>NZ_CP150230.1:0-4800000 GCF_037973995.1 Paenibacillus sp. FSL R5-0701 | reverse complement strand
GGATGTGGATGCATCCCTTCAGGAAGCTATTCAGGCGTTTGATGATGTGTTGCGTGAAAATGTTCTCGTAACCGAAGTTACATTTGGCTCGAATGAGTCCATGGAACGTGTTGAAGCCGGAAGCAAATCGATCGGTATTTACATCGAAGCGTAATTCGGAGCATGTCCCATCCAATTAAGACAGAATATAGAGCATAAACAAACGAGCCGCAGAGGCAGGGACATATTCCCTGTATCTGGGCTCGTTTGTTTTTTAGGCAAAAAGGCAATGATTCTATAGTGCAGTCAATCTATATTGATCAAAGGAACTGACCAAAACATGAGCGAACATGACAAGCAAACCGCATCCACTTCACAACAATCAACATCAGATAATCTGAATTCCCATGACAAAATTGAAGAGTTACATACCCTGACGAACCGTCTGGCGAATGAACTGGAACGTTCACGAATAGCGCAATACACAGAATTGCTGAACAGACCATGGAAATTGATTGGACTTAACCTGTTGTCAGGAGCCGCCCGAGGTGTGGGGATCGCGATTGGGTTTACCTTTTTCGCAGCAACGATCATTTACGTTTTACAGCTACTTGGGGCGCTCAATCTTCCCATTGTTGGAGACTACATCGCTGATATTGTGCGCATTGTCCAGCGTCAGCTTGATATGAACACCTATTAAGCGATTAAAGGTGAAGGATATCAAAGTGCATTTAGTACATGTCATCCGTCTCCATATCCGGTTCTAACAGACCCTCGCCCTCACGGTTCTCCAGGTACTGGCGATATTGCCGATTGCGCACGATGGAGACGTCATGACCATAGATGTCTGTTGCAACAAAGCTTTCGTACGCTTCAACGCAGCCTTCCACTTCATCGGTGGCTTCAATCGCCATAACATCATAGCTGTCGATATCACGCCCTTCAGCCATGGCTGGTGAGTTCGATGTGCCCCAGCTCTCAACGATCTGCCAGGCATCCTCGCCATCGAAGCCATTTTGGTCATCACGTTCGTCCAGACTGGTTCGACCAAATGCCGGGGCAAGGAATTCTTCCTCTACAGGACGGTTCTCAGAGACAACGGTTTCCGGTTGATGTTTTTTGCAGTATTTGGTGTAGGGAACAGCTTCCATGCGTTCATAAGGGATGGGTTGCTGGCAGACCGCACATGTACCGTAATGTCCTTCTTCGATGGAGTGCAGTGCAGAATCGATACGTTCCAATTGGAATTCATCATGTTCCAGCAGGGAAATATCTTTCTCGCGTTCATACACCTCCGTGGCTATGTCACCAGGATGGTTATCAATTGGTGATAATTCACCTGTCTGTAGTTTAAGGGAATCTCCAAGGCCATAATGCTCGTTTTCCGAAAGTCTATGTTCAATATCGCGCTTATCGGACATCAGTTGGGAACGTAAAAATTGCAGTTGTTCGTTAGTAAAATGTGACATGATTTTCCCCTTTCTGCTTTCATGCTGGAATCCGGATTTTGACTCTATTGTAGGATGTGCCATTAAGGGCAAGATTACAGAAGGGAAATGTTATCGTTTTTGCCATAAGCATTGCTGATACAGCGCGTCGTGGACGATTTCCAAACAGCTGTGCTACAATAAACAAGTCTGGCGTAAGCCTGGTATCGTTTGGAAAAGACAAGAACGGAGTGACAAACAAACGTGGTGTATTATATCCTCGCTTTTATCGTATTTTTATTGGATCAGGGAACCAAGTATCTGATTGCAACCCGGATGGAACTCAGAGAAGAAATTCCGGTCATCGGCAATTTCTTTGTCATCACATCACATCGTAATTCAGGGGCAGCATTTGGCATTCTGCAAGACCAGCGTTGGTTCTTTATCGTGGTTACGTTGATTGTGGTCGTTGCCTTGATTTGGTATTTGCAAAAGGTAAAAGATACCCCGCACAAATTGCTGCCTGTGGCGCTTAGTCTGGTGCTTGGTGGAGCAATTGGCAACTTCCTTGACCGGGCATTGACCGGAGAAGTTGTAGATTTTGTACAGCTTAATTTTGGAAGTTATACGTTTCCCATTTTTAACATCGCCGATTCGGCAATCTGCATCGGTGTAGCGTTGATCATTGTGGAGACGTTGCTTGAAGGACGGCGCGAAAAAGCAGCCGCGAAGATTGAAGGGAATGAACATCATGAGTAATCCGAATAAGGAACAGATTAACGACGAAGAACTAATGAATGGCAATGAACGTATGGAATGGACCGTTGCCGCTGAACATAAAAAAGAACGAATTGACAAATATATTACGGAAGCCGTGGATAACGTATCTCGCTCCCAAGTTCAATTGTGGATCGGAGACGGAATGGTTACGGTAAATGGTGCTGTAGTCAAAGCCAATGCCAAGTTATCCGAAGGGGATCTGGTTGAGTTACAGATTCCAGAACCAGCTGCTGTGGAGATCATTGCCGAAGATATTCCGCTGGAAGTGGTATATGAAGATAGCGACCTGATCGTGATCAACAAACAGCGTGGTCTTGTGGTGCATCCGGCACCAGGACACACGTCGGGTACCCTCGTTAATGCACTCATGTATCATTGCAAAGACCTCTCGGGTATTAATGGGGAGTTGCGTCCTGGTATTGTGCATCGTATCGATAAGGATACATCTGGCCTGATTATGGCTGCCAAGAACGATCGTGCGCATGCATCACTGGCTGCTCAGTTGAAGGAACATACGGTGAATAGACGGTATATTGCGCTTGTTCATGGTCATCTTAACCATGATCAAGGGACCATTGATGCACCGATTGGACGCGATACCAATGACCGCAAAATGTATACGGTCACAGAACGTAACAGTAAACATGCCGTTACGCATTTTACCGTTACAGAGCGGATTAATGATTACACCTTGCTGGAATTGAAACTGGAGACAGGACGTACTCACCAGATTCGGGTTCACATGAAATTTATTGGTCACCCACTTGTAGGAGATCCAACTTATGGACGGAATAAAGGCATCAAAATGCAAGGACAGGCTCTTCATGCGGCCATTCTTGGATTTGTGCATCCAACAACGGGAGAATACCTTGAATTTTCAGCTCCGATTCCGCAAGATATGGAAGACGTGCTCGCCTCGCTACGCAGTCGTTAACAGCTCCAAGAAAGTACAAATGTTCGGATACTTTGTCCATGGCTTTGATCACGCAAATGCTTCATATTAAAGTGTAGAAATTTGCGTCAAATGAGGAGATGAACAACGTTATGAGTATCGATAAATACCAAGAAACTTACATTCAGACTAATTTTGCCGACCGTATCGGTGGCTCCAACTATGGTAAAGACACGAACATTTATAAATTCGAGAAAATCAAACGTGCCAAAGCTTCGGCCAAAAAAGATTTTCCCGATGTGGAACTGATTGACCTTGGTGTAGGTGAACCGGACGAAATGGCTGATGCAGGCATTGTAGCTGCACTTGCAGAAGAAGCTTCCAGACCTGAGAACCGTGGTTATGCTGACAATGGTATTCCTGAATTCAAAGCTGCTGCTGCTTCCTACCTGAAAAACGTATTCAACGTAGAAGGTATCGATGCAGATACTGAGATCGTGCACTCCATTGGTTCAAAACCGGCTTTGGCGATGATGCCTTCATGCTTCATCAATCCGGGTGATGTGACGATCATGACCGTTCCAGGTTACCCGGTTATGGGTACACATACGAAGTATCTGGGTGGAGAAGTGTTCAACATTCAATTGACGAAAGAGAACAACTTCTTGCCTGATCTGACGGCTATTCCGGAAGACATCGCAAAACGTGCGAAGTTGCTCTACCTGAACTATCCGAACAACCCAACAGGTGCAAGTGCAACAGTGGAGTTCTTCACTGAAGTCGTGGAGTGGGCGAAGAAATACAACGTAGTTGTTGTACATGATGCTCCATATGCAGCATTGACGTATGATGGCAAAAAACCGTTCAGCTTCCTCTCGGTACCTGGTGCGAAGGATGTCGGCGTAGAGCTGCACTCTCTGTCCAAGTCCTACAACATGACAGGTTGGAGAATCGGATTTGTAGCGGGTAACCCGCTTGTAGTCAAAGCATTCAGCGACGTGAAGGACAACAATGACTCCGGTCAGTTCATCGCGATTCAAAAGGCTGCTGCTTATGGATTGAATCACCCTGAGATCACGGAAAAAATTGCAGAGAAATATTCCCGTCGTCACGACATGCTCGTTGCCGCACTGAACGAACTGGGCTTCCAGGCTGAAAAACCTAAAGGTTCATTCTTCCTGTATGTTGAAGCACCAAAAGGTGTGGTTGGTGGACGTCGCTTCGAATCCGGCGAAGATTTCTCCCAATTCCTGATCCGTGAGAAACTGATCTCATCCGTACCTTGGGATGATGCGGGTAACTTTGTTCGTTTCTCCGTAACCTTTGAAGCGAAGGGTGAAGAGGAAGAGAAACGTGTTATTGCTGAGATCAAACGTCGTCTGAGCGACGTACAATTTGAATTTTAATCGCAGTACCCAATAGTTAAATCATGTACTAACGAAGAGACCGGATACGGTCTCTTTTTTTATGCCCATATTAGATTTTTTTCATTTACTCCCTTTACAAAATTATACAAGCAACATATGATTAGATCTTTACGTTATTTGTTATATACAGAAGTTGTTTTTGAAGGGAGTTATTTCAATTGTTATCATCACGAACAAGTACGGTGTCCTCACCGGCAACAGGAACAGGTAGTACAGTGTCAGGATTATTCAGATTGTTAAGACCCAAACAGTGGACCAAAAATCTGCTGTTATTTGCTGCGTTACTATTCTCTTTTGAGGAGATTCGGACTGAAACCATTCTTGCGACGTTGCTTGGTTTTATTCTATTTAGCCTCGTTGCAGGCTGTGTGTATATTTTAAATGACTTTGTAGACCGGGACAGGGATCGACAGCATCCGGTGAAAAAGTATCGTCCCATGGCTTCTGGGCAGGTGAATCCGAGTCATGCTTTGTTGTTTGGCATTCTTCTATTAATCCTTTCCGTAGGAACGGCCTTCATGATGAACCCTCTATTCGGGGTGTTATGTATCGTCTATTTCCTGTTGAATGTATCATATTCATTTGTGCTGAAACATCTCGTTATCCTGGATATGATGACCATTGCAGCCGGTTTTGTACTTCGTGCCATTGCAGGTGGTGTGCTGATCCATGTGCCATTTACGCCGTGGTTTTTGATCTGTACAATGCTGTTGTCGTTGTTTTTGGCTATTGGCAAACGCAGAAATGAACTTACGTTGCTTGAGGGAAATACGGGATCACATCGTAAGGTTTTGGATAACTACTCCATTACGTTACTGGATCAATTCAATACGATTGTGACGACAGCTACGATTATCAGTTATTCCCTGTTCACATTCACTTCAGATCGAACCATTCATCTCATGTGGACGATTCCATTGGTTATTTACGGCATGTTCCGTTACCTGTATCTGATCCACATGAAGGACCAGGGAGGTTCGCCCGATCGTGTGCTGTTTGAGGACAAGCCCATATTAATTACGGTTACGTTGTATGTGATAAGTGTTATTACAATCTTTGCAATCTTTGAATAAAAGCTGAGGGGGATCAGGGTGAAAAGCACGAAAGTTGCCATTTTTGATATTGATAAAACGATCATACGCAGTGATTCCATGTTTCAATTTGTGCATTACGGAGTTCGCCGTTACCCGTGGCAGGTATGGAGATTACCTGTTATTGCATTACATACCGTGTTATTCAAGGCAGGCTTCATGACGGTTGAACAAGTCAAACGATCCTACTTTCAAGAAATTGAGCGTATGTCTGAAAAAGATCTCGAACATTTCTTTGATACTCGTTTGCGTACGTCCATTTTTGCCGAGGCCAGTGTAGAGATGCAACATCGCAAAGAAGCAGGTTATCATGTCTTGCTGGTAACTGCATCTCCTCATGCCTATATGAAATACTTTAATAATTTTCCGTGGGTGGATCACGTAATTGGAACTGAACTTGTCCGCCATGCGAATGGTTACACATGCAGAGTTGATGGCAGCAATTGCAAAGGGGAAGAGAAAGTACGCCGAATTCAGGCTTATCTGAGTGAGAAGAATATGGTCATTGATTATGACCAGTCATGTTCCTACTCGGATTCTTTATCCGACCTTCCAGTCATGCAGCTTGTAAGTCAACGATACTTTATTAACAAGCGTGTACCAGACATGGAGGCATTAACGTGGGGGAAATAAAATCGCGTCATACTGGTAAATGGTTGATGCTCGTTTCCGCTTTTCTGACAGCAACGGGTCAATTGTTCTGGAAATGGGGACTAACCGAGTGGATCTACCTGGGTGTTGGTTTTCTGTGTTATGGACTTGGAGCGATTTTGATGATCAAAGCTTTTGCTCTGGAAAAACTCTCTGTTGCTTATCCTCTGATGTGTGCCAGCTACGTATTTGCCTTAATCTATGGGTATTTTTTGCTTGGGGAAGAAATTACGGTGCAAAAGCTGGCAGCAGTTGTGTTGCTTGGAATCGGGGTGACATTAACCAGTGTTGATCGATAGCTGGATGGTTGCCGTATTAATTGTCATGACGTTGTGTGGTGCACTGGGCGGGGCCGGACTGAAAGCTTATGCTTCCAGTCGCAATCGTCTGCATGTATCCATGGGACTTGGATTCTACGGAACGGGTGCGTTGCTGAATATTGTATTGCTGAAGTTTCTTCCATTAACTGTAGTGTTGCCTGCGAACGCATTAACATATGTGTGGACTCTTATCATAGCGCGACTGGTATTTAAAGAGACAGTGGGCCCTTTACGCTGGATCGGTGTGGCATGTATTATGGGTGGCTTACTATTACTGGTATTTTAGAACTTAATTAATCAGGATGTGAAAAGAAAGCATGAACTTTTTAGATTACTTATTTTATAATCGCAGAGCCAACTGGACAGCCTTTTACCTGTTTGCAGGATTTGCTCTGTTCTATGGTTTAATGAACGGCTCGTATGTTCTGTACATTGAAAATAATGCAGAGATGCTTGGGGCCTATAGCCCATTTAATACAACGCTGTTTCCAATCAATTTATTCAACTTTGATCCTTCAATGTATTATGGGGACAACAGTTCTTCCGTGATCCATCCGCTGATCTCCTTTCTCGCAGTCACCCTTGCGGCTGTAGCGAAGCTTCTGGGAGGCAACTGGTTCTTTCTAATCCTGCAATCGCTGGTGAATGCGGGTTCGGTGGTGCTGGCGTATCTGTTCCTGAGTCAAAAAGAAGATAAACAGACCATCGTACCGTTGCTGTTCGCCTTACTGTTTGGTTTCAGTTCCTACCTGATGTATACTGCGTTGATTCCGGACTCGTATCCGTATGTACAGTTCGTTATCTTTCTCTCTGTAGTTTACATGCAATATACTCGTGAGCGTCAGGACGTACGTTATGTACCCAACGCATTGCTTGCATCGATTAACTTTGGACTAACCTCGACCAATATCGTACCATTTGCTGCTGCCACATTCTTCAATATGCATGCATGGCGCAATAAGGCGAATTTGAAAAAATACATCGGCATCATGGCACTGGCGGTTCTGGTCATCGTCGTATTAACTGGCATTCAGTATGTTGCCTTTGGAGGTCGCAGCTGGGTTAGTAACTGGCTGTTGGGCATTCAAAATGGTGGAACAAGCTATGCAACACCATTCCAGTTCGCTGTTCATTGGAAAGCATTGAACATGTTAACCATTAATCCGATGCTGACACCGAAGATGCATTTACTGGACCCGGGCATGGCGGCCTTTGTTACGGATCTATCACGTTCCAATCCAATCTATGTGCAGATGACAGGTATCTTTGTTTTACTACTGGCATTCATGGGCTTCATTAAGGGTATTCGTGAACGTGAAGTGTGGACCCTGGTGCCATATATTCTGTTTGCCTTTTTTCTTCATGTCGTCGTGGGCTTTGGTCTGGCTGTATTTCAATATGATATGTACCTGTATGCGGGGCATTATCTGTTTGCGTTTTTCCTGTTGGGTGGAGGTTTCGTCATCAGCCTTCGTCCGGGATTGAGGAAAAAATTGGTTATAGGCTTGATCATGTTATGTGTCATCGTTACGGTAAGTAACAACATCTATCGCCATGTAGAAACATTAACAACAATCAAACAATCCTATAATCAGTTGGAACAGGAACGCTCAGTGAAATAGTCAAATAGTCAAATGTATCGATTCATATAATGAAATAAGATAAGGCCATTGGATGGAAAGTCCAATGGCCTTATCTTATTTAGTGTTGAGCACATGAGTTAAGCAATAATTTTGGTCTTTTTGGCATTCTCGGCTGAACGTTTGGTGAGACTGCTGAGTGGGCGTTTCAAAGCAAGTGCAACGATGAGACTCAGCGCGATGAACATACACAACCACAGAATATCCTTGATGGCAGTAGACCACAATATGCCGCCGACCGACTCACGCAGCAGACTGATCGCATACGTGAAGGGCATGAACGGATTCAATGCTTGGAAAAAGGGTGATGTCATGCTGATTGGGAACGTACCGCCGGAGCTGGAGAACTGGAACACCATGAAGATAATGGCGATCCCTTTTCCGATATTTCCAAATACGGACAGCAGGGTGTACGTTATGGTGACAAATACGGCACTCACCAGCATGGCAAACAGGACAAACCACAGTTTATCTGCAACATAGGTACCCAGGATTAAGATATCACCCAGGGTGACACATATCGCCTGAAGTAACCCAATGGTCAGAAAAGTAGCGAGACGTCCAAGATACAACTCATATCCCCGGAACTTACCCCCAGGATTCTCAGCTTCGGCACGAAGCAGAGAAATCAACAGTGTTGAGCCAACCCACAGAGACAGCACGCCATAAAATGGTGACATAGCCGATCCATAATTCGGAATTGGGTAAAGCTGTTGTTCCTTAATTTGCACCGGACTTGCAAGAAAGGCACTTTCTTCTTCGATATCGCCGCGCAAAAGTTTGGCGATTTCGGCAAACTGGTTATTACCTTCGACCTCACGAAGTTTGTCAGCAGCCTTGCTGATGGCACTTTCCAATGCTGGCAGATCATCACGTACCAGCGTGGCAACTCTGTGAACTCCTTTTTCGACCTCCGGAAGCTGGTTCTGGACAAAATCCGATGCCTTGCCTATCTGTTTCTCGGCATTAGGCAGATCATTACGAACAAAGTCAGCGGCTTCGTTCAGTTTGTTTCCCAGCTTGGGCAGATCGTTTCGAATTAATGAAGACACTGTGTTCAGAGCTTGGATAAAACCTTCACTTTTGTTCGCGAGTGTCTCTGATATCTCATGGATCTTAGATTGTATTTGGGGCAGTTCGCTCTGGATTTTTGTCAACTCAGTCCGCCCAAACATAATTCCTTCTTTGGCAGACGCAAGAATGTCCGCAATATCCGGAATACGATCTTTTGCTCCTTGTAGAGTTTCTGCTGAAGTGGAGAGGATAGACCTAAGCTTGTCCGTACCAGCTGCAAGTGCAGGCGATATTTCACTTTCATAGGTGTTTAAGATATTGCCAATCCCGCTGCTGATGTCCTTTGAGAGAGTATTTAACTGAGCGATGACGTCTGTCGGTGGAGTTGTATTACGACGCATGGCATCACTGATGATGCTAGCCAAGCGGATTTGCAACTGAAGTTTATCTGAAATGGAGTTCAGTTGTGTAATTTTATCGGCAAGTGGTTGGCTTGGAAGCAAGTTATTGATGTTGCCCAGTAGTTCTGCCATACTGTCCACGAGTTTTACCGCAATCCCTAAACGCGAAGCAATCCGGTCGAGATCTTCTGCTGTAGGAAGGTTACTAAGATCCGAATGTTGCAATTGTGCAAATACGTCTCCTGCAGCGTTAGTAATCTGCTGCACCAGCAGCAGATTTTGGCGGATCGCCGGGCCAATTGTCTGAAACACTTCTTCACTGGAATCCACGAACTGATTTAATCCCTCAGCAAGCTCAATCCCGTTGCCAGCGATTTGTGATACTTTGTCCAAATCTTGCTCTGCTGCCGTTACGATAGACAGAGCTTTGTTGGTTTTATCCAACGCCGTTTGGATGACATCTGCTACCTGGCCAAAGTTTTCATCCACTTCTCGAATGCGTTCTACCGCTTTTTGTATATCCGGTATCCGCCCTTGAATAGCCAGCACTTCGGAAGCCGCATCATTAATTTGTGGCCAATACTCCTGCACCTTGAGCACATACTGTGCTGCTTCATTGATTTCAGGCAGTTTTTTCTCGATTTCAACGATCTTTTGAGCATCTTTTACAATCTCAGGCATGGCTTTTTCTACTTCCAGAACCTTTTGACCAGCGGCTTGAATAGCCGGAAGATTTTTCTCCAGCGTAAAAATGCCATTCTCCATCTTGCGCAATGTTGGAAGCTGGGAATTAATCTCAACCCCGGCTTCATTCAACTTGGTTAGAACGGCCTCACTGACGGCTTCAGTGAAACTTTCATTGATTTGTGTTGTTATGGCAGATACACCGGAGCCTGTGATTTTAGGAGCAATGGCATTGACTTTCTCATTAACGGTATAGATTACCTCTGGACGTTCCAGCTTTCCGTCAACGATACCTGTAATTTTGGACGAAAAGTCTCCGGGAATGAGCAGGCTTGCATAATATTCTCCTGTTTGTACCCCCCGACTAGCCTCAGTCCAATCTACAAAAGTCCAGCCCAGCTTCTCGTTGTGTTTGAGGCTGGTTACCAGTTCGTCTCCGATATTAACGTTGGTTCCTTCAACAGTCGCACCCTCATCCTCGGTTGTCACTGCAATTTTGATCCCTTGAGTGTTACTGTATGGGTCCCAGACGGATTTCACATTGACCCAGTCATATACCCCGGGTAGTAGAATAATAGCCACAATTAGAAATATACCTGTGGGGACCTTCAGAATATGCAACCAGTCTGTTTTGTAAACGTGCCAAATGTGACGCATGACTTCCTCCTAAATGTACATAAATGTAGGGCGTATCTTATTTCTATGTCGCTTATTTGTGAATCTTATGTATATCGGCATTATTGCAGCATCTATGAATGGGTTCATGTTTATAAACTGTACCCATTTCACTCGTTGCTAATTCGGAGTCTTCATATATTACTTAAATAAAACTCACCGTTTGTTCTAAAAAGAAGTGTCTGTCTCTACTTGAGTATAGTCAGAGGTTTATTTTGGTTATATCAAATTTCTCATTTGCCTATGGATAAATATGCAGAAATGATGTATAATTATGAATAACCAATGAGATGTATTGTGCATGGATGTTTTTCAGCCTAACTGCTGATTCTAAGAAGAACGTAGCAGAGGGATTTCACCTGCGATGGTGAGGTGTTGACAGGGGGTTGTCTTTCTGTCATAATTCATGAAGACAAACGGACATATTGATTACAGAACCCTGTGAGGTCCTGCAATATGAACGACATGAATAGCACCTTTAAATCAGTCCCGTGAGACTGGCAAGGTAACGTGAACGATACATCGTTTTTTGCTGCGGCAAATGAAACGATGTATCCCCGAGAGTAAACTTTCTTCAGAGCGGTCTGAAGTTCGGAGACTCCTTGCCAATAAACACGGCAAGGAGTCTTTTTTGTTCTCCTCGTCACGGGGCCATGATGCTGAAGGGATATCCTGAGGAGGCTGAACGCATGAGCACAGAGACACATGTCATTATGGATGAGACGGCGATCCGCCGCGCACTAACACGGATTGCCCATGAGATATTGGAGAAAAACAAAGGAATCGACGATTGTGTGTTGGTCGGTATTCGTACACGCGGGGTTTACCTGGCAGAACGGATTGCCGCCAAGATTGAAGAAATCGAAGGCGCCAAAGTCCCCTGGGGAGAACTGGATGTGACTCCTTACCGCGATGACCGCTTGGACGAAAATAAAGCGAATCGCAAGGAAATGTTGATTATGACACCTGAATCACTTTCGATCCACAACAAAAAAGTGATTTTGTTCGATGATGTGCTCTATACCGGACGGACGATTCGCGCAGCGATGGATGCCCTGATGGACTGTGGAAGACCGCAGAACATTCAGCTGGCTGTACTCGCAGACCGCGGACACCGGGAACTTCCGATCCGACCTGATTTTATCGGCAAGAATGTGCCGACTTCCAAATCAGAGGAGATCGAAGTTGCACTCATGGAAACGGATGGACAGGACGAAGTCAAAATCACTCAGAACCGGGGGGAGCAAGCATAATGATTACACAGACAGCATTGAGAGACCGAAGCTTGCTTGGACTGAAGGAACTTAGTCGAGGAGAAATTGAGTCCATTCTGAACAGAGCAGCTCACTGGGAAGCCCAGAAAGAGAAACTGGTTCCAGTACTGGAATCACGCTTCGTCGCCAATATGTTCTTCGAAAACAGCACACGTACCCGCTTCTCGTTCGAAATGGCAGAGAAACGCTTGGGCGCACAAGTGCTGAACTTCACGGCAGCGGCATCCAGTGTGGAAAAGGGAGAGTCCATCTACGATACGGTACGCACACTTGAGTCGATGGGCATTGATGCAGGCGTGATCCGGTTAAAACCGGCAGGCGTTCTGCAACAATTGGCTCAGAAAGTGAATGTACCACTTGTTAACGCCGGAGATGGTAACAATGAGCATCCCACGCAGGCACTACTGGATCTCTACACAATGCGGAAAGCATTCGGCGAACTGAAGGGCTTGCGTGTCTCCATTATTGGTGACATTCTGCATAGTCGGGTAGCACGCTCCAACCTCTGGGCGCTGCAAAAGTTTGGTGCAGATGTACGATTCTGTGCACCACCAACGATGCAAGCATCGGAACTCGCAGAGCATGCTCCTTATGTCGGTCTTGAAGAAGCGCTGGATGCAGATGTAGTCATGATGCTCCGTGTTCAATTGGAACGTCATCAACATGGCTTGATTACTTCAGCTGAGGATTATCGCGAACACTACGGATTGACGGAAGAACGTGCGTCACGCCTAAAACCAAGTACGATTATCATGCACCCTGCTCCTGTGAATCGCAATGTCGAGGTAGATGACGCGGTTGTGGAGAGTGAAGCATCGCGGATCTTCCCGCAGATGGCAAACGGCGTTCCGATCCGCATGGCGGTTATGGAACGTGCGATGAAACTGTAACAGGGTCTGGCTGTGGGTCATAGGCTGATGGTACGGAAGTTCTTATAGAGCAATATGAGAGTACACGATAAAGAAAATCATCCGGCTTGCCTGGTAAGCCGGACAGAACCGAAGCGGAGGACAATTATGCTACAGATTATAAAAAACGCGAACATCTTGAACCAACAAGGGGAACTTGAACGGAAAACCATCATTATAGATGAAGGTAAAATTAAAAAGATCGCTGGTCTGGAAGACCAAGTTGTACTGGATGCCGAAAAGTCAGCGCATCATGTGACAGACGCATCAGGCAAACTGGTCATTCCCGGATTGATCGATATGCACGTGCATCTGCGTGAACCTGGATTCGAACACAAAGAGACAATCGAGACAGGTGCCCGTTCAGCAGCACAAGGTGGTTTTACAACAATCGCTTGCATGCCGAACACGAGACCAGTTACAGATACAGCGGAAGTTGTGAAACTGGTATTGGATAAAGCCAAAGAAGCTGATCTGGTGAAAGTGTTGCCTTATGCAGCCATTACAAAAAACGAACTGGGTCGTGAACTTACCGATTTTGCCGCATTAAAAGAAGCTGGGGCTATTGGATTCACAGATGACGGTGTAGGCGTACAAAACGCTCAAATGATGAAAGATGCCATGAGCCTCGCGGCAAGCATGGATATGCCCGTGATCGCTCACTGTGAAGATGACTCACTGGTTGTTGGTGGATATGTGACGGAAGGTGAGTTTTCGAAGCGTCACGGCATCAAAGGGATTCCAAATGAATCCGAAGCTATCCACGTTGGCCGTGATATCCTGCTCGCAGAAGCAACGGGAGTTCACTACCATGTCTGTCACGTAAGTACAGAGCAATCGGTTCGCTTGATTCGTCTAGCGAAGTCCATCGGCATTAAAGTAACTGCTGAGGTGTGTCCGCACCATCTGGTGTTATCGGATGAAGATATCCCGGGCATGGACGCCAACTGGAAAATGAACCCGCCTCTGCGCTCACCACGCGATGTGCAGGCTTGTATCGAAGGTTTGCTGGACGGCACGTTGGATATGATCGTAACTGATCACGCGCCACACAGTGAAGAAGAGAAAGCCAAAGGCATGGAGCTGGCACCGTTCGGAATCGTAGGATTCGAAACAGCCTTCCCGCTGCTGTACACGAAGTTTGTGGAAACAGGACTGTGGAGCTTGGACTTCCTGGTGAAACGTATGACAGCTGATCCGGCACGTGTATTCCGACTGGATACAGGCAAACTGGAAGAGGGAGCACCAGCGGATATCACGATGATTGACCTGAACGAAGAAAAAGCAGTTGATCCTGCAACGTTTGCAACCAAAGGAAGAAACACTCCATTCACAGGCTGGAAGCTGAAAGGCTGGGCCACACAAACATGGGTGGATGGCAAAAGCGTATGGAGCAACACTGTACAACAATAAAACGGTAATTTAGTAAATTGATAAATTAGTAACGCTATATCTTTAAATCTTTAAATCAGCAATAGTAACTCTTAACTTTTTTAAAACAACAAATCTTTTTTAAATCTAACTCTAGCTCTAACTCTAGAACTTAATCTATAACTTTTTACACCAGTAACATCTTTTCAACTAACTCGAGGCAAATCATGCCGAGAGTCTAACATACGAAACAAGCAAAGTTGAATGTCATGATTTTGAACTTGGACTCCAACGTAACTGCGGAGCGGACAGAAAAGACCCGAAGAAGCAAAGCGTTCGCCTTTATCACCGGATTACATCATTTGAAAAATGATAAAAAGTAATCCGGGGATAACAGCGATCAAAGGGTTTTCTGTACGCGGAGCCGCACAATCGTAACGTCACGCATGTTCAACTCAAAATATTCAACGTTGATAAACACAGAGGAGTGAAATGGGATGCAGGCACAGGCAAGATTATTGTTGGAAGACGGCACACTGTTCACCGGGAAAGCATTTGGTGCTGAAGGTGAAACTACAGGTGAGGTCGTTTTTAATACGGGAATTACAGGCTATCAAGAGGTGCTTTCGGATCCTTCCTATTGCGGTCAAATCGTGACCATGACGTATCCACTGATCGGAAACTACGGTATTACGCGTGATGACTTTGAGTCGATTCGTCCATACGTGCACGGTTTCGTTGTGCGTCGTCATGAGCCAACGCCAAGCAACTGGCGTGCGGAATACAGCGTAGACAATCTGCTCAAAGAATACGGCATCGTAGGAATCAGCGAAATTGATACACGCATGTTGACTCGCCGGATTCGTCACCACGGCACAATGAAGGGAATTCTCACAACAGGATCGAAGCCTGTGGAAGAACTGCTGGAGATGATGGGAGACACCACCATTGCCGAGCTGCGTAACCAGGTGCCAATGACTTCTACAGAACATGTCTACAACAGCCCGGGAACGGCTGAGCGTATTGTGCTCGTGGATTATGGTGCTAAAACAGGAATCTTGCGCGAACTCAGCAAACGTAACTGTGACGTTGTTGTTGTTCCACACGATGTAACAGCAGACGAAATTCGTCGCCTGAACCCGGACGGCATTCAACTGTCCAACGGTCCTGGGGACCCGAAAGACGTACCTCACGCAGTTAACATGATCAGTGAACTGCTTGGCGAATACCCGATCTTCGGTATCTGCCTGGGTCACCAGTTGTTCGCACTTGCAGCAGGAGCAGACACCGAAAAACTCAAGTTTGGACATCGCGGAGGAAACCACCCGGTGAAAGAACTGGAGAGCGGACGTTGCTTCATCACATCCCAGAACCATGGATTTACCGTAAACGAAGAGTCTGTGAAGAGTACAGACCTGGAAGTTACACATATCAACAATAACGATAAGACCATTGAAGGTCTGAAACATAAATCATTCCCGGCATTCTCGGTTCAATATCACCCTGAAGCAGCCCCGGGTCCTTACGACAACAGTTATCTGTTTGACCGCTTCATCGAGATGATTCGCGAGCACAAAATCACTAACCCGCAAAAGCCGCGTCAAGCCGTATTGGCAGCCGCAGTGAAAGGAGCACAATAACATGCCGATTAACAAAGATCTCAAAAAAATCCTGGTGATTGGTTCCGGTCCAATCGTCATCGGTCAAGCGGCCGAGTTTGACTATGCCGGTACACAAGCCTGCCAGGCTCTGAAAGAAGAAGGCGTGGAAGTTGTACTTATCAACAGCAACCCGGCGACCATTATGACAGATACAAACATGGCTGACAAAGTATACATCGAACCAATCACCCTGGATTTTGTAACCCAAATCATCCGTCAGGAGCGTCCAGATGGCTTGTTGCCAACACTGGGTGGTCAAACAGGACTGAACATGGCTGTAGAGCTGGCTCGTGCAGGCGTGCTGGAACGTGAAAATGTGAAATTGCTCGGAACGCAACTGACATCCATCGAGAAAGCGGAAGATCGCGATCTGTTCCGTGACCTGATGCGTGAATTGGAACAACCTGTACCAGAGAGTGTAATCGTAACGACACTTGAAGAATCACTTGAATTTGCGAATGAGATTGGTTATCCAATCATCGTGCGTCCAGCCTATACACTGGGCGGAACAGGCGGCGGAATCTGTGCGAACGAAGAAGAGCTGCGTGAGACGGTGGCAGCGGGAATTCGTTACAGCCCGATCGGGCAATGTCTGGTCGAGAAGAGCATTGCAGGCATGAAAGAAGTCGAGTATGAGGTTATGCGGGACAAAAACGATAACTGTATCGTTGTCTGCAACATGGAAAACTTTGACCCGGTAGGTGTTCACACAGGCGACAGTATCGTCGTAGCACCAAGCCAAACCCTGTCGGACCGTGAATATCAAATGCTGCGTTCAGCTTCCCTGAAAATCATCCGTGCCCTGAACATCGAGGGTGGATGTAACGTACAGTTTGCACTGGACCCACACAGCTTCCAATACTATGTTATCGAAGTAAATCCACGGGTAAGCCGTTCATCAGCTCTGGCTTCCAAAGCAACGGGTTATCCGATTGCAAAAATGGCTGCCAAAATTGCCATGGGTTATACCTTGGATGAAATCGTGAACCCGGTAACAGGCCAAACGTATGCTTGCTTCGAGCCTACACTGGATTATATCGTGAGCAAAATCCCACGCTGGCCGTTCGACAAGTTCATCTCGGCGAACCGTAAACTGGGAACGCAGATGAAAGCAACAGGCGAAGTCATGGCGATTGGCCGGACATTCGAAGAGTCGATCCACAAAGCGGTTCGTTCCCTGGAAATTGGCGTACATCGCCTCTACCTGAAGGATGCCGAAACGCTGGACGAAGCTACCCTGAACGAACGTCTGATCAAAGCAGATGATGAGCGTATCTTCCTGATTGCCGAAGCATTCCGCAGAGGGTATACGTTGCAACAACTGCAAGACCTGACCAAGATTGACTGGTGGTTCCTGGACAAAATCGAAGGTCTGATCGCATTCGAAGATCGCATTCGCGAAGAATCCGAATTGTCTTCCGACATTCTGTATCAAGCGAAACGCCTTGGATTCACAGACCGTGCCATTGCTGAACTGCGTGCGCAAGGTCAACCAGGAGGCACATTAACAACTGAAGCGGAAGTTAGAACTCGTCGGGAAGCAGAGAATCTGCGCCCAGTGTACAAAATGGTAGATACATGTGCGGCTGAGTTTGAAGCCACAACGCCATATTACTACTCCACTTACGAGACAGAAAATGAAGTAATCCCTTCTGACAAGAAAAAAGTTGTGGTACTGGGTTCAGGACCAATCCGGATCGGTCAAGGGATCGAGTTCGACTACTCTACTGTACACGCAGTATGGGCATTGCAAAAAGCAGGCTATGAAGCAGTCATTATCAACAATAACCCGGAGACGGTGTCTACGGACTTTAATACATCGGATCGCCTGTACTTTGAACCGCTCTTCTTCGAAGATGTCATGAACGTGATTGAACAGGAGAAACCAGTAGGAGTTATCGTACAATTTGGTGGTCAAACGGCCATCAACCTGGCAGCACCACTGCGTAATGCAGGTGTAACCATTCTTGGAACGGATCTGGAAAGTATCGATGAGGCGGAGGATCGCAAGAAGTTCGAGCGTCTGCTCTCCCGTCTGGAGATTGCACAGCCAAAAGGTAAAACGGTCATTTCCGTTGATGATGCAGTAGAAACAGCTCAAAGTCTGGGCTACCCGGTACTGGTTCGTCCTTCCTACGTACTCGGCGGTCGTGCGATGGAGATTGTATACTCCGATGCTGAATTGCTGACATACATGGAACAGGCGGTTAAAATCAATCCGGAGCATCCGGTCCTGATCGACCGTTACATGATGGGTAAAGAAGTTGAGGTTGACGCCATCTGTGATGGTGAAACGGTATTGATTCCGGGAATCATGGAACATATCGAGCGTGCAGGGGTTCACTCTGGTGACTCCATCGCGGTATATCCTCCTCAACATCTGTCCCAGGATTTGAAAGAGAAAATTGTAGAGATTACAATCAAAATTGCGAAAGAACTGAAAACGGTAGGTTTGGTCAACATCCAGTTTGTTATCCATGATGGTCAAGTGTACATTATCGAAGTGAACCCGCGTTCATCCCGTACCGTACCATTCCTGAGCAAAGTAACCAACATTCCGATGGCTAACTTGGCAACACAAGCTATTCTGGGTGTGAAACTGAAAGATCTTGGTTATGTCGATGGACTGTGGCCTGAATCGGATCATGTATCTGTTAAAGTTCCGGTCTTCTCCTTCGCGAAGCTGCGTCGTGTAGAACCAACCCTCGGACCTGAGATGAAGTCTACAGGTGAGGTTATGGGTCGTGACCCGAATTACGCTAAAGCGTTGTTCAAAGGTCTCATCGGCGCAGGAATGAAAATTCCGGCAACCGGAGCGATCGTAGTAACTGTAGCAGACAAAGACAAAGACGAAGCGGTTCCTTTGCTCGAAGGTTTCTACAGACTGGGTTACAAAATCATGGCTACCGGCGGAACAGCAGCTGCGCTTGAAGCAGCGAACATTCCAGTAACGACTGTGAACAAATTAAGTGAAGGTTCGCCGAACATTCTGGATATGATCCGCAGCGGCGAAGCAAACTTTGTCTTCAACACACTCACCAAAGGCAAAACACCGCAGCGTGATGGATTCCGTATCCGTCGTGAAGCGGTAGAAAACGGCATTGTATGTATGACTTCATTGGATACGATTCGTGCGCTGCTGATCATGCTGCAAACGATCAACTTCTCTTCGGAAGCAATGCCTGTCTTTGTAAAATAAATAACTCTCTGATGAAGGACATCAGTCAGCCTGCGGGCTGGCGGGATGTCCTTTATATCGGGCAAAAACGGAAAAAATGAGCAAGTGGAGGGGAGCGCTGGTGATGAATCAAGCGAGTTTCAATGAAATGGCTGGCCGTCTGATGGTGGCACTGGATTATCCTGGAGCGGAAGAAGCGAAAGCATTGGTACAAGCTCTTGAAGGCATTCCCTGTTATCTGAAGGTGGGCATGCAGCTGTTCTACGCAGCAGGACCGGACTTTATTCGGGAGCTGAAATCCAAAGGGTACTCCGTTTTTCTGGATGTGAAAATGCATGACATTCCCAACACCGTTCGTGGCGGTGCTGAAAGTATCACACGTCTTGGGGTAGACATGTTCAATGTACATGCAGCAGGTGGAGCCCTTATGATGCGCGCTGCACGTGAAGGTGCTGAGGCAGCAATCGCTGCCGATCCTTCCCTTAGCAAGCCCGAGATCATTGCAGTCACCCAACTGACCAGTACAAGTCTGGAAACGATGAATAACGAGATTGGCATCCCGGGAAGTGTGGAAGCTGCTGTGGTCCGTTATGCAGGACTAGCCCAAGAGGCCGGACTCGATGGGGTTGTTGCTTCTCCACTGGAAGTGCCCGCAATTCGGGCAGCGTGTGGCAGTGCTTTTCATACCGTTACACCAGGAATTCGTCCAGCGGGTAGCGGTCTGGGAGATCAGACACGCGTCTTGACGCCAGGTGAAGCCATCGCCAGAGGCAGTCATTACATTGTTGTAGGCAGACCCATTACTGGCGCTCCCAATCCGCGTGAAGCGGCAGAAACCATTTTGAAGGAGATGTTGAACGCATGATCGAACTGAATGAGATTCCGAATCATATTGCTTCCCAACTGTTGAAAATTAAAGCCGTGGCGTTACGTCCGCAGCAGCCATTTACATGGACATCCGGCATCAAATCACCGATATACTGCGATAACCGTTTAACGATGTCCTATCCCGAGATTCGTAATGATATCGCTGAAGCCTTTGCAACGATTATTCGGAACCAATACCCGGATGCAGAAGTCATTGCAGGTACGGCAACAGCAGGTATCCCGCATGCTGCCTGGGTGGCCCAGAAGCTGAATCTGCCGATGGCCTACATTCGTGATAAAGCCAAAGGACACGGTAAGAAGAACTTGATTGAAGGTCTGATTGCCGAAGGGCAAAAAGTGGTTGTCATCGAAGACCTGATCTCTACAGGCGGCAGTTCGATCAAAGCGGCAGAAGCCGTACGCCTAGCAGGTGCAACACCTCTCGCCGTGCTTGCGATCTTCAGCTACCAGCTGGATAAGGGTGTTAAAGCATTCGAAGACGCAGGAATTCCACTTCAGACGTTGTCCAATTACACGGCTCTGATGGATGTGGCTTTGGCTCAGGGAACGATTCAGGAGAGTGACTTTGAATTGCTCAAATCTTGGCGTGAAGATCCTTCTTCATTTGGTAAATAATATAATTGATAGCTCAAAAAAATGTTCATGACTGAACAGTATCAAAATTGTAATACTTGCTGTCATAACGGCAAAACCATCGAATATCAAGAGGCATCCCGCACTTTGGGATGCTTTTTTCGTTTGTTCATCAAAATATAAACTTTTTCCCTCTACCGTTGTAAAAAGCTTGTAACTTTTAGTTGGGATCGGTCGTTTATAATTCAGTGTAGGATGGAACAGATTTCTAATTTTAGGTTTTTTGAAGAAATGAACGGGATTTTAAGAAAGGATGAGCGTGATTGATGGCATGAAGAATTTATTTTCCAGAAAGAGATCTGCCAAGAGCCAGTCAGGCGATGAACATCAACAGGAGGAAACACCGTTGGAGGCATCGACGGAGTCGGGGGAAAATACATACATAAGTGAACCTGCGCACCCGACAAGTGAAGCATCTTTATCTGAAAATGAAATTGGTTCGGATGAAGTGGCTGCAACGGCTGTCACTACCGTTGATGAACCCCAGAAGAAGATCAAACCAAAGAAGGATATGCTGCCTCCATATGATGGACCTGTACTGGAAGTTCGTAATGTACATCGCAGTTTCCAGACAGGCAGTCGCATCATCCATGTGCTCAAAGGCATTGATATGGAAGTGAATCCGCAACAACTGGTCATGCTGAAGGGGCGTTCAGGTTCAGGCAAAACAACGTTGCTGAATATGCTCGGTGGATTGGATCAGCCTTCAAGTGGAGACATTCTGTTCTCCGGTCAGCCTCTTCAGGATTGGGGAGACCGGCGGCGAACCGCTTTGCGGCGCAAGGAGATTGGTTTTATTTTTCAGGCGTATGCACTAATGCCCTTATTGTCTGCTTGGGAAAATGTAGAGTTGTCGCTGCGAATGGCGGATGTGCCACGAGCGGAATGGAAGGACAGGGTTGGTCATTGTCTGGATCTGGTAGGACTATCCAAACGGGTGAAGCACCGTCCTTTTGAGATGTCCGGGGGAGAGCAGCAGCGGGTGGCTATAGCCAAGGCGATTGCCCACAGACCCAGATTGTTGCTTGCGGATGAGCCTACAGCGGAACTGGATTCCAAGATGGGCGCACAGGTTATGGCGGTATTCCGCAATATTATTGAAGTAGAACAAGTAACGATATGTATGACAACACACGATCCTACTATTTTGGAGGTTGCGGACCATGTTTATGAAATGGCGGACGGCAGATTTATCAAGTAAAGGGGCCGCTCCGAAGAGGGGGAAACGCGCAGCACTTATTGTACTTGGTGCAATAATGGTTGCAACGATGTCCGGCTGCTCATTGCTGCCGTCAGAAACAGAGGAAGAAGTGCTTCCGCCTATCACACCACCAACGATCTCCAAGAAACCGGAATATGAAGTCCGGACGGAAACGTTGGAGAAAAAAGTAAGTGGCAGCGGTAAGATGATGAGTCAGCGGGAAGAGAAGGTGTACTTCACGCTTGATGGCATGCATGTCAAAGAGTTAAATGTTAAACCAGGGGATAAAGTGAAAAAAGGCCAGCTTCTGGCCGTGCTCGATGTGGAAAGTGTAGAGAAAGAGATCCGTGGCAAGAAACTGGCTATTCGCAAATCCGAAGTTCAAATGAAGGAAACACTCCGCAAGAAGGATGAGATGGACCCGGTAGAGTTCGAAGAATCAACGATTGCGTTTGAAGAACTACGCCAGGAACTCGCTGATCTGGAGGAACAACTGGGCAAAGCCACGTTGACCGCTCCGTTTGGTGGCACCGTTATTGCTGTGCAGGTAGAGAAGGGTGCAGCCGTGAAAGCGTATGATCCGATTGCTACGATTGCGGATACATCCAATCTGGTTGTGGCAGCTACCTTTGCCAAGGAGGATCTGGAGAAGTTCTCCGCGGGTATGAAGGCAGAAGTAGATATTAATGGAGCTGGTAAAGTCGCTGGCAAAATTAAAGTCATGCCTATCGCGGAAGCATCGGGAAGCGGTAGTGGCGAAGGGACGGGTGAAGGTGGTACGCCTCCAACCAAGGAAACGCTGGATAAGTATGTCATCGTTACACTTGCAAAAATGCCAAAAGGCGTCGAACGTGGCACACCACTATCGGTCTCGATTGTAACGCAGCGTACCGAGAACGCAATTGTGATTCCTGTATCCGCTTTGCGCTCCATCGGCTCAAGAACGTACGTACAAGTGGTGGAGAGTGATGGCAGTAAGCGTGAAGTGGACGTTGAAGTTGGACAGCAGACATCGACAGATGTCGAGATTCTGAAAGGTCTGACCGTAGGTCAGAAAGTAGTGGGACGCTAATGGGGCTGCCATTGCTTCGGCTGCTGTTCCGCAAAATGTGGAACACGCGCTGGATGACCTTCAGCACACTGATCGGATTGATTGTGGCGGTAGCGTTCACCGTCAGTATTCCAATGTATGCCGATGGTGCGTTGAAACGGGTCGTCGCGCAAACGCTGCAGGATAACAGTGAAGGGTTGCCAGCCGGTTCGTTGCTTATGAGTTATCAGGCACCCGGTGGCGTGAAGACAGACACACGGGGTCTGGATGAAGTCGATCGTTATATTCGTGAGGATGTTCCTCGCGACATTGGGTTTCCTTTTCATACGTATGTGAATTCGAGATCCATTCGCAGCACAGAGGTGAGCCCTGAAGATCCAACCAAAGTGGATGCCAGCAGGGCGCGCAGTATGAGTCTGGGTACGATGAGTGGGCTGGATGCACAGGTGAATTACTCTGCCGGGGTGAAACCTGGAAACCAGGTCAAAGATGACACGATCGAGGCAGTCATGTTGGAAGAGGGTATGTACCGTAACGACCTGCATATCGGTGACATTCTGGAATATCCGGTATATAGCGGTCTTGATATCACGTTACGTGTGAAGATTACGGGTTCCTTCAAGGCAGATGATCCGAACAGCCCTTACTGGGTACAAGGATTTGACGGCATGATGAATGGACTTTATGTGGATGAATCGGTTTTTAATGATGTTTTACTGAAGGAAAAAGGGATTCCACTTCAAAATTCACGTTGGTATTATGCCTTTGATCTGAAAGAAATTCAAACCAGCCAGTTATCAGGTCTGACTTCCATGCTGGAAAGGCTGGATATTGATCTGTACCAGCGGCTGAAAGATACAAAAGTGGACATCACCTTTGGTGATCTGCTTAAGCAGTTCCGCAGTCAGAGTCTGCAACTGCAGACGATGTTGTTTACCTTGGCAGCACCGATGATTGCGATGGTCTTTTATTTTATTGCGATGAATGCCAGACAGTCATTACAAAAGCAAGAGAGTGATATTGCGGTATTGCGCAGCCGTGGAGCTTCAGCTCGGCAGATCTTCTCTCTCTACCTGCTTGAAGGCATATTTCTGGGCGCTATTGCACTGGTTATTGGGCCGTTGCTTGGTTGGTTTATGGCCAAAAGTATCGGTTCAGCAAGTGGCTTTCTCTCGTTCGTAGATCGAAAATCTATTCCGATCGGTGTATCAAAAGAAGCCATTCTCCTGGGCGTAGCAGCGGTCCTTGTTGCGATCATCGCATCCCTTATCCCTGCGATAACCTATGCACGGGCAACCATTGTATCGGCCAAACGGCGGCAAGCACGGACAGACCGTGCTCCAGTATGGCAACGTTGGTTCCTGGACGTTGTGTTGCTGGGTCTGGCTGGATATGGATACTACCTGTTCTATGAACGTCAGATGTTGACCTTCCAGACGGGAATGACAACCGATCAGCTGCAGGTACAGCCGTTTCTGTTCTTTGTACCCGCACTCGCGATCTTTGCGCTTGGACTATTCTTCCTGCGCTTGTTCCCATGGATATTGAAGCTCATCCAGCTGATCGGCCGTAAGTTTCTCCCGGTCCCGCTGTATCTGACATTAACACAGTTGTCACGTTCATCTTCTTCATATTATCCGCTGATGATCCTTCTTGTACTGACACTGGGACTTGGGGTATACAACTCGGCTGCTGCTCGGACGATTGATCTGAATTCCACTGAGCGTACCTTGTACCGTTATGGGTCTGATGTGATTATGCAGACTGTGTGGGAAGGAACACCTGAGGTTAAACCTGGTGGTTCCGGACAGAATGGCGGTACGGGTGGAGGTCAACAAGGTGGTGGCAATGGAGGAGGAGGTTCTGCTGGAGGGGGTTCTGGCGGAGGAAATGGCGGTGGAGGTGCTCCAGGTGGTGGCGGTGGCGGTTCTTCACAGCCATCCAAAGTCATCTACTCCGAACCTCCATTCGAAGTGTTCCGCAGATTAGATGGGGTTGAACATGCAGCACGCGTGCTGCAGACCAAGGGCAATATTATCGTCTCTGGTAAATCGGGCGGACAGGGGATGCTGGTCGGAATTGATAATGTGGACTTTGCTCAAGTGGCATGGTTCCGCAACGATCTGTTCCCGGCACATCCCTACAAGTACCTTGACTTGCTTGGTAAATATGAAGGGGCTGTGTTGATCTCTTCCAAATTTGCTGACAAGTTCAAACTCAAAACTGGAGATCTTGTCTCCATGGGTGTACAGGGACAGGCGATTGAATTCGTCGTGTTTGGGATCATTCCTTACTGGCCAGCCCAGTATCCGGATCAGATGCCATTTTTCGTGGCGAATCTGGATTATATCTATGATCAGGTGCCTCTGATTCCTTATGAGGTATGGCTGAAAATGGAACCGGATGCCAAAGTGGCTCCGCTTATGGAGAAACTTGCAGCAGAGGGCATTGAGTTATCTTCTGTGCGTGACGTCCGCACCGAATTGGTGTCTCAGGGTAAACATCCGTCAAGAGGTGGCGTATTCGGGATTCTGAGCCTTGGTTTCCTGGTATCCGTTATTATCTCGTTGATTGGATACGTGCTGTACTGGTTCTTCAACCTGTCTGGCCGTGTTGTGCAGTTTGGTGTATTACGGGCCATGGGGTTATCCCGGGCACAACTGAGCGGTATGCTGCTGCTGGAGCAGGTGTTCACAGCGGGGCTATCGATCCTGCTGGGTATTGGGATTGGTCAGGTATCCAGTCGTTTATTCCTGCCATTCCTGCAAACGACGGATAATGTATCTGCTCAGGTACCTCCGTTCCGGATTGTGTTTGAACAGCAAGATATGTTGCAACTGTATGGGGTCACTGTGGTGATGCTAGTCATTGGTGCAACGATGTTGCTCTGGCAGATTCGCAGATTGCGGGTTCACCAGGCAGTCAAAATGGGAGAGGAGAGGTAAACGTGATCCAATGCGAAGGACTTGTCAAAATTTTTAAATCCAGCGATGTGGAAGTCGTTGCCCTTCAGGGTCTCAACCTGACTGTCAATCAAGGTGAAATGATGGCCATCATCGGTAACAGCGGTAGCGGTAAATCCACACTGCTGAATATTCTGGGCGGGCTTGATCGTCCTACGGCTGGTACGGCCGTTGTGGGAGACTGGGATTTGCTCAAGATGACAGATGCCCAATTGGTCGAATACAAACGTCATACGGTAGGTTTTATCTGGCAAAATAACGGTCGTAACTTGCTGCCTTATCTCACTGCACTGGAAAATGTGGAGACTCCCATGATTCTGGGAGGCAAGCGTGATCGTGCTTACGCGAAACAGTTGCTCGAATGGGTAGGCCTTAAGGATCGGATGCATAACAAATTGCATCAATTGTCAGGAGGAGAGCAACAACGGGTAGCGATTGCGATCTCATTATCCAATCGTCCCAAAATTCTGCTTGCAGATGAACCAACCGGTTCGGTCGATTCCGAGACATGTGATACCATCATGGGCATTTTCCGAAGAATGAACAAGGAACTCGGCGTTACGATTGTCATCGTTACCCATGACTTGACGCTTGCTGGCAAGGTAGACCGGATCGTTGCGATTCGGGACGGCTTGACCAGTACCGAGTTTGTGAAGCGCAATCCAAATTTGGATGATGAGCATAACTTGTCCGAAGCGGGTATGCCGGACATTCACGAAGCATTTGTCATTATTGACCGTGCAGGACGGCTTCAGGTGCCAAAAGAGTATCTGGAGGCCTTATCCATTGATAATCGGGCTACATTGGAATTTGACGGTGAACGTATTGTTATTACGCCGCCAAGATAATTAATGAGGGGGAATTGGAAGATGAAGAACAGCTTGTGGGGAAAACGTGTGCTGGCAGTCATCGCTACTGCGACGCTGGCACTGCCGCTGATTGCCGGCTGTACGGCAAGTGAGGCCAAGGATACGGAACAGCGTGTATTACGTGTGGCAACGTTGTGGGGAGGACAGGATGATAGTTACTTCCGTCAGCAGTTCACCGATGCTTTTGAATTGACACATCCCAATGTAACCATCGAAATTGTGGCTGCTGTTGATCAGAGCAGCATGTATGGGTATGGCAACACGGAAGAACAGCCGGAAGTTCCGGATACGATGGAGAGTCTGAAGAAGATTATGACTGGGGATAACCCGGTTGACGTTATCGTGGCTGATACCGCCACAGTGAAATCATTAATTCAGGAGAATCTGGTGAAACAGCTGGACCCACTGATGCAGGAAGATAAGTTTGATACCAGTGATATCGTGCCTAGTGTACTGGAGGGAATTAAGGACCTTGGGGATCAGAGCATTTATGCATTGACACCAACGTTCTCCTCATCGGCTTTGTTCTATAACAAGGGTATGTTTGCAAAAGCAGGCGTGGAACCGCCAACGGACAACATGACATGGGATGATATTTTCAATTTGGGTACCCGTCTAACGAAAGGTGAAGGTAAAGATCATGTATTTGGTTTCTCCTTCACGACATATCAGGGTGGTTCGCCGTACTACTCCATGCAGCAGTACTACAGCTCGTTGCAGCTGAAGACGTTTGATGACAAAGCAGAGAAGATGACAGTAGATTCTCCTCAATGGGAGAAAGTGTGGAGCACCATCAGCAAACTTGCGATTGACAAAGTTATTCCTAAAGGCGACGAACCACAGGATCAGGATCCGAGTGGGCGTTATGATCCAGTACAGGGTGACCTATTCCTGAGTGGCAAGTCAGCCATGGTTATTGGTGATTACAGCTATATTAATCAATTAATTGATGCCAATAAAAATGCGGATAAAATGAAAGACTTTACGAAAGTGGATTGGGATGTGGTAACACCGCCAGTTCACCCGGAAGCTCCTGAAATTGGAGGCAGCATCTATCTGAGCAACCTCATGGCGATTAATAGTGCGGCTCAGAACCCGGATGATGCGTGGGAACTGATCAAGTACATGAACAGTGAGGACTGGGCTAAGATCAAAGCACGTAGCAGCTACGAGATGGTATCACGGAAGAGCTTCATTAAACCCAAAGACGGCCTGGATTATAACATTCAAGCATTCTATGCGCTGAAGCCGATTCCGCCAACCAATACCAATCTGGATAAAATGTATCAAAAATCCCCAGGCTTATGGCAAGTCAATGAAAAAGGTATGGAATATTTCAACCAAGTGCTAGAGAATAAAAAGACACCAAAAGAAGCGCTTGGTGAGTGGGCAGCTAAAGGAAACGAGATGCTGGAGAAATTGAAAAAGGATCCTAAAGCTACGTTTCAATAAGATTTGATGAAGTAGTCATATCATGATAAGGATAGCCGCTGAAGATTTTAATCTTTGGCGGCTATTTTTATGAAAATGGGGTATTCTACAAAAAGCAGGAATAAATGACGACTCCGGAAAGGACGAGCGGTATGCACTGGGTATATTTCAGCAAGTTGTATGCAACCAAATTTCAGGCAGGATGTCTGGCCAAACGTATGGAGCAAGATGGGTGGATTTATGGTCATAATGAACCAGCAGAAGTCGAAGTGTATCGTTCACGCAAAGGTCGTTATGGTGTACGTTTTATTCCCTGACATTACCCCTTGACTTATTAGGGTATTATGGTGTATATTAATTAAGTCGCTGTTTTAATATTTCTTACTGACGCGGGGTGGAGCAGCCCGGTAGCTCGTCGGGCTCATAACCCGAAGGCCGCAGGTTCAAATCCTGCCCCCGCAATTTAGTTTCACTTGGATGATTCACAGCCATCATCTGCACGTTATACATTATGTCTAGGGCCCTTAGCTCAGTTGGTTAGAGCGGTCGGCTCATAACCGATTGGTCACAGGTTCGAGTCCTGTAGGGCCCATACTCTTAAAACCCTTGCCTAGCAAGGGTTTTTTTCTGTCTGCATTTAGCGGCTGGGTCAAAAGGTAAAAAGTCATCAAGGAACTGTTGGTATGCCCTTTTTTGCGCATCTCAATGTATGTCCATGCCGTATATCAAATCTCGCATATACTATCCTATCCCACACACAGGAGGTAGATTTCATGAGTCAATTTATTGATGCAAGAACCTCGCAGAATGCGAGTTTGGCAGGATCAATCTCCATACCCATCCTTGTAGTTAACACGCCTCAGTTATTTGGACAGATTGGTTTGATAACCACTGCTGGCATTGGAGCAAACCCACGGGTTCAGTTCAAGGGAACTGTGTCTGTGCAACTTCCATTGGCGGTTGCTGGAATAACCATTACGATTGTCAGAGGAACTGCGCCAACAGACCCTGTCATTTATTCTGCAACTTCTACGTTTAGCTTGAGCATCTTGGCACCTCAGATTATTACCTTCTCTGCCGATGACTTCAATCCGCCAATCACACCGCAATTGACGTATACTGCATTTGTGAGCTCTAACTTGTTGGGAACAGTCCGTGTTGGCCCTGAGAACTTCGACGGAGTTTTGTATTCCGATTAATGTTGAGTGCACCTGCTCCAAAGTGGATTAGATCAATCAGTTTTCAAAATGAAGGACATCACAGGCCTGCCCTCAAAAGCAGGTTTTTTTCTTGTTGAAAGGGAACACTGACTTCATCGAGTCGATAAGGTTCTATGATATAATACATTACAGAGATTGGAATGGTATTCGATAATAAAGTGATACATGAACATCTAAGAATCTTATGAAATTATAGATAGAAAGCAGGTTTAACGTTTAATGACGTCAAATGAAATTCAACGTTTTCGTTACAGCGAAGCCCCGGTCTGGGATTGGCAGCGAGCTTACTATGAACAGAAAGGGCTAGAGGCTTGGACTGAGAATCAGGTGCCTCAATATATTACCAGTAATCCAATGATTGCAACTGCGTATGCAGAGATGATTTTTGGTTTTCTCCAGGACCTCGCGAACAAGGGACAGATCACCGAGACTGTGACCATTCTGGAACTTGGGGCGGGAGTAGGGCGTTTGGCGCATCAAATCCTCGTTAAACTGATCGAGTTAAAGGATTTTGCCGGAATAGAGTTACCTCCATTCAGATATGTGATGACGGATCTCGTAGCGGAGAATGTACTGGGTTGGCAGGAGCATCCATCCATGCAATCCTTTATTCAACAAGGTATAGTGGATTTTGCACGTTTTGACGCTGTAGCGGATACGGAGTTGAATCTGGCCGTTGCAGGTACGGTTATTCGGCCCGGTGATCTGAAACAACCGTTGTTGTTGATTGCTAATTACTTTTTTGACAGCATTCCACAGGAATTAATCTACATTGGGGATGGCGAGATCTATGAGTGCGATCTGCTTGTACAATCCCCGGATCGTCGTCTTGATCTTGAGCCTGCTGAGATGCTGAAGAACATGACGCTGAGTTATGAATATCGCCGAGAGCCGGAATACAGTGCGGATAACTATCCTTATCAGGAGCTTATCACATTGTACAAAGAGGAACTGGAGGATTCGCACATTCTGTTCCCTGCAATCGGGTTGTCCTGTCTCGAACGGTTGAACAAGCTGTCACAGTCAGGTTATGTGTTGATTACCGCTGATAAAGGGGATCATCGCCTGGATAACTGGAAGTTCGCAGAGCCACCTGAATTTGTTCTTCATGGGAGCTTTTCTCTAACGGCTAACTACCATGCCATTCAATATGTCTTGGAACAGCAGGGTGCCTATACACGATTCACAACACATCATTATAAAGATCTGAATGTTGGATGCATGTTGGTGGTGGAGGAACCCATCATTTATGTGAACACTCGTCTGGCCTACCATCGATTTGTTGAACGTTTTGGCCCGGATGACTTTTTCAGCATGAAACAATGGATAGACCAACGGATCGAAAGTATGGAGTTGAAGCATATTTTGCCGTTTTGGCGTCTGGGCGGGTATGATGCTGAGTTCTTGATTCACAGTGCGACGCACATTTCCAGTCTTCTTCCTGATGCAAGTGATGAGGAAATGCTTGATATTCAGTCTGGTATTCATACGATGTGGTCGTCCTACTATGTGATGGAGCATCAAGGAGGTCTCGCATTTCTGGCAGGGCAGCTGTTATATGAGATGCATATGTATGAGGATGCCAAACGGTTTCTGGAGATATCATTGGTTGCAGACCCGAGTAACCATAATCCAGCCGTCTTATACGATTTGGCTGTGTGCTGTTATGAACTTGAACTGGAAAAAGAAACCCTGTCATATACCCATAAAGTATTGGCTCTGGAACCTGATCATGAAGAGGCAGCAGCGTTGCTCCAGAGTTTCGAGTTGATCTGAACGGAACGATTGTAGTTTGTCTCCTGTATGTAAAATGTTGGTTAAGGTTGTATATAAAATTGAAACTCATTTGGGGTGTAATCGCATTAATGGGATATTCAACCAATCATCTATTTCAACAGCAAAGGAGACAAAAATATGAAAAAAGCCTTATCCGTTGTGTTATATCCATTAATGTGGGTTGTTGGTGCATTTAGCGTTCTGTCTGTTAATGCAAACAGTGCTGCAGGCAGCGCCCTTTTTGTGAAAGATATCGCGACAGATCGAAGCTATGATGGGCAGGCGATATATGATAGTATTGAACGTAGAAATGCCTAACTACATATCATTCAACTGTAAAGGTAATTGTTTCAGCGAGCAATAACATGAGAACCAATTACTCTTGAAGCGAAGTACGGTGAGCAGGAGTTCTGTCCGTACAACCTTTAAGCCGGTTTCGTACCTTATTCAGGTATGAACCGGCTTTTATTTATGAATGGGGGATGCCAGATGAAGATTATCATTGGACAACCGAGGCTCGAACAGGATTTGTTGCAGCTTGAAGCCGAACTCAAGCAACATCCTGATGCAGATGTATTATTTTTTCCTGAAGGTTATCTGAACCAGAATGTTGAGGAAGCTTGCAGGTTGGCGGCTGAATATGGGACCATGATTGTATCGGGTCATCGCAGACTGAACGAACGTCCAAAGGACCGATCGATTATGATCAGTAAGGCTGGAGAGATTGTATCGGAGAAAGCAAAATATACACCTGCTGAGACGGCTCAGGAACAGGGTTGGGTAATAAGCACTTTGTTGTGTGATGAGCTGGTCCTGCAAGGATTTTGCAACGAGAATATAGGAAATGTGGACATTGTGATGCATTCCATTGGTGTGGGGATGTTCAGTGAAGAGCAGTACAGTGAGTGGGTCGAAGGGGCTCGGCAGATCGCCTTGCAGCATCAATGTATTGTCATGGGGACAAGCCATGCGGATGGTTCATACCGTGATAGCGGGATCTCCATTCCAATCGCTTATTGTATAACTCCTGATGGAGAGGTTGTTCTGGCATCCCGAAGTGATACACGTACTCGTACAATCCTTCTGATCAGAGGAAATACAGACCCTTCACCTCAGGAGTCACATGAAATACAACTGAGAATCTCCATCGACCCATCTGGTTAAGTTACCAGGCATGAATACCAGATGAATGGGCTGATGAACTTGCCGAATCGCCCGGTCACTTGCGCGGAATACGCATATGTTATGGCATACCTTGAAATTCAAAGGAGGCCAATCAAATGAGTCAAGTTGGATACGGTTGTGGTGGTAATGTTGGAGGATTTGGCGGCGGATGGACTTCTACAAGCGCAATTCTCGTACTGTTCATTCTGCTCGTGATCATCACAAAATCTTTCTGGCTGTAAGTCACGTATAGAAACGTGCAAACAGTAGCTCCGCTGAGACTTCAGCGGGGCTTTTCCTATTTATAAGAAGCCACATATGCCATCCGTGACATTTGACAACTGAAAACAATGTGCTTAAAATCACATAAGAGACTATTAACAGAGATTGAAGGGATAGCAATGCCGTTTATTCGCTTTAAAGGATTCACAGGTCCTCAGCTAGAGGAAGTTGTACCCCAAATTACAGAGCAGATGGCCCTAATTACTCATATTCCAAGGGAGAGAATGAAGGCAGAGCGTCATGATGTCCAATCGCTAACACCTTCTCCGGCTTCTATAGAGATTCTGATGTTTCAACGTGACCAGGAGATTCATAATCGGATTGCATCGTCGGTGCAAGCTATTTTGGAAGAAGCATACATGCCGGATGTGCATATTTTCTTCAATATATTGTCACCTAATTTGTATTATAAAAAAGGCAGGCCGCTGACAGATTATCGATTGGATTGAGATTGTGAGGGACGAGCAGAATGTTGCTCGTCTCTTTTGATTTACATATTTTTCGTATGTTTAGTAATGGGATGGTTCCTGTGAATCCTGCTCAACGATAATGAGCATATCGCAGACACAATAAACAAGGCTCCACCGATAAGGTATACCCATCGAACGCCCAGTTGATCTGCGACTAGACCAAAGATGACTATGGATACACTCATAACCGTGGATATCAGGACGCCATGAGTGGTGTATACCTTGGTTAGAGATTCGACAGGTACACTGTTCTGAAGCGCTGTCTGCTGAGCCACATCACGAATCTGATTAACTGGACCCATGAGTATGCATAACACCAGAGCGAGCCAGGGCAGGTTGTTTAGACCATAAACGACGGTCAGCAGGCTGAAGAGAAGAGAACCCATGGTCATACTAGCGATTAGATGTTTCTGAATACGTTTGGCCAGTGCAAGAGCCAGAATACCTCCAAGCATGGTTCCAGCAGCGTAACTCGAGTTCATGAGTCCCCACCAACCTTCTCCTCGTCCCAGAGCTTCTTTTGCAAAGGCCAGCGTAACAGCTCCGATCCAGATGGAACCCGCAAGTGCTTGGGCAATGTCCATAAGCGTAATCAGTCGTAAGGATGGATTGTTCTAAAGTATACTCCAACCTTCCCTCAATACATTCCGCGATACAGCAGATTTCTGAGGTTGTTCTACATTCCGTGTGAGCGAGCCCATGGCAATCATGAAGATTAGAACGGCCCAGGACAGGCTTGTAGCTGCCCAGAAGGTCTGTGACGCCCCCCAGTTCATCACGGCGAATCCCGTCATGGCGTAACCGACAATGGTTACAGTCTGATTGGAGAAAGATAGTAGGCTATTTGCTTTTATAAGGTCTTCACCTTGAACCAATCGTGGCGTTAAAGTCTTCAGTAACGGAGTTTCCCATCCGTCCAAAAAGGATAGTATGACCACTCCGATCAATAGAAGCGGCAATTGTGAAATCAAGTGATTCAACGAAATGGCTATACAGGTCATGATTAATGTTTTGGCTATGGAAATGCTGATCATTAGTCTGGAGAATGGGAAACGGTTCACAAGTAATGGCAAAGTGAAACCTGCTATTATGCGTGTAATGATCTGAATAAGTGGAAACATTGCAGCAGAGAGTACCGATCCAGTGAGACCGTATATATACGTAGTAATGACCATGATATATATGACATTAATAAGCGAGAGCAGCGTTTTGGCGGCCCAGTACGGATAAAATGCGATGTTCATGCCAATGATGTCCTTTCCGAAACGATATATCTATATTACGGGCATTGTCATCTTCGCACCACAAACAAAGTTATCATTTTCCCGTCATTTCAGCACAAAAAAAGAAACTGCCCAATAGGACAGTTGTCTTCGGATTTCTATAGTTCATGCCATAGTCAGAGTGAAGGCGATAAGCAACATCAACAAGCTGGTCATTCTGACCATAGTCATATAAGGCCTGCTGGGCTCCGTTTCACCCCGGGAAATCCAGCCATATCGTAGATACCAGCCGAATTTTGGGAAACAGAAATTGATGATGCACAGGATCATGAATATAAAAAAGAGGGTTCTCATACCCATCTTCCTTTCTTGACTTACATAACAGATCTCATCTTAACGTTTGCGTCTGGTAAAAAAGACTACAATCAAAATGATAATGATGATAATTAACAGAAATTTCATGTATGTTCCTCCTGATGAGTTGTTAGATTATTGTGGGATGTTAGTTATCAACTATTACCCAAGAACCACATGACTTGAATAACTGTGTTACAATTATAATATATTGGTTTTATATCAACACATACCATTCGGTTAGTTTTCTCTCCTTATAATGTACGATTGCAGAATATATAAACATTAATGTGTATGAGATGAAGGAGGAAGGCATGAGCCAACATAATCAACTCCCATTACAATGGGAATTTATCATCTCGAAAGTGAAATCCTCCGTGACGGTGGTCGATGCTACCTTGCCTGAGCTTCCGCTCATGTATGTAAACGAACACTTTACCCGGCTGACAGGATACACGTATGAAGAGTCTGTCGGACTCAATTGCCGATTTTTGCAAGGGCAGGATACAGACTCCGAAACGGTAATGCAGATCCGTGATGCATTAAAGAAACAACAATCCATTAAGATTGATATCTTAAATTATACAAAAAGTGGTCAGAAGTTCTGGAACGAACTGAATATTGATCCGATCTTTAATGAATCCGGAGAGTGTTTATATTTTGTAGGCATTCAATACGATATTTCAGAACGGAAGTATGCTGAACAGCAATTGAAGTTTGCCGCTTCCATGGCTGAGATGAACAGCAGAGGGCAATTGGAATTCATCGGCAAGTTGAATCACGAGCTTCGTACCCCGCTTAACGGCATTATGGGTATGATCGAACTTGTCGGTATGGGTGAAACTACGGATGAGCAGAAAGAATATCTTGAGTTAGCACGTCAATCAGGTGAGGCGCTACTTAACATCATTAACAATAGCCTGGATATGGCGAAACTGGGCAGAGGCAAAATGGATGTTGAAAACATTGAGTTTCAACCTCTAAAGCTGATTCAACAGATTGTAAAGACACATGAGCCTGCGGCACGGAATAAACACATACGTCTGCTCTGTCATGCTGATCTGAATGTTCCGGATGTGCTTATCGGTGATCCGCTAAGACTTCGGCAGGTACTGGATAATTTACTGAGTAATGCGATCAAGTTTACAGAACAAGGTGAAGTGCAGTTACAGGTGGATGTGAGGCAACAACTGATGGATACCTTTGTACTGATGTTCTCTGTGCGTGATACGGGGATTGGCATTCCCCAGCATCGGATCGAACAATTGTTTGATGCATTTATTCAGACCGACATCTCCCATGCGCGCCGATTTGGCGGAAGCGGTCTGGGTCTGACCATCTGCAAAGAACTGCTGGAACTGATGAATGGCCAGATTTCGGTGGAGAGTACTGAGGGGAAAGGCACAAAGTTTGAGGTCATACTGCCCTTGCTGCGCCAACAGGCCATTCCCAATGTAGGATAATCAAACAAGCTGGACAGCCGGGCGGTCTCGGCTGTTTTTTTATTTTATTGGATTGTTTTACGAACGGGTGTTCTGTTATAATGCAAGTGTTGAATGGGGGAGACACAGCATGAGTAAGAGACGCACAAGAAGAAAACGTAAAGGTAAGCAAGGTTTCAAAAAGCAGGTTCTGACGCTGCTAGCGATGCTGCTGGTAGCTCTTTATGCCTGGGCTGGGGGAGAATGGCCGGAGGAGATACCTAATCCATTCGTAGGGACTAACAAGAGTGTGGACCATACCATTACGTTCCCTTCAGAGCGTTATCCCGAAACGGCCAACCATATTAAAGCTGCTATCAAGGCAGGGCATTCGGATGTATGCACCATTGATCGTAATGGAGCGGAAGGCAATCGGGATTTATCACTTAAGGGTGTTCCGGTCAAAAAAGGTAAGGATCGTGACGAGTGGCCCATGGCGATGTGCGCTGAGGGAGGAACAGGTGCAGATATCCAGTACATTACCCCGAAAGATAATCGTGGTGCAGGTTCATGGGTAGGGAATCAGTTAAGTACATATCCGGATGGAACACGAGTGAAGTTTGTAGTGAAGTAACAACAGGATATGGTCGGGCAGAAACAAGGATAGTCAGGCCTTTGTTGTGAGGTCAGTGGCAGCGTGGTACAGGAAAAGTAGAAGAGAAAAACCAGACGTGCATGCGTCTGGTTTTTTGGTATAAAGTGCTGGCATAAATAGATCTAGTTAACGTATCTATACGGGAACTGAGTTTCTAGGATTACAGAGCCGACTAAACGAGTTGCATTCCGCTCAAATGATGAGACCGGATGCTTAACAGACGTGTAACATGTTCAACCTCATCAAACGGTATCCACAGACTGCCGTGAACGGTACGTAAGGAGAGAATGGATGTATCAGCGGTGCGCTCGGGAAAACCGGTTACCGTCTGACCGCTTGTATTACGAACCATGATCTGTTGTTTGCGCCGGATGGCAATTTCTACCTCTTTTTTCATAAGTCATTGCTCCTGATTATGAGATGTTAAATCCATATGTCAATGTTTTCAATGGTTAATTTGTCTTCTTTATCTAGTCTATCAGAACTAGGTATAGATTTCCAGAAGAGAAATCAACAATCTTCTAGGTGATTTGTCTTAGCTGTGGATGATCCGTTTTTGAATGGGGATTACGGGGTTATATTAGGGTAAAAGGAGGGGAACGGAATGACACAATTGATTATTGGGCTGGCCCGTACCGAGAACGAGGCTATAATTATGCTGAATCAAGTGAAAGAGGAAGGCATCAAGGATAAATATTTGGGAGCGGTGGCGAAGGAGCAGCTCAATCTGGAGCTGGTGAGCGAAAAGACGGGGCTGCCCAAACCTTTGAAGGGTGCCGGAACAGATGGTGCCTTTGGCGCTCTGAAAGGCATATTGGCTGGTCTGGGGAAGCGAATGGATCAGACGATGTCGATCGGAAATGCAGTGCGCAGACTCGCTGGTAATGAGATTGGGAGTGAGACCGATGATTTGGTGCTTACACTGACTGAAGCGGGGATCTCGGAGGAGGATGCGCGGTATTACGAAGATTGGCTGTTAAAGGACCATATCTTGGTTATCGTGGAGTGCAGTGAGGAAGAAGCGGCTCGTGTTCGACCTATTTTACTTTTTTAGTTTAATTTAAGGCTGATTTTAGGTTTCTTTAATGTTGGGGAGGTATTCTTATCTCACACCTCCCTTAATATAGATTGGTTTACCGGAAGTCCGGGACCGCAACTCGGACTTTCTAGGCACTGTGAGCTGACGCTTGCAGTGCCTGTTTCATTTATATAAGTTGAACTAAAGATTATTTACACTGGCACTTCGATGACAGAATAACCTCTAATCGCTGTTATCCCCAGATTTTTTCGATTCCCTTTTCTCAAGGGAAATTCCGGTGATAGCGTATGCTTCCGATGCAGCTTTCTTTCAGAAAGCTTTTAGGCGAACGCTTCGCTTTTTCAGTTTTTTCTGTCCTCTCCGTTATCGTGTAAATCATTAGTTAAACTTATATAGTTAGATTATTTTTATAAAAAGTGTTGCAAAATTAATTAGTTCATGGTAAGATATTTCTTGTCGCCAAGAAATACATAATCCTGCCGGGGTGGCGGAATTGGCAGACGCACAGGACTTAAAATCCTGCGGTAGGTGACTACCGTACCGGTTCGATCCCGGTCCTCGGCATCTATTAAACAAGGGTTTCAGCTCAAATGAGCTGAAACCCTTGTTTGTTTTTTTAGCGGATTTCCTAACTTTATTGCTAATAACGCTTTTTTTCGTGTAGATTCGCGGTTTCCAATATGCTTGGAATATTGCTTATATCAACTATAGGTCGTGTGCGTATTGTTCAGATTTGCTTTTAGAGGTTTCTGTCACGTTCCATTCCAGTCACACTATTGTCTGATTTATGAATTCTTTACGATAGGTAGATTGTTATTTTTTATCGCTATGCTCCAAAGCAAGCCTTATATGAAGTCTGGTTATGTCCAGCATGTTCTTCATTTTTTTAAGATCTGCATCATCTCATTAATTGAAGAAATGGGCTACTTGAAAAACAATACGTTTGAATAACTTGGGGAAGAAGATCTTGAACTATGTTTAGAACAATCGTCAAGTCTACACTTACTGACGCTTTGATTGATGTGTGGGACAAGAATACTCGACACTATTCCTGTGAAAGTGACAAAGAAACGTATCATAGATCAGGAGTTACTGATAAAGTCCATTAAAGATACACTTTAGTGTTTGTGAAATTCTCTATATTTAAAGAAAAGCTATATGTGCCAAGGAATTTCTTACATTCTCGAAGTTCGTTCTATGTGGGTAACAGGGTTATCTATAATAATACTAGTCGTCTGTTCACTCTTGTATTTTCTGAATCGGCGTTGACGGTTTGTACTCTAGCTTATCCTTACTATGACCGAAAAAGTTTCTTTATAGCCATTATCCTCTGAATTGAGGATTTCTTTTTTTGGATAAATTGTGTTATTATACCGTTAATTTATGTGCTGTCATGCAATCATTCGATTCAGTAATGTCCGAAAACACCTATGTGTTTTACTATTATAAAGGATATAATCCTTTAAAGATCGAAATTATGTTGGATTACAATTGGTTGTTAAGAGGTTGAATGTTTAGAGCAATAGATCGGAACAGAGTGATGTGAGATGAGTTAAAACGAGGGGAAAGCTGTAACGATTGTATTACTTGAAAAGAAGGGAGGATATATTTACTTAGTATACAGTAAATATGATCTGACAATGGAGATTCAAATGATGAAAGCAGGTTATGGTGATTGTTTATTAATTCAATTGAAAACAAATGGAGGTAAAGCATTTAATATCTTAGTAGATAGTGGAACTGCTCTCAGTTATTCTATTAACAATGAAAAAATAATAACCAGGTTTATAGAGAATAATATTTTGGACTTGATCATTGTCACTCATATTGATGATGATCATATAAAAGGATTTACTCGTTTGTTTCAAAAATTATTAAATGATAATTCTAAAAAGGACAAAGTCAAGCGGGTAATATATAACTCTCCATATGTTGTTGCTAAATTTTTTAATTATCCATTTGAAGAATTGAAAAAAAATGAATTTAGATTTAATTCGTCCGATACTAGTGCGGCATCAGCTGATGATATTCAGCAAAAATTATATGATTTAGATTTATTGGAAGATATAATCACCGTTAATAACGGAAGAAGTGATATTTGCTATGATGGAATTAAAATTACTTTCCTATCACCTTCTCCACATGAATTAGTTAAATTTTATGAAAAATATTTAAAAGATAAAAATACTAAAAAGGAAAAGGTGGCCGATACAAAAGGCGAGAAATCAAACAATGATTATGAGTTTTTGCTGGACGAATTAAAATCTAACACATCAATCGAACAATTGAATCCTTATAATCGCGCAAGTATAGCTTTTCTTGTAGAAGAAGATTCAACTGGAAATGCACTGCTAATGTTAGGGGATAGTGATTATGATGTTATAAGAAATAAATTAATAAATTTAACATTTGACAGATTGTCAAACCAAGTGCGACAGTTCCTCTGTGAAAGATTCGTGAGCGGTTCTCCAGCCCAAGCATTTTCGGGGTCTGTGGTTAATCAGATCCAGTGAGTGTCCGAGATCTTCATCCTCTACTTGAGCGAAGTCGGTGCCCTTGGGATGAAACTCCCGCAGTAGTCCATTCCCATTTTCGTTGGAACCGCGTTGCCAGGAAGAATACGGGTCAGCAAAATAGACGTGAAAGCCATGTGTGTCTTCCAGGTTTGCATAGCAAGCAAATTCCTTGCCTCTGTCAGCCGTGGCTGTAAGGAAGGTGCCTTTAGGGTACTGGGAGATGGCTACACCAAGCGCAATTTCCATGGACAAAGCGGTACGATCCGGCATGAGAATGGCGGTATACAGCCGGGTTTTGCGTTCAATGAGCGTGGCTACGCATCCTTTACTTTTCCCACGACCTGATACGACGGTATCCAGTTCCCAGTGCCCAAACGTTTCTCGGGAACGAACCTCATTGGGGCGATCCGAAATGGATCTGCCGATAGCGAATTTACCGCGAGTTTCTGTGGGTTTCTGACGCTTCCCTTTGTGTCGAAGGACCTGTAACACGCCTCGAACTAGACGTCCGGCATAGAGCCAACGATAGATGGTTTTAAAGGAGACCGACGGCAGACCTTGGATGCGGAAACGTTCTGTGATCTGTTCCGGAGACCACGTTGCCTGCAGTTTTTCCTCCAAGGAAATAGCTAAGACTTCGGACCATTTACCAGGTGAGACAGAAGCCTTACGACGCTCCTCATACGCGCTCTGAGCCTGTTCTGCCTGATAGGCTTGCGATGAAGTAGCACGATTCAATTCACGACAAATCGTCGAAGGATGTCTTCCTAATTCTTTTGCGATGCCTCTTGAACTTTGACCTTGCCGATGGAGGATTTCTAGCTTGCTGCGCTCGATTATGCTAAGATGTCTGTAGCTCATGGTGGATTCTCCTTGTGTGAATGGTTGTTGTGGTGACTTCATTCTACACGAATCCGGCCATGGGCCATTTTTTATTTATTTCCAGCGGGTGTCGCACTTCATATTACAATCTGTCTTATGAAAATGATTCACGTATAAAAGATTGGAAGCTCAAGGTTACTACTCGAATCTTTCCGTTTACATTCTTGCTAACATGGTTGCATATACAAATTACTGAATCTAAAAGGAATAGAACACAAAAAATGCCTTAAATCCGCGTGGTCGATCTTTCGGTAGTTTAGAAAAGGGACTTTTAAGACTACTTCAGGATTTAAAATCCTGCGGTAGTGACCACCGTACCGTTCTGATCCCGATCCTCGCATATAAATAAAAAATCTTATGACGTTTGTTAATGGTACTATCCCCACAAGGTAGACAGTGAAAAAAGAGACCGTGTTAAAATGAACTCAACACTGAAAAAACGGAGGGGATTTTTGCTATGTCAGCGAAAAAAGGAAAAAATTTAATCATATAGTGAAAATATTAAAAAAGAGGCTGTTCGTTTGCGATTGGAAGAATGTTTGAACATACAGTTGGTTTGTGGATAAATTTGGGGTTGGAAGAGAGTTTTGAGGATTATAGAGGATGTTGGACGAAGAAGTACTTTAGTAGTGCTGAAGAAAGAAAACGCTTAAAGGTAGAATATCTAAAAAAGCTCAAGCCGAGTTTGCATTAAGAGAGGGAAGCTAGATTTTGAAGCCCGGTGCTAGTTCTTTGAAGAAATAAGCAGGTGGCACCTATGGTTATGCTGTATGAAATTGCTAAAATTTCTCTAAAACCAAGCTGCATGCGATCTTTTTGTGTTCTTTCATGAATTTGATATTATAGCTGACCACATCACCATGCAGTTCATAAACATAAACCCTGCATAATACATATCAGAAGGTACATTTATCTGACTTTTATGAAGAGACGGAACAATGGTGTATACTATCCATAGGCATATATTACCTTTACCTTGCTGAACGATATAAGTTCAACTACACATTTACACGACAACGGAGAGGACAGCTGTTGTTCTGTCATCGGAGTGCCCGTGTAAATAACCATATTTGAACTTATATTGAGTCACAAAACCAATAAAACAATCTTATGGACGGAGGACTCAAGTTTATGTTGAAACAGCTTAAGCCATACAAGGTGTTACAGGAGCGCAGAATCGAAGAACTGAAATCGGATGCGTATCTGTTGGAACACCAGAAATCCGGGGCCAAAATTGTACTTTTGTCCAATCAGGACGACAACAAAGTATTCAGTATCGGTTTCCGCACACCTCCGGAAGATGATACAGGGGTAGCCCATATCCTCGAACACTCCGTGCTCTGTGGGTCCAAGAAATTTCCGGCCAAGGATTCTTTTGTTGAGTTGCTGAAAGGTTCATTGAATACATTCCTTAACGCCATGACGTATCCCGATAAGACGATCTATCCGATCGCGAGTCGTAATGATCATGACTTCCATAACCTGATGGACATATATCTGGATGCGGTATTAAATACAAATATTTATGAGAATGAAAAGATATTTTTGCAGGAAGGCTGGAACTACAACCTGACCTCTGCTGACGATGAGTTAACCTACAACGGTGTTGTATATAACGAGATGAAGGGTGCTTTTTCTTCACCGGAACGAATGGTGCGCAGAGAAGTGCTGAACTCCCTTTTCCCGGATACTACATACTCCTCCGAGTCTGGTGGATTCCCGGAAGCTATTCTGGATCTAACGTATCAGGGGCTGCTGGATTTCCACACGAGATACTATCATCCGTCCAACAGTTACATCTATCTGTACGGCGATATGGATATGGAAGAGAAACTGCAATGGCTGGATGAAAACTATCTGAGCGCATATGATCGAATCGAGATTGATTCGGCCATTCAACTTCAACTTGCTTTTGCAGAACGGGTAGACACGGTTAAGACTTACTCTGCGGGAAGTACGGAATCGGAAGTTGATAACAGCTTCTTGACCTACAATGCGGTGATCGGCACAAGTCTGGACAAGGAACTGAACATTTCGTTCCAAATTTTGTTATACGCACTGCTGAACGCTCCGGGAGCAGTCTTGAAGCAGGCTTTGTTGGATAAAGGAATCGCGAAGGACGTTTACGGTTCGTATGATGACAGCCTGTATCAACCCGTATTCACTGTGGGATTGAAGAAGAGCAATCTGTCTAGCAAAGAGGATTTTCTGGGAACGGTCAAAGAAGTACTTGAGCGTGTGGTAAAAGAAGGCTTTGATCCTAAAGCGCTGCTTGCTGGAATTAACTCGTATGAGTTCAATCACAGAGAAGCGGACTATGGCAGAATGCCGAAAGGCCTGATCTACGGATTCTCCTCCCTGCAAAGCTGGCTGTACGATGAAGATGCACCTTTCACCCATTTAGAGGCCAATGACGTATTTGCTGAACTGCGGACAAAAATGAACGAAGGTTACTTCGAGCAACTCATTGAGAAGTATATATTGCAAAACACACATACTTCCTTTGTGGCGCTTACCCCGGATAAGGGGCTGAACTCACGCAAGGAGGAAGCGTTGAAAGAACGTCTGAAAACTATTCAGGCCGGTCTTAGTAAGGAAGAAGTTCTGACGTTGATTCAGAAAACGGAAGCACTAGCCGAATATCAGAATACACCTTCAACCAAAGAGCAGCAGCAGGTCATTCCGACGTTATCGATTGAAGATATTGAACCGAAGGCCTCTACCTTGCATCAAACGGTGAACGAGGTCGATGGCACAACCATTCTGCATCATAACCTCTACACCAACGGAATTGGTTATCTGAGACTGCTGTTTGATATCAAAGAAGTGCCACGTCATCTCCTGCCGTATGCAGGATTGCTCAAGAATGTATTGGGTTACGTGGACACTCAAAACTACTCGTTCAATGAACTGTCCAATGAGATCCATATCCACTCAGGTGGTATTCATAGCGGTATTGGATCTTATGCTAACGCGCACAAGCACAATGAATTCAAGGCGACCTATGAGTTCAACGCAAAAGTGTTGTATGACAAGCTTGGATTTGCCTTTGACATGATCAAAGAAATTGTGTTCACATCCCGATTCGATAATTCGAAGCGGTTGTATGAGATCATCTCTCAGATGAAAGGTAATCTGCAACGTAATCTGATCAATAGCGGACACTCTGCGGGAATTGGCCGGTCTTCGTCCAAACATTCAGCGGTTGCGGATTTTAGGGAAGCGGTAAGTGGTATCGCGTTTTACCAGTGGCTTGAGGATCTTCAGGAGAACTTTGAGGCGAGAAAAGAAGAGTTATCTTCCAGTCTGCAAGAGTTGACGGGGTATATTTTCAGACCGGAGAACTTGCTTGTTAGTTATACTGCCGATGAACAGGGATATGAGGGACTGGAGCAACAGGTATCCGATCTGAAAGCGAAGCTGTTCACACATGAGGTTGCCAAGGAAGAGTTTACGTTCACACCTGCAACTCATAAGGAAGGATTCCGTTCCCCGTCAGAGGTGCAGTACGTGGTGCAAACGGGCAATTATATCGACAATGGATATCAATACACCGGTTCACTTCGGGTCTTGCAGGGAATCCTGTCTCTGGATTACTTGTGGACCAATATCCGCGCCAAAGGCGGAGCTTATGGCTGTATGTCAGGCTTCAGACGGAACGGAGACAGCTACGTTGCATCGTATCGTGATCCAAATCTCGATAAAACGTACAAAATATATGAAGAGATACCGCAATATTTGACCGATTTCCGGGCAGACGAGCGGGAAATGACGCGTTATATCATTGGTGCGATTCAGGATCTCGATACGCCGAGAACGCCTTATGGAGAAGGAGCTTTCTCCCTGGAGTGTTATCTGTCAAATGTGACTGAAGCGGATCTGCAACAGGAACGTGACGAAGTGTTAAGCACAAAGGAAAGCGACATTATCGGTTTTGCTGAGCTTTTATCGGCTATACTTGAACAGCAACAGCGCTGCGTGATCGGTAATGAGAACAAGATTGAGGAACAGAAGCAAATGTTTGACGAGACGCTGGATTTAATTAAAAACTAAGCGTTAGTCTCGTTTATTCCACGATCCAATAAGCGTCAAAGCAAAAGGCACTTTTATGAGAGCTGGTTTCAACAGCTTATAGAAGTGCCTTTTCTAATGGGGAGGAACTGTCTCCATCCCATATGATATGAGAATGTGTGACGCGCTGCGTTGTTCAAGTGACAGCGAGCATGTTGTATATTTTCAAGGTCCGCAGATCTTCCTTTGAGATTTTTAATTCATTATATAACTCCTGATTCTCGGGCAGCGGGGTTCTGGAGAATAACATTTTTAGCGCGATCGGCATGAAAGGTCTGAAGGAGACACCCGCCATCAGTCCCCACTTTTTCTCCGATTCCTGAAAAGACGCCAAAATATTAATATATAGGTTTTCCAGCGGCGTGGCCTGATTTTTCAAAATCAGGGTGGTGAGTGTGTCATAATGCTCGGTGTGGCCCCAATACATATTCTCGCACTCTTGATAGTTCTCAAAATCCTTCACATTCATATACATCACGGTGCGATAACGGTTGGCATCCGATTGAGCCATCATGTCAATGACACAACGAATGAGACTGTTGTTACGCCCATCATAGAAGTAGGAATAGAAACGGGTGGAGTTCTTGAAAAAGCTGGAAGGGACCGCATTCATCAGGGGAGAAGCATGTCTTGGCTCTTGGTACAAGAGTTGCTCCACCTGGATGTTGAGTGCGTTCGCAATGTGATGTAACGTCACCAGATCGAGTGTAATATCTCCGCTCTCATATTTGGACAGCGTGCCCTTGCTCTTGAAGATCTGATCCGCAAGCTGTTGAATGGTCATTCCCCGCCACTTCCGAAAGTTTCGTATTTTCTTGCCAACTTCCTGATTGATATTGTTCATAAACGGTTCTCCTTATGCAATGTTTCTTGAGAGTACGTGAAAATGATGAAAGTCATCATAAAAATGATGTTATATGAGAAATATATCACTTTTTCGTCGAAATACCTATTCTGGAGAAACAATTAACTTCATTTGTTTCGTCAGGATAGATTGTATTGCATTTGATGCAATTCCAGCGTCATGGAATAATGGATGTAATACGACATGAAACGACAATGAAATGTTGAGCAGACAGAGGAGCAGAAGCTATGAAATATAACTTTGATGAGATTATAGACCGCACAGGTACAAATGCTATGAATACGGATGGTTTCCGTCAATATATTTTTAAAGCCACAGAGGACATGACTTTTCCATTCAAGGATGAAGAATTTATTCGCATGTGGATTGCAGATATGGAATTTGCCACACCTCCCGAGATTCTGGATGCAGTTAAGGATCGTCTGGATCGTAGAATCATGGGTTACTCCCAAGTATTCGATCCCGCATACTACGAAGCTGTCTCCAATTGGATGAAAAGATACTATGACTGGTCCTTCGCGAAGGAGCATTTGGAGACCTCAAACGGGATCATTCCCGCTTTATATGAATTGGTGGAATATCTCTGTCAATCGGATGAGAAAGTACTGATCGTGACCCCGTCTTATGGTTTCTTCAAGTCAGCTGCGGAGCATAACAATCTTGAACTGGTCTGTTCGGATATGATCAATGAGCAGGGGCATTACTCGATTGATTTTGAGGATTTTGAAGCCAAAGCGAAGGATGAGAAGGTAAGGGTATGTATTTTCTGCAATCCCCATAATCCGTCTGGACGTGTCTGGACAACGGAGGAGCTGCAACGTGTGGGTGAAATCTGCCTGAGGAACAACGTATGGGTCATTTCGGATGAAATTCACTGTGATCTGCTGCGGACAGGCAAAAAACATACGCCACTCGCAAAGCTGTTCCCGGATACGGATCGAATCATTACATGTATGTCTCCGAGCAAAACATTCAACATGGCTGGTCTGATGTTCTCCAATGTCATCATTCCGAATAATGAACTTCGAGACATCTGGCAGGCACGCCATTATGGTTTCAAAAACCCACTGAGCATCGCTGCCACTCAAGCGGCTTACGAAACGGGTGATGAATGGCTGAAACAATTAAAAGGTTATCTAGACGCCAATTTCGCCTGTGTTGAACAGTATTTGAAGCAGCATCTGCCACGGGCTGTTTTTCACATCCCGGAAGCCACGTATCTGGCCTGGATTGATATCTCGGCATATGCTCCCCATAATGTAAGCTTACCATTATTCTTCGCTGAGCAAGCGGGTGTATTGCTCGAAGATGGTCATATGTTTGTAGCCAATGGTGAGGGTTGTATTCGGTTGAATCTGGCTTGTCCCCGTTCTGTCCTTCAGGAAGGGTTACGGAGAATTAGCAGTGTGCTTGTGAAAGAAGTCGAAGAGGTGCCCGTTCAAGTATAAATCATCAAGTCATCACGCAACAGCGAGGTGACTTTTTTGGATTGAGTATACTGAATGTAGCAAGAATACGATTTATTTCGAGGTGGACCTATACCTGATGCGCAATTCTGGTCTGCTGTCCCCGGTTATGTTAAAATGGTGGATAGTCTATGAGTTGCATGACATGCGGCTCTCAGAAGGAAGAGCCCAGTAGTTGGGCTGAACGAAACTGCATTCATCAGGGGAAAGGAGCCTATACATATGTTTGGAAACGATTGGGACAAGGTGCTTCAGGAAGAGACGGAAGCCGAATATTTTAACAAGATTCGTTACACTCTCGCCGCCGAGTACAAAACGCAGACGGTCTTTCCGCCCAAAGAAGACCTGTTCTCGGCACTGAAGCTGACGCCGTATCATCAGGTTAAGGCCGTTATTATTGGTCAGGACCCTTATCACGGAGCAGGACAGGCTCATGGATTAAGCTTTTCGGTTAGACCGGGAGTGCGTGTACCGCCTTCTCTGAAAAATATATATAAGGAACTTCATGCCGATCTGGACCTGCCGATTCCGAATCATGGATCTCTGGTTCATTGGGCACAACAGGGAGTCCTGCTATTAAATGCTGTTCTGACGGTTCGTGAAGGTCAGCCGAACTCCCATCAGGCACTGGGATGGCAGACGTTTACGGATGCGGTCATTCGCGCGTTGAATGAGCGTTCAGAGCCAATGGTATTTATGCTATGGGGCAGTCATGCCCAGAAGAAAGGTTCTTTTATTAACAGGGACAAGCACCTTGTACTGGAGTCTACACATCCCAGTCCGCTGGCTGCGCATCGTGGATTCCTCGGCAGTCGTCCCTTTTCCAAAGCCAATGACTTCTTGACCTCCAAAGGTATTGAACCGATCGATTGGAAGATACCTGAAAACTAGACAGATGGAGGTGAGAACATTGCGACATTGGATAGGACGAAAAGTAGCGGTATATCGTGCAACAGGCATACGGGAGCCATTGAAGGGAACGCTGGTCGAGTGGGATGAAGAAGCGGAATGTGTACGGATCGGACCGAAACGGATTAAGGTATCGTTTGACAATATCGCAATGATCAGACCTCTTCCCGAAGAGAGTCTTCCCTTAAAGAAAGCACGTTCTGAAGTACACAAGGTTGGATATGTGATGAAAAAGGCGATTCAGTTCGAAAATGCGATCTATTTCAAGTCACAGGTTATGATCTGGCGCCGGGCCAAAATTGTAGCGTTATCCACGACGATTCTGCGTCATGACGAGGATCAGGTTGAACTTGCAGATGGTCGGGTTCTTCGTAAAGACAAGCATATGTTTGTTGTACGTTCACGCCGTGGGATACGTTAGTTATACGAAGATTTAATATTCATTTCATGCAAAGATCATACGGATTTAATGTTCGGTCTGTATATTAGGTAATAACAACCCCTTCTAAATTGATGTGTATTGAAATGGGAGCCCGGCCGGCTGCAAACGGTCGGTTTTTTTTTGTCCATTGATTCTGTTAACCTATTGTACATACCCATTACATTCATGTTGTATACTATTAAAATAGATCACGAGAAGGAGTGAAACCCAATGAAACGTATAGCTGTTTTTGCAGGCTCCAATCCGGGAAATCACCCCGAATATACAGAGAAGGCTGTTCAACTGGGCAAACAGATTGCTGATAGTGGTTATGCACTGGTCTATGGTGGTTCTTGCATGGGCTTGATGGGTGCAGTAGCCGATGCTGCTCTTGAGCGAGGGGGAGAGGTTATCGGGGTTATGCCTACCGGATTGTTCCGGGGCGAGGTTGTTCATGGAGGGCTCACACAACTGATTGAAGTGGGAACCATGCATGAACGGAAGGCTACGATGGCTGAATTATCCGATGGATTCATTGCACTTCCCGGAGGCATGGGTACATTTGAAGAACTATTCGAGGTACTGTGTTGGGCACAGATCGGTATTCATCGTAAGCCTGTTGGCTTATTAAATGTCAATGGATATTATGGACCGCTGATGAAGATGGTAGAACATAGCGTACAGGAAGGGTTCTCCAACAATTCGCATCTCAGTCTGTGGAGTCTGGAATCTGATCCGGCTGAACTGATCAAACAAATGTCATCCTATATTCCTGCAGAGCTGACTCAGAAGTGGTCACAACTCAACGGGAAATGAGTGTATAAGAAGACGGGCCTGTATCCAATCGTTCCTCGGGAGAATTTTCGATCTGCCCAAGCAAGTTGCGCTATTGGACATAGTCTATAGTGTACTTCGATGAAGAGGGGAGTGTCACTGATGAGCGAACTCAAAGGTACAGGTTACGGATATTGCGGAGGCTTCGGTGGTGGAGCATGGACATCGACAGGTGCAATTTTGGTATTGTTCATTCTGTTGGTTATTATCTCTCGCACATTCATTCTGTAATTCGGTCAGTATCCCGGGACGGGGATTAAGCTGCAGAGGCAGCGCCCCAATAACAAATGACCTTTCCAAAGAGACGCCGGTATATGCTGGCGTTTCAGGGGAACGGTTTTTTGACGTTTTCAGCATACGTTGAGTATTTGAAAAAGCAAAAACCTGCCCCTGAATAAGGTCAGAAGCAGGAGAGAGCCTCCTGAGCCATTAGCTGCGCAACAAGCAGCTTTACACCACAACAGCAGTTTGATCCGGATTACTTAACGATTTCCAGGCGATATATAGCCCGATGGCGGCTGCAATTAAGGAGAGTATTGCTGCAACAATAGCCAGCTGATCCAGTGTGTTGGGTGAACTGGAGTTAAGAGAACGCTGATTAGCCGTCTTGCCGGATTTGTTTTTGATATGGACAGATGCTCTAGAATGCCTGGAAGCCGACTGTAACTGGGATGTGTGAGGACGCGTAGGTATCGATTTTTTCTTTGAGGGACTCAATAGTCAACCTCCTTATAACGGAGTTCAGTGCTTCCATCGTTCATACTATGTTATGTCGATTTTCAGATTGAGTTCGCAAAAATGAGTGAATCCCCAGCCCGTTAGATGTTGGGCCCGGTCGCTAGTATTAGCGAAGCAGGTAACCCATTATACGCTCTGTTAATACAGGTCTAACAAACCGTGTTTATAGTAAGGATCATATAACGAAGCTTGAACACAGGAGGCGCTGGAATGAGGAACATGGAGATTATTGCCCACCGCGGTGCATCTGCCGTATGCCCGGAGAATACGATGAGCGCTTTTGAACGAAGTCTGGAGCTTGGAGCGACAGGGATCGAAACCGATGTGCAGATGACGAGTGATGGCAGACTGGTACTGATTCATGATGAGACGTTAAGTCGAACTGGTGGCACAGAAGGCTGGGTTAAAGATACGACTTACGATCAATTGCGCACAAGGGATGCCGGCTCCTGGTTCCATGCTGATTTTACCGGGGAACGTATTCCTTCTCTGGAGGAGTTATTCAAGCTGGTACAGGGGAAAGGAACCCTGCTTAATCTGGAATTGAAAAATGGTATTGTGAGTTATAAGGGGATGGAAGAGAAGGTTATACAAGCGATCCGGGACTGGAATCTGGAGCAACAGGTCGTGCTGTCCAGCTTCAATCATGCTTCCCTCGTGAGATGTAAACGTCTTGCCCCGGAGATTCGTACAGCACTACTATATATGGAAAAGTTGTATCGTCCCTATGATTATGCCGCCAAACTCGAAGCTTCCGGCCTTCATCCCTACAAGCTGGCGGTCACACAAGAAGATGTTGCTGCTGCACTGGCACATGGCGTTGTTACCTACCCATTTACGGTGAATGATCCTGCCGAGATGCAGGCCTTGATTGACATGGGTGTGCAAGGGATCATTACCGATGTTCCGGATGTCCTGGCATCTTTACTTACGGTACATACCCGTTAAACGAGTCTGTATTTTACATGTTCTACATATGCAATGATAAGGCTGTGTTCGAGCTTTTTGGCTCTTGCGCAGCCTTTTTACGTGTAAAATTGTGTGCAAATCTTCATATATGCAATAAACATGTCCTATTTGTCCATTGCCAGCGCCCGTGGATTCACTTACAATAGTCTATGGGAATGAGAATCAATATCAATATCATTAAAGTTCGGTATTTATAGAGAGGTGATTGTTATGTACATAGGTTTGAGCAGTTCCACTCATAACGAGGGTGGGCGCGTATGAGATCACAAGCTTCACCAGAAAAACATAATCCGGATTCACCCACAGCGAAGATACACACTCGTCCGTGGGCGGCCACACTTATTCTTACAGGGGGAGTTTTGCTACTCGCTCTGGGTATGGCGTTGTCCATTTCTTTTGGCGCTGCTGATATTAAGCTTAGTGTAGTCTGGAAGGCTATCTTTGATTTCAATCCTGAGCTGACACCACATCAGATCATATGGGAGATTCGGTTACCACGTATCCTTGGAGGAGCAATGGTTGGTGCATGTTTCGCTGTAGCTGGGGCGATCATGCAGGGCATGACTCGTAACCCGCTGGCCGATTCAGGTCTGCTTGGGTTGAATGCGGGAGCTGGATTTGCACTTGCAGTTTGTTTTGCCTTCTTCCCTGGCTTGCCATTTATGTATATCATCATGTATTCCTTCCTTGGTGCGGGGCTTGGTGTCCTGTTGGTGTATGGTTTTGGTGCAGCTTCCAAATCAGGCCTTACACCACTACGCCTTGTACTTGCAGGTGCGGCTGTATCAGCGATGTTGTCGGCACTCAGTGAAGGGATTGCATTATATTTCAGGATTGGACAAGATCTGGCTTTCTGGACGGCCGGTGGTGTAGCCGGAACGAAGTGGTCTCAACTTGAGGTCATGTTCCCATGGGTACTCGCGGCACTGATCGCAGGTCTTCTCATCTCCCGTTCCATAACTCTGCTTAGTCTCGGAGAAGATATTGCGGTGGGCTTGGGGCAACGTACTGGGCTGATCAAGCTCATAGGCCTGATTGTTGTACTGATTCTCGCGGGTACAGCTGTGTCCGTGGTGGGTGCGGTCGGTTTTGTCGGACTCATTATTCCCCATCTCACGCGGAAGCTGGTTGGGGTCGATTATCGCTGGATTATTCCATGTTCCGCTGTGATGGGCAGTCTGTTACTTGTATTTGCGGATCTGGCTGCACGTATGATTAACCCGCCGTACGAGACGCCAATTGGCGCATTGGTTGCCCTCATCGGGGTACCATTCTTCCTGTATCTGGCGCGTAAAGAAAGGAGGACTCTGTAACGATGGAATCCTCAACAATAGTTGGAGCAGAGCGCAAGAAGAGAACCAAGAGTACGATTGTCCTCATTGTGCTTGCCCTATTAATTATTACGGCTTTTGTGGTGAGCATGAACACAGGTTTTACCAAGCTTTCGCCGCTTGAGGTGATGCGAACCCTGTTTGGTGGAGGCACGGCGAAACAGGAATTGATCCTGTTTGAATTCCGTCTGCCACGTATTGTGATTTCGGTGCTGGTCGGGGCCGGACTTGCGTTATCTGGTTGTATTTTGCAGGGAGTATCTCGGAATGCGTTGGCAGATCCGGGGATCCTCGGGATTAATGCAGGTGCTGGTCTGGTCGTCATGTTATTTGTTTCCTTTTTCCCGACAACGACAGCAGCGCCGGTATTTCTTTTGCCAATTCTGGCCCTGATCGGTTCCGGTTTTGCTGCATTTCTGATCTACATTCTCTCTTACAAAAAAGGAGAGGGCATCCTGCCTACGCGTATGTTGCTTACAGGGATCGGGGTAGCGGCGGGAATCAGTTCTGCCATGATCGTGCTTACGTTACGGCTTAGTCCGGAAAAATATCAATTTGTAGCTACCTGGATGGCAGGCAGCATCTGGGGTTCGAACTGGAAATTTGTAACGGCATTGCTACCGTTTCTTATTATTCTTGTCCCGCTTGTTCTGTATAAGGCACGTGTACTGAACGTGTTGAATCTGGGTGACCAGACTGCAAGTGGACTCGGGACTCCGGTTGAGCGTGAGCGACTGATTTTGCTTGCGGCTGCTGTAGGACTTGCCGGCTCATGTGTATCTGTGAGTGGGGGGATTGGTTTTGTTGGTCTGATCGGACCGCATTTGGCACGTCGTTTGGTGGGTCCAAAACATCAATTCCTGTTACCTGCATCTGCACTGATCGGTTCATTGCTTGTACTGGTTGCAGATACGCTGGGTCGTGTCATCCTGCAGCCTTCGGAGATTCCTGCGGGGATCCTGGTTGCCATTATTGGTGCGCCATACTTCCTGTACCTCTTAAGCAAGACGAAATAGAACGTAATCATCATTGTGTGATTGCATAAGGAGGACTTCAGTCCATGCTTCGCCGTTTCTTTGCCTATTACAGGCCTTACAAAAAGCTCTTTATTCTTGACTTCAGCTGTGCGATTCTGGTCGCTCTGCTGGAGCTGGCTTTTCCACTGGCGGTCAACCGGGTAGTCGATGATCTGCTGCCAGGTGGTCGCTGGGACTGGATTCTATGGGCATGTCTGGCATTGCTAGGCATCTACTTATTGAATTCATTTTTGAACTTCGTGGTTACCTATTGGGGACACAAGCTGGGTATTAACATTGAGACGGATATGCGTAAAAGTCTGTTTAATCATGTGCAGAAGTTATCGTTCCGTTTCTTCGATAATACCAAAACAGGACACCTCGTGTCCCGCATGACTAATGACCTGATGGATATCGGTGAGATTGCCCATCATGGTCCAGAGGATGTATTTATCGCGGTCATGACGCTAATTGGTGCATTCAGCATCATGATGAGCATTAACGGGAATCTGGCGGTGTTAACCTTTATCATCGTACCGCTGATTATTTATCTGTCACTCTACTTTGGTAGCAAAATGTCCAAGGCATTCAGCCGAATGTTCGGTGATATTGCGGACTTCAATGCTCGTGTAGAGAACAATATTACAGGTATCCGTGTTGTTCAGGCTTTTGCTAATGAAGAGCATGAAAAAGCACAATTCGCTGTGAACAACGGTCGTTTCCGTCAGACCAAACTGATCGCATACAAAATCATGGCCTGGAACTCTTCCGTCAGTTATATGCTGATGAAGCTGGTATCCCTCTTTGTCTTGGTATGCGGAACATGGTTTGTCATTCAAGGCAGTATGACCTACGGTCAGTTCATTGCATTTATTATGTTATCCAATGTGTTCTTGACACCGATCCAGAAGATCAACTCGGTTATTGAGACGTATCCAAAAGGGATTGCAGGCTTCAAACGTTATACGGAGTTGCTTGATATGGAACCGGATGTGGAAGATCGTCCAGGAGCCGTTACGGTATCCCATTTGCGTGGGGATATCCGTTATGAGCAAGTGACCTTTGGTTATTCCGATCAGGAACCTGTTCTCAAAGGTATCGATCTAAACGTACGTGCAGGTGAAACTGTAGCGCTTGTCGGTCCATCGGGGGCAGGTAAAACAACGCTATGCAGTCTGCTGCCGCGGTTCTATGATGTGCTGGAAGGTCGCATCACGATCGATGGGCAGGAGATACAGGATATGACACTAGACTCGTTGCGTAGTCATATCGGAATTGTACAACAGGACGTGTTCCTCTTCGATGGAAGCATTCGGGAGAACATTGCCTATGGCAAGCTGGATGCATCCGAAGAAGAAATCTGGATGGCCGCCAGACGTGCCCAGATGGAACCTTTGATTCAATCCATGCCGGAAGGATTGGATACGTTAATTGGTGAACGCGGTGTGAAGCTGTCGGGTGGACAGAAACAGCGTTTGTCTATTGCCCGTATGTTCCTGAAAAACCCACCAATTCTGATCCTGGACGAAGCCACATCCGCGCTGGATACAGAAACGGAAGCGGCGATTCAGCAATCCCTTGCTGAGCTGTCCGAGGGTCGGACCACACTGGTTATTGCTCACCGATTGGCTACGATCAAAAATGCAGACCGCATTATTGTCGTTGCTGAACAAGGCATTACGGAGCAGGGACGCCATGAAGAATTACTCGCAGCTGGTGGGGTGTACAGCCGCCTTCACTATGCGCAGTTTGGCGCGTAACCTATTCAATGTGGATGTAACAATGTAAATACGAGAAGTAACGCCATCGTTGTTGACTTGGAAGGAGTCAGGACGGTGGCGTTTTTTCTTTTTCATAATTATTGTGTGAGTCTGAGGTGCAACGTTGTTATCTGTCTCCTGATCATGAATGTGGAAACGGGTAATATAGTAAAGAGAACGCTTAACGTGTAAGATATGTTCATCATCTTGAAGATGTAGGAGGTGCACGATATGCAGTTGAACGATATGCTGAAAATTCTTATAACCTGTCTATTATTTATTCTGATTTGGTGGCTACTGACTCAAGGGATTCGCAAAATTTCCAGTAATCGTGCGGGGTCCGGTTTCCAACGCAGGGGTGGATGGTCCATTGGACTTTTCATTGTTGGCGCTGTGCCACTCGGTTTTTCGCTATACACAGAGATCTTTGATGAGCGCCTGGATGCCAACATTGGGTTGGGGCTTGCCATGCTGTTTGTTTGGGCCTATTGTGTGATCTTGTTGTGTGCGGCGTTGGTGATCTGGGGCAGGTACGTGTACAAAAGGGATAGGAAGAAGTGAATATTTGGGTTGATCGTGCTGAGCCCGTCAGGAAGTTAAGGGTGAGCTGACAGCTGTATTTGTAACAATAAACTGATATGGAACGTTAAATTTAGAAAGAGGTGTTATTAAAGGGGGATTTACATATGTCCAGCCTTCGTCGAGTCCTCATATTGCTCTCAATCCTGATCGTATGCCTTACGGGATGTTCAGGACATATCGAGTGCAACTCCGTGCAGACTCAAGCCAATGCACCAAGTGAAAAGGGCTTCACTGGTTATGTGGTTGAACGCAAAGACGATTCCATTCTTGTGGTTGATCCTGCATATGAAGACTTCAGTGCGAGCGGAGGAGGAAGTCGGTATTATCCGGCAAAATGGTTCTCCAATGCGCCTGATCCGCAGATCGGCTCCTATGTTAAAGTCTGGACGGATGGAGGCCCGGAAAACGAGCCTTACCCCGGGCAAGCCAGAGCAGAAAGGATAGCGGTATCTTGTCCAGTGGCACCGGATGGCGCGCATATGACGGATGCGGATGCGATTCGTAGCGGACTTCTTTCACCTGATGCAGAGAACATCCGTGTTCCAGTCATTGAGGACAAGCGGTTTGATGCAGATTCAGGGACATGGACCCTTCTTATGCGAGATGCGATGACAGCGAATGAAGGGCAAGTAGTTCAGGTGACCGTGAAGGACGAGAAGCAAGTTAAGATACAAGGCGAAGAATAAGGGGTTCATAGCTTTATGATGGTGGAGAAGCGTGCGTTGCACAAGATATGATTCAAATTGAAAGAAGTGACACGGATTGATTCATTGCACAATATCATGATTTTTGAACCGCCTGTAAGTTCACTTACTGTCCATCATGTATTATGATTTTATAAAAAGGGAAAGGACTCCTCTGCCCATGGAACTATCAAGGTCTCAGCAATTAGCTCAAGAGCATGTAACCAATTATGCAAGAAGCCGTAAAAATGAGGCGGAGCAAACTATTAGAGAAATCCTTCGTATGTCCAACATCGAGATGAAGACATTTGAAAAAGCTATCAATAAACTAAAATCTCATGCAAGTATTGCGCTACACTTTCACCCAGATCGATTAGATCCGACCATGAAAAGCGTTGCTGAAGCACTACTTGAGCAGGGAGTTTATAAAAGTCAGTTTGAGACTTTCTTATCAAATGGAAGTGTCTCCGCATTTTCAGGCGGTGAACGTGACGTTTGGGAGAATAAAATGTTTGGCGGAGCGTACCAAATAAATGGCTCAACCAATAGCGAACGGCCCAAGTATGGGGCACTCAATGTTATGTTACATCCCGATGGACCTGCTCCGCGTTTTGGATCATGTTACTTCCTTTTATCCACTGAGGTCTCTCAACGTTGCACGTATACATATTTGGATTCTCACCAAGACCCCGAGGAAAAGGGAACGTATGAGGAATTTGACCTCGTTTTGGCTGCTCTTATGAGGGATGTATTTTATAGTGATTTTGCCATTGGTGAAAGAAATCTAACGGTTCAAAAGTTAATCGATCATATGCTCGTCAATCTTGAGAAACCATTCCAAAATCCATCCAACCAAGAGCCGAACCGAAATCTGGACCATTATATCGAAGCTCAGGTTCATGGTGATATTTCCCTTGAAAAAGATGTAAAGATGCTTGTTGCCGACCCATCATTTAAAGGCACCCATACAGGAAGAATCTTAGAGCAGATATGTTTAAAGTATTCAATTGATCTCCACTGGCACATGGGCTTTACACTATTGGTTGATGAAATTCCCATGGATTTTCGAGGTCCTTCGATGCCTTCACTAGCCAAGAGAATTGCAAAAAGTGATTTGATTGATGCAAATATCATTGGTTCTGCAGCTATGGACTTGAAACGAAACCCAAGCCATTGGAGCGATAGAGGAACCTACAAAGAAGTTCTACAAGAGTTAAAATTACTCTGGCATGTCTTAGTGAGATATGGAAAGCCAATGGAAGAGTGAAATAGTACTCTAACGACCTTGAGCGCCTAGCCGTTCAAGGTTGTTTTTTGTCATTGAAACGGATTACTGACTATAGATTTATCTATGAATCTGCTGTCACAAAAACGAACGTATGTTTTATAATTATATTGACTTTTTGTCCTGACAATAATATATTGTTGTCAGGACAAAAAAAGAGGTGAAGCAATGTCCGCCAAAAAGATGGGGCGCCCTAAATCTGACAAACCCAAAAGCAGAACGATCGAGATACGTGTTGACGAGGAAATTATGAACAAGCTCGATATTTCGGCTGAGAAGCTGAATACGAATCGATCAGACATCGTTCGCAAAGGGATTGAGAAGATTTACGACGAACTCCAAAAATAAAAAAGGAAGCAGCGCAAGTCCCACGAAGAACACGCTGCTTCCTATACCGCAATCACTTGAATGAGCGACTGCATAAATATCCTACCATGTGTAGAACGTTCATTCAAGCGAGGTGTGAATTGATATACAGGAGGATGCACATGAATTCGATATTAGAAGCATTATATAATGGACGACTTCGACCGGATGAGATGATGATGCCGACACATCCTGAATACCAAGCGTTAGGGCGGCAGATTGCAGCTCTGACAGAGCAGTGGAAGAATCGATTGAGCGAGAACGAATTTCTTGAGCTTGAACAGTTATTTGACTTGTGTGGCAGATGTGAGGGCATGCATACCGAAGCAGCGTTTGCACAAGGTTTTCGTCTGGGTGCCAACATGTTAATTGAAGTCATGAGTCAGCGGGAGGAATCGGTGTTGGAGTTTAACTAAGTTTATTGATATGAGCAGAGATCCGGTTTACTTTTACAGCTAAATTATCAGGAAGTGACGTGCATACAATATACTTATCTTGCACCATAAAATGGTATCATAAATTTAGTAGAACAAAGCCCTCCAATCCTCTCTGCATTCAGCAGCAGGGTTCGAGGGCTTCACTTAAACATAGAGTTAAAAAATCTATATATAGGGAAAGAACCTGTTAAACAAATTGTTCTTTAATCCGCAATATTCCCTGCCATCTTCAGACGACGTGCAATTTCCTTAAAGTCTTCTTGCGATATGCCCGGTGCAAATTCTTCCTCGACCGCAGGAGCTTCTGGAATCGGGAATCCTTCAGGTATCCCTTGGATGACTTCAAGAGGTTGTCCATCTTCGGGGTGAGTTCCTTTCCAGATCTGTCCAATCGTGTTGAAATCTTTATCACTATAGGTGTACAGTTTGGTGTGTACCCCTTTTTCTTCATATTTGCGAGCCTCGTTGAAGGCTTTGTTGTTCAGTGAAGGGATAGGAACCAGCTTGGTCACATTTACGCCAGTTGCAATCTCAAGTGCTTTCGCATATGCGACAACATGCACGCCGCCACGTACCAGCAGGAAACCAACCACTTCCCGGGCTGCCGGGTGATCCGTCATCTCATATACTTTCATCTTATGGGTACGAGCGCCACATTCTAGGAAGAAGTTATGCAGCAGATCCTCGACTAGGTTGCCACTGTTAAAGACGTTTGCTCCCGTCCATGGATTACCCATAGAGTCAAAAGGCATTGCGCCTTGTGCACCTGCCAGATAGTGATACGACAGACGAGCATCTTTTACGGAACCAAGCGGCGTATCGTCGGGTTCTTTGTACTCGGTTGAACCTCTAAGGCACTTGTTAATGCCATGAGACACGAGCTCAACATGACCCAATTCTTCGGCGGTAATACTCATGACGAGGTCATAGAAAGGCTTCAACTTTTCTTTGGATCGAAAATTAAACGATTGATAGAGGTAGTTGTTCAACGTAGACATTTCTCCGAATTTGCCGCCGAGTAATTCTTGTATGGCTGCCGCAGCATTCGGATCTGGCTTCTCGACATTGGGAATCTCAATCAGGATTTCATCCAAGCGTTTGAACATTCGGGTGTAACCTCCTCAAATTGGTATTACAGATCGTGTAGGGTTTCAGATCGTGAAGTCACTCTGTCATGGCCTATTACACGTCTATTGGGTTTTTTAAACAAAAAAACAACCAAATGGGACTTAAGCATCGCATAACGCAAGCGCATATTTTCTACCACTTGTTATTTCCTACTATGGTAAAATTTTTGTATAATAAAACATTCAAACAAGTCTTCGTACAAGAGAAGAGAGCCATTAATCCATAAAGGAGTAAGAGATGAACAAGCGTTGGATACAAATAGTTGGGATTGTAATGTTTCTAATGATTCTGATGTACATTAGCAGCGAGACTGCCACAGCATATGTCGTTACGAACGAGGTTCAGGTGGATGAAGCAACGAGGCAGTTACTTGAAAAGAAATACGGGTTGGAGCGTCCTCAGGAACCACAGACACAACAACACTTTTTCTCGGATGACTGGGGGATAAGTTTCCGGACGGAGCCTCCTGATTCGTTTGACCGGCTTGTTCATGTGGTTCCTTTTTCCCTGCGGCCACTGGCCTGGATCTTTCGTTTATTCGTGTAAAATGAAACCCGGACGGGCAATATAACAGAAACATATTGTCCCAAGGAGTGAGTGAAATGAGAATGCTCATCGTTACCGTCATGTCGGTAGTCCTGAGTTTGGCTGGAATTACATCAGGATCAGGGACCGCTATCCCTGATTATGCGAAGTGGGGAATTATTGCGGTCAAAGAAACACAGACCAAGTATAATGTGGATATTTTGGACTATAAGCATATCGGTCGCACCTCTCTAACAGCGGATCAATCACGGGAACAGTTCAAGCTATGGGTTCGTGCGAAAGACGGCAAGCAATTCGCAGTTTATGTGAATGTTGATTTTAATCCATCTACACAACAGTTAAAGAAAGTACAATTTTCAGAATCGGATCGACACTGATTCCGTTATGAACCAGACTGCCTTAATGATTAAGGTGAAAGTCTGGTTTTTTTATTTTACAAAAAACCTTTTTTTACTATTGAATAAAGAACTTATGTTCGCATATAATATAAAATACAAACAAACGTTCTTATCGGAGGGATGATTATGCTAGGGAAATATATTGGCCAGATGGTGGAGCTTGTCTACATGGATCGTGCAGGGCAGATTACGCAGCGACAGATTCGAATTAACAGTGTACGTGGCGGGATGATTAGAGCATCAGCGGGAAAAGAAGGCTCACCCCGAACATTTCTGGAGCAAGGTATTCTGGCATGGCGTCCTGTTACCGATCTGAATGGGGAGGTAAAGTATGCTGAACGACTTTGAACGCAAGATTTTGCGTATTATGGTGAACTATGCAGGGCAACGGCGCAGGCTGCCGCGAATGGATGAACTGGAGAACAAGACGGGACGAAGCAGAGCTTACATTCATGAGTCTTTGCTGGAGCTTGAACGCACCGGGCACATCGCCTGGGAGAGCCGGTCTACTCTGGAAGGGATACAGATTTTGCAGGCATGGGAACAGGTACAACAGCCGGTTCACAAAAGCCAGCCTTCCGGTGATTCCGTAAAATATTTTACGGACTATTAGGGTGTGCTTTCAAACTTAAGTAAGCACACGATGATGGAGGTCAGCATCTAAACAGCCTGGCAGTCCAAGTTGGCTGATCCTGGTGAATGAGCAGATGATTTCTAAGAAACACAGGACGTCTTATTTGGCCTTCCGTTCCTCCTTTTTTAAAATTGTATGGAACATCAGACAAGTTACTTCCCGCAATCCCCTGGCAAAAACGCTATAAAAGGCCAAAAATTCTGATATAGCGTGTCTCAGATTCCTTAGATCTCTAAGGTGGCTTCAAATCCTTGAATAAGACGCCTTAGATTCGTTACCGCTCGTAGGCCTGAGTTCGGCTTTCAGTAGGTTTGAAGACACTTTCTAGGAACATAAGAAAACACCAACCCGGGTAACCGGATCGGTGCTTATTGTGTCACATGTAAGACATGTGCATCTATTTTAGAAATGGGGAAGTTGGTCCAGGTTGTTGGTTGGGTCACCGTCGGCATCGCCGCGAATGTACATTTCGCCATCCTTGCCTTTAAATACATTCACACCGGCAATAGCGCCAGCCTGTACTTCTGTAAGGGCCTGCTGATAATCCAGTACACGTCCTGCTGAAGTCTGAAAGGCCGTCAGGTCACCGTCACCATTTTTCTGTACAGCTGTGAAACTCTCACGTGTTGTTTGATCCATGATGTCACACTCTCCTTATATGACGAGATAGGAATCTGCCTACCTGATTAGCCTATCCCAATTCATCGGAAGTATGCACTATATGCTAATAAAGACCTGCCAACGCGGAGGTTTTACAGGCTCTTTCTCATACGAACATGCAAAATATCTGCATCATAAAAAGGTTCTTCCGAAATCACTTCATAACCCAGTTTTTCATAGAATTTCTGTGCCTGACACTGCGCATCCAGTACAGAATAGGATAAGCCGAGTTCACGTGCCAGCTCCTCCATCGCGAGCAGAAGCACACGTCCATAACCAAATGAACGATGTGATTCAAGCACCGCGATCCGCTGCATTTTGGCCGTATCCTTGCTGTAATAGATCAGACGTCCTGTGGCTACAGCTTGCCCATCTGTACTTAACAATACATGATGCACATCCGGACTGATGACATCATATTGATCAATCTCAATCTCGGCAGGCACCTGTTGCTCGATCACAAAAACGTGATGGCGAATTCCCAGGGCTTGCTCCAGTTGTTCTTCTGTTGATACATAACTAATCTCAGCTGCCAATTCCATTCCTTCTTTCTGCTCTTGCGCGACATATCAGACTGAATTATACAAAAAAATGTTTTTCCTGTATAGTGAAGTCTGGAACATATTGGGAGAGGAGGGGGTAGTGATGGGCATGACAGGCATCATGGTAATTACATTGTTAATGTCGGCGGGAATGATTACTCTGTTGTATTACGTTACGAAGAAAGCATATTCACGCAAGTGGGATGAAGATGAGTAATTCACCTGTTAACCTTCACGGCAAGACTTCACTGCTTCCTCGCGGAGAATACACATCTTGAATTACAGATTTGGAGTACACGTCCAGCCAGACGGGCAGAGACTCACCATTTTCATTGGGCTGTTGTAATTGTTGGAATTGTACCGTATGTTCATCCCTCTCCAAGCCGCAACCAGTAACGGTTGTAATGAGAATCATAAGCCCAACGCAGGGGACGAAGCATTTGGTGAATGTATGTTTATTGGATTTTGACCGTTTTGTTAAGTTTCTCATAGGGAATTCACCTCGTTGTAGAAATGGTAATCTTTCCTTTATTGTGCACCATTTTGGGTGAATTATAACCAAATAAATCATTGACAATGAACACGGTTACTTGATATGATACTGTTACTTGATTGGGAAACAATTATATACATGATCTGTTAGCTCAGCTGGGAGAGCACTATCTTGACAGGGTAGGGGTCAGTGGTTCGAGCCCACTACAGATCATACACGAGAAGCCTTACAATGTAAGGCTTCTTTTTTTTACATACAAACATGAATGCGATTTGCGATAGCTCCATTTTCTCTCCTCTTTTTAAACAAAACTTAAATAAAACATAAATTCAGCGTAAGGTTCGTCTTCTATACTTGGTTCTGAGGTCAACATAGAACAGGAGAAGGAGAGAACTTATGAATTATTCAAACCCATTTACATCAAAGTTAGCCAGAGTAGGGATCGCGGGTACACTGGCTTTAATACTGGCAACAAGCCCACTTGTCAAAATGGGGGTTGTTGCCGCGGAAGCAGACCTATCGCCTGTATCTACAAAGATACATAACACACAGAAAGACTCTCTTGAGCAGACCCCGATTCAATACCAGATCCAGGCTCGGTTGAATGAGAAGGACATGACAATCCAGGGGAGCGAGATGGTAACGTATCGCAACACAAGCAAGGATGCACTCCAGCAGCTGGTCCTTCATACATATGCTGATGCGAACCTCTCCAAGTCTACACAGGCGAGCATGTACCAACAGCATAATGAGAAGATTAGTGAAGATCATCCGGAGAAGACAGCGGAGGACTTTCTGGGTGGCATCGATATTCAGGCTGTAACCGCAGATAGCCAATCGCTGGATTTCCATAAGGAAAACCAAGCGTTGACCGTGCAGTTGAAAGAGCCCGTTCAACCAGGCGAATCGGTATCATTCCAACTGGAGTTTCAGTTGAATATACCCTATGGCTCACAGCGAGTGTCCTACTACAAGGACATGATCAATGGTGCACACGGGTTCCCGGTGATGTCTGTATACGACGAGGTTAAGCATCAATGGAACAAGGCACCGTATAGTCGAACATTTGAGAGCGATTATTACACCTCATCGGACTTTGAAGTTCAATTAAATGTTCCTGATGAGTATCAGGTAGCCATGCCGGGCACGATCACCACTCAAGACAGTACAGAACATGATCGTAAGATAGTGTCTGCTGTAGCCGAGAATACGAGGGAGTTTGTTTTCTTTGCAAGTCCTAATCTTCAAGTGGAACGTGCTACCCGTAACGGTCTAACGGTGGAATACTATTATTTTAACGATGATCCATCCAAGAAAAAGATAGTTGACCGGTACATTAATCAGGCATTCAAGGTCATTGATTTTTATAGTGAAAAATATGGCAAGTATCCCTATCCAGAGTTCCGAATTGTCGAAACGTATGTACAAGGCGTTGCCGTGGAGTATGCGAGGCTCATTCAGATGGGACAGATTCAAAATGGTGCTGTTCCAGAAGAAGACACAACATTTGTTCATGAAATAGCGCATCAGTGGTTCCATGCATTGATCGGTAATAACTCGGAGACAGAATCCTTCCTGGATGAAGGCTTTGCTGATTTCTCCATGGTGTATTTTGCCGAGAAACAGGGAGACAAGCTAAATGGGTTCAGATCCATACAGTTTGATACTGCGCCCGTAGATATGGCGATTGCGTCAACAAACGATGAAGCTGGGGATTTGGCAAGTTTGGTATATTATCAGAAGGGGCGACAAGCGATCTATCAGCTTTACCGTTCCGTCGGTGAAGAGAAATTTGACGAGTTCATGAGGACATATTTCAAACGCTACGTGTACCAAAATGCAACGGTAGAGGGGCTGCTCCACACCATTGAAGATGTGCTTGGTAAGGAAGTACGTACAGAAATGCAAATGGCCCTATATCAGCCTAACTTTGTTTTAAAGCCGGAATACCAATTATCACAGGAAGAGACCGCCGCCTATGTACATGACATGTTACAACTACAGTATCAGGCTGTCATGAGAATGATCCCTAATCTGCCTTATGAAGTAATGAATCGATTGATGGACAAAGTCCTTCAAGGCGAGGAATTAACCATTGTGCTCAGCGATCAGGTGAGTAAACTTGCAACTAAACAGCAGGAAGATATGGTTAATCAGTTGACCGGATTCCTTGATATGACCGGTATGAAATACGACGTTATACGGGATCGTAAGGAACTGAAGCAAAAGATGAAAAAAGAGATCGGCAACAGCAACCTTATTGTCATTGGCAATGCCAAGTCAAACGGGTTGGTGCAGGCTTTAAAGTTCAGCATGATCGATCGGGCGAAACAGACAGGTTTTCCTTGGAAAAATACCATGAATGAACCTCTCGCTGCTGGTGCATATGTGATCAAACATCCCTTTAATCAGAATCGATTGATGCTTCATTATTTTTGGAATGAGGATCATCTGAGTGATGCGGCATATGAACCTTTTAAGCTGAAAATACAGGAGTCTATCGGATTCACTAACGATTTTTACCAATACTATCTATTGGATCACCAAGGCAAGGAGAAATCCAATAAAAAAATAGCGAATCCCATATCTTCATTTTTTGCGGAGTAATAAGTCATTGGTTTTAAAAAGTGAAGAGAGCATCCCTTGTAACACCACGAAATAATTGTTTAAGAGAACATCTATATTGCAGTTTCTTCCTCTAATCAGGTTAGCCAATTGTTATTGGTTAGCCTGTTTAGTCATTTTAACAAAAGCAAACCGATGGTTGCACAACTCACTCCCCTCCATAGGAAAGATATAACCTTCAAAAAGTCTAAAAGGAGATAAAATTTTATGTTGTTTTGCAAACCAGTCTTGGAATATTAGGCCTTAAAATGGGCATGATGCTTTAACAGAAAGGTAACTTCATGAATATACTTATCGTGAGAAAACAATAGGAGGGATTAATATGAAGGATCAACATTATCCGGGCATGCCATGGAAAGAGACAGTCACTGATCACAACGGTAAGGAAAGCAAAGGAATTAACAAAATGAAAGCGTATTCATATAATGCAGGCATTCGCTCTATCATTCGTGTTATTCAGGGGCCGGCTGCGAATATGGGTAATGTTGTTGATCTCTCAAATCTACTAAAGGGCGCATCGGAATTAGTATACTTCTCTCCATTGGACATTGTCACCCTGAACGTTAAGGAGGTTGTGTAACATGTCAATGATTGAAAAAAATATCCAGGCAGAACAGACTGCTAATGTCACAGCCAACAGTTTCACTTCACCTTATGATTATTGCGATGCAGAAACCAGACGGATGTACACGCCTCAATTTGATAAAAAAATGGACAATCCTATCTATACCGCTGCAATGGCGGGTCTGCAATCGATCTATTGGTTTCGGGCGATCAAGGTAAAAGGGCTTATCCCTGATGCAAAAGCAGATTATTATGCTACGTATTCTACCAACCATAATCACATCGGAGGAATTGGACTAGCCTATTCGAACAGCCCGACAGGACCATGGACCAAACATGGACAAGTGTATCTCGATACCGTGGTTGGGAATTCGACGGAAACTCCATTTGTGATCTGGAACGATGAAGAACAATTGTTCTTTATGTATTATCAACAAAACGGTCTAGGGATCAATCAATCAACGGCACTTGCGACCTCTGTAGACATGATCAACTGGACAAGAGTGGGTTTGATTTTGGACAAACCTCCTGGGTTCCCTGGTGATGGTCATACCGGTTACTTCTCGTGTTTCAGAAATGGCGGCAAATGGATCGGTTTCTCGGTGATGGGCGGTGGTGACTTTGGTCGTAAATGTATCTGGCATTCACATGACGGACGTAGCTGGTTAGCTGATCCAAGGCAATTAATGGGTGGTAATGATGCCACTTTAAGTGCGGGAGAAAACATTTCGAGACCCAATGCTGGTGTATTTATGTACAAAGGGAGCATGTGGTGGATAGGCATGTTGTCGGCTTATGCTTCCGGTGGGGTTACGACTGTAGCTCGGCCAGCCATTGCCAAGATCAGCGCAGACTTTCGTCAACTGCTGGACAAACCTACGAATATATATTTTCCGGCATTGAATTGGGAAACGACCAACATGCAATCCTTAATGGTGTCCGTTATGGACGGCGTAGTGTACGTGTATTACAATACCGATCATAATATCGGTGTAGCCTATTCGGTGGGGGTGTAGAGATGGTTATACGTGATGCAGCAGGTCAGATCGTGCCCTTTGGAAAGGTTCACAAACAGCTTGTGGCCGATTTTCTTTATGGAATGTTACCGGATTGGGTGGAGGTGGTGGGCACCCCTACGTTTGAGCCTTTGCCCGACAGAGGGACCATAACCGTTACAACACCAACAACGGCAGGAGCCACGGCAGAGTTGAAAATGAAACATCTGATTGACAGCTCAAAAGTAACCGCAATTGCAATCACTTTGGAAGCGCTACAATTAAACGGGAACATTGGAATCTCAGTTCAGGTTGGCATTAAATCGAAGGATAGCAAGGCCGGAATCACCTTTTTTCAAAATGTAAATCAGAAGTATGGTATGGTCCGTGCCTATAAAGCAGATGGAACGTACACGGATTTTAATCAAAACATGGTGTTCTTCACCACACATGGCGTAGCAGGAGATGAAGCACAGAACCGTAAGAATCTCACTGTGCTGCTCTGTACCGGATTACAGTTCTCGGCTGGGTTCGAGAGACCGTCCGTATGGCTTGGTGCGGATGATCAATATGGCGGTGTTGCTGCTGACCTTAGCGGTGGGTTGTTCCAACATGGAGAATTGCAATGTCTTTTGAAACTGACTACAAGTAAGGCAGAGGCCAAGTATTTCAAATGTGCACAGATGAAAGTGGATATCTGGAGTAACTGATTGGAATGACAAAGAGAATAAATAGATTATCTGCATGGATAGGTGAAAGATATACTTGAAGTAATGTGGTACCTAAACACGGACGCTTTGAAAATGAAGTGCAGTGTTTGGGTACCTTTTATATTTAGAGAAGGTTCATGATTGTACCGCCTGCTGCACCAGCAACGACAACGATCCAGGGTGTTACTTTCCAAAAAACGAGCATTAGAAACAACATACATACCAGTGCAAAATCAACAGGAGTTAGGATCGCGGTTGTCCAAAGCGGATCGTACAACGATGCTAACAAAATACCTACAACAGCTGCATTAATTCCGATTAATGCTCCTTGGATTTTTGAGCTCTTGCATAAAGAATTCCAGAAGGGCAATGCGCCTACGATCAGAAGGAACGCTGGCAAAAAGATAGCAATCGTTGCAACCAAAGCACCTGGAACCCCACGCATCATCGCTCCTAAATAACTGGCAAAGGTGAACAATGGTCCGGGTACAGCTTGTGCTGCTCCATATCCCGCCAAAAAGTCGGACTTGTTCATCAGACCTGGAGGGACAAATTCACGTTCCAGTAACGGAAGTACAACATGCCCTCCACCAAATACAAGTGATCCTGAACGGTAGAAGCTATCAAAGAATAACAGCCATCCCGAACGATCAAATGGTGTGAGTAACGGGAGAAGAATCAGGATTCCAAAGAACGTAGCCAAACAGACTATTGCCAAGTTACGACTCACCGGAACAGACAAGTCTGCTGTCTTAATACCTGTCATTTTTCTAAAATGAATCATGCCTATTATGCCTGCAATAACAATAAAAAGGATTGGAGTGAACGCAGTCTGCCACACAAGAGTCGCCGCTGCAGTAAAGATAGCGATGGTTGCCCTGTAACGGTCAGGAGTTAGTTTTTGCCCCATGCCCAATATCGCCTGAGCGACAATAGCTACAGCAACAATCTTAAGGCCGTGAATCCAGCCAGTACTGCTGATATCAAATCCTTGCAGAAGGAAAGCGAACAAAACTAACGCAATGACAGAAGGAAGTGTGAAACCAAGCCAAGCCACCAGTCCCCCCAACAAACCGCTGCGGATGATGCCAATTCCTATTCCGACTTGACTGCTGGCAGGCCCGGGCAAAAATTGACATAACGCAACTAAATCTGCATAGCTTCGTTCATCCATCCACTTTCTGCGGCGAACATATTCTTCATGAAAGTAACCAAGATGAGCGATCGGTCCTCCAAATGAAGTCAGGCCAAGTTTAGTTGATACAGCCAACACCTCAGAAAGTGCTCTGACTGTATGTTTGGGCTTGTCCGGGGTTAGAAATGAATTATTCTCCAAACGTGTTATTCCTCCTTAACGGTTCGATGCAGGCTATCCAATAACTACATTATAATTCTCATCATCGCTATTCATTTAAACGCAGCATTAAACTATATTATTTTTTTATATTAGCTATTTACATACGCAATTTAATTGTGTACAATGTAATTGTTAGCTATTAAAGAAAGATCAAAATTTAGTCAAAATAAATCTAATCAACTAAAGGAGTTTTCACAAATGAAAACATTATATGAAACAACAGTCATCAATACAGGCGGACGTCAAGGCATCGTACAATCCCCAGATAACGTGTTTATGCTGGATGTTGCTGCACCGCCTGAACTCGGAGGACAAGTGACGACAGCTACTAATCCGGAGCAGTTGTTTGCAGCAGGGTATAGTGCTTGTTTTAACTCCGCACTGGAGTTTCAATTGAAGAAACACAAAGTTGAGATTGAGAGAAGTACCGTAGCTGCAACCGTAATGTTGGTGACGGACTCTGAGGATAACGGCGTGAAGCTTCAAGTCGATTTGGAAGTTAAAATTCTTGGTCTGGACGAGGAGACAGCACAGAAGTTTGTGAAACTTGCCCATGACTACTGCCCATATTCCAAAGGAATTAAAGGAAACGTGAATGTTAACGTGGAACTGGCGTAATCATTGATACTATTTGTTGTTGATAAGAAGCCTCCGAGAAATCGGAGGTTTTTTTGGTGTTATTTTGTTCCGTTGTAAGATTTGCTTTGCCCTGAAAAAGCAATATTAATGATTGTGATATACCTATAGGGGGTATAATGATGGTATAAATAGAATTAAAGGAGTGCAGAACATGAAAAAGTACGTATTGACCATATCGACTATATTAATTACAAGCAGTTTGGTTTTGAGTGGATGTGGCAAGGAGACTCGGCAGACTATTAAAAGTAACGATGGCAGTCATACAGCTGCCGCAGGTGAGATGCACCATTCTGAATCGGGAGAGCTACCGGAAGGACTGCACGAAAAAAACAATCCTACCTTCCCAATAGGAAGCCAGGCGCTGATGAGTGCCGACCACATGTCGGGCATGAAGGGTGCGAAAGCAAAGATCGTTGGAGCATATGAGACTACGGTATATGCAGTTACGTATACGCCAACCACAGGCGGAGATCCCGTGCAAAACCATAAATGGGTTATCCATGAGGAAATTGAGGGCCATACGGATCAAGCGTATGCGGCAGGTTCTGAGGTAGTGTTGAGCGCTGATCACATGAAAGGAATGAAGGGCGCCAAGGCCACAATTGACTCTTCTGAACAGACAACGGTATATATGGTTGATTATACCCCTACAACAGGGGGAGATTCGATAAAGAATCACAAATGGGTCACAGAAGAAGAATTATCTGCTATTGAATAGAACCATTTGTATGAAACAGCCTTTTTAAGCATAAAAATCAATTTAACACTCAATTATGGGTTATAATGGTATTAAGTTTACACATAACTGCTGAAAGGGGAATGTACTTATGATGGATTTTAGCAAACCACCCCATGGCTCTGAGACCGATACTCACCGTCAGCGTCATCAGGAGAATGAACAGAAATACCTGTCCGGAGGCAAGAGCATTTGGTATGAGATCAGCAACTGGCTCATTCTCGGAGGTATACTCCTTGTCATATTTTTATTATTTAAATACGTTTTCTAAATAGACACACAACCGGGCGAATCCCCATATGATGGACTACATCAGTAAGCACTTGGGGAAATGGGGAATCCGGGATGGCAAAAGCAAAGGGCAAGAAAGCTCCCGCATTAAAGAGTGATAAAATACGTGTATCCATGAAGTTGGTCACTTCGGATGTATGTGAGAGATGTAAGACACCCTGTACACGAGGAATGGATTATGCTGCACGTATGAGAATTGAAGGGGCTTTAGGCAAGGGCGTTCCCTGTATATTGACCCGCCATACTTCTTCATAACTCTTCGTATAATCCCGTATATATAACAATTATAGATTAGGGGCATCCTTTAATGAGGATCGCCTCTTTTTGTGCATTCCAAGGGGTGGAAAAAATTCTGGATAAAAAATGAAAAATGATGAAAAACAGCGCAACTTTGTGGATGAATCTGCAGTATAAATGTACAACAGCTAGCAGCAGGGGAGGGAATATTGACGGGATGAAATGGAAACGAATATTGCTTTGTGTCACGGTATTCTCCTTGCTCGGCGGGTCTTTATTGTTTGCTGACTCAGTGAACGAGAAGATTCGTGTTCTCATTAACGGCAAGGAAGCAGCTGATGGAGGTTATCTCATTGATGGAACGACCTATGTACCTGTAAGAGAAGCCGGAGGCGTCGTCAAATGGGACAGCAGTAACAAGAGAGTAACGGTGATCAAACCGAATGTACATATTTTTCTCTTCAAGGGAGACACTGTATTTGGCAACGTTAACGTAGGTAAGCTGAAATTCAATGTATTTTCACAAGTGGACAGTCTGACAGCAGATGTAGCTGCGGTGAAAGTAACGATTACCAATCCAAGCGGTCAGGTGAAGGATATCCAGTCACAGGAGCTTACGACACAGAAGGATAACTTCTGGTTCCGCACATATGATTTTACGTATGATTTCAGTCGTGCTGGCAAGTATCAAGTTGGCTTTCATATTAAAGAAAATGCAAACAGCAGCTACGTCCTGGTAGCGGAGAAAATCATTACAGCGCTGAACGATTGAAGCGAAAATAACCCTGTGAGTTAAATTGACCTGGGTCATTGAACATGTTACGATATGCAAGGTTACACAATTTCTATTTATAAAGCGAGGTATTTCAATGAGCGATCACACACATGAACACGGCGATGGCTGCGGATGCGGGCAAGACCACGACCACGACCACGAGCATGAAGAAGTCCTTCTCACATTAACAGACGAGAACGGCCAAGACGTGGAGATGGTTTTGGTGGAGACGTTTGACGTGGAGAAGCATGTTTATGCGCTCCTGCTGGAACGTAACAATCCTGAAGCTGACGGCATCATCCTGCGTATGGAAGAAGAAGACGAGGAAATGGTGCTCTACAATATTGAAGACGAAGAAGAGTGGAACCGCGTTGAAGCGGCTTACAACGAACTCGTTGCATCACAAGAATAGTCATTCTTTTGGAACATAACATGAAGGCTCCTTGATCTCAGGGGGCCTTTTGTTTTGTTTTTAAGAGGTATATGAGCATTATCAAGACTGTATTGTAAGAAAAATAGACGGAAAAATGCAAACTTGCTTGTCTCATAAAATAAAAGAAGGACCAAGCTTAAGGCTTGATCCTTCAAGTTTATTCCATTCACATGGTGATGGAGTTGTTTTAGAAAATGGCATCGGCTTCCACGATCACTTTAACGTTGGTTACGCTGCGATCTTCGGGTCCTTTGACGGGTAATCCAACTTCGACATGATCGATGATGTAGTCGATATTTTCCTGGGTGATAACCTCACCCGGCAACAGGATTGGAATTCCTGGCGGATAGACATAGATGAATTCCGAGATAATACGTCCCGCGGATTCCTTAAACGGAATCACTTCGGTATCACCGTAGAATGCATCGCGTGGAGTCAGCATCAACTGTGGAATATCCGGTACTTTTACGACCAGTTCATGGGCCGGGTTCACTTGGTAATAGGTACGGGAGAGATCCTGCAAAGCGTTCAGCAAGATATCCACACTGTCATCTGTATCTCCTGGCGTGATGAGACACAGAATATTGTACATATCACTAAGTTCGACCTCGATGTTGTAATGTTCACGCAGCCAGTTCTCTGTCTCATACCCTGTAATACCCAGATGGCGAACATGGATCGTTACCTTGGTTGGATCATAGTTGAAGGTCGCTTCTGTACCCAGCAACTCTCTACCGAAGCAATACAGTCCATCCATATCGTTAATTGAACGTCTGGCAAACTCAGCCAGTTCAATCGCCTTCTGTGCAATCTCACGACCGTGGAGTGCCAGGTTACGTCTTGATGTATCGAGTGAAGCAAGCAAAATGTATGAAGTTGATGTTGAGGTGAGCAGACTCAGGATCGTCTGTACACGCTGCGGATTCACGAACCCATTCTTTGTGTTCAGGTTGAGTACGGAACTCTGTGTCATGGAGCCACCAAGCTTGTGAACACTGGTTGCAGCCATATCGGCACCTGCTGCCATCGCAGACAACGGCAGATCCTCATGGAAATGAATGAGGACGCCATGTGCTTCATCAACAAGTACAGGGACTTGGTAGCTGTGTGCCAGCTCTACAATCTCTTTCAGATCGGTAACCACGCCGTAATAGGTCGGGTTAATTACAAGCAATGCCTTGGCATCTGGATGACGCTCAAGTGCGCGACGGATAGACTGTGTAGTCACTCCATGGTCAATGCCCAGATTGGCATCTTGAGAAGGAGAAACAAATACGGGTTTCGCACCTGAGAAAATAATGGCGGACAAAACCGATTTATGCACATTACGGGGCACAATAATTTTGTCACCCGGTGAGCATACAGACAGAATCATGGTCATAATGGCACTGCTTGTGCCTTGTACACTAAAATAGGTATAATCGGCTCCGAAGGCATCTGCTGCCAAAATCTGTGCTTCTTGAATGACACCGGTTGGCTGATGCAGGTCATCCAACGGTGCGATGTTAATCAAATCTATGGAGAAGGCATTATCGCCAATAAATTCACGGAATTCGGTATCCGCTCCCAATCCTTTTTTATGGCCCGGAATATGAAACTGTACCGGATTGAGTGCCGCATGATTTTTTAAAGCGGTAAACAGCGGCGTACGGTGGTGATTCATCAGTGCTGTCACAACCCTTCCTAATAAAATTGGTAAACAAAGATGAGTATAGCAAATTAAGAACCGAATGCAACAGTATAATCGACAATTTTTTAAATTGCCGAGATTTGGGCACATTCCCCACGGTTACACTAAGGATAGGGAATAGGCAAATGAACACCGAAAGGGGAAAAAGAATGCAAACCGACACAAAACCAGCCAAAATTTTGCGATCACCATTTTTTATCGCGATGTGGCTGACACTTTTTCTAGTTGAAATTATCAAAGGAGCCCTGTTGGTAGCTGTTTTGCCCGTGTATATGGACAATATACTGGGTCTGTCTGCAGGCGTCATTGGTGTGGCATTTGCTCTTCAATATCTGGGTGATAATCTGTTCCGGGCGCCTTCCGGCTGGGCAGCAGAACGGATCGGGTTCCGCGCAACGATGGTTACAGCACTAATCTGTACCTTAATCGCTGTTATTATGATCCTTTTTCTCAAAAGTGCCTTTGGACTGGCCATGGCCTGTCTCATTCTTGGCATTGGTACGTCACCACTATGGCCTTGCGCCATGACAGGAGTGACTGCGATGTCAGGCCCACAGAACAAGAATGGTACAGCAATGGGGGCGCTGGAGATGGCTGCTCTAGGGGGAACGGGGCTTGGACCTATAGGCATGAACTGGCTGCTGGAGCGCACGCATCATGATTATCGAACCATATTCCTCGTGCTGATGGGTTGTGCCATTCTCGTTATTCTGGTGGCCATGATTCTTCCTGGACGTGTCATTGTTGAAGGTGAGCATGCCGAGCAAGCAGCGAAGAATAGTGATGTGAAATATCCAGCCAAACCGAATCTGCTCACGCCGTTCATCCGGCTGCAAAAGAGTGTGAAGGGCACACTGCAACGGGTACGCAGCACACTTAATGTTAATCCGCTCGTGTATCCTGCCTTGTTTATGCAATCGTTTGTCATTGGGCTTCTTAGCCCAGTAATCACGCTATATACACGCACAGACCTGCACATCTCACCGAACCTTTACAGTTTGTTGCTGATTGCGGGAGGTGGAATAACCGTTATTGCCTTGCTGCCTGTAGGTAAAATGGTAGACAGGTTTGGCACGAAACCGTTCCTGAACGTTGGTTTTTTGATGGCGGCGGCGAGTCTGTTCGCATTCTCCTCCATAACATCCATTCCGGTGGTGTTTGGTATTGTCATGCTGGTGGGCATCAGTTATGCCATGATTTTGCCCGCCTGGAATGCTTTTGTAGCCACTCTGATTCCCAAAGGAGAGCGGGGAGCAATCTGGGGATTCTTCCTTACATTGCAGGGATCAGGCATGGTTGTAGGCCCCATTGTTTCCGGACTGCTGTGGGACCACGTGAGCCATCCGGCCCCATTCATTGGCAGTGCCATCGTCATGGCAGGACTTGCCGTTGTGCACTTTGTGTTATCCCGCAATCCGTTTCGCACCGCTCCAGCCAAATAAGCAAAAGAAAAGGGAGTTCCACCAACCGTCTTGGTCGTGGAGCTCCCTTTTTCGCGTCCGTTATATCACGATAATCGGGGGCTTGCCCCTGTGCGTCTGCGGAAAGCTGCAATCCTGCGGTCCTTTCGGTGAAAAATAGTCAAATAACCAAGTACCCTTACATAAAATGAAGTATAAAATAGGGTAAGCCGATTGAGTAGAAGCGATTGAAGACGAGGGCCGGAGTTGATCCGGTACAGATGGAGGGAGTGCCGTGAATAAGAGTTATGAAGTTGAATATTGCAATCTGGAGCTGCGGTTCAACCGTCGGCATATCCAAAATTTGATCAGAGACCTTATTCGTGAGGGATATTCACTATATTGGAGCGAGGACGAATCCTTTTTTATCCTGTCAGTCCGGACCGGCCGCAAGCTGGTAAAGCTCCGCTTTCAACAGACACGCACGGGGAACTACAAGATGACTGGGGATTACATCATTAAGGATGCAAAACTTGCAGAGTGGCTGGAGAAGCTGATTGGAGATACACGCGGGCATGCAGTTGTGAAGCGGTTCAAGGATCAGCAGATGACCGTGGAGAACATTTTATTCGGTGAAGTCATTCGGCTCGTGGAAGTTTCCGGATTCAAACAGCGTGTCATTTTTCAAAAGGAACCTGCGCCGACGGCGGAAGAGATGGAAGAAATGTTCCTCTCGCGTGAAGGTGAGGAAAGGCTCATGTTGCTGCGCATGGAAGTGGACGATGAACTGGAGCGCCTCTACACGGCCATGCAGATGGATAATATCGAAAAAGCAAATGCTTGCCGTCAAGTCTTAAAACAGTTGTCTGGACATTTGTTAATGTTGGAAGGATGACAAGATAAGGCCGTATTTATGAAAATACGATGAACACCTCAGCAGATTGGGGTGTTTTCTCGTTGCGCAGCTGTGCCACGGGGTTCACTTCTATACATAAAACCGTTAAAATGGGAGTATTGTTGAGAATTTATTTCAATAAAATTAATTGGAGCAAAGGATGGAGGACCAGATGACAAAACAACAAATTGGCGTAATTGGCCTGGCTGTCATGGGCAAAAATTTGGCCCTTAACATTGAAAGCAAAGGTTTCTCAGTATCGGTATTTAACCGTTCCCCGGAGAAAACCAATGATCTTCTGAAAGAAGCTGAAGGTAAAAACCTGACAGGCTCATTCTCCATTGAAGAGTTCGTAGCATCCCTGGAATCCCCGCGCAAAATTTTGATCATGGTACAAGCCGGCAAAGCAACCGACGCTACCATTGAACAACTGCTTCCTCACCTGGATGAGGGCGACATCATCATTGACGGAGGGAACGCATACTTCCCTGACACGCAACGTCGCAGCAAAGAGTTGGAAGACAAAGGCATTCGTTTCATCGGTACAGGTGTATCCGGTGGTGAAGAAGGCGCACTGAAAGGCCCTTCCATCATGCCAGGTGGACAGGAAAGTGCTTATAAACTGGTTGAACCGATCCTGACGGCGATCTCGGCCAAAGTCGGTGACGATCCATGTTGTACATATATTGGACCAGACGGTGCCGGACACTATGTGAAAATGGTGCATAACGGTATCGAGTACGGAGATATGCAGTTGATTGGTGAAGCATACCACTTGCTCAAATCCGTATTGAACGTTTCTGTTGAAGAGCTTCATGCAATCTTTACGGAATGGAATCAAGGAGAGCTGGATAGCTACCTGATCGAAATCACAGCAGATATCTTCTCCAAATACGATCCAGAAACAGGGAAACCAATGGTTGACGTCATTCTGGACGCGGCTGGACAAAAAGGAACAGGGAAATGGACAAGCCAAAGCGCGCTGGATCTCGGCGTACCATTGTCCATGATTACGGAATCCGTATTCTCCCGTTTCCTGTCTGCCATGAAGGACGAGCGTGTAGCAGCTAGCAAAATCCTGAATGGACCAGCGACTGAAGCATTCTCTGGCGACAAAAAAGCGTTCATCGAGAGCGTGCGTAAAGCCCTCTTCGCAAGTAAAATCGTATCCTACGCACAAGGATTTGCACAAATGCGTGCAGCTTCCGATGAGTATGGCTGGGATCTGAAATACGGCAACATTGCCATGATCTTCCGTGGTGGCTGCATCATCCGTTCGCAGTTCCTGCAAAACATCAAGGAAGCTTATGATAAAGACGCAGCTCTGAAAAACCTGCTCTTGGATCCGTACTTCCAAAACATCGTTGAGTCTTATCAAGACGCATGGCGTGAAGTTGTAGCGGCTGCTGTAAAACAAGGTGTTCCGGTACCTGGCTTCTCCAGTGCTCTTTCTTACTACGACAGCTACCGTACAGAGCGTTTGCCAGCCAACTTGCTGCAAGCACAACGTGACTACTTCGGTGCTCACACGTTCAAACGTGTGGACAAAGAAGGCAGCTTCCACCACAACTGGATGGAGTAGTACCACATATACAAGTCTATTAGATTTGGCCAAGGCGCCCTTAAGCAGGAGTTTTGGCCTGCTAAGGGGCTCAAAAGAGGTTTGGCGTTCCGGTGATTACCGGTCAACGCTGGGCCTCTTTTTCTACTGTGTTATACAGTAATAATGTTGATGGAGAAGATATGTAGCTGATTTCTAGACCTAATGAACAGGAGACACTCTATTTTGGCAAAATGAGCCGGTTCTATTTTTTAACGAACTCAGAAGGCACTATTTCGATAATTCGTAGCGAGATGTCGAGGTTTTGACGGTGATTTTTGGAAATAAGCTTACTCAGATTCTTTAGAAGTTTAACTGCGCCTATTTACCGTAAATAAGCTCATTGGAGTTCGTTAGGTTAATAGTTGGTCACTGATTGAGATGCTTCGAGGCTCAAAACTGCTAGAAGGTGATCTGACGTAGGCTTAGATGCCGGAAGTTACTTGATCTGTCTTGGAAGGTTGCGGAAGGTCGAAAGGAAGTCGGTTAGGAGATGGTCTTTCCCAGTCCGCAGGGCTGTGTTATGATAGGACAAAAGTGCTCACGAATTGCTTGAATTAAAGGAGTGTACACCTTGAGCAAGTCTAACAATATTATTCTCATCGGCATGATGGGAACCGGCAAATCAACCGTCGCTGACATGCTTGCACGTGAGCTTGGTTATCGATTGATTGATGTAGACGCCGCGGTGGAAAAAGAGGAAGGCTGTACGATTCCAGAATTGTTCACTGGCAAGGGAGAGACGTATTTCCGTGATGCCGAGAGCCGCATGTTGTGCTCGATGCTGGAGAAGAAGTCACAGGTCATAGCGACCGGAGGTGGCGTGGTGCTGCGTTCGGATAATTGTGACGTGATGTTGAAAAATGGTTGGGTTGTTGCCTTGACTGCTGATCCGGCAGTGATTGTAGAGCGTGTTAGTGGCTGTGACAACCGTCCACTTCTCGCAGGCAATGCAGAGGAACGCATTCAGGCAATTATGGAAGAACGGAAAGACGCATATCGGTTCGCACATTATACGGTGGATACAACCGAGTTATCCGCTGCCGAAGTGACTCGTTTAATTTTAGCGCATTACCGCGTCTAAGCTTGTTATCATCGAAGTTTGATAGGTGGTGGCAGATATAACAAAACGGGCCATATAGGCCCGTTTCTAGGAGTGGAGCGAATTCACAAGGTTACAAATGACTTCGCTTCTCTCCGGGTTTCTCTAGTCTTCCTGTTGCCACTGAAGCATACCGCCGACCATGTTTGTACAGCCTTCATACCCCAGTTGTTGCAGATATTCACAGGCACGCTCACTGCGGTAACCGCTACGACAGATAATCACGATCTCGCCTGATTTCTCAATCTCAGACAGTCGGTCCGGAATCTGTCCAAGCGGAATATGCTTGGCTCCTTCGATCATGCCTTGCGCGACTTCATCGTCCTCGCGGACGTCTATCATCTGCAGCTTCTCTCCCGCCTGTAAACGGCGGCGCAGCTCAGACGTTTCAATTTCAGCTATTTGTGTCATATTCAGGTCCTCTTTTCTGTATGGACTTAACGCTATAATGATACCCAAGCGATGCACGGAATGTCAATTTGGCCACAATATAATCAACGAAGGAGAATTTCATCCATGGACGTTATTGTTAAACCAACCCCCACTCTGAACGGGGAAATCGGGGCTCTGTCCTCCAAAAACTACACTACCCGCTATTTGCTGGCTGCTGCACTGGCAGAAGGCACAAGTACCATTCATTTCCCGGCACACAGTGAAGACAGTGACGCCATGCGCAGATGTATTCGCGATCTGGGGGCAGTACTTGAAGAAGACGACAGCAAGATTGTGATCCAGGGCTTTGGCAGTCATCCCCGTGATGTGCGTGAATTGAATGTTGGGAATGCGGGTGCTGTACTTCGTTTCCTGATGGGCGTTACAGCGCTCTGCCCTGAAGTTACTTTTGTGAATACGTACCCGGATTCGCTGGGCAAACGCCCCCATGATGACCTGATCGATGCGCTTGGCCAATTGGGTGTAGATGTACAGCATGAACAAGGACGCTTACCGATTACAATTAAGGGTGGCAATGCCAAGGGTGGACACATTCGTGTATCCGGCTCCGTCAGCTCCCAATATCTGAGTGCATTGTTGTTTGTAACTCCGTTGCTTGCAGAAGACAGCACCATCGAAGTACTGAATGACCTGAAGTCCAAGGTCGTTATCGGACAGACGTTGGAAGTGCTGGAGCAGGCAGGCATCGTTATCCATGCAAGTGATGATTACATGTCCTTCCGTGTACCAGGTGGACAGGCTTACCAGCCGACAACCTACACGGTTCAAGGGGACTACCCGGGCTCGGCAGCCGTTCTTGCCGCAGCTGCGGTTACACAGTCTGATGTGAAAATTCTGCGACTGATGGAGCAGAGCAAACAGGGTGAACGTGCCATCGTTGACGTTCTGCGCATGATGGAAGTGCCTTTGACACATGAGAACGATGTCGTACACGTTCAAGGTAATGGCAGACTGAAAGCAATTGAATTCGATGGGGATGCCGCGACGGATGCCGTTTTGGCTATGGTAGCCGCAGCTGTGTTTGCGGAAGGCACGTCACGGTTCTATAATGTAGAGAACCTGCGTTACAAGGAATGTGACCGAATCACCGATTACTTGAACGAACTGCGGAAGGCAGGAGCGAACGTTGAAGAGCGTCAAGCTGAGATTATCGTACACGGACGTCCGGAAGGCGTTGAAGGCGGCGTGGAGATTAACGCTCACTACGATCATCGTGTAATTATGGCGCTCACTGTCGTTGGTCTGCGTTCCAAGGAGCCGCTTCGTATTCGGGATGCACACCATGTAGCCAAGTCTTATCCGCAATATTTCGATCATTTGCAGGCGCTTGGCGCCTCGGTTCAATGGGTAAAAGAGTAAAATAACTGAAACCTGTCTTTTGAACACGCACTTTAATCAGAAAAGGATGGTGCTTGAACATGGAATTTAACAACCCTACTCGTGATGAAATTGGACAACTTTTGCGCAAGGCAGGCAACATCGCAGTTGTCGGCTTATCAGACAAATCAGATCGCACTTCCTATATGGTGGCAGAAGCCATGCAGAGCAGAGGTTATCGCATTATCCCGGTTAATCCACAGGCGCAAGGTGAAATCCTGGGTGAGACGGTATATGCCACACTCGCGGATATTCCAGAGCCGGTAGACATTGTCAATGTGTTTCGTCGCGAAGAGTTTTGCGCGGATGTCGCTCGTGACGCCGCTGCCATCAAAGCTAATGTGCTGTGGCTGCAGCTTGGCATCCATAGTGATGAAGCGGTCCAGATTGCTGCAGAGAACGGCATGACAGCGGTAACGAATCGTTGTATCAAGGTAGAGGATTCCATCGTTCTGCGCGGCGCTGGACGCGGCTGAGAGGCTCGTTCACCTAAGATCGGTTGATCTCCTGATCTGACCCAAATGAATGAACATAGGATGAATCCCGTTAACTTGAAGTTGACGGGATTTTTTCTGTTCTATTTTTGCCATTATTAATTACCAATTGGTTACTGTTTTGCTTTGACAAAACGTTGCGTAAAGCTTACCATCTAGGATAGAAAGGAGAGGTCGCCATGAATTGGCTCGGATCCTTGCAGCAGCTCGGACGAGCGGTAATGCTGCCTACAATGGTCCTGCCCGCCGCCGCAATTTTGCTCAGTGTTGGCAGTCTGCCTTGGGACGCCTGGGGATTGGATATTGTCGGTGAAGTGTCTACCGTGGCCGGACACGGTATTTTTTATTTCTTACCGTATTTGTTCGCTGTCGGTGTAGCACTGGGACTCTCCAACCAGGCCGGACAAGCGGGACTTGCTGCTCTGGCTGGTATCGTGATATATGATCAGGTGACTCGGAACTTCGGGGATGGCACCGTTCAGCCCGCTTCCTTAATCGGAATCATACTCGGCGCGCTTGCCGGTGGGATGCATAATCGGTTTAAAAGCATTAAACTGCCTGAAATTTTACAGTTTTTTGGAGGTTCAAGGTTTGTTTTGCTCATCGTCGGACTCTGTTCGGCATTGTTCTCCTGTTTTATGTTATGGCTCGCTCCGATCCTACAGCATGGATTGAACGGCATTGCTACTTGGGAATACAGTCTCGGGGGTTTTGGACTGTTCATTTACGGGGTGTTATACAGGGTGCTGGTCGCTTTTGGGCTTCATCACCTGCTTAACAATGTGTTTTGGTTCCAGTTAGGGACGTTTGAAACGCCTGATGGTAACATTGTGCAAGGGGATTTGCCCCGATTTTTTGCAGGTGATCCAACAGCAGGATTCTTTATGGCAGGTTTGTTTCCCATCATGATGTTTGCCATTCCGGCGATAGCCTTTGCTATTATTCAGGAAGCCAGGGAAGATCTGAAACCGAAAATCAAGAAAACTTTTCTGACATCGGCACTCGTTTGTTTTCTAACCGGGGTATCGGAACAGATTGAGTTTGCTTTTTTGTTCGCGGCTCCTTATCTGTTCATCGTGCATGCAGTGATGTCCGGCGTTGCCATGTGGATTAGTTACTGGCTGGATATCCGGCATGGATTCTCTTACTCCGCAGGTATTATTGATTACATACTCAATTTCCATCTATCGGAGAATGCGTGGAAGCTCATTCCGATTGGCATACTATATGGGCTGCTTTACTACTTCCTGTTCCGATGGGCGATTCGTACGTTCAAGATTCCAACACCAGGACGTGAAGAGGGCTCCATGCTGGAAGATTGGGTAGGTAACATTCCTTATCAGGCACCTTTAATCCTCGAAGCATTGGGTGGGAAGAGTAACATTGTACAGGTTGAAGCATGTATTACACGTCTTCGCCTCACTGTGCATGATGACCGGCTGATCGACACGGGTGCCATGAAGAGTATGGGGTCCGCAGGACTGATCAAGCTGGGTGGCGGTAACGTACAGGTGGTATTCGGGACCTACTCGGAATTGATTCGGGAAGAAATCGCGAAGTTGCTGGAAAGAGATCTGCAACAGGTTCTGTTCTGTGCCCCCGTTCAGGGCAAAATGCTCCCGATTGAAGAGGTACCGGATCAGATTTTTGCAGCCAAGCTTGTCGGTGATGGTGTAGCCTTTGTTCCGGAAAAGGGAGAGCTGGTCTCACCCGTGTACGGAACGATTATGCACTTGTACCCGACCATGCATGCCTTGGGTATTTCTACCCGTGAGGGGCTTGAGGTATTACTGCATATCGGCATCGATACCTCTCAGTTGAAAGGCCATTTTGAAGCTTTTGTTCAGGAGGGCGATACGGTGGAGCCAGGGCAGTTGTTGATCAAGTTTGATCTGGCAGTACTCCGCGAGCAAGCGGCATCACTAACAACACCCATGGTAATTACGAATCCGGATCGTGTAAAATCATGGAGTTTTGCTCCATTTAAGCAAGTTAAGAAAGGTCAGGCATCCGTTATGTCCGTGGTGCTCTATGACAGGAACGTTGGAGGGGTAGAATGAAGATACAAGGCATCAACGGAGCTGCAGGCATAGCCATCGGCAAAGCATTTGTCCTGCCCAGTTGGGAATGGGATCTGCCGGATCAAAAGATGGATTCGGTGGATCTTGCCCAAGAGTTCGAACGGCTGTATGAGGGCATACGGACATCAAAGGATGAGATCGAATATATCAAAAATGAGTTCAAGGAAGTTGTTGGTCCAGAGGAGTCCAGTATCTTTGATGCACATCTGGCCATCTTGGAAGATCCGGTATTCATGAACGAAATTCGCGGCATTATCGAGCGTCAATATAAGGCAGCAGAAGTGGCGGTCAAAGAAGCCATTGACCACTTTGTCACGATGTTTGACTTGCTGGAAGACGAGTATATGAAGGAGCGGGCCATTGACATCAAGGATGTGGGTAACCGTCTGCTCAAGCATTTGCTCGGTGCACCGGAGATTACACTTCCTTCGGATACCCAGCCGTATGTGCTCGTTGCCAAAGAATTATCGCCATCCCAACTGGCACATCTGAATCCGACCCATGTGCTAGGCATTGTAACCTTGATTGGCGGGAAAACATCACATTCCGCGATTATGGCTCGTGCCCTTGGCATTCCTCTCGTTTCCGGTCTGGAAGCGAGTCTTGGCATGCCGGTAGAGACAGGAGATATGCTTGTCGTGGATGGTGACAATGGCTTGGTATTTACGGACCCGGATCGTAAGACGATTGAACGGTATACGATGCTTCGCAGCAAACAACTGAAGAAAAAGGAACAACTTCAAGTCCTTGCTACCGTGGATGCTGTAACCAAAGATGGGGCTGTTTTGCACTTGGCTTCCAATATCAGTTCGGTGAAAGAATTGGACCTTGCTTTGAAACAAGGAGCCAAAGGTGTGGGCTTGTTCCGAACAGAATTCTTGTACATGGACCGTGCGACTTTCCCGGGTGAGCAAGAACAGTATGAGGTGTACCGTCTTGTGGCAGAGAAAACAGCAGGACAATCCGTTGTTATTCGTACACTGGATATCGGTGGTGACAAGCAACTCGATTACTTTGAACTGCCGGAGGAAGACAATCCGTTTCTGGGTTACCGAGCTATTCGGATTAGTCTCGATCGCAAGGATCTGTTCAAAACACAGCTTACAGCCATTCTCCGTGCCAGCGCTGCCGGAAATGTCAAAATCATGTACCCGATGATCTCTTCGGTGGAAGAACTTCAGCAGGCCAATGAGATTCTCCGTGAGGCGATGTCCGATCTGGACGAGCGCGGATTAGCATACGACCCTCACATTCAGGTGGGAATTATGATTGAAGTTCCGGCAGCGGTGATGATTGCTGATCTGCTCGCAGAGGAAGCTGATTTCTTCAGTATTGGTACGAACGACCTGGTTCAATATGTACTGGCAGTAGATCGAATGAATGAGCAGATTGCTCATATGTATCACCCCTATCATCCGGCTGTTCTGCGGATGCTTCGTGCGACAGCAGATGCGGCTCATACGGCTGGAATTGATGTCAGTGTGTGCGGAGAGATGGCAGGGGACGAACGTGCCATTCCGCTTTGGTTGGAGCTTGGCATTCGCCACTTGAGTATGTCTCCGCAATCCCTGTTACGTGTGAAGCACAGAGTGCTGAACACAACAGCATCGGCCGCCAAAGAAGAAGCGCGAAAGTGCTTCGCCTTACGGACCAGCGGAGATATTGAGGAGCGACTGCAAGTCTTTAATGACTCCACGGGAAGTCCGGATGAACAAAGTGGATCGAACGCATCATAATTGGGGAAAATGGATATAAATACCTTTAAGTTAATATATTTACATTTGTGATAATTATGTATTGGACACCTTGTTATATAAAATAACCCCACTGTGCATGAGAGCACAATGGGGTTGTTTTTATTTGTCAGCGAGTGCATCACAGAAAGCCTTGCCATAAGGGGGAAGGTCAGGCGGACGACGTGCTGAGATGATATGTCCATCAACAACAACGGCTTCATCTTTCCAGATCGCACCTGCATTTTCCATGTCATCCCGAATGCCTGGTGTAGAGGTTACTGTAACCCCGTCCAGAATTTTGGCAGAAATCAGCACCCAGCCCGCATGACAGATCTGTCCAATCGGTTTCCGGTCTGCATTCATTTCCTTCACAAGCTCCAGTACTTTCGGATAACGACGCAGCTTGTCTGGCGCCCAGCCGCCTGGCACGAGAATGCCATCGTAATCTGAACTGTCGAGTTCATCGAAACTGTATTCGGCTTCAGCTGGTACACCGTATTTGCCAATATAGGTTTTTCCTTTTTTCTCTCCAGCAAGATGCACTTCTGCACCTTCTTCACGAACCCGATGTACAGGGTACCACAATTCCAAATCCTCGAATTCTTCATCGACCAGAGCGATGACTTTTTTACCGGTTAATCTCATGTCCATCTCTCCTTTTTGCGGTGATTAGATCTGTTGCGTCTTTAATTGTAACAGATTCTCCAAGGGACTTCATGGAAGTGCATATTCAGTTTGGAGGAAGCGATTACAAGTCAGTAACTGCCTGCATTCGACAACCTTCATCTGGTGGGAGTGGTAATTTGTGCAACCTTTCGTTTATAGCAGGATTTGAGCCGAAATAGGTCGAATGGTACTTATATAGAGTATAGAACGAATGAGGTGATGGTGGTGCGCAAGTCGTGCAGATGTGGACATGTAATGGAGTTGGAATTAAGAACAGTGGTATACGCCAAAAAAGTGGAGATTCGAAACGTACCCGTATTTGCGTGTACAGACTGTGTATCATACGAAGTGCTTCCGCCGGTCAAGCCGGACTTAACAGCATGCATAAGCACATTGGGTGAACAGCCCGTGAAGCAAGACGTATCTTTTGGTGAACGTAATGAACTGGCAGACCTGTTTCATGAGCTACTGCTGGCCTGGCCGGATGCGACCGATCGGGAGATGGAATATCGAATGCAACAAGCAGTGGAGGAGCGTATCAATCTGCTGCTGGACATTATGGGTTACGCAACGAAGTCTGGTGATGCAGCGTGGATTGAGACAACGGAGCGCAGATTAAGTCAATTATCCGGATTTGTGTGGCAGGAGTACTTCTCAAATGCTGTCTAATTTTGACGTGTAAAATGCTTGTTTTCATGAAAATTGGCTTTTTCGCGCACTTTTTGTTAAGATATCGAAGAGTGAAAACGCTCAACATAGCGGTATTCCTGGTAAAGGGGGATGTATATCTAATGGCTGACATGACTAAAATGACAAGTATTGAACAGCTAAACTCCGCAGTGGAGGCTACCAAGGATCAACCCTTGCTTCTGTTTAAGCATAGCACGCGCTGTCCGATCAGCTCGAATGCTTATCAGGAGATGAACGATTATTTGCTTAACAATGCCAATGAACAAGTGAAATATGGCATCATCTATGTTGTGGAAGATCGCCCGGTATCGAATGAAGCAGCAGACAAGCTGGGTGTTAAGCACGAATCTCCACAGGCAATCCTGATCAAAAAGGGAATTCCTGTATGGCATACTTCCCATTCAGATATTACTAGAACCACACTTGCGAATGTTTTGAGTGAGTCCTAAAGCCTATTTTAATTGATTAATGCAAAAAATTGTCGTAATATAAATCTTAATGAAAATGGTATGAAAATTTACTGGTAATGGAGAGAAGTACTGTGACGGTAACCATTTATGATGTGGCACGTGAAGCTGGAGTGTCTATGGCAACGGTATCACGGGTAGTTAATAATAACCCTAATGTCAAACCGCAAACGCGGAAAAAAGTATATGAAGCCATCGAACGGTTGGGATATCGTCCGAATGCGGTAGCCAGAGGTCTGGCAAGCAAGAAGACAACCACGGTCGGGGTTGTTATTCCAGATATTTCGAACTCCACCTTCGCGGAGATTGCCCGCGGAATTGAAGATATTGCGAATATGTATCACTACAATATTATTTTGTGTAACGCAGATAAGAAGAAAGAAAAAGAAATTCGTGTTATTAACACGTTGCTCGAAAAACAAGTAGACGGACTGCTCTTCATGGGCGGAACAGTAACGGATGAACACATTCAGGCGTTCCAGTCTGCGGCTGTGCCGATCGTACTTTGTGCAACGAGTGATGAGAAGGGCTCATTCCCTTCAGTGGATATTGATCATGAGGCTGCTGCGTTTGACGCGGTAAACACCCTGATTCGTCATGGACACAAGGAAATTGCGATGATCAGTGGTACGCTGCAAGATCCAGCGAATGGATATGCACGTTTCCAAGGTTACAAGAAAGCACTGGAAGCAGCAGGCATGGAATACCAGGAGGATCTGGTACGTATCGGTAACTATCGTTATGAATCCGGTGTGGAAGCGATGAAATATTTCCTCGGACTGAAGAAGAAGCCGTCGGCGATTTTTGCTGCAACAGATGAAATGGCGATTGGTGCCATTCACAGCATTCAGGATGAAGGCCTGAAAGTACCGGATGATTTCTCCATTATTAGTGTGGATAACATCCGTATGGCTTCCATGGTGCGTCCTCAGTTGACAACAGTGGCTCAGCCAATGTACGACCTTGGCGCAGTAGCGATGCGTTTGCTGACCAAGTTGATGAAGAAAGAAAATGTGGAGAACCCACGGGTTATTTTGCCGCATGAAACGATTCTTCGTCTGTCTGTAAGTCACGCAGATGTAGTTTAATCGGGATTATATACAGATACATTAAGGGAGAAGTCATTATTCTCTCTACATAGTGGACATGCGAAAGCTCCGGAGACGGAGCTTTTGTGCTGAATGAGGCTAAAAGTGAAAATAGGAGGTATCAGAAGATGCGTGAAACGATTGGTATCATCGGAGCGATGGATGAGGAAGTTGAGCTTTTGCTGGCAGGTATGAAACAGCTTGAGACGGTCAAACAAACCGGTATAACATACGTTGCCGGGGAGTGGCTGGGCAAGCAGATTGTCGTGTGCAAATCCGGCGTAGGTAAAGTAAATGCAGCGGTTACAACGCAGATCTTGATTGATCGTTTTCAGGTTAATCGGATTATCTTCACAGGTGTTGCGGGTGCAGTTAACCCGGAACTGAACATTGGAGATATGGTTATATCGTCTGTATGTGTTCAGCACGACATGGATGTAACGCCACTGGGGTTCGCACGCGGGGTTATTCCTTACCAGGAGACATCTGCATTCCCTGCCGAAGCTTCGCTTATTACACTGGCTGAAGAAGCGTGTAAAGCACAGGGAGCCAATTACCTGATCGGTAAAGTGTTATCTGGAGACCAATTTATTGCGAATAAAGATACGGTTAACATGTTATATACTGAAATGGACGGTGCATGTGCCGAGATGGAAGGGGCAGCAGTTGCTCAGGTCTGTTACATGAATCGAGTACCATTTGTTGTCCTGCGTGGGATGTCAGATAAAGCGGATGGTTCGGCGCATGTTAACTTTACTGAATTTACTGTGGAATCTTCTCAGCGTTCACACCGTATTGTGGAGCATATGTTAGAAAATATGTAATGGCAGTAACTTGAAAAACCGCCTTTCGATTAGCTGTTCCATGAAGTATGGAGCAACGCTGCGAGAGGCGGTTTTTGTTATGTATATCGTTTGTCGAACAGATCATTGACTTAGTACATGAACCGATGGCGGAAGCGTACACGATCAAACTGTTCTTCTGATGTGATGGGCACCTGACTTCCGATTCGCACCATCAAACAGTTCGCAGGATGTGAACAGATTTCGGGGTCGTCTGTTGCATACCAGGTCATATCGATCGTTTCCATCAGCCTCTCCATCATTTTGCGATAATCCCATACGTTTAGTCCGCTGCCCTTCAGATCCCAATGCCAATAATATTCTGTGGTGAAAATAATGTAGTTCTCCATGTATTTATCTTCCAGAGCAGTAAGCAACATCTCACGTCCAATGCCAAGGGAGCGATAGTCATCCGCAACTTCGATTGCCCCAAGCTCAATCAGATCAGTCATATTACCCTCAGACCAGCGTTCACAATCATCCGCATAGTGAAAGGTTACATAGCCGATAATCGTTTCATTTTCGTGTGCAATGATAATTCGCCCTTCAGGCAACGCTGCGATCTCGGCCAGAGCTTCTTGCTGCTCCGTTGGGCGCCGAAAGGCATCCAGATCCGGATGGAAGGCAAGACGGGTTATCTCCTCGGCCTGCACAGGGCCTTCAACAGTAATTCGGTGGCCGGACTTGAAGATGGAACGCATATGATGTTCTTTGATATGTTCCATGGTTCATGCTCCTCTCTTTCCTACTTATAGAGGTTGTTATTCAAAAAGAACGCTATAGCAAAAATCCAAAAAATTGAAAAGCCATAGACGACAATTGATAAGATTTGCTATAATTGCGTAGACAAAAAATGTTCACAATTCAATACAGTATAGTTAACATCTGTTTGGCCGAGCAAGTACATGATGAGAAGTTCTCTCTACTAATGTAAGCGCTAACTGGAAGTTCAGTCAACACAAAGGCAATGAGGATTGACCCCTAACGGGAATCGAAATGTCGAGTTGAAGGAGGCTGGCAAGCATGAGTCAAGCACATGGTGAGATGCTGCAAACGGTTGTGTCCGAATCTAACCTGGGCGATTACACGGAGGCGAGAAGCCGGTTCGATTGGGAATCGGTGGAAAGGCACTTTACGTGGCACGCCAGCGGAAAAGTAAACATGGCGCATGAAGCGATTGATCGTCATGTACTGGAAGGAAGGGGCGGGAAAACCGCTTTATTGTATAGCGATGCTTCACGTGAAGAGGCCTATACTTTTGCTGATCTGAGCGAACAGTCGAGTCGGTTCGGGAACGTTCTCCGCAAATATGGCATAGCCAAAGGGGAACGGGTGTTTATTTTTATGCCTCGAAGTCCTGAGCTGTATTTTAGTCTTCTGGGCATATTGAAAGCTGGAGCCATCGCGGGTCCGTTGTTCGAAGCTTTTATGGAAACGGCAGTGAAGGATCGGCTGGAGGATAGCGGAGCAGTAGCACTCGTCACCACTCCGGAATTGCTAAAACGCATCAAACGTTCCGAATTGCCCGAACTCAAACATATATTTATTGTGGGTGGGGGCGTGCAGACTGAAGAAGGACTCATCGATTTTGATGCAGAGATGTCTACCGCTTCGGATGAGATGGAAGTAGAGTGGCTGAATCGTGAGGATGGTTTGCTTATTCATTATACCTCAGGCTCTACGGGTAAACCCAAAGGGGTGTACCATGTTCAAAATGCCATGATTCAGCACTATTATACAGGTAAGGTTGTTCTGGATTTACGTGAGGATGATGTGTACTGGTGTACTGCTGACCCTGGTTGGGTGACAGGCACCTCTTACGGTATCTTTGCTCCATGGCTCAACGGAGTAACCAATGTGATACGAGGCGGTCGTTTCAGTCCTCAAGATTGGTACAGCACCATCCAGAAGAACAAGGTCACGATCTGGTACAGTGCACCAACGGCCTTCCGTATGCTGATGGGAGCGGGAGAAGAGACCATTGCACAGTTTGATCTGAGCAGTCTGCGTCATGTCATGTCTGTCGGTGAACCGCTCAATCCCGAGGTTGTTCGTTGGGGATGGAAAGCCTATGGTCAGCGAATTCATGATACATGGTGGATGACGGAAACAGGTGCACAGCTGATCTGTAACTATCCCGGAATGCCAATCAAGCCTGGCTCCATGGGACGTCCGTTGCCTGGAATCGAAGCAGCCATTATTGATGATCACGGGCAGGAATTGCCGCCGTACAGTATGGGTAATCTGGCCATACGGACACCTTGGCCATCCATGATGGCGAAGATCTGGAATAACCCTGCGAAATACGAGGAGTATTTCAGGCTTACGGGCTGGTATGTATCCGGTGACTCCGCTTATATGGATGAAGAAGGGTATTTCTGGTTCCAGGGACGGATTGATGATGTGATTAATTCGTCAGGGGAGCGTATCGGCCCCTTTGAAGTGGAGAGTAAGCTCGTGGAGCATCCTGCGGTAGCAGAGGCGGGCGTAATTGGTAAGCCGGATGTGACACGTGGGGAGATCATCAAGGCCTTTGTGGCGCTTCGTGAAGGATATGAGGCGACACCGGAGCTAAAAGAAGAGATCTATCGTTTTGTCAAAGAGGGCCTGTCTGCCCACGCTGCTCCGCGTGAGATTGAGTTTAAGGATAAACTGCCCAAGACACGTTCCGGCAAGATCATGCGCCGTGTCCTGAAAGCCTGGGAGCTTGATCTGCCAACAGGAGATCTATCCACCATTGAAGACTAACGCGGCAGTGCTAGGATCATCAATGTGGCGCTATCGATACCGATACATTGAGTAGTGGGGAAGAAGTTAATAATCTACGAAGCCAAATACGGTGACTCTACCCATTAAAATGGATTGTAAAAGCCTGCTTTATGCCAATGGCATGAAGCAGGCTTTTTGGCTTACTGTAAATACAAATAAAAAGCCGCACACTCAGATACAGTCTGAGGATGCGGCTTGTTTTGGAACGTTATGCCTGATTCAGGGTTGAAAATGTATGGCTGCAGAAGGTTCGGATTCACCCGCACTGTTGCTGGCAGATACCTTGAACCATCCACTGGTCGACGCGGGTACTCCATAATCCATGGTATTTCCCGCTGTTGTTCCAATTTTGGTGTAAGGAGCTGAGCCTGTTTCACTGTAATATACAGCATAACTATCTGCGTTTGGACTGGACGCCCATTGAATACGCAGTCCTTGAGAGAGGGCAGATACGCTGACTTGACCAGGTGTGCCTGGGGCTGTCGTTGTTGTATTATCGGTCTGCGTTTCTCCTGGTGTAATGACTGTACCTGGAACTTCAATTGGCTCATTAATTTCTTCTTCCACAGGAGGAGCTACACCAGCACTATTTACTGTAGCGCTAGGAGCAGACTCTCTACCGGCAACATCCACTGCCGTTACATAGAAGGCGAAGTTACCGCCTTGCGCAGCATATGCAGAGAATGATCTGGATTCACCGGCCAAGACAACCTGACCCTGGTTCTGGAATCCTCCACCGTTTACCGAACGGTACAGACGATAACCCACGACATCATTTTCAGGTGTGGCATTAAATGTAATGACTGCTCTGTCACCCGAGGTTGAGATCCGTACGTTGCCTGGTGCATCAGGAGCTTTGCCGTTATCTGTTCTTGGATCAATCTGTGTTGGCATGTCTGCATCCGCATCTTCAGGAAGATAATAAGCGAGTGATTCATGTCGACTCATACGTGAGAATGCATTTTGCAATTCTTTGATGAGATCCGAGATTGGTTTTTTACGCTTGATTACTGTTTTTTCCTTCAACATGTCCGAAGGTGTTCCGTCACGCGGAATATAGTTTACGCCATTGTAAGTGATGTACCTGGCTTTGGCTACACCGTCATCGCTGTCCTTCGGAACAAACTTGCTGTTGAAAATATCCGTAACAAATTTATCAGTCATGGATGTTGGCAACTTGCCACTGTATGCAGACACCGTGCGCGTTTCGATGCCAGATGGTTTTTTGAACGAATCCGTGACGAACAGATCTTTTTGCGTATCGATCACTTCGTTCAGGATTTTCGACCATAGTTGCTGCGCACGTTTTCTCTGTGATTTACTTTCCAGCGTATTCACCGGCTGTTTGTATCCAACCCACACGCCAAGTGTGACATCTGGTGTATAACCTTCAAACCAGACATCTGCGTAGTTTTGAGTGGAACCCGTTTTACCTACGATTGGCACACTCTTTGAATATTTGTAATTTTCACGTACTTTATCTGCCGTTCCTTCTGTAATAACGGTCCGCAGCATATCGGTCATCAGGTATGCTGTCTGCTCCGAGAAGGCTTGGACAGGTTCAGTATCATGCTTATAAACGATGTTGCCTTTGGAATCTACAATTTTGCTAATCATGTAAGAATCGTTATATACACCCTTATTGGCGATAGCACCATAGGCACTGGTTAATTCTTCAACGGTTACACCGTATTGGAGACCTCCGAGAACACCTGTCTGAGCCTGATAGTCTTCCTTCTGGATGGTGGTAATCCCCAGTTTCTTGGCGAAGGTCCAAGCTTTCTCGATCCCTACTTCTTCATTAAACAACTTCAGAGCCGGTATATTAAGAGAATAATTCAGTGCTCTGCGGGCAGTGACCAGTCCCTGATACCGATTGTTGGCATTCTTGGCGATGTGGTAGCCGCTCGGACCATTTTTGAGAATGATCGGTGAGTCATCAATAATAGAAGCAGGTTGGACAAGACCCTCATCCAGAGCTGGCAGATAAGCTGCAATAGGTTTCATCGTTGAACCTGGCTGACGTATCATCTGCGTTGCATAGTTCATCTGTTCGTCCTGGAAATCCCGACCCTCAATCATGCTCAGAATAGCACCGGTTTTGTGATTAATCAGCATGGCAGCAGTTTGTTCTTTTCCTTTGACAGGATCATCTGCTGAGAAATTGCTGTCATCTTCCGCAATGGTACGCATCGTTTTGTAGATACTTTTGTTGATGGTCGTGTATATCCGATATCCACCTGTCCGCAGTTGCGTCTGAGCTTCCTCTAATAATGCACTGCTTTCCTTCTGAGGTGTGGCTGCATCCGTAGCTTTGTCTGTAGATTCAGCTGTGTCGGAATTCAACTGTTTCATCAAAATCTGTGCAGCTTGTCGTTCCGTTTCCATCATAAGATATGGATAAGTGTTGTAAGCCTTGATGGTCTTCGGAGCGAGTGAGCTTTTGATATCAAAAGCAAGAGCTTTGTCATACTCGGACTGATTGATTTTGCCCAGTTCAAGCATACGGCGCAGTACCAGATGCTGACGGTTGATTGCGCGGTCAAAATTCTCCTCTACAAAATCACCTTTACCGTTAAAAGCGGAGTAAGAGGAGGGGAGTTGTGGTAATCCAGCAAGATAAGCAGCTTGAGCGATGTTGATTTTTTCTAGATCATTAATATTGAACAATCCTTTGGCGGCCGCTTTAATTCCGTAAACGTTGTATCCGCTGGAACCATTACCAAAAGGAACTTTGTTCAGATAGGCTGTCATGATCTCGTCTTTGGTCAGGAAACGTTCGAGTCGGAGTGAGAGCAAAATTTCTTTCACTTTCCGATCTTCCGTGCGATCCAGATTCAAAAACACACGACGCGCCAATTGCTGAGTCAGTGTACTACCGCCGGTTTGTACTGATTCTTTCAGCACTTTCTGTTTCACGGCACGTAGTGTTCCGCTCATGTCTACACCTTTATGTTCGTAAAAATGATTGTCTTCAATCGAAATGACAGCATCAATAACCTTCTGTGGGATCTGGTCCGTAGTGACCGGACGCCTGTCTTCTTCCGTACGTAATTGACCGATCGGACTGCCGTCGGCAAAGTAAGCAAAGCCTGTGATGGAGTTTTCGCTGACTTTTTGTTCAATCAGGGCCCTTGAACGGACAGGCTCGTCTTTCACAATGGAACTGACGTATCCCATCAAAGCACCGCCTACAAATAGTGCCCCCATAAATCCTAGGACAACCATCCATTTGACGAAACTTCCCAGTCTGCGGGCAAAGCTGCGTTTGCGTACAGGCTGTTCATCGGGCTTTTTCTTATTAACATCAACCATTCAGTGTCTTCCTCCTTTTAACAGCACTTATTATAGCATAAAAAGGCGGGTTTGCATGCCTGAGAAATACAAGTAATGGTCGAAATTTGCCATTCTGCCATGCATTATGCTATATATCATGCGATATTGAAGCACATTTCATGAGTTGTAAGCCAAAATAAGCAGGCCACCTCCATGCTGAGGTGCATAGGGTGACCTGAATGATGTGTCGTAATGGAGGTCTTCTACATTAGGTTTTGAATCGTTGAATCAGTTCTAATAGTTCCTGGGTAAGATTAGCCAGTGAGGCAGATGCCGCCGTAATCTCTTCCATGGATGCGAGTTGTTCCTCAGAGGCGGAGGCAACACGAGTTGCATGATCTGCCGTCTCATGACCAATGGTTTTGAGTTGCACTAACGTGGCATCCACCTGCTGTGATCCAGCTGACATCTGCTGCGCAATGGCTGATACATGCTCAATCTGCTCATTAACATCTGTGATCTGTGATGAAATGGAGAGGAATAGTTCACCACTTTCATTAATCACTTCCGCTATATGGCTAACCTCGGCATTCCCCTGTTCCATATTTTCAACGAGAGAAAGGACCTCTTGCTGAACACTATGAATTAATGCTGCAATCTGCGCTGCCGATATTCTGGATTGTTCAGCAAGATTACGAATCTCGGAAGCAACAACACCAAAGCCGCGCCCATGTTCACCTGCTCGTGATGCTTCAATGGAAGCGTTAAGGGCAAGAAGATTGGTTTGTCGGCTAACTTCTGTGATCATGCCTGTAATATGGCCAATCTCTTCCGAACGTTGACGGAAATTCTCCAGTGCGGTCATGGACGTCTGCACAGAAGAGGTGGCACTATCGACCATACGCATGGCGGACTGAATCTTATCGGTTCCGACAGTTGTTCGCTCAGCCACAGCTCGCGATGAATCCGATACATCGGAGGCGGCCTTTGCAATTCTTCCGATCCCTGCAGATATTTCATTCATGGAACGGGAGGACTCTTGCAGCTCCTGCACCTGTTTACCTGCTTTATCTGCAACTTCGACTCCTGTTAATGCAATCAGTTCGGCTGCTTTACCTGTTTCTTCGGCACCTGCGGTCAATTGTTGAGAAGTAGAGCCGACAGATAAAGCATGTTCGGATATAACCGATATGGTATGCCGCAGTGTATCCATCATCTGATTCATATGACCCGCCATGACGCCAAATTCATCTTTGGATCGTACAGGTAACTTTTGTGTCAAATCCCCGCCAGCCAGCTGTCCAGCGACGATATTAACTTGATTCAACTGCCTTACAATGGAGACGATAGTGTAGGTAACCACACTTGCAAGCAGAAGGACAGCCAGTGCGGCAATCAGAATGGACCAGTTCAAGCTGTCATAGAAGGGTTGAAGGATATGGCTCTTTGGCAGCGCCGATACAAGGTACCAGTTTGAATCCGTTCCTTGTAACCTGGCGGGCTCGGCAATAAATAGTTCTTCCCCTACTTCAGGGTCAGTGGCGTAAAACTGAGACTCGCCAGATTGTATACGCTGAATAATTGTCTTCATTTCAGATGGAATTACGGCTCCTTCATTAGCCAGTTCCGGTTTGGAGCCGTGTGCAGCAATCTGTCCTCCACTAGTAATCAGCATGGCATAACCCTGATCCGGATTAAGTGATGCTATATTTTGCTGAAAACGATCAATGGTAAAGTCGGCCCCAACAATGCCCAGAAAAGTTTTGTTTTCATCTAATAGAGGGAGGACAATCGAAACGAGTAGTGTTTCTTTTCCGCCAACTGTATAGGTAACTGGCTCGGACCAATAGATGGATTTGGTTTTCTTCGGCTGTTGATAGTATGTACTGGTTTCACTGTTTCCCTCATAGGTAGTCAGAGGCTCAAAATGCAGGGAGTTACCGTCCCGTATGGCGTAGGGGATGAAGCGGCCTGTAGCATCATCATAGTCATTTTTATTCACGTGATCCGCATCGTTTCCATCAAAGGCATTTGGTTCCCAGCCCGTATAAAAGCCAAAAACTTTCTCGTCCTTTTTCAGATACTGTTCAAGGAGTCTAACGACTTCTTCGCGGTTGAGAGACCCGTTCTGAGCGGCATCCAATAACGTGGTGCTCATGGTGTCCAATGTGTTTTTGACCTGATTAATGTCTGTCATAAACTCATTCGTAGCCCGGTTTGCTGCTTGTCCAGCAACAGTTTCGCCGTACTGGAGGCTTTTGTCGTAAATGGATTTGGTATTAAATGCAATCAGGGCTCCAATACAACAGAGTAATACGATCCCGAGTAAAAGTCCAAGCTTAACAGCGAGCTTGCGATTGCGAAAAAAATGCATGTTTTAATCCCCCTCGATGTCATTCTTGTGATGTATATATGGATGTGTGCTTCTCCTGAAGGGAGTCTATATTTTATATCGTTATTTACGTTCCTATAATGAAGATAATTAAAAAAAAGCATAGAAAAACAGCTGCCGAGAAAATCTCGACAGCTGTTTGGATTGAAACTTTAATGTGATTGCAACGATTAACGGTTGTAGAACTCGACGATTTGTTTTTCATCGATGTCTTGGGACAATTCAGCACGCTCAGGCAAGCGGATGAATTTACCTTCTACAGCTGCTTCGTTGTATTCAACGTATGCTGGAAGATGCGAACGGCCTTCCAAAGCTTCTTTAACGGAAGAAAGAGCGCGGCTCTTCTCACGCAAGCCGATTACATCACCAGTGCTTACTTGGTAAGAAGCGATATCGACTTTTTTACCGTTTACAGTTACGTGACCGTGTGCTACCAACTGACGCGCTCCAGCGCGGGAGTTAGCGAACCCAAGGCGGTAAACGAGGTTGTCAAGGCGGCACTCAAGCAAGAACATGAAGTTCTCACCGGCAATACCTTGCATTTTTTGAGCTTTAGAGAACAGTGTGCGGAATTGCTTCTCGCCCAAACCGTACATGTGGCGCAATTTTTGTTTTTCTTGCAATTGCATACCGTAGTTGCTCATTTTTCTGCGTTGGTTAGCTCCGTGCTGACCTGGAGGGAAAGGGCGTTTCAATTCTTTGCCTGTTCCGCTAAGGGAAATGCCGAGGCGACGGCTCAATTTAAATTTAGGACCAGTGTAACGTGCCATGTTTAAAGTAGCTCCTTTTTAGTTAAAGTTCATATTAGGGCTCTGTTTGCGCTCCAATTTGTTGATGCGGGCTTGGCCTCGCATAGAACGATCAGGAAAGTTCAGCCGCTGTCCTGAAAGCAACAAAAAGAATGAGGGTGACACAACCGGTAATGCCCAAATTTAAAGACCCATTAGTAGTCTTCATCAACAATTTATATTACAGTTTAAGAGAAACAAAGTCAAGCATAGAATAAAAGCAAAAAAACGTCTAAATTTGTCGATAGGTCATTGGGCCTAAAATAATGGGACAATTTTCTGAAATATGGATGCAAAAAAGCTATAAACAGAGTAAAATAGATTGTATCTTAACTTTAAATCATCTTTATGTAACAAGGTTATCGCAACGAATTTGCAGGTTTGCGATAACGTCTGCAGATTAATGCATCCTGGTGGATGCAAAAACGGTGCAAAGGAGCGCCTGACATGTTAGAACATCTAAGAAGTTTACCTGCCAGCTTGAATTCACGAAGTTCGGGCGATTCCGCATCTTTTGCCGCTCCTCGTTCTCATGAAGAGCATGTGTTGTGGATGCAAAAAATGGATATCACACCTTTTGATTTTTCATATTTGGGCAGCTTGCTAGAGCAGGCATACAGTGACTGGAACTCCAGAGTGGGTTCAAGGCTGACCAGAACATCAACCTTTTACAGCGTTTGGAACACGGAAGGCGATTGCATAGGATACGATAGCGATCATGAAGCTGATCCGGGTGTAAATGCACGCAGGCTGGTATTGGAATGTTTGGATAAGAGACAGGTCCTGTCCCTTAAAGGGACAAGCGAACACGGAGAGTATCTTATAATAACACATCCCTTATTCTCCAGAACAAACAAGGATATGTTTGCCGTATTCACTGCTGTGATCTATGAATCCAATGGATATGAAACGTCTGAAGCTGTGGTTCAATCTGAGGCATTGCATTATCGCACCTGCTTTTACCGAAGATTTGAATACATATTTATGACGGACCTGTTACATGCTCATGAACAAACAGCTCGTGAGGAACACCGGAGGTCCATCCTCTTTCAGATTGTTCAGCGAATGCATGACAAAATGGATGTCGAGGCCATATTGGATGAGGTATTTGACAGTATGGACTACTTGTACCCGGCCACTTATATCAAATTGTATATGTCTCAGGATCAGAGCAATTCTGATCCACGGATTAAACCGTTGCTTGTCCACGAGCGAGGAGAAGATATTTGTGTGCGTTCATTTATGGAAGGTAAGCTGATCGTTGCTCGCTCAGATGATGCAGAGAACCGCATTGTAGATATAGGGATTCCGCTCAAAGGCAAACAAGGCATATACGGTGTGTTCCATATCGAAATGAATGAAGAGATTATGGAAGAATCGGACTTGCAATTGATTACGATGATGGTAGACACTGCAGGAACGGCCTTTGAGAACGCCAAGCTGCATGAACAATCCAATATGTTAATTCAGGAACTTCGTTTAATTAATGATCTTACACAGCGGTTGAACAAAAGCCTGCATCTTTCGGAGATCTATCAATTATCCGAGCAAGAGTTAAAGGAAATATTCCAGGCTGAAACGTGTTGCATTCTTCAACTCAATGACAGTACAAATGACTTCGAAGTCATGTCATCAAACGTGAAAGATGTTTTTCACCGATCTTTTTCTGTAGACTACGGTATCGCAGGTTTGGTGTACCAAACAGAGGAACCGCTTATTATAGTCAATTATGCACAGTATGATAAAGTGTCCTCCTTTTTCATGGAAGATACGGGCTCCATGTCACTGATTGCATCACCGATCAGAGTTAATGGTGAAGTGAAGGGTGCCATTTTGCTGGGACACAGTAGAGAGCACTACTTTTCATATGATAACTATCGGCTTTTGAAGATGTTATCCATCCATATCGGACTTGCTCTGTCAAATGCCACGCTGCATGCCGAGGTTCGGCGCTTGGCTAATCTGGATATGTTGACAGGTCTGTATGTGAGGCATTATCTGGACAGTGTGATTCACGAGAGACAGGCTCATGAATTCTGTGGCTCCCTCATTGTGGTGGATATTGATCAGTTCAAACAGGTGAATGACACATTCGGACACCAGACGGGGGATCAAGTATTGAAGCAAGTGAGTGAGATCGTCACCAGCTCTGTTCGCTCAGAGGATGTCTGTGCCAGATGGGGTGGAGAAGAACTGGCGATCTATATGCCACAGGTGAGTGTAAGGCAGGCGTTAGATTATGCGGAAGTGATTCGAAAGAGAGTCGAAGAAGAGACCAGACCGCCCGTTACAGTATCCAGTGGCATCGCAGAGTGGAATTGGATGGATGAAAAGGTCAGTGTAGAGTCCTTGTTTTATCGGGCTGATATGGCTTTGTACAGCGCCAAGAATGGTGGTCGGAACAGAATCGTTGTAGAGGAACAGAATGTAACACGTTAAGAGAACAATTCCAATTGCGGAGTCGTTCTCTTTTTTTTGTGCATGGGAGAATCAAGTTGTGTATAGAAGGAAGTATAAGCATATACGGGCGGGGCAATCTATGGAGAAAGTTCACGGAAGGGTGAAGATAGACATGTTTAACCGCCATTCGGTACGTACATTATGGTTATTTGTGAGCATCGTGATTATTGGTGTTCCGGGTTGTGGATTAATCCAGCGAGATCAAACGCCTGAAGAGGTTTTTTCCTTGGCCTTATCGGGGATAGCGGGAAAAGAAACGTTGAGTTTTGAAGGAGAGGCAGGACTTCGACGGGAGAACAGTGGGCTGTTCGAAAATCAGTTCAAATTTGAAGGCAAGCTGGAGAATCATGATCGTCTGACCCTTCAGACTCGGTTACCAGGAGAAGTGACCGCTGTGGGCACAGGCATTCAAACAACTGCCGTAAAAAATAATGGACAGCCCAATGGGTTTAGCGCCTCTTTCGAGCGGAAACAAGGGCAATGGATGGCATTGTCAGCGCAGCATGAGCCACTCCGTGGGTCTCTTTCTCGTTTTAATCCAATTGCCCAATTGGAGAAGATCGATGGGATGCACAAAACCATTCAATCCGAGTATGGTGCCGGTCGTCGAACCAGAACATTGCGGATTGAACTTGCACCGGAAGACGCCAAATCATGGGCTGTAACCCAGCTAAACGACGAGATGAACGCCATTCGGTCAGAATATATGCATAAGGCAGCTTCGGTGAAAGGGGCGCGTAAGGAGAAGCTTGAGAAGGATCTGGAGAAAGTTTGGAAACAGGGTGAAACAACAATGCAACAGATGATGAAACAAGCGAGCGTGCAGACGGTATATCATCTCACGGTAGATCGGAAGAGCAGTCTGCCTCTTCGCTTATCCTCTGAAAGTCAGATGAGTTATACGGACAACAACCGTAAAAGTAACAAAGAAGCCCTTGTCACCGATGTTAACTTCAAGTCATATCAATAAACGAAGTGAGGGACTGCCTGCTGACGGGATGACTGTTCGCGTGCTACAATAGTATCGTAATTTACCGTTGTTCAATTCAAGTATGGCAGATGACAGGAGGATTTTACCAAGATGAAAGACCCAAGAATTCAAAAGCTTGCAGCAAACCTGGTGGGCTATTCAGTAGATGTACAGCCTGGTGAAAATGTATTGGTTGAGATGATTGGATCGGAACGTGATCTGATTAACGCCATTATTGAAGAGGTAGGCAAAAAAGGTGGTAACGTCTTTGTACAGTTGACTGATAAAACCGTACAGCGTGCGATGCTGAAAAATGCCACAGAAGAAATGATGAAAACATGGGCAGAGATTGATCTGAACCGGATGAAACAGATGGATTGTTATATCGGTATTCGTGCGGGAGAAAATGTGAATGATCTGTCCGATGTGCCGGAAGAAAAAATGAAAATGTACAATTCATTGTACTCCCACCCGGTACATAGCGAACAACGTGTCAAACATACGAAATGGGTTGTACTTCGTTACCCTAACGCAAGTATGGCGCAACTTGCCAATACAAGTACAGAAGCGTTCGAAGATTTCTACTTCGACGTATGTAACCTGGATTATGCCAAAATGGACAAAGCGCAGGACTCGCTCGCTAACCTGATGAAGCGGACGGACAAAGTTCGTATCACCGGACCAGGAACAGAACTGAGCTTCTCCATTAAAGATATCGGTGCAGAGAAATGTTCTGGCCAAAAAAATATCCCGGATGGCGAAGTGTACAGTGCCCCTGTGCGTAATTCCGTGAACGGAACGATTAGTTATAACACACCAACGCTGTATAACGGAGTGACATTTGAAAATATCAAGTTCACTTTCGAGAATGGAAAAATCATTGAAGCGACAAGTAACGATACAGAGCGTTTGAATGAAATCCTGAATTCGGATGAGGGTGCTCGTCATATCGGTGAATTCGCGATTGGATTTAACCCGCATATTCTGCATCCGATGAAAGATATCCTGTTCGATGAGAAAATCGCAGGCAGCTTGCACTTTACACCGGGTCAGGCATACGAAGAAACGGACAATGGCAACCGCTCGTCCATCCACTGGGATCTGGTATTGATCCAGCGTCCGGATTACGGCGGCGGGGAGATTTATTTTGACGATGTGCTGATTCGCAAAGACGGTATCTTTGTTATTCCTGAGCTGGAATGCCTGAATCCGGACCGTTTGAAGTAGGAGCAGGATTTTGCTGTTGCTAGGAAAGCGGATTCACGGTATCATGTAGTGGTAATTAATAGATGATACCAATAGTAAAAAGACGGAGGGATTCCTATGTCGAGTAATAACGCGGCTGTAGTGGAAATTGCTCAAACAGCAGGCAAGTTTACTTCTTCAATCGTGCTTCATTCGGAGAACAAGTATATCGATGTAAAAAGTATTCTCGGATTGTTTACAACGCTGATCAGCACGCACAGCTATGAACTGCATGTTCATGGTCCAGATGCAGTTGAAGCAAAAGCAGCCATGTCAGAAGTATTTGCCAAGCATGGACTGAATGTAAGCATCGCATCTGAGTAATAGCTCTCAAGAAGCACCTTTGCCTTTTTAGGCAGGGGTGTTTTTTGGCATGAAATGATCTGAATACTCGTCTGGACGTGACTGGAACAGGTGGATTAAGCTTCAACAAAAGGCTTAACTTTGCGGGCTTATTTTGGTCAGGTTCTTGTATTAGCTCTTCATTTCGTCTAATATTAGAGGTAGAACGTCTTTACGCGATTTTTGGGACATAGGGGGGAAAAATGCATGACTTCATCTGATCTGCAGGACCAGCTGAATTTGAAAGCGATCAGTCTTCTTCAAGAAGATGCAGATAAAATACAGAAGCTTATTGAAGTACAGATGGAGAATCTGGCTACCCGCTACTGCCCTCTCTATGAGGAAGTATTGGATACACAGATGTATGGGTTCTCCAAGGAAGTTGATTTTGCTGTTCGTGCAGGGCTCCTTCCAGAAGGTGCAGGTAAGCAGCTGGTTAGCGCGCTTGAGCGGAATTTGGCAATTCTATATGAAGCCTTGAACAAGAAGAATGAGCAATAGCCTGCAAATGCGCGGGTCAGAATAGAAGGCATGCAGGCGTTTATGCATGCTTTTTTTGTGCGTCTGAACGGGGATGGAGATATAGCCAGGCGGAAGGCGTATACAAACAAAGAGACAGCACCGAATATATATTCGGGCTGCCTCTTATAGTTTAGATCGGAAGGTTGTTCTGTCATCGGAGTGTTCAGTGTAAATATTCTTTAGTTCAACTTATATCGCTACGTGAGGGCCTGGTTACACCAGGAAGAAGGATACACCGAGTATGATATATACCACGAGCAGGAGTAAACCTTCGTACCAATTCGTTGAACCATCTTGGGTAATGGACTTTGCAATAAATACGGATACGCCGATGGCGACCAACTCAATCGTTGTAAATACGATATCCATGGTTCTGCCTGTGAAGTAGCTGACAAAAATCAGAACAGGAGCAACGAAGAGTGCGATCTGCAAACTGCTTCCAACCGCAATCTCAACGGCGGCTCCAATTTTATTTTTCATGGCAAGCATGATGGCTGCACTGTGTTCGGCCGCATTACCGATGATGGCGACAAGGAATGCACCGACAAACAGTTCGCTAAGTCCAAATTCCGAAGTGAAGACTTCAAGCGTGCCCACCAGCCATTCACTGACGAAGGCAACCATGACTGTTGCGAGCACCAGGTAGAGAATAGATTTTTTCTTGGACCATGCCGGAGCATGCTCATGAGGTAGCTCTTCATCGCGATCCTCAGTGACGTCTGCAAGGTAGTTCTTATGCGTAACCATGGAGAATAGCAACCACGCAATATACGCGAGAATGAGCAATCCGGCCACGATGAGACTAAGTGTATTGGTGTCTTTCTGTGTAATGGAATGTGTATTGAGAAAGACTGCTGGAATAAACAGGGCAATGATGGCAACAATCATCAGAGAACCATTCAGACCTGCAAGTGAAACATTATAATTCTGAATTTTGAACTTGAGTCCCCCGGCAAAAATACTTAACCCGAGCACTAACAGCAGATTTCCGATGATGGAACCTGTCAGACTTGCTTTGACCATGTCGAACAGTCCCTCTTTGACGAGGAAAATGGCGATGATCAATTCGGCGGCATTGCCGAAGGTTGCATTCAAGAATCCACCCAGCCGCTGTCCGGCGTAGTGGGCCACATTTTCGGTGGCTTTGCCTAAAAAACCGGCCACAAAAATAACCGAAATGGCTGATATCACGAACTGTAGAATCGAATCCCATTTCAAGTAGTGGGCGATGGCACTGAGTGCAAAGAATGCAATCAGCAAAATGGATGAAATCCGGTTTCTCACAACAAACACCTCGGTTATAAATTATTTTGTTTTGAATTACACTGTAAATCGCTTATGAGATTATTTTCATATTTCAATATAACCAAATGGTGGTAGGTTGTAAACGCATCTTTTTGAGTTTAATTTGCTTTTTGGGGTGGAAAGGATTTAAAATACGAGTAACGAAGTGAAGGAGGATGTGGCATGGCAGAACAACTTCAACTGGAGAGCGGAAACATCCGGATTGCCGATGACGTGGTTGCAAAAATTGCCGGAATGGCTGCAATGGAAACGCCCGGAATTGCCGCAATGTCTGGAGGATTGTCAGAGGGCTGGGCGAAGCGACTCAGCGGTAAAAACGTACAGAAAGGCGTGAGCGTTGAGGTCGGCCAGCTGGAAGCAGCCATTGACCTGCGCATCATCGTCCTGTACGAAACCCCGATTCATGAAGTTTCCCGTATGCTTCAGCAGAATGTAAGAGAAGCGGTAGAGACCATGACCGGATTACGCGTGGTTGAAGTCAATGTAAAGGTAGAAGGCGTATCTTTCAAAGGCGACGATCTGTAGAATTCGCAATCCGCAATGGAGGACAGAGCGATATTGACCTGTTCTTCATCTTGATAGACAGAATTGTACCGAGTACACAGAAAAAGGCTGCGCATCCATTGGGTGCACAGCCTTTTTTGTGTTGTTTTTTTATCGAATCCGACGGATGGACTCCCGTGAACGAAGAGCAGGAGAGGTGCGAGTCTGCGTCTGTACAGTCACGGACTTGGTTTTCTCTTCCTTAATCACGTCCAGATTGTTGGTGCGTGAGATACTGAGCAGAATGCCCATGGCAACCATCATCACAAAGAGTGAGGTACCTCCATAACTTATAAACGGAAGCGTGACCCCCGTCACCGGAATGGTCTGAGTTACACCACCGATGTTGATAAATGCCTGAATCGCGATCAGTCCCATGATGCCTATGCCAACCAGTGTTCCGAATGGATCGGGACAGCGCAGAGAGACAATAATTCCTCGCCAGATGAAGTACAGGTAAACAAGCAGGAATAATGCACTTCCGATGAATCCGAGTTCTTCCCCAATTACGGAGAAAATAAAGTCATTATACGCATTTGGCAAATAGTGCAGCTTCATCGTACCTTGTCCAATCCCGGAACCTGTCATGCCGCCATCACCAATGGCAACAAGAGAACGGTAGAGGTTAAGACTTCCGCCATTAATATCGGATAATGGATTCAAGAAAGCCTGAATACGTCCGATCTTGTAGTTCTGCTCCGCAGTGACTGCTGTTGTAGCAGTTGTTGTGTCGGAAGGAGACATGGAAGAAAACAAGGAATTTGCTCCAAACGCCAGTGCCCCACCGAGCACAACCAGGAGAATCGAACCCAGGATATGTTTCATACTGGCTCCACCGGCATAGATCAAGAGACCACAGGTGGACACCAGGATGAAGGTGGTACCGAAGTCTGGCTGCAGCATAATCAGTCCTGCGATGAATCCAACGATGAACAGGACGGGAAAATACCCTGTCTTGAGAACTCTAAATTTCTCGCCTTTTTTGGTAATCAGAGCAGAGAGGTACAGAATAATAGCAATTTTGGCAAACTCGGCAGGCTGAAGACTGAAGCCGACAATTTCAATCCAGCTTCGGGCACCGTTTACCTTCTTACCTGCGACCAACACAATGAGAAGCAGTACCGTAGTGAACAGGAAAAAGGGTGCATAGAGCTTTTTGTACTTGTTGAAGCGGATATTCATGGCAAAAAACATGCCAAATAGACCGATAATCGCCCACATAAGTTGTTTTTTCGTGAAGTAAAGGGCATCATTGTTAAATCTTTCGCTTGCGATTGCAATGCTGGAACTGGAGCTGAATACCATCACCAGTCCAAAGCCCACCAACAATAAAGTGAGGATTAGCAGTTGAAAATCCGGCGTGCCTCTCTTCGTTTTCGTTTGGGCCGTTTGTTGTTTCATCGTTTGGCCCAGCCTATGCTTCCAGCAGTTCTTTGAGCTGCTGTAATTTTTCGGCTGCCAGCTTCACGACTGGTTGCGGAACGGAAGAGTCATAATCCAGGCCGTGAGGGAAAGTGGCTTTGCCAAGGTATACTGCTTCAACAGCAAGAACGGTATCCGGTTTTTCCAATTTGCCTTCCACAGCGCGGGTATTAATGCGTACAAAGTATTCTGAGTTGGTTTGTTCATCTTCAATTTTGTAGTCATATGTAGCACGGTAATATTCCCATTGCCACCGGACAAATCCGACTTTCTCGGCGCTCTCATCCAGGTATGCCAAGTCGCTCTTCAAGCCATCCAAGCCTGTATTCTCAAAAATCATAAGCGTTTGATCCTCCTCATAAGCTTCCGAGTATAATTTCTCGAGTATTTCTCTAGTTCATGATAGTATGTTTCCCCTTCCCGTGCAAGCTTTCCAAAGGCGTTTCGTATCGGTTTTCTTCCAATTCTGCTACAATATACAGCAATAGGTTTGAAGAGGAAGGTTCGGGCTTGATCCAAGTCCCGTTTAAGATTGAAAGGGTGGAGAGACATGACTAATAATATATGGTGGGAAGATCTGCAGATCCACATGGTGGAATGGCGGCGTCACCTTCATCGCAATCCAGAGGTTTCCTTTCATGAGGAGAAGACATCCTCTTTTGTAGCGGATATGTTGGAGAGCTTTGGCGTGGAAGTGAGGCGTCATGTTGGTGGTCACGGGGTCATCGGTACCATTCGTGGGGACAAGCCGGGTCCTGTCGTCATGCTGCGAGCTGACATGGACGCACTGCCAATTCAGGATGAGAAGAATATTGAGTATGCATCACAACAAGCAGGGGCGATGCATGCATGCGGCCACGATGGTCATATCTCAATCTTGCTCGGTACGGCATTGTATTTCAGCCGTCACAAGCAGGAGATCCAAGGCGAGATTCGTTTTTTGTTCCAGCCAGCAGAAGAACTGCTGCCGGGCGGTGCAGTTCAGGTCATTGCGGATGGTGCGCTTGAAGGCGTGGATGTCATATACGGAATTCATCTGTGGACCCCGCTGCCTGTAGGTGTTGTTGCCAGTAAAGCAGGACCGATGATGGCGGCGGCGGACGATTTTTACATTGAGATCAAAGGCAAAGGTGGACATGGCGGGATGCCACAATCCACGATAGATAGTCTTATCGCGGGTTCTGCGCTTGTGATGCAGCTTCAGACCGTTGTCAGTCGTTCGGTTGATCCATTGCAACCCGCGGTGCTGACCATTGGTACAATGCAGGCGGGCTCGGCTCAGAATGTAATTGCAGAGCAATGCAAAATGAGCGGTACGGTAAGAACGTTTGATGAAGAGACCCGAAACGGGATGAAAGAGCGTGTGCTTACCATGGTAGCCCAGACAGGGGCAGCTTATGGAGCAGAAACGCAAGTGAAATATATTATGGGATATCCGCCTGTGGTGAACGATGAACAGGAGACAGCACGTTTCTTCAGAGAAGCTACAGAATTATTTGGGGCAGAACGAGTGCAAGCTTCCCCAATGCTGATGCCAGCGGAAGATTTTGCTTATTATCTACAGAAGGTTCCAGGGTGCTTTATGTTTGTTGGAGCAGGTAACCCGGATAAAAATGCGATCTATCCGCATCATCATCCGATGTTTGATTTTGATGAAGACGCGATGCAGACAGCCGTGAGATTATTTATCGCCATGGCTAAGGGTTACACAGCCGAATGACTTTATAGCCAGTTGGGCATCCTGTTCATACCGAGGTATGGGCAGGATGTTTTTTTGTGGATTTTTATAGATGTTGTTCAAAAAGTCCATCTTCTCGGTACTGAAAACCAGACTTTTTGAACTCGCAATTATAGAGGTTCATTTTCGGAAGCTGCCGGAACTGGACTTTTTTTGTGATAGGAGGAAGGCTCCAAATGGAAGGAACAGAACATATGGTAAGGACAGATGCTTGTATCGTTCAGCGAGATTTTACAGTTTTGCTGGAAGTTGGCCACCCCGGATTCGAAAGAGCAAGAGAGCAGCTTGGGATGTATTCAGAACTGGTTAAGACACCGGCAGCGTTTCATACCTACCGAATCACTCCGTTATCGCTCTGGAATGCGGCTGCGCTGGGATGGAATGCAGATCAGGTCATCGCAAGTTTGGAGCTGGTATCCCGCTGGAACGTACCTGCTGCACTCATACAGGATGTTCGGAGAATCATGGATCAGTATGGCAAATTAAGGCTGCATTCCGAAGCAGATCACACCAGAATGCGTCTTTACAGTGAGGATGAGCGGTTGCTGGATGAATTAAGTGGATTGAAAACGATAGCTGCCTTTCGCATGGAACGCAAGGACGCTCATGAACTACTGCTTCCAGGAGAACAGCGAGGGTTATTAAAAAGGGAATTAACAAGGTTAGGTTACCCCGTACTTGATTACGTGGGGTATCGGGAGGGAACCAAGCTTTCATTCCAATGGCGAACCAATGGTCCGGGGGACCACTCTGAGCAATTTGCGCTGCGTTCTTACCAGAGAGAGGCTGTGGATGCATTCGAAGGTAGTGAGGGCATGGGAGGAAGTGGTTTACTCGTACTTCCTTGCGGGGCAGGCAAAACGGTCATTGGCATGGCCGTGCTGGAGCGGCTTCAATGTGAATGCTTGATTTTAACGTCCAATACAACGTCTGTGCGACAGTGGATTCAGGAAATTCAAGACAAAACCACGATTACCAGCGAACAGATTGGTGAGTATTCAGGTCAGAAAAAACAGGTAAAACCTGTGACTGTAGCTACATATCAGATTCTTACACACCGGAAATCAAAGGATGCTGATTTTACCCACATTAAACTGCTCAGTGAGCGGCAATGGGGGCTGATCATATATGATGAAGTACATTTGCTGCCAGCACCAGTGTTTCGTGCAACTGCGGATATTCAAGCTACGCGAAGACTGGGATTAACGGCTACATTGGTTCGAGAAGATGGCTGTGAACAGGATGTTTTCTCGCTGATTGGTCCAAAGCTCTATGATATGCCGTGGAAACAACTGGAGCAGCAAGGGTGGATTGCTGATGTACAATGTCAGGAGATACGTATCCCGTTTTCCCCGGAACTAAGATCGAATTATCTGCAAGCTGAGGTTAAGCACCAATTTCGATTGGCTGCCGAGAATCCGGCAAAAGTACGTGTAGTCAAGCGTTTGCTGGAACGTCATCGAGATTTACCTGCGTTAGTGATTGGACAATATCTGGATCAACTCGAGTTGATTGCCCGGGAAATTGAAGCACCTCTGATCTCGGGAACCATGTCACAGCAAGAGCGAATCAAATGGTTTGCCGCTTTTCGACGAGGGGAGATTAAAACGATTGTTGTATCCAAGGTTGCCAATTTTGCTGTGGATCTACCCGATGCTGCTGTTGCGCTTGAGATATCCGGAAGTTTCGGGTCAAGGCAGGAAGAGGCACAACGTTTGGGGAGAATTCTGAGACCGAAAGCTGGAGAAAACAAAGCATATTTCTATGCACTGGTATCAGAGGATAGTAAGGAACAGGAGTTTGCATTAAATCGTCAGATGTTCTTGGTGGAGCAAGGATATGAATATGCCATCGTGCATGAGAACGAATAGTTCATTTATACTCGCGAAAAGAGGAGGGATTGGGATATGTCTTCATTTGAACCAATAGATGAGCCTATGGTACTGAATCTTGATTCATGGTCAAAGCTTGCTTTGGTGGAGCAAAAAGTGCTTGGTGCAATTTTTCACAAACATGCCGGTCAGCCTTTTTCCTCCCTCCTGTCGCGAGAACAGTGGGCCATCGAAGGACTAAGTGTCGCAGAAGTCAAATCCTCATTCGTCAACCTTAGGCAGCAAAGATGGATTGAATCTGCATATAAGAGCTGGGGGGAGCAATTATTCTATATTCCTGCTTCACTGATGGAGACATTGACGAGTGCTTACGCACAAAGAGTGGGCATAACCGTTGAACAGATAACACAACATGCTCAAGTACTACAGGAGGGAAAGCCGGATATTGCTGCAGAGTTACTTCATTTGGTCGCGTGGATTGAAAGAGAAGGACTTCCTTTGACAGGTAAAGGCACTATACATAAAAAAAGTGTTCAAAAATTAAGTGTGATCACGGTATTATCTTCGACAGACTTTGAAGGTCTGGGTATCCAATATGAACATTCGGATTTGTATCCGACCCACGTAGCAATCCTTCTCGATCTACTGCTCAGTCTGAATCTCGTTCAGAAGTCAGATGGCCAAATTCAAATTGTAGATCATCGATTACAAAAATGGTTGAAGCTTTCGTGGAGACAGATGCATCGGGAAATATATCAAGCGTGTATGGAAAGATACGGTGAAGCTGAACCCGCGTTGCAGCATTTCCGTTATCAATTGGCAGTGCTTGCTCCAGAAAAAAACATATGGTGCCATATAGAGAATTCGGAATTGAAACCACGAGTCAGGGGCTGGCTCTGCGCACTGGCTGGCTGGGGTTATGGTGAAGTAGGAGAAGATCAGTCGGGAGAGCTGGCATTCCGCTGGTTGATCGAACCGCAGAGCCTGTTAAATCGGGAACAAGAGATGGTAAGTGAGACGGAGCCGTCTGGATTTTACATGCAGCCTGATTTTGAAATGTTGGTGCCGCCGGAAGCAGGGCCTGATGTGATCTGGATGCTTGAGCAATACGCAGAACGGGTGACACGTGATCAAATGTCCATCTACCGTTTGACAAGAGAACGATTCATTTCGGCCATTGCCAGAGGGTATGGACTACATGAAGTGATGGAGTTTCTGGATCAATATGCTCTGACAGGCATACCGGAGAATGTACGGATTGCGTTAGCAGATTGGGGAAAGGGGACGGGTGCTACACCGTTGACTGTAGATCGGAGTATGAAGGTAATGGAGGCAAGTACAGGCCCCACAGATGATCCGAAGTTATCAGAAAAAGATATGTTGAGCGGTGTATATTCTTCTTTCTACACACCCGATAATCAAGGTCTGGTTGATGTTCCTGCTTCTCTGCATGGGTTGGAGCGTGATCATTCTGTCATTGAGAAGAAGTTCTCTCTGTTGGGATTTGAGGAGATACCGGAGACCTGGTACAGGGGGTGGCGTCGATATCATAGTTCAACCGCACGACAGATTGCTGCCAAAGCCATTGAGTGGCAGACCAAGCTGGGTATACAACAGGAAAATCGTACGCAATACCTCATTCCACATCAGGTAGAGGGTCATGAACAATGGACTTTAAGCGGTTGGTGTATGCTGGATTCAAGTGAAAATACATCAGAGACGGAATGGCGTACATTCTCCCCGTCAGAGTGGGATACAATGCGTCTTATCCTGCCAGATGATGTCATAACCTGACTATTTCACGTGAATATCAGGTTGAAAGGCGAATTTTCGAGTTCCCCGTATTTCTAATTGCAGGAAAAACTCTTCTTAACTATTCATGGATATGCTATGATGAGGTAGTCTACGTTAAGTAGAACTTTATATATAGATAGGATGAATATTTCATGAGCGTAGCGGAAATGAACACGGTCGATATGGCCCAAGTGTTAACGGGCGCATATGAACTGGGCGACATGATTAACCAATCTGCCGAAGTATCGGATTATTTATATTGGAAGCAGCAAGTCGAGACTACCCCTGAGATTCAGATGGGGATTCGGAAGCTGAATGCCAAGAAGGAATTGTTTGAAGAAACACAACGTTTCGGTCATTTTCACCCGGATTATCATGCAGCAAAAGACCAGGTGAAGGCTCTGGAACAGGAGTTGGAAAATTTCGAGGCGGTAATCCGCTTCAAACAGGCAGAGAAGTCCCTGGATGATATGTTATTCCAGATGTCAGAGACCATTGCATTTGCAGTGTCAACGACCATTAAGGTACCGAGCAATGATCCGAATCCGAAGGGCGGCTGCGGTAGTGGCGGCAAGTGTGGTTGCAGTTAAGTAATCATTATAGAAGGGCGGGGAACGATGATGTTTGCGGAAAGGACAGGATTCATTATTTGGGTCAGTGATTTGAAGGCTGCCCGTAATCTCGAAAAATATGGCACCGTGCATTATATCTCCCGCCGTATGCATTATGTAGTCATGTATGTTAATGCAGAACGGGCTGATGATACGATGAAAAATGTGAAGCGACTTTCCTATGTGCGCAAGATCGAACGCTCGTATCGTAATGAGATCAAAACCGAGTATGCCAGCAAAACGATGGACAAAACGAGCTTTTACGGAATATAGACGAGAAACTGGAGGGACCCTTTGGGGTCGCTCTTTTCTTGAATTATACACAAATTGGCTATTGTGAAAAAAAGTTAAACTTACGCCTTGAGGTTGCGGGACTAATGTTGTAATATATTTGGTAATAAATAGATAGAAAGTCCTATCTGGTGGAGAGTGATTCCCATGCGTGATAAGGTGATGCAACGTTGGAGCACCTACGAGCCGTTTTTCGTGGCTCTTGGAGACAAGAAAGTGGCCGACATCGTCATTACCCATCATGCCAAGATGCGGTATGCAGACCGTATTGAGCCTGCACGTAGTGATGATGACCATATTGCGGCGTGGTTATGGGAGTGTCTGAAGCAGGACCGAATAACACCATACTACCGTAATGAACAGGACGTCTACCTGATTGATGAGGATCTGGTGGTGGTCGCCGAATTTTCCGAACTTGAAGGAGAATATGATATTGCGGGCAACCCGCTGCACAAAATGATTGTAGTTACGTTTCTGGGACGTATGTCGGAGACCATTGAATTAAGGGACCTGAAGTCATATTATTCATGGTTAAGACATTCAAGAAGAATGACGCTGGTCAAAAATAGCCGTAAGCATAAGTAAGTTGGAGTAGATTCAATATGTTGAACTCATAGATTCAAGTATTATCGCATGCAGACAAGCTGCATGCTTTTTTTGTTGCCAAGCGGGAAATCGGCTACAATGTAGAGAGTGTAATCGAAGAGGGGCGAAGATATGAATTTTCACCAATTGCATATTTTTTATACGGTAGCAGAGAAGGGGAGTTTCTCGGCTGCTGCACAAGCATTACATATGACTCAACCGGCAGTAACGATGCAGATTCAATCATTGGAAGACTATTTTGGCACCAAGTTACTGCATCGTTCCACCAAAAAAATAGAATTATCCGAGGCGGGCCGGACGTTATTACCTCATGCGAAACGGAGTGTAGAGCTGGTCAGACAGACGGACGAAGCGATGTCGGCGTTTACCCAGATGTTACAGGGCCGACTCCAGTTGGGAGCCAGTTTAACAATCGGGGAATATGTGCTTCCACGCATGCTCGGACCATTTGCACTTCAATATCCGGATATTTCCATCGTCATGAAAGTGATGAATACAACGCAAATTATGGATGATATATTGAAGCACCAGCTTAATTTTGGTCTGATTGAAGCGCCAGTGAACCACCCGGACATGATTGTAGAGCCTGTCATGCAGGACGAGCTGAAACTGATTGTACCTGCCGGGCATGATTTGGCTAAGCGCAGCAAAGTGAATATTGAGGATGTAATGAATTATCCTTTTGTGTTGCGTGAGAAGGGCTCGGGTACTCGTCAGGTGATGGAAGACCAATTGCAAAAGAAAAAGATTGATCCACAGGATATGAATGTTGTAATGGAACTTGGCAGTACAGGAGCGGTAAAATCGGCCGTAGAGGCAGGGGTAGGCATTACGATGTTATCTCCTTCTTCGGTGCAGCATGAACTGGCTCTGGGACTTGTTCATATTGTGGATATCCGCGGACTCGAATTCAAAAGGCAGTTCTATGCCATCCATCTAAAATCGTCCTTGTTGCCCCTGTCAGCAGTCGCTTTCCTGAATTATCTGCGTCAGCAGGAGCAGCCTAAGTCGGTACATAAGACGGGAAAGGCATAATCGTTGGCAACATCAATGATAGATAAGATTGAATCATAATCAATTTACACAAAGGAGCTGTTGTTCATGGATCAGCGCCAAGGACGCTGTGATCTTCATACGCATAGTCAGGCTTCAGATGGAATGCAGCCACCTGCTGATAATGTGAAGCTTGCCAAACAAAAAGGGCTATCTGCGGTTGCCCTAACAGACCATGATACAGTAGCCGGTGTAGCGGAAGCGCAACAAGCGGGAAAAGAGTACGATATTGATGTTGTTGCCGGAGTGGAGATCAGCACTCGGGCTGGTGGGAAAGATATTCATGTGCTTGGGTATTATGTGAATACAGAGGATGAGCAGTTCCTGCAACGGTTGCGCGGATTACGAGAAGCGCGAGATGAGCGCAATCATCTGATTATCGCCAAGCTCCAAGAACTTGGGCTTGATATAAGCTGGCAGGAGGTACTGAATGAGCTAGGACGACCGTTAGAGCCGGATGAGAGTATTGGCAGACCTCATATGGCCGATGTGCTGGTGAAGAAGGGATATGCGGTCGACATGCGGGATGCATTTGATCAGTATCTTGCTGAAGGCAAGCCAGGTTTTGTATCTGTACCCCGCGTTGCACCAGAGGATGCGTGCGAGTGGATCAGAGCCGCAGGTGGAGCCGCTGTAATTGCCCATCCGGGTCTATATAATGATGATGAATTGGTGCGACGTATCATCGAAGACTCTCGTCCAGATGGCATTGAGGTGTTTCATTCGGACCATGGCCCGGAAGAGGAACGCAGGTATGGTGAGCTGGCCAAGGAATACGAACTCATTGAAACAGGTGGATCTGATTATCATGGTAAACGGCAAGGTGTTGTTTTCCACGGGGATCTTGGTAGCAAGACCGTAACGGTCGATGTGTTGAAAAGATTGCAGGCGGCTGCAAACAGCAAGAGGTAGTCTAATCTAGACAGGTTAACACTTTATAGGGCTATGAGTTTTTTGTTGTTTATAGAGATACATTCTAAGGTAGGAAGAGCATAGGACATGGAAACATAGTAGGCTAAACCTACATGTATTCATGTCCTTTTTTTGTTAAAAAAAGTCTACGTGATCGAATAGTTTACCCAATCGCCACGTGTAGCCCCAAGACGTTCGAATAATTGCTGTGCCCGCTCATTGGTCACTGCTGTGATCCAAGACATATATGCACATCCATGGTCACGCGTATATTGCTGACAGTGTGCAAATAATTTGGCTTCCGCTTCGCCTTCTCTGAATGTTTCCGTAACGAATAGGTCATTCATGATGGCGAAACGCTCTGCTTTCATCGTGCTGTATGTAAAGAACAGGGTGGAAAATCCAATAAGCTTCCCGTCCTCTTCTGCCACGAATTGCGCACCGATCTGCTGATTAAGCAGGTTGTTGATCAAAAGCTGGATGGATTGATCACCAGGCCAGGGGTTGTTGTAGAATCCCACTACATAGTCATGCATTAATGCCATCAGGGGTTTCAGATCATCAGGTTGAGTTTCTCGAATATGTATGGTCATGGTACACTTCCTTTAACGACAAATTTTATTCATCAATTGAATTATTATACATATAAATGAATTAACATTCAAAAAGAAAGCTAAATAAGCTGAGCTTCACATATCATTCAAACAAGTACTGCAACCGCAAAAATCCCCTGAACCGTTAATGGTCAGGGGATTCTGTCTTTGTTACTTTTACATCTATATAAGTTGAACTAATCATTTACACGATAACGGAGGATAACAGCGATTGGAAGGTTGTTCTGTCATCGTAGTGTCAGTGTAAATAATCTTTAGTTCAACTTATATAGCCTTATCCATTTTTAATCGTGGATGGCAGACTTTTGATCAATTCATCATTTGGCGTAACAAATAAGGTCTTCTGATGATCATAGATGACAAAACCGGGCTTCGCACCACTTGGTTTGCGCACATGACGGATAAACGTGTAATCCACAGGTACACTGCTTGATTCTTTGGCTTGGCTGAAATAGGCAGCAAGCTGTGCTGCTTCTTCCAATGTAGCTTCACCAAAGTCCGTACTGCGAATAACAACATGTGAACCTGGAATGTCTTTGGTATGCAACCAGGTGTCGTTGGAAGAAGCGAGACGGTTGGTCACGTACTCATTCTGCAGGTTGTTTTTGCCCACAAGAATATCAATCCCCTCGGAGGAGGTGAACTGGTGTACGGTTGGACGGTCACTTTTCTTCTTCTTTTTACCCTTTTTATTGCGGTCACGAAGGTATCCTTGCTGCACAAGCTCGTCCCGTATTTCCTCAATGTCATTCATCGATGCAATAGAGAGCTGCTGTAACAGGTTATCGAGATAGTCAATCTCGTCTTTGGTTTTGCCAAGCTGCTCATGAATGACAGCCAGACTGTTCTTGTATTTGTTATACCGCTTGAAATAACGTTGTGCGTTGTCAGATGGTGTAAGCAGCGGATCAAGCTGAATGGTAATGTTGGCTTGGTCTTCATCGTAGAAGTTCACAAGCTCCACGCTCTTGTCCCCTTTGTGGACCTGATGCAGGGAGGCAAACAGCAACTCACCCCATAGTTTGAACTTGTCCGCATCATCCGCTTCCAGAAGGTCCTTGTTCAAGTTGTCCAGCTTTTTGATGTTCTTGCTTCGCTCATTCTGCAGAAAACGGAGCAGATCACTTACTCTTTGTTTTACCGTGTCCCGTTCAGCCTTGTCTCCGTAATAATCTTCCATGCACTTGCTCATCGTGTCATAGGTTTTCTCCACGTCCTGAATGCTCTGAAGATGAACGGCCGAGAAAATCATTTTGCCTTTGGCGTTCATTCCGGTTACAGGCGTGTAGATATGATCTCTGACAGGCCCCATCACGGCTTCAAAAGCGTTCCAGAGTGCACCAGCCTCAACTTGGCTCTCACCCTCCACCACAGCCTGAGTGCTCACTGGGCCTTCAGCAGCAATCCCACGTGCAGCAATCTCTCCCGCAATTAACGGGCTAAGACCGCTAAAGGAGTTCACAAGCCAGCGTGATGCCTCTTCTTCAGCGGCATGATAGCTGTCCTCGAATGCCGTACGACTTACTTCGAGCGGATTACTTTTATGTTGTTCGGGGGGAGCGGTATACGAGAATCCAGGCATGATTACCCGGTAGCTGCTGATGGACGGAGTCACATGATGAATACCATCCAGAATCGTTCCAGTTACAGGATCAAGCAAAATAATATTACTGTGACGCCCCATCAATTCAATGATGATCCGTTTAACCGATACATCCCCGAGTTCGTCGCGCTGGCGCACATTGATGTGAATAATACGCTCCATGCCAATCTGACGGATCTCCTCAATGATTGCACCTTCACAGTGCTTACGGAGCAACATGCAGAACATGGGTGCTTCCGTCGGGTTAAGGAAAGTCTTTTCTGTATAATGCACACGGGGATAGGTTGGGCTAGCCGAAACAAGCAATTTACTATTTCCGCGCTGAGCACGCAGGGTGAGAACTACGTCATGGCCATTCGGCTGATGGATTTTGCTGATACGTCCACCAATGCAGCCTTGCAGTTCATGAACAATGGCCCGTGTTACAATGCCGTCCAATGCCATTTTTTCCACTTCCTCTCTCTATCGAGCATCTGCATTTATCATGCCAAATGCTTCATCTATATAACTGAAACGTGCAACCAGGTATGTAAAAAAACAAGGACTGGCTACAGATTCTTCGTTGCTTGCCTGTTGAACGCTTGAATTGGTACTGCGCAGAACATCGCAGACTTTTATTTTAGCCTATTCTGTCCATCAGGGAAAGGATTCACCTTCCGGGTGCTAATCACAGACCTGTCCGAATACATATAGAGCAGGTAGTTTGTCCGGCATAGTGTACAGCCTGTCGACCAGCGCGCCGGTGAGTCATGTGAGCTTATTTTGCAGATGAAATACAGACTGGGAGGGAAACTTGAAGCATGGAACATACCAAGTGGCATCAACTTAGTGATGAAGAGCTTCGTAACACTCTTGGCGTCAGCCCGCAGGAAGGATTGACGGATGAAGCTGTAGCAGAGAAGAGGAAAGTGGTCGGTTCGAATGAACTGAGCGAGGGGAAACGCATTTCTCCAATTACATTGCTCTTGAATCAGTTCAAGGATTTTATGGTGCTGGTGTTGATGGGAGCAACGTTGGTATCCGGATTACTGGGTGAGTATCTGGATGCAGTAACGATTGTGGCTATTATCGTACTGAATGCAATTCTGGGGTTTGTACAGGAATTCCGGGCTGAACGATCTCTTCGTGCATTGAAACAGTTGTCTGCACCTCTTGCCAAAGTGCTTCGTTCAGGCCAGGAAGTACACCTTGCCGCCAAACAACTTGTCCCCGGGGATATTGTCATGGTGGAGAGTGGGGACCGTATACCCGCGGATGTGCGCTGGCTGCAAACGAACAGTCTGGATGTCGAGGAGTCGGCACTTACCGGGGAATCGGTTCCTGTAAGCAAACATTGCTTGCCGATTGCGGACGAGGACGTTCCGCTGGGTGATCAGAAGAATATTGGTTTTATGGGTACCATGGTCACTCGTGGCACAGCCAAAGGTGTGGTCATTCGTACAGGGATGGAGACGGAGATGGGGAAAATCGCCGATCTGATCCAAAATACGGAGGAGCAAGAAACACCTTTGCAGCACAGGCTGGAGCAATTGGGCAAAATTCTGATTTTTGTCGCATTGGGATTAACCATAATGGTTGTCGTCGCAGGGATATTGCACGGACAACCAGCCGTTGGCATGTTTCTGGCTGGGGTCAGCCTCGCGGTGGCTGCCATACCGGAGGGTCTGCCGGCCATTGTAACCATTGCACTCGCACTAGGCGTACAGCGTATGATCAAACGTAAGGCCATTGTACGCAAACTGCCTTCCGTCGAAACTCTGGGCTGTGCATCTGTAATCTGTTCGGATAAGACAGGTACGCTCACCCAGAACAAGATGACAGTAACGGATGTGTGGCTGGAGGGACGTAACATCAAGGTTACCGGGGATGGTTACACACCTGAAGGACAGATGCTGGAGAACGGTCGCATGGTGGAACTGAAGAGTGACCAGTCCCTGCGCAGAATGCTTCAGATTAGTGCGCTTTGCAACAATGCGAGTATTGTGGAAAGTGTTGCAAGCGAGGTGGGGAGCAAGAAAAAGGGCAAGGATAACAAAAAGGACAGCAAGAAAAACACGAAAAAAGGTGATCTTCAAGAAGAAACCGTTCAACGAGATAATGTACTCTGGGAGCTGAAAGGTGATCCGACGGAAGGGGCACTCGTCACACTGGCCTCCAAAATGGGGCTTACTCCTGCCGGACTCAAAGAGTTGTATGCCCGCCAGCAGGAATTCCCGTTTGATTCGGAGCGAAAACGCATGTCGGTCCTGGTTCATCATCAGGGAGGCCGAATGATCTATACCAAAGGTGCCCCGGATGTGTTGATCGGACACTGCAGTTATATTTTGTGGGAAGGCAAGGTCGTACCTTTCACTGGAACGCTGCGACAGAAAGTGATGGCAGCTAACGAGAGCATGGCCGGAGCGGCACTGCGTGTCCTCGGAATGGCCTATCGTGAAGTGCGACCGGAAGAAAAAGTGGCTGACGAACACGCCGCCGAGAGTCAGCTTGTCTTCGTAGGACTTGCAGGTATGATAGATCCACCGCGTCGTGAAGTGCGAGATGCAATTGCAACATGCCGCAAAGCAGGCATTCGTACCGTCATGATCACAGGTGATCATGGAACAACGGCAGAAGCCATTGCGCATCAGTTGGGGATTCTTCCACGCGGAGGCGCATCGTTAAGTGGTCAGCAACTTGCAGGCATGACAGACGAGCAACTGGATAAACAGGTAGAGGGCATATATGTGTTCTCAAGAGTGTCTCCTGAACACAAACTTCGCATCGTGAAATCGTTACAGCGCAAAGGGCATGTCGTCGCGATGACGGGTGATGGAGTGAACGATGCTCCGGCGATTAAAGCGGCTGACATCGGGATTGCGATGGGCATCACAGGCACAGATGTGACGAAGGAAGCTTCGGCGCTCATTCTGAGTGATGATAACTTCTCAACGATTGTGGCTGCGATTGAAGAAGGCCGTAATATTTATGAGAACATTCGCAAGTTTATCCGTTATTTGCTGGCGTCGAACGTGGGCGAAATATTGACAATGTTCTTTGCAATGATGATGGGCTTGCCGCTGCCACTCGTGCCTATTCAGATTCTGTGGGTTAACCTGGTGACGGATGGTTTGCCTGCAATGGCGCTGGGGGTAGATCAGCCTGAAAAAGATCTGATGGAACACAAACCCCGTGGAGCAAAGGAAAACATTTTTGCCCGCAGACTGGGTTGGAAAATCGTCAGCCGGGGTGTGTTGATTGGATTATGCACACTCGGAGCGTTCTGGCTTACCTTACAGGCTGCACCGGAGAATCCGGGTCAACTCATCAAGGCACAGTCTGTAGCTTTTGCTACACTCGTTTTGGCGCAACTTATCCATGTTTTTGATTGCCGTAGTTCACGGTCCATCTTCCACCGGAATCCTTTACAGAACAAATATCTGGTTCTTGCGGTGATTTCATCGGTTGTACTGATGCTGGTTGTCATGTACGTTGAACCATTGCAGCCAATCTTCAAAACCGTACCTCTGGGATTGCGTGAATGGGCGCTCTGTATCGTTGCTGCGGGCATTCCAACGTTCCTTATGGGCGCAGGCAGCGTGTGGGGTGGTCGTCGTAACCGCCGCCGTATGGGTGGTTCTGGCCGCTTCGTACCGAAAAGTACAAAGTTTTCAGCATAAAATCAATACCTTTTCCTTACCCATTTCGTTATGCTATCCTCAAAATGATTCAAAGCGGCAGCTTTGGCATTTTGCAGGATAGCTTTTTTTGTGTAAATATTGAATATGAATTTCTATGGTAATCCTGTAGAAGAGCAAGAATATAGCTTTGGCAGCAGACTGCCAAAAGGAGTGGGCAAGATTATGGAATTTACGAAAATGCATGGACTTGGTAACGATTTTATCGTTGTATTTGGTGAAAAGGAGCTTCCGGCAGATGCAGCAGAATTGGCTGTGAAATGGTGCAGCCGTTTCTTTGGCATTGGTGCGGACGGCCTGGTTTATATACTGCCTTCGGAGAAGGCGGACTTTCAGATGCGTATCATGAATTCGGACGGTTCGGAAGCAGAGCAGTGCGGTAATGCCATTCGCTGTGTATCCAAATATGTATACGATCATGGTCACGTGAACCAGGAGCAGATCACCATTGAAACGATTGGTGCAGGGGTACAACCTGTGAGTCTCAACATTCGTGATGGTAAAGTGGAAACGGTACGTGTCGACATGGGTGAGCCGATCCTGAATGGTCTTCAAGTGCCTACAACGGTGGATGCCAACCCAGTGGTTGATCACTACATTGAAGCGAATGGACATGCGTTCAAATTCACTGCCGTATCCATGGGTAACCCACATGCGGTTATCTATGTAGATGACGCTGTGAATTTTGACCTCACAACTTGGGGACCACTTCTTGAAGTGCATCCGATGTTTCCAAAAAAAATCAATGTGGAATTCGCCACAGTTCGTGACCGTGGATATGTGGACATGCGTGTATGGGAACGCGGAGCGGGTCCAACACTCGCTTGTGGAACCGGAGCTTGTGCGACACTGGTATCCTCTGTCCTGAACGGACATACAGATCGTACAGCTGTTATCAGCCTCAAGGGTGGGGATCTGCACATTGAGTGGAATGAAGCTGACAATCATGTGTACATGACTGGACCTGCTGAAGTTGTTTTTAAAGGAATCACTTCATAAAAAGTGAAAGGTTTAACCAAAGGGGCCTGTGGGCCTCTTTTTTTGTCAAAAAGGATAGGTCGTGTCTCCTGTACAGAGACATATTGGGGGCTGTATGGCAAGAAAGTCCATATGAGCTGGATACTCATTAAAAACCTGTGTTTTTCTTCGTTTTTTAGCGTTTTTTGTGTTACATTAGTATGTAAATGATCACAGCTAGGCGGGGGGAAATGGGATGAAGGCGGATTTGCGCAAAGTTATGCAGGAACGGGTTCTCGTTGGAGATGGGGCCATGGGAACATTTCTGTACCAAATGGGGTTCCCGGTAGGGATTTCATATGAAGAATTAAACTTGATTTCACCTGAAGTGGTGGCGGATGTACATCGCCGTTATCGGGATGCAGGTACAGAAATATTTGAAACAAATACGTATTCTGCCAATTACGACAAGTTGTCCAAGTTCGGTCTGGAGTCCAAGGTGGAGGACGTGAACCGTGCCGGCGTTCGCATTGCCAAAGAGGTAGCTGGGGATACCGGTTATGTGCTTGGTGCAGTTGGTTCCATTCGAGGTGGCAAGCGGACAAACGTGTCAACGAGTGAACTGAAACGCTTTTATCAACAACAGATCTCTGCACTGCTTGATGAAGGCGTGGATGGCATTTTGCTTGAAACCTTCTATGATATCGAGGAAATGGATATTGCCCTTTTGCAAGCGCGCAAGCTGAGTGATCTGCCGGTGATTGGACAGTTCGCGGTAGAGGATGTAGGGCATACACTGGATGGATATACAATGCCTGAAGCCTTCCGGATCATGCGGGAGCAGGGTGCGGACGTCATTGGTTTTAACTGTCGCTCAGGTCCAAACGGGATTATGCGTGCCATGGAAACCGTCTCCGGACGTATTGGTATTCCAATGTCCGTCTACCCGAACGCGGGTGCAGCAGATTATGTGGATGGTCAGTTCCGTTATGGTGCGACTCCGGAGTACTTTGGTCAGACGGCAGTGCAATTTGCTGAACTGGGTGCTCGTATTATCGGCGGTTGCTGTGGTACGACACCTGATCATATTACCGCTATGAAAGAGGCGCTTGCTGACTATGTGCCTTCGCCTATTTTGGAGCCTGATCCGTCAGAATCCAAACCGCGTATTGTGTTGCATGAACATGTGGATGAGCGTTCCGGACGTGGAGGACAGCCTACAATCGTTGATCTGGTCAAGCAGCGTCACACGGTCATTGTTGAACTTGACCCGCCGCGTGACTTGGACATTGCCAAGTTCATGAAAGGTGCCGAGACATTAAAAGCAGCAGGAGCAGATGCCCTGACACTGGCTGATAATTCACTCGCGGTTACACGGATGAGCAACATGGCGCTGGGTCACCTCGTTCAGGATCGCACGGGCCTCCGTCCACTGGTGCATATTGCCTGCCGTGACCGGAATTTGATTGGAACGCAGTCCCACATGATGGGGTTTGATGCTCTGGGTATTAATCATGTACTGGCTGTAACAGGAGATCCTGCAAGGTTTGGTGATCTGCCGGGTTCAAGCTCGGTGTACGATCTGACTTCTTTTGAAATCATACGCATGATCAAACAGTTGAACGATGGAGTGGCTTTCTCAGGTAAACCGCTGAAGCAAAAAGCTGGTTTTGTCATCGGAGCAGCATTTAATCCCAATGTGAAATATTTGGAGAAAGCTGTACAACGTCTGGAGAAGAAAATTGCCTCTGGTGCAGATTACATCATGACACAACCGATCTATGATCCTGAGTTGATTGTAGCAATGCATGAAGCCACCAAACATCTGGATGTGCCCATTTTTGTAGGTGTAATGCCACTGGCAAGTGGACGGAATGCAGAGTATCTGCACAACGAGGTTCCCGGAATTCAGCTTTCGGACGAAGTGCGTTCCCGTATGGCAGGTCTGGAAGGCGAAGAAGGCCGTGCGATGGGGGTGAAAATTGCCAAGGAATTGCTGGACGTAGCAACAGCGCATTTCAAAGGCATCTATCTTATGACACCGTTTATGTTCTATGGCATGACGGCCGAACTGACTCAATACGTATGGGAGAAGTCGGAGCATCAATGTCCTACTTGTTTCAACCCTAATAATCAATTACAATAGTAAAACGGATGTGATGCCGATGTCATTCAGTATGACCGGATACGGTCAATCCGCCTTTCATTTTGGCGGCTATAAGGTACAATTAGAGATCAAATCTGTTAATCATCGTTATTGCGAAGTGATGATGCGTCTGCCAAGAGAGTGGACGTATTATGAAGACGGTTTGAGGAAGATCGTACAGAGTCGTTTGAAACGCGGGCGGATTGATGTTTATGTAATGAAAGAAAAAGTGGAAGACCAGGCTCTTCCCGCTGTTCTGAATGAACAGACGGTCAGGGCCTATCTGCAGGCTGCAGAGCAACTGGAGACCCAATATGGATTGCAGGGCAAACCAAGTATTGTGGATATGCTTGGGCTGCCGGACGTCATGGTTCATTCGGATGGGACAAGTTCCATTCCCGAAGAGCAGAAGGACGAATGGGAGCGAGTTCTGCAGGAAGGATTGAAAGAGGCTCTGTCCAGCCTTGAACAGATGCGCGCTCGCGAGGGTCTTCATCTGGCCAGTGATCTGGAACGGCGGATTACCCGTCTGGAGTCACTGCATACCGAAATGCTTGATCTTGCACCGACTGTGGTAAGTGATTATCGCAACAAGCTAAGACAAAGGCTTACGGAAATGCAGGAAGAAGGCTCTTTCCCTTTTGATGAGCATAAATTGGGTATGGAAATTGCAATGTTTGCCGATCGTTCTAACATAGAAGAGGAGCTTACGCGTCTACAGAGTCACTTTGGACAGAGCAGGGAACTGCTGAAGAGTGATGAACCCGTAGGTCGTAAGTTGGACTTTCTAATTCAAGAGATGAATCGGGAAGTCAATACGATTGGATCAAAAGCCAACCATTTGGCTCTGGTGAATCGTGTTGTCGAGATGAAGGCGGAGCTGGAGAAGATTCGTGAGCAAGCTGCGAATATCGAATGAACGGCCACATTTCGGCAAAAGAGTCGCATGTATAGGGGGAAGAACCTGATTATGGCAATCAAACTCATTAACATTGGATTCGGTAACATCGTATCGGCGAACCGGATTATATCCATCGTGAGTCCGGAATCGGCGCCGATCAAGAGAATTATACAAGAGGCAAGAGATCGTCACATGCTGATTGATGCAACGTACGGAAGACGTACTCGTGCCGTAATTATTACGGATAGCGATCATGTCATTTTGTCTGCAGTTCAGCCTGAGACGGTCGCCCATCGTCTTTCTTCGAAAGATGATGATAACGACGAATAAAATGGAGTGTAATATGTCTAAGGGATTACTGGTAGTGTTGTCCGGCCCATCTGGGGTCGGGAAGGGTACTGTATGCAGCGCTTTGCGCAAACGGGTGCCGGAATTGATCTATTCCGTATCGGCAACAACCCGTCAGCCTCGTCTTGGTGAAGAACATGGTGTGAACTATTTCTTCAGAAGTCATGAAGAGTTCCTGAACATGATTGCTGAAGATCAATTGTTGGAACATGCGGAGTATGTTGGTAATTATTACGGAACACCGCGTGATTTTGTGGAGAAAACGATTAACGAAGGCCGCGACATCATTCTGGAGATTGAGGTTCAAGGCGCGTTAAAAGTGAAAGAGAAATTCCCAGAAGGCATCTTTGTTTTCCTGCTTCCTCCTTCATTGGACGAGCTGAAAGATCGCATTCAGGGTCGTGGTACCGAAAGCCAAGCGACCATTGATCACCGGATGTCCGTGGCGGTTGATGAGATCAGTCTGCTGGAGCAGTATGATTACGCTGTTGTTAATGATGAAATTGATTTGGCGTGCAAGAGAATAGAAAGCATCATAATCGCCGAACATTGTAAGATCAATAAATAATCCCTTTTGCCGCTGCAGAATGCGATATAAGTGGGGCAGTTGTCATATCATATACTGAAGCACTCCTTCTCGGAATGCCCGGGTGTGAAGACATGCCACATCAGTTCTGTCAGGCGGCAACTTGCGATTATACTAATGCGAAGAGGTGTTTGTTAATATGCTGTATCCTTCTATTGATGAAATGATGAACAAAGTCGACAGCAAGTATTCCCTTGTTGTTGCTGCTTCCCGCCGGGCTAGACAGCTACGTGAAGGTGAAAAAACGGATTTAAGAGGTGCGAGATCGCATAAACAAGTTGGCGTTGCACTGGAAGAAATCTATGGAGACCTGCTCGTTGTCATCAAAGGACAGGACGAAGAAGAAGAGTAAGCCGCTTGCGGCTACTCTTCAACTGCATACGGCGTAAGCCGGATTAATTGACAACCGCGAGGTTGTTATTTTTTTACGAATAAGCATATTTTAACGGAATCTTCTTTAGACGTCGTATAAATATCGGGGGAAATAAACATGTTGAACGGTAAAAAAATCGTGCTTGGTGTGACTGGCGGCATAGCCGCTTACAAAGCGGCAACATTATGCAGCAGACTGGTGCAAAAGGGAGCGGATGTTCATGTGATCATGACAGCTTCCGCTACACAGTTTATTACCGAATTGACGCTGCAAACGTTGACCCGAAACACCGTATATACCGATACATTTGATGAACGTGAACCCGCAGTCGTATCTCATATTCATCTGGCCGATCTGGCGGATCTTGTTCTGGTTGCCCCGGCTACTGCGAATGTGATTGCCAAGATGGCACATGGCATGGCAGACGACATGCTCTCAACAACTCTTCTTGCCACGACAGCCCCTGTCATGATTGCTCCAGCGATGAATGTACATATGTATGATCATCCAGCTGTAAAGCATAATATGAACCTGCTTGTTGAACGGGGAGCCATGATGATTGAACCGGGTGAAGGTCTGCTTGCGTGTGGATATGTGGGCAAGGGACGTCTGGAAGAACCGGAGAGCATTGTGGATGTGGTGGAACGTTTCTTCGAACAGCGCGATTCTGCAGACATTAGTGGGCAGGGACAAGCTTCATTGTTAAAAGGCAAGAAGGTTGTTGTTACGGCTGGCGGTACGATTGAGCGCATTGACCCAGTACGATACATTACGAATGATTCATCTGGCAAAATGGGATTTGCCATAGCTGCAGCTGCGCGTGATCTGGGGGCAGATGTGAAATTGGTTATGGGCAATACCCAAGCCAAGCCACCGGAGAACGTTGAGTTGATCCCTGTACAGTCTGCACAGGATATGTATGAAGCCGTAACACGCGAGTGGGACGATGCTGATATCGTGGTTAAGGCGGCTGCAGTTGCCGATTATCGTCCAAAGGAAGTTTATACGGAGAAGATCAAGAAGAAAGGCGACACATTGTCGCTCGAACTTGTTAAAAATATAGATATTCTTGAAACGCTGGGCAAACAGAAGACCCATCAGTTTTTGATTGGTTTTGCTGCGGAGACTCAGTCGGTTGAGATGTATGCACGTGAAAAATTGGAACGGAAAAACTGTGATCTGATCGTAGCCAATGATGTAACCCGCACGGGTGCAGGATTTGGAACAGACACCAACGCGGTACATATCTATGACCGGGAAGGTTTGGTGGAGGAGCTTCCAGTGATGGCCAAGGACGATGTGGCTCATCGGTTGCTCCGGATTGCGGCGGAGCGCATTGCCGGGAGGAATTAGGATATGGAGATTGCCAAGGTCATAGTCGATGTTCCCGTGAAGGAAACAGACCGGCCGTTTGATTACCTGGTACCTGAATCGATGAGGGAATGGATCGAGATTGGCAGCCGGGTGGGTGTACCTTTTGGTCATCGGACGGTGCAGGGATTCGTGATTGATCTTGTGCCGCGTACCGGTGAGGAATCATTCAAGCTTAAGCAGATTCAGGAGTTGCTGGACATTGTTCCCCCGTTGTCAAAGGATTTGGTTGAGTTGGCCGAATGGATGAGTGGACGTTACGCCAGTAACCGGATTTTGTCATTACAGGTCATGGTGCCGACGGCATTGAAAGGGAAAGCAGAGCGATACATCTCGCTGGGAGATGCACTTGATGGACAGATGGCGGGTGCACAACCGGATGATGAGGTGTTATTTGTATGGGGAGAAGAGTCTACGACCGAGAAAGTACAGCAGGATATCATCCGTTTTGTCAAAAGTCGGGGTCAGGTACCGCTGCAACAACTGAGTCGAAAGTATCCCAATCATGCTGCACTAATTAAAAAATTATTGCTTGGTGGCGTGCTGCTGGAAAGTCAGGCCATCAAGGACAAGTTAAATAAAAAAACGATGAAGTCCGTTGATCTGGCTGTAGATATTGCTGCTGCTCAGGAAGCACTTGCTTCATTCCCGGCGAAAGCACAGCGGCAGAAGGAGATTCTGGCTTTTTTGCTGGAAATGAAAGAACTGCTACCCATGCCGATGAAAGAAGTGTTATCTACACTACAGGTATCGGCCGCAACAATTAAAGGTCTTGAGGAAAAGGGACTGATCGTCACCGAGGACGTTGAGGTCTTCCGTGACCCTTATCAGGGCAGGACGTTCAAAGCGACTGAACCGCTGGTTCTGACCGATGAGCAAAAACTTGTCTACGATAATATCAATGGCCGATTGCAGGAACAACGCCATGGGGTATTTTTGCTACATGGTGTTACGGGAAGTGGCAAGACGGAAGTCTATCTTCAAACCATTCAACAATGCATCGAACAGGATCGGCAGGCTATCGTACTGGTGCCCGAGATTGCACTCACACCACAGATGGTAGAACGTTTTAAAGGGCGATTTGGAGACCAAGTTGCTGTTATGCACAGTCGTCTGTCTGGTGGTGAACGTTATGATGAATGGCGCAAGATTCGTGAGGGTCAGGTCAAGGTTGCGATTGGGGCGCGTTCAGCTGTATTTGCTCCATTCAGTCGGCTTGGGTTGATTATTATGGATGAAGAACACGAGACTTCCTACAAACAGGAGGAAACGCCGAAATATCATGCTCGTGATGTGGCGGTAAAAAGAGCACAGCAGCACCAAGCCGTGGTTGTTCTGGGTTCAGCGACACCTTCGCTGGAAAGTTATTACGCGGCACGCTCGCAGAGTAATGATGATTTTGCACCACTCTTGCTGGAGATGCCAACACGGGCGCTGGGTAACAAGTTGCCTGAAGTGCGGATCGTTGACATGCGTGAAGAGTTGAAGGATGGCAACCGTTCCATGTTCAGCAGGGCTTTGCACAAAGGGCTGGAGGAGCGCTTGGAGCGTGGTGAACAGACGGTACTGCTGCTGAATCGCCGTGGATATTCGACCTTTGTCATGTGCCGAAGTTGTGGATATGTGGCAGGTTGTCCCGAATGTGATATTTCATTAACGTATCATCAGCGCTCGAATAATCTCCGTTGTCATTACTGCGGATATGCGGAAGCGGCTCCTGAAGTGTGTCCGGATTGTGGAAGTGAGCATATTCGATACTTTGGTACAGGTACACAACGGGTCGAGGAAGAACTTGCAAAGCTCTTTCCGGGCATTCGGGTCATTCGGATGGATGTGGATACAACAACAGAAAAAGGGGCGCACGAGAAGCTGCTGAAACAGTTTCGTGAGAAAAAGGCGGATGTATTGCTGGGCACCCAGATGGTGGCAAAGGGACTTGATTTCCCGGATGTAACCCTGGTTGGTGTGATAACAGCGGATTCAGCGTTGAATTTACCTGATTTCCGTGCTGCGGAAAAAACGTTTCAGTTATTAACACAGGTAGCTGGCCGAGCGGGTCGGCACCAATTGCCTGGTGAAGTGTTTGTTCAGTCCTATACGCCGGAACACTACTCAATCGGGCATGCGAGTCAGCATGACTACGTGTCGTTTGTACGTGAGGAATTGCTGCACCGTCGCAATTTGCAATATCCCCCATACTGTCGCCTGATTCTGGTCACCTTTTCGCATGAGCAGCTTCCGGTATTGATTCGTCTTGCCGAGAACTACACGCGAATACTGAAAGAGAAGGCTAATGCGGCCGGATGGCTCGGCAGTCTGGATCGATTCAGCAATGATGCCTTTGATGTGCTGGGGCCAGTAGCATCTCCGATTCCTCGGATCAAGAATAGATACAGATTCCAATGTATGATAAAATGGCGGGGGGATGTAGACGCCATAGGACTCGCTCTGGCTACGGCCCGGCGCATGGACGATGATGTTCAGGCGCAAAAATTGCTTATTAGTCTGGATGTAGACCCGCAAATGTTAATGTAAGCATTTTGCAGCAATGCGGATGTAAACAAGCGGTATAAACATAGATTAAATTGAATACCCCAAAATACAGATATCGTCCTGAAATTATGATGAGGATTAGGAAGGTGCTTACAACATGTCGATTCGCATTATCGTGCAAGAACCAGATGAGGTGCTCCACAAGAGAGCCAAAGAAGTAACCAAAATTACACCAAATGTACAAAAATTGCTGGATGATATGGCTGATACCATGTACGATGCAGAAGGTGTAGGTCTTGCTGCGCCACAGGTTGGTATTCTGAAACGTCTGATTGTTATCGACGCAGGTGATGAGCAAGGGCTGATCAAGATGATTAACCCGGAGATCATTGCAAGTGAGGGAGAACAATTTGGACCGGAAGGTTGTCTGAGTATCCCTGGAATTAATGGTGATGTTCGCCGTTTCGAGACCGTTACGGTTAAAGGTCTGGATCGTGAAGGCAAAGAGCTGATTATTACGGGTAGTGGCTTGCTGTCCCGTGCATTCCAGCATGAGATTGATCATCTGGATGGTGTACTCTTTACGGATGTCGCCGAGAAAGTGTACGAAATTGCAGCCGATCAAACGGGACCGCGTCGTAATTAAGGAGTGATCGATTTGAATATTGTTTTTATGGGAACACCTGAATTTGCAGTTCCTTCTCTCGATATGCTGATGGCAGAGGGATACAATGTGGTGGGTGTGGTGACTCAGCCTGATAAACCACAGGGACGCAAAAAAGTACTTACGCCAACACCGGTTAAGGCCGCGGCAGAACGCCACGGTCTGCCGGTGTTTCAACCTGTTAAATTGCGTGATCCGGAAGCCGTAGCCCGCTTGGCTGAATGGAAGCCGGATCTGATTGTGACCGCGGCTTTTGGACAGATTCTGCCCAAAGCCGTGCTGGATATGCCTGTTCGCGGTTGTGTGAACGTGCATGGCTCTCTTTTACCGAAATATCGGGGAGGAGCACCGATTCAACGTTCCATTATTAACGGGGAATCCGTGACAGGAGTCACATTGATGTATATGGCTGAAGGCCTGGACACCGGAGATATGATCTCGCGTGTGGAACTGCCAATTACGGATGAAGATACATCAGGATCGATGTTTGATAAATTAAGTGAGGCTGGTTCCAAACTGCTTCAGGCAGAAATGCCACGATTGATTGCAGGCGAGACAACGGCGGTCCCTCAGGATGATGCCGAGGCTTCGTATGCTCGCAATCTGACTCGGGATGACGAGAAAATGGACTGGAGTCGTACTTCACGCGAACTGTTCAATCAGATTCGTGGTCTTGTGCCGTTCTCCGGTGCATTTACGATGTGGGATGATCAGGTCTTCAAAGTCTGGGCAACGGCTAATCCCGATCAGATGGATCTGGCAACTTCTTCGGATGCTGGACAAGCAGAGCCGGGAACCGTGCTGCAATTGAACAAGGCAGGGATTGAAGTTCGCACTGGGGATGGGTCTCTGTGGTTGACTGAAGTGCAGCCTGCAGGCAAAAAGGTGATGCAGGCCGCTGACTTTGCTCGCGGTGGTACACTGAAACCTGGAACGGTGCTGCGATGAGTGGTAACATACCAGGTCGTTCGTCAGGAAAAGGCCAGAAACCTACTGGAAATTCATCCGGGCGTGAAGGAAACCGTCGTCCTAATTCGGGTAAATCGGGTGGTGCATCTCGCTCCCAGCAACCCAAAACATCTGCTCGTGCATTGGCAGTCAAGGTTCTGAGTGCTGTTGAGCAAGATGGAGCATACAGTAATCTGGAGTTGAACCGTCGTCTGAAAGAGGCGGATTTAAGCCCCGCAGATGCTGGACTAGCTACCGAATTGGTGTATGGAACAATCGCCAGATTGAATACACTTGATTATTTTCTGGAACGTTACGTCGCCAAAGGAGTAGCCAAACTGCAACCATGGGTTCGTAGCCTGCTGCGAATCAGCGTATATCAGATGATATACCTTGATCGTATTCCGGAGCATGCCGTGGTGAGCGAAGCGGTTAATCTGGCGAAGAAACTGGGCCATCAGGGAATCTCGGGTATGGTGAATGGAGTGCTCCGCAATATGATCCGCAATCGGGATGAACTTCGTATTCCAGAACATCTGCCTGTTGCCGAACGTATTTCACTGGAGCATTCCCACCCGTTATGGATGGTTGAACGCTGGATTGCCCAGTATGGCGAAGAGACGGCGGAAGCGATCTGTCGTGCGAATAATGAGCCGCCAGCGGTGAGTGTCCGGGTCAACACCACAATGACCACACGGGAGAAACTGATGCATGAGATGACCAGTACAGGTGCAATCGTTGAAGCTTCTCGCCTGAGTTCCGATGGTATTCTTGTACGTAGTGGCGGAAATATGGCTCTAACGTCCTGGTATCGGGACGGGTTGTTCTCTGTGCAGGACGAAAGTTCCATGCTTGTCGCTGAAGCAGTTGCGCCAGAAGTAGACCAACTTGTATTGGATTGCTGCGCAGCTCCAGGTGGTAAAACAGCTCACATGGCGGAGAAAATGCAGGATCGCGGTCGTATTGTCGCGAATGATGTACATCCTCACAAGCGCCAGCTGATCCTGGATCAGGCGGAGCGTCTCGGTCTGAGTTGCATCGATGCTGTAACTGGAGATGCGCTAGATCTGAACGAGCGGTATCCGGAAGCGTTGTTTGACCGCATTTTGCTGGATGCACCATGTTCAGGTCTGGGTGTTATTCGCCGCAAACCAGATGTGAAATGGACCAAAACCGTAGAAGATATCGAAGATATCGCAGGCTTACAGCGTGAATTGCTTGATCATGTTGCGCCGTTGTTAAAACTAGGTGGTATTCTGGTGTATAGCACGTGTACCATTGAGCCTGCTGAGAATGAGGATATGGTTGCTGACTTCTTGAATCGACATCCGGAATATAGTCCAGCAGAAGCATCCGTCTGGTCTGAATCGGAGACAGCGAACTTTAAGGTTGTGAACGGAGGCGTTCAGATTTTGCCACAATACGCTCACAGCGACGGGTTTTTCATCGCACGGTTGACAAAAACAACGGAATAACAGTTTAATAGAGCACGGAAGCATGACCGCCGAGGGGAACTTCGGCGGATTTCTTTGTGATGGGACTTCGATATAATTGTCAGAGAAAAGTGATGACAGGGTGCGATGGTGGCATTGAGGTGTTATAATGCATGAAGTACAGATATCAAGGGTATACATGGATGTAACGTGGTCTTTGTGATAGAATAGGACGAATGGAACGAAAAGAAGGAAGCCAACGAAAAGAAAAGAAGGAATAGGTGTTGACAACAAAATGAAACCTTTTATATATGATTATTCTCTGGAACAACTGCAGCAATGGGCTGTGGAGAATGGGGAGCCGGCGTTTCGCGGTGGCCAAATCTTTGACTGGATTTATGTAAAACGCGTGAATGATTTCAGTGAAATGACCAATCTGTCCAAGCCATTGCGTGAAAAACTGACAGAGCAATTTGAATTCGTAACGCTTAAGGAAATTACCAAGTTTGAATCCAAGGATGGAACGGTTAAATTCCTCTTTGGTCTTCATGATGATCATGCCATTGAGACGGTAATCATGAAGCATAACTACGGGAACAGCATCTGTGTAACCACACAGGTTGGTTGTCGTATTGGTTGTACGTTCTGTGCATCCACATTGGGTGGACTCAAGCGTAACCTTACGGCTGGGGAGATTGTTGCCCAAGTTGTGCAGGCTCAGAAAATTCTGGATGAACGCAACGAGCGTGTCAGCAGCATTGTAATCATGGGTTCAGGTGAACCTTTCGAAAACTATGAAGCTACGATGACTTTCCTGCGCATTATGATTCATGAAAAAGGGCTGAACATCGGTCAGCGTCACATCACGGTATCCACGAGTGGAATCGTTCCGAACATCTACAAGTTTGCGGATGAAGATACACAGATTAACCTCGCCATTTCGATCCATGCACCAAATGATGCACTTCGTTCGAAATTGATGCCGGTTAACCGTCGTTTTCCTTTTGAAGACGTGATGGAGTCCCTTCGTTATTATCTGGCCAAAACAGGTCGGAGAATTACGTTCGAGTATGCACTTATTGGTGGGGTAAACGACCAGCCAGAGCATGCAGCTGAACTGGCAAGTGTGCTTAAGAACATGTTGTGCCACGTGAATCTGATTCCGGTTAACCATGTACCTGAACGCAAATACGTAAGAACATCGAGAAGCGACATTTTCAATTTTCAGAAGATACTCTCGGAACAGGGTGTTAATGTAACCATTCGTCGTGAACAGGGACATGATATTGCTGCCGCTTGCGGTCAGCTTCGTGCAAAGCATATGGAGTTGAGGTGAGAACGTTTTGATCAAAACAGTTCATGTGAGCCATATCGGACGAGTGCGTTCGGTGAATGAAGATTCAGCCTGGATTCGTAATCTCGATACAGGATATATTCTGGGTATTGTTGCCGATGGCATGGGTGGACATCTTGCAGGGGATACGGCAAGCCGCTTGGCAGTAGAGACGTTGGTGAAAGATCTGGGAACACTGGAACCAGGTCTGTCACATGCGTCTCTGTCTGCGGCTCTCAGCGATGCTATTTTGCATGCCAACGAAGTTATCTTCCGCACGGCATCAACAGATGACAAGTATCACAACATGGGAACAACGGTAGTTGCGGCTTTATTGAACGATACGGAAGGTGTTATTGGACACATCGGTGATAGCAGAGCCTACAAAATTGCGAACAAAGCTGTGATCCAGCTAACCGAGGACCATACACTGGTGAATGAATTGTTCAAAAATGGTCAGATTAGCAAAGAGGATGTGTCCCATCATCCACGTCGCAACGTACTAACTCGTGCGCTTGGAACAGATGCCGAGGTGAAGGTAGATCTGGATACCGTCAAGCTGGAGGAAGGCGAAGTTCTTCTCCTGTGCAGTGATGGTCTCAGTAACCTGGTCAGCAATGAGCAGATTATTCAGGTTGCCGGCAATCTGGAACTGGCATTGGAAGATCGTGCAGACCGACTGCTTCAGTTGGCTTTACTTGCTGGGGGAGACGACAACATCACGCTTGCTTTGTTCGAGTTGCAGAGGGAAGGTTCCGTGGATACGGAAACGGGGTGTGAGTCATGATTGGGCACCAACTAGGCGGACGCTATGAAGTGATTGAGCGTGTCGGCGGTGGCGGCATGGCTCTTGTGTACAAAGCCCAGGATCTTCTCTTGAACCGGAATGTAGCGATCAAAGTCCTTAGACAACAGTTTGTGCATGACGAAGAGTTTATTCGCCGTTTCCGCAGGGAAGCACAGTCGGCAGCATCGCTGTCTCATCCGAATGTAGTTAGCATTTATGACGTGGGGCAGGAAGATGACGTTCATTATATTGTCATGGAGTACGTGGAAGGCAAAAACTTGAATGAAATTATTAAAGAACGCGCCCCTCTGCAGGTGGACGAATCGGTGCGAATCGCTTCCCAGATTGCAGATGCTCTTGATCATGCACATCATAATCAAATCATTCATCGGGATATCAAACCCCACAATATATTAATTGGCCGGAATGGCCGTGTGAAAGTAACGGATTTCGGGATTGCCCGTGCGGTTACATCTACAACGATTACGCAGACCGGTTCCGTAGTTGGTTCTGTACATTACTTCTCACCAGAGCATGCCAAAGGCATCGTTACTGGTGAAAAATCGGACTTATATTCTCTTGGGATCGTACTTTACCAAATGCTTACCGGGCAACTTCCGTTTCTGGGTGAAAGTCCAATCAGTGTGGCATTGAAGCATTTGCAGGAAGAGTTCGATGAACCACGCAAATTCAATCCATTGATTCCGCAAAGTGTGGAAAATGTCATCTTAAAATCCATGCGTAAAAATCCGCAGGAACGTTATCAGTCGGCCAAAGAAATGCAGACCGATCTGGAAACTTGCCTGATGCCGGAGAGACGTAATGAAACGAAGATTGATTTTCCGGATGAGGACGATATAGACCAGACTCGCGTTATGCCAGCGATCAAGCCTGAACCTCGTGGAGTTACATCGACGGGTGCAGTGCCTGTGATGGAGTCTGATGAAGAAACTGGCAAGGGTAAGGCAAAATCCAAGAGCTGGAAGAAGCCAGCTCTACTCATTTCATTAACCGTTCTTATTCTAATCGCCATGGTGGGCGTTGTATGGTATGTCAAAGGTATGCTGGTTGTACCTGAAGTAACCGTCCCTAACGTGATCACCCAGACAGAAGAAAAGGCTCGGGAAATGCTTGAGGAGAAAGGACTCGTCGTAAGTGATGAGGTCATCCGTCTGTACCAGGAAGGCGTCGAACCCGGTATCGTCTATGAACAGAGCAGAAAAGAAGGCGATGTTGTCAAAGAAGGCTCCGAGGTCCAGATCAGTGTTGGTGCAAAAAAAGAACTGGTGAAGATGATTGATGTCAAACAAGAGACTTATGACGAGGCTGTCAAGAAATTGACTAAGCTTGGTATTAAGGAAGATCAGATTCAGCGGAAAGATGAGTTCTCCAATGATGTGGCTTCAGGTACTGTTATTTCCCAGACACCTGGCGTTAATGAGAAATTCGATCCAGAGGCGGTTCAGATTGAGTTAACCGTAAGTAAAGGCACTGAAACGGTCAAAATGCCTGATCTGAAAAATCTTACCCGCAGTGAAGCTGAAGAAAAGCTTAAATCTGCTGGACTGGAACTTGCTCAGGTGCAGGAAGAACCAAGTTATACGATGGAAAAGGGCAAAGTGACGCAGCAATGGCCTGTGGAAGCGGGCACAGAGGTGAATCCTGGTGATAAGATTACGATCTTTATTAGTACAGGGTATCCACCTGAAGCGCTGCAATATCCTTTTGATATTAATGTATCACCCAAAGAAGAGGGCAAAAACAGTAAAATCCGTATCACATATGAAGACGCACGTGGCAAGAATCAGGAATGGGGAACACGCACCGTGAACTCAACCCAGACCTTGACCATTCCACTTGTGCTCGCTCCAAATGAAAATGGGGCTGTGTCCGTATATCGTGATGGACAGTTCCTGGATACGTATCTTGTCTCCTACAGTGAAGCCAAAAACGGAACAGTAAACGTACCTTCCATTGACCCGGAACAAAGCACCGAGACGCCGCCAGAAAATGAGCCTGATCCAGGTGAAGGTAGCGTTGATGAGGGAAGTGTTGATCCCAATCAGGAAGGTGAACCTGAGTCCACACCGGCAGACGGTGAAGGTGACAGTGTAGATGAGGACACTTCTGCCATGAATAATGGTAAGGGGCACGGCAAGGAAAAAGAGAAGAAAAAGGAAGTCATTAACGCATCAAGCCGTCCATAAGGGCGGCTTATGCTGGCGTCTGGAGTAAATGTACCACCATCTAAAGGAGGGCGACGGAGCTATGCCAGAAGGTATCATCGTTAAAGCGCTAAGCGGTTACTATTATGTCATGCCAGTGGAAGACAACGGGGTTCCTTCGGTTGAAGGTTCCGCCGTTCAATGTCGAGCCAGAGGTATCTTCAGAAAGCGGGGAACGTCACCGCTTGTAGGTGATCGCGTCAGCTACATGTTGACTGAGAACGGAGAAGGAACGGTTGATGAAATTCGGAAGCGTGAGACGGAACTTATCCGTCCTCCTGTAGCGAATGTAAGTTTGGCTGTTCTCGTGTTCTCTGTGAAGGAACCGGATATGAACCTGAACCTGTTGGACAAGTTCCTTGTTCACATCGAGCAGGCGGGGCTGGATGCACTCATTGTTTTGACCAAACTGGATTTGGCTGATCCATCCAAAGACACTGTTGCTGAAGTGAAAGCATTGTATGAACAGGTTGGTTATGAAGTGATTTCCACAAGTTCACGTACCGGTGAAGGAAGTGAATTGCTCAGAGATCGTCTGGCTGGTAAGATCAGCGTATTCTCCGGACAATCCGGTGTAGGCAAGTCTTCGATGTTAAATGCATTGATGCCGGGCCTGACGCTGGAGACAAATGCAATCAGCATGCGTCTGGGGCGAGGGAAACACACCACCAGGCACGTGGAGCTTATTCCGTTGGATAATGGTGGATTTGTTGCGGATACGCCAGGATTCAGCCAACTGGACTTTCTGGAGATCGGTGTGGAGGAACTCTCCACTTGTTTCCGGGAATTCGCCCAGTTTGCAGATCAGTGCAAATTCCGAGGTTGTACCCATACACATGAACCAGGCTGTCGTGTGCTTGCGGCCAAAGAGGAAGGTCTGATCTCCGAAAGCCGATATCAGCACTATGTGCTGTTCCTGACCGAAATGAAAGATAAGAAGCGGAGGTATTAACATGATTAAAATTGCCCCATCGATATTATCAGCTGATTTTGCCCGCCTTGGTGCGGAAGTTGCAGAAGCCCAAGCTGCAGGAGGAGACTGGATTCATGTTGACGTTATGGACGGTCATTTCGTCCCTAATATTACACTTGGACCTGCTATTGTGAAGGCAATTGCTCCACATACAAGCTTGCCGCTCGATGTGCATTTGATGATTGAGAATCCGGAGCGTTATGTTGAGGAATTTGCCAAAGCGGGTGCAGCGGTAATTACTGTTCATGCTGAGGCTTGTGTGCATTTGCACCGCGTTATTCATCTCATTAAGGAGCAAGGAGTGAAGGCAGGAGTTGCCCTTAATCCAGGAACGCCAGCGTCTGCCATTCTCGAAGTTCTGGATGATGTGGACATGGTTCTTGTTATGACGGTCAATCCTGGCTTTGGCGGACAGGCATTTATCTCGGGTACCATGAACAAAATCAAGCAGATTCGTACCTGGTTGAACGAAAAGGGACGCCATGATGTACATATCGAAGTAGATGGCGGGATTGCAGCCGATACAGCTCCACTTGTAGTGGAGGCTGGAGCAGATGTGCTCGTTGCTGGGAGTGCCGTATTTGGACGTGAGGATCGCGCTGCAGCGATTACTGAAATTCGCCGTAGCTACGGAGGCTGATCTATGACCTTCAAGGAGACACTGTGGACGATGGCTGCGAGTCTCGTGACGGGACTTGTGCTTGCTTTGTTTGCGGTTATTCAATCCCCGTTTAATGCCATTACGTCATTAATCGGGGTAGGCGTTGTTATTATGTATTTCCGCAAATTTGATCGTACCGGACATCGGGTTACTTTTGTCATATTCAGCATACTGTATTATGTACTGAGTGTTTTCATGATCGCTGTCTATCAATATATTCCTTCCCAAACGTAAATGAACTGATCTTCGGGCTTGTCATTGTGGAATAGGGATCGAAGGTTCCGCATAAATATGGTTACATGAGCAGGTTTCTCATGTAGCCTTTTTTGTCGTGTTTGAGGTGAAGAAGGCCTGAAGCATAGGATACGGCGGACGCATGAGCATGATGGGGAGGGTGAATTATGAAATTTTACACATTCAAACTGCCGAAGTTTTTGGGAGGGTTTGTAAAGGCGATACTTAATACGTTTCAAAAGAACTGATCCGATTGATAAGGTAACAGGGAATACCGCCGCTTTGGCTCAGGCTTATCTGGAATTCGTACCTGCGAAGCGCCATGCGGCGGCCATTCACATGTTAATGAGCGTATTCAAGAATCCTTTTTTTGAATACCAAAAAAGCACCTGCAAGGAACAAGGTGCTTTTTGCTTACCCGATTTATAGTAGCTTTGCGTGATTATACGCGAGTCACTTTACCGGCTTTCAGTGCACGGGTGCTTACGTATACACGTTTTGGTTTGCCGTCAACGAGAATGCGGACCTTCTGAACGTTTACGCCCCAAGTACGACGGTTACGGTTGTTAGCGTGGGATACGTGGTTACCGGTGCCCGGTTTCTTACCTGTCACATAACATTTGCGAGACATAGATTACACCTCCTATCCTAAAATAACCAGTTGCCTTCAGAAACGAAAAGTCATTCCATAAGGGCTAAATTGTTCTTCCTGATCATAAAGATCAGGTTTCAGTAGCTAATGGCGTTGTTTAAGCCGGCATGAACCGGATCATTTCCATTACTTAACCTGCATAAAACAATACTTGAATATAATATCATAATTAAAAAAGCTTCGTCAACTGATCCAAAAACTTTATTTATTTCTCCTGTCTAATATAGTACAATGTTGAGTAGTCCATAATACAGTGGTGAACAGGCTGTTGCCGCGAGGAAGTCGGAGAATAAACCGTACTTAGAGGTCGGTGGTCTGCTTTTTGGCAACGCTGTGAGCTGCGGCATTCCATCATTGGCACCAGTCTCCATGCGGCATTCATGCCGGCTCTTGATACCGGTGCATATCCGTATGCCCCGAAGTTAGGGGTGCAGAGAGTGCAGGATATTGGTAGTCCGGCCGCCCAGACCGTTAATCCGGCTGACATGTTGTATTGTATGCCTGTGCCGGACAAGGTATGGACGAAGAATAACGCAGTCCGCGTTAGCGCATGAACAGACCAGACACATCTTGGTGCAAGGTGTTCGTGTATCAAGCTAGGAAGGGGAATTCTCACTTGAGTATACGTTCTTTAAATGGAACAGATTTCACCGCAATGGTACTTGCCGGAGCGGAACAACTTGGACAGCATGCAGAGCACGTCAATTCCCTGAATGTTTTCCCTGTGCCGGATGGTGACACGGGAACGAACATGAATTTGACAATGAGTGCAGGAGTCGCAGAGATTAAAAGAAAAAGTTCTGCCTCCATCGGCGAAGCTGCCGGTATTCTATCGAAAGGCCTGCTTATGGGCGCACGGGGGAATTCAGGTGTTATTCTGTCGCAATTGTTCCGTGGTTTTAGTCGTTCAGCTGCTCCCTATGAGGAACTGAATACGCTCCAATTTGCAGCAGCCCTGCAGAACGGTGTTGACGCAGCTTACAAAGCAGTCGTAAAGCCCGTTGAAGGGACCATTCTTACCGTAGCCAAGGAAGCGGCGAAACATGCCAACTACTACGCAAGACGGACGAATGATATTACTGAATTAATGAATGAAGTTTTGTTAAAAGCAAAAGAAGCACTGGCAATGACTCCGGAATTACTGCCTGTACTGAAACAGGTTGGTGTTGTGGATTCAGGTGGTCAGGGGCTTGTATATATCTACGAGGGCTTTATGGAAGTATTGCTGCAAAGTGACGGAGGGAGTCATACTTCGCTGAACAAAGAAGTAACCCCATCCTTGGCAGCATTTGCTTTGAAACCGGCTGCACCGACAGAAGTGGATATCAAGAAGCCTGCACAGCAGCAGGTGATTGCACCAGAGATGCCATTGTCTGCTCAGGCGAGATTGGAAACGGAAGATATTGAGTTCCTTTATGATATGGAATTTTTCATTAACCGTGAGCTTGGAGAGAACGCAGGAGTGGCATTTGATGACGAAGCATTCCGGAAAGCATTGTCAGTTAATGGAGATTCGATCATTATTATTGCCGATGATGAAGTCATTAAAGTTCATGTCCATTCCAAGACACCAGGCGATGTATTAAACCTGGCGCTGCATTATGGGGAGATTACACAGATTCATATTCTTAATATGCGTGAACAGCATCGGGATCTCCTCACAGCAGGCATGGACATCGCTCCATCACCTGAATTGTTTGCAGAGATTCCACCTGAGGCGGCGCGCAGTATGGAAGAGGCTGTGCTTCCTGCAGATGAGATGGCACCGTATGGTTTTATTGCGGTATCCTCCGGTGACGGTATAGCAGAGATCTTCCAAAGTCTTGGCGTTGATGTTGTTCTGTCCGGTGGACAGACGATGAATCCGAGTACTGAGGATTTTGTAAAAGCCGTTCGTTCCATTTCTGCGGAGCAGGTGTTTATACTCCCGAATAACTCGAATATTGTACTGGCTGCGGAGCAGGCTCGTGAACTGCTTGAAGATGAGCGCCGGGTTACGGTTATTCCAAGCAAAACCATTCCACAGGGGATGGCTGCTGCCTTTGCTTTCCAGGAAGATGAGTCTGCGGAAACAAACCGTGATCAAATGTTGGAGGCCATTAGCCGGGTACAGTCCGGTCAAGTGACTCATGCGGTTCGTGATACGCAATATGATGAATTAGATATTAAGCTGGGGCACTATATCGGTATTCATAACTCCAAAATTGTAGCGACGGATGAAACCATGCTTCAAGCATGTGAAGGTCTGCTCAAACAGATGATGGAGAGTGGAGATGAAGTGTTGACGATCCTTGAAGGGGAAGAAGCGGACCCTGAGGTTACTGCTGCCCTCGCTGCATGGCTTGAAGAACAGTATCCTGATGCTGAGGTAGAGGTACATCTTGGAGGACAGCCTGTATATTATTATTTGTTCTCCGTAGAGTCCTAATAGCACTCTAGCGAAGAGGAGGAGAGTCATGAGCCACAAGGTTGCGATAGTAACAGACAGTACGGCAGATATTCCCGAAGAACTCATTCGCAAATACGGAATTCACATTGTTCCGCTGCGTGTTCTTTTCGGTGAAGAGACCTATGCAGATGGCGTTGATCTGACTTCGGAACAGTTCTACGAAAAGTTGAAGAAGGTATCTGTGTTGCCTACAACTTCACAGCCATCTCCAACTGACTTCATGAATGTGTACCAAACACTTCTTGATGAGAACCCGGAACGCCCGATTGTATCGATCCACCTGTCATCCGGCATGAGTGGTACCTACCAATCGGCCATGCTTGGCAAGTCTTTGCTGGAGCGTGAGGGTGACATCACCGTGCTGGATTCGAAGTCAGCATCGTATGGATACGGTCTAATGGTAGTACAGGCTGCTGAACTTGCCGAACAGGGCAAGTCAGCAGTCGAAATCACTACTGCCATTGAAGGGATGCAACAATCTCGCAAATTGTTCTTTCTCGTGGATACCCTTGAGTATCTGCAAAAAGGCGGTCGGATTGGCAAAGCTTCAGCCATTTTGGGAACGTTGCTTAACATTAAGCCGATCCTGTCTATTGATGAAGAAGGCGTTATCTACGCAGTTGAGAAAGTCAGAGGTCATAAAAAAGCAATGGCACGCATTATTGAGCTGTTCCAGAAGGATCTTGCAGGCAAACGGGTTAACCTGGCGGTAGGTCATACCGCTGACCCGGGATCAGCGATCGCTTGTGCAGAACAGCTGCGGGGTCATTTTACACTGAATGAAGTGATCTATACCAATATTGGAGCCGTAATAGGCAGTCATGTTGGACCTGGTGTCATTGCGATCTTTATGTGGCCTGTTCCGGAATGAGGGATTAGACATGAAATTGGAAGAAATATCAGTTAAGCAAATTAACGGCGTGAGTGCTCTCAAAGAGGGAGAGCTTCACGCCTTTGGCATCTCTACTGTTAAAGACCTGCTTGAATATTATCCGTTCCGTTACGAGGATTATCGTCTGCGTTCCCTTAGTGAAGTGAAGGATGGGGACAAGATTACGGTCCAGGGACAGGTGATGGGTATTCCTGTATTACAACGATACGGTAAAAAGTCCCGTCTGACCTGTAAGATCATGACGGAAGAGTGGATGATTACAGCAACGTGGTTCAATCGCCATTTCCTCAAAGAGCAGCTTACGCCCAATCGGGAGATTGTGATTACGGGAAAATGGGAACAAAAACGTATGCAGATGACCGTGACTGACTCGGAGTTCCCCGATAAAGGGGATGGGCGTTCAGGTACACTGCAACCTGTATACTCGGTAACCGGCAAGCTGACGCAACAATGGATGAGGAAAACGATCAATCAGGGATTAATCCAATTCGGAGATATGATTCCTGAGATTCTGCCTCAGTCCTTGATGAAGAAATATAGCTTGATGCCTCGTAAACAAGCGATTGCTGGAATTCATCGTCCACAGGACAACCGGGAAGGTCAACAGGCCAGACAGCGGATGGTGTATGAAGAGCTGTTTCTGTTCCAGTTGAAAATGCAGGCGTATCGTGCGTTGAACCGAAATCGCATGGATGGTGTAGTGCATACCACGGACAATACGACGATTCGTGAGTTTGTACGAAGTTTACCTTTTGAATTAACAGATGCACAGAAAAAGGTGGAGCTTGAAATTCTGCATGATATGCGTTCGCCCTATGCGATGAATCGTTTATTGCAGGGTGATGTGGGATCGGGTAAAACGGTTATTGCGGCAATTGCGCTATACACAACTGTTCGATCCGGTTTCCAAGGGGCTCTGATGGTGCCTACAGAGATTCTGGCGGAGCAGCATATGCGCTCACTGCAAAAGCTGTTTGAACCGTTTGGGGTAACCTTAGGGCTGTTAACGGGCAGTGTAAATGGACGCAAACGTAAAGATCTGATCGCCTCGTTGCAAATGGGCATGATTGATATCGTGGTGGGTACACACGCCCTGATTCAGGAAGATGTTTTCTTCCGTGATCTGGGTCTTGTGGTGACGGACGAGCAGCATCGCTTCGGGGTGAATCAGCGCAGCGTTTTACGACGCAAAGGATATAATCCGGATGTGTTAACAATGACGGCAACGCCTATTCCCCGGACACTGGCCATTACAGCTTTTGGGGATATTGAAGTATCCACGATCTCAGAGCGTCCGAAAGGACGGATTCCCATCTCCACGTATTGGGTCAAACACGATATGATGGAGCGGGTGCTCGGGTTTATCTCCAGAGAAGTGGATCAGGGGCGTCAGGCTTATCTGATCTGTCCGCTCATTGAAGAGTCGGAGAAGTTGGATGTGCAGAATGCCATTGATCTGCATGTGCAGATGCAGCAGAACTTTCCAAAATATCGTGTAGGTCTGCTGCATGGACGGATGACAGCCTTGGAGAAAGAAGAGATGATGCGATACTTCTACAGCAATGATATTCAGTTGCTTGTCTCCACCACCGTTGTCGAGGTCGGGGTCGATGTGCCAAATGCCACGTTGATGGTCATTATGGACGCGGACCGCTTCGGTCTCTCCCAGCTGCATCAGCTTCGTGGTCGGGTCGGTCGTGGTGCGCATGCTTCCTATTGTGTACTCATTGCTGATCCCAAGACGGAGGTCGGACAGGAACGTATGAAGGTTATGACGGAAACGGAGGATGGATTCGAGGTATCCCGGCGTGACCTCGATCTCCGGGGTCCGGGTGATTTCTTTGGTACCAAACAAAGCGGATTGCCTGAGTTCCGTCTTGCCGATATGGTTGCCGATTTTGCTGTGCTGGAACAGGCCAGAGATGACGTGACCCACTTAATTGAGGATGCGACCTTCTGGACCTCTATGGACTATGCACCTCTGCGTGATTTCCTGCAGCAACAGCAAGTATTCAAGGGTGATCTGATTGACTAATGTATGCCATAATAGCGAGTTTTTCGTATTACCTTTGTAAAAAATGACAAGTGTACAAGCCCTCCCGACATATGAATAAGAAGTGAGTTCATTCTTTTGGGAGGTGCTATACGTTTTGGGTTACCAACAATATGGAATTAGTCCGCAGCTGGTGGAGCGGATCAAATTAAAGATGAAAAATCCCGCTGTCAAAGAGCGTATCAAAAAGTTGATTGATGGCGTAACCAAGTCTGATCTGCAAGATAAGGCCAAGGTCAGAAGGTTGGTTAAGTCTTCCGCTGTCATTATGAATGAGAATTTCTCTCCGGCGCAGGAGGAGCAGTTTGTTGCGTTTGTGCTCGCGCAGAAGATTGATCCAAACAATACGTTTCATTTGATTAAGCTGTGGGGGATGTTTAGGTAGGGATTCGATGTAATGTTGGGTGGGATAAAGAGCGTTGTTTACACGGGGGCACTACGAGTGCAGTACCATCTTTCGATCGCTGTTATCCCCGGATTTTTTTGATTCCCTTTTCTAAAGGGTAAAATCCGGGGATAAAGGCGCACGCTTCGCTTCTTCAGATTGGTTCTGCCCTCTCTGTTGTTGTGTAAACGAAAGTACTTTAGAAAAGCCAAATTACACTCAAGTTGGTGTGGTAATGTAAAGAAGGGTGTTCCATTAAGTCATCTGACTAATGGAACACCCTTTTTTTGGTGGAGGTAGGGATGAAGATCGTTTTAGTTGGGCTTTAAATGGTGTTTATGTATTTTCATCCGCTACATTTTTACTTTTATCCTGGAAAGAGCTGATGAATATTAAAGTTATGAGTAGAACTACAATTATAGTGCTATTGGAAGGGGATTCTTTGAGTATGTAGTCTTGCACAAGTAAGACCAAGATTGAGATAAATATAATAATTTGCAGGACAAGTCTTGTTGAGCGATCAGGGTTATTGGATCGTCTGGAGACAGCATATAGGGTAAGCCATATTAGGCTAAAAAGTAGAAGTGAACCCAGGAGTAGAATGGCAAGCATGCATGAACACCTTTCTGTGATTAAATTCATCAATAATTGGAATAACATGACAACTGATTATAACATAGGTTTTTCTGGAGTCGGACATTTTCATAGAAGTTAAGGGATGAACTATGGTGTGCTTGGTGCAATATAGTTGATGTATTTTCACAGGATGGACTTTGCTTTCCTTCAGGTGGAGCGGTAAACTGTTGCATACGAGCCTTTTGGATTAATGTCCTGGATTTTACTCAAAAAGGCGTGGCTATGTCGGTATGTATTTTATTTTCAGATAGATGTGGAGGAAGTACGATTGGAGATGTTTACGATGCTGCTGGGTTTATTTGAACGGGCGGCGCTGTTGATTATATTTTTATTCTTTCTGTCGAGGGTGCCGAGATTTAGGCAGATTCTGCAAAAGGGGAAATTAAGGTGGCAGGAATATATTGCGGTTACCTTGTTATTCTGTGCTTTTGCCATCTTCGGGACATATACGGGCATTAATGTTGAAGGTTCACTGGTGAACGTGCGGATCATCGCCGTGTTATCGGGTGGTATTTTGTTCGGAGCGCCTGTGGGTATTATTACGGGTATTGTATCTGGGGTGCATCGGTATTTGATCGATATGGATGGAGTCACAGCTATACCGTGTCTAATCACAAGTATCCTGGCAGGTCTGGTCTCTGGATATATACATAAGTACACGCCCAAGCCTAAACGATGGATTATCGGCATTGGTGCCGGAATGATCTGTGAAGCGCTGACGATGTTATTAATCCTGCTATTTTCCTATCCCGATCCACTGGGTGCCGATATTGTCTCGCAGATTGCGCTGCCTATGATTCTGGGTGAAGTCAACATTGGGCTGATTGTGCTCTTGGTGCAGAGTGTTGAAGGGGAAAAGGAAATGATTGCAGCCCGTCAGGCGAAGCTTGCATTGGAGATTGCGAACAAAACCTTGCCGTATTTCCGTTCAATTGATGAGGATTCTCTGCGCAAGATCTGCCGAATTATTCAGGAGGATATTCAGGCTGATGCGGTTGCAATTACGGATACCCGGAATGTACTGGCTTATGTAGGATTTGGTGAGGAACGATATCATATCGGTAATGAAATTATTAGTGAGATGACCAAGAAGACGATATCCAGCGGGGAGATTACGATCAGTAATGATGTCATTGATGAAAAAACACCCGATATCCACTCGCTGTTAATCATTCCGCTCAAAGAACGAGGAGACATTACAGGTGCGCTCAAAATCTATTATCGCAAAGCGTACAAAATTACGTATCCATTACAAACGATGGCTGTAGGTCTATCGCAGATCATCTCGACCCAGATGGAGGTATCGCGGGTAGAAGAGATCAAGACTGCTGCCAACAAAGCAGAGCTGCGTGCATTGCAGACGACCATACATCCTCATTTTCTATTTAATGCGCTAAATGCGATTGCATCGTCCATCCGAACCAAACCGGATCGAGCGCGCGAGTTGATTGTGAATCTATCCGGGTACATGCGTTACAATCTGGAGCTGTCGGATGAGTTAATTGATATTCATAAGGAACTGGAGCAGGTCCGCAATTATGTAGAGATTGAGAAAGCCCGCTTCGGCAGCCGACTGAATGTGATCTATGAGATTGATGAGGTCGTGGTGCATATTCCGAGTCTTGTTATCCAACCGCTCGTCGAAAATGCAATTATTCATGGCATTCTCAAGGTGAAAGGACCCGGGACTGTTCGAATTCGGGTACAGGATTATCCGGAGTTTGTACGAATCAGTGTCAGTGATACAGGAGCAGGCATCAGTGCAGATATTATTGAACGTGTCTACCACGACCGTATGCCTGGTAACCAGATCGGGCTATATAATGTGCATCGCCGGGTCAAACTTATTTACGGACAAGGTGTAACCATTACTAGGCTGGAACAAGGAACCGATATTTTATTTGATGTGCCCAAAGGAGATGTCGTAACAAGGTGATGATGGATCAATGAGAGCTCTTATTGTGGAAGACGAGATTCTGGCAAGTGAGGAATTGAATTATTTAATCCAGGAACATAGTCAGATTGAGGTGGTGGATCGCCTTGAAGACGGGCTGGATGTACTTAAGTTTTTGCAGGAACAAGAAGTAGATGTTATTTTTCTCGATATCAATATTCCCTCGCTGGACGGTATGATGCTTGCACATCATATTGGGAAGTTTGCAACGAAACCCTACATTGTATTTACTACGGCGTATAAGGAACATGCAGCGGAAGCCTTTGAGTTGGAGGCGTTTGATTATATTCTGAAGCCGTATGACGAGAAACGAATTGCTGCAATGCTCCATAAGCTGGAGCTCGCATTCAAACGTGATCATACGCCGGTGGAGCAACATGTTGAGGATGGACCAGCTACTATGGTGGACGGATCTGCTGCACAGGGAGATCTGTTACGAGAACGAGATACGAATTCCCATACAGACAGAAGAATTAATCTGCTGCGGAATGACAATATTATTGTTACGGATACGGCAGACATCTACTATGCGGAAGCGCAAGAGAAGGTGACGAAGGTATATACCAAAAATGGGGAGTTCACCATGCCAGTGAGCATATCGGATTTTCACAGCCGTCTGCCACAGGATATGTTCTTTCGCTGCCACCGTTCGTACGTCGTAAATCTGTCGCAAATCCGTGAAATTGTACCTTGGTTTAACAATACGTATCTGCTCCGTCTGCGCGATTTGGAAGCTGAAGTGCCCGTGAGTCGCGGGAAGGTCAAAGAATTCAGGCAACTCATGCGCATCTAGAAGCATTTCATTCCGCATCTGATGCAACTCATGCTCAAAACGGTGTGATGAATCCCCTTTCATGTATGATTAGCTTGTGAACGCATTCATGTATATGACATCGGCAAAGGGGAGATCACGATGAAAGCAACAATTTCATCCGTTTCATCAACACCTGAATCAACATCTGCACCTACAAAAATGAACCGCTGGCTTATTGTTTTGGGGACCATCATTGTACAAATGGGTCTTGGAACCATCTATACTTGGAGTTTATTTAATCAACCGTTGTCTGATCGTTTCGGATGGGACGTCAGCTCGGTCGCGATAACTTTTTCAATTACCAGTTTTGCTTTGGCTTTTGCCACATTGTTTGCAGGCCGGTTGCAGGAACGTTGGGGTCTTCAGCGTCTGATCCGTGTAGCCGGGGTTGTGCTTGGGCTGGGTCTTATTCTGAGTTCCCAAGTAACCTCGTTAACACTGCTGTACATTTTGGCTGGATTTGTCGTTGGTTTTGCAGATGGTACGGCGTACATTACGTCGCTGTCTAATCTGATCAAATGGTTCCCGGAGCGTAAAGGTCTGATCTCGGGGATCTCGGTCGGAGCCTTTGGTACTGGTAGTTTATTGTTCAAATATGTGAACACGGCATTGATTGGTGCCGTTGGTCCTGCTCAGGCATTTATGTACTGGGGCATTATCGTTCTGGTTCTGGTCGTTGCGGGATCATTCCTGATCCGTGAAGCGGTTGTTCGTGAACAGGCTCCGGCAAGCAAGGAAGGATCCAAACAAGTCGTGGCACGTCATGATTACACGGTGAAAGAGATGCTGCGTACAAAAGAAGCGTACATGCTGTTTGTTATTTTCTTCACGGCGTGTATGAGCGGTTTGTATCTGATCGGTATTGTCAAAGATATCGGTGTACAGCTTGCAGGTCTTGATGTAGCTACCGCTGCGAACGCAGTGGCCATGGTTGCGATCTTTAACACGGCAGGACGTATTATTCTCGGTGCGCTGTCGGATAAAGTAGGACGAATGAAAGTCATCGCTGGTGCGCTGCTGGTTACAGCCGTAGCGGTCATGACACTTAGTCTGGTTCCACTGACCTTCGGGATCTTCTTCGCATGTGTGGCGGCCGTTGCATTCTGCTTTGGCGGTAACATTACGGTATTCCCGGCGATTGTGGCCGATTACTTCGGACTGAAAAATCAGAGCAAAAACTATGGTGTCATCTATCAGGGATTTGGATTTGGTGCTTTGGCAGGATCATTCATCAGCGCCCTGCTGGGCGGATTCCATCTAACCTTCATCGTGATTGCTGTACTCTGCGCTGTCTCGTTGTTGCTCGCACTGATCATTACCCCTCCAGGTGAAGGTCGTCGTGCACGTCAACGTGAAAAACAGATGAATCTTAACCCTTCATCACGGGCAAGCTAACAACATGCACGGGAAGTACGGAACAGAGAATATTTCTTCATCTTAAAAAGCAAATTAAAAAATAAAGTAAACAAAGCGGTCTCCAGATGAGGCCGCTTTTTGGTATCTACAGTTGTCAGATTGCCGGACTGTTAGCCTATCGGACCATCTGGCTGCCTGCAAGCGTGGTGCCTTGTGTGCATTCCATCATTCGCATCTGTTATACTCTAGGTGAATTCATCAAGACTAAGACCAAGTTATGTACCCCAGAGGAGGCATATCATGAAGTTCATTAAATACACACAACCTGATTTTGATGATTATTATGCATTGGTTTCCAATATGGAAGTAATGAAACAGATTACAGAACGTGCAATACCTGAGCAAGAGGCGAGAACACAATTCGAGTCCATGCTGGAGTTTAATGAGCGTTCCACTTGCGGACATTACCGGGTATTCAGTGAAGATGGGGCCGGTGTAGCGTATGCCAAATTGATTCCGGATCAGGAGGACCCGACCAGGGCTGAGATAGGTTACATGATCCTGCCTGAACATTGGGGCAAAGGTCAAGGCACATCCATAGCGTCACGGTTGATTATACAGGCACAAGCCGCAGGGATGGGATCACTCTATGCAGTTATCGATCCAGGTAACGCTGCTTCCCGCCGGATCTTGACCAGACAGAACTTTGTATCCACCTGGATAGGCGATTACGATGGTCTTCCTGGTGAGATTTTGGAGTTGAACCTTCAAATAAATCGGTAAAGGAACTGTTCTGAGGGTAATCAGATGCTAGCTTATATAGAGATGTGGAGGAGATGACATATGAGCAATTCAACCATGGAACGTCTGAATGCATTGCTGCCGGAGTGGCTGGAGACCAGTCGTTTGCACACCGGGCAGGGTAAGGTGGCTTCTTATATTCCAGAGCTTGTCAAAGCCTCTCAGGATGAGCTTGGTATACATATCATGGACGCTGAAGGGAACTATGTGTCGGCAGGGGATTGCGGTGTCCCATTTACGATGCAAAGTATCTCCAAAGTATTTACCCTTATTCTGGCTTTAATGGATCATGGAGAAGAAGCTGTCTTCTTTAATGTAGGAAAAGAACCCACAGGCGACGATTACGATTCGATGGTTAAGCTTGAACTAGTCGAACCCGGTATTCCGTTTAATCCCTTGATTAATGCGGGTGCGATTACGGTGTCCTCGCTTGTTGGAGGAGACTGTAAGGAAGAGAAATCACGCCGCATTCTGGAGTTTTTCCGCAAACTGGCACACAATGATCGCCTGGGCTATAACGAAGAGGTATTCCAGTCCGAATCGGAGAGTGGTCATATGAATCGTTCACTTGGCTACTTTTTGAAGCACAACGGAGTCATTAAGGATGACGTTGAAGACGTGCTTGCCGTGTATTTCCGTCATTGCTCCATTGAAGTGACGTGTGCAGATTTGTCTCGAATGTCACTCGTTCTGGCCTATAATGGAACAGATCCAATTACGGGAGAAGAACTCATCCCTCGTCGCTATGTTCAGATTGCCAAAACCTTCATGACCACCTGTGGTATGTATAATGCATCAGGCGAATTTGCCATCGAGGTCGGATTGCCCGCCAAAAGTGGAGTATCTGGAGGGATACTGACCCTTGTACCGGGACAATTCGGCATAGGTCTTGTTGGCCCGGCTCTGAACCGCAAAGGCAACAGTATTGCCGGCGTGCATCTGCTCGAGCGTCTGTCGAAGGAATTTGACTGGAGCTTTTTCTAAAAGTTTTTCAGAAAAAAGAAGCTTTACCCTTATATGTAGCCGATGAATCACGTATCTGATATTTTGCTTCTTTAGAACGAAGTGAATGGTCTGGATATGTCTCGTCGGCTACTTTTGGTATTCACCTGGAAGTGTAGGAAGACAGTCCTGCATGACAACGGCTATGCTGCATCTATCATGGAATATCCACAACATCGGGGTGGGTATATCTCCCTTCAGTCATCGGCTAGGGCCACATCTGTAATGAGGTTCATCTGAATATCCCGGGACCCATCTTCCATCAGTAGTCTGAGGGTCCGGGCAGGACGGTCCAGCCGAAGCACCTGCCCCGTGTAACGGATATCGTCATGTTCGTGAAACAACGTAATAGTGACCTTATCTCCAAGCATCATCGAGTTGCTGAGCAAACGGGACATTTCTTCCGCGGCCTGGGCATCCAGGGAGGGGCGGGTACGAGGAGCAAGTTGTTCCTGATGAAGAGTGTAGGCTTCCCGGTGTTCGGGGAGCATCATGCGCGAGGACTCGAAGATACCGTTTTGCTGCAATTTTTTACTCATTTATAATGACCTCCAATTTTATGAGAACGTTCATGGGCTTGCGCGGACGAGCAGAGGGAGGATGCCCGCATGATGGCGGTTTCTCCGTACCTGCGCTTGATATCATCCGTGGCACGTTCCAGTTCTCTTTTACGTTCGCGGTCATCAAACCAGGACAGCTGTACTTCGGAATCGGGTACAAGTCCGGTCAGTGACACGCTGATACGGCGGATGGGTAATCCGTCCCAATGGCGCAGGAACAGAGCTGCGGCCGCATCATATACTTCATCCGTAATGTTGGTGGGTTCATTCACCTTCATCTGGCGGGAGAAACCGGTTGGCCGATCATAATCCTGTCCGCGACATCCAACCGAGACCACATGGCCCATGAGTGATTTGTCCCGGGAACGTCGGCTGACGAGTTCCGCCAGTTCAAGCAGTACCACTTTGATATCTTCCCAGGAGTCATAGTCCCGGGGCAGCGTCATCTGATGTCCGATCCCCTGCTGCTGATGAGCATATGTCCCGGGTTTGACCGGAGAATCGTCGATACCACGGGCAATACGCCACAGTACCTCGCCATTCACCCCCCAACGTTCTCTTAGTCGGGACAGTGGGGTCTGGGCCAGATCACCGATCGTATGGACCCCCATCTTATAGAGATGCTGCGCCATGCGGGAACCAACCATGAACATGTCTCGCACAGGCTTCTTCCAGATGGTTGAAGGCAGATCTTTGCGAGGCAGCGTGCAGATGCCCCCGGGGACTTTCTTGGCGTACAGATCACAGGCCATCTTGCTAACAACCTTGGTATCACTGATGCCGATCCGAATGTATACACCCGTCTCATCCATCACTCTGGATTGAATGCTGCGTGCAATCGTCTCGGGACTGCCAAACAGATCCAGGCTTCCGGTGACATCGAGGAACTGTTCATCAATACTATAGGGTTCCACCAGATCGGTGTAAGACTGAAGGATACGCGTAATATGAAGGGACACCCGAATGTACTCGGCCATCCGGGGGCGAACAACAACAACATCCGGACATTTGGCGAGCGCTTCGCCCAGTCGTTCTGCTGTCGTAATTCCATAGGACTTGGCGAGTGGGCAGGCCGCAAGAATAATACCCGAACGGCGAGCCGGATCTCCCGCAACAACGAGGGGGCGGTCATTGTATTCGGGATGTGCAGACTTCTCCACACTGGCATAGAATGACTGGCAGTCTGCCAGCATGATGACACGTCTGTCTTGGCGGGGCATAAGACTTCTCTCCTTATCCGTGATGCTAAGCTCTTCTGTTAAGCATTCATTATCTTCATTTGTTCATTTGAACATCGATAATTAACAGTTTATTTACAGTATGGAACAAGTGTTCTTGTTTTATAAGCATATCTGACAATTCGAAATGCGGCAACCGGAATTATTTTGCAAATTGGACACAATTATGGATTAGCTATATTAGAGGCTGAAATTAGGAAATAAGATGTGCTTTTTTACATTTAATGTGAGAGATCTGTGACCTCTGGGTGATGACCGGGCGTTCATTTAGGTTTTTGTAAAAGGGTTATAAATGGGCACAGTCCTATAGAGGGGGACTGACGTCCTTTTTTGATTTTCTGCATTTTTCAGAAAACCTTGATGTGACGCGGAATATCGCTGATGCGTTATCGGACTATAGTATCAATTTTGTAATCTTTATGGTTAATACTGTAAAAAGGTCCGCAACTTTAACATATGACTCGCGTTTAATGGGGTATGTGTTCAAACGGAAAATGATGCCTGTACCCGCGTTGCACATAACAATAAAGGTTCCAGAAGTGCAAGATCAGCAGGCATCTAATCCATGCAATTCGAGCAAATATTAGTGTTTGGGAATCAGAGGTATCCCAGAGGCTTCCGAGTGGTAGTTGATGGACCTTTTTACGAATCATGGGCAGAATGTTCCATTTCATGTTTGCTTCCATCAGCCTAGTTACAAATGCAGAGTCTTAGCGCTATAGTGAGAACTACACCGCTGACATCTCTACCAAGCGGACATCCGAAGCGGAATGATTCCTATGCTTCATGTTGGACCATTCGGTGTTGAAGCAGGATGCATAATAGAGAGGTGAGCAATCTAAAGACATGAGCAGACAAAGACGAAGACGCTGGTTATTAACGGTGTTGACAGGAGCAGTGGTGGTGACTGGCGGGATATTTGCCGGGTGGCACTATATGCAACCCAAGCTCGTTACGTACACAGCGGAGAACGGCACGGAGATGAAATTCAAGACCGATGGAGACCGGTTCATGGAATACGGGCCAGATGGAACGTGGAGGGAGATGTTCGTCAAAGGTGTCAACCTGGGCGCAACTTCACCGGGGCATTACCCGGGAGAATTCCCGCTGACCAAAGAGGATTACTTGCGGTGGTTCCAGCAGATCGAGGATCTGGGAGCCAATGTAATTCGGGTATACACGGTTCACGAACCGATTTTCTACTCCGCATTGGTCGAATATAACCGCGGCCGGGAGCAACCGTTATATTTTATACAGGGCATATGGTCACCTGAAGAAGAGTTAATTGAGAAGCAGGATGCCTATGCGGTTCATATTGAGCAGACGTTCAAACAGGAGATTGAAAAGGCCGTATCTGCTGTCTATGGCGATGCGGACATTCCTGCCAAGCAGGGAGAGTCCAGCGGCAAATACAAAACGAATGCAGGAAAATACCTGATGGCCTGGCATGTAGGGACGGAATGGGACCCGGCGATGGTAGACAACACAAACGCAAAACATGCGGACGTGCCGCAGTACAAGGGAGTTCATTTCTCGGCGAGTCCAGAAGCGTCACCGTTCGAGAACTGGCTCGCAGAGCTGCTGGATCATACGGCGGTCCTGGAGAAGAAGTATGGATGGGAACATCCGATGACCTTCACCAACTGGGTAACCACCGATGTGCTGGATCATCCCGGCGAGCCACTGTATGAAGAGGATCTCGTCAGTGTGGATGCCCGACATATTCAGCCGGAGGCGTGGCAGGGAGGTTATTTTGCAGCCTACCATGTGTACCCGTATTACCCGGATCTGTTCCATATCGATAAAACACTCCAAACGATCAAGGATGAGAACGGTGAGTACAACACGTACAAAAGTTATCTGCGCAAGCTGAAAGCCGAGTTTTCCGATATGCCTGTAATGATTACGGAGTATGGCGTACCCTCTTCTCTTGGTATTTCCCATCTGGGTATGGGAGGACGGAATCAGGGTGGACATAACGAAGTAGAGCAGGGAGATATCGACGCGTCACTGACGCAGGATATCTATGATGAAGGATACTCGGGAGCAATTGTGTTCATGTGGCAGGATGAATGGTTCAAAAAAACATGGAACACGATGCCACTGGAAATCCCGGCTGATCGCCGTGCATATTGGTTGAACGTGCTGACAAACGAGAAGATGTTTGGTCTGCTTGCCATGGACCCGGGTAAACAGGAACAGTTGACCATCGACGGATCACTGGATGACTGGGATGATCTGAAGGATGAAGAGGTCACGACCTGGCAGGGCCAAGTGGACGGCATTCAGGAAATGAAGATGACCCATGATGAAGCCTATCTGTATATTGGGCTGACCTTGGATCAACCGTTTGACTCGGCTAAGACAGTGCTGCGAATTGGGACCGATACACTTGCTGGAGGCAGTCAGCCTGACAAGTTACTCCCGGGCCGGACGCTCAGTGATGGTCTTGAGACGGTGATTACACTGGGGCAGGATGAAGAATCTCAGGTGGAGATCGCCAAGGATTATGACTTTAATCAGCGTCTGTATGGCAAGGATGGATACGACATGCTGCCAGATCAGCAGTCAGACTCCACAGATCCGTTCCACCCATGGAATCTGGCAGTTAGCCTGAGGATGACACCGCCGGATACCCGATCTGCTCAACCGTTCATGAATGAAAAGGTCGGAACATTGAAACGGGGAACGACAGCTCCCGGTCAGTCAGATACGGATTCATTAACGGCATGGCAGTATAACGGCAATCAAGTGGAGATGCGAATTCCCTGGATGCTGCTTGGGTTCGGTGATCCGAGTTCGCTGCAAGCGATTGACTATGGACCGCTCAAGAATGGACGTGAGTTCTCCACAGTTGCTGTGGAAGGCGTTACCCTCATTCCGTGGTTAACGGACCGCGCCACGAAGAAAGTATCTTGGCCTGGGGGTGAACAGACGACCCTGGATCTGAAGACATTGCCGGTATATAGCTGGCAGCCTTGGGAGCAGGTGCAGTATAGTGAACGCCTGAAGCTAAGCTACGAAAAAATGAAGAAGAGTTATGAAAAAATTCCTAGTTTTCAGATCGAATAAATGAGTATAAAGGAGGACCTTTTCACATGTTTCCAAGTTTGGCTTTGGCCTATCTGTTTTTGTACATCTGTATCGCACTTGTTGTTGTAGGCGTCATCGTATTGTTTGCCATGAAAATGTCCCACAATGGCAAACGACGTAAGACGGCGTTTTATGAATTGAAGCAGCGTGACTATTTCACCTATCTGCAAACAGCCTTGACTGAGAATAGTCCACTCAGATTGCCACCAGGCAAACTGGCTCCGCTGGAACGCAGAGTCATTCAGGACAGACTGATTGAATGGATCGACCAGTTCAAGGGTGAGTATCGCGACAAATTAATCGCACTGTGTCGTGAAGCAGGATTCGTAGAGCATGATCTGAAGGAACTGGGCCGTCTGCGTTATGGTCGTCAGATTGATGCGGCTTATCGCTTGGGTGGCATGCGTTGTCCCGAAGCCGTTCCGGGTTTGATGGAATTGCTGAAGGATGAGAAACCGGGCCCGATGGCCATTATGATTGGTCGATCCATCTCCAGATGTACGACTCGGCAAGGTGAACTGAAAGACATGCTCGCTTTGCTGTTAACCAAAGGTAAGTCCATTCACCATCTGGCAGCAGATATTCTGCTCGAAACGAGTCTGGATACGAGCAGAATTCTAATTGAATTGCTGGAAGACCGGAATCCTGATTTTGTCAAAGTCGGACTGGTTGCCATGTGGGGACAGGCTGTACCTGAAGTGATGCCTGCACTCGACAGACTGGTAGGCGCAGAACATCAGGATGTACGTGCCGAGGCGGTGAAGCTGTATCTTAGCGCAAGTCCGGCACTCCGGGATGAGACAATCCTGAAGCTGATCCAGGACCCCGATCCGGAAGTTCGCGCCGAAGTGGTACAAGCGCTTGGTTACAAGCATGCATCTGGCAGCATTCCATTGCTGCGCAAAGCGCTTCGGGATGAAGACTGGAGAGTTCGATATAACAGTGCGGAGAGTCTGAGCAAGCTCGGTGAACCGGGATTCGAAGCGCTGTGTCAGGCTGCGGTGCAAGGTACAGTTGCTGAGCGCGAGATTGCGATGCAGCAGATTGAGAGTACCATGCAGCACACGAGAACCGATGACAGAGCTGTAGAGCAGATGATTGCACATAACAAAAAAAGACTGCTGTACGATCGCTATTTTGGCCCTGTACGAGAGAACAGAACCAGCAAGAAGCGCACAGGTGTCGCTACGGTAGGAGGGGATTACACTGCTTAGGGATCTACTATTAATCTACGGCATGGTCGCAATCTACTATGTTGTTTTTGTAAATACGCTCTATTTTTCCATTCTGGCCTTATCGTTCCGTAACATCTGGACGATCTTCCGGCGGTCGCATTATTCCAAATACAATACATTGTCAGGCTCGGAACTGGTACCTTCGGTTTCTCTGCTGGTACCGGCATACAACGAGGAACTGACGATTATTGAAAATGTAAACTGCCTGATGACGCTGAATTATCCAACGTATGAAGTCATTGTTGTGAATGATGGCTCCAGTGATGCGACACTGAATATCCTTTTGGAAGAATATCGTCTGAAGCCAGTACCCAATACGAAGATTCGGGGCAAGATCGCCTGTCAGAAAATTCGTGGGATCTACCATAACCCGGAGTTCCCGGATCTGTATGTCATTGATAAGGAAAACGGCGGTAAGGCCGATTCCCTCAATGCCGGGATCAACCTGTCCCATTATCCGTTGATCTCTTCCATCGATGCCGATTCGTTGCTGGAGAAGGATGCCCTGATCCGCATGGCACGCATGTATATGGAGAATCCGGAAGAGACGGTAGCCATCGGTGGAGATGTAAGGATCGCCAATGGCTGCAAAATTGAAAACGGGGCAGTGCAAGATGTATCGCTGCCACGCAAGATCTGGCCCATGTTCCAGTCGATTGAATATCTCAAAGCCTTCCTGGGCGGACGGATTGGCTGGAGTCACATGAACGGGCTAATCATTGTCTCCGGTGCCTTCGGCATGTTCCGTAAGGACGCTGTAATCGCCGTGGGTGGATACCGGGATGGTTATCCTGGGGAAGACATGAACATCATCATCAAACTTCACCGTTACATGCTGGAAAACAAATTGAAGTACCGCATTGCCTTCTGTCCTGAGGCCGTATGTTGGACGCAGGCACCGGATTCCTACCGGATCTTGTCCAGTCAGCGTAAGCGCTGGGGCCGCGGGAATCTGAAGAACATGATCGAGAATCGTGGCATGTTGTTCAATCCAAAATATAAGGTTATGGGTATGGTGACCATGCCATATAACGTCCTTTTTGAAGCGCTCAACCCGTATTTCCGGATTACCGGACTTCTGGCTCTCGCTGGATATGTCCTTCTGGATATGACGCAATGGCCGATTCTGGTTCTGTTCGGACTGCTGAACTTTGTGAGTGGTTATCTGCTGAGTGTAGGCGCACTTGTCCTGGAGGAGATTGCTTTCAAACGTTACAACAAACTCTCCGATCTGGTCAAAATGCTCGTCTACTCCGCGCTGAAATTCGTGGGTTACCACCAGCTCGGCGTACTGTGGAGATTGCAGGGTCATGTGCAGTTCATGCAAAACAACAACTCATGGGGTACCATGACACGTCAAAGCTGGTCCGAGGATGAGAAGAAAACAAGCGAAGCCGCTTGATTAAAGAATAATCAAAGCAATTATATGTCCAACTAGACATTTACACGATAACGGAGAGGGCAGAAAAAGTCTGAAGAAGCGAAGCGTGCACCTAAAAGCTTTCTGAAAGAAAGCTGCATCGAAAGCATACCTTTATCCCCGGATTTCCCCTTGTATAAAGGAATCAAAAAATCTGGGGATAACAGTGATCGAAAGGCTGTTCTGTCATCGGAGTGTCAGTGTAAATAATATTTTTTGGACTTATAGATAATCGAGGAGAAGGGTGGAAAAGAACATGCCAAATACGGCGACATTGCAGCGTGAGGCTGCCGTTAATGTGTACCGAAGTGTAGAACAGGGATTGAAGGAAACGGGTGCCGAAACATGCGGCTTAATGTTCATCCATTGTGCAGGAAACTCTCAACCTGAGCAGCAGGTCAGGACACATCTGGAACAAACGAGTGAGTCTGCCTTCCAGGTGTGGAAGGATGGGGCTACCCAAGCGATTGCCGTCCTGTTGCCAGGTTTGTCACTGGATGAAGTTCATTATGAAGGACTTCGGATCAAACATGAGTTGCAAGAGACTGTACCCGGTGCCGATCCACAGATTACACTGGCCAGTTTCCCGGAAGGGGAGCGCCCTTCGAAGGCAACTATTCAGCATATGGCTGAGTCCTCGAAGCTCGTAGATTCGTCGGAGATTCATATCTACACGCTGGACAATACGGCGGACGAGCCGGAACGAATTTTGATTGTGGACAACGATCCGACGGTACGCGAATTCCTGCAATTGCGGTTGAAGATGCAGGGATACGAAACCTATGAAGCCGTTGATGGACTGGCTGCACTGGAGTTGATCGAGAAAGTCACACCAGATCTGGTGCTCACCGAACTGAATCTGTATGGCATCGATGGTCTGCCGTTCATCCATCATATTCAGAATCTGGAGATGGAGCAGCCGCCCAAAATTGTCGTGTTGACCGAGCAACGTGTCGAGCAGACGATTAGTCAATGCTTCCGCAGCGGAGTCGATGATTACATGACCAAACCGTTCTCGCCTGTAGAGCTGGATGCCCGAATCAGACGCTGCCTGCATTAGAAGACGGCTTGAATAAGCTGATTGTGTGAAGTGCAAAGTAAGAGCTTTTTTTACACTATGAATCAGATAGATTAGAGCAACATTTAGAGCACAGACACTCATCTATTTATATGGATTTTAAGCACCACCAAATACACTGCCCGGAGGGAATATCATGGAGAATCAACAATTCCACACATTACTGAATGCGATTGAAAATAAAGAAGCTGTACTCGGCGTCGTCGGGCTCGGTTACGTAGGACTTCCACTTGCCGTGGAAATGGTCAATCAAGGTTTCACGGTAATCGGAATTGATCTGGATGCGTCCAAAGTAGACAGTATCTATCAAGGAGATTCCTATATTCACGATATTTCGTCCGATGAGTTGAAAAAAGTAATGCAAAGCGGTCGTTTCCAGCCAACGACAGATTACAGTATGCTACGCGTGATCGACGCACTCAGTATCTGCGTACCAACACCGCTTAGTGAGAATCAGGACCCGGATACGTCTTACATCGAGACTGTTGTAGATCAGATCAAACTGCATATGAAACCAGGCATGCTGATTACGCTGGAAAGTACCACTTATCCAGGTACAACCGAAGAACTGATCCAGCAGCAGCTGGACAAGATCGGACAAGAAGCAGGTAAAGACTATTTCCTCTGCTTCTCGCCTGAGCGTGTGGACCCGTCGAACGGACGTTTCACAACATTTAATACGCCGAAAGTAATCGGGGGCACGACTGAAGCTTGCTTGAAGCTCGGAACAGCGCTATATGGAAAATATGTAGAAACCGTAGTACCGGTATCCTCACCAAAAGTGGCCGAGATGTCCAAACTGCTGGAGAACACATTCCGCAGTGTGAACATTGCCTTTGTAAATGAAATGGCGATGATGTGTGACCGCATGGGCATCGATATCTGGGAAGTTATTGACGCGGCGGCGACGAAACCATTTGGTTTCATGCCATTCTATCCAGGCCCAGGCATCGGTGGACACTGCATTCCACTTGATCCGATGTACCTGTCATGGAAGGCCAAAGGCTTCCGTTTCTATAGCAAATTCATTGAGCTGGCGCAATCCACCAATGACAACATGCCATATTATGTGCTAAACAAAACGTCAACGATTCTGAACGAATACGCTAAATCCGTACGTAAATCCAATATTCTGCTCCTCGGTATGTCGTATAAACCAAATATTGCCGACCTGCGTGAATCACCAGGACTGGAAGTATATGAACTGTTCAAGGAAAGTGGAGCTAACGTTAGCTACTACGATCCACATGCGGATTCCTTCCAGGACAAACATGGCGAGACCGTACACAGCGAAGCGTTCAATCTGGAGCAGTTCAAGAAGTACGATTGCATCGTGCTGATCACCAACCACAGCGATTTGCCTTACTTTGATATTGCCGAGATGGGTGTGCCGATTCTGGATACACGTAATGCGTTCCGTTCGTACACACATCCGCATATCTACAAGATTGGTCACTCGGTACAGCATCCTGTGCTTGAACCAAGTGAAGCGTTGCTCGTCTGAGGAAATATATGAGGCAACGGGGCAAACTGGTGGGTATGGCGAAATGGGCTATTCTGGCTGTGGTGTTGTGCCTGCTGCTTCTGTCCTGGATGTTCAAATGGTTCTCGGCAGAGGAACACAAAGCGACCTGGCTGTGGGACGCGTCCATTATTGCAGAGCAGACACCTGAGATTATTGCTTTCTCCAAAGAACAGGGCGTGGATACCATCTTCCTGCAAATCCAGGATGAGTTGCCTGACGCAACATACCGCAAATTCATTGCGGCTGCCCGACAGGCTGAGATTGAAGTGCATGGACTTAACGGTCATGCAGACTGGGCCTACGAGGAGAAGCGGGATGAAGGACTTGCTTTTATCGAGCGAGTACGAGCATACAATGCAGCTTCGGCCAAGAATGAACGCTTCCAAGGTATTCAACTGGATGTGGAGCCGTATCAGTTAAAGCGCTGGGAGAACGAGGAGAGCAGCGTCATTGCAGAGTGGCAGAACAACATGAAGGCCTGGACAAAAGCCGGCGAGGATGCCGGACTGTACATGAGCGCTGCCATTCCGTTCTGGCTTGATGCCCGTCAGTCGGCTGAAGGTGAGGGTACATTCAGTCGCTGGATGATCTCCCACTTTGATGCGGTGGCCATTATGGCTTACCGGGATAGTGGGCAGCAGATGTATGATCTGTCCAAGGAAGAACTGGACGAAGCGGATGATCTCGGCAAGAAAGTCTGGATCGGAGCGGAACTCGCGGATACACACGAGGGGGATCACCTGACCTTTTTCCGTAAACCGGTTAGCAATATGAATGAAGAGATGGCAAAGGTGTTTGATCTCGGTACCTCTCATTCTTCTTTTGCAGGTGTGGCTGTGCATCATTATGAAGCATGGTATGCCAAGGAGAACGGTATTCCGCTTGCGCGCAAGGATGAAAAGAAGGAATAGCGTTAGGTCAACGTAAAAAAGTTTCTAGTTTCAGGTAGTACGTGTAGTCAAGACTATAGTATAGAAAGAAGGCAAGTCCCGGGTAGATGGGGCTTGCCTTTTTGGTGGTGGATTTCGTAATGGGTTTGGCAGCACTATGATGTGCAGAATATGAAACTCAGGAGTCCGTTGTACTTTGGTAGAGGGAACATCTTACACACAGCACACAAGGCGTGGTGCATGAGGCATGGAGTATAGGCTGAGGAGGGAAAGTCGCTCCCTCATTCTTTCGTGCTCTCCGCTGTGCGATAGCGATTGGGCGGCAGACCAACTTGCTTTTTGAACGCTTTAGAGAAGGAGAACAAGTCCGGGTAACCTACCGAATGAGCCACTTCAGTTAAGCTTAGCGGCGTCTGCACGAGTAGACGTTTGGCTTGGGTCATTTTCAATTGCTGGATATATTGCACAGGGGACAGACCATAGGCTTTGCGGAACTGTTTGGCAAAATGGGTTCGATCCACACCCGCATGAGCGGACACACCTTCCACGGAGATGCCGCCTGCAAAATGAATGTCCATGTATTCCTTGCCTTTCTGGAGCCAAGGTGTAGCTGAATCCGGTTGCAATCCTTTGGTTCCGGGGGAGCGGGCAATCCGGTCGAATAGAGTTAGAAACCGGGTGAGTCGTCCCAGATCACTCGCTCCGTCCTGCGGTTTGCGAACATCCTCCATGAATGAGCGCATGGCACTTGCAGTCTCCGGGGTAAGTACACCTGAACGGTATGGTGAGTCGGGTGTAAGTCCAATTCGGGAAAGCAGTTCGGCTGCATGTGCACCATCAAAGGCAATAAATATTTTCTGCAACGTATCCTCGGGGTCCGTCCAGTACTCATGGGTAACATGTGGAAACAGACAGAACGCATCCCTGGGACGAAGGGCGTGACACTGTCCGTTCTGTATGAATGTACCTTCCCCCTCCAGCACAAACAGCAAATAATAATAAGGTGTGGTACGCGGGCCAATATGATAGTTGGTCTTGGCTATATTACGGCCGATGCGGATCGGCCAGGCGCCACCAGCTTTCTCGAATTCAGATGGAGTGAAGAAAATAAGTTCCAAAAACTCATGGTGGTCCTCCTTCATGCTCTCGGTCATCAGGAACACCTCTTTATTGTATAAGTATCGTTTGTACATTCTAAAAGTTTCACTTATAGATGTAGTTCAAAAAGTCCACTTTTGATTACGAATCATGCCTAGTGGCATCATCAACATCGAAGCTGAAATTCAGCCGAAATAAGCAGGAGGCTTACGAAATATGTTTCCTTTGGAAACATTGTGGTTGCTCACGTAGTTTTCCTACGCTCCGCTACTCCATTTCTAGCTTCATTCCATCTTCTCGGTACTAAAAACCAGACTTTTTGAACATGTATTTAAACCTATTATACAGGTGGGTTTTATATATATTCAAGATCAGGAAGACCTAAATCTGAGAAAAGACCACAAAATGACAAAATAAAATTGCCGCGAAATGACATTGATCATAGACAAATCAATTGTTATGATGTCCATACCTATTAAACCAAGTTAATTAATCGGCATTTGAGTTTGGATATGCCTAATAAATCATTTTAAAGAATGACACGACAACGGAGGGTACAGAAAGGACCTGAAGAAGCGAAGCGTGCGCCTTTGTCACCGGATTTCCCCGTGAAAGGGGAATGAGAAGAAATCTGGGGACAAGAGTGCTCGAAAGGTTTTCTGTAACCGAAGTGCTTGAGTGAAACATTTTTAGAGCAATTTATCATAGAAGGGATTGACTTTTGTGAGCGAACAGGAAGAGATGAAGTTTGGATGGTTTTTGCCTACAGCAGGGGATGGTAAGTATGTAGGGGTTGCCCCGGAGCGGGAACCGAGTCTGGAGTATCTGGTCGATGTGGCACAGACGGCGGAGAAGGCAGGATTCGAATTTGTACTGATTCCGACAGGGGGAGCCTGTCTGGACGCGTGGGTGGTTGGCTCGGCTGTGATGAGTCACACGAAGACATTGCGTCCCCTTGTCGCCATTCGCCCGGGATTGGTTACCCCCGTACTCGCTGCACGAATGGGAGCCGCACTGGATCAGCTCTCTGGTGGTCGCGCCATGATCAATGTGGTGACAGGCAGTTCTGTTCGAGATCTGGAGGAGCTCGGCGATCCACTGGCACATGCGCATGATGAACGGTATGTACGAGCGAGCGAGTACATGGAGGTCATGAAGCGTTCATGGACCCAATCGACGGGACTGAATCTGACGGAGTTTGCAGGAAGTGATTCAAAATCTGGTGCAGACGCACCCAGCGATCCCAATCCTGAATTCAACGGCCAGTATTATAATTTCAAAGGACCGGTAGGCATGCCGGAGACGGTGCAAAATCCGCATCCACCATTCTATCTGGGAGGAAGTTCTCCGATTGCGAAAAAGGTCGCTGTTGAACATGCGGATACGTTCCTCATGTGGGGCGAGCCTCATGACTGGATTCAGGAGCAGATCGAAGAGATTGAGGTCATTCGTCAGCAGGTGAAAGAGGAAACGGGACAAGATCGTCAGCTCCGTTACGGCATGCGTGCTCAGGTACTCATTCGGGATACCGAAGAAGAAGCATGGGCAGCAGCTTGGGAGATTATTAGCAAAGTACCACCAGAAGCGATCGAGAAAGCCAAAGCCGCTTTTGCCGAGACGGATGCAACCAACCAACGCAGACAGAACGAGTTACGTGAACTGTCCGAGAAGCAGCAGTTTGTCGTAGGTCCTAACCTGTGGACAGGCTTGTCCGTTGTGCGTTCCGGCGGTGCGATACTCATTGTAGGTACAGCCGAACAGGTGGCAGAGCGTTTGATGGAATATGGAGATCTGGGCGTTACGACTTTCATTCTGTCCGGTTACCCGCATCTGGAAGAGGCCGAAATCTTCGGACGTACCGTGATGCCGATCATTCGCGAGAAATGGAAAACAAGACAGAAGCAACACTCAGTTACTACTAACTAAGTAAGTTTAACTAATCTTTTTATACGAAAACGGAGAGGACAGAAATAACGTGAAGAAGCGAAGCGTTCGCCTTTATCCCCGGATTTTTCCTTTTATAAAAAGGAATCAAATAAATCTGGGGATAACAGCGATCGGAAGGTTATTCTGTCATCGGAGTGGTCAGTATAAACATTCTTTAGTTAAAATATCAAGCATCCTCAGGAGGTCGTCTTTCATGAAAAAAAATAAAAAATTGATCCTGCCGCTTGTCAGTATGCTGGTGATGTCCATCCTGCTGTCAGCTTGCGGCGGTGGAGATAACGCGTCATCTGGAGAGAACGGCTCCTCGGGTTCAGGTAAAGTTACGATCAGCTTCATGCACTGGCGTGGAGAAGATGTGGAAGCACTGAACAAAACCATTGACGCTTTTGAGACAGCAAATCCGAACATTAAAGTGGAGATGCAGACGCTGCCTTCCGATCAATATCAGTCCACCGTACAATCCAAAATCAGTGACGGTTCGGTAGGAGATGTATTTGCCTCCTTCCCGGGTGCACAGTTCGAAGCTTTCACCAAAGCCGGCTTGTTCACGGACCTGACCGGATCATCGTTTCTGTCGGCCTACAATTCAAAGCTGATTGAATCAGGACAGCACGATGGCAAGCAATATGCGATCCCGTATCAACTCGTATATAACGATCCAATTTATAGTGTAAAACTGTTTGAACAATACGGCTTGACGCCGCCGACCGATTGGGAAGGTTTCCTGGCCCTTTGCCAGAAGCTGAAAGACAATGGCATCATTCCGATTGCCTTTGCCGGAGCGGACATTGGCCCAGGGCAATTCATGAATACAATGGTGATGAACAATGCACCGAGTGACGACATTTTTACCAAAGTAGAAGCGGGCGAAGCCAAACTGACGGATGAGTTTTGGGTGAAAACGTTGACTCAAATCAAGGAACTGAACGATAAAGGTTACTTCCAGCAAGATGCACTGGGTACGAAGGACCCTGCGGCTGGAGCACTGTTTATCCAAGAGAAAGCAGCGATGCTGGCAAGTGGATCGTATCAATTGGCTCAGAACAAGCAGCAGAATCCGAACCTGGAGCAAAAACTGCTTGCACCGATTACAGTAAGTGCCGATCAAGCGAAGTATGAAGGGGTGCATACGACCACATTCATGCTAGCCGTGAACAGCAAGTCTAAACATCCGGAAGAAGCGAAGAAGTTCCTCGAATTCCTTAGCAATCCCGATGTAGCGAGTAACTATGCCAACCAAACGGGACAGAATGTAACGGTGAATGATGTGAAGTACGATACGCCTGAGCTTCAGGTAGCCGGAGAATGGGCAACCAAAAAGACCGTGTTCCAGCCACGGTTCACCATCCTGAACGGAGATAATCAAAAAGCAGTAACCAACTCCATCCAGTCTGTACTGAGCGGCACTTCTCCAGAAGAAGCAACACAGCAGGCACAAGCGATCATTGATCAGCATATCGGGAAATAAACGATGAAAAACCGTCTTCAGCTATCCCTATTTCTGATCCCCGGGTTGCTGCTGTACGTTGGATTGTTCGTATTTCCTACATTGACGGGGCTGTTCTATTCCTTTACGGACTGGGATGGGGTATCCCCGTCGTATGCATTTGTAGGGCTGGATAATTACAAGGACAGTCTCAGCAGCATCGTATTCCGCAAAGCCTTTGGCAACAACGTGGAGTTCATGTTAACAGTTGTTATTGCACAAACCTTTATATCCCTTGTCTTGGCGCTGCTCCTGGTACGCAATACCAAGATACGCATTGTGCTTCGGGCATTGTATTTCCTGCCTGCGATTCTGTCCTCCGTATCGGTTGGACTGATTTGGGCATTTATGTATGATCCATCTATCGGACTAATCAACTATGGACTGAATGAAGCTGGGATGAGCAGCATTGCTCGTAACTGGATTGGAGATCCCAAAATCGCCATCTATTCCATCGCTGCGGTACAGGTATGGGCCCATGCCGGACAGATGATGATTGTATTCATCGCAGGTCTGCAAGGTATTCCGGCAGAACTGTATGAAGCGGCTCGCATGGATGGCGGCAGCAAATGGCAGGTATTTCGTACCGTGACCTGGCCACTGCTGGCACCTTCGGCAACGATTGTTGTGGCCTATACGACGATTCAGTCGTTCAAGGCATTTGACCTCATTTTCACAATGACGGACGGAGGGCCGAACTACGCAACTGAAATTTTGACAACATATATCTATCATACCGCCTTTGGCAGCTATTCATTTGGTCTGGCTTCTGCCGGTTCCATGATCTTCCTGGTGTTGCTCGCGCTCTTGACGCTGTTGCAGTTCAAGGCACTGCGTGCCGACCGGGTAAGTTATTGAGGTTGATGTTGGAGCATTCATCCTGCAATCGAGGCAGAAGGGAGTTCACATGTTTTTAAAATGGTTCAATCGCCTGATCTTATTGGTGTACGCGCTGCTGATTCTGGTGCCGCTGTACTTTGTATTTGTATCCTCGTTCAAAACAAGCAGCAACTTCTTCACCAGTCCATTCAGCTGGCCGGACCCGTTTACGTGGGATAACATCACTGGCATGTTCCGCAATCAGCCGATGTGGCAATATTTCGGAAACAGTCTGGTCGTGACGCTTGGTACGGTTGCCATTGAGTTATTGCTGAGTAGCATGATTGCTTACGCCATTGTCCGCTGGGGCGGAAGTGTAGGCAAAATTGTATTTGCTCTGTTCGTAGCAGGGTTGATCGTTCCATCCCAGGTGAGTATGCTACCGATCTATTCCCTTACGCGTACCCTCGGCTGGTCGGACAGTCTCACGGGCCTGATTGTCGTATCCGCGGCTATGCTGATGCCTGTCTCAGTATTTATGCTGACAGGTTTCATGCGCATGCTCAATTCGGAGATTCTGGAAGCGGGCAGTATGGATGGAGCAAGTGAATGGAGACTCTATACGCGGATTGCACTGCCACTGGCTGCACCTTCGCTGGCGGCAACGGCTACGTTCCTGCTCGTCATGGTCTGGAATGACTTGCTTATTCCGATGCTGATGCTCAGCAGTAAGTCCAAGCTCACTTTACCGCTCGCACTTATGCAGTTCCGCGGGGAATACGTGACGAACTACCCGATGATGCTTACAGGTGTGCTGGTAACGGCCATTCCGATGATCGTGCTGTTCCTTCTGCTCCAGCGTTACTTTGTTGCAGGTCTGACAGCGGGTTCACTCAAGGGGTGAGGTATCGCAGAAATCGGAAGGAAAAGCTTATTTTGCATTGATTTCTGGAGCATTCTGCATAATAATGATTTAGTGTCAGAATGACTACATAGAGATCAAGGGAGCTATAAGTGATGAGCAAACTGGAAGTATTGCGGAATCCCAAGCAGCGCAAGCTGCTGTTCAGTGCCGGCATGAGCTGGCTGTTTGATGCGATGGAAGTTGGTATGATCTCCTTTATCGTGGCTGCACTTGCCAAGGAATGGAGTCTCAGTCCCGGACAAGTCGGTGTGCTTACGAGTATTAACTCCATCGGTATGGCATTAGGTGCTTTGCTTGCAGGTGCACTTGCGGACCGTTTTGGACGGAAGGCCATTCTGATGTGGACCTTGTTAATCTTTACGATTGCAAGCGGTCTGTCTGCACTGGCGACCGGATTCGCCGTATTGTGTGCACTGCGCCTGGTTGCTGGTATCGGACTTGGCGGAGAGTTGCCAGTGGCATCTACACTGGTATCGGAGTCGATGCCTACAGCGGAACGGGGACGTGCCGTTGTATTATTGGAAAGTTTCTGGGCAGGGGGCTGGATTGTATCAGCACTCATTGCCAACTTTGTTATCCCGGAGTACGGATGGAGAATTGCCTTTGCCATTGGAGCGCTTCCGGCGTTCTATGCACTGTATCTGCGTCGTGCCATTCAGGACCCGCCGCGGTACAAGAATCATACCAAGCTTCATAAAATCACGTTCCGCGAGAAAGTGGCTACCGTCTGGTCAGCACCACATCGCCGTACAACGTTGATGCTCTGGATTTTGTGGTTTACCGTCATTTTCTCTTATTATGGAATGTTTCTGTGGCTACCTTCGGTTGTGATGGCAAAAGGATTCACGTTGGTTAAAAGCTTCCAATACGTGCTAATCATGACGATTGCACAGTTGCCAGGTTACTTCACCGCTGCGTACTTTATTGAACGTTACGGTCGCAAGTTCGTACTGGTTGTGTATCTTACCTTGACTGCATTCAGTGCGATTGCGTTTGGATTGGCTACAACGGAAGCTACGATCCTGACCGCAGGAATCTGTCTTTCCTTCTTCAATCTGGGAGCCTGGGGTGGTCTGTACGCCTACAGCCCAGAATTGTATCCGACTTCCGTTCGTTCGACAGGTGTTGGCCTTGCCACATCGGTTGGCCGAATCGGTGGCGTACTGGCTCCATTAATGGTCGGTATGCTGGTTCAACGCGAAGTGGCAATCAGCCTAATTTTCACGATTTTCTTCGTGACAATCCTCATTGGCGCAGCAGCTGTACTGTTCTGGGGCCGGGAAACGAAGGGTCAGGAACTTGCTGAGTAATTGTCAATAAATACAACGCAACTTTTGTACGGGTCTGCCAGCCTACGAAAATGCCGGGTTTGACAAGCGTTGTAAGGTTGATAGAAGAAGGGGTATGACCATGGTGTGACCATGGGCTCATGCCTCTTTTTGTTATGTTCGGTGTCGTTTTTTCACTGCGTCATCGGTCCGATAGACTTCATTTTTTCTATATCCTATAATGACACTCGGGATGTCCAACCGTGAGGATTCAGGGGGAAGATGTGGGATCTGGATTCAGAAAAGTGGAGGTTAATGGAATGATGAAGAATAATATTGGAATGGATCAACCGAATGAAATCAATGAAAAGAATATGATAAGTGAATTAGATAGCGTAAGTGAGATGACAGAGATGAAGGGGGGAAGCCATATGAACAGTAATGAACGGACTACAGTTGATAGCACGAATGAGGGGCTGAATCCATTAACGTTTGCTGACAACATGGAACCTATCACTGTCAGTCGGAAAGTCACTCATGGGAAGGGTAACATGGCTGGCAAAAGAGCAGGGCGGGTCAGTATGCTTCTCGGTGCCTGCGCATTGACTCTGGGCTTGACCGTGGCAGCTCCTTCTGCGGGAGCACAGAAGTTGGAACAGGGCGTTCGTAGCGAGCATGTGCTGCAATTGCAGGAGCAATTAAGCGATCTGGGGTACTTTGACGCCGGAATGACTGGATATTACGGTACCATCACCAAAGGTGCTGTCCGCAAGTTCCAGCAGGCGCAGGGACTGAGTGCAGACGGTGTTGCTGGTCCAGCGACGCTGAATAGGCTGAACAAAAAGGCCAAAGCCGAGGGCGAGACGCTGCGCCAGTTGGCGAAGCTGATCCACGGTGAAGCGCGCGGGGAGTCTTTTGAAGGGCAAGTCGCTGTAGGAGCGGTTGTGTTGAATCGGGTACATTCGAGTGAATTCCCGTCGTCTATTTCGAAGGTTATTTTCCAGAAAGGGCAATTCACGGCTATAGATGATGGGCAGTTTAATACCAAGCCAACCCAGACTTCTTACAGGGCTGCTCGTAAGGCATTGAATGGCGCTGATCCGACAAACGGAGCGCTCTATTATTACAATCCGAAGATCGCCACTTCGGTGTGGAGTAAGAGCAGGCCAACGCTGCTGACTATTGGGCAGCATGATTTTACGAGATGAGTTAAGTTGAGATAGGTAGTGTAACATTTGAAATGGTAATGGTGAACCTCGGCTGTACGCTGCTGAATGCAGACGTGTACCGGGGTTTGTTTTATATTTTGGTTGTGTAGGCGAGGAGTGGCTACTCATCCTTTAACCGCCGTTGATACAAAATAACAGACACAATTGTTAATACAACCGTCCATATCAAAATAATGAGGAGAGGTTTTAAGAGGTCTCCAATTGTAAAGCCTGTATGGGGTATATTTAGCAAAGTCACAAGTTGAATGCTTGGTGTATAATCCAGCATTTTAAAAATCGGGAAATCTCCAAACAAGATTGTTGCAACAGGAGGAGCAGAAAATACCATTGCTGCAGGAATGATTGCTAATGAAGCTTCAAGGACCGTTTTAGAGAATAAACCACATATCGTTCCTACTGCTGTGTATAGAATTATTGAAAGAATGATTGCAATTGCAAATGCCCATATACTAGGTGGCTCATAGCCTAATATATACGTAGCAATAGCCAGAACAATAGCAGACATGACAAAGACTAAGGTGCTTTTACCAACTAATACATCCATCGTTGTGGCTGGAGTCATCATTAATGATCGTAAGGTGTTACGTTCCTTTTCTTCCGCGATCAAACATGCTTGTGCGAAAGAGGTTAAGAGCACAAACGAAATATTTAGAAGAAAACCTATTGCCCCAGGGAAAGAAGGGCCTGCAGTGCGAAAAAGAAATGCGAATAGAATCGGAACAAGCAACATGATGGAAATGCCATAATTGCGTGAAAACTCTTTGTAGTCCTTTACAAATATTGCTCTCGCACGTTTTAACGAGATACTCATAACAGTTCACCTCCTGTCACTTTAATAAAGATATCGCCTAAACTTGGCTCTTTCGATTCCAATCGCTCGATTAAGCCTCGCTTCATCCAATCGGCAATTTGCTCAGCCGTTCCTTCATTCATCGGGAGCTCGTAGGTTTCCCCGTTTACCAATTCTACACAAACGACGTTTTCCCGATGCTGTTTTCTAAGCGCCTTAGGCGAGCCAATAGCTTGGATTTCTCCTTGATACAAAATCGCTACACGGTCACATAACAATTCCGCTTCTGACATATCGTGTGTCGTTAGAAAAATTGTTGTCCCTTTCTCATTTAAGTAGCGTAGCCCTTTATAAATATGTGTGGAGTTTACCGGATCCAAAGCTGAAGTAGGTTCATCTAAAAATAATAATTCCGGCTCATGGATAATTGCGCATGCCAGCATAACACGCTGACGCATCCCTTTCGATAAGTGGATGACTTTCTTTTTGCGTTCTTCGCTTAAGTTTACAAACTGCAATACTGTATCGATCGAAGTTTTAGGAAGGTCATATAATTGGCGATACAACTCCAGATTTTCATCTATCGATAATCTTTCATATAGACCACTGTTATCTGACAAAATACCAAAGCGCATCTTCTGTGCAGACTGATGCATCATCGCCACTGGCTGGTTAAATACAGTTGCCTGTCCACTTGTCGGATTTAATTGCGCAGTTAAAATCTTAATTAAAGTTGTTTTTCCAGAACCACTTGGACCCAGGAAACCTAAAATTTCACCTTTTGGAATTGAAAAAGATACTTCTGATAATGCATTCTTATTTCCAAATCTCTTTCGAATACGTTCTACTCGGATAACATCCATGCATATCACTTCCTTGGAGTTGATGACTTAAGCATATAAAGATTACATGCCTCCAACCATCGAAATCCGCCGAAATGTAGCTGTTAACGGCTGAATGGTACCATTAATTGCTGGATAGATTCGATATTTCCCCGGAAATCAAATATTAAGATGTGTTTTTAATTCTTGTAATTTTGAACGAGATAACGGAACAATCGCATCTTGTCCTGTATTTAATCGCAAGCTGTAGCTATTTTTCGTCCATGTAATAATCTCTCTTACCTTCTGTAGATTAACAATATAGGATCGATGACATCTAAAAAATCCGAAGTTAAACAATTTCTGCTCGAGCTCGGTCAGCGTCAGCGCACAGATAAAACTTTCTCCACCTACATGAACAAGAACTGAACCATCCATACTTTCTATGTAATCAATTTCAGGCGGATTAAATAAAATCACTTTGTCATTTTTTTTCGTATAAATCTTCTGCAAGGTTATATTGGCTCGATCTTGTTCCTGCACTGATTGCTTATCCTCTTCTGAATCACGAATATCCAATAGATGAAATCCGGATTCATTCAGACGATAAATTGAATCACAGGAAATCATAGCATCCTCTAAATTAGAAGTTAAAATTAAAATCTGTATTTGTTTCGAAAGATCATCTAAAATCCGTTTAAACTGGCGACGATCTTGTTCTTCCAAATAAAAATAGGGTTCCTCCAGTACCAGTGTAGGCTGATGTGCAAAATAAACGCGCAGCAACGTCACATACATTCTTTTGATGGGCTTAGATGCTTGATTTTTACCTTCTGTTCTTCTTTCAAAGCGAAATAATCCAATAACATAGTGGCACGATCATTCCGCTCTGTTACGTTGATTAGAAAAGTGATTAATTCTTCCACCGTTAATTGTGTATACTCGTTTTGTTGAGCTCGAAGTATGTAATATTGGGAACGATCCTGCAGTTGATTCATTAAAATCTGTTTTCGCTTCAAGTCTGTTATAATGCCAATCGATTGGTTACATGCCATATTTAATTCGATTTTGGGTAAAAATAGTCCCCCATCATGATACACTGGTTGAAATTGCATCTTGTCCTCCTGGTCATCACTGCTTTTAGATAATATGTAACAATTATAATGTTGAAGTTATTTTTTGTCAGCTTCAATTGAGATGATTTAGATCCTCGATCAGGCATATCAATAATGAGTCTCCAGCAATCGGTTGGACGTAGCAGCATTGCATACGAAAAGCGATTGGATACCATGGATATATAAACAAAAAACCACTCCAAATGAATGAACTGCACCCCAATTGTTAGACACAATTACCAATTGGAGGTGCAGTTCAATGAATTAGGGTGGTTTTTAGAGTAGTAGTTTTGTCATAATGTGCGATGGAGCTGTGTTTACACTACTCTTGAACAGCAAAAGGAATTTCCAACAAAGTGGGCTCTACAATGGTTTTTCCAGTATCGTAGTCATAGACTTTGTTGAATACAAGTTCAATGGATTCCAACTTATCAGGGTCATCGGTATATACCAAACCGTAATTCGTATTATCAATAACTACGCCATCATACTGATTATAGACATATGATTTTCTCATAAAATTGCGATCTGCGGAGATCGGCTTTCCCGTGTTTGGATGAATGGAGTTTAAGCCGTAAAAACCGATATTCTGATCCGTAGTATTTTCAACAGTATAGAGAATATTAATATAAGTGATCTTGGAACCGATATCTTCTCGATTTAGAATGGAAATGTTTTTCTGTGAATCCTCAGGAATGTCACTAGCCTCTAATAATTGGGCATGAACAATATGAATGGTTAGTGGGCCACGTTCAAAACGTGTATTCAGAGGCACAGACTTTAGTAATTTCAGATTCCCGCCATAATCAAATATTCCTGTATCGCCAGGTTTGGATAGGATCGGTGACACAACACTTTCAAATAGCCTGTTCTGAAGACTGCTGGCGGCCTGCTCGAATTGATCTAGTTCTGGCTCCCATCCATTATAATTGCGTTCGGACCGGAAAGGTTCTAAACCGGTTTCCATGACTTGTCCAGAAGAAGCATCCATAGGCTGTATTTGATTGATTTCTAGTTGTGTAGAAGTGGCATGATTTGAGCTACCTGAGCTACCCAGAAGTGCGATAGCGAGCAGTAATTGAACAATAAACATAGGATGAGACACCCTTTCTCTCTAAAATAAAATTAAATAAGTTCATCAACCCACCTAGTTGTTATCTGAAAATAATATGGCCTGATATGATATTGGTGGAATAGATTTACGGTCAAAGTAATAATAATCATAGCAAAATGGCGCATTGAGATAATGAGAATAACGACCTAACTTCAGGTAATAGAAGATTGACGAGTGGATATAGTGATTTAGATATAAGGACCCATGCGACAAAGTGGGGATTTCTGTTCGGTAAGGACCAGGGTCGGTTATGAGTGGATACATAGAACCATTTTAGAAGAATAACAATGAAATTTATCGGAGGAACAGATCGAACAGATTCTACAGGCTGGATCGGTTGTGTTAGAATATAGGAATTATGGAAGTTGGAGGGTTGAAGTGGGAATACATAAAGAGTTAAGTCAAATTAGAGCTGAAAACCAATCCACTACTAAACAAAAAGTTTTTTCAATTGTATGTGCGATAACGATCGGAGTGATTTTAGGTTTAGCGGCAAAGCTTGTGGATGCTCAGGGGATTAACCCCATATTTGACGATATTGGTGGGCGTCTAGGTATTTGGATTTTTGTTGCCACACTCATATCGGTTATTAGTTATTCTCCTAAACTAGCAGCAGTTAAGGTATTCTTCTTTTTTGTGTCGCTACTAACTGTTTATTATCTATACACCGTGTTTTTTCTACATTTCGTTCCAATGAAAGAAATTATTTTTTGGGGGATGTGTGCAGTAGTATCTCCGATGTGTGCTTATGTGATGTGGTATGCACGAGGCAATGGAACTGTACCTAGTCTAGTGTTATCCCTTCCAATCACAGCTCTACTGTCCGAAGGGTATCAATTGCGCGATGCTTACTTGCCCGAGCATACTCATTACTATTTGATCCCAATACTTATGGGAATATATCTAATCATGGTCATTATTTTATTATTTATTGTTCCTACGAAAAGACTTAAATTTTTGATTATACTACCAATATCTATAATAATGTCTTTCATCATCATATATTTTGATGTTCTAGGGCGGTTATTCGGTGGCTTGAACGGAGTGTTATAGATCACTTTGGCAGATTGTCATACAAATGCGACAGTCTTTTTTACAATAGTATATTTGCTTGTGTCAAAGTCTGGTTCGTCCTGTGTTGCCATAACAGGATTGATATTTGAAAAGATGAGAGTTACTGCAAAAATGGCGACCATAATCTTCTTGAAATTCATGTTAATTCTCTAATTTCCTTAGATGTAATTTGTTATGATCTCTTATTTTGCTAATTTATTATTTACTATAGCTTGACTATAAAGGAGGATTTATTATGAAGAGAGTATCCTTTTTTTTGCTTTTTCTTCTTCTATTGACAGCATCCGCTTGTTCAAACAAAGTCACTTCATATACAGGAGAGAGTGAGAATTGGCGTGTCTCATGTACAGTTCAAAGTAATAGCGATGTAGCAAGCTATGAATATGAAATTAGGTACTTAGGAGATAATCCTTCATTAATTGAAAAAGTTAAAACCAAATTTATGAGCGAAAATATTCATTCTACAGGAGAAGTTCCTTTTAATACTGTGATCAGAGGAAAAGCTGAAGGGATGTCCCCGTTTTTGGATGAGAATGAATTTCTAGTTCAGATTGATTGGGAAGGAAAATCGGAAAAGATAGTGGTTACCAAATGATGGTGATAATAAGCGGGAATATTAATAGAATTACAAACTACAGGCTAAAGTGAGGTGAATAAAATGAAATTTCTAAAGGGAGCATTGATTGTAATTGCACTAATAGTTGTAGCTTCAGTCACATGGTATGGCTCCTATAAGAATGATATGAAGGAGCTTGAAGATGGTTTAAGAACGTATTTAATCGTTGAAAAGGGTATGGATGAACATGATATCATTAGCATCACTGCTCGTCGCAGTAAAATGCCACAGTATCCTGTAGTCGTCAAATTGGAGGATAACCCACAGGAATATGTCTACACCTACAGAGAAACGAAATGGGTACAACTATGGCCTGATCCATAATTCTTCAATGGTATGTCCGATATTATTCGGTTTTATGGAATATTACGTCCTTTGGATGGGTTAGACCTTATCTGTTGGATATGCAAGGATAAGTTGCAAGGTCCGGGTTTCAGCTCGCTTTATCAATTTTGGGGTAGCAAACTCTCAGATCATCTTTAATCTGAAAGCAACTGCATCCCGGGCCAAGATGGAAAGAGGGTAAATGGTACGTTGCTAAATAGAAGGAGGGTCATATTTGAGAAAAGGATTATTTATAGGTTTATTATTGATTACAGTAATCATTCTGGTGTTTTTTATGATGAAAGATCCGGTTCCCGTAGAAACTAGCAGGCATGTAAAATCTGTTGAACTAAAAGGTAATGTGTGCTTAGTTACCGTCAATAACCCTCAAAAGTCTACAGAGAGTACTCAAACAGAACAGTTCGAAAGTCAGTCATGCACAAATTTAAAAGAAGGAGATGCAATAAGCTACCAATCTCTAAATCAAGGTAAGTATCTACACATCGTTTCAATTAATAAAGAACTAACAAGAGATCCTCTGTCAGGCTCAATAACTAAGAAGTTTGAGGAGGGTGGAAATATGTATATCTCCGTTGAATTACCTGGTGTAGGGGAAGAAATCTTCTTAATAGATAAATCGGACATTACTTTTTACTTGGATACTTGGGGACTTCCTATTCATTTAATTTAAGTCTATTGTTCAACCAATACATATCTGAAGACTCACCAGTTGCTTTTACTACATGGGGGAATATGTCGAGGGACAAAATGTGGTCATTTAAAATTCGCTAATTTAAATTTAAAGATAAGTAAGATGTTCAAATATGATAATAAAATGTATCAATAAAGAAGGTAGTACTCTTGCAGTTCAGGTTTTTGATATATGAATAAAGTTGGGAGGATCATATATGGACAAAACGAATATTATGGCTGAATTTATCATTACAGGAGATCATTTCGAACCGAAGTTAATCACAGAACAGATTGGAATTGAACCATCTGGAACCTATATAAAAGGAGAAAAGATTGATGATAGAGATTTGTATCGAAAGGAAACCTGTTGGTTTTTGGAGACGGACTATCAGGAATCTTTTGATATCAATCAGCAATTGAATCACATACTCAATCTTTTGGAGCCACATATAGAAAAGTTGAAAACCTTGAGAATGAAGCATAATTTGAATTTTCGGTTTAGCTTCTCGATTAGGATTATGCATAATGAGACCCCTGCGATTACTATTGAGAAAAAGGCAATTGGTATAGCCTATGATTTGAACGCAGAGTTTGATTTTGATTTGTATATTCTGTAGCAATGGAAACAAGTCATTCTGAAAATACATACAGAGGACAAGGGAAATGATTAAATGAATATTGGAGATATTGAGAAATTAGCGGATAGGTTACCTACAGAAGTTTTACTGTCTTTGTTCAGGAATGCTTTAAAAGATTTTGAAAATAAGATTCTTGATAAAAAAGTTTTTTTGTTAATCCTATCCGAATTAACAGATCGACAAATCATGACTTATGAGCTTTTAGAGGATAAAACTAGAAATGAGATAGATGTCTTAATGAGGAAGTTATGGAATACTAATTACTACGAAGATGTAGATATCATACTCTCTATTGTTGTTAACCTTGGTTTGAAGAATTGTTTTATTAAAATTAAAGAGTCTATAAGTAAAGAAGATAATATAGATTTGATAATTTTAAACGAGATTAAAGAGACGATTATGGAGGTTGGAGATCATATTTCAAATCCATACTATGACTTAGAAAGGTTTAAATCATCTAAAAGTGAGTTTTAGCTCATAAGATGGTAACCTGTGATATAAATTTATAGTTTTAATTTTGGTTCGTATCATTACTCATTCGAAGATGCCATTAAACATTTTGATGGCTCTTTTTTTGTGACAGTAGGGCAGTTTATTTAGAATATGTGTACACCTACAGAGAAGAGCAATGGATACAACTCCTGATCCATAATACCCAGATGAATTGATGATTACTTTCTTTATATAGAAATAACCGGGTACAGGACGTCACTATCACTCACTATTTTCTTCTCTACTTTACCTAATAGTAGTTCAAGCGCGGAATATCCTTGAAACCTAATATGAATTTACAAAGTATATATAAAGGAGGATAAAATTAGTTACCATTTATAAATTTGTACTCGGTTAGATCCATAGAGGGGAGGACGGATATGCCATTTATTGGGGGAATCATTTTAATTTTTATCCTAGCATTTATTCTATGGTCATTAATGTTCCCGCTATTCAATAAAATAGGTAGTAGAATTTTGAAGAAATACAATAAATTCAAACAAGAGGAGAATGGTGATGAAAAATTCAAAGACGTTTAGGGTAGGGGCAATTGCGGTTGCATTAGTTATTATTGTGGGAGTGCTAATGGTGACCTTCTTTTTAACACGAATTCCTAATGGATATGTTGGGGTCGTTTATTCACCAAATGGAGGCGTAAAAGATAGCACACTGAGTCAAGGGTGGAAACTCGTTGGAGCGTTTGATAAAGTGACGAAATATCCGATCCGAATTCAAACGGTGGAATACAGAGATATTCAGATTGCTACTTCTGACGGGAAAAACATCACAATCGATTTTGCTTACAACTACCAAGTAGAACCAAGTAAAGTATCTTCTATCTTTAATACATTTGGGCCAATTAGCATTCAAGAAATTGAGGATACATATCTCAAAACACGTTTCCGTGACGCAGCTCGTAAGGGGATTTCCAAGTTTACAGTCATTGATGTGTATGGTGAAAAGTCATCCGAAGCAGGAGTAGACGTGCAACAACGTTTTTCTGATGACGTTAAAGAGTTAGGCTTTATTGTATCCAACGTTACTGTAGGTGTTCCTCAACCTGACGCCAAGACTCAGGAAGCAATCGATAAGCGTGTCGAAGCTTCTCAAGAACTGGAACGTAAAACGACTGAACTGGAGATCGCCAAGAAAGAAGCAGATCGTAAGCGCGTGGAAGCGCAAGGTAATGCAGACAAACTATTGATCGAAGCAGAAGGTCAAGCTAAAGCAAATAAAGAACTTCAACAATCATTGTCGAGTCAACTCGTTGAATATGAAACCATTAAGAAATGGGATGGAGCCCTTCCATATGTAAGTGGGTCAAATACGCCAATGATTCAATTGCCGACTACAAAAACTGAGCAAAATAGCGGCGGGGGGAGCGTATCTCCCTAATAGCGGTTTGAAATGCACCCCTTGCTTTCTCACCAATTTAATGTGTTGAATTCTAATGAACAAGCCGGTCCAATCGTGGGCTGACTTGTTCATTTTAAGTCTTTTCAAAGGTACCATGAGGGATTTAGTTAAGCCATGGCATTGGATTCACCTGTCCAATCCTGTACAATGGATAACGACAAAAACAACGGTAGATTAAGGATGGATCAGCACGATGAGAATTATCATATCACCAGCTAAAAAGATGAAGATTGATACCGATCTTATGGCTATCGCACAGATGCCGCAGTTTATAAACGAGTCAGAACAGCTATTGAGTCTGCTTCAAAAGTTATCCTATGACGAACTCAAAGCGATGTGGAAGTGTAACGATGCAATCGCCGAACAGAACGTGGAGCGGATTCAGAATATGAATATAAAAGCAAATCTGACACCAGCAATCTATGCCTATGAGGGCATTCAGTATCAATATATGGCTCCAGGTGTTTTTCAAAATGAGGAACTGGCGTATCTTCAGCAGCATTTACGCATATTATCCGGTTTTTATGGCATGTTACGGCCTTTGGATGGCGTTACTCCTTATCGGTTGGAGATGCAGGGCAAGCTGCAAGGTCCAGGTTTCAAATCGCTCTATCAATTCTGGGGTAGCAAACTCGCAGATCAGCTTCAGTCGGAAAGCAACTACATCCTAAATCTAGCGTCCAAAGAGTATAGCAAAAATATCACGCCTTTTCTAAGTGAGGAAACCCGGTTCATTACTTGTGTATTCGGACAAATGGTCAATGGGAAGCTTGTTGAAAAGGCAACCTGGGCTAAAATGGCCAGAGGTGAAATGGTACGTTATATGGCAGAGCATAAGATTGCAGAGGTGAAGGACGTAAGAAACTTTGATCGGTTAAACTTTGCCTTTTCAGAAGAGCGATCTGACGAGAGTACGTATGTATTCATACAAGCAGAGGGAAAGTAGCCTACAGTGCAACGGTGGGTTTCTATACAAAGTCGCGCCCTTTAAGGTCACAATGAGAAAAGACGCAGGGGATGTATATCCCTGCGTCTGATCAAGAATCAAATCTGTGTCCAAAGCTGATGAGCTTTTGGGCTTACTTCCCGTATTCCTCAGGATAGAACCAGGATAGCCAATTCCTCCAATGTTCATATTACATCCTTCCTGTTAACGAACATTAATCCAAGCGGTCCACTGTGTTGGAATATTAATGGAATAGACCGTTCCTACAAATTGTCCCCCTGTACTAGGGGCTTCATAAACCCAAGAATAGGCCCAAGCATCTACGACACGATCACCGTCCAGATCAATAGCTTCAGACCAGTTGTTTGTCATTGTATTGCCGGCGAGTGTGCCGTAGTGACTGCTGTCATAACCGATCTGGAAAGTAATACACTGAATCCAAGCCCCACCATGATCATTGGTTGTGGAGAGCGGGTTGTTATTGAAGCCGTAAATTTCTTGGCCGCCATTAGGAGATACGACACCGTATACATTAATGTGAGATACTTTCGGAGCAGGCGCAAACAGAACTGGACCACCCGCATTATCAGCCTTCTGCGATTCAAATTCAGCCTTAGCCGCTTTCACAGCTTCACGGAATTCTTTGGAATTAATAATTTCTTCCTTTGTCATAGGTTTGGCTTGGGTCACATCACCGTCTGCATAGGCAGCTACATTAAATGAAAGCACTAGAACAAGAATAAGAGCTAAACTAATCAATTTTCTCATAGCAATAAATTCCACCTTTCTTGTTATGGGTATTCTTTAACAAAAACATGCGGTTACGACAAATAGACCTGCTTGCAGTTAAAGCCTCTTGCCCTCCTCTCTTTTAAAGATGGTTCTTCCCCTTTTTTCTTTACTAAAAAAGAAATTAAGGAGGTAGAACTCTACAGGCTAGAAAACTCTATGAAGTAGGAATGTATATGTAAAATGAATGCCTGCCAATGATTATGTGTTGCAGACAAAATGTAAAACTCATTTATACGCATTGATATCTTAGTTATGTTAGGCTCTGATACCCATCTTGTTAATATAAGATTCCAAAATAAATATTTAAATTGTAATATATTCCATTTATACAAACATATAGTACACCTATTCGTCGGCACAAGTCAAGTTTATTCATTAATGCCATGAATTGTTAAAGTCTGCTGTTGATCGCAGTAAAATGCCGCAGTATCCTGAGTCATCAAATTGAATGACAACCCTCAGGAACATGTATACACCTGCAGAGAAATGTTATGGGGCTGAGGGACGGATATAAATCATTCTGAGCGTGGATTCATGCAGTGAAATCAGGAGGTTAGCCGGATGTAATTGCCATTAAAATTCTGCTAACATAGGTTAATCATATATCAGATGAGCGGTGAAAACGGATGAGTACAATTAAGGTGACTCCTGAGCAACTACATCATGTATCCAATCAGGTGGATCAGGCCAGACAACAGTTGGAGCATATTCGCAGTGAACTGACGAGACAGATCATGTTCGTTCAGATGATGTGGATGGGGGCGACGCAGGAGCGATTCTACTATGAGTTTGAACAGTCGCGCCCTATATTGGATAAAGCACTGGAGAGTATGGTGGGCATCTCCAAGGAACTTAAGGAGATCGCTACGCGATTTGAGAATGTCGATGCTGAAAAGATGAGTCTTGGAAGTGCTGTTGGCGCTGTGGGTGCGGGAGTAATGATGAAGACCTTGGGTAATGATGCGAGTACGGAGGATAAAGGCTACCGGATGGCGCAAGTCAATGTGTATGGGAAGCTGATGTGGATGCCTGTGAACGAGAATGGTGTTACGGATCAGGCAGCCCTTCAGGCATATAAGAAGGATCAGGGGCATTTGGATATCAATCGGATGCAAGCTACGGATGCTGAAGCGCCCGGGGAAGATATTTATGCGATGCAGATCAAAGCTTTTGAAAATAGAATTCATCCCTTCACAGGCGATCCTGTATCCGATAAGTATGCTCAGATGATGCTGACTTCTCTGAAATTCAGCCAACTATTTATGGCATTTCAGATGGTTCGCGGGAGTATGCCGGGTGGCAAAGGGCCGTTTCGCGTACCTTCTTCTCATCCAGCTGTAGCGAAGATTAAAAAGAATTTGGAAGCGGCTGAAGTGAGGAAAGATAGTAATATTAAAGGGATGGTTAAAGATAGTTATACTGGAGGCAGGAATCACAAAGAGTTGGATGATTTGGCTCGAGATCCTTCTGGTGGTGGGAAAATAGAACCCAAAAATATAAATGAAAGAGATGTTGGATTACAATTAGAAGCAAGAGGTGATTTAGGGAGAATAATACGTGATCCACAAGCAGATAAGGGCGCAGAGTTCATTGATACCACTACGGGCATAAAGTGGGACGTGAAGAGTTTTGAATCATATCCAAGTGGTAGGAACGGAATACCTATAACCAATCCTAAAAAGGGTGCTTTTACTATTCAAAATGGTATGCAAAAAATACATGAAGAATTTGCTAAGGGGCATGACGTAATTATTGATACGAAAAAAATGGTGCCAGAGCATATTGAACAACTGAAGAAAGCAATTGATAAAGAAGGAATAGCAGATAGAATATTATGGTTCCCCTAAAGGAGTGGAAAAATGGAAGAAAAAGATATTATCAATATGTTTGATTTGCATAAAAAGTGGGTTGAGACAATTGGTGATGAAGGTGAGCAGTTAAAGTTAGATGAAGTTGATTTAAGAGTTTTTGACTTATCTGATGTATTACTTGAACAATCCTATTTAATAGATTGCACTTTTGATGATCTCAAACTGGAAAATATTGATTTTCATTCATCATTATTAGCCTCATCAACTTTTATCAATACATGTTTAGATAAATGTGATTTTTATAAATCAGATCTCAGGTATACGGATTTTTCCAACTGCATCATTAAAAATAGTAGATTCAGTAAAGGTGATTGTTGGGAAGCAGCATTTAATAACGCATGTTTAGTTGATTGTAATCTGATTAATGTATCTTTCCATTTAACCGATTTTAGAAATGCAAGACTAGAAAATATAGATATAAGCGTATCGACATTTAAAGATACGTTGTTAAACGGAGTAACACTAAAGGGTATTAAAGGGATAGAAGAAGCTTTTTTTCAGAGTATAAATATTGGCACACCGGAAAAACCATTGCTGTTAGAAAAAGAAGAAGCTAGGAGATGGTTTTTAGAAAAATGTGAATCTTAAATATTAATTTCATTACATTAAACAGGTTGATCTTAGTTAGGTACCACGATGATTGACCTGTTTGTCATATCTTCGTTTTCCGGCCATGTTGTAGATAACAAAGAAGGGGGATGCTGCAATACAACATTACAATGAGAACAAATCTACTAACTTCTCTGAGAATACAATTGTATGGCGTGTGAACCTAGAGGATTTGCAAAAAAATTGAGGAAGACTCTTTTAATGAAAAATTGGAATAAATTGCAGCAAAATTTCGTACAAAAACTCTTAGAATATTATCAACAAACGCGATATGAACTGGGTTATGATATTGCTTTTAATGAGAACTATCCCTTAGTTGAAACAACGGACCAAATTCTAGAGATGATTGAGTTAGATCGAATTGTGGTTCCCTATGGGAATATAAGGAAATGCTGAGATATTGGGGTACTATTTAATTGCTCCAGCTTGCGAACAACTGCAAAAGATCAGGTCGTCCGTGTAACATAAGGAGGAGATACATATTGGCTTCATTCGTTTTGTTAATTAAGGAAATGGAAGATGAGGAAAAGGTTATTTATAAATTTGGTCCAAATGAGAATGTTATGGGGAGAATAGAATTAAATAAAATAACAAGGAAATTTACAGAATTAGACCCGATTCCTGACCCAAACATTGCAACAAAATTTTATTTCGATAGAGCAGCACAAAGGTTATCCGTTTGTTTCATTAGAGAAAATGGATTTTTCCCTAATAGAACCACATTTGAATCTTAATGTTTATTAAAACTTTGATTGGTTCCAGTTTGAGGGAGGAGATTATAATCTCATGGGCACTTCAGCTGTTATTTTAACGCAGAAAGATAAATATGCTCCAGAACAACTCCTTGCTGATACGATTGTTGCAGCTTTTCATTCGGAATCTGCTCTTTATTTCTACAACAACAAAACGTATACAAATGAAGGAGTATTTTTATATACAACGCTGAATATTAATCATAAGTCATTTACAGGGGACAATGAATCCTCATTGATATTCCATATTCACAGCATTAATAGCCTAAGTACTGACTTTTATTATCACGAAGATTTAGGTTTAGATACTAATTTATTATTATGCCAAGTCGGGCACATGGAGGATATCTATGGTAATCAAGAGTTAATACTTCATTTTATTTATGAATATCTCAAGTTGAATCCTGATGATTATTTTTGGATTGCGGACAATGATTGGGTATACAGCCGGGAGGAGATACAAAAACTGAAATCTTTACCGTACGACCCGGATTGGTGTTATAAAAACCCAAAGACTAACTTCTAAATTACGACAAAGGGAACATAAAGCTTTTTGATCCTGCTTTTTAATTAATATCGGAGGAGAGATATGATGTATAAAATATTGGCAACAAAAGCTGAAATAGATAGATTAGTCGAATCTTATTTCTGGATTATTGATTTTCCGAGAGCTTTAACATACTTCGGAGATCATGAGAGACATGGTTATGGTTCAGGTCCACTGGAGGTACAATTTTCATCCTATCATATGCCAGAAGAGGAAGAGTATATTGGTGATCAGAAAGTGTGTTTTATTGGAGAGCCTCCAGCATACGATGAAGATGTAATGGCAGTGATGGAGCATGATGAATTTTATAACTATTTGATGATTTACAGTGAGAAGTACGTGGAGGAGCACCCAGAAGCTAAACAGGATATTTATAATTTATTAGATATGGTAAAAAAAAGATTGGGTTTACATTCTTAACTCACTGATTGTGAATCATAAATCATTTGGAGGAACAACGAAAGTTCGTTTATCTTATACGTCCATAGTATTCATAGTCCAAGTATTGGGTGTACAGTTGGGAAGATATGAAAGCACTAAAAACGTTGCCGTATGACCCCGATTGATGTTATAAAAATCCGAAAGCTCTTCCCACCTGAATGTTGTGAGGAACGAGCTTTTTTGTATGCAGAAAATAAACCAAAGAAGGTGAGAGGACAGCAAATAGAGGTGCTGAATAAATTATTGTAGGCTATATTGATATGATCACATCGGCTTATCCGTTGTATTAAGAAGATTGGAGATACAAACATGATTAAATACAGGTATACCATTGAATATAAAGAAGATTTCAACGAAGTTATGATTTTATGCTCGAACTTGCCTGTAATGTGGTCTCACCAGATAAACTGCACTTCGGAATAGGGAGAAATGAAAATGGGGACTTCAGCTGTTATTTTAACAAAGAAAGATAAATATTCTCCAGATCAGCCTCTAGCTGATACTATAGTTGCAGCTTTTCATTCGGACGCAGCTCTCTATTTTTATAACAATAAAACGTATACAAATTAAGTGGAGTTCCTGTATACAACGCTGAATATTGATAATAAGTCATTTACAGGGGACTATGAATCCTCATTGGTTTTCCATATTCACAGCATTAGTAGCCCAAGCACTGAATTTTATTATCACAAAGATATAGGTTTAGATCCTAATGTATCACTATGCCAAGTCGGGCACATTGAGGATATATATGGTAATCAAGAGTTAATACTTCATTTTATTTACGAATATCTCAAGCTGAATCCTGATGATTATTTCTGGATTGCAGACAATGATTGGGTATACAACCGGGAGGACATACAAAAACTAAAATCTTTACCGTACGACCCGGATTGGTGTTATCAGAATCCCAAATACTAATTTCTAAGGATCGGAACGAAATACAACTAACAAAACAACCCTTGATAAACATTCAAGGGTTGTTTTGTTGTACGACGGATTGTCAATCCAAGCGTGGCAATCAGTCACATAGATACAATAATTGAAAAAGTGATTATATAGTTCTTTCTTATCATCGGTTTATGGAAACTATCGCCAAATAAGGACTTTAGTATTATACTTAAATGGATATTGACTTTGCCCTCCCTCCAGACAATGGAATGGGAACTTTAGATACCATAAGTAATGGAGGAATATATATGTATGAAAAGCCTTTATTAAAGGAAATGTTAGTGACAGATTTGTTCTTGTCAAAAACAAATCCTAGATTCCCCAAACCTGTTAATTCAGAAGAAGAAGCAATCTTAACCTTTTTTAAGTTAAAGAAAGTAGGCCCTAAGAAGATTGAAACTCTTATTTCGGATATTATTGAAACCGGGGGAGTACTTGAAGATTTTATTGTTTTAAAAGAAGGTGAGGAATTCATTGTTCATGATGGAAATCGTAGGTTAACAGCTTTAAAGCTTATGACTGAGAATACTGCAGAAATCATTAAAGACCTCTATCCTTCTACCTATCGTTTTATCAACAAAGTGAAAGCGAGTTTGCAAACAGACCCCAAAACTTGGGTTGTCAATACTAAGTTATATACAGATCCAGAATCAATGGCTAATCATGTAGCAAAAATTCATTCTGGTGAACAAGAAGGAGCAGGCCAGTTAAAATGGGAATCCAATGAAAAAAGTACATTTGCTTCTCAATTCTTTAATAAACCTAGCAATATCGGCAATCTAATCTATAAAAAACTAGAAATAACCTCTAATCGAAAAAAGCTATTCAATCAAATTAAAGCTCTAAGTCTAGCTACGACATTTGAACGTATCTTTACGTTTGCTGACATAAGATCGAGAATTTTCAATTTAGAACGCGGAAAAAAAATTGATGTTGAAAACGTAGCCCATTTCAAAAAAGTATGTGAGATGATTGAATACTTCTTAGATGAGAGAGGAACTGTTTCCGATGTATATACAGCGGATCTGACATCAGCTTTTTTTGCTCATATCTTACCAATAGAATTAAATGCGAATTCCGACTCAGATTCTAGTTCTAATGACTCTAAGAATGATGATCACAACGGTTCACAAACTAAAAATGGTGAAAGCGATGGCTCTAATTCGGAGCCAGAAGATGATGAAAATCAACAAACTAATGATGAGAATAAAACCAATTCTGACACTGAATATGAAGACGAGGATGAAGATGAATCAAAAGATAACACGTATGATTTGAACCTATCTCTAAAACAAAACAAAGTCGCTATACAATTGTATAATGATTACGATTTAATGGAGCTGGTTGAATATGCAACCGATACAAATGGTGAAAATTTATTGAGTTATATAACATTTAAATCAGAAGAAAAATTGATAAGACAAAATATTTTTTCTGGGGATGCTTCACAAGGTACATACTATGTACAAGCAAAGCTAGAGTATAATGATGTTTCTGTGTCAAAGGCTGTTGAAATTAATGTAGTTCTTCCGAAGAAAAGAATTAAAATAGATCCCCCAAAAAATGAATTTTTCAAGTCACTTCCAGCTTTTACTGAGGGGCAAGTAAAAATAAATATTAACACCAATGTTAATATGCTTATTGAAGAAATACAATCTCTTGACCATGCTCATAAATATAGATATATGATTTCCTCGTCTGTTAGACAGTTACTTGAAATATCAATAGATAAGGTTATTAAAACTAGGAATTTAACTAACCATGGAAACGCAAAGCAAAATCTAAAGTATTTAGTAGAAACTCATCTTACTAACCCAAGCCTACTAACTCAAATTTGTAATGGGGAAAATAAGTTGAAATTTCAACCAACTAAAAATTTCCTAAATTCCATTGAATCAGATAAACTTTATGATTATCTCAATTTAATTACTCATGATAGCTCAGCTTCTGTGTATAATGAGTTAGTTGAAAGAGTAAATCTAAGGATTACTCCCTTGCTTTTGGTATTCCATAATTATTTACACTTGAACCAGCCATAAGGGTTTCCTGGCCATGTTTCATTGAATTTGCTATCATAACATCGAGGTGATAAAATGGCCAGTCTTTCGCCATTAAGATATCCAGGCGGTAAAGATAAGACATATCAGTATGTCAAACATCTAGTACAAGAAAATAACATATCTACTTACATTGAGCCGTTCGCAGGAGGTGCTGCTGTTGCATTGCGTCTCCTCATTAATAACGATGTTAAAAAAATTATTATAAATGATTATGATCGTGGAATTTATGCTCTCTGGAATACTATTGTTACACGTTCAGAGGAGTTAATACGACTAATCAGTGAAACTCCAATAGATATGGATCAATGGTATCTCCAGAGAAAAGTTCAAGCTAATAAAAGTAGTGCCGATGAATTAGAATTAGCTTTTTCTACTTTATTTATGAATAGAACTAATAGATCAGGAATTATCAAAGCTGGTGTAATTGGAGGAAAAGAACAAGAGGGGAAATACAAACTCAATTGTAGGTTTAATAAAGAAAAAATAATTGACAGAATTAAAGTTATTGCCTCACTAGGGAGTAGAATTAAAGTCTATAATTACGATGCTAAAGATTTTATTGAGTCGGAGATTACAAAAACACGAAAGTCACTCACTTTTTTTGATCCTCCTTACTATGATAAAGGGCCTAATCTCTACACGAATTTCTACACTCATGAAGATCATGTTGAATTAGCCAAAAAAATTAATTATACAATGAAAAACCGGTATTGGATCTTAACTTATGATGTGGCTAATGAAATTGAGCAACTTTATAAAAAACATGAACACACGAAATATTATCTTAACTATTCAATTGCTGCTGCAAGTGAGGGGGAAGAGTTTATGTTTTTTTCTAAGAAAACTAAAATGGGACCAATACAGGAATACCTTAAAATTATTTGAATACATTAATAATATTTTTCGGATCTGCTTTGTTATCTCACCTTGCTGAGGTTTAGCGGATTTCACGCTAATTCCCCTTCATTACCTTTTCCTTGATGTACAATCTTCCTGAGGTGAACTTACCATGAAGGATAACATGTCAAACCTGATCGAAGATTTATTTCACGGGAACCTGCGTTTGGACGAGTCGATTCATCCTGAGCAGGCCGAGTATCAAGAGATCAATCGCCAGATATCGGACATGATGCAGGACTACAAAACAAATCTCACAGATACAGAATACGATGCTTTGGAGAAACTGATCGACTTGATCGGGCAGTCCACATCTATGTATGTGGAAGCAGCGTTTGAGCAAGGTTTTCGCACAGGCGGCAGACTGATGATTGAGGTTTTAGCTAAACCGTGAGTATTTACCTACTTCATAAGCCAGCGGCAGACAATTCACAGCAATTCAAAAATCCCCTCCTCCATTACCACCGATTAGGCTGGCATTGGGGGAGGGACTTGCTTTTAAATTATTCTTTTATCTTATTACCTACCACCTACCGCGCTCCAATATTTTTACCAGATGGCGTACCCGATCCAATCAGATCACTGCCGTTCGCAAGCTTCAGGAAATTGCCCAAGACAGGCGTTCCGTCCGCGCTACGTGTTACCGAAGGGACAAGGGAGACAAAGTCGGCTGCGCTGGCGAGCAGGCCTTTGGCGTTCTCGCTTTTTTTGTTTTTCCACCAGACGTTGGTGCTGCTGACGTCGGTTCCGCTTGTTTTGTCACTGGCGCCGCCTTGGAAGGACAGGTTGTTGGTGAAGATGTGGGTGCCTACATCAAAGGCAAAGTTGCTTTGCCCATTGTTCCAGGAGGTGTTATTTTTCATCTGGATCGAACCGGGATTGCTGTTGTAGGTGAAGCCGTGCTTTTTATTGTTAAACGCAATGCTGTTCTCAACGATATGATTCACTGCAATCTTCTCGCCGCCGAGCTTGAAGCCGTTGCCATCACTGTTGGAGGTAGAAGTACCGTCTGCGGTTGCCCCGTTCGCATAGGCGATGCTGTTACGGATCGTAACCGCGCCAATGGCACCTGTGTCTGTTTTGCTATACAGATCCCAGCCATCGTCTACGTTATAGGCCGCAATACAACCGTCGAACACGTTGCCCGGGCCTACGGTCAGTTTGGCCGCAAAACCGTCTGCATCCTCGCCGTCATCGGGGTCATAGTTGTTGTGGGAGTAAGAACGAATCACTTCATTATATGCAGGCCATTCACTCTTGGCGGCTGTGGAAGCATAACGTCCCATTTGAATACCCGTATCCCGGTTGTGATGGGCCTCAATTTGCTCCAGACGGTTGTAACTGCCTCCGATGAAGATGCCGTTGTCGCCCGCACCCTTCACCTCAAGCCCTTTGACGAACCAGTAGTCTCCGAACATTTGCAGTCCACGATTGGTGGAAGCGAAAGCCTGGGCTGAGAAATCAAATACCGGTTTTTCCGATCCATACGCCACCAGGTTTTTACGTTGTCCGGATGTACCGCTATTGCCACGCTCAATGGTAATAGTCTGAGAAAAGCTGTAGTTGCCGCCGCGCAGATAGATAGTCTTGCCTGGGGCGATCTGGGTTAATGCGTTAGCCAGTGACGTAGGGCTGTTGAGGGTGCCCGGATTGCTGGCTGAGCCATTAGGAGCGACATACAGATCACCCGTAGCAAGTGTGATATTCGAAGTCGCCACCGATTCAGAGGGATTTTGCAAGCTGCTCTCGATCAGTTCCTCAGCACCGACCGATCCACCACCAATCAATAATAGAGGGAACGCGGCGCTCAGACAGATCTGGGCCATTTTCGATTTCAGAGAACGTTCGGATCGTACAGATGCATGAGTAGATGTAGATGGGAATAATTTCATTACGCAAACCTCCTTGGTTAATTGGGAATAGAATGAAGAGCATGTGGTAGCCGTGTACCCAGACCGTTACCTATGAGATAGATCATGCCGGCTGGTTAGGTGTAATCTCTAGGACACAGCTTTATGGTAAATGTTGTAAGCGTTATCATCAATAATCATCTGATCAGATGGAGGTACATGCAGGCAGGTCAGGCCTGCAAGCTTCCAATGCCTGTAATATCACGTGAATTATGTAATCTTTCCATTGGGTGATAGCTCTCATTTAACGAAGAATCATCTGAAATGAACGTAGAGAAGTACGCTTTTCCATCCCACGAGCACAAGTCTTACCTTCGATCCACTCATATGAACTTCATTTAATTAAAAATACATAGCTGCATGCATCCTGAAGTGGAGATTACACTCAAGCTAGTCATGAAAAAGCCCTGATAGCAGCTGCAACTGGCAACTTGACGATCAGGGCTATGTTTAATTCAGAACGTAATCTGCTTACTCAAAATACTCAAATGTACTAACCGTGTCAGACTTATCAGTCTAAACGCTGTCCAGCTATTTTAATATCCGTCCGTCTCACGACTGCGTTTCTCTGCTTGCTCGACACTTGGTTCATGTTTCGGTTGGACCGTTGCACTATCATCGGTTGGTACAGAGGATAGTCCTTCAGAGACGCGCCGACCGTAATCCGCATCCGCTTGGGTGAAGTAAGAGATCATGCGTTCCCGGATATCCGGTTTGCATTGCGCCAATGCGCCAACCATATTGCTGATCAGCTCATCTCGCTCCCAATCCTCGAATGCCCGGTACGTATCTCCTGCCTGACCAAAGTCATTGGTTCGCTCAATCTTCTCGCGCACAAGTCGGCCTTCCACCAAGGGTTCATGATCCTTGCCACGAGGAGTTGCTTCTTTTAAGCCACCGAGCGACGAAGGCTCGTAATTTACATGCGGATTCTGACCCGGTGCACGATCCACTTGATACTGCATCTGCCCACCGCTCTGATTCGTCGCAACGCGGTTCTTCGGTGCATTTACAGGCAATTGCAGGTAGTTTGCACCCACCCGGTGACGCTGGGTATCCGAATAGGAGAAGGTGCGCCCTTGCAGCAACTTGTCATCTGAGAAATCCAGCCCGTCTACCAATACACCTGTGCCAAACGCTGCTTGCTCCACTTCATTGAAATAATCCTCGGGATTACGATTCAGCGTCATTTTGCCCACAGGTAGAAAAGGGAACTGATCTTGCGGCCATAGCTTGGTTGGGTCCAGCGGGTCGAAATCCAACTCCGGATGCTCGCCGTCTTCCATCACTTGAACGCACAGCTCCCATTCGGGATAGTCCCCTTGTTCAATGGCGTGATACAGATCCAACGTCGCATGGTTGAAGTTCAGTCCCTGAATCTCGCTCGCGTCTTTTTGCAGCAGGTTGCGTATCCCTTGATTGAGCGGTTCCCAGTGGTATTTGATGAGTACGCCTGTGCCTTCCTGATTGACCCACTTGTATGTATTAACACCCGACCCTTGCATCTGCCGATAATTCGCTGGAATGCCCCATGGAGAGAAGAGGAATGTCACCATATGGGTAGCTTCAGGGCTTAGTGATACAAAATCAAAAAAACGCTCCATATCCTGTGCATTGGTCAACGGGTCTGGCTTGAAGGCGTGTACCATATCCGGGAATTTAAGCGGGTCACGAATGAAAAAGATTTTCAGATTATTACCCACCAGATCCCAGTTGCCATCTTCGGTATAGAATTTTACAGCAAATCCGCGCGGGTCCCGCAGGGTCTCCGGTGAATGTCCGCCATGTATAACGGTAGAGAAGCGAACGAAAACGGGCGTTTGTTTGCCTTTTTCCTGAAACAGACGTGCACGTGTGTACTTCGATACTGGTTCACTCCCGGCTGTTCCATACGCTTCAAATATGCCATGAGCGCCAGCACCGCGGGCATGGACCACACGTTCCGGAATACGTTCGCGGTCGAAGTGAGTAATCTTTTCGAGAAAATGATAGTTCTCCAGCGTAGTCGGTCCCCTGCTACCAACGGTTCGTACATTCTGATTGTCCGTAATGGGATGCCCTTGTCGATCCGTTAATGTCTCAGCTGATTTGTCTGAGGAATGCTCTGGTTGTGAAGACTGATGATTCATGGAGTGGAGCACCGCCTTTCCTTAAAGTGGATTCCTGTATATATTTTCCCTGAAAATTGGTTCTATACATTAAACCTCGCAAATAATCTCGTAAAAAAAGCTTGTCACCCGCTTCATCGCGTGAGATAATTAACTTTTGCCCTGCGGCCTTTTTTGAACGGAAAATGAAAGAGGACCGCGTCTAAGAATGGAGGCTGACCTAGGATTGTCTACACAACGTTATCCTTTTGCATATGATCCGGCTGAACCTTTTGTATCCCGTCTCGGGGAATGGGTTGCCGATGTTTTTTACGATATTTTGCCAGAGTTCGGCTTCGAGGTGCGGGATGAACAGATTTTTATGGCGTACCAGCTCGAACGGGCCTATGGAGATAAAAAGACCATTATGGCGGAGGCCGGTGTCGGAACAGGCAAGACGTTAGTCTATCTGCTCTACGCGGTCTGTTATGCACGTTATACGGGCAAACCGGCGGTGATCGCCTGTGCCGATGAGTCCTTGATTGAACAGCTTGTGAAGCCCGGTGGAGATATTGCGAAGCTGGCTGCACATCTGGACTTGGAAGTGGACGCACGTCTGGGCAAATCACCGGACCAATACGTTTGCTTGAACAAATTAAGTGCAATGCGATTTGCGGATGAGGATGCGCCTGTTATTGAAGAAGTGCATGAGAGCCTTCCGGATTTTGTGAATACCCCGGGTACACTTCAGGCCTTCCATCCGTATGGTGACCGTAAACAGTATCCACATCTAAATGATCGTCAGTGGAACAAAATCAACTGGGATCCGTTCCAGGATTGTTTTGTTTGTCCAAAAAGACAACGCTGCGGCCTGACGCTGTCGCGTGACCATTACCGTCGTTCCAAAGACATCATCATCTGTTCCCATGATTATTACATGGAGCATGTGTGGACCTATGATGCGCGCAAACGCGAGGGCCAACTGCCACTCCTGCCTGATCACAGTTCAGTTGTATTTGATGAAGGACATTTGCTGGAAGAAGCAGCCCTGAACGCACTGAGCTACAAGCTGAAACACCGCATTTTCGAGGAACTCGTCACTCGCCTGTTAGAAGGAGAGATTCGTGAATCCCTCGCGGAGTGTGTGGATGAAGCGATTGAGAGCAGTGAGCGACTGTTTGCGTTGCTGGATACGTATACGGTCGCGATCCCTGGTTCGGAACGGAAAGAAGTTCGGGTAGAGCCGCCACTGCTACGTGAGATTGAACGTCTGACGAGTGTGCTGGATGCAATCGGCGAAGAATTGGTATTTGAGAGCGGATTGTTCTCGCTGGATGGTTACCAGATGCGTGTTGTGGAAGAACATCTCGATATGATTCAGTCTGCGCTTGCCTTGTTCCGCAAGGAAGATGGTTACATCTGTTGGGCGGAAGAGAGCGAGGATGAGACGACCTTATCGATCATGCCGCGCACCGTGAAGGAAATGCTGAACGAGCGTGTGTTCAACACAGGTATTCCAATCGTGTTCTCCTCTGCCACGTTATCTGTGGACAGTTCATTCCGTTATGTGGCGGACAGCCTGGGCATTGATGATTTTGTATCATTCTCGGTGGCTTCCCCATATGATTATGCGGACAAAATGAAGATGAAAATTACCGATGAAGCTATACCGGGTCACCCGGAGAACGAAAATCGCATGCGTGATGCGGTGTCGTTACTTCAGGAGAGTGGAGGACGTGCGCTGGTTCTGTTCCGTACGATGGAAGAGCTACGTGCGTTCAAGCAGGACATCGTTCATGTACCTGAAGCAGAAGGTTTGCGCTTTATGTATGAGGGCGACCGGGAGATCAGTGATCTGATTGCGGCGTTCCAGCAGGATGAGGAGAGTGTGCTATGCTCCGTTAATCTGTGGGAAGGTCTGGACGTTCCAGGTCCGTCATTATCCAATGTCATGATCTGGTCGCTTCCGTATCCACCACAGGACCCTGTCTTCAATGCAAAACGCAGTGCGTCGGCAGCACCATACGAAGAGATCGATCTTCCGTATATGCTCTTGCGTGTGAAGCAAGGTCTCGGACGTCTGATTCGGACAAGCACGGATTCCGGTTCTGCGGTCATTCTCGATGAATCGCTGTATACCAAAAAGGAAGCCAAAGACCGCATTGCGGCCCTGCTTCCTGAAGGTGTGGAATGGACAACCCTGACACACTAACCAGCTTAGGTTACATGTTCTTGCTTTATTTTTGATGATAAAGTTTCTTGCCAAAATAAGTTCTTGTTCTCTGCGGATACACCATCCGTAAGTGAGCAAGGGCTTTTTTTGTTTTGATTGTTCCTTCAATGTACTTCTCTTCCCTTTTTTTCGAGGGCATTCCCTCGCTCCCAATCGCTCCAACATTCTAACGAACCTACCGCACCTTATTAGGGTGATAATGAAGTGATGTAAATTCTAACGAATCTCAGTAACGCTACCCCGTCGAAAATAGCTTTTAAGCCTGTAAATCGACCGATTTGGAGAAATAACGTCGCTGTGATTCGTTACACGTCAGACCTGCGCAAATAGGAGCGAATAGCGTGTGTCAGGTTCATTAGAACCAATGACCAATGAGCGCTAATAAGGGAGGGCCTCTGTCATGCTCATGACTTATGGGAGATGGAAGCCCCTTTTTGATGTGCATAGATTTTTGCTGTGTTAAAAAATACCCATGCTCAGATACCGTTCCCCGGTATCCGGCGCAATGCAGAGCACGCGGTGCCCCGGCCCCAGTTCCTTCGCGATGCGAAGGGAGGCCCACACCGAAGCGCCAGAGGAAGGGCCGAGCAAAAGCCCTTCCCGAGCAGCAAGCTGCCGCATCGTATCCAGTGCGTCCTCATCGGACACCTGGATGATGGCATCCCACACGTCGGTATTCAGGATGTCCGGAATGAACCCCGGACTTGTACCGACGAGCTTGTGTGGTCCGGGCTCGCTACCGGACAACACCGGAGAACCTTTGGGCTCCACCGCATAGATGCGGATATCGGGTAACTGCTTGCGCAGTTCTTCCCCGGTTCCGGTAATGGTTCCGCCGGTTCCCGCCGTAGCGATGAAGGCGTCCAGCCTGCCTTCCATCTGTTGCATAATCTCGGGAGCCGTCGTGATCCGGTGAATGTCCGGGTTCGCCTGATTTTCGAATTGCTGCGGAATGAAACTTCCTGGAATGTCTGCTTGAAGTTCTTTCGCTTTGCGAATTGCACCAGGCATCCGCTCCGCAGCAGGGGTGAGCACTACATCTGCGCCATAGGCTTTCAGAATGTTGATGCGCTCCTTGGACATATTGTCCGGCATAATCAGAATGGCTTTATATCCTTTGGCGGCGGCATTCATCGCAAGACCAATCCCGGTATTGCCGCTCGTCGGTTCAATAATGGTAGCACCAGGGAGCAAGTGTCCCGCAAGTTCAGCCTGAACGATCAGGTTGTAGGCGGCACGGTCTTTGACGCTGCCACTTGGGTTGAAGTATTCCAGTTTCACGTATACATCAGCAGAGTTGCTGCCTGTGAGTCTGTTCAGTTTAACGGCAGGTGTCTGGCCGATCAGTTCTGTTACATCTGCGGCAATGCCTGTATGTGCGGGTGTTTGTTTAATCGAATGTGTATTCAAATCCATGAAGTACAGCTCCTTGATTGATAAGACGTTGAGAGTATATCCGGTGAAACTATATCATGCCTTATTGGAATGGTTGGATATCTCTATTCCATCTTAATGAACGTAACCTTCCGTGGTCAACTTGTTTTGCTGGGGAATGGGTTCTATATTGTCAGAGTTGTATCAAGTCTGTGCCAAGTCCATCTGCAGATGCCGACTGAGTTCTTTTTTGACTTCATTGCGTGCGAATGTCCACAGCATATAGAACCGTTGCCAATACCCTCTGCACATATACAGAGTTTCGATACCCTCGGCTTCCCGTTTCTCTTCCAGTACTTTGACACCGCGGGTTCTCATCTGTTTACGAAGGGCCAACATCTCCTTGAGCACATTGTTCTGAATGCGGGTCAGCGACAGAATGTAGACTTCGGGCATCTTCAGCAGCAACGTATCCAGTGTGAGAATATCTCGTTCAAGTACATCCAGCAAAAGCGTACGCACAACCAGACCTTTAATCAGACGATGGTCTTCATCCGCAGGGGATGGGGCGGAAGTTGAGGATGTCATATGTTCACTTCCTTAACCTTTAATTGGAATTTTATATTTACAGAACATGTGTTCCTATATTATAATCAATATATGTAATAGAGATACACAATACAACCGAGAAATATTGGAAGCAGACATTATCGCATTTTCCTAAAGGTACAGATAGTGAGTGAGGCTAGGGATTTAGGGACAAACCTGCTCCAAAATAAGGTATAATTTATGGGTTTTGCAGGAAACCTAAGGCCATAAACCAAATAAGCCTTATGCAATGCAGTCTGCTACAGAAGTAATTACAAGCAATGAATTGCGATCATGATTCAAGGATGCCTTGCCGCAACACGATGGCACCAGGTCAACGAGTAGAAGCAGTTTTATTTTAGCGAAAATGAGCAACAAAAAAGCCCCTGCCTTGGGCGGCGGGGCCTATGAAATACTGCCGATTCAGCGGCAGGTTTGATGATGTGTTCAGAAATTAAGCAAGATATTGAGGCTTTTCGTAGAACGCCTCTTTTTCAAGGATGACCTTATAAGGTCTTTCCTTGCCCTTCAGGGAGGGCCCAATGGTAGTTAGCGGTACGGCCGGCTTGTGGAAACGATCTTCTTCCTTGGGTTCCGGAACCGGTCGTGATGATTCGGGCGCAGAACTGAGGCGTACCTTTTTTTCGCTGCCCCAGCGCTTGCTTATTTTTTTCGTTTCCGGTTTCATTCCGGTTCGCCTCCTAACAAATCGTTGATGGCGTTGAACAGTTGACGATTCTGTAGGTCAATCTGCTGAAATACCGCCTCATCCGCTTCAATATGTCCAATAATGTGAACGGTGATTACATACCTCTTGGCTACAGGATAGCATAGCAGATACTCTTTCTCAAGGTAATCATCATACAGGTTAATCTTGATTTTATTCTCCCGGTAAGAATCAATCACCAGAATGCGCTTGGGATCATCCGGTTGTTTGTCGTCGTTAGCGGACAAGTCATACTTTCTCCCCGGTTCTCCAACATTACCACATAATTGCTCAATGTAACCACTGTCATCTGTACGGTATATGGCTGTGCCACGTACAGCGAATGGAGGATGAGAGACAAAGGCAGTACGCAAGGCATCGCTCATTCGCTCCAGCATCTTGGCATCTGCTTTGCGGGTACGCAGTAATTCCCTAAAGAACCGCAGCAACTTAAGCAGTTGTAACCTTGCTTCTCCCTCAGTGCGTTTATGCTCCTCAATGATGTTCTCCAATTCTGGATCACTCCAGCGTCCTTGTTCCTCAATACTGTCTGCGATTTTGGAACATGCCACGGACACGGCTGGTGCCCACTTTCCGTCAGAACGGATTTCATATACGAGTGGATTTAACCCCAGCAGATCTGTGGGCATACGCAATCCTTCGACCTTGGTTGTGTCCTTGATGTCTGTAATATCCTCAGGAAGAATGAAAAAAATACGTTTTCGTCCCAGACGACCCATAAACAGACCCATTTCCAGCATTGTATTATCCCGGACCGACGCGTAGTACTTCCCGCGAATTTTGGATATATCATCCGGATGAAAAATAAAAATGGCAAAGTCAGTCGTACGGACCTCTACTTCCAAATCGTCCATGGTATAGCTGCTTGGATTAAAAACCCCGGAATACCAAGGGGTAACTTCGGCTGAAAAACGTAAGTTTTCGTGTACTGCGGCTGCAATCGGCTTCGCTTCCAGCGAGCAGCCAATAAAGACTCTTGGCTTTAACGTTTTCATCAATCCGCCTCGCTTAAACGGTAGTGGGATTCAATTGTTATATTATACCATAAACAGCAGAGTAAGTCTGGAAACGTCTGAACTGGACAAAGAATAAGCCGATTACGTTTGCTATAGTGTATGTGTGAAAGGAAAATGATTCCTTTAAAAAGCGCAAGAAAATAAAAAAAGGCCCCAATTTGTAACAGTTGGGTGACTGACAGTTATTTTTGGAAGCTTTGGTCATAGAATAAAGGAGCAGGTTGCACCATTAGCAAGCATTGCTTATCCTGGTGTTGCCGTATGACTGCTGGAGCAGTCCAAAGGCTACTTTATGCCTGTTTTTGAGGGGTCTACTGTTTAGACCCGGTCACGTTGGTGTTATATAATAGAAGAACAAGCAAGTTAGCTTTGGTGTTTAAACTGAATGAACTTGCAACTGCTGTAAGTTGGATTTACAATTTACACAGGAACGAAGAGTGCAGAACCCATCTGTAGAAGCGAAGCGTTCGCCTGAAAGCTTTTTGAATGAAAGCAGCTTCGGAAGCATAAGCGATCACCGGATTTTCCCCAGAGGGAAAATGGAATTCCAAAAATCCGGGGATAACCGCGATCAAAAGAGGGTACTGTAATCCAAGTGTAAGTGTACAATTAAATGTTCAAGCTTATGCATTGTAGTTATTTTTCAGTTTAACTGAGCACAGCTAACCACAACAGAACAGAAAGGATCAGGATACCATGAGTTCCCGAAGGACAATCTCCCCAAGGACGATCTGGAAACGTTACGATCTCTCATACACATAGCGCCCCTTGTAGAGTACACCAACCGGTTCAAAAAAACGGCTGACTCTGCGAAAGAGGGGATTGGAATGAATATTCGAAGGACGTACACGATGATTTCTTCCAGGCTTACCTTTTGCAGGGTACGGTCGGTCTAAAAAACCAACCTACAAACTGCGAGGGAACCTGAATGAAGAGAACATCGTTAACCTTACAACACGTTAAAACAGAGGCGATCAAATTCGCCATTATGCTACTCGGTACATTTATTTTAGCTTTTGCTTATTATCACATTAACTTTCAGAATCATTTATCGGAGGGCGGATTTGTTGGTCTGGCCCTGCTCGGAAAATACGCAACAGGCTTATCACCTGCTATCGGTATGTTGTTACTGGACATTCCGGTCATGATCCTGGCTTGGTTCCTTAAAGGCTGGAAATTCATGATTCAGGCATTGCTTGGCGTCGGTGCATTTTCCCTATTCTATGACGGCTTTGAACGATACTCCACACTGGTATTGTCGTTTAACGGAAATCTGTGGATTCCGGCAGTTCTATCCGGTATATTGACAGGGGTAGGCGCTGGGATCGTGCTTCGATTCGGTGGAGCGACAGGTGGAGACGATATTCTCGCCGTGCTGGTTAGCCGCTGGAAGGGATGGAAGCTGGGAACAGTTTTCTTTGTCAGCGATGCTTTTGTATTGGGATTGTCGCTTTTCTTTCTTCCGGTAAAAGAAACTTTATATACGATTCTGGCCGTATGGATTGCCAGCAAAGTCATCACGTACGTCGTTAGTGTTCCGGCTCGCGGAACCGTGGTTACAACTTCGGCTGTGAAATTGCCGATGCCATCGGCTGCAGCCAAGGCAGTTAACGCTGCTGCTATTTCACAACGGACTACGGTGGCTAGAGGTGTATCCAATTAACCATACGTTTCAGAACAACCATAACCTGTATGCATATTCAGGTCTTGATAGTTAAAGTTCATACAAAATCCCTTTTGACTGCTCTTCAGCAGCAAAAGGGATTTTGTTGTTTTCCGATTCATTCAGGGCTTGATCGAAGAAGCAATCTGACCATCCTGATTATGGATAATCGCTCGAATATTTTGTTTGCTACTCAGTTCTTTGGCCTTATCTACAGCTTCTGCCTTAGTATCGAATGTCGACAGATAGGTAGACTTTCCTTCTTCCTTGATCGCCCAACCGGAGTCGGTAGGCACGACATGGATGTTGTCATGACTTTTGGACGAAGAGACGGGCTCGGAATGACGACGATCTGTGGAAGACGACTTTTTAGAGTTGGAGTTATCGGAAGAAGATGTGGAGTCCGATTTCGAACTTTCTGGTGCGGGATGATTCTCATTCCATTCTTCCGCCTTAGCTGTCGCTATGGCAATGGAGCGTCCTTCCTCATACCCGTCATCGAGCAGAGCATTGGCAATCTCAATTGCTTTATGTCTGACACGTGGTTCCAGGTTCTTCATGGATACCGGATAATCCTGTTTGTTCCAAGGCATATGAACCCCTCCTGTACAATAATGGATTAGTTGTATATTACCCTGTGAGGAGAGGGATAAACGATGAACATCCGAGGTCGTAAGTGCATTTACCGATGATCTATATAAATTGAAATAAACATTTACACGAAACGGAGAGGACAGAAAAAACCTGAAGAAACGAAGTGTTCGCCTTTATCCCCGGATTTATCCCTTTATAAAAGGAATCAAAAAATCTGGGGATAACAGCGATCGGAAGGTTGTTCTGTCATCGGAGTGTCCAGTGTAAATATTCTTTAGTTCAACTTATATAAAAGGATCTCGTTCCTATACTTTTGCAAGCCAGAGGAGTATAATGCTGTCCATGAAAGAAATAAGTTCAATAACAGGAATATAAAGGAGTACATACATATGTTTAGTCTTAGTCTGGCAATCCCTATGCTGTTCACCATGCTGATTCATGCCGCAGACAGCTTGTCATACGCGCTCCGCCTCGGTGGATTACGCACCCGCAGAATCGCGTTGGCCATTTCATTGGCAGGTATCTTGTTGTTGATTTCTCGAACCTCGAATATGGCCCAGGGTCCGATGGTAGGTAATCTAGTGGATACTGCAACACGTGGAGCCAATCCACACTTTGCAGCGCAGCTGCACTGGTTAATGGGTGCGGCAACAATTGGAACGGCATTAGCCATATTGTGTTTTCCAACCATGGTGAAGCTCTCATCAAGAATGGTTGTACATTTTGAAGCAGCCGGTTCCATCCCTGCGATGGTTCGCGGTATGCTGAAGCGAAGCAAGATTAGAAATGCAACGTATTACATCACCCCGCCATCCTGGAAGATGGCCAAACGATTAGTACAACATGGGATGCCAAGACGGTTAATGCTGCTTAATGTAGCGGTAACCGCAATCTATACCACGGGTGTCCTGTCCAGCTTATACGCAGCGTACCTTTACCCAGGGCAGGCTGTAGCTGCATCCCAATCGACCGGGTTAATTAACGGAATAGCGACTATTTTGCTAACCATCCTGATCGATCCACGGATTTCTCTGCTCAGTGACAAATCATTACGTGGCGAGATCCGTTTGGATCGCATGAATCAGATTTATGGCTGCATGCTCGTATCCCGTTTATTCGGTACTCTGTTGGCACAGTTGTTATTAATTCCATTTGCGTATTGGATCGGTTGGATTGTAAGTATGATGTGACTTCTTCTTTCCTGAATTGTAGCCAGGCACTCTCTTGTACATCCTTTTGAAACAGCAAATGAGAGGGTGCCTGTGCAAAATGAATTGACGGAGTATTTGTGCTGTGATACTATTAGACCGAATAGTCGGTTTAATTTATGGAGGTTTTTCCAATCGAAGTTAAACGAAGAAAAGATGTTACCCAGATAAAGAAAGACATTGCACGTAATACCAAGGAACTGTTTGCCCAAAAGGGATATAGTGCAACTTCCATGGAAGACATATGTACGATTAACAATCGGAGTAAAGGCAGCATCTATTATCATTTCAAAAGCAAAGAAGAGTTATTCATGTATCTAATCAAGCTTAACAATGAAGATTGGATGGATGCTTGGCTGGACAAAGAATCCGGGTATAAGACTGCCATAGACAAATTGTACGGACTTGCTGATCATTACGTGGATGATTTGGCTAACCCGCTGAATCACGCCATTAACGAGTTTGTCTCGGGTCAGGTCGTCAGTCAGGAGATGCTTGATGAGATGCTTTCCCTGATCCGAATTCCGTATGCGACATACGAGTCCATTATTACTAAAGGGATGGAAGATGGAGAGTTAAAACCGGATGACCCACAGGATGTAATGCACATCATCTACGGTCTGTTTAGCGGATTGACTACACTCTATTATGAGAAGGACCTGACGGATATTCGTCGTATTTACCACAAAGGCATGGCCAGTCTGCTGGCAGGTATTCAACAACATTAATTATGAAAAGCTGATGTAACTCAGTTTTTCTTTTTAAATATTAATAAACCGGACAGTCGGTTTAAAAGAGGAGATGGAGAATGAACACATTGTTCAGAAACAAAGCTTTTTTAATCGTGACAGGGTCTGATCTGCTGCAAAATCTGGCGATATGGATCCGAAATATGGCGATCCTCTACTATGTGATGGATCGAACTCAAGGAAGTCCAATAGCTGTCTCGCTGATTACCGTACTTGAATATGCCCCGATTTTTGTTTTCTCCATCATAGGCGGTGCACTTGCTGATCGCTGGAATCCCAAACGTACGATGATACTGGGGGATATTCTGAGTGCGTTGTCTATTGTCATGATTATTGGCGTCTTATCTTCCGGGTATTGGCAGATTCTATACGTAGCCACGTTTGTATCCTCTATCGTTAGCCAGTTTTCTCAACCATCCTCTCTAAAGATTGTGAGGCGAAATGTAAAGGGAGAACATTTGCAGTCTGCAATTGCTATTACACAGAGTGGTCAATCGTTGTTTTTAATTCTCGGACCAATCGTTGGAACGTTTATATACACTGCAATGGGAATTCAGGCATCCATGTACGCATTACTCACTTTATTCCTCATCTCTGCGCTTCTACTCACATTGCTGCCTAAAGACGCCACTCAACGGGAAACAAATACCTCATTATTAGCGGATATCAAAGAGGGCTGGCAATATGTTGCTCGATCTCGCTCGTTAAAAATGCTTAGTCTGGTATTCATCTGTATAGGGCTTTCAGCGGGTCTCATCAGTCCACTTGGAATATTTCTGATCACTGAACGTCTGGGACTTGAAGCAACGTCGTTACAGTTTTTATCTGGTGCGTCCGGAGTAGGTTTATTGATTGGAGGAGGTATTGCGGCTGCTGTAAGTGCTAAGCTGAACCAGACCTTAACTCTGCTTGTAGGTGTGCTGTGTCTGGCTGTAGCCACGATGGGGGAAGTGTTATCTAGTTGGTTCTGGCTGACCCTTTTGATCAGCTTCTTAAGCTCAATCAGTATGGCATTCATCAACGTCATCATCTCCACATACTTGGTCACTCGGATAGATGAGCATTTGATCGGGAGAGTGAATGGCACCATCACACCTTTATTCATAGGAAGTATGCTTCTTGGATCTTCCATGGCAGGTGTACTGATGAACAGCACATCCATTTTTATCGTCTACGCAATCTCGGTTACCGTGATGATCCTGGGTATTGTTCCAGCGATGCGAATTCAATTTCGTAATGATCAGACGGCTCCTGCCAATCAATTGAATTCGGAAATCTCTTCGAGCCAAACCTAATCAATGCATTCTTGTGCAACAATAGTTCGTCTATGAAAACAAGAATGTACAACAAAAAAGCAGCGGGATCATCCCACTGCTCTTTTTGTATTTGTGTTATAACTTATTGGAAAAGGACGGCGTACTCACCGTATCCTTCTTTTTGCAAGTCTTCTTTGGGTACAAAACGAAGTGCCGCAGAGTTGATGCAATAACGCATTCCACCTGCTTCGGCAGGACCATCGTTGAACAGGTGACCCAGATGGGAATCGCCCTCACGACTTCTCACTTCGGTACGAATCATGAAGTGGCTGAGATCGGTTTTTTCCTTCACGTTGTGGTCACGCAAGGGACGTGTGAAGCTCGGCCAGCCGCAGCCGGAGTCGTATTTGTCGGTAGAACTGAACAATGGCTCGCCAGATACGATGTCCACATAGATACCATCACCGTGGTGATCCCAGAATTCGTTATGGAATGCAGGCTCGGTCGCGCTGTTCTGCGTAACTTCATATTGAATCGGCGTCAAACGCTCTTTCAGCCCGTCTTTATCCACGTTACCGGTCCAGTTGCGTTCGATGAAATCTACACGTCCAGAACCTTTGCTGTAGCGTTTGTAATGGGCAGGGTTCTTCCGGTGATAATTTTGGTGATGTTCTTCCGCTTCATAGAACGGTTTGGCTGGCAAAATCGGAGTGAAGATTGGTTTATCAAAACGTCCGCTTTGTCCCAGCTCCGCTTTGGAAGTTTCCGCAATCTGGCGCTGTTCTTCGCTGTGATAGAAGATGGCCGTCTGATAGGAAGATCCACGGTCATGGAATTGCCCGCCTGTATCCGTAGGATCAATCTGCTGCCAGAACAGTTCAACCAGTTTCTTATAAGGGAAGATGGCAGGGTCAAACGTAATTTGCACAGCCTCTACATGTCCTGTTGTCTCCGAGCAGACCTCTTCATATGTTGGATTCTCGGTATGTCCTCCTGTATAACCCGATACGATCTTATGAATACCGGGCAGTTCTTCAAAGGGGGATACCATACACCAGAAGCATCCGCCTGCAAAAGTTGCTAACTCACTTGAATGTTGTTCCATGCTATAGTCACTCCATTTCTGATGAAGATTTAGCGCTCGTGTTCGAGCTCCAGCAATCTACCGTTTTATTAAACTTGTTACACAAGCATTAGGCTTGCTCTTCTATTATATCCTGAATTGGCAAGCCAACCAAGCCGGAATAAAACAAGCTGAATCTGAACGGTTTGCGAATTCTGAATTCAGGCTTTGTTGCGTGACCGAAAGCGAAATAAGAGCAATACAATGGCCATGAACACCAGATATCCGGCAAGGATGGCCAAGCTCAACCAGATTGAGGTTTCAGCTTGTGCACCTGCATAGGCAAATACAAAAATCGCTGGCATTTTCCCAATGGCCGTGGCAAGCATGAAGACCCAGAATGGCGTGTACGTTATACCTGCGTAGATATTAACGGCCATCTGAGGCACGATCGGCAACAGTCGCATCGACATGACACCCATGAACGGATGTGCTTCCATCCATGTGGTAAAACGGTTCAGACCCCGAATACGTTCGAGGTACGATCTCGCCTGATGTCTGAAGATGGTTCTTGCTCCGCCATACACGAGCATGGCTGCAAGTGTGGTGCCAAGCCAGCATATCCAGGCTGCCGTGGTGGTACCGTAACTGTAACCAAAGGCGATAATAACAAACTTATAAGGAATTACAGGCACAAGAGCAAACAATGTTGCCATGGCGAGTAACAGCGGAATGGACTGATGAAGATCGGTCCAGGCCAGCAGTTCATATCTGTAAATAAACGTGACTCCTGCAAGTAAAACATATAACAGAAGCCATAACCATTTTCGCAAAATCCCAAACGCTCCTTTCAGATCAGGCAGGTCTGGTCGTGTCCCGATCTGTACTGCTGTTCCTCCTAAGTTTACCACGTTCGCCCATTGTCTGAACAATTCGTGCGAAGTGTGCTGCAATCACTGGCAAGTTGCTGTCCGAAGGGTTACACTATAGGACGTGGAAATATAGAACCGAACTGAAGGTGGAATGATCATCATGGAAACAACCCAACGTAAACGAGTTGCAATTATCGGCCTCGGCGATATTGCACGTAAAGTATATTTGCCGCTGTTAACAGCTCATCCGAACGTGGAGATTGTAGGCATTATGAACCGATCTCCGGAGCCGGTCAAAGCCGTTCAGGAGGCGTATCGATTAGAACGGGGAACAACGGATCTGAAAGAACTGTTGTCCTGGGACTTGGATGCGGTGTTTGTACATACAGCAACGGAAGCGCACTTTGACATTGTCATGCAATGTCTGGAACAGGGATTAGCCGTGTACGTAGACAAACCGTTATCCTATACGATTCGGGAGTCGGAAGAGATGACTGCTTTTGCCGAGGCACAAGGGCTGCTACTCGCAGTAGGCTTCAACCGTAGATTCGCACCGATGTACCAAAAAGCGAAAGAATGGATGCAGGGTGGAAAAGGCTTCGAGTCCCTTACAGTGACCAAACATCGTACAGGCATTCAGGATCGTCCTGCGGCAGAAACCATCTATGATGATCTCATCCATATACTGGATCTGATGTTGTGGTACTCGGATCATAATGTGGAGTTGCTTCATCAATGGATTCGGAAGAATGATCTGGACAGACTGCTGCATGCAACCGGAACGGCCAAGCTGGGCAGAACAGCCTACGGTCGATTCGATATGGTGCGTGAAGCTGGGGCAGATCTGGAGAAGATCGAATTGCATGGTGGTGGACGCTCTGTTGAAGTGGTGAACATGGACACGATCAGCTGCATGGAACAGGGGAGTCTGGAAACCAAAGAAACGTTCGGGAGCTGGGACACCGTGTTAACACGCAGAGGTTTTAGCGGAGCAGTTGATAATTTCCTGGCTTGTCTGGACTCACCTGATGATTGCCTGATCAGTGCAAGTCACGTCATGGACAGTCATGAACTGGCGGAACAATTGATTCGCAAATAATTGCAGAATACACATACGGAGGAATACAAGTCATGGATGAATATGAAAAGGAACGTAATAAACAGATCGAGGAAGCTGTTGTAGAAACCTATAAACAGGAAGAAGAGATGATGATCCTCGTATTTGCCCAGTGGTGTGTCAATAATGGTTTGGACCCGGAGGAGATGTACCGGCAAGCCTACCCGAATCAGCAGAGCAACGAGCGTTTGCAGCAGGTGCAGAAGCTGATTGTATCCAAGGAGGAAGCCGGTGAAATCCCGGATGATACGGTACTTGGCGTGTTGTCCATGTTTGGCAATGAAGATCTGGCAATGGTTGTATCCGAGGCCATAGCCGCGCGCAAATAAGTTCAACTTACGTATACTGGTATGATTACATCTGTTCCCGGTGAATGACGCGGAATTCCTTCGGCGACATGCCGAACCGGGAACGGAATACCCGATGAAAATAGGTATAGTTGTTAAAGCCGGAAGACTCAGACACTTGCTCCAGGGTCATTGGACTGAAAATAATCCGTTCCCTGGCCATATTCAGCCGTACGTCAAGCGTGTATTGCATGATGCTTTTGCCAAACGCTTCTTTGAAGAGGTGAACACCCCGTGAGACACTGATGCCAATATGTGTTGCCACATCATCGAGCTTGAATAAAGAGGAAGCGTTTTCTTCAATGTAGTTTTTGATCTCATAAGCCACATAATTGGTGTTGGTTATCGTTGGATGCTCCGCGAGCAGACGATCCACTTCGAGACATAAAATTCGCATATAATAACTTGAAATTTCCGGATAAGGATTGGAGATGCGGCGCTGTTCCAGTACGAGCTGTCGAAACAGGACCAAAAGACTTTCCGTCAGTTCGACTTTGATCCGGGTCGGCCGTTTGTGCCGTTTCCACCACTCATCCACCCAGGAACCATTAAAGAAGATGTGATAGTCACCACTCTCCACCAGTCGTTCTCCCATCGGATTGGTTTCATTGTCTATTCTCAGCTCATAGGGTTCGTCAGGATCAAAAAGAAGCAGATCGCCCGCATCCACCAGGGACATGTCCCCGTCTATGCGTGCACGGCAACGTCCGTCTGTTTGCAGTCTTAACAGGTAGTTCTTCATCCCTTCAGGCTGCACCATAGCGTAGGGTTTACGATGAAACGAAAAGCCTGCTGTAAGAACTTGGCAGGATTGATCTGTCGGCATGGGCATACTCCTTGCAATTTGAAAATTATGACCAGATAGTTCATGTTTCAATCATATTATTCATTTTAATTGAAGCTGAAACGGAATACCATAGTATTAGATTTAAGGAACAGGAAACATCCAACAAAACATATGTATCTCAACCATTCAAACGCAGATTTTCACCATGCGTAAGGAGATGAACGTCACAGTGGAGAAAATGAAAGCAGGCATCATCGGGTGTGGTAACATCAGCGCCATCTACTTGGAAAATCTCAAAAACAACCCGGTCATTGAAGTCGTGGCTGTTGCGGATTTGATTCGTGAACGCGCTCAGGAACGGGCAGATGAATTTAATATCGCAAACGTTTACAATGTAGATGAGTTGCTGCAAAATAACGAAATTGAACTTGTGTTGAACCTTACGGTTCCTGGCAGTCACGCGATGACCGATCTGGCTGCACTCGAAGCAGGCAAACATGTGTATGCCGAGAAGCCGCTGGCCATTTCTCTTGAGGATGGTCGCAAGGTTGTTGAGTTGGCTGAGGAAAAGGGATTGTATGTTGGTTCTGCACCGGACACCTTCCTTGGTTCAGGCATACAGACAGCTCGTAAAGCCATTGAGGATGGGCTGATTGGCAAGCCGGTTGCAGCGACTTCATTCTTCATGGGCGGAGGACCAGAAGCTTGGCATCCTAATCCGGAGTTCTTTTATGTCGCAGGTGGCGGACCGATGTTTGATATGGGACCTTACTACCTGACCGCTCTGATTACGTTGCTTGGACCGATACGCAGAATCAGCGCCTCGGCAGGCATACAGATTGCAGATCGCAAGATTGGCTCTGGGCCGAAGGAAGGTACAGCACTGCAAGTAGAGACGCCTACCCACTTGGCAGGAACCATTGATTTTGCAGAAGGTGCCATTGCAACCATGATTACCAGTTTCGATATTCGCGGAGCTTCGGATCTGCCACGTATTGAAATCTATGGTACAGAAGGTACGCTTAGTGTACCGGACCCCAATTATTTTAACGGGGAAGTGAAGGTTCGCAGATACGGTCAAGACACTTGGGAGACGGTCAAACCAGTCTTCGAAAGTGGACAAAACGAACGAGGCATCGGCGTAACGGAAATGGTTGAATCCATTCGTGCCGGACGGGAACACAAAGCCAGTGGCAAGCTAGCTTATCACGTACTGGAAGCCATGCATTCATTCCAGCGTTCTTCACTTGAAGGCAAGCATGTACATCTGGAGAGCAGCTATGATTCTTTTGCAGTAACTCGCACAGTTCAAACTGAGATTGAAACCGTGGAATCCCACTAGTCTGAGTAAAAAGTGTTCCAAGCTTGATGCTCTTACGGGTGATGCAGAATAACCAGTATTCTTACGTTCAATTTCAGGATAGAAACACTCTCGATTTTCCACACTAATCAAACAGGCATGTGATCTGAACGGTAATTGTATACAGTTCAATATTCATGAATTCAGCAATCATACGATATCTAATCCAGGGAGGAATCGCACTTGAAACTCGGCGTATTTTTGGTACTATTCGGAGGACGTAAATTGGAGGATGCTCTTGATTATGTAGCATCCAAGGGATTAAAAGCAGTAGAGATCGGAACAGGCGGACATCCAGGCAATGCACATTGTAAGCCAGATGAGTTGTTAAGCAATCCTACAGCATTGAAAAACTTCAAAAATGCAGTGGAATCACGCGGTTTGACCATCAGTGCACTCAGCTGTCACGGTAACCCGCTACATCCGCAAAAGGATATTGCCAAAGGATTTCACGATGATTTTGTTAAAACGGTAGAACTGGCTGAGAAGCTGGAAGTACCTGTAGTGAATACATTCTCCGGTTGTCCGGGAGACCATGAGGATGCCAAATATCCCAACTGGCCTGTTGCACCATGGCCGAATGATTTCCAGGAAATCCTGAAGTGGCAGTGGGAGAACAAAGTTATCCCTTACTGGACAGAGTGGGGTAAATTTGCAGCAGATCGTAACGTAAAAGTTGGATTGGAGCTGCACGGTGGATTCTCCGTTCATACTCCAGCAACGTTGCTTAGACTGCGTGAAGCAGCAGGTGAAGTGATCGGAGCCAATCTGGACCCAAGTCACATGTGGTGGCAAGGTATTGATCCGGTTCAGGCAATTCACATCTTGGGACGTGAAGGAGCCATCCATCACTTCCATGCCAAAGATACAACGATTGATCCGGTAAACGTGAACAAACACGGTGTAACGGATATGCAGGACTATACCAATATGCTGGATCGGGCTTGGCAGTTCCGCTCGGTTGGTTATGGACATGATAACAAGACATGGGCAGACATTATGAGTGCCTTGCGTCTGGTCGGATATGATTATGTAGTAAGTATTGAGCACGAAGACGGTCTGATGTCGGTTGAAGAAGGATTCTCTAAAGCCGTGCAAAATCTCCAGCAAGTATTAATCGAAGAACCGCTGGGCGATATGTGGTGGGTTTAGAGTTACACTAGGGGGAAATTGAATATGATCAACGTCACCATTTGGAATGAATTTGTCCATGAGAAAATTCACGATGAAGTAAGGGAAGTCTACCCGGATGGTCTGCATCGAGCACTGGCTGACGGACTTGACGGCGAAGGCTTTGCTATTCGTACAGCTACACTGGATCAGCCTGAACACGGATTAAGTGATGAAGTGCTGAATTCCACAGATGTGCTCATATGGTGGGGACATATGGCACATGATCGCGTAAGCGATGAGATCTCACAGAAGGTTGCGCAGCGAGTGCTGAACGGGATGGGAATGATTGTGCTCCATTCAGGTCATTTCTCCAAACCATTCAAAGCGCTGATGGGAACCAGCTGCGATCTGAAATGGCGTGTAGCTGACGAACAGGAAATTGTATGGTGTGTTAACCCATCTCATCCGATTGCGGATGGCATCGAAGGCAAGATTGTATTGGAAAAAGAAGAGATGTACGGTGAATTCTTCGATATTCCAGTGCCGGATGAACTGGTGTTTGTAAGCAACTTCCAGGGTGGGGAAGTATTCCGGAGCGGATGTACGTTCCGGCGTGGTGAAGGTAAAATCTTTTATTTCCGACCAGGTCATGAGACGTATCCGACCTATTACAAACCGGAAATATTAAGAGTGATTAGTAACGCAGTGAAATGGGCATATCCTGCCCGCAGCTTTAAGCCTGAATTTGGCAAGAGTGAACCTGTAAGACCATTTGGTGGCGTGCTAGTTTAATTCATAATTTGCTTCGTGAAAGATATATTCAGTTCAACTAACATTTACACATCAACGGAGAGGGCAGCCATAACTTGAAGAAGCGGAGCGTGCGCCTTTATCCCCGGATTTTCTCCCTTTAAAAAGAAATCAAAAAATCTGGGGATAACAGCGATCGGAAAGTTGTTCTGACATCGGAGTGCTAGTGTAAATATTCTTTAGTTGAACTGATATAGATAACGTAAACGCAAGCATATACCCAGGAACCCTTCTCCGAGTCGATGATGACTGTGGCAGTTGGGTTCTTTTTGGGTAAGATAGTACTATGGGGAAGTTATACGATAATTCCCATGGTTACGACGCAGCGTGTAATGTATACTGGGATGTATGATCCATTTTGGATGTTATGCTTCTAAAATTTAAACTTTTTAGTTGCAGGCGTTTTCTTTGAAGCTTAAATATGTTATTATGAAATATACTAACAAAATGTAAGTTGATTTGAGTGATCTCTAAAGAGGTGATTAATGTGGAAGGTCAAGACTTGCGGATGTGTCCGCGTTTTGAGACGGCGTTTTCTTTTTTGGGCAAGCGCTGGAATGGTTTAATTATTCAAACGTTGATGAGTGGTTCGAAGCGATTCAAGGATATCTCCAATCTGATCCCATCCATGAGTGATAAGATGTTATCCGAACGGATGAAAGATCTGGAGGGTGAAGGTATTCTGGTTCGTCACGTCTATCCCGAGACGCCGGTTCGTATTGAATATGAACTGACGGATAAAGGTAGAGCGCTCCAGCCTGTCATGAATCAAATTCAAGACTGGGCTGAGCAGTGGGTTGACTAACGTATAAGCATCACCCGCATTCGTTGCATGAATGACATAGACTCCTGATTTCCGTGGAAATCAGGGGTTTTTGTCTTAAGGATTAGGTGGAGCGGCGTTTTTCTCTTGGGCTATGCACATGTTGTCATGAGTTGTAGTATAATCTATAGAAAATGGCCACAGACGGCCGGAGCGAAGGAGGCCCACTCGTCATGAGAGAAGAAAGCTTATCCCGTGAAGTACGCTACGGCAAGAAAGATATTGCAGAACTTGAGAGCGCATCCATTCAGGTCCATCTAATTTACAAAAAAGCTGCAGAGTTATTCAAGCGCACAGCATATTCCCGATCGGTTAAGGATGATCTTGCCCAATTGAATACGCATTCTGTGAACAGCGATGGTCCGAGATTAGCTCCGGCGGTGCTGCAAAAATGGATTCAAACGTCCAGGGGCTGGAAGTGTATCGGATGTGAGCTGGGGCAACCTGATTCAACGATGTCTCAGATGGAAGAAACTATCCATGGTAAGCAATGGGTTCTGGATGTGGGAGAAGGTCGGCTGGTTCAGGCAGAAATGCTGATTCAGGCGGTTGTCTGGTCTCAATATGAGAAGATTCGAATGTTTGCACCATGGCTTGGTGATGAACCCTTTTATAGCGTGCAGGAATTGGATGTCATTGCCCGTTATATTGTGCCTACCTATTTCTCGGAACGACCTTTGCATGAGCAAGGCAAGGTATTCAAGGTACATCAACAATATGGGCAGATTCCGTTGTATCAGGAGTATGTAGATGCACCTTCATGCTGCGTACAGGTGGATGGTGGATTACTTGAAGGGCGATTGCTGACAGGGGTATATGTGTCTGAGGAGCAGTTCTTCGGACTTAATCCATATCTGAAAGATGGCGATGGAGGACGGACATACATGCAGGCTTGTGTCCAATGATAACGCAACCAATGATAACGTGAAAATAATTTAGATTGGAGAGCCTGTGTGCAGGCTCTCTTTCTTGTACAAGCCTTATTTGGAGGCGGAACCCTATAAAAGTAACGGCTTTGACACTTTTTTTTGCCGAAGGTTGTGCCATAATAGAGGTTATGGACAACAGGGTGAATGATTTTACGCAGGGTGGTGTTACCTACATGATGAAGAAAATCCCCGGTTACATAGGTGTATGTTTGCTCCTACTGGCGATCTTGGCTGGTTGTAGTGAGACACAGCCTTCTGAGCAGCCAATTGTCAAAGAGACAGAAACAGCGAATACAATTACAGTGGCTGTAGATGGCAGTACGTTTTTGCCTGATGCAACAAAGTCCATTAAGCGAGATTTTAGTGAGGGTTTGACAATCAAAAAAGCATTACTCAATAGCGGACTGGTTGATTTTACGGCAGATGGCAAACGGATTCAATCCGTCGGTGAAGTTTCTCTGGATTCTTCGCTTAGCTGGGCTGTCAAATTAAATGGCAAGGATATTGAGCAGGAAGATTGGGACATGGAGCTTCATGCCAAAGATGAAGTGATCATTTACGTGAAAGCCGCTGACAGTGGGGGGGATGGCGTTGCATATCAGACAACGTTACTCAAGGTTAGCGGTGGAAACATTATGCCAACTCTTAATCGTCAATATGCTGGCGTCTATGTTCAGGAGTGCACAGTTCGCGATGTGTTGAAGTCCAGCGGCATTGTAAGAATGTCGGAGAATAACAAATTTGTCGTTTCGGTCGAGAATGTCACGCCTCGTATGAATGAGCGGTGGGTCATTATGGTGAATGACAAAGAATTAATGGAAAATGGTTTGGACATGAAATTGAATCCACGTGATGCGGTAAAGCTTGAATTGACCAATGCATCCTAAGTATACCAAGAAGCCCAATCTCTTTTTAGAGAGATGGGCTTTTTTTCATTGAAATATATAAGCAATTTCCGATTGCATAGTCAAATATTAAATACGACAGATCTCGTTCGGGCAAAGCTCACAGTGACAGATCCCTTGCAGCATCTTCAGATCTTTGATGACAATCATGCCATTGTCATATTCAATCCCATCTTTCTTACGCAGGTCGCTTAACATGCGGTTTACACTTTCACGAGTGGCTCCAATCATATTGGACAGATCCGTGTGGGTAATTTTTTTGTGAATAATGACATGCTCTCCATGAGGCTCACCATACGAATTCGACAACCGAATGAGGGTGGAGCAGAGTGCACCCGGTTTGCCGTATAACATGAGATCCCGGAATTTGGTCTGTGTCAACCGGTGGTGGATGCCCATCCATTTCATAAAGTCGATCGCAAAGTCACAATGCTGGCAGATTAACATCTCCAGGTCTTTATGCTCCAGTACACCGATCTCACTATCCTCTAATACTTCCGCAGAGAAGCTGTGTTTAGAGCCAAAGAAGGGATCAGCCTGCCCAATCATATCACCGGATTGATACATGTACATGATCAGTTCCTTGCCTTCATCCGTGGATTTGGTGATCTGGGCACGACCCCGTTTCATATAATAAAGTTTGTCAGAGATGTCGCCTTCCCAGTACAGATGTGTACCTTCCGGATAGGTTCTATCTTTCATGGTAACCAACAGATGGTTGAAATTTGCTTCCGAGAAACAGTTGGTATTACCGCGCTTTTCCAGTACAGTTGTTAGTTCTCTCATAAATCTATCTCCCCTTTGTGTCCATCGGACGACCTTCTGTAATAAGCAGTAGCCTCCGAGGTTCGCCGCAAACCGTTGCCGTCCTGATCAGGGTCATCTCGGCCGGGAAGAAGGACGGTACAAATTGCGGTGGTTCAATTTTTAAGTTCAGTATATACCTAATCTTACCGTTTGAGGGGGAAGGAAAGGGGGCAAAAATGACGAAATTTCAAACATTGTGATAAAATTCACTTTTAATGGGGAGGATGAATTTTACAGCCCTATATTTTAAATAGGAAGTGAAAATGGTCGTATGAAGGACACTACAAAACTTAAATTAAATTTGTTATACTTTGTGAAAAAAATCACATAATTAAGTTTATTGTCATGTTACGATGTGAATGTAAACGAGAGAGACAAACTAATACGAACCTTTAGGAGGATGAGGGAGATGGCTGTAAAGAACGAAGTCGCCCCAGCAAAAGAACCGACAGCAGGTCAGTATATTCAAACGTTAATCGACAAAGCGAATAAAGCACACGCTGCATTCATGAAGATGGACCAGAAGCAGATTGACCGGATTGTGCAAGCGATGGCGCTTGCGGGTCTGGATAAACACATGATGCTCGCTAAGATGGCCGTAGAAGAAACAGGCCGCGGAGTATATGAGGATAAGATCACCAAAAATATATTTGCAACAGAATATGTGTACCACAGCATCAAGTATGACAAAACCGTAGGTGTGATTGAAGATAACGAATATGAGAGCTTCCAGAAAATTGCGGAGCCGGTCGGCATTATTATGGGGATTACACCCGTTACCAATCCAACATCAACGACGATGTTTAAAGCACTGATCTCCATCAAGACGCGTAACCCGATCATCTTTGGTTTCCACCCATCTGCACAGAATTGTAGCCGGGAAGCTGCCAAAATCCTGCTGGAAGCGGCTGTGAAACATGGTGCACCAGCAGATTGTATTCAATGGATTGATGATCCTTCCATGGATCGTACAAACGAACTGATGAATCACAATGATGTGGCTCTCATTCTGGCAACAGGCGGATCAGGCATGGTACGTGCAGCGTACAGCTGTGGTAAACCTGCACTGGGCGTAGGACCGGGTAACGTACCTTGCTTCATCGAGAAAAGCGCGGATATCAATCAGGCAGTAACGGATTTGATCCTGTCGAAGTCTTTCGATAACGGCATGATCTGTGCTTCTGAACAAGCGGTCATCATTGAAGAACCGATCTTTGATCAAGTGAAGAAAAAAATGATTGCGAACGGCTGTTACTTTGTTAACAAAGATGAAGCAGCAAAATTGACAGCGGGTGCGATTAATGCCGAGAAATGTGCGGTGAACCCGGCGATTGTTGGTCAATCTGCGGTAAGCATTGCGAAATTGTGCGGTATTGAAGTTCCAGCAGGCACCAAAATTCTCGTGGCCGAGATTGAAGGGGTAGGTACAAAATTCCCATTGTCGGCTGAGAAATTAAGCCCGGTACTGGCTTGTTACAAAGTTAAAACGGCAGCAGAGGGAATTGAACGTGCAGCAGAAGTGGTTGCTTTTGGCGGCATGGGTCACTCCTCGGTTATCCACTCCACAAATGAAGAAGTGATTGGCAAATTCGCAGATCGTCTGCAAACTGGACGGATTATTGTGAACTCACCATCCACACACGGTGCCATCGGGGATATCTACAACACAAACATGCCGTCATTGACACTGGGATGCGGATCATACGGACGTAACTCGACTTCTTCCAACGTAACCGCTGTGAACTTAATCAATGTGAAAAGGGTGGCTCGCCGTACCGTGAATATGCAATGGTTCAAAGTGCCGAACAAAGTCTATTTCGAAAAAGGGGCAACGCAGTATCTTGCCAAAATGCCTGACATCACACGTGTAGCGATTATTACGGATGCCATGATGGTGAAGCTTGGATATGTTGAAAAGGTAGAACACTATCTGCGTCAACGCCAAATGCCAGTAGCGATCGAAGTATTCTCCGATGTTGAGCCAGATCCATCCACAACAACGGTAGACCGCGGAACCGAAATGATGCGCCGCTTCCAACCAGACTGCATTATCGCACTCGGCGGTGGATCACCGATGGATGCTGCCAAAGCCATGTGGTTGTTCTATGAATACCCAGACACGGACTTCAACGACCTGAAACAAAAATTCATGGATATCCGCAAACGGATCTACAAATATCCACGTCTCGGCGTAAAAGCGAAATTTGTAGCGATTCCAACCACATCCGGTACAGGTTCTGAAGTGACCTCGTTCGCTGTTATCACAGACAAAAATCAAGGTAACACCAAATATCCATTGGCCGACTATGAGCTGACACCAGACGTAGCGATTGTTGATCCGGAGTTTGTATACTCCCTGCCTAAAACAGCTGTTGCCGATACAGGTATGGACGTACTGACGCATGCGATTGAAGCTTATGTATCTGTTATGGCAAATGATTACACGGACGGACTTGCGATCAAAGCCATTCAACTGGTGTTCCAATACCTGGAGCAATCGGCACTGCAAGGAGATAAACTGGCACGTGAGAAAATGCATAATGCTTCCACGATTGCAGGTATGGCGTTTGCCAACGCATTCCTGGGCATTAACCACAGCTTGGCGCACAAATGGGGCGGTCAGTATCACACCGCACACGGACGCACCAATGCGATTCTGATGCCACACGTCATTCGTTACAACGCGAAAAAACCGACCAAATTTGCATCATTCCCGAAATATTCGCACTTTGTAGCGGATGAGCGGTATGCCGAAATCGCCCGCATCTTGGGATTGCCTGCTCGTACGACAGAAGAAGGCGTAACCAGTCTCATCAACGCCATTCGTAACCTGAACAAAACATTAGGCATTGAAGAATCGTTCCAGGAAATCGGCTTTGATGCCAAAGACTTTGAAGCACATGTAGATTATCTGGCAGACCGTGCCTTCGAAGACCAATGTACAACCGCCAATCCGAAGTTACCGCTGGTAACTGAACTGGCTGATGTATACCGCAACGCTTTCTACGGAAAGTTTGAATAATAAACTTAGAACGACGCGTGCCTTACGGTAAGAAGATCAGGGTTCCCCAAATGGGGAGCCCCGATTGCCGTCTTTCACACAATAACGAGAGGGCAGAAAAACAGAAGAGTAAAGCATCTGTTTTTCAGGGGTTATTCTAAGATTTGGTTTGCTCCGAGCATAGAGGAGCAAAGGGTTCTAGAGAGGTTACACGGAATCCGTGACGTGGCTGTTTGAGCCAGATGTTCGACAATAAAGAAAGGGCAGAAAAACAAAAGAGCGAAGCACCTGTTTTTCAGGAGTATTTTAAAATTTGGTTTGCTCCAAGCATAGAGGAGCAAAAGGGTTCTAAAGAGGTAGTAATGGAATTCGTGATGTGGCTGTTTGAGCCAGATGTTCACACAATAACGGAGAGGGCAGAAAAAACTGAAGAAGCGGAGCGTTCGCCTTTATCCTCGGATTTTCCCCTTTGAGATATAAAATTGAAAAAATCCGGGGATAACAGCGATCGGAAGTTGTTCTGCCCGCGCAGTGGCTAAGTGTGAATTTACAGGGGGCAATGAGACACAGCGCAGGTGGAGTGAGTTATTTCACTGACTTTGTGACAAAAATCACAGATGATGAAAGCCCCAAGTCGTATACTGAAAATGTAAGAAAAACATTCATCCCGCGGTTCCGGTTCCCAAGTAGAGAGAACATGTTCCGGTTTATGTGAAACAATTCACATTAATCGCGGCTCTGGGCACACAATGCTACGAATGAAGCAAGATGTTATGTGTCCAGAAATCCAAATTAGTGGAGGGATTACGATGTCGGTGATTGAAAAAGATGTCAAACAACAAACAGGCTGGAGAAACTTTACCAAAGGAACATGGACCAAATCCGTAGATGTGAATGATTTTCTGGCACACAACTTGTCTCCGTATTACGGTGACGAAGCATTTCTCGCAGGTGCAACCCAGAATACCAAAGAATTGTGGGATATCGTATCTGATCTGACCAAAAAAGAACGGGATAACGGCGGTGTCCTTGACGTTGATGTAAACACACCAGCGACTATTGTTTCTCACCAACCCGGTTATCTGGATCAATCCAAAGAGCAGATTGTCGGCGTTCAGACCGATGCTCCGTTCAAACGTTCCATTCAACCAACAGGCGGAATCCGGATGATGATTGATGCATGTGAAGCGTATGGCTTCGAATTGCCTCAAGGCGTCATTGATATATTTACAAACATTCGCAAAACACACAACCAAGGTGTATTCGATGCTTATACTTCCGATATGCGTGCAGCGCGTAAAGCAGGAATTATTACAGGTCTGCCAGATGCTTATGGCCGTGGCCGGATCATCGGTGACTATCGTCGTGTAGCTTTGTACGGGGTAGACTTCCTGATTCGTAACAAAAAAGGCGAACTGAATGCACTCGAAGTTGATGTTATTGATGAAGATGTCATTCGTCTGCGGGAAGAATTGTCTGAACAGATTCGTGCATTGCAAGAATTGAAACAATTGGGCGATATGCACGGGTTCGATATTTCCTTGCCAGCGACAACAGCAAAAGAAGCATTCCAATGGTTGTACTTCGGTTATCTCGCTGCAATCAAAGAACAGAACGGTGCTGCGATGTCACTGGGACGTGTATCTTCTTTCCTGGATATCTACATTGAACGTGACCTGCAAGAAGGCATTCTGTCCGAAGAACAGGCTCAGGAATTGGTTGACCATTTTGTAATGAAACTGCGGATTGTCAAATTCCTGCGTACACCGGATTACAACGAACTGTTCAGTGGAGATCCAACATGGGTGACTGAGTCCATCGGTGGCATGTCTGTGAATGGTGAAACACGCGTAACCAAAAACAGCTTCCGTTTCCTGCATACACTGCACAACTTGGGTCCTGCACCAGAACCGAACTTGACTGTTCTCTGGTCAACGAAACTTCCAGAAGCTTTCAAAGATTATTGCAGCAAAGTATCCATCGAAACCAGCTCAATCCAGTATGAAAATGATGATCTGATGCGTCCGATCTACGGTGACGATTACGGTATTGCATGCTGTGTGTCGGCTATGAAGATCGGGAAACAAATGCAATTCTTCGGTGCTCGTGCCAACCTGGCTAAAGCTCTCCTGTATGCGATCAACGGTGGTCGTGACGAGAAATCCGGAGCACAAGTTGGACCTGAGTATCCTGCCATCACTAGCGAAGTACTGGATTACAATGAGGTTATGAAACGCTTCAAACCAATGATGGAGTGGCTGGCGAAGCTGTACATGAACACCCTCAACGTCATTCACTACATGCACGATAAATACAGCTATGAACGTATCGAGATGGCATTGCATGACCGTGACATTGTACGTACGATGGCTTGTGGTATCGCTGGTTTGTCGGTTACAGCAGATTCACTGAGTGCAATCAAATATGCCAAAGTAAAACCAATTCGTAACGAACAAGGCATCGCAGTTGATTTCGAAATCGAAGGAGACTTCCCTTGTTACGGTAACAATGAAGACAGCGTAGACAGCATTGCTGTTGAACTGGTCGAGAACTTCATGGGCATGATTCGCAAACACAAAGCTTACCGTAACGCAGTTCCAACACAATCCGTTCTGACGATCACTTCCAACGTGGTATACGGTAAGAAAACAGGGACTACACCGGATGGTCGTAAAGCAGGTGAACCATTTGCTCCAGGCGCAAACCCAATGCATGGTCGTGACAAAAAAGGTGCACTGGCATCCCTTGGCTCTGTAGCCAAATTGCCTTATGAACACAGTCTTGATGGTATTTCCAACACCTTCTCCATCGTGCCAAAAGCATTGGGTAAAGAAGAGACTACACGTAAATCCAATCTGACTGCGATGATGGACGGTTACTTTGGTCAAAACGCTCATCACCTGAACGTTAACGTATTTGATCGTCAGCAATTGATTGATGCGATGGATCACCCGGAAAACTATCCACAATTGACTATACGGGTATCCGGATATGCGGTTAACTTCATTAAACTGACTCGTGAACAACAGTTGGATGTCATCAACCGTACGTTCCATGGCTCGATGTAATTAATTTGCAAGTAGAAAACCGCTAGAGCAAGATATTCCAAATCATATTAAACGCACAGCGGATGCGGATACAGAAAGGAAGAGGCAGCATGGTTAACGGACATATTCATTCACTCGAAACTTTCGGGACGGTTGACGGCCCAGGCATCCGCTTTGTGCTTTTTATGCAAGGATGTCTACTCAAATGTCAATATTGCCACAACCCTGATACATGGGCGCTGGATGGCGGAAAAGAAATGACGCTTGAGGAGGTACTGGCTGAAATTGAGCCTTACCTGTCTTACTACCGCAGCTCCGGAGGCGGACTCACGATATCTGGTGGAGAACCAACGTTACAGGCTCACTTTGTAGCCGAAATCTTCAAGGAAGTGAAGCGGCGCTGGGGATTGCATACGACACTGGACAGCAACGGGTTTAACGAACCGGAACGGATTCACGATCTGTTGGATCACACGGACCTGGTTCTGTTGGACCTCAAGCATATTGATGATGAGAAACACATCAAGTTGACAGGCAAATCCAACGAGAGAACGTTGAAAACAGCCAAGTGGTTATCGGAGCAAGGTCGGAAAATGTGGATACGCCACGTGTATGTGCCTGGTATTCATAACGAGGAAGAGGATTTGCTTAACCTCGGACGGTTTATCGGAACATTGAATGGCGTCGAAAAGTTCGAAATTCTCCCATACCATCAGATGGGGATCTACAAATGGGAAGCGCTCGGTAAAGTATATCCACTGGATGGAGTTCCTTCACCAAGTGAAGAAGAAGTGGAGCGGGCGTATCGCCTGATCGAACAAGGTCGCCAGGAAACGGCTGGCGTGGCTTGTTCAGGTAAGTAATCTAACCTTTATATATAATAAAAACAATCAACCAAGCAGTCCTTGCGAACATGTTTCGCAGGGGCTGTTTTTTTGCTGTTATCCATTGGAAATGCAAGATTATGGGTCCAGTGAAGGATTTTATCCCTCCATTGATGAATTGTCATCCTTACGATGTAAGCTCCGGCTTTTTATAATCAGAGTGTAAAGCCAAATGCTCAATATCTTGAGGAGGGTCAACCAGATGAAAAAAGGAATGACGTTGCTGCTTTCATTATTGCTTATCACTTCATGGACTTTGGCGGGATGTGCAAGCTCAAGTACCGAGCCACAGCAGGGCGCAGGCAATACACCTGCGGGGGAGACAAGTAAGGAACCGATTGAGATGCTTCTCCGCCACACTCAAGTAGGGGCTGACAAACAGAAACGACTGGCCATCCTGCAGGATGTTGTGGACAAAGTTGAAGGTGAAATACCCAACCTGACTTTTACGCTGGATGGTGTCGAATCCGATGTGAATCGGAAGGAGAAGCTTCGTGGAGAGATGGCTGCAGGCAACCCGCCGGATATATTTGAACTGTTTGGCAGCCCGGATTCCAAAGTTTATGCCAAAGAAGGTATGCTGCTTGATCTGACTCCGATCCTGCAAGAGCTGGGCATTCAAGACCAGTTCACATCCCTTGAACCATTTACGTATGAAGGCCAGGTATATGGATTGCCGATTGGCGGTTCGGGCGAAGGTTTTTTCTACAATAAAGAGTACTTTGAACAAAAAGGATGGAAAGCCCCAACCACCATGGCTGAACTGGACAATATACTGGCCGAGATCAAGGCCGATGGCAAAGTGCCGCTTGCTTCTGCATCCAAGGCAGGCTGGGTACCGCTCATGTTAACCAATCATCTGTGGTCCCGGTATGCCGGGCCGGAGATTACTGCAAAGTTTGCAACAGGTGAAGCGAAATGGACCGACCCGGGTGTCGTGCAAGGTTTTGCCAAGCATAAGGAATGGGTCGATAAGGGTTACTTCAAAAAAGGCGAACTGGGCTTCGAGTATGCCGAATACACCACGCAATTTACGAGCGGAGAAGCGGTGTTGATGTATGACGGAACATGGAAATCATCTGTATTCAAAGAAGGTCAGAGCGGTGAATCGCTCATTGGCAAGGTTGGATTCTTCAATATGCCTCCGGTAGAGAACGGAGCAGGCGATCAGACGTCTTTGATGCGTGATGTGAACAATGGATACGGTTTCTCCGCATCCGTGGCAGACGATCCGCAAAAGCTGGAAGCAGTGAAAGCTTTTATCCAAAATTTCTACAATGAAGATATGCAGATCCGCGGCCTTGTGGAAGATGGTGTGTTGCCCGCCATGAAGCTGGATGAGAAAGTGCTAACCGATAGCATTACGGATGATCTGATGAAAGAAATTGTGGCCGTGCTTAATGCGTCCAAGACGTCGTTCCCGGCATTTGATGCACTTGTTCAGGCCGATGTGACGACAGAGATCAGCAATCTGCAGATTCAGAAGCTGATTGGTGGCCAGACTACGCCAGAGAAAATGGCAGAAGAACTGCAAAAGGTGCAGGAGGAAGCAAACGCCTCAGTGGAATAGACCAATTCAAGTTGAAACTGCGATCGTTGAAGTGACCGAAGGAGGCTGACCATGAATACTTCACTCCGCAGCCCGTTAATTTATACGTTGTTTGTCATGCCGGCCCTAATTCTGTTTGTGATGTTCTTTCTATACCCTATTGGCAGTTCCCTGTATTACAGTCTGACGAGTTGGAATGGGGTATCGGCGGAGCCGCGTTTTGTGGGCTTATCCAACTATGTGAAAGCACTGACCGATGAACGGTTTTGGATCTCCACACGGAATAACGGCTTTTTTATCGGATTTTCGGTGCTGATTCAAGTACCCCTGATCGTCCTGTTTTCACTTCTTATTGCCAATGTGAAAAGGCTAAAAGGTCTGTATAAAACCGCTGTTTTTCTACCATCCATCATGTCGACAGCCGTTATTGGTATCTTATGGGGATTCATCTATGAACCCAATATCGGACTATTAAATAAAATGCTTCATGTGCTGGGCATCGATCCAGTCTACTGGTTATCAGATAACCGATTCGCCATGTTGTCCATTTTGGTGACCAACGCCTGGCAGTGGACGGGATTTTACATTGTCATGGTGCTCGCGGCCATACTGGCGATTCCCCGTGATCTGGATGAAGCGGCTGCCATCGATGGTGCAACGGCGGTACAACGTGCAATGCGAATTACGTTGCCGCTGATCCGGCCGATCATTTCAGTGGTTATCATGTTATCCATTGCAGGTGCAATGAAAGCAGCCGATATCGTGATTGTCATGACCAAAGGTGGGCCCGCTGGGTCCACCGAGGTTCTGGCGACATACATGATCAAATATGCGATTACCAACTTCAAATATGGTTATGGCAATACCATTGCAGTGCTGATCTTTGCTCTGACGCTTGTGCTCACTGCGGTGTATCAACTGCTGGTGGCGAGGCGGGGCGAGAGGGTGGAATATTGATGGCGAAAAGCATAAAAAGCAGTATACCCCATGTGTTGTTAATGTTGTATTTAATCGCGATTTTGTTTCCCTTTTTGTTTGTGATTTTCTCATCCTTCAAGCAGGATAACAATGAAATCGCCCTGAATCCGTTCGGTCTGCCTACATCATGGGAGTTTAACAATTACGTGGAGGCCTGGGTGAATGCCAAGATTGGCACGTATTTTTGGAACAGCCTGTACATTTCGGTTCTGTCGTCGGCATGCACGATTGCGCTCGGTGCCATGTTTGCTTTTGCCGTAACCCGCATGAGACATCGGAGATGGAGTTTGTTTCTGTACAGCCTGATTCTGGCCGGCATGCTTATACCGAACAATGCACTTATGCTGCCGATCTATCTGCTTGTTCGCAAAATGGGCATATTGGATACACATCTGGCGTTGATCGTGCCCTATGTGGCGAATGCGATTCCTTTCACAATAATTATACTGGCCGCATTCATGCGTTCTCTACCTGGAGAAATTGAGGAAGCTGCTGTCATGGATGGCTTGAGGGCCCCGGGTATCTTTGCTAAAATAGTGATACCTCTTACAGTTCCAGCCATCGTTACGGTTTTTATCGTTAATTTCCTCGGCAACTGGAACGAATTTTTGCTCGCCAACTATTTCTTATCCACTGATAAATTGCGTACGCTGCCTGTGGGCATGGTCCAGTTTCGGGATCAATATCAGATGAACTACGCCCAGATGTCGGCAGGCATTGTGTACAGCGTTGTACCTGTACTTGTGATCTACGCCATACTGCAGGAGAAAATTATTGAAGGAGTAACTGCAGGTGGTGTCAAAGGTTAATACCAAGAACCAGTGAATAGGGAGAACGGGATATGAACTTGCGAATGAAGCTGGCCTTGGCATTTCTGCTGCTGATCATTGTACCGATGTGTGCGCTGGGCATTGGCATGTTTCTGGTCACGTCACATACGATTGAGAAAAAGTACAATCAACAGGCCGAATATGCGCTTCAGGCCATTAGCTACAATATCGAGAATGTATTTCAGCAGATTAACAATGTGACCGATAATGGGATAGCGACCTCGGTTTTTCAAATGGCGTTGAACGCCAAAGATCCGACCAAGCAGGATCTGGGGACCGGTAATCAGTTATCCCTGAATGCCAGCCAGCGCAATTTCCGTTCCCTTCTATATAACTATCCGTTCATCAGTTATGCCTTTTTATATGATTTGCGTTCGTCCGAGAACAACCAGATTGTCTCCATTTTCACCAAAGAAAATTTTCAAGCCCTTCCTTTTCAGCAATTCAAAGTGCATCCCTTATTTGACAAAATTCAGCAACTTAATGGTGTGCCCAAATGGCTCGCACCTCTGGAATATCCCGAATTAACCGGGGTAGAGCCTGTCTTCACCCAGATCAGACTGATCAAAGAACTCAGTTATTTTCAAAATATTGGCGTGCTTGTTGTTCAGATCAAAAAAGGAGAGATCGACCGGATCTTCCGTCACCTGCAAATCAGCGATTCGGCACAGGATACATCATTCCTGTTAATTAATGAAGAAGGACTGATCGTTTATGATCCTGCAGGGATTTACAACGGTGAGAACATGCAAAACCTTGGTGCTGAATCCGGCAGTTACGGTCCCGGTTTTAGCAGTGTCAGAACGGTCTTTGACGGCAAGGAGAGCATCCTTTCGCAATATCATCTGAAGAACTATAACTGGAGCCTCGTCAGTGTGACTTCATGGGAAGCTTTATCTGCGGAAACCAATGCCTTTGCCGGTTGGTCTGTCATCATTATTCTGTTATGTCTGCTCGCAGCAATGATCTTTAATCTTTTTTTCATGAATCGCATTACGGGGAACATAGCTGTACTTGTAAGGTTTATGCGTCGTGTGGATGATGGTGATTTTAATGCAAGGGTGGAAGGAAAAGGGTTCGATGAAATGCAGCTGCTTGCGCAAGGGTTCAATGAACTATTGGATCGGATCGGGGGATTATTCCGTCGTGTTCGTGCAGAGCAAGAGCAGAAGGCCCAAGCGGAACTACGTGTATTACAGGCCCAGATCAAACCTCATTTTCTGTTTAACACATTGGAATCCATTAATGGATTAGCGCTGCGTGGGGAGGGCCGTAAAGTAAGCGAGATGGTGACCAGACTTGGCAATATGCTTCGTATCAGCATTCAGGATCAGGAGGAGATTCCGCTGGGTGAGGAAATCAGACATTTGCAAAGTTATCTGGAGATTCAACAGTACAGGTTCAGTGATTTGTTCACCTATGAGATTGACATTCCACCCCATCTATACAGCTCAATCCTGCTCAAGCTTACCCTCCAGCCTCTGGTGGAAAATAGCATTCAACACGGGTTTGAGGGGATCACCTATCCAGGTGTACTACGGATAAGCGCATATGCAGAACGGGATTATCTGGTGTTATGTGTTGAGGATAATGGGATCGGTATTCCCCAGGAAATGCTCGCACGATTTGAGTATATGGCAGAAGATCCGCCGGAAGATATGCTCGCGGAAGGGGCGGAATCATTGTCGTCCATAACGGAACGCAGGGGATTGGGATTACGAAGTGTGGCAGATCGAATTCGTATTCAATACGGGGCCGGGTATGGCATATTTATATGTTCAGCACCGGGGTATGGCACAGTTATTCGATGTATCATTCCATTATATGAGCAGGAGGAAGCCGGATGAATCTGACTGCAATGCTGGTTGACGATGAGCTGCCGATTTTGGAGAATCTGAACTACATTTTACCCTGGGAAGAGATGGGGATTGAAATCACAGGTACAGCGAGAAGTGGTGTAGAAGCGCTGGGGAAAGTAACAGAAAGTCATCCAGACATTCTCTTGTGTGATATTCGGATGCCGTCTATGGATGGATTGGAACTTATTCGTTTACTGCGAGAGCAGGGTGAAACGTGTGAGATTATTTTGCTGACCGGTTATCAGCAGTTTGAATATGCTCGAACCGCTATCAAGTATAACGTACATGAATACATATGTAAGCCAATTGATTATTTGAATCTGGAACATAAACTGCGTGAGCTTGCCGGGCAGATCCAGAAGAGACGTCTGGAAAACGAATCGCAACGTTATCGCAGCCAAGAGATGGAAAGCTGGATCAGACACAAACAGTTGATTGACCTGTTGCGAGGAGAAGCACCATTGAAGGTTGCCTATCCTTCCTCTGTTCCTGAATTCATAACAACTACTGCACCGTATACGTTGCTGCTGGTGGATGCGGTCGGTTATTTTCGCCATTCGATCGGCTGGTCCGAGCTTCAGCATCAACGATGGCATGTGACCGTAAGTTCCACACTTAGGGAAGTAGCAGAGAGAATTGAGGGGGACTGTCAGATTCTTTCGACCCGCAAAGGGGAGTGGTGCATCCTGCTGGAGGCATCGGGGGAGTGGAAACGTCGCTCAGAGGAACTGGCCCATCAACTGTGTCTCGAATTAAATGCGATATTGTCCTTGGATTCAAGTGTGAAGGTCAGGGTTGTTCAGGATGATGTGCCCGTGAACCTGGAAAGTCAAATTCTGGAGCGATACCGGCATTGTCAAAAAATACTGATGTTCCATTCGGAGAGTGAAGACAAGGTGCTGAAGGCAAGTTGTCCCGAAACGACCTTATCGTCTGATCATACGGCCTCCAAAGGGGCTAACTCATGGATTACAAGAGAAGATCTGGAGCTTGTTACTCGGTGGATTCGGCAAGGGAACAAGAAGGGGTTACGTGATGTATTGGAGCGGCTTAAACAGCAAATGGGGAATTCAGGACAATCTTTCAACAGGATAGATGAAACCAATCTTCGGTTTATGCTTGTTCACATGCTTCGGGAACTGCGTGAGGTACATTCCATCGCTGAAGAGCACGAAGTGAATTATTGGAATGCACTGCAAGGGGCCGGATCCATGAGGGAACTCCTTGAACTTGCAGAGGTTGTTGCCCATGCCTGTCAGGGCAAACAAACGCAGCCACGTCCTTCCGTATCGGAACTGATCCTGTCTGCATGTGAGTATATGGACGCACGGCTGCAACAGGACTTGGGAATAGATGAAGTCTCAGATTGGCTCGGAATCAGCCCGGGTTACTTCTGCCAGCTATTTAAAACCCAAATGGGTGTTACTTTTGTGGAATACATGACGCAGAAACGGATGGAAAGTGCTGCTTTATTGTTGAGTACAACCGAATGGAGCATTACAGCGATTGGGGAAGCAACAGGGTTCAAGGAGCGCCGTTACTTCTCCAAGGTGTTTCATAAACACTTCCACATGAAACCCTCCGAGTACAGGCAGAGTAAACGATTGGGTTCGTAGTGGCAAGGGAACCGGGAGGAGAGGTCAAATGAAGGTCTTAAATGATCTGACATTGGAGCAAAAGGTAGGCCAATTGTTAATGTGTGGATTTCACGGTCAGCACGCAGATGAACAGATTACTCGCTTAATCCGTGACTATCACGTCGGGGGTGTCATTTATTTCCGGCGTAATGTCGAAAGTATAGATCAATTGACACGGCTGTCCACCGAACTGCAAGATATGGCTGCTGAAGCGGGGGCCCTACCACTCATGATTTCGGTGGACCAGGAAGGTGGCATGGTTGCACGGATTGACCAAGAGGGAATGACCCAAGTGCCGGGGAATATGGCACTTGGTGCGACAGGCAATCCGGAATATACCCTGGAGTGTGCTCAAATTCTGGGTCGTGAGTTAAAAAACATCGGTATTGATATGAACCTTGCGCCAGTGGTCGACGTGAATAACAACCCGCTTAACCCGGTCATCGGTGTGCGTTCGTATGGTGAACATGCTGAAAGTGTGGCCGCTCATGGCGTAGCTGCCATCACCGGATATCAATCACAGGGCATAGCTGCTACTGCCAAACATTTTCCGGGACATGGAGATACCGCCGTGGATTCTCATCTTGGTATGGTTACGGTACCTCATGATCGAAACAGGCTGGAACAGATGGAGTTGTTACCGTTCCGCAAGGCGATTGAGGCCAGAGTTGATGCTATTATGACAGCTCATGTGATGTTCCCTTCGATTGAGCCCGAGCCCATTCCGGCAACGTTGTCACATAAGGTGTTATCGGGTCTGCTACGTGAGGAAATGGGTTTTGAAGGCATTATTATTACAGACTGTCTTGAAATGCATGCAATATCCAAGCCATATGGTGTAGCTGAAGCTGCCGTTCGTGCTGTGGAAGCAGGAGCAGATCTGATTCTGGTGAGTCATACCTTGCAAGATCAGGTTGCTGCGCTGGAAGCCATTGTGGAAGCAGTTCGAACGGGGCGAATATCGGAAGAGGTTATTCATCAGGCGGTGGAACGCATTATGACATGGAAAAGAAAGCGCTGTGGGCAGCAGAATGATCATCTGGTTTCGCCGAAAGCGAGTGAAACGGTCGAGATAACCGATGTTGAACCTGTTAATTGCACTGAATCCACTGAAACCACCGATTCCAGTAAACTAAACGAATCAACACTATTCGAGATTGCTTCAAGCAGTATTACCATCGTTCATAATGATGGGCTGTTTCCCTTGAATCCAGAGAAGGACGTATATGTCATCTGGCCTGAGGTTGTGCAACGGACAGAGGTGGATGAACCATGGTCCCATACAGAATCGCTGGGTATGGCGTTATCGCAGCTGCGAGGCAGAGTTCGTGAGCACAAAATTACTACTCAGCCCACTTTGGATGAAGCAGATCGGATATTGGCGGATGTGTCGAATAGTGAACAACTTATCGTATGTACGTACACATCGGCAGGTCATCTTCCGAAAGGGCAACAGTATTTGGTTGAAAAGCTTAGTAAGAATCATTCGCTGATTGTAATTGCTTTGCGCAATCCATATGATCTGCTGGAGATTTCGAGGCCGGGAAGTTATGTGTGTACGTATGAAAATACACCTGCAGTTGTTCGGGCCCTGTCCCATGTGTTAACCGGAGGACTGCAGCCAACAGGAAGTCTGCCTGTCCGTTTGCGCTAGGCCTATTCAATCCTTACATCTCTCTGCGATATGGTGCTGATTGACCATCTCCGGAGAGATTTTTTTGTTGAAATTTTATATTGGTTAATTTTGGGATATGAATGCCAAAAAGATAATTGATAGATAACTATTTTCATAGTATTTTCCTTCTATTAAAAGTTTACAATTCTCCTCTTAACTTTTTAGCAACTTTTCCCGGTTCCAAGCGTCTAATAATATGACTTTTTGAGGGGGATATTTATAAAATGGGAGCAGAAGGAGCCAAAGACAAAGAATGAATTTGAAGAAGAAATTGTCCATACTTACCGCTTTTGCTGTGTTTCAGGCGTTTGCAGTGATTCCTGCCAATGCACAATCAGCAGATCAGAGCGATACTACATCAGTGAATACAGCCAAAGTTAAATCCGTGGAGGTTGTGAAGAAAGAACAAACCATCGCGGAATCCGAAGTGAAATCCGGAACAAACACGCCAACATCAAATAATGAAACAACTGAAGAAGTGAACCCTGAGACAGATGTTCCTACAGGAACAGACGCGACTCCTGTTGAGCCGGTAATTGAACCTACGGACGAAGAAGGTACAGCTGAGGAAACACCAGCACCTGCACCAGTAGAAGTGGAGCAACCATCTACAGGCGGTTCATCTGTTGCTGGAGGCGGGGGTGGAGACCTCACTCTTTATATGAACAGTAATAAAATGATGCAAGATGGCAAAACATATCTTGCTGGACAGCCAATGGCTGTTAAAAATGGTGTATCCTATGTAGCGATCCGTGCTCTCGTTGATCGGGTTGGCTATGATGTAAAATATGATAACACAACCAAAGAAACGATCATTATTAGTGGTGAAGATGAGCTGCGTTTCAAAACAAACAGCAAGATATATACCGTTAATGGTGTGTCCAGAACGATGAAGGGCGCGGCTTATCAACAAAGAAATACGTTCATGGTGCCGTTGACTTCAATTACACAGGCTCTGGACATTACGTATAAAGTAAATCAATCTGCCAAAACGGTTGTATTGAATCTGAGTACCAAACCGGTGGCAAGCTTCACGGTACAAAAAGAGGTCTTTGCCGGAGATCAGGTAACCTACACAACCAGATCCAGCTCTCCCAAGGGACTCAGCATTGTAGATGAGCGTTGGACAGGCCGTCAGGATTCATTCGACCAACCAGGTGTATACACAGTAACCTATGCGGTCCAGGATTCGAGTGGTCAATGGAGCGATCCGTATTCGGTTACGATTAAGGTTGAAAGACCGAATCTGCCTCCTGTCGCGATGTTTACGACAGATAAAGAAGAATACAAAATGGGTGAGAAAATCACTTATATTGATCAAAGCACAGATGATGAGAATGCAATTGTTAAAACCGAATGGGATAACAATGCACTTGCATTCTTTGTTCCAGGACCGAAGACCGTAACGATTACAGTTACCGATAAACATGGTGCTAGCGATAGCTATACCAAGATGATCAATATTACGGGAGAAACACTTTATAGTGTGACTGACTTCAATCAATTGTTCACACCAGTCGGTGAAAAGTTCACTTTTGACGGTGGTGGTGTACCGGCATTGGAGAAAGTACCTTTCACTTATTATGATGAACCAAGTCTGCTGATCCGTAGTAACAGCCCGGAAACCGTGAATACGGAAGGTATTGTGTACAAGGAATCTTCCTTTGGACAGACACGCTTCATGATTCACCATGTGAACAACACGGGCAAAAGCGTAAAAATGTATGTTGTAGCGACAAACAACAATGCATACACGGCGTCCATTGACCAGCAAAACATGGGCTTTGCAGGACCGTCTCCTTTTGCAACGGTAGCTGGAAAGCTGTCCATTGACCGTTGGTTCCAATCCATGCAGAATGGTACCGGACAAAAGAAAGTGTACATCCAGCCAGGAGAAAGCAAGCTGATTCTCAATGATCTGAGCGTTCTTCCGATGAAACAGGGACAAGTCATTTCCTTGTATTCGGATGTATTCAGTGACTATGAACTGGATTACAACATTATCATGATCGAAGAAAACAAGGACCCGATGGAAGTGTTGTCGAGCCTGCCGGTTCTGGATCGTGATGGTGTTCACAACCGCGGAACGTACCCGAATGCAACACGGATCATTACGTACGATCAAGAATTAGGATCGAAGCCTGCACGTCTTCCACTTGGAGACAATGCAAGTGATCCAAACCTTGTGGGAACGGACCCTATGGCTTACACGGAAGCTTCCAACGCAGGTAACTTCGGTGTATTGTACAAAATTACATTGAATAATGTTGCTCCGCGCACGTTGATTTCATTCAACCCTCGTGGAGGCAGATACTCAGGTGTGGCACTCGTGAACGGACAGGTTGTTCAGATTTCCACAGGTAAATCTGTAACTGCGCCTAATGAGCAAAGCGTTATGTATCGCACAGGTTCGTACGGCGAGAGTGTAACTATTCTCTTCTCGGCGGCACCAGGAAGTAACTTGCCTGTTAACCTGCTGTTCACGCCGCTTCCGGCTGAAAAGTAATAACATGAACATGCACGGACGGTTTGGAGTGAAAGCTTATATCATATATACCCGTTCACCCCAAAAGTCGCCCGAACGATTGATCATCTGAACCGTCAGGAAGGGACTCCATCAAAATGTAATGTCATTAGCTCAAGCTGGACTAATGGCAATGCATGTGTATGGAGTCCTTTTTATGTGATGTTGAAATGACCTAACCCGGTGTCTTCGTTGACTCTAATCGTAATTTGATGCATTATTAGAGGTATACAAGAAAGCAAAAGTTTTCGCTTTTGCCGAATAAACTGTCGCTCTATGAATGATGCAAAATGCTCGTATGACAGGAGGTGCTTAAGATCATGCTGTCGACAGAACAGATTATTTCGACCATGTCCTCACAGGGGCTTCGCATTACCGATCAGCGGAAAACACTGGCCCGGTTATTTGCCGAGTCTCCGGGGTATCTTACACCCAAGGACGTCTATGAATATATGGGTAAGACTTACAGCGGACTGAGTTTTGACACAGTATATCGTAATTTGCGGGTGATGCAGGAACTGGGTGTACTGGAACAGGTCATCTTCGAAGATGGCGTTAAATTCAAAGCACACTGTAGTGAAGATCATCATCACCATCATATGATCTGTCTGAAGTGTCAGAAGACATATCCTATTATTTTTTGCCCGATGCAGCTTGCGGATGCGCCTGAGCAATTTCAGGTTGTAGACCACAAGTTCGAGGTATTTGGATATTGTAAGGACTGTGCAGAGCATGCTCCGGCCAAAGCGGCATCGGGACATACACACGCTCATGGGAAGCACTAACCATGAAGTTATCGCGCAGAATTGCTCAGGCACCCATTCGGGTGTACCGCAACTATATCTCTCCATTAACACCGCCAACATGTCGGTTCTATCCGAGCTGTTCGGCTTACGCCATGGAGGCGATTGAAGTGCACGGTGCGCTCAAAGGTTCGTTGTTAACAGCGAAACGTATTGCCAAATGTCACCCGTTTCATCCAGGCGGTGTAGATCTGGTGCCACCAAAGGCGGAGAAATCCATGATGGTATCAGAGTAACGATGTAACTTGAAGTATTCGGGTGGCATGGAAGCAGGCCAGGATTGAACTTGAGTATGCTGTCCACTTGACAAAGGGGTCCGCATTTCAGTATATTTTTCCTATATGATTTCCAGTGAAGGGATAAGTACAGACACACCCCCAGTGCAGAGAGCCGGATGAGCTGAGAACCGGTCTGGGAGGAGGATGGAATATGGTCCCGGAGGAACCTCTTTCGAGCGTGCAGACAGTGATTTCAGAGCTGCTGTCGTAAGGCGGAGGCGTGATCCAGCGTTAATGGGCGGTCGAAGGACCGACAGAGCCTGTGTTTTGTGAAAAACATGGGGAATTTGGGTGGTAACACGTGAGAGCAACTCTCGTCCCATAGGGGCGGGAGTTTTTTGTGTTCTTTTTTAGTTGTTTTGGACGAAGGGATCACATGAAGCAGGAACATTAGAAGGAGGAGAAGTCATTCATGGCTGACCAAAAAACATTTTATCTGACAACCCCGATTTATTATCCGAGTGACAAATTGCATATTGGGCATGCGTATACAACAGTGGCGGGTGATGCGATGGTTCGTTACAAGCGTCTACGCGGGTATGATGCCCACTATCTGACAGGAACCGATGAACATGGCCAGAAGATTGAGCGCAAGGCACAAGAGAAAGGGCAGACACCGCAAGCTTTTATCGACGATATCGTTGTGGGGATCAAGGAACTGTGGAACAAGTTGGACATTTCCAATGACGACTTTATTCGTACAACCGAAGAGCGTCACAAAACCGTCGTTCAGGATATCTTTGACCGTTTGCTGAAACAGGGAGATATCTACAAAGGTGAGTACGAAGGCTGGTACAGTATTCCGGATGAGACGTATTACACGGAGACTCAACTGGTGGATGTAGAGAAAAATGAGAAGGGTGAGATTATCTCGGCCAAGAGCCCGGATAGCGGACACCCGGTTGAATTGGTCAAAGAAGAATCCTACTTCTTCCGTATGAGCAAATATGCAGATCGTTTGTTGAAATATTATGAAGAGAACCCGGGCTTTATTCAGCCGGAATCCCGTAAGAACGAGATGATCAACAACTTCATCAAGCCAGGTCTTGAAGATTTGGCCGTATCGCGGACTACATTTGAATGGGGCGTCAAAGTTAAAGGCGATCCAAAACACGTGGTCTACGTGTGGATTGATGCGTTGTCCAACTATATTACAGCACTGGGCTACGGTTCATCCGATACATCCCTGTATAACAAGTTCTGGCCTGCAGATGTTCATCTGGTAGGGAAAGAAATTGTTCGTTTCCATACGATCTACTGGCCAATTATGTTGATGGCGCTGGACTTGCCTTTGCCGAAGAAAGTGTTTGCGCACGGCTGGTTGTTAATGAAGGATGGCAAAATGTCCAAATCAAAAGGTAATGTCGTTGATCCGGTGACCCTGATCGACCGCTACGGTCTGGATGCATTGCGTTATTACCTGCTGCGTGAAGTGCCGTTTGGTTCTGATGGTACGTTTACGCCGGAGAGCTTCGTAGAACGTGTCAACTCCGACCTCGCGAACGATCTGGGTAACTTGTTGAATCGTACAGTTGCGATGGTAGACAAATATTTTGAAGGCAAAGCCCCTGCGTTTGCATCGAATGTAACGGAATTTGATGCTTCGCTGGAAGAAGCAGGCCATGCTACAGTGGAAAAAGTGGAACAGGCCATGGAAAACCTGCAGTTTTCTGTAGCACTGACAGCGATCAGCCAGTTTGTCAGCCGCACCAACAAATATATTGATGAGACGCAGCCATGGGCGCTGGCTCGTGATGAAGCAAAACGCGATGAATTGGCATCCGTTATGGCCCACCTGATCGAAAGCTTGAGAATTGCTTCCATTCTGTTGCAACCGTTCCTGACACGTGCTCCTCATAAAATCTGGGCACAGCTCGGCATTCAGGAAGGTGAACTTACGGCTTGGGACACAGCCAAGCAATGGGGCCTGGTTCCAACTGGAAACGCATTGCAAAAAGGTGATCCAATCTTCCCGCGTCTGGATTCCGAACAGGAAATTGCTTATATCTCCGAAGCAATGACTGGTGGCCAAAAAGCGGCACAGCCTGAAGCAAGTCAAGCAGATGCTGGAACTTCAGCAGCTGTTGAACCGGTAACAGCCCCTGAAGGTACGGAAGAGATCGGGATTGACGATTTTGCCAAAGTTGAACTGCGTGTCGCGCAAGTCATTGCCTGCGAACCGGTCAAAAAAGCGGATAAGTTGCTGAAATTGCAGCTCGATCTGGGTTATGAGCAGCGTCAGGTCGTATCGGGAATTGCGAAGTTCTATTCGCCAGAAGAGATGGTTGGACGCAAAGTCATCTGTGTGACGAACCTCAAACCCGTGAAACTTCGTGGTGAACTGTCCCAGGGTATGATCCTTGCAGCATCGCATGGCGACCAGCTTACACTTGCTACAGTACCAGACAACATGCCTAATGGCGCACAAGTGAAATAAGAATTGAGTTGTGAAATTTATTCAAATTCTGTCATAAAAATGACACAAGGTGGCCCGATGTAATTCGGGCCCCTTTTTTTTGTTGATATAAATCGCATCTTAAGGGAAGAGAACAAGCATATACTGTTATGAACTCCGTACTTCAGGAAAGAATGATAGGACGGGATAGCTTGACAAGTAGGTTCAGGTTACCTATAATTCTTTCAGTAATGTTTACGATTAAGAGATGCGGAGTGAATCATAATGACATTTTATAAAGATCAACATCAAGTTCAGGATAACCGGACAGGGAAGACGAGCAAAAGAGGCAACATGAAGTTAATGTGGACGGGTTTGCTTATTCTCACTTTGCTGGTATTGTCAGCGTGTGGGCAGGATAGTTCCAATAGTGCGAAGATTGTGGAAGGCAAGGTAAACGTTGTGACGACATTTTATCCTGTATATGCTTTTACGACTGCCATCGGTGGTGAGGATGCCAATGTCATTAACCTGCTGCCAACGGGAGTAGAGCCGCATGACTGGACTCCGAAGAGTCAGGATATTGTTAATACGTCCAAGGCACAGCTGTTTTTCTATAATGGAGCTGGACTGGAAGGATGGGTGCCAAATTTCCTGAAGTCGCTGAATAGTGATACTCAGGTGAAGTCTGTTGCCGTCAGCGAAGGGGTTAAGCTGTTAACCGCTGAGGGTGATGATGGGCACGGTCACGGCGAAGAGCACGAAGACGAGCATGTAGATGAACATACAGATGAGGCTACCAGTGAAGATGTCGCTGATCATCATATTGATCCACATACGTGGGTTAGTCCGAAATCAGCCATGATCATGGCTGAAAACATCAAAAATAGTCTGGTCGAGGCAGATCCTGATCACAAAGCAGGTTACGAACAACGTTATGAAGCGCTTCGTACGAAGCTTGAGACACTGGATCAGCGTTTCACAGATGAGTTGGCTACCGTACCGAACAACGAAATTGTAGTCTCGCACCAAGCGTTTGGCTACCTTGCACGTGATTATGGATTAACCCAGCATGCCATTATGGGACTTTCCCCGGATGCTGAACCGACAGGACAGGATATTGTGAAGCTTGCGCAATTGGTTAAAGATGAAGGTATCAAATATATTTTCTTCGAAGAGCTGGTATCTGACAAATTGGCGAAAACACTGGCAAGTGAAGCAGGAGTGGAGACCATGGTCCTTAATCCGGTTGAGGGATTGACCAAGGAGCAGGCAACAAACGGGGATGATTATTTCACCCTCATGGAGAAAAATTTGCAAAATCTGCTGATCGCATTAAAATAAGATAGAATGAAGGATTCAGATCGAAGAGTCTTTACCGTTCGCGGTGAAGGCTCTTAGAACGCTATGGGATTCTTATATATAATGAAGGGCGGCTTTGCCATGCAGCAAATCATGCCACTATGTCATGATCCAATTATAGAGATCGAGAAACTATCATTTTCCTACGGGGACCAGCGAGTGATTGAGAATCTCGATTTTATGGCCCAGGAACGGGACTTTGTCGGGATTATCGGTTCCAATGGGGCGGGTAAAACGACATTGCTGCGCATGCTGGTAGGACTTCTTCCTCCTGCGCAGGGAGATATCAAACTATTCGGAGAGTCGATCCGCAGGTTCAAGGACTGGGACCGAATCGGGTATGTACCGCAAAAGAATGCATTTAACCCGTTGTTCCCTGCGACCGTTCGTGAAGTGGTCATGTCAGGCTTGTATAATAACAAAAACATGTTCCGTCGTATGTCTCGCAAATGTCAGCAACAGTGCACGGATGCGATGCAGGTCATGCGGATCGAGGATCTGGCGAACAAACGTATTGGTCAATTGTCCGGCGGGCAGCAGCAGCGTGTATTTTTGGCACGAGCGCTTATCAATCACCCGGATCTATTGATTCTGGATGAACCTACTGTAGGTATTGATGCTGAATCACAGGCCAGTTTCTTTGAACTGATTACCCATATGCATGAACATCACCGCATGACTTTTCTGATGGTGTCTCATGATATGGATCGAATGGAGAGTTATCTGGGTTCTGAAGCTGCAGTAACGAATGGCAAAATTAACTTCCATGTCCGTCATTCGCATGAGGTACAGGATTGTGCTGAGACCAATCTGCAACATACCACTGCACAGGTACGCTAGCCGTATTTATGGCCCATTAGATTAGAGTAAGGCCGAAGGAGTCGTGTTTGTTTTGGAAATATTAATGAGTGATTTTTTTCAGCGTGCCCTGGCGGGTGGGTTGTTAATTGGCATTACCGCTCCGTTAATCGGACTGTTCCTGGTCTTGCGGCGGTTATCCATGATCGGAGACACCTTGTCTCATGTGACCATTGCCGGTGTTGCACTTGGATTCCTGATTGAAGTGTATCCCATTGCAGTGGGCTTGATATTTGCCGTGCTTGCTTCATTTGCGATAGAGAAATTGCGCAAAGCGTACAAGAGTTACGCCGAATTATCGATTGCCATTATCATGTCCGGTGGTGTGGCTCTTGCTTCCTTGTTCTTCACGCTGGGCAAAGGATATAATGCAGATGTCATGAGTTATTTGTTCGGCAGTATATATACATTAGACGCTACGGATCTGAAGCTTGTAGGTGTGGTTACGCTGATCGTGGTGATTGTAGTGGCATTGTTACATAAGGAATTTTTCCTGCTCAGTTTTGAGGAAGATGCAGCAGCGGTTACAGGGTTGCCTGTGAGAATTCTGAACATGTTAATCACTGTGATGACAGCACTTGTCATAAGCACGGCGATCAAGATTGTCGGTGCGCTTCTGGTGTCAGCACTATTGACGATTCCGGTAGCAGTCAGCCTGTTGATGGCCCGAAGTTTCAAATCCGCCATTATTTTGTCCGTGGTGATTGGCGAAATTGCCGTAGTCCTTGGACTGGTTGTAGCAGGTATCTGGAACCTCGCACCTGGAGCAACGATTGTATTATTGCTGATCATGATGCTGATTCTGACGATGATTGGAAAAAAAGGGTTCCGAGCCTGACGGCTAAACGAACAAGCACGAGAGCCCGGGGAAGGGAGACATCCGCTTCATGCCTGATGTTAATGTATGGATGGCTTTTGTAGCAGGTTTGGTCTCATTTATATCACCATGTTGTCTTCCGTTGTACCCATCATACCTCTCCTACATTACAGGTATGACGGTGCAACAATTGAAGGATGACCGCAATCAGCGAGAAGTCCGTTTTAAGACGATGACGCACACGCTGGCGTTTATTTTAGGCTTCTCGGCTGTATTTTATTCGCTTGGCCTGGGTGCTGGACTGTTTGGCCAATTTTTCAATGATAACCGAGAACTGATTCGGCAATTGTCTGCGATTTTAATTATGCTTATGGGATTATTTTTGCTTGGTGTGTTCAAGCCACAGTTTCTGATGAAGGAACGCAAGCTGGATATGAAATGGAAACCAGCAGGCTATCTGGGCTCTTTTATATTTGGCATCGGTTTCTCAGCAGGCTGGTCGCCGTGTATTGGTCCCATTCTGGCAACAATCATTGCTATGGCTGCAAGTGAGCCCACAACCTGGCTGGCGTTGATTACAGGTTATACGGCAGGGTTTGCCATACCGTTTTTCATTTTGGCCTTTTTCATCGGTTCGACACGCTGGATCTTACGGTATTCCAATGTCATGATGAAAGTCGGGGGAGCATTAATGTTGTTTCTTGGCATATTGCTTTTTACAGATCAGATGACGAAGATTACGATCTGGTTGCAGCAGATTACACCAGACTGGATGATCATTTAAACGGATGAACTGAATTTGAATTTAAAAATGCACGACAAAGCAGGCTACATGTTACCAGAGTCAATCTGGGTCATGTAACCTGCTTTTTAATCGTTTGTTAGGAATGTTTTTAACTGCATATGATTTTGGGCAATCCTGTTGTTCGTTTAGGTGAAGTAATCAATATTGGCTAGTGGGAAATGTTCAAAGATCCGTTCCGTAATGAATTCGCGCAGCGCATCTTGCTGGTCATCCTTATACACATACTTGTACTGACCCCAGCGGCCCCATTTCATCTTACGTTTCTCAATATCCATCTCCAACTTGGTTTTAGGATAACGTTTCTCGATGGTTGCTTTGGCCGTTTTGGTAAAACGGTGCTGGATCATCTCAAAGGTAAGATCCTTGGTTGCTTCTTCTGGAAGCGTATCTGCCAGCTTCTGCAAAAGATCCGAGTATCCTTCTTCCCAGCCTTCATACCACATGATCGGAGCGATAATGAAGCCCAGGGGGTAACCGGCGTGTGCAATTTTACCAGCAGCTTCAATGCGTTCCTCAAATCTGGAGGTAGCCGGTTCAAAGTTTTTGATGACATAATCCGAATTGACACTAAACCGGATACGGGTGTGGCCGTTATGTTTAAGGTTCAGCAACGGATCAACGTGATGATATTTGGTTACGAAGCGCAAGCGCCCATATTCTTCTTCCGCCATAAAACGGATCAAGTCACTTAAATTCTCCGTGATATGCTCGAGTCCTACGGGATCAGACGTACAGGCAGCTTCAAACCGTGTGATTTCTGGCGCGCGTTCTTCAATGTATCCTTTTGCAGCCTGAATGATCTCCTCGGTATTAACATAGACACGGACATAAGGTTTCGCACCAAGAGTAGTTTGAAGATAACAATAATGGCAGTGCCCCATACAGCCAGTAGAGATGGGAATGGCATATTCCGCTGAAGGTTTCGACTGGTCGAACTTAAGTGTTTTGCGCACACCAACGACAAGAGTACGCTTTGCCATCCGATATTTTTCTTGTTCGGTTTCACCCGGCAAGTTTGTGATTCGGTTATGGGATGTGGTCATCTGATAAGGTATGTTTTTGGATGTGACCCATTCCATAATCCGTTTGCCTTTATCATATTCCAACGCACCGGGTTCAAAATACACCAAATCGGGAATAAAGGGTTTAGTGCCTTTTGCTTTACGAACTGGCGGTGAGGCTACACTTGTACTCACGAAATCACTCCTTTCGATGCGGAACTTTGTTTAGTTTGCCTCGTATGGGGAGAAGTCACGCCTGCCAATTACTTGTGTAACAGCGCGCTCCGAACTGTGCAGGACTTGCCAATGCGTATTGATAACATGTATCATTATAAGATAGGGACCAGGCACGAATAGGGGCCGGTCAGAGAGAAAAGAGGGAAGCAGATGCCAACGCCCAGTATGGAAGATTATTTGGAGCGTATATACAAATTAATTGATGAAAAGGGCTATGCTCGTGTGTCTGATATAGCTGAAGGACTGGAAGTACATCCTTCATCGGTGACGAAGATGATCCAAAAGCTGGACAAAGACGAGTACCTGATCTATGAAAAGTACCGCGGACTGGTGCTTACGCCAAAAGGCAAAAAGATGGGCAAACGTTTGATGGAGCGCCATCATCTGCTTGAACAATTTTTGACAACGATTGGTGTTCAGGAACAAAATATCTACAATGATGTTGAAGGCATTGAACATCATCTGAGCTGGGACTCCATTACATGCATTGAGTCCTTGGTTGAATACTTCCGTCAGGATGAGAGCCGGTTGCGTGACCTCAAAAACCTTCAGGACGTCATGAGTAATACGGAGTCTTAAGTTTCAGCAGTGGAATACACATGGTGATATACAATGAATCGTATCCCGTGATCAAAGGATGCTTCTTGCCGTTTCAATGGCAGGAAGCATTTTTTTGTTTGTATTCACACCATAATTTGGTGATTTTCGCAACTAAACGAACGGTAGGAGCGTCTATTAAACTAGTAGAATTTACCGCAAATTTATAATGATTTTGGAGGACTGCACTAATGAACGTTCGTAAAGGATTGATGCTGCTGCTCATTTTTGTACTTGGATTACAGACAGCAGGCATGACGGCACAAGCGGCCGGGCAGAAGGAAATCGCTATTTTTCTAGACAGCAACCGTTTGGAATCGGATGTATCACCCTACATCTTGCCCAAAGTAAATGTAACGATGGTGCCTCTGCGTGTTATTAGCGAAGGACTGGGTGCGTCTGTTCTATGGTCTCAAGCTACTCGTACCGTGACCATTAAGAAATCCGATTCGGTCATCTCTATGACGAGCGGACGCCAGCAGGCGACGGTGGATAACGCTGTAGTTGGTCTGGATGCATCGGTCGAATTGAAACAGGGTCGGGTCATGGTACCCATTCGATTCGTCAGTGAGAACCTGGGCATTCGAGTGAACTGGAATCAGGCTGCCCAGACCATTGATCTGTACACAGGAGACGAATCAGTCCCAACTCCTGAACCAACTCCGGTAACCCCAGCGGAGCCTGAAGGCACGGGCACTGTACCAGCTTCTGAAGAGATGCGGGGAGCCTGGATTTCCACTGTGAATGGAGACTGGCCTACATCCGGTGCCAAGGGAAATGTGGAGAAGCAAAAACAGGAGTACACGAAACAGCTCGATACGTTGCAAGGTATGGGCATTAATGCCGTATTCGTTCAAGTGAGAGCCAACGGGGATGCCATCTATCCTTCAGGTCTGGTACCTTGGAACAGCGTATTGACAGGAACACAAGGTAAAGATCCAGGTTATGATCCCCTCGCGTTTATGGTTGAGGAAGCACATAAACGAGGCTTGGAGTTCCACGCTTGGTTTAATCCGTTTAGAGCAACGAACTCAGCGAGTACATCGAACTTGGCTGCAAACCACATCTCGAAGCTTCATCCCGACTGGATTGTGAATGCATCCGGCAAATTGTACATTAACCCGGGCATCCCGGAAGCCAGACAGCATATTATCGATACGATCATGGAAGTGGTCAATCAGTATGATATTGATGGCGTACATCTGGATGATTATTTTTATCCGTCCAATGTGACTTTTAATGATGATGCAGCCTTCAAAACCTATAACACATTGAATACCAAAGACCGTGCTGAATGGCGTCGGGACAATATCAATCAGTTCGTTAAGCAGCTCGGGCAGAGTATTCACAGCGTGAAAGCTAACGTTGAATATGGAATTAGTCCATTTGGTGTATGGCGTAACAAATCTGTTGATCTGACAGGTTCTGATACCAAAGCAGGAGTAACCGCGTATGACAGCATGAATGCAGATGTGCGGACATGGATTAAACAAGAGTGGATCGACTATGTCGCTCCGCAGGTGTATTGGAGTATGACACTGAGTGTAGCCCGATACGACAAAGTCGTGGACTGGTGGGCGAATGAAGTGGCTAACACAAATGTAAAATTGTATATCGGCCACTCACCTTATAAGTTAGGTACGCCAGAGATTGGCTGGCAGACATCACAGGAGATCATCGATCAGCTGAACTACAACAAGAAGTATTCTTCAGTAAAAGGGGATATATTCTTTAGTTCACAATACCTGACGAAGAATCCTCTCGGCTTGATTGCCAAATTAAAAGCCTACTATGGTCTATAAAACATTTTAACAATACAGTGATAAGACAAACCCTTGTTCTCATAGAGTGGCAGTAGAAATGTGGCTGCCTGGAGAACGGGGGTTTTGTTGTGTTAATTAACGCGGTGTTTGAAGGTGGAGGCGTGAAGGGAATCTCACTTGCGGGAGCTGTGCAGGGTGCTCAAGACTGCGGCATTCAGTTTAATCGAGTGGCAGGCACATCATCCGGTTCCATTGTAGCTGCTCTGCTAGCGGCCGGTTACAGGGCCGAGGAGATGAAAGTCATTATTGAGAATACCCCCTTTGTTTCATTGCTGCGTCGTTCCCCCATATTTAATACCCGATGGATCGGACCGGCAGCAAGGCTGTTCTTGAAGAAAGGTTTGTATTCGGGGGAGGCGCTGGAATCATGGATTCGCAAGATGCTGGAGCAGAAAGGGATTCGCACATTCGCTGACTTGCCGCAAGGCAAGTTGCTTATTACGGCGTCCGATATATCCAATGGGACCATTCTGGTGCTGCCGGACGATATTCGGCGGTTCGGCATTGATCCTGCCAAGCTGGATGTTGCAAAAGCGGTGCGTATGAGTTGCAGTATCCCGTATTTTTTCGATCCGGTAGTCATACGCAAATCGCCGGTATTCTCCAAAGGTTTACCTTTTCAAGATCAGTTCGTTTATGTCGTGGATGGTGGATTGCTTAGCAATTTTCCGTTGTGGCTCTTCGATGGTGATCGCTCGGAACGAGGAGGAGACGTTATTCCGGTTGTTGGATTCAAAATGGTGGGGAAGACGGAAGTAGAACCCGCCCGGATTAAAGGACCGCTAAGCATGCTTCAGGCCCTTGTGGAGACGATGCTCACAGCACATGATGAACGCTACATCGAACAGATTAACCGGTTTCGGACAGTGAAGATCCCAACGCTTGGCATTAAACCGACGCAATTTCATTTATCGTTACAGGACAGCACAGCCTTATATCGATCAGGCGCTACCGCAGGGAGCGAATTTTTCAACGGATGGAATATGAAAATGTATGATGAACAGCTGGATAAACAAAGAAAAGAATTGCGCAAGAAACAGGCAGAAGCTCCACCTCTGATCCCTGTATAAACGTGAAAAAAGCAATTCTCCGGAAGTTGGGAGAACTGCTTTTTTGGTTGTTCAGTAGCTTTTAGTGAAATTTCGGTATATCTTCATCGCTTTTACCTTTTTGTCCTTGAATCACTTGGAAAGGATAATCCTTACGTTTCTTTGAAGAGCCGCTGCTCTTTCTGGCACTGGACTGTGCATTAACTTTTGCCATGGTTCGTGCCGATGGTTTAATCTTCGGTGATTTGGTTTTGCTTGCCCAGCGACGAGGCGGATATTTGTACAGCAGGAATACGGCTCCGAACACGACCAGAGGAATAATGATCCTGGATGGACTAGCGTTCCCCAGCCAAGTCAAGACTCCAACAGCAGCTAGTGCGATGAACGTCCAAAATAAGATTGCCTGCTTGTTCATATCATTCACCCTTTCACAGGATCGAGTGTTGCAACAGGTACTTCTGACATAGCAGAGACATTGGCAAGCTTGGCATCCAACTCACGCATACGGTTAAACGAAGCAATGGAGACTTCTACCTGTTCGTTGGTCGGTTCTTTTGTTGTCAGCAATTGCAGCCACAATCCCGGGTATCCGAGATAACGCAGTACAGGAATATCACGTACCGAATTCGTGAGCTTTAACAGTTCAAAAGAAATGCCTAGCACAACTGGCAATAACAACAGACGCTGACCCATCCGTTCCCAGAGGTTATCGTACGTGAATAGGGAGTATAGAAACACTCCAATAATAACAGTCAACATAATGAAACTGCTTCCGCAGCGGTAGTGCAGTCGGCTGTACTTTTGCACGTTCTCCGGTGTCAGTTCTTCACCAGCTTCATGTGCGCTGATTACTTTGTGTTCCGCTCCATGATACTGGAAGAGACGTTTAATCATCGGCGTCTGTGAGATTAACCACAGATAAGCGAGTAACAGGATCAGCTTAATGCCGCCTTCCAGTAAATTATGCAAAAACTGATTGTCGAATGCATTTTTGAATAGAAAATTCTCGATAACAACAGGAAGCAAAGTGAGCACCACTTTACCAAAGAGGAATGAAAGAATGGCTACGGCGGTCACACCAATAATCATGCTAAGGCTCCAGCCCGAACCTTCTTTCTCTTTTTGCTTGGCTTTCTCTTCCGGTTCCAGTTCATCATCAGCATAAGCGTCAGCAGAATAATTAAGATGTCTGCTACCTTTAACACTTGAATCTATAATGCTGACAATTCCGCGTAATAAAGGAATCCGCCGCAATTTCGTGACCCAGGACTTGTCTTGCTTGGGAACTTCCAGATACGTAATTTCGCCGTCTTTTCTACGAACAGCTGTAACGTTGACATGTTTCCCACCGAACATTACGCCTTCAATGACAGCTTGCCCCCCATAGCTGACAGGCTTGGATTGTTGAGGCAAATTATTCACCTTCCTATTCTGTTCTAAGCCTTCGCGATCAAAGGCAGTTTAATAACCCTATTGTATCGAATTTTAAGCGCAATTTCTAGTTTGTGAGTCAATCCTTGAAGGATGTTGTTAAGATTGCCCTGTTTTGAACATACTACCTCGTAGAATCAGGCAGAAAATTCGAGGCATAGTACGGGATTATCAACTGAATGAAGGAGAATATCGATGACAGAGCGTACGCATGAAGATACATCGCGAGATGAAGGCCAACGTCCGAAAGAACGGCAGCAAAAAGACAGGGGCAGGCGCCCTACCCAGAGGCAAGGTCAAGCTCACTACTACACGAAGCCATTTTCCTTTGCGTTAGAGCTTGGCTTCTTTGCCGGTTTTATCTGGGGCGGGCTGCATTGGCTATTCTATCTGCTGCATTTTACGATTGTACCTGTCGGATTTCTGGCCGAGCCTTTTTTCAAACATGAATATATATATACCGCAGCTGGACATTTGACAGGCTGGTTGTTTTTTATCGTTTTTTCCATATTGGCTTCCTTGCTCTACACGTTCACGATTAGAAAATTAAAAGGACCGGTACCCGGCATGGTGTATGGAATTGTCTGGTGGCTGATTCTCTTTATACTGGTAGGACCGAAACTCGGGATGATGAAACCTTTGAACGGTTTAACGTGGGATTCGATCATCACGGAACTCTGTTTCTTTTTGCTATGGGGGCTGTTCATTGGTTACACGGTAGCCATGGAGTACACGGATGAACGTAAACGCGAGCCGGAGCAAGCGGGGGCATAGCGCAAAAAAGCTTCTCAATCCGGCAATGGCTGTGTTAAAATAGCAGATGGTTATTTGCAGAGAGGGTGGAGCAGCGATGAAACGAATTATTGTGATCAATGGTCCGAACCTGAACATGCTTGGTGTACGTGAACCGGGCATCTATGGAACGCTTAGTCTGAAGGATATTGAGGACAAAATTCGCAGACAGGCTGATGAAATTGGCGTCTCCATCGCTTTTTATCAATCGAACCATGAAGGGGACATCATTGACCGCATTCATGCAGCGATGGGTGAGGTAGACGGAATAATACTGAATGCCGGAGCATTTACCCATTATAGCTATGCTATACGTGATGCAATCAATGCTGTAAAAGTCCCTACGGTGGAAGTACATCTATCCAACATTCATGCACGCGAAGCGTTCAGACATCATTCAGTGATTGCAGCGGAAACAATCGGGCAGATTGCCGGATTTGGTGAAGTAAGCTATGAACTGGGATTGCTGGCTCTTGTGCGTCATCTGGACAAACAAACCTGAGCCGGGAACCCGGGAATGTGAGAGAAAGAAGGGTTACCGATGGAAAACAAACGAGTAAATAAGTTGCGTGAAGCCATGCGTGAGCGTGAACTCACAGCAATGCTGATTACAAACCCGATTAACCGTCGTTATATGACGGGTTTTACAGGCTCTGCGGGATATGTGCTGATTACGGAACAGGACGCATATCTGCTGACTGATTTCCGTTATATGTCTCAAGCGCCTCAGCAAGCCAAAGGCTTTACCGTTGTTGAGCATGAAGCTAAGCCGATGGATACTGTGCGCGAACTACTGGCATCCGCAAATATCAAAGCAGTTGGCTTCGAGCAGGATAGTGTTACTTTTGGCACGCACTCCGCTTATGCTGAAGCACTGCAGTCTATTGAACTGAAAGCTGTATCCGGGATTGTGGAACAACTTCGTATGTTCAAGGATGAAGACGAGATCGCGGTTATGCAGAGAGCAGCAGATCTGGCGGATGCTACGTTCAGCCACGTTTTGCAGTTTGCAAAACCAGGTATGACGGAGCGTGAAGTGGATCTGGAGATGGAGTTTTTCATGCGCAAGCATGGAGCAACGTCCTCTTCGTTTGACACCATTGTAGCATCGGGTGAACGTTCTGCTATGCCTCACGGTGTAGCGAGCAGCAAGGTCATCGGACAGAATGAGTTAATTACATTTGACTTTGGTGCACTTTTGGACGGATACTGTTCAGATCTGACACGTACCATTGCAACAGGCACACCAGTACCTGAACTGCGCAAAATTTATGACATTGTACTGGAAGCTCAGTTACATACGCTGGAGAACCTGAAACCGGGCATGACCGGACGGGAAGCAGATGCATTGGCTCGTGATATCATTGCAGGTCACGGATATGGAGATCAATTCGGACACAGCACAGGCCACGGTCTGGGTATGGAAGTTCACGAAGCTCCTCGCTTGTCCAAGCTTAGCGACGATATATTGAAACCGGGTATGGTTGTTACCGTTGAACCGGGTATATATATTGATGGGCTTGGCGGCGTGCGTATCGAGGATGACGTAGTGATTACCGAGACGGGTATTCATATTCTCACGAAGTCGGACAAGAAGTTCACCGTAATCGGCTAAATTACAGCCACAGGGATATAAGACGATTTTTAATATAAAGGTACAGGTTATTGCTGATTGTTATGGACCATTGCAAAAGTAGTGAAGGGAGCGGAATCGATTCTGAAGAAGCGAAGCGCTCGCCTTTGTCTCCTCATTTTAAACCTTATTAAAATCTAGTCGGGAAAATGAGGAGACAACAGCGATCGGAGGAACGATCCGAACCCGTAACGGTCACATCGCACATGGTCATCAATTCAGAATAAACCCACCTTTACATTAACCCATCGTCTTATATCACCTACTTTTTAACCATATCAGGAGGGATTTTTTGTGATTTCAGTAAACGATTTTAAAACAGGCTTGACCGTGCAAGTAGATAACGATATCTATACCGTGCTTGATTTCCAACACGTTAAACCAGGTAAAGGCGCTGCCTTCGTACGTTCCAAATTGAAAAACCTGCGTAACGGTAACACCGTTGAAAAAACATTCCGTGCAGGCGAAACGATTGGTCGTGCCATCATCGAAAACCGTGGCGTATCCTACCTGTATGCAAGCGGTACAGAGCACACGTTCATGGATAACGAAACATATGATCAGTTCACATTGACTAGTGATCAACTGGAATGGGAATTGAACTTCCTGAAAGAAAACATGGTCGTTAAGATTGTTAGCTACCAAGGTGAAATCCTCGGAATCGACTTGCCAACAAGCGTTGAGTTGAAAGTCATCGAGACTGAGCCAAGCGTTAAAGGTAACACTGCACAAGGCGCTACCAAAAATGCAAAAGTGGAAACAGGTTTGAACGTACAGGTTCCTTTGTTCATTAACGAAGGTGACGTTCTCCTGATTGACACACGTGAAGGTAAATACTCTTCCCGGGCGTAACTTTCACAAGCTGTAAGCTAATAAACGGTATTAACAACCCTCTGCCATTCCTTTGGCAGAGGGTTTTTTCGAAAAAAGATTAGCCTATCAGGCGCTTTCGTAATATACTGGGTTAAAGTCATTTCTCGTAGAGAATAATGACGATGGACATTAATTATGCATACTGCACAAGGTAGGGAGTGGATTTGCGTTGTCATTGTACGTCATGAAATTTGGGGGCAGCTCGGTCGGAGATACAGAACGCATGAAGCGTGTAGCCGGACGTGTTGTAGAAAAAGCTGATGAAGGACATCGGTGTGTAGTTGTGGTTTCGGCCATGGGGGATACAACAGATGATTTGATTGATCAGGCAAAACAACTGAATAGTGATCTGCCTGCTCGTGAGATGGATATGCTCTTAACGACAGGAGAACAGATTTCGATCTCCTTATTATCGATGGCTATTCAAGCGCTTGGACGTAAGGCAGTATCGTTTACGGGCTGGCAAGCGGGATTCCGCACAGAGCCGGTTCACGGAAAAGCACGTATTCATGATATTCAACCTGACCGTGTGAATGCAGCACTTGCCGAGGGCAACATTGTTATTGTTGCAGGCTTCCAGGGCATGACGGAAGACGGCGAGATCACAACGCTGGGTCGTGGTGGTTCGGATACAACAGCTGTAGCGCTGGCGGCAGCCATTAAGGCTGATGCGTGTGAGATCTATACGGATGTAGACGGAATCTATTCTACGGACCCGCGGATCGTTAAGGTTGCGCGCAAGCTGAAGGAAATATCCTATGACGAAATGCTGGAACTTGCTAATTTGGGAGCAGCGGTGCTGCATCCGCGTGCAGTAGAGTACGCGAAGCATTCCGGTGTACCTTTAATTGTAAGATCCAGCTTTAACCATAATGAAGGAACGGTTGTGAAGGAGGAAGCAGCAATGGAACAAGGCGTAGTGGTTAGTGGTATTGCCTATGACAAAAATGTGGCTCGCATCAGTATTCTGGGTGTGCCGGATGTACCAGGAGTTCTGGCCGAAGTATTTGGTGCGCTTGCATCCAATCAGCTGGATGTGGACATTATCGTTCAGAGCGGTGTGATGGATGGCAAAGCGGACTTCTCTTTCTCTGTGGCGCTGTCTGATCGTGAGAACGCATTACGTGTCATTGAAGGCCTTCATAGCCGTTTGCCTTACCGTGAAGTCACATCAGAGGAGAACCTCGTTAAAATCTCCATTGTTGGCGCAGGCATGGTCAGTCATCCTGGTGTAGCTGCGAAGATGTTCAAAGTCATTTCCGCTGAAGGCGTGAGTATCAAGATGGTGAGCACTTCCGAGATCAAAGTATCTTGTGTTATTGACGGAGATAAGCTGCATGACGTCATTAAGGCATTGCATACAGCATATGATCTCGACACTGCGGAGCAAGCCGTTATCGGTGGACCTCAAGATCGCAGATAAGTATTTGCTATGTATGTAAATTAGCAAAGGTGTACTGTTGCCAACGGGCAGCAGTACACCTTTTTTGTTGTTCTCATATTAATTCTCACATCAACTTGAACATCTTTCCGCCGCGTATGCCTCTATAAGGTTGCATGAGGTTCCCCTCCCCCATCTCGGGAACACAATCCAGCAAGTTTAATTGAGAACAATATGAAATGTCATGAACTCTGCCCAACTTTTCAAGCCTACGCCCGCTAACAGATCCCTTTACCAACTCCGGGATGCTCTCCTGACATTGGGATACCGCTTGATGAAGTACCATGCCGAGATCGTTTAGTTGGAGGGGAGAACAGGATTGACGGTGCAGTTCTTCGATGATACATCCAGCACACAAGGCGTCCTCCAGTGCAAATTCATCCTGATTCCCCGCACATAACAGCAATACATCTCGTTGAAGTTGGCAGAGAACTGCTGCGACAGCCCTGACATTGAGTAATGATCCAGCTAGTACATGTTTCGCCCTAGAAGCTTTAATCAAGGCTCGGGTTCCATCGGTTGTGGTCAGTATGATCGTTTTATCTGCAATGTCCTCAGTCATATATTCATAGGGGGAGTTTCCCACCTCGAATCCGGTGATTTTTTTGTCAAAACGCTCCCCACCTCGAATGCAATCTTTCACTTCCATTTGTTTGGCTTGTGGAACGGTCTCTACGGCAATCACAGCCGAAGCGTCATACGCCAGAGCCGTAACAATTGTACTGGTCGTACACAATACATCAATGACAACTGCACTTCGCCCTGCAATATCAATAGTACGTACTTCATTCACATTGCCAACGACATCAACTCGCACTCCCCACAACTCCTTTCTTTATCTGGGGATCGGTAGTTCTGTTTTGAACCGAAATGGAACTTACCTATCTCCAATTACTATATGCATGCACATCTAGACGGGTGCCTAGAACAGAAGGTGCATCTATGGTTTCAAACTCTCAACCGTATTCTGAAGAATTGATAGATTTCAGCGTCATAAATTAAATGTACAGGCATAAACTTGAGATATGAACAAGCGCCAGAAGTGTGAACCAAATGATCTCAAGGTTGGAGGAGCCTACTCATGAAGGTGAACTGGAGGGAACTTTTTCCGGAACCGATCCGAACCATTCTTGGAAGAATGCCACCCGCTCTATTGGAACAAGTGGAGGAAGTACGTATTCGTGAAGGCAGACCCCTGGAGATTAATGCAGGCAACACATACCACTTCCTGACACCTCAAGGTTGTCCGACCGGGAATCCTGAAGAAGCGTATGTTCCTCAGAAAGAAGTGACGCACAGGTTGCTGGATCTGATCAGTAACCATTCACTTTATACATTGGAAGAGGAACTGCGTAAAGGGTTCATCACCATACCTGGGGGACATCGAATCGGGCTTGCTGGACGAACGGTGCTAAGCGGTGGGCGTGTCGAATACCTGCGTGACATTAACGGGTTTAACGTTCGGGTAGCCCGTGAGGTACATGGAGTGGCTGATCGTATCCTTCCTTATCTTCTCGATATGAAGAGCGGACAGGTCCTGCACACGTTGATCCTATCACCACCACAACAAGGGAAAACGACGTTGCTACGAGATCTGGCGAGACAAATTAGCAGTGGTACAAAGCTTACAGGGGGAACTGAACTGGTTCAGGGAATACGTCCGCGTCTGAAAGTGGGCATTGTGGATGAAAGGTCCGAAATCGCTGGTAGCTACAAAGGAGTACCTGGCTTCGACGTAGGTCCCCGAACAGATGTGATGGACGGTTGTCCGAAGGCTGAGGGCATGATGATGATGCTTCGCTCCATGTCACCCGATGTCCTGATTGTGGACGAGATTGGTCGTCCGGAGGATGCCGAGGCGGTGATGGAAGCCCTGCATGCAGGAGTCTCAGTGATTGCGACTGCGCATGGCCGTGACCTATCAGAGCTGTCGGCCAGACCCGCCCTCAGAACCTTGATTACGGAGCAGATGTTTCAACGTTATGTCCAACTGCAACGGACGAGCCGGGGCATGACCTTTCGGCTGGCTGATGGCAAAATGCGTGGGTTGCAGCAGACCGGGGCAGGAGGTGAAGCCTTTGGTTAACATGTTTGGTGCGGTAATTATTCTGTTAGCCAGCACCCTCGCCGGTTTTTACAAGGCCAGACAGTATGCATTAAGACCGAGACAGTTGCGAGAACTCATTGCAGCCCTCCAGCGATTAATGACGGAGATTAACTATGGGCTCACTCCACTTCCTGATGCCATGGGCAAGATGGGAGCACAGACCAAAGAACCTGTAAAGACGCTGTTCCTTCATGCAGCTTCTCAGATGGAACCTCCTCATGGACTCACTGCCCGGGAAAGTCTGCAGTCAGGCGTAGATCTGGCGTGGGGAAGATCGGCCATGAAGGCTGACGAGAAGGAAGTGATGCTGCAATTAAGCTTCAGCCTTGGCACAAGTGACCGTCAGGATCAGACCAAACATATATCGTTAGCCATTCAACAACTAATGCATGAGGAATCACGCGCCCAGGCCGATCAAGTGAAATATGAACGAATGAGCCGAAGCCTCGGGATGCTTGTCGGAGCGTTAATCGTCATTCTGATCTTCTGAAATAGCCGGGATAGTGAGGTGCCAAGGTCATGAATCTAGAAGTGAACGCAATCTTTCAAATTGCGGGTATCGGAATCATCATTGCCATGATTCACACGGTACTGAAACAAATGGGAAAGGAAGATATGGCTCACTGGGTGACCGTAATCGGATTTGTCGTTGTATTGTTCATGGTGGTCCGTATGCTGGACAGCCTGCTACAAGAGATCAAATCGATATTTCTTTTTCAATGAAAAACGGTCATAAAGCCGGATGGTGGTGACCTGTGGAAATTATTCAAGTTGTAGGTTTGGCGCTCATCGCAACCGTGCTCATTCTGGTCATTAAGGAACAGAAACCGATGTTTGCTTTTCTGATTGCTGCCGCGACTGGCATTGTCATCTTCATGTTGTTGATTGGCAAAATCGGTGCAGTCATCGAAGTGTTGAAGCGACTTGCCGAGAATTCAGGCATGGAAAGCATTTATCTGAAAACAGTGCTGAAAATTATTGGCATAGCGTACATCGCTGAATTTGGCGCGCAGATTGTCAGGGATGCAGGCCAGGAGAGCATTGCGTCCAAGATCGAACTGGCTGGTAAGGTACTGATCCTTGTACTTGCTATACCGATCATCAGCATTATTATCGAAACCGTCATGAAGCTGATGCCGGTGTAGAAAGGGCGTGCGGACTTCATATGAAATCAATGCATCATAAGCCGCAGTGGCGCCTTACGGTTGTGCTGATGCTCTGTTTTCTGTTTGGTATCCTGGGACAGGTTACTGCAACCTCGCCTTCCGGTGAGTGGATGGAGCAGCAGGCCGATCAGCTTCCCAAGGATCAGGTGGAGAAATACTGGGATCAACTGATGCAACAATACGGTGGTTTCTTCCCGGATGGGAAGACCCCTTCCTTCATGGATATGTTAATCCCCGGCAATGAAGGGTTCAGCCTGAAATCGGTGTTTGTGGCGATCGGAACCTTCATGCTGCATGAAATTTTATATAATGGCAAACTTCTGGTCACGATTGTGATGTTAAGTGTACTCAGCATGATTCTGGAGACGCTTCAGACCGCATTTGAGAAAAATAATATTAGCAAAATCGCCTATTCCATCTGTTATATGGTCATCATCATCATTGCAATTAACAGCTTCAGTGTGGCGATTGGATACGCCAAGGATGCCATAACTGGCATGATCAACTTCATGATGGCCATGGTTCCGTTGTTATTCACACTGCTTGCGTCCATGGGTAATGTCATCACCGTCTCGGTGACACATCCACTCATCATTTTCATGATTCATCTGGTGAGTACTTTGATTCACTTGCTGGTATTCCCGTTACTCTTCTTCTCGGCTGTACTGCATCTCGTCAGTTCATTGTCTGACAAGTACAAGCTGACACAGCTGGCAGACCTCCTGCGCAATATTAGTGTGGCACTGCTGGGTATCCTGCTGACGATGTTTTTGGGTGTAATCTCGGTGCAGGGAGCATCGGGATCGGTAGCAGATGGGGTCAGCCTGAAGGCCGCCAAATACATCGCAGGCAACTTTGTCCCTGTCGTGGGCAGAACATTTGCGGATGCGACGGATACGGTAATTACAGCTTCTTTACTTGTCAAAAATGCAATTGGACTCACCGGGGTGATCATCATTTTGTTTCTATGTGCTTTTCCGGCACTCAAAATCCTGGCTCTTGCCTTGATATATAACGTAACTGGTGCCATTATGCAACCGCTAGGAGACACCCCGATTGTAGGATGCCTCCAGGCCATCGGCAAGAGCATGATCTACGTATTTGCGGCGCTCGCAGCCGTCGGGCTGATGTTTTTCCTGGCCATTACCATCCTGCTGACCGCGGGCAATCTGACTGTCATGATGCGCTGAATGTATGTTGGCAAGAAAGGGGATGGAAAGGATGGGGTGGCTGAGCAACTGGCTCCAGGAATTGATTATGATCGTTCTGCTGGCGACCTTTGTGGATATGCTGTTGCCCAATCGATCCATGGAACGTTATGTCAAGCTTGTGCTGAGCCTTCTCATCCTGCTGACCCTTTTATCCCCCATAACCAAGCTGCTCAAAAGTGATCCGGTTGGCGAACTGAAACGGGCAATGTCGGCAATGGATGCTCCAGCGGATGGAAATGCAACACTCGAACAGATATTAGCTCAGGGCAAGCGGCTGCAATCCAATGAACAGGAACAATCCTTACAATGGACAGCCAAAGAACTGGCTAATGTCATGAAAGGCCAGATTGAAGAAACAACAGGAGCCAAGGTGCGGTCCGTAGAGGTACAGCTGACCATGAGTAAATATGAAACCGAGATGGAAGCTGCCTCATCAGTCGAACTGCCTGTAATCCAGCGTGTATTGGTCGAGATGGCCGGAGAGGGTGCAGGAGGAGAAGTGAAGGCAGGGCAGCAAGAAATCGCTGCAAATACACAACCCATATTTGGTACAAACACAGAATCCGAGAAGAATGAAACACATCAAATACAGAAGCCCATCCAGATCGGTCAGATTGAAGTGCCTGATGTACAGATTGATGTGAGTAGAGAGCAACGTGATGGAAATGAAGCGTCTTCCGAACCTGTTATACGTGATCAGGCAGATGAGACGAAGCAGCAAGGTGAGACATCCACAAGGTCCGAACATACGGTGCAGATTATTACATTGTTGACTGAAAAGTGGGATGTTGATGCGAACAACGTTCAAGTGACAGAACCCAAAAGTGCTGAAGTGCTCTGAGAAGGAGGGTGTCCGATGAAACAATGGTTTAAAAAGATGGAAACCTGGATGGGTGTCGGAGAGGGTGGGGCAAGACGCAGTCAAACCTTCCGCTGGCTTATTATTCTGGGTTTGATCGGGGTGGGAATCATGCTGTTCAATTCCTTCGTCAATGTCAAAAAAATTGATTCCGAAAATATCGGTCGGGAACCACCAGACCCGTCAACATCCATGGCCTCCATACAGAGTGATCCGTCAGAACAGAATCCTTTTCAGGCGATCGAAATTGCATTTGAAGACAAAATCAAAGGTGTGCTGGAAAACATTGTTGGTGTGGGAACGGTTGATGTGATGGTTACCGTGGATTCCACAGAAGAATTGGTCGTTCAGCGGAACGTGAAGGATTCTCAGCAACTTACCGAAGAAACGGATGCTAGCGGGGGCAAACGACATATGACGCAATATACCCGTGATGGCGAGATTATTACGTACGAAATATCAGGGGATCAGACACCTATAGTGACCAAAAAGCTCAAACCGCAGATTCGTGGGGTGCTTGTGGTTGCGAGGGGTGCAGAGAACAAGGTTGTGAAGGACCTGATAACCGATGCTGTGGAAAAAGGACTGAATGTGGCAGCCTACCGGATCTCGGTTGTACCGCGCAAACAAGACTAATCTGATGTGTTGAATCACAAGATTCAATTCTCATAAGATTGAAGCCAATTTGAGGAGGAAGTTCTAATGAATAACAAACGTCAAACGGTATGGCTCGTTTCCATGCTGAGTCTGATGGTCATTTTGTCCGCGTATTATCTGTTCACTGAGGATTCCGGTCCAGTCAACGCGCCGGTGGCTGACAGTCAGCAAGTGGATGGAATCAAGCAAGGGGAAGCCAAGGAGACGGCAGGCATTCTTGATCCTACAGAAGGTTTGGTTGTGAATGAAGTAGTGAATAGCGGCGAAGTTGAAAGTGATCCAAATGCGGCTGGCGCTGTGGAAGAACCGGCGGCTACGGAAGGTAAAGAAGCTGGAAATGCAGAGAAAACACCTGCTGTCGAACCAGGCGAGAATAAGGGTGAGGCAGGCAAAGAAACCAACAAAGAGACCGACAAAGGCGCAACAACTACACCCGAGACAGACGGTCAGGCAGGCGGCACCGCTACCAAGACAGATGAGGAAGTCCTCAAGGAAATGGAAGAGCAGAATACGACAGCATCTGCAAGCAGCCAGTTCCAGAACTACCAGTGGCAACGTGAGGAAAGCAACAATCGCAAGTATGAGGAACTGATGACCGTGGCAGGTGATCTGAGCAAAACGCCAGAGGAGAATGCCAAAGCAACGGAGCAACTCCGTACACTGGAAGAAAAAGAAGCTAAAATCACTGGCATTGAGGAGACGCTCTCTCAACAGTTCGCTAATGCGATCGTTCAAGAAGATTCCGACAAGTATAAAGTTGTGGTCCTCAGTGACAAACTGGATGTAAAACAGGCGGTATCCATTGTGGATCTGGTGATGAAAGAATTGGCGGTTTCACAGAACAAAATCAGTGTGCAATACGTCACAGAACAGTAATCCAAAATGATGGAAATGCAGTCCCGGGAGCTGGTTGTACTCTCGGGCTCTTTCCATTTTTAATGATTATGATATAATACATAAAGCCATATGACCGTCCTAGTGAGACTGGCATGATGCCGAAGGAGTGAATAATGGAAATGTTTAAATTGAGTGAGATCAAAGAACTGATTAAACTGGTAGATGAAAGTTCCGTTCAAGAGTTGGAAATTGAAAATGAAGGATCACGGTTATCAATCCGCAAACCGGGCAAAACGGAGTATGTTCAAGCAGCTGCTGTGCAACCGCAAATGATTGCTGCTCCGCAAGTACAGCCGGCCGCAGTGGTAAGTGAAGCTGCACCGCAGGTCGATACTACAAGTCATTTACATAAAATTGTATCTCCGATGGTAGGTACTTTTTACAGAGCTTCCTCGCCGGAAGTGGGTCCTTTTGTGAGCGCTGGTGATAAAGTTGTTGAGAAAACAACGGTATGTATCATCGAAGCTATGAAGCTGATGAACGAGCTTGATGCGGACATCAAGGGAGAAATCGTTGAAGTGCTGGTTGAGAACGGACAGCTGGTCGAGTATGGGCAGCCCCTTTTCCTGGTGAAACCGGAATAACCGTTATAGCTGGTTAACAGCTAACCGCATGAGCTTCGAAGGAGGACAAAACGAAATGAAATTTCAAAAAATACTGATTGCGAACCGTGGAGAGATTGCGGTACGTATTATTCGTGCCTGCCGTGAAATCGGCATCTCAACGGTAGCCGTCTATTCGGAAGCGGACAAGGATTCTCTGCATGTTCGTCTTGCAGATGAGGCTTATTGTATCGGACCGACACTGTCTAAGGACAGTTACCTCAACTTCACAAACCTGATGAGTGTAGCTACGCTGACGGAATGTGATGCAATCCATCCTGGATACGGTTTTTTGGCGGAGAATGCTGATTTTGCGGAAATTTGTGAGTCTTGCAATATTACGTTTATTGGACCTTCTCCTGAAGCCATCACCAAAATGGGTGACAAGGCTGTTGCCAAACAGACGATGAAAGATGCAGGTGTACCTGTTATTCCTGGATCAGACGGCCTTGTTGAAAATATGGATGAAGCCATCATGATTGCTAGAGATATCGGATATCCTATCATTATCAAAGCTACTGCTGGTGGCGGAGGTAAGGGAATTCGTATTGCCGAAGATGAAGAAACGCTGATTAAGCAGATTACCGCTGCTCAGCAGGAAGCACAAAAGGCATTTGGCAATGCAGGTGTATATCTGGAGAAATTCCTGACAGGCATGAAACACGTGGAAATTCAGATCATTGCTGATAAACACGGAAATGCAGCACATTTGGGAGAACGTGATTGCTCGGTTCAGCGTCGTCGCCAGAAATTGGTAGAGGAAGCTCCATGTCCGATTCTCTCCGAAGATGTGCGTACACTGATGGGTGAAGCTGCGGTACGGGCTGCCCTTGCTGTGGATTACTCGGGAGCGGGTACATTGGAGTTCCTGCTCAGCCCGAACGGCGAGTTCTATTTCATGGAGATGAATACGCGTATTCAGGTAGAGCATCCGGTAACTGAGATGGTTACTGGCGTGGATCTGATCCGTGAGATGATCTCGGTAGCTGAAGGCAACCCACTTTCATTCCGTCAGGAAGACGTGGTTATCAATGGCTGGTCCATTGAATGTCGTATCAATGCAGAAGATCCGGACCGTAACTTTATGCCATCCCCAGGCAAAATCGGATTCTACCTTGCACCGGGAGGACCTGGTGTTCGTGTAGATAGTGCTGCTTATCCGGGTTATACCATTTCACCTTTCTATGACTCCATGATCGCAAAATTGATCGTGTGGGGAGCGAATCGTGAAGAGGCGATTGCCAAGATGAAGCGTGCGCTTGGGGAATTTGCGATTGAAGGCATATCCACAACCATTCCTTTCCATCAGAAATTGCTGGAGCACCCAACGTTCATTCGTGGTGACTTTGATATCAAATTTCTTGAGGAAAACGAGATTTAAAAGGTATATTGGGCTTGTTTGTCATAATGTAGCCCAAATGATATAGTATGAATAATAAGAGCGCATGTCTCCTGCAAAGGATAAGCCCGCACCTCGCGGATGTTTGCAGGAGTTCCGGTAAAGCCGGACCGGAAGGGTTCTGAAGGTTGATTAACCTGAGTCCAGCGCCCTGACGGATGGCCGCAAACTTATCTCGCGAAAGGTGTGTTGAACAGTTATGAGTACACTACCGACTGAATTTGAACGAACGGATATCGGTGAAATCCAGATCGCACCTGAAGTTATTGAAGTAATTGCTGGATTAGCAACCCTTGAAGTGAAAGGTGTTGCAGGCATGAGTGGCGGATTCGCTGGCGGATTTGCTGAATTGCTTGGTCGCAAAAACCTTTCCAAAGGCGTTAAAGTTGAAGTGGGCCAACGTGAAGCGGCAGTTGATGTTTCCGTAATTATCGAGTACGGATACCGTCTGCCACAAGTAGCTACGGAGATTCAACAGAACGTGAAACGTTCCATCGAGAACATGACAGGATTGAATGTGAATGAAGTGAATGTGCACATTCATGACGTTCAGTTCAAGAGCACCGAGAAAGTGGAAGAGATCGACCTGAACAGTCAGCGCGTAAAATAAAAGAAGACAGATTCCCCCGGCATCGTCTGCCGGGGGTTATCCCGTCTTGGACAGGTCTTCATTATAGCGAAAGCTAGATGAGGATCTGATTTTTTGCTAGTGAACTGGTTAAGTAATGTTAGTGAGCAAGGGAGGCTGTGCAGTTCGTGGCTAAAATACTGGATCGGCTTCTGTTGTTTATATACAGCATAAGCGTTGGAGCAATATCGGCAGCCGTCATTCTTCTGATTAGCGGTGTGCTGCCTTACGAATTGAATTACCAGCAGGAACAAAACGTTATTGTTGCGTCTGTTATTGCAGCAGCGATTTTGTTTATCCTGAGTTTGCGATTTTTCTACATCTCGGTTCGGCGTGAGCGTGCATCGTTGCCGTCTGTAGATCAACGTACTGAATTTGGTGATGTACAGATTTCGATGGAGACGATTGAGAATCTCTGTTTGAAGGCAACTTCCCGTTTCCGGGGAGTACGTGATGTCAAGGCACGCATACGCGTGGTTGAGTCAGGACTGGAGATTATGATCCGTGCGGTAGTGGATGGTGAGACACCTATTCCTGCGCTGACTTCTGATCTGCAAAAGGCGATACATGATCATGTACAAGAGATTACGGGCATCCCGGTTTCTTTTGTCACGGTGTATATCGCTAATGTAACCCAGTCGCCTAACTACAAGAGTCGAGTGGAATGAGGTGAGTTTCACTGATGCTGTGGAAAGAGATTTGGGATAGTCACAGAGGCCGAATTACCGGAATTATCGGCGGCATCTTTTTTGGATTTCTTTATGTATGGATCGGTTTTTGGGATATGTTGTTCTTTGCACTCTTGGTGTTCATCGGTTATACATTAGGCAGACGAAGCGATTCAAAGCTGGGTTCGTCCATTCCCTGGAGGGAGTGGGGACAATGGCTTGGCGATCGCTGGCGTCCGTTTAAGTGACCTACCTGAACCCTGCAATATGTTTCTTCCGAAAATAGAGCTGTAATTTAGGTTGCCCGTATTTTGGAGGAAACGTATTGCAGGTTTTTTTGTGAAAAGGGATAACAATAACAATACCATGGAAGCCATTGATTCAACCGATACTGGATTTGATGAGATGGATGCATGGATTATAAAATAAGCATGATGACGCTCCAGACGGAGCGCTGCAGGAGGCAGGACATGAAAAGACGTTTGGCAAGGGAAATTGCAGTACAAAGTCTGTATCAGATGGAAATGAATGAGGTGGGTGCAGCAGAAGCTGTAAACATGTTAATCAATGAAGCCGCTGAGGATAATGAAACTGAAGTAGTTATCCGCGATGCAGATGTAATGCGTACTTATGTTACTGAGATTGTACAAGGAGCCTGGAACAATAAGGAAGCAATTGACGGGCTGCTTGTTGATTATTTGAAAGGTTGGCAGATTAGCCGTCTGTCACGTGTAGATCGCCAGATTCTACGACTGTCTACGTATGAAATGGTGTTTCGTGATGACATTCCGGCAAAGGTATCTGTCAATGAAGCAATTGAGTTGTCCAAATATTTTGGTACAGAAGAATCCGGTAAGTTCGTCAATGGCGTACTTGGACGCATGATTCAGGAAGTTGACGCGATTAAAGCAAAATTATCTTAAGTTATGATTAACTATTTGAACAACCTCTAAATTTATATTCACATAAGGGAGAGAGAGTACAATGACAGCATCTATTATTAACGGTAAAGAAGTATCCCAAGAGATCCGCGCAAGCATGACAACAGAAGTAAAACAGCTTAGCGAACAGGGGGTAGTACCTGGTCTGGCTGTTGTGCTCGTCGGGGAAGATCCGGCATCCCAAGTATATGTGCGTAATAAAGAAAAAGCATGTCACGACCTCGGTTTCTACTCTGAAGTGCATCGCTTGGATGCAGACACGTCCCAAGAGGATCTGCTTGCGCTGGTGGACAAGCTGAACAATCAACAATCCATTAACGGAATTTTGGTTCAACTCCCATTACCGAAACATATCGAAGAGAAAGCGGTCATTGATGCAATTGCCGTGGATAAAGACGTAGACGGATTCCATCCAGTCAATGTTGGTAATCTTGTTATTGGTGACGATAGTCTGCTTCCATGTACCCCAGCGGGTGTAATTGAGCTGATCAAACGTACTGGACTGGAAATGTCCGGTAAACATGCAGTGGTCATCGGAAGAAGCAACATTGTCGGCAAACCGGTATCGCTGTTACTGCAACGTGAGAATGCGACGGTAACCATGTGTCATTCCCGTACAGCCAACATGAAAGAAATTACGCGTCAGGCGGACATTTTAGTTGTAGCCATCGGCCGTGCTAATTTTGTGGATGCTGATTTTGTGAAACCGGGTGCTGTGGTTATTGATGTCGGCATGAACCGTTTGGAGAATGGCAAACTGGCAGGAGACGTCGATTTCGAGAGCGTGAAAGAAGTTTCTGGTCCAATTACACCCGTTCCTGGTGGTGTTGGTCCGATGACAATCACAATGCTGATGCAAAATACATTGATCGCTGCCAAGCGCGCTCACGGATTGGCCTAGGGTTTTGTCTGTGGCAGATCAGAAGATATACTCCATCAAAGACCTGAACCGATACATCCGGATGAAACTGGAATCGGATCAGGTCCTGTCGGACGTCTGGCTGCGCGGGGAGATTTCGAATTTCACGCATCACTCCAGCGGCCATATGTATTTTACATTGAAGGACAAGGACAGCCGAATCAAGTCAATAATGTTTGCGTCCCATAACCAGCGATTACCTTTTGTACCGAAGGAGGGTGCAAGGGTTATTGCCCGTGGTAATGTCTCGGTATATGAACGGGATGGGCAGTATCAATTCTACGCTACCCATATGCAGCCGGACGGAATTGGAAGTCTGTATCTGGCTTACGAACAGCTGAAGAAAAAGCTCGAGGGTGAAGGGTTATTTTCACCTTCGCGAAAAAGACAGATCCCTCGTTATCCACAGACCATCGGGGTTGTAACTTCACCGACGGGAGCGGCGGTGCGAGACATCATGATCACACTTCAGCGTAGATACCCTTCTGCCAAAGTTGTTTTGTATCCTGTTCTGGTACAAGGCAAAGGTGCAGCACCTTCCATCGTCAAAGCGATTGCCAACTTGAACCGGATGGGAGAAGCTGACGTACTTATCGTTGGACGCGGAGGCGGTTCACTGGAGGAGTTGTGGGCCTTTAATGAGGAGATTGTGGCAAGAGCAATAGTTGCTTCGGATATTCCTGTCATTTCTGCGGTTGGGCACGAAACGGACTTCACTATTGCTGATTTTGCAGCCGATTTGCGTGCGGCTACACCTACAGCAGCTGCTGAATTAGCTGTACCTAATCGAGCTGAGTTGCTTGATCAGATTGGACAACGTCAGCGCCAGTTACAGCATAGCTTGCGTCAGCGTGCTGTACATAATCGCGAACGGCTCGCAAGATTACAGCGTTCGCCAGTGCTGGTTCATCCAAGACGTACCTTGATGCAGCATACGGAACGACTGGATATGATGCACCAACGGCTTTTGAGAACAGTGGATACGCGTATGAAATGGACAGGAGAGAAGCAGGAGCGTCTGAGGGCAGCACTGCAACGATTCAATCCTCGTGAGCAGGTCAATGCAGCACGCCGTGAGAATGCGGCAGCACGCAGACAACTTGAACTTGCGATCAGGTCTATAACCAGATCGAAGCAGCAACAGTGGAAATCATCTGTGCGGCATCTGGATGCGCTTAGCCCACTTAAAGTCATGTCACGGGGATATAGCCTTGTCTATGACGAGCAAGAACAGCGATTGATCAAGTCAACGAAGGATGTACAGCCTGGAGATTCAATTAAGATTAAATTAACAGACGGACAGCTGGACTGTCAGGTTTGGGTAATGAAGGAGGACGACAATACCCATGGCGAATGAACCGGAATTGAATTTTGAAGAGGCAATGGCGGCATTGGAAGACATCGTAGGTCAGCTGGAACATGGTGATGTTCCGTTGGAACAGGCCATCGATCTGTTTCAGCGCGGGATGAAACTTTCGCAACTTTGCGGTTTGAAGCTGGAACAAGTGGAACGCAAGATCGAAATGATCGTAGAAGAAGATGGAGAGCTTCGCAAGAAGCCTTTCGGAACTGCTGACGATGAGAGCGGTGAAGTCCATGAGTAATCGTCCTTCGTTTCAAGCATACCTCGAAGAGGTCACAGCTGAGGTGACGGAAGCGTTGAAACATACGCTTCCCGATCACTGGGATGTACCCCAATCGCTGACGGATGCGATGCAGTACTCACTCATGGCCGGAGGCAAACGCCTTCGTCCTCTTCTGGTCGTTGCTGCGGCGGAAGCCTTCGGTGCACAGCGTACAGCTGCAATGCCGGTAGCCTGCGCCGTGGAGATGGTTCATACGTATTCACTGATCCACGACGACCTGCCTGCTATGGATAATGATGATTACCGTAGAGGAAAATTAACCAATCACAAGGTATATGGTGAGGCAACAGCCATATTGGCAGGGGATGCGCTGTTAACCCATGCTTTTTATAGCATTGTTCAAGCTGGACGCCGTAGTGGTGTGGCGGCAGATGCGTTGCTGTCCATCGTAGAGGACATGTCCGAACTTGCTGGAGCAAGAGGGATGGTCGGCGGTCAAGTTGCGGATATGGAAGGCGAGCAGGGCATGACTGATCTTGCACAGCTCCAATATATTCATTTGCACAAAACGGGTGACCTGATTGTTTTCTCACTCATTGCTGGAGCACGAATCGGTGGAGCAACGGAAGGACAATTGGAAGCACTGCGTGTGTTTGGACGTGATCTGGGGCTGGCGTTCCAGATTCAGGATGATATTCTCGACCTGACGGGCGACGAGCAGAAGATGGGCAAGAAAACACAGAGCGATGTGAATCAGCAGAAGGTAACGTATCCTTATTTTATCGGCATGGAGGCTTCTGTAGAGGAAGTGAAATCCCTTACCCAATCTGCAAAAGATGCACTTGAAAGAGCCGAGTTACCTGATTCATCCAGATTGCTGGAAATTGCGGATTATCTGATGAGTCGTGACCATTAGATTCTGACGGAGCGGTCTGTTTCAAAACCTGTATAACCGTGTAATGAATGTAATGTCCTTTTTCCGAGTGGATGGAAAAAGTCTGTCCCGAATGGATGCGGGAATACATATGGAGAAGAATTTTAAATAACTTGCTGGCGAGAATGCTCGTTATCGGGAGTATAGTGCAGTAAATTATGATTCTTGTTCTTTTATGTTATAATGATTTAATGTCATTTGATTCATAATGTATATATCGATTTACAACAATAACTAAACAATCTAGGAAAGCGGGGAGATTCTCGTGCTGCTTCCACAAATTAAACAACCCAGTGATCTAAAGTCGATGTCTCAGGATGATCTTGCCCTTTTGTCGGCAGAGATCCGGCAGTTTCTGATTGAGAAGCTGTCTGTTACAGGTGGGCATCTCGCACCCAACTTAGGCGTGGTTGAGCTCACGGTAGCCCTGCATTACTGCTATAACAGTCCAGCAGACAAAATGATTTTTGATGTAGGGCATCAGGCTTATGTGCATAAAGTCCTGACAGGGCGTATGGATCGCTTTGATACATTGCGTCAACATAACGGCCTGTGCGGGTTTGTCAAACGCAACGAAAGTGAACATGATGTATGGGAAGCTGGACACAGCAGTACTTCATTGTCCGCTGCGATGGGGATGGCTCTTGCACGTGATCTGAAGGGTGAGAACAACCAAGTTATCGCGATGATTGGTGATGGAGCGCTTACAGGTGGTATGGCTTTTGAGGCCCTTAATCATATCGGTCATGAGCAGAGAAAACTGATGGTTATTCTGAATGATAATGAAATGTCCATTGCTCCAAATGTTGGGGCCATGCATAAATATTTGAGCAAGATTCGTTCGGATCGTCATTATCTGAAAGCGAAAGATGATGTCGAGGGGATGCTTAAAAAAATTCCTGCTATTGGGGACCGTTTGGCCAAATCGGCAAGCTGGATCAAAGATAGTGTCAAATATATGATGGTACCAGGTGTTCTTTTCGAAGAACTGGGCTTCACGTATTTGGGACCGATTGATGGGCACGATATTCCCAAATTGATTGAAACCTTCAAACAGGCAGATAACGTTGATGGTCCTGTGCTCGTTCACGTGCTTACGACCAAAGGCAAAGGTTATCAGCCAGCAGAAGCTGATTCGCACAAGTGGCACGGGATTTCTCCGTACAAAATTGAATCTGGGCAAGTGCTGAAGGCAGTCGGAAAACCGATGTACACGGAAGTGTTTGGTCAAACACTAATTGATCTTGCGAAGCAGGATAAGCGGGTCGTAGCTGTAACGCCAGCAATGCCTACAGGATCAGGTCTCATCCCTTTTAGTAAGGAATTCCCTGACCGCATGATTGACGTAGGGATCGCAGAACAGCATGCGGCAACCATGTGTGCTGCACTGGCTATGGAAGGCTTGAAGCCGGTCTTTGCCGTGTATTCTACGTTTATGCAACGTGCATATGATCAGATCGTACATGATATTTGCCGACATAACGCTAATGTGATGTTTGCCATTGACCGTGCCGGGTTTGTTGGTCCGGATGGGGAAACACATCAAGGGGTATATGATGTGGCATTTATGCGCCATATTCCAAATATCGTTCTGATGATGCCAAAAGACGAAAATGAATTGCGTCACATGATGAAAACGGCGCTTGATTATAATGAAGGTCCAATTGCTTACCGTTATCCGCGAAACAATGTGGTTGGTGTACCTCTGGATGATGTACTTGTTCCGATTCCGATCGGATTATGGGAGCAACTGCGTCCATCCGAAGGATATGCTGTCATCGCTTCAGGGTCGATGGTACAGCTTGCAGAAGAAGCAGCAGAGATGGTGAAGCGGGAAGGGATTACAGCAGGCGTAATCAACGCTCGCTTCCTCAAACCTCTGGATGAGCAAATGCTGCGTGACCTAGCTGTTCGAGGCACCAAATTGATTATACTTGAAGAAGCATCCCAAGCAGGTAGCATGGGAAGTGCGGTTCTGGAATTCTACGCAGAACAGGGACTGCATGACGTACATGTGCAACTGATGGGGATTCCGGATCGTTTCATCGAGCATGGCAGTATTAAGGAACAACGTGAGGAAGTGGGTCTTACCGTTGAAAATGTATGTGCTGAACTGCGCAAGATGGCTGTTCAATCATCTTACGGCATACCCAAAACACGTTTTCCTTCGTAAATTTACATGATAGGAGACAGACATGTCACTCCCGAAAGAACGAATTGATGTTCTGCTGGTTGAGCAGGGCTATTATGAAAGTCGTGAGAAGGCAAAAGCTGCAATCATGGCTGGACTGGTATATGCCAATAATGAGCCAATCGAAAAGGCGGGCATGAAAATTCCAAGGGAAGCCGAGCTGAAAGTTAAAGGCTCGGTACATCCCTACGTCGGCAGAGGCGGATTGAAGCTCGAAAAAGCGATCCGTCATTTCGGCCTTGATATGAATGGACTTGTCATGCTCGACATTGGTTCATCCACCGGTGGATTTACGGATTGTGCACTTCAGCATGGCGCGTCTCACGTCTACGCTATTGATGTGGGGTATAATCAGCTCGACTGGTCTTTGCGTAATGATGAACGGGTTACTGTAATGGAACGAACCAATTTCCGCTATGTGACTCCTGAAGATCTGGCAGGTCCCGTACCGAACTTTGCGAGCATTGATGTGTCGTTCATTTCACTGCGAATCATATTGCCGCCACTTCTGGCTCTTTTGAAACAACCTGCAGATATCGTTGCATTGATTAAACCGCAATTTGAGGCAGGGCGTGAAAAAGTAGGCAAGTCCGGTGTGGTACGTGATACGAAGGTACACAAGGATGTATTGCAGACGATGCTTCATTTTGCCAGTCAACTTGGTTTGCATCTGCAGAATTTAACTTTTTCACCGATAACCGGTGGAGAAGGTAATATCGAATTTCTCGCACATTGGCGTCTGGAAGCACCAGAGGCAACACAACCAGAGATCGATCCAGCTTCACTTGACGCACTTGCAGAGCAAGTTGCAAAGGAAGCAGCTCATACATTTAAGGGAAACTCATCATAAGATGGGTTTCTTTTCGCTGGAAAGGTGATTGATGTAAAGGGAAATCGTTACTGAACCTCGAATATGTCTTCGAGGTGAGCGATAATGGATGGTCAATATGACACAATCGTTATAGGTGTACTTGCTGTCTGTTTGATCTTGTGGTTGTTCTTTGGCTTACGTAATTGGGTGAATCGACCGATGCCAGTAAGCTTGTCTGGAATGCAACTGAACGTGAAGATTCAGGATTCCCCGGCATTGGACTTGCTTGAAGCACAGGGTTACGAAGTCATTGGTGGCAAAATGAAAGTCCCTCTGGCTTTTGAGGCCAATGAATCCATTTATTACAGCAGATTATTCATTGATTATGTTGCAGAACGTGAGGATCTCAGATACCTGGTGAAAACGTCTCGTCGCAGACAGCCAATTGAAATGACCGGCCCTGCGCTAAGGGATCGCTTCCTCAATTATCTGTTGTTATATCCTGGCTGTGAAGGATTGCTGTATGTTGACGTGGAGGATTCCGATATTAAGTTAATCAGGCTCATGGACTATCAGGAAGATGTGTATGATGGGGATGATCTGGACTAATATAAAAGAATGAACATTGCAGGGCAAAGTCTGCGGCGAATTACAAATGCTGCTTTATTGCAATACATTTAACTGGAGGCATGTATGAAAGGACAAAGGCACATCAAGATTCGTGAAATCATTAGTCAAAATGAAATTGAGACCCAGGATGATCTGGTTGAAGCACTACGCAAATCAGGTTTTCAGGTGACTCAGGCGACGGTATCCCGGGATATCAAGGAACTTCTGTTAATCAAGATTCCAATGGATGACGGAAGATACAAATACTCTTTGCCAACAGATCAACGATATAATCCGATTCAAAAGTTGAAGCGTGCACTCGTTGACAACTTCTTGCACATTGATCACACAAACAATCTAGTTGTGATGAAATGTCTGCCAGGAACAGCCAACTCCATTGCAGCTTTGCTTGATAATATTGAGTGGAATGAAGTCATGGGCACGATCTGTGGAGATGATACCATTCTGATTATCTGCCGGACTGAAGGTAACAGCGTGACCGTTATTGAACGCATCATGGGTTATATTGCTTAAAGTGCGTGTTCAAAAAGATCGGTTTTCAGTACCGAGAAGATGGGATGAAGCTAGAAATGGAGTAGCGGAGCGTAGGGAAAACTATGTGAGCAACGGACATTTCGGCTAAATTCCATATTCGATGCTGATGATGCCACCAGGCATCCTTTGTAATCAAAAGCGGACTTTTTGAACAACCTCTTGAATCAATGGTTCAAAAACATAATTTCTGAGTTAGTCATCCGGAGGTGTTTTTGCAGATGTTAGTTACGTTATCGATTCGAAATCTGGCTGTGGTGGAAGAAGTGGACGTTGTATTCCATCCGGGATTCCATGTACTTTCAGGGGAAACGGGTGCAGGAAAGTCGATTATTATAGATGCACTTGGCTTAATTGCTGGTGGACGAAGTTCAGCGGATCTGATCCGGTACGGCTGTGACAAGGCAGAGATGGAAGCCTTGTTCGAGATGGAGCAGAGTCATCCGGTATGGCAGACATTGGAGAAGCTGGGTATCCATTGTGAGCCTGAAGAGCATCTGGTCATTCGACGTGAACTGAACACACAGGGGAAGAGTACGTCCCGCATTAATGGACAGTTGGTCAATCTGACCATGCTGCGGGAAGTAGGCGAGAAGCTGATCAATATTCATGGACAACATGAACATCAGAGTTTGCTGCGTGCAGAGAGCCATCTGGGGCTTCTCGATACTTATGGCTCGGAAGTCATCGGACCTGTCAAAGCGACGTATCAAGAGCGTTACAGCAAGTTTATCACGGCGGAAAAGGAACTGCGTGCGCTTCAGGAGTCCAGTCAGCGGGCATATCAACTCTTGGACATGTATCGCTTTCAGCTTGAGGAGATCGCAGCGGCAAGCCTTACACGAGGCGAGGATGAATTACTCGGGGAAGAACGGGTCAAACTATCCCATAGTGAGAAAATGATGGACAGTGTTGCTGGTGCATATGATCTGCTCAGTGGTCAACGCGGACTTGAAGCTGTGAGCATTGCCCTTTCAAGAATTGAAGACATTTCTGGATATGATAACAAAGGACTGCAACCAATCGTAGAACAGCTTCAATCCGCATTTTATCAATTGGAAGATGCGACATTTCAGTTAAGGGATTACCGGGAGAAGATTGAATTTAATCCGGCAAGGTTGGAAGAAGTGGAGCAAAGGCTGAATCTGATTTCTGGCCTCAGACGGAAATACGGGGACAGTGTTGAAGTTATTCTGAGTTATTATGAGCAGATTAGCCATGAAACCGACCAACTGGAGAACAAGGACGAACGGCTGGAGAAATTGCGAGCTGAACGTGACAAAATGCTTAACCTTGTGATGGAGTCTGCTGAAGAGCTCAGCAAGGTTCGCAAACAATGCGCCGAGGAACTTGCTGCACAGGTGGAAAGCGAGCTCAAGGATCTGCAAATGGAGCGGACTACACTGCGTGTTCAGATAACTCCTTTCGAAGATCCAAAGGGCATTGAATGGAATGGACGTCGTATTCGTCTGAATCGTCAGGGTGCGGACAATGCGGAATTCCTGATCTCACCGAACCCGGGCGAGCCATTACGACCACTTGGCAAGATTGCTTCAGGTGGTGAGTTGTCGAGAATGATGCTGGCGATGAAGAGTATCTTTGCGCGACATGACCGGATACCTGTATTGATTTTTGATGAAGTTGATACAGGAGTTAGCGGTAGAGCAGCTCAATCTATTGCGGAAAAACTGTTCCGCTTGTCTTCGACTTGTCAGGTTTTCTCAATAACGCACTTACCACAAGTGGCTTGTATGGCAGATCATCAGTATCTCATTGAGAAACATGTCTACGATGGACGGACGATGACGCAGGTGGAATCGCTGTCAGACGAAGGCAGAGTGAAGGAATTGGCACGTATGCTGGGCGGCGTGGAAATTACAGAAAAAACATTGCATCACGCACAGGAAATGCTGAATTTGGCGGAAGCCAAAAAAGGGTGAAACGGACGGCTGGCGTAATGATTGACAGTAATAAAAGCCTGGGGGCGAGGTTATCTTAAAGGTACGCAATTGGCGACCACCTTTCGTCAAGCGAAAGAAGCAAAGGGAGTGTGACAGCCATTGAATTCCCCCCTCAGGAAGAAATTGCTAGGTCTTTTATTTGCCTTCTTTCTTTGTGTGATTAGCCAGGCCATTCAGCCTGTGCAAAGTTTTGCTTCACTGCCGGATGAATTACAGGTGTTTGCTGGCAGGCAAGCGGATGTCCGGCTCGCTGTACCTGCTGCTTCAAGCGCCGTTGTAGATCGTCCTGATATCGTTGGTTTGGATGATCGGGCAGCGATGCATGTTACCAGGCAACAACCTTTGCATCTTCACCCCCAACAGACGGGACATGCCAAATTAACGTTGAAATTGTGGGGTAAAATTCCGGTCAAAACAGTCCATGTGAATGTGATACCGGATTTGCGTGTTGTACCCGGTGGTCAAACGATTGGCGTTAAAGTTAAATCGGCAGGCATTCTGGTGGTAGGTCATCATCTGGTCCATTCTGGGCAGGATGAGCGTGTATCGCCAGGAGAAACGGCTGGCATTAAGCTCGGAGATCTGATTACGCATATGGATGGTAAACGCCTTGATGGCGTGGCAGGTGTCTCTGAAGCCGTTGAACTTGCAGGTAAAAGTAAAAAAGGTATTGATGTTGTGTTAAAACGTGGTAAGGAAACGGTGAAGACACGATTAACTCCGGCGTATGACTCCGAGGATCAAGCGTGGAGGCTTGGATTGTACATTCGTGATTCTGCAGCCGGTGTTGGCACACTTACCTTCTATGCTCCAGATCAGGGCGTATACGGCGCACTGGGCCATGTGATTACAGACATGAACACACAAACATCTATTGTTGTGGGTAGTGGTCAGATTGTTCAGTCCAATGTGACGTCCATTTCTAAAAGTGAGACCGGTGATCCCGGTGAAAAACGTGCTCATTTCCTCAAGGAAAGCAAAATTTTGGGCAATATTGAACGTAATACGGCTTTTGGTATCTTTGGTAAAATGTCCGGAAATCCTGAGCACAGTCTGTATTCGAAAGGCATTCCCGTAGCTTTTTCTCATGAAGTCAAGGAAGGACCGGCCGAAATACTTACCGTGGTTGACGGTCAACAAGTTGAACGCTTCTCCATTGACATTGTTCATGTGGCAGATCAAACCGAACCAGCAACAAAAGGTCTGGTGCTTCGAATCACGGACCCGAAACTGCTGGATAAGACCGGAGGTATCGTTCAAGGGATGAGTGGCAGCCCCATTGTACAAAATGGTAAGTTGATTGGTGCAGTTACTCATGTATTCGTGAATGATCCCAAATCGGGTTACGGTTGCTTCATTGAATGGATGTTACAAGATGCTGGCGTTATGATGAAGAAGGAAAACGATAAGAACCTCAAGGCTGGCTAAACAGCCCTGAGGTTCTTTTTTGTCGAAAGCAAACATAATATATCGGATAATGAAATAAATTATTTATTATATAGGATCAAGAAAAAAAAATAAAGAAAAATAATTTTCGACAGGAGGAATTTAACTTGCTGTGTCGAAAATTTAACCTGTAAGGAAATGTACGAAACGATGTTTAATTTAAAGGAGGATACCGTTTTGCAAAAAATTGAGGTATTGCTGGCCGATGATAATCGTGAATTTACGAATTTGCTTGCCGAATATATATCTGAGCAGGAAGATATGGAAGTAACCGGTATTGCATACAATGGAGAAGAAGTACTGCAATTGCTGGAGCAAACTCGGGATGTACCGGATGTATTGATTCTGGATATTATCATGCCTCACCTGGACGGACTGGGTGTGCTTGAGCGCTTGCGCGACCTGAACCTGTCTCCACAGCCTAAAGTCATTATGCTTACGGCATTCGGACAAGAGAATATCACACAGCGTGCCGTGCAACTCGGAGCTTCTTATTATATTCTTAAGCCGTTTGACATGGAAGTGCTTGCGAATCGTGTGCGTCAACTGGTGGGAACACAGACGGCGATGTCCACAAGCAGCGGATCATCCATGTTCATGAAATCATCCAATGTTGTGCCAATGGGCAAACACAAAAATCTGGATGCAAATATTACGTCCATCATACATGAAATCGGTGTTCCTGCGCATATTAAAGGATATCAGTATTTGCGCGAAGCCATTACGATGGTGTATAACAATATCGAAATTTTGGGAGCCATCACCAAAACACTGTATCCGGCGATTGCAGAAAAATTCAAAACCACCCCGTCCCGCGTCGAACGTGCCATCCGTCATGCCATTGAAGTGGCATGGACTCGTGGTAACATCGACAGCATCAGCCACTTGTTTGGTTACACGATCAATATCAGCAAGTCGAAGCCGACAAACTCGGAATTCATTGCGATGGTTGCTGATAAGCTGAGAATTGAGCATAAGGTAAGCTGAAAGGATCAGGAGTTGTGAGCTGGCAAGTATAGTTTGGATTCAGTTTTGATTCTAACCAAATGACATTTCATGCCGATAAACTTCTGTAATATATGCCAACGAATACCGTCAATTATTGGATTAAAGATATCCAGTAAAGGACGGTATTTTTATGAATGATAATGAATTTCAGTTAGATAACTTTATGCTATACTGTTCATTCCAAAATCTTTATCGTAAGACCTTGTCTAGCTACGAGCAAACGCTGAAGGTACTGTCAGGGAATATCCATCTTATAAAAGAAACAAAAATGGTTAAAAAACAATATTCTGATGCAGTTTAATTTGTTTATGTGAAGTATGCTAAATATAGTTGGAACTTTAAGTTTTTATGAATAAATTGCGAAATCGAATTATATCAGGTGTTTTAAGAGATTTATTTATATAATATGGATATTATAAGGCCCTTAGTGTCGTCTAATCCATATTAGACAACACTTTTGAGGGACTAGGGGAGGGGCGTTAGATCATAATGACATTCTTTTTTTACAATTGACACTTCCACCGCGACGGGCTGATTTGTCTAGAAAATCATGCCTACTAATAAAATAGCTCTTTCAATGTGAAAGAGCATCAAAAGTGGTTATAGTTTAATTGCACAGATAAGTATCGTCACCGTTTTGGTTCCCAAAATACCGGAGACGGTAACCTTCTTTATAACGTGCTATCACTTTGTCAATTAATTGATCATTTTCAAAATAAATGTGACCAGTTAAATAGAGAGCTACCAGATACTCTTCAAATAGTAAGTTTCCCAGAACCATCTGTTCCTTGGGTATCTCTATTTGTAGTACACTTATCTCAACACATAGCATGTGAGAAAAACCCTGTATTGTTGAATTTATGATCCAAGCAAATTCTAAAGGCTCATAAATTTCCTCTTTGTTGTTCAGTTTTAATAGTTCAATAATTCCGCGCTTGTCTTTGAACACATACGCAGCAATAGCTTGATCGAAGTCAGCATAAGGATCACTACTTAAATTTGAGAAAAGGCTAAGATCCACTTTCTCAGCGTGATATTTATTGGTCAGGTGATCGTGAATTTGCTCTAATGAAAAAGGATTTGGTATATTTAGGGTGAGATATCGCTCATATAGTTGTTGTATGTTAATATGCAATTCTTCTTCATCCTCTTCTCTTAAATTAATTAGGTTAAGAAGACAACTTCATGCAATTGCTGAAGTTGTCTCGAAATATAGCATTTAGTTCTGGAGATGGTATATGTATTTCTAGAATATCATATGCTTTACGTTAATTGCTCATTATTTTGGTTTTGGTATCTGTCCCATTTGACCTTCAGTTCCTTGAAAAATATGTCCTGAGCGAACTCCGTTTGACTTCTCTCCATGGAAATGCCAAAAATAGCGAGTATCATTATAATTTTTCTTGGAATGATTTTCTGAGATGATTTTTCCATTTTTACCTGCAAATTTAGCTGCGAGAATTCTACCGTCATTATAACTTGGTGTCCAAACTTCACCATATGGGCTAGAAATGATTGAAAAAGCTTGGTCATCTGTCAATGGGGCACCAACATACAGGTTTAGTTTATCGTATTTAACTCTATAATATTTAGGTTTATCTTTCTGTTTGCTCTTTGTGAGTTCACTCACAAACGCTTTAGCTTCTACAAAGCCTTCGATAACAGTTACTCCAACAGCGGCTCCAGCAGCCAGCCAAACTATAACTTTTCCGATTTCCCAACCAACCCAAGGGAGTACCCATGCTACTTTCGACTCTTCAAGTGGAACATCTTCTCCAATAATATCAAAGTCGCCAATGTTTACATTATGGTAGTTTTCATTAGACGGAGATTCTGCAACGTTACTCTGACTTTGACTTTCATCGTCTGTGGTGCGTGCATCCTCTGTGATATTTGAGCTTTCATCAGCAACAGTTTCTGGAACAATATTATCCTCTGTGCTGGTTACAACTTCTTGATCACTTTGCAACTTTTCTACACCTGCGGCTAACGAATAAGATTGTGCACCAGTTACAGCAAATAATAAGAAAGCCATAGTTAGAGCAGTAATACGGAAAAACGATTTTAAAGATGCCTTTTTAAACAATTAAATTCCCTCCGAAATTTTTTATTTACACCATCTCCAAAATGGGTTATCGATTCTATATAGTTAATATTAGAACCAATAATTAGGAGTATAATGCAGGCGACATTAATAAGCAATGATAGTAATAATACGTATTATTTGGTAATGTAAAAATTTATTGGGTATTAATTTACATAAGGAAAAATGTAGCTGTTCCAATTTTCACAATTTCAGTTATCTACTAAGCATGATTTTGGCTTTTGTTGTACAAGATTTAATAAATCTTAAATAGAATTAATTCTGTGAATTGTTTTCTCGCAACGCATCTGGTAGAATTTAATAAAGTATGGGATGGTGAGCAATCTCCTTTTGTAACAAGGAGGAAATTAATCTATGCAATATTACAAGAAAGTATTCTTTTTTGTGAGGAAGATTATGGAAAGTAGATTAAAGGATGTTTTAAGGATCAAGACAACAACAACAGTAAAAACAACAAGAACAACGGAAACAGTGACAACAACAAGAACAACAACAAGAAGGTTGAGATTGTAGTCACATTCTTCTCTTAGCCTAAAACACAAAATATCAAATGGTCATTGCTCACCTGTAATTCCCTTTTCAAAAGGGCAACAGGTGAGCAATATAATAAAATAATACAATGAGAAGACCGCTGATGTTTTAAATTGGCGGTCTTTTTGTCCACTATAGAGCAGTATTTAATGAAGTTGGACTAATGAATGAAAGCCAATGAAAACATTAATGTTGATAAAAATGAATTTACAACGCTAGAAAATATTGAAGTGGAGGGATATTGAAATAACACGTCTTCGAGAATGAGAGATCGTTCGTCTATTGTATGTGTAACGATCGTTGCATTAAGGGAATCCGAAAAACTGAGTCTGTTGGAGTGTCCTAGTGGTAAGAATGCGATTTAAAGGATAAATGAAGTTACTGGTTTAGGAATAACAAGGGGCATGATAAAAGGAAATCTATCAAATGGAAAAAGGTTTGATAACAAAGAGTATTCTATTTTGATTATAGGGAAAGAAAGCTTAATGGGTACTCCAGAAATCATGGGAGTACTGAGATCCACGAAGAGAAACATAATAGTCTTATTGCTTGCCCGAATGGTAGCGTTACAAAAATTATACCTACATAGATGAAAAGGATTCTGTACGTATCGATTGGATAGATGAAGAAAAGACAATCAATTATGTGAATATAATACAAGGAGATGTATTGTTCAAGTGTGGATATACATTTACAGGACTGAATCCTGGTACGAGCTGTTCTCTTGGAGTAAAGGCTTTTGATACCAGTGGGAATATATCAATTATGACGCAGCACGGAGCAACTACAATGCCAACGAATACCGTCATTTTATTGGATTGAAGATATCCAATAATTGACGGTATTTTTGCATAACGAAATAACACAGATCATGGGGATAAAAATTATCTTTCATAAACTTTTACCCTCAGTTAACGCTTTTTCAAGTAAAAAGTGGTACGATGTGACCATTGACAAAGACCTACATATATATTTAAAAAGTTGGATTAGATGCTACGAACAGAGGAGTAGAATAGTATGTTTACGCAAATAGGCCAGATTGCTGAACCAATTCCTGTAGTACAATCTGATACAAAATGTGATATCGTCTATCATCTTTTCAAGTCCAATCCTAGTCTGGAAGGTATAGCTGTTATGGGAGAGAAGGGTGTGTCATTAATGATGCGGCCCCAATTCTTTCAGCAGATAGGCACCCAGTACGGCTATAATCTGTATATGGGACGTCCTGTAGAACTGGTGATGAACACGCAGGCACTGGTCGTGGATTATTCGGAACAGATTACAGATGTCAGTGTTCTAGCCATGGACCGAGATGAAGGGGAGATATATGATCTTGTGTTGGTCACGTCAGGGGAAAGTTTCTTTGGAGCTGTGAGTATTCGACGTTTGCTACTCGCTGTTGCTGATGTACGGGCTGAAATGGCGATTTTTATGAACCCGCTGACTGGTCTTCCAGGTAATCATATCATAGATGAAAGGCTGTCTCAGGCTCTTCAGATGGACCATTTTAGCGTATTGTACGTTGATCTCGATCAATTCAAATCCTACAATGATAGCTACGGCTTCAAAATGGGGGATCAGCTTATTCAGGCGACAGCTAACTTGCTTCGCAAGTTATTTGTTCCCCCTGAAGCTTTTCTTGGACATATTGGTGGGGATGATTTTATTACGATCCTGAATCACCATGATTACAAACATATTAGTGAGGAAGTCATCTCAGATTTTGAGGAAATGAAAAAGACGTTTTATAACGAACATGATTGGCATCATCAATATGTTCTGGGGGAAGGACGTTCCGGGCTAAATCGGCCCATTCCTCTTGTGTCGGTATCCATCGCCGTTGTAACCAATAACAAGCGAAAATATGAAAACATAGATCAGATTATTGATGAGGCCACACGCATCAAAAAAGGTTGTAAAGCGATTGCTGGCAGTATCATTTGTGCAAATGATACAACTGGTACTCCGTGTTAAAGATAAGAAATACTCATAGTAACTACAGCTACAAACGTTAAAGATACAAGAAAAACCGCTATTTATCAGGAGTTAGTCACCTGTAATAGCGGTTTATCTATTATGTGATGCGAGTCGATTGTTTTGTTGCGAAAACACGTCAACCTCATTATGTATACATATAAGTATGTTTGAACAAAGGGTACTCAGATTCGAATATCGACGGATGGATATGAAGCAGCAGGAGATGCAGAAGCCGTAGTTTGTGGACCATTTCCTGATTCCTGATCTGTGGTTCCGCCATCTGATGGGTGCTCTTTACTTCCCGTTTTCTTTTCGTTAATAATCTCCTGATCTTCTTCCCCAGGTGCTGCAGAGATGGGAGGTTGGACCGATTCTTTAGGCGCGGATTGATGGATCTCTTCTACCAATTCCCCAATCTTCTGATTGACCTTGTTTAATTGGGAGTTGATGTCCTGGACGGTCTCTCGCCTTGCCTGAAAGACGGTGCGTTCTGAATTTTCCAGCATCATTGATTTGCCAAGATCGAGATCATTTGCGGGAGGATTGATCTCCAGAACAAGTCGGTCGAAGCGGGTTTCTCCTTCGGTGGTCTGAATGGAGCCCTGCATGCGATCCCGCAAACCGACCAACTTACTCAATTGGCAGCGTGGTTTACGGAGATCTCTGAATCAAAATAAGCGTAACAAGGAATTGTCGAGATGAAATACAATTCCACTCTAAATTTCAGTTGATAATGAAAATTATTATCATTTATAATAAAGGTATATTAGGAACCTCTGCTACGCATATGTTATCGGATGTGTGGCGGAATGATGACCTTGTAAGGCCTTTGTTCCGGGTGAGGCTGGGATTGGAGAGTATTCAATGCAATTAGATGAACAGATGAAATGCTGGAATCATGCCGCTATTAAGGTTCTGGATATACGCCGAATCGTTATGGAGGCAGGGGCACAACTGAGTTCCTACACACTTCCGGCCAATGGTTTTATATATACAATACGAGGATCGGCTGTGCTTAAGTTGAATGGACAAACATACAAGGCAGAGCGGTTCTACATGCTTCATGGGGCCAAAGGATCTTCACTGGATATCCAAACCAACGAAGATTTCGAATATATTCTGCTCTATTACAGAGCATTCCTTGCCTTTCCCAGTTATCGTAAAAAGTGGTTATTGGCAAAGCCGGAAGTTGCACCGTTCTCTTTGCAATATGGATTTACGCCAAGTAGTCCGCTGGGGTTGTTACGTTACCTTGATGAGCTTGAGGGTGCATGGATTCACTCTGGCAGTCTGGATCTGCTTCATACAAAAAGTTTATTTTACCAATTCATTCATGAAATGATGGTTCAGTTGGCAGATCAGGAGATCAAAACAGAGTTTGCTGACCCGGTGAAACAAACACTTCGTTATATACAGAAGCACTATAGAGAACAGGTCACGCTTGATTTCCTTGCTGAACAATTCAACTACAGCTCCCGACATTTATCTATGCAATTCAAACGACAGACGGGTTACAGTCCCATTGATTATTTAATTCAGACTCGAATCGCCAAGGCTCGGAATTTGCTTGTACGATCTGATGCAACGCTGAGTGAAATTGCAGCAGAAGTGGGTTATTCGGATGTGTACTATTTTAGTCGTATCTTCAAAAAACATGTGGGGATCTCTCCGATTCAGTATCAACAAAAGATAAGAGAAGAAGCGAGAGCAGAGGATCGTCCATTGGTAATCTCTGAATCGTCCATTGGCCGAAGATGGAAGTCGGGATATATTGATTATGAGAATCATTATCAATATATAGACGGAGGGTCTACACCAATGAAAAGAAGAAAAACAAGTTCCAGTATGATTATGGTTGCATTATTGAGCATAACGATGCTCCTCGCAGCCTGCTCTTCAGGTACAGCGACAACACCAGCAGCTGGCGAAGGAACGGGTGCCAGTTCCAATAACAGCAGTACGGCAGTATCATCAGACACAGGAAGCCAGACGAACAAAGACAATGAAACACGCACGGTCTCGACGGTTAAGGGTGACGTAGTTGTTCCAGCGAATCCAAAACGGGTTGTTGTATTGTATCTCCAGGGGGATGTCGTCGCACTTGGAGTTAAGCCAATCGCTACCTCAGATGTATATGACGGAGCTGCATACAAGAGTGAGCTAGAGGGTGTAAATGCATTGGGTACCTGGTTTGAACCGAATCCTGAAGCTGTCATTGATCTTGATCCGGATCTGATCATTGTTCCTTCAGAAGAGACGTATACGTTATTAAAAGATATTGCACCTACGGTATATATTCCGTATGAGAAATTGACTACAGAAGAGAGACTTCATGATATAGCAAGTATCTTTGGCAAAGAGCAGGAAGCCGAGACGTTAATCACCAATCTCAATAACAAAGTTGAAGAGAGTAAGAAAACTCTTGCAGATGCAGGCATACTGGACAAAACAATCTCCATTGTGGAGGGCGGTTTGAAAGGTATGGTTATTGTAGAGAGCAAACAATTTGGCCGTGGATCTCAGGCGGTATATGAGTACTTGGGAATGAAAGCACCTGAAGTCGTACAGAAAAAAATCGACGTGGTTTCGGACGCGGCAGGCTCCACGATCTCCATGGAAGTCCTTCCTGAATATATCGGAGACTATGTGTTTCGCTCGGTATATGAAGGGGCAGATAATTTGACGGATAATCCAATATGGAGCAGTATCCCTGCCATCAAGGAAGGTCGTCTGATTGAGATTGATTTCGATTTCTTCTATTATTCGGATATCTATTCAATTAATAAACAACTTGATTTTGTCGTTGAAAAGCTGTTGGCGGCTCCAAGAGCGCAATAGTAAAGAGAATGTGTTCATAGAATTTTTGTACAAGAAATGTTTGTTTTTTAGCCATTGTATTTTGATAAGATTACCATTACACTAGGATTTAAGTGATAATGAGAATCGATATCAAATACTCGATGTTCTGGATCGAATTAACGGAGGTATTTTTAATATGAATCAGCAGTTGGAACTTTATGATGTAACCATTATCGGCGGTGGCCCTGCGGGCATGTACTCTGCCTTTTATAGCGGCATGCGGGATATGAAGACCAAGTTGATTGAGGCACGTGACAGATTGGGCGGTCGCATGCTCTTTTATCCGGAGAAAATGATCTGGGATGTCGGGGGTGTGACGCCAATTCTGTGTGAAGATCTGATCAAACAATTGGAAGAACAGGCAAGAACTTTTGAGCCAACCCTCGTATTTGAACAACAGATCGAAGGATTCGAGCGTCAACCTGATGGCACAATTCTGTTAACTTCTGCAACAGGTGAGCAACACTGGACACGGACCGTCATTATGGCAATCGGATATGGCATATATAAAATGGCCAAGTTGGAGCTTGAAGGTGCAGACCGTTACGAAGTTAGCAATCTGCACTATACCGTGCAGGAACTGGAGCCATTCCGTGGTAAACGTGTGCTGATTTCAGGTGGAGGCGACTCTGCTGTGGACTGGGCGAATGAACTGGAAGCCCTGGCAGAGCAAGTTACGGTTGTGCATCGTCGTGACCGTTTTGGCGGGTTGGAGCGTAATGTACTGCGTATGAGAGAATCCTCTGTAGATGTCCGTACACCTTACGCGGTAGAGACACTACATAGTATGAGTGGTGATGTGATTGAACAGGTGACCATCTCACACGTGGACACAGGTGAAACTGAACTGCTTGAAGTCGATGCTGTCATTGTAAACCACGGCATGAAGAGTGACTTTGGTCCAATCCGGGATTGGGGACTTGATCTTGGCGAATGGCATGTCACTACAACGGAGAGATTACAAACCAATATTCCTGGTGTTTTTGCCGCAGGTGATTTTGTAGATTATGGTAGCAAACTGTACCTGATTGCGGGTACTTTCACTGATGCAGCCCTAGCGGTAAACAGTGCGAAGCTTTACATGGACCCTGAAGCGGAGAAAGTGGCTTATGTTTCTTCCCATAACAGCCGCTTTAAGGAGAAAAATAAAGCTCTTGGTGTTGTAGAAGAATAAATGTATACATTTGGATACGAGTAAGATGACTTCGGGTTAATCCCGAAGTCATCTTTTTTTGCATAAAATGGGTAATAAGAAGGCATAATTTCAACAGATACAATGGTTGCCGAATTGAATATACACTACCAAATGTCTATAATAAGCCTGAGAAACTGTAGAATAACAACAAGTTATTGATAACTAGATCAGAGTGGAGTGCAGCGTATGAAAAAGGGATCACAGCCACAACGAGGTTTCGCCTTCATCCAGCGATGGTTCAAACGATCTGATAAAAAAAAGATCAAATGGTCTGAAATATATCTCGCACTTGCTGGTGCCCTTCATCGCTTGTTGGTTGAAGGGCGGCGTGAACGTTCAGCATCCAAACGGCTTCATCAGGACTTGCCAATTAACGTGTTGGGCGAAATGAAGCTAGAGCCAGGGGATATTGTGTACACGCCAAGCTCGGAATCGACATATTATGCCGGGCATATGGGCATTATCGGTCTCGACGGCAAGGTGTATCATGTGCACCCTTATGGGCCTGTTTTTGCTGATTCATTAGAGTGGTATCTCACGCGGTTTTATGAAGGAGATCGTTTCATTGTATTCCGCTCCAGATTGAATGAGGCAGGAATGAAAGCAGCCGGGTGGGTACATGACCATTACAAGCAGGTAAAATTCTACCGTTTGCAGACCAATCTGCGCAGTATTGAGCGTAATTACTGCTCCAAGTTTATATATCAGGCCTATCAGTTCACATCGGGACTGGATCTGTGGAGTCGCAAATTTACCCGAATGAATCAGGGTTATATCTATCCATTTCGAATAGAGCGCTCATCAGAGCTGGACGTTCTGGGAACTTTTTATAAATAAGGCTGGAACCGACTAAAATACTGTTCTTCCGAAAATAAGGAGAGCAGGTTCTGTCGGTTTTTTTTATACGTGTAGAGATTAAAAACAGGAAAAACGCTCAAAACGTCGAATAGATTATGAGATAGGCACGCACAACTTGGAATCGTATACATAAAAAAAGGCGAGATAATTTTTAGCCCACAGCAAAAAAATGACTACGAAGTAGACGAACAAGAAAGAGTGAAGCGAGATGAAATGGCCGGGCTTCTTACAACGATTCCGACCGAACAAAAACGTGGTTAAGCTATCGGACTATATCCCAAAAAAGGAAAGGAGGCACTACTGTTCCATATGCAAGAAAAACGTTAAATCGGTCGTGCATTATGCGGCACCACAGGGAAATGTTTCAGGTGTATGCAGTTCTTGTAAGTCTTTGGCGGATGAACGTGGAATGTTTCCCATTTAATTAAGAAGAGATGCGCTCAGGAAATAAGAATTTTTTGATTTATGCGCGTTTTTGTAGTACATTAGCAAATGTATTCGAAGGAGGATTCTAATGTACTCAGGTAGACAAGACGATACTTTATACATCATGACCTACACCTTAAACAGCGGTATCAAGGGTACGGTTCCACTGTCTAATAAGCAGATTATTGAGTGGCTGGATTGCTACAGAAATGAGAAGCGCTTCGTGACCGAAATTGGCAAGGAGTTTTTTGGATTGAATGCAGGATTGGTAGCAGACTTTAAGGTTCAAAATCATTTATCGGATTATCAGCAGACCATTATGCCTACACAGCAGCAGGATAACCTGGAACGCTTGTCCAGTGCTTATAAATCAACCGAGTTATTAATGAAGATTGATTGTAAATGTGGCACGGCTTATGTGACGGAATCCCCATACAAGCGCACAAAATGGTACTGTACAAAGTGTAAAGAGATTGTATTTTTGGATGCCAAAAAAGGAATGGTGGAAACGTCGCGTGGTGACGCTTACTACATGACCAACAAATATTTTGTTTCCCGGGACTAGCGGGAAGTGACCCTGGAAGCATCGCTGTGAAGCGGTGCTTTTTTGTGCGAATGTTTGCTCTATAACAAAAAAAGCCCCAAGGGGCCTTTTTGGAAGATATCTAAGATCTTTTAGCTTTTAGGAATTACGATGAGCATTCAACTTTGTGAGGAGGAATGAAGCAGCAACGACAGCGGGGCTCGTAAGCTTCTGAATCGCCAATCATGACAACCGGACCCAAGGTAACAGGCTCCCCATTGACGATACGTTGCGTAAAGGCTGCATCCGGGCTGCCACATACCGCACAGAAAGCCGAGAGTTTCTCAATGTCATCTGCCATGGCGAGCAAACCGCCGACATATCCGAACTCCTTACCACGGTAATCCATATTAAGTCCGTCCACAATAACATGTTTGCCACAATACGCTAACTCCGAGACAAGTTCCATAATGGCACTGCTGAAAAATTGTACTTCATCAAATGCAACAACATCAGCATCTATGGTTTGGTTCAAGATCATTTCTACGGATTCCGGGGTTAATTGCCGGGGAATGGAATGGGCAGGGAGTCGATAACCAATTCGGCTTACGATCTCGTCCTGGGCAAACCGATCATCCTCGGCTGGTTTGTAGGCCACAACCTTTTTACGGCCAAATTGTATTAATTTCTGACAACGGCGAATGAGTTCACCGGATTTTTCACTGAACATGGGTCCAGTAATTACGGTAATACGTCCTGTTTGCACGGTGCTGCTACTCCTCTCACATACGGGATTCAACAAAAAAAGCGACCTTTACAGAGTACCACAAAATCTTTGGAAAGAGCCAGAACTAATCTGCGCAGCTTTGTGTTACTATATGGATTGTTAAGGTATTGGTTACGGCAGCTAATTAACAGGAGTTGTGAAAAGAGGTGTTTAGTATGAGTGAAGCATTAACATCACTGCAAGCGCAATATGAAAGCCTGAAAGAACAGGGATCTCTGGATGAAGCGGCGCAGGCATTATTTGTAGAACTGTTCGCAGAAGCGGAGAGACTGCGGGCAAGTAACTTGACCTTGCGTAGAACGATCTTGAAGTCTTCTTCCAAAGAATCACGTATGTCTACCAAACTGCGGGATGCCTTATACGAATGACCCGGAGATTAGATTACTCCGGGTCCTCTTCTGTCTTTAATTTGCGAGGGAATAGAATACCTGCTGTAATTCTGGCAATCATGGCAAAGGTAAGCCCAATGCCGGCAAACATGTAAATCACGGTAAAGGCTTTGCCGAATCCGGTGGATGGCACAAATTCAGGATGTCCCACCGTAGTCAGGGTAACCGCACAGAAGTATAATGCATCGATCCAGTGCAGACCTTCAACACGAGTGTAAAACAAAGTGCCTGACAGCAACGTTGCTGCCGTTAAGGCGAACAAAGCCAGAAACTTGGGGTCTTTGAACGCATGGAAAATGCCTTTGAGCAATCGTTGTAACGTGATTAGAAATGATACCATGATGATCCATCCTGTCTATGTAAAGTAGGCGGTGTGTTGTATAAACACACAAAAAGCCCGGACTCAAGGAGTCCTTCCGGGCGTCTCTGCTTTTTCGGGTACATTTTTGGACCGGAAACGGGGACCTACATAATTACGCTTGCGGTCACGGAACAGGATCCAGCCTCCCAGAAAACTCATACCTGCGGCAAAAAGGACAAGTCCACCGCCAAAGGAAAGCCACTGGAACCCTGGTGAAATCAGTTCGTTCCCGTGCTCGGCATAATATAGGAACAGGGCATCTTTCATCATCAGAAAACCCTTCATTGCCATTAACCCGGGGATGACCAGAACAACAATTGCCAAAAATCGCACAAAGACCAATCTTGTATTCATGAGCATTATACCCTTTCTGCCAAAGTCGACATTAAATAAAGGTTACGCTTACAGATCATACCTGATTCCATCATAGCTTGGAATGCATAGGCTGTCCATGTGTGATTGCTTCAAACTTTGAGTTGACCGCTCAAGGAGAGTACAATGGCATATAGAGGGTATAAGCCAAACCATGATTCAAGCCATCATAAATTATATTGAAATTTGATTCATAGAGGAGAGCATGAGAGATGCCAATTACATGTGATGTTGCCATTCTTGGAGGAGGGACCGGTGGATATGTAGCCGCGATCCGGGCTGCACAGCTGGGAAAACAGGTCGTTATCATTGAGAAGGACAAGCTTGGCGGTACCTGTCTGCATCGTGGCTGTATTCCGAGTAAAGCTTTGTTGAAAAGTGCCGAAGTATACGCGGAAATCCAGGAGAGCGAGACGTATGGTATCGAGACAGCTGGAGCTACACTTGTATTTCCCAAAGTACAGGCGCGCAAGGATGCAATTGTCGAACAGCTCCATCAGGGCGTTCAGTATTTGATGAAAAAAAATAAAATCCAGGTTGTACACGCGAAAGGTCGCGTCATCGGACCATCCATCTTCTCACCACAGAGCGGAGCAGTCGCTGTGGAGTTTGAAGATGGCGAGATGGATACGGTTGTTCCGACCAATCTCATTATTGCCACTGGTTCACGTCCTCGTGTGTTGCCGGGCCTGGAACCGGACGGAAAATTCATAATGAGCAGCGACGAAGCCCTGCGTATGGATGAACTTCCTGCATCTCTCATTATTGTCGGTGGGGGTGTGATTGGACTGGAGTGGGCATCCATGCTGAATGACTTTGGCGTAGATATCACAGTCGTAGAAGCAGCTGCTCACGTGTTGCCTGCCGAGGATGAGGATGTTGCCAGAGAAATGCAGCGATTGCTCGGCAAACGAGGTGTTCGTTTCCTGACAGGTGCCACCGTTCTAACCGAAACATATAACGCGGATCAAGAGGGCATCCAGATTGATGTGCAGCTTGGTGAAGATAAGCAGGAAACGCTGAGAGCGGAGAAAATGCTCGTGTCGGTTGGACGTCAGGCTAATGTCGAGAATATCGGACTCGAAAATACAGATATCAAACTGGAGCGTGGGTTCATCGCTGTGAACAAACAGTTACAGACCGGTGAAGGTCACATCTACGCCATTGGTGACTGCATCGGCGGTTTGCAGCTTGCACATGCCGCAAGTCATGAAGGCATTCTCGCTGTTGATCATCTGGCGGGCGAAACGGTACATGCCGTAGAATCCCACCGTATCCCGCGCTGTGTGTACACACGTCCGGAAGCAGCCAGCATCGGATTCACCGAGCGTGAAGCCAAAGAACGTGGCTATGACATTAAAACAGGGAAGTTCCCATTTTCGGCCATTGGCAAATCGCTTATTCACGGAAGTCGGGATGGATTCGTGAAGGTGATCGCAGATGCCAAGACGAATGATATATTGGGGGTACATATGATTGGCACCCATGTAACGGAATTAATCGCTGAGGCTTCTCTGGCTCAGATGCTTGATGCCACACCTTGGGAAGTCGGACAAACCATCCATCCGCACCCTTCTCTGTCGGAAATTATGGGTGAAGCCATGCTAGCGGTCGATGGAAAGGCCATTGGAATGTAAGCCAAACAAGCTTATGAGAAAGGTCCTTTCCTTTTTTGGGCAAAAGGGATTATAATAAGGTTAAGCCAAGTCTTAGTACCAGGTTATAAGATCGGGTAGTAAGAGTGGCACAGGCTCTGATTAAAAGGAGGTACCTCATATGAGTTCACAAGGTACTGCAGACGCGGTCCACCGGCATCAACAGCTGGGACTTAGCGATGGTGAAGTATTGGATATGTACAAATACATGCTGCTCGCGCGCAAGTTTGACGAGCGTTGCTTGCTCTTGCAACGGGCTGGCAAAATTAACTTTCACGTATCCGGTGTAGGTCAGGAAGCTGCGCAAGTAGGCGCTGCATTTGGTCTGGATCGGGATCACGATTATTATTTACCTTATTACCGCGATTACGGCTTTGTACTGGCGGTAGGCATGACTCCGCGTGAGTTGATGTTGTCTGCTTTTGCGAAGGCAGAAGATCCGAATAGTGGCGGTCGGCAAATGCCGGGTCACTTCGGTCACAAAAAGTTGCGGATTGTGACGGGTTCCAGCCCGGTTACAACACAGGTTCCGCACGCTGTTGGATTTGCGCTTGCTGCCAAAATGAAGAAGCAAGAATTTGTTTCTTTTGTTACGTTTGGCGAAGGATCAAGCAATCAGGGTGACTTCCACGAGGGAGCCAACTTTGCAGGTGTGCATAAATTGCCTGTCATTATTATGTGTGAGAACAATCAATATGCAATTTCGGTACCGATTCACAAACAGTTGAGCGGCAAAATATCCGATCGAGCACAAGGATACGGGTTCCCCGGACTGCGTGTAGATGGTAACGATGCATTAGAAGTATATGCCGCAGTGAAGGAAGCGCGTCGCCGTGCCATAGCCGGGGAAGGCCCGACACTGATTGAAGCGATGATGTATCGGTTGTCACCTCATTCCACCTCCGACAATGATCTGGCTTACCGGACCAAAGAGGAAGTTGAGGAGAACTGGAAGAAAGATGGCGTTCCTCGCATGAAGAACTACTTGATCGATTGCGGCATCTGGGACGAAGCCCGGGATGCGGATCTGGCTTCCCAGCTTGCGCTGGAAATGAAAGAAGCAACTGAATATGCAGACAACGCGCCATATCCTAAACCTGAGGACACTCTTACGCACGTTTATGCGGACAGCGAAGAAGGGGGACGGTAAGTATGGCAGTGATGGAATATATTGATGCAATCCGTCTCGCGATGAAAGAAGAGATGGAACGGGATGAGAATGTTTTTATCCTTGGTGAAGACGTAGGTCTCAAAGGTGGTGTATTTACCACAACTAAAGGGCTGCAAGATCAGTTTGGCGAAATGCGAGTGATGGACACACCATTGTCTGAATCCGCTATTGCTGGGGTTGCCATTGGTGCAGCAATGTATGGCATGAAGCCGATTGCCGAGATGCAATATTCGGACTTCATGCTGCCGGCAACCAACCAGATCATTAGTGAAGCGGCCAAGATCCGCTATCGTTCCAACAATGACTGGAGCTGTCCGATTGTTATCCGCGCGCCGATTGGTGGCGGGATCTTCGGTGGGTTATATCACTCTCAATGTCCGGAATCGATTTTCTTTGGTACACCTGGTCTGAAAATTATAGCTCCCTACTCGGCATACGATGCCAAGGGACTGCTCAAGGCGGCCATTCGCGACCCGGACCCGGTACTCTTTTTTGAAAATAAAAAATGCTACAAACTTATCAAGGAAGATGTACCTGAAGATGATTATATCGTTCCGATTGGTAAAGCCAACGTACTTCGTGAGGGTGCGGATATTACGGTGATCGGTTACAGCCAGCCGCTGCATTTTGTTATGCAGGCTGCTGAGGAGCTGGAGCGTGAAGAAGGCATTACAGCACACGTTCTGGATCTGCGCACATTGCAACCGTTGGATCGTGAAGCGATTATTGCTTCCGCTCGTCTGACAGGTAAGGTGCTGATTGTACACGAAGATAACAAAACCGGTGGTGTAGGTGCCGAAGTTGCCGCTATTATTAGTGAGGAATGTCTATTTGATCTGGATGCACCGATTCAGCGTCTCTGCGGACCTGACGTGCCGGCCATGCCAATTAGCCCAACATTGGAGAAATTCTACATGCTGAGCAAGGACAAAGCCAAAGCAGCAATGCGTACACTTGCCGAGTTTTAATTTCGTTTTTTGGATCGTTTAAAAGTAAAGTTTGGAGTGATAATCAAATGGCTGAACGTATGAAATGGATCGAGGTCATTATGCCGCAGTTGGCGGAATCGCTGGTCTCGGCTACCATAGGAAAATGGTTGAAAAAACCGGGCGACCGTGTGGAACAGTACGAGCCGATCTGTGAAGTAATCACTGATAAAGTTAATGCCGAGATTCCATCCACTGTGGATGGAATTATGGGTGACCTTTTGGTGGAAGAGGGCACAACGATTGCTGTTGGTGAAGCAATCTGCCGCATGCAGGTCGCAGCTTCGGACGAAGAAGCGGCTGAGCAAGTAACACAAGTATCGCAGCAACAGGAGCAAGTGCAGCAACATACGAGCCACACTCCTGTTGCCGCCTCAAATACAGCAGCACATGACCCCAACCAGCCGATGCGCAATCGGTATTCCCCGGCAGTGCAATCCTTGGCAGCAGAGCATGGCTTGAACTTGCAAAGCATCCAAGGCACTGGGGCCGGTGGTCGTATTACCCGCAAAGATGTGCTGGCATTTGTTGCACAGGGAGGTAACGCGGCTGGAACGTCTGCGTCTGCACAAGCATCATCTGCAGCAGTACAGCATACACCTTCTGGTGTGCCGTCTGCTTCTCCATTCAGCGGAGTGAATCGTGGAAATGGAGAAATGGGTTTAACCGCTGGAGAAGCGATCTCAGCGTCCGATGCAGGTGTTCCTGTGAGACATTCAGGCATTCATTTAACCGAAAGTCCGAAAATTCCACAGATCGAAGTAGAGGGTGGCGGCCAAGGAAGATCGGAGTATTTCATCGATGTTACCCCTGTGCGTAATGCCATTGCCCGGAATATGCGTCAAAGCGTATCGGAAATCCCGCATGCATGGACAATGATCGAAGTGGACGTAACAAACCTTGTGATGCTGCGCAATAAACTCAAGGATGAGTTCAAGCGTAAGGAAGGTATCAACCTGACATACCTGTCCTTCATGATGAAGGGAGTCGTTAATGCGATCAAAGACTTCCCAATCATGAACTCGGTATGGGCAGTGGACAAAATTATCGTCAAACGGGACATTAACTTGTCCATGGCGGTAGGAACCGAAGACTCCGTACTTACACCCGTAATCAAACATGCCGATCAGCGAAATATCGCAGGTCTGGCCCGTGAAGTGGATGAGCTGGCTCGCAAAACGCGTGAGGGTACGTTGAAGCTGGACCATATGCAAGGTGGTACGTTCACGGTGAACAACACAGGTTCATTTGGTTCGATCCTGTCCCAGCCAATTATTAACTACCCGCAGGCAGCGATTCTTACATTCGAGTCGATTGTCAAGAAACCTGTGGTTATTAATGATATGATCGCTGTTCGCTCGATGGCTAACCTGTGTCTGTCGCTGGATCACCGAATCCTGGATGGTGTAATTAGCGGACGTTTCTTGCAACGTGTCAAAGAAAACCTTGAAGGATATACCATGGAGACCAAGGTGTATTAAGTAAATAGTTGTCGGGGAAGTGTATGTGCCGGAGGCCGTGCACTTTTCCTGCTGTCTACGGACAGGTGCTCAATTGTACACTGAACCTGAAGCAGAAGGGTGTGGGGAATCATGAGCAAGCCGCTGGATGTTGCATACATACCAATGCTTGATTATGAAGAGGCTTGGAACCGCCAGAAAGCGATTGTGCAGCGATTGGACGAGGGCGAGGGAGCGGAGCAGATGCTTCTTTTACAGCATCCCCCAACGTATACGATCGGCTCACAGAATCATCCGGAGCATCTACTTCTCAGTCCGGAAGAGTTGCGAGAGCAAGGGATTTCCTTGTTTCAAATTGACCGTGGCGGTGATATTACTTATCATGGCCCGGGCCAGTTGGTAGGTTACCCGTTATTGATTCTTGGTCGGGATGAAGACCTGGATCTGCACGGCTATTTACGGAAACTTGAGCAGGTACTTATGGATTATCTCGCAGACCAGGGCATTGAAGCCGGACGCAAAGAAGGTTACACGGGTGTGTGGATTGGCGATATGAAGATTGCTGCAATTGGCATCAAGTTTAATCGTTGCAAACACCGCCGCGGTTTTGTAACCAGTCACGGGTTTGCTTTTAACATCAGCTCAGGCATTCAACATGCAGGTTTTCAGGGGATTGTTCCTTGTGGGATAGAGCAGTATGGCGTTACCTCACTGGAGGATATAACGGGTAAGTCCTATACAGTGGAGCAGGTTGCGCAGGAAATTGTTCCGTACTTTAATCGTATTTTTCCATATAAAATTAATTGGGTCACGGAAAAAGAAGCCCTTCAACGTCTGTAAACAGTTCGTCAAAAGGCTTCAGGGGGTGCTATCCGAACAGCAACGGTTCGAGAGCTATGAAAAGGGTGGACCCGATCATGGCAATCAGCATGAGATAGATGATGATTTTGAACCATTTCTTTTTTTGCATGATGAGAGAACTCCTTTCAACATAAAGTGTGTGTTCAAAAAGACTGGTTTTCAGTACCAAGAAGATGGGATGAAGCTAGAAATGGAGTAGCGGAGCGTAGGGAAAACTACGTGAGCAACGGACATTTCGGCTGAATTCCATATTCGATGCTGATGATGCCGCGAGGCATCCTTCGTAATCAAAAGCGGACTTTTTGAACAACCTCATAAAGTAAACAAGCCATAGTAATTGTATTGTACCGTATCTACGAGAGGGAGGAAAGTCCTATGATTAAACAACAACGTGTTATCGATCAGTTCATGGAACTGGTGCAGATTGATAGTGAAACGAAAAATGAACAGAACATCTCGAAGGTGTTAAAAGAACAGTTTGCAGAGCTTGGTCTTCATGTCTATGAGGATGATACCATGGAGCAAACCGGACATGGCGCAGGAAACCTCGTCATTACCTGGGAAGCCGAAGGAACTGAAGGGGTTGCACCGATCTTTTTCACATGTCATATGGACACCGTGACGCCGGGACAGGGAATCAAGCCTGAACTGGGTGAAGATGGCTGGATCAGCAGCGATGGAACAACGATCCTGGGAGCAGATGACAAAGCAGGGATTGCGGCATTGTTTGAAGCGATTCGTGTGATCCAGGAAAACAACATTCCACATGGTAAAATTCAATTTGTCATTACGGTCGGCGAAGAGTCTGGCCTGGTGGGCGCACGTGCAATGAATCCGAAGGATATCGATGCCGAGTTCGGTTATGCGCTGGATTCTAATGGAGCTGTAGGCACGATCTGTGTTGCTGCACCAGCCAGAGCTGAAATTCAAATGAGCATCTATGGTAAGTCTGCCCATGCGGGCGTGAACCCGGAAGACGGGATCAGCGCCATTCAGGTTGCAGCCAAAGCGATTGCTGCGATGACACTGGGCAGAATTGATGATGAGACGACAGCGAACATCGGTAAATTCCAGGGTGGATCAGCACTCAACGTGGTATGTGACTTTGTACAGCTTGAAGCGGAGGCTCGCAGTATTGTGCAGGAGAAAGTTGAATTGCAGGTTGCACAGATGCGTGACGCGTTGGAAACAACATGTCGCAAATACGGTGCAACAGCTGAATTCAGAAGTGAGATCCTTTACCCTGCATTTGGTTTCCATGATGAACACGAAGTTGTACAGCTTGCGCAGCGTGCCATCCGCAGTATTGGGCTGGAGACAAGTACGTTTGCTTCCGGTGGTGGCAGTGATGCCAATATCTTTAACGGATTCGACATTCCAACAGTGAATCTGGCGGTAGGGTATGAGGATATCCATACAACCAAAGAACGTATTCGTGCCGAAGACATTGTGAAGTTATCCCAAGTGGTAGTGGCTATTATTCAGGAAACGGCAGCTGACAAGAAATAATATACAGCACATGTTACCTCACATGTTGTTAGACAAAAGTCCGAACCCAGTCTATCTGTATCGGATTCGGACTTTTTGTGAATTCATGTTATATTTCAAGGGAGAAGACTCGTTAATTTAGGGTCAAATTGAATCAATGGATGAATGGATCGATGACCCATTCATTTGCGTCCAGCGAGCAGATCGACTAATTTGGCATCCGGGCCCCACTCGCGCAACCATTGCTTGAGTATGAGCTGTACTTGCCGGGCTTGTCCTACCACGTGTACGGATTGAGGCGTCATATAACTGTTCATCGAAAGTCCCCCTGATTCGTTTATATTTGCTGTGAGAGTTCTATACGCTCACCTTATGCCCAAAATCAGAGATATATACATTAGCCGAATATATAATCCTACGATATGGAGTTGAAGAACCAATGAAACCAAACCAATCTGCCCAATCCATCCACGCAGCGCAACCTGCCAATCCAAAGCTGGATGAAGTGACCGTATCCACCAAGCCGATCTTCGAGGGAAAAGTGATTTCACTTCAGGTCGATACGGTAAAGCTACCAAACGGACAAACGGCTACACGTGAGATTATCCGGCATCCTGGTGCTGTAGCTGTACTTGCACTAAACGGGGATCGCATGCTTGTTGTGGATCAGTATCGTCAGGCAATGGGACGCACCGAAGTGGAGATTCCTGCGGGGAAACTGGACCCGGGAGAAGAGCCGGAGGTGGCCGCAGCACGTGAATTGCGAGAAGAGACGGGATTTGTGGCCAAGTCGTTGCGTCATTTGCGTTCGTTCTACACGTCACCGGGGTTCGCAGATGAGATCATTCATCTATACATCGCTGAAGAGTTGGAAGCAGGGGACATGGCGCTGGACGAAGATGAATTCCTTGAAGTTGCCGAAATAACTCTGGAGGAAGCCTACGCTCTCATGGATGAGAATCGGATTAGTGATGCCAAAACGATGATGGCTGTATACGCGTGGGACCTCTACAGAACGACGGGACGATTCTAGGCATGCAAGACCAACTGGAAACGTCCACGACGTGGGAGCCCTGTTATACAGACCTGCATATTCACATCGGACGAACCTCTCGCGGTGAGGCCGTTAAAATCAGCGGCAGTCGCGATCTGACATTTGAGAATATTGCTCGGGAAGCATCGGATCGCAAAGGAATTCATTTGCTTGGTGTTATTGATTGTCATTCTCCGGTTGTACAGCTGGATATTGAGCAATTGCTGGAGAGTGGTACCATGTCCGAGATTGAGGGCGGCGGCATTGCCTATCAGGACACCACCATTCTGCTGGGTACAGAGATTGAGCTGCGCGAGCCTGGAATGCGTGAGTTCCATATACTGGCGTACTTCCGTGATCTGAAAACGATGAAGTCCTTCACGGACTGGATGAAACGTTATATGAAAAATGTGAATCTCAGTTCTCAGCGGGTATACGTGCCCGCTCTAGAGATGCAAGCCGAGATTAAGGCACGTGGTGGGCTTATTGTACCTGCACATGTGTTTACACCGCATAAAGGCATCTATGGCAGTACGGCGCCCCGTATGGGCGATGTATTGGATACTAGTCTCGTGGATGCGGTAGAGCTAGGCTTAAGCTCGGACTCATCCATGGCCAGTTATATTCGGGAGTTGGATCATGTACCGTTTCTGACCAATTCGGATGCCCATTCTCTCGGTAAGATTGGACGGGAGTATAATGAACTGCAAGTGGCTGCACCTTCTTTTGATGAATTCCGCATGGCACTTCAAGGAGAAGCCGGCAGGAAAATTGCTGCCAATTATGGACTGAATCCAAGGCTGGGCAAATACCACCGTACTTACTGTGCCGCATGTGGCAGCATAATGGACGAGCAGGCGATGTCAGCAGAGCGTTGTCCGCACTGTGGCAGTCTGAAGCTGGTGCAGGGGGTGCTGGATCGCATTCTGGCAATCTCTGATCGGGAGAGTCCTCATGTTCCTGCAAACAGACCGGCCTATCATTATCAGGTACCACTGGAGTTCATCCCCGGACTTGGCAAAGCCAAACTGCGCCAGCTACTGGAACATTTTGGTACAGAAATGAACGTACTTCATCGCACGCGTGAGGAAGAGCTTGCTGCGGTTGTTGGACCTGTGCTGGCAGGCCTGATTGTGGCTGCACGGAACGGACAACTGGAGTTGTCCTCCGGTGGTGGCGGCACGTACGGTAAAGTTGCTGTTCAGCAAAGAGCTACGGAGTGACCCGTGTAAAAATTTTGTAGTTCAACTCATATAGCTTTTGCTTTACAGAGGTCCAATCTGGACAAGAAGTCATACAGGTGCATTCCGGTTCATAAGAATGACTATGAGGATGTAACTGAGAATCCTTGCAGCATGATACTGGAAAGGGGACTCGTACCTGTATGCGCTCTTCCTACTTTACATTTAAAGGTCAGACTTCGTTATATGTATTCGTGGCTGTCTTGTTTCTGGTCGGCGTCATTTTTGGCGCGCTCATGGTCAACGCATTGTCTCTTGAGCAACGTCAGGATCTGGAGGGTTATCTCGGCAATTTCTTCATGACCGTGCAGCACAGTGCACAAGTGACTGAGACCGGGGCATATTGGGACATTGCCATGCTCCATCTGAAATGGGTGGGTCTGATCTTTATTCTGGGTTTATCCGTTGTTGGACTGCCCGGTATACTGGTTCTGGATTTTTTGAAAGGTGTGCTCATTGGATTCACAGTGGGGTACCTTGTTGGACAGTATTCCTGGAAAGGGCTGCTGTTTGCACTGGTGTCCGTGGCACCGCATAATCTATTTGTCATACCGATCCTCCTGATCTGCAGTGTGGCGGCGATGACGTTCTCGTTATACATCATTCGCAATCGTGTTTTGATGCAGCGAACACCTGGTCGACAAAGGCCTTTTGCTTCATATATAGTGTTAACTTTGGTTATGGCTGCACTGCTGCTCGGCGTGGCGTCTTTTGAAACATGGGTTACACCTGCGATGATGCGTTGGGTCACGCCAATGTTACTACCGGCCTAACGTGTACCGTATAGTGTAAAATGTTGACTTTAATTACGCACTCCCCCTATAATGAAAAGAGTGGGTTAAGTTGCAGTGTGCAGTGATTTCCTAGGGGGAGGGAGAAAATGGAAGCACGGATTGATAAAATTAAGCAGCAACTACAGTCCCAAGGATATAAATTAACGCCCCAGCGGGAAGCCACCTTAAGAGTACTTCTTGAGAATGAAGAAGATCATCTGAGCGCAGAAGATGTATTCATGCTCGTTAAAGAAAAGGCTCCCGAAATCGGTCTGGCAACCGTGTACCGTACCCTCGAACTGCTGAGTGAGCTGCATGTTGTAGAGAAAATCAACTTCGGCGACGGTGTAGCGCGTTATGATCTGCGCGGAGATACATCCAAGCATCACCATCATCACTTAATCTGTGTTCAATGCGGAAGTATGGATGAAATACGTGAAGACTGGCTTGGACCGCTTGAAGAGCGTTTGGAGCGGGAATTCAACTTTTCGGTAGTAGATCACCGACTGGACTTTCATGGAATTTGTTATCGTTGCAAAGCTAAAAATGAACAGAAACCCAAAGATGAAGAATAACATAGCATATCTTCAAGCTCTCACCGGCGGTTTTGACGGGAGAGCTTTTTTGGCACCGGACATGATCTGGAGTTTCCCCCGAATGGCATAAACCTGTGTTAATGGACATACCCTGATTCAAGGACAATACCGGATTCGAATCAGGAGGGGACGCGCCCATGATTATATCAGTGCGGAGAGGGCTCCGTTTTATTCGATTTATCATAGTTTTTGCCGCATTAGTTTATCTGTTCTATCATGTTCTGGATCTTTTTAATGGCTGGGTCTCACCTGTGGATCAGTATCAGATGCCAACTGGCAATGCAATCAAAGTATTTCAGGAAACGGATTGGCCGGGTAATGGAGAAGGACGTCCTACGATGGCAGAGCGTCTCCGTTTGTTCTATTGGTACGGGGAGTAGCTTCGAACAGCCAGGGATGCAAATACGGGAGCAGTCTGCCAGAGCGGCAGATCTGTCAGTTGAGGAGCGTTGTACATGAAACAGACGATACACGCCTATGCCTTATACTTGGAAGATGATAAAGGGATGTCGAGCAGCACGCTTGAATCGTATCTCCGAGACGTGGACAAGTTCATTGAATTTGCTGATAAGGAATATGGCATACGCGAAGCCGATCAGGTCAGACGCACACATGTCGTCCTGTTTGCAGGTCAGCTCAAACAGGCAGGACGTGCCAATGCAACCATTGCCCGCAGCATCGTATCTCTGCGCTCCTACTTTCATTTTTTGATGCGGCGGGGTGATATTATACAGGACCCTACGTTTGATGTGGAAGCTCCCAAGGCGGACAAAACGCCTCCACAGGTGTTAAGTATCCAGGAGATCGAACAACTGCTGACAGCGCCTGATATTCGTTCACCGCAGGGTGTGAGAGATCAAGCGATGCTTGAACTGTTATATGCTACAGGCATTCGGGTCTCGGAATTGATTGCCCTTGACATTCGGGATGTACAGCCAGGCATGCGTTTTATACGATGCGGTGGGGCGGGCAAGGAACGCATCCTTCCCATCGGTGCACCAGCTGCACATTGGGCAAGTGTATATGTGGAGGAATTCCGCAACAAGTTGCTCAAAACCGATTCGGACGAGCAGGCACTATTCGTGAATGTATCTGGTAGACGTTTAACCCGGCAGGGCTTCTGGAAGCTGCTCAAAAAAGCGGCGGTGGACGCAGGAATCTCGGAAGAAATTACGCCGCATACGCTGCGTCATTCCTTTGCAGCACACCTGATTGCCAATGGGGCGGATACACGTGCGGTTCAAGACATGCTGGGTCACGTGGAGCAGCCTGGACAACAATATGGCAATCATGGTCGCAAAACCATGAAAGAAATCTATGAAACCCATCATCCGAGGGCAAGATAGATTTTGACGCATGGCATTCACAAATAAATGCGGAACATTGGGCCGATTTAGGATAAAATAAATTGAATACATCCAAACGCCGTTATACATAAGACGGATCGTTTCAACTCAAGGAGGAACATACATCGCATGACAGCATTAAACCAACAAATGATTTCGGAAGCAGCATCTTATATTCAAAGCAAAAGCTCCATCAAGCCGGAAGTCGGTTTGATTTTGGGTTCGGGTCTTGGTGTACTGGCAGAACTGATTGAAGATGGCGTAAGTATTGCTTATCAGGATATTCCTCATTTTCCAGTGTCCACAGTAGAAGGACATGAAGGTGAACTATTGGTTGGAACCATTAAAGGTCGTCCAGTTGTGATGATGAAAGGCCGCTTCCACATGTACGAAGGATATGGTCCGGAATTGACAGCTTTCCCTGTACGGGTTATGAAAGAACTGGGTGTAAGCAGCCTGCTTGTAACCAATGCTGCGGGCGGCGTGAATACGTCGTATGAAGCTGGAGACTTGATGCTGATCTCTGATCACTTAAATCTCACAGGTAAAAATCCACTGATCGGACCAAATGACGCTGCACTGGGCGTGCGTTTCCCGGATCTGTCCGAAGCATATAGCCGCCGTTTGCGTTCGCTGGCGAAGGATACGGCCGCTTCACAAGGTTTTAACGTACGTGAAGGGGTATACGCAGGTATGCTCGGTCCGAACTATGAGACACCAGCAGAGATCAGAATGTTGCGTACATTGGGCGCAGACGCAGTGGGCATGTCTACTGTATCTGAAGTGATCGTCGCACGCCACGCAGGCCTGGAAGTACTCGGTATTTCCTGTATCAGCAACATGGCTGCCGGAATTCTGGACCAGCCGTTGTCACATGATGAGGTGATGGAAACGACGGAACGTGTGCGTGAGTCGTTCCTGGCGCTGGTATTGGCGGTTATTCCACAAATGTAAGCAAGATTTGAGTAGATAGGGTTACCTCTTTAGATGAGAAATCATCGGGGGTAACCTTTTTTTGTTGTGATAAACGTACGGTTACTCATTCGTTGAGTGCAGTGTTTTTTTTGCTTTAACCACATTTTCAATAAAAGTTCGGGAAATCATGCTTTACATGGAATAATTTACTGGAAACGGGCCGACAATGATTAGCAGTACATGCATGGAACATGCAGTAAGCAAGTCATTTGAGGAGGTAACCTTGTGAAGAAAAGAATAATGGCATCGTTCATGACCCTTTGTATTCTGCTGTCCCTTATGGCATCAACAGCATTGGCTGAAGAAAAACCGAAGGCAGCAGGAGGAACTGATCTGGCCCCGTCGGCACGCTCTGCGATCTTAATGGATGCAGATACGGGAACGGTCATTTATGAGAAAAACAGTCATGATCAACTGCCTCCGGCGAGCATTACAAAAATTATGACAATGCTGCTTACGATCGAAGCGATCGACTCGGGCAAGCTGAAGCTGACGGACAAAGTAAGAACGAGCGAATATGCAGCTTCCATGGGCGGTTCGCAGATCTTTCTGGAGCCTGGGGAAGAAATGACGGTCGACGATATGTTAAAAGGGATTGCCATGGCATCAGGCAATGATGCCTCTGTTGCTATGGCCGAGAAGATTGCTGGCTCGGAAGAAGCTTTTGTACAGCTGATGAATGAGCGTGCGAAGGAGCTTGGCATGAAGGATACTCATTTTGCCAACTGTAACGGTCTGCCGGTCGATAATCATTATTCGTCTGCCCATGACATTGCTGTCATGAGCCGTGAACTGCTGAAGCATTCCGGGATTACAAAGTACACTGGTGCATATCAGGATTATCTTCGCAAAGATTCGGAAAAGCCATTCTGGCTAGTGAACACAAACAAGCTGGTTCGTTTTTATCAAGGGGCAGACGGTTTGAAAACAGGTTATACCTCCGAAGCGAAATTCTGCTTGTCTGCAACAGCGTCCAAGGATGGACTGCGTGTCGTTTCCGTGGTACTCGGTGAACCAAATACCAAAACACGGAACAGCGAAGTATCTTCGATGTTTGACTATGCGTTCAGTCAATATACGATGAAGGCGCTCTACAAGGCAGGGGATCTGCTGGGCAGTCTGAAAATTGAAAAAGGTGAAGTTGCCGAGTTGCCTCTGAATGCCACGCAAAATTATAGTGTGCTGATGCGCAAAGGAGCCAAATCCAATGACATCCGGCATGAATTGCTGGTCGCCAAAGAATTGAAAGCTCCGATCAAAGCCGGGCAAAGTATTGGTAAACTGGTGGTCTACCAGGGCAATGACGTGATTAAGGAGTTCGACATTCAGGCTCCGCAGGATGTGAATAAGGCTGGCTGGTGGAAGCTGTTCAAGCGGACAACGTCCAACCTGTTTGACTAAACGGCGATTTCTGCGAGTTGCACGTATCCTTCGAACATATTTTGTAGTTAAATAGGGGTTTTCTTCTAGTTTTGTCGGGGGGCAGGAAAAGCCTTCGGAAGCGTAGAAATCCTTGTTCTAAGACAGGGAGGAGAGTGAGCAAACGTGAACTTGCATGTGGAAATGGAACACCATCGCGGGATTCTGATTGTACGATTATCCGGGGAGCTGGATCACCATACAGCTGACATGGTACGGATGCAAATGGATGAAGCTATCCAGCGGAGACAAAGCGAGCATCTGGTACTCAGCCTGAAAGATCTGCAATTTATGGACAGTTCAGGTCTGGGTGTCATTTTGGGAAGATACAAGCTCATTAAGAATAAAGGTGGCAAGATGGTGGTCTGTGACGTCAATTCGCCAGTGTACCGTTTGCTGGAAATGTCGGGTCTTTTCAAGATTATGCCGATATACGAAAATGAGGGAACTGCTCTCTCAGGTCTGGAGGTCGTCTCATGAATGAAGGAACAGGGACAAATTTCATGAATCTGCAATTCGCGGCCAAGTCAGAGAATGAATCGTTTGCACGGGTAACCGTTGCTGCATTTATCTCCCAGCTTGATCCAACGATGGACGAGCTCAGTGACCTGAAGACGGTCATTTCGGAAGCCGTGACCAACAGTATCATCCACGGATACAACAATAACTCCGAGGGTGTTGTGTCCATCCAGGCGGAGATTCGGGAAGACATGATCACCATTATTGTGGAAGACCGCGGTGAAGGAATCGAAGATCTTGAATTGGCCAAGCAGCCGCTATATACGTCCAAACCCGAACTTGAGCGGTCGGGCATGGGCTTCACCATTATGGAAAACTTTATGGATGAATTCGAAGTCAGCAGTGAGCCCGGCAGAGGCACCTCCATCAAGATGAAAAAAAGGATTGAATCCAAGAAAGCATTGTATAATTAGGGGTTGGTGTTCTTATGGATGCTGAAGTGAAACCATCTTCACAGACCTATTTGGACGATGCCGAGGTCAAACGGCTGATTGCGCTCAGTCAGTCGGGTGACCATGTCTCACGGGATACGCTGGTGAACTGCAACATCAGACTCGTCTGGTCCGTCGTACAGCGTTTTATGAACAGGGGATATGATCCGGAAGATCTGTTCCAGATTGGTTGTATCGGTCTGCTCAAGTCAGTAGACAAATTCGATCTCAGTTATGACGTGAAGTTCTCAACCTACGCGGTACCGATGATCATCGGAGAAATCCAGCGATTCCTGCGGGATGACGGTACCTTGAAGGTCAGTCGTTCACTGAAAGAGATGGCGAATAAAGTCCGCAAAAAAAGGGACGAACTGTCTAAACATTTGGATCGTTTGCCAACGATTAAGGAAGTTGCCGCAGAGCTGGGGGTAACCCCGGAGGAAGTCGTATTTGCCCAGGAAGCGAACAAACCCCCGACCTCCATCCATGAGACGGTATTCGAGAATGACGGTGATCCTATTACGTTAATGGATCAGATTGCCGACGAGTCTCAGGAACGTTGGTTTGACAAGCTGGCCCTGAACGAAGCCATCGGTGGTCTCAGTGAGCGGGAGCGGTTAATTGTTTATCTTCGGTATTACCGGGATCAGACCCAGTCCGAGGTTGCCAGCAGATTGGGAATATCTCAGGTGCAGGTATCACGTCTGGAGAAAAAAATACTGCAATCCATCCGCGACCAGATCGCGCAGTGATTTCATGGGTTGCACCAACAGTATTGGCGTTTATACACCAATATACGACAACTAACAACCTTCTATCGCGCATTATGGCGGGGGAGGTTATTTGTTGTTAGAGAAACAAAGCGAATATCCCCACTTTTAATTCCCTTTCTGTCTACTACCCCAGCATATTTATTTCAAACGTATGGAAACGGGAGGACGATGGGTAGCGGAGGGATGGAATCGGTCAAAAGGAGCGAAGCGTGAGGGTTCACCTAAGGATACATAAGCAACGCAGGCGGCAGATTAGACCTGAAGAAGCCAAGCCTTCGCCTTCGGCTCCAAATCTCTACAAAGTTGTAGTCTATGTTGTATTCAGAAGATAACTTCAGGAGTCATAGAATTTTGAGCCAAATAACACCCAAAAGCTCTTCTTTGAATTCCCTTCCTGCCACCTCCCCAGCATATTTATTTCAAACGTTTGGAAACGGGAGGACGATGGGCAGCGGAGGGATGGAATCGGTCAAAAGGAGCGAAGCGTTCGCCTTTAGCACCGGATTTCCTCCTTGAAAAGGAGAGTTCAAGAAATCCGGGGATAACAGCGACCAATGACCGATCCATCCCGCAGCACTAGCACAACCTCCCGATCTTTTTCCAACCCGTTTGTAATAAATTTGCACATTCTTCAAATACTAACCTAAATTACGCAGTAAAGGAGTGCTTTGGATGTCCCAGACACCCACTCCAATGGTCTATATTCGTCTGCGCAGCCGTATTCGCATCCAGAGGGGCAGAGCAGTCAAGCTTGGAGACATTGCACATGTACTGACCTCTTCTGAAGACCAGGAGGGCAGGCTACTGGAGCTTGAACTGCTGCGCCCTGGACCGGAGGATGGCAATCTGATCCTCATTGATATATTGCAGATTATTCCCCGAATTCGGCACATCTTGCCGGAGGTAACTGTGGAACTGATGGGATCAGGTCATACGTTGGTTGAAGTCATTGCGGGAAATGGTCAACCTTCCAAGTCCCTATTCATTCTGGTTTGGCTGCTGCTGTTCTTTGGATCAGCCTTAACCATCATGAATTTTCATGCTGATGTGAACATGCAGGAAGTACAGATTCGTATTGTGGAGATGCTTACTGGGCATCGGGACGAACATCCCTATTTGTTCCAAGTGGCGTATTCCATTGGCATTGGATTCGGAATGGCCGTATTTTTTAATCATTTGTTCAAGAAAAAGTGGAATGAGGAACCTACCCCGCTAGAAGTGGAGATGTTTCTATACCAGCAAAATGTAGATAAATATGTGGTGATTGAAGAGAGCGAACGGATGCATGAGCAGGAACGCAGGGAGATGAATGCGGATGAGCGTTCTTAATGGAGCAATCAGCATTGTATTGGGTATTGCAGGGGGAATTGCCGTAGGGAGCGGCGTAATTGCGCTCATTCTGGTGCTCGATATGATCCCAAGGTTGGCTCAACTTACGCAATCGTATGACAGGACTCACTGGTACGAAGGGGCGCTAATAGGTGGTTCACTGCTCGGGACCGTGGCGGACTTCTGGCACTGGAAAATGCATGGGGTGCTGCTGCTCAGCCCGATTGTTGGTTTGTTCTGTGGCGTGTTCATCGGCCTGCTGGCCGCGGCGCTCACTGAGGTACTCAATGTACTGCCCGTATTAGCCAAACGATTGGGCATGAAACCTTATTTGTTTGGATTACTGCTCGCCATGATTTTGGGCAAAATGACAGGTTCCCTGTTTGATTTTTTTATATATCAGCGGTAACTCGTGGCCATAGGAGGATGGAAGATGGATGAACGAACGGAGCACACAGGCCAGGAAAATAGTGAAGGTATAACGGAAGAGATGTTACACAAGTCTGCTTATGAGATTCAGAAGGAAGAAGAGGAGAAAGCGTACAATAAGAAAAAACAAAATGAGATGTCCGACAGCATTGAGGAATCCGTACAATATTGGCAGGAAAACGATGATATCTCCCCACGCATGAGTGAGAACAAATATACGCTGCAACAGGTACTGGGGCTTGGAGAATCGTTCGACGTTAATATGAGGGAAATGGTCCTGGGGGGCAAGCACGTTGGATTGCTGATGATCACGGGCTTTGCCAAGGATGAGATTTTGCTTGAAGTATTGAAAAGACTGACCTATCTCACGCCAGATGACGTGTCCGGACATGCTCTCAAATCCTATTTTGAATGTTACATTCCCCATATTCAGGTGGAAAAAGTCGACAAGATGAGTGCGGTCATCAACAAGGTTCTTACCGGGATGAGCGCAATGTTCGTTGAAGGGGACCGCTCGGTCTTAATTATGGATACCCGGAGTTATCCGGTACGTTCACCCGAAGAACCTTCATTGGAAAGGGTAGTCCGAGGTTCCAGAGACGGCTTTACCGAAACACTCCTGACCAACGTAACCCTGGTGCGCCGCAGAATACGCGACCCTGGCCTGAAATTCGAAATTATGCAAGTGGGGCGGAGAACACAAACCGATGTCTGTGTGGTGTATATTGACGATATTGTGGATAAAGTGCAGGTAGATTCCGTTCGTGAAAAAATACAGCGAGTGGATATCGATGGTATTCCCGCAGCCGACAAGCAGCTAGAGGAAGCGATTATCAACAAGGGTTGGAATCCGTTCCCGCTGGTTCGTTATTCGGAACGACCAGATGTTACAGCTTCCCATTTACTGGAAGGGAGAGTTGTCATTTTTGTAGACACTTCCCCAAGTGTGATGATTTTGCCTACGACCTTCTTCGATCTGTGTGAACATGCGGAGGAAAACAGACAGACGGCATTGATGGGGACGTATTTAAGATGGGTGCGTTTTGCAGGGATTCTCATATCATTGTTTTTGCTACCACTATGGCTTCTCATGGTTATTGACCCTTCGATTAAACCGATGGGACTCGACTTCATTGGTCCGCAGGAAAATGTAAAGCTACCGCTGATTCTACAGTTTCTACTGATCGAACTGGGCGTCGATTTATTACGGATGGCAGCGGTCCATACGCCTACACCTCTGGCATCGGCTATGGGCTTGATCGCGGCAATTCTAGTCGGGGATATCGCCGTCAAAACAGGATATTTTGTCAATGAAGTTGTACTCTATATGGCTATCGCAGCCATCGGTATGTTTGCTACGCCGAGTTACGAGCTGGGTCTCGCCAACAGGTTGGTCAGGTTAGTTCTGCTCATTGCAGTAGCGATATTCAAGGTTCCGGGATTGGTCGTGGGCTGTACATTGCTCATATTGGCGCTTACCGTTCACCGGTCGTACAATTCTTCGTATCTCTGGCCTTTTATACCGTTTAATGCAAAAGCCCTGGGCAATTTTTTATTCCGGCTACCGTTGCTGGAAAATAAAAAACGTCCATCATTTAATAAAACCCGTGATAACACCAAAATGTCCGATGATCCGGACGGGGAACTGCGAAAAAGTAAAAAACACAAATGATCTTCCGAAAAATCCATTCATCTCGCTGTCTAATTTGATATACTGGTGTAAAATCATTGGAATATCAATTGTTCCAGTATATAAAAAGTGAGGAATGCAGATTATGTATTTACATGGTACAAGTAAAATAAATGCGCAAGGACATCTGGAGATTGGCGGAGTTGATGCAACAGATCTGAAAGAACAATTTGGAACTCCCCTGTATGTTGTGGACGAGCAATTGGTTCGCGAGCGTTGCAGAGAGTACATGGAAGCATTCCGTGCTTCCGGACTGGGCTTCCAGGTTGCTTACGCAAGTAAAGCATTCTGTGTAATGGCGATGTGTGCCCTTGCAGCAGAAGAAGGACTTTCCCTGGATGTTGTATCTGATGGTGAACTGTTTACTGCACTGCAAGCAGGATTCCCAGCTGAGCGCATTCACTTCCACGGTAACAACAAAACGTTGGAAGAGATCGAAATGGCTCTTGATGCGGAGATCGGATGTTTTGTTGTTGATAACTTCAATGAATTGCATCTGTTGCAGGCTGTAGCAGCGGACAAAAATCGTAAAGTGAACATTTTGCTTCGTGTGACGCCTGGTGTTGAGGCACATACGCATGAATATATTTCCACAGGTCAAACGGATTCGAAATTTGGATTCGATATCGGCAATGGTACAGCATTTGAAGCGATTGACTTGGCTTCCAAGCAGTCCAACCTGGTATTGCTCGGTGTGCATTCCCACATTGGTTCCCAGATCTTCGAAGTTGAAGGCTTCCAGATGGCTGTTCAACGTGTTGCTGAATTTGCAGCAAGTGTATATGAGCGTCTTAATGTTGCTTTCAAAGTGGTTAACCTTGGTGGTGGATTCGGAATCCGTTATATCGATGGAGATACGCCGCTTGAAGTTGCGCAATACGTGAAGGCTATTACAGATGCCGTTAAAAATCATTTTGCTCAAATCGGCTATGCCGTACCTGAGATCTGGGTTGAACCAGGCCGCAGCATCGTGGGTGAAGCGGGAACAACGCTGTATACTGTTGGAACAAGCAAAGACATTCCAGGTGTACGTAAATACGTTGCCGTGGATGGTGGTATGACTGATAACCCACGTCCTGCTTTGTATGAATCCAAGTACGAAGCTGTGCTTGCCAATCGTGCAAATGAGGCTGCTCAGGAAACGGTATCTGTTGCGGGTAAATGCTGCGAGAGTGGCGATATGTTGATCTGGGATCTGGACCTGCCAAAAGTGGAAAGCGGCGATCTGCTCGCTGTAGCTTGCACAGGCGCGTATAACTACTCCATGGCGAGCAACTACAACCGGATTCGTCGTCCGGCCGTTGTATTTGTCAAAGACGGTCAAGGAGATGTCGTGGTACGCCGTGAGACGTATCAAGATATCATCCAGAATGACCTGGTACCTGCACGTATTGGCAAACAGCCAGTGACTCGCTAATTCGTCAAAAGATAATGCGGTTCTGCATTATTCAAGATATAGGGATTTTGCAGTTGAAGCAGATGAAAAGGAACCTTCCTTTTTCGTCTGCTTTTTGCGTATTTGAGCTAAATCATGAAAAAAGTTGTCGTTTTTTTTGCGATCCAGACATTTTCGGTGTACACTAAGAAAAGTGCTGTAATGCTTGGCCCAGGGTCATGCGTTTTGGTACCATTAACGATGGTCAATACGAAAGGAGTCATTTACATATGGCGAAACAAGCGAAAATTAAATTGGCAAACGGCGGAGAAGTTTTGATCGATCTGTTCGATCAAGAAGCTCCAAACACAGTAGCAAACTTTGAGAAACTGGCTAACTCCGGTTTCTACAATGGTCTTACATTCCACCGCGTTATTCCGGGCTTTGTAGCTCAAGGCGGATGCCCTAACGGTTCCGGTGCAGGTGGCCCAGGTTACACAATCAACTGTGAAATCAACCCAAACAAACATGAGCGCGGAACACTTGCTATGGCACATGCTGGCCGTAACACAGGTGGAAGCCAGTTCTACATCTGCTACCAACCGCAACCACATTTGGATGGACAACATACTGTATTTGGTAAAGTAACTAAAGGTATGGAGTTCGTGGACGCTTTGGAAGGTAAAGACAAAATGGAAACTGTTGAAGTTGTAGAAGCTTAATACCTTCACCTTAACTGGATCCAATCATGAAGTGCTTCTTTTAAAGAAGCACTTTTTTTATTTTTTTACATACTTGAAATCGATGATTAGAAAGGATGAATAAAACCTTGGATATGGTTACTCAGCTAAGCTTGTTAAAACAAATTTATAGTGAGCGCACGTTGTGGAATGAAGAACTGCAGGCATCGCGGCATGTCGTTCCGGATAGTCTATCCGTAAAGGATCGAGAAGCGCTTGAGGCAGCCGGGCATGAACCGAATCGATTTGTACGTCCGCAACATGATGAAACGATTACTGAGCTGAAAAAAGTTGCAAATCAATGGACGATCAATGATGCAGCGCAGGCCTTTGTATCCTCTTTGTGGTCAGCACCCATGATTTGGCGCTCGTTGCTTACAAGCAAGCTTATTGCGAGCAGTATGCCAAGTCATGAACATACGCCATATCCATCTTCGAACACTTGTAAGATCTGCGGATTAAGTGTAGATCAAGCAATCGACACGACGCTGCAATGGTATTGGAGGATGACCAATGGAACCCCGTTGGACGGTGATCCTTTTGGAAGCGTGTTGGCACTTCGAGAACTGGCTACCGCGAAGGAGATTCCAATACCCAATGAATACGACCGCTGGACATTCCGTGCGGTGTTAACGGTGCTGCGCGAGTTACCTCCCAAAACACGTTACAGCAAGGCAGCAGTAGCGCTCAAGAAGGAACGTCTTTTGCCTACACAGAAGGAATATGTCTACCGTGATTTGCTTGAGACGTTAGCTCTGATTGGCATACTGGATACGCCGGAGCATCCTGGTATGATCACGGAATTTACCTCTTATATGCAACGTGACGCACGCCCCAATGTGCGGGTTGAAGTGCAGGCCCCTCTGGCGTGGTGGGATTCATCTGTCGGAATTAATGAGAACAACCTGAACAAGATATTTCATGAGTTTGATCTGAATAATATATCTCTTGCGGATAAGCCTGATGAGAGTCCAGCTGTAAAGGACACGATCTTAGGTGCATTGGAGAAGAAGAGAAGTGTTCGCGGAAAAGTGCCAAAGGCATCTCCTGATGCAGGTACCGGGGAGGTACAGTCTGGCGATGTGTATGCTGTTCGGGTCCGGGAAGGTGTATGGGTGACAGTATATTGTCATGAAGTCAGAGACAAACGCGTCATCGTCGAATATCTGGATGGTGTCTTTCCAGAGATGCCGGGAAAAGCAGATTTGCATGGGACGTTTCGACCGAGAGCGAATGGACGCTGGAAATGCTCGGCTATTGGGATTGATTCCACAAGTTGGGTCAGAAGGGTCGCACGAGAGTTCTCGCTTCCGACTTCGCCCCTGCAAGAACCTGACCGCATTCCATTTCATAATGCCAAAGAATTAAAGCATATGGCGAGCTGGTGTTTTCCTGATATGTAGAATGATACGATGGATGTGAGAATGTGCCTCCAAGCAAAAACCGTACCTCCTGAGAGGAAGCGGTTTTTGTTGTTTCTTAGCTTATTAAAAGTTAGTATGTGACAAAAAGGAACAAAAAACAATTGATTTTTTGGCATTAAAGTGCTAACATCCAAGTAATAACGAAAGCAATCCTTCAGGGCAGGGTGCAATTCCCTACCGGCGGTGATGCAGGAAGTGTAAGGACCTATTTGTCCAGCACTTGATGCAAAGTCCGTGACCTGTCTGCCATTGGCAGATGGCTGATCTGGTGTAATTCCAGAACCGACAGTATAGTCTGGATGGGAGAAGGAGAGGTGCAGACCTAACAGGTTTGCATTCAGCAGGAGTATTGCTGCACGATCACGATGTGTGATGTCTTGCACTGTGCAGGGAGATCCGGTTACGCCGGACAGTTCCATACATATGCCGCACTTTAAAAGCTCTTTACCTGTAATTGATGTTCATTAAGGTATGTGTCTATTTTCACTTGCCCGAAATGAAGTTTTGGGCAAAGTGTTGGCGTGCTGTATCCATTTCACTCCTGCTGTTGACATTTGTCTCTCATCATCCCCATCGAACTGATTGTTCGACGGGGATTTTTTAATAAACAAGACTTTAAACCGCGGGGTGAACGGATTTGGAAATGATCAATGATGAATTTTATATGGCACTGGCATTGGATATGGCGGAACGAGCACAGGGACAGACGGGGATCAATCCGGTCGTTGGATGTGTAGTTGTGAAAGAAGGTCGTATTGTAGGCCTGGGGAGCCATCTGAAACGTGGAACCGGTCATGCAGAGGTGCATGCACTTAACATGGCAGGCAGTGATGCAGAAGGAAGTACGGTATACGTTACACTTGAGCCTTGTAGTCATTATGGCAAGACGCCACCTTGTAGTGAACGCCTGATTCATGAAAAGGTGAAACGTGTTGTGGTATGTTGTGAAGATCCAAATCCGCAAGTATCCGGCAGAGGCATAAGCATGCTTCGTCAACAAGGCATTGAAGTTGAAGTTGGCGTACTGCGTGAGCGTGGAAGACGCATGAATGAAAAATTCATTAAATTTATTACAACGGGTCTACCTTTTGTGACACTGAAGACAGCTACAACTTTGGATGGGAAAATTGCTACTCGCAGCGGAGACAGCAAGTGGATCTCGAACGAGCCTGCTCGTGAGATTGTGCATGCCCTTCGTCATCGTCACCAGGGAATTATGGTTGGCGTGGACACAGTGATTGCCGATAATCCGGAACTTACAACCCGTTTGCAAGTCGAAGGCATTAGTCCGGTGCGCATTGTGGTGGATTCAAAGTTACGTCTTCCAGTAGGTGCCAAAATGGTTAAGGATGGTCTTGCTCCAACATGGGTGCTAACAACAGACGAAGCCAGTCCTGAAGCTGCTGAACGTTTGGAAGCCTACGGCGTCGAAATTATACGCTGTGGTCCTGGACCACGTGTGGATCTGTTAAACGGACTTAGCAAGTTGGGTGAGCGTGACATTGGTTCAATTTTGCTTGAAGGTGGAGGTACCTTGAATGGAGCCATGCTGGAGGCAAGGTTGGTCGATCGACTGCTGATGTTTATCGCTCCGAAGATTGTAGGCGGTTATGATACACCTGGAAGCTTCCGCTTCGAAGGTGTGGAACGTATGAATCAGGCGATTCAATTGAATCAGTTGGAGATCGAACAAGTTGGAGATAATATCAGCATTGGTGGTATTCCGGTGTGGCCTGAATAAATAAATGGATTTGAAAGTAGAAAGTTAGGTTTTTTATAACTTGAAAAAGGGAGGCGGCAGCATGTTTACCGGTTTGGTGGAAGAAGTCGGTCAGATCCGGCGTATTGGTCGGAAAGGCGAAGCGATGGTCCTGAATATCGGAGCTTCCGCCATCATGGACGATCTGAAGATTGGTGATAGTGTAGCAGTGAACGGCGTGTGCTTAACTGCGACAACGCTCGAAGGTGGAGGTTTTAGCGCCGATGTAATGCCTGAAACCTATCGCCATACCAATCTCAGTCAGCTGCAATCAGGCAGTAAAGTTAATCTGGAGCGGGCCATGCAATCAGGCGGTCGTTTTGGCGGACATATCGTACAGGGCCATGTCGATGGTACTGGAGTGATTGGCAGTATAACACGTGATCAGAATGCAATTGTGTTTGAGATCAAGCCTGATGATCACCAGTTGTTCAAATATTTGATCCCCAAAGGATCGGTTACACTGGATGGCATTAGCTTGACCGTTGTCCATACATCGGATACCGCATTCACGGTTTCCATTATCCCGCATACCATTGGTGAAACTGTACTAAATGTGAAAAAGACAGGGGATACCATTAATATCGAATGCGATATTTTGGGCAAATATGTGGATCATCTGCTCCAGTATGGCAGAGGACATCGGGAGACGGAGGCTGGCAAGCCGCGCAGTATCAGTGAAGATTTTCTCTCCAATCACGGATTTGTATAAATAGAGAACAGAAATTAACTGGAGGTGGACCAATGTCAGAACAATCCATTCTGGACACAATAGAAGAAGCCATATATGATCTCATGCGTGGTAAACCCGTCATTGTTGTGGATGATGAAGATCGGGAGAATGAAGGCGATTTTATCGCTTTGGCCGAAAAGGCGACACCTGAAGTCATTAATTTCATGATTACTGAAGGTAGAGGTCTGGTCTGTGTTCCGATTACACAACAACGTGCGGACGAACTTAACCTGAAACCAATGGTTCAACAAAATACGGATTTCCATGGAACAGCTTTCACCGTTTCTGTGGACCACAAAGATACGACAACAGGTATCTCGGCACATGAACGCTCTATTACTGTGAAAGGTCTGATTGATCCTGAGGCGAAAGCCGGGGACTTCCGTAAGCCTGGTCACATGTTCCCGTTGATTGCAAAAGACGGCGGTGTACTCCGGCGTGCCGGACATACGGAAGCTGCAGTAGATCTTGCTATCATGTGTGGTTCCTACCCTGCTGGCGTTATCTGTGAAGTGATTAAGGAAGATGGCACGATGGCCAGACTTCCGGATCTGCAGGAGATTGCCCGCAAACATGATCTGAAGCTGATCAGTATTCAGGACATGATTCGTTACCGTAACGAAAAAGAACAGCTGGTTCAACGTGAAGTGGCTGTGCGTATGCCAACTGACTTTGGTGAGTTTCAAGCGGTGGCTTATACAAATGCTGTGGACAATAAGGAACACGTGGCTTTGGTCAAAGGAGAAATTGATGGTTCGAAACCTGTGCTTGTACGTGTGCACTCTGAATGTTTGACAGGTGATGTATTCCATTCGCATCGTTGTGACTGTGGTCCGCAGTTTGATGCGGCACTCAAACAGATTCACGAGGAAGGCAATGGCGTACTGTTATATATGAGACAGGAAGGTCGGGGGATTGGGCTGATCAACAAACTCAAAGCCTATAAGCTGCAAGAGGAAGGTATGGATACTGTTGACGCAAACCTGAGTTTGGGTTTTGCTGCTGACTTGCGTGATTACGGAATTGGCGCTCAAATTCTGAAAGACCTTGGGGTTCGTCAGATCAGACTGCTAACTAACAACCCTCGTAAAATTAAAGGTCTTGAAGGATATGGACTTGAAGTCGTAGAGCGTGTCGCGATCCAGATGGAGGAGAACGAGGACAATACGGTGTATCTTCATACCAAGCAAGCCAAGTTGGGGCATATGCTCAAGTTTGATGATATCGAGCAGAACGAAGAGTAAATATATTTTAGTTGAATAACGTTCACTATGTAATTTATGGAAGAGATTAATTAGGGATTTCCGTTACTTACATTACATTATACCGTTAGGGAGATGACTTGAATGGCACAATTTTTTGAAGGACATTTAGTATCAGAAGGATTAAGATATGGAGTTGTTGTTGGACGTTTCAATGAATTCATCACGAGCAAATTGCTTAGCGCAGCGCTCGATGCATTCAAACGTCACGGCGTGAAGGATGAGGAAGTGGATGTAGCCTGGGTTCCTGGTGCGTTCGAAATCCCTTTAATAGCGCAGAAAATGGCGGAGAGCGGCAAGTATGATGCAGTAATTACCTTGGGAACTGTCATTCGTGGGTCCACTACGCATTACGATTATGTGTGCAACGAGATGGCTAAAGGGGTAGCGGCAATCAACCTGAAAACAGGCGTGCCTACAATCTTTGGACTGGTTACAACAGAAAATATTGAACAAGCGATTGAACGTGCCGGAACCAAGGCGGGTAACAAAGGTTGGGATGCGGCTACGGCGGCAATCGAGATGGCAAACTTGACGAAACAGCTAAAATAGTGCTTATTTAATAGTAGTGCCCTGCTTTGCGCAGACGAACACGGGAAACCGGATTCGGACGGCTTAGCAGGGTTTTGTATTTTTCTGGCGGGAGGATTCGTCTAGTGACGGTAGTTACATACAAACTGGAGACTTTTGAAGGGCCTTTGGATCTGCTGCTTCATCTGATTGATAAGGCTGAAATTCATATCCAGGATATTCCCATCAGCGATATTACCGATCAATACATGGCGTACCTGCATTCGATGCAGGAACTGGAACTGGATATTACGAGTGAATTTCTGGTCATGGCAGCAACATTGCTGTCGATCAAGAGCAAACTTTTACTGCCCAAACCACCGGTCATTGAGGATTTCGAGGATTATGATTATATGGAAGAAGAAGATTATGATCCACGTGCAGAGCTGATTGCACGTCTGATAGAATATCGCAAGTACAAGGGAATTGCGCGTCATCTGCATGAACGGGAGTGGGAACGCAGCCTTATATTTTCCAAAGAGCCCGAGGATCTGCGCCCCTATATGCCCGTAGAAGCCCAATCGAACCCGGTTGAGGGTTTACACACCTCTGATCTGATTGCAGCATTCCAGAAGGCGCTACGCAAGGCTGAGAAGCGTACAACTGTAACCCGAATCAAACGGGATGAGATTTCGGTTAAGGACCGGATACGGGATGTCATCGGCGCTTTGGAAAGTATGGGGCCGGGAGGCAGACTGTTATTCTCCAAGTTGATGGATGAGCATATCTATCGCCATGAGATTGTTGTCACTTTTCTGGCGGTGCTGGAACTGATGAAGATGAAGCAGATTGTCTGTTATCAGGAACGGATGTTTGAGGATATCGTTATGGAGTGGAGAGGGGAAACAAAGAATCATGGATTTTCCGAAATTGAAATCGATTATTGAAGGCCTGCTGTTTTTGTCCGGAGAAGAAGGTCTGAGTATCAAACAAATCGCCGAGATCGTCGACCAACGAGTGGAGCTTGTAACGGACGCGATTGAGGAGATGATTCATGAATTTTCACAGCAGGGACGAGGTGTACAGATTCTCAAGATCGCGGGTGTAGTTCAGTTGGGCACCTTGCCTGAGCATGCTGTGTATTTTGAGAAACTGGCGTACTCTCCGGCACGAACGTCCTTATCCCAAGCGGCTCTGGAGACGCTGGCTATTGTGGCGTACCGGCAGCCCATTACACGGGTAGAGATTGAGGAAATCCGCGGTGTAAAATCGGAGCGGGCCATTCATACGCTTGTGAATAAGGATTTGATTATTGAAGTGGGACGAGCCGAGGCGATCGGACGACCAATTCTGTACGGAACGACCAAGTCATTTCTGGATTATTTCGGATTGGCTTCAATTAAAGACCTACCGGAACCAGGCTTGTTTGAAGATTCGGAAAACCTGGAGGAAGAGACACAACTCTTATTCAACAAACTGGATCTGCAACAACTGGAACCGGAAAGTGCTGATCCGGCGGATGATCTAAGTCATATCGACAGCGAAGATGATAATACGGATTCTTCACTCTAATTTGCAAGCTCATACTAACCGGCACCCATCAGTGGAGTCGGTTTTTTTGTGTATTATTTTTAGATGAATTGAACTAAACATTGTACACAGAACGGAGAGGACAGAAATAATCTGAAGAAACGGAGTGTTCGCCTTTATCCCCGGATTTACCCTTTAGAGAAGGGAATCAAAAAAATCTGGGGATAACAGCGATCGGAAGGTTATTCTGTCATCGGAGTGACCAGTGTAACTAATCTTTAGACCAATTTGTGTATATAAAAGGTTACGGACCGGTTCCAAACAAATATGAAATGGGATTTTTAGGTCAGACGTGAATTTTTTCCTATTCAAAGTGCCATACTAGACGAGAAAAGAATTGAGGGCTTGGAGGTAAGGCCTGTGTGGATTTGGCTTGGAGGAATCGGTTTGTTGTTCGCATTGCTGATTGCCGCAGTCCTCATCTCAAATGTTCATGTACATTTTACATTCAGTAAACATAAAAGTGATGATTACGCCAATATTAATGTTCGTCTTCTCTATGGAATTGTGCGCATTAACTATGAGATCCCGAGTATTGTTTTTCGCAATATGAAGGAAGGTTTTCTGGTCAAGACCGAACAATCCATGAATCATTCGAGAGGGGAGGTCCAGGGAAGCGAGAGGGTCAACAAACGCAAAGTCAAGAAGTGGGCTAAAGATGTGAAAATCATGCTTAGGGCAACGGACGCGCTCAAGCTGTGGCTTAAGCAAACACTCACACGCGTACATATGACTCAACTGTCCTGGGCTACCCACATCGGGGTTGGTGATGCAGCGTATACGGCTGTCCTTACGGGTTGGGTATGGGGAATCAAGTCCATTATCATTGGTTTTCTGACCTATCAGGTTAAGTTTGAAAAGACGCCAATGCTTGAAGTTATACCGGTATGGTCAGATGAGATGGAGTTCCGGACGGAACTTGAATTCCGATTGAAGATCCGGATTACAGCCATTATGGTTGCAGGAATAAGGTTATTAACCCGAGTGTTACAAGTCGAGGGCGGATGGCGGATGTGGTTCAAGCTACTGCGGGAGCAGCGTCGTAAACACAAGGAGAAACAAAAGCTCGAAGGGGCAAAACCGTAACTCTTTGAAGACAGCAATGTGTTATTCGTTCATGTTTTCTCAATTTGGACTGGCAGTTTCTGATGGGTACAGTGATGTGTAGAACACTCGTTACACATTTTAGCCCAGATGAGACTGAGAAATCGCAGGATATGGATAAAATGCATTTGTTACATAAGTCCCCTGGAGTTTGGGGATCATATGGTTAGATCAAACCTAGCTTACATTGAAACTGGAGGGAATTCAGATGTCAGATCATCCAATTCAAGGCTTAATGGAAACTGCAATGGAAAATATCAAGGCCATGGTGGATGTCAATACTATCGTTGGCGATGCAGTTGAAACACCTGACGGTACAGTCATTCTGCCGATCAGTAAAGTGGGTTTCGGATTTGCAGCAGGTGGTAGCGATTTTCGCGTGAATGATGAAAAGAACAAGGAGACAGGTTCCACGACAGGAGCGAAGACAGAGCATGCCTCTGTATCTTCACCTTTTGGTGGAGGTAGTGGTGGTGGAGTTTCCATACGCCCAATCGCATTTCTTGTCGTTGGTAAACAAGGGGTACACATTGTACCACTCGATAACTCCACGCATTTGTTTGAGAAGCTCATTGACTCTACCCCTTATGTTCTTGACCGAATCCAGGGCATGTTCCAACGTAATACAACACAAACGAATACATCAGATGTACCCGTTACACCAGACCCATCAACTTATAGCTGAATCATTTCGTCATGATCCCTCCCGCATCCAAGCGTGAGGGATTTTTGCTGTTTTTGCCCTATGGGACATACTCCAAGTTGTCCGGACATAAGATAGTACAAGATTCCAAGTGACCCGGAGGAATGAATCGATGCGAAAAATAACGAAAGTCATTGCATGCATGCTTATCCCTGTCTTCTTGCTGTCTTCATTTGGGGTTACTCAAGCCCAGGCAACAATTCAAGGTCCGTCTACACATGCGCAAAGCGCTGCTCTCATTGATGTGACATCAGGCCGGATCTTATACAGCAAAGATGGGGATAAGGAACTGCGAATTGCCAGCTTGACCAAAATCATGACAGCGATCGTTGCGATTGAACACAGCAAGCTGGATGAAAAAGTTAAAGTGACACCCACTGCTTTTGCCAAAGAAGGATCATCTCTCTATCTCAAGTTAGGTGAAGAGATGACGCTGGAGAACATGTTGTACGGGCTAATGCTCCGTTCAGGCAATGACGCGGCCTCTGCAATAGCGGAACATGTAGGTGGATCGGAAGAAGGCTTTGTCCTGTTAATGAACAAAAAGGCGGAGCAAATCGGTCTGACGCATTCCCATTTTATGAACCCTCATGGACTGGATGCAGAAGGTCACTATTCTACAGCCAATGACTTGGCCCGATTAACGGCATATGCGTTGCACAATCCGGTGTTCAAACGCATCGTAGCCACGGAGGACAAATCCGCACCGAACCCCAATGAAAGCTGGGAATACTCTTGGCACAATAAAAATAAAATGCTGCGGATGTATGAAGGTGCGGATGGAGTGAAGACCGGCTACACAAAAAAAGCTTTCAGATGTTTGGTCAGCTCCGCTACACGTAATGGACAGCAGCTCGCCGCGGTAACGCTGAACGACGGAAACGATTGGAACGATCATGCTCGGATGCTAGATTTCGGGTTTGAATACTTCCCATTGGTAGAGGTCGCCAAGCAAGAACAGCCTGTGCAAAATACGGATGTCGTTACGGGCCGGGGATTCTGGTACCCACTGGCTAAGAGTGAACAAGGCTCATTGACCAAGAAATTGATACTACACGAAAATCGAGGACAGTCGGAAACGGAAGGCAAGGAACAATCGACAGATCCTTCGTTCGGATTGGCAGGTCGCATTGATATGCAGCTTGACGGCAAACTTGTTGGCTCAATTCCCGTGTATCGCAAAGGCAGTTATATTCCTCCTGAACCGAAGACAGAAGATGCAACACTGGGTGGAATCGGTGATGTCTCTTCCTGGGCAGCTGCATGGCGTGCCGTGTTAAGCCATCTATTGTCTCCTTAGCTAAATCGCCATTGAAGGGATGATATAATCCGTGATTAATTTAATTTGGCTGCTCATGATTTTAATCGGATTTGCTTTTGCAGCCGTCAACGGCAATATCGAAGTGGTCACGCAAGCTGCTTTTGATGGGGCGGCAACGGGAGTCACGGTCTGTTTTGGACTGATTAGTGTGCTAGTGTTCTGGATGGGCATGATGAAAATGGCTGAAGATGCGGGTCTCCTGGCCCGGATTGCCAAGCTGCTCGGTCCGGTTGTTGGCTTCCTGTTCCCCGATGTGCCCAAAAATCATCCGGCGATGGGTTATATTCTCTCTAATATGAGTGCCAATCTGCTGGGGCTAGGAAATGCGGCTACTCCGATGGGAATCAAAGCCATGCAACAGCTGCAGGAGCTTAATCCGGACAAACAAACAGCTTCTCCTGCCATGTGCACCTTACTGGCTCTGAATACGGCTAGTATTACCATTATTCCGACAACGCTGATCGCCATCCGCTTAAACTATCATTCCGCCAATGCTACAGAGATTGTGGGAACAACATTGATGGCTACCATTATCGCTACACTTGCTGCTATAATCGCCGATCGCTGGTATCGGAACAGGGCATTACACAAACCGCCGCACATACAGAAAAGTGGCAATCCCGGCATGAAAGGATGAGCAACTTTGTTAACCTTCATCAACTGGATCTCCGTCTGGGCCATCCCGGTTATTATCGCGTTTGTTCCATTATATGCGTTTACCAAAAAGGTCCCGGTTTACGAATCCTTTGTTGATGGGGCCAAGGATGGATTCTCTACTGCAATCAGTATTATTCCGCATCTCGTGGGCATGATGGTCGCAATCAGCGTATTTCGTGCCTCGGGTGCACTGGATTTTGTGATTAGTCTGTTCGCTCCACTTGTGTCATGGATGGGTGTTCCAGGGGAAGTGTTGCCACTCGGAATACTGCGTCCTTTAACGGGGACAGGCTCTCTGGCGTTTACAACCGATCTGATCAAAACCCATGGCCCTGACTCCATGATTGGACGTATGGCATCTACGATTCAGGGAAGTACAGACACCACGTTATATGTGCTGACTGTTTATTTTGGAGCTGTAGGCATAAGGAACGGTCGGTATGCACTCAAAGTAGGGTTGTTTTCCGATGTCGTTGGTTTTATTGCTGCCCTCGCCATTTGTTTGCTCGTTTTTGGTTAAAAGATATCTCCTTTCCTTCCGATATATTAGATATGCTAGAATAATAGCGGAGGAGAGTGAGACATGCAGAAGAGTTGGAAACGAATGCTCCGTGTCGGAATGTCAGGCGTGCTTGCTGTTGCAATGCTCGCGGGGTCAACGGGGTTGGCGGCAGCTCAAGCCGTTCAGACGATACATTTTACAGGTCACTTCGACAAACAGCTGCGTGCACAAATGGCAGTCACAGCGGATTCTTTTCCAGTCGTGAATGTACGTTTGGTCAAGCAGGATGAACCCGATATGGTATATTATGATGTTGGTACCTCAATATTGATCTCAAAGGATGAAGTGCTCACGAATTACCATGTCGTTCAGAGTTTTGCTGAACTGTCTGATGGTGATGAAGGTACACTGACTGTTGCAAGCCCGGGTTCCCTTAGTAAACCTATAAAGGCGAAAATTATTAAGACAGATCCGGTCACAGACATGGCACTGCTGAAGCTGGACAAGGAAATAGATGCCCAACCGGTCACATTTGCTAATGCAAGGGATAACCAGGTTGTCTATACGATTGGATTTCCCAAAAATCCTGCTGGTGATCTTGTCATCCTGGATGAAGATTTTCCTTCAACCTACAATACGATAGCCAAAAGCAGAGTGTTCAGTTCTCAAGCTTCGGACGTTCCAGGTAAAAAGGGAATCGGCAGTATTGTGAAATCCATGGCCCAAGGTAATTCAGGTGGTCCTGTTATGGATCAGAACAACCGGGTCATTGGTATGATGACATTTGTGTACGGTGGACGTACTTATTATATTACTTCCAAAACATTGCAGACTTTCATTAAAGAGAGTACTAAACCTGCCAAAAAACAGGTTGCAGTTGCCGGCAAAGTTTCCAATTAAATGATTTGAGAAAAAGGTCTATCTTTACGCCATCTGTGTTCAACAGGTCGTGTAAAGGCAGGCTTTTTTTGCGTCAACCTCAAAGGGGAAGGTAGCCTAAAATGCATATTCGTGTCGCCAGTTTACAAAATCCTTGGATTATCCTTGTGATTTCCTTGCGTGATGGGTATCATTAGTGTGAGGTGACATGACAAACATGGAAAGATTACAAAAAATTATCGCACAGGCAGGCATTGCATCCCGCCGCAAGAGCGAGGAACTAATCCTGTCCGGCAAAGTAGAAGTTAACGGGGAGGTCGTAACCGAACTGGGTACAAAAGCGAACCCCGAAGAGGATATGATTACGGTTAATGGAAAACCGATCCGCAGTGAGAAAAAAGTGTACTTGATGTTAAACAAGCCAAAAGGCGTAATCACAAGTGCATCTGACCCGGAAGGTCGGAAAATTGTATCCGACTACCTGAAAGGTGTCAAGGAACGTGTATATCCTGTGGGTCGTCTGGATTATGACACAGAGGGCTTATTGATCCTTACCAATGATGGTGAGTTTGCACATTTGCTGACGCATCCGAAGCATCACGTACCCAAAACGTATCATGCAACGGTTAAAGGTGTGCCGCATGGTACAGCTCTGGAGAAATTAAAGACAGGCATTATGCTGGATGACGGCATGACTGCTCCTGCAGAGGTAGAGTACAAAGATGTGGATACAGCGGCCAATGAGTCGGTCATTTCCATTACGATCTATGAAGGACGTAACCGTCAGGTTAGACGTATGTTCGAGGCAATCAACCATCCGGTAACCCGTCTGAAACGGATTTCGTTTGGTGGTATTTTGCTACAAAACCTGAAACGTGGTCTGACACGTCATCTGACCAAAGAAGAAGTTAACAACCTAATTACCCTCGCACAATCAGAACCAGCCAAAAAAATGAAAAAAAGGTAATGTGAGGACACATAATTTTCATAAAACCGCCGCAGTTTTGTGACGAAATTCGCTATAATTGTTCATAGGATGTTCACAGTTGTCTTAGACCAATAAGATGCGAATGCTACAGTCACTTAAAAGGGGAGCAGCACATGGGGAAATCAAGAAGAACGGTGCAAATCGTCATTTTGTTATTGATCCTGGTGTTGGGCGGATATGCGATTACGACATCGGTATCCGGCTCGAATGGCAAGCCAAAGGAAGGGGACAAGTCTCCTTCTTTTGAACTGCTGGGCCTGGATGGTCAAGTTCATACGTCTGATGAGTACAAAGGAAAAGCGATGGTGATCAATTTCTGGGGCACATGGTGTGAACCTTGTGTTAAAGAAATGCCTGCACTTCAGGCGCAAGCTGACAAATGGAAGGAACAGGGAGTGCAATTTGTCGGGATTAATGTTGGAGAAGACCAGATGACCGTGGATAATTTTGTTCGGCAGGTTGGGGTTACGTTTCCAATCATGCTTGATCGGGAGAAAAACTCGGTTCGTGATTTTGGGATCTCTCCGATGCCAACGACATTCTTTGTATCCGACACGGGCAAAATCTCTACCATTCATATCGGTCAACTTGATTTGGACACACTTGACGCTCAAATTTCGCAACTGGCGAAGCAGCCCTGACAGGAGGTCTATTCGTGTTCCAAAATACCAAATGTGAGTGCGGACACCAGAATCCGGTAGGCACTGTACTATGTGAAGCATGTGGGAAACCGCTGCTGGAGTCTGAAGCTAAATCGGATGAAGTGTTGGAAATGCGTTATGATGGCATGGCGCGCCGTTCACAGCGTAGTAATCCCAACATCATTGACCGCATATGGAACTTTTTTTCTTCCGTTAAAATTGCCGTCTATATGATTGTTTTTACGCTTGTAGGTTCTATGCTTGGTACAATCTATCCGCAAGAAAGTACATTTCTGAATATCGATCCTTCCGTGTACTACAAAGAAACATACGGTCAGTTGGGACATATCTATTATCTGTTGGGTTTATCCCATACATACGAATCCTGGTGGTTTATTCTACTGCTGGTGCTGATTGGGGCATCATTGGTGATATGCAGTCTGGATCGCGTCCTGCCGCTCTACAAAGCACTGAATAAACAAAGAATACGTAAGCATACGCAATTTTTGACAAGACAGCGTCTCGTGTACCAAGGTACCATCGAAGAGGCACCAGAAGACTGGATTAAGAAAGCGGTTACGCCACTGAAAAAGAAAGGATACCGCGTGCACACCCAGGGTGATACATTACTCGCAGAGAAACAGCGATTCAGTCGATGGGGCCCATATGTCATCCATATTGGACTCATTATATTTCTGCTGGCGGTGCTCGCACGAGGGCTTCCAGGTCTGAATCTGGACGAGCATGTCGCTTTTCCTGAAGGTGAGATCAAAAAGATCCCGAATACGTCGATGTATCTCCAAAATGAAAAGTTTAATGTTGAATTCTACAGTGAGGAAGAAGTACCTGAGCAATTCCGTAACCTCAATAAAACCGTTCCGAAACTGTTCGAAACAAAAGTTGTTTTGTATGAATGTACAGCAGATTGTTCGGATCTCTCGAAGAAACCTCAGTTAGCTGAGGTGGCCAGACATGATGTACGCGTGAATCATCCATTGAATTATAACGGTCTGAAAGCATATCAGTTTGATTATGATCTAACACCCACCATTCGGTCCGTAACACCTGATCTGGTCAATACAAAGACGGGTGAAGTATACGGGGCACTCAAGATCGATATGGTAGATACCCAAAGAACATTTGAAGCTGGTCCTTATAAGCTTACGGTAAAAGAAAAGTTTATGGACTTTGGATTGGATGAGAATGGTCAGCCCAAATCAAAATCGCCTTCACCTAATGCACCTGCTTTTCTCTTTCTCATCAAGGGACCGGATCTGCCCGAAGAGGGGATACAATATCTGTACTTTGCGAAGCAGATTGATAAACAACGGTTTCAACAGGATGCGATTAACCAACAGCTGATTGGAGCTGATATTCCTTTACAGCTGGAAGTAGACAGCATGGACAAGGTCGATATTATTCAGTCCGTAAGTTATCTCAATATAAGAGTGGATAAGGCAATGCCTTTTGTGTGGGTAGGAGCCGGTATTGTTATGTTGGGTCTGGTCATGGGTTTTTATTGGCATCATCGCCGCATTTGGATTCGTTTTGATGATAAACAGCTCACCTTGGGTGGACATACCAACAAAAACTGGTTTGGCTTCAGGCGTGAAGTTGCGGCCGTTTTGAAACAGATGAATCTGGAAGTTGAAGAGAAGTCGTTGGATAACGGGGGGAACCAGGCATGAGATTATTGGATTTCAGCAGCGACGCATTTATCGTATCTTTCTTTCTCTATTGTGCTGCATTCTTGTTATATGCTGTCGCGGTCATGGGCAAAAAATGGAGTAATCGTGATCCTCTGGACCATATGAATCGCTGGGGTAAAAGAGCTTTTATCGCTTCGACTGTTGCCTTGGCGGCGCATATCGTATTTTTTGTAACCCGATGGGCTGGGGCAGGTCATATCCCGGTCAGTAACATGTATGAGTTCATGTCTTTTCTGTCCATGATGATCATGGTTGCATTTATTGTTGTATATGCCATATACCGAAAGTCATTACTGGGTTTGTTTGCCTTACCACTTACCATTATTATTATGGCGTACGCCGCTGTATTTCCTCAGGAGGTACAACCATTAATCCCGGCGCTTCAGTCCATTTGGCTGAAAATTCACGTGACATTGGCTGCGCTTGGTGAAGCATTCTTCGCCGTGGGTTTTGCCGCAGGGTTCATGTATTTGCTCCGTACTGTTGATTTCAGTGGTAAAGACAAGTCTTCAAGACGTCAACGAGGATGGGTTGAATTCACCCTGGTTACGATCGTTGTAGTCATCGGATTTATCGGAACGGTATTTGCCTTTCGTACAGCTGGTTACGAGGCGGTTTTTGTACAGAAAATGGTCAGCATTGACACAGAGGTACAGGAAAATAGTACAATAGAGAAAGTGATTTATCGCATGCCTCCGATTTTTGCACCATATAATAGCGAAGTGGAGAGCATGACACCGTTTCTTGGCATGAAAAAACCTTTACTTGAGACGCCTTCCTGGATGAACGGGGTAAATGCCGGGCGCAAGCTGAATACGGTGGTTTGGTCACTTATTGTAGGTCTAATCCTGTATGGAATTGTACGACTTCTTGTGCGCAGACCACTGGGACAAGCGTTACAACCAATGATGGATGGAATCGATGCCGATGATCTGGATGAGATAAGTTATCGCGCGATTGCCATTGGTTTTCCGATATTTACGCTGGGAGCATTAATTTTTGCCATGATCTGGGCTCAAATTGCCTGGAGTCGCTTTTGGGGTTGGGACCCCAAAGAGGTGTGGGCATTGATTACGTGGCTATATTATAGTGTGTATCTGCATTTGCGTTTATCCAGAGGTTGGCAAGGTCAGAAGTCTGCATGGCTTGCAGTTCTTGGCTTCCTGGTCGTCATGTTTACACTAGTTGGGGTGAATCTGGTAATTGCCGGATTACATTCTTATGCTGGAGCTGACTAGGACAGACTTGTATTGCAAAGGTTGAGTTTAGAAGCGGGAAACACAAACGTACCTTTTTATTGAAGGGTATTCAAATATTGTTCGCCAGATCGAACATAATAGAAGTGATGAGGAGTTATTGCAAAGGGGCTGGAGAGGCATGGCTGAACATGAGAATCGAATACTGGTCGTGGATGACGAAGAGAGAATCCGCAGGCTTTTGAAAATGTATCTTGAAAAAGAAGGTTATGAAATCGATGAAGCTGAGGATGGGGAAACTGCGCTGCGTAAAGCAACAGCAGGGGACTACGGGCTGATTTTGCTTGATGTGATGTTGCCGGGTATGGATGGTGTTGAAGTGTGTACCCGTCTTCGTCAGGTGAAATCAACGCCGGTTTTGATGCTCACTGCAAAAGGTGAAGAGATTAACCGGGTTCAAGGCTTCGAAGTTGGCGCTGATGATTATGTTGTAAAACCATTCAGCCCGCGTGAAGTGATTTATCGCGTCAAAGCGATTTTGCGTCGATCTTCCGCGACAGCTTATCTCTCCAAGGAGAGCAATTCGAGTAACAACATCGTGTTCCCGCATCTGGTTATTGAGCATGATGCCCACCGGGTAACCGCTGGTGGCGAAGAGATTAGTCTTACACCGAAAGAATATGAATTGCTGCACTACCTGGCAACATCTCCCGACAAAGTTTTCTCCAGAGAAGAATTGCTCAAAGATGTATGGAATTACGAATTCTTTGGCGATCTTCGTACCGTGGATACGCACGTGAAGCGTCTTCGCGAGAAACTTAACAAGGTATCGCCTGAATCGGCGGCCATGATTACGACGGTGTGGGGTGTGGGTTATAAACTGGAAGTACCGAAGTAGTTTTAGTTTCTGGAGATCACTGGTCGGGAAGTTATGGATCACTATTATCTGCCTTGTGGGTTGTGTACTTATAGCGCTGGGTCTTTTTTTGCTGCCCTACATTGATACAAACTTTGCAGAATCCGAATCCAGAGATATTAAGCGGTTGTTCACCTATATCTGTATTATCGGATTCAGTTTAACCACGTTTTTTGCATTGTTTCTATTCACCAAAATAACGCAACCCATGCAGCAATTGATTCAGGCAGCCAATGCGATTCGCAAAGGGAACTACGGAACACGTCTCTCCCTGGTAACGAGTGATGAGATTGGTGAACTTGCCAACACATTTAATCATATGGCTGCCCAACTGGAAGATAATATTCGAAACCTTAACCATGAGAAGGAACATTTGGCGAGTGTGCTTCGCAGCATGACCGATGCGGTGGTTACATTTGATGGTGCAGGCAAAGTTATTCTGACGAATCCGCCTGGAGAAAAGATCATGCAGACATGGTATGATCTCGATTGGGCAAAAATGGACGAAGGACAAGAATCCGAGCAGTCTGACAAGACATCGCGTGATGTACCTGAGCCCCTTCTTCCTTTGTTCAGAATGGTGATGGAGCAAGGTGGGGACCAGAACTCCAATGTTCACGTACAGCAAGGTGTCTGGTCTGTTCAGATGGCACCGTTGTATGCTGACAGTGTTGTCAGAGGGGCTGTGGCTGTCTTAAGAGATGTAACAGAAGAAGTGCGTCTGGAAAAAATGCGGCGTGATTTCGTGGCTAACGTATCTCATGAGATACGTACCCCATTATCTATGATGCAAGGCTACAGCGAAGCGCTTCTGGACGGCATGGCAACCTCACCCGAAGAGAGCGAAGAACTGATCCAAGTCATTCATGATGAGTCCTTGCGGATGGGCAGACTGGTTAAAGACTTGCTTGACCTTGCGCGGATGGAAGCTGGACACACGGACATGGTGATGAAGGAAGTTGACCTCGGAGAGCTACTTGAACGTGTATATCGGAAGTTCTCGGTGCGTTCAAAAGAACAGGGAATTCAACTGCAATTTAAGTTCGAACAACCAACTATTGAACTTCAACAGGCAGATGAGGATCGACTTGAGCAAGTATTTACGAATTTGCTGGATAATGCGTTCAGACATACACCTACTGGCAAAAATGTAATGATCTCAGCCGAGAGGGTCACTTATCTTCGTGCTCCATTTGTCAGAGTTTCTGTGAAAGATCAGGGTGTAGGTATCCCTTCATCCGACTTGCCATTTATTTTTGAACGATTCTACAAAGCAGACAAGGCTCGTGTTCGGGGAGAAAGTGTAGGTACGGGGCTTGGTTTAGCGATTGTGAAAAATATTGTTGATGCGCATCAGGGCATGATTACTGTCAATAGTGTGCTTGGCGAAGGAACAGAGTTTATTTTGCAATTTCCTTTGGATTCATCGAAATAGCCTGAATTTCATACAAAAAGTGCGGAAACACCCTCTTAAGGAGGGTGTTTTTTTGTTGAAGACTACCGTTTAATCTTGTTCAACGTGGAACATGAATGGTCTTTTTTTGACTAAAAAGAGTGTCCAAGATAATTTTCCTTCCTATGTTACATAAGCTTGAAAAGCGAGCAAGATAGAGGAGGATTGAGATAAGCATGTCCGATGATCGAAAAAGGGTCAATATTAAAGCTTTTCTGGACGGCAGATCTTTTAGAGCGGGCTCTCCGTTTATTCCAATAACTACAAGAGAACTGGAGGAGTTTGAATCCATACTGCGTTCTTTGGCTGTGGCTATTCCTGCTGCAATCAGTCAGCCGATTTCAGCCAATATAATGTCTTTGCAGAACGCATTACGCCAGTTACTTACTTTTGTGAATCAATCCGGATTTCGTGCGGGGGTAAAGGCAGAATTACAAGCCGTATTGGAATTAACGATTGCAGGTTCAGAGATTGTCCCTGTTCCTCTTATTAATCTCGCAGGTAACTTGCAGAACTTACTGGATGACTTGTTAAGTGTGACGTTGCTTCTTGAAGTACCACCTACAGAAAAAGATAAACTTGTGGGATTAATTCGATCAATCTCCATATCATTAGGCCGGGCGACGACAACTCTTGGAACTGGAGGGATTACCGGACCAGCTGGTCCACAGGGAGTGCCAGGAGTTCCGGGGGTACCCGGTGTCCCGGGAGTCCCTGGGGTGAAAGGGGCTACTGGTACACCTGGAGGAATTGGACCAGTAGGGCCGGTTGGCCCAGTCGGTCCACAGGGAGCACAGGGGCCGGCAGGAGCACCTGGTGTTGGCTTGAACAATATTACTGCATATGATCCTGCACTGGGACCAACTTATGCTCAAGGTCAAGTAGTAAGCTACGATGGCAGTCTTTATGTTGCCAATGTAAACGGTCCCTTGGGTACACCCGGAAGTTCTCCAGACTACACTCTTTTGCTGTCGGGTGGAACGACTGGAGCAACGGGAGCAACCGGAGGTGGTTTGACAGGAGCAGTAGCATTTAATCCAGCGCTCGCCCCGGGTTATCCAGCAGGTCAAGTCATTACGTATAATGGTAGTACTTACATTGCAAGTGTAGCTGGTCCTCTAGGAACACCGGGATCTTCATCGGATTACACATTAATCGCTGCTGCGGGGGCGACTGGTGTAACTGGAGCCACAGGTGCAGGATTAAGTGGCATCGTGCCATTCGATCCCGCATTAGCCCCAACATATCCAGCTGGACAGATCGTCACGTTTGGTGGCAGTACTTACATTACAAATCTCGCTTCGCCAACGGGTACGCCAGGAAGTTCTCCAGATTATACGTTGTTAGCAGGATCGGGAGTTACAGGTGCGACCGGAGCTACGGGCATCGGTCTCAATGGTGCAGTTCCGTTTGACCCTGCAGTAGCTCCAACGTACCCAGCAGGTCAGGTCGTTACCTTCAATGGCAGTACGTATATAACGACTGTGGCTTCTCCTACGGGTACGCCAGGTACTTCGCCAGACTATACATTGCTTGCAGGTGCAGGACCTACAGGAGCCACAGGTGCGTCAGGTGTAACGGGAACAACCGGGGCGGGATTGACAGGCCTAGTGCCATTTGATCCAGCCGTAGCCCCAACGTATCCAGCGGGTCAGGTCGTCACTTTCAATGGTAGTACGTATATTGCAAATGTGGCATCGCCAACCGGAACGCCTGGGACTTCACCGGATTACACGTTGCTTGCTGGAGCAGGAGCAACGGGAGTTACAGGAGTAACTGGAGTTGGAGTAACGGGAAGTACCGGAGCTATAGGAGCGTCTGGTCTTACAGGGTTGACTGGGGCGACGGGAATTACAGGAGCCACGGGTTTAAGCGTAACGGGATCAACAGGAGTAACTGGAGGAACCGGGGCAACTGGAGCGACAGGCGTAGGTTTGAGTGGCATTGTATCATTCGATCCAGCCGTAGCCCCAACGTATCCTGCAGGTCAAGTCGTAACGTTTAACGGTAGTACGTATATTGCAAATGTGGCATCTCCAACCGGAACGCCGGGGACTTCACCGGATTACACGTTGATTGCTGGCGCAGGAGCGACAGGTGTGACCGGTGCAACTGGAGTTGGAGTAACGGGAAGTACTGGTGAAACAGGAGCATCCGGCGTAACAGGAGCGACAGGCGTAGGTTTGAGTGGCATTGTACCATTCGATCCAGCCGTGGCCCCAACGTATCCTGCAGGTCAAGTCGTAACGTTTAACGGTAGTACGTATATTGCAAATGTGGCATCTCCAACCGGAACGCCGGGGACTTCACCGGATTACACGTTGATTGCTGGCGCAGGAGCGACAGGTGTGACCGGTGCAACTGGAGTTGGAGTAACGGGAAGTACTGGTGAAACAGGAGCGACTGGTCTTACAGGGTTAACCGGGGCGACGGGAATTACAGGAGCCACGGGATTAAGCGTAACAGGAGTAACTGGAGGAACTGGGGCAACTGGTGAAACAGGAGCGACTGGTCTTGTAGGGTTGACTGGGGCGACGGGAATTACAGGAGCCACAGGATTAAGCGTAACGGGATCAACAGGAGTGACTGGAGGAACCGGGGCAACTGGTGAAACGGGAGCGACAGGCGTAGGTTTGAGTGGCATTGTACCATTCGATCCAGCCGTAGCCCCAACGTATCCAGCGGGTCAAGTCGTAACGTTCAACGGCAGTACGTATATTGCAAATGTGGCATCGCCAACCGGAACGCCGGGGACTTCACCGGATTACACGTTGCTTGCGGGCGCAGGAGCGACAGGTGTGACCGGTACAACTGGAGTTGGAGTTACAGGAAGTACGGGTGAAACCGGAGCGACTGGTCTTACAGGGTTGACCGGGGAAACTGGAATTACAGGAGCTACAGGATTAAGCGTAACGGGATCAACAGGAGTAACTGGAGGAACCGGGGCAACTGGTGAAACGGGAGCGACAGGCGTAGGTTTGAGTGGCATTGTACCATTCGATCCAGCCGTAGCCCCAACGTATCCAGCGGGTCAAGTAGTAACGTTCAACGGCAGTACGTATATTGCGAATGCGGCATCGCCAACCGGAACGCCGGGGACTTCACCAGATTACACGTTGATCGCTGGAGCAGGAGCGACAGGTGTGACAGGAGCAACCGGCATTGGAGTTACAGGAAGTACTGGTGAAACCGGAGCGACTGGTGTTGCGGGGCTAACCGGGGCAACTGGAATTACAGGAGCCACAGGATTAAGCGTAACGGGATCAACAGGAGTAACTGGAGGAACTGGAGGAACTGGGGCAACTGGTGAGACAGGAGCGACTGGTGTTACAGGGTTGACTGGGGCGACGGGGATCACAGGAGCCACGGGATTAAGCGTAACAGGTATTACTGGAGCTACAGGTGAAACAGGAGCCACAGGTATAACCGGAGCCACGGGAGTCGGCATAACGGGAAGCACCGGGGTAACTGGTATCACTGGGGGAACAGGAGCCACAGGTATAACCGGAGCCACGGGAGTTGGCGTAACGGGAAGCACCGGGGTAACTGGTATCACAGGGGAAACCGGAGCGACAGGTATAACGGGAGCCACGGGAGCCGGCATAACGGGAAGCATCGGGGTGACTGGTATCACAGGGGAAACCGGAGCGACAGGTATAACGGGAGCCACAGGAGTCGGCATAACGGGAAGCACCGGGGTAACTGGTGTCACTGGGGGAACAGGAGCGACAGGTATAACCGGAGCCACGGGAGTCGGTGTAACAGGAAGTACCGGAGCAACTGGTGTTACGGGGGAAAGCGGAGCGACAGGTATAACGGGAGCAACGGGAATCGGCGTAACGGGGAGTACCGGGGCAACTGGTGCGACGGGGGAAACCGGAGCAACGGGAAGTACCGGGCCAACTGGTGTCACTGGGGAAACAGGGGCCACAGGTATAACGGGAGCTACGGGAGTTGGCCTAACGGGAAGCACCGGAGCAACTGGTGCGACTGGGGGAACAGGAGCTACAGGAGCCACGGGAGTGGGCTTAACCGGAAGTACCGGAAGTACCGGAAGTACCGGAGTAACCGGAGCAACAGGTGCAACTGGAACATCTGTAACATCTAACTCGGCTTTTGCTGAGAACACTAATGGTACGATTGTTGTAATATTGGGTGGTACACTCGTTCCATTACCGAATAACCAAAATATTGGCACAGGTATAACCGTCAATGGGGCTAATGACACCTTCACACTGACCAACGCAGGTCGTTACTACATCTCATACAAAATAAGTCTGACAGCTGCACTTGCTATCCAATCTCGGGTTTTACTTAACGGTACAGCTATTCCAGCGAGTGTAGTATCTCCAGTACTTTCTCTCAGTCAGCTGCAGTCGGACTTTATGATTACCGTTACCGCTGGTTCAACAATACAGTTACAATTACTCGGGCTCGTTGGCACAGCTATTCTTTCTCCTCCGGGATCTACACTAAACATTATTCAGTTAAGTTAATAGTTCGATAATGTATTAAGACTATTTCCCTAATAGGCAAAAGAAGCGGAACTCATATGAGATTGGTGCATTTGATTCTCGAGAAACCCAGATCAATTTAAGATCTTGGGTTTCTCTTTCTTTCCAGGTAGTAGTGGTCAATCCTACATTAGATGTTTGGGACGACCGAAAGAGTCAGTTCCGCACGGCCAGAAGTAAAATTAATTTTAAAATTGAAATGAATACGCAATTTACTTAGCGACAAAAAAGACGGAACCACAAGGGTCCCGTCTCTTCTTATACATTTAAAAATATTTTGATTATTCCAGAACAATTTCAACAGCAGTATTGATTTCTGGCAGCGCAGCAAGCTGCACAAGCACATCTTTTGGAACAGCTTTATCTACGGTCAGAATCATGATCGCTGCACCACCAATAATTTTACGTCCAACTTGCATGGATGCGATGTTGACATCGTTTTGTCCAAGTAGGGTTCCTACACGCCCGATAATACCTGGTTTATCATTATGTGAGATCAAAATTTGATGACTTTCCGGAGCGATATCTACCGGGAATTTGTCCAGACGAACAATACGTTCTCCATAACCTGCAAGCAATGTACCTGCTACACGGCGTTCCTCAGCATCCTGAGTTGTAACCAATGTTACGGTAATCAGGTTAGTAAATCCTTTAGTTGTTGAGGTTTGGCTTACAACCACATTCAGATCACGGATTTTGGCCAGATGCATGGAGTTAACGATGTTGGCTTCCCCACCCAAATGTCTGGCGAGAATCCCTTTCACAATGTAACGTGTGAGAGGAGAAGTATCTACTTCAGAAAGTTCACCAGCATAGTCGATCCGAATCTCCTGCACTGCATTTTGTGTAATCTGTGCTGCAAAACTACCCAACGTTTCACCCAATTTGAAATACGGCTGCAATTTGTTCATCACGGTTGGTGCAACAGCCGGCATGTTAACTGCGTTCTTGAACGGTTCATTGCGCAGAATATGAAGAACTTGTTCCGATACATCGATAGCCACGTTCTCTTGTGCTTCTACTGTGGATGCACCAAGGTGAGGCGTAACGATAATGCTTGGGTGATTCAGGAACGGGTGATCAGCGGCTGGCGGCTCGCTTTCAAATACGTCAAATGCTGCACCAGCAACAATACCTTGATCAATGGCTTCCACAAGTGCCATCTCGTCAACTACACCACCACGGGCACAGTTGATGATACGCATGCCTTTTTTCATCACTTCGAATTGTGGACGTGAAATCATATGCCGTGTTTCCGGTGTTAATGGCGTGTGAACGGTCATGAAGTCCGCATTGCGAATGATATCATCTACACTAGCAAGTTTCACTTGCAGCTTCTCGGCACGCTCCTCCGTCAGGAACGGGTCGTAAGCAAGAATGTCCATTCCGAATGCTTTGGCGCGCTTGGCAACTTCACTACCGATCCGTCCCATACCCAGTACACCGAGCGTTTTATTTCTTAATTCCACACCCAGGAAGGTTTTACGATCCCACGTACCCTGAATTGTTTTGGCGTAGGCCTGAGGAATGTGTCGTGCCAATGCCATCATCATGGCAAACGTGTGCTCACAGGTTGTGATGGTATTGCCATCAGGTGCATTAATAACGATAATACCGCGCTGTGTAGCAGCTTCCAGATCAATGTTATCTACACCAACACCTGCACGTCCGATCACCTTAAGGTTGGTACCAGCTGTCATAATACGATCTGTAACACGAGTCTGGCTGCGAACCAAGAGAGCATCATAATCACCAATAATGGCAACAAGTTCATCTTCACTAAGACCGGTTTTCTTCTCAACAACAACATCATTTGCATCCACCAGTTGCTGGATTCCCAGATCACTGATTGGGTCCGACACTAACACTTTGTACATGGTTTCTTCCTCCTTAGGTATGTGTATCTATATCGTCAAGGTCTGACCTCAGCGAAGAGGTATTCCTTAAAACCAGGTTGATTCTTCCGCCCAACAACGCGGTGTCGCAACAGAGGGGGAAGGTGAAGCAAATAGAGTGATCCCACAGATATCCTTTAAAATAAATCAAAAAACTCTCAATCCACATACTGCTTGCGCAATAAGGGACGAGAGTTGTCGTGGTACCACCCTAATTCACCGCCGTTTCGCAACGACAGTCTTAGCGGTCAATGAAGACCGAAGAGGATAACGGGTCTAAACCGATTGCACCTACTCCAATTTCAATGCAATAACTCAGGAGCGCTCAAGACCATTTGCCTGCCACCGATTCACACCTACCATCGGCTCTCTGTAAGACGAAGCAACGTCTTTTTTCCATCATCGTGTTTAACGTGACTAATTTTTTCATAATGTATCATGGCTGACATGAGCATGTCAATAGGCTTAAATGTTTTAAAATGTTTTGCAGATGTCTTTAGATTCACACATAAACAGAGTCACCATAAGTAATACCATAGTTAATATACCTACCACAAGAAGATGGAAAGTAAGCTGTTTGATGAACTGGATTTTACTGCTTTAATGAAGTAATGGCATGGATATAAAAGCAGGACTTGGGGCAGGTCTTGAACCTAATTGGTTTTTTGGCTATCATTTAGTATACTATCCGATTGGACAACGTAATTGTTATCCATCAAATTTAACTCAAGAGGACAGACACATCCGATGAAAAAATTCAAGTTTCCCAAGTTCAAGATTCAGAAGGCTGAGCCACAGCAGCTTACCGAGCGTTTGCTTTTAATCAATCTATACTTTACACAAGGTCTGACACTGATTATCGGAGTTGTGTGGATCTTATTGCAGAAACGAAACTTGTTAGATGTACTCGCATGGCCTGACAATTACCAATTTATATGGTGGGGTCTTGGTCTTGCAGGAATTATGCTTGTTATGGACTTGGTACTGTCGTATGTTATACCTCAGGAAAGCATGGATGACGGTGGAATTAACGAGATGCTGTTCCGTGGGCGTCCGATCTGGCACATTGTATGCATAGCAGCCATTGTTGCAGTGTGTGAGGAGTTATTATTCCGTGGAGCCATCCAACATGCCATCGGTCCTTACTGGACAAGTATTTTATTCGCAGTTATCCATATTCGTTATTTGCGCCACTGGATTCCAACAGGCTGGGTGTTTGTCTCAAGTTATGGATTGGGTTGGATTTACTTGCAGTCCGGCACATTATGGGCGCCTATATTATGTCACTTTATTATTGATTTGGTGTCCGGATTAGCGATACGTTTTCGGAGGGGATCATGAATCAGCCATTAAGTAGAATGAAGACATATGGCAGTCAGCGCCATCGTCAATCGGATAAAAAAGAGAAATCCGAGCGTCAGGTGGCTTCTCAAGTAAGCATCGTTGCTGAAACGGCAGCAGCTGCTGAGGTTGGCGGAATCACACCAATTACTTCCGTTTCTTTACCTAGATCACAGCGCAAGCCCTATACAGAAAAGCTGGAAAGTCCAGTACTTCCTCAAAGGGCACCATCACGCTCCAAAAAAACGTCAACATCAACGGAAGAATCGATCCCCGAAGCGGGTTCGCTTCCTACACGAACAGAATTGCATCCTTCACGTCGGTTAAAATTGAGCAAAAGGTTTGTCAATTCACTCATTTTTATTTTTGTCATGTTAACGATTAGTCTGGTTTGGTGGGGGGTTGAAGGGGCACCCGCTCTGAATACGTTCCTTCCCTTGCCGTGGTAATGCTTTTACTCACAGGTTTTATTATTTTGATGGGAGTTTTACTATTTTTTCATATGTGGCGTGAAGCCCGCGTTCATCAAATGATTGAAGAAGAGGTTGAAGTGCCTCATCTGCCAACATCCTTTGACGGGGCTAAGATTTTGTATGTATCCGACACGCACAAGCGCAAGCTGAACCAGAAGGATCTGGAAAACGTTAAAAACAAGGTGGACTGGGTTCTCATCGGCGGGGATGTTGCGGAAAAAGGAATTTCATGGTCTCTAGTTAGACATAACATGAAAATTTTATCGAACATTGCTCCTTCATTTACGGTGTATGGCAACCATGACAAGAGGGCTGGTACCGCTCAACTTGCGCGAATTCTTCGGGAATCGGACGTTAAACTCCTGCAGGATAATGTGGAATATCTGCAAAGGGGCAATGACAGACTGAGTCTGATCGGCATAGACTACCGTTCCAAACAGGGCGATGTATTACTACAGCAGATCGGTAACCGTTTTTGCAAAATTGCTATCGTTCATGATCCTTTGCAGGCCCTTCGCTTGGAAGAAAATGCAGATCTTATTTTAAGCGGTCATACACATGGCGGACAATTGGTTGTACCATTTTTCGGACCTGTGTTCCTTGGAAAATCGTATCGTCCCGTATCGAATGGGTGGTACTCCCTGAAGCGAAGTCCGGAGGACATTCACCAAGGAGGCAAAATGCTTGTTAGCAGAGGATACGGTACAAATCATCTTCCTCTCCGACTAGGTTGTCCTGCGGAGATGCATATGATCACGTTAAGAGTGCCCGCGGAAAAAGCACTCACAGCGAAACAGCCTTGATCCATTGGATCAAGGCTGTTTTATTTTAATGCACAAGATTACAATTTAACGAGCTTCCAATTCAATTGTACGCGGATCAACAAAGGAATAGCCTTTCTTCTCGAGCTTGGTCAGCAATTCATCCAATGCTTCAACCGTCCATGGCAACTCGTGCATCAAAATATTGCTTCCGGGATTTAACTGGTCCAGTACATTTTGGATGACTTTTTCCGGTTTGTCTTTGGTGCTTTTATCCCAATCGAGCGAACCATTAGACCAAGTCATATATAACATGCCATTTTTCTTCACAGCAGCCTTCAGTGCATCATTTCCCGAACCAAAAGGTGGACGGAAGAATTGCGGTTCCACACCAATGGTATCCTTCACTATTTTTTGGACATCTGTAACCTGTTTTGCCGCCTCAGCGTTGGACATTTTTTTGAGATCCTCATGATCCCAGGCATGATTGCCTACAATCTGACCCCGTTCATGTATGAGTTTGAGCAATTCCGGATGGCTTTTCACCCGATATCCATTGACGAAAAATATCGCTTTAGCGTTATGTTTATCTAAAGTGTCGATCAGTGAAGTAATCATTTTTTCTTCTTTGGGTCCATCATCAAAAGTTAACAAGACGACCTTGTTTGGGCTCGCTTCATCGTTTGGTTTAATATAATAATTTTCATTCATGTGATACGTCTTTTCCACTTTCTCTTCTGTAGAAACCTTCTCCGAAGATTCAGGTTTTTCTTCATTCGCAGTTGAATCTTCCGTTGAAGGCTCGGGTACACCAGTTCCGGGTTTTCCTGTTTCAGCTGGGTTAGAGTTACCTTGCTCTCCTTGAACCGTGGTAGTTGATTCGCCCGCTGGTGCGGAAGTATCAGATGTATTTTCTTCCGCTGTCCCACAAGCTGACAGCAGCAAACTTGCAGCAATGATCAATGCGGCTGTATGTCTGAACATGATTTCAACTCACTTTCCTGTATTTATACGGAATGAGATCGCTCACTACCGCAAACACTAAATATGATTTTAACACTTGAAGGAGGTTGGTGAAATGAAGACGTCATCCTTTTTTTGGGGCATTGTCATTGGTGTTGCAGCCAGTTCATGGCTGTCCAAAGGCAAATTGCCCATGATGTCATCGGGTTCATCACGTAACATGATGGATCAGGCAAAACATAAGATGATGGAAATGACTTTCCCGGGTATGGACGGGTTCACAAGCAAGCAAAATCAACATGGTGAATCCCACAAAAATCCGGCAGCAAAGACCGCAAGAGTAATCACACCGCAGGAAAAAGAAGCGAATATGAGTATGCTCAAAGATTTTATTCGCACCAATCCGGATGTGAAGCATGAAGTTGAGCAAATTTTAAGTCAAACAAACACAACAGTACCGGGTTTATAAACCAAAACCTCCAATTAGAATCATCCACAGTCTAGATTGGCTGTGGAATGATTCTTTTTTTGTCGATTTTACTTCGTGCATTTAGAGGTATAAAATGATAACATAACTACATAGATTTATTTTCAGCACATATTGTTTTGTGCTTCATAATCTGTTATAAGACTTGCTTATAAAGGGGAGATCCTGTATGAAAATAGAACGACTAAGTCACGATAAGATACGGATTTTCCTGACCTTTGACGATCTGAGCGAGCGCGGAATACAAAAAGAAGATATGTGGCAGGAAATACCTAAGGTTCATGAACTGTTCACTGAAATGATGGATCAGGCCTATTCCGAACTTGGATTTGATGCCACAGGTCCACTCGCTGTCGAAGTATTCGCACTTCCCGCTCAAGGGATGGTTGTCATTGTCACACGAGGAAAATATGATCCGCAACAATATGGTTCAGGTCATGAAGATGATCTTCCTGAAGAAGTATATGAAATGGAAGTTACACTCGAGCAAAGCGATTCCATCGTTTATGCATTCAAGGACTTTGAAGTGCTCATTGAAGCTGCACATATGTTGCGTCAGCATGTTACGGATGCTGGGAGACTTTATTCTTATAAAGACAAGTGGTTCTTGCATTTGGAGCCAGATGAGGTAGATACCACCAAACATGCGGCATTGATTGCCTTGCTTGCTGAGTTTGGCGAAGGCTCCTCAGTTACTCCGGCAGTTATGGAAGAGTATGGTAAGGTTGTTATTCCTGCACAAGCGATTGATGTTATCTGCACCCACTTCAAACGCCAGGATTAATCTCTAGTTGTAATCGCGTCTTTAGTCAGAGGAGGGAATTTCGGTGCTTTTGTTTTCGGTCTTAGCGGCAGCAGTTGCTCCGGGTCTCGCCTTGTTAACATACTTTTACCTGAAAGACCGTTATGATTATGAGCCACTTCATATGGTATTGCGGGTTTTCCTCATGGGAATTCTGATGGTACTGCCTGTGATGATTATTCAGCGTGGCATGATGATATGGCTCGGGGATAATCCTTATCTTGAGGCCATTATGATCTCAGGTGGTGTGGAGGAATTCGTTAAATGGTTCGTACTTTATCATATCATCTATAATCACACCGAATTTGATGAGCCGTATGACGGGATCTTATATGCAGTCGCTGTTTCACTTGGATTTGCCACTGTTGAGAATGTGTTGTATGCCTTTGCGGGGAATGCATCCGTCTCAGCCATGTTCCTTCGGGCACTGCTCCCTGTTTCAGGGCACGCTATGTTTGCGGTAATCATGGGTTATTATATGGGTAAAGCCAAGTTTATCGGTGGTAAGAAAAAGCGGTGGTATCTGGTTCTTTCTCTGGTATTACCTTTTTTCTGGCATGCATTGTACGATGTCATCATGAACACCATGGTGAATCATTGGTTGTGGTTTATAGCGCCGCTAATGGCGGGCCTGTGGTATGGGGCAATGGGTAAAATCACACGAGCTAATAACCGTTCTCCTTTTCGTTTTGTGAAGCGGGAGGAAGAGGTTAAATTATAAAAATAGGGACACACTGGTGGACATAAAGCGCATATTGCGCCTATGGCTCCGGTGTGTTTTTATTTTTACAGATAAACTCCCGGGGAATGACCAACAGAAACGGAGATCGTTGTGATGAGAATTAAAATTAAAATCAGATGCAAACAATGCGGTGAACGATTTACATTACGAGGCAAGAAAGAACGGGGCCGGATTGAGACGGGATTCAAGCAGTGCCTCTGTGATAACAGAGACCAGTTCGAAATTGAAGAAGAGGGCATGGCAACTGGGATTCAGTTGAATTAAAAGGAGGACCCAAACAGTACTTTAGCAGCCTGCTTGTGTAAGGACTGGAAATCGCATGCATAAGAGATCTTTCTTCGATCCACAATAGAGGTAGTGGTTTAGAAGAAAGGAGACTCTACCGATGTATAAACGATTAAGTTCAGTTATGTTTCCGATATTTGCGGTTCTGCTGGTCGGTGCGCTCGTGTGGGGCTATCAGGAGAATCAGGAGAAGAATGCAATTCTGATTAAGGCAGAGAATCAATATCAGCGTGCCTTTCACGATTTATCTTTTCATATGGACAAATTGCATTCGGAGATTGGAAATACCTTGGCGGTTCACTCTACATCACAGGGGATGCATCGCAAAGGTCTGATGAATGTATGGCGACTCACCAGTGAAGCGCAGAATGAAATCAACCAACTGCCACTCACCATGCTGCCATTTAACGAGACAGAGGAGTTTCTCTCACGTATTTCCAACTTTGCCTACCGGGCGTCGATGCGTGATTTGACGAACGAACCGCTAAGTGAGAAGGAAATGGGCAACCTGAAAAAGCTGTATCAGAATTCATCCGAGATTACCAAGAATCTGCAAGATGTGCAGCAGAAAGTGTTGACGGACCGATTGCGCTGGATGGATGCAGAGACTGCCATGGCAACACAAGAGCAAACCATGGACAACACGATCGTTGATGGTTTTCGTACTGTGAACAAAAAGGTACAGGAATACCCGGAGCTTGATTGGGGTCCTTCCGTATCCAATATCTATGCAAAACGATCAGTCAAGAAACTGGGCGGTTTGCCGGTGACCAAAGAACAGATCCAGAGCAAGGCTGCAAAATTTTCTGATGCGGATCGTAGCAAAATCCAAGTGCAGGAGAACGGCAAAGGAACAGACTGGGAGTCCTACACTGCGACGATTGATCATGCCAACAATGGCAAACTGATGATGGATTTCACCCGTAATGGCGGAATGCTGATCTCTTACAGTGATACGCGTCCAATCGGAACCAAAAAAGTGTCTCGTCAGAATGCCATGGCTAAAGCAGATCAATTCCTAATGAACAAAGGTTATAAGGATATGAAGGCCGTAAACTACGATGAATATGGTAATCTGGGTAACCTTACTTATGTACGTAAGCAAGGAGACACTTTGATCTATCCTGAGAAAATGTCAGTTCGTGTAGGTTTGGATACAGGTGAAGTAACCGGCTTCCAGGCGAGTGACTTTGTCTACGAACATAATGACAAGCGCAAAATTCCGAAAGCAACTCTTACGGAGCAACAGGCGCGGAAAAAGCTTAACTCGGAGTTCGAAGAAAATTATGTTCGCAAATCCCTGATTGAGAATGATTACAGCAAAGAAGTATTGTGTTATGAATTCGGAGGGAAAATTAACGGTTCTCGTTACCGGATATACATTAATGCAAATACAGGAATGGAAGAAGCGGTTGAAGAGATCAAACCGGTCAATGCAACCTCATAAAAAGATGGATAATCTGAATTTTAAGCTGAGCGAATAACTGCGGCAGACCACGATGTGGTCTGTTTTTTTCTTGTTCAATGTGAGAAAGGTCATGGTATAATAGTCCTCGTACATACGAAGATAAATACATAAAGTGGCGGTGAACAGCTTGTTTCCTAAAATAAATGAAATTTTATACATCCAGATTGCTTCTGCAGATGAAAAAGAGGAACACAAAGAATACAAATCACGCATTGCAGATATGGATGACACCAGTTTTCTGATTGAGGTCCCGATGCAACAAGGAAGCAGCCGTCTGAAAAGGCTCTTTTTCGGAGAGGAATTGTCGATTTCATATATTACGGAGGATGGAGTCCGTCATTATTTTAATACCTATGTCACGGGATTTGAGGAAGATGTGGTCCGTCTTGTCCGTATCCGCAAACCGCTTCCGAGCGATATATCCAAAATACAACGGCGCAGCTTTCTTCGTGTTCACGCAAATCTCGAACTGGCCATCCAGAGTGAAGATCTGACCCGTGCCGTCGGATTGACTGAAGATATTGGTGGCGGTGGATTGTCCATCTACGGCGAAACAGGGTTTTCAATAGCTGAAGGTCAAAAATTGAAATGCTGGTTGCTGGTTCCCTACCGGAATTCAACCATTGAACATGTGAATTTTGAAGCTGAAGTTGTGCGGATCAAAACTCTGGAAACCGGCAGACAGCTATGCATGCTGAAGTTTGTGCAGATTTCAGATTCGGAGCGCCAAAAAATTATCAAGTTTTGTTTTGAACGGCAACTTGACTATCGCACAAAATAGGAATGTTGTGGCATAAGAAGAGGGAACTGCGGGTACCGTAATGAAAAAAACGGAGGTATTGCCTTGAATCATCGTCATGCAACCCGCAGATATGAACGACTTTATTATGTTTTCTCCAGGCGAATGGAACGAAAGGTTACGATTCTGATTACAGCCCTTCTAATCCTGCTTGTGGTATATCAATTGCTGCTGTTGGTACCAGGCTTCAAAAAGAATTTGACCACCATTGACCGCCTGGAAGGAACGCCAATTGAAGTGCAAACGGTGAATGATTACAAACGTCGTTGATTTGTCTGTTTTTGCATCCATGTGTAGAGTGTGGTATAATTTTCACGATGCAGGCAATGCCTGTTTTTTTATTGAGGTTTATCGTTTGAGGAGGAATGCCCCGTTGGCAAGCCAGAACACATCAGAGAACGGGAAAATGAACGTTGCAATTGACGGACCTGCCGGTGCCGGGAAAAGCACGGTGGCCCGATTGGTTGCAGAGGCGCTCGCGTATGTATACGTCGATACAGGCGCAATGTACCGTGCGGTAACCTTGCACATGCTTCGGAAAGATATTGCGCCGGAAGAAGTGGTACAGGTACTTCAGGAAGCCCAAAAGCTGGTCATTGATTTACAACCGGATCCCGACGGACAGAAAGTGTTCTGTAATGGGGAAGAAGTAACCTCGGAAATCCGCTCCCGTGAAGTGACGGGAATCGTGTCCCGATATGCGCAAATCGAGGGGCTGCGTACGCAATTAGTGGATACTCAGCGGCAAATGGCTTTGCGCAAGGGCGTCGTCATGGATGGACGCGATATCGGAACGACAGTACTGCCCGATGCGGAAGTGAAAATCTTTGTGACTGCCAGTGTCGAAGAGCGTGCGCTTCGCCGCTTCAAAGAACTGGACCCCTCTGATGGACTGACGTTGCAACAGCTGGAGCGAGACATTGCCACCCGTGACAGATTGGATGAGAATCGGGAAATTTCCCCATTGCGTTGTGCTGAGGATGCTATCGTCCTTGATACAACGGAGATGAACATTCATGAAGTGGTTGACAAAATCGTATCTTATTGCACAATGGTCAGAGGAGAGATCGGTCTATGATTTACACATTTTGCAGCACATTACTGCGGATCATTTATACCATTCTTTTCCGCTTGGAGGCCGTTGGACGGGAGAATATTCCGAAAGAAGGCGGCGTACTTTTATGTTCCAATCATATTAGTAACTTCGATCCTCCAACCGTTGGTATCAAAATTCGCCGTCAGGTGCGTTTCATGGCCAAAAGCGAATTGTTTGACATTCCGGTACTCGGCCGAATTATTAAAGCCGTGGGTGCTTTCCCCGTTAAACGTGGAGGTGTCAGCAAGGAATCCATCAAAACCTCACTCAATATTTTGCGTGATGGTCAAGTGCTTGGAATCTTCCCCTCGGGAAGCCGTCACAATGATGGAGGTATCGGCAAAAAAGGGGCAGCGAGTTTTGCTCTCCGCAGTGGCGCTACAGTTATTCCTACTGCTATTATCGGTAACTACAAAGTTTTTCGTAAGATGAAAGTTGTATATGGAGCACCAGTAAGTTTGGACGAGTTCAAGGAAGACCCATCTGGAGAAGCTCTGGAGAAGGCGACTGAAAAGATTATGTCCAAGATTAACGAAATGGTGCAAACGGGCGTGCCAAGCAAGTAATGGCTTCGTCGGTAGCTGAGTGCATGTTTCCATATTTTTGAGGGAGACTAAAGCTTGAGCACTCAGTGATGAAAGTGTTTTGAACTCTGCTACAGGCAGGTTTGAATATAATGGGGTTTTTGAATTGAGGAGGGTATTTGACATGTCGGAAGAAATGAAAAATCAAGAAGCAACCCAAGATGAGTTGGATCAATTCGTTTCCTTGAAAAAAGGAGATACCGTAAAAGGAACCATCGTCAAATTGGAAGATAACCAAGCCTATGTGAGCATTGGATATAAATATGACGGTGTCATTCCAATTCGTGAACTGTCTTCATTACATGTTGACAGCGCGTCTGACGCAGTAGAAGTTGGACAAGAAGTTGAAGCTAGAGTTCTTAGCATCGACGACGAGAAAGAAAAACTCGTTCTGTCCAAACGTGCAATCGACAGCGAAAACGCATGGGATCAATTGCAAAAGCATTTTGAAGACCAAGACGTATTCGAAGTTGTTGTAGGTGATGTTGTTAAAGGCGGTCTGGTAGCAGACGTGGGCGTACGTGGATTTATCCCGGCTTCCATGGTTGAACGCCATTTCGTTGAAGACTTCAGCGACTACAAAGGACGCACACTGCGTGTTAAAGTGAAAGAGATCGACCGTGAGAACAACAAAGTGATCCTTTCCCAAAAAGACGTACTGGAGCAAGAATTCGAAGCAAACAAAGCTACAGTAATGGCTGGTTTGCAAGAAGGTCAAGTAATCGAAGGTACAGTACAACGTTTGACTCAATTCGGTGCATTCGTTGATGTGGGCGGAGTTGACGGTTTGGTTCACGTATCCGAGCTGGCTTGGACACACGTTGAAAAACCATCCGATGTACTGTCTGAAGGTGATAAAGTTAGTGTGAAAGTGCTGAAAGTTGACCCTGAAAAAGGTAAAATCAGCCTGAGCATGAAAGCTGTTCAACCAGGTCCTTGGGAAACAGCAAGCGAAAAATTCAATTCCAGCGATATCGTAACAGGTGTTGTAAAACGTCTGGTAGACTTCGGTGCATTTGTTGAAATCGCTCCTGGTGTTGAAGGACTTGTGCATATCTCGCAAATCTCTCACAAACACATCGGCACTCCTCATGAAGTGCTGAAAGAAGGACAGGAAGTTCAGGTTAAAATCTTGGACATGAACCCTTCTGAGCAACGTGTAAGCTTGAGCATCAAAGAAACAGAAGAAGCTCCAGCTCAACCACAAAAATCAGAAAGACCTTCAAGAAACAATGCTCCGCGTGAAGAAATTAACAATCCAAACGTTTCCTTGAACAATCAAGGTATGAGCACTACGCTTGGCGAACTGTTTGGAGACAAACTCAGCAAATTCAAATAAGTTAACAATGCATGGTTCTAAGTTATATACTGCATATTTTGCTGAATAACAAAAGCAAGATCGGCGAGCCCAAGGCGGGTTCGCCGATTGTTTTTATTGCGAGTAATTTGGCATGAAACGTTAGCCAAGACATATCTTTTTTGCTATGATGAGTATCGTAAGTATGGACAGGAGGAGTGGAATGTATGGCAAGACCCGTTGTGGCAATTGTCGGACGACCGAACGTGGGTAAATCCACCATTTTCAATCGGATCATCGGCGACAGACTGGCCATTGTGGAAGACAAGCCGGGCATTACCCGTGACCGCATATATGGAATCGGTGAATGGAACGGTAAACCATTTAGTATCATTGATACAGGTGGTATCGAAATTGATGGTGAAGATGTAATCTTAAAATCGATTCGGATGCAAGCAGAGCTCGCTATTGAAGAAGCGGATGTTATTGTATTCATGTGTGATGCAAAAGCAGGTATTACGCAATCGGATGAAGAGGTAGCAGAGATGCTCTACCGCTCAGGCAAGCCTATTGTTGTAGCCGTTAACAAAGTGGATAATATCGGACGAAGTGAGCTCATTTATGAGTTTTATGGATTTGGTTTCGGTGATCCTATCGGCGTATCCGGAAGTCACGGTACAGGTGTAGGTGATTTGCTTGATGCAATTGTGGAGAAGCTGCCAGAACTTGAGGAAGAGACTTACGATGAAGATGTCATTCGTGTAGCTCTGATCGGACGTCCTAATGTGGGTAAATCTTCACTGGTGAACGCTATTCTGGGTGAAGAGCGTGTCATTGTAAGTGACGTGGCTGGAACGACCCGGGATGCAATTGATACACCTTTTGAAAAAGACGGCCAACGTTACGTGCTGATTGATACAGCAGGTATGCGTAAGCGTGGTAAAGTATATGAAACAACTGAGAAATACAGTGTAATGCGTGCGATGCGTGCGATTGAGCGTGCAGATGTTGTTCTGATTGTCATTAATGGTGAAGAAGGCATTATTGAACAGGACAAGCATATTGCAGGATATGCATTCGAAGCGGGTAAAGCGTCATTGTTTGTTGTGAACAAATGGGACGTGGTAGAGAAGCATGACAAGACGATGAAAGAGTTTGAGAGAAAAATTCGGGATCACTTCCTATTTATGACTTATGCTCCGGTCGTATTTTTGTCGGCTCTCACAAAACAACGCTTACAAAAACTGTTGCCGGTTGTGCAACGTGTAGCAGAGCAACACTCGTTACGTGTGCAGACACATCTGCTTAACGATGTGGTGTCTGATGCGGTTGCCATTAATCCTCCGCCAACAGATAAAGGACGGAGAATGAGAATTAACTATGTGACTCAGGTTGCAGTTAAACCGCCGACCATGGTTATTTTTGTGAACGATCCTGAGTTGATGCACTTCTCATATGAGCGCTATCTGGAGAATAAAATCCGTGCAGCGTTTGATTTCGAAGGAACACCAATTCGCATATTTACTCGGAAGAAGTCCGACGAAAGTTAGGGGAGAAGTGTGTGATTTTACAAATCGCAGCGATTGTACTGAGTTATCTGCTCGGTTCGATCAGCTTTAGTGTCCTCCTTGCCAAAGCGATACGGGGGATCGATATTCGTCAGCACGGAAGCGGAAACGCGGGAGCTACCAATACATTGCGTATTTTGGGTAAAGGACCGGCAATTGCTGTTCTGTTACTTGACGTACTTAAAGGTGTTGCAGCTGTATGGATTGGAATCTGGCTGAGTGACGGTTCTGCCTGGATTCCTGCACTCAGTGGTATAGCAGCCATTGCAGGACATAACTGGCCGCTTTACTTCCATTTTCGTGGAGGAAAAGGCATTGCCACAGCCATTGGTGTTCTGGTGAGTCTTGCTTTCCTACCTGCGTTATGTGCTGGGGTGATCGCCATTCTGTCTATTGTATTGACACGCTATGTTTCATTGGGGTCTCTGATTTTTGTAGCATTTACACCCATCTTTATCCTGGTATTACCCGGATATTCAATGAATATCTTCTGGGGGAGTCTGATTATTTGTCTGTTTGCGTTCTGGAGACATCGTACCAATATTGCGAAGCTCGCCAAAGGACAGGAAAATAAATTGGGATCGAAAAACCCTGGAGGGGGTAAACGAGTTGTCTAAAAAAGTTGCTGTTCTGGTCGCTGGAAGCTGGGGGACAGCTCTGGCCAGTGTACTCGCCGCCAATCAGTTGGACGTGATGATGTGGACACGTGGTGAAGACCAGGCTAACGAAATCAATAACAAACACACCAATACTCGCTATCTTCCGGATGCGGAGCTTTCACCACGAATTCAAGCAACAACTGATATGGAAGCTGCGGTGGAAGGCGCTATAGCTGTGTTAATTGTTGCGCCTTCATCAGCCATGCGTGCAGTTACGAACCAGCTTAAGGCTTATTACAAGCCTGAGATGTTAGTCATTCATGCAACCAAAGGTTTCGAGACAGAAAGCCTCAAACGGATATCCACAGTCATTTCAGAAGAGCTTGAATGTGAAGAAGGACGTGTTGTTGTTCTTTCTGGCCCAAGCCATGCGGAAGAAGTGGTGAAGCGTTGTCCAACGACAGTGGTTGTAGCTTCTCTGGATAAGTCATCTGCCGAGTCTGCCCAAGCTTTGTTTATGAATGCCTATTTCCGGGTTTACACGAATCGGGACATGATTGGTGTTGAGCTTGCAGGCGCATTCAAAAATATCATTGCTCTTGGTGCAGGCATGTCTGATGGTCTGCAATTTGGTGATAATGCCAAAGCCGCTTTGCTAACACGCGGTCTGGCAGAAATCACACGTATTGGTGTTGAGATGGGAGCAAATCCGCTAACGTTTTCGGGACTTGCCGGAATCGGGGATCTGGTTGTAACGGCTACAAGTCAGCACAGTCGGAACTGGAGAGCAGGTTCCATGTTGGGCCAGGGACAGAAGCTGGATGATGTACTGAAGTCCATGGGCATGGTGGTAGAAGGCATTCGAACTACGCAAGCTGCCTATTTCATCTCACAAAAATACGGTGTACAAATGCCAATTGCGGATCAGTTATATCACGTTTTATTCCAGGAGAGACAGCCGCGTGATGCGGTTGAAGCCTTGATGGGGCGTGACCCGAAGACTGAAATGGAAGTCATGAAGCTTGAAACCTGGGAGCAGTGGCATTCCTGATTGTAATCAGCCTAAACGTACCTTATGAAATAAGAAGCTTATTCACCTTTTCTGTAGCAGACTCATACTATACACATGAGTATTGCCGGAGGAGGGGAGACGAATGGGTAACAACATTTCCAAAGATGCACTGAATGCAATCAACAAGAAAACGGGTAAAACGATAACGGAAGGTGCCGTTAAGAAATTGGCGAGCACGGTGAAACCAACGACGATTCAGAATGAAGCTCAGTTGCGCCAATTGATCAAACAAGTATCCGCCATGGCGAAAGTTCCGGTATCTGAGGATACAGTTAAGGATATTGTGAGTGCGGTCAAGAAAAGCGGATTGAATCCGAGCAGTATGGAATCGTTAATGAAAATGATGATGAAAAAATAATAGATCACACCTGCTTGTGCAGGTGATCCAGTAAGACAAAAAGACGAGTCGGCTTCTGCCGGCTTGCTTTTTTGTCTTTTTTTTGGAAAGTTGAGCTGAATTTCATGTTATAATGGTTGCAATTGTCACAGTGTCAGTGATGAATATCGGACTGAAGGGGAGACTGCTGGATTATGAGCGCAATGGACAAGATGTGGCTGTCATTGGTGGCCATCCTCATTATGGGACTATCTGTATTCCTGATTACGTTTGCTCGTGCCAAAACAAAAGGTATTGTACGGGGGATTCTTTCTCTAATTGCATTTTTGATTATGCTGATTGGCTTTTTCGGTGGAATCGCTTCTCTGACCTGATTTCCCATGCCTGAAAGATAACATCCGCATAAGCACATCATAAGAACTGACACAATGAACACGGATGAGGGGAGTGTGAGCCTATGAGGCCGCATGATACGGAGGGGCGGACAGAGCGTTATCCGGAATTACACGCGGCTTTGCTGGAAACGGCCAAAGCCTGGAACACACAGCCGCAGACATGGTTACTTGGAGGAAGTTGTGGGTTGCTGCTTCAAGGGGTGGAGTTGCAACAGGCTCCGAGAGATATTGATATCTATGCGGATGTTGCTGCTGCTAAAGAACTTCACCGTAGCGCTCCGGGGAAAATGCTTGACGAGCCTACAGTGGACAAGACAGGACCGTATGCTTCTCTGCTGAGCCACTATCAGGTGGGTGAATGTGCGTTGGAACTGGTTGGTGGTTTCGAAATATGGGCTCGAAAAAGTTGGTACCGTATCGAGATTGAACATGTACTTGCTCCGCATGCACCAGTAGCACAAGTGGGTTCATATACCCTGCGACTGATGCCGCTTGCGCATGAGCTGTTGTTTAATCTGCTGCGAGGTCGTGAAGATCGTTATGTCCCCATTGCGAAACAGATGCGTGAGCAGCCAGATGCACATCAACCTATAATGATGCTTTTAAGTCAACAGAATGTATGGACAAGCCGCTTCAGAGCCGAAGTGGAAGAGCTTGTTGGCTTTACATGGCCCCAGTAGGTTGAGGGAGGAAAATGATGGACTATAAAGTTACTTTTTTACCTATGAACAAATCGATAGCGCTCAAACCAGGGGTGACACTTCTGCATGCAGCACGACGTGCTGGAGTCCAGATTACGACCCGATGTGATGGTAAAGCGGCTTGCCTGATGTGCAAAGTGAACGTAGATGAAGAACATCGGGCGGAACTGTATCCACCAACAGATGCAGAAAAGCGCAAGCTGGGTTCTCTGTTGGAAGCAGGTACACGACTGTCCTGTCAGGCCAAGGTGTGTGGAACTCTATCGGTTCATGTTCCAGAGGACCCGCTGAAGGCAGCCATTCGGAAACAACTGGAACGTCAACAACAGGAAGACGACTGGTTCTGAGCGTTATGAAATGGATTCTCTAATGAGTTATTCAAGGAGGACACGAATGATTAGGAACAAGCCAAAATGTGTGGAAGGAAGCGGACGGCAGCGTCTGAGACATCAGACGGTCGGTCTGCTGTTATTCCTGTTGTTTGCTTTTACAGCAAGTGGTTGTATGTATCCATCCCAGAGCAATTCGGACCCTAAGATAGCGTATCGGGAAAGCGTGAGCCGTATCCAGAGTGCGGTCGAGGCATTCCAGCAAGATGAGGGGATTTTGCCAATCATCAATGCAGATATGGATACGCCAAAATATGAAAAGTTCAGAGTGGATCTGCCCAAGTTGAAACAACTGGGGTATCTGGATGAAATACCGGGGACTGCTTTTGAAAGCGGTGGGAGCGCTTACTTCCTTATTCAGGACGAAGAAGTGAATCCGACCGTTAAAGTGATGGACCTTCTGACCGTACAGAAAGTAAACGATGTGCAACGAATGGTTAATCAATATAAGTCTGTACATAACAATAAGCTGCCAAGCGGGGAAGAACTGTATCCGGGGTTATATGCTGTGGATATGGAGCTGGCTGCTCAGGCAGGTACTCCTTCCATTACGCTGAATAGTGTATATTCAGGTCAGGCGTTACCTTTTATGATGGATGACGAAGGCAAGGTCTATGTGGATTACGCTTTTGATATTATGCAGGCAGTGGACAAGTCTGACGTGTCTCCAGCAGAGACTGAAGATGTTCGGGATTTGCTGGTGGAACACTCCTACTTCGTACCTGTAAAATCCGTTTTCTACGCATGGCAAAATAATGCGCCGGTTGCCCAGCCAATAAAATAAGCATGATTGCAATTCAAATGGTTTAGCTGTATGACGACCATGCCTCTAATGGTTCAAAAAGAGATATTCCAAATAAGGGATATCTCTTTTTTCTTTGTCAGTATGAGCAATAACCGTCATAAAAGCTTCACGGATCACATAAAGTAGATTGAAATAAAGACGCGCAGTCCGAGATCGGGGGATTCTCCTAATGTCATCACCATAAGATAAAAAAACAAAAATACGCGTCATATTGCCGCATACGGATACATAAGATGATACTAGTCCAATTGCATGTACGAGTTAACGCCGCTCTCGCCGGTTTCATCAGAATGCAACGTTCGGCGGCGGACGACTTCCGGGCACTCACAAAGGCGGCTCTACCGTTGCAGGGATTTCAGTCTTCTGATTGAAAAAACGAAGCGGATGCTCTTTAGCATTTTTCCTTCGGAGTAATTTAGGGAGGGGATTTCATTGGAGAAAGTGGACATTTTTAAGGACATAGCTGAGCGGACCGGAGGGGATATTTATCTCGGGGTTGTCGGCGCAGTCCGGACGGGAAAATCAACATTTATTAAACGATTCATGGAAACCATCGTGTTGCCAAACATCACTAACGAGGCTGACCGTGCTCGAGCGGTGGATGAACTTCCACAGAGTGCAGCAGGTAAAACCATCATGACTACCGAACCAAAATTCGTACCAAATAACGCAGTCCAGATCAAGGTGGCAGAAGGACTCGATGTCAATGTGCGTCTTGTGGATTGTGTAGGTTACGCGGTGGAAGGAGCCAAGGGATACGAGGATGAGAATGGTCCACGCATGATCTCCACGCCTTGGTTCGAGGAACCAATTCCATTCCAGGAAGCCGCCGAGATTGGTACTCGCAAAGTCATTCAGGAGCATTCTACACTGGGTGTTGTGGTAACAACAGACGGCACAATCGCCGAAATTGCCCGCAGTTCCTATGTGGAATCTGAAGAACGGGTCATTGCGGAATTAAAAGAAGTGGGTAAACCGTTTGTCCTGGTCATCAACTCCACTCGTCCTCGCAGTGAAGAAGCCCTGCAATTGCGGAGTGAGCTTGCTGCCAAGTACGACATTCCGGTGATGACACTCAGTGCAGCGACCATGACGGAAGATGATGTGACGGGTGTACTTCGTGAAGTGCTCTATGAGTTCCCTGTGCATGAAGTGAATGTAAACTTGCCAAGCTGGGTTATGGTGCTCAACGAGACTCACTGGCTGCGGAGCAACTACGAAAATTCCGTACGGGATACCGTCAAGGATATTCGCAGACTTCGTGACGTGGATCGGGTTGTCGCACAGTTCATGGAATATGAATTCATTGATCGCGCAGGTCTGAGTGGCATGAATATGGGGCAGGGTGTAGCCGAAATTGACCTGTATGCGCCGGATGAACTGTATGATCAGATTCTCGTGGAAGTGGTTGGCATCGAGATTCGCGGTAAGGATCATCTGCTGCAATTGATGCAGGAATTCTCGCATGCGAAGAGAGAATATGACCGCTTTGCAGAAGCGCTGGAGATGGTCAAAACGACCGGATACGGCATTGCTGCTCCATCTCTTGCCGAGATGGCTCTGGATGAACCTGAGCTCATTCGTCAGGGCACCAAATTTGGCGTACGGCTGAAAGCAACGGCACCGTCCATTCACATGATCCGGGTTGATGTGGAATCGGAGTTCGCTCCAATCATCGGCACAGAGAAGCAGAGTGAGGAACTGGTGAGATACCTGATGCAGGACTTCGAGAACGATCCGATCAAGGTATGGGATTCAGACATGTTCGGTCGTTCCCTGCACTCCATTGTGCGAGAAGGGATTCAGGGCAAGATTGCCATGATGCCGGATAATGCAAGGTACAAATTGCAAGAGACGCTGGGAAGAATCATTAACGAAGGTTCGGGCGGCTTGATCGCCATCATTCTGTAAAACATCAAAAGACCGTAAGGGGGCATCCCCTCGCGGTCTTTTTTATGTGATTTCTTTATTTTGGATGAAATGGATAGGAAGAATAGTACTTTCGAAAAAACTTAGCGAGTTTTAGCTTTAAATTGCTAAAACCCATTTACATACTAGGGATTAGCCGTTATATTAATATTCAACTATTGTGATCGAGATCACAGAGAGTGGACAGGGGGATACAGAGATGAAAAGAAAAGAGACAAAATGGGTATGGTTGAGTGTGTTATTAGTATTTACATTGGCGTTGTCCGCTTGCGGAATCAAGAAAGAACCGGCAGCCACTCCGGCTTCGGGTGCATCAGATGATACACCAAAAACGGAAGCAGTTACAGGCCCTCTAAGTGGCAAACGGATCGCACTTATTATGGAATTCAATACAGGTACTTTCTCGCAGCAATATGTACAGGGTGTAAAAGAAGAAATCGAAAAATTCGGTGGAGAACTGACAACGTTTGTTGCCGATAATGACAAAGCAAAGATGGTATCCTTGCTTGATAGCGCTATTAACCAGAAATTTGATGCCATTCTCACAGATCACGGTGATTCCCTATTAGAGCCAGGTGTGAAGAAGGCAGTAGAACAGAATATTCCAGTGGTCGTGTTTGACGCAGCTATTAGTGTTCCGGGAGCTACAGTCCTGTCGCAGGATGATCAGAAGATGGCTGAACTGACGCTGGAGCAAATGAAAAAAGATATCAATGGACAAGGCAATATTGTCAAAGTATGGGTAGCTGGTTTCGCACCGATGGAACGCCGTCAGATCGCATACGGTGAATTCATGAAAGCAAATCCGGACATCAAGGAAATAGCGACATTCGGTTCTGCACAGAACCCGGCGCTGGATACTCAAGCCAAAATGGAAGCTATTCTCAAGCAATATCCAAAAGGTGAGATTACAGCTGTATGGACTGCATGGGATGAGTTCGCCAAAGGTGCAGCGCGTGCGATTCAACAAGCTGGACGTGATGAGATCAAAGTGTATGGTATCGATATGAGTGACGAGGACCTGCAAATGATTCAGGACCCGAAAAATCCTTGGGTTGCTTCTGCTGCTGTTGATCCAACGGATATTGGACGCGTCCAGGTACGTTATGCTTATCAAAAACTGAACGGGGACGAGACGGAAGATGCAGTTGTTCTTAACCCGGTCTATGTTCAACGTGAAGCTCTTCCAGATAAACAAATCTCCACTTCGGAGCTGTCAGAGTTCGTTGAAGGTTGGGGTGGCAGCACACAAGGAATCAAGGACTGGATGAGCGAATACGGAATTACTGCTAAATAAGCAGCGTATGGGAAGCGCGCCGCAAGGCGCGCTTTTTCAAACATAAATGAAGATATGTGTGGTCTGGATGAAAAAAGGGATGCTCCCGGAAGGGAACGATTGGAGGTTAACATCATGAGCACTGCACCGATTCTGCTTCAAATGGAACATATCCACAAGCAGTTTTCAGGTATTCCTGCACTGAAGGATGTGGATTTCTCTGTAAAAGGTGGGGAGATTCATGCGCTGTTGGGTGCCAATGGTGCCGGTAAGAGCACGTTAATGAAAATTTTGTCCGGTGCCTATCCATTGGATCAGGGTACGATTCAGTTGAGTGGACAAGCGCTACATTTAAGTTCTCCAGGAGACGCAAAGGCAAGTGGGATTCACTGTGTCTATCAGGAAGTGGATGCAGCACTGGTGCCACAGCTGACGGCTGCGGAGAACATTATGTTGGATCAGTTGGCTTCATCTGCCGGGGGTTGGTGGAAAAGTCCACGAAAACTGCAACAGCGTGCGGTTGAGGCGTTGAAGCAATTAGGAGCAGACATATCCGTTCACCAAAAAGTGGCCGATCTGACACTTGCAGAAAAACAGATGATTTTGCTGGCACGGATTTTGATCCAGGATGCCAAAGTCATCATTTTTGATGAACCTACCGCACCGCTGAGCCAGGAAGAGACGGATGCATTTTTCCGGATTGTTCATCTCCTGAAGGATCGGGGCGTAGCTTGTATTTTCATTACCCATCGTCTTGCTGAAGTGACGGGTCACTGTGATCGCGTTACGGTTATGAGAGATGGGCAGCATGTATTTACCGGTGAAGCAAAGGGTCTGACGATCAACGATTTGGTTACACAGATGCTGGGCAAACCATTCGAAGAAGAGTTTCCGAAGACGGAAGCGCCCGTGGGGGAGCTGTTGTTAGAGGCACGTGGGCTTCGTCGTGGAGTGAAAGTCAAAGGTGTTGACCTCTCTGTACGCCGAGGTGAAGTCCTAGCTGTGGTAGGTCTGGTAGGCGCGGGTAAAACGGAAAGCTCTCGTTTGCTGATTGGTGCAGATCGGCTGGAGGGAGGCGAGATCCGGCTTAATAACCGTAATCTCCGCCTGTCTCAGCCTGCGGATGCGGCGGCTCTGGGGATTGTTTCGGTACCCGAGGAGCGACGTAAACAAGGAATCCTGATTCAGGAGAACGTGGAACGGAATTTAAGTCTACCTTTGCTAAGCCGTCTTAGTACATTGGGTTTTGTAAGCCGCAAGCGGGAACGACTGAATGCAGAGTCATTGGTGAAACAGCTTGGAATTAAAACATCGTCCGTGAAACAGGAAGTGAAATATCTAAGTGGTGGTAATCAGCAGAAGGTAGCCATTGGTAAATGGCTTAATGCGGATGCGGATGTATTTATATTTGATGAGCCAACCAAAGGTGTAGATATAGGGGCGAAAAGCGACATTTTCCGCATCATCAATGAACTGGCTTTGGCGGGCAAGGGTGTAATCTATTTCACCTGTGAACTGGATGAAGGCATGGGAATTGGCGACCGAATCGCTGTCATGTGCGAGGGTGTTATCGTAAAAGAGTTCAAACGAGGCGAGACTAACCAAGAACAGCTGCTATACTATGCAAGCGGTGGACAAGAGGTGCAATCATGAAGGATAAATCACTGGATTTTGCGTTCCGTTACGGGGCGATTATTGTCATCATAGGTGTTATCGCATTTTTCGGTATTAAATTGCCTTATTTCTTTACGTACAGTAACTTGACCGATATTTTGGGCTCGATCTCGATCGTTACGTTTGTAGCGATCGGTGTTACGTTATCTCTCATTGTTGATGGATTTGATCTCTCGGTTGGGGCGACTGTCTCATTAACTACCGTCGTTACGGCTTCATTAATGATCTGGTATCAGCAACCGCTCGCAATCGTCATTATCGTGCCATTGATTATCGGAGCTGTTATTGGTTTACTGAACGCTTTGCTGATCGTAAAATTGCGTATTCCGGATTTGCTCGCAACCCTTGCCACGATGTACATCATCGGAGGTATTCACAAAACGTATGCACAGGGATATACCATTTACAATCACATGCAGTTCCCTGATGGAAGCAAAGCTGCGGGAGAGATGGACCCGACATTTCTGCTAATAGGGCAGGGCAAATGGCTTGGTATGCCGATATCGGTTATCATGCTACTTATTGCGGTAATAGGTGTGCATATCTTTTTGACGTATACGAAATATGGTCGCCAGATGTACATTACCGGTGGTAATGAGGAAGCTGCACGGTTGTCTGGAATCAAGGTGAAAAAGGTGCGTACACTCGCCTATGTAGCCGCTGGAGTGTTTGCAGCAATCGGGGGTATTATCTATGCTTCCAAAGTAGGATCTGGGCAAATTGATGCGGGATCTCCGTTGTTAATGGAATCCGTAGCTGCAGTATTTGTCGGTTTCTCTGTGTTTGGTGCGGGTAAACCAAATGTCATCGGAACCTTCATTGGTTCGGTTCTGATTGGTGTACTTGTGAATGGTTTAACGATGATGAACGTACAGTATTTCACACATGATATTGTAAAAGGTGGGGTTCTCGTGCTTGCCCTGGCGGTTACATTTTACGTCTTAAACCGCAACCGGACTTGAAATTGTGGGCTGTCTGTATTAGTATGAAATTTGTTCGGCGTCTGAAATGCCCGTGGTTTCAGACGACATTCTGCCGAAAATGACTGTTGACCGCAGGCGGAGATTTGTGTTCAGCGCTCAAGATGTACGTAGATTTTTTGCGTATGAACGTATATTTCGCTATAAAACGGAAACACAGTATAACATTCAGGACATTGATACAGGAGGTGAAAAACAAATGAACAAATCAGACTTGATTACACACGTATCTGAAGCGACTGAATTGTCCAAGAAAGATGTAACGAAAGCGGTTGATGCCGTATTCGAAGCAATCTCTGAGGCTCTTCAAAGCGGAGATAAAGTACAATTGGTTGGTTTTGGGAACTTCGAAGTTCGCGAGCGCTCTGCACGTAAAGGACGCAACCCGCAAACAGGTGAAGAAATCGAAATTCCTGCGAGCAAAATTCCTGCATTCAAACCAGGTAAAGCGCTCAAAGACGGAATTAAATAAGATTTCTACATATTCCATATGTCGACAAAAAGACCGTGACTTGTTCACGGCCTTTTCTTTTGCCCTTTAACGATGATTCTTGCGGCTATCCGAGTGCTCAGGATTCTCCGGTTGCCCGGTATAAGCAACCAGAATCAGTTCTTCACCAGCAGCTGCAGACAGATGCTGTTCGATTTCTTTTAACTGATGAATATGCTCGTCTGTAAGTGCGGCAGGGGTGTACTTCATCCAGATTCTCCTTTCTGAGGCTGTATAACTGTAGTATGACCCGAGGGTAGCCGATTCTTACGGTTCATTCGAATAAGGCGCAGGTTGACAAATGAAACAATCTTTATCATCATTAACGCTATCGAACGAAAGAAGGGGACATGCGTGATGGATCATCCAACCGGCAATGATTATATTGTAATTAAGGCAGAGGAAAATGGTGTCCAGGTGATCGGATTAACCCGAGGTCAGGATACACGTTTTCACCACACCGAGAAATTGGACAAGGGTGAAGTGATGTTTGCCCAATTTACCACCCATACTTCAGCTATTAAAATCCGGGGCAAAGCCACGCTGATTACCAAGCATGGACAGATTGAATCGGAGTAATGTACAGATTGAATATATTCAAATGAAGATTGCAGGCATAGCCTGCTTTTTTTCATTGTACAATGAGGTATGAGCCTTTACCGGACAGACTACACTAACAGGTAAAGGCAGGGAGGCGTATATGAAACCGCGGATGATTGTTACTGCTTCAATGCTGGCAACGGTTGCGGCGGTCTTTCTGCTTGTTGCGATACAAACCTTACATATGCGTACATGGGGTGGGGACAACGTACAGCCTGCCTCTGCAGCACATCATCCAGTTCAGCTAACGAATGACAATCTGGTTGATGTGCTAAGTTCCATGCAACTATCAACGCCCATTGCAAGAGTGGAATGGAAACAGTCCATTTTGACGCTGGACCTCAAAGTTAAAGGAACGGGTACAAGTTACACTGAAATCTATGAGAACATGGCAGCTGTGGCGGATCTGGGCTTTCGGAGCCTGGATAACGTGGATCAGGTGCTGCTGCGTGTGATGGCAGAAGATGAATGGATGCATAAACGACATCTGTTGCTTGCTGCTGATATTCGGCGTGGAGAGTGGCCTCTGTATGCGATTGAAACATTACGGAACTGGAAAAGTGCGGCCTTTTCAGATGAATTGAAGGACTGGTTTCATTTGATGGAGACCGAACTCTGGAAGAAGCAATTCGAAATGACAAGTCAGGGGGAATAGAATAGCAGGATTCAGTGCGTGCCCGTTCAACATATGCTATAATATATAAGATTGTAGTGCAGAAATGGTTTAACAATGTTAAGGCTCGGAGGCTGAGAATGAATTCATATCGCGTACCCCAACTAGCAAAGAAATATACGGATTACGACATGATTCGACAACATACGGAAATCCCATCATTTCCGGATAGCCGGGCACGTCTGTTGCAGGTATTTGTGGGCCGCACAGACGAAAAGGTGCATCAGGAGTTATATGCTCTTGCAACTTCGCTCGTTCAGTTGGCCATGGATACGCATGATCGAATCGATACCATTTCCGGTGAGCGGAGAGAGCAGGAGATGCGTTCACGCCAGTTGAATGTACTCGCCGGGGATTATTTAAGTAGCCGTTTTTATCAATTGCTTGCCCAAGCGGGCAGAATTGAAATGATTGGCAAACTCAGTGGTGCTGTATCCGGAGTGAACGCACGCAAGATGACGCTGTATGAACGGATGAAGAAGCTTCTCGTTTCGGCTGATGAATACTTGCGTGAAACGGTACAGCTGAGGATGCAGCTGTTTCTTTCATTTACAGGCATGATTCAACATAACGAAGAGTCATTATGGAACAGCCTGCTGACTGAATTCAGCTCCTGCGAAACGATCGTGGAAGAACTGAAGCGGATGAATGACGCAAAACAATATCTTCATAGCTATGCATACTGGCACATATACGAGCATGGTAATGACGATGAACGCAATGTGTTGCGTCAGTCTGAACCGGATGCACGTGCATGGAACGCTATGGTGCTGAAGCATAGGGTTGGCGAGGTTTTGCTGGACAAGCTTCGCGAGTGTACACACCGCATTCAACTGTTGTTGCAAGACGAGGAAGGGCGGATGGGTTTGCATGAGATACATGCAATTCTAGAGCCTTACCTGGCATATTTGCAGCCTTCACATGCGGCAGTAAGGGAAGATTGAGGGGGAGACAGACGAATGGGGAGCGGAGAGACCAAACCGAAAGAAGAATATGTCCATTCGGTTTTTCAGAGTATAGCCGGAAAATATGATGTCATGAATGATATTCTAAGTTTCCGCAGGCATAAGGCTTGGCGTAAATTCACCATGAAAAAGATGAATATGTCCAAAGGCGATACCGGTCTTGATTTGTGCTGCGGCACATGTGACTGGACGCTTGCTATGGCAGAGGCAAGTGAAACGGGGCACATGCACGGACTTGATTTCAGTAGCAACATGCTGGAGGTCGGCCAGACAAAGATCAATGCGGTGCAGCGTCAAAAGCAGATTACCCTGACACAGGGAAATGCCATGTCACTTCCTTATGAAGACAATTCATTTGATTATGTGACGATCGGGTTCGGGCTGCGTAATGTACCTGATCTCAGACAAGTGTTGTCTGAAATGAAACGTGTGGTCAAACCGGGCGGTATGGTTGTGTGCCTGGAATTGTCCAAGCCAACATGGCAGCCGTTCAAAGGCATTTATTATTTTTATTTTGAGAAGGTTTTACCGAATCTTGCCAAAGTGTTTGCTAAAAGTTTTGAGCAGTACAAATGGCTGCCGGACTCACTGGCCATTTTTCCGGGAAGGCAGGAACTGGCAGACATCTTTGCAGAAACTGGATTACAACAAGTGCAGGCCTACCCTCTGACCGGAGGTATAGCGGCACTGCATATTGGAACCAAGGAGAATCAGCATGTTTAGGAAAATTCGCATCTTTTTAGAAATGATCAAGATTGAACACACGCTTTTTGCTTTACCTTTTGCATTTATGGGGGCCATTCTCGGCTCTATGGTAGTGAATGATACCTTCCCAAGCTGGATGCAGATCATGTGGGTATTGCTTGCGATGGTCGGCGCACGTAGTGCGGCTTTTGGTTTGAACCGAATTATTGACCAAGCGATTGATGGCAAAAACCCGCGTACCGCGATGAGAGCCATCCCGGCAGGACTGTTGAAAAATGGGGAAGTTGTTATATTTGTCATTATCTCATTTATATTGTTATTCTGGGCCTCATCCAATCTTAATGTATTATCGATGCAGCTGTTGCCTATTGCTGTGTTTATGTTAGTACTGTATTCGTACACCAAACGATTCACATGGTTATGCCACATTGTTCTCGGAATGACGATTGGTTTGGCACCACTTGGTGGCTGGGTAGCTGTAACAGGAACGATGGATTGGACAGCGATTGTGCTGTACGTTACGATTGTGTTCTGGACAGCGGGTTTTGATATTATCTATGCATGTCAGGATCTGGATTTCGATCAGGGAGAGGGGCTTCACTCCATACCTTCCCGTTTTGGCCTGGTTAAATCCTTGCAGATCGCTAAGTTCTTCCATGTGATTACTGCAATTGGTTTTCTTGCGATATTATTGATGACAGATCTGAGCTGGTGGTATGGAGCAGGCATGTTGGTAACGTATGGAATTCTGTTCTATCAACACTATATTGTATCGCCTAATGATATGAGCCGTGTTCAAACGGCGTTTTTTACCATGAACAGTTTGCTTAGTTTAATCGTATTTACGTTCACTCTGATTGATCTGGCGGTGAAATAAATGGTACAGCAGCCGGACAATAAACGACTGGTTGTCGGAATTACCGGAGCGAGTGGCAGCATATATGGCATTCGATTAATTGAAACGCTGCTTGATTTGGAATATACCATTCATCTGGTCATATCCAATGCAGGGTGGCGTGTATTGAAAGAAGAATTGGACTGGGATGTGACGAATCGGGACGCGGTGCTGGAAGAAAAATTCGGCAACCGTGCCGGTTCTCTGATCTATCATCCTGTGAGTGATATAGGGGCCTCCATTGCAAGTGGTTCTTATCTGGCAGACGGCATGATTATCATGCCATGTTCGATGGGAACTCTTTCGTCCATCGCGCAGGGATCATCGGATAATCTGATGTCTCGCGCAGCCGATGTTATGATGAAAGAGGGAAGAACATTGATCCTCGTACCACGTGAGACACCTCTTCATGCAATCCATCTGGAGAACATGCTGAAGCTTTCTCGGCTTGGTGTACGAATGATACCGGCTATGCCTGCTTTTTATTACAAACCTCAGACTATGGATGAGTTGATTCTGTTTTTGGTGGGAAAAGTGCTGGATAGCTTGCGCATCCCACATCAACTGTTTACAAGATGGGGAGAACCGGATGAACGGGGATAACGACTGAGTTCGATACAAGGCTGTTTTTTTTGCCAAAGTGTTGCTCGGTTTATTTGTCCCCCGAATCCCGGGGTATTGGTGAGTGCTGATGGTGAGTCTTCATGAACCACAGTCTTGACCCATGCTCCGGCAACTTCTGTATTTTGTTTCAGAACAAGTCGCAGAGTTTAATTTCCGGTTGTCGGCTATGACATTCGGAGAAGAAAAACAAGTTAGATTACCTTATAGCAAAACACAAGCAAGAACGGTAAGCCGGGTTTTTCGTAATGCCTGCAGGCCCGACTTGCTGGAGGGGAAGGTAAGCATGAATTTATGGACTGACAATACGCTGATACGGGTGAACGAATGAAACTATTGGATATTTTCGGGTTGTTAAAAAAGGACATGGATTACATTGAGAAAGAATTGTATCGCAGTGTTCGAGGAGAACAGAAGCTGCTGAGTGAAACGTCACTTCATTTGCTCAAAGCAGGAGGAAAACGGTTACGGCCCGTTTTTGTGTTACTTGGCGGGAAATTTGGTACATACGACATTGAACGTCTGAAGCTGGTTGCGGTTCCGCTGGAGCTCATTCATTCGGCATCCCTCGTTCACGATGATGTTATTGATAATGCGGAGACACGCCGAGGCAAACCTACGGTGAAGTCAAAATGGGATAATCGGATTGCCATGTACACTGGAGACTATATCTACGGTAAGGCACTTGAAATGACTGCCGGATTATCCGATCCAGCTATTCATCGTATCCTTGCCAAAGCCATGGTACAGATGTCCATTGGTGAGATGGAGCAAATTCGCGACTTTTTCAATACGGGACAAAGTGTTCGTAACTATCTGCTGCGGATTCGCCGCAAAACAGCACTTTTGATTGCGGTTAGCTGTCAGTTAGGGGCATTGGCTACACGTGCGCCTGAGCATGTATCTTCCCTGCTGTATACGTACGGATACAATGTGGGGATGGCTTTCCAGATTCAAGATGATGTACTTGATCTGGTAGGTACTGAGAAACAACTTGGCAAGCCACCTGGCAGTGACATGAAGCAAGGGAATATCACTCTTCCTGTACTTTATGCCTTGGAAGAATCCGATCTGCGGGAACCTTTGCTTAAGGAGATTTCCCGTGTCCAGCATGAAGAAGGACGGGCAAGTGCATCGGATGCAATTGGAATGATTCGCCAAAGTCAAGGAATTGCTAAAGCAGAAGCCCTTGCTGACCGATATATGAAGAAAGCGCTCGATGCTCTCGATCAGCTACCTAACATCAAGACGACCAAAAACCTGCGTGATATCGCTCATTTTGTGGTTAAACGTACGCATTAAACTTTGTATGACCTTCAACTCTCGGATTGCTCACACCCAAAGATGAACAGAACTGTGATATTCCTCATTGGGAGGATTTGGACATGTATGTTACAATCAGAGGGATTGCGTTTACATAGTGATTAACTTTGAACCGTGAGTGAGGAGTGAGCTGATGGATCGTACATTTTTGATGGTGAAGCCGGATGGTGTGCAGCGTGGATTGATCGGTCGAATTATTAGCCGTCTGGAAGACAAAGGATTTAAGTTGGTGGCAGGCAAATTGGTGCAGATGTCTGAGGATCAGGCAAAACGCCATTATGCTGAACATGAGGGCAAACCATTTTTCGATGATTTGGTTCGTTTTATCACATCTGGGCCTGTATTTGCCATGGTGTGGGAAGGCGACGATATTGTGGCGCTTGCGCGCATCGTCATCGGAAAAACCAATGTGAAGGAAGCAGCTCCGGGTACCATTCGCGGAGACTTCGCCAGCCACACACCACATAATCTGATTCATGGGGCAGATTCACCAGAAAGTGCTTCCCGTGAAGCAGCAAATTTCTTTGCTTCAGATGAACTGGTGGTATACGACAAGAGCATCGCAGCCTGGTTGTAATTATTAGCCAAAAGGGTGATACACGATGCTGGAGCAAGAACAACTACTAGACCCGGATTACACCGGATTCATTCGTAAAATCAAAGAGAGCACAGGCATTGATCTTGCTCAATACAAGGAAGGCCAGATGAAAAGAAGGCTGACCACACTTCGCAACAAAAACGGGTTTCATACATTTTCTAACTTTTTTGAAGCTATGCAGAAAGATAAATCATTGTTCTACGAGTTCCTTGATCGTATGACGATTAACGTGTCGGAATTCTGGCGTAATCCCAATCGTTGGGAAGTGCTGCGGGACGAGATTCTGCCTGAGCTGTTGGGTTCCAAGCGTCGTGCTAAAGTTTGGAGTGCAGCCTGTTCAACAGGTGAAGAACCTTATACACTCGCCATGATTCTGGACACGATGGGTATTTTGAAGGACAGCTCCATTACGGCAAGTGATCTGGATGAAGGTGCATTGGCCAAAGCCAAGGAAGGGCGTTATATGGAACGCTCGCTTAAGGATGTGCCAAAGGAAACGGCGAACCGTTACTTCAAGCAGGATGGCTTGGTATACCGTATTGATGAGCAACTCAAAAATTCGATCAAGTTCATGAAACAAAATTTGCTGGTGGACCGTTTTGACGATGGGTACGATCTGATTGTGTGCCGAAATGTCATGATCTATTTTACCGAGGAAGCCAAAAACCTGTTGTACCACAAATTTGCAGCAAGTTTGCGTCCAGGCGGTATTTTGTTTGTGGGCAGTACGGAGCAGATCTTCTCCCCGGGACAATATGGTCTGGAGACAGCAGAGACATTCTTCTATCGGAAAAAATAATGATAATGGTTGTTCAGCCGTCTGAAGCACATGTACATGTGTTCAGGCGGTTATTTGTATACCAAGTACAAGAAAGAGCCGACTTTCTTGTCAAAGACGGTCAGCTATACTATAATAAGCAAAGAAATTATGGGATTTTAGCAATGTGAAGTTTAACAGTTTAAAGGGGGAACGTATTATGAGTTTACGCTATTTAACCGCAGGGGAGACGCACGGACCCCAATTGACCGCTATTATTGAAGGATTGCCAAGTAATTTGACGATTGACTTTGAAGAACTGAATTTCCAGCTTCACCGCCGCCAAAAGGGATATGGCCGTGGACGCCGGATGCAGATCGAGAAGGATCAGGCGAATTTCGTTGGTGGTATCCGTCACGGATATACAACAGGTGCTCCGGTAGCGCTGGTTGTTCAAAATAACGACTGGAAACATTGGCAGAATATTATGAATATTGAGCCGGTTGAAGGCAGTGACGAGGAGAAACGTCGCGTTCACCGTCCTCGTCCCGGACACGCTGATCTGAACGGTGGACTCAAGTATAATCTCAAAGACTTGCGTAACGTACTGGAGCGCTCCAGTGCACGTGAGACAACGGTACGTGTGGCATGTGGTGCCATTGCACGTCAATTCCTGGCTGAATTCGGAATCAAGGTAGCTGGACGTGTACTTCGCATTGGAGAGATCGAAGCTCCGTATCAGGACCTTCCGATTGATGAACTGATCGCGGTGACAGAAGCTTCCTCTGTACGTGTTACGGATGCTGAGACAGAGAAGAAGATGGAAGCCTACATCGACCAGATTAAACAAGAAGGCGATTCCATCGGAGGAATAGTGGAATGTATCGTTGAAGGGGTACCTATTGGTCTCGGTAGTTATGTTCAATACGATCGCAAGCTGGATGCACGAATCGCTCAAGGCGTAATGTCCATTAATGCATTCAAAGGTGTAGAGATTGGTATCGGATTCGAAGCCGGAGTCATTCGGGGATCACAGGTGCATGATGAAATCATGCATACGGACGAGCGCGGCTACCACCGGGCAACCAACCGTCTGGGTGGATTCGAAGGTGGTATGACGAACGGTATGCCAGTCGTTGTACGTGGTGTGATGAAGCCGATCCCAACGTTGTATAAGCCACTGCAAAGTGTTGATATTGATACAAAAGAAGCATTTACGGCTCAGGTTGAGCGCTCGGACGCTTGTGCTGTACCCGCAGCGAGTGTGGTTATGGAGCATGTTGTAGCGTGGGAAATTGCCAAAGCATTCCTGGAGAAATTCGGCGGGGATTCCATGGAAGAGATCCGTGCCAATGTTGCAAGTTATAACGCTCAACTGGAGAATTACTAATATGCGTCAGCTGACGGTACAGTTGGAGGAACGCTCATATCCGATTCTGATTGGTAGTGGCCTATTGGCACAAGCCCCTCAATATTTTGAGCAATATGGCTTGACCAAAAAAAGTCCGTTACTCATCATTACAGATGAAAATGTGGCTCCCAAATACTTGTCAGGTTTGGAGCAAACGCTGCGTACGGCTGGTTATACAGTCGTATCGGCGGTTGTGCCCTCTGGTGAAACATCGAAATCCCTTTCGGTGTACCAGGATATGATGACCGTTGCGATCGAAGGCAAACTGGATCGGAGTTCTGCGATTCTGGCCCTAGGTGGTGGGGTCGTAGGTGATCTGGCTGGCTTTGTTGCCGCTACATATATGCGTGGAATCAAGTTTGTTCAAGTACCTACAACGATTTTGGCGCATGACAGCAGTGTGGGCGGTAAAGTAGCTGTCAATCATCCGCTGGCCAAAAATATGATCGGTGCGTTCCACCAGCCAGAGCTAGTGCTCTATGATGTGGACACACTTCAATCCTTGCCACCACGAGATGTATCGGCAGGGTTGTCAGAGATGCTGAAGCACGGACTGATCCGTGATGAGGCTTTTGCACATTGGTGTGAGGAACATGCGGAAGAACTGCTTGCGCTTAATCCGGAAGCATTGGGATACGGCTTGGAGCGTGGTTGTGGTATTAAAGCAGAGATTGTATCCAGAGACGAACGTGAAAATGGAGAACGTGCGTTATTGAACTTGGGACATACGATTGGTCATGCCATTGAAGCGATTGCCGGTTATGGAGAATTCCTGCACGGAGAAGCGATCTCGATCGGTATGGCTGGATCAGCATTGCTTGGTGAGAAGCTTGGTGCGCCAGCAGGGCTCTATGAAGATACGGTCCGCATGCTGCGTTCGCTTCGCCTTCCAACAACGATGCCTGCGCATCTCGACACGGATGCATTAATGGAAGCGATGATGCATGACAAAAAGTTCCGTGAAGGTCATATGGTGTTTATCATTCCTGATCGGATTGGGGCTGCAAGAATTGTGAAGGACGTACCTGTGTCGGCAGTTCGGGACGTCATTGAAACGCTCAGGAAGGGAGAATGACAGCAATGGTCACACGGGGAATTCGCGGGGCTACAACAGTCACGCAGAACAACGAAGAACAGATTTTGAAGGAAACGGCTGTATTGTTGCAGGAGATCGTGGATCGCAATGAGATCCAACCGGAAGATATCTGCAGTGTGTGGATTACGTTAACTGGGGATCTGGATGCTGCATTCCCGGCAAAAGCTATTCGCCAACTGGATGGCTGGGAACTTGTACCACTAATGTGTGCACTGGAGGTTCCTGTTAAAGGTGCCTTGGCGCAGTGCATTCGTTTCATGGTGCATGTGAATACAAACAAAGCTCAGAATGAAATCAACCATGTGTATCTGAACGGTGCACAGGCATTACGTCCGGATTTGGCAACACCTTCTGGCTCTTAAGTAGTGGGTTGTCAAACCGATCATAATGATGTATAGTGATAACCAGTTGAGTAGAGTAGAGATTGAGCTGAGAGCAGCTGAGCTAGTGGAGTATATAGCAGAGTCCAGTGGGTGGTAACCGGGGCAACAGAAACCGGTCAACTGATTCACGGTACGTCGTGCTACGGAATAGGTAACAGGAACAGGGAAAACAAACGTGTCATAAGACACCTTTTGTTTTGATATATTTTGGTACAAACACAATCAATGCACTCTCCTATATTTTACGAAATATTGGAATGAGTAGTTGACGTGTTATAACTGATATATTTTCCCGAATTGGATGATGTGAGATGCATCAATTCAGCCACCTGTGAATAATCCGACAGCGAAGTATAGGGACTTGTTATTTATGAAGCATCACCCTGTTAAATACAGCTTATAACCAAACCTCTACCTGATGGTAGAGGTTTTTTTTGTACATTGAGTTGTTTCTTCTCCCCCTATAAGTTCAACTAAACTTTTACACAAAAACGAAGAGAACAGAAATAACGTGAAGAAGCGAAGCGTTCGCCTAAAAGCTTTCTGAAAGAAAGCTACATCGGAAGCATACGCTATCCCCGGATTTTCCCTTTAGAAAGGGAATCAAAAAATCTGGGGATAACAGCGATCGGAAGGTTGTTCTGTCATTGGAGTGCTCAGTGTAAACCTCTTTAGTTGAACTTACCTAAATCTGAAAGGACGTGATCTGATGATAACGCCAAACGTTAATCAAGTACTGAAAATGTCGAATGAGTATAATCTGATTCCGGTAGTCAAACGGATTCTGGCAGATATGGAGACTCCGATCCGAATATTCCGCCGTTATGCTGACAACGACCGGGCATTCCTGTTGGAAAGTGTAGAGGGCGGTATCCAATGGGCGAGATACTCGTTCATCGGTACAGATCCGTTCCTGATGATTTCGGCCAAGAAGGGTCGGATCGTTGTAGAAGAAGCAGGGAAAACCCGTGAATTGCCAGGCAAACCGATTGAAGAACTGAAAGCACTGCTGCGTAAGTATCGCAGTCCCAAAGATGATGAACTGCCACCATTCACAGGTGGGGCAATTGGGTTCTTCGGATATGATCTGCTCTCCTATTATGAGAAGCTTCCAGCTCACGCGCTGGATGACCTGAATATGGATGACATTCGTTTTATGTTCTGTGACCAGATTATCGTGTTTGACCATGTGAAGCAGCAGATGTTGCTCGTTGGTAATGTACACGTCAAGGACGGTGCAACGGATGACGAAATACGTCAAGCGTATGCAGTGACTTCGGAGAAGCTGGAGCAGGCCGCAGAACGTTTGCAGCAGCAAGGACCAGGGGAGAACCTGAATCCGCGTTCTATTCCGGGAGACGTGGAACTGGGGGATATTCGCTCCAACCTCACGAAGGAGCAATTTATCGGTAATGTGGAGCAAGCCAAAGATTACATTCGCGCAGGTGATATTTTTCAAGTGGTATTATCCCAGCGTTTCCACATTGATACGGAAGTATCTCCGCTTCACGTGTATCGTGTGCTTCGGACCCTGAATCCGTCACCTTATATGTACTACCTCAAAATGGATGATGAGATTATCGTGGGTACATCGCCTGAAGCGCTGGTCAAGGTGGACGGGAATCGTGTGGAGACACGACCGATTGCAGGTACACGTCCAAGAGGGGCAACAGAAGCGGAAGATCGTGCACTCGCTGCTGATCTGCTCCAGGATGAAAAGGAACGCGCGGAGCATCTGATGCTGGTTGATCTGGGGCGTAACGATCTGGGCCGGGTATCCAGCTTCGGAAGTGTGAAGTGTGACATGTTCATGGAGATTGAACGGTATTCTCACGTTATGCACATGGTATCCAACGTTACGGGCGAGCTTAGAGAAGACAAGGATTTCTTCGATGCGTTTCTCTCATGCTTGCCAGCGGGTACCGTATCCGGAGCACCGAAACTGCGTGCAATGGAAATTATCGCGGAACTGGAGAAAGAGGCACGGGGTGCTTATGCAGGAGCAATCGGATACCTCGGATTCTCGGGTAACATGGACTCCTGTATTACGATTCGTACGATTATTTTCAAAAAAGGAAAAGCTTATGTACAGGCCGGAGCGGGAATCGTATGGGATTCTGTACCTGAGAATGAATATGAGGAAACGGTTAACAAAGCTAAAGCGTTGCTCAAAGCGATTCGAACAGCAGAAGCAATGTTTCCTGCCAAAGAAAAGGACAGCACGTTGAGACTGGCGAATGCAGACTACTTTGTCACACCAGCGGCCGCTAAAAACTGAGAGAGGAGAGACCGGAGATGAACATAAACCCAATAATGAATGAGAACCCTGTAACCCCCATTGCTGAAATTACTCGTGAGGAAGGCATGAAGAATGGCCTGGCGAAGATTTTGGAGGGCAGCCATCTGGAGCAAGCCGAAGCAAGAGATTTGATGTACTCGATTATGAGAGGTGAGGCAACGCCGGCTCAAATCGGAGGTTTGCTGATGGCGCTACGGATGAAGGGGGAAACGGTGGATGAGATCACTGGTTTTGCTGAAGCCATGCGTGGTCAGGGCGGACGGATTCTAACGGATGGCAGCGGCTTGCTGGACACGTGTGGAACAGGTGGATCGGGTATTCACAAATTCAACATTTCCACAGCATCCGCCATCATTGCTTCGGCCGTCTCGGTTCGGGTCGCCAAACATGGCAACCGTTCAGCTTCAGGCAAAGCGGGTAGTGCAGATGTATTAGAGGCACTCGGTGTAAATATCCATCTGAACGGTGAGCAGGCCAGACAATGTCTGGATGATATCGGAATCTGCTTCTGTTTTGCCCAAGTATATCACCCTTCCATGCGACATGCGGCAGGACCAAGAAAAGAGCTGGGTGTTCGTACCATTTTCAACATGCTCGGACCTTTAACGAATCCTGCGGGAGCAGATCGCCAATTGCTTGGCCTGTATGATCGTTCCCGGACGCCGATGATTGCTGAAGTACTGAATCGTCTTGGTCTCAAAAGAGCGTTGGTCGTGGCCAGCCATGATGGTCTGGATGAAATCAGTATCTCGGCACCGACTCAGGTATCTGAACTTCGCAATGGTGAAGTGCACACCTACGATATTGATCCACGTGATATGGGTTTGTCTCTGCATCCGCTCGAAGCGGTGCTTGGAGGAGATGCGGCACAGAATGCCGAAATTATTAAGAGGATCTTCCAGGGTGAGCAGAGTGCCTACCGCGATGTCGTTCTGTTGAACGCCGGAGCGTGCATCTATGTATCCGGTCTTGCAGATAGCATTGCTGAAGGGGTGACACTTGCCGCAGAAGCGGTAGATTCGGGCAAAGCTGCCGGGAAGCTTGAACAGTTAATTCATACAACGGAGGCGTACAGTCATGTATCTTGATCGAATCGTTGCAACCAAACATAAAGAAGTTGAAGTTCTTGCACAGACATTTCGCATGGATGAAGCTATCCAACAAATCGAACAACTACCCGCAACTCGGGGGTTTGAAAAAGCATTATCAAGCAGACGCAATCGCAAACTCGGCCTTATTGCTGAAGTGAAGAAGGCTTCGCCATCCAAAGGGTTAATTCGTCCGGATTTTCATCCGGTAGAGATTGCTGCTGCTTATGAGCGAGCGGGTGCAGACTGCATCTCCGTATTAACAGATGTGTCGTATTTTCAAGGCAGCAACGAGTACTTGCAGGCTATCCATCAAGCAGTGAACATTCCGCTATTGCGCAAGGATTTTATTATAGATGAACGACAGATTGCCGAGGCCAGATTACTGGGTGCGGATGCGATACTGCTGATTGCCAGCATTCTGACACCTGAACAGATTCGTCAATATCTGGAATTCGCCAAAAGTTTGGGGCTGGATGCCTTGATTGAAGTCCACGATCGAACAGAACTGGAGCAGGTATTGGAGATTCCGCAGGCAACACTTGTGGGCATCAATAATCGTAATTTGAAAACATTCGAAACCAGTCTGAACACGACACTGGATTTGATGGAATTGATTCCAAGTGGCGTTACCTTGATTAGCGAAAGTGGTATTGACGGACCAGAATCAACAGTACCTCTGATTCAGGCCGGTGTTCATGGTATTCTCGTAGGTGAGCATCTCATGCGCAAGGATGATGTCGAGGCGGCTGTAACTGATCTGATGGGACCCAAATGATGAATACTTCCATACACGATGGCACAGGCGACAGTATGCCAGAACTGAGAAACCCGCTGCCAGCGGCCGTAAAAATATGTGGACTTCAGGACGTTGAAGTGCTAAAATCGATGATAAACTTGCCTGTGGATTACATTGGTGTTGTTTTTGCCAAATCACGCCGCCGAATCGAACCCGAGCAGGCTGCTGCATTAAGAACGGTGTTGTTCGAATGGTCTACCTATGATCGGCCGAAGCTTGCGGGTGTATTTGTGAATCCTACGCTCGAAGAACTGGAACACATTATGGACATTGCTCAGCTGGATGTAATTCAACTGCATGGACAGGAGACTGCGGAATTTTGCCAGCAGGTGAAGCAGCGGTGGAATGCCAAAGTGTTCAAAGTTTTTTCTTTTCCCAAAGATGAAACGGGACCGGAAGCTGATGATGCAGCCATAAGGGCTCTTGATACTTATGATAAATTCGTGGATGCGATATTGCTTGATACCCATGATCCTCTATATGGAGGGGGCTCCGGGAAAACGTTTGCCTGGGAGCGAATCCCTGCCTATGCTGAATGGGCAAAAAGTCGCGAAATTGCTCTGTTCGTTGCAGGAGGTTTGCAGCCGGACAATGTACAACAACTAATACAGACATATGCACCTTTCGGCGTCGATGTATCCAGCGGAGTTGAGACTGAAGGTGTGAAGGATATTGCCAAAATTACAGCATTCGTAGAAAGGGTGAAGCAGGCATGACACATCAATTGCCGGATCAACACGGGCGTTTCGGTCACTTCGGAGGCCGCTTTGTACCTGAGACACTAATGAACGCACTTATTGAGTTGGAGGAGGCATATAGCCACTTCTCTGAAGATGAGGAATTCAACAAGGAACTGAATTATCTGCTAAGCGAGTATTCTGGACGTGAAACGCCATTGTATCATGCAGAGCAATTGTCACGCAGATTGGGCGGGCCGAAAATTTATCTGAAACGTGAAGATCTCAATCATACAGGCGCGCACAAAATCAATAACGCCATTGGACAAGGTTTGCTTGCCAAACGGATGGGGAAAAAGAAAGTTATTGCCGAAACGGGTGCAGGTCAACATGGCGTTGCAACGGCAACCGTAGCCGCATTACTTGGACTGGAATGCAAAGTATTTATGGGCGAAGAAGATACAGAGCGTCAGCAGTTAAACGTATTTCGGATGAAGCTGCTCGGAGCAGAAGTGATTCCGGTGACGTCCGGAACACGGACACTGAAGGATGCTGGTAATGAAGCACTTCGCTACTGGGTCAGCAATGTGGAGGATACATTCTATGTGCTGGGATCAGTGGTTGGTCCTCATCCATATCCGATGATGGTGCGGAATTTCCAACGTGTGATTGGTGATGAGACCCGTCGTCAGATTCAGGAGATCGAAGGGCGTTTGCCGGATGTAATTGTAGCAGCTGTAGGTGGAGGAAGTAATGCGATCGGTATGTTCTATCCATTTATCGGTGATCAGGATGTGAAGCTTGTTGGTGTTGAAGCCGCAGGCAAAGGGGTCGAAACCGAGTATCACGCTGCAACGATGACCAAAGGTACGCATGGTGTATTCCAGGGATCTATGAGTTACCTGTTGCAGGATGAGTATGGACAGGTTCAGCCAGCGCATTCCATCTCGGCCGGACTTGATTATCCGGGTGTTGGTCCGGAGCATTCCTATCTCAAGGATATTGAACGGGCAAAATATGTACCGATCACGGATCAGGAAGCACTGGATGCCCTGCAACTCCTATGTCGGACGGAGGGAATCATTCCTGCTCTGGAGTCTGCACATGCGGTAGCCCAAGTTGTCAAACTGGCGCCTGAACTTACAGCAGATGATATTGTAGTCATTTGTCTGTCGGGACGTGGAGACAAGGACGTTGAATCCATCATGAAATACACGGGAGGTGACTTGGGATGAATCTGATGGACCAGACCTTCCAGCAATTGAAGCAACAGAATCGTACGGCACTTATTCCATTCTTAACCGTGGGAGACCCGGATGTGGACACAACGATTGATATCATCAAGGAGCTTGAACAGGCTGGAGCGGATATTTTGGAATTGGGTGTTCCCTATTCCGATCCGCTTGCGGATGGCCCAGTCATTCAGCGTGCTTCCGAACGTGCGCTGAAAAGCCAGATTACCATTCGTACTGTTATGGAAACCGCTGCAAAAGCTCGTAAGGCAGGTGTGAAACTGCCGTTTGTACTGTTCACCTATTATAATCCGGTATTACAGACAGGACTGGATGTATTCTTTGATGAATTGGTCAAACACGATATTAGTGGCATGATCATTCCGGACCTGCCGATTGAGGAAGCGGAAGAGATGCGAGAACGCGCAAATCGTGCTGGTGTGCATCTGGTGCCGCTTGTTGCACCTACATCTAATGCCCGAATTGAGCGGATTGTAACGGGAGCGAGGGGCTTCATCTATTGTGTATCTTCTCTTGGCGTAACCGGAGAGAGAGCTTCTTTCTTTGATGGCGTAGAGAGCTTCATTGAGACGGTGAAAAGTCTGACAGACCTCCCTGTAGCAGTAGGTTTTGGTATCTCCAGTCATGAGCAGGTGGCACATTTCTCACGCATCTGCGATGGCGTTGTTGTAGGTAGTGCCATTGTTCGTCAAGTGGAAGATGCGATTCCTCTGCTTGAAAATCCGGATACGCGTGCAGCGGGACTGTTGCAAATTCGCAACTTTGTGGCACAATTAAAGGGATAGAGATGTCCTGAAAGGATATCTTTTGGACACGTGAGGTGCACGCTGATTCGTGTCTAACATTATTTCAATAACAGGAGGCGGTCGGGTTGAAACCGAAATCCCAGATTGTCAATCTGCCTGTGTACCAGCCGGGCAAACCGATTGAAGAAGTGAAACGTGAACTGGGGCTTGAACAAGTCATCAAGCTGGCCTCCAACGAAAACCCGTACGGCAGTTCTCCTGCCGCCTTGGAAGCCATTACGAGAGAAATGACTAATATAAGCATATACCCAGACGGTAGCTCGGTTGAGCTGACGGGAGTTCTTGCCAAGCATCTTGGCGTTGAACGGAACAACTTAATATTTGGTTGTGGTTCCGATGAGATTATTGCTTTGATCACGAGAGCTTTCTTCTTGCCGGGTGACGAGACCATCATGGCAGATCAGACATTTTCTGTATATAAAAGCAATGCAGATATTGAGGGTGCCGTGTCCATCGAAGTGCCTCTGAAAGATGGCACGCATGATCTGAGCGCGATGCTCGCGCAAATTAACGACAAAACCAAAGCAGTATGGGTGTGTAATCCAAATAATCCGACAGGTACGATTATCTCCGAGCAGGAACTTACAGCCTTTATGGACCGTGTGCCTGCTCATGTGATGGTTATACTGGACGAAGCTTATTATGAATTCGTAACCGATGAAGCATATCCGCAAAGTATACCATTGATCGAACGGTATCCGAACTTGGTCATCCTGCGGACATTCTCCAAAATTTACGGTTTGGCTTCGCTTCGGATCGGATATGGTATTGCACGTCCCGAAATTATTGATTTGATTAACCGTGTACGTGAACCGTTTAACACCTCCCGTTTTGGACAGGTTGCGGCAAAAGCTGCACTACTGGATCAGGATTTTGTTCAAGAGTGCTCGAAGCGGAATGCAACGGATCGGGATTACCTGCAAAATGAATTTACACGGCTCGGATTGTCGTATTTCCCTTCACAGGGTAATTTCATTATGGTTGACCTGAATATGCCTTCGGCAAATGCGTTCCAATCCTTGCTCAAACAAGGCATTATCGTTCGCTCAGGATTCCACGTATACCCAACTTACATTCGTGTGTCCGTCGGAACATCAGAACAGAACCGTGCATTTGTCACGGCACTGGAGAACACGCTGGCTGAGAAGGCGGTAGCACGCCCTTAATACTGGCGATGAAAGAGTGAGGACCCGTGAAACTAAAAATTGCAATGATTGGTGTAGGACTCATCGGCGGTTCACTGGCGCTCTGCTTCAAAGGCAAGCCAGGTGTAACCGTGATGGGCTACGCCCACTTGGATGAACTGAAGGACAAGTACATAGCGAGCGGTGTGGTGGATGATGCCACGCTCTCTCTGGAAGAAGCGGTAGAGGATGCCGACTTTATTTTTTTGTGCGTTCCCGTAGGTTTGCTTGAATCCTATTTCGAAAAGCTCTCCAAGCTGCCATTGAAAAAAGGATGTATCATCACGGACGTAGGAAGCACCAAGGCTTCCATTGCCGCTTGTGCCGAGCATGTGCGGTTGACTGACGCTTACTTCATTGGTGGTCATCCCATGGCAGGGTCGGAGCGTGCAGGCGTTGATGCGGCCTCAGCTGTGTTGTTTGAGAATGCATACTATGTCTTAACCCCTTCAGAACATGTACCTGAGGAAGCCTACAGCAGGCTGTCTGAGCTGCTTGCATATACGCGGGCACAGATCGTGCGTGTGGAGCCTCTGCTGCACGATGATATCGTGGGGGCGATTAGTCATCTGCCACATGTTATTGCTGTTGCACTGGTGAATCAGGTGCGTGAATATAATGAGTCGAATCCACTGTATAAAATGCTGGCTGCAGGTGGTTTCCGGGATATTACCCGGATTGCGTCCAGTGATGCTATTGTGTGGAGAGATATCTTGCTTAGCAACCGTGATGTACTGCTGGGCTTGCTTAAGGACTGGAATAGCCAGATGACGGCCTTTACGGATATGCTGGAGCATAAGAACGGTGAAGGCATAGAGGAGGCATTCCGTCAGGCCCGCGAGTTCCGCAGTATATTACCAGAACGACGCAAAGGCATGATTTCGCCGTTATTTGATCTGTATACTGATGTCCAGGATGCACCGGGTATGATCGGTAAGATTGCAACTGAGCTTGGGGCGAATGATATCAACTTGAGCAACTTGGAGATTATCGAAAACCGGGTGGATGTGCCGGGCATTATGCGTCTGTCTTTCCGTCAGGAAGAAGATATGGAACGAGCCAAGACGTTATTGGATTCCTTAGGCTATCAAGTGTGGATATAAGACGAGAAAGAGGGCGAAAGCCCTCTTTTTTGTGAGGTTATATTGGAGTAGTTGTTATGTGATTTTCAGTCACGAAAAAAAGGATGTATTATCCTGATTTACCTAAAGATATAATTAATTCAAACAATTTTACTGAAAGTGTTGACAAAATGAAAACGTATACATATAATAAGGGTACAGTATGGTTTCTCTCCACTCCTATCCAATAACTGTATTGCTCCACGTGAGCAATGGCCGCTTATGTAAGCGGTCTTTTTTTTGTCTAAAAAAGTTATGGGAAAGGCATTGATATGTTAATAGTTACACTTTAACTTACATCCTCTATTTACATCTCCCTCCTTAATCTGTTAGGATACCTTAGATCAAATAAATATCACATTTTTGTAACCTTTTCGGTATATCGTCCGTCTATATAAGCAAGGGTTACCAAAAAGGCTCAAAATGAAGTCATGAACGTGAAAATGACCGCATATGAATGACAGGTCGGGTTCTGTGGATACCAATGGATTTGCCAGGATGATGCAGACCGTTGTACAATAAATACTGTTAATGTAGAAACGTTGGGGAAATTGCCATTACATAGGGGAATTTGGCGGGAAGGCCAGTTATGGCGCTGAACGCTTTTTATATGCGGTGAGAACCGCAACTTTTTTGTGCCTGTTCGGTAATACATGGATAGAGTCGAACGGGGAGAAGCACATGGATGGGCGAGGAGGGGTCGCACTCAAATGACGGATTCCCAGTTGATTCGAGAGATCAAGGAAGGTAACCTGGAGTTATATTCCGAGCTGATGAGTCGTTATCAGCGTAAAATACTGGCTTTCGTATATCATATGTTGAAAAGTTCCAATATGGAGCTGCTTGCGGAAGATCTCTGTTCTGAGACTTTCTATAAGGCGTTCCGCAGTCTGCACTCTTTCCGAGAGGTGGATGCCTCATTCTCAACCTGGTTATATACCATTGCGAGAAATACGGTACTGAGTGAGCTTCGCAAACAGCGCAGCGGAAATGTCCCTCTTGAAGAGAGCGGGATTGTTCCCGTTGCTCCTTCGGAGAATACACCGGAGTATGCTGTACTACGCAGCGAGCGGGTGATGCTGGTTAGGGATGCGATTAACAATTTGCCGGAGAAGCAGCGTTCTGCGATTATACTCCGCGAGTATGATCAACTAGACTACCAAGAGATTGCGAATATTCTTGGGCAGAGCGTCAGTTCTGTGAAATCGCTATTATTCAGAGCAAGATCAAGCGTAAAAACTCAATTGGAACCTTATTTCTTCGAACCGGTGTACGAGCCATATGAAGGGATGAAGAACCGATGAATTGCAATGAAGCCCAGGAACTGTTTGCACTGGTCTGGGACTTGCCGGAAACTCATCCTCAGCGGATTGCATTTCATGCTCATCTCGCTGGTTGTGAAGAGTGCTCCGAGCAGTTTGAGGTCTGGGAAGAAGCTCAGATCTTGCTGCACAGCATTCCGGTTCCAGTGACAGAACAACAGGCAGAGAGAGTGAACCGTAACGTTATGGACCGGATCTACGCGGAGTCTCCATGGCTTCTGCCGGAAGAGGTAAAGGTTAATCGTTTCTCTGCTGTGATCCGCAAGCATATGTCTTTGTGGATCGCCGCGTTCCTGGCTATTTTTTTATGCAGCTTTCTGTATATGGCAATGTTTAAGCCAGACGTATCAGAAGCTGAGCAAACCAAGGTTGTGGCTACGGGTATCCTGGAGACAGGGGTTGCCGGAAGCGGACCATCATCCTCGGGAATGTATCAGTACAACATGACTGGAGCGGACAGAGGAAGTATCATAGAACCTTTTGTTGTGAGCATGGGACCTGCTTATCCGCAGTATTGGATGGCCCTCTCTTTACTTGCAATAGGAATGGCGTTATTTTCTCTTGGACGTATGCATCGAACAACGAATAAACGCAAACAAGGTGCGAGTGCATAGGTAATAACCTTTCGTTCGCCGTGTGGAGAAATGAGGGGTGTAAGTGCGAATCGGGCTTATTCGTCACGGTCTTACAGACTGGAATGCGGCGGGCCGTATACAGGGTCAGACGGATATTCCTCTGAATGGAGAAGGTCGTGAACAGGCAGAGCGCCTGGGAAGACGTCTGCTGACGGAAGAATACCAATGGGACTATATCATCACAAGTGGATTATCGCGGGCACAGGAAACAGGGGAGATTATCTCCAAGCTGTTGAATGTACCTTTGCTTGAGCCTGACGCACGGTTGAAAGAAAGGGCTTTTGGTCAGATTGAAGGTCTGACTTCAGAAGAACGGGTTGCCCGCTGGGGCAAATCCTGGGAGACATTAGATTTGGGGCAGGAGCAGATAGCGGATATCCAGATTCGTGCACTGTCGTTTCTGGAAGATCTATGGTCTGCCTATCCAGACCAAAACGTGCTCATTGTCACTCACGGAGCTTTCTTAGCTAACCTGTTAACAGCCTTGTTTAAAGATCGGTATACAGAACGGATTGGAAACCTGTCACTGACGATCCTGGAAAAGGAACGTGATGACTGGAGTCCGCTGTTATATAATTGCACACGACATCTGTCTTTGGACACCGCGAAACAACCTGAGTAAGCTAACTTGGGTTGTTTTTTTGCGTTTTATGGGGAAATAAAGACTGTATATGATTTCAAACCTCTCATTTTTCTTCTGATTGACCAACTTGAGGCATAGTATGTTTTAAAACATAAAAGATTTCCAAAAAGAGGTTTAGATTATGGGAATTCCGTCAACGATGTTTACAAAACCAAACTATTTCAGGCTCCGAATCAGCAGTCGAAGTAGTTAACGGGCGAGGCGATGGACCCATGAATCTAGCGGATATGCTTACTTTTGCCGATATTGGCCAGCTTAATCGAATAGCAGACTATTACCAATGTGAATGCAAGCCCAATTCCAAACATGAACTCATCCAGAGTATTCTCACTACATTGGGCAGCAGACCCTTTTTTGAGCAGCAGGTACGTCAACTGAATCAAGCAGATCAGCGTTTTTTGAACAACTTGTTGTTTGACCCTCGCCAGTATTATGGTATGGAAGAACTCATTGCCATAGCCCGTCAATCGATGGACAAAAAGGAGAGTGAGGCTGGCGCGAGTCCACGTGATCTCATCGTTCGCTTTAATAAGAGTGGATGGTTGTTCAATGGGACAACGCAGCAGACCAGGTATTTGTATCAGGTACCCCAGGATCTGAAATTAAGATTCAGGGATGTGTTATCCACACATCTGCGAGCAGGGATTACCAAAACAACAGAACCGCCCATGTATCGGGATGAGTATCATCTCTTAGCGGATGATCTCAAGTTGTTCCTGCAGTATGTCCAGCAGCATGAGATTGCCCTTAACGCTGAAGGCATGATGTACCGTCGCTCTCAACAGCAGATTATGGAGCATTTGCACATTAGTGAGGAATTGGTGGGCAAAGGTGGATGGCGATTCGGATATGGTCGTTCCTTCAAGGATTACCCGGATCGTTTCGCACTTCTCTACGACTATGCATTTCACCATCGGCTGGTTCATGAGGAGCAAGGCACGCTGAAGCTATCAGCAGCTGGAGAAGACAAGCTGGGGGCTGAGAAAACCGCCGAAATGATACAGCTATTTAGGTTTTGGTTAAGATTGTATAAAGGTGCTATTCCCAATCTGTCCTCTATTGTGTACTGGACAGGTGAATGTGCCCAAGAATGGTCAACCGCCGAGTCGCTGTTTCGTCAGATCGGTCCATTCATTCAGCCGTTCTATTATGATACGGCCGATGCCATCTATGATAACAGAATTGTTAAAATGATGCTGCATCTTGGCATGGTCCGTATTGGGGAACATGAGGAAGGCCGGACTATACAAATGACAGCCTGGGGCACACGTCTTGCTGCATCCTGTCGCTCCATCTCAGGAGACATTACACCTATTATGTTTGACAAGTGAAGGACAAGTTGCTAAAATCACTCCCAAATTAAGGAGTGATAATAATGATAATTCCATACAAAGGTCTACAACCTCAGTTACACCCTTCCGTATATATGGCTGAAGGTGCAAAACTGATCGGTGATTTGAGAATGGGAGAAGAGTCTTCCGTCTGGTTCAATGCAGTCCTGCGGGCTGATTTGGCTCCTATTATCATTGGAAAGCGCTGTAATATTCAAGATAACGTTGTTGGGCATGTCAATACTGATCAACCTTTGATTGTGGGAGATGATGTTTCAGTAGGACACACAGCGATCATTCATGGTTGTTGTATTGGAACAGGATCATTAATCGGCATGGGAGCCATTCTGCTGAATGGAGCCGACATTGGCGAATATACGCTGATTGGAGCCGGTTCTGTTGTTACTGAGAATAGTAAAATTCCGCCCTATACTCTTGCTTTGGGGACACCTGCCAAAGTGATACGTGAGCTGACTGATGCCGATCTGGAGCGGATGTCCAGAACTTCACTCGGTTATGTTACCAAAGGAAAAGAATATAGGAGCTCTTAAATCCGTTTTGGAGGTGCATCCTATTGGATAAAATGAAAGTTACGTATGAAGTCATGTTGGGGCTGGCAGCTGAGATGGTGTGGGACGAAGCGCTTCGCAAACAGCGCAGCGAGAAGCTCTATTTGGAAATCGATAAAGCGTTAGCTACCGGAGACGAAGTAGCTTTCCGGAGTCTGACGGATGAACTGAGGACCATAAACTGATAGGCAAAATAGTTCCTTTCTGAGATAAAAGGGAATGCGCAGAGGCGTATTTCCTTTTTTGATATGTGTAATTCTGAAATGAATGTCTGGATTTATAAGATATGGTCATATATAATATGGGAATAAAATGGATAGAGAGGGGATATAGGGAATTGAAATTCAGTGAGATGACTCAAGACAGCTGGGCTGAACTGCAACTCTATCTGGATACATGCCTTATTCCATACACAGCTCTTAGCGGTGAGCAGTCGCCAGTTGAAGCTACCGAGGCATTGGAGCGGCTGAGAGATTTTCTGGATCTGGTCGAAATTCCTTTCAAAGGGAGAATCATGACATATCCAGCCTTTCATTATGCTAATTCAGAATTGTCAATGACATTAAATTCCTTGTCCGCACAGCTTAAATCCTCAGGATTCAAATATGTGGTTATTATGTCATCAAATGGTCATTTGGATGGCATGGAAATTCCAGCTGCTGATCTGGTTTTGAGTCGGTCCGTGTTAACTCGTGAGGTCGGAGAAGAGGGGATTGCGAGATTTATAGGGGAGAAAATACGAGAGTTGTGGAAAAAATAGTTTTTGGCGACAAATGTGACAATTTTACAACAATTTTTTAATAACGCTTACAATTGAACCTTAAAAATGTGTGACAAATTCTTGACGGTGTTCTAGGGCTACTATATGATTATGTATGTTCTAGTAAGTCGTGGAATTTATGAAAATGAAAACGTTTGAGAGAGTTGGCTGAAAAAGGGGGTTGGAGACAGTATGAGCAGTGAGCATGACCACCACGAAGCTTCATTGAAATTGCCAAGCCGCATGGAGATGTCACGCAGGCAGTTTTTGACGTACACGCTTGGTGGAGCTACAGCCTACATGGCCGCCGGTGCAATCCTTCCTATGGTCCGTTTTGCGGTGGACCCGATTTTGCAACATAAGGGAGAAGGCACCTCTGTCAAAGTAGCTGAAATCAGCAAAATTACGAATGAGCCTCAAGAATTCACCTTTGAACTTAAACAACAGGATGGTTGGTATCTTAGTAATGCATCGTTAGTGGCGTGGATTCGCAAAGACGAACAGGGTAAAATTTATGCACTCTCACCTATCTGTAAACATCTGGGATGTACAGTAGGCTGGAATAGTGACAAGCAATACCCTGACGAGTATCATTGCCCCTGCCATGGCGCGCACTATGACAAGGAAGGGAAGAATCTTGCCGTAGCCCCCAAACCGCTGGATGAGTACGTAGTCAAGGAAGAGCAGGGTTGGGTATATCTGGGCGACATTGTTCCGAACACCCGAGTGAATTAGGAGGCGTGAACGCAGATGTTTAAAAATGTCTATGACTGGATTGACGAGCGTCTTGACATCACGCCAATCTGGCGGGACGTTGCGGATCATGAAGTTCCAGAGCATGTAAATCCGGCTCATCACTTTTCCGCATTCGTGTACTGCTTTGGTGGATTGACGTTCTTTATTACTGTTATTCAGATTCTGTCAGGCATGTTCCTGACCATGTATTATGTACCTGATATTATCAATGCCTACGCAAGTGTGGAGTATCTGCAGACCAAAGTAGCCTTCGGCCAAATTGTTCGCGGCATGCACCACTGGGGAGCCAGTCTGGTTATCGTAATGATGTTCTTACATACGATGCGTGTGTTCTTTACAGGCTCTTACAAGGCACCGCGAGAAATGAACTGGGTTGTTGGCATGCTGATCTTTTTCGTCATGTTGGGCCTGGGGCTGACAGGGTACTTGTTGCCATGGGATAACAAAGCCTATTTTGCAACAAAAGTAACACTGGAAATTGCCAACACGGTTCCTTGGCTGGGACCAATTATCAAAGAATTCCTGCAAGGCGGTACGATTGTTGGTGCACAGACACTAACCCGATTCTTTGCCCTGCACGTATTCTTCCTCCCCGCTGTGCTTCTGGTGCTTCTGGTCGGACACTTTATCATGATCCGCAGACAGGGCATTTCGGGACCACTATAAACTGAGAAGGGAGGAATCGCAATGGCTCACGGACATAAGAAGGATGATGAGGAAAAGGTTATCTTTGTCGGTGATTCACGGGTCCGTAAAGGGGCGGGATTTATTACCCCTCCTGATTACACGGCATATCCCGGCAAATCAGAAGCCTTTATTCCCAACTTCCTGCTGAAAGAATGGATGGTTGGTGTCGTTGTATTGGTGGGGATTCTGGTACTAACGATCTCAGAACCTGCACCTTTGGGCTATCCGGCCAATCCGAGCGCATCCGTAATTCCTATGCCGGACTGGTACTTCCTTTTTCTGTATCAGTACTTGAAGTATCCCTATGCATCGGGCGATTACGTTCTGCTCGGCGTACTGGGGGTCAGCGGAGTCGCTTTTGGAGCTTTGCTGCTGGCACCATTCCTGGACACAGGCAAGGAGCGGCGTTTCTATAAACGCCCGATTGCTTCATCACTGATGATTTTGTCGGTCATTTCTGTATTTTACCTGACGAATGTAGCGTGGACGCACTACGAGCATGAGTTGGAAGCAAGTGGACAGAAACCTGAACATATTCAACGTGAAGAAGAAGCGCTGGAGAGGCGTGAACAGGGACTCCCACCCGTTTCCAATGCACCTGGACAGCAAGAAGAAGTTGCAATCGTGGAACAGGATGATCCTGCAATGGAAACGTACAAGAAGGCTGGATGTATTGGCTGCCATGCGGCTGATATGAAGGGCGCAACTGGACCTTCGCTTCGAGGCATAGGTGACAAGCACAGCCAGGAAGAGATTCTGACCATTATCAAAGAAGGATACAATGCAATGCAACCTCAGTACAATAATGCTATTGCTCAAGGTGTCACGGATGAAGAGATCACTCATCTGACCGAATGGCTTGCGAAACAGAAAGCAGAACAGTAAAATCGAAATAACCAATGAAACCTGATCGTTTATGCGGTCAGGTTTTTTGAAGTGTTTTTTTGGACAGCACTGTATCGTGCACAATATTGATGAAGGAAGGGGCAGGGAATGTGGCTTTATCGTATTTCTGGAGTAGGGAATTTCTAACCAATCGTTATTTCCTGTGGCTATTATTTTGGTGTAATGCGGTAGGAACGGTATACGGATACATCTGGTACGGAGAGCAAATGAAATTGACGCTGGCTGAGCAGCCGATTTGGCAGATCGTATTTGTGCCGGATAGCCCAACAGCGAGTTTGTTTTTTACTTTAGCGTTGTTATGGGTCTTGTACCCACCACGGTCCATCATGATCAAATGGATCGGACATGTGATTCAGGCGCTTGCCGTAGTCACATCTGTGAAATATGGCGTGTGGGCCGTGTCCATTATTTTCGCTGGCTGGATGCAAGGTGGTACACAGCACTGGCAAGACTGGATGTTGATTGCTTCGCATAGTGCAATGGCCATTGAAGCTCTTATTTATGTACGCTTTTTCGGGTTCCGCTGGGCTTCTCTTGTCGTTGCAGGTCTCTGGACGCTGTTGAACGATACGATGGATTATACATATGATATTTACCCTTGGTTACCCGCATCCCTCTATGATCATGTAGATGGTGTGCGTAATTTCACATTCGGACTGACACTGGTAAGCATTCTGTGCGCGTGGCTTGCCTTAAGACAGGCGAAACGAACCTGATATCCGATCTTGAGCTTGTTCTAATGAACTGTCCCCCGCCATACATTGGTGGTGGGAGGGATGTCCATGAAGAGAACGTTTGGGATCAAAACTGGCTTACTGGTGGTATCGTTCATGGCTCTAATGCTGTGGACGAACTTAGCATATCGTGTATCCGCGCAAAGTGAAGCATTGAATTCGAATTCAGATCAGCAAGTGTCCACAAGCAATTCAATTGCACAACTGAATGAGGAAGCAGCCATATTGTATCGTCAGGCGCTCGAGAATAATATTGAAGAAGTGCGCGGAAGCATTCTGCGTATCAGTAAAAGTCTGGAGCATATCTCCTTTGAGGGACAAACAACAGTCGAGGGCATTCACGCCTTGTCCGAAACCATAGTTGAAGTGAAACAAGCCGTTGTGAAGGTGAAAAATGACGATGCTTCTCTTCAGCAGTCCTCAGCCAAGCTCAGACTTGCAGCAGATAGTCTCGCGAATCCAACCAAGCCTTTATGGCTTCAGTATTATAAAATCGTGAAAAACGATCTGGACGCTTTATCCGCTGCTACAAATCAAGGGCAAACTGCGGCCGTTCTGGCAAACCGCTACACCGTTCTGGAGGAGCATTATGAAACGATTCGTCCTGCCGCACTGATTCGCCGTGAACCGTATGAGATTGCTCAGATGGACGCCTGGTTATCTCATACCAAAGGGCTTACCGCTGCCAAGCAACCTGATCTGGCTCAATTAAAGAGCATGGTGGGCCATGGGGAGGAACTGGTGAACCAGTTGTTTGGTCGCGAGAAGGACGAGAGTGCCTTTGTACCGTTTGTACAGGGTCCCGATCGCAGGGCAGCCGGGCTGCTCATTAGTTCGGTCATTGTGGCGACGTTAAGTTACGCCGGATATCGTAAATATCGTGCGCAGCAGCAGGGGATTTTTCCTTTTCGGCGCTAATTGGATATGAAGTTGATCGTAGTATATAAAAAGACCTCTTTCCGCATGAACAGCCACACCTAACGGCTCTTCATGTAAAAAGAGGTTTTCATGTACTTTCTGTGTTATATCAGCTTTCTTTGAAACCTTCGCCATGTACATCGTGAACATCGCTGATGATGACAAAAGCTCTCGGGTCAATGGAACGTACAATGGTCTGCAGTCGCCTGAACTCTTGCCTGGAGATCACGCAGTAGGCCATGTGTTTGGCCTGTTTAGAGTACGCGCCAATGGCTGGAATGAGGGTGACGCCACGGTCCATATCCCGTGTAATCTGGTCCGCAATCTCGGGTGCATGGTCACTAATGATCATAAATGCCCGGGCAGAATATGCACCTTCCTGAATAAAATCGATGACTTTGGAGGCGATGAATACAGCTACGAGCGTATACAGAATTTTTTCTTTGGGGATGTAGATGAGAGAGAGCCCGATAATGACGAAGTCGATGCCCAGTAATACTCGGCCCATACTCCATCCATACTTGCGGTTGAGAATACGGGCAATGATGTCTGAACCGCCCGTCGTTCCACCCCAACGAAATACAATGCCAAGGCCGGCTCCAAGGGTGACACCTGCATATAGGGCTGCGAGCAGGAGGTCATTCTCGGTATGTAATGGTTCAATCCAGCCCAGATGAATCAACTTCTCAAACAACCATAGAAAAACGGTCAGCGCCCCGATTCCGATACCCGTATAGATCATCTGTCTGCCGCCCAAAATTTTGAGCCCAATCAGAAAGAGGGGAACATTCAGAATCAAGGTTGTAAGTGAGGGTGAGATGCCAAAAGCGTAATTGATCAGCACCGTAACCCCGGTGAGGCCACCTTCCATAAGCTGGTTGGGGATAATGAAATAGAGGAGCCCAAAGGCATATAAGGCTGTCCCCAGCACGATGGGAAGAACCAGTTTAACTTGAACCCAGGTTTTGGCAGTGCTCATAAGATCCCTCGCTGTAGATAAATTAGAATGAAGAACTAATCATTCCCATCTAGTATACCTGTTTATTGAATCTTTAAAAATGATTTGTCGCTGATGATGGTGGAAGTGAATCTAAATAACTGATATTATTAGGAACAAATACGACATCATTTCAAAGGAGAATCCGTTCTCATGGAGAAAAGCATCGCAGAAATGCAGCGTGAGGTTGATCAGTATATCTCCCAGTTCAAGGAGGGGTATTTCAGTCCTCTGGCCATGTTGGCCCGGATGTCTGAAGAGGTTGGGGAGCTTGCGAGGGAAGTGAATCATGAGTTCGGCGAGAAGCCAAAGAAATCTTCCGAAGCAGCCAATTCCATTGAACTTGAGCTTGGAGATATTTTATTTATCACGATTTGTTTTGCGAACTCGCTGGGAATTGATCTGGCTGAGGCGCACGACAAAGTCATGCATAAATTTAACACCCGCGATGCCAATCGGTGGACACCCAAAAACACCGATTAGGCGTAGATTACATATGCTGTACCATCACCCGATCGGGGAGGGTCAGCTTAATGATGAAACCGGAAGAATATATGCAGCAGGCTTACCGCTGTATATTGCAAAATGATTTTGAGCAGGCGATTCGTTGGTTCGAGTCAGCCATTCACGCTCATCCAAAACATGCGGAGTTATATTATCGCTGTTCCATTACACACGCCCGCAGCAAGCATCTGGTTCCAGCGCTTGAATATGCGCGCAAGGCGGTTGAACTGTCGCCAGGAACAGAAGAGTATATTTTGCATCTGCAGACGTTGGAAGCAAAAGAATTGACCTCCAGAGCGAAGTTGCTGTTGGAGCAGGCGGGTATTGCAACACAGGAGCGTTACGTGGAAGCGTCTACGCTTCTGCAAGAAGCGGTCAAACTTGATCCGCTCTCAGTGGAGGCTCATGTTATGCTTGCGCTGGCTTACAGTGATTTGAATGAATTTGACTATGCAATTCAGGCGCTACGTGAGGCAATTTTGCTGGACCCGCAGAATGGGCAACTGCATCAGATGTTACAGGAAATCAAGCAACGTATGAAATCCATTCAATAAAGAATTCATTTTGCAAAGATTTCTTTCGAGTTGAAATGGATTCTACGATATGATCCAACATAGTGAGGAGATGCAGTCAATATGAGTGAAGTAATCAGAGTTGCCGTGATCGGAGCGGCTGGCCGTATGGGCCGTGAAGTTGTGAAATTGGTACTTCAGGACCCGGAATTGGAGCTTGCAGCGGCTGTCAACCGCTCCGGAGCAGGCACGGATGCAGGAACCCTTGTTGGTTTGCCAGCGTGCGGGGTGCTGGTGACTGATGATATCGAAATGGCTTTTGCCGAAACAAAACCTCAGGTTATGGTTGATTTTACAGTGCCGCAATATGCTTTTACACATACCGAAATCGCGATCCGTCATGGAGTCAGACCTGTCATGGGTGTTACCGGCTTTACGCCGGAGCAGATTGAACAGTTGGACAAGCAATGCCAGGACAAAGGAATTGGAGGGCTTATTGCCCCTAACTTCTCGATTGGTGCCATTCTGATGATGCGATTCGCAGCGCAGGCTGCCAAACATATGCCAAATGTGGAGATTATCGAATATCACGGGGATCAGAAGCTGGATGCTCCTTCCGGAACTGCGATCAAAACTGCCGAACTGATTGCTGCCAATCGGGAAGAACTTCGTCAGGGTAATCCGAATGAGGAAGAAACGATTGAAGGATCACGCGGCGGTTATTACAACGGCTTCCGAATTCACAGTGTACGATTGCCTGGCGTATTCGCGCAGCAGGAAGTTGTTTTCGGAGACTATGGACAGTCTCTCAAAATTCGGCATGACTCCTATGAGCGCGCAGGTTATATGCCTGGTGTTAAGATTGGTGTGCAAAAGGTTATGGAATATACAGGAATGATCTACGGATTTGACCACTTTATCGACTAAAGGAGATTGTCATGTTGAAAATAGCATTTATCGCCCATGATCGTAAAAAAGAAGAGATGGTTAACTTCGTGACGGCATATGAGCCTGTTTTTACGGACCATCAATTATATTCTACAGGAACAACAGGCCTTCGTATTATGGAAGGAACGTCTCTGAAGATTCATCGATTCGAATCAGGCCCACTGGGCGGAGATCAGCAGATTGGAGCTTTGGTTGCGCAAAATGAGATGGATCTGATTATTTTCCTGCGCGATCCACTGATGGCACAACCTCACGAGCCGGATATTAATGCGTTGCTGCGTCTTTGTGATGTGCAGGGAATTCCACTTGCCACCAATATCGCAACCGCTGAGATTCTGGTTAAGGCTCTGGATCGTGGCGATTTTGCCTGGAGAGAGCTGGTACATAAATACAAGCCGGAGGCTGGATTGAATTCGGGTGATTCCGAATGAGTCTGGATATTCTCATCTTTGGAGCACATGCAGACGATGCGGAGATTGGTATGGGTGGAACGATTGCCAAACATACCGCTGCTGGCTTGAAAGTAGGCGTGTGTGATCTGACTCGTGCTGAGATGTCTTCCAACGGAACAGTAGAGCGCAGAACCGAGGAAGCGGAGCAAGCCTCCCGCGTCCTCGGTCTTTCGTGTCGAACGAATCTGGGGCTTCCTGATCGTGGTTTATATCTTACGCCTGAACATGTACAGGCGGTGACGGCTGAGATACGACGTCATGCCCCTCGGATGGTATTTGCTCCGTACTGGGAAGATCGTCATCCGGATCATGTCAATTGCAGTAAGCTTGTGCAGGAGGCTGTATTTAACGCCAAGCTTCGCAACTACATGCCGGACATGCCTGCCGTGCAGGTGAAGGAACTTTATTTTTACTTTATTAATGACATCGGGCCTACGGATTTGATTGTTGATATTACGGAACACTATGAGCAAAAAGAAACATCATTGCTCTCTTATCGTTCCCAATTCGAACTGGGAGACGGAGCGGTCTCGACGCCATTGAATCAAGGGTATATTGAACGTGTAAGAGCCCGTGATTCCTTGCTCGGACAACGCAGTCTCATCCCGTTTGCAGAAGGTTTTGCTACAATTACACCTTACGTGGTTCATCAATTTGGCCCGGGTGCCCAATAAGCGATTTCACATTTTACGTTTAATGAAACGAAGGGTTTCATTATTCCATTGCATTATATCAACCTGCATGAAGCGGGAGATCAAAGGAGCGTCCACAGGATGGATAAAAAGCTAAAAATCGGCATCACCTGTTATCCGTCCCTCGGCGGGTCTGGCGTTGTCGCAACGGAGCTGGGCAAATTACTTGCCGAACAGGGGCATCAGGTTCATTTTATTGCCAACAGTATCCCGTTCAGACTGGGTACGTTCCAGAAAAATATTTTCTATCATGAAGTTGAAGTAAATGATTATTATGTTTTCCGTTACCCTCCGTATGACCTGTCACTGGCAACAAAGATGGCTCAGGTGGCTAAGTCACAGCAGCTGGATCTGCTGCATGTTCATTATGCCGTGCCACACGCAGTATGTGCTTTTCTTGCGAAACAGATGGTAGGAGACGGTCTTAAAGTGGTTACCACCTTGCACGGAACGGATATTACGGTTCTGGCTCAGGATGAATCTCTGAAGGATCTGATCCGTCTAGCCATTAATGAAAGTGACGCGGTTACTGCCGTATCACAAGATTTGATTCGGGAAACGGTCGAATTGCTGGATATTCAGCGCCCAATCGATCTAACCTATAATTTCATTGACAAACGAATATATTATCCGCGGGATGCTGCCAGTCTGCGAAGAGACTTTGCTACGCCCGACGAAAAAATATTAATGCACATCTCCAATTTCAGACCGGTGAAGAGAACTCAAGATGTGGTAGAGGTCTTCCGTCAGGTCCAGGAGCAGGTTCCTGCCAAACTGTTATTTGTCGGTGAAGGACCAGATTTGCCGAAGATGCAATGGAAAATTAATGATCTCGGCTTGAATGATAAAGTTCATTTCCTTGGCAAACAGGATGACATTGCTCAGGTCATTTCCATGGCAGACGTGTTGATGCTTCCATCGGAGAAGGAGAGTTTCGGACTTGTGGCGCTCGAAGCAATGGCTTGTGGCGTACCGACGATCGGTTCACAGGCCGGAGGAATTCCGGAACTGGTCTTACATGGTAAAACGGGGTATTTATCCGCGATCGGGGATACACAATCCATGGCCGAGAACACCATCCGTTTGTTGACGGACGATCGTTTGGCTGCGGAGTTCAGGGAAGCATGTCTTCAGCGCGCGCATCACGACTTTTGCAATGATGCCATTCGGCACGAATATGAACAGATATATTACCGGGTGTTGGGAAGGGAAGTTCCGAATCTGAAGCCGGTTTGCGGTTAATCATTTCTTTGACGAAATCATACTGTGCATACCACAACAGGCAAGAGAAGAGGTGATATGTGGTGGTTCAATGGACACAGGTAGATCATGAAATGGCAATGCAAAGTGAGAATGTACTCAAAACATTAAACAAACATGGCTACAAGGCATATTGGGTAGGTGGTTGCGTTCGTGACGAATTGCTGGGACGAGTTGTAGACGATATGGATATCACGACATCTGCTTCTCCTGAGCAAGTCATGGAACTGTTTCACGATTGTATTCCTACAGGTCTGCAACACGGTACGATTACCGTTCGTTCAGGCGGTTATTACTTTGAAGTGACCACATTTCGAACAGAATCCGAATATCAGGATAACCGCAGACCTGCTGCGGTTCAATTTGTTCAGGATATCAAGGAAGACTTACAGCGGCGTGATTTCACGATGAACGCTCTTGCCATGGACGTCACTGGGACAATTGTTGACCCTTTCGGTGGGCAGGCAGATATCAAGGAAGAGCGAGTCAGATGTGTAGGTTCTGCGATGGAACGATTTGGTGAAGATGCACTGCGCATGCTCCGCTGTGTTAGGTTTGCTTCTGTATTTGATTTCAAAATAGCCCATAACACGTGGAAAGGTCTTGTAAGGCAGAAAGACCTGCTTCAACATATAGCAATGGAACGGGTACGCACCGAGATGGTAAAAATGATGTCGGGACCGCACCCTTTAAGAGGGGTGGAGCTGTTATACAGAAGTGATGCGCTTGCGCACATCAAAGCGCCGGTTAGCTCGGCTCGTTTTAACAAGACGTTGTTATCTGATCTGGAACAATTGTCAGGTGAGCATGTGTTGCTCCGCTGGTCACTCATCCTGATTGCTGGTGGTTATAGCAAGGATGAAGCAGATGTATTATTACGTCAGTGGACATTTTCCAATGAACATCGTTCTCGAATAACAGGGGTCCTTCAGGTGGAACAGTTGATTCATACTTCCGTTCAGGAGCAGAAGGATATGGTCAGTCTTCGTTCCGATTGGATCGTTACTGTTCTGGCTTGTGGCGTTCAGGCGGTGGATGATTGGCTTCGAATACAGTCTGCACTGCCAGCAGGATGGCGGAATCAGTCCGAACAGGCAGAAACGCAGGTTGTTTTGGTTCAAGAGCTTGCCGGCGAATGGAGTCAATCGATCCCTGTGCATGACTTGAAAGAGCTGGATATCACAGGGGAACAAGTGTTACAAATGGTACAGCGCAAAGGCGGACCTTGGCTGGGTCAACTGATGAAACATTTGTTACGAGAAACAGCGATTGGAACGATAGCGAATCAGCATGCAGCACTAAGTGCAGAAGTGAAGCGGGTGGTTCAAGATGACCAAACATGAAGATCTGTTACATATGTTATTAAATGCAGAAGGACGATTCGTATCGGGTGAAGAGATCAGCCGTAATCTGTCCATCAGTCGGACCGCTGTGTGGAAACATGTGAACAAGTTGCGAGACATGGGTTATGAGTTTGAAGCCGTATCCCGCAAAGGATACCGTCTGGTAACGAAGCCGGATAGCATTGACGCTACTGCCCTCCAATTGGCACTGGATACAACCGTATTTGGCCGTAAGGCTGTTTTGTTGACTTCGACCCTGTCTACGCAAGGGGATGTTCTCAAGCTAGCTGAGCAAGGGCAGGCAGAAGGTGCTGTGGTCATTGCGGAAGAACAAACAGGAGGAAGAGGACGTTTTGGTCGACAGTGGTTCTCTCCTCCGGGTAAAGGAATCTGGATGAGTGTTCTGTTACGTCCTGATCTACCACTTCAGCACACGCCGCAGCTAACTTTATTAACAGGAGTGGCTGTATGTCGTGCCGTTCGAGCTTGTTCAGGAGCTGATGCAGGCATCAAATGGCCAAATGATCTGTTGATTGATGGACGCAAGGTATGTGGCATATTGCTTGAATCCACGGTGGAAGATCATGAAGTCAGATACTGTATTGCAGGTATAGGTGTTGACGTGAATTTTGATCCAGAGGATTATCCGGAAGATCTTACAACTATAGCTACTTCGCTCAAGATGGAGACGGGTCAATCTGTTGATCGAACCAAACTAACGGCTGCCATTTTGACGGAGCTTGAACAGTTGTATTATTTGTATCAAAAAGAAGGATTCGGCGTGATCTCAGCACTATGGGAGGCCCTGTCCGTATCGATGAATCGAGAGATTACTGTGACGAATCCTCATGGTGTCATTGAAGGGAAGGCCATCGGTCTTGACCCTTCGGGAGCACTTATCGTGGAGAAGCACGATGGAGAACATACACTAATCATCTCTGGTGAGATTTCCTGGAAATCATAAACAATTTGTCGAATTTTCACTGGTAAAATGAACATAAGACGTGAAGTTTGAGCAGAACTTTGGTATACTGTGTTCGTGAGGCGATATCGGCTAATGCAGACCGAATTGCACTCCCGTAACAGTAACCTTTGTTCTGCTTGAATGGTTTTATATAAGCAGACCGCAGTGCAAGAATGAAATACGTTTAAGTGAGTTGTTGGATTCTGCTCTGAGCCGAAGAGGACCGAGACAGAAGGGACGATCGCAAGTGACTCTTTTTTGACTTTTCGGGACTTTTTAGTGGAAAACTAAAAGGTTTTTTTGTTGCGTTTATTTGAAAAGAAGAAAGGAGCCATGAGAGAAAATGGCGAACAAACAAGCGATGAATATTGTGAAAATGAAAAAATATAAGCAGGATGGCGTGCCACTTACCATGATCACGGCTTACGATTATCCAACGGCGCTCCTCGCAGAGGAAGCAGGTATCGATCTGATCCTGGTTGGTGACTCACTTGGTAATGTAGTACTGGGTTATAACTCGACGCTTCCGGTGACCATCGACGACATGGTATACCATACACGTTCCGTAGTGCGCGGGGCCGAGAAAACGTTTATTGTGGCTGATATGCCTTTTATGACCTATCATGGCAGCGTGGATGAGACGCTTAAGGGTGTACGTCGACTGATGCAGGAGGGGCAAGCCCATGCGGTTAAAATGGAAGGCGGAGTCGAGATAGCGGACACCGTCAGAGCAGTCGTGCAAGCAGGCGTGCCTGTTCTTGGACATATTGGACTGACACCTCAATCGGTTAATCAGATTGGTGGTTACCGCATTCAGGGCAAGGATGCAGCGGATGCAAAACGTCTGATGGACGAAGCCAAAGCTCTGGAAGCTGCAGGCGCGTTTGGCATTGTGCTTGAACTGGTTACGGAAGAAGTTGCACGGGCGATTTCGGAGGAACTGTCCATCCCAACCATCGGAATTGGAGCAGGACGAGGTTGTGATGGTCAGGTACTGGTATTCCACGATGTGGTTCAATACGCCTCTCCGTATACGCCCAAACGATTTGTCAAAACCTATGGAGATGTGGGTACATTAATCAGAACCAGTATCGAAGCTTACGTAAAAGAAGTGAAAGATCGTTCGTTCCCGGCCGAAGAGCATGTATTCAATGCTGCGGATGGTGTTCTGGATCAACTGTACGGCGGACAACGCAAGGAAAAGGTGGGGAATAACTCATGAAAGTATTACGGACAATCGCAGAGTTAAGACAGGAACTAAGCTTGAAGCGTCAAGCGATTCGGTCCAGTGCGTCCGTTGTAGGTCTGGTACCAACAATGGGTTATCTTCATCAAGGTCATGCAAGCTTGATGCAGGCAGCCAGACAACAGAGCGATATCGTGGTATTAAGCATATTTGTTAATCCAATTCAATTTGGACCTAATGAAGATTTTGACAGCTATCCGCGGGATGAAGCCAGAGATGTGGAGACAGCACGTTCACAAGGAGTGGATATCGTATTTATTCCCTCTGTTGAAGAGATGTATCCACAGGCAACGCAAACGACGGTATCTGTCTCCAAACTGACGGAGCGCCTATGTGGCGCTTCCCGTCCGGGGCATTTTGACGGGGTAACGACCGTAGTCTCCAAACTGTTTAACATTGTACAGCCACAGCGTGCATTTTTTGGAATGAAAGACGCTCAGCAGGTTGCGGTCATTCAACAGATGGTGAATGATTTGAATATGCCTGTAGAAATTGTACCTTGTCCGATTGTTCGCGAAGAGGATGGTCTTGCCCTCAGTTCACGTAATGTCTATCTTAGCGAAGAACAGCGTAATCAGGCTTTAGTTCTGTCGAAGGCACTGTGTGCAGCTCAAGAAGCGGCAGATACAGGTGTAGCTATAAACGCCGCAGATATCCGTCGTATTCTGCGCGAGCAGATTGCAAGCTCACCGCTTGCTGTTATCGACTACGCCGAGATTCAGGCTTTTCCAAGTCTGGAGCCGCTCGCAGATCAGGAAGAAGTTCAAGGACGTGACGATCTGCTCATCGCACTTGCGGTGAAATTTGGAAAAACAAGATTGATTGACAATATAAGGTTGCAAAAATCGGAGGTACTGTCTCATGTTTAGAACACTGATGAAATCCAAAATCCACCGGGCTACGGTAACGGAAGCCAATTTGAACTATGTGGGTAGCATTACCATAGATGAAGACTTGATGGAAACATCCGACTTGATGGAAAACGAAAAAGTGCAAATTGTGAACAACAACAATGGTGCACGTCTGGAAACTTATGTGATTCCAGGACCACGCGGAAGCGGGGTCATATGTCTTAACGGCGCAGCTGCACGTCTGGTGCAGCCTGGAGATAACGTCATTATCATTTCTTACGCCATGATGTCGCAAGAAGAGGCAAATACTCACAAACCAACCGTTGTATTTGTAGATGGACAGAATAAACCTGTACAAACGATGAAACAGGAAGTCCACGCAACAATTATGTAATCGACTGGTAAGGAGAATGAAATCGGCCCTTGAAGCAAAAAATGAGTACAGGTCACTGCACTAATCCATTTTTTCAAGGGTGGGGATGCATCGATGTTCCAGCATGTTTTCGCAGAAATGAACGACATGTTAGATGAAATTATCAAGAGCTATCCTTCCGCTGAAGGCCTGAACAAACAAGAATTGCTGCAAAAGTGGAACTTGCTTAAGCGGATGAGTGACGGAATGCTGGATGAATGGCTGATGTTTGAAGAAAAGATGAGCCAGGTAAGGGAGCGGGAGATGGATAAGCCTGCTTCCCTTGAGCCGGAACAGGAAGCTGTTACCGCTCTACCTGAACTCCATCTGGAATGTTTCAGTCGAGGTCAGGGCTATTTCAAATTACAGATGTATCCGCAGGCGATCATGCAGTTCTCCCGGGTTGTGACCGACCATCCGGAGAGTGCATTGACTCGTTTTTACCTGGCGCTCGCGTATCTGAATCTGGAACAAATGGCGGAAGCCGGGACACATTTGCAGCAGATCATGTATCTTAAGGGTTCGCCTCGCTTAAAAGGGCTTGTATGTAACGCCCTGGGCTGTATTCAAGCCAAGCTTGCGAATCCCGAAGCTGCATGTTCACTCTTTGCACAGGCCCTTCAGTATGACCCGACATTGACCGAACCACTGTACAACATGGAAGCTTGCAGGTTGAACAGGGGAAAATTGCAATATGCTAATCAGCTGACGACCCTTCATTAAGCGGGAATTCGGCGACAAAAAACGGTGTTCCCTCCTTTGGCATAGCGGCGGGGACACCGCTTTTTTGTCAGTTAATTTTCAAATCCCCTTTTTTTTGCTATGCTGTAACATAGACTGGAATGGAAGGGACCGTACATTGCAATGAAATTTGCCGTATTGGATTTCGAAACAACCGGCACGCAGTCCGACGGTGAGATTATACAGGCCGGACTTGCCATCATAGATCATGACTACAGCATAACTCAAATATATAGTTCTTATGTGAACCCTGGTGTACCGATTCCCCCGTTTATTTCGGGGTTAACGGGTATTACCGATGAAGATGTGGCGGACGCTCCTTCACTCGAAGAGATGATGATGGAGATGGTTCCGCTGCTTAATGATGTGGTGCTTGTTGGACACAACGTCGCTTTTGATTTTCACTTTTTGCAGAATGCTCTCGACCGTTGCGGTTATTTGCCGTTCACTGGCCGCATTCTGGACACGATTGATTTTCTGAAGATCACATTCCCATCACTGGGTTCTTATCAACTCGGTTATGTGTCTTCCGAATTTGGATTTCAACATGATCGCCCTCACCAGGCAGACAGTGATGCACTGGCGACAGCCTATGTATTGCTCAAGTGTCTGGATGAGTTAAAGGAATTACCGCTCATAACGATTCAGCGCCTCAGTGACCTGTTTTCACCAGAAGACAGTGACTTGGGTTGGTTTTTGGACGGAATGCGCAGTGAGAAGGAAGCAGAGCCGATTCAGGACCTGGACGGACATACCTATTATCGTCAGCTTGCTCTTAATGTAAGTGATTGGACTGATATAGGTGCACCACGCGATGAGCGGGAGGCTAACCCCCTTGATGGTGTAAGCTTCGAACAGTTTATGGACCAGGTTCGGGAGAACCTGAAGGATACGCTGGATCATTACGAGGAGCGTGAAGCGCAGACTCAGATGTTCAGCAGTGTAAGGCAAGCCCTGGATGAAGAAAAACATCTCTTGATCGAAGCAGGAACAGGCACTGGTAAATCTCTGGGTTATCTCTTGCCTGCTATTTACGAAAGTGTGAAGCAAGAACAGAAAGTTATGGTTAGCACGCATACAATCAATCTGCAGGAGCAATTGAGAGAGCGAGACATTCCGATGCTGACCCAAGTGGTTCCGTTCCCGTTTAAGGCTGCTGTCTTCAAAGGGCGTGGACATTACCTGTGCCTGCGAAAATTTGAACACAAAATCAATAAACGTGAGTTCGCCACACCCAAAGAGGATTATTTCACAGCAGCTCAGATGATTGTCTGGCTTACGCAGACCGAAACCGGAGATGATGAGGAACTTAACCTTAGCGGACGCGGAGGGGACTTCTGGGAGACGGTACAGAGCGAATCTGAGTCTTGTCTGGGAAGATCATGTCCATGGTTCCGCAAATGTTTCTACCATCGTGCCAAACATGAGGCAGGGTTGTCTGATATCGTAATCACCAATCACTCCAAATTATTTACGGATGTGAAAGCCGCGCATCAGCTGCTGCCAGCCTATGAGAGTCTTGTGATCGACGAGGCACATCATCTGGAGGATGTCGCTGGTAAACATCTTGGAATGCATATGAAATATTTCACCTTGGTTCATACACTGACCCGCCTATTTAAAGACAGTCGTAATGGTCAGCTGCCTATGCTTCGTTCCCAGTTATCCGGGCATGAAAATTCGGTGCAATGGGGCTCCATGGTGGATCAGATGTTCCCGCTCGCTCTTGAAGTTAAGGAGCTGTGGGATCGTATGAGCGATGCCTTGTTCGGTCTGTTGCCTGAACGAAGTGATGCTTCACCGGGAGAAACGGGGCAATTTTCACTGCGTCTGAAAGCATCTCAGAAACCTGCGAAATGGCAGGAGTTGCAGGATCTGGAGAACCAGATCTATGTGACTCTGGGCGATTTGGTTCGCAAAGGGGACAAATTGCTGCTTGAGGTGAAAGAAGATCAGGATGATTATCAATCGGATAGTCTGATCACAGACATTACAGGATTGCTGAAAGATCTGACCACATTGAAGGAGAATCTACGTTTCTTCATGCGTATGGATGACGCCAAAACGGTGTACTGGATGGAAGCCAGCGGCCAGTTCCGCAGTAAATCTCTCCAGCTGTATGCCGTACCTGTAGATGTCAGTGCACAGCTTAAGGATTTGTTTTTTGACAAAAAGAAAAGTGTTGTGCTTACATCGGCTACGCTCTCTGTGGATAAGTCATTCCAGTTCATGATTGAACAGCTTGGCTTGCAGGAAGCTTCCGAGAATAATCGGCTGTTAACGTCGATGCTGCCATCACCTTTCAACTATCGCGATCAGGCACTTCTGGTGATTCCGCGTGATTTCCCAAGTGTGAAGGGAAGTGTGGGTGATGCGCACTTTGTTAATATGCTGGTGCAATCACTCGCAGAGACGGCAATTGCCACGCGTGGACGCATGATGGTTCTGTTTACTTCATACAAGATGCTGCGACAGGTCTATGATCCGCTGAAGGAGGCGCTATCTGGTAACGACATCTCGTTGCTTGGGCAAGGCGTTGACAGTGGAAGTCGTTCCAAATTGACTCGCAGGTTCCAAGATGCCAAAGCAACGGTACTTTTGGGCACAAGCAGCTTCTGGGAGGGTGTAGATATCCCGGGAGAGGCCCTAACCTGTCTCGCTATTGTTCGACTGCCTTTCCAGCCACCGAATCATCCGTTGGTGGAAGCCAAGAGTGAGCTGCTTCAGGAACAGAAGAAAAATCCGTTCATGAAACTGTCCGTGCCGCAAGCGGTCATTCGTTTCAAACAGGGATTTGGCCGGTTGGTGCGTACAGCGAAGGACAGAGGAATTGTCATTGTTTATGATACACGGGTGATTGAAGCGTACTATGGTAAATTCTTTTTATATTCATTACCTGGTCCCAAAATGGAACACATGCTCACGGAGCAGATGGTTCCACGAATTACCGAGTGGTTGGAAAAATCTGCTAATGAACAAAAATAATGGTTGTTTTGTTCGTTACATCATTGCATGACACTATCGTTTGGCGTTAAACTTTATTAGATATTTCCGTATCCGATTAAAGCAGTTGCACGTAAGAACTTATAACCTAAATTACAAGGAGCATTCTGTATAAAATGTCACGTTTATCTTTGAGTTTATACAGAATGCTCATCTTTTCATCTATTATTTTATCGTGGCCTTGGTAAGGGGGAGCAAGAATGAAATCGGATAAAATTTCGGAAGCGGTGGTACGACGTCTGCCTGTATACTTGCGTTATTTGAACGAGTTGCATCAGCGTGAGGTGGCTACTGTTTCTTCTCAAGAGCTTGGACAGAGGCTGGACCTGAATCCGGCCCAAATTCGTAAAGACCTGGCTTACTTCGGTGATTTTGGTCGTAAAGGGATCGGGTATGATGTATCCTATTTGATCGAGAAAATTCGTCACATTCTCAAGATTGATCAGCAAATTAATGTAGCTCTGGTAGGCGCGGGTAATCTAGGTCAAGCCTTGTCCAACTACAACGCATATCTGAAAGACAACATGAAGATTGTTGCTGTATTTGATGCATATGGACCGAAGATTGGTAGTCAAATCAACAGTTTGACAGTAAAACCAATGGATGAATTGACGGAGGCGGTTAAAACGGATAACATCCGCATCGGAATTATCACGGTTCCGGATACGGAAGCCCAAAATGTAGCCGATCAGCTTATTGAATCCGGAATCGAAGCGATCCTTAATTTTGCACCAACAATTCTAAAAACACCGCCGCATATCCGCATTCACCATGCTGACTTTACTACGGATCTGCTTAGTTTGGCCTATTACTTGGAGACTGGAAAGGACGACGAGGAAGATGACAACAAATAGATGGGTAATCCACAACGGCAAATTTGCCGTTAATGAAGGCGCAACATGGAACGTGGTTCAAGGATACATGGTTGTTGAGAATGACAAGATTGTGCATATTGGTGAGACATTGCCGGATGAAGACAAAAATTGTACCAAAGTGGATGGAAAAGGATTGTTCTTCCTGCCGGGTCTGATCAATACGCATGGTCATGCAGCAATGTCGTTGCTCAGAGGGCACGGAGACGATCTTGCGTTGCAAGTATGGTTGCAGGAAAAAATGTGGCCGATGGAAGCAAAATTGACTTCAGAAGACGTATATTGGGGAACTTCGCTATCGGTGCTTGAAATGTTGAAAGGCGGAACTACAGCTTTCCTGGACATGTACGATCACATGGATCAAGTGGCCAAAGTTGTGGAGCAATCCGGCGTTAGAGCAGCACTGGCACGTGGTGTAATCGGGCTGTGCTCGGAAGAAGAGCAATTGCGGAAGCTGGAGGAGTCGGCAGCGTTTGCACGTGAGTGGAATGGACAGGCAGATGGTCGTATAACAGCTGTAATCTCGCCACATGCACCATATACATGCCCTCCTGACTACATAGAGAAGCTTGTGCAGGTCGCGAACGACCTAAACCTTCCCCTTCATACACATATGTCGGAAACGCTTCGTGAAGTCGAGCAGAACGTGGCTGATTATGGACTGCGTCCTGTGGCACATCTGGAGAAACTGGGCTTTTTCTCTCGTCCATCCCTGGTTGCACATGCGGTGCATCTGAATGACGAAGAGATTGAGATTCTGGCCCGTCATGATGTGGCTGTATCCCATAACCCGGGAAGTAACCTGAAACTCGCTTCCGGTGTTGCGCGGGTACCTGCGTTGCTGAAAGCAGGAGTTACCGTGTCACTCGGAACAGACGGACCGGCAAGCAACAACAACCTGGATATGTTCGAGGAAATGAGACTGGCTGCATTGATCCACAAAGGTGTATCTGGTGACCCGACGGCAGTGCCAGCAGGCGAAGCGTTACTACTCGGAACGTCATACGGTGCCAAATCTATCTTCTTGAACAATACCGGAGCACTCCAGGTCGGCATGAAGGCTGACTTTATCGCCTTGGACATTGAACAGGCACATTTCTATCCACATACAGACCTGATCTCACATGCGATCTACTCGGCTTCTGCCAAAGATGTTGAGCACGTATGGGTGGATGGAAAACAAGTGGTGAAACATGGCGAATGTCTTACGCTGGATGAAGAACGCATTTTGCGGGAGTCTCAATTGGCATTTGATGGTCTGCTTGCTCGTTAATTGCAGGACAGCATCATAGGGAAAGGAAGTTCGGCTTTTGAAGAAAAAAAAGAAGTGGATATGGATTTCGCTGCTTGCACTGGTTCTGATTCTGTTTGGACTTCAGCGTTATTACGTCTATGTCACGCAGGACCAGCGCAAGGAAGAAGCGCTCGCTATACAGGCAGCACAGAAGCAACTGGGCATTACATCCTATGATGAATTGCGCAAGTACATCTGGGGAGACAAAGAAGGCTCTGACAACATCTACTGGACCCTGATCGGCAAAAACAAGGATAACCAGGATGTTATGGTCTGGGTTAAGTTCGACGCAAACAATCAACCTGCTACGGGTGCAAACGCTGTACACAGTGAATTGCTACAGAATGGTATGTCCGAAGCGCAGATACGCAATCGCTTCAGTTCTGAGGTTCCTGCCGGCGAGATTAAGCGAATCATGCCCGGAGTTGTGAATGGAATATATGTGTGGCAAGTGTATTATAAAGACGGTACGCATAACCACTATCGCTTTTATCGTTTTAGCAATGGAGAACAGGTGGACCTGATCTACACACTCCCGAACAGCTAGAACAAATAGAGTGACATAACTAGAGAATTTAAAGAAATGAAAGAACCGGCAGACGGATATCCGACTGAACCGGTTCTTTGTGTTGCCTGTAAACATATTTGATTTAAATAGTTAAAATTAATAATTTATTCATATTTTCGCCTTCGAAATTGTATATACGATGTGATATACTCAGATATGTACTCAAAGTTACATTCAAAAACAAATAATCCTGTCGAAATTCTCGCAGGAGTCAATGTGCACATATTCGTATATACCAATAAGCCAGTAAGTTGGGCCAAATTCTGGGAGGGGTAATTCACTTGAAGCTAAAAGTATTGCCTATTGCTATAACTGCCGTCATTTCAGCCGTTGTGTTGTTTGGAGGTTGGTTTGTATATCGTCAAGTGGCCGTGCAGAATCCGATTGAAAAGATGGTTACCCAGTACGATGGAGTCAATGACGTTCAATTAACTATTAACCGCAATGATGTACAATTGAAACTGGATCTGCAACCTGATGTTGATTTGGGCAGACTGGTACAATATATTCACAAAGAAGGACAGACCCTGATTGGAACACGCTCACTAAAGTTGGATGTTGTGGATCATTCCAGTGAAGCGCTGGAAAGTTGGTGGGGGGATGCGATGTTCACCGTAGCTCAGGCGATGGAGAACAAGCAATACACCGAGATTACACCAACGTTGTCAAAGATGGCGACGAATGGAATGAAGGTAAATACAGCGATGGATGACAACAATGTATATGTCAGTCTCAGAGACGGAGATGCCAGCAAGTTTATTATTCTGCCGCGTGTGCCCGGTCAGATAGGAGTGTGGCCTAATGCCTAAGTGGACAAAAGAAGTTGCCATCGGATTTTTTCCCGTATTGATTATTTTCCTTGCTTTTACTGGTGTTAATATTGTTCCGATCCTGATTGCAGCAGTGCTTATCGGAGCTTTGCTGTTCATGATGCAAATGCGTGGCGGGATTACAGTAGGCGCTGCACAGGAACGTAAACGGAAGAAAAAAGGACCTTCCAAGCTTACTTTTGAAGAAATTGGCGGACAAGACAGTGCTAAGCAGGAATTGCGTGAAGCGCTTGACTTTCTGATCAAACATGAAGAAATCCGGAAGTTCGGGATTCGCCCGTTAAAAGGGATTTTGCTGACGGGCCCTCCAGGGACAGGGAAAACGTTGATGGCCAAGGCTGCTGCCCATTACACCGATTCTATTTTTGTAGCAGCATCGGGTAGTGAGTTCGTGGAAATGTATGTTGGTGTGGGTGCCAGCAGAATTCGGGATTTGTTCAAGGACGCAAGAACCCGTGCCACCAAGGAAAATAAGGAAAACGCTATTATCTTTATCGATGAAATCGATGTCATCGGGGGGAAACGTGAGGGTGGTCAACAGCGTGAATATGATCAGACCCTCAATCAGCTCCTGACGGAAATGGACGGAATCTATTCTTCCGATACGCCAAGAATTCTGGTTATCGCTGCAACGAACCGTAAAGAGATGCTGGATAGCGCCCTGACGCGACCGGGACGTTTTGACCGCCACATTCAAGTGGACTTGCCTGACAAAAAGGGCAGAAAGCATATCCTGGAACTGCATGCGGTGAACAAACCTCTGTTGAAGGAAGTTAATCTGGAGAAAACAGCGGAAGAATCATATGGTTTCTCCGGTGCACAGCTCGAAAGTGTGATGAACGAAGCAGCAATATACGCCATGAGAGACGGGCTGTTAAACATTGAACAGCGGCATTTGTCCCTGGCTATTGATAAAGTCATGATGGGTGAGAAGACAGACCGTGAGTCCAGCGTGGAAGAGAAGAAAAGGGTCGCCATTCATGAGTTGGGACATGCCATTATGGCTGAACTCGTTCGTCCAGGCAGTGTTAGTCAGGTGGCACTTAGTCCGCGTGGTCAGGCGCTGGGATATGTACGTCATAACCCGCAACAGGAACAGTTCCTTTATACGAAGCGCTTCCTGGAAGAGCAGATCATGATTGCACTCGGAGGAGCAGCTGCGGAGGAAATGTACTACGGTGGTCGTTCCACAGGGTCACGCAATGACTTTGATCAGGCAACCAATGTTGTTCAGACGATGATGGCTTCGGGGTTGACTTCACTTGGGATTGTGAACATGGATATGGTCACAACCGAGGAACTGATGCGAGAGAATAAATTAATTCTGCAAGAACTGATGGAACAGACGAAGCAGTTGCTTGAAGCACAACGGACAATTTTCGACAATTCACTCGACATCTTGATCCGTGAGGAAGTTTTGTCTGGCGAACAATTTCGTTGTCAATTTCGTGACAGTGCCCTTCTACCAGCATAATTTATTTATGCTGGTTATTTTTTTTTACATTTCACTCGTGCTAAGATATTATTATATGTTGGGTCGAAATTTGTAATTTTCGGCGAACAGGGTACAATAGAGAAATAGAGAACCGAAAGGATGGAGCAGAACCATGTTTTTCAAAAAAATAGGAGTTGTCGGCGGCGGTACGATGGGGCAAGGTATTTCCCAGATGCTCGCAGCCAAAGGACTTGATGTGCTTCTCGTGGAGCATACAACACAAAAGCTGGATCATGCATATGACATGATCGAAACCAATCTGGATAAACAACTGGAGAAATGGGCGATTACAAAAGCGGAGAAGAAATTGATTCTTTCCCGTATTACCAAGGTAGCTCATTTAGCTGAACTTGGAACTTGCGACATGGTCATTGAGACGATTTCAGAGGATCTGGATGCGAAAAAAGCAGTATTCAGCCAACTGGACCAAGTTTGTCCAAGCAATGTCATTCTTGCAAGTAATACATCCACGCTGAGTTTGACCGAGCTTGCAAGCTCGACCAAATACCCAGAGCGTGTTATTGGTATGCACTTTATTCACCCGGTATCCCGGGTTGATCTTGTAGAGATTATTCGTGGACTGAAAACTTCGGATACAACATTCGAAGAGACCAGACGTTTTGTTGAAGAAGTAGCGGACAAAAAAGGAGTCATGATTTATGAATCCCCTGGATTCGTAACTTCCCGCTTGATCTGCCTGCTGATTAACGAAGCGTTGCATGTATTGCAAGAAGGTGTTGCATCTGCTGAAGATATCGATGACGCAATGCGTATCGGATACAACTTCCAACATGGACCACTCGAAATGGCTGACCGTTTCGGATTGGATTCTGTTGAAGCTGCACTCGAAAGAATGTTCCGTGAATTCGGAGAATTGAAATATCGTCCTTCTACAGTCCTGAAGAAAATGGTGCGTGCAGGACACCTGGGTGCCAAAACAGGCGAAGGATTCTTCAAGTACGACAAGGATGGTGACCGACTGTGAAAGTACTCGTAATTAATGCGGGGAGTTCCTCGCTCAAATATCAACTGTATAATATGACTGACGAATCTGTACTGGCTAAAGGTCTGGTAGAGCGGATCGGAATGGATTCCTCCATTCTGACACACAAACCGACAGGCCGTGAGGATGTTACAGAAGTTAGTGAAATTCTGGAGCATACAACAGCGATCCGTAAAGTCATTGATATTTTGACTCACAAAGAAAATGGTGTACTGGATTCTGTAAGTGAAATTCAAGCTGTTGGACACCGTGTTGTTCACGGTGGTGAAGCATTTAAAGAATCTGCATTGGTAGATGATGCTGCTAAAGCTGAAATTCGTCGTTTGTTCGACTTGGCTCCACTTCATAACCCTGCAGCAATGATGGGTATTCGTGCGGCCGAATTAAATATGCCTGGTGTGCCACAGGTTATGGTCTTTGATACAGCGTTCCATCAGACGATGCCGGAAAAAGCTTATCTGTATGCTATTCCGCGTGTGCTTTACAAAAAATATAAAGTACGTCGCTACGGCGCACATGGTACTTCCCATGATTTCGTAAGCAAGGCAGCTGCTGAATATCTGGATCGTCCAGTGGAAGATCTGAAAATTATCACTTGTCACGTCGGTAACGGTGGTAGTGTAACAGCAGTTAAAGGTGGCGTATCCGTGGATACTTCGATGGGTATGACTCCGCTTGAAGGACTGATGATGGGAACACGTTCTGGTGACCTTGACCCAGCCATCGTACCTTATGTAATGAACAAGGAAGAACTGAGCGTAAGCGAAGTGAACTCCATGTTGAACAAACACAGTGGATTGCTTGCGATCTCCGGAATCAGCAGTGACATGCGTGAGATTACGGAAGGTATGGAGAATGGCGATGCCAACTCCACACTTGCTTTTGAAATGTACGAGTACCGTCTGCGTAAATACATCGGATCATATGCAGCTGCAATGAACGGTGTAGACGTGATCGTCTTTACGGCTGGTGTAGGTGAGAACTCCGTTGTACTTCGCCAAAAAGTATGTGAGCAGCTCACTTATCTGGGTGTTGAACTGGATGAAGCGCTGAATGCCATTCGTTCTGGCGAACCACGCCGGATCACAACAGCGAACTCCAAAGTGGAAGTTCTCGTTGTGCCAACAAACGAAGAATTGGTCATTGCACGTGATACACACCGAATCGTATTGAATTCTCAGTAATCTAACTGTAAAGTAAATATAGAATGACAAGGAAGTGCAGAGGACAGGCATAAGCCTGCCCGCTGCATTTTCAAATTCAGGAACCAAGGGGAGATATGGGCATGAATACGAATTGTGTAATTCGTAATGTGAACGAGCATGTGGGCGAAACCGTAACAATCGGTGCCTGGATTAACAACAAACGTTCCAGCGGTAAAATTCAGTTTTTGCAGCTGCGTGATGGAACCGGATATATCCAAGGGGTTGTTGTAAAAAGTGAAGTTAGTGAAGAGATCTGGAACAATGCCAAAAGCCTGACTCAAGAAAGCTCTTTGTATGTTACAGGTATTATTCGTGAAGAACCTCGCAGTGCGTCTGGTTACGAGATGACTGTTACAGGGGTTGAGATCATTCACCTGACTGAAAACTATCCAATTACGCCTAAAGAGCATGGTGTTGATTTCTTGATGGATCATCGTCATCTGTGGCTTCGTTCCACGAAGCAGCGTGCTGTTATGGTGATTCGTGCAGAGATTATTCGCGCTGTTCAGCAGTTCTTTGATGGTAACGGATTCACACAAGTTGATCCTCCTATTTTGACACCATCGTCTGCGGAAGGAACAACTAACCTGTTCCACATCAAATACTTTGATGAAGATGCTTATCTGACACAAAGTGGTCAATTGTATATGGAAGCTGCAGCCATGGCGCTGGGCAAGGTATATTCCTTCGGTCCAACATTCCGTGCAGAGAAGTCCAAAACACGTCGTCACTTGATTGAGTTCTGGATGATTGAGCCGGAAATGGCATTTGTAGATCACGAGGAGAGTCTGCGTGTACAAGAGAAATTTATCGCTCATGTCGTTCAATCCGTGGTGAAAAACTGCCGTGCAGAACTGGAATCTATCGGTCGTGACGTATCCAAACTCGAAGGCATCGTAGCGCCATTCCCACGAATTACGTATGATGAAGCAATTGAGTTCCTGCATGGACAAGGCTTTGATATTCCTTGGGGAGAAGACTTTGGTGCACCACACGAAACAGCAATTGCTGAGAAGTACAATACACCGGTCTTTATCACGCATTACCCTGCTGGAATCAAGGCATTTTATATGAAACCAGATCCGAATCGTCCTGAAGTTGTCCTCTGTGCGGATATGATTGCACCAGAAGGCTACGGAGAGATTATTGGCGGTTCGCAACGTATCGATGATCCGGAATTGATGCAACAACGTTTTGAGGAGCACAATCTCTCGGATGAAGCTTACCAATGGTATCTGGATTTGCGTAAATACGGATCGGTTCCTCACTCCGGTTTCGGTCTGGGATTGGAGCGGACGGTAGCATGGATCTGTGGTTTGGATCATGTACGTGAAACAATCGCATTCCCACGTATGCTCTATCGTCTGTACCCTTAATGCTTAACCGGGGAGCGTCTATGGAAGACACCACATCCAAAGCTTGGTTGGATGGAGCAGCTTATGGCATGACTTCGGGTACAGCCCATCTGCCGTATGCCTTGTTACGTTATTATCACCAGCTTGGCCTATCAGATGCAGAAGTGCTTCTTCTGATTCAACTGTTAGGGTTCCGTCAGGCAGAGTTCAATGAGTTTCCCACGCTTGAAGAGCTTGCGGCGCGCATGGGGCTTGCACCTGAAGGCATTGCCAGAATGTTGCAACGTCTGATGAGGGATGGGTATATTGCTATTGACGAGCACCGTGACGAAGAACGGGACATCCAGTACGAGCGATATGATTTACATGGATTATATGCCAAGCTTGCAGCATGTACTGCTGAAGAAGTAGCCGCATTCCGTGCGGAGCAGCAGCGCAGCAATACAGCACGTCAAGATTCGAACAGTGTTCAAAAAGAAGAGGAAGAACGGAACATGTTCTCCATTTTCGAAAAAGAATTCGGACGTCCGCTCTCGCCAATGGAGTGCGAGACGATATCCGGCTGGTTGGATCAGGACCGTTATCAAGAGGAATTGATTCTCATGGCTCTGAAGGAAGCGGTTTTTGCAGGCAAAGTACATTTCCGGTATATCGATCGAATCCTGCTTGAGTGGAGTCGCAATCGTGTCAAGACCGTTCAAGACGCGAAGGCGTACACACAGCGGTTTCGTAATGGTGGACGTTAATTCCAGCGTAGACAGGGACAAGAAACAGGCCAGAAGTCATTCTGTGCCTGTTTTTTTGGATTAAAGATTGGATGAGTGATCAGCAACATCAACCTTTCAGGCAATGATTTCATTTTGTTTTACAAAAATTTGATGGATCACGCAGGGGTTAACACACAAGCTGTCGTCTATAGTATTGGAGAGGAGGGGAGAGTTATTGATGAAGCGCGCGTAATCGAACAAATCCGTCAAGGAGATACATCCCAGATGCGTACTCTGATTGATAAATATAGCCAGCATGTATACCATGTGGCCTATTCCGTACTCAGGAACGATCAGGAAGCACAGGATGCAGCTCAGGAGGCGTTCATACAGATGTATAAGTCTCTCCCCGACTACCGTTCTGAAGGTTTCAAAACGTGGTTAACCCGAATTGCCTTTCACAAAGCGATTGATGCCAAACGCAAGCTGGGCAGACGAACTGCTGAGGATCTGGGTGGAGAAGAAAAAATAATCAATATGCCCGGACGGGATGAAGACGTTCTTACCCGTCTCGTTCGTGAAGAACGTCAGGATAAACTTCGCGAGCGAATTAATCAGTTGCCTGCTCAACATCGTGACATTATCACTGCGTATTATCTAAGCGAAAAAAATTATGAGCAGATTGCCAGTGATGCACAGGTGGCTGTGAAGACTGTGGAATCCCGCTTGTATCGTGCCCGGCAGTGGATTCGAAAACATTGGAAGGAGGATGAATGGTATGAGTAAACAGGAGAAGTATACCGCTGCGCAATGGACTGAATATATTGAAGGCCATATGAGTGAAACTCAAGCGAACCAAATGGAACAGCTTCTGATGGAAGATCCGGATGCGATGGACATCTATCTGGAAGCGCTTGGTATCCATGGAGAACTGCCTCCGCTACATGACCCAACAGGGTTTGCGGATTCAGTCATGCATCGGATTGAGGGCATTCAATCACCCAAGGTACAACGCAAATCCCGTGCTGGGCGAAACCGGCGCTGGCTTGATCATAAAGTGTTCCATTACGCGGTAGCGGCCTGTTTGACATTGATCTTCCTCTCGTCTGGACTTTTTGACAAGGTAGCACCATATCACAAGTTCCAGGATGGCGACCACAGAGGGTCTTTTACCGAGAAATGGACGGAGGCAGCCACTTCATGGCTGGATAACTTCAAGCCTAAACCATAAATAGTTTCGCATTGCCTGAAAAGAAAGGATGACGACTGTGCACTCAGATCGTAACAAATTACTCGCATTTCTATTAAACCTGATACCAGGTCTCGGTTTCATGTATTGGGGACGGGCCGCAAGGGCTGTGATTTATCCATTGCTTTTCTTCGGAACAGCTGTTGGCTCTTTTATGCTAGCAATGGTCACTAATGATCAAGATTTAATGATTATCGGTGCACTTTTTGCCGCTTTTTTCTGGGGGATCAGTATGCTGGACATGATTATTGTTCTACTCCGTGCGCCTTCTGCACGAGATGCTCATTATAGGGGATACGGTGCGCCTTATGGAGCTCCTCCACACCAAGGAGCAGCCTACCAGGGAGCATACATGGGTCAACAAGGGCCTATGGAGCAGATGAATGAAGATGAGCTACATCAACATCCAGGTGGTGAATATGGCCATCCAGAGGGGCCCTATGGTCAACCCATGTACCAAAAAGGCAGTGAGGGTGAACGATTCTTCACCATTTTGCTCTCATTTGTTCCGGGATTGGGACACCTTCATCTGGGATTGTTGCATCGCGGATTGTCGTTTCTGATGGCGTTCTTTGGTTCATTTGCCATGATGGTTTTTGTAGCTTCGATCACCAATGAATCGGTGTTTCTAATGTTCTTACTCATTCTTCCAGTAATTTGGGTATACTGCATGTTTGATGCGGTGCAACATGTCCACCGTAAGCAGGCTGGTGAGGTGTTGCAGGATCGGACATTATTCGAAGAATTGGAGATGGGCAGAGTAGCCGGACGACGTAGCAAAGTGCTTGCAACGCTGCTTTCCGCTTTTCCAGGTGCGGGTCATCTCTATCTGGGATTGCAAAAAAGAGGCATGCAATTAATGTTCCTGTTCCTTGCAAGCATCTATATTCTGGACCTGCTTCATTTATCGGTGTTCCTGTTCATGATTCCGTTGATCTGGTTCTACAGCTTCTTTGACGGGCTACAGTGTTCCAGTCGCTATGGACGCGAGCCTTTGGTTGATCAACCGATCTTCAAGGACTGGGCCCGCCATCAGCGTCTGATTGGATTCGGGATTGCCGCGCTGGGTCTATATTACCTGGCGATCCGTCTTGTCATTCCACAGCTGAATGAGCTCTTCCCTAATGCATTCATGACGTATGAGATCCGTTCCTATCTGAACACCGTCATTGTATCCTTGCTGCTCATTTTTGGCGGCTTGAAGCTGCTGTTTGGCAAGCAGAGGGGGACGGGTATCCATAGTGCTGCTCATCGAAATGATGAGGGAGCAGACAGTCTCTTTTTATTCAAGGATCGGGATGATCGACTGTAATTTACGATCCAAGTTGAATTGGAGATTATTTACACTGACAATACGATGACAGAGCTACCTTTCAATCGCTGTTATCCCACAACAAAAACACGCCAAAGGCTTATGTATACCAGCCTCTGGCGTGTTTTTGGTTGTCCAGCTTTGATTTCGAATAAATGATTGCTATTTCGTAGCACCCTTCAGGAGAAGTTGACGGTACATCACTTCGAATAGGAATTCGAAAGCCTCCAGATGACGTTTCGCTTCAAAAGCATCCTTGCCCCACGCATATATGCCGTGGTTACGCAGCAAAATTCCTGGTACGTTGGCATCAAGTACACCTGGCACCAATTCAGCGATAGATGGAATATCTGCAAAGTTAGGCAGGACGGGTACACGAATCTCCGCATTTTCTTCCCAGATGTTAAAAGCCTTGATCAATTCAATTCCTTGAATCGGTACGTGTCCATCTGCTCCAAAGAATTCGCTAATCAGGTTGTTAAACACGGTATGCACGTGGAATACAGCACCACAACCGGTCAAACGATAGATTTCACAGTGAATCAACGTTTCGGCACTTGGTTTCAACGTTGTTGTCTCAATCGCTTTGCCGTGTTTGTCCACAAAAAGGAAGTCTTCCGGTGTGCGAAGAGATTTGTCTTTGCCTGAGGCGGTAACCGCAAAATAAAATTGCTCCGGGTCAAAGTCTCCTACACGCATTGACAGATTGCCACTTGTTCCGGGGAACCAGTTACGACTGGCGAACAACGCTTTAATATCAGCCAGTTCTTCAAGGACCTGACGTTTGTGTTCCAATGTAATCTTTTCAAAGCCCATCGTTTACAGCACTCCTTGTGTTTGCTTCTGTTTCATATCTTCGATGATATCGTAAAAGGTAGCGAATGGCACATGGTCCACACCAAGTTCAATACATTTATCCGTCAAAATGGAGCGTGAGTAGACGAGATCGGCAATTTTGGCACCTTCAAAATCTGTCAGACTGTCTCCAATAAGAATTCGATTGTATTGTTCTTCCGGGAAGGTACGAATCACGGTTGTTTTACACATACCGCACCCGTTCTCACAAGGAGGCTGGCAGGGATTCGGCCATTCAATCCGAATGGTTTCACCCGAGAAGTCAGCTCCGTTGCAAAAGACATGATCCTGCGGGATATGAAATGGTGCGAGTAACGGTTCGATAAAAAAGTCCATACCCCCGCTGGTCACATTGAATTCGATCCCTTCGCTGCGAACATATACAAGAAACTCGCTGAATCCTTCACGGATACCCGCTTGTCCAAGTACAAATTCCACAATTTCATCTTTCTGGGATGCAGGCAGAAGAGCGAACATGGCTCCAACACCTTCACGCAGCGAGATGTTCTGCTCGATCGTATCTTTCATAATCGCTTCAATGCCCTCAGGCTTGAAATGTTTCATGATCGCTACGATGTTGTCCGAGAGGGTAATCGTACCGTCAAAGTCACAGAAAATGACTGTTTTTTTATCACTTCTCATCGTTCGCCACCCCACAGGTCCAATGCGCTTTTCAGCTCTGGATGCTCGATTGCATACTGAGCGAGTGGAATGGAACGCTGAGCTGCCTCAATGGCTTGCAGGAATGCACGTCCGCCTGCTTCAGTGCCCATAGGATGTCCATGAATACCGCCACCAGCATTAACGATGACATCTGTGCCAAAGTCGCGCAAAATAAGCGGTACAAGGCCTGGGTGTATACCGGCTGAAGGCACTGGCATACTGGTTCGTACTGGCAGATCAGCTGTCAGTAATTGCTCCGTGATCGCCATGTTTTCTTCCTTCGGCATTGTAACCGAACCATAAGGAGAAGGGAAGAGCACCAGATCGGCACCCGCAAGACGCATCAGCTGGCCAAGTACAACCGAAGCCGAGATGCCGTAATGTGGTGAAGGATACAGTGCACCTGCAAGAGCAGGGTGAGCCATAATCGGCACATTGATATCAGGATCACTGCTGAGTTCATGCAGGACATCATATCCGTATGACAATACGTTGAACAATAATGCATTTGCTCCAGCGCCAATGGCACGTTCAGCTTGTTGCTTCAGACGAGATGTAGGTCCTGTAAGATTGGTTGCATACAGAAGTTTCTTGCCGGTCTCCTTGCGTGCCTGTTCGGCAGCTTTCATGCAGACCTCGACTCTTTTTTCGATGGGTGTCAATTTATTCTCAAACAGAATCTCATCGTCCTTGATCAGATCAACGCCACCAAGAGCCTGACGAATAAATTGTTCACGCAGTTCATCTGCATTTAGCCCAATAACTGACTTGAAGATACTCATTAACAGTGGTCGGTCGTGTACACCAAGCAGATCACGAACACCATTCAGTCCAAACTTGGGTCCCGGGAATGCACTGAGGAAGCCATCCGAGAAACCAAGCTTTGTTAGTTTGATCCGGCCATCCATTGAAATTTTGCCAAAGACCGTCACGAGCAGGGCTGGGATATCACGACTGAAGTTAACATCAGGATATCCAATGGTAATATCAGCGTAACGCTCACCCGCAGCCATGCCATCAGCTTCATGGACTTCTACGCTGATTACTTCGCCCAGATGCTTCTGCATTGCTTCACGTTGTGCTTGCGGCAACTCCGTCCAGCTACCCACGGTCATGCCAATCGCGATGGACTGAGCTTTCTTGCGAAAGTCTGCATGATCATCATGCAGACGATATGTGGCTGTGCACATGTTATTCATTTTAAATCCCCTTCCAAAGCAGCTCCCATCTCCCGTGAGCGCTCTGCACAGCGGTTGACGGCTGCGATTACATTTTCAAAGAAATCTCCTTCGTCCAGCGTTTTCAGTGCTGCCTGGGTTGCCCCTCCCGGGGATGTCACATCACTACGAAGCTTCATTGGTTCCAAACCGGTTTGTTGTACCATACGTGACGCGCCAAGCACCGTCTGAACAGTGAGATCACGAGATTGCTGGCTGGATAAGCCACCACGAATACCTGCGGCAATCATGGCCTCCATTAGATAGTATACATAAGCAGGGCCGCTTCCGGAAATCCCTGTGAGCACTTCGAGTTTATCTTCAGGCACAATGGTCACGATTCCAACCGCTTCAAACATGGTCATTACCGTACTGCGCTGATCATCCGTAATCTCCGCAGAGAAGGCAAGACCGGTTGCGCCAAGTCCGATTGTACTGGACGTATTTGGCATGGTTCTGGCGATCGGCTGTTTACGACCGAGCAAGGACTGCATCGTGCGGATTGATAATCCGGCAATGACAGATACGATCAGTTGATCAGGTGATAACAGCGGACCAAGCTCGCGCAGCGCTGCAGCAGCATCTTTGGGTTTCATACAGAGTACAATGACCGGAGTGGAGGCAAGATGATCCAGAGATTGTGAGGCCGTTCCGGTATGTACTGCATAACGGGTGCTGAGCTCCTCCTGACGTTTCTGGTTGCTGCGGTTCAGCATCGTAATATCCTGAGGACGAACGACTAGGCGGGAGATCAGTCCGCGCACGATGGCTTCAGCCATCGCGCCTGCTCCGTGGAAAGTAATCTTCTGTTGTAGTAACGTCTGTTGCTCTTGACTCATATTTATCGTTCCTCCTATATAACTGGTGCTGGGATATTATTGACGAATCTGTCCATTGCCTGTAATCCGATATTTGGTTGATGTCAGTGCTGGTAGTCCCATCGGTCCACGAGCATGCAGTTTCTGAGTACTGATTCCGATTTCGGCTCCATAACCAAATTCAAATCCGTCGGTGAAACGTGTGGACGCATTGTGATAGACGGCTGCTGCATCCACATCATGCATGAAACGCTCTGCATGGGCTGTATCCCGGGTTACGATACACTCGGAATGTTTGGTTCCATAATGTGCGATGTGCTGCATCGCTTCGTCAAGGTTCTCGACCACCCGGATATTTAAAATGTAGTCGTTGTACTCGGTCGCATAGTCTTCCTCGGTTGCCTCAAGGGCAGAAGGAACAAGACGGCGCACCGTGTCGCAACCTTTCAAGACCACACTGGCCTCACGGAATTGCTCGGCAAGAGCAGGCAGATGCTCTTCCGCGTATGCGGCATGCAGCAGCAACGTTTCCATGGAGTTACATACGGATGGACGTTGTGCCTTGGCATTGATGGCAATTTCGGCTGCCATAACTGGATCGGCTGATTCATCCACATAGGTATGGCAGATGCCCGCCCCAGTTTCGATGACAGGTACGGTTGCGTTGGCAACCACATTACGAATGAGGGAAGCTCCTCCGCGTGGGATGATAACGTCCAGCAGCCCGTTCAACTTGAGCATCTCATCTACGGAAGCACGATCTGCATCTTCAACCAGTTGCAAAGCATCAGCAGGCATGTCTGTCGTTGTGAGTGCCTGATGCAGCACCTCCACAATTTTACGATTGGAAGACAGGGCAGAGGAGCCGCCGCGCAGAAGCACCGCATTACCTGTTTTGAGACATAATCCGGCTGCGTCCACGGTTACATTAGGTCGAGCTTCGTAGATGATACCGATCAGACCAATCGGCACTCTAAGCTTTTCAACATGCAATCCGTTAGGACGGGTAAATGTCTCCAATACTTCACCGACTGGATCAGGGAGATCCGCAATCTGACGTAATCCTTCAGCAATGCCAACAATGCGCTCTTTATTGAGGGCGAGTCGGTCCAGCATGGATTCCGGTGTACCTTGTTCTCTGCCGCGTTCCAGATCTTCGGCGTTTGCCGTAATGATGGAATCTGTCTCCTTAATCAAAGCATTTGCCATGACACGCAGGGCTGTATTTTTCTGTTCTGTATTCAATCGGTTCAGCTGTGGAACCGCGGCTTGGGCCTTGATGGCTTTTTCTCTGACTTCACTCATCTTAATTCCTCCTCATATATATAAAGTTAAAATTTTAACCACATGTTGGACTAAAGATTATTTACACAGACACTACGATGACAGAATAACCTTCCAATCGCTGTTATCCCCAGATTTTTTCGATTCCCTTTTCTAAAGGGAAAATCCGGTGATAAAGGCGAACGCTCCGCTTTTTCAGGTTTTTTCTGTCCTCTCCATTACGTGTAAATGATTAGTTTAACTTAATATTGCTTCATGTTTATTTTAACGTAATCCATTCGTCTCTATGAATAACTTCAAGTCTGTGGATGCTGGCAAGTTGTTTCATCACTTCTCCACTGGGAAGTCCGGCAATGAGTCGAAGCTGGTCATCATCATAATTGACAATACCGCGACCGAGCAAGGTTTCATCCATGCCAATGACCTCTACGACGTCTCCAGCATGGAATGTTCCCAGTACTCGCTTGACCCCTACAGGTAGAAGACTATGGCCCCCATGGACAAGTGCTTCTTCAGCACCATCATCCACAACGACGGTTCCCAGCGGAGTGGACATGAAGCCCAGCCACTGCTTTTTACGGGATAACGAAGCGAGTCGTGTCTCAAAGTAAGTTCCTTTGCCCGTGCCATCCACTGCCTTCTGCATATCTCCGGGTTCTTTCACACTTCCCACAAATACCGGTACGCCTCCACGTGTAGCAACCTTGGCAGCATCAACTTTGGATCGCATTCCGCCTGTGCCAACCGATGATCCTGAACCGCCGGCAAAAGCATAGATCTCAGCCGTTATTTCGGGAATACGGTCGTAACGAACGGCAGAAGGATCTTTGCGCGGATCTGCGGTGTATAGTCCGTTGGTATCCGTAAGAATGATCAGATGTTGTGCCTTCACCAGGTTTGCAACCAATGCGGACAACAGATCGTTATCACCAAACTTCAATTCGTCCACCGACACCGTATCATTCTCATTAAAAATCGGAATCACTCGCTGTTTGAGCAGCTCTTCTACGGTCATGCCCGCATTACCCATGCGTTTACGACTGTGAAAGTCTGTACGAGTTAACAGAATTTGCGCCGTAGTAACGCGGTGCGCTGCAAAAGCCTGTTGATATGCCTGCATCAGTAATGCCTGCCCAACGGCCGCTGCGGCTTGTTTCTCATGTAGCAGTTTGGGGCGCTGAGGATAACCGATCTCCCGGAATCCGGCCGCTACCGCTCCTGAGGTGACCAGAAGTACTTCATGGCCCTGATCAGCCAATGCTGCAATCTCTCCGGCAAAAAAAGTGATCGAACTGCGATCCAGACCGCCTTCTTCCGTTGTAAGCGAACTGCTTCCAATCTTAACTACAATACGTGAAGTCATGGTTTCACTTCCTTAAACATGATTAATAAGTGCTTCTGGAGCAGGCTTTTGCGGGTACAAAAAAAACTCCCGCCCTTTGGTTAAAAAGGACGAAAGTTCGTTACTTCCGCGGTACCACCTTTATTGATGAATAAATCATCCGGCTTCATGCCCTGTAACAGAAGGCACTGTCCTGTACGTAACAGGCCGCTCAGGGGTAGGTTTCAGAGAAGAGTCGCGGTAAATTCTTTCAGCAGGGTGGAATTTACTCTCTGGGCGCGACTGATATTCTCTTACTGGTCCCGTCATCACGTTTCGTTCAATATTTCTTATAACATACCATGGAAAGTTGGCATATGCAAAGGGGTTATGGTCCTGTAAATTACTTGAATAAATTCAGCTTGCCAATCCGCTCCACAGCTTCGCGTAATCGGTTTTCATCACTTAGCAGTCCTGCGCGCACATAGCCTTCACCATGCGAACCAAAACCAATACCTGGGGCTACGGCCACCTTGGCTTCTCGTAGTAACAAGTCTGCAAATGAAGCGGAGGTATAACCGGCAGGTACAGGCAACCAACTGAAGAATGAACCTGCTGGTTTGGAAGCTTGCCAACCAATGGAGGATAGAGCGTCATAAAACGCATTGCGACGGGATTCGTAACGTGAAACCAGCGAGGCAACACATTCCTGGGAGCCAGTCAGTGCTTCCGTTGCCGCAGCTTGAATCCCACCGAAAAGACTGACATAGATATGATCCTGAAGCAGATTGATTTTAGAGACAATCTCTGCGTTACCGAGTGCGAATCCAACACGCCATCCAGCCATATTGTATGTTTTGGATAACGTATAGAATTCAATGCCCACTTCTTTGGCACCAGGGGCTTGCAGGAAACTTACGGGACGATGTCCGTCGAATCCAATTGCACCGTAAGCAAAGTCGCTGGCTACTACGATTTGATTTTGAATGGCAAATTCAACCGTATCTTCGTAGAACGAAAGGGGTGCCGTTGCTGACGTTGGGTTGTTGGGATAGTTCAGGAACATCAGCTTGGCCTTCTCCCGATCTTCGGCTGTAACAGCTTCATAATCCGGCAGGAATGCGTTGGACTCCAGCAAAGGCATAAATGACATATTTGCTTTGGCAAGTGCAACACCAGACCAGTAATCCGGGTAACCCGGATCTGGAACGAGAACGGTGTCGCCGGGGTTTAGCAGGACCTGAGGTAACTGAACTAGACCTGTTTTCCCTCCGAACAGAATCGCAACTTCAGTCTCGGGATCCAGATCAACGTTGTAATCTTCCTTATAACGTTTGGCGACAGCTTCCTTCAGGAAAGAGTACCCTCTAAAAGGCGAGTATTTGTGGTAGAGGGGATTCTCAGCCGACTCTTGCAGTGTTTTCACAATATGAGGTGGTGTAGGTTTATCCGGGTTCCCCTGACCCAGATTGATCACGTCATGTCCACTTGTGATTTCACGATTTACATTTTGAACAAGGGTAGCAAAAAATTGCGTTGGCAGCTGTGTCATCACATCAGAAGTCGGTATCTTAAAAGCTGAACGAGCAGTTATATGGTCTGAATGGGTCATTATATTCATCACTCCGGTTATTAAAAATGGCAAATAGTTCTCATTAATTTATCACGCAAATCCCGAGCTGTATAGAGGGAAATGCACTTGAATATACAGTACATAGGAGCAAAGAGCAGAGTATTGTACAAAACTGAAAGTGCTCATTTCGTTTTGTCCATTGAGCTGAGAGAAGCCATGTTTTATGATAATATCCGATAATGATAATCAATATCATTAATTTCTAGCACAACGCACATGATATAGGGGGAGAAATAGAAATGAAAAAGGGCATACGAAATACGGGAGTATTATTAACGATCACATGGTTATCCATTCTGCTGCTGGCTTGTGGAAATCAGGCTGCAACACCTGCTGCTGGCGCTGATGATTCCAAAGCAGCCACAGAAACGACAGAGACCACGACTGCAACGGAAGAGACGAACGAGGGCGAGACCCGGATATTCAAAGACTGGACTGGCCATGAAGTTGAGATTCCTGTAAATCCGAAGCGAGTTATCTATCATGGAGAAGTTACAGGGGATCTGCTCGCGCTTGGTGTTGTTCCTGTCGGCATACTTCGTCAAGAGGGAACCGTATTTGATGATCAGGTTGCTCAGGCAGAAGATGTAGGATTTCCGATCAGTGTGGAAAAGGCGTTAGACCTGAATCCCGATCTGATCATTTTCTCCAACAGTGACGAGGGTCAATATGATCAGATCGCAAAGGTTGCACCTACGGTTACATTTGATTCGTTTGGTTTAATAGAAGATCGCATGCGTATCCTTGGCGACTTATTGAATAAGAAGCAAGAAGCGGAGGACTGGATTACGGCTCATCAAAAAGCGACGGAAGAGATGTGGACGCAACTTCATGAGAACGGATTAAAAGAAGGGGAGACCGCTTCGGTATTCACCATGTATCCCGGGAATCGTCTGTTTGTCATGGCAGGTGCAGGATTGCCACAGTTGTTATACGGAAAAGACGGGCTGAAGCCAACCGCGGAAATCCAGAAAGTATTGGATGAAGACATGGGATTTGTAGAGATTTCGACTGAAAAATTATCTGAATTTGCCGGTGATCGGATATTTATTCTGGATCCTGTGACCGACGATGCGAAGCAATCCACCAAGGAATTGCTGGATAGTACAATCTGGAAGAACCTGCCTGCGGTGAAAGAAGGAAAAGTATATCGTTTTAATATCGTAAAAGCTTCTAGTGATGCTCTTTCCAGGGAGTGGCTGTTACAAGAGCTGCCAAAACAGATAATTCAATAATGGTGACGAGCTAGTGAGGCAGCAGTAACACCTTTGAGTAATGCAGTTATAAAAAAGTGAAAGGAGCCTTCAACTTTTCGTTGAACGCTCTTTTTTGCTGATTAAAGTCATATCTGGATTATTAACAATCGCTCGCTTATAATCAGACCATACAGAATGATTGATAATTATTCTCATTTTAGAAAAACGAGGTGAACCGACATGCAGGCTTTGGATGCCGATGGGGGAGCGTTGTTCTTTTCAGCATTCATGTTTCGGCTGGGTCATCTGGTACGTCGAATTGAACCACCTGAACAGGTGATGCTGGAAGTAGCTTGTGAGAAACATGCCTTCCTCATCTGCGAAGAAGGGGATGGGCATTTATATATTGGACATGAACAGTTTCCGTTTACTACGGGATGTGTTTATCCGCTTTCTCCGGGAGAGGTGTACCAGATTGAACATCGTAATAACTCGGAATTGAAATATATCGTAATGGCTTTTGATGTTATTCATGTGTTGACGGGTGATCCCGAGCTCTTTACACGACCTGTATTTGAGCACAGAAACCAATTGAATGGTTATCCCTATGCTCCGTTAAGTGGGTTGCTTGAGCAAATGTATGTCCTTCGGAATTATAAAACGGATGCCGAATACAGTCATTTGAATGCACAGTTCCAAAAATGGATGGAGGTGATCATTACCCGGTACACTTCTCCAAAGACGGAACAGAGTATTGAAGCAAGACTACACAGTACGATTCAGTATGTGGACGACCATTATGCTGAAGAAATCACTGTACAGAAACTGGCACGTCTTGCGGAGATCAGACCTGTACAATATACGACTCTTTTCAGACAACTCACGGGTCACAAGCCGCTCGATTATGTGAATCATGTTCGCATCAAACATGCCAAGGACTGGCTTCGCAAATCAGATGAACCACTTCGGGATATAGCGAGTCGCGTGGGGTTTAAGGATGAGTATTATTTCAGCAGGCGTTTTCGCCAAATGACTGGTTTGTCTCCTCGTCAATATGACAGATCGATTCAGCAGCAGACATTAGTACAAGATTGGTTGGGTCATGATGTGAATATTCCAGTAAATCCGGAGCGAATGATGTATTACGGAGATTCCGCTGGGGATCTGATGATACTGGGCATTCAGTTACTGGGAGATCAGACATATGACGCGGTCGCTCCGGTTAATGTGGAAGCCGCTGTTATCATGAAGCCGGATTTGATTATTTTTGATAGCAGCAATGAACAACAGTATGAACAACTTTCCCGGATTGCACCGACGCTTGCTTACAATTCACATGCCACGTTGGAAGAACGAATGCGCAGATTGGGCAGCTGGTTTGACAGACAACCGGAGGCTGAACATTGGCTAACCTCCTATGCGGAGCGTACTGAGCAGATGTGGGCGAAGATCCATACTGTGATTGAAGAGGGGGAAACGGCATCCGTATTTACATACCATCGGGGTGCACGATTATTTGTTATGGGCAATATCGGTCTGGCGCCTATGTTATATCATCCAATGGGATTCAGGCCAGTTACCAAAGTGAAGGAAGCACTTGCGGCAGGCAGAGCCTATAAGGAAATTTCGGCTGAAGCGGTACGTCAGTATGCGGGAGATCATGTATTTGTTATGCTGCCTGAGGAAGTTGTGGCAAGACAGGCTACAGAGATGCTGATGAAAAGTCCCAGTTGGAAGGTTCTTCCGGCTGTGCGGAATGGACGGGTATACCCTGTGGAGGAGTCAACATGGAATGTGGGTGATGCGCTCACGAGTGATCGATTGTTGACCCTGCTGCCTGAGTTGTTATGTGGAAGTTCATAACAAAAACAGGCTTGCAGTCTTCAGGAGGATCAAGCTATGATAGCAGGTATTACGGTTCAGAGGAGTGCTTGTCATGACAGAAAAACAACAGGGAGAAATGCGTGTAGCCCTGATTCAGGGCGATATTCAACTCGGAGACCCTGAGGCCAATCATAAACATATGCAGATGTTGCTTGAGCGTGCGGTAGAACAATATCCGGATCTGGGGCTGGCTGTGTTACCTGAGATGTGGAATACGGGCTACGCTCTGACGCAAATTCATGAACTCGCTGACCCGGAAGGCCAGAAATCTCGGGAATGGCTGTCTGCATTTGCTCAAAAACATCAAATTTCCATCGTTGGCGGGTCAATCGCTGAGAAACGGGATGGTCAAATATACAATACAATGTACGCTTATAATCGTGAAGGAAAACAGGTAACACGATACGATAAATTACATTTGTTCCGTCTGATGGATGAGGAGAAATATTTACAGCCAGGTGCGGAACCTGAAATTTTTGAATTGCAGAACGGTCTTACAGCGGGGGCTTCGATCTGTTATGACATCCGCTTCCCGGAGCTTGCCCGCACCCTTGCATTGAATGGTGCCAAGGCATTGATTGTCCCCGCCGAATGGCCGAAACCTCGTCTGCACCACTGGCGTACGTTACTTACGGCACGAGCGATTGAGAATCAGATGTATGTGATCGCCTGTAACCGTGTGGGTAAAGGGGGAGAGACTGAATTTTTCGGACATTCCCTCATCATTGATCCTTGGGGTGAGATTGTGGCTGAAGGTGGCGAAGGGGAAGAGATCGTGACCGGAATTATTCGTCCATCTCTGGTGGATGAGGTTCGCGGAAGGATTCCCGTATTTGAAGACCGTCGACCTGGGGTTTATTTTGGCAAAAAATAAAAACTGAAATAAAATTCTTCAGAAAAAGTGTTTATTCTTCCAGGACGCGGGTAATGATAACTATCCCGTCACCAAGGAGGATGATCAATCAATGGACAACCATGTGAAAGATACGCTCAGGAGACTGGAACAGGATAACACAAGGGAAGATCACTTTAGGGCATTCTTAGAGAATGGAGCAGGAGGGCTATCACCCCCTGATTCAACTGTTCAGGACGAAGGCCGTGTAATGAATCAGCAAAACAGGCTGACAAGTGATCGTAATTTGCGTAAATAAACCGCCAGACATGAAGTTTTCTTATGTACGTTTCTACGTTAACATTATAAATTAGCATTGTAGCTAAACAACTTAACAAGCAACATTGTACTGTAATCAGTTACTGTGATTGCAATGTAAGAACTCTATCCTGCGGATGCGGGAAACGAGTATATGACAAAGGCTTGGCCCATAAGGGTCAAGCCTTTGTTTTGGTTCAGTATGAAATGTTCCTAAAGAAATGAACTTATACCATAGAGCAATTTCTTAGTCTCCCTTTGACAGTTCGGCCACGGTTTGTTGAAACGTATGGATGAATGCTTCGGCTGCCTTCGACAGTACTCTTCCTTGACGATAAGCCACAACAAGTGTTCTGCTGGGAGTAGGCTCAGCAAGTGGCACATATACAGGTACGAATTCACTGCGCGGCGCACGGGCAATAAAGCGTGGAACCAGGGTAATGCCCATACCTGTGGCGACCAGCGACTGAACGGTTTCAATATTGGTGCTCTCAAACACAACTTGGGGATCAAAACCAGCCTGCTCACAGAGATCAAATGTAAGTTTGCGGAAGCCCTGTCCTTTTTTCAATACAACAAAGGGTTCATCCCGAAGCTCTTCAATTCGCACAGGAATCGGATGTTCCGTATCTGCCCTGCGTGCCAAAGGGTGATTCGGGGGAACCGCCAGATCAATCCGTTCCTCTCCAATGGTTACATAAGACAAGCTTGGCTCTTGTAAAGGAAGAGATAGCAGACTGAGATCTGCTTTGCCGCTTGCTGTCAATTTCTCAAGCGTAAGCCCGGAGTCCTCCAATAAGGTGACCTCAATCTCGGGATAAGCTTGTTGGAACGCTGGAAGCACATGTGGGAGCAAGTGTGAGCCCGTGATCGGCATGCTGCCTACAACGACTTTACCTTTGCGAAGCTGGGAGATGTCTGACATTTCCTGACGCAATAGCTCCATGGCATCTACGATCTTTTGGGCTTGCTCGACAAACGTAACACCCGCATGGGTTAACTCCACGGTACTTGTATTACGCTGAAACAGCAGTACTCCCAATTCTTTTTCCAATTTGGATAATTGCTGGCTTAATGAAGGTTGGGCAATATGCAGCTTCTCTGCTGCCCGGGAGAAATTGCGCTCGGCCGCAATTTGAAGCGTATATTGAAGTTGTCTGAATTCCATCGTCATTGGTCAGTCCTTTCGTTATGCCACCATTATATCATTACAGATGAAGAAATCATTAATTTCGCTTAACCGCTTGCACTCCATCATAAGAGTTGATATACTGATTTTGAAAACGCTTAATAAGAATCACTTACCCGGGTAAAACAAAATCAACGTTTTCATGCGTGCCAGTTTCAAATGTTAGTACGGAACCATTTCAAATATTCATATTCTATTTCGTTTATATAATTGAATAACAATTCATCCAACGATGGCGTGTTACTGTTCGGCAGGCAAGACCTAGATTGGGTGGGAAGAGTTTCTTTTTCCTACCCTTTTTAGGTCTTTTTTTGTTCCCATCAAGAAAAAATGGCGGAGGTGCACCATGAATCACAAACAATTAGCCCAATCGATTATGGAGCTGGTCGGTGGCAATGATAATATCAATACGTTAATTCATTGCTCTACCAGGCTCAGACTTACCCTGAAGAATCCGGATATGGCGAAGACCCAAGAAATTAAGAGCCTTGATGGTGTTATTGGCGCAGTGAATAGCGGCGGACAATATCAGGTTATTATCGGTAATGACGTCGCGTACGTCTACAATGAACTTGCCAAGATGATGGATACTCGGCAATCAAACGAAACTCAGGAGAAACAAAAAGCGGATTATAGCCCCAAAGGACTGTTTAATACTTTTGCCAGTGTCATTGCAGGCATTTTCCAACCTATTATCCCAGCCATTGCTGCCTCGGGTATGCTTAAGGCACTGTTGCTACTGGCGACCGTGACCGGCCTGATGTCCAAAGAGAGCCAGACATATACCGTTTTGAGTGTCATGTCTGATGCTGCCTTTTACTTTCTTCCGATTCTACTGGCTTATTCCAGTGCAAATAGATTTAAAACCAACCCCTTTGTTGCCGTTCTGTTTGGTGGAATCATGTTACACCCGAATATGATTGGTCTGCTTGGTGGTGAAGATCCGGTGTCCTTTATTGGCATACCTGTTGCATCCGTTCAATATGCGACATCCGTGGTACCCATTATTTTAACGGTCTGGTTCATGTCTTACATTGAAAAGTTCGCGGACAAGATCTCACCAGGGCCGGTCAAAATTTTCCTTAAACCTTTGATTGTTATTCTCATTGTTGCTCCAGTTGCCCTGATTGTACTTGGACCTCTGGGGATGTATCTCGGAACGGGAATGTCCAACCTGATCTACTGGATTCAGGATAAGATTGGATGGTTGACCGTTGTCATTATGGCTATACTGATGCCTCTGATTGTCATGTTTGGTATGCATAAAGTATTTTATCCCATTATTTTCGCAGCCTTGGCTTCACCTGGATATGAAACACTGGTGCTGGTCGCGATGCTGGCATCCAATATGGCGCAGGGAGCAGGCGCACTGGCAGTGTCATTCAAAACCAAAGACATCAAGTTGAAACAAGTCGCTTTGTCTGCAGGAATTTCAGGTGTATTCGGTATCACGGAACCCGCTCTGTACGGTGTGCATTTAAGGCTCAAGAAAACGCTGTTTGCCTGCATGATCGGCGCCGGAGTGGCTGGGTTGTTCGCAGGTATTGTGAATCTCAAGGCATATGCTGCCGTGGGTCCGGGGATTGCATCTATGCCTATGTTTATCAGTGAAGATCATATGAATATTATCTATGCGATCATTACCATGCTGATCTCTGCCATTGTCGCGTTTGTCGCCGTATATGTCATTGGATTTCAGGATGTTGTTCCAACAGCAGTGTCGATGGAAGGCAGTCCTACAAACAAAGCGAGAGGTGAATCTGAAATCCAGCCATCCACAGGGATCAAATCGAAAAAGATCGTTTTTGCTCCTTTGGAAGGTAAAGTTCTGCCATTAAGTGAGGTGAAGGACGAGGCCTTCTCGCAAGAAGCGATGGGACAAGGTATGGCGATTCAGCCAAGTGTTGGCAAGGTGTTTGCCCCGTTTGATGGTACCGTTGAGACGGTGTTCCGTACCAAACATTCCATCGGTCTGAGATCGGTAGAGGGGGTAGAGCTTCTGATTCATGTCGGATTGGATACGGTGAAACTGAAAGGCCAGCATTTTGATGTAAAAGTGAATGAAGGAGAACAGATCTCTCATGGTCAGCTCCTGATTGAATTTGATCTTGAAGCTATACAAGCCGCAGGTTATGACACCACGACCCCTGTAATTGTGACCAATTCATCGGATTATCTGGAGGTGCTGGGCAATGAATCTTCGGCGACAACAGGACCGGGGAAACCATTAATTACGGTGTTATAACTATAACCCGCTGAAATATGAATGAAAGGCAGGCAGCCTGATATGGAAGTCGTAAAAATACTGAATTCGAGCATTGTTCTTGCCAGACGTGGTGAGGATGACAAGGAAATTATTGTGATGGGAAAGGGCATCGGCTACAAGAGCAAACCGGGAGATGTCGTGAGTGAGGATGAGATCGAGAAGATCTATGTCCTTGAAAATGAAACGATCTCTTCAGATCTCACCGCCCTGATGAAGGAAACACCAAAAGAATATCTGATTCTGGCTGATGAAATCATCTCCCACGCGAAACATACATTGTCCCGCCATCTGAGTGATCATCTCTATGTCGCATTAACAGATCACCTGTATATGGCCATGAAGCGATTCAAGGACAATATGACGATCCAGAACCGAATGTTGTGGGAAGTGAAAAAGTTCTATCCGCAGGAGTTCAGTATCGGGTTGCATGGTCTGTCTCTCATTCAAAGACAGCTTGGTCTCTCCCTGCCTGAGGAGGAAGCGGCAAATATTGCCTTTCATCTCGTTAATGCGCAGCAGAATGATGACAATATGAATCAGGTCATGATGATGACCAATACAGTCAAGGATGTACTCAATATTATCAAAATTCACTACCAAGTGGAGCTGGATACACATAGCATCAACTATTCACGCTTTTTGACCCATTTGCAGTTTTTCATTCAACGGCTCTTTGAGCATAAAACATTAAACACGCAGGATCATGAGCTCTTTGAGCAGATCGCGAATAAATACCCGCAGGAAGAAGCCTGCGTACTACTAATCAAGCATTATATTGAAGCCCGGTTTGAACATACGATCTCCAATGAAGAGATGATGTATTTGATTATTCATATCAATCGGGTCATGAGTCGCAATTGAGCAAGAATGAAAGAGTCACAGAGATAATCCAAGGAGGAATACACAATGACCAATACAACAAGAACGTTTCCAGAAGATTTTCTATGGGGAGGGGCAATAGCTGCCAATCAGGCAGAAGGGGCGTGGAATGTGGATGGCAAAGGTCTATCTACAGCCGACATTGCTATCTATCGCAAAGGTGTAGCCAAGAGTGAGTATAAAAAACATAATGCGATCAATGAAGAGCAGATCAAAACTGCGATGGAGTCTACCTCGGATAGAGAATACCCGAAACGCAGAGGCATTGATTTCTACCACCGTTACGAGGAGGATCTTGCCCTGTTTGGGGAGATGGGACTCAAAACGTTGCGACTATCCATTGCATGGACCCGAATTTTCCCTAATGGCAATGAAACTGAGCCGAATGAAGCCGGTTTGCAGTTCTATGACCGCGTTATTGATGGCATGCTGGAACAAGGGATTGAACCATTGATTACGTTGTCGCATTATGAGATGCCGATGTATCTGGTGAATCACTACGGTGGATGGACGGATCGGAAAGTAGTCGAGTATTTTGTTCACTTTTGCAAAACCGTGTTCAGCCGTTATAAGGACAAAGTGAAGTATTGGATTACATTTAATGAAATTGACAGCATTGTTCGTCATCCGTTTACGAGTGGTGGTATTGTTCCGGAGCGTTTCGAAAATGTGGAGCAGGCTGTATATCAGGGGTTACACCATCAATTTGTAGCGAGTGCGCTCGCAGTGAAATACTGTCATGAGATCATTCCCGGTTCCCAGATCGGATGTATGCTTACCAAACTGACAACATACGCTCATACATGTAATCCCGAAGACGTACTCGTTGCTTCCCGGGATAATCAATTCAATCTTATGTTTACGGATGTACAGGTACGTGGAGCGTATCCGTACTTTACAAAGAGATTTTTTGCCGAAAAAGGAATTAACCTGGATATGCTTGAGGGGGATGAAGAGATTCTGAAAGTGCACACTGTGGACTTTATCTCATTCAGTTATTATATGTCCCTGGTATCAAGTGTGGATGGCGACCGATTGGAGCAGGTGAGTGGCAATACAACTGGAGGGGTGAAGAACCCGTATCTGCAAACGAATGATTGGGGCTGGCAGATTGACCCGGTAGGTCTGCGCATCTCACTGAATGAACTGTATAGCCGTTATGAGGTGCCCTTGTTTATCGTTGAAAATGGGATTGGAGCGGTAGACACGATTGAAGCTGATGGCAGCATTCAGGATGATTATCGTATTGATTATTTCCGCTCTCACATGGAACAGATGCATGAGGCAATTCTGGACGGTGTTGAACTGCTGGGCTACACCAGTTGGGGAGTGATTGATCTGATTAGTTATTCTTCTTCAGAGATGGAGAAACGATATGGCTTTATTTATGTAGATCAGGATAATGACGGCAATGGAACACTGGAGAGAAAACGCAAAAAGAGTTTCTATTGGTACAAAGATGTGATTGCGAATAACGGTTTGTAATACAGTAGTCGGACAAGCGCTCTCTATAAAAGGCGTTGATATGATAACTTTCATTTTATAACAGCAACTAGGAAAGCAGCTCTGGATTCAGGGCTGTTTTGTTATGATCTAGATAAAAAGCATTGACAGCGAAGCAGCGAAAACGTAGTATAAGACTTATCTGATAATGATAATTGTTATCAATTGAAACCTCTGCGATGAGCAGTGGTTTATTTGTCTTTATTACATTATAGGTTAAACCTATTACATCTATAGATATTATATCTTGGAACAATGAAGGACGGGGTGATATATTTATGTCATTCAAGAGCTTCACTTTTTAAAGAAAACAGAGGCTCTTCCAAGGACCGAACTTATAATGAGGTGAAAATGATGAGTAAAAAAACGATGTTTGAGAAAATTTGGGAAAATCACGTAATTCATCAAGAAGAAGGCAAACCAAGCATTCTGTATATCGATCTGCATCTGGTGCACGAAGTAACTTCTCCACAGGCATTTGAAGGTCTTCGTCTCAGCGGACGTAAAGTTCGCCGCCCTGAACTGACATTTGCGACAATGGACCACAACGTTCCAACGAAAGACCGTTTCAACATTACAGATCCTATCTCCAAACAACAAATTGATACACTTTCGCAAAACTGTCGTGATTTCGGCGTGAAATTGTATGATCTGGACACGATTGATCAAGGCGTTGTGCATGTTATGGGACCTGAACTGGGTCTGACTCACCCGGGTAAAACGATTGTATGTGGTGACAGTCATACGTCCACACACGGTGCGTTTGGCGCACTGGCATTCGGAATCGGAACAAGTGAAGTTGAGCACGTTATGGCAACTCAATGTTTGCAACAAGCAAAAGCCAAAACGATGGAAGTTCGTTTTGTCGGCAAACGTAACCCGGGTGTAACCGCAAAAGACATGATCCTCGCAGTCATCGCCAAATACGGTACAGACTTTGCAACAGGTTATGTTATTGAGTACACAGGCGAATCCATCCGTGAGTTGAGCATGGAAGAGCGTATGACGGTCTGCAACATGTCCATCGAAGGTGGAGCAAGAGCAGGATTGATCGCTCCGGATGAAACAACATTTGAATATCTGCGTGGACGTGAATACGTACCAGCGGATGCCAAATTCGACGAAGCTGTAGCAGGTTGGAAACAGCTTGTAACCGATGAAGGTGCCGAGTTCGACCATATGGTTGAAATCGATGTAGAGACATTGATTCCGCAAGTGACATGGGGAACAAGCCCAGGTATGGGAACCGACATTTCTTCGAAAGTTCCTGTTCCGGCTGAATTGCCTACAGAAAACGAACGCAAAGCGGCTGAAAAAGCGCTTGAATATATGGGACTTGAACCGGGAACACCAATCGCCGAGATTCCAATTGATTATGTATTTATCGGTTCTTGCACCAACGGACGGATCGAAGATCTGCGTGCAGCAGCACAAGTGGCTAAAGGTCACACGGTATCCAGTCAGGTTACAGCAATTGTTGTACCAGGCTCAGGACGTGTTAAAATTCAGGCTGAACAAGAAGGTTTGGATAAAATCTTTACGGAAGCTGGATTTGAATGGCGTGATGCGGGATGCAGTATGTGTCTGGCGATGAACCCGGATGTATTGAAGCCAGGTCAACGTTGTGCTTCGACGTCCAACCGTAACTTTGAAGGACGCCAAGGACGCGGAGGACGTACGCACCTGGTATCTCCGGCAATGGCAGCAGCAGCAGCAGTTAAGGGTCACTTTGTGGACGTACGGGACTGGAATTTCAAAACAGAAGCAGCGATCTAATCTATAACAGACAGAAGGGAGAACGTTTAATATGGAAGAATTCAAAACATTACAAGGCATTGTTGCACCGGTAGACCGGGTCAATGTAGATACAGACGCAATCATTCCAAAACAGTTCCTGAAACGGATTGAACGTACCGGATTTGGACAATTTTTGTTCTATGAATGGCGTTTTGATGAAGAGGGCAACAATAATGCTTCCTTCGAAATGAACAAACCTCGTTATGAAGGGGCATCCATCCTGATCTCACGTGCCAACTTTGGCTGTGGATCTTCCCGTGAGCATGCGCCATGGGCGATTTTGGACTATGGATTCCGTTGTGTCATCGCTCCATCTTATGCAGACATCTTCTATAATAACTGCTTTAAGAACGGAATTTTGCCAATCAAGCTGTCAGAAGAGCAAGTTGAAGACTTGTTCCAACGTACAGCGACACATGAAGGCTATGAGATGAATGTAAATCTGGAAAACAAAACGATTACTGATGCATACGGACTGCATATCGATTTTGATCTGGATGAGCACCGTCGTCAATTCCTGTTGCAAGGATTGGATGATATCGGTCTGACTCTTCAACATGATGATGAGATCGCTGCTTACGAACAACGCCACGCGGCAAAACTGTTCGGTTAATCGTTAAAATATCGCATAACAGAAAGCTTCTGCCTCGCCCAAGGGATCTTGTTCCCCATCGGTGAGATAGAAGCTTTTTGTAATTTCAGAAGCTAAATTAGCTTTATAAGTCAGCTATACATAGAACTCCTGATTCTTCTTGGCCGAATACTTAAATAGATACTATAATAGCGGACTAAATAGAGGAACCTAAAAATCGATTACTGAGGTAACTCCAAAGGGTCGTTTTTTGTATTCTGAAAATAGACATAGATATAACAAGCCAAATGCACGAAATTCACAAATGACCATACGATAAGCCATATGATTGGAGTTGATAGGGTAGTCCAGATGCCAAACCAAGGCAGCACACGTCCTCCGCCGATGAATGTAACCAATGGGAACAGAAACAAGAGAATTAAAACCGGGATTAGTCTACCAACCGTGATCAGAATCAATTTGCTAATCGTTAGGCGGGGGTTGTTCCGAAGTATGCGAAAATAGGCGTAGATGCCCCATGCAAGCGTAGCGATGATCAGCACAATCATGATCATTTCCATATTCCGACCGTTTACAAACGAGGTTTGGGGTTCCTGCCCCCTCATGATATCCGCTATTCCATCAATAAATGCCGAGTAATTCACATAAGCGTTTATACCAGAATTAAACATTACGGCAATGCCCATTTGCTCGTTCAAATAAACCAGTTCTTCTGACTTGTAGGTCCAGAAAATGCCGCTGTGGGAGATTGTTTGGCCGCTAGACGCATCTTGGTTTGCAAGCCAGCCCATGCCGTAAGGACCGATCGCTCCTGCGGCATGATATTGTTTCATCAGCACAGGGGAAACGAGGCGGCCATTATATTGGGAAAGCATCCATAGGGACATGTCCTCTGCGGTTGAAACGATGCCGGCGGGGCCCTCAATGAACCAAAGCGGTTCGGATTGACTTATAGCGCGTCCCAAGCTCAGGTAATGTCCTAGCGGGATAGTATTATTCTTATAGAATTGCTGCGTCGTGCTGACACTGAAGGTATGATTCATTCCTAGCGGTTCAAAAATATGTTTTTTCAGGTAATCCGAAAAGCGCTCTCCGCTAACACTTTCCACGAGGTTCGCCAGCAGCACGTAATTGGGATTATGATAGCTGTAGGCTGTTCCGGGCATATGAGCAAGTTGAACCGTGTTTAAAAATTGGTTCGCTTCAGCCAACGATTGAAATTGCGGAGTCTTTGTCATATCGGGATTTATCTTGTCATTGAGACCACTCGTCTGATTCAGTAAATGACGGACCGTGATGTCAAGAACGTGGGGGTCCTGGAGAGAAAGCTCTGGAAAATAGGAAGCGTAAGTCGCATCCAAGTTGATCCGACCCTTGTCCACCAGCTGCAGAACGGCCAATGCAGTAAAGGACTTGCTGAGTGAAGCAATGGGAAAAGGGGTGTTGCCCGTAACCTTCTGGCCATCCGCGAATGTCCCGTAGCCTTTTGCGTAAAAGACCTCATCGTTATTGGCAATTGCCAGTGAAGCAGCCTTAATGTGATTGGCCTTCATGCTTCGATTCATATATTCGTCGATCTCCTGCAGAACTTCTGTCCTGTCTCTGGCTTCATTGGCGGATAAGGGGGACGCCCACGCGGTACATAACAACAAGCAGCTAATGGTGATATACATTCTTTTTTTAGTTTTAGCATGATAACACTCCTTGAATTCAAGATAAGGAGATGTTATCAAATCATTTTCAACTATTTATCAACTCGGGTCCCAATACTTGCCGTGACGCTTCCACCTCCGTAAGGACCGTTTGCAATCCGAAGACTACCTTCATGTTTTTCGCAAAACAACTTGCAAACGTAAAGGCCCAGTCCGCGATGTTCGCTCGCATCCCATACTTCGCCCCGGTAAAAAGGGAGTATAGCCTTACTCAGGGCGTCCTCAGAGAAACCAGGACCGTCCTCTGAGACGGTAATCTTCATAATGCCTCCCTGAACGTCATAGTGGACGTTCACTTGACTGGCTGCGTATCTCGCCCCATTAGCCACTAGATTCTCGAAAATCTGCATGACGAGATAGGGATCTACATGTACTGAGTCATTATCAAACTCGACGGATGATACGAAATGTATACCGTACTGTTTCGCGATTTGTTCAGCGCTGCCGTCCAGCAAAACCGTCAATGAGATCGTATCCATCGATTGGATGTTCAACGGCACATCCTCCAGCCTCTGAATGGAGTTCATGGCCTCTGTATAACTCTCCAGACGCAAGATGTGAAGGTTCATGGTATGGATCAGGTCCAGCACCTTTTCTTCCGACAACTTCTTCTCGGGAAGATAGGTGGCGAGAAGCTCGGCGTTTCCTTTTAACACGGACAGGGGTGTTCTCAGATCATGGGCAAAAATAGCATTGATCTGCTTGCGCTCTTCAACCGAACGCCAAAGTGTCTTAAGATTTTTTTCCAATTGTGAGCGCATGTTTTCAAATAGTGCGATCAACTCGCCCATCTCATCCTGGCTGTCATAGGAAATGCGGAAGTCTAGATTGTTGGCCGAAATGTTCTCGGATGCTCGTTTTAATAGCTCCAGCGGACGTTTTAGCTTCCATCTGTAAAATAAAACGGCCATGGTGACAATTCCAGTCGCTACGGTGAGCAGAACCGCCGTGACGAGGGAGGGCATCACCCAATCCGTTTCTCCGAAACGCAGCCGCAGCTTCTCCGCCCAAGCAAACTCCATGGTTATGATGGCCAGCACGGCAATGAGTGTGACCACACACAACAGCATAAAAGAGTGCAGTAAGGACAATCGCTTTAAAAACAGGAGTCTAGTCATGAACTTGGCCATTTGTAGCCTACTCCCCAAACGGTCTCGATTTGATTATCACAGCCGTATTCCTTTAATTTGTAGCGAATTCGCCGGATATGCTCTGCGATCACGTTACTGTCGCCTTGCTCGTCCATGCCCCATATCTTTTCGTATATGCGTTCCTTTCCAAACACCATATTAGGATGCGTGGACAGCAATTCGACAATATCAAACTCTTTTTTGGGCAGTGAAATTCGCTTATCCAGGTAGTAGAGTTCCCTGGCCGTATAATCAATGACCAAATTATTGTTAAACCTTACCGAAGATTTAGTTTGGATTCGTTGTTCCCTGCGTATATGTGCTTCGACCCTGGCGCCCAACTCGCGAATGCTGAAAGGTTTGAGGATATAGTCATCACCTCCGGCACGAAAACCTGCTATTTTATCAGCATCTTCGATTCGGGCCGTTAAGAATAAGATCGGGCAAGAGACGAAGTCCCGAATTTTCTCACATAATTGAAGGCCGTTCTGTTCAGGCATGTTGATATCTAACAAAACGAGATCGGGCTGTTTTTCCACTTTCCGCAGCGCTTCCCGGCTGTCCTTGGCCGTCATCACGGAATATCCGTTAATTTCAAAATAATCAGTCAGTAGCTTTCGAAGATCTGCTTCATCGTCCACAATCAGTATTTTAGGCATCAAGGCTCAATCTCCTGTATTCAAGTATTTGAACTCAGCATAGCAAAAATGGATGAGGAATGTAATTTCCATATGATTTTGGGAACTGGACTAATGAAGAAAGTAAGCTTTTCGCCACTCTGTTTCCGACTAAATATGACAACGTTGTAACCGGATGATCAGACAATATCTGATAAACTGATTAGTAGATTATGGAAGGTTACATATTGTCATTGATGTTACGCTGCAGAGAATCAGGTCGGATGTTCAAAAGACAAAAAGAATGGTGGATGAGGTATGAAAAAATGGTCGGCAGCAGTCGTTTTTCTTCTGTTCCTATGTTTATTCCCAGTCATGGCCCATGCAGACACCACTCCCTCGATTGTACTCGACGGTGTAACCATTAACCAGCAGACGGGTGCACCTGCAGAGAATATCGGGAAAACGGTCATGGTTCCAATTCGAATTGTATCCGAGAACCTGGGTTATAAGGTGAAGTGGGAGAAGGAAACTCAGTCAGTCCAGGTTCAAAAAGGAAACAGCATGATTCAAATGACGGCTGGCAAAGATGCAGCTACAGTGAATGGAAACGTGGTGAACTTGGATTCGCCCCCACTGATCAAACAGGGAACTACGCTTGTTCCGTTACGCTTTGTTGGGGAAGGCATGGGTCTGCGTGTTGGCTGGGACAATGGAACCAAGACAGTAAGCCTATTTAGCATTCCTCCCGTAGTTGAAACGGAAGGTGACAGTGACCCCGTCAAGGCACCTGTCCCGGATGGTTTGACAGAACTTCAAGGCATCAGCTTCAGCGGAGATCGCTTGATTGTAGCAACCAACGGTAATATTAGCCCCAAAGTATCCAGTATTGGTGGGCCAGACCGAATTATTGTTGATCTGCCTTCAGCGACATTCTCTCAGGAATTCATTCAGGGACAAGCCTCTAACCCGGATGGCAGTGGACAGATTCTCGTTACGGATTCATCAATAGTTTCCAAAGTCCGGTATGCCATGTTCAGTAAATCGCCTTCTACCGTGCGTGTCGTTCTGGATCTGAATCAGACGGCTACAGCCAAATGGTCTGTTGGAGATAACAACGTCTTGCTCGTTGACCTGACCGCCACGAGTGGAGAACCGACAAGTCAACCGGCAGTACCTACGAATGATGGTAAAACGATTGTGGTCATTGATCCGGGACATGGTGGTCGTCAATCGGGTGCAGTGAGTTTGTCAGGAGCTTATGAGAAGGATTTCAATCTGGCTGTAGGGCTGAAGGTACAGGCAATCCTTCAACAATACCCAAATATTCAGACGGTCATTACACGCCAGGATGATACAGAACTTTCGCTCAAACAGCGTGTGGATATTGCTGAATTGAATCAGGCAGATGTTTTTGTATCCATTCATGGAAACAAATTCACTACACCGGTACCAAACGGCATTGAAACGCTCTACAGTCGTAAAGAAAGCAAGACATTGGCTGATACTCTTCACAAATATGTGTTGCCGATAACAGGACTCAAGGATCGTGGGGTTAAAACGGCTAGTCTGCATGTGACGCGTGAAACAACCATGCCTGCTGTGTTACTTGAACTTGGTTTTTTAAGTAACCCTACAGATGAAGCAGTCATGCTCACGGAAGAATACCAGGACAAATGTGCACAGGCGATTGTGGACGGAATTGTTGAATTTTTGGGACTGTAAATTGAATTTTGCGCAAATATGAAGGTTAGGGTATTACGTTGTTTAGAGATGTATATTTGATAAATAAGGAAAAAAGAAGACATTAAAATGTAAAAAAAGCTTGATCTGACAACGTTTTTTTTCTGTTATGTTGGAATATATTCGCAACTTTTAAGAGCGAGGGGCGTCTAATAGGTGTCTGGTAATGCCCAAGCGGTCAGTCGGAGTTGGAAAATGACAACATGCGGCAAAAAAATATGAGAATGGTAGGGGTGAAGGATGAAGAAGTTCGGTTTTTTGGTACTGTTATTTGTCTTTGGGCTCGTATTCCCGGGCTATAGTCACGCAGCAACAGACACGAAAATTATCCTAGACGGAAAAGAAATCGTACAGCCATCGGATACAAAAGCGGAAATTATCAACAGCAAGGTGATGGTTCCGATCCGGGTTGTGTCCGAAAATCTTGGATATAGCGTGGAGTGGAAGCAGCAAACGCAAACAGTGACTATTAGCAAAGACAACACTGCCATGCAGATGATTGTTGGACAGAAGACGGCAACGGTGAACGGCAGTAACGTAAACCTGGATGCCCCGCCACTCGTGAAAAATGGTACTACGCTCGTACCTCTCCGATTTATTGGTGAGGAAATGGGTCTTAAGGTGGGTTGGAACAATACCACGAAGACGGTAACATTAGTTACCCAGAATTCAGGTTCCGGAAACGGGACAACCACACCTCCGAACTCTGGCAATGAAGGCGGAGGATCGGATCAAGAAGGTCTTGTACTGGTGAACGGCATCAGCTTCAGCGACAACCGCTTCATGATTGCAACAAGCGGAAGTACGAAGCCGAACGTCTTCACGATGACAGGACCAGATCGAATCGTTATAGACTTGCCGAATACCGCATTTGCTGATTCGTTCAGTGAAGGACAGGCTTTAGACAGCAACCAGAATGGACAACTCGTCGTTAGCGGTTATCCGGATGTGTCGAAGATTCGTTACTCGTTATACAGCAACAGCCCATCTACAATTCGTTTTGTAATCGATCTGTCCAGTTCAAAAGGGTACAGTGTGCAAAATGATTCCGGACTGGTTATGATTAACCTCGACAATCAAAGTGGTACACCTGCTCCTCCAGTTGGTAATAATGGCAAAAAAGTTGTCGTTATCGATGCAGGTCACGGAGATCATGATCCTGGGGCAATCGGTGTAACTGGTAAACGTGAAAAAGACTTCAATCTGGCAATGGCTCTGAAAGTGGAAGCCTTGTTGAAAAAAGAATCCAAAATTGACGTTGTGTTAACGCGCAGCGATGATACATTTTTGGCATTGAAAGAACGTGTGAAGATTGCACAAGACATAAAAGCGGATATTTTCATCTCCATTCATGCTAACAGTGGCCCTGCTGCTGCGAACGGTGTAGAGACATTCTATACACGCTCCAACAGCAAAGCACTTGCTACAGTGATGCACAAGTATCTTTTACAGTCTTCCGGACTGAAAGATCGTGGAGTGAAAACGGCAAGTCTCCATGTGACCCGTGAAACGACAATGCCAGCAGTTCTGCTGGAAGGTGGATTCCTTAGCAATAAGAGCGACGAAGCAGCCCTGTTCACGGAGAGTTTTCAGAACAGTGTTGCCAAAGGGATTGTTGCAGGAATCAAGGAGTATCTGGGAATTAAATAAGGGACAAGCCCTTATGTTGAGGAGGCGGAGTTAGAATGAACAAGAAAATATGGATTGCAGCCTTGCTGGTAACGGTTATGGCAGTTGCTGCTGGATGTGGAAGCAAGCCAACAGCTGCTCCGAATCAGACGCAAGGCGCAGGAACTGAAAACAATGTAACCGAGGTTGAAGGTGAAACAATTACCGAACCGGTAACTGCTGAGCCTGAAGAGAATACAACGCCTACAGAATCCACGGAGGAAGGCAGCTCAGAGGAAGCGACTACAACTACTCCGCCAAGCGAAACGTCTACGGAGAAGCCGGCAACTTCCGAAAGTAATGAAAAGAAAACGATCACTGTATTCTATACGGATGAAGAAGAACTGGAGTTGCACAAAGCTTCGGCAGAGATTTCATACGCATCGGATGATGCCAAATATAAAGCTGCCTTTGAATCACTGCAACAGAGCAAAGACGCTAAACTTGTTCCGCTGTGGTCTAAAGAAATTGAATTGAAGTCTGTTCAGTTCAAGGATGGCGCTCTTAAGCTGGATATTCATATGCCAGATACGGCACGTCTTGGAGCAGGTGGAGAGTCTTATGCACTGGATGCTCTAAAACAAACGTTCTTCCAGTTTGATGAAGTAAAATCACTTGATTTACTGGTGGATGGTCAGCAGACGGAGAGTCTGATGGGCCATGTGGATCTTGAACATCCAATGACAAGATCCGAATAGGCTGTACAGCATGCTGTTGTACCGTGAATCCACGGAATATGGGTCGTTTTACATGAGAGAGGGGAATCATAGGTGACTTTTAAATATAACAATCCATCACACTCTAAAAAAGTAGTATCAGCCGTGCTTGCAGGCATGATGGCCCTTAGCGCCGGCGGAGCTGCCATGGCAGCAGAATCAACAGAAACGGGGCAGGGTCAGACTGCTGCAATAACAAATACGGCTGCACCAACTGGTTTGTTCAGTGACATCAAGGTCGGATACTGGGCTGAAAAACATGTGTACAAACTGGCATATCAAGGTATTCTTCTCGGTAACAACGGCCTGTTCCGTCCAGGAGACGCGGTAACACAGCAAGAAGCTGTAACGATGGCAATCCGTTTTATGAATCAAGAAGGCCAGTTGAATAACGACACGGCTGCGGCATTACCGACAAACATGGAAGTGGGAAATTATTTTAAGCCATATGTCGCGCTGGCACTTCAACTGGGACTGATTGACAAAACGGAAGAATCAACGGTGGATGTATCCAAGACCTCCTGGGGTCAAAAGCCGGCTTCACGGGAATGGATTACGAAATTGTTAATCCGTTCATTGGACAAGGATGCTGAAGCGAAGGCACAAAACAATCAATCTACCGGATTTGCTGATAATGCAAGCATTTCCGAAAGTGGTAAAGGTTATGTCAATCTGGCTGTTAGCCTGGATCTGGCCAAAGGTGTGGAAGGCAACAAATTCAATCCAACCGGTTCCGTAACCCGTGCTCAACTGGCTACCTTCTTCAGTCGTGGTGAATCATTAACGGATACAACGTACCCGAACACATCCACGGGTTATGTGACAGGATTGAAAGATGGGCAGATCACGCTGGTTGTGGACGGCAAAGCCGTTAACTTCGCAGTGAACAGCAGTACGCCTTACTTTACGAAAGACAGTGAAACTCGTGCTTCCGCCACAGATGTGAAGCTGTATACAAAAGTTATGGTTGTAGGTTCTGCAGGTGGGGCTTCCTATGTGGAAGTTGTTGATGCTACACCGCAGGTGGAAAGTGTTGAAGGTACATTTGCACGTTCATTGTCTGGTAATAAAATTGGTATCTTTGTGGGCGAGAATTACGAAACGTACAGCTATGATGAGGCAACTGCATTCATCGATCAGAATGGTAATGCAATCAAACTGTCCGATATTACGGCAGATAGCATCATCGAAGTACAGCGTGAGACGTTCTCGGCTGACAAAAAAACAGTCGCTATTCGTGTGAAATCCGGCATTGTTAACAAGAGTGACAATGGCGTAATTGCTGAAGTATCCACTTCTGGCAAAACGATTAAACTTGTCAATGCAGCGGGTGCAACAGAGCAGTTTGCATACAATGACAATCTGCTTATCACATATCAAAACCGTATCATGTCAGTGGCTGATCTCAAAGCTGGCAATGCCGTGAAATACACCGTAAAGGACAGTGTTCTGCAAACTATCACATTGTCTCAAGGTGTAGAGCAATCTGTGCGCGGAACATTGGTTGAGATCGGTGGCAACCAGTCCACGTTAACGTTCAAACGTGAAGGGGGTTCCCTTGAGGCGAAATTGCTGACTGAAAAGCCGGAAGTTATCATTAATGGTATTCAGGATGCGACGCTAAATGATCTGATCACAGATGCAACGAACGGGGATCAGGTGGAGTTGTCATTGAACTCTGACGACCAAGTAACGCGTATTCAGGTGATTGGACGTCAAATGGAACCTATGAACGGAGTAACGGTTGTATCTTACAACAGCAAAACAAAGGTACTTACCGTGTTGGACAACAACAAGAAACCGTTTGTATTTACATTGGATGAGAAAACCAAACTGGATTACAATACGACCAAACCTACACTCGCTGGTCTGGAGTCGATTTTAAATGATGGTCGCAAATTAGATCTGACCTATGTGGGAACACGTGCGTTGTCCGTTAAAGTGATTTACAAGTATGAAGGTACGATTAGCAACATTGACACAACGGGCAGAAAAATCAGTGTGTTGTCTGGTAATCAGACGATTACAGTGCCTTATACTACCGCACCTACGGTTGAGATCTATAACAAATCGGGCGCAAGTCTGGGAGATTTGAAGATTGGTGACCAAGTGACCGTAACGCTTGGAGCAAATCAGGATGTAGTGCAGAAGGTTGCACTGAACACTGTGGCTCAATTCGAAGTGGTTGCCTTGGAAGCAAATAGTCGTATTCGAGTAAAATCCGATCTGTTGACAAGTCAGTTCTACGTGGATCAAGCGGTACTGACAGGAGAGAGTGGTCAGACGATCACGCCTTCACAACTGACAGCAGGCAACCTGATCAATGTAACGTTTGAAGGAGCTACGCCAAAAGCGGTTCAAGTCGTGAAGCGTACGCTGGCTGAAGTTACAGCGGTAGATGCTTCATCTGTAACGCTCAAACAGTTTAACGGCCAGACTGAAACCGTGCCTGTTAGCGGTTCGGTTAAAGTCGTAAAATCTGGCTCCACATTAACTTCATTGACTAGTCTTACGGTCGGGGATCGTGTGGAAATGACAAAAGATACGGATAATTCCACACGCTTCAGAGTACTAACTGTCATGAGCAAACAATTCTGGTCTTATGATGGCGTTGGTAACCAGATTTTGGTTAAACGGGAAACGACAGCAGACACAAACTATCGTTTTGCACTCGGATCAAGTGTATTTGTTCACCAGGGTGACAATACTTTAAGCGTGCAATCTCTCAGAGATAATGATAATATTGTATTGTATCTCCTGAACAATGTTATTCTGGAGATTCAAAAACAGTAATCGTTTCTTTTCGAGGATCAAAAGAATGACCGTCTTGATACGGGATCTTTCCCGCATCAAGACGTTTTTTTTGCAAGCTTTTTGAGGTCCCCGCAAAGTACTCGGATGAAGCTTCGAAGTAAGGCTCCGCAGAGTGGAGTCATTTTGTGGGAGGTAGCTCTTCATGAATGCAGCGACGGTTAGACATATACTCGAAACTATGGAAGCAATGTTTCCTGATGCACATTGCGAATTAAATCACAGCAATGCATTTGAATTGACGGTAGCTGTCCTTTTGTCTGCCCAGTGCACCGATGAAACGGTTAACAAGGTAACCGCAGATCTGTTCCAGAAGTACAGAAGCCCAGCAGATTATCTGGCAGTTCCTCTCGAAGAGTTAGAACAGGATATTCGGCGAATCGGTTTGTACCGGAACAAGGCCAAGCATATTCAGAACATGTGCCGAATTTTAATAGAGCAGTATGGCGGTGATGTACCGCAGGAACATGATCAGCTTGTGACGCTACCAGGTGTCGGGCGGAAAACCGCGAATGTAGTTGTTTCCAATGCGTTTGGAGTACCGGCAATTGCGGTAGATACTCATGTTGAACGTGTATCCAAGCGGCTGGCGCTTGCAGGTTGGGATGACTCCGTACTTGAAGTCGAAAAGAAACTAATGAAGCGCGTACCCCGGGACGAGTGGACTTTAACTCACCACCGGTTTATATTTTTTGGACGCTACCATTGCAAGGCACAGAACCCTGCATGTCATATCTGTCCATTGCTGGACATATGCAGGGAAGGGAAAAAACGTATGAAAACGTCCCAAATCAGGAAAGATAAGGAACGTGTCACCACCCGAAAACGAAAAATAAATTAATGAGCAGAAAAGGATGAATAATCATGAAATGCATTTCCGTGTACACTGACAATTTTGAGGCCTTCTCCGATATCTTTGAACAAATCGTTGAACAGGAAATGGCTGAAAATGAAGAAAAAGAAGTAGAAGGTATCACAGTAAGCCACTCTGGCGACGTGCCTGAACATTATCTGGAGCGTATGTCCGTTAAACCTGAAGTTGTTGTTATGAGAGACAAAGGCAGAGACATTACAATTCTGCAACATGGACAAGTATTTGAAATCTTGCTACCTTCCATGGAGAACGCAGTTTCATAAGAAGTGATTACACTATTGTTTCTGTTGTATTAATGTCATGAGGATCGTTGTGGTTAAGGTGATCACATCGCATTCATGCAACAGACACTTGGCGTAAGCATTTGCTAAATACCGAGTATAAAACGTATTACAGATAAAACCGACTTGTTCGGTTTTATTTTTTTTAGATTATAGAACTTATACGTCCATTTATGTATATTCAATTCCAACCGTTCAAATTCAAACTTGATAATGTTAAAATAAATGTTGTAAAAGAGATAGACGTCGAAACGGATGTCAAATTAGAGGAGCCAGGGGGAAGGCCAGTCATGTCCAGAACAGATTACCCAAAAGAAATGGCCAAACCTCTGCTTCCGCTGCGTGAAGCGATGGAGCAGACAGGGGACCATACGGCTGTACAGGCTATAACGGATTTAATCAGCAAGGCGGAAATGAAACATCTGACGATTGCGTTCTGTGGTCATTTCTCTGCAGGCAAATCGAGTCTCATCAACAGTTTATGCGGTAAGCGGGTGCTGCCTTCAAGTCCCGTGCCAACAAGTGCAAATGTGGTATCCATACGTAATGGTAAGCCAAGAGCGCTTATTTACACTACGCCAAGCGTAAGCGCTGACAATGGAGCAGGGACACTTGAAGTTTCTCCAGAGGAATTGGAGGCGTATTGCAAAAATGGTGGAGCTTACAGCTCAATTGAGGTATGGGATGATATTCCTCTGCTGAAAGATGATGCTGTCCTGCTGGATACACCAGGTGTGGATTCAACAGATCGCGGACATAGTCTCGCAACCCATTCCGCGCTCCATCTGGCAGATGTGGTCTTCTATGTCATGGACTATAACCATGTCCAGTCAGAGACAAACCTTTCATTTGCCAAGAGTCTGTCGGATTGGGGCAAACCGTTGTTTTTGATCGTGAACCAGATCGACAAGCATCGGGAGCGTGAGCTCTCTTTTGGCCAATATACCGAAGGTGTCGAAGCTATATTTGCTGCCTGGGAAGTCAGATATGACGGACTGTTGTTTACTTCCCTCCGCGACAAGCAACATCGCTACAACCAGTGGGATGTGCTTCCGGAACTCATTGGACACATGATGCAAGAGAAGGAAGCGTTAATTACGCACAGTTTGGCAAGTTCGGCCAGTCATGTAACGGAGCAACATCTGACGAGAGAAGCGGAGAAACGTGAAGACGAAGAGAATTCCCTGCTGGATGAGATTGGTGGCAAGGAAGGAATTGAACGCTTGGAACGAGAGTTGGAGCTTCTTGATATACAAGCAACAGACATTCGTACTGGGCCTTCGCGAGTGCGTGAGAAATTCCGGGCGGAGCTTGAACCTCTTCTGGCAAATGCAAATCTTACACCTGCGGATATTCGTGCGTCGGCTGCTGCCTATTTGGAGAGCCGCAAACCAGGTTTCAGGGTAGGTTTATTGTTCTCAGGTGGCAAAACCGAGCAGGAGAAACAACGCCGAGCTTCTGAGCTGGTCAGACTGTTACAGGATCAGGCTTCCGGACAAGTTGAGGTACATATTCGTACGATGCTTAGACAGCTGGGTGAGTCCCATCAGCTATGGGGAGCGGAGTGGGAGCAGGCGCTGAATACGGAGCTGCCTGCTGTAGATGAAGCACTATTGGAGATGAAACGCAGTGCCAGTGCAGAGGTATCTCCAGAGTATGTGATTCAGTTCAGTAAAGATGTGCGGGGCGAGATTGAGGCCCGCTATCGCAAGTCGGCCATGATGCTGGCCGACCGCATGCTGGAAGCGCTGGCAGCGCAAGGCGAAGCCGCGCTCCAGGCGCTGGACGCCAGCCGCGCAGCGCTGCTGGCGCAATCCGCGGCGGCGGCGCGCTATACAGCGCTCCAGCGCAGCGCCGCCGCAGAGGCAGCAGGGCTGCGCAGCCTGCTGCCTGATGCGGGCCCCCTCCCCTCCGGGCTATTGCCGGAGGTGAAGGGCCCGGACGTGCCCGCGGTACCTGGACCGGGCGAAGCACCCGGTCCGCATGCGGGCACGTCAACGTCTGTGGCTGCGCAGCCACAGACGCCAGAGGCACCGCCAGCGCAGCGCGCAATCGCGGCGGCGGTGCCTGGGCCATCGGCGGCGGCTGGCGCTGAACGCCGCCGACGCCTGGACGCAGCAGCGGCACGGCTCGAAGTCGCTGCTGCGCTGGTAGAGCCGTACCCCGCCATGGGGTCGGCGGTACGGGATCTGCGTGCACGCGCGGCTTCACTTGCGGGCGGCACGTTCACTCTGGCGCTGTTCGGAGCATTCAGCGCCGGCAAATCCTCCTTCGCCAACGCGTTGCTGGGCGAAGCTGTACTACCCGTCTCGCCGCATCCAACGACAGCGGCGATTAACCGGATTATGGCTCCTGCCGGTGGCGCGGAGCATGGAACAGCCCGGGTCCGCATGAAGACCCGGGACGCCTTCCAGGAAGACCTCGCCTATTCCTTCCGTTTGCTCGGACTGGGTGAGCCTGGAGCGGAGTGGCAGAAGCGAGTACGCTCCCTCTCACCACAGGATGTACACCCGGCGGGGCGCCCGCATTACAGCTTTTTGCAGGCGGCAGCAGCCGGCTGGGAAGAAACAGCGGACCAGTTAGGTCAGGATGTGTTGGTGGATCTGGACGGTTATCGTAACTTTGTCGCAAACGAGAAGAAGTCCTGTTTTGTGGACAGTATCGATCTCTATTACAGTTGCGATGTGACTGAACAAGGCATTGTACTGGTAGACACACCAGGAGCGGACTCCGTGAATGCTCGTCATACGGGTGTAACCTTCAATTATATGAAGAATGCGGATGCACTCATTTTTGTAACGTATTACAACCATGCTTTCTCCCAAGGAGATCGCCAGTTCCTCAATCAGTTGGGACGCGTTAAGGATAGTTCTGCCATGGATCAGATGTTCTTTGTTGTGAATGCCAGTGACCTGTCTTCCTCCGAGGAAGAACTGGAGCAGGTTCTCGATCATGTGAGCACCCAACTGCGCAGTAATGGAATTCGGGCACCACGACTCTTCCCGGTATCCAGCATACTGGCGATGGAAGGCAAGATGGCAGGTGATTCAAAGCTGCTTGAACAATCCGGTTTTATCCGTTTTGAGGAAGAGTTCAACCAATTTGCAGGCAGAGAATTAGCCGATCTTGCTGTAGGTGGAGCTTCGGAAGAGATGGCACGTGTCATTCAGCGATTGAAGAAGCGTGCCGAGGATGCAGCTCAGGGTGAGGAAGCATTGCAGCAGCGGCGGGATGAACTAGGGACTATTCAGGGGCAGTCACGTCAGCGCATACAGCAACTTGCAGCAAGATCGATGAAGGAAGAACTGTCACAGGAAACAGCAGAATTACTCTTCCATGTGCGGCAGCGGCTTGCCTATCGCCTTGGTCTATTCATGGCAGAAGCATTCCATCCATCCGTACTTCGGGAGGATCGAGGCAATCTGAAGATGGCTTTTGCAGCCTGTGGACGTGAACTGTTACGCATGATTGCCATTGAACTGGAGCAGGAACTGCTTGCTACCACCCTCAGACTTGAACAGGCAGGTCAGACCTGGCTGATGAAGCAAGTTACGGAATGTATAGATGAGGTGAGACAGTTATCAGGGGGCGTGGATGTGTCACTGCCACTGAACGAACGCTGGACTACACCTGTGCTTGAAGAAGTTCGTCTGGAAGAACCGTCTGGATGGAAAAGCTATTTGAATTATTTCCGCAATCCGAAACAGTTCTTCGAAGGGGATGGACGTCAGCGGTTACAGGAGGCACTTGATCCTGTCCTCAAACAGATGATCATTGAAGTTCTACCTGCTGCGCAAGACAAGCTGATTCAGTTTTACGATAACCAGCTCTGTCAATCATTGCAACACCAATCCCGTCAGTTGGAAGAGCGTCTGGACGAGGCGGTAAGTGGAATTCAAGATACACTGGAGAGCGGAATTCCGGCCGAGCAATGGACCAGCTTGTCTAACCAACTGGAACAGATTGAACGCAGTTAAAATCACGGCATGACGTGTATTCTCTGGAAGTCTTTGTAAAACAAAATGAATGATACAGTAACACATTGAAAATGTTGCGAAAATCAATCCAAAAAGGCCCCTGCCGAAAAGGCATACAGGGAGCCTTTTTTTGCTACGAACAACCTGAAATAAAGAGAATATTCAAACATTTGATTGAAAGGTGGGCATTTACCTTCGTTAATGCGTCAATAAGCTGAAAGCAGGCAGAATATGGTCTGTTATTCGCTTTGCCGCGAATGGGGTACGGTGATAAACTTCATAAATGTTCATAGTATTTTTGAACGACATAAGAGGAGGAGAAACATGGATGTTCTTAGGCAACTGCAAACCTTTTTTTGGGAAAAGCGAACGTATTTATTTGTATCAATCTTGTTCCTCGCCTTAGCGACCGCACTTGGGTTAGTGTATCCGTACATGCTGAGGATACTGATTGATGATATTATTGTTCCGCGAACTTTTGAAGACGTTCCCATAATTGCCTTGACTGTGTTAGGTGTAGTTATTTTGAAAGCGGGAATGCAGTTTTTACACGGCTTTTTTGGAGGACGCTTGGGTAACTTCCTGGCGTACAGACTTCGTAACGCATGTTACGAAAAGCTTCAATTTTTATCCTTCCGTTATTATGATACGGCCAAGACAGGTGATCTGATGTCCCGCCTCACGGGAGATTTGGAAGCCATCCGTAACTTTATCGGATTTGGTTTCGCCCAGATTCTTAACATGGTTTTCATGGTCGTATTCGGCGCAATCATGATGATGACCATGAGTTGGCAGCTTACGCTGTTCACGCTCATATGCATCCCATTACTTGCCTTCGTTGCGCTGAGATTCGAATCCAAAATTCACCCTGCGTTTCAGGAGATGCGGCTGGCGCTCAGTTCACTGACAACAGCGGTACAGGAGAATATCACTGGAGTACGTACGGTAAAATCCTTTGCACGTGAGCCATATGAAGTGGAGAAATTCTCCATACGTAATGAGCGTTACAAGACAAATCAGATTCATGCCGCAACATTGTGGAGTCGTTATTTTCCGATCATGGAGATTCTTGCTTCGGTGAGTATCGTGCTGTTGCTGATAATCGGTGGAAGAATGGTTATACAGAAGACGCTGACACTCGGTGAACTCGTTGCCTTTTTCAGTTTGATCTGGTACATAATCGGTCCAATGTGGAACCTTGGGTTCCATATCAACAACTATACGCAATCCAAAGCTTCAGGTGAACGGGTGCTCGAACTGCTCAATACGCCAGTGGATGTGGAAGAAACGGAAGATCCGGTCATTGTGGAGGCAGACCAGGTGAACGGCCATGTAACGTTTGAATCCGTTACCTTTGCCTACGGCAATAAAATGCCAGCGGTAACCGATATTAATTTTGATGCTGCACCCGGTTCTGTAATCGGTTTCCTCGGGGGTACAGGGTCAGGTAAATCGACCATCATTCAGCTATTGATGCGTGCCTATAACGTGAATTCGGGAACGATCAAGCTGGATGGCAAAAACATCAAAGATATAGGCATCCGCAGTTTGCGAAGTCAGATCGCTTCTGTTTTCCAGGAAACGTTCCTGTTCTCATCCAGCATTCGCAATAATATTTCCTACGGACTCAAGAACGTCACCATGGATGAGATTATCCGTGCAGCCAAGCTGGCCAAGGCTCATGACTTCATTATGGAGTTCCCGGACGGATATGACACGGTGGTTGGTGAACGCGGCATGGGATTATCGGGTGGACAGAAACAGCGGATTGCGATTGCAAGGGCTTTGCTGAAAAATCCAAAAATCCTGGTACTTGATGATGCAACCAGCGCCGTGGACATGGAGACGGAACACGAGATTCAGTCCGGTTTCCAGGAAGTTATGCGCGGCAGAACGACATTTATTATTGCACACCGGATATCTTCACTACGACATGCAGATGAGATTCTGGTGCTCGATGAAGGTCGCGTGGTACAACGGGGAAAACATACCGAACTCATTGAAGTGCCTGGACCATATCAGGATGTTTATAAAATTCAATATGCAGATTATATTGCCCGCGGTAAGCGGGAGGCTGGGGAGCAGGTGAATTCATGAGTGCCGAAACGATAGCAGACAGGCGCGAGGCAAAAGTGGCCTCTGACAAGAAACTGAATGAACGATTTGTGTATCAGGATGATGAAATTATTGAAAAACCGTTTAACTGGAAAGAATTCGGACGTTTATTTGCATACATGAAACCTTATGCAAAACAATTGTTACCACTCGTTATTCTAATGATGATCTTGGGTACCATTACAAAATTGTCCGTACCTTTTCTAATCAGTCTGGCGATTGACCGGGCCATTGCACCGGCAACGGGGTTGCCAAGCATGACTATGCTATATCTTATCGCAGGCTCCATATTTGTGTTGTATCTGATTCAATGGGCAGCCAATACGTACCGGATCAAATTGACAAACATTATCGGACAGCGCGTTATTTATGATCTTCGCTCGGATCTGTTCAAGCATATCCAAAAGCTGTCCTTTAACTTTTTTGACAAAAGACCGGCAGGTTCCGTACTGGTACGTGTTACGAATGATATTAACTCCCTTCAGGATCTGTTCACGAACGGTGCAGTTAACGTCATGATCGACTGCGTACAGTTGCTCGGCATCATTGTGATCCTGCTGTTGATTAACTGGAAACTGGGTCTTGCCGTAATCATTACGGTGCCGATCATGTTTATCATCTCGACAAAACTGCGGGTGCTGATCCGTCGTGCCTGGCAGGATGTGCGAATGAAGAACTCTCGGATTAACTCCCACTTGAATGAATCCATTCAGGGGATTCGAGTGACTCAGGCTTACACACAGGAAAAAGAGAACATGAAGTATTTTGACAACATGAACCTGTCCAGCAAAAAGTCATGGGATAGAGCATCAGCGATGAACCAAGGCTTCGGACCGCTGATTGAGATTACAGGCGGTTTTGGTACATTGATACTCTTCTGGTTTGGTGCCTATCTGATTCAACAGGATCAGTTGACCGTGGGATTACTTGTCGCTTTTGCCAACTATGTCGGCAACTTCTGGGACCCGATCAACCGTCTGGGACAGATGTACAATCAGTTGCTGGTTGCAATGGCATCATCGGAGCGTATCTTCGAATTCATGGATGAAAAACCAAGTATTGCGGATAAACCAGGTGCCAAGCCACTTCCTTCTATTAAAGGAGATATCGCATTCGAAAATGTTGTGTTCGAATACGAGAAGGGCAGACAGGCGCTGAAAGGGATCAGCTTCTCGGCGGCTGCGGGACAATCGATTGCACTTGTTGGTCATACGGGCTCAGGTAAAAGTACGATCATCAATCTAATCAGCCGTTTCTATGATATATCCGGTGGACGTCTCACCATTGACGGACAGGATGTGCGGGATGTAACGGTAGAGAGTTTACGCAGCCAGATCAGCATTGTATTGCAGGATACCTTCATCTTCTCGGGGACCATCCGTGACAATATTCGATTTGGACGACTGGATGCAACGAATGAAGAGGTGGAGGACGCGGCAAAAGCAGTCAATGCACATGAGTTCATCATGAAGCTGCCTGGTGGATACGATACCGAAGTAGAAGAACGCGGAAACGTATTATCCATGGGACAACGGCAATTGTTATCCTTTGCCCGTGCGCTGCTTGCTGATCCACGCATACTGATTCTGGATGAAGCTACAGCCAGTATCGACACGGAGACAGAGCTTAAAATCCAGGAAGCGTTGAAGGTGCTGTTGCAGGGAAGAACGTCCTTTATGGTCGCTCACCGCCTTTCAACCATCCGAAATGCAGATAACATTATCGTCCTGGATCATGGTGAAATTAAAGAAGAGGGCAACCATGAGCAGCTTATCCAAAAACAAGGCGTCTATAATGGTTTAATAGAAGCTCAATACAGATTTTTGTGATGAAAACTTCGGATGCTTGTGAAGCGTCTGAACATCTATGAACTTATAACACTCTGGTGTTCTATAGCCTGATCCTTCAATAATAAGTGCATCTTATTCATTGAAGACAGGTTAGAGGATAGCCGGAGTGTTTTTTTTTAACATTAGTGTGGTATGTTATATTTTTGAAGAATGAAATCAATACAATCGTTCATGGCTGGAGGGAGATCAATGCAGATGGACAACAACGAGATAAATTCAAAGCATTTGGATCACCTGGATCATATGAATTTTAGGCTCCTTCACGTGAATTATACGAGTGCTCCTGCGACGGAGTGGCTTCTGAGGAAACACTTCATTGAAACATACATGTTAATATTTGTAGCCAGTGGACAAGGGTGGTTGAAGATAGATGGCAGTTTCATCGAATTGAAGGCGGGCGGACTGTATGTAGGCTTCCCGGGGCAACTGGTTGAGGCAAATGTGCATTCGTTGGATGAACGAGGTGTGTATCACATGAATTTTGATGTCATGTACGCACTGGGACAGGAGGGGGGGATAGCCCTTGATATGATGAAGCAACTTTTACGTAATGACGTGAATGGCGAGGTCAGCTCATCTTCACCCGTTGCTGTTGGCGTCATCTGTCAGATGGTTTACCACCACACGTTGAAGAAGGATGGTTTGCAAAGGTACTATGGTCAGATTCGTTTTCAGGAACTGTTGTATACCATGTTTTACGACGTGGCCTGCGCAGAAAAGACGGATCTGGCTTCACCAATTGAACATGTTAAAGGCTACATGGAGCAGAATTATTCGAAGAGATTAACCATTGAGGAATTAGCAAATGTGGCACGAATGAGCCCTCGACACTTCATGCGTTTATTCAAGAAAAGGTATGGTTACAGTCCAGTGGACTATTTAACGCTATACCGAATTAAACAAGCCCAGATCCTAATGAGAAATGATCACAGTTATCGACTCAAGGATGTGGCATCGTACGTGGGTTATCAGGATGAGACGTATTTCCGGCGTAAATTCAAGCAGATCTCTGGCATTCCACCAGCAGCGTTTATACGGAATAGCAAACAAAAAATTGCTGCAGTTCATTCTTTGAGCATTGGTATACTGCTTGCATTGCAGATCATTCCATGTGCCGCGCGGGCAAGTCATCCATGGACATCCTATTATAGACGTAAATATGAAACGGACAAAGTTATGCCACTCGCAGAGAGTGAGACCACCTGGCTGGAACAGCTGCGATTAGTTAAACCTGATTATATTATTACGATTGGGACGGAATCTGAGGCTCTGCAAAGTCAGCTTCAATCCATGGCTCCGGTGTGTGACTTCCCGTGGGAAAAAGGGGATTGGAGAGAACATTTGAGATATGTTGCAAGCTTTTTGGACAGGTCGGATATTGCAGAAGTGTGGCTTCAAAGATATGAAGAGAAGGCAAAAATCATTAAGAATCAGCTTACAGATTTCATACGAAAAGACAGACTGGTTGTACTCAAAGTTCATGGTGAAGCGTTGCAGATGTTAGGCCCAAGGAGCATTGCTTCCGTTTTTTACGTTGATATGCAAATGGAGGGTCCCGAAGGAGTTGAGACTTATTGGGAACGTGGCACAGTAACCATTAAGGAGTTATCCGTTCTCAACGTTGAAAGAATATTACTGATTGTGGGTGATGATGAGACATCCAGGCAGACATGGTCTGCTGTGCGTAAGTCTGAAAAATGGCTTGCGTTGTTAGCGGTACAGAATGGCAGAATGGATATCCTGTTGTCGAGCGTCCTGCTCGACTACACTGCGTTTACCCATGAGCTTATGTTGGATGAAATATTAAAGTTATGGCAAGATCGTCCATAGCAAAAAGTCTGAATAGTCAATATCATGCCTGAACATATTTTATTATACTACTCCTATATCGTAGTGATAATGATAATTATTATTGATTAGACATTGTCATCTATTAATGACCTATAGGGGGTACATAGAGAATGAGATTCAGATGGTTGACCGTAGTATGCATAATGATGTTGATGCTCGTTATTTCGGCTTGTGGGGCAGCAGGCAACGAAGCATCCTCGAGCGAGGGACAAGAAGCGGGTACCGCCAATTCTTCAACAACAGAAGCCAGTCAGGTGAAAAAAGTGAACACGGAAATGGGAGAAGTTGAAATTCCGGTGAACCCACAAAAAATAGTGGGTTTGTCGGTTGTATATCCAGAATTTTTATATTCACTTGGCATCGTACCCATTGCTGTACAGAACTACCATGAGGATTTTCCTTCTTACTTGCAAGAGCCATTTGCAAACACAATGAAAATGGGAATAGGAAGAACGCCTAACTTTGAAGCACTCATGGAGGCAACTCCGGATTTAATTATCGCTCCTGACTGGTGGTCTAAAAAGGACTATGATCAGCTTACTCTGATTGCACCTACCGTACTTTTGCCACAGCGTGATGATTGGCGTGATGAACTGCGGGATATGGCTAAAATTTTGGACAAAGAAGAACAGGCAGAAAAGGTGATTCAGGATTTGGTAGCAAAGGAGAAGGTAGCTGCTGACAAATTGCACAAGCTGATTGGTGAGGAGACTGTTCTCTACATTAGAGTGATGGAAAAAGAAATCGTACTTCATGGGGAAAACCTTGACCGAGGGAACTTTGTCCACAAACGATTGGGAATGAATCCACTTCCTAATTTCCCGAAAGATCAAACTGCCATGTCCGTATCCTTGGAAGTACTGCCTGAGTACGACGCAGATCATCTGATCGTTCAGCTGGATGATGAGACTAATCCGGAAATTAAAAAGAAATTTGAAGATATGTTATCTTCATCGTTATGGAAAAATCTGAAAGCAGTCAAGCAGGACCACGTCTACATGGTGGGTGGCAAGGAATGGTTCAATCTGGGAATGTCTCCACTTGCCGATGAATATGTCATTGATGATATTGTTGCTGCTTTTGAAGCAAAAAACAAATAAAGCAAACGGGTAAAGTGACATGTATCTTGAATTCATAACTAAATTAACAAGGTGTGTTTAAAATGAATGAAGAAGATATCTATGATGTAACCATCATCGGAGGCGGCCCTGCTGGCATGTATGCGGCTTTTTATGCAGGAATGCGTGATATGAAAGTTAAAATCATCGAAGGCAAAAACCAGCTTGGTGGATTTCTGCATACCTATTCGGAAAAAACAATCTGGGATGTTGGCGGTCTTCCGCCTATGAAATGTTCGAAGTTGATCGAGTGGCTTGTTCAGCAGGCCAATACATTTAATCCAACGGTTGTATTGAATTGCAAAGTGGAAAGGTTCACTCGACTGGATAACGGAATATGGAGTATGTATACCACTGGAGGGAAGATACATTATACGCGTACGATCATTGTCGCAGTAGGCCGTGGTATTGCAGAGATTCAGAAGCTGGAGCTTCAGGAGCCGATTGAATATGAGCAAGAGAATCTTCATTACACCGTGCAAAATCCGGAACATTTTTCTGGGAAGCGTGTACTCATTTCGGGTGGAGGCAACAGTGCTGTAGACTGGGCAATTGAACTTGCTCAACTTGCTCGCAGCGTAGTTGTAATCCACCGGAATAATGAGTTTCGCGCGATGGAACGAAATGTCAGTGAGATGAACAATATAACGGATGTGAGGACACCATACAGCATCACGCGGCTGTATAATAATGGTAATCGAATCCAGCAGGTTGTGATTACGCACATGGAAAATCAGGACAATGTAGTGTTGGAAGTGGATGAAGTCGTCATTAGTCACGGATATAAAAGCAATCTAAGTGATCTTGTCAGTTGTGGCTTAGCAATGGACGATGGAATGGTTCTAATGAGCCATCATGCAGAGACGAGTCTTCCGGGTGTTTTTGCAGCAGGGGACTGTGCGACGCATGAAAGCAAAGTTAGACTCATTGCAGGAGCCTTCAATGATGCGATCGTGGCAGTTAATAGTGCGAAACAATATATGACGCCAGGTGCACCAAAGATGGCTTATGTTTCTTCCCATAATGAAATCTTTAGAGAAAAAAATCGACAAATCCCAAGTCTTTAAACTTGGGATTTGTTTGCGTATTTTGATTCGTTGGAGTATTAAAGTCTGCTCTGTTAACATTTCCTTAATTTTGGGAGGAATGGAAGGAGTATCGAATCTGAGAGCAGTAATTGTAAAATTTGATCGAAAAAACACAAAAAATCTTGTAAAATTCACAAGAAAAATAGGGAGCACTCTTGCAATCTTTAACCAAAACCCCGAAAATAGAGAGACAGACAGATATAGAAGATTTCTCTTTGGGAGGATTGGAAAGAACATGTGGGGTGCTCCTTTTACGGCTCAAGCCAAAAAAATGCTGCTACTAGGCAGTGGAGAATTGGGAAAAGAGGTCGTTATTGAGGCCCAACGACTGGGAGTAGAGACGATCGCTGTTGATCGTTATGAGAACGCACCTGCGATGCAGGTCGCGCACCGGTCTTACTGCATCGACATGCTGGATGCTGAAGCTTTGAAACAATTGATCCGTAAAGAAAAACCTCATTACATCGTACCTGAGATTGAAGCTATTGCAACAGAAGCTTTACTGGAGCTTGAGGAAGAGGGATTTTGTGTAGTACCTACTGCCCGAGCTGCACGTTTAACGATGGATCGCGAAGGCATCCGTCGGCTTGCAGCCGAACAATTGAAACTTCCGACAGCTGACTACCTTTTTGCGGACAACCTGGAACAACTTCAGGAAGCCGTACGTAAGCTTGGCACACCTTGTGTCATTAAACCATTGATGAGTTCTTCCGGCAAAGGGCAGAGTGTATGCCGAACACCGGACGACGTGGAGGATTGCTGGAACATTGCTCTTTCTGGGGCTCGTGGCAAATCCGTTCGTGTTATCTTGGAGAGCTTTGTGCAATTTGACAGTGAGATTACATTACTCACCGTTAGGTCTGTATCAGGCACCGTATTTTGTCCACCGATTGGTCATATTCAAAAGGATGGGGATTATGTCGAATCCTGGCAGCCTCATGCAATGACTCCTGAGCAATGGCAGCAAGCTTGTCATATTGCCAAATCCGTCACGGATGAACTTGGCGGGTATGGACTGTTTGGAGTGGAATTGTTCCTCACATCGGATGGGGTTGTGTTCAGCGAGGTATCTCCTCGTCCGCATGACACGGGTATGGTTACAATGGTGACGCAAGACAGTTCCGAGTTTGCGCTGCATGTACGTGCAATTCTTGGTTTTCCGGTCACAGGTGTACATCTGTTGACACCGGGAGCTTCAGCAACGCTGAAGGCTAATGATGAAACATCTGACTTTACTGTAGGCGGGATTGAAGAAGCACTGGCTCTTCCTCGTACTCAGATTCGTGTATTTGGCAAACCTGAGACCAAAGTAGGACGCCGAATGGCTGTAGCCTTAAGTGCTGGCCAAGATGTGGAAGAAGCTCGTAAAACAGCGGTGCAAGCCGCTAATATGCTGAAAGTGGAGGTAAATCATGTCCAATAATGTTGAGGCCCCTGTACTGATGATCCGAGAGTGTGAGCTGCGAGATGCTGAAGCGGTAACGGGACTGATGCGAGAGGTCAGCTATCCGACAACAACCAATGTCATGAAAGAACGTATTGAATGTTTGGAAACCAATCCAAATGCATGCATGCTTGTTGCCGAAGTGGATGAACAAATTATTGGTGTGATTGGCTTGCAATGTGTGCAAAGTCATGCCTATCCAGAACCTGCCGCACAAATTACTTCCCTGATTGTAGGTCAAGAACATCGTGGTGGTGGGATTGCCCGTCGTCTGATGGCTCGTGCCGAAGATTGGGGCAGACAGCAAGGTGGTAAACAACTGTTTGTCACGGGTGCAAACCGTGAAGTGACTTCAACAACGTACTCTTTTTATGAGCACATTGGTTTTCAGAAGAGAGGTTATCGGTTCAGTAAAGTTCTTCTATAGTATAAATAAAGTTTCTTCTATTGCATGGAAATTCTCATGATATCCTGATCTGCAGATTCTGGTGTGGTGAATGATAAATAGATGGTGAAGCGACATTCGACTAGCATTTTTAGTCCGAATGTCTTTTTTTTATGCTTTTGTCGATGGGGGTAGAGCCTTACAAGATAAGCCCTCAGTCAAATCTGTAACATTCTAAAAAATGACAAAAAAGTTACTTTTCCATATTTTATAGGTTCACAATCTCCTGTTGAATTGATATACTGCTAGAGTATTGATTACAAAGTTGTAATAACTAATCTTAAGGAGATGAATGAATTTGACAAAGAAATGGATGAAAACTGTCGTAACGAGTAGTCTGACAGCCGTACTGGCCGTAGGGGTAATGCTTCCTGCTTCCGCGTCTGCTGCAGATTCAACATATAAGACTATCACAACGTACAAAATTACAAGTACAGACAGCTTGAAAGCTTATATTGAGAAATGGCTCAAACAAAATGGATACACCGTATCCGAGGGGCAAATTGTAGAGAAACCTGCTACGCAGCCTGATCAAACGACGAAACCTGCTGAGCCGACAACAAAACCAACTCAACCAACAACAAAACCTGCTGAGCCTACAACTAAGCCTGAGCAACCGACTAAACCAGCACAACCAGCTCAAGAAAAGCCGGAAACTACTCCCGCTAAAAAACCTTCAAACACGGGTAACAATACAAGTAATAATGGTAGCGAAAGCACACAATCCGACTTTGCTACTCAAGTTGTAAAACTTGTGAACGCTGAGCGTGCTAAAGCAGGTCTGAACGCACTGACTTCAGATGCACTTCTGGACAAAGTAGCTGTTGCTAAAGTAAAAGATATGAGTAACAACAACTATTTTGATCACCAGTCACCTACGTATGGTTCTCCGTTTGATATGATGAAACAATTCGGAGTAACTTACAGCTATGCAGGTGAGAACATTGCCCAAGGACAAAAAACACCACAGGAAGTGGTTACAGCTTGGATGAATAGTGAAGGTCACCGCGCTAATATCTTGAGCAAAAACTTTACACATATCGGTGTAGGTTTCTATAACGGATACTGGGCACAAGAGTTTATCGGTAAGTAATCGATTTATAATGAAGAAAGTATGATTTTCTTTTCCAAAAGGTTATGCCAGTACACAGTTCATATCTGTGTATGGTATAACCTTTTTTCCGTAAAATGACATATAAAAAATGAATTCTGCGAATGCAGCGCCAAAGTTTGCAAATTAACGACAGAACATTTATGTTATTTAGGAATAGCATCATCAAGGCGTGTCTGAAAACTCCGAAGTAAGCGGATTTTCAGACACGCCTTAATGTAAAGTCATTATAAATTATAAAGCACCCGGATTGGTGTACATGAGCGGAGATGTGATGATGAAAAAGAAAAAAAGCCTTGATTCAGCACCATGGATCTGGAGAACTGTCAGTACAGTATCCATCTTGGCAACTTTGCTGTTGTTATTTGGATTTGGATACGCCATAAAAGACGTGATTTTCCCCGAGGGAGATTCCGCATTAACTACAGGCCAGGAGGCAACTGCTCCATCTAAGGATATCGAGGGGAAACCCGCTGTCGTGGAAGATGGCAAGATTCGGATGGCCGTCATCGGCGATTCCCTGGCAAGAGGCACGGGGGATGATGAAGGACTCGGTTTTGTGAGACGTGCAGGGAACCTGCTTAAAGATAAAGGATATGATGTTCAGGTTCTTAATAATCTGGGTGTAAACGGTTTGAGAACAGATGCTTTATTGGAAAAACTCGATGAGCAAGGCGTGCGTTACGTCCTGCAACAGTCCAATTTTATTTTGCTCTCGATCGGCGCAAATGATTTGTTCCAGGGAGGACAAGTTCTCCAGGGGGAAGATCCGCCAACAGCAGAGCAGCTGGCAGCGGCTTTGCCGGAAACGTCCAAGCGCCTTCAAGAGATATTGAAGAAAGTTAAAGAAATTAATCCCGATGCACAGATTGCGTACATAGGGCTGTACAATCCATTTGGTGATGTGAAGGAACTGGAGAAGCCGGGTAATGCAGTAGTTGCTGCATGGAACGATGCTGCACTGGCTATTTTGAACAATGAGGACAAGATGACACTGGTTCCTACATTCGATTTATTTGAAAATCATCTGGGGGAGTATCTCTCGTCAGATCATTTCCATCCCAACGGACAAGGTTATGAGCAAATTGCAGTTCGGATTGCACAGGAATTCCAGGCAGATACATCGGCAGAAGGGAGCGGAAATTAAATGGCAGAGCAGCAGTATGATTCCGTCCTATCCGTACAGAATCTGAAAAAGCGGATCGGACGCAAATGGATCATTAAGGACGTTACATTTGACGTGAAACCGGGTGAAATCTTCGGATTTCTCGGTCCCAACGGTGCCGGCAAAACAACTACGATACGGATGCTGGTCGATCTGATCAAACCAACAGAAGGAAAAATTAAAGTCTGTGGTTATGATGTGAATCGGGACCCTGAGCGTGCTTTGAAGTATGTAGGCTCCATTGTTGAAAATCCGGAGGTATATACATATCTGACAGGGTGGGAGAACCTGGAGCATTTCGCTCGCATGCAACCAGGTGTGGACAATGAACGAATTCAGGAAGTTGTAGATATTGTGCGTCTGGATCAGCGGATTCACGATAAAGTCAGAACGTACTCATTGGGTATGCGTCAACGGCTCGGTATTGCACAAGCGCTGCTTGGGCGACCGCGTCTGCTTATTCTGGATGAACCGACAAATGGTCTTGATCCAAAAGGGATTAAGGAACTTCGTGTCTTTATTAAGCAACTTGCCAGTGAAGGTATGGCTGTATTTGTCAGCAGTCACTTGTTAAGTGAGATCCAGCTTCTCTGTGACAGAGTAGCCATTATCAGTGCTGGGCGTGTGCTTGCTGTTGGAGGTGTAAGCGAACTGATTGAAGATCATTCCAAGTTGGCCATATGGCATGTTTCACCACTGGAGCAAGGCAAAAAAATGTTGCAGGATGCAGGCATTGCTCTGGTAGGTCGACCTGCGGATGTGATGGATGATACCATTGTTGCGGGCCTTGGTCCCAACGCTGTGGTTGCCGAGATGCACGAAGATCGAATTCCTGATATGGTGCAACAGATGGTTCAAGCTGGTGTACAGGTTGAAGGGGTACAGCGGATTCAGCCTACGCTTGAACAACTATTCTTAAAAATGACAGAAGGTGAATCCATTGAGTAATATCATGCCGCTGATCCGCAATGAAACGATTAAGATGGTGAAGAAAAAACGGCTTTATATTATATTTATTGTACTTGCGGTCCTCGTACCGATGTTTACGTATGCCCAGATGAAATCTGCGGAGAATAATCGCGACAAGTTTGGCGGCGATTGGCGTCTTGAACTGCAACAGGCCATCACAGACAATCAAAATTCGCTCGGTAGCGATCGGGTACCTGAAGAGTACAAAAAATATAGAACAGTATATATCCAGCAGATGCAGTATTATCTTGAGAATGACATCAATCCCAAAGAACCGGGCGGTGTCACCTTTACGCGGGAGTTCATGAACAACGCGGTTGGATTGTTTATTCCACTGTTAATCATGGCTATTGCTTCAGATCTTGTTTCTGGTGAACGTACGACAGGGACGATTAAAATGCTTTTAACGCGTCCGGTTAGACGCTGGAAAGTGCTTCTGAGTAAATTAATTACGCTGATTATGTTTGTTTCGATCATAGTGGTATCAGCCTACATTATATGTTATGTCATATCGGGTGCGGTCTTTGGTTATAAAGGCTTCAACATGCCAATCTTCACAGGATTCAAAGTTGTGGGAACAGATGTCGATATGTCGGCAGTGCATGCTGTAGACCAGTGGCTGTATATGCTCATGCAGGCAGGACTGATCTGGTTTGTGAGTGTAATTGTGGCTATGCTTGCATTTATGGTATCCGTGCTTGTGCGCAGTACTGCTGCAAGTATCGTTATCATGATGGCCGCTTTGATTGCAGGAACAATCTTGACCAGTATGGCAGCATCCTGGCAGACAGCGAAGTATCTGTTCATGGTTAACCTCGAACTTCCGAATTATTTGTCTGGCGGGTTACCTCCAATCGAGGGGATGAATTTAGGTTTTTCCCTTATTGTGCTTAGTGTTTGGGGCATTGCTTCACTCATTGTGTCATTCCTTGTCTTTACGAAACGGGATATCTTGAATTAAAATGGACAAGGATAAGAAAACATCTGTTTGCATTTTAGGCATTTTTTTAGTTGCAAGTTAAGAAGGGGGAGCATGAATGGTCGAGCAAATCGATATGTCGGCAGGTTCGACAGGCGGAGGACAGGGGTCTTCAGGCTACGACGCGGACGACATTCAAGTACTTGAAGGGTTGGTAGCGGTACGGAAACGGCCGGGGATGTATATCGGCAGCACCAGCACTTCAGGTTTACATCATTTGGTATGGGAAATTGTCGACAACGCTGTCGACGAACATCTCGCCAAATTCTGCTCCAAAATCGATATCACGCTGCATAAGGACGGTTCTATTACGGTTCAGGATAACGGAAGGGGAATTCCGACAGGTATACATAAAACAGGGATTCCTACTCCCCAGGTCGTGTTTACGATTTTGCACGCAGGCGGAAAGTTCGGTGGATCAGGATACAAAAAATCAGGCGGTTTGCACGGTGTAGGTGCGTCAGTTACAAACGCATTGTCCGAGTGGCTTGAAGTCGAGATTTTCCGTGATGGCAAGATTCATCGTCAGCGATTCGAGTATTGGAAGGACAAAAAAGGGATTGAACATGTCGGTGAACCGGTCTCCGGTCTCGAAGTGTTGGGCAATACCAATCGGACAGGTACAAAAGTTACATTTAAACCGGATATTCGGGTGTTCCAGAGCGGCATTCAATTCAATTATGATACATTGGCAGAACGTCTTCAGGAGATTGCTTTTCTGAATTCGGGTCTGAGAATTGTGCTCAAGGATGAACGTTCGGGCAATCAGGATGAATACATGTATGAAGGCGGAGCAAGCCAGTTTGTTGCTTTTCTTAACGAAAATAAAGATGTGTTGCATGATGTTATTCACTTCTATGCGGAGAAGGATGACATTGAAGTCGAAGTGGCAATCCAGTATAACGCGGGTTATACGGAAACACTGGCTTCGTTCGTGAACTCAATCCCTACTCGGGGCGGCGGTACTCATGAGACCGGATTCAGGGCTGCGTATACCCGTGTAATGAATGATTACGCGCGGCGTACCAGCATGATCAAGGAAAAAGATAAAAATCTCGAAGGTAATGACCTGCGTGAAGGTATGATGGCCGTCATCAGTGTCAAAATGTCAGATGTTGAGTTCGTAGGTCAGACCAAGGATCAGCTCGGCAGCGCTTCCGCTCGAAGTGCAGTGGATTCGGTCGTGTCCGAAAATATTCAGCGGTTCCTGGAAGAAAACCCGCAGGTAGCGCAAACGTTAATTCGCAAAGCGGTTCAAGCTTCCAGAGCCAGAGAAGCGGCTCGCAAAGCACGGGATGATATGCGTACAGGCAAAAAGCGCAGTGAAAGTTCCAACCTGAACGGCAAGTTGACGCCGGCGCAATCGAAGGATTTTACCCGAAATGAGTTATTTATTGTCGAAGGGGATTCCGCAGGTGGTTCTGCCAAACAGGGACGCGACTCGAAGATTCAGGCTATTTTGCCGCTCAAGGGAAAACCGCTCAATCCGGAAAAATCGAAGCTGGCTGATATTCTCAAAAATGAAGAATACCGCGCTATTACAGCGGCGATCGGGGCGGGCATTGGAACCGAATTTGCAGTTGAAGACAGCAATTATTCCAAAATTATCATTATGACCGATGCTGATACCGATGGTGCACATATTCAGGTGCTGCTGTTGACCTTCTTTTATCGTTATATGAAGCCTTTAATTGATGCAGGCAAAGTATATATTGCTCAGCCGCCATTATACAAACTTACTCGTAAGTCTGGTAAGCTTGCGACAGTTCGATATGCATGGACGGATGAAGAGCTGGCTAATTACATGAAGGAATTCGGTAATAATGTTGAGCTTCAACGTTATAAAGGACTAGGTGAAATGAACCCGGATCAACTGTGGGAGACCACAATGAATCCGGAAACTCGTGCGATGCTGAAGGTACAGATTGTTGATGCAGCAAAAGCAGAACGTCGTGTATCTACGCTCATGGGTGATAAGGTTGATCCGCGAAAACGCTGGATTGTAGAGAACGTCGACTTTACAGAGTACGAAGAATAGAAGGTGCTTGGAATGAGTCCATCAGAACAATTTATGCCGGCCTTTCTCGAAGAGGTCGTTGGGGACCGTTTCGGTCGCTACTCCAAATATATTATTCAGGATCGAGCCATTCCGGATGTCCGGGATGGGTTGAAGCCAGTACAACGGCGTATTCTGTACGCCATGTACGATTCAGGTAATACGCCTGACAAGACTTACCGCAAGTCTGCCAAAACCGTTGGGGACGTAATGGGTAATTATCATCCACATGGTGACTCATCCATCTATGAGGGCATGGTGCGGATGGCTCAGCCATGGAAAATGGGCCATATGCTCGTGGACGGTCATGGTAACTGGGGATCACAGGATGATGACCCGGCAGCGGCGATGCGGTATACGGAGGCCCGTTTGTCGCCCATCGCGATGGAGATGCTTCGCGATATCGAGAAACGGACGGTTCTGTTTAAGGATAATTTTGATAATACGGCCAAAGAACCGGTTGTATTGCCATCCCGTTATCCGAACTTGCTGGTTAATGGTGTCAGCGGTATTTCCTCTGGATTTGCAACCGAGATTCCTCCACACAATTTGCGTGAAGTCATTGATGCTTCGATCGCTGTGATGGAGAAACCGTCGATTGAGCTGGACGAAATCATGATGTTTATGAAGGGTCCTGACTTTCCAACAGGCGGATTGATTATGGGCGGTGACGGCATTCTGGATGCCTATCGCACAGGTAAGGGACGGATCTATATCCGGTCCAAAACCGAGATTGAAAACATGCGCGGTGGCAAACAGCAGATCGTCATTACCGAGATCCCTTATCAGGTCGTAAAGTCTCGTCTCGTTACAGCCATGGAGAACATCCGACTTGAGAAGAAGGTTGAAGGTATCGCTGAAGTGCGTGATGAGAGTGGACGTGAAGGTCTGCGAATCGTGGTTGAGTTGAAAAAAGAAGCGGACGCACAAGGTATTTTGGCTTATTTGCTGAAGAAAACCGACCTGCAGGTCACCTATAACTTCAATATGGTGGCGATTGTGAATAAAGCACCTCACCAATTAGGGTTGAAGTCGATCCTCGAGGCGTACATTGCCCATCAGCGTGAGGTTGTAACATTCCGTACCCGGTTTGAGCTGGAGAAGGCGCAAGACCGTGCGCATGTGCTCGAGGGCTTGGTAAAAGCACTTAACATCCTTGACGAGGTCATTGCGGCTATCAAAGCGTCGAAGAACCGTCAAGATGCTCAAAATAACCTGATGTGGATGTTTGGATTCACGGAACGCCAAGCGGATTCCATCCTTACGTTGCAATTGTACCGTTTGACGAATCTGGAGATCAATTCTCTGGAGAAGGAACTCGGTGAACTGATGAAAAAGATTGCACAACTACAATCCATTCTGGATAGTGACCGCAAGCTCATCGGAGTCATCCGCAAAGAATTGATGGAGATTCGCGATAAATACGGAATAGACCGTCGTTCTGCGATTCAGGGTGAAGTGGAAGAACTCAAGGTTAATCTCGAAGTACTTGTGAACGCGGAAGATGTATTTGTTACGTTATCCAAAGAAGGATACGTGAAACGTACAGGCATGCAGTCCTTTACACGTTCTGGTGGTGAACGGAGCGGAAGTGGTGTGAAAGACGGCGATTATATCGCTCAGGTTCTGGAAGTAAATACGCTTGAGAACTTGCTTGTCTTTACGAGGAAAGGTCAGTACTTCCTGTTACCTGTTCACCAGGTACCTGAATTCAAGTGGAAAGATCCAGGCACAGCCATTGTGAATGTCATTCCCCTTGCGAAAGATGACCGTATTGCAAGTGTGCTTGCTGTGAAATCCTTTGAAGAGCCAAATCACAGTCTGGTCTTCGTTACGCGAAGAGGACAGGTGAAACGAACGGAGCTGAAGGATTACGTTACCAAGCGTTCCGGTGCAGTTGCGGCTTGTAAAGTGGGCAAGGAGGATGAAGTGTTATCTGTACATCTGAGTACAGGTGGCCAAGATATTATGCTGATTTCAAAAGAAGCCATGGCGATTCGTTTCCGAGAGGATGAAGTCAATCCAATGGGACGCGTATCAGGTGGTGTTCGTGGTATTCAGTTAAGAGATACAGATGAAGTTGTATCGGCTCTATGGGTAGAAGGAGATGAAGGTGAAGTAGCCGTCTTGTCCGATCTGGGATATGGTAAACGATCATTACTTCTGGATTACGCTATACAGAGCCGTGGAGGCAAGGGGCTTGCCACATTCGAGTTCAAAGAAGGCAAACGTGTGAAACCGAATGGCAGCCGTATTGTTGGAGCGTTTTATTGCAAAGAGCAACGTAAGATCACTGTAATGACCAAGGAAGGCCAAGTGTTCCCGATCTCTTCGGAAGGTGTGCCGATTACAGAGCGCAAACATATTGGCAAGCTGATCGTTCATGTGGATAAACAGGACGAGATCGTTGAACTTCTAAGGGACTTCAATGAGAATCAACCAGCATCATCTTCATAAAAACAAACAAACGAGACTTTTCGCAGAACAGCTAATCCTGTCATGCGAGGAGTCTTTTTTTGTTGTTCGAAGGCGGATTAGAAGAGGGCATTCATGCGAAGTTTAACAACCTTCGTCGATTACGGTCGATCGCTAGGAAATTGAAAAAAGGCAGCAGGAATGCGGCTTTGGAGCGCGAAAACTTAAGCAGGTGAAGTGATAACCGGTTGCAGAGAGGAGCGATGGAAGATGTATAATTCCGATTTTGCCAAGTGCTGGTCCAGGTTGACCAAAGATTATAAATTGCATATGGATCAAGAGCTGGCACCCTCATTAACGGAGGCTCAGCTGGCTGTTCTGGAGGTACTCGAGGATCATCAGAAAATGAAACCTTCGGATCTGATTCCTTATCTGTCTACTACACCAGCTGCTGTAACCATGCTGCTCGATCGAATGGAGAAGAATGATCTGATTCGCAGGAATCGGGATAATCAGGATCGACGCATTGTGTGGGTATCTCTGTCAGAGAAAGGAAGAATGGAAACAGAACGGGGAATCACCATCCGGAATGAATTCATGAACTCTGTTCTCAGTAACATTTCGATGCACAATCAACAATTGCTGGTATATCTGTTAGGCAAAATGACCTCACCCAAGACCAAAGAGCCTGCCTTATCTACTTCGGTATGATACCATGCTGATTCTTCTGAATAACCATAGGAGTGCCTGCTCGTTTCATGCAGGAACCCTATGGTTATTTTATTTACAAATTACATATGATACAGACTGTGTCCAGGTTAGTTGAGTAAAGGCATGGATGTAACACAGTTAGTATGTCCTAATATTATTTTTGTGAATTCATATGTAAAGAGTTGACTATGTAAATATTTTTGTTATAATAAATAATTGTTCCCCTGATATTTCGTGTACGAAATATTATATTCCAAAAGTAAAAGGGTGAATCAATGACTGATACGTATGAAGTATTCTATATTATTAATTCGTTCCGCCAAGTGAATCAAATGCTTTTTCGAGCATTTTGGAATGAAAACAAGGAGATCGAGCTGACTTCGATTCAGTTTATGGTGTTATCCATCCTGAGGGAGCGTCCTTCCATTGGCATCAACGAAGTGGCTGAGCTATGCCATATGGGCAGCAGTTCCATGAGCGCTGTTGTGGAGCGGCTCGTCAAAGGCGAGTATATCGTTCGCACACGTTCAGATGCTGACCGCCGATCCGTTAAGCTTCAGATTACGGATAAAGGGGAACAGGCCCAACAGGAAACGCACCATTTGTGGATGGAAAGAGTGTCACCCATTCTGGATATATCGAAGGAAGACCTTGAGCACCTACTTAGAATTCATAGTCAAATGATTGAAAAGTTAGAAGGAAGAGAGATGAACAACATATGAGTACGACTACTGCTGCAGCTCCATCCTCAGCGATGGACAACATCAAGAAAGGCCCGATTGTAGCGGCATTGTTAATTGGTGCCTTTGTGGCATTCCTGAACCAAACCCTGATGAACGTGGCACTTCCTAAAATCATGGAAGACCTCGCGATCAATGCAAACAAAGCCCAGTGGTTAACCACGGGTTACATGCTTGTGAACGGTGTACTGATTCCGGTTACGGCATATCTGATTGCCAAATTTTCAACGCGTCAAATTTTCATTACAGCCATGACTCTATTTACCATAGGTACATTAGTCTGTGGTCTTAGTCCAACCTTCACCATTCTGATGGTAGGTCGTGTCATTCAAGCGGCAGGTGCAGGTATCCTGATGCCTCTGATGACCGTTGTATTCCTGACCATCTTCCCGATTGAGAAACGCGGTCAGGCCATGGGAACCATGGGGATCGCGATGATTCTGGCTCCTGCGATTGGGCCTACACTTTCAGGTTATGTGGTTGAGCATTATTCCTGGAGATTGTTGTTCTACATCATCTTGCCATTCTCTATTATTGCAACGGCAATTGGTATTGCTTTTGTCAAAAACGTAACACGTCAATCCAGACCTAAACTGGATTATCCAGGCGTTATTTTATCTACACTAGGTTTTGGTAGTTTGCTCTACGGATTTAGTGATGCGGGTACCGATGGATGGGGCAGTGCAATTGTCATTGGATGTCTCGTCGTAGGTGCGATATCCCTGATTCTGTTCGTTATTCGTCAACTGACAACAGATCATCCGCTCCTTGAGTTCCGTATTTTCAAGTACAACATGTACACATTAACAACGATTATCAATATGCTCGTGACCATGGCGATGTTTGCAGGTATGATCCTGCTTCCTATTTTCCTGCAAAACATTCGTGGATTCTCACCGATTGAATCAGGACTTCTGATGATGCCCGGTGCGATATTGATGGGGATTATGTCCCCAATTACAGGTCGCATATTTGATAAAGTGGGCGCACGCTGGCTTTCGGTTGCGGGTCTTGCCATTACGGCGATTACAACTTTTGGACTGAGTCGTCTGGCAATCGATACGACCTACGGCTACATGATGTTTATCTACACGGCTCGTATGTTCGGTATGTCGATGCTGATGATGCCAATCCAGACAGCAGGTCTGAATCAACTGCCTCAACGTCTGAACGCGCATGGTACAGCGATGTCCAATACATTGCGTACAGTTGCCGGTGCGATCGGTACAGCCATTCTGGTTACTATCATGAGTAGTAAGCTCAAAACACATCTGGCGGATGCAGTGGCTGCTGGCCAAGTTGACCCTAATAATAAGACAGCGATGTTAGCAGCTACAGCAGATGCAACGATTTACGGTGTTAACTATGCATTCATCGTGGCTACCGGAATGACCGTGGTTGCTTTGATCATGGCGTTCTTTATTCGGAAAACAAAACCAGCTGTTGAGCCTGTTACTGTAGAACAGGAAAAAGCGACGGCTACAGCATAACGAATATCAGATAAGACCAAAAAAGAGAACTCTAGCAGTCGAAGGGGTAACCCTAACTGCCTGAGTTCTCTTTTTGGTTTGTGCGATAGGAGGAGAGTACTTTTATTATTCGGGCTGGATCGTTGGATCGATAAGAAATACAGGATCGGGCTCATGACCGAACTGTTTGAGATTAATGGTTCCGTTTAGTTGAAACTCCACACCTTCGCTAATCAGTTCTGTTTCCTGCATCATGCGCGAGTGTTCATCTGGTATGGAGATTTCTCCTTTTGCATTGACGACACGGTGCCAGGGCAGACGTTCCTTGCGGCTCATCGAGTGCAGAATACGTACGACTTGTCTCGCAGCTCTTGGACTTCCAGCATGGGCTGCAATCTGACCGTAAGTCATCACTTTACCTTCGGGAATCGCCGCGATGATCGCAATGACTTGTTTGGTAAACGGGGTCATCATGATGTCTCCTCTCTGTATTTTAGGTATAAAGCTGAAAATATAAGAAAACGTGTCGTTCAGATACAGAATCTGAACGACACGTTTTATGGACAGATGTAACCTGATCCTGTGCACTTATAGAGGTTGTTCGATAAAACCGCTTTTGATTACGAATGATGCCTATCGGCATCATAAGCATCGAATATGGAATTCAGCCGAAATGTCCGTTGCTCACGTAGCTTTTCTACGCTCCGCTACTCCATTTCTATCTTCATCCCATCTTCTCGGTACTGAAAACCAGTCTTTTTGAACACGTACTTATTGAGGTTGTCCAAAAGCCTTTTGGTACACGGCAGCGGGCCATTCTGCCCATGGGAATTCTCTTGCAGGCAAAGATTGCAGAATAACTTCTTCCTTGGTAACTGGATGAGGAAAAGCAGCAATCGCAGACCATAGGGCAATCTGCTGGCCGGGTTTATTCACGCTTGCGCCGTACTTCTGATCCCCGTACAGAGGACAGCCCATTTCTTTCATTTGCACCCGAATCTGATGAGATCTGCCGGTGTGCAGTTCGATATGAATGAGACTGTATCGATCTGTTTCTCCAATAACCCGGTAATCCAGAACGGCATCCTTACCACCAGCCGTACCTTTAGGTACAACAGTAACGGTATTTGTGCGTGCATCTTTCAGGAGTGTGTGTTTTAACGTTCCCTGCTGTGCAGGCAACTTGCCATGTACAACAGCCGCGTATATTTTACGGAAATGACGTCCCCGAACAGTCTCGGACAATCTCGAAGCTGCTTTGGATGTCTTGGCAAAAATCATTGCCCCTCCAACAGGACGATCAAGCCGGTGTACTAACCCGAGATACACATTGCCAGGTTTGTTGTATCGTTCTTTCAGATCCTGCTTCAGCAATGTAAGCAAATCCGGATCACCTGATGAATCTTCCTGGGTAGGTACATTGACCGGCTTCGTAATGCCTAACAGATGGTTGTCTTCGAACAGAATCGGAATCGCATCGTGGTCATGCCGATGTTCTGACATGATTAAGACTCCCAACGGCCCAGAATACCACAAGGCAGATCAAGACCACTACGTGTGATTGGCAGACCAATTTCACCTGCAGTAATGTCACCACCGTACTGAGCAGACATCGTCATGGTCAACATGTTGCGCAGAACCGTAGAGGAAATGCCCGTAGTGTAAGAGTTAACCAGCATGAATAATGGATTATCCGACAAGATCGTCATACATGACTTCAAGAAAGGATATAGGTTCTCTTCCAGTTTCCATGTCTCTCCATTAGGGCCTCGGCCATATGAAGGAGGGTCCATAATAATGGCGTCGTAACGATTTCCGCGACGTTGTTCCCGTTGTACGAATTTGAATACATCATCTGTAATAAAACGAACAGGGCGATCAGCCAGTCCGGATAATTGAACATTTTCCTTGGCCCATTGAACCATGCCTTTAGCTGCATCCACATGCACAACAGAAGCGCCAGCGTAAGCTGCGGCTACCGTTGCTCCACCTGTATAGGCAAACAGGTTCAAGACAGAAATAGGGCGTCCTGCATTGGAGATTTTATCCATCATCCAGCTCCAGTTGGCAGCTTGTTCAGGGAACAGGCCAGTGTGCTTAAAGCTGGTAGGTTTAATGTGGAATTTCAGGTTTTCGTATCCGATCGTCCAACGCTCGGGAATGGGCTTTTTCATATCCCAGTTACCGCCACCGGAAGAGCTACGATGATAGTGACCATGCACCTGACGCCATTCATTGGTTTCTTGCTCAAGGGGCCAGATAATCTGTGGATCGGGTCTGCGTAAAATTACATCTCCCCAACGTTCCAGTTTCTCGCCGCCTCCTGTATCGATTACTTCATAGTCCTTCCAATTCTTAGCTACGTACATAATGATTTATCCATCCTTCAAAAGTCATTTGGATACTATTGTACAACAAAAAAGGGCTTGTACGCCAGTTGGGGGACGGGAGTGTACCATATACTGAAAAACAAAGATAACCAAAAAATTAATTTGACAATGATAATCATTATCACATATGATTTTGTTAATCCAAAATTCATTCTTTCTTCATGAAGAGAATATAACATGATCAAACTAAAGCGAGGGAAAAATAGATGGCTAAATTGTTAGTGGCTTATGCAAGCATGACGGGAAATACAGAAGAAATTGCAGAACTGATTGTGGAAGGAATTACACAGGGAGGTCACGACGCAGATCTGAAATCCGTAACGGATTGTAATGCATCCGATGTATTGGACTATGACGGATTCATGATCGGCGTCTACACTTGGGGAGACGGGGAGTTGCCAGATGAATTCCTTGATTTCTATGAAGAGTTGGATGAGCTTGACTTGAGCGGCAAGAGAGCAGCAGTGTTCGGTAGTGGTGACACGTCTTATGAGCAGTTCTGCGGAGCGGTTGATCTCGCGGCTGCCAAGCTGCAAGAGCGTGGGGCGGAGGTATCTCCAGAGATGTTGAAAATTGAATACAGTCCGCTTGAGCAGGAGAAGGAAACATGCCGTGACTTTGGCAAACGCTTCGCTGCTGCCGGATTACAGGTATCCTAAAGATCATGTTAAGACATAATGTTCAGGCAGCGATACCATTGGGAAGGAATGACCTTCCTGGACGTCTGCTTGAAGATTACAGATTGGAAGAAATGCTGCGCAGCCCACACCGATTCATCCGCCCTGAACCAGTGTCTGAGCAGCGTTCTCCACTGCAATGGAGGCATCGTGTACAATATGCGGTGAGCCACGCGGTCAATGCCTTTTACAGTCTCGACCCCGATGTTCGCAAAGAGGTACCTGTACAGTATTTACTTGAGAAATGGTGGCCCAGAAAGGCGGATGGTTTCGAATCTGTTCTCCATTACTGGGATGTGAAGAACAAGATTACGGATGAATTGTCACTCGCCATTGCAATGAACGATGATCTGAAGCATCCAGCCATTCTTTTTGAACAGTGGAGAACGGAGTTACCTTCATTATCCATGCATTTGTCGATGATATTTCAGGCGGCCTGGCAACCAGAAGGCTGGGATTCGCTGCTTATTCAGAAATATATGGTTGTCCACGATCCAAACGTAGTTGAGGCGTTTCAGCATATGGTCAGTGCATTCTGCTGGGAAGCCTTCGGTAAATTACCGGGTATGATCGAGATATACTGCTTGTTGGAAGGACGCAAAATTAGGTACATCCCTGGACGCCAGTCTCTGATCCGTTCCATGGACTACATTCGCTTGATACGTGACAGCATGCCTCAAGCAGAAGTGTTGGAGTCAGAACAGTTTACGACGCGTGATAAAGCGCGCATCCACGAAGAGGTGGATCGCTGGAAAACGGAAGCCGTTGAACCGAAGAAAACATGGTTGATGTGAAGGCGATTGAAGGATAAAGATATCTCATGCAGATAGAGGAGGGGAAGTTGCCATGTCTACCGGTCTAAGTCAAGATATAAGCAGCGGCAAGAGACGTGCAGGAACTTGCGAATTCAGTCCGTTGCCAGTACCCCAGTCGGTTATACGAAAGTTGCTTGATGAAGCAGATCCTTCATTATATGTGATGAGTTCAGAACCCTGGAGGTTTATGTTGTTTGCAGGCGAAGGACGACAGCTTTATCTGGAAGCGGTCAGACAGAGCTATCCACCCCACCTGGCTGATCGCTACGGCGATTGGGCTACATATCAATACACGGAAGCAATCCCTACCCATCTGGTTGTTGTGGCGCCTAAAAATGCCCGTGAGGATGATCTTCTGCCGGCCAAAGCCTGGAGCAAACGCTTTAGTATTCTGGCTGCGGAACAGGGTTTGAATGCTGTCTGGAAGATCAATGATTATCAACAACATCCTGTGTTTATGAATTTGATGGGTTTGACAAGTGATGAGAAGGTGCTGGGGGTATTCCATATCGGTTACGGAGACCAGCCTGCATTGCGGGATATGGATGCAAGCAGACCAGCCTCTGAACTGATGACGGTCTATGACCATCTGGTATAAAAAAAGATTCATTAGTTCTCTTATTTGCTGGTGTTGAATAGAAAATCACGAACGAGCTGACGATTCGTCTGATCTTTGTTGTAGACGGAGAACAACCGATTGGATACCGTAAGGACATTGCCAAAAAAGAATCGTTCGAATTGGGTCTGTCTGCCCCCAAATGATCCAGCCCCAAGCTCCCAGATCAGGCGGAACAGAGCGTTGCGTTCGTGAGAAGCCATATCGTTCCCTTTCAGATATATATTCAGTGAAGGAGCGATATCGGATTGAAACTCTTCTTCCTGAGGGATCATAATCACCCCGCTCGAACCCAAGAGTTGCAGAATTTCAATCATCTCAGGATAAAGTTTCGGAAAAAGGAGATTGGCTGCCATCAATGGTTTGGGTGCAGGTAACACAAATCCGCGCCCATCTGGGATGGCACCTGCCTCCGCGGCCAAGGCCAATGCTTTTAACGATTCGAGACCTGCGAACACACGCGCGGTTTTCTCGACAACATGTGCTTCCGTATTCAGATCCAGCGTATCCGTGAGAAGCTGAAGTGTACCGAGAACAAATTCCGTCTTGGCAATATAACGACACAATACCTGATGACCTGCGTGAATATGAAAGTTACTACCACTGAAGAGACGCGAGGACATTTCCTCACTTCCTGCAAAAAATATTCGTTCATGCGGAACGAGCACCCGGTCAAAGATGACGATACTGTCCATTTCTTCATATCTGGAACTCAGGGGATAGTTGGTGTGAGATTCGGCTGCGTAGGTATCCCTGCATACCAGACTGATTCCCGGAAGATCATTGGGGACAGCAAAAGAGAAGGCAAATGGATTTTCGTCATCAAATGGGGCGGGAGAAGGTGACGGATAGACAAAAATCTCATCCGATGTGGCAGCTTGTGTAGCCATCATGAATGCTCCGCTAATAATGAGACCTTCCTCGGTGCGATCCACGACCTTTGCGGCAATAGCATCCTCGGTAGCGTCCAGTTGCCCTGAGATTTTGCTGGCATATGGCTGAATGAAGGCATGGGATAACGTGATATCATGATCACGGCAGTACGCATAATAACTTTTGAGATTTTCTGCATACTGGGGAGATAGTTCGTTCAGGAGATCGGCACCTGTGTAAAAGGACATTATGGCTGTATTCATGTAATCGGGTGAGCGACCAAGAAAGCCATGATGCACATTTGCCCAGATATTCATCCCTTCCCGTCGTTTGCGGAGGTCGTCGGCACTGGTTGGAGGCAGGAAGGATATCCCCACAGGTTTGCCGTCTGCCGGGGAGGCATACGTCATCGTTTCTGCAAATTTAGAATCCGATTGCAGATCATACATGTGCATCTGAGTCTCCATTAAACCAGTGAATGCTACATGTTCAGAGCGTTTTCCAGTAATAAGGTTACCTTTGTACCAGCAAGGGACGGACTGTGCATCAATTCGTTCGCGATACTGTGTGCCACTTTTAACAGGCATTGTTATTCACCTCTTGGTTCTAATCGTTCATGGGCATACTGACTTCTTACGTAGTGTACGTAGGTCATCTGTCCAATGTGCATTTAAGAAGTGAGAAGGATTTTTACAGAATAGGGCTTGATAATAATTATCATTCTTGTTACAATAGACAAAGAAAAAAGGAACCGGTAAGGGCTCCTTTAAGTGAATCACATGAAATTACTTATTTTACTTCAAAAGTCTTACAGTCTGTTTCAGCAGACTGACTTGCTTCTTTGTTACTGTGACTCACGATGTAGATCGAGGAAGCGTTACATTTGTTCTCTTGAGCCCAGTGACGACAGGAATTAACTTCACACAATACGTCTTTTGCCATGGATTGTTAACCTCACTTTTAATTTGGATTACAGTCGTTGGTATAAAGATTCCGGAAATAACAAGTTGCCGCTTGCGAAATCTGGAAAAATTTTGATGCTCTCATGAATTTAGAGGGCTTTTTTGCGTTATACACAACGATGCATATTCAGAATAGCAAATTTTCTTGATGCTTGCAACCAAATGCCCCCATCTATGGCAAAATAGTGGACGTGCTGTGTTTATATTTGCAAAAAGAAAGTAGTATGTTATTATTTAATAGTAATAATTACGATTAAAATCTATATAAATTGAACTAAACATTTACACGAAAACAGAGAGGGCAGAAAGAACCTGAAGAAGCGGAGCGTTCGCCTTTATCCCCGGATTTCCCCTCAAGGAAATAACCAAAAAATCTGGGGATAACAGCGATCGGAAGGTTGTTCTGTCATCGAAGTGGTCAGTGTAAATATTCATTAGTTCAACTTAAATAACTTGAATCACGGACTGAAACCATAAATGAAGGAGCATGTGAATACATGAGCAAAATAAATCATATGAATCGGATTCCCCGCGCGAAAGGGATCGATATGGCTGCTTTTTACACGCCAAAAGAGTGTGGGCGAAAAGCCCAGCATATTGTATTTTCCGCAGAAAATGAGCGTATCATTGATGAATTTATCACCATTCTGGGCATGAAAGAGAAGTTCAGGGAGCATGATGTATCAATCCCCAACAAAATGGTCATGTTCGGGCCACCCGGTACTGGTAAAACATTAACGGCATCACATCTGGCTGAGCGCCTTGACCTGCCATTGGTACTTGTGAGATTAGATGCAATCATTCATAGTCATCTTGGGGAGACCGGAAGTAATGTACGCAAGTTATTCGAATATGCACGTATTAATCCCTGTGTACTATTCTTGGATGAATTTGATGCCATAGGTCGAACACGTGAGAGCAATGATGAGGTGAAAGAGATGGCGCGTGTTGTCAATACGTTGTTGCAGTGTCTGGACGAATTCGATGGGGACAGCATTCTGGTGGCTGCAACGAATCTGGAAACCCAACTGGATCACGCCATTTGGCGGCGGTTTGATACCAAGATGACCTACGGTATGCCTGATGATTCGAGTCGCAAATTATATATCAATAAGTTGGTGGGATCATTTGAACAGGAGACTCAGTTGGAAGATTACATATGTGAACGCTTGACTGGGTGCAGTTATGCGGATATAGAGCAGATCGTTTTGAAAGCAAAGCGGAAAGCAATCATTGCCAGTAGTGCACTTCATAAGCAATTGATCTCAGATGCTTACGATGAATACAGACCACGTGTATTAGAGTGTTGATTGCTTCCATTCTGGATAAAGCAACAAGGAACACGTTGAACTAGCCCAGTCTCCTGAATGGAGTTCTGGGCTAGTTGTCATGTTAGCGAGGTGCGTTATACTTTAACGGCTGCTCCGTATGCTTTTTCTGTATTCATGGCTTCTTGTGTAGCAGTCCAGCGTGGCAGGCTTAATCTGAACATGCTGCCTTCCGGGCTGCTGGAGACAAGTGTCAGTTCACCGCCCTGTTCCTGAGCGAGTAGGCGGCTATATGTTAATCCTAGACCCAGACCGCGGTTACGACGTTTTTTGAGTTCTCCACGATAAAACCGTTCGAAGATTTTGGGTTGTTCTTCGGCTGCGATGCCTGTGCCGTGGTCCTTAACATCAACGTACAGCATCTGTTCTTCTACGCGTAGATAAATATCGAAGACAGCCTTTTGTTCAGGAGCTGTGGCATGAAGTGCGTTATTAAGCAAATTGACAATGATCTGCTGAATGCGGAGAGCATCCCCCATGGTAAAAAAGTTAATTGGAGGGGCGTGCAGCTGAACCTCTGGCATTTTGTCCTCATACGCAATCTTCCACTGATAGATGATCTCACCGACCAACAGCTTCAGATCCGTCCGTTCCTTGCGAACGGAAACACTTCCTGCAGCCATGGCATTATAGTCAAGCAGATCTGCGACCATACGCTCCATACGTTCGGATTCTTTCAAAGCGATATCCAAAAATTCTTTACCTTCTTGTGGACTCACCACATCGTCACGTACTGCCATAACGAGCCCTTTGATGGAAGTTACCGGTGTCTTGAGTTCATGACTTACTCCTGCCAGCGATAGTGTACGCCACTCTTCGAGTTGTTGTAGACGTGTAGCCATATCGCGGAATGAATTTACAAGTTCGTTGATCTCACGTTCTCGTGTATTCAAATCAAGACTCACATCATAATTACCACCTCGAATCTGCTCAGCCGCATAGGCGACCTGACGAATCGGTCTGGATAACTTACTGGACAGGAGATAGATTGTAAACCATCCACAGAGGATTAATCCTCCCAGAATTAGAGCAACAAGCCATAGGGTCTCTGGACCAAATGTAATGGATTGTTTGGACTGCATGACCCACACTTTGCCCAAGGTTTGATCGCCTTCGGATATGTTGACCGTTACGCCCGCATATTTGTTGTTTCGCGGTTCACGATAGTCATCTGACAGTCGATAATGCACATCTTTTTGCTCCATTTTAGGCTGGGAAAAAATCAATTGATTGTTGTTGTCCAAGATCATGACACAAAAATAATGATCTGTGTTGAATAGTTTCTCTCGTTTGGTTACCAGTCTGTCCAGATCGGGTGGAACCCGAAGCATATTGTTTTCACTAGTGACTTGATCAGCGATCTCCAGACCAAGCAGTTCTGCGGTTTTTAGGCTTTTTTCAATAGAGGTTGTTCTAATCCAGTAAAGTGCGCCTGCCACAATAATCGTGAAACCAATACACAAAATGAGAAAATATCGCAGTGTCCAGTGTGACAAAATGGATATGGTTCGTTTGGGTTTCTTTGGTTTCAGTTGGCGATCCAAAATTGATACCCCATTCCTCGTAACGTCCGAATTTCTCCCGTCTCTTGCGACCAGTGGGAGAGGGCTTGACGTAGTCGTTTAATCGATAGATCCACAGCACGGTCACTGCCATCATAGTCCATCCCCCATACCTGCTCAATAAGATGATCTCTGGTAAATGTACGATTCGGATAATCGGACAGGAAGAACAGTAACGACAGGTCACGAGGTGTGAGTGCAACCTCTGCACCGTTCAGCAGCACCTGTTTGGCAGCAAGATCAATGACGAGATTTCCAAAGGAACGTTTCTCTTCGCCACCTGAGGTCCAATGTGGATTACGGCGCAACACCGCATTAACTCTGGCGACCACTTCTTCCGGTACAAAAGGTTTGCTCATATAATCGTCAGCACCGGCATTTAGTCCGTTGAGACGGTCTGAAATGTCATCCAGTGCAGTTAGCATGATCACGGGACAAGCACTTTTTTCACGAATAATCCGCAGCAGATCCCATCCGTCCATTCCTGGCAGCATCACATCAAGTAATACAAGGGAAGGCGTTACGGTATCAAAAAGGGTAAGTGCAGTTGGTCCATCTGCTGCATGATGAACTTCAAATTCTGCTTTTCTCAGATAAGCAGCCAGTACTCGTGCAATAGCTTGCTCATCCTCAACGATGAGTATGGATTTCAAGAAAAGCGTTCTCCTTTCGCTTTGTAAACTTGTACTGATTTTACATGAGCTAGAGCGTAAAGCCAATCCTGTATTACGGATTTCAAAAAAATATGGGACTTGTCTTATCTTGACTTCTTCCTGACACATTCAATTGATATGATTCACTCCAAGAAGCAACCTAAACAATCATGTACTGGAGGAAACATAGAGATGAATAAGAAAGCAAAAGCATGGCTTATTACAGGTGTAGCGGCGGTTGCCGTAATCGGTGGCGGTGGTTACTATATCACCAATAGTTACTTGGGGAACAACGTGGAGATTGAACAAGTGCTTCCTGCGAGCACAGCGACATCCACAACAGCTGTAGATAGCACAGGAACGGTTGTGGCCAATGAAACTGCAGGAGCAGAGCAACTGAACGGAGACTGGAGCATCAGCGAAGGTTCCAAAGTATATTTCTCCGTAACCACATCACAGGAGACCGTTAACTTTGTGGACGAGCAGGTAACAGGGAATTGGACAATTAACGTAGACGATGCTTCTCAGATGAAGGCAGAAGGACAGATCGAGATGGACGGAATTGATTCCGGGAATGGACAACGTGATGGTCACGTGAAGCAAGCCGATTTCTTCGACATCGCTACATATCCACAAGCTACATTTACAGCGACTTCATTCGAAGGGGTACCTGCGGAATGGCCTGTCGGTCAAACGGTTGATATCAAAATGAATGGTACCATTACGGTTAAAGGTATTGAAAAAGAAGTAACTTTTGATGCAAAAGCTGCTTATGAGAATAATGCAGTATTGTTGTCGGCGACATCGATGGTAACATTCGAAGATTTCGGAATGGAAAATCCACACTCCGTTGTGCTCTCGACTGAAAATGATATCCAGGTACAGCTTGAATTGAAACTTTCTAAATAAGTGTAACAACGATTATATATCTAAAAATCTGCTCTGTTCTGCCTTACGGTGGACGGGCAGATTTTTTTGTTTCTTTTGCAAAATAATGTGATCGATATAGCTCAAATGTAACTGTCACAGGATCATATTGTTAAAATAACTGCTGTTTCCTTTGGATTATGCCGTGTCGCCTATCGCTATTAAGCGCTTACAATGAGGAGGATTCATAACATTCATTGATCTATGCACAATCAAACACAAAAAGGGGGAGATCAAGAGTGAATAAGAGGTACATAAGCGGGTGTCTGGTATTACTGATGCTATTCTGTGATCTGGGGTTAATGGTTCGTCCAGCGGCTGCAGAAGATGCAAAAGTGAACGTGGCACTTAACAAGGCGGTTACGGTAAGCACAGAATATTTGGAGTGGGGAAGTAACAAAGACCATTTGGTTGATGGTAAAAGTGACACGCATTGGACTGCTACGGCGGGAGTGACAACGGAACAACCACAGTGGGCGATGATTGATCTGGGTGAAGACTACAATCTGTCCGGAGCGGAAATAACGTGGAGAGAAAACACGGTTGTGAAATATATGGTAGAAACCTCTGCTGACCAGCAGGCATGGACCAAAGTTGTTGATCAAAGTGAAAATGCCGATCCTAAACAGATCGCTGATCTGACGTTTGAGCAGAATGATGTGCGATACATCAGACTGAACATCTCCTTTTACAAGGGTGAGGGAGTCTGGCCAGAAATATTGGAGTTCAAAGTGTGGGGAGAAGCAGAAGGAACTGAACCAGCCAATATTATAGGATATGATGAGATCGAAGTAAGAACGGTGACCAGAAGCGCGCCAGTTCTGCCTAATCAGGTAAAAGCATGGTACCAGAATGGAAAATCAGGAATGGTGCTTGTGACATGGGATCATATCGACCCTATGCAATACGCCTCTGCGGGCAATTTTACGGTTACAGGGGTTGTATATGGTGCGCCTCCAGAGCCTCAGCTTAAAGCTAAGGTGATCGTTGAGGGGTATCGTGCAGACTATGTTAGAGGTGTCGATATTTCCACGTTGACTGCCATTGAGGATAAAGGCGGAAAATACGTGGACAGCAACGGTACAGAGCGTGATTTGCTCGATATTCTCAAGGACCGCGGCGTCAATTACGTGCGCATTCGTCTGTGGAATGATCCACAGAAATCAGGGGGATACAACGACAAGGACGATGTCATTCGTTTGGCTGAGCGGGTGAAGCAAAAAGGTATGAAAATCCTGCTGGATTTCCACTACTCGGATGAGTGGGCGCACCCGGGCCAACAGCTTCGTCCCAAAGCTTGGGAAGGTCTCTCCCCCGAAGAGCTGAAGCAGGCCGTATACAACTATACGTATGAAGTTGTGGGAGAAATGAAAGCAAGGGGCGCCATGCCTGATATGGTGCAGATCGGAAATGAGATCAACAGTGGTGTCCTGAACGGCTTGAGCAGCGACGTGGATTTTAAGCAAAATGTTGCATTGCTGAAAAGCGGAATTGATGCTGTACGTGCAGTAGAAGGAGAGATCACCGATAACGCGGATAAGGTGAAGATTATGATCCATCTGGCTGAAGGTGGCAAGGTGGATACGTTCAAATGGTATTTCAGTGAGCTGGAGAAACGCGAACTGAAGTACGATATCATCGGACTTTCGTATTACCCGTTCTGGCATGGGACGTTTGCAGATGTACAGAAAACGATGAATGAAGTGTCAGCCGAGTTTGGCAAAGATGTCATTATCGCTGAAACGTCCTATCCGTTTTCCTACAAAAACGGGGACGCTCATGGAAACATCATCGGATCGGACGAAGCGCTTCATGTTGGGGGAGCAACATTCCCTGCAACGGTACAGGGGCAATATGATGCTATTGCTGGCATTATGGATATGATTGCTGGCGTGCCGGAAAACCGCGGAGCAGGCTTCTTCTATTGGGAGCCCGCGTGGATTGCCGCCAATGTAGGCTGGATTGATTCCGAGGGAGATGCATGGGAAAATCATGCCATGTTCGACTATGATGAATTTCCGGGGAATGGTGGATACTCCTACGAAGGACGAGCCTTGCCATCACTGGATGTGTACAAACGTGGATTGGGTCTTCTGCCCGCAGACCGCCAGCAACTTGATGCGGCACTTACACGAGCCGAATCATTGGTACAGACTGATTTTACTCCGGAAAGCTGGGTGACTCTGGCTCCGGCAATCTCGACAGCGAATGATGTATACGAACAGGCATACACGCCGGGCGGGGTGACTCAAGCAAATACAGATGCAGCGACAGCAGCATTGGAACGTGTGATGCAGCAAATGCAGGTTATCGCCCCGCAGCTTGACGAGCTCAGAGCCAAAATAGCGGAAGCGCGTACGTATCAGCAGACTGACTGGTCTGCGGCCACTTGGGCGGTATTGACCAAAGCGCTGGAAGGCGCTGAGCAGGTCTTGAATGATCCAAGAGCAACACAGACGGATGCGAATACAGCGGTTAAACGTTTGCATGATGCCATTCAAGGTCTATCCAATGTGGACAAAACACAACTGCACCAGTACATTCAACAAATGCAGCAGCAGACTAAATCTTCCTATACACGCCGGAGTTGGTCTGTATTGGGACAGTCTTTGCAGGCAGCGATCCAGGTCCGAGATAACAATGCTGTTGTCCAGTCTGAGGTGAATTCAGCACTGATTACGTTGAAACAAGCCTTTACTAATCTGGTCTCTCTCGAGGCTTTAACAACGGGAAAAACGGCAACGGCTTCAAGCAGTGCCGGGACAGGAGGTAATCAAGCCAACTCTCCTGAAGGTGCAATTGACAACAATCCGAACACTTCATGGGGAACAGACCAAAGTAAGGATAGCTGGTGGCAAGTGGATTTGGGTCAGGTTGCTAACCTCCGCAAAATCGAAATGTCGATGTGGAGTGGCGGCATCAAATATACGATCGAAGTGTCCAACGATAACAAAAATTTTGTGAAAGTAGTGGACACCACAAGTGATGTTGTTGTATCGACCGCACCTAGCCATGTACTTCCAGAAGGCACGGAGGGACGTTATATTCGGGTAACGATTAAAACAGGTCCCACCTGGGTAGGATTCATGGAATTTGAAGCATACGGTACGTTCCCGGCGGACAAATCTGCACTGCAAGCTACTGTGGATACCGCTGAGAAATTAAAGCAAACCGAATACACAACTTCAACCTGGAATGTATTTAGTAAGGCGCTTTCTGAAGCGAAGGCATTCATTCTGGATGTTGAATCTTCAACGCAAGATGTGAGCAATGCGGATCGTGCGTTACAAGATGCTGTGAGTAAGCTTGTACGTCAAGATGGTACACCTGGCCCTGGCCATCCATCAGAACCAAGTGTACCTTCACAACCTTCCAACCCGGGAACAGCTCCTTCAACGGGGAATCCGGCTGTAACACCACCGGTTGAACCTGGTAATCCACCAGCGAAGGGTTCAATAACGGTGAAAGGAACAGCAACCGGGGATGACAAGTATTCGATTCGTCCAGATGTAACTCAATTAACTCAGGCACTTCAATCCATGGATGCAGGAAATCGAACGTTGAAACTGATTGCAGATGTGCCTGACACAGCCAAGACAGTCACATTCCAATTGGCTGCAAGTCAACTGGCGGCGTGGATTCGTTCCGAGGAAGTTAAATCACTGGATGTAGTTGTAGGACAGACTACCGTTCGTGTTCCTCTAAAATCACTCTCGCTAACCATTGCGGAGACTGCGGGAACGTTCGACATCATAGTGGCAACAGGATCGACAGGTACACTGACTACATCTCAAAAAGCAGCGATCGGTAATCATGCAATTGTTGATGTGAATTTGTTAATGAACAATAAGCCATTGCAATGGACAAACAGAGCGGTTGAAGTTGCCCTATCCAATGTAGAGCAGCCTAAGAAGAATGATGTAGTTATGGTTGTACATTCCATATCTTCAAATGGGGAAATGCAACCTGTTACGTATTCCAAGTACGATGACAAGACGAAGACGATGGCGTTTAAACCGCTGGAATCCGGCAGTTATGTCATTACGGAAGTTGAAGTACCATTACATGATCTGCTAAATCACAATTGGGCTCTCCAAGAAGTGCAGAACCTATACGGTAAGGGAATTATTACGGGGATGAGTGCAACTCGTTTTGCCCCACAAGGTGAATTGACCAGAGCACAATTTTTGCAAATGATTATTAAAGGTATTGGTGATACACGTAAGCCGGATTCATCTATTTCGATCCCAACAGATGTGAAGGATGGGCAGTGGTATGCCGATTCAGTACGACTTGGAATTGAAATGAACATTATTCAAGGCCGAGCAGATGGAAGCTTTGGAGCCAATGAACGTATTTCACGAGAAGATATGGCCGTTATGCTGAATCGAGTGCTGCAGGTTGTGCAACATGATCAGGATGCGACCAATGCTGCACAAGGAAATACGGTGTTTGTAGACAACGCTGAGATCGCTGGGTATGCGAAAGAAGCTGTAGCCTCGATGCAACAACTTGGACTGTTAAACGGCATGCCTGATGGCACGTTTGCTCCGAAAGAAACGGCGAACCGTGCACAAGGGGCTGTTGCAGTCGCCAGACTGATGGAACAACTGTATTAGAGGTAGTTCAAAAAGCTCGCTTTTGATTATGAAGGATGATGCTTGGTGGCATTATCAACACTCATGAATAGAAAATAACAAAGCAGGTAAAGAGATCGGATCATATGATCCGGTCTCTTTATTTTTTGCGGAAAAAAAATGAGGTTCAGACTTCATCCCTTTCTCTAAATAGACATATAAACATTTTGTTAATGTCGTATTGACAATATTGAATTCGTTTGTTATCATTTCGATAATATCAAAACGACAATATTAAGAAATGAGGAATGAGCCATGTTTGGATTCCGATTTGTGAAATTTCAACCCAGTGAGTATGTCATGAAGGTGAAAAATGGTAAGGTACAGCGTCAAGGTGTGGGATTGTCCTTCTATTATTATGAGCCGACCACATCGGTAGTGGTTCTACCCGTGTCCTCGGTGGATGTACCGTTCATGTTCGAAGAGATTACAGGGGACTATCAGACGGTTACTGTGCAAGGGCAACTAAGCTATCGCATTGTGGATTACCTGAAAATAACCCAGAGCCTGAATTACACGTACAATTTGCGCAAGAATCGGTATATCTCCGACGATCCCGGCAAGCTGGATCAACGGGTGATCACCACAGCCAAAGTACTGACCAAGAAACATTTGGAACAAATGCCGCTGAAAGAAGCTATTCAATCCAGTGAACGTCTGGCAAGCAGCATGAAACGCGAAGTTGTGCAAAGTGAAGAGTTGGAGAAACTGGGCGTTGAGTTGATGAGTCTATCGATACTGGCCATCCTGCCTAATAAAGAGACGATGCGTGCATTGGAAGCACAAGCGCGGGAAGAGATTTTGCGTCAGGCAGACGAAGCACTCTATGTCCGTCGCAATGCATCCATTGAACAGGAAAGACGAGTGAAAGAGAACGAACTGAACACCGAAATTGCCATAGAGACAAAGAAACAGCAGATTCGTGAGACCCAATTGCAGGCAGAACGCTCGGTGAAACAGAAACAAAATGAGATGGAGCAGGAGCAGCTTCAGTTCAATACAGCGATGGAGGAACGCAAGCAGCAACTGATTGAGTTAACCATTGCTAATCACAATGCCGAAGCGGATGCCAAAGCCTATGAGATTGCTGCGGTAATGAATTCATTGCAAAATGTACAGCCGAATGTACTGCAAGCAATGGCGAATATGGGCATGAATTCTGATAAGCTGATCGCACTCGCGTTCCAGGAACTGGCTGAAAATGCAGGCAAGATCGGACAGCTTAATATCTCGCCGGATCTGTTGCAGGGATTGATGTCTCCTGCGCAGGGCAGAGATCAGGGAGGTCGAGCGAGATGAGATTAGGAAGAAGAGAACAAGCTGAACAGGCAGAAAAATCAGTACGTCAGCAGGCTGCAGCGGACGATCGAATGACCGAACACAAGCTGATTCTGGTGAAGCGCCGGACCCGACTGGAGGAACTGGTGGTTCGATACAACACGGTGCAGCAAGCTCAGTTCTATATTGAACGTCTGGGCGCAGATTTCAGTGATTATATGGAGGAAGACCGTCGTTATCGGCTATCTGTGCAGCAGGCACAACAGCAACTGGGTCAATTGGGGCGCGTTCAGACGATTGATCGGGAACATGTGCCCAATTTTATCTTTGGAGAGCAGGATATCGTGGTCGTGGTTGGACAGGATGGGCTTGTAGCCAACACCCTCAAATACGTAACCGAGCAGCCGCTCATCGGTGTGAACCCGGACCCGATGCGGTGGGATGGCGTGTTATTACCTTTTACCGTGGAAGATCTGAGCTTCATTGTTCCTGATGTCATTCGAAAGCAACGAACATTAAAAGAAGTCACTCTCGCCAAAGTGGAACTCAATGATGGACAGTATCTATATGGTGTCAATGATCTGTTCATTGGTCGGAAGACACATGTGTCGGCGCGTTATGAAGTGCGTTTGGGTACATCGACAGAACAACAATCCTCCAGTGGCATCATTGTATCCACTGGCATGGGATCGACAGGCTGGTTCAAAAGTGTGCTGGCGGGAGCCACGGGCATTGTTGGATCGGCGGCATGGCAGAACATGAATTCCGAAGCGGAGATCGCTACAACATCGGCATCCATTCATGGAAGCAGGCAAGATCTGAATCATTTTAACTGGGATGCGCCTTATTTATATTTTTCAGTACGTGAACCGTTCCCGAGCCGGACGACTGCGGCCAATCTGGTGTTTGGACAGATTCATTCGAAGCAACCACTGCACATTGTATCCCAGATGCCAGAGGATGGTGTTATTTTCAGCGATGGGGTCGAGCAGGACTTTCTTGAGTTTAATTCAGGAGTGGAAGCTATCATTGGTTTGGCAGAGAAGAGAGGGCGTCTCGTGGTCTAAAGCTTTATTTTCAAGCCGTTTCCAACTAAAATGGGTAACTAGATGTGATACATTGACGTCAGGAAACGGAAAGAGGGTTAACGATGCAATCGATATTGTTGGTTGAAGATGATGCCAAGCTTGCAGGATTGCTGGCGGCTTATCTGACCCGAAATGGATTTCAGGTACAAGTCACCGGTGATTTTCGTCATGTACTGGATGAATTTGTGGAAATGAATCCGGACCTTGTGCTGATGGATGTGAATTTGCCTCAATATGATGGATACTACTGGTGCAGGCAGATACGCACACATTCCATATGTCCCATTTTATTCATATCGGCTCGTGATAGCGGTATGGATCAGATTATGGCGTTGGAACATGGAGCGGATGATTATATTACGAAACCTTTTCAATATGAAGTCGTTCTTGCCAAAGTACGAAGTCAGCTGCGCCGAGCCTATGGTTCTTACGCTGCTGTTCAGCAGGAAGTAACAGTGAAGAATGGTCCCATGATCCTCTATCCTGAGCGATATGTACTGGAGTATGAGGAACGTTCAACAGAGCTGACACAGAAGGAAGCGATACTGGTGGAAGCACTGATGGCAAAGGCGGGTCGAGTTGTCAGCCGGGAAAAATTGCTGGAACAGATGTGGGAGGATCAGCATTTTATCGATGATAATACGTTGAATGTCTATATTACACGTGTTCGCCGGAAGTTGAAGGAGCTGGGTGCAGAAGAGATTTTGGAGACGGTTCGCGGAGCGGGTTATCGTGTGTTGGAACTGGATTCATCCGCACAGGGGAAAGGAAAATGAGACTTTTCCTGAAAGACCACCTGATGTTAGTCGGATTTTATGTGTTACAGATGCTGCTGGTTCCGTGTGTCTACTGGCTCTCTGGTGAGGGCCGTCCGATGAAGATTGTCCTTTATGGCATGCTGATCAGTATCGTGGTATTGATGGTTTATCTGGTCACTCGTTACTTCCAGTTGCGAGCATATTACCGTCTACTTCAACAACCACGCAAACTGGTAAACGAGCCTTTTCAAACGCTTGGAAATTCGGTCGTGGCGGAGGCCATCCAGGAATTGTTACATGAACTGGAGCGTAATCGGCAGAACGAGATGGGTCAGTTACGTACTAGCAAGGAACAGCAGGTGGTATTCATGAATCGCTGGGTTCATCAGATGAAGACCCCGTTGTCCATCATCCAACTGACCTTGGAAGATGTGGACGATGAGACGGCTGGCAGTATTCAGGATGAGCTGGATAAGCTGCGCAAAGGACTTGAAATGGTCTTGCATTCATCAAGGCTTGAACAGTTTGAAGGGGATTTTCGTGTGGAGCTGTTGTCTTTGCAAGAAGTGCTTCGGAGTAGCATTGCTGAGAACCGACGTTTGTTTATTCGCAGAGGCATTACGCCGGATATTCGTATGGAGGACGACCTTCAGATATATAGTGACTCCAAGTGGCTGCGGTTCATGTTCACCCAGATTCTGACCAATGCCGTGAACTATTCCGATAGCAAATCTGGCAAAAAAGTGATCATTACAGGCTATAAGCAGGAAGAACGTACAATCCTGGACATTCAGGATGAGGGAATTGGCATCTCGTCCGAAGATATTCATCGCGTGTTCAATCCCTATTTTACAGGCGAACGGGGCAGACAATACCATGAATCTACGGGAATGGGATTATATCTGGTTCGTGAGATCAGTGCCCGCCTGGATAACCGTGTCGAGTTGTTTTCGGAGCCAAATGAGGGAACGTTGGTTAGATTCAGCTGGATTCATTCGAAATATCCGAAGTGAAAAGTGCTTTGCCCATGGGCGAGGTGCTTTTTTTAATGCACAGAATTGTGATAGAGGAGGTAGGGGAACAAAACCTTAAACGGGCTGTAAGAGAAGTTTAAGGTAATTCGATAGCACCGTTAGGGGAGGTCGGTTAGGATAAGAATAGAATTAACGTATAAAGAATGATGGATCAGGAGGGAATTACGAATGGAAATGTTACAGGTATCGGGACTGAACAAAGTATATCAGGGCAAAGTGCAGACTCGGGCCCTTAGTGATATTCATCTGACAATCAAGCAAGGTGAGTTTGTGGGTATTATGGGCCCGTCGGGTAGTGGCAAAACCACATTGTTAAACATGGTCTCCACCATTGATGAACCCAGCTCAGGCAAGGTGCTGATTAATGGCATGAACCCGTTTGATATGAAAAAGAAAGAACTTGCCATGTTCCGACGTCGGGAACTCGGATTTGTCTTTCAGGATTTCAATCTGCTGGACACGCTGACTGTTGCTGAGAATATTGTGCTTCCATTGACACTGGACAAGGTCAAACTGAAGGAGATGGAGAGCAGACTTCATCGCATTACAGCGAAGCTCGGGATTGATCATATTCTGGATAAACGAGTCTACGAAATTTCGGGCGGACAGCGACAACGGACAGCCATTGCGAGATCCATGATCAATATGCCTTCGATTGTTTTGGCGGATGAACCCACCGGTGCCCTGGATTCTACGTCATCCCAAGCGGTCATGGAGTCACTTGAACAGATTAACCAGCAGGAGAAAACAACCATTATGTTGGTTACACATGACCCGCTTGCTGCAAGTTATTGCAACCGCATCGTGTTTATCAAGGATGGAAAACTGGCAGCCGAGGTACACCGCGGAGATAATCGACAGACGTTTTTCCAGCGGATCATTGATACTTTATCCTTCTGGGGAGGGAATTCACATGAGCTTTCCTCAGTTCGCGTTTAATAACATTCGCCGGAATGGGCGAGCGTATATTGCTTTTTTTCTTAGTAGTGTGTTTATGGTCATGATTTTCTTCGCGTATGCGGTATTTATCTATCATCCATATGTGGCAGAGTTGCCAATGGGTGACACAACCGCTACGGGGATGCAGATCGCTTCGGTTATTGTGTATGTGTTTGCATTTTTCTTTGTTATGTATTCCATCAGTGCTTTTCTCAAATCACGGAACAAAGAGTTTGGCATTCTGACCATACTTGGTGCGGAGCCTAGGCAGATTCGGAGATTGGTCATTCTGGAGAACATGTTGATCGGCTGCCTGTCCATTATTGCCGGGATCGGCGGAGGTATGTTGTTGTCCAAGCTGTTCCTGATGTTAACTACTCGTTTTATCGGGATGGATGATCTGCCCTTTTATTTTCCGGTGAAAGCGATTCTGATTACGATCGGGGCCTTTCTGTTATTATTTTTCTGCATATCACTCTTCACATTGGTTTTTATCGGGAACAAACGAACGTTAGAACTTTTGACGGGAACCAGCAAGCCTAAAAAAGAGCCCAAAGCTTCATGGTTCTTCTCACTTCTGGGTTTTGCATTACTAACAGTAGGTTTTGTGGTACTCCGCAGCGAGTTAAATGGCGGAACAATCATGATTGCAGCTGTAACAGGGATAGCGGGAACGTATTTTTTCTACTCTCAACTGTCTGTCATGATCATTCGCTTATTGAAACGTAATCGTAAAACCGTATGGCAGGGTACACGTCTGTTATGGATCTCAGAGATGAGTTATAAAATGAAGGATAATGCACGCATGCTCTTTATGGTGACCGTGGTGATTGCGATTGCTTCAATGAGTGCAGTTGTAATTTTGTCACTGGATCAGGAGAACCGGGAACAGTTTACGAACAACGATTTTCCAATTCAATACAACGTCTTCAGACCAGCGGAGCAATTGGATATGAGCGCTATTGATTCGAAACTTGAAGCCGCAGGCTTGGATTATCAACAGATATATCTGGAATATCTGTGGTCCTCTGCAGATCAGAGTGCTGTCTCGGTTATGCCGCTTAGTCACTACAACCAATACAATCGGACACAAGGGAGAAAGATGTTCCAATTGGATACCGGATCCGTTTTATTTGTGGATACCCGCAATGAGAAGGATCAGGGTCAGATCGAGCGCAACAGATTTCGTAATTATGCGAAGGGAGACAAGTTGACGTTGAATCTGAACGATAGCCCTCTGGAAGCCCGGGTTACGGATACAGATATCGATCCACGGTTTGGAACCCTACTCTATGCTACAGGTGTAGTTGTTCTCCCGGATGAGAAGTATGAAGAGATTGCCCAACAGATCAAAGAGAATATGATATCAGGAAAATATCTGTATCAGATCCCTGCATGGGGCCATGCTGTACCTGACCGCCACTCCTCGGAAGCCATGGTTAGCGATCAGCTTCTATTCTCCGTAAATTCCATTGGAAGCAGCAACGCTTCAACGGATAACAACTCTGGATATCTGACTACACGATATGGAGATTTTGAGAGATACAGACAGGGTACAGCACTCTTTACCTTTCTGGGTATATTTATCGGATTAATCTTCTCGATATCTTCCGCAAGCTTTCTGTATTTCAGACTGCATACCGATCTTGAAGCAGATGGAAGGATGGTGCATTCTCTTTCGAAAATGGGCCTCAGTTTCCAGGAGATGAAACGATCATCCACCGTTCAGATTGCCATTCTGTTCTTTTTACCGATTGGGGTAGCTATCATTGAAACGTTGGTAGTGGTTAAACCATTCCTGACTGAGTTTGGTATTACCAATTATACGATGCCGGTGTTGACTGTTTTTGGTGCCTTTGTACTTGCACAGACGTTTTATTTCATCGTCATACGTTCCAGATATATCGCTTCTCTGCGCAAAATGATGGTGTAACTATCTTAAAAACAAACGATCATAAGGGACCGACTATGATTTGTTCATTTGCCCGTATTTCTTGATTCAGATCAAGGAAATGCGGGCTTTCTTGCGATAAGATGAATGTATTCACAGATTACATTATCGAGGAGGACGATTAGGATGAGTATCACGTCATTGCAAGAAGTCAAAGCATTCAGTGAGGAGCGTTTTACTAAACGAGTTTTATTCCAACAGGGTGGTGGAGTGACCTTTGTACTTCATTTTCTGCCAGGTCAGCAGCTTCCCGTTCATAAACATCCAGGCACAGACGTTATTTTGCTGGTGGTCGAAGGCACAGGCACACTTATGCTGGATGGAAAAGAACAAGAAGTGAAACAAGAGGATGTAATTCATTGCGGCGGTGAAGTGGAGTTTGCATTCCATAATACAGGAGCTCAGGAGGTTCGTTTGTTCGTGGTGTTAAACAAAGTGTCAGCAGCATCCTATGCAAAGGACATCTAACATCGAATATCAAGGAAGCGATACAACGATTCACTGATCGGAACTAATATAAGGGGAACTCTATTCTGGAGTTTCCTTATTTATTTTTATTCAAGAATATCTTAATCAAGTGTTTCCCATCGCAAAATAAAAAGCATACTTGAGTCTGAGAACATCAGATTTAAGTACGCTTCTTCGTATTCCGCCAGCAACTTGTTCATTATCCGGTCTATAGTCATTCTGCCTAGAAGTATCCCAGCAATTCCTTGGCTTCATTCGACATCATCTGTGGAGACCATTGTGGCTCCCACACCACTTGAACGTCAATATCAGTCTTATTCGTATTTTCCTGTAAAACCCATTTCACCGCACCAACGATGGTATCGTGCAGCGGACAACCTGGTGTAGTTAGCGTCATCCGTACATGTACTCGTTCAGCTTCTTCCTTTACTTCATACACCAGACCAAGGTCAACGATATTGACACCTAATTCAGGGTCATATACTTCCTTGAGACATTCCAGTAAATGCGTTGTTTGTTCCATCATGTTCACCCTCCAATCTACCTTTTTAACATTAACGTCTGAATACCAAAGCAATATTCGCTATATAAACGATGGAAACCAGAGATAAGGCTGTTCCTCCAACCATCATAACCTCTGCCAGATTAATCAGAATTCCACTGACTAGCAGAAGGCTTCCAGCCACCATGGCGATCATCCCCCAATTGACGTTCCGTTCACTCAGCATACCAGCCATTAGCGGTGTTCCGGGTCTGCCTGCCTGCTTGCCGTATTTGTGGGTCCACCAGAGAAAAGGCACGATTTTGGAGGCATATCCGAGTATGGTGAGGGACACCCAGCCCCCGAGATATACCCATCCAGACAGAAGAACAACCCTTGGATGGAGCAGCAGTTCGGTTCCTTGCGCCGAATAGATCAGTAGGGCGACAGCATATGCGGCAAAGGCACGGCTTACATACACAGACCAGCGAATACCCGGCCCGGGGTTGCTTTTGTGACGTTTCTCCTGAATTTGCTCCAAGTGATACACATAGAAGAGTAGGGCTGCGGTTAGGAGCAAGAGCGCGAACCAGAGCAAACCTCCCTTAAGCCCAGTCAGAAATGCGACAACGCCTGTAATTACAGCTGCATTCCACAGAACCAGGACCACTTTCTGTAATCGAAGGGAGTAATCGTGGGACAGGTAGAACATGGGCAGCATTTTGTAACTGAATCCGGTAATTAACATGCCAAACCAGCCGAGTGTTCCCATCCAGATATGTGCGCCGAACAAGCGTTCATGCATACCATTCCAATCACCAAAGGCAAAATTCAGACCCATCAGCATACCGGATAGCCCGGTAAGAACCAGATAAAGACACGAACATGCTGCACTAATCGTTACCGGATTCCATTGTGAGGCACGTAAGAGGGTAACAGCCATATTCCATCCGAACAACAGGATGCCAGAGAGCGCGAGTGTCGCAGAACCGGAAATCCAGATGACATCTGCACAAATGAAGCCGTATAACATGCCTACGATTCCGATACTGAACAAGACATAATGACAATAACCGAGAACCAGACTGTAGATATTGGATTGCAAAATAACATGTATCAACTGATAAACGGCACCCATTGCGAGCATGGTTGCCCACCCGAGCACAAACAGATGAGCATGAAACCAGCCTTCGGGTCCTCTGAGTTCATCACCAAGCCAGCCTGTCAGCGAGAGCAGAGAGAAGGCGTGATACATTACAAATCCAAAGATGCCCGTGATGATGAAAAGAAACGGCAACCTGGACATGGCTTTCTCCTCCTTACCCTTTTTCAATTCTCACTTTGGCTGTGCCATCGGCTTGATCTTCAACCGTGTAGGTGCAACCTAGATTGTTTAACTCTTCAATCAGGAATACAGGTACACGGTCATTGTGAATCAGTACGATTTCCCCAGGTTTGCAACGCTCCAGAGCGGCAAGTGTTCGCATCATGGGCTGTGGCGGTTCCAATCCGCGATTGTCCAGTATAACTTTGGGTGCCTGTGGAGTTTCAATGTTTGCAATCGCAACAGCTTGCTCCTCCGGATGTCCTTTGCATGAAGCTGATTCTTCGTCTGAACCAGGCTCCGAATTAACTTCTGATCCAGGTAAAACCATTGCAGATAATGCTTTTGCACCGGTTTTATTTTTTTTGTGCACAAATGTGGTAACCCAGTGATCTGAACCTTTTCGTTCCGATGTGCTGGAATATCCTTTCAGCTTGAGAATACCGAGCAGAGGCGTTGGTTTGAATGGAGCATGTAGGACAAACACATCGTCATGCTGAAGGCCCTTGACCGTGTCCATAATCAGCTGAAACGGCTCCAGCTTTTTACTCAGATGAGGGCGCACATCCAATTCAACCATACGGATATCAGATGGAGACATGTGCGTTCACATCCAATCCTGCACTAGCTACATCCGCCTGTTGTACCAACTGCAGAGATGATTCATACAGGGCGGCCATTCCACCGTACAGCGCGTAGAAGAATGACTCCGGCGCATCGAGGGAGAAGGACAGATAGGCTTTGGGGTCCATGCCGAGCACACGCTCAAAAAGTCTTGCACTGTCATAGGCGTAAAAACAGAAGTGAGTATATTCGAACACAGGCATTTTTTCGTAAATGGTAACAATCTCTTGCGCATATTCGGCCTGTTCACGCTGTGCTATCTGCACCATGGTTGTGGCATCTTCCAACCTCAGCGTGATGCGAAGTGTAGTATTGTCAATGATTTCAACGTGGGCCATAGCGGTTCAGCTCCAATTCTATAGTTTGCTGATCTTGACCTGGAAGGTTGTAGGGCCCTGCTCAATATACTCCCAGTTGAAGCCATCAGGATGTGTGGACTGGAACTGGAATCGAAGTGGCTTTGGATCGTGATCATTGATGAGCAGCATGGATTCCTGTGGTTGCAACTGATCAAACGTTTCGAAAATAACTTTATGTTTCAAATGCGGTGGATACTCCGTGGCATTAATGGTTGCTGCGTATGTGTTCATGTGTCATTCCTCCAAATAGGGATAGTGTGGTGCTGCAATTTGATTATAGAAAACGTGAAGAGGGGTCTGTGTGAGCAGGCTCACACATTTCTTTTTGCCATAATTTAGACTTATTTAGACCAGAATCCTGTTTGGAAAAGGGTTGGTGAGCATATATAGATGTGCAACTGTGCGCTATGTTTCACTTCTTGTGATATTTTGCACAGTTCAGCGAGCGAGACATCCTTATATTTAGCGTCAAGATGACACTGGATGAGAGAAAACAGCTTTCTCCTTCGGCTGATGTGAATACAGCACCCTTGAGAAGGGAGGTACGTGTATGGAATCAAAATTAATGGACCCGTTTGGAAGAAAACATGATTACTTAAGAATTTCGGTTACGGATCGTTGTAATCTCCGCTGTGTGTATTGCATGCCAGAGGAAGGAATGCAGTTTGAACCGACAGAACGAATCCTGTCCTATGAAGAAATCACGTCCATCGTTAAGGCGCTTGCTCCATTGGGCATTCGGAAATTGCGTTTAACTGGAGGGGAGCCTCTTGTTCGTAAGGGGCTGGATCAACTGATTGCGATGTTGTCCGCTATTCCAGGAATTGAAGATATCGCATTGACCACCAATGGCATCTATTTGGCAGCTTATGCGGATCTGCTGAAGGCTGCGGGGCTAACACGGGTGAACATAAGCCTGGATTCTTTGAAGCCAGAACGATTCGCAAGCATTACCCGAGGCGGCAAGGTGCAGCGTGTGCTGGACGGCATTAAGGCCAGCCAAAAAGCCGGATTTCATCCGATCAAGCTGAACGTGGTGCTGATGAAAGGCGTGAACGACGATGAAGTGGAAGACTTTCTGAGGATGACCCGGGATGAACCCATTCATATTCGTTTTATCGAGTACATGCCTATTGGTGAAAGTGGAGAAGGTTGGAGATCTGGGTATATGCCCCTCGAACATGTGCTGGAAACATGCGGAGCACGATGGGAGTACGAAAGCTGTGGAGAGATTTATGGGAATGGACCAGCAGATAGTTATCGCATTGTGGGAGCTGCCGGAACCTTTGGTCTGATTCACCCGGTGAGCAGCCATTTCTGCGGAAATTGCAATCGGCTTAGGCTGACAGCAGACGGAAATATCAAACCTTGTCTCTACTGGTCAGATGAGTTCAATGTTCGTCCACTCGTAGGTGATGACAAGGCGGTGCAGGATTTATTTTACAAGGCGCTCGGAGCCAAACCCGAGACACATGACATGTTAAAAGCCTTAAATGGGCAACAGATTGACGGCACACCAACGCTGCGACATATGTCGCAAATCGGAGGTTAGCAACAGCGGTTCAGGATTCGACTTGCATCAACAGGTCATATATGTGGGAGGACAACAATGAGTAACAAAAGCATGCCCTGGATGGGCAAACTCAAATATTTTGCCAAACGTGAAAAAAGTGCGGAGGGCTGGAGTGAGATGTCCCCGGTCAACCGGGATTGGGAAGATATCTACCGCCGCCGCTGGCAGCATGACAAAGTGGTGCGTTCCACGCATGGCGTCAATTGTACCGGATCATGCAGCTGGCAGATCTATGTGAAAGACGGCATTGTCACTTGGGAAACGCAGGCTACCGACTATCCTTCAACCGGACCGGATATGCCGGAATTTGAGCCACGAGGTTGTCCACGTGGAGCGAGTTTCTCATGGTATCTGTACAGCCCGCTGCGTGTCAAACATCCTTACGTACGCGGTGCGCTGCTGGACATGTGGCGTGATGCGCTTCAGACACATGGTGACCCGGTTCAGGCGTGGTCCAGCATTGCGGATGATCCGGCCAAAGTGAAAAGATACAAAACGGTACGTGGTAAAGGTGGATTAATTCGCGCGTCATGGGGTGAAGTGACACAGATTATTGCCGCTTCGCTAATTCATACGATCAAAGAATACGGACCGGATCGGATTATTGGTTTCTCTCCAATTCCTGCCATGTCGATGGTCAGTTATGCAGCAGGGTCGCGCTTCCTCTCCCTAATGGGATCACCATTGCTCAGTTTCTACGACTGGTATGCGGATCTGCCGCCGGCTTCACCTCAGATCTGGGGCGATCAAACGGATGTGCCGGAGAGCAGTGACTGGTACAACTCGGGATACATTCTGGTATGGGGCTCTAATCTGCCAATGACGCGGACACCGGATGCCCACTTCCTGGCTGAAGCACGTTATCGGGGAACGAAAGTGGTATCGATCAGCCCGGATTATGCGGAATATGTGAAATTTGCAGATACATGGATGTCGGTAAAACAAGGAACGGACGGCGCTCTGGCGATGGCTATGGGCCATGTCATCCTGAAAGAGTTTTATATTGAAAAGCCTACGGACTATTTCATGCAATATGCCAAACAGTATACGGACTTTCCAAATCTGCTGATTGTGGAAGAAAAGGACGGGATACACACAGCAGGCAGATTTCTCGTTGGGGAAGACCTGGGTATTACGGGCAATAATATGGCATGGAAAACGCTTGTATACGATGAGAACAGTGGAACCTATGCGATGCCAAAAGGAAGTTTGGGATTCCGTTGGGGTGAAGAAGGCACATGGAATCTCAAAATGGAACAGGTGGAGAACGGTGAGCCGATTGATCCAAGACTATCCATGCTCGGAGTCCATCATGATCTCGTAACCATTCAACTGCCGTACTTTGATGATGAGGGAAAACATGTCATGAAGCGGCAGATTCCTGTACGCCAGATCTGGCTGGGAGACAGATGGATTACGGTAACAGCCGTATACGATCTGGTACTTGCCAAATACGGAATTGAACGTGAAATGACACGTTCTGCGGATTCAGCAGAAGTAGTCACTGGTGCGGAGCAGTGGAGTGTACGTGTTCACCGTGGAGACGACATCTTACATGCACCACAGGTAAAACCATTCACTCCGGAGTGGCAAGAGAAAATCACTGGTGTGGACCAAGAGACTGTCGTACAGATTGCACGTGAGTTTGCACAAAATGCGATCGATACCAAAGGGCGTTCCATGATCATCATGGGAGCCGGTATTAATCACTGGTACAACTCCGACGTCATCTATCGCGCCATCATTAACTTAATACTGATGACAGGCTGTCAGGGTGTGAATGGTGGAGGTTGGGCGCACTATGTTGGTCAAGAAAAACTGCGTCCGGCTGAAGGCTGGCAGACGATTGCCTTTGCTCGTGACTGGACCGGACCTGCACGTCTGCAGAACGGAACATCCTTCTTTTACTTTGCAACAGATCAATGGAGATACGAGGAGACCCAAGTAGGAGAATTGACTTCGGCGCTTGAGGGTGAACCGAGGTTCCAGCATGTGGCTGATTATAATGTGATGGCTGCGCGTATGGGCTGGCTTCCATCTTATCCACAATTCAATCGTAACTCAATTGATCTGCATCAGGATGCACTGCAGGCTGGAGCAACGACGAAGGAAGAGATCGGTGCTTATGTAGCCTCTGAATTGCAGAACAAAAATCTGAAGTTCTCAATCGAGCAACCCGATGATCCAGCGAACTTCCCGCGTGTACTATTTGTCTGGAGAGCGAATCTGATCTCAAGTTCCGGCAAAGGACATGAGTATTTCCTCAAGCATCTGCTCGGTGCAACGAACGGATTGCTGAATGATGACGATCATGGACTGCGCCCGGAGCATGTGGAATGGGTGGATGAAGCACCGGAAGGCAAACTCGACCTGATGATCAATATGGATTTCCGGATGGCAGGTACGGCGATGTATTCCGATATTGTTCTGCCAGCAGCGACCTGGTATGAGAAAAGCGATCTGAGCAGTACGGATATGCATCCGTTCGTTCATCCATTTAATCCGGCTGTAGCCACGCAGTGGGAATCCCGTTCGGACTGGGATACCTTCAAGGAAATTGCACGTGTATTCTCCGAGATGGCTGCGCAGCAATTTGATGGTCCACAGAAGGAGATCATAGCTACACCGCTGTTGCATGATTCACCAGATGAGCTTGCTCAACCGTACGGAGAGATCAAAGACTGGAGTGCGGGAGAATGTGAAGCAATCCCGGGCAAAACGATGCCGCATATTCAGGTCGTGGAACGTGACTATGCTGCGGTATATAACAAAATGATCAGCCTTGGACCTGTAGTGAAGGATAAACCAATCGGTACCAAAGGCATATCCTGGTCAGCCAGTGAAGAGTATGAAAAACTCAAGGGTATCCTGGGCGTGAACCGTAAAGATGGCGTTGGACAAGGATGTCCGGATCTGAGCACAGACCGTAATGTTGCAGAGGCCATTCTGACCTTGTCCAGTACAACGAACGGAAAGATGGCTGTGCGTGCGTGGGAAGCACTTGAACAGAAAACAGCATTGCATCTGAAAGATTTGGCTGAGGAACGGTCTGAGGAATGTTTTACGTTTGACGAGATCACTTCCAAACCGAAAACGGTCATTACCTCGCCTGCATTCAGCGGATCGGAAAAAGGAGGACGCCGATATTCGCCATTCACCACCAATGTGGAGCGCCTGATTCCATGGCGTACATTGACGGGCAGACAGCAGTTCTATATTGATCATGCGATGCTCCGCGAGTTCGGAGAGACATTAGCGACATTTAAACCTGTGCTGAAGCATACACCGTTCCATCCAAACAGCAAACGTCCGATCGAAGGGGGCAAGGAGATTGTCCTGAACTACCTGACACCGCATAATAAGTGGTCGATCCACAGTATGTATTATGATGCGCTGCCGATGCTGACGTTGTTCCGAGGTGGCCCGACAATCTGGATGAACTACGAAGATGCAGAAGAAGCCGGACTGGTTGACAACGACTGGATCGAATGTTTCAACCGTAACGGGGTAGTCGTTGCCAGAGCCGTAGTGACACACCGTATTCCTCGCGGCATGGCATTCATGTATCACGCTCAGGACCGTCATATTAATGTTCCGGGCACCAAAATATCACAGACACGTGGGGGTACGCATAACAGTCCGACACGTATTCATGTGAAGCCTACCCATATGATCGGTGGTTATGCCCAGTTAAGTTATGGCTTCAACTACTATGGCCCGACAGGCAATCAGCGTGATCTCAATGTCATCATAAGAAAACTGCAGGAGGTGGATTGGCTTGAAGATTAAAGCACAAGTCAGTATGGTCATGAATCTGGACAAATGCATAGGGTGCCATACATGTAGTGTTACGTGCAAAAACACCTGGACCAATCGTCCAGGTGCAGAATATATGTACTGGAACAATGTAGAGACCAAGCCAGGGGTCGGTTATCCGAAACAATGGGAGGACCAGGAGCGTTATCGCGGTGGCTGGGAGATGAAGAATGGCAAACTGGAATTGAAGTCCGGCACACGGGCAAGACGCTTGCTTAACATTTTCCATAACCCGGATCAGCCTACCATTGATGATTATTACGAGCCATGGACCTACGAGTATGAGAAACTGACGAACAGCCCGGAGAAAAAACATCAGCCTGTAGCAAGACCGAAATCCCAGATTACCGGTGAATATATGAATCTGGAGTGGGGACCTAACTGGGAGGATGATCTGGCAGGTGCCCATGTAACCGGGATGGAAGACCCCAACATGAAGGGTGTCGAGGATTCGATCAAGATGGATTTTGAACAGGTATTTATGATGTATCTGCCACGGATCTGTGAACATTGCCTTAACCCAGCCTGTGTGTCCTCCTGTCCTTCCGGAGCGATGTACAAACGGGAAGAAGACGGGATTGTACTGGTTGACCAAAATGCATGCCGCGCATGGAGATTCTGTGTATCGAGCTGTCCGTACAAAAAGGTCTATTTCAATTGGCAGACAAACAAAGCCGAGAAATGTACGCTATGTTTCCCGCGGATTGAAGCCGGTCTGCCAACGATCTGTTCCGAAACCTGTGTGGGACGTATCCGCTATATCGGCCTGATGCTGTATGATGCAGACCGTGTTGAAGCTGCTGCTTCCGTTGAAAATGACCAGGATCTCTATGAATCCCAGATGGATATTTTCCTTGATCCGAATGACCCTGAGGTGATTCGCGAAGCGCGTGAGGCAGGAATTCCCGAGGATTGGATTATTGCAGCGCAGCAGTCCCCTATTTATAAAATGGTTATCGACTGGAAAATTGCGCTCCCGCTTCACCCTGAATACCGTACCATGCCAATGGTATGGTACATTCCACCGCTTAGCCCGATTACCAATCGGGTAGAGGGACAGGGAAGTTCACTGGAGGCTAATGATATTTTCCCTGCGATTGATAACATGCGTATTCCGGTGGAGTATCTTGCCAATCTGCTTACAGCAGGAGATACGGATCGAATTCGTGAGGTCCTGCGGAAGATGGCCGTTATGCGCATTCACATGCGTAATCAGCAGACGGGTAAGACCAGTGAATCGGCATTGTTGGAAAGAGTAGGCATGGATGCGCAGGAAGTGGAGGACATGTACCGACTGCTCGCGATTGCGAAGTATAATGATCGTTTTGTCATCCCGCCAGCCCACCGTGAGGAAGTGGAAGATCTCTTCAGCGAACAGGGCAGCTGCGGACTTGATTTTGCAGGTGGTCCTGGTTCTTGTGGGGTATTTTGATGGGAAAGGAGACAATGACAACGATGACGATCGAACCCAATGAGGGAACAGGTCAGGCTCTGGTTTACGATACGAATACGAGAAGAATGGTCTGTAAACTGATCTCCTACCTGTTGCAATATCCGGATACAGCGTGGAGAGAAGGACTGCAAGGAGTGAAGGAAGCTATACAGTCCATTTCCGATGAGATGGTGAACCAGATCTTGCTGACATTTGTAGATGAAGCACAGTCGGTAAGCTCGATTGAGTGGCAGGATGCCTATGTTCGTACATTCGATTTTGATAAAAAGTGTAACCTCTATCTCACGTATGCTCTTCATGGAGATGAACGGGATCGGGGCCCGGCTCTGATTGAATTGAAACGCAGATATGAAGCTGCGGGATTTTATATGGAAGTGAGTGAGTTGCCGGACTATTTGCCTATGGTGCTTGAATTTGTAGCTGAGGCTCCCGAGGAAGATGCCTTAGGGGTGCTCTCCAGTTGCCATAAGGCGTTGGTCACAATGAGCGAAAGCATTACGGGACAGAACAGCCCATATGGACCATTGCTCAGTCTGATGTTACAGGTCATTCCTGAGCCTCCTGCCCCTGATGTGCCAGAACAAGAAGAGACAGTTAACCAACAACCTGCAGATCTTATGCAGATCGCTGCCCAGATGAGGAGGGGGAATCGGTGAGTACACTGGAACTGTTGTTATGGGGCGCTCTTCCCTATATGGTCATTGTTTTCTGTATTACGGCGACAATCTGGCGTTATGTGACGAATCCTTTCAGTTGGACGTCCAAGTCCAGTGAGATGTTGGAGAAACGCATGCTAAAATGGGGCAGTTTACTCTTTCATATCGGGATATTCGCTGTAATCTGTGGACATATTGCCGGTTTGCTTGTTCCAGTGGAGTTCTATCGCTGGATTGGACTGAGTGATGAAGGATATCACTTGATGGCTATCGCAGGAGGACTGCCTGCGGGGATCATTGCATTGGCAGGTGCTGTCATTTTGCTGGTTCGCCGTTATGTTGCTCGCAGAGTGCGGGCGACAAGCAGCATCGGGGATTGGATGGCACTTGCCATGTTGATCATAGTCATTGTCACCGGAATACTGGCGACCTCGGCTAATGCGGTGAATCACACAGGTTTTGACTATCGAACAACGATTAATCCGTGGTTGCGCGGTCTGATCGTATTCCAGCCTGATCCCGTTCTGATGCAGAATGTACCGATGAACTTCAAAGTACACATTCTGCTTACCTTTGTACTGTACTGCGTGTTTCCATTTACACGTCTGGTTCACATGTTGAGTATGCCACTGGGTTATCTGAAACGCAGTTATGTGCTGTATCGCAGAAGAGATGGTGCTGTGTATCCGAATCAGGAACAAAAAAAGGAAAGGGCGATGTAGATGCAACATAAAGGAAAGGTTCAACTGCCCTTGCAAACGGCAAGTCTGGTTCTGGGTTTCATGGTATGGGTTATCCTGTCATCTCTGATGCCATTTATTAAAGAAGATATTGCGCTTACGTCTTCCCAGCTTGCGTGGGCGACAGCGATTCCCGTATTGATCGGATCGATTGCCCGTATTCCGATTGGTTATTGGACGAATCGATATGGAGCACGCAATATTTTCATGATCAGCTTTGTCCTGCTGCTGGCTCCGGTATGGTGGATTAGCCGTGCGACGTCGTTCAGTGATCTGGTGATTGGTGGATTGTTCCTCGGTATTGGGGGAGCTGTCTTCTCCGTCGGTGTAACTTCACTGCCCAAATATTATCCGAAAGAGCGACATGGATTTGTTAACGGGATCTACGGAATTGGTAACCTGGGTACAGCACTGTCTGCATTCGGAGCCCCGCTGATCGCTGATCGTATGGGATGGTCTACGACGGTTCTGCTCTACAGTATTTTGCTATTAGGGATGGCGGCGCTGAATTTCGTTCTGGGTGACAAACAGGAAGTACGAGTTAACGCTCCTTTAATGCAGCAACTGAAGGCCATATCACGCAACAATAAACTATGGTTGCTCTGCTTGTTTTATTTTCTGACATTTGGCTCGTTCGTGGCATTTACGGTGTACTTGCCGAATTTCCTGGTTAGTCACTTTCAGATGGATAAAGTCGATGCAGGTATTCGTACAGCGGGATTCATTCTCGTTGCAACCATTATGAGGCCCGTGGGAGGTTGGCTTGGAGATCGATTTAATCCATTCAAAATATTAATGTTTGTGTTCGGCGGATTAACGATCGCAGCGATTGTATTATCCTTCGCGCCATCATTCTATATATACACGATTGGATGTCTGACTGTGGCATTATGCGCAGGGACAGGTAACGGAACCATTTTCAAATTAGTGCCAATGTATTTCGTCAAACAACCAGGTGTAGCGAATGGAATGATCTCCGCTATGGGGGGACTGGGTGGATTCTTCCCTCCGTTGATGTTGACTTTGTTGTACAGCATGACCGGTCATTATGCCATTGGTTTCATGGCTTTGTCTCAGATTGCGTTGGTCAGTCTTGTACTTGTGATCTGGATGTTCTACCAGGAGAAACTCCAGTTATCTGCGAGCATTCTGGAGAGTACCATTGAAGCTATTCTGATCACAGATACGAACAGCGTTATTACATCCGTGAACCCGGCCTTTACTGCGGTCACTGGTTATAGTGCTGAAGAGGCGGTTGGACAGAAGCCAAGCCTGCTGAAATCCGGTAAACAGGACAAACGTTTCTATGACCAATTATGGCTGGAATTACGTGAAAAAGGATATTGGCAAGGCGAGATCTGGAATCGGAAGAAAAACGGAGAGATCTATCAGGAATGGCTAAGTATTACGGCAATCCGTAATGAGGCAGGCGATGTCAAATATTATGCGGGCATGTTCAGTGACATGGGCAGGCCAGAGCTCACAATCGCCTGATACATGTATCGGTAATTGTGCATACAGCAAGAGACCTTTACATCAATTGCAGGCGTTAAGGTCTCTTTTTGCACACAGAGATTGGTGTAAGAACTTGGAATAACCCCAGTAGAGCTGGGCGGTCAGGCATCCCTTTGTTGCTTCAATGCTTGTAAATCAAGAATGATAATTCGGCTGCGATCCACTTCGATCAAATGCTCTTTTGTAAGCTGATTCAGAAGCCGATTCGCTGTTTCCCTTGTTGTACCAATGGAATTGGCAAACTCCTGGTGTGTCATGGGCAGGTTGATGATAATTTGGTCTCCATGCGTCTGTCCGTGTTGTTCTGCGAGCATGAGAAGGAAGGAAAGCACGCGGTTGCGCACGTCCTGACCAGAGAGTACCTGCAATTTATCCTGTAATTCTCGTATTTTGTCTCCGAGTACACGCATGATTTTGATCGCAATCGATGGAGTGCTCAGCATTAAACGTTCGAACAGTCTGACGGGTATGGCCAGTAATTCGGTAGGTGTAATCGCTTCAGCGGTAGCCGGATAGGGGTGTGCGTTAAAAAAGCCGGTGTGCGGGAACATATCTCCTGTTTTGAGAAAAGAGACAATCTGTTCATGTCCGTTCTCATCCGTTTTATATGCTTTTACGATGCCGGTACGAATGAAAAAAACAGCTTCTTTTTCGCTACCTTCGCTAAAAATGACCGTTTTCTTATGAATGCTTCTGGAAATGGCGATATCTTCGACCTGCATTAATTCTTCTGGACTAAGGTCCTGAAAGATGGGGAACTGTTGTAGAAACTCCGCTGCTGAATCTTTGTTTACCCTGCTCATGAGAATCTTTCCTCTCTGTGTTCATATTTCTAACTTCGATATCATTCAATCCTAGGAGGTTAACTGTGAAGTGAAAACCAATACGCATTCAATCGTTATCCCTCATGAACATGGCGGCTGGGCCATGGTTAGTGTGCCTTTTCTGGTAGGTGTGATTGCAAGTGGTCCGCACTGGCTGCATGCGCCCTTATTTGTAGCTTGGCTTGGATTATATCTAACCGCGTATCCCTTACTACAGTCTTTGAAAAAGAATGCCAATCGACATCGTCTCTACAAGTGGGCGGCAATCTACGGTACAGTGGCTCTAATCTGTCTGATCCCACCAGTTCTGGGTCAGATCTCACTATTATTCTTTGGCCCGGTACTGGCTGGCTTGTTGCTGGTGAACATCTGGCATGTGAGACACAAAGTAGAACGCTCGCTTACCAATGACCTGTGTGCCATGCTGGTATTCTCTCTAGGGGGAGCAGCTGCTTATCTCATAGGAGGCGGGCACTGGGACTATGGAATGGCAATCGTCGTTTTGTTTTCTTTCTTACATTTTACAGGAAGTACGTTCTTTGTGAAATCAGTCTTTCGAGAGCGAACGAATAAGCGATGGCTGATGCTAACTCGCATGGTACATATCCTTCTAATTATCATACCGATGGTGATCGGATATCCATGGATGTCTTTGGCGTATATCTATTCCGCTGTACGCACCTTCATATATGCAGGCAGAACACTGCGTCCTATGAAGGTCGGTATCATTGAAATTATTGGAGCCGTACAGTTCCTGATCTGGTCTGTTCTGTTGTAAACCGCATCATTTCATCATAGCGTGATTTTTGAACACAGCAGGTGATATAGGTCACAACGTCACAGGATTGTTTTTGATTCGTCGGCAAGGGTTAATGGAATGATAGAAGATTATTGAACAAGAGAGGGGTCGACCCGGATGTGGACTGCATTCATGTGGGGCGGCATCTCTGCCTCAGCGGTTGTCATTGGTGCACTCGCAGCCCTGTTTCTAAAGATTCCTAAACGAGTCATCGGATGGATCATGGCTTTTGGGACAGGTACATTAATCGGGGCAGCTACCTTTGAACTACTCGGAGATGCGCTGAATGATGGGGGGATTATCCCTACAGCCATTGGTTTTACGGCAGGTGCCGTCGTGTATACCTTGTTTGACCTGCTCATCTCGGCAAAGGGTGGGGCAGGGCGTAAACGCTCGGGAAGGTCAGGAGACTCGAATCAAAGCGGCTTGGGGATCTTTGCAGGCACAGTAATGGACGCTATCCCGGAATCCATCATGCTTGGAGCCAGCTTGCTGGCCGGCAACGGTGTCAGTGTGGTGCTGGTGGTATCCATTTTTGTCAGCAACATCCCTGAAGGTCTGTCGAGTACGGTTGGATTGCAGGGCAGCAAGTACAGTCGTGCGAAAATTATGTTGATGTGGTTAAGTGTATTGCTGATCTCCGCGTTTGCAGCTCTGGGTGGATATCTGTTTCTCGAGCAGCTTCCTGAGGAGATGGGGGCAGCAATTGGTGCATTTGCAGGTGGTGGAATCATTGCGATGATCTGCTCGACGATGATGCCAGAAGCCTTTGAGGAAGGCGGACCTGTCGTGGGTTTGATTGCATCCATGGGATTGCTCGTATCACTATTGTTGGATCTGTAGATGACAGAATAAGCTTCCGATCGCTGTCCACTACATAGTCGTGTAAATATTAGTTAAATCTATATAAAAAGAGTATCCGAACAGAGTGGTTTCTGATCGGATACTCTTTTTATTATTCAGACAAAAGATAATCTTAGTGGTTGCTGGAACAACTTCCTCCACACCCGCAAGCCTCTTTACCCAGTTCATTCGCTTCGGGTAGACGGTTCATTTCCACGGATTTCGTGAAATAGTGACTGATCTGCTGATGCAGCTGGCTGAACTCGCGCTGTGCATAGATGAACCGTCGAATGAGGGGATGATCATAAAGAGCGCGTTCTTCCTCTTCATATACCTGAATTTCAGAGGCAAGCAACTCAATATTTTGCCGTTCTTTCTCCTCCAGTGCCTGATGTTTCTCCATAAAACGCTCATACTGGGCTGTGGCCTGTTCATCTGCTGCAAACTGATCAATCATGTCCCGCATCTCTTTGTATCCTTCATCTTGTAACAGTAGTGAACATAACTCCTGCATTTTGTGCATAATGATCTGTTTGTCCAATTTAACAACCGTATTCATCGCAAAACCCTCCTGTAGATCTTTTCTTAACTGTATACGCTAACGTAAGCCCGCACTGTGACGATACTCACATCTGATGTGAAATATAATACTTGTCCAAATACGCTGTTATTCTGTCATCTCAGTGTTATTGTCAAATCTTTAGTTCAGTGAGTAACCTTTTCCCTAAGCTGCTCCAGTTGAAGAATAAGGATGCAGTTTCCTATAACCTGAAGTAGCCCCTGAGTTTGCATCATGGTAAGTTTGCGACTTAGTGTTTCAGGTGTAATCCCGAGTAACAGAGCCATATCTTTTTTATAAACAGGCAAGCGGATCTCATGCCTTGCATGATTTCGGGTATGGAAATACAAAAGCAGCTTGGCAATCTTCTGTTCCGTTGTCATCGCACTGAGTGAACTGTTCCATTCATCTGTTTCACGCAGAAGATTGGAAATGGCAAGCAGGAAATGGTAAGCAAGCTTTGGATCATGTTCAAGTAACTGGTCAAAGTCATGTTTGCTAATGGAGCAGATGGCCGAAGGCTCCAGAATTTCGGCGTTAGCCGCATGTGCTTTTTTTTGTAACAGGGAATCTTGTCCGAAGAAATCACCGGGAAACAGAAACCGAATAATATGTTCCTTGCCATTTTCATTGTATTTGGATAACTTCACACATCCCTGGTGAACCACATAAAGCGTATCTGAGCGTTCGCCCTCCTGAACGACAACTTCGCCTTTGTTATATTTGCGGGTATGCAGAAGGGAGATCAACAAGGTAGCTTCGGATGGATCAAGATGCTGGAACAGAGATACTTTGGAGAAACAGGCATCCTTCGCTTCGTGTGTACAGATCATCATTTAATCACCTCGAATGGTTCAGGATGGGTATAGTCATTATCTATTGTCATGTCTCAGTGAGACATCGTAGGTCCACCATGATCCGTACCATCCTTGGTCACACGCAGAACAGCGGCAGCTCCTTTGGCTACATGATTGAACTGATGGGTCACAATCGCGTAATCACCTTCTTCGGTCACGGTGAACTCTACGACAGCTCCACCACTTGCGGGAAGCATAACCGTCTGTATTCCATACTGGATATTTCGTGGATTCCCGTCGGTATACACACGGTCCATAATGGTACCTACAACGTGGAAGGATGAGACTTCATTGGGTCCGGCATTACTGACATAGATCCGCACCGTATCTCCTACTTTGGCTAACAGAGGATGTTTTACTAATCCATAATCATTGCCGTTAAATACGACATATTCAGGTTCCCCGTTCAAAAAGGCCTCGTAATCATGTTCTTTGTACCATTCACTCTGAACAAGGGTATACTCACGATCAATCAAGTGATCGGAAGGGTATCCTACCTTGGGTTCAACAATAATCATGCCGTACATCCCGTTTGCGATATGGGCAAGGACCGGTTTGGTTCCACAGTGATACATGAATACACCAGGTGAGGAGGTTGGATAAGTGAATGTACCTTCCTCGCCGGGCATAACATCAATAAATTTGCTGCTTGGAGCAGCATGTACAGCGTGAAAATCCATAGAGTGAGGTAAGCTGGAATCTTTATTTTTTAACGTGAACACCAAAGTATCTCCCTCGGTCACTCGTAGGACGGGTCCGGGAACGGTGCCATTAAACGTCCAAGCGTTATAGGTCACACCTTCGGAGATTTCGACATCTGTAACTTGGGCCGTCATTTCAATATATACCGTAGTTTCTTCTCTGCGAATGATCGGGTCCACCGGGGGTTGACTGACCGCAGAGGAGGAGACTTCATCGTGGTGAACAGGTTTAACTGTATCGGTTGAACTACAGTGAGAGAGAGTTGCTGTAAATATGGCGAATACGAGTGACCATTTATATACATTCAGTAAGGAGAACATAGTTGCACAACCTTTACTCAAGTGATGTTTTTCACAATCTAAAAAGCAGGTTTTCTTTCATTTCAATAGTTATTTAGTTATAGATTACGTTATTGAGGTGGGGACGGGTGTGATGAGGCACACACTTGGGTATGTCGTATTAGAGGCATTTCCAACAATCTGTCTTCAATTCTTGTACTGAGGAACGGAGTTTCATATAATTTTAGTGAGAAGGATTGGTAAATGTTGAGTATTCTGACGCGGTGTGTGTCATAGTTTCAGGAGGAGGGTGGATATAGGATGAAACGTTTCGAAGATGAAGGAGCATATAAGTATAGTTTCTATTCGGTTCTTCGACGGGGAGAGCGGATTGATGTGAAATGTCCCAAATGCGGCGGGCACGCTTCGATTGAACAACGAAATGATCAACTGGGTTGGAAGTGTTTCGAATGTTACGCTCAAGCTTTAGAAGAATCAGTGTATCAATATAAAGCCAAGGGGAATTGTGCTGTATGTGAACGCTGGTTCAACGTGGAAGTCACAGACGAGAAGAAGACTTCTCACCGATCAACGCATGTGGAATGTCCGCATTGTGGTTCTGTTAATCAGGTAGAATTACATGCCAAGCTGACATACCAAAGGTTTTTTTCCGAGGTTCGTGCAGGGAAAGACCCTGTATTCGGGTTGGAATTATACTTCCTGGATGAGTTCAGAGGAAAAATAATATGGGCTGTAAATCGGGAACATCTGAATTATCTCATCGCTTATGTCTCAGCAGATCTGCGTGTGAAATACGGAAATATGCCCATAAGAACGGCTTCACATAGTATTCCGGCTTATATCAAGGATGCGAAGAACAGGGATGTGGTTGTTCGTACACTGTCAAAGCTTCAGCACAAGACTGGATGAGAATGAAATTGAAGATGAAGCGTTAAGGCCGCAAGGAGAGAAGATATGAAACTACGCGTAAAATTGACTATTTTTGCAATCATTCTGGGTGTGTTGATGATTCCGGCTTATTTTATTTTAGAGGCATTTGGTGTATTTCAAAAAGAGACAGTATTATCTGACTATGCTCTCGCCGTTGATGTTAATGGGAAGTCCTATGAAGCCTGGCCGCTGATTAACAGTTTTGCAGCGATGGACAAAGAGGAAGATAACCGTCAGTTTTATTACCGGATCGACATGAGTCATCTCCAATACCTGTTTAATCTGGCCTATCAGGAATATGATGTGAAGCCCGGCGGGGACAATCCGTATCTGGCTGGTACTGTAAACTATCAACGTACAGATCACAACTATGTACAGACCGAGAGACAGTATGAGAACGCCAATGATTTCACAACGGTTTTGAATCTGTATGATCAGGATGGGCAGGTGATCTACACCTACAATAACACCGGCAAGGGAGATAAACAGCTGGTAGAATCCATCATTCATCAGGGAATGAGCCGTTCTACGAATGGTGGCGGCGGTGAAGCTGTTCGCGATCCTTATATCAATATTACGGCGTTATTTCGCGACAAGTTAAACATCGATGTGAAACTGGCGGTGGATGAGGAGCACAAAGTAGTTACTATTCGAATGAACCAATCGGAGGCGAGATGATGAATGAGTATGGTGTACAACACGGACCTGCTTATCTGGAAGGATTAATTAGGAAGGAAGAAAACATAAAGTCCGATGAAGTGGAGTGGACAGGCAAACTTCAAACGAGTGATGGTCATGATAAATTCCATATTTTTTATTATGGTGACTTAACCGAAGATGATCTGATTACCTGGCATGATTCGACACCTCTTCTTGTATATGCGGAGCATACGGTCACGGGTGAGCGCTATCTGCTTATTGATACCGCCAAGCACGGATATGATGCCATGTTATGTGAGACCTATTCGGAAAAAGCACTACATGACAGACCCCTTCGTCCTTACCTGGATGTTGAAGGAGAGGACATCTTTGAAGTAGAGTTGACGGCCTACTACAATGTGCCTTGGGATGAAGAGTTTGGCGAAGATGTAGATGAAAATGGTGTATATGAACTGATTACGGGAGAGCGCATGGGGTTTGATCAGGTCAAGCGTGATGGATATGATGCCTTTGCCATTCGCATTCTGAATCGTAAAGGGGTATGGACTGAAATTGTACAGGAAGAACTGGCTTAGATTCTGAAAACGAATGAACCAAACTGAGATGGGAGATGTCAACTAATGTATATTGTATCCCGTGTACTTAAGCCGGTTCCAGCAGAGGAACTGGATCACTTCGAACAACAGCACGCCATCTCGCTACCTTTGTCATACCGGACCTGGATTGAACAATACGGAGAGGGTACATACACGGGATGGATGAATGTGCAGAGGCCGGACCCGGAAGTGTTGAAGCCTTTTGTGGAATATGATTTTTGGATACATACGGATGATTCGCCTATAAGTCAGCTTCAACTTGAGCAGTGCATCTCCATCGGCAGTTCTGTAGATGGAGATTTCCTTGCTGTTCATCCGGAAGTTGAGGGGCTGTTGTGGCTACCGCGTCATGATGAGAATATTACCTTATGGACATGCTCGGAGACTGAATTTGGTGAAACGCTGGACCGGATCTATTGTGGGTATTACCATCAGGATAAACCGATAACGCCACTATACTTTGAACCGTGGAATGAGCTGCGGAAACATACGTTTTACCATTTTTCAGGGACGGAACAAGGAAGCTCCATGAAGGAACTCGCCGATACATGCAAAACAGAATTTAAGTGGGATGCTGTGTTGGAGAATGAGTACATGTGCAAGATGTTCATGGTATCGATGGGAGGATATTTACGATTTAACTATGCAACGGGGAGAGAGGTTGCCCTGTTCTATGAAGAAAAGAATGGTGCAGAGGAGGCGACGGATAACGAAATCAGTATGTTCTTGCAGGCACATCATTGTACGGCATATGAATAGGGGCAGAGTGGAGGGGAATAGATGAGTTGGTTAAAGGAAGACATTGCAGAACAATGGCGTAATGAAGGCAAGCGTTATGCAAGGGATGTCAATGCATTTGTCCAGAGAAGTATGCAGGGAGAGCAACCGGATGAATCCGAGCTGGAGGGAGACTCCAGAAGCGGAATGAGTACTGAAGTATTCCAGATGGTGAGACAGGCCAATCTCCACGGTGATGTGGAGGTGCTTCGACGTGAGCTACCCGCAGCGACGTGGCCATTGAACGAGGCGTTTCAGGGTTCCATGCAAGCGGTCAAAGTTATAGGTTATCTGAACGAGGAAATGATTGTATGTCATACGGGGATTTTCACAGAGAATAGTCAGATATATACGATGGATCAGCACGGATGGCAGTTGATCACTCCATATACTTTTGCAGGTTGCTCATCGGATGGACTTGACTATGCGCTTGCAGGACCGGATGGGATTCGTATCATTCGTCAGCCAGATCGCAAGTTGGAAGGACAGGAGATAGCGACATATCGATGGGAAGATATTCAAGCCCGGATACAGTCGGCATTACCTCGGATTGAATCACTTGCGGACTGTGAGCATCCCGAACGGACACTTGAAGGACTTATACCTCTGGATGAAGGCAGAGCACTACTCATACATTCAAGATACGGGATATATCTTGTAACGCAAGATCAAGTGACCTTGCTTCATCCCGATCTGGCAGAGATCGAAGAATATGAGCTAGAGGATACACAGATAGACATGGGACATGCAGCGGTATCTCGGGATGGTCGGTGGATTGCATATGGTAGCCAAGGGAGCAATCATAATGTGATGGACCGCCAGCTGAACAAGACATACTCCCTCTATCCGGAATCGAGCTACCCTCATTATGCAGCATTCACCAGTGATAACCAGACCGTCTGGTTTAACGCATGTCATTTCTATAACGGGGTCACCATACAGGTTCCGCTGGAATCAATTGCAGGCAACGAAACAAAGGAAGATTGGCCAGTGATGGATGAGAATGCACGTGTGTATGCAGCAGCTGAAATAGAGGCGGGCATGGTGCTTGGAGATGCATACGGTTATCTGTATTGTGTGAATAACAAGGGAGAGGAAGTATGGCGCCATTTTGTAGGTAGTACGATCTATTCTTTCGCCGTATCACCAGAGCGATCCAAACTTGTAGTTGGCACATATGGTGGCATGTTGCATGTGCTCGATCTTCGTTCCAAAGAAATGGACGAGTACGGGATCGGTACAGGCACTCTTCGTGAGTTGGAGCGGTATGTGTTGTGGCGTGGAGAAGAACCTCTGCGCTGGTGAGGCAGCATTTTACCTAGTTAGGGGTGAAGGAATGGAACGTGAAGAGGCAGTAATGTTATTAAAATGTCATGCTTTTTCCTGTGATGATCTGAGTCATCCCAAGATGGAGAACGGTTTTCTTCGCAGTCTGCGGCCCTTTCGTGGACAATTAATTGAGGAGAATTTTCATGAGTTGATGGAGATACTGCGTGTTTTGGCACCAGAACTTGCACGGCCTTCATTGGATCGGGAAGTCATGGCATGTCTATGGGGGATTACTCACATGGCTCGTGCTTGGGCCGTTGAACCCGAAGGCATGCTTCGCAGAAATAATCTTATTTCTGAGGAACAGGTGGCGTTGATGGAACAATGGCTTAATTTGTTATCTTACGCAGTCATGATTCTGATTGAAGGTGGCGGAGAGGAAGAAGCGTTTTGGGAATATCATCAGTATCTACAAGAAGAGAAGAACTGAGATAGGGGAGGTGTGGTGAGATTGGAGCCGAATGTATCATTAAACGTGTTAATGGATGAGCTGAATCACTTGTTAGATGAGAGAATACAGGATCAAGAGATTCGGCAATTGTTTGAAGAATATCAACAACGGGAAGGTGCATCCGAGGAAAGTCTGGATCTATTCGAAAAGGAGTATGGCGTCAGGCTACCTGGCGATTTTCGTACCTTTTATCAAAGCAAAGATGGCAGTGGTTACGGGCTGCATATGCTGTACCCCGGTGATGCCGAGGGTGGGCGTTGTACACCCTTTTATCTGATGTCATTGGAAGAGATTCGAGAGACCAAACAATACTTCTGTGAAGTGGATGAGAAGCTCGCAGAGTACTATTCTGAGGAGGAGATCAGCCAGTTGGACCCGGAGATCAAGCCATACCTGTTCCATAAACCATGGATTCCTTTTGCAACGATCGCAGGAGGTTCACTGTATCTGATGCTCGATTTTGATCCAACGGAGGAAGGGACGTATGGACAGATTATTATGTACGTACACGATCCGGACTTTGTCTATTATCTAACGCCTACCTTCACGGATTTATTTACCGTGTCGAACCGTAATCTAAAGATGATGGATGAGATCACGTATTAAAAGTCCTGCACGATTAGACAATTCCTTCAATAATAAAGAAGCTGCCGAAGCAGCTCCTTTATCTGAACAGATACTTTGAATAAGTCTAATGATTACCACTGAAAGAAACGATGTCCGTGAAATCCTCCGCCTGGAGGTCCTCCGTGTCCACCAAGACCACCCGGGCCGCCAGGTCCACCGCCGTGAGGTCCGCCTGGATAACCACTTCCTGGAAAATGACCAGGGTGTCCACCGGGATAGCCACCACCGGGATAACCGCCTCCTGGATAGCCACCATGCCACCAAGGACCACCGATCGGATATGGTAGTGGAACAGGAACGATGGGCGGGTATGGATAGGGATAAGGGTAAGGATACGGTGGGGGTGGCGGATAATAAGGGTAAGGATAACCCGCAGGTTGCGGGGATGACACTGAACCAGGGCCGTATGCCATGTAACAAGCCTCCAATGACTGGATTGATGATATCAGCCTATGCCACAGTGGTTTCAGATGATACAGCAGATTGAAGATTAATGATTAATGAGGGGAACATATGGTAGCCGTAGCTTTTCACACCGATCCTAGAGGAACTGCCTATGAACTGTTGATTGACGAATTGATAGAGAAGACAGATCGTTTCATGCTGGTAGACAGAAAATATGCTAAAGAAGCTACACCTAAAAGAGTTGCCAAAGTGTTACAGAGATTTGAGCCCTATCTAATTGAAAGCAGTAATATGGAAGAAATGATGATGAAAAGTGGTGCCATGTACTCAGAGGGTATCTATTACATATACCGTTGCACGCCGGAATCAGGGCAGATCCTTAAGGAGGAAGCCAACCGCTTTCATGACTGGTTATATCCCTCAATGCCAGATGATCTTTGTTTTCTGAACGAGGATGGAAGTGACTACTTCTACACTGTTGCTCATGAGAATATGTATGGCATGCATATTACACAAGAAGAAGCGATTGAGCTAATGGAGCGAATCACTGGGTTGTTTTTTAGATTAGATCGGCATCAGGACATTCATTGCTTACTGGACGATGCGATTAGACATCAGACGGATGTGCTGAATATTAGTTCACATTACTTGAAAGAGATTCCGGAACGTATTCGGGAATTAAAGCACTTGAAACGTTTGACGATTTTTGAGCAGGATGTTTATACGCTTCCTCCAGCTCTTTTTGAACTGACATCATTGGAAGAATTGGAGATCATGACTGCGGATTTGGAAGGTATTCACCATGACATTGGAAAATTGAAACAACTTCGAGAGCTTAGAATTTATTGCGGTAGTTCTTATCATGTTCCTACCGGGTGGAAGCCAAAGGAAAAGTCGGATCTTGGTCTGAAACATATTCCATCCGAGATTGGTGAATTGAGCGAACTCGTAACTCTGGATATAGGCTACTCTGGCATACGTGAGCTTCCGCCTGAACTGGAGAAACTAAAAAAACTACGTTATTTGAGTGTAACTAATGGATTGATCGAGGGAATACCAGACATGGTCAAGCGAATGAGTTGGCTTCAAGGTGTAAATTTGAATAGCACTCCATTAGGGATTAGTTGGGATGACATCTCTGACGAAGAAGAATTTTAATAGCCAATGAGCCCTGCTCGGGATGTCCGAGTCAGGGATATTTGTTATGCGATGATAACTTGGCGGAAATGGGCTCACGAATCTGGGCGCTGGGCATAAGCTGGGATATAGGTTATGACCTAAACCGAGAGCGAAGGGCAGGCGTTTTATTTTGGCAACCTCATACATGGATTTTACTTTACCAACCACCGAATTTACTTACGATTTGAGCAAAAATCCGTTATTCAAGAAGGACGAGAACAACTATATTAACGCACTTTCCATCAAACAGTTAAACACATTGGGCAATGCTTCTTTACTGGATATTTTCCTCAGCACTGGCAATGTGGTTGAACCACACATTCATCAGAATGCAACTGAACTAGTATACTGCATCAGCGGTTCGGCCGTCGTGTCCCTCATTAATCCGTTCACCAATGAATTGCTTCATTTCCCGATTACTCCAGGGCAGGTGGCTAATGTACCTCAAGGTTGGTGGCACTATGAAATGGCTACTCTAGATCATACGCACTTATTGGCGATCTTCGATGCACCTGTGCCTGAAGCGATATTTGGCTCAGACATCTTGCGTCTTACCCCTGCGAATGTTCTGGCTCATACGTACTGTCTGGACGAGACAAAAGTTCAAGAAGCGCTCGCCCCCATCCAAAAAACAGTGATTATTGGCCCACCGGCAGATTGCCAGGCTTCAGCTGCCCCTGTCTCTAACAGTGCTCCAAATGTGAATCATCAGCCTTACGTAATGCCGAATGTACAACCCAATGTACAGCCCAACATGCAACCAAACACACAGCCAAACATGCAACCTTACGTGAACCGTCTTCCGTACTGGGGCACTTGGGTTGATCCACGTATTATTCATGAGCCGGGCTGTCCGTATTATATAGAGCTTCCTATGAATACGAATAATCAAGAGGAAAGATGACGGTCATGAGGCGAGGTTTATCTAATACACATAAGTATTTCAGTTAAATTAGGTATAGCAAAAGAAGCGTCCGTAAAGGAACGCTTCTTTTTTTGATTAAAGGTGTCTTCAAACCTGCTGAAAGCCAATGCATACCTGAACATGTCCGGAGCATGGAGTGTTAACGAGTCGTAGGCGTCTTAATCAAGGATTTGAAGCGTGCTCAGAAATCTAAAGAATCTGAGACACGTTGTATCAGAATAAACAGCCGTATGAAGTGTTTTATCGGGGAATTTTGGGAAATAACGAGTCTGAGATTCCTTACAATTTAAAAAGAGAACCTAGAGGCCAAATTAGATGTCCTGAGTTCCTTAGAAAAATGGTCTACCCTTCCCCAAATATTTACGATGTGTAATTTCGTCCCAAGCCAAGCTCCGTTAATAATTGACGATAAGCAATCGAAGTACGGTCTGCGGGAATATGGGCTTCGGCATGCAGATCAAGGGGCAGATCCTCCGGTTTCTGTGACTCAACCATCTCGCGGTCTTCTTCAAATACTTGCAAGTTGAACTTGATTGTGTCTTCAATTGGAGCGTCTTTGTCAAAGTTGCGTGTGATTGGACAGAATAAACGTGTATAACGAGCAGAGATCGGCGAAGCACAATTCAGAATATTCAGCTTGTCGTCTCCTGGGAAATGTACCGTAAGAGAAGCCGCAAAGGGTGGAAACACCCGAAACTCGCGCAGCCATTGAAACCCTTCAGGTGCAACAAGATCCTGCCCTTTGCCATAGTTACTTACCGTACTCCAATACTCGGCCAATAACTCATTACCTTCGCGTTTCACTTTATATTGGGGGACTTCTGTGTTGTTTCGGTCACCAAATGTTTCGGTATGCACATAGGCAAAATGGGATACATCCAGGAATCCCTCCATTTGACGTCCAGAGGAACCAGCAATGTCAAAGTTGGGTGGCAAAATATTAATATAATCCGGATCATCCCATCCAGGGAAGGAGGGGATCTGTTCTTCCGTTCCTGCCAAAGTGGTCCATATTAAGCCATAACGTTCGACTGCCGGGTACACGATAAGTTTGAGCTTAGGCGAGATCTTGGAGCTTGGGTGCGCAGGTACTGCGGTACATTTTCCTTCACAATTATAACGAAAACCGTGATAAGGGCAGACAATCTCACCATTTTCTACCCAGCCTTTGCTAAGTGGGGCCCCGCGGTGAAAACAAAGATCCTTGGCTACCACAACCTGATCATTACTGCGATAGAGAACCAGCTTCACATCGAGTAATTGAGCAGCCAGGGGTTGGTCTGTTACTTCGGTTGCTTGGGCTACCGGGTACCAATATTGGGATAATACATGCCAGTCTTCAGCCGTGAACGTACAGCCTCTAGGTAATTCGGTCGTCACATTATGGTTTGCATTGGAAGTTATCATAGGAAACACTCCTTGCCGATATGAATAAACGATTCTCTTTTTATGTTAGAAAAGTTAACTTCATTAGACGTATGTTACTACTCTTTTGGTCAAATTATCAATATATCCAACCTACTTTTGGTTGAAATCACAAACGGTACAGCAAAAACCGTACATGAATACGGAAATTTTCGGATTTACATTACGTCAGATGTTAATTGTAAAAAAGAGAAAAAAGTCTCAATTTGTTATTTCTCGGACTTATTATTTGGCTTTTTAAAAGATTTTCGCAAAGAATGTCACAGATCCCGGCGGTCATTTGTCTACAGTATGTAAACCAAATGACGGAGGCGAATGAAAAATGAATTTAAGAACGAATTACAGAGTAGCGAATCCAGGCGCATTTAAAGCGATGATGGCAATGGAGCAATATATTTCTGGGCAATTTGAAGATAAAGTGTTATACGAGTTGTTAAAAATCCGAGTGTCCCAGATTAATGGCTGCGCCTTTTGTCTCGATATGCATGCCAAAGATCTGATGAAACTGGGAGATTATGCGGATCATATTCTTTTGCTGAGTGTGTGGCGTGAAGTGCCTTTCTTCACAGATAAAGAACGTGTTATGCTGGAGCTGGCTGAAGCTGTGACTCTAATCTCGGAACAGGGCGTACCCCTTGCGTTGTACGATAAGGTTCGTGAACATTTCAGTGAATCCGAGCTGGTGGATCTGATCCTGGCCATTAATACAATTAATAACTGGAACCGGATTGCGATCACAACTGGGATGTATCCGGGTTGCTTTAACTAAAAATACATGCACCATGCCAGAGGAGGCTTCTTATGAATTCTAATTTCCACGCCAATGAGCCAGAAGTGTCTTCTCTGGATGTTGGTGAGCTGTATATTCGTTATAAAAATTATGCATTTTCGATAGCATACCGTATGCTGGGCAGTGTGGTAGAAGCTGAAGATATTGTGCAGGATTGCTTTGCGGGGATTCAGAGCAAGTCTGCTCAGGATATTCGAAATCCCAAGTCCTACATCGCCAGACTGGTTGTGAACCGAAGCTTGAATCTGCTAAATTCCGCCCGCAACCAGCGGGAAAGTTATGTTGGTGAGTGGCTGCCAGAGCCGATGGGTGATCGTGAAGTGGATAACATGCCAGAGGAAACGATGCAGAAGAAAGAGATGATATCGTACGCCTACTTGGTCATGTTGGAGCGTCTTTCGCCCATGGAACGGGCAGTGTTTGTACTTCGTGAAGCGTTCCGGTATGACTATTCCGAAATAGCGGATTGGTTGGGCAAAACGGAGAGTAACTGCCGTCAAATCTTTAGCCGTGCCAGACGAAATCTGCCTGAAAGACTACCGCCGATCGAGCAGAGTGATGCGGATATGATAGCCAAAGGCGAATTACTGAGCCGTTTTACAACGGCGTTCCTTCGTTATGATGTCTCTGCCATGCTGGGGTTACTGGCGGATCAGCCTGTATTTACAGCAGATGGCGGTGGCGTTGTGCATACGGTTATGAGAACGATGAACGTTCACAAAGGCGTGCTTGCACTCCTGACCTCACGGCGAGTCCTTACTCGATTGCGTGAAAGAGAATGGGTACCGATGTGGATCAATGGCGAGCTTCAACTCGCGTTGATGAAAGAAGGGCAGTTGTCCGAGGTATTCTGTTTGGAGTTGGACCCTTCCCGTGAGCGGATTGAGGGAGTATATCTCGTCGTAAATCCGAACAAACTTACATCGATTGACACGTCAACTTTTTGATTAAATCGTACGGATTGGATATTTAACCTTAAAAGCGGCAACCTCTGTCACGAGGATTGCCGCTTTTTTGCATTCACATTTAGCTGTTCACCATTCGATTATTCACTAGCAAATTGTTGTTGAACAGGTTCAATGATTGCTCTAATCTCAGGTGTAAGCTCATCATTGTTCTGATTGAGAACCAGCAAAATCTTTTCCATGGTATCCAGAAGAACACTCTTCGTGTTGGGTTCTCGCTTAGCTAAAGCTTTCTCGTAAGCCTGTTTCACCTCAGGGTCCATGGTGCGGATTTCTTCGTCCGTGTACCAATCATAAGCAGGCGTGTTGTCACTTCCGTAAAAGAGATAATCCACAAATAACCCTTGCTTCACTGCTGATGTACGATTGGAATTCGGATAGTTGTTCAAAAAGGCTTCTTTCTCCAATGTACGCTGGATTAATTCGTTCCAAGAGATGATAATGCCCCCATCTGAAGTTGTCATTTGGTTGGACTCGGTAGCCATAATATCAATGTATGCAGCAATATCAGCCTTAACAAAAGGTTTGAACTTTTGATATATCTCATAATTGATGATGGGGTAATACAAGCCTTCACTGGTTTCCAGTTTGAACCCGAGATCTGAAGCTTCCTGCAGAAGTTTCTTCACGGTCGGATCTTTAATTTCTTTGAGCAGACGACGATATGTAAGCTTCTGTTCGTAACCAAGTTGTTCATGGGCTTGAGATATGGCCTGTTGAAATTGTTCCGTATACATTTGGTAATCCATATCAGCCAATTTCACGTTCTGCATGTTCTCCAGTTGCAGCGTCATTAGTGTGGCCTGCCAAGGGTCGACTTTATCGATATGATTCATCAAGTATTTACGCGCTTTAACCAGACTTTCTGTGGACTTTACTGCTTCTGTTCGATAGGCTTGGAATTGATGATACACCGCTTTGGAAGCGGGAACAGGTGCAGCTAGTGTTGTTGAAGGTGTGATTATTGCGCCAATGGCAGTACAGCCGAGAGCCATAGCCAGTAAACCCAGTTTAGCAGGTTGATTCCATCTCATTTGTATACCTCCCCATAATGAAGAAAAAGCCATTTGAATTCTCGTATAACCGCATTTCACCGTATTTTATATGTATGATCCGTATGTTGAATATGTACGGGTTTGTCTTTGATTAAACCAGTTTCTGGTAAGCGAATCAAGTGTCTTCAGTAGGAAAATGATTATAAATAACCAAAGAACAGCCCCTAAAACCCGCATGGGTTGAAGAGACTGTTCTGGGGAAGCGGATTTTATTTTCTAATTAATGAAGTGGTTTATTGTTAATAGGCATCTGAGGTGCTCCGGTTGCTGGAATGTATGCCTGAAGCATCTGTTGTGTATCACTTGGAGTGAGTTGAGGTACTTGATAATAGGCGTTTTTATTCTGGAACATGAAAATTTCATAGGCCATCTCGATAAAATGCTGGATCTGCGAAGCGACGACTCGGCGAACCGTTCCATTTGTGATCTCGTTGCAGGTCATGCCGAGCAGACTGGCATGTGATTTGATCAGTCCCAGCATATGACCGCTAATGCCGGCATCCTTTACATCAGCCAAGCTCTGATTTGGCTTTTTCGGTGCTGATGGCTTAAGGCCATATACCGGTGGTACGATGTTGGGGATCATGTAGGTTGCCGTCTCTTCATGAGGCTTCTGTCCGGATGCAAAACACTCTGCTGTCAGATTGTACTGGGATAAGATGAAATTGTACTGCCGGTCCAGAATGCCAATCAGTTCCTGGCTCTGCACAAATGTACGAAAGATCATGTATTGATCCAGCACGTTAATGGTGGAGGACAGAATCTCATGCACATCGAACATCTCATGGCCGCCATGATTCATGTTAGGGGTGACATTTGGATTAGCATTTAATGTGGGTTGTACTAAATTCTGAGGGTTCATGGAATTTGGATTCATTGTAAATTTGATTCTCCTTTGGTAAATGGTATGATTCTAGTATGCTTGGAGAGTAGTAAATTTATGTATTGTGTATGGATAAAAGCGTAAGCACAAATAGGAACAGGTATGGTGGTGGTTAAAGAAAGATGGAAGAGACCCATTGGAGTGTAGCAAAGGATTTGTTCGTCAAACATTACGGGAGCGCTATACAGATGCATCGAGAAGGCGTGTATGCAGACTATAAGCGATGGGACGTACCCCAAGAGTTAGAGGAACAATGGATAGGGGAGCGAATTCAACAATTAAGTTCCGAGCTGTCTATCATGAATTGGGATGCGGTGGATGAACTTGCTTTGATTGCCAAACATCGGACAGAACCGACAATTGTTACGGCAATTACTGCATTTGCTTCAAGACAATTGAAGAGTGCGGACAGTATGGTTCGTCTCGTGTATGCTGAACGTCTGATTGAGCTGATTAAACGGTATGAATCCTCTCTGTCGATGGACAAGTTACGGGAAACCTATCAATTGACGATGGACTTGCTGGTCGATGTGGCAACTAAACCGTTGGTGCTTGATCCAGGCCATGAATTACAACAGTATGGATTAAAGGATAAGCGTGGATTGAATTTGCGTGTTGAAAAGAATAAGGAAGAAATCATCCGCTATTTTCGAAACTAATTGAATTTTACCAAGTGAGGTCAGAATCATTGAGAAAACTGAATTATATTCGCATATTTATTTTCCTTAGTGTGGTCACAATAGTAACGCTTGGGTTGTACTATGTAGCCGCAGATTGGCTGGATCAGCGTTATTTCCGCTTCCTGATCTGGAATCTGTTCTTGGGCTGGATTCCTTTTGTGTTCTCTTATGCAGCCTATCTTCTAAGTAATGTGAAATGGAAAGGTGCCGCATGGCTTGCAGTCGCAAGTGGTCTGCTGTGGTTGTTGTTTTTCCCGAACTCCTCTTATATTGTTACGGATCTGGTTCATCTGACAGCGAGGAGTTCCCGGTATTATGGTGGGAACGGAGTGGACTACACGTATTGGTACGACTTGAGTGTTGTATTAATGTTTGTCTGGACTGGACTTCTGCTTGGATTCCTGTCGATGTATCAGCTTCAGGAAGTGATCTTTCACCGAATTGGGCGCTGGGCATCCTGGATCTTTGTACTGGCAGGCTGTGCTTTGGGAAGTTACGGGGTATTGCTTGGACGTGTATATCGACTGAATAGCTGGGATGCACTGACGAATCGCGAGACGCTGATTGAACTGATGCACGAGAGTGTAAGCCGCCCGTCTCTGGCGTTTTGCCTGTTTTTTGGCACGTTTATCACTACAATCTATGTCACATTGTATTATCTGATCAATACGAGGTCTCCCCGTGAAATGAAGAATAGTGCAGGGAGTCCAGAGTCGGACCTGCAAGCGTTACGCTAACATATTTTTTAAAAAAGCCGAACTTATTAGATCTAATCTTAATGTACATTGCTTGAAGGGCTGTTCCAAGTCATACACTGGCTATAGGAACAGCCTTTTAACATTGGATCGAGCGCAGGATGTTCTGAAAAAATATCTCTACTTATCAGAGATTAGTTCAAGGATTGTTTTCACAACCAGTTCAGGCTCATCGTGAATAATCATATGCCCACTGCGGGTGGCCACAATGAGCTGACTATCCTTCGATATATTCAACATGTTACGTTGTCCCGATTGCCATATGGATTCGAGCTTCTGCCCAATGTCAACCGGAATCCCTGCACTAGCATAGTCTTGAGGACGTCCGCGTGCAATGATACGTACAGGGATTAATCCAAGACTTTGGCCACGAATGGCATCTTCTGTTGAATGGGCGTGGAGGGCTTCTTCTTCTTTGGCGTGAAAATAGGAAGGGGTAGCAATCACATTAACAAAAGTATCCCGATCTTGCTTGGCAACCAGACCATCAAGCATAAAGTCTGGAAATAATCTGAAAGCGCCAGATACCTTTAGTAAAGATAACAAGGAGGCAGGCGGGTTTCCCTGAAACTGAGCCTGTTCCAACAAAGCCTTTGTGTTCCGTTCATCATCCTCAGGTCGCGCATCAATGAGGACAAGGCTCTGAACCTCATTTGAATAGGTCTGTGCAAAGAGTCTGGCATACATCCCCCCAAGTGAATGACCTACCATAACGTAAGGGCCACGGATGTTCTCCTTCTCCAGAGCAGCATGTAAATCTTTGACGATATTTGCACCTGTACGTTCTGTAGGTGCAGATTCACTCCAGGCATATCCTGCGCGATCATACGTGACCACCGTTGCATGTTGGGCTAGTTCCGCAGGAATGTCCCTCCACGACAAACTGGTCTCACCACTTCCAGCCTCCATAAGTATGGTCGGTGAACCATTACCTTGTTTATGAATGTGTAGTTGGTAACCGCCGACTTGAACTAACGTACCTGGAGGTGGAAAGTCCTTTTTGGCCTGCGACGAAGCAAACCACTCATAGAGGAATGCGGCACCGATCAGTAGTAGCATTGTGCAGAATAACCTTATTATGAAGATGGAAAACCTGAATTTCTTGCTTTTTGAGGCTGGGGTAGTTGTATGCATGATCTTATGAATTCCTCTCCTACAGCTGTTTTTATATTTTAGTACAATGTATTAAAAAAGATTATAGCACAGTGTATTACAAAAAGAGAAGTTTGTTGTATAATGTTGTCATGCCAAAAATCGTAGATCATGAAGCTCAAAGGAAAATCGTTGCTGATGCAGCAATCCGGGTCATTCAAGTGCATGGACTGGAGCATGCTACAGTTCGGAATATAGCAAAGGAAGCGGGACTATCTGTAGGTTCCATGCGTCATTATTTTGCCACACAGGCCGAATTGTTCACCTTTTGCATGAATCTTTTTGCAGAACGGGTACAGAAAAGGGTGGAGGCACTACAGATGAGTGGATCTGTACTGCTGGATATGAAGAATTTGCTCTTGCAATTTCTCCCGTTGGACGAAGACAGAATGATGGAAATGGAGGTCTGGTTTTCGTTTACAGCCAAATTATTGGTGTACCCTGAATTAAAAAAGTTAAGTGATCAGATGCATCAGGGGATGTATCGATCGGTTCAATGGGTGATAGAGGAGTTGCAGAAGCAGGGGATGACACATCCTGAACTGGATGCTGAGATGGAGATAGAGAAGTTATATGCTCTTGTGGATGGACTCGCCATTCATATGTTAATGCAGCCAGATAGACTTACGGTAAAACGAGTGGAACAAGTGATTGATCAGCATTTGAGCATGCTATGTCAAACTTAATCTTACGTTGTCTGAAGAAGGGTTATTTCCTTTTATAAGGAGTAATCCTTCTTTTTATGAAAATTTGGCAGGTATGCAGGATATGACGAAGAATTAAGAATGAGAAAGTAATAAATACATAGACAAGCAGGTGAACAACAAAATGTTGAATGCAGTAGAGCTGACAACAAAAGTAGAAGAAGTCATGGAACGCGTGAATTTTTCGGGTGTTGTATTACTCCAGCAAGCCGGGAAAACCCTTTTGAATATGAAACGTGGTTATGCGAATCGCAGTGAAGAGCTTGCCAATCAGGTGGACACACGCTTTGGAATTGCATCAGGATGTAAGATCTTCACGGCAGTGAGTATATGCCAACTAATTGAAGCGGGTAAATTGTCTGCTGATTCCAAGCTTACGGATGTGTTGGATGTGGAGTTTCCACTGTGGGAAAAAGGGATCACCATCCAGCAGTTGTTAACACACACGTCAGGCATTCCGGATTATTTCGATGAAGAAGTGATGGATGACTTTTCAGAATTATGGAAAGACAGACCCGTCTACGCGATGCGGCGTTTAAGTAACTTTCTGCCCATGTTTCAGCATATGCCAATGAAGTCTGCTCCGGGTGAACGTTTTCATTACAATAATGCGGGTTTCATTGTGCTGGGGCTTATCGTGGAGCAACATTCAGGACTGTCGTTTACAGATTATGTGGAGGAGCACATTTTCAAAAGGTGTGGCATGAAGGACTCCGGTTATTTCTTAACAGATCAGCTTCCGCGTAACACAGCTTTAGGGTATATCGACCATGAAGATGGCTCTTGGAACACTAATATGTTCTCCATTCCTGTCAAAGGTGGATCAGATGGTGGAGCCTATGTTACGGCACCGGATATGATTCGATTCTGGGATGCTTTACTGGGTCACCAATTGTTAAATGAAGAGACGACACAGCAGTTATTAACTCCACACGCTCATCAAGAGGATGAAGAGTATTATGGGCAGGGTATCTGGATTGACCGCAAGGGGGAAGACATTTTCAAATTTCATGTTATGGGATTCGATCCAGGGGTGTCGTTCATGTCTTCCGTGTATCCGGACTATGATCTACAACTGGTTGTGGTCTCTAATCAAGAGTCTGGTCCTTATCCAATAACAATTGCTATCGAAGAAGCTTTGGCATGACGAATAAACCCTCAACCTATGGGCTGGTTATGGCCACAAGGTTGGGGGTTCATTGTCAAACAGGATAGAAGGATTGTTCTCCGTTTATAACATTTTCCATAGCTCGGGGGCGATTAATCGAGGAAAAACATCCAGCGGAGGTTTCTCTTTCTTTCGTTTGTCATTGGTTAACACCGTAACAAGTTCGAGCTCTGGGACAATATATACATACTGACCACCAAATCCTCGCGCGTAATAATAATGGAGATTGGGTTGGTCGTCTTCAGCAGCAAAATTTTCGGAGTCAGACCTTCCGTTCGGATAGACATCCACCCACCAATGCCAAGCATAACTGCCGTGATTCGGTGGAGTGACTGTAATGAAAGGTTGCGTCGAACGGGATATGAGATCACTTGAAATGAGAGGCTCACCCTCCCACATCCCTTGTTGTAGAAACAGCTGCCCGAATTTCAGCAGATCTATGGGTAACATTTTAAGACCAAATCCGCCAGTATGTACACCTTGAGGGTCACTTTCCCATTCATAATCCTTAAATCCCAGCGGGCCAAAAAGATAGCGTTCTGCGAACTCGGCTACGTCCATACCTGCATTTTGCATCAGGATGGCGGATAGAATCTGTGATACTCCTGAATTGTATTCCATATATGTACCTGGTTCATGACTTAAGCGTTGTTCCAATGCAAAATCCACCCAATGATTGGTGCGGGTCATGCGAGGGAATGAATTCTGCCCGCCGAACTCGTCCCAGTTGAACCCGGCTGTCATGGTGAGCAGTTGTTCCAGTGTGATCGAAGGTTTACGCGGATCAGGATCGGATGTCAACTGTGGAAAAAAGGTGGAGATTGGGGTTGATGCCTCTGGCAACAAGCCTTTATCCATCGCTATACAGATGAGTGCGGACAGCACACTCTTGGTACAGGAATTGACTTTTGCAATATCGGTCGCAGCCTCATGGTTGCGGTAGTGTTCGTACATAATCTCACCGCGTACGCTGACGAGGCAGCTTCGCAGATCCAGCGGTGGAACGATCTGTTGTAATTTGGATGACAGTGATGAAGGATTCATAGTGTCCTTTCTGTGCGGTTGATTTGTTATAGGATTTTGTAGAAATAGGTGTCCATTATCTTAGCATACTCCCGAGGTAGGGCTCAACAAGCGCTACATTATTATGTCAAAGCAAGCATGTAACATGTGATATCCTATGAAAGCTATAAGAATCATATGCGAATATCGCATAAATCCCCAGCATTGTCTGACAAACTTATATAATTGTCATGAGAAGAGTACCAGACATGTATAAGAGAAAGGGGTCTGTGATGTGGGAAATATAATAGAAGAATTATATTACGGTAATCTGAGACCAGAGGAGAATATTGTTCCTCAAGATTCGGAGTATCGATCTATTAATAAGGAGATAACAGCTTATATCGAAAAATTTCAGAGAAAGCTTTCGGAGGATGACTTTAAACAGTTGGAGGAACTATTAGATATGACAGATCAAGTTCACTCTATGCATTCAAAAGAGGCTTTTGCGAGTGGTTTCAAAATTGGGACGTTGATTATGATCGAGAGTGGATATTCAAGCTAATATTTTGGTTTTTCACAACTTGTAGTTATATAGAAGAGGTTTAGAAAAAGTGGTAGCGGATCTTTCTTGTTCAAAATTGGCAATCAAGGATTGTTTGAAACGCTTCCTGATCATGCCAGGGCAATATATGAGGGAGATACCGGTGCTGTAGAACAATTCATTAAGCAGGGCATGGAACTCGAAGAAGAGATTACGCTCAGTAAATACATAGCATTAACGTCACTCGACCATGCTTTAATCTGCAATCAACCGGAAGTGGTTAAGTTGTTGGTAGAGCATGGAGTTAATCTGAATGTCAAAAATAATACGGTGATCCTGTAGGCAGTTAGATATTGTGGAGAAGAAATGGTGCGATACTTTTAGAGCAAGGTGCCGAGTTAAATGAGGATTGTAATATGACGTGTGACACCTAATGGAAATAAGTAAAAAGGACTCATGGCCGTAACCGCTATTCTCATGCCTGATCGCACTGCTTTGTCCATGGATATTGCGCTTGATGTAGCCATCTCACAGTATTCTACAGGCATGTTATGCAAATCTGGAAACAAGCCATGATCTGCACGTTTATTTAGCTGATTCATATTCGATTTTGCAGAGCAGTTCCAATGAAAATGAGAATGGCTTGCTTAGCTAACAGATGGGTGCTCTGTATACATAATGAAACGTTTCGAATTTACATTTATTAATAATCCATATTATATTCAGTATTTGTAAGCGTTCTATTTTCTTGTTTACGGAAATGGGAAATTTATGATAACATATAAACGAAACGTTTCGAATCCATTTGAAGGGAGAAAATCATGAAAAAAGTAAAACAATTCAGCTTTATTTTAACTTTTTGTCTGTTAGCTAATCTAGCTTTAACTCCTATGGCTTCAGCAGGTGACTCAAGCAATTTAATTGGATTTCGAGCAGAATTGAAAGCGATTGCATATAAGACCTATACGTTTTTTGAGGACTATACGGATCAGAACACTGGCTTGACTTACGATGAAGTACGACACACTGAAAACGGGACAGAAGAAGCTAAACGTACCTCGCCCACAAACATCGCAATGTATATGATGAGTACCGTTTCAGCGCAACAATTGGGCATTATTTCGAAGAAAGAAGCTGTACATCGCCTGCAAACGACTATTAATTCCCTCGAAAAGTTAGAAAAGTGGAACGGCCTATTTTATAACTGGTATAACACGGATGACGGTTCAGTGAAGAAAGATTGGGGGCAATTTATTTCCCAAGTCGATAATGGCTGGTTATCCGCTGGTTTAATTGTTGTTGGGCAAGCCTATGAAGAACTTCATGGGGAAACAAGCAAGTTGGTTACAAATATGAATTATACTCCGCTATATGATCCTGAAGTCGGCCAATTCCGCGGAGGTTATGATGTGGCTAAAGGCGCGCTGACGGATCATCATTATGGGATGTTTTATACGGAACCACGTGTAGGCAGCTATATTGCTATTGGGAAAGGTGACGTTCCCCAAGATCATTGGTGGAAGATGTATCGCACATTACCTCAAGAATGGGATTGGCAAGCTCAGATTCCTCAAGGCAAATCCGTTAAGTATGATGGAGTGGATGTGTTTGAAGGAAGTTATGTATACAAGGATAAAAAGTTCGTACCAAGCTGGGGAGGCAGCATGTTTGAAGCTCTTATGCCCGGTATGGTTATAAAGGAAAAAGAGTTGGGTACTCAAGCTTTGGGATTGAACAACGAGCGTCATGTCGAATTGCAAATCGAATATGCCAAAGAAAAAGGGTATGCCGCATGGGGCTTCTCACCTTCTGCAACTCCGACAGGTTACAGTGAGTTTGCAGCAACGCCGTTAGGTACCTCGGGTTATAAAGATGGAGCAACGGTAACAGCACACGCAACATTCCTTGCCCTGGATTATGCCCCTGAAGCTGTTCGAAAGAACATTAAAGCTTTAAAGAGCTTCAAAATGTTTGGCAAACATGGGTTCTATGACTCAGTCAATGTTGAAACGGGAGAACTTGCAAAAGCTTATCTGGCACTGGATCAAGGGATGATTATGGTGTCGATCGCCAATTATCTTCAAGATGGCGTTATCCGCGATTATTTTCACAGTGATGTGATAGGGCAGACGCCAGAAGAATTATTGAAAAAGGAAGTGTTTTCCATCCAATGAAGGAGAGGAGAACTTGTCATACCGATTGTTCAAATGGAACGAAGCAGCGTGTTTTCTGCTTCGTTCCATTTGCATTTGTCGACCATCGGGCCTTTTTAAAGTTAATTGGACAATCATAGCGCAATGGCTTGCCATTCACTTGATGAAATAGTCATCAAAACTTGAAGACAATACGGATTGGAGAGGTAAATAAACAGCAAATGTTCGCATTCCTGCTCCGTGACCGTCCACACAGTACACATCACCAACTTCGGGGATCATGGATGCTCCTTTCGTGCTGCACCATTCGATGATAAGCTACTTGTAAACCAAGTACTCTGTAGAACTAATAATAGATGAATTATATCAAAGTCATTCAGAGACTGCCATTTTGGGATAGAGTCGAAAAGGCTTGAATACTTTTATAAAAAGGAACGATGTCTATGGATACAGGTATGAGCCGTAACAAAAAACTGGGTGAGTTTTTGAAATCACGGAGAAGCCGCATTCAACCGGAACAAGTTGGATTGTCAGGATCTTATGGACAGCGAAGAACACCCGGTCTACGGCGGGAAGAAGTAGCGGTATTGGCTGGTGTCAGTGCGACGTATTACACGTGGCTCGAACAGGGTAGGGAGTTGGCGGCTTCACGTGAAGTGATGCAGAGTATAGCGGATGCGCTCCGTTTAACCCTGGAAGAGAAGAGTCATCTGTTTGACTTATGGGACCCTAATACGGAACATGAATTCCTTGCTTCGTATTCGCAACTGGAGCCAGGTTGGCAGAGTATTATTGGTCAGTTGACCCATCCTTCCTTTATTACCAATGAACGTTCTGAGGTACTTGCCTGGAATGAAGCTGCAGATACGAACCTCTTCAACTTCTCGTCGATGAATGTGAATGAGCGTTTAATGATGCGGATTTTATTTCTGGATACAGCGCTCAGGGAGCGTATGCACAACTGGGAGGAATTCGCGCGGCACTCGGTAGCGGTATTCCGTACTTATTATGACAAGTATACGAGCGACCCCGAATTTAGCAGAATCGTGAAACAATTAAGTGAAGAAAGCGTGGACTTCCGAACGATCTGGAACCTGCACCAAGTTGAGTTCAAACAAGTCAATCGTGTGCTGCTTGAAACGACAGATCGGGCAGATGGCGTTGTGCATGCATACGATATCTTTTCCATGAATAATCTGAACAGTCAATCAGGCATTCATTGTTGTATTTACGTTCCTGTTGCCATATAGAAAATTGATCAAACTGGTAATTTCTTTACTAGCATAAACAGAGTGTGGTTGGGATCTCGGGAGTGAAATAGAATGAACTCAAGTTCATACGTATCTAGTTGACGTTTCTATTTCAAGATGAAAAGAGGGAGCCACATGCTCAAAACAAGAACACTGGGAAATGATAAATTACAAATATCTTCGCTCGGCCTGGGTGTGATGATGATGCCAGATAATGACGAATCGGTACATACCATTCAGGGCGCGCTAGATGCAGGAGTTACCATGTTTGATACGGCGGATCTGTACGGAGCGTATGAAAAACAGCAATTTGGAGGGAATGAAAAACTGCTTGGGCGCGCGCTTCAAGGTCGAAGATCCAAGGCAATCGTTGCCACCAAATTTGGTATAACACACACGCAGGGCCCCAAGGGAGATCCAGCCTACATCAAAAAATCAGTAGATGCGAGTCTCTACAATCTGGGAATGGATTATATCGATCTGTATTATCAACATCGTCCTGATCCGAATACACCCATTGAAGAGACGGTAGGCACACTTTCTGATCTGGTTCAACAGGGGAAGATTCGATATATTGGTTTGTCCGAAGCGCCAGTAGAGATCATTCGGCGTGCACATGCTGTTCATCCGATTACAGCGTTGCAGACCGAATATTCATTATGGAGTCGAGAGCTTGAGGATGAGATTATGCCTATCCTGCATGAATTGAACATTGGCTTGGTTCCATACAGCCCATTGGGACGTGGCTTCCTGACAGGTCAGATCCGTTCAATAGAAGATCTGCCGGAAGATGATTATCGTCGTCACTATCCGCGTTTCCAAGGTGAGAACTTTCAGAAAAACCTGGAGGTAGTTGGCTTGATTCAAGAGATGGCTAAGCAAAAAGGATGTACAGTCTCTCAACTTGCTCTGGCCTGGTTGCTTGGAAAGGGAGAACATATCGTTCCGATCCCGGGGACTCGCAACCTGGATAGAGTTCATGAGAACTTAGGAGCGCTGCAGGTTTCGCTTACGGATGATGAGATGAACCAGATCGATCACATATCACCTCAGGGCATTGCAGCTGGAGGCAGATTCCCTGGTCAAGTCTAGTTTGTTTATACATGATGCCAAGCAACCTAAAGTTCAGGATTAAAACACTATATAACATGTGTCAACGGTATTATCTTTCTATTCTCCGGCATACAGTACAACAATGAGATGTATGCCCAAGGAGGAGAAATGATCGTATGATAAATCCGATTTTGCAAGCCCCGAATGTTCCGCTGGCAGCCGATTCCAATGCGGTTGTCAATTATCAGAGGGATTCACGCAACTATGTAACCCAGTTGTTTGGAGAACAGCTGCCGACCATTGCGAATGGGTTCTTCAACGTGTACTTAAGCAAAGGAATCATCGTGCAGCCGCACTGGCACACCAATGTCACGGAGATGGTTGTTGTCATCACCGGTGAAGTTACAGCATCAGTCTTTAATCCGTTTACGCGTGAACGATTGACATATCGTCTGAAACCAGGGCAGGTTGTGGTATTTCCGAAAGGCTGGTTTCACTGGTTTGTCGCTGAGACAGATGATGTATATTTATTAACAATCTTCGATCAACCAACGCCTGATATTGTGTTTGGAGCGGATTTCTTGGCAGCTACACCGCCGGAGGTGGCTCACCGTGCGTACTGTTTGGATGAGGAGGCATATGCGAGAGCTGTTGCTTCTATTAAAAATGATGCGATTCTGGGCCCTCCAATAGGGTGTGATACGCAGGTTTCTGATCAATCGACTTCACCCTCCAAGACGTCCGTGTCACCATCCAATAAACAGGAGTCTTAATTCAAGCTTCCTTATTCATGATCAAAGTACAAAGCCTGTAACTGGAGAATAACAGTTGCAGGCTTTTTGATGTGTCGATGTAATAATTGTATGAAGTCCAGGGGATTGACATTATATTAGAAAATAATTTAAAAGCCTGAGTCAGTGTGTTACGTTCTCTGTTAATATAGTATGAACATCCAACAAAACGGAGGACTCATGAATGAACATATCAGAACTGAATACGCTTGAAACTGCAATGAGTTATGCACCGATTTTGATGTTTGACAGAGCCGAACCCTTTTATCCTGATTTTGTTGGCATTTCTGTGTTGCATCAATCTGGGCCTTCACCATCGTTCAGAAGAGACATTAAGTTTCCGACCGAGGCAGTACAATATGTAATTGAATATGCAATCTGGTGGGATTATGAGATTGGACATCTGTATGAAATGGAACATGTATGGGTTTATGTGGGTCATGACGGAGAGGTAGTAGACTGTGAAGCCAGCTTTCATGGGAAGGTGCTGCGCGGATTGTTGAAGGAACGGGTCAATGTGATTGGACGTCATGTATGTCTGTACTCGCAGCCTGGCAAACATGCTTTCTCGCCACTTCCGGTTGTATTTGAGTTACTGCCAAACCTGTATAGTGCAGCAGGTGCCGAAGCTGGATGTGATGGGCTACTTGTGAATGAGTTGTTTCAAGATTATTTTGAAACGAATGAACAGATCAATGCTCAGGTAGAGCGTTATCTGTCGACCAAAGCATTTGTACCTACCATGGAGTTCGAAGAATATCTACTAAAACCGGAGATGTTTATGACGTGGGATAATCTGTTTGGTATTATTCCGCACAGGATCAAGGACCGCTTAATTGAACTGGAGCAGTTATATAACACATAAGTAATTAATTTTAAACGGGTTTTATATTAATTTAAAGTATATTTTTTTCGCTTCAAAACCAAACTTTGTTGATTCGGGTTTGGTTTTTTTTATGGGAAAATAGACTCAGAATGGGTGAGCTATTATTAGACTTAAGTCTTGAAGTATTGAGTGTGTACAGAGAAATACATCATTTTTTTGCATGGAAAATGATATTTGTTATACGTATGAACTATATAACTTCTTATGTAAATATAAGAAGATCATATCACATGAAATTTTGTATGGAGATGTATGTGTAAGTCGATGCAGAATTTGGATTATACGTATATATGTAAATAAAAAATGAAATTTAATAGGTAAAAAGTATAATTTATATTAAAAAGAAGATTCTTTATATCTGAAATAAAAATTCATAATAGTGCAAATTTATAGAAATAAAAATCTCCTATTCAGTTTTAATATATTTATGTCGAAATAGATCGTAAGTTGTCTGGAGCGCGACCTAGAGAAGGGTTTACCAAGCGTTATATACATAACTGGACACTACGATGCCTAGGAGGAGATTACATGAAGTGGTTTGGGAATTTGAAAACAGCAACAAAGATTATCTCAGCGTTTTTAATTGTGTCGATAATCCTTGCGGCGCTTGGCGTCTACTCTGTAGTAACATTGAGAAGTACGAATGAACGAATGCAAGAGATGTATAACAACAATCTAATCTCAGTTCGTGAGCTCTCTTCAGCTCAGGTTGATTATCAGAGATTACGAGTTAACGTACGTGATTTGAATTTCGAAACTGTAGCAGCAGAACAGACCAGAATTACAGAAAATATTGCCACGATTCGTCAATCCATGGAGGAGCGACTTGCTACGTACCGTCCTCTTGCGACTACCCCGGAAGAAACGGAATTGCTTCGTAAGTTAGATACCCAATACAGTAGCTATATGAAACTTTATGATCAAGGCGTCACTATGGCGCTATCAGAGGATGATGCAGCTTTTATTGAATTCCTGAAATCGACATTGAAATCACCTGGTGATGAGATTGTAAAAACACTCGCGGACCTGGTGAATCTTAATGTAACGTTGGCAGATCAGGCTAACACGAAGTCTGAAGAAGCCTACACAACGGCCTTTACCGTTACAATTGTTATGGTTGTTGCATCTGTACTCTTCAGTATTCTGATCGGTTACATTATCTCTCGTTCCATTTCCAAGCCACTCATGGCCATGTTGGGTCTGGCAACGGAAGTCGCTAACGGAAATCTGACTCTCCAGTCAGACATCTCCAGCAAAGATGAAGTGGGTCAACTGGCCGCAGCTCTGAATCGTATGGTCGACAATCTGAAAGGGTTAGTCAACAATATCGTGATGAACTCCCAAAGCGTTGCCGCTTCTTCGGAACAGATCTCAGCAAGCACACAGGAAATTGCGAGTACCAGCACAAGCCAATCCAGTGAGGCAGGAAATATCTCCGAATTGTTCAAGGAGCTTTCACTTGCCATTAACTCCGTCGCTGCAAGTGCGGAAGAAGCGGCTGAACTGTCCAACGATACGGTGAAGACTGCTCGTGAAGGTGGACTTGTTGTACAGACTTCATTGGAAGGTATGCAAGCTGTTAATACAAAAATGACCAAACTTGAAGATGATTCTCGTAAAATCGGTGACATCATTGAAGTGATTGACGATATCGCTGAGCAGACCAATCTGCTCGCGCTGAATGCTGCTATTGAAGCGGCACGTGCCGGAGAACAAGGACGAGGATTCGCTGTAGTCGCAGATGAAGTCCGGAAGCTTGCCGAACGAAGCGGAGAGGCGACCAAAGAAATTACAGCCATCATCAAAGCAATGCAGGAAAATACGAGACAAAGTGTGCAAGCCGTAGCAGCCAGTGTTGAGCAGTCTTCCATGACTGGACAGGCTTTTGATCAGATCATTGATATGGTCAATAACTCTTCACAGAAAGTAAACGAAATTGCTGCTGCATGTGAAGAAGAAGCAGCCCAAGCCGCAGAGGTGATGAGCTCTGTTGAATCCATCTCGGCTTCCAGTGAAGAATCTGCGGCTGCATCGGAAGAGACTGCGGCAACGTGCCAGTCTTTGGCACATCTGGCGGAAGAGCTGGCAGATTCGGCAGCGGCCTTCAAAACAAATTAATAAAATTGAATTGAGGGTGAATTGATGTCTTCACTTCAGAAGGAACAATATATTGAACTGTCTGTAGGTGCAGAGACCTGTGCCATTCGAATTGAAGAAATTCACGAAATTATTAAAATGCTCAGCATTACAGATATCCCATTCAGCCGCCCAGAGATCAAAGGGGTAGTAAACCTGCGTGGCAAGGTTGTATGTGTGATGAGTCTGCGGAACTTGCTGGGTATGCCGGATGAACCGGACACCAGAGCCACACGTATTATCGTGGTTCGACATCAGGAAGAATATATTGGCTTGATCGTGGATCGCGTGAACAAGGTAACCACATATTCGGACATACATCCGCCAACTGGCGGATATGGTCGTAACCGTGAAGATTTATTCCATGGTGTGGGTCAACAGGAAGACAAGCTTGTGGGCATTTTGAAACTGGACGAAATATTGGGCGGTTAGGGAGGTATATACGAATGATGGATTTGTCTGCCTACCGTGACATCTTTATCGAAGAACTGAATGATCAACTGGAACGTATGGATCAGTCTTTATTGGCATTGGAGCTTACGCCTTCTGTAGAGCTGGTTCAGACGCTGTTTCGGGCAGCCCATACCATCAAGGGATCGGCATCCACAATGGATTTTCGTGAATTAAGCGACCTCACGCATGAAGTGGAGTATGCTCTTGAATGGGTCCGGGAGAAAAAACCGGAGATGACTTCGGAGCTGATTGATACGTTGTTCCGCTCTTTGGACGCCATGAAGGTGCTTCGTGATCAGTATATCCGTGGGGAAGCCTATGCGGACTTTCGAGCGGTAGTACGAGAAATAAAGGATTTAATTCAGACCCCGGCAGTAGTCGGGCAACTTAAAGTACCTCAATTGCAACCAGCAGAATCGGTTATGGCACAGGTGGCTATTGTATCAGGCAAGCAGTTATTGTCCCTTCATATTGTGCTGGAGCAGAAGTGCATGATGAAAGCGGCCAGATATCATATTTTGCGACAACGTATTGAGGACATCTGTGGTACGGTTGTCGCTACTTCGCTCATGGAGAGCCAACCGGGCGCGCAGAATGAAGATGATCATTATGGTCAGTTCATCATCATCGTAGCAACATCGAAGGACCCACAGCAGCTTAAGACAGAGCTGTCTTCAGACTCGGATATTCATAGGCTGGAGATTGATCCATATCTGCTGGAATCCAATGAGGTTGCAGCGACTTCTGCACCACTTGAATTAATCTCTGAAACAGAGCAAACGAAACCAAGCTTGCCTACCGTGAATACAACTGGCCCGGATGAGAAAGTGAAAGCTGCTCAACCTACAGTTCGTGTGAATGTTGAGCGTCTGGACCATTTGATGAATTTGGTCGGTGAACTGTTAATTGATCAAACATCCCTTGCGGATCTGAGTGGATCGGGTGCGCGTAAGGAGTCTGCAACACTCATACAGAGTATTAGTGGTGTATCCGATCATATGGGCAGGGTGATCAAGGAACTTCAAGAAGGTGTAATGAAGACACGGATGTTACCCATTGATCAACTATTCAGTCGCTTCCCGAGATTGGTTCGTGACCTTTCTCAGAAGCTGGGTAAGGATCTGGAACTGGTTATCCAAGGTGGAGAGACTGAGCTTGACCGGATGATTATTGAAGAATTGAGTGACCCGCTGATCCATCTCATCCGCAACAGTGCAGATCATGGCATTGAAAGTGCAGAGATTCGGGCGGAGAACGGTAAACCGTTCAAAGGACGTATTACATTAACTTCGTTTCATGAAGAAAATCATGTTGTCATTCGTTATTCGGATGATGGCAAAGGTATCGATGGTGAGAAGATCAAAGCTTCCGCTTTGGGCAAAGGTATCATTAGTGAGGAACAGGCTGCACGTCTAACAACACAGGAAGCTGTCCATCTCATATTTGAGCCCGGTTTCTCCACAGCTTCTTCTGTCAGTGAAGTATCGGGGCGCGGCGTTGGAATGGACATCGTGCGTAGCCAGATCGGGCGGCTCAACGGTATCATTGATATTGATACGGAGGTTGGTGTTGGCACCACGTTTACGATTCGTCTACCACTTACTTTGGCGATTATTAAAGGTCTGTTAGTCAAAGTGTCGGGTCGTGTTCTGATCTTGCCGATGTATAATGTTGCTGAGATTGTTCGAATTTCACCTGAAGATATTCAGATGATCCAGGGACAGCAAGCGATCCTGAATCATGGACGAATTGTACCTTTTCACCGATTGTGCGACAGGCTCAACTATCCACGAACGGACCGTAAATCCAAAACCATTCCACTGGTGATCGTGCGTTCCGTTGATAAAATTGCAGCTTACGCAGTAGATGAGATTATAGGAAATCAGGAAGTCGTTATTAAGACGCTAGGTACGTATCTGGGAGCAATGAACCATCTATCTGGCGCAACGATTCTCGGTAATGGTAAGGTTGCCCTTATATTGGACGCGTCCTATCTGGTGAGTCTTTAATCGTTAGATAAACACATACATTATGCAAGCCAAAGAGCCTCATCATCCATAACTGGACGGTGGGGCTCTTTGTTGTACCTTTTGACATTGTGATCACTCAGGATTTGAAAATGAGATCCATAAACCGGTTGGCAGCCAGAGAAATTGGCATATTACGTTTGGTCATAATCCCCACATGGGAAGGGGGGAGCGGGACATCAAGCTGAATTTCGAAGAGAGAACCTTCCTCCAGCTCTTTGGAGATGAACTCACGTGTGACATAGGAGATCCCCAGTCCTCGACGCGCAAACTCAATCAACAGATCAACGCTACCAACCTCAATCTCAGGTTTCAACGTGTAATTATAGCTGTTAAACAACTCGGTAATAGCCATCCGAACCCGGCTGTTCCGGGAGAAGAGGATCAGTTGATGCTCCAGAAGCATCTCAAGTGTCATGACTTTACCCTTCAACTGAGCATAACGTTCCCCAGCTACAAAACAGTCCTTCAACTGAATACTTTCCCTGACTTCTAGCTGTGGATCAACAATGGGCATCCGAACTACACCAAGGTCGATCTTGCCTTCTTTCAGAAACGTAATGACTTCCGGTGTGGTTCCATGACTCAGATGTAGCTTGATGTTAGGGTACAAGGTGTGGAATTCCTCTAGATATGCCAGCATGTAATGCTTGAACAGGGAGTCACTGCCACCAATCCGGAGTTCACCATTGTCGAGATTCTTCAGTGCGGCCATTTTTTCTTCCGCAAGTGAGATCAGAATCTGGGATTGTTCAATATAGGAGTATAGACTGGCACCTTCCTGTGTTAATGCTACACCCTTGGAATTTCGATAAAACAAGGTAAGACCAAAGCTCTCTTCCAATTGCTTAATGGCATGACTGACGCTGGGTTGAGTGATATACAGTGCTTTCGCAGCCTGTGTCAAACTTCCCGTTTTGGCGGCCCAATAAAAGACTTTATATAGTTCGTAATTTGTCGTCATAGATGTGGTCTATAGCTCCTGTGAAATATATTAATTACTTGTATGACTATAAAACGTATTATAGTGTAACTACAACAAAGAAACCAGAGTTACTTGGAAGGAGAACGGTAAGATGGAACCAACTACCATTGTTTTATTTGGTGCTACTGGCGATTTAGCCAAAAGAAAAATATATCCTGCCTTATATAACTTATATCTTGAGCAGAAGCTTCCTGAAACCTTCTCATTGATTGGTCTGGGGCGTAGAGAGTGGTCTGATGAATTCTTTCAGGCACAAGTGGAAAAATCATTAAATGAATTTTCCAGACGCCAGGCTGATCCTGAAGTTGTGAAGTCATTTGTGAAAGCTTTCCGCTACAGTGTATTGAATATAAGCCATAAGGAAGATTATATAAAGCTGTTGGGATTAGTTGAACAAAGAGAAGCTGAGCTTGGCATTCCGTCCAATCGCTTGTTTTATCTCTCGGTTGGTCCGGAATTTTTCGAACCGATTGCCGAGAATATTCAAGAAAGTGGACTGGGTTCCACAGAGGGCTGGAAACGTCTCGTCATCGAGAAGCCATTTGGTCACGACCTGCAGTCTGCCAGAGACCTTAATCGCAAATTAAGCGAATCGTTCACGGAGGAAGAGATTTATCGGATTGACCACTATTTGGGCAAACCGATGGTACAGCGTCTGGAGACGTTGCATCAGAGTAACCCAATCATGAAGGCATTATGGAACAACCGTTACATCTCCAATGTGCAAATTACAGCGAATGAGACTGTAGGTGTTGAAGAACGTGCATCCTATTACGATCATGTTGGTGCAGTGCGAGACATGTTCCAGAATCATATGTTGCAATTGCTCATGATGATGGCGATTCAGCTTCCATACAACAGTACTTCCGAAAAAGTTGGATTGAAGAAAAAACACATTATGGAGTCAATTCAGCCGTTACAAAAACAAACTGTGGGTGCAAACATCATCCGTGGACAGTATGCAGAAGGCAACATTCAAGGTAAACCGGTAAATGCGTATGCTGCTGAACCGGGTGTAGCCGAGAATACGATGAATGACACATTCATTGCTGCCAAATTGCAAATTGATGATTTCTTCTGGCGCGGTGTTCCGTTTTACATTCGCACGGGTAAAAGAATGAAGGAGAAATCAACACGTATCGTGATTGAATTCAAAGAACCTTCAGGACAGACAAATGTGCTGAAAAACAAGGGTTCCAAGCCAAACCTGCTCGTCATTGAGATGAGTCCAGATCAGAGCATGACATTGCAACTGAATGCAAGTGATCCTGAGAATAAAGGTGAATTCAAACCGGTTCATATCGATCTTTCTCCGGATAAAGGTGACCTCGCGGAAGCTTACGAGAATCTGATTCGTGATGCCTTGCTGGGTGATCCAACTTTCTTTGCCCACTGGGATGAAGTAGAATTGTCATGGGCGTGGGTGCAGCCAATTCTGGATGCATTCCAGGAAAATCTGTTACCACTTCACCTGTATCCTGCGGGTAGCTATGGACCGGCTGAATCAGATATTATGCTTGAAGAAGAAGGCCACCACTGGTGGTTTGATGAGCCGACGGATCAGGAGTCTGTAGTTACAGATAACATCCCCTTGGCAGTTAATGCAAATCTCTAAACCAAAATAAAAAATATATCTGGAGGTAATTAAATCATGAAATTTTTTATCGATACAGCTAACGTGGAAGATATCCAAAAAGCATACAAAATCGGCGTATTGTCTGGTGTAACAACAAACCCATCTTTGGTAGCCAAAGAAGGCGTGAAATTCGAAGATCGTATTGAAGAAATCTTGCGTTTGGTACCTGAAGTGGAGTCCGTTTCTGCGGAAGTGACACCAGATGCCCTTACTGCTGAAGAAATGATCGCGCAAGCAGACGAATTGATCAAAATAAACAACAGCGACAAAAACATTACGATCAAATTGCCAATGACACTTGCAGGACTGGAAGCTTGCCGTTACTTGACCAAAAAAGGCGTGAAAACCAACGTAACGTTGATCTTCACTGTGAACCAGGCGCTTTTGGCTGCTCGTGCTGGTGCGACATATGTATCCCCATTCCTGGGACGTCTTGATGATATCTCCGAAGATGGCGTACAATTGGTTGCCAAAGTTGCCGAATTGTTCCGTACACATAACCTGGATGCACAGATTATTGCTGCTTCTGTAAGACATCCGGATCACGTTACACGTGTTGCGATGGCTGGAGCACATATTGCTACTGTTCCATTCTCCGTCATTGAACAAATCTCCAAACACCCGCTGACAGATCAAGGTATGGACAAATTTGCAGCGGACTGGAAAAAAACAGTACAATAATCTATAACCATTCATTCGTTTCAACTTACTATATAAATAATGGAGTATTGGGAGGACATAATGAGTAAACAACAGATTGGTGTTATTGGATTGGCAGTAATGGGTAAAAACCTGGCTTTGAATATTGAAAGCAAAGGTTTCTCGGTATCGGTATTTAACCGTTCCCCGGAGAAAACGAACGATCTTCTGAAAGAAGCAGAAGGTAAAAACCTGACAGGTGCGTTCACCATTGAAGAATTCGTGGAATCCCTGGAGTCTCCGCGTAAAATTCTGATCATGGTGCAAGCAGGTAAAGCAACAGATGCAACGATCGAGCAACTGCTTCCTCATCTGGATCAAGGCGACATTATTATCGATGGAGGTAATGCTTACTTCCCTGACACACAACGTCGCAGTAAAGAACTGGAAGAAAAAGGTTTCCGCTTCATCGGAGCAGGTGTATCCGGTGGTGAAGAAGGCGCACTGAAAGGCCCGGCAATCATGCCAGGCGGTCAGGAAAGTGCTTATCAGTTGGTAGAACCGATCCTGACAGCGATCTCCGCTAAAGTTGGCGATGACGCTTGCAGCACATATATCGGACCAGACGGGGCCGGACACTATGTAAAAATGGTGCATAACGGTATCGAGTACGGAGATATGCAGTTGATTGGTGAAGCTTATCACTTGCTCAAATCCGTATTGAACGTTTCCGTTGAAGAGTTGCATGAGATCTTCACTGAGTGGAATCAAGGGGAATTGGACAGTTACCTGATCGAAATCACGGCAGATATCTTCTCCAAATACGATCCAGAAACAGGCAAACCAATGGTTGACGTTATTCTGGACGCAGCTGGACAAAAAGGAACAGGGAAATGGACAAGCCAAAGTGCGCTGGATCTCGGCGTTCCATTGTCCATGATTACGGAATCCGTATTCTCCCGTTTCCTCTCTGCGATGAAGGACGAGCGTATAGCAGCTAGCAAAATCCTAAGTGGACCAGCAACTGAAGCATTCTCTGGCGACAAAAAAGCGTTTATCGAGAACGTGCGTAAAGCATTGTTTGCAAGTAAAATCGTATCTTATGCACAAGGATTTGCACAAATGCGTGCAGCTTCCGATGAATACGGCTGGGATCTGAAATATGGTAACATTGCCATGATCTTCCGTGGCGGCTGCATCATCCGTTCGCAGTTCTTGCAAAACATTAAAGAAGCATATGACAAAGATGCAGAACTCAAAAACCTGCTCTTGGATCCTTACTTCCAAAACATCGTTGAATCTTATCAAGGCGCATGGCGTGAAGTTATAGCGGCTGCTGTAAAACAAGGTATTCCAGTACCTGGCTTCTCCAGTGCACTGTCTTACTACGACAGCTACCGTACAGAGCGTTTGCCAGCAAACTTGCTGCAAGCTCAACGTGACTACTTCGGTGCTCACACATTCAAACGTGTGGACAAAGAAGGTTCATTCCACTTCCAGTGGATGGACACAAACGAGTAATTTTAATTCCGAAAATAAAGCATTCCTGCGGTTGTCTTTGAATTTAACTATTCAGGGCGACTGCAGGAATGCTTTTTCTGGTTTATGGTACGAATTTGAATATCATCAAATTGTAATAAAATGTACCTATCTGGCTTTTGCAAACAGGTGATCTGACCCTTCAACTACGTTATACTTGTTCAGACGGACTTGTGTCCGTGATGAAAATTCAGAATACAACTTATTGACGTGGAGGTTAGACCGGGCATGTTTGTATTAGCGGGTATATTGTTTTTGGTTGTATATGGTTTATTAGTGTTCTACATAGGCTGGAGCGGTTGGAGTTGGATGAAACCTGTCGTGTCCGCCAGATTTCGGTGGTTGTATATTATAGGGCTTGTATTCCTTGCCATTTCCTTCATATTGGCACGATTATTTGGAAGCATTTCGTTCCTCGGTATTATCGGTTCTTACTGGCTAGCGATCTTCTCGTTGTTATTGTTGATCCTGCCCGTCGTTCACCTCACGATGTGGTTGCTGAGATTAACCCGTATTCCTAGACATCACACCCAGAAATGGGCGGGGGTCGTTACGCTGGTGCTGTTAGTGTCCACAATGGGTTACGGAATTTTCAACGCCTATAGCCCGGTAGTGAGAACATATAATATTCAGATTGATAAAAAAGTAGAAGGTGTAGACAAGCTCAACATTGTCATGGCTGCTGATATGCACTTCGGACTTCTATCTGGCCCTGCACATGCCAAACGCATGGTGGAGGAAATTAATGCACTGAAGCCGGATCTGGTGCTGTATCCTGGAGATATTATTGATGACAATCTGGATATGTACCTCAATAGCGGAATTGCCGATATTATCAGTGACATTCAGGCTCCATATGGTGTCTATGCTTCTCTCGGGAATCACGACAAGTTCGATGGTCCCATTGAAGATCTGATTGCTGCACTGGAGAAGAGCAACATGCAAGTTTTGTACGATGACAAGATCGTTTTGGATGACAAGATTACCCTGATTGGACGGAAAGACCGGACAGAGAAGGATCGGGCAGAAGTAGCTGCACTAATGCAAGATACGGACTTGAGCCAACCTGTACTTATGATGGATCACCAGCCGTATGATCTGGATATTGCGCAGCAAAACAATATAGATCTGGTGGTATCCGGCCACACCCACCGTGGTCAGATTGCGCCTGCTCAGTTCATCACACAGGCGATATACGAGAATGATTGGGGTTATCTGCAAAAAGGCTCCATGCACTCCATCGTAACGTCAGGATTTGGATTCTGGGGACCTCCGATTCGCACAAGCAGTCGTTCGGAGATTGTACAGATTAATGTGACGTTCCAGCAATGATGAAAGGCCCTTCGAAAGAAGGGCCTTTAGTTTGTTTGAAGCAAGTGATAAATTGGTGGTGACGCCGTTTGAATCTGCATCAAAATGTGAATATTAAAACATATGAACCCCTTAAACGTGGAAGCGTAGGGAAATGACTCAGTATAAGGGAAAGAACCGGATAGCAGCATTACTATTTTTTTGGTTGACACCGTTTTCAGGTTATGATAAATTAGTTCCGAGGCTTGTTACCGGTAATGCGGGCAAAACCACGATGGAAATGATTTTATTATTTCTGTTTTGGTTTTGCCCTTTTTTATTCCTCAAAAAAAACCAGGTGGGTCCATAATGATTATTAAACAGATATTTAATAACAATATTGTCAGTACCGTGGATGACAAAAATCAGGAACTACTGATCCTCGGCCGGGGTATCGGATTTAAGTTCAAAGCTGGCGATGAGATTGATGAAGAGCGGATTGAGAAGGTATTTCGTCTTCAGGATGCATCGATTTATGAGAAATTCAAATCCATCGTAGCTGAAGTGCCGATTGAGATTTTGCAGGCAACAGATGATATTGTGACACTCGCACGAACACAATTGAACAAAACCATCAGTGACGGGATCTATGTCTCGCTGTCTGATCACATTCACTTTGCTGTTCAACGCTTGGAAAAAGGAATGATTACTCGTAATCCACTTTCTTGGGAAGTTCAGCATTTCTATAAGGCGGAGTATGATGTGGCCAGAGAAGCACTGACCTTGCTGAAGGAAAGACTGGATATTGAGTTTCCCAAAGATGAAATCTGTAATATTGCCTTACATTTCATCAATGCGGAAGTCAATGATTCCATGAACGATGTCACCCATCTGATGCAGCTGTTGCAGGAGATTATGAATATCATCAAATATCACTTCAACGTCGAATTGGATGAAGATAGCGTCAATTATTTCCGCTTCATCACCCATTTGAAATATTTCTGTCAGCGTGTCATTACACATTCTTCACATGATGATGCTGAGGAGTATTTATATGAAGTGGTTCGGAAAAACTATCCGGAGACATTCAAATGTATTGGCAAGATCGAGACTTTTATCCATAAAAACTATCAGTATGACATGACTCACTCTGAGCAGTTATATCTAACGCTCCATCTGGAACGTTTGATGAAAACCAAGCGGGACGAGAAGTCCACGCAATAGAATCAAATCACAACTGGATATCCTATGGGCTTGTTACTGTTCAATCAGGCAATACCCGAATGAGATGGCGCCATCCATATGCGCTAGATTCGTTCGGGTATTTTTTATTGGAAAAATGAGGAGGAAAACATCATGAAACATCAGGAAACGGCGCAGGAAATCATTAAAGCCGTTGGGGGAACAAACAATATTAACTCAGTTTATCACTGCGTCACACGTTTGCGCTTTGATCTGAAAGATAACGAGAAAGTTGACAACGGCTCACTCAAGAAACTGGATAAGGTCATGGGAACGAATATTTCCGGGGATCAATTCCAAGTCATTATCGGTAATGATGTGGCAAAAGTATTTGATGCCATGGTGAAGGAAAATCCGGCAATCCAGCAAAGTACAGAAAACAAAGAGCCAAAGTCGGATAAAAAACAAAATGTTGTGCTGAAAATTTTTGAAACAATCGCAGGTGTCTTTGCTCCGATGCTTCCAGCGATTACTGCGGCAGGTATGCTCAAAGGATTACTTGCACTATTCGTGTCCGTAGGTTGGATGTCTGCCGGAACGGATACGTATCGTATTCTTTCAGCCATCGGTGACGGCGTATTCCATTACCTGCCTTTACTGATTGCAGTTAGCGCTGCTCGTAAATTCGGCAGTAACCCGTTTGTTGCGATTGCACTAGGTACGGCACTCATGTATCCAGACATGACAGCATTGTTATCTAGCGGTGAATCGGTTGGATTCTTGGGAATCCCGGTTACGGCTGTAAGTTATGCTTCATCGGTTATCCCGATTCTTCTTGCAGTATGGTTGATGTCCTATGTTGAGAAATGGGTTGACCGCGTTATCCCTGCTGCACTCAAGCTGCTGCTTGTGCCGCTGATTACCTTGCTTGTTATGGTTCCGGTGACACTGATTGCGATCGGTCCTTTGGGTACATTTGTAGGTAGCGGATTGTCTGGTGGTATCAACTGGCTGCTGAATGAAGGCGGATTGGTTGCAGGTATTGTTCTTGGCGGCGCGATGGCGCTCATTATTATGACAGGAATGCACTATGCACTTGTGCCGATCATCCTGAGTAATATCGCTACACTGGGCTTTGATAAATTCTTGCCGTTGACCTTTATCTCCAATATGGGTCAGGCGGGTGCAACACTCGGCGTATTCTTCCGGGCAAAAGATAAAAAACTCAAAACCGTGGCATTGTCCACGAGCTTTACAGCGCTGATGGGTGTAACGGAGCCAGCTATGTACGGTGTAAATATGAAATACAAAAAACCATTTGCCGCAGCCATGATTGGTAGCGCAGTGGGTGGCGGATTCGCCCTTGCTTTTGGCGCGAAAGCGTATGTACTTGCGGGTAATGGGGGTCTCCCAGGACTTCCTTCCCTGATTGGACAGACCTTCTGGTATTCCTTTGGGGGTATGATTTTGGCCTTTATCGTGGGTGCGATCATGTCTACGATATTTGGTATCAAGGAAGAAGAGGGAGACGCAGAGGCGTTAGCTCAATTCTCACCGGGTGCTTCTACTGCACCAGCGAAAGTAACTTCCAATGACGCTGCAACCGTAAATGTGGACGACATGGGCGATCCAACACCAACGAGTGATGCAATAGCAGTTGCACCGATGACAGGTAAATCCATCCCACTCAAAGAAGTCAACGATCCAACATTTGGTGATGAATTGATGGGTAAAGGTGTGGCATTTGTTCCAACGGTGGGCGAATTGGTTTCTCCAGTGACAGGTACCATCATGAATGTGTTCAAAACAAAACATGCGATCGTTGTCCGCAGTGATAACGGAATGGAATTGTTGATTCATGTTGGAATTAACACGGTGAAGCTGCGTGGACAGTATTTTGATGCACATGTTGCTACTGGAGCACGTGTACAGGCTGGAGACAAGTTACTCACGTTTGAACTGGCCGAGATTGCAAAAGAATACGATATCACAACCGCTATGGTTGTTACCAATACGGCTGATTACAAGCAGGTTCTACCAGTGAGATTGGGCGAAATCACGATGGGTGAATACGTCTTGAAAGCTGAGATCTAAACTGTTCTCTTAGGACTAACAATATCAACCAAAGAAGGAGAGATTCGAATGATTAATCGACAAGGGTTCCCGGAAGGTTTTCTATGGGGCGGCGCTATTGCTGCCAACCAGGCTGAAGGTGGATTCGACGCTGGCGGCAAAGGATGGTCGACAGCCGACATGGTTCCTTATTTTGAGAAAAAGGACTACACCAACCTTAGAGAACTGATGCATGTCACCAGTGCAACGGTTGAGAAAGCAATGGCACATCACAGTGCAGAAGGTTATCCGAAGCGTTACGGGATTGATTTTTACCATCGTTTCAAAGAAGATATTGCGCTGTTCGCAGAACTGGGCTTCAAGACATTCCGTCTGTCCATCAACTGGCCGCGTATTTTCCCGAATGGTTATGATGCCGAGCCCAATGAAGAGGGACTGCGTTTCTATGACGAAGTGTTCGATGAACTCCGGAAATACGATATCGAACCACTTGTAACCCTCTCGCATTATGAGATGCCTATGGCACTTGTCCTGAAATATAATGGCTGGGCTGGTCGCGAAGTGATTGGACATTTTGTAAGATATGCGGAAACCGTGATGAACCGATACAAGGACAAGGTCAAGTACTGGTTGACGTTTAATGAGATTAACACAACCATCATTGAACCGTTCACAGGCGGCGGTATTATTGAAGACCGAGTTGAGAACACGATGCAGGCTTCTTATCAGGCACTTCATCATCAATTTGTAGCCAGCAGCCTGGTAACAGAAAAGGCACGTCAGATTAACCCGAACTTCCAGATCGGATGTATGCTTGCGCGTATGATTCACTACCCGGCGACATCGAAGCCAGAGGATGTGCTGCAAGCACAGATCGATAATCAGCTGAACCTGCTGCATACGGATGTACAAGTTCGTGGCAGTTATCCAACGTTCATGGCTCGGTACTGGGCAGAGAACGGGATTACAATTGTCATGGAACCGGGAGATGAGCAGATCCTGCGTGAGCACACGGTTGATTTCATTTCGTTCAGTTATTACACATCCTTGGTGTCCGCAGTGAACCCAGAGGAATATGGAGTGACGGGTGGTAACCTGTACAGTACGATCAAGAACCCGAATCTGGAGCGTACAGAGTGGGGCTGGCAGCTTGATCCGATCGGCCTGCGCGTGGCATTGAAAGAACTGTATGACCGTTATCAACTGCCATTGTTTGTGGTAGAGAATGGCCTTGGTGCCAAAGATACCGTTGAAGCAGACGGTTCTATCAACGATGATTACCGTATTGATTACCTGAGAAAACATATCACACAAATGAAAGAAGCCGTTATGGATGGTGTGGACCTGATGGGATATACCAACTGGGGAGCGATTGATATCATCAGTGCATCCACTTCGGAAATGTCCAAGCGTTATGGCGTAATCTACGTGGATCAGGATGACAACGGACAAGGCACATTGAATCGGTATAAGAAAAAAAGCTTTGGCTGGTACCAAAAAGTCATTGCCTCGAATGGCGAGAACTTGGAATAGATTAATCTATATAGGCACCCCGAGCGTAGCTGGTATTACGGCGCCGGGGCGCCTTTTTTATATGATCCTGTAGTATTCTCATCAACGCTATTGGCATTTCAAGGTAAAAAAGATGACTACATAACATTCTGGATGGTATACTGTGATCGTATTGGGGGAGGGGTAACCATGAAGAAGCCTATTATTGCTGTAGATATGGATGACACGATATGTCATCTGGTCAAGCGGGCTATATATCACAACAACCTCAACTTCCCGACCCATCCGCTTCGCTATGAGGATATGATTCATTGGGATACGTCCCATTTGCGTCATCCAGAGAGCACGCACGATGTATTTTATGGTCGGCCGGGTCTGTTCGAGGAATTGGAATTATACGACGAGTATGTAGTAGATGAGATGCGAAAGCTGAACGATGCTTATGATGTTATTGTTGTAACGGCAGCGGAACCAAGAACAGTTGTTGAGAAGTGGAACTGGCTTCAGCAGCACATGCCTTTTATAACTGCAGAACAGTTTATTACATGCAAAAGAAAAAACCTGCTCGCTTTTGATTTGCTTATTGATGATGGGGCACATAATTTGATTCCAGCGCATGAGGATGGCAAAAAGGTCATCTGTATCCCGCATCCATGGAATATACAGGAGCGTGAGCAATACAACTTTCCGTTAATGTCTTCATGGAAAGAGGCCAAGGCATACATAGATGAAGTGTTACAGGTTGTTGGTGTCTGAAAGTTAACCTTATTGTCCAGAGTGCTGTGCTCTGGATTTTTTGCGATAGGCGAGAGGTGTTTCACCTGTTATTTTTTTGAATGCAGCATAGAATGAATCCATATCCCGATATCCGACCAGCTCGGCAATCAGACTGACTTTGTGCTGTGAACTCTTTAGAAGTTCGCAGCTTTTTTGTATACGGAGGTGTTGCAGGTAGCTGCTAAAGGTCTGACCGGTATGTCGCAGAAACATTCGGCCAATCTGTTTTTCGCTAAAGCCCGATACACGTACCAGATCAGACATCCGAATACGATTGCCTAAGTGTTCCTTGATATAGTGAAGGATGTAATCAAGACCGGTGGAATGATTCTCTTCATCATGATCCTTTTGATAAAGTTGTCTGTAGGTCATCAATACCAACTGGCTCACCAGGGTGTATAACATGGTAGACGAACCGATTCCCTGAACGGATGATTCACGATATAGCTTCACCATTACTTCTTCAATCCGGTCGTTGTGATCCACAACGGAAATATAAGGAACCTGATTTTGTGCCAGATCCATCAGATGTTGAATGATTTCTTTTTCCTGAATGATTGCTGTCAGCGTGTGGATCAATTCAGCATTAAATAAGCAATTATATATAATTAACGGATGCTCGGTTACGTTGGTGCTGACAGGACGAAATACATGAGGAACGCCGACAGGAATGACAAACAGCATCCCCTTCCTCACCGGAATGACATCTTCACCGATATGATGAAAGCCCTTTCCTTCGGCGACATAACTATACTCAATAAAATCATGTGCGTGAAAAGGGAGTACAAAATCTTCAGAGCAACGATTGACAAAAAGTTGCAGATGATTATGCAGAAAGTATTCGCTTTTCATGAGTTGTACAGATGAATTCACAAGCAACCTCCTCGCACAGATGGCTGGATCACCGGATGAAATAGTCCTGATTACCGGGTATTTAGGGCAACAGGATCGATATAATTATATCGTAACCCCGAATGGGAAGCCAAGATGGAAAGGACGATCTGCTAATGTTCAACGTGAGTCACCTTCGCTGTGAGTATAGAATCAATCCGATAGGCCTTGATGTCCAATCACCGAGATTAAGCTGGCAGTTACAGTCTGATCGTCGGAACTGCGTGCAATCCGCATACCAGATCCAGCTGTCCATTTCAGAAGATTTTGATGGGATTGAATGGGATTCTGGCAAGATAAGCACGGATCAGTCCATACATGTGGAATTAAACCATTTTCAGCCTTCTCCGCAAACGCGATACTACTACCGAATTCAGGCATGGGATGATGCAGGAAGTGATTCCGGTTGGTCCGAAACGGCTTATTTCGAGATGGGACTTATGGATAGTCATAACAAGTGGCAAGCAGTATGGATCACAGCTCAACCATCAGATGATGGAGATACGTCATGCCCACGTATGCGCAAGCATTTTAATGTGAAACAACCTGTTACGTCTGCCAGAATATATGTGACAGCACTTGGATTATACGAGTTGCATATGAACAACACAAGAGTAGGAGAAGATTATTTTACACCTGGTTGGACCTCTTATCGTAAGCGATTACAATATCAAACCTATGATGTAACTCATCTACTTCAGGATGGGCAGAACATATTAGGCGCTTATCTGGGTGATGGCTGGTATCGAGGGTATCTCGGCTGGAACAAAGAGCGGGAGATATTTGGTCCAACGTCCGCATTGCTGCTGGAACTGCATATGAAATATGCAGATGGTTCGGAGGAATGTATTCTATCCAATGGGGAGTGGACGGCTGCTCCTAGTGCCATTCGCATGTCGGACATCTATATGGGGGAGACGTATGATGCACGAATGGAGTCCGATTGGTTGGATTCATCTCAGACGAATTGGTCACCCGTGAACGTACTGGAGCATCCCAAAGATATCATCGTTGCGCAGGAGAACGTACCCGTTACCCAAGTCGAACAGCTACAGCCAATCGCATTGTTAACAACCCCACAGGGAGATCGTGTAATAGACATGGGGCAGAATATGGTGGGATGGGTGAGATTCAGCATTCAAGGTGAGGCGGGTCATACGGTTGAGCTGCACCACGCTGAGATATTGGATCATGAAGGCAACTTCTACACCGATAATCTTCGCGCCGCCAAGCAGTGTATTCGCTACACCTGCAAGGGGGATGGAGTGGAAACATTTGAACCGCATTTTACGTTCCAAGGGTTCCGCTATGTGAAGCTGGTTAACTTCCCGGAACACGTTTGTCTGGATGAATTCACCGGAATAGTGCTGCACTCGAATATGGAGCCAACAGGTCAGTTCTCATGCTCCAGTCCACTGGTGAACCAACTGCATCACAATATATTGTGGGGGCAAAAGGGGAATTTCCTTGATGTGCCGACAGACTGTCCACAGAGGGATGAACGGCTCGGGTGGACCGGGGATGCACAGATGTTTGTCCGAACGTCCTCCTACCTGATGAATACGGCTCCCTTCTACACCAAATGGCTGCGGGATCTGGAAGCGGATCAGGGAGAAGATGGAGGTATTCCATTCTTCGTTCCGGATCTGAGAAGTTCCACGTCAGAAGGATGGGGAGATACCAGTCATTCCTCCGCCGCTTGGGGGGATGCTGCAGTCATCTGTCCTTGGACCATCTATGAGATGTATGGGGATGCCAGATTACTGGCCGAGCAATATGAGAGTATGAAGCGGTGGGTTGAATACATTCACGTGCAGGGTGAGAATCCGTATCTGTGGAACACGGGATTCCATTTTGGCGATTGGCTGGGACTGGACTCCAAGCCCGATAGTTATGTCGGTGCAACGGACACGGAGTATGTGGCAACTGCATTTTATGCCTATTCGGTGTCGTTAACTCAAAAGGCAGCTGAGGCACTTGGAAAGACAGATGATGCTGAATATTACAAGCAGTTGCATACAAACATTGTTCATGCGTTTCGAAATGAATTCGTGACTCTAGCCGGCAAAATTGCTGTTCCGACGCAAACAGCACATGTTCTTGCGCTCCAATTTGACCTGCTGGAAGCGACTGCCCGATCTCGTGCTGTTGAACAATTGGCGAAACTCGTGAAAGAGGCGGGAAATCATCTTACTACAGGTTTCGTGGGCACACCTTATCTGAATCCGGTATTGAGTGATGCAGGTCTTCACGACCTGGCTTATACATTACTTTTTCAAGAGGATTATCCGTCCTGGCTATATCAGGTGACTCAAGGCGCAACGACCGTCTGGGAACATTGGGATGGGATAAAAGAGGATGGCAGTCTCTGGAGTGCTGATATGAACTCATTTAACCACTATGCGTACGGGGCGATTGGAGAATGGTTGTATCGTTATGTTGCTGGCATTCGGTCCGATGAACATCAGCCAGGATTCCGAATGGTGCATATCGAGCCGCAACCCGGACCTGGACTGGATTGGGTGGAAGCGAGTCTGGAGACGATGTATGGTCAAGTTGCTTCAAGCTGGCACCGGCTGGCGGAGGGTGAAATGGAGATTCGGGTGCATATTCCCGCCAACACGAGAGGTACGGTACTTCTTCCTGGAGCAGGTGCACAGATCGTTCTGGAGCAAGGGAAACCGTTGGATCAGTTGGATCAGATAAGTGGAGTTCAGGATATTCAAAACATTGGAGGCGATGTTGAAGTCACACTTGGATCTGGGAGTTACCAATTCACGTACAAAGACACGGATGCGAAAAAGGATCGGGATGTTCAGGAGGCTGCATTGACAGAGTCCGTATAATGATAGAATAAGCTGTAAGAGGTACACTTGAAGAGGATCTGCACACACGCAGGTCCTTTTTCGAACTTGTCTGAAAGTGAATTTGTAGTATTTGAACAATGAAAGGAGCATGACCATGGCAAAACCTGCATTCAAAGATGCACCTTTACGTCGTGAGATTGAGGATCTGGCTAAGCAAAAGGATCACCATACATTGGCCTGTTGGGCTGCGGAGTGTGCGGCACGTGTCTTGTATATATCTGAGAAGAAGACGGAGGATATCCGCGCCCGTGATGCCATTGATGCAGGAAGAGGTTGGATTCGTGGAGAGATTTCCATGGTTGACGCTCGAAAGGCAGCTTTTGCAGCTCATGCTGCTGCAAGGGAAGCCGACAATGTCGCTGCCTCTGCTGCATCTCGTGCGGCGGGACACGCAGCTGCAACGGCCCATGTGAAAGACCATGCGGTTCATGCCGCAACGTATGCAGTGAAAGCTATCTTTTATGACTCTTTGAAGGAAGAGCAAGAACGTCGTGTCATGGAAGAGAGAACGTGGCAATATCAATATCTGTTGGGAGGATGTAATGATCATGGGGAAAGAACAAGTTAGATTAATTAAACCATCAAAAGCCTATAAGGATGCGTATTTGGCATTTTATGAAGACTGGGTCAGAAGTGGAGAATTGATGGTACCTTGGGTCATTTCCAAAGATCCTTATGCGTTTGATGAGATGTTGGCGTTTTTGCAGCGTAATGAACAAGGGATCGACATCCCGGAGGGCTGGGTCAAAGACAGTACATACTGGCTGGTCACGGAGAGTCAACAAATCGTGGGTGCTGTGAATATAAGGCATGAGCTTAACGATAAATTGTTCAATAGTGGAGGACATATTGGTTATGGTATTCGTCCGGGCGAGCGGCACAATGGCTATGGTTCCGAAATTCTCAGGCTTTCTTTGGAGAAAACGAGAGAGCTTGGAATTTCCAAAGTATTGGTCGTATGTGATGCGGTTAATGATCCTTCCAGAAGGGTTATCCTTCGAAATGGTGGCATTCGGGATGAAGACTATGTGGAGTCCAATGGCAACGTTGTTGAACGATTCTGGATGAAAAATGTCGAATAATGCAGAATAATGATGTAATATAACGAAAATAATATGGATTATGATTGTATTACTCTCGTGTGCTGATTAAAATGAAGCATAGAATCTGGATTGCGGCCGGAAACTATCATCCCATATCAGGCACAAGTGAGGTTATCTTTATGAATCAACCGGTTAATCGGCCCCGGCGAATTGAGTATCTGGATCTCTTTCGTGCTTTTGCCATCATGGCAGTGGTAGCTATTCATGCAACTTCAACAGCAGTTGCGCATTACCCCAAGAATACATTAGATCATGATGTGTATTACTTCTGGAACACGTTTTTGCAATTTGCCGTTCCAGCGTTTCTGTTCCTGTCATCCCTGGTCTTGTTCTACAACTACAGCTCCAAGGTGAATGAGAAGGGTTGGATGCTCGCTTTTTATAAGAAGCGCTTATTTAATGTATTTGTACCTTATTTGGTGTGGTCCCTTATTTACTTTGCCATTAAACAATTGCTTGCGGGCAAAGAACCTTTGACCCATAGTGTTCAATTTGCCAAACAATTAGTGATGGGAACCGCTCATACGCACTTGTACTTTTTTCTGATTATTCTTCAATTCTATATCGTTTTTCCATGGCTTCTGTCCCTTACACGCCATCGTTTGTTTAATCGGTACTTGCCATTATTCTTTATTGCGGGCCAAGCGATCTTCTATGCACTACATTTGCAGTTTCACTTCGAACGGACAGGAAGTTTGTTACCCAGTTATCTGATCGTGATTGGATTTGGCGCATGGGTTGGGTTGAACTTTGAGTGGGCATTGAACAAACTGTATACTCACCGTTATATGCTCATAGCTGCGTTGTTAGGTGGAGGTGCCATTTTTATTTATGGTAATGCTTATATCAAAACCGCTTTTGCTGCATACCCGGTTATTACCTATACCGTGCTGTTCCTGTTCCGAAATCAGTTTACCTTGTCAGCCTGCCTGCTTCTGCTGATCTTTAGTGAACGAATCGGCACAGGAAAACATACCGAGGTTCGAAAAGCTACACGTATTCTGGACTCCTTGGGTACAGTTGCGTTCGGAGTATTTTTAATGCATCCACTTGTACTGCTCTTCTGGAGACGTGAATTCACAGATGAACTGGCTCGGCACTTTAGCGTAGGCATCATTCTATCTTATGTTGTGGCGCTCCTATTCTCATGGATCTGCGCAATGGGATTGCGCCGGATGAAGTGGGGATGGGTACTGATTGGACGTTAAATTAAATTAAACATATGCCATTTAAGATAAGAGTTTTCAAGCCCTCACGTGTTGAGGGAATCACTTGAAACCTCTTTTTTATTTGCCCTAAAGAAGGTATCATAGAGTTTAATGTCCATAAAATTGAATTAATGGAATGAGACTACCTCGTCAGGAGTGATCAAATGAAATTGGTGATTATTTTTGGTCCGCAGGCTGTGGGCAAAATGACGGTTGGGCAAGAACTGGAGAAGATAACAAAGCTTAAATTGTTTCATAACCATATGACCATTGAATTGGTGTCTCCTTATTTCAGCTATGGTACACCACAAGGCAAACGACTGGTTAATCTGTTCCGTCAGGAGATTTTTGAAGAAGTGGCAAAGAGTGATCTGCCGGGTCTGATTTTTACTTTTGTATGGGCGTTTGATCAGGAGCAAGATGGAGAATACATCCGTAAGGTTAGCGAATTGTTTGCATCTAATGGAGGTCAGGTCTGTTATGTGGAATTGGAAGCGGATGCATCGGAGAGACTAGAGCGCAATAAAAGTCCGCATCGCCTGTTACATAAACCAACAAAGCGTAACATCGCGTGGTCTGAGCGAGATTTACTTGATACGATGAAGCAATACCGAGTGAACTCGGAAGCGGGAGAAATCACGCATGAACACTACATAAGGATTGATAACACACACAAGAGCCCGGACGAGGTGGCAAAGTTAATTCAGGAACGATTTAATTTGTAATCTGAGAAACATCTATTTTAGCAAAGTAGATGCTTTCTATGAGAGGGGCACTACATCATGTACTTTGTTATATTTTTGCTCATAGGACTTGTTTTATGTTTTCTGATCCCATTTGGTCCAATAGTGGCCGGGGGCATTATTTTTGCACTTGTTGTAGACCAATACCGTCAGACGATGCATATGCGTGAAGATATCCGGGATATCAAGAATCATCTGGGCCTAATGAACAATAATGAGGCAAAAGAGTACGAGTTGGATAAAGAATATACGCAAGTTGATCAATTGAGCTCAGAAGAAATGAACATGATTAATCGAAGAATTGAAGCGGAACTGGAGAAAGACAGCAAAAAACAATAAACCGTAAATCCTTGTAAAAAAATTCTTGATTTGCTTACTCCTGTGAGTATATTTACCTAGATCGGGAGTCATGCTAATTCGATATTAACTTTTTGTTGCACTGTGTAGAAGTTTGTAATATTATGAGGGAAGCGCGTACAACATATCGGGTTGTAACTGTTGAATCAGGCAAAGCCGTATACCTTGAGAAAAGGGATTGGTTTGTCTTTTTCTGTATATTGGAGTGATAAAGTGAAAATCGAGAAGGTGCTGAACAATAATGCTGTAGTTGCAATGAATGACGAACAGGAAGTTATTATCATTGGCCGGGGGATTGCTTATCAGAAGCGGGCGGGTGATATGGTTTCCGAGCAGCATATCGACAAGATATTTACTTTACAGAATGAAGATATTCAGGAAAACTTCAAGGCATTAATCTCAAGCATTCCTCTGGAATACATGAAAGTATCCGAGGAAATCATCGCTTACGCCAAATTAAAACTTGGCAAGAAATTAAATGAGAGCATTTACTTACATCTCACAGACCATATTCACTTTGCCATTGAGCGGTATCGCAAGAATCTGCCCATACGCAACGGTTTAATCTGGGAGACAAAGCAGTTATACAAAGAGGAATATGAAGTCGGAATGGAAGCGCTCAATATGATCTGTGATCAGTTTGGTGTAATCTTGCCCGAGGACGAAGCCGGTTTTATGGCACTTCACTTTGTCAATGCAGCTTTGAACGAGGAAATGCCGAACATCAAGAGTATGACGCAGGTCATGCAGGAAATCTTGACAATCATCAAGTATCATTTCAAGATTGATTTTGATGAGAACTCACTGACATTTTATCGCTTTGTGACACATTTGAAGTTTTTCGCCCAACGTTTGGTGAAGGGAAAACATTACAAGAGCAACAACGACGATGAACTGTTCCTGATGATTCAGAAAAAGTATCCGGCAGCGCACAAGTGCTCGGAGAAAATCAAGAAATTCATTGAAAGCAACTACACGTATCAACTAACTGACGAAGAATTGATGTACTTAACGATTCATATTGAGAGAGTTGTGAATGCAACTTCTGAATAATCCCATAGATCAGCTTGCAGGGTTGCAACCACTAGGGCAAAACCTGAACGCTTGAATGACAGAACATACCGTTAACCGGATGTTCCATACATTCAGATGTTCAGGTTTTTTTATTCTCTCCAATATGCTCCGAATCCGTGTCTAGCCAGAAAGGAAGAAAAGACTTCATGAAACACGAGCAATTAGCCAAAGACATTCTGTCTGGTGTTGGTGGTAAACAGAACATTAACAGCGTGGTGCACTGCGCGACCAGACTTCGTTTCAAATTAAAAAATGACAATAATGCCAAAACAGACGAACTCAAAAATCTGCCTGGAGTCATAACGGTAATGCAAAGCGGGGGACAATACCAGGTAGTTGTGGGTAACGAAGTGTCTGATGTGTATAAAGCCTTGTTACATGTGGGTAATATGAATGCGGATGAACCGGTCTCAAGTGATGAGTCAGAATCTTCCGGTAAAAAAGAGAGTCTCTTGGGTCAGTTTATCGACTTGATCTCAGGTGTATTTACACCCATTCTCGGATTGCTTGCTGCAACAGGGATGATCAAAGGTTTCCTGTCCATGTTCACTTCTCTCGAATGGCTGGACCCGTCTTCAGGAACATATCAATTGTTGAATGCTGCAGGTGACTGTCTGTTCTACTTCTTCCCGATCTTCCTGGGTTACACAGCTATGAAAAAATTCGGTGGATCTCCATTCCTCGGGATGGCCATCGGAGCATCACTAGTATATCCGACCTTATCCGGTCTTAGTGGTGGGGAACCGCTCTATACGCTGTTTGCAGGCACATTGTTCGAATCACCGATTCATATCACGTTCCTGGGTATTCCCGTTATCTTGATGAGTTATTCCTCATCCGTCATTCCGATTATTATTGCTGCTTATTTTGGAGCAAAGGTAGAAGCATTCTTCAAAAAGATCATTCCTTCTGTTGTGAGAACGTTCCTCACGCCATTCTTTACAATTCTGATTGTTGTCCCTGTAACATTCCTCTTGATTGGTCCAATCGCGACATGGGCAAGTCAACTGATTGGTGCCGGGGTATCGGGCATCTATGACTTGAGTCCGTTGGTAACCGGTATTGTTGTTGGTGGATTGTGGCAAGTATTGGTCATCTTCGGGTTACACTGGGGTATCGTACCAATCATGCTGCTTAATCTGTCCACACTGAAAGCAGATCCGATTCTGGCGATGATGTTTGCTGCTTCCTTTGCTCAGATTGGTGCTGTTCTTGGCGTTATGCTTAGAACGAAAAATACCAAACTCAAATCACTGGGTGTTCCTGCCTTTGTGTCCGGGATTTTTGGTGTAACTGAGCCTGCTATTTATGGTCTTACTTTACCACTGAAAAAACCATTTATTATGAGTTGTATTGCTTCTGCAACCGCTGGGGGTATTATTGGATTTGCAGGTTCCAAAATGTTTGTATTTGCTTCAGGAATCTTTGGTGTTCCAGCGCTGATTAGTCCCACAGAGGGGATCAACTATGAATTCTGGATGGCCATGATTGCAACTATCATTGCTTTTGTATTAGGTTTTGTTCTCGTTTATTTTGTAGGATTCAAAGATCCTGCTAATCCAGAGACTGCCAAACAGGCTCCAGAGCCAGTAAAAGAAGAGAAGGCTACGCTTGAGCCCAATCCAAACAATCGCTACGAAATTGCCAGCCCGATGACGGGTGAGGTGGTTCCTTTGCAAGAAATTAATGATGCTACATTTGCTGGTGAACATATGGGTAAAGGGATTGCTATTCGCCCAACCAGTGGGAGAGTTGTATCCCCGATTAATGGTGTGGTACAGACGATATACCGTACCAAACATGCAATTGGTCTGGTAGATGATCAAGGTGTAGAGATTCTGATCCATATCGGTCAGGATACAGTACAGCTCAAAGGTCAACATTTCACTGCACATGTGAAAGATGGAGATCGTGTGAGTGTTGGCGATCTGATCGTTGAATTCGATCTGCAGGCCATTATTGAGGCGGGATATGAGACCGTAACACCGATTATTGTAACGAATACGGCTGATTATTTGGACGTGGTTGCTACAACAAGTCGTGAAGTGAAAGAAAAGGATAAATTGGTTACGGTTATAGGTTAATTCTGCTTTAGTGCGTATTTTATTAATCTGGGCATTAGCTCTATAGAGACCACTTTGATGTTTTCGAAGTGGTCACTTTTTTTTATTTTCGGTCACTCCAATGTATTTGTGAAATTAATAAAAATAAGTGTTGCAAACGTAGTTCAGATGTACTATGATGAGTTCAAGAAGTAAGCGCATACATCAATCGGATTGTAACTGTTCAATCAGGCAATGCCGACCATCCTCAGTTCAGAGGGTATGGAATGTAACTTACTCTCGTTATCCAAATAATTAAATACCAATGTGTACAGCCTTACAGGGTTGCAACCGTTAAGGGCAAAACCTGAATTGCTGAATAACACGACTGATTTCCGGACGATCCGGTATGTTGTGTATGTTCAGTGGTTCAGGTTTTATTTGTTTCAAAAGTCATGGGGAGTCTACTTAGAGAGGGAGAATTACAATGAGCAACTACGATCAATTAGCTAAGGACATTCTGTCACGTGTAGGTGGTCGCGAGAACGTAAACAGTGTATTCCATTGCGTAACAAGACTGCGGTTTAAACTGAAAGATGAAAGCGTAGCCAAAACGGAAGAACTTAAAAATCTGCCAGGTGTTATTACCGTCATGCAAAGTGGTGGACAATATCAAGTTGTTATCGGCAACGAAGTGCCGGATGTATATAAAGCAGTGGTTAAGGTAGGGAATTTCCCAAGTGAAGGACAAGTTGAAGAGGAAACGGATAACTCAGGCAAAAAAGTAGGGTTGTTCAGCCGATTTATCGATATGATCTCCGGTGTGTTCACTCCATTGTTGGGACTGTTAGCTGCAACAGGGATGATCAAGGGTTTTAATGAGATGTTTGTAGCCTTTGGCTGGATAACTCAGGATTCCGGTACGTATCAATTATTGAAAGCAACGGGGGACTGTCTGTTCTACTTCTTCCCGATCTTCCTGGGTTACACTGCAATCAAGAAGTTTGGCGGTTCACCGTTCCTGGGTATGGCGATAGGTGCATCTCTTGTTTATCCGACATTGGGCGGTCTTAAGGCAGGAGATCCACTGTACACCTTGTTTACAGGTACATTGTTTGAATCACCTATCCACATTACGTTCCTGGGTATGCCGGTTATCTTGATGGACTACGCTTCATCGGTTATCCCAATCATTATAGCGACATTTGTAGCTGTAAAATTAGAAAGATTCTTCAAGAACGTTATTCCGAAAGTGGTAAGCACATTCCTTGTTCCCTTTTTCACCTTGCTTGTAATTGTTCCAGCGACTTTTTTGGTCATTGGTCCAATCTCCACATGGGCAGGACAATTGATTGGCGCGGGAGCTACTAATATTTATGAATTAAGTCCTATTGTTACAGGATTGATTATCGGTGGACTATGGCAAGTGTTTGTATTATTCGGACTTCACTGGGGACTGGTTCCGGTTGCATTATTGAATCTTAGTACGTCAGGCGCTGATCCGGTTATCGCAATGTCATTTGCTGCTTCTTTTGCTCAAATCGGTGCTGTACTTGCCGTATTACTCAAAACAAAAAATACGAAAATAAAAACACTCAGTGTACCAGCATTTATCTCCGGTATATTTGGAGTAACAGAGCCTGCGATCTATGGTGTTACGCTTCCATTGAAAAAACCGTTTATTATGAGTTGTATTGCTGGGGGGATCGGAGGCGGTATTCTCGGTTATGCAGGTTCGAAGATATACATGATTGGCGGACTTGGCGTATTCGGTTATCCAACTTTTATTAATAAAGAAACAGGATTAGACTTCGCGTTCTACATGGCTATAGTTGCTTCATTGATTGCATTCGTTCTTGGTTTCGTATTGACGTATGTGGTTGGATTCAAAGATCCGGTGGAAAAAGTGGCTACTCCAGCACCAGTACTTGATCCAAATCCGAACAGCAGATACGAAATTGTAAGCCCAATGGCTGGTGAAGTCGTTGCATTGAACGAAATTAATGACGTAACGTTTGCAGGTGAGCACATGGGTAAAGGGATTGCAATTCGTCCAACAAGTGGTAGAGTGGTATCTCCAATCACCGGTGTTGTTCAAACCGTATATCGTACCAAACACGCCATTGGTCTTGTCAGCGATGATGGTGTAGAGATGCTGATCCATATTGGACAGGATACGGTCAAGCTGAAAGGTGAACATTTTACAACTCATGTGAAAGACGGAGACCGTGTTAACGCAGGTGACCTGATTGTTGAGTTTGATCTGCAAGCGATTAAAGATGCAGGGTATGAGACGGTTACACCGATCATTGTTACTAATACTTCAAATTATCTGGACGTTGTAGGAACAAAAGATGCATCCGTTCATGAGAAAGATAAATTGATCACGGTATTAAGCTAATTGAAATTACAGATTGTTTAGGAGGGGCTCCTCAATGAATGAAAAGTTTACAGCCTTCCCGGAGAATTTTCTCTGGGGAGGAGCAACCGCAGCGAATCAATTGGAAGGTGCTTATCTGGAAGGTGGCAAAGGTTTAACAACGGTAGATCTCATTCCGATTGGTGCCAATCGATGGAATATCGCTCTGGGTAACCTGGGTTCGTATGAGCCCAAAACAGGGGAATTCTATCCTTCGCATGAAGCTATTGACTTCTATCATCGATATAAGGAAGATATTGCGTTATTTGCAGAAATGGGATTTAAGTGCTTCAGGCTTTCTATAGCCTGGGCACGGATTTTCCCTAAAGGTGATGAAGCGGAGCCAAACGAAGCAGGCTTGCAATTTTATGATGATGTCTTTGATGAGTTATTAAAATACAACATTGAACCTGTGGTGACGATCTGCCATTTCGATGTACCTGTACATCTGGTCGAGACTTACGGCGGCTGGAAGAATCGTAAGATGATTGGTTTCTTTGAGAAATATGCGACGACTTTGTTCAATCGATATAAGAATAAAGTGAAATACTGGATGACGTTTAACGAGATCAACATGTTGCTGCATCTTCCGTATATTGGAGCGGGCATTGTCCTTCAGGATGGTGAAAACAAAGATCAGGTTCTGTATCAGGCAGCACATCATGAATTGGTAGCGAGTGCACTTGCTGTTAAGGCTTGTCATGAGATCATTCCGGATGCACAGATTGGATGTATGTTAGCCGCTGGAATGGTGTATCCATACAGCTCTAATCCAGATGATGTATGGAAAGCCATGGAGAAAGATCGCGAATCATTCTTCTTCATCGACGTGCAATCGAAGGGAGCATATCCGGGTTATACAAAAAGATTTTTCAGGGAAAATGACATTCGGATTGACATGCAACCGGAAGACGCAGAGATCTTGATGCAGAACACGGTCGATTATATCGGTTTTAGCTATTACGCAAGCCGATGCACCAGTACAGACCCTGAGATTTTGAAAGATTCGACAGAAGGCAATGTATTTGGTTCGGTGAAGAACCCTTATCTGCAAGCTTCCGAGTGGGGGTGGACCATTGATCCTAAGGGGCTTCGAATTACGCTTAATCAGCTGCATGACCGCTATGGCAAACCTTTGTTTATCGTAGAAAATGGACTTGGAGCAACCGATGTGTTGTTAGACAATGACTCCGTAGAAGATGACTATCGCATCGAATATTTGAATAGTCATTTTGCCGAGATGGCTGAAGCGATTCAAGATGGTGTAGAGCTCATAGGTTACACAAGCTGGGGACCGATTGACCTGGTCAGTGCGGGTACTGGAGAGATGAAGAAACGTTATGGCTATATCTATGTAGATAGAAATAATGATGGTACGGGCACACTTCGCAGAGTGAAAAAGAAGAGTTTTCACTGGTACCAAGATGTCATTGCGAGTAATGGCGCACAATATTTCTGATACAAGGTGTCCAATGCTATAGAATAAACAAAGAGCAGTCTCGTTATTACGGGATTGCTCTTTGTTTATGAGGGGATGAATTTGACCCATGATGTGGCTTTCAGATATAATAAAGAAATGAAGAGAATCTTGTCACTTAAGAAAGGGGAGCATCCACTCATGAAGAAAAAATCACTTGCGTTTATATCTTCGGGATATGGATACTCCACTGCTGTCTTTTTCTAGAATCTATTCCAAGGGTGAAGTCTGCCCAAAATCGGAAGAAAACTAGAAAATATCGCAGAAAAATCTTAAGAATGACGAGGTAATCCAAATGAATATTGACAAAATTACTAGAAAAAATCCAGCAAATATGCCAGCTCCTGTAGGTCAGTACACGCATATTACAAGAATCCCGAGAAATGCAGAGTTATTTGTGACTTCAGGGCAAATTGGAGCAGATCATAATGGACTCTTTCCAGAGAGTTTGAATGAGCAAGTCACTAATACATTTAATAATATTAAAACAGTGCTCGAATCTGAGCGCTTAGATGCTGAACATATTATCAAAGTGAACGTATGGGCAACCGAGGAAATCGATTGGGATTTCTTATATGCCGAGTGGGGACAATTATTTAGTACGGATTATCCTGCAATGACGATTGGATACATTACGGCGTTAGGTCTACCAGAGATTAAAATTGAAATAGAGCTTTGGGCAGCAAAAGTGTAACATCGAATACTTTTTAACCAAACGAAGGAGCATCTAACTTACAGATGCCCCTTCGTTTTTTAATTTGTGAAAAATGGAAAGGATATGCCCTGTGTGCAATCATGAGCGATAGTAGGTGTATTATGGCACCTGCAAGCTCTGATAAGCATTCAGTCGACCATATGTCCAGTAGATCCCGGAGCCTGATACCGGATCAGAAGCGAAACACAGCGCATCCCGAATCTGGGCATTTGTTTTCCCTTGTGCAGCGAGAAGTGCAGCCACTCCAGCCACATGTGGGGCAGCCATGGACGTCCCGCTAAGGTAGGCATAGGAACCTCCCAGGTATGTGGATAGAATGGTATCACCCGGTGCAGCCATATCGACCCAGGAACCGTAGTTGGAGAAATTGGATTTGAGATCGGAAGGGTTGGTTGAAGCGACAGCAATCACATTGGGATACGATGCGGGTACGATTGGGAATGAAGTGTTGTCGTTACCGGCTGCGGCAATAATCACAGCTCCTCGATCCCAAGCATACTGTACGGCAGCTTGAAGGAAAGCATTTCCCATTGGCCCACCAAGGCTCAGGTTAACAACCTGTACACCGTTGTTGGCAGCAAAGACAAGCCCGTTACCGACATTACCTATCGTTCCTTGCCCGTTGTTATCCAGTACCCGGAGCGGAACGATGGATGCGAGTGGTGCAGCGCCGGCGATGCCCACACCATTGTTGGTTACGGAGGCAGCGATTCCGGCTACATGGGTGCCGTGGCCGTTCCCGTCCTCAGGGATGTTATCATAATCAACATAATCATAACCGGGGAGGAGCTTGGAGGCCAATTCTGGATGGTTCAACTGTACACCAGTATCGATAATGGCGATTTTGACAGAGCTGTTACTCTGTGTAATATCCCATGCAGCGGGTGCATTGATTTTGGACAGGTTATACTGATAAGGAAAGAAAGGATCATTGGGAGTGAAGGATGCCTCAACGAGGTAATTCGGCTCTGCATGTTCAATAAGCTCATGATCTTTGTAATGTTCCAGCATCCGGTGCATTTTTTTGCGGGATTCCACACGGTACCATCCTAAATCTTCATAGGTCTCAGCGACCTTACATCTCCCTTTTTTGTGAAGTGTGTGCATCTCATCATCTGTTGTACCCTCCTTGAATTGGACTAAGAGCTGCTTGGGAGCGTGAGGGTGAAACCTGCTCTCAGCAAGTTGGTCCAGATAACGATAGACGAACACGATTGCTAGCAAAATGAAAGCAAAAACACCTAACCATAACCACATGAGCGTTTATCCCTCCAATATGAATTGTGACACGCCTTATCGTATGCGAACTCTATCAGACGGCGTGGGCACTCTTGCAATTTGGTTAGTAGTGTAGATAGGTTGATAGGAAGGGATAAGTTCGGTAAGATGAGATGAAGAGAGCAGATATTGGCATGAACAAGCTTTAAGGAAGGGGCAAGAAGCAGCTCCTAATACAGAGGATAAGGAATGTGGATTTATTGACACAACTTCAGGGTATACCGACAGTCACACCAGTTCAGGCACACCAGATTCATGATGCCATTGATTTTGCCATGCGTGTGCGCAGAGAAGTGTTTCCGATGATGGATCATACGAAATTGCCTGTGGACTTCGAGCAGTTCAAAGAACATTATCTGGACTCCGATGGTTCGATCTTTCTTGTTGCAATGATGGGGGATGCGGGGATCGTCGGTTCTATTGGGATATTACCATATGATGGACGTATTGAAGCTGTGGATGGTCGATATGCAGCCCAGTCTGCAGCCGAAATAGTAAAATGTTATGTAGATCCTGCGTATCGCAGATACGGCATTGGTTCGATGATGTTAAAGGAACTGGAGAGCGTGGTAAAGGATATGCACTATACGACGCTGTATTTGCATACACATCGCTTCTTGCCAGGTGCCGTAGATTTCTGGAAACGCCAAGGGTTTACGGTTATTGCTGAGCAGGATGATGACTGGCAAACTGTACATATGGACAAGTTGGCTTGTAAGTGACCTTTGGAATTTATTGAAGGAAAATGACATTGCGATGATAATGGGAAGCTGGAGCTGTTTGTACCGGACGAGGATGAATATTACTATTTTGATACGCGGATTCTTTTGCCGAATTTTTGGAGAAGTTGATCGATCAGCGAACACCACGGAATAGGTAATTTTGTATAAGGAAAATGCCTGTCGGCACTCGCTCGGTTAGACATAGACAACATACATGATGGGGGCTAGGCAGATGAACGAAACGAAGCGAAAGATTGTTTTTATTGATATTGATGGCACATTGGTTGACGATGATGGAAACATTCCGTTGTCAGCACAGAAGGCTTGTAAACAGGCCAGAGAGAACGGACATCTGCTCTATTTATGTACAGGCCGATCCAAAGCAGAAATTTATGATTCCATCTGGGATGTCGGATTCGATGGTCTGATTGGTGCAGGTGGGGGTTATGTGGAGTTTGGCAAGGACGTGTTATATCACAAAAGGGTAACAGCGGAAGATGTTCGACATATGGTCGATTTTTTCAATGAAAACGGCATTGACTTCTACCTTGAATCCAATTCGGCATTGTATGCGAGTAACAATCTTCAACCTCACCTGGAACGCCGTATCTATGGCGATGTGGAGAATGACCCTGTAGCCAGAGAGAAGAAGGAGCTGAAACCGCACCCGTTTATTGCCGGATTAACGTATGGAGAGGCCGACCTGTATAAGGAAGATGTGAACAAGGTATGTTTCTTGGAGAGCTCAGCCATCCCGTTTGAGCGGATCAAGCAAGAGTTTGAAGGGAAATTCGAAGTCATTCAGTGCACTGTGCCGATCTTTGGTGAAGGAAGTGGTGAACTGATGATCCCTGGCATTCACAAAGCCATTGCGATCGCCGATCTGCTGAAGCATCTGGGCATGTCCCAAGAAGATACTTTTGCCATCGGTGATGGCATGAATGATGCCGAGATGTTGGAATATTGTAACATCGGAATTGCCATGGGTAATGCAAAGCCAGGTCTCAAAGCCATTGCAGATGATATTACTGGAACAGTTGAGGAAGATGGATTGTATCATAGTTTTGTGAAGTATGGATTGATTGAGGGGTAAGATAATCCGATTCACACGAAAAAGATGGTAACACACATATCTGAAGGAATTGTCGTTGAACTTGAAATTAGTGTATTCAGATACTTAAGATAATGAGGAATAATAAGAATCGAATGATCAGATCAGAACAAAACAGGCATCTCCGTATTGGAGATGTCTATTTGTCATGTTCAGGCTTCAGTTAATATCCAGTATAGAACTACACTAAATGCCCCGACACAGAGTCCAAAAAGAAGTCAAAAAGAATCACGTATTTTTTTCCGTTCATAGAAATAGATGACCCTCCTTTTGGCTTTATTTGCATAACTCCCAATGAAAGTTTATTATAAATTTTGAAAACAAGGAATTTATTGGTTTTCAGTTATCGAAGTGCATAAAATATAAAGTTGATACATGGAGGATGCTGGATGAGTAATGTAGCTCTGTTGTTTCCTGGACAAGGTTCTCAGATGGTTGGGATGGGTAGAGACTTTTGGAATAACTTTGATGTGGCTAAGAAGTTATTTGAAGAAGCCAGTGATGCCATTTCTTTCGATTTGAGAAAGTTATGTTTTGAAGGTAGCATGGCTGATTTGACAATGACGATGAATACTCAGCCTGCACTTTTGACTGTTAGTGTCATAGCATATCAGGTGTATATGCAAGAAATAGGGATGGAACCCGCTTATTTGGCTGGGCATAGTTTGGGAGAATATTCGGCTCTGGTATGCGCTGGTGTTCTATCTTTTCGTGAAGCTATTAAACTTGTGAGACAACGAGGGATCATTATGCACAATGCAGACCCGGATCAGAAAGGTATCATGGCCGCCATTTCAGGTGTTCATTTAGATACACTTCAAAACATATGCAAAGAAGTTTCAACAAAAGAACGCCCTGCCTGTGTGGCTTGTATGAACGCTAACCAGCAGTTTGTCATTTCGGGACACCGGCACTCTATACAAGAAATTATTAAAAGGACAGAAACCCTGGGAACGAAACATTCTTATATCAATGTAAGTGGTCCCTATCATTCACCCATGATGCAAACCGCAGCAGAACAATTCAAAGTTGAATTGGATCAACATCAATATGCTCATGCAAAATACCCGATTATTTCCAATGTTACAGCAGCAGCCTATGAGTCTGATCGATCTGTCGTGGATTACTTAAACATGCAGATGACGATGCCTGTAAGATGGTCAGAGTCTATGCGCTATCTGGTTGCAAATGGGGTTAGTGAAGTTATAGAGTTGGGTTCTAAACATGTGTTAGTTAGTCTTATGAGTAAAATAACGAAGCGTATTGTACCTTACTCGCTAAGTCAACCTTCCGATTTACTAATGCTTACAAATATACAAGAAAGGAAAAATAAACGGTTAACGATTCGTAAAAAGTTGTTATCAGAACTAATGGTAACCGCACTCACTTCACGGAATTATAACCAAGATTCGATATCATATGCCAAAATGGTTGAGCCATTATTTCATCATTTACAACGGGTACAGGAACAAATACACAAGAATGGATACGAACTCGGTGAAGAAGAGATAAATGATGCTCTACAGGTATGTCATTCCATTATTATAGCAAAAAAAATTCCATTGGATGGAACCGCGTTGATTGATACAATCTAGTACCCGAACTGTTCTTTTGCAAGATCTATATTACAGCGACAGACTGCCTTTTTATAAGGTAGTCTTTTTGTCTTTTAATGCATCTAAACTTGTTGAAACTTCAGATGTTTGGTATTAAATATGTCAATAACTCACGAATCAATCTCTATTTTTTACCATATAGTAACAATAAATTGATTGATTTTACATATATTTCTATGGTAAAATTTTGCTTGAAATATGTGTAAATAATTAGATAAGCATGTTAGAGATGATTCATTTGGAGGAGAGATATGTATACTAATCAGTTTCAAACACTAGTGGATGTTATCCGTGACAGAGGTAAAATAACGGACCGCGGTATTCGTTTTATCGATGCGGACAAACGAGAAACTTTTATATCTTATCATCAATTATTTACTGAGGCACAAGGGTATTTAGGTTATCTACAAGCCATCAGAATTAAACCTAAACAAGAAATTATTTTTCAGATCCAAGAAAACAAACGGTTTTTAGTCGCATTCTGGGCTTGTATACTCGGTGGAATGATCCCTATCCCTGTAAGTATTGGTGAAGATGAAGAACAAAACTTGAAAGTATGCCGTATTTGGAATTTGCTAAATAACCCTTTCATGATTGCATCTGAGAAGGTGCTGGATAAAATGAAGAGATTTGTTTTGGAACATGACATGCTTGATTTCCATCATCAATTAGAAGTCAGAACAGATCTGATCCAAGACACCATATACAATTATGAATCTATTAATAATATAGTTGAACCTCAGTCTGATGACTTGGCATTTATTCAATTCTCTTCTGGATCAACCGGTGATCCCAAAGGCGTGATGCTCACCCATCGAAACCTGATTTATAATACTTGTGCTGCTATTAATGGCACACAAATTAGTTCAAACGATAGTTTTCTCTCCTGGATGCCCCTTACCCATGATATGGGTTTGATTGGATTTCATCTCGTACCCCTCGTGGCAGGAATTCATCAATATTTGCTCCCAACGGAACTATTTATTCGCAAACCGATTCTATGGATGAAAAAAGTAAATGAACACAAAGCAACCATACTGTCTTCCCCTAACTTTGGTTATAAATACTTTCTGAATTTCTTTCGCGAAGACAAAGCGGAGGGATGGGATCTGTCATCTGTCCGAGTTATCTATAATGGGGCGGAACCTATATTACCCGAAGTGTGTGATGAATTCCTAAATGTATTGTCAGCATATCACTTAAAGAAAACAGCCATGTTTACCGTATATGGATTAGCAGAGGCCTCTGTTGCCGTCTCCTTTCCCAAGGTAGAAGAAGAGTTTACTGCGGTGTACGTTCACCGGGATCATCTGAACTTAGGGGAGCGTGTCATCGAAGTCGAAAAACATGCTGAACATGTGGCATCATTTGTTGCCGTTGGCGAAGCAATTGATTATTGCCATGTTAGAATTTGCGATGAGGAAATGAACAGTGTTCCCGATTTGGTTATTGGAAAAATTCAAATCAAGGGGGATAACGTCACCCAAGGTTATTATAACAATTCACTAGCAACGGAGAAGTTATTGAAGCACGACGGATGGGTGAATACAGGAGATCTGGGTTTCATCATGAACGGAAAACTGGTTGTAACAGGGCGGGAAAAAGACATTATATTTATCAATGGTAAAAATGTATATCCCCATGACATCGAACGTGTCGCCATCCAATTAGATGATATTGAACTTGGAAGAGTTGCTGCTTGTGGTGTGTATAATTCGAATAGTCAAAGTGAAGAAATTATTGTGTTTGTTGTGTACAAAAAAAAGATCGAACACTTCCTGCCGCTTGTTAAAGAAATCAAAAAACACCTATATAAACATGGGGGATGGAGTGTCAAAGAGGTACTGCCCATCAAAAAATTACCCAAAACAACAAGTGGGAAAATCCAGCGGTATCAGTTAGCCAAGCAGTATGAAGCAGGCAAATTCTCAACAGAATCTGCATTCATCCATGACTGGATCAAGAATGACAATGACAAGGCAAAAGAAGAGGTTGCTGTTTCGGTTCGAGTCATAGAACGTGAATTAACTTCACTATTTTCTGAAGTGCTGGTTGGGAAAAAGGTTGAACTTGAGGATAGCTATTTTGACATGGGTGCAACTTCATTACAGCTGGCCCAAATTGCTGAACGTATAGAACAAAAATACGGAGAAGAGCTTGTTGTTACGGATCTCTTTACCTATCCCTCAATAACTGAATTGGCAGCATATCTGGCTAGAGGTTACAGCGAGACCATGCAAGTCAACAAAACTCAAGAGGATCATACGCCATCCAAAGATATTGCTATTATCGGTATGTCTTTGAATCTCCCTGGTGCATCAAATGCAAGCGATTTTTGGCGTGTTTTGGAAAATGGAACGCATAACATTCGGGACTACCCTGAAAGTCGGATGAAAGACGCTGCGGATTATATACAATCCATGCGAAGTGAATTGAGCGAAGTTCAATGGATCAAAGGTGGTTACTTGGATCAGATTGATCAATTCGACTATTCTTTCTTTGGCATAACCCCAAAAACTGCACAATTTATGGACCCGAATCAAAGGATGTTTTTGCAAACGGCATGGCATACGATTGAAGATGCTGGGTATGCAGGGGAAGGAATCAATGGAAGAAATGTGGGCGTGTACGTGGGGTATTCCAAAGTTGGGTATGATTACGAACGGCTCGTGACGGCGAGTTACCCCGCAGAACTCAAAAATTATATCATTGGAAATTTACCATCTGTACTGGCGAGCAGAATTGCATATTTCCTGAATTTAAAAGGCCCGGCCTTAACAATTGATACCGCTTGTTCCTCCTCACTTGTTGCTGTTCACATGGCATGTAAAGGATTGCTCGCTGGAGACTGTGAAATGGCAATCGCAGGAGGCATTCGAACGGCATTATTACCGATAAGTATCGGACTGGATATGGAATCTCCAGATGCATTCACGAGAACATTTAGCGAAGATGCCAACGGCACGGGATTTGGCGAAGGTGTTGGGTCGGTCATGTTGAAGCCAATGCAGCAAGCGATTAAGGACGGGGATCATATCTATGGTGTGATTAAGGGAAGTGCGATTAATCAGGATGGCAAGACGGTAGGAATTACAGCACCTAGCCCGGAGTCACAGACCAATGTGATCGAACAGGCATGGAAAGAAGCCGGCATTTCTCCTGATACGCTTAACTTTATTGAAGCACATGGAACAGGGACCAAATTAGGTGATCCGGTTGAGTTCAATGCTTTGCGTAAAGCTTTTGAGAAATATACGGATCGGAAACAATTTTGTGCAATCGGATCTGCCAAAGCTAACATTGGACATGGCTTTGAAGCGGCGGGGATCGCTGGATTAATTAAATCTATTCTTATGTTTCAACATAGAAAGATCCCACCGTTGGTTCACTTTGACAAGCCTAATCCCCTGCTTAAGTTTGAAGCTTCACCTTTTTATGTGAATCAGGAATTAATGACTTTTGGTGAAAAAGAGAGTCCCTTACGATGCGGGGTTAGTTCTTTTGGTTTCAGTGGTACCAATGCGCATGTGGTTCTCGAAGAATATGTTCCTGCCAAAACAGTAGATAAAAGGGTGTCCCATGAACCTCATCTATTTGTTCTGTCTGCTGCTACGGAACGGGCGCTGGATGAATTGGTCAGAACGTACCATGAATATCTAACCGATCACACGGATGTTTCCATTCAACAAATCTGTTATACAGCCAGTACGGGAAGGGCTAATCTGGATTATCGACTTGCCATTGTAATAACGAGTACACAAGAATTACATGAAAAATTGCATCACATTGCAATGGGAAAGGACAAGCTGCCCAATGTCTATTTTGGTTACGCCAAGAAGGACAAGACGCTGGATACCGATCATCTCTATGTTCAGGGAAAGGCAGAATCTTTAAATGAACTCGGTCAGTTATATACACTGGGGGCAGTGATGGATTGGGAAAGATTTTATAATCATGAAGTCATTCGGAAAATTCCATTGCCTCTATATCCATTTGAGCAGAAGCGGTGTTGGATTGAAGTCAAACATACGATACCAGCGGGACATAGTTCAGAGAGGAATGAGGTTCAAATAGAGATGAATACAAACGATATTGAATTAAAGATTAAAACAAGCATCAGTCGTGCATCTGGTTTGAAGTTGGAAGAGCTGGATCATCAAGCTCATTTTCTCCAGATGGGATTGGATTCCATCATTCTTGTGCAAATTCAGAAGGAGATCTCAGAGCTGTTCCGTTTGGATATCCCGATGGAAATGTTTTTTGAAACCCTTACTAATATTAATTCCTTAGTTAAATATGTGTCAGAGAATATAAAGCATCATGATGTATCTGAAAATATAAATAATCAAACAGTTCAGGAGCATGCTGAACAACAAAATCTGGCATCTGTGAACAATATAAACACGGCAAAATCCTCAGGGAATGTGTCGGAACAAATTGTGATGTCTGCAATTCAGCTTATGGAGTCCCAATTAAAAAGTTTGAATGTGCTGTTAGGCGAGCAAATGAATACTGTTCAATCGCCTCTTTTGGAGATGAAACATCATGAAACCAAACCAACCCAAGAGATCCAACCCTATTCGGAATCGAAGGAAGAAAAAAAACCTTTTATACCGTATCAATCGTTGAAGATTCATGAAGAGAGCGGATTATCACCGCTTCAGAACCAGTATGTTGAACAATTTATAGCCAAGTATACCGCAAGAACCAAAGGCTCCAAATTAAAAACAGGCCAAACACGTTTGGTTCATGCGAATAATCGCAATGTGTCCGGATTTCGTTCGTATTGGAAGGAAATGGTATATCCCGTTATTTCAACGCGTGCAGAGGGAGCTAAGTTATGGGATCTGGATGGGAACGAGTATTTGGATCTGACGATGGGATTTGGTGTAAATCTATTTGGCCATAATCCAGCGTTTATTCAAAATGTAATAGCAGACAGCCTCAAGGAACAATTGCCTCCATTGGGCCCTATGTCAGACTTGGCAGGAGATGTTGCAGCTAAAATTTCCGAGCTAACAGGTGTAGAACGTGTCGCATTTTATAATTCAGGAACAGAAGCTGTCATGGTTGCACTTCGTTTAGCGCGGGCGGCAACGGGGCGTTCGAAAGTTGTATTATTTTCCGGATCGTATCATGGTACACATGACGGCGTGTTGGGTGTAGCGAATCCTGGGGATGCTTTATCGTCTGCACTGCCTATGGCTCCTGGTATTGTAAATAGCGCTATGGAAGATTTGATTATTCTTAATTATAACCATCCGCAATCCCTGGATATGATTCAGAACCTGGGTGATGAATTGGCTGCTGTGCTTGTAGAGCCGGTGCAAAGTCGAAGACCTGATGTACAGCCAACACAATTCTTACGGAAACTTAGAGAAATAACAAATCAAACTGGGACTGCACTTATTTTCGATGAAGTCATCACTGGATTTAGAATTGGTCTGGGTGGAGCACAGGATTGGTTTGGGGTTCAAGCAGATTTGGTTACGTATGGAAAAGTGGTCGGTGGCGGGCTGCCTATTGGCATAGTCGCGGGTAAAGCTGAATTTATGAATCCGGTAGATGGTGGAACCTGGAACTTTGGTGATGATTCTTACCCTTCCGATGCAGATAAGAAAACGTTTGTCGGTGGAACCTTCTGTACACACCCTCTTACGATGAGAGTGATGTTAACGGTACTGCAGTATCTTCAATCCGAAACAGGAACTTTATATAAGGAACTAAATGAAAAAACAGATTATCTTGTTAAAGAATTAAATACGTTTTTCAAAACAGCGAATGTACCGATGCAAATGGTGAACTATGGATCTTTATTTCGATTTATATCATTTGGAGATATGGAATTATTCTTCTACCATTTAATTTATAAAGGTTTATATATTTGGGAAGGTCGTAACTGTTTTATATCAACGGTGCATTCCATAGGTGACATGGATACGATAATCAGAATTGTGAAAGAGACGATCCATGAACTTCGCGAGTGGGGTTTTATCCCTGGTGAATCGCCCATGTCGGAATATCCGCTCTCTTTAGAGCAAAAACAATTATTGTTAACTTCATTACATGGGAAAGATGCGAATGCTGCATTAAACCAGAGTGTTATTTTAAAAATGACAGGCGACATAAAGCTTTCTGCACTAGATCAGGCCGTGAATCAAATCGCACAGCGTCATGAAGCCCTGAGAACAGTCATTCATGCCGATCGTGAAACACAACAAATCAGATCCGTAATGGAATTTCAATGTACATGGTTGGATTTCTCGGCATATGCGGGTGAGGATCAAGAACGGGAAATTTCCAATTGGTTATCTGCCGATGCAAATGAAGCCTTCAATTTACAGTCTGGGGAACCTCTATTTAGAATCACCTTGCTTAAAAAGGCAACTGATCAATACCTTATGGTGCTGACATTTCATCATATTGTTGTAGATGGCTGGTCGATTGCTGTATTCATTCAAGAGTTGGAACATACCTATTCTGCTCTGGTCCGAGGAGTTCCGGTTCAATTACCTGAAGCCACTCCATTCCGTGAGTATTTAAGCTGGCAACGACTTGAACATGAAAAAGGGTCATTTACCGAAGGAGTCCAGTTCTGGAAAGAACAATTTTCCTTATCCTATCCCAACATTACACTTCCAACGGCACCGTCCGATGATGTGCCCAAGGGATATGACGGTGAAAGATATTCCATCAAGCTGGATCATCAATTAACAGAGTCTTTGCGAACGTTAAGCATCAATAATAAGAGCAGTTTGTTTGTAACGATGTTTGCAGCGTTTCATTTATATTTGCATCAACTAACAGGGCAGTGTCACCTTGTCATCGGCGTGCCTACAGCGGGTCAGTCTCACATGCGAAAAAATGCGCTGATTGGCAACTGTGTCAACATTGTACCTGTTCATCATGCTTTGTTAACGAAGCAGTCCGTTGTAGAGCATGTTCTTCAGCTCAAGGAAACGCTGGCTCTTGTCATGAAGCATCAGCATGTTCCATTGACCCTCGTATCCGAACAGCTTGCTCATATGACTGCACCGGATACCCGGATTTTATTCAATATGGACAGAACGATTCATCATCTTCAATTTGAAAATATCAAGACTGAATTCATGTCGTATCCGATCAAACATATTTCTTACGATTTGTTTCTTAATATTACGGATGTTAGCCATGAATTGTACCTGGATTTTGATTACAATACCGATCTCATTGGACCTGAGATGATGAAACTGTGGTCTGAAGGATTTAAAGGTTTGCTGCAACATATGGTGAGTCATCCAGAGGCTGAAATCTCGTCTTTGACGTTGTTCTCATCCGAGCAACAGGATCAATTACAAGAGATGTACAATCGGTATGTTACGGAGCGTCTTCCTCACGTTAATCATGCAGCCATATTCGAGTCTCCAGTCAATGACGTGGAGAAAAAGCTGGCCTTGATCTGGGAGGACGTATTATCCCTCGATCAAGTGGGGAGAAATGATCACTTCTTTGATCTCGGAGGAAACTCGCTCAAGGCGACAGTCATGCTTTCCAAGGTACATGAGCAGCTTAACCATAAAATTTCAATCGTTCAGTTCTTCCAAAACCAACGTATGAAGCAGCTTGCCAGTCTGATTACAGGCGAGAACGAGGAAACATTCATTCCGATTAAGGCATTGGACGTCAAGGAATTTTATGAGACGTCATCTGCACAACAACGGATCTACTTTCTGGATCAATTTGAGCCGAATAGTGTGTTTCAGAACATGTGCGGTCATATCACGGTCACAGGATATATCGATGAAGCTAAATTGATTTCGTCATTGGAACAAATCGTGCACCGTCACGAAGCTTTTCGCACCAGTTTCCAACTCATAGATGGAGAGCTGTACCAAAGTATCGCCCCAACGATTGATTTTGAAGTGAAACGAACTCAGAAAAGCCCTGATTCATTCGAACAACATGTTAAGACGTTTGCCAAACCATTTGATTGCTCCAAAGCGCCGTTAATACGTGCCGAATTCATTCGTATAGGCGATGATCATGCAGAGATCCTCATTGAGATGCATCATATTATATCGGACGGATATTCCGTTGGCATTCTTGCGAATGAACTGATTGATGCGTATGACGGAAGAAGCATGTCAGAAATTGAGGTTGAGTACAAAGACTTTGCAGCTTGGCAGAAAGAATTTCTGGCGGGAGAGTTTTATAAGCAGCAAGAAAAATATTGGCTGGATCAATTCAAAGGAGAACTCCCGAACCTTAATCTGCCTACTGATTTTGTTCGGACACCTCATTTGACTTCGGCAGGTTCAAGATTGTCATTTGTGTTGGACGCGCACTTGAAGCAGTCGCTGGAGAAGCTTGCGAAACAAACGGGAACTACGATGTTTATGGTGTTATTGGCAGCGTATAATGTGCTGCTTCATCAATATACGGATCAAGAAGATATGATTGTAGGCACGCCAACATCAGGAAGAAACCATCCGGATGTCGAGAATATGATAGGAGTCTTTATCCAGACGGTAGCGATTCGATCACAGCCGGTGGGGAATAAGTCATTTCGATCCTATCTCGAGGAAATAAAAAAACAATCCCTGGATGCATTGGATAACCAGGACTATCTTTTTGACAATCTTGTAGAGAAATTAAACACACATCGGGATACCACCGGGACAGCACTTTTTAATACAATGTATATCTTTTTAAATACCGCGTTAAATCAACGGCAAGAACAGGATTGCAGCTTTAAAGTTAGAGAATTAAATGTCGGTGTATCGTTGTATGATCTGATGTTCATCGTTGAGGATGATAACGAGTGTCTGGAAATGCACTTTAATTACAAGACGGAGCTGTTTGAACGGGATACCATCGACAGGATGAAAACACATCTGTTCAACATCCTCAGAGACATTGTGATCGAACCTGATATAGCCTTGTCCGATATTCAAATGCTGTCTGAACATGAGCAGAACGTTCTTTTATATGACTTTAATGATACCAACATAGAATATTCCCGGGATCAGACCATCCAGGAGTTATTCGAAGCACAGGTGGAACGTACACCCGATCAATTAGCCGTGGCTTTTGGAGATGAGCAATGGACGTATCGTCAATTGAATGAACGGGCGAATCAGTTGGCATATACGCTTAGAGCTGAGGGAGTGCAGCAGGATCAATTTGTAGGTATTCTGACAGATCGTTCGATTGATATGATCGTTGGCATCTTTGGCATTCTAAAAGCAGGTGGGGCGTATGTACCGATTGATCCGGATTCTCCTGAAGAGCGTATCCGGTACATCCTGCATGATTCGGGGGCAACACTATTAGTCACGCAAACCCATCTCAAGCAGTTGATATCATTCAATGGCCAAATCATGGATTTGAACGATGAAGAAACCTATGCAGCTAATCTGTCGAATCTGGAACCCGCAGGGAATTCCGAGCAGTTGGCTTATGTGATCTATACTTCAGGTACAACAGGCATGCCAAAAGGTGTGATGATCGAACATCGGCAGGTTCATCACTTGGTTAAATCGTTGTATAGCCAGGTTATAGATGATCAGCGTAGCGGTTTACATGTTGCTCTACTTGCACCTTACTATTTCGATGCATCTGTGAAGCAGATTTTTGGCGCACTGCTTTCAGGACATGCCTTGTTTATTGTGGACAAGGAAACGGTAGTGGATGGACAAGATTTAATGAATTATTATCAGCATCACCACATTGATTTGACAGACGGTACGCCTGCACACCTGAAATTACTATCGAAGGCAAAAAACGTTCAAGGCATATCGCTAAAATATATGCTCATTGGCGGTGAAGCTCTTTCTCAGCAAAGTGTAAATGAAATCACATCATTATTTGCTCTCAATCAGATCACGCCGCCAGCCATAGTTAATGTGTACGGTCCAACAGAATGTTGTGTGGATGTTGCGACATACCGTGTACTTCCAGAACACCTGGATACAGCGAATCAACGAGCTCACCTACCGATTGGTCGAACATTAGGAAATAATCGCCTGTATGTATTGAACAAACATGGCAAAGTTCAGCCTGTAGGCGTCGTAGGGGAATTATGTATCTCTGGCGATGGGGTTGGTAGGGGATACTTGAATTTACCTGAGCTGACAGCAGAAAAATTTGTAAGTGATCCGTATGTCCAGGGAGCGACAATGTACAAAACGGGAGATTTGGTGAAATGGCTTCCCGATGGCCATATCGAGTATTTGGGAAGAATGGATCACCAGATTAAAATTCGCGGATACCGGATCGAAGTAGGAGAAGTCGAAGCAGCACTGTTAGATCTAGAGTGTGTGAAAGAAGTTATCGTCATTGCACATAAGGATGACCACGGGGACAAATCGTTATGTGCATACTTTACAGCGGATTCCACGCTGACGGTGGGAGAGTTAAAACAAAACCTCTCTAAGGTGTTGCCGAATTACATGGTTCCAGCCTACTTTATACAATTGGATCACATGCCTCTGACATCGAACGGGAAAATCGATCGCAAATCGCTTCCGAGTCCAGAAGAAAACATACAAACGGGAAGTGAATATATAGAACCCCAAACTGGGGTGGAAAAACAGTTGCTGCCTATTTGGCAAGATGTGCTTGCCGTGAAAAAAATCAGTGTAAAAGACAGTTTTTTTGATGTAGGAGGCAACTCTTTACGTGCGACCAAGCTGGCCGCCAAAATCAATCAAAAGCTGAATATCCACATATCGGTAAGAAACGTTTTTGAATGGCAGACCATTGAACAGATGGCTCAATCTATTGAACAAATGGAACAGGAAGTATCAGTGTCCATTCCTCAAGTGGAGGAAAAAGAATATTATCCTATTTCTTCGGCGCAAATGAGAATGTTCATTATGAGCATCAAAGCTGGCAAGGAACTCATGTACAACATGTCAGGTATGTTTATGTTGGAAGGATCGCTCGATCGGATCAGATTGGAAGAAGCATTCCAACAATTGATTCATCGTCATGAATCGCTTCGGACTGGATTCAAAGTCATACACGGAGAACCGAAACAGATCGTATACCCTAAAGTGAACTTTGGAATTGAATTGATCGATTCAACGGAAGAAGAGATCGAAGATCGAATTGAACAGTTTGTTCACACATTTGATCTCGGGCAAGCACCTCTTATGAGGGTGGGACTTATTGAACTTCAGCAGGAGCGTCATGTATTGCTGGTAGATCTCCACCATATCATTGCAGACGGACTATCCGTGCATCTTCTGATGACTGAACTTAGCCAGTTCTATAAGGGAGAGGAGCTATCTCCTCTTCGAATTCAGTATAAGGACTATGCTGAATGGCAGCAAATGCAGCTTCATAGTGAGCGGATGAAAAAGCAGGAGAAGTATTGGCTTACTGTGTTTGGTGAGAGTATCCCGCTATTGGATCTGCCAACAGACTACGAAAGACCTGAAACGCTAAGCTATGCGGGAGATGTATTGGACATTGTTTTGCAGGAAGACATCCTTCCAGGCTTAAGGAACATGGAAGCACGGACAGGAACAACGTTATATATGATTCTATTAGCCGCCTATACGATTCTATTATCTGAATACAGCGGGCAAGAAGATATCATTGTAGGCACGCCGATTGCAGGCAGGACACATGCTGAGCTGGAGCCGGTCATGGGGATGTTTGTGAATACACTGGCTATTCGAAATTATCCTGCCGCGGATAAAACATTCACGGAGTATCTGCTGGAAGTGAAAGAAAATATGTTGAACGCTTATGAGAATCAGGATTATCCGTTTGAAGAATTGATTGAGAAAGTAAATATAACCAAAGATGCTCGGCGGAATCCGTTGTTTGACACCATGTTTGTATTGCAGAATACAGATGCTTCAGAGATTCAGATGGATGGAGTAACCTGCAAGCCTTATGCTCCAAATACGAGAGTATCCAAATTCGATTTAACGCTGTATGTTACCGAATTGCAACACAAGTTAGAAGTGGCCTTTGAATACAGTACGATTTTATTTGAGAAAACAACGATTGAAGCGATGTCACAAAATCTATTGGTCATATTAACAACCATTGCCAACGACCCTCATATTGAAATCAAGAAGATTCAATTGATTGAAGAATTAATAGATGGGGACACACTGGCTGATCTAATTGAAGTAGATTTCTTCTAAGCTAACCTAAAAATATAAAGTGATCGGGGTGCCGTATGTCTATTTTTAAGAAACAGGAATCGTATTGGGCAAGCCGATTTGAAGATGATGATCATCTTGTTCATTTGCCTTATTGCAAGACAACCTCCAAACACCCAGACGATACGCAGCACCAGAATGATATATATAAGTCTTTGTCAGCCGATGTTTCATATAAAATCAAGTCCATGTCGCGAAATGCTCCTATGGCGATATATACGATCTTATTAACGGGAGTTCAGTGTCTGTTATATAAATACACGAATGAAACCAAGATGATTATTGGTATACCAACGATGGAAGAAAAGAACAATGATCTATCGCTCTCGAATAAGGTACTTGTCTTAAAAAATAATATCAATCATGCGATGCCATTCAAATCCTTATTTAATCAAGTGAAGACCAGTTTAACCGAAGCCATTCAGCATCAACGAATCCCTTTCAGAAAAATGGTTGAACGTTTAAATGTTCAGTATGATTCGAACCATGTACCTCTGATTCATACCTTGGTTTCGTTGAATGAAATTCATCCTGCCCTTGATGAAAATAACGTAAAAGTGGCGACGATGTTCCACTTTGATCTGGAGAACGACTCCATTCAATTAAGATTAGTTTATGATGATGATCGTTATGATCGCGATTATATGGTTCAGATTGTAGAGCATCTTGACCAATTGTTTTCCGTAGTTCTAAACCAGCCTGATCTGGAGTTAAGTCAAGTTGATATGTTATCAGAGTTTCATCGAAACAAGCTGTTATATGACTTTAACGATACAAGGGTTGGGTATCCACAGAACAAAACGATGCATCAATTATTTGAAGAACAGGTGGAACGAACACCGGACCATCCGGCAGTCGTATTTGAGAATAGACAGTTAACGTACAGAGAGTTAAATCAAAAATCCAACCAATTGGCCCGATTGCTTCAAGCTAAGGGGGTGCAGGCGGGTCAGTTCGTTGGCATTATGGCAGAGCGCTCACTTGAGATGATCATAGGTTTATTCGGTATTCTAAAAGCTGGCGGGGCATATGTCCCAATCGATCCGGAATATCCGGCAGATCGTATTCACTATATCCTTGAGGATTCAAAAGTGGCTTGGTTGCTGCATCAAAGTCATATACAGAAGCCGGAACATTATGCAGGGACATGTGTCATTCTGGATTCTGAAATAAATCACCATGATGATCATTTAAATTGGGTAGATGGAGCGATCTCCAGTGATTTGGCATACATGATCTACACGTCTGGAACAACAGGTCATCCCAAAGGCGTAATGATTGAACATGCCAGCATTGTGAATTCCCTGCAATGGAAATCGGATTTTTATCATTTTACCGGAGATGATCGGGTATTAATGCTGAATCCTTTCGTTTTTGATTCATTTATTACTCATTTCTTTGGTCCGATGATATCTGGCTCGACAGTGTATTTGTTAAACCAGCAACAGTGTAAAGATGCTATAGCCATCAATACGATGGTCAAAAAACAGCAAATCACTCATATCCAAAGTCCACCAAGTTTCTTGATGACACTGTTGGAACAAGTAAGCGCGGAAGATTGGACATCCATGAAAAATGTGGTGGCTGCGGGAGAGAAGATTGTTCCTGCCTTAATACACAAATTGCAGCGCATCAATCCACGCATCGAAGTGTGTAATGAATACGGTCCAACTGAAAATAGTGTTGTATCCACAGTTCTGTCGATCAAGTCGGCAGATCAAAATATCTCAATCGGGAAGCCTATTGCGAACAATAGAGTCTACATTTTAGGAGAAAGGAATGAATTACAGCCTATTGGAGTTCAGGGAGAATTATGTGTAGCCGGAGCAGGGCTATCCAGAGGTTACTTGAACCGTCCAGATCTGACTGCGGAGAAATTCGTGGATGATCCATTTGTTTCGGGAGCAAAAATGTACAAGACAGGTGACTTCGCAAGATGGCTGCCCGATGGGAACATAGAGTATATAGGAAGGGTAGATCATCAAGAGAAAATTCGTGGACACCGGATTGAACTTGGTGAAGTGGAGACGGCTCTTCTAAATAGTACCCAGATAAAAGAGGCCATCGTCATAGCCAGAGAAGATGAAACGGGAACCAAACAATTATGTGCGTACCTGGTAGGAGAGGATGCAATCACGATCGGGGAACTGCGGGAGACGCTGTCCCAGCAGCTACCAAACTACATGATTCCGTCCTATTTTGTACAGCTGGATCAGATGCCGCTCACGTCTAACGGGAAAATCGATCGCAAAGCTTTGCCTGCTCCCAAAGAACATATGTTGAAGGGCATGGAGTACGAAGCACCCCGAACGATGGTGGAACAACAACTTGTATCGATCTGGGAAGAGGTACTTGGGGTAGAGAACATTGGGATTTTGGATAATTTCTTCGAGCTTGGAGGAGATTCGATTAAATCCATTCAAGTTTCTTCGAGGTTATATCAAGCAGGTTACCAGGTGCAGATGGATCATCTGTTTAAAAATCCAACCATAGCAAGCTTGATTCCCTATGTTCAACCCATAAGTACCCTGTCAGAACAGGGAATCATCACTGGAAAAGTGATGCTGACTCCAATCCAGCATTGGTTTTTTGAGCAATACAAGGTGGACGCCCATCATTATAATCAGTCCGTGATGTTGTATCGGAAAGAAGGTTTTCACGAAGCCACACTTCGCGGTGTATTCGATAAACTGAGTGAGCATCATGATGCACTTCGTACGGTATATCGCCTTACAGAACAGGGTTATGAAGCGTGGAATGAAGGGTTGGCAAGGGAATCCTTATATACACTTGAAGTGATGGACTTCAAGTCATTAGCAGATCCGTCTCAAGAAATCGAGAAGAAGGCAAATGAAATGCAAAGCACGTTCACTTTGGATCGTGGACCTTTGTTGAAGCTGGGCGTGTTTCAATGTGCAGATGGAGATCATCTACTCATCGTTATTCATCACCTCGTCATCGACGGGGTTTCATGGCGAATTTTGATTGAAGACCTATCAAGGGGATATAAACAATTAAGTGATGGAGAATCGATTCAACTACCGCAAAAAACGGCTTCATTCCAATTATGGGCAGAACAGCTTCAGTTGTATGCGAACAGTGATGCGGTAACGAAAGAAATTGCATATTGGAATGAAATTGAACAAGCAAGCTATAAGCCGTTACCTACAGATTTCGAAGCGGATCATGCACTGGAAAAAGACAGTGAAGAAATCACGATGGAATGGTCAGCGGCAGAAACGGAGCAATTATTAAAACAAGCGAATCGTGCGTATAAAACGGAGATTAGCGATTTGCTGCTCCATGCATTAGGCATGTCTATTCACCAATGGACGGGCATGGATAAAGTGCTGGTCAATCTGGAGGGACATGGAAGAGAACAAATTTTACCGGATCTCGATATTACACGAACGATCGGATGGTTTACGAGCCAGTATCCGGTTGTACTTGATATGGAAGCAAGTTCAAATATGTCTCTTTTCATCAAAACAAACAAAGAAATGATTCGTCAAATCCCTAAAAAAGGGATTGGTTATGGAATTTTACGATATTTAAGTGCACATCAGCAAGAAACGCCCTTTACCTTGAATCCTGAAATTAGTTTTAACTATTTGGGTCAATTTGATCAGGATCTTCAGAATAGCGGGATGCAGATCTCTCCCTATCCAGGCGGAGCAACAGCAAGCGACAATCACAGAAGAAATGTTCTTATCGATATGAATGCCTTAATTGTAGAAGGCAAATTGACGTTGTCACTTCGGTATAGTCGCACACAATATCAAAAAGAAACGATAGAGCGAGTGGCAACATATTTTAGAGATCATCTGCAAGAAATCGTGATGCATTGTGTGACAAAAGAGAAGCCGGAATGTACACCAAGTGATCTAACGTTAAAAGGAATTACCATTGAAGAATTAGAAGGATTTGTTCAAGAATCGGAACACATTGGTGAAATCGAAGATATATATGCTTTGTCACCGATGCAAAATGGAATGTTCTTTCATCATTTGCTTCATTCAAAATCTGAAGCGTATTTCCTTCAAACTACGCTGGATCTTCATGGTCCGTTAGACGTGGAAGCATTTACGAAGAGTCTGGATCAGTTGATGCAGCGTAATTCGATTCTCAGAACAAATTTTCATAGCAAATGGAATAATGGACCTCTGCAAGTGGTATACCGTCATAAACGGAATGGGCTAATATACGAAGATTTGCGTGAGATGAATGAAAAAGATCGTGAAGCATACGTGGCAGAATATACAAGAGCAGATAAAATAAAAGGTTTCGACCTGTCTCAGGATGTGTTAATGCGTATTTCGATCTTGCAAACGCATGACCAAACCTATCGTTTCATTTGGAATTATCATCATATTTTGATGGATGGCTGGTGCCTGTCTCTTGTAATCCAGGAGTTGTTTGATGGATACTTTGCTATTCAGGAACAACGAAAACCGGAGGCAAAGAGTACGATTCCATACAAACACTATATTGAATGGCTGGACAACCAAGATCATGAAGAGTCCCTGAAATACTGGCGTGACTATTTGCAAGGTTATGATGAGCAGACCACTTTGCCAAAAGAACATTCAATTACGAAGAGTGATGAATATCATTCAGAGCATATAATTTGTACACTCAGTCAGGAATTAACCGGACAAATCGCACAAGTGGCCAGTCAGAATCAGGTGACACTGAATACGTTCATGCAGACAGCCTGGGGAATGTTGCTACAGATATATAACGGCAGTGAGGATGTTGTATTCGGAAGCGTGGTGTCGGGCAGACCTGCGGCGATTGTTGGAGTTGAGCGAATCATTGGTTTATTCATCAATACCATTCCTGTACGCATTCAGACTCAAGGTAACGAGACATTTGCAGCGGTTATGAAGCGGAATCAGGAACATGCTGTCGCTTCGCATCCACATGACACGTATCCGTTATACGAGATTCAAGCGGAAACATCGCAAAAGCAACATTTGATTGACCATATCCTGATATTCGAGAATTATCCTGTACAGGGCATTATGGAACAGTTTGGGGATCAGGAGGAGACAGCTCTTCGGATTACGAATGTAGAAGCAGATGAACAAACGAACTATGACTTTAACCTGATTATTAAACCAGGCCAATCCATGAAATGTATGTTCTATTACAATGCTAACGTCTATGATCGGGCAAGCGTAGAACGCATTCAAGGTCACTTGATTCAGATGTTGGAGCAAGTGGTCAACAATCCGAATATTCCGATCCATGACATTGACTTGACGACAACACAGGAGAAAACGCAAATTTTGGAACAGTTTAATGATTCCATGGCTGAATATCCAATGAACAAGACGATTCATGGACTGTTTGAGGAACAGGCGGCAAGGACTCCTGAACACGTTGCGGTTGTATTTGAGGCTCAACTTTTGACCTATCAAGGGCTGAACGAGAAAGCCAACCAATTGGCAAGAACGCTGAAGGCTAAAGGCATTCAAAATGATCAGTTAATCGGGATCATCGCTGATCGTTCGCTAGACATGGTTGTAGGAATCCTGGCGATTTTGAAAGCGGGTGGCGCATACGTGCCGATTGATCCTGAATATCCGGAGGATCGTATAAACTACATGCTTGAGGATTCGGGTGTACATGTATTATTAATGCAAAGTCATTTGCAAGAACGCATCTCTTTTGGAGGAGAGGTCGTTTGCCTGGATCTACCTGAGTCCTATCATGAAGATCATTCCAATTTGGGAATGACTGCTGCACCAACAGGCCTGGCATATGTAATTTATACCTCAGGAACGACAGGTAAACCAAAAGGGACATGTATTGAACATAAAAATGTGGTGCGATTGTTGTTCAACAGTAAAAATTTGTTTGATTTTAATGCATCAGATACATGGACCTTATTCCATTCCTTTTGTTTTGATTTTTCGGTATGGGAAATGTACGGAGCATTGCTCTATGGCGGAAAACTGGTTATCGTACCTCAAATGACGGCAAAAAGTCCGGAACAATTTCTACAATTGTTAAAAAACGAGCAAGTGACGATATTGAATCAAACGCCAACGTATTTCTATCATCTTCTTCAGGAAGAACTGGCGGGTCATGCAGCAGATCTGAAATTAAGAAAAGTGATTTTTGGCGGAGAAGCCCTCAATCCCGTGTTATTGAAGGAATGGAAGCTGAAATATCCATTTACCCAGTTAATTAATATGTATGGGATAACCGAAACAACGGTTCATGTAACGTATAAGGAAATAACCGACATTGAAATACATGCTGGAAAGAGCAATATTGGAAAACCAATCCCGACGTTGCAGACCTATATTCTGGATAAACACCAACGCATTCAACCGATCGGTGTTCAGGGAGAATTAGTTGTAGCAGGTGAGGGCCTTGCCAGAGGTTATCTGAACCGGCCTGATTTAACCGCAGAGAAATTTGTTGATCATCCCTGGATTACAAAAGGGAAAATGTATCGCACAGGAGATGCCGCAAGATGGCTGCCGGATGGAAATATTGAATATTTGGGACGAATCGATCATCAAGTGAAAATTCGAGGTTACCGAATTGAGCTGGGCGAAGTGGAAACTGCGCTTTTGCAAATAGACTCCATTCAGGAAGCGGTCGTTATTGCCCGTGAGCATGAGGATGGTTCGAAGCAGTTGTGTGCGTATTGGAAAGGCGACAGCTCACTGACAGCGAAGAAAATCAGAATGGCATTATCTCATGAAATTCCGGATTATATGATCCCGTCTTATTTTGTTCAATTAGAGCATATACCGTTAACTTCCAATGGGAAGGTTGACCGTAAGGCATTACCATCTCCACAAGAACATATGCAAAAAGGGACCGAGTATATGGCGCCGCAGAACGCTGTAGAACAAGCGATCGTCTCTTCCTGGGAAGCTGTGCTTGGTGTTCAAAAGATTAGCACATCAGATCATTTCTTTGAACTCGGGGGCGATTCGATTAAATGTATTCAAGTTTCCTCACGACTGCTTCAAGCGGGGTATAAAGTGGAAATGAAGCATTTCTTCACCTATCCGACAGTAGCAGAGTTGAGTGAACACGTTACTTCCGTGAGCACTATTTCTGACCAAGGGGAAGTTAAGGGACAAGTGATGCTGACACCTGTTCAGCGCTGGTTCTTTGATCAAAATATGGTGGACGCACATCATTACAATCAGGAAATGATGTTCTTTCGTGAAAAAGGGTTTGATGTCCGCTTCATTCACATCATCATGGATAAGATCGTGAATCAGCATGATGCTCTCCGCATCCTTTATCGACAAGCGCCTGAAGGCGGATATGAAGCGTGGAATCGAGGGGCAGACGAAGATGGATTATACAGTCTTGAAATCGTTGACCTCAAAACAGAAGCAGATCCTGCATCGTTCATTGAAAATAAAGCAAAAGAAATTCAGAGTGGTATGGATCTGTCTCACGGACCTTTGATCAAACTTGGGTTGTTCCAATGTGCTGAAGGGGACCACCTGCTTATTGCCATTCATCATTTGTTGGTAGACGGGGTATCATGGCGTATTTTATATGAAGATATTCAGACAGGGCAAGACCAGTTCTTGAGAGGTGAAGAAATTCGGCTTCCTCAAAAAACGACCTCGTTTAAACAATGGGCAGAACAATTGTCTACGTTTGCAGACAGCCCGGCGATGAAGCAAGAGAATCCATACTGGAGTCGTGTGGAGCAGGCCCAGCTAAGCCCGCTGCCTAAAGATATGGATTGTGATGAGACGATTGGCAAAGATAGTGAAACGATCACCATTCATTGGACAGCAGAGGAAACCGAGCAATTATTAAAGCGAACACATCATGCGTACCATACGGAAATTAATGATATATTGCTAACGGCATTAGGAATGGCTGTTCACGATTGGACAGGCATGGGAGAAATCCTCGTGAATCTGGAAGGGCATGGTAGAGAAGACATCCTGCCAGAGCTGGACATTACGCGTACAGTGGGATGGTTTACGAGCATGTACCCCGTTATGATTACGATGGAGTCCGGGGCTGACTTATCAAGGAAGATTAAGACGGTCAAGGAAGAACTACGCCAGATCCCAACCAAGGGCATTGGTTACGGGATTTCGAGGTATTTGTCACATGGAAATGAAGGATTCAAGTTAGAGAAAAACCCCGAAATTAGTTTCAACTATATGGGACAGGTGAATCAGGATTCGGGCCAGGATGGCATTAAATTCTCGTCTTATTCCAGCGGGCCATCCGTAAGTGAAAACAACAAGAGACCATTTGTGCTGAATATCAATGGCATTGTTACAGAGGGGCGGTTGTCGCTGTCCATCAACTATAGTTTAAAACAATATCGCCGGGAAACGATGGAGCAATTGGCTTGTCTCTATAAGGAAGGTCTTAATAGAGTCGTTGAACATTGTGTAACGAAGGAACAAACCGAGCTGACGCCAAGTGATATTTCATGCAAGTCATTAACCATTGATCAATTGGATCAAATCGTGGAACAAACTGGGCACATCGGTCGAATCGAAAATGTGTACCCACTTACACCATTACAGAAGGAAATGCTGTACGAAAGTGAACGGAATCCAATTTCGGGCGCTTACTTTGTACAAATCATGTTTGACATGCGTGGAGATTTGGATGCTACCTCTTTTGCGCAAAGTTTGGATCAATTAATGCAAAGGCATGCGATATTAAGAACTAATTTTTACAGTGATTTCGTGGATATCCCTCTTCAAATCGTGTATCAAGAGAAGAAATTTGAATTTAACTATGAAGTTGTAGCTGGCACAAGTGAGCTGCAACGTAAAACGTATGTTGACGAGTATATCGAGCAGGACAAGGCAAGAGGATTTGACTTACAACGAGATTCACTAATACGTATGTCTGTTTTACGAACAAAGAAAGATGAATACCGCGTCATATGGAGTTTTCACCATATTTTGATGGATGGCTGGTGTATGTCTCTGGTAAGCAAGGAAATATTCGAGAATTACTTTGCGATTCGGGAGAATAGAAAGCCTCAAGTGACTCTATTAACACCTTATAGTCAATTCATTGAATGGCTGGAACAGCAAGATCATCAAGGTGCCATAACCTACTGGAGTCATTACCTAGAGGGTTATGAAGGACAAACGAAATTGCCTGGAGAAAAAATCAAATCGAAGCATGAAAGACAGGATTCCAGAACGCTAAACTGTTATTTGGATGATGTACTGGTCGAACAAATGAAACAGATTGCAGAACAGCAGCGTGTAACTCTCCATACGTTAGTGCAGACTGCTTGGGGTGTATTGTTGCAGCAATACAATGAAAGCAATGATGTAGTATTCGGAAGTGTGGTATCGGGCAGACCACCTGTCATTCCTGGGATCGAAAGTATGATCGGATTATTTATTAATGCAATTCCTGTTCGTATCCAGGCTCAGGCCGATGAGTCATTTATATCTTTAATGAAAAGGAATCAAGCACAAGCTGTGGATTCACATGCGTATGATACGTATTCGTTATACGATATTCAAAATCTGACCAAGCAAAAACAATCTCTGATTAATCATGTTGTTGTGTATCAGAACTTCCCGGTAGAGAACCGAATGGAGAGTCTGGGTCAGAAAGGTGAAACACCGCTTGAAATTATGAATGTTGGGGGTACAGAACATAATAGTTTTGATTTTACCTTGATTGTCAAACCCCATGAAAATATGAAGATCATTTTGATGTACAATGCCAATGTGTATGACCCATCTACCGTAGAACAGATTCAAAAACACTTTATTTCCATGATTCAACAGGTGGTAAGTAACCCGGAAGTTAAAATAAACGAACTTGCGTTGAGTACGTCGAACAGTTATTAATGCACAAGTAAGGGGCCGCTCCAGAAGTGAGTTTCCTCCTCACTCAAAGCGCTAACGAATCTGACGCGTCTTAAGAGGTAGATCGACGTGAAAGGCAAACTTAAACAAACCTCAGTAACGTTATTTCATCATATCAGGGTGTCAGAACCTAAAAAACGACCCAATCGACGAAATAACGTCTCTGTGATTCGTTACACCACAGACCTGTGCAAATCAGAGCGAATAGCGTGTGCCAGGTTCATTAGATTAAAATAAACCTTAATAAGGGGTGTCCTCAGTCATGCTAATGACTTAAGGCATCCCCTTTTTATGCTCCGTTAATGATGATAGCTGGAAAATTACTGTAGATGGAGAAAAAAGCTTTTTACGTGATCGGATCAACATTGTGATGTCACCAACGTTGCATATCAGCTATTGAAATTGCGGATGTTCATTCAACAGATCGTGGAAACGGTAGAAGTCTACAAAGAACTACCCCAAGCTGAGGGCGGTTATGATTGAATGGAATGGATTCCCCTATTCATTTTGATCGACCTTTTAACATTTGCTCCCTTCTAACCGATATATAATAAGTACATCTATGTAACCAGAAAGTGAAAGGAGTGTAGAACATGGATATTGCAGCATTATCAATGGCGATGAGCCAAGCTTCAGTAGTGCAGTCGGCAAGCTTGCAAGTGATGTCGATTACAAAAGACATGGCACAGCAGCAAGGCCAGCAGATGGCGGAAATGTTGAAGTCAATGCCTGCTCCTCATCCCAATCTGGGGAGAAGTCTCGATCTTTCGGTTTAGTTGAAATTACAGCATGTATTCTTATGTAACACCCATTGCAGCAAGCAAAACCCAAACAGCTCCAATTCGAATGAATTGAAGCCGTTTGGGTTGTTTTTTTCTGAATACTCATTCCTAAATTACGATCTTTTTATTACGATCTTCTCAGCGAAGCTTTGACAAGCTTGGCAATCGGCCTTCAAAGGGCAGTGTATTCTTCAATGTCCATAACTCATCGTAACTGGAAATCTGAAGATCGGCTTTGGACAAGTCCTGGTTGCCTGATCCCGGATTGCGATATCCGATACAGCGCATGCCTGCACTTTTGGCGGCCTGAACACCATTACGCGAGTCCTCGATCACCAGACAATTCGAAGGGGATGCACCGATCATCTCAGCGGTGGTCAGGAAAATATCTGGTGCCGGCTTGCCGTTCGTAACTTCCTCACCTGTCATTCGCACCTCAAAGTATAGCCCAAGTCCGGTTTTGTCCATGATCAGATCAATCAGTGCACGTGGAGAGGAAGAAGCTACCGCTATGGGAATGTGTTGCTCATGGAGCCAGCTTAACCAGCGTTCCACGGAAGGCATCGCCGTCAGATTCGAATGGGCAAGCATGGTTTGCATCACATTGTGCTGATGATAAGCAAATATTTCTTCCAGCGTAGCTGTCAGCTGATGTTTGTCCAGTACTTGCTGCCACATGGATTCCAGCGTAACTCCAACATAGGAATGATGTTCTTCATCAGTCACCCTGGCTCCAAAATGGGTAAAAGAGCTGCGCTCAATCTCGAAATAAAAACGGCATTGACTTCTACCTTGAATCCAATTCGGCTCTGTATGCGAGTAGCAATCTTCAACCTCACCTGGAAAGCCGCATCTATGGTGATGTGGAGAATGACCCTGTAGCCAGAGAGAAGAAGGAGCTGAAATCGCACCCGTTTATTGCCGGATTAACGTATGGAGAGGCCGACCTGTATAAGGATGATGTGAACAAGGTATGTTTCTTGGAGAGCTCAGCCATCCCGTTTGAGCGGATCAAGCAAGAGTTTGAAGGAAAATTCGAAGTCATTCAGTGCACTGTGCCGATCTTTGGTGAAGGAAGTGGTGAACTAATGATCCCTGGCATTCACAAAGCGATTTGCGATCGCCGATCTGCTGAAGCATTTAGGCATGTCCCAAGAAGATACATGCGCCATCGGTGATGGCATGAATGATGCCGAGATGTTGGAATTTTGTAATATCGGAATTGCCATGGGGAATGCAAAGCCTGGACTGAAAGCTATTGCAGATGTTATTACTGGAACAGTAGAGGAAGATGGATTGTATCATAGTTTTGTGAAGTATGGATTGATTGAAGGGTAAGTTGATTCACTAATGAACAGCTAATAAAAAGAGAGCAACCTAGTTGCTCTCGAATTTTAGTAATCGGACCATGAATATATCTGTCCATTGTAGAAGGTTACGTAGGTATTTCCATAGACCCAAATATCAATAGAACCTAATGAACTAGTAGAGTTACTGGTGCTATTTGGACTCCCCCAAGAAAGTAACACTTGATTAAACGTCATCCCTAATTTGATCTTTTGCTGACTAATAAGTTTCCAGACGTTTGAAGACCAGCCTGGGTAATCTTTTTTAGGGTCACTGTCATAGAACAACCCATTAATAAATTCATTTGGATCGTCTGTAACAGGCAACTTGAACGTAATCGACTTCCCACTAGCTCTTTTGGCTTTCACAATTACATTATTTTTCTTAATATCAACGGAAATAATTTTTATTTTTTCTAAATGATAAAGCGGATTTGAAGAAGGTAAACTATTTTTGTTAGCCCAATATTCGCCCCCCTTAAAAGCGATATGTATGAAATATTCGTAATCAAAATAATAACAAAAATTCGAAAATCCAATGTCCTTATATATGTATTCTGTGACGGTCTTTCCATTTGCTGATTGTATAGTTACTTCCGTGAGTTGATAAAGTTGGGTCATGCTGACGATCCAGCCAGGTTGATCTAGTGCATAAGAGTATACTTTTGATCCAAAAGCGGAACGATATGCTTTGGGAACACTAAGGACTCCGTTCATTAATTTCTTAGTCCGTGTTGCTCCGTCCTCGTCTCCCCATATAAATGCTACCATTAAATTATCTTCATTCCTGCCTGAGTAACCGGAAACCTTTAGAAACTTCTCGAATGATATGTAGGTTATTCCTTTGTACAAAATGGTGTCTTTCTTACTTACTTGTTCTTTATTTAATTTGGTTTTGACTTCAAATCCATTTCCTACAGCAATAAGTGAACCGATTTGTTTGAACATTTTGATAGGAATGTAGACGGTACCGTTATCCGCTAGGTATGCTTGATCGTTGAAACTCGCAAGCTTTCCATCAATGAATATAGTGTATTCAATATCTCGGTAAGACTCAGCTAGAGGATTACTAGCCGCAAACATGTGAGGCGGAAGTAATACGAACAGTAAACTAAAACTAATAAAAATACAGATTAATCTCTTAAGACTTTTCATTACAGATTCTCCTTTTATTTTTTTACCTTAAAACTATAGCATGAAGCTAACAGCCATAACAGGTAATTATTTGCTTGATCCGAGTTGTTCAACATTTCCTCCCTTCTGACGAATATATAATAAGTACATCTATGTAACCAGAAAGTGAAAGGAGTGTAGAACATGGATATTGCAGCATTATCAATGGCGATGAGCCAAGCTTCAGTAGTGCAGTCGGCAAGCTTGCAAGTGATGTCGATTACAAAAGACATGGCACAGCAGCAAGGCCAGCAGATGGCGGAAATGTTGAAGTCAGTGCCTGCTCCTCACCCCAATCTGGGTGGAAGTCTCGATCTTTCGGTTTAGTTGAAATTACAGCATGTGTCCTCATGTAACACCCATTGCAGCAAGCAAAACCCAAACAGCTCCAATTCGAATGAATTGAAGCCGTTTGGGTCGTTTTTTTTCTGAATATTCATTCCGAAATTACGATCTTTTTATTACGATCTTCTCAGCGAAGCTTTGACAAGCTTGGCAATCGGCCTTCAAAGGGCAGTGTATTCTTCAATGTCCATAACTCATCGTAACTGGAAATCTGAAGATCGGCTTTGGACAAGTCCTGATTGCCTGATCCCGGATTGCGATATCCGATACAGCGCATGCCTGCACTTTTGGCGGCCTGAACACCATTAAGCGAGTCCTCGATCACCAGACAATTCGAAGGGGATGCACCGATCATCTCAGCTGTGGTCAGGAAAATGTCTGGTGCCGGCTTGCCGTTTGTAACTTCCTCACCTGTCATTCGCACCTCAAAGTATTGTCCAAGTCCGGTTTTGTCCATGATCAAATCAATCAGTGCACGTGGAGAGGAAGAAGCAACGGCTATGGGTACATGTTGTTCATGTAACCAGCTTAACCAGCGTTCCACGGAAGGCATCGCCGTCAGATTCGGATGGGCAAGCATGGTTTGCATCACATTATGCTGATGATAAGCATATATTTCTTCCAGCGTAGCTGTCAGCTGATGTTTGTCCAATACCTGCTGCCACATGGATTCCAGTGTAACTCCAACATAGGTATGATGTTCTTCATCAGTCACCTTTGCTCCAAAATGGGCAAAGGAGCTGCGCTCAATCTCAAAATAAATCGGTTCGCTGTCAATCAGTACACCATCCATGTCAAAAATGACCGCTTGAATGATGTCATCATTGGGGGCTCCCAGTCCGTTAGATTCTTTGTTCGCTGCCATGTGTATTCCTCCTCCAGGATTGTGTATACATATATCTCTAATGTAGTCCATTCATGGTTGACGTTCCACTTTAGAAACTGGAACCGCTGGATTGCAGCACAACTTTAATGGCATGTGAAGAGGCTTGAAGTGTGCGTCCCTGAATATCGCAGCCAAGTGTGCGGAATGCTTCTTCGTAATCCTCCAACGGGAAGGAGTGGGTGATGATTTTTTTTGCCGGAATAATCCCTTGTTCAATCATATAATGTGCGGTTGCAAATGTTCCCAGAGAATCAATGGAACCAATAATTTTTAGACTGCGGTCCACAACTTCCTTGGGATTGAAGGATGTGTTTCCATCTCTCAGACCAACCAGCATCAGGTAACCGCCGCTGGCGAGCTGGGATAGCACTTGTGTGCCCACAACGCCAGTTGTATCCACAATCATATCGACCTGTTGGGTTGCGGGTGACAGTGATTCTATTGCATTTTCGAAGGATGAATGAACTTCCCAACGATCAGGTGCAATGGAGCCAGCAATGGCTAAGCGTTCTTCGGAGATGTCGACGAGACAGCCGGTGACCCCTTTGGAAGCGAGCGCGTAGCTGTACAGAATGCCAATCGGGCCTGCGCCGAGGATGATTGTTCTGAAATTCGGCAGTAGATGAATCTGATTAATCCCCGTCAGCATACAGCTGAGTGGTTCCGTCAAAGTTGCTTCTTCATAGCTCACATGGTCCTTCAATTTGTACAAAAAACGATCCTCGGTCACATAATAATCTGTAAATGTTCCGTCAGCACTCACACCTGTCTCGGTAACAGACTTGTGTGTGCAATGATTTTGTCTGCCTGTTCTGCACATGTCACATTGTCCGCAATAGTAGGTAGGATCGATCACAACACGGTCGCCCGGTTGTAATGTCGTTACCGCAGAGCCAACATCAATGACTTCCCCGGCAGACTCATGACCGAGAATGACAGAAGGAACTGCATGATATTTGCCGCTGACAATACCGAGATCGGTACCACATACACCTGTCGCCCGAATACGAACCAACACCTGATTATCTCTTGTAATTTCCGGGACAGGCCGTTCCTCAAGCGCCACATCCCAAGCCGATTTGTATACCAATGCAAGCATGATATAACCTCCTTATAATTATATAAAATATAAATATAGCGATTCATCTTAAACAGTTTTTTCAAGATACGAAAGTAGTGAAGGGGACGAAATCGATTCTGGAGAAGCGAAGCGTTCGCCTCAAAGTTTTCTGAAAGAAAGCTGCTTCGAAAGCATACGCTATCAACGGATTTTTCCCTTGGGAAAGGGAAATCAAGAAAATCCGTGGATAACAGCGATCATAAGAACGATTCGTAACCGAAACGACCACTTCGAACAGTTGCATTGAAATGTTTTAATTAACGCTGGCGAGCACTGAATCCAGTCGCTCCACGATCTCTACCAGTTCGTCTTCGGTTGTAGTAAGGGAAGGCCGGACCTTAACAACGTTGCCAAATCCATATCTTGAACTTCTCAAGATTAGATGCTCATCTGTAAAAGCACGGTCAACAATGGCATTGGTTTTGAGCGTATCCGGTTCATTACCGTCACCTACAATCTCGAGCCCCCACATTAACCCGACACCACGAGCTTCACCGATACTTGGGTATTTCATAGCCAATTCATGCAGCAATTCACCCAAAATTTCACCTTTGCGTTTCACCGCATCCAGGAAGCCGGGTTCGGATACCACTTCCAATGTGGATTTGGCAGCGGTTACGGAGATCAGATTGCTTCCTGAGGTGAAGGAGTGTTCGTGCTTTTCGAGCACGTTCAGCCGGGATTGCATTAACACCGCAGCAACAGGTACGCCGATCCCGCCAAGACCTTTCGCAAGGGTAATCATGTCAGGCTGGATATCAAACAGTTCGCTGGCAAACATGGTTCCGGTACGACCGATTCCTGTCTGCACTTCGTCGGCAATAAGAATAATATTGTACTCATCACACAGTTTACGCAGACGTTTGAAATATCCGGCAGGAGGAATGATATTGCCGCCATTCCCGAGAATGGGCTCGATGATCATGCAGGCGACTGAGCCGGAACTTGCATATTCTATCGCATCAGATATAGCTTCAACGCATTGATAGGCGCAGTCTCCATTTGAGGATTTGAATGGGCAACGAAAACAGTATGGGGCAGGTACATGGACCGCGTTAGCCACAGCCGAATTGGGGAAGCGTTTCCGCCGGAAGGCATTCCCTGAAATCCCGGTGGCAAATTGGGTCTGCCCATGATGGGATAGATACAGGCTGATGATGTCTGTCGATTCGGTATACTTCTGTGCAATTTTGGTTGCACATTCGTTGGCAGTTGAACCAGTGATATCCCGCATCCATCCGGCATTAATGTCGTTTGGAGCATATTCGATTAAGTGATCAAGTACTTCATTTACGTACGGTTCAGTGAAGGAGGAAGACATATGCGTCAGATTGCCGACTTGTTCCTGAATTTTGCTGACTACATGTGGGTGATTATAGCCCAGTGACAGATTGAATGTTCCCGACACGCCGTCCAGGTATTCAACACCTGAATCGTCAATCAACTTAATCCCTTTTCCGGCTATGAAGCGGTTGTTGGTTAAAGTTTGCATACGATTTCCTCCAATTGTAATGGTGTACTAGCTCGAACGAAGCTCAAAAAATCCCGGATGATGCGGGCATCACCTCCCTTAAGAAACGATGTTTACATTTCCTTGCTATGTTGTGCGAGAGCAGCACGTACTGCATTATTTTTTACAGTCCATAGATGAGAGACCATCAAAGTAACAAGCAAGATCAGACAGAATCCGGCCAAAATCCAGATCGTATTCACGACAGGACCTGTGCTCATACTCCATCCAGTCACATACTGCAAGATGGCACCTCCAATCCCCCCCGATGCGATCAGGATACTGGTTGTCCGCTCGGTCATGCCGGGAATCAGAACATTTGCATAGACAAGTGCGATACAGAACAGCCCTGACATGAACAGACCGGTTCCGAAGATGAGCACATACGTTGCCCACTGTCCAGTTACAAATACCATAGCGACCGTAAACAAAAGCGTGCCAACCGTACTCCAGATCAGGAAAGGCATATAGTTGACGGCTTCCGCTATTTTTCCGGAGAAAAGACGACCGATGATCATCGCAATCCACAGGATGGAGACACTCAGCGATGCAACAGATTCCTGAAGGTGCAGTCGTTCTACGAGAATGGAGGGCAGGAAGTTCATCAATCCCAGTTCCAATCCCATGTAGATGAAAAAGAAGATGACGAAGATTGTCAGCAGACCCAGATGTTTTCTCGAATATTGGGCTTTACCTGCTGCATGTGCCACTGTATTCTCGCCAGCCTGTTCCAGATACAGTGCGGCTGGCCGGGGCATTGTGATCCACAGCAGCATGAGAATCAGTGACAACACGGCGACCGTATAAAAAGTAAGATGCCACAGCTCCATCCAGATGAATAAAGCAGCAACAGCCGGGATGAGAAGTGCTCCAAGAGCAAAGAAGACATCCAGCTTGGACATGGCGACCGCCTTCTGATTCTCAGTGAATTCGATCGTGAAAGCACCTACAGAGGGTTCGATGATACCTGAACCGAAACCTACGATAATCGTTAGAAGAAGAACTACAGACCAGGATGGCAGAAAACCGAGTAATATATAGGCGGCTACAATACAGATCAGTGCAAGGGTCAGCATCGCTTTTCTTCCGATACGGGCTGTCAGGGCAGGAGCTGCGATTACACCGACAAGAAATCCAAGAAACTGCAGAAATAACAAAAATCCGCCATCACTGTAACCGCGCTCATAATGTGACAATAAAACAGGGAGAAGTGCACCGAGCACAACGCTGGTTATGCCGATTAACAGATAAAAACCGCAGCTTAGAGCGAATATTCTTTTCAAAAGCTCGCCTCCTAGTTGGATAAAAATTTTATATTATGTAATTAATGTTTATTTCATATATAACTTATACCATAAATGCACAAATGTACATGCTTTTTGTTGTAAAATAATGTTAAATTTTGATGAAGAGAAATATTTCTCGTGCTAAGTTTCATGTAAAACGATTTCGTGTCGAAAGGATAAATATGATCCAATTCATATGACCGTTTAACAGGGTTTGGCATCTGTATTGATCGAGAATAGTAAAACGTGCATATATAAAAAAAGTTCCCTGTCTGAGTAGACGGGAAACGTTCTGATTAACCGTTTTATATGATGATACCTGACTTCCACGTATCGCTATTAAGCAGTCTGTACAAAGAAAATTCCATCGAATGGTGCGTAAGCAGACGCGGGACCCTTTCGCAAAAATAAATAACCATTTGCATCGGGAAGACCCAATATATCCCGATAAGGCTCAGGAAAATCTCCGGAATATATTTGACACACCAGTTGATGTTCCTCTAGCAAATGGTCAATTCCTTTCACACCGTTTGGTAAAGTGGGAGAGAAAAATGAAAATGCAGGGAACGCCTCATCGTCTAACTCCGTTTCAATCAAACGTACGCCGCTTAACGGAATGGGTGGAACGGGACATACGGAAGTAAGTGGATGCGAAGATACCGAGACATAAGTGCTTCCGGCAAGAATATTCTCGTTCCATTCCAGCTCATCTCCCGTATAGATTACCTGATCCAGAAAATATTCGGAGGCGGAGTAGGTCGAGAAGACCGAGATATATTTATCTTGTGGTAAAGATGGGATATGGACCTGCTGTGAAAGTGTATTACAATTGATGGAGAACAGATGCAATAAAGGCTGACCATCAGGGTTGAGTGGCCAGTCGGAAACGTATGCAGTTTCTCCACCAATCCACATGCCAGAGTCTTGGTTGGGATCATCGGGGTCAACTGTAAATCGAGTAACTTTGTACATGAGAAACTCCTTCCAGAGTGTATTTGGGCTTTCCTATGTAACGGTGTATGTGTTTTTATATAACCATTCATTGCTTCGTTTCAGTATAAATGAGATGATGTGGAATGAAAATCAGTACAAGGTACTAACTCATTGCACGATGCGAATGAACGTACCAGCACTCTAAGAACCAGTGGCAATACTATAGATGAGAAGTGGTGACATATGCTAATTAACAAATACATAAGTGAAACGGGATTCTGCTCCCGCAGAGAAACGAACCGTTTAATTGCAGCTGGGCGCATAACGATCAATGGCAGGGTATGTGAAAAAGGGGCGGAAATTGAAACTCGCGATGTGGTACTCATTGATGGGAAGGAGATCCCTCGTAATGACAGCGAACCTGTCTATATTGCTTTGAACAAACCCATCGGTATTGTCTGCACAGCAGCAGAACATGTGAAGGGGAACATCATTCAATATATGAATTATCCTTCTCGCATATTTGCGATAGGCAGGCTGGATAAGGCATCTGAGGGGTTGATTTTGCTTACGAATGACGGAGGTATTGTGAACAAGATGATGCGTTCGGAGCATAATCATGATAAAGAATATGTAGTGACTGTAGACAAACCCATAACTGACGAATTCGTAAAGTCCATGTCGGATGGCGTTGAAATTCTGGACGTGGTGACCAAGCCCTGCGAAGTGTATAAGCAAAGTGACAATGTATTTCGTATTATTCTGACACAAGGTCTCAACCTGCAAATCCGGAGAATGTGCAAAGCCTTGGGGTACCGAGTCCTCAAGCTGGAGCGTGTGCGAATTATGAATATTACGCTGGATCAACTGGAGCGGGGGCAATGGCGTCATCTGGAGCAAGAGGAACTGGAGATTCTGCTGTCTCAATTAAATGAGATAAAATGAATGACTTCTGCTGCATGTCAACGGTGGTCAACCATGATGTCCAGTCATATCAGTAAAAAATGAAGCAAACACTAACCCCTATGTGGATTAGTGTTTTTGTTGTTAAGCTTGTGTCCTTTTCGTTCTGAAATGTAAGAGCCAAATAGGGTTAAGAACGCACCGAGTACAATCACCCAGGTTATCTGCTCTTGAAGAATCAGTGCAGATGACACAACAGTAATGACAGGCACCAGATAGATATATACGCTCGTTTGGATAGCTCCGAGAAGATTCACAGCCCGGTTCCAGGTCACGAAACACAGCGCGGAGGCACCCAGACCGAGGTATAGAAAATTGGAAAGATTGGTCACGCTCGTGAAGCGCCCGAGTTCCCAATGGAATTCAAACAGGAAAAGAGCTGGCAGCATAAAGATCAAGCCATAGAAGAATACTTTGCGAGTCGCGCTAATGGTGTGATAACGAAGCTCACCAATTTTCCGCATTAACACAGAGTAGATCGCCCATACCGCAGGTGCTATGAAAGCAAGCAGATCACCTATCGGATTCAGTTGCAGAATGAAACTGCCGTTCAGTGCGATGAGTAGGATGCCGCTCAAGGCAATCCCGAATCCGATAATGAAGCGGCGAGTTAACTTCTCACCATCTAAGAAGAAGTGTGCGAGTACGGCAGTGAAGAAAGGGGCAATGGAGACAATAACACCCACATTGGAAGCAGTGGTGTACACCAGAGCAATGTTTTCAATGAGAAAATATAACGTCACCCCGCATAAACCTGCTCCGATAAATAACCATTCTTCTCTGAATGAGGCGATCCGCAGTGAACGTGGATAGATCAATAACAGTACCAAATACCCGATCATGAAACGGAAAAATAGAATCTCCACTGGAGTAAAGTCAATCAGTAGAACCTTCGTCGAGACAAAGGTAGTTCCCCAGATCAGTATAGTAAACAAAGCGAGTAAATGTCCGGTAGATGCTTTAGTGTTTTGATGACCAAGATGACGTGTCATACGATGTTAGTGGTGATTCGTTTCAACTCCGAATCATGATTGAAGATACGTCTATATTGCTTGGGTGTCAGGCCGATCAGTTTTTTGAAAAAATTCGTGAAGTGGCTCTGGTCACTGAATCCTGTCTGTGCAGCTACTTCAATTGGAAGCAGACCTTGTTCCAACAGCCGTTTGGCTTGATTAATGCGAATCGTTTCCAGGTAGCGGTAAGGTGATATCCCTTTCTGGCGAGTGAATAAACGCAGCAGGTGGTATTTACTGATCTCCGTCAAGTCGGCTAACTCGTTCAGCGAGATGCTTTCCATGTAATGAGCTTCTATGTAATCACATATGCGTCTGATCTCCAAGGTAACATCCTGTGTGGAAACAGGTGGTTCAGCATCCGAATAATCTCGCAGCAATTGATCCAGTAGTAAGAGTAACAATTCTTCTTTGCAGAAATCCGATTGCTCTTCCAGAATCATCTGATGCAGCTCGTGCAGGGAACCTACAAGTTCACTTTGGTAGAGAACGGGGGTTGTAAACCGTGGCAAGTAAGCTTGTCCAGTAATCTCTCTCACATACTCTCGCATAACCTCAGGCTGGACATTGATACAGCGATAATCGAGGGTTCTTCCATCCACCTGTTCGCAGGCATGAGGATCATGTGGATTAAAAACAATCATGTCTCCGCTATTCAGAATGTATTCTTCGTTGTTGCAGACGAGGTGTCGCTTGCCTTGTTCAATGAATCCAATGACGTAATAGTCATGAAAATGATTGGGAAACTTCTGCATAATGCCTTCAAATTGATAAGCTTCTAGCTGTAAGTCGGTATCAAATACTACAGTCCGGACTTCCCGTGTCATGATGCACCTTCTTTCTGGTAAGTTAAGATCATTATAGGTTGCAAAGAAGGAATTTTCTTGAACGATATTGCTATTGCTCGAAGTGTTTGAACAGACAGATATCTCTAAAAACAAAATACCCGCAATCCCGGAAGGAAAGCGAGCCCTTTGCTAAAAGTTGATTCATGAGTTCAAGCCTATATATATGGGAGAAAAAATGTCTTGAACAATTAGTAATTGTTCTTAGTGTAACGTAGCGAGTGCTTCAGGTGTAAAAGCCTGTATCTCGGATACACGTCCTTCGCGTATTTTGGCAGCCCATGCCGGATCACCAAGGAGTGCACGTCCCACAGCTACCAGATCAAATTCCTGTTGCTCATATCGCTTCATGAGTTCGCCCATACCTGGATGTGTTGCTTTATCTGCTCCTGCTTCAGACTCATCTGGCATACCCACAGAACCAACGGTAATTGTGGTTTGGCCACTCAGTTTTCTTACCCAACCTGCAAATCCAAGATTAGATCCTTCGAACTCGGGCTCCCAGAAGCGTCGTGTCGAGCAGTGGAAGATATCTACACCTGCGTCAACCAACAAGCTGAGGAATTGTCCCAGTTGTTCGGGTGTGTCGAACAGTCTGGCTTGATAATCATTCATCTTCCATTGGGAGATCCGCATCGCAATAGGGAAATCAGGACCTACCGCAGCCCGAACTGCCATTACAAGTTCAACCGCGAATTGAGTTCGTTTCTGAAGGTCACCACCATAGCGGTCCGTTCTCCTATTCGTTGTTTTCCAGAAAAACTGATCGATTAGAAAACCATGTGCACCGTGAAGTTCAATTCCGTCAAAACCAATACTTTGCGCATTGGCTGCTGCATCTGCATAAGCTTGAATCACAGTTGCGATCTCCGCCTCCGTCATTGGCTCACCTACTTGAGTACCTTCCATATCAACTCCCGATGGACTCAGTGAGGCAGCTTCCGGGTGTGGGTTAGATCCTGAAGGACGAACGATTCCCATGTGTAAAATCTGCGGAAAAATCTTGCCGCCCGCTTCATGGACATGTTCGACCACTTCAGCCCAGCCTTGAAGAGCTGCTTCTCCATACATATGAGGGATTCTAGGCTCACTTGATGCAGATGGATGCTCAATGGTCGCACCTTCGGTAATAATGAGTCCAACACCATGCTCGGCACGCCGACGATAATATGCAGCTACATCGGGGCCCGGGATACCATCCGGGGAGAAGGCACGAGCCATGGGGGACATGACGATGCGCGAGGACAGGGTTAACTTTGAAACGGTGTATGGTTGAAACAGAAACTCCGTAGAAATAACGTTATGTTGTTGATCACTCAAACTAAGCACCTCCATTATGTTGCACCTTCAAGCGGGTACGAGTGCAATCTTAACAAGGTCTATAGGCATGCTCAACCAACAATCGGAGCATTTTGTTGCTTAAGCGAAAGACACTGATTATTGTATGGTGTCTGTGCACTTACTTTCACTTGTTGAACAAATAACACTTATCTATAATGAAGGAGTCTAGCCAAATATTTTGTGTACAAAGGAGGATTGGGGCATGTCTGGTGTATTGTCTCCAAACTCGAATGATCCGCGTGTAATCCGCACGCGTCAATTAATTCTTGATGCGTTTTTAAACCAATTGAATCTTAAAAATTTCAACAGCATTACGATTCAAAACATTACGGAACAAGCCACAATTAACAGGGCTACATTCTACGCCCATTTTCAGGATAAATATGCATTGCTTGAAGCCTTGTTATCGGATGCTTTTATGGAATATGTAACGAAAAGGGTGGAACCGGATGCCCGGTTATCAGCCGAAACCATACAGCAGCTTATATTTTCATTATGTGATTATCACGTCTCAAGTAATGGTTGCATCAAAAAATATGAGATAGTTGCGCCAATTATTGAAGAAAACATCAAGACACAGCTGGAGCAATTCCTTCTTGAATTAATGAGCAAAGTAGCGGGAGATGTAGATCCCAAAACACTGAAAATTACGGCAACCATGCTAAGCTGGTCGATCTATGGGATGACATATCGATGGAATATTGAAGGCGGGCAGGAATCCCCGGCTGAATTAGCCAACAGAGTGGTACCCTATATGATGGGCGGATTGGAATTGTTGAATTAACTTCATTTAACGAAAGTGCATGACTATTCGAATGGACATGGGAGGAATAACAAGATGTTTGAACATTTGGTTGTTTTTAAATTTAACGATAAAACCACGTTAGCCAAACAGCAGGAATTGGTGGATCAATTACTCGCGTTACAGGAACAAATCCCGGGGATTGTCGGGCTGACCGCAGGAATTAATGCAACGGAAGAAACGGACCGTATTCAAGGTTACACGATTGGATTGAGAGTGACGTTTGAAGATCAGGGGGCATTACGCGCCTATGGTCCACATCCTGCTCATCAGGCATTTGTAGCTTCCCTCGATGGTTGGGTGAAAGATGTAATTGTGGTTGATTATGCCATTTAAAGGCGCGAAATCAGAGGTTTAACGAATATAGGAGTTGAAGATTCCCATGTGTTTAATTTTATTTGCTTACAACATGCATCCAAAGTATCCGCTTATATTGGGATCAAATAGGGATGAATTCTATCACAGACCTACGGCTCAAGCACACTATTGGGAAGACCATCCTCATATATTGGCTGGCCGGGATTTGTCGAAAATGGGAACCTGGATGGGCGTAACCAAAGGTGGGCGTCTGGCTGCTGTTACGAATTATCGTGATCCAAATGAAGATATACATGCCAAGGGCTCAAGAGGAGATCTGGTTGCTGATTTTTTAAAGGGAACGTCCACACCTGAGCAATATATACAACACGCGGAGAGAAGTCGCAATGATTATCCTGGCTACAATTTGTTAGTGGGTGATCCTGACGACCTCTATTATTATTCTAATGAGGGTAATGTTGTGATGAAGTTGAAACCTGGAATATACGGGATTAGTAATCACTTGATTAATACAGATTGGCCCAAGGTGAAACGTGGGAAAGAAGGACTGGAGAAAATCATCCAAGGGAAGGACGAAGCAACCCTGACAGAACAAATATTAGGTTTGCTGCAAGTGGCAGACCCTTCAGTGGATGAGCTTTTACCCCATACAGGTGTTCCATTGGAATGGGAACGTTTGCTTTCTCCCATCTTTGTTAGAAGTGAGAAATTCGACTATGGGACCAGAGCTTCATCCGTTGTTCTGATGAACAGAGAAGAAGTGTTTTTTACGGAGAGGGTTCACCAGAACGGAGAGGTAATGGAGCAACGTTTTAACATCAAACCTCTTAACACGACAAGCTGAGAATATGAAAGAAATGATGTTCTGACATTATGCATTAACATGAATTTACATGAATCACTGAAGTTATATCCAAAGTTCATGTTTCATTGCTTCTGAGTGTAAAGAATTATTTAAATTTTCCACGTCAACTAATATAACACAATATAAACGGTCTGAGAGTACCTTTTGTATAACACGCCCAATTTTAGTTGGGCTCTTTGTCTCTTATCACAATTCTATGTTATGAATCATGGAACTTCCCTGAATAGTTTATATAATGTGAATCAACATAACATGATTTTGCAACGGTTCTGTTGATTCTAATTTCAGGGGGGCAACGTGGGATGAAAGAAACCAAAAAGATGAGAGTTTTTTCACTGGGAATTCAGCACGTACTCGCGATGTATGCGGGAGCAATTCTGGTGCCTTTGCTTGTGGGCAGAGCACTAAATCTGACTGCAGAGCAGTTGGCGTATCTGGTATCCATTGATCTGTTAACGTGTGGGATTGCAACATGGCTTCAGGCTCGAAAAGGGAAGTATTTGGGTATTGGTTTGCCAGCGGTGCTCGGAAGTTCTTTTGTAGCAGTGACACCCATGATTGCGATAGGATCGCAATACGGAATTCCTGCCATATATGGGTCGATCATCGCAACGGGGTTGTTTATCGTCATCTTTGCCGTATTTTTTAGCAAAATCGTCAAATTGTTTCCGCCAGTTGTGATCGGTACAGTGGTAACCATTATCGGTCTTGCGCTAATCCCAACCGGCATTAAAAACATGGCGGGTGGAGCAAACAGCGAGAATTTCGGAAGTTTGGACAATTTGGCGCTTTCATTTGGTGTATTACTGTTCATTCTAATCCTGAATCGATATGCTCGTGGTTTTGTTAAATCCCTGGCTGTTCTCCTTGGTATTATTGTGGGAACCCTCATCGCAGCTATCATGGGAAAAGTGAATTTTGCCTCTGTACAGGAAGCCTCCTGGTTCCATTTGCCTCAACCCTTTTACTTTGGATGGCCTACCTTCGAAATAGGCCCAATCATAACAATGATTATTGTAGGTACGGTGGTTATCATCGAATCAACAGGTGTATTTATGGCTTTGAGCAAAATCTGTGATCAACCGATCAACGAAAAAGATCTGGCACGGGGATATCGCGCAGAAGGTCTCGCGTTTGTTCTAGGTGGCATATTCAATGCCTTTCCATACAATACATTTGCTCAGAATGTCGGTTTGGTTCAGCTCTCCAAGGTGAAAACGACCAATGTGGTGGTTGCAGCCGGAGGTATTCTAATCTTTCTGGGACTCATTCCGAAGGTAGCTGCTTTTGCAACCATTATTCCAAGTGCTGTCCTCGGAGGAGCGACTGTTGTCCTGTTTGGAATGGTCGTCTCATCCGGGATCAAAATGCTGCAAAACGTCGACTTTGGCAAACAATCCAATCTATTGATCGTGGCTTGCTCCGTTTCACTTGGGCTCGGCGTTACTGCTGTACCCGACCTGTTTGCCCAGCTTCCTCAAAGTATTCGGATTATTGTTAGCGATGGTATTATCACGGGAAGCCTGTCAGCGATCCTGCTTAATGTCTTCTTTAACCTTGCTTTGAAAAAAGAGAGCTTGCCAGTACAGCCTGTACAGGCTCAAGAAGCACACACGTAATCTTTGTAATAACTGATGTGTCATCTGGTAGTAAGAGGAATAGATCCAAGAGGGTTTTCTGGGAAGTGGAGTGAAAGACACTGATTCCACTTGGCAAAGAAATCTCTTGGATTTTTTTGTGCTTACGATTCATGAGGAATGCAAAAGGCATGCAAATATGCTAAAGTTTCATCAAGAACATTTTAGATGTTCGTTTAAGTCAACAACATCTTACATTGAATTTCCATGCGACTACATAAATGAGCATTGGTTCACAAGGCTACAATATAACCAAGGGATATCCCTGGGGTACAGAAAAGGAGTTGTGATCACCATGCAACAAGAAACATTGAACAAAGGGTGGAACTTGGAGAATAGTTATGCGAAGTTACCGCAACCCTTTTTTACAAGTCAGGGCGCAGTGCCTGTTGAATCACCAAAGCTGATCATTTTCAATCGACTGCTTGCATCCAGCCTAGGACTGGATGTGGAGTCTCTTGACAGTGATGAAGGAGCGCAAATTTTTGCAGGTAATTCGATTCCGGAAGGAGCCGAGCCTTTGGCTCAGGCCTATGCAGGACATCAATTTGGCAATTTTAACATGCTTGGAGATGGACGTGCTTTGCTGCTGGGTGAACAGATTACGCCACAGGGCGAGCGAGTGGATATCCAGCTCAAAGGATCAGGAAGAACACCCTACTCCCGTGGGGGAGATGGACGTGCTGCTGTAGGGCCCATGTTGCGTGAGTATATTATTAGTGAAGCGATGTATGCACTGGGTATTCCAACGACACGCAGTCTGGCGGTGGTATCAACAGGAGAAAACATTATCCGTGAAACAGAGCGGCCGGGTGCCATTTTAACCCGGGTGGCTTCCAGTCATATCCGGGTAGCAACCTTCCAGTATGCAGCCAGATGGGGATCTATCGACGATCTTCGGGCGTTGGCTGATTATACGTTGCATCGACATTTTCCTGATGTTGCCCAAGCTGAGAATCGCTATCTTTTGCTCCTTCAGGAAGTAATTAAACGGCAGGCGGCACTCATTGCCCAATGGCAGCGTGTTGGTTTCATTCATGGCGTGATGAACACGGATAACATGGCGATCAGTGGTGAGACCATCGATTATGGTCCGTGCGCCTTTATGGATGCTTACAATCCTTCAACCGTATTTAGCTCCATTGACAGGCAAGGTCGCTATGCTTATGGTAATCAACCGTATATTGCGGGGTGGAATTTGGCTCGTTTTGCCGAGACGCTTCTGCCGTTGCTGCATGAAGATGAAGAACAGGCCGTGCAACTCGCTCAGGATGCTATCGCACAATTTTCTGAATTGTACCATCATCATTGGCTCAAGGGAATGCGTGCCAAACTGGGCTTGTCCGATGAAGAGGCCGAAGATGAAGCGTTGATCAAGGAGCTTCTTGAACTCATGGAAAAGCATAGTGCAGATTACACCAATACGTTCCTGGCATTGACCTTTGATAGGTTGGAAGGGACAGCTTTGTTTGGCACGGCAGAATTTGCTGAATGGAATGAGCGGTGGCAAGCAAGATTGGACAGACAGCAAGGGGCGAAGGAAGTCTCTCGGGAGTTGATGAGAACGAACAATCCAGCCGTCATTCCCCGCAATCATCGGGTTGAGGAAGCCCTTGAGCAAGCGGAGAACCACGGAGATCTTAGCGTGATGCAGAAGCTTTTGGCAGTTCTTTCAGATCCGTTTGCGCACTCACCTGAGCAGGCTGAATATGCCGAACTACCTGCACAATGCAATACTTCGTATCAGACTTTTTGTGGGACCTGATTGAACAGTATGGAATGAAGAGGCTGCCTTGGGCAGCTTTTTCATTTTTTCATTCTGTCATCGACGTTACTTTATAGAGGCAGGTGCATTCATGTCCAACATGTTAAGCAAACAACAATTGGCAGACATCCTTTTACAGCTTTTAGAGCGTACATCTTTCCCTAGGGAACAGATGCAGAACTATGTTAACCGCTTGTTTGAGAGCTTTAAGTGGGATGGGGTGCCTTATGTAGAGGCTGAAGAAGATGCGTATATCGTTCGAATATACGAACGTGGTCTCGTTTCATTGGAGAAACGGGTGAAACAGCCGGATGAAGTCATCTATTGGGTGCTGGAGGATATTATTTTCACCGCGACGCATGTAGGATTGTTGGAACGAAATGGCGTGGATAATAAAGAGACGCATTTGAACTATACAAATGAAGTGATGAAGGACCTGAACAGGGGTGTTCAGGAAGCCTTCCAGCAGATCGGTGATCCGTATTCACATTGGCATCAGGCGGGTAAACGTCAGGAGTTGGAGAGCATGCATAAAGAAAAGTGAGGTGTGTTACATGAGCGAGCAAGATATTAATGATGTATGGTATGACTTTGCTGTGTTATTTGTCGAAAAAAAGAATGAATTTGAACAGGGCTGGGCTTCGTTGACTTCGAACGAGCAGGACATTGCTGCTTTATGGCTGTTAGAGGCGGATGTCTTTAATGGCGGTTTTATACAGTTTTTCTGCAACTGGGGGGAAGAGGTATACCGTTACGCGTTGCGGGCATTACATATCATTGATGCGACTCAAGTCGTGGAGATTATAACGTCAGCATATGGCTGCATTGAGCACTTGAAAGAGGATGAAAGGCTTACTGAACTATGGGATATACCTAAATTCCTGACAAAGGAACAAGAGCAGCAGTTAGATGCGTTAGATCTGCAGTTTTGGAACAATGAGGATCAGGTCGCGGAGAAAGCGTATGGTTATTATCACGGAAAATTGAACATGATGATTATATAATCTGGTTTCAACTGTGCATCCGTGGTTCAGTTCAAAGATTGTATACTTGGTCTTGCAATGACTGAAACGTTCGGCTATACTTGCTATAAATTGAATACATGAATCACGTTGATAGAGCGCAGTAGCGGCTTTGTCCCTGTTACAGAAAGTCAGGGGTTGATGGAACCTGATACATACAAGGGCTGCGAATTACACTCTGGAGTACTTGGGTAATGCCAAGCGGATGGGCAAACGATATATTGCCAAAAGTGGTATGGATAACGTGTTAAGCTCACGTGTTGTCCATGCAATTTGGGTGGTACCACGGTTATGATAATCGTCCCTGTGTCTAATGAAGACAAGGAGGCGATTTTTTTGTGTCCAAAAAAGCCGTTCCAGCGTGTAATTTCGTATTTTAACGTAGATCATGACTGAATCTTGAGGATAGAAAAGGGGTTATACACATGAATATTATTGATGAACTACAGTGGCGTGACGCCATTAACCAGCAGACAGATGCAGAGGGACTGCGTGAGTTGACCGAAACCAAATCAATCTCATTGTACTGCGGCGTTGACCCTACGGGGGACAGCATGCATATCGGACATCTCATTCCATTCATGATGCTGAAACGTTTTCAACTGGCAGGACACCGTCCAGTCATTCTGATTGGTGGAGCTACAGGAACGATTGGTGATCCAAGTGGTCGGCAGGCTGAGCGTTCTTTGCAAACGATGGAGCAAGTGCAGGAGAATGTGGATGCACTGACAGCGCAGATGAAGAAGTTGTTCGTAACAGACGGTGATAATCAGGTTCGCATGGTGAACAACTACGATTGGACACACAAAATCAATGTGATTGAATTCTTGCGTGACTACGGCAAAAACTTTAACCTTAACACAATGTTGGCTAAGGATGTGGTTGCGAGCAGATTGGAAGGCGGAATCTCGTTCACCGAGTTTTCCTACCAGATCCTTCAATCACTCGACTACCTGCACCTGTTCCAGAACGAAGATGTACAGCTTCAAATCGGTGGTTCGGATCAATGGGGTAACATCACAAGTGGTCTTGATCTGATTCGTAAAAAAGAAGGATCTGAAGCGAAGGCGTACGGTCTGACCATTCCACTCATGCTCAAATCCGACGGTACCAAATTTGGTAAAACAGCTGGCGGCGCAATCTGGCTTGACCCGAACAAAACAACACCATTTGAGTTCTACCAGTTCTGGGCGAATACAGATGACCGTGATGTCATTAAATACTTGAAATACTTTACTTTCCTCAGCAAAGAACAAATCGAAGCTTTGGCTGAAAAGGTAGAGACAGAGCCGCACAGACGTGAAGCACAGAAAGCACTCGCGGAAGAAATGACAAAATTCGTTCACGGCGAAGAAATGCTCGAACAGGCTAAGCGTATTACAGCGGCGCTGTTCAGTGGTGATATCCGTTCCCTGACAGCAGATGAAATCGAGCAGGGTTTCAAGGAAATGCCAACATTTGAAACGGACGGGGAAGCGAAAAATATCGTCGACTGGCTCGTAGATCTGGGGTTGGAGCCATCCAAACGCCAGGCGCGTGAGGATGTCACTAAAGGCGCTATCTCCATGAACGGTGAGAAAATCACGGAGCTTGAATTCACAGTGTCGGCAGAGCATGCCATTGGCGGTAAATTCATCATTATCCGTAAAGGTAAGAAGAACTACAGCCTGGTTAAACTTCAATCGTAGTTTCCAAGAATTAGAACGTAACACAGAGACGTATAGAGACTACAATAGACGCACAAATAGAGCTACAAATACAGAAACAAAAAGACCGCCTTCCATCTCTGTCAGGCGACAGAGGTGAGGCGGCCTTTCGTATATCAGGCCAGTGAGTGACCTATCTTATTGATTAACGATCGCTGTGATTTCTTCATCCAGATCAAGTCGTACATTCTCACGGTACGCCCGGATGTTGTATTCACTGTGCAGGTAACGAAGAATCGCTTCAATCATATTGGACTCCACCAGATATTGACTACGGCCTTGAATCCAAACTTCAGCGGAATAACCTGTATCTTCTTCCCAGCTCAGTTCTACATTTACATCGGTTGGACGTACACCCTTACGTTCTGCCATATGAATACAGATTGCATTCACAATTTCATCCATGCTCAGAACCATAGAGATTAGTACCGTCCGTTTCTGTTACGGTCATCATCACGATCATTGCGACGGTCATAACGACCATCCGCTGCAGGTTTGCGACGATTGGAGATGGCTCTGAAGAGTGCCATAGCCAGCATAACAATCAACATAATTGCTGCAACGTTCACGAGCAATCCAAGGATGTTACCCAGAGCGCCCATGCCACCGAACAATCCGCCAAACATCATACCAGCAAGACCACCAAGCATCATGCCTTTCATGAATCCGCCGCCACCGCCGAAGAATCCGCCACGGTTCGTTGTAGCTGCTCCATTGCTGGAATTGTTATTCGTATTCGATTTGCTTACATTGCTGTCGGATTTCTTAGGTGTATTGCTATAACTTTTCGTACCGGATTTGAATCCGCCACCGCGTCTTGCATCTGCAGAATCCGGATTCGCTACTCCCACTGTTGCGAACAATAATGTAAAGGCCATAAATACCATCATTAGATGTTTAACTCCGAATTTTTTCTTCATTGTAAAGATCGTAACCCCCCGATTAATTTGTTTGAATCGCCCAAAAATGGGCCTTACTCATGTAATACGGTCAACTTGCAGGAACGTTTCAAATTTTATTAAATTTCTGAAACGCTTGGACTTGGGTCTTGAATTGCAGCTTGGCCATCAAGTAATTGGGTAACCCAATGACACCATTCCAGGCCTGTTTGTGCGTGCATTAACCCTTTTTGTACCAGGATGTAGCTTCCAAAATCTCGGTTGCCTACACGAAGATTATCCTGAGGTATACGTGACTTCAGATCCTCGAAATAACGTATGCGTTCCATAAACCAGCTTTTACGCTCGTTAAGAATGCGTCTCATGCTTCCGTCTTCCGCTATGCCAACACACAAAATACGCAAATTAAATTCATCGCGTGTAACAGGTGCGGTAACAGGAGTAATCATCCATTCCAAGAGCTTTTCAATGCCTTTTTCCGTAACTGCGTACATTTTCTTGTCCGGTTTGTCAGACTGTTGTACCCAGCGGGAGGCCAATAACTCATCGTTTTCCATCTTGGACAGGAGTGGGTAGATCTGGCTGTGTTTCGCCTGCCAATGAGGCTGGATTTTCAGCATCAGATCGTAGCCCGATGACTCCTCGCGGGTAAGCAGCCCGAGCAATCCGTAGGAAAGTATGTTCATGCACATGTCTCCTTAATATTAGGGCTAGGTCAGAGAGAACAATCGTTTTTACTTTCTTTGACCGCTTTCATAAAAAGTGTACACTGAAACTGTATGGTTTGACAACCTGACAGAACAACTGCCTTAATTTAGACAAAAAAAGTGCGAACCATAAGGTCCGCACTCCAAACCATTTAGAGAGATGCCTGTTGTCCATACCCCTCAGCGACAAGATCAAGTTCACCTGTAGCAGAATCGATAACCATGCCGTGGACGGGTACATTGGGAGGAAGTAATGGATGCTTTTTGATCACTTCCACAGTATGTTTTACCCCTTCTTCAACGCTGTCAAACCCACGCAACCATTTTTGTAAACGGATGCCCGAATTCTCCAGAGTAGTCATGACTTCTTCCGATACGCCACGCTCAACCATATGTCCAATCATGGTCTCAGCGTGAAGGGAAGCCATACCACATTCCGTATGTCCCACTACCAGGACTTCATCTGCACCCAATTCATAGATGGCGACAAGTACACTACGCATTACACTCCCGAAAGGCTGAGAGATAATTGCGCCTGCGTTTTTGATGATTTTCACATCGCCGTTTTTCAAGTTCATAGCCTTGGGCAGCAATTCCACCAGACGTGTATCCATACAAGTGATGATAACCATCTTTTTGGTTGGAAACTTGCCAGCCGTATACTTTTCGTATTCTTTGGTCTCGACAAATGATTTGTTGTAAGTCAAAATCTCTTGAATGTTGTTCATGTCCATTGCCTCCTGTTATCCAATACGACGAGCACGGCCACTTGCATATGATGCAGCTTGTCCTACGCGCCTTTGCTTTAATAGTATTTCACGGTCAGCAGATGGCATTACTCCAACCCTTTAGAGGTTGTTCAAAAAGTCCACTTTTGATTACGAATCATGCCTGAGGGCATCATCAGCATCGAAGTTGAACGCCATTTCTATCTTCTCGGTAATGAAAATCAGACTTTTTGAACACGTATCTTAAGGAGAATAATGCAATTTTCATCTGTTAAAAGTTGATTATACGCAATGCAAAAAGTATCATCAATAGGGTATAACATTTTTTTTGAAGAGGTGAACGATAACAATGGATAAACAAACACAGGAACATTTGGAATCCTTCCGTAATCTGGCTCGTAAAATTAAGAGCTATCATGAAGCCATTGGTTTGCTTCACTGGGATCTGCGCACAGGTGCGCCGAAAAAAGGCGTTCCGACTCGTTCGGAGACGCTGGGTATGTTGTCCACCGAAGCATTCAAGTTGCAAACCTCGGCTGACATGAAGACTTACCTGGATGCATTAACGACTCCGGCGGTATTGGAACAGCTCGAAGATATAGATCGTCGTCTGGTTGAAGATTGCAAGAAAGAATATGATCGCAGTCAATCCGTACCACCGGAAAAAGTACAAGCATATACCGTGCTCACGGCCAAGTCCGAAACCGCATGGGAAGATGCGAAACATAACAGTGATTTTGCAGGGTTCTCCCCATATCTGACAGATATCGTTAAGCTCAAACAGGAGTTTATTGATTATTGGGGTGTGAAGGATACACGTTATGATACGTTGCTTGACATGTATGAACCGGATCTGACGGTTGAGAAAGTGGATGCTGTGTTCGCCCGCCTCAAAGCACGTTTGGTGCCTCTGCAAGAGAAGATTAATGCTTCAGAAAACAAGCCAAATACAGAGTTCCTGAATCAGTTGTTTGACACCGAACAGCAGGAAAAATTCAGTCTGTTCATCTTGGAACAAATGGGCTATGACTTTGAAGCTGGACGATTGGACGAGAGTGTTCATCCTTTTGCAACGGGCCTTAACCCGGGTGATGTGCGGATCACAACACATTATCTGCAAGATGATGTAGCAAGCGCAGTCTTCAGTTCCCTGCATGAGGGCGGGCATGCCCTGTACGAGCAAAATATTGATGACAGTCTGGCGGGTACCCTCCTTGCCGAAGGTACGTCCATGGGGATTCATGAGTCCCAGTCCCGTCTTTGGGAAAACATGATTGGGCGCAGCCTGCCATTCTGGACACGTTATTACAAAGATTTGCAGCAGCATTTCCCACAACTGAGCGATGTTGCACTGGAAGATTTCTATCGTGCAATCAACCGGGTGGAGAGTTCACTCATTCGGATTGAAGCGGATGAACTGACCTATAACCTGCATATTATTATCCGATATGAGATTGAGAAAATGTTATTCAACGATGGTCTGGAAGTGAAAGACCTGCCGGAGACCTGGAATGCAAAATACAAGGAATACCTCGGTATTATGCCAACGAATGATGGAGACGGCGTTCTTCAGGATGTTCACTGGTCTGGTGGTGACTTTGGTTACTTTGCTTCGTATTCTCTGGGTAATATGTATGCAGCTCAAATTCTACATACATTGCGCAAGGAAATGCCGGAGTTTGATACCTTCATTGCCGAAGGTAATCTGATTCCAATTAAGGAATGGCTTACAGACAAGATCTACCGTTATGGGAAAAGTCGCACACCTTCCGAATTGATTGTCGCCGTAACGGGTGAAGAATTGAACCCGGATTATCTGGCCGATTATCTGGAAGCCAAATACGCCGAGATTTACAAGCTGTAGGTATCCCATATATACCATATTGAATAACATTTCGAAGAGCTGAAGAGTCGGGCATCATTGCCCGGCTCTTTTTTGCATTTAAGTTCTTAACCTTTTGTTGGGCATCGGCATATCCATAATAGAGAGAAACTGCTGAAACCAGTGAAGGAGGGAAACAACATGAAATACACGCCATGGTTCGTCCGGGGCATCGTTATTCTGCTGATTATCATTGTGGCACTCACCAGCTGTAATAAGGAAGAGAATGAAGCCAAGATTACGATTGGCGAAGTGACTCGTTCGGTATTTTACGCACCGGAGTATGTCGCTGTGGCTCAAGGTTTTTTTGAAGAGCAGGGACTTGAGGTGGATATTCAAACGACTGCTGGTGGTGACAAAACGATGGCGGCATTACTCGCAGGTTCGGTGGATATCGCACTGGTAGGGGCGGAGACGTCCATATATGTCTATCAGCAGGGAGCGGAAGATCCGGTCATTAACTTTGCCCAGCTCACCCAGATGGATGGTACATTTCTGTTCGCTCGTAACACAGAAGATAGCTTCGATTGGGAGCAACTGAGGGATTCCACATTTCTCGGTCAACGCAAAGGCGGCATGCCGCAAATGGCAGGGGAGTTCGCACTGAACAAACATGGCATTGATCCGCAAAGTGATCTGGAGCTGATTCAAAATGTGGACTTTGCCAACATTGCGTCTGCTTTTGCCTCAGGCACGGGTGATTATGTTCAACTGTTTGAACCCCAGGCATCGATCTTTGAACAAGAAGGTCGGGGCAAGGTTGTTGCATCTTTTGGCACAGAAGGTGGTCTTCTGCCTTATACCGTCTTCATGACGAAACAGAGTTATCTTAACGACAATAAGGATATCGTACAGAAGTTTACGAATGGTCTACACAAAGCGCAGGCATGGGTGGATTCCCATACGGCTGAAGAGATCGCTGAAGTCATTTCTCCTTTTTTCAAAGACATCGATCCAGCCATTTTGGTAAGCAGTGTGAACCGTTATAGGGAACAGGGCAGCTATGCAACGGATCCAATCATTGATGAGGAAGAGTGGAACAATCTGCTTGATGTCATGAGTGCCGCCGGAGAGTTGAAAGAACGCGTGGATTTGAATGCCATTGTGGATAATGCCTATGCGGAAGAAGCTACGAAATCAAAGTAATGGGGTATTCAGGAAAGGAAGTGAGCAGAATGCCTGAATCCGAAAGTGTGATCCGACTGGAGGGGATCTCTCAAGTATACGTCAGCGAGCGGGAAGCTTCCTTGGTGATTGAGGACTTGAGTCTGGAGATCCAAAAAGGAGAGTTCGTCAGTCTGGTTGGACCGAGTGGATGCGGTAAAACGACATTGTTGTCGATCATTGCCGGTCTGCTCACACCCACCCGAGGAGAGGTTAAGGTTAAAGGCAAACTTGTTGGCGGCCCCTCAGCACAGATTGGTTATATGCTTCAACAGGACTATCTGTTTCCATGGCGGACCATTCTGGATAATGCTTTGATCGGTCTTGAACTAACAGGCAGACTGGATGAACGGAGCCGTGAGCGTGTACGGGAACTGCTGGTAAGTATGGGGTTGGCCGGAACGGAGAATCAGTACCCTTCAGAGCTTTCAGGAGGCATGAGACAGCGAGTAGCCCTGGTGCGCACGCTGGCAACCGACCCAGGGATTTTATTGTTGGATGAACCATTCTCAGCACTTGATTATCAAACCAAGCTGCAATTGGAGGATCTGGTCTCGGACACGTTAAAACAGTTTGGCAAAACATCCGTTCTCGTCACCCATGATTTGTCTGAAGCCATTGCGGTCAGTGACCGCGTCATTGTGCTTGATCGCAATCCCGGCCGCATCCGTCGTGAGTTTATCATCCCCGATGGAATTCGGAAGGCTCAACCGTTTCATGCCAGGGAACAAGAAGGATTCAATGCGTTGTTTCAGGCGTTATGGAGTGAACTGGATCAGCCCGGGGGAGGTGAGGAAGACGCGTGAATCCAATGAATCCGAAGCAGGAAAAGCGTGACGAATGGATGGGGCAGCTGCATCGGAATCATATTCAGCAGGTGGCCAGATGGCGACATCAAGTGCTTGCCGTACAGTTATCTATGTTAGTATGTATGTTTTTGCTATGGGAAGTGGCAGGCAGACTCCGTTGGATTGATGTACTGTTATTCAGTTATCCGAGTAAGGTTTTTGCCCAGATTGGCAAGGACATCGCTAGTGGCGAGTTGTGGGCACATGTCGGGGTAACCGTAGGGGAAACGGCAGTTGGTTTTTTACTGGGAACACTGGTGGGAACCTTGCTTGCGGTTTTAATTTGGTGGTCTCCTTTTTTGTCAAAAGTGTTGGACCCCTATATGGTTGTGTTCAACAGTATGCCAAAGGTAGCACTTGGCCCAATCTTTATTGTGATGTTCGGCGCGGGTTTTACAGCGATTGTTATGACCACATTGTCCATCACGGTCATTATCACGACATTGGTCGTGTATAACAGCTTCAATGAAGTGGATCCCAATTATATTAAAGTCATTCGTACGTTTGGTGGAGACCGTTCCGAGATTTTTACGAAAGTTGTATTACCTGCTTCTTTTCCGGCGATTGTATCGACCTTGAAAGTGAACGTTGGCATGGCTTGGGTTGGTGTAATTGTAGGTGAGTTTCTGGTCGCCAAACAAGGGCTCGGTTATCTGATTATCTACGGATTCCAGGTATTCAACTTCACACTTGTATTATCAAGTCTGTTAATTATTGCTGCAGTTGCAACAGCCATGTACCAACTTGTTGTCTATGCAGAACGCAAAATGCTGGCTGGCCGCAGGTGATACGGAGTGTTTTACTCGTAATGTGACCGGGGATGATATGTATACAATTTCACAAGGGGTGTCACGTTGCCCGATACCGTAAAATCAAGTACCATATTTAGTATGATTATTCCGCGCAGATCCGGAATGAATGCGATGATTGGAGAAGAGGGCCTTGAGGTTCTGTCGCAACGATCTAACTTGCCAGCGTCCCTCATTCGGGGCGTGTTGCTGTGACCGGCATGCATGCGCATGTCGGTTGATGTCGTCTAGTTTACTTTTGGATGAGACATACTAGTCATGATAATGAAAGAGGCGACGAGCTGGCTAAGAATTTTTTTGCAGCTTAGAGGAGATGGAATATTAAATGGGTTTTAGAGTAATTAAAACTGCAATTGCCGCATTAATGGCTGTATTGATTGCAGACTGGTGTCGCTTGCCGGGACCAACATCAGCGGGATTGCTTGCCATTCTTGGCGTGGATGTAACGAGAAAACGAAGTATTCGCACCATATCGGCGCGGTTCTTTGCTTCCGTAGTTGGACTTTTATTTGCAAGTGTACTTTTTCACTTTCTAGGCTTCCATTATTGGGTGCTGGGGGTATACATATTGATCGCATTCCCGGCTATTGTCCGGGTAGGCTTCAAAGAAGGTATTGTTACAGGTTCTGTTGTGGTGTTTCGGGTGTTCGGCGGCGGGGAGATGGACGTGCATGTCGTCCTTGTACAAATTGCTTTGCTGTTAATTGGTCTTGGTTCCGCAATGGCGGTTAACCTGGCCTATATGCCGGCAGCAGATCCACAGATGCTGCGCATTCGGAAACGAATCGATGAACTCTTCTCGAAGATTTTCAAGGAATTTGCGGCCACGCTGCGTAATCCCAATGAAGCATGGGCGGGGAGAGAGCTGATTGAAGCAGATCAAGCGATTCTGGGCGGTATTGATGCTGCCAAGCGGTCTCTGGAGAATCAGGTGATTCATCCGAATGAGGAATGGAGTGTCTACTTCTATATGCGCAAAACGCAGCTGGACTCCATCCAGCACATGATGCATCTGGTGTCCCAGATCTATCAGAAGATGCCACATGCGGAAATGGTATCGGAGCTGTTCGATCAGCTTAGTCAGGATGTACTTACTGAATCTTACACCGGACGAACTGAAAAACTTCTTGCGGATGTGCAAGAAGAATTCAAACGTATGGAGCTGCCGGATACAAGGGAAGAATTCGAGATTCGTTCTGCAATTCTCCAGCTGTGCCGTGAACTCGCGCTGTATCTGAAAGTCGCGAAGAAGGACAAAGCGCCGTCCCCAATCTCGGACCGGTCCCAATCTACAAACGAATAATAGAAAATAGTTGTCACCCTAGACGAATGCCCTGCATACACTTGTAGTGAATGATTGTATGGAGGAGGTTTAAAGATGTCATTGAGTCATAAACATCAATGTAGAGAGATTATCACGAAGGCGATCTGCGGCAAAGGTCGTAAGTTCTCTACCGTAACACATACCGTGACTCCGCCAAATGGTCCGACAAGTATTTTGGGGGCTTGGATTATCAACCACCAATATGAAGCCGTATCAGCGGGTGACGGAATTGAAGTTATTGGTACTTACGATATCAACATTTGGTATTCCTACGACAAAAATTCTCAGACGGATGTAGCCAAAGAAACGGTCTCGTATGTAGAACATGTGCCTTTGTCCTATCTGGACCCGAAACACCGGACTTCCACAGTAGAGGTATCTGCGGATGCAACGCAGGAACCTAGCTGTGTGGAAGCCACAGTATCAGCAGGTGGAAGCAGTGTAATTATCCGGGTAGAACGGGAATTCGCTGTGGAACTCGTTGCCGAGACTAAAGTTTGTGTGAAGGTCTGCACAGATGGATGCGGTGATTACGAAGACAAGGACTATGACTTTGGCAGTGGCGATGGAGATTATGACGATCTCGATCCCGATCTGCTCGACGATGAGCTGTGAGATTGACGCCTGTATTTGATAACCTAAGGTAGCATATGCGCCAGAAGGCGCGGTGAAGAGGGCGTAAGCCCTCTTTCTTCTTAAATATTGAAAAATGGGTGGTAACGAGCCTCGCAATGTGCCTGGAATACCTTTCACGGGAAGGCTCCGCATTGCGGGGTTATTTTTATTTTAGTTGCATGATCTGGGAGGGGGGACGTGATGAATGTGATGGAACAAGCGGAGGAAGCGCTGCGCCGATATGAAAGGATGACTGCCGGAGAACGTGCAGAACGGCTGAAACAGGCAGGCATTGAAGTACTGTCACTGCACGATCGGCGCAAACGTGAACCAGGCTTGCGTGTACGCTATGACGTAGAGATAAGTTGTCTGCAGGCAATCCGGATCAAGCGCAAGGATACTAGTGGCATGGGAGGGGCACAGGAAACTCTGTTGGAGCGTGAAGCGAGTTCAACCTTGTTCAAGCGCATAGAACGACTTGCGATCAAAACGCTGTATACGCTAGGACTGGATCATGGAGCTGTTCGAATGGAATCTTCAGAGAATGGCGGATGTGCAGTGATTTCGATCGACTCGTGTCCCTGGAAAGGGGTGACCAACCTTGCTGCTACCTATAGGGAAAGCTGGAAGCAGCATCAGGAACTACTGGATGAGGAGGCGAATCACAGACCCACTCCGATACTCGGCATGGACCCGGAGTTTCTTCTGGTGCAGATGCCGGAATCCAAAATCGTACCCGCCTCCAAATTTCTTGAACGTACAGGAATGGCAGGCTGTGATTCCGTGACGATTGGTGGACGGCGCATATATCCGGTTGCCGAACTGAGACCGGCTCCCAGCTCCGAACCACGAGAACTGCTGGCCCATCTGATGAGGGCATTTGCAGCCGCTTCCCGCAGCATCAGTGATCACTCGCTCATCTGGCAGGCAGGAGGGATGCCACAACGGGGGTTACCTTTGGGTGGTCATATTCATTTTAGCGGGGTGAATCTTACCGGGGAACTGCTTCGTGCACTGGACAATTATCTGGCATTGCCACTGGCATTTCTTCAAGACCCCCGTGGATCGGGAAGGCGACCCCGTTATGGAGCACTTGGTGATTTTCGTCTGAAATCCTATGGTGGGTTTGAGTATCGTACGTTACCCAGCTTTCTTGTGTCACCCCTTGTTGCGAAAGGTGTTGTGGCCTTGGCAGGTCTGATCGCGAGCGGGTATACTCAATTACGGCAGCGACCGTTGGCGAAAGCTGAGGTTCATGCCGCTTTTTATGAAGGAAAGCGGGAAATGATTAAGGAACACATCCCAGCCCTCGTAGATGATCTGAAGAAGTTGGATGGATATGCACGTTATGAACGGTATGCGTCTCCGTTAATCCTTCAATTAAAACTGGGAAGAACATGGGATGAGAGCCGCGATATTCGCAAACTCTGGAATATTCGGGCAGGTTCATGAAGTACGGACGTTTTTTTGATATAATAAGAAGCAAGTCTTTTTAAGTACGTGTTCAAAAAGAACGGTTTTCAGTACCGAGAAGATGGGATGAAGCTAGAAATGGAGTATCGGAGCGTAGGAAAACTACGTGAGCAACGGACATTTCGGCTGAATGCCATATTCGACGCTGATGATGCCACTAGGCATTTTTCGTAATCAAAAGCGGACTTTTTGAACAACCTTTATAAGTGATAGCTACGGAAGATATGGAGCAGCAACCCTTGAAGGAAGTGGCGAATAGCCAACACATAAGGCGGAGGCGCAAACACAGTGCCTGACCGTCTTATTGTCCTTCCAGGACGCGTTTCTTCCTGACATTATAGGAACGGGATGGAGGATATTCATCATGGCTCAGTATACGCCAATGATTCAACAATATTTGCAAGTGAAGGCCGAAGCACAGGATGCTTTTCTATTTTTTAGACTGGGTGACTTCTATGAACTGTTCTTTGAGGATGCAATTAATGCTTCCCGTGAACTAGAGATCACGCTGACCGCACGTAACGGAGGCACGGATGATAAAATTCCGATGTGCGGTGTACCTTATCATTCGGCTGACAATTACATACAGCGTCTGATTGAAAAAGGATATAAAGTTGCGATATGTGAACAGATGGAAGATGCAAGTGTAACGAAAGGCATGGTACGACGTGAAATTGTACGTGTGGTTACACCCGGAACGGTGATGGAAGGCAAAACGCTGGGGGATAAGTCCAACAACTACATGGTCTGTCTTACAGGTAATCAAAATACGTTGGCGCTGGCGGCCTGTGATCTGTCAACGGGTGAGTTGTATGTGACATCGGTGCCCTATTCCAAGGAGTGGCTTAAAGATGAAATCGGCATCTACGAACCATCGGAGCTGGTGGGGGATGCAGCGCTGCTTGAAACGGTAGAAGCCGAGGCGTCTCCAATCGGTCGCCCTGTGGTCTACACGTCCTGGACAAAGAATAAGGAAGATCTGGTCCGTCAGCAGTTTGGCGAGGCTGTGTGGGCCAGATTAGAGCCTGAACGTCAAGCGTGCATTGCACGTCTTTTCTCCTATCTGAGTGAGACACAGAAACGTTCTCTAGGACAATTAACACAAATCTCAACGTATGAACCAGATCATTATATGATCTTGGACCCGTTTACCCGCCGAAACCTGGAATTGGTGGAAACTGTGCGTGAACGCTCCAAAAAAGGTTCATTACTCTGGTTGCTTGATCGGACCGAGACGTCCATGGGTGCAAGGATGTTGCGTCGCTGGGTCGATAAGCCATTATTGCAAAAAGGGAAGATTAATGAGCGCCTTGAAGCAGTGGATACGCTGTACAACCAGTTTATATTGCGTGAGGACCTTCGGGCAGAACTCAAAGACATCTACGATCTGGAACGTTTGGTAGGTCGGATCGCGTTTGGTAATGCCAATGGTCGTGACCTGAATGCGCTCAAGTCATCGCTGGAGAAAATTCCAGGACTTCGTCAACATTGCGCAGGATCATCTTCCGCAACATTGCAGCATATTGCCGAAACGATGGATGATTGCAATGATCTGCGTGAAGCCATCGGGCAAGCTATTGTGGACGAGCCGCCGGTATCGGTAAGGGACGGAGGTCTGATTCGTGAAGGGTACCATGAACGTCTGGATGAATTGCGTGAGGCTTCGGTTAACGGGAAACAGTGGATTGCCGAGCTGGAAGCGAGAGAGCGTGAGGCGACAGGCATTCGATCGCTGAAGATTGGATATAACAAAGTATTTGGTTATTATATCGAGATCACCAAGTCCAATCTGTCCGCGCTGCCAGAGGGACGTTATGAACGTAAACAGACACTTGCCAATGCAGAACGTTACATTACGCCGGAGTTGAAGGAAAAAGAGACGCTGATTCTCGAAGCTCAGGACAAAATGGTTGATATTGAGTATGGGCTGTTCGCAGAGCTGCGCGAGCGGCTGAACAAAGAGATTGCAAGATTGCAGAAGCTGGCCGAACAGGTAGCCGAAATTGATGTGTATCAATCTTTTGCGGTGATTAGTGCTGAGCGAAACTTTGTACGTCCTACGTTGACCGACGGCTATGATCTGGTTGTGGAAGAAGGACGCCATCCGGTCGTTGAGGCGGTTATGCGAGATGGCGCATTTATTGCCAATCACACGGCAATGACCAAGGAAGAGGCACGTATTCTGCTGATTACCGGTCCAAATATGGCTGGTAAGAGTACGTATATGCGACAGGTCGCTTTAATCTCCATTTTGGCGCAAGTGGGTTGTTTTGTACCTGCGGGTCAGGCGGAAGTGCCGATCATGGATCGCATTTTCACACGGATCGGTGCCGCGGATGATCTCATTGGCGGACAAAGCACATTCATGGTGGAGATGGCCGACATTCAGGTCATGACGGACAAAGCCACACCACGCAGTCTGATTATTATCGATGAATTGGGACGTGGGACATCAACCAGCGAAGGTATGGCGATTGCTCAGTCTGTTATTGAATATGTACATGATATTATCGGCTGTAAAGCTCTTGTATCAACTCATTTCCATGAGCTTGCTCATCTGGAGGAGAGTCTGGACAAGCTGGCCAACTACTCGATGGCGGTACAGGAGAGTGGTGACAAAGTTAATTTCCTGCGCAAATTGATTGCCGGGGCAGCCAGCAGCAGTTATGGTATCTATTGTGCACGCCTTGCAGGTCTGCCTGATAGCATTATTGAGCGGGCGAATGGACTATTGCATGGGTTCGAACATGCGGCTGCACAAGTAGCTGTAGGCAGTGAATATATCGGAAGCGAAAAGCAGGAAACAGGCCTGAATGTAAAAGGTGAAGAATTCCAGCACACGGATTCAGCACCATTGATCCGGGAACACGAGATTGTGGATATTGCAGAGTACACACCTTCTATTGAAGATTCGGCAGGGAAGCAACATGCCAAGAAAGCAAACAGCAAAGCACAGTCCAGTGCAAGCCAATCGGATGTGGTTCAACTGTCCATCTTTGGGGATGATGAGCCGAATGTGGCAACGAAACCGGATGTAGTTGCGGTGGATAAACCAGCGCGAGAATTCATCCGTACGATGAAAGATATCGATGTCATGAATATGACGCCTCTTCAGGCGATGCAGATATTGAATGATCTCAAATTGAAGGCACAGCAATTATCCTGAGTATAAGGGAGGGGAAAACCTGTGGCGAAAATACATGTGCTTGATGAACATATTGCCAACCAGATCGCGGCGGGTGAAGTGGTCGAACGGCCTGCTTCAGTTGTCAAGGAGTTGCTCGAAAACTCGGTGGATGCAGGCGCCACCAAGATTGAAGTGACGGTGGAAGAGGGCGGACTCCTCAGTATTCGTGTCAAAGACAATGGTTCAGGTATCGAGCCAGAGGATATGGAAACGGCCTTTTATCGTCATGCGACCAGCAAAATAGCCCATGGCCGAGATCTGTTCCAGATCACAAGTCTTGGATTCCGTGGAGAAGCCTTGGCGAGTATTGCTGCAGTATCCAAGGTAGAGGTACTGTCGGCAAGTGACAATGATGGGCGGGGGCGCCGCATCGTGATTGAAGGCGGGAACCTTGTCTCTCATGAAGATGCAACCTCACCCCAAGGTACAGATTTTGCAGTGAGAGAACTATTTTACAATACACCAGCCAGACTCAAATATATGAAAACGATCCAGACGGAACTGGGACATATATCAGATGTCCTATACCGGATGGCGATGTCTCATCCAAACATTTCGTTCCGACTGCGCCATAATGAGAATGTGTTGCTTCAGACGTTGGGCAACGGTGATCTGCTGCAAGTGGTTGCAGCGATCTATGGTACAAGTGCTGCCAAAGCGATGCTTCCCATTCAGGGAGAAAGTCTGGATTACCGGGTGAGTGGGCTGATCAGCCTGCCAGAATGGACACGAGCGAACCGTGGTGGTATGTCGACGATTGTTAATGGGCGATTTGTTCGCAATTACGGTCTCAATCAGGCGATTCTCAAAGCCTACCATACCTTGCTGCCCATCAATCGCTTCCCACTTGTCGTGGTGCAGTTGGAGATGCACCCCTCTCTCGTGGATGTGAACGTGCATCCGGCCAAGTTGGAGGTTCGCTTCAGCAAGGAACCAGAACTATATGAATTCATAGAGACGACGTTGCGGGGGATACTCCGGCAGGAGGTATTGATTCCACAGGTCAAAAAACAGCAGATTCGACGTGGGGACGATAGCTCCTTTATTCAGGAGCAATTCCTCTTTCCACGTGGTCCGCTGAAAGATGCATCTGATGCAGAAGGATATGGACAACAAGGTCCACTCGGGAAACCTGCTAGTGCATCGCTGAAGTTGACTACGGAAGATGATGATCTGGATTTGGATGCTCCGGCGGATGTGGCCACAGGACAGCCGGTATCTGAACAGGGTCACTCAGTGCCATTACCCGAAGCTCCACCTGAGATTACACTCCCCCCGGAGCAGTTAGAAAGTTGGAACAGAGATATTTTGCAGAAGATTGCTAGTCATGACGGGGTGCAGACATCCGCTGACGTGCAGGAAGGTACTAAGGATGTAAGTGCTAGTTCTACCGAGGCTTTTCCCAAAACTGACCTGTCTTCTCAAGATGGTGGAGGTCGTGTAGCAATAGAAAAACCGCTGGAAGAAGTCAAATCGGCTACGTATCGCTTCGAATCCGTAAATTCACCCGTTAGGGAAGCTCGGTCAACCTACAATCCGTCTTCAGTTCCGAGAAGTGAACGGACGTGGAAAACTTCAGGTCTGCCTGATGCCACTAAACTTGCTGCTGCCATCAAATCAGATGCATCCATGCCCGCATTTCCGGAGCTGAGTCTGATCGGACAGCATCATGGTACGTATTTAATCGCGCAAAATGACCAAGGTTTATATTTGATTGATCAGCATGCTGCTCATGAACGCGTGAATTATGAATACTATTACGAGAAATTTGGTAACCCTGCCCAGGCCTCACAAGAGTTACTGCTGCCTATTACGCTCGAATTTACACCTTCGGAGACGGAAAAGCTGAAAACAAGACTGGCCTGGTTCGAGCAGGCGGGTGTATATTTGGAGCATTTTGGTGGACAGACGTTTCGTGTGCGTTCCCACCCGTTCTGGTTCCCCAAAGGGGACGAGAAAGACATTATCGAAGAAATGTCCGAGTGGGTTCTTAGTGAACGCAGCATAGATGTGGCCAAGATGCGAGAAGCTGCATCCATTATGTGCTCCTGCAAGGCGTCCATCAAAGCGAACCAGAAGCTGACGGATCAGGAAGCAGAAGTGTTAATTCAGCGTCTGGGTTCATGTCGTCAGCCCTACACTTGTCCACATGGGCGGCCGATTGTGGTTTCATTTTCAACGTATGATCTGGAAAAATTATTTAAACGAGTGATGTAGCTATTTAGGGGGACATTATGTACATTACAACCGGTGAAAAGGAGATTGCCTCTCAGGTGGAGCGTGCGCGTAAGCTCGCCGAAACGACAGGAGGTACCTACGTACCGCGCAATAGAACGTCTTTACCCAAACTGATTGAACATTATGGTATCAACGAAATACTGGTCGTGCTCAATGGCAGAGCACGCTTGTTTCGCAAGGATGCAACGGAGCTTGAGTTTCACCCCAGTATGGGATTTGTTCGCGCTAAACGTGTTCTAAGAGGGGAAGCCGATCCCATGCTGGAAGCTGGTGCGGTAATCGAAGGAGACACCATTGTTGATTGTACCGCTGGACTCGGTTCAGATGCGCTGGTATTTTCGGTTGCGGCTGGGAAGAGTGGACAAGTCATCGCATGTGAAAGTTCTCAACCGCTCTATACCCTGCTGCTGGAGGGCATGTCCCATTATAAAAGCAACCAGCCCTTGGTGGATGAGGCTTTCCGGCGCATAGATCTGCGGCATGTGGATCATCTTGAGTTGCTTCGCTCCATGCCGGATCGAAGCTGTGATACCGTATATTTTGACCCCATGTTCCGTGAACCGATGATGGATTCAAGTGCTATACAGCCCTTGAGAGATTATGCAAATGCTCACGCACTGAATGAACAGAGCATTATGGAAGCGAAACGTGTCGCCCGTAAACGGGTAGTCATGAAAGAAAAGCGCGGCAGCGCGGAGTTTGACAGGCTCGGATTTGAAATACTTGATCGGGCGAATGCAAAAACCCTGTACGGAGTGATTAATGTTGAAAGTGGAAGTTAAACCAAAACCTAAACTGCTTGTGCTGGTTGGACCAACAGCAGTAGGCAAAACAAGAATGAGCATCGAGCTTGCCCAAGCTTTCAATTGTGAGATTATCTCAGGCGATTCGATGCAGGTATATCGTGAAATGGATATCGGAACTGCCAAGATTACCTCTGAAGAAATGAAGGGTGTACCTCATCATCTCATTGATATCCATGAACCGGAGTATCCGTATTCTGTGGCCGAGTTTCAGGAGAGTTGTACACGATTGATTAGTGAAATCCATGAACGCGGTAAAATGCCTTTTATTGTAGGTGGCACTGGTCTATATGTGGAATCAGTATGTTACGGCTTCCAATTTTCGGATAGTGGTTCAGATGAAGCGTTCAGAGAGGAACAATTCAGCTATGCGGAGCAACACGGAGCACAGGCCCTACATGATCGATTGAGGGAAGTTGACCCCGTTAGTGCGGATCGTCTGCATCCGAATGACCAGCGGCGAATTGTACGTGCGCTTGAGATCCATCATCTCACAGGCGAGAAGTGGTCTGATCAGCTGGCAGTACAGAAGAAAGAGTCGCCTTATGACCTTCTTATTGTTGGTTTGACAATGGATCGGCAGAAGTTGTACGCCCGGGTAGAAGAGCGGATTGATCTGATGATCGAACAAGGTCTGGTGGATGAAGTGAAGTCCCTGTTGGAACGCGGAGTGGCCAGAGGTCATATTTCCATGCAAGGACTGGGGTATAAGGAGATTGCAGCGTTCCTGCAAGGGGAAGTGAGTTGGGAAGCTGCGGTTGAGTGGTTGAAGAGGGATACACGTCGGTTTGCCAAACGGCAGCTTTCCTGGTTCCGCCATATGAAGGATATTGAATGGGTTGACATGACGGATACCCAGGATTTTGAAGGGAAATACAAGCAGATAAGTGAATTGATTACACGAAAATTTGATTAATTTGAGCGATTATTAGTATTCTTCTGACAGGCATCGATTAGATCAAGATATGTAAACCTCTACCTTTTAGTCATCAAAAGGATAGAGGTTTTTATTTATCACTAGAACAGATGGTAGAGATTAATCATTCTCCAAACAACGAATAACTGTGCTTTAAAATGAAAATTTTGTCCCTCTTTTGCAAAACAGACAAGCGGTGTATAATGGATAAGTCTTCTATTTGTTCACCTCGCCAAGATTGGGGGGAAAATAGCAGACAAGGGGTTTTTGTGGATTATATGAAACTGTTCATGATATAATAGCACGAAAGCTACTCAGCGATATTGAATATTACTTGAACACGAATTCAAATGAACCAATGGGGGTACGGCTAATGAACAAGTCCATCAACATCCAAGATACGTTCTTGAACCAACTGCGGAAAGAAAATATTCCTGCTACGGTCTATCTGACCAACGGCTTCCAAATCCGCGGGACGATCAAGGCATTTGACAATTTTACGATCGTCATTGACAGCGACGGACGCCAGCAAATGGTCTACAAGCATGCCATCTCCACGTTCACGCCGCAACGCAGCGTATCGCTGATGCAGCAAGATAACAGCGGCGAAGCTTAAAAAAATTACGAAACCTTTTCACCAACCATTTCGTCTACAAGTATAGGTATTGAAACAGAGCAACCTGAATAAAGGGTTGTTCTTTTCATTCCGGGCAAAATATGTTTAATATATGCCTGAGCCTATAGACGAATAGAAATTATGCAACCGAAAGGGAGTCAGGAGGTTAACATGCCAAACGATCCGTTGTCGAGGTCTAACAATCGCAACAACAATAACAAGTCACCCAAAAAAGCGAAGCCAAAGACCTCTAAAAAGAAAAAAATTACGGGTAAACGCGTTGGATGGACACTGTTTTTCACGATGGCAATCGCCATATTCTGTGCACTTGGCGGATATTTATTTATTATGGTGAGTGGTGAAAATCTGCTCAAAGCCAACAAGGACAAAACCACAATTAATGAAACTTCAAAAGTATATGATCGCAATGGCCAATTAATGGGGGAGCTATCCATTCAGAAGCTGGAACCCGTCAAAGAAGATGATATTCCTGAACTGGTGAAGCAAGCCTTTGTTGCAACGGAGGATAAGCGATTCTACGATCATCAAGGCGTGGATATCTGGTCCATTGGGCGTGCAGCCGTTAAGGATGTCATGGCTCGTTCCATGGTGGAAGGTGGTAGTACACTAACCCAACAGCTTGCCAAGAACATGTTCTTGTCCCGTGACAAAACGTTCTTTCGTAAAGCAACGGAAGTATCGATTGCCATGGCATTAGAGCGCAAGTACACAAAAGACGAAATCCTGACGATGTATCTGAACCGGATTTTCTTCGGACATCAGCGTTACGGGATTAAAGCGGCATCTGAATTTTACTTTGGAGTTACTGATCTCAAGAGGTTGAAGTTGTGGCAAATTGCTACATTGGCAGCTATGCCGAAAGGGCCTTCTGCCTATAATCCGGTGAGCAATCCAAACGACTCAAAAGCACGTCGAGGTGTGGTATTGCAGCTGATGTATGAACAAGGCTACATTACCAAGGCGGAGATGGACGAAGCAAAAGAGATTAACTATAACTATAAGCGACCAGAGAAAGACAGGAAGTATCAAGGTTTTATAGATTATGTACTTCGTGAAGCTGAGCGAGTAACAGGCAAAACGGAAGATGATCTGAATATCGGCGGATACAAAATCTATACAACCATGGATGCTCAGGCTCAAACAGCCATGGAAACGGCCTTCACAGATGACAGTTTGTTCGAGGCAAGCAAAGATGATCAACAGGTCCAAGGCTCCATGGTCATCATGAATCATGAGAATGGTAGCCTCGTTGCCCTCTTGGGTGGACGGGATTATCAGACTAAAGGTTATAGCCGTGTAACGCAGAGTCGAAGACAACCAGGTTCAGCTTTTAAACCGATTGTGTCTTATGCACCGGCGCTTGAATCAGGAAATTACAGTGCCAATTCCTCGCTGAGTAATGCGAAGCAATGTTTTGGTAACTACTGTCCTGGTAACTTGCATGGATATTCTTCAACGATCAGTATGACGGAAGCCATTACGAAATCGGAAAATATTCCGGCCGTTTGGCTACTTGATAAAATAGGTGTTAACACAGGCATTAATTTTGCCAAAAGTGTAGGCATACAGCTGACGGATGAAGACAAAAACCTGGCGATTGCCCTTGGTGGTCTAAGTAAAGGTACAAATACACTGGAGATGGCGCAAGCCTATAGTGCATTTGCCAACCTCGGAGAATACCGACAAGCCTATGCGATTAAAGAAATCAAGGATAGCGCAGGCAAAACCACCTACAAACACGATAATTCGGACACAACGCGTGTCATGAGTGAGCAAAATGCGTATCAGCTTACACAGATGCTGCAGAATGTCGTTAATGACGGTACGGGACGTTCAGCGCGTCTGGACCGTCCGGTTGCGGGTAAAACAGGAACAGTTCAAAGTGGTATCTCTGGCAACAGTGCCAACCGTGATGTATGGTTTGTTGGATACACACCGGAATGGACTGCCGCAGTCTGGATGGGCTATGACAATCCGGATGCCAATCATATGCTTAAGAACAGCAGTAAGCTGTCGGCAGCTTTCTTTGCCAAAGTCATGGGAGATGCTTTAAAAGGCGTTCCAGTGAAGCAATTCAAAGCACCAGCTGGAGGGCAGGCACCTCCGCCAGTAGAAGAACCAGAAAAGCCGGCTCTGTCCGTTAGTGGGCTGAGTGGATCATACGATCCAAATGCACAAACCGTCTCACTGAGTTGGACTGGAACGGGTGACGCGAGTACGCAATATCGGATTTATCGGAAAGAAACATCGGAAGCCCAGTTCACTCATCTTATTGATGCAATAGGAGCGACCAATGCACAAGATTTAAGTGCGTTGCCTGGTCTAACTTATGAGTACTATGTGACAGCTTACGACTTGGCATCAGGACTTGAGACGGATCCTTCCAACACCATTTCCTTGATGATTGAAGCGCAGGAAATGCCGCCGGAGGAACCTGATCCTGGTATAGACCCTGGAACAGAGATAGATCCTGAGCAGCCAGGTACAGAGAATCCGGACATTGGTTCACCGGATAATGGCAACTCGAACGGTAATAATGGTAATGGGAATGAAAATGGCAACAACGGAAATGGTAATGGTAATAACGGAAACAATGGTAACAACGGAAACAACGGTAACAACGGCGGAGCTGGCCAAGGAAACGGTCAACCTGGGGAAGGAAATACGACCCCGCCTGGTCAGGGGACAACAGATCCGGGCGGTACCGGTGAAGGTTCCGATGATGGAGCCGTAACAACGCCAGGTGAGGTAGTAACTCCGGACAGCGGAACAAGTGGGGATACTGGAGGGACAGATGCACCTGCAGATTCTCAAGCTGGAACCGGCGGCTAAGCCAATGAATCACTAAATAGCTACATTGAAAAAACTGCTTCCCGGAAAACCGGTGAAGCAGTTTTTTGGTATACGGAACCAACTGTAATGGAAGCTGATTTGATGAATAGGTGGGACAAAGCTTGATTTTGAGTGTAAACCTTAAATATGGTAAGCTGTAACTATTCGTAATACGTTGTGCAAGGGCGGGCCCAGAGCGCTGGAATCCATCAGGCGGACGTTATTACATTGTTCACAATAACATCAGAGCAGGTCACGGACCTGTAGTCGGCAAAGAGGGGTTCGTATGAAACGGAAATTCGGGGACCGCGCGAACTGGCGCCGGATTACGAACCGACAATTCACATGCCGGTTCGTTCAATCCAAAATTTTCACAGGTTATATTACGTTGTACACCATACAGGATTTGAAAGAACCTCTGTGGAAAACTTATGGAGGCAGTACCTTCTGTATCGCAGATAAAGGGTATTCCTGGCTGCAATACTATCCGAAGGGAGAGCATTTTGTTGTTACAGCGATGTTTGACGATCAGGAACGGATTGTAGAGTGGTACATTGATACATGTCGTAGTCAGGGGATAACCGATCAGGGTGTTCCTTGGTTTGATGACCTGTATCTGGATGTCGTTGTGCTGAAAGATGGAGAAGTATTTTTGCTGGATGAAGATGAGCTTGAAGATGCATTGTCACGGAAGCATATTACTACAGGTGATTATGACTTGGCTAACAAGACGGCAAAGGAATTGCTGCATGCCATTGATGCACATGTATTTCCATACTTTCAGTTATCGCTGAAGCATAGGCAGAGTTTGTTTGAGAACGGAGAGTTTCGAAAAAACATTCAGATTTGAGGCATGTACTTCGCCGTAGAATTCTTCTTCATGATCCTTCTAATATTGGAGCACCTGATAGAATACATTAATAATCAGGAGAGTTCAGCCCGATAAAATAGAGGTGATGGCGAATGAACGGACGGGTCATGGCTGCAGGAGAGCAACCAGGAGGCAGACCATCCAGACAAATTAATATTGTGTTGCGTAACCAGGAACCTCAGATGTTGGTCAAAGATGAAGCAGCGGCAGTACAGGCAGCCAAGAGTATAACCAAACATGCTCACTTCCAGGAGATACAGGGTGAACTGGAGCAACTGGTTGGACTTGAAAATATCAAAGACTTGGTATTTGAGATTTATGCTTTCCTACAGATTGCTCAGATGCGCACTGAAGCAGGTTTACTTAGTGGTGCGCACGTGTATCATATGATCTTCAAAGGCAATCCGGGGACTGGTAAGACCACCGTTGCGAGAATCGTTGCCAAACTCTTTCAGAAGATGGGTGTGTTAAGTAAAGGGCATCTTATTGAAGTAGAGCGTGCGGATCTGGTTGGAGAATATATTGGTCACACGGCGCAGAAAACAAGAGATCTGGTCAAGAAGGCACTCGGTGGAATATTGTTCATTGACGAAGCTTACAGTTTGGCCCGCGGTGGAGAGAAGGATTTTGGAAAGGAAGCCATTGATACGCTTGTAAAATCAATGGAAGATAATAAAAACCAATTTATCCTCATATTGGCTGGTTATTCAGATGAGATTGATTTTTTTCTTCAGACGAACCCTGGATTACCTTCCCGCTTTCCCATTCAAGTGGAGTTTCCAGACTACAGTATTGATCAGTTGATTCAAATCTCTGAGATTATGGCCAAAGAGCGTGATTATATTTTAATGCCTCAGACCATACTCAAACTAAAGCAGCATTTGCTTCAGGAAAAAAATGATTCGCTGCATGCGTTCAGTAACGCCAGATACGTTCGTAATGCCATTGAGCGTTCGATCAGGCATCAGGCGGTTCGTTTGTTGGAACAATATTCGGAAGGCAGTCCAGGAAAACTGGAGCTGATGACAATCCGTACAGAGGATTTGAACTTTGAGCGAAAGTAAGCGATAATATAGTTTTTACAACAGCCGGCCGGGCCAACCGGTTCGGCTTAAGGCATGCCATGGCATATTCGTGGTAATGAATACTAATGGATTAGTAATTAGAAGGAGTGAACATATACATGACAAATGGCACACATGATACAGATATGGTCAAAAAAGATCGCGCCGTCTTGGTTAGTCTTGTTACGGATGATGTAAAACGTACAGGTATCAATCCTGAGTACTCTTTAGAGGAACTGGTGAAACTTGCCGAGACAGCTGGAGTGGAAGTGCTAAGTGTACTTTCTCAGAACAGGGAAAAACGTGATACCAAATGGTTCATTGGTAAAGGTAAGGTGGAAGAGCTCCGTGCGATTGCAGAGGAACTCGGAGCAACTACAGCTATTTTTGATCAGGAATTGTCAGGGGCACAGGTTCGGAATCTGGAAGAAACCCTCGATCTCAAAATTATTGACCGTACCCAATTAATTTTGGACATCTTTGCACAACGTGCCAACACTAGAGAAGGTATCATTCAAGTGGAATTGGCTCAACATAGCTACTTGCTGCCACGTTTGTCGGGTCATGGCAAGAACCTGTCCAGACTTGGTGGCGGAATCGGAACAAGGGGTCCAGGTGAAAGCAAGCTGGAGACAGACCGCCGTCACATTCGTGGTCGTATCGATGATCTGAAGCGTCATCTGGAAGAATTGACTCGTCATCGCAAGTTGCATCGTGAACGCCGTAAAAAAACAGGTATTGTTCAGGTGGCCCTTGTTGGTTATACCAATGCTGGCAAATCAACCTTACTCAAGCAGTTGACGGCTGCAGATGTGTATATTCAAGATCAGCTATTCGCTACTCTGGATCCAACATCACGTACGATGGAACTTCCAAGTGGAAAAGAAATCGTCCTTACCGACACGGTTGGATTTATTCAAAATCTACCGCATGATCTGATTGCAGCGTTCCGTGCAACGCTGGAGGAAGTGAATGAAGCAGACCTGATCCTGCATGTTGTAGACGCCTCATCAGCTATGCGTGAAGATCAGATGCGGACGGTTAATACAATTTTGCAAGAACTTGGTTCAGGGGACAAGCCGCAGTTAGTCCTGTATAACAAAAAAGATGCGTGCACACCAGAGCAGCTTGAGATGCTTCCATTGGATAAAGACCATATCAAAGTAAGCGCATTAGACGCAGACGATTTGCTTAAAATCCGTGAATTGATCCAGACAGAGCTTACAGGTGACACGAAGCGCTTCCGGATTCCGGCAGAACGTGGTGATCTTACGTCCGTCCTCTACAAAATTGGTGATGTAGTAGATACCAGCTTTGAAGAAAATGATGTAATTTATGAAGTGGAATTACAAAAAGGTGAATATGAGAAATTTGGTCATATGCTTGAAGATTTCATCGAATTGTAATACTCATGACATATTGATGTGATAAGTTGACACGATAATAGATATTTAACGTCAGATTCGTGCTATGAAGGGGAATGAAGTAAGATGGTAAGCTTTGATTCAGAAATATCTGAACTTCAACATCAAGTGGAGCGTCAGATTGAAGGAAAACTGCAACAGATTGATCGGATTACAGATCACAATCAATGGAAGGTGATTAATGCTTTCCAACAGCGAAAAGTAAGTGATTTTCACTTTGCAGGTTCAACAGGTTATGCCTATAACGATCGTGGGCGTGAAGTGCTTGATGAAGTATATGCTGATGTTTTCGGCGCGGAAGCCGCGTTGGTACGTCCTCATTTTGCTTCAGGTACACATACGATTAGTACAGCTCTTTTTGGAGTGCTGCGCCCAGGGGACGAATTATTGTACATCACGGGTAAGCCTTATGACACATTGCATAAAGTTATTGGCAAACCCGGTGATGGCACAGGTTCATTACGCGATTTTGGTATCGGTTACCGTGAGACGGCCTTAACTGATGAAGGTGGAGTGGACTGGGCAGCAGTTGAAAAAAACATTACACCGGCTACAAAAGTCATTGGGATTCAACGTTCACGTGGTTATGACTGGCGCTCCTCCTTCTGTGTTGCTGAGATTGCTGAGATGGTTACGCGTGTTAAAGCACTGAAGGAAGATGTTATCGTATTCGTAGATAATTGTTACGGTGAATTCACAGAGGAACATGAACCGACAGAAGTCGGAGTTGATCTGATGGCCGGGTCACTGATCAAGAATCCTGGTGGAGGTATTGCGGAAACCGGTGGATACATATGTGGGAAGGAACAATACGTACAGCTGGCAGCTTATCGTCTGACAGCCCCTGGAATTGGGGGAGAGGTTGGAGCAATGCTGGGCACAACACGTGGCATCTACCAAGGACTTTACATGGCACCGACAATTGTAGGACAAGCTATCAAAGGAAGTACGTTTGCTGCTGCGATGTTTGCTGAATCCGGATTTGTAACCAAACCCGCCTGGAATGAAGCTCGCACAGATCTGATCCAGGCTGTTAAGTTTAGCTCTGCTGAGCATCTGATCGCCTTCGTGCAGGGGATTCAGCGTGCAGCAGCTGTGGATAGTCATGTGGTTCCTGAACCCTGGGATATGCCTGGTTATGAGCACCCTGTCATTATGGCGGCAGGTACGTTCATTCAGGGTGGAAGTCTGGAATTATCAGCCGATGCGCCTATTCGGGAGCCGTATATCGGGTATATGCAAGGCGGATTAACGTACTCTCATGTCAAATATGGCGTTTTGATGGCGTTACAGACTATGAAAGATCGTAAATTATTGTGAGTTTATCTAACACGTCATTGACACTTGGTAATAACTAAATGTACAATAGGGTGAAGAATAGATGACTGGAAGGTTGATGAACATGGGTGATGAAATCCGCAGAAATATGGCCTTATTCCCGATTGGTATTGTAATGAAACTTACGGATCTGTCTGCACGTCAGATTCGTTACTATGAGCAGCACAGCTTGATCGTTCCTGCGAGAACGTCAGGTAATCAACGGTTATTCTCTTTTAATGACGTAGAGAGATTGCTAGAGATCAAGGCTTTGATTGAAAAAGGAGTTAACATCGCGGGGATCAAACAAGTGATGAATCCTGTTTCAAAAGAATCCGAGGAAGCTACAGTTATCACGCCGGATACTGAAGTTAAACGCAGAGAGCTGTCCGATACGCAGTTGCACCGCTTGCTGAAGCAACAGCTTGTATCAGGTAAGAGACCAGGACAAGTATCTCTCATTCAGGGAGAGCTTTCCCGATTCTTTAATAAAAACTAAATTCGCATAACTTGGCGAGTGAGGGGAAAACATGCACTTTTGGTGTGAGACTCCTTGACCCGTGGAACTTTCTAATGTACAAATATAACAGGCAAGCCAAATACGCAGATAAGAAAGGGAGAGGTTATAGTGAGTTATACAAAAGAAGACATTCTCCGCATTTCGAAAGAAGAAAACGTACGATTCATTCGATTGCAATTTACTGATTTGCTTGGAGCTATCAAAAACGTTGAGATTCCTGTGAGTCAGTTGACTAAAGCTCTGGATAACAAAATGATGTTTGATGGATCTTCCATTGAAGGTTATGTACGTATTGAAGAGTCTGACATGTACCTCTATCCAGATCTAGATTCTTGGCTTATTTTCCCATGGGTTGCAGAGAACCGTGTTGCACGTCTGATTTGCGACGTATATCTTCCGGATGGTAATCCGTTCCCAGGAGATCCACGTGGCATCTTGAAACGAAACCTGAAGGAAGCCCAAGATATGGGATTCACTTCCTTTAACGTTGGTCCTGAACCCGAGTTCTTCTTGTTCAAAACAGACGAAAAAGGAAACCCAACTAACGAACTGAATGACCAAGGTGGTTATTTCGACCTTGCGCCTACGGATCTTGGTGAAAACTGTCGTCGTGACATCGTTATCACACTTGAAGAAATGGGCTTTGAGATCGAAGCTTCCCACCATGAGGTAGCTCCAGGTCAGCATGAGATCGACTTCAAATATGCTGATGCTCTGAAAGCGGCTGACCAGATCCAAACGTTCAAACTCGTTGTTAAAACGATTGCACGTCAGCATGGTTTACATGCGACATTCATGCCGAAACCGCTGTTTGGTATGAACGGATCCGGTATGCACTGTAACCAATCCTTGTTTAAAGGCAATGAGAACGCATTTGTTGATGAGTCGGACGAGTTGGGTCTGAGCAAAACTGCTCGTCACTTCATGGCTGGAACTCTGAAGCACGCACGTGCGTTTGCAGCAATTACTAACCCAACTGTGAACTCATACAAACGTCTTGTACCAGGTTATGAAGCACCTTGTTATGTAGCATGGTCTGCTAGTAACCGTAGCCCAATGATTCGTATTCCAGCTTCCCGTGGTCTGAGTACACGTGTTGAGGTTCGTAACCCGGATCCGGCTGCTAACCCTTACCTGGCTCTGTCTGTTCTGTTGAAAGCAGGTCTGGACGGAATCAAACGTGAGCTTTCCTTACCAGCTCCAATTGACCGTAACATCTACATCATGTCAGAAGAAGAGCGTGTGGAAGAAGGCATTCCAAGCTTGCCAGCTGACCTGAAAGAAGCATTGAATGAATTGATCCGCAGCGAAGTCATCTGTGACGCTCTCGGCGACCACGCCTTGGCTCACTTCTATGAGCTGAAAGAAATTGAGTGGGATATGTACCGCACACAAGTCCACCAATGGGAACGCGATCAATATATTACGTTGTACTAATAGCTCAATCCCTTGGCGCTCTAGCGCTGAGGGGTTTTTCTTTTTGTGGTCAAGTACCTATATATTTAAAGAAAAATCAAAATGCCCACAAAATATTTTTTTATTCGAAAATTTCTTCAGTGAATTTCTCAAATCTATCTATATTGCTTTTCTGGATCTTGCCAGAGATGTGGGCATATACATCTGATGTGATCTGAATACTTCCGTGACTTAATTGTTCTTGAACGAATTTCATATCTGCCCCGGACTCAAGTAAAAGAACCGCGCAGGTATGTCGGAAAGGGTGAATGGGGAGGGATGGGAGATCACAACGTTGTAATATGCGGCAGAAGGCATTGAACAATGATGATTTAGGCATGAAGTTTCCATCTTCCCTACATAGAACCAGATCAAGGTCATGGTGGTATCTATCCCCAAGTATCCCTTTGTTATGTTCCTGCCACTCTCTGTGAAATTTAATGTGATTTACTAGGTTCATAGTAATTTTAATTTTTCTTCCTGGTTTTTCTGTCTTGGTGTCATTGTATAATTCTTCTTTGTTTTTCGCTGTAAAATCTAGATTTTCATCAATTGTAATAAAATGATTATCCAAATCAATATCGATCCATTTTAGAGCAGCTGCTTCGCCTTTTCGCATTCCAGTTTCAATTAACACTGGGAAAATATCCAGTATACATAACCATATTGACGAGAATTTTGCATAAACAATGGTATATCATCGGAATCAATAAAGTGGACTTCCTTTTTGGATCATCTCAAGCAGGCTTCGGTGATGATGCGATTATGGACGGTCATGTTCATGGTGTTGTGGCATACCTGGGACTGAAGACTAAATCCGTGAAAGGGGAGAAGCCTATGACGATAGAAGGGATGAAACAGTTGGAGGAGCTGAAGGCCATTGTTAAACCGCAGGCCCAGTTCGATTTAAAACAGGCGCTGTCGGAGGGACTCCTGACAGCGCCTGTTATTTTAGTGCACCTGGCATTCGTGCACTAAATTTTGTCATTGTTCATTGATACTAATAGCTAACATGGAATTTGAAAAGTATCGTATAAGTACCGTGGTTTGCACTTACAACTGTAAGTCCAGGTTGAATAGGAGTAACTAAAAAGTCAGGGCCAATATCACAAGCGCCATCGCTATAGATCACATCATAAGTGTAGCCGCTATACCATTGTCCAGGTTGGCCTACTTTTAGGTAAATATCGCGCTCAAAAAAAGCATGAGGTGCTATCACCTGGGACATTTCCGATGGTGAAGAATTAGGTGTTGAAATATTGGCATCAGCGAAGGACGTGGATCCAATTGAAAAACATGCAGATACAGCTAATAATCCAGCAAGTAATTTCTTTTTCATTTAATCTATTCTCCCTTTAGTTATTTTATCCCGATCGGTAAATTTATCATACCTCATATGGAAAATATAAACAATAATTAAAAATTTAAGTTGTTTAGTTTCTATTTTGGTTTTTAGTGAATAAGAAAACTCGCTAATCTTTTGGGTCGATGCTTTTGTGTGTGTCAATCGGTATCTCCTGACCGCTGTTGTACTATTATATAAGGGTGTTTCTGACATTTGATTTATAATCCATTGGAGCTGTCCTGACGGTTCATTTAAAGTTCGTGGGGCATCACCCAAGTCGAAAAAAGGTATGATCGACTACTAACTTTAGTTCCTATTCGATTGCGTAAATAGCGCATAAATATTGAAAGAAACAATAATATGAAGTGATCGTACATAAACCGCACCCCAGTCTACCATTGGAAACGCGTCAATATATCACGTTGTACTAATAGCTCAATCCCAGGGTGCTCTAGCGCTGAGGAGGTTTTCTTTTTGTGGGTAACTCTCCACATACTTAATGAAAAACCAAAGGCCCACAAAATCCCCACAAAATTTTCTATTTGTGCGAAATAAGTGGGTAAAAATAGTTATTAACAAGGTCAATTAAAGAGATTTTTCAGAGTGATTTACTCTGTAATTGAAAAGCTAAGATTGCTACTTTTATCGCTAAATGTAGATAATTTTTATAAGCGATATATTTCCAGGCGTATAGAAATAAAATAAGGCCTTATCAGCACTTAGCTGACAGGGCCTTATTTTATTTATTCAGACTTTTCTTAACAATGTCGAATATCGTCTGATGGTAGACTTAGTTATTAAATGCCCATTTCGGATTTCATAGTTATCCATATCCCAGTTTGATGAACGATGACTTATTTATATAGGTTTGAGCTGGAAAATGCTCTTTCAGGCTGGGCTTCACAATCCGATCTTCATTACATTTTACTGTCAATCTGAAATTTGAAAGAATCGTAACCCGTAAGATCATCCATTGAGTAAAACTCAACCGTTTTGCTTTCACCTTTTCCCAGGAAGTCTACCGTACCGTCTGCTGTACCGATTTGTTTTCCGTCTTTGTCGTTAATGGTCGCTTTGAGCAAAGCAACTTCGAATTCTTTATCAGTGTTTTCAATAGAGGCTATTAAAGACCACATCCCATTATCATCTTTGACGGACACTTCCGATATTTTTAAACCATCAAGTTCATATTCGATTGCTTCAACTGTTTCTGCTACTTCCTCTTGCTTAGTTTCTTCTTTTGCCTGCTCAGTGTCTACTAATACATTCGTTTCAACTAGTTCTGTTTCAGTTGATTTCACAGGCACTGTATTGGCTGTTTTTTCTGTCTCACTTCCACATGCTGTTATTGCTATTGTTAACATTAAGGCTGACAATAAAAGTGATGCTTTTTTCAAGATGATTCCTCCAATATATGTATTCTGCATATAGTCTATCAGACCTAGGTATATTTTTCTATGTAAATGAGTGGATAAGGAAAAGCTAATACATGTGGAGTCGCAACTAGTAAGGGATAGCCTCTCATAAACCTTAATAAAGGTCATTGTATCAGTCAGTCTGTCCTAGATGGTCGCGAACTTCTAACTTCTTGCGGCACCTTATCTTTAGGCATCTCAGTTGTTCTTATCAGGCAACGACTGAACATTTAGTCATTTCTCCTTAGCCATTCATCCTTTACTCAGAAATTAGAATAACCTGCTACGATAATAGATGTATTCCATGAGAATGTTTAGTTGGAAGCCAGAATTCCCCTACTATCGCAGTAAGCTGATACTGTCTAGAGAACGAAAGACTTACATAGCACCCTCATAAGGCAACTTGATAGCCACGAAATAGAAAGGAATACTAGCTTTCACTCATTTAAAATTGCAACCATCGTTCAAATACATACAAATGGATGTTTCATTAGTATGTTGAAAGTTTCATATAGAAGAGGTATACTTTAATTAAATTTTGAGCAATTTAATTTTAAATAATTAATTGGAGATGTTAATATGGATCAGGCAAAACAACTTGTGACAGAACAACGTACATTTTTTTATACAGGACAAACTAAAAATATCGAATATCGGATTAATGCGCTTCAACAGCTTAGAAAAGGAATTGAAAAGTATCAGCAACGGATTCAAGATGCACTTCGGGCGGATCTGAACAAATCTGAGGCGGAAGCTTACGGTTCCGAGATTCGCATTGTTTTGGGTGAACTGGATTTTGCATTAGAACACCTGCAGGAATGGGCTGCACCAAAACAAGTCCCAACCAATTCGGCTATGCCGGATGGGGTGAGCACCATTTACCTTGAACCATACGGGGTGGCTCTTATAATTGCACCTTGGAACTATCCTTTCCAACTGGCCTTTGGTCCACTGATTGGAGCAATTGCAGCCGGTAACTGTGCAGTTATCAAACCTTCTGAATTAACACCAGCCGTATCTCGTCTGACGTATGATCTGATTAAGGAGATCTTCCCTGAGGAGTATATTGCCGTTATGGAAGGTGAAGTTGAGGAAAGCACAGCATTGTTGAAAGAGAAATTTGATTATATTTTCTTCACAGGTAGCACAGGTGTTGGTCGCATTGTTATGAAGGCAGCTGCGGAGCACTTGACTCCTGTAACTCTTGAGTTGGGTGGTAAGAGTCCTGCTATTGTCCATAACGATGCAGATCTGAAGCTGGTGGCCCAGCGGATTGTTCGTGGTAAGTTCCTGAATGCAGGCCAAACTTGCGTTGCTCCGGATTATTTGCTTGTACATGAACAAGTTCGTGATGAATTGATTGATCTGATTGGCGCAGAGATTAAAGATAAATTTGGGGATGAAGTATTACAGAACGCTGATTTTCCGCACATTGTCAATGCGCGTAACTTTGATCGGTTGTCGGGTTTCCTCACAGCTGGCAAAACTCTGATTGGTGGGCGTTCTGTACGTGAGCAGTTGCTTATTGAGCCAACGGTAATTGGAGATGTGAACTGGGAATCAGCTGTCATGCAAGAAGAGATCTTCGGTCCGATTCTTCCTGTATTTACGTACAGTGACCTGAATCCTATGCTGGATGAGATTGTTCGTCGGCCAAAACCATTGGCACTATATCTCTTCACACAGGATGAGCAGCTGCAGGATCAGGTTCTGAATCAAGTATCCTTCGGTGGGGGATGTATTAATGATACACTTTCTCATATGACTTCACACTACCTCCCGTTTGGTGGTGTAGGAGAGAGCGGTATGGGCTCATATCACGGACAACAGAGCTTTGATGTGTTCTCGCATCACAAGAGTGTTCTGAAACGCAGTGAATAATTAACCGCTAAAATAACATAAACATGAAAAAAAGAGGTTGTCCTGTTCATCAGGGCAACCTCTTTCATATTTCCTTACATCTAGTTTTGTTACTCAAGTTAAATATTAATGAATATCTCGGAAAAGGCCAATGACTTTACCCAGAATACTAACGTGTTTCAAACGTAAAGGTTCAAAGGTCGCATTCTCCGGTTGAAGGCGAATATGATCTTTCTCTTTATAGAACGTTTTCACTGTAGCTTCATCGTCTTCAGTCATTGCAACGACGATATCACCGTTATCAGCAGTTTGCTGTTGACGGACAATAACGTAATCTCCATTAACGATTCCAGCTTCCACCATACTATCTCCCACTACTGAAAGCATAAACACTTTCTGTTCGCCTACATAATGTGTAGGAAGAGGGAAGTAGTCTTCAATGTTCTCGGTTGCAGTGATTGGAACCCCAGCTGTAACCTTACCAACGACAGGAATACGTGCAACGCTATGAGCAAATTGATGAGAATGCTCAGACTCTTCCTGGCTCAAAAGCTCAATGGCTCTTGGCTTGGTAGGGTCGCGTCGGATCAAACCTTTTTTCTCCAAACGATCCAAATGTCCATGTACTGTTGAGCTGGAAGCAAGTCCAACCGCTTCACCAATTTCCCGTACGGAAGGAGGATACCCCTTCAACCGGACTTCATTTCGTATAAACTCCAGAATAGCCTGCTGCCTGCTGGATATCTTCGACATACCGTATCAACCCCATTTTAGTAACGTTTGGGAAAATTATAACATAGAACCTCCGTTCGTACAAACATAAGTTCTAAATAAAATAGCATTAAATCAGTGTTTTTTAACTTATAGAACAGAAATTGTCCAAAAGTCAGAGCATAATACTGCAAATGTTTTGCAAAAGTACTTGAAATAAGATATTGCTCCTTCTAAAAAAGAAGCGAACAATTGTTCTAAAAATCTATTGAACAAAACAAGTGTTCGTGTTATATTGATTTCAACATATAGGAACAAACGTTTGGAGGCGGGTATTTAATGAGATATTCTACTTATCAAAGCATTTATGAACCAATGAATTCGGAACTGGTGAAGTCTAACATAGGGAACTACAAGAAGGTTTTAGCGCGTTTCAAGATTTCTTCATGGATGTTAAAGGTAGCCATTACCTCTATGATTATATTTATTGGATGCAGCACTGTTTTAACTGTATTTGCCGGCAATGAGAATGATGTTCTGCCTGGAGGAAAGATAGCTGTTTCACAAGGGGAAACATTATGGAGTATTTCTTTAGAACATAAACCGACGAATATGGATACACGTATTTATATAGAAGCAATTAAGAAAGTGAATCAACTTCATACGACTTCCATCCAAGTGGGACAAGTTCTAGCTCTACCACAATTTGCAGAATAAAATGCACATCAATGTGTGTTAACGCGTGTCAACTTGACAAGCAGCCTTTATAATGGCAAAGTTAATATGACTTTGTATTTTTGGAGGGGACAAGCTTGGATATAGATAGTCTGGTAGCACGCATTAACGAATTGGCTCGTAAGCAAAAGTCCACTGGATTGTCGGAGGAAGAACGTGCCGAACGTGCCGAGCTAAGAGAGATTTATTTGAGTAATATTCGCAGTAATTTCAGACAACAACTGGATACCATTGAGATTGTTGATGATGAGAATGACAAAGGCCACCAAGGCAAACTCAAACACTAACGAAACCTAATGATATCATTATGATATTTAGGTTTCTTCCTGTTATTTTGAGTGTGCAATTTATAGGGGGAAATGTCGGTTTGCAATTATGTAAGCCGATACAAAGACACATAAGGGGGATTCTCATGTCGCGTTCGTTCGAGAGAACGGTTAAGAAAAATTCCAAGCAGTTAAATCAGCAACGCAAAAAAAGTGGTCAACCAATCACAGGTACACCAGGCGAAGAAGTCTTTAAGGGACGCAGCCTTTTGTTCCCTATATTTTTGATTGGTCTCGCCTTTTTGTATCTGTTTATGAGCACGTTCCTTGTGCAAGCTCCGATGACAACCTGGGACTGGGTGACGATGCTGCTTTACGTATTTTTGGCAGTCATCTTCATGCTTCGTCGTCCATACATCAAGATTAGCAGTAATCGGATTATAACGACGAAGGGTAATCGTGAACGTTCAATTGGGGTTGACGATATCGTCAAATTCAGAATCGAACCAGGTACAGTTGTTATCGAACATAACAGTCGCGGGAAAAGATGGGTGTTTACCAAGTTATTGAACCGTTACGATACAGATGCGATTGCAGAACGTTTGCTGAAGTTTGCAAAAGCACACCAGATCACCGTGGAAACCGTCGATAAGTAATTATTGCATAAAGGGGTAGATGATCGGAATGGCGTTAAAAGCGATTTTGTTCGACCTAGATGATACTTTATTATGGGATGAGCGTAGTGTTCGAGAAGCTTTTCATGAGACTTGTCTAATCGCAGCGAAAGAGACTGGGGTTAAACCAGAAGAACTTGAAGAAGCTGTTCGTAATGAGGCACGTGGACTGTATGAATCATATGAAACCTTTTCTTTTACTAAAATGATTGGAATCAATCCGTTTGAAGGCCTATGGGCTAACTTTACTGGTGGGGATCAGCCTGAGTTCCGTCAGTTGGAACAGCTTGCTCCAGTTTACCGTAAAGAATCCTGGCGTCGTGGCTTGTTGAAATTGGGTATAGATCGGGAAGATCTTGCTGAACAACTGGCCGCACAGTTTGGAGTAGAACGGAGATCCAGACCACATGTATACGAAGAAACGATGGATACCTTGCGTCAATTACAAGGAAAGTACAAACTGTTGTTGTTAACGAACGGTTGTCCTGCTTTGCAACAAGAGAAGTTGGATGGTGTACCTGAATTGACTCCTTTCTTTGATGAGATTATTATCTCGGGTAACTTCGGAAAAGGAAAACCGGATCCATCAATATTTGAACATGCTTTGAGTAAACTGGGTGTTAAACCCGAAGAGAGCATGATGGTTGGGGATAAGTTAACGACTGATATTCGTGGTGCTTTATCATCTGGCATCCAATCCGTATGGATTAACCGTGAGCATAAGACCAACAATGAAACGTATGCGCCAGACCATGAAATAACGCATTTATCGGAATTAAATCAGCTTATTGCTAATTTCTAAGCAGATCAGCTATAACATCTTTCCTCAGCACCCTGAAACATTGGTAACTTCAATGAACGATGATGTCGTTCTTGAAGTTACCAATGTTTTTTTATTTGAACATGTTGACTAAATTACCTTGTTAAATGAGATCTCTATTTTTTTTACTAAAAGTTATTGAAATTAGGGGGAAGCTGGATTAGAATATAACTAACATACTAGTATGACTAGTATTTAGATTGTCCTAAAGCAATTTCTTTTTGACTTACTTCATTAAATGGAAGCAGGGAGTTATTGCTTATTATTTTCGATTGATTGTAAGCGCTTAATATTTTGAGAAAGCTTCTTTGGATTTGGAGATCACACCACTTAGTAAGTGCTAATTAATGATGTGAAGCACCTTGGATTGTGTGATTCTACATAATACATTAAATTGATATCGCTTACATTTAGAAATTATCTATTTCGTAGTGGGGGTGAATTTGAAGGAGTTGTTGTCTTCTACAAGAGGAGAAACGATGGGAGTTGTACATGAATTACTCTTACTTATCAAGTCCTGGATCGGAGTGAAAACAAATGGAGTCGGAAACCGCTAAAACAACGTTAACCATGACATCTTTACGTAAAGAGAGCAGATTACGAACGGCAGCAACTTTGTTCCGCAAAGACTGGCAGTTGTATTCACTGTTAATCCTTCCCATCATTTATCTCCTTATTTTCAAATATGGGCCGATGATTGGTAATGTGATTGCGTTCAGACGTTTTGTTCCTGGGGGAAGTATATTTGGAGAAACGTGGGTTGGATTAAGGTACTTCAAAATGTTCATTGAGGACCCTACCTTCTGGAGAGTATTTGGTAATACGCTGATGTTGGGCGGACTTGCGTTACTCTTTACATTCCCGGTTCCAATCATTTTTGCCTTGATGCTTAACGAAGTGAAGAGTAAACGATTCAAAAAATTTGTACAGACCGCGTCTTATCTGCCTCATTTTCTGTCGATCGTTATCGTTGCGGGTATGATCCTGCAGCTGACAGCAGTGAATGGTTCCATTAATGGACTGGTGGCTTTCTTCACCGGAGACAATATTCCTTTTATGCAGCGGGCTGAGTGGTTCAGAACAATCTATATCACTTCTGAGGTATGGCAGGGTATGGGTTGGGGAGCAATTCTTTATCTGGCTGCCCTAACAACCATTGATGATTCTTTGTATGAAGCTGCGCGTATCGATGGTGCCAATCGGTGGAAGCAAACGATTCATGTAACGTTACCAGGGATCTTGCCAACGATTGTGACTTTATTGATTTTGAACATGGGTAATTTCCTGGCTGTTGGATTTGAAAAAATCTTACTCTTGTACAATCCGCTGATCTACGAGACATCTGATGTGATCTCCACTTACCTGTATCGGGTTGGACTGGAATCCAGTAACTTCAGTTATGCTACCGCAATTGGCTTGTTCGAATCGCTGATCGGTCTGATTCTGGTGTTCTCCGTAAATGCCATCTCACGCAGACTGACTCAAAGAAGCTTATGGTAAAGGAGGAGCATCATGCAGGAATCCAGATCTTACAAGGTATTTAAAGTATTCAATGTCATCTTTCTGCTGTTCGTGGTATTTATAACACTCTATCCATTCTTAAATGTCGTGGCACAATCCTTCAGTAGTGAGTCCTATATTAATTCCGGTAAGGTTAGTTTGTTCCCAAGAGGATTCAATGTGGAGACATACAAGACCATCTCACGTGACAGCATGTTCTGGACGAATTATAAAAACACGATTATCTACACCGTAGTAGGTACGTTAATCTCCATGTTTATGACGACTATTTTCGCATATGCCCTGTCCAAAAAGAGGTTGATGGGTCGCAAGTTTCTGACGATGTTCGCCGTATTCACGATGTTCTTTAGTGGTGGATTGATTCCAAACTATGTGTTGATTAATTCCCTTGGGTTCAACAACACCATGTGGGCACTTGTTGTTCCTGGCGCAATTAGCATATACAACATGCTGATCATGAAGTCATTTTTTGAAAATATGCCTGAAGAACTGGAGGAAGCTGCCTCCATTGACGGTTTGAACACCTACGGGATCTTGTTACGTATTATATTGCCGCTTAGTAAAGCAGTTATGGCAACCATGGTGCTGTTCTACGCAGTAGGTCATTGGAATTCCTGGTTCCCAGCCTTTCTGTATTTGGACAAAAAAGAATTGTTCCCGGTCACCATTTATTTGCGCAATATGATTGCAGGAGCGACTAGCGGGGCGTCTGCCGGTGCAACCTCAGCTGATAACCTGACACAGATTGCTGCCAATATTAAGTCTGTAACGATGGTATTAACCATCTTGCCGATACTCACCATCTATCCATTTGTCCAAAGATACTTTGTAACCGGTATCATGTTAGGGTCTGTTAAACAGTAATACGTAGAAGCTAGAATACCTAAACCAAATTCAGGGGGATAACCTAAATGAATCAAAAGCCACGTAAGTTTGTCGGTAAAATGGTGTTGGCAACAATGATGACCGTCGTTCTGGCAGCATGTAGCAGCGGTACCGGAGCTGGAGGTGAAGTCACAGAAGTTCAAACCAAGGCAGCGATGGAGACGTACAATGTAGGGGATACATTCAAGGCGACCGAGCCATTTAATCTCTCCATACTCTATAGTGATCAACCTAGTTATCCATATAAAAAAGACTGGTTACTTTTTAATAAAATTACCGAACTGACGGGTGTTACGCTTGAGCCAACGATTGTACCGATGAGTGATTACTCTCAGAAGAGATCTCTGTTGATTAGCTCCGGTGATGCACCACTGGTTATTCCGAAAACATACCCTGGTGAAGAGTCTGCATTTGTGTCCTCCGGTGCGATTTTGCCGATTAGCGATTATATTGATTTGATGCCAAACTTCAAGGACAAAGTGGAAAAATGGGGTCTAGAAGATGAACTTGAAGGGCTGCGACAGGAAGATGGAAAGTACTATGTACTCCCGGGTCTGCATGAAGAAGTATGGCCAGATTACACATTACTCGTAAGAACGGATGTCTTTGAAGAAAATAACATCGCCATCCCAACCACTTGGGACGAATTGTATGATGCAGCCAAAAAGCTGAAAGAGATCTACCCGGATTCTATTCCGTTTTCGGACCGATTCCAATTCAATAGTACGTTGAACATCGCTGCTACTGGCTTTGGTACCAAGGCTGGATGGGGTTTTGGTAACGGATTGACGTATAAGGAAGATCAGGATGAATTTGTGTACACGGCTACAACACCAGAATACAAAGAGATGCTAACGTACTTTAACAAGTTGGTATCCGAAGGATTACTCGATAAGGAGAGTTTTACACAGGATGATGATCAGGCTGTACAGAAATTTGTATCCGGCAAATCATTCATGATTAATGGTAATTCCCAAACGGTGGTGCTGCACCGAAATGATATGAACAAAACGCTGGGAGAAGGTAAATACTCAGTTGCAAAGATTACAGTACCTGGTGGGCCAAAAGGGCAATTAATGTCCGGCTCCAGACTTGAAAATGGTGTCATGATCTCCGGGAAAATTCAAAAAAGCGAAAACTTCAAAGCCATTATGCAATTTGTGGATTGGTTATACTACAGTGACGAGGGTCAAGAGTTTGCCAAATGGGGCGTTGAAGGTGAAACATTCACCAAAGAGGGCGGAAAACGCAAATTGGTAGAAGATGTGAACTACAATGGTTTGAATCCAAAAGGCACGAAAGACTTGCGTATTGACTATGGCTTCTCTGGTGGTGTATTTGCCTACGGGGGTACCACAGATTTGTTGCAATCCATGTTTAGTGAAGAAGAGTTGAAATTCCAGCAAGACATGAAGGATACCAAGGAAGTGATTCCGGCAGAACCACCGATTCCTTACTCTTCAGAGGACCGTGAACGGGTGACACTTCTGAGTACACCACTGAAAGACTACTCTGATCAGAATACACTTAAATTTATCTTGGGTGAGCGGGACTTGTCTGAATTCGACACATTTGCCAAAGAGCTTGAGAGTCAAGGGTTATCTAATTATCTGAAGCTGGCAAATGATACGTACAAAGCCTACAAAGAAAACAAGCAATAATATAGTTGATGTTGGCCAGATTACCGTTTCACACCGATATATAAGTGGAACGGTAATTTGTGCTAAAATGAATGAATACGGCTGATAGAAAGAGGTCTAGGCATGTCACTTAATCAAAAAATTAGAGGCTCGACCCGGGCATATTCATATAACCTGTTAAAAGAACGAATTCTTCATCTGGAACTTAAGCCAGGTACCAAGATTTCAGAGAAAGAGATTGCAGATGAACTGCAGGTGAGCAGAACACCCGTTAGAGAAGCATTCATGAAGCTTGCTGAAGAAGAACTGCTGGACATTATTCCCCAGAGTGGAACAATTGTCTCTCATATTAATCTGGAGCATGTGGAAGAAGGCAGGTTTATGCGGGAGAAGATGGAGAAGGAAATCGTGACTTTGGCTTGTGTTTCTTTTCCTGAAGAGTTCAGATTTCGACTTGAAACCAACATTGCAATGCAGGAAGTCTGTATAGGGAAAAACAATTTCTATCGACTTTTTGAACTGGATGAAGAGTTTCATCAGATTTTGTTCCAGGGCACGGGTAAGCTGAGAACATGGAAAATGTTGCAACAGCTGAATATTCCGTTTAATCGGTTGCGTTTATTACGTCTAGCGGAGGACTCCAACCTGGAGGTCATTATCTCCCAGCACAAAGAGATTTATCGTCTTATCACAGAGCGTCAGACCGAGCAAGCTGTTCAGGTGATGGAAGCTCATCTTAGACTAGTTGTTATTGAACAGGAATCGATAAAAGCGAAATACCCGCATTATTTTATATAATGCACCGATGTTGCATACTACTCTCCATATGCATATGCGAAAACCCCTGTTCAATTGAACAGGGGTTTTGGTTAAGCAAGTTGTAACACGAGATTGTTAGGCTTGTTTGATAAAAGTAGGATCAGGGTATGGATCTGCAATCCAGCCATCTTTTTCGATGAACAGACGTACAGCAATAATTTGTTTGTTCTCCATTAAAGTGAAGAAGTGCGGTGTATTCTCAGGTACCGAGATAACGTCTCCAGGAGACAGTTCTACATTAAAGTAGCCGACATCATCTGTAGCTTTGATAACAAAGATTCCTTTACCAGCGACAATCGCACGAATCTCATCTTCAGCGTGGGTGTGGATCTCTTCGAACTTGGCCAGCTTTTCTTCGATATCTGGTGTTTGTTCGGACAGCGTGATGACATCCCAGATCTGGTATCCGCGACGTGCAGCCAAATCTCTGATTTCATAATCGTAAGTTTCCAAAACCTCGGTTTTCTGTTCATCAGTTAATCCAAAGTTATTTTGCAGATCAGTGTTCAGTTTGGATGCGTCCCACTTCTCATATAATACTTCGTATTTGTTCAAGAAATTTCGAACATTTTCGTCACCAGTGATGCGTTCGTTCGTATTTCGGATAACAATTTCAGCCATGTTCTTTCCCTCTTTTCCACTTGGTTTAATTGAATTATATCGGATTGCTTTGTTTTTGTCGATTCTCAAATTCCGTTCATATTCGTGCAAACCCGCCATCTTTCGGGACCAAACCCGATCTTTCACATTAAGTTAGTTTCTGTTAAACTAAGATTTAACGTTTTGCGGGGGTGAAGATATTGGATAAGATTAGTCTACACGATGCATTAAAACAACGAATATTAATCCTCGACGGTGCAATGGGGACCATGATTCAACAAGTTGATTTGACTGGCGAAGATTTTGGCGGCGAAGATTTGGATGGATGTAATGAAATGTTAGTGCTTACTCGTCCAGAGCTGATCCAGCGCATTCATGAAGAATATCTGGAGGCCGGAGCCGATTTAATTGAAACCAATACATTTGGTGCTACATCCGTTGTGCTTGCTGAGTACGATATTCAGGATCGGGCACGTGAGATCAACCTGGAAGCAGCCAGAATTGCGAAAGCTGCGGTTGATCGTTTCTCTACACCGGAATCTCCACGTTATGTGGTAGGAGCGATGGGACCAACAACCAAAACACTGTCTGTAACTGGGGGCGTAACGTTCCAGGAACTTATCGACAGTTATTTGGAGCAAGCGCTTGCTTTAATAGAGGGAGGCGTTGATGCGCTACTACTCGAAACCTCACAGGATACCCTCAATGTAAAAGCAGGCAGCATTGGAATTCAGCAGGCCTTCGAACAGAGTGGTGTTACACTGCCCCTGATGATATCAGGAACGATCGAACCGATGGGAACGACCCTTGCGGGTCAGAACATCGAATCCTTTTATATATCCTTAGAACACCTTAACCCAATTTCGGTAGGACTAAACTGTGCTACGGGTCCAGAGTTCATGCGTGATCACATTCGCTCGCTTTCCGGAATGGCATCGGTTGCCGTTAGTTGTTATCCGAACGCGGGTCTTCCGGATGAGAATGGTAATTACCATGAGTCACCGGACTCGCTTGCTCAGAAGATTGGTGCTTTTGCCGAACAGGGCTGGTTGAATATTGCTGGTGGATGTTGCGGGACAACCCCTGCACATATTCGGGCGATGCGCGACAAACTTGCCCAGTACCCCCCAAGAGAAATGAACGGAACACATCCACCAGCATTGTCTGGTATAGAACCAATCTACATTGAACAGGACAATCGTCCATACATGGTTGGTGAGCGTACGAACGTGCTGGGATCACGTAAGTTCAAACGACTCATTGTAGAAGGCAAGTATGAAGAAGCTTCGGAAATTGCTCGTGCTCAAGTGAAAAATGGAGCGCACATTGTTGACGTGTGTGTACAAGATCCGGACCGTGAAGAGTCTGAAGACATGGTGAAGTTCCTTGAACTGGTTGTGAAAAAAGTTAAGGTTCCTCTCATGATCGATACGACAGATGCTTCAGTAATTGATCTGGCCCTCCAGTACTCACAAGGTAAGGCGATAATTAACTCCATTAACCTTGAGGATGGCGAAGAGAAATTTGAGCTGATTACGCCGTTGCTTCATAAATATGGTGGTGCGGTAGTTGTCGGAACGATTGACGAACGGGGTCAGGCGATTAGTCGGGAAGACAAGCTTGACGTAGCCAAGCGCTCTTACGATTTGCTGGTGAACAAATATGGTCTCAAACCAGAAGACCTGATTTTTGATACGTTGGTGTTCCCGGTAGGTACGGGGGATGAACAGTACATCGGTTCAGCCAAAGAAACAATTGAAGGTATAAGAGTGATTAAGGAAGCGATGCCAGAATGTCATACGATCCTCGGTATCAGTAACATTTCATTTGGGCTGCCTGAAGCAGGTCGTGAAGTGCTGAACTCCGTATTTTTGTATGAATGTACCAAAGCAGGTCTCGACTATGCGATCGTGAACACTGAGAAACTTGAGCGTTATGCATCCATTTCGGAAGAAGAACGTAGACTCTCGGAAGAGCTTTTATACAACACAAATGATGAAACACTCGCGGCGTTCGTAGCGGCGTTCCGTAACAAGAAGGTTGAGAAGAAGGAAAAAATCTCGAACCTTTCATTAGAAGAGCGTCTCGCTTCATATGTTGTGGAAGGAAGTAAAGAAGGATTGCTGCCAGATCTCGAACAGGCACTTGCCAAATACACAGCACTTCAAGTGATTAACGGTCCACTGATGCGGGGGATGGAGGAAGTAGGTCGTCTCTTTAACAACAATGAGTTGATTGTAGCTGAGGTGTTGCAGAGTGCGGAGGTTATGAAGGCTTCTGTAGCATATCTGGAGCAATTTATGGAGAAGAACGAGACTTCGGTTAAAGGCAAGATCATTCTGGCCACTGTTAAAGGCGATGTGCATGACATTGGGAAGAACCTAGTTGAGATCATCCTGTCCAATAACGGTTACCAGATCATTAATTTGGGTATAAAAGTACCACCAGAACGTATCATTGAGGCATACCGAGAAGAAAAAGTCGATGCGATCGGTCTCTCGGGTCTATTGGTGAAATCAGCGCAACAGATGATTCTTACCGCTCAGGATTTGCGAACAGCAGGTATTGATGTGCCTATTATGGTTGGCGGAGCGGCGCTAACACGTAAATTCACCAAAAATCGTATCCGTCCTGAATATAACGGAATGGTTGTATATGCAAAAGATGCGATGGACGGTCTGGATCTGGCGAATAAATTGATGAATCCCGTTGCACGTGAAGTGATGCAACTGGAGATGGAAGCAGAAAAAGAAGCTGATGCTTCAAGTGCTGTAGCTGTTCAGGCTCTTCCAGAGCTTACGCGAGTGGAGCGTTCGGATATTGCTGTAGATCATCCGGTTCTTGTACCGCCTGATCTGGAGCGGCATACGATGCGCAACTATCCGTTATCACATATCTTGCCATATGTGAACATGCAGATGTTGCTTGGACACCATCTGGGGTTGCGCGGTTCAGTAGAACAACTGCTTGCTTCAGGTGATAAGAAGGCTACCGATCTGAAAGCAGTCGTGGATGATATCATGCAAGAGGCTGTTCGTGACGGGATTATTCAGGCGCATGCCATGTATCGTTTCTTCCCGGCTCAGTCCAGTGGTAACAGCGTCATTATCTATGATCCAAAGGACACCAGCAATATTTTGCATACTTTTACGTTCCCACGTCAAAAAGTCGAGCCGTTCCTGTGCCTGTCCGACTTCCTGAAGCCTGTTGAATCCGGTCAGATGGATTACGTTGGTTTCATGGTTGTTACGGCCGGACACGGTGTACGTGAACTATCCACTGCGTGGAAAGATCAGGGGGATTACCTCCGCTCGCATGCTCTGCAATCCGTAGCGCTTGAAGTAGCAGAGGGATTAGCTGAACGTGTGCATCATATGATGAGAGATATATGGGGATTCCCGGATTCTGCCCAGATGACCATGAAGCAACGTCATGGTGCACGCTATCAAGGGATCAGGGTATCTTTTGGATATCCGGCTTGTCCGGATCTGGAAGACCAAGGGCCGCTGTTCAAGTTGCTGCAGCCTGAGGATATCGGTGTGGAATTGACGGAAGGTTTCATGATGGAACCCGAAGCTTCCGTATCAGCGATGGTATTCAGCCATCCGCAAGCTAAGTATTTTAATGTAGAGAAGGCATAAATTCAGTAGAGTGTCAGGCAAAGCCCTCCGCATTGTCGGAGGTTTTTTGCTGGCAACAGAAAGAGGTGCGATCCAGAATGGAACTATATTTCCTGGGAACTAACGCTGGTGTACCTACGCTTCAACGGAATGTAACTTCCATTGGGCTACGCATGTTGGATGAGCGCAGAGCTTTGTGGTTGTTTGACTGCGGGGAAGGAACGCAACACCAGATTTTAAGTTCTCCGCTTAAACTGAGCAAATTGGAGAAAATATTCATTACTCATCTGCATGGTGATCATGTATTTGGACTTCCAGGACTGCTTTCGAGCAGAGCCTATCAAGGTGGCACCACACCATTAACCGTATATGGTCCGCCAGGTACGGAACGAATGATCAGTACAACAATGGAGCTTAGCCAATCCCGGGTTAACTATGAGTTGAATATCGTGGAACATACGGGCGGCGTTCTGTTCGAGGATGACAGTTTTATCGTGGAAGCGGCTTTGCTTGAGCATCGGATTGACAGCTATGGATACCGGATTACGGAAAAAGATCGTCCAGGAAGCCTGGACCCAGCCAAACTGGCGGAATACGGTTTGAAACCAGGCCCATTGTTCGGCCGGCTCAAACGTGGAGAAACCATTACGCTGGATAACGGTGATTCGCTTCGTCCAGAAGATGTATTGGGAGCGCCAAAACGTGGTATGGTAATCACCATATTGGGTGATACACGTCCATGTGACAATGTACAGCCTCTTTCCATCAATGCAGATGTGCTTGTGCATGAAGCTACATTCATGCATGATCTGGCCGATACAGCGCATGAGTACTATCATAGTACTTCTAAACAAGCGGCAGAAGCGGCTAGAGCAGCCAATGTAGGGCAACTAATCATGACTCACTTCAGTTCACGCTATAAGGATGAGGATCAACTTCAGCCACTTTTGGAAGAGGCTCAGTCCGTATTCCCGAATACCAGACTTGCAAACGAACACCAGCTTATTCCTGTCGTGCATCGCAAGCAAGAATCTTAACCCTGATTGCGAACCAGTTCACGGTTAAACACGTCATATAAAGATCCGGGTAATTGCACGGGACTGAGGGAGAGGAACTCCCGCGGTCCCTTTTGCAATCTGGTCAGAAAGCGTGTAGGATGGGCAATATGAAGAGGGAAATGATTCAAATTATTTTCCGGGAAAGCGCAGGAAATGACAAGCTTGTACAGAAGACGCGCGAGTTAAACCGTCGGTGTTCGATCCGGTTCGACTTGTTGCGTGCATATGTCAGCAAGCCATTATTTTTTGCCTGAATACATAGGTTCGCGGTCAAGTTCGAGGTAAATGATTAAGGACATGAAATGTTAATGGAATAAAGAAAGGAAGTGCTGTGTGTGATTAAGGCCTATCTGATTGACTTGGATGGTACGCTCTATCATGGCAGACATCGTATCGAAGGAGCCGATCAGCTTATTCGAACACTGCAAGAGCTAGGAAAGCCGTATTTATTCGTAACAAATAATTCTTCCCGTACACCACAAGGTGTGGCAGATCATCTGAACGGGATGGGCATACCTGCCGACGCGTCTCAAGTGTGCACTTCTGCAGTGGCAGCTGCTGAATATGTTGCTGAAGAGTCCCCAGGTGCAACAGTGGCATGTATCGGAGAAGCAGGATTGCTGGAAGCCATAGAAGAAGCAGGACTACAGCTGACGGAAGATGCACCAGAATACGTGATACAGGGGATTGATCGTGAATTTTCCTATCATAAACTGACCAAGGCGCTAAGGTGGATTAATGCGGGATCAAAATTCATCATGACCAACCCGGATCTGCAGCTTCCTTCCGATGATGGACTGACACCTGGGGCGGGGACTCTTGGAGCAGCAATTGAAGCCGCAACTGGAGTTCATCCTACAGTCATAGGCAAACCATCGAGTGTTATAATGAAGTCAGCCATTAGCCGCCGGCTAAACCTGGCGTCTCATGAAGTGGCAGTGATCGGAGATAATATGCGAACCGATATTGCAGCTGGAGTGGCAGCAGGGTGTGAGACACTGTTGGTACTTACCGGTGTGACAACACGGGATAATATGGATGGACACATTCAAGCAGCGAAGGCTCGACCTGATCATGTGTTTGAAGATTTGCATAAATTGATGGAGTGGCTGTCGCAAGAGGCAGACCAAGCTTCCAAAAAGGGGTAATGTACGATGCCGGAACTACCGGAAATGGAAAATTACCGGACCTTGCTGTCCGAGAACATACTTGATCTACTGATTACAGGTGTTGTAATTAACCGCGATAAAACGATAAATACGGAGCCTGATCTGTTCATCAATGAACTTACAGGTAATCGCATCATATTTGTTGAGCGCCGAGCGAAGCATCTGATTTTCCACTTGGCTAATGGTAAACGTCTGGTGCTGCACCTCATGTTGGGCGGTATGATTTTCTGGGGCACTGAAGAAGAACGTCCTGATCGTTCCACACAAGTGGAAATCCAGTTTGGCGATCACATTTTATTCTTTATTGGACTGCGCTTGGGTTATTTACATCTGCTTACTTCGAAAGAAACCGAAGAGGCGATGTCTGATCTTGGACCTGAACCTTTGGATCGACGGATGAATGTGGAACGCTTTGCTTCTCTGTTGAAAGGTCGTCGGGGCACACTTAAGACAACGTTGGTAAACCAGCATATCATTGCAGGGATTGGCAACTGTTATTCGGATGAGATTGCCTTTGCTGCCGGTCTGAGACCAAGCTCCAAAACGCAGAACATTGCGACTTCACCAGAGCTGACGGAGCGCCTGTTCCATTCGATGCAGTCCGTGTTGCGTGAAGCAGCTTCTGAGGGTGGTTATATGGAAATGCCACTGATGCAAGGAGATACGAAGACAGGAAGTTTTGACGAGCAATGTCGGGTGTACGATCGGGAAGGCGAGACTTGTCCGCGCTGCGGGGGAACGATTGAACGAGTGGAAATTACGGGCAAGAAGGCATTCTTCTGTCCGAAATGCCAGCATGAGGCCTAACAGCGGAATCGGGGCACATGTCAGCACGAGAGGTGGATTTCTTCAGGCAGCCAAGAGAGCACATGCAATGGGGGCAACGGCATTTCAGTATTTTCCGAAGAACCCGCGTAGTCTTGGTCTGAAAAGTCTGGATCTCAAGGATGCTGAGCAGTGCAGGGATTGGTGTGAACAGCAGGGACTTGCTTCGATTGCACATTCACCCTATCCCACGAATCCGGCGTTGGGTATGACCCGTGGAGAGGCGGGGTTTCATGCTACAATAGCTTCTATTCGCAATGATCTTGAAATTTCGAATGCTTGCGGTTCTGTTGGGACGGTGGTCCATTTTGGACATATCAAAACAAACGATCCGCTGGAGGGTTATCAGAACCTCATTCATTGTCTGGATACCGCCTTGGAGAATTGGAATGGACATTCAAAGGTACTGATTGAAAATCAGGCAGGTGATCATGGCCCGATGGGCACGACAATGGAAGAAATGATACAGATTCGCAAATTGAGCCGATATCCGGAGCATATTGCTTTTTGTTTTGACACATGCCATGCTTTTGCTTCAGGTTTGTGGGCGTCAGGCAACGAAGCGGTGATGCTCGATAAGGGCAGGATGCTCGGATACTGGGAAAATGTTGCTGCTGTACATTTCAATGATTCCAAATATGCGTCTGGTTCATGTAAGGATAGACATGCGAGAATCGGACAGGGTTATATCGGAAATGAATCGATGAAAGCATTGTTAAATGCGCCTGAGTTCCAAAATGCGGTTGTTGTGCTAGAGACAGAAACGGGCGAAGATGGAACGCACCATGATGATATAGCGCTCATGCGTTCCTGGCTATAATGGGGAGAGGAGCGATTGTATGCATGTTTTTCTGGATGACTATCGGGCGTGTCCGAAAGGATTTGTTCTGGCAACAAATGCAGAAGAGTGCCTGATGCTGCTAAGAGAAGGTGACGTGGACATTTTGTCTCTGGATTATGAGCTTGGTCCGGATTCGCCTAACGGCGGTGAGGTCGCGGCATCCATTGTACGAGAAGGTTTATTTCCGCGCGAGATCTATTTGCATACGTCCAGTATGTTTGGGAAACGCCAGATGTACGAGATGTTATATAGCAATAAACCGGATTCGGTAACCATTCATAATGGGCCAATGACGGGTGAGGTCATGCTGCGTGTTGCTGCGGGAGAAGAAATTTAATGAAGCCAATTACATCCAAAATGTTAATGCGCAGTGTATGGGAAGGCATGCCACAGGCTGTATTTATATATACCCCTTTATGTGGGACATGTGCGGCAGCACGGCGTATGTTAGATGTCGTTGAGCACATGCTGCCAGAAGGTATTTTATCCGAAATGAACATTCATGACATTCCTGAACTTGTACAACAATTTCAAATTTCAAGCGTACCAGCAGTGATGCTGTTTGACGGCCAGTTAGATGTTCCAAAAATGGTTTATCGGATGAGCTCTGTGGAGCATTTGCTCTCGGAGATCCGAAAGGCGGTGCTGAAATGAGTATAATCTCGATGGAACATGTCTCACTTAGACGAGAAGAGAATCAAATCTTGGATGACGTACATTTGCGTATCGAACAAGGCGAACATTGGGTTATTCTGGGCCGGAATGGTTCTGGAAAAACAACGTTACTCGAAATGATGAACGGATATATGTTTCCAAGCCAGGGACGTATTGAAGTACTCGGTAATTTGTATGGACAATGTGACGTCAGGGAAGTACGTAAGGAAATCGGTTATATCAGCCAAACGTTGATTGAGAAACTCACACCCAGAGATCCGGTATGGGAGGTCGTCGCTACAGGAGCTTATGCTTTTTTGCGTTTTTATCAGACAATTCCTGATGAAGTAAAAGCAAAGGCAATGAGTTTGTTAGGTGACATGGGTTTTGCCAATCTGGCTAACAACGCGCTGGGAACGTTATCCCAAGGGGAGCGTAAAAAAGTCATGCTTGCTCGTTCGTTAATGGCTGAGCCAAAATTGCTGATTATGGACGAGCCTTGTGCCGGACTGGATTTATATGAACGTGAGAAAATGCTGGCTGAGATTGATCGTCTGCGCCAGCGTAACATTACAGTTGTGTATGTAACACATCATGTTGAAGAGATCGTACCTTTATTCACGCATGTGGCCTTGATCCGCGATGGACGTATTGCGGCAGCTGGCCCCAAACATGAAGTTTTGACACAAGATACAATTAAGCATACGTACGATGTTCCGGTCGATATCCAGTGGGATAATGGTCGTCCGTGGATACGCGTACGTTCTGGAGGGTAACACAATTTGAGTACACAATCGTCTTGGGAAGAAGGCAACTTCTCCCGTTTTATCTGCACAGCCAATCATGGCTTTGCCCCTTATGCTCAGGAAGAGTTGCGCCGTACGTTTGGTGCGGTGAAGAGCACGGTACTCGTACCAGGAGAAATATTGCTTGCGGGTCTGCCTGTAGCGGAGGAAGAAGTTGCAGATAAGCTGTGGGCAGAGTATCCAACGTTTTTACGTCATATTCAACCTGTTCAGTTTCAGGAGAATACAGAAGATTCGGAGCAGTCTATTGAGAAATTGATTGCATTTGTGTTGAATCATAAGGAATTGACTGGTGCCTCTGTCGTGCTGCAGGTACGGAAGACAGAAGGGGCGTTTTGGCAAGAAAATGCAGCCTCATTGAAGCAACTGCTGACTGAAAAGCTGGATGAGCTAGGTTGTGAATGGGTTGTACGTGATGCTGAATATGTCATTTCCGTATTTGCTGCGAATGATATGTTGTATGCTGGTATATCCAGACCTGAACAGAATCTGTCAGACTGGAGCGGGGGCGCCGTACGTTTTCAAAAAGAAGAAGGACAGATCTCGCGGGCAAAGTTCAAATTGCTTGAAGCCGAGCAAACGTTTGGCATCGACTTTACTTCATTCCATAAGGCACTTGATATCGGCGCTGCACCAGGTGGATGGACCTCGTTCCTGCTTGAGCGCGGGCTTGAAGTAACGGCGGTAGATCCGGCGAAGATGGATGCAACCCTGCTGGCATCACCCAAACTGACTTTCTTGAAAAAGAATGCAGGGGATGTTCGTTTCCGCGAAGGAGAATTCGATCTGCTCGTATGTGATATGAGTTGGAGTCCGAAGCTGATGAGCCGACTTGTATCAGACCTTCTATATAGTCTGCAACCCGGGGGGACAGCAATTGTTACCGTGAAACTGTTGCATAAAAAACCGCTCGCGCTCATTAAAGACGTCATTGATACGTTTGAGCGTTCACGGATGCAGATTCAACGTTCCAAGCAGTTATTCCATAACCGCGAAGAGATTACACTTTATATGGTCAAATATTAAGAAATTGATTCGATTAAGCTTATTAAATTTTGTGCTTTACAAACTATTCCTGTCTGTACTATAATGATACCAATATTAACCATAACAAACCTGAGGGAAAGCATCCCGAAGTGAACGAAACCGGATATCCGGTCTGTTCTTCTTCGGTGAAGCTTTCCCTTTTTTGTTGTGTATTGAAGGAGGAATTGGTATGAGACATCCGGCCAGGCTGGAACGCGGAAGCCTGCTGGGAGGTAGATATCGTATCGTATCCATTCTGGGAACAGGCGGAATGAGCCATGTATACGAGGCGGAGGATCTGAAGTTGCCGGGCAAGTTATGGGCAATTAAAGAAAGCGTAACGATTATGCCATATGAAGGCAGTATGGAGACGGAAGCCGCTCTTCTGACATCTCTTCGTCATCCAAGATTGCCGCAAATCGTTGATTTTTTTGTTCCGGATGAAGACGGGTACACATACTTGGTGATGGAATACATCGACGGGTTAACGCTCAGTGAGTATTTCAAGCAGTGTCGTGGGAAGATCCCAATGGAGCAGTTGACGGAGCTTGTACTTCAATTGCTGGATGTGTTGAGTTATTTGCATAATCTGAATCCACCTGTGATCTATAGGGATCTGAAACCATCAAACATCATGATCACGCCGGAACATGAAGTAAGATTAATTGATTTTGGCATCGCCAGAAGTTACAAACCGCAAAGTGCTGAAGATACCGTTAAGTTGGGAACCGCTGGTTTTGCCGCTCCAGAACAGTATGGCGCGGGTCAGACCGATGCCCGTTCAGATCTATATGGACTCGGAGCATTGCTGCTGTATCTTATGACAAGTGGGGCCTATACGGAATGGATTCAGGGTGTGGAAAGCTCTATCCGGAGTGATGTTCCGCGGACATACATCCCTGTGGCGAGAAGACTGTTAAGGTATAATGCCGAAGAGCGATTCCAATCTGCTGATGAGGTAAGGAAGGAACTGCTCCGAATACCCGGCGGAACAATGCCTGGTGGAGATACAACGATGACCTTGAATGGGGGAACAAGAGTTATTGCCCTGACTGGTGCTTCATCTGGTGTAGGGGTTACCCACACGGCTATAGCTATCAGTCATTATCTCGAAAGGCAAAACTTCAAAGTAGCTGTGATTGAAATGTCACCTCGCTCTCAATCCTTTGCAAGGATTCAACAAATCGCTCAAGCGGGTAAACCGGTGCCAGCAGGCAGACAGTTTGCAGTGGATGGTGTGCATTATTGGAAACAATCCGGGCGAGCGGATATTTTGTCTTTGCTTGGGGGGAGTTATCAATTCATCGTGATGGATCTTGGTAGTGGTCAGGACCAGAACCGGCTGGAAGAATTCCTGCGTGCAGATCTGCCGATTGTGATAGGCTCAGGTGCCGAATGGAGACAGGCGGAGATTGGCGCTTTTGTTCGATCACATCATCGGTATCCACGAGAGAAATGGATATATTGTCTGCCCTTGGCAGCAAGTGAAGCTGTTCAGCGCATTCGTAAAGTTCTGGATACATCGAGTGTATATAGTCTGCCGTTACATATCGACCCTTTTGACAAGGACGCACAGACGGATAGAGTGTTTTCACATATTTTAATGCATATGATGGCACAACACCCCAAGAAACGTTCGTTCTTTTCACGAAGGAAAGTGCATGATTAGAAGAGATTACGAAAGGAGAGCCTCTTTTGTCTAAATTAAGAAAACAAAGCCGTCAACTGATCTATGCCGGACTTATCGGAGCAGGAGCCGTAGGGTTGGTGTTCGGAGGATATGTTATTTACAATGTCAAAACGATGGGGGATGTCAGGTCAGCTGTAGAAGCCCGTTATTTATCGGCATATGAGGAAAAGGAAGCTGAATTAAAGCAACAATGGGATTCGGGAGCACAAGGATGGGTTACGATTCGGGATATTGAAGCAGGTGAACCGATATTACCGGAGGATCTGAAGCTCATTGCTGTTCCGGATGCACAAGCACCGCGAAACCTCTGGTCCAGTACCAAGCAGATGGAAGGCCAAGTGGCCAAAATAGAGTTGAAAAAAGGAACAGCCATTACCACCGAGATGGTGTATGAGGATGTACCGGCTCCGCCTGATTTAAGAAATCGAGAGCTGCAAGTTGTATTACTGCCGTCCTCACTCGTTAAGGGAGATATTATTGATGTTCGTATCCAATTCCCTACCGGACAGGACTATGTTCTCTTATCGAAGAAAAAAGTGGAACGACTCAATGCAGCTACCTTATGGATTACGATGACGGAGGAAGAGATTCTGTCACTCTCAAGTGCAATTGTAGATGCCTATTTACATAAAGCTTCAATCTATGCCTTAACCTATGTAGAACCACAGTTTCAGACACCTGCAATCGCGACGTATCCTGCCAATTCAGAAGTGTTAAAACTGCTGGAGAGTGATCCGAATATTGTTCGACGAGCCGAACAGGAATTATCCAGACAGGTGCGAAGTTCGCTTGAAAGTTCACTGGCCGCCTCCATGACAGCACCGTCAAAAGGGGTTGAACAGGATGTGGCACAATCCTCAGTTACATATAACAGTCGTCCATCATCAAATAATCCGGCAACGTCGGATGGAGTGATGTGGAATGATGGTTCAGGTAACGGAGCAGGAGCTAATGCTGGAAGTGTAAATGATCCTGCTGAAGCTTTACAAACAGAACAGCAGAGCTTGTTAACGGGTGGAGAATAGAGCGAAATCCGAGGTTTACTTTAGGATAATTCAGATAACAAGGGGTTTAAGAAAAAGAAAGGAGTTGTAACATCTATGCATACATGGATCTTTGCGGGTTTATGTGAGAAGAATGATCTGATGTTATATCTTTGCAAGATATTGGCTTCAACAGGCAACAAGGTCTTACTCGTAGATGGAACCCTACAACAGAAGTATGGGTACGGTGTTGGTGACAGTCAACAGTCTTTGCGAATTGCGGAATTTGAGGGATTTGATATCGCTTGTCATTTTGTCACTTCAGCAGCTGTAGAGAATCATCTTGAAGTAAATGGAGAGCGATTGGACAGTTATGACTATGTGTTATATGACATGGAGACCTCGCATTTTGCATCCCGTAATCTCTGGCTGAATGCCGATGTAAGAGTCTGGGTGAGTGATTATGAGCGTTACAATCTGGAACGTGGTAAGGGCTGGTTGAAGCGGTTGCTTGAAGAACAGTCATTACCTGGTGAGCTGCCATTTCAGCGGCTCTTAATTAACGGGGTTGACTGCAAGCTTGAAGCTCGTTATCTGTGGGCGTATCTGGAGGGCAGTCCGTTTGTGTGGACAGGAGAATCTTTAGTTCTTCCGTGGGATGAGTTAACAGCGGCGGTTAAGCTTGAGAATGAGCATCATCGCCGAGTTCATCTTGGACCTTTGTCACGAAATTACAAAAAATCGTTGTGTCGCGTGGTCGAGCAGTTAACAGGTTGGGAAAGTGTTCGCAGTCGTCGTGCGATGAAAGAAGCAGAGAGGATGAGAGCATGAGCACCATTACCTTTTGGAGCCCTTTTGCAGGAACAGGTTGTACTTCAAGCACATTAATTAGTGCTTATGCGATGGCACTCCACTACAGGACAAGAGTGTTACTTGTTAATGCAGGCGTTGCAGGAACTGGCACAGAAGCTGCTCTACCGTCCAAAGATACGGATTCAGCGGATTTAATGTTCTCCTTCGAAGAGGGTGGCTGGGATGCGATTGAACGGCTGCATTCGAGCGGAAGTCTGAATAAGCACAATCTCAGGGATTATACCAAGCCACTTCTGAAAGAAAGACTTGATTTCCTAACCGGAAGAATGGATGAGATGGAACGTTCCCCGCAGGAACATGGTGAGACTGTGAAAAAGCTGCTGAATGTAGCTAACGAGTATTATGATCTGGTTCTTCTGGATGCGGATCATGCTGGTGTGGATTCACAGCTCAAGCTGCAACAGGCGGACTATGTTGTAATTAATCTCGATCAAAATATGCGAAATCTGGAGTTGTTCTTTGAAGAGATCCTGCCAGAACGAATGAACAATATGAATATACATGTTGTAATTAACAAATACGATTCGCATGCCCGTGCAACGCTTTCCAATATTCGGCGCCAGTTCAGATACAAAGGCACGATATCTGCGATACCGTACACAACCGGATACCTGGATGCAATGAATCGGCGAGATGTCGCCAGGTACTTGCAGTTGGAAAGTTTGACTGAGGATAAGGATATTCGTAAAGGGAGCTTTGCTGCAAGCATGAGCGAACTCGCTCGCCTGATTATGGACGGTGCAGGTATGCGCACAGTTCTGAAGAGGCTGGAAAGGGGAGCCTGAACCTCCGATGCTCTGGAATACCATATGGATAAGTTTAATTTTGATTCTGTGCCTGACTTATATCTGGTTCAAGTATAAAACGTTTCTTCGTGAAAAGAATGCTCGTGTTCCTGAACAGGAATCATTCACGATTGACATGTTGATTGAGAAGGTGAAGAACTCACTTCATGAGCTTAGTCATAGTCAGCTCGCGGATGCGGGTCTGCATGAAGAAGAATATCGTCGAAGAATTAATCAACGTGCCGAGATGAGAAAAGCACTGAAAGGCTGTGTCTCAGGCAGTGTCAGCGACAAAACGTATGTTAAAAATCTGATAGGGGATCTGCTGACCCGAAGCATAGGGCTGAACAAGTCAAATGTAGATGAAGTTATTTTGTTTGCAGAACCAGATTTGTTGACGATCCAGGACCGATTCGAAATTGTGTTTTATCTGTACCGACAGCAATTCGGTGTGGATGCACTCTCCCGCATGATTGATACCTACGATCTGGGAAGGCTGCGAATGGAGGAAGGTACGGACGATGGAGGAAGTTATTATATTTCTGAGGAGGATATTCAGTATGTTTTCGAGTGCGAATATCGAGAGCTTGGATTCAGAGAAAAGACGGATATTATCGTGCAACGTATCTATCAACATTATAAAGGGTTCTCGGTTGTTGATGAGATAAGGGACCAACGGATTGACGGCGTTAGTGGTGGTGTCAGCGGTATGCTTGATGCTGTTCATAATATGGGACTTCGAAAACCGGCATCATGGAATGATTTGCTGGATCAAAGACTGGAGGATGATGCACATGAAGAACCGCTTAGCGGCATGGAAAGTGTCTGGATTTTTTATAAAGGTAAGTCCATTCATCTATCCTTTCTGTCGTTCGGAAGCATCCGTGAACTGAAAAGGGTATGCCAGAATATATACAAATACAATTATCCCGGACAGCTGTCGGAAGCAAGTGGATACAAGGTGAACGAGATGAAAGACGGCTCCCGTGTCGTTGTTGTTCGTCCTCCTTTTGCAGAATCGTGGGCATTCTTCGTCCGGAAGTTCGATATTCCGAATGCTTCACTTGAACAATTGATTACGGGTAACAACGCAGATCTGCCAATAACCCTGCTTCAATACCTGATGAAAGGAAGCCGGATTACAGCTGTAACCGGTGCACAGGGTTCTGGTAAAACAACGTTGCTTATGGCTATGGTCAAACACATCTATGCATCGTACACCCTTCGGGTGCAGGAGATGGCGTTTGAACTTCAATTAAGACGGATTTATAGCCGACGTAATATTTTGAGTTTCCGAGAGACTGAACACATCTCAGGTCAACAAGGGCTTGATTTGCAGAAAAAAACGGATGGTACCGTCAATATTCTTGGTGAGGTAGCGAGTGATGAAGTGGCCGCATGGATGATTCAAATGTCTCAGGTAGCCAGTCTGTTCACCCTGTTTACCCACCATGCCAAAACGTTTCGTGATCTGGTCTTCTCCCTCCGTAATTCCTTGCTCAAGACAGGTATGTTCCAGCATGAGCATATTGCTGAGGAGCAGGTTGTGAGTGTCATCAATTTCGATGTTCATATGAAGAAAGATGCTGAGGGACGAAGATATATCGAACGGATTACGGAATGTCTTCCTCGTGCGAATCAAGGTGACAGCGTGGAAGAGAGGGCAGGTTTTACATTTCGTAATGTTGTGGAGTACAGAGATGGAGCGTATGTTGCAACAGCACCAATCTCCTCTGGATGCATGATGGATATGCGAGAACAGATGACATTACAGGATGCTGAGAAGTTTGAACAGTTTATGAAGCAACACTGGGGTGATCAGTATGACAATTAAATGGATTCTGCTCCTCGTATTAAGTATTTGTGCAGGAGGTTTGCTGATCACACTTCTGGTTTTAAGTATGTTACGTCACAGAGGAGGTGGTTCAGCAATTCAATCCGGCGTGATTTTTGCTCCTAGCGGGAAGGGATTCAAGGGATTGGGATCAATCTTGTTGCAGTCCTATCGTCTTGGAATGAAAGTGCCACTGCTATCAGCTTATATTCTACAGGTTCAGAAACGTATTTCATTCCGCCATGTTGGGGATGAGCCTTCACTTCGCAGGCTGACGATGACAGTGGTTCTGATTATTCTTGGAGGTTATGGAGGCATAAGTGTCATTCTGTTTTTACTACAGCCGGGTATCGCTTTTGTAATACTTTCTGTACTCTGTGCTGTGGTGCTAAACAGTCTGGTATTAGATATGTGCCTCAGTCGTATGGAGAAAAGGTTGCTGGTGCAGATGTTGGATATCTTCGCAGATGTAAGGCATCGGTATCATCAGCATGGCATGGTTGAGGAAGCGCTCTATGAAGCCGCTGAAGCAGGTACAGGAGAAGCGGCAGAACAGGTAAGACTGATCTACGAAGCTCTGACTTCTCCAGATCCAAATGAAGCACTTGAGCGTTATTATGAAGTGGCTCCCAACCGTTTTCTCAAAGGATTCGCTGGCGTTTCCTATATGGTCATGGAGTTTGGGGATAAGGACAGGGCACAAGGCTCTATTTATCTCAAAGGACTTGGTAACCTAACTCAGGAGATTCATTTGGAGATTTTGCGGCGTGATAAATTGGATTACCTGCTCAAAGGACTTAATATCATCGCGCTCGCTCCGATATTATTCACCGCTCCGATCGAACGCTGGGCCAGAGTCAGTTTCCCAACGATGGATGAATTTTATCGCAGCAAAGTCGGTTTTGTTACCAAAATATCGATCTATGTCATCATTATCCTTGCTTATTTGCTTTTGCAAAGGCTCCAGCAATACGATGAGACCCGTTACCGGTCAGGGCATAAGCATTCATGGTTGGATCAGTTTCTGTACAGGCAAACCTTCATACGGAAATTGGCAATGTTGTTTGCAGCAAAACCTGGCAGTGCACAGTACAGTCAAACGATACGGCTCATGAGGGAGAGCAGCTCAGAGTTGAAATTTGAATGGCTTGCCATTCGACGAGTGATGTTATTCGCAGGTTGTTTGGTCCTTACAATGGGTTGCATCTTGTTGTTGCACCAGGTTGAACGTAACCACATCTTGCATGATCCGATCCGGGATGATCGAATGTTTGGTGCAATGGCTGAAGCGGATCTCAGGAAAGCTGAGGAAAAAACAGCATTAGATCAATCCGTACTGAAAAGTGTAGAAATGAACCGAGGAGCTACATACGAAGAAGTCTCCAAAGCGTTACAGCAGTTATCTCCCGTTCAGTTGGACCATGATACTCAGGCTGAGACGATCGCGCGCATTATGCAGAAATTTGAGGTGTATAACAAGCAGTATGTACGCTGGTGGGAAATGATTATAGCCATTCTCATGGGTGCAGCAGGGTACTACATGCCCGTATGGCTCATGATATTTCAGCGGAAAATGCGAAGGTTGGATATGCGACATGAAATCTATCAATTCCAGACAGTGATATCCATTTTGCGTGAGATGGACCGAATGTCAGTCGAGGAGATATTGGAATGGCTTAATCGATTTGCCGTCATTTTCAAGCGCCCGTTGCAAAAATGTTTGTTGCATTTTGAACATGGACCAGAGCTTGCACTCGAACAATTAAAGGAAGAGGCGGGCTTGCCCGAGTTCCAGCGACTGGTTGATAAATTGCAGCTTGCCCTTGGCAAAATCTCAATACGTGAAGCCTTCGATGATCTCGAGAGCATGATGGCATTTTATTTTGAACAACGCAAGCAGGAGTACAGCAAAATGATAGATGTCAAAGCATCTTGGGGTAGAACCATTGGATTTACACCTATGTACGCCCTTATCTTTTTGTATCTGGTTATTCCATTGGTTGGTATGAGTTTCTTGCAGATGAGCATTTATTATGAGCAAATTCAGAAACTGTAGCACAATTCATCTGTGTGACAGTCTGAAATAGTTTAATAACTTATAACTTGGGAGGATTTATTATGAACAATGCATCAAGCGCTTTAAAGGTGGCAGCAGGGATATTTTTAACTATCGCTTTGATCACAATTGTAGTTCTGTTGTTTATTTCAGCTCAGGAGGCAACCAAGACGGCCCAGAACAATTTTGCTGATATCCAAACCGAGTTGTCCCAGGCTGCATTTACAGTATATGACGGAACAACTATCAGTGGATCACAGGTAACCAATGCGCTGCGTAAATATGCGGACAAGGATCAGTTCGGTATTCAAGTCATTACAGGTAAAAATAAAGCGGGTCAATGGTACGGTAATCAATTGAATATTTCACAGGATCTCAATAATGCGGACTACGGCTCGGTTATTGCGCCTGACGATAAAGTGGGGATTATTAACCAGACCATGAGTGAAAAAGACAATCAATATGTCAATCCAAGTGGTAAATTCAAAGCCATTATCGTAAAAGACCGATCCAACGTGGTAAGAGGGCTGATCTTCCAGCAATCCTGACAGGAGTTGGTTTAACATGTCCCGGAATACCCAGCATCTCATGTTGTTTTGTACGGCGGTTGTCCTGTTTGTGACAGCCTGCCTGTACGGGCAACATAATGTTAAGATTTTATCAGCGGCCTTAAACGACAGAGTTCAGACAAAAGCAGGCATGGAAGGCCGGCTGACAACAACACTGCATACCACCAATCCGTATCAGTATAGTGGTGCGGAAGTGTTGCATACCGTAAGACAGATGACAGGCACAGGCATTCCTGTAGAGGTAGATGGAACTTCGTATGTGATCGATCCACTTGTCAGCAAAACAGCGACTATTCCTGTCCAGCTCGATGCCACCTACAGTCCGGAGTTTATACGAAATGAAACTGGAGAACTGCTCAAGATTGTTTTTTGGAAGGAGGCCAGTGTGAATTGATTAATGCCGCATCCAAGCTGCTTGCCGTATTGCTCGCAGTCCTTTTGCTCTATGTGTACCCAGCTGCTGAAACAGCTGATCGGCAGGATGATATAGCACGTATGACGGCTGTTCAGAATGTAACACGTTTTGTTGATGCTGTCCGAACGAAAGGGTATATTTCACCTCGAATGTTGGCTGAGTTTGAGGAGCAACTGGCCCAGACGGGCAATCTGTATGAGGTGTCGATGGAACATTTGCATAAGAAATATGTACCTCACTATACAGACCCGATGGACCGTAACAGTTTTACCGGAACTTACGAGGTAGTTCAGGATGGATATTATGCAGCTCAGATTCGAGAGCGACTATTCCCATCCTCAGGTGTGATACCGGTTGATGATCCTGGCCGAAGATATACGTTGACCACAGGGGATTTTTTCACCGTGACGCTCCAAAATACAAATCGTACACCTTCCATGCTCATTCGTGAATGGTTGAGTGGTACGGCTCAGGCTTCAGCGGTATTTGTAACATACGGAGGTATGGTTCTCAATGAAGATTACTGAGCTGTCCATTGTATTCGTGCTGATCTTCTTCCCGCTCTTCTGGATCATCTCACTCCATACCCAAGATGCCGAAGAGGCTCAATATCTTGGTCAACGATACAGATCTGCACTTCAAACCGCAGTTATGGATGCAGGTGCGGTGATGCATCAGAATGAGAAACAAAATGATGAAGCAGGTTATGATTCAACCAAGTTTGTTAAAGCGGACAAGGAGCTCGCCTTGTTGACATTTACGCAGACGATGGCTTTGAATATGGGGATTCAGAATGATCCCGTTGCTATTCGAAACATGTTTAATTACATTCCTGCCGTGGTTATTCTGGATTATGATGGCTATTATATGTTGTCCACAGAAACAGAGATGACGGGTAACCTTGAAGGTTCTTTCAGGCAAGTATGGAGCCCCAAGAAACCTTATACATATTCAGATTCTAATGGTAACAGTATTAACTTTACACTGGACGACTACGTATATGCCTATGACGCAAACGCAGGGAAATGGATTGAGGGATTTCAAAAAGAACTGGCTTCAACCACACAGATTCCTTTACTTCAGAATACCAGCGTATTTGAGCAAGTTAGACAAAGCCAGATTGTGACTGCTGTGCAGGATGATCTGGCTGATGTGATTAACCGCCATAATGAGTTTGCCAGAAAGAACGGTATTTCCTATACGTTTACGATGCCCCTGATTGCGCAGGAAGATTGGTACAACTCCATTAACGATACAGGGATTATGGCCTTTATCCAAGGTATAGGTGTGGGTGACCAGAAAATCAACAATTACGCAATTGGTGGAGGCAGACTTGTGAAGAAAACGGCCATCGTAGGTGGGGTAGATCCTTTAACGGGTATCAAGTACTACTATCCCTCCACATGTGGTAATGGTTACCGTGCTGAAGAGGTATTCACAGACGCAAGACAAGCAGCTGCACAAGGCTATTTCGAATATAAATGCTCTAATCGGTAGGGAGCCTGTATGACAAAATCATGGAAGAGGTTCCTGAGCTGTTTACATTACTTTCAGAAAAGACGGGACTTGTGCTAGAATAGGGTTTCGGAACAATCACAAAAGTAATGTCTAATAGATAGGAGCTACCTCATCTTATGAGTTTATTGTCAGTAGAGAACGTGAGTCACAATTTTGGAGATCGCACGTTATTTAAAAATGTATCGTTTCGTTTACTTGCCGGAGAGCGCGTAGGACTTGTTGGTGCCAATGGTGTGGGTAAATCCACATTAATGAACATCCTTACCGGTAAATTGCTTAAAGATAGTGGAAAAGTGGAATGGACACCTAAGGTCCGTTATGGATATCTGGATCAGCATACAAAGCTTACGCCAGGCAAAACCATTCGTGACGTTCTTAAGGATGCATTCCTTCCGTTGCTTGAATTGGAAAAAGAAATGATGAATATTACGGACCAGATGGCAGATGCAGATCCAGATAAGCTGGAGCAGTTGCTGGAAGAGATGGGCGATATTCAGGAACAACTGGAACAGGGCGACTTTTATCTGATTGACGTAAAAGTGGAAGAGATGGCCAATGGTCTTGGTTTGTCCGCAATTGGTCTTGATCGAGATGTCGCAGCTCTAAGTGGTGGACAACGTACCAAGGTGCTTCTTGCCAAGCTTCTGCTCGAGAAACCTACAGCTCTTTTGCTGGATGAGCCGACTAACTATCTGGACGTAGAGCATATTGAATGGCTGTCACGTTACCTGAAGGACTACCCGCACGCGTTTCTCTTAATCTCCCATGACACGGAATTCATGAATGAAGTCGTAAATGTCATTTATCATTTGGAATTTGCCAAATTAACGAGATATGCTGCGAACTATAACAAGTTCCTTGAGATGGCTGATATGAATAAAGCCCAGCATATTGATGCATACGAGAAGCAGCAAGAGTACATCAAGAAGCAGGAAGATTTCATTCAGCGTAACAAGGCACGTGCTTCAACTTCAGGTCGAGCGAAGAGCCGGGAGAAGCAGCTGGACAGAATTGAACGTATTGATCGCCCAGATGAAGCGGCCAAACCAACGTTCAAATTCAAGGATGCCCGTGCGAGCAGTAAAACGGTCTTTGAGGGTATTGATTTTGAAATTGGATATACGTATCCTTTGCTGCCCAAAATGACGATGACAATTGAACGTGGTGAAAAAATTGCCATCGTAGGTTGTAATGGTGTGGGTAAATCGACACTGCTGAAAACTATTCTGGGCAAAATATCTCCACTGAGTGGAAAGACCTTCTTGGGAGATTATCTCGAAACGGCCTATTTTGAACAGGAAGTTCGTGCTGGGAATATCACGCCGATTGAGGATGTTTGGAATGAGTTTTCACATTTGACCCAGAATGAGGTCCGGGGTCATCTCGCACGCTGTGGGTTGAAAAATGAGCACATTACCCGTCCGCTTAACATGCTGAGTGGTGGAGAGCAAGCCAAGGTTCGTTTATGCAAACTCTTGATGCGTGAAAGCAACTGGATTTTATTCGATGAGCCGACAAACCATCTCGATGTCACAGCCAAAGCGGAGTTGCAGCGTGCTTTGCAAGAATTCAAGGGAACGGTGTTACTGGTATCTCATGAACCTGATTTCTACGAGGGTTGGGTCACCAAAACATGGAATGTAGAAGAATGGTCTGAGACAAACTAGGGCGATTCAAGACAATGTTTAACAGAAATGACGGTGACAAAAAAACCCGTCTATGGTAACATAGGCTACAACTTCATATGAACACTAGGGGGGCCGCACGATGCGGCTGAGATGGAAGAATGCGATTCCGGACCCTTTGCACCTGATCTGGATCATACCAGCGTAGGGAAGTGGCGAGCGCGTTTCAGTGAATGACGTGAGCAAACGGCAATTCAAAGGATTTCAACCGTCTGCTTAACGAATTGAAACATGCAGTTGCGTGTATAACGTTATGGCTATAGGGTCTATAGCTTTATTGCACGAAATGAACTGTATGTATCAGTCAGTCATCTGGTTCTATAATTAATACGCAGCCACTCCCCTACGGGAGTGGCTTTTTTGTGTTTTCATAGCATTCACGTCTGGAAGGAGATGAACAGTACGGTAATTTCTCATGAACATGTTCAAGAATCATTTGAATTGCATGTTGTATCTACGGGTACAGGGGATCAAGCATCTTTTGTAAAAGCTGCAAAGGACGTTTGGCCTTTGGTGGACTATATTCACATACGAGAAAAACAACTCACATGGCAAGACAAGATCGGTTGGGCTGAAAGTCTGCGTAACGTTGGTGTTCCATCTTGTCGCATCGTTATCAATGGCTCAGAACTGCCACCACAGAATGACATCTATGGCGGTGTACACTGGGGGCAAGATGTGATACGTAACTACAACCCTGCTGTTATAAGCAATGTGCAGCGACTTCGTCTGGGTGTATCTGTTCATTCACTCGATGAGGCAAAAATCGCTGAAGAACGGGGAGCCGATTACCTATTCTTCGGGCATGTCTTCTCAACCAACAGTAAGCCTGATCTTGAACCAAGAGGATTATATGCTCTGGCTGAAGTGTGCTCCGGTGTCTCCATTCCTGTCATGGCGATCGGTGGCATCGAACCGGGAAACATTCACGCTATTCGCTCTGCAGGCGCTCAGGGAGTTGCTGTGATCTCGAATGTCTGGGCGAGCGATTCCCCGGATCAGGCGGCTGCATCGTTAAGGCAGGCTATCGTTGGCGTTGGTACAGAAAGTTTGAGCCGCTAATCAAGGAGATGAGCTGATGAAGAAGATCATTACTGATAGACCGGATAAGGTTCATGCAGAAACGATTATTGTAGGCGGAGGGGTTGTTGGTTGTGCCATTGCATATGAACTTGCTTCCCGTGGACAGGATGTGCTGTTGCTGGAGCGTTCGGCGATTGCAGGAGGCACTTCTTGCGCGGCGGCTGGAATGCTGGCGGCCGACAGTGAGGATTTTGCTCATCCTTTGATGGCTAAGCTTGCCAGGCAGAGTAGACAGTTACTTACCGAGCAACAGATGCTAATGGCTACACTCAGTGAGGTAGAGACTGGTCTGCAACGCCAGGGATTCCTAACTCCTTTTCGTTCATACAGTGAATTAAGTAGTTATAAGGACAATCGGAAGTCTGCGTTGTCTACTTCTGCTGATGAGGTGTGGTGGGATCGTTCCATTGTGCAGCAGGAGGCATCATGGCTTAACAGAGATACGTATGGAGCCTATTACAGACCTTACGAGAGTGAAATTCTCCCACTCCACCTAACGAAGGCATACGCCGAATCCGCTCAAGCAATGGGAGCACGGGTTATGGAGGACATACAGGATATACGTGTGCAAGCAAACGAACACGGTGTGCAGGGAATCACCACATCGATCGGTGAGATGAGATGCAAACATGTCATTATAGCGGCTGGATTACAGAGTGAAGAGTTGATGAGACATGTGAATCTGAGCTTGCCTGTGTGGTCGGTAAAAGGTGAAATAGCCGCCGTTCAGTTCTCAGAAGAACATGCAGGGTACAGACCTGACAGAACGGTGTATGCAGAGGATATCTATATTGTTCCCAAAGCCAATGGCGAAGTTTGGCTCGGGGCAACCAGTCTGCCAGGAAGAGCGGATTTGAACGTTTCTGTACAGGGTGTTCAGAAGCTGCTAACAGCGGCTACCCACTGGGTGCCGGGGATGAAAGAAGCACAATTTATACGAGCGTGGGCAGGCGTAAGACCGGCAACACCCGATGGGCTGCCTTATATAGGTGCTTGCAAGAGTATACCCGGGCTGTTCGCCGCCTTTGGGCATTACCGCAACGGTATCTTGCTTAGTGCGATAACAGGCAGGCTTATCGCGGAGTTGGTCGCTGGCAAAAGCTCAGAAGAACTCGGAATTGAGGCGCTGAGCCCTGAGCGATTGAACAGAAAGGGAGTGGTGCAGTGAATATCATCGTTAATGGTCAACGGATGGAGATTGAAGACAGATTGAATCGTGTGGATAAATTGCTCCAATCTTTTGACCTGCAAGTTAAGACTGTAGTTGTTGAGCTGAACAGGCATATCTTAACGCGTGAACACCATGAGTCAACAACATTAAGAGAAGGCGATCGAATTGAGATTGTACATTTTGTAGGAGGCGGTTGATGATGTTGAACATTGGTAAATATACGTTTGAGTCCAGATTGTTGCTCGGAACAGGCAAGTTTTCGGATCTGGAAGTGCAAAGTCAGGCTGTGGAAGCATCTGAAACGGAAGTTTTAACCTTTGCTGTTCGTCGTCTGAATCTGGAGGAACGCAACCAGAAGCATTTCCTGGATACGTTGGATCTGGACAAATACACTCTTCTTCCGAATACGGCTGGGGCTTCCACTGCGGAAGAGGCGGTGCGAATTGCCGAGCTTGCGCGGGCTTCAGGACTTTGTGATATGATAAAAGTCGAAGTCATAGGAGATGGAATGACGTTACTCCCAGATCCGATTGAAACGTACAATGCTTGCGAAATTTTGCTTGAAAAGGGCTTCACGGTATTGCCTTATATTTCGGATGATGTCATTCTGGCCAAAAGGCTGCAATTGCTTGGCGTACATGCTGTAATGCCTGGCGCTTCTCCCATCGGAGCTGGCAGAGGCATCATCAATCCCTATAACCTTGAGATCATCATTGAGCAGGCCGTTGTACCTGTGATTGTGGATGCAGGGTTGCGCTCCCCAAAAGATGCTGCTTATGCGATGGAACTTGGTGCAGATGGCGTATTGTTAAATACAGCCGTATCCGGATCAGGGGATCCAGTGAGCATGGCTAAAGCGATGCGATTGGGGGTAGAAGCGGGTAGATTGGCATATGAGGCAGGCATGATTCCCGTAAAGCGTTATGCAGCAGCCAGTAGTCCGGTGGAAGGAATGGTTCATACATGACAGATCAAGTAACATCTTTCGAGCAGGCCGATCGTTATTCCAGACAGGAACGGTACGCGCCACTTGGTAAGGAAGGCCAGGCCAGATTAAAGGGCAGCAGAGTTTTAATTGTAGGCGCTGGCGCACTTGGAACAGGAATTGCAGAAACGTTAGTTCGTTCAGGAGTCGGACACTTAACGATTGTGGATCGTGATTATGTGGAGTGGAGTAACCTGCAGCGGCAGCAATTATATGTAGAACAGGACGCGCTTGAGCGGATACCGAAGGCAATGGCGGCGGAAAAACGTTTATCTGCCATTAATTCCACGGTTCATGTGGAAGGGAAAGTGTTGGACGTCAGAGTAGATGAGTTGGAAGAACTCGTTCAGCATACAGACTTGATCATGGATGCAACGGATAACTTTGATACCCGACTACTTATTAATGATATGGCACAGAAGCACGGTATTCCCTGGATTTATGGTGGATGCGTAGGTAGTTATGGTATTACCTATACGTTTATGCCCGGAGATACGCCATGTTTAAATTGTTTGCTGGGTGAAGTCCCTCTGGGTGGAGATACCTGTGATACGTCTGGCATCATACCTCAAGCCGTACAGATGGTAACGGCGAATCAGACCGCAGAAGCGATGAAGTTACTTAGTGGCAATGCAAATGCATTGAGACGTAAGTTATTGTCATTTGACGTGTGGAGGAACGAATACATATCCATCAATGTGGATGGTGCGAAAAAGCAAGACTGTCCTTCCTGCGGTACTTCGGCAACGTATCCATATCTTTCTGCGTCCAATCTGGAGAAAACAGATGTGTTGTGTGGCAGGGATACCGTTCAGATCCGACCTGCAAGGCGCATGAATCTGGATCTTCAACATACAGCGGAACGTCTGGATAGACTTCAAGAAGGAAAAGTGGAATCCAATCCGTTTCTGGTTTCTTTTACAACAGGAGTCCATAGAATGGTTATTTTCCAAGATGGACGTGTCCTCGTACACGGAACAAAAGACACAGCTGAAGCGCGTACGCTCGTCCATCGCTACTTTGGTTAAAGCAAGAAAGAAGCAAAGTCTGTTCCCTTAAGGGAATGGACTTTTTCATTTTACGGCATGCTATCTGTACCAACCATTGCTGCGAGCAGTGGGGATAGAGACAGGCCGGGTGAAAAAGAGTGAAAACAGCCATTTTGCTGATTGGAGCAGGAGAGCAGGTCAGCCTTATTCAGGATGTTTTATGTAGCGAAGGGTATGAGGTGCAACGAATGGAGTGGTCCGAACTAAACCAATCCGTCGAGCCTTCGTTGCTGCATATTAACCTGATCATCCTGGTAGACGAGGAAGAGGGGAATGAACATTGTGGCCAGGATCAGAAATTAGAGTTAAAACAGTGGATAGATAAAGGTCATGTTATACCTCTACTCGTTATCACTTCTAATGCATCTCCTCAGTTCATCGTGGAATGGCTGGATTACGGAGCTAATGACGTGATGGAGGAACCTATCCACTTGACCGTGATGCTTGCCAGAATACGAAATTTATTGCGTGTTTTTGCGAATGCAACACCAGAGGGTGAGGAAGTAATTGTAGTTCATGATCTTAAAGTCAATTTGCGTTCAAGACGGGTAAATCGTGCGGGTGAATACCTGACATTAACGCCAAAAGAATACGAATTGCTGGAATATTTGGCTCTGCATGTGAATGAAGCATGTACCCGGAGTGATATTTTGCGGGAAGTATGGGGATATGAGTATGCGATGGATACCAACGTTGTGGATGTGTATATCAAACATTTGAGGGTTAAGGTAGATAAGGGAAGAAGTGTGAAACTGATTCATACTGTGCGTGGGATCGGTTATATGCTGCATGATAAAAATTAGATTACGAAGTTAGTTCCATGAAACACCAGTTTAGAGTGTGGCAAAAAGAGGGTAAAAATAAAAGACCGGATAGTAACCTCCGGTCCTTACTGATTAGCTATAATGTGATTCTAAAGTACACGACGAGCTTTAACATACGTTCTCTTCCAAGTACCGGAGTTCAGATCAGAAAGGGTTACGCCTGGAGATCCGTACGTATGCAGAATCTTACCATTTCCCGCATAAACGCCTACGTGAGTGACATTGGAGCCGGTAGAACGGCTACCACTGGAGAAGAATACCAGATCTCCGACACGCAGATTAGCTTTAGACACAGCTTTACCTTCTTTGGATTGTTTCACGGAAGTGCGCGGCAAATCTACACCATACTTTTTGAAAATATATTTCATAAAAGAAGAACAGTCAAAAACCTTGGTTGTTGAAGTTGAAGCACCAAATTTATATGGAGTTCCAGTGAATTTTTTGCCATAGTTAACAATTTGTTGACCTTTGGATACAGAAGCAGTTGCTGCCTGTGCAACAGGTGCGTTAGTCATTAGTACAGCTCCAAAACCTAGTGTAGCGCACAACCCGACGGTTACGGCCTTTTGGACAAAGATGTTTGTTTTCATGTTAGTTAGTACCTCCAAAATTCGTTTTCGTTAAGTTGCTAGAGCGAGTATAACAGCTTTGTAACAGCCTAGAAATTGGATAGAGGAGTGTAATCCCTTGCGCCACAATGGTTTGGGTATGTTTATTAAAATATGATTAAAAATGTCAAAAAATTAATCATTGACGGATGAAGAATTAAGATGAAACAACAAAGACCCATTGAATATCAAGGGTCTTTGTTATGTGTGAACCTATTTTCTTCATTGAATCACTGGTTACAAAAACGTAATAAATAATTATGAAGCATACAAATAGATTCAATCTTTGCTCTGAATAATCAGTAATAAGCCACTATCAATAGTGACTGTACCGGAGGAGCCTAATAGCTTGTTGCTTACACCCAAGGATTGTCCCATGCGAATGGTGGCTTGATCTAGCGGATACATAAAACCATCCAGAGTTATTCCTGCAACTTCATGAGTCAAGGGGAGCAGAGAAACATATTTATAGTCACGGTGCTCAACCACAGCTTTGGATGTGGTCAGTGTCATGTAATTGTGCTTGTCCTGAATGGCACAGGAGATATGATGCTGCATCGCGCGAACCATAATATGTACATTGGCGAGTGTGTGATCCATACGTGTACCTGTAGCACCTAACATTAAGATGTGAGAAGGTTCATAATCTAGCGCTGTCTCAAAAGCCATTTCTGTATCAGTAAGATCCTTATGAACAGGGTCACATGTAATGAACCGAATGCTATTATTGCTTACAATGATACATTCCTCTTCAGTAATGGAGTCGAAGTCTCCTACTGCAATGTGAGGCTGAATGCCGTGTTCAATTAAAAATAATGCACCACGATCGGCCGCGATGATCATATCATCTTCTCGTATTTCCTGAAGTAATTCTACAGATAAGTTTCCGCCTGTAAAAATAACCACTCGTTTCACCGTCATTTTATTTCATCCTTCCTAATTCAGAGCAAAATAGGTCATTGTTCAAATATAATGTTGGAACCTGTACAAATATATTCACCAAACCAGTATAATCCACAAAATGTGGTTGCACAATTTCAGTGCTCGCGGATACAATGGGTAGAGCGACATGGAGATGACTTGAAAAGTGAGGTTTGAACAGGTTGGACTTACACATTTTTGAAGTATTCAGCATTATAGGCACTATCGCATTTGCAATGTCCGGTGCCTTCGTGGCTATGGAAGAGGAGTATGACATTCTGGGTGTACTAGTGCTTGGACTTGTCACGGCATTCGGAGGCGGGATTATCCGGAATGTACTTATAGGTATACCTGTAACGACACTGTGGAGTCAGGGATCACTTATTATGTTAGCCCTAGTATCAGTAGCGATTGCGTTTATATTACCTCTCAAGTGGATTAGTCACTGGAAGCGAACAGAGGCGCTGTTTGATGCAATCGGACTCGCAGCATTTGCAATTCAAGGGGCTCTCTACGCGGCGAACATGGGACATCCTATTAGCGCAGTTATCGTTGCAGCAGTAATGACCGGTATTGGTGGGGGCGTGATTCGTGATGTGCTTGCAGGACGTAAACCGCTTGTATTGCGTGACGAAATCTATGCTGTATGGGCAATGACAGCCGGTTTTGTTATAGGTATGGGTTGGTTAACAACAAATGCCGGATTGTTGCTTTGTTTCGCGGCCGTTGTGTTTTTCCGGATGTGTTCTGTACATTATAAATGGAAACTGCCACGTCGTTCGTTGGTGCCGTCTGAGACCGGGAACGTCAGTCCTCAGCCGGAGAGCATTGTGACACAGCCAACATCGTCGGTACTTCAAGGTACGCTAAGCAAGGGGGATTAATATGATTAATGTTTTGTTTGTATGTCTGGGCAATATATGTAGATCACCAATGGCTGAAGCCGTTCTGCGTCACAAAGTCGTGGAGAAGGGGCTTGAACACCAGATTCGTGTGGACTCTGCGGGTACAGGGGACTGGCATGTTGGTAAACCTCCGCATGAAGGGACTCGAAATTTGCTGGATTCGTACCAGATTTCCTATGCCAATATGGCAGCGAGACAATTCGCCAGCGAAGATTTTACTCAATTTGATTACATTGTATGTATGGATAATTCGAATGCAGATAATGTGCGCAACGTTCCAGGTGGAGCTGAGTCGGACATCATCAAGTTCATGGACATGCTTCCCGAGGAAAAACTCAGAGAAGTACCTGACCCATATTACACAGGCAATTTTGAAGAGGTGTACGAGCTGGTTAACGCAGGCTGCGATGTTCTGTTGAGTAAGATTGAAGCGGAACATTCCTTAGCCTAAAAAGTAAACGAAATTCATGCTCAATTTGTAATTCGACAAAGAAGCAGGATTAGAGCGCTTAAAGCAAGCAGGATATCCTGCTTCTTTTTCAGATTACAATTGTAAGCGGTATCATTAAAATGAAAAACAATAGCGGCATTTCAGCCGCCTGTTAAAGTGGTCCTTTTATCTTTCCTGGAGAAAATAAAGTAATGCTTCGGGCAATTCCTTCTGCCAAAAACCCCATTGGTGTTTTCCGTCTTTCTCCTGGTAGGAGACGAGGGCACCACGTTTTTCCAGCAATTCTCGAGTATCCCGGTTTAATTGAACAAAATTATACGTACCCGTGTCTGCCTCAAAATCAGTCTCCTGCAAACCAACGATCATCCAGATCGAGAGCCAGGACAGATCTTCAGCTGCGGCATAGATTTCCTGTGAAGCAGAGTAGAAGGCGCCAGACATGCTGATCACACGTGTGAACAGATCCGGATATAACAGAGCAAGATGAAGCGAAACACTGCCACCGAGCGAATCTCCGGCAAGAATGCGTTCCTGCGGAGAACGGCGTACAGGATATTTCTCTTCTATATAGGGAATAATCTCTTCAGCGAAGCAAGCAGTATATGCCTTGAACCGATCTCCAAATGGAGCATATTCCTGCGTTCTCACAGACACATCGACCTGAACCCCTACAATAATGAAAGGTTCGGCTCCTTCGTCCAGAATAATTTGGTTAGCTGTTGTAGCAATTCGTCCGAAATTAAAAAATTCTTCGCCATCCTGACAATAAACGACAGGGTAGCTAAGCAATTCGTTATAGCCTGGGGGAAGGTAAATACGGAGCGTTCGCTTCTCTCCGAGATAGCGACTTTCAATCTCTTCCTTCACAATCGTGCGTTTCAAATAGCGGGAATCCGTCATAAAACGTCACCTTTCTCGGTTAATTTTTTGCATTCGACCGCGCAATACGGTAAGATTACCCTTGTGCGGGGTTAGGTCAAACACGCAATCATGTATTATGCTGTTATACCAATATTAAGCCCCTGTTATACATACAATCCGGCAGGAAACATAAAAAAATTACGGATTTCTTTGACGTATGGAGTGAAACAGGTGTATAATAATATTATAACAGCGGAACTTGATATTCAAATTTTTTGTTGAGGTGAAGAAAAAAATGAGCAAGGTTCCTTATGAAGTGTATACAGAGGATGTAGAAGCTCTGTCCGTGCTGTCTCCTGACGGCGAAATTGTTAACAAAGACATGATGCCTACACTTTCCGATGATCAATTAAAAGAAATTATGTACCGCATGGTATTTACCCGTACTTGGGATGACCGTGCAGTAAACCTGGGCCGTCAAGGTCGTCTTGGTTTCTATGCTCCAGTATCTGGTCAAGAAGCTACAATGGTTGGTAGTGAATTTGCAATTGAAAAAGAAGACTTTGTATGTCCTGGCTATCGTGACATTCCGCAACTCGTATGGCATGGACTTCCTCTTTATCAAGCATTCTTGTACTCCCGTGGACACCAACATGGTGGACAAATTCCAGATGGCGTTAATGTATTGATGCCACAAATCATCATTGGTGCACAAATTCTGCATGCAATGGGTATCGCTATGGGTTACAAATTGAAGAAACAAAAACAAGTTGTTATCACGTACACAGGTGATGGCGGTTCTTCTGAAGGTGACTTCTATGAAGGTCTGAACTACGCTGGTGTATACAAACTGCCTGTTATCTTCTTTGTACAAAACAATGGTTATGCCATCACAACTCCTTTTGCTAAACAAACAGCAGCTCTGTCCATCGCTCACAAAGCGGTAGCAGCAGGTATCAAAGGTGTTAAAGTTGACGGTATGGACATCTTCGCTGTTATCAAAGCTGTTCAGGAAGCTGCTGAGCGTGGACGTAACGGAGAAGGCGCAACATTGATCGAAGCAGTAACATACCGTTTCCGTCCTCACTCCCTTTCGGATGATGCTTCCAAGTATCGTACAAAAGAAGAAGAGGCAGAATGGTCTGCTAAAGATCCTATCGCACGTTTCGCTAAATATCTGGAGAAAAAAGGTCTTTGGACTGAAGAAGATACAGCACGTGTGAAAGAAGAAGCTAAAGCTAAAGTAAATGAAGAGATCAAAAAAGCGGAAAAAACCGAGAAAATGACGATTTCAGGCTTGATCGACAGCATGTTCGAACAAACGCCTAAGCACTTGGAAGAGCAAAAAGCTGATTTCCAATAAGTTTTTTCCGATAAAGCATAAACATCCGCGACTTTAATGTCCCGGTATACATGTACGAATTCAAATGTGAACTGTCAATGTTTAAGGAGGAAATGAAGCAAATGGCACAAATGAACATGAAAGAAGCAATCCGTGATGCGCTTCGCGTGGAGTTGAAACGTGATCCTAACGTTCTGCTTTTCGGTGAAGACGTAGGTAATGTAGGCGGCGTTTTCCGTGTAACGGAAGGTCTGCAAAAAGAGTTTGGCGAAGAGCGTGTATTTGATACTCCACTGGCTGAGTCCGCTATTGGTGGTCTGGCTGTAGGTCTGGGTGTACAAGGCTTCCGTCCGGTTGCTGAGATCCAATTCGTTGGTTTTATCTTCGAAGCCCTTGACCAAATGGTAGTGCAAGCTGCTCGTATGCGTTTCCGCTCCGGTGGAAAATACAATTCTCCAATCGTATTCCGTACACCATTCGGTGGCGGCGTAAAAGCGGCAGAATTGCATACAGATTCCCTGGAAGGTCTGCTCACGCAAACGCCAGGTATCAAAGTCGTTGTTCCTTCCAACCCTTACGATGCAAAAGGACTGATGATCGCTTCTATTCGCGATAACGATCCTGTATTCTTCATGGAGCACTTGAACTTGTACCATGCTTTCCGTGCAGAAGTGCCTGAAGAAGATTACGTTGTTGAGTTGGGTAAAGCGAACGTTGTTCGTGAAGGTTCTGATGTAACGATCATTACTTACGGTATGATGGTTCACACTTCTGTGAAAGCAGCAGATGAACTCGAAAAACAAGGAATCAAAGTTGAAGTTATCGACCTTCGTACGGTTAGCCCGATCGACATCGATACTATCGTTGCTTCCGTTAAGAAAACAAACCGTGCAATTGTTGTACAGGAAGCTCAAAAGAGCGCAGGTGTTGCAGCTGAAGTCATTGCCCAAATCAATGAAAAAGCAATCCTGCACTTGGAAGCACCGGTTCTGCGTGTAGCTGGTCCGGACACTGTATATCCATTTGCACAAATCGAAGATACATGGCTGCCTAACCCGGCACGTATCGTTGCTGCGGTTAACAAAGTCGTAAATTTCTAATTTAATCATCTGACATGCCGCAAGGCGCAGTATGGTGATTCACACCGCAGCGCAAGCTGCACTGTAAACAGCCATTAGCCCCTTGAGTAACAGTTATTTGCATTAGCAGTAACAGTTGTTTCTTGGAGTTAAGGGTTGTTTTCAGGATTGAGCACATAATCAAGGAGGTTTTTCAGTTGGCTAAATTTGAATATAAATTCCCTGAATTGGGCGAAGGCCTGCACGAAGGCGAAATCATCAAGATGCACATCAAAGTCGGTGACAAAGTAACTGACGACGACATCATCATGGAAGTACAGAACGACAAAGCGGTTGTAGAAGTACCTTGTCCGGTTAACGGAACAGTTACAGAAGTATTCGCTAAAGACGGTCAAGTCTGCCACGTTGGTGAAGTTGTAGCGATCATCGATGCAGAAGGCGAACTTCCTGAGCAAGACGACGCTCCTGCTGGCGATCAAGGCGAGCAAGAGAAAGATGCAGCTCAAGGCGGAGCTGATACAAGTGGTTCTTCTGCAGCAGCTTCCAGCTCGGATGCAGCTAAAGAAGGCGGCAACAACAGCGTTCCGGCAGTACCTGCCAAAGACGTTCTGGCAACACCAAGCGTGCGTAAATTTGCTCGCGAACAAGGTGTAGACATCGCTCAGGTTAACGGCACTGGCAACAACGGTAAAGTAACCAAAGAAGATGTTGAATCCTTCAAAAACGGTGGCGGTTCTTCCGCAGCGGCATCTTCCGAAGCTCCGGCTCAAGAAGAGAAAAAATCCGCAGCACCAGCAGCGGCTGCAGCTGATCAATACCTTGAAGAAGAGCGCGTACCATTCAAAGGTATCCGTAAAGCAATCTCTAATGCAATGGTTAAATCGGCTTACACAGCACCTCACGTTACAATCATGGACGAAGTGGACGTAACTGAATTGGTTGCTTTCCGTACTCGCATGAAACCAATTGCAGAGAAAAAAGGAACAAAAGTTACTTATCTGCCATTCATCGTTAAAGCACTGGTTGCGGCTTCCCGCCAATTCCCGGCTCTGAACGCTATGATTGATGAAGAAGCTAACGAAATTGTTTACAAAAAATACTACAACATCGGTATCGCTACAGATACAGACAACGGTTTGATCGTTCCTGTTATCAAAGATGCTGATCGTAAATCCATCTGGATGATTGCTGATTCTATCCGTGATCTGGCTGCTCGTGGTCGTGAGGGCAAATTGAGTGCGAATGAAATGAGAGGAAGCACAATCTCCATCAGTAACATCGGTTCTGCTGGCGGTATGTTCTTCACTCCAATCATCAACTTCCCTGAAGTTGCTATTCTCGGAACAGGACGCATCAGCGAAAAAGCAGTGATCAAGAACGGCGAAGTAGTTGCAGCACCTGTAATGGCTCTTTCCCTGAGCTTTGACCACCGTATCATCGATGGCGCAACAGCACAAAACTTTATGAATTACATTAAACAGCTGCTCGCTAACCCTGAGCTGCTTGTTATGGAGGTGTAAGATATGGTAGTAGGCGACGCTTCTCTCAATATCGACACATTAGTAATTGGTGCGGGTCCTGGCGGCTATGTAGCTGCCATCCGCGCTGCTCAACTGGGCCAAAGCGTATTGATCGTAGACAAATCCGAACTGGGCGGTGTTTGTTTGAACCGTGGATGTATTCCATCCAAAGCCCTGATCTCTGCTGCACACCAATATGAGTCTGCACTTCACGGTGAAGCTTTTGGTATCTCTGCTGAGAACGTAAAAGTGGACTTCAGCAAAACTCAAGAGTTCAAAAACGGCGTTGTTAAGAAAATGACTGGCGGCGTAGCTGGTTTGCTCAAAGGCAACAAAGTTGAAGTTTTCAACGGTGAGTGCATGTTCATTAACGAAAACGAAGCTCGTGTATTTAATGACCACGAGTCTCCACGTTACAAATTTAAAAATGCAATTATTGCAACAGGTTCCCGTCCAATCGAACTGAAACCTTTCCCGTTTGGCGGACGCATTCTGTCTTCGACAGAAGCTCTGAACTTGCCTGAAGTACCAAAAAGCATGATCGTTATCGGTGGCGGATATATCGGTGCTGAGCTTGGTCAAATGTACTCCAAATTCGGTTCAAAAGTAACAATCATCGAAGGTTTGGATACAGTACTGCCAGGTTTCGATAAAGACATGACTAGCCTTGTGGCTAAAAACATGAAGAAAACAGGTATCGAAATCGTTACGGGTGCAAAAGCAGAAAGTGCTGAGCAAACGGACAAAGACGTAACTGTTAAATATTCCGTAAATGGTGAATCCAAAGAAGTTACTGCAGATTACTTGCTGGTGACTGTTGGACGTCGTCCAAACACGGATGGAGAACTTGGTCTCGACATGATTGGTGTTGACGTTGACGAGCGTGGATTTGTCAAAGTTGACCACCAAGGTCGCACAAGCATTCCTCACATCTTCGCAATCGGTGATATCGTATCTGGCTTGGCTCTGGCGCACAAAGCTTCTTATGAAGGTAAAGTGGCTGCTGAAGCAATCGCAGGACAACCATCTGTAGTTGACTACAAATGTATGCCAGCTGTTGTGTTCACAGATCCAGAGTGTTCCAGCGTAGGTTACACTGAAAAAGAAGCTAAAGAAAAAGGTTACAAAGTAAAAGCTGGCAAGTTCCCTTATGCGGGTAACGGCCGTGCTGTATCTTTGAACCACGCTGAAGGCTTCGTGAAAATCGTAGCTGACGAAGAAAGCGGCCTTGTATTGGGTTGCCAAATCGTTGGTCTGGAAGCTTCCAATCTGATTGCTGAGCTTGGTTTGGCAATTGAGATGGGCGCTACTTTGGAAGATCTGGCTCTCACAATTCACGCTCACCCAACTTTGGGCGAAATCGTGATGGAAGCTGCGGAATTGGTTATGGGTCACCCGATCCACATCATCTCCCGTTAAGATCATCTAAGCTTCGGATCCGTCCGGCATTATACGTATATCAGAAGAGACGAATAACGTTAACGCGTTATTCGTCTCTTTTTTCTGAGCAAGAGCCGAGAAATTTAAGATACTTGTGTATGTAATATGATGAAAATTTACACGCTCATAAGTTTCAGTGAATTGATTTTATCCAACTTCTGAATTGTGGTACACTGTAGTAATGATCAGTCATGATGTGGCTCCAAGCCAATCACGGTCTATGTATTTAGTTAACTAACCTTTTACACGAGAACGTAGAGGACAGAAAAAACCTGAAGAAGCGGAGTGCTCGCCTTTATCATCGGATTTTACCTTTGGAAAAGGAAATCAAAAAAATCTGGGGACAACAGCGATCGGAAGGTTGTTCTGTCATCGGAGTGGTAAGTGTAAATATTTTTTAGTTTAGTACGAAATAAAAGTGCGAGGGGATATCAACATGAAAAACTATCTTGATTTATTGCAGGATATTCTGAACAACGGCGTGCATAAAGGAGACCGTACAGGAACGGGGACACAATCTGTATTTGGCAGACAACTCCGTTATGATCTCTCCGAAGGATTTCCGCTGGTAACAACCAAACGAATTCATCTCAAATCGGTTATTCATGAACTGTTATGGTTTTTGAGTGGCGATACCAATATATCTTATTTGAAAGAAAACGGTGTGAAGATCTGGGACGATTGGGCGGACGAAAATGGGGATCTCGGTCCGGTATACGGCTCGCAGTGGCGTACATGGGAAGCGCCAAACGGAGAAAAAATTGATCAGATCGCCGCAGTGATTGATTCGATCAAAAATAATCCGGATTCGCGTCGTCACCTTGTCAGTGCATGGAATGTGGCTGAGATCAACAATATGAAACTTCCACCTTGTCATTTTGCGTTTCAGTTTTACGTTGCAGAGGGTAAATTATCATGTATGCTTACGATGCGTTCCGTGGATACGTTCCTCGGGTTGCCGTTTAACATCGCGAGTTATGCGCTCTTGACTCATATGATCGCCCAGCAATGTGATCTTGAGGTGGGTGATTTCATCTGGTCTGGAGGGGATGTTCACATCTACTCTAACCATGTTGATCAGGTTAAAACTCAGCTGGAGCGTGAACCTTATGCTTTACCTAAGCTGGTAATCAAACGTAAGCCGGATTCTATTTTTGATTATACGTTTGAAGATTTCGAGTTTGAGAACTATCAGCATCATCCGGGCATTAAGGCTCCAATTGCAGTCTAATTATGTGTTCAATCTCGATAAGAGACTTGGATTGAAGGAGTGTATTACCCTTGAGTATTGAACTGGTATGGGCAATGGGGGAGAACGGTGTGATCGGATTAAATAATTCGATTCCATGGCGTTTACCCAAGGATATGGCCTTTTTCAAACAACGTACGCTGAACAAAACAATTATCATGGGACGTAATACGTGGGAATCCTTTGGTGGTAAGCCGCTTCCTCAGCGCCGTAATATCGTAGTGACTAGAGATCTGAACTACAAGGTGGACCAAGCTGAAATCGTACATACGATTGAAGAAGGGCTGAGTGTAACCAAAGGTGAGGAACTGTGCGTAATTGGGGGTTCCCAAGTGTATCGTGAGTTCCTGCCACTTGCAGATCGTCTTGTGGTGACCAAGATTCATGAGAATTTTGAGGGAGATACGTTTTTCCCTGAAGTGGATTGGTCCGAATGGGAACTAATTGAACAGATTGAAGGCGAACAGGATGAAAAAAATGTTTATGCGTATACATTCGAATTCTACGAACGTAAACGGTAAATTTGGCATAAGAAATTCCTGACTTCGGTCGTATTTTTATGATGAGAGGCGCTGATTGCGAAATATTCGTGAACAGCGTCTTTTCTTTTATAAAAAAATGAGTCACTTGTTTAAATTGGAGTACATATAACATTAATATAACATGATTAATTGGTATTTATGTATATTATACATACGCTCAAGCATTAAAAAGTAAAAAAGTGTAAAATTTTTGGGGTTTTAACGTTGTGAAGCCCTAAAACAGGTCTGATATTCGGAATTGAGAACGATTTATAGCAAAATATGTTGAATTTGATGACAAATTATCTGACATTTACTTAACGTTTCGACAGTTTATTTCTTTAACACACAACAGATTTCGCAGTTCAAAACCACATTAAACACCAAAATAAGGGTATTGACCATGGGTAGACTTGAAAGATATGATGTATAAAATACAAATAATTATGCGGATAATCCATTTAATATTCAGCACAGTAAATGCTACTATAATTGAAATATCTTCGAGAAGATTTTGTGATACAATAGACAAAAACTCAAGTAATGAGTAATCCATTTCATATAGAACCATGCACATGAAGGGATTAAGACAAGAACGGATGGGGGAAAACGTAAGATGTCTACACCTACTGGATTTATGGAATACAAACGTCAACTGCCAGCAGATCGTGAGCCAGCGGAGCGGATTAAGGATTGGGAAGAGTTTCATAAACACATGGCTGAAGAAGAGCTCAGAACACAAGGTGCACGATGCATGGATTGTGGTACCCCGTATTGCCATACAGGTATAGATATGATTGGTGGCACGTCAGGTTGCCCCGTGCATAACCTGATTCCAGAATGGAATAATCTTGTATATCGCGGACTGTGGAGAGAAGCACTTGAGCGCCTTCACAAAACGAATAATTTCCCAGAGTTTACAGGTCGCGTCTGTCCAGCTCCTTGCGAAGGATCATGTACAGTTGGCTTAATTGGTCAGCCTGTAACCATCAAAACGATTGAAGAAGCAATTATTGAAAAAGGTTTCGAAGAAGGATGGGTGGTTCCCCAACCTCCTGAAAAACGTACGGGTAAACGTGTAGCTGTGGTAGGCTCAGGTCCAGCGGGATTAGCTACTGCGGCTCAGTTGAATAAAGCAGGACACTCGGTAACCGTATATGAGCGTTCGGACCGTGTCGGCGGATTGCTGATGTACGGTATCCCAACCATGAAATTGGATAAAAACGTAGTTCAACGTCGTGTTGATCTGCTCGAAGCAGAAGGCATTCAATTCATTACGAACACCGAGATTGGTAAAGATATTGCAGCACAACAACTGGTGGATGAATATGACGCTGTTGTATTGTGCGGTGGTGCAACGAAGCCGCGTGAATTCAATATTGAAGGCAGCGACTTGAAAGGCGTTCATTACGCAATGGATTTCCTGAATGGCAGTATTAAGAGTTATCTGGACTCCAATCTGGAAGATGGTCAATATCTGTCCGCTAAAGATAAAGATATTATCGTCATTGGTGGCGGTGATACAGGATCTGACTGTGTGGCTACATCGCTGCGCCATGGTTGTCGTACGATCACTCAATTCGGTACGCATACCCAAGCGCCTATGGAGCGTGATCGCATTAATAATCCTTGGCCACAATTCCCTAACGTATACACACTTGATTATGCGCAAGAGGAAGCCAAAGCGTTGTTTGGTCAAGATCCGCGTGAGTTCTCCATCATGACAACAAAATTTGTCGGAGACGATGAGGGGAACCTCAAAGAATTGCATACAGTACAGATCGAGCGTATTGTGGATGAGACTGGTCGCAAGATTTATCAGCCGATTCCAGGTACAGAGCGTGTCTTCCCGGCTCAGATGGCCATGATTGCCATTGGTTTTGACGGACCGGAACAAACGTTGGTCGAGCAACTGGGACTTGCAACAGATCGTCGCACAAACGTTAAGGCACGTTACGGCAAATACAACACCAATGTGGATAAAGTATTTGCAGCAGGTGACATGCGTCGTGGTCAAAGTTTGGTTGTATGGGCAATTAATGAAGGCCGTGAGGCTGCTCGTGAAGTGGACAAATACTTGATGGGTGCTTCGGTTCTGGTGTAAAAGTATAGAACAAGATATCAATGACAACCTTCGCGATCAGCGGGGGTTGTTTGCTGTCTATTGAATAGAAAAGACTACATATTTCACGTAAGTGTGAGCAATAGCATTGCTTTTTAAGTGATAAAGATTTATTATTATATTATAATGATTATAAATAAGGATTCACTGAAACCAAGAAATTCGTACGTTAAAAGTAAAATTTAATGAATATAAACCGGAGGTGCGACCTGCTATGGCAAGTAACCGGGACAAGTCCATTTCAGAACAGATCTTTCACATTAAAAATCAATTGGTTGAAAAAGGATATAAGTTAACACAACAACGAGAAGTTACTGTACGTGTATTGCTTGAACATGAGAAGGATCATTTTAGCGCAGAGGAAGTATTCCTGCTGGTTAAGGAGCAGTTCCCTGAGATTGGATTGGCTACCGTATACCGCACTCTCGAACTGCTGAGTGACCTTCAGGTCGTTGAAAAGATTAACTTTGGTGACGGCGCTGCGCGCTTTGATCTGCGAAGTACAGACGGTTCCCATCACCACCATCATTTGATCTGTACAGAATGTGGTAAAGTGGAAGAGATTATGGAAGATGGTCTGCTTCGTTTGGAACAACAAATCGAGCGTCAGTATGGCTTTGCTGTTACGGATCATCGTCTGGATTTCCAGGGTGTATGCAAAGAGTGCAGACAAAAACATGTATTAAAGGAACAGGCAGCAGGATAATTCATTTCGGGAAGGTGCTCCCGAATCCAAAATCTGATATAATGAGTTTCAGAAGCAAGGGGCTTCCGTCGGCGGAATGCCCCTTTTTGCCGTCATGCGGACGGTGAAGGAGGAGAGATGGACGGATGAAGACACTGGTTATAGCGGAAAAACCCGACATGGGTCGAACCATTGCCGCCGTCATAGAACCAAAGGCCAAGAATAATCGCACATATCTGGAGGGTGAGCATTACATCATCACTTGGGCGATAGGGCATTTGCTTGGACTGGCTGAACCGGATGCCTATGATACAAAGTACAAACGCTGGAATATAGCGGATCTGCCGATTATACCCGATCAGTTCAAGATTGTACCCAATCCGAGGACTAAAGATCAGCTTAAAATGATTGGAGAACTGGCAAAACGGGCTTCAGCGATCGTTAATGCTTGCGATGCAGGGAGAGAAGGTCAGTACATCTTCGCCCTCATACAACAGCAATTGAAGCTGCGCCAGCCTGTAAAGCGTTTATGGATATCGGATTTGACGGCAGAGAGCATTAGACGTGGTTTTGATGGTCTGAAGGATGCCTCTGAATTTGAAAATCTGACCCATGCTGCTCGCGCCAGAAGTGAAGCCGATTGGCTGATCGGGATGAATGCCTCACGGGCGTTTACAACCCGCCATAATGCATTGTTGTCTGTAGGCCGTGTTCAGACGCCGGTACTCGCGCTAATCTACGATCGGGAAATAGAGATTGAAGCATTCCAGTCACAGACCTTTTATGAAGTAGCCGCCTGGTTTCGGCAGGAAGGTGTCGAGTACCGGGGACTGCGTCAGGGAGATAAGTTGACCGATGCGGAGGCAGCAGAGGCCATTGCAGCCAGTGTGAAGGGCAAGACAGGGCAAATTACCAAATACGAAGCGAAGCAGACGAAGGAGTATCCGTATCGTTTGTATGACCTGACCCTTTTACAGCGTGAAGCCAATGCCAAGTTTGGATATGGTGCCAAAAAAACACTGGATATCGCACAGGCCTTGTATGAAAAACACAAGGTGATTTCGTATCCGCGGACAAACTCCAACTATGTTACAGAACAGAATATTGAAGGTATGCACAAAACACTAAACCTGCTTAAAAATGGTACCTATAGTGAGCTTGCGCAAGGGGCCAAGCCAGAGCTTGTTCATAAGAATAATAAAGGGGTATGTAATCCGAGCAGGGTTGAGGATCACCATGCGATCCTACCTACTTTGAAGCGACCAGGTACCTTATCCAAGGATGAGCAGAACATCTATGATTTGATTGTAAGACGTTTCTTGTCTCACTTTTATCCTCCGGCGGAGTATAAGCAACATACCGTGCTCACCGAAGTGGAGAAACATCAGTTTAAGACATCTGTCAAAGAGCTGCTGTCCCTCGGATGGAAAGTGGTTCTTGGTTCTGGAGATCAGGAACAGGGCGGTGCAGGCAAGAAGAAGAGCAAGAAAAACGGCAATGAGGAAGAAGAAGCCGAAGAGTGGACGGACAAGGCTTTTGCTGTACAACCTGAATTGCCTGTTCAATGTACGAAGAGTGAGTTCAAGGAGAAAGCGACCCAGCCTCCCAAAAGTTATACCGAGGGAACATTGCTGAAAGCGATGGAAAGTGCAGGCAAGCAGATCGAGAATGAAGAGCTGCGAGACGCGATGAAAGATAGTGGTCTAGGTACTCCGGCTACACGTGCGGCTACAATTGAGCGTCTCAAAAACGTAGGTTACATTACGCTGCAAGGGAAGAAAATGCAGTTAACGCTCAAAGGCAGAACAGCTATTGAGTTGATTCGCCGTGCAGGCGTAGACTTGTTAACTTCACCTGAGATGACCGGGCAATGGGAAAGAAGGTTATATCAGATTTCCAAAGGTGAGGCGGGTCAGGACAAGTTCATGGAGAACGTCAAGAAATTCACCTTGTCCATCATTGAGAAAGTGCGTGTACAAGCCCCAGCCCCAGCAGATGCTTTTGGGGAAGATTCACGGGCAGGCAGGGGGAAAGGTAAAGGAGCGAGGACCCAGGCCGGCAATACAAGGACATCTGCCAAGACGGCTAGTGGTGGTTCCGCTGTAAAAACGTCCCGTCAGACTACGGCATCTTCGTCCAGAGCGGGCAGTGGGAAAAGCACGACCACCAAGGCATCATCTTCAACAGCGAGCCCAACCGGAGTGAGAGAGTTACTGGCACCTTGTCCTTCTCCAGGCTGTACAGGTCAGATTATAGAGGGCAAGAAGGGTTATGGATGCTCACGTTTCAAGGAAGGCTGTTCATTCGTGGTCTGGAAAGAGTATGCGGGTAAAAAAATCACCAGTACGATGTTAAAATCGCTGATTGAGAAGGGGAGTACACAAGTACTGTCGTTCAAACGAAAAGACGGGAGTACGGTGAAAGCACGGATTATTTTACAGGACGTAGTAACAGGCAAATTATCTGGTGAGAAGCAGGATGCTTGATCTTAGTTAACAGTTAACATACAGCAAAAGGACCCTTAACCAAGGGTCCTTTTCTGTTGCTGCTGTTGTATATTTTCGTGTATGACTTTTGGTACCTCTTCCAGTGCAGTGATGGTATACATCGATGTTTCCGGATTAGGTTGAAGATCTACGATGTTGTATTGCCATTCATTTGGTTGTTTGATATAAATGCTGTGAATTCCGGCTTTTACCGCGGGCATAATGTCTGTCCGCAGTGAGTTACCGATCATCCACGTTGCACGACGATCAAACGGTCCATTAGACAGAATGCCTTCCAGTGCCTCGACGTTTTTGTGTTGTCGGATATAGATCCGATCATCAAAATAAGCCGAGAGCTTCATCTGATCAATCTTGCGCTGCTGAATCACGGTTTCGCCGCCGGTATATAAGTAAAGGGAATGTCCAGCACCTTTAAGGTTCTCAAGCGTTTCAACCATATGAGGGTAGGGTTCAACCTCCTGATCGTACACACTCATACCCAACTTGCTCAGATAAGACTCTTCTCTGGGAGAGGTTAATCTGGCGAACTTGCCGGAGAAATAACGATAGGTGTCAATCAGGGATTGCGGGAAATGATGACTCGCAAAGCCAAGCTTGTTCACTCCGGTTACATCAATCTCCAGTTGTTTTTCCCGAATCTCTTGTGTTGTCAGAGAATGTCCATCAAACCACTCTTGCATATTCTCAAAGAATTCTCCCAAAACCAGGTTGAAGTATTTGTTGCAATATACGAGTGTATCATCAAGGTCAAACATAATATGTTGTTTCATTATTTTCATGATCTAACTCACTCCTTGTTGCCAGTAACTCCACAATGGTTCAACTAAATTATATGCGAATATAGGATTCCAGGAACATATTCAATTCAGATACGCCATCCGGACGAATACTGTATTTCTCTTTACGATTACTTCCCAGCAGATGGGTTCGAAGCAGACCTGCGATGCGCAACGCCATAACCTGATCTTTGACCGTGTCTTCATCTTTACCCAATTCTTCACACATCTCAGCGAGGGATTTGGGTTCATCCGATACGTAACGAAGCAGGCGAAGTCTTTCAGGATCAGCCAGTGCATGGGTGAAACGTAAAAGGCATGTTGGTGGTTGGTCTTCGTTCTCTTCAGGTGCATCTACGGGATACTGCATGATCATCATACCCTCATAGAAGCAGTACATATTAATAGGGCGGTTATGCACCGTTGGAAACAGGATGACTTCGTTTAGTCCAGGCATCGGTTCAACAAGAACGCCAGCTGTAGCATATTCAATGAGCAGTTCAGATCCCATTTTTTCAAGCAAAACGCGTTTTTCTTCAGCATCTTCTTCGAGCCATACACGCTGATCTTCACTTATATTCTGACAGTAGTGTTGATCCCATAGTCGCAATAATGGGACATAGCTGTTCCGAATACGCGTAGATTCTTCTATGGTAAGGGCGGGCAGAAGAGGAGACACACGTGCATACAGGTCATCCGCTGTCATTCCGGCAAGCATGTCCAGAAACTCTTGATTCTCCTTCGTATCATTTTGATACGCAGCCCATGCAAACAGGACATCAAAATCATCAAAAGGCCAAGTGGCAGCAGGTGCGAGCGCAGCTCGTACATTGGAACTTAGTTTGCCTTCCACTTCCAGAATCCATTCAGGACCTATATCCAGATGCTGAATCCATTTTTTCGTAACATAAACCAGAAAGCTGTTGAGCATTTCATATATCGGTGAAACATCAATTTTCACATGATAAGCCATATTGTTGCAGAATCCTCCCGTCACATCTAAGTGTACGCAGCGACTTAAGTACCATTATGGCTTGTTTTGCAGGGCGTTGTCCACTATAATGTTCAAGTCCGGGGCAAAGCCCCGACTATGAATAGCAGTTCAAAACCATATGTATACCATACGAAAGTCGTCAGCGATGGCGATTTTTCTTTGTGTGCTCGCAGGAGGAATGAATTCGTGTCATCGATTACTCGCCCCAAACTATCACACTCGACAGCCAACTATCTGATTTTGATTACGGTTATTGTGGTAGCTGGAATTAGTCAGGGGCTTTTGCTGCCTGTGCTTTCGATTTTTTTGGAGCAAAAAGGGGTTTCACCAGGTTTGAACGGATTAAACGCCGCCGCGTTGTACGTTGGCTCTTTTGCCATGACTCTCGTTGCGGAGCGACTACTAGGTGCATTCGGGTTCAAAAAGCTGATTGTGGGTGGCCTGATATTAGTCATGGTCCCTTTAATACTATTTCCGTATTTACCAGATATTAAAATATGGTTCATATTGCGTCTGATCGTTGGAATAGGAGACAGCGCACTTCACTATGCGGCTCAGCTCTGGGTACTGCTTGTTACGGCACCTGAGAAACGTGGGCGCTACATATCGCTATATGGCATGTCCTACGGGCTGGGATTCAGTATTGGTCCGCTGGGAATTAAGCTGCTTGGCTTTGGTGATGCTGTCCCTTTCTGGGTATTGTTCGTATGTATGGCAGCAGTACTTATACTGGTATTAATGAAGCTTCCGAATACAAAGCCGGAAAAAGCAGAGCATGGCCAGCTTCCTGAACGGCGCTTCCGTCGTAGTCTGGCATGGGCTTGGTACGCACTGTTACCTGCTCTTCTATACGGATATATGGAGGCCGGCATGAATAGTAACTTCCCCGTGTATGGCCTGCGTATTGGGTTCGACACCGATCAGATTTCGTCGTTGCTTCCCTTTATTGGGATTGGAGGTTTGTTCCTTCAATTGCCTCTGGGGATGCTGAGTGACCGGTATGGGCGTAAAAAGATATTGATGTTTGCGGGAATCAGTGGGGGGATCATCTTCATGCTGGTTCCCGTCGCAGGTACGCATTTCTGGTGGACGCTTGTATTGTTAACAATCGCAGGTGGCCTGGTCGGTTCCTTTTTTTCGCTGGGCCTGGCCTATGCCGCAGATATTTTGCCTAAAGTGTTGCTGCCTGCAGCCAACGTTGTGGCTTCCTTTCATTTCACGATTGGAAGTATTATTGGACCGAATCTGGGTGGTCAGATGATCAACTGGATTTCACCCGGAAGCATGTTCACCTTGCTCGGAATCATGTATCTTCTTTTTGGCGTGGCAGGTATATTATTTCGTCGTAAACCGGAGTTCGAATCTGTGTTAAAATAGAAGCTGGTGTTCGCATGGAAATTGATGTCCATTTCCGAGTACACTAGTGGTAGGGAAAAACATGGACAAGAGGAGACATCGCGATGATCAGAGTAGAGAACTTGAGTAAATCCGTTGGCGTGGACCGCGTTCCCGTTCTACGGGATATTCGATTTGATATGCAACAAGGTGAGATGATAGCTGTAGTTGGTTCAAGCGGTAGCGGTAAAAGCATGCTGCTCAAATGTCTGGCTATGATGGAGAAATGGGATTCCGGCCGGTTTACGGTGGATGGCGCCGAGATTTTGAAAGAAGGCTGGTCCGGAAAACGGAAAATCAAACGGGAATGGGCATACTTGGAACAGAATCCAGAACTATTTCCCAGACGTACGGCTCTTAAAAATGTATTAATCGGACGATCGGGTCAGACTCCTGTATGGAGAATGGTAACCGGTATGGTACGTTCAGATGATTATATGGGTGCTATGGATTATCTCGAAGGATTGGGATTACTTGATAAAGCACATCAAATAGCAGAGAAGCTCAGTGGTGGCGAGAAGCAGCGTGTTGCCATTGCAAGAGCACTTGCTCATGGTGCCAAAGTGGTTTTGGCTGATGAACCAGTGATTGGTCTTGACCCGCACACAGCAGATTCGGTGCTGGAAACGCTGCGCAAATTATGTGAAGAAGAACGTGCAACAGTCATTGCAGTATTGCCTATTGAACTTGCTGAGAAACATGCCACGCGAATCTGGGGATTGGCAGACGGCAAGATTGCTTTTGATATTCGTGGACGGAGATTGACACAGCAAGAAAAAAACCAGATTTAAACTATTGAAAAGAGTGATGAGATTGTTTAATTCACGGTGGGGACGCTTTGTAGCAGCAGGAACAATGGCGATCATGCTTGGTTCTGTTCTAAGCGGATGCACAGTCATAAGTGACCCCAAAGGTTTGATGAGAAAACCAATGATGTCCACTGATAAGGAGAAACTGTACAACGTGGTTCAGGTTAAACTGCCGCCAGAGAGCACGTTGATTCGTCCCAAGGATATGAATAACACCAGTATGATTCGAGTAGAAGACCTGAATGGGGATGGAACTCGGGAAGCGATTGTTTTTTATGAGACACCAAATGAGAATGTGCGAATCCATGGCATGATTTTGGAAGAGCAGGGAGGCACATGGGTTAAAAAGCTTACATTTGATGTGCCGGGAAATGAGCTGCAATCCTTTAAAGTATTGGATATTACGAATGACGGAAATCCGGATATTATTCTTGGTGTAAGTCTGCAGGAGCAGAAGGCCCTGACTGCATATTCCTACAAGGGCGGGGCACTGGAGCAGGTCTTGGGTGGAGTTCCGTATAATCAATATATTATTGATAATGCGCAGGGGAACACGCTGGATTTAAGTGGGGATGGCAAGAGTGATTTTGTTATCATTTCGCTGAACAACAGCGGTTTTGCAACGATTGCGTTATACCAGTACGAAGATGGCAGCTTCAAGGAAGTGGATCGGGTGCAGACCGATTATACCGTTAAAGAAGTTTATAATGCGCTGGGCGGAGAGATCGCCGAAGGACAGATGGGCATTGTACTGGATGCTGAGCTGGATGATCGGAGTTCCTTCTCGCAAATTATGTATGTTAAGGATAACAAGTTAGTCAATGCTTTTAAATCACCGGATCAAACGTATAGAGATGACAAAATTTTAAGCGGTGATGTCGATAATGATGGTATTATTGAGTTTGGACTTAAAGAGACTCCGAAAGGCTGGGAGCATTATGTTTTTGACTCCAGGTTGTGGTTCTATACCTATTACCAATGGGATGGTAAAGAAGGCAAGAAATTTGTCTCGTTCCAATTCCGGGATGACGCTGATTTATTTCATCTAAATCTCAAACCAGAATGGTACGGTAAGATTACTATTGACACCAAATCGGAGAAGGAAAAATATATTCGATTTAAAATGATTGATACGGACGAAACCGTGGCAGAGATCAAATATTTCACCCTTTCCAAGTGGGAGCAGGAGAAGGGTAAAAGCTGGAAGGAAATTACGCGTACCAAAGATCGGGTTATTGCTTCACGAGTAGCACAATCAGAGGCGGGTAAAGATGCACTAAGCAATACTTCTCAGCTGAATAGAAAGGGAGAACTTAATGAGTAAAGTACTTATTCTTGAGGATGAAGAATCCATCCGCAGTTTTATAGTGATTAATTTAAAGAGAAACGGATTCGAAGTGCTTGAGGCGGGTGACGGCCATGAAGCGCTCCGCATACTGCAGACAGTACCGGATATTGATCTGGCTCTACTGGATGTCATGGTACCTGGTATTGATGGATTTGAGGTCTGTCGACGCATCCGTGAAACTAATGAACGTCTGGGCATCATCTTTTTGACCGCGAAAGTTCAGGAACAGGATAAAGTGTATGCTCTCTCCGTTGGTGCAGATGATCATGTCAGCAAGCCTTTCAGCCCAACAGAGTTGATTGCACGTATTCAGTCATTATTACGCCGTGTGAACGTGCATCGGGAAACTGCGGCAAAGGTTACGTTCCAGTCTGGGCCATTTTCACTGGATCTGATCTCGAAGCAATTCAAGAAACAGAATGAAGCCATTGAGTTGACTCCAACGGAGTTTTCCTTGATTCAGTTTTTCCTGGAAAAAGAAAATACACCGCTCAGCCGCGATGTATTGTTAGATCATGTATGGGGAAAAGAGTACATGGGTGATCCAAAAATTGTGGATGTCAACATTCGTCGTCTGCGTCAGAAAATTGAGAACAATCCTTCCGAGCCCGAATACCTGCAGACAGTATGGGGTCACGGGTACAAATGGAAGGGCCGGGAGCAATGATTAAAAAAGGCATTACTCGGCAGATCGTACTACATTATTTCTTTGTAGTTTTTCTCGCTCTGCTGTTGGTCGAATTCGTATTTATGTTGGCAGTTCAAAGGTATTATTATGAGAGTATCTACAATACGATTAGTACCCACATTTCTAATTCAAAGGACTTTTTCGAGCCAATCGCTCGTGAGAATACTACGGAGGATGGCAATAATCTATCTAGACTCCTTGTGAACTTGGCATTGTCCAATACTGAATTGGAAATTTTGGATCTGAACGGGCGCGTATTGGCGAGTTCGACTGCTTTTGAATCTGACCGTGCTGTGCTGCAAACCAGTGATATTATGCAGGCTCTGAATGGGGATATGGGACGCTGGATTGGAAGACAACCAGGTACTGGAGAATCCGTCATGGCCGTTTCACACAAGTTTGATCTGGGCGGCGAAAATACTTATGTTATTCGATATCTGACTTCACTCGAAGATGTGAATTCAAAGCTGTTGAATATGGGACTACTCGCCGCTGCGGTCGGTGTTGGCGTGCTTGCTATAGTATTGATCATCAGCGTTGGTATGGCAAATTCCATTGTACGTCCAATTAACAACATCACCGCAGTATCTGCCCAAATGGCCAGAGGACGGCTGGATGTCAGGGTTAAAGGGAATTATAAGCACGAACTGGGCGAATTGGCATCAACACTTAACTTCATGGCACATGAGATTGTGCGCAGTAATCAGATCAAAGATGATTTTATCTCTTCGATCTCACATGAATTAAGGACACCTCTGACCAGTATTAAGGGCTGGAGCGAGACACTGGACTCAGGCGGTTATGATCCGGAAGAGACCCGTATCGGTATGGGCATCATTTCCAAGGAAACCGAACGACTGATTGGACTTGTTGAAGAGATGCTGGATTTCTCCAAATTACAGCAGAATCAGATGAAGCTGGTTAAAGGAACGGTCAACATTCGTGAAATTGTACAGGAAACGATGTTGAATGTCTGGGCCAAAGCGGAACAAAAACAGGTCCATCTCAAGTTGGAAACGGACGAGACACGTGCTTATAATGTCCATGGAGACGGCAACAGACTGAAACAAGTCTTCTTAAACATTGTGGATAATGCGATCAAATTTTCACATGAGAATTCCTGGATCTTCTTGTCCGTTAAAGAGGAAAATGGTCAGATCATTGCAGCTGTTCAGGACACCGGTATCGGAATTAGTGAAGAACATCTAATCAAAGTACGGGACCGCTTCTTCCAGGTAAATCATCAAAATGGGGGAACGGGACTGGGTCTTGCAATTACACAAGAACTGGTAGAACTGCACGAGGGAACGATCACGATGCAGAGTGAACTTGGATCTGGTACAACCGTTACGGTTACGTTACCGGCTGTGTCTGAGGAGATGGGTCCAGAAGAATCTATAACCGCGTCTGGTGTTGCTGAAGTCACAGATGAGATAACAGCAAGCGATACAAAATCGGATATAGAAAAGTCTTAAGGTTTTAAAAGATAAGAGATTTTTCTACCTGACCCTCGAGCATGTTAAGCTTTATAACATCCATATCAACACAAAAAAGGTGAGCCATTCAAGGCTCACCTTTTTTGCATATTCTTATGAAGAAAGTTCACCTGTGCGCAGGCGCCCACTTTTCTCATATACTTCTTTCAAACGAACAGGTTGCGTGCGGACAGCCGGTTTGGCAGAGACGATCTCATTAGGTCCAACGACAACAATTTCATCTGCCGTACCTTTAACAATTGCACCGTCCTTGATTATTGCCCCTTCACCGATGATGGCGCGTTCGATGTGAACCCCACGGCCTATGCGTGCGTTAGGCATAACGACACTGTCTTTAACCTCAGAGCCTTTACCCACTTCTGCACCGCAGAAGATAACGGAACGCTCCGAACGACCTTCGATTGCACAAGAATCGTGAATCATGGAAGTAACATGTTCGATCTTTGTATGTCTTGCTTTGTAAGCACTTGGCTTGGAGCGCCAGTCGCGAGTAAACATCGGCCAGTTTTCTTTTTGCAGACTCCAGTCTTCGTCGTTGTGTAACAGATCCATATGTGCATCCCAAAGGCTCTTAACCGTACCTACGTCTTTCCAATAACCATTAAAGTTATAGACAAAGAGGGGATTATTTTCGTTCAACATTTGAGGAATAACATCTTTACCGAAGTCATGGCTGGATTCAGGGTTAGCAGCATCTTCCAAGAGATGGCGTTTCAGATAATCCCATTTGAACATGTAAATGCCCATTGAAGCCAGATTACTTTTTGGTTCAGCCGGTTTCTCGGCAAACTCGGTTACACGTAAATTCTCATCAGCAGCCATAATACCGAAGCGATGTGCTTCATCCCATGGAACTTCCATTACTGAAATCGTTGCTGCTGCATTATTAGCCTTATGAGCCTCCAACATCTCGCGATAATTCATATGATAAATATGATCACCCGACAAAATTAGAACATTTTCGGGGTTTTGCTGATCAATATAGTCAATATTTTTATAAATAGCATCCGCCGTTCCCAAGTATTCGTCATTTCCTGTATGATAAGATGGAAGTAAGGAAATTCCTGCCTGACTTGAGTTACCATGTCCCCATGGTTCGCCTTGACCAATGTGATCATGCAAAGATTCCGCTTGGTACTGCGTTAATACGCCTACAGTATCGATCCCTGAGTTTACGCAGTTACTGAGAGGAAAATCGATGATCCGGTAGTGCCCGCCAAACGGTACAGCGGGTTTTGCGATACTTGAGGTTAAAGGGGCTAATCGCTTCCCTTCTCCTCCCGCCAACAGCATAGCGATGCAATCTTTATTAAACATAATCGTTTCCCTCCCAAAATATTGTGCATTGTAGTACATCATTAACGCAAAGTAGAGCAGATGAAACGATTGTTACTGTAAAAATTCAGAAAAAAGACAACATTTTCTAAGACACCGCATTTTTCTTTTCAACTTGGCTAGAATGGGGTAATGGTTACTGTTATATCTATTTTCTTGAGAAGAAGGTGATCTCTTGGCCATTCAACCGTTGGCACACCCGGACATATTGCCGGAGCATATTTATTTATTTCATGAAGGTAACCTTCATCACAGTTATCGAATTTTGGGCGCACAGCCTGAGATCTGCGATGGCCGTCAGGGGTATCGCTTTACCGTGTGGGCACCAAATGCCGCAGAAGTAGGATTGGCTCTGGACCGTAATGGATGGAAAGGTGAAAAGGAACCTTTATATAAGATACCCGAATCAGGATTTTGGAGTCGTTTTTTTCCGGAAATTAGTGAAGGAACTTTATACAAGTTCCGTATATTAACGGAAGACGGAACAGAATTGCTCAAAGCCGATCCTTATGCGTTTCATGCGGAGGTTCGACCTCAGACAGCCTCTGTCACCAGTTCAATCGAAGGGTACAAATGGAATGATGGAGCCTGGAGACGCAAACAACGCGGGCTGTATAATAAACCCCTACATATTTATGAAATGCATATGGGAACCTGGAAGCGCAAAGAAGACGGAAACCTCTATAGTTACCGAGAGATGGCTGATTTACTTGTTCCTTACTTATTGGAAATGAAATATACACATGTTGAGATGATGCCTCTTAGTGAGCATCCTTATGATCTTTCGTGGGGATACCAAAACACTGGATTTTACGCTCCAACAAGCCGTTACGGACAGCCCAAAGATCTGATGTATCTGGTGGATACACTACATCAGGCTGGAATTGGTGTTCTGCTGGATTGGGTACCAGCGCATTTTGCCAAAGATGCTCATGGGTTGCGTATGTTTGATGGTACGCCTTTGTATGAGTATGCAGACCCGATGTTAGCAGAGAAGCCAGGCTGGGGTACTCTTAGCTTTGACTACTCGAAACCTGAGATTCGTTCATTTCTGATCTCCAATGCATTATATTGGATGGAGATGTATCATTTTGACGGACTCCGTGTTGATGCGGTTACGAGTATGCTTCGGCTTGATTTTGAGAAGCAGCCAGGCCAATATCGTACCAATGATGAAGGTGGTCTTGAGAACAAGGAAGCTGTAGCTTTTTTGCAGCAGCTGAATGAGACGGTGTTCAAGTATTTCCCTTATGCATTGATGATGGCTGAAGAATCCAGTGCATGGCCAATGGTGACTTTACCTGTAGATGAAGGTGGTCTGGGCTTCAACTACAAATGGAACATGGGCTGGATGAACGATACGCTTGATTACATTGAATCTGATTTTCACGAGCGTCCTTCCAAACATCATTTGCTGACTTTCCCGGTCGTATACTCCTTTGCTGAAAATTATGTGCTACCTCTGTCACATGACGAGGTTGTTCATGGCAAAAAGTCGCTCCTCGACAAGATGCCAGGAACCTATGAGCAGAAATTTGCCGGCATGCGTGCTTTTCTGGGCTATTTTATGACTTTCCCAGGGAAAAAGCTGTTGTTTATGGGTGGAGACTTTGGCCAGTTCATCGAATGGAAAGATGAAGATCAACTGGACTGGTTCTTGCTGGATTATGACAGTCACCGCAATTTGCATAAGTTTGAGCGTGAGCTGTCTAACCTGTACTTGAGTGAAAAAGCTTTGTGGGAGCTTGATCATTCCTTGGACGGTTATGAATGGATCACTCCGGATGATCAGGACCAGAGTGTCATTTCATACGTACGCAAAGGAAAAAAACCTGCGGATACACTCCTTGTGCTCATTAACTTTCAGCCGGTCAAGCGGGAGCGTTACCGGATTGGTGTCATGCGTCCCGGTATGTATACCGAAGTACTGAACAGTGACCATTCCGTTTACGGCGGTTCAGGCATTACTAATGATATGCAACTGCCTACCGAAAAGATTCCATTTCATGGGCATCCGCATAGTCTCGAATTGGTATTGCCTCCGCTTAGCATCGTGATTCTAAAAAAGAACACGCGTCGGAAAACGGATGAATCACCTGCGAGTATAACTTCCGTCAGTTCAAAAACAAAGAATAAACATGAACGCAATACGCTCAAACCGAAGAGGAGGACAAAGGCATGAATATTCTATTTGCTGCTGCTGAAGTACATCCATTTATCAAAACAGGAGGCCTTGCTGACGTAATCGGTGCTCTCCCGTTGGCATTGAAGAAGAGCGGGGCAGATGTGCGGGTGATTATGCCTAAATACAAGGGGATTCCCGATGAGTATAAAGACGCGTTACAGCCCGTAATTACAACGGATGTGCCTCTTGGCTGGCGGAGACCTTATTGTGGAATAGAAATGCTGGTTCATGATGGGATTCCAGTATATTTTGTGGATAATGAATATTATTTTGGGCGTGATGGAGTGTACGGTTATATGGATGATGGCGAGCGTTTCGCCTTCTTCAACCGTGCAGTTCTCGAAGTGTTGCCACAGATTGAGTTCAAGCCTGACGTGCTGCACAGTCATGACTGGCATGCAGGAATGATTCCTTTGGTGCTTGAAGCACACTACAGACACGATCCATTTTACAGTGATATTCGTACGGTATTCACTATACATAACTTGTTGTATCAAGGGGTATTCCCGCATCAGTTATTCAGTGATATTCTTGAGCTGGACGATCGATATTTCACCGTGGATGGAGCCGAGTATTACGGTAATGTCAACTTCCTGAAGGCTGGAATTGTCTACGCTGACCATGTAACAACCGTTAGTCCAACTTACGCACAGGAAGTGAAAACATCTTATTACGGATACGGTCTGGACGGACTGCTTAGTTCACTTGGAGATCGATTCAGCGGGATTGTAAATGGCATTGATACCAAGAGTTACAACCCGGCTACAGACACCAAAATCTCGGTGAAATACAGAACAAGTCTGTCCAAAAAAACGGAAAACAAAATTGAGCTGCAAAAGGAACTTGGCTTGCCTGTTCGACCTGATGTACCCCTTATGGTCATGGTCACAAGGCTTGTGGATTCCAAAGGACTTGATCTGGTCTGTCGTATCCTGGATGAATTGTTATATTATGATGACATTCAATTCGCGGTACTGGGAACAGGAGAGCAGGCGTATGAACACTGGTTCCGTGAAGCCGCGAATCGTTATCCACTTAAAATGTCTGCACAGATCAAGTTCAACGACGGGTTATCCCGTCGGTTCTATGCAGGCAGTGATATCTTCCTGATGCCATCCAGATTCGAGCCGTGTGGTATTAGTCAGCTGCTGGCTCTGCGGTACGGTAGTGTGCCTCTCGTAAGGGAAACAGGCGGTCTGAACGATACTGTTCAGGCATATAACGAGTTTACTGGAGAAGGGAATGGTTTCTCATTCACAAGCTTTAATGCACATGACATGATGAATACCATTCGGCGTGCTGAGGAGATCTACAAACAGCCAGAACACTGGAAGAAAATCGTGAAGAATGCAATGGGTGGAGAATACAGCTGGAACGTCTCTGCTGAAGAATATATGGACATTTATCGTCGGATCACACTTGACCCTGTAAACTAATGCAATCCTGAAAAAGTCGCAGCATATCATGCTGTGGCTTTTTTCAATCCAATAAACAAAACACTTCCAAAGTTCAGAATGAAGTATCATCTGAGACGATGGAAGTGTTTTTCTTTTCTTTTCTTTTATATGATTCTTCAGAATTAAACCTCAGCCGTGTTGGATGGTTGTCGGATCAAGCTGTCTATACAAAATGCGGTACCCATAGGGGTCAAGCTTAATATTCATCATTCCATCGGCTGGAAACACAGGCTCTTCAGTTAATGCATCTTTCCAGTCTTTTGTTTCCATAGGATGAGAAAGCGTTCGATCTTGAGGTGTATTGTTCATCCATACGGTAAAGTGAAGGTTATCATCCACACGCTCGTACACGATACAGGGATCATTGTGATCAGCCTTGAGGAATCGGAAGCGTCCTTTGCGCAGGGCTTCATTACTTTTGCGTAAATCGATCATCAGACGATAGAAATCATACAATTCTCTGTCTTGTTTGGCCGGGTCCCATTCCATACATTTTCGACAATCCGGGTCAGCATCACCACTAATTCCCACCTCATCGCCGTAGAAAATACAAGGTGTGCCGATATAGGTGAAAAGAAATACAACCGACAATTTTAAACGGCGTTTGTCTTCTCCTAACCTTGTAAGCAATCGTGGGGTATCGTGGCTGCACAACATATTAAAGATCACTTCGTTGGTTTGTTGCGGATAGCGCATAATCAGTGAACCCATCTCGTTGGCAAAGTTATACCCATCCATTGAACCGCAGAAGAACTGAAGCACTTTGTCGGCAAATGGATAATTCATGACGGAATCGAATTGATCCCCCATGAGCCATGTCAGGGAGTCGCTCCAGACTTCACCAACAATATAGGCTTCCGGATTCGCTGCCTTAACAACCTTGCGAAAATCACGCCAGAAATGGTTGTCCACCTCATTTGCTACATCCAGACGCCACCCATCCAGCTTAATTTCTTTGATCCAGTACTCAGCTACATCGAGTAGATATGCCTTAACCTCAGGGTTGGCTGTATTGAACTTGGGCATGTTGCCATAGAACCCAAATGTATCGTAGGTTGGTATACCATCCTTGATCTGAACCGGATATTCATTGATGTGGAACCAGTCGGCATACTTAGAGTTTTTTCCATTCTGGAGAACGTCTTGAAAAGGAGGGAAGTCTTCGCTGCAATGGTTAAACACCGCGTCAAGCATGACACGTATACCCAGGCGATGACATTCTTCTGTCAATTGTTTAAGCAGGGCATTATCACCGAAATGGGGGTCGACTTTTTTATAATCAATCGTGTCGTATTTGTGGTAGGAATTGGCCTGGAATAACGGGGTAAAGTAAATGGCGTTCACGCCAAGTTCAGTTAAGTCATACAGATGATCCAGCACACCTTGCAGATCTCCACCAAAATAATTGTCCAACTCAGGTTTGCCACCCCAGTCATGGGTTTCTTTTGGATTCAGCTTGGGATCTCCATTAGCAAACCGTTCAGTCATGATCTGATAAAAGACGGCTTCTTTGGCCCACTCGGGCACCTTAAACACATCAATTTCATGTATATACGAGAACTCATAATATCCTCCAGTTGGATAGGGGGTCTCATAATGAATTCCATTATCCGCTAGAAAAACATCTTCTGAACCGGCAGTTATCCGAAATATATAGGTGAGACGTTTGAATTGTGGCCTGACGGTAGCCTCCCAATAATCAAACATATTATCAGAAGCAGCCTTCTCCAATTGAATCTCCTTGTAAGTTCCATTCCAATCGTACTTATCTCCGGTCAGTGCGGTCACGTATTGCACATCATTACGTTTGGTTCTTACGCGCAGATGTATGGTAGACGAATTATAGGCATAAGCCCACTTGTCACGAGGAACATGATACATGGCTTCGAGCAACATGACAGCACCTCCTGAATATAGGATAAGTTATAGTTATAATTAACCAAGTTAGCCAGCAAATGAATCACATTTACTGTAATAAAATGTGTTATTTTCATCGTTTTCAAAGGTTTCTTTCACAGCATTTCCAGCTTCGGGCTGAATATACTTACAGATAATTTAGAAAAAGGGTGCCCTGAACAAGTTGAGATTCAAGATTGTTCAGGGCACCCAATATAACGTGTTGAAAGTGAATTTTAGCGAATAGCTTGCTCAAACTCCGTGTGGATGGTTTGAAGCAGTTCTGGCTGGCTCAGTACGTCATAGGCTGTTGTAGCAAGTGCCTTTGCTCCCAGAATCATGCCATCCAGCGCGCGCTCCTGAAGAGCAAGGTCACGGAAGGCTATGGAGTGCAGTGTGTGCACCTCGTCTACAACCCGAATGTAAGGATGGATTGCAGGACATTTCAGGGAAACGTTACCGATGTCCATGGAGCCATGATCGTTACCACTCACTATCTCTTCTTGTGGGATACCAAGTTCCATCAGATTTTGACTAAACGCAGCTGAGAATGCTTCATTAGTGACCATCTCGTCATAGGACGTTTCATAGTTGGATGTCACGAGCTTACAACCTGTCTGGAGAGCAGAACCTTCAGCGATCTGAATCACACGTTCTGTGAGAATATTCAATTCTTTGCGAGTTGCTGCCCGTACATAAAATTGCGCAGAAGCATAGTCAGGAATGATATTTGCTGCCTGACCTCCGTTGTTGATCACACCATGAATGCGCACGGTGCTTTTCACTTGTTGCCGGAATGCATTGATTCCGTTGAACGTTTGAATGACAGCATCAAGTGCATTAATACCTTCGTGCGGACTTGCAGCGGCATGTGAAGATCGGCCATGGAATTCAAATTGCACAGCATCAATAGCCAGCGAGCTGCCTGACTTTTCGAAGGCATAATATGGATGCGCCATAAGAGCGACATCACAGTCATCGAACAGACCTGCTTCCGCCATCGGAACTTTGGCACCACGTGTCTCTTCAGCAGGTGTACCAAACACTTTAATTGTTCCGCCTACTTCATCCAGAATGGATTTTAGCCCCACAGCAGCCCCAAGACTCATCATACAGATCAGATGGTGACCACAAGCATGACCGATCTCCGGCAAGGCGTCATATTCACACAATAATGCAATGGTAGGGCCGGGTTTGGCGGCTGAATAGGTTCCGATAAAGGCTGTCTCCAGTCCAAGGATTGGAGCCTCTACAGTGAACCCGTGAAAGACCAGTTCTTCTTTTAGACGAGCAGAAGCAAGATACTCTTCATTCCCCAGTTCGGGGTTGGCACCGATATATGATGAAATGGCTTTAAAACGGGAAGCATATTGATCAATAACCGTCAGGATCTGTGATTTGTTAGATGTCATTAGTAAACTCCTTATGCAAAATGAAAATAATTTATTGATTATATCATGTTTGCTTTATTTTTTCAGAAACAAGTCAAGATTTGTATTGTCAAAATGCATTGCATAATCATGCATTGTACTTTATAATGACTCAGTCATCAACATGAGAAGCATACAAAGTATTGTAAGGGGAGAGAACAAGGTTGAAATTAATAAGTCGTTACACCATGATGCTGTTGACCTTTGTTGTTCTACTGACAACTGCCGTTCCTGTGGCACTTGCAAGTGGAACTACAGATAATTCAGGCAGTAAAAAGCTGGTGCTCGGTACAAGTGCCGATTTTGCACCATACGAATTCCATAAAGTGATTAATGGTAAAGATGAAATCGTCGGCTTCGATATTGAGATCGCCAAAGAGATTGCCAAAGATCTTGGCGCTGAGCTTGTGATTGAGGATATGGGCTTCGACGGTCTTCTGCCTTCATTGCAGAGCGGGCGTGTTGATCTGGTGATTTCAGGTATGACGCCGACGGATGAGCGGAAGAAAAGTATCGATTTTTCCGACACCTATTATAAATCAAAACAAGTGATTATGGTTCGCAATGTGGATAAAGACAAATATCCAACCATGGCAGAACTTGAAAATGCGAAGATTGGCGTTCAGAAAGGCTCCATTCAGGAAACGATCGGACAGAGTATTCCAGGAGCGAAGCTTACTGCGCTGGATAAAATCTCCGATATCGTGCTTCAACTGCAAACAAAACGCATTGACGCGGCAATCGTTGAAGATACCGTTGCTGCAGGTTATCTGGACGATATCATTGGACTTGCTGCTGCTGTTCCGGACGAAGAGCAAGCAGAAGCGGCAATCGGGATTCGTAAAGGTAATACCGAGCTGCTAGCTGCAGTAAATGGAACACTGGAGCGACTGAAAAGTGAAGATAAAATCAATCAGATGGTGACGGACGCCAGCCTCTTGATGGCGGATAAAGCGAACAAATCACAAAATATTTTCCAAGTATTCTGGGAGTACAAAAGTTTCTATGCTACAGGTGTAGGATACACACTTCTGTTGTCTGCACTTGGGGTTATCTTCGGGGTAATTATTGGATTGATCATCTGTTTGTTCCGTTTGCATGACGCTGCAATCTTGCGCTGGATCGGTACTGCTTACGTTGAAGTGATCCGTGGCACACCGATGCTGGTACAATTAATGATTATTTACTATGGTTTTTCCCTGAGCTTTGGCATTAACTTCACTGCCCTTCAGGCAGGTATCATCACGCTTTCCATTAATAGTGGTGCGTATCTAGCGGAGATTTTCCGTGCAGGTATCCAAGGGGTGGATCGTGGCCAGTTGGAAGCAGCTCGCTCCCTCGGAATGGGCAGAGGTGCAGCCATGCGTTACATCATATTGCCACAGGCTTTCAAGGCCGTATTGCCGGCAATTGGTAATGAATTCATAACGATTATCAAGGAATCCTCCATTATCTCTGTTATCGGTATGGTGGACATTATGTATCAGGCAAGTGTAGTCAAGAACATTACGTACCAAGGCTTGAGTCCATTTTTGATTGCAGCAGCCATCTACTTTGTAATGACGTTTATTTTGTCCAAGCTGCTGGGACGACTGGAAAGGAAGTTGAGTGCAAGTGATAGACGTTAGACAATTACACAAATCTTATGGAAATAACGATGTGCTTAAGGGCATTAATGTGACGATTGGCAAAGGCGAGGTTGTCGTGGTTATCGGTCCTTCCGGTTCAGGTAAAAGTACATTCTTGCGTTGTCTGAACCTCTTGGAACAACCTACATCAGGTGAAATCGATTTTGAAGGTGTTTCAATTACGGACCCCAAGCACAACATTAATGCAACTCGGGAAAAAATGGGCATGGTGTTCCAGCATTTCAACCTGTTCCCACACAAAACGGTACAGCAAAACATCACGATTGCTCCGATTAAAGTGAAGAAACAATCCACGCAGGAAGCGGAGAAAATTGCTGCTGATCTGCTTAACACTGTGGGCTTGTACGATAAAAAAGATACATTCCCGAATCAGCTGTCCGGTGGACAGAAGCAGCGGATCGCTATTGCAAGAGCATTGGCTATGCAGCCGCATGTCATGCTGTTTGACGAGCCTACTTCGGCACTGGACCCCGAGATGGTCGGTGAAGTGTTGGATGTCATGAAACGTCTTGCAGAAGGTGGGATGACTATGGTCATTGTAACGCATGAGATGGGTTTTGCACGTGAAGTAGGAGACCGGATCCTGTTCATGGATGGCGGGGTTATTGTAGAAGAGGGAACACCTGATGAGGTGTTTGGAGCACCGAAAAATTCACGTACACGTGATTTTCTTGCCAAAGTACTCTAAATGAAAGTGATCATTAGCGTTACTGACTTCGAGTCGGTGACGCTATTTTTTTATGGTTAATAATCACGTATGGATTCGGAAAAGTAACTATTCTGTTACCAAATGTAAAGGAATCGGGTCGTCCAATATTTCTAAAGTATCCAGTACTCTTACATATGCTTACATGCTAAAAAACCATTTGGTAAGAATTACTACAAGTTCAGGTTACAAAATTGTGATATATTGAACTCTGCCGAAACTTCCGGACAGGGAGTGCGGGGGATGTAACGATGCAGATTTGTGCAGGGGGAAGATCTACAGCACACTGCTTGGGGTGAATTAGGGGTACATAACGTTTCAAATGTAATGAAGAACCTATAGGGTGGGCTCCTCATCCGAATCCGACAACTAACTTCGCAGGCACAATGAGGGAGGAAGACCATGATTAACAAGAAACGTATAGCCAAAACAGCAGTAGCATTAATGACAACAGCAATGCTCATTCAAGCCGTTCCGGCTCACGCCGATTCAGTTCATGTGGCCAAAGAAGGGGATACCTTCTACACCTTATCAAAACAATATGGAGTAGCAATGAACACGTTGGTTAAAGCAAACAACGACATTTCACCTTACAATATTTATGGTGGTTTGAAAATTACGATTCCCGGTAAGGCAAACAATGTAGCTGCCGCGGCGACGGAGAGCAAGACCCAAGCCAAAACGGTTACTACAGCAAGTTTGGACGTTAACGCAGATAACAAAGTGGTTCAAGCCTGGGGTAAAACATTCGATTACAGCAAAGCTGTGAACGTGAAAGCAACGGCATACTCTGCAGATCCGTCTGAAAATGGAGGCTGGGGTGCAGTCGATTATTTCGGAAATGACCTTGAACTGGGTACGATTGCAGTTGATCCAAGTGTAATTCCACTCGGAACCAAAGTACTGGTAACGGGTCACAGCCATCCAGGATTGCCAAAACAAGCTTTTGTAGCCACAGCGCGTGATGTAGGCGGTGCAATCAAGGGTCACCGGATTGATATCTTTATCCCGGGTAGCAAACAGTCCGTAAGCACATTTGGATTTCAGGATATCGAGCTGTACATTCTGAAGTAGAAAATTAATTACATCTAACGAATTCAAACAGGGTGTCTGCCAGTCGCAAACTTGCGATTGAACAGCACCCTTTTAATATTCTCATTTATTTCTTCATCGTCATCTTAATCTTTGGCCTTTGACAATCCCAGCATTTCGTCCAAGGTGACAAGTTCATATCCGCGCTTTTGCAATTCCTCAATGATTTCAGGCAAAGCCTCAATCGTGCCGTTCAGGTTTGATCCTACACCGCCTCCAGCATGTTGCAGAACGATGGAGCCTGGTTTTACGGCAGACAGGATGTTATCTTTCACCTGTTCCTTTGAAAGGCCTTTCCAGTCCAGAGAGTCTACGTTCCAGTTCACAATGCTATAGTGTTGTTTGGCAGCCCATCTCAGCTGTTCTTCATTAATGTCTCCATAAGGCGGCCGAATCATCTTCGGCGTATATCCCGCCAAACGTCGAATAATATCCCCGGTATGTAAAATTTGTTTGCGAAAGGCATTCATCGACAGCTTACTGAATTCAGGATGATTGTAGCTGTGATTACCAACCATATGCCCTTCCTTAATGATGCGTTTCACCAGATCCGGATGTTTCTCTGCACGACTACCCACGATGAAGAATGTAGCTCTGACATTGTATTTCTTCAATACATCCAGCACTTGTGGAGTAAATCGTGGATCAGGTACATCATCAAAAGTCAGTGCAACCTTCTTTGTTGAAGGACCATTGGTTTTGAACGTATCGGCATATTTTTGACGTAACTGTCCCAATGTCAGTTGTTCTTCTTCCGCAGAATCCGAACCTGATACGGATTCACTTGGCGGGCTTGAAACATCCCGCGATGAAACTGGAGCATGATATCCTCCGAGAAAAATAACGATAACCATCAGCATAATGAGGCGTACGCGCATAATAACGGCCTCCTTTTCCAAAATGACGTTCTCTTTGGTATGCCCGGGCTATCCATAAGTTATGCGTAGTGTGAGAATTTTCATTGCCGATGTAGCTCATGAAAGCCATAATTCCTCCATATATAACATATAGAAAAGGATAGGTGGATGGGTATGAGTACATATGATTTGAAATCCATACGTTTACAGGTGATTGAAGCAGGAGAAGATAAGGTTTTTCTCGTTACGGGAGGAAAGGCGCATATTGGCGCCGCAGCCACATTCTATGTAGATCATGAGCGCGTAAGCGGGACGACGGTACATATTCCCGGTCATAAGGAACAAGAACTGTGTGAGCGGCTTGCCCGGAAGGCTGCCCAGCAGCTGAAAGTAACCGTTACGGTGATCATGGGTATTCATTTTGATTCCATCACGCGGATGCAGATCGACGAAATCGTGCAGACTGCAGAGAGGTTGATGGAAGATCATCTGATCAAAGATAAACGATCTTCCTGACGTAAGAGTCATCGAATGTTTTGATTTTATTTGCTAAAATTGAAACGAGTTGTAGATTGTTACGTATGTATGTTTATATACGATGTAATATCGACTAGGAGGAATAACATAATGTCCATTTTCAAACGTTTGCGTGATCTAACCATGTCTAACATCAACGCCATTATTGACAAGGCGGAAGATCCAATCAAGATGACGGACCAATATATCCGCGACATGCAAGAGGATCTGGAAGATGCGGAGAAAGCAGTAGCTCAACAAATCGCCATTGAGAAGAAATTTAAGCAGTTATTCGAAGAGCAGGAAGCTCTTGTGAAGAAACGTGAAGAGCAGGCGCATACGGCGGCACGTGCTCAGAATCTGGATTTGGCTCGACGTGCTCTGGAAGAGAAAAAGGCTGCTGAAGAGAAGATGGCTGAGTATAAAACCAGCTATGACCAAAACAAGGCTTCTGCAGATAACCTGCGTGGCAAGCTCGACGAGATGCGTAAGCAACTGACTCAAATGAAGAACAAACGTGAAACACTGGTAGCCCGCTACAATGCAGCAAAAGCCCAAACGGAAATCAACAAAGCGTTGAATGGGTTTGGCTCTGATACTGCAAGTGCTGGTATGAAGCGTATGGAAGAGAAAATGATGCAGATGGAAGCACAGGCAGAAGCAAGTAACGAAATGTCTTCCAAAGGCAAGTCTTTGGATGAAGAGTTCGAGAAGTTGGGTAAAGATCAAGCTGTTGAAGACGAACTCGCAGCATTGATGAAACAGTACGATAATAAGAACTAATACCTTGGTTGTCAGCAGGGTTAACCAGCGGAGGAGAAGAGCATTTCTCCTTCGCTTTTAAATGCGGTTCATGTTGATATGTGGGGGCTGTGTAAATGGATTTGAATATTTTGGCGATGTTGGTCTGGACCGGATCTGGTTCGGTTTTGCTGTTTGTCTTGATGTATGTAGATTCACTGTTCACGAAATATAAGGATTTTGCTGAAGTTAAGGCTGGCAATATGGCAGTAACCACACGTATGGTGATGAAATTATTTGCACAAGGGTATGTACTCGCTACGTCCATTTCTACAGCTGGTCATCTTGGAGAGGCATTGCTGGTCTCCGTTGTATCCTTTATCATTTTGTTGATTCTGGAGAGCGTTGTACACTTTATGATTCGCAAATGGGCCAATCTGGATCTGGATACGGGAATTCAGCAAGGGAAGACAGGATACGGGTTGTTCTCTGGCGCTTTACATATCGTGGGCGCACTGATTATTGCAGCTTGTTTATAAGATAAGGAACAGGAGTAATTCTCATGAGTGTATGGAAACGAATTAAAGGAATACTAACAAAACCTGAACCACCGCAGGCAGAGAAAACGATGCTTCAGCTTGCACCTGGTGATATCTGTGAGGTTTCTCTGGTCACTTATGAAGTCGTTGGTCGGGTACAAAATCGCGCTCGAAATGCAGTTGTGCTCACGCTGCAGGATGGTACCGCATTTCGATATTTGCATATCGAAGAACGGGAACTCACACGTTACGCTCTATATACACCAATTGATGGCAGGCTTGATGCACCTGATGAGGTGCCCACGTTGCTGGACCTGGATGGACGCGCATTTCATCTGGAGGAAGAGTATGGAGGCATGGTATCAACGGCAGGTAGAACTCCATATGGCCAGGCTGGAGAACAATTGGTATGGCAGTATCAGTCGGATGATAATATGCTTCTTCGGGTGGAGTGGCAAGACAGAAGATTTACACTGTATGAGGGTGAGTCCATTCTTCCTGCGGATATCAAAGTGATTCGTTCGAGCTAGGAGAGGTTCCCAATGAAAAAACGCTTGGCACATGGATTAAAATTAATGCTGGTCCTCAGCCTTGTGATGTCTCTGTTGTCCGCGTGCGGAGCACCTTCTGTTCAGGACACATACCCGCTTGAATCGGTTAACGGCAGTGGTAACTCAACGTCCTATGTGTACCGGGCTTCTGACCGTACCGTTCCGGAAGTGGCCCAGGAATTGTCTGACCAAAGGCAACCGGATCAGATCTCGGCAGAGAACACAGAGCGTATGTTCCTCGTGTATCAGGACGAGTATTATCACCTGCAACAAGACCCGAACAAGCCGGAGGATACCTTGGTTGAGGTGGACTCCAAGGAATATGTTCGGCAGAACTACGATTCATCTTTTTTACAAGGTTATCTGACCGCTACGTTAATCGGTAATCTGTTCGATTCTTTTGGCGGGCGAGGTTATGGCAACTATCGAGGATATACCAATAAAGATACGTATAAACCGAGTGCAGGATCTTATCGTGCACCAACAAGTAATGACAAGAAGCTTGCCCCACCTATTACTGTTGATCGGAAAGGTACGATTACAAGGCGTGGAAGCGATAAAGATTCAAGCGTGGGATCTGGCGGAGGATTATTCAACCGCAACAGGGATCAGAGCAAGGGGACCATTGATCGTAACAAGAGCAGTGGTGGGTTGTTTGATTCACCTAAGAAATCCTACAAAAAACCAAAAACCAGAGTGGGCGGCGGCCGAATTAAGAGGCGAAGATAATAAACATCTAATCATAAGGATGGCTGCCAATCGCATAGTTCATTTAAGAACAGTGAAAAGGGAAGGCGAATCACCTCGCCGGCATATGACCTTGGAGCTGTTCTTTTTGGTTTACGATTGGCGAACATGATTGGATTTGCGTACACGGGGAATCGTTGAAGCAGGCTGTTTACGAATCCAGCGGATAAATGGAATCATTCGTTCATCCTGTCTCAAGGATTGCAGGTTCGTGAGACCAAGGGTTACAATGTCGCGATTGGTGTATAGCGAATGAATCTGTTTGTGACAGGGGATGCACAGGTTGGCTGTTGGCAGTAATGTTCCGCCCATTTCTTTGGGTGTCAGATGATGAACGGTTGTGTTCACAGGTTCTCTTCCGCATAATTCACATTGATTACTCATGATTATCGCCTCCCTTTGTCACTTATATTATGAGCAGACAAGATGCCTTTCATGTTGAATATTGGTCAAGGATGTTACACCTGTAAGAAATAAGATTTTGTCACAGGATTCAATAAGTGATGTACTTGTTATCTTACAGCATTCGGGCTACACTTTCTAAAAGATGATATGTCTCTAGGAGGTAAGAATACTTTTGAAAATGAACTCACATTCACATGATATGACAACTGCCAAATTCAATCGTACAGCTGTACAGGTACCGGATGCCCAAGCCAAAATAGCTGCAAGAGTTACTGAAGGCTCCATTGAGAAAGTCCACCTTGAATCTGCTCATGGCCGCACACTTGCAGAGACAATTCAGGCTCCTCATCCGTATCCATTCTTCCGGAGATCGGGCATGGATGGCTTTGCCATTATAAGTACAGATACTACAGATGCATCAAGTGAGCAACAAATCTGGTTTCGTGTAATTGATGAAATTCCTTGCGGCTACACCTCGGATCACACCATTGTTTCAGGTACAACTGCTCGCATCATGACGGGTGCACAGGTCCCGGAAGGTGCGGATGCGGTAGTCATGATGGAGATGACCGAGAGCAAGGTAGAAGACGGAGAACAGTGGATTGCATTGAAACGGCACATATTGTCAGATGCTAACATCACCCCAATCGGACTGGAAGTCCAAGAGGGACAGCAACTGCTCGAAGCAGGAACGATCATCGGGGCAGGGGAGCAGTCCGTGTTAGCTACTTTTGGCATAGCAGAAGTTCCCGTATTTCAACGTCCAAAGGTGGCGATATTCGCAACCGGCACGGAATTGCTTGATGTAGATGAACCATTACAACCAGGTCGGATTCGGAATAGCAACAGTTACATGCTTCGCTCTCTGGTTGTTGAGGCAGGTGGAGAGCCTGTGATGTACGGTTCTATTGCAGACGATGTGAATACGGCAAGGGCCAAACTGGAAGAAGCCATTCAAGATAATGATATCGTGGTGACCACAGGCGGAGTGTCTGTCGGGGATTATGATATTATGGGTGAACTTGTGCTGGAAGAACATGTGGAGATGTTGTTTAACAAAGTGACGATGCGACCAGGCAGTGTGACCACAGCTGCTGTATATAAAGATAAATTGCTTTTTGCACTTTCGGGTAACCCAGGGGCTTGTTTTGTAGGTTTTGGTCTGTTTGTTCGTCCAACCATTCGTTCCATGCAAGCGGATGCTCATCCTTATTTGGAAGAATGGACTGCAATCTTGAAAGAGGAATACACCAAAGTTAATAATTTTACACGGTTCGTGCGAGGACGCACAGAGATTCGCAACGGCATGGTGTACGCGATACCGGCTGCTGCCCGTGTAGATGAATCCAGTGTGATGATTACCATTAAGGACAGTGATTGCTTGATTGTTGTTCCCCCTGAGAAAAAAGGTATTCCTGCGGGTGAGCAGGTACGCATTCTCAAACTGCCCTCAGGTCATGTGAGGTAGTGGTAGATGACTACAATGAGTGATACAAAACCACATATCATACAGATTGTTGGATACAAAAACACGGGCAAGACAACCTTGACAGCCGCGCTGATCGGGCACTTTTCTTCCTTCGGACTTAAGGTAGCGGCGATTAAGCATGATGGACACGACCATTTCGAGATGGATCAAGAAGGAACGGATTCGTATCGATTTGGAGAGGCTGGGGCCTCGGCGGTGGTTGTTATGTCAGAGAAACGTACTGCGATTATGGAGCGACAGTCAACCAAGCTGGAGGATATGTTAAGTCATCTGTCCGATTATGATTGGATTGTTGTTGAAGGTTTCAAGGATGCTTCTTATCCCAAATTCGTGATGGTTCGAGAAGAGAAAGATCTGACCTTGGTTGATCAGCTTGAAGGGGTAGTGGGTATGATCTCATGGCTACCTTCAGAGCTGTTTATAGAGCGGAGCACCGTAAACAGAGATATAACGTGGTACTCAGTTCATGAAACGGAGGATATAGCCAAAGCGTTGTTAGCGATGGTTGAGAGCGAGTATAGGCAGAATGGTGAAGTCAAATCGTAGAAATGTTAAGACACGGGGACATAATGGTCTCTATACATGATTGAATGTACAGTGAGCGTGATTGATCGTCTTTGAATAAACGTAATTTTTATTATGTAAACTAAAATCATTTCTGCTTATGCTCTTCTCTTTGAATGATGCAAAAAACAAAACAAGCAGCAGACCTTTCTCGGATCGAAATCCTTGATACGGCTTGCTGCTTTTATGTTGTTCGGGATGTTACATCCCGTCGTCAGTACGGCGTTCGATGGCTTCGGACATCGTTTTGTCGGTAAGGTGAGCATAGATCTCGGTCGTTTCCGTAGAAGCGTGGCCGAGCTGCTCTTTTGTTTTGTAAATATCATTTTGCAAATAATAGTCCGTTGCGAATGAATGGCGTAATTTGTGCACAGTCAGGTATGGTTTGCCAAAGCGCTTGGCGTATTTCATAATCATGGCCTGGATCGCTCTTTTGGTCATTCGACTTCCTTCTGAATCTCCGTTTCGCATGGCAATGAACAGACCTTTTTCCCGCTTGGGCGTACGGTAACGTGATTGCCGCAGATTCATATAGGTCGCGAGTTCGTCCTTGGCCTGTTCCCTGAAATAAACGGGTGTTTTGTACGTCTCATCATTGTTACCTTTGCGATAAACATACAGGAGTTTGTTGTTCAGATCGAGGTCATCGACGTTCAGGTTCACAACTTCCGACACCCGTAAACCTGAATTGAGAATCAGGCTGGCAATGCAAGCGTCCCGTTCTTTATTGAGCTCATGGGAATAGATTGCCTGCTTGTTCTTCTCCATATCAACAGCGTAACCTTCAAGGATATAACCGATAAATTCCAGCAGTTCCTCTTCCTCCAGGATTTTACCTTTGAGTTTGGCAGCGGTGTCCTTGGGTTTATGGGTACGTTTGATCTCGATTTTGGCCATAATGTTCCGCTTCAGCAACGGATAAAAGTCTTCATCTTCCGCAATCTGGCTCAGATAATGAAAAAGGGAGCGAAGGGAAGAGAGTTTGCGAGAGACGGTAACTCTCGAATTGGTTCCTTCCCGTTTGGTTGTGAGAAATAACCGATAGGCGGTAACCGAATCCATGCGAAGTACTTCCAGTTCAGTCAACGTAACTTCTTTATTAGAGCTTGCCTCGGAGAGCCCTTCTGCTCGCAACCATCCGAAGAAAGCTTCGTAATCTCTCAGATATTCGAGCAGGGTAGAGGGGGACAGGTCAGGCAGTTTATAGTCCATGAATTGCTGAACGAACCAAGGCATGGAAGGTAGTTTGTCATCCAGCTTGCGTCGATCAATCTCTTTTTGCACGTTGGTCAAGTTCGACACCTCCATGTGAAAAACATGATAAAATTAATATTCAATTTAATAGTATTCTATGTTCTAGTGTACCATAATTTACATGCTCACAGCTTGTTCACCAAAGCAGGCAATAAGTAGGGTATGCTTCCTTGCCCTTCGGCACGTAAACCTTTAAAGTAATCAATATAGGTAGAGCAGAGGAGGTGAACCGGATGAATATGAAAATAGAACTGGTTCCCCGGGAACGCAGTCAGGTGATTCGGCATTTAATGCAATTTTATCTATATGATTTTACCAAATATCTGAATATTGACGTAGACAGTAACGGCATTTTTCCGGAGTATCCCGGTCTGGAGGCATTCTGGACAGAGGAGGACCGCAAGTTTCCTTTTTTGATTACAAGTGATGGGGCACCTGCAGGGTTTGCTCTGGTGGAGAAATTGGAGCCTGGAAGCAAGGATAATGACTACTATTTGACTGAGTTTTTTGTGATGCAAAAATATCGGCGCAGTGGAGTGGGCACTCGGGCAGCATATGAATTGTTTAAACGTTTTCCTGGCAGATGGAAAGTAACCCAGGTTCGGAACAATGTCATTGCCCAGGCGTTCTGGCGAAAAATTATAGGGGAATATACGGGAGGACGCTTTCGGGAGAAGTTCCATCCGGAGCTGGGCAATCCAAGCCAGTATTTTGTAACCTGATTCGCGTCAGGGTTTCAATTACATATAAGCATTGATGGAAGGTTATTCTGTCATCGTAGTGTCAGTGTAAATAATCTTTAGTTCAACTTATAAATCTGATGAAGGAGTGAGCAACATGAACGTACCCACATTCCATCTTGATGGACAGACAGCACTGGTGACAGGTGCAGGGAGAGGGATCGGAAAAGCAATTGCGATTGGACTTGCCCAATCAGGCAGTGACGTTGTACTTGTATCCCGAACGATGAAAGAAATTGAGGAGACAGCCGCCTACATCTATGAACAGACAGGGCGTAAAGCGCTCGCTCTGTCTGCGGATGTGACATCAAGAGAACAAATGGAAGAGACGTTTCAAGAGGCGATCTCGGAGATGGGCAGCCTAGATATTCTGGTGAATAACGCAGGTATGAACATACGGACGCCAGCACTTGAAGTAACGGACGAGCAGTGGGAGACCATCATGCAGACAAACTTAAAATCGGCTTTCTTCGCTTCGCAATTGGCTGGTCAGCATATGAAAGAACGTGGGACTGGGAAGATCATTAACATCTCTTCGGTAGGTGGGCATACGGCTTTACGGACAGGGGTTGTATATGGCGCGACCAAAGCTGCGTTAATCCATATGACCAAAGTGCTCGCACTGGAATGGGGCAAGTATGGAATCCGTGTCAATTCAGTAGGGCCATGGTATTTCCGAACACCTTTGACTGAAAAGCTGCTGGATGATCCTCAGTATTTGCAGGAAATTGTAAGCCGCACACCGCTACAGCGAGTGGGAGAACTGGAAGAAGTGGTAGGACCAGTTGTATTCCTGGCATCAGATGCAGCAGGGTACATAACGGGTCAGACGTTATTGGTTGATGGTGGAATGTCCATTTATGGCTTCTAAATAAATGAAGTTGGGGTGCAGCCTAGAAAAGTGGGTGGCATAACCAACTCATGGGTAATAACATAGGGATAGTTAATCATTTCTATTTATCTGTACCCAATTCACTGAACTTGGAGGAAGATAACCATGGAAACGCGCAAGTATGGTAATACTGGCATGAACGTAAGTACACTTGGATTTGGCGGAGCGGAAATAGGCAAAGATGTATCCAAAACGGATGTAGCGACATTGCTGAATAGTGCCCTCGATGCAGGATTAAACGTAATTGACACGGCTGAATGTTACGGGGACAGCGAGGAATTAATCGGTGAGGTGCTGTTACATCGGCGTGATGACTACTATTTGTTCACCAAATGTGGACATGCTGCCGGGATCGAAGGTCCGGATTGGGATGCCAAAGTACTGGAGCAAACGATTGACCGTAGCCTGAAACGGTTGAAAACGGACTATGTGGATGTTATCCATTTGCATAGCTGCTCTGAAGAAGTACTCCGACAAGGAGCAGTAATCGAAGTACTGCAACGTGCCAAGGAAGCAGGGAAAACCAGATTTATCGGATACAGTGGGGATACTACAGATGCGCTATATGCGATTCAAACGGGGGTATTTGACAGTCTGGAGACTTCATTAAATATCGCAGATCAGGAAGCGATTGAACTTACGTTGCCTGAGGCTAGAAAAAGAAACATGGGTGTAATCGCCAAAAGACCTATTGCCAATGCAGCCTGGACGTATGAAACACTTTCGGAAGAGGCGTATCCCTTTATATACTGGAAGCGCTTAAGCGAACTCAACTATGGTTTTCTGGGTGAAGATGCCCAGGCTGCGGTGGAAACTGCACTGCGTTTTACACTAAGTACCGAAGGTGTAGACACAGCTATTGTAGGAACAGCCAAGCCAAATCGCTGGCAGCAAAATGCTGATCTTGTGGCTAAAGGGCCACTTCCGCAGGAACTGTATGATGAGATTAGAGCACGATGGAAAGAAATCGCCGGAGCAGAATGGACTGGCCGGACCTGATTCTTTGCATTTGCCAAATGGATTTTAATTTTGCGAAGCTGCCTATAGGCAGCTTTCTTTTTGTCATAAACCTTATATTTTCAACATATGAAAAATTCACAACAACTAAATAATCTAACTATTTCGTAAAATGTCCCAAACCATCTTAAGCATACTACTTTATTTTTGAGACAACGATAAACGATAACTATGTTGGCTCTAAAAGCTAATTCGCCACTAATATAATATTTCAACATATGAAAAATTCACAATAGAAAAGAACGCACACCGCTGTTACTACCTACCTTTTAGATACGATTCAGCACGCCCCACGACTAAATGAACTGCCATCCTTCACTGTGAAAGTCAAATGATTTCTGATTAAAAAATTAGATATTCCAGAAAAGTACCTGCAGCAGCGTATGGAAAAGGAATCCAAAGAAAAGGTTGCCCCTTTTTCAGAAGGAACAACCTTAATTTCTCGAAATAACTACTGAAATAGAAGCCACAGAGCCAATATAAATTTATATAAAAAGTAGAACGAGAAACCCAGCAAAAGCACTCCAGCCATGGCAGAGACTGCTTGTATCATTTTTTTGCTCATTACTTTTCGTGTCACAGATACAATGGAGAGCAGACCCAGGTCATGAATGAGAATTCCACATAGTACGCCAAATCCTGCAATGATAAAACTCAGCTTACCGGTAGATTGGTATGAATCGGACAATACAACACCAAAAACAGATATCCAAAAAATAAGATTACCAGGGGAAACCGCTACCAATAAGCCATTGCGGTATGTCCTCCAAAACGATTTTTTGATTTTTCCTTTTGTATTATCTGATGTTGCCATATCCAGATCGGAGTTCCGGATCGAATCGTATCCCAGAAAGGCAAGAAATCCCGCTCCCGCAAGCCATAGTGGAATTTGTACATAAGGAAGAGATAAGACGGAAGCAAACCCGAAGTACATGGACAGGATCAAACCAGCATCAATTGTCATGCCTCCAAGACCGACGGCCCAGCCATGGATAAACCCATTTCTCAATCCCTGCTTGGTCATCTCTACAGTAATTGCTCCCACTGGCATGGCAATAGCGAGACCAATCAGGACGAACTTAATATAGATTTCCATTGTCATTTCCTTTCCGTCTGTAATGAATTCTTATTTCGATAGGGCTTGTCCAGCTGCTTATGTAGTTGTAGCGAGTATGGAGCACAGGGCTCTCCTCCTATAAATGGGTGGTATAGAGTTTATTCGGAGGAGAGTATTTTTAGAATCGATTTAAGCTATTCCTTTACGTTGTCCTGCTGAAGGGATCGAAGAAACGGGCATTTGGAAGGAGCGGTATCGTCATCTCGCAAAAAATATTGTTTATACTCCAGGTTGCCTTGTGATCCGTATTGCTTTAATTCGGGATGAGCCGGTATGGTATCGTAGGCAGCCAAGCGTGCGCGGATTTTTGGAGCAATCGCTGCAGCTTTCTGAGGTTGTGCGTTCCATATATCGAGTACCCAGCGCGGTGTTAGAGCTAACATGAAATAAGGAAAGTGGCGACTTTGTCGTGATACATGGGCTGGCGTCCCGCAATAGACAAAATACCGTTCGTCATTGTAACAAAACTCCCACATGGGATGCTCTGGGTCTTCTGGAATATCTTTTGGCCAAGGTTTGTTATCCAAGTGTCTAATCTGGCTTAATAAATCCCAGAAGGCTGTTTCATAGGCCAATACATCCCGGACTTGTTTTTCCTTATCAAAAAATAAAATCAATGAAGAATATTCTCCGATTGAACGAGAGCATTCTCCATATTCCTTGAGTATGTCTGATACATTACGTTCTGCAGACTCGTCTCCGAAATTAGAAACAAAGCCGTATCGGAGGTGCCCCAGGGCAAAAGCCTGTGTAGCCGGAATACAGGGAAATCGAACCTCCCGGTCACTCATTTTCGAAGAGAATAAACGGTAAGCATCTCTTTTCCAGGTTTCGAGAGGAATCTCCTCATTCTCAATCTCAGAAGATGAAAACAACAACGACATGAATAGTCCTCCTTTTACCTATAGGATATAACCCAAGGGAAAAATGGTGACAGTCCAACTTATTTTTGTTATGGAGACATGCAAGTGATCGATGTAATAAACATACATATCACTTATCTTAAACGGATGAGGTGATATGTTGTTTTTTAATATCAAGGAATTGCAGTATCATGCCAAGCCGGATCGACCCGACCCCGTATTTGCAAGAAAACTACAAGAAGTACTGGGAGGACAATTTGGCGAAATTACCGTAGCCATGCAGTATTTATTTCAAGGCTGGAATGTCCGTGGAGATGGGAAATATAAGGACCTTCTTATGGATACGGGAACCGAAGAACTCGCTCATGTTGAGATGCTGGCTACGATGATCGCTCGCTTGCTGGACAATGCTCCATTAGCCACACTGGAAGAAGCCGCCAAAGACCCAGTTATTAATGCGATACTCGGTGGGAGCAATCCACAACACGCGATTGTAAGCGGACTAGGAGCAGCCCCAACCGATAGTAATGGATATCCCTGGAATGCAAAGTACACAATAGCAAGTGGTAATTTATTAGCTGATTTCAGACATAATCTAGCAGCAGAATCTCAAGGCAGACTTCAGGTTGCCAGGTTATATGAAATGACCAATGACCGCGGTGTGAAAGACATGTTATCGTGGTTGCTTGCTCGGGATACCATGCATCAGAATCAGTGGATTGCAGCGATAAGAGAACTTGAAGAAAAAGAAGGAATTGTTGTGCCCAGTACGTTCCCGAAAGAACTTGAGAAGAGAGATGTGGCGTATGTTCTCTTTAACTTCTCTCGTGGTGATGAGAGCGCAACCGGACGGTGGGCTCACGGTCCAAGTATGGATGGGCAAGGTACTTTCCAATATGTTCAGCATCCTCAGCCTTTGGCACCTGCGCCTAAACTTCCGCCAGCTCCGCCGTATATTTTTGATACCCCACCTGAGGTTCTAAGAAAAGGAAGTTCAGCTGATATGCCACCGTTTATGCCATAAGAATATGTATTCAAAATAGATAAAGGGAAACAGAATATATTCTGTTTCCCTTTTCATTAACAGAATGCATTATTCTAGTTCATGCACTTCTATTTGTTTTATGAGGTTGGAGCCAATACCAGAGATTGTTAACGGCTGGTTTACATAAAATTAGGAAGGGAACAGAAACTAGAATAGTAAGTTAATTCAGAATGGAGGAAAACCATGTTTTTTTATCGTGAAGACCTGATCAATATGATCGTACCAGACAAGCCTGATCCCGCGGCAGCAAAAGTATTGCAAGAGACGCTTGGCGGTCAATTCGGTGAAATGCGGACGATGATGCAATTTTTCTTTCAAAGCAGTAATTTTCGGGGCAACGCCACGCAGTTTAGAGATCTGATCCGTGGTGTATTTCTTGAGGAATTAAGCCATATTGAACTGGTGCAACAAACCATTAATCAGTTATTAACGGGAGCCGGTGCAGAGGGCGCGGGAGATGCAGGGGTCGACGGTGCTCCATTGGATGAAGCGATTAAACATGCCAACCCGCATCATTACATCATGGGGGCTCAGAGCTCATTGCCTGTTGATGCTGCAGGTAATCCATGGCTTGGAAACTATGTGTACGATCATGGGAATCTGGTAAGCAACTTACTTGATAATATTGTGTTGGAGTCTACGGGTGTGTTGCAAAAATCAAGAATATATGAAATGAGTACCAACAAAGCATTCCGTGAAACGCTGGGTTTCCTGATTGTTCGTGATAATGCGCATCAAAATGCATTTGCCAAAGCACTGGAGACCCTGGGTGTGAATTGGGGCAAAATATTCCCGATTCCCAACTATGACATTAATAAATATCCCGAATGCCGGAAATATGTAGATATGGGCTTCCACAATGCGCAGTTTAATTTCCGTTTAGACAATACACGCATCGCTGAGATTTTCAGTGGTCAAACGCCAAGTCGTAATGGTGGGGAACTGCAGGTAATCGATCCCCCACAAGGATATCCACTTCCTTATATGCCTGAACTTCCAAATGAGCATAGCCCAGGGATACATGATCTCAATGCATAAAGAATGAACATCAAGTATGAACAAGCACTCTATAGTATAGGACGGGTATGAAACTCAAGGTAATGACGAAAAAAGAGACACTTGTGCTCTCTTTTTTTGCAACGAATAAAAAAGGAACCCAAAGCTGGGTTCCTTTATGTGTTACATGAAAATGTTATTGCGGGCGGTTTTGATTCGAATACGAACCAAAGGATTGACCATTAGTTGAGATATTGGGAGTGTTGTATGGCTGCTCAAGATAAGATACGTGCTGTGAAGATGAGTGTGCAAGTTGTTGTGCAAGATTGGAGATTTGTTGTAATTGCTGGATGGCGGTTTGATGTCCTTGCAGTGCGGTCTGGATCATATGTGCAGCTTGTTGCTCGCGTTGTGCCAATTGCTCAAGTTGTTGAGCGTTGCTTTGTTCTTGTCTAAGTAGTTGTTGATATTGCATCGAAGCCTGCTGTGTTTGTTGTGTAAGTTGTTGAGCCAACTGCGTAATTTGCTGCGATTGAGAGAACTGATTCATGTGTAAAACCTCCTATGTGTTTTGATGTACTCGTGTATTATTTAATGAGGCCTCAAGAATTATTCAATATATCCAGTTTGTCTGAAATAAGGATTAATTTATGAACATGATTCGCTGTGGATTGGGAAGGCTACCTTTAGTGACCTAAAATGATACAGAAAAGGAATGACAACATGAGTAAAGCATCGACTAACGCTACAGAAGAAAAGAAACTGAAATGGTGGCAATTAAGTCTGCTAGGTGTGGCAGGAACAATTGGTACAGGGTATTTTCTGGGTTCCAGCCTTGCGATCTCGATTGGTGGTCCAGCTGTGCTGCTGGCCTATATCTTGGCGGCCTTGGGTACATATGTAGTTTTTGATGCGCTCGCGAGAATGACAGCGGACCATCCGGAACAAGGATCTTTTCGCTCATATGCCAAGAAAGCCTTTGGAAGTTGGGCAGGCTTTGCTAGCGGATGGTTCTATTGGTTTTCGGAGTTGCTCATTATGGGGAGTCAGCTAACCGCATTGTCCATTTTCTCCAGGTTCTGGTTTCCGTCTGTTCCGCTCTGGATCTTTGCTGCAGGATTCGGAATTGTAGGTCTTTGTATTGTATTCTTCGGTAACAAGGGATTTGACCGGGTTGAAAATGTACTGGCTATCATTAAAATTGCAGCCATCATCATGTTCTTGGTGCTTGCCATCGCCCTTCTCGCAGGGTGGATTGGGGGAACCAAGTATGAACACAAAGTACCGCTGGATATGGCAGCTATTTTTCCAAAGGGTGGCATCGGATTGTGGTCTGCGTTTCTTTTTGCGTTCTATGCTTATGGAGGTATTGAAGTTCTTGGCATTATGTCATATCGGCTTCAAAAACCGGAGGATGCCCCAAAGGCAGGAAAAGTCATGCTCATTGCGCTATCCACCGTATATGTTGTATCCATTGGACTCGCGTTAATTATGGTTCCTTTAAATGCATTCAATCCCAAAGAGAGTCCATTTGTACTGGCACTCAGTAGCGATCACCTTGCTTTTGTCCCACATTTGTTCAACGGGGTGCTCATTGTAGCCGGATTTTCAACGATGACAGCTTCGCTCTATGCGGTGACGTCTATGATTATTACCCTCGCTCAGGAGGGAGACGCCCCGCAGTTATTTTCTCGAAAGTGGAAAACGAAGTATCCGTTATTTGCCTTGTCCCTCATTGGTTGTGGGTTAGTTGGTACGATCATCATGTCTCTTTTACTCCCAGGCAAAGTATATGAATACATCACGACTGCAGCTGGACTGATGCTTCTGTACAACTGGTCGTTTATTTTGTTATCCTCCGGTAAACTGTTGAAATCAGGCAAGTTTGATGTGATCAAACGATGGATCGGCTTATTGTTAATCGCTACTGCAGTCACAGGAACGCTTTTTCATGCACTCAGCAGACCAGGTTTCTATATTAGCTTATTGCTTGTCTCTCTCATTGCCATTAGTGACGTTATTGTACAACGGATTCGCAAGAAGAAACCTGCGTCCCAAACATCATCAAACGCCGAGAAAGACGAAAGTGAAGAAAATGAGCAGCATTCTACGGGTATAAGCAGTTATCACATCACGGGTATTCGGTTACGCAAAAAAAACAAACTCAAATAAAGAAGAGAAATTGAATGGCTTTATATCCGAAGTAACAGCCAAAACCGACTAAAGAAAGTCCGGAAATGAGAGCAATTCCTTTAAGCACAGTAGAAGTGAGGTATTTGCGAAAAAAACTTACGGTAGTCGCCATGAATAGATCCCACAGAAGTACGCCAAAGATGATAGCTCCACTATATATCAACAATTGGTCCATAGGGGAGTCATTTACAGCCTTGGCTAGAACAGAGCCATAAATGCCTAGCCAGAACATGATGGAAAGAGGGTTAAACAGAGACATCAGGAATCCTTGAGTAAATGACTTGACAAGCTCCGAATCATCTCCTCTCATTTGAGAAGGGGCAAGGGTTCCTGCATTTTTAATACTTTCCACACCCGTATAGATCAATACAAAACAACCAAACATCCAGAGGAATACCCTTACAAACGGAAGTTCAAGCAGATGTACGATGCCGAAATACACCAGCAGCATGTAGATGATATCAGCTGCGATGGCTCCTAGTCCAACAAACCAGGCAGGCATGAACCCACCTCGAATACCCTTGTCCAATTGCGCAGCATTGATGGGTCCAATAGGGGCTGAAAGTGATAGCCCCAGGATCACATAACCTAACAGTATATAAATAAGATTGTCCTCCTTCCCATACTGTAACAGCATATTCTTCAAAATGCTTTTGTAGGACATGATTATTCAGGGCAATGTATACTTTTTGCACGATTGATCCATATTACTCGGAAATAGTGGGGGTGATTGTATGCTTATACGTTGGATAAAGGAGGTATTTACATCACAAAAGAAAGGAGAAACATTCAATAAACGAACACAACATTCACAAAGACTGGATATTTCGCTAGAAGATAAACTTAACAGTATTATCGAGGCATTTGAGTATAGTCCTGATTTTGTAGTTCGGGAGTTCCCTATGTTAGAGGAGGAGGGTACTGCTCTAGCTGTTTGTTACATGGAAGGGTTAACAGATTCTACGCTGTTGGTTGAACTTATGGACAATATCATTCAATGGATGAATACAGATCCGCTACCGGGAGATCAGCCTAAAGATGTGTTAGTGAAAAAAATCTTACCCGCCGGAAATATCCGAAATATTGATTCGCCGCAACTTATCTATGAAACTTTGTTAACAGGCCACGTCGTTATTCTTATTGATGGTGTAAAGAATGTTCTTGCAGTGCCGATCGCCGGAGGAGCCAGAAGATCTGTAGAGGAACCCACGTCCCAAACGGTGGTCAGAGGACCAAAGGAAGGATTCACAGAGGAACTAACGACCAACATTACTCTTGTTCGACGAAAAATACGAACTCCTGATTTAAAATTCCAGATGCATACCATTGGAAAGTACACCCAGACAGTGGTTGCACTGGCTTACATCCAGGGTATTGCAAAGCCACAAGTCATTGAAGAGGTTACTAGGCGTTTAAATGCCATCAACACAGATAGTATACTCGAGAGTGGTTACATAGAAGAATTTATTGAGGATGCACCGCTTACTCCTTTTCCGACCATGATCAATACGGAGCGCCCAGATACGGTTGCCGGCAGTCTATTGGATGGTCAAGTAGCCATTATGGTAGATGGTACGCCATTTGCCTTGATTGCACCTGTGACTTTTTTTAATTTTTTTCAAACGCCCGAGGATTATTATCAGCGTTATGATATCTCTACCTTTCTGCGGATTATACGGTTAATCTGTTTCCTCGTATCTTTGTTGCTGCCTTCGACTTTCATCGCACTAACCACCTTTCAGCAGGAGATGATACCTACAACGTTATTGGTCACCCTGGCTGCACAACGGGAAGGGGTCCCTTTCCCGGCATTACTTGAAGCTCTCCTTATGGAAATCACGTTCGAGGTCATTCGTGAAGCTGGAGTGCGAATGCCGCGAGCCATTGGACCTGCAATCTCCATTGTTGGTGCATTGGTCATCGGACAAGCTGCGGTAGAGGCGGGATTGGTCTCAGGCGCGATGGTCATTGTGGTTTCTTTTACAGCAATAGCGAATTTTGCTATACCCTATTTCAGTATGGCCACAGCAGTAAGGCTATTACGTTTTCCGTTTATGGTACTGGCAGGTACGCTGGGGCTGTACGGCATATTGGCCGGAGCCATCCCATTACTTGCACACCTGGTATCTCTGAAGTCATTTGGCGTTGACTATCTGATGCCGTATAGTCCGTTTTTCAAGTCAAATATGAAGGATCTGTGGTTGAGAGTACCCTGGTGGGCTATGAAGACTAGACCTGATGAGAAGTCCAATACGAATAAGACGAGACAAGCCCCTCATCAATACCCGTCAGGATCGGATAACATTATAGACCGTATTAATGAAGCTGAGAACGAATAAGGAGCGATTTATATGATTCGTTTGCAGTCCATATTAATCTTACTCATGGTTGGACTGATTACTGCTGGTTGTGGAAATCGCACAGAATTAAATGATCTGGGCATCGCAACAGCAACAGGATTTGATCGAAAAAACGGAAAGTGGATCATTACCTATCAGATTATTGTACCACCAGCGAGCAGTTCAATTGGGTCGTCGTCTGGTGGATCTCAAGCCCCCGTGAACACATTTTCATCAGAAGGCAAAACGATTCGGGAAGCTGTTGCCCAAAGCAGCGTGGAGAATCCCAAAAGATTATATTTTGCACATACCAATGTCGTTCTGATTGGTGAAGAAGCGGCAAGATACGGGATTGCGGAGATCATGGATCACTATTATCGAAATATTGGTTCTCGGGAATCTGCCAAACTTATTATTGCAGATGGTCAAGCAAGGGAGTATCTCGAAAAATTGATTCCTCCAGAGAAACAGCCTGGCCGTGCTTTATCCGAGATTTTGGAACGGAATAATGAAAAAGGGTCGTACTATCCCGTGATGAACATACATGAGGTTGCTCTGAAGATCACTTCAGACAGTGGATCAGCCGGAATTCCTGGTGTTACAACAGATACACTGGGCGATAACAAACAGAGTTCAATTGATATTTTTAAGGAAACATCAATACCCGGGAATTTAAGAATTCAAGGATTAAGTGTATTTCTCAAAGACAAAAAGATCGGAGTTCTGAACCAAAAAGAAAGTATGGGTATCGTCTGGCTAACAGACAGGGTGAACTGGACCAACTTGACCTATAAAGGTGCAAAGGGGGAGGTGAACTCTTTTCTTGTGCGCAAAGCAAAAGTTAAGGTCGTTCCTGTGAAAAAGGGGCTTCATTATGCTGTTCAGGTAGATGCAAAGGTCGACGCTGAACTGGATGAGAGCACATCTGGTGAGGATATAGTTAGAACACACACTATTCATGAATTGCAGCGACAGGCTGAACAAGTCATTCAAGCACAGATATTGGACGGATGGAGAGGGAACCAGAGGCTTCATGTCGATATGTTGGGGATCGCGAACAAAATACATCAAAGACATCCCAAAGAGTGGAAAGTTCTAAAAGACAACTGGTCTAGTGAATTGGCACAGATGGATATTAACATAAACGTAAACGTAACTTTGGAACGAGTAGGTTTGCTTCAAGATTCTTTCAGCAAGTTGCTTGGCGAACAGAAAGACTAACACCAAGGAGAGGTTCAATCATGAAATTGTCTAGGGAGCTTCGCGTATCCGAATTGGCTGTTTGTCTTTCCTTATTTGAAGTTGGCAGTACAACCTTGTTTCTGATAGGTGGAGATGCCAAACAGGATGCATGGTTAGCCATGCTCGCCGGGGCTGCTGGTGGCTTGGTGTTACTACTCCTACATCTGGCTATTCATCATCAGGAACCTGAATTGGATTTGTTTCTTCTGTGTCGCCGTTATATGGGAAAAGTACTAGGGACAATCGTAAGCCTTTCATTTGTAGCTTATTTCGCCTATGAGGCTTCACGAAATTTACGTGACATCAGTGAAGTCACTGAATTGACCTTACTGAACAGAACGTCGATGTGGATCATCAGCATGATCATCATTATCGTTGTATCCAACACCGTACGATATGGATATCGTGTACTGTTTCTCATGTGTATGATTCTGTTTCCGCTCATGGCGCTGGGCTATGCGTTAATCAGTTTCTTAATTCCAACAACAGGTCTTTTTCACTCGGATCTGGCCTTGCCTGTTATGGAGAATGGGTGGAAGCCGATTTTTCAAGCTGCTTTTCCGGAGATCGTATCCTTTCCATTTGGGCAGGTTGTCTTATTCCTGGTCTTTTATCCCTATGCTCGGAAAGGAAGGAATCTTAACAGAGCGGTGATCATCGCCTATATCCTAACGGCTCTCGCTTTAACATTTATCAATCAACTTATCATTTTTGTCTTGGGTCCTCAGATTGCTGCCTATAGTACACTCCCGCTTTTGGAGACAGTACAATTAATCAATTTGACTGAAGTGTTTGAACGGATGGATGCCTTGTTCACTTTACTCCTTTTCCTCGGATTGGGTATTAAAATGGCTGCATTTTTCCATGGCGCCGTAATTGGACTCGAAAGAGTAACTGGAGCGAACTATAGGAAATGGGTGTTTCCAGTAGGGCTTGTTCTATATGGGTTGTCTTTTTTATCACCGACATTCACAGAACATATTGAGATAGGGCGAGGATTCACTTTGAATTATAGTTCTCCTGTATTTCAAATCTTTTTACCCATACTACTATTGGTCGTCATTCTCCTGAGAAAGAAAGGGATGCAGAAAAGCGAAAAAAACTAGCTTTAAATATGAAATTCATATACTCTGGAATCAAAAAACGACCCAGTCGTAACTGAGTCGCTTTAGGCGTTAACCATTAATTGTCATCCAACAATTTCAACGCCATGTCTGATTTCTCCATATCGTGTTTAACTTGCTCTTCTATACTATAGGGATGATACATCTCATTCTTGATCATATAGTCTGCGATCTTTTGGTGGCTTTCGATTGCCGTATCCAATTGAGCTTTAAGGACTTTCCGAACTCGGGGGGTTGCAGTTTCGGTAAGGGCTATCGCATAGGTACGTACCGCCGACTTAGCAGAAAGAAGCATATCGGTGGCAATGGCCATATCATCCATGGGAGCAACGGCTTTAACGAGCATTTCTTTCGTTTTGGTTGTAGTCATAAGAGAACCCTCCTTATTTTAATAGAGATTTTAATTGTTCAATAGCGTTGGAAGAGTTGTCCAAATCATCTTCGATTAAGGATTTTAGTGTGTCGTCTTTTACGAGTTCCAGCATCGTTACGGCTTTGGTGGCACACGAAGTTTTGAGAGTTAGCAGTTCATGTACTTCGAGTTTCTCATGTAATGCAAGTTCCTTAGTTGCCATCATTAAGCACCTCCAAAAAATAGTTGTTTATAATAGCTAATAACCTGCTGCGAAGCATATAAACAGGATTTATTATAATTAATTCGAGAAAAATAGTATTTAACTTTTTATTTATCTGTTGATCTCATATCCAGGTCATGGTGAAGTTCCGTGGCAGGAATGACGGGCTCAGGTATCTGTCCCTTTGGAACAGGATTGGAGATATATACATAGTCTCCGGTTCCATCAGGTGCACTTCCTGTAGCCCATAAACCTTCGGCGGATTCAGTTCCCTCGGAGAGATTCCAGAATTCATAGGCCTGCGGCTGAGATTCTTGCTCGGCTTCAGGAGGGAAAGAGGCTGGAACAACGACTCCATTCTTTTCTTCCAGTTCCTGAATAGCGGCCATCCATTGATACTGGTGATAACGATCACGTGCTAACATTTTACGGAAAGTAGCCCGCACACCTTCATCAGTTGTCATATGGTACAGTCTTGCCACCTGAAGGCGACCCTGACTCTCGGCATGCAAATTGGAGCGCATGTCTGCAAGCAAGTTTCCGCTTGCCACGATATACGAACCATTCCACGGAACACCGTTAGAGTTGGTTGGCAAACCACCAAGACCGCTGACGAGCAGATGTTGTGGGTTGATACCGCCCATAATTGCTGCTGTCACAGGATCCTTAGCGGCTTGTTGTTGTTCCTCAGGAGTAGCACCATCCAGCAACTGACTGATCAATGAGCAGAGCATCTCGACATGTCCAATTTCTTCGGTGCCAATATCCATTAGCATATCTTTATATTTCTCTTCACCTCGACAATTGAATCCCTGAAAAAGATACTGCATCATGACGGTCATTTCACCAAATTGCCCTCCCAACACTTCTTGAACCTGACGTGCAAGCATGGGATCGGGACGATCTACTTTGACTTCAAATTGCAACTCTTTCTGATGTCGAAACATGTGAATCCCTCCAATAAAGATGTCTTAAAATTCTGATGATTTCAAAATTTTATTAACCTGTCTATTGGAAATTAAACAGTAAAATTAAAAAAGACAAAGCAGGAGAATGGGGGCTTCTCCTGCTTTGTCTTTTTAATTCACTACAACATTTTGTTAGACGTCTTCCAATAAACTCTATTCTGAATCCGGTCTTTTGACTTGAAGCGGTGGAGGGATGAGCCAGCCTTTTTCTTTGTTCATTTGAAGAATTCGGAGGCCTAGAGCTGTTTTGGTTGCATGATATTTAGCAAATAACGCGCCAATATCTTCTCTGATCGATTGCCCAATCGTTTGGCTTGCAGCAACCAGACCCATGGCTGTATCGGCTGTTACTTTTGCAGCAATCTCGGGATCTGTGAATCTTGCGCCAGCCGGGATATCCTCAAACTCAACATGTGGTCTTTCCGGCAGTGTTGGTGCAGGGGCAATACCATTTTCAGTCAATAGTGTATCACATTCTTTAATTTCGAGTTTGGCTTGGTCCAGCAGGTCTTCCAAGATTTTCTTCAAATCTTTATCTCCTGCATGACTCATATAAGCTTGGTAGCAAGACACAGCGCCTTTGGCTATTGTGGAACATTGCCATACACTAAAGATTTCACCATAATGCATCGGCTCGTTCTTGGGGTTGCCACTTAGAATACCCATGATTTGATTTCCCTCCAGTATGTTAATTTACCACCAACTTATGATCGCCTGTATTCTATAAAATTATGCACTGAACGGGGAATCGAGGATGTTATCTAAATTAACAACATATTTATTATGTAAACTAAGAGAATCTAAACAAATTTATCTTGTTATTCAAAAAGGAAAAACCAGCAGAACAGGTCTGCTGGTAGGAGTGCAACGTGTATTTTTAGACTGGAAAAAGTGGGTTACCATTCATCCCGATCCATAATTCTGACTTTTCAAGCTGTCCAGCCAGATGTAATAACCAATCTTCACGTCCCTTGGTTGCCATCACCTGAACACCCATTGGCAAACCTTCTGGTGTCATATGCAAAGGCACACTTATCGCAGGCTGGCCTGTTAAATTCGCAAGCTGGGTGAACGGAGTATACGTAAGACTTGGCTCAAACATTTCATAGATGAGTTGCTGCTGCTGGGTCTTGTCCAATTCACTAATTCGCATCAGATTACGAATCTGTTCGTCATGAGGTGTTAGTTCCCCAATTTTAGGCGCAGGAAAAGCATTAACAGGTGTGACGTAGAAGTCATAACGCTCAAACAAGGTAGACATTTGAGCTGCAGCTACATCCCATTCTGCTAAGCTATGTACAAATTCCGCAGCGGATACCTTTTTGCCAGCTTCAGCCAGAACCCAGGATTCAATCTCCATATCATCGGAGGTCAGAGCCCGGCCCATGGATCGTTCCATGGAAGAGATCATCGCGGCCATCTCACCACTGTTCATCATGTAATAGTTCTCCATCAGCCTGACTCCATTGACTGGACTCAGCTTTTCTTCAACATGATGACCTTGATCTTCCAACCAGCGAACGAGCTTGTATACAGACTCTTTGGCTTCTGCGCTGACAGGTGTTCCCACGGGCGAATCCGTTGTGTATGCAATTTTCAGTTTGCGTTGATGTGGATAGCTCATATCTGCCAAGTAACTGCCTGGAAAGAGTGGAGCATGGAACGCAGCTTCGGGCTGAATAACTTGTAACGTATCAAGCAATGCAGCACTGTCCCGTACCGAGCGGGAGAGGGCAAAATCAATGGATGCGCCTTGCCATTGACGACCAACTCCCGGTCCTACAGGTGTGCGCCCGCGGGTTGGCTTTAATCCAAACAATCCGCTAAAGGAAGCCGGGATACGAATCGAACCTCCTCCGTCACTGGCTCCGGCAAGAGGAACAATACCTGAAGCTACAGCGGCAGCGGCACCACCACTTGAACCACCTGGGGAGTGATTAATATTCCATGGATTGCGAGTTGGACCATGAAGACGGGGCTCGGTAATATTTTTCAAACCAAATTCAGGTGTATTGGTATGTCCTATAATGATAAAGCCTGCATCACGGAGTCGAGTGACAAAATTGGAATTGCGTAATGCACGATGCTCGCTGAACAAACGGGAGCCTGAAGTCAGAAATTCACCTTCCAAGGATTGCGAGATATCTTTCAGGAGCAGGGGCACACCGGCAAAAGGTTGTTCTCCAGGGCGAACCAAACCGGCTTCCTCTTGTGCGCGAGATTCATATGTACGAATAACCGCATTAAGTTGCGGATTCACTTCTTCAAGGCGTGCAAACGCCGCTTCCAGCATTTCAACCGGGGATACTTCCCGGGATCGGATCAGTTCAGCCAAACCTACGGCGTCGTAGGAGGTATATGAGAATGAAGACATTAATGATCGTTCCTCTCTGAATATAATTCATCTGTTTATTCCATATGTCATCGTACCACCGGATTAGACAAAAGACAAAACATAGAAGAGACGTAGTGCGATGATATGCATATTCGTTATGAGGTTGGAGGGAGAAGAGGGGAGGATTTGCGACATAGAAATAAAGCACAGGGTTAATAGCTCATATTGCTAATTGAGAAAATGATCGAGTAATAATCGAGTAATGACCAATAAAAAAAACCACTGCTCATCTAATTTGATGTGCAATGGTTTTATTTTATATTTGACTGTTTGTTTATCTGTGTACCTCAGATATATCCACTTACTCTGTACGCAGCTTCGGTGCAGCATCAGCCGCAGTTGATGATCTTTCCTGCTGTCTGGAAATGGCGAAGAGGGCCACCCAGATCAGGATAAAACCAAGCAGCTGCTCCCATGTAATCAGTGTACGGAAAGCAATCCAGTTCACCAACACACCCGCCATCGGGAAGCTAAGTTCTGCGAGTGTTGCAACAGATGCTTTGGTTGACGACAGACCTTTGTAATACAACAGAAGACTGAGCAAACCTGGTAACAATGCCTGACCAAGAATGTTGAGGATGACAGCAGTCTGTTCACCCGTTCCGGACGGAAACGTCCATGCCGCACCTTCATTCCACGTCATAAAGATCAGGAGCGGGAGAGCAACGACAAAGCGAAGAGAGGTGACCGTTTCATAACGCGCCTGCCCCAGCATCAATCGGCCCATTACGGTTGAACCTCCCCATAAGGCAGCAGCCCCAAGGGATAACAAGCTTCCAGCATGAATCCAGTTGTCCCAGTTACCTAATGGCAATGTGGAGCCAAATGTAAGCAGGTACGTTCCTGCTAATGCTATGAAGAACAATCCACCAAAGCGACGTGGCAAGGTTTCTTTTAATAACAGTTTAGCCAGCACGATAGCGAAGAGTGGTTGCATTTTTTGCAATAAAAGCACCGTATTTGGATCGTTATGTGTTAGTGCCATGGTGAACAATACCGTTGCGAGTGCTGATCCTCCCCATGAGATAAAAATCACGGCAATCCAGTGGCGAGCACGCAGGTTTTTCAGGTCAGACCGGAATTTCCACAGCACGGGAATGGCAATAAGACTGACGATGATATGTTCCACCAGTACAATCTGCGTGGATGTCATCGTGTTTAGCAAAATAATGCGGAAGAGTGGGTCGACACCCCATAAGGCGGCGCCGAGAACTACAAGCCAGAATCCGGTATTACTTCGTTCCTTGCGGTAAACAGGTGATGCTGCTGATGTCTTTTCCATATTCAGGACTCCTTCGTCAGAACACGGAATCTTCAGTTGGCAAAATCGACAAAAGCCCCCGTTTTGGTATATACCAAATAAACGGGGGCTCATCCAAGGACATGCGTCAGGAAAGAGGCCTTCCCGTGAACGGCATGTCAATGTGTTGATCTTCTCTCATCCGGACTGTACCGTCGGCCTTGGATTCACACCAAGTCAGTCGCTAATGTCCTTCGTTAAGAACAAATAGCGAGTCGCGGGCTGGTTCCGAAGAACATCACCGCCGGTTGGGAATTGCACCCTACCCCGAAGATCCTATTCAATTATATAGTGTGTTGAACAAGCTGTAACATTAATAAGTTCATCTTATTCCTGTAAGCGCTAGCAGTTCAAGCATTTTTTTTAGAAAACGATTTTCCAGCTGCCTTGCTGTCTGCGAAGGAGTACGATCTGACCAGCGTGATACGCATCATGGAGTACCCAGCGAGCTAGTTCGTGTGCCCATTTCTCTTCGGAGTCCATATATGCGGCTTCAAGATCTGACTCTTGTAGTGCAGCCAATTGATCTCGCAACTGTTGGGCTAATCGAGTTGTACCCTGTAGCAGTGTATTCCATCCGGCTGTGTCAGTTGCATCTCCAGGATTCCCAAATGTGTATTCATTGGAGTCTACAGCAGGAAGGGTAGGCTCCTTACCTTGCATGCGACATAATAAGCGATGGTTGTAATAATACATATGGTTAACCAACTGCCAGATGCTTAATCCCCCTGAGGGTGGAATCCAGGCTGCTTGTTCTGCTGTAAGACCCTCCAAGGATTTCGACAAAGGTACAATCCAATTACATTGATCCCAGGTATCATCCTTCTGAATACGTAACACATCTAGTGCTGTTGTTTTCGTCATTACCTTTTCCTCCTTGCGTATAATTGTGATATGTGTTGTAACTAGCTAAAACTGATTAATGAGGTTACACTTAATATAACACATCAAAGATGGATTATAACCATCTTTATTGACTTAGATGGTTACACTAAACGGAGGTATATATATGGACAGGTTATGGACCGATTTTGTAAACAGCGATTATCACGACTGGCGTGGGGGAGATCGATCGGAGGACAGGCTTGGGAAGGCGAGCTGGCAGCAAGACTTTCTGGCTCGATGGCAACTTAACGCTTCTGTCCCTGCATCTCTAGAAGATGAGTTGTCCATGAGAAACTTCAGGAATGAATTGTTGGCTCTTGGAGCCCGCTTGTCTTCTGGAGCATCGTTAACGGATATAGAAAAACAATGGTTAAATGGCATTATGGAAGCAGGGTATGTGAGAAGAACATTGACTACAATTGATCAGGAACTGAAACTCCAACTGTTAGCTGTAGAAGCACATTGGCATCAGGTTATGGCTGAGGTAGCTGCTGATTTTGCCACGACTTTGGTGGAGGGAGAAGGGCATAGGATTCGGATCTGTGATAATTCGGATTGTCGCTGGATGTTCTATGATGATACCCGAAGCAGAACACAGAAGTACTGTGATGATAAGATGTGTGGAAATCTGATGAAGGTCAGAAGATTTCGGGCGAAACGAAAATCCCAAAATTGATAAATACTAACAATAACTATATAATGTATATATACTAGCGAAAAAATAGTCAGAAGCAGTACGGATTCGTAAGCAGGATATGATCGTCTTTCAAACCAAATCAGATGGGAGATGTGTCTTGTGCGGACAAGTTATCTGTTGAAAAATGGCTGTGTGTTGTCGATGGATGCTCGAGTTGGACAGTATAAGAGGGCGGACGTTCTGATCCAAGATTCGTTGATCACGGCGGTTCAACCCGATCTGGATATTCCGGATGCGGAGATCATTGATGCTTCATCGATGATTATTATGCCTGGGCTGGTGGACACGCATCGGCATATGTGGGAATCACTTGTCAAAACAGCGGGAACCAACTGGTCGTTACCAGTTTATTTGCAAAATCTCTATTATGGTGCAATGGGAAGCAAGCTCCGTCCAGAAGATAGTTATATTGCCAACTTGCTCGGTTCCTTGGAAGCGCTTAATGCAGGAGTGACAACGGTGTTGGATTGGAGCATGCCGTATTCCCCTGACCACACGGATGAACTGATTCGTGGACTTCAGGATGCTGGCATTCGGGCGGTATTTGCTCACGGAGTCCCTGGTGAGACGGACTACTGGAATCGGGATAGTCGACTTACGTATTCGAATAATGATGTGAGAAGAGTCAAAGAACGTTATTTTTCATCACGGGATCAATTACTTACTTATGGGCTTGCCATTCGTGGTCCGGAGTTCAGTCATTGGGATACAACCGTGAAAGAGATCGAACTAGCACAAGAACTGGATGCGATCTGTTCCATGCATGCCGGATTTGGCAGTTGGGGATCTGTGGATCGCTCGATTAGTCACTTGTACGAAGCGGGACTGTTAAGTCCACGGGTGAATATCGTTCATGGTAACACTATGGGCATGGATGAATACAAAATGCTGGCAGATAGCGGCGCTTCCTTGTCGGTCACACCTGAAGTTGAAATGATGATGGGTCATGGATATCCGGCCACCGGCTATTTTCTTGAACATGGGGGAACCCCTACACTTGGTGTAGATGTGGTAACGTCGACAGGCGGAGATATGTTCTCGCAGATGAAGTTTGCACTTCAAGCTGAACGATCCAGAGCCAATGAACAACTTTTGCAGCAGGGTGAGATGCCTGGTGAGTTGAACTTGCAGTCCAGCCAAGTGCTGAGATTTGCAACTTCAGCTGGTGCACAAGCATTGGGATTGGAGCAGAAGGTGGGCTCGTTGACCCCGGGAAAAGAAGCGGATCTGATCATGATTCGTACCACCGATCTGAATATGTTCCCCGTCCATGATCCAATCGGCGCTGTCGTGCAATTTGCCAATCCATCCAATGTGGATACGGTCTTTGTGGCAGGTAGACTCGTGAAGCGAGAGGGTAAGCTGTTGAATGTTGATTTGGATGCGATTCGTCATGCGGCGATGCAGAGCAAAGAGTATTTGTTAACCCAATACCGGATGTCAGATGCAGAGAGAATTGCGTTCTCATAATTTACTTTTTCATAAAAACCTGAAATGAAGTCAGTTCGTATTTGTATATACACCTCGATCTATAGTAAGAAATAAAGGGCCGCATAATGGATATGTGGCTCTTTTACATGTCTTCATATCGTCGAATTAGACAGGATAAGGGAGGAAGATACAGCAGAAAAAGACGAAAAGAGCTCTCATTCTTATAACTTCAGATAACAAGGGTCTATAGGTATTCTTCACGAAAAATAAGGCTCTTAAAAACTGCGCATAATATAAATTATACGCAGTTTTGTTTTAAATCCATTTTCATATTCATCCACGTGCAACAGATAATGAACATTTTCGCGATAAAACAACAAAATAAGCGATCTCCAAAAATAAATTTAACCAAGCAACGCTATAACGTGTTAGATTAGTTGCAAACATCTTTAACCGAGCACATATTCATTTTTCCTGGATTTTTTTATATAGAAGCTAAAGGAAGATAACAGCAGGGGAAGGTTGGAATTTTCTTCATATATGGGTAAGTAATTAGGGAAGTAACCAACTTAATCACGGGGGCGGGGTTGCGGCTAAGCCAAATATGAAATATATTTGGGGATGTGACATGCCATCAGACATAAGAGAGGGGATGTATCATGAACACACCATTACATACGAATTCAGATCATCAAAATGAAGCTTTTGGATTTGCCTTGGCTGACTCATCCGTACTTGCAGAGGCACAATTAGTTGTTTCACAATCAGGAGGTGCAGATGACCTACAGTTGGATATTGATCCGCAGCGTCTTCTGAAGGATGGACGTAAGGTATCTGTCATTGCACAACAGTTGGATTCACCCGTCAATCGTCAAGATGCCAATATCATCTATGGTCAGGAGCTGGCATACGTGCAGTATGCTGTTAATCTGAAACCGGATAGCTCAATCTCCATTACATCTATTGAAGGCGTTGAACAGTCTGTTAATCTTGGTTGGGCAGCATTTACAGAGGGGGAATACGAACTGCGAATCTCCCTGCATATGAAAACACCTCGTATTGCCGAAGGTACACTTGAACCTGAACAGCTTGCAATGGTTAAGTATGCACAAGTTATCACTGTATATATATCGCTTTTCCCGGCAGAAGCAGCGTCGTTGAGTTCACCAACTCAAGCTGTGTGGAGCAGAAACCATCATGTGTTTGACTCCTACGGGAGAGGAGGGTTCATTCTCGCTGACCTGCCTCGACTCGCTGAACGTGTAGAGGAACTGATAGGACAAGGTAACCATAATCTGATCGAGCAATTTGCCGAAGGGAATCTGTCAGATACGTTGCTGGAAGAGGGGCTGATGGTGATTGCCTGGGGCGTGACTCCGTGGTGTTATTCACTCTATTCTGCACCAGATGAGCAGTCGGCTGGAATACTTGCCGTGGACAAGCTGGGTGATGAACCTGAACGGCAAGGGATCTACCGTATTGATCCGTCCATTCAACAATTAAGTATCATACCTGCGAATGAGCTGGCTTACTGGCCTGCCTGCGTTCAGAACGATTGGCCTGTCATTGATGTGGCGGGTGAAGGCGAGACGTTGCATATGAATTTGTATACTCAGATCTGTGAATCCGTGAATGGTCTGCACGAGAATCCATTGCCATCGTTTGTACTTACCCGTAGTCAAGGCAAACCTGAAACGATCATTCCGCTGATTGACGTTGTCATTGTGGATGAAGCGTAGAGCACTGCTTTATAATAAATATATAAATTGAACTAATCATTTACACGAAAACGGAGAGGACAGAAAGAACCTGAAAAAGTGAAGCGTTCGCCTTTATCCACGGATTTTCCCCTTGAGAAAAGGGAATCAGAAAAATCTGGGGATAACAGCGATTGGAAGGTTGTTCTGTCATCGCAGTGCCCGTGTAAATAATCTTAGTCAATTTATAAAGAACCGAATTGAGGTGACGTAGACAGATGATGACCGAGGAGATTCAGGAGCAATATGCGGACGAGCTAGAAGCTTTTCACATATGGATGAAGGATGCCGGATATACAGGCCATACGGTAAAATCATACACAGGTGACGTAGTGGAATTCCTGGTCTCCATTCAAGGAAAGTCACTGGAGCAGGTCAAAAAGCTGCATGTGTTGTCTTTTCTGTCCCGTGCGCGGGAGCGTGGGGTTAGTGATGCCACGAGAAATCGCAAACATGCCGCGGTGAACTGTTTTTACAAGTCCCTCATTGAACTCGAATTGTTAACCAATAATCCGGCGTTTGGGATCAAAAAATCCAAAACCGAGAAAAACCGTGCGCCCGTTTTCCTTGATGAAAGTGGGCTGACACGTTTCTTGGAGTCGGTAGAAGGCAAGTATCGCACACGTAATCTGGCTGTTTTTCTACTAATGGGATATATGGGATTACGGGTTGGAGAAGTGCATGCGTTGGATTGCAAAGACTATAACGCGGAGCGGCGTACATTGGATGTATTTGGTAAAGGTCGTAAATGGCGCTCGCTCCCTGTACCGGAGACTGTGGCAAAAGTATTATCTCAAGCGATGGCTGAGCGTCTCGATCCTTGGCGACCGAAAGAGGAAGCGTTATTTGTCTCGCAAAAAGGGAAAAGACTGTCGATTCGCAGCATCCAGCTCATATCTACGGAAACGTTTGAACGCTTCCAGCAGGAATCACCAGCTAATCAACGTCAAAATTACTCCAGTCATAAGCTGCGTCACTCTTTCGCGACCATGATGTTACGGCGTGGAGCCGATCTGCGTACCGTGCAGGAGCTACTGGGTCACGCTTCGATTCAAACAACAACGGTGTACACTCACGTCACCAGTAGGGAGAAAGAAGAGGCTATGGCTCTGCTGGACGTTAAACTTCCGTCATATTAGAAGGAAAAAAGCCGATATTTATTCCGAAAAGGAGTCTGTCCAAGTGACAGGCTTTTTTTGTTATTGATTTGGATGAAGAATAAATAAACATAATTAATATTATGTAAACTAATATATAATATCTAAATAGTCATATAAATTGAAGTCAAAACAAAAACCATTTGCTTCTTCTCTCTGGAAGAAACAAATGGTCCTTTTAGCCAGCACAGATATCTTAATTCACAACGTTTAACATGCTAAATCGTTCACGATATGAATGAATGCGAGGCTAGATTATTCCAATCCAGCGATCTGTTCTTTTAATTTGTTAGCAGAAGCCTGGAAAGCCACTTTCTCGGATTCATTCAGCGGAAGAGGCAGAATTTCGCGCACACCATTGCGATCGACAACACATGGAACTCCGAGATAAACATCCGATACACCATTGTAGTCTTCAAGGTAAGTGGATACGTTCAGAACGGAGCCTTCGTTGCCGAGAATTGCAGCTACAATGCGGTCCAGAGCAAGGGCGATTGCATAGGAAGTCGCTCCTTTGGCATTAATAATCTCATACGCCGCATTTTTGGTACGGTCGAAGATATCCTGTTGTGTTTCTTCATCCAATTCCAGATCTGTTCCTGCAACGTTAGCCAGGCTCCATACCGGTACTTCGGAATCTCCATGCTCACCAATAATGTGTGCGTGAATACTACGCGGGTCGATCCCTTTATTCTTACCAATCAGGTAACGGAAACGTGCGCTATCGAGCAATGTGCCTGAACCGATGACACGGGAAGCAGGCCATCCGCTTTGTTTCCATGAAGTATAGGACAAAATATCTACAGGGTTGGTTGCAATCAGTAAAATACCATGAGAATTCACTTCAGTAATGCGCTCAATAATATCTTTGAAAATGCTTGCATTTTTCTTCAGCAGATCAATCCGGGTTTCGCCCGGCTTCTGGGAAGCACCGGCTGTAATAATAATGATATCTGCATCTTTGCAGTCGGAATAATCGCCAGCCCATACTTTCACGCCTCCCGTAAATGGAAGACCGTGGTTCATATCCAGCATTTCGCCGGTTGCCTTATCATGATTCACATCCACAAATACCAACTCGGACGAACGCTGTCTCAACATTAGCGTGTATCCCGTTGTTGTTCCCACCGCACCCATGCCTACAATCACGACACGACTGGGTTTCAGAGCTGCACTATTTGTCATGTTCATATCATCTCCTTTTTGGGTTATACTCCCATCCATATTAAGGGATTAGAGAATATAAAGCGAGTGTTGTCTATAAAATAGTTCACATTTCATGTCTTTTTACCAATTATTCCGTCGAAAAACAGTTTAGGATGAAATTAATGGGAATAAATGTGCGACCTATAGCCAAGAGTATGAGCTGGAAAAAGGGAGCGGGCCAACCATGAGTGGGCAATGAGCCTTTTACATAAGGTTTGTGGTAGAATAGGAGCAGTGGATTCTGATGAATCGTAAATAAAACGCCATAGGACAGGCATGCGCGCCTGTATATTGGATGAGAGAGGTGGAACCCACTTGCGTTTGCAATGGATTAAAATTGCGCAGACAGCATTGCTGTCTATAGGTATAGCAGCTGTATTGGCTGCATGCACCGACTCAGATCAACCTCCGGAAGCAGAACCTCCGCAGCAGCAGGAGGACGCCGGGAATACAGGGCAGACATTAACTGTCGTTCCCCCTGTGAACAGTACAGAATCTGCAGATATGGCCAAGTACCAAATACAGACCCGTTTGACCGATTTTCAGTTGCTCAATGACAACGGAGGATTGGCGTGGGGTGTGACGCGGAATGCGCTGCGCCTGTACTACACTCAGGATCAGGGAAAGACCTGGACCAATATTTCACCTTCGGAAAATGTACAGTTTCCGGCTAACCCTAAATATGGACAAAGCATTTATTTTGTAGATCGTGCACATGGTTGGATTGTTCGTGAAGGCATGGGTGGAACAGATACCATGGTGCTTCGCACCAACAATGGGGGCGTAACCTGGAGCCTGTCTTCTCTGTCCAAGACGGATAAAGTGACTGCGATCTCATTTGTATCTCCTGAGAAAGGCTGGATTCTCACCACGGTCGATACCGCTATTGGTAAACAGGACAAGAAACTTTACTTCACCGAGGACGGTGGAATTACCTGGAATCGGATGTCCTCCAGTGATGAAGAGGGCAAACAGGAAGCAGAAGAGATTTCCAAACGTGGATACACCATGGGGATGACTTTCTCGGATCCAAAGCATGGTTTCTTAACAGCGCTGGAGTTCGGCACACCGAAGTTATATGTAACATCAGACGGCGGAGAAAACTGGAATACTGGACCATCCTTTTTTGATCGAAACAAATTCAACGGGTGTGGTAATTTCAGTGTTAGTTCACCACAATTTTTTGGACGTGAAGCGCAATCAGCCTGGATGTCAATGTCCTGTTCTCAAGGGGAGAGCACGACATTCAATGGATTCTTTACCACCGATGGCGGAAAGAGCTGGAAGCTGTCCAATTTCACTTTAAACAAACAAACGGGTCCAAATCGTAACCTTTCACCGGTATTTCTGAACGCATCGGAAGGTTGGGCGATGCAAAAGGGCATAACCTACCACACCAAGGATGCGGGCAAAACATGGAGCGTTCTTCCTGCAAGCAGTGTACTGGAGAAAATTCTCGAAGACTATCCGGAGATTGTGAAGATGCAGATGGTTACCCCCAAGCTTGGCTGGATATTGGTTGAAAATACAGATGCCAAAAGATCATTGTTATTGCAAACGGTAGATGGCGGTGTACATTGGAAAGTACTATAAACGTTGAATGTTATCGATGTGAATAGATAGGAGAAAGGAGAGGAGCCAGAAGGGTTCCTTTTCTTTTTTTCTTAGTTTGTGAAATAAATCACAAATAAATCCACTAGAAGGTGATATATTTAACTCAACAAGAGAAGGAGTGATGAAGATGAGAACCAACGGTCAAACTCAATTCACGCAGGCGGATGAATTAACCAGATATATGCTTCAATTATGCTACACATGTGACGATGCGAATCGTTGTACGACAGAGGAAGCGGTGAAGGCTTGCATGGCAGAACACGCACAAGCAGACCAGCCCGAACCAGCCGAAGGTGGGGAAGTAACTCGCGGGTATAAGGACTTGATGTACGCTTAGGCTAATCATTCACAGAGAACGCTCCTACCGGAGGGTTCTTTTTGATTTGGAGAGAAATGTATGCGCTTTTAAATTCACTTCGCAAATATTGCAGCATGGGTTATTATAGAAATAATTAAGGTAAATTACTCAAAATGTGGAATTGTTTATTGACTCTTAGTTTGGAGGAAGGTGACAAGGATAAACGTAGTATTCATTAAACCAATGGCTTGTTTTGGGATATCAAAGGACAACTTTTGTCATCCACAAATGTGTTGCTGCAGAAGAGGATAGACTTGTTTATAAAAAATGTTACTTTGATAATTGATGCAACTGTAAAATGATGATTTTGCTAATAAAGCAAAGATGCTCCCTGTAACCTTTGTGGATAAAGGCACGAAAACTATATTAGAACGATAAGGAGAGTGGCTAATGAAGATTAATCGAAAATATTACTATGTTAATAAAGTAATCGCTTGTGTTCTGATACTTGCATTCATCATTACGACATGTGCGGTACCTGTAAACGCTGAGGTAGAGAATGTGGATACTACACCCTCCAGGATTGCGTTGTCTTCGCTAGAGGAAACAATAGATTCATATGTGGCTATTAATCAGAAGAACACCGCTGCCGTTTCGGTTGTAGCTATCAAGAACGGTGAGACTATTGTGAATAAGGCCTATGGATACGCAGATCTTGAGCAACAGAGAAAAGCAGACACCTCTACTGTGTTTGAATGGGGTTCAACTTCTAAACTATTGGTCTGGACGAGTGTTATGCAGCTTGTAGAACAGGGAAAGCTTGATTTGGATACCGATATTCAGGACTATTTGCCGGAAGGATTTCTAAAGAATCTTGAATACGATGCTCCCATTACCCTAATGAACCTTATGCATCATAACGCAGGATGGGAAGATAGATTGATAGACTTATGGTATTCATCCGAGAGTGATATTGTGGAATTAGGTGAAGCTTTACAAAAATTTGAACCGAGGCAGATCGATAAACCTGGGAGTGTCGTTGCTTATTCAAACTATGGTACGGCTATGGCTGCTTACATCGTTGAATTACAAAGCGGACAAACCTTTTACAAATATGTCAACGAACATATATTTAAACCGCTGAATATGAAAGACACTTCGATTCACCCGTCACAGTATGATAATCTAAACGTCTTGAAACGAAGAAATGAGATTCAGGGTTACACTACGAATCTGAAACTAATTCCTAAGAACAGAGCATACATAAGCTTGTACCCTGCGGCGGGGGCCATTGGCACAGCAGAGGATGCAGCTAGATTTCTTGCAGCCTTAATGCCGGTGGATCGTAGTAATTTATTATTTGCGAACAATGACACCTTAGACGAGATGCTGTCAACAAGTCTATATTACGATGGGACTTCAACTCCACGAATTGCACATGGCTTCTTTGAAGTGGAATACTGGGTGCCTGCACTGGAACACGCTGGAAGTACGGCGGGATTTTCAAGTAGATTTGTTTTTGATCCGGAGTCTAATTTTGGGTTAGTAGTCATGACAAACCAGTCAAATGAAATGGCTTATAACGTTGGTCTTGTCCAGAAGGTGTTTGGAAGTAGTTTCAGCACGAATTCAGTTACATCTGAAAGTGGAGGATATTATCAGCCTGCGCGACGGGTCGTTTCCGGTTTTACGAAGGCATATTCGATGTTAAGTCTGCAGAACTATACAACATTTGACCTTAGTAACTTTGCAAATGTTGTTGAGCGTCATGGCACTGTTGAGATGGTCTCTATGTCTTATAATGACTTTTTGCCCGTATCCAACTTAACGATAAACTTGATCAAAGCATCTTTTATTGCTCTTGCAATAGCGATCCTGCTCAGTTTGAGAGCGATAATTGGCTATTTTATTCGGTTATCCAGATACAAATTAAAAAACTGGGAAAGACCCGGTACAGGATTTGATAAATATCATATTGTCATTAATATCGCCAGTCTGGCATTAATTTTGAATACGATCCTATTGTTCATGCGCGCCTTAGGCTTCTCCCCCTATTCTTCATTGCGCATACATCTCATCTTGAACCTGGTTTATGTGATTCTAGCTGTGGTGTATCTTGTCTTGTTGTTCTACAAAGTGCTGAAAAGAAGCTATAGTAAAAAGCAAAAGGCGGTATACATCATTTCTGGCATGTCGGCTTTCCTATTTGCTGCTTTTATTATGGGATGGGATTTGTACTTTTAGAGCTTAATTATCGACGAGAACATGATCAGAAAGAGCATGAGATAGTAGAAAGGATAAAACCATGAAAATTCAAGATCTCCCAATTGAAATAAAAGAACATATAGGGGAAATCCAGAAAATCACTTTTCCTAAGCAAGGTCATACTTCTACTGTAGCTATTCTGGATACGTTCGACCAAAAGTACATCATCAAGAAGACAGAAAACGATCTTTATAATGAATGGTTATCCGATGAATATAAGGTGCTTCAATACCTTTACCATACCGGACTCCCTGTTCCAAAGGTATATTCATTTCATACTGAGGACACATCGAGATGGCTACTGATGGATTATATTGATGGAATAAGTTTAAGAGAATTTCTCTTTAAGATGCCTGACCTCCAAAGTAAAGAAAAAGCGATTTTTAACTTTGGGCTTTGTTTAAAGAAAATACATGAATGCTCTTGTCCTGTTGAATTATTGAACAATGACATTCCTTGGTTAGATACAATGCTTAATAAAGCAGAATATAATCTAACTCACTTTGCTGTAGACGGATCAGAAGAACTACTTCAACAGTTAAAAGAAGTAAAACCAAAACCAATAGAGAACACTTTCATTCATGGAGATTTTACTATAGATAATGTGCTAGTTAATGATTGCAATATTGTTGGAGTTATTGACTGGGCAGGAGCAGCTTATGGCGATCCAAGATATGATGTAGCATTAGCCATTAGACCGAAACATAATGCGTTTGATAATGAAAGAGATAGAGAAATATTTTATAACGGGTATGGAAATTTAAGAATAACGGATGAAGAATACAATTATTTTGAAGACGGGATATATAACTTCTTTTAGTCTGGCTATAAATCATATTCTTTCAGATTTAAAAATGTTCCGTTTCAGTCATTTGGCTCTTGATCTGTTGAATGCATTAGAGAAGTAAGTTCACACGAACACAACCGAACGGACTATCCGCATCGCAACTAGCGATTGGGCTTAATTCGGAGGAAGTCGTGAACTCAAGACCGGCATACGATAACTTTAAGCAAAGGGATGAAATCTTATGGAATCTTCGGAAATCTTCAATATAGTTGAGTTAACTCTAGAGGGTTTGAAGAAAAGATTAGATAGTAATAATTCATTATTAATACAAGGTTCAACTGGTTATAGTGAGCCTGCAAGATTTACGTTTTATCCGGGTTCATCAAATCAGGAGATCGATTCTTTATTTGAAGAGTTAAATTTAGTTATTCCTTGGGACTATAAAGCTTTTTTACTAAATCATAATGGAGCAGATATATTCGTGCATCCCTTTTATGGAGGGGGGATCCAATTGTATAGCTTAAACATGATTCGACAGGTATACATAGATTATGATTATGTTAGCATGATACCGCAGGGTTGGATTCCAATAGGTTCGGATAATGGAGATATGCTTTTTATAAATACGAATGAATGCATTGATAGATTTTCTAGCTATTTGTATTGGACTGAAATGTTGTTCGTTGATAGCGCAATTAAGGTAAATATGAATTTTGAGAGATGGTTTGAAAGACTGATTATATGTAATGGCGCGCATTTCTGGAATTGGAATAATGAAAATTCTGAACGTTATTATAGGCATTTACAAGGACACATTGAAAATGTGAATAACTATGATGGCAAGAACTATACGCTCGCTTTGTCAAAGAAGGATTAATGACTCCGTATTAGAATAAAGAACTTCAATTCATATCCAATCTCTCTAGAAGGAGTCGAATAAATGAGCCCTCCAAAACATATCTTATCTGCCGCTGCTATCGTGATAAACGACAAGAATGAATTATTACTTATTAGAGGACCACGAAGAGGATGGGAAATGCCAGGTGGTCAAGTAGAAGAAGGAGAATCCCTAAGTCAAGCTGCGGTCAGAGAAACGAAAGAGGAGTCCGGAATCGACATTGAAATCATCAGATTCTGTGGAATATTTCAAAATATTGAAAATTCAATATGTAACACATTATTCCTAGCCAAACCAATAGGAGGAGAATTAATCACATCATCGGAGAGCTTAGAGTCTGGTTTCTTTCCGATCGAAGAAGCCATTTTAAAAGTCGAATGGAAAAACTTCAGAGAAAGAATAGAGTATTGCTTAAAACCTGAGATGCAACCTTTTTGCATTGAGTTCAGTGATAAGAATAATATTTAAAATTTTCCAGAAAGGAAGTTCAATCAATGAACCGATGTAAATCGTCGGAGGGAGAGAAGAGATATCAAGACCAGACGAAATCTCTGAGATTGCATGGTTGGATATAACACAGGCAGATGAGCTTATGCCTTATTACAAGAACGGCTTTAAAAGCTTACTTAATGGCAATGAGATTACATATTTCAACGAAGGTAACAAGTAATGTTCTGAATGTAGTGTATAAAGGAGGCTATCAGATGAACAAGTACAGTGTTTATGAAACAAACAGCTTTTATTGGGATACAAAAGGGAATGACTTTTTGAGTGCAATCGTGCTTCCACATTATGGAGCATTTATCTCAGAAGAAAAACACCAACTTTTTGGTGATGTCTCAGGATTAAAGATGTTAGAGGTGGGCTGTGGAAATGGTCAATCCTTGCAGTATCATGGAGACCGCAAAGCAGGTGAACTGTGGGGTATGGATATATCCCAGAAACAGATAGAAAAGACACAACAACACTTGAGGACATACGGAATTCCTGCAACATTGATATGTTCACCCATGGAAGAGGAATGCGGTATTCCTACTAATTATTTTGACGCTGTGTATTCGATTTATGCCATAGGTTGGACAACCGATCTTGAAGGTACTTTCAGCCGAATCGCTTCTTATTTAAAGAAAGATGGTATTTTTATTTTCAGTTGGTCTCATCCAATTCATAGATGTGTCGTTGAAGAAAATGATAGATTTGTCTTCAATAAGCCATATTCTGATGAATCGTGGTATGCGATATCTCCTGATTTTTGTCAGGGTGAATTAACCTTGGCTGATCGTCAACTATCAACCTATGTCAATGCGTTAGCGAAAGCGGGATTTGTCATTGAACAAATGATAGAAGAATCCGATGAGGACATCATGCAATTACATAATAATAGCGATAGTCTCCTTAAAAGAGCAAAGATGTTACCTGTATCTTTTGTGATTAAAGCAAGAAAACGGTGATTAAATGAAATGAATCGGAGAGTGGGCTATGTTTAAATATCAAATGGATACTGCTACCTATATATCGCTATTATTTATGGCTTGAAAGCAGATCAATGGAGAACGTAATAAATCAAATTTTATTTTAACTAAAGGAGCGAGTTATGAGAAGATTACCCCTTTTTGTAGTGACAGGCGCAAGTGGAACAGGAAAAACAACGATCTCTTCGCATGTTCGGAAGCAGCTACCCGAATTTGACGTTTTTGATATGGATATCATCGATAATGTGGATTGGCAGATTGCCAAAGAGAATTGGTTGAGGATTGCGTATAACATATCGCTAAGTGGGCGAGGGACTGTTTTATGTGGAACGATGGTTCCGGAAAACATTGCATCGTCCGATTACATAGATCGATTTGATCGAATTCTATATATGAACTTGCATTGTGACGATGTTACTCGCGAGACGCGTTTAAGAGCCCGTGGGTGGGACGTGAACTTGATTGAAGATCATAAAAACTTTGCCAACTGGTTACTCCATAATTCGGAAACTGCGTTTGACCCGCCAATGCAAACAATTGATACGACAGAACTTACAGCAGTGGGAGTAGCTGAACAAATTAAAGATTGGGTTTTAAAGAACTGGTGCGAGGAATGAACATCTAAAAGACATCTTGATGAGACGAAGGAGGTCACGTTTTGTTTCTCAATGTATTACTTTGGTTGATTATTCTCTGGGTGATCTCCCTTTATTTCAGTTTCCCTAAGAAAGATCGCATGTACACAGTCAATGTGCCAAGCACATATTACATTCAATCTTCAAATCGGTTGGATATTCAGAAAAACTACGAATGCGCTGCATTTTCAAGTGCGTTTGTCTTGAGACATTTCGGTTTGGAGTCCAACGGAACAAAGTTATATGAAACCTATCCTCGCAAATTACTGGATGGGACGGTATATCCCAAAGCGGTCGTTGTTTTTTTCAGGAAGCTAGGATATCAGGCAATGTACTTACGAGGAAATGCGAATACGTTGAAAAAACAGATCAGCCAGGGTGTGCCTGTTATTTTATTTATTAGAGTACATCCCAAGCAACGTTATTTGCATTTTGTTCCCGTCGTTGGTTATGATGAAACACATTTTTACTTGGCAGAATCGTTAGACCACAAGATTAATTGTGATGAAGAATATTACAATCGAAAAATCAGTATAAGTGAACTCAACATGTTATGGAGGTCCTGGTTACCTTTTTCTCAAAACTCCTATATCGTTGTACACCCGATGCAGATGTAAGACGACTCTCTTTCAAGGGGTATGATATATTAGCTTTAAACGAACTAATCTGCTTTATTCGGAACGTCTGCGTGATTAAACCAAGCAACTCATGCCCAAATGGCATGAGTTTTTTTGTGAACAAATACCGTTACGTAAACCAGCTCGACTCAATTAATGGTTATGACCGATTTAGATCAACCGTAGGGACGGTGTGATTCAATTTTATTGTTTTTCCTGGGAATAAGCTGAGTTTTTCACTAAAATGGTTGTTCGTCCACGCACCTTTTCATCTACATACGTACGTTAAACTATGTCTTTAGGGAGGTGTCCACACGGTGAGTTATTCAGAAGTGAAGAAACGTATGAGGAGAAAAAAGGCAACATTACACCCGTGTAAAATTAAAAGAAAAGAACGCCGATTAAAAGTGGTTAAAAAGTTCGTTCAAGTAAAATGTCCGCCTCCAGAAGTGAATATATCTACACCTACTGTTGTTGGCCCAACAGGACCACAAGGTATACAAGGCGTACAGGGCGTACAGGGTATTCCAGGTAAACAAGGGGTTGAAGGACCACCAGGAGCTCAAGGACCAGCAGGGGGGCCACCTGGACCACAAGGACCTCAGGGACAGCCTGGTCCTGCTGGAGCGGTAGGCTCTCAAGGCCCGGTCGGACCTGCTGGACCCATGGGAGCACAGGGGATTCCGGGAGAAGCAGGGGCCGTAGGGCCACAAGGTCCGCAAGGTAATCCAGGTCCTGCCGGAGCGATTGGACCTCAAGGTTTCCCCGGACCCGCTGGAGCAGTAGGCCCAGCAGGACCAACAGGTGCAACAGGAGCAATAGGCCCTGCTGGAGCAGTAGGCCCGGCAGGACCAGTCGGTGCAACGGGAGCGGCAGGCTCTGCTGGAGCAGTAGGATCGGCAGGACCAGTCGGCGCAACAGGAGCGGTAGGTCCTGCTGGAGCAGTAGGTCCGACAGGTGCGACTGGAGTAGCTGGTCCCGCTGGAGCCACAGGAGTTACAGGTGCAACAGGAGCAGCCGGAAGTGTACTGGGGTTTGCGGACTTTTTCGCACTGATGCCACCTGATAATGCAGCAACGGTTGCTCCCGGTACTGATGTAAGCTTTCCTCAGGATGGGCCGACAAGTGGAATAACGATCGCACGCACAGGGCCTAGTTCATTCAATCTGGCAGCCATTGGTACGTATCAGATTTTGTTCCAGGTGAGCATCAATGAAGCCGGTCAATTAATCTTAACTCTCAATGGGGCAGATTTGGCTCCTACTGTAGTTGGGCGAGCAACGGGAACGTCTCAGATTGTGGGTATGGCTTTAGTGCAGACAACCGTGATTAATTCTATTCTGACCGTACGGAACCCGGCTGGTAATGCTACAGCATTAACAATCACGCCACTTGCGGGCGGAACAAGACCTGTATCGGCACATCTTGTGATCACACAATTAGCTTGAGTACGTTAACAGCCTAGGCTAATTGTCCTTTGCTTTATTAAATATGCATCTACAATGGTAATATGGGTTTGCTTGAACTGAGATAGCAGTGCTTTACCCGAGGCTGTTATCTCAGTTGGAGCGGATAATGGTACAGGAGTAACTACATATCGGATCCCCTGTTGATTTGTGAGGAATGGTGAAAACGTCACTACTAATTATTTTCTCAGTTGTTAATATGATAAAAATATTGGAAAAACATCAGAGGTGAGTACATGAGGAATGGACACTGGAGAAAAATAACATGGATTGTTGCGGCATTATTATTAATCATGATCACGGCTTGCGGCAATAGCAAATTCAATCCAAACGAATTTTCAGAACAGGATCTGGCTGTGACGAAGACCGACAGTGAGGATAAGATTACGTATGGAATGAGCCAGGAAGAGGCGGAGAAAATCCTCGGTGAGGGAACATCTACTGGTGTGGGTCAATCCTATCAATACAATAATGGAATCACGATTGGGTATAGGGATGCCAAAGTCGTTAGTATCATCTTGAACAAGGACTCGAAAGGGTACTTTAAGACGGCTCGCGAGGCAGAGGCGGGGATGACACATAGAGATTCTCGACCTGTATGGCAAGGAACATGTTTTGGTCGAATCTGAACGTAATATCGATTATGCCTATCATATTCAGAAGGAAACATTCCTGGATGAGAAGTCGCTGCAAGCGGAAAAAGATGATCTGGCTATCTATCGTGCATCGTTTATGCTGACAAAAGAAGGACAGGTTAATCAGGTTATATTGACGGATCAACGATTTGCAACAACCTTTAAATAAAACAGGGCTGCTAGTTAAACAAGGTATTAGATAATGAAATAGTACTTATTTTCGGATAAAGCAACCCTTCGGTATTCTGCCGGAGGATTTTCCCCTTCACACCGTTCGATTTTAATCCGGATAACAAGTTCCTTATTTACGTGCATATACATTACTGGAGACGGGTCAAGACTCCGGCTGTCCTAAGTTGTATGAACGGAGGGAGAGACATGGGCATTGAATCATCCTGGATGTTTGATTTGTTTGGAACCGTCTTTCCGGTTGTATTTGTTCTGATTATAGGTATAGTCCTTCTGTCGATGGGAAAGGAGGTATGGAGGTGGGGACGCAACAACTCGGAGCCGCTATTGACCGTGCCTTCACGAATCACCAGCAGACGGATGAAGATGAGTCAGTCGCAATCTGAACCGGGCAGTACAGCACGAACGTTATACTACGTCACCTTTGAAGTAGAAAGTGGAGATCGGCTTGAATTCAAAGTCAATGGTGAAGAGTATGGTTTGTGCGCCGAGGGGGATGAAGGACGGCTCTCGTTCAAAGGAACGCGTTATGTAGGCTTCGAGCGATATAATCGCGTATATTCTGAACGCCTACGTGGTTAAACTGAGCAGCTTGCGCCAGAAGGGCGTGAGCTTTTTTTGATTATTTGCTGGACAAGCGTTTCTTAATGGGCCTATCGTGTTTTTATATAAGAAGAGGCTTAATGTGGTTATGATCAAAGGATCATTACAATAGAGGAGGCAATCAATATGTCATATACAGATCAGGTCGTTGTTGTAACCGGGGCCGCTCAGGGAATAGGACGGAGTGTGGCTGAGGCTTATGCAGTCGCCGGGGCCAAAGTTGTACTTGCCGACTACCAGGAAGCAGAAGGGGCGGCAGCTGCAGCTTCCATTCGTAATGAAGGCGGAGAAGCCATCTTTGTCCAATGTGATGTTCGGAGCGAGCAGGATATTACGAATCTTTTTCGTACAACCGTGGAAGAATTCAAACAAATTGATGTGTTGGTGAATAATGCAGGACTCGCCAAGTGGAAGTCACCCTATGAGCTGACGCTGGAAGAATGGGACGATGTACTCAATACCAATGTGAGGAGTTGCTTTTTGGCGAGTCGGGAAGCAGCCAAACATATGAAAAGCAATGAACATGGGGGTGCCATTATCAACATGGCTTCTACCCGTGCGCTGATGTCTGAGCCGGATACAGAAGCTTATGCCGCATCCAAAGGAGCGATTGTAGCTCTGACGCATGCGCTGGCGGTCTCACTGGGCAAGGACCAAATTCGGGTCAATTGTATCAGTCCGGGATGGATTGAGACAGGTGACGTGGAGAAATTGAAAAAGGAGGATCATGAACAGCATCCCTCCGGTCGTGTGGGTGTTCCTTCGGATATCTCCCGTGCTTGTTTATATTTGTCTGATCCAAGCAATACCTTTGTCACAGGGACCAACCTCGTTATTGATGGAGGCATGACCCGAAAAATGATATATGAGGACTAGAACCGGGATTGAGCCGGGCGAGCCCTAAGCTGTCCCAACTTAAGAGCAATAAGCCCAAGTTAAGCACTTGGGCTTATTTGTTTTTAATAACTCGGTTGCTATAATTAATGTGATTTTACAACAGTAGAGGAATGGAGGGAGTATATGTTCGGGAAACAATCCCGGAAGGTATTTTGGCTGTTACTGCTGATCGGAGGGATGATAATGATAGGGAATGAGTCTCCTGCTGAAGCTGACGGCGCAGATATACGGGCGGCCTGGGTATGGCAGGCGCAGTCTGTTAGCAACGGAGATGAGCTGTTGGCCAATGCAGCTAAACATAAGATAAACAGGCTGTACGTGAATATAGACATGACGCTGTCCAAAGAGGTATACCAGACGTTTATAGCCAAAGCCAGCCGTGCGGGTATTACGGTTGAAGCACTGGGAGGCGATCCATCCTGGGCACTCAGTGGCCGTGAAGTCCCCATGCTCAGATTAGCGTCGTGGGTAAGTGATTACAATCAAGCTGTTGAGACTAACGAGCAATTTGATGCCATACATCTGGATATCAAACCCTATGTGTTACCGGCCTGGAAAGAGGATGCCAAGCCACTGGTACAATCATGGGTAGCCAATATGAATCTGTTATTTGAGCAAGTGAGACAGGATGGCGCAGTTGCAGTGAATATTGACCTGCCATTTTGGCTGGATTCCTATACCATCACAGGAAATAGAGTTTCTGAGGATGCAGATAACGAACCATTGTCACGTTGGTTCATTGAACGAGTGGAGCATGTTACTTTACTCGCTTACCGTGATAACGCGCAAGGCAACAATGGTATTATACGTTTAATTGAACAGGAAATGAACTGGGCCGATACCAGCAATGTGAGCGTTACGGTTGGGTTGAACACCAAGCCCATGCCTGGCGAGGAGTTCACGACATTTGCCGGTAAAGGTGCAGCACAACTGGAGAGTGTTATTGAAGAAGTTGCCTCCGCATTCAGCGAGCATAGTTCTTACGCAGGTTCTGCTGTACATGACATCGTATACTGGGGACAACTGGAGCCGTCGGAACTGCCATCACCGGAGATTCCATCCAATCAGCCAGAGATTCGGGGAACGTATATCTGGGAGGCCTCTCAGGTGACGCATGACGGGGGAGAGCACATACTAGCGTTTGCTAGAGAGCAGAATATTAACTGGTTGTATGTCCGTTTGGACCTGGATCAACCCTATTCCAGTTACCGCAGTTTTGTGAAACGGGCAAAAGCGCAGGGCATTGAGATCCATGCGATGGGTGGACATCCGATCTGGGGCAAGAAGGAGAATCGTCCACGCATTAAGCGCTTGATTGATTATGTGAAAAACTATAATGCTGAATCCGAGCCGGATGAACGATTTGAAGGCATCCATCTGGATATTGAGCCTTACACATTGCCAGAGTGGGAGAATAGTCGGGACACCCTGTTGACCGAATGGGCTGCCAACATTACATTTTTCCAGGAAGAAACAAAGAAGGACAGTGATCTCGAAACAAGCGCAGACCTTGCTGTATGGCTGGATAGCTTCGCGTTGCCAGGAAAGGATACATCAGTGGCTGAATTTATGATCCGTACACTCGATCATGTGTCGCTGATGGCTTTCCGTAACAACGCCGAAGGTTCCAATGGGATTGCTGCTGTTGTGAGTCAGGAGATGGAGATTGCCGATCGTTTGGGTAAAAGGTTGATGATTTCGGTAGAAATGAAGCAGAACCACGAAGGTCCTCATATTTCTTTTTATGAAAAAGGGGCAACGGAGATGGAGCTTCAGCTTGCCAAGCTTCCGGATCTGTTGGCCGAACATCAGGCTTACCAAGGCAACATTGTCCATGCCTATGATTATTGGATTGAAGCCAAGCCTTGAACAGGCGAGTATTATAAGAAACGAGTTGCTTCGGGACTTCACCTTGGGTGAGGTTCCGGGCTTTTTTTTATGGAAAAAAGATGGAATCGTGTCACCGAATGGGCTCCTGCACAATACGATGTACGGTGATGAACAGCTGAAACAAAGGAGGAAACAGACTATGGCTGTTATTAAAGCCAACTCAGAGGACGTCAAGCTGCTGGCTAGGCTCATGAGGGCAGAGGCTGAAGGTGACGGCGAACAGGGTATGTTGCTTGTAGGCAATGTAGGTGTGAACCGGGTGCTTGTGGATTGTCTGGATTTCAAGGATATTCGCGATATCAATCGTATGGTATTCCAGAATCCAGGAGGCTACGAGTCAACACAGAAGGGGTACTTTTACCAGCGGGCAAGACAGTCCGAGATTCGTCTCGCACAACGGGTGATCAATGGAGAGCGCATCTGGCCAGCGAGCAATTCATTGTGGTTTTTCCGACCTGTGGGCGACTGCCCACCAACGTGGTATAACCAGCCAAATACAGGACGTTTCAAAGCGCATTGTTTCTTCAGTCCGACAGGCGATGACTGTCCGGAAGTATATTAAATTTTGGGAGGAATCACCATGATTAATCAGCCTTATCAACCAACGACTCAAACACTGGGTCAGCAAGCGAATTCTGTGTTGGGTCAACAAGCCAATTCTCAGGTTCAAGGTACGTCTTACAAAATTGGTAACGGAATGCCTGCCATGTCACCAATGCCAGGGATGGTATCACCAAGCTCCACAAGTGTACCCCCACTCGTATCCAGTGGAAGCCCAATGACACCAACGGGTGCAGTGATTACAACAACGGCTCCACAGTTTGAGCAATCATACATTGAGAATATTTTACGTCTGAACCTTGGTAAATTCGGTACATTCTACATGACTTACGAAGGCAACAAAGAATGGAACGCTCGTATTTTCCAAGGTATCATTGAAGCAGCGGGCCGTGACCATATTATCATCAGTGACCCGAAGACAGGAAGACGAATCATGCTGTTGATGGTCAACTTCGACTATGCTACATTTGATGAGCCGTTGTTGTATCAATATCCAGGAGTGGTAGGCAATTACCCGCAAGCTCCAAGCAGATAATCATTGGCCCTCATCATTTTGATTGATAACTGACATGTCTAACACATACTGATTTGCTTCGCTGTCCTGAATGTGGAGGTAATCCGCAGACAGGACAGCTTTTTACATAAACATATATACGAAGGTTACTATAGGTTTAGAGTCATACGTAACCTTTTGGCGATAACATGGCACTTATACATGAATAGAACAAGCAGCATGCTTATATGAAGGGAGTCCATAGCGTTGAATTCATGGATTGAAGGAGCGATGAAGGGCGAAACCGAAGCTTACGCACAACTGATGTCTCAATATCGCGGGATGGCACTTGCTGTTGCCTACAATCGTTTAGGAGATACATTTTGGGCTGAAGATGTCGTACAGGAAGCATTTACTGAAGCCTTTGGCAATCTGTCCAAGCTGGAAGCTCCTGAGGCTTTTCCCGGGTGGTTCAAGGTAATCGTGGAGAGGCAGTGTTATCGCTGGCTAAGACGCAAGCAGCATACCATGATTCCAGTTCAGGAGCTGGAGCATGTATTCCATGAAGAGGATCAGGCGTATGATCCGGAAAAACAAGTGGTGCAAAATGAAATGCATCGTACGCTTCGTGATTCCATTGCAATACTGCCATCATCGATGCGGATTGCTGTTGAACTGTTTTATTTGGAAGGATACTCGCTCAAGGAAATATCGGATTTCCTCGGGGTGAAGGTACCTGCATTAAAGAAAAGACTGTTCGATGCCCGATCCAAACTCAAGCGCTCTATGCCAGTAAGGGATCTGGTCTCTGTATTCAGTGACTTGTATGAAGGGGGAAAAGGATTGTTACACATTATGAATGGGGATCACGCTGCCAATCGTTTAAGAGAGAGTGGAATTCAGGGAGACATCCTGGTATGGAGAGAGTTGTATACGTACGGCCCGGTAGCCAAAGAGATGGGAGATACAAAGAAGCGGAAGAATCGTGCATCCGTCTTAGAGCAGCAGTTGGGCATTCCACAGGCGGAATACTTGAAGATTGAAGAACTTGAACACAAGTTGCAGTCGTTTCAACAATACAAGGAAATTGTCTTATGGTTCGAATACGATCTCTATGATCAGACGATGTTATCGTATCTATTGCATTATTTCAACGGACAAGCGCTCCAGAATACGAAACTGAATCTGCTGTGCATTGACTCGTATCCAGAGATTGAGCACTTTAGAGGACTGGGACAGCTTACCTCCACACAGATTGAACGTCTGTCCGGCAGTTGGCATGTGATTGAGAAAAACGAGTTACAAGCCGGTGCACAGTTCTGGGAAGCCTATACGTCGACTGATTTCCGGCATCATCTGGATTACTTGCAGGCAGACACTTCTGCGCTACCCTTTGTGGAAGCTGCCTTTAAGGCACATTTGTCCCGTCTGCCATCTGTATCGAATGGTCTGGGGCTCATTGAGCAGACAACACTGGAGACCATTAGAGCGGGTGTGGAGCATCCGTATCCATTATTTCGCGAGGTAGGGGACAAGCTGCATATTCTCGGGATGGGTGATCTTGAATACTGGGCCCATCTGAGGCGGATGACAGAAGGACCTCATGCCCTTCTTCAGATGAGCGATGCAACCACTTTCCCTAATTTCAAGCAGCATGATGAAAAATTCCGTGACGTAGTCCTGTCACTAACGGAACTCGGAATTCAGGTGTTGAATGGAGAAGTCGATTGGGCACTGCTGAAGCAGGATGAATTCTGGATCGGCGGATTGCATAACGCAAGCGGGAAACAAGCCAAGTGGCGCTGGAACCCCGTTTCTGAGACGGTAGTGGAGATTGAGTCGACATCGTAATCAACGGATAGAATTTGAGAAAATAACAGTATTACAACAAGAGAGTATCCAGCCATGCGGAAGCATAAGCGAGGGTGCTCTCTTTGGTTTGGTTAGAATTAGTTGTGTTTCTCAAAATGATATTCTCCTTTTTTAATAGTTTTTTGACTAGATGTATACCTGTACAGTAAACTGTATATATTACAGTTTACTGTACAGGTATACACTAAAGTGTAAAGGAGTGAGGTTATGAATCAGTACACTGCAAAGCGTATCTCAGAAATTCTTCAAGAAGATGATACTAAGATGAATCTGAGGACGGTTCGGTACTATACACAAATAGGTATGGTTCCTCCGTTAGAGTTGGTAGGAAATAAAAGAGTGTACACCGATAAACACATTCATTATTTTCGAGCAATTATAACTTTATCAAGAACTGGTGAGAACTTAGCATCCATCCAAGAAAAATTAAATCCTCTTTCTTTAGAGGAAGTGGAAAAAATCGGTCAATTGATGAGTTTATATAGTCCTGACCGTGTCTTGGAAAACGAAACCCTAACAATAACAGATGATGTTTCAATTACATTAAGTCCTCGAGTTTCTGCCGAATTAAAACAGAAGGTAATTGATTCTGTTTCACAGGTTTTAAGGGGGGGGATTTAATGATGCTTAATTTACGGCTGGCTAAAAAAAAGATGGAAAAAGAAGAAGGAATGAATCATTTATGGATTGAGCTCACCCATACCAATAATTTAACTGAAAATGCAATATTACGTATTCACCTCCCAAAAGGTCTTTATCGAGGATTAAATTTGAATGGGAATTTTGAAACAGAAACAGGTGAAATAAAATTAGTGTCACGAGACAAAGACGTATTTATTGAGTTTTACACACAGTCGAGAATAGATTGTGATGAGGCATTGATTAATGTGGAATTATGTTATCAAAGTAGTCATCTAAATTGGAAAGGGATAAAACAGGACATAACAGTTCGCTTTGTAGACGAGGAAGATGTAGATGATGAGCATATCGATCATCAAGTCATTGAACGAGTGATGAAACTCGAAATTAATTCGTCTAGCAAGGCTGGCTCAGATAGTGAATTATTAGTTATCAGACCAAGGACGTATCAAACAAGGGACAGTGAATATGCTTATCTTGAAAAGGACTATCGAATAAACTACTAGTGGAAGGGAGCGCTCAACGTATTTTACGAATGCATAAACTTATTGATAATGTGATATGTAAAGCACAATAACAATGGGCAGGTGATAAAAATGGACCAAGAGGCAATCGAATATTCCGTAGAATTCCAAGATTCTTATGGGATCATATACACTCGAGAATTGAGAGCTGAAAGTATAGCTGAAGCCAAAATTATCATTCAAAATAACTATCCTGATGTTGTAATTCGAGCAGTCACACGTATTACAGATAATGATAAGTGATTAACTCTCTAATGATCTGAAAGTTAATCACTTATCAATACAACTGAGAAAATAGGAAGCATAACGGCGTATTGAGTAAAAATTTTTTACGGGAAACAGCGTAATCGTTACTTTTGTTAAAGAAAAAAGGCGTTTGTGCCATTTCGTTGTCATAGGACACGGATTGACTGTGTAGTGTAGAATTATATAATAAAAGAAGCATATCTTTGTTATTCGACAGAACAAGGTGGAGGTGGAAGCATTGGGAAGTTGAAATTGCATATGAGCGGCAGAATGGCAAATATCCTACATTTTCGAAGGAGGTGGACCTATTTGCCGAAGAATGACGGCGAATAGGATGAAAATTTGAGTGACCCCTTACCGAGTATTTTAAATTTAGTATTAATTGGTTTACTTGTATTAATGAATGGTTTCTTTGTGTCGGCGGAATTCGCGATGGTGAAGGTTCGTGGAAGTCGGATTGAGGCTTTGGTGGAAACAGGTAACAAAAATGCCATCTATGCTTCCAATATCATACGTAATCTGGATGCATATCTGTCAGCTTGCCAACTAGGTATAACTTTGGCTTCATTGGGACTCGGGTGGCTGGGAGAACCGGCAATTGCACATCTGTTAGAGCCCATGTTTACCGCATTTGGACTGGGACCAGTCTACGTTCATGGAATCTCTATTGCCATTGCATTTGTGATCATTACGATCTTGCACATTGTACTGGGAGAACTTGCTCCCAAAACGATGGCGATTCGAAAGTCTGAGACGATCACATTGTGGTCTGCGGCTTTGCTAACGTTCTTCTACAAGTTAATGTATCCATTCATATGGGCACTGAACGGTATGGCTAACGGCTTGTTGAGACTGTTCCGAATGGCACCAGCTTCGGAGATGGACTCCGCACATAGCGAAGATGAAATACGTATTCTGATGAAAGAAAGCAATAAGAGCGGTTTAATTGATAACACTGAATTAGCACTTGTTGATAATATATTTGATTTTACGGATACAACCGCCCGTGAAATTATGATTCCGCGGACGGAAATGATCTGTCTGAACGCCAATGAGTCCATGCTGGAAAATCTGGAGATTGCCAGTGAAAGTATGCGAACAAGGTATCCGGTATATAACGGAGACAAGGATCATATTATCGGCTTTATTCACATCAAGGATCTGATGCGATCCCAACTTACGGATACCATCTCCGTAATCCGGCCCATCCTGGCTGTGCCAGATACCACGCTGATCAGTGATTTGCTCAAGCGTATGCAGCGTAGCAAGACACAGATTGCGATTCTGATTGATGAATACGGCGGAACCTCCGGGCTTGTCACACTTGAAGATATCATGGAAGAGATCGTAGGCGAGATTCAGGATGAATTCGACCATGAGCGTCCTGTCATTGAGCAAGTGGATGAGATGGAATACTCCATTGATGGATTGATGCTGATTGAAGAAGTCAGCGAACGATTCGGACTGGAGATGGATCGTGCCGATTACGATACCATCGGGGGCTGGTTATACTCCAGAGTAGACGCTATTCCACCTGAGGTCGGTCAATCGGTTGAGTATGGGGGGTATGTATTTGTCATTCAAGAGACAGAGCATAAGCGGATTTCCCGAGTGAATGTGATTAAGCTGGAACTGTTGGTTGAAGAAGAAGGCGCGTAGCCGGATCGCAATTGTAACAAATGAAGCTGTATGGTGACGTAATGTCATCGTACAGCTTTTTTGCATGCTCATGATTCTTTGGGTGCATGAATGACAATATCGGCGTAACGATTCTCCGTGACCAAGCTATTCTCGATAGAAATTCGCTTATAAGTGACGTAAACATTCTCTCCCGGAGCCAGATCATGCTGGATATTCAGCTTTTTTTGAGTGGATTGGGTTGTTGTCGGTGTCTTAATGGTGATGATGGCGTACATAGGCGTATCGACAAAAGTAACCTCGTAAGAATTGAAGTCCCCCACCTTAGTGGTGGATAATACCGGAGTTTGCTTATACTGGGTCAGGTGATCATTCACCATGCCAAGTGTTACGGGTAACACATAAAACAGAAGTACCAGAGGCAGAAGGCAGAAAGCAATCCCGAAAACACGAAAAAATTTGACATGGGAAAGGGTTCGTCCGCTCTGCTTGAGGAAAAGAAAAGCAAGGATGGGGGACAGTACAAGTCCCCAGATCATAAAGGGCAATACATAGCGGTCAATCCCCATGCTTATCCAGCTTTCCCGAGCTGTAGCCAAGATATATATTAAGGTCCCTGCGGTAAGTGCACTCACCAAGATAACAAGCCAACGTTTGAACGAGCCGGAAACTTCGATATGTAGTTCATTCGGGTTGGAGCTGTGACGATGCCTTCTGGATTTGGATTGAAATTTACTCAAGTTACCACCTCATTTGCAAATCTGGTTGGTTCATATGGTTTCGTGTATCCATTACCCAATACATACGGGCTGGAATAATTTAGGTTTCAACCATGCTGGAGATGCATGCATAGACAAAAAACGCTGCCGACAGAAACATCGGAGCGTCTAATTTTTTTTGAAACCTGTGACCCGATCCGTCCGTTTATACCCTTACACAAAATCAAGTATGGAAGCGGAGGATGGATCAATATGCGGAAAATGAAAACGAAGAGTGCAGCATCTATGCTAAAAATAACCCTTGTTGCCTTGTTAATGGTGCCAACAATCCTGGCTATACCTACGTCCGAACCAGCCGTTGCAAGCCCGATGGTCAACGTGTCCTCTGGTGCCCTTACACCCCCACCGCCGCCGGAACCATCCATCCATTCGCTTGTTAACACTCGAGAACTTGGACATATCTATCAAGCGGTCGGTGCAGTCATTCCTGGGGGTGGACTATCGGCTATCGTCAATACCAAGACCATGACATATACAGCAATGAAGACACTTTCCGTAGATTATCGACTTGAGCGCTGGACAGGAACAGCATGGGTAACTTTCAAAACCAATTCCAACAATGCAACGAATACAAACTTACTGAATGCCACATCGGATTGGACCGTTATGCCAGGATATTATTATCGGGTTACCAGTATTCATACAGCGTATGATGGAAGTACCATGGAAACAAGCAAACATGTCTCTGGCACCGTGTTATTTTGATCTTATCAACGGGTGCTGCCGGGAAACTTCTGCTCTTGGAAATCGTTGGCAATAGCAGTCATTTCTTCTTCCGAAAGGGTGCCAAACAGACTCATATTGTTGGAACCCATCATCCACTGAAAGGAGTTATAGGGTGGGCCGATATACATCAGTGCTTCCGATCCATCCGCCAGCTTAACGGTGCTCATATCACGAAGCATGGCGCCTTCAATTTTCTCCCCAGGCATGACATAGACATAATCAAACTGGATAATCTCATCCTCTATGCTCTTGCCTTCACTGGTATATTGAACTCTCATTTGTGTGGACTCATAATAATCGTCTGGATTCACAGGGTTTTCAGTATCAAGCACGAGTTCGAATTTAACCTTGTTGAATCTCTCGGGAATGGCATTGGATAACAGAAAGTCACCCATGAACCCTTCGCGTGCGATCTCTTCCGTAACAAGTACTGGACGAAGCAGGTGGCTCGATAACTCATACGAAGGTGTATTAAGAGCTTCTTCTTCCTGTACTTTAAGAATGTCGTCTAAGCTGGTTTCCGGTGGTGGAGGTGTTTTGGCTGTTGACGGATCAGCCCCCAGATGGGTCGTGCGATCCTCGATGATAATGGATTTCATGCCATTGCCCCAATCCTTGATGGATTGCACAAAAGGGGATACCGCTTGCGTACCGGACGGCAGGCTGAAAATAACGGCTCCGATGGTCACGGACGCTGCTACGACAACTGAAAGTCGTAAGGTACGAATTCTTTTTTTGCGTAAACCGATTCTGTTAATTTCCCTGTGTACCTTCTGCCAGGATTGCTGCATGGATTCGGTATGGGAGGCGGAAGGGGCAGAGACGGCCTGATGGAAAGCTTCATCAAAAGCCAGGTCAAACGCAGCGTCGAAATATTCGTCTTCCAGCTCTGAATCGAATGGCTCTACGTGCTTATCGGACTTGCCTTTGCTCAATGCTTCCACCCCATTCCTTATGTAATTTCTTCTTGATACTGCCACGGGCTCTGAACAAACGTTGTTTCACAATGTCTTCGGAGGTATCCAGCAGTTCGGCCATCTCTCGGTAAGAGAGACCTTTTTTCCACCGTAACTCCACCAGTACACGGTATTCCGGTTTGAGCTGTCCGAGATAATATTCAATGGACTCTTCCATCATCTGCGTTTCTACCATGCTTTCCACGGAAGCTGCCGTCTGATTCATCGTCTCCATATCTATAAAAACACTATCCGTATCCAATTGGTTACGGTTATTTTTATTTTTTCTCAGATAATTAATAGCTGTGTTCCGTGTGACAACCTTGAGCCAGGCTTTCAGTTTGACCTCGTCTTCAAAGATGGGTTTGTTTTTAATGATTTTGATAAAAGCTTCCTGAATAATATCTTCTGCTGCAGCACGCTCCTTGATGATATAAACGATAAGACCATGTACCATATTATAATATTCATAATACACTTCTTCTTGAAGTGCAGAGCCTAAATTATGGAAATCTGAGGCTAGTAATAACTGGAGCCGATTGGCCATGATGTTCTCCTTTCTGGTGAACAATCCACAAACATTGGTATCATTACATTTTACAACATAATATGGAAACGATACAATGGGATGTTGGTCCGGGAAAAACCAGATGAGAGAAGTGTGTATAACATGCGGGAAAGTTTGCTTAAGATTAATAAAAGGCCGTCTCGCCAACCATGAAAAAATGGTTGCAAGACAGCCTTTTCGACTGTTCAGAGAAAATACATTAAGGGAGATAACTCTCCGTAATCAGTTAGAATGCCCAGTCTCCCTTAAGGAAGATAGCTTCACGTTCGCCGTTTGCCGTGATACCGTAGATGTCCGTCTCGGGTGAGCCCATCATGAAGTCCACATGGGTGATGCTGGTGTTCATGCCACGGGCTGCAAGCTCTTCAGGAGACATCGATTTGCCACCTTCGATATTGAATGCATAGGAACTGCCAATCGCAAGATGGCAAGACGCATTTTCATCATACAATGTAGTGTAATACAGGATGCCACTCTCAGAGATCGGTGAATGGAAGGGAACCAAAGCGACTTCGCCGAGGTAATGAGAGCCTTCATCCATGGAAATGAGTCTTTCCAGCGTATCCTGCCCTTCTTCAGCATGAAAATCAATGATACGTCCGTTCTCAAATGTGAGTGAAAAACGATCAATGATACTGCCGCCATAACTGAGTGGTTTGGTGCTGGACACCTTGCCGTTAACACCGTGCTTGGCTGGAGCAGTGAATACTTCCTCTGTCGGGATATTGGCGACAAAAGGGGTGCCTTGCTCATTCACGCTACCAGCCTGCGCCCAGATATGACCTTCTGGAAGCTCGACAGTAAGATCCGTCCCTGGGGAGAGGAAGTGCAATGCTTGATACTTCTTGTTGTTCAGGGCAACGGCTTTGGTCTCCAGTCGTTCAATATGCTGTTCCCAAGCCGCTACAGGGTCCTCCAGATCGGCTCTCACCGCAGCAAAAATGGCTTCCCACAGCTGGCTAACCTGCTCGGCTGCCGGGAGATCCGGAAATACTTTGGCTGCCCAATCGGGGGAAGGACAAGCCACACCCGTCCAGCTCATTTTATCCGCCTGTTGATACTGACGGTACTTGGCCATAGCCTGACCAAATGTACGCTGATGGGTCGAGATCCGCTCCGGGTCAATCCCTTTCATCAGGTCTGGGCTGGATGACAATACGGTCAGAAAGGCTGCATTATTGGCCGCCAGTTCTTCAAGCTCCGCTGCATGCCATTTCGGCGGCTCTTGGAAGGATTCCTCAGGGGCCATCTCAAACCGCAATCGATTGACGGTTTCATCTCCGTATTTTACAATCACCTGCTTGGCGCCAGCTTCATATCCCTTACGTACCAGCAAACGTACGAATTCAGCGGTATCAATCATCGCAGAGATGACAAATACTTGTCCTGGTTGCACGTTAGCACCTACTCTTACAGCCAGTTCAGCGTAACGATCCAGTTTTTGTTCAAAACTTAACATATGAGTTCCCTCCAATTGTTGAATTTTCGACCTGTTGACGCAGGAAAAGAGAGGAGTAATCTCCTCTCTCCTAAATCACATCAAACGGTTATTAAAATGCCCAGTTTCCTTGCAGGAAGATCGGCTCTTCCGCGCCTTCGGAGGTCACACCGTGGATGTTCATTTCTCCGGATCCAATCATGAAGTCTACATGAGTGAGACTGGAGTTCATGCCACGTTCAATCAGCTCTTCTTTGGACATCGTTTTACCACCTTCCAGACAGAAGGCATAGGCATTACCAATCGCCAAATGGTTGGAGGCATTTTCATCAAAGAGTGTATTGTAGAACAAAATATTCGTATCCGAAATTGGGGACTGATGTGGAACGAGAGCAACTTCACCCAGATAGTGTGCACCTTCATCCATCTCGATCAGGTTTTTGAGTGCATCGAGACCTTGATCAGCGGTGTAATCTACGATTCGACCGTTCTCAAACGTAAGGGAGAATCCGTCAATCAGGTTGCCACCGTAGCTCAGTGGTTTCGTGCTGCGCACTGTACCGTTAACACCTGTTTTCAGCGGAGCCGTGAATACTTCTTCGGTAGGCATATTGGCAATAAAGACATGTCCTTGCTCATTCACACTTCCACCGGATACCCAGATATGGCCTTCTGGAAGTTCAATGGTCAAGTCTGTGCCTGGAGCTGTATAGTGAAGTTTTTTGTATTTCTTGTTGTTCAGCAGATCAGCGCGGGAATCCAGGTTTTGCAAATGGGTTTTCCATTCGGCAACAGCATCCTGCTCACCGATCCGTACCGTTTTGAAAATGACGTCCCACAGGCGATCCACTTGCTGTGCTTCTGGAAGATCCGGGAACACTTTAGCTGCCCATTCCGGAGAAGGAACGGCCACGATAGACCAGCTGAATTTGTCAGCCATCTGATAAGCACGATATTTTTCGAGCGCTTTGCCGCGCACTTTTTGGCTGGTAATAATGCGTTCCTGCGCTACACCGTTCAGCAGATCCGGATTTTCAGCGATGACGTGCAGAATAGCGGCACCTTCTTCAACGAGTTCAGTCATTTCAGCTGCAAACCATTTCGGTTCAATGGAGAAGGCTTCATCAGGTGCAAGATCGTAATGAAGACGTGTAACGGTTTCATCGCTCCAGTTTACTTTGACCAATTTCGCACCTTTACCGTAAGCTGCTTTGACAATCAGTCGTACAAAATGTGCTGCCGAGATTGGAGCGTTAACCACGAGTGTCTGTCCAGGATGGACATTGACACCGACTTGTACAGCCAGTTCAGCATATTGCTGCAGATTCGTTTCAAAAGTATTCATGCTATTTTTTCCTCCAATGTGATAATAATATCGTAGCTTGTTGGCTATTATAGTCCTCATTACAACTATGTAAGGACTCAGAATGGTTCCTTCATTGAATAAGGTATACGTTGCTACGTTATATATTGTACAATTAACCAATAATAATTACCAAACTAGGTTTACCAGAAATGTTGGAGACCGACTGTAGATGAAAGATTAAAGGAGAGAATGATTGTGAATATTGAAATTATAAGTGCTGAAATGCGCCGTGAAGGTGAAAAAGGATACGTGGGAAATACCGTTTACCGCACAGAAGGCGAAAAGTCAGTATATGAGATTACCTTCATGAGCAAGAACGGAAAAGATTGGGACTATAGCTTGCATTTCACGGAGCAATCCGGTGATGAAGAAGAGTTACTGCGTATGGACGAGTTGCTTGAAAATGATGACGATCTGTACAATCAATTGCTCGATGCTGCTTTGGAGGCATTTCCGGCTTAACTAGCCGAGATGTTCTTGTTCTATTGTGTTGTGTCGATGACTATACTAGACGGTGTATGCCCGAAACAGGGTGTATACCGTCTATTTTATTGGAAATGTTGAATAGATGATCCAGAAAAGGGAAGTCTACGAGATGAATGGAACCAGAGAGACAATCCGCCTAATGGGAGGTAACCGTGAATGGCATCTGACAATCTGATTACAGAAGGGTTGACGGGACTTGAAGAAGTCGCGCCCGATATTCTCAGTCTACGTACACTATTCGTTAATGTCGTGTTCATCGGAGAGCCAGGAAGCAGGAACTGGGTCCTCGTGGACACCGGAATGGCGAGGTTCACAGATCATATTGTTCAGGTTGCAACAGAACGATTTCAAGGTCCGCCGTCTGCGATCATATTGACGCATGGTCACTTCGACCATGTAGGAACCGTTATTGAGCTGGAACAATTCTGGGGTGTGCCAGTGTATGCTCATCCGCTTGAAATTCCGTATTTAACAGGATTAAAAGATTACCCGCCAGCGGACCCTTCTGTAGGTGGAGGTTTAATGTCCAGGTTGTCATTCGCATATCCCAATGAGGCGATCAATCTGGATGATCGGATATTCAGTCTACCCAAAGATCATTCCGTTCCAGGTCTATCAGGATGGGAGTGGGTGCACACGCCAGGTCATACGCCTGGACATGTGTCGCTCTTTCGAGAAGCAGACCGTTTGTTAATTGCGGGAGACGCAATCATCACAGTGAAGCAGGAGTCGCTGTGGAGTGTATTGCTTCAGGACAAACAGTTGCATGGTCCACCTTCCTATTTTACAACCGATTGGCAGGCTGCTCATCAATCTGTCCAGCATATAAGGCATCTGGAGCCGAAACTTGCAATTACCGGGCATGGGCATGCCTTGAGCGGAGATATGCTGAGTGAATCCTTGAAGCGGCTTGATCTGGACTTTGAAGAGAGCACTGTGCCGGATCATGGCAAATATGTGGATTAATTGAACCATCCTATGAAAGACAGCAGAGACAGCCGTAACGTATTGCAGCTGTCTTTTTCCTGTCTTTTTTGTCTTTCTATTATGAATTTGTTCTCTATCATAGATTGGTATTTTGCGCTCGGGCATGATATAGTCGAGCCGTATAATATAACCTTAGTATGCAGGAGGTACATATAACGATGACACAGCAAGATGCAGCATTTGAAGAACAATTTGGAGGGATACCAGCCATTTGGCTTCGTTTTAATCAGTTTGAAGCGGCAGTTATTCCAAGCGTGGGTGCCAACCTCGTTGCTTTTCGTGATACAGAAAAGGGTTTTCGTTACTTGAGAGAGCCGAATCAGGATCAGATGGATGAATTTATGGCAGCACCTGCGGTTTATGGAATTCCGATTCTTTCTCCACCGAACCGTTATGAGGATGGACGTTTCCCTTGGAATGGTAAAGTTTATCAGTTGCCTGTGAACGAACCCGCTACAGGTAACCATTTGCATGGATTTTTGCATGATGCCGAGTGGAAGGTTGAAGGATACGGTTCTGATCAGCTGGAGAGTTATGTGTTGCTTAGCCAGGACGTGAAAGAAGGACATACATTCCATCAGTACCTGCCTTTTACGTTCACAGTGACGCTTCGTTACTCTTTGAGCAGCCAAGGACTTCAGCAACAATTGATCGTCCGCAACAACGGGACTGAATATATGCCGAATTTGTTTGCATTCCACACGGCGATTGCTGTACCTTTTGCACCGGACAGTCAGGCCTCGGATTACACGGCCAAAGTTACAATTGGACAACGTCGTGAATTGAATGAGCGATCTCTGCCAACAGGACAATTTCAACCGCTTACACCTGAGGAAGAACAATTGAAAAAAGACGGGGTTAGTCCGTTCTTTGCTGCCATGGATAATCATTACACTGCGGAGCCGCAGAATGGACGTAACTATATGGAACTTACGGATCACCGTACTGGAGACAAACTGGTATACGATGTGGGTACTTCGTACAAACACTGGATGATCTGGAACAATAACATGGGTGGCGAATTCTTCTGTCCTGAACCACAGATGAACTTGGTTAACGCTCCTAATGTTGAAGGCATACCTGCAGAAGAAATCGGATTGATCGGTTTGGAACCAGGTGAACTATTCGAACAGAGCAGCCGATTGTATCCAATTGCGTCACAAAAATAATTCACGCTCATTTTGCGCTACGCTTACAATTTTGTCGAAAAGGTGAAAACCTGCTCACAAATCATGTATAATATGACGAGATACACAAGCTTTGTAGAGACCCAAACCATTTTTTTGGAGGAGGACAAGCAAGTGGAATACCGCATTGAGAGAGATACGTTAGGCGAAATGAAAGTACCAGCCGACAGGCTGTGGGGAGCTCAGACGCAGCGTAGCAAGGAAAACTTCCCGATTGGCAGTGAACATATGCCGATGGAAGTTATCCGTGCCCTTGCCATTTTGAAAAAAAGTGCTGCGGCTAGTAACCATAAATTAGGTAAATTATCTGCGGCTAAGTCCGATGCTATTGCTTATGCAGCAGACGAGATTATTGCAGGCCGAATTGATGACCATTTCCCACTGGTAGTATGGCAGACGGGAAGCGGAACACAATCCAATATGAACGTGAATGAAGTGATTGCCAATCTGGGGAACCAACTGCTGGAGCAAAAGGGCAAGGAAGAGCGTCTGCATCCAAATGATGACGTGAATATGTCTCAGAGCTCCAACGATACATTCCCAACGGCTCTGCATGTCGCAGGTGTTCTTGCTGTTGAGGATCAACTCTTGCCCGCCATTGCGGTATTAAAAGCTACTTTTGCAGACAAGTCTGAGGCATTCAAGGATATTATCAAGATTGGACGTACCCACCTCCAGGATGCAACACCAATTACGCTTGGTCAAGAGATCAGTGGTTGGGAAGCCATGCTGGGCAAGAGTGAGCGCATGATCCGTGAAAGTGTACAGTATCTGAAGGAGCTTGCGATTGGCGGTACAGCTGTCGGAACGGGCATTAATGCGCATCCGGACTTTGGGGACTTCACTGCCAAGGAGATTGGCAAACATACGGGGAAAGATTTTGTATCTGCACCAAACAAATTCCACGCACTTACAAGTCATGATGAAGTTGTATATGCACACGGTGCGGTTAAAGCGCTTGCAGCTGATTTGATGAAAATTGCCAATGATGTTCGCTGGTTAGCCAGTGGTCCTCGTAGTGGATTGGGCGAGATCCGTATTCCGGAAAATGAGCCAGGCAGCTCCATTATGCCGGGTAAAGTCAACCCAACTCAGAGCGAGGCCATTACTATGGTGGTTACGCAGGTCATGGGTAATGATGCAGCGATTGGTTTCGCGGCAAGTCAGGGTAATTTTGAGCTGAATGTATTCAAACCGGTTATCATCTATAACTTCCTGCAATCCGTGCAACTCCTGGCGGACTCCATTATTGCGTTTAATGACAAGTGTGCCGTAGGCATCGAGCCTAACCTGGATCAGATTGAACATAATCTGAACAACTCGCTTATGCTGGTTACAGCGCTTAATCCGCATATTGGTTATGAGAATGCAGCCAAAATTGCGAAGCTTGCGCATAAAGAAGGCTTGTCTTTGAAACAGGCGACGTTACAAACGGGCCTGCTTACCGAAGAGCAATTTGATCAATATGTCGATCCGGCCAAAATGATCGCTCCAAAGGCCTAAAATCAGCCCAAATGAGCAATATAGATCACTGAAGAGGACGACCTGCACAAGCAGGTCGTTTTTCTAATGCAAATCGATGAACTTAAAGCTTGTCAGGCTATACGTATACATATAAACTACATATGCACCAGTTTTAATTTAATTATGGGATTCGTATATATTTGGAGGTTTCCGCGTTGTCAAAAACGAGAAGATTTACGATACGCTCCAAAATTTTATTGGGCTATCTTGTGGTTGTGCTTTTGTTTGGAGCTGTTCTGCTAGTGCTTACGGCCCAAATTAATGTGTTACAGAAGGAAAATGATTTTATCTCCCATCATGATCTGGAAGTACATAATCTGACCAACGCGATTGAAAAAAATGTCTTGAACATGGAGACAGGACAGCGTGGATTCATGATTACAGGCAATGAAAGTTACCTGGAGCCTTATTCCCAAGGCATATCCCAGTGGAGTTCCAACTATGATCAGCTGAATGCTCTCATTAGTGATAACCCTTCACAGCAGCAGAGTCTGGAGAATATCAAAGCTCATATTACACGCTGGATTGAGATTGCTGGGGAGCCGTCGGTGGACTTGAAAAAGCAAGGGGATCAAGCAAAAGTTGTTGCATTTTTTGAATCTGATCCGGGTAAAACTGAAATTGATCTACTGCGCTCGCAACTTACAACCTTCCGTAACACAGAGATCGCTCTGACCGAGGCGAGGGTTACTGAACTTGCCAGACGCAGTTCCACACTGCTGACGATTATGTACACGCTGTGGGGTATTATCGCAGCATTATCCATTGCAGCCGCGATTGTGATATCAGGAAATATCGTCAAAACGTTGCGAGATGTTATGCAAACCATAAGTGATATCTCCAAAGGTGGAAACCTGAAGCAGCGAATTCAGGTTCGAACACATGATGAAGTGGGAGACCTGGGCCACGAAACCAACAAATTACTGGATGAAGTACAGGAACAGAATCGGGTCAAGGACCAGATCACAGGGATTGCCACACTTTTACAGAACCCGACCAATCTGGAGGGATTGTCTCGCTTGTTCCTGAACGAGCTTGCCATGTTGTTTGAAGTTCCATATAGCGTCTTATATTACTGGAAAGACAATCGACTGCTGCGCCTGGCTTCATATGCTGGGGATGGAGAGAAAGAACGTTCGCTCGGTAAAGTGTCGCTTGCCCCGGGTGAGGGGCTTGTAGGTCAAAGTGCTGTGGAGAAGCGAGTTCTACGCATGAATGATCTGCCCCAGAACTATATCCGAATCTCTTCGGGTCTCGGGTATACATCTGCCACATCACTTACTGTAGTCCCGGTCCTGTTCGAAGGCAGAACGATTGCGGTAATCGAGCTTGCTTCAATGAAGCCGTTGCAAGAGAATGATATGAAGCTGATGCAGGAACTGACGGATATTTTTGGTGTTTCACTACACTCGACCGTCACTCGCATGGAATTACAGCAATTATATGATGAGTCACAAGTTCTGAATGAAGAATTACAGGCACAATCGGAGAAACTTCAGGCTCAGACCGAAGAGATGTTGTCTCAGACGGAGGAACTGCAAATGCAGACCGAAGAGCTCCATATGCTTAATGATCGCCTGGAAATACAGAAGAGTGCTGCTGAGACATCAGCCAATGAACTTGCGGTTGTGGCAGATCAGTTACGAACAAGCTCAGGGTACAAATCCGAATTCTTGGCGAACATGTCCCATGAACTGCGGACACCGCTTAACAGCATGTTGATTTTATCCGAAATATTGTCTGAGAATAAAAACCAGCACTTGAATAGTGAGGAGCAGAACTATGCTTCAGTCATTCACAAATCAGGTAAAGACCTGCTGAATCTGATCAATGATATTCTGGATCTATCCAAAGTGGAAGCCGGACAAATGGAAGTGGATTTCGATGATGTCTATCTGGGCAGTGTTCCTGAAGTCATGAACCAGTATTTCCTGAAAACAGCGGAACAGAAAAAAATAGATTTCCGGATTCAGCTCCAAAGTCCTTTGCCGGAAACAATCGTGACAGATGAGATGAGATTGCACCAAATTCTTCGAAATCTGCTCTCTAACGCATTTAAGTTCACCAGTGAGGGTGAAGTTGCCTTAACGATCTCCAGCATGAGTCTAACTCATCCGGTAGCCAAAGACCAAGAGACCGACGTGTTTGCTTTCTCCGTCAGTGATACAGGGATTGGCATTGCGGATAACAAACTTCTACAGATCTTTGATGCATTCAAACAGGCGGACGGAGCAACAGCTCGTAAATATGGGGGGACAGGACTCGGCTTGTCCATCTCTCAATCGCTTGCGACTCTGCTGGGAGGTTCTATCTCAGCGACAAGCCGTGAAGGGCATGGCAGTGTATTCACGCTGTTCCTGCCACTGAGAATGGATGAGCCTGAGACCATGCACACATCCCGGTTGTTCCTGAATGAGGTGGCTAGCACCACTCCGGAGATCAACAAACTCCCTTCATTGACCACAGCTCCATCGGATGTGTTATTAACACCTCTGGAAGAAGCGTTGCTCAGCGGACGCCAAGTGCTTGTCGTTGATGATGATATTCGAAATGTATACGCACTAGCTAACGCTCTTGAGCAATACGGCATGCATGTTATTTCAGCGCAGAACGGATACGAGTGTCTGGAACTGTTGGAACGCGGAGGAGTAACGCCTGATCTCATCATGATGGATATCATGATGCCGGAACTGGATGGTTATGAGACCACTCGACAGATCCGTGAACGACTTGGGATGACCCAGCTTCCGATTATTGCGCTAACAGCCAAGGCCATGAAAGAGGATCGGGAAAAATGTATTGCAGCAGGTGCTTCGGACTATCTCAGCAAACCACTGAACATCAAAGAAGTATTATCCCGCATGAAATTATGGATGAATCACGAAACATTGGAGATCTGATCGTAGTTGAACTAGAAGTTATTTACACTGACACTATGATGACAGAACAACCCTCCAATCGCTGTTATCCCCAGATTTTTTCGATCCCTTTTTCAAAGGGGAAAATCCGGGGATAAAGGCGAACGCTTCGCTTTTTCAGGTTTTTTCTGCCCTCTCCGTTATCGTGCAAATGGATTACTTCAACGTTATGTGGATCATAGTAACTTATAAAACCTATGCCGATTACAGTAAATTGCGCTGTAATTAGGTCATAGGTTTTATTTTTTTGCCGTGTAAGCTTTATTTAGAAAATTGATGTTATAATACTTAACAACAAATAAAAGTTAAATGCATAAAGATGGATTTAATTAGAAAAATTATGCGAAATTTAGTTTCGTTAACCAGAATGACATTATATTGTGTTATATATATGGGAGGTAGTGTCCATGCAACTTACGGTTAAAGAGGCTTTACAGGTATACCCGTTGTCAGAGGCCAAACTGGTTGCGGGTGGGGAAGGGACTTCACGGATGATGAAATCCGTTAACGTCATGGACGCTCCTGATATCGCGGATTGGATCAAATCCGGAGAAATGTTGTTCACCACCGCTTTTATTATGAAAGACAGTGAGACGGATGCATTACGTTTGATGCGGCGCTTGAATGAACGCGGCTGTGCAGGACTCGGCATCAAGCTGGGACGTTTCTGGCAGTCCATTCCCCAAGGTATTGTCGAGGAAGCTGATCGGCTTCGTTTGCCGCTGCTTGAGCTCCCCTTTCAATTCACTTTCTCGGACCAGATGAATGCCTTGTTCAAGGCTGAACATGAACGTAGCAACCGATTGCTGCATGAGGTCGTGCAAAAGCAGAAAAAATTAATGCAGTTTGCACTGCAACAGCAACCACATCGGAATGTGTTTGCCGAACTTGCCACGGTGCTGAACTATCCGCTTGCCGTCATTGGTTCTCGAGGGCATGTGCTGTACGGTAGTGAAGGCATCGCAGGGGATGCTGTAACCCAAGGCTGGCCTTGGAAATCCGTCATGCACCGAGTGAAATGGAATCAGGGAAGTTGTCATCGTGTACCGATTAAACAAAATGATGAAGAATACGGATCGTTGCTTGTGTTTACCGATTCAGCCTTATCCCTTCGAGCGGAGGAAGAGCTGTTCCAGCAGGCTGCGGATGTACTGGCATTTTATATGGATATGACTTATCGTGAGCATATTAATCCGACCGTGCAAGATGAGATGCGTACGCTGCTTACACAGTATCTGGATAACAAAATGACCGTGCAGGAATTAACCACCATGAGTGAAAACAAAGGTGTACATCTATTCCAGGGAACTTATCAGTGCGTATTGATTACACTTGAGCCGACTGTATTTGCCGAGGGGAAGCTGCTTAAACAGATTCATCGCGAATTACAATATAATCCGCTGATGCAATTCACGGCCTCGCAGCATTTTCAGATTGAGGATGGCATTCTGTCCATCTACACCTGTCCAACAGGGCGAGATTATGGAGAGGAGCTGTCAAGTTTTCTCTTGAGCCGTTTCGGTGATGTTCTGGCAGCGCAAGAAGCAAAAGGAGCACCGGCTCCGCGTTTCTGGATCAGCAAAATGAAACATGAGCCCAAATCGCTCCGTGAAGCATACCAGGAGTGTCTGGATACTCGACAACTGGCTCGTCGATTCGGCATGAAAGACCGTGCGTTGCAATTTGAAATGCTCGAATTTGCCTATGTGTTCCAACACGTACCGGATAACATCATGGAGAACTACTGCAATAAAGTACTCGAACCACTACTTGCCAGGGATGGTGATCCCAATCAGGTGCTGATGAATACATTGGAGTCCTTTATCGAGAATGACGGACTGATCAATGAAGCTGCCAAGCAACTGTTTGTGCATCGCAACACGGTCACTTATCGGATGGAGAAAGTTGGCAGCTTGCTGCAAATGGACTTTAAGAAAACGAATGATCTGCTTAAATTAAAGCTGGTATTTACCTTCCGCAAGTTCGTGCGGGACAAAGCAGTTGCAAGACCGCACAATGTCCAACTCTAGACCGCACATTGTGCAACATGACAATGCTACTGGGCTAGACCCCCAAGAACCGCATTCCGTTGATGGAGTGCGGTTTTTTCATGTTTAAGGGTAACAAAAGCTGCTCTTCCCGTGCACAGCAAACAAATCACAACTCTGATGTTATGTTATATTACAAAATTGCGTAAATATTGTTGTCGCGACATTGAACGACACTTAGAATGAAGAACAATAATCCACAACAGACCGGAGGTTCTAACATGAGCGACTTAATTAAACTTGTTAACAACTGGTCTATCACACAGTTCGTGCATACGTTTGGCGGCTTATTTGAGGAATCACCGTGGGTAGCTGAGCGTTCCGGGCTTTCACGACCTTTCGATTCGTTTGAACAGATGATGCATGTGATGACGAGTGTGGTTCAGGCATCGGATGACCAGGTGAAATTGCAACTGCTTCGAAATCACCCGGATCTTGGGGCACGAATCAGCATGAGCAGCAATTCCGTACAGGAGCAGGCTGGTGCAGGGCTAAATTCACTTTCACAGGAACAATTCAACGAACTTCAACAATTAAACAAAGCATATACAAGCCAATTTGGCTTTCCATTCATTTTGGCCGTAAAAGGCCATACCGCAAGTTCCATCCTCGAATCCATGCGGCAACGTCATCGCCGAGGCAGGGAAGAAGAATTCGAGACTGCCTTGAAGGAAGTATTCAAAATTGCAGGTATTCGTTTGGAGCAGTGGCTCGCACAGATCGGTCATGAACATGAGTTCGTGAGCAAACCAGCCGCAGTGCAGCAGCGGACCATGTATTACGGCAAAGGGGATGTGTGGATGTATCGTTCCTACGCCAAACCGTTGACGGGTATACAGTCGATCCCGGAATCTCCGTTCATGGGACGCAGTAATATTCTGTTTGGATTGAACATTAAGGTCGCTGTGCAGGGTGATGAATTCTTGCCTTCTTTTGCAGAAGGGGATAATTCGCTGGTGGTGGCAACCGATTCGATGAAAAATTTCATTCTCAAACATGCAGCGGACTACACAGGGGCGACGATGGAAGGATTTCTTGCGCTGGTAAGTCGGCGTTTTCTGGAGACGTATCCGCAGATGAGCAAGGTTCAAATGACAGCGGACCAGATTCCTTTTGAAGATATACCCATTGGATTAGAAGGAAGTTATCGACCGAGTGCGCTCGTATTTCGTTATTCGCAGAATGATCGTGCGACAGCTGCCGTGGAAGCAGAACGATCAGGAGACTCGATTGAACTCAGCAACCATTTCAGTGGTGTAGCCGATCTGAGACTGATCAAGGTCAAAGGCAGTGAATTTGCCGGATTTATGCAGGATGAATATACCACTCTTCCAGATACAAGGGATCGACCGTTATTTATTTTCCTGAACATCAATTGGCGTTATGAAGATCCGAGAGATGGCATCGACGATCAGCGTGGACGGTATGTAGCGGCGGAACAGGTCAGAGATTTGGCTGCTGCGGTATTTCATGAGTGTCGATCCGCTTCCATTCAACATCTGATCTACCAGATTGGACGAAGGTTATTAAGTCGATTTGAGCAACTGAGTGAGGTTTCGTTTGAGTCCAACAATCGGACTTGGGAGACAGTGCTGGAGGAAGTGAAAGAGGGAGAAGGCAAAGTATTTACCGAGCCGAGACCACCATATGGATTCCAGGGTTTCTCGATGACAAGGGATGATCTGGGAACAGACGGCCGTAACGCCGGGAAAGAAGGTGACGTCTGATGTCGATATCTGGTGGACGAATTACAACACATGTGCTGGATACATCCAAAGGCGTGCCTGCTGCGGGTGTTCGGATCGAGCTGTATACCCTGAAGAGGGATGGAGAACAGGAAAGCAAGCTAAAAGTGGCTGAGTCGGTGACCAATGCGGATGGACGTTTGGATGCACCGCTGCTGGATGGAGGCAAGTTGGAGTCAGCCATATATGAGCTTCAATTCCATGTCGAGAGTTATTACGCACAGCGTTCGTTGGAGGAGCTAGGCCAAGCATTATGGACGATTGTTCCGATTCGTTTTGCCGTATCTGATGCCTCAAGCCATTACCATATTCCATTATTGATTGCTCCAGGAGGTTACAGTACATACCGGGGAAGCTGAATATGCACACATCCGGTTCTGATTCAGGGGGAGGGTCATCCACATGACAACATTTGATACCATCATCCGGGGGGCCCGGGTGGTGCTGAAAGATCGGGTAGAGCAACTGGATATTGGCATTACTGGTGAGAAAATAACGGAACTATCCACGTGGCTGACCGCTGGTGAAGCGACTTGGATCATAGAAGCTGAGGGCCTTACAGTGATGCCGGGTGTCGTGGACATTCATGTACACTTCAATGAACCTGGACTCGCCAGTTGGGAGGGATTTCGATCGGGTTCGGCAGCCCTTGCCGCAGGGGGAATCACAACCTATGTCGATATGCCACTTAACGGCGTACCACCAACCACGAGGCCGGAAGCATGGGAGATGAAAAAGAAAGCAGCTGCAGACCAATCTTATGTTGATTATGCGTTCTGGGGAGGTTTGGTTCCCGGCAATCGTGGCGAACTTGCTCCACTGGCAGGGTTGGGTGCTGCCGGGTTCAAGGCATTTATGTCTGAGCCGGGTGGAGATGGGGAAGACCTCTTTGCCAGAGCCGATGACCATACATTGCTGGACGGAATGCATGAGCTTGCCAAATTAAACCGTGTGCTGGCACTTCATGCAGAGGACGAAGGCATCGTTGCCGAACTCGCTGCGAGAAGCATTGCGGAGGGAAAGACTGAACCGATGGATTATATCCGATCCCGTCCTGTGGAAGCTGAAGTCGTCGCGGTTGCCCGGGCGTTGAAGTATGGTGAACTGACCGGTTGTGCGCTGCATTTTGTGCATATTAGCACCCGGGAAGCACTGGATCTGATTACAGAAGCAAAACGGCGTGGGCAGGATGTCACTTCGGAGACATGCCCTCATTATCTGACGCTGACCGATCAGGATGTGGTCCGATTAGGTGCTGTAGCGAAATGTGCTCCACCGCTTCGCAGCTCTTGCGAGCAGGAGCAGTTATGGGATGCACTGACTTCGGGATTGATTGATGGTATTGCCTCGGACCATTCTCCATGTCCGCCATCCATGAAACAATCTGATAACTTCTTCGAAATCTGGGGCGGTATATCCGGGGCGCAAAGCACACTGCTAATCATGCTGGAGGATGGACATCTTCAGCGTAATATCGACCTCCCGTTGCTCGGAAGAGTGCTCTCCTTGCAACCTGCCAGAAGGCTTGGTCTGGAGAGCAAAGGAGAGATTGCGATTGGCAAGGATGCAGATCTGGTCCTGATTGACTGGGAGAAGAGCACAACCCTGAACACGGAGGATCTGCTCTACACGCATAAACAGAGCCCTTATGTAGGACGTACATTTAACTGTCAGATTGCAGACGTATTTTGCCGTGGGCATCGTGTCTACAACTCGGAATCCGGATTATCTCCCGTGCCTCTCGGGCGACACATTGCGGCTTACTCTTCTAGTCCCATCGAAGCGGGAACGGAGGAGACGACATGACGGAATCTGGAGTATACCGGTCATCCGGTACAAATAATGCTCCTCTTCCATTGCCGGATGTGGAACAGGTGGAGCTGCAAGCCATGCTTGACTGGCTGTCGACATATGGTGCGGATACACAAGGTGGCGTCACACGACTGTTGTATGACTCGGCTTGGTGTGAAGCACAAGGTGCCCTTGCAACCAAAATGCAGGAGAAAGGGCTGTCTCCCGAATTTGACCAGTCCGGTAATCTGTATGGCACACTCAAGAGTGAGGGTAAGGAATCAGCGACTGGTGCTGAAGAATTACCGATTGTGACCGGATCACATATTGACAGCGTGGTATACGGTGGTAAATATGATGGTGCTTACGGTGTGGTGGCGGGAGTTCTTGCATTGGAGTATTTACAAAAGCATTTTGGAGCACCGAAACGCACACTTCAAGTGGTATCCCTATGTGAGGAAGAAGGAAGTCGTTTCCCTTTTGCGTATTGGGGTTCGCGCAGTATAACAGGAATGACAGTTTTCGAGGACGTAGAGCATTTGAAGGATCAAGACGGCATTACCTTTGCACAAGCGATCCGCGATGCGGGCTTTGGACCCGATAGTGCATATAGACCTGCCGCGAAAAATTACGGTGCCTTTATTGAGCTTCACATTGAGCAAGGTCAGGTTCTGGAACGTCTTGGACATTCAATTGGAGTTGTATCCGATATCGTAGGTCAGAAGAGGTTCAGTATTACCGTCAGCGGTGAAGCGAATCACGCGGGGACGACGCCGATGTCCTGGCGCAAGGATGCACTTGCCGGAGCAGCCGAGATGATTGCTGCGGTAAGGAGTATCGCATTGGAAGCAGGAGAACCACTCGTAGCCACGGTTGGGCGAATCACGGCCGATCCGGGTGTTGGGAACGTGGTTGCAGCCCGGGCGGTGTTTTCATTGGATATTCGTCATATCCGGCAGGAGAGTATTGATCGCTGCTGGCAGGAGGTGCTCCAGGCTTTTAGTCGAATCGCAGCCGAGCAGCAGCTCGGACTGGACTGGGAAGAACATCTATCTGTCACACCCATCCCCATGAATGCGCAGATGATCTCGGACATTCAAAACATCTGTGAGCAGGAGCAATTGTCCTACTGGCCCATGCCAAGCGGTGCCGGACATGATTCGCAGATTTTTCAGCCGGCTTGTCCGACAGCGATGATCTTTGTGCCGAGCCAGGATGGTATTAGTCATAATCCACTTGAATATACAGCTGAAGCAGACCTGATGCACGGTTTTCGGGTTCTGGTCCAGCTACTCTATAAATACGGTTACGGGAGTTGAATGAAGATGTCCAACTATAAAGAGTTATCTCCGTCCTTGCGGACCATTATGACCCCGGGCCCCGTTGAGGTTGATCCACGTGTACTTAGAGCATTATCCTTTCCGATCCTAGGGCAGTTTGACCCGGAATTCACATCTTTGATGAACGAGACAATGGCGATGCTACGAGAGTTATATATGACTGATAACGAGTGGTGTTATCCAGTTGATGGTACATCCCGTTCAGGGATAGAAGCTGTGTTGGTCAGCCTAATTCAGCCCGGTGACAAAGTTCTCGTTCCGATCTACGGGCGATTCGGACATCTGCTGGTTGAAATATCGGAACGTTGCGGTGCAGAGGTTGTCTTTTTTGAAACGGAATGGGGAACGGTATTTGATCCGGAAGAGGTGATCAAGGCGATCCATACCCATAAACCAAGTCTGGTTGCGATGGTTCACGGTGAGACTTCCACCGGTCAGATGCAGCCCCTTGCCGAGATTGGCAAAGCCTGTCGCGACCTTGATATTTTACTCGTCGTGGATGCTGTGGCTACCATTGGTGGAACGCCGGTGGAGACGGATGCCTGGCATCTAGATGCGGTGATGGGTGGCACGCAGAAATGCCTGTCCGTTCCTTCAGGAATGGCACCTCTCACGTATAACAGTCGTGTGGAGCAGAAACTGATGAGCCGCAAAACAGTTGAACGCGGACTGCGGGATGCAACCAGTGCGCGGGCAGAAGGCCGCACGATTGCCAGTAATTATTTTGACCTGAGCCAATTGCAGGATTACTGGAGTTCGGCACGGTTGAACCATCATACGGAGGCTACCTCCATGCTCTACGGTCTTCACGAAGGATTACGCATTCTGCTGCAAGAAGGATTGGAGGCCAGGTTCCAGAGACATCTGGTAAATGAACGTGCGTTGGTCGCTGGAATTCAGGGAATGGGACTGCAACTGTACGGGGATATGTCAAGCAAACTTCCGGTGGTCACTTGTATCACGATTCCGGAGGGGATTGATGGTGAGTCGGTGCGCAGCATGTTGCTGAACGATTTCGGCATTGAGATTGCCAGTTCATTTGGACCGTTAAAAGGGCAGATCTGGCGGATCGGTACAATGGGATTCAGCTGCCAACGCAAGAACGTACTTCATGTGCTGGGAGCGCTGGAAGCTGTTCTTCTCCGTCATCGTCACGTATTACCTGCCGGTGAAGCGGTGCAGGCCGCATTGGATGTGTATGCAGGGAAGGAGGGCGCCTTATGTTAAATCAGATGCCAATCTCCAGAGAGGTCATGGTCACCTCTCCTCATTATCTGGCGAGTGCAGTGGGAAGCTCCATCCTCCAGAAGGGCGGGAATGCTTATGATGCTGCTGTTGCGGTCAGTGCAACACTGGGTGTGGTATATCCACATATGACCGGACTTGGAGGGGATGCTTTCTTCCTGATTCATGACGGAGCCAGTGGTGAGATTACCGCCTATAACGGAAGTGGCCGCTCAGCCGCAGGCATTCATGCGGATACGTTCAAAGCGATGGGCATGAATGCCATCCCTCAGCGTGGTGTGCTTAGTGCCATCACGGTTCCGGGAATGGTGGATGCCTGGTGGGAAGTCTGGTCCCGGTACGGTAAGTTACCGTGGGAGCAGTTGCTTGAACCTGCGGTGCAGTATGCAGAAAAAGGATGCCCTGTATCCCGGAATCTCCGCCTGTGGATGGAAAGGGATGAAGATTTCATTATGGGGCATACACCGCTGCGAGCGGTATTTGCGCCTTTGGGTACACTTTTGCAGGAAGGTGAGCTGCTGATCCAGCCTGATCTTGCTGCCTCCATTCGTCTGATTCAGACGGAAGGGCGAGATACTTTTTATACAGGAGAACTCGCGGATCGTCTGACTTCGGCTATTCGTGAGGATGGGGGCATGCTTGCACCAGCAGACTTTGCAGGGCATCGGGGCGAGTGGGTGAAACCCGTTAGCACGGAGTATCGTGGCTATGAAGTTCATCAGATGCCGCCCAACTCGCAGGGATTCTCGATGCTGATGATGTTAAATATGCTGGAGCATACCGATCTGTCCTCTGTAGCACGTACCTCACCTGAATTCTATCATCTGATGGCGGAAGTGGTGAAAAAGGCATTTCGGGATCGTGACCGTTATCTGACGGACCCGGATTTCAGGGACATTCCGCTGGATCTTCTATTATCCAAGAGTTACGGAGACCAATTGTGGAATGAGATTCAGTCTGCTCCACCTGTAGCACAACCGTTTTTGTCCAAAACGATAGGTCAGGACACGGCGTATGCAGCGGTTGTGGATAGCGAAGGCAATGCCGTTTCATTCATCCAAAGCCTGTATTTTGACTTTGGTGCAGCCTATGTCCCAGGGGATACGGGGGTTATCATGCAGAACCGGGGGTCGTTTTTCTCCCTAGATCAGAGAGATGCCAACGTACTGGAACCGAACAAACGCTCATTCCATACCCTCATGCCGGGCCTTGTTACACGAGATGGCAAACCTTATATGCTCGTGGGCACGCAGGGCGGAGAAGGCCAGCCGCAGACACAATTATCGGTGCTTACCGGAGTGCTTGATTACAGGCTCAATATCCAGGAAGCGATCAGCCTGCCCCGTTGGGTGTACGGACGTACCTGGGGTGAAGAAGGCGATACGATGCGTGTGGAGAACCGATATCATGATGACGTATGTGCAACCCTTGCCCAGTGGGGACATAACGTTGAAGCGAGAGCGCCGTGGGACGGTATTATGGGACAGTCGCAAGGCATTGTCATTCGGGAGGACGGCATGATCAGCGGCGCAGCAGACCCTAGAGGCGACGGTATGGCTATTGGATGGTAACAGCTACATGAATACTATAGACAGACACAGATAGGGGAGATTGGCATGGGAACGATCCTGCTGAAAGGCGCACAGCTTGTGACGATGAATGCAGAAGAGGAAGTGTTCATCGGAGATCTGTTGATCGAGGATAACAAAATCAAGGAGATCGCAGCTCACATAGACGTGCAAGCTGACCAGGTCATTGATGCTCGTGGCAAAGTGCTGTTGCCAGGTTTCATCCAGACGCATATTCATCTGTGTCAGACCTTGTTCCGTGGACGTGCGGATGATCTGGAACTGATGGATTGGCTCCGTCAACGCATCTGGCCGCTGGAAGCAGCGCATGATGAGGAGTCCGTCTATTATTCGGCAATGCTTGGACTTGGCGAATTAATCTCCAGCGGAACGACGACCATTCTGGATATGGAGACGGTACATCACACGGACTCGGCGTTTCAGGCGATGGCACAGAGCGGCATCCGGGTCATCTCCGGCAAGGTGATGATGGATCATGGAGACGAAGTTCCGGAACCCCTGCGTGAGGATACAGCGACTTCGCTGCAACAGAGTGTGGATCTGCTGGAGAAATGGAACGGGTTTGGCGGAGGACGCATTCAATATGCTTTCTGTCCACGTTTCGTTGTATCGTGTACCGAGGAATTGTTGATAGAAGTGCGCGACCTGTCCAATAAATATCATGTCAAAGTCCACACCCATGCCTCCGAGAATCGCGGAGAGATTGAACTGGTCGAACACGAACGCGGAATGCGTAACATCGTATACCTCGATCATATCGGTCTGGCGACCCCCAGATTGGTGCTGGCACACTGTGTATGGCTGAGTGAAGAAGAGAAAGAGATCATCCGCAAGCGCGGTGTCAAAGTCACTCACTGCCCTGGATCAAATATGAAACTTTCCTCCGGGGTAGCCGATATTCCGGATCTGCTGAATCGTCAGATCGCGGTTGGGATTGGGGCCGATGGTGCCGCATGCAACAACAATCTGGATATGTTTCAGGAGATGCGCCTCACAGCTCTGATGCAGAAGATTCCTCATGGTCCAACAGTGATGGATGCCCGGACTGTATTGCGTATGGCTACCATGGGTGGTGCAGAGGTGCTTGGCTTGTCGAAGGAAATTGGCAGTCTTGAAGTGGGCAAAAAGGCAGATATGCTGCTGCTGGATCTGGATGATTTCCACACGTACCCTTCCTATGAGACAGATGTCTATTCCCGCGTAGTGTACTCCGCAACACGTAGCTGTGTGGATACCGTTATTATTGACGGAAGTATCGTGCTCAAGAATCGTAAGATTCAGACGATTGATCGTGGCATTGTGCTACGTGAGTCGGATAAGAGTATTGCGAGATTGATGAAACGTATCTGATCGAAGGAAGTTTATGCAATTCCAGAAAGGATGGGGACCGCTATGGAAATGCATGATCTGTGTGCAATCGCAGCCCGTGAAACGCGCTGTGTGCTCGCAACAGCGATCAAGGTAGAGGGTCATGCTTACCGTAAGCAGGGAGTCTCTATGCTGTTGACCGAGGATGGCAAAATGGTTGGCAGTATCAGTCCGGGATGTCTGGAGAGTGATCTTCAGGCCCGGGTGAGCCGTGTGCTGGATACAAACCAGATGGAATTCGCGGAGTACGACATGCGTCCCGAAGATGATCTGTCCTGGGGGGAGACGATTGGCTGCGGCGGACTCGTTGTTGTGTTGCTTGAACCTGTGTGTGGTGAACTCCGAAATACGTTGCAGCAGATGCAAGAGTGTTTTCAATCCGGCGCTGCAACAGCGTTAACCCGAACGTTCCAAGATGATTACACAAGGGTTCAATATGGATGGACACGGATTGAACTAACGAGTACTCCGCGCCACGCAATCATGCGTCCTTCGCTCGTCCCTCCTCATGATCGCGTGGCGAATTATAATCCAGCTTCATTGCAGATTGATGAACAGTACAGTAGTGGTAATATCAAGCATGAACATACGGCATCAACACAACATTCTCCCGATATACCTCACCTTACGCTTGTGTCTGAAATGGTAACTGCTACGTCAAACGAATCTCACTCTTCCCATCTATCCGGTGATTCACAACATATCTCTGATACTGATGCTGAAATACCGACAAATGACGGAATTTCAACGAATCCCTGGGAGCTTCCGCAGCAACTTACTTCGTTGTACGCTCCTAAGCCTCGCCTGATTATCGTCGGAGCCGGGAATGATGTTATTCCTGTTGCCAGCCTCGCCGGGTCTGCAGGATTCCGTGTTGTAGTTGCCGATTGGCGAGAGTCCTTATGCACCTCGGAACGATTCCCTGAAGCTGAACTGGTAATGGGTTTCCCGTGTGAGATTATGCCTTTGTTAAACGTGCACAACGGAGATTATTTGATTTTAATGAGTCATAATTATCCCCACGAACGTGAACTGTTGGAGATGTTAGTGGACTGTGAGTACGCGTATCTTGGCATCATGGGTTCGAAAACACGAACGGCCCGTCTGCTGGATGGCTTACCACCGTTGAAATGTGTGCATTCTCCCGTTGGATTGAGCATCGGAGCAGATGGGCCCGAACAGATCGCCATCAGCATTGCAGCGGAATTGATCGCATGTAAACAGAAGGTCTCTTCCTTGAGTTCTGAGGTTCAGAAGGGGAGCGTTGCACATGCGAATGACGGGCATAGTTCTGGCAGCAGGTAAGAGTCGTCGTCTTGGTCGGGATAAACTCGCGGTTATCATGCCTGACGGGAGGTCCCTGGCTGCATGGTCACTGGAAGCTGCGCTGAATTCGGAGTTGGATCAAGTGGTTTGTGTGGTCAAACCGGAAGATTCGTTGGCATGGCTGCCTGTAAAATGGTTTGATTCTGCCGCGTATGCCTATCATCCCACAGCAAGACTTCGAATTGTGGTCTGTGCTGACTATGCCTGCGGCATGGCCAATTCTCTTCATTCTGGCGTGTTGTCGGCCATGGAGTACAAACCGGAGGGCATTCTCATGTTACTGGGCGATCAGCCTTTATTACAAGCACAGGATATCAATCGGGTGACCAGAGCACTGGCTACCCACAACCTGTGTGACTATGTCGCAGCTACCGATGGTGAGGGAGGCAAGCCTCCTGTTGCTTTTCGCTCCCATATGTTCGGGCCTCTGTTGTCTCTACATGGAGATGAAGGGGCACGCAAGATCATGCGTAGCGCTAACTATTCAGGTGTACATGTACCACTGTCTGAGACTAGTTTCTGGGATGCGGATACAGAACCGGAATTGGAACGCATTCTGAATCATGTATATGAATCGCAGCAGACAGACTAAATAACAGGAGAAGATTAATGACTATGTATAATTTAATAACATGATCAGGTCAGCCAGGCAGTCTGGTTGGCCTGTTTGTCTTCTTTTAACATGTTCTGAATGAGAACCCGTGTTAGCTTTCGATAGATCATCATGCATCAAGCACAAATAGAACGCAGGTTTTATACATTTATCCAAAACGATGTAAAGGTAATTGACGTTGCTGCTGAACTCTCATATGATTTGAAGAATTATCTGGATCAGACGGTTGAATTTCCTGCCCAAGGAAGAGAGAGAAAGGGGGTGCAGCGATGGTAACACCGGCATACGGTTCTGGAGCCGTGCCATCGGTATGGCAGCCTGAGAATCTGCAAGAACTGCAAACGTTGAGAAGTAGACTCAAGGGAATATGTTGTTACACGGCAGGTGGAACATTGCTAAGAACCCAGTGGGAGGGCGGCTTGGTTCCAGCGCCTGAACACATGATTAGCCTGGCTCGTATTCCTGAAATAAGCGGTGTATCTACTCGTGGAGACGAGATGGTCATTGGAGCCATGACCCGATTAAAAGAATGTGCTGCACAAGTGTTGCTGCATCAACTGCCGATCCTGCAAGAAGCGGTGAATGCAATTGCTGCTCCTTCCATTCGAAACGTGGCAACCATTGGCGGGAATATTGTATCCGGAGTAGGAGATACGTTGCCTGCTTTGCTTGTATATGATGCGGAGCTGCACTGGTTGACTGACAACGGAATAGAGATTCGCAGTGTGTCTTCCTGGCTTCAGGGTGGACGGGATGGCAGCCGTAATCCAGGGGACGTATTAATCTCGATTCATATTCCGATGAGACCGTCCTCTATGCTTGATGTGGAAGGTGAGTACAGACCTGCTGCACGAGCAGTTTCCTTTTATCGCAAGCTGGGTCGACGGGAGACGTTCAGTGCATCGCTGGTGACGGTTGCGTTATACGGTGAGATTGACTCGGATAACTGCTGGACCAAGATTGCGATTGCGGCTGGCGGGGGCTCAGGCATGGCGATGCGACTTCTGGAGTCAGAACAACAGCTTCTTGGTAGCGAAGCTTCTGTCATGCAAGCCGCGACTCTTTCAGCTGCTGTGGCTGATGAGTTTACAACGTATGGTGATGCATTTGCAACAGAACAATATCGCAAACAGACCGCAGGCAATATGCTTGGTGCTGGGCTATGGGAGGCACTTCACGAATAGAAGACTTCGATCACACAAAGGGGGAGAGGGATCATGCTGCTGAACCGGAAACAGAGCGGGAAACGTTGGCACCTGCGGCCAGATGGGGCGCCCAAAGTAACAGGCCAGCTTCAATATCTGACGGATATGACGCTACCTGACATGATTCATGGCAGAGTATTGCGAAGTGAATATCCTCATGCTCGCATTCTGTCTATAGATACTTCGGAAGCTGAGGCGTTGGAAGGTGTCTATGCGGTTCTGACCTCCAAAGATGTGCCTGGTCTGAATCGTTTTGGTATTGCGACCCCGGACCAGCCTGTGTTCTGTGAGGATATTGTGCGTTATGTCGGTGACGCCATTGCAGCGGTTGCTGCGGATTCTCCGGAACGTGCGGCGTTTGCACTGGATACGATCCGTGTAGTGTATGAGGAACTCACACCTCTGAATAGTACAGACGCTGCCTTGGCTCCAGGTGCACCAGAGTTACATGAGCATGGTCCAGGCAATGTGCTGCATCGCACGGAGATCAAACGTGGAGATGCCGAGCAAGCTTTTGCCACGTGTGATCATATCGTGACAGAGACGTATTATACGCCTCGTCAGATGCATGCGTACATGGAGACAGAAGGTGGCCTGTTTGTCCCGGATGAAGAGGGGAGGCTGAATGTATACGCGGCAACGCAACATGGTTATAAAGACCGGATGCAGCTTGCGCGCATCATTGGTTGTCCTGAAGAAGATATCCGGGTGGTGTCTTCACCGATTGGTGGTTCATTTGGCGGAAAAGATGAACTAAACGTACAGCCTTATGGTGCATTGCTGGCCTTGAGATGCGGTCGTCCTGTGAAAATGCATAATTCACGCAAAGAATCCGTCCGTGCGGGGCTGAAGCGGCATCCGATGAAAATTGAAATGCAGACGGGCATGAGTCGAGAAGGTACCATACAAGCGCATCGTGTCCGCATTACAGCAGATACGGGAGCCTACGCCACACTTGGTGCACCCGTGCTGAACTTCTGCACCGAACATTGCCTTGGACCCTACGCTATTCCGAATGTGGATGTGGAAGGTGTATCTGTATACACGAATAATGGGCTGTCAGGTGAGTTTCGCGGATTTGGCGGGAATCAGGCGATTTTTGCCATGGAAGGTCAGATGGATCGGCTTGCAGCAATCATGAACATGGACCCTTGGGAGTTCCGCAGACGTAATATGAGGGAAAAGAATGATCCTGGACCACTGAATCAACGCATTCTGGTTACGGATGGACTGTCCCAAGTATGGGAGGCATTGGATCGCTCCGAACTGTGGCAAAAACATCAGCATCCCCCGGCAGATCCTGCTCTGCCGCCGTGGATCAAACGCGGAGTCGGAGCAGCCATCGCGATGCACGGTGCAGGGCTCGGTTACGGTATTCCGGACCCTGCGGGAGGCCGCCTGTCCCTGAACAACGAAGGCAAGATTGAGGTGGCGTTCAGCTACGAGGAATTTGGTCAGGGGCTTATTGCAACGCTGGAAATTATGTTATGTGATCTGTTTCAATGCAGTACATCGGATCTCAGTATTATTATCGGAGATACGGATCGTGTGCCACACAGCGGATCAAGTACAGCTTCACGTTCAACAACGATGGCAGGGATGGCTCTTCAACGCTTGCAGACTCCATTTCGTTCCCGTGTTCTCGCTGTCGCGTCTGAAATGTCGGGCATTCCGGCAGAGCAACTGGTGACAGGACCTGGCGGTGTATGGCGTAAAGACCAGCTTCCTGGTGAAACTCCTGAAGTGGAAACAGCTGGGCAAGGGGCAGGAACGAGCGAGAAGGAGGAAATGCAGGCGCTGAAGGGAGTAGATCAAGATTCTGAAGCTGGGTTCGATTCTGCAGCAAAAGAAGGAGTTCGCTCATGTGCTGTGGTTTCGTATGCGGAGCTTGTCATGCAGGGCGAGCCCGATGAATGGATTTTCGATACAAAGTTTGATTACCCAACTACGCCAGACAACGTGGTAGGCGGGCATTATTTGTATACGTATGCGGCGGTTGCGGCAGAGGTAGAAGTAAATACATTGACCGGCGAAACCAAGCTACTTGATACACGCCATGTTGTAGCGGCAGGCCCGGTTATCAACCCTATGGGTTATATCGGACAGATTGAAGGTGGCAGTGTCATGGCGCTTGGATTCACGTTAACCGAGGATGCGGTCATGCAGGACAGCCGTTATGTAACCACCAACCTCGACACGTATCTGATCCCAACCATTCAGGATATTCATACCAATCTGGAGGTTGAGGCAATTGAAGACTTACCAGAAGGTGATACGTTTGGCCCTAGAGGGATCGGTGAAATTGGCTCCGTTGCGCTTGCGCCGGCCATAACAGCTGCAATTCATCAGGCAACAGGCGTATGGGTTAACCGTCTTCCTGTACCGAGGGAACAACTGGTCAGACCTTTAAATGTACCTTTGCAGGAAGGAGTGAGTCCATCATGAGTAAGCCAATTGATAATCACTGGACAGCCGTGGTGAATGGCGAGCAGAAACATCTGGAGATTGCACAAACGACCCGACTTGTCGATGTGCTTCGGACTCATTTGCAGCTAACGGGTACCAAAGTATCCTGCGAAGTTGGTCGCTGCGGCGCATGTATGGTTCTGATGAATGGAGAGCCTGTGAATTCCTGTCTTGTCATGGCTTATCAATGTGAAGGCAGTGACATTATGACGATTGAAGGTCTGCACGGCGAGGAGAAAGGCACTCTGCATCCAATTCAACAGGCTTTTGTAGAGGAAGGTGGTTTTCAGTGCGGCTATTGTACTCCGGGCATGGTGATCTCAACCAAGGCATTACTGGATGCACATCCTGAGCCTTCTCAAGAACAGATTGAAACGGGATTGTGCGGGAATCTGTGTCGTTGTACCGGCTACGGTGGCATTATTCGGGCGGTACGCAAGGCAGGGGAACGCTGTGTGATAAAGGAAACATCTCCCGAGGAATCCGTTAGTTGAGTCGGGACGCAGGACGTAGACATAAAAAAAGATGAATTGAAGAAACGCACTTTGAAAAAGCATCCGATCCAGGAATGCTTTTTTTGTTTTTGTAGGTTTTCTGCCAAGTACATTCATCAAACGGGAGACGAAGTTTAGGCCCGAAACTGATTAGATAATGAACCGTTTTCGAATTGTCTTCAATATTGGTGGAACGATGGACAAATGGCGTTCAAAGTACTGGTACAAAAGAATTTCAAACATTCTTATTCACCATATATTTACAAATATTGGTGTGCATGCTATGTTTAAAATGAAAGCGCCATCATGAATGGGTTCATTGACATTTCATTATCATATTTCACTTGGGAAGGAAGATGGAATTGATGAAAAATTTGCTCAAAAAGGCAACCGCAATGATGCTGGCATTGGCCCTACTGATTGGATTAATGACAGCGCCCGTTCATGCAGACACACCATTGTTCACCATCGAGAGCGAAGATGCGCAGCTCACCCCAGATCTTCAAGTGGTTACTTCAATCTATGGACAACCCAAGCCCGGATTCTCAGGGGCCGGATTTGTCTGGATGCAGAACTCTGGCACATTAACCTTCACAGTGACTGTCCCGGAAACCGGCATGTACGCGATCTCCACACGATATATGCAGGAGCTCAGTGCAGATGGAAGGTCACAAAATTTAATCGTAAACGGTGTTACCAAAGGTTCGTATATGCTTCCGTACACGACAACATGGTCAGACTTCGATTTTGGCTTTCACAAGTTGAATCAGGGTGCCAACACGATTGAGCTGAAGGCTGGCTGGGGCTTCGCGTATTTTGATACTTTTACAGTGGATCATGCGGATTTGGACCCTTTGAATGTACAACCAGTTCTCACTGATCCTGAAGCTACACCGGAAACTCAAATTTTGATGAATTATTTAACGGAGGTATACGGAAACAACATTATTTCTGGTCAGCAAGAGATCTATGGAGGAGGGAATGACGGAGATACAGAGCTTGAATTCGAGTGGATTCATGATCTGACCGGAAAGTATCCTGCAATCCGTGGCTTTGATCTGATGAACTATAATCCGTTGTATGGTTGGGAGGACGGTACAACCGATCGTATGATTGATTGGGTGAATAACCGTGAAGGTATTGCAACAGCTTCCTGGCATATCAATGTACCTCGTAATTTCAATACGTATGAGCTTGGGGACTTTGTGGATTGGAAAGAGGCGACCTACAAGCCAACAGAAACGAATTTTAATACAGCAAATGCGGTAATTCCCGGTACCAAAGAGTATCAATACGTGATGATGACCATCGAGGATCTGGCAGAACAACTGCTAATTTTGCAGGACAACAACGTGCCAGTGCTTTTCCGTCCGTATCATGAAGCAGAAGGCAACGGCGGGCTGAACGGGGAAGGGGCATGGTTCTGGTGGGCTTCGGCAGGTGCAGAAGTGTACAAAGAGCTATGGGATCTGCTATATACTGAATTGACCGAGACGTATGGTTTGCATAATCTGATCTGGACCTACAACAGCTACGTATACAGCACTTCTCCTGCCTGGTATCCGGGAGATGATCAGGTAGATCTGGTGGGATACGACAAATACAATACGATCTACAACCGTTATGACGGTTTGTCTGGCGTGCCGAATGAGGATGCAATTACCTCGATTTTCTATAAGCTTGTTGAGTTGACGAATGGTACGAAAATGGTAGCCATGACGGAGAACGATACGATCCCAAGTGTGAAAAATCTGACAGAGGAGAAATCAGGATGGCTGTACTTCTGCCCTTGGTATGGCGAGCATCTGATGAGTTCTGCTTTTAATTACCCGGCAACATTGAAAACGCTTTATCAAAGTGATTATGTCATTACGTTGGATGAGCTGCCAAATCTAAAGGTTAACAATCCCAACCCCAGTGCATCCATTACACCTGGAAACGTTGAATTTGACAAATACACACCCAATCAAAGCGATAAAACCGTAACTGTGAATGCAAACGGTCATACGCTGACTGCTCTCCGGGCAGGCAACAATGCGTTGACCGCAACGACAGACTATACCTTGAACGGAAGCACATTACTGTTGAAAAAAACTTATCTGGCAACCCTGCCAGTTGGTGAGCATTCGATTGTTCTGGATTTTAATCAAGGTCAGGACCCTGTGTTAAAAGTCAAAATTGTGGATTCAACACCGGGTACAAATGCTGTGATTTCTCCTGTGAATGCAACATTTGATAAAGCGACGACTCCGTCACAGGATATTTCCGTATCTCTCACCTTAAATGGCCGTCAGCTTACAAGCATCACAAAGGGGAATGCTACGCTTGTAGCGGGTCAGAACTATACAGCATCCAGCTCTGCTGTTGTTCTGAACCAATCCTACCTTGCTGCACTGCCGCTGGGCGAGAACGTATTAACATTTCACTTTAATGGAGGCAATAACGCTGAACTTACAGTGAATGTAGTAGACAGCACGGTTACTGTACCTGCGGGGGATTTGACGATTCAAGCTTTTAACGGCAATACAAGTGCATCTGCCAACGGAATTTCACCCAAGTTCAAATTGGTCAACTCAGGTAATTCGGCTATTCCGTTAAGTGATGTAAAACTCCGGTATTACTATACTATTGACGGGGAGGAAGCTCAGAGTTTCTGGTCCGACTGGGCCAGTATGGGCAGTGCAAATGTAACGAGCAATTTCGTTAAACTGGCGACTCCAGTTGCCGAAGCGGATCATTATCTTGAAGTGGGCTTTACAAGTGCGGCGGGATCACTGAATGCGGGCCAGAGCGCAGAGATTCAAGCACGTTTTTCCAAGAACAATTGGACGAATTACACACAGACTAACGATTACTCGTTCAAGGCATCCGGTAGTCAGTTCGCAAACCATGATAAGGTTACCGGTTATGTGAACGGCCAGCTGGTATGGGGAATTGAGCCGTAAAAGGTAGAAAGAACGTTTAGTGAGCTGGATCAGGGTTGAAACCTCTGATCCAGCTTTTTATTTTGTAGACGGTGTACACTCATTAGATCGAATGTTCTTTCTCATGTTAAGTGCTCGACGATGTATCCATGTCTCTTAATATGTGATCTATTGTCTTTTTCGTATGGCCCATGATGAACTGAAGAAGTAGACCCGCAAAACATACGGTTAGCAACGTTCCAAGCCCGATCGGTCCACTGAGCAGAAAGGCCAGAATCAAAAATACAAGGTAAATGAATGTTCTTGATATAAATAAAGGAGTTCGAGTGAGTTCATGCAGGATTAATGTTAAGCGGTCAATCGGAATGGGTGCGAAATTAGTCTGTAAATAGATTGCAGTACCGATACTGATGATCACTAAACCAATGACAAAAGTCATCAATTTGGTGTAGTAAACTTCGGGTGTAATCAAGAAATCAGATACATAAAGCCATATATCAATCCCCACACCAGTAATGAATGCGGTGACGAGTCCCAGAAACTCGGGTTTTTGCTGCTTCAACAGCGAATTGCATCCGATTAACAGGAAAGCAAGGATGACTTCCCAGCTCCCTACACTTAGGCCTACATGTTGTGACAACCCTACCAGCAGTGCGTCAAACGGTGAAGTACCCAGTTCAGATTGAATGGTAAGGGAAATACCAAGCGTTAAGATTAGAATACCTGTGACAAAAAGAACATATTTCAATTCATTCAACCTCTTCTTTTATATTATGTTGCAAATACAACAAAATTGAGTTAAATTCAATGTAATACTTTTTTATTGCATTTGCAACAAATGATTAACTTGATAAAGGAATGTGATTATAGATGACGATTCGTATAGGGATATGTACCATCGAACAGGTGTGTGAACTGCAGGAGATTAGTTATGAGACGTTTAATGAAACGTTTAAAGCGCAAAATTCACCCGAAAATATGAAAGCTTATCTGGAAAAGGCGTTTAATCGGGAACAATTAGAAAGCGAACTTTCCATGGCGGATTCACAATTTCTTTTTATTTATGTCGATAATCAAGTTGCTGGCTATATGAAGGTGAATATCAATGATGCTCAATCTGAGAAGATGGGGGAGGAATCCCTTGAGATCGAGCGGGTATACATCAAAAAAGAATTCCAAAAACATGGCCTGGGTAAGGTACTGCTCCATAAAGCCATTGAGATGGCAGCAGAACATCACAAGACGAATATTTGGTTAGGCGTGTGGGAGAAAAATGAAAATGCCATCGCATTTTATGAAAAGATGGGGTTTGTTCAGACTGGAGCCCATGCCTTTGTTATGGGAGATGAGGAACAGATTGATTTGATAATGACCAAAACGATACTATAACTAGATCATCGAGGGAAAAGCTTGGGAGAAAAATGCTATTGAGCAGAATTCTTTCGGACTTTTTTTATGTTTCGCCAGAACCGTTGAATAATAAAATGAAGAAATTGAAGATAATTATTACATAATAAATATTATGTAAACTTATTATTTTCGATGACCTCCATAAGCTGCATCTATGGCTTTGACAAAAGTTAAAGGCCTGATTAATACATCATTGTCGGTATAAATTAGCTCAATAATCGTGAAGGTAATAAGCTGATCCCAAGGATCATCATTACAATTTATTAGTTTATTTCTACGTTTGGACAGTCAGCCTAAAATCGTTTTCGTTCGGAATTTGTTAGCTAGCGTTATGTTCTTAATAGTCACAATATAAGTTGTATATACCTCATGTTAAAAGAACTTTTTACGCACGAAACGGACGTGTTAATCCACCATGTTGAATTATTTTGTTTTAGAGCGGAAAATGGAAAATAAAATTAATATTTAAGTAAGAAATCAGGTGGATTGGACGCTTAAAACCAGCCCAAAAAAGGAGCGGAATCAACCAACATATTAATTGGATAAATAAGGTTTAAATCTTTCGAAAGGCGCTACGACGCCTTTTATAGATCAATTTCATATGGATTTGCGATGGATTTAGTACCGCTTTCACGTTATGCTTTTGGAAATTGGAAAGGAAGTGGGAAAAATGGAACGCGAACTGGCGTTGGAAATTGTCAGAGTAACAGAATTGGCTGCGTTAGCTTCAGCACCCTGGATGGGACGAGGCGACAAGAACAGTGCAGATGAAGCGGCTACTTTGGCGATGCGCGCCATGTTCGATTCCGTGTCCATTCGCGGCACGGTGGTAATCGGTGAAGGAGAAATGGATGAAGCACCCATGTTGTACATCGGCGAGGAAGTGGGCAACGCTGAGGGCCCTGAGGTTGACGTGGCTGTAGACCCGCTCGAAGGTACAGAAATCGTAGCCAAAGGACTAAACAACGCTCTATCGGTTATTGCAGTGGCGGGAAAAGGTAACCTGCTCCATGCACCGGACATGTATATGGAGAAACTGGCGGTAGGGCCTGCGCTTGTAGGCAAGGTCAGCATTGAAGACCCGGTTGAAGTCACACTGGAGAAAGCCGCTGCCGCATTGAACAAAAACATCTCGGACCTCACTGTGATGATTCTGGATCGTGTACGACATGAGAGCACCATCAAGACGCTACGCAAGGTTGGCGTGAGAATTAAGTTCCTCAGTGACGGTGATGTTGCTGGTGCGATGGCACCTGCATTCCCGGAGGCGGGCATTGATCTGTATGTCGGATCTGGAGGAGCGCCAGAAGGTGTGCTGGCTGCCGCAGCGCTATCTTGCCTTGGGGGTGAGATTCAAGGTCGTCTGATGCCTGCCAACGCAGACGAATTCCAGCGCTGCTTGCAGATGGGAATTGATAATCCTTACAAAGTGTTAACGATGAAGGATATGATCGGCACGGAGGATGTTATTTTTGCCGCAACAGGTGTGACGCCAGGTGAGATCTTGGGAGGGGTACGGTATCTTGCGGATGATCGCGCCGAGACGGATTCGATTGTTATGCGTGCCAAAACCAAAACAATTCGGTTTATTCGTTCCCAACACTTCCTGCCGAACAAAGAAGTACTGCACAAAGTAAGACAGCTCCAATCCACGCCAGAACCCTCGGATCGCATTCCGAGTCATGCGAAAACAAAGGAGCAGGCTGAGTTCAGCCAATCCTCCGTTGATCTTGGCGTTACAACGACGTTGTGAGCTGTACTCCATATAATTGAACAAATAGGATCAACCGTAATTGTTGTAGTGTGTTTGATAAGTAACTTGAACCCCTAAGATTACAGGTGCTCGAATTCAATGAAAATACCATCTCTGGCAAGATAATAATGAGGGCTTGGATTAACCCAAACCCTCATTATTTTTTATGTTAAAAGCATTGACAACGGTTACATAGCATGAGAAAATGTACGCGCGTACATAAATATCGATTTTTAACCATTTTATGATTTAATGATGAGCTATATATGTTGAACTAATCATTTGCACGATAACGGAGAGGACAGAAAAAACCTGAAAAAGCAAAGCGTTCGCCTTTATCCCCGGATTTTCCCCTTTAGAAAAAAGGAATCGAAAAATCTGGGGATAACAGCGATTGGAAGGTTGTTCTGTCATCGTAGTGTCAGTGTAAATAATCTTTAGTCCAACTTATATAAAAGGGGGTGAAATTCATGGCATCTCGTAAAGAAGTGGCTGATCTTGCGGGTGTTTCCGAGGCGACGGTCTCCCGGGTGCTGAATGGGGTAGGTCCTATTAAAGAAGAGACACGCCGCAAGGTTCTTGAAGCTTCCGAACAGTTAGGCTATGTGCCCAGCGCTCTTGCTCGCAGTTTTGCCAGAAGTAAAAGCGGGAATCTTGGCGTGGTATTACCTTATGTTCCGAAGGCGCATCTGTTCTCGGCGTATTTTTTCTCGGAAATGCTGAGTGGGATTGGGAGCAAAGCCAGAGACAATGGCATGGACCTGTTGGTTATGTTCCGAACACCCGGTGAAGTGATGAATTATACAGATCTGTTCCGGCGTCAGAAAGTGGATGCCTGCATTATCCTTGGTGCCAGAGATGATCCTGAAGAACTGGCGGCCATGCAGCAGCTTCACCAGGAAGGACACCCATTTTGTGTCATGAATCAGCATTTTGAGGGGCAATCGTTCACGGAAGTGGATGCGGATCATGTGGAAGGAAGCAGGATTGCCATACGTCATCTTACGGATCAGGGGTATCGCAAAATCGCTTTTCTCAATGGTCCGGACAGCTATTCCAACAGCCAGGAGCGAATGGAAGGTGTCTGTCTTGGCCTGCAAGAAGCAGGTATGGAGCTGGACCCGAGTCTATTGCTTGAGGGGAATTATAGTAGACGAAGCGGCACTGAGGCGGCAGCGATTGTAGCAGATCGCCTACATGAGATTGATGCTGTATTTGCGGCCAATGACCGGATGGCAATTGGGGTCATGCATGGTTTGCGTGAGCGGGGAATAGGGCCTGCGGATTTTCCGGCATTTGTGGGTTATGACGACTCCGATGCCGCCGAGATGGCGGTTCCGCCGCTGAGCAGCGTCAGGGTTCCATTTTTTGAGATGGGTGAACTTGCAGCTTCGAAGCTTATGCACGAGTCTGTGGGTGACACACATAAAGCGAATAACTCTGTTGTAACGGTAACCGAATCAGCGAGAGCGTTGTTGCCTACCGAACTGATCATCCGTGCTTCTTCTATTCGTCAATAGTTTATTGGTACACCTATAGAAAGACTTTTTATTATTCCAAAGGAGGAAATGACCATGTCAAATCGTCTTCGTGTCGGAATGGTTGGATACAAGTTTATGGGGAAGGCTCACAGTAATGCCTATCGCAGTCTGCCGATGTTTTTCCCGTCTGCTCCGCTGCAGCCTGAGATGTCTGTGATCTGTGGACGTAACGAGCAGGGAGTTCAAGAGGCGGCGAGCCAGTTCGGTTGGTCCGAAAGTGTAACGGATTGGCGCGAACTGGTGAAGCGGGATGATATCGATCTGATTGATATTAACGCGCCAAGTGATGCCCATAAGGAAATTGCGTTGGAAGCAGCTCGTCAGGGCAAACATCTGTTTTGTGAGAAACCACTGGCCCTGTCACTTGCGGATTCGCGTGAGATGCTTCAGGCAGCAGAGGATGCTGGAGTCGCACATATGGTTGGGTTCAACTACCGTTTCTCACCAGCGGTGCAATTAGCGAAGGATCTGGTGGAGAGCGGACGACTGGGTAAGATCTATCATTTCCGTGCTTTTTTCTTGCAGGACTGGATCATGGACCCTTCGTTCCCGCTGGTATGGCGTTTGCAAAAAGAAGTGGCTGGCTCCGGTTCCCATGGGGATCTGGGGGCGCACTTAATCGATCTGGCTCGTTTCCTTGTTGGTGAATTCCAGGAAGTCATCGGCATGAGCGAAACCTTTATCAAAGAGCGACCGCTTGCATCTGAGATGACCGGACTAAGTGCAAAGGGCAGTTCCAATGCAGATGCACCGAAGGGAGAAGTAACTGTTGATGATGCCACGCTTTTCTTGGCACGATTCGCAGGAGGTGCGCTAGGAAGCTTCGAGGCTACACGTTTTGCAGCAGGTCATCGCAGTACGAACTCGTTTGAGATTAACGGTAGTCTGGGTAGCGTACGATTTGATTTTGAACGGATGAATGAACTGGAAGTCTATTTTACAAAGGATGAAGAGGACGTACAGGGATTCCGTCGTGTACTGGCGACTGATCCGGCACACAAATATTCCGAAGCCTGGTGGCCTGCCGGACATACGATTGGATTCGAGCACACGTTCACACATGAAATGCTGGAGCTGGTGACAGCGATCTCTGAAGGACGACAACCATCACCGAGTTTCCACGACGGGGTCGCCTGTCAGGCTGTACTGGAAGCGGTAGAACGTTCGGTAACAGAACGGCGTTGGGTGACGCTTGAAGAGATGTGAGCAAGCAAGGCAGTGACGTCAGGAATAGGGTTGAACACAACTAAACTAGGCGAAAGCGAGTGAATAAACGATGAGTAAAGCACTGATTGTATGGGGCGGCTGGGATGGACATGAACCGGAGCAGGTAGCAGCGATTTTTGAACGTATTTTGAAGGAAGAACAGTTTGAGGTTGAAGTCTCAAATACGTTGGAGTCTTATGCGGATGCAGAGAAGCTTCTGGGTCTGGATTTGATCGTGCCTTTGTGGACAATGGGACAGATTGAGCAGGAGCTGGTCAATAACGTATCAGCGGCTGTTCAGAGCGGTGTAGGCTTGGCTGGTCTTCATGGCGGGATGTGTGATGCCTTCCGAAATAACGTAGACTGGCAGTTTATGACGGGTGGACAATGGGTTGCTCATCCAGGCAATGATGGTGTGGAGTACATGGTAAACATGAAGCGTGGCTCTAGCCCGTTATTGGATCATATTGAAGATTTTCAGGTGAAAAGTGAACAGTACTACCTGCACGTAGACCCGGCAGTGGAAGTGCTGGCAACAACTCGTTTCCCAGTGGTGGCTGGCCCGCATGCGGCGAATGGCCCTGTAGATATGCCTGTTGTCTGGACGAAACGCTGGGGCGCAGGGCGGGTATTCTACAACTCCCTGGGACACCATGCAGACATTGTAGACATGAAACCCGTGACTGAAATGATGCGCAGTGGATTCAAATGGACAGCAGCAGGCAAAGAGCTTGCCAAGAGTCGAGTAAGTGCATCAACAGAAGTGTACACAGGTATGGCGGACAACCAGAACTAATGAGATTGTAGTTAGATTGCAAACGTAACTTCAGTGTTAACCATTCATCCTCAATGGATAAACCATTTCTGATCCACGGCGAAGGGAGCCCCAGGTATGAAAACAATGAAAGTAGGCATTATTGGCTGCGGTAAAATCAGCGGTATTTATATGGAAAACTGTCATCGGTTCGAGGTGCTGGAACTTGTTGCTGTTGCGGATCTCGACCGGAAACGTGCCGAGGAGCAGGCAGCAGCCTATAACGTGCCTAACGTATACAGCGTCGACGAAATTTTGGCTGATCCCGAGATTGAGTTGATCATCAACCTGACGATTCCTTCCGTTCATGCGGATGTATGCTTGCGGGCGCTTGAATCTGGCAAACATGTTTATGTAGAAAAACCGCTCGCTGTTACCCGTGAAGAAGGGCAGGCCGTGCTCGAAACAGCGAAGCGTAAGGGACTGCTCGTGGGTTGTGCACCAGAAACGTTCTTTGGTTCAGGCATCCAGACTTCACTTCAATTGGTGGAAGAAGGGGTAATCGGCAAGCCGGTGGCGGCGACCGCATTTATGATGAGTCGTGGTCATGAGCACTGGCATCCAGATCCGGAGTTTTATTACGCATCAGGTGGTGGGCCAATGTTTGACATGGGTCCATACTATCTTACCGCATTGGTCCAACTGATGGGCCCGATCAAATCGATTGCAGGTATGACAGGTAAAGCCATGGAAGAACGGACGATTACGAGTGAGAAAAAGAGGGGCCAGACGGTTTCCGTCGAAATTCCTACTCACGTTACCGGTCTGTTACAGTTTGAACAGGGAGCCATTGGCACACTGATTACAAGCTTTGATGTATTTGGCGGAAGTGCGCTGCCACCGATTGAGATATATGGCACGCATGGTACATTGCAGGTACCTGACCCCAACACTTTCGGTGGTCCTGTTCGTTACCGCTTGCTGGGTGAACATGAATGGACGGAAGTTCCGCTTCTCCCAGGATATCAGGAAAATACACGCGGCATCGGTGTGGCAGATATGGCCTATGCAGCACATAATGGACGTGCACACCGTGCGAGTGGGGAACTGGCATACCACGTACTTGAGGCCATGTGGGCATTCCACGATTCATCAGATGAGCAGACGTTCTACCAGATGAAAAGCTCTTGTCAGCGCCCGGCTGCATTGCCTGTGGATCTGCCATTGTATACATTGGATAAATAAGATAGTCATTATGCTTTATATCATGACGAAAAGCCCTTTTCCTTCGAACAAGGAAAGGGGCTGTTTTTTATTAAATCAAAAAAATCTGGGGATAAAAGCGATCAGAAGGTTGTTTTGTCATCGGAGTGACCAGTGTAAATATTCTTTAGTTCAACGTATATAGCCATTTAGGGCTCAAATCCCGCCTGACTGATCCAGATCTCATCCTCGGAAAAAACGTTTTTCATCCGCTGAACAACAGTCTGATAAACATCTGGATGGTACCAGTGCTCCATCCCCACTTCTTGATAGAGCGACTCCATGCCGAGTCGACGGGTGCGCTTGCCCTCACTGCCATCACCCATGAAATAATCGTCAATGCATACACGCTGAACCAGAGGTCTCAAGATGGCTGCAAACTGTTCACTGCTGGGTAATACGGGAGCAATCGCAACCTGTGTCGGTATTCCGGCATCCCTCAACTGTTCCAATGCGCGTAATCGGCCTGCAATTGGGGGAGCGGAAGGGCTGAAATGCTTGCGCATATCGTCCAGATCCGTTTCCACCGTCATGCTGACCCGAACCCGGTCACCTAACTGTTGTAACAGATCTATATCACGGGTAACGAGTGGACTGCGGGTTTGGACTAATACAAAATCGGGTGGATGCTGTACCATCGTTTCAAGTAATGAACGCGTGATACACTCCTTGTATTCGGCGGGTTGATACGGATCGGTACTGGAGGACATGAACAGAGTGACCTTCCCTTTCTGTAAGGCACGCTGCAATTCTTTGGCGAACACTCGAGAAGCCTCCTGTTTCACATCCACCCAGCTCCCCCAATCCTCTTTGCGAAATAAGGAAACAGGCATCTGTCTGACATAACAATAGGAACAACCGAAGGCGCAGCCTGTGTAAGGATTCAGCGTATGTGTATAGCCATTAAGGAACCCTGTCCCCTTGTTGAGTAACGTTTTTGGTACTTTGTAAGTAAGATTTGTCTTCATAAGTTCTCATGCCTTTCGCGGTAGTGTACAGGTGTGAGACCTGTGTGTTTGCGAAATACAGTAATGAAATAAGCTGAGTTAGGTATACCGACATGGCGGCCAATATCGGTGACGGTAAGTCCGGTATGTTCAAGCAACTTCCGGGCTTCGGTGATTCGTTTATCCTGAATATATTGAACCGGTGTGCGGCCTGTAATCCGCTTGAACACACGATGCAGATGATAAGGACTGCCATGACTTACAGTTGCAAGGACATCCAAGGTTAGAGGTTCGGCGTAATGATGTTCGATGTAATCCGTGATCCCGTATATCCACTCCTGATCAGGTACCCGCTCGCCTGTAGGTTTACAACGTTTGCAGGGTCTGAACTTTCGTGCCAATGCTTCTTCAACATGTTGAAATATCAGCACATTTTCAGCTTTGGGTGCTCTGGATTTACAGGAAGGTCGGCAAAAGATACCCGTTGTTTGCACACCGTAAAAGAACGTTCCATCATAAGAATTATCGTTGTGGATGATGGCATGCCAGTATTTTCCATCTATAGATTTGGGCAGTATGCGATCTTGATCTGGACTTTCCACGGTGATCACCTCATCTCTAATTATACCCTTGATTCGAAGGGATTGACGAAGTTTCAACTTAAAAAGCAAGATATCAATATCTGGGATAAAGTACCTTCCTTCAATCTGAACGAAATATGAGCTACAATATACAGGATGGTATACAGGTTATATAGGTCCAACTAAACTTTCTACACGAGAACGGAGAGGACAGAAATAACGTGAAGAAGCGAAGCGTTCGCCTAAAAGCTTTCTGAAAGAAAGCTACTTCGGAAGCATACGCTATCCCCGGATTTTCCCTTTGAAGAAGGGAATTTAAAAAAATCTGGGGATAACAGCGATCGGAAGGTTATTCTGTCATCGGAGTGTAAGTGTAAATATTCTTTAGTTGAACTCATATAGAACTCAAATGAAATTTATAGATGAAAGAGGTAGGTAAGCATGGTTCGTTTTGGCGTAGTGGGTACCAACTGGATTACAGAAAGGCTTCTGGAAGCCGCAACACAGGTTGAAGGATTCAAATTAACCGCCGTGTATTCAAGAACTGAAGATAAGGCTAACGCATTTGCAGATAAATATGAGGTTGAACACCGTTTCACCGATCTGGAAGACATGGCGGCAAGTGATGTAATCGACGCAGTCTACATTGCAACACCGAATACGGTTCATGCGGAGCAGGCTGAGCTTTTTCTGAGAAACGGTAAACATGTATTGTGCGAGAAACCTCTGGCTGCAAATAGCGCCGAAGTTCGGAGCATGATTGATACAGCACGAGAACATCAAGTTCTGCTCATGGAAGCGATGAAATCTACCCTTGTTCCCCAGTTCAAAATGGTGCAGAAGAACCTGCACAAAATCGGCCCTGTCCGTAAATACGTAGCAGGATACTCTCAGTATTCTTCGCGTTATGACAAGTACAAAGAGGGGATTGTCCTGAACGCGTTCAAGCCTGAACTAGCTAATGGAGCGTTAATGGATCTCGGTGTGTATTGTCTCTATCCATTGATTACATTGTTCGGTGCACCTAAGCGGGTTCAATCCCAAGCGATGATGCTGGAATCGGGCGTGGATGGACAAGGCAGTGTGCTGCTGGATTATGATGGGATGGATGCGGTTGTTACATACTCCAAAATCTCCAATTCTCATCTACCAAGCGAAATTATGGGGGAACTGGGCAGCATTATCATTGACAAGATTGGTTCACCGGAACATGCAGAGATACGTTACAATGACGGTACGGTGGAGCAGCTCACAGTCGAACAAAACCATCCGGCGATGTATTATGAAGTGGAGGAGTTTGTGAATCTGGTTCATGAAGGCAAAAAGGAGTCTGACATGAACACGTATGAACGCTCCGATGTTACGATGCAGGTCATGGATCAGATTCGGAAGCAGATTGGGCTTGTGTTCCCTAACGATTGATTCAAGCGCAGGAAAGGAAGCTGAGACGAGATGAGCAGAGATGAGCAGAGCAACCGGTCTAATGATTCTGGTGGTTTGGAACTGACACAGATCGTTTTCATAGGAAGAACCTTCGAGGAATATATGAAGATGTTCAACCTGACGGTGGAGGATCTTACAGGCAAGTCCATTCTGGATTGTCCAGGTGGAGCGTGTTCGTTCAGTAGCCAGGCGCGCAAGTTGGGTGCAGACCCCATGGCCTTGGATATTGCCTACGAATACGAGATCGACGAGCTTGAGGTAAAGGGATTTCAGGACATTGAGCATACGATGAAACAGATGGAATCGGTGCAAGGCATATATGTGTGGGACCAATTTGGATCAATCCAGGGGTTAAAGGAAGAACGAACTCGTGCCATCACAGATTGCATTGCAGATATGAGAATGTTTCCTGACCGTTATGTAGCGTCTGTGCTCCCGGATCTACCCTTTGCGGATGAACAATTCGATCTGACGTTATCCGCCCATTTCCTGTTTACGTATGCGGATCGATTGGATGTTGATTTTCATCTTGCAACCGTAATGGAACTACTGCGTGTGACCAAACGAGAGGTTCGCATTTTTCCAACAGTTGATCTGTCTGGCGAACGTTACAAACACATGGATGCATTAAAATTTATACTCGAAGAGCGTGGGTGCATCGTATCCGAAGAACCAACTTCATACGAGTTTCAACGGAATGCTCACACCATGCTTCAAATTGTTAAACATAATCGAACAAGATAGGAGGTTTTTTTGGATGAATAAAGTACTTATACTTGGGGGTACACGTTTTTTCGGTAAACGTCTGGTGGATCACTTGCTGTGGGAAGAGAAGTCTCAGATTACAGTCGCAACTCGTGGTAAAACGGATGTTGACTTCGGACCCGAAGTGAACCGAATCAAGATGGATCGTGAAGACCCGGAATCACTGGCAGAGGTTGCGCAGACAGACATGTGGGATGTTGTGTACGATAATATCTGTTATTCACCGGATGCGGCGAAAGCGGCATGTGAAGCTTTTGCAGGACGCACCAAAAGATACGTTCTGACATCCACACTCTCGGTATACGGTGATCCCCGACCTGGATTTAAGGAAACGGATTTTGACCCGTATACATATCCATTGCAGTATGGGAGTGCGGAGGATTTTTCGTATGGAGAAGGCAAACGGCTTGCGGAGGCTGTATTTTTCCAGGAAGCAGATTTCCCGGTTGTGGCGATGCGTATTCCCATTGTACTCGGGATTGATGATTATACGAGAAGACTTCATTTTCATATTGAACATGTGCAAAAAGGAAAACCGATCGGCATGCCAAATCCGGATGCAGAGATTGGATTCATCAATTCCACAGAAGCGGCAAGATTTCTCGCTTGGCTTGGACATTCGTCCATTACCGGTCCGGTGAATGCAGCTTCCAAGGGTGCGATTACGCTGTCAGCCATGATGCATCTGATCGAGACGGTCACGGGCATGCAGTCCCAGATCCTTAAGGAAACTGTGAAAGAAGACATGTCACCCTTCGGGATCGAGCAATCATGGACGATGGAGACGACCAAGGCAGAACAAGCAGGTTATACGTTCGAACCTCTGATGGACTGGTTCCCGGGACTCGTTCGTGAGGTCGCTCTTGCATTACAGTCGGAGCGGTAGAATATCGGTATGGATGGAACCATAATGAAACTGAATGAACCTGACGAAATGACCGGTTCGAACGAACAGGTCATCTAACGAATGAATATCAAACAGGGTGCAACCAGAGCGTAATCTCCGGTGCACCCTTTTTATGTTGTACATTTTTCGAATTTGAACAGGACCTAATCTAGATAAGTGGGACTAATCTTTTACACGATAATATTTGGTCAACTCTTGCGCTTAACTCTATTCTTGTTCACGTGGGGCAGTAGCTGAAGCCCGTATGCGCAGTTCTGATGGTAGAATGACGGTTTGGGCTTCGGAAGGGGCCTTGCCCTCAATTCGGTCAATCAGCATCTGTACGCCCTGAAACCCAAAGTCATATGCTGGCTGTGCAGCTACAGTCAGGAAAGGATCAAAAGCAGAAGCCAGATCCAGATCGTCGAAACACACAACAGAAATGTCTTCTGGTACACGCAGTCCTCGTTTGCGCAAAAGCCGAATGACCCCAATCGCCAGCATGTTGTTGGCGGCAAAAATGGCTGTTGGTTGATCCGATTGAGAGAGTAGTCGATCCAGTCCTTCTTCATCGCTGAAATCCCGGTACCCGGTTCGAAGCACAAGCTCGGGATCGATATCAGCTCCGGCCTCTCGTAAACCCGCTATATAACCTTCCTCCCGCAGTCTGGCGGTAGAAACCTCCGAAGAACCATTGACCAGTGCAATGCGCCGGTGCCCCAGTTGCACCAGATATCGGATCAGTTCAATCGCGCCTTCCCGGCTATCTCCAGCAATGATATCTGACGTAATGCCAGGTACGGTGCGGTCCAGAAAGACAAACGGAATGTGACGTTCCTGCAGCTGTTTCAGATGTTGGAGAGAACGATCTCCCGCTGGGGCAAAGAGTACACCATCCACACGAGTAGACAGAATCGCATCTACATAATCCTTTTCCTTTTTGTAATCCTCGTCACTATTGCCGAATAAAAGACGGTACCCACGAAGATGGGCTGCATCTTCAGCACCACGCGCCAGTGTTGTATAAAAAGGGTTGGTAATATCCGTAATAAGCAGGGAGAGCATCTGGGTTCGTTGAAGCACAAGGCTGCGTGCATTGGAGTTCGGGATGTAACCCAGTTCGTCGATCACCTGTTGCACACGTTCACGTGTCGCGGAACTTATACGGCCTGTATGATTAATGACCTTGGAGACTGTCATGGCGGAGACGTTGGCTTTTTTGGCAATATCGTAAATGGTAATCATTATAATCTAACCTTTCCGCAACATAGTCTTACCATTCTATAGGATAATGTCAATTGACAGCAAGATAGGCTCGTGCTATGTTAGGGTTACCGATAACCCTAAAGGGTTCTGAACGTATTTACTACATAAACCATTTCGCTGAATTCGCTCATGCACGTTCCATTTTCTTGAATAGAGGAACTACATTCATAGCTAATTAATGAAGTGGTTTATTGTTATTTTTAAAAATATGTAAACGCATTCAATATCAACCAAGGCTCTTGGTAATCTGTGTATGTAGTTCTTGCGTGCAACTCGGGTATCGGTTATATCTCCGTCATTATCTTATTCCAATCACTGCACATGGATCAGACAGAAGGCTACTCAATTCAACCCAAATTCTATGAAACGAATTGAAGGAGGACATTCCAGTATGACACATCAGGATTATCGTTATAAACAGGCTTTCCCCAAGATTGGTATTCGTCCCACGATTGATGGAAGACGCAAAGGCGTTCGGGAGTCACTGGAAGAGCAAACGATGCGTATGGCTACATCTGTTGCGGAACTGCTTGCAGCCGAACTGCGTTATCCTGACGGCTCCGCGGTGGAGTGTGTTGTGGCCGAGACCTGTATTGGCGGAGTAGCCGAAGCGGCCGCAGCAGCAGAACTGTTCAGCCGTTCGAACGTTGGTGTAACGATCACCGTGACACCGTGCTGGTGTTATGGTACGGAAACGATGGATATGTCGCCGTCCACTTCAACAGCCATCTGGGGTTTTAACGGAACTGAACGTCCTGGTGCTGTGTATCTGGCGGCAGTTCTCTCTGCCCATGCACAGAAGGGGATTCCGGCCTTTGGGATCTATGGAGAGGATGTTCAGGACGGCGGAGATACAACGATTCCCGATGACGTGCGTGAGAAATTGCTCCGGTTCAGCCGTGCAGGTCTTGCAGCCGCGACCTTGAAAGGGCAAGCCTATCTGTCTATTGGATCAGTATCCATGGGGATTGCAGGTTCGATTGTGAACGATTCATTTTTCCAAGAGTATCTGGGCATGAGGAACGAATATGTAGATATGAGCGAACTCACTCGTCGTATTGAAGAAGAAATCTATGATCCTGAGGAGTATAAGCTCGCACTGGCTTGGGTGAAGGAGAATTGTAACGAAGGTCCAGACAACAACGCTGCCCATCTGCAAACGGATCGCAAACGCAAAGAGTACGAATGGGAAACCGTTGTGAAAATGACCCAAATCGTGCGTGACTTGATGGCGGGTAACCCAAGATTGGCAGAGCTTGGTTTTACAGAGGAATCGATGGGTCACCACGCGATTGTATCCGGCTTCCAGGGACAACGGCAGTGGACGGATCATTCTCCGAACGGAGATTTTCTGGAGTCGATATTAAATTCTTCCTTTGACTGGAATGGCAAACGTGCGCCTTATCTGGTGGCAACGGAGAATGACAGCCTGAACGGGGTATCGATGTTATTCGGCTCGTTACTCACGCATACGGCACAGATCTTTGCTGATGTGCGTACGTATTGGAGTCCGGATTCAGTACAGCGTGTGACGGGGCACCAGTTGGAAGGAAACGCGAAGGATGGCATCCTGCATCTGATTAACTCCGGTTCCGCAGCTTTGGATGGCACTGGGCAACAGTCCAGAGATGGTAAGCCTGTACTCAAGCCATTCTGGGAAATTACAGATGAGGAAGTTCAGGGTTGTCTAAAAGCAACATCGTGGAGACCGGCATCCGTAGAGTATTTCCGCGGGGGCGGCTATTCAGCGGATTTCCTGACCAAAGGTGGCATGCCTGTAACGATGACACGTCTGAATCTGGTCAAAGGACTGGGACCCGTACTGCAAATCGCTCAGGGTTATACAGTCGATCTGCCTGAAGATGTGCATGATACGCTGGATCGACGGACAGACCCAACCTGGCCATCCACCTGGTTTGCACCTGTTCTAACCGGATCGGGAGCGTTTACTTCCGTATACGAGGTCATGAATCAATGGGGCGCCAATCATGGCTCCATCTCGTATGGACATATTGGTGCAGATCTGATTACTCTCGCTTCCATGCTTCGCATTCCGGTAAATATGCATAATGTACCTGAAACGGAAATTTTCCGTCCGCGTGCATGGGGATTGTTCGGCACAAGTGAGCCGGAGAGTGCAGACTACCGTGCTTGCAGTGTGTTTGGCCCGTTGTATCGTTAAAATAAAGTTCCATTCCTGTCAAACGCCATGTTCCTTGTGAGATGAGGTAACATGGCGTTCTCTTGAAAGCTGTGTTCAGAACTCGAATACGGCTTATCGCGTAGAGTTAAGGAGGCTTGAAAGAATGGGCAATCAAGCAACACATGTGCTTGCTGCCGATTACGGCGCCGGTAGTGGACGCGTAGTCCGGGGTTCTTTTGATGGAAACAGACTCTCGTTACAAGAAGTGCATCGATTCAACAATGAACCCGTTCAGCTGGGGGACGGATTGTATTGGGATTTCTTACGACTTTTTCATGAATTAAAACAAGGCATTGTGAAAGGGACGCAAGGCATCTCTCCATCGGTCCGTTCTATAGCTGTGGATACGTGGGGAGTGGACTATGGACTGGTGGATGGTGCGGGAAGGTTGTGCTCGAACCCTCGTCACTATCGGGAAGCACGCAATGCACAGTGGATGGAAGAAGTTCTGCACAAGGTGAAAGAAGAAGAACTGTATGCCATGTCCGGCGTTTTGCCGCAGCAGATCAATACAGTTTTTCAACTGCTAGGCAGTGTACGAGAGCAGGCCGAAGGTTTGCGTCCGGATGTGCGCATGTTATTTATGCCGGATTTATTTCACTATTATCTATCCGGTCAGCAGGCTTGTGAGTATACGATTGCAAGTACCAGTGGGCTGTTGCATGCAGGCGAGGCGCGTTGGAATTACCATCTGATCGGGCGTCTCGGTATACCGGAAACATTATTTCCAAAGCTCGTTCAACCGTGTACCGTGCTGGGCAATTTAACAAATGAGTTGTGCGCCGAGTTACGGACTGGACCGATGCAGGTAGTCTCTGTGGGCTCACACGATACGGCATCTGCCTTGGCAGCGATTCCTGCGATGGATTCGGATTTTGCTTTTATCAGCTGTGGTACCTGGTCACTTATGGGGGTGGAGCGTGATACACCTGTATTGGATGACCGAAGTCGTGCATTAGGATTCACCAATGAAGGGACGGTACGTGAGAAAGTACGCACCCTGAAAAATCGTTCAGGCCTGTGGCTGCTACAAGAATGCAAACGGCAATGGGAGCGGGAGAATCAACTTTTTACACATGAAGAACTGATTCAGCTAGCTACCTTGGCAACGCCGCATCAAAGTTATGTATCGCCGGGAGATGGCGTGTATTTGGCGCCAGGGAATATGGCTGAACGCATACGCCAACAATGCAGTCTCACCGGACAGACTGTCCCCGAAACGACTGGAGCGATTGTGCGCTGCATTCTGGAAAGTCTTGCACTGGAATTCAGGCAGACGCTGGATGAACTGCAGTTGGTTACAGGTGCAAGACCTCGTGTCATTCATATGGTTGGTGGTGGTGTACATAATCGCCTATTGTGCCAGTTTACAGCCAATGCAGCCGGTGTCCCGGTGGTGGCAGGCCCGGCAGAGGCGACTTCAGCCGGGAATTGCATGCTGCAATTCCTTGCGCATGGAGAAGTGAGTAGCTTGGCCGAGGTACGGGAGGTCATGGCTGCTTCCTTTTCCCCCGAGACCTATGAGCCTGAGGATACAGAGCTGTGGCAGGAAGCTTATGAAAACTACCAAAGTCTGAATCAAATCAAAAGGTAATAAATAGATTCAATGCAATGAGCATTGACGCAAAATGCTAAAAAGAAAAGTAAGAGGAGTGGTTAGGAATATGTCTGAACAGCAAATAAGGGAAGAGTTGACGAAGTATGCACGTAGAGCAGTTGCCCAAGGGCTCGTGGTCGGACCCGGTGGGAATCTGAGCGCACGCTCTGGGGGAACGATGTTGTTGTCTCCGAGCGGATATGCACTTGAAGATCTGGAACCGGACGAATGGATCGCCATTGATATCGAGACAGGAGAGACTCGTGCGGGATCAACACGTCCGTCTTCCGAAGTATTAATGCATCTGTATAGTTATCGTGTGAATCCTGATATCCAAGCCATTGTGCATACGCATCCGGCATATACGATCGCACTTAGTCTTGTTTTCGATGAATTGCCACACTTGTTCCCTGATCAGTCCGCCTTGGTGGGCGATATCGGATTTGTTCCATACGTTCTGCCAACGACGAAACTACTTGCCGATGCAGTCTCAGCAAAGGTAGACGAACATACGGCACTCATTCTTGTCAATCACGGATTGGTTACGACCGGTAAAAACCTCCGCGAAGCCTATTACCGCACCCAGGTGGTGGAAGAAAGCGCGAAAGTATATATGATCGCCAAGGCAGCGGGAGAACCCAAAGTGTTAACTGCTGAAGAATATAAGGAAATTCAATCGCTTGAAAGTGAAGCCTACCGTGTGCAATTATTGCAACAACTCAAGTCTTAAACGGAGATTATCCATTCGTCAAAACATGACATGAAACTGAACAATCCACTATTTTTCTCGACAACTATTGCATAACCTGAAATACCGAGTATAATACTTGGTAAATAGACGAAAAGGGGATGCAATAAACGATGAAAACACATGCTGAATTGAACTCACTTCTTGTTGACGATTATCTGGATCTCCTGAACATTGCGAAACAGCTAGGTGATGACGAATGGAAAGATGCTATTCTGCAAGCATTGAAGGAAGAAGTCGATGCGAATCATCATCTGGATTCCAAAGAGGTAAGACAGGATTTATGGATTCAATTTGAAGGCATTAATGAACAAATGCATGATCTGTTAATGAAATTGAAGCATGCCGACAGTCCTGAGGAGAAAGAGCAGATTATTGAAATGATCTGGGGATTGAAAGTAGACCGTCATGCGATCACACGTAAACTTGAAACCATGAGCCGTGCCAGCGCTGGACATCAATAAGCTCTAGGTTGATTATACATTGAAACCCGCGTGTTTCCTGGGATTATCCCCTAGGTGGCACGCGGGTTTTGTTTATGTTTTGATTGTTATTCTACTTTTTGAACTACCTCTCTAAAACTGTTTTGCAAAAGTAGTTGCTTGCTCGATAGCTTGTTGCTTGATCTCATCCGCACGATCTTTATATTGATTGTGCCCCTCGACAAAAATGCCATCAAGCTTCGGCACGCCGAGGAAAGACATGATAATGCTTAAGTAACGATGACCGGATTCCATCTGGGCAGCCGGACCTTCGGAATAAATGCCACCGCGAGCCTGAATATGCAACGCTTTTTTGTCAGACAACAGTCCGACAGGACCTTGTTCGGTATAACGAAATGTTTTGCCAGCTACGCAGATCGAGTCCACATAAGCCTTCAGAATAGGAGGGAACGAGAAGTTCCACATCGGAGTTACAAAAACATATTTATCTGCTGCGGCAAATTGATCCGACAGTTCATTCAAACGACTTACTTTGGTCTGCTCTTCGGCAGTCAGGTCACTACCCGATTGCAGTTTTCCCCATCCACTGAAGACATCCGCATCGATATGCGGAATATCCGAACGATACAGATCGAGGTGAACAACCTCATCAGACGGGTGATTTTCACGATACGCGTCAATAAATGCTTTGCCTGTAGCCATGCTGAAAGAGGTTTCATGATCGTGAGGATGGGCAGTAATATACAATAAGGTAGACATGTAGTTCTTCCTCTCTGTGCGATTAATGGGGTGAAGCAATCTTGGCAATGATGAAGCGACCGCAGTAGTATGCATCGTTTCCCCCGTTTTATACGTCAGAAAGGGATATGAATGGATCGATCATGATACTGAACTGGATGCTTTATGGTGACCAGATACTCAATCCATGTATAATATATAGGACGAGTATTTATTTTCCAAAGACAATAGGATGAGTGAGATGAGCGCACATGGGAATGGACCTGGAGAAGCAACGATTAAGCATTGAAGCAGCGAAATTGTATTATCAGTCCGATTATAGCCAGCAGGATATTGCCGCAAGGTTGGGCGTGTCGCGTCCAACGGTGTCAAGGTTACTTCAGTACGCCAAAGATCGTGGATACGTCCGGATTGAAATTATGGACCCGCTGGAGGATATCGACATCATTGCCGGAGAACTTAAGTCGAAATATGATCTGGATACGGCACTTGTGTGTTTTGCCCCGTTGAAGAGTGATGAGGAAATACAGAAGCATATCAGCAAACGAGCAGCAGACTACCTTCAAGAGACGGTTCAGGATGCAGATATCATCGGGGTGACTTGGGGAACAACCATGCATGCTGTAGCACGCCAACTTCGTCCCAAACAGGTTAAAGGTGTCGAAGTCGTGCAATTGAAGGGGGGCGTAAGCCACTCCCATGTCAATACGTATGCCGCTGAGATTGTTCATTTGTTCGCTGAGGCATTCCATACGGTACCAAGGTATTTGCCGCTGCCTGTTATTTTCGACAACATTGAAGTGAAAAACATGGTGGAAGCGGATCGACATATCGGCAGAATCGTGGAACTTGGCAGACAGGCCAACATTGCTTTGTTTACCGTGGGTACTGTGAAGGAAGATGCATTATTGTTCAGGCTCGGTTACTTTAATGAAGAAGAGCAACAATTGCTGATGAACTCCGGTGCAGGTGACATATGTTCACGCTTTTTCGACGCGGAAGGTCAGTTGATCAGTGAAGAGATTAACAGCAGAACCGTTGGAATTGATCTAGCAGAGTTGAGAAATAAGGAAAAATCAATTCTTGTTGCCGGGGGACAACGCAAAATTGAAGCCATTCACGCCGCGCTCAAAGGTCATTACGCAAATATTCTGGTCACGGACCAGTACACAGCGCAGGCATTACTTCGATTTTAATTTCAAATTTAATTTCAAATGGATATGGATGACAACATCTGCCACGTAAAAAGGGCGGATGTTTTGCTTTTTTAGGAAGAAAATATAACGAAGAAGAAATGTAAGTGTAACTGTGAACAAAAGTTCAAGTTGATTTTTACATATGTTCATGTTAGTGTAAGGGTATAGAAAATAACTAGTTCAGATAAGGGAGAGATTCAATTGACTACACCACAATTAGCTAAAATGATCGACCATACGTTGCTTCGTGCGGACGCAACGCAAAGTGAAATGGCCAAGTTAACCGAAGAAGCAAAGCAATATCAGTTTGCTTCCGTATGTGTTAACCCAGGCTGGGTTGCTTATGCTGCTGAGCAGTTGCAGGGTTCTGGCGTAGATATCTGCACCGTTATTGGTTTCCCTCTGGGAGCATCTACATCGGAGACAAAAGCTTTCGAAACGAAAGATGCGATTGCTAAAGGTGCAACTGAAGTCGATATGGTCATCAACATCAGTGCTTTGAAAGATGGCAAAGATGATTTCGTTGAACAAGATATTCGTGCTGTTGTTGAAGCGGCTGCGGGTAAAGCTTTGGTGAAAGTTATTATTGAAACTTGTCTGTTGACGGATGAAGAGAAAGTACGTGCTTGTCAGGCAGCTGTGCGAGCTGGAGCTGATTTTGTTAAAACTTCTACAGGTTTCTCCACAGGTGGAGCAACGCCAGAAGATATCGCTTTGATGCGTCGTACGGTAGGTCCTGATGTTGGCGTTAAAGCTTCCGGTGGCGTACGTAGCCTGGAAGATATGCAGAAAATGATCGAAGCGGGTGCTACTCGGATCGGTGCAAGTTCTGGCGTTAAGATTATGCAAGGTGGTCAGTCTACATCTTCTTATTAAGCAAAAGCATCTTAGAAAAAGCTTAATAAATAAAAGTAATGTTATATTCTCTGTACTTGGGCGTTCGACTCAGGTACAGGGAATACAACTTACACTTATATTTTAATTAACGGAACTTATTGTAAGCGCTTCATAAGTTTTCTGAAAGATTACTGATAAAAATGCTTAAGAACCCTTTGAGCTGAATTTTCACATCCGGCTTAACTACCTTCAAAGGAGAAATCAAATGAAATTTCTAATTGCCATTATCGGCTTACTCGTTGTTTTTGGACTGGCTTATATCGCAAGCAACGGCAAAAAGCAGATTCGTTACCGGCCGCTGGCTATCATGATTGTTTTGCAAGTTATACTAGCTTATGCTCTGTTGAATACAGGAGTGGGTACTTTTTTAATTGGCGGTTTCGCGACCGTATTTAAAAGTTTACTCGACTATGCGAATGAAGGTATCGCATTTGTATTTGGGGGTTTGACTACCGTAGGTGCCGAAAGCGGGGGGGCACCGTTCTTCCTCAGCGTATTGATGCCGATTGTTGTCATCTCCGCCCTTATCGGTATATTGCAGTATATCCGAATCTTGCCTTTTGTTATAAAATATATTGGTCTGGTATTAAGCAAAATCAACGGAATGGGCAGACTGGAATCATATAACGCGGTTGCTTCGGCTGTATTGGGGCAATCTGAAGTGTTCATTTCTGTGAAAAAACAAATTGGGTTGTTGCCAAAACATCGGCTGTACACCTTGTGTGCTTCGGCGATGTCCACGGTATCGATGTCGATTGTTGGTGCTTATATGACCATGATCGAGCCGAAATATGTGGTTACAGCTCTTGTACTGAACCTGTTTGGCGGTTTTATCATTGCTTCGATTGTGAATCCTTATGAGGTTACAGAGGAAGAAGATATATTGGAAGTACAGGAAGAGGAAAAACAGTCCTTCTTCGAAATGCTTGGCGAATACATCCTGGATGGATTCAAAGTTGCTATCATCGTAGCTGCGATGTTAATCGGTTTTGTTGCCTTGATTGCACTTGTTAACGGAATTTTCAGCGCGGTGCTTGGCATTTCGTTCCAAGAGCTACTTGGTTATGTGTTTGCACCATTTGCCTTCATCATGGGTGTTCCATGGAAAGAAGCGATTCAGGCAGGAAGTATTATGGCAACCAAAATGGTATCCAACGAATTCGTAGCTATGCTTAATTTGAAGGAAACTGCAATGTCTGCCAGAACAACGGGTATCGTATCTGTCTTCCTCGTGTCGTTCGCCAACTTCTCCTCCATCGGTATCATTGCTGGTGCGGTGAAGGGACTCCATGAGAAGCAAGGTAATGTGGTCGCCCGCTTCGGTCTGAAACTGCTTTACGGTGCTTCGCTTGTCAGCGTGCTGTCAGCGATCATTACTGGACTGTTCTTGTAAGCTGGATTATTTGGAAGGAGTGCTTAAGTTATGTCAACATTCAAAAGAGTACATCTGATTGTTATGGATTCTGTAGGGATCGGCGAAGCGCCGGATGCAGCAGAATTTGATGATTTTGATGTCGATACCTTCGGTCACATTGCACGTGAACGCGGAGGTCTGAAAATGCCTCATATGGCTAGTCTCGGACTGTCCAACATCAAAGAAATCGAGGGTGTCCCTGTAGCGGATACACCTAAAGCGTATTACACCAAGATGCAGGAAGCATCCAGAGGCAAAGACACAATGACAGGTCACTGGGAGCTGATGGGTCTTTACATTGATACCCCTTTCCGTGTGTTCGAGAATGGTTTTCCCGATGAGTTGATTCAGCGCATTGAAGAGAAAACGGGCCGCAAAGTAATTGGTAACAAACCGGCCAGCGGCACGGAAATTCTGGATGAGCTGGGTGCAGAGCATGTTGAAACTGGCGCGCTCATCGTGTACACATCCGCGGATTCGGTTCTGCAAATTGCAGCACATGAAGACGTTGTTCCACTGAAAGAACTATATGAGATCTGTGAGTTCTGCCGTGAAATTACACTTGAAGATCCGTACATGCTCGGCCGCATTATTGCACGACCATTTGTAGGTGAAGCGGGTAACTGGAAACGTACTGCGAATCGTCATGACTATGCACTCAAACCTTTTGGTCGTACGGTTATGAATGAACTGCAAGATGGTGGATTTGATGTGATTGCTTTGGGTAAAATCGCAGATATCTATGACGGCGAAGGTGTAACCAAGGCTGTTCGTACCGTCTCTAACATGGATGGCATGGACAAGTTGTCCGAAACGATGGATGAAGAGTTCACTGGACTGAGCTTCCTGAACCTGGTTGATTTTGATGCCCTGTACGGTCATCGTCGTGATCCACAAGGTTATGCTCAGGCACTTGAAGACTATGATGCACGGCTGCCAGAGATTTTTGGCAAAATGACCAATGATGATCTGCTGCTGATTACAGCTGACCATGGTAACGATCCAACATACCGAGGTACAGACCATACACGTGAATATGTACCACTTCTTGCCTACTCACCGCGCTTCAGCGAGGGCAAAAAGCTTGATCTGCGCAGCACATTTGCTGACCTTGGCGCAACCGTAGCTGAGAACTTTGGAGTGAAAATGCCGGAATATGGTACCAGCTTCCTGAAGGATTTGAAATAAGTTAATTTTAGGTAACCGAAACTTTAGGGATTTAAGTTTTCTTTCAAAAATGGATTAGGGATGTCGGAGTAGTTGAGGCTGCTCCGGTTCCTTTCATCGTAATAGAGATAAACATATAACTGGAGGAGATTCATTCATGAGTACACATATTGGAGCAAAACCCGGAGATATCGCAGAAACGATCCTTTTGCCAGGAGACCCTTTGCGCGCTAAATATATCGCAGATACGTACCTTGAAGATGTTGTATGTTACAACGAAGTTCGTGGAATGCTCGGTTACACAGGTACATATCAAGGACACCGGATTTCGGTGCAAGGTTCAGGAATGGGTATTCCGTCCTTCGCAATCTATGCTAACGAATTGATCAGCGAATATGGCGTAAAAAACCTGATTCGTGTGGGTACTTGTGGCGGTATGCAGGAGCATGTACGTGTACGTGATGTCATCCTTGCACAAGCAGCATGTACAGATTCCAGCATGAACAAACACGTGTTTGGTGGATATGACTTCTCACCAATCGCTACGTTCTCCCTGCTGAAAGAAGCATATGACCGTGCAACAGCTAAAGGTATGAAGATTCATGTCGGTAACGTGTTCAGCTCCGATTCTTTCTACCGCGATGACCGTTCCGTTACCGAGAAGTTGATGAAACACGGCGTACTCGGCGTAGAGATGGAAACAACAGCACTGTACACCATCGCTGCCAAGTTTGGTGTTAACGCACTGACCATCCTGACGGTAAGTGACCACTTGCTGACAGGCGAAGAAACATCTGCCGAAGAACGTCAAAAAACGTTCAATGACATGATGGTAGTTGCCCTGGACACAGCAATCACACTGTAATTGTTATTCATAATCATTTGATTTTAATCGAAACTTTTGTTTTAAGCACGGAGTGAAGGACCCGGAATCGATTCTGAAGAAGCGTTAGCGTTCGCCTTTGTCTCCGAGTTTTCCCCATTGCAAAATGGATCAAAAAAACTTGGAGACAACAGCGATCGGAGGAACGATCCGGAGCCGGAACGGTCCCAGTACAAAGTGTTCTATACAAATCATTTACCCGAGGAGAGATCATCATGAGAATGGTAGACATTATTGCTAAGAAACGCGACGGAAAAGAACTGACAACAGCTGAGATTGATTTTGTGGTTCAAGGATACACACAAGGAGAGATCCCGGACTATCAAGTCAGCGCTTGGGCGATGGCAGTATTTTTCAAAGATATGACAGACAAGGAACGCGCTGATCTGACGATGTCGATGGTGAATTCCGGTGAAACGATCGACCTGTCCGCTATCGAAGGCATCAAAGTAGACAAGCACTCCACAGGAGGAGTGGGCGATACAACAACACTGGTACTTGCTCCGCTTGTTGCTGCGCTGGATGTTCCTGTTGCCAAAATGTCCGGACGTGGACTTGGTCACACGGGTGGTACAACAGACAAGCTGGAATCCGTTGCTGGTTTCCACGTAGAGCTTGAAAAAGAAGAGTTCATTCGTCTCGTAAACGAACATAAGGTTGCAGTTATCGGACAAAGTGGTAACTTGACGCCTGCAGACAAAAAGCTCTATGCCCTGCGTGACGTAACAGCTACCGTTAACTCCATTCCACTGATCGCCAGCTCCATCATGAGCAAGAAAATTGCAGCAGGTGCTGATGCAATCGTATTGGATGTTAAAACGGGTGCTGGTGCATTCATGAAAACAACGGAAGATGCTAAAGAATTGGCACATGCCATGGTAAGCATCGGTAACAATGTTGGCCGTAAAACGATGGCTGTTATCTCCGATATGTCCCAACCACTGGGTCTGGCGATTGGTAACGCGCTTGAAGTGAAAGAAGCCATCCTCACCCTGCAAGGTAAAGGTCCAAAAGATCTGGAAGAACTGTGTCTGGCTCTTGGACGTCAAATGGTATTCCTTGCTGGTAAGGCAGATTCCTTGGAGCACGCTGAGGAGAAATTGAAAGAAGTGATCCAGAACGGTAAAGCCCTGGAGAAATTCAAAGATTTCCTGGCAAACCAAGGCGGAGACGCTTCGGTTGTAGATCATCCAGATCGTTTGCCACAAGCACAATATCTGGTTGAAGTCCCAGCAGACAAAGACGGCTATGTTGCAGGAATCGTCGCTGACGAAATCGGAACTGCAGCAATGCTGCTTGGCGCAGGCCGTGCAACAAAAGAGTCCGAGATCGATCTCGCGGTTGGTCTGATGTTGAACAAAAAAGTCGGTGACCCAGTCAAAGCTGGTGAGTCCCTCGTAACGATTCATGCCAATCGTGAAGACGTAGCAGACGTCATCGCGAAGATCAAAGAAAACATTACAATTGCGGATCATGCCGATGCTCCTGTATTGGTTCATGATATCGTAACGGAATAATACAATCAGAGCAGACGAGATGTAATCTCATGTCTGACTGAACATGAAAGCCCCAAAACGATGTAATCCATCGCTTTGGGGCTTTTGTCGCTGAGGTGCCGGTAGTTACTACTACTACGAGCAACTACGGGCTCTTTATTTTCTCATACGCCATCACCGAGTCCGCATTGGTATAAATATAAGGCGTGGATGGCTCGGATACAGGTGTCACCTTTGTGGCCCGAATCTCAATCGTATCCTTACCGTTAACCTGTGCAGAGCCTATGCTGCCATCAATTTGCACCCAGCTGTCTGTAGGGAAGCTATCCGCTTCTGGGATGTGAATCATCACGCCGAAGGGAGCAGCATCAGCCGGGCAACACATGACGAGAAATCGTCCCAGTGCAAAATGTGATTCATGATCCATACTTTTGTCCCGATAAACGAATCCGGTTAAGGAGATATCTTTGCCTGCAAATTGTCGCTGGAACATGTCGATCGTGCCGAGTGTTTCAGAGAAGATCTCAGGATAGACTCGGATGACCTGTTCTGCATACAACTTCTCTGCCAGTTCAGCGAATTCGCGGCTATACTCGTCTGGGGGAATGAATTGTACTTTGGTAGCCGATGCAGGCTGAACGGTCGTTGATTGTTGTGTAAGATCTTGTACATTCAATTGCGTTGCCGGATCAGGTAAAGGCTCTTTCCGGCGAATCTCGGGAGGGGCATAGGTGAGAGACATGCCTTTCTGGCTAGCCATGGAGCTGCCGAGCGCCCGATCAGGTAACAGAAACCCCAGCAACAAGGGGATAGCAATCAGACCATATACCAACGAGCTGCGTAGGAAACCGGAAGGAGGTGGATGTTCACAGTCGCAATGAACCTCGTTTCTGCCGAACAGTCCATGCCAGGCCATGATAACTGCAATAAACATTAAGGGAACAGGGCAGCATAACAGCAGTTTTTGCATGGTAGGCGCCAGATAATAATGAAGCGAATCACTTGAATTCAAGTGAATAATGTACACTGCCACCCCGCCGATCCAGCCTGCACGGATCAGGTTATGCCATTGGATGACGTGTGACCTTGGAACAGGAGGCTTGGTCATCATGTAGACATTGTGGTTCATAATCATCACCTCATCTCTATTCATAGTCAGTATGAAAGTTCATGGGATTAACCATTCAGGTCATGAAGTATGTTGCTCAACCTTTATACCAGCAGGTTAATCAACCACGAGCCGGCGAAGACGAGCGTAATAATGGCTAGACTTAGACCAATAACAAACCGGGTACGGAAGGTTGAGAGCAGCATCAGGGTGCTTTTGAAATCCAGCATTGGACCAAGCACAAGGAAGGATACCAGCGGCCCCAGTGCAAACGTATGTGAGAACGCAGAAGCCACAAAAGCATCTGAAGTGGAGCAGAGAGACAATACATAAGCAAATCCCATCATAAACACATAGGAGGCGACAGGACCATTGCCAAGTGAGATCAGATCGCTGCGGCTAATGAATGTCTGGATGCAGGCTGTAATCAAGGCACCGATCACCAGATATTTGCTCATATCGACAAATTCATCTCCGGCATGAATGAAGAAGTTGCGCCAGTTTTTTACATGGTTATGATCATGTGCATTTGCGTGCGCGTGAGGTTGCGCCATTTTAAAACCAGGATGCGTCTTAACCTCTGTCACTGCGACTTTTGGCATCCGAAGGGGATTTCGACGAACGAACACATACACAAGCATGCCTATGGAAGCTGCTACAGCAAAGGCCAGTCCCATTCGGGCAATGGTAATCTCAGGATGGGAGGGAAAGGCGAGCAAGGTTGCGGTAAATACGATGGGATTGACTACGGGACCACTCAAGATGAATGTCACTGCGATATAGGAAGGCATGCCTTTGTGCATCAACCTTCTCACTACCGGGATCATGCCACATTCGCAGATGGGAAAAATAATACCGAGTAGTCCTGCAACCAGCACACCGCCGATCGGATTCTTGGGTGTGAGTTTGCGGACCATTTCTTCGGATACGAACCACTGCATGAGTGAGGACAATAGTACACCCATGAGCAGAAAAGGTGCGGCTTCAAGGAAAATACCTATGAATACGGTTTTCATATTTTGCAAAGCTTCACTGTTCCATGCTTCCTTCAGGTCTGGAGCCATTGTGATCAACACGGGAACAAGAAATGCACAAGGGATCAGGAAGGACAGGAGCTTCAAATTGGCTGCCATTTTCATGAAACAGACCTCCACAACTAGGACTTTGCTAAAATATATGCTTGTACGTGCAGCAACATACATCATTCCTATGTTCTAATCAACATTTTTACGATTAATCAAGATTTTTCATCCATATGTAGAACTGGCGTGAACTTGAATGTTCATTTTCCGGCGTGGAGTTGACAAAAGAAAAGCTATAGACTAATATCATTAAATAGTAATAATTACGATTAAATAAGAGGAGGCAACAACCATGAGAGTCATTGTAACTTTAGCCTGCACCGAGTGCGGGGACCGCAACTATACAACAACCAAGAACAAACGTAACCATCCAGAGAGAATTGAGATGAAGAAGTACTCCCCGCGCTTGAAGAAAATGACGATCCACCGGGAAACCAGATAAAATTTTTTTGTTATTTTTAAATAGTAATATTTACGAAAAGAGGGAAAGGCATGATATTATCCTCCATGCGTGATGTTGTATTTGGATATGGCAAAGAGCCGATCATTGATCAACTGTCGCTGGATATTCATGTGGGAGAGTTCATAGGCATCGCAGGTCCCAACGGTTCTGCCAAAACGACCCTGTTAAAGCTGCTGCTAGGGCTATTGAAGCCCTGGAGCGGCACGATACATATGAATCCGCAGTTGAAACGTGGGACCAAGTCCAATATCGGTTATGTGCCCCAGCAGGTGGCATCGTTTAATAGTGGATTTCCCAGTACGGTGAACGAACTGGTCCGGTCCGGGTGTTACACCAGGCTGGGATTATTCCGCAGATTCACAGCAGAGCAGGATGCCATCGTTGAACGCAGTCTGCGTGAAGTTGGCATGTGGGAATATCGGAATACACGCGTGGGTGAGCTGTCTGGCGGACAGAAGCAGCGGATCTGTATTGCAAGAGCTATGGCTGGGCAACCGCAGGTTCTGGTACTGGATGAGCCAACAACGGGAATGGACCGCCACAGCCGTGAAGGATTTTACAATCTGATGCGCCACTATGTTGATGCTCATGGGATAACGATTATTATGGTTACTCATGGACTGGAAGAGATGGGAGATCGATTGGACCGAACCATTACTCTGGAACGGCAAGAAAGTGAGGAATGGAAGTGTTTGAGTACGAATTCATGCAACGTGCCTTCTGGGCAGGTGGACTGATTGGAGTCATGGCTCCAATTCTTGGGGTTTATCTGATGCTCAGGCGGCAGGTCCTAATGGCAGACACGTTATCCCATGTCTCACTCGCAGGGGTGGCGCTCGGTTCGGTCATGAATCTTAACCCGGTGGTCTGCGGATTTGCCGTTGCCATTATCGGTGCATTACTGGTTGAACAACTGCGGCGAAGTTACCGAACCTACAGCGAGGTACCTGTGGCGATCATCATGACTTCGGGGCTGGCTCTTGCTGTAGTGTTGATGAGTCTCAAAACCAATCTGTCCAAGACCTTCAGCTCATACTTATTTGGATCTATTGTCGCGGTTAGCGATATACAGTTGTGGATGATGGCAGGTGTGTGTGTCATGGGTTTACTTTTTTTCATCCTGCTCCGGAGACCGTTGTATAACTTTACGTTTGATGAAGAGACTGCTTCCATTGGAGGCGTCCAGGTAAAAGGTTTATCGTTTGCATTTGCCATTCTGATAGGAATGACTGTAGCATCAGCCATGCCGATCGTCGGTGTGCTACTAGTGTCTGCTCTCATTGTATTGCCCGCTGCCTTGGCACTAAGAGTGTCTCGCAGTTTTACAACAGCCATTATTGTTGCGATAATTACAGGTTTAATCGGTATTTTTAGCGGACTCACCGCATCTTACCATCTAAATACACCACCGGGAGGAACAATTGCACTCATCCTGTTGGTCATCCTATTGACTGGAATATCAGCGCAAAAGCTGATTGCACGATATAACCGCAAGCGCCATCGCAAAGAAACGAAATCACAGCACGTCATTCTGGTCAACCATTCTAGGAGGAATACATCACATGAAACTCAGTAAAAAAGCTACGCTCGGATTGTTGTTTAGTCTTACACTTATCGTCGCAGGCTGCGGACAAAAATCCGCTTCTGATGCAAATACAAGTTCTACGGGTGCTTCTAATACGGTCTCCACAGAGAATGAAGTAGCAAAATTAGACGTGCAGGTTAGTTTCTACCCCATGTATGAATTCACTAAAAATGTAGCAGGCGACCTAGCGGATGTACATACGCTCGTTCCAGCGGGTTTGGAGCCTCATGATTGGGAGCCAACACCACAGGACATTGCCAGTATTGAGAAAGCGGATGTGCTTGTATACAACGGTGCGGGTATGGAATCATGGATTGATCAGGTCACCGGAAGTCTGAGTAACACTTCACTCATTCAGGTGGAAGCAAGCAAGGGCATCAACCTGCTTGAAGGTGGAGAGCATGATCACCATCATGAAGATTCAGAGGCAACAGAACATGAACACGATCATGACCATGCGAATGAAGCGACTACAGAAGAACATGATCACGACCACGATCATGCAGATGAAGTGACTACAGAAGAACACGTCAACGATCATGACGCCGAGGCAGAAGCAGGACATGATCACGATCACGGGGGACTGGATCCCCACGTATGGCTGTCACCTGCATTGGCTGTAAAAGAAGTGCGCAATATTGAAGCAGGTTTGGCGCAGGCTGCCCCGGAACACGCTGAACAGTTCAAGCAGAATGCAGATGCCTATGTTGCTCAACTGGAGTCACTGGATCAGGACTTCAAGGCGGCTGTGACGGAAAGTAAACGCAAGGATTTCATCACACAACACGCTGCATTTGGTTATCTGGCACAGGAATACGGATTGCAACAGGTGCCTATCGCAGGATTGTCTCCTGAGCAGGAACCTTCGGCAGCGCAGATGGCATCTGTCATTGATTTTGCAAAAGAGCATCAGGTGAAGACGATTTTCTTCGAAACACTGGTTTCATCCAAAGTGTCTGAGACGATTGCAAGTGAAGTGGGGGCCAAGACAGCTGTATTGAACCCGATTGAGGGACTTACCGAGGAAGAAATTGCGGCGGGAATGGACTACATCAGTGTGATGAGACAGAATCTGGAGGCACTGAAACTGGCGCTGAACGAATAATAAAAGACCAATTTGATGCCTGTCACCGAAAAAGGTACAATAATACAACATGCTGAGGAATGGAGTGCCATTCCTTTGCCTTTTTGCGAAGCAGAGAGCACAGTGATGTGCTCTCTGCTTCGTTTAAGGTGACCCGATTGAGGAGAACAGGAGGAAGCAGTAGATGAATTCATATGAAGAACATGAAGTGCTGTTAAGTGAACAGCCAGCCCATCTGTGGAGACGGCGCAAGCTGGAGCTGATGAACTGGACGGAGCGTGACAAACATACAGTATCTGCGAAGATAACGGAGATATGGAATGGCGTTGAAGTGGATGCCGAGCTCGTGAACGCATTGTCCATACTTCGGAATGCGGGCGTGAAGACTGAATTTTCATGTGCAGGGGTGAGTCCGCTTGATGAACCTGTCGATCATTCCCTCTATGCGTATGTTACCCTTGTGCAAAGTGAAGTTGCGGATCAATTCGTGAACTACGCGCTCCGTCGGATGCGGAATCGACTGCTCGTTACGCTAGAGGCTGAAAAGGGCCGCTATGATCTATCTTCTTTTTTCATTGGACACAATCGGAGCTTCTGCTGGTGGATGGAGCACTGTGCTCTACAGTTTTGGAAGCCGAAACGAATCGAGTGAAAAAAGCGTAGTATAGAAGATAGACTTGTTTACTTAAAGGAGAAGGAGGTATGACACGATTGAATAAGTGGGTCAAAACGATACTTTTTCTACTAGGCTCCGTCTTTCTTACACGATTCATCCCATTCTCGTCCTTGTTCCGTAACCTGGATACGATGATTCACGAATTCGGTCATGCACTAATGACACTGGTATTGTCCGGTAAAGTGCTGCGCATTGAATTGTACGCTGATCATAGTGGTGTAACTTACTCTTCCATGCTGACGCCAGGCAGATCGATCCTGGTTTCTCTGGCGGGATATATCAGTGCATCACTGTTCGCCTGGCTGTTGTTCTACTTATACCGCAAAGGCTTGCACATGTGGGGACTCGGTATTATGACAGCTGTCGCTCTGGTGTCGCTCCTGTTATATGTAAGAGGGGAGTTTGGCATGTTATGGCTGACCGGGTTTATCGTACTGAACGTTGTCATTATGATTTTTGGTGCCAAGATCGTGAAGTTCTATTATCTGTTACTGGCGTTTCTTACGCTGGAAGAGTCGGTCGTTGGTGCCGTATACGTTGGATTAATGTCCTGGACTCAGCCTTCACGGGCAGGGGATGCAGCGAATCTTGCTCAGCAGACGTTCCTTCCGGCGCTATTCTGGGGCACTTTGTTCGCTTTGTTTGCACTGTGGTGTGCCAAGGGAGCACTCAGTCTCTTTTTCCGCAAAGAAGGCACTTCGCGACCGTCACGGTCTCGGGGATTACGAAGAGCGTAACGGATAGTAAGTTATATAAAGCAAAGAAGGCACTTCCTTTCTTCATAAAAGGATAGTGCCTTGTGTTATTGAACTTACATCTGATATTAGAGTCTGATATTAAAGATATTGAACCTAATCTCCAAGATTATCCCATAGGACATAAAAGTAATAAATCTCTTCCATAATCGCCTTATCATCCTCTGCCGCAACGCCGCCCTTGATCCGAGCAAGGGTGCCCAGAATATCATATATCGTTTCACGCTCCACACTGAACTGAATGCGGTTGACGATTTTATCCCAGGCCTTCATTGCGTAATTAACTTGAGACTTGGCTTCAGTCCATTGATTACCCTTAACCTGTTGCTCTAACGTTTGTATAGATTCAAGCAAGCGATCATCGGTGCCAAAGGGCTTTTTGAGAAAGGATCCGCTAGCCATAATTGCAACGAACACAAGAATGAGGAAGATCGGAAGCACATATAGCAGCCAGAAACGCGTTTTCATTCAACCGCCTCCTTGATGTGAAGAGTTTAGAAAGGCCCCTCATAATCGCCCATATCTATTTTTTCAGTGATGTTATCCTTGAACAGATCTACATACAATTTGTCATTGGGCAATATGGCGGCAAAAGCAATATCCTGTATCGTGATCTTTTGTTTCTTGAGCTGCTCGCTGAGCCAGTTGATATCTTTGTTTCTTTCCTCCAGATTTTGCTTAATCAGCAGGCCATCAATGATAATCTCGGTCATTAGCTTGCTCTTGGGCGGGTGCATATGCATGTCTTTGGCGGTTACCGGTTGATTCTCAGGTTTCAATACAACTGAAAGGCTGCCGTCCGGTTCCAGAATGGCATAATCCAGCGTTGTGATATCAAATACATCCTTTTGCCGCAGCATCATGGTCAATTCGTCAATTTTGACTCGCATTTTACTCAGGTTCTGTTCGAGAATTTTACCGTTCTGGATGATCAATGTGGGATCAGAGTCCATTAATTTGGAGATGGTGCGATTTTTAAGTGTAATATACTGAAAGATGATCGTAATGATTGTGAAAATGGTCAAGGCCACAAAATGAATCCACGCTTTCGATGAGAGATCGGTTGCAAAAGTCCCTGCAATGGAACCAATTGTGATGCCGTTAATATAATCAAAATACGTCAAGTTACCCATCTGTTGTTTGCCCAGCACCCTTGTGTAGATGATCAGAGTCAGAAAGGCAATAATAGAGCGTACGGCAACAACCCATGTTTCTTCCATCATGTATGTATCACCTTCCTTTACTTCACTTCGCATAGTTACTATAACAAGCTTTTCCTACACTGGATGATCTTATGCTTGAACGCAAAAAACCGAAACCTGGGTAAGTATCCCAAGTTTCGGTTTCTATAAATTCTCTATATTAGTTGAACTGATTATTTACACGTTAATCGTTATACACCAGAATAGGCCATAAATCCGCCATCTACCGGAATGACTGTGCCAGTGACAAAGCCGGATTGTCTTTCATCCGCAAGCCACATCAATGTGCCAAGCAGGTCTTCCGGTTTGCCAAAGCGGCGCATAGGAGTATGGGCAATGATTTTACTCGAACGTTCGGTAGGAGAACCATCTGGTTGCAGCAATAGATTACGGTTCTGTTCTGTCAGGAAGAACCCGGGTGCAATGGCGTTGACACGAATACCGGATTCAGCCAGATGCACGGCGAGCCACTGCGTGAAGTTGTTAATCGCTGCCTTGGCAGCACTATACGCTGGAACTTTGGTCATGGGCGATGGGGCGCTCATGGAAGAAATGTTTATGACAGTAGCGGGAACATCGCGCTCTATCATATGTTTTGCAAAGATCTGAGTGGGGATGAGAGAACCGACAAAATTCAGATCCATCACTTGACGAAATCCCTCTACACTTACATCGAAAAATGTAGTTACATCGCTCTTTTCCAGATCTTCCAATCTGAAAATTTCATTCGTGGTGTTGGCACTGGCGTTATTGCCACCTGCGCCATTGATCAGAATATCACATGGTCCGAGCTGTTCCAGCACCGCATCTGCCGCTGCTTGCACACTATCGGCCTGGGTTACGTCACAGGCAATAGCAATCGCTCTGCCACCTGCAGCTTCAATCGCAGCTACAACTTCCTGCCCCTTGGACACAGTGCGGTTCAGGATAGCTACACTTGCGCCGTGTCGAGCGAGTTCTTCCGCCATGGAGCGGCACAGTACTCCAGCACCTCCGGTGATTACAGCTGTTCTGCCATTGAGACGAGATGAGCGTTCATATTGGTGTTCACTCATGCTTTTGCCCTCCTTTGCAGGGAATCCCAGACGCCCCAGAGATACATGATCCCCAAAGCCCGGTCATAGAGTCCATAACCAGGTCGGCACTGTTCTCCCCAGAGATGGCGACCGTGGTCGGGTCTTGCATACCCTTCATAACCGATATCGTGATAAGCCTCAACAACCCCTGCAATATCAACACTGCCATCCTGACTGCGATGTGAGGTCTCGATAAAGTCGCCATTATCGTAGATTTTGACATTACGAATGTGGGCAAATGGAATCCGATCCTTGAACTCGTGTATCATCCCGATGATGTCATTATCAGCATTCGCTCCCAAAGAGCCACTGCATAGTGTCACGCTGTTGTAAGGGCTGTCATAAAGATTCAAATATTTCCGAACATTCTCCTGACTTGTAATAATCTTTGGTAATCCAAAGATTGGCCATGGCGGGTCATCCGGATGGATGGCCATTCGAATCCCCAGCCGTTCGGCTGTAGGCATAATCTCTTGCAGGAAATAACGTGCGTGCTCCCACATATGATCCTCGGTTACATCCTTGTAGGCTTCGAACAGACCTGTTAGATACTGCAATCGTTCCGGTTCCCAACCTGGCATGGTGAGTGCGGAGTTTTCCGTAATGCGTCGAACGAGTTCTAGAGGTTCTATATCTGCGAGTTTACTGTGCTCATAGAAGAGGGCAGTTGAGCCATCCTCCATTTCCTTGTGCATATCCGTGCGAAGCCAGTCGAAGATTGGCATAAAGTTGTAACAGATGACCTTCACACCAACTTGAGCCAGTTTCTCCATTGTTTTAATATAGTTCGCAATGTATTTATCCCTTGATGGCAGGCCCAACTTGATATCCTCATGGATGTTCACACTCTCAACGACATCCAGATGTAACCCGGCCTTGTCCGCTGCTGTTTTGACAGCGAGTATTTTGTCCATTGGCCATTCCTCGCCAGCAGGAACATCGTGCAGTGCCCACACAATACCTTCAACACCCGGAATCTGCCGGATATGATCCAGCGTTACCGTATCATTGCCTTCGCCGAACCAGCGAAAAACCATTCTCATCACGTTCACCTCATCATGAATAGTAGGAAGAAAAATTCAGTCATTGAAAATAGGACGGATATGTATCCTGCAGGACAGCCAAATCGGTGACAGTTAAATGCAAGTGTTCCTGCATCAGTCGCTCTGCTGTGTCGGCATCATGCTGCTGAATGGCCTTGACCATAGACCGGTGCTGTTCAATCAGGTGATCCCACTGGTGGTCTGAGGACAGGCGTAACATGCGACTTCGATTCAAATGTACATTCATCTGCTGGATAACAGTCCAGGTGTTGCTTTTGTTGCAGCCTGCAAAAAGAGTGCTATGGAATTCCTCATCCAATTGGAACATTCGTTCATCATCCGGTTTGACCCTGCATTCCTGTTGCCATGCAAGGTTCTGTTCAAGAGCTACCATCTGTTCGTTCGGAAAGTTCTCGCAGGCGAGCCTGATTACGGCTCGTTCGAGCTGTTCACGCATGAACCGTGCTTCCTCAACGAGGTCGACCTGAATCAGAGAGACGTATGTGCCACGCTGTGGATACACTTCTAGCAGACCTTCCTGAGCAAGCCTTACAAAACTTTCTCGAACAGGTGTCCGGCTTACCTGGAATTCCAGCGAAATCTCCTTCTCAGAAATAGCTGTTCCCGGAGGCATTTTCAAACTCAAAATGAGTTGTTTCAGCGTGAAGTAAACGACATCTCGCGTTGAGTAAGATTGCTTATTATTCATGGAAGACATATTGCTCGCAACAGGCAACAAACCGGCTTTGGATGATAACTTTGGGGTATATTCCACAACTTCAACTCCTTCAATGCCATACTACCATACTTGTATGGTAGTATGGAAGCGCTTTATCAGCATTATATTAAATTTAGTTGATGGTTCACTTGCAGTTCATGTGATTAAAGAGTACAATTCAGTTATTAGGTTCGAATGTTTAAACGAACAGACATCAGACAGAAAATAATATGCGTAGAAATAATAAAGAAGAAATAGTATAGAGGTGAAACCATGGGACAAAAAGCAATTAGCGTTTTTCAAACCTGTATCCCGTTATTTCAGGTGTTAAGTGACAACCATCGTCAATCCATTTTGCTGACACTTACCGAGAAGGGCAGAATGACGGTGAATGAAATTACTGAACAATCCAGCCTATCCCGGCCAGCCATATCTCATCATCTCAAGCTGTTGTTAGAGAAGGGACTTATATCTGTGGAACAGAAAGGCACACAGCGCTATTATTCGGCTTCATTGAATGCATCGGTGGAACTGTTGAAGGAACTGGTAGCTGCTCTGGAAGAAGAGTGTCTGTAGATTAATAGTAATAAAACATGCTTTTGCATGTGCCTTATAGGTTCGTAAGTTTAAACGCTTGATCAATAATAAATAGAGGGGTGTGTATATATGACAACGACTATACAGGAAGTAACCAGTCAGGAAGTTGAACAGATCTTGGAGCAGCAACGACAGTTCTTTCGTTCCGGGGCCACACGATCTGCAGAAGCTCGAATTGCACGTCTGACCCAACTCAAGCAGGCCATCCAAAAGTACGAATCCAGACTGACAGGAGCTCTCTATCAGGATTTGGGCAAAAGTGAGTTCGAATCCTACACAACCGAGATCGGATTCATGATGGATAGCATCACACACACCATTCGTAAAGTGAATAAATGGGTGAAACCCGTTAAAGTGAAAACGCAAATGGCGCTCCTGGGTTCGAAAAGTTATATCATACCCGAACCCTACGGGGCGGTTCTGATCATCGGACCGTTTAATTATCCTTTTCAACTCTTAATCGAACCATTGGTAGGTGCTATTGCGGCAGGCAACACAGCCGTGCTTAAAGCGTCAGAGAATACACCTGCGGTGTCCGCTGTTGTCCGTGAAATGATTGCGAGCGTATTCGAACCCGCATACGTACAAGTGCTCGATGGTGCAAAAGATACAACGACAGCACTGATTAACGCGCCATTCGACTATATCTTTTTTACAGGCAGTGTGCCGGTAGGCAAAATTGTGATGGAGGCAGCTGCCAAAAATCTCGTTCCCGTTACGTTAGAACTGGGAGGCAAAAGTCCGGTTATCGTTGATGAACAGGCGGATATCAAAGTAGCGGCTGAACGCATTATATGGGGCAAACTGCTCAATACAGGACAGACCTGTATCGCACCCGATTATTTACTTGTGCATGAGCGTGTGAAGGAACCGTTAATTACAGAGATGAAAGCAGCGATCGTGTCCTTCTTTGGTTCGGATATCCAGTACAACAAGGACTATGGGCGAATCGTGAACAAGGGACATTTTAAACGTCTGACAACTTTGATTGAGCGGGATCAGGCCAAAGTGATATATGGGGGAGCTTCGGATGAGGAAGATCGCTTTATAGAACCTACGCTGATTGATGCGGAGTCCTGGGATGCAGCAACGATGGAAGATGAGATTTTTGGACCGATTCTGCCAATCATTAGCTACCGTAACATTGATGAAGCCATTGTAGAAATCGTAAAGCGGCCGAAACCACTCGCCTTGTATCTGTTCACTTCCGACACCCGGGTTCAGGACAAAGTGCTGCGCGAAGTTTCTTTTGGAGGCGGCTGCATTAACGATACCATCACGCATGTAGCGAATCCGCGTCTGCCGTTTGGCGGTGTTGGTCATTCTGGTGTTGGCTCGTATCATGGGCAGTACAGCTTCGAAACCTTCTCTCATCTCAAAAGTGTACTGAAAAAAAGCACCAAATTGAATCTGCCGATTCTGTATCCACCGTATGATAACAAGCTGAAGCTGATTAAGCGTTTGTTGAAATAAATAAGAAAGATGAACAGCCTGCTACTGGACCTTATTCCAGAGCAGGCTGTTCCTGTCGGTAACGGGATGGTGACATGCCAGACCAGCGCTTGAACTGACGACTGAAATGGGCAATATCCTTATAACCAAGCATGACGGCAATATTCTGAACGGACAGCTTCGGATTGCCCAGAAGAAGCTTCGCTTCATGCAAAACCAACTGGGACAATACAGCACGTGGAGACTGACCAAACACCTGCTTGAACACGCGATTACAGTGAGAAGAACTGATGCCCAGCTCTGCTGCAATATCATCAATGCCATAGTGACCGTTGGATTCGTGTCCCTGTTTGAATTGCTGACTCATCAGGCCTTGCAATCGATTACGAATCTGGTGGGCGAGTTCGATCTTCTCGTGTCCGTCGGTAAACCATTGCGCTGCCTCTTGCGAGACTGCCTCCCACAGATGGCCAAATAGTTCAAATACCGCAGATTGCAGCTGCATACGTTGTACCATCGTATTTGCTACTTCATCATCCGCAGATGACATCAATTTGCGCAAAACAGGCTCGATCTGCTGCGTAACCGGGCTATCTGCACTGAATCGCACTTGTTTGATACGCGCCAGCAACGATAGGAACAACTGATCATCAATGTCAAAATGCATGCAAAAATACGTGAATCCCTTGCCGTTATGGCTCTGGCTGGAATGAATGCTTCCCGGAGGAATCAGGAGCAGTTCGCCAGCCTTTTGAATGTATAGGGTACCATTTACCATCATGCGTTGCTCGCCTTCCGTCACATAATTCAATTCATATTGAGGGTGCTCATGCGCCGGATAATCCCAGTCCATACCAACACTTCGTAAATGAATGGCGAACAGATTGACCGTTGTTTGTACATCTGGATAAAAAACTTCATGGACACTTTCTCCCAAAGTAGGAGGTAAATACGTTGAAGACATGGAAGATCCCCCTTTATTAGAGGTTGTTCTAAAAATGTGATTTTGATTACGCACGTATATCAAATGGAATGTTTTTTTGTAACCGCTTTAATCCATTATAGTCTATCAGCTTGATTTGGGTAAATATCCGATTGATTTGATCATGGTCGGAGGTGGAACCACGTGTTAGGATGGGGCTAATGAAAACGTATGCATACCATTCTGAGAGGGGTTATGATTCATGAATACATCCAAATCCATCTTTTATAATGCACATCACGCACCGATTGGTGCTTTTGCGAGTTTTACACTGGGTTACAAAGGAGCCAAAGGCGGGCTGGGTCTTGAACTCGGCAAGCCGGCAGACCAGAATGTATATATTGGATTACAATCTCGCGATGGCGACCATTATCAGGCGCTTCCTTTTTATGAAGCTTCCGAGGATGAGAGCAGCCGCTATGATGTAGAGAAGTTGGGAAATGGGGACCCGGCGTCGACAAACACGACCCAAGTTCCACGACCTCTTATTACGGCTTTTCGCGACGAAGATATTACCCGTGAATTTACCTCAGGTACGGATACGTGGACTGCTGGAGATCTGACGTTCCGTATCTACTCGCCTGTACGTCCAGTACCTGATCCAACGAATGGGGATCGTGAAGAATTAATGGATGCGCTCGTACCAGCTGTATTGGTTGAGATGACGATTGACAATACGGAAGGTCAACAATCCCGCAAAGCCTACTTTGGCTATCAGGGCAATGATCCGTACTCTGCGATGCGTCTGATTGGGGGACCGGAAGGTGGTTCCATCACAGGTGTGGGACAAGGTCGACTTACAGCAATTATGTCTGCAGATGACGGACTGTGGCCCGCACGCGGATTTACGCTGGAGAAACTGTTGCAGGAGAAACATCGGGAGAATCTGGCATTTGGACTTGGCTCAACCGCTGCACTACTGATGGAGGTTCCGGCTGGAGAGAAACGTACGTATCAATTCGCAGTATGTTTCTATCGCGGGGGCATTGTGACGACCGGAATGGACACAACGTATTGGTATACGCGGTACTTCTCCGATATTCAGGCAGCAGGAGAGTATGCACTACAACGCTTCAGTGAGTTGACCGCATCCTGTGGAGAGGTTGAACAACGCCTTGGATCGGCTGCTTTGACCGAAGATCAATCATTCATGCTTGCTCATTCCATTCACAGCTATTATGCCAGTACTCAATTGCTGGATGCCGATGGTGAGCCACTCTGGGTGGTGAACGAAGGGGAGTATCGGATGATGAACACACTTGATCTGACGGCTGATCAGTTGTACTTCGAGCTTGCCTTGAATCCATGGACGGTGCGTAATGAGCTGGAGTGGTTTGTGAAACGATACAGTTATACGGATCAGGTTCGTTTCCCGGGGGAAGAGAAGTTATATCCGGGCGGAATCACCTTTACCCATGATATTGGTGTTGCCAATGTCTTCTCACGCCCTGGACACTCGGCATATGAGCTGGTTGGCATTGACGACTGCTTCTCACAGATGAGCCACGAGGAACTGGTGAACTGGCTCTGCTGCGCGACAGTATACATTGAACAGACACAGGATCAAGCTTTTGTGAAAAACATGTTGCCTGTTATCCAGGATTGCTTCGAAAGCATGCTTAATCGTGACCATCCCGACGCTGAGCAGCGTAACGGTTTGATGGGTCTCGATAGCAGCCGTACCCAAGGTGGAGCGGAGATTACAACCTACGACAGCCTGGATGTGTCACTTGGACAGTCTCGCAATAATATCTATCTGGCGGGTAAATGTTGGGCGGTCTATGTCGCATTGGAGAAGCTGTTCGCAACTGAGAAGTTGGCAGATCTGTCCCATCAAGCAGGGCTTCAAGCGGATCGCTGCGCTGCCAGTATTGCTGCACAGTTGACTGATGGCGGCTACATTCCAGCTGTTATTGCAGAAAATAATGATTCTCGAATCATTCCGGCGATTGAAGGTTTGGTGTTCCCGTACTTTACTGGCTGTGAAGCAGCACTGGATGTCAATGGTCGTTTTGGACCTTATCTGAAAGCACTCCAAACTCATCTGAAGACGGTTCTTGTACCGGGAACATGTCTGTTCGAAGATGGAGGCTGGAAACTGTCCTCAACAAGCAATAACTCGTGGCTGAGCAAAATCTATTTGTCCCAGTTTATTGCTAGAGAGCTGCTGGGTGTGGAATGGAATGAGACAGGCAAGGCAGCAGACGCGGCTCATGTCAACTGGCTGCTGCATCCGGAGGAATCCTACTGGTGCTGGAGTGACCAGATCCTGTCTGGTGTAGCGGTTGGCAGCAAGTACTACCCGCGTGGTGTAACCTCGATCCTATGGCTACTCGAAGGAAAAGGGAATCGCATTGCGCAGATCTATGCCAGCAAGGAGGCGGTACAATGAGCCAATCCGTCGTTCAAGCTGCCTTGTCAGGTCCACAGTACGATGCGTGGCTGGGGTATCACTCTGAATTGCCAAGAGCGAATGAGTTTAACCAAAAGACGGCTCCTGCATGGAGCAAACTGATACTGGCGGAAGAGAACCATGGAGTGATCACAACAGCTCTGACCGAACTTTCACGGGGACTGGAGAGGTTATATGGCGTGAAACCGTCGGTCAGCCATCTATCTGATGCTCAGGAAAGTGAACGGGACAATTATGCCTCTGCTCCCGCAATACAAATCGGCACTTGGACAGGGAGCGATTCCGTGGCTGGGTCGTTCAGTGAGACAGAGCGTTCAACTGTTCAAGGGGAAGGGTACATCATTCGTGAGAACGAGACAGAAGGTGTGCTGGTCATTGGATCAGAGACCCCCCAAGGTGTGCTGTATGGTGCATTCCATCTGCTTCGTGAGCTGACAATGAATCAAGGAAGTGCACATGAGGCGGATGACGCTGTGAATAAGTGGAGCTTCATTAGAGAGCAGCCAACCAATGCGCTACGGATGATTAATCAGTGGGATAACGTGGACGGCAGCATTGAGCGTGGTTACGCAGGAGAATCCATTTTCTATGATAACGGGGAATTCACGCTGGACTTGGGACGGATCCGGGATTACGCACGTTTACTCGCTTCCACGGGAATCAATGCCATATCGATCAACAACGTCAATGTACACCGCCGTGAGAGTCTGTTTTTGACGGAACGTTATCTTAGTGATGTGGCGAAAGTTGCAGCTGAATTCAGAGCGTATGGCATTCGATTGTTCCTGAGCGCCAACTACGCAAGTCCAATTGAGATTGGTGGATTGCGTACGGCTGATCCGCTGGATGCGCAGGTACGGGAATGGTGGAACATTCAAACGGCCAAGGTGTACGCAGCGATTCCGGATTTTGGCGGTTACCTGATCAAGGCAGACTCCGAGAATCGTCCGGGACCATTCACGTATAACCGTGATCATGCCGATGGTGCGAACATGCTGGCTGAAGCCCTTCGGCTATTCGGTGGATTGGTCATCTGGCGTTGCTTTGTCTATAACTGCAAGCAGGACTGGCGGGATCGTTCCACAGACCGTGCGCGGGCAGCCTATGACCACTTTACGCCGCTGGACGGGCGTTTTGCCGAAAATGTCATTTTGCAGATCAAAAACGGGCCGATGGACTTTCAGGTAAGAGAGGCGGTATCCCCGCTGTTCGGGGCCATGGAAAATACAAATCAGGTGATTGAATTTCAGATTACACAGGAGTATACCGGGCAACAGCGTCATCTCTGTTATCTGGTTCCCCAGTGGAAAGAAGTATTGGACTTTGACACATACGCCAAAGGTGAAGGTTCAGAGATCAAGAGAATTGCGGACGGTTCTCTGTATAAACGACCATACAGTGGCTTCGCCGCAGTATCCAATATTGGTGCAGATGCCTGTTGGACAGGACATCCACTCGCGCAGGCGAATCTATATGGATACGGAAGACTTGCGTGGAACCCGGAGCTGTCCGCGGAAGAGATTGCCGATGAGTGGGTGAGACTCACATTTGGACATGAAGACGAAGTTGTGCGGCAGGTTACCGGCATGCTTTTGACTTCACTAGATATCTATGAGAATTATACGGCGCCTCTCGGCGTGGGTTGGATGGTTAATCCGGAACATCATTACGGACCGAATGTAGATGGATACGAGTATTCCAAATGGGGAACGTATCACTTTGCCGATTGTCATGGCATTGGTGTAGATCGAACCGTGAAGAGCGGTACAGGATACACTTCACAGTATCACCCTGAGAATGCTGATCGTTATGAGTCCGTAGAGACCTGTCCGGATGAGCTGATCTTATTTTTCCATCATGTGCCGTACACCCATGTTCTGCATTCGGGTAAAACGGTCATTCAGCATATTTATGATACACACTTTGAAGGTGTTGCGCAGGCGGAGGCGTTAGCCGAGACATGGAGAGGGCTGGAGGGCAAAATCGACCCGGTTATTTTCAGTAAAGTTGCTTCATTACAGGACAACCAGGCCGAACATGCCAAGGAATGGCGGGACATGATCAATACGTACTTCTATCGCAAGAGCGGCATTGCGGATGAACAAGGTCGAACAATCTATTGATTGGTGAAGTGAAGAAAGAAGATACCTTGTTTTCTTTGATGTACAATAGACAGCATGGACATACATGAGGAGGAGAACCGTATGGGACAATATCAACTGCCTGAGACCATGAAGGCCGCTGTCATGACAGAGCCAGGACACATTATTATTGAGGAACAACCCGTCCCGCAACCGGCAGCGGATGAGGTGTTAATCCAGGTAATGGCTGTCGGGGTGTGTGGCTCGGATGTACATTATTTTGAACATGGACGCATTGGCAGATTTGTGGTGGAGAAACCGATCATTCTGGGTCATGAGTGTGCGGGGATCATTGCTGCTGTTGGCTCAAACGTATCACGTCTCACAACAGGGGATCGGGTTGCTATTGAGCCTGGGGTGACTTGCGGACGTTGCACGGCATGCAAAGAAGGTCGTTATAACCTGTGTCCGGATGTACAATTTCTGGCGACCCCTCCGGTGGATGGGGCATTTGTACAATACATGGTGATTCGTGAGGATATGGTATTCCCGATCCCGGATCATCTGTCTTATGAGGAAGCAGCTATGAACGAGCCATTCTCTGTTGGTATTCACGCTGCACGCCGCAGCAAACTGGCTCCGGGTACAACCCTGGCGATTATGGGCATGGGTCCCGTTGGACTCATGGCCGTGGCTGCTGCCAAATCTTTCGGTGTAGAGAAGATCATAGTAACGGATCTGGAGGAAGTTAGGCTGGAAGCAGCTCGCCGCATGGGTGCCACGCATACCATTAATGTGCGGAATGAAGATGCGCTGGCTGTGATTCGCGAGTTAACAGGTGGCGTGGGTGTTGATACCGCATGGGAAACAGCGGGGAATCCAAAGGCGCTACAATCTGCTCTGTTTTCACTTCGACGTGGAGGCAAACTTGCGATTGTGGGCCTGCCTGCACAGGACGAGATCGCACTCAATGTTCCCTTTATTGCGGACAATGAAGTTGATATCTATGGCATATTCCGTTATGCCAATACGTATCCGGCAGGAATTGAATTTCTGAGCTCCGGCCAGCATGACGTGATTTCCCTGATTACAGATCGTTATTCACTCGAAGAGACACAGCAAGCGATGGAGCGCGCATTACACAATAAAAGCGGCAGTCTGAAGGTCATGGTATATCCAAACGGTATGTAAGAACAACCTGGAAAGAGTCCTGCGGTTCAGGACTCTTTTTTTGTTTTTTTCACAAAAAAGTATGGGTCAAGCTCCCATAACATGGTATAATTCATGAAGATTTTAATATATAAATGGATACACACCATATTGGTGAATAAGTACTTAGCGAAAGGAACTGAAGGTTGTGAGAGTACATGAATTTATGATACACGCTGATTTTCATCGGGATGATCTGATGTCGGTATCTTCTCAAGCGTCACGTTTTTCCTCGGATATTATTTTGTCGTATATGGAGTCTGAGCATGAGCATCGTGTAGATGTCAAAAGCCTGCTTGGAATGGCGTTACTACCCATTCGATATGGTAGTGTTGTCAGATTACAGACAAGGGGCAGGGATGAACTTGAGGCTTTGGAGTACATGCTGAATGTACTGGAGAAAGGGACGGCGTGACACCTGATTAGGTGCAAAATCACAGATATCATATTTTTTTTAGCTATTCCTCAAATCCTGCTGGTACTTTGTCCAAAAAAAGAGTATAATAAAATGTAGTTTGATTCTAAAGAAGTACCCATATTAAAGGAGTGTAAATAGATTATGCCAAAAGTTGACATCCATCCAAAGACACAACTCGTAATTTTTTACGATGCAAGTGCTGATTTCAAATTCCTGAGTTCTTCCACGAAGTTCTCTAACGAAACTATGGAATGGGAAGACGGTAACTCTTACCCAGTAATCCGTGTGGACACTAGTTCCGCATCCCACCCGTTCTTCACTGGTAAACAAAGAAACGTGGATATCGGTGGCCGTGTTGATAAATTTAACCGTAAATACAACATCAACAAATAAGTTTGTCCATACATTACAAAAAAACCTCGGGATTTGTCCTGAGGTTTTTTTGTGTACATTAAAAATTAATTCAACCAATTATTGCGCTTACAACACATTCGGATGTACACTAGGAAACAGAGTACGAACATATTGGAGGAGGAAATAGAGATGAGCAGCATCACACATATGGTAACGTTTACACTTTACGCGGGTAAAGATACACCGGAGGCCGAAGCCTTTTTGAAGGAAAGTTCGGATGCACTGGCTGTCATTCCTGGCGTAGAGCAGTTTCAGATTCTGAGACAAGTAAGTGAGAAGAATGAGTTTGACTACAGCTTCTCGATGGTCTTTGCAGATCAGGCTGCGTATGATGCCTATAACAATCACCCGGTTCACCGTCAATATGTAGAAGAGCGTTGGGAAAAGGAAGTCAGCCGCTTCCAGGAAATTGATCTTATTCAACATCATAATTAATAGTCTCCTCATATAGGAAAAAGTTGAACTACCATATACAGCATTGAACAATGCTGTATATCTCTCTGAATAATGCGTAATTGTGAGAGATAATAACATATTTACGAAATCGTTTTCGAACAAATGAATTCAAGGAGGTTTCGCTGTTATGCAATTGGATCTCTCAGGAAAAACGGCTCTGGTTACAGGAGCAACCGGACAATTGGGGAGAGTCATCGCCCGCACGTTGGCAGCCTGTGGCGCCAATCTGGCTCTACATTACATAAATAATGATACGAAGGCTCGGGAGCTTCAAGGTGAGATTGAAGCACTCGGTCGTAAGGCTGTAATTGTACAGGGGGATATTACAAAGCAGGATACGGCATTGCGGATGCGTGATGAAATTCAGCCTGTCCTCGGCGGAGTGGATATTGTTGTTGCCAATGCGGTCATTCAATATGAATGGACAACGGTGTTGGAACAGTCTCCTGAAGATTACTTGAGCCAGTTCGAATCCTGTGTCATGCAGAGTGTCTATCTTGCCAAAGCTTTCATTCCACATATGCAAGATATCAGAGCTGGTCGGTTCATTGGTATTAATACGGAATGTGCAATGCAAAATTTCGCTCACCAATCGGCCTACACCGCTGGCAAGCGTGGAATGGATGGTGTATATCGTGTGCTTGCCAAGGAGGTTGGTGAGTATCAGATTACCGTAAACCAGGTTGCACCTGGATGGACAATTAGTGAACGTGATCGTTCCAGTGAGCCTGGACATGATGAGGCATATACGCGTACTGTGCCGCTGAAGCGCAGGGGTGAAGATCAGGAAATCGCCAATGCAGTAGCTTTTCTCGCTTCGGATCTGTCCTCATTTATCACAGGTGCCTATATCCCGGTAAGTGGCGGAAATGTGATGCCTGCTATCTAGTATCTGATTTGAATTCGGGAATTCGCATAAAAATGAATAAACTGAGTATAACCGTAATCCGTTTGTCATTCGACAAACGGATTTTTTGGCATTTTGCTAACAATGAAATAACGGTTCAAGGGTGCGGTTTTGTTTCATATATCCAGACATACATATGAGTTGGTTCGGTTTTCGAAAGATTGGGGTATAAGAATAGGTATATTAACAGAGTGGAAACATAATCAAAATGAGCAATTAAAGGAGACCCATCACTTATGAAAAAAACAGTCGCGGACGTTCTGGTTGAATCCTTATTGAACGCTGGCATCAAACGCATATATGGCATTGTTGGAGACTCCTTGAATGCGGTACTCGACTCCATTCGTCGTTCGGGCAAGATCGAATGGATTCATGTACGTCATGAAGAAGTAGCTGCATTTGCTGCTGGGGCGGACGCTCAGGTCAGTGGAAGTATCGCTGTCTGCGCAGGTAGCAGTGGTCCTGGTAATATGCATCTGATTAATGGTCTGTACGACTGTCACCGCAATCGTGTTCCTGTACTCGCCATCGCTGCACATATCCCAAGTGACGAGATTGGCAGTGAATATTTTCAGGCGACGCATCCGGAGTATCTGTTCCAGGAATGTAGTGATTATTGTGAAGTCATTACAACAGCAAAACAGATGCCGCGTTCTCTGACGATGGCCATTCAGACAGCAGTTGCACGTTCAGGTGTGTCTGTGGTTGTATTGCCGGGGGATGTAGCAGGACTTGAAGCAGCCGATCTGCCTGTGCCTGAGCACGTGTATCATGCGACCAATCCCGTGGTACATCCTTCTGAGCCTGAACTCGTGAAACTGGCGGAATATCTGAATCAAGGCAAGAAAATTACGTTATTGTGCGGTGCAGGCTGCGCAGGCGCTCGGGAACCCCTTATGCTCCTCTGTGATCGCTTGAAATCCCCGATGGTTATTGCGCTACGAGGCAAGGAATATTTGGAGTATGACAACCCCTATTCCGTGGGTCTTACGGGTCTAATTGGGTATTCATCCGGTTATCATGCCATGATGGACTGTGATGTACTATTGATGCTGGGAACGGATTTCCCATATCGTCAATTCTATCCCGAAGATGCGAAAGTCCTTCAGGTCGACATTCAATCTTCCCATCTGGGTCGGCGCACGAAGCTGGATTACGGCGTATGTGGGGATGTAAAAGCGACCATTGAAACTTTACTTCCTTATCTGACAGAGGAACACAGTGACAAACATCTGCGTAAAAGTGTGGATCGTTATGTGAAAGTACGCAAAGATCTGGACGAGCTGGCCGTTGGAAAACCGGGTAAAAAGCCCATCCATCCGCAGTACCTGACCAAGGTCATTAGTGATGTCGCAGCTGAAAATGCCATCTTCACCTGTGATGTCGGAACTCCGACAGTATGGGCGGCCCGTTATATCGAGATGTCTCGTAATCGCAGGCTGCTCGGTTCATTCAGTCATGGTACGATGGCAAACGCTTTGCCACAGGCCATTGGTGCTCAGGTCGCTGATCCGGGCAGACAAATCATCTCGTTGTCGGGTGATGGCGGTATTACGATGCTGATGGGTGATCTGTTGACACTGAAACAGCATAATCTGCCGATCAAAGTTGTGGTGTTTAATAATGGAGCGCTCGGTTTTGTTGAGTTGGAGATGAAAGCTGCCGGATTCCTGGAATCTGGAACAGAGCTTGTCAATCCCAACTTTGCGATGGTTGCTCAAGCCATGGGCATGGAAGGTATTCGGGTTGAGGATCCGGATGAACTGGAGGGAGCTGTACAGCGTGCGCTTCAGCATGATGGTCCTGTGTTGATTGACGTGGTGGTGAATCGTCAGGAATTGTCCTTACCTCCGAAGATTGATATCAAACAGGCGGAAGGATTCACCTTATGGATGATGAAAGCCGTGCTCAACGGACGCGGTGACGAAATTATTGAATTGGCAAAAACCAATTTGCTGCGTTAAAGTGTTTTGATAAGCAGATATGCACCATTTGAAGTGAAGAGATACCGACTTGAAAAAAATTGTATATGTAAAAGAGGAGCATGCAACAAGACGTTATAGTTGTGTGCTCCTTCAATAAAAATGCTGAAAATATGACAGGTTATATAGTATTAATACATATTATATGATTTGTTTTTATGTCGAAAGTCTATTAGAATAGGTAAAGTCAGGAAGGTTTTATGACATTTTTGACCTACATATTGCATCATTACATGTAAGTACGTTTCATATCGTATTCATCGATCCAATCACAAGATGACACACACACATGGAGGAGATCAAAATGAGTCACGCAGGAAAAGTAGCCATTATTACTGGAGCAGGAAGTGGATTGGGCCAAGCAGCAGCACTGAAGCTGGCTGAGAAGGGTGCATCCATTGTCGTTGTGGATCTTGTCGAAGAGACAGGTCTTGAAACGGTTAAGCAGATTGAGAAGCTGGGAAGTAAAGCTATTTTTGTACAAGCAGACGTGAGTAAAGCACCTGAAGTTGAGAATTATGTAAAAAAAACAGTCGAAGAGTTCGGACGAATCGACATGTTCTTTAATAATGCAGGTATTGCAGGTCCTGGTATTAAGCTGATTGAACATACAATTGAGCAGTTTGACCAGATTATTGATATTAACCTGAGAAGTGTATTCTACGGGTTGAAGTATGTAATTACTGAAATGCTCAAAACAGGTGGGGGTTCCATTCTGAACACGGCCTCCACAGCCGGTATTGTTGGTGTACCCACGGTTGCACCTTACGCAGCAACCAAACATGGCGTAGTGGGCTTGACCCGCACAGCTGCGATTGAATATGGCAAGGACAACATTCGTGTAAATGCGATTGCCCCAGGTACAATTGAGACACCGATGGTCATTCAGTTCGGTAAAGACAACCCTGAAGTGTTCAAGGCAACCGTTGATAGCATTCCATCCGGACGTCTGGGCAGACCGGAAGAGATCGCGAATTTGGTTTCCTTCCTGCTTGGAGATGAAGCGCCGTATATCAATGGTGCAGTATATCCGATCGATGGTGCAGTTACGGCCCAATAGGAGTTTTGCTTATCGGTAATAGAATAGCCGTTAAAATGGTTAAAGAGAGGTTGCTGTATACATACAGTGCCTCTCTTTTTGGTTTGTTTTTTGTACTAGGAATGCATATTATGCAACGTTGTGCGTTGTATTGGTTTGTATACTTTTTACAGATGCTGAACGATACGAGCCTATAACGATGATGACGGCAACAGCGACCCCGACAGCGCCAATCCAGGTAATGGATGACAATGAAACGCTGCTGACCGCGATTCCGCCAATACCTGCGCCGGCAGCCATCGCCAGTTGCATCACCGAACTGTTGAGGCTAAGCATAATGCCTGAGGATTCCGGAGCCATGGTGACCAGGTTATATTGCTGAGTTGGACCCGAAGACCAGGCGGCAAAAGACCACAAAATCAGAACAAGGAAGACAGCGAGATGAGAGCTTGTCGTTATATTCAATAGGACCAGACTCACGATATGCAAAGTCATGCCTGTGATCAGCGTTCGTTTGACACCCCATCGGTCAGCACCGAATCCTCCAACTTTTGAACCGATCAGGCTTGCTATGCCAAATGCGAGTAAAGCTGAACTGAGTAGTGCTTCGCTCATTCCTGAAACGGATACAAGGTAAGGTGAAATATACGTGTAGGCAATGGAATACCCACCTAACCAGAAAAATGTCACCAGCAGTGCCAATACAATTCGTGGCTGTTTGAGCAAAGACAGTTGTTTCTTCAGTGGAACAGGCGCTTCTGCTTTGGAAGGCGGAATGGCGGCCGCGATCACCAGCATGGCGAGAATGCCAAGAACGGCGATACCGGCGAAAACAAGCTTCCAATCCCAAGATGCAGCCACAAGCCTTCCGAGCGGAACGCCAACGATCAAAGAAGCCGTAAATCCAGTGATTACTGTGGCGATTGCGCTAGCTTGTTTGCCCTCCGCTGCTATTTGGGAAGCAACCGTTAATGCTGTGACAACTACAACACCCGCGCCCAAAGCCATCAATACTCGTGCTGCGACGAACAGTCCATAACCCGGCAACAGGTAGGCAAGAACATTAGCCACAACGAATAGACCAAGGAAGTACAGCAACAGCTTGCGACGGTCCCAGCGCGAAGTCAGTGCAATAATGACAGGTGTACCGAGCGCATATACGAGTGAAAAAATCGTAATGAGCTGTCCGGCAGCGATTAAAGAGATATTCATCGTATGTGCAATACGATCCAAAATACCGGCAATGACATATTCGGACGTTCCCACAAGGAAACTGACCAAGGCAAGAACATAGATTTTGAGCGTAGAAGACATGGAAACATAACCTCTTTCTGATTATAATTATTATATTTTTAGAAATATAGAAATAAAGACGATAGAACAAGACATGAATGCTCTGAATGCAACCCATCTGCGCGAATGGTAATGCTACAACCTAGATAATGAATATTGTTATAAGCGTAAACGTAGGTGACCTAGTTTTACTAATAAATATTGTGCCTTGTTTCAATGTTTCTAATTATATAGAAATATAACTCAAATTTTTTTATTTATTTAGCAGATAGGGAACAAACTTTTGTGCAGTCTCCGTGTTTAGGCTGTAGTAGATATAGGTACCTTTCTTCTGCGATGTAAGCAGACCACAATCGGACAGCTGTTTCAGGTGATGAGACAGAGTCGATAGGGCAACCGTAACAAGGCGGCTCTCCAGATCGGCGGGACACAGGTTGCTTTCGCCCGATAAAATCTGAATGATTTTGTAGCGTGTTTGTTCGCCCAGCGCTTTATGAATTTTGACGACTTGTTCAATCTCATTTGAGTTTGATTGCATAATGATCGGTCCTTTCGTCTTTATTTCTTATTTCTAGTAATATAGAAATACAGTAGCATATGTCGTTTGAAAAGTAAACTCTCGGACGAAGATTCCATACTTTCTACTGCGTCTGTGTTAACAGCAGAAAGTCTGGAGTGACTTCCCCCGAGAGTTATGTGAGTTGTATATTACTGATCTAGGGAATCAACATAGTCTTTGGCTTCCTTCAACGAAAGACCTCTGGCTTCACGCAGTCGTTTGATCGCCATAATTTTTTTCCCTTGTTGTATAAGTGTAAGCAGTTCCTGATCCAGATCCGTTTGGGCTGGTTGGCTAGTGTGGGAAGGAGATGCTTCCTTCGGCGACAAGGTGTAATTGAAGTCGGAGCGTGCGCCTGCGGTTGAACCGTTCTCCAGACGCTCCACATCTCTTTTCAATTCATTCAATTGGCGTTGCAGGCTGGTGACTCTGACCAGTAACACAAGGATAAGAAGCAGCAGAACGATCCATACCAAGGTGTTCATTTCCATGATGTAAGGTGCCTCACTTTCATTTATTCATATTTAGCCATTATTTTAGTTGAACCGGGATTTCCTTGACACCACGAACATTCATACCAGGTCTCCATTCCAGTTCATTCACATCTGCCTGAAGCTGTATATTTGGAAAACGATTCAGAAGTGTGCTGACTGCAATCTCACCTTCCAGACGAGCAAGCGGTGCACCCAGGCAGAGATGAATGCCTTTGCCAAAAGCCAGATGCGAACTCTTCTCGCGTGTGATATCAAAAATATCAGCATCCTTAAACTGCTGTTCGTCCCGGTTCGCGGAATCAAGCGCAACAATGACAAGATCACCTTGAGCGATACGTTGTCCATGGAATTCAATATCTTCCAGAGCCCAGCGGGATGTGCTGAACTCCACCGGTCCGTTATAGCGAAGCATCTCTTCAATGGCGTTGTGAATAAGCTCGGGCTGGTTGATGAGCAGTTCGCGTTGCTCCGGATGCTCCAGCAGGGCGAGAATCCCATTTCCAATCAGATTCACGGTTGTTTCATGACCGGCAATAATTAATAAGGAGACAACGCCAAGCAGTTCTTGTTCAGTTAACTGCTGCCCGGATTCTTCCGCAATGACGAGCTGGCTGATCAGATCAGTGCCGGGATCTTGGCGAACTTTCGCAAACCAGGCCGTCAGGTAATCCGTAAACTCCCTGGCATGCTGCTCAAACAGCTCGGCGCTCTCGGCTATGGAAGCATCAATAATCGTATTGGACCAGATGCGGAATTTGTCACGATCCTCAAGAGGGACTCCCAGAATTTCACTAATGACAATGATGGGCAGCGGGAAGGCAAAGTCATCGATCAGATTCATTTTTTCCTGTGACGGGAGGTTGTCCAGCAGTTCATCAGCAATGTCCTGAATATGGCTCCGCATGTCTGCGACCAGCTTGGGTGTGAATGCTTTCTGCACAAGTCCCCGAAGACGTTTATGATCCGGCGGATCGGAGAACAACATATTATTGGAGAAGATGCTTTGATTCTCAGCGCCGTAACGTCGGACCATGTCTTTGCTGAAGCGAGGATCTTTCAGGATCTGGACTGCGTCCTCGTATCGGGTAATAATCCAGCCGAATTCGCCATGAGGAAACATGATTCTGAAAACGGGCTCATCTTTTCTTAACTTTTCATAGACAGGGTAAGGGTTATGCGTGAATTCTTTCGTGAAAAAAGCTGGCTTTGAGAACTCGTTGGCTTCATTCGGGTTCAAATGCAAAATCTCCTCTCGTATTCCTGCATAATACCTGCACCCTCTATATATTCAATACACAAGCTTTTGAAACCTTGTTTTTTCTTCATATGGATGATAGAGCAGGAAAATAGAGGAAGATGGAAGAAGACATGGTAGAGAGAATCGGTTATTATGCTTGGTAAAAATGAAAATGAGGTGAACGCTGACATGTCTTACGCACAACTTCCTTTGCATCATCACCAGATTCCGACAAGTCGAATTGTTCTTGGGTGTATGCGGTTTGGGGGTGAATGGGATGGGCTCCCCATTACTTCAGATCTTGTAATAGAAGGTCATCGAGCGGTAGAAGCAGCTATCGAAATAGGCATTAATCACTTTGATCTGGCTGATATTTACACACGTGGTAAGGCAGAGCATGTCTTGGGGCGAGTTTTATCCGAAACTCCCGGCTTGCGTGAACAGATCATTATACAGTCGAAGTGTGGTATACGTCTTGTAGGTGATGATGAAGGACCGCAGCGTTATGACACCTCAGGTGCACATATCCTGGCGAGTGTGGACGGTATCCTGGAACGGCTCGGGATCGATTATCTGGATATTTTGCTGTTACACCGTCCTGATCCACTTGCGCATCCGCAAGAGATTGGAGAAGCACTGGCTGAGCTGCATCATTCCGGTAAAGTACGACATTTTGGTGTGTCCAACATGGGTTCTGAACAGATTCGCCTTCTTCAGCTTCATAGTAAAGTACCTCTGATTGTGAACCAGCTGGAGATGAGTCTGGACAAAATCGGATTCGTAGAAGCTGGTGTGACGGTAAATCGGCCGCAAGCCAGAGACAATATTTTTCCCTATGGCACGATGGAATATTGTCAGGCAGAGCATATTCAACTGCAGGCTTGGGGTCCACTAGCTCAGGGGCGATTTACTGGCAGGGTGGTTGAGGGACAGCGCGCAGAGATTGAGCATACGGCTCAATTGGTTGATCGAATGGCTAAGGAGCGTGGAGTTACACCTGAATCCATCGTATTGGCTTGGTTAATGAAGCATCCAGCAGGTATTCAGCCCGTGATTGGTTCAATTCGACCAGAGCGGATTCTGGCCTGCCGTGACGCGACAAAGGTTGAGCTAACCCGATATGATTGGTACAAGCTGTATTCCGCTTCGTGTGGGCGTAGAATGTAAGTAGAGACTTCTGAGAGATTGGTTAGTTTCGATTAAAATTCATAGATGTTGGGCGAAATTTGAACATATAAGAAGACACAGGCAGCTAATGGCCTGTGTTTTCTTTGTGATATTCGGCTTCATTTGGTTGAAACACATGATCGAAAGTGTAATGAATCCTGAGCTCATATGGCCTACAATGCGTATACATGGGTAATAAGCATGCTGAATCGGATCCGAAACCAATGTGTTGGCACGGCTGTAAGGATGGTTCACCTTCATACTTGCGCTAGAGGCTATGTCCATGGACTTAGGAAGAGTGCTGATAAGAAGGACGTTTCAACCATTTTTATCGTTTTACCGGGTAGTTGTTCGAGTGCTGTGATAAAATGATAGGAATAAGAACATACGATCTGTTTATGTGAGAGGAGACACCTTGACGATGGAGATGCTTAAACCACCCGCCGAGACATTATACGAGGTTGAATTACGCGCGCTGCAAGAGGAAGATCAGGGCAAACGTCCCCCGAACTGGCTGTTATCTCCCGCCTATGTGCGCGATTTTATTATAGGCAGGGATAAGCCTGCATTATTGAATGGAGAAGAGATCCCGATTACCCGCAAATTCTATGGCAATGACGTGTTAATTGAACGTGCAGTGGTTACTCTGGCAGGCAATCGAGGATTAATGCTCGTGGGAGAACCCGGGACAGCCAAGACCATGCTTAGCGAACTACTGACCGCAGCAATCTCCGGAACCAGTCTGAACACGATTCAAGGTACAGCAGGCACAACAGAGGATATGATCAAGTATTCCTGGAATTACGCCATGCTGCTTGATAAAGGCCCTTCGGAAGCCGCACTTGTACCATCGCCGTTATATAACGGAATGAAGAAAGGTATTCTTACCCGTTTTGAAGAGATTACACGTTGTCCCGCGGAAGCGCAGGATAGTCTGATCAGTATTCTCAGTGACAAGGTCATGAGCATTCCTGAACTGGATGGTGGTGTACTATTTGCCCAACCGGGATTTAACGTCATTGCTACAGCCAATATTCGGGATAAAGGTGTTAACGAAATGAGTGGTGCATTGAAACGGCGGTTCAATTTCGAAACGATCAAGCCCATTCATAACGTGAAGATGGAAGCCAAAATCATTGAGTCCCAGGCACGAAGCCTGTTATTACATAGTGGAATTGATATTGACATTAACCCGGACGTAGTTGAATTGCTGGCTACAACATTCATGGAACTGCGCACCGGCATGACACGGGAAGGCTACAAGCTCGACACCCCTCAAGCATCCATGAGTACGGCGGAAGCAGTGTCTGTCTATGTTCAGAGTGCGATGACTTCCTATTATTACGAAGATAAAGCTATTGCATTGGATCGGTTGGTGCAGAACATGCTGGGCACCATTGCGAAGGAAAACGACAAGGATCTGTCCATTCTCAAAACCTACTTCTCCAAGGTCGTAAAAGAACGTTCCAGAGAAGAGGGAATGTGGAAGGACTATTATGAGGAGAGAAAATGGATCGGTTAACAGCAGTTCTGGACCCTGATGTTGAGCAGTTACAATCCTTGTTCGAATCCCAGGTGTATAACCTGAGTAATCCTACGGTTTATTATCCAATACGACACCATAGCCCTGCATGTTCATATCACTTGTTACGATTAATCGGGGAGTACAAGCCGGATATCATTCTGATCGAAGGACCAGAGAGTGGCAATCCGTTAATTCCGGTGCTGAGTGATGAGGCAACCTTACCTCCTGTCAGTCTGTACTATACCTACGAGAGTGAATTGGAGAGAGAAGCCTGCTATTATCCGATGCTTCGGTATTCGCCTGAATATGTAGCTTTGAAAGAAGCAAAACGGTTGGATATTCCGGCGAAGTTTATTGACTTGGACTACCAACACTTCTCCACTCGTGCATCCAAATCCGGCCAGACAGAACAAAAGGAGATCTCCATCCAGGACGAAACCTTGCTTGCGGGGTCTGACTTCATTAACCGGTTGTGTCAAAAAACAAACTGCCGCAGTTTTGATGAATTGTGGGAAAAGATGTTTGAGATCGGTGGCCTGGAGAAATCTACTGAGGAATTCGTGCAGGATGTATTCACGTATTGTACTTTATCCCGAATGTGTTATTCCACGGAACGATTACAGTCTTCAGGTGATCTGGCAAGAGAATCACATATGAAACAACATATTAATCAAGCGGTGCAGGAACATGACCGTGTGCTTGTCATTACCGGTGGATTTCATACGTATGGACTGTTGATGTCAGAGAAACATGAATCCCAATTGGAACAGCCAGAAATGGATAAACAGCATGCAGACCAACGTTTGGATGGACAAGGTAAACCAGGTACGTCTCAACAAAGTGCGGTGAATCCAGATACGGTTCACCAACAAATGTACCCGATGGTCTATACCTTTGCTGAAGCGGATCGGCTCAATGGATATGCGAGCGGCATGCCTTATGTAAATTATTACGATCAGATCTGGAACCAGCTGCTTCGCAAAAAGAGTACACCATATAATCTAACAGCTCTGGACTTGTTATCCCGGCTGATGCGCCAATTACGGGACGGACACGAACATGTATCAACCAGTGATGCAATTGAGGCATACAGTATGATTCAAGGTCTTGCCGGGCTTCGGGGTAAAAGGGAAGGCGGCGTCTATGAGTTGATGGATGCAGCACTCTCTTCCTTTGTGAAGGGGGAACTTACCTTGGCGACCGATAAACCGCTGCAAGAGCTGCAGCAGTTATTGACAGGAGACGTCATTGGAAGCGTGGCTCCCAATTCATTCAGTATTCCCATCGTGGAGGACTTCAAGGCGCGTTGTACAGAGTACAAACTGCAGATCCGCACAACAGGACAACACAAGAAAGTGCTGGATCTGTATGCAAAACCGGAGCATCGTCAGATAAGTCAATTGATTCAGTGCATCACCTATCTGGTTCCGGAATTCGCAAAACGGCAATCGGGGCCGGACTGGATCGCAGAGCGTGATATGAATCTTGTTCGCGAAACCTGGATTTATATGTACTCCTCCCGTATTGAAGCCAGATTGATAGAAAACTCTCTCTATGGCGGAACGCTTGCTGGAGCGGCTACACGCAAAATGGAAGAACAGATGCAAGAAATACCGGATCATCATAGCGGTGAACTTGCCCGACTCATGCTTCAAGCGTTACTTATGGGGCTTCAGGACACAGCGATGAAACTCTATGAACAGGTCCGCTCAGCGCTGAGAACGGACGGGAATTTTCTATCCCTATGTAATAGTCTGCATGTCTTGAACCGAATTCATCAACACCGCAGGTTGCTGGGATTATTTGACGAGCAACATCTTCCTGACCTGGTATTCGAAGCTTATAGAAACGCCGTGGACAAGTTGTTACAGCTCTCCAGAGCCAATCCGGATGAACATGAAGCCATTATTCAGGGATTGAAGCTGCTAGCCATGCTCGCGGAGTCATCAGAGGGGTCTTTTCAGGATGAGACATTCCGAATACATCTGAATGAGCTTCTGTCGGATCACCAGCTTCCGGCTCAGCTGGAGGGTGTGTGTGTGGCTATTTCCTCAGGGCTCGGTGACAGGCCCAGGGATGAGATTGTTGATCGTGCTCGTGGGTATATCCATGGTACACCGGATCAGACCCGTCAAACGGCACTTTTTTTACAGGGAGTATTCACTGTAGCACGTGACGCTTTTTTGTATGAAGATCAGCTGTTGTCCGAGTTGAACTATCTGATTGATCAGCTGTCATACGACGACTTCATCAGTATGGTACCGGAATTAAGGCTGGCATTCACCTACTTTACACCCATGGAGACGGGCTTGATTGCCGAGCGGGTGGCGAGTCTGCATCAGGTTGAACCAGAGGAAATGTTGAGGCCTGCGGTAGATGAGCAGATGCTGATCCAGTCCAAAGCATGGGACGAAGCGCTTCGAAAGGAGTTTGCCGCATGGAAGCTAATATGAATGAAGCGAATCGGACAACGGAAGAAATCGGAGAAATAGATGAACCCTCCAATCTGGATGGAAGAAACCGAGGGGATCATCATTCTGCTGAAACTTTAAATCGATGGCGTCTGATTCTCGGTGAATCCGCTGAAGAAGGGTTGTGTAATACAGACCAATACACTTCGGCTGAATTTCAATATACGGAAATCGATGAGATTCTGGGGTATCTCTATAACCGTGAATACGGTGAAGAACAAGGTTATCGAAAAGAGGGAGGACGCGGTGCGTCTAACCTGACTGTACCGAAATGGCTGCACAAGGTCAGGGATCTATTCCCCAAACCAACGGTAGAAATATTGGAAAAACAGGCGCTTGATCGTTATGGGCTGACAGAATTGTTAACGGACAAAAAGCTGCTTGAATCCCTTGAACCAAACATGAATCTGCTCAAGAACATTATGCAGTTCAAAGGACGGATGAAAGGTGAGGTGTTAAAGAGCGCCAAGGATATTGTGCGAACCGTGGTTGAAGAGCTACGCAGCAAGCTGGAATCTCAGACCCGAGCGAGTATCATGGGCAAGCGCAGTCGCTATACCTCCAGTTCAGTGCGATCCTTACGCAATCTGAATTTCAAGCGAACCATCACCAAGAATTTGAAGAATTACGATAAAAACAAGCGCAGGTTTGTGATTGATCGTCTGTATTTCGATGGGAATATTCAGCCCCATAACAAGTGGAACATCATCATTGGTGTGGACGAGAGTGGCAGTATGCTGGATTCAGTCATCTACAGTTCGGTGATGGCCAGCATCTTCTATCGCTTGAATGCACTGCGCACCCAATTATTCATATTTGATACGCAGGTTGTTGATCTGAGCGACAGGTTGGAAGACCCCGTAGACGTGCTCATGAATGTACAGCTCGGCGGGGGCACACATATTACCAAAGCGCTGCGTTATGGCGAGACGTTAATCGATAATCCAGGCAAAACCATCTTTATTCTGGTCAGTGATCTGGAGGAAGGGTACCCGATCGCGCAAATGTACAAAGCCTGTAAAGATATCATAGATACAGGATGCAAGCTACTGGTTCTCACTGCACTCGATTTTAACGGGGATTCAGTCTATAACAAACATGCTGCACAGACGTTAACGAATATGGGCGCACATGTAGCCGCAATTACGCCTAACGAACTCGCGGATTGGATTGGCGAGATCATCACTTAAATTCAAGGAGGAATGTGTAATGCTTACCGCAGACCGCGCAGTTGAAACTTTGGTGGAGAAATTCGCAGTAACCTGTTCAAACGAGTATTCATTAAAAACAGATCGCAGCTCCGAAATTATCGATTACGTCTTGGGAACGACAGACAAGTTCCCGGATATGATGGGAAATTCGAGTCATTATGTGTATCAAACGATTGATCTGCTCATGAAGCTTGCCAAAAAAGACGATGGAGATATCTTTTACCGTGCCGGGGCTATTGTGATATATCTGGAATCCAATTATTCCAAAAGAAATTCATGGAGAACGGATGCCTTTACTGTCTGTATGGGAAATGACTCCGAAGCTTACGGATTAAGCGGGAAGAGTAAAAGCGCTGGTCGCATGGATGGATTGTTGGCCCGGTTGGAGAAGATCAAACAGTTTGCAGGCGAGAACGAAATTCTGACTGAATTAAAGAGTAAATTAAAGCGTGCCCAGTGGCTTTTTGATTCCAAAAAAGCGGACAGTCAAGGGGATTACCGGGATGTAATTAATGCATTAATGCTGCTGCAATTATATTCAAGACTCAGTGACACGGCTTCTCATCTTGCAGAGGTTCAATCTTCTGTTCAATCGTTACCAGTGTTGTTTCAACATGTAATGGCTAATGATCCAGATAAGTTGCGGGACGAGCTACATACGTTGATTGAACCTGTAGTGGTCAGTAATATTCAAGGAAAACATAACGGATCTTTCCAAGAATTGAAGGATGAATTCCTCAAGGAGAAGCGTAGTCAGCTCATAGCTGAACTGTATCCCAATACGTCTTTCTCTTCAAAAGAGCAATGTTCACACACTGTATTCCATCAAACTATGGTGCTTGTGAGTGGTACCTTGTTGTACCTGATTAACATTAGCGGAGGTAAACAACGATTCCTTGATACGAACAGTGAGATTGGACATGTTTTGCTTCACACAATACATCAATTACATGAGATTTATCCACTTGAAGTTCGCCGTTACTTGCTGAGTATGGACCCTAGAGCCAAGAGTCCAAATGATCTGCTTGCTGGACTTGTGCCTCTGGATGAACCTTATCAGTTGGTTGAAATGTTGCGGGACGAGCTTAATTCGTACACGGTATCTTGGAACATGTTACAATCCGCGATCGCGAATCGTCCTGAACAAGCGATTCGAGCATACGAGATTATCAAACCGCCATTCCTCAAACTCTGCATTCAGAAATTCATGGAGGATCAAGGATTGACATTGCCTAATGCGGAGGGGTCACTGGAGCAAGCGGTATTTAACGCTCTTCGGCATCCTTTGGACGGGGGACGTCAAGGACTTGCGATTGCAAGATACTTAAGTGGGGAAAACACCCTGGAGGAATATTGGGAGGACCCAAATAGTCGTGGGATGTTTAATCAACTGAATCGGGATAAGAAGCGTGTTCACAACCTCATTAGTATTAGTTTTCTGCCCTTGGATTCGGAGGCGATGCGCAGGTTCGCAATCCTGACCACTCATCCCGATTGGACACTGGATATTATCTCGGACATGTACAATTCATACGCTTTTAGTGGAGAGCAGCTGCTTCAACGTTACGGGCAAGACCCTGAGGTGCAACGTGAGAAATTGCTAACCAGCCTGATCTCACTCAATGGCATGACCGACTACAGATACAAATCGATGCCGCATGACGAATACCGCCGAATCATTCAGCAGAATCTGGACTATGCACTGACACAGTACAAGAAACTGCCAACAGATACGCGCATTTTAATTCTGGAGATAACCTTTGAGCAGCGTGATGAGTTATCGAAGAAAATATTGGCTGAAGCGATTCGTGCCGGACTGCAGGATTCTTCCAAAAAGGCCAACGGCGTGGCGTTAGCGGAATTCAACCGTATTCCGGATCAGGACTTGTATACGCTCGTATACCTCTCGGAGAAAAAAGTGGCGATCAAAGAGATGGCTTTGACCGCGATCCGCAGTTTGGAAAACAGCAAGGAGCTGTATGGTGAGCTTTTGAAAAAAGAGAAGTCCGATGAGTGGAAGAGCTTGATCCAAATTCTGCTGGATACCGCAGATCTGAGCCCGGAGTATGCTCATGCTGCGCTCGCTGATCAGGCAGATAGCAAAAAGCTGTCCAGATTAAGCTGGTTGTCTCTGAAAGACCTCCCTTCACTGATACGTATTGAAGACAATCAGCCTTTAGATGACCGGATTAAACAGTATGCTTTGGTCCAATCATTGGATCATACATCCGGTCCTAATGAACGGTTGAATGAATTACGAGATTACGTAAGTGAGGCATCGCTCGCTCGTTTTGCAAGTGAATTGCTTCAGGTCTGGATTCAAGAAGGTGCCCCCGCGAAAGAAAAGTGGGTGATGTATGTTTCAGCACTCTTTGGTGATATTCAGATTGTGAATATTTTGGCTCCGCAAATTAAGGAATGGACAGAAAACAGTCGTGGCGCGATTGCAGCAGATGCTGTAAAAGTGCTCGCTTATCTGAAAGATCCATCCGCTCTTATGGCGATTGACAAAATCAAACGTGGGGTGAAGAACCGTCAGGTGAAAGGTGCAGCCGAGGAAGCGTTGCAGCTTGCAGCGGATAATATGGGACTTACCTCGGAACAACTCGAAGATCGGCTGGTCACTACACTTGGTTTTGATGAAAAAGGAACCATGCAGCTGAGTTACGGAGAGCGCTCCTTCCTGGTTAAGGTCAATGGAGACTTACAGGTCGTTGTCTTAAATGAAGAAACAGGAAAATCCGTGAAGAGTCTTCCTGCTCCTGCACAGAAAGATGATCCTGAATTGGCAGCGCAGTCCAAGGCACGTTTCACACAGCTGAAAAAAGATCTCAAATCCATGGTTAACATTCAGGCGCAGCGTCTTGAAGAGTCATTGTCCAAGCAACGTCTGTGGTCTGCCGATGAGTGGAAAGCACTGTTTGTACAAAATGTAATCATGCAAAAATTTGCTGTTGGTCTGATCTGGGGAACGTATGAGGATGGCGCATTAATCAGTACGTTCCGTTATATGGAGGACGGCACCTTCAATTCCGTGGATGAAGACGAGGTTGATCTGCCTTCAGGTGCACAAGTGGGACTTATACACCCGTTGGAGCTGGATCAGGCGACACTTGAAGGTTGGACAACGCAGTTGGAGGATTACGAGATCAAGCAGCCATTCGAGCAATTGAATCGTGAGATTCACCAGCCGGAAGATGAGGATAAAACGAAGAATGAATACGATCATCTGCCCGAGTCTGATTTTTCACCAACGGCTTTCCCCAAAGCACTGGAGAAATACGGTTGGATCAAAGGACCGGCACAGGACGGCGGCTGGTATCATGAATTTTATAAAGAGTACGGAGATCTTGTTGCAGAATTGCAATTCAGCGGTACGAGCATCACGTATTACGAGGGATTGGATGACATTACCCTGGAATCCCTTCATTTCTTCAAACCGAATAACAAGCAATATTATTACTATGGTGACAACAAACCCATTGCTCTAGGAAACGTTCCAGGTCGCGTGTTCAGTGAAACGATCTACGACATTCTGAGAGCAACGGGGCGTTGATGACGTGAATGGATTCAAGGAAAAATTCCGGATTTTTTCGAAGCAGTGTACGGAGGATTATTTGATTCGGTATGCCAACAAGGGGTTGTACAAAAGGTCTTTGAAAGAGTTGGACAATGGTGTAAGTGTAACGTACACATGGAATGCATCATCTGTGAGTTGTCAGCTCAGTGACGGGACACAATGTACGCTTGAAAATACGCTGGATCATTGGGAATGCTCCTGCCCGGCCGATCATATCTGCAAGCATGTGCTTATTGCAATTCTGTATGATCAACGGGAATATACGGCAGAGGATTCAATGAATGCAGACAAGAAGCATGCGCTGGATAAGGACTCAGGGATATCGGATAATGATCCATTGGACGTACCAAAAAACGTATCAGTAACAGAATCAGCATCAAACTTAGTATCAAATGTGGATGATTCAAGCGAAGATCCGCATTCAGTTTCTCGTGAGATCGAGTCTCGTTTTCGCTGGATGACTGAGTCTGACCTTACCGTGTTAATTAAATCGTATAGTTCTTCCATGATTGAGGAAGTTGTCTTCCGACTGAGATACCCAGAGGAAATTAAGATCATTGAAGATTCACTTCTTACGGTTCATCTGACCACCCAGAATATCGAGGTGTCTTTTACTGAGGAACCGAATCTTGCAAAAGCACTATGTAAGGTGCAGCAGACAGCTGGGAAAATGGCCAAGCTTGAAGCTTTGCTACGGTACCGCAACCTAAAAGGCCTGGATGATACGGATGCATTAAGTGGACGGGTGTACGAAGCCAAGTTCTCTCTTCAGACAGTGCAGGAATGTCGGGTTATGCTGGCAGGATTGTTGAAGACGGGACTGGTCCGCCTTCCTCAGTCCTATATGGCACAACTGGAGACATTGGCAATCGCTGCTCATAGTGGCAACCTGCCTGACATAGAACGCAGTTTACGAGGGATTCAAGGGGAACTACAGTTGTTTTTCAACAGACATATACGTTTCTCCATGCAATCCATGTTGGATCGGGTAAGCAAGCTGTATCTTGCACTCCAGGTTCTTGAAGAAGAAAAGGTGTCTGCCATTCAGCAGAGTCAGCTCATTGGCAGTTTTCGAAGTAAATACTTTACGGTTCCTTCACTTCACCTGTATGGACTGGGAGCTGATGCGTGGGAGACACGATCCGCATTCCGTGGAATCACCTATTATTTCTATTGTTTCGATGATGAGGAAATCTACACTTATAGCGATGTACGTGCTGTATATTATGATGATCAGCAGTTCTCATATACAGAGCATTATGGTGCATTCACACCATGGCTGCCTAATCTGACCTTTCGCCAGTTCGTCGGTGAAGAAGTTCAATTCCATTCAGTTAAAGTGAATGAAGAACGCCGGATCTCTTCCGGGGAAGGTGCCAAGCTTGCGATTTTGCCACGAACGGGTGTGGAAACGTTGAATCTGGGCAAAACCATGCAAGACGTAACGTCTGTACTTCAAGAGGAATCGCGATCGTTCGACTTGTTTGCTGCTCCCAAAGAACGATTGGTTGTGATCAAAGTTGCTCGAATTGTGGACCATAACTTTGTCAAACAAACGCAGGATCTTGTCCTGACGGTTGAGAGTACCGAAGGAGAACGATTGGCACTCACTCTCCCGTATTCATCTGACTGGCAGGTGATGATCCAAAGACTGGAGTCAGGATATGGCTCCCAATCGCTTGAACATTTCTATGCCTTTGTGCGTGTGGAACCAAAACGGATTAGCCCAATTAGTTTCCTGAAGGGCCAAACGGTGCTCAGTCTGAAACTGGATATCGGAAATGGGAGGATGGGCAGACTTGGAAGAATATAATCAGTTCATGCAGAGAATTAACGGCTGGTCAGAAGAGTTGCTGCTGCGCGGGTTATCCCAGTTTACGATCCGGGATATTGAGGTACTTGAGCAACTCGCAGCGGAATCCTCGCGGTTGCAGATGAGTTTCCTGCATGAGTTGTTGAATCACCTCATCAAGGAAGGGCGTAGCGTGGCTCTTGGACAAAGTAATGAAGAGTTGCTGTTATTTCAGTATTGTCGTCTCACCCAATATGTACAGCTCAGTGTGCAAGAAGAGGCGTAATAATGGTTAGTACTCCATGAGAAGGCACATGAAGCGATATGATGTAATAAATAACGATGTATTATAGAATATAAGAAGATTTGCAGCAGGCCACAAGGTCACTGCAAATCTTTTTTATCGTGGAGTAAGTAAAAGTCATTTGTTAAACGAATATAGGTAGGTAGCACGGATCAATACAAACATTCGTGATATGAGCATGGAAGGGAGGGGACATCTAATCGTGGAAGAAGAACAGATACGGAAGGCAGTAGCGAATCGTGATCCTGAAGCCATGGAATGGGTGATGAACCACTACGCAGGTTTGTTATGGAAGATTGCTCATTCCATCCTACATCATGCATCGACAGAAGAGATTGAAGAATGCGTAGCAGATACATTTTTTGCTTTTTGGCAGAATCCGGATGCATTCCAGTCTGGGCGAAGTAGCCTGAAAAATTACCTTGCAACAATCACGAAACATAAAGCGATTGATCGCTACCGGAAACTTAATCGAAGATCTGAGCTTACATATGAAGAGGAGATTCATTCGGTGCAAACGGAGGATTTGTTGATTCAGGTGATCACTAAAGAGACGTATACGGAACTTAATCACATGATTGAATCTTTTCCAGAACCGGAACGGGAGATTATGAAACGTCGGTTTTACGAAGGACAGAGACCCCATGAGATATCGGAAGCATTGTCTCTACACGTTAGGCAAGTCCATAACAAGCTTTATCGCTCCAGGCAACGATTGAGGACATGGTGGATGAACAGGAAATAAAGGAGGCGATCCAATGCGAAAATCCGAAAAAGAATTTACTGAACAGAACCTCTTTAATATTAAAAAGTTGTTCTATGATAAATTGGCGATGAATGAACCACCGACCCTTACGAGTTCAGATACATCTTTTTATCCACCTGTATTATATCCATCCGATCCATCCGCACAGACCAAGAAGTCCATGAATAGGGGAAGAAAGTATCGTAAAGCCATCTATATTCCTGTAACCGCTGCGTTATCGTTATGTCTTGTTACGGGTGCAGCTGCATCGGTGGGCATCATTGACCTGCCTTCTATTCTTCATTTTCTAGGTGCAGATCGGATTGGCATTCTTCAGCCTGTTCATCAGGTGAGTGAAGATCAAGGGATTCGAATGGAGGTTATAGGTGCTGTCAGGGACGGAGATACAACGGAAATCTATGTTTCTTTGTCAGATCTGACGGGTCAACTTATTGACGAGACGCTGGATGTATATGATTACAGGGTCACCGGAGGTAATGCAAACAACGCTCAGATTATTCATTATGATGAAGCTAATAAAACGGCTATTGTCCGATTCCTCATTCAAGGAAAAGTCAGCAAAAATCGAATTACCGTTCAGATTAATACGCTGATGTCAGGTACATCTCGACAAGATGGTTACAACGTACAAGTGGACTGGGAGAAGTTGCTACAAGAAAAGCAAATCAATAGCTATGATATCCTGGATCGAGATCGTATAAGTGGCTGGGGAGGTGAAACTGATATTCAAATGGAAACCGATCCAATTCCGGTATTGCATCAAGATGTAACAAATGTCCCCGTTTCCGGTATTGATTGGATGCATATTTCTAATATAGGTTTTGTGGAGGGCAAGTTACACATTCAGATTAATCCGGATAATGAGATAGGCGAGTATAATCATGGATATTTCTACTTCACGGATGAGCAAGGTCAAAAGCTCGATATACCTGAATATTCCGTTAGCTATGGACATTACATGAAAGATGGGGTCGGGTACGGAGGAGATTATGAGGAGTTTGTGTATGATCTGTCTGCTGTTGACGATTTAGATAAGCTGAGACTTCAAGGCAGTTTTACGAGTATTAGTGAAGTTGTTCAAGGGAAATGGAAAACGACCTTTAACTTAAGTCAAAATGCTTTGAGTAAAACAGGAAACGTTCAGCTTGATGAAAATGGAGACTCACAGGCAAATGTAACCCTTTCCGCAGTTGGCGTCACACTTACAGGTGAGGCACTGAGCAAGATTCCGGTGGAGGACTTGAGTATTGAAGTTCACCTGAAGGATGGTACAAAGTTGTCTGGAGCATCTGGTTTCCTCCAGCTGGATCAGGATCTCATTAAGTGGATATCCCCTACAACCATTCCGGTGAACGATGTGAGCTACCTGCTACTCAATGGAGAGAAAGTGATTGTGCAAGATAGATAATATAAATAGTAAAACTTATATAAAATGAATTACATGTCATATCCCGATTTATGACGCATACCATTAGGCGAATGCGGTCATAAGGGAGGAAACTGATATGTCCATGAGCGAACCGCTGTTAACGCAAATTGTGAATCAACATATTCCGGCTGGTGCAACGGTCGTCACTATTGATAAACCTGTTCAACATCCAGCGATCTATGCGGCAGATCTTACCGGTGACGGTATGCCGGAGATTGCTGCAGTCTATCAGTTGAATGGTGAGCTGTATTTGCTCATTCTGAAATTTGTTCAAGGACATTGGATCAAGATGGCACTAATTAAGGGATTGGGGTATGGGGTGACTTTAATGACTGCTGCCCCTGTAACTTCAACGGCAAGGAACAATCTCATTATCGGTTGGCGGATTGGTTCTATTTGGTCTAAGCTTGCTGTATATGAGTGGACTGAATCAGGGCTCAAAGATCTGGCGCCTGACGATCTATATTATAGCTATGCAGAGATTATAGATATGCCTGGTACACATGGTCGAGATGGCAAGGTGGAGATTGCACTCTGGATTCATGATACAGGGGAAGCCTATCGTGTGGAGATTATCCGATGGCAGAATGGGAAATGGGTTCCTGCACCGGACGTATATGCAACCTATTATCCAAAAGTGGTGCAATATTACGAGCAACTAACCCAGCAATATCCTGATTATATCTTTTACTGGTATTACCTTGCGGATGCTCAGTACCATGCGGGCCAGTATCCTGCAGCACTCGCTTCCGTTCGGAAGGCACTCAGTTTCCCGGAAGCGTATCCTTCCAGAGAAGTACTACAAGAGCTGGAAAAGAAAATTGAGCAGGCGATGGTCCCTATAAGCCATGCCAGGGTAGCAACAAGGTTATATCCAGTCTCCGTTCGAACCACGAGTGGGACGCGTTGGGGGTATATGGATGCCCAAGGGCACATTCGGCTTGAGCCTGTACTGGATGACGCGCAAGAGTTTCAGCCCAATGGATTGGCTGTGGTTGTGAAGGATGGTCGTGCCGGCGTTATTAATCTTCAGGGGCAATATGTCGTTCAACCTGTATACGATTCCATCAATTCCTTTTCCGAAGAACGCGCAATAACAATTGATTCTCAAGGATTTAAGATGATTAATGAACAAGGTACTGTCCTGACCAAACGGGCGTACCCGTATATCTCGAATATGAACGACGGCCGAGCGTTGTTTTACGATTCAAACCCTGGTCAGGCAGATGGATCGATGAGTCGGTACGGTTATCTGGATGCGTCGGGCAATGAGGTGATTCCGGCACAGTTCGCTTCGGCGAATGATTTTCAAGATGGCAAAGCAGTTGTGCAGATTAAGGACAATGAATATGCACTCATTAATCGCAATGGACATCGGCTAGCAACATATCCATATGCCTATGTGGGACCACTAGGGGATGGGCTGTTGGCTTTTCAAAAAGAAGTATCGGGCAAATATGGCTACATCGACGAACGGGGGAATATTCGTATTCAGCCCAAATTTTCATCGGCATTTCCTTTTAACGGCGGCCAAGCGATTGTTAATACAGCGGAGGATTACAAATCGAACTATGGTGTCATTAATGCGGAAGGATCGTTTATTATTCAACCCGCGTTTAATGACATTCGCGAACTAGGCGAGCATCGTTATGCGCTGGGGCAAGCAATTAATCCCGAACAGCCGTATATTGGCTCTGTATACGCGATTGCAGATACCAATGGCAGAAGGCTTACGGAGTTCGTATATCGGGAAGTAGGCAATTACAAAAACGGCCTTGCCTCCGCATCGGATGGAAGACATACCTATCTGTTGGATCTGAGTGGAAGACCTGCCGCTGGGTATCCACATGTAGAAGGTTCCGGTACGCTGGAGGTCTTGGCACCAGATCTGATTAAGGCCTATGTAGACCAGCGCTTATCGTATGTGAATCGGGCCGGACAGATCATCTGGCGGCAAAATACAATCGTTCCACTTCATCTGCCGTACCGTGTACGCGAAGAGAAGTACAAACCAAACAGGGACTATCTCGTATATTATCCGCAGGTGGAGGGATTAACGAACCAAGCGGAGCAGCTTGCGCTGAATGCCAAGTTGAAGCAGCTCTCCCAGGTTAAACCGATCCCTGCAGATCAACAGCTGGATTACACGTATACAGGTGATTTTGATGTTACGTTTTATCAGCAGCAATTGCTACAACTGCAACTCACAGGTTATAACTACCCGGCGGGTGCAGCGCATGGTATGCCTACGATGATCTATGCGATCATTAATCTGACGAATGGTCAGTTGTATGAGCTGAAGGATTTATTTAAGCCGAATAGCGACTACGTAAAAGTGTTAAGCCAGATTGTGGGGGATCAGATCAAAAACGATCCTCAATACTCGTATGTGTTTCCGGACACCTATACGGGGATTAGTGCGGATCAGCCGTTTTTTGTCACAGCGGATGCTCTGCATCTCTACTTCAACCCATATGATATCGCACCCTATGCGGCAGGGTTTCCAACGTTTAAAATTCCCTTTCTCCAGATCAAGGACATCATTAATACAGAAGGTTCGTTCTGGAAAGCTTTTCATAGTTGAGTGCCCATTCACAGGTTAAGCGAGGAAGCCATATATCTAATATGGCTTCCTTTTGGATTCAATAGGCGACAGTTTAATGATGTAAGTAACTCCTTCACATATTTATCCATACTAAATGGAAAATATTACGGGAGTTACAGATCAAATAAGTCACATTTATCTATACAAGTAAAAAACGAAAACATTCTCCAACAACACTTCTTTTTCTTGGCGAGAATGTAAATGCTTCACCAGTCATTCTCAAGTTAAGCGACGAGGTCATATGTCCAATAGGGTTTATAAGAAGCTGTGAGACAACAATAATCCGTGAAGAGGTATTATTGCTCCGCGAAGAGGTAGTGATCATTCAGGGCTCTATGAGATATTAATGTGCGTATATAACACCGCGCTATATTGAGAATGATTATTAATATCAGGAGGGGTGAGATGAACAACACGTCTGAAGTGTCCGGACTAATGCAAGTAACGAAGGAGCGCAAAGGTCTGCTGATTACAGCAAGTATCTTCTCGACCCTGTCGAGTCTGTTGCAGATTGTTCCTTTTGTCGGAGTGTATAAGATCGTTGAGGAACTGCTTACACATGCGGGGCAACCCTCTGCCATGGACAAAGATCTGTTGATCTATTGGGGGATCATCGCGTTCGTAGCCCTGATTGCAGGGCTTGTTGCGCTCTATATCGGGGGGATGTGCTCACACATCGCTGCGTTCAACATTTTGTACCAGCTCAGAGTGAGACTTGCTGAACATGTTGCCAAAGTACCGATGGGCTATCACACCCGGACGGCAACTGGTGAGCTTAAGAAGATCATCGAAGTCAGTGTGGAGAAAATTGAGAAGTTTATCGCCCATCAGTTGCCGGATCTGGTGAGTGCGATCGTTATTCCACTGATGCTCTTGGGATATCTGTTCTGGCTCGATTATCGCATGGCGCTGACGCTTTTGGTTCCGATTGGAATCGGGTTCTGGCTGCAAAGTCGTCTGTTCCGCAGTGAACGAGGCCGTCAGGCTTATCGTGATTTTCAACTTGCCATCGAAGATATGAATGCGACGGGTGTTGAATACGTGAGAGGTATGCCTGCGGTGAAAGTATTTGGCATTACAGCCGATTCGTTTCTGACGTTCAAACAGGCGGTGACGCGGTACCGGGATATTTCGTTGAGAATAACAGATTTGTGTAAAACATCCTACGGGCTGTTTTTTGTAATCATGATCTCGTTATTTACCTTCATCGTTCCGGTGGGTATTCTGGTGTCGAGTGGAAATGCGGGGAATCAGTCGTTTGCGATCACGTTTATTCTGTTTCTGATCATTACCCCGAGTCTATCTGCTCCGTTATTGAAGTTAATGTATCTGGGTAGTGGGATGCGAGAGATTGTGGAAGGACAGAAACGGATAGAATCGGTGTTTGCCGAGCCGGTTGTACAAGAACCTGAGTTGCCTAAAGTTCCGGATACATATGAGGTTGCCTTTCGGCAGGTATCTTTTGCTTATGAACGTAAGGAGAGCGAAGCATATAAACCTGTACTTGAACAGATTGATTTTGTAGCCAAAGCAGGAGAAATGACCGCACTTGTCGGACCTTCTGGTGGGGGGAAGTCAACCATTGCGAATCTATTACTTCGTTTCTGGGATGTTCAGGAAGGTGAGATTACGATTGGTGGGATTCCGATTCAGGAGATGGGTACGGAGAAACTGATGGATACCGTGTCCTTTGTATTCCAGGATGTACATCTGTTCTACGATACGATTGAAGAGAATATTCGGATGGGCAATACATCAGCTTCACGGCTGGACGTTATAGCTGCGGCTCAAACTGCTTGCAGTCATGAATTTATTGAGAAACTGGATGCCGGATATGACACCAAAATCGGAGAAGGCGGTACGTATCTATCTGGCGGTGAAGCACAGCGAATTGCAATTGCACGAGCACTGCTTAAAAATGCTCCCATTCTGGTCCTGGATGAAGCGACGGCCTACGCGGATGCAGAGAATGAGCACAAGATCCAGCAAGGTCTGGCCCAATTGGTTCAAGGCAAAACGGTATTGATTATTGCTCATCGTCTAACAACGATTCGTGCAGCAGAGCAAATTCTCGTGATCCGACAAGGGGCAATTGCCGAGCGTGGGACACATGATCAATTGCGTGCATTAGGCGGAGTATATGAGCACATGTGGCAGACCCATATCAGTGCAGCTTCCTGGAAGCTTGGAGGTGCAGTGCAATGAGGAATTATTTATACAATATATCTGGGGGTAACCCTCGTAGTCTGCTTCCTTCGGTAATTGCAGCGATTCTGGACGGGATTGCAAAGATTGTTCCTGCGGCGCTGCTTGTGGACATATTTAATACGATCTATACGTCTTTTGCTGAACCGGACAAAGGACTGGATATCAACCGAATGTGGATTGTATGCTGCATCTTGTTTGTCTGGATTCTGGTGGAGTATGCGGCTTACGCCTCACTCTATGACAAGACCTATCGGGCAGCATACAGCCTTGCGGCCTCAGGAAGGTTGAAGTTGGCCGAACATATTCGCCATCTGTCGCTAGGTTTTTTCGGAAAACGTGATCCTGGGGATCTGACGAATCTAATCCTGAGTGATTATGGTCAGGTCGAGCATACGATCTCTCACAATCTGTCGCAGCTGATCAGCGCGATTGTGCTTCCGGTGCTTGCTTTTGGCGGACTTCTGTTGGTGGATTGGAGAATGGCCGTAGCTATGTTTATTGCCGTTCCCTTAGGTGTGGCGCTGTTATGGCTTACGGATTCGATTCAGGCACGACTGAGTGAGAACCATGTTCGAGCCAAAAACGAAGCCGCCAGTCGGCTGCAGGAGTACCTGAGCGGTATTCGTGAGATTAAGGCCCACAATATGGGGGGCAAACGTTTTGAGCGGCTACGTCGTTCTTTTGACGAATTGAAATCGGCTTCCATTCGGTTGGAAGGCATCATGGGACCGATGATCATGGGAGCGATGTTGCTTGCACGATCAGGAATGACATGGATGATTCTGGTGGGCAGTTATTTGCTTGCAGGCGGTGAGTTGTCCTTACCGGTATTTCTGTTATTTTTGCTGGTAGGTACGAAGGTATTTGAACCGTTAACGGTTGTACTGATGAGTTATGGGGAGATGCGGTACTCCGCATATAGTGCAAGGCGCATTATGGATGTGCAGCAGGAAGTTCCGATGGCAGGAAAGGGAGATGTACAGCCCAATCAGGCGATTTCATTTGACCAGGTGACCTTTGGATATGATGATCAGCAGCCGGTGTTGAAAGACTTGTCGTTTACGATTGAGCCGCATACCATTGCTGCGCTGGTTGGCCCATCCGGTAGTGGTAAGAGTACAGTCACACGTCTCATTGCCCGCTTCTGGGATGTACAGCAAGGAACGATTCGCATTGGCGGCAGACCCGTTGATCAGATGGACCCCGAGAAGCTGTTGCAGGATATCTCTGTGGTCTTCCAGGACGTGTATCTGTTCCAGGATACAATCGGCAACAACATTCGTGTAGGAAAGAAAGGCGCTACGCAATTCGAGATTGAGGAGGCGGCACGGAGAGCTTGTTGTCATGCATTTATCTCCAGTCTGCCTCAGGGATACGATACGCTCGTTGGTGAGGGTGGATCGACGTTATCTGGTGGGGAGAAACAGCGGATTTCCATTGCACGTGCCTTGTTGAAAAATGCATCGATCGTCTTGCTTGACGAAGCCACCGCTTCACTTGATCCGGAGAACGAAGCCGCGGTGCAGCAAGCGATTAATGAGCTTGTGGCCGACAAGACGGTCATTTTGATTGCACACCGATTAAAGACCATTCAGAATGCCGATCAGATTATTGTATTGGACCAAGGTCAGCTTGTAGAACAGGGAACGCATGCGCAATTGCTAGGTTACTCGGGCATCTACGCTCGTCTGTGGCAATTACAACAGGATGCTGAAGGCTGGCAGGTAAAAGTAAACGGATAATGAGTTCGATGAGATAGATAAAGTAACTGAAGCGAGTAAGCCTCATGTGGCTAATGAACTGACATAAAAGGAGAATGACAACGATGTTTAAGCGAATTCCTGTATGGATTGCACTATGCTGTATGCTCACCTTGGCGGCCTGTGGAACAACCCAGACGACCAGCGAAGTGAACAGCCCCTCCGAGGGAACGGTAAAAGCAACGACCAAAGTGATTACCAATCCAAATCGAGAAGAGATTACAATTCCCTTGAGCCCGGAGCGCATTGTCGATCTATCCGGCTCGACAGAAGAGCTATTAATCCTTGGCAAAACGCCTGTAGCGACGATGAGCGCTGATTATGGTAATCCGGAGGAAATCACACCAACCATTAAGGATCAGCTGAGTGCAGATACTGTTAATCTGGGCTGGTATGGTTCACCGTTCAGTATTGAAGCAATAGCAGGAGCCAATCCGGACCTGATTATTCTGGGAAAGGATTTTAACACGGATCAATATGGAACTTTATCTAAAATTGCACCAACAATTGCATTGCCATACTCCTACTATGATTGGAGAGAACGCCTGACATTCCTGGCAGATACGTTTGGAGAAGAAAGCAAGAAAGATGAATATCTGGCCAAGTATGATGCGAAATCTGCAGAGTGGAAACAAAAGCTGGAGGCGGCTGTACATGGTGAATCCTTTGCCGTAATTGAGACATATCCAAACAACCTGGTCATTTATTCCAATAAAGGGGCAGCTGAGATGTTATACAGTGAATGGGGCCTGAAGCGCACAGAGGGTATCCCTGATCCAGAGGGCTGGGGAGGCAAAGAGATCGCTCTAGAGGCTCTAGTTACCGTTAATCCGGATCGTCTGCTGTTGATGGAGAATAGTGAGAACAAGATGGTCGATAGCAAGGTGTGGAATAACATGAACGCAGTGAAGAATGGCAAGATCTATAAAATCTCCAATGTCGATAATTATAATTATTCATACACAGCGATGGGGAGAATGGAGCTTATGGACCGTTTGGGTACGATGATTCTGGAAGGCCAGAAGTAGTTGTTGGATTAGAGCAATTCATGATGGATTAACTTTAACATTTACAGAATCTAATGGCGGCTTATGTATAATTGTGTAGTTTGTTCGAAATCATGTAACTTGAGCGGTTCTGGCTGCGTTTAGACATTGGGGTGATCTGATGTTGGTGAACGCGGTTCAACGTTACATGGTATTAGGACTGATATTTATCGGAATCTTCTTTACAGCACTCATCGTTCTTGAGAGGATAGAAGGGTACCATATTACAACGACAGAGTATTACGGCTTACGTAATCTAGGGGGCTTGATATATATGTTGTCGCTCATCCTGGGATTTGGTCACTATTTACTCGCTTTTTATGTTGTTATTCTTATCCCGATCTCATGGCTGCTGCGGAAATATGTATGCTTTCCTATGGTGAGAACTTTCATCTATATGATTGGGTTTGGATGGGGCGGGCTATGGGTTTTTGATCTCATGTACAATCCATATTTCGTGAGTGGATACCATCTGAACCAAATGACATCGATATGGATATTTGCCATCGCCGGTTTAGTCTACGCCATTGTGGAGAATAAGATTTGGCGAAGAGGGCAGATGCAGAACGAACAGAAGGCTACTTAACAAATGTTGAGTAGCTTTCTCGGTTTACATAATTATTATGGTGTTTTCATTGGGGAATCAGTTAGAAAGGATTATGTAAGAGTAAGTAGTGAACATGAACAGCGGTTGAGTTAATTCGATAGTTTGTTATAAAATTCACAAGGGATGCGAGTGAAATGGAATAGGAGTTTTATCGTAAATAGGTAAAATTTTCTGTTATACTATTTGAGTTGTGTACATAAAGTTAGATATTTTAATGAAGGGAGTTCATGAAAGAAATTAGCCGTTTAGTTTAAAATTGTAGTTTGGAGGAAAGCATTTTGTATAAAGCAGGTTTTTGGATTAGATTAGCAGCAAGTGTGTTGGATAGTCTGATTATTTCAATTCCATTAGTAATTATTGCAGGTGTGCTTACGGGGAACTTTGATGCGGATGAGCCGATTGCCAAACTGCTTAGTGCGTTATACTCAATCTTATTACCAGTTTACTGGTATGGTCGAACCATAGGGAAACGTATATGTGGAATTCGTATACGCCAATACGACACACACGAACCGCCAAAAATTGGTACAATGCTGATGCGAGTTGTTGTAGCTGGACTTGTGTACGTATTAACTTTGGGTATCGGAGTTATTGTGAGTGCTTTTATGGTCGGTATGCGTGAGGATCGACGTGCGATTCATGACTTCGTAGCAGGAACAGAAGTAGTTTGGGATTAATCGGATTAAAGTCAGGTAGAAGTAAAAAAAAGGCTGCACAGAGTTAAAAATCATGTGCAGCCTTTAAAAACATTATTACTGTTTCACAAAACTCGTATTTTGTACATATGTATTCAATTCATATCGCTATCGTTTCCCGATAGTTACATGATGTACATTGACACAAAGTTCCCTACCAAAATGACACAAAGTACCCTACTATCATGCATTTATGCCCTTTGTTAAAATTAACGGAGCAAATTTGGAACTTGGTAGGCAACTTTATGATGTCATTCTCCAGTCTGGTAGGCAACTTTATGTCATTCTCCAGCCTAGTAGGCAACTTTATGTGTCATTCTCCAGTCTGGTGGGTAACTTTATGTCAATTTTCCAGCCTGGTAGGCAACTTTGTGTCACTCCCTCCAAATTATTTATCCATGTTGTTTACAGCATTTTTCATTTGATCATCTGTTAAGTGCGTATAAATCATTGTAGTTTGTATTGAAGAATGTCCTAATTGATTTTTTAATTTTGGGACATCATTATTCTCAATATGATAACGTGTGGCAAATGAATGCCTCAAAGAATGAACCGTCAAAGCCGGCTTTCCAAAGGCTGTTGCATATTTCTCAACAAGTTTTTCTATAGAACGTTGTGTTAAACGTCTATTTTTACCTTTGCGTCCTACAGGTGCTGCAATAAACAAATATTTTTCATTTTTTTCTGGGGTATATCTTGTTTCCCTTACCTGCAGGTAATTCTCAATATCTAGGGATGCTTGGCTGCTAAAGTAAACATATTGCTCTTTTCCCCCTTTTCGAGTTACTCTTACAGATGATTTTGTCAGGTCTAAATCCTCAAGATTGATTCCGGAAACTTCCGATAATCTAAGTCCTGATCCTAAGATTAATGAAATTATTGCCGTATCTCGTTGACGATTAAACTGATGGAAATTCATGATACGTTTATTTGTTTTGTTTAATTCGCCATAATCGTATGCTACAAACACTCTAAAAGCTTCAAAATCATTTTCTCTCAGTATTTTCCCTTCCATACGATTCGCGATCGTTTCCTGACTTTCTTTTACTGCATTCAAGTCCATTTTAGCCATAACATTTCGTTGTATATAAGGCTTTAAATCAATTGTTTCGGCTTTATTCTGTAAGTAATCAAATAAGGACTTAAGAGAAGAAAGCTTACGGTTTATTGTTAGCTTATTATTCCCAAGTTGATACTCCAAAAAAGACAAAAAGCTTTCTGTTTCACGTATCGTTAATGTTTCTAGCGTGGATAATTCAATTTCTGTTCTTTTTTGAGCTGTGGTAAAGTTCTCTGTAATCAGCCAATCAAAAAAGATAATATAATCGTGGCAGTAATTAAGAAGTGTTGAGGCAGAAAGCTTACGCTTCTTACTGTCAATAAATTCAGTAACATACCAAGGTAATTCACTTAACTTATCGTCAATTCGACCCATAAGGTGTAATTTAGCTTGTTTATCCAAAAGCAACCACCCCCAAATGAATATAACTTCTAAGTAATTATTCGTCAAATTATTATTTTACGTAATTATATACAGACCGCTAAACATTGAAAGCCGCTATTGGAGCGGCTTTCAATGTTCAAATTCTATTTTTCGATTCCCTCGGTATCTTGTATAACAAAAAAACTGGTGACTTCTATCCCATTTTCTTTTGCTATCCGATTAAACTCAGTTAAGAAAGGTTTGTTGTCTTGAATATAGGTCTCCATTTCTTCATAATATCGACCGAAAGTATATGTCTGGAATAGCTTATTAAGTTCTTTTACCACCAATAAATCCAGTTCATTATTTTCTAAATAAAATATTATTATTTGACTGTTTTTATTTGCACTTTCATAACCTCTATATGCTTGATTCAACTTACCAGACTGAAAAAGTCTATCTCTCATTGTTTCAAAAAAACATTGTTTTTTTAAAGCTTTAATCTGTTCCTCGTTTGGAACTGGAGAGCCAGACCTAACTTTAGCCACCAATTTTTTCACGAAAGACTCTACTTCATCATGTGGAATTATATTATTTTTAATGAGAATATCTGATATCTCCCAAAAGGTCTCATCATAATTATCTATTTCACTAAAAAGGGACTCCATCCAGAAAAATCTTATTAACTCAACCTTACTAGTACATAGCAATAATCTATCTGGGAATGCCTCTACAAAATCTGAAAATACTTTATTATCTGAACTAATAAATTCTATGAAGCCGTTTAAAATGCGAGAATCTGTTGAGTAAGCGATGCTTCTCCAAAAAGAATGATCCATTCGTTCCTTATCATAATTCAATGAAACGACATTCTCGTAAATCTCAACTAGAAGTCCTGGTATCTCACTAAGTTTCACAACTAATGGTATCTGGTCAACTAAATAAGTAAAATTAAAACTTGGTTTACTTTTCTTTATGTCAAAATGATTCTGTATTTTATCTAAAAGTGCCTGTTTCCCTCCATTTACAATAAATTTTGCAAGGTGTGACTCCAGGAATAACCAGAAGGCTTCAACATTACTATGGCTAATAATTGAATCTTTGGCGTGTGCACATGTATTTCTAATCCTTCTCCAATAAGGCATATCCTCAATAATTTCATTGCTTACTAAAAAAACTTTACTCACCGGGGGGATTTTCTCACCACCTTCGGTTCTTTTCTCTTTTTCTTTTTCTTCTATGCAAGTAAATACTTTCTCTTCCCAAAGTTTGTCGTTTTTTAAATCATTTATAATTTTTGGCCATTCACTATCATTGATCAAATGTGGTTTAGAGCTTTTTAACAACCTATCTCTTAGTGCCTTCATAAAACCTAGATATGACATTAGGAATGCAGGTCGATAAACACCAATACGATAACATTTAATTGCATCATCAAAAAGCATTTGCGCTTCTTCCGAGATATCCTGCGTTTTTATCCAAGCCTCAAACTTAATTTCCATAGTTATTCCCTCTTTAAATAGAATGTATTAGAAAATATGCAAGCATTAATATATCACAACCTTGCTAATTCAATAAGAGATTATGAAGTTTGCACATTCTCTGGAGTTAGATGATTCGGATTTTTGCAGAGATAACATAACGTACAACCCTTCTAACACAAAGCTGCCCCCTACTTAATACGAAATCATTACCCTTACCACAAGCATAGCAGCTCTGAAATTGCCGTTCTAATTAGTGTGTGTGCTAAATTAGCATATCAGATTCAACATACCATAAGGGAATATCTATATTATTTGTTTCACTAGTTTTATTACTTTTTATTCCGTTGCAAATCCAGCACAGTAATTGTAAATTTGTAGGATCATTATTTCCATAATTTGAAATTGGTACAATGTGATCTATTGCGTACTTATTTTCTAGATTAAGTGTCCCTGAAACGTCTTTTCTGCAAATGGAGCACACGCCCTTATCACGATAAATTATAGCTCTCTCGAGCCATTTAGGCCAAGAAACTCTACGAATTTTCCCATTAACAAAATGTTCAGGATTTTCTATCAATATATCACTGTCTGATTCGATACATTCTGATATGTGTTCATTGAAATCCCTTAGAAATTTTTTGTTACTCATAAACAGATGAAAGACTGTGTGTACAAGAGCGAGCACAGAATCATCCCAAGCATATCTAATCTCTTCATTAATTTCTAGATATTTAGAGCATTCTGCACATTCACCACAGAAATTACATTCATTCAACAATTCAAAGTCTGGATGTTCTGATAATATAACCCCCGCATCCTCCACGATCGTCGACTCTATACTAAAAATATCTCTTTGATCAAAGTGTCTATCCGCATACCAATGATGAAAGTTGAATACATAAAATATCCATTCATGCATAATAGTCCATTTATGTGGCTTAAATATCCTAGGTTGTATTTGATGTCTTGAATCTCTCCAAAATTCGGGTAGAAGCAAATTACTATTTTCATAGAATTCCGCGATTGTGGCTCCTGCCAACCAATATGACTCCAGATACGCGAACGAAAAATGCTTAGTCATAATCCTCACCTTTAATATTGAGATAGTCATCTTCACAAGATATTGGATATAAATCAACACACCTAGGACACCATTTTCCTTGTTGTATGTTATTGGGCTTAGCTTCCCACTCGTGCCCATGAACACATTTCCACATTAGCTTGGTGTGTGCATTAATATATTCCGTAGATAAACATTTTCCATTTCTTTTTCTAGCTAGTTCAATCATATCCTCAATGGACTTTCTCTGCTTAATTGAAATTTCGTTTCTTCTACATGTCGGGCACCAAGATCCTTGCTGAATGTTATTAGGATTGGCGAACCATTCATGACCTTCTTTACATTTCCAACGTAATTTTGTTTGACTGTTTACGTAAGTATCGGATATACATATTCCATCATTTTTCTCCGCTAGCCTCTTCATATCTCTAATATTATTTTTTCTATACATACCAGAATGCTTAGAAGCGCATGTAGGGCACCAACTTCCGTTTTTCACACTATAGGGTGTAGACTCCCATTGGTGGCCCACCTTACATTCCCACCTAAGTTTAGTGTCAACATTATAATAAATTCGAGATAGGCATCTACCTTCTCTTTGTTGAGCTAACTCTTTTAACAATTTTAGTTTGTTAATAGTTTTACGTTGTTTTTGGTCTTTCTTACACTGAGGACACCATCTTCCTCTTTGGACATAATTAGGAGACGACTCCCATTGATGTCCATGATCACATTTCCAAAGTAATTTCCTGTCAATCCCACTATATATTTCAGAAAGACACTCCCCACCATATTTTGCTGCAATTTGTTTCATGTTATTTATCGTTTTTGAATTACATGATGGACACCACGAACCTTGCTGAATACTTCTAGTAGCTGCTTTCCACTGGTGTCCCATATGACATTCCCATAATAATGGTGTTGTATTATTACTATATTGGGTGGACAGGCACTTACCATTCTTACTTTCGGCCAATAAATGCATATCTTTAATGGTAATCAATCTACCAGAACATCTAGGACACCATGCTCCATTTGAAATACTTAAAGGTGTTGCATCCCATACATGACCACTTTCACACTTCCATGTTAACTTTGTACTGTTATTTGTATATGAGTCTGATAAGCATTCCCCTCCTTTTTCTTGTGCGAGTATTTTCATATCTTCGATAGTTCTCCCTCGGCCTAAGCACTGGGGACACCATGAGCCTTTTCTTATGTAATATGGAGTGGCCTCCCACACATGTCCTTCTGAACATTCCCAACTTAATTTCTCATCACTCCCATTGTACTCATTCGAGAGACAAATGCCATTTTTTAAACCAGCGAGAGTATGTAACTCTTCTAATGGATTAAACCCTTTATAAAAACTTCTCCAATCTAAGTCATTATCCAAAACATCGTATCCTAATTCCCATAATTTCTTATGAAGAAATCCTACTTTATCCGTATCACTTTCGACATTATATGGAATCACAATTAGATGTATAGAGTTCTCCTTACAAAGTTGCTCCTTTTTTAGATCTCTTAACTGTTGTTCAAAAAAAATTTCCTCGCTTTGATTGTGGAAATACGGAGTATATGAAAAGTGTTGTCTTCCGTGGTACTCAAAAGCTAATCTAAGCTCCTCATTGTATCCATCAAGTTCATAACCGTTTCCAAATTCTTTCCTTGTTTTATAAAACTTTTTCTGTGTAAGAGATTCCAAAATAAATCTGCACTTCTCTTCATTGAAGAATACTGAGTTATTATTGCATTTTGGACACCAACTACCTTTTTCAATTGAGTAAGGTGTAGCTATGAAATCGTGACCATTAGTACATTCCCATAAAAGTGGATAATCAATATTAATATACTTTTTCGAAAGACATTTTCCTCCTCTCCTACCAGCTAATTGTTCCATATCTTTAATTGATTTTTTATTGTTTCCAGCACAAACGGGACACCAAGATTTTTGGTTTAAAATACTATTTGGAGTTGCATCCCATATATGACCTTCATGGCATTGCCATTTTAGCTTTCTAGTCATATTAAAAAATTGAGTAGATAGGCATTTACCGTTATGCTCCTCTGCAAAAGCCTGCATATCAGTTAAACTCTTATTTCTCCCCGCACATGTGGGGCACCATTTTCCCGAGTATATATTACTGGGGTATGCTTCCCACTGGTGCCCCTTAGAACATTCCCATACTAGCTTTGAATTCATATTTGAGTATTCGCTGGATATACATCTACCATGATTTCGTTCTGCCATAACTTGCATGTCTTGAATTGTTTTCCTTTTAGAGTTGGCATTCTTGGTATGAGCACACGAGGGACACCATTTTCCTCTTTTAATATTATTCGGGGTTGCTTCCCATACATAACCACAATTACATCTCCACTTAAGTTTCGTATTACTATTGGTATATTCAATGGATAAGCATAACCCTTCTCTCTTTATAGCCAAATCTTTCATTTCTTGTATCGATCCTTTAGCCACCATCTTATCACCTTTCTCTTCACCACCATTATTCCAAAAAAACATACTTAAATACCCTAACTTAATTGATATGAAATGGCCCCAAACTTAGTGATCGATATTGGTGAACTATGAAACTCCTAATAACTCTTCACCAGTCATAACAAAAACTTATTTCAGCATGTGATAATGCTCAGCAATCTTGACTCCCAAACTTAGAGAAGAATCCAAATCCCTTCCTGATGATAATGTTTATATTTACAACACGGAAACTGGCCAAATTGTCTGGAAAAAATTTATGAAGAAGTGGGTTAAGAAAAACTAATGCAAAAAATCAACAAATATTTAAACTGATGCTAATGGCAAGAAGATAAAGAAAATGAACTATGAATTATACACCCTCCTCAAAACAAAGTTTTTATTGTGAATTAGTCTACTTGTTATATGAGATTTTTTTATAATTTAAGTATATTATATAGATTAAAATTGTGAAGACTATGTTTTTGTCCCTCGACATGTAAGGCTAAGTCTACTTCACTTACTGAAACGGGCTAAATTTGCTCTCTTCTTGACGTAAGAGAGCAAATGAAAAAGCACCGAAATGGGTGCTTATATTTGTAGTAACAAGTAAACTATCATACGTATGCTAAATAATGATTTATAGCATTTCCTTCATGAGTAGCTGCATCCTCGCTGTTAAACTTCATAGATCGATCTTTTTCACTAGATTTATGCAGTTCGTAAAATGCAGGCTTACCTCTATTTTTCTTGTCTTAACGAATCACTGCACCCAATGCTCCAACTCGTAATGATCGTCAAACGATTGCGATTGCTCGTGGCCTAAATCGATAAGCTGACATCGACTAGCTTCAATTAGTTGATCAATTTCGTCATCGGAAATACGTAAATTGCGCAGTGTGTTACTAATAATCTTGTTTGTTAACGTCATTCTTGGCGGAGTATGCTCATATACCGAGTTAATGAATGCTTTAAATTCCCCTTGCTTCTCATCGGTAAGTGAAGCAGTTACTTGCTGCCCAACATAATCCATATACCGGAAGCAAAAAGCTACAACCTCATGGTCGATGACCAGTCTCGGGTACAACTGGCCAAATACAACCTCCTGCTCAAATAGCTCCAACAAATCGTCTTCATCATCACAATAGTATTGCACAGCTTCAATGTTTTCTGCGATGATCGTAAAAAATTTCTGCCGTTCCTCCTCGGAGCTACAGGCAAACAGCAATTTCCACATTTGTTTATTACTTTGGTTGTTTGTTGCTGTAACGGTCAGCAACTGACGAAACACCGCCTGTCGTTGAGCCGGATTAGCGACCAGCCTCGTATACACGGCCATACCGTCTGGAAATGGATGCGTATCATGATTGTAAAGCGCATCTATAAACTCCCGCAACGCAATATCGAAGCAGCGACCCTCCGGTGGTCTCCCCAAAACCTCCAAAATAACACGATTCCATACCTTTTCGTTATGATGATGATAGCCATTCCACCATAACGGCTGCGGGTAACCGCAATGGACGTTGAGGCAGCATTCCAGCAATCCTTCCGCCATCAGCCGATCCACTACAGCATCAATCTCTTGTCCAAATAAGACCTCGCCCACAATCGCAATTTGCACTTCATCAGGAACAGTGCGGCGGTTCAGCGCAACTCCACGCAGCCAACGGACATCCTCTCGCTTGGCTTGCAATACCGCTATTAGCTCAGTACGTTCGCCAATTGACAGCGAGGGCCAATGGTCTACCAATGTGCCGATCGTAACCGTGAGAAGACTAGTTTGCCGGACCGACAGCAGTTCTTGAAACAGTTCTGCTCTAACGTCAGCAGCCTGTCCTGTTCCTTTTAGCAAATAATCCGCAATATTCATGCCATAATCCTCCGGCAAATGATGTTCGCTATAATGATGCAGCCAACGATGCCAAGAGCTTGCCAATTGGGAAATCCGCTCCAAATCATCAACATGAGCGAGCGACTCTCTCGCTACTTTCACCATATGAGCTTCATTCATCCGTATATATTGGGACGGAAAATGGTTTAGTAGCGCAATAAACACATCGTACCAAACAAGCCATAGCTCTCGGGCTTCCTCGTCTGTGAGTCCATCCCAATCTAGGCCATCCCGCGCATACTGATCCTCGAACTTTTCCAAAAAACGTTTAGAGCGCAGCGCAACGGACATAATCGACAGCGAGTTACGAAAATAATCTAAAATCGCAGACTTCGCTTGTGGTGTATAGCTGCTCCAACTGGACAAAGCGCCGCGAAACAGATTATAAATATAGTCCGGATGCTCTTGCGGCTCCAAGTAGCCTGCAATATCCTCGAACGTATAAGCGAACTGTTGAAACAGCAGTTTCACCGCTTTCGCTCGAATAAAGCTTTCATCATAAGCTAGCGCCAGCCGAATAACGTGTAACAGATCCGCTGGCTTCATTTTGTCTGCAACGTGAGCTGCTAGCATATCCCGTATTTCTTCAGCAGTAAGCGGCTCGCTTGCCGCCAATTTTTGCAGACTTGCTACATGTCTGTCCTCATCCCAGTTCAGCCAGTTGAAACTGGACCGACGCTCCGTTGCTGTATTAAAATACGGCTCGCCCTTATGCCACAAAATATGATCGTCATTCATCGAGTTTTGAACTTTTACAGCACGCACAAACGCCTTCTGCTCCTGATCGTCCAGCTTATCCAGCCGACTATTGAAATACATAATGACCCGATCCTTCACAGACGGAAACAACGAATGTAGACTTCTTAGCAGCAATATCTTGACTCGTTGTTTAAGCGTGGCATCTTGTGTCTCGGCATACTGCCACTCTGCCATCATAAGCGCACACAAGTTTCCTTCTTTAGAAGGTGAAGCCAAACTTCGGCCTAACAAGCGGAAAATGCTCTCCTTGTCGGCAAAAACGTCCTCCAGATTCGTTTGGAATAAGATTTTGCTCGCGTGGTAGTAAATCGGATGGGTAAACACAATCGTTTTATAAACCGAATCAACTTTGATATAGCCGCGGTCGCGTAAATCTCGAAGCGCTTCCCTATTGTCGACCGTAATCTCATACGTTGTCTGGTAGGCTGGATATGGCGGCGTCTCCGCTACTTTGCCCCCGAAATGATAGGCAATTGTAACAGGCTCGTTACGCTGAGGGTTAAGCGCTGGTTCCTCCGTCGATTCACTTAACAGAAATGCCAAATCGTCGAGCTTTGCCGCTCGATAGGTGTTGCAGCTTAAACCAAGCGCCATAAACACACGCTTGCTGTACTGTCCCTGCTCGTCAATTTGCCTTGCCAAGCGATTAGAGTCGATCCGTGCTTCATTAACGATTGCCGACTCCTCCCATTGTTCCAGCACACCCAGATCAGGCTGCGCATAATAGAGGTGCACGATTTGTCCCGGTTGCAAGACGCTCGTACGTTCATTACGCTCCAGCCAGTCCTGCAGTCGCTTAAACAATGCCTTAGATGGGTCCGACTCACCATAATAGCGACTCCAAATTTGCTCTCCGGTTGCAACTTCATCAGCCGTCAAATCATGCCATACATGTGCCTTCATGCGGCATTCCGCAATCGAGTCGCGACGCAAAGCATGAAGCAAAATATCGCTGCGGGTTGTCACAATCAGTTTGCGATGTGGGCCGCAGGCGTCCAGCAGCCGTTCCACTTTTGCAATAAGCTCGGCCCTTTGTGGATGAGCCGTCATCGAGCCAAACGGATCTTCCAGTACGAGTAGCCTCTCCTCAGGGCTCACATGCCGCAAAAAAGCAAGCGCACCGCTGTCCCCATCTAGCTCACTTGTTATTTTTACTTTAAAGCCAGACTCCTGATAACGTTGGGCAATCTCCTTCGCCAAATACGTTTTGCCACAGAAGGATACCCCTGTCAACAGCAGCACATGGGAAGCTTCCAAAGCTTCACTGCAGAGGGGCATTTCAGCACGCAGCACGAGTTTTTCATCATAGGGGAATATTCGATTGCCGTTGTAAGCAGTAAGCAGTCTAACGACATCCTCCGTGATGGACTCCCCGGAATCGCGTCCTTGACGAACTAGTTCATCCAGCTTGCTAATGACGCCATCTGTTTCGCTTTGAGGAACGGCGTATTTTCTATTGAGCAACTGCGCTAGCCGTTCATGAACAATATCCCAGTCCATAGACTCCCAGACGCGATTTTTTTTCAAAATCGTCCTAAGCTGATTATTCGAGTTATCTTTAAAAAACTGCTCCAAAAAACGCCGACGTCCCTGCCCAGCAGTAGTCGCATTTGTGTAGTGGGACAACACATTTGTTTTGACCCGATCCAATAAGTCGTTGCCCATCCCTGCCGTTAACGGCAAATAAACCTCATTGGAATCTACAAAGAGGCTCACGTCGTCCTGGCAGCGGGCATTCGTTATAAATAATACAAAGCGGTTAGCGTCTTGCTTTAATTTCTCCAACAAGTTCATGTCCCGGCTATGCTTGTCAAAATGGCTAATCCAACTCGAAAACTCCGCTAAATCAACTTGACCGGAACGATCCTTCACTTGCACGTCCAAAATATAAGGCTCGCCCGCGGCCTGAAAAGTAATCCGCGAATCTTCACCATCCGCACATTCGATATAGATGTCAACGTTTTCTTGATCCAGTAGCTTCAGCGCCACATAAGCAGAAACGAGATACTGGTACTCATAACCTCGAACTCCTGCAATTTCAACGGTCATCATGTCACCTCTCATCCAGTCAGTCGAACAAATATAAATCCATATGTAGCTCTTATGGCTCTGTTCCCTATCAAAGTAGTTCTATCCCTGCCCTTCATATTCCTCTTGTAAGCGGCAAATTTTCAGACGAAATTGACAAAACTAGAATCAGGGAAGCAAAAAAATGCTAATGTTTTTTTCATTGACAGTGAGCCTAGCTAAAAGCAGAAGATGCAAGTCAAGCTTGTCCGTCTGTCGACTAACATAAGACGGTAGAAGCCCCTCACTAATAAGTCGTCTCAAGTGATAGTCGACCCGATCAGCCCTGAAATACGGGTTGTTCAAATACTCGAAAACTTTCTCCAGATCGTAATTTAGCCCTTTGAACTTAGGGGACCTTGAATGTAATAGGTGTCCTTGAGTCACAGCATTTTCACTGAATGTCATGCTCTGTAGCGCATCGTAAAGCTCGTGGACCAATAAATGCAGCGAATTCAGATATTGGTCTGCTTCTTGCCGTTCCCGCTCGGGGAACTCCTGCGGAGCAGTGAAAAGCTCGATCAACGTCTGGATGTCATAATGATACCCTTCACCCTCACCAATTCGAATACTATTCTCCCTTATAAGAATTTGGAGCTGCTCGATGGATTGAAGAACAATATCATATGTCATAATCAGCTGTAAAACGTTCAATGAACGAAAATCATCATGAGCATGTGTCAAATCGATGTACGGCAAGCCGTTCACGCTTACGGAGAGCCAGTCCTTCGCAGAGCAAATTAAGCTCCAAAGATTCTTTCCATTGTAGTTGCTGTATGTATTAATCAGAAAATCATCATGATCGCTTAAGGCTTGCTTAAACTCCTCAAGTAAGGAGTTATCGAGAATATATGAGTTCATATCATTGAACCTCCTTCTTACTTAATTCAGGTGACCGGTTTACCTTTAGAATATGCATAAGTTGATCAATAACTTGATTATTAAGAAACATTTGCGAAGACACAGAACCTATTATAGATACTCCGTCATCATGAACTTCATCGTGATAATCGCCATTTGGTAAAGATATCTTGTGTTTCTTTTCTACTAACTCCATTTGCTTTTCGACTTCCTCCAGTTGCCGGATCATCGTCAACAATAATGAGACTGTTCAGAACAATGCCTTGCTTTGAGGTGAACTACGCCGAGTTTTTCTCTACTTCCCCCAGCTTTCTGACTTTTTCATTGGTCCATCACTTGGAAAGGATCGTCCTGAATTTCCTTGAATAACTTCATTCCGATTCGTCACAGTTCCCTCCAAACAATGGGCATCATAAATGACGTTGTTAAGAATACATTTTAAATACCTGCTAAACACTTTCTTAAGCAAGGCTCTGTTGTTCATCTTCGTCTGCACAAAGATTCCCGTGACAAACATATGCTGCCGGGTCAAATGCAGTAGCTCAGTAAAAGTCTCATCTGTACGTCGCCATGATAGTACATCTCTGCCAGATGCCAATTAACTTTTCGTAACTGCTCCACCTTTGGCTTGTGTATTGAAGGGATTCACAATGTAGTAGATGTAGCAACTCCGTTCCAGACAGGACACTAAGGCACGATGGTAATGCCCCGTCGCTTCAAGCCAAAACGACCACTGGAGCAACAACTGTTTCAGATTGAAACTCGCTTAGCACTCCGTGAATCTCAAATCCACTGGTCCATGCGACGAAACGCCTATACCACACTTGGAACTTTAGCGACGTCTACACCAACAACAGATTTCATATTCACTCCTTATTTACATTTTGTCGGTCCTTTCCCCGATTGTTTCAAACCCATAACTTTGCTTGTTATACTGGGGCAACTGCACCTACCAGCCCAAACATGATCTTTTGGAGGTCGTGGGAGAACTAGTTTGGTACGAGGACCAAGCCCCTAAAGCCGCCACATTCTCCCGGCTCCCCACATCGTAAACGATTACAAAAAAAGGCCAACCTGTAGTTACTGGCTAACCTGAGAATACGAAAAAGCCGCTAATTTAGCGACTTTCAATGGATTTATGATCTTGTCTTTTAATAGAACTCGATTCGCATATGATTATGGGACATCATAAATTAGATACAGACTTCAGTACTATACTTAACTGATAGCAAGCTTAATAGTAAACTCCAAATAAACATCCTGATTCGTCTGCATCAGTCAAAAGCACAGGTAAAATGGAGCTTGCTACTTCTTTTCTCACGCTATCAGGTAAATCATCAGAATTCAAAGTTACAATATACTGGAAACCTGCTTCAATTGACTTATCTTTTCCAAATCTCAAAGCTTCCGCTATTTGTCTTTCATCAACGGGATCAAAAAGCGAGCTGTCATGAATCAACATGTCCATTTTTCTATCTAAAAATTTTGACATTTGAATTAACATCATGTCAAAACAGAAAATTAACATACTATTAATTCCAGTACTATTTTGATTTCTTGATACCATCTCAATATCATATCGGCCATTTTTTGTTTGTCCTATATGTAACTGAGCTACAGAGTTATATAAACAGTTAGAGACTTCCTCAACAAGCAAGATAGCGTGCTGTTTTGTACGTGAATGCCCTTCTAATGATTTATTGATCTCAATGATTAACCTCTGCTCTTCAATTTTTAGTTTTGCAGCTTCCTCACGCATCATATTTAAGAAATCCTGTTGCTTTTGGTACATGTCTAATTTACTTACAAGCTCATTCATTTCAGATTGTAACAAGGAGTATTGATCTAGAGCACCATGAGTATTTAAAATTGTCATTTTCTTTGACTGTTCCAGAGAAAGCTCGTTTATCAATTGACTTCTTTTTATCACAATCTCATTATATTGCTCTAATTCCTCTTGTAAATATTTTTTCCGATTCTTAACTAATTGCTCATGAAACAATTTGGATTCATCATAAGTTTTTATAACAATATCAGGCAATTTAATTTCAACCTCATTGTATAATTCAAACAAATTAAAATCTTCAATATTCTTTTCACTTTTAGAAGCAATCATTAATTCTGAAATAATTTGTCTATCCATGAAGTTTTTATTGCTAAGTTCTGATATTTTTTGAGCGTAGTTATTAGCTTCAATTTCAATTTCTCTGTACTGAGGGTGCACCAAGAAATTCTCAAGATCATTCTTAGACTTGGATATTTTAGCAGTTAAAATTGTAATCTCGGTGTCTAAATTTATACCATCATTCATGATTTTGTTATAAGAGTCTGTTTCAATTGCTTTCTTGAGGTCTGTAATTTCTTTTTTCTTTTCCTCAAGTTGCTTATAGCTTATTGCTAATTTTGTGTCTAAACCTAATAGATATGATAGTGCAATTTGAGTCAGATGCACGTTTTGTGTTTTAAAATATTTCGTTGAATCTAAATATCCGCCATCTTTACTCAGTCTAGAAAAGTATGGAAACAAAGATCTGAATTTTAAATTTGATTTTATTAACTCATCTCTGGAATTTAAATTGAATAGAAATTCTCCTAAAAATTCATTCCATTCAGTTACTTTTATTTTAATATTCGAAATGCCTGACATCCCATATTTTTTCTTGAGATCACTTGTTTCTTCGCACTTTACATATACGAAATTAGACTCAGAACCTCTTCTCTTTACAATATATAAATTGTTATTCAATTCTAGATCCATTATGAAAAATTCATCTTTAAACTGTTCCATCTTAAAAACACTTTTATTAGTGCAACTACTTCCGTACAAGAAATGAATAATTTCTATAAAAGTAGTTTTACCCAGCCCATTTCGAGTATCTTTTACAGTAGATTTTTGAGTAATATCAGCTAATAAAATATTTAAACCTTCATGAAGTTCTACTGTATTAAACGTGCTTAATGTGCTATATATCTTTTTTATCATTCTTTGACCTCCACATTAAGTCATCCCCATGTTCGATTGCACCAATAATGTATAAAAAATCTATCGCTAAAATGAAGTTATCAAACTGAATTCTAATCTTACCATTTGTTTCATACTCTTGGATTTGAACATAAGATTTCCAGGCTGAGCTAACTGTATGAGGAGAATTTAATATAGAAAGTATTCTTGCACCAATTTTTATAATTGATTTATCCTCATGCAAATTTTTAGTTGGTGTTAACACTATTCTACTTCCCTCCTTTTTTACTAATTTCAAATCTTTCATAGATAAGGTTTTTAGCATTATAACTTCTTCCAGTTGCATGTAACATTCATTGTACATTTTATGCACTCACTCTTTCGAAAATTGTACATTGTTCAAAAAAATACGCAAGAATGGTATGAACAGCAGCCATATAAACTTGATTATCAGTCTTATGAGGATCGGTTATAAACTTAGCTAATTCACTATATATATCATCAGGTTCTAACTGCGAGTTGTCTCTTAAATCCTCATAGTAATTTCGTAAAGTCTCAGAAATTTGATCTCCTAAATTTAGATCTGTCTGAAGATTTAAATAATCTCTTACTAAAGGGGCTCTTAACAAACCGGCCTTAATAAGCCCTATAATTGGATCACTTAGCCCATTAATTAAAAGTTTATTCTCTGGGACTGGTTTCAAATCCTCATTTCTGGGGTTTGATCTTCTTGAAATAGACTTAATAACAGGTTGTATATCTTCAAATTTTAAAGTAGTGTAATTTTTTTTCGATGGAACTGGACCTAGAATATCTCTAATAATGGGTTCTTCTAACGAAAAAATAATTCCTCTTATTTCACTTGGTCCCCAAAACGTAAGTGTAACAGAATTGTACTTAGTAGATAATTTTAACAACTCTTTGTTGATTCTAGGAGGTAATGAATTTTGATTATGTACAAAAGACCATTTATCAAAATATTCTTCCCAGTAATCTAGAGCCCCGGTAAAATCATTATTTATTTTAGTCAACATTCTATTTTGGTTAAGACTGTGTGGACCATTAACAGCAAATAAATGACGTTCACGAATTAAGTAGCCATCATTTTTCTTGTCTCCATCCTGTCCCCAGGGACGACAAGGCATAAAATTATCCTTATATTTCATTTGCATCACCTTAGAAAAGAAATCTTCAAATTCATTTTCAGTTCTTTCACGTATAATTTCTTTATACTTCATATCGTAAAAAGCCATAGACAAATCATCCATAAAATCATCCTTTCTATAATGAATACATGAAAAATTAAATTCTTCAAGCTGGCGATGCCTAAGTTAATAGAAATTTACAGAACCATTATTAAAAACCTCTTAAGTAATACTCATTAATAAAGCTAACTTATTTCTTAATTCTTCAACTCTCTATTCCAATTAAAACATCGTACAAAATAGAATTAAGATTATTACGATAATTTATTCTTTTATACAATAGAATTTCAGAAAATTCTTCAAATATGTATTTCCAAAACGTTATAACTACAACAAAAAAAATTGAAAATATTAGCACTGTAGAAAATATTAGAAATTGCCCTTCATTCGTCTGAAAGTTGCTCGCTTCGTAAAAATGTTTCAGAAAATAATTTAAGTTTGGCGCAAGAACTGCTATCAATATGCTGGGTGCAACTAGTGGTGGCATCTTTTCTTTAGTATTATCAGCTTTATACGCTTCCATGAGGTTCTCAATTTTCCATTTTGAATATAGATCATGCTCAATCAGATATTCTGTTATCATATGAATTTGAACTTCATGAAAGCCATCTAACCACTTACCTTTTTCAGTTTTTATTGAAAATTCTCTATTTAGAATGATACGAGCCTTACTATTGAAACGCCTATGTATAAAAATCAGAAAGACAACAAGGGCTATTGCTGACAGTACAGGTCCATAGGCTGACTTTTCTGTCCAAAACCAAATAGATAACGCAATAATAATCAACGGAAGAGCTAAAGTGTACGAAATCAAATAAGACCAGAATAAGAAGTTCATTTTACTGTAGATTAATTTACGTGCTCTTACTTTTTCAGTATAAAATATAAGTAATTTATTCTTCATCTTTCACTCACCATCACTAATTTTAAATTAATTAGAAGAATAGCACCAATTTTCAATAAAATAGATTGCATTATCTTAAATTTCTCAAATTATCGATTGTTTTAAGAATATCTTGAACAAAGCTTTCCACTATTTTAATTTCTTCAGTACTTCTATTAGATAGGGATTCATTTATTCTATCAAGAATTTCTAAGGTCTCTTTATTTTGTAGCTTATTTTCATACGAGTTGAATAACTCTGCTGGTGTAATATTTAAAGCTTCGAGTAGTTTTTGCAAGGTATCTAATGATATGTTCCTCTCCCCTTTCTCAATCCCACCAATATAAGGCTGTGGAAGATCTACTTGTTCCCCTAAATTAGCTTGGGTCAATCCTTTTGATTTCCTTAAAGATTTTATTCGCTCGCCTACAAAAGCATTAATTTTTATCATAAGCACAATCACCTCTCTTTTAAGAGTAGGTGTACTTGTGCATGAAATAAATATACTCGTACTATATATTACCATTAGAAATTATATAATATAAGATATATATTTTACTAAGAAAAATAAATATTTAAGGGAGTGTACCTAATGAGACAATTACCTCATCAAATAGTTATAGAAAATGTAGTACAAACAAAAATGAGAGGGAAAATCACTTATCAAAGCTCGTTTCCAACCTCCATTGCTATGAATCTAACTTATGTTAAGCCGTTTAACGACCCATCAGGAAAAGGATACCAACGGCCAGTTGATCCAAAGCGTGTTGATGAATTTGCATTATATCTTTCCAGAGGCGACAACGCATTATTCACACCAATTTTATTGAATGCAGCTGGTATGTGGGAGTTTACAGCTTATGACTCTACCCGACCAATGTTCGGTAGATTATTTTGCAAGAATAAAGCATCTTTAATGGATGGACAGCATCGACTAGGAGGAATTAAACGTTATATCGAAGAAACACAATCAGAACTTAATGTTCCTTTCATGGCATTTCATTTTTTAGATGACGATGAAGAAATTCAACTCTCTGATATTATTAATACAAAAGCCAAAGGGATTGGAACCTCTTTAAGCAAATTTCTGAAAAGAGAATCAGATGAATTAAGTTGGCAAGCTACTGAATTATTAATATTAAAAGATAGTCCTTTCTATCACATTGGTAGCATCACGGGTAAACGTAGTAAGGGAAGACATATTACTCTGCAGAATCTTTATCGCATGTTAAAGTACTTTTTCAAAGATACTGAGACTACAAATTTATCAAAACATGAAAAGGTGGATCTTGTACTTGGATTTTTCAATATAATGCGTCAAGAATATCCTCATGAATGGATGAACTATAAAGAATATAAACTTACTCATATTGTATGTTTGGATGCGTTAGCAATGGCTGCATCCAAGGCGTTGTCTAACTGTAAGAAAGAAAACTCAACACAAATAGACCATCAAAAGTTTATCAAGTCAGCAAAGCGCCTGAAAAAGATTGACTGGTCTGTTAGTGGGCCTTTCAAATATTTAAAAGGTATCTCTAGTTCAAAAACATTAGCTTCGGAGTTAATTGAAATTATGGAATTAGAGAACTAATCCTAAATGTGGCTTCTATCTCTATTTAACGCAAGTTGCATAGGATGAAATGATTCTTCGTTGGATGTTCTTCTCTTTGATCTTATTGTAGGATAAGGACATATCAATTCATTTTCAGAAAAAAAATGATTAAGGTTGTTTTGGTCCCAGAACTTCTGGACTTTATCGGAGAGCTTACCTGGAAAAGAAAAGGCCAATATTGTTTCCTTCAGAGTTAAATCTTTATTCTCAATTATCTTATCAACTGAATCGGTGAGATACAATTTGAAAAGATGTAAAAATAAATAACTATAGGTGTGTGAAATTAACCAACTGATATATGAGTAATTGCTTTTTTTTGTAGGAAATTTAGCTAAATAAGAATTCATAATGTCGAATATTGGGTCTTCGTCTAAATAACCTAAAAATGAAACATTCTCTGAACAAAAACTGGTCCGGCTATAAGGAATTGCGTCTACATCATAAAAATGTACAATCTTCATTATCTTTTGTTTCCACTTAACATATGCAGATGCATAAGGGCAGATAGGAATATCCATTCCTTCGTTTGTTTTTATAACGGAGGTATAACGTTTAATACAACTTTTATGCTTTTTCAAAATAGTTCTTCTTAAATGTTTCGCAACTGAACTAAACATTGAATTTCTTATAATTTGAAATTCGCTCATAACAATGTTTTGATGATTTGAAAAAAAAGTGATATGATTTTTTGCTGTATTAATGTTTTCGAATTCTCTGTTTTTTTTTCTAATGTATTTCCCTTTTAAGTACGGAATGTTATTTATTCTTTTAAGATGATCTGAGGTCTCCACGTTATATTGATCGGGAGTTGTATCCCTCTCGATATAATTTAAATAAAACTTTAATAATTGGGGTGTCTCATTAATTGAGGTGTGAGGGTATAGATATACTGAGCTCAGGTTACTTTTCTGCAACTGATTTAGATTTAGCCATTGTATAGCAAGTTTATCTGACAAATCGTTACTTCTGTACGCCTTCCAATGTGTATTAAGGGGTACGCCCCTGTTGAATTTTTTGTATTGATGACTACACATACACGTTAATGTTGATTCAAAATAAGTTTGATCTTTAAATAGTTCATATGGATATTTGGCTGAACAATTGGGACATTGATCATACAATGGTTTCTGATGAAAAGGACATTGTTGAAAAAGACCAAATTGATGCAATATACTATGGTAACCGTCAATTAGGCATTCACAACAAAAAGTTAAAGACTTTCTCCAAAACCAATTTCCTGAGGAAATTTCCCGCATTTCTCTCATTCCGCCATCATTCAAAAATCCAGATATGTTTTTAATTACATCAGAATTATATTTTTTTAATGAGAATCCTAAAATGATTATAAATCTATTATCATCAAAACTGGGCATTGAATACAAATTATGATTTCTTGCACCAACAATAGTCTTTTTTTTGATTGTCTCTGAAGTCCCAAACAAATGAAAATAGTCTCGTTTATTAAGTAAGTTAGTGAATTGAATTTTTTGAAAAATAGACCAGGGAGATTCAAACTCAGATATCCAATCTGTATTCCAAGTAATTGAACCATCTGGCTTTGATAAGTAAACCTTTAGTTCAGGAATCATTTTTAACCACCTTTTCAAATCGAACTGATATATCTAAATTAAGTCGTTGTACAGCTCATTTTCGATATAACCCGACTTACCTAATGAGTCTAACCAATGGCTAGACGTCAACTGGTCAACATTTTTACCTAAGACACCGTATTTTTTAAAAGCATATTCTATAGTAAGCGTTAAATATTGCATCGGTATCTCTAAAGGTTTAGTAATTCCTTTTTCTTTTCTAATATTGGATATAGTAGAAAATAGCTCCTCTGTGGATGATTCTAAACGAAATCCTTGCTCATATGCATCCGGAAAGAAGAATCTTGTGTAGGACCAACCACTATTTGCAGGGTATTCAGATAAAGAGTCATAACCGACTAAACAGGTTTGCAGCTCATCTTTTGTTCTTACGCCTGAGAATTTGTACTCATGAACCATAAAGCGACCAACAATTTGTCCCATTTTTGAAGCAATAAAACCTGATCTAACATGCTTTAATTCTTCTTGGCCAACTAAGATAACTGTCATGCTAATTCCGAATTCTTTCAAATAATTATAAATATCCATTAAAATATTGTATTGAACTGGAACAAGACGCTGGGCATCATCAATAAATAGAATTAACCTTTTACTTCCTGAACTCTCGATTATCTCTTGAAGATATTTTTTTAATCTTTCAGCTTTCATAGTTTTTCTTCCTGAGAAAGGGATTCCGTGTCCAAACTGTACCAATAATTCTTCATAGAAAGTGGTTTCATTAATTCTTGAATTTTGCTCACATTTAAATTTTAGAATAGGAAGCTTCTCACCAAAATCTATTGGTAGTTCCTTTGTTAAGTAGTCGATAGCCCAAGTCTTACCTAATCTAGGTCTGCCATAGGCTATTCCGCCTGGTGCTCGGTTTTCAATCCATTGCTTAATATTTTTGTACATTCTTCTCACTTCTTTAGTGCCTATGAAGTAAATTCCAGTTTCGATGGGATGAGTCTTTGGGGGTACATATGGCCTGTTTATATCTGAAACATCGATATTCATCAGAAATCTTCCTTTCAAAAGTTGTAAGTTCTAAAAATTCTATCATCGTCATCGTCTTCTTCAATAAATAAACTGTTTACATCCCCTGTTGACTGGACATCTGGAGCAAAGAATTGCTCTTCTTCTTTTTCATGGTTATTTGTAGATGCTGCTTCGGCTTTGTTCAGTTCCCTTTGTAATTGTGCGATATGATTTCGTTCTCTCTTTCCAGTCTTAGCTTTAGATGCTTTATACTCATAGTAGATTTGAAATGGATCTTGATAAGTAGTAAAGAATATTTTCCTTTCATTCTTTAATTTATTTATAGCCTTCCTTGTTCGTAATGAATGAGGTGTTATCCCCCAAATGCCATATGCAGTAAGGTATCCAAACTCACTACCATCACTCAAAAATACTTTTACTGTTCGTATATCATCAACGTTTACCACAATTGTTAATTCCGTGCCGATCAGGTGAGGACTATTACTAAGAATATCGCTTTGATATCGAACCCCTTCATAATTTATGAATGGTCGTTTTCCTTTTTCTATATTCCCACTCACTCTTCTTTTAGTTTGGATCATAAAAAAAATGGCGTCTTTTCTTTTTTCTGGTTCAAGTACTCTTGGTTCCATCCCTCTTTCAATTCGTTGTTTCATCAATTGAAGAGGAGAAAAGTTTCTAATTCCACTATGGGGAATACCATTATAATCAGATACTAGAATATGAGTTAGCTCCTCTAGTTCTGATAAAGAAATATCAAACTTTTTTGCTTGTTGTTCTGGATTTTTACGAAGAGGATCAGAAGGATTGCTTCCAGTGGTACTCACTAATTTATGGTATCCAAGCACTTCAAGGGAACGGAATAATCTTTCAATAATGCCTCTTACTTCTGGAGCCTCGACCGGCCCAGGATTTAGAGTACAACGAACTACTTCATAAAGACGATCGGTTACGATATTTGATAAATTTGCTTTACCGTTGTCATAGCTGAATTCATCCCAAAGAGCCCATGCCGTTTCTGGAATTTCAGCCGAAGGTATACCACCTTTAGGATCATAATCGATACCAGGTATCGAAAATTTTCTTTTTTCATAAGGGGTTACTGTATTGCGAATACAATGCAAAACATCGTCTTTGTTATATTCTTTATTTACACAGAGGTGATGACCTAATATTGCTCGAGTTGCTACATCAACTATTACAAGAAGCCATACCCGCTCCACAACTTCTGTAAATAAGTCTCCTTCAGGGGTTTTAAATGTGATCGTAAACATCGCATCAATCTTATGCCCATCAAACTGAACGCGTTGAAAAGGCTTTTGTAATATCAATTCATGTTTTGGCAATGTTCCCATACGTGATTGCCTGGCTGCTTCTTTTCCGTAACGCTTTGCACCTTCTGAAAAATGATTATTCTCAATTTTTTTAAAGAAACGGTATAATGATCGATATCCTTTATCATTTGTATTAAACGGATAGTCATGTATTCCTATACCATTCTTTTTGCACAAACTTAGGAATAATCTATGGATCCCATCAGTCGAGATTGTGGGCATTGTAGAATTTTTTCCTTTTCGTCTTAAATATGCTGAAGTGATCTTCTCTCTAATTTCTGGATATTGTTCAAGGAGTTGATTGAAGGCCCCACTTAATTTGGGCTGTTCCTGTTGTGGGAAAAAAGTTGTGGTTGCACTTCTATCATACTTTTTGGTTCTCTTATGAGGGATTAATGCTCTAAATCCCCAGATAGCTTCAGTTATTGGATCAAATTCTAAACACTTCTTTATGAAAATAATTAATTCTTTTTTACTTACGCCTGTTTGTTCTGTGATTTTTTCTAAAGTTACTTCTTCGTGAAGCATATATAGGTTCACTGCAGCTTCTCGTTTTTTGAATATCTCTCTATCTTCAGGTTGAAGTTGCATGATATTAACAATTGGCCAATTTGAGATGTCTTTATGTTTCGGATCAATATTTATACTATCTAAGATACGTCTTCTCGACATTCAACTGCACCTCCGTCAATCCACAAAGTAAGTCCTGTTCTTGATTAAAAGTAAGTATCTCATGGAGGATTAATGCAAATATAGAATTCCTAATTATGACAGGATGATATTTAGATTGAATAGATTTTTCTAAATCACGAATTGTCATAGGGCCGTTTAAAGCTGATCTATAAATCAGCTCATACACTTCTGGTTTTATTTCAGAAAGTGGAGTGAAAAAAGGAATCAACGTTTTTTTATTTGCAATAATAGTGGGATTGTGTCGTATATTTTCTTCCGTCAGGACACAATGTGTCTTATTATTCTCTGCGCACCATATTTTTTGTGCATACATTTCATAAATCGCTTGTTCGCTAGAACGTTTGTTATCCAGATCTATTTCATAGGAGTAGCGTATAAACACAAACTTTTCTTCACTTTCTGATTTAATCCACATATCAAAAACTGTTTCAACAACTTTACCTCCAATAGATACATTTATTTTCAACGGTCTTTCACAGTAACTCATGACGGAAATATCCGATTCTGTCAGAACCCAATGATCGTATTGAAGTGAATTGTATAGTCTAACCTCTCTATGAAGCCTTCTACTATATATATAAAATCTATTCCTACCCATTTCATTTTTTATCTTATTGATTGGTGAATACAAGTGTTCAACCCTCCAAAAATTGTATTTTGACCACAATATTCTATATTCAACCTCATATTCTGTAATCCTTTGACAATAAAACATTTTTTTGTCGAATGCTTCATGAATCAGAATTTTTGTGTTCGAATAAACTATAGGAGCTGGCCTCTTAACTCCTTTTCTACTTTAGGGGAGTAGGGAAATATATCCTCATACGCTCGCTTTGCTGTATCTGGATATCTATTAATCCAAGCTCTTTTGTCTTAATTAAAAAGGGGTTTTGTAAACTGATGTCGAATTCTTTTAGTCTAGATCTTAACCAGAAAAACTAAGGAGGTAAAAAACATGACTGAACCGTTGGGGATTACTGAAAAGTACAGTAGAGAAATCCAGGAAATTGGAAACAAACTAAGAGACCTTGAGAACGGGCGTATTTACGAGAAAACAGGCGCTCAAATGGATGGTTACCTTACAACAAACATTCAGCAACTCAGAAAAATGTTTACGGAGTTAATCTCTAAGATTGACAATCAAGATCCATCGATGAATGAGAAATTAGCGGTAGTTCTAGGAAGTATTGAAAGACCCTAATCTATGGAGAGGAGCTTTCGAGCTTCCTTTTTTCAATTTACAAACAAGAAATTACTTATCTTGTATTTTTGTACCAACTGAATGAGAAAAAACACACTGGTATCCCTTATTGATTGAACTCCAGGCTAGAGGGGAACTTTAAGTAATTCTACAATGCAAAAAAGTCGCTTAAACAGCGACTTCATAGTTGCTCAAATGATAATAACGATTGTTAGTGAAGTACAGTAATATTTAGAAGTTCATTTAATGTTTCCACTCTTCTGAGTGAAACGTTCTTTTAGTCATAACTGCCAGTACCGGTTCTCTACTCTTCTTCATTTACTGCTCCAAGAAGGTAGTTGTAACTAACCTTTGTCAGCATCAATTTATTTATACTATGAACTTTTACTTTTCCTTCGAGTATTGGTCGCCCAAAGATTGCTATATTTTGTGCCACCTTAGAGTGTTCTATTGATTGAAATTGAGGTATTCGTCTATTAGATATTCCATACACTAATGCTTGATGTGGCATTAACCCTTTGCGAGCATTACTGAAATATGATGGATATACTATGCCGTCAAATCCAGCATTTTTTGCTGCTAAACTGATTTCATGAGTAATCTCATATGCATGTTTCCCAGCAAGAAAAAGCATATTCACTGCAATATCCAAACTCTCGAAATCAGTAAAACTTTCGTTTTCTTTCAGTATAATTGATAGGTCCAAAAAGTTTAAAGATCCTTCTGGAATCAGTGTTGCAACATATAATTCATCTTCTAATGCCGCACGCATTTCATGTATGCATAACTCTAAATCAGGTGAAGTATACAAGACTGGAAAACCTTTTGAGTCTAAACGTCCGCTTCCTAAGAATTGATCTGGTGGACTATCAAAATACTTTGAATTATTAGTAAGATTCTCTCCTTTTCTAATTCTGTAGAGCGGAGAATCATTTTGCGTTATTGTGACATTTGGATATTCTTGTATTATACGCTTTATGACTTTATTACGTTTATCAGGATCCAGCAAATCGTTTAACGGCTCAATGTCTCCATACATCCATGCCCTTGGGCCATAATAAAAAAATCCAATACCAAGACTTTCTTCGAAAATTCTTATATCTTTTTTGAGGTTATCGTTGATGGTGATTGATGTTTCCTGATAATTATTAAACTGTATTTCAGGAAAAGCTCCATAATCACAAAAAATAAATGACCCATACACAAAAAAATGGTATGCTACTTCTTCTAATTGGTTTAAACTCAATTTTTTCCCATCTGTTGATTTACAGTTAGGACATATTTCATTATCTTCAATACCGATGTTTATAGCGGTTAACTGTAACCCATGATCGCAGAAACATTCTGAGCATGCAACAGTATTATTTTGTACATCTTCTTTTAAATGCAAAATCATTTCACCCCATATTATAAAAATATTTAACCCATTCTAGTTCTTAGCCCTCCCGTTAACTTGTATGTCATTGCCTCTTTTATCACTAATCAATATTATTTTACTTGAATATTGTATCATTGAAATCCCAGTTTATGGACTAATTTGAGATTAGTTCTTCAACTTAACCAACAGCTGCAGTGAAAATGGTAATGTGGTACACGTCAAGCTTTTACTTCTTTCAAGAACGATCAGACTGATTGATTAATGGTTATAAATCATTCCAAAGCGCCATAATTTCATAAGCTAATGTGTTTGATTAATGAAGAAGATGTACTTACTTGAAACATGTCGATTGATTAGATATTTATCAAATCTGCAATAGTACCATGTTCTGGTCCTACGACAAGCATTGCGGGGTTATGCAGGAAAAGAATAAAAAATTAAAAAGTATAGTATATGCGACGGAGTTTAATCCTTTTGTTCACCCTCAGCTAGATTACAAATCGTAGAACTCGTTTGATTGTCTCATTTCAATCCGATCAGGGTCGATTCCACATTCAAGCAAACTATTATACATAGCTTGCTTCTCACCTTCCCAATAATAATAAACTATCCACTTAGCCTGCTTCTGTGAAAGCTCATCTATACTGCTGAAATAAGGAAGATCCACACCGGCGATAGAATGACCGATAGAGATAATTTCATCGATACATTTCCCTCGTAATCTATCCAGTTTGTACATATAGTCTTTTATGTTCTTGTAGGTCTCCTCGTAATAACGTTGAATTGCCCCACAGATGCTCAACAGTTTTTCATCAAACTTCTCTTCTGCTTCACCTGCTTGTTCTTGGATCTCTTCCATTCTTGTAATATTACCATGCCCCAATATCGGGTCATCACCGAATGGACCATTATTCAATGACCCATGGATGTGTACAATGTCTATATCGTCAATTTCATAGACTTCTTCCAATACAGCTGTATAGTTGAAAGTCAAGTACAATGCGTTTTCAAATGAAAGATTAAATGATGTTTTCTGTTGCACACCTTTGAGATCAATAGTAGCAACCCATTCTTTTAAATATGCGGCCAACCGCTCAATGTACTTGTATTCTTCTTCAAAATATTGGTCTAAGGTGTCTTTGATGCCGAAATCTCCGCTCTCAAGCCCCATATCCATTTGCACAGCGTTCTCAATGATTTCAATTGTATCAATATTAGCAAGATTGGTTTCTAAGTCATTCCATAGCATGGCTTTCTTCGCGTCATCATCATATCTTGGGTAAATTTCATAATGACTCTCAAAATCGTAAAGGAATTCAGGATATTTGACTTTTAAAAATTCTCGGAAGCTCCAATAGCTTGTCGGCAAACGATGCCCTTGATCAAATCCATTACCAATAATAAATAATTTCATTCTTCTACACATCCTCATATTCATGATGAACCAGTTCTTTCAATATAGCGACTGTCTCGTATATCGCGCCATTCTCCAAAATTAAGGTGTAAGACTCCCAAGTCATTAAACTCCGTCAATAGCCTTGATGTCTTCAAACTGCTTAAGGACACACAAATTCTTTTGACCGATGTGCACCTTCCGTAGCACTATCTATTCAGTGGTGAGGCTGTATCCTGCTGTTTTATAACATTGGTAGACATTTTCACTTAGCGCTTAGTCATGTTCATATCCAAGCTCCCAAAAAGAATTCCAGCGGACGGCACGGTGAACCAATCGTGTAGTTGCGATCATTCATTTGATTCGCCCAGATGTTCAGCATATACGAAAGACTATGCCCAATAACCTGAATACCGTAGGCGAAGTCATACCACATCCCGTTTCTTCCATATCGCACGCCATCCCATTCGAAGCTGTCTCCTTCTAGAAAGTGAACCCCTTCGATACTGCTGCTGCCTAACGCCTTCATCTCCACCCAACAGTATATCGAGGTCTACAGCTTGTAGCGTTCCTGCTGTTCACCAAATAATAGTCATGATTGCCCGCAACTAGCAGAATATGAGTATAGTAGCGTTTGAGTGCACACAGTAGCTCATAGTTTTGCTTGTAGCGGTGCCCCAGATCTTCCGGGGGAGCAGGCTCTCCGCAAACAGCTTAATTTCCCACAGATTATCCGCTGATGTAGGGTCCCTGTGCTTCAGCCAAAAATCAAGGTGGATGTCGGAAATTAGAGCGAATTGGATCATGGTGGCTCCTTTACGCTCTATTGAATTCAAGTTGGTATTTATTGATAATCTCTATATTTAGAGGCGAAAGCTCTATTTTTTGCTCAGACGAGCTTTTTTCATGCTGCCCATGACCCATCTCCGTTGAGAATTTCAAGTAATAAGTGCCATCGCATTCTTTAATCAATTCTGCCCTGCTTAGAGTGTTTTTTAATTTATTGAAACAGGCACTGCAGGCAACAGTGAGTATAAACGGCAGGTTGCATTTGTTTTCTTCACATTTGTTATCAAACAGTATCAATTTTCTATCTTGTCTTTTCTTGTCGTTATTATTTCTATGCTCATCTTCAGAAGGGACTTTTCCACACACCGGACAAAATTTATCATAAGACCCCCTTGAAGTTAGTAGCCTGTACAAATCCTCATACAAAAAGCTCCGGTCTGCCGGAAAGTCAAAATTATTACTGTGTCTCCAATTTAACTTCAAAGGAGCAGCCGAAGATGTTACAGCTTTTGCATAGTCGTTATATCCGAGCACTTTGTCATTATTTTCACTGCTAATGTACGCATTAAAAATTACTATGATTGCAGAGTCAAAGCCCAAATCCACTAACACTTCACTGATTACTTTACTTTCGTCATTAATATTGTCGTAGCAAATATAAACCTTATTGGAGTCCTCATCATACTGACCGACTGAAGTCAACTTTTCGTCAGCACTTCTTTTCATTTTAAAATTTTGACCGCCCAAATATCCAATAACATGTTTTTTACTGCCGCTATTAAATTTAGAAATGTACAATTTGAGACCTGTAATCCGTTCAATGAACTTTAACTTTTCACTGTGATTAATATCTGGATGATCTGCAATTGACGCAATTCTAAAATAATAGGAAATATCATAAGGCAAGTTTCCAAACCATGGGAGAACTTCAGTGGATAACTCCTTGACAGTAATATTTTCTATCCTGCATTTCACATTGTTTTTACGCATTTCTTTTGAAAAATCAATGTTATCAAATGCTTCTCTATAATACTTAAATTCGTCAAAAGTGGTAACTTCTATATTTCGCAGAAAGCTTAAATTTATTAATTGTTGTTCATGAATGATGTTTGAAATCAGGCCCTTTTCTCTATACCTTAAATCGATCCTGTTCTTCTCACACAATAAGATATCTGGTATAAGATACTGATTGGACCTATAACCTATTTTCTCATTTAAACTGCCATTTTTTAAAAGCTCAACAAACAGCATTAGATTCTTGGAATTCAGGGTAGATATATTAGGAAAGTGTAAAGAAAAATAATGATATACCCCGTCCCAGGCACTGTAATAAGATCCCTTATATCTAATATTGAATGTATTTCCTGAATTCCCTGAATCGATTCCCCTCATAGCAAGCAACTCAGTTTTCATACTGCTATACTTTAGTTCATATTCTTGGGTTTGTCTCTTTGAGAAGGGTCCCTCTGGACCTGATTGTTGTAATTTATCGTTGAATATAAACGGAACTATCGCAGCACCGCTGATCTCTCCAGTGTAGCTTACATTGGGGTTTAATTTATATCGCCCGATAAGCTTGAGCAGCAGTTCCCACTCCGCCTCCTCATGTGCAAGTAACCAGGCATCAATCTCATTTTCTTCTACTTGGATATTCTCTCCATCCTCACTCCTTAAACCCGTTATTCTATAGGCAATCAATTCTGCCGCACCAGTAAATGCACAGAGAATATTTCTCAGATACAGCTTATTCGAACCTTCTGTTGCTTCATACAGGTAACTATAAATACGTTTTACCCCGCTCAGACAATTATCGTTACTGATAAGATCGTCATACTTAACAATCTCATTTTTACCTGCAACTGAACTAAATGTATCCGTGAGTCTTGTAATAATGCTTTCGTCTTCAAATGGGGTACGCCGTTGATATTCTTCAACTGCTTTTAACTTCACCACCAGTTTCCCCTTGAATTCATGCGAATCCATGAACTTTGGTAAGTATTGTGTGTCCATATCAGGTATAGAAAGCAGACTCTCCGTATGTTCATTAACTTCAACGTTCCTGTAGACATATAAAAGACCATGAAAGATATCGCTAATCTCATATCTGTGGGCACTATTTTCAATTTCAGCACTGCACATAAACTTGTAAAGTTTCATTTGTTCTTTTTTTATAGTTTGTACAGCATTCTCTATCTCTAAAAAACTGTGTCCGAGATCCGTTCTGTGCATATTGGAGAATCTTGTATTAATAAGCGCACCTGATGGATAAATTGCTTCCTCGCCATCAGATTTAATAAAAAATGTGGTGTAAAATCTGTTTCTCTTAGAAAGCTCATCTGCATTCAAAGGGTATGCGAACACAATATCTCCTGTTCTAAATAATAAATACTTATTTTCTATTGCAGGAATGCCATCAATAGACAAAGAAACTGCGGATTTTTTGGTAATCCAACCTGTTGTATATTCTTCTTGGCTTCCATCATCGTTACACTCCAAAGTAAGGGAGTTTTCTTTTTTTGAACCTTTGAAATGGATCTTCTTAATAGCATGTGTCTTACTCCTCACACCATCCGTAAACAACAGTGAACGCAAATCAAATATAACGCTCGAATGATCCTCATTATGAAAAAGAAGTTCTGGATTCAGATGAAAACCACCACATAAAAAATCAATCAGCTTTCTTAGCTTTGCTGTATTGAAGCTGGTTTCCTTATTCCCATTGAACTGTAACGTCAATTTAGTAGTGCCTTGGCGCCAATGATCATTGCGCTTCACATCGCTTTCTATATCCAACTCACCGTTATTATCACTGATAATGTTGAACGTCATCACTACATTGCTGTCGATTGTAAGACTATCCACAAATGTAAAAAAGGATTTGATGCCTATGCCAAACTTTCCGCTCTGACCTTTATCATGGGTTTTATCAGACATTTCTCTGTTTAGAAACGCATAGATATTGGAGACGGAAAAACCCTGATCCGCATACTTACATTCAATTGAGTAGACATCTCCCTCTTTACTAACATTTATATACATCTCATCGGCAGTATCGATGTCATTCGCATTTTGAATAATTTCATTAAAGTATCCTTCGTTGTATCCATCCAATGACGCGATACCCTTGCCATTAGATGACCGAATGATGGTTTCACGCATTTTATATTGGTTATTCGTTAAAAAATCATCAAGCCATGCGGGCTTATCTAATCGCTCGTTCTTCAGATATTGATTAGCAGCTTGGATCTCTTCCCGCATATATTTGGGAGCGTTATGTTCCCCTCTGGCTAATGCCTCGTTAATCCCTTGAGCTGTTATATCCACGGAAGTCTCTCACCTCTCTGCGCTCTATTTGTTTGTCCTTGTTATAATAAAAAATACCGTCTGCAATTAAAGTGTCCTCGTTAAGATTCTCTATCAAATTTATAAGTTGGTTTATCTTGGATTCAATGAGCACATGAGATTCCCTATCAGCATCCTCTTTTGCAATTTTCTCTAGAGATCGATACTTACTGGAGGAATCCGTGTGTTCCCCGTCCTCTTGGCTCTCTTGCAATGCGACAAAAACATCACTGTCCCTAGCACTCTCTTTTCCTATAACAACAAGCACATTTTGAATGATTTTTATATTTTCATCAAAATTCCTTTTCTCTGCTTCATACTCCGGAATACTGTACGGACTCTGTTTATAAGCGCCATGATACTCCCTTAAGAGCTTGAAGAAATCTTCGCCAGCAATCCGTTCATCCATTGGGCTATTAAGAACGTCTATGATTTTTTCATGAATTTTTTTGTTGCCTGACTCTGATTGTGCAGCCCCTAAAATCGCTGTCCATTCATTTCTTCTGCTTATTGTTCTTCTTCTTGCTGTTACGTCATTGTATATTGCCTCATTGTTATTGTTGAGAAGCGTATTTTCCTTAAGATTAATCAGATACGATTTGAAATTTTCAAAGCTCCTTTTTATAAATTCCGGATAAAATAATACAGTATTCCTTATTGGTGTATACTGACAGGTAAAATCAATTTTGGTTGTACAATAATATAGCATCCGATTATTATCAAAATCATGAATAGAAGATGATTCATTCAGTAAAAATATCATCTCTTTTTCTTTACGGTTATTCGTATCCATTCTGTCAACACGTCCAAAACGTTGCTCTAGTTCAATGCTGGTAAAAGGTAATTCATAATGAATAATACCATCAAATTCACCCAGATTAAGGCCCGTACCCCCTGTCTTACCTGTAGTCACAAAGATTACTCTGTTTTTTTGACGCAGATTCAGCTTAATCCCGTTTATAAATTGTTCCTTGCCTGAGTCCTCCATGCCAACCGCTTCTTGATGGGAACCATGCTTCATAGTGATTATCGCATTTACTTCATCTGTCAATCGATCATACACATTTTTAACTACTTCTGTATGCTCACAGAAAATAATGTATGAATTAGTGTTATTGTTGTGTGTGACAATCTCCAGAAGTTTGTCCAGCTTGTGGTTACGGTGACTATCAAAACTATCATCCCCAAAGTTATCTCTGGCTTTTCTCAATAAATATGTATCATCCTGATCGTATTGCAAGGCAGCTAGGAATCCAGATTGTTCTACAATTCGATCAAACAACTCATGCCTTTTCTCCACTCTCTTACAATATTCAAATCGTATGATTCGTTCTGCTGCTCTTAATCCCAAATCTTCCCTGAATAGACCCACAAATATATCATCTGCAGTAGGATTTGTATTCTCAATCGGATTCATAACAAGGGTATGATTCCACTTCCCAGTAATTGTGTTCATTAATTCAATATAATCCTCAAAACCTCTGGCTGAAGATGACTTCACTACAATGGGAGTAGCCGTAAGCATCATCACTTGATCTGAACGGAGAGAACGGTAATTATCAAAGGATATATGACCTTCGTCAATGACTACCAAATCCCATCTTTCAATATCTTTTTCTGAAATAGAGACCTGCTCAAGAGAGCCTTTAAGCGCTGAGTTTGTGCCATCTTTATCTTTTTTTGATTGAGCTTGCCCCGTTATTATAATCACATGTTCCTTCTCACGGAAAAAAGCGTCTTTTAAATGATTATAGTAAATGCGACCATGATCACCTTGTTCAACAATGTGTGCATATCTTCCTAGCTGGCGTCTAATGTCATCCTGCCAGTCGGTGCGTTTATTATAAGGACAAACCACAAGTATATAAGCATACTTATTCTGGTTTATCGCATTTTGAATGGTATTTACTATTGAATAAAGTGCAGTAACAGTCTTCCCGGTCCCTACTTCATCAATAACCAGGGACATTCCATTTTTCTCTACTTGCTTGGAGGAAAGCTCCTGTTTTTCATAATATCTCACATCAAGAATAGGCTGATTTCCTTCAAAAAAGATGTCAAAAACATTTCTATCAGCTGCGATTGTTTCAGTATATTCAAGTAAGAAACGTTGATCTTTCACTTTCTCAAAAGATTCGGATTTTTTAAGCAGCCCATATAACTTTTTATTGTGCTTATCATCATAGGCTCTTATGTAATTCTCGTTCCATTTGGCACAAACTGCCGGAGTAATCCACTCATAACCCGCTTTACCTTCGCATATGAGCTGTTCATTAAGATTGTCCTCATTTACAATTTCTAATACTTTGTCAAAATTACGGTACATAAAGGCATAGTGTAAGAGAGAAAAAGATGAGGAATTTCTATGTGTGTTTTCAATATTCTCGAAATTATATCTGCGTATATTATTAGTATTAGTAGTTTCCATCCAATCACTCCTGTATGAAATTTATTAACTCTTTGAGGCGTACCAGTTAAGGCAGAGCTACTCCACACCTCACGGCTACTCCCAGAACGGTCTTCTCACAATCAGGAATGCTATAAATCGCAAAGAACTTTCCCTCGTTAGCATTACCATAGCTCGCTCTATGGTCTCTGGTGCATTGCTTAATCGCTGAATAATTCGCTTCTATGTATCTGGTTATTCCGGGAATATCTTCAACCAGATCGAGCTAATTCCATACATACCGTCCAAAGATAACAATTGACAGTATCTCCATCTCATTCGGAGCAAGTACCAAATTCTCCCTTACCTATGTTGTCGATGCTGCCTCCTTATACAGCGTATAATCAAACTTCACCGTATAGACGCTGTAGCCGTCCAGTACATCCTTAGGATACAAGAACATCGTATTACCTTGCATTTCACTGTAATACGGAACATCTTGTCCTTGCGAATCCAAGATGCTAGCTTCGAACGAATCGATGTCGAAGCCAGCTGAAGCGGAGATGATGCCACCCGAGTGTTCAACACCAAAGCGGACAAGAGGATTCGGCTTCTCGAATCCGTAGAAACCAACGTCCGCTTCTTTCATTCCGTCGTACGGATATACTCTGGCTTCCGTACTATCCTTCTGTAACTTCATGAAGGCTGGGTTCATGACAGCAGTACCATTCTGTAATCCAATGCCGACCGATGTGTACTGCTTATCCAATATAATCTTTCGATGATAAGCAGTGCTTAGCCAGGCATCGATCGCTTGGCGTGTTGTTGCATTATTAAAAGACATGACTTCAGCTACCGATTTATTTGGCCATCCAGCTGCCTTTCCCCGGTTTCCTGCTGTCACTCCCGTAAATCCTGGTGTGCCCGGCCCCTCCTCATGGGCCGTCCTTCCTTTGAACTGAGTGGTATTGTAATATGCCGCGTATGCTTGAGACGCCTGAGACAATCTCGCGTCAAGCTCCAAGGGGCCAACGCCTACCTTCGCCCGAATCTCATTCAGATACGCCAATCCGTCGAGTTGATCCTGTGTGAACCCTCCTTGGGAGACCATCGTAGCCGATGCCGCCGATGCGTGAACGGCTGGATAAGCCTGCACGATGACCGTTAGGGTAAAGGTTGCAGCGAGCATAGAGATAGCCCACCCACGTCCCTTTCTCCGGGTATTCCCTTTGATTCCATATTCGTTTATCCCCTCTGCTTCCCCTATTTATGAATCTTGCTAGTATGTTTGGGACGCGTTCGCATCAAATTTTCCCATAACGATTATTCAAGAAATCTATTTTTCACTTGCCCTGATTATGTAAAGCATGAAACAAGAAATCTATCTCTGTACATATATCCTTCAATACATCATAGGCAGGCAATCCAAGTTGCGTTTGAAAAGAGGGGTGAGCGTTTATATTTCTGATTTTTCTTAGATTGTGATATCTAGACTTCTTTTCTTGATCAATCACATTTCTCTTTGACAATCTATCTATCATAGAAGAGAGCTGCAAACGAGTGGTTCCAGTGTAATTTGATCCGTATATCTTTTCATGAACATGGGAAATCGTTGCCTCAAACGCTTTAAACGCTTGATCCATTGATAGTGTCAGAAAGCTCCAGTACAAATAACCGTAAGCAAAGAGAGCTTTAGATACTTCAATCATTTCTTTGATTTCTGGAGTAATGAGTTCACTATGCTTGAGCTCATCAATAGACTCAATCAGATAGGTCTCCGTAATTTTTTGATATTCACCTGTCAGAGGATCTCTGTAACCGAAAAAATTAAAAGGTTCATCAGCATTATAATAGTTCTCACTTGTAATCCGTTTCATTTACCTACCACACTATTCTAATAGTTTACTTGCCTTACATTCGATATAATAATTAATATCGGCACTTGATCAATGATTTAAAATACTAGGAGAGTGAACGTACTTTGACAGTACAACCTAAAACTTCTCTGGACATTTCTCATAGTCACATAGCAGCAGAGTGGGATACAAAGAAAAGTAAAAGGGTCTCACCGAACGATGTAACTGCAGATTCTCATCGTAGAGCATGGTGGATATGTAATTTTGGCCACGAAGAGTTTAATCCAGTAAGGATCAGAGTTCGTGATGACGGGTGTGCTAGGTGTAAAAGCTCACGCTGGAAAAAAGAAATGGAAATGAGAAGAATTGAACGGTTAGAAATGAAAGGTTCTTTCACGGATTTAGAACATCATCCGGAAAAGAAACTCAAAGAGATTTTAAAAATTGACTACACTGTTGAAGAAACTATTGAAGTGCTTGTTAATCCAAAAGTAGAAGCAAGGATATTCAATAGCCTTAAGCGAAGGGATATCAATACGGTTGAACAAATTCTAGAATTAAACTTTAATCAACTCTGCCGTATAAGAAACCTAGGTGAAGGTTCTATAAAAAAGTTATATAAGATATTAAAAGAGCACAGCGAGAAAAATGATAAATAAGACATTTAGGAATAGAGACACCTTTTACACCACATACAGATAAGAGTGTAAGCTGTGTCTCTATTTATTCGAACTTCACATGAATCACATAACCTGGAGGATTAATTCTCAAGCCTACAGATCAGAAAAATCACTCCCAGCGGCAGGCACCAACCATGGTTAAAATGTCATAATGATTACTGCTTCCCAGGTGTAAGTGTGAATGCATTCTCATTATGTAATGAAAATATATACCCACCCATGCTTTTTCTTCTTATATCTTCAATAATCTTTAAATTGCTGTTATTTCTGTCTACATCTCTAGAAAAGTTATAATTTACGTTATCGAGTTGACGCTTTTCATTCAAATGTAAAGTGATTTTAATAGTGACAGGGCTTCCACTAAGAACACATTTATCTATAACTTCTAAATCAATTCTATCATTATGTTTTACCAGCTCTCTTAAAAGAAACCAATGTATCTTCCCATTGAAAGGCATAGCTAATAGGAAAGATTCCCTCGTGACATCCCCCAAAAAATCGCTTAAATCCCAAGAATAAAAACAGGCATATTTCCTTGCAGCCAGCACCTTTTGAAACTCATTTTTAATATCATTATGGCCAAGTGAGCTAATGTATATTATTTCTTTACGCAATTAGATTTCCTCCTAACATCAGTTAAACTTATCAACCCTGATTCCTGGTGTTACTAGGTACAATTACATATATCTCCTGTACGTTTACGATGAACCTGCTTCCATTGTCCTTTTTTTGATCTAAATTGAATGTGGTTAGTCTCGCACTTGGTGCAATATCTTCTTGTTGAACCTTTAATAGCTAATATGCCTTTCAAGTACCAATCATCTAATCTAACTTTATTGTGACCTCTTACCCATGTTGTTTTTACAATCTTATTAAATTTAATTCTACATCTAATCTTTTTAAATGCCGGTGTATTATTAAAAGAGCCATGGTGTGGTGTAGTAATGATCATACCATCTCTAAATTTTGCCTTAAGTACTTCTCTCCCTTCTAAATTCGAATCTGCGGTGAATAAAACAGGTGGATATTTTTTGTTGTTCCAACGAGAACTAAAGACCAGGCTTTTTTGATTCACTTCACTTATGACAAATTGCATGACCAATTCCAACAGAACTTGCACTGCATTTAAAGGTCTCATTTTTAGTACTTCTTTTGAATTTAGTGGGATTAAGGGATCATCAGCACTTATTTTAAGGGGAGCATTCTTATGGTAAACAAACCAGCGGATCTTTACTCCCTTTTCTAATGCTAAATTAGCAATATTTTTTATGATGTCATAATGTCCTAAAATATCAGTCAATCTTTCATTCATTTCTTTTGACAATACTGTGTGGTAATTACCTGCGTAAGCCAATTTATTATATGTCATTCTTGAATACAACAATCCTAGATCTTTTTTTTGAAGCCCATCTATACCCCTTCGTGTACCGTAATTTGAGAGTGATACTATTTCCCTCAGAAAATTATATATATCAATTATCTTTTCATCTTCATTCTCACGTTCATAAGTATTAATTCCCTCAGCTTCAAATCTTTCTTCTTCTTCCCTTGTAGTCTCATAGTTTTTCAAAAGTGAAATGATGGACTCATAAAACTCTGGTAGATTAATTCTGATGAACGCACTTACTAAATCCCCCCATTCTGCCGGTAACCAAACCTCATCACATTTAACGCTTGCTAAGATTTCCATTATTCCCTTTGCATGGTCACTGTCTTTGTGAGTACATACAACAACATTTATTTTTTTGTTTTCACCTACTGTGCTTTTAAAGTGTTCACTAACATGTTCTCCGTCTCCACCATCTACTAGTACCGATTTCTTTTTGTTATGTACTCTTGTTTCTAAATAGAATGAGTCACCTTTATTTAATTTAAACGCAATAAATCTTCCCAACTTCCTTCCTCCTCTTCTTTTCAAAATAAAATCTCATTTACTCATTGCTTTTTTACATACTTCTCTGCCTTGTAATCCTTACGAACCTCATGCAGCTCAGTTGAAATTGCCTCTGACCAGGATTCAAGTATCCTTCTGGGTTCCGCTTCAATTATTTTACGAGCTGCAAAGGTATCACCAGCTCTGAAGGCCTCTATAATGCTAGATAATTCCGTACGATCAATTAATTTCACGTAATTGATACCGGCCAGCGTTTCGCATGAATCTGTGAATCTGGTTGTTGCGATGACAACCGCTTTTTTAGCCTTATAGTATCTCATACAAGAGAAGACTTCTTGAACAGCGCTAATCCCCACCGGATTTTCTACCGAGTATCTTTTGGCTTGAATAACATTTCTAACTCCATCCGGATCAGTAAATACTACGTCGGCTCCAAAGTCACGACTACCTATAGTCTTATAGACACCGGAATAGCCTAGTTCGATTAATAATCTGTATAAGTACATTTCAAATCCGGAGCCGTCTTCCATCCTATCAATATCAGCTAATGTAACATCTCTTAGTTCGTAGTTCTCCTTATCAAATACAACGATAGTCTTTTGTTTTCTCGACAAGATGAGAATTAATGTAGACAACACAAAAACTGAAGCAATAATCAGCAGAAAAATAATATAGCCCATTAGACCTACACCCCTTCTAATTCCCAGTACAATAATACCATATATTTCAAGGTTATAGATAGAATTTGTGATCCTAGTATTATGCAAATCAAGATTTGAATTCATTCAACAAGCTATAGGCGAAGGTCTGAACCGGATGACCCGACAATTTTGTGAGCTATTAGGGGTCTCCAGATCTGGCTATATCGTTATCTTCAAGCAGCAGATGGTACTCTTAGAGAAGGCTCAGCGCGATGAAGATGTCTTCAAATCGGCGAAGAAAGCCTTTCATCGCCGAAAGCTTCACGTTCCATCAAAATCACACTCCATAACAAGTTTAGTATCGTGTTTAATCTCAAACGAAATCGTGGATTGATGAAGAAATTCGGTTTGGTCTGTCCTCATCTGAAACCCAAACCATTCAAACGAATGGCTAAGGCGGCTCAGGAGCATCGAATTTTACACATCCTTTTATAGAGGGACTTCAAGAAAAGAATCCCTGGTCTCGCTCTTCTGACAGATATCATCTATTTACCTTATGGCCAGTCCAAGATGGCCTATTTGTCAATCATCCTGCGGCATTGGAACAACGTTCTTGTCCCGCGACCAGATTGTTATTGGGACCAATAAAAAAGTTCATTTATGAGCTTATTGTTTACAATCATTTTAGCAACAGTTATACGTCGACATACTTGCTCAATTTGATCCTGTATGTCAGTTTAAACCTTCTTCAGTATAGTTATAGTACCTCAATTAAGGTAATACCATATCGGAATGGAGTCTAAATTATGATATCAGGTCAGTTCTATAGATGTGATAAATTGTTTATCGATGATACTCAAAATGAGTCTGCATTGTGACAGAAAAAATTAAATTTTGAATCAAATTATTGTGAATGATCTAACAATAAATACTCCTACTGAACATTATCCTACTCAGTAAGTAGAATTGATCTCCAACTTTTTCTCTTCTCCAGGCCAGTGGGGAACTTTGTGTCAAATTCCTGCCTAGTAGGGAACTTTGTGTCACTAAAAATTGACACAAAGTTCCCTACCAAAAACCAAGAAACCCCTTGTTTTATAAGGGGTTTCTTGGTTGGCGACTTTATGTCATTCGCTTGTTTAAGCTATTCAAGACTAAAGACAATCTTTGTTCCCGTCTCTTTTTCACTGAATGGCTTAAAATATTCTATAAACGTTAACTCAAGTCCTGGAGTTTTATCAGGTAATGGCGGTGATACTACATAATTAGTAAAAGCATGACCTGAATGACCACCACCTTTTAGCATTCGGCAATCATATTCATCTCCAATTTGCAATTCAAAATGGTGGTGATTATTAGTAAATGAGGGTACCTCAGTCTCATCCCAATCAATATTAAAAGTCACTACACTTGCATTATTATATTGCTTTATTGAATTTAAAGTATAAAAGAAATTCCCTTTTTCGACTGATTTTAATACGGGTATATGTTTTCTGAAATCCGATGGATCAACCATTGGTTTATAATGCTCTTCACTTCTCAATGTTCCAAAAACGACTTTCAGAAAATCCTCGTAAAGTTCAAAAGTTTCAGCCCATTCAGAGATATATTCAAATGGCGGGAAACCAGGATTGTTGTGTGAAAGCTGCTTCCGAAGTTTCAACATCTCACAAATTTGCTCGTCAATTTTAGAAATCCGTTCGTCATAATGCTCCGTTGGTCGTTCAAAAGGCATTCGTTTCAACTTTGATCTCCCCTTTACCTTGCTTAGTTATCGACTTCTCCCAGAGGTTATTCTCCACCTTCACTAAACTATCCTGCCCGTTAGTTTAATAAATTTACGGGCCAAATAACGATTAGATATACGCCTAATCGGTAATCGGACCATGTTCTTGTCCCTCGACAAACATTCCTGCACTAGCCGGAACCTGCCTGCTATTCGTAGCGAACCCCCAATTAATGAAAGTCGAGAAACGGTACAAGCAAAAATACACCCCCTAGAATTTCATCGGCTAAACTCAGGGGTTTTTCCAATGTCTATTCTAGGGGGTGCACTTCATTTTCAAATGATGAAACTAAATTCTTCATCTTTTTCTTGCGACATTCTTGATCTCTAAAGCTGGCGTTTTGTTGTTTAGCGCGCTTCATGCATTCGTTGTAGTAGCTTCTCCCCTCCCATTTTATATGTAGCAACATGTTTAATTGTCTATTCCATCAAATCTGTTACTGCACCTCTTGAAGCAGAGGAAACTAATTTAGCATATTTGGCAAGTACACCGGATTTCACTTTCAGTGGCGGTTGTACCCAAGCTTGCGCTCGAGCGGCCAACTCTTCTTCTGGCACTTCAACCTTAATTTCCTGAATGTCGCTATCAATGGTGATAATATCTCCATTTTGGAGCAAAGAGATCGGTCCACCTACTTGTGCCTCAGGGGATACATGGCCGACTACAAATCCATGCGAGCCACCCGAGAACCTACCATCTGTTATGAGAGCAACTTTTCCCCCGAGACCTTTTCCTACAATGAGTGCTGTAACGGAAAGCATCTCAGGCATACCTGGTCCACCCTTCGGTCCACAATAGCGTATGACCAATACGTCCCCTTCTTGAATTTCATCATTCATGATCGCTTCTGTCGCTTCATCTTCGCTATCGTACACCTTTGTCGGTCCGGAAAACTGTTGTATCTTCATGCCTGACATTTTGGCAACAGCGCCTTCAGGAGCTAGGTTTCCTCGAAGCACAACCAGTGGTCCATTTGGTTTAAGCGGATTATTGAGTGGACGTATAATCTCTTGATCATTCTGAAGTGGAGCAGCTTCCGCTAAATTCTCCGCCAACGTTTTACCAGTTACGGTGAGGCAATCCCCATGAAGTAATCCCTCAGCGAGCAATAGCTTCATTACCCCGGAAACACCACCAATATCATTCAAATCCTGCATGACATACTGACCACTTGGCTTCAGATCTGCCAAATGAGGAACACGCAAGCGAATTCGTTCAAAATCATCCAAGGTTAAATCCACTTCTACGGAGTGCGCAATAGCTAGCAGATGGAGAAATGCGTTGGTTGATCCCCCTAGAGCCATAACAACGGTGATCGCATTCTCAAATGCTTTCTTCGTCATAATGTCTCTTGGGTAGATTTCCTGTTCAAGAAGTGAGATGACCTGCTTACCGGCTGCTTCGCATTCCAATGCTTTATCCGCTGAGATAGCTGATGTTGAAGAAGAACCAGGCAAACACATACCCATTGCTTCTGCAGCTGCGGCCATCGTATTAGCGGTATACATCCCCCCACAAGCCCCTGGACCTGGACAAACACTGCATTCGACCTTATGCAATTGTTCGTCTGTTATTTTCCCATCTTGATATTGCCCAACGGCTTCAAAAGCTGAAACGATATCCACTTTTTTACCGTCGAGATTACCAGGTTGAATGGTTCCTCCATATACATAAACAGAAGGAATATTCATCCGTCCAATAGCCATCAAACATGCAGGCGTATTCTTGTCACACCCACCGATTGCAACAACGCCGTCAAAACGCTCGGCTCCGGTCACAATTTCAATCGAATCAGCTATAGCTTCCCGACTTGGTAGCGAGAACAACATCCCGCCATGCCCCATCGAGATCCCATCAGAAACGGTAATCGTATTAAAAATTAGTGGAGCACCGCCGTTATTACGTGCGCCCCGCTTAGCTTGCACCGCTAAATCATTGATGTGCATATTACACGGTGTTACTTCACTCCACGTACTTGCTATTCCGATCATTGGCTTTTTAAAATCCTCATCTTGAAATCCAACTGCACGCAGCATCGCTCTGTTCGGTACCCGGTTAGCACCTTCACTGATTACCTTGCTTCGAATGCGAAGATCTTTTTTATTTTCCATGTTTCTTCCCTCATTTCAAAGTATTTCGTTCAGTTCCTGCATCGGTCGAATAAAATTTTGTTTCATTAAATTATGGGCATCGTTGCTATTTTTGCCTTCAAAAGCTTTAATAATCTGATCATGTTCTTCAACTGAAGCTAGTGTAGCCGTAATAGGTTGTTTTAAAAATACGTATTTAAATCGCCTAATGTGAATCTGAAGAGATGTATTAAATGTAGCTACATAAGGATTATCTGAGAGCTCCACAATATAATTATGAAATTGCTCATCCACCTCCATAGCCTGATAAACTTGTCCATTTTTAATAGAACTTGCGAATTCCAAATTTATGGATTTTAGTTTCTCGATCTGTTCTGGAACAATAGTTTGGGCGGTGATTTCAGCAGCTAAGGCCTGAAGAGCAGCCATCGTTGAATACATCTTAAAAATATCGTTTTTCTCAATATTCGTTACTTTTGTTTCTTTTCCTGGATGCATGGACACGAGGCCTTGAACTTCGAGTAACTGAAATGCCTCCCGAATCGGTGTCCGGCTGACTCCAAGCGATTCAGCCATTTCCGCATCAATAAGCTTTTCACCTGGTTGCAGTGTTCCATCAATGATCCATCGCTGAATCTGAGAAAACGCTCTTTCTTTTGCGGACATACGGACTGGTAAGGAAAAATCTTTAGGTATTGGCATTGTTTTCATCCTCATTACAATTATTCTTATATGCAATATATCGCATACACGATCGAGAAGCAATTATTATTTCATTTACTCGCTCAATTAAGTTTATCCAGATAACTACCTGTTTTTATTGAGAGTCTGAGACAAAAAAGAGAACTATAATTTAAGAGTCTTTCTTTGAGAAATGTTACATAAGTAATATATTTTAATGTGAATGTTCTTATATAAAATTATTTGGTACTAATGAGGGCTTATGTACTTTTTATTTTAGTACACATCTAATCGGCAATCGGACGATGTTCTTGTCCATTACGGTAATCGGTACAAGTTCTTGTCCCTCGACATGAGTTTGTAGCTTTAACTCCCACCCCTCCGTCGTATAATCTATCTAAAACGCCGAACTCATATTCCGAGTTCGGCGTTTTTAAAATTCAATGGTCACAATTAATATGCCGGTTTGATCGACTCTCGCATCCTCCAGATTCATGAATTTATGCCCTTTGTCTAAATAATGGCAAATGAATGCCTTCCAGCCCTTAGTTTCGGGCTAGATATTTTTGTTTGTCAGTAAAAAGTATTTTCGTATAACTTCCCCGTATGCGCATCAAGCACTTCGGGCGTCCGCTCGTGCTCGCTACCAATCATTCGATACACTAGTTCGTACGGGGCCTCTTCCGGCCGAGCATTGTGCATCCGTTCCCATTGCAGACGCAGCTTGGCCTGTGCCGTCCATCGGAGGATGGCTGTCTGGTAATCAAATGAAGGCACGGTCTCCAGCTTCTTTAACTGTTCTGGCCTTATGGAGGGGGACATCAAACTTTTGACCCTCCCATTAGAGCGGTCAACAGCTAGTTGATAGCATTCATCCCTGACAGATACGTCTTGAACATATACACCAAAGCGAATGATTTCCAAACGATCTTCGTCGTCGGTCTCTTCAGTTAGAAGCTTGAGATACGGCAACATTTCGGCTGCTAGTCCTCGGACATAGTCCATAGCTACTTCTATACATGCGTCTCGATCCCAGGTTAATGGAGCTAGTTGATCTGGCTTACCATGCGAAACAAAGTCAATCAGTTGTCCGGATTGGCTGTCTACTCGCGCCTTGACTGCTCCCTCCATCTGATCAGCCCAATAGGCCTTCCAAGACCGGTCATTCTTGGCTGGACGCTCTTCATTCTGTTGCTTCCACACCATCAACTTGGTGTTCGAGCCAATATTGTCGTCTTGTACTAACTGAAATTGGTCGTTGTCTACGCCAATCCACTCTTCTAGGCTTCGTGCGGGCGGGAACTCACCTGGCCACTCGTCCAGAGTTCTTGGGTCAGAGGGGACAGCTTCTGCCCTATAGGCTGTCGGAACTTCCTCCTGTGATGATGCAGTATAGATTAGCCCTCTACTTCGGGGGGCGTAAACAAGATGGACCTGATCGTCACCATCCGTGTACACGGCTTTGTCCAATACGCAATATTCCACATGTAGCAAAAAATTCGCCTTCAGACACGCCATCTGTTCCTCTTCTGGTGTGATCATGGTTGGGAGTGCTGGCCCTGGAACGGTTCCGTAGTACCTAAATCCGACCACGCGACCGCTGGGGTGAACCATAATCAGGCATCCAGTCTCAGGAAGCGGCAGCCCCATCGCCTTCTGCTGTCGTGTGTACCCAAACATCCCTTCCATCCACTCCATCTCACAATACGGAAAATCACGCAGTGCGCCGGGATAATGATCTTCCAGGAATTGCACTGCCTGCTGTTTGAGCTCCTCCTCAGATATCCGTGTCTCGTTGTCCAATGAGGCCCAGGAAATGGCATAGTCTAGCAAGTTGCCGTCCCTGGAGAGCGTGGCAGAAACGGCGTCATCACTCCCCGTTTTAACCCATAAGAATCCCGCTTCTCCCTTCCGTGTTCCCCTCATGGTGTTCTCTTGATAGTCATTGACGATCAGATCATAATCCGGTGAAACGGCAAACTGGTGCTCTGCCTGTTGTCTTAACTGCAGGCGTAATGTATCCAGGTCTCGTTCGAGAAAATCTTGAGCCATTTCGTTGCGCAAATGTTCCAGCCCCTTCCGTAATTGTGTTTTTACAGTACCTAATGGCATATCCAGGAGATGGGCGATTTGCTGCTGGGTCAGGTCCTTCTTATATTTTAAGAAAAGGAGCTGACGCAGCTTCGGATTCAGACTGGCCAATGCACGCTCCAGATCCAGGGTTTGATCGATATCATTAACGACCAATGGCTCTTGCGCCTGCGGGTCTTCGCTCAGGTGAACACGCTTGGATTTCTCCAAATGATTGAGCGCCCGGTTCACCACAATTCTGGTAAGCCAGCTCTCAAACGCTTCGGCTTGCTGCAGCGTTTGCAGTGACTCATAAGCCTTAACCAGGGCATCCTGAACGATATCCTCCGCATCTTTGGACTCCCGTACATAATGGCGAGCCACTCGGTGCAGCTTATCCGTTCGATCCTTTATAAGAGAAACGAAGGCATCGTGATCTCCGTTTTGTGCGGCGTTGATTTGTTGCTGTGCATCGATCATTGTCGTTCACCTCCTGTTATATAGACAGCTTACTCGGGGGTTTGGATTTAATTAATGTAACATTATTCTGGAACTGACCGATCAAGTGACCACTCGCATGCGGCAAGCACGGGTGCCAAAGAGCACGTCACTCTTGGTGTGTTCCTGCTGAAGCTCCTTCATCCACTGAAGCAGTTCTTCCAGCCCGGTACGGGTATTGGAGAACTCACAGTCCTTTCCCCGTTCGATCCCCCGGTAGTCGATGGCGCGAGCGACATGGATTTCTTTCGCAATATCCTCATGGGTTCCACGCCCTTGAACGTACACCCAAATCATCAATCTTCCATTGTCCATCCACTAATTTGGCCTTAATGATATAAGCTAACGTACTAATATTGGTTTGGCCTTCCTGATCGGTATTCTCTACCTCGATATCTGCATTCCACCATTGTTCCCTGAATCCTTCCTTCTGCGGCTCCAGCTCTACATTGGTCATTTTAGTTTTGACGATCGTTAGCGTTACGCGGCGCTGTTCTTGCTCTAATGCTTTATAAAGGTTTTCAGTCAGATACGGCTTTGAATTCTTCAAAAAAGCATCTTTAGCATTGAACGGTACGTGCACCTTCAGAAACTCCGGAATCACTTTCTGAATCTCCGTCTGCATTTCTTCCGTTGGAACTTCTACCTCTTCGGCCTGCTTCTCTTCTGCTGCTTCGCGGCAGCGGCTGTAATCGGAATATCCATTGTTCGTTCATTTTTATTTCTGAAATTCCTTTCCATTCCCAAGTGTCTATATCTTTGCCATTCTGCTCATGTATCCCCAATAGTAATGTGGTTGATCTGTTGCTTACTTTGTTTTACAATGCTATCGTTTCCCGTTAGCTTAGCAATGATTTACTCTTTTATTTCATTTTCCTTTTGCAGAAGACTCTTGACCAGAAGAAAGGTGCATTTCCTATCAACACAATAGTAACCTCCCAGCCCGTTTTACCTTTCGAGAATAAATTGATTTAATGACAAAACCAACAACGCTGAAGTAAAAATATGTAAGTGTTTTTAGCAGACTTACTATTTTGACATTGTCGGTTTGGACTTAAAAAGTTGGAGGCGTCGACACGGCAATCACCAAGGTCTCACCTTTATATACATTCTTATAGCTATGCGGTGTCTTGGCATCGAAATATATACTATCCCCCTCTTCTAACGTATATCTATCATTCCCAAGCATGAACTCCAGGCAGCCCGAATGGACATACAGAAACTCCTCTCCTTCGCTGTGTCCTACGCCAACATCACCAGAAGTCGCACCTTCTTCAAGCACCCCCCAGATTGGTCCCATCTTATTTTTACTTCCTTCGCTAAGGGAATACCATGTAATACGTGAGCCTTCAGAATGTACCAACGGTTTACGTTCGTCTTTTCTCACAACGATGCTTTGTTCTTTCTCTCCAAATAGATCAGTAAAATTCACGTTTAACGCATTGGCAATCCTTTTTAGGACACTTATCGACGGATTCGCTTTGTTCCGTTCAATTTCGCTGAGAAAAGAGACTGAGATAGATCCTGCTTTTGCTACTTCTTTAAGAGTTAATTTCTGCTTTTTGCGGGTATTTCTAATGACCTCGCCTATAGAATTCATCTTTCATGTCTCCTTCACATTTGAATTTTTTCGCTCTCAGCGAAATTTATAATTTGATAATAATTAAAATACCTAGCAATAGCAAGCTTTCTTACGGTGGTTCAATTTCGGTGTAAAAACGTTGATTTAAGAACATTATTGGATTAAGATTTTAACAAGACTGATGTGCAAATACGTTCCCGGGACATGTACACATAATTCTTTTTAAATATAGAATTTCATTTCCAGCGAAATTTTGAAGGAGGGCGATGAGCTATATGACTAAGCTACCTAAGATTTACACCGTAGGCGATACTACTGTTACCCGAGTCACCGAAATGGTAATCAGTGGTGTTCCACCAGAAATTTATTTCCCAGGTACGTGGGATCCCTCTGTATTAGAAGAGAACCAACAATTCTTCCCTGAGGGCTTGCTTGACGAAAATTCGCAACTCATCGTGAGTATAGGCACCTGGGTCGTGAAGACACCCCATCATACGATTCTTATTGATACGGCTACAGGTAACGATAAAAACCTGCCACTAAATCCGGATCTTGCTAATCTGCAGCTACCTTATCTCGAGCGACTTCAAGAGGCAGGCGTTACTCCTGAAGAAGTCGATTACGTGTTACTAACTCATTTGCATGTGGATCACGTCGGTTGGAATACGAGGCTAGTTGACGGCAAATGGGTACCTACATTCCCCAATGCCAAGTACGTATTCCCTATTAAAGAACAAGAGTATTACTCCAGCGAAGCGAGCCATAACAAAGAAAATGAAGCAAATTTCAATGTTTATGAAGAGAGTGTACTTCCGATCGTTGAGGCAGGCTTGACGGAAACTATCGGTCCAGAAGGCGGAAAGTTACTAGATATATTTACATTCATTCCGACTCCAGGTCACAGTATCGGACAAATGTCTATTCGTCTTTCATCGGGTGGTGAAGAAGCTTTGTTCGGCGCCGATATCATGCATCACCCATTCCAAGTTATGCGACCGGACTGGAATTCTATGTACTGTGAATTTGGCGGTCAGGCCCGAATTTCACGCCGCTGGGCTTTGGAATATGTTGCCGACCGTCCAATTATCTATTTCAGTACGCACTTCCCAGAGAGTTCAGCGGGATACGTCACCCGAAGCGAAGACGGCTTCAACTGGCGCTTTATCTAATACATTGAAGAGAGGCGAAAAATATAATGTCTAACAACACATTCAACAAATCTATCTCCATCGTATCTGAGAACTTTAACATAGCTAGCGATACGCCTGGTATTGAGCTATCGGTCCTTAATAAACGTCTTGCATCTATGACTGTCTTCTCTAATGAGAAAACGATCGTCATGGTTCACGGTGCTACTTATCCAATTGGCAGCCTATATGATGTGGAGCTAGACGGTTTCACCTTCCTTGATTACCTCGCAAGTCACGGTTATGACGTCTATGCAGTAGATGTTCGTGGCTATGGTGGATCCACAAGACCGCCAGAAATGGAGCAACCTGCTGATCAGAATCCTCCGCTTGTCCGTACAGAAACCGGAGTTCGTGACTTTGGCTCGGCCGTAGACTTCGTCCTAAAGCATCGAAATCTATCGAAGGTCAATGTACTTGGGATGTCTTGGGGCGGTACGGTGGCTGGGGCATATACAAGCCGTAATAATAACAAAGTGAACAAGTTAACCCTTATTGCTCCTCAGTGGCTGAGCAACAAACCAATCCCTATTGATACAGGCGGCCCGCTTGGCTCTTATCGCCTTGTGCCCGCAGCTACTACTAAAGAACGCTGGTTAAGTGCTGCTCCTGAAGGAAAACGTGACAGCTTGCTCCCTGAGGGTTGGTTTGAAAAATGGGTTGAAGCAACGCTGGCCTCCGATCCTAATAACAAGACCGTACACCCTGAGCATATTCGCGCTACCAACGGGCCGATTCTAGACATACGTGAATATTGGACGGTTGGCAAAGCCTTCTATGAACCTAAAGATATCACCGTACCCGTACTCCTCATTCATGCGGAGTGGGATATCGATGTACCATTAGATTTGGCACAAAACTTCTTTACTTCCTTAACTGGAGCTGCTTATCGCCGTTGGGTGGAAATCGGAGAAGGTACTCATATGGTACTGCTCGAAAAAAATAGAGTTCAAGCGTTCCGAGCTGTTCAATCATTTCTAGACGAGAATTACACACCAGCGGGTCAATAACGACGCGATTAGCGGATTTTAATACTATCTCGCACCCGCAGCTTATTACTGCGGGTTCTTTATTAAGCAAACAAAAACGACAATCATTCTATATTCATTAAAGGAGGAAAATTCACCATGAATCATACTATGATTACATCGGCACAAGCGCCGGCGGCAATAGGCCCCTTATACGCAAGACATTGCTACCGGAAATGTTGGCTCCAGATCAACTGCGGAGCAGGTTACGTTGCCTCATGATGCTATGATCTCTAAGTTAAGAAGTCCTAATGCAGTGATTAGTGGAAAAAAAGGATATTTTCCCGACGGAACTTATGATTATGTAAAGAAGCTTTATATTTTGGCTCGTTACTATTCAACTCATTTTTGTATATCCGACACGTTGACCTTCCCTCTCCTCAATTTATTCAACTAACATGCCCGTTAGCTTAATGAAATTAAAGAGGGCAAAATAACGATTACGCCTATTCTGCAATAGAAACATTTTCTTGTTTGTGCCTAACAGTGACAAATCAGTACAAAGTACAATATCTGCATATGTTTCTCCTCCCTTAATCCAAAATCACATTCATCTTCCTCCCCTTTTCTTTGCTAAGTGCTTGTTAACGAACTTGTTTTATCTATTTCAAATGGGATTACAGTTCCAGTGGAAATACCTCCTAGCGTTGAAAGAACTTGTACCGACAAAATAAAAAAGTCGCTATTTTGGTCATAACCCTGTCAAGTAGACAGTACAAAAAAGACAAAATTTAAGCTGCGGCCGTTTCCCGGTATTCTACCGGAGAACGGTCGTTTAGTTTTTTCTGAAATCGGTTTTGGTTGTAAAAGAGCTGTTCCAGTTTACGGTTAAAAGGCTTCGAGGTATATTGAAATCCTTGATCCGAGTGCAGAATTACGCCACTCAGATCCGCGTGCTGACGGAGTCTATCCAGCGTTTCATGAACCAAAGCCAGGTCATTTCGTTCAGATAGATGCCAAGCTAAGATCTCATTATTGTATAAATCCTGAATGACAGACAGGTACACAAAGTGTTCTCCAGCACGAATATAGGTGATGTCTGTGACCAGTTTAGTACATGGCGTATCCGTCTGGAACTGGCGCTGAAGTCGATTCGGATTCACCACAGAAGCTTGTTTTCGAAAGAATCGACGCTTCTTTCGAATGACAGAAGAGATTCCTAATTGTTTCATTAATCGATACACCTTTTTGTGGTTGACTCTAAGGCCTTCTTTTCGTAAAGCTACCGTCATTCGAAGATAACCATAATAGGGATGTGCCCGATGGATCGCAAGCATATGCGACTCCAATTCATGTTGTTTGTGTCTACGTTCTTTTGCCGCTGGTATGCTTTTTCTCCACTTGTAATAGCCCGAGCAAGACACCGCAGCTAACTTTAAGAGCCAAGAAAGGCTGTGGCGTACTCGTAAATCCTCTATGATCTGAAATCGGGCAGCTTTACTCGTCACTCCTTGTGTAGATTTGGATACTGCTTTTTTAAGTATTCAATCTCCGCCCGCAAGTATGCCATCTCTTCTTCGGTACTGGAAAACGTTGTTCTAATAAGTGATAATTTCACCGTTAAATAAATCTAGAACAGGTGATAGATAAAGTTTTTCTCCAAACAACTTAAATTCCGTAATATCGGTATCCCATTTCTCATTTGGTTTTTCTGCCTGAAAGTTACGATCCAGTACGTTTGGTGCAATTTTACCCACTGTTCCTTTATAGGAACGATATTTTTTATACGCACTACTGATTTCAGGCCTAATTCTTTCATGATACGCTGTACTTTTTTATGGTTAACTCGGTGTTCACGATTAACTAGTTCATCACGGATACGACGATAGCCATAACGCCCCTGATGTTCCTCGTAAATGGATTGAATAAGGAGTTTCAGGTCTGCGTCTAGATCGGGCTTGTCAAACTGTTTCACCCAGTAATAGGGTGCTACGTGGGACTTCAGCGAACGCTAGCAACGCAACCACCGGGAATTCAAGCCTTAATTCGTAGACTACTTGCGCTTTGTCTTGTTTGGTGATTTTTCCTTGTTTTGAACTAAGGCATTCAACTTTTTTAAATAAGTGTTTTCCATACGTAAACGTTCTAATTCAGCTTGTAGAACTTCGACTGATTCATCGGCAGGTTCTAGCTTCTTCGTCATATTTTTGTTCGTATTTTTCATGAGTGGACGCCCCTTTTTCTTTGATTTCAGGCCGTCCATTCCATTCTCATTGAATTGAATACGCCATTTTCTAATAATCCCAGGAGAGGGTATATTGAATATGACCGCAGCTTCATTTGGAGACGTCCCATTCTCGTTCATATAGGTGAGTACGTCTAGTTTAAATGTCTTAGTGTAAGCTGTATAGCTCTTTTCAAAAGCTTTGACGCCGTGATATTCGTATTGCCTAATCCACATACGTAAAGTTTCATGATTTATCCGTAATGATTTTGCAATACTTTTGACTCCTTCAGCACCATTCTGATATCTATGAATGGCTTTCAATTTCTCATGTAAACTGAATTTAAGCAAAAAAACTGCACCTCCATTGTTAGTGTGTCTAACAAATGGGGTGCAGTTCAGTTATCGGCTGTTTTTTGTTCATTTAATTGTATTGAGCTATCCGTTCCCCGTTAGTTCAATACACTATCCCTCGTACAACTAAACACTCCTTTGAAACTTGACATCAAATTTTGTCGTTGACGCAGTTACATACTCCATATAATTCACAGATCCGTTAAAGTTCAAATAAGCTTCATAACGCATGCGGATTCCAGGTAAAGTAATCAAATCCAGAACATTTTCCTTTGGTACCCACCTGCATTCGCTCGTTTCATTAGAAGTAGCTAACTCTCCCCCCACAGCTTTACACACAAAATCAAACATGACCTTCGTAGGGACATCAGTCACACCGTCATACCACTTATGGATTGCTGTATTCGAAACAACACTAATCAAATGGCTAACCGTGGCATTTATTCCACTTTCCTCTTTGATTTCACGAATGACGCCATCAATCAGGTTTTCTCCTACTTCAGTTATTCCACCAGGATACACCCAACCATCGTCATGAGCTTTTACTAAAAGGATATTTCCAGTTCCATCTTCTACAATTCCGCCTGCAGATACAATATGTGTCGGGAACGCCATTTTACAACCTCCAAATAAGATAAAGTTGTATATTTATTCCACACAATTCCTACACTTTCCTGCCTTTGTGGATTTCTAAAAGATACTGCCGGCATGATTGAAGCAACCTGCCCGTTGGCTTAATGAGGCAGGCATTATCACTCCAATATAATTTCTTCGTTCTCTACCGTCCCTAAAGGTATATAAAAAGGATCGTCAGCAAATCTGCAACGATCCCTATTATCATCCACTAGTTGTAAACCGCAGTTGATCACGAGGATGCTTTAAGCTAACATTTCTACGTTAGACTAATCGATGCTCGTTGAAGCTATTCCAGTCTAAAGACAATCTTTGTTCCCGTCTTCTTGTCACTGAATGGCTTACAATATTCTATGATCATTAATTCAAGTCCTGATGTCTTATCTGGTATTCAATGTTCCAAAAACGTTTTTCAGAAAATTCTCGTAAAGTTCAAAAGTTTCAGCCCATTTAAAGATATATTCAAATGGCGGGAAACCAGGATTGTTATTTGAAAGCTGCTTCCGAAGTTTTAACATTTCACAAATTTGTTCGTCATAATGCTCCGTTGGACGTTCAAAGGGCATTCGTTTCAACATTGATCTTCCCTTTTTAACTAAAATTTATTAAGTTAACTTGGTTTTGTTATTGAATTCTATCTGAATTTATCCTCCACCTTCACTAAACTATCCTGCTCGTTAGTTGAACTTAATAGAACACCTGTAGAGAATTTGTGATGCATGAAAGTACAATAATTCAACGGTTAATGCATTCAACGTCGATACCAATAAATATATACTAATCCCACCACGTTAAGATAATGAATCACAATGGAATCGGAGGTGTAAATGACATGAATCAAAATGTTACTTTAATAGGCAAGACAATAAAACTCTTACCCCTAGAATCTAAACATAAAGAAGATTTACTTGAAACACTGATGGATCCAAACATATGGGAATTTACTTGGAGAAAAAATGCAACATTTGATGATATTAAGCATTTAATCGAACAAGCCATACAAAACCAGCTTCATGGCACCCAACTCCCTTTCGTCATCGTCGAACTCATGTCGGAAAAAATTATTGGAACCACTAGAATCGGAGATATTGATATGATCAATCAAAATGCGGAAATCGGCTGGACATGGCTAACACCAACTTACTGGCGTACAGGTGTAAATACGGAATGTAAGTTTTTACTGTTAAATTATTGCTTCGAACAATTAGCGCTAGTCCGCGTGCAATTTTCCATCAGCGGCTATAACATAAGGTCACAGCGAGCGATAGAACGGATTGGGGCAACTAAAGAAGGCATATTTAGGAAGCATAGGCGGGATACTCAAGGTAGATTTCATGACAATGTTTTTTATAGCATTACGGATAACGACTGGCCTGAGGTAAAAAGCACTCTTAAACATATGATCCATATAAAATACTCGCCAAAAAACACAAGATAGATGTTTATATAAAAAAAAAGTAAAAGAAGCACTCTGATATTTTCCTAGCCAAATGCCATTGGTAAGCTCAATAAATGCCCATCGTAACAAGGGCCTTTATTGAGCTATAGTTTCTTTGTTAGTTCAATGATTTTTAATAATTTCTTGCCAGTTAGGAGGCAAGTCATAATCCCTTATATGCTTATACTCAAGAACCACTATTGATCCCGAGTTATCTATACTAAACCTCATTGAGTCGAGTCCAACATTTAAATGAGGTCCTACGTACGGGATAGTTTTAACCTGAACATCAATATGTGAAGAATGATATTTAACGTCTACATCAGTTCCATCCAAAAAAGGCGTAAACGTAGGTGATACAGTTAATTTATTTTTGTAGTAGTGGTTAATCTGTTCCTGTATTTTTGGAGCTAACAAAGTAAGTACAAGCCGTTTCAATGATTCATCGTTTGGCTTTGCACAAATGGGCTGGATTACCATCAAGAAAATGATGACTGTTAGCAATGATCCCATAAATCTTTTCATTTCTGAAACCCTCATCCCCAGATTTTTAAGGATAGTTTTCACTAAATGAAGATAATTTATTATGCTAACATGCCCGTTAGTTTAATGAATTGAAGGGCAAGATGACGAATAGTTATGCGTCTAACCGGAAATAGGAACATGTTCTTGTCCTCAACAGCAAGTTTCAGTCTGATATTTCGCTTTTTTAATACCCATCCAACCATGTTTAACCTCTCTTTGATCAGTTGTCCATAACAATATAAACATTTTTATGTGTTATGGTACTTAATGAAGTTTAAAGTGCATGTGATCAATGTTTAGATATATATCTAATTGTCAATCAGACTATGTTCTTGTCAATTCCGGCAATCGGTACAAGTTCTTGTCCTTGGCTTGGGACAAGAACTTGTACCGATAAAATAAAAAAGCCGTTAAAATAGCGACTTCAATGGGGACCATGTTCTTGTCCCTCGACAGGACCGCAGCAGTTTTTCAATCCTGCTATTTTATCTTTCATGGCCTAAAGGGGCGGTTTTCTTAGGCTTGCATAAATGCTTCTAACGGTTCCAGAATCGCGAACGTCTTCTTTGCATCCTTCTTCCGTTGCTCATCATAGAGTTTGGTCAACTCATCGAATGAGTTAGCTTTAATCTTCGTATAACTCGATTTGGTGTATCTGATTATGTACGTCTTTACCCCTTCCTCTTCACTCCACTCGTAAACGACATCATATTTGTCCCTCAAATTCTTTAAATGAAGTGACCGGCGCAACACTGCAAAGTGTTCTTCAATGGCTTCATCGCATTCCTCCATAATCTTCTCGTATGTGCAGCCAACTCGCATCAGAATCTCCGATGCCCGTTCATCGCCGTATCTCGCGAGAAATTCCTTCAACGAAACCAGCGCATATAGCAATATTTGTTCCTTGTCATTCGGATTCCTGTATTCATAACAGCCTACAACCAAATTACGGTCGGTCATCTCCTCCTTACTGAATTGCATATTAAACAAATACTCGAGTGTCTTTTGCTTCATAACGGTTTCCAACATCTGCTCTTTATCAATCCTGATGCCCGTTGTCACCCACGGAAAAGGTAGTTGGCCGTTACCTTCACGCGGTATGCTACCCCTAAGATTCAAAATCGGCATACCCGTAGCAATTGCGTACGACCTGTTATATCCTTCTCCCCCGAATTTTTCCTGTTCTTCTAGCATGTGTCCTGCCTCCTTTTAGTACCAAGTTCCATTCGGCGACTATTGCATATCCATAAACTACCACTTTTTTGTGCTGGTCTCTTATTAATTCATCAGCGCTTTTCATTAACCCACAGATATTTCTGGGATATATTGTATCATATGAGAACAATAAGTCCATCTAACGGTTCCGTTATCCTGCCTATTGGCTAATGCCGGCTGCCAGTCTACAACTTTATTTTCACAGAACAACTGAAGAACAGGCGACCGGCACGCCACTGCTCTCTCCGATCCGGACGAGATCCGCGCAGCTTCATACATAGTGCCCAAAGGTGCAGCTCACCACACAGGACGTTCCTATTAAGCTAACCTGCCCGTTCGTATTATGAGATCAACCAGTTCTTTCTGGTTGATCCTTTTTTCATTTGCATAGAGGATTAAGGTAGTCCGGTCGATCGTACCTGCCCGTGGGACTTGATCCCGAGTGCTATAGTGTTCGCCCTACTTGTCATGACCATGATTGAGGCTGGTTGGGACGTAAGATCCCGTATAACAAGCGATGCTATGGAGCGACAGAAGAACCTTAGGGATGCCGGTGAATCTAAACTTACAGGGAGAGATGAAATGAATCCAGTTGTCGGTCTAGATATTTCAAAAGAAGAAAGCCATGGACAAGCCTTTTTAGCACGCGGAAAGCCCTTCAGAGGGACATTCCAGTTCGAGCACACTCGTGATGGCCTAGCAATTTTACATCAAGTTTTGAAGGATGTTGAGACTACATCCAAACTTCGGCCTCTGCTTATTCTAGAAGCAACCGGCCATTACCAAAGTCCCGTTGTTCAGTTCTTAGAAGAACATCACTACATTTACATTGTCATTAATCCGCTCATCTCAAATCGGCTTAGAAAATCTCAACTTCGTAAAGTAAAGACGGATGCTGCGGACGCTTACCTATTAGGAGAGTTGTACTACAAGGAAGAGTTTGAACCTTTTAAGAAAAGAGGTGTGCAACTTCTCAATCTACGCTATCTTACAAGACAGTATGAGTCCCTTTCAAAGATGTGTGTACAGACGAAGCTGCAATTCCAAGCCGTTTTAGATCAGGTTTTCCCAGCTTACAAAGGCGTCTTTGGAGCTATGTATTCCCGTATTTCACTACGGTTTTTAAGTAATTTTCCAACCTCATATTCAGTTTTACAGACGGATGAAATTACACTCAAAGCTAAGATGAAAGAACTACTTTCTTCGAAACGGGGGCGTTCAGAGGGCTGGATTAACCAACGGGTTCAGCGACTGCTACACGCGGCGAAGCAAAACCCATTTCAGCAAACCATGTATGCAAGCCACTTAATCAATTTGAAAGTTCTTATTACCCTTATTCTTCAGTACCAAGAGCATCTTGCTGAACTGGAACAGAACATAGATGCTCTCGCTGAAGAAATTGAAGAGTATGAATTAATTCAGTCGATTCCCGGTATTGGGCATAAAATTGCTGCAACAATTTTATCTGAAATTGGAGAAGTCGACCGATTTGATCACCCAAAAAAGCTGGTGGCTTTTGCAGGCATTGACCCGAGTGTCTTTGCTTCGGGTAAATTTACAGCAACTCGAAACCGAATCACGAAACGCGGTTCTAGGCAGTTGCGTTACGCCCTGGTAATGGCTGTCCAGTGTGGGCTTATACGCTCGCGAAATATGCGAATCAAAGCGTTCTATGATCGCAAGAGAGCAGAAGGAAAACCACATAAAGTAGCTCTAATCGCATGTGCAAATAAGCTCGTCCATTGGCTCTATGCAATCTTGAAAAACAAAAAGGAATTTCGTCCAATTTAAAAGATTACTATTGGCATAACCTTCCAAGACAAATCGGAAATTGGAGGGTTATTTGGCATGCTCATTTTAACTATACCACATGATTTAGTATCACTTTACTGGTAATCTTGACAAGCTATTAGCTGGTATAGCTTAATGAATTAACGAGGAAAAGAACCGTTTAGGTTTATGCCTAATCGGTAATCGGACTATGTTCTTGTCCATTCCGGCAATCGGTACAAGTTCTTGTCCTTGGCTTGGGACAAGAACTTGTACCGATAAAATAAAAAAGTCGCTAAAATAGCGACTTCGAAGGGACCATGTTCTTGCCCCTCGACATATTTACATACTCAGTAACGGTATTAAGCTCAGCTGTTGAAGTACATGCAATATATAATGGAAATATTTTAATTTGTTCACCTCTTCGATTTTTATATATGCATATGTCCTGGCCTTAGATTAAGATTAATTATCAAACTTAGGGTTAAGGTGGTCTTCTTCTATCTTCGAACGAAGCTCTCTTCATGAGAATATACAGGTTAGTTGGCGTATACAAAGTACTATTAATTTCAGACAGTGTTTCAGTATGGAAAGTCGTTGATAATAAACATTGAGTTTGGTTTTTAGTACGTCATGGAGTGAAGAAGCGGTCGCTTCCTTGCACAACAAGGTTGATACAACCAGGATTGTCCGGGAACAACATGATACAGTCGAATTTCTGTAATCGTTGAAAGAGCAGGACACCCCTACTCCAAAAGGGTGTCCTGCTCTTTTTTTATTTCGTATGTTTTTCTAACCAGTTTTAATCAAAGCTTAGCTCTTCAGAAATTCGATCAACGCTGCATTAAATGCTTCAGGATGTGTCGCATTAAAGCCATGTGGTCCACCTTCTACAACAACAAGCCGGCTGCCAGGGATAGATTCATGTGTACGTTGTCCACTGACTTCAAGCGGCACAATGGCATCGGAATCGCCATGAATAACCAGGGTCGGAATATTGAATTTCTCCAGGTCCTGACGGAAATCGGTAAGAGCAAAGGCAGCAATGCAATCCAGGGTACCCTTAGGGGATGCCAGAGCAGCAATATCCCGGTTATATAGACGGAACGGCTCGCTCACAAGGTCTGTACGATCTCCTGCAGCGAAAAAGTTATTTGTAAATCCATCCAAGAAGGCTAGACGGTCACCCTTAACCCCATTTTGGAATTCAGCAATCGTTGCATCGTCCAATCCTCCCTGTGGATTGTCCTCGGACTTATACAGGTAAGGAGGAACAGCGCCTGCAAATACAGCTTTGGAAACCCGTTCCGTTCCATATGTTCCGATATAGCGAGCTACTTCGCCGCCTCCCATGGAGAACCCAACCAGTGTAGCATCGCGCAGATCGAGGTGCAAAATCAATTTATGTAAATCAGATGCAAAAGTATCGTAGTCATAACCATCCCAAGGTTGGGAAGACTGACCAAAACCACGACGATCATACGTGATAACACGGTAGCCCGCTTCAATCAGGATAGGTACTTGTTTCTCCCAGGATCTTCCACTCAAAGGCCAGCCATGAATAAGGATGATGGGTTTCCCCTCGCCATGATCTTCGTAATACAGTTCAATTGGTTGTGCATTCTCTTCGCCTACGTTTACTTTAGCCATGGAAAATCCCTCCGTTTAGTTATGATCGTTTAATTGTTACTATTCAAATGCTACATATGCAATCTACTATTGTCAATCGTACCCAAGAATTAAATAGAATCGTTCATTGTAAATTGGAAACTTCTACACTCCTTTCTCCTGCAACTCTAAACCAATCAATAAAAAGTGATCTCTTATGATTAATGGTAATGGTCCTCAATAGAAAGAATCATTTTCTACTGTTCTACACATAGTCTCACAGTAAAATATTCTTTGTTCAGCAGAGATTTTCTCCAAGTTTGAGTAACACAACTGATCCTCCTATCAAAAAAGCAGCCCCGTCAGGAGCTGCCTCATGTTATGCCTTATTTTGTAATCCTATCTGTTTCCGCTAACTCGCCACCCGGATAAGGATTGATCTTCTGGATCGTTCCGTCTTCGTTGTATTTCAGTTCGGAATATTTAACGCAGCGCTTGTGGTTGACGCCTTCCGACAGGGAGCTGTCGTGATAGAACAGATACCACTTATCTTCAACTTGCACAATGGAGTGGTGGGTTGTCCAGCCGATAACTGGAGAGAGAATCTCGCCCTTGAACGTGAATGGTCCCATCGGGTTCTTGCCGATCGCATATACGAGCTTATGCGTGGTTCCTGTAGAGTAGGACAGGTAGTAATAGTCGTTATATTTATGCATCCATGGGCCTTCAAAATATCTCCGTTCCTCATCCCCGGCCAGAATCGGATTCCCGTCTTCATCGACAATTGATATCTCGGCAGGCTTGCCCTGGAAGGACAGCATATCGTCACTAAGCAGTGCAACTTGCGGTCCAAGCGCTGGCTGGTCAGGACCCGGTCCTTCTGCATCTGGCATGAAGCTGCCGGTCTGCCATTTCTCCAGCTGTCCGCCCCAGAGTCCGCCGAAATAGATGTATGACTGATTGTCGTCATCCACCAGTACAGCTGGATCGATACTGAAGCTGCCTTCCATATAATTCGGCTGCGGTTTGAACGGGCCTGCCGGAGACTCTGATGTTGCCACACCCAGACGGAAGATGCCGTCATGGTCCCGTGCCGGGAAGAACAGGTAATAGGTATTGTTTTTATAAGCGGCATCCGGTGCCCAGAGCTGCTTGGAGGCCCACGGAATATCTCTCAGATGCAGCGCTTCGCCGTGATCGACCACAGGGGAATCGAAGTTGTTCATCGAGAGGACATGATAGTCTTCCATTTTATACTGGTCGCCGTTATCGTTGCTCGGCTCGTCATGATCAAGGTCATGGGAAGGATAGATGTAGATTTTGCCCTCGTAGACATGGGCGGACGGGTCCGCAGTGAAGATGTGGGTTACGAGTGGCTGGTGGGGCTTAGGTAGTTGTTGTTGATTCATAAGGCATCTCCTTTGGTATTGGATAATAGAATCCTTCATAATTAGGGCTGGTGTTCTCTGTACCGTTGCCCAAGGCGCGCAGCCCCAGGTAGACGCCGGTGAAGCAGCTGGCTGAGGCAAGCCAACAAGGGAGGCGCTTCATCGTCCAGCATGTAGGCATTCCCGCGCTAGGTTCAGAATAGCGCTCAAGTATCCAGCGATTACGGTAATTCATTGATTGCATCCTCAGAATTCAAAGCAAGCGTTTACAATCTCTAATGTTATTGTATAAGCCCCGCTTATTCTTTCCTATACACATAATAAAGATCTTTCCCCGAAAAAATGTACAATTCCCGCCTATTTGATTATATTGGAAATATACACCTATTGCTCGCGTTTTGCTTCTTGTTTTGTGTCGCCGCACAACAAGGCCAAGAAAAAAAGGCCGCTGGCGCAAATGATAAACTGTACCCTATGTAAAGGACATTTCTAAAAAAAACTATATGGCTTCAAGAAGATGATCTCTGTATTGTACAGGGGTCATCCTTTTTAGGTTCCACTGGTATCTATAGTGATTATAGTAGGTCATATAGGCTTTAACTTCACGTTTGACTTCGTCTAACGTGGCATAGCTCTTTAAGGAAGTTTCATCCTTAAAATGACCAAAAAACGACTCCTGCGGTGCGTTATCCCAACAATTTCCTCGTCTTGACATGGATTGTCCAAGCCCCATCCGTTTCACTTTCTTCTGAAAATCCGGATGAGTGTAATGCGTACCTTGATCGGAATGAATGAAGGCATTACGACTCTTCTTGAATTTGCGATTTTTCTGTAAGTGAAGCAACGTGTTTGTCGCCAGATCCATCGTCATTCGCTCCGACACATGATAAGCCAAAATTTCATTGGTGGAACTATCCTTAATGGTGGACAGATAGGCGCGTTTCCCTTGGCCGTAACTTAAGTATGTAATATCTGTTAGAAGTACTTTGCCCGGGATGCCTTGTTTGAAGTTGCGTTGTAACAGGTTAGGCATGGTTCGATGTTCATGGGTTGCCTTCATCATTCGTTTGTAGGGATTAGCTCGTCGATGAGGACATACAATGTCGTATTTTTTCATGATTCTTCGGATGCGCTTGAGATTCCAAATGATCTGAAATTGTCCTTGCAGCGTCATCTTAATGGAACGAGCGCCCTTGTTACGTTTCTTAAACTGGAAGGCTTGACGAATGTACACACCTATTTCCTCATCAACCTGTTCCTTCTTCGTGCGTCTGTGAATGGCTGAAGTGCTCCAGTATCGGTAATATCCGCTTTTGGAGACCCCAGCAGTCTCACACAGAACACTTACCATTCGCTGAAGATGGTATTTCTCAATCACGGTTCGGATTAACCTGTATCGAAGGCTAGGCGTTAGTTTTACTCGTGGTTCCACCCCCGTTCGGCCAGGCGAATCTTTTTTAAGAGTTCATTCTCTGCTTGGAGCAGGTGAATCTGCGCTTCGAGTTTCGCGTTCTTTTCTGCCAAGGTTAACTCTCGTTTTAGAGACTCTCCTGAATGTTTGCCTCGTGTATCTTGTAAGCCTATAGCCCCTTGCTCGTTGTAACTGGCTCTCCATCGGTCGGCTGCGGCTTTGACCCGAGTCATTCCAATGATCTGAACGTCAAATCCACAAGTCTCAAAGATCTCTCTAGGCAGCCTTTCTTGCTGATTTAATGTAATAAAGAGTTGTTTGAACTCGTCCGTATAAGTGATTCCCTTGGTCGAAACAGACTTCACATAGGGATTTGTAGCAAGTTGCACTACTTCGCCGGTTGTAAATGTTTTTTTACTCATTAATCGTTCTCCGTCCTTGTCTCGTACATGGTATATAACAAAAATACCCCATAGAGAGACTTTTTTAAAGTATCTACTCTATAGGGTACAGTTTAATGATTGCGGGTGGCCTTTTGCTGTAATCGAATATGAGGGTGTGCAGAAAAGGAGGAAAGCGCGTATTAGCTTGAAAAATTAGACGCGTTCATTGTGCCTCTTCTGACCACGAATAGGTCGTTCCTGCCGTTCTTAGGTAAACTTTTAGGATAGCGTCACCATACACACCTGTGGACGAAATGGAGAATCGCTCCGACGAATCGGTCTACACTGGAATTCTCCCCAGTTTCTTACCTTTTTGCGAATCTTGATAACTGACTTGCGACTGTAAAGCTTTCGCCCATTTCCGGTGAATTTCCTTCCTCGGCAAAAAACTGGAATTGTAGTTAGATATCCCATCTATAAGTCAACTTTTTGCCAAGTTTATCAAAAAGGAATCTTCGGGGATACCTATTTAGGTGGAGCATCCATGTTGGAGCCAAGCAAATCTTCTATTGTTACTATGGATTGTATTCAAGGGTAAGAAAGATTATTAATGTTGAACAAAAGTGCTCTCCGACTGAGATCGGCGAATGTTGCTTAGATAATCTGTACTCACTCTTTACTTTGTATTTGAGTTTGTTGTTTAGAACACTAACGAGATGTAATCATCTCTTCAGCTATTTTGACCAGATCCTCTTTACCTAGCGTCCCTCCATCCAATTCGATGGTAAGTAACGTAATTAGTTTCCTTATCCCTGGCATCGGGACTTTTATTCAGAATTCCAGCAATTTCAGCAAACGATTTTTCTTCAAAAACACGCAGAATCAATAGGTTCCGTTCAACTACATTTAGTTTCTCAAGCGCCCGGCTTAGTGGTTCGTTAAAGAGTTGGCTATCCAGCATTTCTGCAGGACTAATGGTAGATTGATCATGAGCCATTAATCTGAAATTCCATTTCTGTTGCATTTTTTTTCGACGGATTATGTTTATGTAGTGATGATAGGCCAATTTGTAGAGCCAGGCGGAGAAATAAACCTCAGGCTTAACGTAGTCCTGAATTTCGCCCGCTTGTACTCTTTTAATTCTGTATTCGGTTTCCTCATCCATGTTTCTTTAAGACACCTCCCAGGTATTCGCGATGAAGTTGATATATGCATAACAAACTAGGTAGTTCTAAAGGGACATTTTTTAGAAAAAGTTTCTAACAACAATATGGTAACTTAGGGAGTTCGCATCTGTGTATGTTATAAAACAAAATTAAAGCTGATTTGAGTACACCTGATTTGTTTTAAAACCTCATCTTTTTAAATCTATCGCCTGTCTTTAATTGCGTTAACTTTAACGCTCATCCCCCTATCTTGTAAAATGGATTTTTGGTGGCTTCAAGCATAGTTTACAGCAGAATGAGGCCTTGGATCATGCTCCACATGTACTGTCTTAGAAATGACTATGTATTTCCTTAATAACAACCTGTTGATAGTGAAAAGGGAACCTCCTTTTTCCGGGAACTGCCTTTAATTTACTGTATACTCACACGAGTCTATGGTAGGTTTAGGCAAGCATTTGGCACGAATGTTATATTGTTTGTGTTGTCATTTAGTACATAATAAAGATGTACGATTGATTCTATTCAGCCATGAATGTGAGCGTTTATTAGCTTCCCAAAGTGGATGTGAAGAATTCACCAGTAAAATGCAATTAGACGAGATAAAGCAAGGTCATGCATGGTGGTTACACAACAACAAATTCTGAGGAGTAATTTTACACTATGATCAATCGATTCATCAGCTTATTTTCCATTCCTTCGTATGCTTTACTCTTTATGTGTATGGCATTACAGGGAATGGGCATTTCACTCAGTACCCCCTTTTTATCTATTTATTTCACGGAACAGCTTGGCGTATCTATTGGAATGTTTGGTCTTTATCTAGCTGTTACACTAATTGCAGGAATATGGATCAGTACGCTAATCGGGAGACGTTCTGACCTCGGCTTGAATCGGAAGAGCGTTTATCTTTTCTCTACTCTCTCTAATGTCCTGGCCTTTAGTGGATACTTGTTCATTCAAGATTTTCCGATGTTGTTCATTTACATGACTGTGTTTACTGCCCTTGGTGCACTAGGGATGCCCCAGTTGTTCGCTATTTCTAGAGAAGCAGTGATAAAGAGTCATTTTACGGAGCGTGCGTTTGCTAATTCTACCTTGCGTTCTGCTTTCTCTCTCGGCTTTATTACAGGTCCTTTAATCGGCACTTTATTACTCACTGCTATTGGATTTAAGGGGATTTTTTTGGGAACGATCGGAGCTTTCCTGCTCGTAGCTCTGCTTGTTTTCCTGTTTCTCAAATCAAACACAGAAATGAAGAGCAGTAATGCTGAAGCGAATATAAAAAGTTTCCGACTGGCTCAAAACCGGGATATTCTAATTCCTTTTCTCATTATGATACTCATGTATACGGCTCATTGGATGAGCACCATAAACACGGCTCTCTTTATTACAAACAATCTTGGGGGAACGACAAGTCATGTCGGTTTAGTCAGCAGTATATGTGCTGCGCTGGAAATTCCCTTTATGATTGTACTCGGTCTACTTAGTGCAAAGTATAGTAACCGAATCTTGGTGTTTTGCGGGGCTATTTTTGGAGGAGCTTATTATTTCGTTATCCTTATCTCGAACGAGATGTGGCAAATGCTTGCAGCACAAATTTTGCTCGCTGTTTTTGTCGCCGTCATTTCTGCGATTGGAATTAGCTACATTCAGGACCTGCTACCTAGTATGCCGGGATATGCTTCCACACTCTATTCGAATTCATCCACAATCGGCAGGCTGATTGGTAGTCTTGTTGGTGGTGGAGTAGCCAGCATTGTGGGTTACCGATACTCATTTATCTTCTGCTTTATACTTATCATTGTTGCTGTAATTATGCTTGTGGTAAGTGGACGACAGCCTGTAGATGAACCGCAAATTTCAACCTGACTACGCCGATTCAATGGGATAATGTAGATTTTTAAGCTTTTCCAGGTATGGGGTAATTAACATTGGCAAGGCATCATGCTCGAAGCATTCCCTGAAAAAGAAACCGACCTTGTTCCTGCATAAAACAGGATCAAGGTCGGTTTCTTTAATTATAGCTGCAAGAAAATCTTACACAGAACCTGAGCAGCTTCTGCTCTGGTTGTCGTTCCAGCAGGACTCAAGGTGACATTGCTTCGCCCGTTTATGAAACCCATTTTAACCATTGCAGCCATGTCATCAACTGCGTACTTTGCTACATTTGCCGCATCTGTAAATCTCTTGAGATCCTCAGCTGTATGGGTCTGCTCGGTTTTGCCCACTGCCCGTAAAGCCCGCATGGTCAGCACAGCCAAATCTTGTCTAGCAATTTCCGTTTCCGGATAGAAGCTGCCGTTCGTGCCCAGGGCGATCCCGAGTGCTTTGGCGATTCCGATTTCCTCATAATAAAGGTCTGTTCGCTTCATATCACTGAAGGTGGTGTTTAACTCTGCTTTGAGATCCAGTGTCCTTACCAACCAGGCTAGATACTCACCTCTTGTGACCTTTTGGCCAGGACTAAAGCTTGTTGCTGATGTCCCGTCGATGAATCCTTTGGACGCCATTATTTCAACCGCTGGTGCGTACCACGAATCCTTGATGACATCATTGAAGAACTTCTTTGTATACACAACTGCATATTGACCTGTGTTTGACGCTGGAAAAACCATGGCTTGTAGAGCACTGTCGTATTTGCCATTCAGTAACTGAACAAATGTACTATTCGCAGCCACGTACGAAACTGTAAGGTATTTGGAATTGGCCAATTCTTCAACATCAGGAGCATAAGGCAGTCTGATTTCAGCCGGTGTATTCAAGGCTACCATTTCTTCTCCATCTAGTTGAACAGCGAATGCAATAACAGGTCTGCTGGCTGTTACGGATTTTACTTCTGAATGTAGCTTTGCCGTATCTAGCCAGCTCAGTGTCAGTTCCACACTTTTGGCACCTGATACATACTTCAGCAAATTAGAAGGTACGGTAACGGTTCCAAATTCCGTATTAATCTCGATCTTGATGTTGGCATGCTCTGCGGTTAGTGCAGCTGCAGGAAGCTCAACCGCATAGGAATGGGCTCCCTCTGCTTTCGGAATATCCACCATAATTGTTTTAATATTATTGCTATTCGACTTTACATGCTCCAGAGCCTTATTAAGGTCTTCCTGCCGGATGGGTGCTCCTTTAGCTTTACCGGTTTTGGTATCCGACTTTGGTGCCACAATCTTAATCCAATTCCCTTCGACTTTGATGTTTTCAGGAACCGGTGAAGGTGTGGTCACTGACACAGGTGCATCCGTTGACGGCGGTGTTTCCGTAGGCTTCGGATTGATGACTGGATTGCTGATAACGACAGTAAGGGATTGGCTCGCATAATGAGTTGCCGTCTCTTTATATCTTACCTCGTAAATTCCGTTGCCAAGACCTGTAACCTCTGTGCCTGTGATCGCATTCCAGCTGCCAGCGTCCACTCCTACTAGCCGATATTCCATTACAGGACTTACACCAGTGATCTTACCATCCTTGGCCCCAGCTGCACTGACATTTACAGCCTTGACCTCTGCACTGGACGGCGGACTTTGCTCCTGCTTGGTTCCGTCAGGCACAACGATCAGGATAGCAGGACTTGGATTGCTCATATCCGTCCCGGCGTACCGGAGCTCATAGCTGCCGGCCTCGAGGCCTTCAATGCGGGATCCACTAACCGGCATGTAACCACCTTGATCCGCCTTTCGGTACTCCATATCGACAGTCATATTTTCAATTCTGCCATCATTCCCGCCTGCCGCTGTAGGCGGTGTAATGACGAGTCCTTCCGCTGTTGGTGCCTCTCTGTCTGCCCTGGCTTCATTGCGAATGTCCACGGTTACCGGCGGACTTGCCTTAAGGATGTCTGTGGCTGCATACCGGATCTGATAGCTGCCAGGCTCCAGATCGTTGATACTTGAACCTGTAACAGGCGTGTAGTCCTCTTCGCCCAGCTTCCGGTATTCCATCGTATCATTCAAACCCTCAATTATGCCTTTTATGCCGGTATCCGAATTGGCGTGTGAGATTACCCACCCACTCTCATCGGGTGCAACCTGCTCCTGTGTCTGCGCTTCCGGAATAAAGACTTCCTTATCCAGGCTGGCGCTCAGCGAACCGGTCTTCATATACCGGACATAATATTTACCGGCGGTGAGACCTGTGACCTCAATTCCTGCAATTGCAATATATTCTTCTTCGCCTTCCTTCTTATACTCCATTTCTGTTGTCACACCAATCAGTTTGCCGTCATCTCCATCAGGAATGGACGGTGCCATACCGGCCGGTGTTACTGGAGCCTCACGATCAGGACTGGGTATGGCCTGGTGAACTTCCCATTCCCATAGGCCTACACCGTTATCGCCTGCCCGCGATTGTTTGGTCAGGGTAACCCGCAGTGCTTTTACATTCAGCACCGAGTCAAACGTGTACGGATTGGAGGATTCCACTGGAGTATGTTCAACCACTTTGATTCCCTCCGTAATCGTTCCCGCTGTTATCCATTCATCAGTTCCGCTATCCGCCGGGATGTAGGAATATACAATTTGGGTAGGCGGCTTGATTCCGCCGGCATCTGACCACAGCAACAGATTCGAACTCCGGATGGTGGCACCCTGCGGCCATTCATATTGCACCCACTCCTCTGCGCCCTCATGGCCCCAGGTTCCCCAATGCAAAATGTTATTGCCATCTTTCTTTCCGTCGTTTACTGCAGCCAAACTCTCCCAAGGAGAGGTATAGCTGGAAGAAGCATTTGCGAGGAAGGCCATATTGCCGCCTCTCGGACTGAGCAGACGCAAATCCATCAAAAGCTTCTCAAGCGCCAGGCTAACTTCTTCGTCTGTGGCATTCATATTCTTGATCACAGCAGATGCATCTGTCTTCGCCGCTTCTATTGGCGCAAGACAGATGCATCTGCAAGGTTCGAAGAATTTAATGTATTTACATAGTTATAGACCTTGATCAGTTCTGACTTATCTACCGCTCCGGTATAGCCGTATACCTTCCATTCCAGAATACCGCTGCCATTAACGAAAGGCTTCATGTCCATACGAACACCTGTAATATATGCGGGCTCAAAGGTAGTCGTATTGTATTTATTAAGTTCATTTCCCAATCCCTTTATGTCCCGCGGGGTGTACCATTTCCCATCTTCGCCGCGAAGCATAAGTTGTATATCCTTTGGACGAAAGTTCCCGCCGTTGTCTTGAAATACATATACATCCATGGATGAGGCCAGGAATGGCTGATCCCATTCATACGTCACCCATGCTGGATCTCCTTCTCTACCCCAGTTATGCCATGCACTGTTGGGGGCACCACGGTTCGGCGAGAAATCTGCCGAGCTTTTAGGTTCAATGCCGTTATTCATCGCTTCCGGATATCCGTCGCCACCAGAGAAGCTAGCGGAAGCCTTGGCTGTCAGCGCCGCATTTTGAAGCTCAGTATTCACGACATGTACGGTAGCCCAAACCTCCAAGGCACTGCCATTGACCGTTCCTCTGGCTTCAAATTGGCCTACACTAGCATAGCCGCTTGGATCTATAGCATCCCAAGTGATTTCCTGCTCTAAATACCCTTCCTCTGACAGAATATAGATTTGTCTAGGAAGTTCTGGTTCAATATCCTTCTTGGTGACAACGCTGAGTGCCCGGTAAACGTCAACGGTATCTTCCTTAATCTCTATCGTTATATCCTTGCTGGCCTTCTTGTCTCCGTCTGTCGCACTGAAGGTAAACACGTAGGTGCCTGCCATGCTTACACGCGCATAGGCTGCTGTTTTGTCACCATCCACAAATGAAATGTCCGCTGAACCTTGAGGCTTTTGCTTGACGGCCCAAGTGTACTTCAACTGGGGTTCTTCTGCCTCGCTATGCACAGGGTCAGGAATGGCCTCCCCGGACAATACCACGATACTGTTATTTGCAACATCCTGAACCGCAGTTACGTGGCCAATTGCTGGAGGCTGTTTATCCGGCGGTGAAGCCAGTTCGAAGATGACCTGGCTGGAGCCAGTCAGTTGTCCATCACTTGCGCTAAGCTTAACCGTATATGAGCCTGCTTTGGTACCCGTAGCCTGTGTAATGCTTGCTTTCGGATGAGTAAAGGTTAGCTTGGCGCCTTCTGGGGCACTGACCACTTCCCATTGGTAAGACAGAGTTCCTTCCGGCGCGCCGTCATCGGTTACAATCCCATTCAGCATAAATGGAATCAACGCCTGTGGATGTTGTGTCGCCAGCTCTACAGTAATTTGCGGAGCTTCATTTTCACCGCCGGCTGACTTTTCAATGATCAATTCAGCACGCTGCACGCTACCCATCTGAAACATGGCAACGCCTTCATTGTTCTGAACATAGAACTGTCCGGCAGCTGCACCATTCAGCTTCATGGTATAGTAGCCATTCTCGATCCCCACTCCATCGAACAAAATCCGTGAAGTATGCTCTTTCCCTGATGGATTCAGGAGCTGGAGAGTAAAACCCTTACCATCTTTTTGAATTTGCGCGCTTTCTACTTTATCGCTTTCCAGCTCCAAATAGATTTTCTCATCGATCAGATTGATCCGTTTGCCGAAACCGTCTTTCGGCGTAATATTGTAGCTATCTCCTTCGACAGTTACCAGCGCTCCATAACCGAACAGCCCGAATATCGGATCTGTAACAATATCGGAGCTGATACTGAGAAGGGAACCATAGAGGCCTTCTTCTGATTCGCCCGAAAAATCATTCCAGCCGTTACTCATGAGGCGTGAGCCGCCATCGTATACGTCCTTCGTACCTGTGCCTCCTTTATACATCGAATATCTCCAAGAGGTACCGCCAACTGAATTAGCCGAAATCTGTCCCATATTGACGGCATTGAAATTCGAAATCTTAGCGGCATAATTGCGCTGCTGTGCAATGGCCTTCTGCTCCACCGATCTGCCATCATTCTCATACCTTAGCCAGTCATCCATAATGTAACCTGCTAAAGACGCAGTATATTGGAAATTCCACCAGCCTTCACCGCCGCGGAAAACGGGCACGGAATAATGGAACCAGGTAGGCTGAATCCCGCGCATAGCACGTGTTTTCCAATCGGCCATTTCCATACTTTTCTCAGCTGCACCTGTAAGCGCGTCTGCTGGATAGTACGTGCGCAGAGCCTTCGCTGCTGCATAAGCCCCTTCTTCGCCAGTATTGTCATATTCAAATTCCGATCCGTAAGGATAAGTGGCTCTGGTCATATTCCGTCCCTTGTCGAGGGCGAACTTCTTCTGCAGATTGGTTGACTCGTTCTGCATCCCCTCTTCCTTCAGTGCTTCAATCATATCCGGGATTTGCTGCTCGCCATAGAATCCGATGGCCCCGGTGGAAACGCGCTTATAGTAGATGTTATAAGCTTTCTCCAGATAAAACTGAGGCGATTCCCGGTACTCGATCAAATTAGGATAAGCCTTCTGAATCCGGTACATGTTGAAAAATCCGGTAGCTTCCATGATTTCGGAGAAGGTACGTGTATAAGGCTTATCTTTGTCGGTATACGCTCCAGAATCTTTCAGCCAGTTCGCAACGATGTAGCTATCCTGAGTATTCTTCATGTATCGTTCCCACATGAAGTCGATCAGGAATGTCTCGATAGAGCGAATTTCATCGGGATTGGGAGCCAGATAGTTCTTCATCGTCATGAAGTTGATGTTGTCATGGCTCCAGTCATCTCCCCAATGGCTTGTATTTAGATCGATGCCGCTTGTAAGATACCAGTCGAAATAGTTACCATAAGTTGGACTTTCCGGATTCTTATCCTGTGTTTGCTGGACCATGAATTCGGAATGGGCATCCGAGATTGCATCCAGCTCGGCTAGAACATTGAATTCAAATTGAGTGAATTTATCCACCCATTCGTTGCCGTCCTTCAGCTTATATTCGATACGCACACTGTTGTTGCCGATCGAATCAAACTGAAGTGAATAAATATGATGCTGTTCACCATTTACGATCTTGGTCTCCACAAACTCAACCGACTCGTTGTAGCCGGGGTTCCCGTCAGGCAGTCCACGTTCGGCCCGCGAGTTATCAACCATTTCCTTTCTGCTCTTCCCAGGCTTGATATCCGGAATATGCGCTTCGTCAAACGGATCATTCTCTGCCACATTTTGAATATCGATGGATTGTACATCAACGATACTGTCGTCATAGTGCAGGTCTATCTTGACAGGCATATCGATCGCTGTCTGGAAGCCCGGCACCGCTACGGCATCAATCATACCTGATTTATATAGGATGGACCGGAGATTGGCTTCACGGTCTTCCATCGAGGTCGAACTATTATTTGGGCTTTGGGCGCTTTCCTGCGGCGTATTGTCGCCTCCACGGACTGCGGAGAATTTGAACTTATACGTCTTGGACTCATCCGGTCCTAGGACGAGGCTGGAAGCATCAGTAAAGTACCCGCGTCCCGTTTTTTGGATTTCTTTGGAGTGAATATAAAGCACGTTCAGCCCCGGATACCAGCCGCCACTGTCTCCTGTCCAGTTCTTAAAGGTGTCTGCAGCACGTCGCTCTCCTGCTTCATGCATCCAATAATCCACATACTCGATTCGAGCGCCGCTTTCCGGCACCGGAGTGAAGAGCATAAAGTTTCCCTCACCACTGGTGCGGATGGCATAAGAATATCCACTGTCAGCACCTGCAAAATTATGCACTGTCACACGGTCATCATAGGTATCGGATAAGGTCTGATATTTGTTATTCCAAGGCATTGGCAAGCCGATATCTCCGAATTCGATATACTGATTGCTCTTGTTCTTCACCGTAATTTCCCAAAGCAGTGAACCGTCATTGGTCTCCATATCAAAAACGGATTTCACATCGAAGCCCTTCATTACCCGCTGGCCCGTAGAGTCTAGGTTCTGTCCAATAAAGTTGACTTCTACCTTCTTGCCGTCTGCTGATGCGGTCTTGTTCATATAGGGGTTATCCGGATTAATGGTCGAATATTGTGTAGATCCCCCGGCAGCCAATGTTTTATTGGCATCAACTTCTACAAAGCCGTCCCTGTTATCAGGGAATTGTCCATTGGCACCCGTACGGTAAGAGAAGATCATTTCTCCCATCCATTGGTGCTGAGTACCATTCTGCGGCGATGTAGTGTTAGGCAGGACGAAATTGATTGGCTTCCCCTGTTTATTGGTAGGATTGTTGTTGATATAAAGCTCCTCAATCTGACCTAAGTCGCCAACTTTGGCGGACAGGCTGGCATTGGAGATACCGGTCTTTACTGCAGCCGTCGCGGCCGCAGGCAAAGCGCTAACCTGCAGCGGCAGACTTGAAAATGCCAGGAGCAGCGCGATCATGAGCGGCTTCCACTTCTTCGAAATCATTGTCATTATAACCTCCTGTATATATGTGATCATATCCATTAGGGGTTTAATTCTCTTAAACCGGTAAGTATAGTTTCTTCTACGAAATACCTTTGACCGATCCATCGAAAATGACGTTCATTCTTTCGTCTAAAGTAGAATCTCTAAGTCGATTGTTAAGATAATCGAATCCTATAACCGTTACTCCACTTACGTGGAGCCTATATCGTGTAGCCATACAGGGGCAGGATAATAATTTCCATTGGAATCATCATCACAACCAGCACGAGAGTGAAGATAAGGTTCTAAACCTGAATCCGTTGAAGGTTAAAACTGAATTTCGTAAGCGCTTTATTTTCTATGTTACTTGCTGTATCATAAAAAATAAATTCTCGATGCCAACATGAATTTTAAATATTTCAACCTGTTCGGAGGTGCCGGATTGGACTCGCCCATCCTTCATTTCATTACCCCGCCCATTCCCTATTTTATTGATTGCGGACGTGCTTGTTACGAAGCCGGTGAATATCACATTAGCCGCAGTGACATCGGTGTCTTTGATCTAATTGTTGTTACACGCGGTTCGCTCGCCATTAGCGAGAACGGGACAGAATGGCTTCTGAACCAGGGAGAAGCACTGATCCTTAAGCCGGATGGACATCATTACGGCAGCGCAACCTGTAAGGCGGAAACGGAAATGATCTGGATTCATTTTCAAACCTTTGGCAGCTGGAGAGAGTCTGCCAACATGGACGAATGTCTCGCCAATCAAGCCGAACTAATCGAGACACATAAGGTGAGCGCATATCTGAACCACTGTGATGTCTGTTCCATCTTCATTCCCAAACATTTGCACATTGCAATCAAAGATATGGAACTGCTGGAGCATTTCTCTCAGCTTGATCAGGAGCCTCAGTCCCTGCGCAATTGGAAACGACAGGCGACCTTCCAGCAATTTATGCAGCATCTGGATCTTGGGCTGTCTTCACTGTTAGACGTTGCCGCAATCCGGATTGCCGAGAAAGTTGAACTCTACATCCGCCACAATTACCCGCTACCGATCTCCAATCCGATGCTGCAAAAGGAACTTAACTACCATCCAAACTATCTCGCACGCAGCATGCTGAAAGTGTATGGCATGACACCCATGGAATATCTGCTGCATTACAGAATCGAACAGGCCAAAAAGCTGCTGCTGCAAACCGCCTGGTCCGTTGCTCGCATCGCCGAAGAGATCGGCTTTAATCATGTATCCTACTTCTCTTCCTGTTTCTCGAAAAAAGAGGGCATCTCTCCTTCCAACTTCCGCAGCAAGTTTACCAACTCAGATAAATAAACTGACTCAATCAGAACTGATGCCGTGAAAAAAGTGTCCGCTCATCAAAGATCGCGTTATCCTACAGCGCGTATTGTGGGTCTATCGGGCGCTTTCCTTTTGCATACCTTTTTACAGCAGCACGAGTAGACTTCTTCTTATTCGCTTTCGCGAATCCAAACGCTCATTTCTCCTTCATCCCGATTGGCCCAAGTGAAGTAAGGAATGAACCGAAGCTCGGCAGGCTGTATATCCCAGTGAACATCACTGCGATACAGATGTATTCCCCAGTCTTCTTGGGATACGATTCTCTGCCCAATGGTTGTAAGATCCGGAACCCCCAGAGGCATCTGTTCCCCGCTACCGATATGAAACTCGGCATCCCGGGGCAGCTGAATGCGATGCAATCCGCGGCCATTGTCGACTTCTTCGAGACAGTACATAAACGGTCCCCGCTGGATGGCTACTTTTCCGAAAGCGGTTTTGATGTGATCATGCCCTTTCATCCGCAGCAACTCCATAGGGAAGTGAAGTTTAATCTCATCACCGGCTTTCCACGAACGGTTCACTTTTATGTAACCGTATTCAAAAGTAAAACCATCCTGTTCGCTCTTCTCCCCATTAATCCACAGCTCGGGAATCTTGCACCAGTCCGGCTTTCTCAGAGCTATCGTAAACTGCATTCCCTCTGGGGAATCAGGCCGAACGATCAGCTTCACATCTCCAGTGGAGGTATAGTCAGAGTCCATGGTTAGGGCTGCTCTCCTACCCTCAAGTGTGAATTCCCCTTCCCCTCCGATGTACAATTGTACATACAACGCAGCCTGTTCCACAGCCGGGGTATATACATATTGATCCAATGAGGCAATTAATCGCGCAATGTTCGGCGGACAGCAAGCACAACCAAACCACCCTTGCCGGCGTGTTCGCACGTGGGCATAATTAGGATTTACACGTTGCATCTTCGGATCGACTTCAAGCGGATTCACATAGAAGAAACGTTGACCATCCAGAGACATTCCACTAATCACCGTGTTGTACAGGGCTCGCTCCATAACGTCTGCGTACCGGCTATCCTGCTCCATCTGCAGCATGCGCTTCGCCCAAAAGATCAGGCCAATTGAAGCACAGGTCTCTGCGTAGGCGGTATCTCCAGGCAGATCATAATCGCCTGTAAATGCTTCTTCTTTGGCTGATGAACCAATGCTTCCCGTAATGTACATTCGCTTGCTTACGATGTTGCTCCACAACCGTTCACAGGCTTCTTTCAGCGATGTATCCTCCGTTTTTGCAGCTACATCTGCCATAGCCGCGCACATGTAAACCAGTCGAACCGAATGGCCTTCTGCTGTCGACTGCTCCCTAATAGGCAGATGGGACTGCGAGTACGTGTGTCGGTGAACCATATCCAACTCGCCAAAATGTATGGTACGGCCTCTTTGCTCCCATTCCTCTACAAAAAAATGCGGACTCGCTCCCCGCTGATCCAGAAAATAACGGCTCAGTTCCAGATATTTCTCTTCTTTTGTCGTCTCATACAATTTGAATAGTGCAAGTTCAATCTCTTGATGTCCATCATAACCTGGCAATTGTCCCGGCTCTGTACCAAATACGGTGCCTATATGATCCGCCAGGCGAATAACCACATCCAGCAGCGTGCGCTTGCCCGTGGCATGATAGTACGCCACACCAGCCTCAATCATATGTCCTGCGCAATAAAGTTCATGACACTCGGCGAGGTTCGTCCAGCGCGCCCCAGGTTCACGCAGGGTGAAGTACGTGTTCAAATAACCATCGGCTTGCTGTGCCCGAGCTATGGTCTCAATAACAGAATCCACGAGGACTTCAAGTTCCGGGTCGGGCTTCGCGGAGAGCAGGTACGAAGCTGCTTCAATCCATTTCGCAACATCGCTATCCTGAAAAACCATGCCATAATGAACGCCCTCTTCATCCCCTGCAGCAATGCGGAAATTCCGTATGGCCCGGCTTGGTTCAGCTCCTTCGATACGGTCATTGAGCGCTTCCCATTGATAAGGAACAACTACGTTGCGGACCAGTTCAATATAATGCGACCAGAATGGATCATTGATTTTATGGCTATAACCTGATGTCTGTGGATGGTGCGTGACGTCTGGCTTTGTCATGGGAACCTCTCCTTGTTCTTTTTTGATAACCTTATTTTACAAATCATTACATCAGGCTGAAATCATCATTTCCAACTGAAATTTATATAATTACAACCTTGTACATATGCTAACCTTGTAACAAATCAGAAACTTACCTCTTACAGTTCGTCTTGCTGTAAGTGACTCAAAGCCCGTTTTTGTATCTTATCGAGTTGTTTGTCCCATAAGAAATTTGAAAACTGTGCAAAATTTATGCTGCCTGTTAAGATTTAAATTACATCTTTATTCTTTAGATGTACTTCTTAACGGTAATCGGACAATGTTCTTGTCCATTCCGGCAATCGATAGAAGCTCTTGTCCTTGGCATGGACTAAAAATCGTACCGATAACATAAAAAAAGCCGCCGATCCTATTGATCAGCGACTGTTTTTGTTTTTTTGATATGATTTTCCGGGATAACTGGAGCGGCAAGTTTTAAGGCAACTTTCCACTACTTGTATTACGGTTCGACGTATTATCTGTTGAGCGAAGTCGAAGACACCCAGTAGGGTGCCTTCGATGTTCTAACTGTCTCTCTTTGGCAAGTTGGATAAACGAACTCAAATCCATCAACCAACCTTGTTGGGACACTCGTTCACTGTACAGAACGTGCAAGTGCTGCAACAGAGCCGCGGAAATCGGGTTTGCCGTCAGCCGTCCACAAAAGCTCCGTCACAAATGTATGGCGATTCGGATCGTACAGCGGATCTCCTATAATGTTCTTGTACGTTCTTGCGTGGAACACAAATAGCGTCTCTTCGCCGTCCTCTGACACCGTGAAGGAATTATGACCGGGACCATACATTGAGATACTCTCATCTGTGGAGAAAACCGCTGCTTGAGACTTGCGCCATGAGTTGGCATCGAGCAAATCAGCATCCGCATCGGCTTCAAGTAAGCCCATGCAATAATTGAAATCCGTGGCGCTAGCCGAGTAAGAGAGGAATACCCGATTACCTTTGCGAATAAATGCCGCGCCTTCGTTCACTTTATAACCAATGATTTCCCAGTCATATTCCGGCATCGAAATCATCGTTTGCGGCCCAGTCAACGTCCACGGATTGCTCATTTTAGATATATACAGATTAGAGTTACCTTCAATATTCGGATCCTTTTGTGCCCATACGTAATAACGGCTGCCATTATGCTCAAAGGTAGTGGCATCGAGGGCGAAGCTTTCCCACTCGGTACGAACCTGCCCTCTTTCCGTCCAAATGCCTTCGAGCGGATTGGCATTTTCATTCTCTAGCACGTACATCCGATGGTCGAACAAGCCTTCATTCGTTTCCGTCGTGTGTGCGGCAGCGAAATACACGTACCATTTGTCATCAATAAAATGCAGTTCTGGTGCCCAAATATTAGCACTAAGGATACCAGTCTCGCGCTTTCTCCAGATCACTACAGGAGTTGATGTAACAAGCCCTTCAAGGTTCTGGGCTCTACGGATTTCAATCCGATCATACTCCGGAACGGATGCTACGAAGTAATAATAACCGTCCGAATGTCGGTAAATAAAAGGATCAGCTCTTTGCTCAATCAATGGTTGAATGTCATGTAACGCTCGTTGTTGGATTTCCATCTTATCACCTGTTTCATCATAATATACACTACCCTTTGACAGCGCCTGCAGTCATACCATCTATGAAATATTTCTGAAAAGCAATGAACAGTATAAAAATTGGAATGATGGAGAAGAACGAGCCTACGATCAATAGATCATAGTTATTGCCATAAGGAGTTAACAACGTTTTCAAACCGATTGGAAGTGTATATTTACTCTGATCTCCGAGAACCATGAATGGCCACAATAGATTATTCCAGCTATTCATACCATTCAGAATGGCCATTGCTGCAAAGGATGGCTTCATAATCGGAATAATTAGTCTAAAATAAATCGCATACTCGTTTGCGCCATCAACCCGCCCAGATTGAATAATTTCTTTGGGTATGCTTCGTAGATATTGCCTGAAGAAAAATATTGTCGCGGCATTGGCTATACCGGGCAGAATGATTGCCGAATAGCTATTCACCATTCCCAAATCATTAATTAGGCTGTACAAGGGAACCAGCAGTATTTCGAAAGGCACCATCATAATGAGCAAAACACATATAAAGAGGAAGTTCTTACCTTTAAAATGATATGCTGCAAAACCATATGCAACAAATGCGCTTACAAAAAGCGTTAAAACCACTTGAACGATTGTTAAAATCATACTGTTCCAAAACCACACAAAATAATCATGTTGTCCAGTAAACAGATAGATGAAATTATCAAAACTCATGATTTCAAAATCCAAACTTAGGTTAAGACCATATCTAACTAATGATTCACCTGGTTTAAAGGAAGATAGGGCCACTGCGTAGAATGGGATCATAATTATAACGAATAGTATAATGAATAAACAAATAATTACTATTCTAGAGATGAAATCACTCCTCGTCTGACTTCTGCCCACTTTAATCCTCCTCCTTTTTGAACATTCCACTAAATTTCAACTGCGTTAAATTGATAACCATAGCAATGACTAACAGAATGATACCAACTGCAGCTGCGTAACCCAGCTTATTCTGCTCAATCCCTTGTCTATACAGGTATCCAACAATGGTTAAGCCAATATTTTTGGGTGAATTGTTACCGTTAAACATCATCAGGCTCTCGGTAAACATGGCTAAACCTGCATAAACACTAATTGTCGTAACATATACCGTGGTCGGCTTCAATAATGGCATTGTGATCGTTCTAAACTTCTGCCAAGCAGATGCCCCGTCAATTGAAGCAGCCTCATAATATTCATTGTCAATGCTTTTCAAACCGGATAGATAGTAAAGCATATTAACACCTGTCCATCTCCAACATGCGAGGATTAATAGTGCTGCCATACTCCAATTTCCGTCTTTCAAAAATTTAATAGGCTCTATACCAAATAGACCCAGGAAACTATTCATTAATGAACCTTCCATTTCACCGAATGTAAGCCGGAAAATGGTACCCGCAACTGCGACAGAAGTCAATGCAGGGAGAAAGAACGAAGATTTAAAAAACTCTCTTCCCTTCATTAACTTACTGTTTATCATAACGGCGAATAACATAGGAAAAGGAATTAACAGCACTAAGGTTCCTAACATGTACACAACGCTATTTTTAATAGATGTCAAAAACACTTTATCAGTAAGTAATTTCGAATAATTCGCTTCACCAATCCATTTAGGATCCTGTCCTAACATTCTATCTTGAAAGCTCATTACGAATGAATTTACAAGTGGAAAAAACCAGAATATCAAAAATATAAGTATAAATGGCAATACAAAAACATACGGCGCAACTTTTTGAGAGTATACAAATTTCTTTATCATATTCTCAATCTCCCTTGACTAAGGTTAAACCTGCCGACTACTATACCTGCCGACAGGTCTAATCAAATCATTTACTTATTATATTTATTTCAATTCTTGTTCAATTGCTGCTTGTGCTTCATCCAAAGCTTCCTTCACGTCTTGGCCATCTTCAAAGATAGCATTCAAAGTTACCGTATTGAATATATTGCCGATGGTTGGTGAGGCTTTAACGGACTTAATCGCTCTAATTTCGTCCTTGATTTCATTCAAAGTATCAAATGCATTTGTTTTAAAGTATTGGACGTATTCATTATCAGGGTTTTTTGTAACTGCATCATCTTTCCATACTTCCATGTTAATTGGGTCAAATCCAAGTGTATTCCAGATTTCAGTAGTAGCTTCTTTCGAAAGCTTAGCAAAGGCTACAAATTCTTTTGCCAACTGAACGTCTTTACCATTCTTAGTAACAACTGTGCCAGTACCGCCTAAGCCAACGGAACGAGGATTACCTTCTTCAAATACAGGCAATGGAGCTATTGCATACTTACCTTTAAGGTCTTTCATTTCGTTTACAAAGCGGGACATGTACCATTCAGGCATCAATGCACTTGCGTAGTTGCCTTTGTTGTATTCGCCTTTTGCTTCTTCTGTGTCGGGTTGTCCGCCAGGGATCGTATGAATAACATTGTTCTTCTGCAGATCGACTAACATTTCATACGCTTTAATCATTTCAGGTGAGTTCACTTTTGGATTACCATTTTCATCTGTAAAATCAGCGTTTTGCTGAGCTAGTAGCAGCGATGCTTGCCATGTAGCTGATGTATCAGCAGTACCTAAGTACTTGCCAGTCTTTTCATAAACCTTGATACCTGCTTGTTTGTAATCTTCCCACGTTTTGATTGTCTTGTAGTCAACACCTGCTTGCTCGAGAATTTCAGTATTGTAGAAAGCAAGCGTCGCACCTACGTGATAATCGAATCCATAAACCTGTTCGGCTTTGGAATAAATCTCGACACGTGAAGGAACAACAACGTCTTTGTATGGTGCAAATACATCATTCAAAGATTCCAGTGGAACGTTGTCACCTTCCAAGAATTTAGGAAATTTACCAAGCTCAATATCCGCGATATCAGGAGCACCTTTTCCGCTTGTAACTGCCAATAAGAGCTTGTTGTGCATATCATCGTAAGGCATAACCGTTACATTCAACTTAATCTGTTTGTCTGGGTTCTGTTGGTTCCATAACCCCAGCATTTTATCCAAATGCTTGCCGTGCAAATCTACGAATGTCCAAAATGATAATTCTGTTGCATTCTCACCGGCATTAGCGCCTAATTGCTGCGTTTCCGTTTTTGAACCGGAAGGATTACCACATGCAGTAAAAACAAGTGACATAATAAGGAGTGTAACGATGGAGATTAAAGCACTGCGTTTTTTCATTTGTTCGTCATCCTCTCTTTTTTTGTTATGCATTTGAAAAGTTGGCTGACTAGTTAGTTCTGTTAATTTAAGCGGTTTCAATACACCTTGGCACCACCATCCTTAACATAATTCTAACCTTTCAAAGAAAAGACCCCTTCGCAACAATTTCTTAGATTCCATATTGTAAGCGCTTTACATGCCGTATTATAATATATATGAAATAAGCTTTATATAACCAATTGATTATAAAATCATAAAGTTTATGGGGAGATGCTACTCTTTGAAAAAGCTGGCGCTCTACAAACAAATTCGAGAAAACATTATACAGAAAATTAAATCAGGGCAGCTTCGGCCAACGGATCGCATTCCTTCTGAACAAGAACTAATGGACGAATTCAGAGTAAGTAAAATTACCGTCAGGAACGCCCTAACCCTACTAGCTGACGAGGGATTAATTATACGCGTACAAGGCAAAGGCTCATTCGTCTCTTCTAGTCTTGTTGTTTCTAGCATCAATTTCTCGCCATCCCCATGCAGCGCGTCCTCCATGCCGCTCATCGGCTTCATCATTCCGACGATGAGAACCCGTGTCATTCAGAAGCTCGTTGACTACACGGAACACTACCTACAAGAAGCCGGCCTCAGCATGGTACTAAGCATCACGCGCGAGTCTTCCTCTATCGAATCAAACGTCATTCGTACACTAACGGAGCTCGGTGTGAAGGGGCTGATCGTTTTTCCAACAGAAGATGAGAAGTACAACGAATCATTACTGCGTCTGTCGCTCGATAAATTCCCGTGTGTGTTCATCGACCGCTATCTGCGCAACATTGAGACGTACACCATTACATCCGACAATTACGGCGGTGCGTATAAAGCTGTGTCCCATTTGCTATCCAAGAGTCATCAGCAGATTGCGCTCATCTCACCTGAAAATGCCAATACAGCCGTCGAGGACCGCACGCTCGGCTTCGAGCAGGCGTACACAGATCAAGGCATCTCGATTGACAAGCGCTTGTGGTGTCACATTCCTCTCGACATTCTACGCAGCGAGCAAGCATTGGACTATGTAAGCAACTTCTTGCAGAACCACAGTGGAATTTCGGCAGCCTTCTCCTTGACTGAAGAAACAGCACGCCTTACATCCGCCGCGATCAGTCTTCTGAACGAACACTCAAATATCGATTTACTATCTTTCGATAATCCACATCTTTCAGGCGTAGCTTATGTGCAGCAGGATGAACAGGAAATGGCACGAACAGCCGTCAAGCTGTTATGTGAACAGATGGAAGATATTTATTCTCCTAAGAACGCCGTCATCCCCGTGCAACTCATCTTCCCTTGACACGACAAAGGTTGTAGCCAGGCGATAGATAGATAGATAGATAGATAAACTGGGCATATTGTTTGGTTTTACCGACGATGTTGTTCATGATTGTCTGCCTAAAAAAGTTAGTTCATGATACAAAAAAACTTACTCAAGCTCTCGCCACAGGATTCCATCATAATACTATTTAGATAATTACCTAATCCGAAATGACACAATGTTTTTGTCCTCAGCTTGGGACAAGACTTGGTTCCTAAAAAAAAAGCCACTATAATAGCGACTTCAACTGGACTATGTTTTTGTCCTTCGACATTTTGTCATTCCATCACATCATCAGCTGCTTCTTCCTTGGTTTTATTGAACTAACGTTTCTTCGTTAGCTTATTGGAAAACTGTACCTTGATTCACTTCTTAAGCTAGTTCAATCACGAGGTCGAGTTCTTTATTTGGAGCATCCAAAAATCTTTCCTGTCCGTGCGCTCAGCAGCAATACAACTCTAAGTCCTTACCTATTCTCATATTGCTGCGTATATATTTGAAAAGCTCTACTAAACCGGTTATATATAATCCTGCTGCATCCTCTTCCGTATTGTAGACCTCCATAAGTTTATCATCCTTAGCGGCAGGGTTCACATTCGTAACATAAGGAAGCTCATGGCTTGCACAATATAATAAAATAGTGTCACAGATCAACCTCATCTCCGATCTAAAACCATTTTCCAAAGCTTTTAATACCAACTATTCTATCTAACTGCTCCATTAACCGCCAGTTATCTTAATTAAAAAAGGAGCAGCTACCAACGGCAAACTGCTCCTTGCTATTACTCAACTAACGTTTCCCGTTAGTGGAATACCCTGAGTAATAATTTACAATTGTAATACCATCAAACTATGCTTCTTCTTTATATTGAATCAGTACGTTTTCTATGCTACTTACCTTGTTTAATTGTACATTCAAACGGTAACTCTAACTTCTCAACCTGTTCTCCAGACCGGTTCAGTGCAATTCAGCATTCTTATCGTATAGATTTGTTCCATGCGAAACCAGACTACACATTCAATTAGTTGGTATTGAGAACCGCTGAATAATAAAGTCTGCTGCTTGCTCGGCGGTGATGTTCGAGACATCCACTTTAGTTGTATTCAGTTGTTCGTATAGAGGAATGCGCTCTAGGCTTCTTAATAATATATCTTCCGTACGATTTCCGACATCTACATCTTTAGTCAGCCGTTCTTTCAATGCCTCTATACTGCATACCAAGGATATGAGATGCACTTTGCAACCTTGTGTATCAAGACGTGTAATAATCTCATCAACAATAGCTTGCTGATGCATTACCCAGCAAAAGACAATATTTTCATAAACGGTACACTTGATAAAATTATTCAAAAGGAAGCATATATTTTGCATAACCATCTCTTTGATTTCCTCGGTCACTTGAAATGGACGCATGTCCCAGCACCAGTCCCCATCAAGAAATACGCTGTTGCTCAATTTATCCTTCATAATTTGGCAAGTTGTTGTTTTTCCTACGCCCATTGTACCGCCAATCAGAAAAATGTTTTTCATACCAAGCCCCTCTAAACTATAGTCTCCCGTTAGTTCAATCTAGATTGATGTGAATCTAGTTCATTGCAAGCCAATCAAGAGTTTTAAACCGAAGATTTTCCCCAAAACGGTTGATGTGCTCAAAATATGTCTCACGCCTTCCGAACAGAGGACGAGTAAAATACGTCAGCATGCATATGCTGAATTTTGTCCCAGTTACCGGGATTGGTCGTGTCTGGAGTGCGGTGCTCCAGAATGGCCTGATATAGGTCGGTTTTTTGTTCTAAATGGGCAACGTGCTGTTTGGCTTCTTCAAGCTGAACGAGCGCCGCTTCTTTATGCTCCATCATAAGTGCGAAGCGTTGCGGAATGGTCGAATCCCCTTCGAGACAGAGATCGATATACTTTTTAATGAATTCAATCGGCATCCCGGATTGCTTGAGGCATTTCACGCCATGCAGCCAGTTGATTGATTCGTCGTTGAACATCCGAATGTTATTTTGATTGCGCTGTACGCTAGGCACCAGGCCTTTATCCGTGTAAAAACGCACGGCGTGCTGGGTGAGTCCCGTTATCTGGGCGGCTTCTTTGACCGTATACATGTCAATTCCTCCTTGGAAAATAAAGTTGTGAAGACGACTTGACTTCGTGTAGCACGAAGGTTCTAAGCTTATTGTAATGCAATTCAGCCGTAAGTGGAATTACCGCTGCAGTGCCCGATTCCCGGGATACGCGCCGTTTGCTATCATACATTTAAATACTAGGAGGAGTTAAAATGCAAAACGTAACATTGAACAACGGAGTGAAAATGCCGATTATCGGCTTCGGAGTCTACCAGGTTCCCGATGCTGAAGAATGCGAGAACGCGGTATATGAAGCGCTGATGGCCGGTTACCGCCTGATCGACACCGCCGCCGGTTATCTGAACGAGGAAGCGGTCGGACGCGCGATCAAGCGCAGTGGCGTGCCGCGTGAGGAGCTGTTCATCACGACCAAGCTCTGGGTTCAAGATGCAGGATACGAGAGTGCCAAGCTGGCGTTTGCCAAATCCTTGAAGAAGTTACAGCTCGAATATCTCGATCTATACCTTATACACCAGCCGTTCGGCGATTACTATGGCGCTTGGCGTGCGATGGAAGACCTATACCGTGAAGGCAAGATCAAGGCGATCGGTGTCAGCAACTTCCTGCCCGACCGTCTGATGGACCTCATCGTGCATAACGAAATCGTACCTGCAGTCAACCAGGTTGAAACGCATCCGTTCTACCAGCAGATCGAGAGTACCGCTTTTATGAAAGAGCAGGGAGTGCAGCACCAGTCGTGGGCGCCGTTCGCTGAAGGAAAGGGCAACATGTTCGGTAACGAAGTTCTGGCCTCGATAGCAGAAAAACACAACCAGTCCGTCGCTCAGGTCGTGCTGCGCTGGCTTGTTCAGCGTGAAGTCGTTGTTATTCCAAAATCGGTGAGAAAAGAGCGGATCGTCGAAAACTTCGACATTTTCGATTTTGAGTTGAGCGCAGACGATATGCAACAGATTGCCACCCTCGATACACGGGAAAGTCTTTTCTTATCCTACCACGATCCGAAATTCGCCAAGATGCTGGGCACCTTGAAAGTAGATCTGTAAACCTTGATCGAACCGTAAACTCATCAGGATTTTACACTCATCTATAAAGAAAGGACAGGTCATCCCTGTCCTTTTTTTACTTGAATTGCAAATTCTAAAAATAGCAAAACTGCAGCTAGTTGTGTAACGAAATCTCAGAAGCACCAAGATCTCCCGAAGTATCCTGCCCGTTCGTATTATGAGATCAACCAGTTCTTTCTGGTTGATCCTTTTTTCATTTGCATAGAGGATTAAGGTAGTCCGGTCGATCGTACCTGCCCGTGGGACTTGATCCCGAGTGCTATAGTGTTCGCCCTACTTGTCATGACCATGATTGAGGCTGGTTGGGACGTAAGATCCCGTATAACAAGCGATGCTATGGAGCGACAGAAGAACCTTAGGGATGCCGGTGAATCTAAACTTACAGGGAGAGATGAAATGAATCCAGTTGTCGGTCTAGATATTTCAAAAGAAGAAAGCCATGGACAAGCCTTTTTAGCACGCGGAAAGCCCTTCAGAGGGACATTCCAGTTCGAGCACACTCGTGATGGCCTAGCAATTTTACATCAAGTTTTGAAGGATGTTGAGACTACATCCAAACTTCGGCCTCTGCTTATTCTAGAAGCAACCGGCCATTACCAAAGTCCCGTTGTTCAGTTCTTAGAAGAACATCACTACATTTACATTGTCATTAATCCGCTCATCTCAAATCGGCTTAGAAAATCTCAACTTCGTAAAGTAAAGACGGATGCTGCGGACGCTTACCTATTAGGAGAGTTGTACTACAAGGAAGAGTTTGAACCTTTTAAGAAAAGAGGTGTGCAACTTCTCAATCTACGCTATCTTACAAGACAGTATGAGTCCCTTTCAAAGATGTGTGTACAGACGAAGCTGCAATTCCAAGCCGTTTTAGATCAGGTTTTCCCAGCTTACAAAGGCGTCTTTGGAGCTATGTATTCCCGTATTTCACTACGGTTTTTAAGTAATTTTCCAACCTCATATTCAGTTTTACAGACGGATGAAATTACACTCAAAGCTAAGATGAAAGAACTACTTTCTTCGAAACGGGGGCGTTCAGAGGGCTGGATTAACCAACGGGTTCAGCGACTGCTACACGCGGCGAAGCAAAACCCATTTCAGCAAACCATGTATGCAAGCCACTTAATCAATTTGAAAGTTCTTATTACCCTTATTCTTCAGTACCAAGAGCATCTTGCTGAACTGGAACAGAACATAGATGCTCTCGCTGAAGAAATTGAAGAGTATGAATTAATTCAGTCGATTCCCGGTATTGGGCATAAAATTGCTGCAACAATTTTATCTGAAATTGGAGAAGTCGACCGATTTGATCACCCAAAAAAGCTGGTGGCTTTTGCAGGCATTGACCCGAGTGTCTTTGCTTCGGGTAAATTTACAGCAACTCGAAACCGAATCACGAAACGCGGTTCTAGGCAGTTGCGTTACGCCCTGGTAATGGCTGTCCAGTGTGGGCTTATACGCTCGCGAAATATGCGAATCAAAGCGTTCTATGATCGCAAGAGAGCAGAAGGAAAACCACATAAAGTAGCTCTAATCGCATGTGCAAATAAGCTCGTCCATTGGCTCTATGCAATCTTGAAAAACAAAAAGGAATTTCGTCCAATTTAAAAGATTACTATTGGCATAACCTTCCAAGACAAATCGGAAATTGGAGGGTTATTTGGCATGCTCATTTTAACTATACCACATGATTTAGTATCACTTTACTGGTAATCTTGACAAGCTATTAGCTGGTATAGCTTAATGAATTAACGAGGAAAAGAACCGTTTAGTTTTAATGCCTAATCGGTAATCGGACTATGTTCTTGTCCCTCGACATATTAAATTAAATTATCATCTGGAGTTAGATTCACATATCAGTGCTGCCGCATATCTTGTGTCCTTCAGTAAAGCAGAACTAATGTCTAAAGTGCCATGTTTATCCCTTTGTTGTTTAGAGCACTAAGGAGATGTCAGAATCTCTTCAGCGATTTTGACCAGATCCTTTTTACCTAAATTACTGTCCCTATTATTGGATATTTCATACAACAAATGATTGTGATCGTCCCTCCATCCAATCCGTTGGTAAGGAACGGAATTAGTTTCCCTATCCTTAATATCGGATTGAATATAATAGACCTCATTACCTTGAATGTTCAGCTTCTCGGATTTAGCCTGATCGTCCTGGAATATGGTCACTTTGGAGTCGGGGAATATTCTTGTTGCCATTACAGTTACAACGTTCTTCCCCTTAACATAGCGTGCCAAAGAGAAGTCAGCCTTGTTCCAATTCAGTTTTTGAATATAGACCCGTTGCCCATCCGAAGAAGATTCAGCTTGTCTTTTAAGGTCGTCTGTTAACTTCAGGTAAGCAGCATCTGCGAGATGGTTTGTATACAGATCGGCAGGATAAACGTATCCGTAATCAAACTGGTACCCTTGAGGAAGTTGCGTTATTGATTTTAAAACTGGAGCTTGCGTCCGTGTAATTTCAGCTTGCAAACTGCTGAAATTTGAATATTCGATCCACTTATATTCAAATTTTACGGGGGTTAATTTATCAGCGTTGTTAATTAACTCATCTTTGACATAATAGGCTACATAATCCCCAGGTCGCAATTGTTCTTTAATCTGATTTGTGTAAAAGCCCAGTCTTTTTGTGTAATTGGTAACAAAGTCAGTAGGCTCTTTGGCGGCTGCAGTGTTTAGTACCACCTCTCCTTTATTGTTAAGGAATTCAATATATTGTGAGGCCGCATACCCTGTCACTGATACTCCAAGAACGAACATTGCGGTTAGCCCGAGAACCACGACTCTTTGACGAACTCGTGCTCTGACATGCAAGCCTCTCTTGTGAACTGCCAGCTTATGGACCCGAGTCATGACTTTGTCAGTGACATCAAAATTCTGAAACTCCTCTTGGATCAAGAGATCCATTTCTTTCAGATTTTCGTTTTGAGAAGTACGTTGTAATTTTGGCATAGTTCTTCCTCCTTTGGTGTCATCCATTTTTTGAGTTTGATTTTGGTTCTAGCAAACTTTTTCTTGACGGCATCGGGACTTTTATTCAAAATTTCAGCTATTTCTACAAACGATTTTTCTTCAAAAACGCGCAGAATCAGTAGGTTCCGTTCAACTACATTTAGTTTTTCAAGCGCCCGGCATAGTGGTTCGTTAAAGAGTTGCTTATCCAGCATCTCTGCAGGACTAATGGCAGTTTGATCTTGAGCCATTAGTCTGAACTTCCATTTCTGTTGCATTTTTTTTCGACGGATTATGTTTATGCAGTGATGATAGGCTATTTTGTAGAGCCAGGCGGAGAAATTCACCTCAGGTTTATAGAGATCTATCTTCTCATAAGCCTTAACCAGAACGTCCTGAACAGCATCCTCTGCTTCCTGTTTGTTTGAAATAAGTCTCCAACAATACATAAATATCTGTTTTTGGTATTTTTGAACGATATAAACGTAGTCCTGAATTTCGCCCGCTTGTACTCTTTTAATTCTGTATTCGGTTTCCTCATCCATGTTTCTTTAAGGCACCTCCCAGGTATTCACGATGAAGTCTATATATGTACAACAAACGAGGTAGTTCTAAAGGGACATTTTTTAGAAAATTCTTTAAATTGTTGTTCAACCATACTCCTCTTTATTTGTATGTGATACAGAATCGGTCTGGTTAATAGGCCTCAGATTACTTACAACAGTACCAATCAAAACCCAAACACTGTAAGAGCAAATTCAACATCTAATGTTTCAATATACATCCTTTGATCTCTATGGTGAACCTCTTCTTTGCCAATCAGTAATCGGACCAAGTTCTTGTCCCACGACATTTGGAAACCTTTTTTTTCTGGCCATTAGTTAAAATTCTGGAATATAAAAAGCTGCTCATTGCCTGTGATTTTTCCCATCAAAATCGTATTCTGTCTTATGTCTTCAATGGATTAAGTGTTAAGATACGCATAGGATACTAGCTTCTTTAAGAATTCCTCTTAAATTAGCATGGTCGAACTTGTTGTTTTGAAGTATTTTGACAACCACTTACAATTACCAGCATTATTAAAATAAAGACTGTAAATTTAAATCGACCCTTCATCAGTTTTGTCCCCTTATTAGATCTTTTTTTTCTTAAAGCATTATTATCCCGGGTTTACACTTTAATTATGAATGGCTGGTCTGCTACTAGTCGTTTCATCTACGAGGAAGTCTTCTTTCTCAAAGTATTTTAAATAAGCTTATCCTTAGATTTATAATTGCTGAATGCCTCAGCTGAACTATTCGAGAGGTAAAAAGCTATCTTTATACATGATTTAAATAAAAGATGCCCCCAATGATGTATTCAATCATTGGGGGCATCTTTTAAATATCAGTTTAATTCAGATATGAGCATGAATAATACCGACTCCTTATAATAGGAAAATTGGCTATTACAGCGACTTTAATGGTGTTTTCTTGTGTTCAAGGTGCTTACATATGTTGTAGACCCCAGTTTTGCAATTGCAATAGAATCGGGGTGAGACTATGTCCTTTATCTGTTAGTGAGTATTCGACACGAGGAGGCATTTCAGCATAAGCAACGCGGCTCACTAGCCCATCTTCTTCAAGCTCACGCAATTGACGCGTAAGTGTACGATGCGTCACCGTGGAGAGTGATTTTTGTAGTTCGTTAAACCGTATAATATCTTTATTCAATAAATGGTACAAAATTAGAATTTTCCACTTGCCACCGATTGTATTGACTGCAAATTCAACCGGACAAGGACTGCAATTTTCCAGTGGTTCGATCTCCATAAGTTTACCTCCAAAAGTATCACGGGAGATACCTGATATCCCGAATGTGCGTACTTACATAAAGTTTGTGAGTTAGTTATTATAAATATAACATTTAGTTCAATACTGAACAAATGAATGTAACTATAAGGAGCTGTTGTATATATGGAAACGATATTAGTCTATGGAGCGTCAGGGGTACAAGGTGGAGCCGTAGCAAGATTGTTAACTTCCCAAGGGGTAGCTGTTCGCACCATTACACGTCATGACAAAAACGTAGCGACTTTAAAAGAACAAGGTATAGAGGCATTTGTTGGAGATCTGTCTGTACCTGAATCGCTGAATGAAGTTAATAATGGTGTTAATAAAGTCTTCTTGAATATGCCAATCGAGTATGACACAGCATTAATGAAGCAACAAATTACGAATGCCGTTGAAGCAGCTCGACAAGCGCACGTGAAATTGATCGTTGTGAATTCGAATGGCTTTTTACCAGAACAACCAACCGACACCAAAACGTTGGATGTTAAACGAGAATTGATCGAGTACGTACAACAAAGCGGTATTCCAACTATTTTGGTAAAACCCACACTCTATATGGAGAACTTCTTGATTCCGGGTCTGATCAATAATGGGATGCTCTTTTACCCTGTGCCAGCAGATAAACCGATCCCTTGGATCAGCTCCGAAGACGCAGCGCAATATCATTATTATGCGTTAACCCATCCTGAGCTGGCAGGTCAAGTGCTGTTAGCTCCAGGTTCGGAAGCACTTACTGGTGCAGAACTCGGTGAGCGTTTTACACAAGCGTTGGGACAAGATCTAAAATTCAATTTCTTGAACTATGATGATTTTGAAGCAGCGCTCACACCAGTAATGGGGGCGGACCAAGCAGCTGGTATTGGAGGCTTCTATCGTTGGATCGGAGCTAATATTGATTCCCTGAACTATTATGACGTGAAAGATCGTGTGGTTGTCCCTGATATCCAATTGACCTCGCTGAAGGTTTGGTTGCAACAACCGCATATAAAAACAATTTTTGGTTCTTAAGAATACTTTCAGTAACATCGCTCAGAATTCGTTTCAATAACACTTTAATCTCTCAGGGAATGTGCTACAGTACATTTCCTGAGAGATTATTTTATCAGCCACCCTACTTTATGTTGTCTCAAGGCTATATTCCACGTCTCTTCCACTTGGCGTTTCTCCCCTTAAAAACACTTCTTATCGTAGTGAGGCTTGATTAGATTTTCCTTTCCATAATACTGTAAGTCCTAAACCAATGATCAGAACTATTCCTGCAAAAAGGTAAGGGTAGTGAATATTAATGTCAAATAGAATACCACCCAATGCTGGGCCAAAAAAATTCCCCAAGCTCGTGTAAGTAGAGTTCATACCTGCTACAAAACCTTGCTGTTTACCAGCAGTTTTAGATAAGAAGGTAGTTAGGGCAGGTCGTAATAAATCAAACGCTAAAAAAATAAAACAAGTTACAATCAAAACGGCTATAAAGCTCGTGACAATAGTAGATATGAATGCTAAAACCGAACCCATGATTAGGCAGATCTGAATCACCATTTTTTCGCCTAATTTATTTACTAATTTGCCGAACAATAAAATTTGAATAATTACCGCTACAATGGAACTTATGGTGATGATACTTGCGATATCCTTGGGGCTAAAGCCAAATTTCTCATCAGAAAACAAGCTGAATACCGTTTCGTAGGCAGATAATCCGAAAGCAAGGACAAAGACCATAATAAAGGCTATGAAGTAGAGTGGTTGAATTGATTTTCTTAAATCCTTAACGAAGCTAGATCCCTTTGTGTTTAACGATAGTTGTTGCATCTCATCATGTGACAGAGGCTCTTTTAATATAATCGAAGAGGAAATAGCGGCTAGGAGTGCCATAGCAGCGGCAAAGAAAAATGGCATCCTAATTCCATAATCGGCAATAAATCCACCCACACCTGGCCCAATAATAAATCCGGTGCTGATCGCAGCGGAGACGTATCCCATCGCCTTTGGTCTATCCTCTGTAGTCGTAATATCAGCAACGTATGCTGTTACAGCTGGCATGATAAACGCAGCACTTATTCCTCCCAGTACCCTGGACAAATAAAGTATCGAAACGTGTGTTCCTAGTCCGAAAATTAATTCTGACAAACTGAATACCAGTAACCCGATAACGATCATTTTTTTTCTTCCAAAACGATCAACCCATCTACCAGCAAAAGGCGAAATAATTAACTGGGATAAGGCATAGATTGCAACCAGATAGCCCATTGTACTTCCGGATAAATCCAACATGTCTTTGAAAGAGGGCATAACGGGAACAATTAATCCAATTCCGAGAAAGGCTGTGAAAATATTACTTAGTAAAATCAACATCACCATTTTTTGATCTTTTAGTGGCTTTTTCATCTGAATACTCCTCTTACGATTAAATTCATAAACTTCAAATGATTAGATAACGTCAGATATAAAAGTTGAAATTTTTCTCTTAGTTATTATTTCATCATAAGATATAGTCTATAAGCTTTTAGTCCATTTTTACATAGATGTAGTAAAGTGTTTCGATCATTCTCATTGATTGATGAAAGTGTTCTTGAAAAATCCAAAAAAGTCACATAATTTGCGACTTTGAATGTACTATATTCTTGTTAATCAAAAAATCTATTCACTAAAGTAGTTTTCACGGTATCTCTGACTCAGCTTTGGAGCTACAAAAATGTACTATCTTAAATTCACACATTCATCACGCAATTCTGAGAAAAAGATTTAATTGCTCTTGAGAGCTGGTTTTATTTTTTTAAATGGTAAAAGCCTTCTCTCGATACGCGGTGAACCTCCAATACCTCTCTTCGATCGTTCATTGATTTTATAACAAATGATGGTCTGTTGTTTTCATATAGAAAATGACAAAGGCTGTAAAAGAAAAGAAAGTCCCAATTCCCAATGAACACGTGCATTTTTAGATAGTAACCGAAGGATCTGAAAATCAATATGATCAAGTTCCATAATAGATTCCTTTCACCATGAATTTTTTTGGGATAAAAGTGTTTCGTTAACTTATCGAATAAAATTACAATTCGATTTATGATCATAGTGTAACAAAATATTTTATACGAGGTGGAGAATAATGAGCACAGCTCTAATTATTGTAGATATTCAAAATGACTATTTCCCGAATGGGAAGATGGAATTAAGCAATCCTGAAAAAGCAGCTTCTAATGCTGCAAAAGTGCTTGATTGGTTCAGACAAAATCACAAGGATAACATTTTCCATGTTCAGCATATCGCAAGTGACCCAGCGATTGGTTTCTTTCTTCCAGGTTCGGAAGGTGTAAAAATACATGAGGCTGTTCTACCATTAGAAAATGAAAGTATTATTAATAAACATTTTCCTAACAGCTTTTTGAATACCGAATTACAAAGCAAACTTAAAGAGAAAGAAATAACCAAAGTAGTGGTTGTAGGGATGATGACACATATGTGTATTGATGCAACCGTTAGAGCTGCAGTTGATCTCGGCTATGAAACAACACTTATTGAAGATGCATGTGCAACGAGAGAGCTATCCTATCAAAATAAGGTCGTACCAGCTGAACAGGTCCATTATGCCTTTGTCGGCGCACTTAATGGCATGTATTGCGATGTGAAATCGACTGAAGATTTCACATCGCAATAAGAAATAAACACGGTATTACAGAACACAATAGTTCAGATTAAAGTTGAAGGTGAAAAACTTCGAAACCAGTTGCAAAATTATTTTATTGTAAAATAATAAAATTAGAAAACATAAGGTTACTTCCACTCTGTCAAGCAAAGTGGGAGTGACCTTTGTTTATGTTGACCTTATTATGAATTAGGCATCCAGATTCTGACCATTTGACTCAATAACCTTCTTGTACCATTCGAATGATTTTTTCTTGGAGCGTTTTAATGTTCCTTGACCATCATCGTCCCGGTCAACATATATGAAACCATATCTTTTTTTCATTTCTCCCGTACTTGCACTTACAATGTCAATCGGTCCCCATACAGTATACCCAAGCAAATCGACGCCATCATACTCTACAGCATCTCTCATCGCTTTTATGTGCTCGCTTAGATAAGCAATTCGATAGTCATCTTCAACATATCCGCTCTCATCCGCTATATCGGCAGCACCGAGACCATTTTCTACAATGAATAAAGGTTTTTGATATCGATCATAAATGTTGTTCATCGTAATCCGCAAACCGAGTGGATCAATTTGCCAGCCCCAGTCACTAGCTTTCAAGTAGGGGTTAGGCAAGCTGGGGAACAAATTGCCTCCAATCGTATCCGTTTGTGTAGGATCTGCGCTAACCACACTGGAAGAATAGTACGAGAATCCGATAAAATCAACGGTGTGGTGTTTTAGTAATTCCTGGTCTCCTTTTTCGAATGGGAGTACTATATTTTTGCGTTCAAGATCTTTGAGTGTATAGACAGGATACTCACCTCGTACCTGAACGTCAATGAAGAAGTAGCTTTGGTTCTCAACCTGCTTCGCTTTCCATATATCCTGTGGGTGGCATGTTCTAGGATACGGAGCATTGGCAGCAAGCATACAACCTACCATATTTTCCGGATCAACTTCATGGGCAATTTTGGTGGCCAACGCACTGGCTACCAGTTCATGGTGACTGGCTGTGAACTTTACAGCTTCCGCGTCTTCGTGTTCTTCAATGAACAGCCCAGCTGCTAAAAATGGCGCTTCTAAGACCATATTAATTTCATTAAAAGTAATCCAATATTTAACCAACCCTTTGTAACGATTAAATATCACCGTACACAGTCTTTCATAGAAATGAACCATTTTTCTGTTCCGCCATGAACCATACTCCTTGACCAAATGCATTGGAACATCAAAGTGAGTAATGGTGACGAGGGGTTCAATATTATACTTTTGGCACTCTTTGAACAAGTCTTCGTAGAATTGAAGCCCAGCCTCATTAGGTTCTGTCTCATCTCCTTTGGGGAAAATACGGCTCCAAGCAATCGACAAGCGATATACCTTGAAACCCATTTCGGCAAACAAGGCAATATCTTCTTTAAAATGGTGATACATATCAATGGCTTCTTTAGCGGGATAGTAATAATTCTCGTCAAAGTCAAACATTTTAGTTTGTCCCATAAGTACACTTTCTCGCACGTCGCCAGTCGGGCTCAAATCAACGTTTGCTAGCCCTCTGCCGTCCGCATTGTAAGCTCCCTCTGATTGGTTAGCCGAGGTTGCCCCTCCCCATAAGAACCCATCTTTAAATCCCACATTTATCGTCTCCTTCTTTTTTATGAGATATATAATTATTCTCTTACAACAAGCCTGTCAGCAGCACATCGCCTGCATTCACTTTATTTTCTTTGGTCTCGACGATTTCCAGATAATTCTCCGTGTTTGTAACAATCATTGGCGTTACTAAGGAATATCCTTCTTTCTCGATCTCGGCAATGTTAAATTTGACCAGTTTCTGCCCTTGATGCACAATGTCCCCTTCTTGCACGAAACTTTCAAAATGCTTTCCTTTCAATCGAACGGTGTTAAAACCGATGTGAATCAATACTTCCATTCCTTCATCCGAAATTATTCCAACGGCATGTTTAGTCGGGAAGAGCGTAACGATTTTTCCGGCAAAGGGGGCAAACAGTTCGCCTGTAGAAGGACGAATTCCAATCCCTCGACCTAATAGCTCTTGAGAGAAAGCCTCATCCTGAACGTCTTTAATCGGAATGATCTCCCCGTTCATCGGACTGAGCATCGTATGTTTTTTTCCAACTTTAGACACTGATTTAGGTGGATCTACAGACAATGTAGCAGAGTCAGCTTCCGGCTTATCATCCTTGAACATGACGAGTGTTAATGCAAACGAGACAACCATGGCAAACACTACACCAATGATGGCAATCATAATATTAGACGTGCCTGGTTCATTAGGGTCGAACATCGTCAAAAACTCAAATATACCAAATCCACCAAAAGTAAACTCTCTAAGGTTGTACAGTCCATAAAATCCACCAGCAACACCCGAAACGATACAGCTCATAATAAACAGCTTCTTGCGCGGCAGGATAATACCGTAAACGACCGGTTCAGTGATGCCAAACAATGCAGAAATGGCCGAAGGGAAGCCTAGAGCCTTAAGCTTTTTATCCTTGGTTTTCACGATAATTGCAAGCACAATGGCCAACTGCGCAAATGAAGTTGCAAAGACGGAGGCCATGATAGTGTCATATCCCATGCTCGTAATGTTGTTAATATATAAAGGGATGAGTCCCCAATGCAGTCCGAACACGACAAGTACTTGCCATGAGAGCCCCAAAAGGAATCCTGCAAATAATGGACTTGCGTCTCGTACCACCAGTATGCCTTGAGCAATTAATTCAGACGCATAACTCGCAACAGGTCCGATCAATAGGAAGCCCAAGGATAAGGAAATCAGCACCGTGACCATCGGGATCATGAAAAATTTAATCGCACTCGGAACAATTTTATCCAGCGTACGTTGAACTTTAGATGCAAAGTAAACAACGATGATGATTGGCAGAACAGTGGATGTGTAGTTCATGCTGATCAATGGAACGCCGAACACATCCAGATAAACTGGAGAACTGAAGGCAGATCCGCTGAATAGTGTGTAAAGCGGCTCTCTAGAACCTGCCAAGGCATCCAACTGAATAGCGGGATAACACATAGCTAATCCAATGAGTATGCCGATAAAAGGTTGTACTTTAAACTTGTTAGCAGATGTATATCCCAAGAATACAGGAAGGAACATAAACAAAGCATCCCCCATGGCATTAATGATGATATATGCCCCGCTATCCGTTGTATAGAGGTTAAGTGTGCTGAACAACGTATTGAAGCCTTTTAGCATCCCCGCAGCTAACAGAATGCCGAGAATAGGTTGAAACAAACTTGATATTACATCAATGAAAGCGTCCAGCGGCTTTTTCTTTTTAACAACTTTTTCGTTTGAAGAACTCGTATTGTCTGGATTCCGTTTAACTAGTGAGTTGACCTCCGAATAAACTTCAGAAACATGATTTCCAATAACGACTTGATATTGCCCACCTGAACGTACGACTGTTACTACCCCGTCCAGCTTTTTCATAACTTCATCATCGGGTATGGAATCGTTCTTCAGATGAAATCTTAACCTTGTAACACAATGAGTGAGGTCACTAATGTTATCTGATCCCCCTACTTGACTCACAATCTCTTCCGCTAACTGTTGATATTTTCCCATTTATGTTCTCCTCCATATTCTAGCTGAAACAGCATAGTGAAGGGTTTGGCCAACTTAATGTCACCATCCTGGCTTACTCTTAAACCCTCACCTCCTTTCCTGGTTAAGTCATGTTCTTGTCTTATACACCACGCGTTGAATGTGGACCGTCAAATACAGTTTTTCTTCACCCGTAAGGCTGTAATTGTAGTTGTTTCTGATGTAGGTTTCGATTTTGCCCACACAACGATACGCATTCTGATGTTTTTCTTTTATCACATCCAGAAGATCTTGGTCGCTTTCATTCTCATGTAAATTTCCACTGATTAATCTTTGCGCAAAAAATTTCAGATGCGTAATAAATCGATAGAATGCTACGGATTGTTCATCGAATTCAATTTGAAAATAATACCTGACAATGTCGCTAATTTCCTGAATGATTTTGGTCACTCTGTAGATATCTTGACTTTCTTGGCGATCCTCTGCATTGACTATGTGCAAAGCCAGGAAACCAGCCTCATCTTCCGGAAACTGAATATCAAAAGACTCCTTGATGAATTGAAGCGCCTTCAAACCAACCTTATACTCATCCGCGTAAAACCGTTTAATATCCCAAAGTAAAGCATTTTTGAGGGAGATTCCGTCTCTAAAACGGCTTACGGTTGAGAAAACATGGTCGCTGAGCGATATATATACACTATCATTCAGTTTTTTGCCTAGCGTCATTTTTGCGAAATTTATGATTCTATCCGCAACATCGAAGTAATCTAAAGGGATTTCCGTCAGGAGTTCCTGAAATTTGATAAATGCCTCCTTGGTAGAAAGGGAGTAAATTTTATCAATGCTTTGCTCATCAAGAGCATCGCCTATTCTCTTTTGGTAAGCAATTCCTTTGCCCATCACAATGACTTCCTGACCCAATTTGTCGTGTGTAACCGCCACATTATTGTTAAGGATCTTAAGAATAATCATCTCATTTCCCCCTTAATACAAATAAAAAGACCCACCCGCACATCTTGAAATAAACGCTAAATATAGCGCAAATTCACGATGTGCAAGCAGGTCTAGCTTGTAATTAAACAATCACTATCCTTAACTCGCATTCTCATTATAGCCGCGGCCGAAAGATTTAGCAATAACCGTTTTAATTTGTTCAACTGCTTGTTTTTGCCTTAAATCTGTTGCACAGCCATTAATGAAACGCTTCATTGCATACATGGACACGGAGATGCCACGTTTCCCTTATTCATTGAAAGAAAACAACCTCTAACAGCATACAACTGCCGAAAGCCCCGACGTGCCAGAATTCTTGCAGCTTTTTTTCGCTGAATCCAACTTCGGGAAAAGATGAATACTTCATCATGCGGCTCAATATGTTTGCTCCACAATACAGGCAGTCTGCCAACCGAGATATTTATTGTGCCCGGAATATGAGCAGTCCAATACTCGCTCGCGTCTCTGACATCCAGGATTTTCACCTTTCCCCAACGTTCTTGAGTGAGGTCCAAGTCCTCGATATTAATATAAGTAAGGGAACGCAGAGGCCATAGTTGAGTCAGTCCCCATATACCCGCCAGCCCCAATAAGATATAAATCAATGTCATCGTACTATCCCTTCCTCCACAAAATTGCAAGACCTGAAACTTACTAAATTTCCTCTCAAGCTACGTGACAAAGCTGGACATCCTTCTTACCAAAAGCGTTTTAATTCATGGATTTCACTGCTGTTTTCATTTCGCATTACACGCAAACGCCCTTTTAAGACAAAATAACCTGCAATTACGGAAGCACTAACGATCAACATTTCCAGGCTAATATTGAAAGGACCAATTGTAATAAACTGCAAGGCATATCTCCTATTCGAGTGCACAGTCGGCACAAGTAATCAACGGGAAATGAATCAAGCTGGCTCCAAATTTGATTGGCGCCAGCTCAAGTAAGTGTGACTTTTGCCCGGTGTTGTTCCCAAGAGTTCCGATTCATTGGGTTTACATGGACTGGGTGTACAATTGGTATATCTGATCCAGTTTATGCTTAAGCTCGTTAAAGCGAACAAATCGATCTGCTCTGACATATTCCTTCTGTTCTATGATCAGCAACATGATCGGAGCTGTGAAAATCATATATTTCTCTGCTATGCTCTCTACATTGTGAATGTCGATATGCCCCAATTGAATCTTAGGATATTCTTCTAATAGCATTCTGATCTTAGGGAGCAATGCATGACAAACACTGCAATTCGTTTGAGATACATATAAAAAACTTAATTCATGTTCACTAACAAACCGTTCCACCATATCTAGCGAAGCTAATTCCATCATTTCTTTCATATCTGTATCCTCACTGACGAACCTGCATTATGATTGAACGTCAATCCCAGTTTAGTTGATTTTCCTCAATGTATTGACTTACTACATCTGTACCAGATTCAATCTCTACTTTGCCTTCTACTTCAATCTGAACACCTGCTTTTTTGAGCAAATTTCCTACTTCACACACTTGCTCTGCGCTAATCATGATTTTGCGCACAGACTGAATCTGCTCTTCAGTGGAATTCGCGGACAAAATAACTTGAGGAAGATGGACAATTCGAAATCCTTCTTCTTTGGAATTTACAGCCTCTGTATTCATCACTATTCCAGTAACTGACAGTTGCTTCTGTTCCAACATATACACGAGTGTCATGATGTAACAAGTAGTGGCAGAGGAAACCAACAATTCTTTAGGATTGGCTCCTTCCCCACTCCCTCCCGAAGACTCGGGAATCGCGATATTCGTTTTAAGATAATCTGCCTTCAGTCTACCGCTACCTTTAGTGTCTTTATACCATGCAGTATTCAAATTAGATTTCATATCGGCCATGTCGATCCGCTCCTTTTATTGTCCAGTCAGTTTCCCTTAGACGATGCGCTTTAAGGCATGGATGAATCCCGTATGCATCGCTTCGTGATACAGGGCTAAGTTACACACTTCCCCCATGCAATTCAATTGGAGAACAGGTCCCAATTTCAATGGTTCTGGCAGGGTTTCATCAGAATAAATCTCTACGTGTTGTTTGATACGTACAACCTGATCCTGCAACTGCGCAAGTAATGTTGACAACGGAATGGGCTCACCTTTCCAGTCAGAGGGTTTGGTACCGGGAGCGAACAAGCTGGTATATTCCTTAGGTAGGCCAGAAGTTTGGAGATTGTTGAAAATAAACATTTCAGCTACTGTAAGAATGTGCCCAACATTCCAACGTATCGTGTTACTGAATCCGACGGGTTGTTTGTCGGCGCTAGTTTCGGATACCGATTCCAATACTTTGTATAAATTTCCGCGAGTGATATCTAATTGTTTGGCAAAGTGTGAATAATTCATTGTATACCATCCTTCATTTTAGGTTTATAAAGTAGTAGTTATTAGTTCAAAACAGCGGCTATGTGTTCTTTTGTAATCGACCAATGAGAGGTAGTCCAAAATTTCTCTTTGTTATTAACATAGATAATTTGAGGAGATTCATGTTTAACATCAAGATCGTGAGTAATTTGATTAGACACATGACGCGATTCAAAGACCTTAACAAGATAAAAATCAATGTCTTCAGTGTGGCTCTCTTTGATGTACTGTTCGTATTCCCCTAGTGCATTCGCACTCACTGGGCATGTAGTGCTATGCTTAAGTATTATCTTTCCGCGTTGATCCGACTGTTCCAATACTTCTTTCCATTGGTCCAGTGTCGATATCTCTTTCCAGTTCAACAAAATCACTCCTTAGTAGAATAATCATTTTTTGATGCCTAGTTACATAGTTAATTGGTTAACTAGGATAATGTTATTCGAATGATTTATATTTGTCAAGATGATCTGTTCTCATATAAAACCATTATTCCTATTGTTTATTACCTTTATTGATTTTTGTGAACGATTGTTTTAATATTGAGCTTATCTAGAACACTAGTTAACCCAGAAAGTTGGATGGTTATTATGGAACATTCTCGTTTGCCCTTCAAAACAGATCCCCAATCTCCACTGCCTATTAATGTGCAAATTAAAGAACAAATTAAATGGCTGATCAGTAAAGACTTTCTGAAAGCGGATGATGCTTTGCCTTCAACGAATGAATTAGCGGAGCAGCTCTCTGTTAATAGAAACACGATACAGTGGATATATTCACAGCTCAAAGAAGAAGGACTGCTGATCATGCAAAAAGGACGAGGAACTCAAATAGCTAATGAAGACCGGATAAAGGAATTCAAGCAGCAAAATTCTTATTTTTCATTCGTGGAGAAGACCGTAAAAGACGCATTTGAACAAGGTTTCAATATAGAAAATGTCATGTTGTCAGGATTTGCATATACACAATTATTTGGAGCCAAACACGAGAAGAAGAAGCGTTACCTTTTCATTGAATGCAAAACTATGGCCTGCCTGTTTTATCTGGACGAAATCCAGCGTCGTTCTTCCGCAGACATTCAAACGATTGATATCTCATCACCAGACGAGGAGCTTTTTCAGGCTATACAAAGAGCGGATGTGGTAGTGACCGTGAACGAAATGACGGAAGTTGTAAAAAAGAAAGCTGGATCTTCAGAAACAAAAATAATATCTGTAAGCTCGTCCCAAGATGTGACTCTTTTATTCGACATGCTTTTACAATAAGAGCAAACGTATACGATTAGATTCACTTTTTTATGTAAGTAATTACTCAGAATATCCCTGAACTCGGTACGAATTAATCCACCCCGTTGAATTCAGGGATATTCTGTATTATCAAGTGACTAATGCTGATGAATATTCGTGATCTTGTTAACCATTTTTACTTTATTGATGAAACTGTGGTAAATAAGCTCGGTGAGCTTCAAGCAACTCATCCAGCAAGGCCTTTGCTGTGTCGCCACTTTGAACAAGCGGATTTATGATAAATGCTTGTAATGCCGTAGCATAATCGCCTGTCACAGCGGCTTCTATAGTGAGTTCTTCCATAGCTTTCATAACTTGCAACAATCCTCGTTGTGCGGGTGGGAATGAGCCGAAATGGACTGGTTCTGCACCGTGAGAAGTAATCATGCTTGTAATTTCAATGGCACTCTCACTTGGCAGATCACTGATTGCCCCGTTGTTCCGAGTGCTTACAACCATTCGAGTTCCTTTATCGTTATAAATGGAATTAATGATTTCGCATGCAGCATCACTATAATGCGCACCACCTCTTTTTTCCAACTCTTTCGGTTTGTAATCCAGCTCCGGATTTCTGTACAGTTCAAAAAGGTTTTCTTCCAACTCTTTGACGACTTGGCCACGGCTACCTACTGTGTTTACTTCTTCCAGCTCTTCATGGATCATGGCATCGGTCATGTAGTAATAACGGTGGTATGGACAAGGAAGCATTTTCAATTGGAGAACCTGTTCGTGCAAAAATCTCATATTGGGGATATTCTCAACCATTTTATCCACTTTGGCTTCCGGTCCGTACATTTTTTCGATTGCTTCAAGGGTAAGATCTTGTCCGGACTTATCATAAATCTTGTGCCAGTGCAGATGGTTAATGCCCGCAAATTTGAAGAATAGTTCCTCCTCCTTTATTTCCAATACAGTTGATTCAATTTTGGTGGACATAATAGGAACATTGCATAGTCCGATCACTTTGTCCCACTTTCCATAACGGAGAACCGCTTCCGTCACCATGCCTGCAGGGTTGGTGAAGTTAATGAGCCATGCATCCGGACAGAGTTCTTTCATATCATTAACAATGTCTAAAATTACCGGAATGGTTCGAAACGCTTTAAGCATGCCTCCTGCCCCATTTGTCTCTTGTCCAATCATTCCATATTTATTGGGAATAGTTTCGTCCTTGATACGGGCATCCATCAACCCAACTCTAAGTTGTGTAGTTACAAAGTCTGCATCCGTTAATGCTTCCCGGCGATCTAGCGATAAATGAACTTCACAGTCGATTCCTGCGGCTTTTACCATGCGTTTAGCCATGGCACCAACGACCTCGAGTTTTTCCTTCCCCGCCTCGATGTCCACAAGCCATAATTCTTTGACAGGAAGTTCATGATGACGTTTGATAAATCCTTCCATAAGTTCCGGTGTATAGCTAGAGCCACCGCCGATGGTTACAATCTTTAATCCTTTTTTCATATCTTTACCTCCTGATGTAAGGGTTTTGAATCATAGTTGTACTGTAAATTGTGTAATGCATTACATGTCAAGCATCAATACCACGATTTATTTTATAAGCTCATTGAGATGGCGAGATTACAACAAAGAGGTGGACTACATGGCAAATATCAGCGAGATTGCCCGTTTGGCGGGTGTATCCACTGCAACCATTTCACGTGTTATTAATAGGCATCCGTACGTAAGCGAATCTACCAGAAAGAAAGTAATTGAAATCATGGAACAACTGGATTATGTACCTAACGGTAATGCAATATCTCTAAAAAAGGGCGCTACCTGTTTGATTGGAATTGTTGCAGTCGCTTTCAATCCGCTACTTATCAGATTCATACAGGCCTTTACCCAGTCTGCCGAGAAACACGGATTCAACATTACTCTATTCATTACGAATGGTCAGGTAGAGAAAGAACTGGTAGCACTCGAAATGCTGAAACGGAAACAACTGGACGCTATAGTATGCGTGCTCCGAAGCAATGAGTGGAAGGTTATCGAATCCTATACCAAATATGGCCCGATCGTCACATGGCAGCGGCTTGAAAACAGTAATATCCCCTCTGTGTTTATGGATCAATACGAAGCATATGGGATTGGACTCGAACACTTATACCTCAAAGGATACAGAAAGATCCTTAGTGTATATCCCATATCTAACGGACTTAACACAAAAGAGCGTATGAGAGCACACGCTGACTTTATTGCCAAATATAAATTGACGGTGGACTTCCCGAATTTTCAGGATAAGATTTATGTGCGAGACGGAGAAGAACTTGCAAGATGGTGGATTGCACAAACAAACAGACCCGATGCTGTTTTTTGTGCTAATGATGAGGTTGCAGCCGGATTTATTACTGAACTAAGGAGGTCTAAATTTTCGGTTCCAGGGGACGTTGGGATCATCGGATTTGATAACACCGAGCTGGCAAAATTAATGGATCTGACAACGATTCACTATCCTGTGGATCAGCAGGCAGAGAATGCATTTTTAATTCTACAGAACATGCTTCATTCAGCTGACAAAACCTTGATTCCTCTGGAATATACTTTAATTGAAAGACATACAACGTAGGTGATTTCAAGAAAGAGCTATCAGCACTAGGTCGACTCTGGTCGACAAGGGTATCAAATATTGGATATTTTGGGAATGATGTTCTGCGCTCGGTATATTCTCAATTGTCAGAAGCGTTTCCAAAGAGACTAAACGACCGTCCCCTAATACAGCATGGGAAACGGCCAAATTAAATCCTCTTATTGCATATCTACCTGTTATCGTTCTGTTGTAGAAAGTTGTTTTCGATGTGCACTTTCTCTTCTACCATATAAGAAATAATAAAAAACAAGAGTTGTCAAAACAAGAAGGCCAAGAAATACGTACAAACCATCATATCCTGTATATGGAATGATCATACCGATAACAGATGGTCCAAATCCGTTCCCTAAATCTATGAATATAAAGAAAGTGGCAGTTGCTAAACCAACTCGGTGGGGTTCGGCTAAACTAATAGATACCGCTTGAGATATAGAAGAAATGTTACCAAAACCTAGAGCGACCAGTCCTGCTGCCACCAACAAAGTAACGCCACTGGTAACCGATCCTAAGAGGAGTAAACCTGCCCCGAAAAGGACAAAAGCGGGATACATGATTACGTTTGCTCCTTTTTTGTCCACGACCCGTCCAGTAAATGGTCTCGATATCAGGACAAAAACGGTATACACCATAAAGAAAAAACTTGCCGAATCTACTAAGTTCAATTCCAAAGCATAGACATTTAAATACGAGATTATACCAGAAAAACAAAAACTCATCAGAAATGCAATGATTGCTATGGGTAACACTTTCAGTTCTATAAAGTCAGAAAGTTTTATACCCTTTTCTTTTTTCGCTTCAGTGTTATTAGGCAAAGGGATTTTTATGAAAATTGCAATCACAAAATTAATAAGTCCCAACAAGAAACATAAATAATAAATCATATTGAAGCTTACATTCTGACTCATATACATACCGATAAATGGACCTAAACCAGTCGCTAATGCCGTACTAATTGCAAAATAACTAATCCCTTCACCCTTTCGAGATGCTGGAAGAGTCATAACGACAACTGTGCCTACAACAGTCTGTGCCATCCCTACCGTGAATCCATTTATCAATCGACTTAAAATGAGAAAAGAAATATTGTAATGAATGAGGTAAAGTAATGTTGTTAAAATAAACATAAGCAGTCCAGTTATCAATATTTTTTTTGATTTTACCAGTCGCCCTGTTAATAACCGACCTATTAATGATCCGATAATGAAAACACCTGCAATAATCCCTGCTTGGCTGGATGTTGCATTAAACTCATTAATCGCATACAACGTAATTGTCGAATTTAATAAAAAGAAAATTAAAGTTATAAAGAAATTTATAGCTGAAAGAGAAATGAACTCTCTTGTCCACAGTCTTGTATTTAACTGGCTCATGATGATTCTCCTTGATTATTTATAAGTATCTTACATATTTGTGCGTGGTGTATTGTAATGAATCAGACTATAGTTGTTGCATAGGGGATAGAATGAAATTAAAGATATCTGATCCTCAATTCATTAAAGGAAGGAATTCAAATGTTAGATAATACTGATCGTCGAATATTAGATGAATTATCCAATAACAGTCGAGTTACGATGAAAGAACTTGGCACTAAAATTCATATGACTGGACAAGCTACTGCGTCCAGGGTAGCAAAATTAGAAGACAATGGAGTCATTGAGGGATATACCATTAAAGTTAATCAAGCTAAATTGAACTGCTATATACATGCATTTATTACAATATTCACAAAAGAAACAAACCATCAATTTTATCTCTCTTTTATAAAGACACAAATGAACTATATAATAAATAACTATAGGATTAGTGGAGAGGGATGTTATATGTTGGAGTGCAGGTTTCCGTCCAATGAATACTTAAATGATTTTCTAGTTGATTTAAATAAACATGCCAATTACAAACTCTCCACTGTTATTAATAAAATGGATATTTGAAGCTTTGATGATTAAATATTAAGTTTGTGTCATAATTCCAGAAAAAAGCGAGACTCATTAAGACCCGCTTCTTTCCTGGAATTATTTTCATTTCAAAGAAGAAGGAACTAACTTTCTTTAAGTCACTTCTGATCGGATAATTCATCAACAACGCTTTTTAAAATCTCATAAGAATGAATTTCCTTCTCAGATTCGTATATATTTGATATCACAAAGAGTTCATCAACTTGATATGTCTGCTGAAATTTAATTAAATCTCGCCGAAGAGTGTCCGCATCGCCCAGAATGGTATACCCTAGTCGATGATATATAATGTCCAATTCAGCTTGGGATAAAGATTGAAGGAATTTTTCAGTTGGCGGAACAAGCTGACTTAAATTATTTGTATAGATATCAATATATACTTGCAGATGGCTCGCTGAAATTAGTGTAGCCTCCTCCACCGAATCCGCTGCGATCACACAGATACAAGCCATCACATATGGTTCCTGCAGATCGGCAGATGGTTTGAAGTTCTCACGATAAATATCCAGTGCTTCCCTCATATCGTGAGGTGAAAACTGTGCCCCAAATACATAAGGTAAACCAAGATTTGCCGCGATTTTAGCTGAACCTATGGATGAACCTAATACAAAAATTGGCACATTGGTTCCAATACCTGGATAAGCACGTATCTCCCCTTGAACGCTCTCGTTTCCTACATATTGCAAGACTTCTTTTACTTCTCGTTCGAAGAAAAATACACCATTGTGGTTGGACCGTCGAATCACTTCAGCAGTTTTTTGATCCGTACCAGGTGCACGTCCTAATGCTAAATCTACTCGACCCGGATACAACGTTTCAAGTGTTCCGAACTGCTCAGCTACAACTAGAGGTGAGTGATTAGGTAACATAATCCCACCTGAACCCACACGAATTTCCTCTGTGTTTGATAATATGTGCTGTACAATTGAGACGACAGCTGCACTTGCATATGCATCGTGATTATGGTGTTCTGCAAACCAAATACGTTTATAACCCATTCGATCTGCAGCCTTAGCTAAAGATACTGCGGATTCTATTCCTTCTTTCATTGTTTCGCCTTGTCTTAATGGAGCAACGGACAAGACAGATATATCAAATTTTTTCATGATTTCACCTCAAAGTACTATTTATGCATAATTGTGAGGAATAATAATCTTTTATGTTGAATGTAGACCTCTCGATTGCATACCAAATAAATGTATACTTTCTTCATCCATTGTTACATAGAGAAAATAAAGTAATTTCGCGCTTTTGCTTTAAAGATGAAAGTTTTATATAAAAATAGATTTTGCATAGTCACCGTAGAAGAATACCTAACGGTCAAACATGCTTTCATAAATAAACTAAAACATCAAAAACACTTGAATTAATTTATGTATTCGTCTGAATTAAGTGTGTAGACTATAAAAGAAATATCTAGAAAAGGGAGCTACAAAACAATGAAGATACAACAAATTCGAAATGCAACAATTGTGATTGAATATGCAGGATACAAATTTTTAGTTGATCCATTTTTAGCTGAAAAAGGAGCATATCCTCCATTTCCTAATTCTATAAGAGAAGACCGCAATCCATTGGTCGATCTTCCGGTACCTACAGAAAGCCTGTTAAATAATCTAGACGCTGTTATTCTTACTCACCTTCATTTGGACCACTATGATGATGTAGCCAAGAAAGTCATACCTAAAGACATTAAAATGTTCGTTCAAAATCAAGAAGATGCTGATCTTGTGCAAAAAGATGGTTTCACTAATGTTGAGGTACTTCAAGAAGACACTGAATTCAATGGGATCCGGATGATAAAGACTCCAGGCGAACACGGAAGAGGAGAAATCTTGAAAATGGCTGGATTAGTTTGCGGAGTTGTTTTTAAGCATTCCAGTGAGAAAACTTTGTACGTAGCTGGCGATACAGTATGGTATGAAGCTATTCATAGAGTACTAACTACGTACAAACCGGATGTCATTGTTGTTAATGGCGGAGACAATCAATTCATTGAAATGGGCTCACTTGTTATGGGGAAAGATGATATTTATGAGGTCTGCAAAGCCGCCCCTAACGCTAAGATTATTTCTGTGCACATGGAAGCTGTAAACCACTGGGGACTATCCAGAGAAGAATTGAAAAAGTTTGTGGATGAAAGAGGTATATCAGATAACGTGTTTGTACCCGAAGAGGGAGACTCGTACGCTTTTTAAAAGGTTCCGTAGCCATGGATGAGTTGCGAAACACTTAAACTCATGACATCACCAATAAACCCCAGCTTTTGAAGCGGAGTATATTGGTGATTTTCTTATACAATTTGATTATACATTTCAAAGTTAGAGGGAAATGATTAATTGGTTTTAATGGTTATAGAAAGCAAATGCCAATATCGATCCATCAATTATTCATGAAAATACTTTGCTCCATTAGTATCGATAATCTCTTTGTACCAATGAAAACTTTTCTTTTTGATTCTTCGGAGCGTGCCAGAGCCATCATTGTTTTTGTCGACATAAATGAATCCATAGCGTTTTTTCATCTCGCCGGTACCGTTACTGACAAGATCGATCGGTCCCCAACTTGTATATCCTATAATATTAACCCCGTCTTTTATTGCTTCAGCAATCTCTGCAAAGTGAAGATCTAGATATTTAATACGGTAATCATCATCAACGGTATCATTATCCAAAAGAGTATCTTGCGCACCAAGTCCGTTCTCTACGATAAATAATGGTTTATTGTATCTTTCATGCAACTGGTTACAAGTAATCCGCATACCCTTCGGATCGATTGTCCACCCCCATTCTGAGGTTTCTAAATAAGGATTGATTACAGAACCAAATACATTCCCATCTGTGTAATTCTTTAATATTTCAGGATCAGCACTGGTACAACGGCTCGAATAATAACTAAAACCAATGTAATCCACTGTATATTTCTTCAAAATTTCCAAATCTCCAGGCTCAAACTGAAGTTGAATTCCATTCTCGATGAAAAATCGTTTTGCATATCCGGGATAATCCCCTTTAGATTGTACATCAATCAAGAGGTAGGACTCTCGTTCCATTTCCATCACTTCCCAGTAATCTTCTGGATTACTACTGTACGGATACACATTTCCAGCTGCCAACATACAACCGATCATGGCGTTAGGCATAATTTCATGACAAGCCTTAACTGCCAGAGCACTTGCAACCAGTTCATGATGCACTGCTTGATACATAACTTGTTGTTTGTTCTCTCCTTCTTCAAAAATAATACCAGCTCCTGTATAAGGCAGATGCAACAACATATTAATCTCGTTAAATGTCATCCAGTATTTCACTTTAGTCTTATAGCGTCCAAACAATGTTCTGGAGTATTTTTCAAATAGATCAATTACGATTCGATTTTTCCAGCCTCCATACGTTTTCACCAAGTTTACAGGTAAATCAAAATGACAAATGGTTACGACAGGCTCAATATTATACTTCAGAAGTTCATCAAATACGTCATCATAGAATTGCAATCCAGCTTCATTAGGAGTTACATCGTCACCGTTTGGAAAGATGCGAGCCCAGGAAATCGACATCCGATATGATTTGAAGCCCATTTCTGCAAAAAGAGCGATATCCTCTTTATAACGATGATAAAAATCGATAGCTTCGTGTGAAGGATACATTTCGCCTTCCTCTGGTAAAAATGAATTTAAATTACCCATGGAGACCTCATTACGCTTAGGTCCCTTCGGCATCAGATCGATGGTCGTTAGTCCCTTACCATCGGCCAAGTAAGCCCCTTCAATTTGATTGGCAGCCGTAGCACCACCCCACAGAAAACCCTCCGGAAATGTAGTGATTTTATTAAACATATCCAATTATCTCCTTCTTTAAATTGAAAGCGCAATCGTGTTATACAATGAACCATGCTGTTAACGTTTTCAACACTGTCAACATGGCTGCCCAGTGGATAGACTCTAAACATCATTTCCATGCTGAAGTTCAGCGTTCTGTTTACTTACACAAGGATGCTCAATTCTGCAAGGCTATTTTAGTAATTTTAAATTGGTCAGGCTTCGAATTTTGTGAAAAGTTAGCAAATAGTACGTCTTTTCTGGCCAGAAGTGGTATTGCCTGATTGAACAGTCACAACCCAGTTAATGTACAAGCTCTCTTTGCGGACAATAATAAAACACTTTTTTAAAAAAATGCAAGTTTTTTTTACTAGAACTTGACTTATAAAGAGGTATTCAACTGAGCATCCTTACATTTCATATATGAAAGAAAATTTAGTCCAAATATTCCATAGCATTTTGAGCATGATTGCTATATAAGTACATTGCTTCTTACTCAACTGTTTCTGTGAATCTCACTTACTTTAAACTTTTATCCTCATACTCTCTGTCACAAGTTATTGACAAGAGCAAACCTTTGCTTTTATACTGATACCGAAATGAACGAAATACTAAAACCCGATGGATGTGGATTTTTCTAGAGAGTGATCTCTATTTTCGCCACACGAATGCCTTTGCGCATTTGTGTGGCTTTTTTGTATGCAAAAAAGGAGGATTATTTATGAAATTATGGCATTACGCACTTATTGTTTTCTTGGGAGGCTGTTGTTACGGTATACTTTCCACATTTGTTAAGCTGGCATATAGTGCAGGTTTTTCTACGCCAGAAGTCACTGGTGCGCAATATTTCTTTGGTACGGTTTTAAGTTGGTTTTTTGTAATTTTTGTCAAGAAGAAAAGCCTCACTCTAAGGCAAATTACAAAACTTCTATTATCCGGAATTCCCTTTGGACTGACAGGTATGTTTTATTACCAATCATTACAGACCCTAAATGCTTCTCTAGCTATTGTCTTACTATTTCAGTTTGTTTGGATTGGGACATTATACGAATGGGTTCTTCAAAAGAAAAAACCAACCCGAGGTAAACTAATCTCGATTGGAGTCCTGCTCTTTGGTTCCGTACTGGCTGCAAATGTTTTTTCTCAAGGAGATCTCTCGTTATCATGGCAAGGAACCATTTGGGGACTACTGGCTGCTTCAACCTTTGCTTTATTTGTTTTCCTCAGTGGTTCTGTTGCGAAAGATACATCGCCCTTAATGAAAAGCGCACTTCTTTCAACTGGAGCTGTTATTACTGTCTTTGTGGTCTTCCCTCCAACCTTCTTATTTAACCTGGATGTGCTGGCAGGATTGAGCCCGTATGGATTAGTTCTCGGAGTTTTTGGTGTAGTATTACCTCCACTTTTGTACTCTATAGGTATGCCACATATCGGTTCAGGAATGGGTACAATTATGACCGCATCTGAACTACCCATGGCCGTTATTATGTCTTCTCTTGTACTGGGGGAATTTGTAGGTTGGTCTCAATGGGTTGGAGTTATCATTATTTTATGCGGTATCGGATTTAGCAGCATAAGACAAAAAGGTTCAAGAACACAATCTTCAATGAAGGAATATACATCTCTTTAGACTCAGCGATGTATGAAGAAGAAAGTTTTAAGTGCTGCTATCGTTACACATATATCAAAATCCAAAACTCAAGGAATTGATGAAATAATGATTCAGAACAAGACTTGAAGCATTCACACGCTGTGTGGAATTTGCGCGAGTTGCACTAGTAACGAAGATGAACTGTTTGATTCCCTTCTAGTGAACAACAAGTATAATAGAAGAAAAAATTAAATCTTGACCGACAAACAGTGATGCTGGCAACATCATTCTTCATAAGAAGGGTCCTAGATTGGTTGCAGTAAAAAGTCCTAATCCTTATTTAGGAAAAGAACTTTGTTTATACTTGTAGATGCAAAAAGGGTTCCAGTTTTTCAAATCGTCATAAGTTTGATTTCCAGACTCATCACCTAAATGACCACATGATTCCTAGACTTTTCTGCCTTTGTAAATTTCCAAAAGATACTGTCGACATAATTGAACTAACCTGCCCGTTACCGTTATTTGAACAAAAGAAGCCGAACACTATGGCCGGCTGTCTCCTTGGTTTTATTGGGCTAACGTTTCCCGTTAGCTTAATCTTGAGCTTCTTCGAATAATTCTCTGAGCATCCGATCCTTGTTATTTACAAACTCTTTCATAATCATATAATGGTCCGTTTCTTCCAATACTTGGACTTCAATCCGACAGCAATGGACTCCATCAGTGTTGATTTGCCCATCCCATTTTCACCTACGATGTAGGTTACTTTGGGGTGGAAATCAAGAGTGTTTAGGTTTCGAATAACTGCCAAATCAAAGGGGTAACGATTATAGGTTGGTACTTTTTGCCGCTTAAGCTGAATTTGTCGTAAATAGGGATGCTGTATATTAATATAGTTTGCTATATCAAACAAATAATACCACATACCGAAACTGATCTGCCCGTTAGTTTAAATCTTCTAATCGACATCGGTACCATGTTCTTAACCATTTCAACAACGGTACTAAGTTCTTGTCTTAGGTCGGAAAAACCAATTCCTGATACAAAAATCGCTTTTATATACCTGACGAGGAAAAAAGCGACGGCCACTTCAACCCCGATAAAAGCGCCTGTGTGAAATCCCTTTATAAAACTAGGCAAATCGGGTAGCCCACCTCGGTAAAATATAAGTCCTACATAAATCAATAGTGTAGCAGCAGCTACCAGTGACAGTACGTTTTTGCGAGTTTTTACTTTAATCTTGTACTTGTCCATTTACATTTCCTCCACTTCGCTGAAATCAAAAACATCTTCAATGGCGAGTCCGAAAAAATTGGCAATTTTGTAAGCAAGTATAAGGGAAGCCGTATACTTTCCCCTTTCAAGGGAGGTGATGGTTTGCCGGGTAACACCAACAATTCGTCCCAGCTCTTCCTGTGACAGCTTATGCTGCTTACGCAGTTCTGCAATTTTTGTCTTCAAGTGATCACGTCCTTGCAATGTTTACTTTGCATTGTTATTTGCCTCTGAATGCAAACCAAGCCAAGCCAAGCACCTCTTTGTAAAAGGAGGGCTTGGCTTGGCTTGGTTTTGTTTATATAAGATGCCAGAAGAGTTCACTTTAACAGAGCAAATGGTTGAAGCGCTTGGTGTTACCCCTATAGAAACGTATGTAGGCCGTGACTTAATGTTTGTATTGGAAAGTGAAAAAGCGGTTCAAACCGCTACACCTGATCTCTGGAACCATAGATGGTATACTCGTACACTATTTATTCGGGTAACGGTGCCACTTATCATCTCCCATTATTCTATCAACAATATGATGGGCTTCCCAAACAGCCGCAATCTCTAATCCTTCGCTTTCTTCGCTATTAGAAGGTCTAATCTCTCCCATATGATAAATCAAATATTCTCCTGATATCTTATCAATGATACAGGCAGGTGGGGGCCAAGCCTCTTCTTCATCCGGGAATGGACGATTCTCAATGACCGGCCAATCGCCTGATTTCAGTACATCATCATATACACCCACGATAAATTGGTATTCTTCTTCTTGAGGTATCTCTTCTATAGAGTCACTTATAAGATTATAGATTGCAATGCTGGCATCTTTAAGCCTTCTCCCAAAGGCAAACTTACCGTTAGGCAAGGGGATAGCGTAGATATCACCCAATTTTATTCGTTTACGTTTCGTATTTTTCACGGTTTTCCAAACTCCTTCGTTGCGGATTTGATTAACTTACTGTACTTCTTATTTTTCGGAGAAATGCCATTGATCGCATTCCCTGAAGTACCATTTTGAGATTTGGCGCCGCCCCGCCATTTTTTATGATCATTTGCTGTTCTCTTTCACGTATAGCATTTTTCTCACTGGGAATAGCGATTATCAATCCTGTTAGTATTTTTCAAGTTCTGTCTTTAAATCCTCAATTAGTATATCGACTTCTAATACAGCAGAATCAGCATTATTTAAGAATATTGAAGGTTTTAAACCCTCTTTTTTTAAATTGGGTAGAAAATCGTCTATGAACTCGTACAAATCCATACTTTTACTTGAGTAAATTTCCCAACCATCAGTTGCACAATGTTCCGCGAATTCTTTCTTAGGCCAAAATGGAAGTAATTTATTACCTTCATCATCTTCAGTAACTGACCAACCATTCTCATAAAGCCCCCACACTTCTTCTGAATCTACTACTTTTTTGATGAAATATTCATAACGAATATTTGAAGGGAGATTGATGACTGAGTCAAATTCTTTCTGATTCATATTTCCTCCTAATGATGTATCTTATTTTTCCATTATTATCGTATCTATGTTTCGTCTTATGGGTTTTTGTAATATTTAAAATACTGTGCTCGTAACCGTAACCCTTCCCTGCCTCGAAACCACGTGATAGGAATCATTTTCTGGTTATTCAGGTAACCAGTATGTTACCTATGTCCTTGTCCTTCGACAAGAGTTGCAGCCGATGAACTACATTATCAAGTCTAAATTTAAACGACCGATTCCCAGGTAGAAATATTGGGAATCGGTCGTAAGCCTATTTTAGAGTATGAGATTTCAGGTTCTCTGGTTTGCCCAGCATCTGTTCCATCTGATCTTCATTTGCTCTATCCGAAATCGCAAATTACTGTTCTTTATACACGCGTACATAATCCACTTGCATCGTCGCCGGGATATCGGAGGCGTTCGGAGTACGGCCGCCGTCAAAGTTTCCGCCGACTGCCAAGTTCATAATGAGGTAGAACGGCTCATCGAAAGGTGCATTCGGATTATTCGGTGCAGCTGCAGAATACCACTGCTGGTTAGTGACTTTATAGTAAAACTTGCCGTCTACATACCATTTAATATTGTCCTCTTCCCAGACTACCGAGTATACATGATAATCATTGGCAAAAGTTTGCCCCGCCGGGAAGTGATAATCGCCGCCCGAATACTGGTTCCCGGGCCATTGTCCACCAAAGTGTATGGTACCGCTTACTGATCGAGGCAGACGGCCTCTCGCTTCCATAACATCAATTTCACCTGATGCAGCCCAAGTGCCATATACCGAATCTTTTGGAAGCATCCACAGTGCTGGCCATACACCATCACCTGTAGGAAGCTTGGCACGAAAATCTACTCTGCCGTACTTCAAGGACAGTTTATCCTTGGTGTTAATCTTTCCCGAAGAATACTGTGCATACCGATTCGGGTCTTGTGGGAAAGATTTGCTGTCGTTCATGGCTTTGATATTCAGCTTCCCGTCCTGTACATATACATTTTGGGTGCTGTTTGTGTAGTGCTGCAGTTCTGCATTTCCCCATCCCCAAGTACCGGGATCGTTATTGAGATAATATCCTGTTTCATAGTTCCATTTACTTGTATCCAGCGTAGTTCCGTTGAATTCATCCTGCCAAATGAGGTTCATGCCCGCGATTGCCGGATCGGTTGGCGTTCCAATTGAGATATCCTCTTGATCGGATACATCCGGACGCGGAGCATTTGGATTGCCGATGAAAGTATAGTTCACGAAGTTGTTGCCAATATTTCCACCCGCCTGTCCGTTCAGCGGATATCCGATACGGATCTGCATATTTTCTTGGATTGGCTGGAACCAAAGACCATAGATATGATCGGCCCAGTAACCCCACTGGTTGGCATCGGACATATTGTTATACCCATTAGCGGAGTATGCAAATTTGCTCTGGCTGGAGTTACTCATATCAACCCATTGCCCATTCATGTTAATTTGGTATACAAAATTACCCAGTTCCTTGGCGATTGGCGCACCCCCATCAATTTTGGGAAGCGGAACCCCAATGGAACCATTCGCATCTGCTGTGAAGGTTATTCCTTCGTATGGCGTAATGACATAAGAATTTCTTGTAGGTTCATTAAACGTAATGGTATAAACAAGATTAGCCGAAGAAGTCTTTGATTCTAATTTGACATTGATCGACTCCGTTACGTTAAACCAGTACCCACCGCCGCCATCCGTGAATTGGCCAAAATTGTGATCGTAGATCCAGCCGCTGGCTGCGTTATTGTCAATATCAATCCAGGTGCTGCTGTTTACAGGTTTGAGATACACCTTCAAATCATCCGCAACAGCTTCATAAGTGACCGCAGGATTATTGTTGAACGTTGGATATGTAAAGCCTGCACCGCCTGTGAAACTTGCTGTGATTTGTGGACCTTGTGTCGGATTCATCGCTGTAATGGTTGTTTTGTTGATGTTTTGGAATACAAGTTGATACTCCAGCTTAACACCATTCGCTTTGGAGTACAGTTGAATCTCGGTTGTTGCGGAGAGGGTGAACCAATAGCCATTGAAGCCGCCATCGCTCCAGTGCCCCCAGTTTTGGTTATAGATATAACCGCCTGCCTGGTCGATATCTACCCAGTTGTTGCCCACTTTTACATTAACGCCCACATCACTGTGAACATCATTCCATGTCGCGGAGCCTCCATTGAATTTAGGCATAACAAATCCGTAGCTGGCCTTGCCAACCCCTGATTTTGAAATAACAGGCCCGTCTGCTGGTGAGAAGTACTCCATTGAGGTTACGGTAGTTCCCGCTGCCTGAACCTTTGAAGTTGGCAGTATGCCAATACTAGCCAGCATCACAACCACAAGGAACATACCGAGTACCTTTTTCATAAACCGTTTCGCCGTAAAGTGAGATGGTTTCATAATTGCCCTCCTTTAATAGAATAATAGCTTCTCCCAATCCATGCGCATTAAGGAAATCGCTTACATATGGGAATATCTTTATTCTATCCAATAGGTTAATTTGTTGAAAAGGTACAATTGTTTTTGTGGTATCCCATTTTTTTGGCTTTTGATTCAATCTGCCTTCTGCCGCATCATCTGTCGGTACTCTGTGGGTTGGATCTGCATCACAAGTCGGAACGCGCGTGTAAAGCTTTTGTAGCTTTCATATCCAACCATAGCAGCCACCTCAACAATTTTATAATCGGTTTCGGCGAGAAGCCGCCGCGCTTTATCCAGACGCACATCTCGTAGGTATTCAGCAAAACCTTTACCAATATTCTTCTTAAACAGATTTGAAAAATAAGCATAATTAAGCGATACATGATTGGATACCATCGCGAGGTCCAGCGGTTTGTGGTAACTCTCATGTATAAAACGAATGGCTTCATTTAGATCCTGCGAATGGCGATAGCTGCACTTATAGTCATAATATAACTGATTCAGCCGAAGCAGCTGCTGTTGCAGTGCTTGTATATAATCACGCATCCCTTGATAATCAAAGAGATTATGCAATGATTCAAGGTCCAGCACTTCTTCCCCCATATAAGGGTGGATAACTCGTTCGTATTCCTCCATCATCTGAACGGTGGCGGCGCAGAGCTGTTGGGTATAGCGAATAGGATAACGTTGCAGCACCTTTTTGTGAAATATTGCAGAAATACCCTGAGTAATTGTTCCGCTGTTATCCGTTCCAATCGACTGGAACAGTTCATATAAGTCTTCATAGGGAAGTTGCCACTGCTGTTCCATATGCTCAATATGTGCTGGGAAGATACTGTGCTGATCAGGAAACAGGTAACTGTGGCGATAGAGCTCAAGCACTTGGGTATAGCTGTCAGGTAGTTCTTTTAACCCCTGAATCGGGTTAGTCGTGGCCGTTATGGCATCGATCTTTGCTTCCTTGAGCGCTGCAGACAAAACACTTGGATCTATGGACGCATCCACCGCAAGGATCAGGTATGGGCGATGTTGCAGGCAAATATAACCTTGTCTGCCAAACACACTATACGCGATGGCTTCCATGCTATGGGCGCTACTGGCTCCGGGCTGGTTCATGCAAACTTCTTCCCGCAGCAGGGCTAGGCGATAATTACGCCATAACGCATAATGTTGTTCCTCAATCTGAAGAATCCATGCGTCATCACATAACGCACCTTGCATAAACATTCTTAATTCTTTACGATCGGTTTCTTGGGCGAGACGGGATACACGCTGCATATTATGCGTAAGTGCTTGCCGTGTCCGGATCTCTTGCCATACATGCTCCAGGGAATGTTGCAGATCCTCTCGCTTCAAAGGTTTGAGCAAGTAGCCCTTTGCCCCAAGCCCGATCGCTTTTTGGGCATATGTAAAATCACTGTAACCGCTGATAATGAGGTATTCCACATCCATGTATTCCTCTTTGGTTTGAGTCATGAGTGCCAACCCATCCATATCCGGCATCATAATATCGGTAATAACGATGTGAATGCAATGTTGCCGCAATAGGGACAGCGCCTCAATCCCGCTGGCGGCACAGTATATGTTGTTCAGCTCCAGAGGAAATTGATGCAGCATGGCCTGCAGGCCGTCACGAATGTGTTTTTGATCGTCCACAATCAGGATATTAAGCATGCTCTACCACCCTCCAAGATTTACATTTTCCCAAGGCAAACGTATCGTTACGCAGGTATATGCACCTTGCACACTATCAATCCAAAGACCGCAATTCTTGCCATAATGAAGCTGCAATCGCTTATTCACGTTTTCCAAACCAAGTCCGCTCCTGCTAGTAACCATCGGTGTATCCGATTCGCTCCGCAGTACTGCCTGAAGACGGTGTAACATTTCAGGCTCTAGCCCCTTTCCGTCATCTCTTATGTTAATGAAAAGCAGACTGTCATTCTCCACAGAAAAGGTAATCTCTATAGTTACCCTGCCGCCTGAAGGTGCCCCGTGATGAACTACATTTTCAACGATGGGCTTCATACACATCTTGGGAATGGCGTAGCGAAGTATCTCCTGAGGAAGATCCGCCGTCATAACGATACTGCCGCCTTCCATAAAGTTGATAAATTCAATATAACTTTGGATATTGGCAAGCTCCTCACGAAAAGCAACGGTATCGCTACGCCACTGCATGCTGTAACGAAGCTGGGAGCCCAATGACACCAATGAATTGGCTATAGCAGGCTGTCTCTGTACCTCTGCCACCATACGGATCGATTCCAGGGCGTTATATAAAAAATGAGAATTAATCTGCGAATGCAAGGAGTGCAACTGTGCGTTTTTGGCAATTAACTGTTTATCCACGACTTGTGTCATTAGACGTTTGACCTCATGTAACATTTTATTGTAATTCACTGCCACCTCATCGATTTCATCCCCTCTTTCGTTCTCATCAAGGCCTGTATCAATCATTGAATCCAGCTCGCCTTTCCGTACCTGACGCATGGATTCCAGTACGCTGTCCAACCGTCGGAAAATACGCCGCGTCGTTTGGGATACAAGTAGCATAATCAGCAGCAATACACATAATGTAATCGTTACCACAAATACATACCAACTGCGAGGCCCCTTCATCAAAGCCTGATGGGAAGCAATATCAACCACATAAGTGTTCAACGGAGCGATGTATCGATACAATGCATAGAAGCTCTGATCTCCCACCTTAACCTGGAGCGGGTTTTCCTGCGGCAATATATCCAGCTGGCGATGAATACTGCCAAGGATCTCCTCCATCCCCTGCCCGTACTTCTCAGAAAACTCATGCTGGGGATTGTAAACATACTGGGGAGGATCGCTTGCGTTCATCAACACCGAAAAGAAGTCCCCCTTGCTCTCTTGGAGCAGGTCGCTGAAAAACATGCTGTGCGGGACTCGCACTTCCATAATACTAGGGCGTTTTTGCTCCTGCCCTTGAAGGCGAACCAGACGATAGTAGGATAAAGTGTCTTCACCATCCCTAAAAGAAAATAAACGGTAAGCCGCACCACCTTCGTCCCGTAGCTTTATCCAATAATCCTGCGGCCAAAATTTCTTATAATGATAGATTTCAGGCCAGATTTCATACAAGTTCGGGTTATCGACGTAAAAGCTAAGCTCACTGATCATCGCATTGCTCTGAATGATATTAAGCATTTGCTCAAACTGGTTTTGCTTAAACTTCACCAGACGCAGTCCATCCACAAGCATATTGGAATGAATAAAATCCACAAAAGACTTTTGAGTAAGGGCTGTATTGGAAGCGTTCTCAATCATATCCATTCTTCTGCGCAATTGTTCATTCAGCCATGAAACGTGACTGTTACCCGTTGCCATAGCATCCTTATATAGCTGGGTTTCTTGCATGCGGATATACACGAAGGAGATCAAAATAACAGGTATGGCAATCATCAGGCTAAATGCCAGAAACAGCTTTTGGGATATACGGGCATTGCGATAAAGCTTCCTCAATCTCGTTAGCAGGTATTTCATTCTGATGTATTCACCACCTTTGTTATACCATATATTACTAGTTAGCTGATCGTTAACAATGTAGTAGGGAATGGTTATCTGGCTATCTTGGCTTTTCTCAGTTCCAGTTCAGCCTGGCGATATTCCATCACCTGGTTAAAGCGGTAGTTCACACGACGTATCAGAAAATTTTCAAAAATTTTGTCAAAGGCAGCTTCATCCTTCGCTGTAATCAGTTCTGGCAGCACTTCTTCCCAATTCTGAGAAATACGTGACCAAGCTAACGCGATATCGGAATCCCCTATAGGATCTAGTCCCTTATAGATGCCGCTGTCCAGATCGGCCTGTTGGTTGGCGAACTCCTCCATTTGCTTAATGGATGGGGCATTCTCTGGTCTCCACTTGTTAACGAAAGCAGGGTTTCGCAGCATCCAGTAGGTATCCATAATGCCATATTCCTTTTCCAGCCGCTCCCTATCCGTGTCATGCAACTGAACCATCGCCGCAGTCAACTGCGGTTTGCCGTTTTTCATCGCCCAGGTTTCACCTTCTTTGCCCAAAAATAAATCCCTTTGGCCTTCTTCGCTGGCCAGATAGGTCAAAAATCGGATGGCTCGTTCAGGGTTTTCCGTGGATTTGCTAATCATCGTAACCATCCAGCCATCCATGCTGCCGGGAAACAGTTTGGCGGATTCCCCCCTGCTGCTCCGGGGTCCATCTACAGCAATATAGTATGAACTCTGATTCGTAAGGACTTCCAATTTCGAATTGAGGTCCGATATGTCTGTCCATTCCCGAATCATCATAAAATATTGGGCTTGGTTGGTTTTTTCCTGCACCTGTGCACTGGAGTCGACCAGAAAATCAACATTAATCAGGCCCTGCTCGTAAGCGATACGAAATGTTTTCAGCCACTCCATATAATCCGGATCTGTCATTCGGTCGTATACTTTACCGTTCTGTTCATGGGGGATCGCAAGCAGATTTTGCAAATATTCGGTCATCCCATAGGATGCATTCCCCTGTGCCCAAAACGGACTGATCAGCTGACCTTTATAAACAGAATATTGATTCTTCAGCAATTGCAATGCATTTAGAAAACCTTTCGGTGTGGTAAGGTCCGGTTTGCCCATCGACTCATACAGATCTTTACGTACGAGAAAGGTTTGGTTCGCTCCCGTCAAGCCGGTTGAACGCATCTGTTCGGGACTGTACGCATCATTGGGAATGACATAGGTATGGCCGTCTTCCTGCCGATACCATTGTAGAGCACCATCACCTGCTACCTTGTAAAAGTAAGGATCATACTGGTCGGCTAGCTCATCCAGGGCATAGACGAGATTACTCTCCCGAAGTTTGTTAACCGCACTCTCCCAGGAGCCGATGGTTATCAGATCCGGCAGACTACCGGTCGTCAACATTCGTGATAACATCTCGCTTGGTTCACCAGTTGATACTTCAAATTCGACATTGACCCCTGTTTTTTGGGTGACATATTTGGAAGTCAGGCTCTCACCCCAAGTGTGCCCGTACCATTCGGCTCCAACGAACCACGTTAGATTCACGGGGGTGGTATCCAGCTTCCATGACGGTTCTTCCAGATTCAGATTAAGGCTCTGTATCTGCTCCGTGAAGTCAGCCTTTGTCGAAGCACCCTTATCTTCCGCTTGCTCTGACTCAGAACAAGCAGTCAAGCCTGACATCAGAAACATCATCAACAAGGCTGTAATAAAAGGACTTCGAAACATAAACACTTGAGCGCCTCCTTTCTATACTGGCCATCTCCATCCCCATCTGCAACAGCATTCATACTAGTGGTGGTACAACCGATTTTACTACCCTTGGATTAAAATGGAAATGGTTTATTGGTCGATTCGCAGATGATCCGCAACATTCCCCCTAACGAAACATAACTTGTAATAAATCAATGGAAGGGAGACCAATTCGTGTATTTAATCTGGATACTTATTGTCGGTGGGCTAATTGGCTGGTTAAGTGGAAATCTGATTGGACGGGACGTGCCGGGAGGCGTACTTGGAAATATCATTGCTGGCTTTGTTGGATCGTGGTTAGGGTATGAACTGTTGGGACCGAGGGGGCCGGTGGTGGGTGGATTTCATATCATACCCGCGATCGTCGGGTCAATCATTGCTCTCTTGATTTTCTATGCTCTGGCGCGCGGTGGAGCGTTCCGAAGACGTTAACAGGCGGAGACGACAAGTTTTACCCAATTGATTGGGTATTGACGTTAAGCTTCTTTCGCCACCGTTGCATCATCTTCTTCACAAAGCGTAGTTTCCACCCGGTAGTCGAATAAAGCCGCCGATCCTGTTGATCGGCGGCCTCCTTTGGTTTCTAATCGGGAATGGGAACATGATCTTGTCACGCGCCCTCAGGCACCTCTGCCTGCCCATCTGTTATATGCGTTCATTAATTCTGATCAGTAATTTCTTTAAGATTTGTTTCTCCTCGTCATTAAGGGCTTGAACGATTTCATCCTCCACTTTTTGAAATGAGTTATTAAAGTCTTCAATCAAGTCAACCGCTTTTGGTAATACGTAAATATTTTTTTGCCGTTCATTATTGGCCGGGATTTTCCGTTCGATGAAACCTTTTTGCTCTAGACCTTGAAGCATGCTTGTAACGCTTGCCCCACGCAGGTGAAACCGATCTGCAAGATCCTTTTGAATAATATGGTTATCTTGATTCTCATAAATATAATCGATTACTTTTCCTTGTTGAGAACTTAATCCTAGCTCTTTTATACTCTCATCCGCTCTTTTCTTTAACTTAAGACCGATAATTTGAAACAACTCCATATAAGGCGTATCTTCTCGGGAATGCATGACCGTCCATCGTCCCCTCTGTAATTGTTAGGAATCTAATTGTAAGTAGCTAAAATATACAGTGATCCCAGTAGACTTGTCAAACGAAAGTTAGACTATTGACTGTTAGACATCTAACAGTTATACTCCGAAGTGTTGAATCACAAACACATTAGGAGGAGTTATGATGGAGAAATTAAATCAGAATGCTCGGTTAGATGAAATCACGGCGATTACAAATGTACGAATCTTTGATGGATATCAAATTATTGTTCCCAGACATATTGTCATTAAAGGGGTGTCCATTATTTCAGTGGGCGGAGACATCCCAAGCGATGCAACAATTATCGATGGAGAAAATGCGACATTAATGCCTGGTCTGATTGATGCACATGTCCATACCTCAATTGGCGGATTACGAGATGCCTTAAAATTCGGTGTTACAACAGAACTTGAAATGAACGGCGATTTTACGGAAAGAGGGCGCGAAATTCAGCTAAAAAATGTGGATGACATCGCCGACGTTCGATCTGCTGGGACAGCGATTACCGCTCCTGGTGGGCACCCAGATGAATTGCTGCCAGATGGAGATGAAATACCTGAATTCGTATTAAAGGAACTAGAGAAGTTATCGGAGGAAGACCGGGAAGCAATGTTGGCCGCCTACGCTCACGATCACGACGAAATACCTCAAGTGACAACGGTTGAAGAAGCAATCAAACATGTGCATACCCAAGTGGAGAATGGATCCGACTATATTAAGATCATGATTGAAGAGGGAACGGTTATGGGTGCACCCGGCCTGCCTGTTCTAAGTGATGAGATTCTAAAAACAGCCGTTACTGAAGCCCACAAGTTCGATAAGTTGGTCATTGCCCACGTTTTGACGGCTCTTTCATCGAAAGCAGCCATCGATTTTGGAGTCGACGGTTTGGGGCACTTGTTTATCGACAGACCAGAGTACACGTCCGAATTGGTCAAATCCATAGCTAATTCTGGAGCTTTTGTTACACCGTGCTTGGTGTTAAATTCATCGATTATTGGTAATCCGGCATCGGAATTGGCTAATGATCCACGAGTTCATTCCAAATTAAGTCCGGATTGGATCGATATCTTGAACTCAAGCTTCAATACGTTCCCACAAGGCAATATGGAGAACAGCTTTAAAAATGTGATGGATCTTCACCGTGCCGGAGTTGATATTCTTGTAGGGACGGATGTCGCACCGGTTCCCGTTCCGAACCTTGGTGGCCTTGCTCATGGGGCCAGTGTTCACCACGAAATGCAGCTGCTGGTGAAGGCTGGGTTCACTCCGATCGAAGCTCTTCAGGCGGCTACTTCCAAACCAGCCCGTTGCTTTGGTCTACATGATCGTGGCCGGATTACCGAAGGTGCACGTGCTGATCTTATTCTCATAAACGGTGATCCAATCACTAATATTTCAGATACCTTGTCAATCAAATCCGTGTGGTTCAATGGTTCGCAAAAACTAGTAGTTTATATTTCCTAATTGTAAAATCACTAAGAAGAGGGAGTGCAAAATGCAGTCCCTCTTCGACTTTAATCTATTTATCATACTACTAATTTTTTGGAACGATGCCCAGATCAATGAGATGTAATTATGCTTTTGGAATTGCCCCTATTTGTTGAAGCAAGCCAAGCATATCGGGTTGACCATACTCTTCAATAATTTGGCCATTGGAGATCCGATAAAAATTCATTGCATTTACTTCGATTTTTTTGCTCGTTGGTGGAAACCCGAGAAACTCTCCGTCTTGTGTGCCCTTCATGACAAAATGAGCTGCTATTAGATCCTCTTCTGCTACTAGCTCCTTAACAGTCCACTGTATATTGGAAAAGCCAGATCTCATCATATGAATTATGGAGAGATAACCACTGGGACCATTCATTGGTTCTTTTTGCATAGGTACATAAAAAACAGCATCTGGAGAAATCAATTCTTCAGCAAGTTCCTTGCTTGCCGTATTAATGAAGTTCGTGAAACGATGCATCAATTGTTTATTTTCTGTAATCGTCATATTTAAACCCCTTTCTATTTTCGTGAGCATATGCCTTCACTTAAATTTTATCTCTACTTTAGACAATTGGTAAGTAGGCACTTTAATGTTGCATAGGAACCTTTTTGTAACTATTATTTTATCTTTAGGTTGCAGAGCCAATAAACTGATCTCTAAATGCTGTCCCCAAGAATTCAAGAACGTTAACATATGATTCGAAAAATAGTCACTCAGTTGTATCCATAAACTATTTTGCAAACCCCCTCCTCCTTTCATTCATTTTCATTTGATTTTTCATCGACAGAATTATAATATAAGCAATGTATTGATTTGAAAGTAGGCACCTTTTTGTTATATAGAAAACTAATAGTAACTATTGGAGGCGATAATGCAGTGATTTCAAAAAAAGAGTTGCCGTTGTGTCCCGTCGCAACGACAGTTGGATTGATAGGTAACAAGTGGAAGTTATTGGTTATGAGGGATCTTTTGAAGGGAACTCATCGATTCGGAGAACTTCGTAAAAGTATACCTGAGATCAGTCAAAAGGTTCTCACTGAAAATTTACGCTCAATGGAAGAGGATGGAATTGTCATACGTACTGTTTTTGCAGAAGTCCCTCCGAGAGTCGAATACAGCTTAAGTGATTTAGGAAATTCACTGAAGCCAATTATATTCTCTATGGAAACATGGGGACTCGGGTACCAGAAACTCAATGATGAACTTCCAAACGATATTCATCAGAGTGAATGATGTCATATTGTTACTCCACGGTCATTTCAAAATAGAATAAATCCCTCTACATCTTCAAGTTAAGTCAATGGAGGACTCATACGTCCTCCATTAATTCGTATCAGAGAGTTGATCTTCCAACACCAGTTTCTGCAATATTTCTATTGCATGAAGAAAAAACGGACAAGATCCTCATTAAATAATTGGCTATTTAAAATCAAAATGGATATGCGCTGTTTTTAGATACATGAATTATTTCAGATGGGAACCTTGCCTTAAAATATTTTTCCACTTTCAGATGAATGTTTTTCTCGTACCATCTGTCCCAGCCGTTCGCATCAAATAATTTTGGCATCCCTAAACGCTCAGATCTCATCCCCATTTGACCATCACCAATCAATAGCGTATCAATCCAAATTCGATCAGTTATGCCTTGTAGCATGTTAGCGAAATTAGGTGAAAAAGGTAGCACAGGGGAGATTGATACTTGTGTATGTATCCCTGCATCCTTTATCTTTCTCAAGGCTTTAACTCTTAAATCTATTCCAGGAGCATAGGGGGGAAAAAATTCGTTTCACATCTTCGCGATCTGTCTCGATAGTCATTGAAACCAGAATTCGACATTTTTCCTTTAGTTTCAGCAGTATATCAAGGTCTCTGGCAACCAGGGGGCTTCTAGTTTGAATTTGAAGTGAATCTGGTGGGTTTTTATCCATTTCTTCCAATAGGCTTCTTGTAATGTTTGCCTTCTGCTCTACAGGTTGATAAGGATCTGTGGCTGATGACATGAATATACTTATGGGTTTATTTTTTCGTCTTAGAAGAGAGACTTCCTTTAGATAGTTTTCTGCTGCATTTTTCTTGACATCCACCCACGATCCCCAAGGAATATCCTTAAACTTTTGAATAGGCATTTCTCTGACGTAACAGTATTCGCAAGCAAATGCACAACCCGTATAGGGATTTAGTGAATGAGTAAAACCAATATCTAGATAACCTGTTACTTCACTTATTATTTTCTTAGACACAATGTCTTTGATTTCAATTGGCATGACGCTACCATCCCCTCAATTACTTTTATGCCCACTTCTCCTCTTGCGTTTTATCTTAAAATTTCTCATGCTACTTGAAAAGTAGGCACCTTTTTATTAGATAGGAACCAGAATGTAACTATTGGGTGTTAACAACAAAACAACCGCTTTTATAAATAAAGGTAACGGCGGCTTATCTTTGGCTTGAAAATTGAAAATATCCGCAACAGGACCGTCAAAAGCAATGATGCGGTCAGTAATCGTATTGCGAGGATCGCGGAACGTGACACCAAGTACTTTAAACCAATCCTTATATTGGAGCAATTGTTTCCCTACAATGATGACTTGATAATTACGTCCCGCAAGCGAACCCGGAAATTGGACATCCTGCTGATTTTTAGACTGTCTTAAACCTTCTGCTATTCCTCCTCCTTCGTGGCTTTTCTTTTGAATGTCTTTACTGAATACAGGGGCAGATATATAATAATGGAGCTTTTTATCTTTGACATCCAAACATAGTTTACTCTGCCTTTTTATTTATCTTTTTTGTGATTCCCGGTTTGCCGAAAGATCTGCTCGTATTTGTTGCCGCATCCATGAATTAGACTCTTAATTTCTATGTTCATTTGAGCAAATCAGTAATATCAACGTTCATATGTTCAGTAAGCATTAAGGTTACATCCACTTTCACTTTGCTCCATAATAATGTCATTTTATGAATGTAACCTCTCACCGAATAATCTACCGTTAAACTCAGCTCAGATCTCACTTCATCTATGATTTTTATATGATGTTCCTTTAGCGTTTGTTTTGATTTGTACATTTCTAAAGCAATTTTCTTTTGGGTACCGTCCAGGTAGTCAACATACACAGATTTCATTTTGAAGTTTGAAGCGTATATTTTATGCTTATCTACCTCCAGAGCACCTAAAAGATAAGGGAGCTCTACCACTCTCTTCACGAGTGAAAGTTCCTCGAAAGTCTGTCGCACGTTACACGCCTCCTTCTTCAAGTTTCACAGAGACCAATTGATCAAAATCGACCCATTCAAATCCATTCTCCATTTCAATTTTGATTTTCTTTCCAAAGGTACTGACTGAAGTGACGATCCCGTGTATATAGCGATTGCCTGACTCAGTAAATATTTCAAAGGTGGCTTGCAATATATAATTGAGCGACATATCTATATTCTGAGTAATAATCTCCCACTCATCTTCATGGATCAGTGGTTTCGTTTGATAATGAATTTGAGTTCGATGCTGTATAATTCGTTCTTTATGTTGTGGAAGCATCATGCGGCTCGATTCCCATAATCCATTGGCCTCCAGTTTTTTGCTCATTTATAATGCCCCCCAATTTTAGATGCTCGATCGATCGCTTGACCCGCAGCCGTAATGGAGCTCGCTCGTAGAATGGCAATGTCGCCAAATCGATCCTTAATGTCGTCCATCACTTGATCAATGGCCCGTTTCTGCTCTTGATCATCAAAAAAAGATAGTTGATATGTATCCGCGTTAGATAATTGAGATAGGGATACGCCTACACGGCGCACGGGTTGCCCATCCCAGTGTTGATGGAATATGCGTTTAGCTATCTTGCATACATCAACGGTTATGTTTGTAGGATCAGACAGTTTAACCTGCCTGTGAAAACCAGTTGGGTGGTCGAAATCCGCTCCAGATATACTCACGGAAACTACACTACCCATCAGTCCCTTTTTACGGGCTCTTCTGCACACTTCTGTACAGATATCGAGGATAACTACTTCGATCTCCCAAGCCTCTATGAAATCTCTTGGCAGGGTCATTCCGTTTCCGATATCCTTTTGTGTACTGTGCGTGTTTACGGTTACCGGTGAATTGTCGATTCCATTTGCGACTCTCCAGATGACTTCTCCATTAACCCCCCACTTACTTCTTAGTTTGGAAAGAGGCGTATTCGCCAGGTCTCTAATGGTTCGGATGCCCATCTTCCACAAATGTTTTTCCATTCTGGAGCCTATCCCCCACATATCGCGGATGGGCTTTTCTCCAATGTGGAGGTGTAATTCCTCTTTCTTTAAGTGGAAAATGCCCCCCTCTGCTTTTTTAGCGATCATATCGCAGCATAATTTACTGATGATTTTGTTTTCACCAATGCCAGCTCTCGCGTAAACGCCTGTTTCATTATAGATTTTGTCTTGAATTTGCTTGGCCAAATCGACTGGATCATTACCGAATAGATGCATAGACCCTGTAAAATCAGCGAATAATTCGTCTATACTGTATGGTTCGACCAGATCGGTGAACTCCTCAATAATGGACATGATTTGAGTGGATACTTCGATGTATTCTTGCATGTGTGGTCTCACAATGATCAGTTCAGGGCACTTCTGAAGAGACTGCCAGAGTGGTTCCGCGGTAGATACACCCTTCGCTTTGGCTAGTGGACAAGCAGCAAGGATAATGCCAGAACGTCTTGCTGGATCGCCAGCGACGGCGAGTGGTCTATTTTTGTATTGAGGCATTTTTGCCTTTTCGACTGAAGCATAAAACGACTGCATATCGATGAGCATAATGGTTCGCTGCTTAGCCAACACTGAAATCACTCCTGTACTTTTAAGAACGTATGTTTGTATATTATAAACCGAACGCATGTTCTTTATGCAAGAGGTAAATATTTATATTCATCCGAGATAAGGTCATATTAGCATTGAAAACGATTACTTAAGACAAAAGAAAGACCCCCTGAGGGGTGATGTCAGAGATTGAGTATATCCCAAACTTTGTGCCAAACATCTAACATTTGCACGGCTGACGAAGCATTCATCCGCAATATCATAACCGTACCGATAATATAAAAAAAGTCGCTAAAATAGCGACTAAAATGGGGCTGTATGGTTGTGGCTGAGCTTATCAGTTTACCTATTCAGGTAACAGTTTTAAATTCCTATAGTTTTATTTTTTTGTTGTCTATGAGTAGAGCTTAAAGTAACCAGATTTCGAGTCAAACCTTGCGTTTGGATAGAAAATGGCTTTTTTCTGAAATTGATCTAAAAAATATTCACTTAATTCATCTGCCATCGGTTTTGTATTCAAATCAATATCTTGGGTCATGTTTTTTGGAAGAACATATATTAAAAATTCTTTAGCATAATCTTTATCAACCATTATCCAGTTACCCTCTAGCTTATCTGCATTATGGCCCATTCGCTTCAAATATGCCTCCAATATACTTCCTTTCTCAATATTATTTTTTAATTCTATACCGTATGTAACTTTACCTGAATTCCTCTTTGATAATAAACTCTCGAACTCATCATCATTTTTTATCATATTCCTACCCGTTACCTCCTTCAACTATCCAGCCCGTTAGTTCAATATCCTAGCATAAGTAGTCGTAAAAGATTAAATCAAAAATTAAGGTGAATAATCTAATGTCCTGATGCTACTATCTCTCCACCTCAAATGCACTTTTCATAAGTCTCATGTGTGCAGGATTGCCTAACGCGCTAGCGATTTGCATTGGCAATATTTTACTCATTAAACTTTGTTCTCATCTTTGTGGATAAGCATTATGAAGACAAAAACAGAAGTTTTAATAGAAATGAACGTTCTCACCAAATCCATCATTGGTTTGCTTTGCGTGACGACATTGGTCCTCGTATGAGTCATTTATCACGGACTGCAGCCGCTACTTGTCATCCCCCGCGAGCCAGAAGGGAATTTCGCTCAACCCGGATCAATTAGAACAAATTCAGCGTTTGAGAACGTTCGCGAGGACATCCCTACCGTATCTCGATCAGATGAGAAACTTACATATCTCCGAAACTGAGAGTTTATAAATTATAGTTTACAGTTACAGTATGACGATTAAATAGAAAAGGGCTGCTAATCCAAAACGGTATAGAGCAAACCACTCCAATCGAAGTCGCTTGATCAGTCTAATAAACGTTACTACCGCAATCATAGCCACAAGAAAGGATGTCATAAAGCCAATTAACATTAGATAAAAATCGTCTAAACTAAGTAAATCGCGGCTATCATATAAGTCCAACAAGGTAGCACCAAACATAACAGGTACAGAAATAATGAATGTAAAATCTGCAGCAGCTTTTTGGCTAGTACCGAGCAAAAGGCCACCTGAAATCGTCGAACCCGATCTTGAAAAACCCGGCCACAAGGCCAGACATTGGAATAAGCCAATTCCAAAAGCTTGTTTGTAACTAATCATATCAATTGTATCAACGCTGGTAGTTCTCTTACTCTGTGCTGCGATGATCATTAACAAACCACCAGCAACTAAACCAATTAAGACAGGTGTAGGGCCGAATAATTGACTTTTTATAGTGTCCTTTAGAAGAAGATATACGATTAATGCTGGTAACATAGCCAAAATCATATGTATTACGTTTAATCCTTTACTTTTTGAAAAATCCATTTTAATTAAGTTTGACCCAATCTCCATATACCTTTTCCAATAAAGAATTAGAACTGCCATCACTGCACCCAACTGTATAACAATTTTAAAGGTTATTGCCGCGTCTCCCTCAAAGTTAAGTAAATTGCCTGCTAAAATAAGATGTCCAGTAGACGATACGGGTAAGAATTCAGTTAAGCCTTCTATTATGCCAAGTATTATTGCTTTTATTACATCAGTCATTAGGAGATATCCCCTTTACGAAAATAAACTCGCTTAGCAAGTTCAAGTATAAGAGTAAATGACTATATTTTCCCATCGATTAGCATAACAATATTCATTTCAGTGTGACATTATTGTCACATCATTTAAATGATATGCAGATCATATCAATTATCACCTCCTATCTTCTCAAACATTAGAAAACACAAAAGAAGCCGCAAAATTAGCGACTTCCAATGGAACGATGTTCGTGTCCTTCGACAACCGGGTTCAGCAAATTCCAAAATTGTTCAACCATGACGGATGGCGGATACGGCATCGAACGGATAATCCACCATTCCAATACACCCACTGATGCTGAAGTTAAAAGTCGAAGCAACTGGTTAATATCAGCTGCTATGCATTCCGATATTATACTTCTTCATAAACAACGACGGTTTTACTTTCTTCTTCCCATTGCACGGTTGCATCCAATGCCTCACTTATGAAACGTACGGTTACATAAGTACTGCCTTTTGTGATAGTTGCTGGCGCATCCAAAGAGACGTTTTTGCCATTAACTGTTGCAGTCTTACTGTCAACCACAAGTTTAATGCTCACCCCATCCTTCGTGACAATGATGGAGCGTTCTTCGGGATTCCATGTCACTTCGGCTTTCAAAGACTCAGCTATGGCGCGAAAAGGAACAAACGTGTTGCCTTTTTTGACAAATGGTTCGGAGTCAGAAGCTTCCCCGTTCACATACAGCTTCACCCCATTCTTTTTGCCCGCCTTTTCATTGAGTTTCCCCATTGTTTTGTACAGGTCCAGGTTTTTAAAATTGGCTTTAATGGCCTCTTCCTGCAAATACATCGCGTCAGTCACACTACCGTTTTTTTCGAGCATTTCTGCTGCAGTTTCCAACGCCTTGTCCTTTTCAATGATGGCTTCAAGTTCTTTGATTTGTTCGTCCGTCAGCTCAGTCGCATATTTTGTAAGCAAAATATCGGCTAGTACAGCACCTGCCGGTTTATCTTCCACATGTTGAATAGCATTTAGCAAACCTTTGTATCCTTTGGAGCCTTTTTTCTTGGATTCGGTTGGTTTGGTTGTATTGTTGGTTGTATTCTCTGTCTCCGATGTTGAGGGATCCTTAACGTTGTCTTCTTCAGTGCTGACCGTGTCAGCAGACTCGACTTCCTCGGTCTGTTTCTCCTCAATTTGAGTTTCTTTGTCTTTGGGTGCTTTTGACGATACCTCTTTACCTGATTGTCCGGCTGGAGTGTTTCCCGGTTTGGCTGAGGTTGTGCCTGCGGCGGTACACAGCATTAGCGCCAGACTGGTTAGCAAGATGACTGTTTTTTTCATTGACGATTCCTCCTGCAGTAAAAAAATATATGCTCCTTCATTATCGGCTGAATAAATACTTTCTGATAGGAATTTTACGAATAATTCGCCTATCTCCTTTTCTTGAATACATTGTAGTGAAATCAAACCTGAAGGGCGGCATCAAATATGAATTTTGCTTATCGTGAAGCGATCCTTTTTACTTCAAATGTTGGGGGTGGTTCGTACGACATTTGGCTTTATCAACCTTTAACAGGTCAGACCATTAAGCTAACTCAGGATCTTGGTGAGACATTTACAATTCCATATTGGTCGCCAGATGTCCGGAACATTGCCTTTATCGGCAAGAAAAATATCGTGTATGTATTCAATCTAAACAGTAGGGCATGGGCACATATTGATCAGATTGACCCTTATACTTTACTGAGCTGGTCGCCGGATAGTCTATACTTGAGTTATGTAAAAAACGGACGAATTGTGATCTACAATATCTACTCCCATGCCAGCGGTTCAATCGCTCAACAAGGAGCCACCGATGTCCAGTGGTTTCCTTCAGGAGAGGCTCTCCTGTTTGCAGCTCCGGATGAAGCAGGCAATACCCAACTATATAAAATCAACCGAGATGGCATGAACAAACAGCAATTAACTCAAAATACGGAGGGTCCTCTCCACAATGTCAGAATATCACCTAACGGAGAGTTTGCCCTATATACATCCCCGGGAGCCAGCATTTCGTTGATCACTACGGTGAACCTGACAACAGGAGCGAGCTACCAACTTAATGGTGGCCCTCAGGCCAAAAACTATTTCCCCGAATGGTCCCCGGACTCTTCACTCATCGCATACAGTGCCACCGACTTCGTGGATAATCAATATGTTTCTTTAATCCAGACCGACAGCCGAGTTGGAGGGCAACAAAAAACATGGGCGGTCTCCACCTGCTTCTCTACCCCTTTAAGTTGGTCGCCGGATGGGAACCGAATCGCTTACTTATCAGGGTGCAATAATCAAGAACAAGCAACCGAAATGTGGATTATTGATATAAGAAACCCTAATAATCCGATCAAAATTGTTGAAGCACGGTGGATTACAGCTCTTAGATGGTCACCACGAGTGCATGATGTTCATCCGTATGGATTATATCTCAATCAGGTATACAAGGTATCTTTCTATTATCCGCGAAGCTGGCACAAAGTTACCGAAGAACGATTCGAAGGAGCGGACGGTTTTTTTCAGATATCCGCTATCTCTTCTGAGGAAGGAATTCACGAGGTATGCAGAGCGGAAGCTTTTCATATGTTGAAACCCTATGGGGCAAACCCCCGAATTTTCCCTGCTGTTATTCAAGCACAAGAAGCCTGTTTCATATTTCCTTCGGAAGACCAACCCGTGGAAATGAGAAATCAGGCGGCACTTATTGTAAAATATCCTGCTCCCGTTGTGATTCAAGGATATACGTATTCATATTTCATTCTATGGGCTGATCAAAATCACTTGATTTCACTGGGAAAGACACTTACTTTTAACTATCAAAGTTAATACGTTGAATAGGTCTCCATAAATTATTTTTATTTGAGATATTTGTGTTTGAGAAATAGGTCTTTTGTTTTGAGGACTCATTGGAGTTGATTCAGGAGCTGTAACAAAAATAACTGTTGTTACTTTAGGACTGTAACTTCTTTCCAATAAGCGGAAAACTCTTTCGAATCAGTAACATACGATATTTCAGTATAATAGATTGGAGGAATGAAAATGGTTCGTACACTTGACGCTCGTACTTCTCTCGCCTCCACGGGCATTACTCCACTCAACATTCCACTTCCATCAAACACACCTACCCTGCTTGGGATCGTGGGACTCAACATTGTTAATCCAGGACCGCTCATCCGTACTCAGTTTAATGGGAGCTATCGATTCTCAGTGGCCAGTTTATCTTCGTTGCCCTCTACTATTCGAATGGAAATCTTCAGGGGGGCACTGTATTCCGATGATTAATAGCTATGAGTTAATTGAGGATCAACTTTTCCCTTTATTTAGGCCAACTGTAATCCTCTTCTGCCCAACAATCTTGATTCTCCTGTTTGGCTTGTCAATTAATGTGACGGTACAAGTTCTTGTCCTTGGATCGGTATACGAACTTGTACCGATAAAACAAAAAAGCCGCTAAAATAGCGACTTCAACGGAACATGTTCTTGTTCTCGACATTTTTTCATCACTAGCCATAATAAACAACCTTGATGGGCCATTTGCCTGAATAAAACAAGAGGGTATCTCCCTGATTCTAGCTTATTTAATTAACTTATTTACAGTTATCATCAGTTCATCCAAAACTTTGTGATCGCCTTCTGAAATGCGTTCAATGACACAGCTTTTCATATGATGTTCCAAAAGCTGCTTTCCTACTCCATTCAACGCGGATTGAATGGAGGCAATTTGGTGCAAGACGTCATCACAATACGTATCCTTCTCAATCATTCCTTTTACTCCACGCACTTGCCCTTCAATCCGATTCAACCGGCTAATTAATTTTCGCTTCGTACTCTCCGAATGATGGCTTTTTCGCTCGTTTGAAGATGTATGGTCACATGAGGCGGCCTCAAGTATCGTATCATCCAAGTAGATCAACTCCTTTATTAACACATTACCATCCCCCCCTACCCTATGTAAAGGGAGCAAGAAGTATCATGGTACGTGCTAAGAGAACGGCTTGTCAGGCGTCACTGCTCCACATGCCCATAAGCGATGCAAGTATCTTTATCTATGCAGTATATTAGACATATTATACCCTACCCTCCTACAACGATACATCAGTCAAAGGATTAAGAATAACCCCGGTCGAATGTTGACCGGGGTCATCAGAGTTACTTCACTAACTCACTGATTTCAGTGAGATTTTCGGCAAAGCCTACAAAGACCTTATCTCCAATGACAATGGTTGGAACAACCTGTTTACCAGTCAACTTCCAGACTTCCTCAGCGTACTTGACATCTTCTTCACAATTGTAATCCTTATAGGGAAGCTCACGCTCTTTAAAGTAACGTTTAGCATAATTGCAATCGCTACAGGTTGGGATTGAATAAATCTGAATGGATTCCGTCATGCCCAATTACTCTCCCTTGTATTTCAATATATATTACGCTCCGACGTTATATCCTTTTCTACGGATCGCTTCTTCAATTTCAGCGATTTGAACTTTAGAATCGTCAAATCGAACTTCTACTGTTCCCTGTTCAAAATTTACGTGGCCTTCAGCGCCAAGAGCGCTAATTGCACCTTCAATTTTAGATACACAAGAACGGCAAGACATACCTTGAATTTTTACAGTTGCTTCTTTCACTGTTTTCACCCCCTTTCAAGCGTCATAGACTTCAAGTTTTCCAGTGTCATTCGATTAACGAATTTGCTGAACTTTTCTTTGCCTTTCGCATGGTTCTTATAATAATCAATAATTGCGGTAACGAAAGGAATAAGCTGATCCTCCGTTAGTCCGGAACTTAACAGCGTGGCAAAGGAGGTTTTAAGCCCCTTCGACTCGCCACCAACATAAATATCGAACTTATCGCGCATCTTGACGACCCCAATATCCTTAATCAACGGTTCACTAGTGCCTAAGGCGCATCCTGCATATCCAATCTTGAGTGGTGTAGGCGTATCGATACCGGAAATGGCTTGATTTAAATTTTTGGCTGTTTCCAAGCCTGCTTCTTCTGCACCTCTACAAAAGTTGCAAGCGATTAGACTTTTGGTTACAAATCCTGCAGGGTTTATTTCAAGACCGTGATCTTCAAGTTCATTTTTGATCTGATCTCGTTGTTCAATCGATACTTCTGCGTAGAGTTGCTTAAAGGGTGTCATTTCCACTTTTGAATCTGGACCAATAATCTCGCCAATTTTAACTAGTTGCTCCGGAGTGAATAAGCTTCCACCAAGTTGGATTGCTGGACTAATCGCTATTTTAATTTTATCTCCCATGCTCATACCTCTCTACTCACTTTACATCTACGACGAAAGGTACTGTAAAGACTTCCCCATCATGTTGGAATTGGCCCCAGATTTTATAGATTCCGCTATGCGGGAAGGAGGTCATAAATTCCGCTTTTGGACCTGTTGCCTTTTCCTCTGTTGGATGAACATGCAGATATTGCTCTGCATCCTCAGAAAGGATAACAACATGACCTACAGCACCGAGGTATTGTTCCAGATTATTAATCCCTTCGTCCGTTTTCGCATCCATGATATTAAAGGTCAGATTTACGTTTTCGCTGGCCTTTTTGGTACTCAATGAAAGTTCGATTTTTTTACCATCCACTTCTTTTACAAGGTTGGAATCCGCTTGAACAGGCTCTTGGGCTTTTTCTGGACCCCCAACGTTCACCCATTCACTGGGTGTAGTACTCGCTCCACCTTTTGGTACAAAGTCGGCAAGGATTTTGTATTCTCCGCCAGCTGGAAATGAAGTTTCAATCACAAACGTTCCATCGCCTTTAAAATCTGGATGAATGTGATTAAAGTAAGAAAGATCTTTACTCACCACGATAAGGTGCATTCGTTTTTCGTGACCCATTTCAAATTCATTAACCGGATTGCCATCAACGTCCGTGATTTGGATTGTCAGAAGCGAATTTTCATTGGCCTTCACATCTGATGCAAAGGAGAACGAGGCTTTAAGGGTACTTGCTGTTGAATCAGCATGAGGCCCTGCATGATCATGACTTGCACCTTCAGTTTCAGAATTCATCTCAGTATGATTCATACCACCATGTCCATCTGTATGTGCACTTTCTTTAGGGGTTCCGCAAGCAGACAACACACCAAAAGCTAAAACACCGGTTAACATTAGCATGATTTTTTTACTCCTCATCATCATTATGTTCGCTCCTATTCTAGTTCCTGACTAGTGACGTACTTTTACGCGTTGCAATCGCAGGGCGTTCAGAACGACCGATACCGAACTCAAGGCCATCGCTGCGCCTGCAACCCATGGTGCTAACAGACCGATAGCTGCAATAGGAATGCCTAAGGTGTTGTAACCAAGTGCCCAGAACAAGTTTTGCTTAATGTTGCGCATGGTCTTGCGACTCATGTAGATAGCATCAGGAATACTGGATAGATCGCCGCGCATGAGTGTTACATCAGCTGCTTCCATGGCTACATCTGTCCCCGTACCAATCGCCATACCAATATCTGCAGTTGCCAAAGCGGGTGCATCATTGATACCATCGCCAACCATGGCCACTTTTTTACCTTGTGATTGCAGTTTTTTCACTTCTTCCGCTTTTCCTTCAGGTAAGACCTCTGCACGAACGTGGTCAATACCTACTTGAGCAGCGATGGCTTTTGCCGTCCGTTCATTGTCACCTGTAATCATAATGACCTGAATGCCCATTTCTTTCAGACGGCTCACTGCAGCTTTCGAAGTTTCTTTAATCGTGTCTGCTACAGCGACCATACCTGCATACTGCCCATCAATGGCAACCAGCATCGCAGTTTTGCCCGCTTCTTCCAAACGTGACATCGAATGATAAGCTGCTTTTGCATCGATATTATACTTTTCCATCAGTCGACGTGTACCCACGAGCAGTTGTTTACCTTCAACCATTGCCTGGATTCCGAAACCCGGAAATGCTTCAAAGGATTGAGTTCCTGGTAGTTCGATATTTCGTTCCTGGATGCCCACAACGATTGCTTCTGCAAGTGGATGCTCAGAGTTTTTCTCTGCAGCTCCAACAAGTTTCAGGAATTCATTCTCATTGCCAAGAGCAACGACGTCAGTCATTTCAGGTTTACCTTTTGTAACAGTACCCGTTTTATCCAGAAGGATCGCATCAATTTTATGCGTCTGCTCCAGATGCTCCCCGCCTTTGAACAACACCCCTAGTTCAGCCGAACGACCAGACCCTGCCATAATGGATGTTGGGGTTGCAAGTCCAAGCGCACAAGGACATGCGATAACAAGAATCGCAATTGCTTTTTCTAACGAACCTGCAAAATCACCTGGTGTAACCCAGAAGTACCAAACCACAAAAGCAACTATTGCAATCCCTACAACGATCGGGACGAATATGCCCGAGATCACATCGGCTACCCGCTGAATTGGTGCTTTTGATCCCTGAGCTTCTTCAACAACCTTAATAATTTGTGCAAGAGCAGTTTCTTTACCTACTTTGGTTGCTTTGATCCGAAGAATACCGTTTTTATTAATCGTAGCTCCAATCACAGCATCTCCGACTTTTTTCTCTACTGGAAGGCTTTCACCCGTAAGCATGGATTCATCTACAGATGAGCTCCCTTCCAACACCTCTCCGTCTACAGGAACTTTATCGCCTGGGCGAATAAGGACAACATCTCCTACAATGACTTCATCCACTGGAATGGTAAGTTCTTTGCCATCCCGAACTACTAATGCCGTCTTCGCCTGCAGACTCATCAGTGATTTAATTGCCTCTGATGTTCGGCCTTTCGCAAGTGATTCAAACAATTTACCCATAAGAACCAATGTAATAAGTACCGCACTCGTTTCATAATAGAGGGATGGACCATGAGGCATCCCTTCAACCATACTCGACCATTGAATGGTTAAATACAAACTATAGAAGTAGGCTGCAGAGGTACCAAGTGATACCAACACATCCATGTTGGCACTCCTGTTTCGGAGAGCCTTATACGCACCCATATAGAACTGTCTACCAATATAAAATTGTACTGGTGTAGCCAGGATTAGTTGGAACCACGGATTCATAAACAATTCCGGCACATAGATCCATGAAGTGAACGAGAAGTGACCTACCATAGTCCACAACAGAGGCAAGGAAAGAATCGCCGAAATCAGTAATTTTCGTTTTTGATTACTCAGTTCTTTAGCACGATGGTCACTTGCACCATTACTGGTACCGTCTTGTTTGACGATCGCCGTATAACCCAGTTTATTCACCCTGTTTTTCATGTCTTCGATGGAAACTTCACCAGGAGAAAATTCAACTCGGGCCGTTTCCATGGCGAAGTTTACTGTAGCGTTAGTCACGCCGGGCAGCTTATTCAGCCCTTTTTCAATTTTGTTCGCACATGCTGCACAGGTCATGCCTTCAAGATTGAATTGCGCAACCTCTGAAACGGAACCATATCCAAGTTTTTTGATTTTTTCCTCAAGTTCTTTCATTTCCACTTTCGTGGGATCATACGTTACACTTGCTTTTTCCAAAGCGAAGTTAACATTCGCTGATGTTACCCCGTCCATTTTGCCGAGGCCTTTTTCGATTTTGTTTGCACAAGCTGCACAGGTCATACCTGTAATTTGTATACTCGACTGTTTCGTCTGAGCCGCTGTTGTTGCCACAATAACTCACTCCTCTCATCGTCCATTACTTACGCTACTTCGTAGCCTTGTTCTTCAATAACTTCTTTAATTTGCTCCAAGGAAACTTGATTTTCATCATACGTCGCTTCAACCGAATCATCACTGAGATTCACCTTGCCACTCACTCCAATTTCTTTCAGAGCACCTTCGATGGAGTTTACACAATGTTGGTAGCTCATACCTTGTACGTTCAATACAATGTTTTTCATCTTATTTCGTCCCTTCTTGTGGGTAATTTTTTGGTTTAGTTTGACCTAAACGATGGGCTGTACTCTCGAGGCCAGTTCCTCAGGTCTCGTTGACCTCTTGTTAAATAATATACCCCCCTACCCTATATTTAGTCAACATCTTTTTATACCCCTCCACCCTATATGAACTATCTTTCTCGTTAGCTCAATGAATTTATGGAGAGAAGAACCGATTATCTGTATGCTGATCGGTAATCGGACCATGTTCATGTCCTCGACTTGGGAAAACTTGTACCGATAAAATAAAAAAGCCGCTAAAATAGCGACTTCAATGGGGTCATGATCTTGTCTCTCGATATAAAATTCCCTTATTTATTGTTGGATGCTACTCCATCCATTTACATCACATTGTCCACAATCATTATCACCCACAGCAACCACCGTACCATCCGATTTCAGTCCAATCGTATGGGCACATCCCGCCGAAACAGCCAATATGTCGCTCCAGTCGTTTACGCTACATTGGTTATACTTATTGTTCCCAACGGCTGTTACCGTTCCGTCTAATTTTAGACCGACTGTATGCCAGTCACCCGCCGTGACCGATACAATATTATGCCAGCTGCTCACGTTGCATTCCCCTTCATTATTTCGCCCCACCGCAACCACGGTGCCATCTGATTTAACCCCAACCGTACGGCACCAACCTGCCGAAATGGCTACTATATCGCGCCATTCGCTTACATTGCATTGGTCATGCTTATTCCAACCTATAGCTGTTACCGTACCATCAGATTTAAGACCAACGGTATGTGCATTACCGGTGTTCGTAGCCATATGAACATTACCAGCAGCAACTGCGACAATATGGCACCAATCGTTTACCTTACATTGACCGTATTTATGATCACCCACAGCTATTACTGTTCCGTCAGATTTAAGAGCAACGGTATGACGACGACCTGCCGTTATGGTACAGTTACGGAACCGTTTCGTCTCAAACACTGTTTCCTTCGGTGAATTGTAGTCCATATCTTCCTCCTCTCCACAAATTGAAGGCAAATTTACATTTCCTCTACGTTGTTAGATCGCACTGCTACAAAAGAAAGGCTCGTACAGGCTGGGTATTATTACTTCCCTGCCCAATACGAGCGTCTACGTCATATTGCACTCAAACGGTTGATCCAGATGTGTATTTTTAGCAATCGTTTCATTTCATGTCGCGATAGTCTAATAGATCCTTCAAATTTGAGATTTTCTGTAACAGCTGATCACCGACATTGGTTTCCCTCACCAGTTTCCGTGCCAGTTCTTTGTCCACCAATCTTTTTAGAGATAACACGTCCGTTCCGTTACATAAGACATCTTCTTTTGAGTTAAATTTCTTATGGGCGACAAGTTGCATGCCAAAGGAATTGTACAACAAGGTATATCCGGCAATGCCCGTTGTGGATTGATAGGCTTTGGAAAAACCGCCGTCAATTACGATCATTTTTCCGTTTGCTTTTACAGGGTTCTCTCCACTAATTTCTTTGACTGGCGTGTGCCCGTTAATGACATGTCCATGATCTGGATTCAAATCAAACTCCTGCAAGATTTTTCGACAGATCACTTCATTTTCACGTAAATGGTAGTACGGATTCTTTCTCTCCTTATGTGCTTCTTTATCTTGGATAAAATACCGTTCAAAAGTGGTCATTTCTCTCTTTCCAAAGAGCGAGGAGCATTCCCCTGTCCAGATGTACCATACCATATCCGTCGCCAGATCTTCTGTCTCTTCCGGATGCGCAAAGGCGTAACGTAGATAATCTTCAAAAACATCAAGCAATTGACGGCCCGCATATGTCTTGTCTTCAATCTGCAGTTCTTCCATATTTCCTTCTTCATCCAAAGGAATACAGCCGTGGATTAACAAATTCCCGTTGTATTTTAAATAAAGGCTGCCCTTTTTCATGAGAAAATTCATATGTCTGGCCATCTTTTCGGAATGCTGAACGGAAAACAGCAGCTTTTCCATCACCTGGCGTTCTTCCTCAAGCAATTGTTCAGGTTTCTGCGGATTTACGGTTGCGAAACAGGTGTTTTCCAGGTGGTACGTTTTACCGCAGATGTTGATTTCATTGTTGTCGTAATCAATCTGCTCCAGCAAAAGTCTTTCAGACATATTAAAGTATGGGCGTCTCTTGATAATCGGGATTTCAAGTTTAAACTGAATCATGGCAATGGCTTGGTGAATTTTGGTAATCTGCAGAATTTCCTGCTCCGATACATTATGGCCAGCCTGTAGCTTAGGTCTGAAGGATGGATTGTCTTCATAATATTTCTCCGCCAGGTTTAGCAGTGGGCGCAGATTGATTCCGTATACATCTTCAATGATGTCCAGATTATCGTATCTGGCGCAGATCCGAATAATATTCGCAAGGCAGACCAGGGAACCTGCGTAGGCTCCGATCCAGAGGACATCATGGTTCCCCCACTGTATGTCTACAGAATGGTAGTTGATCAGCGTATCCATAATTTTATCGGGGTACGGCCCACGGTCATAGATATCTCCAACCACATGAAGATGGTCAACGACCAGGCGCTGTGTCGTATAAGCAAGTCCGATAATGAGATTGTCCGCCTGGCCCAAGGATATAACTTGCCGATATATTTCCTCGTAATAAGGATTCTTATTGTTGGTCGAATCCGTCTTGTATAAAAGCTCTTCTACAATATATACATATTGCTCCGGCAGAGCTTTACGCAATTTTGAGCGTGTATACTTGGAAGAGGCATAAGAAATAAGCTTAAGCATGTGTTCAATTGTTAGTCTATACCACTGGTTCAAAGCCTGTTTATTGCTCAGTTCCCCTATAACCAGCTGTATTTTTTCTTCCGGGTAATAAACTAACGCCGCAAAATCATTGATTTCTTGATCTGTCCAAACCTCCCGGAATAATTCTTTGATTTTCTCTTTGACGGTACCCGAACCGTTTCTTAGTACATGCTGAAAAGCGTGGAACTCCCCATGCAAATCACTGACAAAATGTTCGGTTCCCTTTGGGAGATTGGAGATCGCTTCAAGGTTGATGATCTCTGTTATGATTTTTTCTTCCGTATCATATTTCTCGGCCAATAAATCTAGAAACTGCTCATCCAAAACAGATGTCCCCCTTCAAGGAAGTATGATGTTGTATAGCCGGGTCCAAAAGCTTTAGACCTATATAAAATTACACTCTATACATGGCATTGATTATATGGTAATTATCAGCATTGCCTTCCCCCATCATACTGCAGTTCATCATATATGAACAAATTTCACTGAATGGATTTGAATGAACAATGTTTGTAGTTATTTTAGGAATAAGAATTGTGTTCAATCTGTTCTGGTCCCTCGACATTTTTTTACTAAGTGCTATTTTACACAATGAAAAATAAACGATCTATTCTCAGAATTTGCTTGTTTAAATTCCCAATCACCATATGTTTTAATTTTTGAAAAACCAATTTGTTTCAGTGACTCATCAAGTTCTTCTTGATTTCGAAACCTCAGCTGCATTTTTTCATGAACTAACACTTTTTCTGTTTTGGTATTTTTTACTATTTCATAGAAAGTGTAAATATCTCCCTCAAACCCTTCATATTCTGTATAAATTTCTAAAGGATCTCCGCTTAGTCTATCTTTAGCGAAGTCAGGAGTTTTGTCCTTCTCCCATTCTTCCCATACTTTTACCAAAGGGTTTCTTGTATCAAAAATAAAGTGACCCCCGATTTTTAGGGATCGGAATACGTCTGAGATTACTCGTTTCCAACTGTCATCTGTAAGAAATACCTGTGCAACATTAGCTGTCATAATTACCGCATCATAGGTATTGGTTTGCAAATCCGCACTATCACCTATAATCCAATTCACATTTCCGGAATTATCTTTACCTCGCGCCATTTCAATCGCTTCTTCATTGGGATCTATAGCGGTAATTTTATAACCGCACGGAACAAGATGAGTAGTCCATCTTCCTGTTCCACAGCCCAGGTCAGCTATAGATTCTACTTGTAATCTCTTTAACAATGCAAGGAAAAATTCATCATCTTTTCCCCAATGGTTAATCTGGTCGTATACTAATGGAATCATATAATGTCTACCCACTTTCAACAGCGTTTTACTGTGCTCAACAGTTTGATGTCTCATACATAAGCTATACGGTTTTAGTCTCATTCTGTGAACCAAAAACTTTCCTGGTTGCTTCTATAAAAGATAACATGATTGGTGAAAGCCACTTGTCTTTATGCCACAACATCTGTGTATATACCTGCAAGTCCGGAATTTGCCATGGGAGGACAACAAGTTCTCCACGTTCAACTTCAGATTCCACGACGATCTCAGGAAGAAAGGCAATACCGATGCCTGAAATTGCACATTGTTTAATGGCTTCAGCACTTTGAAACTCTAAATATGTAATACTATCAATGCCCTCTTTCTCAAATGATCGATCAAACATCGTTCGATAGGGACAACCCTTCTCATTTGTCAGGAACACTTCATCATGAAAATCTTCCAATTGCAGCACAGTTCGTTTGGCGAGTGGGTGATCTGGAGCAGCTAACAATCGGAAATGTTCTTCCAGCAAAGGTTCCACGGAAAGTCCACTCGAGCGAATGGGTTCATCCAACATATAAACCATATCTGTGGTTCCCTCAAAGAGCGCTTGCTTGAGCTCTTGATTCGGAACTGAGCGGAAGATTAAACGAACTCCCGGATGCTGCGAACGAAACCGTTGGAAGACAGGTGGAAGCCGATAGGAGCAAATAACCTCATTTGCACTTATCGTTAAGGTACCACTTAGTTTTTCATTATCAAGGACAGCACTGCGAGCTTCGTCCATTTTTTCAAGAACGCCTTGGGCGTGTGTTAAAAAGCGTTTACCCGCAGTTGTGAGCGCGAGTTGCTTGCCTAACCGATCGAAGAGGCGAACACCTAGCTCGTCTTCCAATGCTTTGATTTGCATCGTGACGTTGGAAGGAACGTAGCTCAGCGCTTCTGCTGCCCGCGTGAAATTCAATGTTGTTGCAACGGTGCAAAACGTATTCAGTTGACGCAATTCCATCCGATGATCCCTCCTTCATCTTTCAATTTTATTGAATACTATCTTGAATTCTATTCACTTTTATTGAGAGTATCACAGCTCTATACTGAGTACAAGAGATCACAGTGAACATGTGGTTTTTCATTTTGAAGGGAGCAATTATACGATGGATTATGAAATTTTTAACTTGGGTGATGTCATCTTACAATCAGGAATGACGTTACCAAACGCTTATCTCGCTTATCAAACTTACGGAAAATTAAATGAACAGAAAGATAATGTTGTTGTGTATCCAACGGCTTTTGGAGATCAGCATGTTCAAAATGAATGGCTCATTGGCAGTGGGATGGCACTGGATCCAGAGAAATATTTTATTATCGTTCCCAATTTGCTGGGCAATGGACTCTCTTCCTCTCCCAGTAACACGCCTCCTCCATTCGATCGGGCTAACTTTCCACAGGTAACCATCTATGACAACGTTCGATTCCAGCACCAACTGCTGACCGAAAAATTCGGTATTGAAAAGATTGCTCTCGTCGTCGGGTGGTCAATGGGCGGCATTCAGGCATTTCAATGTGGGGCAAGTTACCCGGAGATGGTCGAACGAATCGCGCCTTTCGGAGGCATCGCCAAACCTTGGCCACACACATTTGTGGTCCTGGAAGGCGTGAAAGCTTCACTGCTATCTGCAGTCGGTTTTGACTCAAGTAAATTAAACCAACTAAGTCCTACAGACATGCGTGCCGTTGGTCGGGTCTATGCGGGATGGGGACTATCACATGCATTTTATAGAGAAGAGCTTTACCGTGAGATGGGATTTGACACATTGGAGGATTTTGTAGCTGGTGTCTGGGAAAATAGCTTTATGAATATGGATCCGCATAATGTTCTGGCCATGTTATGGACAGGTCAACATGCTGATATCAGTGCAAACCCCTCCTATAACGGAGACTTTGATAAAGCACTTCAGAGCATAAAAGCACTTGCCTGTATCATGCCGGGAAGCACGGATCTCTTCTGCACAGCGGACGATAATGAATATGAAGCTAAGCGTATACCTAATGCTGTCTTGAAACCAATCCAATCGATCTGGGGCCATTTTGCCGGTCGTGGAATCAACAGTGCCGATAATCAATTGATTGATGACAATCTAAAACACTTGTTGTCGCTTAGCACTAATGAATAGATCGTCACTTGCATTGGATGTCTGTCAGGCCTATCAAGATTCCCTGTTCTGCTCTAAGCAGTGCAATTCTCCATTTCGATACCGGTACCTCTGCCAGTCTCATTTCTATGTCTTTCATCTTTAATTCCACCGGATAACTTACTCTGGTTGGCATTACAAACACACCTCCAAGATGATCTCCCTATCTTACGACAAGGTTTCATTCTCTTGAAGGTGTGTTTAATTAATACATATTCTTAATGATTATAACTGCAATTAAGTAAGTACAGTCATCGCCTCTCTTGTGAATGGAACCAGATCATCAATACGTCCTTCTTGAATTTTCTTAACCCATTCAGGGTCGACTAGAAGAGCACGGCCTACAGCAACCAGATCAAACTCATCATTCTGAAGTCGTTGTACCAATCCCTCGATACCGACGTTACTTGCGCCTTTACCTTCTGTGAACAGACTTGTAAAGTCACCATCAAGACCAATCGATCCAACAGTAATTGTCGGTTTACCAGTCAATTTTTTGGTCCATCCAGCAAAATTCAGATCAGACCCTTCGAATTCCGGCTCCCAGAAACGGCGTGTGGAACAGTGGAAAATATCGACTCCAGCTTGAACCAACGGTGCAAGAAGCTGCTCTAGTAATTCCGGTGTTTCAGCCAATTTAGCCTGATAATCATCTGTCTTCCACTGAGACAAACGCAGTACAATAGGGAATTCCGATCCCACTACTTTACGGCAAGCCTCAATCACTTCAACTGCAAAACGTGTGCGAGCCATCATATCTCCACCGTAACGATCTGTACGAGAGTTGGTTTTCTCATACAGGAATTGGTCGATCAGATAGCCGTGTGCTCCATGGATTTCAACACCATCGAACCCAACGCGTTTCGCTTCTGAGGCTGCTTTTGCGAATTCCTGAACGATTGTAGCAATCTCAGCTTCCGAATAATCATTAACATGACCTTTGGCTCCCATATGCCAAATCTGTGGAATAATTCGACCGCCAGCTTCATGTACTTCAGATACAACATGTGCCCAACCATTCATTGCAGCTTCGCCATAAAAGTGCGGCACATTGGCTTGATTGGATGCATCCGGATGATTAATTATTGTCCCTTCTGTTACAATAAGTCCCACTGCGTTCTCTGCTCTACGGCGGTAATAGCCCGCAACATTCGAACCCGGGATACCGTCCGGAGAAAATTGACGCGTCATCGGCGCCATCACGATCCGATTGGATAACTTCAAGTGACCTAACTCTATAGGTTGGAACAATGCTTCTACGGATTGAGAATAATTCATAATAACCTCCACATATTTCGTTTTATATAAATTGACCTAGGGGATGTTAAACAGCAACCAGCCTGGTTAACAACTAGACGTTATTTCCAAATGAATCAATACACGATTTTTATCGAAAAGCCCCACCTCCTTCAAGGTTTCGTGGTGTATTAATCCGCCTTCAATTATTTTTGACTTCGTAGTCAAGAATTTCACAAAAAAAAGATCAAGACATGATCATGCCAAATGAAGTACGCAGAACCGTCTCGATCTGTTCACGGGATGAACCTGATTTCTCCATAACTCTCACACCAAGAATGGTGTTATTTAGATAAGATGCAAGCTCTATACTCGTATACCGGTTGGAAATTAACTGTTGATTCTGGCCACTACTTATGATCTTCTCTAATACCAGTTGAATCTCTTCTGCCATGAGCTCAGCTTCGCGTGTGACCTGCTCGTCATCTGTTCCGAATTCGAGTGATGCATTCACAATTAGACATCCTTGGCAGCTAGTTTCATCGTCTAAAAGGGAATATCGTAAGGTATCCAGTTTATCAACGGGAGACGAATCCAGGGCTTCAATCTGTTTCAGTTTCGCTATAACCTGTTCACGGTAAAGTGCCAGCGCCTTCAGGAACAACGATCGCTTGTCTTTAAAAACACAGTACAAACTTTGTTTTTTGACTCCTGTAGTACGCGTAAGGTCCTCATAAGAAGTTGCTTTGAAGCCTTGATTCCAGAACACTTCCATAGACTGGTGTAATACACGATCGACATCAAATTCTCTTGGTCTGCTCATGGGAATAATGTATCAGTTATTGACCATGCAGTCAAGAACTGATACATTTTACATCCTATTTGAAAAATATTTATGTTTTTATCGTTCGCATACCTGAAGTATACTCACAAAATTCATCTACCCTACTCGTTAACGTAATGAAAGCTGCCGACACAGGCAGCTTCATTTTCGTCGTATATTCAATTATAATTTCTACGTTAGCGCAACAAGCGTTAACTTTTAATATCTTCTTCAGCCTTTTGTCTATATCGAATTATGGAAAGAGGCAAATTAACTACTCCAAGAATAAAAGAAGAGCCAATAGATATCCATTGAGATATTGAAGGATAATTCGGTTTTCCGTCTCCTACAGGACCTATTTTGATTTGGTGGCTATCCCACAAAACATATAAGAGACCAACAGCAGGTAACAATATGCAAATTACACTTGCTACTATATGTAACACATACTTGTTCAATCCTACCCCTCCATTTATTGTATTCCTGCTCCTTAGTTTAACAAAAATTTTTCTCCTTTAAGATATTTCCTAAAATAGTTTTCAATAACTGATGGAAAATTTGCCGCTAAGGATTGTTGTTCATTTGGATTTAGAGAATGGAATGCGAAAGTCCTAATGATTGACCAAATAAAAAATGCTTCTAATAACTCGACATAATTCTCTTCCAGTTGATTTACTTTGCTATACGATGAAATAAATACTTTCCTATTATCAGATGAAAGATGCAAAAATGTTTCAGCCATATCAAATAAATAAAAGCCATAGCCACAATTCGAAAATCTATAGGTTGAGGAGTATCGTCATAAAATACATAGTTACTCTCATGAAGGTCAGAATGAATAACTCCCCAGTTACTTGGCAAACGTTTATAATTTTGTATCACATTTGCTATTTTATGTGCTGACTCTTCCACATGAACAAACACTTCACTTGAGATAAGCTCTAAATTTACTAACCGTTTTAATTGATTAAGTGATGAATATAAATGATCAGAATTGTATATTGGTCTATTAAAGCCTTCAGGTGCATTCCAATGCATAGAATGTTTATGTAGAGCCGCCATTAAGAGAGCTAAATTTTCAGTTTCATTACTTGTTGGCTCTCTTTGGAGTACGCTTCCATGAATCCAATGATGGATAGTCACCATGATTGTATTTTCGCTAAGATCAGTTGAGATTTCTGTTACCAGATCACCTTGAAGATTTCTAACAGGTGCAGGTACGACGAGATTTGTATCTTTAACCAAAGCTTCAAGCCAAATAAGCTCTGATGCGATATTCCCTTTTGATTGAATGGAAATTGTTGAGATATGGATTTTGATAAGAAACTTTTGATGATCATCGTTGGTCTGAACTTGAAATGTAACATTATCACTCTTTCCGAGATACACAAGTTTTTCCCAATAGATTGGGTATTGATGTAAAGCTTCTTTCGCCACCTTCGCATAATCTTCTTCAGAAAGCATAGTATCCACTCCAGTTAATGTGATTTTTACTTCACAATTTTACCAAATGAACTTTATTTTATGGTGATAAAAGTTGATTATAACTAAACTTTACTGCCCTGTAGTCGAATAAAGCCACCGCTCCTGTTGATCGGCGGTCTCCTTTGGTTTCATGGAACTATTGTTTCCCTTTTGTTCAACCGACCTTCTTCGTTTATGATACTGTCCTCCGTGTTGTCTGTAACAGCAAGTTTTAGAGCCATCCTATGAGGGATGACCCTTTCGCTTTGTTATACAATCGTATACTTAGGACAATCGTTACGTTTTCTTTACTGGTATCAGATCCTACCCTGTGTATGCCATGGCATCCTATTGTACCGATAAAATAAAAAAGCCGCTAAATTAGCGACTTCAATAGAACTATGTTCTTGTCCTTCGACTAAATATTAGTCCAGAAGGCTGTAGATCTGAATGCTCTCCACCTTGGCATCCTTGATATGAAACGACATTACATCCACATAATTGGATGGTTCGTAACGGTAGTCATCTTCCTCATTAGGGGCTCCATCACCAAGTAGTTTCCCCTCAGGGTAGGCGTTTTTGAGTGTATCCAGACTATCTCCTGTTTTAATGTTTCGCACTGTCGTGTACTTAGGATCTGTGATTTCGATATGAAAGATGGAGTCTTGTTTCCCCTCCGGTATACTGATTGTTTTAATCTCCAGACCAGGATACGTATAGACCTTTTCTGTAAAGCCGATTAACGTATCCATGTTGGTTCCATCGTCGGCACTGTACGTATGAGATTTCAGGTTATCCGGTTTGCCCAGCATCTGTTCCATCTGATCTTCATTCGCTGTATCCGAAATCGCGATGGTGTGCTCATTATAGACAAAAGCAAGCTCCTTCAGCACCACATTACCTTCCTTCTCCATCGAACCTTCTTTAATAGCTTCAGTACCCTTTTCTTCCGAACTTTCGGAAGCAGGCGCAGGAGAATTGGTTGCTCCTTCGCCTTTGCTCTGTTCATTCGCTGTGTTCTGTCCGGTTGCTGGGGGCGTAGCATCATTGGACTGACAGCCCGCTAATGCCACCGTTAGTAGAGCACCTAGTACGATAACACCTGTTGCTTTGTTTATCAATTTCATCATGATCCCTCCATAAATGTGTGATTTGTTCTTATGAAGTGATTATAAATAAAACATTTGTTAGTCTCATAACAGAAATGTACCAATCTTGTAACGTTAATTATTTACGATTGTGTTTCCGCACGGGGCAACACAATCGTAACGGTTGTTCCTTCCCCGATTTGACTTTCCATGTCAATATAACCATTAAACCGCTCGACAATCTCCTTGCAAATAGAAAGCCCAAGACCTGAACCGTTCGCTGTGCTAGCATTTTTGGCCCGGTAAAAACGTTCCTGCACTCGCTCCAGCTCCTCGCCCGAGATACCGATCCCTTGATCACGTATCCGTATAACTACCTCACTTGGCGTATGTTCCAACTTCAATTCGATTAGCGATGGACTGCCTGAATATTTGATGGCATTGTCCACAAGGTTCGCGATCGCATGGGACATCAGCATTGGATTCACGTTGGCGTAAACTTTTGTCGTACCCTCATCATCTGGTTCTTCCTCCACTTGACTGACTCTGATCTCGATACCTTTATCCTTAGCCTTGGCTCCCATATTCATTGTGACTTCCTGAATAAGTTCATTCATTTCCGTTGTCTCGACTTCCAGTTCGTTAGAACCAGCCTTGTCGAATCGGGATAACAACAACAGTTCATTAATCAAGCGTGTCAGCCGATCCGATTCCTGCAGCAGATGAGCATAGATTTTTTGCAGCTCCTTGTTCTCAGTCTCCCCTTCAACCAAGTATTGAGAGAAACCACGAATGGCTGCCAAGGGTGTTTTTAACTCGTGAGATACGTTGGAGACAAATTGTTTCTGATACTGAATGTAATCATGAAGCTGCCGCCCCATGGAATCCAGCCCATCTGCCAGCATGCCCAGCTCATCCTTCCGGTTTAGATGAACTCTACGAAACTCCTGTCTAGAGAAACTTTGCGCAGCGCTAAGCAACAGTTTAATCGGCTTGGTTGTGTTGCGGGCAATCCACAGACTGGATAACGTAATCAGTATAATAAATCCGCCTGCGCCGACAAACAGGATATAACGGATTTGATCCATAATCGCATAAAAGTAGGAAATATCCTCCACGAACTCATACACATAAGCGTTTTCGTAGAATTGATCCTGAATGGGCGTCGCAAAATAAAGCAGATGATCTTCCGTGACGGTGTAGGTATAACTGCCGCTCAGGGCTTTCTCTATATTTTTGTCAAAAATAAGCGGTTTGGCATCATTAATGATGATGCCATCCACAGCCAGGCCCAGCAACTGCTTGGAGCTGTCATAGATACGTACTTCCTTGCCTGAAGCTTTCAGCTTCTCTAGAGCAAGTCTGACAATTTCCTTGGTCTGGGGCTCTCCTGAAGATGACCTATGTTGCGACAACACCTCACGGAAGGACAACTCGGACAGATCCGCTTTCTCCATCATCTGTTTCTCAATGGTAATGAAGCTGTAGTAATCGATGGCTTTATTCACCGCAAAAATGATGATGCCAAAGGACAGCACGGAGAAAAATAAATAATTCAGCAGTAACCGGGTTGCATACTTCAGGCCTCGCCACCTCCAAGTTGATAGCCAAATCCATAGATCGTCCTGACATACTTCGGTTCGTCCGCGTTATCCTCCAGCTTCTTCCGTAACCGCATGATGGTCATATCCACACTGCGACTGTCTCCCATAAAATCATATCCCCATCCGATCTGCAACAGCTCATCCCGGGTAAAGATTTTGTCTGGCCTTTTGAGTAACGTTTCCAGAATTTTAAACTCTTTAGCCGTTAAAGACACGGGTACACCGTTTTTCAGCACCCTGCGGCTTTCCAGATCAAATGTCAGCTCTTCATGAATGATGCGTGTAGATTTCACCTCTGTTCCTTCACTTGATTCTTCCTTGCTCTCGTTTCTTCTCAGAATGACCTTGATCCGAGCGAGCAATTCACGGTTGTCAAAGGGTTTGGTCATGTAATCTTCCGCCCCTAGCTCGAGTCCCAATACCTTGTCAATCACCTCGTTTTTGGCAGAGAGCATGATCACAGGAACGGCACGTTTCCCGGTAATTTCCTTACACAAGTCATATCCGGAGCAGTCTGGCAGCATCAGATCAAGTACCACTATATCGGGTTGAAAAGAGTCGAGCAGCTGCAAGCCCGTTTTGCCGTCCTCTGCGGTCTGCACATCGTAGTTTTCTCGCCTTAGCACCAGCTCAATTAAATCTCGAATTGCGATTTCATCATCAATGACTAGGATTTTCTTCAACTGTACACCCCTATCTAGCCCTGTTTTCACCAGCTTTAATCAACTATTAACCCATCTTAGCACAGGCGATTTAGATTCCTCCACCCGCAGGAAGATGAGGTATATTCAAACGAACCCTACATAACCTGTAATAACCCCGAAGAAAGAAGAACAATCCATGGATCTGCTCTGGGTACTCATTGTTGGTGGACTTATTGGCTGGTTAAGCGGCAACTTGATTGGGCGGGACGTACCGGGCGGTGTACTTGGAAACATTATTGCGGGTTTTATCGGTTCCTGGTTAGGAACGGAATTGCTGGGACCAAGGGGGCCGGTGATTGGCGGATTTCATATTATTCCCGCCATCGTTGGCTCGATTATTGCTCTGCTCATCTTCTTCGCTCTGGCACGCGGCGGAGCCTTCCGAAGACGTTAACCAAGAGAGACGGGAACTATACCGTCGTTCATTAAGGATAAACACAAAAGGACCGAAAGCATTCATCGATGGAAGATGAACATTTACGGTCCTTTTTTATTTTTTGAACAAAATCGCAATCAGTATGATGGTTGATTTTCGTTTTAAACGGTACGAGGTCCATAAGCACTAAGAAAGACGCGTACGCCTTCAGTGATGATACGTTTGGTTTGTTCCTCTTCGAATGCCTCTGTTTTTCTAGGTTGATTAAATACCAATAAAAACGTTAATGCAGCGAAGTGCTTTGTAGCCATTTCAGGATCGGGCACATGGAGCAATCCGGTTTGTCCAAACTCTGTAAACCTCCTGATAATCCCCTCTTCAGTTGCGTTATCCAGCCTTTCAAAAAACGAGTCTGGCAGGTTAGCGGCTTCCACCGTAACCAGACGGATCAAAGCCATGTAATCGGACGAACCGTTCGCAGAAGCTACGATTTGTTCGCAAAATAAGATGAGCGCCTGCTTCATATCCTCGAATTCCAAGAGGTGATCTGAAATCCCTTGCTCAATCATGTCCAGAACCGCCAAACTGGATTCTTCAACAACGGCAAGCAGTAGATTTTGTTTGTCGCCATAATAATCATAAACTGTCCGTTTGGAAACTCCCGCTTTAGCTGCGACCGCATCAACGCTGGATCGATCAAACCCATCGGAAAGAAACAGGTCTCGTGCTGCCGCCATAATTTTAGCTCTTTTGTCTGAAGAGCCTTTGCGGATTTTCTTGTTTTCCGTATGATCCATTCTTACGTTGCCCCCTTATAGGTATACCATCAGAAATTAATTAGAGTTCCGTTCTGTTTACAAACTACACTGCACGGTGTAGTATAGCAAATGTAGCATATCAAATCAATGAACAAGGAGGATTCTATTCATGAATAGCAAGCCGTCTTTTGTTGATGTTCTTATTGTCGGGGCAGGACCTACAGGGCTTACACTTGCCTGTGATCTGGCCCGTCGAAACATCAACCATCGTATTATTGAACGAAGCTCCTTATTTAACGTTGCTTCTCGCGCCAAAGGAATACAGCCTCGCTCGCTTGAAGTCGTCGATGATTTGGAGGCCGTCCACTACATTATGGACACAGGTGTTGTGGATCTGCCTGTTCGTTATTATACCGCAGATGGCAGGAGTGTGGACAAGCCGGCTATTACCGTTGCAGCCAGCCCCGAACTTGAAACACCCTATCGTGATCCGGTCTGGATTGCTCAATATGATGTGGAAAAAGCATTGCGCGACCGATATGCAGTGCTTGACGGTCAAGTTGAGTTGGGCATGGAAGCCATAAGTCTTGTTCAGGATGAGGATGGTGTAACGATAACCGTGAATACACCACAAGGAGAAGAGCAAATTCGCGCTCGTTATGTAGTCGGCGCTGACGGAGGCAAAAGCAATATCCGCAAATTTATTCACTTACCGTTGGTTGGGGAAACACACGATCATGAGCGATGGTATCTTGGCGATGTACGATTGGAAGGGTTAGATCGTGACCATATCCATATCTGGACTTCTTCGGAGGGGATGGTCGGGGTGACGCCGCTGCCAAAATCCGATATTTGGCAACTGCAGGCTACAATTCCGGAAGACATCGAAGAACCAGAGCAGCCGTCGCTAGAGGCGTATCAAGCCATGTTTGACCGTCGCGCCGGGGCAGCCCGTGTTCGGCTCACGGATGCTTCCTGGCTGTCCATCTATCGGGTCAACGTTCGTATGGTCGAATGTTACCGCAACGGCCGGGTCTTCCTTGCCGGCGATGCTGCTCATGTTCATTCGCCGGCCGGTGGTCAAGGCATGAATACGGGGATGCAGGACGCGTACAATCTTGGCTGGAAGCTGGCGGCTGTGATGCGGGGAGCGGACACCGCCTTACTCGACACGTACGATGAGGAGCGCCGCCCAGTGGCTCAATCTGTTCTTGAGGACAGCACGAAGAAGATGGGAGTGGTCATAGGAACGGCGACTGAAGGCGGAGGGTTGTCCCAAACTTTGAGCACCATATCCGACGATCTGACGAGCGGGCTACTCATTTCCTATCGCTCAAGTTCGCTTATCCGTCGTTCTGCTCGAACAAATGCTACCCGTTCATTTCCTGGGGATCGTGCTCCTAATGCTACGGGCCTGCAAGGCACCGGATTTGCAGGAAGTCTCTTTGACCTATTGCGAGGCCCACACTGGACGCTTTTGGCTTTTGCAAGCAGCATCGATCCTTCGCTGAAGAACTTCACCAACAATGAACTCCATATGCATTATATCCTGCCATCCCACGTGGAGGGGGCGGCGGAAGGTATAATAGACACAGCAGGTAATGCCTATCGAATTTACGATGTAACAAATAAAGAACTCATATTGATTCGTCCCGACGGTTACATTGCAATGCGTACCTCCATTGATGATATTTCATCGATTTTGAATTACTGGAATTCCATTTATCTGGCAACTGATTTGGATAGGGCCAGCGGGAAATAAGATTAATCAAGAGGAAATTAAAGAGGGCAACTTTTGTCACCAAAAGCGGCCCCCTTCCTTTCACTTCAATCCATTTTTAAATTTACGCAATGTTACAATCCAGACTACTGAAAAATCGTTCAACAAAAACATCACCATATAGTTTCTTCATATGCGCTGTGTTAAAAATATATTGTTCCATAGGCTCAAGCTTGCGGAGACTGCGTACCAGTACTTTCCGATCATCGTCAGATAGATTAGGGTCATCATCTATCTTCGTCAGAGCATTTTTCACACGTGCGGATACCTGTTCAACATACACATGGTTTTTGGATTTTGGCGGAATACATTGCGTCAGGTCACAGTTCACAAAACGAACATCGTCAAGGATGCAGTTTTCAAAATTGGCAATTAACTTTTGTTGGCCATTTCCCTCAAACGTAATATCCACTAGCTTGCCGGTAAAGGAGCAATTGACGATATTCGCCGCTTGTAAAACCCGGTCATTGAATCTACATTTATAAAAAGTACAGTCGATAAACGTAGCATTCTCCAATGTCATCCCTATCACCCTATCATATCTACAGAATCTTTTTCATTATAATAACCTTATTTTGGAGTTGAATTCTCGTTGGAATCCCCCTCTCATTTTACTCTAAAATGAGCATAGCTAAACAAGAACCTAACTTTAGATGTATGCTTAATATACTTCTAAATCTTAACAGAAAAAATGGATAGCGCATCAGCGGCTTATCACAATGCCCCATCTAAAAAGGGAACGAATAAACCGACGGGTGTTTCATTACACGGCGGTTTGTTTTAATTTATCAACAGCTAGCTTTCCGAAATATTACAAGTCGGACTAGCACATACTAAGGAACAGTTGGCTAAGCTTACATAACGGAGGGTCTCATCATGGTATTTACAATCACAATTATCATCGTTGTACTGTTTGCAATATGGGGAGCCGTCGCTCCTGCTCAGCTGGCGGATGTGGCTAATGTTGCCTACAACTTCTCTATTCAGAATTTTGGCTGGTTTTATTTGCTAGCGACACTGTTCTTCCTGATCTTTGCTTTCTATCTTGCGTTCAGCCGATTTGGCGGTATTAGGCTGGGGGATGACGATGATGAGCCGGAATATTCTACGGTTTCCTGGCTGTCCATGCTGTTTAGCGCTGGTATGGGCATTGGGCTGGTTTTCTGGGGAGTTGCTGAACCGCTGTCCCACTATTTATCTGCACCGGAGGGCGCGGTACCCGAAACAACGCAAGCAGCAAGACTTTCAATGCGTTATTCCTTTTTCCACTGGGGGCTTCATCCTTGGGCTATCTATACCGTCATCGGCTTGGCGCTCGCTTACTTCCAGTTCCGGAAAGGCTACAAAGGACTGATCAGTTCCACCTTTATTCCGCTGATCGGTGAACGTCTTGCTGCAGGCTGGCTTGGTAAGATCATTGATATTCTTGCAGTCATTGCAACGATCTTCGGTGTTGCAACCTCTCTTGGATTGGGTGCGCTTCAGATCGGTGGGGGTCTGAATTACTTATTCGGTATTCCAAACTCGACGCTGTCCCAGATTGTCATTATCTCAATTGTTACCGTACTGTTTTTGATCTCGGCAACCTCCGGTCTGGATAAAGGTATTAAGATTCTGAGCAACACCAATCTGGTTATAGCTGTGCTATTGATGGTGTTTGTATTGGTGACTGGACCGACTTCTTTTATATTTGACACATTCACGACAACATTGGGCAGTTACATGCAGAATATTATTAACATGAGTTTGAGACTGACACCGTTCTCAAGAGAAACCTGGATTGGAGCATGGACGTTATTTTACTGGGCATGGTGGATCGCATGGGCTCCCTTTGTTGGCACGTTTATCGCAAGGGTATCCCGAGGAAGAACCATAAAGGAGTTTGTAATTTACGTCATGGTTTTTCCAAGCCTGTTCGGATTTATCTGGTTCTCCGTTTTCGGTGGAACAGGACTTCACCTCGAATTGTTTAATGCCGCCCATTTGGCGGAGGCCGTCAAACAAGATACAACAACCGCTTTATTCCTTACACTGGAGCAGCTTCCTTTGGGTACGATCATAGCATTTATCGCTACACTCCTGATCATAACCTTCTTTATTACGTCGGCTGATTCGGCTACCTTTGTGCTGGGTATGCTGTCTTCAGATGGCAAGCTGGACCCGAGTACGAGAGTGAAATTAACCTGGGGAATCATGCAGTCCGCCATCGCGGTAGTCCTACTGATCAGCGGGGGGTTGAACGGTCTACAGACGGCCTCCATTGTGGCCGCACTGCCGTTCGCTGTTGTTCTTATTGGTATGTGTTTCTCCCTGCTCAAGGCTCTGCAAGCTGAGGACAGAGAGCGCCGTCAGAAAGAAAAACGGCAGCGCCAAAAACTGAAACGACTGCTGGAGGAACAAGAACACTCGCTGAATGAAATTCCCGGCAGGTAATGTATACTTGATGTTAAAAACAAACAAAAGCCCGCGTCGTTGCGGGTTTTTGTTTGTTTCATGTATTGAGTTTTTGGGATCTGTCATGAATTCTGTTTGAACCCCAGGCGGAATGATTTCTAACACTTATTCATACTATGAACGTTCCCCAGTTCCCGAAGGAGTTAATGTACAATGAGGACTGGACAACTTGATAGCTGTGAAACCTTGTGGCTGACACTTCCAAGCATCATTTCCTTAACGCCCCTAAGCCCACGGCTTCCGATAATAATAAGTTGCTGCTCGGTATCCTTTGCATAATTCAATATTTCATGCCCAGGATCTCCCTTAAGATGAACAGTTTCCGGGTTAATCCCCGCAGACTTTAATTTAGATTTGGCTTGATGCAACTGTTCCAAACTGGCTTTCTCCATTTCGTTCAGTATGTCTTCCAAAAAATTCTCTGGTACATATGTCATGCCATTTGACACATAATCCTGGCTGACATTAACCAAGGTAACTTGAGTTTGTTTATTTTGGGTTATTTCAACGGTTGCATCAAGGAGTTTGTTCGTTATTTCAGATTTATCAATGGCCACCATAATTTTGTCAAACATAGTTATCATCCTTTCCGTGGCAATTCGTAACCATTTCGACTACCTACAACACGATTACTTGCTGCTCCTATACCAACTATAAATAGTAACACGGAAGCCCCAAGAAGAATGAAAAGTGGCAGGTTCCAACTATTTGTTGCATCGTGCAGATATCCTATAAGGGCTGGACCGATTGCGGCAAGAAGATATCCGATCGATTGGGCCATGCCAGATAGTTCCGCTGCTTGATGCGCATTATCAGTGCGTAACCCGAAAAACATCATGGCCAAACTAAAGGCGAAACCTCCACCAATTCCGAGTATGACGATCCACAACAGAATGACATTAGAACTTCCGTAAAGAAGTCCGAGCGTCCCCGTCAAAAGCAAAATGGTTGTGATAACCACTAACAAACGTTGGTTAGACATACGCCCGGCAATAACAGGGACAATAAAGGTAAATGGAAGCATCGCTAACTGCATGATCGAGAGGTACCATCCAGATTGGTTGGAGTCAATTCCTTGCTGCTTTAAAATTTCAGGCAACCATGCGATCAATACATAGAAAACCATAGACTGTATACCCATGAACAAGGTTACTTGCCAAGCAAGCGGGGATCGCCAAACATTCACATCGTTGCTTGCCATTTGTTGACTCGTCTTGGCGGTTTGTTTTGTTTGATTTCTTAATTGGGGTAACCAACAGAGGATTGATACAAAGCTTAGAATCCCCCATATTCCCAATGCTCCCTGCCATTTTAGCCCTGCGTTCATGGCTAGCGGTACACTGATTCCCGATGCGATTGCTCCACATAAATTCATTGAAATGGAGTAAACCCCTGTCATGGAACCAATTTTATTTGGAAAATCCCTTTTGATTATACTTGGCAATAATACATTACATATGGCAATGGCGAATCCAAGAACTGCTGTTCCAATAAACAGATTAACTGCGCCAGATAAAGATCGTATTACAATACCAACAGTCAGAAAGATTAGGGCAATCAAAATGATACGCTCAACCCCATACCTCCGTCCTAATTTTGGTACAAGAGGTGATAACACAGCAAAGGCAAGCAAGGGTACCGTTGTGATCAGGCCTGCTAATGTATTTGAAATATGAACGTCATCCCTTATAAAACCTACTAAAGGACCAACTGAGGTTAAGGGAGTACGTAAATTAGCTGCAATAACAATAATGCCGAGAATGATCAGCGCTACAGAGGATGGCACGAATTTTTTATTTTGTTTATTCGGCATTCTTCATTTCTCCTTCCTGAATTCCTACGTCTTATATTTGCTTCTTGTTGGCTGAAAAACTTTGTTATAACATCCGCGCGAATAATGAAAGTATAGTATAAGATACTTTTATAAACAATAATTATTTTATAACATACTAAAATTGAATAAAAAAATACAACTCTGAATTCCCGTCATGGAATTCGGAGTTGCATTTAATAAGTGGATTTTCGACGACTAGAAACCATATTTTAAGGATATATGGAGCACTGTTTCGTTATTCGTATGATTGGTATAAGCGTGGGGATAATCTGCACGAAAACTGATCGTATCATATTGATTCAATGTGTACATCTCTCCATTAACTTGTAACTCGATGGAACCCGTCATTACTGTCGCAATTTCAGTTGTATTCACATGATGACCTTCAGGGTAATACGAGCTATTAGGCTGTAAGTATGCCCGACACATTTCAATATCGTTGCTTTTAAAGACGGGTTCAATGACCCAATTTTTTTCATCATTAGAAAACCGCAGTCCCTCCCCTGCTCGATACAAACTAACGGGTTTCTCTGATGTGAACAAAGCCAATAGCGGTAAAGATATTCCTTTTGAAATTTTCCATATGATAGCCAAAGTTGGATTTGTCTCACCACGTTCGATATTCCCCAGAGTAAGTTTGCTTACACCCGTTAATTCTGATAAGTCGTCTAAGGTCATGTTTTTTTCTTTTCTATACTTTTTTAATGCACCGCCGATTTGTAATACAATTTGTTTTGACTCATCGATTTCATCCATTTGATATTCTCCTCAACAAAAAAACTATATAGCTAGTATATTGTTTATCAAGATTCTTTTCCATTCCGGTTCAATAGAACGTAATGAAATCTTCTTGATAAAATTGTATTAAAAGGATAAAATGACGAGCATCAACGGTTTTATTTGAAGAATGGTAGCTTATGAAAGGTGGTTTAGCAATGAAAATTCTCATCGTTGGCAATTTTAGCGAGACCTCAAAATCCAATATTGCAGGGAGTTTTCCGCAAGACTGGAACGTTGTAATTGTTCCGCCCGGAAAAGAAATGCTGCATCATATTGAAGATTGCCAGGTAATCATTCCTGAACATATTAAAGTGGACCATAGCCTGCTTTCTAACGCAAAAAAATTGAAATTGGTACAGACGGGTGCAGGATTTGATAATGTGGATGTCCCTGCCTGTACACAGCTCGGCATTTGGGTGGCCAATGCTGCAGGAGTGAATGCACAGGCAGTGGCCGAGCACGTCATGGCACTGTTATTGTCTTATTATAAAAACATACCGTCTCTTGATACTTTCATGAAAAATAAGATGGATGAAAATCAATTGGACTATACAGGGAGTGAATTGAAGGGAAAAACGATTGGAATTATCGGTTTGGGTGCAATTGGAAAAAAAGTAGCTGCGTTTTGCAGGGTTTTTGATATGAATGTACTGGCGTATGCGAGAAATGCCACTGTACAATCGGACGATTTTGTGAAAAAGACGGATTTTGATACTCTTGTAAGCACATCGGACATAGTTAGTGTACATGTACCCTTGAATGAACAAACCAAACAGCTAATTAACAAAGCGGCATTCAAAAAAATGAAAAATACTGCTCTTTTTATCAATACAGCCCGCGGCGGCATTGTCAACGAAAGAGATTTGATTGATGCATTAAAAAACGGGGATATTTCAGGCGCATGCCTGGATGTGTTTGAATCTGAACCGCTTCCTATTGACAGTGAGCTCCGGAATCAGGGTAATGTGATACTTACTCCACATACAGCGGGAATGCCTGATGGTCGGAAATTTCATAAAACAAGATATGATTTCTTTATAAAGAATATAAAACGTGTAGAAAATGGTGAGGAGCCTGAAAGCAAGCTCAATCAGTTATGATGTTTTGGTGCAATAAAAATTGATCGCCACCCTACAGCAGTTCAAAATGAAGTTGAGTCTCAGGCAACTCTGTATTCCCTTTCCACTGATTTGCACCGTATCCCAATTCCAGAACCGCAGCAATGCGCTCGTTATTCAGTACACCAAACATTTCAGTACGGCTTGGGTCGTACATCCAGTCATGCAAGGTACAGCGCACACCCAGACTTTGCTCATGAGCCAGCAAGCGGAAATTCTGAATTAGGCAGCAGACAGCTGCAAAGTCCTCTTCCCGCTTATATTGATCCGCCTCTTCCTTCACCAAGACCAGAAGATATGCAGGGGCAGGCTCCTGTAATCCCTGCATGATGTCCCCATACCGGTTATCGGCAAAGATAAATCGCCACGGCTCTCGGAGTCCATCATTTGGCGCCCATACGGCATGATTAAGCAATTCAAGGATGAGGTCGTGCGATACCGGTTGTTCCAAAAACTCACTCGGACCGCCCATGACTCCTTCCAGATCTGACAATTTCATTTTATACCCTCCTCTTCTATGTAGACTGTCCTCGCAATACGGTCCATTTCTGCTCGGCTGGTGTTCTTTTCCGACTTCTTGGCGCTTTGTCGTAATATCCTATATGAAGAATACCAACAAATCGTTCATCCTCACGTAAGCCAATTCCATTGAAGAACGCTTCATGCTGAATCATGGACTCTGTATCCCATAACATTCCTAACCCTCGTTCCCAGCCCAACAGTTGGAAGCTCTGCATCACCCAGCAGGCAGCCGCATAATTGCGGTCATTGGTCAGACGATCCGGTCCTACAGTCGACATAACAATGACGTGCGCAGGAATATCGGTAAATCTCTTTTTAAAAACATCCAGAAGTTTCCCTGGAATCAACTTGCCGAGCTTGCTTTGTGACATCTGTTCCAGCATGCAGTCTACCAACCGTTTGCGTGCTTCTGGAGTTCCGGCATATACTACACGCCACGAGCCAGACTCAACAGACGGTTGAAGCCTTATAGCCTTACGCAGTAATGCTACAATTAACTCCTGGTCCACCGGCGTAGAGTTACATTTACGAATACTCCTGCGCTCCCTGATCAATTCCGCCAGACTCAAATGCTTCACTCTCCTTTGTTCTATCTGGATTCAATATTCATACTGCTGTCTTGAAGAAATTGATGGATTACTTTTAGCTCCGTTTCCGAGTATTTGTCGAGAGTACGATAGAAGCGCTCAGCCTCATGTATATGAAGACGTTCATGCAGTTCAAAGATTTTTTTGCCCTGCGGTGACAACCGGAAATAACTTTCCTTTTTGTTGTCGTTCATTTTCGTCCGTTTGACGAATCCTTCCTCCAGCAGTTTGTTGCCAATTTTGGTGATACTTGCTTTGGACAAATTCATCGCCTCGGCAATACCCGTGTTGTTAATAGGCTCATGCTTGCCTATGCAATCTATCATATGAACCGCGGTCAAATGCTGAGGGATTTTCTCGATACTTTCTCGCTGGGCGATACTTAGGAAATGCTCGATTTCTGTATCCTTGTGGTTCTCATACACATGTAAAAAACGGATAAATTGGTCATAAAGCAACTGTTTTGTTCGATCTTTTGAGATCATTCTTTGATCGCTCCTTATTTACTTGTAAACAAAAATATCATTTAAATAGTAGGGTTTTTCTAAATAAACCCTTATATTTAGTTTACTAGTGAACAATATATCATGAATGATAATGCTTATCAACTTTATTCTCTGGCATTGCAACAACTCTACAAACAAAGACAGAGACCTGCGTTGAACTGAATATCTTTTATTGAGACTGCAATCTTCGTTGGAATCGCTACCAGCATGTGGACATGATCGGGCATCATATGACCTTCTATAATTTCTACTCCCTTGTACTTGCATAAACGTTTTGAAAATTTCGATTAAATCTTTTCTGACTTGATTATAGATTTCTTTCTGTCTATACTTCGGGGTGAATACAATGTGGTATTTGCACATCCACTTTGTGTGTCCAGGCTGTAGCTCTTGTTTGCCAACTGGCTAAAGCCGTAAAAATAAAATAAGGGCGGATATACTCCGCCCTTATTTTTCGTTAGTCTCACGACACACACTTAAACATGCGGTCCTTTTCCTTCGTTTCACGCCTGATCGGCTGCCAAGAGGTGTTTTTGAATATTTAATATAGCTTTGGTAGTTTGTCCAATGTTATAGCATAGTTACAGTGATATGCACTGCGCAGCTCCTCTTTTGTCGTAAACTTCTCCGTCCTACCAAAGTCCTGGGACCAAGTCATAAACCACAGCCACGGGATGCGCGAGGTGGACAAGCTTCTAATACTCGGAATTGGACCAATCTCCCCGATAGCAGCAAGTTTTGGAGTTCGTGTAACACCAACCAGTTCCTCATATTCCTTCCGTAAATCCGTATGTTTGTGAGCTGGGGGGTACATATCCCTGGAAATAATGTCAACCACGTCATCCCCAACGTAACCTTCGACCAACGGTGAGTTCCACACCCAAATTAAATTATTTAGATTATGATAATGGGTATACCTCTCATACATGATACGGTACAATTGTTTTGCGATTTCCGGGCCTTTACTGCCCCACCAGAACCAAGTGCCTTCCGCTTCATGAAATGGTCTCCACAAGATCGGAATGCGTTTGTTGCAAAATTCCCGGAGAATATTGGCCATATGGTCCATATCGGACAACAGGGCTTCATATTCTTTGGTTCCTTCCGTAATCGCTTTACTTACGTTAAAATTTGTATGCTCCGAATAGAAGCTTTTATCCCGTCCGCCAAGCGGTGAAAACCAATGCCATGTGAACGTAAGCAAGCCTCTGTTGTTCTCCGTCCACTCCCAGGCTTTTTGCAGCGTATCCTGGTTTTCAGCGACTTCCAGCAAACACTCTTCGCCGCTATCCTCATAATTAATGTTTGGAGAATACCCAAGAAGCTCGAATCCGCATAGTGCCGGCCACTTCCCTGTTACTTGATAGATGTAGTTTAATTCCTCTTGCGCCATGGTTTGTGTGTGCTGTCCCGTAATGATGCCAGTCCCTTGAATCTCGTGGAAATAGTTGAGCACAGAACGTACTTCTTCCGATGCATTAGGATTGCAAGGTATCGATTTCATCGTATCCTGCCTTTCTGTCTATTCTCAATTGAATGCTTATTGACCGCTCCACAGTTTAACACGGTCTTTCACATATTGACCAAAAGCCTCTTCCATCTCTTCCACTCCAGCCTTTTCCAATTCCGCCATGTACTCATCCCAGACTTTATCAAAATTTTCTGGATTGGCCATTACAGCTTCGGGAATTCGTTTCCATGTGATATCCTTCATTTTGGCCATTAATATTGTCGCCTGGCTATCGCTTGGCAAAGCAATATTGTAAACCGCCCCGGCTTTTCTTTCAGGAAACTCTTCTTCTTTTGGAAAAAGATCTCTCCAGTGCTCGACTTTGTAAGCGGCCAAAGCATCTTTTTCGGGTGCACTGTAGGTCGCCGTTAAAAGGTCACTGTTCGTTTTCGTATAATAATTGCCTGTTGAGTCCTTAATTCCGTCACCATAATGAACCGATAGGTTCCAATACAGGCCGAGACCCGATTCCTTCATGTAAGCACTACCTTCGTTGTCCATCTTTTCTTGAACATCCTTCGGTACAGTTCTTTTTCCATTCTCTACAACGTAATCTTGTCCTTCGATCCCCCAGTTCATCAGAATCTGTCCTTCTTCCGAAGCCAGGTAATCCAAAAATTTGATTGCAGCCACAGGATCTTTGCACTCACTGGAAATCGCGATCCCATATCCTCCGTCAAACCCAGCGGACCAGAAATTAGTATCCTTGTACTCTTTAGACAACGTTACTGGATAATGACCGTAAGTCTGGTCAAATTTCCCTGCAGCCTTCAATGCCTGTTGAGCATCACCATAGTCCCATGCAGGGTCGATCAGGCCAAGCACACGTCCAGATGAAACCTTGGATTTGAATTGATCCGTCTTTTGGACAAAGCTTTCCTTATCCAATAAACCTATATCGTTCATATGGTTCAGCCAGCGGAAATATTCTCTTTCCTCTGGACGGCGGAAATGATAAGTTACATCAAAAGTTTCTTGGTCCACATAGTACTCTCCATCATCCGGTGCACCTGTCGTAAAAAATCCCATGTTCGTCACTTGATACATATGCCAGTCATCCGCATTAATGGTTAGTCCGATATTTTTGTTACCGTTATCATCTGTTGGGTGTTTAGCTATATAGTCTGTAAGGACCTTCTCGTAGTCCTTTACCGTACGAATTTCAGGATAACCAGCTTCTTTTACAACACGATGTTGAAGTTGGAAGCCACCGTCGGCTTTGAATTTACGTTCATCGATAGCAGACCAAGTTGGAATGGCATAGATGGCTTGATCCTCCAAACTATATTTGGCACGAACAATCTTATCGCCAAGCATCTTTTTAATATTAGGCGCATGTTCTTCAATCAGGTCCGTCAGATCGAGAACTGCACCTACATCCACTAACTTGCCAAGATCAGCCTTTGCAGCTATGAGATCGGGAACTTCACCAGTGGCAGCCATGATGGATACCTTTTGCACAGGGTCCCCCACTGCGAATTCAGCATCCAAAACGACACCTGTTTTCTCTGTGATGACTTTTCCTATACGGTCATTCATATTGTTCCAGTTAGGACTTCCATCCTCTGAAAAATAAGTAAGTGTGATAGGATTTGAGCCATCTTGACTTGCTGATTCCCCACCACCACTTCCACTGCAGGCTGCGAGCTGACTGAGCAACAGACCAGCTGAAAGTAGTGTTACTGCTGTTTTTCGGGTTCGCTTTCTCATAAAAACAACACTCCCCATGTTTCAGATAATTTAAGGATACAAAGTCATTTACGGTTAGAGTCTCATCAGCTTTTGACCGCACCTAGTGTCATGCCTTTTACAAAGTACTTTTGCAAGAATGGGTACACAATGAGAATAGGCACAGTTGCGATGATGGTAATCGCCATTTTGACAGCGTCAGGAGACACTTGCGACATCAATTGAGACATGTTTTCCCCACGTATATTGTTCGAGTTTGTGGTGGTACTCTGAAGCACTTTCATGAGCTCATACTGCAAGGTGGTCAGGGAGTCATTGGAACCATTATAAAGGTACGTATCAAACCAGGAATTCCATTGCCCGACAGCAAGGAACAAGGCTACGGTTGCAAGAGCAGGCTTGGTGAGCGGTAGTATGACACGCCAGTAAATGGTGAAATCGTTTGCCCCATCAAGCTTGGCCGATTCTTGCAAAGCATAAGGAATTCCATCAATGAACGAACGGATGATGAATATATTGAAGGCGCTTACGAGTCCTGGCAAAATATACACTGCGAACGTATTGATCAGATCCAGATTCTTGATCAAGATAAAACTAGGAATCAAACCGCCCGACACATACATTGTGATCGCCAGAAATACGGAAACAAATCGTCTTCCCTGAAACTCTCTACGAGCAAGTGTATAAGCAACCATCGAACCGCTTACTAGACCTGCCAGGGTTCCTATTAGAGTACGAAGCACCGATATTTTGAATCCCGTGATCAACCCCTCATAACTAAAGATGAGCTTATAATTTTCAAGAGTGAATTGTCTAGGGAAAATAGAAATACCGCCTCGAACAGTATCTACGGAATCGTTGAATGAAATGGCGAGCACATTCAAAAAGGGATATAGCGTCGCAATCGTAACGACTCCAATGAAAACATAAACAAAGGTGTCAAATATCAAGTCTTGGGGAGATTTTGCGCCTATCTTCGGTCGTTTGGGTGTGACGGAAGAAGTTGTCGGCTCGGATGCTTCCATGTCTGTTCCTCCTCCTTACATAATGCTTTCGTTAGCGAATTTTTTAAAGAGTCCATTCACGACGAACAGCAAAATCACGCTGATGACCGAGTTAAAGATACTAATAGCGGTACCAAAAGAATATCTCCCCATGGATAAACCGTAGTTCAACGCATACAGATCCAACACTTCGGAATAATCGCTAACCATGTGATTACCAAGCAAGAATTGCTTTTCAAATCCGATTCCTACGAGGTGGCCAATCGACATAATAAACAGTACGATGATTGTTGGCCTGATGCCTGGGAGTGTAATATGCCATATTTGTCTCATACGACTGGCGCCGTCTACCCTTGCTGCCTCATACAGTTCAGGACCAATCCCCGAAATGGCAGCCAAATAGATAATGGCGTTCCACCCTGTCTCCTTCCAAACATCGGCTCCGGTCACTATTCCCCAGAACAGTTGACCCTTGGCCATAAATTGTATCGGTTGGTCAATCAAATTCAGCCCCAAGAGCAAGTCGTTTATCGCGCCTCCGTCAGTTGACAGCATTTTGATGACGATCCCGGCGGCCACGACCCAAGACACGAAGTGAGGCAGGTAAGAAACAGTCTGTACGAAACGCTTCATAAACTGAACCCGTACCTCGTTTAGAACCACTGCGAACAATACAGGAAACACGAACCCAGCCACAAGCCCCATAAGGCTCATTGCCAGTGTATTTCTTAGCACCAAATAGAAATGCTCATCCTGAAACAGTGCTTGGAAATGATCGAATCCAACCCATTTTTGATCGAAAAAACCTTTGCCTGGTCTGTAGTTTTGAAATGCCATCGTCCATCCCCACAGAGGCAAATACTGAAATACAAACACCCAAATCACAAACGGAAATGACATCATGTACAGATATTTTTGATTCTTAAAGACTTTCCACTTTTGCGAATTTTTGTGTTTGCGTGTGCGGAACCTTCTCTCTTCTGTTATCGCTTTCATTTCATCCCCCCCTTTCCTCTTTCATCATAAAACGATTGTTATATTGGCGACATATCGGAGATCCAGTAGGATTTCATTCAATAATCTATACTATTTTCAGAAAAGACAATTTTGTTTTCATAAGTTGGTATAATAAAAATCCCCTGCATTAAACCAATGCAGGGGATTTTTATTATCGCCATATTTATTGAGTGGCGCTCAACTTGAACCATGCACTGGTATAATCTCCTGTAAGGGGAGGGATGATCAAGCCTGCTTGCATTAAACGATCCCCGCCGAAAGTTCCCATGTATCCACTCTCTCCACTCTCTCCAGTCACTTCATAAGTATACGAATGATCCAATCCTTTGAGCTGAAGTACATCAGCAGCAGGATTGGGCTTGGCTAAAACTCGAAAGTAAAATACGATAGCTTCGCATCGATTGTCCGAAACGAACATCCAGGAAGTTTCATTGCCTTGGAAAGGGCTCCGAAGTCTAAATAGATCCCCCTGTTGTATGAGAGAACGATGTTCTTTGTACATGGCAACCTGTTCTTTCACCTGGATTTTTTCGGCATCCGTGAATTTGGTCAGATCAAGTTCATAGCCAAAGTTTCCCGACATCGCAACGTCCCCTCTGAATTTAAGCGAGGTATCGCGGTGAACTTGATGGTTCGGCACGGCGGAGACATGAGCTCCGATGGTACTGACGGGATATACCAAACTGGTCCCGTATTGTATTTTTAAGCGTTCCACGGCATCCGTGTTGTCACTTGTCCAAGTCTGCGGCATGTAGTAGAGCATTCCGGGATCAAACCGACCTCCACCGCTGGAACAACTTTCGAATAAGATTTCCGGAAATGCAGTCGTCAGTTTATTTAAAAGTTCATAGAGCCCAAGCACGTACCGATGTGCAATCTCCTGTTGATTCTCGGGTAAAGCCGTTGCGGAACCAATTTCGGTCAACGCGCGGTTCATGTCCCATTTTACGTAAGAAACAGGTACGTTGGTGAAGATTTCAGCCAGTGCATCATACAAATAATCACGGACTTCCGGCCGTGAAAGATCCAATACCAATTGCCAGCGGGCTTCCGTCCGGCGACGGCCTTCAACGTGCAGGCACCAGTCGGGGTGCTTCCGGTACAGATCACTTTCGGGTGAGATCATTTCAGGTTCAAACCATAATCCGAATTGCAAGCCTTGGCGTTCAATCCGCTCTGCCAAATCACGCAAGCCGTTAGGAAGCTTTCTCCGATCTTCAACCCAGTCTCCGAGCGAACTATTGTCGCTGTCACGTTTGCCGAACCAGCCGTCATCAAGCACCAACAGTTCAATCCCCAGATGAGAGCCTGTCTCGGCAATCGCTTCAATCTTTTCTGCAGTGAAATTAAAATAAGTTGCCTCCCAATTGTTCACAAGAATCGGTCGCTCCTTGTCCCTATGCACGCCGCGGCATAAACGGTTCCGGTAGAGTCGATGATAGATTCGGGACATGCCTCCGATCCCTTCATTTGAATATACCAATACAGCCTCAGGAGTTTGGAAGGATTCGCCAGGAGGAAGTAGCCAACCAAAATCAAATGGATTCAGGCCAATGCCCAAACGAACAACACCAAAAGCATCCACTTCCGCTTCGGCATGGAAATTACCGCTATACACCAGATTTACAGCAAAAACCTCCCCATGATCCTCATCGGCTCCCGGGCTAACGACAGCCGCAAAAGGATTGTGCTGATGACTGCTCATTCCACGTTTGCTCCCAAGACTAGTACCTCCTGGGCCCAGGGGCCTGCGTTGAAGATGCGCCTCTCGAGCCCAATGACCCGCGAGGTATAACAATTCATAATGGCTCTTGCCATACAAATCAACATTGGCACTAAGCGCACGTAAAAGTTTGATCGTGCTGTGACCGTTGTTCTTAAAGTGAACTGACCTGGTAATAGCACCATCCCTGAAGATACAATATTTCAGAAGAACGGTGATTCCTGCGTACGCATCCTCCAGTTCCAGCTCCAAGGTATCTGCTTCATGGTCTGTTTCCGTATACACATACGGCAGACCATCAAGTGCTGGTTTACCAGCGCCGGTTGAGTACCCTTTGAAGCGTAGCTCTGTAATGCGGCTCCCGTCTTCAAGTAGAACTTGATAGGCAGGCGATCTGAAGTCACCTGTTCCATATTGCGGATATTCATGAGGCATGGAGCCTAGCTCCGTTTTTTCCAGACCTGGTACAAGTTTTTCAAGGTTTCCTTTCTCGGACAATCTTTGTCCCCAATATACCAGTAAAGGATAGCCGTCTATGATTTGAATAACATAACTGGTTACGCGGGATTGCAGATGAAAAATATGCTGTGACTCGTTAATATAAATAGCCATTACATGATTCACTCCTGTTAAACTAGATTGTTCCTGCTCAATAATAAAATGTATCCCTTTTCGATTTAGGGACTACCATACAATCCTTCGGGAAGTTCATCTAGCGTGATTACGTTGTCATGATTGTATACCTTTTTCAAATATTCCTTTGTATTCGTTTTTCCGTCGCGCAGATAATCTCCAGTCCAGGTATTGAAAAAGTTCCAATGTGCGCCGTAAGTCTGGAGCAGATCAGGATCCGGAATAGGCCCGTTTTCTGCAAGCGCTACAAGCTTTTTGTGCTTGCCCAAAAACAAGAGTTCATCATACATGGCAATGTTAGGGCTATGATCGCCCGCTGGATTGTAAACGTCGATACTTACAATGTCGACCATATCATCGCCCGGGTACCACTCCTCCTTCACAGAGTTCCAAACCCAAATGAGATTGTTTAACTGATGGTGATCGGTCAAGCGTTGGTACATTAGTCTATATAATTTTTTGGCAGGTTCGGGCCCTTTGGCTCCCCACCAAAACCAGCCGCCCTCTGCTTCGTGCAGTGGTCTCCAAAGTACGGGAATGTTATGATCCTGTAGCCGCTTCAACTGAACAGCGATGGCATCAATGTCTCGAATTAAAAGCTTGTAATCTTCCGATTCCGGATGATTCAGGGCATATTCTACATCGAAGGTTGTAAACTCGGTATTAAAACCTCGCCACCATTCGTGGCCCGGTTCGTTGCCGCCTATTCCCTTCGGCGCATTCCAATGCCAGCTTAATGATACTATTCCTCCGCGTTCGTACCATTCAATCATCTTCTCCACCTCGTTTGAGGTACTTCCATTTTCAACACGGGATGGAGAATAATCCATCAAATCACTGGAAACCAGCGCAGGGGATTTTCCTGTCTGCTTGTAGATCCACTTCGCATCTTCCAGTGTCTGCTGTCCTGAAATTATCTTCTTTCCATATTGGCTGGTCATAAAATCCAAGAGTGCTTTGGCTTGGGGAGTTGCTTTGGAATTACTTAAGGTATCCATCTTTATATCCTGTTTGGATACGTTGGGCTCTATACGTTTGAGCTTGATGTACTCAATACCATAGTATCCCCACCCCCGTAAGATTTGGATGGAGTTACTGCCTTGGTTCAGAAGCACTTTGGTCACCTTTTTTTCAGCACGGACCTGCCCTGGGTTGGGAGCATTAAGCATCAATTCACCAGCACCTGAACCATTCACTTGAATAGAGGTTGTTTTGTCCCCATTTCCTTCTGGAATGTAATATCCCAAGCTCAACTCATACAGGCCATCTTCCGGTGCTTCAACCTTGAATGCAGCGCTTCCTTTAGCTGAATTATCTTCTTCAAAAAAATAAGAAATGTAACCTTTGCCATCATATAACTTGTCCATTGCTTTGGCAGTTGTCCCGTCCCGTTTCTCAATCCCGTACCCTTCTAGCTGAGCATCTTTAAATGTTACTATTAATGCTTGTGTTTGATTAGGTTCAACAACAAATCCGGGTACCGTAATGGCTGCTTCCACCCTGGAATGAGTGAAACTCGACATGATGATGCCCAAAAAGAAAAAGGCCGATCCTAACATTAAATAGGTTTTATTTGACGCTGCATACCTTATCATTGAACCTGATTTAGTCTTCATTTTATGCCTCCCCTCCATTCATTACATTCCTGTTATCGCTTTCAATTGTTATGGTCCCTCCTTTCGTATCAACTATATTGGCTGAGGAGGCTCTGGGACATATCACAAATCTTAAATCCTTTCATTCTAAAATCCTTTGTATTTTCAGAAAATACATACCTTTTCATAAGGGAATTAAAAAACTCCCCTACTGTTCGTTACTTCCGTTCGTAGAGGAGCATGGTTTAAGGTTATTCTTTTTTTTGATAAAAAGAAGGTGACTCCCCTTCTAGTTTCTTGAATTTGGTGTAGAAATAATTGACGTTTGAATATCCTACCCTTTCAGCCACTTCGTAAACCTTCATATCCTGAGCCAGTAATTCTTTCGCTTTCTGAATCCGTATCCGATCAAGATAGGCGTTGAAATATTCCCCTGTGTAACTTTTGAAGAGTTGGCCCAGATAGGAACTACTGTAGTTAAACAATACGGCAAGCATTTCTAATCTTAGGTTATCCCCATAGTGCCGATCTATATAATCCAGCAATCGCTTCATTTCATTGTCTTTACTATTGTAATCTGCGCATCGAGCGAGCCTCTCCATAACAACAGAAATACGGTCGACGAGATCCTGAATATATCGGGAATGATATACTTCAGCAAGGAATTGGGCCGGGTCTCCTGGATAATCGCTTAAAGACCAGACACGGGAATGAATTTTTCGAACTGTTTCATTAGCAAGATAGAAGAAACGGTCACGGATCTCCTTTTCATCAGCCTGATTAGCTACTTGTTGTAATGCTATTTCGTTCAAAAATGACGAGATTGCACTTGCATGCCCAACATCGACCAGATAATGCAACCTGAAAGCTTCTTCCTCCTTATTTGACATAGATAATACTGAAGAATGGACAGTTTCCTGTCGATAGCTTTCTGGTGTTTCCTCAGTGAGAAGCCTTCCTCTGTCATAGAAAAAACTACGCTCCAAAAGGGATTTTGCTGTTCTAAACGAATGAACAACTTCCTCAAGAGACCGCACGGGCTGCCCTACTGCTATGTCCATTTCAAATCGAAGCTCACCTGATAAGAGCTGGAGATTCTTGTGAAGCTCGGTCCATCCCAATTCGCTAACAGGAGAGTTACTTAGCAATAAAACAATGTATGGTGCAAAATATAAAACGAACCCTTGACGTTCCGAAGTGTAGGTTCTGCTGACTACATTTTTGAAATTCTGAATTTGTTCGCTTTCTTCTGGATCTGAACCTGAGAACCCGATTAAAACGATCTGATACGTAGTCCAGCTGATTTCAAATGAGTCTGACCACTTACTCAAAATGGAATCCTCTGAAGCATGATTACCGGTTAGTAGAGAATAAAGTATCCATTCCGGTGTATTCGTTTTTTGTAACATATTTTTTTTCTGCACGTTTGAGAGCTGTTCATGAATCTTTTGAAGTGATGCTGATAGTTCTTCCTTGTTTACAGGTTTGAGCAGATATGCTTCAACACCGAATTGAAGAGCTTGCCGCGCGTACTCAAAATCGGCGTAACCACTGAGTATAATGACATGACTGATCCAGCCACGGTGACGGATCTGCTGAAGGAGTTCCAATCCGTCCATGCCTGGCATACGTATATCAACCAACAATACGTCGGGAATCGTTTCTTCGAATATTCGGAGAGCCTCATTTCCACCAGCTGCCGTTCCAATCACTTCAAATCCCAATTCCCTCCAAGGTATTAACGTTTGTAACCCCAAACGTAGTTTGGGTTCATCATCAACAATGATCACGGAGAACATCAGGTTCCCCTCCTTCCTTCGGAATACAAAATGTGAAGCAGGTGCCTCTGCCCTCTGTGCTTTCAATTGAAAGCCTTGAACGTGTACCGTAGGTAAGTTCTAATCGGTCGTTCACGTTACGTAGCCCAATACGATCCCCGGCTTCATCGGAGTTCATTAACTGTTTTTTTATCTCATTCATTTTCTTTGGAGGTATACCCGCACCATCATCATGGATTTCTACAAATAACGTCCCCTGATCGTTAACCTTCGTTCGAACAGTGATCAACGTTGGACCCTCTTTGCGATCCAACCCATGGAGTATCGAGTTCTCAACCAAAGGTTGAATGATAAGTGGGGGGATTTCAATGTGTTCGCTTGCTGGGTCGATTTCCATAATGTATTGAAGTCGGTCTTCGTACCGGAATTTTTGAAGTTCCAAGTAACAACGAACCATGTTTAACTCATCTGAAAGTGGGATCTGGCGACTTCCGACCTCTAAACTATTTCGGATCAACACGCTAAGCTGCCATACAGCTTGGGCTAAACCCTCTTCCCGGCGAAGATGTGCTTCCATTCGAATGGACTCAAGTGTATTAAACAGGAAGTGGGGATTGACCTGGCTCGCTAACATCTTAAATTTAATATCATTTTGTTTTTGTAATAGTGTCTGTTTCTGCTGGTTACTCTCTTCCACTTCCAACATTAGTTCACTGATTCGATGAACCAGATCATTGAATTGTCTGGAGAGTTGGCCGATTTCATCTTTTCCATCGAGGTCAAGATAAGTATCCCAGGACACCGTACCTACTCGGGACATGTGCTTACTAAGTCGAAGCAATCTTCTCGCAATAAATGATGCCGAAACATAAACAAGCAAAACTGCGATGATTAGACATCCACCTATAACAAATGTAGCCAATCGTATGATAGCGTTTGCATCATGTAGAATCTCAGACACGGTAAAAACGGAAATGATACGTAGTCCATTCCAACTATTCTGTGGAGTTATGTTTGCTATAACCACCTTCGAATTTTTCCCATCCATAACAGCTTCGTAGCTACCCTCCGTTTGAGACAACATATTACTCCCGGCATGCACAGAGGCAAGGTTTTTACCGTAGAGATCAGGGCGGTTGGCTGCCACAATATTGTTGTTGTCATCCACGATCATCGTTGAGAAAGTCTCTTGGGATAGGATAGAGTTTAGCAAATCAGAATTCACATTAATCACCAAAACACTTTCATTTTTCAACTCATCCAGATTGATTTTTCGAACCAGACTTAGATAATGTCTATGATCACGCTCATCCTGAATATAGTCCCAACCTGCAAGCCCCTTTTGACTCAAGGCGGCTCTATACCACTCAGACTGTTTCGTTTGGTCGTCTGGCTGCATAAATTCCCAATTATTAAGCATTGTTGAATTAGACGTATATAACCGAATTGATTTTATTTCCTTATACAGCCGCATATAATCCCGAATGTCAGTATATTGACGATAGGTTTGGATAACTTCGTTATAACTTTCATAATTGCGGCTTGCTATGGACTTCATTCGGTTATCATTGGAGAGTTGATAGGAAATATCAATAGCTACATTGATAACTTCCTCGGTCCTTTTCTGTACACGCTCCACGTTATTGGTTGCTTGTTCAGCGGCATTCAGGATCATGACTTCCTTCAGCTTGCTTGTTAGATAGATACCACTTATTAAAAGTGGGAGTACGGCCACGGTTATAAAGATCAATGATAGCTTACTTTTAAGTCTGATGTCATTTAGTACTCGGATAAAGCGCATAGCACGGGCCTCTTTCCTATATGTAGTTCCGATAATGATGGATGAAATTCACATATGATTAATATTGTACTATTTCCTTTTTACATAAAGCCAAATCTACTCTTCTCTTTTTGAATAGTCAATGAAACATTTTATATGGGATCGAGAGGGTCCGATTGGTTCGTAGTAGGTCAGAGTTATTTCATATCGAGTTTTTCTAACTAATAATAAACCAAGCAACCGATCATATGATCGGCTGCTTGGTGAGGGTAAGTCTATCAAGGCAATTATTTAAAATCTTGCATTAAATCATCGATGACTGCTTTTACAGTTCTAATCTCTTTAATTGGTGTAATTCCTGTGCCGACAGTAATATAGCCATCGTCTGTATTGCCTTCTAGCATTCCGATCCGCATTCCAATTGATCCACGCATCAATTTTGCTGTTTCTTCACGACTGGCACCTTGTTTATCCATATCGACTAGTTTATTCGCCAATTTAGTAGGTAAAGAACGATAGTATGCTGGTAAAGTACGGAACATTAGTAAATCTTCTGCTGTAGCATCTACAATCATTTGTTTCACCTTTTCTGCTGCTGGATTTTCTTTTGTTGGAATAAACACACTGCCAGCAAACACACCTTCAGCGCCTAAAGCAAATGCGGCACGCACTCCTCTAACGTCTCCAATACCACCAGCTGCCATTACAGGAATATTTATAGCATCTACAATCATGGGAACAATCGAAAATGTTCCAATAACTCGTTCTGGAACCGTACCCCCTTCATCAAATCCAGTCGCTACATAAACATCGATTCCAAATTGTTCTGCAGCTTTTGCATTTTCAATAGTAGGCGTAAGGGGTCTATAAACAATTTTAATATTGTTTTCTTTTAATGGTTTAAAGATTCTTTCATCCAGTATATCATTCACCAGAACAACAGGAACTTTCTCGTCAATAACTGTTTCTATAAGTGGCCATGTGTAAGCTAAATCACGATTCACGATCAATGGAATGCCAAATGGCTTATTCGTTAAAGATTTGGTTTTTTGTATTTCAGTTCTCATTCTTTCCGCACTTATTTCGGGTGAGCGGGTTATATCAACCTGACCGGCATTTGGACCTAGAAATCCTAATCCACCTGCATTGCTTATTGCTGCAACCAATTCGGCATTAGTAACCCAAGACATTGGTCCTTGTATAATTGGCTTTTTAATATCTAATATTTCACATACTCTGTTAGTCATTTTATCTGTTCTCCTCTTGTTAAACGAATTTTATATTATTACTTCGTGTATTTATTTTCTGGGTAAGGTAGACCTAAATTTCCCCGAAGTGTGTCGTCCTCATATTCCTTACGGAATATGCCTCTATCTTGCAAGATAGGAACAACCAATTGGATAAAGTCCTTAAATCCTGCCGGATGATCTTGTCTAATCAGCAAGATATCCATGATGCCTTCTCGATACCAATGTTCGATTTGTTCGGCAACCTGCTCTGCCGATCCTATCAATCCAGGTTTCGGCATTCGATAACTTTTAGGCATCCATGATTCAATTTCCCTTAGCTTTTCCAGGGCTTCTTGTTCCGTTCTACCAACGATCGGGTTGTGAGAAGGCATCATCAACAGGTCATATGGTGAACGCCCTTGATTTTGAACTTTACGTTTAAGTTCATTAGTGAATGCCTTGAGATATTCCAAATCATGTCCTGGTGCCATGATGACTTCGGCATGCTGTGCAGCAATATCCATGAACTCCGGTGAGGTGCCCGCTTGAAAGACCACTGGTCTTCCTTGCCTCGATCGACTGATGTTTAAGGGACCCTCCACGGAAAAGTAATTCCCGGTATAATCTAGCGGATGCATTTTAAGCGGGTCATAAAATATCCCACGTTCCTTATCACGTATAAAGGCATCATCTTCATACGAGTCCCAAAGTCCTTCAACAATCTCCAAAAACTCTTTTTTCATGGGATAAAGATCTGCTTTCTTCAGATGGGACTGACTGTAATTGGCTAATCCTCCAGGATTGGAGGTAATTGCATTCCACCCTGCTCTGCCTTTGCTAATCTTATCAAGGGAAGCGATTTGCCTAGCAACCGTAAAGGGATCAGCGTATGAAGTCGCTATCGTTGCGGTTAAACCAATGGAATGAGTCACCATACTCAATGCAGATAGAATGGATACACCCTCAAACATGCTTAGATAGTGCGGGATCATGCCAGGTCCGATATGACTTACGTCTGCCAAAAAGATCAGATCGAACTTTCCTTGTTCAAGTTGTATGGCTTTCTGTACGTAATACTCAATATTTTCACTGGCATCTGCTGGAATATGAGGGTGTCTCCAACCCGTGTAATTCCATCCCACGCCATCAATAATTCCTCCTAGTTTAAGCTTTCTTTCTTCCATAATTGAATGATCTCCTTTTCACGAGTTCACTTACTTTCCTTGTAGAACACCTAATTCCTTAGCCAATAATTTATGCCCTTTCTTCCGACTCTCTTGATTCGGATAGAAGTCAGCGCTCCGTTACTCCTTGCCCTCTTAAGTTTATTATTTAGCTTGCTAACTATAGGAGTGAAAATATTTGGTTGTGAGCCAATCTTAAGCGTAATCGTTTCGTTTGCAAAGAGGGCAATTTAAATGAACATAGTACATCTTTTTGTACGTATAGAATGAGTCTGTCTTTCAAACCCAAAAGGCCATCCTTTGTTGGATGGCCGTGTGTGCTTTGATAAAAACCTCCAGTTGTCGTCCCCTTTGAGTCTATCCCAACCAATATAATTGGAATATCTATGAGATACGCCATCATGGAATATATCTTGATTATTTCGCTAATATCCATTTTTGTCGATCAAGTGATGGATTCAGTTCACTCAGGAAGAGTTCGGTCCCATCTTCCGATACTTCTAATGCTACTTGATGATGAGCTGAAGTAATATGAACGGATCCGTCTTTGTTCTGGTGAAGGACCCAACGCTGGTTGTTATATCCTAAGTAATGATACAGCTGAAGTTTGTTTTGCCCTATATCCAGATCAAGCGTCTGACCGGCCGTAGTACGAATCGAATACGATCCTGCTTCGTCGCCTGTCGGAACAAATACCCACTTCTGGGTGGAGGCTGCACTTGCATCTTGCAAGGTAACCGGCTCCCCGTTGACAAGGTTAGCTGTGTAAATGGATTTCTGCGTTGCGGCATTTACAAGGCTGGACTTGGTGAGGTTTGCAGGTTCACCGTTGCTCACATTGACGTTCTGATAAGATGCGGAGCCGCCAAATACATGGAGTCCAAAGTGACCTTCTGCAAAAGTACCATCCATGATATCTATGACTTTTTGACTGTCCACGTGAACTATAATATGCGGACCATTCGCTTCTATTTTCACCTTATACGTATGACCTGGCTGAATGAACGTTGGTACTTTTGCAAGAACCTGCCGTTCTTCAAATGCTCCATTGATTTTGTAGAACAGACGGATTGCCTTCATGTTAGGGTCTAGATTCAGATAATAACCACTTCGACCATCTTCGCTAGCCCTGAACAAAATAGAACCTGCCCCCCCTGTTTCACCGAGCATCATGTCTGCTTCATACGTAAAATTCCCAGCCTTCTCTTTGGCAATATAATTCGCATCGCTAAAATATTTACCACGAATCCCATGTTCACTAACTAACCATGAAGCAGCAGACAGATCTTTAGCCCATCCACTCAGGTTTGTCCGGAACTCGCCACCTGAGACTTTAACGAGTACACTAGTGGAAGTTTTGCCATTCGGAGTAGATACGGTGACTGTGGACTCCCCTTCTTTTTTTGCCTTAATAACTGCTTGTGAATTATCTACCAAGTCTATGGCTATTACTTCGTTATTACTGGAATTCCACTTCAGCGGTTGAACGCCTAAACCCGGACCATACTCGACCATCGCCTGCAGTGTATCCGACTCGCCTACCCCCAATTCCCGAACGGTTGTATCCATCTTTATTTGAGCTTTTGAAGGAATGTCCCCATTCCAGACAGAGTCAAGTTGATGCACTTTCAGGGAAATAACGTTCACATTCCCACCTTTCACGTAAAAACTCATCGCTCTACTCGCAGGATCCGGAAATATAACATCTGAGAAGACAACTTTGCCGTCGTTACCAAAGGCTTCAACAGAAGACTCATCCACAAGAATACGCATCTTGATCCGATTATTCTCCATTTGCGTAGCCGCTTCATGTTTCTTGCTGAAAAGGTTAGAAAAATCCGTTTCACCGGATGCAGTTCGGTCCACAAACATACGACTATCGCTTGCCTTATAACCCACGACTGTCTTCTGATTTGCACCCTCACGAATGTTAAAGCCAAACTCGGTCGCTGTACTGGTTTCAGGGATTTCAATTTCAGCTTCAATTTCGTAAGCACCTGAAATAATACCTTTTAGCAGATTCCCGGAAGAAGGACTCACCGACTTGTTAGAAGCAGAGTACAACGGTTTTCGCAGTGATTCCAATTCTTTGATTGGACTTTGCGCCATCCGAATTCCATCTTTGGTTGTTACCAATGATACTTCTCTCGGAATGGTTAGTTCACCTTTCCAATTGGACGTTGGGAAAGCGAACGGATAGTCCCAATTCGTCATCCACGCCATCATCACTGTGCGATGATCAGGCATATTAGCGAAAGACATCGAAGCGTAAAATTCTTTACCAAAATCTGTTCTTAACACCTTACCTGCCGGATTATCGTTCACGAATTTACCATCAGCTGTTAAATGACCGATAAAATACTCGGCATCTGATCCGCCTGTTTTGGGATTCGCTCCTGTACTGATCATCATAACCCACTTCTTCTGTGATGTTCCGTCTACCGGAAGCTGGAACAGATCAGGGCATTCCCATACTCCTCCGCGGACGTAATCCCCATATCCCCAATTATCTGTCAATGTCCAGTCAAGTAAATTCGTTGACGTGTAGAAACGAATATGATCTCCTCCGGATACAACCATAACCCAGCGGTTATTCTCATCATCACGGATCACTTTCGGATCTCGGAAATCCCAATTCCCAGCTTCATTTCCGCTCTTACCCGGGTTCTCAATCACAATCGGGCGTTCCTTCGAATACTCCCAAGTACGACCTTGGTCTTTACTGTATGCCAGACCTATACGCTGGTTCCCATTCGGGCTATCCGGATTAAAGGAAGTATAGTATGCAATAAGGCCCTTACCTCCTGAATCTCCGAATAAACCAGATGCATTTGTCATATCCGCAACAGCCGACCCAGACCAGACATGTCCGTGATCATTCCAGGGAAGTGCAATCGGAAGTCGTTTCCAGTTCAGCATATCTTTACTTACCGCATGCGCCCATGTTCCTCCATCCTGATGGAAGAGATGATATTCTCCTTCGAAGTAGACAAGTCCATTCGGATCACTCGCTGAACCACGTATTGGCGTGTAGTGATATTGTGGACGATATATCTCATTGTAATATTGGCTCAGTTCCGTCACATAAGTATCCTGGAAGTAAGCCGTCCCCTTTTTTACGACGATTCCAGTACTTCCACTCCTGTAGGTTGAATCTTTCACGTCAATCGCGGCCGTAGTGTATCCGTCCAGGAAGACCTGAATTCGATCTCCCTTTGCCTTGATTTCCACATGATGTTTGGCTCCCATCTGACTCGGATAAGTACGTTGCGAACTTGCAATTACGGTCCCTTTTGTATTCGTCAAACTTACACGGACCTGATCTCCTTCCTTCGTAAGAGTAGCTTCATATCCTTCAGCTCCATCGCTTGAAGATCGAAATGCGAGAGCTGCAATAGAATCAGGACGAAGGGTAATATTCCCTTCATAGACCATATCAGTCGCATTTTTATTATAGACTTGCTGTGCTTTGCTCTCCTGTTCTACCGCCCCTCTTTTTCCGTTGATATCAGGCTGCCATGTTCCCTTGCTAGAAAGCACCGTACCCAAATTACCTTTCAGATCGCTCACCACGATGTTCGAAAACAAGGCGGATCCATCCCATACATGGAGTCCAAGCTTTCCGCTTTGATACGAAATGTCTTGAACATCAATTAATGGTTTGTATTGATTGCCCCAATATACTTTTAGCGAGGAACCCACTGCTTTCACTTTGAGATGATAGATTGGCCCCATTTCAACAGAAACTTTACGCTCCTCCTTTAATTTCCCATCTCCATTTCTTGCATCTCTTAACCGAATCAGACCTGCGTCCGGAACAATTTGCAACATGTACGAGCTAAAGCCATCCTCATTAGAACGAAACAACAATGTTGCGTCTGCCTTCGTATCCCTGATCATGACATCAGCTTCATAGATAAAATCTTCGGACACCGTCTCTGAGATGGCCATTACATTTTCTTTAGGCTGTGAAGTTAGCAGGATTCCTTCTGAAGTATCCTCTAATCCCCCTTTTCCTTTCACTTGCCAGCCTATCAAATTGGTATTTAATTTGGATGCGCTTTCAAAAATATCAAGCTCCTCCTTTGCCTGTTTATTTGTTTCCTGATCAGCGAGTACAGCACTAGCCGCAATTGATTTAGATGTAAAAATACCGTTTGAAGTCAGAGCTAATCCGGTTGCCATCAGAAGACATATTGCATATTTAGATTTATCTTTCATTCCATACCCTCTTTTCTAATAATATTGTAAAGTTATTGCCCCGCGGAAACGGGTAAAAGTCCACTTAGCCCTAAATTGGTTTTGGACACCCAGTTCAGTCCGGTTGATTTTCCCAAATGCTTACGAGATCATTGATTTGAAGCGACATGACTTTTAGTTCTCCACCAATGGCATAGAGTTCCAGTCCTCTACTTTCCAAGTCGGGGAAAATCGTGTCTGAAATGATAGTTGTCCCGTTGTTGCCAAAGATCTCTATGCTTGACCAATCAACATAGATGCTCAATCGTATCCGTTTATGCTCTGGCTTCATGAGGGCCTTGTGTTTTGCAGCAAAATCGGGATGAAAATCAACAGTGTTTGACTTCGTCCGATCGACAAACAACTCCTCATTCAAGACATTATATCCGATGACTGTCTCTTGGTTGGAAGAGGTAGACTTTCGCACCTTGAACCCAAATTCTATTGCATTACCAATTTCGAATTCCGCAATAATTTCCATCTTTGCAGCAGAAACAGCAGACAAAACGTTCATATCCGGTTTAATTGTAATGTCTTGTAGAGACAGAATTGATCTTCTAAGTTGATTTAACTCAGTTATGGGTGCTTGAATTAAGCGAAGTCCTTCCGAATACGTCCTAAGTTGAATCTCTCTTGGAATTGACATATGGCCACGCCATTCTTTAGAAGGAAGAGTGGAAGCGTAACGCCAATTATTCATCCAGCCGACCCAAATCTTTCGCCCATCCTCATTCGGGATACCATCCCAGGTCACGGCCGCGTAAAAGTCAGATCCGTAATCTATCCATTGGATTGTTTCGAATGATTCCAATGTTTCATCTAGTGTAAAAACCTTACCATCAAAGTGACCTATAAAATACATCATGCCAGAACCGCCTGCGGGTGGTTCTGAATCGTTTGGATTTACGCCATTTCTATCTCCGACACTTAGTGTCAGAATCCATTTCGTGGTATTGGGGTTCTCATCCACTTGGATTTTAAAAACATCAGGACATTCAAATATTCCACGATGGATGCCAGGAATATCAGAACCGAAACCGCTTGCAAAAGACCAATCCTTAAGATTTGAAGATGTGTAAAATTCTACACGGTCGCTTACAGCCAGAACCATTACCCAGTTTGAAGATTCTTCATGCCAGAATACTTTTGGGTCTCGAAAGTCTAGCGTATCCGTGGGGAATAAAACAGGGTTACCTTCATATTTTGTCCAGGTTCTACCTTTGTCCTTGCTGTAAGCGATGCTTTGAACCTGCGGTTTACCGGGTTGAGCGCTGTTATCGTTATTAGTATAAATAGCTACCAATCCTGATCCTGCTTCGTTGAAGAATCCACTGGTATTGTTCTTATCGACTACCGCACTTCCCGAAAAGATCGCGCCATCTTCCCCAGGCGAGATGGCTGGTGGAAGTTCATCCCAATGTATTAAATCATTACTTACTGCATGCCCCCAATGCATTCTGCCGAAGTCAGGCTGCGTATCATGAGGAGTATATTGGTAGAAAAGGTGATATTCTCCTTCGTAATAAACCATTCCGTTAGGATCGTTAATCCAATTTCCCTTAGGGGAATAATGTATTTGCGGTCTGTATTCATTTTTATAAATAAAGTGTTCTGGATCTTTGCTGATACTATTTTCACCTGATAGATGTACTTTTTTAATTTTATTCACGCTCCCTTAAGCTACTTAGAATCTAAAAGAAGAAATATGCATTCCTTATTAACAAAATAATCCACTCGTTTTCATTTGTCAAAGTATTTTTGTTTAAATGAACACTATTTTTTATGTATATATCTGTTTTAGTTTACATTTGCACAATTTATGACTGATTATAGAAAATAAAAATTTTTATTTAAGTTGATCTAATCATTTTTTTAATGCTTTAAACCTAATGGTTTACAAATGTAAAAATGGTTATATCTAAACTTCTCTTTACTTGTTCAACAAAATATCGTTAGTATTAAACCCAATTTTACCGATAAAACAAAAAAGCCGCTAAAATAGCGACTTCAATAGGAGTATATTTTTATTCATGACATGTTCTAAATAAATTTAACGTCTCTTTATGCTTTAACAACTTCAACCTTTTTATCCCCTGCTGACTTCGCCACCTCTAACGTTGTGTTACTTTGGATAGTGATTATTACGCCGGTAGCCAGCATAGAAACGATTAAAGCTGCGCTGAGGGCTGTGGAAATTTTCTTCTTAACCATAATCATACCTCCGATATCTATTATGTTGTAATAAGCGGCTCAAAGAACTATGATGAGCCGAGTGTGACTAGATATTACAATATTTCACTTTTTTGTTGGGTAATCTACCTGTTGATTGTATTATAACGTACTGCCAATCATTTTTCCTTGTGTTCAAATACAATAAAGTATGATTGTTTTCTCAGAAGAATTTCTTTTCAAAACTAAAAAATTTGGCGGTCATTCTCCTTGATATAAAGTATCCACATATTCAATAAACCTTTTCGCAGCTGGGGAAATATTATGATCATCTCTCCACTTTAATCCTATTTCCCAGTACCATCCTTCATCAATGATAGGGATCCAGACCAATTCATCTAACATCAACCCCAGCGTCTTAGGCAGTACTGATACACCTAGACCTGACTTAATAAAACCGGCTACAGTGATTAGGTCCTCCGCTTCATAAGCAGAAGCAAGAAAAAATCCGGTATGTTGGAACCGGGATAAAATCGTTGCTTTTAATCCACAGTTGTTTTTCAATCCAATAAAAGGCTCGCCAGATAGCTCTGCCAAACTAAGAGCGCTACAATCTGCATAACGATGTTGAGAGGGAACAACAATGTATAAAGGAACATTTTGAATCGTCTTCCAGTGATGATTATCCAAAGTAGATTCCCTCGATGTAATCATAATATCCGAAAATCCTTGCTCCAGATGTGCATCAATATCTCCTAAGTTCCCTTGTGTCAATTCGAACCGAACTTTGGGATACTTCAATTGATAACTTCGAATTAGGCTAGGGATTAATTCAACACCGAGAATGTTTAGATAAGACAACGTAATCACACCAGTATCCGGGTTGGACCACTCTTCGATTTCCTTTAGACCATTTTCAATATTATGTAGGGCTCTACCAATCCATTTAGAGAACATAGTACCGTTTCGGTTCAGCTTAATATTTCGTCCATTTCGTTCAAATAAAGGAGCTCCTATTTCGTTTTCAAGCTTGGCAATTGCATGACTTAAAGCGGGCTGAGTGATACCGAGTTTTTTGGAAGCCAAGGTCATATGTTCAAGCCGTGCAACGGTCATAAAGTATTCTAATTGTGTAAGTTCCATTGAGACACCCCTCTATATATAAATAATATTCATCATTTTTATTATTATAATAAATTGGACGTTATGAAAGTAGCAAGTGTAGTATTAGTTCTAGCTCCTCTCGAACAACACATTATGGTTTAGAGACAGAGCAATTTCAAATTAATCATTAAATACCATCACTAGGAGGAATAGTTATGCATAAAGAATTTGAGTTCTCTCTATCAGAATTTAAAGGTAAAAGGGTGCTTGTAACCGGAGGAACAAAGGGAATGGGGCAAGCAGTTGTAAAAAGACTTGCAAACGGCGGAGCTACAGTTCTTACTACTGCCCGTTCCCTATCTGCTGACTTACCCAATTCGGTCAAATTTGTTCAAGCAGATGTCGCCACACCTGAAGGTGTAGAGCACATAATTACAGCAGTAAAAGAGCAACTTGGAGGTATCGATATTATTGTCCATTGCGTAGGTGGATCAACGACACCACCAGGAGGCGCACTTGTATTGAGTGATGAGGATTGGCTTCATACATTAAATTGGAATTTACTCGCAGCAGTTCGACTAGATCGTGGTTTAATTCCACTTATGTTAGAAAATAATTCAGGCGTTATTCTTCATTTTACTTCCATTCAGAGACGTTTGCCTTTATATGAAACTACACTGGCTTATGCATCTGCCAAAGCCGCGCTGACTAATTATAGCAAGGGATTATCGAATGAATTTTCCCCTCAAGGAATTCGCATCAATACATTGTCTCCCGGGTTTATTCAGACAGAAGCAGCTGACGCATTAATTGATCGGATCGCAATGGAAACCGGAAGTCGAGAAAGTGCGCTCGAACAACTTATGACTTCACTCGGAGGTATTCCAATTGGCCGGCCAGGATTTCCTGAAGAAGTCGCTGAACTGCTCGCATTTCTGGTCTCAGACCGAGCAGCATCTATTACAGGTAGTGAATATGTCATTGATGGGGGAACTATCCCTACCGTCTAAAAATTAATGAATAAAGGGAGAGAACAATATGGACCTCAATCATTTACCGTCTGTAATTGGCAAATACATTACTGCATCTAACAAGCCAGACCCGGTAGTATTTATAGATTGTTTCTCAGAAAATGCTGTCGTGTTGGATGAAGGGAAAAAGCGAAATGGGAAACAGGCGATTCGGGAATGGAGTGATCAAAACCATTTCGCGGCGAATGTAACGTTAAAGCCAACAAAAGCCAAAAAAATAGGTGATGAAATTGTGTTAACATGCGAGTTGGATGGTACCTACGATAAGACTGGTCTACCCGATCCACTATTATTGAATTATCATTTTGTTATTGTTGACGATAAAATCGTCAGACTTTCCATTTTCTAAAGATATCCAAATGGCTTGTCCGCCACGGGCTGCAGTAATAAGCTCTCTTTGTACATGATTTGAACAAAAAAGATGCCCCCACAATGATGTATTTGATCATCTGGGGGGCATCTTTTGAATCACGACAGCCGTTCAACATTAATCAAAGGCTGTATTTTGATGTCGAAGTCAACATTAATCTTCATATTTTCCCAATATTTCAACCATTGCTCTTCCGTTATTGGTTTAGAAAAAGGCTTAAGTGAATGTGTTCCGACCTCTAAGGGATCCACTTTCAACCGTTGCATACTTTTTAATAATTCTGACGTTTGTTCCTCAAGGTATACCTCAATCTCATGAATTAAATGTTCCAATTCTTCCTCGTTTTGAATATTCTTATCTCCCTGATATTCCTCAATTCTTCCTTTCAGTCCCACATGTAAAGACAAGGATGAATAGTCACTCGATAGTTTCATGCGAATATTGGATCGAACACGTCCTAAACTGATCGATAACTTTGGAATGGCCAAGACTTTTAAGAAATGATCGTTATCCAGAAGTTGAAAAATTTCATCGCTTACGTCTTGAGTGACCATTGTTTCTTTGTCATTTCGGAACAAGGCCGTTCCAACGTAATTGAAATTGTTCTTATCCGCTTGAAAAACGGGAAGAATCGGATCCTTAAGAGGAGAATATAACTTCTTCATAAATTGATGAATATTGACAATGCTCATTTCACCCTGGTTATGCTTCTCGTAATGCCTTAACATCCGATAAAGAAAATAATCTTGGTTTTCTTGCTTCGTCAATTGATTTTTTATGTATTCATCAAAATCCCCTCTAACAACCACTAAATAGACACGCATTGAAATATCGGGATCTACCAATATCGTATTGATCAGCTTTTCAATACCTTCTTCTTTTGCCAGTTTCTCATTGATTAATAATATTCGCAGCTGCCCCTGTTTTAGTTCCCGATAATAAATTAAATTAAACTCCTTGCCTCCCTGCTTTATCAGATCAACTTCCTTGGAGAGAAATCGTTTTTTTTCTTTGATGAGTGGTGGTACTAAAGTGCTGATTTTAAACTTTCCCTCCGTCCCCTTGTCAACCGACCAGAAAACGACCGGAGCGATCTCTTCGATCAGATTGTTTTCGACATATGGAGCAGAGCAGCCGGTTATCCACATAAGGCTTACAATTGCCAATAAACCATAATACTTGTATGGTATCATGCCTGCATACTCTCCTTTCGTTTAACCACAGTGAAAAGGATCGCAGGAACAAGCAAATAAATGAATGCTCCTAGCCAGATTTGAAGGTTCAGTAACATCGTTTGACCCGGAACCGTTTGCCATAACCATTGATCCATTATGATGATACTTATCAAAATGACGAACCAACTCGACAATAATCCAGTCAGGGTTGTACTTGAATTCATTTTTTTCATAAAAACTCTTCCAGCTCCATAAAAACACAACAACAGAATTGAAATGTCAAATACGTAATTAAACATATGGAAAGAGATAAGAATGTACTCGATTCGTTCTAAACCGCTCGTTTGAAGATAGCTCCCCATGTATGCTACCGGAAAGTTGATCTTGCTTAAGAAGTTGGAACCATAGAACAATACCGAAGCTATGAACAATAATGAAAATTCCAAAATCGTCAGCATGTTGCCCATGACAAGATATTTGGTTATTTTTGTGTTGGAGCTTATCCATGGAACAATAAAGGCCAAATACACTGGACCGGAAAATGCCGACCATATAAACAACAAACTCTGCCATGATTGCCCTGACCATTCGGTGGGGATTAGAGGATACAAATCGCGGTAATCTGAAATCGATGAAAAGAAAAAAGGAATAAACATGAGTAAGATCCACGCCCCGCATAGAAAGGCGATAACGACAAAACGCAATGTTTTCTCCATGCCATGTGAAGCCACAAATAAACTGATTGATAGAATAACGAGGATCAGCCACGTTTTATTCATTGATGGATAAATAAAACTATGGAGCATTTCAACGTAACCCAGAGTGATGATTGAAATTTTCAACAGTATTATCAAAAAACCAAGTATCGCGAAAATGTGAACCGTTCGTTTTCCAAAAAGCTGTACAAATCCTTGATAGCCTTTGGCTGCATAACTGGAAGAAAACCATCTGGACAGCATCATCAAATTAAGTTGAGACAGCAGCCCCAAGGCGACAATACCCCAAACCATATAGGAATGGACCAAATAAACGGGCATGATTAGAACAAAATAATGCATTTGCGTACGATTAACCAATAAAAGGAAATGGATGCTACCAAGGGTGGAGGTTTGCTTGAATAAGGATAGAGTCTTCATTTCTTCATCTTCTCCTGTCGCCATTTCTGTAATGGTTTTAGATTACTCGGACGCGTTTTCATCCAAATCAAAGGCCCGCGAATAAAGAGGTCAATCCAATCCTTCCCGTAAAAAGGAGAAAGAGGTGCCAGATAAGGTTGACCTAATGACGTTAGTGCATGGAGATGCGCAAGAATCCCGATTAGCCCGACCACGATTCCTGGCAGCCCAAGAACCGATGCAAGGATAAGAAGAAACACTTGCAACAGAACCATGGATTTTGTCATTTGATAGTTGGGAACTAAAAAGAAAGCAATAGCGGATATACCCATCAAAACAATTAATACTTTACTTGCAAAGCCTGCCTCTACAGCCGCTTGTCCAATGACAATACCACCGATAACCCCTAGAGTTTGACTGGTTTTGGTCGGCATTCGCAAACTTGCTTCTTTGATGATTTCCAGCGTTACGATCATGAAAATTCCTTCCACAAACGGAGTAAAGGGCAATTTGCTTCTCGATTCCAATAATACGAAGAGAATCGGCAGCGGAACCATTTGGTAATGAAATGTCGTTAACGCAACATAAAAAGGAATCATCGTCAAAGAAATAATAAAACTTCCATACCTCATTAAACGTAAAAAACTGGCTACCGGCCAACGAAGGAAGTAGTCTTCTGGTGATTGGAATAGATGGAATAATGTAATGGGACAAATTAAAGCAAACGGTGAATTGGAGACTAATAAAGTCAGCTTACCCTCACCTAAGGCGAAGGCGCAGGCATCCGGCCGATCCGTTTGTAGAAACTGGGGAAAGACCGTATGGTTATGATCTTCAATAAAAGCTGCAAGCTGTGCGGAGTCTAAAAACTGATCGAAATCCACACTTTCAATTTTCTCTCTTGCAATCGAAACAAATTCCGGATTAATTATTCCGTCTATGTACATTAACACAACTTTTGTTTTACTCAGTGATCCGATAGTGAAGCTTTCCGTTTTTAATGTCGTTATAGGCAAACGTCTGCGCAACATTGTAATGTTATTATCGATTTGTTCGCTGAAGCTATCTTTCGCTCCATATATAACAGTTTCCGTTTGGGAAGGTTCAATTGCCCGGCCAAGAGGATTTTCCAACTGTATGCCTAGCCATTGATCGTTGACTGAATCGTATAGAAGAATATATCCTTGCATTATTTTTTGCCCAGCATCTTCGATCGATATAACTTCTGAAACATCAGAATTGATTATGCATGAAGAAAGCGAATTTCCGCCTGATTGATGAAGTGGCTGAATAATCGCCTCGTTTAAACGCTCTTGATCTATTAACGTTTTTATAAATAAAAGATGGACTGAAGCACTCGTACCTATTTTGTGCTCAATGATTTCGGCATCTTCCATATGGTTTAATATCTGTTTTAAATCATCAAGCCATGTAGACTTTTGATGATTTTTCATTTGAGGCTCGTATTTTTCAACCATGGTCTTCTCCTTTATCAAAGTAATAAAATGGTGATAAGGTTAATATCTTGTCCTGTAATCGAAAAATCATACGACCGGCAATGTGTATACTAAGCCTCATCATGTTTGAGAATGAGGGTAAATCGGGATCGGGATTCTTTTATTCGGTGAGAATGCATGTGGTAATCTGTTTTTTTTTTCAATGCATATGAAAAAACCTCAGCCGGTAAAGCGAGCTGAGGTCAATAAATTAACGATTAATATTTTTTTAGTTGCTACAACTGTTGGTTTTAATTCTGTTGGCTTTCGCATTAGGTGCTTCGAATACCCTGATTGGAACTACTAGAGTTGCACCTAACTTCTTCATTTAATAATTTCAACCTCTTTATCCCCTGCTGACTTCGCAACCTCTAACGTTGTTTTACCTTCAATTACAGTCCCGTCTCCGCGGACTTATAAATGAATGTAAGGTCAGTGATTCATATAATGGGCATATAGTTGCTCGTAGGTTGTAAAACGTTCGACTTCTCTGCCGACCTTATTATACTCGTCTAGATATTCGTCCATCACTTCAAGGAACTTCTCTTTTATAACTGGTAGATTGCTTGCATCAAAGTACTGCATAAGATCAAATTTCTGAGTTCCTTTCTCTACAGCCATTTCATCAAGATACCCATGTGCTCCAAAGGCCGAAAGAAAGACGTAGGAAGCATTGTTCGTTATAACACTGTTCAAAATTTTATTGCGGTAGTTGCACCACAATTCTTCATATGTTCCCCTCAGATTATCAAAGGTCGGAGCCGGTTTAACAATGAAGTTATCACACATTGTGCTATGTAACCTCGTAACGCTATTCAACATATTAAAAGATGTTATTCGAATATCTTCAATGGTATGAGCTTCGATGATTGACATGTATAAGGATTCGAGATTATCCGGAACATAGCGAAACGAACGTATCTCTTCCAAATATCGCTTGATCCCTCGTTTGATGCACGTGTTATTCATACTCACCAAGGCATTGACTAGATTATACAGAACCTCAGCAGATGCATATCGCACTGAACCGATATCTTCACTAAGCATCGTATCGCTGTATGCTTGCTTAGCCAGGTCGATCCATTTATTTGCTCGATTAAGACACGCTTCTCCTATCGGTTTTGCAAGTGCATCAAGAGCTTTTTGCTGGAAGTTGTTCAATTTCTCCAAATCCTCAGGCTTAGCATAGTAGAGTACTTTGAGCTCGGTTAGGCTTGATACGTTGGGACTCTCCAAGGTGGATTGCTCTTGCAGTCTTGAATCCCATGGCGTGCAATAGATGTCATATCCAACGTCGTCCAAGATGAAGCAGTCGGATATTTCCCATCCCTTTTCTGTATTATTAATGATAATTAAATCAAGATCGCTCTTCTCGTGAAAGTCACCGGTGCTAAATGAACCAGTAAGCCCAATAATGGCGATATCCTCTAGAAAATCTCTTTTTACGCGTTCAATCACCATGTTAATGAGCAGTTCATTTTTGTCCAGCAGCTTCTTCTTTATGATTTCGTTCATTCGTTACACCTCTTTGTATGATCCGGCCGTCCTTCATCACAACAACCTTAACTTGAGTCTATCGACTTAGAGGTACGGTTACTATGCATAAGTTGATTTAAGTCATCTTTGCACAAAATCCGCTAAACCGTCGAAACGACGAGTTAGCGGATTTCATTAGTTCTTTGTATAGACTATTTTCTTTATGCTTTCGCAGGACAAGAAATACCGACCCGCCAACTCCTCTATTCTGACTCCATTGTGGAATAAGGATTTAATCTCAGCGTTTCGAGCAGAGACCCTGCTCTTGCTCTCTGTTTTCTCGCCCCATTTTAGGTGTGCCTCTTTGGGCTTTGGGATATAAACCAATTCCCCTTGAACGTATTTTTGAATGATCCGTAACAATTCTTCCGGAAAAATAGACTCGGCTTTTGAATATTTCATGGGCCTCACTCCTTATTTAATAGATCAATAAGGTGCAAAGCCAGTTCGTAGAATATTACGATTCGTCGTTGGCAATGTGATTATTCCTGGGCTCTATGCAAAGCATTGCCATATCCTTCACTGGCTTTGCATAGAGCCGTGCATGTAAGAATCCTACCCCGATTGTTTTCAATAGCCTCACCTCCATAGAAAATAGATAGTTGCTATTTGCTTATTATATCAGGGCTTGTTGTTAAATTGTTTAATTATGTCTTTTGGGGCTGACACGATTGTACGCGTAAAGTGGGATGTATATCAAAAGGTAGGAGCCGGTAATTCATCAACTTTTATACGTAGTAAACTATAAGGTTTTTGTCGCAGGTCTCTTCCATAATGAAATCTCGCCTGCCTATGTAATTGGTTCACAATTACATATAAGTATTGATCCGGACCAATAGAAAACGTATCTGGCCATAAAACTCGGGGATCATGAGCGATGGTTTCCATGATTCCATTTGGCAATATCTTTCGAATACTATCGTTTTCATAATCTCCAGCATAAACGTTTCCTTTTGCGTCCGTGATCATCCCATCAGATGCACCCTTCTCTCCCCAATACTGCACAAGATCACTTAACTTAAAATCCGGTATCGTTCTGTCTCTTAACGATTCTGTTGAGATCGAGTATAGCTGGCGACTGGTTAATGGACAATAGAATAACATTTTTCCATCTGGGGAAATGGCTATACCATCAGAGGCCAATCGAAACGGAGATGTCGAACCATCCGCGTTTCGATTCATCAAAATTTTACCTTCCACTTTTGGCACAAAATATGGATCGGGTGAGGTTGAGCTTGCTCCATGCAACCGTCTATACGCATTTCCGTTTTCTAAATTTACGACGATAATAGCACCTGGACCATTGGAAGAAGAATCCGTTATATATGCGTAACCTGCTTCTCCTACACGAAAGTCAAATCGGACATCATTCAGATACGTTGTCGGCAAGACGACATCATCTGCAAATGTATATACTTTTCTTATTGTATTTGTTTCTAAATCTACCGCGACTAATTTTGCCCCTCCTTTAATTGGCTCAGAAAAATTTGGTGCAGCCGTGTCCAGTACCCACAGGGTCCCCCTTCCATCTGCAACAACACTTTGAACACTGATGAAGGACATAACAATATTTAATGGGTTGATCAAATTTGTTTCTACATTAGGATAAGGTTGCATCTCACCCTCAACAATTTCCGCTACCGTAAATCTTACGTCATCTCCCCATTTCGGAAAGCAAATAAAGATACGCCCGGTTTCGGATACACTAACGCCTGTAGGCATAGCCCCGTAAAAGGAATGAACGAGTTCCAACTTACCAAAATATTCTTCCATAGGTAACATAGGCTGTATGATGTCCTCCTCAACATAGTTGAATAGATATTACCTATAACTATGTTCAAGACTTTTTCTAATGCCTGGCCCTTAATCATTCTTTTTTAACCTCGATTTTGAAATTGTCCGATACATCTAAAAATACTAAAAAACTTCGGCGTAAGCCGAAGCATGTTGACGTTAACTATATGTGTTCTAGGAAAAATGCTTCCAAAACTCTGCCAAGCTTATCTGTACCAAAACCGTTTTATTGTTGGTCCGGCAGACGTAATGCGTTTGCTGAAGTTAGCGCTTGATCTAAAAATTCCTCTGCTCGGGTCAATTGCTGCCTGGCGATCTCCAACGCTTGTGAATTTGTTGCATTAGATTCACTTAACAAGCTTATTGCCTGATTTAAAGCCGTCTGCACCTCAGAAACCGCGTTAGATGCATGCTGCTCTAGCGTATTACTACCACTCGAGTTAAGTGCATCTTCTGCCGGTTTTCTTGCGTTTTCGGTTGCTAGATCAATTTTGTTTTTATTGGGCACCGTGACTTCTCCTTCCTTCAGTAAAATCATTCATTTAGACAGAAATAAGTATGGGATTGAGATTTTGTTTATATCCCTGCGACTGATGGGAATATTCGGAACTTACCTCTCCGGTGATCCATATTAGTATAAGATCCGATGCATTGGAAAATCTAATCTTGATGAAAAAGGAGGGGATCATTTCTGAATGGCTAATCCAACGCTAGCGCCGCACGAATCGATGGAACTGCATGAAGCGTTAAACTTCAAAACGCTCTGCATCGCTAAGTCGAAACTTATGCAAGGCCTGGTCTTTGACCAAGAGCTAAAAGCATTAATGCAGAAAGACGTAATTCAATCCATACAACAGATCGCTGAGCTGCAAGCAATCTACGCAAGAGCTCCTTTTCAAGCACCCGTTCCGAATAATCCGACACCTATAACACATTAAGGGGAACTCAGATGAATACCGATTATTTAGATCCGATTAATTCATTGAATATGCCGGAAATGGCAGATATGACTTTTGCCATGGACTTCCTTCTTCGTGCCAAGGAGGGGGTACGTAATATGTCCATCGCCCTGACGGAAACGGCTTCACCGGATGTAAGAGCCCTGCTGCATACTCATCTTAAGCAGGGGATTGCAATGCACCAAGAAATCTCGGAGCTCATGATTCGCAAAAAATGGTTTCATCCTTATGAGCTGAACGAACAGTACCAACTCGATCAGCTTTCGGCGAAAAATACGGTGATGATCGGGCAGATGAATCTGTTCCCGGGAGATACGTCACGTAAAGGGATGTTTGATCGGACCCCAGATGAGCATATTGGAGGACATAAAGCATGAAGGCGGTAACGTATCAAGGGGTTAAAAATGTTGTGGTCAAAGAGGTGCCGGATGCGAAGATTGTGAAACCGGACGATATGATCGTAAAGATCACCAGTACCGCCATTTGCGGTTCTGACCTTCATCTGATTCACGGGATGATCCCTAACCTTCAGGAGAACTATGTCATCGGACATGAGCCGATGGGGATCGTAGAAGAAGTAGGTCCTGGCGTGACCAAGGTAAAAAAAGGCGACCGTGTGATCATTCCGTTTAACATCGCATGCGGAGAATGCTTTTTTTGCAAAAATCAGCTGGAAAGCCAATGTGACAATTCCAACGAGCACGGGGATATGGGCGCTTATTTCGGCTACTCCGGAACGACCGGCGGATATCCCGGCGGGCAAGCCGAGTATTTACGGGTCCCATTTGCTAATTTTACCCATTTTAAGATCCCTGAGAACTGCGAACAACCGGACGAAAAGCTAAGTTTGATCGCCGATGCCATGACGACAGCATTCTGGAGCGTAGATAACGCCGGCGTTAAGAATGGTGATACAGTCATCGTGCTCGGCTGCGGTCCGGTCGGACTCCTGGCCCAGAAGTTCTGCTGGCTGAAAGGTGCTAAGCGGGTCATAGCCGTCGACTATGTCGATTACCGCTTAAAGCATGCAAAGCGAACGAACAATGTGGAAATCGTAAACTTCGAACAGGATAAGAATATTGGGAACACTCTCAAAGAAATGACCAAAGGCGGCGCCGATGTTGTGATTGATGCGGTAGGAATGGACGGCAAGATGAGCGATCTTGAATTTCTAGCCAGCGGTATGAAACTGCAAGGCGGCACCATGAGCGCATTTATCATTGCATCTCAGGCTGTCCGCAAAGGTGGTACCATTCAAGTCACTGGGGTATACGGCGGACGTTATAACGGATTCCCACTCGGTGACATCATGCAGCGAAACGTGAATATCCGTTCCGGACAAGCTCCGGTCATTCACTACATGCCATACATGTACGAGTTGGTGACGTCTGGCAAAGTGAACCCTGGGGACATTGTTACGCACGTCATTCCGCTCAGCGAGGCCAAGCGGGGCTATGAAGTGTTCGATACAAAAACGGACGATTGCATTAAAGTCATCTTAAAGCCTTAAATATGAGTAGATACACGGGAGGACAATCTGAATGAATTCCACTTACGCTTTGCATGAGATGCTCGAGGTGCATGAAATAGCTGCGTTCAAGACGGTTTGCATGACTAAATGTAAGACGATGCAAGCTCTGGTAACCGACCCGGAGCTCAAACAAATTTTGAAACAAGATGCGATATTATCACAACAGCAGCTTCAGGAGCTCGGTGGAGTGCTGTCTAAAGCGACTGTATAGGAGATAAAAAAATGAACCCAATATTAGAACACATGACTGGTCTTAATACGCTGACCGATGACGTGATTGCAATGGATTTTTTGATGAACGCCAAGAGCAGCGTCAGAAACTACGCCATGGCTGTGACCGAATGTGCCACCCCCGAAATCAAACAAATTTTGATGAAACAGCTCGATGAAGCCATAGACTCTCATGAAAAGATATCAAATTACATGGTGCAGCATGGCTTATACCACCCTTACCATATTGCAGAGCAAATTCAGCTCGATCTGAAAAATATTCAAACTGCTATGAACATTCCGTCCTGACGCCCTTTTTTCGGTATCGTTGCAGCTCCACGAGAGAAACAAAAGGTAACAAACGAAAGCTCGTATGAAGCAAGGGGGGATAACCTCCCTCTTCAATACGAACTTTTATGCCCTCTTATTGTTTATGGACGCTGCTCTCTAAATTGAATTAACTACCATTGAACTCAAAGCTCCAGCCTCCATGACATCTCCCAAAAATCAAGCTCAAAGCGACTGCACATCACGAAAATATCTTCCATCCGTTGGTACGTTCCCTCGCTACAGCCTTCTAATAACTTATCCGTTAACGTCACAAGGGATTGATTGTTGCTGTTGTATTCAGAGGAAGCATATCCTGTGATCCAATCTCCATAAAAAGGATGATCAGCTGCACCTGGCTTTTGAGCAAGGACTTGACCAATCTCTGCATAGCTCCATGAACAGGCCAGAATGGATACAAGTACTTCTGCTATACCACCCGCATGGGAAACAGAGAGCATATAGTTAGTATAGGCTGCATTTTTCAGTGCAGGTTTTACCTGAAAAACATGATCCTCTGTAATCTCTAGTCGTTCCATATAAGATCGATGAATTTTCATTTCGCCATTCAGGATGTTATCTACATTTTTACTAAAAAACTGCATCAATTTGGGGTCGTGCGACTTGACGATACCTAGTGCAAATACGCGGGCATAATCGAACAGGTACAAGTAGTCTTGCAACAAATAATAACGAAATTGTTCAACCGGTAAGGAACCATCTCCGATCCCTTTCACAAAGGGATGCTCAAGACATTCCTTCCACACAGGCTGTGCCGCCCGATATAGTCTCTCTGAAATAGTCAACATATGTTCCTCCAATTCATAATGTACGTATTTAAAAACAAAAAAACGAAACATCCATAGGATGTTTCGCAGACAAATACACTAAAACAAGAGGGTTCGCATGAGCTACCCAAGTACAGTGTTTCATCGTTGCATCCCTACGTTGGCATTATCCAAATCAGGTAAGGTCGGTTTAACACCCTCTCAGCCGGTTAAGGCTCCCTCGCAAACGGTTGTATGTAGTTGATTACTTTCTTATCCGCATAAAAGAATAAAATAACATCCATTTAGTATATCAAGGGCTGTTTAATACAGTCAAGACAGATTGTATCACGCCTCATCAGCTTGAGTGACGTCTTTAAATGATGAAAACCATCACAACAATGGTTGAGTTTTATCCACTGTTATGATGGTTTCTATTCTTACAATTATTGTCGATGGTTTAATGACCGAGCTTGTTCTTTCCGACAAAAGTGAGTATTCCGTACTGCGAAGTGTTTCTCCAGCTCTCATTGGTCGTATCATTCCATTTGGCTACGTTCTGTTTACCTCCGCCCTGGTTGTCGTTAATTTGAAGATCGAAACCGAGAACATTTCCTGCTTTGGGCGTCAGTGATTGCAACTGGATTCTGGCTTCTACGAGATATCCTTTATTTGTTTTCTTCACAGCACTTACAAGGCGTCCGGGTGAGGCACCCCCTGCAAAGGTTCCCACATTGTCTGCACTGATTCTGAACTGGGCATCATCATATTGAAAATACGGTGTGCGCTGGTGATTCTCGTCCAGGAAAATCTCAACCGAATCCTGATCCCATGGGTTGATGTTATCTGTGATGATGTTTGGATCAGTGACGTCGATCAGCAGGTATAGATACTCACCTGTCCACATTGCCCGAGCGACTGCCTCTGCACCTTCGTTCTCATTCAACCGTTTTACTTCAAATGGTACAGCCTTATTCCATGATGTGTCTTTCTTCCCATCAATCTGAACAATCCCTTGTACAGCTTGTGCAGATTTGGGCATAGGGGCAAGCTGAATCACGCCGTATTTGCTTGTATCCTGTTCCTGAGATTGTGTTCGATCATTCCAGTACATTGGATTATAAGGTTGTGTCCCACTTGAACCGCCATCAGTCACACGGATATCCAATCCGGCTTCATATTCTGATCCGACTTGGATACCACCCCACGGAATGGACAATTCAACCTGATATCCTGCTTTGGTCTCGCGTACACGATATGAACGCTGCTCCACGCCCTCAGCTTTGCCCGACCGCTTAATGATTACGTGTCGGTCATCTGCTTCATATGAAGTGGTCTTGCCATTATTGAGATCAACAAAGATATCTACTCTGTCGTTCACATCTGCCTTCGCATCCTGAACATCCACAAGGATATACAGGTTACTTTGATCCCATAAGGTGCGGAAACTGGCTGATCCCGAAGAGTCGCCCTTCAGTGGAGTAGACACCGCTTTGTTCCAGAGTGGATCTTGTGAATGTTTTTTGATATCCGGTTTACCCGAAAGTGAGACGGCTCTCTGTGTCAAAACAGGCAAGCCTGATTCATCCACGAGCCCCCAGTATGCTTTTTTGGCCTTCAGGGCTGAATCAAACAGCATAGCCTGGTTGTTGTAAGACTTCTCATCTTGGAGTCCCCATAAGGTAACTGAAGAGATGTGATCTTTGTGTTTTTGGTACAAATCCAACAGTTCCTTATATCGATACGCCTGTTTTACCGCAACTTCATCCGACATCTCTTCACCAAATGGAATTCCGCTATCCACATCCAGTTCCGTGATCTGAATATCCAATCCAAGTTCGGCGAACATGTTGATCGTTTTTTCAATTTCCTTGATGGGAGGGGATTCCAGGTTATAGTGGGATTGCAAACCCACACCATCGATAAGCCCCTTATCTTTCAGTCGTTTGACCAACTGAAACATATGCTCTCTTTTCTCAGGGACTTCCGTGAAGTATTCGTTGTAATATAATTTGGCATTCGGATCTGCTGCACGAGCGAATTCATAGGTTTTCTCAATGTAATCCGGACCGATTAGTTCATAAAAGGGACTTTTACGTAAACCGTTGGCATCACCATTGCTATCCGCAATCGCCTCGTTTACCACATCCCAGGCATAGATCTTACCTTTGTATCGGGTCATGACGGTTTCAACGTAATCCTGAATCCGGGCAAGCAGTAATTCTCGACTCGCAGGGTTACCCTGAGGATCTTTGAACATCCACTCTGCTGCATCAATATGCCACAACAACGCATGTGCGCGTACGCCCATACCATGCTCCTCGGCGAACTGAACATATTGATCGGCTGCCTCGAACTCATAAACACCCTCGGAAGGAGACATGTACTTCGGTTTCATCTCATAGGTTGCGGTCAAGCTGTTAAAGTGCTTTGTGAGAAGTTGTCCATATGCGCCTTCCAACTGCCAGCGATACACCGCTGCACCAATGGGGAAATCATCTTGATACAGGTCCTCCAGAGACCGAATACCTTCTTCAATCTCCAGTTGCTCGGCCAGAGTAAATGATACATCATCCACATAGAACGATAACGTATCTACGCTACCTTCAGAGATGTAGGGTGTTTCGATGAACAAATTCAATTCAGTGGGATCATCGCTATACTGAAATTTTCCGGTGATCTTGTGCCATGTATTCCACTCTGCTTTGGCAATTTTCACGCTACCGATCGGGTTCCAGCTTTCAGCAGTTGTTTTTTTATATGTGGTGAGCTGTAGTGTTTGATCCGTGATGGGCTCCTGGGTAAGTCTTACATATGCCGTAATTTCGTACTCTTGGTTACGCTCAAGCAGATCCTTCATGGATAACATCGGTCCATGATAGGAACGCTCACGGTTGGCGATCAGCATACTGGACTGACCTTCGTGTGCCTCCTGCTGTGTCACTGTCAGCCTTTCGTTACCTGTACGTGGAGTCCATCCCTGAAGTGTACCGTCTTCAAAGTTTGTACTCAAATGGCCTCCTTCCACTTCCGTAACTGCCTTGGCTGCATGTGAGACATTCGAAAATGGAAGCATGGCAAGTACGAGCACAAGAACCAAGGCTGTTATATTCCATTGACCTAACCGTTTCATACAATTCCTCCTCTTGATCTGGTCTAAGTATTTCTGAACGGATTAACATCCAGATAAATAGATTATAGCTCTTTAGATAGCGCTTACATATAACGAATTTACAATAATTATAATAAAATGTTATCAATTGGTAATTATGATTTTAGGAATCAGAAGTTCGTTAATCATGGAATATCAAAAAGCCGCTACATATTTGCAAAAATAAAAGACCGTTTCCCGATAAAATACGAGAAAACGGTCATAGTTAGAAAATATCTTTCCCGAAAAAGAGTTAAGGGAATACAACTTTAACTTTGCTTTATAATCGTCCATCATCACCCTGTTCCTCCTGGACAATTCGAGCAATGTGAATCATCAAATATAATAATTCCTCGTTCGATATGGAGATGTCCAGCATATTCTGCACGTAGGTTTTGATCATCTCCGCGCATTTGTATTCAAGCGGATGCTCCTTCACCATGTGCTGAAATATAAAATCTTTCGCCGAATTGCCCAGACGCCCTTCTTGTAAACGCTGGATGAAGAATTGCAGGTGTGTGACAAGTCTCACATAATGGATGGAATTTTTGTTCAATTGCATATCAAGGGTGTATTGTATCAGATTAAAAATATCTTTTAACATCTTAACGGATTGCATCGTGCGCTCCATATTCTGTTCATGCGTTTGGGCATTCACGAAATGAAAAGCGATATTCCCTGCTTCTTCTTCCGGCAGTTCAACCCCCAGTTCTAGATTCAGCAACTGAACGGCTTCAAGGCCAAGTTCGAATTCAACAGGGTGAAACCTCTGGATCTCCCATAACATGCGATTCTGTAGTGCTACACCTTTTTTCCATCGTTCAATGGCAAATGACAAGTGATCCATAAGCGTAAAGAAGATTTGGTCGTCAAGAGACAACTTTTCTTTTGCATTGGTAATCAGTTTATTTATGACATTCACATGTTTTTCCGGCATGTTTTCGATGGTTCGTACGTAAGCCTGCGCAGACGGATTATTTTGCAGAATGAATCGTTTTTGGATGTGTTCTTCATCCAGTCGCTCGCCAACTTTGCCTTTGAACGCCAACCCTTTTCCCATGACAATCATCTCTTGCCCCTGTTCATCTTTGGTCAGAAGCAAGCTGTTATTTAATATTTTGATTACTTTCATGCATTCATCACGATCCTTTATTCTTTCGTGACCGCCTGATCCGAATTTCCGATACATCTGCCATTTTGTTTAATGACCTCTTGATACCACGAGAAGCTTTTCTTCTTCAAACGCTTCAAGTCTTTCAGATCCTGTTCACCACGGTTTACATAGATCATGCCGTAGCGTTTCCCATAACCCTGATGGGTGCTTACCACGTCAATAACGGACCAAGGGCAATAACCAATCACATCCACACCATCCGTCAGAGCCAGTCTGATCTGTTCCAGATGTTTCTCAATAAAATCAATCCGGTACGTGTCGTTAATCGTGTAATCTGCCTCGAGTATATCTGGGGCTCCTATACCATTTTCCGTAATTAGAATCGGGAGACCATATCGTTCACATACCTTACGCAATGTTAACCTTAGGCCAATCGGATCGATGACCCAGCCATATTTTGTTTTTTCGGTATAAGGATTCTCCGCGGCTCGGTAGACTCCCTGCTCACCAAGCATAATTTGCTGATCACCCGCACGAGCTGTAACATCCGACGCATCTCCCATACTGGCGGCAATGGTTGCCGTCGAGTAGTAGTTGATTGCTACCAGATCGGGGCTGCCAGACTGGATATCTTCCATGTCACCCTGCTCAATAACCGGCTCGATGCCGCGTTCCTGTACATAACTCCAGAATAATGGATTATACCGTCCCCACACCGATAAGTCGAGAAAACCCCATCCACGAATTGTCTCCCAGTTATGTGCAGCGATTGCATCTGCTGGTCTGGAGGTTGCCTGGTACATGGAGGTCATGTTTAATGCAGGACCAATCTTGCCTTGCGGGAGCATATCATGAAATAGTCGCATCGTTCTGCCTTGAGCCACAAACATGTGATGATTTTGCTGATACAGTTCCTTACTGGAAGGCAGACGTCCGCCTTTTGGTGTACCAATAGCACCGGGATGGAGAATCATTGTATTCTGCTCATTAATGGTCAACCAATATTTCACTTTATGCCCGTAATGCTCAAACAAGATACGCCCGTACTCCACAAAGGCATCAATCGTCCCCCGGTTGTTCCATCCTCCGGTTTTCTCAAGCTCGTAGGGTAAGTCGAAATGATACATGGTCACAATGGGCTCAATACCATGGAGCAGCAATTCGTCAATTAATTGGTGATAAAAATCGAGTCCCTTTTCATTAACAGGCCCTGTGCCTGAAGGCAAGATTCGAGTCCATGCAATCGAAAAACGATATGCTTTGAGGCCCAGCTCTGCAAAAAGCTTCACGTCTTCTCTGAATCGGTGATAGTGATCGCTCGCAACCGTGAAATCGGCGGTTCCAGCCGGATGATCACACATATCGATGACGGACAGGCCTTTGCCATCTTCGTTCCAGGCTCCCTCGACTTGGTAGGCCGAGGTAGAGCCTCCCCACAGAAATTCATTGGGGAATGGTTTGGTGTGTTGATATAACATCTCAAACACTCCTTCATTTTAATGTTGATTAAGATATATGACGGACCATATTAAGCTTGTTACGAAAGGTGGATAATCGTCGCTCCAACCTCCACAGGACTCTGCTTCTCCAGCTTAATGTCCGGGAAACGATCCGAATTGGCGATAATGATCGGGGTTATGACTTCGTAGCCTTCTGCCTTGATGGCGTCGATATCAAAGCGGATCAACAAGTCCCCCCGTTTTACGCGATCCCCTACTTTAATGGAAGAGTCGAAGTGTCGCCCCTTCAGGTTTACGGTATCCACTCCAATATGAATGAGCACCTCTTCTCCATCGTAACCATTTAATTTCACCGCATGTTTGGAGTCCATGAAAGCCGTAACTTCACCTGCGATCGGAGCATACAGTTCTCCTTTGGCAGGAATGATAGCAGCGCCCTTACCCAGTAATCCCAAAGAGAAGACATCGTCTGGTACACGGTCTAGATGGACTAATTCCCCTTGCATCGGACTTGCGATCGTAAGTGGGCGTAATTCATTTTGGGTTGGTCCATTCGCATTTGTTGTTGCAACTGACTGCGTGCTTAGAGTGTTGTCTTGAAAAGACAGCCCGGAAAGTGTCTTGTCATCGTTAACGTTGGTATTGCCTTCTTCTTCATCATCCACTGGATCCTCAAAACCAATGATCCATGTCAGAGCAAAAGTAACGATAAAAGCGATCAGACAAGTCACAATGGCATGAACGATGTTCATCGGATTGCTTCCAATGAAGGCAGGTAACGCGGCAAGACCCGGAGAAACGAAGGCATAACGTACTAATCCGGTCAGACCAGCATATATCCCTGCTACACCACCACCAATCATTGCGGCAATTAAGGGTTTCTTCAGTTTCAAAGTTACTCCGTACAAGGATGGTTCCGTGATGCCCAGTACGGCGGTGAAACCGGATGAAGCAGCGAGCTGTTTCAGTTTTTTGTTTTTTGTTTTTAATGCTACAGCAAGGGTGGCCCCACCTTGAGCAATATTGGACGCGAGCATTCCCGGGCCGTTGATCATTTCATATCCATTTTTGGTTAGTTGGCTAGTTGCAATCGGTGTCATCGCCCATGCAGTGCCTGTTACGATCAGGAATGGTTGCAAAGTTCCCATTAACAAAGGAATCAGCCAACTGGCTCTGGCATTAATCGCTTCTGCACCCATGGCAACCAGATCATTCAGGTACGTTCCGAAAGGTCCAATCGCCACCAATGCAAGTGGTGCTGTAATCAATAGTACAAGCATTGGTTTCGTGAAAAATTTGATCATTGAAGGCGATACCCGATCCGCGAAACGTTCAATATAGGACATGAGCCAAACGACGATAATAATCGGCAGCACGGAGCCCGCGTAATCGGTTAGTCGAACTGGAACACCGATGAAAAACACATCTTTTCCTTCCGCCATCATGGCGCTCCATCCCGGGTGTAACAACACGCCGGCAACTGTCATCGCCAGAATGGGACTAGTTTCAAATTTAATGGAAGCTCCATAAGCCAGCAGAATAGGCATGAAATAAAAAGCCGCGTCCGCAATGGTATTAAGAATATAGTAGTTTTGGCTTTCCGTCGTTACAAGGCCTGTCAGCACAAGTACGGCTAATATCGCTTTGATCATACCCGCGCCAATGATTGCCGGAATTACCGGAGTAAATGTTGTTGAGATCACGCTGATGAATCTGGAGATCCAGCTCTGTTTTTGTTTTGGTCCGTTATTTTTGCCAGAATCCGATTTGGATTCCGCACTTCGGGTAGCAGAACCCATCTGCTGAGTGATAACTCGGTAGACCTGCTGCACCTCATTGCCCACAACGACCTGATATTGTCCACCATTGTTCACAACGGTAATGACACCTGGAAGTGCTTTGAGTTTTTCTGTCTCCGCTTTGGAGATATCGTGCAGTTCGAATCGTAGTCGGGTTGCGCAGTGCGTAAGCCGAGCGATATTATCCTTCTTCCCAACCAATTCCGTAATCTCTTGTCCCAACTTGCGATAATCCATACCAATGCCTCATTTCTGAATTTGGATATAAAAAAGACCAAAACGATATGCCTTCCCCTACTCACATAAGGAAAATGCAAATCATTTTGGTCATGCCTGCTTTACCAGTAACAGCCAAACACTGCTAATATTTAATTCGTTGTAGATGTAAACGTTTACTGGATCATAATATCACACAATAAATTTGTTAGCAATCACTTTATTCGACATTTTTCTGCATTTTGATATGAAAATGTTTCTTCATCTGTGACCCTAAGAGTATCTCTAAATAATTGATATTCAGTAAAACATTTCATTTAATTGCTAAATAAGTGTGATTTATGGTACCTTTAAAACAAATAATGATAGTTTGGCTATCATTATTTGGAGATTTCCACAAACTACATTAAAGGATGGCGAGGAGACATGCAGACTGATAACAGATCGATCGTTATTCATCAGGTATCTAATTTAGAGACACCTGAAGAACTTTGGAATCCATATGCTTATTATGAGTACATGCTGGAGAATCATCCCATCTATTTTGACGAGAAGCAGCAAGTATGGAATCTGTATCGTTATGATGATGTCAATTCCGTTCTAACAGACTGGAAACGGTTCTCCAGTGTTCGTAAACGGAGTGTATCCCCGGTTCCACCGGTAATTACCCGAGTGAACATCAATTCTGTTGATCCCCCTGTTCAACGTGATATTAGAAAGTTAGTCTCTAGTGCCTTCACCCCACGTCAGTTAAAAACCTGGGAGCCTCAAATCGCGGCTATCGTTGATGAGTTAATGCTTGAGATGAAGACGAAAGATGATGTGGACATTGTTCGAGACCTAGGGGTTCCACTTCCTGTTACTGTCATTGCCGATCTACTTGGGGTAGAGAGGCAACACCGGGCACAGATCAAAGCCTGGTCTGACATGTTATTTTTCCCCAATGCCACAGGTAATGAGCAGGAGCAGATGAATGCGAAGTATGCGGCTATGCAAGAATTTAACGAATTTTTGCTCCCCATTGTTCAGCAGAAGAGAAAGCATCCTGCCGAGGACATTATTTCCGATCTCACACTTGCCGAGCTGGATGGGGATCAACTAACCGATGAAGAGGTTGTTACCTTTAGCTTGGGCCTCCTTGCTGCTGGGAACGAAACAACGACTAACATGATAAACAGCCTGTTCTACAGTTTTATGTATGATCAACCCGGAATCTATCAGGATATTGCCGCAGATCCAGAACTGATAGAGAATACTGTTGAAGAATCGTTAAGGTATCGTTTTCCCACGACACTTGATCGTGTGGTAGTAGAGGATACAGACATCCTTGGCGTGCCTATGAAAAAAGGAGATGTTATATTAACCTGGCTGGGTGCAGCCAACAATGACCCTAGACATTTTCCCGAACCTTCCCGCTCCAACAGCAATCGTCATCTCTCGTTTGGCAAAGGACCTCACTTTTGTCTGGGCGCTCCATTAGCCAGGCTAGAGGGCCAACTGGTGCTGAGAGGGTTCACGAATCACTTTTCCAATATTACTGCAAAAATCAAATTTGAAGCGGCAAGCCAGCTCTACCCGGGTACACAGACTCTTCAAAACCTGCCAGCCATCGTAACAACCAAGCTTTTTTGAACTAATTTCATCAAATTAAAAGTGCCCTTACACACAAGCGATTGGCTGTGTGTAAGGACACTTAAATCTTGTTATGCCTTTCTTCTACCTTCAAGCTCTCTAATAATCGTTGGATATTCCTTGTCCAGCTTGTTTTTGTAAAGGAATACTACAAGAAGAATGAATACAACAATGGGGACGTATATATTCAACGCGATGATGGCCTGCTTTGCTCCTTCTCCTTGGGTTGTAGCTTGTTCGACATATCCTCCTAGCGCGAGGAACCATCCAATCATTGCTGTGCCAATGGCTGTGCCTACTTTTGAACCGAAACCGATGACACTATTCGTTAAACCAACAAGTCTTTTGTTAAATTTCCATTCGCCGTATTCAATCGTGTCTGTGACCATTGCTCCACCTACTGCCATTAGCGGAATTGTACCAAGCGTTTGGAAGATAGAACAGATCAGACCCAATGTAATGCTCTCGGGAGCGACTAACCGAACGGCTGCTCCGAGGAGTCCGATTAATATACCGCCGAGGGCTGTATTTCGCTTGCCATAACGTTTGATGAATGGTCCGGACAAGGCAAATCCGATAATAACCGGAATCAAACCAATAGCACCCATAATGCCGATCAGGCTTACATTGCCCCAAATATATTTGGCATAATAACTTCCTGCTGCCACGCCCAGAGCAAACAAAATGCTAGCGAGAGCCATTACGAAGAACATATATACCCAGTATTTATTGGCAAAGAGTAATTTCAGTCCTTCACGAATCGGCGTTTTATCCTGAAACATGCCAAGCTCATCCAATTGAACATTGTTGTACTTTTCCCTATTGGACAGGAATGAAATGAAAATCCCGATTGCTGCAACACCAGCAAAAATTGATGCGAGCAACGTCCAGTCACTTCTGCTATTGCCCATGGCTGTAACGATTGGAACAAATGCAACGGCAACAACCATACCTGCCAGATACCCGCTGCTTGAACGGATAATACCCATTAAGGAACGCTCGTAACTGTTACGCGTTGTTAACGCCATCAAACTGTTATATGGAATCGAGGTTGGAGTAAACACCAAAATGTAGAATACAAGATTCGTAATAATCGCATATATAATTTTGCCTGTAGAACTTATATCCGGCACGGAAAACATTAAGAATAATGAGATGAACATTGGAATGGTCATCCATAACAACCAGGGACGAGCTTGCCCATACTTGGTTTTGGTCCGATCCACCAGTACACCCATACCGATGTCTGCAAACGCATCCAAAACTTTGGTAAGCAGCATTACCGTACCGACTACAGCGGCAGACACGCCAACGACATCCGTATAATAATACGTGATCAAACCCAACAATCCACTTGAAATGTTTAACCCGAACTGTCCCATTGAATCGCCAATTAACTTTTTCGTTGGTATTTCCCGGGGTGGCTGAGCCGGCGTATTATCTACTTTAATATGCTGCTCGTTCACTGCAACTCCCATAACACTCGCCTCCGTTACTCTTCATGTTGAATTTCTCTTCCTCTTCTATACTTTCATTTTATGTCCTGGCATATATAACAGATATAGCGCATTGTTAAGATCAAATAACGCAATCCAAACAGAAGGTATTCCTGCTGTTTGAACGACAAAAAAACTGACTCAGGTATACTGAATCAGTTTTTGGTCCATCTGTTTTATGCACGATTCTTATGAATAAAATGAACCGAAATAGATCAGGAATCGGCTTTAAAATCGCTAGAACCATGTTCGAAAGACTTGCTGTTACTCCTTAAAGTGTCAATCCACCGTCTGCTACAAGGATAGAGCCTGTCATATAACTGGAGCCGTCCGATGCCAGGAATGCTACGAGTTCAGCCAGCTCCTCTGGCTCCGCAAAACGCCCAATTCTCATATTTGGGAATTCTTCGGGCATATAATCGCTTTCTTGTAACATTTGCGGAACAGCTGCGGTCAGCGAAGTGGCTACACCCCCAGGGCAGATAGCATTTACCCGAATGCCCTTTCTGACGTACTCAATCGCTGCTGCTTTTGTCAATCCGGCAACACCGTGTTTACTCGCTGTATAAGCGGCCAGACTGTGCTCAGCTCGAAGCGCCGTGGTTGATGCTGTATTTATCACATGACCGTAACCTTGTTGAACCATCACGTTGAGAGCGTGCTTCATCCCCAGGAAGATCCCCTTCAAGTTGACGTCAATGATACGGGAGAAATCGTTCAGGGATGTTTCATGGAAAGGCTGGAACTTCTGAATGATTCCTGCATTGTTGAACGCGACATCGATTTTACCAAATGTTTCAATTGCTTTTTGAATATAGTTTTCTACATCCTCTTCCTTGGATACATCAGCTTGAACAAAGATGCCCTCGCCATCCTGCTCCTTCACAAGCGCAAGTGTCTCTTCCCCTGTTGTTACATTGTAATCCACCAGAACGAGCTTGGCTCCTCTCGATGCCATCAACACTGCACTAGCTCGGCCAATACCGCTACCAGCGCCTGTGATGGTAATCACTTTGCCTGCAAACGAATCGGAGTTGGTATTCACAGCTTTGCTCGCTTTAGGAGCCTCTGCAGATTCGAAGGTTACGTTAGCAAGATCCGCTTTCAGTGCGGACAAAATGTCTTCTGGCAGATCGACCTGTGGAACGGCTGCGAGTTGATCCAGCGTAAAATGGGAAGCCATTTTGAATGATGGCTCGTTAATGAATTCAGGTAGATGTTTGGTAAGCAATGTTGTTGCTTCATCATTATTCAATAGTTCCGAAATTTTAATGTTTTCATTGTAAGTTGTCATAGTTGTTTCCTCCAAATTTCATTTTGATAGTTTTACTATTATATTGATATAAATACTATCATTTTGTGTCTTTTTTTGCAATTCGTCATTTTAATAGATTAGGAACGAGCCCGAAAATGGCTAAAGGACTTATTCTGTTTATGCTGTGTTTCCTCCAGTGTTATGTCACCGAAATAGTCTTTAGCCCATCGTTAAGCTGCTTCTGCTCTTCCTCGGTTAACAGGTTCCACGCCTGGAACGGGCGCAGGAAAAATATCACTCATCTCCTCCAGAATACAAGGATAACCAAGAATCATTGCATTAGGCCGAGTGGAACCCATCGTCCCCAAAGCTGCAGCAAGATGGCCCCCTGCGGAGAAGCCGCATACCGCTACTTTTTGAGGATCCAGTCCGCACTGTTGGCCCGCTTGAGTGTCAACGCTTCCTCCGTATCATTCAATGGTTTTGGAAATACAGCATGCTGATTGAGTGAATTTCACAGGATAAAGACTTGATAACCTTCAGCCAAAAATGCCGTAGCAAACGGGTTCAGCTTCTCGATCAGAACAAGCTCTATATCCTCCACCTGGAAGCACAAGTACCGCTGGCCGCTTTTTGGTATTTGCCAGCTCGGGTGAAGAATCCAACAGGTAGAGTGGATTGACATGGCCAAAAGGATACTTCTATTGTAGATTTCAAGTGAGACGATCGACTATAACGCGATACAAAGATCGTGTAGCGTAATTCAAGCCCATTGCTAGTCAAAGACAAAGAAAAAACCGCGAAATCGCGGTTAAGTAGGGCTATCCTCTCGTATTATGATTATTGGCCTTCCGTGTGATATCAAATGCATCCGGGTCAGCGAACTGATTCTCATCCCGGTTGACTGAGGAACAAAGAGCATGTCGCCCTTACGGATGTGCTTGCCACCGAATTCGACATCCTCGGTAGCCCAGCGAATATTACTCACCTCAGCAGGCCATCGGTTTGAGATGATTTGCATTTAAAGAAACGTCATCGTGTTTCGTTTTCGTCGTATCTACGAGCAATGATTTATTCTATACGATTTGAATGGTCTCCAGCTTGAGATCGAGCTGGTCAAGTTCTTCCTCTGGCGTACTGAACGAAGGATAGGTGGATAGATCACGCAAGCTTGCTTCCCCCATCGGGCCAATTGTCCCCGGGTCCAGCGAAGCCAGCACCGGTGAAAGCTCGTGCAGCATACTCCGGCTATGCTCGTTACGAAGCAGTACATTCAGAGGTGTACGGGTGCTTAACGTTTGTTTGTATGGCACGGATGGTACATAAATAAAATCATACGTGCCACTCACCACTTCGATGATCACTTCATCTTCAACCTGAACGACAATCAGGCCTGTATCCGAAAGTGTAATTCCGTTCATCATCACCTGATCAACCACGGCGCGTGGCAGCTTGATCGTTGCTGTTGCATTAAATGGAACAGAGAAGCTTAAATACAGCTTACCTGCTTCATCAAACCTCCATTCACTGCAATAAGTTCCTGCAGCGGTGTCAATGCGACCTTTAGTCCACTGGATTCTGAAATCAGGCATCGGTGCCAGCAGTGCATGGCGGAAGCCAGGTCGATCCTCTACTGGATTGATCCCCGCCATATGACGATACATCCATTCAACAACGGCACCATAGGCATAGTGATTAAGCGAGTTCATACCATTTTCACTGATTGTACCATCTGGCAAAATGGAGTTCCAACGCTCCCAGATTGTTGTTGCTCCCATATTGACCGCATACAGCCAGCTTGGGTAATCATCATTGAGCAGAAGCGTATAGGCGATATCATTGCTTCCATATGCTGATAGAACCCGGTTCAAATACGGCGTACCTACAAAGCCAGTTCTCAAGTGGTTCTGATCCTTGCGTACACGCAAGCGAATAGCTTCTGCAATCCGTGCTTTATGTTGCTCAGGAACGAGATCCATATACAACGCTATAGCGTATGCGGTCTGTGTATCTACTGCCAGACGTCCATTCGCAGTAAAGTATTCCTTCACAATTGCAGCTCTAACCTCTTGCGCCAACTGGTCATAGGATGCGGCAAGATCATGATGTCCAAGTACTTTGGCAGCCTTGGCTACGATATCTGAAGAATAGGCATAGTAGGCTGAGGCAATAAAGTAATTATCTGTTCCCCCCATTGGAGAGTTCGGATCATCCCCATCTAGCGCAAGCCAGTCACCAAAGTGAAAACCTATCGCCCATAAACGTGTACTACCGGATTCGTCATCCGAACGCTTGATGTAATCTACCCATGTCTTCATGCTGTCAAACTGCTGCTCCAGAATGGATGGGTCCCCGGAATGCAGATACGTGTTCCACGGAATAATGGTTGCCGCATCTCCCCAGGCGCTGGACCCTCCGCCCTGCACACGTCCAACCGGAATGACCATCGGAACCATACCGTTCCGATCCTCTTGTTCCATCCACAGATCATATCCATACTTGTTAAAAAAGGCATACGTATCCATATTGTAATTTGCTGTACCGGAGAATACCTGTGCATCCCCTGTCCAGCCCATGCGCTCATCGCGCTGTGGACAATCGGTAGGGGTATCTAGGAAGTTTCCCTTTTGCCCCCAGAGTGCATTTTCGAACAAACGATTCACGCCAGCATGACTGGTTTCTAAATACCCGGTACGTTCCATATCCGAGTAAACCACACAGCCTGTGAAGTCATTCAGATCCAGTTCGCCTGCCCAGCCTTCAACCTTAACATATCGGAAACCGTAAAATGTGAAATACGGACGCACAATAGCTTCTTCACCGTTTGCTGTATAGATGTACTCCGCCTTAGCCGAGCGAAGGTTCTCCCGGTAGAAATTGCCTTTCTGCAACACTTCGCCATATTGCAAATGGATGACCGTTCCGCTTGGTGCCGTAGTACGGAATTGCAGCCAGCCTACCATATTCTGGCCCATATCAATGACCGTTTCTCCCGCAGGCGTGGTCAAAATTTCGATCGGCTTCAAGGTTTCCTTGATCACGACCGGAAGACTTTTTCTTGCTTGTAAAAGCTCATACCCCATTTCACTTTCCCGAACTGGATAAATCTCAGTCACGTCCAGCGTGGCATCATAGATTTCTCCGTCATAGATGTTACCATCCACCACATTCGAGCGGGTGGCATGCCAGGACAGATCTGAAGGGACAACAACTTCTGTTCCATCCGTATACGTAATCACCAGCTCGGACAGCAATGCAAAATGATCACCATACAAATTGGCAGTGGTATCTCCTTCAAAACCAAACCGTCCCTTATACCAGCCATTCCCCAAACGGACATCTATCGCGTTGGACCCTTCTTGCAGCAGGTCGGTAATATCGTAAGTTTGATACTGAAGCCATTTGTGATAGGCATTATAATGAGGGGCCAAGTACTCATCCCCAGCCTTGACTCCGTTTAGTTCCAATTCGTATACTCCCAAACCACAGATGTACGCCCGTGCTTTGGCGATGGGACCTTTGACTTCGAACGTTTTCTGGAGGACTGGATGAATCGTCGGTTCCAGTTCAGGTGTAATCCACTTTGCTGTCCATGGTTCATCCTGCTTAGCCGTTTCAAACCAGGCCGTTTCACTGGTCGCCTTTTCCCCAAGCTCATTCCATAATCGAACTCTCCAGAAGTAACGCGTCCGTGCAGCCAGTTCCAGATCCGGAGAATACGCGAGCGAATCAATATCCTCTGTTATTCCACTATCAAATACAAGTTCTGTAAAAGATTCATCCAGTGCAATTTCTACCTGTGCGGCGATCTGCGTTGTCGCTGTCGTATCCGTAACGGTATAAGAAAAGGTTGGCTTGGTTACCGCAAAACCGAGCGGATTAGTGATGTGATTTGTTTTCATATGAGTAATGTTCATCGATGAAACCTCCCCTTGTCGATTACCTTTCGGAACGTTTAACCATCCTGCTTTAAGGCCGAGTCTGCGCCAATTGGTACCATTCATTCACTTCTTCCGTGATTTTTCTTCCGCCTGAATCCATCCATTTTTTCACGAACTCATCAAAAATGGTGAGTGGCTCCTCTCCATAAATAATGGAGTTGAAGGTGTCCAGTTCCATTTTTTGCAAATAAGTGTTTCGAGCTTGCATTGTTTTTGTCGGGGGCCCCTGAAACAGATTGACTCGATCAATCTGCCGCTGCCTGGTCTCTACAACATTTGCCTTCATAATGGGATACTGCTTCTCATCCTTAGGGTCAATTCCCATACTGAACAAAATGGCGCGATCATGAGAGCTGAGCCCTTCTCGCTTGCCCATTTTCAGAAGAGCTGCTCTGAATCGGGAAGGGTAACTCGCATATTGTCCCATGAGGGTATATTTGAACGTTATCACTTTCCCCCCGGGAATATCGCGGCTGTCACTATCCACCGAACCATCCGGGTTCAGTACATAATCATATCCATTCTGATAGGCACTCAGATACAACGGATTATTCGTCACCGTAGCCTCATACAGATAGTTCTGATACTTAAAAAAAGCCTGCAAGGCTTCTTCAGAAATGTTTGCGCTGATCATTAAAGCCCCGCTGTAAGAGTTTCCTTTGAATCTCGCTGTGGTTCCGTCCATTCCTGCAGGAATCGGATAAGGCACAAACTCAGCCTTCGGATCCTTTTCATTAAGTTGTTGCAGCGGATAATCTCCAAACCAGCGTGGACCAGCTACCATGCCAACTTTGCCATCAAAGATATTTTTATTGACCTGATTGAAGTCCTGCAGAGCTATGTTATTGCTCACATATCCTTTTTTCTTCCAGTCTTGCAGTTTTGCCAGTGCGGTTTTGATCTGAGGCTGGATACTTCCGTACACGAGATTGCCCTGTACATTCTTGCTCCATATACTTGGAATCGCTCCATACGCACCAAATACCCAGGATATGTCTCCGATAGGCGAGGCCAGATACTGGTCCTTGATTGCAAAATCAATACCGTAGGTATTCTGTACGCCATCACCGTCTGGATCATCATAGGTAAAGGCCTTCATTACACTTTCCAGTTCGTCAAGATTGCTTGGTGCCTTCAGGTTCAGATAATCTAGCCAATCCTTGCGAATCCAAAGTACGGACTGCGAGGCTTGCTCCGTAATGATCGGAATCGCCATCCGTTTCCCGTCAATCTCAAAAGGCTTCCATGCTTCTGGCACTTCAGCCATAGCCGCTTTCCAAGTGGATGATGCATATCGATCAAAGGCTTGTCCAGCGTCCAACAGTTTGCCTGAGATCATAAATCCATTGACTGTGTCCATGACATTGGATGAGAACACGTCAGGTAACGTATTGTCAGCAGAGAGCATTAATCGAAGCTTCATATCATAGTCATCGACAGGAGCACTCCATTGGGTCCGAATATCCACGCCAAGCGTTTCTCTGGCCCAACGGATATGTACATTATCGGTAGCAGTTTCGCCATTTTTGTAGATGGTGGTTGGATCATTCATTTTGACTGTTGTTACGATCACACCTGTTTTTACAGGCATAGGCTCTTGTGCTTTACCACTGCATGCGGCGGTAAACAGAATCAAACAAGCAACAGAAAGAAACAGGTATATTTTGCTACTCATGTGCGAAATGCACTCCTTCATCTAATTCATCTTCATCATATCGTGCCAGTTATACAGTCGAAATAACGCTTTTTCAACATTAGATAATTCATTCTTAACCTTCATCTATATTACATTCCAAATCACTTGTATTTCATCCAATGCCAGCCTACAATAAGGTGAATTTACATCGTTGGCAGGAGGCGTTAAGGGTTGAAAAAGAAATACAGGACCTTTATGAACATAGTGGCCATCACGCTGATTATGCTTGTCGCCGTCCTGGTCATGTATACCTTCTCGGTTCAATCCAGTCTGGATACCGTTCAAAAGGATATTGAAACCAACAATCTCAATCGAGTGCAGTTTGTCGTTAACTCACTCGATCAGAGCATAAATCGGCTGAATATGTTATCCATCTCCATGGAAACGGACAATTCTATTGCACTGCTGCGATCCATTGACGTGATGAGTTCCTTTGAGCAGGTACAGTTGATTCAAAATGTTGCTGTGAGAGTCAATTTGCAAAGTTTGTCCGAGGGATGGAATAACAAAATATCGGTCTACTCGGTTCTGTTGAATCAATGGATCATTTCTTCGGAGTTAGATATGAAGACTCCCTCTGTAGATTCACTGAAATCAGGCTGGAACTATGATGCAGCTACAGCTAAATATTATAAATACAAGGTCAGTCCACAGATCATTATTCGGTTGGAGTTCCCGCGCAGCAATCTGGAGGATATAGTTGAGAACTCACATCAGAGCGAGAATGAGACGTTATTCTATAAACCGGACGAGCAATTGATTACTCGCAAAGAGGCTAATTCCATTACCCCTCTCATCATGAAGGAGCTAACCGGTCATCTACAACCATCCTCCGGTACAGAAACCGTTTCGGTTAACGGAGCCCAGTACATTGTCAATTATGTGTACTCTCATCAGCTCGGTTGGTATTTAATTGATTTTATGCCTCTTGATAAAGCGTTACAGCCTATACGAATGACCCAATTCTGGTTTTACTCTGCCTGTGTCATGCTGTTTATGGCGGGGGTCACGATTATTGTTGTTCTTTTCCGCAAGGTACAGATCCCCATACTTGCTCTGTTAAAAGGTGTTCGTCTTTTGAAGCATGGCGACTTCTCTTATCGTATTCAGCGGCAGAGCGGTAATGAATTTGATTACTTATATGGTCAATTCAACGACATGGCCGGACAGATTGAGGATTTGATTGAAAAGGTATACAAGGAAAAAATCGTAGCTCGTGAAGCGGTGCTGAAACAGCTACAAGCCCAGATTAATCCTCACTTTTTATATAATTGTCTCTTTTTCATTAATAATATGACAAGATTGGGCAATGAGGAAGCGGTTACTGCCATGACCCAGAACTTGGCTGAATATTTCAGGTACACCACACGCCTTGACGAGCCGATGACCTGTTTGGAAAAAGAGTTGGGTATCGTTCGCAATTACCTTGAGATACAGAGCTTACGCATGGACCGTCTCTCTTATCAGATTGAGCTACCGGACGAGCTAAGATCTGTCCCGATTCCCAAACTACTCATTCAGCCTTTGGTGGAAAACAGCATCATCCATGGCATAGAAGCCAAGTGGGATTCCGGTTCCATTCATATCACCGTTGAGCGCACGGAACACGGGCTCTGTATTGTGGTTGACGACGACGGGAAAGGCATGACGGAGGAAGAAATTAATGCACTTAAGGCCAGAATATCCGAGCCGCCTGTGGACACGATGGGATGTGCACTCTGGAATATTGCGGAGCGTCTGCGCATTCAGGACGCTACCCATTCGGGTATCCAGTTTGAACAGAGTCCCCTTGGAGGCATGCGTGTCCGATTAAACTGGTCGCTCGCCAATTGGCAGAATGAATCCTTACGTTGACAGAAAAGAGTCTAGTTTGATAGCATAGTTTGAGTTCATTCCAACAAGGAGGTTTTTACAATAGAACCCCGTCAAAGGCTTCAACAAGAGCGCAGTGACCTCAAAACAAGAAGACGAGCAGCTATAATTGAAGCAGCTAAAATTGCTTTTTTGAATAAAGGCTTCGAGCAAGCGACCATGCAGGATATTGCGGACGAGGCAATACTGGGGGTGGCAACAATCTTCCGCTACTTTCCGCGGAAAGAGCAGCTTATTGTTGCCGTAGCATCAGATATTGTTCAGTCCGAGGTTCTGGTATTCTCCGATATTATCAGAGGTGAAGGCACCTGCTACGACAAGCTTGGCCGCCTTTTCGACTCGCTAGTTTTTTTCCAGCAGGTAGAAAGCCAGCAAAGCTCCAAATTAATAGAAGCGTTTGAGTGTTACGTCGCAATGTCCAAGTCCCCGTTGGAGGATATCGAGATGTATCATTCTAACTATCAACAGATTATTATGCTTTGTGCAGAGCTGGCTGAGCTTGGTCAAAAGGATGGATCTGTTCGTAACGATGCCAATGTGGTTGAAACGATTAACACGATGATTAATGTCTTTGGCAACTTCTCCAAAAAAACAGCGATGCTCAATGGCATTGAAGCCTTCCAAACAAAAGTGGACGAAGCCGAGCAATTTAATATCCTCAAGAACATATTTTTGGATCATCTCAAGTCCTGAATAGCGGTTCCGATTTTAAGATATAACTGATAGCTGTGCTATGAGGACCGCTGTGAGATCAGATGGAGCAGCCCTCTCGATGATGTGTACATCCTGAATACATCTTATAACATCCTTAGATGGAAAACGCCTATAAGTCATGACTTATAGGCGTTTTTGAGCGTTTTATAGTTGAAGCAGAAGTTTGATTTTACTGACGAACAGCCGCATTTAATCCAGCAAGCAACTGGGAAAGAGTTTCCTCCGTGAAAGCCCCTCCCGTAAACGGAATCAACGAACGAAGCGGCATGTATTTCATGGTTGCCTGAATCATTTCGGAGGATATCGCATCGGATTGTGCCTCTTCCGTTCCCTCTGGAACCAGTCCCTGTAATTGACTCATGACAGCCATCGTTTTTGGATTGGCGAGCAGCTCACCCAGCGTTGTATTACGGTCAAAGGTAGGTACTGGCCCGGTTGTTGTGGACTCCACGTTGACCGTCTGTTGCAGGAGAATGGAACGAGAGGATGAGCCAATCAAAATATCATAGGAACCGCTCTCTACATGCCAGTCCTTCAAATCAACATTATAATAGGCAAAGCTGCGTTTATCCAGTGTGAAGGAAACGCTGCCCTCAGCGTCCGGCTCCAGTCCGATTTTGGCAAATCCCTTCAATTCCTTGTCCGGACGACTTACTACGGTTTGCTGATCCCGCACATACAATTGCACAACCTCTTGACCGTAACGAGTGCCTGTGTTTCGAATCGTAACAGTTACCGTAACCCGATCCGTATCCTTGAACTGTGTATCGTTCAGATTCAGACCGGTATATTCAAACTGTGTATAGCTCAATCCGTAACCAAACGGGAACAACGGTTCAATACCCTTACGATCATAGTAACGATAACCAACATATATGCCTTCACGGTATTCCACACGATCTCCGTCCCCGGGGAAAAACAGAGCCGAAGGGTTATGATGCACCGATTGCGGGAACGTTTCCGCCAGCTTACCGCTTGGGTTGGTTTCTCCGAACAACAGATCCGCCATGGCTCCTCCAGCTGCCTGACCACCCAGATACGCCTCCAGTACTGCCTTCACATCATCAAGCCATGGCATCACAATCGGTGATCCATTGCTTAATACGACAACAAGGTTAGGCTGCTCTGAGGCAACGGCTTTGATTAGCGCCGATTGGTTAGCGGGGATGTCCATGTGAGACCGGTCATATCCTTCCGATTCATAGCGGTCAGGCAGACCAATGAACAGCACAGCGACTTCCGCTGCCTTGGCCGCCTCGACGGCTTCCTTCATCAATAGCGGGTCACTTTCATCTGAAGCAAGCTTGTAGCCCTCAGCATAAGTCACCGATGCATCCGCTTCAGCAAGTAAAACCATCTGTTCATAAGGATTATCCAGTTGAGTAGGATGGATATGCGAACTGCCGCCGCCCTGATATCTGACCTTCTGAGCTAGCTCTCCGATAACGGCAATGCGGCTATTCTTGCTCAGCGGAAGAATATCGTCCTCGTTTTTCAACAAAACCATTGTTTCTCCTGCTACCTCTCTGGCAATCTGATGATGCTGCTCAGAATCAAAGGTTGCTTCTGGACGTTTATGCTCTGCCGTCTTGAAAATAACAGCTAACAACCTCTCCACGGATTGATCAAGCTTTTCTTCGGATAACTCGCCGCCATTCACCGCCTCCACAATTTTACGTGGTCCTTCTCCGTTGGAAGAAGGCATTTCCAGTCCAAGTCCCGCGGCGATGCTGGCTGCGATCTCATTCACTGCGGACCAGTCTGTCACAACAAAGCCCTCATGTCCCCATTCTTCCTTCAGAATGGTATTCAGCAAATATTCATTCTCCGACGCATACGTTCCATTCACTCTATTGTAAGAAGACATTACTGTCCATGGCTGCGCTTGCTTGACCGCCTTCTCAAACCCGGTAAGATAGATTTCTCTTAACGTCCGCTCGTCGACCACCGCATCGGTAGTCATTCGGCGATGCTCCTGATTGTTCACTGCAAAATGCTTAAGTGAGGTTCCCACACCCTGGCTTTGCACACCTGAAATATGAGATGCTGCCAGTTCACCCGTCAGGTAAGGGTCCTCTGAGAAATATTCGAAGTTGCGCCCGCATAACGGGGAACGCTTGATGTTCGCCCCTGGGCCGAGCAGAATGGCGACATCCTCCGCTTGCGCCTCTTTACCAATTGTTTCTCCGACAAGTTGAACGAGATCCCGGTTCCAGGAGCTGGCCAACCCAACCGCCGATGGAAAACAAGTGGAGGGAACACTTCCATTCAGTCCCAAATGGTCGGCATCACCTGCTTGCTTGCGTAATCCATGAGGACCATCAGTCATCATAATGGATGGAATATCCAAACGTTCTATAGCATGCGTTGTCCAAAAGCTGCTACCTGAGCATAGTGTTGCCTTTTCGTTTAAAGTTAACTGTTTCACGATTTGCTTGATATCACGATTCATCATCCAGACTCTCCTTCATCTATCGGCAGGTATCCTTGACATGCAAAACGGTTATGTAAGGTCCCGCATAATATTGTTTTAGTTCTCTTTTTAATAATACTGTCTCGTTGAATGACATGAAATAGCGCTTTCTTAATGTGATATAACGCAATCTGAATACAAAGAAAGCTTTCATGCCTCGCAAGCCATTTGCAGCGGTAATCCGCATAGGTATTTCTGAACATCTGTATCGTTTTCTTAAGATTTGAGGTGAGCCAAGGCGGCATCCATTGAAATGATAGTTCGGCCATCATACAATACAATAAGTGTTGTAACAGCTTGTCTATAGAGGGGGAATTAGCTTGTACGGTTTATTAATAGTGGATGACGAGAAATCGGTTGTTGATAGTCTCGCGCTGACAATTCCCTGGGAAGATTATGGCATCCAGGAAGTGCATAGAGCTTACTCGGCTGCGGAGGCTCTCGATATCGCTTCCAAATACGCTGTTGATATCATGATTACCGATATTCGTATGCCCGAGATGGATGGTTTGGAGCTTATTTTGGAGATTCGGCGATTCTCCAGTAAAATTAGATGTATTATTTTGTCTGGTCACGATGAGTTTGAATATGCCCAAAAAGCAATTCAGTATCAGGCTGCTAATTATCTGCTGAAGCCGATAAATACCGATGAGCTCATCCAAGCTGTAACAAAGGCTATCGCCAATATTGAGCACGAATGGGAACGCATCAGTTCATTTCAGCAAATTCAGCATGCTCTTCACGCCAATATGCCCTTGTTGCGCAATCAGCTGCTCAAGGAACTTCTTCAGAACAAAGCCATGAGCCATCAGATTTTGGCCGGGCGTCTCAGCATGCTGGAGATTCCCTTTGCGTCCTCTGACCCCTTTATTATGATGGTCATTCGGATGGAGGAAGAATTTTCCGGTTATGATCTTCGGTCATTATCCTTGCTCGAATATGCTGTAACCAATATAGCCGAAGAAGTGTTTCAGCATCCGTTCAAGCTGTGGCATTGCATTACAGAGCAGGGATATCTGGTATTTCTGATCAAAAACAGTGATCTGCATGCACTCGATTCAGTCGACTCCCACGCGGTCAGACTGCAAAACAATGTGCAAAAATTTTTAAAGGGAGCCATCTCCATTTGTCTGAGTAAAGAGCAATTCTTCCCTGACCACCTCTCCGATCTATATTTAGCCTCCGTGTCAGCCATCAATCGGAATGTGGGCAGCAACAAAAGCTATTTTATTACGCTGGACAAAAAGGATGCGGATTCCCATGAACAGCAAAACCTCATTAATTTGTATGAGCCACCCTTGCTCCCTAACTTGCTGGAATCAGGTAATTGGGATGAGGCCATAAGCAAAATTTCCAGAATTCTTTTCTTGAACGAAGTTGGCAAAGAACTGTCCCACGATCAATTGTTTACAGTACTACTCTACCTGTCTTCCACATTCTCGATTTCACTAAAATCGCAGGACACGACGGTTGAGGAAATGCTTGGGGAGGAGTTCGAATTTTTGCTTCGGAAAAAAAGCCAGTTATCCGGCCAACGCATATATAGCTGGGCAGAGAAAATGATTAATCAGCGACGCAAGCAGGCCTCCAATCAGCTGATGAATGCGCACGAACAAATTACGTCTAAAGTGAGAACATACATTCAGGAGCATTTGGCAGAAGGTATCTCCCTTCAGGTCATTGCCGATTATATCGGCCTGCACCCCGTTTACCTGTCCAAGGTGTACAAAACGGTCACTGGAGAAACGATTGGTGATTATTTGTACAGCTTACGTATGAACAGAGCATCTTACCTGTTATTGAACTCAGACCTCAAAATTGCAGATGTCAGCAAGGCGCTTGGTTTTTTGGCTCCGCCGCATTTTATAAAAATATTCAAAAAGCATTATGGTTGCACACCACAGGACTTTCGCACTCGTTAACGAAATGAATGGAAAAAAAAGGTCTTGGCCTATCGCTCATTTTAAAAGGAGAATGCACCGGGATTGCTCCCAGTGCATTTTTGCAGTTCGTATAAATCTATTATGGCTTCACCGTAGTTTTGTCCAATTTTCCCAAAACATGAAAGAAACTCACTACTCGGACATGCCCAAGGATAAACGGTCGCAGCTTGAGCTTGTCTTTATTTTGAATATCCGCCTGACAAGGCCATGACCAAATTAGCAGCCTTTTATAGGCTTTCACCCATTCCCCTGCTCAATTGCCTACATACAATACATTAGACTAATGAACAGGAGTGATGTGATATGACATTTTTACCTCCTTTTGGACCTGGTGGAGGATTTGGCGGACCTGGGGGTCCCGGAGGACCAGGAGGACCCGGCGGATTTCCTGGTCCGCCATCGTTCCCCGGGGGTGGAGGCGGCGGACCACAAGGCGTGCAGGCACCTACCGGACCGCCACCATCATTCATTCCACAGCAACCCGCTTCGTTATATGCGGTAGATCCAAGAGCCATATCCGGCTGTTTGTTTCGCTACACATATATTTGGCCGGATCGTGGTCCCGGCTTCTGGATGTACCCGGTATTTGTCGGTAGAAATTCGGTGGCTGGCTTCCGCTGGAATGGCTTCTTCTGGCTATACACCGGCATTGATCTGCAGCGAATCAGCTCGTTTAGCTGTTTCTAGAAGTAAATCCCCCTGTATGCGGATTAATCCACATACAGGGGGATTTAGATTTATGGAATATTCACCTTGTCTAAAGCAACTTAATCAGCTTTTCTAGCTCATCAACCAAACTCTTTGCAAGTTCAAAATTAGTATCTTTCAGAGCCAATTCAATTTTCATTTCAACTGACTTTTTCTTTTGTTCATTTTCTAGATAGTTTTCATCAAAATGACTCGCATAAATCATCTGTCTGAATTCTTCTATACTCATTTTACTAATCGTTTTGTCCTCAATAATTAAAACATAATCCATACCATTTACAACCGAATAGAAATCATGAGAAATCATGATAATCGCACCTTTGTAGTCCTCAATGGCTTTCTCCAATGCGATTTGTGTATAGATGTCCAAATGGCTTGTTGGTTCATCCAGGAGCAATACGTTGGCTTGACTGGCAGAAACTTTAGCCAATTGAAGCATGTTTTTTTCTCCGCCAGATAACGATTCAATCTTTTGATCAAGGATTTCTCCTTCAAAGCCATAGTTTGGAAGATACGATCTAATTTCATCATACGTTTGAAACCCGGAATCTATGAATTCATTTAGGATGGTATTCGAATCCTTTAACATTTCGCCTTGAACCTGAGATAAATAGGCCACTTTAACATCAGGATTGATTTCAATGGAATCCTGATTGTTTTTAAAGATTTCTCGGAGTAAAGTCGTTTTCCCGGTACCGTTAGGACCGATCAGGGCTACTTTATCTGTTGATTTGATCTCAAAGTTCACATTTTCCAAAAGCAACTCGTCAAAGGAAACGCTATAGTTATTGACGTTAACCACAACGGTGTCTTCCATTTCCTTATCGATTCCAAAACGGATATTCGGCTGTTTGATATCGACAAAGGGTTCTTTTATTCGACGCGCTTCCAATCTCTCTTGAAACTTGACTCTGGCTTTTAACGCTCTGCCTCTCGAGGCTTCCGAATTATATGTGGCGATCTCTCTAAGATTGTCGATGATGTGATCGTATCTCTCAATTTCTTCAGCTTCTGCAACCGCGATTTCTTGCAGTTCGATCTTAGACTGAAGCAGTGAGAAGTTATAATCGATATATCGCCCGTCAAACTCCTGGAGCTCTGTGTTTTCTAGGTGTATGATTTTGTTGAAACAATGATTCAACAGATACCGGTTGTGTGTAACGACCAGCAGCATTCCCTTGTGGGAGTTAATCAATTTTTTAAGCGCGTTCAGGTTTTCAAAGTCTAGAAATACATCGGGTTCGTCCATAATCATGAAGTCTGGACGATTCAGCATTTCCTTCATCACTTGAATAAGTTTGAATTCCCCGCCACTTATGGCGGATATACTAAGATCTTTGAGCTTCATGAGGTTGGCAAGGTTTAACTGTTTATTGATGTTTTTTTCGAAATTGTCCCCATCCATCGCTTCGAAGGCATCCAAAGCCAATTGAAGCTTTTCCATCAGGGAATCCATATCCGATGTGGTGGCCATCTCCGCATAAATCGCTGTAATTTCATCTTGTATCTTGATGAATTCTTCTGCGATATATTCAAAAACGGTCATTTCTTTTGTTTTGTCTACTTGCAAAAACTGACTCACATACCCGATTCTGCAATCGGGGTCTATCTCTAACTTGCCCTCGAACAAATATCGTTCCGGATCCATCAGGATATCAATCAGTGTACTTTTTCCACTTCCGCTTGTTCCGATAAAAGCACAATGTTGTGCCTCTTCAAACGTAAATGAAATGTTTTTATATAGTTCCTTTTGTGGAAATGAGAAGGATAAGTTTTCAACTTTTATCATAGTGTTACCTTTCTTTATAACTAAATTGGTGGCTAGTATTGAATATATTGTCGAACACAGACTTTTAGAGTAACACTGTTTACCACCAAGTACAATCGATTTTTAGCCCTTACCCTCACTTCGAAATTTGAGTACGTTGCTCTCCTAGTGATTAGAGGGATGGATTTTATGAATAAGTAATATTCCATCATACTGATCGCGAGGTATCATCTTTTCATCTAAAACTCCCCATGCTTTGGCAATTCGAGGTGTGTACATCCATTCCGTTGTTGGACTTAACTCCTTGTCCTTCATGTTGATGAACCGGGCTGGACCCATTTCAATTCCTGCAATATCTTCAAGACTACCTTTTTCATGAGGCAGGACTTGCTCTTCCTCTTCATTGTTTTTATATGCGCTTCCTTCATATGCATACAAACCTATAACATAACCAGCTTGCTTGAGTGAGTATGGAAGCATCTCACCCATGGTTGGATATGGATTATTATCATAATCGTATCCGTTATGCTCTGTGATCATTGTGGAATTATTCTTACGTATATGATAATTGTGTCCCCATAAAATAATTTTCTCCTCAGGATAGACTGTTTCTGCAAGCCATTCTACATTATCAGCCATCACGCGATCTCGTTCATAACTTCCCAATTTCAAATGCTTCTCAGGGTCTACTCCTGCTAGCAGATTTACAATATGAGGATGGTAGTTATCTAACATGTCTAACCTATTTTGTAAGACGCGATCTACCAGAGATATCAGATTGAGTTGCTCTTTCTGATTCCTGCTTAATTCAGCTTTGTTGTCTCTTACAAACTTTTGGAGAGTAATATATTTTTCTTTTATTTTCTTCTTTTGAATATTAAAATCGTCTACTTTGTTAACCATGTTAAGCTTTAAATACCAGCGTTCCGTTTGCGCAAATGCTGTTGCTTTATTCTTGTCAACCTTAGCAAACCACGCCTCAACGAATTGAATAAAAGACTCCGACGTGCCTTGTGAATCAAATCCAGTTAATATAAGCGGATGATCTGTGTTGCTTTGTTGTGCAATGTATTCAAATAAAGGTAAGTTCTCTTCAACCTGCCACACGCCATAGACAGAGCTCTTCATCAATTCCTCTGGCGTTGTATTATGTATTTGAGCATATGCAGCAGTAGTATCGGCTAGATTGGATTCAAATGCAATGACATCATATCCTAGTTCTTCATGCAAAAATTTTACGAGTCTTACTTTCATTGAATTGTATTCTGATGTTCCATGCGATGCTTCTCCCAAGCTAACGATTCGTTTATCCGCTAAAATAGACTTTAGAAACATCAAATCAGAGTACTGATCATTTTTTTCTGCGTTAACGGATGTAATCGTATTTGCATTTGAGCGAACGCTCTCTTTCCAAATTAATTCTGAAGATATTGTATTCTTCTTGTCTACTAAAGTTGATCCAGACATATATGCCACCGGACCAATGGACATCACACTGAAACTGCACACCACTGTAGACAATAACACTTTTCTAACCAACTGATTCATTAGGCTGACACTCCTCTGTTTTTATGTATATCAGCCTAACATCTGGAGTTTAAAACCAATGCACGTTGCGTTTAAGATTTGTTTAAAAATGTATCAAATATTATGGGCTTTAGCTCTATAATGCTCTGTAAATGTATACAAAAAAATCGTCAGCATTTCTGCAACGATTCCTAATGTCAGTCTCTATTTGAAAACAGCAGCGGATTACTTTTTATTTACGCACACTTCTCTTTTTAATTTCTAACAAATGTTATGGAGTGAACGTATCTGTCATCCAATTGAAGAATCTTTCCTTTTCTTCATAGTGTGGGTAGTGAGCCGATTCTTTATAAGAAATAAATTCTTTCTTGTTAGCTTTAATTCCGTCAAAAAACTGTTTGGCAGCATGGGACGAAGTCATAAAGTCATAATCTCCCATTACAAAATAAAATGGCAGATCCAGCTTCTTAATTAAGGAAGGCAATGGACGACTCATCACTTCACCAATTAGAATTCCTTGTGAATAAGTCATTCCTTTATGATAACGTATGACATCGAGCATGTTGTATTCACTGCTGAACGCCATTCCAAGAAAACTGTCATCAGGGTTATCCATCAATCTCGCGGCACCTTTGTATCGTGTAACAATGTCTCTCGGTGTAAATGTCTGCCCTTGATTAATGGCTTCAGAAACCTGATTAAGTCTTGCTATGTCATCATCATTACCTGCAAGCTGAGCTTGTTTCATTACATAATTCCAACCGTCTATCTCACTCTGCTTGGTATCTCCTACCTGACCAATTCCGATGTAGGCTTCATATTTCTCCGGTGCTTTATGGGCAGCCAAAGAACCAATGTAAGTACCGAAGGAATGGCCGATCAGGATCACCTTTTCCTTGCCAAGCCGTTCAGATATATAATCCGTGATGGTCAGTATATCATCAACCAGCAAGTCCGTTGATAAATTGGAGTAATCCTCAAAAAAATGATAAGACTTTCCGCTTGCTCTTTGATCATAGTTCACAATGGTAAATCTGGATTCCAATACATCCTGATATTGCTTTGCGTGCGGAATTTCAGACGCGCTCGGCCCACCGTGTACATACAGAATAACCGGATTCTCTACATTTTGACCGCGGATCATGATTTCATGACCTGTTCCATTGATCTCTACTTGTTCCAGTACACTAATACTATTTTCCCCTTTTATTTTCGGAGTCCATGTTGGAAAGTAAAGAACCACCATTGAAAGTATTAAAACAGCAATACCGATCCCAAAAAATATTTTTTTCATTTTTTTCATTCGAATTACCCCTCTCTGCGCTTCAATCTTCCGAAATGATTGTTCCGCTTGTTATAAATTTAGACTTTAAAAGTCATATAGACATAGTGCGATTTAGTCATGAATTGACCTATGACATAAAAAATCGGCAACTCCAATGAGTTGCCGATTTTTTATGAACATCAGTAATATTCTACCTGTTTATTCTTCCATCATTCCTGAATCTTTGGCTTTGCGAGTTGCCTCCCTCCTTCCTTTCACATCCAATTTGGAATAGATGGAAGAAATATAGTTTTTAACGGTCCCTTCACTAAGAAACAAAGCCTCAGCAATATCTTGATTGCGCAAGCCAGATGCCAACTTGTGAAGTACTTCAATTTCACGTGCGCTCAATCCGTACTCGTTGCTCTTTGGAGCAGCAGACGGGGGGATATTTTTTATCAATTTGGCAGCCACTTCCTGAGAAATCAATGTACCTCCTGTATGAACCACACGTATTCCTGCAGCCAGCTCCTTGGGACGGATCGCTTTGAGTAGATAGCCCTCTGCTCCATGACTTAATGCCGTCAAAACATAATCCACTTCCTTATAAGAGGTCAGCATAATGATCTTAATCGCCGGAATCTGCTGCTTAATTCGTGACGTTGCAGCAACGCCATCCATGACGGGCATATTAATATCCATTAGCACGATATCAGGCTGAAATTGTTTACTGCCTTCAATGGCTTCTTCCCCATTTTTGGCTAATCCGACAATCTCAAAATCTTCTTCAAGAGACAGGACAATATGCAGACTTTCCAGAATAAGCTCTTGATCGTCGACAATTAATATTCTAATCTTCTGCATGTAACATCACTCCATTTAATGGAATTTCGCATCTCACCTCGGTGAACGACGTGGCTCCAGATGAGGATGAGAGGGTAAGCTTACCTCCAATTTCCTGAATCCGTTGCTTCATCGTGGTCAAGCCAAAGCCGTATTCCAATTTGTCCAATGGCTTACCATTATTTCGAATAACAATATGTAAGGCTTCCTCAACAAAGGAAAGCTCCAAATTCAGCTTAGACGCTTTTCCGTGTTTTAGCGCATTCGTAAACGATTCCTGAATCATGCGAAGAATAGCTTGTCGCGCTTTAAGAAGCATTGCATGTTCTGTCATAGGCAGATCCAATGTAACATTCGTTCCAGTGTGCTCGGCAAAGCTATCAGCAAGTACGCTAATCTGCTTAAAGAGGCTAGTATCGTCTTCTCCCATTTCGTGAACAACATCTCTCATTTCGTCGAGATTCCTCTCGGCTAACGCTCTCAAGCGAATAAGTCTATCTTTCACCTCAGCAGGCTTATGATCCAATAGAGCAATGGCCGCATCCAGACTCATGATCAGGGAAATAAAGGAATGCCCAAGTGTATCATGGAGTTCCTTGGACATACGACTTCGTTCTTCCATTAACGTTAATTTCTCGACCTGAGCGGCATAATGGCTCAACAACCTGTTCTGATGTTCAACTTCAACCGCCAAGGCATTTTTCTGACGATAAGCATTAGCTATGAAGCTTACCCATATACCAATAAAGCAAAATAACAAGTTGTCGAACCCCATACTCATGCTCAGGTTCAAGGTGTATCCTTGATTGAACAGGAAGACGAATGGTATCAAAAAAACAGTAGGGATAATCCAAAATGTCTTTCTGGTCAATAAGTAGCCCATGGTTAGGCTGGGAAGCAAGTAATCAGGCGAGGAGATGAATTCAGAATGGATAGTCATATTCACATAATATGAGCCGCCAAGAACGACCTCGGTAATACAAAACCACAGATTGTTCAACCGCAGTTGTGGAAACCAAAATAAGATCGGGACAAGGAAGGCCGCCAAAAGCCAGATGATCTCCAATTGAACGTGAGCCGAGTCTCCGGGTACAGTTAGAATTAGAATGGCAAGCAACAAGTAATGATAAAAACGAAGCGAGAATATACTCCAGTCCATGAAAGAAATGATTTTTTTCATTCTAGCTCCTAGATAACGAGAATCATTGAACGATGACTGCTCTGACTCCACGAAAATATTTTTCCACTCCCTACTCATCAAGTTTTATCACTACCTAAGAGTAAATCTTAGATTATTTCGCAAGAAAAATACAGTTCTTTTCCAAGTGGTCATAATTCTTTACGGCTTATCCATCTTGTGCATATGATCCATGAGAGTGTATATACTACAACACTAAATGCAGCTACTATTCCGTATACTAAAAGAGATTTTCTTCTATGTTCATATAGTAGTCTAGCAATGTTCTTAACCCTGCAATGGCAAGGGCAGTGACTACATAAGAAAGGATTATTCCGGCTTACTTTTTTCTCCATCAAGTAAAAAAGAACAGGGAATGTTCACACTAGCTGGCAGAAATGCAAAAATAAGAAAAAAGTATACATTCACATATACAGTAGATAACTCAAAGCTCGATAATATCATTGAAGCAATAATACAAATTACAGTAGCAACCAACTGTGAGATCCCTTCCGGCGTTATCGTTTCTCGTTAGTTCAATCCGCTCACTCTTATTCTATGGTTTCTTCATAAAACACTACTGACATACCGTTGTCAGTAGTGTTTTTATATAGTTGGAGTAAGAAATTGTAAAGGAGTAGAAGTAAATGCGAAGTGTTTTTGATCCAAAATGTATTACTTATTATAGGAAGGATGATATCTTGTGAATTTTGCTTCTGTGCGCATCATTACTGATGATGTGGATCGTCTTGTCGAGTTTTATGAGAAAATTACGGGTGTCTCAGCAGAACGCCCTGCACCTGTCTTTGCCGAACTTGTTATGCCATCGTGCACTCTAGCGATCGGCCACTCCCAGACGGTGCAACTATTTGGCGCTGGTTCCGCTGTCGCGGCCAACAATCGTACAATCATTATTGAGTTCCATGTCCACGATGTCGATGCGGAATACGAGCGCTTGAAGCCGTTTGTCGATGAGTGGGTAAAGACACCTACCACAATGCCTTGGGGGAATCGTGCTTTGCTGTTTCGTGATCCTGACGGTAATCTGGTTAATCTCTTCACACCGGTGACCGAGGAAGCAATTCAACGGTTCAGTGGTAGGCATGCTTTCTAACGATCTCAATAAATGCTTCTACTTGAATGTTCTGATTATATCGACCGTTTCTGCAATGAGCATCCATGAGTATGTTTGTATATTGAACAGAATGTCTTAGAGAAATATTAAGCGCTCCACTGGCATAAAGCTGGTGGAGCTTTTTTGGTTAATGACAACGTTTCTTGATGCAAAGTAATTTCTACATTCGGTTTGAGTGCACTGGTACCACAAATGATCACATTCTCCTGCGTATATGTATATACAAGTTTAGTGTTAGTCTTCATTTTCCTCTTCAATATTACGATAAATATTAAGGGGTTATATGAATAACCATATTTACTTTATTACATCCAAGGGGGAACAGGATTTGAGAAAGACTTACCAAAAAAAGATGGATTTAAGATTCAAACTGTATTTGATTATTCTGGTTCCGCTACTGGCCATGGGCGGTCTAATTATGTGGGCCACTATCGACTCCAGTGAAAATGCATCATTAATGACCATGCAGCATAACAATCAGCAGCTGGCTGTGAATACCGCCTCTCAACTTGGTCAGGAATCGGAATTAATTAAGACATTATCTTCTACTGTTTCAGAGGAGAGCAAGGAATATAAAAGTCTTAGGGACGAACTCGTTAAAGTTAGGCTTCAATCGGGAGCCTTGTATGTTTATATGTATAACAAAACTTCGGACGGGTGGATCTACACCGTGGATGGAGCGGATTGGAATGATACAGAGTATAGTCCTTACGGCACTGCAATGGAATTCAATCCCCAGATTCAGGAACGCTTATTACGCGGTGAAGTTGTCACAACAGGCATTGTAGATGATCCAACCTGGGGACAGCTATTGTCCTCCTTTACACCAATCAAGGATTCGCAAGGTACTGTCATTGGCTATCTGGGCGTTGATATTTCTGCTGGAGCAGTGAATCAAGTCTCCGCGACATCTGTGAATAATGCTTATCAGACCATAATCCCGATTTTTGTGGTTGTACTGATTCTTTCTTTGGTCATGATGTTATTCGTAGTAAGAGGCATTCTCAGACAAGTACGCGATATTAAGTCAAGCCTCGAACAGGTTGCTGATGGGAATCTCAAAGTCGTATCCACACATATGACCAATGATCAACTCGGTGACATCAGTGATTTGATTAACATCATGGTTGCCCAATTGACGAACATTCTGATGGGAATACAGCAAGGATCAAATACGTTACAGCATTCATCCAAAGATATTTCGGAAACCGCTCAGACGAACCAGCGTCAGAGCGAAGAACTTTCCAGAGCGATTGAGGAGATTGCCATGGGTTCAATGAAACAGGCTGAAGAGACAGAACACTCCGTCCAGCACTCAGAGAATCTCGGCAAAATAATGGATGAAGTAGGTTCATATGTGAAACAGTTTACTTATACTTCAGAGCAGCTATCTTCTGTCCAAGTACAAGTTACACGTGAACATGAGGTTCTGCTTGAGAAAGGCCGAGAGAATGCCAAGCGTGTTGAGCATCAACAGGACATTTCCAGGTCTCTGACGACTCAATCCGAACTAGCTTCCTCTATTAGCGGTCAAATTCACAACATTTTAAAACAAACTCAAATACTATCCCTGAATGCTTCAATTGAAGCAGCCCGAGCTGGAGAAGCAGGTAAAGGCTTTGCAGTCGTTGCTGGTGAAATGGGACAGCTCGCTCAACAATCCGAACGTTCGATCCAGGAGATTGATGAGATCCTGAGTTCATTCGTTCAAGAGATACATCGTATGGGTAGTCATTTTGATGCGAATATGGTAGCAGTTAAGGAACAGGAGAAACAGATCGCTGATTGCCTCCAGGCATTTAGACAGGTTAGCCGCTTATCGACCGAAGTGCATGAGTTGGCTCAGAGTTTGGACAGCCGGACAATGGATATGCACTCTATTCGTCAGGAGTTGGAACAGAACCTCAGTTATATTGCTTCCGCAACCGAGGAAACTTCAGCCATGGCCGAAGAAGTCACGGCTAGTGCTGTGGAACAGCAACGGTCGGCGAGCGAACTGTCGAACATCTCCGGGGAACTCGCTGGTCTTGCAGGGGACCTCAAATCATATTCCGATCAATTTCAGATCGAAGTCCGTAAATCAGGTCCATAATAAAAAGACGGGTGTAACCAAAGTTATTAACGACAAAATGACAATGGTAATTTATGAGAAACACCTATAGAGGAATAGCCAATGGATTAAGTTAACCGCCTTTTAATGGGCGGTTAACTTTTGGTATGAGCTCCCAAGCCCAGCTACTTCATAAATAAGGCACTAAAAATAAGAACATCCTGCAAGAAATGAATCGTCAGCGCCCAGAAGAATCCTTTCGTTTCTAACATCGATTTGGCTAAAAACCATCCGATAAACGCTGCCATAATTACACCTGCTATCCCGCCTGGATGTCCAAAATAATGAACGGCGCCAAAGATTGCAGCCGCCAGTCCTTGAGCTACATACGAAGACAAACCATATTTACCTACAACGGCAACAAATGAAAACCGAAAGATGATTTCTTCAGAAAAAGCATTCATTAGTGCAAACACAAGGATGAGGACAACACCGGGATACAGCTCCAGTCTTACGCTTTCGCCGTGCACCACTTGGAAGTAGATAACGACAGATGTTACCAACGTAATGATGACCGCAAAATTTAGACCTAAGTGTTTCCATGTCTCTTTTTCTTTCGGCTTAATGCCGATCCACGGTTCGGGCCGAATTTTTCCATCTCGCTTTTTCAGATTTAAATACCTAAGTCCCCCCTTACCTGCCAACCCGTATACAATGCCAATCACAATAACAGCTAATAACAACACCGTAATTTGATAACTAATCTCCAGGTTGTATTCATCGCTGTCGAAGACCTTTAATGGGAGAAGCGGACTACTTCTAAACCATAACAGGAGAGGTGCGCAGGCAACCACCACGATCGTGATCAATAGGATGGGAATGAGGGTGGATCGTTTTTTATTCATTTTATTCTCCCTTGTTTGGATGACTTAAGGTTTCCAGCGCATGCTGACACCATTCCGTAGTCATCCGAAGATATCTCTCCCCATAGTCCAGGGTTAACAACCAGAGCTGGGCTTGCTTGCTTTTCCCTTTAGGAACACTCGCTTTAATTCCTGCCAACATCGTGATGAGCTGTTCGTTAGCTGTTAATTCCTCTTCAAGAAAAGTGATGAGTTGCGGGATATGACGTTCATCGGAGACAAAAAGCTTCATCAGCAGTTCGTTTCTCATTACGGGTTCTTCAGGTGGCAGAGCCAGCCAGGAATCAAGTTGGTCACATCCTTGCTCTGTAATGCCGTAGACAATTTTACGTCTCCCCGTCTTCGCTTCTTCTATCACCGAAACTGAGCCTTCTAACTGCAATTGTTTGATACTCTTATGAATATGTCCATACGATTCGTTCCAAAAAAGGCCGATGCTCTCCTTCGAAAACTTAACAAGCTCATATGCGCTCATGGGCTTCACACGAAGCAAGCCGAGAATCGCAAAGTGGGTGGTATTGATTCTTTTCATATGCCCTCCCATTCAAAATATATCTTTGAGATATATACAATTAGCATATTACTCCATTAGGATGAAGATTACAATTCATTTTTAGATATCTTTCATTCTGTTCTACAATACAAAAAGGAGTGATTACCGTAAGGTAACACCCCTTCCTATCTATAATAATGCAATATGCCTCAAATCATTTTTGAGTGCTGCTTAAACCTTTTAATTCCATGCCTCTTGTAAAAAACACAATTCCAATTGCAGCAAAGGTTACGTAATTACTTATCTTGGCTATTACTTCTTCATCATCCTCATAATTGATCCAGAACAAAAGAACGAATGGTGATACTATCATTAACACTTTCATAGCTAACATAAATACATAATGAATTCTTTGCTTACGCAAATTGCCTTCTTGTGAGGTTATTCTAAGGCTAACCTTAGAAGAGTCATAGATCGTTATTAATAGTGCGATGATGCTTGAATATGCCGTTATTTTCAAACCAATCTCAATCCATGGAACAAATGCTGCAACGGCGATACCCAGATAAATCCCAGCAGCTAAGTAAAAAAGGTTAATCTTAATCTTTCTGTGCAAAATCCCTCGCTCCTATCATATCACCTGTATATTTTACCATCATTATACAACAATAAGTATTTGTTTACCTTTGTTTTATGAAACATCGCAGACAAAAGGTCGAGTTCGTTTACAGAGATTTTCATCGCTCAAAGACTTCATTTTAGCTCCTCTTTTTTCGATATATTAGGTACAGATTTAATTTAAATTTTAACTATCAGGTTCTGAGTTAGATCTGTACATTGACATACTTAGGGGGAACTGAAGTGAAAACAAAGATAGGATCCATTCTAAAAATGAGAACGTTAAGGGCTAAGTTAGTTTCTTTGTGCTTGGTTATACTTATCGTGCCCACAATCGTAATAGGGTTCAGTTCTTATACCGTTTCAAAAAATGAAATGAATGAATCCGGCAAGGCCGCACTTGAAAATAGTGTCCGAATGGTCATTGGTATGATTAATCTCCTCAACGAGCAGGTAGAGAATGGAAGTTTAACATTGGAGCAAGCGCAGGAAAAGCTCCGCGTAGAACTGCTCGGTGAAAAGAATGCAGATAATAAGCGGCCTGTAAAAAGTGAATATACTGTAGGGGAAACAGGATATCCATGGGCTGTTGGCAAAGATGCACATTCCGTAATGAATCCTTCAAATGAAGGTCAGGATTTGACAGATGTCGTTACAGAAGATGGCGTATATTTGGGAAAAGAGCTCGTTAATGTTGGAACAGCCGGAGGCGGATTTGTCACCTACAAGTGGGCTCTACCGGATACAGGTGAGGTAGAAACGAAAGTTTCATATGTTGAAATGGACCCGCATTGGGGATGGATCATCGGTTCGGGTGCCTACTTAAGTGAGTTTAACAGTGGTGCCACACAAGTATTGTATCTTGTTCTTATAATTATGGCTGTGGCGGTTGTTCTTGGTTCCATTATCGTTAGCATCATCTCAGGACGCCTAACGAAGCCGATCCTTATGGTCGCTAAGCGATTGAAATCCGTTGCGGACGGTGACCTAACCGTTGAAGAAGTTAAGATGAAGTCCAAAGATGAGATCGGTGAGCTTTCACAGGACTTTAATCATATGATTAAAAACATGAGAACGCTTATTAGTCAAGTCGATCTCTCTACCAAGCAGGTAGCCTCATCTTCCAAAGAGTTGACTCTTGGTGCGGAGCACACCAGTCAGGCAACTGAGAATATCACCATTTCCATCCAAGAATCTGCAGCCGGTGCACAAGAGCAACAAATGATGCTTCAACGGACAACCAACTCACTCGAGGAAATATCGATCGGGATCCAGCGAATTGCGGAAAGCTCATCAACCATTGCCGATTCTTCTGTTGATGCGATGGAACTCGCGAACATAGGTGGTACAGCCGTAGAGCATACGGCGAAGCAAATGAATCTGATCAACAAGTCGGTTAATGAAACGGATGTAGTTATGAGAATGCTAGATGAACGTAGCCAGCAGATCGGTACGATGCTCATTGCAATTACGGATATTGCGAAGCAGACGAATCTTCTTGCTTTGAACGCTTCGATTGAGGCAGCCCGTGCAGGCGAAGAAGGACGCGGTTTCTCCGTAGTAGCTGCTGAAGTGAGAAAACTTGCTGAACAATCGAACCAGTCATCCGGGCAGATTTCTACGTTGATTCAAGATATGCGTACAGATATCGAACAATCGCTCAAAACGTTGAATCGAGTTAAACAGGACGTTGACTCCGGCATACAGATTGCTAATGAGACGGAACAACAGTTTAACAAAATCGTAGAGTCTACCAACTTTATCGCCCAACAAACGGAGGAACTTGCCAGCGTTACACAGCAGATCACGGCAAGCGTCCAAGAAATCACAGCGGGCCAGGAGCAAGTCTCCAATCTAGCACTTCAAGCTGCAGACAACTCCCAAAATATAGCTGCTTCTTCAGAAGAACAACTGGCTTCCATGGAGCAAATCACGAGTTTATCCACAACCTTGCAGGAAATGTCTCAAAAGTTAGAGCGTTTGACGATTCAATTTAAATATTAATTATGATTCTTCCAGGTCAAAAAAAGCAGCCGACCCCTTATACTTTGGTCGGCTGCTTTCTCCTTTTTAATTCACTTTAATCCACGATTATATTGCCCTCAGCAAGCTACACCAATCAAGCTCGCTTATAATTCCAGATCTGCAGCCCGGGCGTTCGCTTCAACCTGATCCGGACTTTTGCATCCTGGAATGACGCAGCTAACGGCTGGATGCTTCAGACACCAGGCAAGGGCCCACGAGGCCATGTCGACCCCTTCAGGGACTTCGTTCTTCTGGATTTCACTTACCAGCTGCAGTTTCTCATCGATCTCTTGACGCTCGCGTCCCTTTCTGACATTGTCATTGAACACGGCGCCCGGCTTGTACTTACCGCTCAGATAGCCGCTGGCCAGTGGGACTCTTGCAAGCACACCAAGGTCCTGCTCCTGACATGACGGGAATACCCTCTCCTCGGGCTTCTGGTCCAGACGGTTATATACGACCTGTATTGCCTTCGCGTTTAACTCACTAGCCTTGCTCGTCTGATGCAGATTATCGTTGCTGCCAATGGAGATACCAAGATTTCGAATTTTACCGGCCTGTACCTGCTTGTCCAGCATGGTCCACAGCTCGTCGTTATCAAACGCCTCATCTGATCCGGAATGGAACTGATACAAATCGATATAATCTGTTCTTAGGGCTTTCAGGGATTCTTCCAGTTGTACACGGATCTGATCCACACTCCAGGCATTGGTCCAGTGATCATGCCATTGATGACCAAACTTCGATGCGATCACCCAATCCTCACGCCGGTCACGGGACATAAAATCCCCGATAAAGTTTTCCGACATATGGTGAGGTCCGTAACATTCCGCTGTATCAATCAAATTAATACCAAGCTCTTTGGCACGGTAAAGAATATCATCGACTTCCTTCTGGGTATAGTCCTTACCCCAGTCCCCGCCAAACTGCCAGGTGCCCACACCTACGACGGATACATCCAGCTCGGTTTTGCCCAATCTTCTGTACTTCATGCTACTCACCTCGAGGTTTAATATGTTGGTCAATTGACCGAATGGAACAATAAGTATTCAATTTACGATAACGCTTTCATAATAAAGGATAATTAACAAATTTTCAATCTGAGGTATGCTCGTCGGTATACGCAGGAAGAACCCTCTCAAATTTAAAGGTTGACTTAATGTATCCCCTTTAAAGAAAAATGACTTGGCTTCACTCGTTTCACGCCCTCCGCTGGCTGAAGGCATAACAAATAAAGCCCCTTAGAAATTCATTGGATAAGCGGCACTGATTCCAATACCTTTTCTAAGGGGTCCACTTGCTCGATGTCAGAAATTAGAGAGTGAATTCTCTGTTTGCTTCATTGGATACCTGTAGGAACATCAGATTTATACTTTTCGCTTAATCCAACAATAGTTTCAAACGGTCGCAACACCAGCGGCAGCAAGCCATTCTCATAGTTGGTAAGCCAGATCTCTGAGAAGTTGAGGCCAAGCTCATCTTCCTCAAGCTCCACCATGTGTTCAGTAAGATTGATTACTACCAGCACCTGTTGGTCTGCCAGTGTACGTGTATATGCATATACACTCGGATGATCCGGCATATGAAGCTCATAAATACCATAAGTCAACGTATCGTGCTCTTTTCGCAGCTGAATCATTTGTTTATAAAATTGAAGAATGGAACGTGGTTCCTGAAGTTGTTTCTCTACATTAATATGGATGTAATTGTCATTCACTTTCAGCCATGGCGTACCACTGGTAAACCCTGCCTCTTTGGCCTTAGACCATTGCATCGGCGTTCTGGAATTATCGCGACTCGAAGCCCAGATGATGTTCATGATCTCCTCATGTGACATCCCCTCTTCACGTTTGATCTGATATAAATTCCGATCCGCTATGTCGTTATAATCCTCTATGGAAGGGAATGCCACGTTTGTCATGCCGATCTCTTGCCCCTGATATATGAATGGAGTGCCTTGCATGAAAAAGTACATGGCTCCAAGTGCTGTAGCACTTTCATACCAATATTCTGTATCATTTCCCCAAGTTGAAACTTTACGAGGCTGATCATGATTTTCAATAAATAAAGCATTCCAGCCGACGCCTTCCAGTGATTTTTGCCACTTGGTCAAGACGTTTTTCAGTTTGGGAACATCCAGTTGCCTGTCTGTGCTGTTTTTCCAAAGGTCCAGATGTTCGAATTGAAAGACCATATTAAATTTCCCTCTGACTTCACAGATCCAATCCAGCAGATCTTCTTGGTCCTCTACCTTTACTCCATTTGCTTCCCCAACAGTCACGACGTCATATCTGGATAATGTGTTCTCTTTCATTTCTTGCAGATAACTCTGGATTCCCTTGACATTCATATGCTTTTCAAAAGAGGAGATGTACTTGACGCCTTCTCTTATTGGCATGTCCAAGAGGCCCTCTTCTTTGTGAATATGGCTGATGGCATCCACACGGAAACCATCAATACCTTTATCCAGCCACCAATTCATCATTTCATATATGGATTTCCGAACTTCCTGATTTGCCCAATTCAAGTCTGGTTGTTTTTTGGAGAATAGATGGAGATAGTACTGTCCGGAGACTTCATCATATTCCCAAGCAGAACCGCCAAAGATGCTCTCCCAGTTATTTGGTTCATCTCCATTCTTCCCATCTCTCCAGATGTACCAATCCCGTTTGGGGTTATCCAGCGAAGCTCTGGATTCAATAAACCACGGGTGTTCGTCACTTGTATGATTAATCACCAAGTCCATAATGAGTTTCATGCCGCGGTGATGCACTTCATTCAGTAATTGATCAAAGTCCGCCATCGTGCCGAATTCATCCATAATGGAACAGTAATTGCTGATGTCATACCCATTATCGTCGTTGGGTGACTTATACATCGGACAGATCCATATCAGATCAATACCGAGATCTTGAATATAATCCAGTTTTGAGATGATCCCCTTAATGTCACCAACCCCATCTCCGTTGGAATCCATAAAACTTCTCGGATAGATTTGATAAGCTACTGCCTCTTTCCACCATACTCTTTTCATTGAATACAATCCTTCTTTCTTGAGAACTGAACATCATATAACGTATTATGCTTTAATTATGAATAACGTACATTCTTGCTTCATATGGACGTAATTCACTCTCCGAGAGTTCACCTGTATAGTTAGCTATCAAAAGCTGATGGGACCCTGTCAATTGCTCCTGAAGCGGGAGTTCAGTCGTATATCCTTTGAAATTGCATAACACAAGAATTGTAGTACCATTCAGCGTACGGGTGTATGCAAACACGTCTGGGTTCTCTGGAAAGATCAGCTTATAATCACCATATACGATGACTTCATGATCTTTTCGTAATTGAATTAACTTCCGGTAATAATGGAATATGGATTCAGGGTCATTCAAACTTTCCTCTGCATGGATATACGTATAATTTGGATTTACCTTAATCCAAGGTTCCCCTCGTGTAAAACCAGCGTTATCGGAACTATCCCATTGCATAGGTGTGCGTGCATTATCACGTCCCTTGGCGTAGATCGACTCCATCACGCTTTGTTCAGGATAACCTTTCCCCATTCTTTCCTTATAAAAATTGAGCAATTCAATATCCCGATAATCCTCGATCGAATATTGAACATTCGTCATCCCCAGCTCTTCACCTTGATATATGTAAGGCGTACCTTGCATGCCATGAAGAAGGGTCGCCAACATTTTAGCCGATTCAACTCTGAATTCTCCATCATTTCCCCAACGTGACACGATACGTGGCAAATCGTGGTTGTTCCAGAATAGACTGTTCCAGGCATCACCCTTAAGCTCCGTTTGCCACTTGGACAGCACTTTTTTTAATGCCATCACATCCAAAGGTTTAAGATCCCACTTTCCTTTGCCATCTTGTTCATCCAAACTGATGTGTTCAAATTGGAATACCATTGAAAACTCACTGCCGTCTGGATTGCTGTACAGTTTGGCGATTTCCGGAGTGGCGCCCCATGTTTCTCCAACCGTAAGCAGGTCTTCTGCTTTTTGAAACGTCTCCTTGCTCAGTTCCCTGATGTATTTATGCAGATTAGGTCCGTTTCCCGTAATCTTCAAATCCGGTTCTTTACCGATTAAGTCGATCACATCAAGTCGAAAACCACCCACACCCTTTTCGATCCACCAATTGATCATGTTGTATATTTCCTGCCGGACTTTGGGGTTTTCCCAGTTGAGATCTGGCTGTTTTACGGAAAATAGATGCAAATAATATTGCCCGATCTCAGGCACCCATTCCCAGGCTGAACCACCGAAGGTGGACCCCAAGTCGTTCGGAGGTATTCCTTCCACGCCATCTCTCCAGACGTAGTAGTCATGGTACGGATTGTCTTTACCTTTTTTGGCTTCTTGGAACCAGGGGTGTTCATCCGAGGTATGGTTCAACACCAAGTCCATAATGATCCGAATGTCACGTTTCTTGGCTTCAAGAATTAACGTTTCCATATCTTCCAAAGACCCAAACATCGGATCGATGTCCTGATAATCTGAAATATCATATCCGTAATCATCTTGAGGGGACTTGCAGACAGGTGATAACCAGATCGCACCAATGCCGAGTTGCTGCAAATAATCCAATCGGGACACAATGCCCTCCAAGTCTCCGATTCCATCACCGTTTCGATCTTGAAAGCTGCGTGGATATATTTGATATACCACAGTTTCTTTCCACCATTTTTTATTTTCCATGTTCCATTCAACCTTTCTAAGGTTATTCTTTGACCGATCCTACAACAATGCCAGTCACAAAGTATTTTTGCAGCAAGGGATAAATCAGTAATAGCGGGATAACAGCAACTACGATTTTGGCTGCGTTCAGGTTTTTATTCGAAATTTCAGTCAGGTTGCTGAGTTCGCTGGAATTCGTGCCGGCTTGAAGCAAATCGGCAATATTCACATTAAGGGACTGAATATAGGTCATTAGCGGGTAATTGCTGACTTTGGTCATATAGATCAAACCACTGAAGAAGTCATTCCATGTACCGACGATACTGAACAAGGCGACTGTCGCCAGCGCAGGAATGGACACAGGCACATACACTTTGAACAAGACCTGAATGGGATTTGCTCCATCGATGAACGCTGCTTCTTCAAGCGCTCTAGGTACAGCAGAGAAGAAATTCATCACAAGGATGACACTGAATATGGGGACAGCGCCTGGCAGAACCAGTGCCCATATCGTATTCAGCATGTCCAGGTTTTTGATCAACAGGTAACTCGGAATCATGCCTCCGCTGAACAACATGGCAAAAATCATGATATTCATATAAATGTTTCTGCCTTTGAAATCCCTCTTCGATTTGGATAACGGATAAGCCATCAAAATAATCAAAATCATGTTAAGCACAAGGGTGAGCGCGACACGCAGAACAGATATGCCAAAGGAACGCCAGAACTGTGCATCATCAATAATTTTGGTATAAGCCGCTGTTGTAAAATTGACCGGAACGAGACCTACAGCATTCGCGGATACCGCCTCGCTGCTGCTGAATGAAATGGCGACGATATTCCATAACGGAAGAAGGCAGACCAATGCCAGCATGATGACGATGGCATAGATGACAAACCGGCCAATTCGATCTTTGAAGTTTGAAGAATAGGACACAGGTTTGGCCTCCTTAGAATATTTTTCGATCCGTATATTTTTTGGCCAACTGGTTGGCAGACAAGAGCAACACAATGCCGATTACGGACTTGAACAAACCAACAGCTGTACCGAAGCTATACTGTCGTCCAACGAGACCGATCCGATAAACATAGGTATCCAGAATGTCGCCTGACTCGTAGACAACCGGGTTATACAGATTATAGACTTGGTCGAAACCGGCGCTCAAAATGTTGGTCAGACTCATTACGCCCATGAGCAGAATAATAGGTAGCATGCCTGGCAATGTAATATGCCACACTTTTCTCCACCAACTGGCTCCATCCATTCCTGCCGCTTCATACAGACCGGGATCAATCGATGTGATCGCAGCCAGATAAACGATGGAACTGTAACCAAACTCTTTCCATACGTCTGTACCGATAATCAGTGGCTGGAACCAGGTGTTGCTGCCAAGGAAATTAATATTTTCGAGGCCAAAAAACGCCAACATTTGATTCACAATGCCATCCAGACTGAACATGTTGACAACAACGGATGCCAGTACAACCCAGGATAGAAAGTGTGGCAGATAAACAATCGTCTGCACGGATTTTTTAACGTATTTGATACGAATTTCATTTAATAAAACGGAAAAAATGATGGCCATCATCGTTCCAAGCAGAATCTTGCCAATCGCAATCACCAACGTATTGCTGACGACCTGCGCGATATCCGGCAGCTTGAACATATACATAAAATGCTTCAAGCCTACAAATTCAGAGCCGAACATGCCCTTGGCCGGTATATAGTCCTGAAACGCTGTAATGATACCGACCATTGGAACATAGCTGAATACAAGCAAAAACAAAATGCCCGGAATCATCATCATATGGTACATGGCACCTGGGCCGAGCCGCCCTCGCGCTTTCAAATTCCCCTGTTTCATGGATGAACCCCTTTCGTTGAAGAAAGGCTGCGTATCGCAGCCCTTCCACTGTTCATGGATATTATTGTTTCGATGCGATCTCGTCTTCAATTTCCTGAATGACTTGATCACCACCCTGTTTTTTCCAGTTGCTCACGAATGTATCGAAGTAATCGAGCGGTTCTGAACCCGTTATGATTTTGATAAACGATTCCTGTTCCAACTTCGTCAGATTGGCCCACGTCTGTTTCATGCTTGGTGTAGTGCCAGAGAAAGCAGGTGTCATCCATACAAATTTGCTTTCTTGTGTCAGTTTGTCGATTAGTCCCACTCCGTTGATCCGCGAATGATATTTTGACCAAGCAGTCACATCATCCGTATCCATGTCGCTCAAATAGGTTTTGATGCTTCCGATATTGTTCTTCGATTCGGTAGTGCGAACCTCATCCAGGGAAATCTCTCCTTTGATTCCTCGAACAACATCAGAGTAATCATCCAGCAGCGATGTAGCCGAGTTGACTTCGATATTAAAAGGTCTCGTAGATCCGTCTACCCCGGTCTCCTGATATTTGGCAGCTTCCGGCATGGTTGTTGCGGCATCTTTATCATTGGCCAGTTTATCGTAGAACAGGTTTACAATCTTAACGGCCAGTTCAGGGTGTTCATAACCCTTTCTCACCACGATAAACTGATTGGATGGATTGGCATGCGCCACGTTGACCTTGCCGTCTGCATCTTCCAGCGTATAAGCCGAGAATTTCGCATTTTTATCCATCTGTTTTGCACTGATCAGTCCCCAGTCAGGGATATGCCACGGTCCAAAGGCAATACCGCTTTGGCCATTGGCGTAGAGTGCGGTAATATCATCAAACGTGCGGGTTCCGAATTGCGGGTCGATAATACCATTCTTGAACCAATCCGCCATGGTACCCAGCATTTTCTTCGTTTCTTCTGTTGTGGAACCATACACGATTTTGCCGTCTTCACCATTCATCCAATATTGCGGGAAGGCTCCCTCGGTTGAGGCCACACCCAGCATCGTATAAGCAGAGCCATTATAATCTGTTGTATTCATCGTGTTCACAAATGGAATGCCTACCGGGTTTCCGGATTGGCCAGGATCTCTTTTCAGGAATTCCAGCGCTGTTTGCTCCACTTCATTCAGTGAAATGGCGCCATCTCCGTCTGCATCAAGTTGAATCCCCAGCAGATCCAACCAATCTTGACGGACCCAAACCATCGTTGGTGCGGAATCCAGGGAAGTCGCCGGAAGGCCCATCAAACGTCCATCGATTGTTGCATTGTCTAATGCCCGTCCATCATAGGAATCGTACATCTGCTTGATGTTATCTGTGGCATATTGATCGTAAATGGACGTCAGATCCTCAATCAGGTCATTATCCACCAATTCTTTCAGTTCGTCTTTGGAATCGACGCGCATCATGTCAGGCAATTCCCCGGATGCGATGGCGAGTGAAACTTGACGGCTATAATCTTCGCCATTGGCTTCAAATTGATCTGTAATCTTGGCGTTAAACGTGTCTTTGACCAGCCGGGTATACGCATTATTCTCATAGGTATCTCCAGCCGGCAGTTTTGGGTTGGCTGTGGTTACTCGTCCCATGGTTACGGTGATTTCGTCTTTATAGGCACTGAACGGATCTCCCGGCGTCACCTCATATTTGCCTGCTTCCTCTGCAGTAGGAGGATTGGAAGAGTCTCCACATGCCGCTAGGGCTGCAACCATCAAGGCAGACATGGACAGCACAGCGAGACGCTTCGTCAACCGGTTGCTTTTCATAGACCATTTTGTTCTCATCTAGTTCGATTCCCCTTTATTCTGATGTTCAATATATTTGTTTGCGCTTTCATTATAAAATGAAGTGGAGGCTAATCGAGATAGGGATAACACGTCCGTTTGGATAGAGAAATGGTTACAGTTTTCAGTCTGTATTAATAAGTATGGTTAACTTGTGATCATTTACCCTACCTACTGACTAACATTCGTCTATCTACCCCTATTCTCGATCAAAAACAAAAGCCGGCAGCTCCTAAAACAGGAAACTGTCGGCTATTTATTTCCTCTACCTAGCTGCCGATATTCGCTTGGCAGAAGACCTATCAGTTCGCGGAAAATCCGGCTGAAATATTTTTCATCCGTATAACCCACTCGCTCCGCAATCCAGAAAATCGTATTATTTGTATTGAGCAAGTACTCTTTGGATTTCTCTACCCGGATGAATCGGGAGTACTCATTAAAGGTTTTCCCCATCAGATCTTTGAAACATTGACTGAAATAACTTCGGCTGATGTTGAGTTGTTGGGAGAGACCTGAAGCTGTATAGGCCTGCTCCAAATCATGCTGCATGATCATCACCGCTTTTTTCACGGCATCGATGATTTCCTGTGAATACGAAGTCTGTTCATCTGCCTTTCGAATGCTTGCAGCAATCTGTTTGATCCATTCTTCAACCTCGTACCAAGACTCGAAAGAATGGATCATCGAGATTCTTCCAAGCGTAGTTTGGGCAAAAATACGGTTCCACTCCATTACGATCGAGTACAGCAATCCCATCAACTGACCTTTATGTAATCGTAAGGATATAAACTGGTCAATAAGTTGATTGTAGTAACTGTCATGGTGGGTCCATGGTGTCTGGAACCAACTTTGCTTAATCCGATCAAGGTCCTCATCCTGCGGTTCTTTTGAAACTGTATCTTCCTCATTCATCGAAACGGCAATGACTTGGTTATTGGGATTGTACGCATAGAATAAAGTCGTCTCTGTATAATTCCTAATCCAGTTTTTGATTTGCGACCATGTTCGCTCTTGTATATCAGACAAAACCAACAACGTACTATGGGGAACTTGATGCACGCATTCCTTCAATTGCTGAATTAGTTGATCTTCTAGGGACGGGGGTGCAGCCCACATGCAGCTATTACGCTCAACCTCCCACCTTATCTCGTCTTCATGCGCAGTTAGCTCCATTGGCCACTTATGTTCTGATTTACGATCCTGTGAAACAAGTGCATACACATTTCGATAATGGAAATTGACTTCATTCTGCGAAGGCATCTTCCTTATCGTGCTTGTCAACCCGTTAATTCGGGTGTGTATCCGTTGCAGAACATGTTCGAATTGCTCTTTCTCCAGCTGCACTTTGGCTATATAATCGATGGCTCCGAGTCGTAGCGCTTCCTGGATATAATCGAAATCCTGATGTAGTGTTAACACAACGATATGAAGTTCGGGATAGAGCTGCCTCGCAGCTCGCATCAGTTCAATCCCTGACATGACGGGCATTGCAAGATCCGTTAGCATCAGATCGACCGGTTGGGTTTTTAGGAAATCCAGCGCTTTCGCCCCGTTGCTGGCCTCTCCTACAACCTCCATGTTGAACTCGTTCCATGGCATCGCAGAGCTAATGCCTTTGCGTACCAACTTATCATCATCTACAATCAATACCTTAATCATGCGAGATATCTTCTCCTTTAATAGGCAATACGAGCAATATGTTTGTCCCTGTTCCCAATTCACTCTCAATCACCAGTTGCGCTTGGTCCCCGTACTGTGCTTTCAACATGCGGTGAACGTAATTGAGTCCGATGCCCATCCCTACTTTTTGTTGTTCAGCTTCACGATTGTTCAGCAGATTATGAATGGTTTCCTCCGTCATACCTGCGCCATTATCTTGTATCATAATGTTCAACGTTGAAGTGCATGTCACTTCAATCTGAATAAAACCTTCGTCACTCAATCCATGATATAACGAATTTTCAACCAGCGGTTGCAGAATAAAGCGGGGCACAGGAATCTGAAGCACTTTTTCATCTGCAGTAATACGGACGTCAAATTCAAAGTCATAGCGAATTTGCTGCAAAATCAGATACTGTCTTAACGCATCGATCTCCTCTTCCATGGTGGATACTTGCCCTAATTTGCCTAGATTGTAATAGAGCAGCTTGTTCAATGACTGCACCAGCTTGTCGATCTCCCCTTGTCCGTTCATGACCGCCAGCCAGTGCACCGTATCCAGCGTATTCATCAGAAAGTGCGGATTGATCTGATAGAGCAGTTTTTCCACTTCCAGGTCTGCACGAATCTTCTCTTTCTGCTGAACTTCCTTGAAGAGGTCACCAATCTGATGCTGCATATTCGAAAATTCACCCAACAGAAAATCAAATTCGGGAATCTGAGTGCGAGCTCGGCTCCCTATTGTTTGTGGATTTTTGGACATCCCATTGATCTCCGAATGGAACAGACCGAGTGGTTTGTAGACCATCTTCCACAGCAGCCAAGCGAGAAACACGGTAAAGCCGAGGAAAAATAAAGCGACCAGCAAAATTTGAAGCAACCACTGGTTTTTCTCCTGTTGATATTGAGACTGCGAAATGACCGATACGACACTCCAGTTCTGTGAGGAATCCTCTTTGAACCAGTGATACCCGCGGGATATTCCGTCCTTGGCAGGATCGGCCGTTAAGCTGGTGAAATTCTCCCCTACCTTCATGGCTTCCGGTATTTCGCTGTACACAATGTTGCCTTCACCATCCAGGATGAGATGAGATAATGCGCCGTTGTATTGATTGTAGCCCAAGATATCCTGTGTAAGTCGAAAACCTGATTCTACGTAAATGAACACGTCGTTTCTCGCGGAAAGTTGTACTTTTCGCAAAGCAGACAGAACGAGTTGATCATCAAATCGGTTCATACTCATATGGGGGCCATAGTACTTAATGCCATAAGTTTGGAAGAGCACAGGCAGAGACTCAGGAGAGAAACGATCCTTAATTGGAAAGTTGCCGAACTGCGTAGTACCTTCTTTTTGAAAGTAATACAGGGTCAATCCGATATTAGGATTGGTGAAGGTGACAACACTTAACTCGTTCTTTAATTCGTCCCTGGCCTCAATCAGTTCGAAGATATCAGAGGACGGATTCAAGAATTCATCTAATCTTTTGCCTAAAGTACCCCTGTAAGATAATTGCTGCGTAACGTGATTCAGATTGGTGATGGAGTTCTCCAATGAGGATGTCACCTGCTGTAAATTGCTACGGATGCCATCATCGATCTTATTTGCGAAAATGGAGTCGATCGTATAATAAGAAATCGCAAATATACTGATAAAGGGGATAAACGCACTGAGAAAGAACAGTAAAAAGATTCTTTTTTTTAGTGTCATGGGAACCTCTTCTCCTTCTGAAAATAAAACAGCAAGCCTCCTGTGTATGGAAGCTTGCTCTGAAATATACATTCAAGCGGACACGCTGTCTGTATCCTGTCCAAGTCCAATTTCCTTTCATCATTATAGATTGATATTCAAATAAGTCAAACGCTTTCATACTGTGCGTATATAAAAAGTGCTACTCCTCAAAATGATGAGGAATAGCACTTTTATATGCGTACCTTACTTCAGTTGAAATCACTTCTTGTTCATGGAATGCTCAGACATTTCAGTCTACTCTCGTACCGTCACATTTAATTTGTGTGATCTGGTTTCCCCTGAGGGATTGCGAAGTACCGCTTCATACTCGTAGATTCCAGGTGCCCTTCCAGAGATTGCCGTAACTGCAGACTGTGCACTAGGCGTATTGGATTGAAGCGATTGTGTGTCGATCAATACACCATTTTCGTAAAGTTCATATTCGGTTGCGTTTATTCCCCACCACAGATTCATGGTGACATTATAGTTGCCGTCACCGTCCCAGTTGTCATTCGACAGAACCGCTTGCCCTGGGGAAGCATCTGTGACGATGACTGTCAGTGGAACACTCATGGTTGAACCCAGTGCATTGATCAATTCTCCAGTATAGGTATAGGTGCCATTTTTCTGTCCAGTAATATCCACTTGAACAGACTGGGCGGACGGGGATTGATCGACCAGAGAAATTTCTTTAATCAATTCACCATTCTCATACAGGTTGAACTGATTGCCGTTATTCCCCCACCATAGATTCATCGTGATTGTATAGTCTCCGTCTTTGAGCCCAGTGTCGTAACCATTATTATCAGATAACACCGGAGTGCCAGGGGCACCGTTTGCAAGTGGTGTTGTCTGATGGAGCCATTCCTCCCACTTAATCAGCACACTTGCCTGCTCATCCGTAAATACGTTTCCTCTAGCTGCTTGAACGTCATTACCGTAGGATGCAAGCAATTGACGCGCTTTTGCTCCTTCACGATCGTTTGCTGCCTGTTTGGCTTGCTGTAACGTGTTTGTGAGTTGATTAGCTAGAACACCAGCACTAGGATCGATCGATTCATCAGCAAAGGCGTTGGTCAGATTAATCAGGCTGTCGAATGTAGCAATAACGCCAAAACGATATTCTACCGTCTGTTCCCAACCAGCCAAATCGGAGACCGTTGCCGTAACCTGGTTCAGACCGGGTTCCAATGTATACGCAGGAGTGTCGAGAAGCACACCCTCCGGTTCTTCCACACCGGATACCGAATCGGAAGCTGTATATCCAATTTCCACATGCTGATCAATGGTGTACTCGGTTTGACCATGAATTTCAATGGTTGGAGGTACGAGATCAATGGATATGGACAAAGACTGTTCACTCTCTTTGTTACCGTCAACATCGACACTCCAGTAGGTGATGGTATGTGTACCTTCTTCAGTTAGGGTCAACTGTGTGCCACTCACCGTTTCACCACCATTGATTTGATAATAGGTCCCTTCGATTTCGGAATCTTCATCGCTTGCTGTGAAGGTTACTTGTGCCGGAGAAGTATACCAGCCGTTCTGCAATTCTCCTTCCACAGTTGCCGTAGTATGCGGCGCTTCCTGCTCCGGAGTTTCCCCTTCCAACGTAACCAAATCAGATAGCGGAATATTCAATTCCTTCACAAGGCGTGCCACGAGTTCAGATACCTTGATTGCACCGTTCATTTGCAAATGTGTATTGTCCTCGGTTGAGCCTACCCACATGAATATCGATTTGGTTCCTTCTGTGCCAAGCTCCTGGAAATGCTCCCAACTGGCTTGGTTCAGATCAATGATGAGCGTCTCCGTTTCCTGCGCCGTTTCTTTCATCGCCTGTACGTATTCCGGGAAGCTTTTGTTCAGCACTTCTCGGGTAAAGTCACGGCGGTTCACTGGCGTGACCAGAACTGGAATCGCACCTCTCTGCTGAGCACCGTTAATGTATTCTTTCAGATATACCTTAAACTGCTCTGGTGTAAGATAACGCTCTGGACGGGACGGTGTGGAATCATTATGAGACCACTGCATGAACAGATAATCGCCTTCTTGAATGTCGAGTAAAATATCGTTGAGATATCCACCGACAAGGAAGGTTTTACTGCTCAAACCTCCAACTGCCCGGTTATCAATACTGACTTCATTCGGAACAAAATATCCACCCAACGTTTCTCCCCAGCCCGCTTGCGGACGATAGTTTTCCGCGTAATTGGCTACAGTGGAATCGCTGGCCAAATAAATAACAGGTTTATCGCTTGCACTGTGATCTGGCAGACGCTCCAGCTTCAACGCATTGATCTTTGGTGCATTTCCGGTGAAGTTGAAGTTAAAGACCCCATCGATCAGGGCAATGTCATACGTGATTTCTTTGAATTCGCCTTTGGCAATGCTTGTAAGCGGCAGCTTTGTCATCTGCTCTGCAACGACATTTGCGCTGGTCAATTCCCCTGCATCCCCGATGGTCATTGTTACCCGGTAATTCGCCGGCTCCATTTCCACCAGGAAAGAGGTACCGTTTACTCGTGTGAAATCCTCTTTGAGAGAGTCTCCGGTTTCCCGGTTCTCATCTTTGGTCAGCGCTGTATCGGCAAAACCGTACCCGTTGCCTTCAATGTAAGCTCTTTTCGCACCTACCTTGATGTATCCATCGGCTGCGCTGCCAGAACCAAAGTCAAATTTGTAATCGCTTATCTCTTCGCTCGGTTCACTTGTTAATGACTCCTTCGCAACAGTTAACATGTTAAACGCATGGTCAACTTGAGCCTGCGTGGCTTCCGTATTGAATATAGCTTCCGCAGCTGCCAAAGCCCGATTCACCACGGCCTTCGATGCATCTGTATAATCCGACAGATTCAGTGCTTTGATCTCATCGTACAGGGCGATTAAGGCTGTCTGATCGCCGTCCTCCGAAGTGAGCTGAGTGCCTTCAATTCGCACGTTGTCGATCTGGGTAGTCCAGTTCAACGTGCCTCCACCACCTTTTCTCGTTCCCAGGAATCGCATGGATCTGACGTTGTCCGCATATGCGCTGGAACTCAGCGAGATATCAGCAATCGTTTGGGTAACTGTCGGATCGGCCAGATTCGTTAATGTCAGATCCAGTGTTTTCTCGGCAAAATTAACGGTTGCATCCACATTGACCCACTGGTTCTTGGTAATATCTGTAGCCGTTCCCCCTTCTGGTATGGCTGTATCCCCTGTGCCATAGTCCGGATTATATGCACCGACAAAATAATGAATTTTGGTGCTTCCGGTTTTGGTATACAGCGTGAACAGGGCATTTTCGTTAGAATCCTGAATCGTGAGATGACCTTCTGATGGATAGGCACTCACATTACCGGATTGCCAGTCAAAGTTCACGTTCACCTGATCGCCGTTTACGGCATCAAACAGACGGAATACTTTGGCCCTATTGCCTGAACCTGACCCCGCGACGGACAGGACCTTATTTCCGGACTGTTCAACAACGGTCCCCGTCATGGTTCCTCCAATACCCGTGGCATTGACCATCGCATACTGGTAACCGGCAGCGTCGCCTTCAAAATCCTCCTCATATAGTTGGATTTCCGGCTCTGGCTCGGGTTCGGAAATATCCGGGTCGATGACCAGCGGCGAAATGTTCAGCTCCATGTCTTTGACCGCACCAGCAACGAGTCCGGCAATTTTCTGTGCACCATAGCTGCTGAAATGCGTATTATCGTTGATCCCATTCGGGTATTTCGGATATTCACCCGGATTAGCATAGAGGAACACTTTCTCCGTAGCTGTATTACCAATTTTGTCGTAGTACGCAATACTCAACTTGCTGAGATCAATCAGCGGCACGTCCTGCTCCTCCGCCACTTCTTTGGCAGCCTGAACGTATGCCGGGAAGCTGACGTTGAATTCTTGAGTCACCGTGTTGAAATCTCTGCGTCCAACCGGAGTGAGCAATACCGGTGTAGCGCCGCGCTGTTTGGCACCGTTTACATAACGAGCTAAGTAGATCTTATAATCCTCAGGGGATGCATACCGGTCCGGTATTCCTGCACTCGCGTCGTTATGACCAAAGGAAATGAAGAAGAAGTCTCCCGGCTTAATTCGCTGCAGGATGGTATCCAGACGACCATCTACCATAAACGATTTGCTGCTTCGACCGCCGATCGCATCGTTCACGACGACTGCCCCATTGGAGAAATAACGTCCGAACTGCTGGCCCCATCCTTCTTGAGGAGCCTGCGCTTCACTGTACGATTGCATGGTTGAATCACCAGCCATATAGATCGTTGTTGCCGCACCAGCCGCTTTCTCTGGATACTTCTCGATGATGACATCTTGAATGTCTATGGCTGTCCCTGTGAAGAGAAGATCGAGCTGTCCATCCACTAATGCAACATCATAGGAATACTCCAGCGGTGCTCCTGCTGTCACATTGGTTACGGCGAGCTTCTGAACGAATTCAGATTTGACTCCAACGTTCGAGTCATTTGCATCATTGCCCAATCGCAGCGTCACCTTATAGTTCGCATTGGGCAGATCAACGGCAAATGTCGTGCCTGCCGCGACCGAAACCTGGTTTGCCCCTACCGTAACACCACTTGTATCCTTGAAGCCGTATCCCGGATCTTGTGTGTAGAGCGTATCCTGTATGTTTGTACTTCCCGACGCAGTCTCTGTACCGAAATTAAAGCGGTAGACCGGCTCCAGCATTTCAGCTTCACGAGTCAGCGCCAGATCGGCTTTAGGGAATGCTGTAGCTTCCGCTCCAAGGTAAAAACCGGTATGAGGCGGCTGGTTGTAGGATACATTTTGCCAGGCTACGCCAAGTCGATACACAGGGTCCTGCATCAGCGTAGGGATGCGGTAGTCTGAAGGAATGGTCGTTGTGTAGAGACGATACTCTGAACTATCTTCGCTCCGCAGCAGAAGCTCCTCACGCCAGTCGCCCAGAATGTCCGCCTGGAGTGCCGGATTGCCTTTGGTATGGTTGTTCGTTAATGTACCGGTTGCCCGGAAGATTTCATTCAGCTTTTTGTTTTGGTAATCCCACTTGTAGATGAGCGGAATTCCTTTGGCTGTGCTATTATCCCACTCATGGTCCAACAGCTCCCGCTGAAGATCTCCATCCCACCAGATGGCGAAATTGGCGGTTTTGGGCCCTTCGTCCACAGTGTAGATAGCCTCTCCGGCTGCTGAATAGGTATTGGTTACAGGTACACTTTGCCCATTGGTAACGGTCGTGGCCCATGATTCGTAACCCGGATAGTTCGGATCAATGTCCGCCGACATCCCGCGGCCGGTGTCAAAACCTGTTTTCTCACCCCAGAGGATTTCACCTGTTGCCGCATCGCGCATCTCCAGCCCGTATGCCGCATCGGAATGCTCGTGCACACTTACGACCTGATAGCCCTCCCGGTTCGGATCGAGCTGGCCGGCGTGCATGGCGTCACCGTGCCCGAGTCCGGTGCTGTACATCAAGCTGCCGTCATCGTCAATGGCCAAGGCGCCAAACATAATTTCGTCCTTGCCGTCCTTGTCAACATCCAGCACACTTAGATTGTGGTTGCCCTGTGATTGATATTGTGATCCTGCTTCATTCGTGTCGAACGTCCAGCGCTTGACGAGTTCCCCGCCAACATAATCATAAGCAACAAGCACTGTGCGGGTATAATAACCCCGGCTCATCACGACACTTGGCTTCGTACCGTCCAGATAAGCGATGCCGCCAAGGAAACGGTCTACACGGTTGCCATAGCCGTCACCCCAATCACTGACGTTGCCTCTTGGCGGATCATAATTCACGGTGGATAGAGCCGCGCCAGTCTCACCGTTAAACAGCGTGAGATATTCTGGACCTGAAAGTATGTATCCGCCGTCGTTGCGATAATCCTTCGTGCCGTCACCAATGACCGTGCCTTGGCCGTCCTTTGTGCCGTCCGCCGTCTTGACAACAACCTCAGCCTTTCCATTGCCATCGAGGTCATACACCATTAACTGCGTATAATGCGCTCCGGCGCGGATGTTGACTCCCAGGTCAATCCTCCACAGCTTTGTGCCATCCAGCTTGATGGCATCGATATAGACATTCCCCGTATAACCGGCCTGCGAATTGTCCTTGGAATTGCTTGGACTCCACAGGAAGACAATTTCATACTCGCCATCCCCGTCCAAGTCAGCTACGGAAGCATCTCCAGCATAATAGGAGTACGTTCCGCCATCCTTAGTCCGACCATCGGCCGGTTTATCGAGCGGAATAGGCAGATAATCGTTATGCCAGACTGATACAACCTCTGGTTGCATTTGCTCTTTGCCTGCAATAACGGTGGAGATCTGATATTGCGAGCTGTCGAAACCAGTGGTGTCCACGTAGTTTGTCACATCGCTTATGGGTGATGTGTTCACTTTAGTTCCATTTTTATATATATTGAAAGCGATATCATCTGGATCGTTGTTTAAATACCTCCAGCTTATAAAAACGCCGTTGTCTACAAGAACCGCAACCAACCCCCGGTTAAGATACTCTCCTTGGCGACCCGGCAGGCTGCTTGATGACTCTGCACGTATCGGCGCCGGAGGAACAGCCAGTGAAATAACCATAAGGAGTGCTAAAAAAGAGACCAACATCGATTTCTGGATGGAAACAGTTCTTCGGATCATTCGATTAACTCCCCCTTATCTAAAAATTCATTTTTAGAATCATCAGTTCGACCCTGCCCAGATTGTTGTCATTTGAACACAATTTATAGCCACCCCCTTATATGTTACCGCTTACATTTATCTTACAGGTCTAAAAAAAGACAGACAATCTAAAAAATGTGACGTATTATATAAGATAATTGACTTTTTTAGGAAGGAGATGAAACGATGGTTCATACGGTTTCTTATGCTTTTCGTAATGACGATACATCAATCATGACACTGGACTCTATTGGATGGCAGATCGTTTCTAGCGAGGAATATCGTTGTCCAAGTGATGGTAGACCGGACCCGGGGCACGTCGTTTTTCAATACACGCTTAATGGCCAGGGTTATCTGGATATTGAAAATCAAACGATTCCTTTACCAAAGGGACATGCCCTACTTGTTAAAATCTCCGGAGAACATTGCTATTACTATAAACAAGAAAACAACGAACCATGGGAATTTATATGGATCAACATTCGCGGGGATGAAGCTAACCGAATCTGGGATATGATGCATGATAATGAGGGGCATGTCATTCGACGAAACGCGGACTCTCCCTTGATTCAAGAGTTATGGCAAATTATCCATTTGATTCATCAAGAGAAAGTTACGGACAAGTATCGCTTGTCCATGCAAGTCTATCGGTGGTTGCTTATCCTGGTACAGACGAGTCGGGATGCGGAGAAGGATATCGGTGCCCTATCCATAACAACAATTGAGAAATGTAAAAAGTTCATCCGAGAGAATTATGCATCTCCATTGACGTTGGATCTTCTAGCCAGCCATTGCGATATCAATAAACACTACTTGTGCAGGTTATTTCAGAAATCGGAGAAAACATCACCGCTAGCCTATCTCAAAGACAGACGCATTGAGGTTGCAATCCGACTACTCCGCACAACGGAACTTCCGATTTCCCAAATTGGTCAACAATGCGGGTTTGAGAGTCCCAGTTATTTCGGCAAAGTTTTTCGGCAATATATGTCCATGTCACCCAAAGAATATCGCTTGAATAAGTTAGAGTTTCCTTATGAGGCCATCTATTATGAATAGCTAAACTCGCTGTTTGCCAGTTGTCCTTGGATTGGGAACTGCTCTTATACCAATACAATAAAAAAAGCCGCTAGAATAGCGACTTTTAATGGGACTATGTTCTTTGTGTGCTTCAATAATTGCTGCACTTATTGAGCGGTGTATCCTCCGTCTATGATCAGGCTATTTCCTGTCATATATGAAGAATCGTCGCTAGCTAGGAACAGAACGGCTTTTGCCATCTCTTCTGCTTGACCCAGACGTTTCATTGGTGTTGCCGCAGAAAGTGCTTGTTTGCTCTCTTCCGGGATAATTGGTGTATCGATGAAGCCAGGGCAAAGGGAGTTCACCCGAATATTCTGCTCAGCATACTCCAGCGCCAGCGAACGAGTCAGGTTTACAACGCCGCCTTTAGCTGCATTGTAGGCTGCAGAGCCAGGCGAACCAACCCATCCGTACATGGAAGCCGTGTTGACGATTGTACCTCCACCAATTTTGAGCATTTCGCGAATCGATTCACGAGCAACCAAGAATACGCCGTCCAGGTCAACATTGACTGTATTGCGCCATTCGGCATAATCAAGTTCATGCGTCGGATGAACACGCCCGATTCCCGCATTGTTGAATACGATATCCACTTGACCAAATGCTTCTACGGTTTGTTTGAAAATCTCAGAAACCTCTTCTTCACTTGTTATGTTTGCTTTAATAAAGAGAGCCTCTGCTTTAAGCGCTTTCAGTTCCTGCTCAAACGCCTTGCCTTTTTCTTCATTTAGATCCACCAAGACCACTTTAGCTCCTTCGGAAACGAATAAGCGAGCTGTCGCTGCACCAATTCCGGATGCTCCTCCTGTGATGACTGCAACTTTATCTTGAAGTTTGCCCATGAATAAATCCCCCAGTATAATATTTTGAATAGCGCCTATATAAATAGTGCTATATGATGTTTACAAAACTAATTCTATGCTTAAAATTGTACCAATCCAATCATTAAGATGTGACCAAGTGTCTACCTCGTAGACACTTTATAAAACTATGTCTATATTTATAGGAGTTTTTTTGAATGAATAATGAACTTACTGTGACATCTCAACATCGTAATCGAACCAAGGAGCACCTAAAAGCTGCTCTGATTCAGCTCATTAAGAAAAAAGGATTCCATGGTGTTTCTGTCAAAGACATCGTTGATCAGGCGGGTTATAATCGCAGCACGTTTTATTTACACTACCAGGATAAATATATTCTCGCCGAAGAGTTGTTGACTATGACACTCGAAGGATTGAGGGGCGCAGTAGGCAAACCCTATTGGCACGGTCAAAAGGTCTCAACCAACAAGCTGGATGCCGAATCTTTTCAAATCGTGGATTATATCTACGAGCACCGTGACTTCTTCGAACTGATTCAATACGATGATACGTTACCCGGTCTACATACAGGCTTTCCACAAACCATACTCAAAATCTATCAGGAGCAATTTGTCTTTGAGACGATCAACAACTCCCCAGTGAACATGGATTATTTCAAGTACTATACCGCCTACGGTTTTTTTTGGACTGTTGAACAATTGGATATTAAGCGGATATCATGAATCACGCGAGGCATTTATCAAAAACGTGATTGAACTCACCAAAACGCATATTCACTCTTTTCATTATGTGGGTGACAGGTTTGAGGCGTGATTTCGAGTAAGTTGATTTGAACATCACGATGAACGAGATGTCTGCTTGAGATAACAGGCCTGTTGCGGTGGAGCAGATGCTCCTGATCACTCAGGGACATGCCCAGAATCTCTTCGATTTTATGAATACGCTGATACAAAGTATTGATATGAATATGAAGTGCTGCCGCAGCTTGGACCGCATAACCTCCACACGCCATATACGTCATCAGTGTTTCTTCTATCCCACCGGTCTGCCCTTTGGCAGGCCGAAGTGAATACTTCTGCCATAAACGCATTCAAATCCTCAGCCGTTTGCCGGATAAACAACCAGTTAACACCGATATCCGTATATCGGATCGTCCCCTGTTCTCTTCTTGTCTTCTGGTATGCAAGCGCCTTGTCCGCTTCCTGGTATCCCGTCCACTCCGCAAATTCCAGCAGTCCCACCACGATGGAGGTTGAAGGAACGATTCCGATCTCCCCAGACTTCTGCCAATAATCCTCTGTAAAATCCACAAAGGTCATGGATACTCTTGCCTTGACCATTAACGCTTCGATCGCAGGGTCATACCTCCACAACCCACCTAAGCACTCATAAGGGATAACCGTATGCAGCCGTCATCCCTTCGGATGAGGTAGTGCAGGTCATGATGGAGGTTGGATCAGCCATGTCTGAATCTCTTCGCGAAACAGCAGCCGGCGGCCTCGCCCAGACACCAACAGGACGCAAAATCACAAGAAATTTACAGCATAAATAAAAACGGGCATGTCATTTATACGAGAGGAATCCAACCTCAAGATAAAAGCATGCCTAATAATAAAAGTTACCATGACACCAGCTGGACAATGTTTTTTAGCGGCCAAATAATTAATATTTCAGGGTTACAGAGTGCCTTTCAGTACCTGTTTTATTAATTAAAGCAACTTCAAAATCAGATACCCATGTAAGTTCACCTAGATGTTCAGCATAGGCAAATTCATCTGGTTGTTCTGATATGACCTTCTCTACAAGTACTTCCGTACCATCACGTTGTAAAATAGATAGGAATATATCCATGCTATCTACATTATGATGACATATGACTCTAGCATTGTACTTTTTATTAGGGCTCTTCACATCCTTTTTCCAAGTCCATTCATTTACATAATCTAACTCCTCGATTTGCAAAGCTATCTCCCTAAATGGATCAATCTCCCAATTATTACGTAGAGCAAGTTTCTCTATGCCTTCCATTAGCAGTCGAAGCGTAGTCTTTTTTTTCTCCAGTTCATTTTTTGCACTAAAATCATTCAAACTAAATTGGATCGGTACCGAACACACACCAGAATCGTTAACAATCCGTTCATCCGTAATGTTTTCTACACATTCTATTAGGACTTTCCAACAATCTTTCGTTTTGTATTTCCCCAACAGACGTTCATACATCGCTGTAATACAGCGAGTTTCCAAGCTAAAAGAGCGTCTTTTCCATTTCCAATTCAACGCATAATCTAATTTTGTAGCTTCGTTGCGATCGCAATTTTGCTCTTTCATTATAGATTCAATATTTTCATCATCTACAATATACGGTAAATCTAAATTGAATTCTTTTAGATACATCATCTGATCCTCTCCATGGTTTATAAATAAAAAAACTAAAAGGCATTTAGCCAATCAAGGCCTCATCCTCAGTCAGTTCATCATTAATTTCTATCCAAATTCGAAGCCCAATTTTTGAAGCAATTAAGCATCTCTTCTAAATTTTTTGCTCCCCCTGCACTGTGAAACACTCCATCTCTCACGATACAGTAGAACCAATCTTGTTCATTTCTCTCTTCTTCAATCGAATCAAATGGCACATCTTCTAAATATGTATCCGACAAATCGATTTCGACAGACCAACCAGGATTATCCACCGTATCAATTCGCACACCGTATGAATGCTCCCAATCGCCGTCACAATTTTCATAATACCAGCTTTGAATCCATTTTAGGCTATCCATCGTCGTGACCTCTTTTTTTGTTTTTTCGACTCTAGGAACTTATTATTTAAAGGAATCCTCAAGCGATGTTTCATACTTTTCTCGTATGAATTACCTTTTAGTAATAATTTGCTTTTTTTATGTAGGGTATACTTAAAAGCAAGGGGAAAACTTTATTTCAAATCAAGGAGGTTATTATGAAAAAAATAATATTGTTTATCTTCATTAGTATGACTATACTTGCGGGCTGTTCTAACAAGGATGAGAAAGAGAATTATCCAGTTTTCGAGGGCACTGTAGTATTTAAAACAGATGAAAATGACAAGTATAAATTTCTTGTACTACAAAATATAAGTAAGGAAGATCTGGAGAATGGAAATCTTGAGGATTTTATAAAACTAGCACAAGACCAGGAAGGTTCGTATTATTCGGTCAATAGAGAAACATATGAAACAATTGAGGTAGGGCAAAGAGTAAGAATTACTACTGGCTTTGACCAACTAGAACCCTCGCCACCCATTAGAACGGTTGTGAGTATTGAAAAAATAGGCTGAGATTTTTCTATTGCCAAACGATAAAAAGTCCTTAACGTTTCAAGTGAACGTAAGGACTTTTTATCATTTTGGGTTCAAAAGTTCGGAGTTAAATCTCGCGCGGTTAAATCCGACGGGCCTCTATTTCCATCATTGTCCCAACCATATCAACTGATTTATATGGAAGATGTGCCTTATTAAAATTAAAATCCGCTGATGATTTTTAATTTCACATGGATAAATATGTGATTTGGTCCTCTTTGGATTGTCCCCTGCTCCTTCCAAAAAGACCGTCACATGTTTTCCAATACACCAGCTGCATGCTATATTTCCTTATACATAAAGTAATCAAAATCGGCATGTTTTCGGGTTCCGCCAAGATCCTGCACACAAAGACCGATATAGGTTCCCGTAAACCGGATATACTCCGGAGATTCATCGGACAGATGTGTGATATCAATCCACCCGCCTGCTGTATTCCAGGATGAATCACTATTTAACGCATAATAAAAGCGGGCGCGATCTTGATCTACCACAGCCTTTAAACGGAGCGTGCTCACCGACTCTAGCGGAATATCCTCCAGCAGTTCGTCGTATACCCCGTATTTGGACTGAATAATCCCCAGGCAGTGCCCTTTCTCTTCATGATAAGTTACACGTAAGTAGAGATAGTCCTGGGTATCGTAGTACAAAATCAATCCTGCCATTTGTTGTGGATGGTCCGGCGCAAATTCCAGACATGTCTCGGCTTCACACTCCAATGCCTGAAGTCTGCGTGCGATCATGCTTTGCCTGTGCGTTGAACTCATCGACTCCATGCCGTGCAAACGCAAGTAACCGGGACGTTCCGTCAAGCTGAGCCAAGTCGAATCGGGTGGAATACGAAGTGTATTCCAATCCTGCCGAAGCTCAAATTGATCAAAGTGATCCATTTCAGTAATCGGTTCAAATGGATGTGACGGGATCTTCGGTGCAGGCACCTGAACCTCCGGATATCGGTCACCGCTCGCAAGTCTCAGCCAGCCGTCCTCACTCCACGTACACGGCTGAAGTGCAGTCTCACGTCCAAGAATGCAATATTTGTGATGAACGGGTCGTCCAACCAGATGAGCCATGTACCATTCGCCGGTATGCGTTTCGACCAGACTACCGTGGCCTGCCTTTTGCAGAGCTAAATCCGGTCTGCCGTATGAAGTGAGGATCGGATTGGCAGGATCGACCTCATAAGGACCTTGTAACGTACGGGAACGTGCAGCGGTAACCGCATGCTCATAACCGGTTCCACCTTCAGCCGTAATGAGATAATAATAGTCGTTGTGTTTGTACAGGTGTGGTGCTTCGGTCAGGCCTAGTTCTGTTCCCTTAAATATGTTCATGGCCGGTCCGATCAGCTTATGTTCCTGGACAGAATATTCCTGAAGAACGATGCCTGCAAACCGATTTTTGTCCTTACGATGATCCCATATCATATTCACCAGCCACTTACGCCCGTCTTCATCATGAAACAGGGAAGGATCAAAACCGCTGCTGTTCAGATACACCGGATCGGACCAAGGGCCCTCGATATCCGTTGCTGTCACAAGGTAATTGTGGGTATCTTTAAAAGCGCCTACCCGGCTTTTGACATCGGTGTATATCAGGTAAAACACACCGTTGTCGTAACTAAGACAGGGTGCCCATACGCCTCCGGAATTAATGTTGCCCTCCATGTTCAACTGCGTTACACGAGTCAGCGGAGAAGCGATGGGCCGCCAATGAACCAGATCCCGGGAATGGTGAATCCGTACACCAGGGAACCATTCAAAGGTGGAAGTGGCGATATAATAATCCTCCCCTGCTCGGCAGATGGACGGATCGGGATGGAAACCGGGAAGGATGGGATTGGTGATCATTTTCTGGATCTTATTCATGGAAGAAACCTCCGGTATGAAAGTAATGATCTGTACAACAACAGATACACAAAAGGTGGATATCAGTACCAGCCCAGCGCTTTTTTGCCGGCTTCCAGGGCGGTTACGATCCGCTCGACATCATATATATTCCCTCTCCAAGTCCCACCGCTGACCGATTGCAATGCAGCCCAGAGCTTTGTATCATCCGGCAAAGCTTCATCAGGCCTCATATCTGGATGAAAGGGCCTTTGTGCCAGGATGAGAGCGCCTTCTTCCGGTGAAAACTCCAGATCGCCTTCTCCGACAAAGTTAACGCTGCCCTCCAGCGTGTTACGATCAACCGTGATGTCAATCAGGTCTCCGTTCCGCAGCTTGCCAATCGGTCCGCCTGCCAGCGCTTCGGGGCCAACATGACCAATACACGCTCCGGTGGAAACACCGGAGAACCGGGCATCCGTAATCAGTGACACGTATTTGCCAAAAGGCAAATGTTTAAGCGCAGATGTAAGCTGGTACGTCTCCTCCATTCCAGTTCCCGATGGACCTCGCCCGAGAAGCACAACAACGTCGCCAGCCAGAATACCTCCGGTCTTAATCGCATGGATCGCCTCACGTTCAGTGGTAAACACCTTTGCTCTGCCACGATGACGGTATACGCCATGCTCATCCAGCACAGCAGGATCAATAGAGGTGGATTTGATGACAGAACCTTCTGGAGCGATATTCCCGGTTGGAAATGTTACGGTCGATGAGATTCCAAGCCGCTGAGCGTGTTCTACACTCATGATGACACTGTCCGGATCGATACCGTCCTGCTCTTTTAACTGCGTCCGCATGAGATGACGGCGTTCCGACGATTCCCACCAGTCCAGTACCTGACCCAATGAAGTACCTGTAACCGTTGGTACAGACTCATCCAACAGACCAAGCTGTCTGAGGTGTAGCATGACCTCCGGTACACCTCCTGCCTGAAAGACACGTATGGTCGGATAAAAGATCGGTCCGTTTGGTAGGGCGCTAACCAGCCTTGGAACATTTTTGTTGACCTGTATCCAGTCGTGTACCGTGGGTACGGTTAAACCGGCGGCATGGGCAATCGCCGGTATGTGAAGAAGCAGATTGGTCGATCCGCCAAACGCGGCATGAACGGTCATCGCATTGCGAATGGATGCATCGGTGACAATGTCTGCCATCCTCATCCCCTGTGACTCCATATGGATGAGTGCACGTGACGATTGGCGCGCCATTTCAAACCAGATGGGCTGCCCGGAAGGTGCAAGCGCGGCATGAGGCACTGTCATACCCAGTGCCTCTGCTACAACCTGGGCCGTAGCAGCGGTACCTAGAAACTGACAGCCTCCTCCCGGTGTAGCACAAGCTCGACATCCTAAATCGGACGCCATTTCCAGAGAAATTTCCCCGTTGACGTACCGTGCACCGATGGTCTGAATTTTACCGGCGTCCTCTCCATCGGTAGGCGGAAGTGTGACGCCACCGGGAACGATTACACCAGGCAATTGAGGCATTCCAGCAAGTGCGAGCATCATCGCTGGAAGACCTTTGTCACAAGTGGCGACACCAAGCACGCCTTTACGCGTTGGCAGCGAGCGAATCAATCTGCGAAATACCATAGCGGCATCGTTCCGGTACGGAAGCGAGTCAAACATGCCGGTTGTCCCCTGTGATCTGCCGTCACACGGATCGCTGACATATCCAGCAAACGGGATTCCTCCCCGGCTTGAGAGTTCCTCTGCGGCAGCCTTCATCAGTAGGCCGACCTCCCAGTGGCCGGTATGGTAACCGAGTGCTGCCGGGCTGCCGTCTTCATTGCGTATGCCACCTTGTGTACTCAAGATCAGAAATTGTTTTCCGTTCAAATCCCCGGGCTTCCAGCCCATTCCAACATTCTGGGACATGCCAAACAAGTCGCCGCTTGGAGCATTCCGCAGCAAATCATCCGTTAGAGGCAGACGTCCTGCAGCCCCTGGAGCATGGGCTATGATATCGAAGCAGTTGGATGCGGTCTCTCCCATAATCGACGTAATCTGTTCGTACATGATAGCCTCCCACAGTTTATGACTTCACAAAGACCGTTTTGATGGCCGTGAAAAACTCGATAGCCGCTTGCCCCTGTTCTCTGGAGTGTGAACTCGACATCTTCATTCCGCCAAACGGAGCCTGCAGCTCTACGCCGGCCGTTTCTGCATTAATTCTGACGAGTCCTGCATCCATGTCCCGGATGAAAGACAACATGGCTCCGACGTTCTGTGTATAGATGGAAGCACTCAAGCCATAATCGCTATCATTAGCCGCTTCGATCGCTTCCTCCAGGGAATCTACCGCAATCAAGGCCAGAACCGGGCCAAAGATTTCTTCCCGGGCGATGGACATATGGGATTCGACCCCTTCAAATACGGTAGGCTGCACATAGAATCCCTCTTCCAGTCCCGGACCGTCACCTCTTTTTCCGCCAGCGAGCAGAACAGCACCTTCATCCTGGCCTTTTTGAATGTAACTCAGCACGGTATTGAGCTGTCCTTCGCTTGCACATGGACCCATCCAGCTTCCAGAAGACATGCCGTCACCCAGTCGAATTTCCTGGATTTGCGAGAGCAGTTTTTCTTTGAAGGCATCGTATACTTTTCGTTCAATAATGACTTTGCTGGTGGCCGTACATTTTTGTCCGGTCGATTTCAACCCTCCGCTGATTGTGGCTTCCACAGCCAAATCCAGGTCAGCGTCAGCCGCGATAATAATCGGGTTTTTCCCACCCATTTCAAGTTGATACTTGGCCCCACGTGCCAGTGCTGCGCCGCCGACCCGTTTGCCCACTTCATTGGAACCTGTGAACGTTATTCCGCCCACATCCGGATGCTCAGCAAGTGCAGATCCGATCACTGAGCCTCTGCCACATACCAGATTAAGAACACCTGCCGGAATGCCCGCCTCTTCAAAACACTCCATTAATCTAGCTGCAGTGACCGCAGTTTCCTGAGCAGGCTTCAACACAACCGTATTACCGTAAATTAAGGCCGGAGCCGTTTTCCAGATCGGAATGGCAACCGGGAAATTCCAAGGAGCAATAACCCCTACAACGCCAAGGGGTACGCGGGTCGTAAACATCAGCGCTTCGCTATCCGTTGATGGAATGACATCACCGGTTTTTCGCATGCCTTCTCCGGCGTAATACCTTAAGATCGCGACACCACGCAGTGTCTCTCCTTTGGCTTCAGGGAGTGTTTTGCCCATTTCCCTGGTCATCGCCTCTGCAACTTCATCGGCCCGGCGTTCCAGCACATTGGCTGCTTGAAATAGATAGTTTCCGCGTTCCGCACCCGATAACCTCCGCCAATCTTTTGCTGCTTCCTTCGCGGCTGCAACAGCCCGGTTCAGATCCTCTACGCCTGAGGTGGGTACGTAACCAACTACCTCCTTCCGACTCGCCGGGTTGATGCTCGGTTCGGTTTCACCGGATATCGCCTTCACCCATTCTCCGTTAATGTAATTGCTGTATGTCTGCTCTACCTGAAATGTGGTCATTGCATTCATCCTCCTCGTACATTAGTTTGAAATGACTGGATTAATAAGTGTCCCGATATCGCTAATGGATATTTCAATGCGGTCCCCGGGTGCAAGTGTAAAATCATTAGGGGGCACAATGCTTGTGCCTGTCAATAACACCGTACCGTCAAACAGATCGTTATCTCTTGCCAGAAAGGAGACCAGTTCATCGAGTTTTCGGTTTAACTCACTTGTGCTTGCCTCGCTTTTGACAACTATTTCAGCTTCACGATATATCTCGCAAACGATGCTGAACGCATATGGATTCTGCACCGTTTCCGCCAGACGAATGGATGGACCTATCGAGCAGGAATTGCGCCACATTTTTGCTTGCGGCAGATACAGCGGGTTTTCCCCTTCAATATCGCGGCAGCTCATGTCATTGCCAACGATGTATCCCACAATGCTGCCATCTGCGGCAAGCACCAACCCCAGCTCAGGCTCCGGGATCTGCCAATTGGAATCGCTGCGAAGTGTGACAGCCTCATTGGGCCCGACGGTGCGGGCTGCTGTAGATTTAAAAAAGATCTCCGGTCTTTCGGCATCATAAACTTTATCGTAAAAGGTTTTTGCATCCAGCTTGCCTTCGGTTGCTTCATAATTTCGCGCTTCGCGGCTGCGTTGATAAGTTACACCCGCCGCCCATACTTCCGGAGCTTCCAATGGAGTAATTAGATGCAGGGAAGTCCAATCGTCAGTTAACTTGTTTGACGGTTTAAAAGCGCTTTCAACAAGTTGAACTGGAGAAATCCCCTGCTTTCTTGCTTGATGGATCAAAGTCATAAAATCTGCTTGTGGCAAACGATACGCTTGTTCATCATCCGTAACGGCTGCCAGCCACTTCTGTTGTCCGTCCAGAAATCGAATAATTCTCATTCAAGCTTGCCTCCATTTTTCCCCATCGGGTTGATAATACTACCATAGCACCGGCTATGGTTCATGACGATGTTCTAATCACTCCGACGATTTACCCTTTTCACGCATTTTTTTTCTGTTAAGATGAGGTTATATCCGTTGAACTGAAAATAATTTACGAGGACACTTCGATGACAGGATGTTGGAATATAGAATCGTACAAGGGGGTTGGTTTGCTGTGACCAAGCTTTCGGATGCTGTGTATTTAGGTCGTCTACCCGATGTTCGCATGTCTTTTCAATTATTGGGGCTGCATGCAAGAAAAGTTGATTCCAGCTGGACTTATCCGTCTCATGAACATTCCATGTATGAAGTTCACTGGATGATGGACGGGCAGATGAACATGGTGGTCAACGGGCAGTCTTATCGTCAGTCGGTTGGCGACCTCCTGTTCATCCGACCGGGTATGACCCACTCTTGCACCGGAGCCGGACCGGAGGGGTTCACTTATTTTTCCGTGCATTTCAGCATACACGATACATCCTTTTGCAGAGAACTTAACCGTTGCAAAGACATCTATTATCCGGCAAATTCGAATTTGGCTCTGGGGCTCTCCTCTTCCCTGTCTACCTTGTATGGTCTGGCTACAGAGCATCTGTCTAACTCGTTATCTTCCTCCAAACAAATGAAGGTACATGCCGCCGTGTTTGAACTGCTTGGTTCCCTGGTTGGCCAGTTATCTCAGCAAGCTTCCGTTACGTTGTCGAGAAAAGAAACTATTGCCCATCAGATTGCTGAGCACATTGAGGATTCGGTAAGATATATCCATCTTCACGGGGAAATTCAGGAGAGCGATCGAACCTGGATTCAGGACATTGCCAAGTCGCTGAGCATTAGCCCGTCACAGGTTAATCGTATTTTTCGGCAGGTATACGGCATCGCTCCACGCAAGTTTCTATCCGAAACCCTTCTGAACGAAGCGCAGCGGCTTTTAAAACAAACCGACCTGAACATAGACCATATTGCGATGATGTTGGGGTATAAGACCAATGCGCATTTCAGCCGCCAGTTCAAGCGGTGGACAGGCATCGCGCCAAGCGAATATCGCAGCCAATCGCAGCAGACTGCGGTAGCCGATCATCCTGATGGTTCATACCGCTGAGCTTTTCTTTCTATAAAAGGTAATAATGTTGGGCTGGTTCATGGCGTCTAGCATATTACCGTCAAGATTTACCGCGGCGACGTAGTTGTAAAAGATTTTTGAATTTCGAAACAAAATAGCCGCCAGGTTGGCGGCTATTTCTGCGACTATTTTGTTATTACTTGGCACAGCAATGTTGATGATTTTCCCCGCCCTTTAGAGTCGTGCGAAGGTGATGTAATCAACTTGGACAGGCTCCGCCGATTCGGTTCGAAGTGCCCGGTTAATCTGTCCCCGGTGATACTGCCCATGTAAGATGACTTGCGAGAGAATGTCCCGGATGGAAGTTCGGAACGGAACCCCGCTCTGGTTTGCATAGTCAATGATCTCATCCAATTTGAATTCCTCGAGCCCGTCCATATAGACGCGATATTGCTCGATGTTTTCTTCGAAGATCTCCCGGATCGCCGTCAAGTCTTCCGTTTCTTCCCACAATGAATATTGTGCGCTACCCTTGCCTTGCAATCGGGACAGCCATACGCGTTCCGCAACCGCAACATGTCGAACCAGCTTCAGAAGCTCCTTGTTCTCTGTCTTTGACTCCTCGAGCGCGTCTAAAATACGTTCGTCTGCCCAGTACAGATGGTCCATCATGCGCTTGATCGTATTCATTTCACTTTCCCCCTTATCGTCTCACTGTCACTACACGACTTATCATGCTCCGATAGACTTTTAGAGTTTGAAGCCACAGTTTCCGTCATCTGAACTCGGAATAAGGAATAATAAACTCTGGCATTCCTTCAGCGTAGGAAGTATATTCATATTCTGTGAAATAGATAACGATACCATCATGGCTCAGGTAATAATCTCGATCAGCTTCAATCGTCTTAAATGGAGTGGACAACTCCAATCCGCGATGATTGATGTGATCTGTGATTTGGCTGTTAATGATAGAGACATAATCGGCGTTACCTGCTGCTTCCTTCAACGAAATCAGATCACCTGTTACGAGATCGAACGTGTAAGGAACCCTCGTCGTCATTCCGTGCGCTCCCCCCATATAAAGATCATAATCCACATATAGGCTCAATTTTCCATTCTCGTTATACATAACTGTAAATCTGCCATCGAGGCTCGGTTGCCGAATTTCAGCCTTTGGATTTTTGATTAGTAATTGATTATTCGCTTTTACGACTGTATCCATTTCCTTCGATCCCGCTGCAATGTGCTTGTCGGTCTCCTGCTTCAAAAAGGCGTTGATCTTATCCTGTACTTTCTCTCTTGCATAGCCCTTAATTACCGGATAGTAGACGAGCAATGATTTGCCATCTCCGTCGGCACCGATCTCTTCCGCTTGAACCTGCAAGTCGTTTTCCTTAATCGATTGAATACCGACCTGCTTAGTACTATTCTGATATGAAATTACATAGCCCATCCGCTCCAATAGGAAGCGAAGTGGCAAATAAGTTGTATTGTCCTGGAGAATGACTTGAGGTCCAAAGACCGGTTGTCCGTTCAAATGAATAGTATTGTTAGAGAGATTAATTTGAAGCGATCGTCCATTTCCCGACACTTCAACGAGTTGATTAGTCTTATTGAAATTGGTGGTTAAACCCAGGGCTGTATTTAGGTTCCTAAGAGCAATATAGGTCGATCCGTTTTTATTAATCGTACCAATGTTTGATTTCTTTCCTTCAATGCTGAACGGTTGTGCGGTAACTTTATATTTGGAAACGGAAGCTGCAGCGGCTACCGGTTGGCCTTCGGCCATGAAGTGTGCCAGGGGCGATGCCAGTAATGCTGTCATAATAGCACTTACAATTAACTTATTTCTCTTCTTGTTTCTATTCATTTTTTTTCTTACATCCTTTCTGGATTCAAGTTCATTGCCTTCTAGCTTTTAAACGCAGCTTTTAACTAAAAGGTTTCAAATCAACATGGGACTTGATTGTCATTACTGTGATATTCTTAATGTTACGAGGAAGAACAGTAAAACTGCAGGAGGTTAGACATCCATGAAATCCAAACGAGCAATAATCGATCGAAGAAACGCCGAGCGTCGGGTTCGCCGGGAACAGAAAATCAATCCACCCGGTCCTTTCTTCAAGCTGTTCGACTGGATGTGGAAGATTATATTTATCTTGTTCCTGTCATCTCTTTCTGTTGTTGCCTTCTGCCATTGGTTTTTGCGCACGGGTTCTGGTCCGGGAGGATCAAATCTCATCGCTTTTACTGCTGAACGAATGGCAACTTTAATGCTTTTTATAATGCTGGCTACTGCCTGCATAGTCGGTATACGAGCTATGATTAAGTCTAAAGATAACTCTGCCAGCAGAGCTTCCAAACATCCGGACGGAAAACGTTTGATCATAATGAAAATTATTGTTTTTCTGTTCTTTGTAATCGTTATGGTCATTTCAATCATTATCTGCTGGGCGCAGCTGAAAGTTTTATTGAAGATTGGAAAACGATTGTTATTGTCTTTAGGTTGATCGGGATGGCCCTTTATTTTAACAGGATTATCAGCGAATAAACAGTTTCATCAAATTTATATAAATTGGGTTGATCATGTAGCCATTCGGGCTTATGGAATATCTCTTACCTGTGTCCAACCGCCGTATATGGTCCATGTCCTCCTCATTCAGTTCAAAGTCGAATATTTCGATATTCTCTTTAATCCGTTGAGGGTTCGTTGATTGGGAATGACCATAATTCCGCGTTGCAGATGCCAGCGCAAAATGACTTGCGCAATTTGCGATTCTTTTAATATTTTCAGATGATGGGATACGGTCGGTCGGGATAGATGTGTTTTCATCCTGATCTCGCCTACGCGCATGCCGGTTTTTTGCGGTGCTTCGTTGCTTTAATTGTTGTTTGCCCACGTGTTTAAGGTGCTTACATATGCTGTAGACCCCAGTCTTGTAAATCTATATGGAGAACTTCTTGATTCCGGGTCTCATCCATAATGGGTTGCTTTTCTACCCAGTGCCAGCGGATAAACCGATCCCATGGATCAGCTCCGAGGATGCAGCACAATATCATGTTTATGCGTTAAACCATCCTGATCTGGCGGGATTTTTCAAGGAATGTACGACTTGTACATTCCCTCTTTCTAATTAGGACTATAACGCCAGATAGATCTCCTGTGTAACTTAACCAGTCCACCTACCTATTCACCAGTAACCATAGAGTTTTCAGTCCTACTTCTCATCCTTTTGAATAGAATTAGGACAAGAAATAAAGCTACGCTTACAGCTCCAAACCCCAACCAATTCAAATACATGACAGATGAACGACTGATCACAATCCCACCTAATCCAGATCCCAATGCAAAACCAAATTGGATAAACGACGTATTTACGCTAAGGGCAATGTCGGGATTACGAGGTGCCAGTGTAACCAGATATAGTTGCTGGGCCGGAGATATGCTCCACGTTGCTAACATAAAAATCATTAAAACCAAGATTAACATGATAAGATTAACTCCAGCTAGAGCGAACAAAAGAAGAGTTACCCCTTGTAACAGAAGGCCTAGACAAATTGTAAACTTTGATCCCTTTGCATCTGCCAATTGTCCGCCCACTTTTGATCCGACAAAGCTGCAAATTCCCGCGAGAAACAGAACACCGCTTATCTCGGTCATGGAAAGAGAAGACGTAGCTTGCAAGAAAGGCGTAATATACGTGAACAGTGTCGAATAGCCGCCGATATACAATAATGTAATAAGCAAGGCAGTCAGAATGAGTGGATTTTTTAAAATGGAGACCTGCATTCTGAGGGTGATCTTTTCTTCCTCTTTGATTGCCGGAACCTTTTTGTAGATAATAAGTAATGGAAGAACACTTAATAATCCAATGATTACAAATAGAACTCTCCATCCAAACATTTCACTAAAAAATGTGCCCAATGGGACACCGAGTACAAGCGAACTGCTGAGCCCCATCAAAATGATGCCGATAGCATTGCCCCTTTTTTCTTTTTCAACTAGTCGTGTCGATACGGCCATCGCTACTACGGTAGCCACTCCTCCGCTAGCCCCTTGAATAATTCGCACCCATAGTAAAGTTTCATAAGAAAGGTCAACAAGCATAAGTCCGTTGCTGGCAATAAACACGCTGAGGGCGGCCAACAGTAACTTCTTGCGATCCATATTTATTGTAATTGCAATGAGAATCGGAGCGATAATGGCCGCTGCCAGAGCAAATACAGTCACCAGTAAACCCACTTCAGAAGTAGATACGCTCAAGTCTGAGGCGATCATTTCAATGACTCCTGTAATAATGTATTCAAGGGTTCCGATCAGAAAAACAGCCAATGCCAAGATATATATAATCCATTTATTTTTCACTTTAATCCACTCCGTCTTCTCTAGTTATCTATTTAGTATTGGAATTTGTATTTCTATAAACTGTACATCTTGTTCTTGAGATAAGGGTAAATATAATTCCCTACCAGCTCCGTTCTCCTTGATCTGATAGTTATTATTCTCAATCCATGTAGCTAGATGAACACAGGCTTTACAGGCAAAGGTGGCATTGGAACGATAAGCTATGGTGGCCATCATGGGCTCAGCAGGAAGAGTCCGCAGTTGAAATGGGTAGGGAGCTGATCGCAGCTCACAGGTTAAGAAATAACCTATTTCAAACTCGAACGCTTCCTCTTGTCCTGCGATTTCTTTCCACAAAACAACCTGTGGTCCAGGGATCAGTTGGCGCATTTCTTTTGTTAATGACTGATCAAACTGATGAAATAAACTCGGGATCTTCTCTTCCCTCCCGCACCCTGTCTGAAAAAGAAACTGCCGAGCACCTTCCTCTTTGATTCGGATTTCTTGCCCGGTTTCAATGTGCCCCTCTTCCTCTAGAAGCTGCATGCGTTCCTCAATTCGGACGAGTTTGGTTTGTTCCGTATCGATAATCTGCTGAATTTCGCTTCTTTTTAGCTTAAACATGCCTTGAATATTCTCCAATGTGATATGTTCCTGTAACAGCTGTGTGATTTGTGGCAACGTGAACCCCAATTCTTTATAAATGAAGATTCGGTTAAGCTCGAGAAGCTGATCTGCGGAATAGTAACGGTAACCCGTATCGTGATCTACCTTTCTCGGCTTAAGTATGCCAATCTGGTCATAATAACGCAGTGTTTTTAATGAGACCCTGCTTAGCCTGGAAAACGCACTGATTTTGAACAATATATCATCTCCAATCTTTTAACATAATACGAGTATATAGTTTCCCGTACAGGGGAAAGTCAAGGGTGTATACGCTTCTCATTTTTATATAAAATCAACCACCGTCCTTGTCCTCACTCTATGTTGCTGTTATGGGCAAGTCAAAGAACCGTTTCTGAATGAAACGTTCATTTTTTTTGAACAAAAAAATGCCACTGATTGTGGCATCTCTCGGTACGCATTCAATTATCCTGCTCAGGCAGGTTTGTATTATTTTCCGGTTTCAGCAAATGTTTTAATACGCTCCCCGATCTGGTCACGAACCCTTTGGAATACGGCCCATTTCTCTTCATCTGTACCTTGCGCTTTGGCAGGATCATCAAATCCCCAGTGTTCCCGCTTCACATGTGGAGGCGTCATGGGACATTTATCTGCGGCATCCCCACACAACGTGACTACGAAATCAGCATTGTTCAACAACTCTGAATCAATGATGTCCGAAGTTTGAGTCGAAATATCCAGATCAACTTCGTTCATGGCTTCCACGGCTTTTGGATTCAGACCGTGTGCCTCGATTCCTGCACTATAGATGTTCCAGTCCTCACTTAGATATTTCTTGGCCCAGCCTTCGGCCATTTGGCTCCGGCAAGAGTTGCCTGTGCACAGGAAGTACAGTGTTTTTTTACTCATGTTCATCGTCTCCTCGTTACTTGAATTATAGATTGCTTTTATAGAATGCTTAACCACAGATACAGACCCACTAGCGTAATAAGCAGAGTCGGAATGGTGATTATGATACCTGTCTTGAAGTAAGTGCCCCATGAGATTTTGACACCTTTGGTGCTCAGCACATGAAGCCAAAGCAGGGTCGCGAGTGAACCAATCGGGGTAATCTTGGGACCCAGGTCTGATCCAATAATATTGGCATAGATAAGCGCCTCCCGAACAGTCCCTGTAGCTGTGGTTGCATCAATGGCAAGCGCATCAATCAACACGGTAGGCATATTGTTCATCAGGGATGAAATGATTGCCGCAATAAAGCCCATACCCATCGTTGCAGCAAACAATCCCTGATCCGCCACAGCCTGAATGACCACGGCTAGAAGATCCGTTAAACCCACGTTACGTAGACCATAAACCACGACATACATGCCGATGGAGAAAAATACGATGGCCCACGGCGCTTCTTTGACAACCAATGTAGTTGGTACAGCAGAACTCCGGGAAGCCATGATCAGGAAGAATATCGCAACAACACCTGCTACAAAAGATACGGGAATGCCGATAAATTCACTGGTAAAGTATCCAATAAGCAGAACCCCTAACACCACCCACGACAACCGGAACATTTTCATATCCTTAATGGCAGATACCGGAGGCTTCAATTCACTGGCATCAAAATGTTTGGGAATACTCTTGCGGAAAAAGAGATACAGTACACCGATACTCGCCGCCAGCGAGAACAGATTTGGAATAAACATCCTTCCTGCGTACTCCATAAACGTAATACCAAAGAAATCGGCAGACACTATGTTGACCAGGTTACTTACAACCAGCGGCAAGGAAGTTGTATCCGCAATAAATCCGCTGGCGATAATGAATGGGAATACTTTTTTCTCATCGAAATTCAGTGCACGTACCATGGCTAGAACAATCGGTGTCAGAATCAGTGCGCCTCCATCGTTGGCAAAGAAAGCAGAAACCACCGCTCCCAGGATGGAGACATAAACAAACATTCGTACACCATTGCCATGAGCGGCTTTGGCCATATGTAAAGCAGCCCATTCAAAAAAGCCGATACGATCCAGAATTAATGAGATCAGAATGATTGCAACAAAAGCAAGCGTGGCATTCCATACGATTTGTGTCACATCCCATACATCTTCCAAATTGACCACACCCACAAGTAAAGCAAGGATTGCTCCTCCACAAGCAGACCAACCAATGGACAGGTTTTTAGGCTGCCAAATAACGAGTACAAGTGTAATCAAAAAGATGATGCAGGCTAACAGCGTAGAAAACAAAACCATGCACCCCCTTTCAGTTCAGCTTTATTTATATTTGTATATAATGATATACTTATATAATGATCAAAAATTAATTACACTCTGAAGTAAAGTTTTCCTTATTTAACGATTTAAGAATAGTTGCTGTATCCGGCATCAAATCCAGGACAGATGTAATATAGGGTGTATTCTCTACATTTAAAGAGTAGTATACCCACTGACCACGTTTATTTTCTTTAACCAAGCCTTGATCCTTCAGCTTGCGCAAATGTTGACTAATTCCAGGTTGTGACATGTCTAAAATCTCTACAAATTCACACACGCACCATTCACGTTCTTTGAGGAGTGTAAGGATCGTAAGGCGTGTTTTATCACCCAGCAATTTAAGCTTATCCGCTACCTCTTGCATAGAATCCATAGCACTTCCTCCTTCGACTACATATAAGTGTATGCTTATATTATAATATCGAAATAATGAAGTCAATGTTTACTACTTGATGATTAAGTCCAAAAAGCCAAAAAGCGTCGGTTCGAATTCGAATCAACGCTTTTTGGAGTTTGTGATAATTTTTTAAATAAACAGATTATGATTGGCTTGTGATGCTTGTCCAAGATAGTAACCTACACCACCAATTTTAACTTGGTCTATTAATTCTTCACGCTGAATTCCCATTAAATCCATAGACATTTGGCAGGCAACGATCTCTACTCCTTGTGCAATTGCGCTCTCAATCAATTCTTCCAATGAAGGCACATGATGTTTTTTCATCAAACCACGGATCATCTTCGGGCCTGCTCCGAGCATATTCATTTTGGACATGCCAAGCTTCTGGCTCCCGTGAGGTAACATCATATCAAACATACGGCCGATCATGGTTTTGGATAACTTCTGCGGCTGCTGCTTGCGAATAATGCTCAATCCCCAAAACGTGAAAAATAGGGTTACTTTCCGTCCACTGGCTGCGGCCCCATTTGCAATAATGAGTGAAGCGATCGCTTTATCCAGATCGCCACTGAACACAACCATCGTGCTGGCTGGATCGCTGATGGGGGATTCGGATACGGGTTGTGCTGTATTTTTAGCAATGACAGACTCAATCGTACCGCCTTTCAGCCTTTCCAACTGCAAGATTGTGGAACCCGACATCGTGGCCCATGCTTTGACATCTTCATAGAAGCCTGGATCGGAAGCTTTCACACGAAGGGTTTCTCCGTTTGAGAGTTGATCCATTTTCTGCTTAACCTGAATCAGGGGACCAGGACAACTTAATCCGCATACGTTCAACTCATGATCAATACGTTGCGGCTGTGCTGAGTCAGTAGGAATAGACTCCTTTTCGTTCGCGTCTATCACAGGATCTTGCTGCTCTTGTGTTGTAGCAGTAAATGGAGCAGGCTTAAATTGGGCTTGTCGGTATGTTTTATAACCACCACTCAGGTTTTTTACGCTAAAACCATGCTGACGCAAAATTTGCGAAGCTGTATAACCACGTAAGCCGACTTGACAGTATAGCCAGATTTCTTTGGAAGGGTCTAATTCATCTAAACGTTGACGAAGCTCATCAACTGGAATAGAGAGTGAATCCGGAATATGACCATTTTGATGCTCGATTTCACTGCGAACATCCAGAAGTATCGACTGCCCCGGCTGACGATCAGCCAGTTGATTATAGGTGAACGTCTGAACACGTCCGGTGATCATATTCTCTGCTGCATATCCAGCCATATTCACGGGATCTTTGGCAGAAGAATAAGGTGGCGCGTAACTCAGTTCAAGCTCTGTCAAATCCCGGACATGTCCTCCAAAATGAATGGCTACAGCAATGTCATCTATTCGTTTATCCACTCCATCATAACCGACTGCTTGTGCGCCCAAAATTTTACCTTCCGGAGTAAACAGCAGTTTAAGAGTAATCGCACTTGAACCCGGATAATACGATGCATGAGAAGCAGGATGTACGATAACGGTTTGATATTCCACGCCGAGACGTTGCAGTGTTTTTTCATTACTGCCTGTCGTGGCTGCGGTCATTCCAAATACTTTGATAATGGACGTACCTTGTGTTCCTTTATAGGTAGAAGGAAGCCCTGCGATACGGTCGGCAACAATACGGCCTTGTTTGTTGGCAGGTCCGGCAAGTGGTATTGTTGCCTTCGTACCATGAATAGTTTCCGTTACTTCGATCGCATCCCCAACAGCATAGATATGTGGCACGCTGCTTTCTAAAGCTTCATTTACGATAATATGTCCACGTGCACCCAGCGAAACGCCGCTATCTTTCAAAAAATAGGTGTCTGGCGTTACGCCTATCGCAAGAATAACCATGTCAGCTGTCAACACATGACCATCCGCAAGTTCAACCCCTATGCCTTGCTCCAGGGAATGAAATCCCTGGACACGTTTGGAAAACAGCAGGTTCACACCATGATTCTCCATTTCTTGTGCCAATGCGGCTGCTAACTCGGTATCATATGGTGTGAGTACTTGTGCGTTCCCCTCAATCAGCGTTACATCCAGACCAGCTTCCTTTAAATTCTCAGCCATTTCCACGCCAATAAATCCACCGCCTATGACAATCGAAGACTGGTTGTTAGAAGAACTTACCTGTTCTTTGATCCGATCAATATCTGGAATACTTCGTACGGTATAAATTAGTGGATTGTCCTTGCCCGGAAGATCAGGAATGAGCGGTTTTGCACCTGGTGACAATATCAACTCGTCATAACTTTCTTCATATGCACCGCGCTCCTGAGACTGTATCTTAACCACTCGCTTCTGCGAATCGATAGCTACAACCTCACTTCCTGTACGAACATCGATACGAAAGCGATCTGCCATCCCTTTTGGCGTTTGCACTAGCAGACGCTCTCGAACTTCGATTGATCCACCTATATAATAAGGTAAGCCACAATTGGCAAATGAGATATAAGGCCCTTTCTCAAAGATAATAATCTCGGCATGTTCATCCAGACGGCGAAGACGTGCAGCTGCAGATGCACCTCCAGCTACACCGCCAACAATCAGTACTTTTTTGCTCATGATTCACAATCATCCTTTTCAAATAAAGTTTTAATAATCTGTTCAACCCGTTGATCGGCAAGCACATAGTTTACTTCAAGACCATTCCGCTCCGTCGCAACAATACCTGCACTACGAAGCTTCTGGAGGTGTTGAGAGACTGTTGATTGGGGAAGATCCAGACATTCCTGCATATAAGAAACATTACATTTTTTTTTCATCATCAGTCCCCGCACAATGCATAAACGAATGGGGTGAGATAAAGCTTTCAGCAGGTTAGCAGGTTCATCGAACTGTTTAATATTATTGCTGTCAAAAGCGGGAGTGTTCAAAAGGTATTCCTCCTAAATCGTTATATCGTTATATCGTAATAATACGATTTATTGATTCTCCTGTCAAATGTATTCTGAAGTTAATGCGTTTAATAAGTTCCATACCCGCTCAACCCTAAGGCTTTGGCTTGTTCCAGGTGGATGATAAAAATGCCTGCCAAAACCGCTAAAAGCGACATTTGGCAGGCATTCATGTTGTATCAGATCTTCATAAAATAATGATTTAACTGAACGTCTTATATTAGAGTATAACAGGCTGAATCAGTCCGTCCTTACCAAAAAGAAGCGGGTCCATACATATTTCGCAGTGATAACCCTTTCCAGAGGAAAATCTGGATAGTGGCGTGACAAAACGATGATAGGAAATCTGGTATTGACCCGTTTCGGAATCATTAAATATACAGTGATGACCTGTGCCCAGCATGCCCTTCTCCACATTTTTGCTCAGGATTGGGTATCGATAGGTGATTGGACCATATAGCTGCTCTGCCGTACCGTAATTCACATGATAGTCTTCACTGCCTGTGTCATCACAGGACCACGTAAAGTGGTAAAGTCCACCCTGCTTCAACACGGCTACAGCCTCACGAAAATCATGCAAGCCCGCCAGATTGCTCATTGTGTCCTCTACGACACTTATCATGTCTTCACCAAGCTCCACAATGGCAGCATGTCCATTGCCAAATAGCAGATACGTTCTTCCATCCTCTTCGACATAGATGGAGGGATCAATGGCCTGACCCATGGTGATGCCCAGACGTTTCAACTGCTCCATTGTGATTAAAGGCTGTGACTCGGCCAGGAATGGACCAATCGGTGTATCTGCTACAGCAACGCCAATGGCACTCTCGCCGTTCAGCATTTTGCCACAGAAATAAAAAAAGAACTTTTCGTTACGGTTGGCGATTGCCGGTGCCCAGGCATTACCGGTTGCCCAAGCTACATCCTCTGTTCCCAGATCAAGGATAACACCTTCATCTTGCCAATGCTTCAGGTCTGAAGAAGAAAACACTTTGAACTGTGTCCCCGACCACCCCTCGAAGCCATCTGTTGTGGGATACATATAGTAACGATCCCCAAACTGTGCGACATCAGGATCGGCATATTGTCCGGGAAGCACCTGATGACCATCCCCGAAAGCCGTGAGAAGCCGGCTGCACTCCTCAGCTGTGATTGGCAGGACACTTCCATGACGCTTTTGATTCGTTCCCATATCAAAATCACCATCAGGGACGATTCGGAATTCTCCACTTCTTAGATCTGTAGTCAGCAGAGGAAGATAACCCTTTCCTTCAGCAAATCGATCAACAATCAGGCACCATTCCTCCCGGTCATTGAATTTAAAGATTTGAGGTCCCTCCACACCTGCCACAGCCTCCAGTACCGGAGCTTGAAGTGTAACAAACGCCCCTTTGTCGAGAGAGTCTCCTTTTTCTACCCGTATGTTTTTGGTTGTTTCATCCTTGGAGTATCGATAATAAGAGCCATCCGCTGGAAGAATCGTTGTATCAATAATATGATTATCCCGCTCAATGTATTTTTCCGATGCGGAGAACGTACGAAAGTCTTTTGTGCGAGCGCTGTATATTTTTTGTTTTCGTTCTTGCTCCTGAGGTTCCTGCGTCGCAGAAGCCCAGAATACAAGAAACTCATCTGCCATTTCATCATACACAGCTTCCGGTGCCCAGACACATCCAGCGCCCTCAACACCTAGTGTAACGTTCCATGGGGATGACCAGTTCACGAGATTGCTGGATTCCCATATGATTACGTCACGGCTCCCGGCATTAACGGCATGAGTCCACCCTTTGCCGCTTGCGATGCGGAGATCCGTAGCAATCAGATAAAATTTATTTTCCTTGACTGAACGAACCAGAAACGGGTCCCGTACCCCCTTTTCTCCAAGGTCGGAAAACAGCACAGGAGATCCGCCATTAAGATCCTTCCAGTGAAGACCATCCTCGCTATAGGAGAAATAAACCTGCTCTCCGTCTGGTTGTTCGCCAATAAAATGTACAAAGAGATACCCATCATAAGTTGGAGTTGTTTTGGTCAATGGTAAAGAGCCTCCTGAAAGTGAAATTGATTTTATACTAACAGTAAATATAAAAATGAAAGCGTTCTACATATGTTGTATCATACTTCAAAACCAGCGGAATGAGTATATTTTTTGTGATTTGGTATGGCACAGATCATGTGAATCTTTCGCCGGGATCATTTTACTTTGATTGGGATGTTTGACTTAATCCTCATGCAAAGAATATTAAAATATCGCCTTTATTTTACCTCAGGTATACAAAATTCTTGGTTTTCATTTACAAATTAATGCTAATCTTCTTAATGATGAACAAATGAATATAGACTCATGCATTCATTTTTTGTTTTAGAGATATTACGAGGAGGAATCATTGTGAAATTATCCAAAAGAGTATTACCAGCGGTAGCGCTGACTCTGGCTGTTTCGGCTTCTACTCTGTTGTCTGCCGGACAAGCGAGTGCGGTTCAAGCTGTAAGTGTGGAGAAAAAACAAATCAAGAACATCATCTTCCTCATTGGGGATGGCATGGGGAACTCTTATACTTCCGCCTACCGTTATATGAAAGATGATCCTTCAACGAAGGGCATGGACAAAACCGTATTTGACCCTTATCTTGTTGGGGCACAAATGACCTATCCGGATGATGATAAACAAAATGTGACGGATTCCGCTTCCGCAGCAACGGCTATGTCGGCGGGTGTGAAAACATACAATGCGGCCATTGCGGTTGACCCTGAGCAGAAGGAAGTCAAAACCGTACTTGAGCAGGCCAAAGAAAACGGCAAAGCCACCGGACTCGTGGCTACATCGGAGATCACTCATGCCACACCAGCTGCATTTGGTGCCCATGATATCAGTCGAAAAAATATGGATGCAATTGCGGACGATTATTATGATGAGTTGATTAATGGCAAGCATAAGGTGGATGTACTTCTTGGTGGAGGGAAATCCAATTTTGTACGCGAGGGTCGTGACCTGACGAAGGAGTTCCAGAAGGCCGGTTTCAGCTATGTGACGGATCGTTCCTCTCTCCTTGCTGATAAGAATCAACAAGTTCTTGGACTGTTTGCGGACGGAGGTATGGACAAGTTGATTGATCGTAGTGCTGCAACTCCATCATTGGCTGAGATGACCAATACAGCGATTGATCGTCTCAGCTCCAACGACAAAGGATTCTTTCTAATGGTCGAAGGCAGCCAGATCGACTGGGCAGGACATGATAATGATATCGTTGGCGCGATGAGTGAAATGGATGATTTCGCAGCAGCATTTCAGGCAGCTATTGATTTTGCCAAAAAAGACGGTGAAACACTTGTCGTAGCTACTGCCGACCACTCCACGGGCGGACTTACGCTTGGAAAAGACGGAGAATACAACTTCTTCGTAGACCCAATCAAAGCTGCACTGCGCACACCTGACTTCATGGCAGCACAAATTGCAAAAGGTGCTTCGGTTGAAGAAACACTGAAAAGTTATCTCAAACTGGAGTTGAAACCTGAAGAGATTCAATCGGTGAACGAAGCAGCCAAAAGTGCGGATGTAACAAAAATTGATAATGCCATTGAAGCGATTATTGATAACCGTTCATTTACCGGCTGGACAACAGGTGGACATACAGGTGAAGATGTTCCGGTCTATGCCTACGGTCCGGCAAGTCATCGCTTCGCCGGTTTGATCGACAACACAGATAATGCCAAGATCATATTTGATATTCTCAGCAAGCACCAATAATTCAATAGTTTAGGATCATCCCTTCTCTTCTTTCATCCGAAGAGAAGGGATTTTTTTCATAAAATCCTTATTGATATGCCACTCTACCTTTTTATGAACATCCTTAACCGTAGCCGTTCTATACTTGGCTTTTTTCATGACCGAAACTTGTCCATTCACTTCGAGTATGGCGTACGCCTGTTCCGAATTTGCTAATATGCATTATATCCCATGGAGTTGGTTACCTTATACAAAACCACTTGCATTGAAGGGAGAGAAATCCGATAAATGCAATTAACGATTGGTTAAGGCAGCTTGCCCACAATTATATTCTCATTGTCATTGCTGCGGTGCTCTTTTTTGCAGTCAAAGCAGTCATTGGGTTCTATACGTACAAGCATTATGACAAAAAATTGGATGCACTCACAGATAAGGTCGATCGTCTTCTGGAGGAGAAAACAACGGAGTGATGCAGTTTATTAATTGTGAGCTATAGAAATAACAAGCTTTGGAGGAGAAAAGCATGTTAGGGAACATTCTGCTCGGTATGGTCATTCCCATTATATTGGGTGTATGGATTCTGCGTCGGAACTTTAAAATCCTTATTCTATATTATCCACTTGGTGTGGCTGTATCAGCATGCATCAACAATATCGGGTTCAATTACTTCTGGAATATTCTTCCGAATACTCATAATCAATCCTTGGCTGCTCTCCCAATGGATCTTGGAATCTATCCGATTGCCGGCTGCTTGATGATGTATGCCATTATCGTCAAAGGTGCCAAGCCATGGTTGGCGATTCTTGTTGCATCATTGTCGCTGACATTAATCGAATGGGTTGCCAAAATGATGGGACATGTCATTTATTTTAATGGATGGAACATTCTTTGGACCTTTTTGTCATACCTCCTGCCATTTGTTCTTGCTTATGGTTACAGTAAAATATTGAGGTATACCAAGTGAAGTTTTACTGAAGCTTTCCACTAATAAGGCAGGACAGATGATATGGGTTAACGCTGATGGGCATACGTGCATATCTTAACTCATATTTGTCTTGGAGGGATTCGTAATGTATGTGGCATATCCTTATGGTTACAGGTACACTTTTACTCCGGTATGGGCAACATCATCAACCGAAGCACTTGAATTAATCAAAACGGCTGTTCAAGGAGAAAAAAATGATGAGATGTTCTATGATTCACTGATTCAGTTGTCACCCGATGCCAATCAGGCTGACATCATCACGAGCATCCGTAATGATGAACGCGGACATAATCAAATGTTCCGCCAAATGTACAAGGATCTGACTGGTCAGGAGATTTCGGGCGTAAGTAGTGAGCCAGTTGAGACGGTCACCTCTTATCTTGCCGGATTGCAAAAGGCGTTTCATGGTGAATTGGCCGCCGTGGAAAAGTATAGAAAAATATGGTTTGGTCTCCCTTATGGCATTTATAAGGATACGGTGTGGGGAATCATCCTGGACGAACAGAAACATGCGGATAAATATAACAATCTGATTACCTACAATTTGCAGAGATAGTCATGTATGGGATGAATAACGCGCGTATTCTTTTAAAAATGAACAATTGAAAGCAGTAAAAAACCAGTGAATGAGTAAAGCTCACTGGTTTTTTTGCTTTGCCGAGTCTCTCTTTTATAATCCTGAGTTTAAATGCACTCTTCCAACATATCAGGTTCCACATGAACGTGAACGGTGTATACGTCATGCTCCTCCATCAACTCATTCTCCACATCTGTACAGATATCGTGTGCTTGTTGAAGATCCAGCTCTGCATCAACTGTTATGACAACGTCTACTACAACGTTATTGCCATAGTTCCGAGCTCTCACGTCTTTAACCGTCTCTACGCTGTCAATTCCGGCAATCGTTTTTTTGTATTCCTGAATCAGTTCAACATCAAAACCGTCCGTGAGATGATGTGTGGCTTCCTTGAAAATGTCCCAAGCGGTCTTGCAGATCAGAAAACCTACGATGACAGCCGTTACAGGGTCCAGCCATGGGAGGCCGAACTGGGAACCCACGATCCCAATGACCGTACCGGTGCTCACCCAGGCATCGGAGATATTATCTCGAGCTGCAGCCATGACTGCCTGACTTTTAATACGAGTAGCAAGTCTCTTGTTATAGCGATAGACCAGATACATGATAACTGCGCAGAAAATGCCTGTGTACCCAGCGATGATATCCGGAGATTCATGTTTACCCTGAAACACAGAACCAATGGCTTGAAACAGTACTTGTAAACCTACTGCCATCATAATGAAAGAAGCAACAAGTGACGCAACGGTCTCTGCTCTCCAGTGACCATATGTATGATCTGTGTCGGCTGGGCGTTGGGCAAGCTTCAAACCGATCAGTACAGCTATTGAGGCCACAATATCGGTGGCATTGTTTAATCCATCCGCCTTGAGCGCTTCTGATCCGGCCATATTGCCAACAATCAGTTTTAATACGGTCAAACATATGTAGGCGATAATGCTGATGATAGCTCCGCGCTCCCCCAGCTTTAGATTATCGTATTTAAGTTGATCCACATGATATCCTCCTGCAATCTTCAATTCTAGCACGTTTATGATGGTATCATTGATGATTTGTGTGGGTCTAGAGAAACGTTTTGAGTGTGACGAAACATAATCTGAAAGCGGCAATTTTTTTACGGGAATCCAAAAAAGTTGGATTTGGCAAACTTAAGTGATTTATGGGTGGTAAGAGGAAGGCGGCCGACTGCATTTCCTTGTAAACACACTTTCTTGCACCTAGACATAAAGAGCCGAATGGATCGTTTTGATCCACTCGGCTCTTAGCGTTATTTTACAATCATTTGTATAACGTCACTTACCGTTGTTCCACTTCCATTCATAATTCACTGCCATTATTCAGAAAGTGTCGGTTTAACTGGCACCTCATTGGCAAGCGGCTCCGAATCCTCGGAATGTCGTTCGAACATAACAGCGTCAACCCTCGTATAGATCATATCCGCAGGAAGTGTTGGCGGGTCTACCGTTGTAGGCGTAACCCTGGTTAACCGGACATACTCGCTGCCGTCACCCGTAAAGTCGAACGTCCCTAGATTAACCCAACCTGATGAGCCAACCGTTGCATCCATATAGGTGACCTCGGTACCCGTTTTATGCTTCACTTCCACTTTGACATTATTATCGTTTCCCGTCGTATGGACAAGTTTGTAGATCGAGACCGTATATTTCCCCTCTGGAAACTGGCCTTTCCACGTCGCTGATGAGCCTTGAACTGTTGAATAGCGGGATTTAACCCCAATTTTGTATCCGGCTAAATTGCTTTGGCTCCAAGACCCTTCTGTCGTGTATAACCCTGTTGTATTTGTACTGTCCACGATAACCGTTAGGTCCCTGATCGTGATATTCAAAGGTGCTGTGGTTAAGGTCACTCCGTCAATCGTAACAGTAGCCCATACCTCAATGTGATCCGTGTCTCCATCAAGATTAAGAAGGGTCAACACCCCACTGCTATTCACTTCGGCCAGATCCGTACGATCAACGAAATATTGCACATCGGCCTGTGTAAGATCACCGACCAAACCGTTATCCAAATAACCGGTTACGCTCAGTTGTGCGGTTTGAGTCATCTGCAGTTCGTTCCGATCGGACAGGATCACAGCAGACTCCAATTGCGGTACCCTGTTTGGGTCCACCCACATGATTGCATCGGCAACGACTCTGGACTTATTGGCCTTATTGGTTAGTTCCACGTACCCGCTATCGCCTGCAGCAAAAGGATAATCCCCCAGGTGCACCCAAGTACCATTCGCTGTTGTCTCATCAACTGTCACCGTATCGGAGCCTCCGCTATGATAAACGGTAAATGAGACATTTGTTGCCCAATTTTCACTCGCAGCCGTGATTTGCGGAATCTTATAATACACACTGTAAGTGACACTTTCCGGCAGCTCAGGCCGCCATCTCATTTTGCTTGTCGCTGTGCCGGTCGTAGATTTGGCATACACATAGTTATCATAATAATAATCGTTAGCCGTCGTATCCCTTATCCAGACGCCTTCTGTCTCCGCCTCCGTATTATCCACGATGATGGTTGAACTATCCTGCCCATCGGGTTGAACTGGAGTTTCCGATACCTGATCCGGCAGATAGAGTGTCCGCTTACGGGTCTGTTTCCCCTCCGATTCCACGTAATACGTGAAAGTTTGGGATAAATCATTCACCCGTATAGACCATTCCATCGGGTATATCGTATCTGGCACGGTTGTGTACGTTGCCCCGCCATCCAGGGAATAATGGATTGTCGCTGGTTTCGTCGTTTTGGCCTGCACATAAGCATCATAAACCGTTTCGTCAGGCTTAACGATCAGCATGCCTTTAACCGCATCAATTGGACTGTGGGTATCAAAGAAATAACTTGCATCCGATGTATCTGCCGTTCTGACCTGATGCAACGGTACATCAATATCAAGTCCCTCTACAATGATCGCGGTGATGCCCTTGCCTGAAACCGTGGCTTGAATGATTCCACCACTCATAACTGCTTGTTCTGGTGTACCATTGTCACGGATGATCGTTACGGTGTAATCCTGTGCCGGGTTGAATCCAATAATGTGTTCATTCAATTCAATTGGAGTCTGAACTTCTTCTGAAGATGCGTTACTTAATCCGATGTAGAATTTATCGCCGCTCTCACCCGTTATCCAATTCAATTGAGGATGATTGGTCTTAATAATCCCCTTGGGCATCCATAGCCAAACGTCGGAATTACCATAAAATTGACCTGGTTTATTCCCATAGAGGTGATATTTGAACCATAAAAAATTCGTTTCAAAAACGGAAGGAAACGTAATACTGCCGTTCGATTTCAATGATTGTTCGCTGATCAAATAATCCATCGTTTGCCCGAGCTGCCCCGGGATATGGTGATAATAGATGGATGTAGCCCCGCTTGGGCCTTCCAGAGGAAAGTCCGGTTCAAGTTGGCTAACGGCGAAGCCTTTATAATAATAACCTGGATAACTGGAATATCGTCCAATAACCGCATTATGAGCAATATCCTGCAGCAGTTCATCCCCTGTATAAAGCGACAATCTCAGCATGAATGGAGCTTCCTGAGCATTCATCCGATAATAGCCGGTTGTACTTCCTGCTTCAAACGTCAATCCGCTTGGTGAAACAAGCCAACGCTCCGCTTGAACACCTCCGGCAATATCTTCTGGGAGCTTGAGTCTAGGATATTGAAATTTACCACTTTCCGGCCAATGGAACGACTCCGCGTAATTATATGTCTCCGGCTGAGGAATCGTAACGTTACCTTCAGGAACGGGGCGAGCAACAAACATTGTTGCATAGCGTTTGGCTTCCTTATAGGCGGCATCCAAGTATTTGGGATCCTGAGTTTCCTCATATAGCTCCAAGATTTCCATCCACAGCTTGCTGTAATAATAAATGAACTCATTTTTACTCACATCGACGGATGCAGGCGTATCGATATGTTGCGTGATATAACTGTCGGCTGCATCCTTTGCAGCTTGCAAATACTTCGCATCTCCCGTCATCCGATACATCATAAGAGGTTGAATAACAGGCCCCCGGTCTTTCTGGTCAGGATCACGTACGAGGTATTCTTCCTGTGCCAGCGCCCCAATACCTGCCGAAGTTCCCATCATCTGATTTACAGCGGCTACACTTGAAACATCGAACGGCAGAGTAGCCATTTTCCATAACGAAGGCACACCGTAAACTTTCTTCTGCGTTGGTGACCAACCGATACCATTTCGCGATACGCCATACTGGACGGACGGCAGTGCTCGCGTATCGTATAGCTGGTCATCACCCGTTAAATAGTAAGCTCCCAAAAGAACCGCATTCGAGCTTGTTCGGACGCTATCCTCGTTTTCGATATCGATAAAGCCCTTGGCGCGGCTCCACCACCCGCTCGGTGAAGGGACATAATTAACAGAATCGTCCCCTTGTGGCTCAACCTTAAGCAAATCGATCATATTAAACATCGCGTCAGTGAGTGACTGATCTGACACATTTTCCCGGTATGCCGAATAATCGTACTCATTGCGAAGTATATCCGCGTAGGACTCATACAGATTGCTTTTTTGAGCGATTAGACCCATATGAAATTGATAAGTGCTTTCTGCGGTCATTTGCGAATAAGTCCCTAATTGAGGAGCATAAAGGATGGGCTGCACACTGCCTTCGTTGTTGACCAGGCTCATGCCAAGCCGTTGTTTCGTCACGCCTCCCGTCGGTTCAAATTCAACCGGAAGCTCTGCCGAAGGTACAAATACCCCATACGTCATTGGATTTCCCGAACCATCATTTTTCTCAACCAGGCTCATCGGAGCGCTCAGCTCTCTTAAACTTGTTGATTCCACCGTACCTACCATTTTGGCATGTGACCTGAATCCATTTAACACTTCATTGATGCCCGAGACTGCCTCTGTTGTGAAGGACTGATATCCAATCACATAATTGCCGTCGCGGCGAGGCGTAAAGGCAAAAGAAACATCTGGTTTATCCCCTGCCATGGACCAATTCACTTCAAAATCGTAATCACTGCCATGCGTAGAATCGGTTAATACCGCCGTCTGGCTGTCAGGAAAGGTGATCCCGTCGAATGTAATCCAGCGTTTGTTCATCGTATCATAATAATTGGTTCGGCTCCCCGCATTCCCGTCCAATAAAACCCATTGTTCCTCAAGTCTTTCTGATTCATTATTGATTGGCATCCAGTTTCCCGTGTCCGTGTTCTTGTAGAACATGTCACGCACGATGGATTTGCCTCCATCCCATGCTGCCTCATAGAAGGTCGTCTTGTAGTTAGCATTTTCGATGCTGCCTTTCTCTGTGTAACTGAGATTCGCTAAGGTACGGCTTCTTAGCGGGGGCAACGGTGGTGCTTGTTGACGGATATTCCCCTCGAACTTGACTGCATCAGCCCGCGTAATAATTGTACCCGTAGAAGGCTGCGTTCGAGTCAGCCTGACAAATTCGCTATCATCACCACTAAACTCATACTCCCCCAGATCCACCCATCCAACCGATGGACCTGACGAAGGTCTAAGATCCATAAACTTCACATCCGTAATCCCGTTATGAACAATCTCAATCTTCACATTACTATCTGCTTTATCCGCCCAATCCAGCTTATAGAACGATATTCTCGCCGTCCCTGCTTCCAGGCGTGGATTCCATGTGATGCTTCTATTTACGGCGTCTGTATATTTGGAACTGGAATTATTGTAACCCTTCACTCCCGCACTTGTGCTCCAATAAGGTGCGGAAAATCCGTTATTAGCGTTGCCGGAATCAACCGTGACGACATGATCAATTGTGAGGCTCCCATCATCAATGATGATTGTCTTATGTGGCTCTTTCTGCCCTATATTCCCTTCGAACTTGACCGCATCAGCACGTGTAAGGATCGTGTTTGTGGTGCCGGTAGACCGGGTCAATTGAACAAATTCTTCACCAACACCGGAAAAATAGTACTCTCCCAAATCAACCCATCCCGTTGGTGCGCCAGATGAGGGTCTCAGATCCATAAAGACTACATCCGTCGTTCCATTATGAACAATTTCGATTTTCACATTGCTATCAGCCTTATCCGCCCAATCCAGCTTATAGAAAGATATTTTCGCCGTTCCTGCTTCCAAGCGTGGATTCCATGTTATCGTTCTGCCTGCTGTACTTGTATATTTGGTGCTGGAAAGATCATACCCCTTCACCCCTGTGCTTGTAGTCCAATTTGGAGCCGCATATCCATTGTTCTCGTTACCCGCATCAGGTGTCACAACATCATTAATCTTAATGCTCCCGTCATCGATAATAATCGTCTGATAAGGTAAGGTCTCCGCATAAGCGGTCCTTATTCCGATCAGGCTGGAAGGAACTACGATCGTCAACATGAAAACGATGAAGAAAAACAGCTTCCTTTTGACCATACAATTCACAGCCTCTCCTCATAATGATAACGCTTCCAAATAAAGTTGCCTTCTGCCTAGTCCCACTCTGTCGTTATTATCTTAGCATGTTAGATTACGGTGAAATTTCTTTCATTTTAAGAATTTCTTATACGATTTTAAGTAAAAAAAGAAACCTACATTCTAATTGATTGCTCAGTTGCAGTCAGATAGAATATAGGTCTTCCAAGTGTTCAGAGTGATCCAATCAATTATAATGGCGGCTGCACCAATAACAACTTTCCAAGCTGAATGACCGTTTGATCATACCAAGCTGGATGCTGTCGAACATGTTCCATACTTCGTTCATTGCCGCTAGCCTCAAACACGGCCGCTTTGTCAGTTTTCTCATGATCGATCTCGAAGCGAACTGTATGTTTCCCATTGGGGAGCTCCGGCAAGAAAACATATTGATTTCGATTATGATCGTTGTAGGGCGTGAATCGATCAATAAGGAAGGGTTCCCCTCCATCCACCGACACCTTCAATCTGCCAGAATCTGGCCCCCCGATATCAAATAAGCCGATGTGTGTTCCCTCAAACTCCACAGTGACCGTCTCTCCGGGATCAACTGCTCGCCACAGACCAGGGAACAACCAATCGTACTCGCGTACTAAAGGAAAATTATCGGGAGTCATGTAAGACCATCCTGCCGAAAAATGACTAAGACGATCCAGTGGCAGCATGGTTGCATACTCCCAAGGATTGGCCGGGACCAAAGTGTCCTGCGGCAAGTGATGTTCCACTTTTCCCGGGTGATCTCGAAGTTCGCTCATTTTCTCAAATGACCTGGTGATTGTATCTGTGTAAATCTGATGTCCTTCGGGAATCGTTGGATGGATCGAATCATGCGTGAAAATAACGGCTCCGGGGATAGACACGTCTGCTCTTGAAGTAAAAATAAGCTTTCCATCCGAAACCAATTGACTGACCGCTACGCCCAGATGAATGGAAGGAATGCCGTAATAGTCGGCGACTTCCTCTTGCATAAGAGCGCCCTTCTGGTATTCGCCGGATTGAAATGAGATCAAATCCCGCTCCTTAACCGTATATACAAACAGGATATCGGTAAACCGGCTCCGCTTGCGAATCTGTCGGACAATGCCTTCGATCCGCGCCTTGGATTCGGGAACTCCGCCATCGTTACCAACAAATTCAACAAATACGAGATCAGGCTGATGACTCAGTACATCTGTCTCCAAACGGGCACAGCCGAGGTCCGATCCTGTCCCATCAATGCCTGCGTTCACAGCGCGAATATCGGCATGCGGATATTGCCCTCGCAGCCAATCCGCCATCATGACCCTGTATCCTTTCGAACGTGTATTACTGCCGCCAAAATAGACAATGGTTACTGTTTCTCCATTTTCCAACTTTTGAATGACATTAGGCAGCCCTCTTCGAGGGAAAAATTCCTTCATCTCGACTTCACCCGCCCTCACCTAGCGTTTTTAGGAGCAAAAAGTTTTACAGCAAACACTTCATAATAAGGCGAACCATACGTAGCACAAAAATCAAACCGGATTTGGGTTACACCTTGTGCATGCACCTGATGTTTGTTCAACGAAAGATAATTCCCGCGGACTTTAATTTCACTCTCGGTTCCATCCTCTAACGTTAGGGTCACATCATAATCTTGGATCAGTGGTTCGATTGGATCGTCGAAATGCTCCAAATTCAGCTGCGAATTGAAAACAAGATGGATTTCATCCAGATTCTTGGGGCTTGCAAAACCAAATTCCAACCATTCCTGTCCTTCTGTACGTTCCGAAATCCAGCCGTTCGGCAGACCACAAGGTCTGGAGAAGCCGTTGACGACATTCGCAGGATTATACATATTCTGGGGTGGAATCAGCTCCTTGAAGCAAATGCTCTTATTAAGCTTCTTTAGCCTGGATGGCTCTTCAGGTCTATAAAGGAAGCTAACCGCTCCAGTCATTCTCTCTTCATTGCTGTGTACAGTAAGGCCCGCCGTACCTTCCAATACGATGTAAATTTTGTCGTCTGCTGGCTTCTTGCAGCTGAGGTCCAGTGTAATCCAGTCATCATGACCCGCTGAAATCACCAAATTGTAACCTTTCAGCTCGCTGGTGGGAATATAATTTTCCTTTCGATCCCCGCCAAACAGCTTCACATGCAACGTTTCCGAATACCCGGAACTATTTTTAATTTTGATCTGCACGCTTTCTGCTACGGATGTCTGGATCGGCAAGACCAAACATAACGCTTTTTCCAAGGAGATCTCTTCGGTTAGATGAAGTTGTTCATAGCTTCGCTGAGACGAGGCACGAATCGTTAATCCGTCAGCGAAATATGGATCCAACGGCTCTTGAAGGCCTACAATCGTTTGCCCGTCGCGAAGCAGCTGCGCCTGAAGCTCATCCATATGGGCTTTGACTATGTTCGCGGGGTCTGTATCGTATTTTACGCATAACGCAGCAGCCGTTCCTACCGCCTGCCCCATACAACCGCAGGTTGCCATCACCCTTGTAGATCCAAAAGCCACATGGGTAGCACTTATATTGCGGCCAGCGAACATAAGATTAGGAATATTACGTGAAAACAAGCTGCGGAAAGGGATATTATACAATCCCGGCACAAAATTCCATGCTGTGGCCGGTCCCTCATCGTAGATGCCTTTATTTGCATGCAGATCCATATACCAGCCTCCGACGGATACCGCATCTTCGAAATGAGGCTTTGCTGTAAGATCGTTCTGAGACAGCATGTGTTCCCCTATAAACCGTCTCGACTCCCGCTTTCCCGGAATCGGGCATACATAATCCAGGATGAGGTTGTCTACATCATCAAACTCACCGCTATTTTTGATATAATCCCATATCCCGTACACCAATTTCCGCAGTTCCAATGCGATGTCTTCATTATTCTTGATAATATCCATATGTCCGCCGTATTCCAGCCACCACAATCCGCCAAGCCCGTTGATTTTCCTTGGAAAAGACCGATGGTTTAATCCTTTTCTGATACTATCAAAAAACTCCAGCTTCGTAATATCATACGCAAAGCCAGGCTTTTTGTAAGGAACGGAATAGTTTACGTCACGGGCTTGAAACAGAATCGTATCACCCATCGTGTAATGATCTGCCACTTCTGGAGCGAGCCCCTCCTGGTATTCATGCTTCGCCTCTCTTCCCCATCGGAAGTGAGCACCTGCTTGGTATCCAACAATTCCATCCCCGGAGCAATCGATGTAGGTTGAGCTTTCAAAACGAAATTTTCTTTCGGAAGCTAGTTGAAGGCCCTCCACCCATTTGATTCTGCCGTTCTCCATGCCCGTTTCATGCACACATGTATTCAGAAACAGAGAAATGTTGGGCTCATCATACACCATGTCGAGCAAGACCGTATCCGAAAGTGAAAGCATAAGTTTTTTGTTGTATAACGGGTTGTAATGAAAGATCTTCAGTTTGAGTTCTTCCACCAACCCGCCCTCGCGAGCATAATAGGATGGACTGTTTCCGAGATATGCAGACCCATTGATATGAACTCTGACCTCGCTGCTCGCATTTCCACCCAGAACCGGCCGATCATTGATAAGTGAAACCTGCAGCCCTTGGCGTGCGGCAGCAATGGCAGCACATATCCCGGCAATTCCTCCGCCTATGACGGTTACATCTGCTTTGATAAGTTCCATTTTGATAACCTCCATGATTAGATGCTCCTATCATGGTAATGGTTTTGACCCCTTTTTTTTTACAGGATTTCGCGAAAAAATCATACATTTTTTGCATCCTTATTTGGATTCTACCGTGTCATTTTTATCCGATATTGCTTAGGTGTATCCCCCGTATATTCTTTAAACAGTTTGCAAAAGTACCCTTCATTGACGATACCTACTTCCTCGCACAATTCCAACAAAGAATAATCCTTCACATTTAACAGCTCGAGAGCGAGGTTGATTTTTTTACGATTGATGTAGCTGATCACGCCTTCGTTCATTGTTTTTTTGAATAAGCTGCTAAAATACGATGGCGCTAGATTCACTTCCTCGGCAATTGCTTCCAGCGTTAAGCGTTGTTTCAAGTTTGTCTCTATATAATGCATAGCACTCATGATTTCTGCACGATGTAACAGTTGGCCCGCATGCACGTATTCGAATGTGAAATCGCCAATATAGGCGAGCTGCTCCTGAAAAGCCATAAATTCCATGGGGAAGTCTGGAACTTCCGTGGCCATCTTATTCCCCGATTTAAATTTCACGGTAATGTCTCTGTACAAGTCTCTAATCATTGGCGCCATGATAGACTTGTGGATTTTATGGTCCGTAACAAATTGCGACAGATCGGCAAGTGCATTGTCCAGCTCTTCCTTGGAAATCTTCCTCTTCAGGCGTATAAGAAAATCAGCCAGCTTCTGCTGAAAATCTGCTTTTTTGTCATTATGGTATTGGAACCGATGCATCGGTGTTTTTACGACTTTTTCAGTATGATAATAGAAATCCTCACTCACATTTTTTGCTTCCGTGTACGCCTGTTTGATCGATTCCCAGCCTCGGTGCGGACCTCCAAAAGCGACAGATACCCTTTTATTCAAAAATTGATGCAAATGAGAGATGATCTGCCCTCCCAAGGATAGGCAAGCATATTCCGTTTCCATATCACTGCGGTTATTTTCCCAGGATAAAAAACCAATAAAACGATTATCCGACAGATCCGCAGCTACCCCACTACTACCATTCATCACTGTTTCTTCGATGATATTTGTTATCGCATACTTCAAGATGTTTTGATCTGCAGCCGCGTATTCGTTTCGGAAACTTTCATACGTATTCATTTCAACGATGAAGCAGCAATAGTTGGATTGAAAGAAATGAAACTGCATGCGATTGGCAAAATCCGATGCCCGATGAGAAGGAATTTCACCTCGGATCAATTCGTTAAAAAATTGCTTGCGGACTCTGTATTTATTTTCAAGCACGGATACGTTTAACGAGTGAAATTCCGCTTCTTTTTTCTCAAACTCATTTAAAATTCCGGCTGCCTTATCCAACGCTCGATTCAGATCCGCTTCCCTTAGCGGAACCTTTACAATGTACTCCAATACGTTGGCTTGAATCGCTCGCTGAGCGTATTCGAAGGATGAATAGGCGGTCAGAAGTATGTACTGGGTATGGGGGAGCTCCGGCTTGAGCTGCTCAATCATGGAGATTCCGTCCATTCGCGGCATTACAATATCGGATATGACAATATCCGGTTTAAGTTTTAAGATCTCCTCGATCCCATTCAGCCCATTATTCGCTTTGCCCACTAGAACAAATCGTCTATCCCTATGAGAGAGTTCATTAAAAAACAATTCCAATCGTTGAATGATCAGGTCTTCATCGTCAACAATGAAGCAGGTATAGTCTCTCCCCATTATGCATCTCCTTTTGGCAATTCTGCCGGGAATACAGCGCGTATACGGGTTATTTCCTTAGGTATGCTAATGATTTGCAGTCCGAATTGATCTCCGTAGTGAAGTCTTATTCGACCATGAATATTATTCAGCCCAATTCTTTTTCTTTTTACTTCCTCTTCACTCGGTTCTGAGATTAAAATATGCTTTATTTGATCAGCTGGAATTCCCTCGCCTTGATCAACAACTTCGATGATAACGATACTGTCCTCCCTGTACGCATGAATCGTAATTGGCCCCTCAATTCCCCCTCCGTTGTAACCATGGAAGATACTATTCTCCACAAGGGGCTGCAGCAGCATTCGGAAAACTGGAAAATCCATCAGTCCTGCTTCGATATCTTCAATCAAGTGGAAGTTTCGGTTATACCGGATGTTCTGGATCTCGATATAGTCCGCTACATTGCGTAATTCCTGGCGTAGGGAAACCTTCTCAGAAGCATCGTCTACCCCGTACTCCAATAAAGAAATGAGCGACCCGATCACCACATCTACTTTCTCTATTTGTCCGAGACGTATCACATTGCTGATTGAACCAAGCGTGTTATACAGAAAATGTGGATTGATTTGAGACTGTAACACCTGGATTTCCAACTTCCGCTCAAGTTCATTATGATGCTCGGCTCGGCGAATAAGTTCAACAATCTGCTGAAGCATACGATCGAATGCCCGTGAAAGATCGCCAAACTCATCGTTTCGATTAATTGTTATAGTCGTTGTGAGGATGCCTTGTTCCACCTGCTTCATTTTTGTTTTGAGCGTATAGAGTGGTTTTCTTATATATTTTGCAACCAAAAAAGAAATGAACAAACTTAAAATAAGACCTGCAGCGAGAAGCTCGAGGTAATAGGTTTCCAATCTGGACAACGCTGCTTTTAAGCGTGATTCATCGTTGATCGAGATGATGGTCCAGTTGAATTTCTCCGTTGGTTTTTTCAAAAGGGAGACCGGAATACCGTCGTTGGTAAACAGTTGAAGGTTTGTTTCTGTCGTATCCAGAATTTCTTCCGCTGACGTCTCTCCGATCGAAAAAGAATGATCTTGAATATTCAGAGGTCCTTTATTTTCAGAAAATCCGGCAATGATCTTACCTGACGCAGTGATCAGAGCCAGATTCATTTGTTCCTGTTTATTAATCTTGAACAAGGTTTCTTCAATGGCATTTAGATCCAAATCAACCGCAATGGCCATAGGAAACGGAGTACCATTCAGATATCGAACCATCGTAACGGTCCAGCCGGAATACTTCGATTTGTAAGGTTCACTAACAAAGGTAGTCCTTCTATTCTTATCAGCCGCATCAAATAAAGGTGCTCTTTCAGATAACGGTTCATCAAATATACGAGTAGGTGTACTTCCACCCAGAATGGATAAATCGCTTTTGATCAAATAAATATTACTGACATAGATACTGTTGAGTTCATACAGCTCCCTTAATTGCTTTTTAATCACTTCGGTATTGTTAATGTTGGCTTTCACTGATGTTTCAACTGAGAAGAGAATCGTCTGGAAGGAGGAGAAATTAACAGTGAAATACTGGTCTACCTTGTCTAGTATTTGATTGGTGTAAAAAATGTCATTGGTTCTTATTTCCTTTTGGACATAGCGATAAGACAATTGGCTTATCAAGATGATGCAGCCTAATACAAAGGCAAATACGATAAAAAATAATTTTAAAGGCAAGCTGATTCTTCTTCGCATCCATCATCTTCCTTTTAGTTCCGTTTTAAACTAAGAATAGCATATGCTAATAAAGAGAGGGGCTACGAATAGCCACTCTCTCTACGTTTATTTTACTTGATAAGGCCGGCTTCTTTAAATTGCTGGATTGCTGTTTCTTTATATTTCTGCATGTCAAACTTGGTATCCAGCGTCTGGAGGAAATTGTCCCAGTTGGATAGAGGCTCTTTGCCCGTCATAAATTTAACCAAGCTTTCATTAATGAAACGTGTGCGGTCAGCATCCAAGGTATCGCTAGGGTCTGGGGTCAATAAATTTCCGGGCAACGTTGGCCCCACATATTGCTGATTGTCCTTGAAAGCTTCCGCCGTCTTCGGATTCTGGAAACTGAAGTACTCCGCATCATCACCACGGCGTGGCATTCTATAATGATCGACCCACAGATACTTCTCTTTCATTTCCTTCGATAACTCGGAGGTTTTATTTTTGATCTTGCCGTCTACGACATCCCAATGAATCCCTTTGATACCGTATGCAAAGTTCGGATAGGCTTCTTCATCCGTAAAAAGATAATTTAGCATGGACAAGATCCGAATGATTTTATCCTCGTCCGCTTTTGCGGATATGGCCCATGAGTTGCCCTGGAACGATTTTCTCTCTACAATTTGATCCCCGTAAGGACCTTTCATCGGAGGGATAACGATCCATTCCGGCACCTCGCCACTAATTTCTTTCATTTTCTGTTGATAATCCGGCTCTAGTCTACGAGCATCTCTGATCATGAAGCCAACTCTACCCTTAAACATCTTTTGGTCCAACAGATCAGGCGAATTCATCGTCACCCAGTCCGGGTCAACCACCTTGGCTGCCATCATTTTATTAATGTAAGCAAGCGCCTCTTTCATTTTGGGGTCGATAAACAGAAATACCGGTTCATTATCTTTTATCTCAACGGCTGAAGGAGGATTGACGCCAAACATCCACATCAAGCTATCAAAGCCGTAGGTTTGCAGATTACCTTCTTTATTCATACCACCGATGAATCCGTACGTATCGTTTTTACCATTCCCGTCCGGGTCTTTCTCTGTAAAGGCTTTCATAACTTCGAACAGCTCGTCAGGTGTCGTTGGTACCTCCATATTCAACTTTTTCAGCCAATCGTTACGGATAAAGAAGCTTCGACTGATACCGTTTACATTATCATAGCCTGGAACTCCAATCGTTTTTCCTTGATAGGACATCGCCTCCCAGGAGTCGTTGCCAAACCGTTTCTGTAGTTCAGGGAATTGGTCCATATACGGTGTCAAATCCGCAAGAACACCTTGGTCGTAATATTGCGCAAGATCAGCACGGCTCTTCAAGAAGATCAGGTCTGGAATATCCCCGCCTGCAATAAGTGTATTCAGTTTGGTTGTTGCTTGACCCGCCTGAGGAATCATCATATCCAAGTCGATGTTCATCTCTTCTTCCAACATTTGGCGTTGAATATCTTCTTCACGTGGAGGTACCGGAGCAGCAGCATTAAAAGTGCCTTGGTTAAACATTGAGATTTTCATTTTGGTTGCAAACTGGCCAGACTGGCCTTGCGAATTACCCGAAGTTGTCGATGTAATTTCTTCATTTCCCCCACACCCTGACAATAGCGTTCCAAGTCCTAAGATTGCCGACAGAATAGCAAATGAAATCTTTTTACGCTGCATATTGACCTCTCCTTTGCTTGTATATTATCACGGTTTCCCCGTAATAAGTTAGGTTGGAACACCTTTTATCCTTTAACGGATCCCAGGAGTACACCTTTGGTAAAATGCTTTTGCAAAAATGGATAAACGATCAATATCGGAACTGTAGTTACAACAACTGTAGCCATCTGCACTGCGAACGTACTGACAGCCCCGGAATTGGCGAGCGAATCAGCGCTTTGAGTTGCAACGTTAAGCAGGATGTTGCGCAAAATCACTTGAAGTGGCATGTAGTTGGAATCATTGATATATACAATGGCATCAAAATAACTGTTCCAATGCCCGACTGCGTAAAATAAGGAAATGGTGGAAAGGACAGGTAAGGACAGGGGTAAAATGATCCGCCATAACGTCTGAAGTTCACTTGCACCGTCTACCCTCGCTGATTCCTCGATTTCACCAGGTAATTGCTCAAAAAAACCTTTGATGATCACCAGATTAAATGCACTAATGAGATTTGGAATGATCAATACCCAAGGACTGTTTAACAATCCCAAAGAGCGGATTAGTAAATAAGTCGGAATTAATCCCCCACTGAACATCATGGTAAACACAATGAAGAGTAAAAACGGACTTCTTCCGGGCAAATATTTTTTGGATAACGGGTAGGCCGCGATTACCGTAAAAAACACATTTAACGCAGTGCCTACAATCGTTCGAAATAACGTAATTTTATACGCCTGCCAGATCCCATGCGAGATGAATACTTCTTTATAGGCCAGAAAGGTAAAGGATTCTGGTATAATGACAATCCCTCTTCTTAATACTTCCGATTCTGGTGTTACGGAGACAGCAACCACATATAGAAAGGGCAGCACGCACAGTAGGGATAATATAATAAGAACTACATAAACGACGGTTTGCCAGACTTTTTCCCCGATTGTCATATGGATCATTCTAAAGACCACCTCACCAGATTTGCCCATCGAATTTTTTGGCGAGCTTATTCGCTGCCAACACTAAAGCAAATCCGATGACAGCTTTAAACAATCCTACAGCCGTAGCCAAGCCAATCTTAAGACGTTCCAACCCTTCGCGGTATACCCATGTGTCGATAATATCGATCTTCTCCTGGTTAAAGGTGTTGGCAAACATGAATATTTGGTCAAAACCCGCATCCAGGATATGGCTTAATTTAAGAATCAGCATCAGAATAATGACTCCTCGAATACCAGGTAACGTGATATGCCAGAGCTGTCTCCATTTGGATGCACCATCCATTCGAGCCGCTTCATACAAGCTTGGATCGATTCCTGCCAAGGCGGCAAGGTACAAAATCGCCCCCCATCCAATATCCTTCCATACTTCAGATAAGATGATCAACATTCTGCCCCAGGCAGGTTCGGTTAGAAACGAGATGGGTTCAACACCAAAATCCTTCAAAATCATGTTAAAGAGACCATCGCCAGGGGCTAGTAAGGCTACCATAATTCCATACACGATGACCCATGATAGAAAATGAGGCAAATAAGTGATGGTCTGTACGATTTTCTTAAACCATTGGCTATACACTTCATTGAGGAGTAAAGCAAGTACGATGGGCGCGGAGAAACCGAACAATAGCTTATACAGCGATATAACAATCGTATTTTTCATGATGTCCCAGAAATAAACGCCGTTCATAAAATCGGTAAAATTTTTGAATCCCACCCATGGGCTATCCCATAGTCCCAAAGCCAGGTTGTAGTTTTTAAAAGCAATCATGATTCCCGCCATAGGAATGTATTTGAATACCGCAAAGTAAATTAAAGCTGGTAACAAGAGAGCATACATCACTTTGTGCTTTTGTATCGTCCTTATCCATGTCTTTCGCTTTTTGGAGATGGGAATGGCGTCCGCTGCCAATTTTGCTTGCATTTCATCACCTCGTCTTTGTTTGTATTTGTATAATAGCACCCACCTATCGGATAAATTTCTGAGATATCAAGAATTTCTTATAAGATTTTAAGGAAGTGTGCCTGGCTCGTTTCAACAGCTAATCCCGGCAGGTGAGACAAGAACTTGTGCCACTGAAATAAAAAAAGCCGCTATAATAGCGACTTTCAAATGCCGTATTTATACTTCTCCCCAAAAACTCTCAGTTCACAATCGAATTCAACAATTATTGTTCATCGATCGTCACGCTCCCATCACTATTTTGACATCCTATATACTGGCTTCAGTAATAGCTTCAAAATCTTACTGCCCCAAAAAGCAAATACCGTCGTTCCGGTCCATGAGCTGCGCTTATCTTGGCTGTACTGATCGTTGATCATATAGGTCCGAGTCGAAATAGGACTCTTCAGACCGAACTGTTCCCATTTCTCGGGATCATTCGAACCTCCAAGTTTTCTAAGCATATTTGCCGACTCATGATCTATTTTAGCCGGAATTTGCTCGAATGCTTGGGTGATTTGCGTATGAAACTCGTCGATTGGGTTACGACTGGTAATGCTCTCGAGATGAATGCTTTCACGAATGTAAGAAACGTATGCGAGATGGTCAGCCCAGAACTCGTCGATATAAAAAAGCCGTACACGCCGCTCCGATGGACTCATCAGTCTCTCAGCTTTCAAAATTCCGAGCCGTTCTTCATATAGAATTCGCCTCTGATCCTCCACCATATCCGAATAACAGTTCAATTCCCGCTGAATATCGAAGTTTTGACCTATAATAACGCGCTGGATATGCTCGATTTTGCTGCGGAGCGCCGGATCATCAAGAACCTCGTCCTGATTTGGAGCGCGAAACAGTTTATGAATGCCAAAGCGAAGCATCAACTCGTCTTCCAGGCTGATATAAAATACGGAAGACCCAGGGTCACCTTGGCGGCCGGAACGCCCGCGCAGCTGGTCGTCAATTCGCATACTTTCATTCACATATGTACCTATCACGTATAATCCGCCCAGTTTGGCAACCACTTCTGCCTGAGCGGGATTACCACCGCCGAGACGAATGTCGACGCCGCGCCCTGCCATATTCGTAGATACCGTTACCGCGCCTATTTCTCCCGCTTTAGCGATGATTTCGGCTTCTTTTGTATCGTTTTTGGCATTCAGAACCTGGCAAGGTACACCAGCAGCGGCAAGCGCCTCCGCCATCATATCAGATTCCTCGACGCTTGACGTACCAATAAGAATGGGGCGTCCCATCCTATGGACGGAAGAGATTTCTTGTACAAGCGCCTTATATTTGGCTTCTTTATGGGTGTAAATTCGGTGCTTGTGGTCGATCCGTATGTTTGGCTGGTTTGGCGGGATCTGCACGACTTGTAACGCATAGATATCCTCAAATTCCATTGCTGAAGCGTGAGCCGTAGCCGTCATTCCGCAAATTCCCGAATACAGGCTAATAAAGTGCTGAATCGTGATCGTACCGAGAATTCTCCCACCGGCCTTCCACTGCAACCCTTCTTTTGCCATCAGCGCAGCTTGCAGCCCGTCCGGCAAATACCTGTTCTCGGCCACACGGCTGGTGTGTTCTTCGATTAGCTCGATTCCACCGTCCCGGACGATGTAATCGACGTCTTTTTTTAATAACGATTCCACATGCAGCGCACAATTCAATGAAGTTAACCATTGACTGTTATGGCTATCGTACAAGTTGCCGCATCCCAGCAGCAACTCCGCTTTTGCAGCACCCGCTTCATTCAAGTAAACGTTCCGCTGGAACTCGTCAAAATCGTAATGCTCTCCTGGCCGCAGCTGCCGGGCCACTTCTGCGAAAAGAACGCCATCACTCTTGGAAGCACTCGAATCGCCACTAATGACTAACGGCACCCGTGCTTCATCAAGAAGCAGCGAATCTGCTTCGTCAACGATGACGTAATGGAAAGGACGATGCACGGTATCGGCTTCATTTAATGTTATTGTGTCACGCAAATAATCGAACCCTGCTTCTTTAGCTGTAACATAGGTTATATCCTTGGCGTAAGCTTCCCGTTTCTCGAACAGGCTCATGCCCGATTGAACCGAGCTTACCGTTAACCCGAGGAAGCGATAGATCGGGCCCATCCACGCTGCATCTCGATTTGCCAAGTAGTCGTTAAAAGTAAGCACGTGAACGCCTTTGCCTGTCAGTGCGTTGAGGTAAACAGGCATAACAGCAGAGAGTGTTTTTCCTTCACCGGTATGCTGCTCGATCAAAAATCTCTCGTGCAAAGCAATCGCAGCCATAATTTGCACATCGTAAGGCTGTAATCCGAGTGTTCTCTTCGCAACCTCGCAAACTAGAGCATAAGCATCAACAAGCAGATCATCCAAAGGCTTGCCTGATCTTGCTTCTTCTTGCAGCCGAAGAGATTCCGCTTGCAGGTGCTGATCATCCCAAACTTCCAAGTTCCGTTTCCTGATAAGCTCCACTTTGTCTCGATAATCCTTCAACAATCGCCGGTTATCTCGCTCTTTGAATTCACGTATCAACTTGACGACTACATTCATCGGAATTTGATTCCTCCTTAGTAGAAATAAGTTGTGAAAAGAAAAGACTCCATATGGAGTCTTTTTTGTCGATGATTAAAGTGCCACCAAACCATTCGTTATAAGAGAAACCTACATTACTTCTCCGATGGGAGTGGTGTAAAGAGCAGATTGACCGGCAGGTTGCTTCCTGGTGCGGCAGAGAATAGAATGGTTACGCTCTCTCCAGTTGAACCGGTGCGGTAAAGCACGCTTTGTTCACTTGAATTGGCAACCGCAACGTTACCTTCGGCAATCGATACCAACTGATTGTTCACCAGAGCTACTCCGGAGTACTTCCCTCCACGAGGGTTAAAGGAGATAAGTGTACGCGGTGCAACATTGGTCAGCGTGATTTTGTACAATACGCCGAAATTACCCGCATTGGATGCGTCTGTGTATGCCATCGGATCTGTTCCTACCAGATTGGGATCGCTTGAATTGTCACCAAGTGGCAGACGGGCAGGTTTGATTCCCACGTGCTCATCGTACTTTATAATGCGAGTCGCATTCGGGTACGTACCCCGGTTGTGCACTCCGTCACGATCAAGCACAGGTAGCAATGGCAGAGCCTCGAACGGATCTTTATTTTCTTCCACCAGGATAACGTTATAATCTAAGGAATAATCACTATAAGCGTCCGAATAGAGGGAGATGACTTGTCCTTCTTTCATCGGCGTTTTATTAAGTTCTGTCAAAATCAGTTTGCTTTCTCCAGGTTGAAGGTACTCTTTCTTTTGATCCGCTCCAGTCTGAATCGACTTGAACCATTTATCAATAGACAATTTCCCAGCTACGGTAGCATACGGTGTAGGTCCGGCAAAGCCCATATTCTGTTGTTCAAATACGGCTGGATTCGGATTGTTATTGGTTGCAATCACATACATTTTTACTCTTTTGCCTGTATTGTTCACGTGGTGAATCATGAAACGGGTCTGCCCCGAAGATGATTCTTTATATACAATGCCTTCCGTATTCACAGTTTCCGGACTGTTACTGCGGATCAGCAAACTTGGCTCATCCATGTACGTATAAGGCACTTTCTCCATCGTAGTCACTTCGCCGCCATTAAAGGTGAATTTCTGTCCTACCGGCGTGAAGAGTAAATTAAAATCGGTAAATGAATATAAGGTCTCATTGGTTATGGTGATGACTTTGGAGTACGTGTTCGTAGCACCGTGATTGTCAGTTACCGTAAGAGTCACCGTTTTTGGACCCGGTTCAAAGAACGCAAGTGAATTGTTCTCCCACGCCGCTTTAACAATATTATTTTCATCATCTGTACTTTGGTCTGTGTATGTTATTTTTTCGCCCATTTTATACTCTTCTTTATCCGTGGCGAACATGGCTACAGGAGGAAGATTAGGAGCCAAAACTTCAATCGTAGTTGAATAGGGATCGCTCCATTGACCATTGGAATCCTGTACTTGATATGAAATCGTATATGTACCTGCTTGATCAAATGAATCCTGGCGACCAGTCCAGCGTTCGTCAACGATATCCATTCCATTAGGTGAACTGGAAGAAGTCACGTAGTCTACTTGATCACCCGCAAAAATTTCCTTTTGGGAAATGGTAAAGCTTGCAACAGGTTTTGTATTAAGATTCAACACAACCGTTTTAGCCGACTGATTCACTTTATAGGTGATGTTCAGAGCTTGAGTAATGGAAGTTAACGGCACCATGAATGTACTTTTTTGCTGATAAGCAGGGCCTTTCATCGTTCTGGTCTCTCCATTTACCGTATAGTCCTTGCTGTTAGTTTTGAATCGGAGTTCATCTTCACCACTAATAATGATGGTTTCCTTGGTTTTGTTATCATATTTGACGCCATATCCCACACGGTCAACCAGCGCACGGATTGCAACATAGGATACACCGTTTTTTACAGCCATTGGCTGTCCAGCAAGATACGTTTTTCCATCCTGCTCCATTTTGTTGCTATTCATGTACAACGTCAGATTTCCACCTGCTGCTGCAGGAGACGTCCCATCAACGGATGGTTGCTCTATCTGAGCAGGCGTAGCTGGCGTTTCAACCTTCTCAGGGGTTTCCTCTTGAACTACAGGTTTTGCACCCGTTTCGTTTGTAGTCGACTCTCCCCCATCCAATGCAGGTTTCTCGCTGTCTGTTTTAGGTGTTGCCTCAGTGCCGGTTGAGGTTTGAGTGTCCTTGGTTTCAGTGGGCGGAGTAGTGATAGATTTGTTATTGCTCTCCGTCTTCACTTCACGCTCTGCAATCGGCTGCTCTTGTTTTAACACCTCAACTGATTCTACATTGGCTGTGTTTACTGACGCGGTGTCACCTTGCGGTGCTGATTGCGCACTCACAGAACCAACTGCAAATGCTTGAAAAACGGCTAAAGCGGTAAAAATGGATAATTTCTTCTTCATATTCATGTGTTGTCTTTGGCTCCTTCTACTCTCTAGTAATGTATAACCCCTCAAAAAGTCATAGTATTAGACGCTAGATTTAGGAAAAAGTTTCTAATTGAATTGTAAATTATGGATGGTGCAGCAATTTCGAATGATATAAACAAAAGTTACGTACAGTAAAAAGTCGCCAAAGAGGCGACTTCGAATACAAATATTCTAACAAAACCCAAATGGTAACTCTTCTTCTATGAGATGATGCTGGTCGTACTCCCCCAATTCAATCCCATTTTCAATGAAAGAAATTACTTGGCATCTCTTCCTTTTGTATTAATGTCCATTGTTTCGTATAGGCTCCCTTGGCAAGTACTTTCACATATGTGTCCTGTTCCAATTCTTTACTTGACGAGAAAGTGACCTTTGTTTCCTCCCCTTGTGCTGTGTAACCGGTCAGATTATATCTGTACCGGATCCATTCATTTTTACCTTCCTTCTCGGCTGGTTTATTAATTAAAGCATAAACATATTGCTCCTTATACAATGGGTTGAATTGATCAAACTCACGTTTGAATGTTACATATAGACCTGAGCAAACTACTACTACAATTAATATAAAAATAAATTTTTTCTTCATACATGCACCTCCTGAAAATAGTCTTACAACATCGCATGTTTAACAATTTTCCGATAGTAACCCAGTGTGAAGAGAGCGAATAGAAAATAGATGGATGCATACGCTCCTATCGAAATAATTGTTGGAGCAGTAATGTCCGAAATAATGATGATTGAAGCCGCTTTTACTGCGAAGATTGAATGCAGTACACCAATCAATAGAGGGAGAAGAAACACAACCATCTGCTTTCGCACAATGCCCTTCATAATCATCTTCTCTTCAAATCCGAGCTGGCGCAGTGTCTTGAAGCTCTGTTTCTCCTGCTCGGCCTCAGTCATTTGTTTGAAATACAGGATGCTGCCGGTAGAGGCGAGAAAGGCGAGTCCGAGAAAGGCAGCGATAAAAATTAATAATCCGGAAATCTCAAGTGTCTGTCTATATCGTGAATAGAAATCGGTCGTAAAATATTCGTCAAGATTATATTTCTGGTAAAGGGAGGAAGCTAAAGCAAGCTCACTTTTGTCTGGAATACGATAGGTATCTATGTGTACTCTCTCGTAATCGGCAGTGCTGGACATGCTATCCTCAATTTCTCTTAACGTTTTTTCAGACACCAAAATCTGATTTCCAGATATATCGGAATTCACAAGATTCTCGACAACTAGTTCTTTCAACGGATAACTAACTGTCTGTCCCTCTGATATCAGTTCAATTTTCGTCGGGTAACGCTTTGAGAAATCACTGTCGTCAAATGCAGTCTGTGCAGATACACTGTATTCTACAGCTTCACCGTGTGAAGGCACCGATAGCTTTTTATCTGCCCTTTGAAGCTGTTCAGCTGGAAGCCACAACAAGTTTCTCTCCTCGATATGGCTGGATTCATCAAGTGGATTAAGAATAACACCCTTAGTCCGGACGGCCTCGATGGACAGGTAGCTGAAGTTAATTCCTTCCCGCTCAAGCTCGGTTACGAACGATTGTGCATCCGACTGCCTATTCTCAAATGAAAAATCATATGGAATCTCCATGCGGACCGTATTCTCGGTGGAGTAATACACAGAATACGCCATGGTAACCAGAGTTATGGTTAAAGCAGACAACACTGTAATCAAGGTGAGCGAGTTGGCATTACCTTTCATCCGGTGCATCAGCGGAGCAAGTGACAAACTATTATACAAGCCAAGATGACCATTTTTTCGTTTGCGAATCCATGAGAACCACCATTTGATCGTCACACGAAACAATATATATGTTCCTGTAATCGTAGATAAAAGCACCAGGAATGCATTTAAGATTAATTGTTCATCTACCATCCGACCCGATAATTCATAGCCGTAGCCAAGAAGTACAATACCAAGCACGGCATAAATAGCCGTAAGAATAGATGCAAGGATAGTTGGAGGCTGGCTGGATAAGTCAGGCTGCTGATCTGCTTGAAATAGATGTAACAGTGTACTGCGATATATCATGAATATCATTTGTAAGGAAGTAATAACAACGACGAGAACAAAGACTTTTACCGTATCAAAGGCTGCGAGTAACGAAAAGTCAATGGCAGGCATCCCATCCAAACGGAGCAATTTCATTAGAATGAGGACAAACAAACGTGATACCAATGCTCCACAGATAATTCCAGCGATGAGTGCACCTAAACCGAGTAGTACATTCTCAATGATTAAATAGCGGGCTACCCAGCCCTTGGATAGACCGATGAGCTGATATAATCCGATCTCACGGCTGCGCCGGCGTAGAAAAATTTGGTTAGATGATATAGTAAAGATTACAATAATCCCAATGAGCAGAATTGCTGCAGACTGAAAAGCGATTAGAAATTTGTCGCTTGATTCCAACATGGACTGAACTTGCTGATCGTGTAACAAGGAAGCGAAGACAAAGAACAGACTCATACTGAAAATCAGCGCGAAGAAATACAAGTAGTAATGTTTCACATTTTGCCGCATGCTGCGAAGTGCTAATTCAAATACTGTCAATGTGGTCGCCCCCTAAAACAGCCTGCACATCGATGATTTCTTTGAAGAACGACTGTCTGGATTTCTCTCCCTTGTACAGTTCGGAATATATCTTTCCGTCTTTTAGGAACACCACACGATTACAGTAACTGGATGCGACTGGATCATGCGTAACCATGATAATCGTGACCTTTCTTTTCCGGTTCACCTCCTCCATTACTGATAACAGTGATGAAGCGGATTTGGAATCGAGTGCACCAGTAGGCTCATCTGCAAAGATGATGGAAGGCTGATGTATGAGGGCCCGCCCAGCAGCAGTGCGTTGTTTTTGACCCCCTGATATTTCGAATGGGTATTTTTGCGAAAGTTCCTGAATCCCTAACACGTCGGCAATCGCTGTGAACTCGTTTTCTGCCTGCTGTTTGCTTTTTTTGCTAAGTGATATAGGTAAGAGGATATTTTCCTTTACCGTCAATGTGTCAAGAAGATTATAGTCCTGGAAGATGAATCCAAGCTTGTTTCGACGAAATGCAGAAAGAGCCGTATTGTTCATGGTAGAGATATCTTCATCTTCGATTAAGATTGTGCCATCTGTTGTCCGGTCAATCGTGGCAAGTACGTTAAGCAATGTTGTCTTCCCCGAACCGGACGGACCCATAATTCCTACAAATTCTTTACGGAGAACACGTAAATCTATTCCCTTTAATACCTGTTGGGCACCACCTTTTGAACCATATGATTTGTGGACGTTTCGAGCGTGTAAAACCGTTTCTTGTTCATTCCATTCATCCATGTTGAACCTCCCAAAAATGATTGTAGCTTAAGTGTACGTTGATCTCCCCTACTTGTCGTACGTTCTGGGTGACGAGTTGATTAGGTAGATGACAAATTTGTCATGTTCACAAAAAAAACAGTCAAGAATAATCTTGGCTGTTTATAGTGGGATATTTTCCTCTTGAGTTCTTCTAACCATTTCGAATGCATTGGGATCCGTAAAGGTGATCCGCATCGTCGTCCCTTGCCTCTGATCCGCTAGGACATGAAGTGCAATGCCCATTTTCCTTGCTACAGTTTGGGCAAGATAGAGCCCAAGTCCGGTAGCGGCATTGTGAATTCTTCCATTCTCGCCTGTGAATCCTTTGTCAAAGATACGTGGTAGGTCATGCGGTTGTATCCCCGGACCTTCGTCAATTAAATCTAGGATAATGTTCTCTTTTTCAGACATCACTGTCATGAATGTAATCGCCTTGCCGGATGGACTGTATTTAATGGCATTGGTTAATAACTGCCGAAGGATGAAGCGGCACCATTTGCGATCCGTAACGACCATGACATCATTTCCTTCGATGCTGACTGCCAAATTTTTTTCCATACACCATGGAGCCAATTCCCGGATTTCTTCTGCCGCAAGACGATGTAACGAAACTCGTTCAAGCACAAAGTCTGATTCCAAGGCAGGAAGACGTGTCATATACAACTGACGGTCTATGAGAAGATGGATCCTCAGCCATTCTGATTCAATTCTACTTAGATCCGGATCACTCGGTCGTGCGTCCAGAATCAGTTTCATAGCAGTAAGAGGCGTTTTAACCTCATGAATCCAGGAGGCAGTGAAGTCGTTCTCGATCAGTTGGACTTCCTTATCATGAGATAACTTGCGGTTGAACTGATAAAAGGCCTCTCGTAATACATCGTTCGTTATACTATCGAGTTCATGCTCAGGTTCCGGAAGACTCTCCATCCAATCCGAGGCCATGACTTCTTGCAGCTCGAGGAGCGCTGCTGCATATTTGGTTTCTTTCTTGTAACGCCATAGAAAAAATACAAGAAATATAATTATATACAGACCATTTAAATATAGGAGAGATGTCAATTCTACATGGATTCCCTGCTCAATAAGGATAAGTACATCGGTCAGACCTAGCAAGCTAACAAAAAGCAGGATCCAGCTTTTTCTTGTTCTGATGTAACGGATTAACATGCGGCTATACCCCCTATAAAGTGACGGCCATATAACCCATCCCTTTCTTTGTGACAATCGCATCCGAGAGTCCAAGTGGTTCTAATTTCTGCCTTAGCCGGGTGATATTAGCTGTAAGGGTATTATCGTTTACGAACTGCTCGTCCTCCCATAGCTTACGGATCAAGTCATGACGGGAGATAATGACATTATTAGCTTTCACGAGCGCAATCAACAAGAAGAATTCATTTTTGGTCAGGTCTGCTTCCTCGTCTGATTTTCGGATAACACCTCGCTTCAGATCAACTAAGGCACCATTCCATTCGAGAATATCTGTCTGGCCATCCCCATAAGCATAAGTTCTGCGAAGAAGCGCCTGGATTTTGGCATATAGCACATTCGTATGAAAGGGTTTTTGAACAAAGTCATCCGCACCCATATTAAGTGCCATGACCATATCCAAGGGGTGATCACGGGAAGATAGAAAAATGATAGGTACCTCGGATACTGAACGGATTTCTCTGCACCAATGAAAACCATCATATTTAGGGAGTGTAATGTCCATGATAATAAGGTGTGGTTGTTGATCCTGAAATGACCGCATGACTTCATGAAAATCATCAGGTCTTGTAACTTGTAAGGCCCACGCTTCCAATCCTTTTTTCAACGCTTCAAATAATGCATTATCATCTTCAACGACAAATATATTAAATTCCATAGAAGTAAACCTCCTCGTAATCTTTGAATGATGTACATGCTATATTCTTTTCAACAAGAATAATAACATGTACTGTCGGGGAATGCTTACTACACTAATCCTTCTCTACAAACTTGCATAAACTTGCACGGTTTGGTGCATTGTAGTGATGCAGAGTTTTAAAAACCTCACCGTCTTGTTGATCAACAAATGACCATTCGGGATAAGGAGAACGTTATGAACAAACAAAGAGCGATCGAAATATCTGAATCGACCATTATGAAAAAGGTAACTTATCAGGATACCCCTATCTTTATCCAGCATGTCAATGAGGATGAAACGGCCCGAATCTATCCGGTCGGAGACTCAGAGCAGGAAATGACAGTTCCTTTGTCCAGTTTGACTGAACATCCTTAGTATAGATGACGGCTTTCATTGCAGACCTGTTTCAAAATGGTAACAAATAAAACGCCGTATCTCGAAATGAGATACGGCGCTTCATTTTTAGTGGGGAAGGTTACCAGGGATTTGCGGCTGAAGCGGTGCAGGAGCATATCCATTTTGCATTTGCTGCATATCTTGCTGGGCAAGCTGTGGTACTTGGTAGAAGCCATTCTTATTTTGATAAATCGAGATCTCATATGCCATTTCAATACAGTTTGGTAAGGAATCCGCAAGCACACGGCGTACAACAGGATTCGTTGTTTCCAATGCTGCTGTTGTTTTCATTACAGCCCCTGATTTTACTGCATTTAACATACTAAGAGAGATGCTTTGGTCGCATATCTCACCTGCAGTTTGCATTGGCTTTTTCGGTTGGCTTGGTTTCATGCCATAAGTAAAATCGTTACCCTGATTCATTTTATAACTTTGAGTCGGTTTGGAAGGATCCTGACCGGTTTTAAAACATTCCAATGTAATGTTATATTCATCCGTCATAAATTGCTTCTGACGTTGTAAAATATCCCGAAGCTCCGGATCTTTTACATGTTCACTCATCATGGTATACGTATTCATGGTATTGATCGCTCCTGCCAATACTTCATGGACATCAAACATTTCATGCCCGCCATGGTTCAGTTGAGGTGGAACAGTACCTGTTTCAATGTTTTGATGGTTTTGCAGTTGCATTTTTGTATTTCCTCCTATTAATTGTTTCCTGCAAATGGTGGCTCTTTCTATCCGCAGTCTGTGGTTATTATGAATTTCATGGACCCAATATATTCAGATTAATTTTTATTTTTTTACGTCTCGTTCACAGTACCTTTTATAGGCGCATGCATAGGCTAACACATAACTTTAGGAGGGATTCATGTGTATACTTACGAACCAAATCGACAAAACCATCATCTCGCTTGGCAAGAAACGATGGAACTTCACGAATTGACAGCCTTTCAGAGCAATCAGTTAACACATTTTAAATTAGTATTGAATGACGTAAAGAACCAGGACCTCCACACACTCTATATGGAAGCCATTAGTTGTTTTAAATTTAAATAGCTCGTGTCAAACCCTGTGTCCCTACAAAAACACATCTCTAACAAGAAGCATGTATGACATCCTATAGTTCTTGTAATAGTACATCTATCAATAAAGTTCGGAACGCAATACAGGGCGTTGGCCTCGTATTCAGTGCCTTCACGCATGGAAGCAGCCAATAGCGATTTTAAGGTCGAAAAAAATGCTACGCTAACTAGCTCTTACCCGCTCATAACCAGCCAATTGAGGATCGAGCCCAGACCTGGAAATCTATCTGCAAAGCAGATCGGCTCATTGAATTTAATATACTTCATAATGCCAAAAAAGCCGATTCCAGTCTGGAATCGACCTTTTGCTACTTCTAATCTAAAAGTTAGGATCAGTCTGGGCATGTTTTGGTTGATGTGAGATTTTTTTAACAAGCAGAAAATAAGTAACAATGGCAATGATACTGGTCATTAATAAAGTGAGTCCTAACGGGACGGCAGTGTCCTCACCTGCGATGCCGACCAGAGGAGCAACCAGTGCACCCAGAAGAAAAGGAACAACGCCGAGCAGTGCTGCTGCACTTCCGGCCATCTTAGCTTGACTCTCCATGGCCAGCGGGAATGCCGCTGTAGACGTAATGCCGATCGAGCAAACAAAGAAGAACAACGGAATAACCAAAGCAAAAAGCGGACCATGAGCAAGGGTTACGACCAAAGCAGCAACACTTGCTATTATAGCAAGCCACAGCCCGGATAATAGAAGCGTCTGCTCAGGGATACGTTTGGCCAATCGACCCACGATTTGAGATCCGATGATCAAGCTGATGCCGTTCGAAGCAAACAGTATAGCAAATACTGTGGGTGTGACTCCATATATATTTTGGTAAATAAATGGTGTTCCCGCCACATAAGCAAAAACCCCTGCCGTCATGATTCCCTGTGCCAGCATGTAACCAACAAACTTGCGGTCACGCAGAAGCATTCTGTAATTACCCAATTGCTGTTTGAAGTCAGGAACCATACGTCTTTCGACGGGGTGTGTTTCTTTTAAGCTCCACTTTGTCATGATTAATAAGAAAATCCCCAAGAATGAAAGGCAAATAAACACGCCAATCCATGTTGTGAAGGAAAGAACCCCACTTCCCGCGATGGGTGCTGCCAGAGGTCCCAAATTCCCTACAAGCAACAGCAAAGAGAAAAATTTAGTGAGTTCATGTCCACTGTATAGATCTCTAGCTATCGCACGGGAAATGACAATGCCAGCCGAAGCCGCAAATCCTTGCGTGAAACGAAACAAAATCAATAGTCCGATATTCGGAGCAAAAGCACAGGCCAAGGAACATATAATATAGGCTGCCATACAGATCAACAATGGTCTACGTCTACCGTATGCGTCACTCAAAGGACCCATAACGAGTTGTCCTACACCCAGTCCTAATAAACAAGCAGTAAGGCTAAATTGTACAAGTGATGCCGTTGTATTCATATTTTGTGCAATCTCCGGAAAAGCCGGTAAATACATATCAATCGTAAATGGACCTAATGTAGAAAATAAACCTAGTAGTATTGCCAGTCCAAAAACATTCCAATTCGTGCTCTTCGCCATAATAAATAAAATCTCCAATTCCTTATATAATTTGCAAGCCTAATCGAGTATAAGACATAGAGTTAACTGTAGGTCAAGTCTTGAGACCATTAAAATTAAAAAAAGCCGCTAAGATAGCGACTTTCATTGGTACTATAGTCGAGACATTTTTTCCAAGTAGTAATCCCGTTATTTCCACTCTGTAATTTGGCTGATCGGAAGACGAACAGGCGGGCGTGCATCTGAAGCTGCCTTGCCGATTGAAATGAGTAGTATTGGAACATAACGCTCTGGATCTAATCCCAATACTGCTGCAATCTTCTCTTTGTTAAAGCCTGACATTGGATTTGTCGCATAACCATGAGCATGTGCCGTAAGCATAAATTGCATAGAGACAAGTCCGCCATCCAGCAACACAGACTCTCTTTTCTTATCCATTGAAAATTGATTATACATGGGTACAACCATAGCAAGCATCTTATCTTTAATCTCCTGCGTTATATAGCCAAGATCAGCGGTTTCCTTGTAAATTTCTTCTGCACTGTCAACAAAATTCAGATCACCAAAGACGGCGATAACTGCTGACGAAGTATTAATTTGTGAAAAGTTGAAAGGCGCAATTTCGAGTAGGTCTTCCTTACCTTTGTTACTGTCAATAACGACAAATCGCCAAGGCTGTAAATTGAATGCTGACGGAGCCAAAGCAGCATCTTCGAGCATTTCAGTGATTTCTTCCCGACTAATTTTATAATTCGGATCGTATTTTTTTATCGTACGACGGCCATGTAAAACCTCACTAAAATCTTTTTTTATTAAATTCATTCTCGTATTCCTTCTTCCTATAGTCGTTGAACGATGCAAATCATTGCTTATTAACAGCAAGTAGCTGATCAATGATCCCGTTCAAAGCATTTTTTCTCTCCAGATAATCTTGTTCATTCCAGGTAAATACACCACGATCAAGCCAAAATGCAACACCTACCAAAAGAAACTCCGCTTTGAGCTCCGGTTGTTGAGCAAGAAATTCTCCCTCTTCTGCCCCCTGCTGAACGATTTTTTTGATGTAGGGAATCAATGCATTAATTTCGATCACAATCCATTTTTGATGCAAGGTACTGTTACTTTCCTTATGAAGATATTCAAATACATCTTGATCCTCTTCGTTAGGGGTTGCATCCATAAAAATACGAATAAGTTTTTCTCTCGCGTTGAGATCGCGATTTTCAACTAACTGATTTATGGCTTCCAAACGAGATGCTAATGTTCGTTCACAAGCAGCATGAAGTACATCTTCTTTAGATTGAAAATAATTGTAGAAAGTTCCTTGTGAAACACCAACTTTTCTTACAATTTCACTGACGGATGTATTTTCGTAGCCCTTGGAGTTGAATAATTCCATAGCCACAGTCAGTATTTCATTTTTTCGTTCCTGGGGGTTCTTGCTTACTCGTGCCATTGTCAGATCTCCTTTGTCACTCCTTTATATTAGTTTAAATGTACAACTTGACTAACTGTCAGTCAATGTTATAAGCTCAATATACAATAATGACTGACAGTCAGTCAATATAATTTGGAGGTTTTTTATGAACAAACGACGATTACTCTTTATCTTGGGAATTTCTGCCGCTATTGTATCTCTTGCTCAAAGCCTGTACATTCCTTTGCTACCTGATCTGCAACAAGATCTAAATACGTCATTACATTTAGTTAATCTAACGGTTACTTTATTCACTGTGGCCATGGCAACCATGCAGATCATACTTGGCCCCATTGTTGATCGTAATGGACGTAAGAAAATCCTAGTCCCGGGTATAATTATTTATGTAATTGCTACTATAGGATGCATGTTTTCAGGTTCTATAGAAATGTTACTCATTTTTCGAGTCATTCAAGGAATAGGCGCATCATCTGTTCCGTTAGTAGCTGCTACAATGATCGGAGATGTTTTTGAGGGTAAAGAGCGTGCAGAAAGTATGGCTACATATCAGATGATTCTTGGAATTTCACCAGCTATTGGTCCGCTCATCGGTGGTATTATCGGTAGTAAATTCGGTTACACGGGTACATTTGGTTTTGCAGCAGTCAGTGCTCTTCTAATCTTGATAGCAGCCATATTTATGTTACCTGAGACAAAACCAGTCAACATAAAACCAGCGGGAACAAGACTAGGTTTAAAAGCATTCGGGAAAATTCTGAGCAACAAAACCGGCGTTGTAGTTCTTTTGAGCGGTTTCATCATGTATGATGTCTTTTACACATTTATTGTATTTCTACCTACAATATTACAAACTAAGTATGCTTTAGGCGCTGCAAGCATTGGATTATTCTCTCTTGCTCTCATGATATTCAATCTTGTTGGAAGTAAAATGAGTGGAAGTTTACAAACCCGAATAGGCTCAGTACGCACACTCTTTTGGACCGGTATAATGACCATTTTGAGTCTTGTGATTTTTATTTTTGCTGCAGATCACTCTCTAATTGGTTTGCTTATCTCTCTGATGCTTACTGGATTCGTGTTGGGACTTGCAACACCAGTGATGCCAACCCTCTTGTCCTCAGAGTTTGTTGAAGAGCGCGCTACGGCAATGGGTGTCTATAACTTTGTTCGTTATCTTGGTATGGCTGCAGCTCCACTAATTGGAAGTTTTTTGTTTCCTATAGGCAATATCCAACTTTTAAACGGGATAACAGTTCTTATGGTAGTAATAGTCGTATTTGCAACAAGTCGTTTACTACCAATTAAAAAGCCCGAGGTGTCAAACTAGACTCACTGATCATGGATCACAGACATCATATATTTCGTATAACTTGGTTATAAGTTCACAGAAGATTAATCAACGTTAAAAATAGACGACCCTGGATTAACAGGATCGTCTATTTTCACTGCCTACTTTATCAAAATTCATAAAGTTCTACCCCTGAACCCATATGACTCATGATCATTTCAGCAGCTCGCTTGTAACCGCCAGCCTGCCTTAAAGATTCGCCAATGAGGTAAGCCTGCCGTCTATAAAGTGAATTGTGTAGTACTTCTGTTAATGCCTCTCTCAAGTTAGTTGCACTGAGATTATGTTTATTTAAAGTAATACCCGCGCCCAACTCCTGTACCCGATTGGCGACAAGAGGCTGATCCGATGTTAATGGAATCATCACCATCGGAACGTTGTAATATAACGCCTCACTTGTGCTGTTCATTCCAGCATGTGTGATAAAAACATCGGTATGCTGCAGCATGTCCAACTGGGCAATGTATGGCTTGACGATAAAATTAGGAGGTATTTGATCAGCCAGCGGCTCCATATCCGTGTATTTTCCCGAAGATAAAACAACATTCACGGGTAGATCCCCTAATGCTTCAAAGCAAAGCTGATAGAAATCCAAGTTTTTATTTAAAATCGTACCCATAGCAATGTACACGGTTTGCGGGTATCGTTCACGAAGCAACTCAAACGAGAAGCCCGGTGCATCTTGCCGTGTTATGATCGAAGGACCCGTGAAAATAAAACGATCGTCCAGCTTTTCTGCCTGCGGCTGAAAATAACGGCTGGTGTACACGAGCTTTAACTGACCTGCATGTGCTGGAATCTCTTCTATGGCTGGAATACTCACTTGAAACTCTTCGGCTAACTCCGTTGTGATCTTCATCGTAGCCTCATAAAGCTCCTTCGTCTCCGTCTCATTCAGAACTGAGCTAGACCCGAGAGGCTCCACAAAAGCAAAGGACGCAATCGAGCACACCGCAGGAATTCCCAGTTTTTCTGCAAGAATAGTCCCTCCCCATCCCATCAGGGAATCAAAGATCATATAATCGAACTTTTGATCCTCTACCACCTGCAGCACATTGGGGATGATCCCCCGGATAATACCGCTTACCATCATATAAATGAATTGATAAGAATGCTTGTATTCCTGGGGTTTCAACACCGGATCATGAGAGAAGGCATCTTGTGGAAACGGATAGGTAATGATCTGGGCACCGGTTTGTTCAATTCGGGAACGGTACTCCTCCGTGCACACATAGATGACTTCCTCACCATTGTTCGTCAACTGAGTAACTAATCCTAATGATGGATTCACATGTCCTTCAGCTGGAGTAATGACTACTAATACACGTGCCATCTTACCCACCTCCCAATGCAATTAGTCCCCCCGTTCTTCATGATGTATTTAACGACGCGGTTGTCATCCGTTACATGGAGATGTTATCCTTCGCTTGGTTGATTGGATGATGTTCTTGATGAACGAGTTTGGTAATTCGTAGTGATGCCAAGAAACTTAACAAGACCCATAATAATTGCAGTGTTAACACGATCAAAACACCTGTCGATATGCCCCACTGTAACGTTTCGGACAAGGCAATTAGAGCGCCACCAACTCCAATGCTTATGCCCATATAGAAGGAATCCACAAATTGCAGATTCGCGGACATTTCTCCCTCTTTCCTGGGCAAGGCATGTTGTAAAGCAATGGCTGCCGTTGTAGGGTTGGCCAATCCAACACCAAACCCTGTAATCATTTGTGAGAGAAGGATGAGTATAATCCCGCCGTCCGTCAAAATAAGAGCCAGTATCACAAGTGCAGTTCCAACGATCATAATCCCAATGCCTGTCATAACCCTACCCTTTCGGGCTCGACCTTGATCTCGTGCATCAAGCTTGGCTTGTAACCACGCTGCGGCGGACCAGCTCAGAGAACCTGCTGCTACAATGAGGCCAGCAAGGTCAGCTGATAACCCCTTCACTTCGGTTAGTGCCAAGATCACAAAACTTTCCGTTGTAAAATAACAAGCAACATATAGCCCTCTCGAAACCAGAGTAGCAGGCAATCCTTTTTGTACCGAGAAAGTCCCCACAGGCAGCAATTTACGCATTGGTGGGATCATGATGACTAATCCAGCCAAAGTGAGTACTATACCTTTCCAATCGGTTATCATACCAAGTCCTGTGAGTAACAGCCCCGTTCCAACGGCAAGCAGAATCGCATACATAATCTTTGAGTCGGTTGCTCGCGCTGGACCTGACAGATCTTGCTGAAGCTGCAAATGACGGAAAGAACGGAATGTGAGACTCAACGCTATTCCAATCAAGGGTAAAACGATCCAGAAAACATATCGCCACGAGATGTAGGAAGCAATAAGGCCTGCTGCATAAGGTCCGATTAAGGTTGGCAGGACAAATGCCATGGAGAATGCGGCCAGGATTTGAGTACGAAGTGTATCTGGATAATGTAACGTCACACAGGTATAAACACATGTGATCAGGGCCCCCGCTCCAAAACCTTGAAGGGCTCTTCCGGCAATAAGCATGTGCATATCGAAAGAAATAGCGGAGACCACAGTTCCTAACACAAAAACACTAAAAGATATCAGCATGGATGTAAAAACGCCGCGCTTGTCAATCTGCTGACCCATAACCAAAGTTCCAATAAGCTGAGATAACAAAAATGCGCTGAAGATCCAACCGTATAAATGAATACCATCTAAACTTTGTGCCATTTTCGCGGCAATCGTTGTGATAGCCAGTCCTTCAAAAGCTACGGTTGCCAGAACCAGCATAATCCCAATTGTAGGCGCCCTGTACTGAGCATCAAAAATCCCAATCTGATTGTTGTTTGTCTTCCACACCTCCATGATTTGATGGATATTATGGTAAAATAAACCTTTTTTACTCCCTGAATATACATGAAGTGTTATACTTTGTAAAGTTAAATGTTTAAAAAGTAAGACCATGATTTAGAATAGGATTCCCATGTTTAATAGGAGATTTTGCTTGAAAATATGCCATGTTCATTACAGTCAATTTGGAGAAGTTCATCCTCCAGGATCCAGGCATCTGTTTTTTCAACAAAGAAATGAAATCCTCCAATGGATTGAACCAGTGCGGGATCGACCGGTGTAGCACTCGCATTTATGCCAATTGTAAAAGCATCGGAGCCTCCTCCGACATATTTTGCGTAAATCCTTACATATTGGTCCTCTTCCAATTCCCATTCATTCTTAAATGAATCGATTGCTTGTTCAGATACTACAAATGAGATCATTGCTCTGCACTCTTTCCTTCATTAATCACATTTTTTCACTTCGCCACGATAATTGGCCATTCTGAAACTGGCCCCGCATCCACATGAAACTTTGGCATTTGGATTATTCATGGTGAATCCGCCTAACATTCCGCTCACTTCATAGTCAATCTCAAGCCCATCAATATATGGAATACTGTTTGCGTGAACCAATATTTTAAATTGCTTTTTATTTAACACAATGTCTTCTTCTGCCTGCTGTTCATCCACGATAAGGGTATAAGACAAACCACTGCATCCCCCTTCATCAACGCCTACTCTAAGAAAGGCATTTTGGATATCTGCACTTGATAAGATCTCAACGATTTTGTCCGATGCTGTATCACTGACCTCAATGATCATCTTTATTCCTCCCGGTGGTATCATTTTGAAATTTGGTATCCCAGTCCATTAGACAGGGTATGAATGCTGCAAGAGCAGCTCCTTTTGGCGTAAGTTCATAAATAATTTGTGTAGGGCGTGTCCGTATTGTTCTTTTGACCAAATGATCATCTTGAAGACCCTTTAAACGTCTGGAGAGGATCATTTCGGAAATGGAAGGAATGTTATCGAATATTTCACCGAATCTCTTCGGGCCTTGAGACAGAGCACATAAAATATGGATCGTCCATTTCGTTCCGATGATGCGATAAGCTGTAAATAGTTTATTCGGATCTTCAGTGAGCAATGGTCTGTACACCCACTTTCTTATTCATCCGCGTGGTGAGATCCGAGTGCTGGCAATGATACTCGTGAGGATCAACAAGAGATGGAAACCCATGGCATGAAATGTGACCTCCAAGAAAATTGGTATGTATACATCGTATCCGGATACTTAGTAAACATTTTTGTTTATAATGTCTAAGCTACAGTTCGGCTTTGACTTTGTCAACATTTTTGTTTAAAATGTAGTTAGTCATGTAGATTCAGTTGCGTCACAAGGAGGTAAACCATGAGCGGAAATCAAACCAAAAAGGATGTCTCGACCAGTACCCGGAGAGCAATTATTAATCTGTTAAAAGAGCGCGGGGGAATGGATGTTGTCACTCTCTCCTCTCAGTTTTCGTTATCCGGAATGGCTATTCGTCAACATCTGAATGCGCTAAAAGGAGAAGGATTGGTTACCACTGTGGAAGAGGCCCGTCCCATGGGTCGTCCCACCAAGTTATGGATATTAACTCCCGCGGCTAATCGTTTTTTCCCAAGTGGATATTCGGATTTATCCGTCAGCCTCATCCATTCGATGAAAGAGGCTTTTGGTACTGAAGGGCTGGACAAGTTGCTGGATGTTCGAAATAAAAATATGCAAGAACAATATCTTCAGCATCTTGGCGATTCATCAGGAGTCAGAGAGAGATTGGAGAAATTGGCCGAAATTCGTACAAATGAAGGTTATATGGCCGAGGTTAAGGAGCAGGATGATGGCAGTCTCCTACTCATTGAGAAGCATTGCCCCATCTGTGAAGCGGCCGCGGTATGTACCGGGTTATGCAAGAATGAGTTACATTTATTCAAAACGGTTCTAGGCGATAATGTTCATATTGAACGTGGAGAATACATTCTGGCCGGAGGAAGAAACTGTGTGTACACTGTTTGGCAAAATAAGCCATAACCAAAAGAGCAACCTCATTGGAGATTGCTCTTTTAATTTGGATTTTGAATTGACTAGAACGATTCGGATTTCTCTAAATCATCCTTCATTATACAAGGTATTTCTAACTCTTTCATAATCGTATGTACCCGATTATGTAATTTTGAATTGAGGTAGAGTATAGTAAGAGTGTTGAAAATATACTCTAGGAGGCTACAGCCATGTCACAAAAAATCTGGATGAACCTGCCGGTGAAAGATGTTGTGAAATCCACTGCCTTTTTCAATGAGATCGGATTCCATGGGGAGAATGTTGGTAACGAGAGAGCCCAGCTTGTCATAGGCTCAACAACGATTCTGCTTTTTCCGGATGCAACATTTGAGAAATTTACAGGTGCCAAAATCGCAGATACATCCCATAGCGCAGAAGTGATATTTTCCATTGGTGCTGACAGCAGAGAAGAAGTTGATGCTTTTATTAAAAAAGTCGAGTTAGCTGGAGGAACCATCTTTGGCAAGCCTAGTGAAATAGATGGCTGGATGTACGGCGCGGGATTTGCCGACCTGGACGGTCACCGCTGGAATCTGCTCTACATGGATGAGAGCAAAATGCCGAAAAGGTAATGTATAACGCCTATCACTACGTCCGCCTCTTATCCTCCAACTTTGGAGCCCTCGAATCGGCCAGTCATGGAGATTCTGAAGTAATTCGTTACGATACTAAAGATAAGGAACACGATTCCTCCAACTACAATATATTGTATACTTATTCCAGTTACGATTAGTCCACATACACTAGCACCAAGTGTTGTTCCCAGGTTGGAAGAGGTCAGAAAGATCCCATTCGACAATTCGGGTGCCTCTGGTGCTGCAGATACCACCCAATATTGAGTGATATTGCCCCCTATGCCTCCTATGATCCCCCAAATGAAAATAAGGAAGGCCGTTGGCACACTGAATTGTCCGAAGGTGAACAACAAGATGTATACCGTTATTAATACAATGGGATACATCTTGATCGTTCTTAAAGGGAAATTAGCGAGCAGTTTCCCTGCTATCATGTTTCCAACCATATTGGCCAAGCCATATAGAAATAACAACACACTGACGGTGTTCCAGTCATATCTTGTCACGGTTTTCAGAAACTCGGCAAGGTAACTATAGACCCCAAATACAGCTCCGTTCATGAAAATCACGCCAGCAATGGATAGCCACATCACCGATCTTCTCAATACATACAGATGAGTACCCATAGAGATTCTTTTCGTAACTGGCATGGAGGGCACAAAAAGAAGTGTTGCTACAAATGCGATGATCGTTACGGCGGCAAAGAACAACATTGCATAGAACAACGATGTGCTGGTAGCAATCAAGCTCGAAAGGGGGACTCCGAGTACCATGCCTGCCGAGACGCCTACAAATACTTTAGCCACTGCCTTCGGCGCCTCTTCCTTGGGGACTGACGCCGCTGCGACCGTAAATGCCAATGAGCAATAGACAGGATGGAAAAAAGCCGGAACGACACGTGCAATGACCAATACCGTAAAGTTTGATGTGATAGCGGAGACCAGGCTGCCCACAATAAAAATGCCAAGTACGAACAACATAACATGCTTGCAGTTCATGCCCGAAAATAATAAGGGCAAAATGGGACCAGATACAGCAACCGCAAGCGCAAAAAGACTCACAATCAAACCAGCGGTTGAGATACTGACCTGGTAATGGTCTGCAATCAAAGGCAACATTCCGATTACGCCCATCTCCGTATTTAAAATACTGAATACACCAAAGGTCAGAATGAATACAAGCAGGTGATTTCGTTTAGTTGTCATATGCCATGGATTTAGAGAGATCCCGGTAAGCATTGATCTCTAACTGAAGGTTGGCAATTTTCTGCTCTGCAATGTCTATCGCGTCGGCTCCTGCAATGAAGCGTTGCGGTGGTTGGGCCTCGTTTGCAATCTTGAGGAGGGCCTTGGCAAGTTTTTTTGGGTCTCCAGGCTGTTGCCCGTTCTGATTATTAAAAAATTCCATATGACCAGCTCTCCGGTCATCATAATCTTCAATCGAGGGCTTAGCGAAAGTTGAGGATGCGTCCGTAAGAAATTCTGTTCGGAAAAATCCCGGATTTACTATAGTCGTATGAATACCGAAAGGAGCTACCTCAGGAGCCAATGCCTCCATCCATCCCTCAAGCGCAAACTTCGCAGCACTGTATGCCGAATTAAACTCAAATCCTGAAAGGCCAGCGCCCGAAGAGATCGAGATCACATGTCCTGAACGCTGGTTGCGCATCACAGGTAATATGGCACGGGTTACATGCATGGAACCCACCAACGCCACCTGTAGCTGATGTTCAATCTGGTCAGGGGTCAGTTCCTCAAAATACCCTCCACAGAAATGTGCCGCATTATTTACAAGTACATCGATCGCCCCGAACCGTTCAATTGCCGCCTTAATTGCGGCATGTGCATCTGCAGGCTCGCAAACATCTAATGGGACAACCATTACATTCTCGGAATCACCGATCGCACGAACCACTGCATCGGGATTCCGGCCGGTAGCAACAACCTTGTGTCCAGCATTTAAAGCAGCCTTAGCAATAGTTGTGCCCATACCTCGACCAGAGCCAGTGATAAACCATACTTTTGTCTTATCCATATCATTCATTCCTTTCAATTTCTTCTCCAGTTGCCTTGCTTTTTAGTTTAGCGTTTATACACCACATAGCAAATACTCATATCTTATAACGAGTTATGCTTGAAAGGCATTTCTGCAAGGTTTATTGTAGAATATAAAGGATAAAGGAGGAGTTACGATGGAGATTAGAGTATTGCGTTATTTTCTTACGGTCGCCAGAGAAGGAAGTATTACACGCGCTGCTGATTTCTTGCATGTTACGCAGCCCACCTTGTCCAGACAATTGAAAGACCTTGAACAAGAGTTGGGAAAGAAATTATTTATTCGCAGTAGTTACCGAATTATTCTCACAGATGAAGGTATGCTTTTAAGAAATAGAGCTGAAGAAATTGTGGGTATGGTTGATAAATTAGAGGCAGAATTTGAATCCATGGAAGAAACCATAAGTGGAGATATTTATATAGGCGGTGGAGAAACGGAAGCCATGAAACAGATTGCAAGAGTGGCAAAAGAAGTTCAGAATAAATATCCCAATATACGCTATCACCTATACAGCGGCAACGAAGATGATGTAACTGAGCGGCTCGACAAGGGGCTCCTTGACTTCGGTATTCTAATCCAGCCAGCGGATGTCTCCAAATATAACTATATCAATTTCTCCGACAAGGATGTTTGGGGAGTGGTTATGAGAAAAGAAAGTCCACTCGCCTCCAAAGCTACGATTCAATCCACAGACTTATTACATGTTCCACTGATCTGTTCAAGACAGTCGATGAAGCAGACATTTTCGAAAAATGAGTTTGCGGATTGGTTTGGGGAAGATTTTGACAAATTAAACGTCGTTACTACATACAATCTTGCATATAATGCTGCCATTATGGTTGAAGAAGGCATTGGTTATGCATTAACACTTGATAAAATAGTGAACACATCCAGTGAAAGCGACCTTTGTTTCAGACCCCTGGAGCCAAGACTTGAATCTGGTTTAAGTATGGTTTGGAAAAAACATCAAGTCTTTTCGACCGCTGCGGATTTGTTTTTAAAAGAAATTCAGGCTAAATTTTAAGATTCGCTAAAAACGTAAAAGAGCATTCGTTTAGCATTTATACAGGGTATGGAGAGCACCGAAACTCTTTCGGTGTTCTTTCTTCGTGCTTTTTGAAAGACTGGATAAAGTGATTTACGTGATTAAAGCCTACTTTCTGAGCGATCTCGGTTATTGTATCATTTGTTGATATTAAGAGATCTTTACTCTTCTTAATCCGATATTTGATTAGATACTCGTATGGCGTCATATGAGCCGTTTTCTTAAAACATCTCGTGCACTCTGAAATGCTCAAATGCGCGACATCAGCAATCTCACGAAGGGTAACCGGATGAGCGTAATTTTGATGGATGAAGCTGAGCATTAACTGTAGTCTTTCCTGCTGACGCTTCTCGCTTCTCGGGGTTTCCTCGGAAGGAATCGAAATGTTGGATATTAATACAAACCATAGTTGTACTGTTTTAATTGAAATTTCATATTCCCATCCCCATGTTTTCTCTGCATTAAACGTCTCCCTCATTCCCCAAAGCATGTCTAATATCTGCGTTTCCCACTCCGAATCTTTTGTAATCACAAGCGAAACCAAGGAAGAATTTGTATACGGCAATACATAATTTTTTTCCATTGCACTGTCTACATGAAAGGCTAATAGCTTTTCGGGAAAATTGAAACTAACATATTGACCGTCATGGCTCAGCTCAGTTGCGATGTGAAGAATTCTCTTGTTGATCAGGATCGCTTGACCCGTTTCCAATGTATGATCAATTCCGTTTATCTGAATAACCAGCTTGCCTTTTGTGACTAAAGTGATCTGTAGATCTTCGTGCCAATGCAGATCGTTGAACCCTCTGCCTTCGGGGATACTTGTATGACGTGTATGTGTGTACATGATATAGGGAAACGAAAGATCGGAATACAAAATATCCTCATAAAGCTGCTTCACCATTCTATGACGTTCCTTTCTTTGACGATATATCTATATTATAGAGCGATTTAATTGCACGAAATCCACAAAAACAATGATATTATTATATCAAATCTTTGACTTATCACAATAGCCTGTGCACAGACGACCGGATAAGAACTTTTGGAGGATTATATGTGAAAGAAACTAAACCATCGCTACTTTTTCATCCTTATGTATTACTTTTTATCGCCATTTTGTCGGTATCCGTCTCTTCAATCATGATCAAGTCTTCGGATACTCCGACCGCTATAGCCGGTATGTACAGGCTATATATATCGGCCATTATTATGCTTCCTTTTATCCCCTGGAAAACGATTCGTTTCTTAAAACTGAATTCAAAGGATTGGAGCACCGTTTTTCTGTCTGGCCTGCTTCTTGGTCTATATTTCTTGTTCTGGATGGAATCGCTGGTGTATACCTCAGTCGCTAGTTCCATGGTCATTCTGGCGCTGCAACCTTTGTTTGTGATGGTCGGGTCATACTTTATGTTTAAGGAAAGAGCAAGTATACCTACCGTTCTATGTTTAATTACCGCCCTATTCGGTTCGGTGATTATCGCCTGGGGAGATATAGGCATTTCAAGAGAGGCTCTGATCGGTGACGCGCTGTCACTGGTAGGAACCATTCTGGTGTCGGCGTATATGCTGGTGGGACAGAAAGTAAGTCGAAAAATCGACGCGAATATATACAGTGTTGTTGTTTTTATGATTGGCGGAAGTGTCCTGCTGGTCTACAGTTTATTGAATAACTTTTCGTTGACCAATTACGAATCATCCGATTGGCTGTATTTCCTCCTACTTGCGATCATACCCACTATTTTTGGTCAGTATATTTTCAATCTGCTGCTCAAATCCATTGGTGCAACAACGGTTTCAGTAGGCATTATCGGTGAACCCGTTCTGGCCATTATGCTGGCTTATCTACTGTTGGGAGAAACCATCTCTGCTTTTCAATTCCTAGGCGGATTAATTACATTGTTAGGCATGCTGATGTACTTTGGGCTGAAATCTTACCATGTTCAACTGTCCAAGTTCCTGCGCTTTAATCGATTTAGGAAATTAGGATAATAAAGAAAGAAGTGAATTTTAAATGGCAACTTTTGATGATTTCTTAAAATTAGATCTGCGGGTCGGCACGGTCACCAAAGCCGTTTTTTTTGCAAAAGCGAAAATACCCGCTATCAAACTTGAGATTGATTTTGGACCCGAAATTGGATTAAAAACATCCAGTGCACAAATCACCAAAAGGTATTCATCCGAATCTATTGTCGGAAAGCAGATTATTGGTGTAGTTAATTTCCCTCCGCGTCGTATAGCAGGATTCAATTCAGAAGTGTTGGTGCTTGGCGGGCTGCCCGAACAAGGAGATGTTGTTTTGTTGAAACCTGATTTCGAGCTACCAAATGGTACTTCGATCGGATGATAAGAAGAAACCCACCGGAGTTTTATACTCGGTGGGTTTCTTGTTTGACAGATTGTCAAACCAAGTGCGACAGTTCCTCTGTGAAAGATTCGTGAGCGGTTCTCCAGCCCAAGCATTTTCGGGGTCTGTGGTTAATCAGATCCAGTGAGTGGCCGAGATCTTCATCCTCTACTTGAGCGAAGTCGGTGCCCTTGGGATGAAACTCCCGCAGTAGTCCATTCCCATTTTCGTTGGAACCGCGTTGCCAGGAAGAATACGGGTCAGCAAAATAGACGTGAAAGCCATGTGTGTCTTCCAGGTTTGCATAGCAAGCAAATTCCTTGCCTCTGTCAGCCGTGGCTGTAAGGAAGGTGCCTTTAGGGTACTGGGAGATGGCTACACCAAGCGTAATTTCCATGGACAAAGCGGTACGATCCGGCATGAGAATGGCGGTATACAGCCGGGTTTTGCGTTCAATGAGCGTGGCTACGCATCCTTTACTTTTCCCACGACCTGATACGACGGTATCCAGTTCCCAGTGCCCAAACGTTTCTCGGGAACGAACCTCATTGGGGCGATCCGAAATGGATCTGCCGATAGCGAATTTACCGCGAGTTTCTGTGGGTTTCTGACGCTTCCCTTTGTGTCGAAGGACCTGTAACACGCCTCGAACTAGACGTCCGGCATAGAGCCAACGATAGATGGTTTTAAAGGAGACCGACGGCAGACCTTGGATGCGGAAACGTTCTGTGATCTGTTCCGGAGACCACGTTGCCTGCAGTTTTTCCTCCAAGGAAATAGCTAAGACTTCGGACCATTTACCAGGTGAGACAGAAGCCTTACGACGCTCCTCATACGCGCTCTGAGCCTGTTCTGCCTGATAGGCTTGCGATGAAGTAGCACGATTCAATTCACGACAAATCGTCGAAGGATGTCTTCCTAATTCTTTTGCGATGCCTCTTGAACTTTGACCTTGCCGATGGAGGATTTCTAGCTTGCTGCGCTCGATTATGCTAAGATGTCTGTAGCTCATGGTGGATTCTCCTTGTGTGAATGGTTGTTGTGGTGACTTCATTCTACACGAATCCGGCCATGGGCCATTTTTTATTTATTTCCAGCGGGTGTCGCACTTCATATTACAATCTGTCGTTTTAAAACATTAGTTCTACATAGAACTAATGTTTCTCCTACATGGTTGAGTTTAATCTACTCAGATCGTGGCGTTCTACTTCTCATGTTCCTTAACCACTTGTTCGATCCCGAGCAAAATAATCTTCAACCCGAACTCAAACGCACTGTCCGTTCCCATCACCTCAAACATACCGTTTTTATACATCCTGCTGAACAGACCAACTTCCTTCTCGCTCATAGAATCCAGAAGGCTAACCATCTCTTCACCTTGAAGTACTTCCTGCTCTTTGATGGCAGCAGATATATTACGCTGATGCTGATAATCGTCCAGTACGAAATAGAATACATAGTTGACCAGTGTAAGAACGGCCTGTAATTTCTGCTCTTGCTCTAGTGGTGTTGATTCCATGCAGAGCAACATGCGGTTGGTGAAGCGGATCATGTCCGGTTCATGGGGCAGCGTCATCATCATGAGCTGTGTAGAGCACGGGTACCGGCTGAGTACACTTCGCACCGTCACCGCAAGCCCCTCCATCTGTTCCTTCCAGTCCCCTTCAGTGTGAAACTCGTCCAGAATAATTTTCGATATCTGGTTAGCCAGACGCTGGTAGAGCGTCTGCTTGCTCTTAAAGTACCAGTATAGAGATGGAGCCTGAATCCCCAACTTGTCTGCCAAGCGTCTCATGCTGAATTTCTCGATGCCCTCTTCTCCGAGAAGCTCCCACGAGATTTCCAAAATCTTATCTTCCGAAATCTGAGGCTGTTGTTTTTTCATCGCTATCCGCCCTTTTATCTAACAGTGTAAGTTTATGCTTTACAGGTTCATACGTTCATGATAACATCTAACACTGTAAGGTTCAATCTAACGGTGTTAGATTAGATCAATATTAACGAAGAAAGTAGTGACCCACATGGATGCAGAAAACCTCCATTACTTTGAAAAAGCACCAATCGCCAAAGCCGTAGCTCATTTTGCTGTCCCAATGATGCTAGGCACGTCAATGAGTGTTATTTACTCCATCTTGAATGCCTATTTCCTTGGCACACTGGGTAATACGGCAATGTTAACCGCGCTCGCACTAACTTTACCTTTATTCGCGGTCATCATGGCCCTTGGTAATTTAATTGGTATAGGTAGCGGCACATTCATCTCTCGTTTGCTGGGAGAGAAAAAAGTAGATGATCTGAAGCATGTATCTTCATTTGCCTTTTACAGTAGTTTAGTTCTCGGAATTATCGTGATGGCCGTTGGGCTCCCTCTGATTGAACCAATCGTTCATGGGCTGGGGGCAACGAAAGAGTCCTTCGGATTTACGAAAGAGTATGTCACGATTATGCTTATTGGTTCACCCTTCGTCATCTTATTCTTCACGCTGGAGAATATCGTGCGCTCAGAAGGTTCAGCAATCACTTCTATGACAGGTATGATTCTCAGTGTTGTTATAAATATTATCCTTGATGCACTATTCATTTTTGTCTTCCATTGGGGCGTGATTGGCGTTGCATCTGCTACCGTCATCTCCAACTTGGTTGCGAGTGCATTTTACGCTTACCATATGAGTTATAAGAGTTTATTCTTAACCGTCTCCCTCAAATGGTTCAAGGTGACGAAGGACATCCTGAGCAATGTGTTCAAAATCGGTGTTCCCGTCTTTGTTATGAGTGTCTTCTTGGGAGCAATGTCGCTTATTCTTAACCTTTTTCTTGTCGAATATGGGGATCAGGCCGTTGCGGGGTATGGAATCTCATCACGTTTATTGCAATTTCCTGAGTTTATTCTGATGGGCTTGTGCGAGGGAGTTGTGCCATTGATTGCCTTCTCATTCACAGCGAACAAATTACGCATGAAACAAACGATTGGATTCACGATCAAAGCTATTTTGGGCTTAGCCGTCCTGTTCGGTGTTATCGTTTATCTGATCTCTGACCACTTGATTGGTTTATTTACGACTGACCCGCAATTAATTGAAATGGGTAGCTATATTCTTCATGTAACCTTCTTATCCTTGTTCATTACAGGAATGACTTCTTTGTTTATGGGTATCTTCCAAGCAACAGCCCAAGGAACCGCCGCGTTTGTAATGTCCATAATTCAAGGGATTACACTAATTCCTGTGTTGTATGTCGCTAATCAGATGAATGGCTTTCATGGAGTGATCTGGTCACTTGTTATTGCTGATGCCGTCGCGTTCCTGGTTGGGGCCATCATGTTATATGCTTTGCGGACCAAATTGCAGCCGGATCTGGAACATTTGGTACAGTAGTTATCCAAAAAACGAAAGAAGGCAGGATAAGGGTATCCCCTCAATCCTGCCTTCAACTATTGCAACACCGCTGTTCAATGATCGATCATCTTATTGGATTTGTTTCATGTAAGATTTGAATTCCTCGGCGATTTCTTTGTATTTCGTATGATGCAGGTAATGTGAACCTTCCATTGGAATCATTTTTCCTTGCGCGGATTGTTTCACTTGCTCCTCATGCAGCGGAATCCACTGCGGGTTTTTCTCGTTATTGGAAAGAACAAAGAGAAGCACTGGCAGATCACGAGGATACGTGAGTTTTTCTCCATTTTTGAAATTGGAACCCAGGTGTTTAAGCTCATTTACTAATGTCGGATTTGTCGAGACTTGATTCGAAATCAACTTCATCTGTTCTTTGGTATGTTCATCATAGTCAAGTGATGCATATGAATCACCACTCACTTTATTGAGTACTCTCATTAAGCCTGATTTTTGAAGGAATTTCATGAGGTTCAAAGGTAATTTAACATCCATGCCAGGTTGATTCGGAACACTGCTGTCAATACCGACAAAAGCAGAAACTTCATCCGGATACGTGTTCACATACGTCGCTGCGTACAGTCCCGTGATGGAATGCCCCATCAGAATATAACGATCTAAACCGAGCTGCTCTACAGCTTCATGAATTTCACTAACAATATTCTCGGTGGTTCTCTCCGTTTCGGTTTGGTCACTTAACCCATAACCGAAAGGCTCAATCGCCACAACTTTGTAATCAGAAGTTAATTCATCGATTAACAATTTGAAATCAAGCACTGGCGACGGGGTCCCTTGTCCGGGAAGTAGCACGATGGTTTGTTCGCCGCTGCCTTGAATGGATACATTCATATTTTTTCCGTCGACATTGACATATTGGCCGTACGATTCGATTTTCTTTTTCTCTGCCCCATTGCTTATCGTATGAACGACAAACGTGATGCCCATGAACAGCACCAGCGCGCCGACAATACCACCTATTATTTTTAACCATAAGTTCCGTTTTTTACGGCCCTTAGTCCCCGTTGTTGTTGCTTCCACTGTTTTTTCCAAATCCATCTTCTCCTGTCCATTATATCTGTAGAGCCGCTCTTGCGACATAGGTCTAGTGTAACCATCGAAGATGTCCCCTTCGTGACGGGAATATGAACGGAGTATGAACAAGCAAAAAAAGAGAGCTGCTTGTTAGGGCAGTTCTCTTGTTGATTAGACAGTTTTAGTGGTCCAGGAACACAAGCTGAATGAAGAATAATACCGCAAAAATGTAGAAGATTGGATGAACATCTTTTCCTTTTCCACGAAGCAGCTTAAGTACCGGATAAAAGATGAAACCTACGCCGATGCCTGTCGCAATACTATGCGTCAATGGAGTAAGGATGATAATCAGGAAGGCAGGAAATGCTTCTTCGAGATCATCCCATTTGATTTTGCTGATGACGTTAATCATAAAGTATCCAACAATGATCAGTGCCGGAGAAGTGATCGCCGGAATGCTTGATATTACACTTACGATCGGTGTGAAGAACAAGGTCAGCGCAAGCAGCACACTTACCGTTACCGCTGTCAGTCCCGTTCTTCCTCCTGCAGCGACTCCTGTGCTGGACTCGATATAAGCTGATGTTGGGCTTGTTCCGAGCAAAGCGCCACTGGTTGTTCCTACGGCATCTGCCAATAATGCGCCACGCGAGCGTGGAAATTTACCATCCTTAAGCAATCCTGCTTGTTCAGCAACGCCGAGCATCGTGCCCGTCGTATCAAACAGTGTGATCAACAAGAAGGTAAATATGATCGTATATAAACCATTCGAGAATACACCTGCCAAATCCAGTTGCAAAGCCGTTGAAGCGAGGCCTTGCGGCATGGATACAATCGATTCCGGCATTTGGAATAGTCCCATGATCCAGGCAAGTATCGCTGTTACCACCATTCCGATGAACAGGTAACCTTTCACATTATAAGCCATCAGCACAACGGTAATAATCAATCCGATAATGGTCAGATAAGCCATTGGCTCAGCCAAGTTTCCGATCGTAATCAAATTCGATTCTGAATCGGCAATAATCCCGGCATTTTGCAAACCTACCGTTGTAATAAACAATCCGATCCCTGCGGTTATGGCATGTTTTAAGCTAGCAGGAATTGCATCAAGCAACATGTAACGGAATGAAGTCAGTGATAAAATAATAAACAAAATCCCTGCTATAAATACGGCGCCCAGTGCAACCTGCCAAGACACGCCATATCCGGCAACTACACTATAGGCAAAGAATGCATTCAGGCCCATACCCGGCGCGATGACGATTGGATAATTGGACCATATTCCCATAATCAGAGTTCCCACAATACTTGCCAGTACCGTTGCTATGAATACTCCATTAAAGTCCATGCCTGTGCTGCTGAGGATTCCTGGGTTTACGATAACTATGTATACCATTGTGAAAAATGTTGTAACCCCTGCGATAATTTCTGTGGGGATGCTCGTGCCTCGTTCTTTAAGTTTGAACCATTTGTCCATGGTAAAGCCAGCCTCCAACTTTCAAATTATACTCCAAAGCTAAAAACAAAAAATCCTAATCTTCATATAGGATTGTAATATTGTCGCTCCTATATTCGTTGTTAGGATTTAAAGATTCAACAGCTAAGCTCTAAACTAAACATAAAGATACTCATATCTGTTTTCAACCTGAAGTCCATTTCGTATTCTAATTAAAATGACATGCAATGTCAATGAATTAACGATTTGTTCACAGTTATTTACGAACTATACAGACGTTATATCTTGTATTCATTCGTTTTTACAATAGAGTATATCGACGTATGGCTCAATGTCTGCAATGTATGAAGAAAGACTGCCAGCAATATTCACTGTGGTATTATCCCCTTTAAGTAGACACTTGAAAAAGCCTTCATGTTATCATGAGGGTTCAAGTGACACTTGGAGGGGATATTTTTATGGCAAAAAAAGGACAAACATTTCAGACGTATACCGAAGAATTTAAATTGAATGCGGTTAGATCCTATGTCGAAGGGTCTTCAAGTTATAAAGTGGTAGCTGAACGCGAAGGAATTCGAAACTGTTCACAACTGAAGGTGTGGGTGAAAAAGTGGAAAAACGGGGAATCGTTCGATGAGCGAAAAAACAATGTTCCGAATCCAATGAAAGGACGTCCCCGTACTGCCTTTAGCAGTGTAGAAGAAGAACGTGACTACCTTCAAGCACAGGTGGATTATTTAAAAAAGCGGTATCCAAATCTAGTAAAGGAGAAGCGCTGAGCCAACGGGAGAACTACGATATCATAGACGAATTGCGCTGCTCGCATAGCATTACACGCCTATTATCGATTACAGGAATACCCCGTTCCAGTTATTACAAATGGCGAGCAACACAGCCGCAGCGAGACGCAAGACAAGACCGTGATCGTGAGATCAAAGAACACATGATGGCTATTCATTTTGCAAACCGAGAGTTTGGTTATCCTCGCATGACAACGGCGCTCTGGGAGGCTGGTCTGAACGTTAATCACAAGAAAGTATGGCGAATCATGCGGGAACTATCGATCCAATCGGTCATTCGTAAGAAGCGGAAGAAGTCCAGCTATACGCCATCTGTGATTTATCCGAATCGCCTGAAGCGCAAATTTCATGCCACAGCCCCCCAGCAAAAAATGGTGACGGATATTACTTATATTTCGGATGGAAACACATTCGTTTATCTGTCTGTCATTCAAGACTTGTTCAACAACGAAATTGTAGCTTGGCAATTATCTAAACGGAACGATGTTCAGCTCGTATTGGATACGGTGGAACAATGGACACAAAAAAGAGACGTTTCGGAAGCCGTGCTCCATTCGGATCAAGGCTTCCAATACACGTCTCAGGCGTACAACACACGATTAGAAGCATTCGGCGTGAAGGGTAGCCACTCTCGCAAAGCAACCTGCCTGGATAACGCATGCATCGAATCCTTCTTTTCGCATCTCAAGACAGAGAAGCTGTACCTTAACCAGTGTAATTCAGAAGCAGAGATTCGACAAGCCGTGGAAGATTATATGTACCATTACAACTACCGACGTTTTCAAGCCAAACTCAAACAGCGCGCACCGATTGAATATCGATGCGCGCTGGCAGCATAGCTTTTTTCATCTGTCTACTTGACAGGGGTATGACCACTGACAGTCTTTTGCTTAATTCGTAGTAGGTTTCTCTTCATATTCGCTGGATAATTCTTTAAGCGATTTGATTTTGCCATGGGGATGCTGTTCTTGCTTACGTGACTTCCAGGCAGCTTCTTTGCGTTTCTTCTGGTCAGCCATACAAGATATCCTCCTCTGGAAACTGAGATGTATACTACTTCTTTATGATGTCATTTCTGGACAACTTTATTCTGCATGCATAGGTAATAAGAGAATTAGGCAAGCATATAAGACAAATTAGATATCGGTTTTTAGAGCAGGAATGCAATAATATAGACATGCCACAACTGGAGGTTAATATATGCAAAAAGTAATTTTAAATAATGGTGTTGAGATGCCTGTTCTAGGCTTTGGTGTGTTTCAGATTGCAGATGCAAACGAATGTGAACAAAGTGTTATGGATGCCATATCAGCTGGGTATCGTCTCATTGACACTGCTGCCTCTTATCTAAACGAGGAAGCCGTGGGCAGAGCGATCAAACGTAGTGGCGTGGCCAGAGAAGAATTATTTGTCACGACGAAACTTTGGGTTCAGGATACGGGTTATGAACGTACCAAACAAGCATTTGAAAAATCTTTGGAACGATTGCAATTGGACTATTTGGATTTATATTTAATTCATCAACCTTTTGGAGACGTACATGGCTCTTGGCGTGCAATGGAGGAGTTGTATCGTGAAGGAAAAATACGTGCAATCGGAGTAAGTAACTTCCAGCCGGATCGTCTGATCGATTTGATTCTGCAAAACGAAGTAACCCCTGCTGTAAACCAGGTCGAAACACATCCCTTCAACCAGCAGATCTTAACTGGACAATTCATGAAAGAAAATAATGTTCAGATCGAATCTTGGGCACCTTTTGCTGAAGGGAAAAATGACTTGTTCCAGAATGAGGTATTGGTATCTATAGGTGAAAAGTACAACAAATCGGTTGCTCAAGTGGTTTTGCGTTGGTTGACCCAACGTGAAGTCGTGGTTATTCCAAAATCGGTGCGTAAAGAAAGAATTATTGAGAACTTCAATATTTTTGATTTTGAATTAAGCCAAGCAGATATTGAGTCGATTACTGCGCTAGATACCAAACAGAGCCTTTTCTTCTCCCATAATGATCCTGAAATGGTCAAATGGATTAGTACTCGCAAACTAGATATTTAATCCCATCCATCCGATAACAATCTAATCCTTCTCTTCACGGAGAGATCAAAAAATCCGATTCCGGCATCACGGAATCGGATTCTTCATTTATTGTAGCCTAAATAATATAGAGAATTCAGAAGTTAATTGGCAGGACCCAGATTAATCAAGCTGACCTCGGATAATGAGACGGTTGTGTTGCCATCTTGCACACCATCAATGTTACCCACATCAAATGAGATTCGAGTATTCGCATAGCTGTCTTCTGTTGCATCAAATGTAAACGTGAACTCCTGTTTTTCTGGAGTCAAATCAACTCGTGCCCCAAAGAAACCATGCCATTCATAGTTGGCAGCTGCATCGACCCATCCAATCCCCAATCCCAATTTCCTGGACTTCTCCGCTTTGGCTTTAAACGTTAATTTATATTTAAAACCTTGCTGTATGCCAAATCCTTCATTGATGACTTGACGATCCCATGGATGCTGGCCTGCATGACCAATCTTGGCTTGAAGCTGTTGATTGCTAACTTGGATCTCAAGGTCCGCTGCATTACCGTCCGCATGGGTAAACCAACCTTCCTCACCTTTGGAGAAGTCTCCATTGGGGATAAGGTTAACATGAGCTGGCTGCCCTCCTTGATCTGCATTTGGATTAACTTCATATAATTGAACGTTTTTGATGTGAATCGAGTGTTCACCTGTAGATAGCGGATATCCTAATCCAAATGCAAGCATAGCTGCCGAATCGGAAGTATCCCCCATAGTGAAGGTGTAACTATACGACTTTTGATCGGCGGTTAATTCCACTTCTTCTTCAAAATACTTCACAAAATCGCCTGCATTCTGAGAAAGAACCGCTTGCATGGATTTAGGACTGGAAGCAGATGCCTCGAAGGTAAGTCGGTACGTTTTGTTTGCATCCAGTTTGATCTGACCTTGTTGCAACAAAGCATCCCACCAATGTTCACTTGTACCAGGCAATTTAATCGTTAATCCTGCGCCCTCGTCATGTGAGGCTGTCAGATCATTAGGAATTAGCTCCCACTGATTCAGATCAGCTGTTAGCTCACTGTTCTGAATTTTGTTTTGTGAAATATCCACCCAACGTGTATTATAATCTGCTCCTTCAAAATTCACATAATAGGGTTTGCCTGCTGTCAAGTTGACCCCTGGAAAATACACCGTTTGATAGGCTTGCCATCCACCCGTGTCTCCGAGACTCAGGTCTGATTGTGCAACGGTTGTCCCTTGTTCATCCTGAATGCTGAACTGAACCTTGGAATCACTTTTTCCACTGGCCATTCGGGCAGACAGAACATAAACTCCGTCGTGAGCTACATCGATTTTATATTGCAGCAGATCTCCTTGATCCATGTAGCTGACATGTTTTCCTCCTTCTACGGAGTCCTCGAGTTGCAAGCCCTGCATCATCCAGGCTTCGGTAGCAGGAACATGTGCGTAGCCATTCACTGACAGAGGTTTTCCGCGTTTCGTCAAACGAACGTTGTCCACGTATACCTTACCTTTAGAACTGCCAAATAACAGTCTTAGCTCGGATTGTGCGATTGATGCTCCATCTCCAATAATGATTTCTCCAGTAAATGTTTTCATCTCTTGGTTCAAGGAGAGGTTTTGTCCTTGATGAACCTGTACTGTATGCCCAGTACTGCTGACAACATCAATATCGATGCTTCGCGTTGTATCTGCCTTGGCATCTAAGGAGAACCCATACGTTGTATTCGCTTCCAACTTCAAATCCGGTTGGTTTACCGAAACCTGCTGTGGGTCATTATTCGTTTGAGTAACATCAACAACCAGCTGACGCTCCATAATCGGGAATTTCGAAAAGTTATTTACACTTATATTGGCTGCCGCACTGTCCTGAATGTTGCTTGACCAGAATCCCAGACGCTCCTTGCCTTGATCGAATGTGCCATTGTAAATAAAGTTGCCATCAGGTAGCGCGTTTCGTTCGACAGTTAACGGATCAGCCTCACCCACCTCGATCAGTCTGACATTGGCAAACCAAACGGTTGTATCATCCAGCCCCAGATTAAATTCGAATCTGGCATTGTTATCCGTGCCATCCCGCATATTGAAGGTATAGTCATAGGATTGCCAATCTGTCGTGAGTGCAAAGGTGTTATCACCCGAATAATTGGTCCAACTTTTTTCAAATTGGTTCAGTTTGGACATGATGGTACGGTCAGCAGATGCTTTCGCATCAAACTGTATCTTGTACTTTTTGTTTTTCTTGATATACATCGGCATCTGAGTCAGTTGAACCGAGTAGTTTTCAGTACCCGATGCATCAATGGTAACTTCTGCTGCTTTCCCTTTCTGCTCATCCGTTACAACTTTGACACTGCCAGCTCCATCAGCATTTGTGATGAATTTCCACTGAAGAGGCACTCCATTGTCTGCAGATCCTTCTGAAAAACGATCATTGTAGATTTGATTGCCATCGGCTTGTGGTTCCCGCTGTTGTACAGGCTCGATGGGATTTGTTGTTACATCAGGCCATGTGTCTAGATTTTTGTAAGAATATACTCGCACAAAATCAACATTCATCTTTTCGGAAGTAAAGTTGCTTTCAGGTGAGCCCGGCCAGTCTCCTCCAACTGCCAAATTGAGAATTAGATAGAATGGACGATCAAATGGTGCAGGGAACGTATAATACTCGGGTTGGCCCGCAGCCTTCGTTTGCCAGTTAGTCACTTCATGATGTAATTTACCGTCCACATAGAAACGAATCATACCCGGCAACCATTCCACCTGGAAATCATGATAATCGTCAGCGAAAGTTTCTCCCTTCGGAAGAGTAAGGCTTCCCTGATCATGTCCATGGGAACCGTCAGGCTTCACACTGTCATAATGCAATGTACTATATACCTTGTTATTACTCTCTTTGCCACCAATTAGCTCCATAATATCGATTTCTCCAGAGGCAGGCCATCCTCCATAATGCGCTTCATCTGTTGGCATCATCCATATGGCAGGCCACATGCCTTTTTCTATAGGAAGCTTCGCACGTACCACCACTTTACCGTAGGTCCAGTCGCCTTTTCCCATGGAGATCAGTTTGCCAGAGCTGTAATCCTTACCATTTTTCGGCCCCTTTTTCGCTTCAATCTGCAACACGCTTCGATTCTGATCTTTTGTAATGCTAGTGTTATCCGGGCTGTAATATTGCATTTCATTATTATAAACGAGCCCTGTATCCTGCACGGTCCATTTGGAAGAATCAATCGCAGGCCCGTTAAACTCATCATTCCAGACCAGCTCCCATTGATCATGCGGAATCGTTGTTGCTGGAACCGGTTTTTCGCCCGCAGGATTGCTTGGTGTTGATGGTGTAGACGGTGATTGCCCGTCTGGAGAAGATGGTGTGGGTGTGCTTGTCACATTTGTTGAACCACCAGGCTGCGAAGAAACAGGTTGTTGGGCTTCACCCACCATGGATGTGCGCAATCCTTGTTTTACTTTCTCTCCGTTGATCACAACATCATCGGCATCTACACTCAATTTTTGGATCGTACCTTTGGTATCCATTCGAGTCTGACTCGCTTCTGCATGAATATTCATGGAATCAATCAGGCTGTTTGAAGAGATCTCCAGAATGGATTTCTGCTTTACATGCATCTCCTGAATGTTGCTTTCTTCCGTAATGGCAATTCTGACGGGTTCCCCACGTTTGTCAACGACTACTCGCTTCAGCTTGGAGTTGTTAATGTTGATGAAGTGACTGCCTCCGCCTTTAATGATGACACTTCCTGTAACCGTTACGCCCTGAAGAACAACAGATCCCTCGCCTATGCCTTCTGCCAGCAGTAGATTTCCATTGACAACCATATTTTTCAACGTGATATCCGTTGATTTAATAATCAAGTTGCCATCTACCCGGGACTCATATGTTTCAGGAGTGCTTTTTACATCTGCAATCATCGCTGACAGTAACTCTGCCGTCTCCGCTCGTGTAATCGGGGCTTTGGGATTTAATTTGCCTTGGAAACCTTTAAGAATATTTTCGTTCACCAGATAGGTAAGCGCTTTCTTTGCATAACCGGAGATCTCATCTGCATCCTGAAATTTCAATTGTTCACTCTCTTCATTGGTAGCCGCTGAAAGTTGAAAAGCTCGATCTACCATAACCGCTGCATCTTGGCGTGTAATCGGTTGTTGTGGTGACAGATGTTCACGTTCTGTCCCTTCGATGATACCAGAACCATTCGCTCGTACCATGACGTCATAGTACCAATCGTCTGAAGTCATATCCACATATGAGCCAGTCGCCGCATTACCGGTGAAACCAAAGGCCCGATCCAGAATCATGACGAATTCAGCTCGGCTAATGACCTGACTGGGCTTGAATGTACCGTCCGTATAACCTTTCAATAGATTCAAGTCTTGCAAACGTGTAACTGCAGATTGTGACCAATGCCCGGTCAGGTCTGTATAGGGAACAGAGAAGTGCAGGCTTTTCGCCTGCACATTTCCCACCTCCGCTTGACCCTGTACACTTTCTGCTCCAGCAGTTGCTGGATAAACGAGAGAAGCCATTAAACTCCATGCCATCATACAGGCCAGTCCTTTTCTCATCCTTCTTCCTCCCTCAGCTCAGTTATCCTTGCATTTGCATAGCCTATTCCTTGACTGCTCCAATAACGATCCCCTTAACGAAGAAACGTTGTAAAAACGGGTATACCATCAGGATCGGAAGCGCGCCGATAAAGATCTGTGCTGCGCGTACAGTCCGCTGCGAGATATTCTCCAACATGGAAGGATCGACGTTGATTTTGCTGAGATCTTGCTGAACGATAATAGTTTGTAGCAGAGAAGCAAGTGGATAATTTTTAATATCAGACATATAGATCATGCCGTCGAACCAGGAGTTCCACTGATACACCATCGTAAATAAGGACAAGGTTGCGATAGCTGGAAGCGACAGTGGTACGTAGACCAGAATCAACGTTTTGATATGACCTGCTCCATCCAAATAAGCTGCTTCCTCAAGTTCTTTGGGCAGACCGCGGAAGAAGTTCATCATGAGAATAACGTTCCACACGGACAGTGCGCCAGGCAGAATAAGTGCCCAGATTGTATTCATCAAGCCAAGCTTCTGGATCAGAATGTAACTTGGAATCAAACCGCCGCTGAACAAAATGGTAAATACGAAAAACCACGTATATAAGGAGCGACCTTTAAAACTGATATCTTCCTTCGACAACGGAAATGCGGTTAAGAGCATGATGACTATACCAATGATCGTCGCAATTACAGTCCGTTTAAGTGATACGATCAAGGAGTTGATGAAGTTTGAATTCCCGAATGTTTTCACATATGCGTCCGTTGTGAACCCAATGGGCCAGAAGGTAACCAGGTTTGATGATGCTGGCGCCATACTGCTGAATGAAACAGCCAATATATGAATAATTGGTAAAATGCAGAGTATCGATAATATCCCAAGAAAAGTATAGTTAGCGATGCTGAATATGCGGTATCCTTTTGTTTTATAATACAAGCCCTTTTCTCCTCTCTAGAAAACTCGATAATTAGCTAGTTTGTAAGCCATTCTGTAAGATATAACAATCAAAATGGTAGCAACCACAGATTTGAACAACCCTACTGCTGTGGCAAAACTCATCTTCCCGTTCAGAATCCCGAGTCGATATACAAAAGTGTCAATGATGTCGCCTTTGTCATACACAAGTGGATTATACAAGTTGAATACCTGATCAAAACCGGCGTTCAGGATATTACCGATAGAGAGTGTCATCAGTACGATTGTAATCGGCATTAATGCCGGAATCGTAATGTGCAGCGTCTGTTTAAATCGGTTGGCCCCATCCACCTCCGCAGCCTCGTAAAGCGCTGGATTGATCCCTGAGAGAGAAGCCAGAAATACGATCGTACCAAAACCAAATTCTTTCCACACATCACTGACGATCAGTGTTATCCGGAACCATGTACCATCTCCAAGGAAAAAGATCGGTTCTCCGCCAAAGGCTTCGACAAGTTGGTTCACCATGCCGCCCTGTGGAGACAGGATATCGAGCAGAATACCACCGAGAATAACCCATGATAGGAAATGCGGTAGATACACAAGCGTTTGACTTACTCTCTTGAATGCCGTCAAGCGCACTTCATTGAGCAAAATGGCAAACAGGAATGGAGCGAACAGTCCTGCGATGATTTTGAAAAATGCAATGACCAGCGTATTCCAGATCACCTGACCTACGTCCGGATATAAGAATAAATATCGGAAATTGTCCCAACCCACCCATTTGGATTCAGAAAATCCCAAGTATGGTTTGAAATCCTGAAAAGCAATTACAATGCCACCCATCGGTATGTACTGAAACACCAGTGCCAGCAATACAGCTGGAATGAGCATCATATGCAAGGTCCAGTTCCGTTGCATATTCCAGCGCTGTTTAACCCTGGTGGAGCGCCGTTTATGCGGCGTTTCTAACGTATGTTCCTTCACTCCTGCATCCCCCATGTTCTAAATTTTGTATTTTACAAGTCATCGTGAACTTGTATATTAAAATTATAGCAATGGAAATTTGTGATCTATATCCTAATATTGCAACAACGATATCAATATTTTAATAAGATTAAGGAGGTTGGACTTTGTTCACACGCTTGAATGTCTTTACCAAAATTACACTGTTGTTTGTGATGCTGCTTATTCTGGTGCTGTTTCTCTATACATACTCGAACCGGGAAAGCGTGCGTGTTATCGAACACGAGATTCAGAACAATACGATGAATCATCTCTCGACATTTGCTGACTCAGTAGAATCCAATATTTACCAACTTTCATTGTATGGAATGTCTATTGGGCAAGATTCGAGTATTCAGGAATATCAACGCCCCGACTACAAGGACATTCCCTATGAACGTGTGAAAGTTGGAAGTGCCATTCTGGAGAAAATGAATCTGTACAACGCAGCAAGCAAATGGCATTCGACCATCACACTATACTTCCCAAGGATGCAAAAAGTGATATCAACGGATTATTATGCTTACATTCCGTACAGGGATGATGAATTTAAGGAGCCTCTCTCGCAATCCTGGACCTATGCCGACAATCAGTTTATCTGGTACACTACCGATCCAACGACAGCGATGGCGAGACCTGGCAAAGCCAGATTGATTACCAAAATCAGTTTTCCAGTTCATCACTTAACTGCACTTCTTAATCAAAACAAGTTAAATAATAAAGGTGACCCATTCATGTTCCATCCCGATTATGGATTAATCAGCAATAGTTCTGGAAAGGAAACCTTGAACGCAATCCTGCCTTCCCTGAAAGAAGCAAAACTGCAGGCCAGCGGTGGATTCAGTACAACGTTGAACAAAACGGAATATTACGTCTCTTATATTCAATCCAAGAGCCTCGGCTGGTATTATGTTGACTATGTGCCTATGCAGCAAATTTTGAAACCGATTACGAGCAGCCGGAATCTTTTTTACGCTTCAATTGCCGTTCTGATCGTGATGAGCGTTGTTGTATTATATACACTCTACCGAAGTGTGCAGCTTCCACTCTTACAGTTGGTGAAAGGGACGAATCGCTTGTCAACCGGGGACTTTTCCGTTCGGCTTCATCATTCTGCACGCAATGAGTTCAGCCTGTTATTTGCACGTTTCAACATCATGGCTCAACGAATTCAAGAATTAATCGAGAATGTATATGAGGAGAAATTACGAAGTCGGGAAGCCACGCTCAAACAGTTGCAATCGCAGATTAATCCGCATTTTCTATATAACTGCCTGTTCTATATCAAGAACATGGCCCGAATGAAAAATGAAAAGGCCGTGGTAGCCATGGCACTGAATCTGGGGGAGTATTACCGATACATAACCAGGTCCGAAAAGGATCAAGCCACGCTTCGTGAAGAGCTGACAATGGTCAAAAATTATTTGGAAATCCAGTCACTTCGTCTGGAACGAATGCATTTTACAATCGACGTGCCCCATGATATTTTAGATAAAACAGTTCCCAGACTAACCCTCCAGCCTATTATTGAGAACGCTATTATTCATGGTCTGGAGCCCAAATCGGTAGATGGTGAGATTAAAATCTATGCGGACTGCGAGGATGATGTGTACACAATTATCGTGGAGGACAGCGGGCTTGGCATGTCTGAGAAACAGCTTGATCATCTGAGAGATAATCTTCTTAAACCGCTGGATGAGAATATGGGATGTGGTACATGGAATGTCCATCAGCGTTTATCTTTTCTGTACGGTGAAGGATCTGGACTATCTTATGATCATTCTTCAATGGGTGGGATTAAAGTTAACATCACATGGCACGACAATACAGACAAGTAGGTGAACGACCCATGCTGCAAATATTATTAGTTGACGATGAACGTTCCGTCGTGGAAACGCTGGCAGAGACCATTCCGTGGGAAAGCTGCGGGATCGGTACAGTTCATGAAGCCTTATCCGGTGCAGTGGCGCTGGAAATTATGGACAACCACGACATTGACATTGTAATTACGGATATACGTATGCCTGAAATGTCAGGCATTGCACTGATTACAGCGATTCATGAAAAGTGGCCGCATGTGCAGACGATTCTGTTATCAGGTCACGCAGACTTTGAATATGCGAAACAGGCTATTGCGCAGGAAAGCTTTGATTACTTGCTGAAACCTGTTAGTGATGAAGATCTGATCGAATCCGTGCAACGTCTTGTTCATCGAATTAAAGAAAAGTGGGAAACAGCAGCATCACATCAAAGAGCCTTACACGCCTTTCAGGATCATCTGCCATTGCTTCAATCCACGATGCTGCATGAGTTGCTGACTGGAAAAGTCTATGATCAGAAGACGCTGGCAGACAAGCTTGATCTGCTGGAACTTCCCTACTCCGTAGGAGAGGATCTCGGCATGCTGATTATCCGTATGGAGAAACATCTATCCGAGATGGCGCACGGCGACCTGGCCCTAATGGAATATGCAATATGTAATATCATTAGTGAAGTGATGCATAATCATTTTCATATCTGGCATACACGTGACGTTCACGATTACATTGTTGTTCTGGTTAGCATGAAGCATCCGCCAACGATGAGTTACAGCAGGAGCGAGACGCCTCAGACATTGCTTGAGCAGTACGCTGCCCAGATTCAAACCAATGTTCAGTTATACCTGAAAGGTGCAATCTCCATTTCCGTCTCCAGTTGGGGCAAGTTTCCCCACGAAATTGGAGAACTCTATGAGCGAACAGTTATGTCCATGCGTAAACGGATGGGTCAGGTGCAAGGTTTGTTTGTCACCGCTTCCGATGAAACGGATGCCAATCCTCTACATACGATTAGGTCGCTTTATCAGCCACCAACGTTGATTAGCCTGCTCGAAGCTGGTCGCTTTGAGGATGTGGAACAGAAAATCGAACACATTTTTGAGGAACTGCTGCATTCCAATGAACATCATGATATTGCTGAGTCAACTTTTGAGGTGTATTTTGCTATTGCGGGCGCGTTTGCGTACATCATTCATAAAAATGGCAAACAAATCTCTTCTTTGATACCAGCAGAGTCCTATCGTTACTTTCAAGCTCCCAGCTATTCCACTGCGCAGCAGCTACAGGACTGGTCCGTGCGTACACTTCATTACATACGAGATGATGCTGAACAAGAGCTTAGAGACAATCACAGCACCATTGTGCGCAGCGTCAAAAGTTTTGTCGACCTTCATCTGGCTGGAGATGTATCACTGCCTGCAATTGCCGACCATGTGCATCTGCACCCAGTCTACTTGTCCAAGGTATACAAGGCGGAGACAGGTGAAGCACTTACTGCCTATGTGTACCGGTTAAGAATGGAGAAAGCAGCCTATCATTTGCGAACATCAACCGCCAAAGTGTTTGAGATTGCAGAACTTGTCGGTTACAACAATACCGCATATTTCATTCGAGTTTTCAAGAAATTTTATGATCTTACACCGCAAGAATATCGGGAAAATCTGCCGGTTTAAGATACTTAGGCCAGACTTGACGTTCTAGTAATCTCTCCGGTTTCCCCTACTCTATATCAATTACAAAAAGGCATTGCCGGAGATTTTCTCCTGCAATGCCTTTTTGGTGCTTATGTGGCCGGGATGAATCATTTCAGCCAGCCCTTTGTCATCCTATTTTCCGCTTTTCACGGAATCATACCACTCGTTAACTTCTTTCGTAATCTGATCTCCGCCTGAAGACTTCCACTTCTCAACAAATGAGTCGAACGCGTCCACAGAGGTTTTGCCATATACAATTTGAGAGAAGGTATCCTTCTCCATCTTCGTCAAAATGTCATTGTTCATCTGCATCGTCATTGAAGGTGCACCGGTAAACATTTGATTGAACACGATATCTTTTTGATCCAAAACAATCTTGGCTGCATCAAGCATAGGTACTGGTACACCTGATTTGATTTTTTTCTCAAATGGTGTAGTTGCTTCTTCACCGCTTGCCAGCTTGGCAAGTGTTGTCATACTTAGATTGGGAATACGCGCTCCATCAAAAGTCAACGTGTACTTCTCGGGAGCATAACCACCCGTAAGACTTGCATCGGTTGATGGTTTCCCATCTACCATAACCCAATCGTATCCTTCCGCAAATCCATGCTCAAACTCATCGCCCTCTTTAGGATTCGCATAGTGATCAAAGAGATAGTTCTGATAGGTGAAAAAGGCTTCCGGATTTTTCATGTCTTTGTTAATCAGAACTACGCCATTTCCGTTTGACGTACCATGTCTGCCTGCTTGACCATTTGGACCGGAAGGAATTGGATACGCCTTGTATTCAGCCTCAGGATTGTTTTTCTTCACATCCTCCAGCGGCCAGGATGGCATCCAGTGAGGACCGACCACAATACCTGCTTTTCCGGCAGTAAATTCTTCAGCTGCTTTTGTCTCGTCATACACGCCGGCTTCTTCCGGGATATACCCTTTGCTCATCCAGCTCTGTAATTTGGCCAAAGCCTGTTTTGCACCAGGTGTAACGGAACCGTATTCAAGTTTTCCATCTGCCGTCAGATTCCATTGGTTTGGCATTGTACCATAAGCGCCAAATACCCACCCAGCTTCAGACATCCATGTGTTCAGCCAGTTCTTGAAGCCAATGGTGAGTCCGTAAGTGTCCTGCTTCCCATTGCCATCCGGATCTTGATTCGTAAACGTTTCCATAATGACTTCAAGATCATCTATAGTTTTAGGTGCTTCCAGATTGAATTTCTTCATCCAGTCTTCACGGATCCACATGACAGGATCACCATTATAGGAATAGTCAAGAATCGGAATACCGATCTTTTTGCCATCTTGCATGTATGGATACCATACGGAAGGATCTTCGTTTACGGCTGCTTTCCATGTGTCGCTGGCATATTTGTCAAACAACTCGCCCGCATCGACAAATTTTCCGGACTCAATCAATTCACGCACCAGATTGAATTCGCCGCGATACGAAATAATGTCCGGCATGTCCGCATTGGAAGCAAGCGATAGACGCAGTTTTGTCTCAAATGCATTATTGGTGGATGGAGATATCCACTGGTTTTTCAACTCAATTCCGAGTTTCTCCTTAGCCCATTTGGTATGGACGTTGTTATCCTGATCCTCGCCTGACTTAAACTTCACGTCTGGACCCCATGGTCGTAAATACGTAATGGATACTGGTGGATCATACTTCCCATTTTTGAGCTCCAACGTTGTCGCTGGTGTACTTGATTCAGTTTTCTTTTCGTTCCCGTTACTACACCCACTCAAGGCTGCAGATAGGGCCAATACACCGATCATGACCAAACTGCCTACTCGTCTCTTTTTACTTGTGTCCAACTTCGTTCCCCCAGTCTATGTAATGTTGCTTACAGGTTAATCATAATGAATGTTTGATATTTATGCCCATACTAATATTGCAACATTTATTGCATTAATTTAGGATATTGGATATTGAATACATATATTGAATAAATACAATGCCAAAATATAGAAAAAAGCAACCGCTAACGGCTGCTCCAGTCTGCTTAATTACTCGTATATTTAACCCAGTCATATTCCGCATAAAGTGGATTGGCACCGTTATAAGGACCGAGCCAGCTATCTACACCTGTTCCATTCCACAGGTTCATCATGATTTTTCCGGGTGTTTTAGGAATATTGCTGGTTGCCGTGTGCTTCAATACACCATCTACATACCATTTGATATGTCCCGGCTGCCAGTCAAATGCGTACGTATGGAAGCCTTGGGATGCATCAAAACCTAGATTGATAATCTTCTCATGATTACCAACCCCATTGGTATAATAATTAAACTGCACTTTGGTTGTGTCTTTTCCTAAAAATTCGATATCAATCTCATCCCATTGGGTGCCATGTGCAGGGCCTGTGTATGTGAAAAAAGACGAAACTACACCTGTGTTCTTGGCAGGTTTCATACTGACTTCATACAAGCCGTACCCATACGTATTTGTGGTGCGATACTCTCCGCAATCAAACTTGTTCTGTGCAGAGCTGGTCAAACCAAGCTTAAGCTTGCCGTCACTTGTAAAATTAACATTGTTAGCCCTCCACGTACAGTTAAACATGCTCCCATTGGAATACCCATCCGCTTTTTGCCACGTGCTTGCGTTAAAATAGGTTAGAGGTTCCCAGAAAACATAACCCGCGAAAGCGCTTACCGAAAAAAATAAAGAGATGACACCAGTTACCACCAAAGTATACCAAGACTTCCTCTTCATCATACACCTCCATGAATGATTCCAACATGTACAGCAGTATAATAATAGATAACGCTTACATGGTTGGTATTTCCATTTTATCTGGAAGCAGAGTGGTACACTATAGCAAACTTCAAAGCAGAGATATTCAATTTTTAAGATCCTCGTTCTCGTATCTAATCATGTCATGTTAAGACTATGCCAGTTTCATACACGTAAGATGGATTGAATGAAGCGCCTGCCCTTCAGCATAGAAGGAATCAGGCGCTCCATGAAAACCATTTTTACATATATCTCAACATGTTTGTTAATTTATTCACCCTAAAAGGGGTTTATTTCGCACCAGCTTGTACCAAAATGTCTTCAATTTCTTTGAAGCCATTATTCTTCGCATGACTGAGTGGTGACACCCCATCACGGTCCGATATGTTTACGTCTGCTCCGTGGTCAATGAGTAATTGTATCGTCTCCTGCTGCAGAGAATTGCCATCGTTAAGAATGATCGCTTCGAGTAGTGCTGTCCATCCCAATTCATTCACATGGTCCACATCCACCGAAGTTTGAGTCAGGAGTTCTTGCACTACATCCACATATCCATGCTCCGAAGCTGGAATAAGTGCTGTCCCTCCATATCGATTTGTTATCGCTGGGTTCGCTCCCGCCTCGATTGTCAGCTTCAAAATATCCAAGTATCCTTCAGCGCCAGCATACAGAAACGGGGTATTTTTCATATCGTCCTGTATATTCACATCTGCCCCCGCTTCAATTAACACTTTAGCCGATGTTAGATCATTATTGTAGGTTGCAATCATTGTAGCGGTTCGTCCACTCTGATCTTGAACATTGATATTGGCGCCTGCTTGAATCATTTGTTCGATGCGTTTAGTATCGCTGTCCTCTACTGCCTTGAACAGCTGTTCATCTGCTGAAGTCATGGCCTTTTCCTCCACATTGGAGTCGTTTTTCACTTCAGGCATGCAGCCTTGAACGATCAACATACTGCTTATCAGAACAACGATGATCAGCGATTTACTCATACTGCCTCCTTTACTCCAGTGTCGAGGTGACCGAAGAAGCGATACTCCAATCCCCAACTGGATTTATTGTATACGTAGTACCCGGAGTCAACTTTCCATCATTTGTTAGGTCGAATACACCCGTCGCACCTTTTCGACTTGAATATTTATAAGTAGCCGTCAGAACATCCCCGCTAGGTGAAGTTAACGTTACACTTCGACCAGAGAACAGTTCATCCCCAGGGTCCTGGTCAAGTGTAACTTCAATGGAGGTTTCGCTCACTGCTTGAGCACTTGCAACCACTAGTGCATCAAACGATTTCGCCGTAAATGAAGCATTTTCGATGTTGGCCCAATCCGAAGAAACCGTATATGTGACACCTGATTTCAGCGTTTGTCCCTCAGGCAAACGGAACTTCGGTTCTTGTTTGCCATCTGTGGATTGCGTGAACGGAACATATCTGGCAACGATAGGCTCGCCACCTTCTGGCGTAATTACAACTTGTCTTGCCTGCATGGAAGAGATGATCTGATACGTTTCTCCTCCTGCTTGCTCTTGATCATTCAACACAAATGCATTAGCTCCTCGACCACCGCTGTAAGCCGAAATGATGTAACCATAATCCACGACACCGTTCACTTGCAGTGCTTCAATCTCGAATGTATCATTTGTTACTTGACTAGCCGTTGTCATGTTTATTTTCGTGGCACTGCCTTCAAAGGAACCTGCGTCTTGGCCTTTGTAAGTCAGGTTGTACACTTCACCAGCATCTTGTACGGACGTTGGAACGATGTAAGTCGCAATTGACCCTGTTTTCAAACGGGGCATATTGGTTAACGTCAACCCGCCACTAAACGCAAAGTCCGTTTGTGCCTTGGCAAAAGCTTCATTCGCTGCTGTCAGCGGCTTGTCGAATGTGACGATTAACGTAATGGCATTCAGAGATCTAACGCTCTTGATTTGAGCTTGCTCCGAAGGAATAGCTTGGTGTGCAGTTTGCAACAGCACTGCTGTTTCGCCGCGAGTTGCTGTACCGTTCTCGGAGTAAAACTCGCTCATCCAATGGTGAACGGACTTTACATCACGTTGCATCGCTTTGGATACGACCTGTTCGAGTTCAGCATCCGACACTTGAGTTTGCGGATTGAATTGTCCATCGTTAGCCTGCATGATGCCAAGTTCAACAAGCTTTGACGCATATGGCGCATACCATGCATTGGAATTGACATCCGTTAATTCTACGATTTCTCCCGTCTTGCTCTCCAAATTAAACGTTTTGAAAACCAATGAAGCTAACTCCGCACGGGTAATTGCTCGATGTTCACCCATGGATTGATCTGCATATCCGTTCATGATCCCCAAGCTATTCAGATCCTTGATAGCAGCTTCAATCTGTTGTTGGGTAAGCTGTGTGGTTGTTGCCGCAATGTTAGTAACGTATGTAGCTGCATGTACTTGATTCGCAGTTAACGGGAATACCGCTGTACCTAATGCAGTTATGGTTAGAAATGTAGCGATTTTGCGGGTTGTAGAATTCATGATTGAATTCCTCCTCTATAGGTTGTAGTTGCCTGTATCTATAGAATAGAGGACAAAAAGAAACTCCCAAGGCTAAAGTTATTAACAAAATATAAACTGGCTCTAAATTTTCACGAAACTTATGCAGTAAACCGGTAGCCTGCGCCCCAGACGGTTTCAATATACTCCGGATTTTTTGGGTCTGTCTCCAGCTTGCCGCGCAGTTTGCGAATATGGACGGTAACCGTTGCAATGTCTCCGGTGGAATCCATGCCCCAGATCCGCTCGAACAGATCCGATTTGCTGAATACACGGTTGGGATGACTTGCAAGAAATACAAGTAACTCGAATTCCTTGGTTGTAATCGCCACCTCTTCTCCATTAACAAAAACGCGGCGTGATCCTTTATCAATGTGAAGCCCGCGAATGTGGATTTCATCCTGCTCAGCTGGTTTGTTTTTGCCAAGTAGTCTCTCGTATCGGGTCAAATGAGCCTTTGCTCGTGCAACCAGCTCACTTGGGCTGAACGGTTTTGTAATAAAGTCATCCACTCCCAGATTAAATGTCCGGATCTTATCGATTTCTTCCTTTTTCGCGGAAACAACAAGGATGGGCACTTCCTTTACTTCGCGAATACGCCTGCAACATTCAAAGCCGTCGAGTCCCGGAAGCATCAGATCAACAATGATCAGATGATAGTCCCCCTCCAGTGCCTGCTTCAGGCCTTCATCACCAGTATGGCAGAGATCCACAGAAAATCCGTTGAGCTCAAAATAATCCCGTTCCAGTTCCGCAATCGTTGTTTCATCTTCAATGATCAAAATATTTGCCATAACTTTATTAGTCCCTCTCTTCATTCAGCCGTTTCAGCTTGATATATATGCTCGTGCCATCATTGGGCTGGCTTTCAGCCCAGATGAAGCCCCCATGTCCATCAATGATTTGGCGGGCAATTGCCAGCCCGAGTCCACTTCCACCCGTTGAGGAATTGCGGGATTGTTCTGCACGATAGAAGCGTTCAAATATATAAGGTAGTGCCTCTTCCGGGATGCCTTTGCCATTATCCTTAAAGGTCATCGTAATCCATTTCTCATCCGCTTGAAGTGTAATCTCGAATCGTTTGTGTTCATTCTCCATGTATTTGAGTGCATTATCCACCACATTAACAACGGTACGTTTTAACTTCTCCGGATCCACAGCAGCTATAGCGGGACCAGATACCTGGTTATTCCACTCTAAGGCAACGCCTTTGTCCTCCAGATCGTATCTCAGCTCTTCAATGCTATCTTCTAGGAAATCAGCGAGATCAACTGTTTTGAACAGGAAAGGTTCTTGGTTCAAGTCGAGCTTGGAATACAAAAACAGTTCATCCACCAGCTTATCCATGCTAACTGCTTTGGAGTGAATGATATTAACATAACTCTCCATTTTCTCTGGAGTATTAGCCACTCCGTCACGAATACCCTCAATATACCCTTTGATATTGGTAATGGGTGTACGGAGATCATGCGAAATGTTGGAGATAAGCTCTTTGCGGTTCACTTCGTCCTGCTGACGTAACGCATAGGAGAGCTGTAATTGATTCCGCATACTCTCAAACGCTTCGCTGAGTTGACCAACCTCGTCATTGGAGTTTAGCTGAAGTTCAAAGGATAGATTGCCATCCTTAATATGTTCGGCTGAACTTCGTAGTTGATTCAAGGGTTTAATGAAGCTGCGCGTGATCCAGCGGAACAAGAGTAGATTTGCAATGATGAGGACGCCAATAAGCAGGAATGACATCACAGGTAGCAGTTTACGAGTAAGCTCCGCAAAGGGGCTTCTCTCACGAATGACAAAGATGCTCCCACGTTCCCCGTCTGAATATTGAAAATCAAATTTTGCATACGCGTAAAATCGCTCACCAATATTGAAGGTGCTCCGAATCTGATAATTGTTAAGATCATAGGCAGGCAGTGCTTGCTTCAGTTCTGGCTGGTTGAAGGTCAGTGATTCGAAGACCTGACTATTCTCCCGTCTGACGTAGAGCCCTGACTTCTCAGCTCGAAGCTTCATATCATATTCACGCAGCAAAACCTTATTCTGCAGGTCGTCCGGGTCATTTTTGGCCAGAAACTTCATCTCTTGAAAGATCGATTCTCCCTGTTCAGTCAGGGGGTTGATCTGATAATGTACCTTGTATATGTCGCGGAAACTCTGTAGATCCCCTGTGGCCGCAATCGTATACAGACTTGCGGTAAGCAGGATGAACAGCAGACTTATAACAAGCATGCCCGTGAAGGACAGCAGCATTTTTATTCGAATTGACATGGGTTCTCCTTCTCAAACAAGCAATTGGATTAGTTAGTGCACATGTTAACACAAGATGGATTCTATTGCCCATATGGAACGCTGGTTTTTATTTAGCCGAAAGCAACCTTTTCATTATATATGTTGACAGTGATAATCGTTATCAATAATGTTGGAGTAAGGTGCACAACGATTTATCTTAGAATGACCGGCAAACACTTTTGAAATGAGGTACGTAATGTGAAAGTAGACGTTAATCAGTTAGCAGCACATTTTGCACACATTCCTTTTCAAGTCGAAGGAGTATATCGATATGCTAGAAATCCAGGGGTTCCCCAGGCTGACTATACCGATTCTTTTCCTGGATTTGTATTTCCTCTTACAGGAAAAATACAATTTCAATTTGATGGTACGCCCTATATCTTTTCACCAGGAAAAGTTGTACATGGGGGCGCGAAAATGAAACTGGATCAAACCGTGTTTCATAGAACGGACTGGGAATACATCCTCGTTTTATACCGAATATGTAGTTCGGACCTCGAAGAGACAAGCTTTTCCCATCAGCATTTTGAATTATCAACGGGTCAATCCCCACGTCTGATCGAATTAATCACGCGTCTTTGGCATGTGTATAATCAGCGCGGAGGTATTTCAAAGTTTCAGACCGAGATGCTGTTTCGCGATGTACTGAATGAGACTTTAATATGTGTTGATCATAGGCAAAATAGTTGTGAATCAGATGTTTTATTCGAACGGGTCTCTACCTATATTCAAGAATACTATGATCAAAGTCTGACTGTCGCATCCCTTGCAGAACAAAATAACGTTAATCGAAATCGACTATCCTATGTGTTTAGAAGACATGCAGGTATGGGTCCAGCAGAATATGTATTGAAATATCGTATAAACATAGCACAGCAAATGTTATTGGCAAGTGATGCGTCTGTACAACAGATTGCCGAGACCGTTGGCATTGCTGACCCCTTTTATTTTAGCAGAGTGTTTAAGAAACAATGTGGTATTTCTCCTACGGAGTATCGTCTGAAGTTCATCAATAATCCATCCTGATTTCAATAGGCATCCATGTTATACCAAAGCTTAGATCAGTATACTGAACATATAGGATTAATACACAGGAGGAATGACGATGCACTATCAAGCTATTCAATTGAATGAGGAATTTTCGAAATTAAACGATCTTTGGTCTCCGAAACTCATTGGTGAAATGAATGACTATCAATTTAAGATCGTTAAGATTGCTGGAGATTTTGAGTGGCATGTTCATGAGGAGACCGATAAGTTATTTTTTGTGCTCGAAGGGGAAATGATAATTGATTTTCGTGATGGACAAGTGAAGATTTCCAAGGGCGAGATGTATATTGTCCCTAAGGGAGTCGAGATCAAGCCTTCCGCCGAAAAGGAATGTCATATCATGTTGATGGAGCCTGAAGCGAAGTAAACATTGGCGGGGAAGTCCGAATAAGCATCAGTTAATGGAACCAGGATGTCAATATGCAATAACTGAGTCAGAGAGCCGATAACCACGTAATAGGGGTTATCGGCTCTGCGTATGTACGGTTAGGTCTTTGACATGCATTAATTGACATGCTTTAACCAGCAGTCTCTCGGTTATGTCACTTGTTGCTGGTCTTCCTGATCAATTCCACACCATCGTATGCCAGACTTTCCACACTTGTCGCCTTCTGCAGTATGTAATGATCAAAAAAGTTCTTTGCATAGTCTGTAACAAGATTTCGCATCTCCATAGCATCCCGTTCACCTCTGAGTTCCTCATTAACACTGGTAAACACGATGTCACAGTAATCCAAATGTGCAACACGATCAACTGAGAAATAATAGGTTCCCATGCTATTGTTAACGCCAATAATCGCATTCATATTATAGTTAGGTTCACAAAACAGTAGCAAGAAGGGTTTCTTAAGATCGCTGTCAAGAAGGCCAAACGCACCGCTATCCAAGCCAATCCCGCAGGCGAACCGGTCGTCATTCCGGCAAACCATCGCCGTGGTAGGCCCTCCATAAGAATGTCCGACTATGCCCATGCCGATGTCAAGCAGCAATCTGCCCTTAAAGATGGAATTCAGCTCTCCAGAGTCCAGTTTGTAAAGATAATCGGCTACATACCTTACATCTTCTGCCTGTGATTCACTATACTCTGTTATCTTGGAAAGGATCGGCAGTGCAAGCACGTTACGGCACATCTCAATGGCAGTTTCATCGTCAGGCCGCATCTCCATCTTACCAGCCAACGCCAGCATCTTCGGATCTTCACCAAACCCTGTAATGACATCCGAAAAATCCTTGGATACATTAAACAGGCGCCCATCTTTACGTTTATACATCGTGCTATTCTGATGGCCGATGCTTACCACAACATACCCCATGCTTGCCAAGTCTGTACAGAGCACTGTACCCCATTCTGGAGAACCGCCCCCGCCGCAAACATAGAATAACACTGGATAGCGCTTTTCCTTCCCGGAGAGAGCAAGGTCATCGTAACACTGGGTCTTGATATCTATAGAGAAAACATCCTTCAACGCAGTGACAAGTGGCTGCTCATTAAACATCTCGTAGACTTCAGGAAACATGTACGTTGATGTAGTCTTACCTTCGCTACTGTCGGACGGATAGTACACAAAAGCGGTCAGTTCTCTTTTGGAGTAATCTGATGCCGTGTACTCAAAATCCATCTGGGTTCGACCGACAGTATAGGCGCCAATTGGTTCTGGAAATACGTCATAGGTTTTCATTTTTTTCCCCCTTGAGATCGCTAACCATTTCAAAATATTTATGATCTTCAAGCAGTCCATGACCCATAAATTCAGCAAAGTACTTGCTGATCTTATGTTGCAGATTAGAGTCCTTAATATCGAATTCCCTAAAAAACAAGATTAAATTAAGCTGCATTGACTCAAACATAAAAGAAATCAGGTCGTCGTCAACATCCGGTCGAAGATATCCATCAACCCTCATTCGGCGTAAAATGTCCTTGATCATGGGGAATGACTCGCCCTTCAACACATTCACATATACTTTCAGCAAAATGTCCTCAGGAATATATGAAAATGTTTTAGTCAGTTTGATTTCCAACTCATTCAGTGGCTCGGTCACCATGCCGTTAACGTTACCAAATAAGCCAGTAAGGAAATAGCTGTAAAGGGAATCTTCATTACTGTTACTGAAGTATGCAGCTCTTTTCTGGGTCACATTACGTATTAAGTGACAATAAAGGTCATCTTTGTCTTCAAAATACCGATAAAATGTTCCGGGGTGCATGGACAAACTATCCAAAACCATCTTCATAGTTATATCCTCGTAAAGATTATCAACAAAAAGATGCATAGCGCTATTCGATATTTCCTCGCGCCTTGCTTCGTCTAAACGAAAGAAAGTATTTTTTGGCATAGACTACTCCTTAATGTATAGTGTGAACTGATTCACACTATACTGATAATTCATTCACAAGTCAAGCTATCTTGTTAGTTTAATATCATTATAAAAATTTAAAACCACTGTATTCAGATTTACAAAAAGATAGCCTAACTATTTTTGGTTTTGAAAAGATTCGGGAAGAAATATGCAAGAGCCGCTGATCACTCTGATCAGCGGCTCTTTGAGATGTTTGTATTAAAATCAGTTGGTGAGGGATGAAATTCATGAATATCGGATCAGATATCTATTCAACGAGAAAGGACTTCAAGTACTTTACCACTTCCATCTTCAATAATACGTATACTGTTGTCATCGATGAGTTGAATGGTACTATCTGAATTCAAAATTTCCTGCTGGTCCGTTACCCCGTGAGCAATGGATTTGCGAATCAGACCTTTATTTTTGAATACCAAGGTGTACAGATCGTAGTCTTCCGTTTTACGATTAGTGTGTTCAATGATGACAATAAGTAGATTTTGGGGGCTCCTCTTGAAATTTATCTTAAGATCATGAGTATTCACATTCATGTCCTTGATCCCTAAGGGTATCAAACTCTTTTGTCCAGTAGAAGCATTCGTAATCTCAAGGTCTCCTTTTGCAGTGCGAATGACATAGGTGTAACCCATGTCGCTACCATAAAAAGTATCGGTATAATTGCTCAGCCCAGTCACAGTTATCTTATTCGTCTTCGTATCTCGATGAGTCACTTCCCCGTCCAAAGCAGATGCAAGAAATCTAATGGGCACATAAAGGTGACTAATATACGACACAGGTTCTGTGCCCATATCTACTTTTTGACCATCTACCTCGGCAATGCTGCTTCCCAAGTGCACAACAATATGCTTCTGACTGTTCTTCAGTACGGCTGTATTATCATCTTCCATCCCCCACACTAGGCCTGCCTTAATACCCAGTGAGAAAAAACTTCCATAAGTGACTCCATCCTTGATTAACGTCTGAACATGGTTAATACGACCGTCTGCCCACTGAATTTCCAAATCAACATATTTGGATGCTGCTTCAGATTTTTGCGCCCCCAATGGTAATAACACCGACATCACTAATGCAACGACAACTACTTTTTTCAAGTGCTTCATTCTCACAGCGATTCACCCACTTCATGTAATTTTTAATCTTACAATAGTAACGTTATGTTCCAATAAAAGTTTGATCAGCTTTAGACAGGAATTTGGTTCTTTTATAACAAAAAAAGCCGCTAAAATAGCGACTTTCATTGGTACTATGCTCTTGGCCCATGAAACGATCTTGAGGCACGAATGGTCACTAAGCCGAAATTTCCATTACAAGCCTAGATCATCAGCAAGTCCTTCAACGCCTGTGAAGATGGAATCTCCGTATCCCCAGAAGTTGTTGAAATCAATAATGTAGATTTTTTTATTTTTAACTGCGTTAATGTTTTGTACCTGCTTGTTGGCAAGCAGCTTTTCAATCGTCTGCTCAGGATCAATACCACCTGCATATCTCGAAATAATCATCACATCCGGATTAATCTCGATTAACTTCTCCAGACTGAGTGTGCCGGTTTCATTAATCAGCATATTATGCATATTGATTAATGACATTGCACTTTCAATAAACGTATCACCATTTCCGTTGTAAATGCCAATGGTTCCATCACCATTATCCGAAAATGATGCATAATTGATCGTCTCAGCGCTAGCTCGGGCCGACAAGGCATTCTCGCGTGCTTTAAGCGTCTCAATATATGCCGCTGCATTGGCTTGTACGTTGAATATCTCACCTAATTCAGTAATATCCTGATACAGACTATCTAACGATGCATCAGGAACACTGGTGCTTTGTACATATGTTTTGATCCCCATATCATTCAAGCTGCTTACTGTACCAACACCCCAGTCCGCATCCTCAAACAATCCACCACGACCAACAACCAGTTCAGGCGTAGCCCCTATTGTCACTTCCTTGCCTACATAGCCTTCAGCTAGCACAGGAATTTGTTTAAACTCGTCCGCAATATCTTCAGGTACACTACCAAACAACGCAGCTACACCTACAAGTTTGTCTGTCAAACCAAGGCGAATCATCAGCTCGGCTGCACCTTGGGTATTGGCAACTACTCGTTCAGGTGCCTTGTCAAACGTTTGATCCTTCTTCACCCATGTGCCGTTCTTTGTTGTATAGTTTAAAACGGTTACCGGGTAAGTTGTTTCGGCAGGTGCTGAAGCGTCAGCGTCGGTTTGTTTCCCATTTGTTGTTGCATTCGTGGCGCTGCTCTCCGCAGCTTGCTGTGAACTGCCATTTGCATCTTCGCTGCCACCATTGTTGCCTGAACACGCTGCGAGCACCAGAATCATTGCAGTAATCAAACAAAGAAACATCCCTTTTTTAACGGATACCAACATGTAAATAATCTCTCCCTTTTGAATTCTCTCTTGTCATTTAAACCCATATGTAAAATAACTATTGTCAGTATACAGTAAATGTCGAATCTCGTAAATGATAATTATAATCATTCTCAATTGATATGGAAATGGATATTTTCCTTGCCTTCTTTGCTTTTGCTTTCGCCAAGAATAACAAAAAAGCCGATCAATTAAGGTTCAATTGATCGGCTATTCTATATAAAAGTTCAAACTACCTATTCAACTAAATGCCCTGTTATCTTACCAACCGCGGTTGGACATGCGCTCTTCTGGAGCCAATTTGGAAATTTCGATCCCTTTCATCGGGGCGCCCAAGTTTTTGGATACTTCAGCAATCAGTTTGTAATCGGTGTAATGTGTTGTAGCTTCAACGATTGCACGAGCGAATTTCTCAGGGCTATCGGATTTGAAAATACCTGATCCTACAAACACACCGTCTGCTCCCAGGTGCATCATTAATGCTGCGTCCGCCGGAGTAGCTACACCGCCTGCTGCAAAGTTAACGACAGGAAGTTTTCCATTTTCATGAACTTCGCGAAGCAACTCATAAGCTACACCCAGATTTTTGGCTTCAGCGTACAGCTCGTCCTTGGACATGTTTTGCACTTTACGGAGCTGGCTGTTAATCAGACGCATATGACGAACTGCCTCAACAATGTTGCCCGTTCCAGGCTCACCTTTTGTACGAATCATCGATGCACCCTCACCAATCCGGCGAAGAGCTTCTCCCAAATCTTTGGCTCCACATACAAATGGTACAGTAAACTCATGTTTATCGATATGGAACACTTCGTCTGCAGGAGTAAGAACTTCACTTTCATCGAGATAGTCCACACCTAGGGATTCAAGCACTTTGGCTTCTATGTAATGACCGATACGTGCCTTAGCCATAACTGGAATAGAAACAACCTTCATAACCTCTTCAACGATGGTTGGATCTGCCATACGAGCTACACCGCCAGCTGCGCGAATATCGGAAGGTACCCGTTCAAGAGCCATAACAGCTGTTGCCCCTGCCGCCTCAGCGATTTTAGCTTGCTCTGCATTCATAACGTCCATGATGACGCCACCTTTTTGCATTTCAGCCATTCCTCTTTTTACACGATCTGTACCTGTTTGCATGATTGTATTCCTCCTAAGTAACTTTTGGGTGGTTTTCAATAAAGGCATCGCTCTAATCTATGATTTAGTATAGAATGAGAATGGTCATATAAAAAGATCCAATAATTTTGATTTTTATTGTACCACTTTAATGATAACTCTGGAGGTCCTATGCAATTTCATGTAGCTTACAGTTCATATTTGAACCGAAAATATACCAAGATGAAGGCTCTCTATCATGCCATTCGTGATGCAATTCATGAAGGTAATCTTATACATGGCGAGAAATTACCCTCTACAAGAGAGTTAGCTGCGACGTATCACATTTCCAGAGGAACCGTGAATCAGGTCTATGATACGTTGACTGCGCAAGGTTACATTCATTCAGAGCATGGAAGAGGAACCTTTGTTGCTTACCAGTTGGATTTGAACAATAATGCGTCCACCGAGAAAGCTTGTACGCATCACTTATCCGCCTGGGGGAATCGTATTCAGCAGTTTGAACAGCCGTCGATTCAAAGAAATACACCAGCCAATGCTCATACACATGATTCCAGAATGAATAGCGACGAAGTGATCGACTTTAGCAAATATCAACCTGATTTCTCCAAGTTTCCTTACGATGAATGGAATAATCGATTGTATGCAGAGATAAGGCAGCGTGAGCATCACCTGAAAACAACCTCTGCCATGGTTAGTTCAACCGGGGATCCAAAATTGAGAGAAGCCATTGCTGCCTATCTTCGGAGGATGCGGGGCATTCAAGTCGATCCGGATCATATTGCAGTAACTGCAGGCTCCATGCAAGCTATAGCTTTACTCACTCAATTACTTGCAGATCCTGGGGATTATGTCGTGACAGAGAGTCCTTGTTATGTCGGGATTTCTAAAGCCATATTGGCTGCGGGTGCAAAGTTGATTGAAGCTAATCTCGATGGTCAGGGCGTTGTACCCCAAGACTGGGAAGCACGTATGTTGTTTGTCACGCCGTCACGACAATTTCCTACTGGTGAAATGCTCAGCCTGGAACGCAGACAAACCCTGCTGGACTGGGCACAGCGAAATGATGCCATGATTGTTGAGGATGATTATGATAGTGAATTCCGATATCGCGGAATGCATGTTGAACCACTGAAAACACTCGATAAAGCAGGCCGCGTAATCTACCTGGGCAGCTTTACCAAAACCTTGCCTTTAGAAGTACGACTTGGTTATGTGGTTCTCCCCCCTACCTTGGCTGACACCTTTAGAAAGGCACAGGCATTATACGAGCCAAGACCCGTCAACCTGATCGAACAACGGGCATTAGCTGCATTCATGACAAGTGGTCAATATGAGCGTCATCTGCGCAGAATGAATCGATTATACAGTCGCAAATTCCATCTGTTACTCAAACTTTTGAACAAACACCTCTCTACATGGTTTGATTGGGTGGAGAATGAAGCAGGTCTCCACGTGTTTGGCTGGTGGCGAGGTAATGTGACCACTTATGAGGCCTTTCGGGAATTGGCGAGGTCACAAGATGTGGTATACTCAGAAGTCAGCAGTTCAACGACTGTTGGTACGAAGTATGGTATCTATTTATCTTTTGCACATTTGTCAGATGAACAGTTACAGGAAGGCGTATCCAGATTAAAAAATGCCGTTACAACTGCATTGTGAGGTAAATCGTCTCCAAAGTAAGTACAAGAAGATCATCATTCGGAAGAGGGGCGATCGTTATGAATTGGTTAAATGAACTTTATAAAATAAATAAGCAAGAACCGGACAAGGAAATCGAACGTTCTTTGGTGAACGCCATCTTCCGAATTTATGACCGGTTCCCCCGAATTGGCCTTAGAGAGCGGATCGGACAGCAAGAAATGTCTCTCGATATCGCCGATGCTTATATCCATGGACATAATGCCATGATTGAAGCTGGTGTCGGAATTGGTAAGTCTTTTGGATATCTGATCCCAAGTCTGCTCACGAATCAAATGTCTCAGAAACCAGTCATTATAGCTACCTCCTCCATTCAGCTCTCGGAACAGATACATAAAGATTTAAGGATCATTGGTAGTCGGTTGGGATTCTCAACGGTTCGCTCCGTGGTGGGAAAAGGCATGGGGCAGTATGCCTGCCGAAGTAGAGCAGCGGAATGGATCAGTCTTGATGATGCTAACTCCTCCGTATCTACCCTTGCACAGCGCATATTAGATTATGAAATTGATGAAAGAGCCGATATTAAAGCTGGAGTTAGTGATGCCGTATGGTCCCACGTTTCCGTGAATGATTGCAAATTTGAACGTTGTCATCACAAAAATACATGTTTGTTTTACGATATGAGATCGAAATTAAATGCAAAGGCTCACGAGATTGATTTTATTATCGTGAACCAGGACTTGCTCATACGAGATTTGATGAAGAAAAAAGAAGGAACCAAGAGCATCATCTCAGAACAGCCTGCTTTGATCGTCATTGATGAAGCGCATAATCTGGAAGCAAAAGTTCGAGATGCCAGAACACTTGAGTTCACTTATCGGGGAGTCTGCCGCATTCTGGATAACACGGTGCAGCTTCTCACGAAGCAGTCCGGCGATAAAAGTCTCTTCTCCCAGTCCAAGTTCATCAAAAACTGCGCTGAGCGCATCTTCAAACAGGTAAACGCGGATCTGCTCCACCATGCCAAACAGGATAACGACCGAATCAAAGTGTCGGAGATCAAAGGAATACCGTTGAACCAGGTCTCAAACGATTTAAAAGATCTCAGCCTACGCCTTTCCATTTTGACCTCACGACACGAGCGGGAGATCGATGACGCTTTTGAAGGCATCAACGGGCTTATTACCCTCATTCGTGTCTTATCTGAAATGGAGGACAACTATCTTTTATGGGCAAGCAGTCCCCTTGGAGTACCCACAATCAGCATCTGTCCCAAAGATATAAGCCAATTTCTGAAATACGCTTTATTTAATGGCAAGGTACCTGTAATCCTAACATCAGCAACGCTGTGCCAAGGCGGGGATACGCTGGAGGAACAATATTCTTATATGACGCACTCCCTTGGTTATAAGGGAGATTTCCTGGAGCGTCAACCCTCCCCTTTTGACTACACCAGCCATGCCATGATGTATATCTCGAACAAAGTTCCCTATTACCACCATGAGCAACGCGAAAACTATCTTGAAGCAGCCTACAATGAAGTGGTTCAACTCTGTAATCTAACTCAGGGAAGAACCATCGTCCTTTTTTCAGCAAAAGAGGACATGAAGTACATTCACAAAAAGTTGATCTCAAGGGCTAATGAGTACACATGGTCAGTCCATATTCAAAAAGAAGGATCTTCCCAGGACAGTGTCATCGCCGAATTCAGGAAAAGCAAAGGTGTTCTCCTGGGTACCGGTGTATTCTGGGAAGGTGTGAATATCGAGGGGTCTGACCTGTCGCAGGTCATTATTTTCCGGCTGCCCTTCCCTGTTCCATCGGATCCTGTTTATGAATATAAGGCATCTGTAACGGAGAATCCGTTCATGGAGGTGTTTGTACCGGACATGCTTCTTCGGTTGCGGCAAGGAACGGGACGCTTGATTCGTAGTGAAACGGACCTTGGCATACTCAGCATACTTGACTCCCGTCTCAGCGAAGCGGCTAAAAAGAGTTACCGGGAACAGGTGCTCGACACGTTGCCGTTCAAAAAAGTGACGGAGGATTTTGCGGTTTTGGAGAAATTTGTGCAAAATAAGGGGATACGACGTACGGATTAGAAGTGGTACACCCAAACGCTATAAGACTGTTCCAATTACATGAAGCAGCCCTTCCACCTATCAAGCGGAAGGGCCAATTTCAATGCTTGAAGTAAGATTTATGCTACAATATATTCCAGATCTACGAATCCCAAAGGAGGTATTACCATGGTTGAAAGACCAACTACAGATGAATATGCAGCTTATTATGACGGGTACATCCGGCTTGTTCCTGAAGGAAACCTAATTGAAATGTTAGAGCAGCAGGCCAACATCGTACAAAATTTGCTTTCATCATTAACAGAGGAGCAAGCAAACTATCGTTACGCCGAAGGCAAATGGAGTGTGAAAGAGGTCATCGGACACCTTTTGGATAATGAACGCATCATGAGCAGCCGATTGCTTCGCATCGCCAGAGGTGACCAAGCGAATCATCCCGGCTACGATCAGGACGTGCTTATGCAGACCCACCCTTTCGATTCGTATACCCTGGCCGATTTGAGCGAAGAATATGCCGTCACACGTCGCTCAACCATTCTTATGCTTCGTCGCCTCACCCCGGAAGCATGGCTCTGTAGAGGGATCGTGAGTGATAACACTGCTTCAGCTCGATCGATTGCATTTGTTATGGCTGGACATGAGCTCCACCACTTATCAGTACTTCGTGATCGCTATTCGTTAGATTTGAAATTATAAAATTCACTCAAAAAGACTTTGAACCTGCATATTCTCAGTAGGATCAAAGTCTTTTCTCATCAGTCGTTTTATCGTTCAAATTATCGTTCAAAATGAATCAGATGTGCGTCCTCTCGCAAAGATAACGTGGAATACTCATGTAGAATCGGAATGTCCCCATTGAATTCAATGGGCAGGACCACATAGCTGGATTGAAAGTAATCCGACCCGTTCCAGCGATCTGCAAAATACAGGTACTCCTCAGCGGATCGTTTCAGCACAAACGCTGGTTGCGTTTGAAACGTCGTTTCATCGCCAAAGTCGCTTAGCATCCCCCACGAACCATCCATCGTATCAGCCCTCGCGTATTTCCCTTGATTGGGAGCCCAACCCGTGCAAAATGAGGTCACCATATAATACTTCCCTTTTCGTTTGAAGACAGCTGGTGCCTCCCGATATTCCCCTTGCCACAGCTTTCCGACAAGACTTTCGACATTAAGGTAATCCTCCTGCAGACGATAGATGTGCAGGTCCGCATTGTCTCTGGCAGCCGAAATAAAATATGCCTTCCCGTCATCGTCCTGAAAGAGAGTGCAGTCACGCGACATATACCCGTACGGATTAAAGCTGCCATGATACACGAAATGACTATCTGGAGAATCCGATGTGGCAATGGCGCATGCGGCATCGTTGTAATTGTTACCATTCTCATAGTGAGCCCAGAGTACGAACTTTTTTGTCACCGCGTTGAACAGAACTTTAGGCCGTTCGAGATTTACCTTTCCGCCTTTGTCATTCACTAATGCCAGATTCGTCCGAACTCGAATGTGTGTAGCTGGCATAGAGGTCGTCAGGATATGATTCCGAAACTCCCAGTTGAATAGATCCTTGGAACGGTAACAACTCACATAAATATCGTCTCTCCGATCTTCGCCATACCAGTAATAATAGCCGTCATGGAATAACATATGTCCACCATGAGCATGGATTGGATTACCGCTTGAATCATTCCAGATGCCACCATTGGTTAATTGATTATTCACACCGTTACCTCTCTTCTTTTAGGAACATCGTTAATTGGTCTCCGATCCAAATACCTTCACTTCCCAAAGTCTTGGCGTGTACCAATTGTTAGGGTTGTTATGAAGTGCCGCATTTTGCATATTAATTCGTACATATCTGGCAGCAGTGCTTGATAAAGTATCTGATGTGAACCCGTAAGATGTATTATTGGTTCGATCCAAAGCCACGGTCCAGTTTACATTATCCGTACTGGTCTCGATTTTGTATTTATAAAAACCTTCGGAGCCTTTTTGCATCCACCAGGAGATTTGCACATTATTCAATTGTTGAACAGAGCCGAGGTCGACTTTCCACCAATGTGGCCAGGAACTGCCTGTGCCGACCCATTCGGTTTGGTAGTTTCCATCATTAGCATAATTTTCCGGGTTCGTTCCAGTAGCCGTTTGGGCTGTTGCCGGTTTACCTTGTGACAGCAGTTTTCCATTCTGAACGGGAACGACAACATCATCACTTGTGTTGTACAGGACTTGATCAAAATAATCATAAAATGCGTAACCATCGGAGAACCAAACGGGAAGCAGCCGTTCCTCCGTTGTTCCATTTTGCGTGCCTGCCCAGCCAAACATCCAGCGATATGCAACCATAACCACGTTGTTACCCGTATCTGGCTTCACCCGCATGACGGAACCCGACTGCGCCGAGAAGGTTGACGTGTTACCAATCGTCCGTAATTCAGACCAATCTCCGTCTATGCTTGTTGCTGAAGAATACAAGGGTATGCTCGGATACCAGCCTGCCGCTTGGGAAGAGAACAAATAATAAATGCCATCTTTTTTGATCATCTTGGGCAGTTCCCTGTGTTGACTTTGATAAATAACAGAAACTTGATGATCCACATCCAGCCAATCAGAAGTCAATTTATACAAAATCGTGTCCGAATTATTATTGGCCGTAGAGATCAGATACGCCGAATCATCATCATCTTTGAAAATGGAGATATCCCGGGATTGGTTCCCTTCCGGCCGAAAGCTTTTGTGAAATGTAAAGTCTTCTCCAGGCGTGGCTGAAGCCACCGATACTCTGGCAAGCGTGTAGTCTGTACTGTTTTCATAGTGAGCCCAAAAAACAAACTTGTTCGTTGGCGCATGGTAGAGGATATTGATCCCCTCAAATTTTGAATTCGCCAGATCTGGATGATCCGTGTAGGACAGGACCACTTTGTCGTTACCGTATGTGATGTCATCCGTTGATGTCTGTTGAATCATTTCGCCAAAACCGCCTGATGACTTTTGCACGAAATTAAATCTGTAGTAGGTGCCTCCAACTTTAAGTTCATTCGGGAGCATAAGCGTTGATTGCGTTGTGTTATCAAAAGTCGTGAGGTTCTCTGGAAGGCTGTATGGGATATATTCTGTTGAGACAGCGGAGGTAATTAAGGAAGTTCCTCCATATGCTTTCACTTGGTATTTGTACGTGCTACCTATGTTGAGGTCATAATCATCCGTCGTTATACCGGTTAGGGTCTGTAATAACGTATACGGCGAATTGTTCTCGGATCTGTACAACTCGTATGCTGTAGCTCCCGTTACAGGTGCCCAATGGATTTTGGCGTTGGATACTTCGGATTCGTTCTTCAATACAAACAGTGTTGCAGCAATGTGGGTCTCTTCGCCAGCGGCAGCGTGAACGGTCTGAGCTGAGGACGTTAATTGAAGTGTTAACAACATCAATGCAATGGCGATAGCCATCCACGATTTACCTTTGATCATGTCTCATCATCTCCTTTTTTAGAAGACCAACCTTCCTGTTGCCGGAAGGCTGATCCAGGTGAAACTTGACTTTATTTCAAATTCATCAGTGTCATTACATCCGTCTCGCTAGCTTGGTTGTACCATTCGTTAACTTCTTCGATCACGGTGTCTCCGCCTTTTTCATGCCACTGTTTCACAAAGGTATCAAATGCTTCAAGCGGCTCATTGCCATATATGATTTTGGTGAACGTCTCTTGTTCCATGGTGGTCAACTGTTCCCACACATTTTGCATCGTTGGCGTTGGTGGACCGTTAAACTCATTTGGTAATAAAACATCTCTGTTTTCATACGAAATCCGATATCCGTCCTGCGTCGTTTGATCTTTTGAAGCACTCTGAATGAGGACGCCCGTGTCGGCTTTAACTCCATTCGCCAGATCGTAGTAGGATTGGCCGGGACCATCAACACTCGGTGTATTTTTGGTAAATGCCATTTTCCCAACGCCCTGCACGGCCTCTAATGGCGTATTGAATTTCGTTGGATCAAAAGTGACTTCATCGTTAACGATATCGTAGTCGTATCCTTGAGCGTAGCCGTATTTGAACTCTCCCGTGCTGAACGCTGCGTCGTACATTTTATCGTAGTACAGGAAGAAAGCTTCCATGTTCTGAAAGTCCTTGTTAAACATGAACACACCGTCGTTCAACTGGGCAGATTGGTAGGTCTTATCACCGTTCACGCCTTGAATGGTCGGATAAGCACTAATTTGTGCACCATCCACATTTTTCTCTACGTCCTTCACACTGTCGTACAGCCAAGGACGACCAATGATGATACCAGCTTTCCCCTCCGTAAAATCAGACAGTGCATCCCAGGCCCCTTGGGTGGCCAGTTCTTTGTTCAAGTACCCTTTTGCATACCAATCACGTAACTTGGCCAGTGCCTCTTTGTTGCCAGGAGCCACAGATCCATAGGTGAGTTTGCCGTTGTCGTTATGCCATTGTCTTGGAAGGTGCTTGCCCGTGTATGCGCTGAAAATCATGACCGGGTCGCTAACCCAGCCCGTATTGTAGGAATCTTTACCTGAAAAAGTAAAGCCGTATGTGTCTTTCTTCCCGTTCCCATCCGGGTCCTCATTGGTGAACGCCGCGATGACTTGCTCAAACTCTTCAATCGTTGTTGGCGCTTCCAAATCCAATCTGTCCAACCAATCCTGGCGGATCAACATGACTTCGCCTTCCGTCAGATTCGGTGCGATCGCCATCCCGTAGACCTTGCCCTCCCTAACCACTGGATTGAAGGTTGTTGGGTATTGTTTGTATATGTCTTTAATCCGGTCAGGCATGTAAGTTGAGATGTCTTCTGTAATCTCCTTGACCTGTCCCGAATCGATCAGATCATTGACCAGCATGGTGTCATAGACAGGCAGAACGTCTGGTAGTTTCTCTGAACCCGTCAGTGCCAGCCGCAGCTTGGTATTATATTGTGAAGCATCACCTCCCAGCAGGGTGGTTTGTATTTTGATACCCAGATTTTGTTCGCCCCAGCGGGTCAATACATTGTCATTCAACGTCTCACCGTTGATGTACTTTCCAGCATTTTCATCCTGTTGTTTAGCGATGGTGATCGTAAACGATGGATCATATTTTCCGTCCTTAAGCACCGATGCCGGTGCGGTCTCGGAAGCACTCTCCCCTTTGCTACAACCAGCCACAAGAATAGCCGACAGCATAACCATACTTACCATTTTCCATAAATCGGTTCTTTTCTTCATGGAAAGATGCCCCCTTCACTCAAGCTCAATTTGTTTTCTATATAAGTTCAACTAATTGCATATTTACACTGGCACTCCGATGGCAGAACAACCTTCCGATCGCTGTTATTCCCAGAATTTTTTTGATTCACTTTTACAAAGGTGAAATTCTGGTAATAGCGTATGCTTCCGATGCAGCTTTCTTTCAGAAAGCTTTTAGGCGAACGCTCCGCTTCTTCAGGTTATTTCTGTCCTCTCCGTTATCGTGTAAATTTTAGTTAAACTTATATAGCGATCCAATTTTTCGTCATCCTAACTATTCTTTGACGGCTCCTAGTACAATTCCCTTCACGAAATAACGTTGTAAAAAAGGATAGACCAAAATGATCGGCAGCGTACTGACAAAAATTTGCGCTGCCTTAATGCTCTGTTCAGACATGGCTGCCACTTCAGACTGGCTCATCGCCATATTCTGCATATTGCTCTGCACGACGACCGTCTGTAAAAACGAAGCTAACGGATACTTACTTGCATCCGACATGTACAATATCCCGTCAAACCAGGAGTTCCAGTGCCCCACCATAATGAACAAGGATACGGTCGCTATGCCAGGCAGAGATAACGGCAAATATATTTTGCTGAGGATCACGAAAAAGGACGCTCCGTCAATGAATGCTGCTTCTTCCAAGGCTTTTGGAATGGTTTTGAAGAAATTAACGAGAAGAATCAGATTATAAGCACCAAAAGCGCCCGGTAACACAAGAGCCCAGATGGTGTCCTTTAATCCAAGGGCTGTGATCAATATGTAAGAAGGTATCAATCCCCCCGAGAAGAGCATGGTAAAGATAAAAAACCACATGAGCACGTTGCGTCCCCGGAATTCCTTGGACAGGGCATATCCTGCACAGGTAAGAATAAACATGCTGATGGTTGTACCCAATACGGTTCGAGTGATGGATGTCAGCATGGCACCGTTGAAATTAGAATTGTTGAACGTTTTGATATAGGCATCCACATTGAACCCGACCGGCCAAAATGAAACCATATTACCGCTAATGGCCGCTTTGCTGCTGAGCGATTGTGCCAACAGATGGAGCAGTGGAAGAAAACACGCCAGACCCGCCAGTATCATGAACGCGTAATTAAAATAGGAGAATACTCTATAACCTGTCGTTTTATGGTACATGTTCCCTCTCCCTCCTTGTTAGAATATTTTGTAATTGGCATACTTATAGGCCAGCCTGTAAGAGACAACGATCAAGATCAAGCTAATCCCCGATTTGAACAATCCTACAGCGGTCCCGAACCCGTATTGCCCGTTTAACAAGGATGAACGGTAGACATAGGTGTCAATGATATCTCCCGTACTGTAGACAAGCGGATTGTACAGATTGAAGACTTGATCAAAACCCGCATCCAGAATATTCCCCAGACTCAGTGTAGAAATGACGATGATCATGGGCAACATGCTAGGCAAGGTGACGTATCGAATTTGCTGCCGGCGTGTGGCACCATCGATCTCAGCCGCTTCGTAATAGGAAGGATTAATTCCCGCAATGGTCGCCAGATAGACAATCATGCCGAAGCCGAAGCTCTTCCACACATCACTGACCACAACCGTGAACCGAAACAGATCAGGATCACCCAAGAAGTAAATGGGATCGTTGCCGAAAACCCTTGTTAAGATGTGGTTGATTCCCCCGTCTAATCCGAGAATGTCGATCATTAACCCCGCGACCGTGACCCAGGACAAGAAATGCGGCAGATACACCAGAGTCTGTACACTTTTCTTAATGCCCATATTTCGGATCTCACTCAGCAGGATAGCCATGACGATCGGAACGATGATACCAACGATAATTTTAGAAACAGCGATAATTAACGTATTAACAATCGCTTGTGTGGCTTCTTTGTACTGGAAAATTCGTTCGAAATTATCTAACCCGATCCACCGTGAACCTGTGATGCCCAGCCATGGTTTGTAGTCCTGGAATGCCATGAGCAAACCTACCATCGGGCCATAAGAAAAGATGCAGACAAACACAAATGCGGGAATACACAGTACGTACAAAGGCCAGCTTTTCTTGATTTCCTTTTTGAATGAAGTTCGGCGGGGAATCTTTGGTTGTGTTTTTTTTGCAGATCCGACGGGCACAGTCTCGTTAATGTTGCATACCTCCTCTATGTTGGCTCTTCGAAAGTAATCCTCGCAATTAAGCTTAACAAAAGCGCTCTCACTCCAAAATGCCAAAATTTCAAGATCATCACCTCATCCTGAATCAATTTTAAAACGCTTTCATTTATAGCAGATGCTGCCCTTCCGCTTTTCGAAGGTTTGGCTTATATTAAAGTTAATCCGATAGGAATTTATACTTCTACGCCTTGCGATATGAAAGGAAACTCATATGATCCGAAAAATGTATATGAAGCGATTCTTCTATTTTTTTGTTTTTTTTCTGCTGCTGACGTTGAGTTTGTTTTTCGTGATGAACCGATTGAGCTCCAAGACACTTGAGGAGAATCTGATCGGTGCTTCCAAAAACCAGCTTGATTATGTGAAAGGCATTCTTGACGGGATTATATACGAGGCTAATATGTACGGGGTTCAGTATGCGGCAGACAGTGATGTCCGGTTTTATCAGAGGCATGTTATCGAGCTGAGCAATTACGATTCCCAAATGAAGAAAAACGATATCGTTGATCGCTTGCGGCAAACGCTCCTATCCAGTCGATCGATTGAATCGATCGGCATTTACTGGAAGTCTGAAGAAACATTTCTGTCCACCAACAGTACGCCTGAGGCGAGACTTCCGTTCAAGGATGTTCATCAACGGGGATGGCAAATCGTCGGCAATAGCTTGTATTACTTCGCCCTCTATCCTTACATCCAAAAATCTGGGGAAAATGAACCGACTCAGTACGTCGTTGGTGTAAAGCTGAATACCGATTATTTGAAAAATCTGCTGAAAAAGGCTGTGAACAACGATAGCTCAAATGCTTTTTTTTGGTTTAATTCCCATCAGTTATGGAGTGAGAAAGAAGTCGATAACGATCTGTTGAAAGCGGTTACTGAAATACTTTCTCCACAGCCGGAGATCACTTTGAAATATGATTATCACACCAATTCAGACGACTATTATGTTCTTTCCCGATATATTGAATCAATCGACGCCTACCTGATTACATATACACAGACAAATGATTTTCTGCAACCGATTGACCGCAACCGTAAAGTTTTTTTTGCCAGCATTTTAGCCGTTTTCACGCTTGGTCTGGTTGTGATCTTTACGTTTTACCGGAACTATTACCGTAATATTCGTTTGTTGGAGCGGAAGTTTTCACAGGTTGAACAAGGCAATCACAATACACGTATAACCGAAAATACGGATAGAGAGTTTTACAGCCTGTTCAGAAGTTTTAATCATATGGTTACTGAGATCCAGGATCTGTTCGTATCCTTGAAGACTGAAACGGAACTAAGACGAAGTGCGGAACTTCAACAACTGCAAGCTCAGATCAATCCTCATTTTTTGTACAACAGTTTGTTTTTCATTATGTCGGTGGCTCAATTTTCACCTGATTCTGTCATGCGCATGAGCAAACATCTGGCTGAATATTATCGTTATTTAACCAAGTTGGACCGGCATGAAGTCACGCTGGAAAGCGAGCTTCAGTTTGCGGAACATTTCCTGATTATTATGGCTCTTAGCAAAAAAATGGAGTACAGCATTGATCTGCCGTCGGAATTGTCCTCCCTTCCCCTAATGCCGCTGATCATCCAGCCAGTGGTTGAAAATGCGATTCAACATGGCATTGAAGGACAACAAGGTGCCCATCGGGTGACGATTGATGTAAAACAGATAGAGACTGCGATAACGATCAAGGTCTCCGATGACGGCAAAGGTCTTTCACTGGATGATATCCGCAGCCTGGAAGCTCGGCTTGAGAGTGATACCCCGCCTGAAGGAATTAAAGGCGTAGGGCTCTGGAATGTAAATCAACGTCTGAAAAATACGTACGGCGAACGTAGCGGGTTACATTTTACTACTAATGATTGGGGCGGCTTGTCCGTCCTGTTGCTCATCAGCATTCCCGAGGTGAAAGGAGATAACTAATGCGATTATTAATTGTGGATGACGGACATTATGTCGTTGAATATATGAAGCATTTACTCGATTGGAACACCTTTGGCATTGATCAGATCGAGACGATGACCAATTCGATTGAAGCTCGAGACATGTTGACTCAAAATCATATCGATATTCTAATCACTGACATCCGAATGCCTGAGGTGTCGGGTATTGATCTGCTTCAACATGTCCACCAACATAGCTTGCCTACCAAAGTGATCATCCTTTCCGGCTACTCTGAGTTCGAATACGCGCAACAAGGAATTCGTTTAGGTGCGCTCGACTATTTACTCAAACCTGTAGACAAAGATGATGTGGAGAAAGCCATGTCCAAAGCCATCAACCATATTACAAAGATACGGCCCTCTCAATCTGTCGCATGGGAGAACTTCAATGGCTTGGGGTATCTGCTTTCACTTCTTGGTCATAACGAGACATTAAGGAAGGAATATGATTCGTATACTGAATTTTTAGGGGAACGCCGTTTTTGCTGCTTCAAGCTGGAGGGTTTCACACAGGAACATGAGGATGTTATAAAACACGCTGTCGGAGACAAATTGGATCGTCTCGTGTGGGCTGCCGGAACGTGGCTGTTCGGTCTGGTTCCGGAAGAAGCTGCTGCAGAACTGACCATCAAACTGGAGCAATCGATCGCGTCTCCTCCCTTTTCATTGACTGATCGAAACGTGACCCGACAGATGTTCTACAGGTTCTTTCTTAATGAGGACGTACACTTAGAAGACTTCAATGGCATATTCAACCATTCTCCGTCATGCGGTGATTGGGAGTCGGCCGGAAATATCATTAAAAAATATGATCAAATCCATCTCCATAAGCAAAAAATAATCTTTCTCATGGAGACCATTCTATATGTATATCTGACGGACAAGGATCGCGATCCCTCTGAAACCGTGGAGTGGATATTCAACCAGTTACGACATCCTGATGAACTAGCTTCAACTCTCATGGATCGGGTCAGTCAAATCAGAAACAACAAACAGATGTCCATTCAAACCATCGTTGACAAAGTACAAACGTATATCGAAGAGCATCTGTCACATGGCCTTAGCCTGGATGAACTGGGGAAAGTTGCACATCTCCATCCCGTCTACTTTTCCAAACTGTTTAAACAGGAGACAGGAGAAAATGTGTCAAACTACATTTCCAGGAAGAGGTTGGAGAAGGCTTCTCAATTGCTTCAAGATTCGGAACTCCGTGTAGCCGATATAGCGCAGATGGTTGGTTACCGAAAAAATCAATATTTTATCCAGTTGTTCAAAGTGGAATACGGAGTTACGCCCTACCAGTACCGGAGAAATATGATCCATCAATGAGAGCGAATAAATAACTTCATCAAATTGATATAAATCGGGTTGACCATGTAGCCATTCGGATTTACTGAATATCTCTTACCCGTATCCAATCGTCGTATTTGTTCCATTTCCTTCTCATTCAACTCAAAGTCGAATATTTCGTTATTCTCTTTTATCCTTTGAGGATTCGATGATTTGGGGATGACAATAATTCCGCGTTGCAGATGCCAGCGCAAAATGACTTGCGCAACCGACTTCTGATGGCAAAGGGCAATTGCCGCCAGCTCCGGATGCTCCAGCAGCGCTTTGTTTCCCTGCCCCAACGGTCCCCAAGCTTCATGCAGAATCCGATGCCGAACCATATAATCATGCAATTCATGTTGCGGAAATTCCGGATGGGTCTCGATCTGATTTACCATCGGCGAAATCCGGGAATGTTTCTTCAGATGCTCCAGATGCCGGATCTCGAAATTGGCTACACCTATAACTTTGATTTTACCTGCGTCGTATAAATCTTCCATCGCCTTCCAGGCATTCACGTATTGAGGACCGGCAAAATGAATCAAATACATATCGAGATATGTTAGGTTCAGCTGCTGGCAAGTCCGCTCGAACGCCTTTTTCGTCGCACGGTACCCCAGGTCTGTCGTCCATACCTTGGAGGTAATGAAGAACTCCTCCCTGGGAATGCCGCTGTTTTGGATGAGCCGACCTAGCGCCGCTTCATTACCGTAAATTTTGGCCGTATCGAAATGGCGATAACCCATTCGAATAGCCTCCTCGACTGTCCTCTCGAAGGTCCCCCCGTCTTTGATCTTATATAGGCCGAACCCTAGTTGAGGAATGACCACTCCGTTTGCCGCTGCGACTGTCTGATTCATTCGCAACTCCCCCTCCCCGTGTTTTCTATTTATTGTTCCGATGCTTGTTGTTCGCATTGCGCTAGCAACTTTTCTATTTGGTTCACCAGGTTTTTCAACAATTTCAACTTGCTACCGGAGTCAAGGCTGTAATAGTTGAGAGTTCCTTCTTTACGAACACTTATTATCTGTGATTCTTTCAAGATTTTCAGATGATGTGATACGGTCGGTCGGGAAAGGTGAGTCTTCATCCTGATCTCTCCTACGCGCATGCCGGGTTTTTGCGGCCCTTGAATCAAGGCTATGAGGATGGCTTGCCGAGTCTCGTCTCCGATCGCATTCAACACCTTCTGATTGTTCTTAAATTCAATAGCGATCGTGGTCGCAAGTTCCTGATCCAAGTAAATTATCCCCTTCCATTTAGAACGTGTAATACTTTTGTAGATACAGCCTATCACAATCTCGGATTCGGCTGTACATCGGGAAAGAAATTCAAGAACCTATTTTTCCCATGTCTTAAGAATACATTAGCAAAAGAAGCAGCCACCCCTGACGAATGGAGTGGCTTCTATTAATGGTTGTTATTTTTTTTAAAAGGCGTGAAAATTCCAATCAGTTGTTGAAGTAATGAGACTGTTTAAGGTCGGGAATCAGTGCAGGTTGCACTGGCCGCCATCCCATAAGTTCCTGAGTTGCAACGCTTGATCTCGGGATATCGAGCGCTGCGAGTGTGCTGAGAAAGCCAAAATGGGCATCTGCCTCTTCGCGTGAAATGCTGACTACCGGCACATTCAGCTGCTCACCAATCGCACTCGCGATGTCGCAAAATGGCACTCCTTCATCTGCGACCCCATCTAGTCGTGAACCAGCGGGTGCCTTTTCTAACGCCAGGCAATATAGATGCGCGGCGTCAAGGCGATGTACAGCCGGCCAACGGTTGTTCCCCTCTCCCACATAGGCCGAGAAGCCCTTAGTCTTGGCAATATTGATCAGGCTCGGCACAAATCCTGTGTCACCCTCACCGTGTACCGATGGACAAAGCTCTACAATCGATGTACGCACTCCACGCCCTGCCAGCGCTAACACCATGTTCTCCGTTGCCACTCCATTTACATGCGTGGTGATTACGAAAGGTTTACCAGTTCCTTCAAGTGCCGCCCCCATCGCTTCTACGGCATGCAGATCTGTTGTGAGTGCTCCAGCGAAGTTCTAGAAGTCGTGATGGAATGCCAGATGAATGACGCCATCCGCAGCAGCTGCACCACTACGGAGGCTGTCAAGATCGTTGATGTCACCGCGGTGTACTTCGGCCCCGGACTCTTCTAGTTTCGCAGCACTACTGTCTGAACGCACGAGACCGATGACCTGATGCCCCCTTTGAATAAGTTCGCGGGTGACAGCGGAACCGATGTAGCCTGTTGCTCCTGTTACGAAAACGCGCATCATGAAATCCTCCTTAAGTTGCTCACCCTCATTGTATAACTATGATCACCAAGCAATGGGTCCATCCTCATCTGAGAATGTTCCTGTTGGACCATCCGCTCCAATCATCGCCAGCCGGACCGCTTCACGAGCCCCTTGTTCAACACTACGAGTACCAGCAAAATTATTAAGCGCAGTCGATGTGAAGCCTGGACATGCCGCATTGACCTTGATGTTTGTTGATTCAAGCGCAAATGCAAAGGCAAGTGTCACCGCATGAACAGCCGATTTTGATGCCGAATAGGCACCAAACATCGCACGATGCGAGTTTTCCGGAATAGAGTTCCAGCTAAGGGAGCCACCGGTACTGCCTATGTTGACGATACGTGCTGCCGGGGCCTCCTGCAAAAGTGGCAACATCGCCTGCGTGACAGCAATAACACCAAAAACATTAGTCTCATAAACTGTACGAATATCTTCAAGCGAAGCAACGGTCAAAAGACCACTCGCTGCGCCACCGTTCGGAAATGGTTCACCCGATCTGCTTGCGTGCGAGATCCCCGCATTGTTCACGAGTACATCGAGACGACCAAATTCGTTCCCAATACGTTTTGCAGCAGCAGCGATAGAATTTTCATCTGTAACGTCGAGCTGGAGAGCGTGTGAATTCGAACCGATGCTTTTTGAGGCAGTTTCTCCATTCTCTAGGCTGCGAGATCCAACGAGCACGGTGAATCCGTGTTCCGTGAGATCCTTCGCAATTTGAAAGCCGATACCTTTATTAGCCCCAGTGACCAGAGCGACAGGTTTATCTTGCATAGTTATAATCTCCTTTTTTTTGTGATTGGTGGGTTCATATGAATTTAGGTTGACGCGTCAACCTTGGATCAAATTTAGCACATTGAAGTTGACACGTCAACCATGTTATTATGCTCCTATGGATAAAAATGAACTTAACGAAGAAGAAATGCGAATATGGCATATGTGGAAAGGTTCCTTTCAGACCATCTTCGGTCGCATCGTCAAAGATATGGCCGATCACTCAGGATTGTCAGAGGGTGATTTTGGAGTATTGGACCGATTAGTCCTTTTTGGGGATGGTAGCCTTCGCCAACAGGAATTAGCCGACTCTATGGACTGGGATAAAAGTCGGTTATCTCATCATCTGAAGCGTATGGAAAAACGTGGTCTCGTGATTAAGAAACCATTAGACAACGATCGTGGAGTACAAGTCAGTATCACTTCTTCTGGAAAATCAATGTTAGATGATGCCCGTCCCTTCCTCTCCAAGGCAATACGCAAACATTTTTTTGAACAATTAACCGAACAAGATATCGAGTTGATTACTAAACTGGCGGAAAGGACAAACTCAAGCTCTTAGCGTCTTATCTAGCCGCCCTCTCGACCACGTTTGTTAAAGGCGAGCTTCTAACAAACGTGGTTTCGGTTTACCGAAATGAAAAGTAACTTGCGGACAGTACGCGCTCTCCCACACTCAAAACAAAAAAAGCCGCTACTTTAGCGACTTTGAATGATGCTTTATCAACATCAAGAATTGTACGTTGTAATGGGTCAGAAAATCTTCCCCTACTTGAATACTCTTACCCACATTGCAATTGAACGGGGTCTCCTCTTAGTCTGCACGAAATTTTACTCCAATTCGTAACTACTGTCCTATTACTGTCCTTTTCCTTTTCGTTTAAAAAACATCTTGCCAACCATAAGCCCCATAGCCGATGAACAGATCAGATATCCAAAGAACAAGAATAGTAAATAAACACCATGAAGATCTGCGGGAATCTGTTTCAAACCTTCAAACCAAGCAAAACGAAAAGGATAAAAGATGACTACCCAAATGATCAGCAAGAAAAGAAGAAAATTAATTATTTTTAGCACAATAATGATCCTTTCAAGCCTGAGTGGAAACAGTTGAATGTATATGCTTTCATCTTTCATTTCGCATTACCTTCCACTGTCTGCACTATAATAGTTAGCTTATGTATTAGGGTTAATAGTTGAATCTATAAATAATTACTAATTATAACAGGAAACATTAGGAAGATGATCGTTACGGCATAAAGAAGCCCTTTCTTTTGGTGGAACGAGCTTCTTTTTGCGTTTCACGATAACACTTTATGCTTACTGAACACCAGGAGCGTTTTCATTCGTAGTTAAGTTCGATCTTTTCTTCTTTCTTGGCTGCCCTTTCCAGGACAGATATGTCCAAATCCGTAGCAGGTACTCGACAGGCCCATTGCTAAATTTCTTAAGATATAGCGGACTGAGCCACAATTGAATGCCATAGACTGCAAGTGCAATAATCGCTCCGATAAACACGCCAACACTTCCAAACAGTCCCAGGCCATATCCATAGAAAATTGTCGTACAGATTACGCTCTGCATCAGGTAATTCGTCAACGAGAGACGGCCGACCGCCTCGAACCTGTCCATCAGGCTGGAACGGCGGTATCCAGCATACAACAGCGCAAATACGTATATGTATCCCAGCGCAAGCAACGATCCTCCAAGCGTCCCCCCGATTCCGATTCCAAGCCAACCTTCCGCACCCAATTGTGGCGCCAATACACCGTATGCTTTGAGTATCAAACCTACCGGAATCAATAACGATGCCCGGCGAAGATACATAGTCCGCATCGTTTGGGGATCGCTAAATGTGCCGATTCTGGCAGCGTGCATACCGAGCAGGAACATTGGTACTGTCATGAGTGGAGCTAGCAGCAGGATCAATAGGGCGAATGACACCTCCATATCCCCGCCGAATGGGTCGCCGTTATTACTGAAATTCCTTATCTCCGTGTAGCTGCCACTACCGTATACATCCTGACTTTGAATGATGTAGTTCTCCATATGAATGGACTCAATCGCCAGTGGGTTCATCGGATTAGATGCCGGGAGACCAAGTATCCCCGCTCCTATGAGTAGCAGTACCGCCCAAATGAGCAGCGTTATAGGCTTCCGATTAAGGAACATGAGCAGGAAGAAACCGAGTACGCCATAAAAAGCCAGGATATCCCCTTCCCACAGATAGATGATGTGTAATAATCCGATTCCAAACAGTAGTAGAAAACGGCGTGCCAGATGACACTTTGGTCGTAAATCTCGTGATTTTAGACTTTCCGAGAGCTTAACCATTCCAAAGCCAAACATAAATGCAAAAATCGGCATAAAACTGCCCACCACAGTGATCAGCAGGAACGAGAGGAAAGCCTGATCTGCTCCGCCGATCCCGAACAGTTGGGGTTTGCTCTGGCCATAGATTCCATATTGGAAAGCCAGCATATTTGCCAGCACAATGCCGGCCAGACTGAATCCGCGCAGTCCATCAATGACTTGAACGCGCTTTTTTGATGTGTTCAATCAATCACCTCTGTCTATAACATAAAGATCAGATCTAAATATACGTTAAATCCTTCCATAATTTCAACATAAATTAATAAGTGAACGTTTATATTTTGATTTGCTTTGACGTACCAATAAAACAAAAACAAAAAAAGTCGCTAATTTAGCGACTTTCAGTTTGAACACCTTAAAGAGTGACAATAATCGGACCATTTTTAGTAAGTATAATGGTATGTTCTATTTGAGCTACATAGCTGTTTTTAGTAACAAAGGTCCAGCCATCTCCAGTTTGAACTACTTCTTCTTCTGAAGTTGAGATAAATGGCTCGAAAGCAATAACCATGCCTTCTTTTAACAATTCATCATCCGATGGATCATTATAATTATAGATGTGGTCAGGTGCTTCGTGTATTCCACGTCCAACACCATGTCCTGTAAGGTTTTTAATAACCGTTAATTCATGCTGTCTGGCAGTTTGGAATACGGCTTTCCCGATTCCGCTTTTTTTGGAGCCTGGTTTTGCCTTTTTAAGACCTGCTTCAAATGCCAGTTTAACAACGTCGCATATTTTCGTTAACACTTCTTCACCTTTGCCTACGACAAACGAGATTCCCGTATCTGCAAAATAACTGTTCTTGGAGCCAGACACATCAATATTGACGATGTCCCCTTCTTGAATAACCCGATCTCCCGGAATACCATGTGCCACTTCTTCATTAACACTAATACAAGTAAATCCCGGGAAATTATATTCACTTTTTGGAGCAGAAACTGCGCCAGCTTTCTCAAAAAGCTCTCCTGCCAAATCATCAAGTTCTTTAGTGGTTATCCCTGGGATGGTTCTTTGAACCAATTCATCTCTAATAGAAGCTACAATTTTGCCAATTTCCTTCAAGCCATTAAAATCTTCTTCTGTTTTTGCGATCATTTTTTCTTACCTCACTATCTTTTATCATTAATTGATTACATAAGTATTTTTTTAATCGAACATTAGATAATCATATCCAAAGCAGCAAAGCTTCGCAACTTTTTTATCAAGTTCACAGATCAAAATCCGATAAGTTCAAATACTGTCAGTGAAGTTGTTAAAGTTGATAGTATTCCATTAACTCGGATACAACAGCAACAAGTCTGTCCTTCACACGCTGTGGTTCGATGACTTGAATGGATTTCCCATAGGATAGGAGAAAATAGGGGACGTATGTATCAATTGATTTTTCATCAAATAAAAAGATGGCATGATTAGAAGTCCGCTCTTTCAGATAATGTCCCATAAACCAATGCAGCCCCAAGTCATCCAATGCCTCTGATCGGCCTTCGATAACCAAGGAAATTACCCCCTCTTTGCCCACTACATCAGGTAATAAATTTTGCATAAATAATTCACGAGCAGAAAAAGATTCCGAACGCTTAAAGCGGAGCGGAGTAGGGTTGATTCGCAGAATCCGATCTGCCCGAAAGCTGCGGAACTCATTTCTCAAGTGGCAAAACGCAATGGTATACCATTTATTATTCCAGTAAACCATTCCATAAGGGTCTATTACTCTATTCTTGGGTTGTTCATCACGGCTTCTGCGATAATCAATTTCGACAGAGCAATCATTAGCCACGGCTTGCTCCAATTCCGCCAAGATCGGCTGAACGGATGGATCTCCCATGCGATTGATAACGTTAAACCCTGCTAAATGACGACGAAGTGTGTTTTCCTGATCCTGATTTGAATACATTCTCAATTTGGATGTTGCATTGTCCAATGCCTCACTCAAAGGGTATCCAGCTTCTTTTGCAAACACAGCAGCTTGGAGAAGTGCCTTTTTTTCTTCAATATCAAATAACAGAGGTGCTTTGATATGCTGATTCAGCAAGCTATACCCGCCGTTGTGACCTGTATCGGAAATAATCGGTACTCCACTGGTGCATAATGCATCAATATATCGATATACGGTTCTTATATTGATTTCTAACTTTTCGGACATCTGTTTTGCAGTTACCTTGCTGCCTGAATTCAGCATCCATAGAATGGCTAACATATTATCGTTCTTTGGCATAACCTACATCCTCATCTTCAATTCATTATTGGATATCACTACATTATATCAGTACAGCATTTTTACATAAAACAACTGCGTTGGGCGATACTACCTAGAAATATATTCTCCGGTTTGGAGCGAAGTCCAATGAAGCAATCCACAACTAATATTAATACCTCCGAGGTCATTATTGTAGTTATCAATTCAATACTCGGAGCTGGAATTCTAACACTCCCTCGCACAATTAGTAAAGCAGTAGGAACACCAGATGTATGGATTGCTGTTATTTTATCAGGATTAATTGTAACCACAATCAGCATTCTCCTTGTAACCTTGTGTCGTAGATTCCCCGGTAAAACGGTGTTCGAATTTATACCCGAAATCACAGGTCAATGGATTGCTTATCTATTGGGACTTTTAATTATCGTGTATTTTGTTGTTCTTTGTTCATTCGAAGTCAGAGTCATGGCCGAAATTACAAGTATGTACATCCTTGAGCGCACGCCTAGTTGGGTTACCATCATGGTTAGTTTATGGATTGGTATCTATATGTTAACAGGTGGTCTAAAAATCATCATCCGAGTTTTTTCCATTGTGTTGCCCGTTACGCTTGTGTTGCTAGCACTGGTTTTCCTTTTAAGCAGCAAGATGTTTGAACTTAATAACCTCAGACCACTCCTGGGCGATGGATTCATGCCTGTGTTGAAGGGTCTTAAACCTTCGTGTCTCTCCTATTCTGGATATGAAGTTTTACTCATCATCACAGCTTACATGGTGGACGTGAAAGCGAGCAATAAAGCTGCTATATACAGCATACTTATTTGCACGATTATCTATTTGATCACGATTGTCACCGTTGTAGGGAATTTATCTTTGCCAGGAATTCAAACACGGATGTGGCCAACGTTCGATATGGTTCGAAGTTTTGAAATTGAGGGGTTTCTTTTTGAGCGTTATGAATCACTGTTTATTGTATTTTGGCTGATGCAGATCTTTGCAACGTATGCTTTTAAACACTATTTTGCGGCAATCGGGATCCGAGATTTGTTTCGTCTCAAAAATATTACGAGCATACAATTCGCGATGTTGCCAGTCTTATATGTAATTGCTTACTTGCCCAAAAACCTGGAGGAAACATTAGCTTTAGGTGATTTTCTTGGCAATATCTCCATTTTTTTATTTGGCTTGTTACCACTGCTACTGCTGATCATTAGTTTTGTTCGTAAAAAAGGTGGGAAGCAGGCTTCTAGTGAAGCCATAAAGGTAGGCTAAATAGTGAGTTCTTCTTATAGTTGCTCAGGAGAACCTTTTGGTTCTCCTGGCTCAAAGTGCATAAAATGAGTTTCAATAGCGAAACGAAAGGATGTTTCTCGAACATCAAATTTTCGTAATATGACTTGCTGTGGCTTCATCCGTAATGAGCATATTAATATATCCACCCCGCAAAGCAGCCAGTATGCAGTCTATTTTGTGCAAACCAAAGGCCATGCCTACCACCGTTTTAGTCTTCTTTAACTGCTCCAGTCCAAGGCCAATGACTCTATGATTAATGGGATGCTCGGTGATTGTACCTTCACGAGTAATAAACACAGAATTAATATCCGCTACCGTGTGAAGTGCCTTTAATTCAGTTAACACTTGCTCATTAAGATAACCCGATCGTTCCATCGTTGACATGGAATACGGATTTCCGATCCCCACCAGCGCTAGATTGATATTCTCCCCCTCTTTAAGAACGGCCGAAATATTAGGCATGCCAACAATCTGCTCCCTTAACTCTTCTGTTTCCACAACGGCCGGAGCATATAACGTATCACAGGTTACGCCCATTTTTTTGGATAACTCATAGGCGATCTGATTAGAGTGCATTTCATTGCGCGAATTCCCTGTTCCACCCACCAGTGGAATAATTTTGACATTCTCTTTTTTCTCCAAAGGGAACTCTCGCACCATATGATAGAGCGTATTGCCCCATGAGACACCTACACGGTCACCGTTTTTAATCAATTTTTGGACAAATTGAGCGGCAGCCTTGCCTACAGCACTCGACAACAACTCTTTATTCAGATCCTTGGTTGGGACGACCAACACCTGTTTGAGGTTAAATATGTCTTCCAGTTTTTTCTCCAATTTGGACGTTTCGTAATCATCATCATGAATGACAATCTCAATAATGCCCTCTTCCTTCGCACGTTGCAGCATCTTGGAGATGACTGGCCTGGATACACCTAACTTCTCCGCAATCTTCTCCTGTGTCCAGGATTCATAATAATACATCTTACAGACTCTTATCATATTTTTGCGTTCGTCTATATTCACATATAAGTCCGCCTTTGACGTTTAAATTTCCCTTCTAACACATTTCCCACTATAAAATGGGATTCGCGGCGGAGTCAAGCCAGGATAACTTTGCCAAAAGCAGTTTTACAAAAGATTGACTTTCGGTTGACACGAGAGAAACAAACCCTTTTTACAATTGTAACTGTACGGAACATTTGTAAAGAATGTAGATCAAGACAGACAGAGGTGCAAAGATGAATGTGAAGATATTAGGTTACTGGGGTGGTTATCCCGCCTCTGGCGGAGCAACCGCGGGATACCTTGTAACCACAGATGAAGGGCAGATTTTGTTGGACTGTGGCAGCGGCGTTATGAGTAAACTCCCCAGTGAGACATGCGTGGAAGATCTATCAGGTGTTATTTTGTCTCACTTGCACCATGATCATATCGCCGATCTGGGAGTCCTTCAATATGCTGCAGCGGGTGCGATCCGCAATGGTCGCATGTTGAATAAACTGAAGCTGTATGCACCGGATAATCCAGTGGATATTCTGAATGGTCTATATGGTGAACATACCGAGGTCATCTCGATTGATCCTTCATCCAAAATTCAGCTTGCTGGCGCAGAAATCGAATTTGTACAGGTGCAGCATACCATTACATGTTATGCCGTTAAGATCACATATCAAGGGAAGGTGCTGGTGTATTCCGGTGATACCTCGTACTGTGATTCTCTTATCGAACTTGCTCGTGATGCAGACATCTTTCTATGTGAGGCTACCATCTGTGAAGGCAGCGTACACACAACTGGCCAAGGACATATGAATGCACTTCAGGCAGGCATGATTGCTGGTCAGGCTAACGTCAAGCAGCTCGTCCTTGTCCATCTTCCCGGAGATGGCGATCTGGAGTTCATGCGGGATGAAGCAAGTCGCTCTTTCCAAGGGCCTGTGGATATACCCGAACCACTTCGTATGTATGTTGTGTAAGTTAATCGATTCGGGAGGAATATGTTCATGTACAGATTGTTAGCCCTTGATCTGGACGGTACAATGCTCAATCCAGATAAAATAATAACACCTATGACACGAAGTTCCATTCAACAATTAATCTCAGCGGAAGTGAATGTCACGATTGCATCTGGGCGATTTCCCGCTTCCGTATGGTCACACGCTAGGGAAGTCTCCATGAATTTTCCACTGGTTGCACTAAACGGTGCCGTGACGGTAGATCCCTTGACAGGACAACTGCTTGATGGCGTTGCGTTGAAAATAGAAGATATGTTGTTCATGTTGGATGTCATCCAGCAAGAAGGAGCCTACATCCATTTCTATGGATACAATGTCCTCTATGTTCAAGAGATTAATGATATCAATAGGAACTGGGCCATCAACAATAGGGTCAACAGACCGGAATTGGATTCTTTCGAAGAACGTGATGAACTTGATGCTATAGAGGCTGATCTTATTCGCTTCGTTGAAGTCGGAAAGGATTTCAGAACCTTTGTAAACCAGATGCCAGGCATGCTGTTCAAAGCAGCCGTGATCTGTACAGACCACGACTCACGCGAAAACCTATTTCGTACCCTTGAAGAATCAGGGTTATTCCAATGTACACGAACAGGAAGTTTGCGGTTTGATGTTAATTCAGCCGGAGTCAGTAAACGAGGCGCACTGGAACGTTTATGTCATGCACATCAGATCGAACGCGAGCAGGTAGCTGCAGCCGGAGACTATGATAATGATCTGGACATGCTGCAATGGGCAGGATTAGGAATCGCCATGGGAAATGCAGAGCTTCATGTGAAGGAAATCGCTAATGTTGTCACTGCCAGCAACGCTGAAGATGGCGTTGCACAGGCAATCCATACGTTCTTACTCTAATCTATCAGCTAGACACCAAAGGAGAGATTATCTGTGATTCCATTCAAAAAGTCGTTATTACTGCCCCTTTTGGCAGGCATGATTGTATTCAGCGGTTGTTCTGCACAGGGACAAGCCACGACAGATCAAGATAGTTCAGGCGCAGCTTCGAGCACAGTCTCAGGTAAGCTTTCATTCTATACATCCCAACCAGAAGAAGATGCAGGCAAACTGGTAAAGGCGTTTAACGATAAATATCCTGATGTTCAAGTCAGCATCTTCCGTTCCGGAACCGAAGAAGTCACTGCCAAGCTTCAGGCAGAGCGTCAAGCGGGTAAAACACAGGCGGATGTACTCCTGCTGGCCGATGCAGTTACCTTTGAAAATCTGAAAAAAGATGACCTTCTACAATCGTACAAGTCCCCAGAGCTAAGTGAAATCCCGACAGATCTGGTTGATCCGGACGGTATGTACGCCGGTACGAAGGTTATGGCAACGGTACTCGCTACCAACACCCAAAAAGTCACTACTCAACCGACATCTTGGCAAGTGCTGACCCTGCCGGAAAGTAAGGACGCAAGTATTATGCCGAGTCCCTTATATTCTGGTGCAGCAGCATACAACATCGGTGTGTTTAGTCGAACAGATGGGTTTGGATGGGATTTTCTACAGGAAACCAAGATGAATGGCATGGCCGTGATTAAAGGAAATGGTGCCGTGATGAAAGCTGTTGCCAGCGGTGAAAAATCATATGGCGTCGTTGTGGATTACCTCGTAGCGCGCGAAAAAGCGAAAGGTTCTCCAGTTGAACTGATCTATCCAGAAGAAGGTGTTCCCATCATTACAGAACCGATCGGGATTATGAAAGAAGCTGCCAACGTACCGGCTTCTCAAGCCTTTGTAGATTTCATTCTCTCTGAAGAGGGCCAGAAGTTGTCTGCCGAGATCGGTTACTCCCCTATTCGTGAAGGGATTGCCCCACCTGAAGGATTGAAAAGTGTATCAGAAATGAAGATTTTGCCTGGCGATGCGGCCAAACTTGCAGCGGATCGTGAAACAGATAAACAGCAATTCATTAATGTGTTTGGCGAGTAAGGATTGGAGCTGTCTGAATGGAGAAATTGAAGAGAAACATGATCATTCTTAGGGGACAAGATAACGAGCGCAAGTCCGGTTTCTCCCTCCCCAGCCTGTTTCGTTGGAATCGATTGATCGCCCTGTTGGGTGCTATAGCTGTTCTATTATTCTTTGTATACCCCATCCTGAAGCTGGTTCTTCTCAGCTTTCAGGGTGAGCAAGGGTTAACGTTATCACATTATAACGAATTGCTTCAGCAGGAGCGCTTCTGGTCCACATTACGCAATACTGTATATATCGTCATCGGTTCAACTGTGTTCTCACTCGTGATTGGAACTGCATTGGCCTGGGTCGTCGCCTATACGGATATACGACACAAATCAGCCCTTCATATGGGAATCATGCTTTGTTTTATTCTTCCCTCTTATGTTCTCACGTTGTCCTGGTCTTCATTTACCGGGTCACAGAGCTGGCTCGCACATCTGCTGCAATGGATTCATCCCGATCTGGCTCCTTGGAGCATGTACAGTATGGGCGGCATCGTGTTTGTGATGGGTATTCATCATTTTCCATTGGTGTATATGTTCACTTTGGATGTACTCCGCAAAATCCCGCGTGATCTGGAGTGGGCGGCCAGAGCTGGTGGTGCCAGCAGGATCGAGGTCTTCCGTCGTATTACACTGCCTCTTGCTCTTCCGGGTCTCACGGCGGGCGGATTGCTGGTTTTCCTGGCTTCGCTGGACAATTTCGGAATACCTGCCTTCCTGGGCACACCTGTGAATATTTCCGTTCTCAGTACACTTATATATGAAGAGATTATTGGATTCGGCCCTTCGGCATTTGCCCGTGGTGCATCGTTATCTGTACTACTCGGTGCTGCTGCGGTAATCGGCAGTCTGTTGCAGTGGATTCTTTTACGTAAAAGTCATGCTTCGGATACGATGCAACCCGATCTTACCCCAAGGTATAATTTGGGTCGCATGCGCAAGCCGCTGACCTTCTCCATATGGGCAGGTCTCGCACTGATTACAATTATTCCGTTGTCTTCAATGATCTCGATGTCTTTAAAAAGAGCGTATGGTCTCGGGCTGACTCGTGCCAATATGACCCTGGACAATTATAGATATATTCTCTTCGAGAATGAGCGTGTATGGCAGGCGATCCAGAACAGCCTTGTCCTCTCTCTAGTCACGATGCTGGCTTGTCTGATTATTGGTTCAGGATTTGCTTATATACGAGTTCGGAAGCCTAATCAATTCAATAAAATGGCCGAACTGGCCACTGCTGTTCCCTATACACTACCCGGCATTGTGTTCGCACTGTCCATGATTCTGGTATGGATGGAGCCGGTTCCCGGCTGGAACCCTGGCATCTATGGCACCATGACCATTTTGTTTATTGCCTACATCTGCCGATTCCTTATTCTTCAGATCCGTTCAAGTGTCACTTCATTCATGCAGTTGGATGCATCCATGGAAGAAGCCGCGCGGATATCCGGAGCCGGTTTCTGGCGTAAATGGACTGCTGTTCTGCTGCCCTTACTGCTACCTGGTATTCTGACCGGAGGTATGTTGGTCTTCCTGACTGCCCTGACCGAGCTTACTGTATCGGCATTGTTATATTCATCAGGTTCACAGACCATTGGTGTTACCATATTTAGTTTTGAACAGGCAGGAGATACCCTCTATTCAACTGCATTGTCCAGTCTGATTGTCGCACTTATTGCGGCAGGCGGCGTAATTTTGCTCATCGCTCAACGCTGGGCAACTCGTAAGGGAGTGAAGTCATGAGTATCCAGATTCAACAGGTTAGCAAATCTTTCGGAAGTTACCAGGCTCTTCATTCCATTGATTTAACGATTAAGGATGGCGAATTCGTGGCGATTCTTGGACCGTCAGGCTGTGGAAAAACCACATTGCTGCGCATCCTTGCCGGATTTGAGCAGCCTAGTAGTGGTAATGTACTCATGGACGGCAAGGTAGTTGCAGGTTCAGGGACATTGCTACCTCCGGAGAAACGCAGAATTGGCATGGTGTTCCAGTCCTTCGCACTTTGGCCGCATATGAATGTTTCCGAACATGTGCGATTTCCCATCCGAACACATAAATCAACACCTCCTCATATTAAAAATAACGAGCAGGACCGCATTCAGGAAGTCCTGAATATGTCTGGGCTGTCCCATCTGGCTGAACGTATGCCGCATGAGCTATCCGGAGGGCAAAAACAACGCGTCGCTATTGCACGCGCCATCGCTCCCCAGCCCTCATTACTGCTGATGGATGAACCCCTCAGCAGTCTGGATGCCATGCTTCGCATGGATATGCGGCGTGAGATTCAACAAGTACATCGGAATACGAAATCAGCCGTAGTTTATGTTACGCATGATCAGGGCGAAGCCCTTGCCATGGCTGACCGAATTATAGTGATGAAGGATGGTCGGATTGAACAGGCAGGAACGCCGCAGGAGATTTATTTGCGGCCAGAGACCGAATTCGTGGCGAGATTTGTATCGAAGTCGAATTTGGTCAAGGGACACTGGGATGCAGATATGTTTATCCCTGAAGGCGGTACAAATATTGCTTGGCCTGGCAAGCATGTTGCGAACTATTTTAAATCCAACGGGTTGTATCCCGTTAGACCCGATGAGTTCCATTTACAACCTTCCAGTGAAGTCGGCATATTGGGCGAGATCGCCAATGTTCAGTTTCAAGGGAAAGAATTTCACTATGATATTCGTAGTGATACGAAACGTTGGGAAGTCATCTCCCCTCTTCCTTTCGCCCTGAATGAACAAGTAAGTTTGAGTCTTTCTTCCGTCGGCGGTGAAGGAGTGTGACGTTATGACTCAAAGCCCAAAACTGATTTTCTTTGACATTGATGGTACGCTGCTCGACCGCCATAATCGAATTCCCGCTTCCGCGAAACAAGCCGTTCTTGCGTTAAAGGAAGCCGGACATGTGGTCGCTTTAGCTTCAGGACGATCTCCTTTTATGTTGGAACAGGTTCGGCTTGAATTGGAGCTGGAGTCTTATGTTAGTTTCAATGGACAATATGTGATGCATCAAGGAGAACTCATTCACAGTAATCCCATCTGTTCGGAAGCTTTGGAGCAATTGTCTGCATTTGCTGAGTTGTCGGGACATCCTCTCGTTTATCTGGATCATTCACAGATGAGCTGCAGTCAGGAATATCATCCGCATGTAGACCTTTGTCTAACTTCGCTTGGTGTCACGTATCCTGGGTTTAGCAAAAGCTTTTGTACAAATAGACTCATCTATCAGACGATGTTATTCTGCTCACCAGAAGAGGAAACGGTATACCGTGAAAGGTTTCGTGATCTCCACTTTGTACGCTGGCATCCGTTGTCCATGGACGTTCTACCCGCCGGAGGCTCCAAAGCCGAAGGGGTTTCCCGACTCGCAGACCGCTTGGGATTCTCCCCTGAACAGGTGTATGCTTTTGGCGATAACTTCAATGATCTGGAGATGTTCCGTTATGCAGGCTGCAGCATTGCCATGGGCAACGCCCCTCATTCACTTCAACTACTGGCATCTCATGTTACAGCAAGTGCAGAGCAGGATGGGATCTGGCATGGTCTGAAATGGGCTGGATTGTTGTAAAAAAACAAGCAGCAGTACTCTACTCTCTGTGGCAAAAATATGAGTACACAAAGACCTCCTCTATAAACATAGGGAGGTTTTTTTATTTGTATGTTGACACCTTTCATGTTCCTTATAAAATACATCGTATAGGCCAGGCGGTATAAAAGTGAAAAAGCAAAAAAAGCCGCTTAAATAGCGACTTTTAATGGGATTAGTTCTTCTTCATTATTTATTGAAAGTAACCTTCTCTGAACCACCCTCAAAGATGATGGACGTGTCCCGCGGCTTGGATTCCGCAATTTTACGACCGCCTCTGTAGGAATAAAGTACGCCGGCTTGTTTGCGAACAGCCTCATATTCATTCTCTGCTTCAAGTACGATGAAGTTAGCAGGTTTACCTTCTTTAATGCCGTATACATCCTCAATGTGTAACGTTCTTGCGCTGTTTTTCGTAATGAGGTCAATTGAATTCACGATCTGGTCGTAACCAAGCAACTGCGAAGCATGAATCCCCATGTGCAGTACTTGCAGCATGTTGCCTGTACCGAGCGGATACCAAGGATCGAAGATGTCATCGTGACCAAAGCACACATTCAGACCTGCTTCCTGCAACTCTTTGACACGCGTCAGCCCTCTTCTTTTCGGATATGTGTCGAATCGTCCTTGCAGGTGAATGTTGACCAATGGATTAGAGACAAAGTTCAAATCAGCCATCTTCAGCAAACGGAATAACTTGTACGTATAAGCGTCATTATAGGACCCCATCGCGGTTGTATGACTTGCCGTTGTGCGTGAACCCAGTCCACGTTCGTAAGCTTCCTTGGCAACAACTTCAACAAAACGGGATTGCTCGTCATCGATTTCATCACAATGGATATCGATCAGACGGTCGTATTTTTCAGCCAGATCAAACGCAACTTTCATTGAATCAACGCCGTATTCCCGTGTGAATTCGAAGTGTGGAATGCCGCCGACCACGTCAACGCCCATTTTCAGTGACTCTTCCAGTAATTCTGCCCCGTTTGGATAAGAGTGAATGCCTTCCTGTGGAAAAGCAACAAGCTGGATGTCCATATATGGAGCCATCTCTTCTTTCACTTCAAGCATTGCTTTAACAGCAATCAAGCTTGGATCGGTAACGTCCACATGTGTTCGTACATGCTGGATGCCCTGTGCCAATTGCCACTTGAGTGCCGTTTTGGAGCGTGTTTTCACATCCTCATGTGTCAAGAAAGCCTTGCGCTCTGACCAGCGCTGGATGCCTTCAAACAGCGTTCCGCTTAGATTCCATTCTGGCTCGCCTGCGGTTAGCGTTGTATCGAGATGAATATGTGGCTCAATGAAAGGTGGCAGCACAAGTGATCCGTTGACATCCAGGATTTCCTCGTTTTCGGTCACTTCCAACGATTGTGTGATTCGTTCGAACTTTCCGTCTTTCACAACGATATTCCATAGTCCTTCTTTACCCCGCAATTTTGCGTTCTGTATAATCATTTATTTTCCCCATTTCTTTAGTTTCTTTGGCAGGAACAATCAGCATCAAGACGATATAGGCCACTGCTGTACCAAGCAGTGCGTTCAATGGTGTTACGCCAGGAGCCAGTTGGGCGAATGCCACGCCGATGGCCCAAGCCACCATCGCTACCCAGTTTACATTTTTGAATGACATGTCGGCAAATGGCTTATAGTTTCTACGTTTCACAATGAAGTAATCTGCGATAATAATAGCCCCGATGGACGGTACCGCCGCGCCCAGAACGTTCAGGAAACTGACGAAGTTGTTGTACATCCACATGGCGAATACGGTACCCACGATGCCGTTAACGATGACGAAGAATTTCTTTGAGATTTTGGTGATGTTCGCAAAACCAAGACCCGAAGCGTACAGTGCATTATCATTCGTTGTCCAGATATTCAGGCCCAGAACAATAATTGCCGGGATCATTAACCCTTGCAGGAACATGACCTCTGAGATATCGGCCAGGTTATAGGCCATCGCACCAACTGCACCGAACAGAAACATGAGTGAGTTACCCAGGAAGAATGCAATCACTGTTGCGGTAACTGCCTGTTTCGATGTCCGGGAAAACCGCGCAAAATCAGGTGTCAGTGTTCCGCCGCTTATAAATGATCCGATACAGATCGTTAATGCTGCCGCCGTGGTAAGCGACTGAGTCGGCGTGTATTCAAGCAACCCTTGCAGACCACCCAGCGAACCTGCCCCTTCGAACATGGAGTAACCACCGAGAATGGCAATCGCAGGAACCGCGATATATCCGAGAATGACAAGTGACTTCATGCCGAAGATGGCTGATGCTGTCATGGCAAGTCCGAACACGATGATGAGCAGGTACACGTTCCAGTCCATGGCTTTGGCAACCGGGATTGCGAACATGGCCACACCAACACCGAACCATCCAACCTGAGTGAAGCCTAACAGGAACGAGGGCAGATACGACCCTTTCGCACCGAACGCATATTTAGCGAGCAAATGCGTGGACAGGCCCGTTTTGGCAGCGATATGTGCCAGTGCCCCTGTATAGATACCGAGCACCAAATTGCCTGCAAGTACGATGCCAATGAACTCCATGAACGTCAAGCTGACGCCCAATGTGCCTCCTGCCAGCATGCTTGCAGAGAAGAAAGTGAAACCGAGCATGACGGATAACGTCTTCCAAAATTGGTTTCTTTGCGCTTTCGGCACGGCTTGCCATGAAAATTCTTGATCTTGTTTGCTCATCAGAATACCCCCAACATAAAGTGTATCTGATACCAAAAAAAGCAGAAAAAAGAGGCTACTCGTCAAGTTATACACTGACAAGTAGCCCTTTTTGCATCATAACCCGCGCGAAGACACAGAGCATCCCATGACGGGATAAGCCCTGATTCTCGCGTGATTATGAAATCCGCTGCCCTTGCCAGCCTCTCTGGACTGAATTAAAGGTACCAGTATTCAATTACATCCTATTATTTTGGAAAAACCTGCAGTTGTCAATGTAATTATTATCCAAAGGTTATTAATTCCTTATACAGCAAGCTGTTTTTGATCACGCATACTCCGATGACAACACACCTGCGGATTGAAAATAAAGCAACGAACAAATAGATACACGCATTGACATTTGTACAAATAAATTCACTGCGTTTTTTTCATTGTAAGCCGCTGAAAAGGCACCTATAATTACGTTGTAATTGATAATGGTTATCAATGAGAAAAAGAGAACTTAGGGGGAAACAATGATGAACAGTACAATTAAGAAACACCTATTCATATGGGGAGCATGCTTCCTTCTTCTATCCGTCCTTGCAGCATGCAGCCGTTCGGAAAGCGCTCCTTCACAAGAAGCTGTGAAGACCAACGAACAAACGACAAAAAGCTATACAACCCAAACAGGCGAAGTGATTGAAATACCCACTCAGCCGCAACGGGTGATCTATCTTGGTTCAACACTTGGAGATCTCCTCGCCATGGATATTCCCGTCGTTGGAGCCAATCTGATTCATGCTTCCGAAAGCTATATTGTAGACCGATTAGAAGGTATTGAGGATGTCGGAAATCCTGGTGATTTGGAGGCAATAACAGCCTTGCAGCCTGACTTGATTTTGAATGGTTATAACCAAGATGCTGACCGAAACACCGCTTTTTCGAAGATTGCGCCTACCATTCCGTTCAACTCGGCGTTACCATTTACGGAACGCGTCCGCGAACTTGGCAACATTTTTGGCAAACAGGATGAGGCAGAGCAATGGATCAGCAGATTTGATACAAAAGCGGAAGCGATGTGGGACAAGCTGAATGTGGCAGAGGGCGAGACAGCGACCATCTTCTTGCAGTTGGGTAAACAGCTCTATGCGATGGGCAATCGTTCATTGGGTGTAGTCTTGTATCAAGAGCACGGATTTGCAATTCCACCAGCAATCCAGCAAAACATTATCGACAAGGAGCTAACATTCGTCGAACTTTCGGAAGAACTAATGCCGGACTATGCAGGAGATCATCTCTTTGTCCTAACGCTGGATAATGACGAAAGTCGAGCTGAATCTGATCGGTTGTTACAGAGCACACTATGGAAAACATTGCCGGCCGTTCAGCAAGGACACGTTTACACAGCATCAGCCGATTGGAATACCGACAACCTGCTGGCACTGGAGCAATTGCTTGATGAACTACCGAAATGGATGAATCAATAATATCGCATAGATAACGTCAAAAATCCTCCAACCCCTTTGGGTTATGGAGGATTTTTGGATTTTGTAAACTTTTACTGCGTGTAATAAGGTCTGTAACGAAACATTCTCTAACGTGTAAAATGTGGTAAACTAGTAATTGAGAATTATTATCACTAGATCGGAGTGCTCCAGAATGCAAATGGCTTCCCTTTACATCCAACTGCAGCAGCATGATCTGCTTCAGCTCACACCACTGCAGGAAACCAATCATCATAATCCATCAACCAAGAGCAAGGCTGCCAATGAATATACATTGCTTATTGCTCTGGATCATGGAATTCGGCTGTTAACAAACAACATCTCCCAAGATCTGAGCCAAGGCAGTTGTATTCTGCTCCCTACTCAGCAATCATACATTGTCAAAACGATAAAAGAGCAAGCGCATATAGCTCGGTTTACCTTTCTTGCTTTTCAAGTGGATCAGTTGACTCTGCTTCCGGCTTGCCCTCCTCTTATTCTGGGCTTTCCTTACAGGCTGTCTCTTTCTACTATAAAATTGGCGTTGACAGGAGAGGACTGGATCTCTCCGCTGCCTTTGCAATCAAACAAGCAAAATCGGTTGCAGGAGAAGAAATTTACGCCTACGCATCATTCAAAATCAGCAGTTACTCAGGTCCGGCTGCAACTGATACTTAGCCTGATGGCTCAGCTAGAAAGCGCTGCTCCGCCAGTGCAAAATGATCAAGCGGTACAGCGTACACTCAGCTATATGGAGCAGCACTACAACGAAGATCTTACCGTAGAGCTTTTGGCCGAAATGGCCGGCATGGTACGATGGCAATATAGCAAATTGTTTAAGGTGATGACTGGCAAGAAGCCGACGGACTACCTGACAGAGATTAGGGTCCAGCACGCTAAAAGACTACTGTCCCGTTCTACCGAGACCTTACGTGAAATATCCCGACAAGTCGGTTTTAAGGATGAGTATTATTTCAGTCGACGCTTTCATCAGCTCACAGGACACCCTCCCCGGGAATACGCCAATATACTAAGACGTACCAGGCAAAGAACGATAACCGATTCCCTCGGCAGGCAGATTTCCCTCCCAGATGCGGCTATACGAATCGTGGCCACAGGTACCAATACCCTTGGTGAGTTGCTTGCTATCGGTATCCGTCCAGTCGGCGCGGGTATAACTACAATGAAATCACAAGTCATATATCGAAACAAACTGCATCAGATCCCGGATATTGGACTGCAAGGCGTACCGGAACAAGTCTCCCTACTGAACCCTGATCTTATACTGTTAGGCAACTATAGTGAGCAGCAGTTACCTCGACTGGATGCCATTGCCCCTACCATCGTTTATCACGAATCAACCAGCACTTTTGAGCGTCTTCGTTATATTGCGGATCTTTTCGGTCGAAGCAGAACGGCTGAACAGTGGATCGACCGCTATGAGGAGAGTGTCAGGAGGATACGGCGACAATTGGCGGATGATTATATTGCAGGAGAACGAGCAACTGTTTATCTGGTGCTGGGCAGAAACATATATGTTATGGGACAGACGGGATTTGCTGCTACCGTGTATGAATCACTTGGCTTTCGACCCACTGAATCCGTAAATCAACTGATCATTAATGGCAGACCTTGGATACAAATCGATCACAATAAAATCACACAATACGCTGGAGACCGAAACTTCGTGATGATACCTCAGAAGGAGATGCATTTAAATATTCCTTCTCCACTCCAAAGTTTGGTTGGCATGTTGGCACCCGGTAATGTATTTGTAGTAGAAGCTGGCTGGAATTACGATGATCCTCTTACGCGTGAGAGGTTACTGACGGTTCTCCCCTCTATTTTTGCTAAGGAAGGACTGGCACCTGTACTAGCAAATGGAAAAAATAAACCGTGAAGCACGGTTTATTTTTTCAAAACATTTTCACCATCTTACGATATGTGTTCAACAACCTCTGGTAATACTCTTTCGTATTCCTTATATAAAACATAACGATTAACACCTCTGGAAGAGTTAAGTGCTTCATGCGCGTGCTGAATAGCGGTATCACGGTTTTCTGCTTTGAGTTCAATACCCGCGAGCAATGTTGATCGCATCCACTGTTTTTTAATGGATTGAAGTCTTTCAAGCGCTACTTCACTTTTCCCGTCTTCCAAGAGTAGAATGGTTTCGTAATATGTACGGTAGTCCGATAAGCCGATATGAGGTACAGCTTGCCGAATGGCAAACATATCCTTGCGATATAATCCGTGAGCTGCCTTGAACTGTGCTTGTGTTGTTCTTCTCTTATATTTCTGCATAATTTGCTCCATAACTAGTTCTACCTCATCATCAAGTCTGTTTGCAAGAACATAAATAATGTATGTCCCAGGTGTATTTTGTTGCTTGGATAAAAAGGACTCTAAACGATCTATACGCTTATCAAATACTAAAGGATAAAAAACATGCTTAATAAACGCGATAAGAATGGTAACGACTACAACCCCCACAATCAGAAATAGAGGATATTCGTTTATTTGCATAAACAAGACAAACATTAATACAACCAAATAAAACCCGAATTCCCACCAAGAGTACCTCATAATGAATCTCCTTCGAATAGAAAAATAACCAGCAAGTCTACATTATATCAAATTTAATCCCCCTTTTTGTATAATATTAGGAAACAAAAATTACAAAGAATATTCTATCCGTCGTAAATTCAAGCCTGACTAGATTTACTGATGCAACAAAAAAGCCGCTATATTAGCGACTTTCAGTTGAAATAATTGAAATTATTATTGTGCACTTAATAGTTCTTCAAAAGCTTTTATGTTCGTGTCAAAATCAGGAACGGTTCGCGTTTCTTCAGCAGATTTGACCAGTTTTACAACTAAATCATTATAAGGTGTCACAATTCCAGTACCTTCTGCCCTGCTGGAAACAACCCCGTTAATATAATCAATCTCTGTTTTGCGGTTTTTCTCCAGATCTTGAAGCATGCTTGCTTTGAGCAGTCTGGAGGGCTCCATCACGTAACGTAATGTTTTCACCCGTTCAGGAATATCTTCTGTGCTGTTCAGTTCGAGTGAAGCGATGTCGAATCCATTCATTTTAACCAAAGTGACCCCATTGGCACGAGCAACTTTAATCGTCTCGTCCGCAATATGAGCTGCACTCACAATGCCGGCTTCATGATCGATAATGTCTCCGTATTCCCCATTCAATGCAGCGGACAAACCACTGAATGCATTGTTAATCAACAATTTGGACCATTTGGTTCCAACCAGGTTATCGGAAATATGTGTTCCACCCACAAGATCCAACACCGATTTCACACGTTGAATTCGTTCGGTGATTTCACCATTTAATTCGCCAATCTGAAAAGCATACTGCTTAAATTGAGTGTACTCGGTAGTCAGACTTGATACACCTGGTTCAATGAACGTAGCGCCAAATTCAACGGAGCCTGCAATGACACGTTTTTCACCCACGATGGACGCCACTTTTTCTTCCGGAATCCCGTTCTGCAAGGAACACACCATACTGTCTTCTTTCAAAAATGGAAGTAATTCCTGAAGAATTGAATCGTTATAAAGTTGTTTGGTTAATAGTAAAACGAGGTCATACTGTCCTGATTTTTGATCAGGAGTAATTGCGTTTACTTTGGCCTGAAACTCTGTAGTACCTGTTACTCTAGCACCTGTCTGATTTAAAGCATTTACATGTTCCTGATATGCATCAATTAACTCAACGTCCAGTCCCCCATCCGCAAGGTATGCCCCGACGATGGTTCCCAAAGATCCTGCGCCTACAATTGCAATTCTCATTTTAATTTCCTCCTTATTTTTCTTCCAGATAGTTATATACAGGTTGTGCTGCGTTTAAGGTTAGGTTGGTAAGGATATGAGAAGCGGACACCACTTCCAACACAGGCAGATCTGCAAGAGGTGCAAGCGCATGTTCGAACAGTTGAAGTCGGGCAGGTCCTGTCCAAGCTTCCTTCACTTCGATGTCCGTAATTTGAGTACGGATCAGATCACATATTCTTAAATTCCCGGTATAGTCCGTAGCAATCTTAATCATAAAATTAGGTCGGCATATTTCACGTTTGGCGAACTCCTTATCCATCTCCACATGTTTATAGCCCATCGTTGCCGTGGCTACACGCAGCGTCCCATAATCTAGTGTGCCAACAAGTGTATCTGAATCGGTATACAACTTGGGCGCACCCAGCTTTTTCGGATAGGCGGTGAGCTCTCGACCACTTGCAATCGCGGGGAAATTATCTACATACATCGAATGTACATAATCGCCTTCCTCCCCATTGAATTGTACAGGGATAACTTGTCCAGCTTCTGTATAAGCACCCAGTCCAGAAACATCTGGCATCCACATCACTTCGAATTTAACCAGTGGTTCCGTAATTTCGAGAGGTTCTGGTACGGCTGCCCACAACGCTTTTTCATCAGTTCGGTAAATAATATTCAAGTATTCACGATTCACGAATTTGTACGGTGGCATCGGGTATGCCGGAGCCGTTAGGGGTGTATTCAGATTTTTAGCTATGTTATTCACATCGATTTTCATCAAAGACACCTACCTTATAAATTTAGTTGAATTTTGTTAGTTAAAATTTGATCTGTATCTCATAAAAAAATTCTACATCAATATTTAAATTTAATATAATACATAATAAGTACTATATATATTTATCAGAATAAATAAGGAGTGCAGATAAATGGAATTGCTTCAGCTCAAATACTTTCAGATCGTTGCCTATACTGAGCATATCTCCAAGGCAGCTGCGCAATTGAATATTGCTCAACCTTCCCTAAGCTTGACGATTAAAAGACTTGAGGATGAACTGGGTACCCCTCTATTTCATAGGAGAGGACGAAACATTCAATTGAATCCCTCAGGTGAAATTTTATTGAAACATGTGAACAGGATTTTTATTGAAATTGAAAATGCAGAGATGGAGATTAAAGCGGAGGAACAGCAAATATCCAATACAATCCGGATCTCAATTACGAATACTCGGTTCCTCACAGGTCTCATTAGTGACTATATCAACGGTTCCCCCGAAACCAAGCTTCATCAGGGTATTGGGACCCGCAGTGAAATTATTACAGGTTTGAAGAAAGGTGACATGCATCTGGGGATTACGGGGCATCCGATTCAGGATGAGGAGATTGAGAGTGTTGTCCTGGTTGAGGAGGATATTGTTCTGGTTGTGCCCACGGATCATGCATACGGCGGAGAGACAAGAATTTCATTAAATGTTGTTGCAAATGAGCCCTTTATTGCCCTTGCCGATAATAAGGAGTACAGCCGATTTACCACCATGCTCTGTGAAAAAGCAGGTTTCCTGCCCAATCATGCATTTGAGGTCGATTCTCATACCCTGCTTGAAATTATCAGGCTTAATCAGGGTGTTGCATTACTTCCGATCTCCGTATGTAGAGCACTGGGGTTACGTTATGTAAAAATTGCTGATGATTCCGCTATATATCCAATTAGCCTCTCCTGGGTCAAACAAAAATGGTTATCTCCTGCTGTAAGAGAATTTCGTAATTTTATTACTTCGTACTATGAAGACCATGCTGGATTGTTTAAAGTGGAGTAGGATTTCTTGATACATGACAAACGATAAAAACAAAGACCACGTAGTCCCTTGGAAGGAACCGACGTGGTCTTTGATCGTTATCTACTCTTAGCTATACTGCAGTCTATCCTTGTACCAAACGTCAGGAATCATCTTACGCTCCAATTCCAACAATTCATGGATGATCTTGTCCGCGTCACTGATGGAATTCACGAGCGGGTCGGTGAGCATCGCCCTTCTCAGCTTCTCGTAGCTCTGTTCCAGAACAGCTTCAACCGTAAGCTCATGCGTATCCAGTACAAGTTCTTGCATCCCTCTAATTCCGCGCGGCATTTCGCCTACATGGAGTGGCTTCACTCCATCCATATCTACATCGCACAGGAGTTCCAGGAACGAATCGTTATTCATATTGGTTACGGCGCCTTGATTGAGCGTATTGATAAAGAACTTTTTGCCCAAGTTCCCCACCATATTCTCAATGATGTCGGTCGCATGATCCGGTCCAAAGGTGCTCATATAATCGGCAATCGGGATGTTCCCTGCAAGAAAGTCATCCACCTGACGCCACATTTCGTCATGACGCTCATGCCTGTCCTCTGTCTCCCAGATCGATAATGGAGGAATGGTGTCCGCAGTTTTGCCGAGACCCTGCCAATACCGCACGTATTCCTTCGTATGCGCCGTACAAGTGGGAATGATTCCGAAAATATCATATAGTTCAAAGGTAATCGCATCGTTAAAAAGAGCTTTTGCGCCGCGATCACCGCCGTTATTCTCATCACCTGCCAGCTTGCGCATGGCTTCTGCAATTGTGGGCATCACATTTTTTCCTTCATACTCGGCTTTGAGCAGCCAAGTGAAATGATTAACACCCGCGATACGAAAATCGAATTTCTGGTTGATCTCTTCGGTGAACTGGCTTGTATTTTCAATGATTCCGGCTCGTACAGCATAATAGGCTTTTTTATGCGGCATATGATGACTATCGCACAGCGCAAATGATTTGAGACTGGGTGCATATCGATGTAATGCGATGCCATGAACGGTAGACGGGTTAATATAATTGATCACCCAAGCATCCGGACACAACTCCTCAATGTCTTTAGCACATTCCATAATAACCGGCAGTTCCCGCATCGCGCGAAAGATTCCACCAGGGCCAATTGTATCGCCGGAACACATACGAATTCCATACTTTAGAGAAACCTGGCAGTCAATGCCCCGATATTTCACCGATTCTTCCGCAAAGCTGAGCACAACGAAGTCGGCTCCCGGTAGTACCTCTCTTCGGTCCACTGAACCCTCAATCTTTAGGGATACGTTGTTCTCCTTGGCGACCATCTCCGCTAGTTTTACCATTTTCGAAAGCCGTTCCTCGTCCGTATCCACCAAAGCCAGCGTTCCCTGATTCAAATATGGGGAGTGTACCATCTGCCAGATGGACTGCCGACCAAAAAACAGGCTGCCCGCCCCAATAACAACTACCTTTGGATGTTGTGTACTTGTAGCATTCATCAATAACCCCTCCTCTTAACGATATAAGTTCATTATAGGTGAGTGAGCTGGAATCGGAATGTGTGATAGTTTTCAAAACATGTCATATCGTACGATAGTTAACAAGAGATAAATCCTTTGTTATGATAGTGAAATATAAAGGATGTCATAAAGTCGAGAGGATTAGGTTGGATTAGATGCACACAGGAACTGTAAATATGAGTATAATCGACGAACTTTCGGAGTATATCACACTTCGCATGAGCTCTTATTTGGAACAAACGCATGACGGCAATTGGACGGAGCACAAGTCTCATTCCGATTATGATCTGTGGTTCATTACAGCAGGCTCCCTCAAGATTACCATCGATGGAATCGAGCATATGGCGAACCCGGGTGACGTCGTGTTTTTTTATCCGGATATGCCCTACACGGCTTCCACGACTGGAGAGTTGTGCCGATTCGTATACATGCACTTTGATTTCAGCATCGCTGAGCAGAAACGAATTCTCAGCGAGTTTCAACTCCCAGGCATCGTACCTGGCAATCTGATTCAAGAGGAATCAACGCTGTTCACCTCGTCCTATCGAAGATTCAAGCAGAGTAGCGGCGCTTCCGCCAGTCCACTTTACTTGAAAGCCTCTCTGCTTCTCGTCATCGCCAAAATTTTGGAATTACACGGGCAAGGCCTGTATCACGGTGAGTTTCTGAAAGACCGAAAACCGAGGAAGATCGAAGGAAGTCTGGAGGTTCTGCAGAATGTCTTTCCATACGTGGATGCAAATCTGCATCGTGCCATCCGAGTTAACGAACTTGCAGATATTGCCGGCGTCTCTGAGAAATATTTTATTTCTTTGTTCAAAAAAATTCTCGGTATTACACCGGGGCAGTATATCAATCAGATCAAAATGAACCGGGCGAGAGACTATCTGTACGAGAAAAAATATACGATCCAGCAAATTGCCGGATTTCTAGGTTATCCCGACCCCTTTACGTTCTCCAAAGCATTCAAAAAATTCTACAACGTGCCCCCTTCCAAATTCGAATAACATGCCGCAGACAAACAAAGAGGCAACCGGTCAATCCGGCTGCCTCCCCACTTGATGAATCCTTGGTTATTCAGGGTTTAGTTTACGTACAGCTCCCTTCAGCGTTCCTCATACTCAAAAGGAGCTTCAGTGGAATACATCTCATGGAAAAATCCTTTATACGGTATAGCCTCTTCCAGACATTTAATGAGATACAACAGTTCTTCGTTAGCTTCTGGTTCTTCGCCAGCACGCTGCATTTCCTCAAATTGACCTAGAATATTCTCCAAGAGAGTGACTTGAATAAATAAAGGCAGCTTCTCCAGCATCGAATCTTCGATCTTGGTTTCGGAAGTATATCCAGCGAGGGCGGTTTGGAAATAGTCATCCATGAACTGTTTGCGTTTATCCGCATCCGGCTCAAACTGAATCCAGCCGACGCCGTGCGTCCATAGATCTGCCAGATCATACATATACCAACCGAAGCATGAATTATCAAAATCATACACGGTGATCTGACCGGTATCAAAATCGATCGAGTAATTCCCGTCATTATAATCAAAATGGATCATGCCGAATGTCTCTTGGTTTGTATCCAAACCTTGTAAGGTATTCAGGAGCTCAACCATCTTCTCCTTAAGCAGAGGGAATGATTCAGGTACCAGATTATCGATATATTCACCGCTGTAATTGTCAATCAAATGATGCCGGCGATGGACGGGAGTGTACCCTTTCGATAGTTGATGCATCCTGCCCAGAACTTTTCCGCTATTATAATAGTATTCGCTAATTGGGACCCCTTCACGGTACTGATAATGGTTTTCTACCAGCAACTTCCCCTTGGCTTTTACAAACATACAGATAAAGAACGTATGCTCATTATAAGTGATCTCTTCTAACAGATGACCCTTTTTCGAGCTAACTACATTCGAGACACTTGCACCGTGCTCAAACAGATACCGGACATACTCCAGTTCGGCCATGTAATCTGCCCGCTTTCTGTCAGGCAAAAAAGACACCCGTAGAATTAGCGATTTACGCCCCTTTTGCTCGCAAGTGTAAACGACATTACGTCCACCCTCATGAGGCGGAATAAGCTGAATATCGTAACCCTCCAGGTCAAACAGCTCGGATACCAATGCCAGTATATGCGTATTGCTAATGTTAACAGCTTCGTTAAAGTTAATTATGATCTCCTCCAGTAAACATTGTTGGGACGGTTTCCCGCACTGCAATGTCCACAAAAGGAATCCCTGTAACGCAAATATCCTTTTGTGAACCTAAAGCACAATCACCTTGTTAGACATTTAAAATTCACTCCTTTTGTTTGAATACCGCCATTATACCTAATTCATCCCAAAAAAACCATGAAAAACCGCCCTGAAGGGCGGCTTGTAAGAGATAAACGTTTTATTTATTAAAGAATCTCTCCATTGGACTCGATAACTTGTTTGTACCAGTAGAAGGAATCCTTGCGGGTTCTTTCTAATGAACCATTGCCGGCATTGTCTTGATCTACATAAATGAAACCATAACGTTTGCCCATTTCAGAAGTGGAGCAGCTAATGATATCGATAGGTCCCCAGCTAGTGAAACCCATCAATTCAACGCCGTCAGCGACAGCTTCTTTCATCTGTTCGATGTGGCTGCGCAAGTAATTGATGCGATAAGGGTCATGCACTGCCCCGTCCTCTTCCGGTGTGTCGATAGCTCCCATCCCGTTCTCAACGATGAAGAGCGGCATACGGTAACGATCATACAATCGGTTCAGCGCGACGCGAAGACCAATCGGATCGATAGGCCATCCCCATTCAGTAGCTTTCAGATGAGGGTTTTTGATCTGACTTACCAGCATACCTGAGTTGCTGTTGTCATTTGGGTCATATTTTCCGATATACGTCATGTAATAACTGAAAGCAATAAAGTCCACGGTATTGTCCCGGATAATGGCATCATCCTCAGGAGCTTTAACCAGTTCAATGCCATTTTCCTCAAAATATCTTTGCATATAGGATGGGTATTCGCCCCGTGCCTGTACCTCTGGGTAGAACAGGTTCATCTGATCTTCCTTCATCGTCTGCAACACATCTTCCGGTTTACTAGAAGCAGCATACGTTTCCAGACGGCAGATCATGCAGCCAATCTGAGCATTGGGCATCTTCTCTTTACCACTTTTGACAGCCAGTGAGCTTGCTACAAATTGATGATGCGTTGCCTGATAGGCTACCTGCTCCGGTGTACCCTTAATTTTATCTTCCAGAATGCCGCCGCCAGTATACAGACTTGTCAGCATCATATTCATTTCATTGAAGGTAATCCAGTATTTCACTTTGTCTTTGTAACGGTCAAACAGCGTATTGGCAAATTTCAGATACAGATCGATCATCTCGCGGCTTTCCCAGCCGTTGTATTTGCGGGTTAACTCTACGGGCATCTCGTAGTGAGAGATCGTTACGAGCGGCTCAATGCCGTATTTCAAGAGTTCATCGAGCACGTTATCATAGAAGGCAAGACCAGCTTGATTGGGAACTGCTTCTTCTCCTGTCGGGAAGATCCGTGTCCACGCGATCGAAAGACGAAACACTTTGAAACCCATCTCCGCAAACAAGGCAATGTCTTCTTTGTAGCGGTGGTAGAAATCCACGCCGTTCCGTTTCGGGAAATATACGTCTGTGTTACCGCTCAGGTATTCTTCCAATTGAACAGAATCGACGTCGAAGGTGAAATCCTTGCCATTGCGCTCCTCATGAGGAACGAATGGAGCCATGTCTGAGGTAGAGAGTCCTTTGCCGTCTGCGTCATATGCACCTTCGAGCTGATTGGCAGCAGTAGCTCCGCCCCATAAAAATCCTTCGGGAAATGAGTGTTTAATCGTTTTTGTCATATTGTTTCTCTCCTTTTTTGTATGTGGTATTCATGAAGCTGTCAACGAACGGTGAGGAGAAGCAATTCATTCATTGGAATCACCCCCTTCACCTGAACTGGTACTACATCGAGGTAATCCGGCGTATTGGTTACGATGACTGGTGTCACAAGATCAATACCCGCACCCTGAATGCCATCCATATCAAATTCTAGAAGCAAATCACCCTTCTTCACTTCTTGTCCGGCAGCAACCTTCACGTCAAAATATTTCCCTTTGAGCGACACACTGTTTAGTCCAACATGAATGAGAATGTCGATTCCACTGGATGAGGTCAGCATAATCGCATGTTTACTTTTGGCAACCAACGTGACGGTTCCGTCAAAAGGAGCTGTAACACGTCCATCCTGCGGACGAATGGCAATACCTTTCCCGGTCAATTCCTCGGCAAACGTTTGATCCGGAAGCTCTGATAGCGGCACCAATTCACCAATGAGCGGGCTGAAAACCTCCCCTTTCTTTTCCTCAATGGAATGTACTGTTACAGATGTCACCATTTCTTGAGAAAAGGCAGTGGTTGTCTCCTGATCCTGTTTGGTTAATGTTTGTGTTGAGTCGGACATGGCGGAATTGCGTGTATTTGGCTCATCCCATTTGAGCAGCAAAGTCACCACGAAGGAAACGCTAAAGCTGATGCCTATTCCGATTAATGCATACCAGAAGTTGGACATGCCACCATTCGGCCCAATGTATAACGGAAGTGAAAGCAATCCTGGTACAGCAAAACCGAAGCATTTCAGACCCACTGCGGTAATAAAGCCACCCCCTGCTGCTCCACCGATGAGTGAAGCGTAAAATGGTTTTTTCAGCTTCAAGGTGACACCGTACAGTGCGGGTTCAGTAATGCCAAGCAAGGCGGATATACCACTGGATAAAGCAATGGATTTCATTCTTTTATCTTTGGTCTTGAGGAAAACAGCCGTGACTGCACCAGCCTGGCTCATATTCGTTATCAGGTTGATCGGCTGCAAAAGTACGTCATATCCGAGTTTGCTCAGATTCTGCAATGTGCCTGGGAAGAACGCATAATGCATTCCCGTCATAACAATCAGAGGCATGAGGCCGCCAAGAATAATGCCGGTTAACGGACCCGAATGGGCAAAGAGCCAGGAAGTGCCCATTTCCAGATAGATGCCCATGTAATTCCCTAGGGGGCCAATCGCAATTAATAGAATCGGCACCGTGATGACTAGTACAATCATCGAGGTAAAGATGACTTTGACCGGACCGGGAATAAAACGATCCACCCAGCGATGTACATAACTCAGAAGCCACACGCCCAGAATAATGGGAATAACGGACTGGGTGTAATTCACAATGGACACGGGCAGCGAGAGAAAACGAATCGGTTCAAGCTGGTTTGCCAGATACGCATTCAGCATCGTAGGATACAATAAAGTACCTGCAAGCGTCAGGGCGATATATTCATTCACTTTGAACTTTCGGGCTGATGATAGAGCCAGAAGAAAAGGCAAGAAATAAAAGGCCGCGTTTGCGATGGAAGACAGAACTTGATACTCACCGCTTTTCTCCTGTATTGCTCCAAGTGTAACGAGCAATGCCAGAATCCCCTTTAACATCCCGGTACCTACGATGGCAGGCAGAATCGGAGTGAAAATGCCGGAGATCGTATCCAAAACAGCATTAATCCCTTTAGAGCGTGGCGCGTCTGTTTCGGGCTTCGATATGCCACTCTGCTTCATCTGATCCTCGATCTGCTCATATACGGCTGCAACCTGGTTGCCAATGACCACCTGAAACTGATCGTTTTGAAACTGTGCGCCGAGCACACCATCGAGTGCTTTGATCTGTTCCAATTGAACTTTGTTTTGCTCTCGAACGTTGAAACGAAGCCGTGTGATGCAATGCCAGGCTTGGGTAATATTCTCTTGCCCTCCTGTTAACTGGATAATTTCTTTGGACAACTCCCGATGATTCATGCTGCTTCCTCCTTTTTTGGCGAAAAAAAAACCAAATGTAATACCGGCCCGCTGCAGATGCGGAGTCGGAAACATTTGGTGGTGCCTGATCGAATCAGTAACACTCCATATTCAATTCATATTGATGATGGTATAACTTCAAACAGGTTGTATGGAGATCAATCCGTAGCGGTACGGGATGTCACTCTCTCGATGTGGATCATGAGATATACCATCTCATCGGGAGTAATCACGAATCCGCGTTGCTGCTCCATCGCCTCCTTTATTTTGAGTGCGCATTGGAAACTGACAGGATATCGCTCCGACAATACATCATATAGAAATTGCTGATCTTTAAACGAGAGCACTTCCCGGTTCAACTGACGAACAATAAAGTATCTCAGATGGGTGATGAACCTGGAAAAATCAGCAGATTCCTGATTCAGTGCCATTCCAAAATGTTCTGTCATGATACCTAAAATGTCATTAATCATCTGTGTAATTTTAATCGTTTGGTTCATACTGCCCGAGTCGAATTGTGAGTTCACGAAATGAAGGGCAATAGAGCTTGATTCACCAGATGGCAAATGAGACTTGAAAAGCATCATTGATTTTTCGAACTGCCCATTCTCCGGCACGGTATTCGGCAGGATATAGATGGCGAATGTCCCAATGAAGCGGATTTTGCACATCCACGCCTTTTTTGAAACGATCCAGCGCAAAATGAATATGGTCCGCAAGTGTTAACAGGATCGAGTCATTCAGCTTTTTTCCGATTATCGTCTTGCCTTCTTCAATAATCTGATCCGTAATATCGATGACTTGCAGTGGGATATCACTGAGAAATTGTTCAACTCGCTGATATTTATCATTCGAGCCAATTCGGAACATTTTCTGGATCTGGCTCTGCTCAATCGGCTGTCCCTTTACTTTTTTGAAGCCAACACCCGTTCCGATGACAATGACTTCGTAGCCTTCGGCGTCTTCCGCCAGTGCGATGTTGTTATTTAACGATTTTTTAAACCTCATGATGCAATCACCCCCAGTATGCAAAAAGCACCACCAATGTCCAATTCACAAGTAATAAACAAACTTGTGGAATCCAGACTTTGGTGGTGCCTGATCGAATCAGTGACACTCCTTATATAGCTGTATCTTATATCAGCTATGTAATCGTTGTCAATACCATTACTCTGGAATTGTTCTGCAGGTGGTTCATCGTGGAACTTTCCCTCTATAAACTGACATCAAAACGAATAACCTATTCATCTGGAGTCTTGTTTTCCCGAGCATCATAATAGTATCGAATCAGAATATCCTGATCATAGTTGCCAAAACCTTTGCCAAACAGGGTAAGTCCGCCTCGGCCAGCTACTCCCTCTTCTGGCTTCAATCCAAAGGTCCAATAGGTGGATGCACCAAGATTCAGGTCTTGAACACGCACGTCCGAGATGCGCTGACCATCCATAAACGTGCCTTCCCCGTTAATACGCAGCATTTTCAATACACCATACTGGTTGACGTCCAATTTCCACCATAGTGGTGTATGTTTACCTTTCCGATCCCCGAAATCGCCAGGGCTTGTCCAGGTTCCGAGGTGATGACCATTAAGGGAAAAACGGATGTCGGAAGGCCAGTTTTCATTAACTTGGGGAGCTTCCGAACTGAGTTCGAGTGAAATTTCAATTTCCTGGAGATGCTGTTCTGTATTCAGATAATTGGGAATCTTATATTCCAGAAAACCTCGTGCCAACCAAAGAATACCTGCATTGACCCGATCCGGGTCCATGAAGCAGGCCGGGGTATCATATTGCCCAATCATCTGCGTTGTTGTTGCAATGCCACAGGTGGGCCAGGCTTCGTAATCCGTATACTGACCAACCGGAATAGAGACTTCATGAAAAGGAGCATCAACTGGTTCAGGGGAGAGATTAATAGTCATAAATTCTTGCAGAATAAAACAGTATTTATACGTTCCGCCGTTCTCCCGTTTCATTCGGCTGCCGACAATTCCGGCTTTTTGCAGCTTGCTGACATGTGTACTTACAATAGCTTTGCTCAGAAAAAGCTCTTGGGCAAGCGCATTGATATGCATTTCTCTGTTTTGTAGCAGCAGGCGCACAATGTTTAATCGGGCTTCACTTCCCAGTGCCTCGTAAATTAGCAATGAAGCTGCATCTGTCCCAAGCATCATGATGTTCACTTCCTTTTTGAGTAAAATCGATCTATTTCAATCTCAGGATTCGTTATTTAGCGAACTCATCAAAATGAACTTGCTCAATACATAAGCATTATGATACATATTAGATAACAAATCAATGAATTGATTTTGCTTTTAAGCGAATTCAATATCGCTGTTACTTCTTTCAAGAATATGAATTCATCCAATGGAGGTACTTACCATGCTTACATCCAAAATGCTTATCGATAAAGACTTTCAGATTGCTGAAGTAGATCCGCGTGTCTATGGTTCATTTATAGAACATCTGGGACGGGCCGTATACGGCGGTATTTATGATCCAGGTCATCCTACTGCAGATGCTCAAGGGTTCCGTCAGGATGCCATTGAAGCGATTAAAGCTTTGAACGTACCCATCGTTCGTTACCCTGGTGGCAATTTCGTATCCGGTTACAACTGGGAAGACGGTGTGGGCCCGGTAGCGGAGCGCAAACGCAGACTTGAACTCGCTTGGTGGACGATTGAAACGAATGCAGTTGGAACAAACGAATTTGCAGATTGGGCCAAACTCGTTGGAACCGAAGTGATGATGGCTGTAAATCTGGGTACTCGCGGTATTGATGCGGCCAGAAACCTGATCGAATACTGCAACCACCCATCTGGCACATACTGGAGTGATCTGCGTATCTCTCACGGTTACAAGGACCCGCATAAATTCAAAACCTGGTGTCTAGGCAACGAAATGGACGGCCCTTGGCAGATTGGTGCAATGACTGCATATGAATATGGGCGTATTGCCAATGAGACGGCTAAAGCGATGAAATGGGTAGACCCGGATATCGAGCTTGTGGCTTGCGGCAGTTCCAGCCGTGACATGAGTACATTTGCAGATTGGGAAGCAACCGTGCTGGATCTCACCTATGAAAATGTGGACTACTTGTCCCTGCATCAGTATTACAACAACAATAAAGAGAACACGTATGACTTCCTGGCGACATCGCTGGATCTGGATCAATTTATTGATAGTGTGGCTTCAATCTGTGATTTTGTACAAGCCAAGAAACGCAGCAAAAAGAAATTAATGCTGTCTCTGGATGAATGGAATGTCTGGAAATCCATCGGCACAAGCCGTATGGAAGAACGTTGGCAGATTGCGCCTCCAGAGTTTGAAGATGTGTATACACATGAAGATGCACTAGCTGTGGGTTGTTATCTGATTACCATACTTAAACACGCCGACCGTGTAAAAATGGCTTGCCTTGCTCAGTTGATTAACACCATTGCACCAATCATGACGGAAAATAACGGAGCGATCTGGTTCCAGACGACCTATTTCCCGTTCATGCATGCATCCAACTTCGGTCGTGGTACGGTGTTGCGATCCATCACCTCTTCACCTAAATATGATTCCAAAGACTTCACAGATGTGCCTTATCTCGAAGCAATCAGTGTGCATGATGAAGAAAACGGCACGATCACAATCTTTGCGGTGAACAGACATCTGGATGAGAAGTTGGAACTGAATGTGGATCTGCGTTCCTTCGGAGAAACCACATTTGTGGAGCATATCGTATTGGAGAACAACGACTTGAAAGCCACCAATACCAAAGAAAACCCACGTAACGTTGTTCCTCACAACGGCGGATATACAACGGTTGATCAGGGTAAAGTGCAAGCAGTCTTGAACAAAGCATCATGGAACGTGATTCGCCTCAAAACCAAACAAGCTTAAAGGCTTAATAACAGCGGAATAGAATCGGTTTCCACTCTGCAACAACAGCAATGCTTTTCGCACCGCGTGCAGCTCCCAGCGCGCGGTGCTTTTTGCTGTATGACAATGGTCGGTCGAACTACATGGTATCAAATTTAGATGTTAGACGCGTATTTGAAACCTCAGTTTTCATTCCTCGCAACGAAGGAATTTAACGAACACAGGAGAAGTTATGATGCAGAATCAGCCCCTTTTCACCTACATTTTGCAGCAAATAGGGTGTGTCTTGTTCGTTAGAATTTTAACGGCTTGATATTGACCCGAATAAGGTTTCTGAAGTTCGTTAGCGCTGAGCAAGCATACTATATTGAGCTGGTTCGAACCTCATATACAGCATAAGCAAATAAGCCACCCTCCGTTTGGCTTACGGAGAGCAGCTTGCAGTTAAGCATCTAGCGGAGAAGATAAGGAACAGACCAGATCAGAAAGAAATCAGATCACCCAACATACTAGCAATGCTTCTTTCCCAAATGCAACGCAGGTTGTGTTCTATTTCACGATTTTCATTTCAAGTATTATCCTTGTTGTGCTTCCTCGTCACCTTCGGCTTCAGCCTGAGCTGCTTGGCTTGCTGGAGTCATCAGCCCTTGAACTGCCCCCATAAATGGCTGAATCTGCTTAATCATGCCATACCCCATTTTGACCACAGGTGTAAACCGCTGGATCATGCCAAACAACCGCATACCACCGCCTAACATACCTCCAATTGAGCCTGCACCACCAGCTCCGCCGAAGCCACCTAACAACGAGCCTAGCATAGGCATGAAAGAGGATACCTGAGCTGGCCGAGACGTTGAACGAGACATCGACCGGGATCGCACCTGCGACTTACAAGTACTGTTCACCCGTTTACGGTTCCGAGAGGAGGCTGTTTTTCTCTTCACCCCTGCTTTAGGTTTGGTTTTGCGAGCACTGCCTTCAGATGAGGTTGCTGTGATTGCAGCCTGAGTAAGCTTTCCGCCCCCGGTAAGCACTACGCCTTCGCTGTTAACGCCAGAGATGTACCCGACGTACGTTTCGCCATTATGAAGAGTCACGCAGACTGGGCGATCCTTGAGCCGTTTCACCCGGACGTGTATTTCATTGGTTTTAGCCATGGAATTCACCTCACTTGACTTGATCTACTTCAGTCTACGCAATGGGTGGACGACTTGCCTGTGCGATAGTACATCCGTGTGCCGAAATTGAAAAATGACCAGCGCTTTATTGGATAAAGTAAAATCGTTTGAGGGGTCTAATTCTTCCGGTAAGCAACCTTGTGAAAAGCATTGATATAACGAAACAGTGCCTCACCATCGTCAGGCACATGCGTACTTCTATCCAATGGCAGCATCATTGCCTGATATGGTTCTGGCACCATTCTATATTGATGGACATAGGAGGTCAGGATGAACCCGTTGCTTTGCCAGAACTGAATGCGTTCCTGATGAGCCCCCGTTGTCCCGGACTCCGCCTCGATAAGGATCCCTCTGATCTCATGTTCCCTTAACGCCCAGGCTCTGAGCTGCTCCAGCATCCAGGTTCCTATGCCCAACCCGCGCAGCTTCTGATCAACTGCGAGGTAGTCAATGATCAGAATGCGGTCCACAGCCTTCCCCTCTAGTCCAGTAACAGCCATCGCAACCACTTTTCCCTGATGCACGCCCGTGTGTAAATAACCAACCCCTCGGTCCAGCATACTGCGCAGAATCACTTTTGTCTTCGCACCGCTTTGAAAGGCCTCATGATAGATCCGCTCCATCCGTGCCCACATTGCTTCATCCCACTCCTCTATAGTAGTAAACTCTAATTCCAGCATCTCGTTCACCTCCAGAACTTTATTATACCTTCTAATACGAATCGATATAAAATCGGTGCTCAACCTGTTCTCTTTATAACGCCAATTTGGTCAGGAATTGTTCAATCTCGTCCATATACCCAGCGGTGGTAATACTTCTTGGAGCAAAGAGGAATCTCAGCCCCATTCTCCATTCCGAGCCTGCAATGGATGTAGGAAGCATCGAATGCTCTGTGTTTTGGAGAATCTTCTCGTGAAGCAAATACGACGGCTTGACTTCCTGACGATATGCACGCTCGGTATCCTTGATATCGACATTGACGTCATCTTCTCCAAGCAATAGCAGGACTGGTGTTTTGAAATTGTGCAAATCCTCCGTTGCATCCACTGTGAAGTTTTTACTCACAAAGTTCCAACGATCCTTATTCATCTGCTCCTCACCTTGACGTGCAAGCCTAATGTATTCCTCATAAGAACCATGACGTTTCAACACATCATTGATCTTGTTATTGTAATCCACCTGTGCTTGTATCTCAGCGGCCGAAAATCCATCCTTGGCCATTTGACTCCTTGTGTTGTATTCCCCCTGTCTCAGCCAATTGATCGCTGGAGAAACGAGAATACTAAATGCGAGATTTTCCTTGCCTGCAAGCTTGGGAATGACCCACCCTGCCTGACTCGCTCCCCATACACCAATTTTGGAACCATCAATCATCGGCTGCTCTTTTGCCCAAGCGATAGCTTGCTCGGCTCCAACTACGCGATCATCGATGCTTTGATTCAGCCAGTTGCCTTCGGAACCACCTATGCCGCGTTTGTCCAGCGACAACGAAGCGTATCCTAAGGAAGCAAGGCGCTCCCACAATGGCTTATATCCATCACTATGTGCCGAATCAATCGGACCATCACCATGGATGAAAAGCACGAGTCCCAGCTTGCCTGATTCGTTCTCAGGCAGAGACAGTGTACCTGTCAGTTTGCCTTGTGGGGTTTGAATTTCGATGTGTTGTTCGACTATACTGTAGTCCTGTTGCACAATAATGTACGTTCCTGTACCAACAATTAATAAAATGAAGACGACTAGTGAAATCCAGATTCCTTTACGTTGAAGCATGATATTCTCCTTTGCGGGTCATATAATTCCATTGTTGTTCACCGAGAAGCATGCCGGTCATCCAGCTTTTTGTACTGTTTTGTGTGTGAAACTGCAAACGTTCGTACATCTGAATGGCTTTCAGGTTGTAACTTGCCACATGCAGACTGAGATACGACATCTGCGGGGATTGCAGCATGTATTGCTGCGCCCAAGCGAGTAATTGTCTGCCGATTCCCTTGCGCTGATGTTGTGGATGCACAACGATATCCTCGATGTAACATTCCTGCGTCACAGGTTCGTGTTTCAGCAAATGAATTCCGGTTAACAGTAGGAGGCGTCTCCAAGCGCTGATGTGATTGCAAGCGTCCCACACCTGGGAACCCTTCACCTTTCCAGAGCTCTGTTCATGAGAGCCTGGTTTCCACTTCAACGACATCGTGCCCACAATGACATGGTCTTCTCGTGCGACCACGCGCAGATTTCCAGTATCTCGGGGAACATGATGCAGCATCTGCTCAAAGGCTGTAGCCAGATCTGACAAGGACATTGCAGTGGATCTCTGGAATTTATGTCCCAATCCATAAGCCATCAGTTCGCTGGCTATTTTGTAACGATCAGGCTGGAGGTGTTCAATCTGAACGAGATGTGTCATAAGGATACCTCCTGTTCTGTTATGATCTGTGACAGTAATTCATAATGAAGCTTGTCGGGTGTGAACAACGATAAATACGATTTTTCCACCATGAGTAGCGGCCCCTGACAGACATACCCCACCTCTTCGGCGTTAGCATAAAAATGCTGAATGTGAGCAGTCAGTTGTTCTTCATTTTCCACAAATAGATGACAGGACAGGTACGTACCCGCTGGCAGCATCAGATGATGCATTCCTTCCTGAGTGGGAGTGTACATGCCTACGATGCCGGACGAATCGTAGACATAATGGAGATCTTTTTCAAACAGATTGGTGATCTTGCCTTTGTGCTGTACAAGTGTCTGCGCATTCAGCGTGGCAGTAGCCTCCATCTCAAACCATAGCGATAGCGGCGTGGCTTCGCGCTGAATGATGTTATATGCTGTCTCCATCGGATCGGCAAGATTTGCTTTTTCCTCCAACAACTTCTCCATAAAATGCTTGGTTTCCTGAAGTTTCTTAATCTCGGCTTCGGTATCGGTCAGTGCCTGATGAAAGAGTCGTGTGATCTCTTCGGGAGTCAGACGTGTAAGACATTCTTTGATCACTTGAACGGACAGCCCCATCTTACGCAGCAATAAAATATGGGCAAGCCTGTATACTTCATCCATGCCATACATCCGGTACTGATTATCACCTGTGTAAGCCGGATGCAACACTCCTTTTTCCTCAAAATAACGAATTTGATGTACCGATACGTGCATCAGCTGGGCCAATTCGCTAATTGTAATTTCAGCATTCACTGTCATCTCCACCTTCGCTGTTCTTCCTGTACATAGCATAAACCTTAGGTCAGACCCAAGGTCAAGCCTCGTTTTCAATTCAAATCAGTTTTTCCGCAGATGTACAAAAAAAGCAAGTCATCTCGCTGACCTGCTTTGGATTTGATTTCTTGTATTTTCCTGCCTCAGATATGCTCAATATACATCTCATTCAAAATATAACCCATACGACATGTGTGCTCTGCCAATTCAGATTTCACATATGATTCAATATCAGTCTTTTCGATACTGTACAAGACCTCCATTTCTTTAGAAAAAAGAAGGTGTCCTTCATTGATTTTCTGCTCCAACGAGATTATCTGTTTGGGTTTCAGATCACCACCGAGCACCTGCTGAAGTGCTTGCACATATGTTTCAAGAGAACGCGCTCCGACAATTTTTATACCCTGATTCTCTTCATTCACAATGATAATGGATGGGAAACCTCTAACTCCCAAACCAGCGACACGCTCAAAGTCTTCCTCTAATAAATCTTGTGCAGATTGCTGTGCAGCCGCCTCAACCACTTCTTTTCCATTCAAGCCCAGTTGATTGACGATATCCGTCAGCACATCATCTTCTCCAATATTTCGATTAAATACAAATACGGCTTCACGCACACGTCTTAAAAAGTCCTGCTCTTTACCAGGGTGTGTACTCTGAATGACCTTAAATACGCGAGATGGCGGATAAGAAGAAAGTATTGGATTATCATGCCATAAGGAACCGTCGATGGACATGCGTGAATGTTCACCCACTTCCTTCCAATGCGCTGCAACGTCCGAAGGTTTCTTAATCCCGTTAGCGCCATCCGAGAAACCATTCCAGTTAGCCAGTAGCCCACCCATTTTGATTTGCAGCGTAAAATAATGGCCGTATTCCTCAATAAACCGATGAAGCACAGGCTCAAGCGCCCAGCAGTGAGAGCAGATCGGATCTGTTGCGTAATAAAGAGTTATCCTTTTCTCAACGTGATTCAGATTGATTTCTTGCATCGCCTCTTCCTCATTCACACCACATACGCCTGTTTCCAGATCACACATCATAGATTCGTTACTCACGTTATCCCGCCTTTATATTGTCTTATGAATTGATTTTCTTGTGTTAGTTTGATTATAATGTCTACAATCTTCTGAACAAGTACGATTCTTTTTCTGACTTAGTATCAAAAAGTATACTATTGGAGGGTATTAAGTGAAATACGAGTTTAATTTTGATCAGTTATGTCCAGCGACTTATGCATTTCAGGTCATTGGAGGCAAGTGGAATCTTCCGATCCTGGCAATCCTCAGTGAAAATGACTGTATACGTTACAATAAATTAAAAAGAAGACTGCCTGGCATTACCGGAACGATGTTAACGAACTGTTTGAAGGATTTGATTCATTCCGGCATCGTGCATCGGGAGCAATATAACGAGGTGCCACCGAGAGTGGAGTATTCGCTCACAGAATCAGGCAAGGAATTGGTTCCTTTAATTGAATCCATGGTAATGTGGGGTCAGAAAAATATGACAGCAGGCGTGAAGCAACAAGATATATAACTCCTGGCCTAATGTAACCCCTTATCATAGATGTTCATTATCTAATCGCTCTGCACAATTTGTTCAACGGCAAAAAGACTATTTCACTGGACCATCATGTCCTTTGAAATAGTCTTTCCTTTATAAATACAAGACGGCCGCTTGTTTACGACGTGTACACATCTAACTATTCAGGTCGTCATCTTCCTCATTTCCTAAATACATAACCGTTTTTTCTCCCTCAACCAATCTAATGATCTGCTTTCGTAATTTTGAAGGAAATAAAGGTAGTTCGTTTATATTTTTAATTTCGAGCCATTCATATTCCACTTGATTTTCGTCAATTGGCAGAATAGAACTATCTTGGTCTATCAATCCTATGTACTCGCATAAAAAAACAAAATCTACACGATGAAGAGCTTCACCGTATACCCCTTCAATGACAAATTCCAGTGATAACGGTTCTACATCTATTCCGATTTCTTCCGCAACTTCACGCTTCACAGCATCCGTCAAGGTTTCACCTGCATTCTGGCTCCCACCAGGCAGGATGTAGATGACTTCATCATTATCATCCTGCTTCATTGCAAGCATTCTCCCGTCTTTAATGATCAATGCTTTTGCAGAATTTCTAATCTTTCTCTCCATTGCTAATCCCCCATATATATCTGTATCATGTTGCTGAAGGTTGATTCCATTTAACATCACGATCTCCATGAAGAATATCTTAACACATACATCTAAACAAATTCTGAACAATCAAATCAACTCACTCTTGGCGACCTCCATGAAAGCAGCCATGGACGGAGAGATCCATTTTTCCCGATGCCAGAGCATTTGCGCAGAAAAGGATACATCTGATAAATCCCACGGCAGAGCAACCACTTCCCCTTCGCTCAACTCTTTCTTCAAAGCCATTTCAGGTAATAAAGCGATCCCTAGGCCAGCCACAACACATTGTTTAATGGCTTCTACACTATGAAACTCCAGCTCTGTCAGAGCATCCACACCTTTCTTTGTTATGGATTGATCAAAATGAGTGCGATACGAACAGTTCTTTTCGGTCAGCAAAAAATGCTGTTTGTGGAAGTCATCAATGACCAACTCGGAACGCGATGCTAACATATGATCGGGAGAAACCACCATTTGAAAGGTCTCATCCTTTAAAAACTCTGATTGAAGGTCTTTGGAATTAATAGGCTCATCCAATACAAAAACGACATCGGCATGCCCTTCTCTCAGACTCGATTTAAGCTCTTGCCCAGACAAGGGGCGGAACAATAACCGCACACCAGGATAGTCTGCTCGAAAGCGTTTGAACAAGGCTGGAAGAAGATATGCACACAGCACTTCGTCTGCTCCGATCACAACCGTTCCCGCCAATTCTCCGTGCTGACTGGATATGCACTTTGCTTCCTCTACATCGTTTAAAATCTTAGTGGCGTAAGGCAGAAACTGTTGGCCAGCATCCGTTAACACGACCTTTTTGCCTAATCGATCCAGCAATTTTACACCAAGCTCTTCTTCCAGCGATTTGATTTGCATGGTTATGGTAGAGGGTACATAGCTCAATAATTCAGCAGTTTGACTAAAGCTGCAGGTCGATGCAAGTGTCCAAAAGGTTTTTAGCTGGCGTATTTCCATGAGTCACGTACCTCCCAAGTTCAAAAAAAATGAATGATATGTTCGATAACGTTTCGTTGAATTGATAATAGACGTATTGTAGAGTGAAATCAAGTTATTACTATTTTATAAGGAGAATCAATCTATGAACGATTATGAAACATATAACCTTGGAGATACATTACTTCGATCGGGACAACAGCTCCCTCAAGCCTTTATCGCTTACAAGACCTATGGAAACTTAAACGCGGCAAAGGACAATGTTATTGTTGTCCCAACATGGTTTGCTGGAATTCACACAGATAATGAATGGTTAATTGGAACGGACAAGGCACTGGACCCCAGTCGTTATTTTATCGTTGTGCCCAATATGTTGGGTAACGGGTTATCGTCTTCTCCTAGTAATACCCCTGCCCCATATGATAAGAACAACTTCCCTCTCATCTCCATGTATGACAATGTACGTGCCCAACATCAACTCATCACTCAAAAATTCGGTATCTCCAAAATCAAACTTGTTGTGGGCTGGTCTCTGGGAGCCATGCAGGTTTATCAATGGGGAACCAGTTATCCTGAGATGGTCGAGCGTATTGCCCCCTTTGGCGGAACGGCAAAGAGCAGACCCCATACACAGTTGGTATTCGAAGCAATGATCGCGGCGTTACAGGCAGATTCGAATTATAAAAATGGTAGATATGAACGCCCTCCGGTTGCTGGTCTCGCAGCGATGGGAAGAGCTTATGCTCCATGGGGGTTTTCGCAGGCGTACTATTTGGAGAAATTGTATCAATCTGAGGGTTACGACTCCTTGCAATCTTATGTAGAAGATTACTGGGATCAGGTATTTCTTCCCTTCGATGCTAACGACTTGATTACCATGCTGCGTACAGGAATCTATGGAGACATTAGCGATAATCCCGTAGATGACGGCAACTTCGAACAGGCGTTAAGCAAGATCACCTCTCCTGCACTCGTTATGCCAGGATCAAGTGACTTGTTCTTCACGCCAGAAGACAGTGCGTATGATGCTCAGCATATGCCAAACGCGGTGTATCAACCTATACAGTCCAAGTGGGGACACTGCTTTGGAATCGGAGCAAACGAAGAGGATTCACTCGTTATCGATCGTCATCTAAAGCAATTTTTGGAGACATGAGTAAAAAAAGAAGGAGTACAAAGTAAAAAAAGTGCACAAAGCTCATTATTCTTTTCTCCGCTACAACTCAAAAGTAAAAAAAGATACCAGTTCTCGTCAATAACCTTTATATCCCGTTCCCCCTTTCTCGTTTAGAATATTTTCAAGAAAGCGTTATTGAAATATGACTGATAAGGGGGAAAAGAAATGAACAAGAAAACGAAAGCCTTAGTCTTGTCTGTGTGCATGTCAACCTTATTACTCGCAGCCTGTAGCAATGGAAACGGTGCTGATAAAGGTTCAACGACGGACACGGATTCCAACGAGGCTGGAACGACAACCATTCATACCGTAACATCAGAATACTCCTCTGCAAAATATCCAAAGGGCGACGATATCACCAACAATGTTTGGATTAAGCGATACAAAGAGAAGTTTAATATTGATGTCAAAACAGACTGGGTTAGCGATGAGTACGATACAAAACTCAATTTGGCTATCGCATCGAACGATCTTCCTGACGTATTCAGAGTTAATCCATCACAACTGAGACAGTTAGTCGAAGCAGATATGGTCATGGACCTTACCGAGGTATTTGATCAACACGCTTCAGATCGTCTCAAAGGTTACATGGAAGCAGATGCGGACAGTTACGAGTCTGGAAAGAAAGACGGTAAGCTATACGGGATACCACAGATGCACTGGGGATTAATTGAACAACCAGACTTCATCTGGATCCGGAACGACTGGAAAGAAGAATTGGGAGTCCCAGATCCAAAATCTGTGGAAGACATCAAAAATATTGCACTAAAATTCATGGAAAAGCACAGTGGTTATGGTATAGCGGTAGACCAATCGTTGGATTACCTCAACCTGCTTGCCATTGCATGGAATGCGCATCCGGATATGTGGATGGAGGATAGCACTGGAAAACTCGTGTACGGCTCCGTGCAGCCTGAGATGAAAAATGCGCTGGCTGAGTGGTCAGAATGGTACAAGCGAGGCATCATTGATCCGGAATTTGCAATCAAAGACTTTAATGCGATGAACGCGGATATCGTAGCCGGCAAAGTGGGAATGCAGCCTTATTACCAATGGTGGGGTTATAATCCGGGTGTCGATACGGTATCCAATCTGGGTAAGGACGCCATCTTCTACCCTTATATCATCCCTACCGTTGATGGGAAAGAAGCCAAACAATCCATCTTTTTCGCTAACAACAATTATATCGTCATGAAAAAGGGATTTAAAAGTCCTGAAGAAGTGATCAAAATTTTGAACGACTATGCTTATATTGTGGATGAAGGCAATGGCAAGGAATCCACAGAAACGTTATCCGCCTTGCTGGACAACGATATTGCCCATGTTGTTGGAGCGTTCCGTGTACTTAATCCGAATTCCGATTACGAGCAATTTGAGGCGGTCTCCGCTGCCCTTCAATCCAAGGATACCAGTGGACTCACGACTTCGGGTATGTGGCAAAAATATAACAACAGTGTGGAATTCATAGAGAATGCAACCCCAGGAGCAGTTGGTGATTATTTGCAACAAGGGGCTCCAAAGAACGCGTATGGTCTTGCCAAGAAAGTACTGGACAGCGAGAACTATACAAAGACGGCCTTATGGGGTGTTACGCCAGAAATACTTTCAAGCTACGGCACAACCTTGGATGATATCCTGACCGAAGGTTTCACCAAGATCATTATGGGTAGCGAAAGTATCGATTATTTCGATGTTATTGTCCAAAATTGGCGTGCAGCTGGGGGCGATGACGCAACTCAGGCAGTTAATGAAGCCTACGGGAAGAAATAATCTCGTTTGTCACAAAGAGGGGATGAGGGTGATCTCTCCCCTTTATTTGATAGCGATTACATTTGGCGTACAAGGAACGGAGGAATATGTATGTTGAGAAAATGGAAGCAGCAGAGTCCTTACCATCTCATGTTGATCCCAAGCCTGGTCTTGGTCTTCATCTTTTGTTACATCCCTTTCTACGGACTTATTATTGCGTTTCAGAAGTACAATCCGGGTCTCGGCTTCAACTCGCCATGGGTAGGGTGGGATAATTTTACCCACATATTTAATCAGCCGAACTTCGTAAGAACGATCTGGAATACATTGTACATGTCTGTCTTTAAGATTATCGGTGGTATAATCGTACCCGTAATTTTCGCATTATTGCTTAACGAGGTACTACACAGTGGAATTAAACGTACATTTCAAACACTTGTCTACATTCCGAACTTCCTCTCTTGGGTCATTATGGCTGGCATCATGCTGGATATCCTTAGCTCCGACGGTATTATCAATACATTTCTAAGTGTATTTGGGATTGCACCGATCTCCTTCCTTGGCACACCCTCTATTTTTCCTTGGACGATGATTGTGAGTGACATATGGAAAGGCTTCGGATTTGGCACGGTTGTTTATTTGGCAGCTCTGACCAGTATTGATCCGGGACTTTATGAGGCCGCAGTGATCGACGGAGCGAAACGGTGGAAGCAGACCGTCTACATCACGTTGCCTCTCCTCATGCCAACCATTGTTTTAATGACCGTACTTTCACTTGGGAACGTACTCAATGCTGGCTTTGACCAAATCTATAATCTCTACTCCCCTGTTGTTTATCAGACCGGTGATATTATTGATACCTATGTCTACCGTTTAGGAATTCAACAAGCACAGTATTCAATTGGTACCGCTGTCGGGTTATTCAAATCGATCATTTCCAGTGTTCTCGTTGCTGTATCGTACATCCTGGCTTACAGAGTGGCTGGCTATCGTATCTTCTAAGAAGGAGGAACTTACATTATGATCTATGATAAAAGTATGAGCAGACGTGTATTTCTTATCATAAACTACACCATATTGCTTCTAATCTCTCTCCTATGTATCCTGCCGTTTATCAACCTGCTGGCTGTTTCATTCAGCAGCAGCGCGGCTGTATCTGCGGGGAGTGTTACGTTCTGGCCTGTGGAATTTACGACAAAAGCCTATGAATTTGCATTAACTGGAGGATCATTTTTCTCCTCTCTCTGGGTAGCCATTCAACGAACCGTTATCGGAACGTTGGTGAATCTGGTTCTGATCGTACTCACGGCTTATCCCCTCTCCAAATCAAAACAAAAATTGATGGGGCGTAATATCTATATGGGATTTTTCATCGTAACCATGTTATTCAGTGGAGGTCTAATTCCAACCTATCTGGTAGTCGTCAAAATGGGACTGATCGATTCCATATGGTCTCTGATCCTGCCTGGGGCCCTCCCCGTATTCAGTATGATTATCCTCATGAATTTCATTCGGGGGCTGCCCGAGGAGATTGAAGAATCAGCCATTATCGATGGTGCTGGGCCTGTACAGGTATTGCTTCGTATTCTACTCCCACTTCTCAAGCCCGCTCTGGCTACGGTTGGTTTGTTCAGTATCGTTGCTCACTGGAATTCGTGGTTCGATGGCATTATCTATATGAACAATCCAGACAATTATCCATTACAAAGTTACCTCCAGACCCTTCTGCAAAGTTTTGAGCAAATCATGCTGAAATCTGGGTCAGATTATACGCAGCTGTTGTCCATGATGAACGCCAGGACGGGGCGCGCCGCTCAGATGTTCCTGGGTGCCATTCCGATTTTGCTTGTGTATCCATTCTTACAGAAATATTTCACCAAAGGTTTGGTGTTAGGTAGCGTCAAAGGGTGAACAAAAGGGCTTGCAGTTCATACTGCGAGCCCTTTGTTTATATCTAAACTTATTTTTATGATCGCTGTACTGCATTATGAGATGCATAAATGAAAGCATGAATGACTATTTGGCTTCTAGGATGGCAGGCAGCAGAATGGAGAAAATGGTACCTTCACCCATTTTACTCTCCACCTGTATTCCATAGGGTTTCCCAAAATGAAGTTGAATTCGCCGCTGCACATTATGCAATCCAATCCCATTCGTTCCCGTACGTGCACCGGACTTCTCTTCCAATAGATTCTGCATCGTTTGATGATCCATCCCCACGCCATTATCACAGATTTCGATCACAACTTCATCCAGCTGTGATTGAATCCGAATAGTGATGATTCCGTCTTCTTCCAGTTCGGCCAGACCATGAAAAATCGCATTCTCCACAATCGGCTGCAGGATCATTTTGGGCATGCGATAATTCAGCAGTCTATCCTCAACCTCATATCTCATCTGAATACAACCATAGTACCTGACATTCTGAATCGTTACGTAATTCGCTATATTATCGAGTTCTTCACAAATGGTTACGAGAGTTCCATCAGATTTTGTTGCATAGCGGAGCATCGAGATTAGTGCATCGGTCATTTCCACGATTTTATCAGCCTGCTGCATCGAGGCAATCCATTTCACCGACCCAAGGGTGTTATACAGAAAATGAGGCTTGATCTGGTCATGGAGCGCACGCATCTCGGCCTTGGCTTTATCTATCTCTTCCTGCTGCATCCGTTCGACCAACCGTTTCAATTCGTGTGACATTCTGTTGAACCGAATGGATAAATGGCCAATCTCATCTCTGGAGCCAATAGGTACAACTTGTTCGAACTGACCTTTCTCCACTAGAGCAATATTCCGCAGCAATTTTTTAATGGGAGTTGTGATCACGTGAGATAAAAAGATGGATATGACGGCAGCAAAAAGAACAATAACGATGGCAAGCGTCACCAGATTACGGCCCAATATTTTGCCATCAGCAGTCAGTTCATCCAAAGGCATATATAAGTAAGTTGTCCATTTTTGCTGACTAAGGGGACTGGTCACCACGACATTTAGTGATTCAGGCGGACGAACGTTGTCACGGAACAGTGTCCCGATTAATCGTTCGTTCACGTTATATACGATCTTGTCATCCTCATCAACAATCATGAATCTGGAGCGCAGCCCTTCCTGCAAGTTGCGGTTGACGATTTCAATGAATTTGATATCAATGCTGACAACGATCACGCCAAGCAGTTTTCCACTAGTCACATCATGAATTTTGCGTGCGTGTGACACTGCCAGTATTTTATTCTCCAATTGCTCGTCGATTCGTGTTGTGAGGGTAATGGTTCGATCCTTATCATGCATGAACTTTTTAAACCACAATTCGTTTGCTACTTTGAAGTTTGGATCAATGGGTTGATGTGGACTGACAAAAAGGTCTTGCCCCCCGTTCATATTGTAGAGGTAGATGGAGAATACGCGATCTTTCATCATGATATAATTCATCAGAATATTGTATGCGGCAATCTCATGATGTTCATCACCCTCTCGCAGGAAATCCTGTATAGGGAAACTCCCTTCATGAGTCGCAGACAGATTGTCACTAAGGCCATTGCTGGCTAGCAGCGAAATTTTCTCAATCTCCTTGAGGAACTCGTCAATGCGGATATTCGTTTGTTTGGCCAGATCGTTTAGCAACGTTGTATAGTTCTGTGCCAATAACCGCTCTGAGGAGTAATACGAATTGATGGTCATCACCAATACCGGAAGGATAATGACCGTCATACAGATCACCATAATTTTGTACTTGATTCGGAAGGGCCGAACATGCTTCATATGCTGCACCTCTATTCACCGATTACATTCATCCCTGCTGTAATTCTCGATATTCCTCCGGAGTGACCCCTACCGATTTTTTGAAAATTTTACTGAAGTACGTGTAATTATGGTAGCCCACCTTTTCTGCGATTTCATACACTCTCATTCCTCTGCTCAATAGATACGCCTTCGCATGTTCAATTCGAACTCGGGTCAAGTACGTGATAAAGTTCTCTCCTCGTTCCTGTTTGAACACACGGCTGAGATACGACGGATTCACACTGATTTGGCTAGCGATACTTTGCAGTGAGATATCTTCCGCATAATACTTGTCGATCAATTCAGTGGCGAGATCGGTGTACGTGCTTTCCTGTTTGATTTGGGAATCGGTTTGGAAGTAATATGCAATATGAGCAAGCATATCTTGGTGGATATCCTCCCAATACTCCCCCTTTAGAACGATTTCATAGGGTGATTTTTCTGTTAAAGAAGGAGCACCTCTTTCCGTAGCGCGGGATAAATGGGAATGTATCGTTTCCATTACCATGATATATTGCTTGCGAATGCTATTCTCATCCGCTCGTAGCTGTTCCAGGTTGGATCGGATTCCTTCAAGGAACTCTTCCGCCATTTTGTTGTCTTTGCTTACCCATAACTTCAACAAATCTCGTTCTTGTTGCGGGCTTAAAGCCCCCTTAACTTCATGTCGATCTGGGGATTGAACCATATCATCGTAATGCAACACCTGGTTGCTTCCTGTGAAGAAACTCTGTTGGAGAGCCGTTTCTGCCTCTTGGCAGGCCTTCCTGATGTGAAGAAAACCGGAAGTCATTCTACTCACCCCAGCCGTGAGCGATAGATTCATAAAATCCTTGATTGAAGACAGCAATTTATTACATAGTTTATTCAAGTCGGCATGTACAGATTGGCTCTCAGGAAGTACATTGACGATCACCCAATATTCAGAGGAACTTTCAACAAAAATCTCTTTCTCCCACTTCGAAGGAATAATCTCTTCCATAATATTAAGAATCGAAAATCGGAGCAGCTTTTCCCCTTTCTCTACATATTTCCGCTTTGCATCCTCGTAATAATTCACGATGAACTTCATGACAACCAACTGGTCCGAACGTATACGAAAATGTAGTTCTTCCGCTTTGGTGATGATATCCTCCTCACTAATGAATCCGCTTACAATATCTTGGAAGAAACTATCCTTTAGATATCTTAGGCTCTTGGAATAGTCCTGTGTTATAGAGGGTGTGTTGGTTGGGTGAACATGTTCACTTTGCAGTTTCTGTCCAACCGTGCTCAGGAGGTCAATAAGGGAGGATTCGGTGATCTCACTTTTAATCAAGTAATCTGAAGCGCCAAGTTTTAGCGCCTCTTTCACATAATGAAATTCGTCAAAATTACTCAGGATGACATACTTACAGGTTTTCAGTACGCAGGAGGCCTCTTGTATAAGCTGTAGCCCATCCATAATCGGCATCTTGATATCTGTAATAATTAGATCAGGCATCACTTCAAGCGCAAGGCTTAATGCCTCTTTTCCATTTCCCGCCTCACCAACAACATAGAAATTGTACTCTTCCCAATTCAGCATGGAACGAATTCCAACCCGCATGAGCAATTCATCATCTACGATCATCAGTTTATACATGCGTATCCCCCAACATGAACCATTTTTAGATATTTTACCATTAAACGGACTCTTGCAAAGATGTCTAGCGAACCTTATTGAATTGCGGGTATCATAAATAACACTTTTACAGAACATACGTTCCTGTTATAATCAGGTTATCGTATTTGGTGTAACATAACATGCCCACCTGGAAAGGATACATATCATGAATTTATACAAGTTTGAATTAACGGTGAACGGATATCTATTACGTGTTCATTTCAGTGCATCTGAAGAAAGTGGATTGAAATGGTGCAAACGAGTTGCTTCTGAATTCCAGAATAACGTTGCCAATCTGGAGATCAAGGTTGATATACATAAAAAGCAGAAACAACAGCATGCACGGGATTATCACGGAAAGCCATATTTGTATGATAGGACACTAAGGAAAAAGCCGCTTACCAAGAAAATTAAAACGGCTGAATCATCTGCTATTATGTAAAGGTTACTAAAAGACGCTAAGATTCTCATCATATAGGCTAATTGGTTGGAGAGCATTTTAATTCGGGTGTTCCCCACTATGCCGAACAGTTTAGCGCCTCTGTATACTCTTGTCCTTCCTGTCCTTCCTTTAAGACAAAAGATAAAAGCCTGCTCCTATATGGAACAAGCTTTTGTCCGTGTCAGTTGTACTATATGCCAAGGAAGATTTTTGTTCACCCTTAGTATCTCTCTGATTCCTTAAATATCATATAACGATGGACACCTCTGACAGCATGCATTGCTTCTTGTATTAGCTGAATCGCAGTTTCGCGTTGTCCCGCTTTTAGTTCAATCGCTGCAAGAAGCGAAGATCTCATCCAGACCTTGTTAATGGATTTCAAGTGTTCCCTCGCCTGCTCACTTCTTCCTTCTTCCATAAGTAAATACGTTTCATAATATGTACGATAATCCGATCTACGCATATTCTGCACCGCAGTACGAACAGCTACCAAGTCGTTGTGATAGGAGCCGTAAGCTGCATTATATACTGCTTGTGTCCTTTTATTGGTGTCCTCATTTCTGATGCGCTCTATTGTGTGTTCCAATTCATCATCAAGTCTGTTTGCAAGAGCGTAATAGATATAAAGCTTTGGGGTATTCTCCTGTCTGCGTAGAAATGCCTCGACGCGGTCCATCCGTGTTTCCCAACCCAGAGGATAAAAAATACGAATGGTAAACATGATCAGAGTAGCGGTGAGAACAACTCCAAGTATCCAAAACAGAGATTGGTCATTCATCTTCATGTACACAACAAATAAAAATACGGCCAAATAAAAAACAATATCCCACTTATATTTTCCCATCTTCCATCTCCTTTATAGACATAAAAAACTATTATATCAAAACAAACCCCAAGGAGTATATGCACCGCATCCTTTGGGGTTTAGTTAAATTTATAAAATTGATTTATTGAAGTTTTCTTCATTAACGACAATCGACCGTATTGTCTACTCAATAGACTAGATTCTTACGCCCCGACGTCTCCAATCATTTGTCGTTCAATTTGTTTCATTTCATAAAAATAGCCTTTTTGCTCCATCAGCTCGGAGAAAGAACCCGATTCTACAATCTTGCCTTGGTCCATGACCACAATCCGATCCATCTCTTCCAATCCCGTCAGCCGATGGCAGATCAGAAGAAATGTATCTTCGGATGCTTGTGCAAGAAGATGCTGGAGCACATGTTTCTCTGTGACGTAATCCAACGAAGAAGTTGGTTCGTCCAGAAGCCATAACCGTCCTTTGCGCAGCATGGCCCGTGCTAGAGCCAGCCGCTGCTTCTCACCATCCGACAGGTTCTCCCCTTTTTCATATACCATGTCGGTCAATAACTTATTCGGCAGTTGGACTTTATCCAGCACAGCCGACAGTTGTTCATCTGAATGTTCTTCTCCATTCAGCAACAGGTTGTCCCGGATGGTTCCCCGGAAGAAATGGCTTTGCTGCAACACAACATTTGCCCTTTGCCAAATACTCTCCTCATTCAGTTCCTGCACCGGAACATCGTTTAACCGTATATCGCCAGACGTTGGTACACGCAGCTTGAGTAACAAATCAATAATCGTTGACTTACCTGACCCGCTCGACCCTACAATCGCTGTTTTGGAGCCTGCTGCAAGTTGCAGGGAGAGCTCCCTCAGCGCCGGTCTCCATTCCCCTTCATATTGAAAGCTAACACCGGATAGTTCAATCGAAACCGCCTGATCGGCTGACACGTCACCGCTTGGCTGAACAGGTTGCACATCAGAGGTCTGCACCGTTTCCGCCAGTCGCTGAGCAGCGTGTTCACTATCCTGCTTATATAGAGGTAATATAGCCATTGCGGCAGCTTCTTCGAATACGGTCTGCGTGGCCAGGATCAGCATGGCGAGGAATACACCGGCAAACGCTCCATTCACAATTAAGAAGGCACTGAGTGCTAGCACACCCCATGTAACGAGATACGTCACAAAAACGTGCATGGATTGCCCACGCAGCAGGTGCGAAGCGGCTTGTTTCTGTTCTGTTGCCAATGCAGCGGAAGCCTGCTGAAGCTGCTGCTCACGCTGTTCCAATTGGCCGTATACTTTCAGATCCCTGAAACCATACAACACTTCGGTTACTTCCGTGGACAGCAAAGCCCTTTGCTGGCGGACACGTCCGTGTATTTTTCGCTGACCTAACAAGACAATACCTGGTACAACAAATGCCGTAATCAACATACCTAGTACTAACAAACACGCAATCCAGATCGAAAAGGCCGAAGTGAACAGCATGGTAGCCAAAAACACCATAACGACCATGATGGGTGGATACGCGACCCGCAAAAAGTAATTTTGCAAACTTTCCACATCACCCACGATCCGCGCAAGCAGATCCCCGCTTCGGTTTTTGTTCAATATACCTGGCGTTACCGGGATCAGTTTGGCAAAAAAGGACGTCCGCAAACGGCTCAGCATGGAGAATGTCGCCCTGTGCGAATACAAGCGTTCCCCGTAGCGACTTGCCGCTCGAAGGAAACCAAGTAGTTTGACCATGGAGGTGAGTACAATTAAGGTGTACAGCGGTGGCGCAAATACTGTTTGAGATATCATATAACCACTTGCGGAAAAGAGAGCTACCCCTGCTATGCCGGCGATAAATCCGCCCAATATCGAAAGCAAGATATCCTTGCGCTCCTGAATCATCGCTTTTGACAGAATCGTCAGCTCATTCATGCTAACCCTCCTTTCCGTTGTACATCCACCATCTCCGCATATTGAGGCAGGCGCGCCAGAAGCGCTTCATGATGTCCTGAATCCACCAACACCCCATTGTCCATAAACAAAATGTTGTCTGCATGTTGAATCGTATATAAACGGTGTGCCACCGTAATCATCGTTGCCGTTTTGGCTAATGCCGCAATGGATTGTTGCATTACCCGCTCGGTGTGCAAATCCAATCCTACGGTGGGTTCATCGAACAAAATGACAGCTGGTCGCTTCAGAAAAGCACGTGCCAAAGCAAGTCTTTGCTTTTCCCCGCCAGACAGCCCCCGGCCACCTTCACCAACAAACGTATCCAAGCCCTGCTCCAATTGTGCGACAACACCAGCAAGCCCTGCTTCCTCTGCCGCCTGCTCTATTTCAGCTCTGGAGACGTTCCGACCTGCGCCAATCGCGATATTTTCGGAAAATGTACCTGCAAAAATATACGGATGCTGTGTAATATAGCTAACACGTTCAAACCATGCAGCCTCATCATGTTGTGAAATCTCGCTTCCGTTAACCAGAACCGCTCCCGAATCTGGTTTCAGTAAACCGGCAATGAGATGAAGCAGCGTGGTTTTACCGGAGCCACTTTTGCCTACAATAGCGATCTGTTCTCCCGGTCCAATCAAGATCTGTCCTGTCTCAAGTCCAAAGGAATCAGGTGTGTACTGGAATCGGACATCGTTCAGTTCAATGGTTGGTGGCATTGTTATGAACTCGGCGCGAGGGGCGTGTACCCCAGTCTGCTGCACGATCTGACCATTAGTATCACTGGTATGTGTGGCCTTCTCAACATTCTCAGGCTTCGTTTGTGTGCTCTTGACACTAGTTTCCTCAAGCATTTGTTCCACCTTACGAATGGCCCCCATACTGGTTCGACCGCTGTGAAAAGCCGTTCCCGTATTCTTCAACAGACTGTAAAACTCGGGCACGAGTAACAACACAAGAAAGGCTGTGTGGAAGCTCATCGATTTGAACACAAGTAACTGAATAGCCAATTCAAGCGCAACAATACCAATGCTTAACATCACGATCGATTCCAGTATAAACGTATTTGTAAATGCAATCTTCAAAATGCCCATGGTGGCATCACGATACCCCAGACTGCTGCGTTCAATCTCCTGCTGCTGACGTTTAGCCCGTCCGAATATTTTCAACGTAACCAGCCCTTGAAGCGAATCCAGAAACGTACCGGAAAACTCGGCAAGTTGCGCATATTTTTCTTCTGATTTGTTCTTTGTCTGGAGCCCAACCAAAATCATGAACAGCGGGATAAACGGTGCCGTGAATAGCATAATCCAGCCTGTGTTGGCGTGCTGCGTAAACGTAACAACCAGAATCAGAATCGGGATCATCGCGGCTTCCATCATTCGAGGCATATATTGACTGAAATAACTGTCAGCCTCATCCACAGCATCCAAAGCAACACTGACCTTTCCTCCCGTCTGTCCACTCAGGGTTGAAGGCATGGAAGCGCGGGTCAGGTTCTGCAACACAGATGCTCGCATATTCGTCTTGGCGCGTGCTGCCATATGCAAGCCCACTTTCCCATTACCATACGACAACAGTGAGCGTACAGCCATGACAGCCAGCAATAGGCCAAGCAACAGCATCACGGATGAAAAGGAAGCTTTCTCTACAAAGATTCGCTGGACTGCTTCAGCTACCAAGGTGGCCTGGCTTACAATAGCTACACCAAGGGCCAGCGAAATGATCGCAAGGAGAAGTCTGTTTTTTCGTTGTAAAGACATTTGCTGCGAGATCAGATTGGATTTGCCTCTCCTTTTCATTGAACGCTCCTCCTTTATTTTTTCCCTTTCACATAATCCGCATCAAACAGGAACAGTTTGAAGACCAGGATTAGAGAAGGAATTAACAGGCACAGACCACCGATAAACACAACGACGAGTGCAAAGCCCATTGCAGGTGGTGTGGCGCTGCTCTGAATGGTGATGAATGGATCAAGAATGTAAGGATATTGCCCAATCCCGTAAGCAAAAAAGGCTGTGAGAAATTGCAGCATGATGCATATAAAAGCTAAACCGTAACGGCGTCCGTTATATAACAGCCACATGGCAATCATGAAAAACGCAACGGAAAGCGCCAGTAGCCACCATAGATCCATCATATTTTGAAAATGACGCTCATTGTGTTGACCCAAATATATAAATGCAGTCAGCGCGAGAATAATGGTCGGTGTGCTCCAGAACAAAGCATAGTTACGCATTAGCTTCAATGCCGAATGATCCTCTGCCCGAGAAGCATAAAATGTTAGAAATGACCCGCTAATGAACAATACGGATACGATTGCCAGTCCAACGATGCTCCATGATAACGGATTGGTAAATAACGCCCAGTAATCCAGGGAAACGGTATCTCCCTGCTTCAAAATAAAGCCACCTTCAGACAGGGTCAGTGCCACTGACAATGACGCTGGAATAAGTAGACCCGTAGCTCCATATAAGAACAAATACACGATACTTTTTTTAGAACCATAATTTTCGAAAGCATAGAATGAACCACGAATGGCAAGTAAAATGACGGCAATACTTCCCGGAACAAGCAGCGCGGAGCCATAATAGTAAGCAGTATCCGGAAAGAATCCAACGATGCCAATATAGAAAAAGACAAAAAATACATTGGTGATCTCCCAGACCGGTGATAGATAACGGGAGATCAGACGATTAATCAGGTGATCCTGCTTCGTCAGGCGTGCATAAAAGGCGAAGAAACCTGCTCCAAAATCAATGGAAGCTACAATAAGATAGCCGTACAAGAACAGCCAGAGTACCGAAATACCAATTAATTCATAACTCATTATGCCTGACCCCCTTTCTCGGCTGATTGATCATGCTTCTCCTTCAACCATTTCTCCATCTCGAGTTCAGCAGGATTATTATTGAACAACCGTCTCAGTACAACGACACACATAACGCCTAGCAGGATGTAGAGAAGCAAGAAGACGAAAAATAAAATTCTCACACTCGGTGAAGAAGTAGCGGCCTCTTCCACTCGCATATAACCTCGGATGATCCATGGCTGCCGCCCAATCTCTGCATAGAACCAACCCATCTCAACGGCCAGAAAAGCGAGCGGTGCACTGAGTGCAACCATACGAAGCATCCACTTGTTAAACTGATTACGTTTCTTCCAGAATACAAACAGGAAGTACAGACTTGAGATCGCAAGCAGAGCAAATCCGATTCCAGCCATTAGATCAAACAAATAATGCACAAGTAAAGGTGGATGCTCATCTGGTGGAAATTCGTTCAGCCCGGTTACCTCGGCATCAAAGTCTCCAAAGGCAAGGAAACTGAGCACCTTCGGCAAATGTAGTGCGCCTATAATTTCATGTTCAGCATTCAGCCATCCCAATAAAATCAAATCCGCTCCGCTTTCCGTCTCGAAATGCCACTCGGCAGCTGCGAGCTTCTCCGGCTGATGCTCAGCCAAAAACTTGGCAGATACATCTCCAGCTAAGGAATTTAATAAACTGAATACCAGTACAACGGCCATCATGAGATTCAAGCCTTTTTTGTGGTAGGCGGACACTCCCTTTCTCAGCATCGCAAAGGCTGCTATTCCTGCTAACAGGGCAGCTCCTGTCAGATAAGCCGAGCTTAATACATGGAACACTTTGGAGAACGTCGCCGTATTCAGCATCGCTTGCACGGGGTTCACTGCCATGAATTGGCCTGCTTCCATCACAAAGCCTTCAGGCTGGTTCATGAATCCGTTCACTGTAGTAATAAAAACAGCAGACATACCTGCCCCGGCGACAATTGGAATGGTCAGCAACCAGTGGATATACGGATTTTTGAACCGATCCCACGTGTACAGGTAAATGCCCAGGAAGATGGCTTCAAAAAAGAACGCGAATACTTCCATAAATAGTGGCAGTGCAATGACATTCCCGGCCAGTTTCATAAAATTCGGCCATACCAGAGCCAATTGCAGCGATATCGCTGTGCCTGTCACGACACCAACCGCGACAGAAATGACAAACCCTCGTGACCACCTCTTCGCCATAAGTATGTAATGGTGATCCTTCTTCCGAATGCCGATGAACTCTGCAATAGCGATCATCAGAGGCACACCGACACCAAGTGTTGCAAAAATAACGTGGAACCCGAGCGTCAAACCAGTCACCAGCCTGCTCCATAACACCGTATCAATAGCCATTCGTTATACTGCCTCCCTTCAAACTCTGTTCAATTTTGAAACAATCAATATCAGCTTCGGCCAAGCTCAATGCATAGTTGCGAAATATTTCACAAAGGTAGGTACGACGATATCTTGCCACACCTTTAATGCGTTTACTCCTGTTGGCTCCCGATTATAACAAGCGCTGGATGCCTATGAAAATCTGATATTGATGCACTTCAAGTACTGACCAAGCCTATTAATCAAAATTATTATATCTTTATTTTTACCTAATTCAATCAAAGACACGTCTTCTACCTTAAACGTTCAAGAAAGGATCAACTCTTTCTGACAACTTGGTGAAAAACAAAAAATACACCCAATGGAGCTATTGATTCATTGGGTGTAAACGTGCTATTGCACGGCAGATTCGCTATTTACTTGCTTACTTGCTCCGGACTCACCGGACCTGCCTCGCGACGTACGCTCATGATGATCAATGATGCAGCTAATACCGTAAGGATGATGCCAAGCATGTGAAATCCTGTCACATTAAATGTATCTCCCATAACAATTCCAATGAATAACGACGATAAGATGGTCCCCAGGTAGCGTGATGTATTAAAAATACCCGATGCGACTCCAATCATTTCTTTGGGTGTGCTTTTGAACAGTGCTGCTTGCATGCCAACCGCGTTTAGGCCGTTACTTATTCCAAATAAAGCTAAGGCAACAATGATTATGAAGATTGGAGAAGTTTCATTCATAACAACGATCAATATAGAGCCCAATGTCATTAAAGAAGCGGATAAGATCAGCGCTGGCCGTGATCCTGATCTGTCAATCCAGCGCCCTGCAATCGGAGCAATAATGACTGAACATAACCCCAAAGCTAGCATACTCATTCCTGTATGAACTTCATTGAGATGTCGTATCTGCTTCAAATACGTAGGAACTCCAAAAAATAGTGCGTAAAACAGGATATTTACCAGCATGTATTGCACATTCACCCAAGTCATCTCGGGATATGTGGCAAAGGTTCGCAGAGGGATGAAAGGCGTGTCTGCTTTTAATTCATGTCGAATGAACATAACGAGTGCGATTAACCCGATCGCTCCTGTCAGCAGATGCCATGTTGAAATATCTCCTGTGGAATTTACTGAAAGTAAACCGATGAGCAGAGTTACCAAGGCTACCGTAAACATCAGGATGCCTGGTGCGTCAATTAACGCAAGCCATTTCCGAATGGACATGTGACCAGAGATAGACGGGGATTGCTCGTCCTTCGGGATTGTTTTCCAGGCGAACCAAAAACTTGCCAAGACAAACGGAATATTAACGATGAATATGCTATGCCAATCCCACCAATGAATCAATACTCCACCAATAAAGGGCCCGATCGCAGCCGCTCCAGAAAGGAATATAGCCAAGGTGGACAAGGCGGAGGCTTGCTTGTCAGTCACGTTAATTCTGACAATCGCCATTCCGACGGCCACCATCATGCTTGTGCCAATCGATTGAATGATTCGGAATACGATGAGCCACGAAAAACTGGGAGACCACGGAGCTAGCATGGATGATACAAAAACAATAATAAGACCCATGAGGAATATCTTCCTGCGGCCAAACAAATCACTACATTTGCCCATGACGGGTTGAGCGACAGCACTGGCAATGTAAAATGATAAAATAATCCACGAAACGGCTGTAAAATTAAGTTGATACACTTGTTGTAGCCTTGAAATAGCCACCGAAATCATGGAGGAATTCAACGGATTCAACATAATTCCGAGTCCAACAGCTAACATCAATCCTTTATTTCGAACGTTCATTGGTGCACCTCTCCTTCTTCTGCTGTCATCTTACTTGAAAACATTCATTTATTCCAACGCATTATATGTTATGATTTGATGAACTAGAAGGAATGAAGGAATGGTGCAAATGGAACTTCTTCAACTAAAATATTTCCTGACGGTGGCCCGATGCGAACATGTTACGGAAGCTGCAGGAAAGCTGCATGTCACGCAATCCTCCCTGAGCAAAACGATACAACGATTAGAGGATGACCTGGGAGTCCCTTTATTTGATCGAATCGGGAGAAAGCTGCGATTAAACGACTTTGGAAGAACATTTCTTCAGCGAACTGAAAAAGCCTTATTTGAATTGGAACAAGGAAAGCGGGAAATTGCTGACCTCTCCAACCCGGATCAGGGTACACTGCAATTGGCGGTGACTACGGCGAGCACATTGCCAGGCATACTGCGGGAATTCCGGAAAAACAAACCGGATATTCAGTTCCATGTGCAAATGGTTTCGTTAGAAAACATGTCCAGACTTCTACATCGGGGCGAGGTGGACTTTTGTCTCTCCTCCCCTCCGATTCATGGTGACGATATCGAATGTCAGATCCTATATGACGATCCGATTGTAGTCGCTGTTCCTATGGGTCATCGATATGCAGATCGAAGCAGCATTCAATTAACCGAGCTTAAGGACGAGCGGATTGTTGGGGTGAAGCAAGGGTATGGGGTTCGTGATATGGTAGATTCCGTATGTCAATCCGCTGGTTTCCTACCGAAGTATGTATATGAAGGTGATGAGCCTGCAAGATTAACAGCCCTTGTGGAAGCGGAGATCGGTCTCGCGTTTATACCTAGCACAGCCAGAAACCCGCATGAGCGCATTAGATATCTTCAGGTAGAGGAACACAAGCTCGTTCGGGAAATCGCTCTACTTTCGCACAAAAACAGATATATTTCCAAAGCCGCTTTAGAGTTTCGCAGCGTGGTTATGGACTATTTCAGTGCTATGCCATGAGCATACATTCAATACAGAGGAGTTGTCATTTTGATATTAAAACCAGAAAAATTTGATCATATTTCAGAGACAGAACGGCTAGTCATCCGACCATTACAGAAAGACGACTATGAAAATTGGTTGAATGAGTTCGAAAACCGTCATCCCTCCCAACACCGTCATGATACAGGCAAAATGGATATGAGTGAATGCACACTGGATTGGTTTCGTGATCTGGTAGATCGACATCAAGAGTTAGCGCGTACAGATGCCGTTTATGTATTTGGTGTGTTTAGAAAGCATGATGGTACACATCTGGGTATGATTGATATTGCTACCTTGGCAAGAGATGATTTTCAATGGGGAAGCTTCGGATACACGATCCATAATCAGTATTGGCGAAAAGGTTATGGGAAAGAAGCAGTGAATGAAGCACTTCATATTGCATTCGAACATCTGAAATTCCACCGTATAGAGGCTCATATCAATGTGGATAACACCCCTTCCATGAAACTGGCAGAGAGTGTTGGTATGGAATTTGAATGTCTACGTAAAGGGTTTATTCACGAAAATAATGAATGGACCGATCACTTGGTGTATTACAAAAATTCTAATTAATCTAACCCCACCGATAATCAAAAGAGCGAACAAAGCACTTGCGTGCCATGTTCGCTCTTCTTCATGAATCCATATTACTGTCTTCGCGTTACTCACCCAAGCTGTTCCAGAATGATTGAAATGTGCCTTTCTCCACTTCCAGGAATGCCGGAACATTACCGTAACGAACCAGACCTTCACCGAATAGAACCAGTGGGACCTGCGTTTTATCTTCCAATGTGAGATAGATGATCTTGCGATCTTCCTTGCCGTAGAGGTTCTCTTCCAATTCCGGGCTCGTTGCGATTGGTTTGGCAGCAGATAACGCCGAGATAAAGCTGTCCAGTGCTTCATCCGCTGCTAACGGTTGAAGCTGCTGCAATCCGTTATTCCAGCTGTCAAACGTTTCCCATTGCGCAGAAGTGATGTTGCCTTCGAGATGTAGCTTGCCGATCAGATCGGCACCAGTACCAATGGTGATCCCGTTGTTCTTGTCAAATAGTTGAGCATACACCTGACCATCGATCTCGGTGTAAGACATGATGCGGAAGTCCTTATCGTAGCCATTGACCGCATAGATGTCAGCTTCGCCAATGTTGGAAGCAAGTTCCGAGTATTTATCCTGGCCGCTCAGCTCATCAATGCCGCCAGTGGTGGTCCCCAGTTTATCCCCCCGCAGGTTGAGTGCATTGGCGCCTTCAAGCAATGTTGGGGACTGTGTATAGACGTTTCCTCCATACACGACCAATTGCACCATATCAGCCATCGCGCCTTTGACCTGTGAATCCGGCAACTCCATCTTCGGAATCACGATCGGATCGAACGACGTGCCTGGAGTCACCGCTGCCACCTGTGGTGTTGGTGCGGCTGGTCCATTGAATTGTTGCCATACACTTGGCGCAGCCAAGCCAATACTGGCAGCGATAACGACACTTGCTGCAATGTATAATGGTTTACGTTGACGTTTTGGTCCCTGATGTTGCGTGTTTAAGGATTGCTCTACCCGTTTCTTCATTTGTTCGTTTGCTTTCATATTATCCACCGCTTTCTTATAGTTTTGTTTGAATTGTTCTTCGTTCATTACAGTTCCTCTCCTTCCAGCTCCAGTTTTAACAGCTGTCTGCCTCGTTTTAATCTCATTTTCACTGCTGATTCGCTAATCTCCAGGATCTCGCTGATTTCTCGGATCGGATAATCTTCGTAATAATACAGATGAACCACCGATCTATACTTGACGGGCAGTGACAGCACAAGTTCGATCAGCGCGTGATCTTCAGGGTTGTCTGTTGTAAGGGGATCGACTCCCTCCAGCTTAACCTCCCGTTTACGCCAGCCTCTGCCTAATAAGGATTTGCAATGATTGGTGATGACCCGAATCAACCATGCTTTCTGATGCTCCGCATCGTTGAATGTAGGTGCTTTTTCTATTAGTTTGATGAAGGTATCCTGAGTGGCTTCCTCCGCGTCTTCTCGTCTGCCGAGGTGCACCATGGCAATCCGGAACAGCGTATCCGCGTATGTCTCATAGACTTTCATCACATGATCGCCCAGCTGGGGCACTGATCGCTGCATGGTTGTATGCCCTCCTTTATACCTCTAACACTCTTACGGACGGCATTTGGTCACATTTTGTTTTAGGATTTTTTTGCGTTCATTCTTTTCGTTCCAAATAAAAAAAGAAAGCAGCCCCGTTTAGGAGTTGCTTTCTTCATGTTCATCCACATTTGATATGGGTTCACCAACTAGAATTCTTTCTGTAAAAGCTCGATATTGTCTTCCAAACTGCTGTCCAAGCTTACGCCTACCTTCTGCAGTTTGTTTTCGTAATATGTCTTCACATCTTCCCATTTATAGTACGGATAGGTCTTTGTTTCAATCGGGAAGGCAATCTCTCCTTCATTTCTAAGCATTTTTACGAGAATATCCTTACCATTGGAATACAGAATCCATTGGATATTTGCCCCCATCGGTGAGATAACCGAGCCATTCCAGTTTTGGGTCACGTCCTGCGGTTTATCAATGCTCACATTAGCTCCGGCGATATCCAGGAATGAAGATAATGGAATGATGGTTTCTGCGTGAGCAAAACGAAATATACCAGCCGTGTCTTTCTGCTGAATGGACTGTTCGGTAGACACGATCAACTCTTTGACCAGAGGTGCAATGATATTCTGCGGCAGATCCGTTGACGTTAAAGATGGACCTTTTTCATAGAAATCATTGATATTGTCAATGCTCTCGTACCATTTCAACTGATTAGCCGTGAAATACCGCCCGAATTCGAAGTCACCTTCTCCTTTAATATTCGAAGATATGATGTAGAGTTCGTATAAATTAGAAGCAGCCTCGGTTGGGTTGCTGAGCTTCACTTTTCCCTTCTCATCTTTCAGTTCAAACTCTCCAGCGTTCAGCCGTTGATAAAAGTCTTCAGAGAAAAATTGCAAAAGGACCTCTTTTGCATACCGCGTTCCAGTCCTCTGTGTGACATAATCCTCGTATAATTTAACCCAGTCTCCATCTTCTAAGTACTCGTTATACTTCGTAGCCAGGTCGTAGGGCCGTAGATAGGGGTCTTTCCCTTCTTCAAAGGCTGAAGCCAGGATGTCTACCTTGTTATCTCCCAAGCTTTCCTCTAACCCGTCAATAAACTGATCTCTGCTCTGGGGCGTTCGATCTTTGAAGGTGGCCTGAGCAATTACTTTTTTATCTGATGTAAATAGTTCTCTGAAATTCTGCCCGACTCTGGTTCCTATTCCTTTCAGTTCTTCTCCACCCGTAGTGGATAACAATCCATAGTGGTCTTTTTCAACCTTCATCAGATTGCCAATTTCCTTCTTCAGCTCTTTGCCCAGATTAGTGATCTGCCCATCCTTCTCAGCGATGTCAAGCAGTTCAAAGAGCGTCTTGTCGTACTTGGAACTGGATAGATGTCTGGAACCGTGTCTCCCTATGTAGTTAATAAATACGGGTTCATATCCATTAGGAGCTTTTGTATAACTTGTTGCCTTAAAAGGATATGGCGTTTTGGTGCCGCGGTATCCCTGCTGATCGTTCATTTTTGCTCCAACAAATACCGATTGGGTGTTGTTATCCCAGTCTACCTCTTGCCCCAGGGCCTCTCCAACAGCTCTTGCCGGTACATAAGTAACTCCATTGTAGAGAAACGACTCTCCTTCCACCCTTTGTCCGTTCACGACCACATTAGCCGATTGTTCAGACACTTCGATCATGCGTTTGGAGCCTGCACCATATACGTCAAACACACTTACAGACGTTAACATGGCGAGTGATGCTACTGAAATCCCGATTTTTTTGATCATCATATTGAATCGTTTTCTCCCTTGATATGCTCGTATTAGTTTTATTTTCGCTCATCATACTATAGGTGAGAAGTGTCTGCGCAGTATCCATCCTATGTTAATTGATTGTAAAAGAATACATATAAAAATTGACGTAAAGTTTCATACGACAAAAAGAGCCGCTTTATTTAGCGACTCTGACTTTTCGTTATAAAAAGCTATCTTCTCTGCCATACAATAAACAAATAATTGCTATTTATCCCGCATTACAGCGGTTTTCTATATATTTTTATATCTATCCCTGACTCCGTCGGATGACCTTCTCCAACAAGTGTCTCACGATTCAAGAAGGATAAGGCTTTGCTGTCTGTAATCATCTTGGGGGAAGTACGAAATAAAGCAGTTTTCAGCGTTTTATCGATGATTCCGTTATTTTCGATATAAATTTTGCATGTATGCCCTGTGTAGTCCTTGCCTTGGAGCATGTATCTTGCCGATAGAGTATGCGGACCACCATTCTTCCCGATGATCTGCGTATCCACTCCTCCACCCAGCACGATTCCTTCAAAGTACTTTCCGGTTACGCTGCCTGTAAAAGTAATCATGACAACCGAATCATCTTCGCTATTCTGCAAATCAAATGATTCTTCGATGTTCACATGTACCGTAAACAATTCCTCTAATTTCACGTGTTCCCACCTCCATATGAATCCAATTATAACTCTACTCATCAGACTGCTTCATTAAAAAAAAGATTTACATATTTCCTTCAAATCATTTAAAATGGTTTACACGATGTAAAGGTTAACAAGTTGTAAACGAAGGGGTTAATGACGTACATGAGTACATTACCAAAATCAGTTCGCTTTCCACTGTTCATTCTGATGTTAAATCTGTTTATCGCTTTATTGGGGCAAGGCATGATCATCCCCATATTGCCAGAGTATTTGAAGCTTTTTCATGCGGGAGGCACAGTAGCAGGATTTTTAGTTGCCGCCTTTGGTGCGGCTCAATTCTTCTTTTCACCTCTCGGGGGACAACTGTCTGATCGATTTGGACGCAAAAAGTTGATCATCGCAGGTATGTTTCTGTCTGTCATCTCAGATATCATATTTGCGCTGTCGACGTCATTACCGTTCCTCTATGTCGCACGCTTTATCGGTGGAATCAGTCTTGGTTTAATGGTTCCTGCCAACCTCGCATATGTCGCCGATATTACAACGCCAGAAACACGTGCAAAAGGCATGGGCTATTTCGGCGCAGCTATGAACTTGGGGATGGTTCTGGGACCTGGTCTGGGCGGTCTCATCGCCGAGATGGGCATTCGCATGCCCTATTTCTTCGCAGCGGGGCTGGGACTGATTGCGGCCCTAATGACGTTGCTATTGCCTGAGACACTTCCCCCGGAGAAAAGAACGGTCTCCATCCGTCTTCAAAAAGGAGATCACTTGGGCAAAAAAATCTGGAGTTCTTTTAAAGTCCCCTATTTCAAATATTTGATTGTATTGCTTGTCATGACCTTTGGCCTCATGAGTTATGAGACGGTATTCGCTCTTTTTGCAGAGCAAAAATATGGATTTGATGCTGCAACAATCTCCATCATTATTACCTTGGGCGCGATTATCGGTATCGTTGTTCAGATCTGGCTTTTGGATTGGTTCGTACAGAGAATCGGTGAAATTAAGTTGATCCGTCTCTCCTTGATAATCACACCTATAGCTTTATTGTTAATGTTAATTAAAGTCAACCTTGTGTTTCTGTTGTTCGCTTCTGCGTTATTCTTTGCCTTTAATTCGTTTTTGCGACCTTCGGTCAGCACGTTAATATCCAAGAATGCGGGAGATCGGCAAGGTTATGCATCCGGTCTGAACACCACATTTTCCAGTCTCGGAACGGTGATTGGGCCGCTGATCGCAGGACTATTGTTTGACAAAAACATAAACTTCCCGTATATTTTTGGTGCAATTATGCTGCTCGCTTCTCTCGGACTGACCTTGAACGCATTTCGTTCGAAGAAAGGACAATTGTATACAAGTGAATGAAAACTGGCATCAACAATTGGGAAATAAACATCGTGATGATTTGATTGCAGCAGGTAAGGAGCTTTTTTTGAAATATGGATTGCTCCAGGTGAAGATTAAGGATGTATGTACGAAAGCTGAACTTAGTAGAGTGACCTTTTATAAACATTTTCAGTCTATGGCTGAGCTTCTTCTAGCCATTCAGATGCAACTGATCGAACATTTAACAGATGAGATTAGTCGTACATCAACGAAGGACATGAACGGGCGAGAACAACTTAAGGTCATGTTGAATGTATGGGTTGTGTTTGCCCAGGATCATCCAGACTACATCCGGTTTATTCAATTATTTGATATCAACTATGAGATGTATGATTTTAGTCCTGAATTAAGAGAAAAGTATGATAAGTTCAACCAGCACGGGAAAGAAGACCATTTCCTCTTGCATGCTTTAACTACAGGCGTTGCTGACGGCAGTATCAAGAATCCGTCCCCCCCACTCGAGCTTGCTCAATTCATCTTCACAACGATGATGGGTATGCTACAGAGGATCGTTAAGATCGATCCGTCCAAATCCGATGAAATGGATACACGGATCAGGGAGCAGTTTGTGAAGATGCTGCTCCATTTTGTCTGTAGCGAGGAAATACATGAGTGACGGCATATCCAGAAAGTGCAAAAGACTGATTCCAGCAGATGGATCAGTCTTTTGCATCTTTTCTGCCTTCGGGTTGGTGCACTCAAGAGTAAACGAACTTATGTACATACCAAAAAAACCGCTATGACAGCGGCTTTATATGGGATATGCTATTGCACTCTATATTAGTAAATTTAAACTTCGGCATGTAGTTGCAGGATTTGTTCGCCGATAATTACTTTTTTATATTCGTTTTTTTCAATCTGAGAGTAGTTCGAACTATTCGTAATAATTATCGGTGTAGTTACTTCATACCCACTCTGCTTTATCATGTTTAAATCAAATTCAATAAGTAAATCTCCAGCTTTTATCTGTTGTCCTACATGAACCAGAACATTGAAATGCTCTCCTTTAAGCTTAACCGTATCTATCCCAACATGAATTAATATTTCTGCGCCATTCTTACTATTGATAAATAATGAATGTTTGGATTTAGGCGTATTCATAATAACACCATCTACTGGTGATAAAACCTTTCCTTCCATGGGTTCAATAGCGATTCCATCCCCCATAGCCCCCATAGCAAAAGCAGGATCTTTTACATCACTCAATGGAATTAATTGCCCGATCATAGGACTAAGCAGTATTTCGTCAGAAATAGATGGTTGAACTTCATCTGCAACAACTGTTGTACTTTGTTGCTCTTGTGGTTGTTTCTCAGTTCTAAATAATGCACTCATTTTCTTAAACAAAAGCCATTCCTCCTGTTTCACTTCGTACCCCATGTTAATAATTTAATAACTTATACTTGTAATCTCAACATGGGGTTTATCCGATTTTTTGGACTGAAGTAACCGATTACATATCATATTTTAGTTACTTTTTCATAACAAAGATTGCATTTTACCTACTAATTACTCCTACAATCTTGATGATGTTAATTTCTCTAAGACTTGATGGTTAATTTAGAGCAATTACTTATATACATACAACCTAATGATTAGAAAATATAGTTCTCAATACATTCGCTCCAACGTAATACAGAGTATCTGTTGAGGCTCAATCTTAATATCCATTTCCAGAGTTCCCCCACGAGCCTGGATATGTCTCAAGTAAGTTACCGGGGTACTCCGGACTTTTAAGTAATCTATAGTCTCCATGTCGAATGAATTCAGACTGGTCATCTTTAAAGCCTCATCTAACGCATTTCCATCGTTGAAGCTTATTTTTTTTACGACAGCTCTGTAGTTACGGCAGTCTGCAGGCAGGTTATATAGTTGTAATATCATATTTTTGGATGCAGGATTGTGAAAGATGAATTTGTTACTGTTCATATCGTATTTTTCGAACGAGCTAAAATATGATGGGTCTACCGGAGCGTATAAATAAGCCAAAATTGTAATATCCTCATCTTCGTTTTTGGTGATGAACAAGGATGAATCCCGAAAAAGCAATGTATTTCCAAGTTTGTTCAGGAATTCATAGGCATAAAAGCCGATTTTGGGAATGCCACTCACGGTTAGAAGTCCGGGACCACCACTAAACTCAATGGTTTCCTCCGCAATTTCATTTGGGTAAGCAAAATCTGACACCAACCAATATCCAATGCCTTTGTAGAGGTCAGTGAGACCCAGATGTTGGTGAAATATATATAATCCTTTGAATGCCATATCGTTCAACTGATCGCGACTCGATGACGTAATGTTGAATTCGGTGAGATAGAGGTCTGGTACGTTCAGATTATCCTCCAGATACGTAATCAGGCTTTGGGTCATCATCAATAAATAGTTTTCTTTGGTTGACTTGACGATTGCAGATTTACCGTTAGTGGTACTGTTCTTTTTGGAATACGGCAGTGCGGAAATTCCACAGAAGTCTGGTTCGATACCCTCATGCACAAGATGAGCCAGAAAGCCATGCTGATGAGTCTCCTTATTCTCTAACACAATGCCTCCGATCCCAACCTGTAAACCGGGTTCCACCTTTTTGAGTAATTTCCGTACTTCATCGTAGTACTTAACAAATTCTTCATCCAGGGATAAGTCATAACTGCGAAGTTTTCCCTTGAAACGTTCACAACCATGATTAATACCCGTCTCATAATGCCATGGGCTAGGTCTGACCACTTCGATTTTCCATTGGACCAACGCTGATTTTCCGTATTGATTAAGTAACAGACGGAACAATTCTTGAATTTCCTTTAGCCAGTTTTCCAAGGAGTATGTTCTATGGTTATGACCAACACTCGTAACGACTTCGGCAGCTTCGGGAGGATTAAGTACAATAAACGGCTTCCAGCCTCTGGCCACAAGCTTTCCGATCGCTTTTGCAACCAGTGCGTAATCAGGAGTATTTCCTTCTACGCGAAGCATGTTTCTGTTCAGGAGTCCACTTACTCTTGAGAATTCAAATATCTTGTACTTTTCAAATACAGCAAGTTGATCGTTCAACTCAGTCATCAGCAGTTTTGAAGCTTGTCCTACATTCAAGATTGCGGACGAGATCCTTATATCTTCGCTATTCTGAGCTTCTATTCGAATTTTACGCTTCTTCTCCTGATTCACATGCTGCAGAACGGCTTCTAATTCTTTTTGATCGCATTCCTCTGATTCAATATTCCGAATAACCGGATTAGGCGTCTTCGTTTTACGGAATGTGCTCGGACTTATGCCATGTTTCTTTTTGAAAAGTCTGTTGAAGGAATTGATATTCGTAAACCCCGCCTCGTATCCAATAGAGGTTACCGGATCGTTTGTCTCGAGCAGTTGTCTTTCCACGTTGCGCATTCGATGCCCCAGCAGATAGTCGCTTAACGATTGTCCAACGATTTCAGAGAATATTCGTGACAAATACTGTTCTGATACGAAGAACTTCTTGGCGATTTCCTTCAACTTGATATCTTTCTCGAAGTTGTTACCCAGGTAGAATTTAATCTCTTCAATTCGGCTGCGCATATTTTTATTACTGCGAATGGGAACTTCCTTATAATACTTTCTCTCCAGCAAGCTCAACATTGAGAAGTAGAGGTTAAATACCTCGACGTCAGACATGCTGTTTTTCTCCAAGTAAAATCCGGACAGTAGCTTATTGGCAAGATGACTCATCTCCTCGTCACTACCATTCCCGCCTTTTCTCGAATCGCCACGAAACTCGAACTGGTATCCGTTGTCTCCCTGATTCTTATCATAGTTATAATAGAGTGCGATATCGTAGGAAAGAGTCTGTGTTGACGTCAACTGAAAGGAGTCGGATCTCGGTAAAATATAAAACCCTGGCGACTCGACCTTGATCGATTCCTCTTCACTTTCAACTTCGATAGAGCCCTTCAACACATAAAGGATATGAACTTTCCCATCAAAATTATGGATGCTGCTTCCAGGGATGATTTGTTGAATCGCGATATTTTCCCACGGGTTTACAAGTTTCATAACAAGCCTCCAAAAAAGCCATAAACGCAAAAACATTTCGCGTTCATGGCTACCTTTAATTCTTCTTTAGATTCATTTAGTAATTATACGCACCATACTCAAGTGGTTGTTTGTTATCTAACTACCAAGATGCCATGTTTCTAACAATACGTCAATTTTTCAGCGTTTCCATACCTATGCCAGGCGAAAACCATTCATTAGAATTGCTACAACAGGTTTGCCGGCGGCTTTCATCTTGCAAATCTGATACAGGATACGAGACTTTCGTCTAGTCTTTCCGATACTTTTCCCCGTCTGGCATCTCCTGATACATTCATCTTAGATGCAAAATATCGTTTGTTTCTTTTCTTTGGATCAGAGACCATACATCAAAGAGGCCACTCGTTAGACGAGCCGACCTCATGAGATTTAGTTACAGAACCTTACTTACAAGTTTTCACCGTTTGACCTAACAACCTCTTGGTACCAGTCGAAAGATTTCTTTTTGAAGCGGTCACCCGTTCCTTGCCCTTTATCATCCAGATCGACATAGACCAAGCCATATCGCTTGCTCATTTCTCCGCTGCTGGCACTAACGATATCTATCGTCCCCCACGTGGTATAGCCTATGATATCGACTCCGTCGGACATGGCGTCTTGCATTGCCTTGATATGGGAACGGAAATAGGCAATACGGTAATCGTCTTCCAGATAGTTATTCTCGTCCGGAGTTTCTCTAACTGCGAAACCATTCTCGACAATAAAGAGCGGCTGGTCATATCGGTCATACAGCTCATTCAACGTGATTCTAAATCCTGTCGGATCGATCTGCCAGCCCCATTCGTTAGCCTCCAGATATGGGTTTTTCAATGTACCATTAATGTTGCCGCCAGTCTTCTCTTTGTCTTCTTTATCCGAGGATACGAGCCGCGTAGAATAGTAGCTCAACGCTACGAAATCACTGGTATATTTACGCAGAATGTCCATTTCTTCTTCAGTAGCTTTCAAATCGATCTCGTTTCTTCTAAAGTAACTCAGCATATAGTCGGAATATTTCCCTTTGGCTTGTACGTCTACTAGTGAGAACTCATTCTGATCCGCTTGATAAGCTGCCCAGACATCCTCTGGGTTACATGTGTAGGCATAGTTCTTACCTGCTCCGATCATGCATCCGATCTCAAAATCAGGATTGATCTCATGTCCAACCTTTGTAGCGAGTGCTCCAGATACAAGCTGATTGTGAGCGGCTTGGAATTTGGCTTCCAGAATGTTCTCTTCCTTATTAGGATCGATCAAACCACCAACTGCTGGAATACCCAGGACCATATTGATTTCATTGAATGTGATCCAATACTTGACGTGATTTTTATATCTTCGGAATACCGTTTCACAATAGGTGACGAAGTAATCAATGACCTTCTTGTTTTTCCAACCGCCTTTGTGAATCAGAGCAAGCGGAGTATCGAAGTGGTTTAATGTAACTACAGGAGTGATTCCATACTTCGCACATTCTGCGAATAATCGATCGTAGAAAGCCAACCCTTCTTCATTTGGCTCAGGATCGTCCCCGTTCGGGAAAATTCTAGCCCAGTTAATTGAAGTACGAAGAAAATTAATCCCCAGCTCCGCCAGCAACTTGATATCTTCCGGGTAACGATGATAGAAATCGATCGCGTTATGACTTGGATAGTAATCGTATTTTGTGTTCATCGCCTTTTCGATATTATAGATCGCATCCCAACGACCTTCGCTGATTGCGGGGAAAAGATCAGCTAGCGTGAGACCCTTTCCACCTTCGAGATAGCCGCCCTCACTCTGAGTCGCACACATCGCTGCACCCCATAAAAAATCTTTTTTCATCATGGTTTCTCTCTCCCTATTGAATCTATTTGTTTGAAATATTTTCTTTTTTACCACGATACATCAGTAATGTAAGAGCAAAAGGTATAACGAATGACAGGATCATAACAACCAGTACAACGATAAACCCTACCTGTGTTCCAGTGTTTTGAGTATCAATAAATCCTGGCAGAGCGAAGATTCCACTCGGCGTTAGTTGCAAAAGTTTGGCTCCGAAATATCCAATGGCTCCCCCACCAATACCGGAAACAATACAAACCATCGTTAAAATCTTTCTCTCAGCAAGCAGGAAGCCATACAAGGCTGGTTCAATGACTCCCATAAGCCCCGAGTTAAATCCGGCGGAATAAGCAAGTCCTTTTTGCTTTTTGTTGGTATTTTTCATGCCCATAGCCACAATTGCACCAGCAATCGCAAACGAATGACCTGTAATCATTGGGAAGATGACATCATAACCGTTAGTGAAGAAGTTCGTCAGGGCGATCGGTACAATAGCACCATGCAAACCCACAGCAACCATTGGAATCCACAATCCACCTAAAAGCGCGCTAATTAATGTTGGACTCAAGCCGTACACACTGAGAATACCTTTAGCGATCATCTGGCTTAACAGCATGGCTAGTGGTCCAATTACAATCAATGTAACTGGAATAGAGATTAACAGAACCACCAGTGGAACTCCGAAGCTTGAGATAACCGAAGGTATATATTTTTTAGCTACATGCTCGACCTTGGAAGCAAAATACACGGCCAGAATTGCAGGAATAATTGTCGCTGAATAACTGGCTAACAAAACAGGGATTCCCGCAAATGTCGTATAAACGGGGGCTTCCAGTAGGGAGCCTGACATTAGTACGCTGATCGGGTCAGCCTTAAGCAATTCTGCCAGTGTTGGATAGAATAATGCTGCACCGATCGCCATACCTACCAGTTCGTTCATTTTGAAACGTTTAGCTGCGGAGAAGCCAACAAAGACTGGCATAAAGTAGAAGATTACGTCCGCGACGACATAGAGTACTTTGTAAGTTCCACTCGAATCCATAATCCATCCTAGTGACAGGAACAACGCCAAGAATCCTTTGACAATACCAGTTGCTGCCATAACTCCAATCAAAGGTCCCATAATGCTGATGACCGTCTCCAGCAGTTTACTGATCGGATTTTTCCTTTTTGCAGGTTTAACTTCATCTGATTGCTTTTCCTGCGGCGTGGATGTTACTTCTTCGTCGTCTCCGGAATCACTGTTAAATGAATAAAGACGCTGTATGTCATCAAAGACCTTTGATACTTGACTACCGATGACGACGTGATACTGACCAGTTGCCTCCAAGGCCTGAATCACCCCGTCTAGCTCCATCAATTTGTTTTTGTTTGCCTTGTCCGGGTCCTTCAAAACGAATCTTAACCGTGTTGCACAGTGCATCAAAGAAGTTACATTCTTCTCTCCACCAATGTTTTTCACGATTTGTTTGGACAGTTCTTTATAATCCATATCACTTCACCTCTAGTCGGTTATTAACCACAGCATTTTTTGAACGTTCGTTTTCAAATAAGCGGTTACATTCGTTATTTTATTGACTTCTGGTGTATATAGATTGCTTAAATCATACCTCCTATACGTACAATTATGATGAGAATATGTATTCGCTTTCAATTGCGGTTAAAATTGAGCAATCTTTTTTTAACATCAGGGGTGCAATACGTTCTAGTATGCCATCTGAGATCGGGTCAAGTTCTTCTACCTAAGAATAATGACCTGTAAATCAAAAAAAAAGCCGCTATAAAAGCGACTTTAAGGGAGTTTTTTCGAGACAACCCAGTTTCTCTTTTTCACTGGGTTACATTAATGTTCTATAAAGTATCATTTAATCCGTTAGTACCGGCAACTGTCCTCCAGCTTTCAGTTGACCAAGCAATACTTTGATCCCGGCAGACGTATTTGGCTCCTGCTTTCCATACACAGCAAGCCCTGAGCGCACGTTCTGTAAATAGATCATCTCGTAAGGGTTACCGAGTGAGAACAGCGTATATCGCTGATTACTCTTGTTCATCGCATTAATCAAGGTTTGATAATCACCCCAACCGAACTGGCTGGCCACATTGCGGAACTGGTAAGAAACAAGAATGACATAATTGGCTTTGCCAATTGCTTGGAGCGTTTCATTCATGTTGCCTTGACCAACAAGTACAATTTCAGTTTTTAACGACAGATTATTAGCGGCCTGCAACAGTTGCTTCTCAAGCTGTTTCGCCTGTTCCTGCTCGGCTGCGACAATAACAACCCGGTCGCCTTGCTTCATTGGATCAGGAAGCACACCTTCGCGACTGCTGAGTACAGTGACCGCCCGCTCTGCGATTGTCTGCTCCACTGCTCGGTGCGCCTTCGATCCGATGATACCGTTAAGTTTAGTTAGCTTTTGCGCGAGAGTTTGACTGCGTTCAAATAAACCATATTTCGCTTTCATCTCCAAGATTCGTTTCACAGATGCATGTATGGTTTCATCCTTGATCGTTTCATTGTTCACCGCGTTCACCAGCGTTTGATGGGCCGCTGCTGAATCTTTTGGCATAAGGATGATATCAACACCTGCGGAAACGGCGCGTTCTACTGATTGATTCTCCCCAAAATGCTCCGCAATTGCATTCATGGTAAAGGCATCCGACACGATGAGACCTTTGTATCCCAACTCTCCTCGAAGAAGTCCTGTCAGTACCTTTTTCGATAAGGTGGCAGGAATCGGCACACGTTCACCGTCTTTGAGCGAAGTGACATGTTCGTTGTCTATGGCAGGGAAAGCAATATGCGCGGTCATAATCATCTCTACCCCATTTTTAATCGCAGCCCGAAACGGTTTTAATTCTACCGCATCAAGCCGTTCTCGGTTATGGGCAAGCACAGGCATACCAAGATGGGAATCTACCGTTGTATCTCCATGTCCCGGAAAATGCTTAACTGCCGCCATCACCCCTGATTGCTGTAGCCCTTTTATCGTTGCCAGACCAAGCCGTGTCACCAAATCCGCATCCGAGCCAAACGAACGTATACCAATGATGGGGTTATCTGGATTACTGTTGATGTCCAGCACTGGCGCAAAATTGATCTGCAATCCTAATGCCTTCAGCTCCTCCCCTGTCAGCTGACCAGCTGCTTCGGCTAGCGTTGCATCTCCAGTTGCGCCAAGCGCCATCTGCCCGGGAAGGTTCGTGCCTCCTGGTATTCGCTTAATAACGCCTCCTTCTTGGTCGATGCTAAGAAATAGAGGAATGTCACCTGCTTCTCTTTGGATATCATGTGTGAACGTTGTAAGCTGCGTCACGTCTACAATATTTTTGTCAAAAAGAATAAGTCCGCCCAAGTCCTGATCATGGATCGTGCGTTTCAGTCCTTCATTCACGGTCGTCGTCGCTTTACCATTCCATTGCCTAATGTCGGGCATAAGCATCTGACCAACTTGCTCGCTTACCGTCATATAGGATATCAGCTTATCCCAATCTTGTGTCCGAATGGCCGCTTCACGTTCGAAGCGAATTACTCTCGCCATAAATACGGCATATTCAGCACGCGTGACAGCTTGATTCGGACGGAAGGTGGCATCTGAATAACCGCCGACCAAGCCGTTTGAACTCATAATAAGAATCGGTGCTGCAGCCCAATGCCTGTCCGTATCAGTCCATTTAGCAGGATTCTTACCTTCCGCTAGTGAATAAGCCCGTGTAAGGAAGGCCGCAGTCTCTGCGCGGCTAAGCGGTGCGTCCGGACGGAAGGTTCCGTTAGGAAAACCACTTGCAAGTCCATTTTTAGCAGCTATCATGATTTCTCGATGGAACGGGTGTGTAGTTGGCACATCCGAATAGGTTGTGCCTTCCACTGCTCTTTGAAGTTGATCTGGATAAAGCTCCCGCACCATAAAAGTGACAGCTTGTGCTCTTGTCACAAGTGCCTCTGGCTTGAAGATCCCATTGCCATATCCGGCTACTGTTCCCCGTTTCGCCATATACGTGATGCCATCCTCTGCCCACTTGGAATACTTTAGATCAACAAACGTTTCTTCCGCAGCTGCCGTTCCCACCCCTATAAGCATAGAGCCGACAACAGCACCAATAATCGTCTTCCATTTTACATGCATTTGTTTCACTCCTGTTGTATTCTATGGATGAATAGACGCTACTACGGTACAGTTTGTTGCGTTTTCATACTTCTATGAAATTATATTCAGGGAATTGACTATCCCTTCACGCCTCCAATCGTCATGCCCTGTACAAAGTATTTCTGTAAGAACGGATACACCATCAGAATAGGAACACTTGCAATAATGGTCATGGTCGCCCGAATCGAGGTTGGTGTGACAGCCGTTGCATTACTCTCGGCAGACTGATAAGCATCACTAGCTGATGATGTCGCTGAGGTCGTCGAAGTTTGCAGAATCTTCATCAACTCGTATTGCAATGTGCTTAATTCTTTATTGGAAGAGTTGTACAAGAATACATCGAACCAGGAATTCCATTGTCCCACGGCTACAAAGAGTGATACGGTTGCCATTGCGGGAATCGTTAGCGGCAGGACAACGCGGATAAATGTCGTGAACTCCCCTGCCCCGTCAATGCGTGCTGACTCCAGAATGCCTTCAGGAAGACCTTCAATAAATGAACGGATGACAATCATATTGAAGACACCGATTACACCCGGAATGATATATACCCAGAAGGAACCAATCAATCCAAGGTCTCGAATCAGCAGATAACCGGGGATCAACCCCCCGCTGAAGTACATGGTGAAGACAAAAAACATCGTAACAAACTTGCGAAGCACAAATTCCTGACGACTAACCGTATACGCGAGCATGGCTGTACAGAAGACGGACACCACGGTTCCAATGACCGTACGCAGCGCCGAGATCAGAGTTGCGTGATAGATATCGGATTCGCCAAAAATGTATTTGTAGTTGTCCAGTGTCCATACACGAGGCCATAGATATATTCCACCCCGAATGGCATCATTTGCATTATTGAAGGATACAGCAATCATATTAACAAAGGGATAAATCGTCACAATCATCAGACATACCATGAAGACGATGTTAATGGTGTCAAACGCTCGATCCCCGGTGCTGCTATTCCGAAAGCGGGATGTGTTTCCTTTACGCATGGCTTAGGCCTCCTTTTAGAATAGTCTGCTCTCTCCCATTTTTTTTGCTATATAGTTCGCGGAGAAAAGGAAGATGAAGCTGACCACAGTTTTGAATATGCCGCCTGCTGTACCTAAGGAAAAGTTCCCCATCCCTAATCCATATTTCAATACAAAGATGTCCAGATTCTCCGAATAGTCCATATTCATCCCGTTACCCAGCAGATATTGGGGTTCGAATCCGGATTCAAGAATACTTCCCATGTTCATGATCAACAAGATCACAATAACCGGTTTCAAGCCAGGCAGGGTGATATATAACATCCGTTTGAAGCGACTGGCTCCATCAATCTCGGCAGCCTCATATTGCGCCGGATCAATTGCCGTAATCGCTGCCAGATAGATAATGGTGTTCCAACCGACATCTTTCCAGACCTCAGTTGCCCCTAGAATACCCCAGAAGTATTCACCTTTCCCCATCCATAATACCGGACTGTCAATCAGGTGAAGCTTCATCAGCAGCAGATTGATAATTCCGTCTGGTGAGAGGACTGTTAATACAATGCTGGAAGCAACAACCCACGAGATAAAGTGAGGCAGATAACTGACGGTTTGCACAAAACGCTTAAATATGACATTTTTCAGCTCATTCAACAAGAGGGCCAGTGTAATTGCTGTCACAAATCCTAACACCAGTTTAATGGAACTCATAACGAGTGTATTTCGCAGCACCCGGTAGAAGGTATTGTCCTCAAACAAGATACTAAAATGATGCCAGCCTACCCACTGCTGATCGGAGAAGGACCTCGCCGGTTTGAAATTCTGAAAAGCCATGGTCCATCCCCATAACGGCAGGTACTTGAAGATAAAAGCCCAGATGACAAAAGGAATACACATCCAGGCAAGCGTTCGTTGCTGCACAAGTCGCTTAAAAAACGAGTGTGCTCTGGTTCCCTTTGGACTCGAGGCTGGAGGCATCGAGTTAAGGGAGACATTAGGTTTCTCCACGGTGAACCTGCTCCTTTCCTGTGCTGTTATTCATGCGAGAAGAAGCCGGACTTTATGCTCTTTCGTCTTCTCCTGCGCATGTAACAGTTTGTTTTAAAGTGTTCGTATTACCATTTTCCTGCTACACGATCCTTCACAACTTTGGTAATGGTCGCTTCATAACCAGCTTTGTCCAATTTGTTCAATTCAGCCATGTAGGCATCCCACAGCTTATCAAAATTCGATGGTGCTCCCAAGATCATTTCCGGTAAGTATTTACGTTGCAGATCATCCGATTTGGTGGTGAAGATCTGTTCAGGTGATCCTTGCTCAAGGGCGATGGACCATGCGGGGAACCATGGCCGCTCTTCCGGTTTGTTAAATAATTCACTAAAGGTTTGGATACCGTAGGCTTCAAGGAACTTGTTGTCTCCCTCGGTGTAAGATGCAGCGGCTACTTCTGGCTGGTTGCCAGGGCTATAAGCATTACCATCGGTAAGTGTAGATTCACCGCCATATCGCGGCCAGTCTGATCCGAAGTAAGTGAACCCGAATTTACGGCTCAGCTCCAGATCATCATGGGCTTTGCGTTGATCCTCATTTGCAAAATAGAATCGTCCCTTTTCATCCACACTGTACGTCTCGTCCTTGATTCCCCATTGCACCAGAACCTGATTCTCTTCCTTCAGCAAATTATCGAAATATTTAATGATACGAACAGGGTCTTTGGCATTCACCGATATACCTGTTGCATAGTTGTTGACAAAGCCGGGAGGATCAACGTACTGATCCTTAATTCCTTCATCAAACACAATCGGAAGTGGTGCATAACGTTTCTCATCAATGCCTGCCGAGAGCAGGTTTTTCGACGCGTCTCCAACCTGCCAGCCATAATTGAAGTATCCTAACACACGACCCGAAGTCAGCTTGGCCAAGTACTGGTCTTTGTTCATCGTAAAGGATTCCGGATCAAGCATGCCTTGAGCATTGATTTCATTCAACTTCTGAATCCATTTTTTCTGAGCATCTGTTCCGGCGACGACTTTTGCCTCATGGGTACTCATGTCCACCATGACACTGCCATCGTTCGGATAACCGGCAAGATGCATCGCTGGATTTTGCAGTGTGAAGAAGTTATTGGCCACACCCGCAAGTGACACAAATCCGATGGTCTCTGCACCGTCGACAGTTGGATGTTTTTCCTTATAATCCTGGATCAGATCAAAATATTCATCCAGTGTAGTGATCTTGGGATAATCAAACTCTTTGAGCACAGAGCGTTGAATCCAGAAAGCTCCTCCGCCCACATTTGGACTACCTGAATACTCACCCTGATTAGCTGTATAAGGCAGCGCATAGATTTTTCCGTCTTCGGCATTTTTCATTTTATCGAAATATGGTCCATACACCCTTTTGATATTAGGGCCGTATTCCTCAATTAGATCATCCAGCGGAATATAGGCACCGGCATCCAGTAACTTGGACATCTCACCACTGGAGCTAATGACATCAGGGTAGTCTCCACTGGCAATCATGACACCGGCTTTGGTAGCACTATCACCTACCAGATATTCCAACTTCCAGTCCACACCCGTCTGCTCTTGCAACGCTTTACCGATGGTTGTTTCGCTTGCCAGAGCATCCTTCTTGCCTGGAGAGAACATGTAATACGAGAACGTGACTGGGCTGTTCTCATCATCACCTGTGGCTGAAGGTGATGATGACGAGTTGTTCTGACTGCACCCAGCCAGCAAAGCTGTTAGTAATATGGCTAAACCCGCTGTTCTAAATTTTGGTTTTAACATGTGAATATTCCCCCGTTCCGTGTTTTCTCATATGGATTACACTCACCATTTGCCAGCTACACGATCCTTAACTGCCTGTGTTATCGTAGCTTCGTATGTTTTCTTGTCGAGTTGATTCAATTGACTCCTATATTCATTCCATGTGTTCTCGAAAGTGGAAGGTGAGTCCATAATCATTTTGGGTAAATATTTCTTCTGAAGGTCTTCTGCCTTGGTGATGAAAATCTGTTCAGGAGAGCCCTGCTCCAATGCAATGGACCAAGCAGGAGACCAAGGACGCTCATCCGGTGTGCTGAATAATTCTGTAAATGTCTCCACACCGTATTTCTCTAACAAAAGCTTGTCTCCGTCCGTGTAGCTAAAGGTAGCCACTTCTGGTTGATTGCCCGGCCCATAGGCGTTTCCGTCCTCCAATACGGAGTTATTGCCGTAACGAGGCCAGCTGTAATTAAAGTAGTCAAAGCCGAATTTACGACTTAATTCCGGATCTTCATGTGCCTTGCGTTGGTCATCATTTTCAAAGTAAAAGCGGCCCTCATCATTAACACTATACGTCTCGTTCTCAATCCCCCATTGAACCAGAATCTGGTTTTCTTCCTTAAGCAAATTATCAAAATATTTAATAATTCGCACGGGATCTTTGGCATTTACGGTAATTCCGACACCATAGTTGTTCACAAAACCTGGCGGGTCCACATACTGGTCTTTGACACTGTCATCAAATACGATCGGTAGAGATACGTAACGTTTATCGTCTATACCAGCCTTCTTGAGATTGTTCGTTGCGTCTCCAACCTGCCAGGAGTAACTGAAATATCCCAGCACCCGACCGGATGTCAACTTGGCGAGATACTGATCCTGGTTCATTGTGAACGATTCTGGATCAAACATCCCCTGTGCGTTAACCTCGCTTAGCTTCTGAATCCATTGTTTCTGATAATCAGATCCGGCTACCAGTTTGGCTTCATGACTCTGCATATCCACCATCACACTGCCATCGTTTGGATAACCTGCGAGATGCATAGCTGGATTTAGCAGGGTGAAAAAGCTGCCCGATTCACCCGCAAGTGTAGCGAAGCCGATGGTTTCTTTTCCATCGATCTGCGGATGCTTTTGCTTGTATTGCTCAATCAAGTCAAAATATTCGTCCAGCGTTTTGATCTTGGGGTAGTTAAACTCTTTTAACACAGCACGCTGAATATAGAAGCCGGTCTGAAAATTAGGCTCTGACACATAACCGATGTTGGCAGTGTATGGCAAGAAATAGATCTTTCCATCCTCCTGTCTGAATTTGTCCATATAAGGCCCGTATACCCGCTTAATGTTAGGCCCGTATTGATCGATCAGTTCATCCAACGGGATAAAAGATCCTGCATCCATCAATTTAGCCATTTCACCACTGGAGTCGATGATGTCGGGGTAATCCCCACTCGCAATCATCACTCCTGCCTTGGTTGCACCGTCACCGACCAGATATTCCATCTTCCAGTCAACGCCAGCTTGTTCCTGTAGCTTCTTGCCAATGGTCGTGCTGCTTGCCAGAATGTCCTTCTTGCCACCGCCAAACGTGAAATATTTAAAGGTGACCGGGGTATTGTCATTACTGTCAGGATAAGAGGCTTCCGGGTTGGCTTTATTACAACCTGCCAGGGTTACAGCCAGTAAAATGGCCAGACCTGTTATAATGTTTCTTTTTCTAAACATGTAGCAAATGCCCCCTTAAAGTATTGTTTGTGTCTTTAAGCCTTCTCAATATATCAAGATAGCGCTTTCAAAGTTACCCATGAAAGTGTACTTCCTACTTTGAAAAGTATATCCCTCATATTTAGTCGCCTGGCATTGCTGATGGATCAAGTGGAAGCTTAATTTGGATACGTGTTCCTTCTCCTTCCCATGTCTGGATGTCGAATGTAAAGTGATTTTTATAACAAAGTTTTAAGCGGCTATACGCATTTTTCATGCCAACATGCTCTCCCATATCGGTGTTTTGATCCAGGTAACTTAACAACTCTTCCAATTTAGCTTGTGACATCCCTATACCGTTATCCGTTAGTCTGATATGGAGCTGGTCATTTTCCATTGAAACGAAGAGTTGAATGATGCCTACACCCGGAGATGACTCAATTCCATGAATACTTGCATTCTCAACAAAGGGAAGGATAACCATCTTGGGGATGCGGTACATCAGTACCGCAGGACCTGCCTCAATGGTATATTGGAGTTTTTCTCCAAAGCGATATTTCTGAATTTGCAAAAAACTCTCGATGAGTTCCAATTCTTCTTGTACTGTCACATTATTCTGATTCCAACTAATCGACTTGCGAAACATCTTGGCCATGTTATGCACGATTTTGGCAGTCTCTTTCTCGCCTTTGATGAGGCTCCGCATACGTACCGACTCCAGCGTATTAAACAAAAAATGTGGGTTGATCTGACTATGGAGCGCATGAAGTTGTGCTTCCTGCTGCTTCAACTCCAGGTCTTTCTTTTGGATGTCGGCGAGATATACCTCATGAATCAGGTTATGGATCGTCTCGGTCATTCGATTAAATTCCATCGTGAGTTGACCTATTTCATCTCTTGCATCTTCAGGCGGAATCGTCTGGAAATTCTGTGTTTTTACTTTTTTCATATGTTTTAGAATACGCACCAGCCTGACATGGATGGATCTGGACATAGCCGCAATGATAATAGAAGGCAGGACAAAATTAATGCAAGCCAGCCATACGACGAAGGAACGGGACTTCCGCACCTCCTTCAACACAATTTCTTCATCCATCACTCCATGCAGGGACCATCCTTCCAGATAGTTAATACCTGTATACGTAAGTTCAAAGGGAATCATTTTGTTCGGAAACTGGATCTCACTGTAACGTTTCCCTGTCTGAGCTTCTTCTGCTGTGGGATCATTTGAAAATTGGATGTGTCCTCCCGGATCAAGAAGATACACTTTTCCATCAAATCCGCTGTTGTGAAAATACTGCTTGATCATATCCATATTCAGATCAATTTTAAGTAACTGCTCTCTCCCCCCAGTGTCCAGATTGTCGAGCCTTTGAACCAGACTTAACATCTGATCCGATGAGATCAGTGCCGGATAAGGGGCGGAGTATGCCTGAAATTGAACGTACCAGTCCGAGTTGCGGACATCGTCAGTTAAACGATCAATATAACCGGAAGATAAAATGGTAGAGTTATCGGTATACACTTGATACCAGCGAATTCCCTGATTCATTTGACCGGAGAATTGCCCTTTTAGATAGGAATTATAAGCGTCAATGTACTCAAAATGACTTTGAAATGAACGGGAGATGGTGTCATTGAATACAGGGTCAGTATATAACGAATAAGAGAGGCCGACGCCTTGATCAATGGTTACCCGCAGGTCATTCTTCAGATTGTTCAGTGCCATGCCGGCATCACGAGTTTTCTGACTGCGAATATTGGCGGATGTGACATTGTAGAACACCACATTGGTAACAACGATGGGGATAAACACGGACAGGACATACATCAGCAATAGCTTATCTCGAAGCTTCATGTAGTTCAGGTTCCATCTTGGCATTGTGCACCTCGCTGCTCATTTCCCATAAGGAGATTTCGATATTCTGTAGGCGATAACTTAACCAGTTTCTCAAACTGGGTTACAAAATAATCCGCATTCTGAAATCCTACGCGTGCAGCGACCTCGTACATTCTCAGATCCGTTTGGCGCAGTAACTTCTTCGCCTCATGAATCCGCAGGTTCAGCAGATAGTCATTGAAATATTGATTGTAGCTTTTGCGGAATAATCGCCCAAGATAAACGGGATTCATATAGAAGAGTGCAGCAATGCTTTTGAGACTGATGTTCTCGGTATAATTTGCATCAATATATCGTTTGATCTTGCTGATATCCCCTTTGGATCGTTCCATTCGCAAATGCGAGACATAATCCTCGGCCTCCTCCAGCGCGATGAGAAATGCATGCTGCAATAGTCGTAAATTCCAACCTTCATGACTTTGTTGTGCCAGCTCCTTCAGCTGCTCTAACCCTTCATCATTACCACCCATTTCGTTGACCACAGCGAGAATACCCGTTATATAACGCAAAAGAGAACCCGATACAGCTTGAGGAGAAAATCGATTCATATGAAACAATTTGAATCTCTCTTCTACAATCTTGTGGTACGCAGGCCTATTCCCCTCTTCCAGGCTCAAAATTAAGTGATCCACCTCGTCCTGGTATACATTGAAAACAAACAGCGGTTTGTCCTTGATCTCCGTATAACGCACGACACCACCAGTTTCAGCATATTTATGCTTGGCAGCTTCTTCAGCCGCCATAAGGGATTGTGGGACATCACCAATTTCTTTGACGAGTGTTCCTGCGTAAAGACCGATATCCAGGTTAAACCTTTTGCTCAGTGTTATCTGAATATTATGCAGTTTATCCTGTAACGCCGAGCCCCCTTGATGATGATCAGGCCACAACAGTAATAAAGTAAACATGCCACGTTGTTGCTCACTGATGAACATTTTGCATAAATTACTCTCCAGAGAATGTACTGCTTCACGAAGCTGTTCAATCGTAATTTTAATTGCATCTAATCCGGTCTGAAGTTCAATCAAAGTCATGAGCAGACTGGAGTTACGATTGATCCCGAGCATCTCGGCATATCGATGTTCATCTTCCTTCTGTACATGGCCTTTGATCACATCCTCCAGCATGATGTTACTGGCCTGTCCCTCAGCCAAAAGAATATGTTTTCTTTTATTGCAAATCAGATTAGCCGACTTCTGCAACGTTGCCGTCAGTTCTTCATCATCAATAGGCTTCAGGATATAGTCATGAACGCCGTACCTGATTGCCTGCTGTGCATATTTGAAGTCATGATAACCACTGATGATAATGAACACAGGTTCCAGATGTGGCATTTTCTCTACGGCACGTATCAGTTCCAATCCATCCAGGATTGGCATGCGGATATCTGTTATAATCACGTCTGGTTGCAGGCTTTCAATCAGATTTAATGCCTCTGCACCGTTCCCTGCCTCTCCGATAATCTCCATATTAAGATCCATCCAATCTATGAGTTCATACAGCCCCTTTCGTACATACATCTCGTCATCTACCAGTAATACTTTTAACATCCGTGTGTCCCCTTTCCTCCAACGAAAATAAACCGCCGGTAGCATCTCTCTCTATCGGCGGAATCTAATATGGTGACTGTTGTAGTTCGATGATCGATCCATGACCAGTCCTTCCGAATGACAGAAGCGTTCAGATATCCATCCTTTTTTGCCATAGCCGAATTCTTGATCATAACGATTATAGGTCTGACAACCGTATCCATCATGTTAGGATGGTTACATTTTATAGGTTCACGTCTGCAATTTCATTGCACAAACGGCTATATTTATTGCGCGAAACGATAAGGAGGTCATATATCTGAATGAATGAGACCTCAGAATACCTGTTTGATAAATTTTATTTGCATTGAACAAAAACACGCCAACTTTTGCCTATATCTTATTTCACAAAAAAAAAAGAGCGAATTCGCCCGGCAATTTTGTCAGCCGGTATTCGCTCAGGTAATCGGTAAGTGCTTATTTGTTATTCCATTTATCCCCTTTTAATTCAATCATGGCATTGGGGCCAGGGAAGGTTAATTCTATCTTTTGGTCCAGATAGGATAGGGTTACTTTTGATTCTGCAATAGAGCGAATTCTGGTATTGAACAGACGACCATTTTCCCATTCCAGATCTATTTCAAATCCGCCACGAGCCCGAATACCACGAATATATCCTTTTGGCCACGCTGCTGGTAAAGCAGGTAACAATCTGATTACTTCGTTATGACTCTGGAGAAGCATCTCTGCTATCCCTGCAGTACCTCCAAAGTTCCCATCAATTTGAAATGGAGGATGGTCACAAAACAGATTGGGTAACGTGGAGGAACGTAGAAGTTCCACGATGTTATCGTGTGCAAGTTCCGACTCCTCTAATCGTGCCCACATGTTGAGAATCCACGCCCGGCTCCATCCTGTGTGTCCACCACCGTGTTCCAGTCTTCTGTCGAGTGTTACACGAGCTGCCTTGGCCAGGTCAGGTGTTGATTGCAACGTAATTTGCGTTCCAGGATGCAAAGCGAATAAATGGGAAATATGTCTGTGACCAGGTTCCAATTCATCATAATCGTTACTCCACTCTTGGATCTGCCCATGTTTGCCAATGGAGGTCTCCGGTATTTTGGTTAAAGCACCACGGAGTAATTCTCCAAATTCCTGATCCTCTTGCAATATTCGGGTACTTTCAATGCAACGCGTGAAGAGTTCTCTAATAATCTGATTGTCCATTGAAGCACCAAAACATAAAGCCCCCGACTCTCCATTATCTAATATATAGCGATTTTCCGGTGAGGACGAAGGACATATCACCCAATTGCCGGAAGGATCCTCTATTAGATAATCCAGAATAAACATAGCCGCATCTTTCATCGTGGAGTAAACTTTTTCTAGAAATTGAACATCCTTATTGTATTCGTAGTGGTCCCATAGATGTAATGAAAGCCATGCTCCTCCCATAGTCCAAAACGTCGATGTCATGCATACATCCTGCGGAGCAGTGTCTGCCCAGATATCCGAATTGTGATGAGCAACGAACCCCTTGCATCCATACATGGTTCTAGCGGTTTCCTTTCCCCGGACTTGCAGTCGATCTATAAAATCAAACAATGGAATGTGACATTCAGACAGATTGCAGCTTTCTGCAGGCCAATAGTTCATCTGTGTATTAATATTAATCGTATATTTGCTATCCCATACAGGAAGCATGTCTTTATTCCATATCCCTTGAAGGTTTGCAGGTAAAGAACCTGGACGACTGCTTGAGATAAGCAGATAGCGACCAAATTGAAAGTATAGACTCAACAGTTCCGGATCATGCTTACCAGCTCTAAGCCGCTCAAGGCGCTGATCGATTGGAAGTTCGGAACATATCACATCTTTATGTTCATCTTCGAGATGTATATCCATCCGCTTGAATAAGGATTGATAGTCCGAGACATGATCGGTGAGCAGTTCGCTATATGGTTTTGCGGAAGCGGCTTCAATTCTTCGGAGACACTCCACTTCGAGTTGTTCCTTGGGTACTCGGTAATCCGTGCAAGCCGTGATTAGAATAGTTGCTGAATTACCATCCTTCAGAGAAAGCTGACCGCTTGAATAATGAACCTGCCCCCCTTCAGATATAAGGCGAATCGCGCAACAAAATCGAATTCCTGCTTCTCCCCCACTTCTTCCCCGGATGATCAAGTCATTCGTTCCACGCTTCTCGATCCGGTCCAGATAGGATTGGAAACCAACAGGATGCTTAAGAATATCTGAATAGGATGTTGATTGCAGAATGGTTCCCCTGCCAAAAATAGTGGAGAAAGATAACTTTCCAGGTACGCTAGATTTGAGATGAGCAACGAGCACTTGATCCGGGTAGCTGGCAAAATAATCACGGCTGTAAATGGATTGATCTGCGGTATAATTCACGTTTACCTTGCCATGTTCCAGATCGAGATGTCTTTGATATTCATTCGGTTCATGTTCACTGTGGTCCATAGCGATATAGAAGTCCCCCAATGGCTCATAATGTCTTTGCCCGTCAGGAACACCTACCAGAGTATCTGCTGCGAGTTCTTCTGCTTCCCTAATCTTACCGTCAAAAATCAGGCTTCTGATCTGAGATAAAGATTCAAGTGCTTGAGGATTATTCCGCTGCATCGGACCACCATACCACAGACTATCTTCATTAAGCTGAATTCTCTCAATCTGTGTTTTCCCAAAAATCATGCCTCCAAGAGTTCCATTTCCGATAGGCAATGCCTCTTCCCATGTTCCAGCAGGTTGATTAAACCAGATATTTTTGGTCTTCACGTTAAAACCTCCAACGAATTATATTCCTCACATTTTTCTTGTTTAGTGTGTTCCGTTTGTATGTCCTTTCAGTGTACTGTAATCTCTTCAGCATCTAAATGAACAAAATTAACTTGAATTATCACAATCTTATCCCAGCATTAGAGGTATAATCCTAAATTCCGAAACGGACAGTACAAATTCTTGTTCTGGACAAGGAAGTATAGCTATTGGCAATAAAAAAAGCCGCTATAATTAGCGGCTCTGCTTCGTTCATTTGATTTAGCTTACGTGAAGCTTAAGTTATAAAATATTTCGCTCCATTTGTTGCATGAATTGCCTCAATATCAGCCGATCTTCCGAAGAAATGGATTGAAGTAGTTTCTCTTGCTGCTCTCTCCATTTATCCTCAACCGGTTTTTCTAATTCTTTCCCCTTATCGGTTAGAAAAATACGCATGATCCTTGCATCCTGTTCATCACGTTTGCGATATATAAATCCATTCTGCTCCAGTGATTTGACCATGTTTGTAACCGTTGGTGGTTCGCATTTCATATGTTCACTTAGTTGCATCTGTGTTACCCCATCACCCAACCACAGCCGATACAACAAATTATCTTGTCCTACATAGAGATTTAGTTCCCGGAGAGATTCACTATAGTTTCGACGCATTTGGGAGGAAATTCGATCTAAGGACTGTCGAATATCACAATCTACTGCATCTGTCATGAACGATCCCTCCCTAACATCCGAATTATATTTAGCAGACTAAATGTATCATGGGGATATTTAAGTGTCAATTCACCTTAGTGTCGTTATAAGGGCCTCTTCCTATCCAATTTTCACAACAAAGATTGCATTTTATCGTAAAGCTTATTTTTTGGCAAAACCTTGCTTGTTCAAATAGGCCATCATTTGCGGCTGAATACTTCTCTCGAGGTGATCCTGGATATGGTCACTCCATCCTTTTACTTTTTTCACAGTGAAAGGGGCTCTCGTCGGTCGATTTTCATAATACTTCAACATGGTCTCATCATAGATTGCTAATTTCTCTTGATCCATTGGTTGGTATTGATTATCAAGCAATACCATGGATTGAGGGAGCCGAGGTTTCAGTTCTGGCTTATCTCCAGCTGGATTACCGATACATAACCCCACCAGAGGGATAACATATTTAGGTAAATTCAATACGTCAGATAGTTCGCTAATATTAGCTCTGACCGCACCAATGAACACTCCGCCAAGTCCCAGCGATTCAGCCGCGGTTAACGCATTTTGTGCCATCAGGCCAGCATCGAATGAACCAATCAACAGAAATTCAATATATTCAATATCCACATCCGGAGCGATTTCATGATTTCGGTTGAAATCTGCACAGAAGACCCAGAATTCAGCCGCTTCTTCAATATAGGGTTGATCGACACAGAGATGTCTGAGTTTTTTTCGAAGTACTGGATCTGTGATGCGTATAATGGATACCGCCTGCAGAAGACTGAACGATGAAGTTTGATTTGCTGCCTGAAATATTGCATCTATTTGTTCCTCAGTTAGGGGTTGAGATGTGTAAGAACGAAACGATGTATGGTTATGAAGCAATTCGAGTGTGTTATTCATTAAAAAGCTCTCCTTTATTCGTTGATTCCATGTTCCTGCAATCCGTATTCGTAAGGAACGCCCATATTCTCGCGTAGTGTTTTTCCTTCATATTCCTTATGGAACAAACCGCGTTCCTGCAAGATAGGTACTACCTGATTCACAAAATCTGCAACGCCATCAAAAGATACATCGGGCACAACTGAGAATCCGTCACATGCTTCAGCCAAAAACCATTCTTCCAAGAAGTCAGCAACCTGTGTCGGGGTGCCTGCAACAACCGGATGATAGTTGATGACCCCGTGAGCGAGAACATCCCTTACAGAGAGTCCATCTTTTAATAACTTTAAAGCTCTCGGAGAACGGGGGTCCATGGGGTTGGCATAAGCATTTTTTAACAAGTCTGCCGCTAAAGGTTGATCTATATCTACTGAGTTTACCGACAATGGTAAACCAACCATGGATCCGAGGTAACTTACCCTGCTGGGGATTTCCTGAGGATTGAAGCTCATAAGCTGTTTCCGACGATCCAGAGCTTCTTCCTCCGTTGAAGCCATAGAAAACATAAACCCTGCAAACATTTTGATATCATCGGGGTTTCGACCGAAACGGGCAGCACTTTGCCTTATGGCTTGTCTGTGTTCACGGGCAGACGTAATCATAAGGATTGGCGTACACTCCGGAAGCATATTTCCCAGCTAATTCTAATCCTTCTCCTCCTCCCCCTGCCTGGAAAATCACTGGCTGCCCTTGCTCAGAGGGGGGAATGGGCAAAGGACCACGAGATGCATAATACTGACCCTGAAGGTTTATAGGCTGGATTTTGTCCATATCAGCAAATTCCCCTCCTTCTACATCTAACGTCCAAGCGTCTGGTTCCCAACTCCCCCACAAGGCCTGAACAATTTGTATGCTTTCATGTGCCTTGTCATAGCGTTCTTGGCGATTTTCAACCCGGCCACCGAAATTAGCCGCCGCTAGGGGGTCGGATGTGGTAACCGCATTCCAGCCCACACGTCCATGACTGATAACATCCAGTGCTTTGAACTGACGTGCAATGTTGTAGGGATAATTAAATGTTGTAGAGAGGGTAGCAACAAGCCCGATGTGTTGTGTCTCTCTTGCTACTGCCATAAGTGCCAACATGGGGTCCATAGGAAACATAGGCGTCTGTGGACCTAAATTATTGGATAATGCTGGAGTATCAGCAATGAAAATCATTTGAAATTTTCCTTGTTCAGCTAATTTAGCCCGTTCTACATAACTATCCATATTGGTGTAAGCTGCAGGATCCGTGCCAGGCATTCTCCATGCGCTAAATTCGGCTCCATAACCCGAAACCATCTGTAAAGCCAGTTGCATTTCACTTCTTTTTTTCATAACGATTTTCTCCTTCGTTCTGGAAAGGCACAATGTGTGCCCTTACTATAGCGCGAATATATTTAGCATGCTAAGTATATGGATGGATCCGATTTTGTTCCATTCAGGGAGGGTTATAGGTATTGACGTTCACCGGTCTGGGCTGATTTCTCGACGGCATCCAGTAACTGATGAAGTTTCACCGCATCCGCGAAAGTAGGTGCTAAGGTAGTGCCTTCTTGAATATCTTTGGCAAACTTGCGATAAGCCTGAGCCATGTTTAGAACAAATCCGGAGTCGTTATATAGAGAATTTGGAGCCGAGAAATAGACATCGGGAATGGTTAGTTCACGAAGCTCGTTGTCCGTAGATCCTGCACCGCGTAATTGGTGCGATCCGAATTGAATGGATGCAGGAGCGCTCAGCACAATTGTGCCGTTGTCTCCGAAGATTTCAAGTGTGAGTCCTGTCTGATGTTTAACTCCACCTTGAATATGGACACTGGCTGCTGCCCCATTAGTCAATTTTCCTGTAATCATGATCTGATCATCCGTTGTTTTCTTGATGACTTTCTGAATATCAACCAATTCAACTTCTGGAAACTGTTGAGCTGTGGTGGCAGACAATTCTGTAAAGTCCCCAAGCATGAAAGTGAAGGCATCCAGATTATGGCCCCCTACAATGGTCAGCAAGTTCCCTCCAACTTTCCGGTCATACAAGTACGCAGTCGACTTGTCACCTACGCCACCCATGCCATCTATAGCGATCTTCAGGTTGGCAGACAACACTTTACCCACATAACCGTCTGCCAATAAATCTTTTACGTATTGAACGACCGGGGCTTGTCTAGCCTGTAATCCAATCGCATTTGGCAGTTGTGCGGACGCTACCCATTCCTGCATTTCAAGCGCTTCCTCTGTATTAGAACCCAGTGGCCATTCACAATAGATTGGTTTGCCAGCTGGAGCGATGGCTTTGACTGCATTATAATGTTCCTTGACGTTAATACTGACTACAACCATATCCACATCAGGGTGCTGAGCCAACTCCTCCATATTATCAAAGCCATGATCTGCCCGGAAAGCTTCTGCGCTTTTCTTTGCACTCACCATATTACTTGTCCCAACCGCTGTAAGCTCGAATTCATCCAAATGCTGAATAGCTGGAATATGTGTACCACTCGCCCACCCGTTATTAATGGATGCTCCTATGATACCTGTACGAATTTTTTTACTCATTGTTAAACATCTCCCTTGTTAATATTTATAGTATGATTGAATATTGATTTGTCTCCAGCCCTTATAAGTCACTCATTTCTATGATATATTTTATTTAGCTTGCTAACTATTCAATCGAGATAACATTATTATTCTTTCACATTTTAGGTAAACTAAAATTGTTTTGGTGTTGACACCATCATAGGTGTATTTGTTTTGTTTGCAAAGAGGGCAATTTAAATGAACATAGTACATCTTTTTGTACCTTTGGATCAGGAGTGATATGAATGAGAGTTTGCAATGAAGGATTTGAACAAGAGTTTATAGATGGAAAAAGTGATATGTACGCCATAGCTTTTACTCAGAATGTCCTTTCTGGGCGTTGGAAATATTTCATCTTATGGTACCTAAAAGACGAAACACGTCGATATACGGATATCAAAAAATTCCTTGGAGATCTGTCCCAAGGCTCCCTCACAAAGCAGCTTAAAGAGTTGGAGAATGATGGTGTTATTCAACGTGATGTATATCCGGAAGTTCCTCCGCGAGTTGAGTATTCCTTAACAAACAAGGGAATGAAGTTACTACCGATCCTTGAAAAGATGGAGGACTTCGGCAAAGAATACGGCTAAGCAACTTAATTGAAATGGATAGCTTAACCCAAAAAAGCCGCAAATTTAGCGGCTCTTTTACTCTGAAAAATTTCTATTCTACTTTATAATCAGTAACTACATCAAATTCTCCAATAATATTGTCTCCTTCTACATCATACAAATGAATCGTTCGAACAGTACCATTCACTTGTGTTTGTGCTAAGGCTTCTTCGATGGTAGTGATTTTAGGTGTAAGATCTTCAGCTTTTAGATAACCCTCGATTCCATTGGTGCCAATTGCAGCAATCAAATCGGGTTCAACCCCAATGATTGGTTCAGATAATGCTGAGCCATAGGTATCGCCCTGTGAATTGACATCATATTTAGTTTGAAGCAATAATTCGTGAATCGTTTCCGATGTTTCAGTGTTGTTTTCAAATAAAACATTTGATGAATTTACGTTCGATAACTTTAAGTTTGGCGACTTGTATCCAGTATACCGAGTGTATCCATTCCCATTATAGAATTCACCAACATTCTGAGCATAATACGTCGTTTTAGTCGTTATTCTTGGAGAATAGACAAAAAAACTAGAGGTTTTCGATGTATTATATGTCATGGAACTTGAAGCTTTTAAGCTTCCGCCAGATGTGTACAATCTAGCCATAGCTCCCATATATCCATTTGGAACACTTGCTGAAGCCTTCACTGATGCAACGGCTTCAGCAGTCGTACCTGTAGTAAAATTTCGAGTCCATACTTCAGATGTGAAAGTGTACGTGTGTCCCTTAATTTTGGGTGTACTATACGGTGAAGATGCAGTATTAGCCAGGACTGTTGAAGATGCCAAAAATAACGATAGAATACAAATCATTACCATACTAACTTTCTTCGTTTTTCTCTTATTCATAGTTTATCCTCCTCATAATAAAAAATATTTGGATTATAGTTTCAATCTTTAATCCCTCTCTGTAAATATATTAAATTTATTGCAATAATTAGTTTTATTTCCCTTTTATATCATAACACTGTTCCAATTTTTTGGAAATAGATTCGCTAGTTTTCTTACCTTAACATCAAAGACATATTTATAAGATGTATTTCAGTCAACAATAGTGAAACCACCCACAAGGGAGTGATTAATTCTATGTTGTTGAATGTGATATTGGGTTTTGTGATCCCTATTGTTGTGTTGACTATCGCCTCTTTCAGACTTCTACTTATTTAAAATCCAAAAAAGCCGCTAATATAGCGGCTGTCAATCGGGCCATACTCTGGTCCCTCTCAATATTGTGGTAGCAACATTAATCCTATGGTTTAATATTAGCTTGCTGACCATCAGGAGCCACCGACTCATACGTCTTTACACCCCTGCGCTTCTTGGACCCTTTGAATATAAAATACCCCACTATGATTAAGATAATCGGCATTCCGTACAGTAATAGAGGAGAAAACGTATTTTTTCTTATGACAGATTGTAATATGAAGTGCGACACCCGCTGGAAATAAATAAAAAATGGCCCATGGCCGGATTCGTGTAGAATGAAGTCACCACAACAACCATTCACACAAGGAGAATCCACCATGAGCTACAGACATCTTAGCATAATCGAGCGCAGCAAGCTAGAAATCCTCCATCGGCAAGGTCAAAGTTCAAGAGGCATCGCAAAAGAATTAGGAAGACATCCTTCGACGATTTGTCGTGAATTGAATCGTGCTACTTCATCGCAAGCCTATCAGGCAGAACAGGCTCAGAGCGCGTATGAGGAGCGTCGTAAGGCTTCTGTCTCACCTGGTAAATGGTCCGAAGTCTTAGCTATTTCCTTGGAGGAAAAACTGCAGGCAACGTGGTCTCCGGAACAGATCACAGAACGTTTCCGCATCCAAGGTCTGCCGTCGGTCTCCTTTAAAACCATCTATCGTTGGCTCTATGCCGGACGTCTAGTTCGAGGCGTGTTACAGGTCCTTCGACACAAAGGGAAGCGTCAGAAACCCACAGAAACTCGCGGTAAATTCGCTATCGGCAGATCCATTTCGGATCGCCCCAATGAGGTTCGTTCCCGAGAAACGTTTGGGCACTGGGAACTGGATACCGTCGTATCAGGTCGTGGGAAAAGTAAAGGATGCGTAGCCACGCTCATTGAACGCAAAACCCGGCTGTATACCGCCATTCTCATGCCGGATCGTACCGCTTTGTCCATGGAAATTGCGCTTGGTGTAGCCATCTCCCAGTACCCTAAAGGCACCTTCCTTACAGCCACGGCTGACAGAGGCAAGGAATTTGCTTGCTATGCAAACCTGGAAGACACACATGGCTTTCACGTCTATTTTGCTGACCCGTATTCTTCCTGGCAACGCGGTTCCAACGAAAATGGGAATGGACTACTGCGGGAGTTTCATCCCAAGGGCACCGACTTCGCTCAAGTAGAGGATGAAGATCTCGGACACTCACTGGATCTGATTAACCACAGACCCCGAAAATGCTTGGGCTGGAGAACCGCTCACGAATCTTTCACAGAGGAACTGTCGCACTTGGTTTGACAATCTGTCTTATGTTAATTGTATAGACAAATAAAGTTGCTATTGTAGCAACTTTATTAAAAGACATTTTTAGATTTCTTAAGCATTTTCAGGTTCATAGATTCCATAACCATTCTTGCCATTCTTTTTAATCTTGTACATGGCTCCATCCGCATGTCTCAGAAGTTCGGAAGGCTCCTGTCCATGCTTGGGAAATAGGCTGATACCAATACTCATCGAAAGGTTGATATAGTTTCCGGCAATTTTGAAATGGGTACTGAATGCAGCTTCCAATCTTTTGGCGATGACTTCAGCATCGTGATCATCTTTCAGATGGCTTAAAATGATGAATTCGTCCCCGCCAAGCCGAGCTACAGTGTCCGCACTTGGAATTGTTTCGCTTAATCGCTTTGCCATTTCCAGCAACACTTGATCGCCAACATGGTGTCCATATGTATCATTCACTTGTTTAAACCCATCAGCATCCACAAACATGACAGCTAGTTTGTTATGGTTTCTTTTAGCATTACTGATAGCCCAGGCAAGACGGTCATTATAAGCAAGACGATTAGGCAGACCTGTAAGTGGATCATGCAAAGACAAATGCTTGCTGATTTTTTCGGAGATTTTGATTTTGGCGTACTCCGTCTCCAGTTCTTTGATCAGATTTTTAAGTTTATATACCCTGGTATTGGTGTGTGTCATGTCAGTAATCTGAATGAGGGCATAACTCCGATCTTCATGATAGAGCGGTTCAACATGCATATTTTGTCTGAATAATTGTTCATCCTCTCCTTCATTAGGAAGAATGAATGCCTTATGTAACGCGCTTGAGCAAAATCTGCTCTGTCCATGATACAGCGCATTTTGCAAGATATTTAGATAGATATTTGACTTAAACCGTGGGCAGACCTCAAGCAGATTCAAGCCTAGTACCTCTTCTACATTCTTGCCAGTAAAGCGCTCCAACCAGGCATTCCACACAACAACTTTCAAATGCCTGTCCACGATCATTATTCCCATATGGGCTTTGTTCAAAGCTTGTGAAATAAGATTATCCATTGTCCGCCTCCAACAAAGCGTCCATTTTGGCCAGCAGGCTCGATATGGAGTTCATGCTTAATGCTATGACAATGATACCTGTCACATCCGTATCGGCAAGTAAAAACGAGGTATGTAAAACCAGGACATAGACTTCATTCTGAAGCAATATTTGCTGATCGGAATTGGTGACATAGATCAGTTCAATATCAGGCAGGACGTATTCCAGTTTGATCTCCAGGAAATTACCGAATTCTCCAATAATGGCGTTAAGCAGGACATTGCTAACTTCCTTCAAAACGTCCAAATCCGTATCCATCAGGTTCGGATCGTTCGGTATAACGCTCTCACCCAGTTCTCCAAGACAGATGTTTGCTAATACTTTAGCCTGCTCAACAGGAAACATCAGAAATGCTTTTCCCTGAAATTCGTATCCAAACTGTAAGGATGACCTAAACAGGTGACCTTCACTAAAGAAAATGTTGTATCTTCGATCTCCAGGATCAACATCGGATATGGAGATTAGTTCCACTTCCGGAATATTCAAAACGATACGCTTGTCTACAATCTCTGACAACATGTTAGCCGCTTGTCCCACGTAAACGTTTACTAGTTCAGTAAGCAAATCCTTCTGTAAATCATTCAGCATGATAGGCCGCCTGAATCAGTTGAATCATGGTCGTTGCCTTCTCTGCGGTTAACGGTTTATTCAAAAAACCAGAAATGCCTAACATTTCAACTTCATCCCTAGTTGTCTTCTGAATATCTGCAGATAAGATAATAATTTTGACATTGCTATCCGTTTCTCGAATCATTCGAAGCATTTCTTGTCCGTTCAAACCAGGCATCAGCAGGTCGGTGGTTATAAAATCAGGTTGAAATTCCTTAAATAGGTTGTATCCTTGCTCTCCATTGTTAGCAATCTGAATCTCGCATTCTGGAATATGATCAACAATCAGCTTTGTAAGCAATTTCTGTACGAAAATGGAGTCTTCTACAATTAATACTTTCATTTTCTCTTCAGTCTCCTTGATAAAATGGTAAGAGCTCGGGATGGTCAGGCGCTGTGGACAGTTCTTGATATAGGGCTTTCGCGCGCAGTGGCACCCTGAAAAGAGACTGACTGGTGAATCAAGTAAATATAAATTATAGTAACTTTAATTTAATTGTCAACAACATTATTGAATAAATTAGATTCGTGTGCAATTGACATACTACCGCCCGTCGTTAAAAAAACATGAAAAAAACGGTCACCTAGTGACCGTTTTGATCGGTTATCTGGAACTGCATTAAGTTTACTCTTTTACCCCTCCAAGCTGCAAGCCATGAACGAAATACTTCTGCAAAAATGGATATACGACTAAGATCGGTAATGCGGCAACAATCGTAATCGCTGCCCGAATAGATACAGGTGTGACCATGTTACGCGCAGCGCCAAGATCTGCACCATTGGCCACGGCTGCACTGCTGTTGGAATTCATAGAAGATGATAATAGTTTCATCAACTCATATTGCAGCGTGCTCAGGTTTTGTTTGGAAGATGCATACAGAAACGTATCAAACCAAGAGTTCCATTGACCGACTGCAATGAACAGTGCAACAGTAGCGAGAACAGGTTGGCACAGCGGTAGAATAATGGAAATGAATGTTCTGAAATCTCCAGCACCATCAATTTTGGCGGATTCGATCAATCCCTCCGGTAGTGTCTGGATATAAGTTCGAATAACAATCATATTAAAGGCACTGATCAGCCCAGGAATAATGTACACCAGGAAGTTGTTTAACAAATGCAAATCTTTCATTAGGAAGTAGGTTGGAATAAGACCTGCACTAAAATACATCGTAAGAACAACTGTAATGGTAATGGGCTTTCGTAATATATAATCTTTTCGGCTTAGTGTGTAAGCCAGCATGGAGGTTAAGAATAGACTTAAAACTGTCCCCAAAACCGTTCTCGCCACAGATATACCAAAGGCGCTGAAGATGGTCCCTCCTGCAAATACTGCTCTGTAGTTTTGATCTGTCCATACCCGAGGCCACAGATAAATCCCACCCCGGATGGTGTCATTACCGGCATTGAATGATACGGCGAGTGTATTCACAAACGGATACAGGGTAACAATCGCGATTGCGATCATCAGTATACCATTTAACGTATGGAAGACAATCGGTTCAAGCCGAGATTTATTGATTCCCATCTCTAGTCCCCCTTATATTAATCGGTCTTCCCCGAGCCGTTTGGAAATTGAATTCGCCGCAAAGATCAGCGTGATACTAACTACTGTTTTGAAGATACCTGCCGCAGTAGCCAAAGAATAATTCCCGATCTGTAGTCCGTATTTCAGGACAAATATATCTATCGTCTGTGACCAGTCGACAACCACACCATTACCTAACAGATACTGAACCTCGAATCCAGCTTCCAAAATCCAGCCCATATTCATGATCAGCAAAATGATAACAATGGATTTGATTCCGGGTAAGGTCACATACAGCATTTTCTTATATCGGTTCGCACCATCAATCTCTGCCGCTTCATAGAGGGAAGGATCGATAGACGTGATGGCCGCCAAATAAATAATGGCATTCCAGCCAACTTCTTTCCATACATGGGATGCGCCTACAATGCCCCAGAAGTATTCCGGAACGCTAAGCCACATGATAGGTTCTTGAATGATATGCAGCTTCATGAGCACCACATTCACAATCCCACCATCTACAGATAGTGAACTTGCAACGATACCTGTCACGATAATCCATGAGAGAAAGTGAGGTAAATACGAAATTGTTTGAATGGTTCGTTTATAAAACTTATGTTTGATCTCATTAAGTAAAATGGCAAATATAATTGCTGTCGCAAATCCGAGCACCATATTGATGACGCTCATCGCAATGGTATTACGAAGCACGTTAAGAAATGCATCGTCTGTTAGCAAAAACTTAAAGTGTTTGAGCCCGACCCATTCCTGCTGCGTGAAACTCTTCGCAGGACTGTAATTCTGAAAGGCCATAACCCAGCCCCAAATGGGATAATACGAGAATACGAGAATGTACGCAACGATGGGCAATGACATGAACATGAGTTGTCTTTGTCCGCGCAATCGTTTTAACAGTGGTGCTTTGGGAACGACTGTACGGGTAGTTTGCTCTGGTATGGCTCCAGGCGTGTTCGCCATCTTTCACTCCTCCTATTGGCTTGCAGCGACTTTAACATGATGTCTCGGAAGGCACTCGCCTGAGTAATCCTTTGGTTGATACCTTCCGAGAGCATCATTGCCGCATTTTTTTATTTAACAGACCAGTTCTCGATTCTCCATTTCAGTTGTTCATTAATCCGATCTTCATAGGATTTAACATCGATCTTCTTGTAAGCGTCTACGTATTCAGTCCAAATGTTATCGAACTCATTCGGTTTTGACATGATTGCTTTAGGCAAGAATTTCAATGAGGTGTCTGTCATTTGTTTGTTCGCTACCGCAGCATCAGAGCCTTCTTTCAGATCGACCTGCCATGCTGGATAGTACACTGGATTTTCTGGTGCAGGAGAGAAGAAGTCACTCCACGTTTTGAAGCCATATGCATCCAGAAGTTCTTTATCTTCCGGTTTGAGGTTGTCATAGAATTCCTCAGGTTGGTTGATCGCTCCAATTGCATTGCCATCTTCAAATGTTCCTTCGAGCTTTGGTGCCGCAGCATAAAAACCTTCTGCTTTGTTAACCAATCTCCATGCCGGATCATCCTGCTCTGTCCGTTGCTCTGGTGTACGATAGAATCTTCCCTCTTCATTCACCTGATAGTCTACACCCTCTTCACCCCATGACAAGAGCTTCTGGTACTTCTCGTCCATAAGCTTATCGAGGAATTTGATAAGTGCAACAGGGTCTTCAGCATCTTTACTGATACCAAAACCATTGTTCAAGTTAATGACCGGACGATCCAGATAATGATCTGTGATACTTGTATCATAGACAAGCGGGAAGCCTACGTATGTCTGGCCAATTTTCCCCTGTGCTACGAGTGGGTCTTCTCCGGCTTGGAAATTCCAGTGCTGGTCGAACATACTAAGCACACGTCCCGAAGAAATTTTGGCCAGATATTGATCGTAGTTCTGAACAAAGGCTTCTTTATCCAGCAATCCCTCGTTATACAGATTGTTTAGTTCTTTATAATACCGTTTGGAGATATCTTTGTCGGCAAAAACGGTTGCGACTCCACTATCATCTACGACTACGCCCCCGTCATTGGGGTGACCCGTAAGATGTTCAGGTGGGTTAAGCAAAGGGAACGTCCGCCAGTCTGAAGCCAATGTAGTGAAACCAATCGTCGGTTGACCATCAATCGTTGGATTCTTGGCTGCATAATCACGGATCAACTTTGTGAAATCATCCAACGTTTTAGGAGTTGGGTACCCAGCATCCTTCAGTATGGACTTTTGGATCCAGAATGCAGGACCAGAATAATAGTTACTAATGAACTCCCCTGTATACACTCCATAGTTAGGCAACCAGTAAATATGTCCGTCACTGGAATCTTTCATCCGGTTCCAGTCTTTACCGAAATGTTTCTTCAGATTAGGTGCATGCTCTTCAATGAGATCTTCGAGCGGAATAACCGCACCCGCTGAGACCAACTTGGTGTCTGCTGTGATCAGATCCGGGAAATCGCCTCCGGCAATCATAACGCCGAGCTTCTGTTGAAGATCACCCACAAGAAACTCCATCTCAAGATTAACGCCGAGTTCATCCTGGATCTTCTTGTAGATTCGGTTATCTTTAGCTGGCGCCTGATTTGGCGTTCCGATAAAGGCCGTGATGTTCAGTACCTCTTTCCCATCCTTTGTAGTCGCTTTCTCTTTGTCACCGCTGCATCCTGCAAGTGCCAAACTCAAAGCCAGAACGAGTGATACGGAACCCCAAAGCTTCTTTTTCTTAAGTCCCCCCATGTACTTGCCCTCCTTGGAAGTGGTATGTCTTACTGTTTTTAGTATGAAGAAATGTATGCGGTTACAAAATATATACATTTAAGGTCTACCCCCCTGTAATTGCAGGTCTTATTCAGGAGGGGTTCTTCTTTTTCATCGATCAATTCGCATACTTTTGCCTGTATTCTACAGGTTTCATGGCTGTTCGTTTTTCGAAGTGTCTGAGAAAATGCTGGTAGCTGCGGTACCCTACCTGCTCTGCAATCGCACTGGATGTTTGATTCGTCTGCTGGAGCAGACGCTTCGCTTCTTCCATTCTTAGATCATGTACTACCTCAATTACACCCTTACCATACTTTCGCAAAAAGGATTGCCCTAAATGGACAGGATTCACGTAGAATCGTTCTGCGAGCTCCTGGATCGTAAATGTCTCCTTGTAATGCATCTGCACATATTCAGCAACCGTCGCCTGGATGCCACCCATTTGTCTCTCCCGGAAAACAGCCAGTTCTGACTTGCATTGCAAACAGAAATGTTCCAGATTGTTAGCAACCTCTTCTATATTTCGATGGCCCTTCTCCAGAATTCCGCTCGCCAATTCATTCATTAGAGCATTAGGTTCTCCTCCTAATTCTCTACACAGGGACAGTCCGCGGAATATAATGTGGGTAGAGAAAATATGTACAATCTCTGGCGCAGCCTTCATCTGTACAAACAGTTCAAAAGCACTCCGAATCGCAGAGGAGAGTTCCTCCACAGAACCGTTTTCAAGCAAATCGCAAATATGGTCCACCTCTGACAGCGTTTCAGGATCAAACTGCCAATTCTCAAGCTGAATATCTTCGGCAAACAAAAGACGCTCTTGATTAAAAAACAAATAACGCCCAACTTCCTGAGCGGAGCGGAAGGATTCAGATAAATGCTCCAGTTTGTTGACCGTTAATCCAACCGCGATATGAATATCTCCGCAGCCGTTATGTTGCATGGTGTTCATCAAACGCTGGGTAAAAGCTTTAATTGCTTCAAATGTCTCATTTCTATCATTCGTTTCCTCCCCCCATACAAGTCCCAATGAGTCTCTTGTTCTATCTATCACATAACAGGAAGTTGTTTCTTCAGCCGTTTGTTCAACTACTGAACAGACTTCCTGAATATCTCCCTGAAAGGCTATCCGCAGGTATGCCCAATGGGACTTGTTTAAACGAGGAAGTAACTCCGACTTCTCCTCCTCCGATATATTTTGCTTATCCTTAATCAGTGCAGTCAAAAACGCTTTGATCCTTTGCTCATTTGCATGTTCCCGTATACGCTCCTGGGTTTCACGCTCCTGTAATTGCATACGGAGACGGACCAACATATCCTCTGCTTCTGTACTGTCAACCGGTTTGGTTAAATAGTTGGAGACACCTAATCGAATAGCTTGTCTGGCATAATTAAAGTCACTGTATCCACTCGTGATGACAAACAGCACAGACTCATATTCCAATCGTCGTGCTTCTTCTACAAGTTCCAGCCCATTCATCACAGGCATACGAATGTCAGTCACCACGAGATCGGGTCGATCTTGTTCCATCATCCGAATGGCTTCCTCACCGTTGGCGCACACGCCTTTGATTTCAAAACCATACTTTTCCCAATTGATCAGAAGCTGTAAACCTTCAATGGCATACGGTTCATCATCGACTAACAGTACTTTGTACATGAGAGTTTACCTCCTATTTCCTCTGTTCCAGCTTGGAGATTGGTATACGGTACCCTGCAATGGTTTCCTTTCCAGGTACACTGCTTAGATCAAATATCGCATTTCCTTCATAAAAGAGTTCCAACCTTCGGTAGACATTACGGAGTCCTACATGCTCGCCGTTCCGGGGTCTTTCAGAACGAATATCTCGCAGGAGCTCGGTTAGCCTCCCTGCATCCATACCGATTCCATTATCGATCACCTGAATAACCAGTTCAGAAGCGTTTCGTCTCGCCGTTATCTTGATCTCTCTTCCATTTTTTCGCGCCTGCAAGCCGTGTTTACAGGCATTTTCGACGAGCGGTTGAATACTCATTCGGGGAATGAGCAACGAAGCTGCATCAGGATCAACCTCGAAGGTGTAATCGAACAGCTCTCCAAAGCGAAACTTCTCAATCTGGAGATAAAGATTCGTAAATTGCAGCTCTTCTTGCAAAGGAATCAGATTGTCAGAATGACTGAGCAACTGTCTCATCAGTTTGGACAGACTTTTAATAATCTCAATTACTTCCGTATATCCATTCTTCGTACTAACGACCAGCAAGGCATTCAATGTGTTAAATAAAAAATGGGGATTCATCTGACTCTGGAGCATGGACAATTCAGTCCTCACTTGATCCAGCTCCAGATCTTTTTGACGGATTTCCAGTTTATATACGTCATTAATCAGCGTATGAATTTTACCAATCATGATGTTAAATGTACGAATAAGCCCGCCAATTTCGTCGCGGCCTTCGTGAATTTCAATGAGATCGAATCGTTCGTTACGAACCTTCTCCATATGTCTGGATAACTTGCGAATCCGATAGTGGTAGGAACGCAAAATAATATAGATCAATACAGAGGGGACCACGATACTTAATGCGAGCAACCCCAGAATTGACTTAAAGGCTTCTTGCAGCAGATGGTCAAGGTGACGTGTATCGGCAACTCCAATCAATTTCCAACCCTTTAGGTAGGCTAGATTCCCCAACGATTTTTCGAGTGTGTAAGCAGAATCCCCAGATTCCTTGAGCATTGATTCATTATTAGGGGGAGATAAGTCGGTTTCGCTGAATTCCCCACTTGAAACGACAGTTCGATTGTTGCTGTCCACCAGACGCAGCTGAAGACTGTCTGATTCACGATTTAAGATGCTATACACCCGGCTAACTTCCAGATCAATCTTGGAATACTTCGCATAATTCGCATACGAGGTATACGTATCCATTTTGCCAATCACACTGATCCTTCTTCCCGCGTTAAATCCGGATGGCTCAATATAATCAACGACAAGAATGCCTCCACTGGTGGATTTCAGCTGTTTCAATCCAGGGAGTACATTCTTGTCTTTCATCACGATGTAATGACTGCCCGTCTGAATGGTATCGTTATCCGTATAGATACGCACCTCCAGAATATTCGCTGACATATACCGTGTTAATTTATCTCGCAGGAATGCATGGTACACGTTGTAATAATCAACGGGGGAGTGATAGGTCCGATCCAGTGCCTCATAGAGCGAATCGTCTGCTGCAATAATTCGGCTCAGAGCAACGCTCTCATCTATCATGCCAAGCAGTTCCCCCGCAGCCCTGTCGATGGATTTACGCAGATTCTCCTGTTCTCTAATCTTGATATCCGCAGAGGTTCGTTGATAAAAGAAGATATTAATCGTTATTACAGGAAGGAGAATACTAAGTACATAAATAAGCAGAAATTTGGATCGGAGAGGAATATCATTAACCTTACGGAACATCCAGAATTTATGACGCATATGATCACCCTTGGTTTTTGTTTTTATAGACTGACGGAAGCTCCCCTGTATGCGCTCTGAACTTTTGGGTGAAATATTCAGCATCATGATATCCTAGCCTGAATGCAATGTCAGTGATCTTCATATTGGTACGTCGCAGGAGTTTACGGGCCTCCTCAACACGAAGCTGGTGCACATAGTCACTGAAACTGACCCCCATCTCCCGCTTGAACTGTTGACCCAGGTAGGCAGAATTCACGTGAATTCGATTAGCTACATCTTGTAATTTAATTTTACTTCGATAGTGCTGCTTCAATTCATTCACTGCTTCTGAAACCAGCACTCCCGTACCCGTCTTTTGCTTCAATTCAGACTGGGAAAGTTGCTTGGACAGTCGAGCACACAGGTCTTGCAATGTGCCGGAAGACCAGCTCGCAGCCGCATGCCATTCTTTTTCACATAGTATTTCTCTGCAACCCTCTCTTTTTCCATATTTTCGTAGCAACTCCCCATGGATATATCGGATGACATGATGTATCCATTCCAGTGATACCTCTGCTTTCTCACTCTTCTCTAGCAGTGCACTCACTGCAATATCGATGGAATAGGTGTTTTCTGCTTCAATCAACGCCAAGATCTCTTTGGAGATGTTCATCATTTGCTCTAAATTATATTCTTCGCTTATCCGATATTCATTAAGATGATTGTCATAGGCTTCATCTGTAACCATGACTCCATTTTGCTGTTTTTGCTCATTTCTGCGTTTGTCCAGAGGTTCAATCATTTCCATAAGGATTTGATGAATTTCCTCGGGAACAAGAGGTTTAAGCACATACTGATCGACCTGATACCGTATGGCTTGCTTCGCGTAATTAAAATCCGAGTATCCTGTAACGATAACGATTTTAGAGGTATACGCGAGATCTTCTCGCAAGGTGTGAATCAAACCAAGACCATCCATAACAGGCATTTGAATATCAGTGACGACAAGATCCGGTTCAACCGAGTTGAATAAAGCAAGTGCTTCCTCCCCATCCGTTGCCGTTCCGCAGAGTTCGTATCCACAAGTTCGCCAGTCAATCATTGTTCTCCATCCTTCTAGCATAAACGGCTCATCATCCGCGACAATGACCTTGTACATTAGCTCACCTCTCTTTTATCCTTGATCAGCTGCATGTATTTTATCTATATCAATAGGTAAATTCCAGTTGTTCTGAAAACGCTAAACAGCAGAACAACAGCAGGATTGTTGTCTGCTCGCACAACTTGGAGAACAAAATTTCTACCAGTCTCATCGTCATTAATCAATAACATAGAACATGGTTCCATCGGACCGTACTATAAGAACGCTCCGATTGTAGCGAAGCGCCGGGAGAACAATTCAAGTGTAACGCTTACATTTTGGTACAACAACCTGTTAAACTATAGGTTTTCACCCGACAAAGTATAGGTTTAGCTCAGAAGTAATCTTTGTCAGGAGAAAGATTTTTCATTCTCCACGCACAATACGGAATCCTTGATCGGGACCAAAACCATTTGCATCAAATTTGCCTCGAAATGATATTTCATTGTTATTGACACCGCCGATCCAGCCTCCGCCTTTCACAACTCGCCAGGATTGATTGGGACTCTCCGAATCGCTGTACCAGTCCCAGCACCATTCTCTCACATTCCCAGACATATCATAGATGCCTAACTCATTCGCCTTCTGAGTTCCGACTTTTTTGGTTTGATTACGATTGCTCTCAATAGCGGGCCAGCTCCAGTCACCCGTCAGAATGTTCTCGCCGGCATTTACCCAGTACCAAGCAACTTCATCAGGATTGTTACTTCCGCTGTATGTGTAATTTAAGCTCTTTTGACCTCCGCTTGCAGCGTATTCCCATTCTGCCTCTGTGGGTAAACGGTAACCGTTGGCGTCCTCGTTGATCGTTACATTCCATTTTATAGTGTCGTTTTCATTGTGATTATTCATGTCCTGGTTGTCTTTGTCTATATTGTAATAAGGTTTCAGGTTTTCTTTTATACTTTTTTGATTACAGTATTCCACTGCGTCATACCAGCTGACCATTTCAACAGGCAGGTCGTCTCCCTTGAAGCCAGAAGGGTTTTCCCCCATAACCTCCATCCATTCTTTTTGAGTTACTTCGTATTTACCAATATAGAAGGAATCGAGCGTTTCATTCCTATCAATCTGACTTGGCTTACTGCTCTTGAAGGCTCCTCCTTCGACAAATACCAAGTCATCGTTTACTGTGGTATTACTTGTTGAACAAGCACTTAGACTAACAACTATGGCGATTAAAGTTAACCATACCAGTTTCCTCATTCCATTATTCTCCTTTACTAAGCTTAAATCCGGCAACGTCGAGGTCCGTTAGTCTGGAGAATAACGTTACTCAACGCTACCGGAAAATTGAATTCAAATACAGGTGCAGAAGTTAAACTGCATCACATCATTTTTACCAAACCGTCACGTTTGCGCTTCCGCTGCTTTGATAACCTTCCGTTGCCATCACCTGATAGGACCAGCTGTTACCTAAGTACATCCCTTTGCTCGCCCATGCATTCACATGATTACTGAACGTGATGGTAGAATTGACTCCGATTGGTTTCTTGGACTGTCTAACACTCCAATACTGAGGGAAAGTCTGAGTACCATCAATGGAAGGTGCATTGTATCTCATCGTTGTATAGATGTCATATGTGCCGCCATCACTAGTCATCGAGCCCTTATACGTTCCGGTAGGACGATACGTTCCCCAGCTATCCACCACGTAATATTCAATTAGAGCGTTTCTAGTCCAACCATAGAAGGTGAGATAGCCGTTACCTGAAGGAGAGAATACGCCGGCATTATAATTGACCACTCGATTAGGCGTACCGTATGTCCACCCTTTCCCGACAACAAAGTTCCCGGTATTTTGCCAATTCACGCTGTAATTCCCGCCCGATCCATTCACGGCGTTGACCGTTCCTCCTCCATCTGTCCAATTTTGCCAATAATCTGTTGCTGCGCTCGATGTGGCTGCGAAGACACCAAAACTCATGGCAGATGCGAGAACAACGGTTAACAATTTTTTGCTAAATTTAAACATAGATTATACCTCCTGATATTTTAATAGATTTGGTTGATGCTGCAATCCGATATGAATGTTCTTCAGCAAATTCACTTGAAAAGACGTTGCGAAAACAGATACAGATCGTTCTTCCACACGGGCCAATCATGTCCTCCACTTTCCTCATGCCAAATATGAGGTACTCCGTGTTGCGCAAGATATTGGTGAACCCCAAGACTAATCTCTATAAGATTGTCCTGTTCACCGCAAGAGATCCATAACAGCGAGAGTAATGAAGGCGCTTTCGAAAGATCAGGGACAAGTAGCTCCGGACTTCTGGTGTTTGGGGCTGCGGAGAAAGCACCGATCCATGCAAAATGGTCTAGATTACTTAATCCGATATTTAAGGATTGACCTCCGCCCATGGATAAACCAGCAATTGCCCTTTTATCCCGGCTTTTATACAAAGGGTAGTTCGACTCCATGTAAGGTATCAAATCGTTGAGCAGATCGGATTCGAACCGTTTAAATGCTTTGATTTTCTCAGGTTCAAACAGGTCTCCTTCGGCTCGGTCATTCGACATTGCGCGACCATTGGGGAAAACAATAACCATCGGCTCAAGTAAGTTATCATTGTACAGATTATCTAGAATAATTTGCGGAGAACCATGAGTATGCCATTCGGTTTCGTCTCCACCAATACCATGCAAAAGAAAAAGTACAGGATACATCGTTGTCGAAGAAAATTCTGGTGGGGTGTACACCATCGCTTTACGGGAATTGCCAACCGTGGTGGAAGGATACTCTACCGTCTCCATGACTCCACGTGGTATATTCTCCCGATACTGGTCATATCCCATTACTGCTGATGAGATCAATTCCATTCTCTTTTCCTCCGAACATATGAGTGACTATCAGTCTTCAGTTAATCCACATAGCCAAAACCCAGAATGGTGAAGCATTTATGTTCATGGCCTTCCGCCATTTCAATCTCGATGGAGTGCTCCCCCACTTGCTCTTCGTTGAGCAGAAGTGTGGCATGGCAATGGGTCCAGTTCACTTGACGCGGATCGACTTTTTGGACGAATACCCCATCTACCCTGATATCTGCAGTTCCGAATTCGTCGTTACCCGAATCCTTGAAGATCAGAATGAGGCGTTTGCACTGCAAACTTATCCGAAAGCTGCTCTGATTCTCTTTTCCCTCTCCTGTACGCATCCAGTTGTTGGGGAATTGAGGTGTACCATAGTCATGAGCATCCATCTCAGCCATCTGCAGATCCGTGTCCGTTTTACAAAAAGAGCCTGCATCGATTCGGGCAATATGATTGCCGTTTTTCCGATCCAACAGCTTCACATTAACAAATTCATTTCCAATTAGCGGAGCTTTTTCAATATCATGATCTTTCTCATCCCACTCAGAACGATTCGTCACGTCGAACAAATATTCCAAACAATCGGCCATAATTCGATGCCCTATGTTAGTTGGATGATATATATCATGGAAAAATTGCTTTTTGGAAATAACGTTGCCATCACCTTTTGTCTTGTTGAACTGATCTACGACAGCATCTTTCACACTTACCATTGGCAGATCATAATACCAGCCTACCGGAGCGAGACGATCCTGTAGATTCCAGTCATTTTCGAATACACTGAATAACAAGATGACCGCTGGCTTGTTATCGGCAGTAAGTGCTTTGAGTACCAGACTCTCGTAACATTTACCTTGGGTTTCATCATCTGCGTCATTGACTGCGAATTCGATTATGACAATATCCGGCTGAACGGCACTTCCCCTCAGCACATCACGATCATAACGTACAACCCCCAGTTCGGAAGGAGTTCCACCCACACCTGCTTTAATCAGATGAATCGGACTATCTTTTGAAAGCGCAAACATAAACTTGAACGACTCATACGACCGATAAGCGTAACTTTGGAGATGAATAGGTACTGCACCAGCACCATGGGTAATGGAGCCTCCAATATAAGCGATAACGACAGGTTCGCCGTTTTTTGCCTTCTCAATGGCTCGTTTTAATCTGACATTATTTCCTTTGTTCAGAAGAGATCGGCCAATCATGTCGCGATATCCATGTGACTCAAAATCAATTGCGGGTTTGACTGCCGACGCTGTCACTCCAACTGGATCGCGCGGTGCAGTGAATTCCGTGTTTTCACCTGCATCTCCTGAATCCTGGAGCATAAATCATCATCACATCCTTCCGGTTAGATTCTGACCATCCTCAAACAACATTTAAAGGATCACAGCTTGGATTATTATTAGATCAGATGTGATCCTTCTCCCAAAGTGTATCCCTTACATAATTTTACAACAACCTGACAAAGTATAGGATTTTAACCAATATATCATTTTAATTTGAGTAGAATTACATCCAGATCAGAACACCTATAATTTTTCATGTAAACGCTTTAATTTGTATACTATTTCCATGTTATAATTTTGAAAAACCGCATTTATGAAGGAGGATACTCATGAATATCACGGGTCAAGGCGCGTGGGATACGGGTACATATACAAATCTGTTTTTGAAGTTAGGCTACGATGAGAATGAGATCACGAATAGATTGGAAGAAACATGGAGCGAGCTGTTTTATGGCGATGAAAATACTCGAATATATTACCCCATGGGTGAGGACAAGGGTTATTTGCTGGACACTGGTAATCTCGATGTTCGCTCCGAGGGCATGTCCTATGGCATGATGATTGCTGTTCAGATGAACAAAAAGGAGGAATTTGATCGACTCTGGAATTTCTCACACACGTTTATGCAACATAAAGCGGGGCGTTATAAAGATTATTTTGCCTGGCATTGCAAGCCTGACGGAACCCGACTCTCGCAAGGTCCTGCTCCTGATGGTGAGGAGTTTTTTGCCCTGGCACTTTTTTTTGCCTCCAACCGCTGGGGAGATGGCGCTGAACCTTATGATTACAAGGCCCAAGCCCGCAAGATCCTTCGTGCATGTATACATCAGGGAGAAGACGGCGAAGGCGATCCCATGTGGGACCCGGAAACAAAACTGATCAAATTCATACCAGAAACACCGTTTAGCGACCCCTCCTACCATCTGCCTCATTTTTATGAACTATTCTCGAAATATGCGAATGAAGAAGATCAGAGCTTCTGGAAAGAAGCGGCGGCCGCTAGTCGTGCTTACCTTCATACAGCCTGCCATCCCGTAACCGGACTATCACCTGAATATGCGAACTATGATGGCTCCCCGGCTCCAATACAGCCGCATGGTGATTTCAGACATTTCTACAGTGATGCCTACCGTGTTGCTGCGAATATAGCGCTGGACTGGGAATGGTTCCGCAAGGATCACTGGCAGATCGAACAATCCAATCGGATTCAGTCCTTCTTCAGTGATATTGAAATGTCCGATTATCGTCGTTATACAATAAAAGGTGAACCTTTCGACGAACATTCACTGCATCCTGTAGGTTTGCTGGCTACCAATGCCATGGCTTCACTGGCTGCAGACGGTCCACATGCTGACACATTCGTTCGCAAGTTCTGGAACACACCTTTGCGTCAGGGAGAGCGACGTTATTACGACAATTGCCTGTATTTTTTCAGCATGCTCGCTCTAAGCGGAAGATATCGCATGTACTAAACTAAGGGAATGTGCATGAGCCGTTATACCTGTCCTGTGAACGTTTGGCTTGCAGGACAGGTTCAATCTCAATTCTAAGTAGGATGCAATGATATTACGATTTAATCTATATCAATAAAAAACGTTCCCGGCTCGCATATGTTGACTGCGAACCGGGAACGTTTGGTTATGCAAATACAGGCAGTAACTTTTCCCGCTCTGTATGATTTAGATACTTTAATTATTTGGAAACAGAAGAAGTATCATAAGAAGACTGCATAATCTCCAGATAGCGATTAATGTTCAGTCCCTCCAGGCCTTTCACATATTCATCCCAATCCTTATCCAGACTTTTGGCGCCTGTAATAAATTGCAGGGCGTTCTGATCGATGTAATCCTTGAGATTGGTCTGCATCATGCTGGCTTCATCAGCTTGGGACGGATCTACCCACAATGCCCAATGAGGGAAAATCTCTTTCGGTTCCTTGCCTTCCATTAACAATGTCGCCTCATAGAGACGTCGCTCACCACCATCATTGGCATAGATGTCTGTCCCCTGTACTTCGGAGTCCCGATATGCCTGATAATGATTGTACTGACTCAATGCAGCCCAACTGTCATTACGAGGTTCTTCTCCAGGAGGAAGCGGAATGGCTTTATATAACGGCTCAATCTGATCATTGAGCGCCACTTCTCCTTCTTGTGGTTTGCGCCAGCTTACGCCCTCTTCTCCCAGATATGATGCCATGGTTCCTTCCTGGGTATAGAGATAATCCAGCAGCTTTATGGCCGCGATCTGTGTTTCCTCACTGGCTTTGTTTGTCAGTACAAAAGACGCTCCGGGATCAATCGGATAGTTGTACGTAGCATAAGCAGCATGGGGTCCCTTCAATGGAGGAATGGGATTGTAATCATTCCCGTAAGGAGAACCTTCGGCAGTGGTTACGAATAATGATGGATGCATCGCTGCTCCCGCACCGAGAAGCTGTGCATCAGCGTTATCTCCAATTTTTTTGAAGGCCCCGACGTTTTGGGTAAATGCCCCTGGATCAATCAACCCTTCATCGTACAGGGATTTAATATAGGCAAGCCCTTCTTTCCACTCCGGTTTGTTCACTACGGTCTCCACTTTCCCCTGATTGACAATGAGATAATTCCGATCGTCGTCATAGATAAAACCGTTCATCAAGTACGGAATAATGTGCACACCGAAATTTTCAGTCGAACCGCTTAGCGGTACTTCGTCGGCTTTGCCGTTCCCGTTCGGGTCTTTCGTTTTAAATGCCCGAAGCATTTCTTTAAATTCTTCTGTCGTCGTGGGTTCGGTCAGGCCCAGTTGTTCCATCCATTTGGTGTTGACCCACATCTTGTTTGGATATGAACAGTGAAAACATTCATTCAGACCCGTCAGACCATAGATATTTCCGTCAGGAGCAGTGTTCATGGCCCGATAATAGTCATTGCTCTCAAGCACTTTTTTAATATTGGGAGCATGCTGCTCAATCAGATCATTCAGCGGCAAAATAACCCCCTGTTGACCAAACTTCAACAAGTCTGTCTGGGAGAAACGATCTACCCAAGGGATGAGCAGATACAAGTCCGGATAATCACCAGAAGCCAGTGAAATCTGTCTTTTCTCCGCTGCACCGTCGAATGGAACCGTGGTCCAGTTGAACTGAATATCAAACTTTTCTTCCATTTTCTTCGTGAATTTGTTAGTGGACAGGTTGGTATCCGAACCCTGGTGAGCAAACACATTAATGGCTGTCTTGCCTGACGGGTTGCTGCCTTCCCCGTTCCCCTTATCAGAATTTGAACATCCGGCAAGTACCAATGAGGTAAACAGCATACAGGCAAGAATGATGAATCCCGCTTTTTTCAATATAATCCTCTCCTTCATGAATAATAGAAAAAATGAACTTATCCTTTGACTGAGCCAATCAGCATGCCTTGCACGAAATACCGTTGAACAAAAGGATAGATGATTAGCACCGGCAAGCTGGCCATCACAATTAACGAGTACTTCATGAGTTCAGCCATCTGCTGCTGTTTGATCATTTCCGATGCATCTATGTTCCCCGTACTGCTGTTCAGAATAAGAATACTGCGCAATATCAGCTGTAGCGGATAGAGCGACTGTGATTTCAGGTAAATGAGGGCGTCAAAGTATGCATTCCACTGACCGACAGCGTACATAAGTGACAACACGGCGATAATCGGTTTGGCGAGTGGCAGGATAATACTGAAGATAAATCGGATGTCACTGCAGCCATCGATGTCTGCTGCTTCGGACAATTCTTCCGGTATCGAATTCTGAAAAAAGGTACGGGCAATGATGACTTGCCAAACCCAGACGGCATTGGGAATCAGCAACGCCCAGCGGGTATCAATCAGTCCCATGGTTTTGACCACCAGATAGGTAGGGATCAAACCGCCTGAGAACAACATGGTGAAGGTAATAAACATCATTAACGAGCTGCGGCCAACAAACGTTTTTTTGGATAATGGATAAGCAATCATAATGGTCAGTGCCACGCTGATTAAGGTGCCGCAGGCTGTATAGAAAAGGGAATTGGCATACCCGGTAAGGACTTGATCATTCCGCAATACAGACTTGTAACCGTCAAACGTCAGGTCAATGGGCCACAACCAGACTTTTCCCGAGGACACGGCAGCTGGGCTGCTGAGCGAAGAACTCACAATATATATCAAGGGATACAGCACGGCAATCAGCACCACTGTCAGCATGAAGTAAACAACCGTTATAAATACGCGGTCTCCCCAGGATTCACGAATCGTACTGCTGCTCTTGATCCGCGAACGACCTGCATTAATCTGTGTGTTAGGCATGAGTTGGTTCTCCTCCTTTCGCTCCCGTTACCATAAGCTTGTATTGGACAGTCGCTTGGCGACCGCGTTTACGATTAATAGCAGAATCAGGTTAATCACCGAGTTGAACAGGCCAACCGCAGTAGCGAAGCTATAATTGGCATTCAGCAATCCTATTTTATAGACATACGTGGAGATGATCTCCGAAGCAGACAGGTTGAGCGGATTTTGCAGCAAATATATTTTTTCGAACCCAACAGCCATGATATTCCCTACACTCAGGATCAGAATGATGACGGCTGCCGGAAGTAGTCCAGGCAGATCAACATTAATGATTTTCTGTATTCGGTTGGCTCCGTCCACTTTGGCGGCTTCATATAGGGATGGATCAACACCTGCCAGAGCAGCCAGATATATCACAGCGGAGTACCCCATTCCCTGCCACACATCGGAGAATACGTAGATGGATCGAAATAGTCCGGGCTCACCGAGAAAATTCACCGCTTCGAAACCAAGGGCGCCTGCAATCGTGTTGACAATACCCAGTCTAGGAGACAGAAAGAGCATAATGATGGAGACCATAACAACGGTAGAGATAAAATATGGAGCATACGTCACCATTTGTACTGTTTTTTTGAATCGTATGTTTTTGATTTCGTTCAGCGCCAGCGCCAGTAATATAGGAATCGGGAAACCAACGATCAGGCTGTAAAACGAAATGTAAAGCGTGTTCTTGATCAGCGTGACAAACGCCGGATTCTGAAAAAGTAATTCGAAATACTTGGTTCCGGCCCACGGACTGCCCCAGATCCCCTTGATGACGTTGTAATCTTTAAAAGCCAGGACCGCATTCACCATGGGTACATACTTGAAAATAATAAAGTAAGCAATCGGTGGCAGGATCAGCAGATACAGCTGCCAATGTCGCCTCCAGCTTCTGGATAATGCTTGCTTCAAAGCAAACGGTTTACTCGGTTTCTCCACGGACTTTGATTCACTGGTCATTGTGGTTCTCAGAATCATCCCCCCATTCTTGGCTCCAAATCGTGCTAAACTGCAGCTCGACTTGGTAGCGCTTACTTTTTGAGTAATCATAAGATTGCGCTGGGGATGCGTAAAGGTACAGTTACGCTGAGAAAGTACAAAAAGCGAATATAGTTCCCGAGAAACAACCTACATTAACCGCTATGAACGTCCATTTTCCGAAACACACTCGGAGAAATGCCGCGTACCCGCTTGAAAGCTCGGCGGAATGAATGTGCACTATTATACCCGGTGGCCTCCGCTATCTCGTCAATGGTCTGACCGGTGGAATGCAACAAGTTCGAGGCAGCTTCAATGCGTACTCGTTCTACATAATCGGAAAGATTCTCTCCCGTATGTTCTTTGAACAGTTGGGATATAAACTTCTCGGACTTGCTCATGTGCTCGGCAATCCGATAGATCGTCAAGTTTGCATCCCCATAATGTTGTTGGATAAAACAAATCATTTCGTTTACTGTATCCGCATGTGCTCCTGCTCTTCTTCTCTGGAAATCACCGCAGATGTCTTCCGTTAACCGTTTGAATTTTGCACGCAGAGAAGTGATCGTTTCTGTCATCTGAATGGATGTCACACGAGTTTTATATTCCTCCAGCAGGGAGGCATCCAGCTTGAATTTGGGTTCGTCCAGCTTCAGAAAAGTCCCCTTCAGCTCCATGATGAACTGCTGTGTCATCTCGTAGGAAAGTTCCCGCTCCTCTAAATTACGAAGAAACAATTGCTCCAGAATGCGTATCGCCTCTTCAGGCTCACCGACTTTGATCGTGTTCAGCAGGCGCTGTTCAGACTCAATCGGATAATAAAACATTTCATTTTCCTTCATCGTATCTTCAAATCTCACCAGATGATCTGTTCCCATATGAATGGCATAATCCAGAGCTTGTTTGGCTTCGTCAAAGGAACGCCCTGCATCATTCCAAACCTCGTAAGCTGCACCTGTACCAATTGTTGTGGATATCCGATGCTCCCGGTAGATCACTTCCATCAAGGTGTTCAACTCTTTTTCACATCTCCCTATAGCTTCATTCAGTGAGTTCTCATCCAATGGACAGGCAAAAGCGATCTGGTCTGTTCCCCAATCCGTGATCAGCAGCTGCGCATTCCACTCTGTAAGTACCTGTTTGATGAGCAGCCTTGCGACACCCAGTTCATGGATAGTTTCTTCACTGTCCGGATTGGCATATCCGTTTACCTTCACTAAGCCTGCCAAGCCCTTGCTGCTATGAAGAGAAATGTGCGCCTGGGATGAGATAACCTCCAACTCAAGTGAGGTATAGACTTCTCCGGTTAACAAACGTTTGATAAAACCGTCTCTCAATAACGGAATCTGCTCATTCATGGCGTTTTTAAGTGAGTCATTATTTGCAATGAGATTGTTAATATGGCTTGCCAAAAAATCATATTCATTGCCCCGTCTGCCTGGGGAATCGGTGATTTGTTCCCGAAAAGAGGCCAACAATCTGTATACGGGTGCACTATTCCGATAGGCCAGAATCAGCCCGAATAACAGTCCCAAGGCAATGGTTGCCAAAGTAAAGACCAGCGTGACTTGTTTGATTTGGTCCGCTTTTGTCATGAGTGCTTTCTCCGGAATCCCTGCCATGTAATTCCATCCATTTTGACTGGACTGCATCGATATCAGCAGCCGACCATCACTTCCAGGCTGTACATTCTGCACGTTCAGCTCCGTTTCCGCAGCGTTATCTTCTCTCTGGTGACTCTGTGCCATTTGCTCGGCTTCGGCTTGTTCAATGCCATGGGAGAAAATGATCTGTCCTTCCGCATCAGTGACGAGAGTCCAGCCGCCATATTGATCCACAATATGTTGAGTAAGGCTGGCCATCTGATCCTGATCAATCATGACACCAATCGTCGCTTGCGGTTTGTTGAAGCTGTTCAAAGGCAGAGATTGCAGAAACGTAATGGCGGGAACGTCTGCAAGCACAGTGCCGAGTATTTCACGTTTATAGTTTCGAAGCGGTATGATTTCATTAAAGTGTGGTTGTTTGAGAATTTGGTCATGCCATTGATCAAACGACATACCGTCCAGCTGATTGGCAGCATAATAATGCTCTGGACGATAATACACAGTTCTTGGTGTGATGATGGCATTGTAGTTTGGAATGTGAATGAAGAAATGGGACAAGTAATCATTGGTACTGCTGTACATGGAGAGACTCCGCTGCATACGGTTCATACCGTAGACATTGTAGAGATCATGCGGCTTTGGGCCAGCAATTAAATTTTGCAAATCGGGATTGACGGCAAGCTGCCTGGTAAAAGCTTCGACTTGAAGAAGATTTCGCTCAATGATCTCTTTCCCGAGACTCAGCGACTTCAAGCTGTTTTCAATGGAGCTGGAACGGGCCGCTTCAATAGAAGCTCGGTAAGAGGCATATCCCGCAATTTGAGGAATCATCAGAATGACAAGATACGAAATGAGGAATCGGCGGAACACGGGTGAAAATTTGGACCATAGGAGCTGCATATGTACCCTCCCTCTTTTTATAAAGCGCTTAGATTTCTCTGTGATAAGGTAGCTGTTCAATGATACACCGGGCATTTCTTCCTGGTGAAGGTACAACTTCTTCCTTATGGTACATTTACATACTGTAGCGTACAATGCTTACATGAAAATAATTGTCGTTCTGCGGGTTAGCGCACAAATATAGTTGTATTTTACCTTCGCATCACACCCATCACAAAGTATCAAAAATAAACGCAAAAAACCTCCCCAAGACATGGAAGGACTTGGGAAGGCTTTTATTTAACGTTGTGCTTATTAATTGCTAACGGCAACAAATTTCCATTGTTGATTTGTAGCACCTGTGTAGGTGTTCTGCTGCAGCAAGGCTCCATCCGAAGTGGAAGCGTTTGCCACTTCAATCGCTTTATTGCTGTTCACGTTGATGATACTCCAGTACCCGTTACCAAGATCGTTGACCTTAAAATGCTGAGCGGTTGTGTTCAGATTGCTCATGAGTTGAACCGCTTCCCCATTGGTGAGGGTACCGTTGCGAATATCGATGACTTTGTCCGGCGAGTTCACACTTGTCAGTGTATAGTTGCCGCTGCCGATCGAGGTCAGAACCCACTTCTGAGGGTTACCGCCCAGATCACTCCACTGCTGGAGCTGAAGATTATTTTCATTTTGACCACCTGGCACATCAACAACTTTGTTGGAATGCCGGGCTACGATTTTATAAGTTGCACCGGATACAAGACCCGTTGTCGGTCCGCCGCCTTGTCCACTGCCCGGGTAAGTCTGAGCACGTTCATGGTACCAGTTGAACAGGAATCGTCCCATGGCACTCCGTGAAGCATCTCCATCCCATTTCAGTCCAGCCGTTGGGTCGGCAAAGGAGCTTCGTGGTCCTTCACTTAGAATGAATCCGTTCATATGAGCTGCAATGCTGACATTGCCTGATGCGTTGAAAATCGTTTTGGTATTGGTGCCAAAACCTTCATTGCTGCCATTAAACAAGTTCCAGTAGGCCGAATCGCCAGGTTTGTTTTTGAACCAGGTTACCTCTGTAATATTAATCGGATATTTGTCAGCAGCTGCCTTCACGTTGGTATTCCACTGGTCTTGCAGGATAGAGAAGTTGTCATATGCGCCATAACCAGGGTACCAGTGAACCGCATATCCATAGTTATTGAGCGGATCAGTCAATGGATGGCTTGCCGTCAAGCTGTAAAATTGGTTGTATCCCAGACCTGCCGCCCAGATGACGTTGTCCGCACCTTTGCTACGAATTGTTGAAATCATGGAATTTTGGAAATTACGCAAGTCATTCCAGTGATCCACAAAGTCATTTTCCCCGTTGTATCCACCCCAATGTCCATTGGCATAGGATTTCACCGGTTCGTTGATCAGCTCGAAGTGAACGTTGTCTGCACTTTTGATCTCCGGGCGTGAAGCGAGATAACCCCAGATTTCGTTGAATTTTTGCAGGTTGGCAGGTGTTGTCGCCTGATCATCCTTCAATGTGAAGTCCAGTCCCAGAACAACATAGACACCTTTTGTTTTGGCATATTGAATGTACGGAATAATTACATTTTGCGTAACGGTCTGCACACCGGCAAAGTTATATGTACCAGCAGCCACATCTCCCATGTCCTGACGATCGATGAACAGACGTACCTGATTCATATTCCAGCCATGATTGCTTCCGTACTTCGCGCTGGTGTCAGCAAAAGTATCGGTAATGTCTTTCAGATACGCCAGTGTAGCTGCATGACGGTTATTACCGTGCAAATTGAGATAATAATTGCTGTCCTGATATGTCCAGTAGGCACCTGAGGGTTGATGCCAACCGTTCAGTAACACAGGCTGGTTGTTGCTGTTCACCAGGTTTTTGCCGTTTACGTGAAGCTTGCCCATCGGCATGCCCACCCATGCTTCGGCACGGCTGCCTCCCCATGGAGCAATTGTGATCAATAAAGCCAGAATGAGTACAAGTTTACAAGATGTCATGAACTTCTTCAATTTAATTCCTCCTGATCTGATATATTGCCTTGCAATATTGCGAGGTACGCTCCGTCAGAGTATCTCTGTTCAAACAGATCGCTCAGGTCGGCGCCCGCTCACGCAGCCCGTTCCACACCAGCAGGGGGATCCTGCGCAGGGAAGGATCGCGGTTCTGCTGTGAGGAGAAGTTCATAAGATCGTTACATGCCCCCTTTTCACAGATGGAATGTTGCATGAAGTTCCTCCTCCCTCTTCCAGTCTGATCCCACTCCAAACGTACAGAAGAACTTAACTTAACCGACGATTCCCGTACGCTCTACACTCTCTACGAAATATCGTTGCACAAACAAATAGATGATGATCAAAGGCAGAATGGCAAGAAGAATTCCTGTATCCTGGATCATACTCAGATAAAACGGATCGGCTTGGGAAGCTGCACCGTCAGTAACCTGCTGGGCCAGATTATACGGAAGGGACGATAACTGAGTCGACATGACTTTACTTGAAGTCAGATAAGTCGTCGTATAGAAGCTGTCGTTCCACTGCCATACGAAGGAAAACAGCATGACTGTTACCATGGACGGAATGGCATTGGGCAGCATGATTCTTGAAAATGTTCGTCCGATGCCCGCGCCGTCCACATAGGCCGCCTCCTCCACTTCCTTCGGAATACCTCTGAAGAATTGCCGGAAGATAAAGATGTACAAACCGGCTTTAAGTGAATTGGCCGTAATTGCCGTCAGAATAAACGGCCAATAGGTATTAAGCAAATTAACAGGTTTGCCGGCTATAAGCGTCATAAGCCCCATTAGGTCAAAGCTTTTCAGATTCAGGTATACCGGAATGAGAATGGTCGTTGGCGGTACAAGAATCGTTAGAATTACACCAGCAAACAGCCAGTTGCTTCCCCTGAATTTCAGTCTGGCGAATCCGTATCCTGCAAGTGCACAGGATGCTGTAGTCAGCAGTGTAGTCGTTGCAGACAGGGCAAACGTATTAAACAGCGTTGCCCAGTAATCCATTACGCGTATCGCCTCTTTGAAATTGTCGATGGAGAAGTTCTGTGGAATCCACACCACCACTGCCGAATACAGATCACCTTTAGCTTTGATGGATGTGGAAACCTTCTGAAATATGGGAAACAGGATAACGAAGGAAAGCCCGGTAATCAGAACGAATCGGATCATGGCCCACAGCCAGCCTTTCCAATGCTCCAGCGATAATAATCGTGATGTTGTCACGTGGGACACCCTCCTTTCTAATCTTGATAGAAGACTCGCTTCGAGAAAATGATGTTTACGATAACCAGAATGATGGCAATGGCCAGAAAGTAGACCCATGCCATGGCAGAACTTAATCCAAAGTCAAATTTGACGAAGCCGGTATCCCGGATCAGTTCCGTCATGGCGTTATTGGCAAACGAATCAATGATTGTATAGATCGCATTGACAAAAATAAGCGGGCTGACCATTGGGAACGTAATTTTCCAAAAGGCTTCATAACCCGTTGCCCCTTCCATCTTCGAAGCCTCATACAGTTGAGGGGAAATCGTCTGGATCCCTGCCAAAAAGATCAAAATCTGCACACCGGATTGACTGACGATCTGATAGATCCGATCTACGGCGCTGCTCAGATACGTAACGATCCAATCGCTCACTCCGGCGTTAACCATCAGATTTTCGAGTTCAAATGTCCCGAGTGAGCTGCCACCTGTGCTGCTCTGATTAACCGCTTCAATCAGGCTGGTGCTCTCCAGTGTCATAATCACTCCCGATGCCAGAATAACGGGCAGGAAAAAGATCGACCGCGCTACAGCCCGGCCCCTGAACTTCTGATTCAGGATGACGGCAAGGAACAGACTGAATATAACGATAAGCGGTACGTTGATGAGCACGTCTGTGATCGCCTCAATTAACGCACGGTTAAAGCTTGTATTGACGGTCAGCGCCTGAATATAATTGGCAACACCGTTGAACTGAATTGCTATGCCTTCCGCGTTAGCCTGAATTGTACTCATGCTGTATCGCAGAGAGGCTAACAGCGGAATGAAGAAAAACAACACAAAACCAATGAGCCAGGGAAGCACGTAGATTACGCCCCACATGGCTTTCTGCTGAGCATACGTACGACTTCCCCATTTCCATTTCAGGAGCGTCTTCAGAGCTGCTCACCACCAGTCACATAGCTTTGGGCTTCCACTGTATCGTTGTTAACTTCTACAGGGAAGTCGTTATAATTGACGATTACGAACCCGCCACCTTCATATGTTGTCCGGAAGACGCCCTCCTCCAGGGATTCATGGGACATCATGGAACGTCCAGCAAACGGTTGGTTCACCTGGTTCACCTCGTTGTAGATCTCGGCAGCCAGATCGATCCATTGTTCATAATTCGCCGCGTAGAGATCATCATAATCCGTTTCTTTCACAACATGGTTTGGCGCATTGAACCATGCAAAGTAAGGACTGGCTCCATATTCAATCAGCTTCAGCACATATTGCCTTGCATTGGTATATGTGGAGAGATTGTATGGCGTCCCCGTATAACCGATGCTGCCGTGTACAACGAGCTGATAGAACGGAATCTCTTCATCCTCCAGCTTGAAACGACTGCTGGTCATCGGCGCATCTGTCAGACCAGTTACATACGGCAGGGCATAAGCGTTCCCGCCTTCAGCAACAAGCGAGCCAGCCTGCTGCCAGATCTGTTCAAGTGCCTTCTTTACGGAGCCAAGCGCTTGTGTTCGGTCCACCAGCTTTTTCGGATTCATATCGCTGTTTAACTGAGCTGCCAGATCATTCAGGCTTAGCGACAGTCCATCCTTTTGAAGGGACCTGAGCTCATCTAACATGTCTGCCGTCACGTCCTCCAGCATGTTGGGCGAAAGCACATAGGATGGTGAACGATCCCGGTCCCGCCGCTGGATGGCCTGGTTCATCGGATATAAGACCGCCGGTTCCTGAGTTAATGTGCGTGAAGCTTCTTTGGACGGTTTAAACCCTTTTTTGGATTGCACATTCAGCAGAGCAATATCGGGATAGAAACCGATACCCGCTTCTTGTGTGTATGCGCTGAATTCCCGCAATCCCTTTTTCCCGCCTACCGCGCCGTCTACTTGGATAGAATTCGGCAGTCGATGATGGAGTCCGCCGTTAAGCCATCCCGCATAGCGCACCTGAATATTGGATACCTTCTTCTCCGTCAAGGCGGAGAGAATGTTTTTGGCTTCATCAAACGTGGTCAAAGCCTCCGTTGAATCATACGGTATGCCCAGCATATGCTGCCTTGTTGTCATGCCGCCGAACAGTTGCAGATAAAAGGGAACATTATTCTGCTCCTTGCTGGCGTTCAACTCGGGAAGTCCGCCGTTTTGCATCAGATAATCCCGATAGAGAGATGCAAGCCCTGAGTACGAGGCTTTATCCTTCCCGACAAAAGCATATCGAACGACGAAATCAGACGCGGTCGGTTTCTTCTGGAATTTCGGAAGTGTACGAACCATATCACTTGCCTGAAGCGTCACATCGCTCTTGTTCACCACATAGAAGCTGGGATATACGTTGTTGTAACTGTTCAGCTTACCGCTGATATCGGCATTCACAACTGCAACGGCATCCCCTTGTTCAATAATGCCCAGGAAAGCCCCCTCTTTCCGAATCAGTCCAAATACCGGCAACCTGGCTCTGGCTTCATTCGAACTTGCTTCCCGCAGTTTCATGGTCATATCCGGTCCATATATATCTTGTTGATAGGCAGGATACTGCAGTTTGCCATTGTTAAAATGGATCAGCGCTCCCGAACCGTCCGGCACCAGTATGGAGCCCTCTTCTTCTGAACCCCCTGCCCCGAAGTAATCCATTACAGATATGCTGTTGATCGGATATTCCTCCGGAAAATGAATGCCTGAGGACGGAACACGTACAAGCAGATCCTCTCCATCCAGCTCATATTCCATCGTAAGCATAAATAGTCGTGGTCCACTTCGTTCCTCTTCAATGCCAAACTCGGCATGATCCTGAGCCAGATCCTCCGATGTGTAACCGGCTGTGTCAAAAGCCTTCAAGGCCCGGGACAATTGCAATCCTTGCATCGCCTTATCAATCCGGACGTAAGCGCCTTCATCCTTGTCTTCCGCATAGCCGACCTTCAAGGCCCGTTGCCCGGCCTTGTCTAGCTGTGCAAGCAGCTTTTGTTCGAAACGCTCCTTGCTGATCTTCATCGGCAAGTCTTCTATGGATCGCTCAGTGCTTCCAAACTGGTAGTGGACCCGCACGCCGCTTGGCAGCACCTCGTAGCTTATCTGCTTGTGTGCAACACTATCCGTGAAGGAATTCACGGTGCTGCTCTGTCCGAGGCTGTTGAAAAAGCTGAGCTTCGTTTGTGATGACAAAAGGTCTTTGTTTATCCCGGCTGCAACCCCATCCTGCTCACGATCTGCAGGATTGCTGCGCCAGATCTGGCCGCTCTGCGTGTGAATCACTGCAATCTCGGCAGTCTCCTCGTTAATGAACAATTGCAGCGCAGCATTCTGCGCAATGCCTACCATGCCGGGAAGGCGGACATCGCTGAACGATGATTTCAGTTTCTCTCCGGGAGGCAGGGAGGGAAAGTCCGTCGGATCAGCGGCAGTCACTGTCTCGTGAGCGAGCGGTGTTGGCGAGAATTGACAACCGCCAAGAAGCAGACTTCCCGCGAGCAGCATTCCTGTTATTTTTTTGGCTACGGTATAATTCATAACAATTTCCTCCTCCCTTAGCCCCGAAGCACTAATTCCTGATAGATGGTTACAACAAACGATACAATCTGCTGTACAAGACTGAAGAATAACAGGCACAGAAATGCCATAAACGCCATCGCTACAAGTGTCAGCAGCATCGTGAGCACCGTTTTGGCTGGTGTGTACTGATGAACCGTCATATTCCCCACAAATAACAGATATACCGTCCATGCAACGGCGAGTGCATTGGAGAAATAATAAAAGGCAGTTTCCTGCGCAGAGATCACAAGACTCAGCCAGATCCATGGAAAATGAATGAGTAACAACGGTACCAGTGCAAAACAGGTTGACATGAAAATTTCGGAGAACTTGCCTTCCCCGTCCATCAATGTGGTTAACGACCAGTTAGCCACACACCAAAACAGTACCGGTATAATGACATATAACATTTCGAGCAGACTGTTCAGATACTTTGGATTACTGAGATTAATGAGAAAACCGCTGTACTGGGCATGCAAAATTTTGGTGATGACCAGAAGCACCAGGATCATGAAAGCAATCAGCAGTGAGTTTCTCTGGTTCCGTTCATATTTCAGTTCCCAGTATCCGTCAAACGGATGGAAAATCAGATGCAGCGGGTACTGGTATAGTTGCTTACTTGATGCCTGCATTCGTAGTCCTCCTTTTCTGCCTGCGAACGATGATGACGGTGACAATCGCAGCGACAGCCAGGAATATACCGGACATCATCCATGAAAAATGCTCACGCATCAGCTCTTTGCGGTACAAAAGAAAAGCTTTGGAATACCCTTTGGGCTCCATGCTGCGCTTGAAATATTTCGCAGACTCGGCGTATTCCTTCTGACGAAGCAATGCTTTGCCAATTCCTGCATACGCATATTCCAAGTTAGCGTTCATCTCGGCAGCTTGCGCAAACAGCACCGAAGATTGATCTTCATCACCGTTATAGTAGCTGCGCACCGCTTCGTGGAGTGTACGTCCGTATTCAGTTGTTTGAAAGACGGTGATTTCACCCAGCGCTTTATCCAGAACTAACATCCGGTCTCCCGCACGTTCCAGGGCAACAGGTGTATTAAATTGGCCCAGCCGGTTCCCGATGCCGCCATAAATATGGAGCAGGTATCCGTCTCCATTGTAGGTGAAGATTCGGCCCTTGCTGGAATCCAGTACGGAATACATGTCACTGTCACCCACATCCACATCAATCAGGCGGGATGGCCCTGCTTCCTGTGTATACAGCAAATCACCCTGCGGAGTCTGATAGCCTTCTCTGCGCAAAATGTCTGTACCCTGGGCATTCAGCTTTTTGACCGGATCCTTGCCGCGATCTCCGCTAGTGGCGTAGATGAAGCCCTCTTCATCCATATCCAGATTGGTAAATTCCGTTGGAGTGAACATCACCATCTGGCTCCGCTGCTCCCGTGTTGCAAACCGTTTCCACAGATACTCCACCGGGTCCACCTGAACTCTGTTCGCTCCAATGAAGGAAGAGAATGTACCGTCGGCGCTGAACTCCATGAATCCATCAAATACGCCTTCAGCCATGACGTAGATACGCTCCCCTTTGTCCATAACAATCCTTATCGGTTTAAACTGGAAGTCTGCTTTTAGCAGATCCGATTTTGGTTCAGACACGATCTTGACCAGCTTCCCCTGTTCATCCAGATGCACCACCCGGTGATTATCCGAATCAGCGACCAGCAGATGGCCTTTTTCCGTGACGTACAATCCCTGTGGATTTTTAAAATGATCTTCCTTGCCTTCCTGCTTGAATGAATCAATTGTCCGTACCAGCTTGAAGTTGCGATCCATCTCAATGATGCGGCCATTGCCCGAATCGAGCACAAAGACGTGCTGATTGGCTGTAACATGCATGTCACTTGGCTCTTTCATAGGAGTTGTGTTCAGCTTCTTGCCGGTGATAATGGTTGTTGCCTCATATGCCGCCGGTGAAGGAACTGCGTCACCCCAGAAGGAATAATGATACGCATCCGTTTTACCGTCTGCACTCACATAGGGCGCCTCTTGAACGAACAACAGGAGGCAGATCATGCCCATGATGATCGATTTACGTTTTTTCCATGTGCTTCTCCGCACCTCGCTGCCTCCTTTCTACTCTTTCATGCCCGAAGTGGCCATCGTCTGCATAACACTGCTCTGAGAGATGATAAACAGAGTGATCGGTACGATCATCAGCAGCAAGGCAACAGCCGCACCTACACCCGCTCTTGCAATCCCTCCCTGCACAATCTGACTGAGCGCATAATGCAGCGTTTTGAGATTTTCACTGTAAATGAAACTCCCGCCATCCGTTCCCCATAACGCTGGAAACTGCAGAATCATGAGCGTGAGCCATGCCGGCTTCACATTGGGCATCACGATGCTCCAGAATATCCGGTATTCATTGGCTCCGTCGATTTTGGCTGCCTCCAGCAAAGCATCGGGAATCTGCTCCATGAACTGTTTCATCAGGAAAAGTCCCAACGAGAACGCAAGTGATGGCACAATAATGGACGCATGAGTGTTAATCCAGCCAAGCCAGGACATGACCATGTAGTTCGGAATCGCCGTAACATGCGGCGAGAACATCAGGGACAGAATGACAATGGTGAACAACACTTTGGAGCCCGGAAAACGATATTTCGCCAGCGGATAAGCTGCTGCAGATGCAAGCAGGATATGCCCCGCTGTGCCAAGTATCGTAATGAGCAATGTGTTGGCAATATAGCGGGATAACGGCACCCACGAATTGCCCATGAGGTTGATCAGATCGGCAAAATTCTCCGTTGTTGGATTGTTAACCCAGAAGCGCGGCGGGAAAATAAACAGCTCATCCAGCGGCTTGAATGCATTGTTGACTGCATAGATGAGCGGAAGCACCATAAAGGAGCCGAACACGCCCAGCAATGCAAATAACATCAGGCTGACGGTAAATGACCGATTAAGCCTTTTTGGCATGCCAAACACGGCACGTACTTTGCTGGTCATCGTCATTCACCTATCTTTCTAAGCATTTTTTGCGTGAAAACGTTTGTACCCAGCATCAGGGCGAACAGGACCGTTGCGATGGCCGAGGCATACCCCATCTCGAAACGAATGGTTCCGAAGTCCATCAGATGTGTGACAACTGTGTGTGCCGCATAGTTTACGCTCGGGAAACCTGCCAGTGCGATGGAAATCTCAGCTACGGCGAAGGAAGCGGTAATCTGCATTACCGCACCAAACATCAGCTGCGGTCTCATCGAAGGCAAGGTGATGTACCATAGCTCCTGCCAGCGGTTTTTGATCCCGTCTACGGTTCCTGCTTCAACCAGAGAACGATCAATGGTTTGCAGTCCTGCAATAAAGGCCAGGAAGCTGGTTCCCAGGCTCAGCCACAGCTGTACAATAATGACGATTGCCAGTACATACTTCTCGTCTGCGAGCCATTGGATCGGTTCCAGTACGACGCCAAGGCGCATCAGGAAGCCGTTCATATACCCGTAGCTGTCACCCGAGAAGATGATCAGCCAGATGAAAAAGACGTTGCCCGATATGGATGGGGCATAGAAAACCAGCGTCATGACCGCCCGAATTTTAGGAGACAGCTCATTGATAATCCACGCAAACAAAAAGCAGGCAATATAACTGAGAGGGCCTGTAATTACGGCAAAAAGCAGCGTGTTTTTGAGCGCGATCAGAAATACGTCATCGTTCAGGAAAAGCCGGGAATAGTTCTGCCAGCCGACAAATCGCGGCAGTTCCAGCATATTGAAGTGAAAAAAGCTGAGCCCGAGTGAAATGCCGACCGGAATGACAGTAAACATGAAAAAAATCAGCATAAACGGTGCCATCAATACATAATAATGCCTGCTGAGATACAGATCCCGCTTCAATAGGGACCACCAGCCGACCTGGCGGGTATGGACGGCAGGAGCGGCGGCTGTCTTGGTAGTTTTAGCTTGCAACCGTTACCCTCCCTTTCCTCTATTTCAGATTAAATTCCTTGCGTTTCAACTCAATTTCATCATCAATGTACAACACATAGTCCGATAAGGCTTCACGCGGATTTTCATTTGCATTGACCACCTTGCGGAAGGCGTTGTCCAGATGTCGTCCCGTGAAGTAACCTCCAGGAAGCTGCGGGATTCCCTGTACCCATTCCCATTGTTTCTCGAGATTTTGATAATCCTTCACAGGCCAAGGCAATTGCTTCAAGGCTTCGATATTGGCCGTTGGGTAACGGGCAGCCGCTCCCATAAGACCTTCCATTTCTCTCCCGTATTCAATCTGGGTCTGATCATCAGTCCACCACTTCATGAACTTCCACGCCGCTTCCTTGTTGTCGGCATTTTCGAGCATCATTACCGCGCTCGTAGCGCTGGCCACTTCATGCCGTATGGACCCATCCGGAAGCTGTGTACCCGGAACAATCGTAAAGTCCCAGAGATTGCGGATTTCCGGAGCCATAACCGTCAGCATGTTATACGTGGTGTAATCAGCAATCCCGATCGGCATTTCCCCGGTACGGAAGCGGTTCGGAAAGTCGGCTTTGAGCGGAAACTTGTAATTGGTATAAAATTGCGTCCAGCGTTTGAATGCGTCCATTGAAATCTCCGAATCCAGTGCACTTTTCTTCTGGTCTTCGGTGTAGAACGTTCCGTCATTCTGATATAACAACATCGCAAAGGTTGAATTCGGAACCAGGTTGGCATTGTTCAGCGTATCCTCAATCGGCAGATAAAACTCCATGTTATGCTTCTGCAGCACGGCGATGGCGTTATATACGTCTTGCCACGTTTTCGGCGGTTCGAGGCCCAGTTCATTCAGAATATCTTTGCGGTAAAAGAGCATTGGAAAATGCTGCTGCTCCGGAAGGGCATATACCCCGTCGTTGTAGCGGTATGGCGTCAATCCGCTTTCACGGAACCTGCCCGAAATTTCCTCGAAATCAGGGAACTGGCTCAGATCCGCCGTTGCATTCCTCATCGCATAGTTCACCGGAATGTCTTCGCCCATCTGCATGGCTACATCTGGGCCTTCCCCCGAGAGTGTTGCGGGCAGCAAAATATTAGGCGGAACGAGACGTAACTGCACGGACACATCCGTATCCGGGGTAAACGAATCGTCGATCATGCCTTTCAGTACTTGGGCCTGATCTCGTCCGGTCGTGATCCATACAGTAATGGCATCCTTCTTTTGTTCCACGTTGCCAATGCTGTCGTAATCTTCGGTATACGAGGCAACATATGCGCCCAGTTCGTGCTTCACCTGCTGGACGGTGCTCGCTTCCGCTTTTGGCAGCGATTCACCCGGCGGAGATACGACAAGGTAATCCAACGTAATCGGCTGTTCACGTACCGATAGAATCCATGTGCCGAGACCACCTACGTTAATTTTGAACGTATCCAGCCGTTTGGGAACCGTCTCTGGTCTGGCGGCCATATCTTCAAGCTGCAATACCATGGCGTGAAGTACGGCCACTTTGTCACTTTGCTCACCCGTGGCCTTTTCCAGGTAATCTGCAACGGAACGCAAGGTGTCAGCTTGTCGTTCAAACACCTCCGTCATCTCCGGAATACGCCGTTCCAGTTGGTAATCCCGCAGTGGGTCCGGACTGTTGGAGGTGATCATTAATATTTTGCGATACATCTCATTCAGTTCCAGCACGCTGGATTCCACGGTCCGCAGCAGCGGAGCGATGTCGCCAAGTGTAACCGTCATTCGGATTCGGTGTTTCCCTTTTTCAAGATGAAACTGATATGGCTGATCCTCTCCCGAACCCAACACCTGAGTTTGCCAAGCCGGGCTGTAATTAAATCGAATGCGTTTCATTTCCTTAAACGGAACTTCGCCGTTAATCGTCAGACTGCGGGTGGCATAGATGCCACGCAATTGATCCTGCTTCACCTTAAGCGCGATTTGATACAATCCGTCTTCAGGCACGTCAATTTCCCATTCAATCCATTCGCCCGGCAGTTTCCAGTTAATTCCCCCGATAGCGTTCATCCGAATTTTCGATACATTATAAGGCTCGAGTGAAGGACTTGATCGGTCCGAGATTGGTGCCAGTGTAGGAGATGATTTGCTAACAGCTTCCTCCCCCTGAACTTTCAACATGACAGGAGCCGATTGTTTCAAGCCAAGTGAGGCATAGGTTTGCTCCAGCTCTGCATAGGAAGGAACTTCGCTTTCTTGATATAACTCGATATAATCGATCGCCATGCTTTCTCTTAATGAAGTGAGCGATAACTTCTGACTGCCTTTTTCAAAATAAAACTGAAACGGTTCCTCAAAGTACCCTGCGCTGTCCTTGAAGGAAGTCAGCTGCCATTCGGGCTGTTCCACTTGTCTGGGTCTAAGCTCGTTGCCACGATCGTCCTGCCGGACGTTGTCCTCGCGATTCCCCCATACCCTGTCAAACAGAAGAATATCGGCCCCTCTGAACGGGACCTTACCGTTAAGCTCAAGCCTGCGTTCGATCCCGGAGCTTTTACCTTCTACGGGATAATAGTGAATGCGAATGTTGTACAAACCGCTCACTTGAACGGGAACATCCCAGCGAATGGTTCCAGTTTCCGGCGTAATTACGGCATTTCCGTCTAATCCGGCGTACCCTTGCACAACCTCAAATTCCCCATCCTCTGCCTGAACATAAGATTCGCCTTCGATGCGTACAATTTCATCCGGTTTGGCCGTATTGTCATGAGCAGTCAGATAATGCTCATAACTGAATGAATCCTCGGTTCCCGATACCGCCTCAAAGTCCTCAAGCGCATGTACCGTTCCCGGATTACGATCCCGCGATGGATATAGTGTCCATATGGAGAGCACCAAGGCCAGGACAAGCACCAGGATTAGTCCCTTTTTCTTACGTGACCGCATGTTTGAATGTATCCCCTTTCCTGTAAGCGTTGAGAGAACTGGACGATTGACTAACCCGGACAGACCGCACCTTCACTGGTGCGTTCTGCCCGTGTAACGTGATACTTATTTGTAAACCTCATCAATCGCAGCCTGGAAAGGAGCCTTGTATTTCTCGATCAGCGTAGATACGGATACCCCTTCTTTGAGTTCCCCATCAAAATCCCAGAACGGCAATGACGGGAATGTGTTATGGTCGAGAACCAACATACCTTCCGCAACCTCTCTGGCGTTGTTGATATCTGCTTCATCGGTCAGATGTGTCTCCAGTGTGGATTGTCCTGGATACTCATAGATCGATTCGATCTCATTAATTTTCTCCCAGATGTACATCAGTTGTTCCGGATTCTCTACCGCTTTTGGAATTGTTATCGCTTGGTAACGTGACTCACCGGAGTGATACGCTGTTGCACTTGGACCTTTTGGAAACGGTACAAAACCAATATCGTAGTCCTGCATATCCGTCATAATACCTTCGACTTCGTACATGGCACCTGAATACATCAAGGTGTTCCCTTGACGGAAGAACGTGGATGGCTCTGTCCAATCGCCGCCCTCAGAAGCTCTGCCGACCTTCTCGGTAGCCAGTTTGGACAGGAAGTTCAACGCTTCTTTCGTTTTTGGATCTTCCAGGTTCTGTTTATCCTCTTTGGTCAGAGAAGCCTCGTTGGAATACAGAATCGGTTCCAGCAAGCCCGTTTGAGCGAGTCCCCATGTGTCCAGCTTGCCATCATTGTTTCGATCCTTGTTCGCTTGCTTGGCAACACTGATGAACGTATCCCAGTTCCATTCATCGGCATCTACATACTCTTGAAGTGGTTTCAAGCCGAGCTCTTGCATGAGTGTGCGATTATAGAAAATTCCGTTGATAAACGAGGACTGGTCCTCGGTAAAGCCGTAACCTTTGCCTTCATACTGCATGTATTCCTTGGTTGTTTTCTGGTTGAATACCTTGTCGTTTTTAATATAATCATCCACCGGCCATAACAGATCCTGTTTGGTCAATGCCGGAATGGCATAGTTTTTGCCCAGTCTCACCAGATCGCCAAGCGGTTCACCGGCCATCAGGGAAGCAACTACTTTTTCCTGATATTCACCGAAATCGATGGAAACATATTCAATATTAAAGTTGTGTTTTTTCTTCAGCGCTTCGAGATTCTCAAGGCGTTGAATGTTGTCCGGGTTGTTCCCCTGTATTTCCATGTCCCACCAAGCAACAACCTTGATGGTTCTGCCACCCATGTCAAAGTCCATTTCTGGCGTGGAGTTTTCATTCTTTGGCTCGGTTTCCGCGGGTTTTTGTTCCTCCTGTGGTGTTGTCTTTTCCGGCTCGGGTTGAGCGGTAGGTGCAGAACTGCATGCAGCAATCACCAACAAGACCGCAAATACCAGGCTCAGTAGCATGAACTTGTGTTTTCTCATCGTCTTCCCCCCTGATTGTCGTTTGCTATCACAGTGTATCGTTCAAATGAAAGCGCAAACAACCTGCCGAAATACAGATGTTTACCCGGGCTGAATATAGATTCACGTAATTTTGCACGAGCAAAGTGCATTATAGGTTTTAATTGGTAAAGAAATGCACTGTCTACAAAAATATGCACATTGTATGCGCTTTCTTTTATTACCATAATGAAATTAAGTCAAATTTCAGTTAATCTAGCGCATTACAATTCAGCAGAAGGTGAGGTATTGCTTCATGTATGATATTTTACTTGTGGATTTCAGCCGTCGTTTGTGCGGAGAGTTGCAACAGATGTTGCTACGGAGCAAAGCTCAATATACTATCGCAAATTGTGTGTTCTCATCGGCCGAGGCTTTGACCGCATTGTCAGAACGAGACTTTTCCCTTGTTATGGTACATACAGAGAGGTTTGATACCGCGGGGCTCTGGTTATGCAACGACATTCGAAAAAAAAGTCAGATACCTATCCTCCTTATGGGTGGAAGAGATCACTTCAGGTTCGTACGCAAAGCCCTGACGTATCAGGTAAATGATTATCTCCCGTATCCTGTTAGTCCTTCTTCTTTACTTAACAGTCTGCATGGACTTAGATCCCACCTTGAAACCGACCCGGCACACAAAACGTCGTCGTTCTTCAAAACACCCGTTCAAATGAACGGTAAACCCATGCACTCCAGTCATGTTATTCGTATCGTCAAGGCCTATGTACGGGATCATCTGAGTGATGAAATCACGCTGAAGAAGATCTCTGACATGCTTCATTTTAACTGTGCGTACCTTGGACAGAAGTTCAAGCTGGAAGAGAAGATGTCTTTCAATGATTATATGCTCCAGCAACGTATGGAAAAGGCCCAGCAGTTGTTGTCTTCCACGAATCTGCGCATATATGAGATTGCTATTGAGGTAGGCTATAAGGATATTGATTGGTTCTATAAAAAGTTCAAAGCGTATGCCGGATCGAGTCCCAATGCTTATAGAAGACAAAAAATCCACACGGCCTAAAGGTGGATTGCCGAATCGGTTTGTTTATCAATTAGATAACAACCACAAAAAAACGCAGGAAGAAGAATACATTCTGCGTTTTTTTGTGGTTATTTGGGTTTGGTCAATTCCAGAGGATTCACCATTAACGTACCAAAAGGGATTCCCGGTATTCTTGGGGAGTCATTCCCGTTATTTTCTTAAAAAGTCGGGTAAACGAATGTGCAGCCTCATACCCCACTTGAAGTGCGACCTCACGTACCATAAGATTTGTGTTCTGAAGCAATTCTTTGGCTTTCCGTATTCGGCAGTCGTCAATGAACTCTGACACGTTTATTCCCATTTCCTGCTTAAAGAATCGCGATAGATAGGATGGATTAAAATGATGGAGTTCTGCCAGTCTCACCAGAGAGAGATCTTTCTCCAGGTTCTCCTTGACGTAACTGCATAAGGAATGAATGACAACGTTAGCGCGTTCCTGTTCATTTGATCTTTTGTAGCGTACTAATTCATCGGCAGCACGATATAGAAATTGTACTGCATCCTTCATGCATGTATACTCCCCTAAGTGCAGCAAGCTTCGTTGATCCGGGATTTTCTGTTGAAGACCCCAACGATTGATCGTTGAATGCAATAATAAGGCCAGATTGTAGTAAGTCTCCATGGCACGTTCCATCGTAATTTCCTGTTGCAGCAGTTCGCCTGCAAGCTCCTCAAATATATCGTAAAATGGCTGAATTCGTCCCGTTTCCAAATATCCTGACATAATCTCGATCCGGTTTGAGATCCGCATGGATTCTTTGGGTACATCAGATGAGAGATCATTACGATGATCTGTGAGTACCATGGATACACCATCCCCAATTTTCATCCACTGGAGTAATCTCAGACGTTCATATTGTTTGGTTAACTCGGACCAATTGCAGCTGCGACTACTTAATGAAAATGCAATGGATACGCCCAGTGAGACCATGCATGCTTCCTGTACCAGTTCCAGTGTGCCTTCTAGAAATCGCACAAGTTTATCATTTGTCATCTCTTCCTGCTGCTTCGGCTGAAGCAGCCAGATCGTATCCCCATAATGGTCCGTTACACTTGCGCACACTGTACGTTCATTCATCAGAGAAGAGCCGATAATGCGAACAGATTCTTGAACTTGTGTGAGGTCCGAACCTTTTTCTGGCAGATTATTGAACCGACCCAGTATGAGATAAACAGGCGAGTTGATCTGTAATCTTATATCTCGTTTGGATAATTCGTCCTGCATATCCATAGTAGAATCTATAACCGCTGTACAGTCTTGAAGTAACTTCCGTAAATACTCTTTTTGCTGTATCAGAGCAAGCTGCGAATTGACTTTATGAGAATGTTCCAACAACTCAACCATGCTGTGACTTCGCCGGATCTCTTCCATCACATCTTCTACAACAGACATCACCTTGTCATAACCTTCCGTTTTGAGCAAGTAACGCACATTAGCCATCTGAAAAGCTTGATATGCATAATCAAAATCGCTATGTCCTGTCAGAAAAATGACGCGACAATTCGGCCAACTGGCTTGAATCCGCTCTGTCAGTTCCAAGCCACTCATGCCCGGCATGCGGATGTCCGTTAGAACAATGTCAATTCTCGAACGCTGCATCCAGGACAATGCTTCTGTTGCAGAGTAGGCCTTACATACATCAAGCTGGTCGGGTATATGTCTGGCGAACGTTTCATAGAGACTATCCGTAATAATCTCCTCGTCATCTACAATCAAAAGTCGATACATTCGTTTTCTCCCTCTTTCCACTGGATTCGAATTGTGACTTTTAACCCTTGCAGTTCACTTCTGGATAGGAAAAGGCCACTTCCTTCTCCATACGTCAGGACCAGACGTCGATGAATATTTATTAACGCGGTCATTTCGTCTGTACCTCCGTCCTTATGCAAGCGTTGTTGAAGAGTTTGGATGTGTTGCTCTTCCAACTCATTACCATTATCCTCTACGGTGATCTCGGCATATGAACCTTCCATAGTAAACCCAATAATTAGAAGTCCGGAGTCCGTGTTCTTTTCAAGGCTGTGTTCGTAGGCATTCTCAATAATAGGCTGAATAATGAGTCTGGGAACTTTAATGTGTTCCATTTCAGCAGGTAGTGACCCAAAATCAACTTTGATTCGTCTGGAGAATCGTAATTGTTGAATCTCTGTATAGATTCGTGAATGCTCAACTTCCACTTTCAACTTCACATGATCTGTTTCATTCCGGGTAATGAACCTGAAATACTCTCCGAGCATGTTCGTAAATTGCTCAATACGTTCGGTTTCTCCTGTCCTTGCCAGTGAATTCAGAATAAAGAAGCTATTGTACAGAAAATGAGGATTAATCTGCGATTGAAGCTGTTTCAACTCGGCCCGCTGCATCATCAATGTTTTCTTAAAATCTCGATCGATAAGGGATTGAAGATTTTCAATCATTAGATTGAAACGGGTGTAGAGGAAGCCAAATTCATCCTTTCGGTTATGCGCAATGGGGACATCAAGCATGCCTCCCTCCATTTTTTTGAATCTTTTCACCAACAACAGCAACGGGATATGAATCAACTTGTAACTTGAATAGAGATACGCCGTGATGGCAACAAATGATGTAATTGCAAACAGCCAAGCCCAATGATAGAACTTGCTAAGTGGCTTCGTAACAATTGCCTCGGGTAGATATGTAGCTACGGATAAGCCCAGGGAGTCCATATGCAACTGACTAACATGGTACATGGTGTCACCCACCTTCATCCGAAAGCCATCAAGTGTACCCTTTACACTGTGCTCACGGTAATTCGCGAGAATAACACTAGCTTGATGTTTATCTGTGATGGCATGCCCCGTTTTGTCCTCAATCAGAAAAGTTGAACTCTCCGGGTACAAATTAAGCCGTGTGAGTTCATTCTGAAAATGGTATGTATCCAGCTCCACTTGAATGACAAAAAGCGGGGGTTCTCCTCTCGTGCCTGTCAGCCTGACGGCACTTAAGTTCAAGGCGTCCTCTTTCACAGTGAAACGTGTACCTTTTCCTTGCATGCCTGAACTGAAATATAGGTAAGAACTTTTATCGAAATCATCGATGCCTTGGATCGCGGATATACTTTTGCCAACAGAAGGGATATGTACATGAACGTTTTTGATATAAGCAGTGCTATTCTTGAATGAAGCGAGTCGTTCAGTCAGGTAATTTAATGTATCACGCCGCTCAACCTGATCCATCATGTCCCAGAGAATGGCCAGACGATTGAGTTTTCGATCCTCAACGATATCAAACTGCTGTAATTCCATCCATTCTATCTCTCTGTTCAATTCCACCACATATTGATTCAACCGTCTCTCCGTTGACAACGATATTTCCTGGCTTGCATTGTCATAACTCCAATGATACAGATACACGCCAAGAAGAATAAGAGGAAGCACAAATACCAGATAGGTGATTATTAATCGCGCAAATATACTGTTAAACCATGATTTAGCAGGGATCTTGATCAATACATTCACCTCCAATGCCAAAGGCTGAGTGGGTTCCTTGTAAGAATAAAGTGAACATTAGTGCTCCTTTGGCTTGCTGGTGCGAAACCACGCGTTAACCTCCGATGTGATCTGATCTCCCCCCAGCTTGCGCCAGTTCTCAACGAATTGATCAAACTCATCTATCGACCTGCCTAGAATAATGTTCATATAGGCTTCAAGCTGAAGATCCCGAAGAATAATTTGTCGATCAACCATTGTGTCCGTAATTCCACCCGTGAATTGATCATAGAGAAGTTGGCCGTTCTTCTCGTAAGAATCTGCAATGCTAAAAGCACCCGAAGGCCCATAGGTTTGTTTCCAGCCCCAGCCGCTCTCTACATCTTCCAATTCATAGGCCACAATGCGTTTGTGAATGGCGAGAGCTTCATTCTGCAGAGCCGAGAAGTCTCCTGTACTTCTGGCATCCCGAATTTGTTTGTATGCATCTATATTTTTATTACCGGGAAAAGGAGTTACCGGTGAAAGCATCCACACAGCTCGGGAGTCGTCATTGTAGTATGTTTCATACTGTGCCTGATCCCCCCAGTTGATGTCCAGATGCAGATTCATGAGCTTTACAACAACTTCCGGATTAGAGAAGCCCTTTTTTACAGCAAAGTATTGCCCAGTGTTGGAACGTAGCGGTACGAACAGGCTCCGGTCTGACTTGGCAACAATCGGATATGCCTGCCATTCTACATCTATACCTGTATCTGTATCACGGGTGCTCTGAAGCATAAAGGATGTCCACTGTTCGCCGTAAAGCATTCCTATTTTTCCATCCTGAACCAGACGAAACGCCTTGTTTCCACTTTTATAACCAAAATCCGGATCAAGTTGGCCTTCACGATACAACGTTTGCAGTACTTTCAGAGCCTCCCGAACTTCAGGCTGAATACCTCCATAAGTGAGGTTTCCTTCTGCATCTTTAACCCATATATTAGGGTAGGCACCATAGCCGGACATCAACCCTGCAGCTCCCATAACTGGATCCCATAGATGGTTCGTTAGCGCAAGTCCGTACGTATCATGCTCTCCGTTCCCGTCGGGGTCTCCCTCTGTAAACGCTTTCGAAACCTGGAGAAGCTCTTCCATCGTTTCAGGCGGCCGTAGCCCCAGTTGCTCCAACCAATCGGTTCTAATCCACAGGTACTGCGCTGTCTCAATGGAGGAAGATGATTCGGGAATAGCCATGAGTTTGCCATCAATGGTTGCCGCATCAAATGCGCCTCTTCCCTCCGCCTCCAATATACTCTTTGTAAGTGGGGAAGCATGCTCTTGGTACACATGGGTTAAATCTTCGATCATTCCAGCGTTGCTCAGTTGTCTAAGTTGATATGGATTAACTTTCACTACATCTGGAAAACGTCCTGCAGCAAGGGATACACCCAACTTCTGATTGTATACATCTCCCTTAGCAGTCCAGTCATAGTGAATTTGAATACCTAGCTCTTTCTCGTACAAACGAGTCCAGCGATTATCCAGTATCGTCTCACCAGGTAACTGACTAATCATGCGCTCAAGGTCATCTCCAGTTTCCCTGACAAAAGAGACCACGATGGGAGGAGAATACCTCTCAAACGTAGCGGGAAGTTGAATCTGCTGCCCATCTTGCTGCGGATGATGTTGTTTGGTATTACCTTCGGTATGACCTGCTGGTATGGATACAGCAAGGAACAGAATGAAGGTCCATCTTGTTATGTCCAGACATCTCTTATACATGACGACATGCCCCCAGTTCGGTTTGAACAACTCTCTTCTCTCTGTCAACTTTAATCCATATCATTGTACAACAACTTGTACTCATTGAATACGAAAAGCCGCCGTTGGGGGCGGCTTTTACGTATTTTCATTGTTTCTCATCAGGATTAATCACACGATATTCAAAATTCGAAAAGTCAGCTGTTCCTCCAGCTATTTCAGTTGAATATACAAACAACCCCGTTCGGCAACCCATAAAATGATCCAGTTTATATATCATTTTGTGGACAATCCCTATATCTCTCCATTCAACCCCATCGAAATAGGCAAAAGAGCACTCATCCAGATTGTTCTCAAAATTTCCGAATGCTTTTAGTTTAACTACTGGATCTGATACCGGGATACGTTCATGTTCAGTGGCTGGCTTCTGGTCGATCAGATTGCCAAATATGGTGGAATCCTCACTATCTCTGGCATGCATGACCAAGTAAAACTTGCTATCCTGCTTCGTGAGAGCGATCATACCGTACGAACCGATCAAAAAGCACAACCCGGCATAATCCCCATCATTCAGACGACTGCCGTCAAGCGTAACTATTACTTCGCAAGCGGGCCCCATTGAACGCTGGGTTAGTGTGTTGACCGCAAACGTCAGATTTGGGCTGATCTGTCCCGTTCGAACACGATACACTCCCGGTTTCTCTGTAACGGACCAAAGTTCATGATTAGGTGTATGATTCCATTGCCAAAAATCACGGAGGCGGATGTTTCCATCTTCTTCGGGTTCATAATTGAAACTGTCGCTACCCACTAACGGGTTATAACGGTGCTCTGGTCTCGTGCTTGGGATATTAATCTGCTTCGGCGCTTTGCTTGCAAAGACCGGTATACCTTGATCAAAGTGTAGCGGAACCAAAACAGGAACCCGGCCAACAGCCCCATGATCCTGAAACAGCATTGCATACCAGTCTCCATCCGGCGTATCCACGATACCGCCCTGAGCAACACCTGAATTGAAATAATCCATATCGTCATTAAATACTTCTCCACCAGTGAAGACATCTTCCAGAGAGTCTGCCATATAAAACGCCTGTGTTCTCCGTCCGGAAGCTTTCGTGATATGAATCAGGAACACAATATATTTACCATTGATCTTGTAAAAATGTGCCCCTTCATAACCAAGGTGATGAGGCTGCTCGTCTTTTACAATCAAGCGATGCACTCCACCAGGTTTGGGCCCGGACAGATCAGAGCTTAATTCGGTCAGATAGATCTCGGTATTACCGTATACGAGATAGACTCGTTCATCATCGTCAAAAAATATGGAGCAATCATGATAAAACCCTTCCACGATCTGCTTCTTCCACACTCCCGAGATGGAGGTCGACGTATACAAGTATGTCTTACGGGTATCATTCGCAACAAAGATCACATAGAACATCCCTTGATGATAGCGGAGTGATGCAGCCCACATGCCTTTACTATAAACGTGATGACCATCCATCAGCCGTTGGGCAGGTGTATCGTCCAATGTGTCGTATACATATGTGGCTACTTCCCAATGGATCAGGTCATATGAGCGCAGGATGACACATCCCGGCATCATGTGCATGGTTGTACTGACCATATAATATGTGTCATCTACACGAATAACATCAAGATCCGGGTAATCGGCCCAAATAATCGGATTCGAATACATGCTTTAATTACACCTCATTTTGTCTATTAAACTTCCATTCTCTTAAAAGGATGGTTGGGCTGTCTGTTGAACTTTTAAGCTTAATATACAAGTCTTGCACACCTTTCGCACCCGTAACATTAGTTGTTAGTTCCATCCATTGAAGAGATTCGGTTGCAGGTGGAACAATGATTTCTCCAATTAACAGTCCGTCTGTACGATCAAGTCGAAGTTCTAACGTACCTTCGGTTCCTTGATTCGCAATCGTGGCTGTGAAGGTTGTAGGTCCTTCACTTTCAAAGTCGACCTTGGATATAGCTATCCAGCTGTCATTATGCAGCTTAGCGGAGATCATATTCGAATCTGATGCAGACATCTCACCAGAGTCAGGATATTGCTCTGTTGATACTCCGCTACTCCATCCAATCGTCGATCCGCTTACCCGCCCATAGGGATCAAAACACTTGATTTGATCTACGCCCTGATAATCTGCATGTACCTTCTGGATCTTACCGGTGGCCTCATCATGTTCGACTCGATTCAGATGTGTTGAACGGTAACCATCGGGAATATTCATGGCCTGGCTTAATGTCTGAGCATGATAGGCAATGTACCACTGATCGGCCAGTTGGAATATAGCATGATGGTTATTGCCGCCAACATCAAAAAAGTGGCCCGGATTCTGGAGCAACGTACCCTGATATGTCCATGGCCCCATTGGCTGAACACTGGTCATATATGCAATTTCACCAGCTGGTGGGCTGTCATCTGGCCGATCACCCTCAATAAAATTGGAACAATACGTAAAATAGTAACTATTATTATATTTATGTATCCCTGAATCTTCAAACATATAAGGCGCCTGAATAACCTTCGCTCTGCCAACAACGCTGATCATATCGTCTCCCAATCGCATCACTCTTGCCGTATCCGGTCTTTCTGCTTTCCCCTGTGGAATACCACCACCGAAATATATGTAGGCCTGATGATCATCATCTACAATGACAGCCGGATCGAATAGCCAGGTTACTTCCTCCACTCCCGGCGTCTCTCTTGTAATAAGTGCTTTTCCTATAGGGTCTATCCATGGACCTACAGGTGTTGGTGCAGACAATACACCAATTCCACTGGCATTGTTGGCGAAATAAAGAAAGAAACAGTCCTTGCCATCCAAGATTCGATGAGCAGCTGCCGGGGCCCAGGATTGCGAAGCCCATGTTGCTGCGCCTTGAGGTCCAGCAACTCTGATCTCTCCATGATCGGTCCAGTTGATTAAGTCATCCGAAGAAATGACCGTAATCCGGTTGATTGAACTGTAGCTGTTTTTCTGAGGAAGACCGTCCTTATCATATTCCAGCTTATCACTAGTCATATATAAGTAGACTCGATTGTTAAATACCAAAGCATAGGGATCGGCTCCAAATTTGTGGGCCACCAAAGGGTTACCGTTGGGACGAAGCTTTCCAATCTCCCCTGGAATACGCTCCAGATTGGCAGCTTGGTCTTGCTTTTGCTCACCAGCATGTGGTGTAGAATGATGATTCATCAAAAGAATCCCCCTATAATTGTTTTTAGTTATGCCTTTTTCCGAGAAAGCGTTTGCAATACAAAAGGTATCATGATAGGATGATTACATTTTAAGGTAAGCTGAGTACAATTTCATTGCGTTAACCGCTCTATTTATTGCGTGAAATGACGGGAGGTACTTCATGAGTGGATCCTCTGAGTGTTTTTATGATCCCATCCAGCCTGAGCTCTTATATCTACATAGCGTAACGACGTATAAGCTGGAAACGATCTATCATCGCCATAATGCATACGAGATCTACCTGTTTCTTCGTGGCAACGTTCACTTTTATGTAGAAAATCGATGCTACCATGTGCTACCTGGCGATCTGCTTGTGATGTCACCCGAGGAGATGCACCGAGCCTTTATTCTGGATGAATCTGAGTATGAGCGAATTACAATCAATCTCAAAAAAACATATCTATTTCAGCTTTCCACACCATCAACCAATCTATCGTCATGTTTTGATCATCGCCCCAAAGGAACAGGCAACATCGTACATTTAGACGACGATAACTTGAAGCAGATGCTGCAATGTACGAACGAACTGGAAGGATTGCTTGCTTCTGATGCTTATGGCACCGATATCAAAATAAATGCAGCCGTAGCCCAATTGTTGGTCATGATTAACATCTGGTTTCATAACAATTCCTTTGTTCCCAATGACATTATGCCTGAACTAGTTCGTGAAACCATGGATTATATTGAAACACATCTAAATCAAGATATTACGCTTCGCAAACTTGCCGAAGTGTTCTACATGAACAGTACTTATATCAGCCGCCAGTTCAAGAAACATACTGGATTAACCATCCGTTCCTACATTTTGGGTCGTCGTATTGAACGGGCCAAATTCCACTTGTCTGAAGGATTAAGTATTACGGATGCATGCTTTCAATCGGGCTTTAGTGACTATGCCAACTTTATTCGCAGTTTTACCAAAATGGTCGGCATCTCCCCCGGTAAATATATCAAACAAAGACGTGATGTAATTGAAGCTTTGCCAAAATAATGATGAGCTCATTCAATGTAAACTAAAAAACATCAAGCCATCCTGCATGGCTCGATGTTTTTTAGTTTTGGATATACTTCGGATCTGCAAACAATGCATTACTGTGATTATACGCCAGTTAATTGATCTCTTTACCCGTCCACAATCGAACGCGATCTTTAATCCACTCCGTATACTGCTGTTCCATGGCTACTGCACCTGCATTATCAAGTTCGGCAATCATATTGTCATATATGCCTTCAAAGGCACTTGGAGAGGATGTAATCGCTTCGGCGATCCGTTTCTGAATAATATCCTGCGTTTTCTGATACACAACGTTATAATCCCCGCTATCCGAAGGAATCGGCATATTGTAAGCCGCGCCCCACTCTTTCACCGGAAACTCCTCTTCGGAAGGGAACAAATCCTTCCATGTGGTGATGCCATAACCTTTCAAAGCTTCTTTTTCCTCATCAGAATAACTTTGCTGAATCTGTTCAGGATAATTGGTTGTATAGTAGTTATCCGTTGAATCTTTGACGCCATCCCCGTAGTGAGCACCAAAAATGTAATACAAGCCTACTCCGGTTTCTTTGGTGAATGTGTTATTGTCTTTGTTTTTACGTTCCTGTACATCGGCCGGGATGGTGCGAACACCGTCTTCCACATTATATTGCTCGCCTTCAACGCCCCAGTTTCTCAATACTTGCCCTTCTTCTGAAGACATCCAGTCCAAAAATTTAATAGCCCGGACAGGATCTTCACAATCGACTGTTATGCCAATGCCATAACCATCAAAGCCGATATTCTGGAAGTCTTTCCGCTGAAAACTGTCATCTAGCGTGACCGGATAGAATCCGTAGGTCATATCGTCTTTTCCTGCGCTTTTCAAAGCATTTTCCGCATCACTGAATCCCCAGCTTGGATCAAGCAAGGATAACACGCGACCACTGGCGATTTTGGACTTATACTGGTCATCCTTCTGAACAAAACTGTCCTTGTCCAGCAATCCTTCATTGTACATCTTGTTCAACCACCGGAAATATTCCTTCTCCTCGGGACGTTTGTAATGCAGAACAGCTTCGTAGGTATCCGGATTGATGAAATATTCACCATCTCCAGGTCCTCCAGTAGACATGACAGCGGGATCAGTAACAGTGATCATTCGCCGCCATCCATCTGCACTAAGCGTCAGCGGAATTGTGGGTTGCCCATCATCTGTGGTCGGATGTTTCTCGTAATATTCACGTAGCACATTTTCGAAATCGTTTAAGGTTTTGATCTCAGGATACCCGAGTTCCTTGACTACACGATGTTGAATGGCAGTACCATTCGTCGCATCAAAGCTGACCTGATCGATTGCACCATTCGTTGGAATCCAATAGATTGAAGGATCGTCATTGCTGTATTTCAACCGATTGAAGTGCTCACCGTAGATCTTTTTCAAGTTGGGGGCGTGTTCTTCGATCAGATCCGTCAAATCAATCATTGCCCCCGCATCAACGAGTCTGGTCAAGTTACCTTTGGGGAAAATCAAATCCGGATAATCACCGCTGGCAGCCATTAGGGAAATGCGGTCGTTTCCGCCTCCGCTCGAAATATCGAATTCTGCATCAATGCTTACACCGGTTTCTTCCGTAATTTTTTTCCCTACAGCATCCTGCATTTTGTTCCAGTTGGGACTTGCATCTGCGCCGAAGAAGGTAAATGTGATCGGGCTGTTGGGGTCACTCGTATTTGATTCGGAATTCTCTGCAGCATTTCCGCAACCGGCGGAAACTAACATAACACTTGTTACGAGACATGCTCCTAGCACTTTTGATACGGCTCTCATTATTTTTTTGCCCCCTAAATGATGTTAGTTGTAATAACCAATCCAGACAATACGATGGTTCGCTTTGAAATAGTATACGCTTACATATTCAACCGTTAGTAAACGATTACAACCCTGCCTACCCTATTCCATGTTTAAAGTATAAGGAAGTCTAATCACCCCAACCTTGATTATTAAGCCATGAAAATAGCATGATATAGACATGTGTCTCAGTAAAAATGTGAAGACCAAAAAAGCGATGGTTGCCCATCGCCTCATAAAGCCAAACTACTTTTCAATAATATAATTCCAACGTAAATCCTTGGATTTCTGCTTCAACTTCCCGCAACAATTCCATGACTTGATCAGCGTACTCTCCAAGAATTTCTTTACTTTTCTCGAACCCAATCCATTGAAAAGTAATCGGCATGCTTACAGCCCCAGTCAAGACATCCCATAGAGCGTCCAAATTGCCTCCATAGCTCTCGTCTAACTCCAACTGGTTCTGCAAAATTTGATGAAGCTCTTCCTTGCTATGAAAGTCGTTTCCGTTAATCTGAATGATGCTCATATCATTTCCTCCATTTATTTTAACTGTTCAAATGACTTGTAATGATCTGTCGTCTGGTAGATTAGACCGTCATTGGAGTATAGAATTCGGTCGCTTCCGCGCCGTCCTCCAGAGTAATTTATATCGGCTTCGTACCAGATCCGGCCTTTTTTGTTGGGGAGTAATCCTTCCCGGTTCCTGAACACGTCGCCGCCGATGCTTTTGCCTGGAGCAACTTCTCGCAGGTTACCTTCGCTTGGTTCCCATCCCAGATCTCTTGCCTCTTTCTTGGTAATGTAATTTGGTGGGAGTTCATTATGCTCCGAGATATAGTCGGCAACCTCATCAAATCCCATATCCTCCGAAACTTGAGGTGATCCAAGATCACGCAAAGACTCTGACGTACAACCCGAGAACAATAATGCAGCGAGGATGATCACTAACGTGTAAGCAAATTTTCTGAAAAACATAATCTTTTCTCCTTTTGATGTTCTTGCTCTTGCTGTCTTCCGTTTTGGTGCTATTTCGATGACAATGCTTCTAATGTTAACGATTTGTAGTAATTAAAGCAATTCTGTAAACCAATCATTGAGACAAATCCAATTGGTAAGAACAGCTAAGCCTGCTCTGCTCCATTGATGCATATGCTTATCATTCAACAAAAAAAGCCGCTAAAATAGCGACTTAAATCGTACCACGATCATTACCATTCCATACATTCATTAATACATTATTTTAATTTACCCATCCAGTTCTCTAGGGCTATAACTACCTCTTCCAACTGCTTTTCTTCTGTAATTGCAGGTTGATTATCTCCTTTTTGCATGCCATATGAGCCAAATTGACCGTGATTTCCACCCTCAATACTCACATATGTCGTGTCTTCCGGAAGATTTGCTTTGGCATTCTCCCAGTCTTCCCTGTTAAGCACTCCGTCATCCGAGCCTGTAATCTGTAAGATAGACAAGTCCGTATTCTTCAAGCTACCTCCTTCATCTGCATAAGAAGCCAGGAAAAAGACGCCTTCCAACTTCTCATTGTGCTCGGCCGCATACCGTGATGCAAATGACCCTCCCAACGAATGGCCACCAATAACAAACGCTTCGTCAGGATGTTCCTCGATAAAGGAATCAGCCTTGTTCTGACCGAAAATCGCCAAGTTTATTGGCATGTTCGCAATGTATACGCGGTGACCCTGTTCTGCCATTTCTCTGGCAAGCGGAGAATAACTTTCAGGTTTAACCAGACCGCCTGGATAAAAAATAATATTCGGTTGGGTTATCTCTGTACCCACGGGTTCAAATCGGTAACCGTCCTTAATCTTGGCTACATTAACCTGAGCATCACTTGTCATCGCAGTTTCAGCTCGCTCAGAGGGACTATACGTTACCGAATTAAGATATACGACAACGCCCGCCACAATAATAACGATGGACAAGATAGTCCACATAATTATTTTTTTCCATTTGTTAGTACGTTGTGCAGTTTTCAACCTTAAAACCACCTTAGTATGAGGATAATGATATGTCTTTTTTAACTCTACATAATTATACTTACCGGTAAGTATAATTACAAGATGATTTTGCTAACTATCGTTATTTGTCATAATATATTCATGGAGGGAAATTCAATGACAGAAAAATCACCCAAACGATTGCCTGGAAGACCCAAACATGGCAACGACGATATCTCAATTCAGCAAACCATTATTCAAATTGCTTCACAGTTATTCATGGAGTATGGCTACGAAACAGTCACGCTTCAGCAAATTGGCAAAACATGTAGCGTGTCGAAACCAACCATTTATTATCATTTCACCAGCAAACCAGAGCTTTTTAAGGTTGCCTTTACAACAATGTTACAGAATGTGAGCCGGTTAACCTCGCATATCCTTGATCAAGCCGAGAATCTGGAGTCGGGGCTTGTTCGTCTGGCAGAGGCCAGACTGGGTAATCCACATGCGGAGATTGAAACCATGCTCAGAGAAGCTGAACCTTTTCTTGAACCAGCTCAAATTCAGGATATACGCAACGCCGAGCATCAGATTCACGAAGTGTTAGCCTCCCATTTCCAACGGGCAATGGATGAAAACAGAATACGGACGGACGATCCGTTTTTCCTGGCAGAGACCTTCTCGACATTGATGTTAATGGGTAATCGGGAAGATAACCTGCATAAATATGGTTCCAATCTTTCATTGGGCCAAAAGCTAGTAGATATTTTCATTCGCGGAGCGCAGTAAAACATCAGGGCAACAAGGAGAGCTGATATGAATATCCCTAGAGGAACCTATGGGTTTCGATTCGCGGAAGACAAGGAGCTCCAACTATGTGTACTGTATGCGGCTGGATGTGATTCAATAACCGATCCTTCTTATCATTGGGATGGACTCGAACGTTCGGACGGGCCCCTCCTGTTATTCCAATATACAATCTCGGGTGAAGGTGTGTTTGAGTCGAATAATCGCATTCATCATGTTAGCGCAGGACAAGCTTTTTTGGCTGAAATTCCGGGAGCTCATCGCTATTACTACCATTCAGCATCAAAAGAACCTTGGGAGTTTCTGTTCCTGCTGTTCAGGCCCACTCTTATTCTGCCCCATTGGCGAAAGTTCCTTCGGGAAGCTGGAGAAGTTCCCTATTTACCCGCTGATTGTACACCCATTCGACTGTTGCGGATGATCGTGACAGATGCGGCAACAGGCAGAATCACTGATCCTCTGATCGCATCATCCAGCGTATATCAGTTCATGACAGAGTTGACTCGATTACAGAAAACGACATTGCGCAACAGGGAGAATTGGTCTGAAAACATTCAAATAGCCGTTGAATACATAGAAAACAACTACTCCAAAATGATCAGTATCGATCACCTTGCGGAGCATGTTTCCCTTTCCAAATATCACTTTATACGTCGCTTTTCCTCCAGTACAGGTTTGACCCCAGGTGCTTATCTGACTCGTGTACGTACAGAAAAAGCAATGGAACTGCTGCGCGGAACTACGCTTAGCATTGAAGTCATCGCCGAGCAAGTCGGGTATTCCAGCGGAAGTTATTTTATCAAAGCCTTTCGCAGCATAACCGGCGTTACGCCAGGTGAATTTCGTAGTGGCGGAGAAAGCCTTGTGTACCGTAAATTGTTCTTCGACTAACCGCAATATTTTGCTATTCCACACTCAACATTACTGTAGATATTAATAAAATCCTTTATTATGATGAATTGAGCGAGAGCAATAATTAATCCATAAAGGAGCATTCCCATGAATCATACGCTTGCAGCATCAACTCCACCGCTTGGCTGGAACAGCTGGGATTGTTACGGCGCGGCCGTTACGGAAGACGAAATTCGTGGCAACGCCGAGTACATGGCAGAACATCTTAAAGACTTCGGCTGGAGCTATATTACGGTCGACATTCAATGGTACGAGCCTTTGGCCAATTCTTCGCAATATCGTCCGTTCGTTCCACTCATCATGGATGAATATTCGCGGCTTATGCCTGCCGAGAATCGGTTTCCCTCCGCTGCAGGTGGACAGGGATTTAAGCCATTAGCCGACTACGTTCATAGTCTTGGGCTGCAATTTGGCATTCACATCATGCGCGGTATTCCACGTCAAGCTGCACATGCCGCTACTCCGATCCTGGGCACAACCGCCACTGCGCGCGATATTGCTCATCCGAATTCCATCTGTCCGTGGAATACAGATATGTATGGTGTTGATAGCTCAAAAGAAGGCGCTCAGGCCTACTACGATTCCCTTTTTGAACTGTATGCACAATGGGGCGTTGACTTGGTGAAGGTCGACGATATTGCTGCTTCCAGGCTCTATGACACCCATCAGCCTGAGATCGCAATGATATCCAAAGCGATTGAGCGCTCCGGTCGGCCCATGGTACTAAGTCTCTCTCCTGGCCCTGCTCCGGTGGAATACTCAGAATTCTTGGCTGATCATGCCAACATGTGGCGTGTCACGGACGATTTCTGGGACCTGTGGCCGCTCTTATTGGATATGTTCGACCGCTGCCGGACTTGGCAAGGCTTTCCCAAAGCAGGCTGCTGGCCAGACTGTGATATGTTGCCTTTGGGTCATATCGGTATCCGTTCTGTAGACGGTGGTGGAGCAGATCGCTGGACTCGGTTCACACCTGACGAGCAGTTGACGATGATGTCACTGTGGAGCATCTTTCGTTCCCCGCTCATCTTTGGTGGTGAACTGCGAGATAATGATGACTGGACACTATCCCTGTTGACCAATCGTGAGGTTCTGCGAATGCATCGCGAGAGTTACGGAGCCAGAGAAGCCTTACGCAAAAAAGATCTTATTGTGTGGACTGCCCAGCATGCAGATGGTTCATCTTACGTCGCTGTGTTCAACATCGGTGAGGATGCTCTACCTGTGGATCTGTCCATTGATGAGGTTGGATTGTCCAGCATTACCGAAGGTACCGAATTGTGGAGCCGAGAAGAAGCTGAAATTACAGAGAATTCCTTAGTTACTACTGTACCTGCGCATGGTGTGCGTCTCTATCGGTTTTCCTAAGCTTGCAAAAGAAAAAGAGAGGTCTGTCGTTCATTAGACAGACCTCTCTCTCATTTCAAGTCGTTAAAATGCATTACATAAGCATTTCAGTATGTATCCATGGCTTGAACGGCCAGATGAAATGCTTTGATTCTTCTTTCCAGAAGAGTCTTTTGTGGGCTACCTTCTTTGGACTTGGCATACATGCTCTCAAGAGATGGGAACAATCCCATCAAGACAAGACGAGCTTCTGCGATATCTTCCTCCGTGTAGGGATGAGATTTCTGATTCCATACCTTTTCCAACAGTGCTAGTCCGATGTATAAAGCTTGGAGACGTTTCTGTAGCAATGTCGTGTTATTCCTTTTCTCAGTCATATTCACTAAGGCATTTTCCGATTTTCGGATGGTTGATTGAAAAGCTTTGATGGATTGCAGTTGATCTTCTTGTGACACGTTTTCCAAAGAGTATAGACCTCACTTTCTTGGCTTAGTTATAATCGGTCTTTCTATTAAATCACCTCATAAATATAACAAAAAAAGCCGCTCAAATAGCGACTTTCAATGTGTTCATTCTCGATTCAGTTCTAGAGTACCTTCTCCAAAAAGCTGATCGTCCGTTCATTCTTCGGATTTCCAAATATCTCTTCAGGAGTGCCCTGCTCGACAATATAACCACCATCCATGAAGATCACACGATCAGCTACTTCACGGGCAAAACCCATCTCATGGGTAACGATCATCATCGTCATGCCTTCGCTCGCGAGGTCCTTCATAACACCAAGGACTTCTCCTACCATTTCAGGGTCCAGTGCTGAAGTCGGTTCATCAAATAACATCACATCCGGGTTCATAGCAAGCGCACGAGCGATAGCAACCCGTTGTTTTTGCCCCCCCGAGAGTTGACTGGGAAAACTAGCCGCTTTATCAGACAACCCGACACGATCCAGAAGGCTAAGACCTGTTTTTCGAGCCTCTTCTGCGTTTAAAACCCCTAATTCTCTTGGTGCAAACATTATATTTTTCAATACGTTAAAATGAGGGAATAAGTTAAAATGTTGAAATACCATGCCAATATTTTCACGCGCTTTATTAATGTTGGTTTTAGGATCATTGAGATCCTGATTATCTACAATAACTCGACCAGCTGTGATATCTTCCAATTGGTTGATGCAGCGCAAGAATGTACTTTTTCCCGAACCGGAAGGCCCGATGACACAGACGACTTCTCCTTCGTTGACCGCCACATCAATTCCCTTGAGAACCTGATTTGTGCCGAAACTTTTCTTCAAACCTTCAATTTTTATTTTAGCCACGACGAACCTTCACCTCCAGATAATCAGCAATTTTGGTCAATGTGATGATGACAATCAGGTACATAACCGCAACCGTTAACCAAATGTCAAAAGAGGAGAACGTTCTTGCAATAACAATTTTACCCGATTGTGTCAACTCTACGAGACCAATAACGGACAAGATTGACGTATCCTTCAACGTGATAACCATCTGGTTAATGAAGGACGGAATCATAACCCGCACTGCCTGCGGAATAACAATCTTTATCATCGCTTTGCGATAAGGAAGACCCAATGAACGAGCAGCTTCCATCTGACCACGATCAATCGATTGAATCCCGCCTCGGATAATCTCGGTTACGTACGCCCCTGCATTCAGACTAAGTGTCAGAATAGCCGCCAGGAACAATGGCATCGTGAAGCCCATCGCCTGTGGAATCCCGAAATAGATAAAGAATGCCAGGACAATCAGCGGAATACCGCGGAAGATATCCACAAATACGGTGGCAACACCACGAAGGAATTTGTTCTGTCCCACCTTCATAAATCCGAAAATCAGACCGATGATAAACGCAAAGAAAAGGGACACAATCGTGTATAAAAGTGTGTTTCCCAGACCTTTAAAAAGTGCAGGAAGAGATTTCTGAATTAGCTCCCAGCGACCTTGATTAGCAACAGTCGGAGCGTTCTCACCCAGATATGTTTCGGTAATGCGTTTATACTCACCGTTAGCTTTGATATTGGTTAGACCTGTATTAAACATCTCCAGAAGCTCTTGGTTTTTCCCCTTGCTTACTGCAAAACCGTAAGGAGCGCCTTCTTCTTTGTCGGTAACAATTTTCAAACCGTTGTTCTGATTAACCCCATAGGCCAGTACAGGATAATCTTCAAAACAGGCTACGGAATTACCGGTTTTTACATCTTCATACATTTGGTATGACTCATCAAACGGAACGATCGTAAATCCATACTCTGAAGCGATGGACTCTGCAAAACTAAACCCTTCTGTTCCCGTTTTTACAGCGACCTTTTTACCACGAAGGTCTTCATAACTCTTAATTGTGTCATTGTTGGCACTAACACCCATAACGACACCTGATTCAAAATAAGTATCAGAAAAATCAAATTTTGCTTTTCTTTCATCCGTAATACTCATCCCTGCGATCACACCATCGACTTGATTCGCCTCAAGTGCCTGTACAGCCGCGTTAAATCCCAGGGATTTGATTTGATACTTGAAATTTTGATCTTTCGCGATGGCATCCAGCAAATCCATGTCGATACCAACAAAATCACCATTCTCATCTTCATATTCGAATGGAGCAAATGTGACATCAGTTCCGATAACATAGGTTTTACCGGAATCGGATGCTGCGGCGGCGTTCCCCACCCATCCTGATAGACCGCTCACCAGGAGCAGCATCAGTGAAAGTATAAAAAATGAGATCTTCGTTGTTTTCATGTGTCCTCCCCGTCTCGGTGTTGTCCGAATAATCATTATTTTCTTTGGAATCGGTATTACGGTTATGCTTTTTGTCGATCTTCTGCCCATTTGATTGTTATTATTTACTGTATATTAACAATCAATGCTTTGCCTTTCCACTTGCAACATTTTCCTCCATCATTTTTTCCAACCAGTAAAAGCCTTCTTAATACTTACCCTCCAGGTAAGCTTTGCGAAACCCAATATTACATCGTGAATCTGAAAAAAGGTACTTTTACTTTAAAACGTATTATTTAAAATTTAAAACTCAAAAAAGCCGCGTTATCCGCGACTTTCTGTTGTACAGTTTTTTATCATCTATTAATTTTCTCTGGTTGTCAATACAATCTCGAACTTCGAACCAGCTTCACCCGCGAACACAATAGTTCCGTTCTCAGGCAACACAATTTCGTTTTGTCCACTGACCACTGTATGATTAATGCCTATGCCAGCTTGGTTATATACAGCAAATGCGCTGTTTGCAGACATCTTGACCTTCATTTCTTTACCTGCAGCTGATGCTGGAATCGAATACCATGTGGCATGACCATTCGCTTGAATGGTTGTCTTTGATTGTCTTCCCGTATAGATCGGTTTGATGATGTCTTGAGCAGCATAAACGTTGTCTCCAGCTGTAACGTATTCCACGCCATTTTCCTCATAGAAATTAAACTCCATCGTGTCACGGCCTGCTAATCCAGGAATTTGCAATTGGTTCACAGCTTGGTTAGCTCCAACGATTTTATTCGTGTAGACATAACCCGGTAGCTCATTAAAAGTATGAATGGGAATCATCGGCATCGCTGCGTTGTACAGTGTTGATGTGTATTTTTCATTAACCAACACGTAGGCTTTGCCTTCCCGTTTCTGCCATGCGGCCTTTACTTCTTCCGACAATTCATTGGTTTCAAGCTTTTCTGCCTTATATTCCGAGGAAGCAACTTGCCCAAGCCCAGGAACAGACTGATACGAGCGAGACCACAAATATGTGTTCCCGTTGACTTCCTGAACGAACTTCAGCTTTTCCGTACCCGTCTCATTAACAAATGAGCCATCAGCGGTGTACGTATAGGTCTGATCAGGACTGTTAGGAGACGACAGATTAGATAGCGTTAATTGCCCGTCATCTGTTACGTCCATCTTCATTAACATGTTTGCCCCACCCGCGTACATGCCTGTGTGCTGTGTAAGTTCCTTCGGCATGGTTGTTTTCACCGGTGCATCATGTGATTTCTCCGGCTTACGCTCTGGAATGATATTCTTCTCCTCAAGCGCGCCAAGCAACAGCTCAGTTGCCAGCAATTGATCCGTTGAGCTATGACCACCCGAAGAAGTTACGGCAGCAGCCATATTATACTCCGGTAACACAATCAAGGAGGAATGATAAGTTATTGTATTGCCACCTTTGCTTACTGCCTGGATGCCGTAATCATTAAAAGGAAACAGGTTCACGCTATCCCAGCCTAGGCCGTAACCAATAGAAGAATCGCTTTCTTCTGGCCACATGCCTCTCTTGTATTCTTCTTGCTCCATGGCCTTTACGGATTCCTCCGAAAGAACACCTTCAACCTCACCTGTAAAGATTTTCGAGAACTGAACCAAATCCTCAGCGGTGGAATAGATGCCTCCCGAGGCAATCATATTTGTAGTCTCTAACGGGAGTTGTTCCTCATGCGAAGGGGCGTATGTTGCTGCCATCTGGCTAAAGTCCACAATATCTTGCGGTGTTTTGGTATGCGCCATACCAAGAGGTTCGGTTATGTACCGGTGCATGAAAGTTGTGAAGCTCATGCCGCTGACCCGCTCAACCAGAATTTCAGCCAATGTAAAACCGTCATTACTATACACCGAGTATGCGCCAGGATCGGCCTTCAGATTTTGCGTCGCCAATTGTTCCAGTAATGTATCATGCGCATAGGTATCATTATCTCCAAACAGTATTGCACTGTTACTTGACGTTCCGAGAAGTCCGGATGAATGATTCAGTAGCATACGTGGTGTAATCTGTTGGTAACGCTTGTCTTTCATTTTAAAATCTGAAATATACTTCACGACAGGCTCATCAAGATCGATCTTGCCTTGGTCCACTAGCTTCATTACGGCGGTTGTGAGCATCATCTTGCTGGTTGAACCTATGCCATACATGGTGTCTGAAGAAAGGGGAATATTGTTTTTTAGATCATTTTTGCCTGCCTGACCGGAGATCACAATCTCGCCCTCATCCATCAGTGCGTACTGCACACTTGTCGTAGCGTATGATTCAGTGAGTACCTTGGCCTTTGCGCTTACTGCCTTTTTAGTTAGATCATACGTAGGGCTACTACCGTTACTGGTAGTGGGCGTGGCCATGGCCGACATTGGGGACATCATTGCAAACACCAAGGTTATGGCGGCGATAGACGTTCGTTTCTTTCGTGTCAATCTCATCTTCTCCTGTCTAGTCTATGGATTAGGAATCTCTGTGTAAGTACTCCCGTAGTGTAACCGAAGAAGATGAACTGTCTGTGGCTTGAATATGAATCGAGTATGAACCAAGCAGGATCAACCCAAATAGGTTGGACACACAGTAAAAATCGCTTTAGTCAGCTTTGTTTTGTTTGCAAATTAAACTTTTGCTATAATGGTATATCAATCAATGGAGTGCCAATAACATGACTAAGTACATAAATAAATGCAATCCATAATTCAGCATGAGTAATGGAGTTGAAGCAATGCTAAAAGTTAATCGGAATGACCATCGCCCGATCTGGCAGCAACTTTTGGATCAAGCGATTCATAATATCACAACCGGGAAATGGCAACCAGGCGAATTGCTACTCCCCTCACGCGAACTTGCTCAATTAATTGGTGTTTCACGGTCAACCATACAGATTGTGTACGAGGAATTATTCAGTCGAGGGTATACAGTAACTTCCCGTCGGGCCGGGACAAGGGTTAGTGATTGGACCTATGCACCTCGTTCATCAGAAGGCGTCACGATGCAAGGGCCTATTCCGCCCGAACTGCCTGCACTGAACGAATCGATTGGTCATCTGCATAGTTGGTTTGGCAATAGGGACAATCGCAAAATAGAAATTGATTTTAATCCCCACGAGCCTTATTTAGATGAAAGTTTTACAAAAGCCTGGAGGCAATCCTTTTTGCAAGCTTCCACTGAACCCAATCTGGATCTCTGGGCTTATGGCGATGCCAGAGGGTTACTGGCGTTAAGAGAACAGATTCAGCGTTATTTGTCACTTGAACGAGGCATTCATATCGATGTTGATCAAATCTTGTTAACCTCAGGTGCACAACATAGCATTGATTTAATTGCCCAAGCTCTCTTAAGTGAGGGAGACAGAGCTTCGGTTGAAGATCCCGGCTTCCCTGCCGCTTGGATGGCGATGAAATACCGCCGGATGCAAGTCGATCCCGTTCCGGTTGATGAGTATGGATTATGTGTAGATCATATTCACCCACAGACAAAACTCGTATTTGTCACACCTTCTCATCAATGTGCCGTTGGTGTTATTATGTCGGAGCCTCGCAGGCAACAATTGATGCACTTGGCAGCTCATCATAGATATTGGATTGTTGAGGATGATTACGATAGCGAATTTAGGTACCGTGGAGATCCACTTCCAACTATATTTAGTCAGCAACCTCAGAATACGCTTTATATGATGAGTTTTTCCAAAATGGTTGCACCTGGCATTCGTCTATCGGCTATCATCGGCCCCAAAATAGCCATCGATCGCCTTACTCAAGTTCATGAATTAACCTATCGTCATCTGCCGATTATGGAACAATTAACGCTAACTCATTTTATTGAGCGTGGTCATTTTATGCGCCATATGAGAAGAGTTCGAAACATATATCGACGCAGACACGAAGTCATGACCAAAGCCATTGTTGCTTCTGGGCTAGGCTCACGATTTACATTAAGTGGTGTGGAAACGGGATTACATATGCTTCTAGAATCTGAAACGTCATTTGACGAAGAAGCGCTGACAAATGCTGCCCTTGATCAAGGTGTGCGTGTGTATCCGCTTAGTAGATATTGCTTGGAGAGTCATCGAAAAGGATGGATATTAGGTTTTGCAAAAGTGGATGAGGCGCAGATTGAGGAAGGCATACATCGGCTTGCAAAGATTGTATTATGATGGAGAACTACTCTCCAATCGGATTCGAAAGGATGTTTTTTGTAATGAAAATTTTAGTGTTAGGAGCCACCGGACGGGTTGGAAGTCATTTCGTCTCTAATGCCCTGCGTTCCAATCATCATGTAACTGCACTGGTTAGAAGCCCGGAAAAGGTACAAATCAACGATGACAATTTCATTCTGCATCAAGGAAACGCTCTAGTCAAAGAGGATATTCATCACGCCATACAGGGTGTGGATCTCGTTGTTAGTTCCTTAAGTACCGATGGAACGACTACATTATCGCAATCCATGGGACATATTGTTGAGGCTATGGCTCAGGAGCGTATCAAAAGAATCATTACCATTGGTACAGCAGGAATATTGGAAAGTCGAACGGATCCTGGCTTGCTTCGTTTTCAATCCCCTGAGTCCAAACGTAAGTCAACGCGAGCTGCTGAAGAGCATCTGGAAATGTACAACATTCTGAAGGCTTCAGAGTTAGAATGGACTATCGTGTGTCCTACCTACTTATACGATGGAGAATCTCTTGGTAAGTACCGGGTTGAGCGCGACTACTTGCCTGACGGTGGAACTTCTATATCTGTAATCGATACTGCGGAGTTTGCTTATCAGCAATTAATCTCTGATGAGTATATACAGTCTCGTGTAGGTATAGCCTACTAGCGCGTGTCTTAAATCTCATTTACGGTATATCTCTTCTGTTCAAAAAAGTGAGTTTCAATATAAGCATGGAAAATCAAAGAGCCTGCAATTGTTAGCCATCAGAAACAATTGCAGGCTCTATTTGTGTCTGCTGTTGAGCTATTTAAGCCCTTCATATAAAGGGAATTGCGAAGTAATTTCGCGGACACTACCTAATATTTGATTTTTTACATCCGAGTTCTTTGGATTTTTAAAAGCAAGCCCTATCAGCTGAGCAATTTCTTTCATTTCCCTGGCTCCAAGCCCTCTTGAAGTCATAGCCGGAGTTCCAAAACGAATACCGCTTGTAACCAAAGGACTTGCCGTATCGTGAGGAATTGCATTTTTATTCGCCGTAATCCCTACTTCATCCAGTAAAGCTTCGGCTTCTTTGCCTGTAAGGCCCATAGTTCGTAAGTCAACCAACACGATATGATTATCTGTTCCTCCCGATACAAGGGTGAGTCCTTCATTCAATAAAGTATCTGCCAATACGTTGGCGTTATTCAGAACACCTTCAATATATGTTGTGAAATCGGATTGCAATGCTTCGCCTAATGCCACCGCTTTCCCCGCGATAACGTGCATGAATGGCCCGCCCTGAGTCCCAGGGAATACAGCTTTGTCTATCGCCTTTGCCCAGGACTCCCTGCACAAAATAGCTCCCCCTCGTGGTCCTCGTAAGGTCTTATGTGTGGTAGTTGAAACAAAATGGGCATGTGGTACCGGGTTAGGATGCAAACCTGCCGCAACAATTCCGGCTATATGCGCCATATCTACAAAGAAAAGAGCTCCCACTTCGGCGGCAATCTGGGCAAATAATTCAAACTCAATGGTCCGCGGGTATGCACTTCCACCTGCAACAATCATGCGTGGACGATACTTATAAGCAAGTTTACGTACTTCGTCAAAGTCAATGCGGCCCGTCTGTGCATCGACACCATATGAAACAAAATTGTAAAACCTACCTGAAAAATTAACAGTACTTCCGTGTGTTAGATGACCACCTTGGGATAGATTCATGCCAAGTATTGTATCCCCAATCTCAACCGAGGCAAAATATACTGCCATGTTGGCCTGAGAACCGGAGTGAGGCTGCACATTTGCATGTTCAGCGCCAAAAAGTGCTTTAAGGCGGCTATTTGCTATCTCTTCGACTGTATCGACATGCTCACATCCGCCATAATATCTTCTGCCCGGATACCCCTCTGCATATTTATTGGTCAACACTGAACCGGTTGCTTCCATCACAGCTTGACTCACAAAATTCTCTGATGCAATCAGTTCTATCGTATCCCGCTGCCGTGCAAGCTCTTGCTGAACAGCCTTTCCTATTACTTTATCTTGCTTCTCCAAATGTTTCATGAATATCTTCCTCTCAATATTACGGTTATTTATTCGTTCCAATTTGTTTTTTGGGAAATTTACTATTCATCAGTAGATGTGCCATCATTCCTGCAAACAGTCCCCAAAATGCACCACCCACACCAAGCAAAGTCACATTCGCCGCTGTCGCCAAAAACGTAATCAATGCAGTTTCACGTCCCTTAGGGTCCGTTAATGCATTGGCAAGACTGCCACCGATGGTTCCAAGTAAGGCCAATCCCGCTAGTGTTGCAATAAAGGTAGCAGGAAGAATCAAAAACAGAGCAGCCAATGTTACGCCAAAAATGCCGACAAAAATATAAAAAACACCACAAGCAATACCTGCAATATAACGTTTGGTTGAATCCTCATGTGCATCCTTTCCTGTACAAATCGCTGCTGTAATAGCTGCCACATTAAAAGCATGTGATCCGAATGGGGCTGCAAGAAGCGAACCCAAACCTGTTACAGCCAAAATAGGATTGGCACTTGTCTTGAATCCATCATTACGCAGAACAAGCATTCCGGGCATATACTGCCCTGTCAAGGTAATAATGAACAGCGGTAGCGCAACGCCAAGTAAAGCATTTAACGAAAATGCCGGAACAACAAATACAGGCGATGCGACAGCCAATTGGATCGTACTGAAGTCTGTTTTCCCCATACATATCAAATAAATCAAACCGATTGCCAATATGCCAACAATGGCGTAACGAGAAGTAAACCTTCTTAGCACGATATAGCCTGCAAACAGTACAATCACAAGCAAAGGATCTACCTTCGCCCCTCCAAAGGCCGAAATACCAAACTGTAGTAAAATACCAGCTAACAATCCGGAAGCGATGCCTGGGGGAATAAGTCGAACGAAACGTTCAAACATGCCTGACAAACCTAAAATAATAAATCCGACTGCTGAAATCATGTAAGCGCCAATTGCTTCTGGATAAGGGGTTACCGCTAATGCTGAAACGAGAAACGCCACACCCGGTGTAGACCAGGCTGTAATAATCGGTTCCTTATATCGATAACTGAGCCAAATTCCTGTTACTCCTACCCCAATCGAGATGGACCAAATCCAGGAAGCAGTCATTTCCGGGCTTAAACCAGCCACTTTTGCAGCTTGAAAAACAAGGATAAACGTACCCCCGTAATTAACAATTACGGATATTAAAGCGGCGATCACCGGCGATATCAAATCACGGCCACGTAACGAAGGGGATGCTGTCTTCATATTTAACACTACCTCTCACTTAATCATCGATGCGTGTGTTTTCATTCCAGTAATACTCGTCCGGTAAGTAGCGTTGACCAAATACACTTGTTCCTACACGTATCATTGTAGCTCCTTCTTCAATGGCGACTTGGAAGTCTCCAGACATACCCATCGATAAAATATCCATTTCTACGCGTGGAATAATTTTCTCTTTAATCTGCGTACGGATCTGATTTAACAATCGAAAACAATGTCGTGTTTCTTCGTTTGTCGCATTCAGTTTTCCAATCGTCATTAAACCTTTCACATTCAATGTCTCGAATTGAGACAACTGTTCTACAAGCTCAACGGCTGTTTCTGGAGAGGCACCAAATTTACTTTCTTCGTAGGACGTATTAATTTGCACAAGAATATCTAAGGTCTTATTCTCTTTGAGAAGCTGGTTATGTAACGCTTGACCCAGTTTCAGACGATCTACGGAATGGATGAGAGTAACATATTTAACAACGTCCTTTACTTTATTTGTTTGCAGATGTCCGATAAAATGCCATTCCACCTGCTTGCTTTGTTCCATGAGTGGGAATTTGTCTCGGAGTTCTTGAGCTTTGTTTTCTCCAAACAGGACCTCACCTGCTTGAATAGCTATTTGTAATTTCTCAAGCGGTACCGTTTTGGTCGCGAGCAACAACTTGATGTCCTCGATGTTGCGACCTGAAGCCTGGCAGGCCAATGCCATCTGCTGTCTTACAGTTTGAAGATTTTCTTCTACTATATGTTTCATGTCAGCCACCTTCTTTCTATTCCAAACGGGAATGAATAATTGAGATTAGCTCCTCCTTATGTATTGTGAAGACTGTGTGGAACGTCATGCTAGTATAGCAACGCATGGATTGGATATACATATCCAAAAATGCTCTTTTTGAGCAGTCCAAAACGACAAAGTGGACATTATTCAATTGGGGCACCTCTGTAATATGCTTTTCAATAATCTGATTGATGTGATGCCCACACGCTTCTTCCAAAATGAAAAAAGCCGCTAAATTAGCGGCTTGGTTTAGTTCTATGTTCATGTCCAAGAAGATACATGTTTTATGATGATTTACTCGTTCACATTTTCCTTGGTTACCAGCTTCAATTCAGCAGGAATCGATGACTCCACCTGCTTGCCACTTAATACATCCAGAGCTGCTTGCAGCGCCAGTTGGCCAATCAGTATAGGCTGCTGAGCGACTGTTGCCGTCAATTTCCCATCCTGAATGGATTTGATTGCATCATCATTGCCGTCGAATCCGATGACCGGAATGTCTTTACCTGAGCTTTGAATCGCTTCAATTGCACCAAGTGCCATCTCATCATTATGGGCAAATACTGCCTGCACGTCAGGATTACCCTGAAGCAGATTCTCCATGACATTTAATCCTTTGGACCGATCGAAATCAGCAGATTGTTTGGAAACCACATCGAGTTGCTTGTCAGCCACTTCGTGGAAACCTTTACCCCGTTCTCTTGTTGCGGAAGCGCCAGGTACACCCTCAAGTTCAATGACTTTTGCTCCCTCACCAAGTTGTTCAACAAAGTATTCAGCTGCCATGCGTCCACCTTTAACGTTATCCGATGCCACTAGTGCCGCCACTTCGCCTTTATCGGCGGAGCGATCCAGCGTAATTACAGGAATGCCCACACTATTAGCGGATTGAACCGCTGTGGAGATCGCTGCAGAGTCCGCAGGGTTAATTAGCAGTGCACTAACGCCTTGCTGAATGAGATCATCCACATCATTGGTTTGTTTGGCCGAATCGTTCTGCGCATCCACCACGATGACCTGTATTCCCTGTTTTTTGGCTTCAGCCATGACCCCGTCCTTTAGTGATACAAAGAATGGATTGTTCAGTGTAGATATCGACAAACCTATTTTCTTCTGTCCGTTACTTTTGTTAGGGTTTGGTTTAGCCCATTCTGGTGGCTCCAGAGAGCAACCGGCCAGAACGATGATCATCAGCATACTTATGAGTGTTACAGTCCACTTTTTCATATTCGCTTCTCTCCTTATGCTGTTTTCTTGCGGTCCAGCAGGACGGCAATGGCAATAACGATACCTTTTACAACCATTTGATAAAATGAGTTTACTTCAAGCAAGTTCAATCCGTTATTCAACACGCCGATAATCAGAACACCGATCAGTGTACCAACGATACGTCCACGTCCTCCAGCCAGACTTGTACCACCCAATACAACTGCTGCGATTGCATCCAGCTCGTAGGATGTTCCTGCCGTTGGTTGCGCTGAATTCAAACGCGATGTCAGAATTGCACCTGCCAGAGCAGCGAGCATACCTGTCAGGGAGTAGATCATAATTTTCACGCGATTAACTTTGATACCCGAGATAATGGAAGCTTTCTCATTACCACCGATGGCGTACGTTTTGCGGCCAAAAGCCGTTTTATGCAAAACAATCCACAGAATCATGAAGGTAATCAGCATCGTGATTGCAGGTACTGGAATGCCCAGCAGGTAACCGCGGCCGAACAATTGGAACAACAAGTTATCCCCGAGTCCTGTAATTGGATTACCATTGGTGTACACCAACGTCAGTCCTCTGAATATCGTCATGGTAGCAAGTGTAGCGATAAACGGAGCCATTTTACCTTTGGTAATCATCAGTCCGTTCACCATACCCATGACACCACCGAGTGCTACACCAATAATGATGGACAAGATCGGATCCAGGCCGGACAACATCATGTTTGCTACAAAAGCACTGGATAAAGCCAGAATTGAGCCGACCGACAGATCAATTCCACCCGTCAGGATAACAAACGTCATACCGAAGGCAATCAGCGCATTAATCGAGACTTGACGCAATAAATTCAAGATATTAAGTGGTTCCAAGAAACTTGGATTCAACACCGAAACGATGAGAATAAGAATGATTAAGCCAAGTAGCGGTCCCAATTTTTGTATCACGTTTGAGAAACGGAATCCGCTTTTAGCCGTTTTGTTTTCCTGCATTGTTGTCATATCACTGTCCCCCTGTGGCCAATGTCATAATGTGTTCTTGTGTTGCTACTTCCCTTGCAACCTCGCCACTGATGTGTCCCTCATGCACAACCGCGATTCGGTCGCTCATGCCGAGCACTTCAGGCAACTCCGACGATACCATGATGATTGCAACGCCGCGGTCTGTCAGTTCATTCATCAATTCATAGATTTCGCGCTTCGCCCCGACATCCACTCCGCGGGTAGGTTCATCCAGGATAAGCACGCTTGGTCCGATACCAACCCATTTCGCGATAACCACCTTCTGCTGGTTACCCCCGGATAGATTCCTTGCCGCCGTCTCGGAGGATTGCGTTTTGATCTGTAGACGTTTGATCAGTGTATCTACGAATTCTTGTTCTTTTGAAGTTGAGATGAAACCTTTGCTTGAGAAACTGAACAGATTTGGCAACGCCATATTCTCGCGAATAGAGAAGTCTAATACCAACCCTTCATCCTTGCGGTCTTCTGTAATAAACCCGATTCCATGTTTCACTGCATCTGCCGGTTTACGAATGTTCGCTTTTTTGCCGCGGATGAAGATTTCACCGCTATCCAACGTATCCAAACCAAAGATGGTTCTCATGATCTCTGTTCGTCCAGAACCCATGAGTCCTGAGAAACCGAGTATTTCCCCCGCTCTCACCGTGAAGTTAATATTCTCGAATAGACCTTTGCTGCTTGCGTTCCTTACTTCGAGGACAACTTCACCATAAGAAGGATTCCGGACAGGATAACGCTCGGTAAGTTCACGACCTACCATTTTCCGCACCACTTCATCAAAGCTTGTCTGCGGAATAGCTTGCGTGTCCACCGTTCTTCCATCACGCATGATGGTAATCCGGTCACAGATCGTGAATATCTCCTCCATTCGGTGAGAAATATACACGATGGATACGCCTTCCTTCTTCAGCGAGCTTATTACACCAAACAGCTTCTGGATCTCGCGCTCCGTAAGTGCTGCTGTTGGCTCGTCCATAATGATGACCTTGGCATCTGTCATTAGCGCTTTGGCAATCTCAATCATCTGTTGCTGCCCGACAGAGCACTCTCCCGCAGGACGTTCCAGTGGTATGTCTACGGAAAGCTTGGTAAACTGTTCTTTGGCAAGCGCTTTCATTTGTCTTGTATTGAGCAATCCGAACGATGATGTCATCTCCTTACCAATAAAGAGATTATCCAGCACCGTCATTTCAGGCCACACATTCAGCTCCTGATGTATGAATGTGATACCCAGTTTCTCGGCTTCTTTTGGACTTCCAAAATAGTTTTCTTCTCCGTCGATCATGATGGTCCCTTGGTCTCTCTGATGGAGACCAATCAGAATATTCATCAGTGTGGATTTCCCGGCTCCATTCTCCCCCATCAGGGCATGAACTTCACCATCCTTTAGTTCAAAATCCACTCCGCTCAGCACCTGATTCGTTCCAAACGCTTTATGAATGTCTTGCATCTGAATGTGCATTACGCAACCTCCTTTTAACCGAAATGGACTCCCGATTGTAAAATGCAATTGGCATAGGGTGTGGCTTCACCTGTACGAATGACTGCTTTCACCTGCCGTGTTAATGCTTTGAATTGCTCGTGGCTGACCGAAGCATCGATTGCTTCTACCCCAAATTTCTCTGTGATGAATTGCATGGCTACAGGATTGCCTTCGCGAATCTCTTCAGCCACAATGACTTTCTCAATGATCATATCTTCAGTGATCGCTTCCACCACTTCGCGAAAACTTGGTGTTCCCAGTTTGAGGGCCAGGTCAATTTTGAGTACCCCGTCCGGTACCGGCAGACCTGCATCCGCAATCGCAATCATGTCCGTATGGCCCAGATCAGACAGAATCTTGGAAATGTGACTATTCAACATGCCATTTCTTTTCATTACAAGCTCTCCTCTACTTCATCACGGGTTGGCATGCCGCCCTGCGCTCCGAACTTGGTGACGGACAACGATGCAGCCCGATTGGCGAAGCGTATACTCTCTTGCAACGCTCTTCCTTCAGCTAAAGCAACTGCAAATGCGGCGTTGAACGTATCCCCTGCCCCAGTAGTATCGACAGCCTCAACTTTATAAGTTGGGACTAAAATTTCCTCAGTACCATCAAAGTAACGTACACCTTTACTGCCCTCCGTGATGAACAACTTGTTTGGATACTGACGTAATGCCTGTGCCGGACTCATGCCCTGAAACAAAATCTCGGCTTCATGCTCGTTCGGCGTGATATATGCGGCATTGTCGATCACTTCTTGCGGTAATGTTCTCGCCGGTGCTGGATTAAGCAGCAGCGGTGTTCCGAATTCTGCACACAATGTACTCACATGCACAACCGTTTCCTCCGGAATTTCCTGCTGGATTAGTACGATATCTGCATCGCGGATCACTTTAGCTGCTTCATCGACATATGCAGGAGTGACTTCCCGGTTCGCCGCTTCAACCACTACGATACTATTATCACCTTCTGCCAGAATGATATGAGCCGTTCCACTTTCTAAATGTGTAACCGGTTTCACATTTTGCGTATTTACAGCATTTGCTCTAAAGTTCTCTAAAATATCTTTGCCAAAAGCATCGTCGCCTACCCGGCCGATCATCGCAACCTCGGCACCCAGTCGTGCAGCAGCAACAGCCTGATTGGCTCCCTTACCGCCAGGGACCGTTTTGAAGCTGTCGCCAAGAACGGTTTCACCCGCCCCCGGCCGTCTTGACGAAGTAACAACCAGATCCATTGAACTGCTTCCTATTACACATATTTTAGCCATCTGATTTCACCTTTCTCGTAGTGCCCCGTTCGATGAAACTTACGGGTAACTGTATGTTTTTGTTCTCTATTGCAGCTTGTTCCACAAGCTGGATAAGTAATCCCGCCGCTTCTCTTCCCATCTCGTATGCTGGCTGATGGATGGTGGACAATGCCGGCGATAACAGCCTGCTCATCGGAATGTCATCGAAACCAATCACTTGTACGTCATCAGGAACCTTTCTTCCGATTCGTGATGCCTCATGCAGTACGGCCATGGCTGCGATGTCGTTGCTGGCAATGACCCCGTCTGTGTCCGCATACTTTCTGAATAATTCTTCAGCCCATACACCTGCCTCGTTAATTGAAAATGAGGTCGTCTGGATTACCTGGTAGTCTAACCCAGCATCACGGATGATTTCAATCGCCCCTTCAAAACGGTCTTGAGCGGGTCTGATCTGTGACGGTCCCTGCATAACTGTGATCCGGCGACTGCCGCGTTTGATGATCTCCCTTGCAGCTAGTCTTCCACCTTCCCTGCCATCCGCATACACGGATGGACGATCCAATGATGTTCTATCCAGAAACACAACGGGAATCTTCAGTTTTTCATATATTGAAGAATGAGGATAGTTCGTTGAAGAGATCACACCGACCACGTTGTTCTGGATAAACGTCTGGATGTAATCCTGCTCCTTCCGTTCATCCTCATCACTATTTCCGAATATCAGTCTGTAATCCTGTTCCTGCATCCGGTCCTCTACGCCGCGGGCCAATTGCGGAAAGTAAGGGTTGGCGATATCCGGCAACAACAGGCCAATCAGTTTGGACTTGCGCTTATATAATGAGCGGGCCACTTCATTCGGCGAAAAGTTAAGCGCCTTCACAGCATCTTCCACTTTCTTGCGTGTGTCCGCATGAACATAACCTCTATCGTTAATGACCCTGGATACGGTGGCAACAGATACGCCAGCCAGTTGAGCTACATCTTTAATTGTTGTCATAAGTTGCTCTCCTCTATGTGTAACCGGTTACAGACATTAAATTATCATATTCTTTTCTGTTTGACAAGCGTTTTCAATCTGGAAATTTCTCCAAGTATATATGAATGTGCAGTGGAATCCATCTATATCATGGTTTTCACCTGTAAGGGAGGTCGATACTTCATAGACGTAAAGAAGCCACCACTCGATTAAAACTCAGAGCGATGGCACCAAGATCAACATAAAGAATCAGCAATCTCCTATGAAATATTGCGCAAAGGCTTCATTTTTTTTCCTACCGGGAATATCATTAATTTTCATTACAAAACATTGGCGATATGTGATATGGTCAGGGAGGATATTAATAGATTCATACATACATATGTGCATGAAATGTGAGGAGAAGATCGAAAGTGATAGAGAGAAATACCCTTGAGAAACCGAGTAAATTTAGTGATCCCATTTTTGTCATGCTCGTGGCAAGCCTGTGTTGCTTATTATGGGGAAGTGCGTACCCATCCATCAAACTTGGATATATCGCATTTAACATTCTGCCGGAAGATATTGCTTCCAAGTATGTATTTGCAGGATATCGATTTACACTGGCGGGCTTGCTGCTCTTGCTCCTGTCTCGTATCGTTAGAAAACAGAAGCTCCAATTAACCAGACCTCAGTGGACAGGTCTCATCATGTTAGGTATATTGCAAACCGGTTTGCAATATATGTTTTTCTACGTTGGCGTAGCCAATACGACGGGTGTCAAAGGCTCCATTATGAACGCAACGACAACCTTTTTCAGTGTTGTTCTGGCCCATTTCATCTATAAAAACGACAAATTAAGCAGAAATAAAATCGTTGGCTGCTTGCTCGGATTCGTTGGCGTAATCATCGTAAACTTCCATACGGATCTGCTTGCTTTTTCCTTTTCATTCACAGGTGAAGGGTTCGTGATTATAGCAGCACTTGTTTTTTCCGTTACAGCCCTCTATGCAAAACGTCTCACCGCTACGATCGATGTTCTGATCATAACAGGCGTCAGCCTGTTGGTTGGGGGACTGGTACTTACGCTGTTAGGTCTATCACTCGGCGGTCGGGTTACTCATTTCACCTTGGAATCCACCAGTAACTTGATCTACTTGGCCTTACTGTCATCCGTCGCATTTTGTCTATGGAATATGCTTCTCAAGTACAACAAGGTCGGAAGAGTGTCTGTTTATAACTTTCTAATCCCTGTGTTTGGAGCTTTATTATCAGCATTATTCCTGGGGGAAACGATTCTGGAACTGAAGAATCTGGCTGCATTGTTGTTTGTATCGGTCGGCATTTATTTGGTCAATCGTGTACGTTCTGTGCAAAGCTCTAATAACACTCCAATAAAATAGACTATCCGTCCACATCCATGGATAACAAAAAAAGCCGCTAATTAGCGGCTTTTTTTTGTAAGTTCGTATACGATATTCTTTTGTTTCTTACTGTGTTATACCTTAATATATACTCGTAAAGTCAATCAAGTCCTCTTCTTCCTCATAGTTAAATACAATGGCGTGATTACCTAATTGGTATACCATCTCATAACCACCAACAACTTCATTGTAGTATTCTGAGGAAGGTTTCCCCATCCATATTTTCACATTCCATGGTGAAAGATTCTGCTTTTCATTGTACAAATCAAAAACGGCAATACGTGATTTGTTGGTAAGCTCGTGCATGTATGAATCAAACCCGACGCCGAATTTAGAATAATAATAGTACGCTCCCCATTCCTCGTTTGAACGAGATGTTGGTTTCCCAAGTTTTTTTTGAGCATTTTGAAGCGTCATGCCAATCTTAACGTCCGTCCGGCCTGGCAACACGCCCTTTAAAGCAGCTTCCTTCAAGCTTTTCAGGTAAGCGCGATCGCCAACACCCGAGTTCGGCCAAGCTTTTGAACGGAGGTTACGCGTATCTTCCAACCGCAATTCCAATTTGTTCACATTCAACTTAAACGTATTAACTCCATAGACAAATTGAAGGTTGTTGTAATTTTTGAACTGTACTCGGGCACCTGAAAGAGTACGGATTCCATCATCTCTGCTTGCAGAGTAGGAATCGTCAATTTTTTTCCCCTTATTATCGACATATGTTACACGGCGCAATTCCCCGGAACGAACAATATACGTTTTCACCTCATTAAAATTAGAAGTTCCCCAATCGGTGATCATCAGCATGTCTGGTGTACTGGCCTCTTTGCTCTTCACAACGAAGTTCCAGGTTTGAGGCAAAATAATCGTATTCAGATCCAATTTTGCTGCCTGAACAGTTCCGTATGCTGCACCTTTTTTCAGCAAGGCTGCACGATACGTGCCTGAATAACTCTTGTCGCCTTTTTTATTGTTGGTCCAACCATTTTCTTCGGTCAGCGTGGTCTTCTGTTCATCATAAGCGAAAATATAAACGGTATAAGCCGTTTGCTTGGCATCACGAAGCGTAAATGAAAGCCGGCTCATACTTTGGAGCTCTTTGGCTGAGATTTGCTCTCCTTTGGCAGCAGCATTGAGTGGTAGCATAAGCAATGCGCTCAGAACATAGCCGATTAAAGTCAGTAGGGCCAAAGAAGCCCATTTTGCGTTGTGTTTAGGGTGTATCATGATTGAATCTCCTTTGAGTAAAAAAATAAAAATCTAACAGCTTTTTCTAATTATGAATCGTTCACAATCTCAACATTCAAACAGGTACTTGCTAGCGTGTAACCTTGATCAAACTATGTAATGAATATAGGTTCATGTTCAATAAGCATATCCTCCTACTAGTACTATTTTCCTAAGAATGATAACATACCGTTTCTAATAAAGAAATAATAATCTAATGAATAGATTTCGACTCATGTAACATAAAAAAGCCGCTATTTAGCGGCTCTTAAACTTCGAATACGATATCATTTACAGACAGGAGTAAACCACATTACGTAAGCGTCGTTGAACGTATGGTTCCTGACTATTCAGCAGGTGCTGTGCATACATAACTGTAAGCTCTGAATCCGGATCCATAATAGCCATACAACCAGCAGCGCCGCTCCATCCAAATTCGCCAATTGGACTCAGTGAGCCGCTTCCTGCTTTGGAGATATGTGTGCGAACACCCAGTCCATAGCCGTATCCATACATATGATCCCACGAATAATCAGCACGAGTCATCTCGTTCAGGTGATCCGTTCGCATCAGTTCTACTGAAGCTTGTGACAGAATGCGCACACCTTCGGGACTCGTACCATGCCCAGTAAGCGCGTTCAGAAAACGTGCATAATCGCTAACGGTTGATAACAACCCTGCACCGCCGCTTTCCAGCTCCGTACCCACACGGAATCCATTGCCGTCCAAACGTACAGCCTTTTCAAGCTCATCATTGTAAGCATACTGTGGAATCAGGCGCTTCTGCTGCTCATCGTTCAGATTGAATGCTGTGTCGTTCATGCCAAGTGGTCCGGTGATTTCGTCCCCTAGATACGTACCAAAGCGTTTGCCACTTACCACTTCCACCAAGGCTCCCAGCACATCATGACACATGCTGTAATTCCAGTGTGTCCCTGGTTCAAACAACAACGGTTCCTTGGCAAGCGCTCTCGCGAAATCACGTGTTGGCAATGTTCCATCGGTGCTTTTTACAGCTTCTTGAATGCTTGGACAACCAACGTCATACGAGAACCCGGCAGTCATGGTGAACAAATCACGTACTGTAATGGCTCTTGTCGCCTTTTCCAGTCGGATCTCCCCGTTTGGCATCGTTTTCTTTACCGTCATCTCAGCATACTCTGGCAGAAAATCAGACAAGGGATCACTTAACAGCATTGCCCCTTTCTCCACCAGTTGCAGCCCTGCCACGCAGGTCATAATTTTGGTCATGGAATATAGATTGAAGATCGCTCCATCACCGATAGGTGTTTTCTTTTCCAGATTGGCGTATCCATTACGATAATGGAAAACGGTATCATTTCGATGCATCACCAGCACCTCTGCCCACGGTACACGCCAGGATGTAATGCGGTCGATAAATGAAGCTAGCGGTTTAAAATCCATTTTTTCCCGTCCTTCTATGTAAGATCGTTTATCATTTTGCGATGTGGTCCATATTCAATCCCACAATCGACATATTAATAATATACGACCTTTTCCAACGATTGACCACCACCTATATACTCTTCTATGTGCAATTACAATACATATTCTTTGTTTATCACACTGCTGCGCACGAATAAGCCGATCCAGGAAAGGATCGGCTTATGTTGTAACGTTTTAGGCTTCGCCGCGTTTGTTCTCAACCGATTTCATACGGTTTTGATCATCTGATACCCGGTCAACACTGAACTCTTGACCAGCTTCAACCTCACCATGACCTGAAATATTCCGCGAAAAATTAGTGAACTGTCTTTTTTGTTCATCCAGTTCATGTTTTTGCTTCAAAAGCTCTTGCGGGTCCTGTTTTGTCACTATGCTAACCTCCCATACATACTTGAAGTCATGCAATTTAATTCGTACTACAGAAGTTTTCCATAAGAGAGCTGTACTTATGCATGAATATAGATGAGATGGATATGGTTCCGTTGTTAGTACAGCTAATTTATCCAGTTAAGAGACTAGTTTCAATCCCACAATACTGACGATGATCCCACTAACGATAGCCAATTTCTTAGCATTTTTGGGCTCTTTGAATACATACATTCCTAATAGTACACTGCCCGATGCCCCAATACCTGTCCAGATTCCATAACCAATGCTGATTGGTATCTCTCTCAAAGACAGGGAAAGAAAAATAAAACTTAATCCCAAAAACAGAGCGAACGTAAATGTATGTTTCAATTTGGTGAATCCATCTGAAAGTTTCAGAAATATTACACCGCCAACTTCAAATAAACCAGCCAAGATCAAGAAAAACCAACTCATATCTATACACCTGCCTTTTGTTTAGGTTCACTCGATACAAATTTCAGACCGATGATGCAACTGATTAATATCATGACCAGCACGATTTTAATTGCACTTACGGAGTCCCCCAAAAAAATCATTCCCACAATTGCGGTTCCAAATGAACCAAGACCGGTAAACACCGCATAAGCGGTTGATACAGGAAGTATTTTAGTGGATTTTGCAAAGAAGTAGAAGCTGCCAATCATTAAAATAACCGTGGGGATTACGATCTCGATTTTCGAAAAACCATCGGAGAATGACAAACCTAATGCCCAACCTATCTCTAAGATTCCTCCAAGAATAAGAAATAACCACGCCATAAAACATTCTCCTCTTCTGCATTCATGTTGTTGTTTTGTGATCAACACTTAATTTAAAATAATGATAGTTATTTGTATCATTTGATATAATAATAAACCATCTTTATTTCATTTGCAAATTTAAATATTCGTATTAAATTAACAAGGAAATCCGCCTTTTAAAACTCCAAGTTAAGCTGTGAACAAACAAAAAAGCCAACCAGAAGTTCCTGGTTGACTAACACGTTTAAGTTCATTTTGTTTTTCGTATCAATGAATATCTTTCTTTTTGAAATTGCCGCCTCTTACTTCAGCTACATCGTATACAACTACAAAGGCAGTTGGGTCAATTTCGTGAATGATATCTTTAATTTTACTCTCTTCCATCCGGTTAATAACACAAGTAATTTCCTTGAATTGCTCATTCGAGTAGCCACCGTAAGCCTCGGTATACGTTGCTCCACGGCCTAAGCGATCCCGAATGGTTTCAACCATAATCTCAGGTTGATTCGTAATAATTTTAAACGTTTTGGAGCCGCTCAAGCCCTCTTCAACAATATGTATTACTTTAGAAGCAATGAAATACGCAAGTCCTGACAAGATCGCGCCTTGCAGGCCAAACACGGTAGAAACGACAATAAAGACAAACATGTTGAGGAACAGAATGAGATCACTGGTTCCAAAAGGTACTTTTCGCGAAAGGAGTACTGCCAGCATATCTATGCCATCCAATGCCCCGCCATTACGTAATGCAAGTCCCATACCAAAACCAATGATAATCCCGCCGACAACGGTAACGAGCAAGGTATCACCTTCAATGATGGTTGGTACATGGTGCATCAGACTGGTGCTGATAGCGAGTGAAGCAATACCGATGATCGAATATAACGCAAAGCTTTTTCCGATTTGCTTGTACCCGAGCCACACAAATGGAATGTTAATAATCCCGATGAGCATCCCCAGTGGTAATCCGAACAACTGTGATCCTACGATACTCAGACCTGTGACACCACCATCTGAGACATTATTCGGGATCAATATGGCTTCGAGACCATATGCCGTTATAAATCCCCCAATGATAATCAATAATACTTTGGAGAGGATCTTTAACTTGTTTGACTTTTGTTTTCTGATTTGATGCATTGCATTTCCCCCTTGATGAACAACCGATAAAAAATAGTCTATAATAAAAATCACTGTTTTGGCAATAGAACGTCATTGATGTGTGTTACATCATTGTCCGATGAATGTTCGATACGACGAAATTTTATGCTCAAGCATCTCATCTGCTGTGTTAAGTATGTGCATCTGTTTTTGAATCGACTCTTTATGCTCCTCCAGCAGCTTCAAACGATCCGCCGCCGTATGCTCCCCTTCCTGAAACAAGGACGCATACTTCTTAATGGTAGCAATGGGCATCTGAGTCTCTTTTAATTTAATTACAAATTGCAGCCATTTCAGGTGTGACTCGTTATATCGCCTGTCTCCACTCGCATCTCGGAGAGGGGTTACAATCTGTTCCTTCTCATAATAACGTAACGTATGTGCACTGATATGGAGTAATTCTGCCACTTCACCAATGGTATGCATGGTTAACCTCCCCTCCATTTTCCCGCTTGACTTAGAGTAAGCTCTAATCAGTATAATCAACTCGTGGTCATATCACAATAAAAAATGAAATCAGATCCAGGAGGAATTCCCATGAAATACACAGTGATTACCGGTGCAAGTTCGGGCATTGGATATGAAGCGGCTTTAGCTTTTGCAGCCCGTGGCAAAAATATGATCCTGGCAGCACGCAGAACCGATGAATTGGACAAATTAAAAGCAAAAGTAGCTGAAATCAATCCTGATCTGGATGTTGTCATTCGTACAGTGGATCTGTCCATTGCCGCTAATGTACATGAATTCTATGAAAGTCTTCAGCCTTATGCCATTGAGACGTGGATTAACAACGCAGGATTCGGGAATTTCGCATCCGTTGGCGAACAACATCTACCCAAGATTGAACAGATGCTTCATCTTAATATAGAAGCTCTTACGATTCTTTCTTCCCTGTATGTACGTGATTATGCAGATGTTAATGGCACACAGATCATTAATATCTCCTCTGGTGGTGGATATACGATTGTAGCCGATGCAGTAACCTACTGTGCGACCAAGTTCTATGTAAGTGCCTTTACGGAAGGACTTGCGCAAGAGTTGAAAGGCAAGAACGCAGCAATGCAAGCCAAAGTTCTCGCCCCGGCTGCAACGGAGACGGAATTTGCGAAACATTCCTTTAATGTAGATGAGTTTGAATATGAAGGCAGAGTTACCAAATTCCATACGGCGGAACAAATGGCTGGATTTTTGCTGGAGTTGTATGACAGTGAGAGTGTAGTCGGCATTGTGGATGGGTTGACGTATGACTTTGAACTAAGAGAACCGATCTTTCCGTATGCTGCGAGAGCAGCCTCAAAACCACAAAATTAACCCGAAAACTGAAGTCGAAGCTAAGTCGGCTCATTACCGGTAAACATTCACCTAACCTCACTGATAAACATCATTAAATCTAATCGTTAAACTTCAGTTAACGTTAAAAAGGGAACCTGTCTCCAGGTTCCCTATTTTCAATTCTATATTAATGCTTACTATATAATGAAGTATTATGCCAGCCTCATTTTGAAATCCTGATATCCGAATTCGCGAACAACTTCGCAATCGCCGTCTTTTCTTTTAACAGCAATCGCTGGAAGCGGCATGCCGTTGAACGTATTGGTTTTCACCATGGAGTAAATCGCCATGTCCTCGAATACCAGACGGTCGCCTTCTTGTAGAGGCTGATCGAATGAATAATCCCCAATTACGTCACCAGACAGACATGTTTGTCCACCAAGACGATACAGATGGGCTTTCTCGCCTACTTCTCCCGAACCGATCAGCGGCGGACGATATGGCATTTCCAGCACATCCGGCATATGGCACGTAGCTGAAGTATCCAGAATAGCGATGTCCATACCGTTTTTATGGAAGTCCAGCACAGAGGTCACCAGATAACCTGCGTTCAGCGCAACAGCTTCTCCAGGCTCCAGATATACTTCCAGGCCATAGTCGTTCTGCATACGCTTGATGCATGCTTCCAGTCTTGGAATATCATAATCTTCACGTGTGATATGGTGTCCACCACCGAAGTTGATCCATTCCATTTGCGGCAACCATTGTCCAAACTTCTCGACAACTGCGTTCAACGTAGTCTCCAGATCGTCGGAATTTTGCTGACACAGCGTGTGGAAGTGTAATCCGGAGACACCTTCCAACATGTTTGCATCGAAATCCTCAAGTTTCGCGCCAAAACGCGAACCCGGAGAACACGGATCGTAGATCTCGTGTCCTTCTTGGGTAGAGCATTCTGGATTGACGCGCAAGCCGACCTTACGGCCAGCTTGAAGCGCCTTATCCTTGAATTTTGCAAGCTGTGAAAAAGAATTGAAAATAATATGGTCGCAGATGGAGAGAATCTCGTCGATCTCTTCTGCACGATATGCTGGAGCAAAGACATGATTCTCTTTGCCCATTTCCTCATGGCCCAGACGCGCTTCATACAAACCACTCGCCGTTGCACCGCTCAGGTATTCTCCAATCAGCGGATACATCGCAGTCATGGAGAATGCTTTTTGAGCAAGTACGATTTTGGCACCTGTACGCTGCATAACACCGTTCAGGATTTTCAGGTTTCTCTCGATAAGCGCCTCGTCAACAACAAAACATGGTGTCGGTAATTGCTCGAACCGCATTTTAACGAACAAGCTCCGATTCTTTAACTTCTTCTGGCAGCTCATCAACGAGTACCGGGTTGAAGTCTTCTACCCATGGGAGGCCCCATTTGTTCAACTCTTCCATGAATGGATCTGGGTTGAACTCTTCTACATTGTATACGCCTGGTTTGTTCCATTTGCCTGTCATGACCATTGCTGCACCAATCATAGCTGGAACGCCTGTTGTGTAAGAGATCGCTTGGGAACCCACTTCTTTGTAACACTCTTGGTGATCACAGATATTGTATACATAATATGTTTTGTCTTGACCGTCTTTTTTACCTTTGAAGATACAACCAATGTTTGTTTTACCTACAGTACGTGGTCCAAGGGATGCCGGATCAGGCAGTACTGCTTTCAGGAATTGCAGTGGAATAATTTGTTTACCTTCATATTCAATAGGCTCGATTGAAGTCATGCCTACATTTTCAAGAGCTTTCAAGTGAGTCAGGTAGCTTTGACCAAATGTCATGAAGAAACGGATACGTTTCAGACCTGGCATATTTTTTGCCAAAGATTCCAGTTCCTCATGGTACAACAGGTACATGTCTTTCTCGCCAACTTCTTTGAAGTCGTAGACACGTTTGATTTCCATTGGCTTCGTCTCGATCCATTCACCATTCTCCCAATATTTTCCGTTCGCAGATACTTCGCGAATGTTGATCTCAGGGTTGAAGTTGGTTGCAAACGGATAGCCATGGTCGCCGCCATTGCAGTCCAGAATATCGATGTATTCAATTTCGTCAAAGTAGTGCTTCAGGGCATAAGCGGAGAATACGCCAGTTACGCCTGGGTCAAATCCACTACCGAGCAATGCAGTGATGCCTGCTTGTTCAAAACGCTCTTTGTAATCCCATTGCCAGCTGTATTCAAACTTCGCTGTATCATGTGGCTCATAGTTAGCGGTGTCCATGTAATTTGTTTTAGTTGCAAGACAAGCATCCATAATAGTCAGATCTTGATACGGCAAAGCAAGGTTCATAACGATATCCGGTTTAACTTCGTTGATCAAAGCGATCAGTTCGTCAACATTGTCAGCATCAACTTGTGCTGTAGTAATTTTTGTTTTTCCGCCGTCCAGCTTGGCTTTGAGTTCATCACATTTGGATTTTGTACGACTCGCGATGCAGATTTCCTCAAAAACTTCGCTGTTTTGAACGCATTTGTGTACTGCCACGGAAGCAACGCCGCCGGCGCCGATGATTAGTGCTTTTCCCATTTTACATTCTCCTATCCCAATATGTATTTTTTTTAATTGGTTTAATACGATGACAACAAGACAACAAAAAAAGCAAGGTGAAAAATGCCCGCAATCGCGCATCATCACACTTGCTTATCGATATACATCATAAAAAAGACGTGAAGTCTCCATGACCAAAAAAGTTCACAAGAACTCCTTTGGCGGAAAGCTCCTTCATGTATATCAATATTGGATCAGAGTCTATATAGCAAATAATTCGCCTTTACCACTCTTATTGACCGTTTCACAAGTTGATGTGCAATTGCACTGGTTGTAAAGTAACCAACTTATAAAATTTGAGCTTTGAACTCAATCAATAAAGCAACGTAAGTTGCCAATCGGCGTTTGACCCGGCTGTCCGTATGGCCTTAACTTCCTGGTGAAGTGGTCAAAATTATCTGCTGGAAAGCTCTAATTCATATTGATAAATAAACTTCCCAAAATCACAGGTCTTACACTATCAGACGTTGAAAAAAAAATCAAGCAATAATTAAAAATTTTATTTTTTTGTCCGAACGAGGACCAAGATTAAAAATGATATCCTTCGAATACTTTCACGCCTTCTGCGCCCAGTAATTCCCCCACTATTTCAGGCTTTTGAGGACTTTTCTCAATTACTTCTTCATACGTGATCATAATGTTGCTGCCAGCAATTCCCGCTAATTGATCATGTGCCGCTTATGCATTAAAAATTCATCTTTATTCATAATGTGTACCTCAACAACAAAATTTATGTACTCAATTTTATGTTTTGCATTAAGCATGTTCACGCCATTGGAATGCTTCTTGTTCATCCCATTCTATCATCATTATAAATAAAGAGTATGACGACAATTCGTCATACTCAAGTGAGTCACATTTATATAAACGATTAGAATTTTACGGGCAACGATGCCAATCCCTGTGAAGACAAAGCGGAGTGCCATTGAATCTCTTCCTGAGGAACACGGAGCTGAAGATCGGGTAGCCGACGTAAAAGCGTAGTAAACGCTACGTCCCCTTCCACCCGAGCAAGTGGAGCGCCAAGACACATATGGATGCCGTGTCCAAAGGCCAAATGCCGTTTTATTTTGCGTTCAATATCCAATTCTTCCGGATCGGTGAACTGCTGCTCGTCCCTATTCGCTGATTTCAGAAGGGGAATCACAACATCTCCCTTTTGAATCAATTGTCCATCCAACTCCGTGTCCTGTGTTGCATAACGAGGACCTGAAGAAGTCGCGGGGCCGTTATATCGTAGCAACTCCTCCACTGCAGAAGGAACCAGATTCAGATCTTGTTTCAGTTGTTCCAGTTGTTCAGGATGTGTCAGAAGAAGATAAGAACCGGTTGCAATTAGATTGGAAGTTGTCTCATGTCCAGCAAATATTAATAACGTAATCATGGATATTAATTCATCTTCATTCAGTCGATCTCCCTCCTCCTCAATCGCAATCAATTGACTGATGAGGTCATCTGAAGGTTCTATTCGTTTGTTCGCCACAAGCTGTGAGGTGTACTCTGCGAATGATCGCAAGTGCTGCGCTACTGTAGGGTCTTGTTTACCAAAACCAAGACCTTTTGCAATGGCTTCAGACCATACATGGATCTGAGGTCGGTCTTCCTGAGGTATACCCAACATCTCGGAAATAACGTTGATTGGGAAAGGATAGGCATAGTCTTTGACAAGATCCATCTCTCCTTTTCCTTCGAATTGGTCAATCAACTCATCGGCAATTTCCTGGACGCGTGGACGCAGGCTTTCCATATATCTTGGAGTGAACGCTTTGGAAACCAGGCTACGGAGTCTACGATGATCCGGTTCATCAACAAAGAGCATCGACTTTCCGGTAAAAAAAGTCTGGGGTTCCGATGAACCAAGCTCGTCTGAGAGATTCTTTCGAATATCATTGCCACGATCAATAGCGTTCATATCTACCGTAAATCGAGAGTGATCTTTCAGCACTTCCATGGCAACGTCCATCCGAGTTACAATCCAGGTTTGCCCTGCTCCACCCATTGGATTAGGAATAGGGACAACGGAACCTTTGGCACGCATCTGTGCAAACATGGCAAATGGATCTTTACTATTTTCTTCGCTAAACAAATTAAATTCTACTTTTTCTGAGGTCTGGTTATTCGAATTATTCATATAAATCTTCCTTTCGAAGTGAAGTGCTTCAAATCTATGGAAATATATGTTCATTCCGATTATATACTACTCGTATATTTAATTTCAAATATCATAGTTTAAACAGTACAAAACAACTGTTATAACAACAATTTATTAATATACTAATAGTATATTAATAATAACTACAAACAAAAAAAAACAAAAAAGAGGTCGGCTATGAGCCAACCCCCATATTAATTACGTTACTTCACCAGTTCCAAGTACCACCAACAGGCTTCGGTCAGTCTATTGGCTTCAGATTGAAACGCACTGGATTTGTACTCTTTGTGAAACGCTTGAAGCACCACTTCGATAACAGGAATATTTAGATCCTCTTGATCCTGTAATAGCGCTAAAAGCCCCTTCGAAAGTTGCTTCAATGATGCAGATTCCCTGGATTTTTGAACACGGTTGTTGAACTCATCCAATTCGATCAATACATTATCAATCTCCAGACCCGTATCATGGTTACGCTGATCGGCATTCAGGAAATAGAGAGACTGAAAGTCGAAAATATGTTCATTTCTCTGGTGCATTGTTCTCAGGATCACTTCAATGTACGTTAGTACTTTTGGAACCACTTCGCTCCATACTGGTTTTTGCGTATTTAGACTTCTTGATGTGTTGGCAATCTGATGTAATATGCCGTAGCACAATATTGCCCCTTCGTTGGCATATAGGCTAATGTCGTTCCCGTATACCTGAATCAAGCGTGTGGACAGCCATTTTAGGTGAAATGTAGCCAGTTTGGCTGAGTTGATCTCCCCGGAATAAAAACCCGTCCAATATAATTCCCATACTCGCTCTTTATTAGGCACAGACATAGGAATCGCAATCTGATCTACGAGCAAATCATAATCCGATGTATAGTGGTTTTGTTCAAGTTCTTTACGAATGAAAACATCCTCTTGCATACGCTGATCAATAATCGAATATAAACAGTCTTCTTTGGAACTGAAAAATTTGTAGAATGTGCCTTTGGATACACCTGATTGATCCAGGATCATCTGGATTGTTGTATTTGCATAGTTATGCTCTAAAAATAGTGCAAGTGCTGTTTCCAATAAACTTTGTTTACGACTACTCATGTCCCGTCATCGCCCCAAGTTTTTCTCTGATTTTAACATTCATTCCTCAGGAGTTGAAGTATTGATTCGCAGTATAGATGCGTTATAAAATTGCACAATGAGTAAATTTGCACAATGGGCAACTAATTGTTATGATAAATCTCACAAAGTGCATATTCAGTAAGTGTGCTCTTCTTAAAAAGTATTAAACCATATTCATTGATATTGGAGGTGAACGCATAAGCGGAGAATAATGATTAAACGAAACTTGCGACATTTGAAAAAAGAAGCGACTGAAAAAGCACTTGCTGGTGCTGCATTTGAACTGACTCTTGAACACGGACTCGATGGTTTTACGGTCGAAGATATCGTGCATCAGGTGGGTTGTTCACGTAGAACATTTGCAAACTATTTCACATGTAAAGAAGAAGCCGTAGCAAGAGGCGCCATATCCGTTCAGAATACAACCGAACTCGAAGAGTTACTTACCCAAATGCCCGACAATGCCTCTTTGCTTGACGTACTGTATAACCTGATCAAGATGCAGCTTACAACAGAACTCTTAGGAAGGCTTCATCAACTAGTATCACTATCTCAGACCTATCCCGTGTTAGAACCACATTATCTTGGAGCCATGCACCGGATGCAGACGCAGGCACAAGATACCTTATTAGACTTATCTAACGGGAAATATGACGAGATCTATACTTATCTTCTGATTAACGCACTATATGGATCGATACTGCCATTAATTGATGGAAGACTCAATGTGTTGCTGCCCGGACAAGTCATTACTGAAGATACCAAGCCCGGTGCTTTAACCTTCGATCAATTTTTGGAAATTACGTTTAATCATTTGCGGGCAGGATTCGAACATGCCAACCATCCACATTCATCATAGAGGAGTGTAAAATAGAGAAATGTCTACATTATTATACAGAGTGGGGAAAACCGCTTTTAGCAAACCTGCAACATTCATCATTGGCTGGGTTTTAATTCTGGGAATTGTCATTTCCATGATCAGCATCAATGGTATTCACATCAGTTCTGAAATGAAGATTGAAGGCACCGAGTCACAGAAGGTTCTGGATCAATTGGCAAAAGAACTGCCAGCCGCTTCCGGCGGCCAAGGAAGTGTTGTGTTCAAGGCACCGGACAACGAGCGTTTGGATACGCCTGAAAATATGGCTGCCATGATGAAAGGTGTTACTGAAGTTTACGGATTAGACAAAGTCATTAATCCTGCGGACTATGCAGCTGAAGCAGGCAATTCGGGTGCTGCCGCTGAGATGGCTCAGAATGCACAGTCTACCGATATGGCGCAATCTGCAATAACCACTCCTCCACCTTATGGACCTTTGATGGTGGATGGTGTTCCAGTGCCAGGCATGTTGATCTCTTCGGATGGAAACATTGCATTGTTCCAGTTCCAATTTACAGTTGAGCAATCTGCCATAACCCAAGATGTGTTTGATTCCGTTATTCAATCTGTTATGACGGTAGAGCAAGGAACCAACATTACGGTCTTGCCCGGCGAAACGCTCAAAACGGTATCCATTGGGGTCGGCTCGGCAGAGATTGTCGGATTGGTCATTGCTGTCATTGTATTGCTGATCACCCTTGGCTCCGTTGTTGCCGCAGGTCTGCCTCTGATCACTGCACTGCTCGGAGTTGCCATTGGGGTTGGTGGTGCGTTCTCCATCTCCAAATTCATCGAAATGCCTAGTGTCACTTCCGTCCTGGCTCTCATGGTTGGATTGGCGGTTGGAATCGATTACGCTCTCTTCATTGTTAATCGCCAGCGTCGAATGATTATTGATCAAGGCTTGAGCGCAAAAGAAGCAACAGCCAGAGCCATTGGTACATCGGGCAGCGCAGTATTTTTTGCCGGGTTAACCGTCATTATTGCACTGTGCGGTATGCTTGTCATCGGTCTCACATTCTTGTCTACGATGGCTTTGGTCGCAGCTGCCACCGTACTCATCAACGTATTCGTTGCTTTAACCCTGTTGCCGGCTTTACTCGGATTGGTAGGAGAACGAATCTGTTCCTCCAAAGCTCGTGAGAAAAGCACGAAACATCCTAAAGCCACTAGCCACGGAGTCGCGGACAGATGGGTGAAATTCGTTATCAAGAATCGTTGGGCTTCCATTATTGCCATCATCGTCATTCTTGGTTTTGCCGCGACGCCGATCACCAAAATGGAAATGGGTATCCCCGGAGCTTCCTCAGCGAATCTGGATACAACTGCAAGACAAAGCTATGATGCCATCTCCGAAGGCTTCGGAGAAGGATTCAATGGACCCCTTATTCTGGTCGCAGAGCCTAATAAGTCTTCCGCAAAAGTTACACCGGAACTCTTGGGCGGTCTGGTGATGGAACTCCAAGGTCAGAATAACGTTGCACAAGTCACACCGCTTGGTATGACAGAAGATTTAGCTATTTTCAGTCTCATTCCAAAAACGGGCCCTAACGATAATCTCACGAAAACACTGGTCACTGATCTACGCGCGGCTGATTCCAGCATCGCACAGACCTATGATGTGAAACTTGGAGTTACGGGACTCACAGCTGTTAACATCGATATGTCAGCCAAACTGGCGCAGGTGTTCCCTATTTATGTAGGCATCATCATCCTGCTCTCGCTGATTATCCTGTTACTCGTATTCCGTTCAATCATCGTTCCCATCAAAGCAACGATTGGCTTCCTGCTTAGTATCCTGGCTACATTCGGGATCACAACTGCTGTATTCCAATGGGGCTGGCTGCATTCGCTCTTTGGTTTCGATACCGGCGGCCCGCTGTTGAGCTTTATGCCGATCATCGTGACAGGTATCCTGTATGGCCTAGCGATGGACTATCAGGTCTTCCTGGTCAGCTCCATGCGCGAATCCTATGTTCATGGTCATCGCGGAACTGAATCCGTTGTTCATGGGTACAATCAGGTAAGTCGCGTGGTTGTTGCCGCAGCAGTGATTATGGTCTCTGTATTTGCAGGATTTATCTTCACGGATGATGTCATGATCAAACAGATTGGTTTCACCTTGGCGGTAGGCATTCTGATTGATGCTTTCATCATCCGTATGGGCTTGGTCCCTGCCATCATGGCTATTTTCGGAGACAAAGCTTGGGCACTTCCAAAATGGCTGGATCGCATTCTGCCAAACCTGGATGTTGAAGGCGAGAAGCTGATTGCTTCCCTGAATGCTGAAGAGCATGCCAACACGAAGTCTGGATCAAAATAAACCTGCCACTACAATGGTAATACCACGATTACTATCATGACTAGATTCACTAATACAAAGACCTCCTCTGTTTTTATAAACAGGAGGTCTTTTTTCTTTTTCACATTTTATGCGGTGATGTCTTCAATATGGGTACTACAGCGTGGGGATTTAGCAGCATTAACAAACGCCGCAAATAACTTCTGACTGTAGTCATCTACTTTGTAGCTGTACTCTGGATGCCACTGCACAGCCAAAACAAACGAGCGGTTCGGCATGACCGCGGATTCGATAAGTCCATCTTCAGCGACGGCCACGGCCGTTAACTTATCCGATAACATTTTGATTCCCTGATGGTGGTAGCTGTTCACTTTTATCGTATCTGTTTGCAAAATATCGTATAGGATATTATTTTCCTCAATATGTACATCATGTACAAGATTCGTATACGGCGGACTTTGCTTGTGATTAACGATCTTGTTCCCATGAAGTTGAAGGCTAGTCGGAATGTCTTGATATAACGTTCCACCCAACATAACGTTAAATAGTTGTAGTCCACGGCATATGCCAAAGGCAGGCTTATCAAGCTCAATTACCTTTTGTAATAATATCGACTCCATCATATCGCGTTCAATACACAACTCTCCACAGGTAACCTCTGCATGCTCATCATACAGCTCAGGATTGAGATCATGTCCCCCGGTGAACAGGAACCCATCGAACTGATTAGCCAGCGTTGCTATGATCTCGGTATCTGTTGTCAAAGGCAGCATAATTGGAATCCCACCTGCTCCTTCTATGGCGTTCATATAATCTGGAAGCATCCAGTAACTTTTTTTGTCCGTATCATACAAAGGCAGTACACCGATCATGGGCTTTTTCATAGCTTTACCTCCCAGCTTTTCATTCATTTTATCAGATCTCTTCATATATAAATTCACTGAATTATTGCATTATCCTACCTCTATCATCTACGAGAACCCGTTTCATCCAGAATGCTGGAAAACTAAAAAAACAAACAAAGCCGCATAACAGCGACTTTGTTTGTAGTTCATATACCATATATATGCATTCATCCGTTTAGTCTAGACAGCATCTCATCTAAGCTGCTTTTACAGTGGTTGCTTCGTCTGAATTCACTTGGATGGAACGCTGGCATATCAGGGTAACGACAAAAGCCAGCAAGGCAAGCATCACAGCAACTGGAGGAGCCCACTGGACACCACCCATATTAACAGCAATTCCTCCAACGCCGGAGCCTAACGCTATACCCACATTGGCCGCAACAGGCAGGAGTGTAGATGCAAATGCTTTGGACCCCGGCGAGATCGATCCTGACACATCAAACAAATATAACTGGGATGCCGCACTCATGGAGGATGACAGACATCCAATCAGGAACAGGAATGCCAAGCCGATCCACAGATTGGAAACGGCAAAACTCATGCCCAGGAAGAGGATCGCCTGGATGACGAAAAGCCGCTTGAGCTTGGGCAGGAAGTCACCCTTGGCTATTTTGGCACCAATCCAGTTACTCAGGATGCTGCAGGCCCCATAGATCAGGAGTACGGCACTAATCCATTTCACTGGCACACCCATCGTCTCACTGAGGAGTGGCGTAATGTACGTAAAAACGACGAAAATACAGCTGTTTCCAAGTACCGGGATTAGACAGGCCAGCAATATCCTTGGCTTCACAAATAGAGACATCTGATCACTGAACGAACCTGCAACAGTTGTTGTTTGGCGTGGCAGAATACGGAACATGAACATCAACGGCACAACACCTATGCATGCCGTAACAACAAACGTCATGGACCAGCTCAGATGTTGTCCGATAAATGTACCAAGCGGAACACCTAGCACATTTGCGATTGAAAATCCGCCCAAAATCCAGGCGATAGCTTCCCCTCTTCGCTCCCGGTTCACTGCGTCGCTTACAATCGAGATCGAAAGCGATATCGTAAGTCCACAAGCAACGGCTGACACGATGCGAATGGCCATCAACGAAGAGAACGTTGTTGAGAACACGGTCAATAGATTTAATGCCAACACGATTGCAAATCCAATCAATATGGAACTTCTTCTGGATATTTTGGCTAAGAAGGCCACAGCAAATGGTGTACCCACTGCGTATGCAATCGCAAAACCGGAGACAAGCATCCCCGCGGCAGCAAGGGATACTTTCATGTAACTTTCAATTTCCTTTAACACACCTACGATGACATACTCGGTTGTTCCCAGTACAAAACTAACGAGCGTAAGCGTTAAAATAAGTAGGTTCTCTCTATTTCTAGTCATAAATCAATACTCACTAATCCTTTCTATTGTTGCAAGCGCTTCAATTCTTTTGACGATCCGTAATCATGTATTTTCTGCTTTCCCATCCCTTCACTTTCGATATATAGTTACATTTTGGATAGTGAAATTGTACTGTCAGATACGCCATGGCGACAATCAAGGTTGTTGTGGTTTTATTGCAAAACATTATATATGTTGTCATTTCAACACAGACTTTCATTACTAATTCTGAAGGGAAGACATAGATGAATACACACCACGAATTCGGCCAACTGCATCCAAATCGAGATTGCACCATTATTTATGTAGGAAAACTGGCCGACAATCCCCATTGGAGCTTTCCTACTCATAAACATGACGATCTGCATGAAATTATCTACGTAACTGAAGGCAAAGGATTGTTCACCATTGACGGCACCAAACACTGGGCTCAAAAAGGGGACATGCTCATTTATAACAAGGGTACTCTTCACGAGGAGAAGTCCAATCCTGAATTCCCGTTATCCACCTTTTATTGCGGCTTTCGTTTTACAGAAGGCACCCAGACCCTTGAGGATTGGGTCATTCCTCCCTCTAACAATCCGATCATTCGAGCAAACCGATATTCCGATGAGCTCCATTCGTTAATGCAGACTCTCTTCAATGAATTTTCAATCCGGGAACCTGGATACGAGTTGATCTCTGGGCATGTCCTGAAAGCAATACTTCTGATCATCGATCGGCAGTCCCGTCAACAGCTTCCTAGTGGGGAGATCGTTGGGAGTAATACCCTTGCTGAGAGCATTAAAGACTATTTGGATACCAACTATCGGCAAAATATTAAACTCAAAGAATTGGCAGATCAATTTCATATCGATTTTTATTACTTAATTCATATGTACAAAAATCACTATGGTACTTCTCCTTATCATTACCTGATCCAACGAAGAATGGGTGAAGCCACTCGCTTATTAGTCTCAACCAACAAAAAAATATGGGAAATTGCCAAACTGGTTGGGTACGATAACCCCAATTACTTTACGATTCTATTTACCAAAATCGTTGGTGAATCACCACGAAGTTTCCGGAAAAAGAATCAAAAGGATATGTTCGGGGATGAGGTGTCACATTCTTACTAATTTCACCAATCTCTCTAAGCCCAAAAAGGCGCTCCAATTTGGGGAGCGCCTTGGCTATTTACGTTTCCTTATACACTTACATACATCTACTCTAGAGTTTAAACCGGCGAACCAGTTCTTGCATATTCTCAGCTGTTTTGGATAGCTGTGCAGATGATGCCGATATCTCCTGCATCGCCGCCATTTGCTGTTGGGCTGCTGCTGAAGTTGTCTGAGCACTATCAGCCGACACTTTAGAGATGTGACTCATCGCTGCAACTGTAGCCGAGACTTCTTCCGTACTGGCAGACAACTGTTCTGAGACAGCGGAAATATCCTGAATTTGATCCACTATATGCGTTGTATATTGTTCGATGTTCGATATGGTTGCTGAAGCTTCTTGGCTGATCCGCATTCCTTCACCGACTTGATTACGAACTTTATCATTCATAAGAGATGTGGATTTCGCAATCAGATCTAGCATTTTGCCAATAGTAGCGCCAATCTCGTCCGCACTTTGTTTGGATTGCATCGATAATGTGCGAACCTCACCAGCAACGACCGCAAAACCTTTTCCGTGTTCTCCTGCTCTTGATGCTTCAATAGAAGCATTCAGTGATAGTAGGTTGGTTTGCCGAGAGATATCCGCAATCGCTTCATTCATTCGATTGGCTTCAGCGGATAGACTGGACAGCTCATTAATCAATGCCGAGGTTTCTTCAACAGCTCCGAGAATATGTTCCATTTGTTCTCCGACCTGGTTTATCGTTTTCCCACCATTAGCAACAGCGCGCTCCGTCTCTTCAGCCGAATCCACAATCGCACTCGCAGATTCTGCAATTGTACTGATGCCTCTCGCCATCTCTTCTACGGCATTCGCGGTTTGTTCCGAATTCTCCGCCCCAACAATAGCTGATTCAGCAGTCTGGTGCATGGTTTCAGCTACATGTTGAACCGACTGGGTGGTTTGTTCTGTACTTTCCTGAATCATTTGGGAAGAGTGGCTTAACAACGATGACGTCTGATGAAGTTCAGCAACCACCGATTGAAGGGAGATGGTCATTTGGTCAAAATCATTTGCCAATATACCAAATTCGTTTTCGGTTTTCAGATTCACCCGTTCAGACAGATTCCCTTCGCTTACGCTACGGGTGGCCTTTCGCAGTTTTTGCATAGGTACGATAAAAGATCTCAGAATGAAGAAAATAATTACACCGGCAATCAATACAGATATAACAATGACAGTTAGACTCGATACCATAATGGGTTTCGCTGCGGCGATAAAATCTTCATGGCCCATCAAAGCAATGACATTCCAACCCGTCAAAGCGTTAATACCGTTATACACTTCCAGATCATACGCCAGATCCGTTCTAACAAATTGGGAAAATGCCATCGGTTCATCGGAACTTGAAGCCGTATTAGGATGGACTGGAATTCCCTCAATAAGTGCTCCGCCGAGCTCTCCTCCTCCACCTTTTGCAATCGCACCGGACCAAGCCGCAATCGTTCGATTGGAGTCAACCACAATCAGACTCCCATTCCCTCCGACATCCACAAGCGATATTTCATTTGCTAATCGCTCCAGATCAAGTTTAATACTTGCTACACCATGTTCATCTGAAAGAGCTTTTGAAATCTCTACGTAAATCTTCCCGGATGCCGGATCATTCATAATACTCGAAAAATAGAGTGATCCATTGTTACTTATACCATTGGTGTACCATTCTGTGCTGCGTGGATCATATGTTGCATCCTCAATTGCTGGAGAAGATATAACACTGCCTTGGTCGTTGCCTACGGTTATGGCAAGAATATCAGGATATGTATCAGCTAACTGGTCGATTCCTAATTGTACTGCTTCGTTGTTCGCCTGACTGGGATTGGAACCATACATGCTGTCTATGTAACTCAATAATGCTGCTTTTTCCCCCACCAGATTGTTAATATGTTGTCCTGTCATCGTTAATATGGTATTGATGGGTTCTGTCATTTTTTGTTGTACTTGATCTTTGGCACTATGATACGAGAAATATCCGATAAGTGCAGTGGGGATAATAAGTACCGCAAGGAAAGCTGCAATGAGTCGAGTACTCATTAATCGTAAAACGGCTCCTCCTTTCTTATAAAATGACCTTTTTTCACTTTCCTTTTTCAAGTTCAATCTTCCTCTCTTTATTCATTTTTGGTAGAACTAATCGGCCAGTAAACGCAAAAAAACCCATATATATGCACACCCAAAGAAACTTTGAGCATGTATATACATAGGTATTGCCTGAATGAATTCAGTAACAAGCCGTATTTGTTTAGTATTATAACATAAATAAAAAGGGTTTGTTAACTATGATTGGGTCTTTATACCAGACATCTGTTGTTTATAATCCGTAGGACTTAGCCCCGTATACTCTTTGAACACCTTCGAGAAATAGTGCTGGTCGCTAAATGACAACAAATCGGATACTTCCTTAAACTTCATGTCGGGTTGACTTTCCATCAGTCTGCAGGCCTCCTGAATGCGAAGCCGGGTGTAATACTGAACAAACGTAATTTGCGTTGCATTTTTGATCACTCTGCTGACATACGACGGGCTAACGTGAAACTTCATGGCAATGTCGTTGATAGATAATTGAGAGTATTTATTTAGTTTTACGTAATCGTCGATCTGTTCGAACAGAATCGCCTTGCTTTTTCGAACGTGGGATTGCAGCATATCGAAGCACTGTTCCGTCCATTCCGTCAGTTCTCGGCAAAAATCGGCATAGGACTGTGCTTGGGCGAATTGTCTTGACCGAAGCTCCAGACCCAATCTCATGCCCGCCCCTTGTTCCTCGTACAGATGAGCAAACGTGTCTACGATCAATCCGATAAACCGCTCCACCTCGGTCATATGTACATTTTCCTCTGCCCATCGATTCAGCAATTCGGATAACTTAAGAGCAAACCGTTCTTTCTGCCGAGCCTGAATCATCTGTACAAAAGCAGATTCCTGCACCAGATCCAGACAACCTGTCTCGGATCTGGCCATCGACACCGGACTCCCGGTATCCAACACCATTCCTTGTTTCAACCGTTGCTGCTCCGACAAAATGGTCGACACGCGGTGATAGAGCTCAGGCAGATTACCAGACTCAGTGAATAGAAGTTGTCCTCCAATGATCGCATCGATGTCATGCGCAACCAAATGCCGTCGCAACGACTCAAGACATTCATGTACGGAAGAGTACACCTCAAGTGCACTCTTGTTGATAAAAGCAACAAATTGATATGGGGTTTGACTAGTGTATACACGACAAGGATGGAATGCAAAAAAATCCTGCACTATACCCTCAAGTTTCACCTGCACCCATCGTTCATGCCCTGCGGTAAAAGGCTGTTTGCTCATAATGATCATCATCTGGCTGAATAAAGGCGGAAACGCCTCCCCCTGTTTCGGCGTAGTCTCACATTGGGGATGAATGATTTCCTGCAAATCCAGCAGTTCCTTGGACATCTGTTGATCAAGTTGGTCAATTACCCGACCCATGACTTCTTCAAGCGCCTCTCGCTCGACAGGTTTTAACAAATAGTCAAACACTTGCAGGTTCAATGCTTTTCTTGTGTATTCAAAATCGCTATAACCGCTAATCAAGATGACCTTCAGATCCGGGTTGGCAATTTTGGCTTGCTCAATCAGGGACAGCCCATCCATTTTCGGCATTCGTATATCGGTCAACAGCAGATCAATCGGTGACTGCTTGATCGCTGCCAAGGCTTCTTCTCCATTCGTTGCCGTAGCCGCTACACGAATCGGGAAGCTCAGCGTCTCCAAGAGCATTTTAATATTACGTAATATCGGTTTGCTATCCTCAACGATCATAACGTTATACATCGCCTGTCCCTCCTCGCTAGTAAAAATCTCTCGTCAGTGAGCCGATGATTTGAATCGTTGCTCCATGTTGCTCTTCCGCATGATTGTTAAATATATTAATAAAGAGCCGGTTGTTATACATTAGTTTGAGTCGATTGACACTGTTGATAATTCCCATGTTACCAAGGGCTGTCCCACCATCGGCAGTCTGGTTCATTCCAGAACCCGATGCCTGAATATTGGTTAAAATCTCCTGGATCTTATCCGGTGGAAAGCCTTCTCCGTTATCTTTGATCTCCAAAGCCCATAATCCGTTATATTGCTTCACGGTAATCTGGATACGCCAAGGCGGCGTGGTGTTGGCAAAGGCATGTTCAATGCAGTTTTCCACAAACGGCTGAATGACCAACCGCGGCAACCGGATATCGTTCGCCAGCTCGTCAGCACAGATGTCCCACTCCAGATCCTCTTCGTACTTTTGTTGTACAAGGGACAGATAATGTCTCGTATGTTGAAGCTCCTCAGCCAAAGTCACATGCGCGTATGGTGAAGAGACAATATAACGCAGACTGTCCGAAAGATGTTTGCACATATCCGATACAACTTTGGTCTTCCCCTCTTGGGCGGCAATACTGATCAGGTATAAGACATTATGAATAAAATGAGGTGCAATCTGGGCTTGCAGCGCCGAATTACGTGCCTTTACTTCTTCATGAAGCGCCGATTTTTCCCGGTCAATGGATTGCTGCAGCCTCTCCATCAGATCCTGAAAAGCTTCGTTCAGCAATAAAAGATCGTTATTCTTCGGCGTTTCATCCACTTTCAGATTCATATTGCTGTAGTTCATGCGCCAGATCTGACCGCGTAGCTTGCGGATAGGCAGTAGCAGGTTACGTGTCGACAAGAAGATATACACAAATGAAACCAGCATCAGTGCCGTAATTAGCAGAATGGACATCGTCTGAACCGAATGGATCGAGCCTAGAACAGATTTTTTGGGCGTTATGATATACGTGATCCAACCTGTACTGGGTGAAGTGGAATGTGTGATATAATTGTCGTTTTTGTCCACATCCAGTCCCTCGTCTGATGCAGGCTTTGTCCAATTGGTAAATGTCATACCCTCTTCCGAGCCCGTCATCTGCTCGCCTTGTTCATTCAGAATATAGACATCGCCAGCGGTAATGCCCTCCGTTAGGTTCTGTATATAGGCCTGTTCCATCTGGATGCTAAGATAACCGTACACCTTGCCGTTCTGATCATTGATCGTGCGCACAAAGGAGATCGTATCGTCTTGACGCAGCAGCACAAAACCACTTTCTGTCCAATCTCGTCCGATCTGACTACTCTCCATCATGGTATTCAGTATTGCGGGAGGGTTGCCTGAACCCAGATATGTTGTCAGGAGAATCCCGTGATTGTCGTAGATGGACATGTCTTTGATATTCATACTCGGCCCGATGGCCTGAAACATGATATCTTTGATGATCCGAATCTGTTTCAGCCTTTCATAATTACTATGCGCTGAGGAGCTCTTGTCCATGGCTGCAAATATATTTTTGCTGGATAATATTCGCTGTGACATCTGGTTCTGTTGTTCTACGTAGAGATCAACTTGCTCTCTTACCTTCGTAGCTGTAACGAGCGTATCCTGCTCTGTTTTCTGTTTGAGCGGGCGGACAACGATCACATTGACATACACGATAAAACAGCCCAGCACGAACAAAAGTAGAGCCAGAAATGTCAAAAACACCTTTGTTTGCAAACTGAATTGAGTTGCCTTATGTATGAGCTTTGCCATTCTCAGAGTTACCCTCCTGTTCTGACATGATGTGAAATCCCTTAGATTTATGTCCTACTGTATCACGGTACTCCATGAAATGATAGCGATTTCAAGTTCAGGATTTTACACATCAACGTTCAAGCACAGACATGTACCGGGGCGATAAAAGAATCTATAATCGGATTTGTAAACGGATTCATCAAACGTTTTAGAGGGGGATTTGCATTGAAAACAATAAAAAGAAAAAAGGCTGTATCCATTATTCTGGCTAGTCTATTATCGATCTCGTTAACCGCTTGTGGATCAGGAGGTACCGATTCTGGCACAGCTGCTGGTGGGGATAGCAAGAGTGGCAAAGTCACATTGGAGCTGGCCATCTCTAAAAGTTCTCAGGACTCTGCTTTCATCCAGCAGGACATTCTCGATGCATTCGAAAAACAAACGAATATCCGCGTGAATTTGCAGCTGATTCCAGCGGAACAAACAACGACGGTATTGCAAACCAAACTGGCTGTAGATGAAACACCTGACATTATTCAATATAATCTGGCGAGCGCAGTCACGGACCTGAACCTTGAACGTAACTTCGAGATTCTCGATAACGAACCTTGGGCGAGCAGAATCGTGAACAAAGACGTCCTCTCATCTGGTGGTCACCTCTACAGTTTCCATGTTAGCCAAGATACGGGAATGCAAGGGGTCGTGTATAACAAACAAATCTTTGAAGAACTCGGGTTGTCGATTCCAATCAACTACGAAGAATTTCTGGCGCTCTGTGAAAAAATCAAAGCAAGTGGCATTACTCCCGTATTCATGCCTTACAAAGATGCCTGGGCTGCCAACATCTGGCCTGCTGCAGCTTTTGCCGATTTTGTAGCCAAAAATGAACCGACTTTTTTTGATGAGTTGAACAGCAATAAGAAAAAATGGTCTGATATCCCGGAATTCAAAACATTCCTGGAACAACAATATGAAATTTACACCAAAGGTTACACCAACACGGATGTGCTTAGCGACAGCTATGACATGGCCGTAGGTAAATTCCTGAACAAGGAAGTAGCCATGATGTTTATGGGCGATTGGTTAATTGAAGGCGTTGCTGAGCAAGATCCAAATATGGAACTGGGCGTGTTCCCGATTCCATCGTCAGACAATGCCAGTCTGGGTGCAAGTCCACTGGGTGGGCAATTGTTCATTCCGAAGAAATCCAAACATCTGGATGAAGCCAAACAGTTCCTGGATTACATCGCTTCCAAGGATGTCGCACAACAGATCGTGGACTCCAAAGGATACGTATCCAATTTCAGTGACGTTACTACACCGGAACTGCCTGCTTATAAACAGGATATTGTAGACAATTATATTACGCCGAAGAAAACCGTGCTGACAACGGATGCATATATGCTGGTTGATCGCAGCGAACTGTATCGGTTGTTACAGGATCAATTTGCAGGTGGATTGTCACCGGAAGAAGTACTGAAATTCTGGGATGAGAAGTTCAGTCAGCTAATGCAGGATAAAGGTGTAGAAGGTTTCTAAAGAGTGAAATATAAGGCAGCATAACAGGATCGATCGTTATGCTGCCTGGTTATAATGGAGTGTGAGACATGAAAAGGACTAAAAATCTGTACTCGTATTACATGATATTTCCCGCACTGATTATCTACTCCATCTTTTTTGTTGTGCCTGCTCTCGCCGCTTTCTATTATTCATTCACGGATTGGCGGCTGGATCGGCTGGAGCTGAAGTTCATCGGGTGGGATAATTTCAAGAAAATTTTCTCAGACAAAACGCTTATTCTGGCGCTGAAAAACACGGCAATATTTGCAATCGTCACCGTCGTTGGCAAAAATGTCATCGGCCTATTGCTGGCCGTAGGACTTAACATGCGTTTAAGAACGAAGAACCTGCTGCGCGCCATCTTCTACTCCCCTTCCATACTCAGCATTCTTGTGATCAGCATTCTGTTCACTCCCATGTTGCGTACCGAAGGTACAATCAACAATTTGTTGGAATCTGTAGGATTACATTCGTTAAGCCAAGCTTGGCTTACCAACCCATCGATTGTGATCTGGACGATTGCCATCGTCTCGATCTGGCAGAGTGCCGGGTTCCAGATGGCCATCTATCTGGCGGGCCTGCAGTCCATTTCTCAAGAGTATTACGAGGCAGCCAAGATTGATGGCGCAAGTTCGTGGAGAAGTTTTTTCAAAATCACACTACCACTCTTGCTGCCCGCGATTAACATTAACCTGATGCTGACATTGATCGGTGGACTCAAAGTATTCTCCGAAGTATATGTCATGACCGGTGGTGGCCCGGGTAACGCTTCCCAGGTCGTAGGTACGATCATTCTGCGATCTTTCGGCGAAGGCAACTGGGGACTTGGTACGGCGGTCAACACCCTTCTCTTCGTGGTCGTTACCATTATCGCTATACCGCTACTGATCTTCATGCGGCGTAAGGAGGTTACGGAATAACATGGGCTATACACGCAAACTCGCCATCCGCAACTATATCGTGGAAGGTTTCCTGATTCTGGCCTCTCTTATCGTTCTGTTGCCACTTGTCATTCTGATCTTTGGTTCATTCAAAACCAGCGCCGAGGTGCTTAGCTTCTCCCTGAGTTTTCCGGAAACATGGCAGTTCTCGAACTATGTTCGTGTCTTCCAAGAAGGCGGACTGTCGCGAGCGTTCCTCAACAGCATTTTGATTACTGGCGTATCTTCCATCATTAATATCGTCGCTTCTTCGGCAGCGGCATTCATTCTGGCACGTCGGGAAACCAAACTATCCGGCACGATCTACATGTATTTCTTCATGGGACTGATTGCGCCAATGTCGATTATTACAACCATACGGGTTGTACAGGGATTGGGATTCTACGGCAGCATCACAAGTGTTATCCTGATCTACGCTGCGTTAAATACAGCGTTCAGTGTATTCTTGTATAGTGGATTCATCAAAACCATTCCACGAGCACTGGACGAAGTGGCATTTCTGGAAGGGGCAAGTGTGTTCGGGGTGTTCTTCCGCATCGTCACACCGCTCATTCTGCCCGTTAACGCAACGGTAGCCATCATGGTGTTCATGTCCGTCTGGAATGACATCACGATTCCTGTGTACTTCCTGACAGACAGTTCCACATGGACGATGCCACTGTCGATCTACAATTTCTACGGCAAATATAGCCGGGACTGGAACCTGATCTTCGCTAATCTCGTGCTTACTTCCCTGCCTGTATTCATCCTGTATCTATTCGGGCAAAAATATATTGTCAGCGGCCTTACTGCCGGTGCAGTTAAAGGTTAAACCTCATATTCTCACCGTTCTTGAAGGAATGGAATTAGAGAATTCATGACAGACTTAACCCCCACCAGATCTGGCGGGGGTTGTTTTATTTTTAGCGAGAAAATGCATCTACGCCTCTTTATTTTTGAAACAATTGCGGGTAAAGGGCAGCAACACCACCAGCAAGACCCTGTTGTACATTCCGACTGGTATCATCAGCAATAATTTCGTAGAGATCCGCTTCGATGGAATCTATTGCAATTTTGGCAATATCCGTTGGGCTCGTTTTTGGTGCGTCAATACCTGCTGTCATATCCGTATCCATGAACGCGACGTGTAATCCGGCAACGCTAACATTCTTAGGGGCTAATTCGAGACGTAATGCATTCGTAATTCCCCACTGAGCGGATTTTGCAGCTGAATATGCACCTGAGTTACCAAGGCTGAGCCAAGATAGAGCAGACAGGATATTCAGTATCGAACCTCCCCCATTCTTCTCTATTACCGGTGCAAACGCACGAATCATTGAAAGCGTACCGAATACATGTGTATTGAATTCCAAGTGAATATCGTTCAGCTCACCTGTGAGCAGAGAAGCACCCGTAGCGGAACCGGCATTATTAATTAGAAGGGTTACATCACTAGCTACCTCAGCTGCAGCCATGACAGATTGAGGATCCGTAATATCGAGTTGCAGTGGAATAGCCCCCGGCAGATCAATGGATTCAGGGTTTCGCGCGCCAGCATACACTTTGGCTCCTCTCGCCAGCAGTTCAAGAGCAAGTTCCTTGCCCAAGCCTCGATTAGCCCCACTTACAATAGCAACTTGTTTGGAAATATTCATTTATTATTACTCCCTCTCATTGAGAATGTATTCATTTTTGAGCTGTTATGAGAATGATCATTCTCATAACTCCCACTAACAATCTATCACATCGGGAACGATCAGTAAAGAATAACTTTTATGATCCATGTCTTTATACAAAGAAGATGCCCGATAACCTTTAAAAAAAGGCTCCGAGCATCTTTCTTTAGTCCTTCATTGAGAACGGATTTACATATGGATTATGATTTTATGTCATACAGATTCGCAGGTAATGCCTGCACAAACGGTGACCACTCACTCGTTGTGTATAGATGAAGTCTGTGCATGGCCCGTGTGCATGCCGTATACAGAAGCTTGCGATCATATTCCTGGCTGTAAGCGACGGGTGAAGCATCATAGACCAGGACAGCATCGAACTCAACGCCTTTCGCGAGATACACAGGAATAACCATGATTCCTTTTTCGAAAATCTGTGTGTCTTTTGTTATGAGCTGTAACCCTTCGCCGCCTTGACTTTGCAACCTTTCATAGGCGTCACGGCTTTCAGCCGCGGTCTTCGTAATCACAGCGATGGAATCAAACCCCTCAGCCTTAAGCGAGGCGATGTCTGCGAGAATCTGCGCACCACGCATCTTTTCGTCCTTCACTCTTGTTAAAAGAGGCTTCTCATCTCCCCTTTCAAACGGTCTGATCTCTTCCCCCCCTGGTAGCATGCATTTCGTGAATTCAACAATCTCTCTGGTTGAACGATAACTGCGTACCAGCCGGATCAATGTAGTTTCGCCTTCTCCGTAAAGGTGAACCAGTGGCGAGTTGGATGCTGCCAAATCCGTAGCCTGCATAAAAATCGCCTGCCCGAAATCCCCCAGCACCGTCATGCGGGCACGAGGAAACAGTTTCTTGAGATATTCGTATTGAAACGCTGAATAATCCTGGCCTTCATCGACAAAGACATAACGAATCTCTGTGTTCGTCCGGACGCCTTCGATCATCTCTTTTACATATAAATACGGAGTAGCATCTTCATGGAAAAGCTTGTTCTGAAGGATCATGGCCTTGGTCTGTTTACAAATCTCAGGCCAGTGCTGTGGGGGGATTGCCCCATTCGTTTGTTCCCGATAAGCGGCTTCATCTACAAATAGTTGTTCGTATATCCCTTTCACATCCACGAACTGGAATTTCCGCACACTCTTTCTTAACGGTTTAAACATGTCTTTCACCAGTTTCTGACGAAGCAACTCCTCTTCCCGCACTCCAAAGTTAAAGGCACCCTCATCTTGCTCTGCGCTGTTATTACCGTTATCTCGAGCTGCGTATTTTTCCGCCACATCGAACACAGGCTTTTCTTTGTGCAACATGCGGAAAGCTTCCACATACTCATCCGTGTCCAGATAATTCAATTCCTCCTGAACCCAGTCTGCTTCCCGTTCCAGACGTTCCAACGAAACGAGTTCTCTCAGCAACCATTCCTGCAAAAGAAGAATACGGTTAGACAAGGTAAGATTTTGATCCAAACTGTAAAATTGAGTCTTAATTTGGTCCGCAGTGATGAATTCACGTCCCCGAAATTGAATACCGTTAAACCGCATGCCCTCCCGCCCCAGCCACTTACCGTAGTTTTGGAGCACTTGCAGGAATGTCTCGGAAGCTTTGTACTTAATCGCCTCCAGACGAGCTTCATAACCCGGATCTTCTTGGGCTGTCAGCACATATTCAATCTGATCAAAGGCATCCTCTGGTCGTAAGGAGGAATCCAGCCAATAATTCAGATATTCCTGGAAAGTTGTCTGCTGCATGTTCTCTTCGCCAAGTTCCGGAAGCACGGTGGAAATATAACTGGTAAACATCGGATTCGGCGAGAAAAGTACAATTTGATCTGCTTTGACGGTCTGGCGGTGTTTATATAGTAAGTAGGCCACTCGCTGTAACGCAGCGGACGTCTTGCCACTCCCAGCTGCCCCTTGAACGATAAGCATTCGGCTTCGGTCATCACGGATAATGGCGTTTTGTTCCTTCTGGATTGTTGCTACAATGCTCTTCATTTGTGAGTCTGCACCCTTGGCGAGCACTTGCTGCAACAATTCGTCACCAATCGTCTCAGTTGAATCAAACATGCTATGAAGCTGCCCATGTTGAATCTGGAACTGACGCTTGAGCTCCATCTTTCCGTCGATTCGTCCTGAAGGTGTGTCATAACTTGCTGGCCCGGGAGAGTGATCATAGTACAGACTCGCAATTGGCGTACGCCAGTCATAGATTAGAAAGTTCAATCCATCTTCATCCATGAAGGATGATACACCGATGTAGATCTGTTCAGTCCATGTCATGCCTTTTTCCTTATAGTCGAAACGGCCAAAATACGGCGTTGGAAGCAGTCTCTTTGTATTTTTCCATTGTTGTGTTAACAGCTTGTGTCCACGCTCCCTCTCGGCCAACACTCTGGACTGCTGATTAATGGTATAAAATGCATCTTCAAAATCCGTGTACGAACCCGTATTAATTGTCACTTCTTCCCAGAACCGTTTACGAATTTCGGCAGCCTGTTCATGCAGTCCGGCAACCTTCGGTTCTAACTCGTCGAGTCGTGCCTGAAGTTTGTTCCTCACCTGTACTAATCTTTCCTCTTCCAACTTCCATTCGTTTGTTTTATCCATGAATGAGTTCACTCCATTTTCCATTTATTAGGACCAAAAAAAGAGCATTGACAAATCGGAATGTCGGATGTAAAATTAAATTAGGAGAAATAATGATTCACCCTTTATATTCAATAGAAATGTCAATTGCGCTATAGATTATATCATGGCTTTTTTTCACGTTCAATGCTTTTTTTCTGTTCTGTCTGAATTGAAAAATAATTCATATTAACTAGATGTCTCTTGAGCTACACTGGGGGCATCTTTTTTGTGTCCTGGGCATGGTTCATACCCTGAATGCGGTAAGCTATACACCCCTTTATAAATTCGATAAAATGAACGAAACATGAAGCATAAGTTGATGCATTTGGGAGGGATACATAAACATGAATATAGAACCTGTGGAGGACCGTTGTCCTGTTGAGTTTGCAGTCAATATGATTGGTGGGAAATGGAAGCTATTAATTATAAATCGGCTCATCCGCCATTCAACAATTCGATTCAATGAATTGCAGAAAATGCTTGACCCCATTACGCATCGCACGTTAACCAGGCAATTACGAGAACTTGAAGAAGCTGGTTTGATAAACCGTGTTACCCACCCTGTAGTTCCGCCTAAAGTCGAATATTCTCTTACAGAAAAAGGACAAAGCCTGACTTCGATCTTGTTCCAGCTAGGTGATTGGGGATCGAAACATATGTAAAACGCCTTCTCATAGTATCCCAAGGGATACTTTATATCATTAATGTGCGTACTTACGCTCCTATTCTAAATCCGTTATGCTGAGGTCAATGCTGAGTGTTAACTCATCCATTCCAATGACATATTGAAAGGAAGTTATTGACCACTATGACACAGAATGATCGATTTTTAGTATATGGAGCATCGGGCTCTCAAGGCGGCGCTGTCGCTCAAATACTCGTTCAACACGGTTGTGAGGTTCGCACGATTACTCGAAATGAGGCAACAGCCAAAACACTAAAGGAACAAAACATTGAAGCTTTCATCGGGGATCTATCAGATGTGGAACAGCTCCATGCGGCGCATCAAGGTATAAGTAAAGTATTCCTGAACCTCCCGGTGGAGTTCAATCCGGATAAGATCAGACAATATACCAAAAATGCAATTGATGCTGCTATACAGGCAAACGTTAAATTGATTGTAGTTAACACGGGCACCTATGTTCCTGACCCTATCACGCATTCCAAAGGAATTGAATTGAAACGTGAAGTTATCCATGAATTGCAGCAAAGTGGTCTTCCATATATCATTGTGGAACCCATTGTATATTTGGAAAACTTCCTGATTCCTGGAATACTGAACAATGGTGTTTTGGCCTACCCGGTACCAGCAGACAAGCCGATCTCCTGGATTAGCTTAAACGATGCAGCTCAATTCCACTATTATGCCTTGACTCATTCGGAATTGGCAGGAAGTATTATCCCAGCACCCGGATTAGAAGCCCTGACAGGTGCACAATTAGCGGAACAATTCAGTGCTGTATTAGGTGAAAAGATCAGCTTCATGTCTCTACCTTTTGATCATTTTGAAGCAGCGATTCAGCCTTTGTTGGGAAGTGAGACAGCAGCAGGTCTTAAAGGATTGTACCAATGGATTGATGGGCATACAGATCTTCTTCCACGATATGAAGAGTTGGAGGATAACATCAAAGCAAATCTTAAATTAACCAAAATTAGTGATTGGATTCATCAAACAATCATTAAACAATAGTTTTCCTTGGAAATCCCCTCTCGCTGCTATTCATGAACAAGCCCTTTGAATCTCCAACGAGAGAAACGAATTCAGATATTCTGATAGGATTAGGCAAAACTTTGATAGTAATGTGGTACAGGTTGTTCCATTTGTTATGACATAATAATGTGTAAATAGGTCACCTTACAGGTGGCAATAATAAACATTAGAAAGGATTTGAACATAACATGGAATATACGAAACTTGGTAACACAGGCTTGGACGTATCTCGATTTTGCCTCGGATGTATGGGATTTGGGGACGCCAGTAAATGGGTTCATGAATGGGTACTGAATGAAGAAAATTCTCGCCCGGTGATCAAAAAAGCGTTGGATCTAGGCATTAATTTCTTCGATACAGCGAATATATACTCTTTGGGTACAAGTGAGGAATATCTTGGTCGGGCGTTAAAGGATTACGCAAATCGGGATGAAGTTGTCATTGCTACCAAAGTACACGGACAAATGCATCAAGGACCCAACGGTTCTGGCCTTTCCAGAAAAGCCATCCTGAGTGAGATCGATAAAAGCCTGAAACGATTGGAAACGGATTATGTAGATCTTTATATCATTCATCGTTGGGACTACAATACGCCTATTGAAGAAACCATGGAAGCCTTACATGATGTGGTGAAGTCCGGTAAAGTGAGATATATTGGGGCCTCAGCCATGTTCGCTTGGCAGTTCCAAAAAGCATTACATGTAGCAGAGAAACATGGTTGGACCAAGTTTGTCTCCATGCAAAACCACTTGAACCTCATCTACCGTGAAGAGGAACGAGAAATGTTGCCTTTATGCAAGGAAGAGAAGATTGGTGTAACTCCCTACAGTCCTCTTGCTTCAGGCAGATTAACTCGTGACTGGTCCGTATCGACACTCCGATCCGAGACAGACAAAATTCAGAAATCCAAGTACAATGCGACAAGTGATGCGGATCGGCTTGTTGTTGAACGAGTTGCATCCATTGCAGAAAAATACGGTGTCCCTCGCACACACATTGCACTTTCGTGGTTGCTGCAAAAAGACACTGTAGCGGCTCCAATTATCGGTGCCACCAAAATATCGCATCTGGAAGATGCGGTAGGTGCTCTTTCTGTTAAGTTGACCTCAGAAGACGTCTCATTCCTTGAAGAGCCCTATGTACCTCACCCTGTAGTAGGTGCTCAATAATCCCTTTTGCTTAAAATATAGAAGACCTCCTCTTTCCGTATCTGGAAGTTGGGGGTCTTCTTTTTATATCGCGATTTATTTGCGCCAGAATGTTGAACATTCTGCCTTATCCGCTATATTAAACTCAATCATTCTTTCAAGTAACGAAAAATCAATCTCCTGTTTCCACTTCATTCGCACCAACTCTTTGGTGTGATCATACCCCGCCTGAGTGATCTCTTCCGAAAAACGATTAATTCCTGCCTTCTCGGGAGCAACAGCCAAATGTTGCTTGGATACACTAAAGCCAATGATGAAGGTCTCATGGTCGGTAAACATCGGTTGATTCCAGGCTATTTTTTGTTTTAAATTCGGGAATTTTTCAGTGACCCAGTTCAAAACTTCTTCCGTTCGTGCCTGGTGTTCCGGGTTATCGATGCGTGCTATAAATTCTGCAAAGGTCTCCATTGGTTCCCCCTAATATCATGAAATATACTATTTAATTTGCCCCATACATACTCATTCTATCATGAATATCAAATTCAATACCCCTTATCGGTTGTTTTAATGCAAAAAAATTTGTAACAACAAAGTTCTCTTTAATAGGCCGATATCTATGATCATAGAGTAGTCCTTACCCGCAAAGACTTTAGATGTTTTCCTTTATCCAAGAACGCAACTGATCAGCATAGAGAGCGCGTTCATCTGGATCGGACGGAGAACCATTTGACAGATACAGTTGATCATTCACGTATCTAGGGTAAACATGGAGATGATAATGCCATACGTCTTGATTGCCAGCAGGTTCATTATGTTGTCGTGTCGAAATCCCATCACATCCATATGTACTTTTCATTGCAAATGCTATAAGCTGAGCCGCGCGGTGAATTTCAACAGCGTAATCCGCAGGGAGTTCAAAAATATTCTCGAAATGTTCATTCGGAACAATAAGAACATGTCCTTTATTGTTTGGCCACCATTTGCCCGCTATAAATGCGGTTACCTTTTCATTCTGATAGATGATATCCCTTTGTTTTGTTCCCTGATCAGGTCGCTCGATACCCCAAATACGACAAAATGGACATTCATACCCTTCAGGCTGATGTGAAAATGATACCGTCATCTTTCTCCTTACACTCCTTTCATATTTTTCTAACTAGTTACTAGTTATTAGACGCCGTTACCTTCTGTTCGTTGCGATGAGATGGCGGGTTATAGAACGATCAGCAATTAACAAACTGAAAAGCAAAAAGCAGCTGACCTTGGCGGCAGCTGCTTTCTTCTATCTTTAACTATCACTATTGCAAAGTTCACACTTACATAGTGCTGATATCAATAACAAAGCGATATTTCACGTCGGAAGCCAGTACACGTTTATATGCTTCGTCAATCTGATCGGCGGAGATGACCTCAATGTTAGGTGCAATATCATGTTCTGCACAGAAATCAAGCATTTCCTGCGTCTCACGGATACCACCAATCATGGAACCTGCGAATGAACGGCGATGACCGATAAGAGAGAATACGTTTACGGCTAGTGGCTCAGCAGGAGCACCCACGTTCACGAGTGTACCATCCAGTGTGAGCAGTGAGAAATAAGCGTTAATGTCAATATTCGCACTTACCGTGTTAATCATCAGATCAAATGTGCCTGCAAGTTTCTCGAATGTTTCCGGTTCGCTTGTGGCAAAGTAGTGATCTGCACCAAATTGCAGTCCATCTTCTTTTTTGCTCAAGGATTGGGAGAGAACCGTTACTTCGGCACCCATCGCATGTGCAATTTTGACAGCCATATGACCAAGACCACCCATACCTACAACGGCAACTTTCTTACCTGGGCCAGCTCCCCAGTGATGCAGTGGTGAATATGTCGTAATACCGGCACAGAGCAAAGGTGCAGCAGCATCAAGTCCAATGTTATCAGGGATGCGAACAATGAAATCCTCTACGACAACAATGTGAGTGGAATATCCACCCTGCGTAGGCTCACCGTATTTGTCTACCCCAGCGTACGTGGGAATATTTCCTTTAAGACAGTATTGCTCTTCACCTTTGCGGCAGTTATCACATTCACCACAAGAGTCAACCATACATCCAACCCCTACTCGGTCACCGACCTTGTATTTGGAGACTCCGGTTCCTACATCGGTCACAATTCCGGCAATTTCGTGTCCAGGAACGAGTGGATAATTCACAGGGCCCCATTCACCGTGGGCAGTATGGATGTCAGAATGGCAGATACCTGCATATTTAATCTCGATTAATACATCATTGGTATCCAGATCACGTCGTTTAATTTCAGCACTTCTGAATTGTTGATCTGGTCCGTCAACGGCTCTGGCTTTAGCTATAATCAATGGGATAACCTCCTAGTAATTTAAAGTTCAAAATAATCTTACCCCCTCTAGTTAACTCTAGGTCAAATGTTTATCTTATTTTTTTATCTCGAACTTACTTTGACATCCAGTAATCCAACATGTTAGAATTCACTCGGATCAATCCTAGAGTTAACTCGAAGTCTACCCCTAATAGAAAGGAATTCATTCTAAATGACCTATTCAATCGGTGAAGTTGCCAGAAAATTAGACCTTACGGTATATACATTGCGTTATTACGACAAGGAAGGACTCATGCCTTTTGTAGAACGAACCACAAGCGGAACACGCTTGTTCAAAGACTCCGACATTGACTTTCTAAAGATCATCCAATGTCTGAAGCTGACCGGCATGCCTATTAAAGACATTAAGGACTTTATTGAATGGTGCTCTGAAGGGGACTCCTCGCTGAAGCAAAGATATGACATGTTTACGGAGCGAAAAGCTATAGTGGAAGCACAAATGGAGGAACTAAGAAGAACCATGGAAGTCATTGAGCACAAACGCTCCTACTACGAAACAGCTTTGGAGGCTGGAACCGAAGAGATTCACAAAATTAAACCGATGGAAAATGCCATCATCAATTGATGGTTCATGCTTTCTATTTTCTAAAATTAGCGCACAAAAAAAGTAGCTTGAAGTCCTCTAACGGATTTCAAGCTACTTTTTTGGGTATGTCTCTACTCATCATTTTTCCAAAAGTTTCATCGTTACATGGATAATCCGGTTTAATTTTTCCTTATCCGTCGAGGTTCTTGCCATGGCTCTGATGCCGACAGAAATATTGTGTAGGTACTCTGCCATTTCCTTCGCATCATGATCAGAAGAGAATTCTCCCTCCCGCTGCCCCCATTGAATAATCTGCTCGAACATACGCTCAGCTTCATTAAACGATTCAAGAGATCGGTTGTCCACTTCCTGATCACGTGCGCCCAGCTCCACAGCCGAGTTCACAATCAAGCAACCCGATGGTGTCTCCTCTGCTTCACTGATCATAACATCGAAAATTTTATGCAGTGCTTCCACTGCCGTCTTGGATGCCTTGATTTCTGCAAGTAATGTGGTACTGACCTTTCCTCTGTAACGATCCATTGCCTGCAAAAACAGCGAATGTTTATCGTCAAATGTATCATATATACTTCTGCGATGAATTCCCATATGCTCAACCAGATCACTCATCGACGTCTTCTCGTAACCTTGTTCCCAGAAGATCTTCATTGCTTTATCCAATACTTCGTTCACTTCAAACTCTTTACTTCTAGCCATTCAACTTCCCTCCCAAAATCAATCTAACACATCGGGAACGATCAGTAAATAAAAGATGCAGATACCCTTTTCATTCTCTTCTGATCATGTATTAGCTGAACCATAAGTGTATATCTTCTGTACTTGTTGTATATCATGACCTGTGTACTTGTGAATATGCAACCAGCAATCAGAATGTCTTATCCATTCACATCAAATGTTTGCCTATTCCTATCCGTTTCTTACCGCCTTCGGTCAATATACGATAGAATGTGATTATTATGTTGTGAGGGAAAAAGGAGAACTTTGCATGTCTGATCAAATACACGAACAACAGAACGAATTAGCCACACTCATTGACCGTCATTCTGACAAGGATGGGGTGCACCTGACGGCGATCCCTTCATTATTTCTAATCCGTGAATCGGTCGTTACTGAACCTATATTTAGGGTGAATGAACCATCCTTCTGCATTATCGTTCAGGGTGAGAAAGAGGTCCTGCTGGGACAGGATCGTTTCCGGTATGGTCCAGGAAGTTATATCGTGGCAACCGTTGACTTGCCGGTTAGTGGACAAGTGATTCAAGCCTCGTCTGAGGCTCCCTATCTGGCCCTGAAACTTGAATTCACATCCAGTGAGATTCTCGAGGTATTGAACCATTCCGATTTTCCAGCAAGACCGCGGAAAACAACGAGGCGTGCGATGTTTGTCAGCCAAGCTGAGCCTTCTCTGCTGGATGCGGTTGTCAGGTTAGCCCGTTTGTTAGAAGATCATTCGGAAGATATCCCACTACTCGCTCCTTTGTTCAAAAAGGAAATTCTCTATAAAGTGCTGAAAGGTCCTCATGGGATTGCTCTGGAACAAGCTACCATGGAGGGCAGCCATACCTATCGCATCAGAGACGTTATTGAATATATTATGAATCATTCTGATCAGAATTTTCGGGTTGAGGAATTGGCGGATTTGGCAAATATGAGCACTGCCTCACTGCACAGACATTTTAAAGAAGTGACTGCCATGAGCCCGATTCAGTTTCAAAAACAACTTAGGCTGCAAGAAGCTCGCCGCTTGTTATTATCCAAGTCCACCGATGCAGCAGATGTAGCATTTCGGGTAGGTTATGAGAGCCCTTCCCAATTCAGTCGTGAATACTCTCGCATGTTCGGATTCCCACCCAGAGAAGACATTAAACGCCTGCGAGGTAAAACCGATGAGACGACTACTTGACTGGTTACTGGCTAGTATCGTTCCCTTACCTCTAGTTTAATCCCAAAAAGGACTCCTTCTGTTTTGTCAGTCGGAGTCCTTCCCTATATGCAAGGATTAATGAAGATCATTAAATCGTTAACATGAAGTCTTTAATACATTAAAAACCATTCGTATATTGTTTTGGAACGTCCGTTGTCTTGCGCAAAGCAGAAGCTGCTTCCAAAGCCCAGTAAGGATTTCTTAACAGCCCTCTGCCAACTGCAACGAGATCAGCTTCTTCATTGCCGATAACTGCATTCGCCAATTTCGGGTCGTCCAGTCTTCCAACAGCAATCACGGGTACATCAAGAGCTTCTTTGATTGCTTTAGCGAGAGGTACTTGATAAGCTGCGTGAGTTCCTGGTCTGCCCGATGCACCAATAGGTCCCTCGCCACCAGATGAGATGTCAAATACGTCAACGCCTGCCTCTTTATAAGCTTTGGCAAACTCGGAACTTTCGTTAATGCCATAGCCACCTTCGACATATTCTTTGGCTGAAATACGCATCATCAGGGGCATGTCTTTTGGTATCTCTGCCTTTGCAGCCTGAATGATCTCCCGTCCAAATAACGTTAAATCTTGACCATATTCATCTTCTCGCTTGTTTGATAGTGGAGAATGGAACTGATGAATCAAATATCCATGCGCGCCATGAAGCTCAATCGCATCAAAACCAGCTTTCACAGCACGGGCTACTGCACTACGGAATTTCTCAACCATTCCTTTTACTTCATCCGTTGTGAGCGCTCTTGGCTGCTTGGAATTCTCATCAAAGGCGATCGCCGATGGAGCTACTGGAACCTCGGCATCTTCTGCTTTGCGGCCCGCATGAGCGATCTGGATAGCGACCTTGGCACCATAACTGTGACACGCATCTACGATTCGTTTCAGAGCCGGGATCTGTTCATCTGACCATAACCCAAGATCATAATCTGAGATCCGGCCATCCGGCTCCACATCTGTCATTTCAATGATAATGAGACCTGTTCCTCCCACGGCACGACTAACGTAGTGCATATAATGCCAATCTGTTGCAATACCATCTTTTTGCTCAACTGAATATTGACACATTGGTGCCATTACGACACGGTTTTTAAGCTCCAGGCTTTTAAAAGAATATGGACTAAACAAATCTGTCATCAAAATAAAACTCCCCTTTTCATGAATCATGTATAATAAAAATGCATGCGCAAGCATCAAAAAAGTGCCTTCGCTAAATAATTCCTTATGATTAAGAACTCGCATGTATCTTTTAGTTCATTTACTTCATCACATAAAGACATTCAAACCCATGCTTTCGCAAAATACGTATAGCCTTTTTGGATTGAAGCATACCAGGTGACATTATAATTACGTTATCTTCTCGAAGAAGGTATTTTTCCCAGGTGAAAGCAAGGCGCCCCAATGAGATATTAATCGTATCCGGAGTAGGATTAGCCATATAATCCGTCGCATCTCGAATATCGATCACTTTATATTGCCGAAAATCACGCTCTTGTCTGAGAAATACTTGATAATCTATATATTCAAGATTGCGCAGTGGCCAAAATTGACGTACAACAATGAAGATACCTAAAATGAAGGTCAAAAGCATCAACATAATCATTGTATAGCCCTCTCTTAACTCATCTGATATCGTCGAAAATTTTGTTTTGGATCAGAGCCCACTCAATGCCTCAGATATTGTATCCTCACCAGCGATTAGATCAAATGAACACCTGTAGGTATTCTTCTCACTCAAACTGGCCAAAATCACATGAGCTACATCTTCACGAGTGATGTTACCGGATGTAATATTCTCAGCAGCAGAAACTTTACCTGTTCCCGGCTCATTCATTAGAATCCCTGGACGTATAATGGTATAAGTTAACCCACTGCTCTCTAACAATTTATCAGCATAGTGTTTCGCTACATAATATGGAAGGATGTTATCATGCCAGTTCTCACGATTATTGGCTTGGATCGCACTCACCATGATAAATCGATCAATACCCGCTTTTTGAGCCGCTTCAATGGTTTTCCCGGCACCATCCAGATCAATCAGGAGTGTTTTATCATATCCCGTTGTACCGCCAGAACCAGCTGCAAATACGATCGCATCACAACCCGTTGCAGCAGCTACAAGTGAGTCAACCGTACCTTCCAAGTCGGCAAGCACCGTTTCCACACCCTGTGCTGCAAATGAATCTGCCTGCTCTTGTTTTCGTACCATAGCAAGAACAGTGTGCTCTTCACTATTCTTCAAAAGATGAATAAGCTGTTGACCAATCTGTCCATTTGATCCTACGACGAATACCTTCATGTTCAATACCTCCTTAATAAATGAATCACCGCATCCATATTTAATTCATGCGCATGCATTTAATTTAAAGGATATATTAAGGAGTGTCAAGTCTTCTTATAGGGTAAATGACTACATTACCCTATATTCACCCTGGCCTTAGAACAATTCTTTAGTGAGATTCTCTAATCGAGTCTCAAATCCATCCTGTTCCAATTCAGTTTGCAAGACCTGATTAAACGTTTGAAGTGCTTTCTTGTATTTATTCTCTCCAAGCTCCGTAATACGAGTGTAAATGCCACGCCGGTCATCTTCACATGCATGTCTTTCCAGCGCCCCACAGTCTTTGGCTTCCATCCTAACGACGAGCCTGGAAGTAGCACTTTGGCTCAACCCCACCAGTTCTTGAAGCTGTTGTAGGCGTAATTCCTTACCCTCCGCATTATATATGAAATTTAACACATAAAATTCCTTCAAAGATAAGTCATATTGTTGAAGCAGAGCTTGTTCCAGCTTCTCGTTCAGATGGGTATGAATGTTAGAGAAAGCCAACCAAACATCCAAACGTTCACTCTTTTGCTGCAATCTAGATCACCCCGCTTGATATTTAATGTCCACCAGCTGTTATCCTATTGTATCAAGCTTAATTACATTGGTCAAAAACCATCCAAGATCAACGTATATAACATTCTAAGCTCATAAGAAGAGCATTTCCCCGTCTTGTAACGACGTTTGGAAATGCTCCAGTATTACCGTTTATGCAGTCTAATCTTACTTCGCGGTAAGCAGGCTATCGGAAATAAATTGCAGCTGACCTTCCAACGTTAACGGATCGTTGTACGAGTCTGAAGTCGGGTCAAGCTGGAACACATGATTTGCCTTCACCGCAGGCAAGTTCTTCCATAATGTATTATCATATACGATCTTGGGATCAGTCGTATCTCCCGACCACGGGCTGGTGAAGATGATATCACCTGCATACTCCGGCAATAGTTCCATGGAAATTGAAGCCCATCCGGTCCCGCTATCAATTGCTTCAGCTTGAGCCTTGGCTGGTGCCTTGAGACCAAACTCCCCGTAAATAATTTCACCGCCTCGACCATAGTTATGACCAAATACAAATAATCCTTTGGCGTACGGATTCAGTATGGACACGGTGCGATCGCCTACAGTTTCCTGAACCTTGGGCTTCAATTCGTTGATCTTCGCTTCCCAGTTAGCATTCCAGGCTATTGCGGCGTCTTCTCTATTGGTGAGCTTACCCATTTCAAGCATTAGATCCTTGAAATCACGCTTTCCAAATGTAATCTGTACGACAGGTGCAATCTGCTCCAGCTTGTCGATGCCTTCTGTTCCAGTGTACACAATAAATAAGTCAGGTTTTAAACTGATTAGTTTCTCTGGTGTAGGCTCTTCACCCAGATCACTGGTACCCGCTGCTGCAAGTTGATCCTTGATATATTTGTTGTTCATCGCTCCTGATAAAGCGCCGACTACCGGTGCATCAAGGGCTACAAAGTAGCCTGTCGAAAATGAGGTCAAATCAATAATGCGCTTAGGATTCTTCGGTACCTGTACTTCGCCTGCATCCGATTGATATGTAACCAGCTCCTCTTCAGTAGTGGCACTGGTTTCAGCGGAAGAAGCTGCATTCGAGTCCGTCTTGGTTTCTGTATCCGCAGCTGCATTGGTGCTGCCCGCGGTTGTACTATTGGTCTTGGCAGATTGTCCACATGCACTCAGTATTAGTAGCAAGATGAGTGACATCATGAACCATATTGGTGTTCTCTGTTTCAGCAAAATAAACCCACCTCTTCATTGATATTGATAATCGTTATCAACGATAACATGCTCTGAATGTTTTTACAAGACAAGTTTATTTCACTCACTCTATGAATTCTAACTTGCAAGTCACCACGTTAAACAGCTATCATCAATAGAGTAAATAATAATACAAATAAAGGAACACATTGGAAAGCCAATGAAACGTATTCAAGGAGGAAAACATGGAAGAGATTATATTGTGGTTAAAGTATTTGTTTTTAGGTATTGTTCAAGGTGCGACAGAACCAATCCCCGTCTCCTCAAGCGGTCACCTGATCATCGCTCAGAGACTTATGGGCATGAAGCAGAATGGATTGTCATTTGAGATTTTAACGAACACGGCATCACTTATCGCTATTATTTTTATATACCGGGAAGATATCAAAAAGTTGATCATTGGTGCACTAGGTTACCTGCGTACTCGTAAAGAAGAATATCGAGCAGACTTCATGTTTTGCTTATACATAATTATTGGTACGATCCCTGCTGCTGTCGTTGCAGTCCTGTTCAAGGACCGGATTGAAGAAATTTTCTCGTCCGTATATACCGTTTCCATCGCGCTATTGATCACCGGGGTTGCCTTATGGCTGATTCGTAATCTCCGTGGTCGCAAGCAAGACGGTGATCTGTCTACAAAAGATGCATTGTTGGTAGGTCTGGCTCAGGCGGTCGCTCTTATTCCGGGCATTAGCCGCTCAGGTGCAACTGTAATTGCGTCCATCGCTGTTGGCATGAAACAGGAAACAGCTTTGAAGTTCTCCTTCATGTTGTACATTCCCATAAGTATTGGCGGACTCATTATGGGGGTATCCGACATCGCCAATGATCCGAATCGATCACAGCTGGCTATCCCTTATCTGATCGCATTCATCACGACGCTTTTCGTCACGTATTTCTCCATGAGATGGTTTATGGGCATTATGGCCAAAGGCAACCTGAAATACTTTTCGTATTACTGTTTTGCCGCAGGTACTTTGTTGCTGATTTTCTTATAAAAAAAGTCCACACACCAAAAGGAACAACCAGCGATGGTTGTTCCTTTGTTGTATAGTGGCAGAGCCATAATGACCTATAGCAGGAGCTAAACGGTCAGGCGCGTAGCCTTGTTGCTTCTGTTAACCAGCTCTGTAGCCGCGAACATAACACTGAACAGAATCAGCAGGATCAGGGGTACCATTGACATTCCCCATTGGCTGGCTATAAGTCCCATACCTAACGGGATGAGTGTTGAACCTGTATAGGCACTGGCCATTTCAAGTCCAATTACACTTGGGGATGCCTTCTCACCGAAGCGTTCCGGTGTCGCATGAACAATACTCGGATAGATCGGTGCTCCGCCCAATCCCACGATAAATAAAGCCCCTGCAGCAATCCAGTAAGGAATCGGCATAACCAGGATAACCAATCCGAAGCATCCAACGATTCCACCATATCTGATGAGATTTTTGCTGGATACATGAGTCGAAAGAAAGCCTGAGATTACACGTCCCAAGATAATGCCAATGAAAAATAGGGAGGATAGTGCTGCGGCAGTACCTGGAGAAACTCCTTTGCTAACAATGAAGAAAGTAGCCATCCACAGACCGGCAGCAGTTTCGGAACCATTGTAACAGAGCATCGCAAGCATCGACATTTTCACGCCGGGGATACGTATGGCCTCACGGTTGCTCACGCGTTTCTTCTCATCACCTGAACCCTCTACTCTTCCCTTCTCAAAAATCCTCCATAGAGACAAAGTTGATAATAAGACCACCACGATCCCAAGCAAAATCAACCCCACAGTTACGTATCCTGCACGCCAGTTGTTTGCTTGATTCAGCCAATATGCCATAACGAGTGGGCCTGTCACTGCGCCAATTCCCCAGAAACAATGCAACCAGTTCATATGCTTGGCCTTGAAATGCAATGCTACATAATTACTTAGTGCCGCATCCACCGAACCTGCACCCAGACCGAGAGGGATCGCCAGAATCAGTAAAAACACAAAATTCTCAGAGAATGAGAATCCCAACAGCGCGATCGTTGTTGAGAGTATACTGAACAATGTGACTTTACCCGTTCCGAACCGGTGTAACAATCGGCTGGCAGACAGACTTGACACTACTGTACTAAATGAAATGATTAGAGATATATAACCAGCCATTTCTGTTGTCGCATGTATATCGTGTTTCATAACGGACCAGGCACTGCCAAGTAAAGCATCAGGTAATCCCAGCCCTATAAATGCGAGATAAATAATGATTAACAATAACGTGACCATCTGGGTGTAGTCTCCTCAGTTTGTTTGAATTCTGATTTGCATTGAACCACCCATATAATAATATTGATATTTGTATTGATGATCTTCCTTAATATTGACTTAATATATCAGTATCCTGATATATTCTGGCGACTTATAACCTATATCACTGGTTCAAAATAGGAATTTCTCCAAGCAAATGCTTCAAGTTAATGGCATCCCACGGCATATGCTCAGTTATTCCTAATCCAACTACATCTGTTTCTTCAGACAGTTCTTTGATCAGATGAAGCAAGTGAGGGATTTGCATGGTTCCCGCTGGTGAAAACACATAAGGTTCCCCTGGTTTGGCGAATAACAATGAACGGAACATGTTGGGATCAAGCACATCCAGATCAAGGTGAATTGCCAGATGTTTGAACCCAGTCTCTTTAATCCACTTCTTAATCGAATCCATGTCATGGGTTAATTCTTCAGTTCCAGCCGTTCGGATACCCAATCTTTGAATCACTTCGGTTTCCTGTTCCGTGGGGGTTGTCAACCCGGCCATGAAGACATGTTCAGGCTTCAAAGGGACTCTCACATGTTTGGCAAACTCCGGGTCTCCTTCCCCAAGAAGGTTCCCGAGCGGTAAAGTATGACCGTTGTCATAGCCTTCGTATCTAACCAAATCACCGTGAGCATCAATCCATATCAAACCCAGTTCTCCGCCATATCGTTCATTTAAATAAGCAAACGGGGCTTGTTCAACCAAACAGTCACCACCAAACATGACAATGCGATCAGGCTGGTGAGCTTGAATAATATGCTGGGCAGCCAGCAATTGCTGAAGCAGCTGTGTTCTGCCTTTAATTCCGTTCTCGCTTACCAGAGGTGTTCCATCATATGCTTCGACAGGGACATGAATGAGAGTTTGATTACTGTCAGGTGCGAGCCAAGCAAGCAGTTCCGCTCCAAAAGAGTAGTTCGGATTATCTCCACCTTGCCATTGTGGCATAAGCAGACGTATTGTTTTTTGAGTCATCGTAAATCTCCTTTACTTCAAAGTAAGGTTAGTATAAACTGAGCCCAAACAAATAAATAGTACGGTCTAATATGATAGGTACTACCCGAAAGGATAGTGTAAATGATGAGTATGGCTGAATATCACGGTAAAGTGAAAAACATTCAAGATACCCCTTTTGGATACACGTTGTCAGTCATTGGTGGCAAATGGAAAATGGTGATTATGTATCTCCTGGCAGAAAACCAGCCCGTCCGCTTTAATGAACTGAAAAGACAGATTGGCGCCATCACGTATAAAACGCTGAGTTCACAGCTCAAAGAATTGGAAGCAGATGGTATGGTCGAACGAAAAGAGTATCCCCAAGTCCCTCCTAAAGTCGAGTATCGTCTGACGGCCAAAGCTGAAACGTTATTGCCCGTTTTGGAAGGCCTATGTGAATGGGGTGTCCAACATCAAGAACCTTCGATCAATAATAGCGCAACGGATTGAACGCTTTTGTCTATATACTCAGATGAGATAATTTGACTAAATGGAGTATGTTAAAACGCAAAAAGTCGCCAATCGGCGACTTTTTTACTTTTATCTTGTGTTCCTCTGTCCGTTCAGCACAATAAAAGCTGTGATTCGTAGAATTATACTTTTTCGTGTACCAGATCTTTCTGATATGCCAACACTCTGTCCCAATTTCCGCTGAAAACAGGAATTCGATAATACCCTACACGCTCATACAGCGCTGCAGCTTCTGGTTGCAAGGGACCTGTTTGCAGTTTCAGATTGGTATAACCAAGTTCGTTCGCAAGACGCTCTGCCTCGGCCAATATAGCTTGGGCAATCCCCTTACGGCGGTAACCACTGCGTGTATACATGCGTTTAACTTCTACAGATGTTTCATCAAGGGGTCTAAGTGCTCCGCAACCAACCGGATACCCGTCGATCCTGGCAACGATAAAAGCCGCACGTGGCACCTCAACGTCTGACAGTTGAAATCTTGCAGTTCCATCACCGCCATATAACAACCCGAGTTCTTCACTCAGTTCCTTGATCAGTAACAGCGAATCTTCGCTTCGAATATCTTCAGCTGCTGCATGCACGATATGTGTCATCCCACATACCCCCTTTATCTTATTGGACTTATTGGTTTAAATGATATATCTAAATTATCATTCCCAACAGCAAGCGTCAATTCCCTCATTCATTGAATATTTCTATAAGCATCTGAACGTATCTTTTTGCCGTCTTTATTCGTTTACATAAGAAATATAACGAGTAACGATGTATATGAATTCCAACTCTCGGAGGTCTGATATTATGGAAATTTCAAAGGGAATAGCAATGCTTCAGCTTGATTTTGAGGGGAATATAATTCACCCTGTTCTGATATGGGATGAAGAAATGGCTGTGTTAATAGATACCGGTTTCCCTGGACAATATGACGATTTATGTATCGAACTCGAAAAGGTAGGTGTGCCGATCAGCCAACTTAAAGCAGTGATTTTCACACATCAGGATGTGGACCATATCGGGTGTCTTCCCGAGATTTTGAAAGAGTGTGGCTCACAAGTCAAGATATATGCACATGAGCTGGATAAGCCATATATTGAGGGACAGCTCCCTCTTCTCAAAGATGGTCACCTTGAGCATTCTCCAAAGGGCAAAGTAGATGAAACGGTGTCTGATGGTCAGGAACTGCCGTTTTGCGGTGGAATTCGCGTTATTCATACACCTGGTCATACGCCAGGTCATATCAGTCTATACTTGATGGACAGCAAGACGCTCATCGCCGGGGATTCAATGTTCAGTGTAGACGGCAGGCTTGGAGGCATTCATGAACCAACTACGCTGGATACAGAGACAGCTCGATTCTCTTTGAAAAAGTATATCGAACTCGACATTACATCTGTGATTTGTTATCACGGTGGACGAAGTCATGGGAATGTAAATGAACAGATCTCAGAACTTACTCAGGGGTTATAGTTATTAAAATTGCTGATCCGCGAATGGTTACCGTCTAAACCCAATAACCATTCTTAGTCTTAGCATAGTCTTCCTATTGCTTGGCATATTGCAAAATGGCTGTAGCCGCACGAATTCGCAGCTCTTCTTCTTCACTGTGTAACGCTTCTCTCAGCACCTGGAGAGCTGTTTGAATTGTGGCTTCATCTACCCCTGTTGAGAGAGAGTTGGTTGCTTCGGCTGTTATACTGACTGCAAGACCTCGATCCAGATGTGCTTGTGATATGGGATACTCAAACTTCGCAAGGATGGCTGAATCATTTTGCAGTGCCTGCACTTTGCCATTCAGCTCAGCGAGAGGAATACGACCCAACCATGTAACTCCCCGACGGTGACAGATCAAGTCGTTTTCTGTGCCAGCGGAATCGTCGTAATAATAATCCCCGATATCCCCAACATACGTCCATTCATCATCGCTAATTATTACATAATCTCCATCCTGCATGAGGTTAACAAACATATGTAGTGTCGCGAGTGTGCTCGCCAATTCTGCTTCATCCAAGCTATAGTATTGAACCAACTGTTCCTTCCATAGCTCCGGGGGCGTTTGCTCCAGATCCCCTGTACCTGACCAAGCAATACCAATATAATTGTCTTCCAAAAATGATGTTACTCTGTTGACTCCGTGCACGGTGGACTGGATGTGATACAGATTCATGCGTACCGCCTTCCTTTCACTCATTCGTATGAACATAGTTAACCATTGTAACATTAGTGGTGTCTATTTCAAACGTAATGATCTCTTCAAGTTCTATACTTCATACTAAATATTCTTTTTGGTATAGCCCTAGGCTATAACTAGGTATAATTTAATGGAATTACATTATAACTCCGGATCTGTGATAAATTTTGTGTAACATAAAAGCAGAGGGGTTTTAAACAATGACAAAAAGTAGTGTATTGGGATATCCGCGTATTGGTGCTGATCGGGAATGGAAGAAAGCGTTGGAAGCGTTCTGGGCAGGTAAGCTGGAGGAAACAGAGTTTCACGCACGTTTGCAGGAGATCCGTATCGAACATTTGCGCAAACAACAAGCGAAAGGCATCGACATTATTCCAGTTAATGACTTTAGCTATTATGATCATATCCTGGATACGGCCGTGATGTTTGGCATTATTCCTAAACGTTTTGCTTATGATGGTGGCTCTGTTCCGTTGTCCGTATATTATGGCATCGCTCGGGGAACAAAAGATGCCGCAGCAAGTGAAATGACAAAATGGTTTAACACTAACTATCACTACATAGTACCTGAGCTGGACGGGGCTTCCCCAACTCTGACGGAAAACAAACCACTTCTCGCTTATCGTGAAGCAAAAGAAAAACTCGGCATTGAAGGCAAACCGGTTATTGTTGGACCGTTAACCTTCCTGAAGCTCTCCAAAGGTTATGATAAATCCGAGACAGACGCTTGGTTGGACCGCTTGCTGCCACTTTACACTCAATTGCTTCAAGAACTTGCAAGCGAAGGCGTTCAGTGGGTGCAGATCGACGAACCTATCCTGGTAACCAAATTAAGCGATGAAGACGTACAGCGTCTGAATAAAATATATAAAACATTTGCCGCAGCCGTTCCAGGCCTGAATATCATGCTGCAAACGTACTTTGAATCTGTAGAAAACTACAACGAGATTGTTGCACTGTCAGTTCAAGGTGTAGGACTTGATTTTGTACACGGGCTCTCTGGTAACACACAATCTATTCGGACATCCGGTTTCCCGGCAGACAAAGTGCTCGGAGCAGGTATTATTGATGGACGTGGGATCTGGAAAGCTTCCCTTCAAGCAAAACTGAATTTGCTGAATGAATTGACTGAGTTCGTGACACCTGAACGTATCATCGTGCAATCATCTTGCAGCCTGCTGCATGTGCCAGTAACCACAGACCGCGAGGCAAAACTTACATCTGAACTGAAGAATGCACTCGCATTTGCAGATGAAAAGCTGGATGAGATTGTTCTTTTGACTACAGCCTTATCTTCACCAAGTGCAGAGATTACCGCCAAAATAGACGAAGCAGAGCTTCCTCTTCTGGCGCTTCAGCAATCCGAAGATCGGAACCGTACCGCTGTACAGAAAGCCGTTGCTTCCATCAGTGTTCAACAGCCAGAACGCTCGCGTCCTTTTGCAGAACGTCATGAAGCCCAACAGGCCAAATGGCAATTGCCACTCTTCCCGACAACAACGATTGGTAGTTTCCCACAATCTGCTGAAGTCAGAAAAGCACGTCAGTTGTGGCGCAAGGGTGAGTTGAACAACGAACAGTATGCTGCCTTCATCCGGGAGCAGATTGATATCTGGATTAAGATTCAGGAAGAGATCGGAATTGACGTACTGGTGCATGGTGAGTTTGAGCGTACCGACATGGTTGAATTCTTTGGCGAGAAACTGGCCGGTTTTGCCTTTACACAGTTCGGCTGGGTACAATCATATGGTTCACGTTGCGTGAAGCCACCTATTATCTTCGGCGATGTTGCATTTACGGGTGAAATGACGGTGGAAGAAACGAAATATGCCCAATCGCAGACTGAGCGTCCTGTCAAAGGCATGCTGACTGGCCCGATTACCATCATGAACTGGTCATTCGTACGCGAAGACATTGCTCGTGAGCAGATTGCCTATCAATTAGCGTATGCGTTGAGACAGGAAGTCGAAGCACTTGAACAGGCAGGCATTGGTATGATCCAGGTTGACGAGCCGGCTGTTCGTGAAGGACTTCCGCTGAAAGAAAATGAACAAGCCGATTACCTGGCTTGGGCTGTCAAAGCGTTCCGTATCTCTACGTGCACAGTGCATGAAACGACTCAAATTCATACGCATATGTGCTATTGCGAATTCCATGACATGATTGATTCCATTGAAGCTATGGATGCAGATGTTATCTCCATTGAGACATCCCGTAGTCACGGTGAACTGATTCATAGTTTTGAAGAAAATACGTATGAGCTCGGTATCGGTCTTGGCGTATATGACATCCATAGTCCACGTGTTCCGAGCGTAGATGAAATGAGCAGCATGATTGAACGTGCCCTGCGTGTTCTTGATCCGAAGTTGTTCTGGATTAACCCGGACTGCGGATTAAAAACCCGTGGACAGGAAGAAACGGTAGCTTCCCTGCGTAACATGGTTGACGCAACCAGAATCGCTCGCACCAATCACGCTTCAGCTGCTGTATTGTAATCAGCTGCGAAGCAGCATAGCTTCAAAAGTAAAGCCGGACACCCCTTCGTTAAATGGGTGTCCGGCTTTTTATATGGTTACTTTTTGTAGTTACTTTTAACGTACATTCATTTCACTTGTAACATGGCGATCTCTGGCGTTCCTGCCCTTTTCTCACCACCATCCAAAGCTTACGACTAGATACTCTCTTCCAGCCATTGCTGCAACGGCATATCTTCGGTCAGTTCACCGAGCAGTATGTGACGGAACTCCCCATCCCCATCAATAACCATCGTTGCGGGCAAACCTGTAATACGATACATACCTGATATGTTGCCCGTCACATCAATAATCACTGGAAAATCAAACGCCTGCTTATCCATAAACTCACGGATCGTGCCCTTCGATTCCCCCACGTTAACAAACAGGGTTTCCACATCGTTCTGATAGTCCTGAGCAATCTGGTGAACGAGCGGCATCTCCCTTACGCAAGGTGTGCACCATGAAGCCCAGAAGTTAATCATGACGGCTTTGCCCTGATAATCGGACAGGCTGACTTGTTCCCCTGCTGAATTAACCGCTGTGAACTCAGGGGCTTTTGCACCTGCTTCAATAGCGTTGCCTCGCTGAGATTCGGGTGTCGATACATTTTCGAAAATGGCCCATGTACCTGCGAGCAATGCAACTACACCAATCAAAATTGTAAGTGTACGTCTGCTTTTAAAACTCTTTTTCTGCAATAAACTCACCTTCACTTTAAACCAAGACTTTGATGAAATGCTGCATGGAGCGAACCGAATTGATCACAAAAATCGTGAGTCGAGCCCTCTCCAACATTACGTCCATGGTTCATGAATATCACCTGATCCGCAATGTCGTCTGCAATCTCCAACTGATGGGTCGAGAACACGACCATGTGACCATCCTGTTTGATTCCCTTGAGCAGCTGAGTTAATTCCTGCATCCAGAATGGGTCCAATCCATTTGTTGGCTCATCCATGATGAGCAGTGGAGGTTTGGACAGCACAGCTTGAGCGAATAACACACGCTGGCGCATGCCTTTGGAGAAGGTCGTAACCCGTTTGTTCTTTTGATCCGCCAACCCTACCATGGTCAGTACTTCCTGCACTCTCTCCTTGGGAACTTTCCTTAGAGAAGCCCAGAACAGAAGTACTTCCTCTGCGGTCAGTCCCTGATTAAATTGATAATCGTCCGGCATATATCCAATCTGCTGTGAATAACGGTTGCGCTCCTTCAACCATCGCACATTGTTCACCACAACCTCACCGGAGGTAGGCCGAAGAATTCCGGCGATCATACGCAGCACTGTGCTCTTCCCTGCGCCATTCCCTCCACAGAGGGCAAGCACTTGGCCTGAAGTTATGCGAAAGGAGATATCCTGAACAATTTGTTGCTTTTTAATGGATTTACACAATTCCATCACTTCGAGTCCCACTTTATCCATGAGAACGCCCCCTCTCCCAGATTGCATATACCGCTACGACAGAGAAGGCAATCCAGAACAGGCATATCCCGATGAAGATCCAACTGCCACTGGGTTGCTGCACCCACTCCACCCATCGATAATATTCTGGTCCCAGAATAGAGCCGCCCCCAAGTTTGATCACGACATACAAGCGCACCAGCTCGGCCGGATTGATGAGCGTTAGCATAACCAGCAGCGGTTTCACCCACAGATAAGGCATCAGTCCCAGCACAGAGAGCAATAAGGTCGGCCACCCAATGACTGCGAAAAACCATACGGTCACGGAGATCGTCAACGACTGCCACCGATTACGCGACAACGAACCGATAAAGAGAGCCAGTGTCAGGAATAACAACACCAGTCCACAGGAAAATGCCAGAAAGAGAAGATATGTCATGACATCCATTGGATTCCCGATTACTCCGCTAATGACCCCCATCAGGCCGTATCCAAACGCAACAATGGTGATTAAAACAATCGAGAGCCCGAGATACTTGCCCACAATAAAAGACATCGTGCCGATGGGATACGTGGATAGCAGTTGCCAGCTACCGTCTTCCTTTTCGGATGTTAGTGAGAAGGAACCGAGGAATAGCGTCATTAATGGCAAAAGGTAGAGAATGAGATTCAACATGGAACCTGTGGTTCCCGAATATCCTTCAACCAGATTCTGTGAATTCAGAAGTAACAAGCTTAAACTAAAGGTACAAAAAAGGATCAGAAACGAATACGCCCAAGGATTGCGAAATCCCATTTTCACTTCTCGTCTTGCAATCTGTATCATATCTGACATCATTGATCACCATTTTCTATTGTCATTCCTAGTGGCCTGACTCTTCTTTCTTCTCACCTTCCTGGTGCATCTCATTACTGTCTCCTTCATCATCATGTCCGTGCTTACCATGCCCATGTTCACCCATCATGTCCATATTCTCCGTGTTCTGCTTCCAGTCATGAGAAGCAAGATCCTCAGCGGTCATAATGGTTCCCACACCTTGCTCTGCAATGAAAGCTTCAGCCGAGGGCTTGTCCTTAAAGTTAAGAATGCCATAGGCCATAGGCGTGCGTAATGAAGCGTCGTATACATACGTGGCTTTGCTGTATTCAATCCATTCCTTATCATTATAATCACGTACATAGTCCATGCCGATGTTATCGGTGCCATTTTCTGTTTTCCACTGGTTCATGCAACCGATATCATCGAACTTGTAATTTTGGCCGTCTTTCGTAGTGAGCTGTGTTGCATATGCGTCGTCCTTCACCTGCATTTTACAGATCGCACAGATATCCACGTCCTCATTGATCGGCAATGCCGCGTATTTTGTTCCGCAAGCGGTTAACAATACCATGCCAAACATAAGTACCATGACCAATGTCCATCTTCTATTCAAGCCTTTGTTCATTTTCGTAATACCCCCATATAGATGATTATAAAAGTTGCCATACCCAACAGAACTAACCCGAACATCCACACCATCTTGGAACCTGTAGCACTTTCCACTGACATGTTCAGATCAGATTTCGTATCCATGCTCATTCGTGGCGATTTGTCGGTAGTCCATTGTTCTCTGCCTTCTGTAAACAAGTCACTCAGAAAGACCATACCCGGTGATTGGAAAAAGAGCTGATACGCAGAATTTCGACTGACCAGTTGCTCATAAAAAGGATTGATGGCATAGGGAATTTCACTGATTCCATCCTGATTCAGATCGAGCCCCTGAAAAGAGTCCCAGTAGTTCTCCATCAGGACATTATTCGGGCTATCCAGCGCGGAAGCCTCAATGACATTGGATACCAATCGATTACGTGTAAACTCATTACCTTCTGCCAGGACCAGCTGGATTCCAACAAAATTCCGAAGCACCGCATTGCCACGGATCTCATTGCCTGAGGATTCTGCAATATTCATGCCGACACGATTACCCTCCACTACATTGTTGTGAACAGAAGATTGATGTACGTCATACAACAGAATCCCTTGGGAGTGAACATTGGTACTTTGTTTGCGAAAGGAATTCCCCGATATGACCGTATTCTTGACACCCATAATCATGGCACCTGTCATGTTCTCCTCTCCGGTATTGTCCATGACAGAAGAGCCGTCAATGTACATACAGTGGATGCCATACCTTGTATGTAACAGCCTGTTATTTTGCACGGTAGACTTTCGACTGTTCTCCAGATAGATTCCATCCCTCATGCCAGTGATCTCATTGGCCTCAATGTAGCTATCATGGGAGTTGTACAGATCAATGCCATTGCCCTTCTGGCGACTGGAAGCAGAATCAGCCCCCAACCAAGTAATGTTGTTCCGTTGAATCGTTGCATGACTCGAATTCCGGATGATCATCCCATACCCTTGGGTCTGAATATGCATATCCGTAATTTCACTGTTTTTCCCTTCAACCTGAATCGCTGCAGTCTGTTCATTCGTATCATGTTCAATTGTAAAACCGCTCAATTTCACCCCATCCGAGCGAATCATTATCGTAGAGGTGGCTTCCGCATTAACAACTACGACCGTAGGATCACCCTGAATGGTGATGTTTTTGTCAATCGTCACCGGTCCAGAATAACGACCTGATGCAAGTTTAATGACTTCTCCAGGTGTAGAACGGTCAATCATAGGCTGAAGGGGAATGAGCTCACGATGTCCGGAGGAGGCCATGATTGCACCTTGCGGAAGAGATAGTAGGAGCATCATCATTCCGATTAGAAAAATTACACCCGTAACCCGACTCTTCTTACAACTGTCGAATGCACCCAATCCTGCCCGAGGATTACCCATGAATCTTCACGCGCAATTCTGGCTTCTTGTTACAGTTACTTATTGCTGTGGCAATGCATTCAACCAGTCTTGCGTTAATCCCATGTATACGTTGGTTGTACACACCATCCCTCCATTCCACTTAAAATCCAACATTTCATGTCTCTCATTCATTGAAGCAACGTAATAAATGAAGCGTTATCACAATCCTGATCACAGTGTACTTAAAATGTTATTTATTCCATATAGCTCAATTAGGCTATAGACACTACATTTTTGTGTCGATATTGTGATGTAAATTAAAAAAAAGCCGCCATATAGGCGACTTCCTAAACGAAGGTGTATTGTGATCAATAGTCTTCTTCTTCCCTCTTACCCAGAATTCCGTAAAGAAACAGCTTGCCCAAGTCTTTTCGCACATTTACGTTAAGTTTTTCTGCAAAAGACGGTTCGCTCAACATGGTCATAATTCCATTCATAAAAATCATGATGGCTTCTGCCGATACGCCTCCTTTTATTTTTCCCTCGGCTTTGCCTTGTTCGATCAGCTTCATAAGCTCAGGGATGACAACATTTCTGGCATAATCCTCAACATGCTCTTTGAATGCTGGATCTTCGAACATAAAATTCTTAATGCCCTCACTATTCAACGTCTCTTGATTGTTTACGGATACCTCATACATTTTACTCATCTTATCTTCAAAAGGAATATCGGAGTTCATTACAAGACTGAATTCCTTTCCCGACTCCTCTATTTGATGGTAAAAAATCTCCTTGGCCAATTCTTCTTTGCTTCCAAAAAAGTTATATATGGATGCAGGAGAAACACCAGCATGTTGCGCGATCTCCCTTACACCGATTTCTTTAAAATTTCGAGTCATGATCATATCGATTAGTGATTGCAGAATTTGCTTTTTTTTCTGTTCTCTGCGTTTTTCGAAGCCATTCATGGAATCTACCGTCCTATCCTCCGCGAATTATGTAACAAGATATCTCTATGTTATATTTTTATTGACATCTATTCAAGCTAGTAATATTATGTAACTGAAAAGAATATTGTTACATAATTATCCGTGGAGGTTGAGGTCAATGATCAAGGTCCACTCTTTAACCAAGATCTATTCAAACGGTAAGGGAATTAGGGATGTGAGTTTTGACGTTGAAGAAGGAGAGGTCTTTGGATTTCTTGGGCCCAATGGAGCCGGAAAAACAACTACTCTACGTCATCTGATGGGATTTGTGAATCCCTCCAGCGGGATGTCTAGTATCAACGGCTTAGACTGCAGAAAGGAAGCAGCACAAATACAGAAGAATTTGGGTTATGTGCCTGGTGAGATCGCATTTTACGATAACATGACAGGCATGCATTTTCTGGAATTTATTGATGATTTAAGAGGTCGTAAGGACAAATCGCTCCGCGATCAATTAATCAACCGATTCGAGTTGGATTCGGGTCAGAAGATCCGCAAAATGTCCAAGGGGATGAAACAAAAAGTAGGGTTGATCGCCGCTTTTATGCACGACCCTGCGGTGCTTATCCTTGATGAACCTACAAGCGGGTTGGATCCGCTGATGCAGAAAAGATTTGTCGAATTGATTATTGAGGAAAAAAACCGGGGCAAAACGATACTCATGTCTTCCCATCTCTTTGATGAAGTCGATCACACTTGTGAACGTGTGGGCATCATACGAGAAGGGTCAATTGTAACCGTGGAAAACATAAACTCGTTAAAAACGACACTGCCGAAGAGCGTTGTAGTCGCTCTGGCGCATGCGGAGGATATGAAGGTCCTTCAAAATAATGGCCTCCTTTATACTGAATTGGGTCCCTTACGTGTGGAGATTAAGATTACGGATGGATATGACCAAGTGCTCAGGGTACTCTCCCAATGTAAGGTTATTGATATGGAGTGCCCTCCCCAAACGCTTGAGCAAATTTTCATGGACTTTTATGGGAAGGAGCAAATTTAATATGTCTTGGGCATTATTTAAAGCAAACATGCGGGCCAATCGGTTCATTTGGTTTCTTATTGTAGCCATTTATTCTTTTTACTCCATTATGCTGATAGGTATGTTCGATCCTGATAGTGTCGATGCACTAAAAGAAATGTTGAACATGCTTCCTCCTGAGCTCATCAATGCTATGGGAATGAACGTTGGAACCACTTTGCTCACCTTTCTTTCCGGAACACTTTACAGTCTTCTTCTCTATTTGTTCCCCATGATTGTTTCCATCATTACGAACCACCGAATAATGGCCGCTCATGTTGATAAAGGAAGTATGTCCTATCTGCTTTCAACGTCCAACTCAAGAAAACGTATTGCTGTTACCCAAGCGGTTTACAGTCTGATTTCAATAACAGCGATCTTTTGCTGGATTACGGTACTAACTCTTGTTGTATCATCTATCATGTTTCCGGGGCTTATGGATATTAACAATTTCATTTGGCTTAATCTTTACGCCCTTCTGATGTATTACGCCATCAATGGCATCTGTTTTTTCGCATCTTGTTTGGCAAATGAAAGCAAGTATAGCCTTGGATTCGGGGCCGGTGTTCCTTGTAGCGTTTGTACTACTGCAAATGCTGGGCGATTCAGGAGAAACGTTAAGCTGGATTAGCAATATGTCATTATATTCCTTGTTCGATCCGGTGCGATTGTTCGCAGGTGACAGCTACGCGTATGTGGGAATGGCTGTGTTCGCAGGACTTGCAGCACTTCTGTATGCTGCAGGAATTATTATTTTTGATAGAAAAGATTTGCCTATATAATCCGGGTATAGTTTGATCTACTCCCGCAAAGGGCAGCAATGATGGATTAACGTAAACGGGACGAAGCAGGGATAAACCTCTGCTTCGTCCCGTTTGAACGTGTGCGACTTCCGTTGAATCATTTATTCAAATGGATAGGTCCAAAATGTTTCTCTGCCAAAACGTTTCTTGATTTCTTCGTTATTCAGCTCACGATTTCCTACAAGCTCTGCTGCTTGGAATTGTGAACGGTGGGCACGAATCGACGCCATTTTCCGATCCAAAAATTCGGATACGTCAACGAATACATCCGGTTTGCCAATGTACTGTTCCTGATTATTAGCGAACGCAACGCAGTGAACCATCGGACGTTCATCCACAGGAAGTTTAGCGATTGTACGTATAACAGCGGCTCCCGTTGCATCATGATCGGGATGAACACTGTACCCTGGATAGAACGTAATGACCAGCGTGGGGTTCAACTCTTTAAGTAGCGACGTAATGGTATCTTCCAATAACTGTGGGTCTTCGAACTCCAGCATTTTATCGTGGAAACCCAGCATTCTCAGGTCCTGAATACCAATCGCTTCAGAAGCTTCGATGAGTTCCTTTTTACGGATGGGAGGCAACGTCACTCGGTTGGCGAATGGAGGAATCCCCATATTGCGCCCCATCTCGCCAAGTGTTAGACAAGCATAGGTTACATGGGCACCGCCATCTATGTATTTGGCTAACGTTCCCGATACAGAGAAAGCTTCATCATCTGGATGTGGATATACCACCAAGATACGCTCATGCTCTTGCTCATTGTGTGTAGTATTCATGGTTATTCAATCCTCCGCTTTCATCAGAACATTTCTCGACTTAATTGTAACGCCACAACTAGTTTACCTTGGCTGTCGTGACCGGCGAGAATCAGTCTTTCTTGTTCCTGCTCATCAATATGTGTAAGTCCTTCGGCGTAAAGCCATCCCTGCGTTGTTTTCAGACCAACACGGTATGGACCTGTACCTGAAATGGACCCCTGCGTATATCGTATGGCCGCATTAGTAATGAATGCCGATGCTGGATGTTTTGTACTGTCCATGTGTTGTGCGTAAGCACCTGACGTAAGTTCTAGATGTACGTATAAGTCCTGATCAGCAAGATTATTGATCCGGAGCTGAATGTCTTGAGGTTTAATCGGTTGCATAGCGGCCTCCTTGTCTAATGTAATTGTACGAATTTCATTTTAACATAACCACAAGAGAATATACATGGAGTGACCCTGTCGACCTCTCATAGAGCCCTCTCATGATGATTCCAGTTTGAAAACAAGAACAGATTTGCGTGGTTTTTTCTCTTTTTATTCATGGATCATATCTATATTATGAAGTGTAGGTAAAAACGACCGTGATGAAGAACCTTGAATTCTAAATGAATCTTGCTCCAACATGTTTGGAAAGGAGTTTAACTCGACTTGAAATCTCTAATACAACTACTTCATTTTGGCTATCATCAGGCCATGAGCTGCATATTTCCCGTAGCGATCTTTGGAACACTGGCCCTGTCCAGTGTAATTCCTATTCCTTTCCTTCATCGGTATGATGCCATTCTGCTCGTATTACTTGCTGTGCAGTACCTGATGTATCGAAGCGGCTTGGAAACCAAGGATGAAATCAAGGTCATCTGTGTATTTCACATTATTGGCCTGGTGCTGGAGATTTATAAAGTATGGATGGGATCTTGGTCTTACCCTGAGCCAGCATACACCAAAATCCTGGGTGTCCCTCTTTATAGTGGATTCATGTATGCAAGTGTAGCCAGTTTTATGTGTCAGGTGTGGCGAAGACTGCGAATGGACATGACCGGATGGCCTGGTTTTGCACCTTCGATGCTGCTCGGAGCAGCCATCTATATTAACTTTTTCACTCATCATTTTATGCCCGATTTTCGCTGGTGGCTGACGGCGCTTGTATTCATTGTCTTCTGGAAAACCTGGATTATTTACCGGGTACGAGCAACGACCTATCGAATGCCCTTATCGCTTGCTTTTATCATTGTTGGTTTCTTCATTTGGACTGCTGAGAATATCGCTACATTCTTCAATGCCTGGAAATACCCTGATCAGCATGATGCCTGGCAACTGGTTAGTTTTAGTAAGATCAGTTCGTGGTTCCTGCTGGTCATCATCAGCGTTATCATCGTTGCGCAGCTCAAATATGTAAAGGCCAATCGAACCGCAGGTGATTCAAAGTCCAGTTAATTATTCATTCTCTAACCGTAAAACAGCAGCAATCTTAGACTCGTACCTAAAGTCTTCGAATGCCGCTGTTTTTTTGCTGTATTAATGCATTTCTCACCTAAATGGTAATTCTGTATACGTCTTAAGCATCAAATACTGTTGTCTGCTTCAGCACCAGTTTCCCTCCAGCTTCAATTTCAAGCTCATAGATGCCATTCTCATCCAGTTCACATAGACAGGCACTTCTGCTGAGCATCTCGCTTCCTTTCACCCATTCAGGAATATGAAGTTTCGTATGGATCCGCCGGTCCGCGACAAGTTCTGCCCGGAAGAAGCCCGTGCTCCGATTCCATGTACAGGACATTCTACCTCCTGGTATGCACCAGTCATGAATGGAACCTCGTACCCACCGTTCTGGCAATGCCGGCAGCAGCTTGATGCGATGTTCTGACACATAGAGCAGCATTTCCTGTACTGCATTAACCCAGCCCATATTGGCATCCAGCTGAATCGGAGCTGCGGGCATGGACATACATATTCCCATATTGCGCCAGTCATTATGCAAGGTATACCCATTACTCAGAACACAGGAGCGCGCAAGAATATCGAGACTTTCCAGCGCCCGCTCACCATTGCCAAGTCGAGCATATATGGATGACATATGTGCAAGGGACCAACCACTCTGAGCACCAAGCCTTCGCTGATCAACTGCTGTCTCGAACGCTTGGAACAGTTCTGGCTGTTCTTCATGGGTGAGCTCCTGTCCTGGAAAAACAGGATACAGGTGTGAAAGATGACGATGATCACGTCGATCTTCAAACGCAGGATGCAGCCATTCTTTCACAGCTCCCTCCGTATCAATTAGATAGTCGGGCATATGCTCCAGCATGGCTTCCCAGCACGGAATCTTAGTCGTATGCACTCCAGTTAGTCGACTGGCTGCAATGACATGCTGTAGCAGTTCTTTAATAATAGCAATGTCCATGGTGGCATTAATGGCTGTAGGCATAGGATGCGCCAGTGGCTGTCCATGCTTAGGCATAAAATTCTCAGGTGTATTCTCTGGCGAAACAGACGGGTATATCTTGTATTTTCCGTCTTCACCCAGCACCAGAAAATCTTCATAGAACTGAAGAGCCTCCTTCATGAAGGGCAAGGCTTCCTCCAGCAGAAACTGCTTATTCCCAGTGAACTGATAATGTGCATAATAATGTCTGGCGATCCATCCTGCTGCTCCCGTCCAATTCATGATTACTGGAACAATCTGGTTAGGCACCCCGATACCCGGTGTTGTTCCAGCGGGAATGTAGATCCCACGGCAACCATATAACTTGCGGGCATTGTCCCGAAAGTCATCCATTAATCTGTTGTAATAGCGGAACAACGAACGATTCAGAATGGATAAACCACCTACGTCAGTCTGCCAATACATCATTTGCACATTCTCATTCGCCATATTGTGGCCCCAGATCAAGCGATAATCTCCACCCCACAAGCCGTATAATCCAAATGGCAATCCGCTATGTTCAGAGGTTCCGCTGATAAACAGATATCGACCATAGGCCCACATTTTGCGCACGAACCCTGTAGGTGCTTCACCTTCATAGGCTTCCAAAAGCAAGTCTTCATTGCAGCGCCCGTCATCCGTTTCATCATCCAGATCTAGCTCAGCGGACCGAAACAAAGGTTGATGCAGTGAGATATGCCGATCCAGCAACGTATTGTAGTCGCTCTCAAGCGATGTGAGTTCCTGCTTCAACCGTGTCCATTCCTGCGCTCGTCTGCCCGTAGCAAACATTTTAACAAGCACAAGCACTTTTCCAGAGGTATGGAAATGAAGTTGCCTGCTAAGCATATCTTCGTTAGTTTCGCTTTCCTTCTGTTGATCATGACTCGCACTAGGGATTTCGTTCAATTGAATCAGTCGCAGCACCGCACCGTAGTCCTGTCCATCGTCATTTTGCCCGCCATAGCACAGGTAGTCTCCACTATCATCCCGATCGATTCTTATCGTTATAGACGACTTCAGTACGTTGAACTCATCCTCTTCTCTTACCCGGTCGCCCTGCGGGAATTGCAGGCCTATCGTCCCCGACAGCAGTGAATGCTCAGCCGAACCTGTTCCCTGCGAACTTGCTACATCTTTCACTCTATGAGTCTGGATCTCGTAGACAATACAATCGTCTGCACGCGAGACGAACAGACTTCTTGTATAGTTGTGACTTCCGTCCTGCCAGCGTACCAGAACTTCCCCTGTGTCCATATCCAGTTCCCGCCGATATTTGCGAAAAGCGTTATTACACGTCATGCCCACCGTCATGGTAGCCAGTGGATATCGGGAGGACAGCCTGGACGCGTAACCTTCTGCTTGCAGTGTACGGGTCAGATGCCAGCTTGCTTCTAAATATCGTTCCTCATCCATTAACTTACGGGTTTCTGATAAGGTATGACTGACATCGGGCAGCTCATCTTTGCGCCCCCAATGCCATAATTCACTGTGCTGCAAGAGCACAGTTTCCGCCTGAATTCCGCCTTGCACTGAAGCACCAAGTTTACCGTTTCCAGAAGGTAGCGCTTCTCGCCACATCCCTTGCCACCAAGAAGAGGGATATTTCATCAACAACTTGTTCCTGTCCGGCCGTATGCCTGTAGTGTCTGTCTGATCAGTGTGTTGGTTCACGCTTCTTCCGCCTCAAGTCTCTCCATCTCAATACTGGCTAGCAAGAATGGGGCTACGCCCATCTGCACATCGCTAACGACCTGTTCACTGATGTAATATTCATAAGAACCGTCCCGATACTTCTTCCCACCGAGTCCGGCACCATGACAGATGTGGTGCAGATGCACCCCTTTTTCATCTTCAGTGACTAACCGCTTCAATATTCCTGCATAGGCCTGATCAACGACTTCACGGTCCAGTTCAGCCAGATAATGTAACCGGAGGCCTTTCGCGAGTGCATAGGTCAGCATACAGGAAGCAGAGGCTTCCAGATAATTGCCCGCTCTTCCGTTCTGATCCATCACTTGGTGCCAGAGTCCACTATCATGATCCTGAACATGAGCAATAGCGTATGCCATTCGTTCAAATATGCCCATAATCTGTCCGCGCTGTGGGTGATCCACGGGAAAGTGCTCCAGTGCATCCACAACGGCCATTGCATACCATCCCATGGCCCGGCCCCACACATGAACGGATCGACCAGTATCTTGAGCGCACCAGCGTTGTTCCCTGCTCTCATCCCAGGCATGGTGGAGTAGGCCATTACGCGGATTACGGGTCTTTCGCTCGATCAACAAAATCTGTCGTGCCACTTCATCGAAGCTCTCGGGATGATCGAAGGTGCTCGCATATTCCGCCAGAAAGGGTGAAGACATATAAATACCATCCAGCCACATCTGAAACGGATATATTTTCTTATGCCAGAATCCACCTTCACTTGTCCGAGGCTGTCCTTTAAGCTGGTCAACCAGGTGTTGAATTGCCTTAGCATATTTGTCATTGCCTGAGCTCTTCCACTGGCTGAACAGATTTTTGCCTTCATTGATCATGTCCAGGTTGTAATCATTCAACCGATAGGTCCGAATGGTACCGTCATTCTCGATGAGGTCATCCATGTGACGCTGGACAAACTCCGCATAGCGAGATTCTTGATTCCATTCGGCGGCGCGTTCCAATGCCATCAGCGTCATCCCGCCAACGTAGCCCCATTTGCCTGCAATCTTGGGATGATTGCCATTCTGGCATTCGGAAAGCAAGGTATCTGCTATTTTGACAGACATTCTGCGTTCCTGTGTCACTGCCTTTGTCGAAGTTCCAACCATATCAAAATCCTCCTTCTGATGGATTATGCCATCTGTACCGTTCATTCGGGGTTTAACGTTCTGATGATTACATCAATGGATGAAGGCCTTCCCACTTCACAGTCCAGCTTCCATCCCGTGGAAATCCCGGATTCGCTTGTTCTCCTGCCCCTGTCCAGCCGGCGGCCATCATGGCGACAGCGGTTAGGAGACCACCGTTCCCGGGAAGATATGCCCACAACCCTGCTCTCTGATAGTTGTGTCCATTAGGCATATACGTGTTCTTCGTGGCATCCATCATCAGGAAATCCACTGCAAGCTCTGGTTCATTCAATCTGGCTGCGGTCATCGCGCACATCGGAAAATCCCAACCCCAGGCGGATTCCCAGTCCCAGCATTCTTTGACCTTGAGCAACGTATTTCTCATGATCTCCGGATCGATTAATGAACCTGGCAATAGTCCAAGTGCTCCAACCATCGAGGGATGATCATGGTTTTTAACGGTGTAAGTGTCCGGACAATTCTCGTGTGCGAGATAAACTCCGTTCTCATGTCGAGGTTTAGCCATGTGCGAAGCCACTCTTCGCCAGTCTGGATTGGCTGGATGATTCAAACGCTCTGCCCACAGGATGGCTATCTCCAAACCGAATTTCCAGTACTCCAGTTCATAGGGCGGATTCAAACTATCGTTCATCGCGTGATTCTCCTGCGCAGGGATAAGCGGCGGACCTAGCACATACGCTTGCCTTTTCCCATCCCAATGGGCATAGGACACCATAAATTCAGCCGCTTCAAATACGATATCCTTATACCTTGTTAACATGGCAGGGTCAGGCCGGGACAGATAACACATCTCAGCTAGTGCCATGGGATGTGGTTGCTGCCAGATCAATCCTGGAGCTACCGGCGACGGAGTCTGATGCCCGTTATAACCCACCATTTTGGGCCATCGCGCACCGACATAACCTTGAGAGCGTGCCAGTTCGTGTGCTTCTGGCAGGATGGTCAGGTACCAGTCCATACTCTTGCACAACAGATCGGTCCGATTCCAGAGCGGAAAATGCGCTGCATGCCACCAATGCATCTCCAGATGCATTTTGCCGAACCAGCTGTTATACATATATCCGGTCTCTTGTGGTGGCATGGACCCACCACTGTGCACCGCACTCAGAAACTGGGATAGGACCACTCTACGCTCCAGTTCAGCGGCACGCGGATCTGAACTGCCTTCAAAATCTATCACTCCGCCATCATTCCAGAAATGATTCCAGTGGACCGAGCTTGATCGCAACACTGTATTTGCTAGCACGGTTTCCGGCTTATGTGCAGCAAAAGATACACTGCACGACCAAATGTCCGAGTCTGGTACGGCCTTGGGAGATAGTGTGAATTCATGAGTTCCCGTCTGTTCCAGTTGGCCTGCGTCCCAGATCCATTCTAATGCATACTCATCTTCATCCAGCACACGTTTCAATGATGCGGAAGTTGAAGTGACCGATGTCAGCACAGTAGAATGTCTGTCATGTTGCTTCCAGTCGGGGAATACTGATTTTGACCAGCTCCGGTGTGTCATATCGGGCGATGGAAATACAACAAACAGTTGCAGACGCTGCTCACGGATTAATTCGGATTGTACACGAATGGCGATACAATCGAGCCGTGGGTCACAGGCTGTCTCTACACGCACTTCTTCCCCCTGCACGGTAAATTCACTGTGCAGAATTCCGGTCCATAGATTCAATTCCTGACGTACCGGGACGACATGGGTGACATCCGTCTCCTGACCATCTTCTCCTAGCAAACGAAATGAAATGCGTCCAAGCTGAAGTCGATGCGGGTTCTGCCTAAGCCAGTGATAGGCTTCTTCCTTGTCTTCGGGCTTCATGGGGTATGGCACTTTGCGGCCATATGTCTCAAATGCCTGATAGACAATATCCTCATCTCCGAATACATGATGACCGCCCGTATAATGCCAACCCCAGTTGGATTGGGTACCAAGAGGTATTTCATACAGATCTGGATATGTCTGTAGTCCCGTAAAATCAGCACTGAATGCAAATTCTCCATTACCTACAGATAAAGGCGATCTCGGCTCAATCTGCGTTAATACCGGATGATTCCTGGTGACGACCGATTGTCGATCCATCAATGGCTCTGCCTCCTTGTCATTCTATGGGTCAAGATTCCCGTAGTACACCCCTGCGGCTTCGCATTATCTCCCTGTACTTGCCCGGTGTAATGTCTTTGTATTTTCGATACACACGAATAAAGCTGTTCTCATGCTGATAACCCACCATCGTTGCGATCTCGGAAATTCTATAATCCGTATCCAGCAATAGTTCACAGGCACGTTCCATCCGAAGCTTAGTGAAATATCCGTGGATGGTATCACCTATTTCCTGCTTGAACAACTGGCTTGCCAAACTGCTTCCGATCCCGGCATGCTCGGCAATCTCCTGAATGCTTACCGGGTCTTCCAGGTGGTTGTTCATAAATGCAATCATCTGTTGACACAGTATGAAATCCTTGCTGAGCATAAGACTACCGAACCATTCTGCCAAACCTTCGATCTGGCTTCGCAGCACTTCACAGACAGCCTCCAGATGCATGGTCTGCATATCCACCATTTCGAGTCCGAAACCTTCTGTCTCGCGCTTCAGGCGAATTCGTTCAAGTGTAGCTGCAACAGCTTCAAGAAAGGCCAGCGCTGATGAAGGATGCCATTGCTCGTGGGTCATTCGACCGACTATCTTGTCAAAAGTTCTCAGGGCTTCTTCACCCCTGCCTGCTTCGACGGTCTCCGTCAGTTGAGTCATGAATTCATGTTCTTCCAATGTGTTCTCGGTCGGTTGCAGACCCGAGATCTCGTCAAATGAAATAACTCGTTCATACCCCTGGTAGAATCTGTAATCCAGCGCACTCTCCGCCTCATGCATGGCTCGCTGAAGTCGCATGAATCCGTCGTGCCCCCCGCTTACGCCGCTCGACACCTGAAACTTGAGTAAACGAGGAATCATGCCAATGGTCTCTCTTATTGCTGTCGTTATGCTCTTGCTACCGCCAGAATGAAGCGGTTGCAGCATCACGAGCATCCGGTCTCTGCCCAGATCGGCTGATAACACTCGCCATTGTCCAGACAACAGTTCAGCTATGATATTACCAATGGCAAATTTCAGCAGGGAGTGATCTGACTTCCTAAAGCGCTCACACCAGGCCTTATAATTGTCAATCGACAACATGGCAATAGAGAGTGGCTCATCGCTCCAATCCTTGAAATAACGGCACCATTTCTCGCTAATTTCCCGACTTCCTGTCATATGTCCGTTATAGATATCCGTCAGAAATTTGGATGAAGCTTCCGGAAGGGTCTGCCTGAGATTGATGGCCTGCTGAGCATGATCCATTAGCAGTTGACCCGTTATTTTCTCCAGATCAATCTGCTCCAGATGGATTCTCTCCTGGTCGTATCCGCTGAGCAGTTGTCTCATGCGTCTTACCGGTCTAAAAGCAGCTGCATTGTAAACTGTGATCGTAACCGCTCCTGCTACAAGAGCCAACAAAGATACGATAAAAACAATATTGCGGATCTTCTGTGCATTAGCCAGGAGACTGTCTTGTGATATCACGGACAGATAACGCCATCCGGTGTACGGTGAAATGGTCTGTGAAGCCAGTAAAAGCTTACCTTCATGTTTAAACTCACCAAGCTTTTCACCATCCAATTGGGTGAGTACATGACTGACCGCTTCCTCTCCGACGGCATAATTGCCGAGATCATATAAAGGCTGGTTGTTGGTGTCGAGGATGAACCGATGGCTGTCAAGGTCGGAGACGGATGAGAGCAGCATGTGCTCGAACATCTTCTCTGTCTTGAAATTAACTGCGATAATCCCTTTCAACTCGCCAGCGATCATTATTTTTCGGTAAAGTGTAATTTGCGGCATGGACGCACCAGAAGATGTGGAAATCTCACGTTGTTTGACCAGCATGGGACGCTCTTCAAGTTCATCGGCAACGCTAACCCAATCCGAATCCGGGAAATTAACCTTGCTGGAGCTGTAGCCTTGTGGGAAGGCAACAATGCTCTCCCGATTCATGTCAAAGATGTAAGCGCTCTTAATAAAGGACGTACTACTGATTAAGGTTTCCAGAAATTGTACCAGTTCCGTAATATTGCGGTATGATCCCTGTACTTCATTGGTGAGAAATCGGTATACATTACTGTTCAGTGCAATTTTCACCGCAATAATAATCATGAAGACAACAACAGTCAGAATCAGCAGCAGCCGGGTCTGGGTATTGGTGAAATTGAATTTTAGCCACTTTAAGAAGGAAAGGGTCACAATTATCCCACCTCATATGCAATATACCGATATTATACCGTTCCCATATGCCCAATACGACCCGGTCCAACAGCCTATTTTCTCCCTCTAAAAAGATGATTTCTCCAATTTCTCCGGTGTTCCAACCCTTTCCATAGCGAAAACCGGCGTGTTTATCTGCCATTCTTGCATGGAAATAGTTTCAAGCCCAGCAAGAAGTACAATGCCGATCCCATGGGTATCATTCAGATTCCAACCCAGTTCATGCTTGTAATAGTGATTCGTGAAGGAGTAGCTGGAGCCACGACATACACCGTATACATTGCCTCTTTTATCAATTGTGCGCTCCGAAATCCCCTTCCACCCTTGATACGCCGCTTGTGCATAGGGTTTCGGATCCAAAAGCCAGCCCTTTCGCACCCCTCGGGCATACGCATAGATGAACATGGAGGTACAGGATGTTTCCTCATACGACTCCGGGTCCGTTAATACCTGATGCCACAGTCCGTTTCTGCCCTGCAATGCCAAGTACCCTTCACACAATTCCCTGTAGAACTGAATGAGAACTGTATAGGATGGATGCTCTTGAGGAAGGGCCGTCAGCAGCTCCGATATAGAGAACAACACCCAGCCGTTGCCCCGACCCCACGGGGTCCGTGTTGGCTCACCTCGCTCCACATCGAATACATGGGACATGATTTGACGCTCTGGAATATACAGATACTTTTTATACAAAAGAACCTGTCTTGCCGCTTCATCCAGCAGCTTATCGTCACCCGACCATTCGGCGTATCTACACAGGAACGGGATGCTCATATACAGATCATCACACCACATCGTGTTATCCATTGATCTGGAGACACCAATCTTGCGGTATAAAGTGCCATCTTCCAGACGGGACTGTTGATGCAAAATATAGTCAGCGATATGAGCTGCCGTCTCTGAAACGCCGTCCAACTTGCGTTCCCGATCGGCAAGCAGCATGGTGGCGCCGAAAGATCCACAGTCGTCCAGGCTGTCGATATGGGAGAGCTGATTATTCAGCCCAGCTGCACCATAACGCTCTCTGTCCCATAAGGAGTAGCTGAAACGTGAAGAGGCAAATTCAATGTGATTCAGCACGTAATCTCGAATATCCGATCGCTGACCTGCTTTGCCGAGCTGAAGCAATCCGTATAATGTGACGCCTAGGGGATAGTTCCATCGGCCGAACCATTCATTTTCCAGAAATGGACGTACCTCTCCGTCTGGCAACTCTGTTCGCCAGTATACGTCTTCACCTGTTCCGCTACGAGCAGTCCGCTTCATCTTCTGGCAGGAAGCCAGATCAATCTCCTGTTCCGCTTGAAAAGAACCCAGGTACAGCCACTTGCCTCTGTGCCCTTTCACATCCAGTGCGGGTGTCAACATCTCATCTGTAGTTGCATCCATACGGAATCCCCAATCCCGGTCTCCACATACACAGTTCGCTGTCAGATCTTGCGCGGCAGCAGACAATGGCAGTTCCAAGCAAAAGCGTCCGGCCTGCTCTTGGTGGAATACCACCTTACCCTCCACCGAGAATTCAATCGGGCTGTAAGCCTCACCAGAGATTAGCACAGTCTCCTTGCCACATTTCGTACCACTTATCTTCGTCCATGCATACGCAGACATGCCACGGGTCAGTCCATACATCCGTGCCAACTGTCCATAAGGCGATGCCTTCTCGGGGGCTTCCTCCCGTGGCAACCAGTTAACGCCAGTGGCCTTCTCTCGCATGGGGCCAGAAGGAATTTCCGACAACGGAAAATCCAACGGCTCGCTGTAGAGCCAGCCTTCTTCCCCATCTCGTTCGAGCGAAGGCACAATGAAGTGGAGTGGTTTGTTCTTCCGGGAGCCAGTGCCAAACTGGCCACCTACCCCCTTTTCCCCTAATTTGAATTCAAGAACGAAATGATTCCAGCCTCTGACCATTCCACATTTCAGTTTCAGAACAGGTATAGCTGGATATTCCTCTTCAGGTGCAGAACCGTAGATCAGCACACCATTATGATATAGCCTAACAGGTCCGAAGCAGGTGATATGAAAAATAAATTCCTGATCACTGTCACTCCACAGTTTGGCCCATGCATAGACCTGTTGTCCTCTCTGCATGTCGGGGAATAGATCCTCCAATGGAAAATCATAGCGGTGATCATTGGACTTGCGCACAAGTCCTGGCCTACTCACTCTGTAGACCGGGGGATGCGGAGGATTGGCTCCAATATATCTTCCCGCAATGCTCATCAGGGCGTGCATAACGTCTTCACCACTGTGATAAGCCATGCTCTCCTCCGGTTCAAAATACACAGGTCTGCTCATGTCACTTCTCCCTCCCTTTGTGCGTGGGCACTCTGCTGTTCCAACCACCCAGCACTTCGTCTATGGAAATAGGCCGATGCTCTTCCACAGATCGCCACACTGCTTCTCCAGCGGCAACGGAATAAGCGCCGTCTTCAGCGCCAGACAGAATTCGGTAAGGGCGTCTCTTATCTTCGCCGAGGAAAATATCCTCCAGCAGCAGTGGATCTCCTCCTCCATGTCCGCCTTCACGATGAACAACATGGATCGTTTCTTTTGAACCAAAGAGCGGAAAGTAATCGATCGTCTGGACGGGTGTGGGAAAAGGCGTCCGGGCCGGCATGTGATACTCCAATGTTTCTAGCCTGCCCTTCGTGCCATTTACCGCCAAACGGTACCCTTCGTATGGAAGTGAGAAATTGACCGAATAACTCATCAGCGCGCCGCCGCTATATTTCACGGTTGCGGCATACGTGTCTTCAATCTCAATGGTGGAATCGAAGATACACTGGTCGGGACGGTATGAAGTGTAGGGAAACTCCTGCTGGCTTGCTGTACCGAGTTGGTTCAGATGGTCATCCGGTACCCGAATCTGACGACTCCGGGACGTCCAGCGGGAATAATAGGCGCAATCTTCTGAGACATGGCATGTACGGCAATGTCTTCCGTCCTCCTGTGCCGGATTCCATTCGCCTTCAGCCCCGTAATAGTTCAGTGCTCCATAGGCAAAAACTTCAACTGGCTTTTGATTGATCCACCACTGGACCAGATCAAAATGGTGAGTACTTTTATGGACCGACAGACCGCCCGAGAATGCCCGTTCACGGTTCCACCGTTTAAAATAACTGGAGCCGTGATGGGTATCGATATACCAGTTAAGATCGATGGAAGTGACGCGACCGAGTTTCCCCTCCTGAATCAATTCCTTGATGCGCATGTGGATCGGCATGTACCGATAATTGAACGTTACGATGACGCTGCCCTTACTCCTTGCTTCTGCTTCAAGAATGCATCTGGCATCAGCGCCTGTAGTCGTCATCGGCTTTTCGGTGATAACATCGAGATCCCGCTCCAACGCGGCAACAATATAGTGGGCATGAGTATCGTCCCTGCCAGCCACGATGATACAGTCAGGCCGAGTCTCATCGACCATGACCCCGAAATCCGAAGCGCCATATACCGATACTTCTGTGTGCTCAGGAAAACGGGTACGATAGACTTCAAACCGTGCAGGATCTCTATCCAGCAGGGCGACAACCTCTGAATTATGAGAGAACAGCTCATGAATTGGTTTTGCAAATTGTCCCAATGCTCTGCCGCTGACCCCACATAGGGCATATCTCTTTTTCATTTTCTCACCTTCTCATACCATTCCTGTACACGCTGGGTGACCACTTCGCCCCCGGAAGCATTCCATTTCTTCACATATTCATCATAAGCCTCGATTGGCAGCTCGCCGATGACAATCTTGGTCAATACCTCTTGAAACAACTTGTGAGACTGGATATCAGGAAAACCTTCATACACAGAGGCTGGCAGACCGTCACCCGCAATTTGCCGTGCATCGGCAGTACTGACTTCGAACATGTCTTTGACCATTTGCTGCTGATCTTCCGGATATGTCTCTTCAATTCGCTTATTCATGTCTTCTGCTGTAGTGAGATTCTTCATACCCAAGGCAAGCGGTTTGTTGTCAGCAGGTGGGAGAATGACTTTGCGTCCATCCTTGACTTCATGCTGCTCACCTTCAAGACCAAAGCGACCGAACTCATCATTTTCAGGATTATAGAAGAAGTCCAGCAGCTTCAGCGCATTTGGCGCATTATCCTGTTTGGTGGCTGGGATCATCCATTCCGGTTCACCCATGCTCTTCTGGGTGACAAAAGCTTCAAACCCTGCGGCTTTGGGTAACGGCATCGCTGCAATGTAGGCATCTGGTGCCTGGGTCAGCATCGCATTGTACCGATCTCGCACATTTGCAGGCAAATGGTACCAGCTGCCTACGAGGTTATTATTGATTTTGGCCTGCCACACTTCCCCTTTGTTCAGGAAGGTTTCATTGTCCAGCAGTTTTTCCACATATAACATGCGAATGAACTTGATTGCTTCCCGCATATTGTCGGTAGTTCCTGCGTACTGGATCTTTCCATCGTATTCATCCCATTCGGGATAACCTTCCCACATCGCTACCCCGTACATCGCAAACAAATGGTCCATCCATCTGCCGAATTCCCTGCCGCTTGTTGGCAGTTCATCCGGTTTGCCGTTGCCATTCGGGTCCTTGTCACGGAAAGCTGTGAGCAGCTCGACATAATCATCAGTGGTCTTTGGCATCTCCATGCCCACCTTATCCACCCAATCCTGACGAATTAACGGTGCACGTTCAGGCACAAGGAATACCTTGGGTACATAATAGATTTTGCCATCAGGGGAAGCAGAGCGAACGATATCCCAAGCTTCCTGAGGAATACTCTCCCACACATGGGGTGCATATTCAGGCAGGAGTTCATCCAGTGGTAACGCGCCTCCCTGCTGAATCAGTGTCTGCTCAATGCCTCCAATCGGACGCAGGATATCTGGCAGTTCATCGGAGGCAATCATCAGGTTCAAGTATTCGGATGGCTCCGAACCGGGAGGCGTTGTAATGAGCTCATACTGGACCCCCGTCTGTTCAGCAATGTATTTCACATGCGGATTATCCGCAGTTGGCAAGCTGCCAACGCCCATATGGCTTTTGAATACTTTGACTTTTACAGCTCCACCACTGCCTTCGCCGTTACCAACGTCATTTCCGGAACTTGTAGTAGCAGAGCCACAACCAGCGACCAACAGCATGGCTAGACTGAGCATTAGCGGCATCATCTTGCGACTCAGTTGTTTTCTCATGGAATCATCCCCCTGAACATGGTTTATTCTTTCAGTGATCCGAGCAATGAACCTTTCACAAAATACTTCTGTAGATAAGGATACACCAAAATAATGGGAACGCTTGCAAAAAGTATCGTCGCTGCCTTTAACGTGGTTGTATTGAAGTTGTAATCCCCAAGAAACATATTTACCTGGGCCAGTTCCTCCGGGCTGGTTAAATACGCTCGCAGCTTCATCTGCAAAGGCCAGAGCCCTGGATCACGTAGAAACAGTACCGCCCGCTGGAACGTGTTCCAGTATCCCACCGCATAGAACAGACTGACCGTAGCCAGAACCGGCTTGGATAGCGGCAAATAAATCTGAAACAGAATTCGGAAGTCATGGCAACCGTCGATTCGGGCCGTGTCATCAAGTTCTTTGGGCAAGCTCATGAAAAATGTACGCAGAATGACCATATTAAATGTGCCAATTACACCAGGAATAATCAGGGACCAGATGGAATTCATCATGCCCAGCTCCCTCACCGTCAGAAAGAACGGAATCATCGGTGCATTGAAAATCATCGTAATTACGATGCCCAGCATCACTTGTTTGCGGATCATGAATTCTCTGCGCGATAACGGAAAAGCGGTCAACACTGAAAATAACATACTAAGCGCAGTACCCACTACCGTAATAAATACGGTTACACCAAACGATTGCCATAAGCCCGAGCTTTGTAGAATGTGTTTCCATGACGCGAAAGTAAAGCAAACGGGCCACAGAAATACTTCTTTGGAGTCTGCCGCAACCGGCGAACTCAGGGAAACCGCAAGCAGATGCAGCAATGGAAGGAGCATCGTAAAGGCCGCAAGTGTCAGGAAAATGTAGTTGGCGGTTTGGAACAGCTTTTCTCCAATCGTCTGCTTGATCATTACCACAACCCCTCTCCTGATTTTCTCGCAAGCCGATTGAAGACCCAGAGCAGAATGAAGCCAATCACCGACTGAAATAGACCAATCGCTGTTGTTACGCTATATTGCCCTTGCAGGACACCAGAGCGGTATACATACGTTTCAATGATATCCCCTACCGAGTAGGTCATCGGTGTCAGCAGGTTGTAGATCTGATCAAAGCCAAGTTCCAGGAAATTGCCGATATTCAGCAGGAACAGGGTTAAGATCGTCGGGAACAACGCAGGCAATGTAATGTAGATCGTTTGCTTCCAGCGATTTGCTCCATCCATCACAGCCGCTTCATATTGCGTGGGGTCAATGCCACTTACCGCAGCGAGGTATATAATCGTTCCCCAACCTACCTCTTTCCAGATGGAGGACAGGACAACAATAGGTCGGAAATATTGCTCCTGCTGCATATACAGGATCGGCTCGAACCCGAACCATCCACGGACAGCATTTACAAAACCACCCGAGGCTAGCACCTCAAACACGATCCCCCCGACAACAACCCAGGAGAGAAAATGAGGCAGATAAAACAGACTCTGCAAAAAGCGTTTGGCAAGCATTTTTCTCACTTCGTTGAACAATAGCGCTAGCAGAATGGGAGCAGGAAATCCGATCACCAGTTTGTATAAGGCAATCAGAGCTGTATTCCGAAGCACATGATAGAAATCCTGATACGTAAAAATAAACTTGAAGTTATCCAGGCCAATCCATGGGCTGCTCCATATGCCTTTCATAATCTGAAAGTTCTGAAATGCAATCACGCTTCCGCCAAGTGGAATGTACTTGAAAATAATATAGAACAAAATGCCGGGCAGGATCATGACATACAACATCCAGTGTTTTCGAATGTTACGCAGATAACTTGGTTTGACGGGTTTGTTGACTGTAACCCTGGGTTGCAACGTTGATGTTTCCGACAGCTCAGCCATACGATCGCGGGCCCCCTTTGACAGAATGATGGTGAATGACGAGCAGGCTCCTCTGTTCACATGTTAAGGGAGAGCGGGGTCAGCAACAATCGTTCAATCAGCCATAGCATGAGCCAATCGCTTGCGTGACGCGGGTTTGCAGGATCGGTTCATTCACTGGCGGAATGGTTGGTACTACTTTGGCAACAAAAAAAGCCGCCATAGGCGACCTCTGAAGCGATTATGGTGTTGTTTACTTTTCACATTATGTCCTTAATAGTCCATACCTCATTTCCCCAGAGTGAACGATCCGCTATCATTGGCATCTTTAATTTGTTCATGGGTAATGAGTTTCCCTTCTTCGTTAAATCCCTCAATTACATATGGAATAGCCGCTGACGGAGGAAGGAAAACATACCAAATTAGATGTCCCGGACTCACCTCAATCAGTTTCGCTTCGGTCGCGATTACTGTTCCATTTTCCTGTGTCTCTACGGATATACGTTTAATGGAAGAGTCCTCAATATTACCAAATAACATGGGAAAAGGAGTGGAGACTTGCTCCAGTTTCGGTATGCTCATATAATGCAGTGCAAACTTGGATTCAACTGATTCATTAATGGAATATCCTCCACCCCATACCCATTTCCATCCGAATATGTTCTTGCGGGTATACTCCATCTGCAGATTACTGTTGTTTTCCCGACCCTTTTTGTGCGTAAACAAAATCATGCCCCCGTCCACAGCCTCCTGATGAATGAATTGGGGGGTATAAAACTCACCTCTAAATTCCTGAACTGCCCTCTCAGGACTGTTCGCTATAGGAATATGTATAGGTTCACTTAATCCCCAAACCTTGGATATCCGTTGATCGGCTAGGCCGCCAGCACGTTCATTCATATACATATATGCCAAGATTGACAGGGGCGATAGTAAAATTACCATTGCAGTGATTAGCAGTATTCTCCTGTTACGCTTGAACATCTCCATGTACACTCCTTATGATAACGATGAAATATTAAATACAATCACTCTGATATTACCATAATTAGCATGTGGATACTTGTTTCAGTACCACTCCCACATGCAAAAAAGGCCGCCAAAGGCGACCTCCTAATGATTCCAATGAAGTTACTCTCCCAGAAAGATTACTTCGGTTTCCAATTCAACTTGGAACGTATCATATACTTTCTTCTGAATAAATTGGATCAGATCCATATAATCCTGGGCAGTAGCGTGATCCACATTTACGATAAAACCTGCATGCTTCATGGAGATTTCAGCACCTCCAATGCGAGTGCCCTGCAAGTTGCAATCCTGAATCAGTTTCCCTGCAAAATGTCCCTCGGGTCGTTTAAATACACTTCCACAAGAGGGGAATTCAAGCGGCTGCTTGGATTCTCTCAGGAACGTTAATTCCTTCATTTTGCTCGCAATATCTTCCTTGTTTCCTTTTTTGAGCCCGAATTCGGCCTCCAGTATGATATAGTGATCCATTTTGAAGAGACTATTTCGATAACCAAACTTCATCTCCTCTCGCGGGATCTCCAACACTGTACCGTCTTTGGTGATCACAGTCGCACGTTCAACAACATCGGCGATCTGACCGCCATAAGCACCGGCATTCATGTAAAGTGCGCCCCCCGTGCTGCCGGGAATACCGCAAGCAAACTCCAAACCGGTCAAGCTATGCTCCAAAGCAAGCCTGGAGACATCAATGATATCAACGCCGCTCTGCGCAATCATGCTGTCCTCACTCACTTTAATTTGATCGAAGTGGCTAAGAGAAATCGTTACTCCCCGGATGCCCCCGTCTTTAATAATGACGTTTGAGCCTTTCCCAATAACCGTCAGAGGTAACTGATGTAAGTTGGCAATTTCCACGATTTTAGTGATTTCGTCTATCGTTGTTGGATGGATGAGAATATCTGCGTTGCCACCTATTTTAATAAACGTATGATTTTTTAGCGGTTCATTGAATTTCACTTTTTCCAAAGGTATCTGATGCTCAAAAATATTCATGATTTTCTCTCCCTGAATTCATAAAGAAATGATTGCACCATCGCGAAAATGAGATGCTCCTTCTTTATTATATGCTAAATAGGAGATTTTGTTTGAAATTATGTTGTTTTCATTATAATTAATCGTATTCTCTTTAGATTTTGAACTTTTCCGTGAGCTCCTGCATGGAAGCAAGCCGTTGCTTTGTTGCCGCAACTACATGATTATGAGAGTTCTATGTCTGTTTGAGTCAGCTTGGCCGATAGCTCCCATAAACGAATAGCTTGCTCAGGGTCGATAGCATACTTCTTGACCCCGTAGAAACCTCCATCCTCTGGAGCCATTTCACTGATGTCACAATCCTCGCAGTAGACACCGCCTTTTCCCTCAAGCTGAGGTGAAGTTGCTGCCCAGACTTGCGTTGCTGCCCCCTGCTCAGGTGTTTTGAACGCAGGGTTGGCCACTTGTCCAGATTCATCAATCCAGCCCAGAGCAATCATTTCCTCTTTTGGCATATGACGCTGTAGTGGTGTCATAATTCCGCCTGGATGAACGGAGAAAGCCCGTACTCCGTGCTCCGCACCTCGACGATCAAGCTCAACGCTGAATAAAATCGTTGCTGTTTTGGACTGTCCATAGGCAGGGAATTTCTCATAGCCATGTTCATATTGGATGTCATCCCAACGAATCGGTGAGAAATGATGTCCCGCTGATGCCAAGGAAACAACACGTGCTCCCCCCTGACTTGCAAGTGCTGGCCATAACAGATTAGTCAGGGCAAAGTGGCCCAGATGATTGGTTGCAAATTGAGCTTCCCAGCCAGGACCAACCCGCGTCTCCGGGCAAGCCATGATGCCCGCATTAAGAATCAGCATGTCAATGTTCCGATCACTCGCCAGAAACCGCTCGGCAAAAGCACGAACGCTGGATAAATCAGCGAGGTCCAATGCATCTATTTCAACACCTTCCAGACCAGAAAGTGCTTCCTTCGCAACCGCTGGACGACGCGCAGTCACCACTACACGGGCTCCCGCGTTAACAAGCGCACGTGTCGTCTCCAACCCGAGGCCGGAATATCCACCCGTTACAATAGCAAGCTGTCCTGACAAGTCCAGATCTCTCAATACATCTTCCGCTGTACTGTTATGATTGAAGCCAGAGCCCATTTTATGTTGTAAAGTTCTAGTATTATTTTCCTGTGTCATTCTGTTCATCTCCTTTGGGATCGTTGCTGATGCTAGTCTACACCTTAGAGCGTACTCTAAGTCAAATGGAAGTGAATACATCACCTCGCAACTTCTCCATGTAATCTGCAAAAGTAAAAAAAGCCGCCAGTTGGCGACTTTCGTTGAAAAGATTATGGTCATCTAAGTTACGAATCACCCTGAACGGTGGATAACGAAACAAGGACCGGGCTGGCGAAATCAGAGGCCTCTTCTCCTTTTGGATTATGAAGACGGAATAGAAATGCGTCCCCTTCTTCTGATTTCCAGACCATATAATCACTAATTCCTTCTTCACCTGAGGCCTGAAGATAGAGCTCGGCATAACCAAGCGGGTGTTCTACCAGTTCTCCACTATAATCGGATACCTTACCGGTTTTTTCTAATTCTTCTTTACCCGCTGTCTCCAATTCTGCCAGATTATAATCCGAAGGCAGTGGTTCAATATCCACATAATAGTCACCGTTACTAGTCAGTGACAGACGGCCTTGAGCAGCATCAAATGTGAATTTCTCGAATACGTACAAGGAAAATTCTCCTCCTTGTTGTAAGGTCGCCTCTAGTGATTGATTGCCATCTGCGGTCAACATTTCAAAACTTTCGGTCTGTGGACGCTTCGTTTCATTCGCTTCTTCTGTTCCACCTACTGGCATTGATGGTTCCGGGATAGCCGAAGGTTCATTACTACCAGAGCAAGCTGCAAGTGTTAGAACTATAACGATTAACGAGATGCTCATCATAATAGAACGTGGTTGAATCATCAGGTTCATTCCTCCCTGTCTATATTCTGCGCTTACATGTTATTACCCATGGCAGAGACTCGGAACCCATAGGTCCAACCTATGAGTTTATCCATAATCAGTATTTCCCTTGATCCCTTCCAGTTTGTAAAATATGGAGAAAACCTCAAGGAGTGATGAGCACATGGAATTCTCAGTAAAGCAGCTGTTTGATAAAGTAGCCCAAGATTATGATGTGCAGCGAAAGCAGCTTATCCCTTGTTTTGATGATTTTTATGGAATGGCTCTGGATCTAATGGAAAGCCCGCTCGATTCTCCACGTATTCTTGATCTGGGTGCAGGAACGGGACTGCTCTCCGGATTGGTCCTGCAAAAGTATCCCAACGCGCGATTAACCCTGATCGATATTAGTGATCAAATGCTCGAAGGAGCACGTCGAAGGTTTGCTGATGCAAACCAAGTACAGTATGTGATCGGGGATTACTCCAAGTACGATTTCACCAGTTCCTACGATATGATTATTTCCTCCCTGTCCATTCACCATCTGACCCACGCTGACAAGAAAAAGGTGTTTGATTCTGTACATAAGCTGTTAGAACGAGGCGGATGCTTCATCAACGCAGATCAGGTTCAGGGAAGAACCCCCGATACGGAGACCTATTACCGCAAGCGCTGGTTAGAAGCGATTCAACAAAGTGGTTTGTCTGAGGAAGCCATCTCGGCTTCGATCGAAAGACGCAAGGTGGATATCAATGCCACGTTGGAGGATCAATTGATGTGGTTGGAGGAAGCGGGGTTTCGCGTGGCAGACTGCATGTACAAGTACTTGGACTTTGCAGTGTTTTATGCGCAAAAATAAAAAAAGACCGGATTATGAGCAAGCTATGCCGTAATCCAGTCTTCTCCCATATTTTTCATTCTAAATCACTTATTTCAGCGACGCTGGCAGCTTAACGCCGAGAAGTTTGCCTTCGGCTTGGATGATGATCATTCCGTTTGTCTTCAACGTCGTGCTGTGCAGATCTCCACCGGTGGAGACGCGGAAGACCGACTGACCCGACATCATGTTGAGGACAAGCAGTGTGCCGTTACGTTGCGCTCGATACATCCCTTTGCCGTAAACATCAATCTGAGAAACGGGGGCATCACCATGCCACTGGACCTCTTGACCATTAGCCAGCTTAATGCCTGTGAGTTCTCCCGTGTTGTCGTTTTTGAAGATCAACCTTTCCTGTGTAATGCCAAGCCACACCATATTTTCTCCGTAAGGGCGCTGAAAAGTTCGAAGTGGCGCGGGACCCGGCTTGGTTGAGGTCAACGGATACTCCGCTATATTATCCCCTTGTAAAATGTATAGTTTGTCTTTATTGGAAAATATCCCTCCATACCCATTCACATACGGTGGATCCCCCGGCATGGTCCACTTATACTCCTGACTTCCTTTTAACACACCGGTCTCCAGATTGTACGCATTCACTTTCCATTTGCGTTCTGGTGAAGACTCGTCATTTTCCAACATCGAAGAATAGTAGTCCGCTGAGTATACAAGACCGTCTTTGATCTGAATAGCTTCCCCCTGACCAAAATGACCCCATAACTTCTTGCCCGTTTTCTTGTCATATGCATTAAGCTGTAAGGATGTAAGTGCCCCTTGAACGAAAAAGGTTCTCAGCACCACACCATTAGATTCTCTCAGATACTCAGTACCATTACCTTCACCTAATGGTTCATCTGCTTCCCAGCGCAGTTTGCCTGACTGGATATCCAGTGCAAACGTTGTACTCCCCTTAATCACGTAGAGGGTATCCACCGTTGGAATCAGAGCTTCCGTACGGTTATACGTATCAATCCAGGTGGATGTGCCTGACTGCCATTTTGCAATGCCTGTCTTCGCATTCAAGGCATATGGCTTGTGATCAATGGTCAGTCCGTAGAGAATCCCGCTTTGATAGGTAATATAAGGAGTCAGTTCTTTGCCGTAAGTCCACAACCGTTTACCTGTTGTCGCATCAAGTGCAATCAGCTTTGATCCAGCAAACGTGAATACTTTTCCTTCTTCTGCGATGGCATTAACTCCAACATACGTCTCGTTCATATTCAGATAGTTATCTACTTTTGCTGTCCAAGAAGGTTTCAGTTCAGGTACCGTGATTCGTTGATACGAATACCAGTTACGGATGGATACATCCGATGCTTCAGCATGTGCCTGCGATGGCAACACGCCGATAACGCCGTGAACCATCAGCATTCCGGCAGTAAGGCCTGCAATGATGGGTCTTCCTGCTCTTCTTTTCCATTGCATAGTTGTTTGACGTTTATGTCTATTGATCATAGATAGTGATTCCTCCAGTTGAAAAATTAGCCTTATATATAACTACATAAACATAACGTGTGGTGGGTCCAAATAGTTACCATATTGTTAAATTATTCAAATAAAATATCAAAAAAGCCGCCACCAGGCGACTTCTTGATAACTGTATTTTTTCGGTGATAAGTTGCGAACGTGACTCATTAATGAAGTTTCTGCTTTACTTTAGTTGGATCTGGAATACATCACCGGCATCCCCACCAAAAACGATAAAACCACTTTTCGGGAGCTTCGTCGATTCCTGATTGGTTGCTACAGAGAAGTCAACCATTTCCCCTTTATCATTATACACTGCATAACCTCCGGTCTTCGGAGAATCCACCGTGATGGATTTGTTACCCGATCGGGCATCGATCGCATACCACCGGGCTTGACCGTTTGCCGGAATAGTTGTAATTCCTTTCTTTCCACCAAAGATTGGAGTAATCGCATCCTCGGCAATGTATTCCTGCCCATCCTGGAGCATAATCTCGGCGCCATTCTTCGTGTAAAATTTAAGATCAAACGCGTCTCTTCCATTCATCACAGGAATCTCGGCGATATTCTCTGCGTTGTTCGCATCCATAATTTGCGTGCCATTAGCATAGCCATTTTTGGCATCAACGGAAAGGTTCTTGATCAGCATCGATGGAAGCAGATAAAAGATCGATGTTATTTTTTCATCCAACGCGTAATATTTCGAGCCGTCACGAGCTGTCCATTTCTCTTTTGTTGCTACATCCAGTGCATTATGATCCAGTTTTTGATAATCATACGTGTTCATTACCGTTTGGCCTATGCCGGGTAACGTAATCATGCCCTGAACTTTAACATACACCTTGTCATTACGTTCCTTCACAAAGCTAGCTTTTACACTGCCATCCGCACTTGTAAAATGTTCGTCGCCTGTGTACACATAGGTCTGCTCAGGAATAATTCCTCCCAGCAAGGCAGGCAGTTGCATCTCACCATCATTGATCTTTATGTCCAGCGTTGCACCTACCGTACCATACAGACCTGAGTAAGCATTCAACTTCGTCGGCATCTTCACTTTGACAGGTGGTGAGAATTTCTGATCAGGCTGAACATCGTCGATGATGCCCTGATCCTCCAGAACGTCCAGCAGCACTTTGCTGGCAAACATCTGATTGTAGACGGAAGATCCGCCAGAGGATAGAACCGCCATTGAAATATCATGTTCCGGTATGGTGATTAACACGGCATGATATAGCATGGTGTCTCCGCCCTTGGCAAGCGCGGTAATCCCATAATCGCTGAACGGTGCAAGGTCAACCGCGTCCCAGCCCAAGCCATAATTGATCGTATTTTGTTCATCTGATACCCATATGCCATTACGATATTCATGAGATTGCATGGCCTTCACAGCAGATTCGGACAGAATATCCGGTCTGTTCCCCATTAAAACCTCTCCGAATTGACTCAATTCTTCTGCGGTAGAGTACACTCCGCCGGTGCCGATAATGTTAGCATTTTCGGTAGGCATCTTCATCTCAAGTGTAGGCCAATAGGTTTCGGATAACTGTGCTCTGTCAAAGGAATCTAGTGGTGTCTTCGTTGATTCCAACTTCAACGGCTCGCTGATATACTTGGCGATATATTCGCTGTAGCTCAAACCACTCACCCGTTCAACCAGGATTTCAAGCAATTGAAAACCGTCATTGGCGTAGACGGAGTATGCGCCAGGTTTGGATTTCAGTTTTTCGGACTGAAGCTTGAGCAATAACTCATCATGATTGCGGGTGTCGTTATCGTCAAACAACATGCTGTTTCCATAATGTGTACCGTAAAGACCGGATGAATGATTCATCAACATGCGTGGTGTGATTTGAGTATATCGCGCATCTGCCATTTTAAATTCTTTGATATACGAAGTAAGCGGCTCATCAAGATCTACTTTACCGGAATCGACCAGCTTCATAGCGGCTGCTGTAACAACCATTTTGCTAACCGAGCCTATGCCATACATGCTATCCGTGTCTATTGGCTTCTGTGATGCCTTATCGTGCAATCCGACACTATCTGATAAAATATATTCCCCTTCATCCATGATCGCATATTGCACACTGGTGACACCGTAGGTTTGCACCATCTCCTTGGCGATCTGCTCCGCCCGTGCCTCAATCGTTGCACTGTTATTCACCTCTGCGCTGACAGATGTCAGCGGCGTAATTACAAGCACCGCTGTACATAAAAGACTAATTAATTTCTTCATCCTATGTCCTCCCTCAAATGTTCTTATGAATGAATTCATCATATCCGGGAAGAGACTGTTCGAACGCAAACGGACCCTGAATGGAAAAAAACAACCCCTGAATGGTAGATTCAGGGGTTGTCGGTGTGGAACGGAAGTACGACCATGTTGTTAAATTTCCGATGCTGATGCTCAATACTCATATGTCCACCATATTTCTCGCACATTCTCGATATATTGGTTAGACCGATCCCATGGTACTCCGGATTGGGCTTGTCACTTTTCAAGTCAACTATCGGTTGCTCCACATGATTCATAATCTGGATGACAAGTGCAGATGATGTGGAGTGAATGGCAATCAGGATATATCGATCCTCGGCTTGTCTGACCTTCTTGGAAGCCTCGATCGCATTATCGAGCATGTTACCGAGCACCACGCACAGATCATATCGATCAATCTGCACATGTTGCGAGTGAAGCTGGATTTTGGTGTCGATTTTGATCCCGTTTGCCTGCCCCATAGCCAAGGTATTTGTAACGAGTGCATCAATGACTAGATTGCCGGAGTTCACCCGCTGGTAAGCACCTTCAATCGTATTCAGTGTAGACTTGATATGGTCACCTGCCGCCGCCAGTTCGTTACGTTGGATACATTCATCAATATACAGAAACTGCTGGTTAATATCATGGATGATGCTTTTAATGTTTTTGAAACTGTGAACGGTCTTCTCATAGTTGGCATCCTGATGATCCATCTGACGCTGTAACTGGGCATTTGCATGCACAAGCTGTACCTTTTCCACCATATTATCGAACACATAGACTATGAACACATTGAGAAAAAGAGAGCCCAGTACAGAAAAGACGTAAAATATGTTCTTTTCACTGTATATGGAGGCCACATTGATCTGATAGATCGTAATGATCGGTACGATGAGAAACAGCAAATAATACCGATAGTGAACGGCAAAACTTCTACGTTTGGCGACGAGACGGACAACTTGAATGACAACGAACATGATGCTGCAACCAAGCAGCATAACCTTGGAGAGAACCCAGTGGTCTTCTCCGTTAAACTGATCCATTGAACTGTAATCCGCGGATTCCAGAACACCGAGAATATATACAGCGATGGCATTTGCCATAGTAATTAGAACCCCATACAGGATGGTAAAAACAAGCTTGATTTTAAACTCTACTTCATAGGATTGTGCCAGACTGAAGATTAATAGCAGAGCAACCGCAGTGGAACCAATATCAGAGAAGGAAGAAACCCAATAAAAATAACCCAACATGACAAATACCAAGAAATAGATCGCTCTACGCGGTTTACGGTTGGACTTGCCCAACACAGAATCAAAATAAAAATTCGCCTGAAATGCCATAAGTAAAGTCACGAAGAAGATAGAAAATATCATATACGTATCCATGTCATTGAATCCTCATAATCATGTATTTGGTATAGGCATCCTTGACTTCCTTGACCTTGGAGCGACCTATGGGCAGTTCCGTTCCATTCAACATGACGACTTGGGTGCCGGAAAACTTCTGAACATGCATCAGGTTAATGATAATTGAGCGATGAATCTGCAAGAAACCATGGTCTTTCAAACCGGTAGCGTAGCTGGATAAAATGCCTTTGGTCTCATATACATTTTCCTGAGTCACAAAATTCAACTTGTTCTTGATCGTTAAACTTTTGACGACCTCAATCCAGAGAATATCATCATATTTCAAAAGCAGTTCATCATAATCTGATTTGATTAATATATACTTTTTGTCCAATGCCTGAAAATATTGACACAGCTTAATCATCTTTTCCTCGAAAACTTGCGGCTGAATTGGCTTGATCAGATATTGAAAGGTCATGACATCAAAGCTCTCCACCATATATTCCGGGTAACTGGTCAGAAACATAATCTGTACATCCAGAAACTTCATGTTCCTGATCTCTTTAGCGGTCTGAATCCCGTTCATTCCGCCCATCTCGACATCCAAGATGAGAATATTGAATGTATCCCCAACCTCCCTGTAGTGCGAGAGCAGTTGTTCACCAGATGTGAATAGGCTAATTTGAAAATCAAAATTGGTTTTTAGAGATAAGGAGACCAGCATCGATTTAACACGTTCTCGCTGCTGCTCCTCATCATCACAGATTGCAATATTGAACATGGGGGAACATCCGCCTTTCATCGACATCGACTCTGAATTTCACTCTCGAATATACTATTTTAGCATAGGTTTGGGAGTCGAATTGGGATGAAATGCATTATTCCGACCCTCAAACGCAGATCAACAAAAAAAGTCGCCACATTGGCGACTCTTGAACTTGAAACCTTCTCCAGCCATTTCTATGAAAAGTGCGGTCTGTTATTCTGATTTTTTGGGCACAGCGTGGCGGTAATATCGTATTACCTTGCGATACATCGTCTTGTCCTTTAATTGATTGAATATATATGGGTCAGGTTTGACATTCACCTCAATAATCCAGGGTTTCAGACTGTGGTCAAGGCCGATATCTACACCAATTTGCTTAAGATGCGGGTACTTTTTTTTCATATGACGAGCTATGCGCAGGCTAAGCTCATTCATCTCCTGAACCAGTTCATTCCTGCGTTTAGTGGATGCATGTGATTGTAGCAGCTTGTGAATATCCATCGGTGTACCACCACTATGATAATTGGTTACGATTTTCTTTGGATGACCCAGTCGGCCGATGATTCCGGTAGCTTCCCACTGTTTGGTCGGGCTTAGCTGTATCATGACTCGGATGTCAAAACGTCTGTTATTATGCTTAAGCAGATGGATTCCTCTCTGAATCAGATAACTTCTTTTATTCACCAGACGAGTCAGACTGTTATAAAACGATTCAAAGCTGTCAAACGTCAGGCGTTTTTGCTCTATCTGATAGACAAAATGTTGCTGACTTTCCATCTCTGCCTTAATAACACCCATCCCGAAAGTACCTCTCTCGGGTTTGACATAGACCATTCCATATTTGCTGATCATGGATTTCAGATTCGTCTTGTTATATTTCTGTGTGTCGGGGATAAACGGTTTAATTAATTCATTATTAATGATCAATTTTGTTTTTAACCACTTGCTTCTTAACGGCTGCAACTTATCAACTCCCATGTCGTAAACTCTCCCTTCAGCAACCGAATCAAAGCCTGCTGTTTGATCAAGATCCTGCAAGCATTATATGTAATACCGATAAAGGAACCCTCAACAAAAGCCCCTATTCGTAAAAATGTATATTTGCACATGCCCTGACCAAAACACTTTTGCACACATACCATATAATGAGTCATCACGATTTGTGCAAGGAGTTGAGAAGATGTCCGTCCTGCCTGGAATCCGGTTGAATAATGCGCCTAAGATTGATGTTCTTATACCAGCGATCGAGAAAGATTTGGCTACCCTTCCCCTCGTCATCGATAACATTCGCCGTTATGTAAAACATCCCATTGGAAGCATATATATTGTTTCTCCGGTCAGCACCAAAATCAGAAAACTCTGTTCCCTTAAAAACTGCATTTTTGTTAATGAGCGATCCGTCCTGCCTATAACCAAAAACGACATACACTACCAGTCCTCCCGATGGAATCGGTCAGGCTGGTTATATCAGCAGCTGCTCAAAATGAACGGAGATTCCATTGTGAAGGCAAAGTACTTTCTAGTCATGGATGCAGATACCGTACTGATTAAACCTCATTCATTTCTTGTAGAAGGCAAAACAGTCTTTTACTGCCGTGACTGGAGCCAGCCGGAATATTTCAATACCTACCGCAAGTTGTTAGGCATGAAAGCTCCGCGTCCCCGCTCTTTTGTCACTCATTATATGCTGTTCGACAAATCGAAACTCGCTGCCTTAAAACAGAAAATTGAAGCGGCTCATAAGCTGCCATGGTACAAAGCGATCATCTCCAATATCAATAAGAAGAAACAGTTTGGTTTCTCCGAGTATGAAACGTATGCCAATTTTATGTATACGAAAAACCCAGGCAGCATGGTCCTTAGAAGTTCCATGAATAAAAGTCTGAATGTGAACGCTTCTTCGTTAAAAGAGCAACAAATCCGTAATCTGGCTCTTAAATATCGTTCTCTTTCCTTTCATAAACGGAAAATCTATAGTAAAGCTCCCTGAGCTTAAGGAGGAAGCCCATGCATATCGTACTGCTGTGCGGTGGCTCTGGCAAAAGGCTCTGGCCGTTATCCAATGAGCTTCGCTCCAAGCTGTTCATAGATATACTTCCATCACCCGCTGGAGGTAGGGAATCCATGATCAGCAGAGTATGCCGCCAGCTTGACAGTTCATGCCTAACGGATTCAACACTCATTATTTCACATCAGGACCAGGCTAATATTACGGCTCGACATACTCAAGGCAAAATACCAGTCATCGGGGAACCTTATAAACGAGGCACTTTTACTGCGGCGGCCTTAGCGACCTTATATCTGCAATCCTTCCGAATGGCCAAAGATGACGATGTGATCTGTATCGCGCCAGCTGATGTGTTCGCAGGTGAAGATTTTTTCAGCAACTTCCAATTACTGCCGGACATATTGAAACATTCTCAAGCCGATATCGCTTTAATTGGGACAAGGCCTACACATGCTTCAGAACAGTATGGATACATCCTGCCGGGTGGGCAAGAACGTAATGTTTATGCGCCCATAACACAATTTATAGAAAAACCCGAAGCCACCATTGCTGAAACTCTGCTACAACGTGGGGCACTATGGAACTGCGGTGTGTACGCATTCACCGTCGCGTTTATGATATCCCATATTAAAAAAATGGGGCTTCCGGTTCATTATGATCAATTGTCGTCCCTGTATGAAGCGTTGCCTGAACGAAGTTTTGACAAGCATGTTGCAGAGAAGGCACAGCGGGCCGTAGTCCTGCCTTATAAGGGATTATGGCAGGATATCGGAAGCTGGGATACGCTGTGCGCACAGTTAGATACACATGTAATCGGACACGGTGGAATCTCGGGTTCTTCCTCCAATTCCTATATTATTAACGAGCTTCCCTACCCCATCCAAGTCATTGGCGTGCCAGGTATTATCGCTGCCGCAAGTCCGGATGGCATTCTCATTGCCAACAAAAATAATTCAAATGAAATTAAAGCGCAATTGGGTAGCTTGCCATTAAAACCGATGTATGGTGAAGCAACCTGGGGCAGTTATCGTGTCATTGAGAGTTCGTTAGAAGATGAGAATACAACTGTAACCACATTAAACATAACGGTTCTACCGGGCAAACATATCGGGTTGAACTGGCATAGAACTGGGTGTAGAGCATGGACCGTGCTTGCAGGCAGTGGGCAAGTGCTTGTCAACGGAAAGGTCATGCAAGTGAATATGGGCAATCAGTTCGCGATTACCAAGGAGAGTCTCTTTTCTATTCTGGCTGAAGCCAGGATGGTGATCCTTGAGGTCCGGATCGGAGTAACAGAGGATAAAGACAACATACTTTTTGAAGAAGAAGATTGGAATGTAATCCTAAAAAGTGCAGGTTCATCTAACGCTTAATGGGAAAATGAACCGATTCATTCTGCATGTCTTATAGCCCCTTCCATTCGCGGAAGGGGCTCATTGGCATATTTAAGGGAAACCTGACACTTCTTCTCCCTATATCTTAGTTAAACAACTTGCGAAGTTCCTCTACTTCCAGACGTGCAACTGGCTGGTAAGCGGAACTTTGTACATAACGCTGGAAGCTGTATAACAACTGTCTGCCCTCCAATGTAGTCATCAGACGCTCCAGATTCAGCGCTCCCATCAGCACTCTCCCCTTCCGGACCCGACACTCCATCAACAAGCCGAGCTTGTGGTTTCGCTCAAAATTGTCAATGGTCTGCACGATCGGCGTAATTTCTGGCCCAAGTTCATCCAAAATCATCGAGGACGAGTTGGATACGATATTCCACCACGGATAGGTCGAGTAATCTTCCGTGACAAAATGTTCGAATGCTGGATGATCCCTCTGAATCAACAATCCCATTGTGCCCACGGGAACCTCTCTTTTCATATTCTCTGATATGGAACGAAACATAGGATAAGACCAGAAATCGGTGCTATAGAAACCTTGAATCGCATGTTGAATCTGGTCGGGATTTGGGAAAAGCATGATATCCTCTCCCTGCTCTAGCAACACCAGCGCTGCTTCGGAAAGTTCGGTAAAGAGATTTAATCCGGTCAATTCCACGTCCAGTTGGCTCGGATAGATCCACAGGTCGTAAGACTTACGGATATCCGTACCCGGAATGGACAGTCTAAGCTCCACTTTGGTCATATTGGAGACCTCAGGAATGCGAATGCTGAGATCCGCGACATTCACATAATGTTCTCCATGGGTCGCTGGCAGGTCTGCTTTCCCTTCCAATAGGACGCTTCCTTCGATCTGCTCGCTTTGAATTTCCCACTTCAATTGAAGTCCATCCAATGCTTGTCTCCGGAAGTAACTTAGTTCAATGCGTGCTTCGAACAATTCACCCGCTTGATAATTATATTTGGGGAATCTCGCCAACAACACAGCGTCGGAACAAAACGTTCTCCACTCCTCAGGTGTAATCATGCCTTTGGAATCCATGAATGCGTCCAGTACACCCACAAGCGCTGTTCCCTGACCACTGAAATCCTGGAGATCCAGCAGTTGGAACCCGGCTAGTTGCTGCGAACGAAAAGCAGCTTCCAGTTCTTCCTTGTAACATGCGACCGCGAGTTTACCAGAGGCTCTGAAGTATGCTTCCGCCAGATGTCCCAGCCCTTTGGCATTCAGACGCTCTCGAAATACTTCGAAATTCTTGGCTTTGAGAGAACCCGTATACTTGTTGATCTCCTCGAAATTAGGAAACGTGGCGTACTGTCCAATTTCATGCGAGATGATTGGTACGTGTGAGACAAGTTGGTCACTTCCAGCTTCGGCCTGCACTGTTTTGGAACCTGTCCCATACTGAATCTGAATCTCTTTGTCCCCAGTCTGACCAGAAGGGTCAGCATCGCTGCCTTGCTCAGGTACAATGTTTGAATCGTAATCTTTCAATGTATTTGGCAGGTCGGTCTGCACGTGACCAAGCGGAGCATCACACATCGCATATGAACCTCTAAACAGGCGTTCTTTCGAGAAACGAACCCCGCAGAAGAATTCACTTTCCTCCAAAATGTCCGGCACAAACTGAAAGTTATTCGAACCTTCAGTGTATAGATGACGATGATCATATGCTTTGTATGCCTTCAGGATCGAATTCAATCTGTCCTTGCTTCCCCATAGTTCATTCCCCATGGACATCATGACAAACGAAGGATGATTACCAAAAGCACGCAGCATCGCAAATCCTTCGCTAATCAAGTAATCCTGCTCGGCTTGATTATGCCCATCCGAAGATTCATCCGTAATGGTTCCCCAGAACGGAAGTTCAGGCTCCATGTAGATGCCGAGCAGATCCGCTGCAATAAAAGCAGCCTCCGGAGGACAACAGGTATGGAAACGGTAGTGATTGATACCGTAGGACTTGGAGATAGCGAGAATACGAACCCATTCATCCACATCTGTTGGCGCGTATCCCGTGAGCGGAAAGATCAGCCCGTCATGTTTGCCTCGAAGAAACGTTTTGCGACCATTAATGGTGAATTTGTCTCCGGCAGCCCGGAATTCCCTTAATCCCGTCCATACTTCGGTGGAATCCAGCACTTCGCCGTCCTGATCTTGCAGATGAATATGAAGTTGGTACAGGTTAGGTTCATCATCACTCCATAACATCGCATCTTCGCCAATCTTGTACGTCAGCTGGATTTCCTGCGAATCCGGGGCGAAAATCTGTTCCTCGGTCGTATACACCGGATCTGCACTGACTGCAACAGCCGAAACCACGATTCGTACTTCTTGCAGGTCACCAACAAGTGCTGCCTTGATCTCGAAAGATCGAGTCGCAAGATCGGGATAGACCTGGACATTATCCAGGAAAACACGCTCGAAAAATTGAAGTTCCAATTTCCCGGTGATGCCGTTCCAATTCGTCTGCGTGTCTTCGGATGTAAGGTGACCACCTTTGGTTGGATAATTGGTATTGTCCACTCGAATGGTAATGGTATGAGTCCCGGCGGTTAGCCCTGCCTCAATCTCGTAACGGTGAGGTGTGTTCAGACTGTTTTGTGTTCCGCATTCCACCCCATCAATCCAGACTGTGGTAACTCTTGTTCGTTCCAGATGCAAGAAGCAACATTTGCCAGCCAACTGTTCGGGAATTTCAATCTCTCGTGAAAACCAGGCATAACCCTCAAATAAGTACTCATCCGTCAGCGCACCGATTAACACATTCTCGTTTTTCTTGCCCTTGGCCGCATGAGAAGTAGTATTTGGCAATGTAATAACGTCTGAGAAATTCAGACCACGTTCCACCTTATGTTCATCGAGTTGGAGTTTCCATATGCCTTCCAGATTTAATGCAGCTATCATGATAGTGTCCCCTTTTAGATTCATATAATCGATAAAAGTAATCGCTTCCAATGAACAGAAATCGTTTTCGAAAATCATACCTGTATTATAAACTCGATTGACGCCCCTCGCATAGATTATTTTACAAATAAAAAAGTCGCCAAGACTGGCGACATCTTATGGATACTATCCTGTATCCTGAACAATTTTAAAATATGGTGGGAACCATGCCCCCGTCCATCCGGATGGGAGAGCCTCTGAAGGCTGAAGCATCTGGGCTGCATACAAATGCAGCGAGTCTGCCTATTTCACTTGGCTTGATGAATCGCTGTAATTCGGACTGTGGCAGATTACTCTTCATAAAATCTTTCTCTTTTTCCTCGAAAGTCAACGTCTCATCAGGATATATGCCCTCAATAATTTCTTGTACGTTTTCAGACAGTGTCGGTCCTGGCAGGATCGTATTAATGGTAACCTCGGTCCCTGCTGTCAGTTTGGACAAACTTTTGGATAATGACAACAGCATTGACTTGGTCATGCAATACTGGGGCATCTGGCCTGAAGGCATAAGGGCTTCTTCACTTGCGATGAAAATAATACGCCCGTCATTGTTCTTCACCATTTTAGGTAAATAAAATTGAGACAAGCCATTGGCAGCAAGTACATTAGTACGGAAATATTTCTCCCACACTTCATCATTTATGTCTTCATAACTCATGATTTCATATATCCCCATGTTATTGATTAATATATCAACTTCAGGAAATTTCTCGAATAAAGCTTGGCGTTGCGCCAGATCCACAAGATCAGCGGTAGCCTTTTGCGGAGAGGTCTTTGGAAAAGTGGACTTGATTTCAAGAACTGTTCGTTCCACCTCTTCATCATTACGTCCATTAATGAGAACATTTACTCCTTCTCGGGCGAGTTCTATAGCAATCGCTTTACCGATCCCTTTTGTTGATCCTGTAACTAAAGCTGTTTTCTCTTTTAGTCCCATATCCATCCTGCATTTCTCCTTCATGATTACAACTATCCGGCAGCTGTTTCTTGACCATTGCCGACAGCTTCATACACCGGATAGATATAATATTAAGCAGTCTGAAGAGTCTAGTAACTAGCACTTTGCGCCAGAATTATTGCCTTACACGCCAATTGGAAGGTGTATCCCCTTCCCAGGTCTTGAAAGCACGATAGAACGAATTCTGATCTTCATATCCAACCAGAAATGCCACTTCTTTGATATCGAGCGAAGGATCTGCAAGGTACGCTCGGGCCTGCTCACGTCTGGCCTCCGTTAATAATTGCTTGAAGTTTGTGTTCTCCTCCGTCAGTCGCCGCTGCAAAGTACGATCACTCATGCGAAGCTCTTTGGCAACTGTTTGGATGTCAGGGCGCTTTCCTGTGAGGCTGCGTTTCATAATCCATTTGACCACTTCAGTAACGGAACGATTGCTCTCTTGTTCGTCCAGCGACCGATCCAGAGCCGGGGTCAGAATCTCCAGTAACTCCTCGTTATACGATAGAAATGGAAGACTCAGATCTTTCCGTTCCAGCGTCAGCCGATTATAGTTGGAATTTGTATCGACTCGGCAGCCGAAGTAAGCCTCAAGGGTTGCTACGTCACCCATCGGTTGGGAGAACTCAACCCGTTTTGCAGTCAAAGGTTGTCCTGTACCCCTCCGTCCAAGTTCGATCAGAAATGCCAGCGTAATACCCACCAGTAATGGCGGACCTTGTTGCTCCTTACGTAACCATTCGAGTTCAATGAACAATTCCTCACCTGCTTCGGTAATCTGCAAACTCTCGGGAGGACACATTTGCTTGTAACGCACCATGCGATTCAACGCATCACGATAATCACGAGCATGGTACATCGCCAGTACAGGCGGAGGATACTTCGATATTTCATATCCGGTTGCAAGTTTGATGATTCCTTCAGCGGTGTCCCCATTGAGATCAGAGTAGGCCTGCCAGATTGCGAAGTATTGAGATTGGGTCACTACAGGTTTATTTATTGTCTCAAGAGATAGTTGTGCTGTGCGAGCGATGTCGTCGGCACCAATCCCTAATTGATGTAATCCAGCCCAAAAGCCTGGATGAACTTTAATTCGATCATTCGGTTGAAGTTGCATGTATACATACTCCTTTAACTTGTTCTATTTTTATTCTGATTTCTAATTATAGAATGGATGTACCTATTTTTGAATCTTATCTCAGCGAGCCATTTCCGGATAATACGCAAACACGACTGCCCATGAATGGTCAGTCGTGTTCAAGTCAATCATTCACTATATTATGAAAGAATGCACATTTTGTATGTTCAGCTACTCATTCAATGCAGTTTTGATCAGGGCATTCACCCGTGAGTTAAACAGCAGACCGATATGGGATACGAGGGAAACCGAAACGTTGTTCGCCCCGTTCAACCGGGAAAGTACCGGGGACACAATCGTGTCACTGGTGGAATAGATCGAAGTCACCTTTATTCCACTCGGAGCTGTCGTTGTGGTCAATCGATTAGCCCCGCCAAGGGTAATCAACTTATCCACTTTGGAAGCGCCTCCACGGTTAAGTATGTAATAGAGACTATTAGCTCCACCCATGCTATGAGCTATAATATTGACTTTTGTATGACCCGTTTCGCGCAGAACATCATCTACGAATCGACTAATTGCTGCGGAGTTCAACAGCTGGTTTCCTTGTTTGCTAGGAAGGTCAATCGCAAATAATTCGTCTCTTGTCCACCCTTGGCTACGTAAATAACTCTCAATTGCTGTAAAATTGCTATCTGAACCAGTCAATCCATGTACCAATACAATGGGTGTACGTGCCGTAGCCGCAGAAGCCTTTGAACTCGATCCTATTCCAGTTATTGATAAGGCAAGGATCATACTCATGAATACAACAAGTATTAATTTGGTCTTTTTCACTTCATTACCCTCCTGTAAAATGTTTTATATTCCATATATTACAATCTAACATATGGAATATAAATGAACCTTTAGTCTCATTTTTACAGGAGTGTCTAAAGCAGACTACAACCAACATGGTTACGCTATTATCAAACTCTAGTTCTGTACTTCTTATCCTTCAACGATATCTGCACGTAGATCCGTTGCAATCTCAATCATTTTGGGAACAATAGCTTCGTTAGAAATAGCTACATACAGATCCCCCATGTACAAACGAAAAGCAATCTGTGCACCCTCAAGGTCCCACATAAAAAAGTCCCCCTCGATGGTCATGGTGCTCTCAGCTCCTACAATGTTAAGAACCGGTGAATAGGTAAAATCGGGTTGGGATTCGAAGTAGAGTTTGCACTCTTCCAGCGAGATGGATTGTTCCGCATTGCTTTCTTGCATGGATCGGGTAATTCGAAAACGCTGATTCATTGATTTGCCTCCAAAACTTTATTAATATATACATGTTCCACAGCAATATATTTTCTCATTTCCGTCTTCCACTGTCAAAACCAACCATGCTCTCTTCTTACAATTCATATATACTGAATACAGTGCACAACGAATTTCTACAATCAGGAGGAGTCAAATCAATATGTTGAAAACAGAATTCATTGATGTACTATCCATTGTCTCACATAAATTATATGATTCGGCTGCTAACGTCATGGACACGGCAAGCAGGTTAATTCCTGCAAATACGTTTTGTATTGCCCAGTTGGATCATCTATCTACCAAAGTTCTGAACGTATATAATCGTGACAAACTAATTCTGGGTGAGGGGCTGGTCGTTGATAACGCCGAGTCATACTGTGCACTTGTGACTGAACATTCCCAAGGCCCGTTAGTAATCAATAATAATCTAACCCATCCACTAACCAGACATATGGACGCAACCGAATTCGTAGGTGGATGCTCATTTGTCGGTGTGCCCATACATAATGAGAACGGAGAAATTTACGGCTCCCTCTGCTCATTTGATCAGGATTTCTATTCCTATCAACAAAAGGACGTGGATCTGCTTCTGGCCTTGTCTTCATTTTTCACGAGTCTTCTTGAGATGGAAACAACTCTGCAACAGTTAAAACAGGCGGAAGAGACCGCTGCAAAAGTGCTTGAAGAAAAGAAAAATTTGCTGGCCGTTCTCAGCCACGAAATCCGGACGCCAATGAATGGTGTTCTTGCAATGGCCAATCTGTTGCAATCGACCAGGCTGAGTGAGGATCAATCGTTATATGTTAATGTCATTGAGTCAAGTGGTACCAGCCTTCTGTCGATGATGGATCAAATTCTAGACTACTCCAAAGCAGAAACTGGTGCGATCTCTCTGGAGATCAAATCTTATAGTGTCACTGAAACAGTTGAACATGTATTACAATTATTCTCTTCTGAAGCACAGAAAAAAGGAATTAGGTTGTACGCAGAATACAATATTACTGATCATCTGATGCTTATGGGTGATCAGCACAAAGTTCGTCAGATTCTAATCAATCTCGTTGGGAATGCGCTTAAATTCACTGAAAAAGGGGAAGTATGTATCTCTACTGAGGTATCTGCTGATAAAAAAGGTACTCTCCATGCATCCTACGAGATAAGAGATACGGGCATCGGTATCCCGCAGGATCGTCAGGATCTGTTGTTCAAATCCTATTCCCAGATTCATGGTAATTCAGGAAAGTATGGCGGAGCGGGGCTGGGCTTGTCCATCTGTAAACAACTCGCTGAATTAATGGGTGGCGTTGTATGGCTTAAAGAGTCCAGTCCTACGGGCAGTCGGTTTGTCTTTAATATCTCCAGCGCTGCACCCTCCGTCCATGCGAAAATCTGAATGATGAATATATTATTCTATCTGAACGGATAGGAGGTATATATGTTGACACAATTTCTGGATGCAAGATCATCGCAAAATGCTGCGTTGTTTAATTCTATTTCCATACCGATTCCAGTGATTAACACGCCTCAGTTATTCGGCCAGATTGGTCTGCAGACTGCCGGAGCGGGACCCAACCTAAGAGTCTCCCTAAAAGGAACCATAACGGTACAATTACCACTTGCCCTATTTCAAGTGAGGATTATTATTGTAAGAGGTACAGTTGCAACCGATCCGATTGTTTACTCCGGAAACTACACGTACGGTCTGAACGGTCTGCTTAACCCTGAAGTGATCGTTTTCTCTGCCAATGACTTTAACACACCGATCGTGCCACAATTAACCTACAGCGCATTTATCAGTACCAACCTGCTCGGAACGGTTCGAGTTGGCCCAGAGAGTTTCGACGGATTTGTCGTTTCGGATTAAAATGAACACCTCCACCCCCATACTCTTAATCTGTTTGTTCATAAAGATTAAGGTGTGGGGGTGTTCCAGTTTACATTGAATCAGTTACCAAAATAAACATCCAGCTTACCCGTGGGCGGCGTTGTGGCCATCCACACTGCTGCGAGATTATCCGGACTAACTGTAGCCGCAGTAATATAATCTCCAATGAGTACTGTGGGCATCGGAGAGTTGCCGTTTGGATTAAAAGATGTAGTTGTGATACGTCGATTGGAGAAGCTGGTCCCGCCATCAAATGATTCCGCAACAAAAACGTCCAGCAGGAATCCGTCAATTCGATTGGAGTAATAAATAACCCTGATCGTCCCTGCAAAAGGTGATACGGTTATCGACGGGAAAAAATTCTGTGTACCCGGTGGCGCGCCTGTGATACTGATGGGGTCTGACCATAAAAGGCCATCCGGAGATTCACAGAGTAAAACATCGGTATATCCGGCACGTGCATCATTCCAAACGGCATACACAGTTCCACTGTTAGGTCCAACGGAAATATCTGCTCCCAGACTTAGGTTGGTCTGCACTCGAAAAGCATAATTTGGCACAGGTAAAGGCGAAGGTGCCGGTACTACGGATGAAATAAACGTTGCCTGTCTTTCCAGAAGAGGTTGATAGGTAATGCCCCCATCGTACGAAATACGTAATAAAGCGGACGGACTGGCAGGACCCGTAATGATATATCCTGCATAGACTTGACCCGAGAATCCAACAGCCAACGCTGCCCGGTCATGAATTCCTCGCGGATTCGACTGTCGGTCAGGTGGCTCCCAGGTTATCCCCTGAGTGAGCGATCTTTGCGTAAATATAGCGGAAGATGCGGTAGCAAGCGGAGTATATCCGACATATGCATGGCCTCGATAAGGGCTACCTGGAGAACGATCAACAGCTATTAAAGGCTCATCATTATGAACAATAGTACCGAACCCCGCTTGGACGATAACCGGTGGCTGCCACGTAAGTCCATCATCAAAAGAAGTATAACTCGCAATCGTCCCATCATTGATCCCGTTAAACAAATGTACGGTAACGATAAAGGTATTCGGAAACGTATAGTCTATCGTAGGCGCCTCTGCTCCTGCATACCCTGCCGGTTGAGGAAGCACAGTGGTGGTCCAGGTACTGCCTCCATTAATGGAACGATAGAAACCAGTCAATGTTGGCCCGGTACTGGTATCCACAGCTACCACGCACATAATATTCGGGTTCAGCGTATTAACTGCAATTGAGGGTTCGAATTGACTGCCTGCCAAAGCCCCGGTAATATTCACAACTACCATCTGCTCACCTCGATTCCTTTAAGGGATATTTGTGAACCGGTCAATTAATGTCATCTCCGATTGAAGTACACGTTGGATGATCTGACCTGTAGAATTAACACCGTATACATGAATGATCGTACTTGTAGCACTAAAATAATCGCTTTGCACCTCGTAAAAAGCAGCATTGATCAATGGATAGATTAAGCTTCGGGTCGCTTGAGGTAGTAATTCAAACAGATCATGACCTATAGGTATGCGCGCAGTTTGAGTGGTGTCCCATCTGAAAATTTCCAACTCAATACTGACTGGAGCATTAAGGGAATCATTAATGCACGTTACAATGAGTTGAGTGGATTGGGTTTCACCCGATGTTGGATTGTAAATAAAACCCGTAGAGTTTGGCAAAAAGCACACTCCTTCCGCAATATATAGTAAAGTATATTCGTTTTTCTGCTACCGTTATGACTAGGATCTCAATTGAATATTGGATCTACTTGCAAATTTTGTTATGCTAGATTACTAGATTACTGTTCATAACAAAATTCTACTATCATGTTCGGAGTTGGAGGACACAAATCATGCTTATTAAACGTGTAGGAAAAATCGCCGCGGTTACTGTAATTGCTCTCTCTATCCTTGGAAGTACACCCAATATCGGTGGAGCCTATGCTGCCCCAGCCATTTCAGTACACTTGGATGATGTTCCCCTGAAGTTTGATGCAGCTCCACGAGTTGATAAAGGTGTCACTTACGTCCCGTTTCGGACGGTCGGGGAAGCCCTAGGTATCGATATTACCTGGAACAGCAGATCACAGACTGTAAAAGCAACGAACACTGTGAAAGGACAAACTACTGAGGTACTATTACAAGTTGGCAGCACCACAGCGACCGTAAATGGAAAAAAAGTTACACTTGCTGCAGCACCCGTTCAGCGCGAAGGACGCGTGCTTATTCCACTCAGTTCTTTTAGTAATCAATTCGGTGTAAGTGCAAGCTGGAATCAGGCAACCAAGACGGTCTCCCTTATCTCCCCACAACGCGAGATGCACCTGAGAGCCTTCTATGCATTGCAATCCTTTCAAGAAAAGGACCTTATTACTTCCATGAATTCCGTGGCCTTTGGCTGGAGCCGCATTGATCGTGAAGGTCAGTTCACGCTCCAAGGGGATGAGTACCGTCTCCCTGCTGCTGCGGGTGATGTTACACCGCAGTCTATCGTTGCTGACGCAGCAGATCAACAGATCCAACCACAGCTCATGGTGTATGCATTGGATGGAAACGGCGAACTGACCAAAGTTCTGAGCGACAGCAGTCTGCGGCAGAAATCGATTGAAGGTATAACTGCTGCTGTAGCAGAGCATGGTTTTGGCGGAGTTGTTCTGGATTTTGAAGGACTGGGCTTCAAACTGGATGCGGTAGAACAACAGAGGCTGCTCAATGCTTACGTGAAGCAATTAAGAAGCTCCTTGCCCCTCGACACAGCTTTATCTCTGGCGGTACCGCCGCTAAATAGTGCTTATAAAGGGTATGATTACAAAACACTTGCCTCCATCGCAGATGATCTGATCATTATGGCCTATCAGTATAATCCGGTTGGCACCAAATCTCAGGTACCTGAGCCAAATAGTCTTGTGGATCAGGCGATCCAATTAGCCATACAGGCCGGTGTCCCAAAGAACAAGCTTTTGCTCGGAATCAGTCTAAGCAGTGAAACGCCGTCCTCTGTTGATGATAAGCTCGGTCTCGCCAAACGTTATAACCTCAAAGGAGCCGCGTTCTGGCGTCTGGGTCTGTTCCGTTCCTACAATACGAAAATGGAAGATGCCGTGAATGCTTCTGTGATCAAAGAGTAAACATTCTGACTGGATACAGCTCACTTAAATAAAAGAATGACCACGCCTCTGGTACTCAGAGACTTGGTCATTCTTTCTCCATCATTTCACTTCATAAATTTATCCACACTTCCAAATAAAAACTTCACAATCTGGGTAGGACCAGGCAAACGGGGCTGAAAGAGAAGAATGATCCCAATTACTGCCGCCACTGCAGTAATTCCCGCGCTTACTATTCTGGCTCGCTTCTCTTTGCTGCTCTTCCACTCTCCATACACTATCGCAGTCGCCAGCATCAAAATCCCAAGGATTGAGCCTAGTTTCATGCAATCACCTCTATTCTCAGGCTTGTAACAGGAGCCATTTGTGTTCAACTTTCGTCCTCATCAGGTATCCCCTGTGGTCCTGTTGATTTTCCGGTACGTTCTACGTGTGCATCTACGTTGACTTCCACGTCCAATTCAGGATAAATGGTTTCCCAGTTCTTCTCCTGCGCCTTCCATTGGTGCGGATAATATCTGCGGAATTCAACTGCGAATTTAAAGAAATCGGAGCGCAGCTCTTTCTGAGACATGGCTAAAGCATCATGAGCCAAAGATGTGAGCTTAGCCGACCATTCCTTTTCCAGTTTAGTTAGTACAGCGGGATCAGTCAGATTGGCATCCGTCGTATTTAACACCACTTCTCCCCTGGTTTGGATGTCGACCTTCATACTCCACTGTTGGTTTACAATTCGCGGCTTCAAGGAGGTTTTATTTTCAAGGAGTCTTATCGAGAAAGAACCCTCTAACGGCTCAAACTCAACGGGCATGATAATGTTGTTCAGTTCTTTTGCAAGTAGTAATACACCTACGCTTAGTGGTTCTTTGATCGTCTTGACATAGCGATCCTTCTTATACATACTCAGGCCTTTCACATATGGCGTTGTCGTCAGTTTATCCTGATCGGGCTCCGGAGGTAAGATTAACATGCGAGACAAAATAGCGGAACAGCTCGGACCTTCAATAGATTTAGCCAGTTCAAGGGCAGTGACACGTGTACCTAACTTCAGATTGGCCATCTCACGTAGCGATTCAGCAGAACTTCGCTCCAGTGGATCAAGTAACGCAAGGATATCTTTCGCTGCCTTTTCGCTGGAAAAGACATATGCATGCTCCCTGAACTGAGGGTAACGCAGGAAAAAATCGATATACTCGCGGATACCGCGTTTGCCAGCTTGCTCACTAATGATGATGACTTCGCAGTGGCCCCAGAACATATTTCGTGGAACTTTACGTTGTAACCGATTCAATGCCTCGGCAATTGTACGTCCTTCCGCTGTTCGAATCATTGTTACCCCGCTTGGACTGCCTCCACTCCCACTGCTATCTCCTGCACTCGCCTTTCGCGGAATGAAAATCTGTGAAGTCAACTGTACTTTGCCATCTTCATAATCTATACCAGTAGCCAGCACGATAGCCAAATCGTTAATCTCGATACGATCCCAACATCCACTTAAAAGCACACAACACAATATTGGCATTAGTAGTACTCTAAATATTCGCAAGTGCTCCTCCCCCCATCAATCAGGTGTTCGCTCGATTCTTCCGAAAATGTGCCCACCCTTTCTTCAGCCATGCAACACCATAGATCATAGCCGGAAGGATTAATAAAATACTGATCGTATACAAATTGGCTGAAGCACTAACCAAACTGGAAACACCAGATCCACCGGACACAACCCAGTAAGCAAATACCATGCACAGAAACGAAAGTGGACCAACCACAGGTTTGTAGTCCCGCAAACCAAACCATTCCGCGGTTGATGTAGCAAAGATATATAGAAAAACGGAAATTTTAACGAAAATACCGAAAATCCAGATGGCAATAATAAGGGATTCGATATGCTGCAGAAAGTCTGCAATGGTTATGTATCTTGCTGCGATCATGACTGGAAATACAAATGTATCCGTCAAATCACCAATTAAAAACAGGCAAAACAGATTGGTAACTGTCATTGCAGTTGTTGTAAATACAAGGGAACCCAGCATGACCCGGGTTATTCGTTTTTTTTCATTCACATAAGGTAGCAGAAAAGCCAACACAATATACTCACTAAACCATGCAGCAGGTGCAGCAGCCCCGGTAATAATGGGAATTGGACCTTTCTCCATAAAAGGAAACAGCTCGGCAGGATTCAATTCACCAATCAACAATATAAAGATCAAAGCCAGCAGCACGATCAGCAGGGTAACAAACACCTGAGAGGTTCGTCCGACAACTTCAATTCCGAGTCTAACATTAATCGCACATACAACAACCATCGTACCCATCACAACAAACAAAGGTGTACGCGGAAGTGCATTATTGACAATGAATTCACCGTATTCCCGAATAATCAAGCCCGTCAGGTGGGGCAAGAAAGCGATATAGATCAGACCGAATAACTTGCCCGGAATCCGACCGACGATCAATACACTGGATTGAATGAGCGTTTTTCCTGAATACAGACGATCAAGTCCAACGGAAATACCAATAGCAGCCAAACCAACGATAGAACCTATGATTGGAGTCATCCACATGTCATGTCCCGCATAGTGCATTGTAATTCCAGGCACAGATAAGATAGCCGTCGCGATAATGGCGGGAAAGACCATAAATGCCAATTGAGTCACCGATATTTTCCCTTTGTCCGTCAACATATGTAATCCCGCTCCCTGTTTGCTCGAATGTAGATTGTTCTAGTGTGGTTTGTTCCTTGGGGATGGACGCCACCATACATCCTTAAGTTCCTTAGCCATCGTAGGTGCTACCGGTGAGAGATAAGGTGTTCCAAATGAACGAAGACTGCTTAGATGAATGACAACCAAGATGACTCCCAGCATGACACCCGTAAGTCCCAGTGTTCCTGCAAGAAACATCATGGGAAAACGTAGCAGACGGGTCGCGATGCTGGCAGCATAGCGGGGTATCATGAAAGAAGCGATACCGGTAATCGCGACAATGATAATCATGGGGGCTGAGACAATTCCGGCACTCGTCGCCGCTTGCCCAATAATTAAGGCTCCCACGATACTGACCGCTGATCCGACCTGCTTTGGCAATCGGACGCCAGCCTCACGCAATGCTTCAAAGGCGATTTCCATAATGAGCGCTTCCACCAGTGCGGGAAAAGGGATCTCTTCTCTCGCCCGAGCAATACTGAGAAGTAATACGGTAGGAATCATCTCCTGATGAAACGTCGTAATCGCTACATAAGCCGATGGAAGCAGCATGGATAAAACAAAAAAAATGTATCGCAGCCAGCGTACAAAAACACTCATGAACACATTTTGATAATAATCTTCAGGGGATTGTAACATGGAAAAAATGGTCACTGGCGCGATAAGGGTAAAAGGCGTTCCGTCAACGAGAATAGCAAAACGACCTTCCAGCAAGTTGGAAACGACGACATCCGGGCGCTCCGTCGCAATCATCTGTGGAAATGGTGAATATCGCTCATCGACAATCCCTTCTTCAATGTATTGACTCTCCAGTACGTCTTGGAGCTTTAAATCGGCAAGTCGTGTCTGCACTTCCTTAACAAGTTTGGGGTCAATAATCCCCTCCATGTATACAAGTGAAATACTGGTGTTTGTACGTTCTCCCATGTTACGTGTATGAATCTTCAATGCAGGTGTTTTGAGGCGTTTGCGCAGTAAAGACATATTCATGGTCAACGACTCTGTGAACCCATCCCGTGCACCACGCACGGTCGATTCAGCTAACGGTTCCTCCGTTGAACGATTTGCAGCTTGGTATAGAGGATATGTAGTTCCGCCTATTGAACCGTCCAGCAGTAACAGAGCTTCTCCTTCTAATATGGCCTGTACTGCCTGAGTAGTCGTTTCAACATGCTTAACTGAAGCTAGAGGAACTTGCGCAGCTTCGATCCCTGTTTCCTGAAGGGGCATTAGTACCTGGCGTTCCAGCCGCTCCGTATCGCATACACCAACACAATATACGCATAATGCTGATGTAAGACACGCGGTTTGGAATGTATGAAATACAACGTCCGAGCAACCCGCAAAAACGGAGCGTAACATTTCTTGATCAATAGCAAGATTTCCGGTTAATGGCAGGTCCTGTTGTGTTATCTCTGATGTGTCCATGACGCCTCCCCTTTCCGTAAACACTCCGTCCAGATATTCTCAGTTAAAGGTATCCTTTACTTATCAGATGGGATATATACGCAAAATATAGAATGCCAAAAAAGCCGCCCTCATGAGCGACTCTGATGATATAAAACGTTAATCATTTCTGCGAATCCGTTGATCTTGCTCTTTGCAATTCCCTATTTTCTATTGATCCCTATCCTTTCACTGCACCCAAAGCAACACTCCCAATAATCTGTTTGGAAAATATAGAGAATACAATAATAATAGGCAGGATTGAGATCGCTACCCCCAAATACAAGAGTCCATAATCCATCCCATAGTACCCCTGCACTAGCGCAACCAATACTGGGAGCGGATATTTATCCAGGGAGAAAAACAGCACAAGCGGTGTCAGGAAATTATTCCATGATCCGATAAACGTGAATATGCCAAGGGCGGCGATAGCCGGCCCCAGAATAGGCAGTACAATCTGATTAAACGTCCGGAACTCACCGGCACTGTCCACCCGCGCAGATTCAATAATCTCATCCGGGATGCTGCTATCCATGAACTGCTTGATAAAAAATACATTAAACGCATTAGCCGCAGCAGGCAAAATAATTGCGGCATAACTATCCAGAAGTCCCATCATGCTGAATAGTCGATATACGCCAATCAAAGCCAGTTGACCCGGTACCATCATGGTTGCTAACAGAAACAGGAACAACCCGTTTCGTCCTTTGAATTTAAATTTGGCAAATCCATACGCAGTTAAGGCCCCAATATACAGAGACAATACGGTCGATGTTCCGGCAATAAATATGCTGTTGGCAAACCCACGCCATATGTTGATTTTGGATACCATATTCATATAGTTATCAATCAAGAATGATCCGGGAAGAAAGGTGAACGTTGAAGCAATCGTTGCATTGTTGTGTGTGGAATAGATAAGCATCAGATAAAATGGAATAATGCAGAGCACGGCAAGACCTGTCAGCAACAGATAGATGATGATTTTGCCTGCCGTCAGCCCCCTTGTATTGGCATATTGCTGAATCGCCGCATTTGGTTGTTCAACTGATTTTGCAGTTTGCATAAGAACTCCCCTCCCTATGAACGGCTCTTCCGCTTGGTCATGATGAAGGATGCAACAGACAACAATATGATGATAATAAACAGGCAAAATGCGATGGCAGCGCCGTAACCAAATCGTGTGCTCTGAAATGCTACATTATAGAGATACATAATGCTCGTCATGGCTGCTCGGTCAGGACCGCCATTGCCGTTGGTTAGTGTAAATGGCTGATCGAAAATCTGGATGCCACCAATAATGGATGTAATCATCTGAAACAGAATAATTGGACGGAGCATCGGCACGATAATATGGATGAAAATATGTTTCTTTTTCGCGCCATCCATCTGTGCAGCTTCCAGCAATGAAGGATCAATGCCCTGAAGACCAGCTAGGTAGATGACCATGGAATAGCCGAAGTATTGAAAAAACAAAATGGATGATACAATCAGACGCATAAACCAGGGGTCATTTTTCCAGTTAATTGGATCCTGTATTATGCCGGTCTGCACCAAAAAATGATTCAGCCCGCCAGACTGCCAGTCAAAAATCAAGCTGACAAGCAATCCAAGTGATGCCGCCGTAACGATGTTGGGAAAAAAGTATACGGCTCTGAAAAAGTCCCGTCCTTTGAGCAGCTTATCATTCAAGATAAAAGCCAACACAAGTGAGATTGTGAGCTGTGGAACTACAGATACGCCCCAGATGAATAACGTATTAAACAAGGTTTTGTAGAACAACGGATCTTGTAATACGGCAACGTAGTTACCGATCCCTACAAAATCAGGTGTCGTGATCCCATCAAAGTTGGTGAAACTGATGTAGAGGGAATATAAAATGGGATACAGCCCAAAAGTGGTGAAAATAATAAAAAACGGAGCAATGAAGTAGTAGCCGTAATGGTCCTTGCGAATCGTTTTGGCAAACATGTTCTATCCCCCCAGTTATCATCGGATGTGTATATTCATTCGCTTACTTCTAGGGCGTGTCTGAAAACTCCGAAGGAAGCAGATTTTGCCGAATTTTCGTTCCAAGCAAGGAAGTTTTCCGCAGGCGTGCCGGGGCACGTCAAGGGAAAGTGAGACAGCATGGGGCGAAAAGGCGGTAAAAGATGCACTTCAGCGAGTTTTGAGACACGTCCTAAGCTAATCCACTTCCAGTTCCGGAAATCTCAAGGTAACATCACGTTTGATTCGCTTTACGACTTCATCTTTGGTCTGAATGTCCTTATTGAGATATAACTGGAGTACAATCTTGTAGATATCATTGTTAATCGTGGCATCATATTTGGTGCGTTCGTATACAGGTACCCGTTTTGCCGCCTCCGAGAAAAACTCGAAATGCTTCTGTCCTCCCAAATAAGAAGATGAGAGAGACGGGGCAAGTTCATCATTCACAACCATGTTGCTGGTGAAATAATCCTGTTCTTGCGCTAACTCGGACAGAAAATCGTGGTCAAAATTATAGAACTTAATAAACTTCCAGGCCAAATCCTTTTTCTCACTTTTACTGTACATCGCGATATAGGTTCCACCTGAACTAAAGGCTGACGGACCCTGGGCTAAGCCCCACATGCCTTCGGTATCCGGAGCGTTTGCCTTGAATGTATATTGCAAACCCCAGGTTGCCCCGGGATAAAACATGACCTCTCCTTTTTGCATGGATGCAGCGTAACCTGCACTTCCATCTTCATACTCGGCAAGTACATTCCGCTCACGTGCTTCACGTACAAGATCGAGCACTTCCAAGTACGTTGGATCGATGACAAGTTTGCCGTCCTTCACCCAAGGTATACCATCATATGAATTCGATATAGCATTCCAATTCGCCAATGCATGTACTTTATTCCCGCTAAGTTGCTGCACCTTCTCTCCAATCTCGAAGATCTTCTCCCATGTATCGATCTGTGAACCCACCTGCTCAGGATCATCGGTGCCCAGATATTTCTTCGCCAAATCCCGACGATAGTAGATGCCCCCTGGTGTTCCCTGATAACCTATCGCTCTGACATTTCCCTCACTGTCCTGTTCATTGGCCTGAACAAAAGCATATTGTTCCTGGATAAGTTCATTGGCGTTATACGGCGAAGCTGATAAATTCTCCAGATATGGAACGTCAATCAGCTCTCGAATATTCGCATTTTCAATCATAAATACATCTGGAGCCTTCGAGGTTGTCTGTAGCGCAGATTTCAGCTTGGTGATATAGAAATTACCGGGGATGTTGACAAAGTTCACTTTGATGTCAGGATATTTCTGTTCGAATTTTTCGATGGCGTACCCTGCTTCATCCGTAAAACTCCACACAGTAATCTCCTGTTGCTTGGTTTGGCTCGATGGACTGAACTGACAACCAGCTAACAACATCGCTGCACATACAAATACAATAGTTGGCTTAAACCACTTCTTCATAGGCCCCCTCCTTCAAAAAGGAAACGCTTACAATTTATTAGAGTATATTGATTTTGGAGAGGGCTTTCTCCACAAATATTGTGCATTACCCTCCATATTTTGTGATATTCGTACGATGTTTCTTACGAAATTCGGAGGGTGTACAGTCATTATATTTTTTGAAAAGACGATTATAGGAGTTAACATTGTTAAATCCATGTCCAATCGCAATCTCCAGAATCGTATCCTGACGGAACAATAAGGCCCACTCGGACTTGATAATTCGAAAATGATTCAAGTATTCCATCAGTGTTACTCCCTTGATCTCTTTGAACAGCTTGCAGACATGGAACTTGCTAAATTTAATATGTTCCGCCACCTGTTCCAGCTTAATGGACTCAGCATAGTGCTCCTCCAGGTATTCACAGACCGATTCAAGGAATTCAAATTTTTTGGATGAAGTACATGCCCATCCTGAAGATGAAGATTCATCGGTGGTAACCGGTACTTTTGTACGCAATAAAAGTATGATGAGATCATACAACCTGGATACCATTAACCATCGGTATCCGGGCTTCTGATTTTTCTTCTCGGTAATGATGTCATCTATATATTGAGTCAAATTGTTCTGACTTCCCGTATTCGAAGGAATAACTGTTGTTTTGTTGAAAAGTTGTCCGAGATCCTGAATTTCGGCTTCGGTCGTGAAACTCCCGGTTAACAATTCGAGTCGGAACAAGATAATGGTCAAATGTTCGGTCCCCGGCAAAAAGCAGTGCACATCCCCTGGTTTGATTAGCAGCACATCCCCTTTTTCCAACTCACACACGTGGTCGTTCACACCAATTCTGGCGCTTTTACCATTGACGAGAACCAGCTCAACCTCATCATGCCAGTGTGCAGCATAATTGAACTGATTTCCTGTATGAATTACCCGAATGGGAAAACCTTCTTGCATATGGCCTGTCTCCAAAAAAGTGGGTACGCCCATCGTATCACCCTCCATTTATTTCCAATGCAAATAACTCCTCGTCTTTATATTATGCATTAATGGCTACTCTCCTTTCTTTTTAAGTATTTAAAATTTCTATAGAATGAAAAAAAACTCCTCAACTCAGGTTGAGGAGCCGAACAGAATCACGTTCCACGCATTGGATGTCCAGTGTATATAACGTCTCTACGATCTCTCCATTCAGCAGTTGAAAGAGAACATGACCTGCAAGCTGGCCTGCATCCCTCTTCGGCTGACGAAATGTGGTTAGAGGTGGATTCATGTACTGAGATGCAGGTATATTGTCAAAACCAATTACGGATAACTGCTCAGGTATTGAGATATCATGCTCCCTGAAGGCTTCCAAGCCGCCGATCGCCATTTCATCATTGGCAAAAAATACAGCGGATGGCAACTCTCCTTCAAGCAGTTTCTTGGCTGCATTGTAGCCATCTTGCTTCATGTATTGTCCGCCAATTTTCCATTCGGGGTTCTCTTCAATGCCTGCCTCCTTCAAGGCTTTCAAATAACCTCGATAACGATGGAGATTACATTCCGATTGTGACGGGCCACTAATATAAGCTATTGTCTGATGCCCTTTATCGATCAGATAACGGGTAGCCAGGTAACCGCCTTGCGTATCACTCATCAAAACCTTTACAATATGTTGAGCATCCAGATCCCGATCCATGACAACAATCGGAAACCCTGCTTCAGATGCTTCAATCAGCAATTGATCTTGAATATTCTGAGCGATAACAATAGCTCCGTCAATTCTTCTTTCACGAATGTAACGATGGGCTGTCGACTTCTCTCCACCCAACGAACTACATACGATCATATCGTATCCATGACTCATGACGACGGTTTCTATTCCGTTCACCAAATCCGAGAAATACGGGCTGGACATGTCATGGACAATAATACCAATGGTTTGTGTACTATTTCGTTTTAATTCCGATGCAGGACCATGCCTAACGTAATTGAGTTGGCTCGCTGCCTCAAGTACTCGGAGTCTTGTCGGCTCACTTACATTCCCTTTATCGTTGAGTACGCAAGATACGGTCGAACTGGCTACACCAGCCATCTTGGCTACATCTTTAATCGTTGTCATCATATATACTCCTCAAAGACAGTTTCATCTGTTTAGTCCATTATGGCGTAACACAGCAATACACATGGATAGTTCACTAGCATTTTAACACGTCAGTTCGGTCATGTCTCTTAGCAAAACATCAACTACGAAAAAACATATTAAAGAAACCGAGGTGCTTCATGAGATTTAGTGAATATGTAATAGGTCAGCGCTACGAAACCACATCCTTGGCATTATCCAAGCGTGATATTATTGAGTTTGCCACAATCTATGATCCACAGTACATGCATTTGGATGAGGAAAAGGCCAAGCAAGGCCGCTTCGGCAGTTTAATTGCTTCTGGCATGCAAACGATGAATATCTCCTTTAAATTATGGATTGAGGTCGGGGTCTATGGAGAGCATGTCGTGGCGGGCACCGGAATGAATAACATTCAATTCCTGAAACCGGTCTTTCCGGATGATGAACTTCATGTCATTGCAGAAGTTATTGGACTGTCTCCCAGACGCAAAGGAAATGGAATTGTTACGGTGCTGCTGAGTACTTTCAATCAGAAAAATCAAAAGGTATTTCAGGCAGAATTAAGTGCATTAATCGATAATTAAGACTGAGAAAAAGCCCAAAAAGCCGCCAATTGGCGGCTTTTCGTAGATATATCACATTGAAGCATTTTTAAGCGTTATACCCTTTCAATACCTGCCCCAAAATCTCTACACCCTTGACAATCTGTTCGTCTGACGGGGTTGAGAAATTAAGTCTGATGGCATTACAAGGGTCTTGTTCGTTCACCAGGAATGCATTTCCCGGTACAACCGCAACCCCTTGAGCTGCCGCTGTCTTGGCATAATCAAGCATTGGCACATGTGCTGGCAGATCACACCAGAGGAACAGTCCACCATCCGGTTGGGTATAGGTAATGGACTCACCCATATGCTCTTGCAGCATGTCCATCATCAATGTTGCTTTTCTCCGATATACCTCACGAATGCTGTTAATGTGCCCCGCGTAGTCATACTCTGTCATGAACTTGTATGCCAGGATCTGTGGAAGCATGGCCGTATGTACGTCTTCTCCCTGTTTGGCAACAACCATCTTCTCCACGACTTCATGTGGCGCTTGTACAAAACCAACACGCAGTCCCGCCGACAGAATTTTGGAGAATGATCCAACATAGATGACCAGACCTTCATCATCCATAGACTTGATGGTCGGTACATCCTCTCCATTAAATCGAAGTTCTCCGTACGGGTTATCTTCCAGAATCATCACGCCATACTTCTTCGCCAGTTCGTATATGGCTTTACGTTTCTCCAGGCTCGTCGTCACACCGGTCGGATTCTGGAAGCTTGGGATCACGTAGATCAGTTTTACATTGGGCTCTGTTTGCAGTGCCTGTTCCAGCTTCTCGATATCCATACCGTCCATCTCCATCGGAACACCCGCAAGCTTCGCACCGGATGCCCGGAAGGAGTTCAAAGAACCGATGAAGCTTGGGCTCTCACAGATAATCGTGTCACCCTCATTACAGAACACTTTACACGCAAGTTCAATGCCCTGCTGTGCTCCAGATACGATGAACAATTGATCGGATGCCTTCCCCGTATCAAATCCTGTCTTCAAATGTTGAGTCAATGCTTCCCTGAGGGGAACATATCCTTCCGTAATCCCATATTGCAGAGCTGTGACCGGGTCATGCTCCAGAATGGATTGAGTGAATGTGCGAATCGCCTCAATAGGAAAGGTTTCCGGAGCAGGATTTCCCGCAGAGAATGGAATCACATTTTGTCCCGAAGAAGCCTTCAGAATTTCACGAATAATGGATGGTTGCAGTGCTGCGATACGATTGGAAAATGAATAGTTCATCTTAAATAGTGCCTCCCGACATTTCATCTGAATTAACTCTCTATCATTACATTAGATTCTATTATACGAGCATTTCCCGAATTTCCAAACTGTCTCCACAAAATTAATGTTTGTACACCAAAAAAGAGGCCGCCGTCAGCAACCTCTTTCGCATAAGTATTGAGCAAACTTTCAGCCTATTAGCGCGCTGCGTTCATCTCAGATAACCGTGTGGCCTTCACAACATAAGCGGCTAGACCGGGGATCATCCGGGCCAGACCAGGATAGAATTTATTGGTTTTGGCAAAAGCCAGCTTTTGAATTCTTCTTGCGCGTCTGAGCAATTGAGTGAATTCACGGCTTGCTTCCAGCGTGTAATTACTCTGCCAATCGGCATGTTCAATGTCGCCTTGCAGGTACTTGTCAGTCCACCTTGCACACAGGAGTGAAGAGCGAAGGGCAATGGACATTCCGTCTCCACATAAGGGCGGTATCATCAGCATGGCATCCCCAATATGCGGATATTGGGACCACGGTTCTGGAACATTGGACAGATGCAGCGGTGCAATCGACACTTGCGTTCCATCTACAGGCTTTCCTTCGGCTAAACGGGCTGCCAAACTCACGTTTGTCAGGGATGCCGCCTGTAAAATATCGTTTACAGACTTGCCACTTCCCTGAACGGTATCCAGTGTCAACAATGCGGCGACATTCACAATGCCATCCTCAATCGGAGAAATGCCCACGTAACCACCCTCGCAAAAATATAACTCTACCCGTGCGGGAATCTCTATCCCGCTGAAGTGAGACTTGACGCCAACGTATATGGTTTGGTCCCGCAGATCAGGTGCAGAAGCCATCCCGCGCGGCTTTTTGGTCCCATGTGCTCCGATAACGGCTTTGGCTCTGTAGCTGATCCGCTCATCTCCCTGTTTCACTTGAACCTCATAAGTGGCATCCTCAAGCTGCTCGATGCTCGTTATGGTCGCTTTGGTCACAATCTGGGCTCCGGCCTTCAGCGCCTTCTGATGCAAAATCTGGTCCAGCTCATATCGGCTAATGCCATATGCAAATCCCGGCAGCGGTGCTTCGATCACTCCGCCTTGTGGCATAACGATTTTGGCATGATCCATGGTGCTGGGTTTCTTCGCCTGGTCCAGAAGGTGAATATCCAGAACTTCTAACATCTCCTTGGTTTCGGGTGACATGAACTCACCGCAGGTTTTGTGCCGCGGGAACTCCTGGCGATCCAGCAAAAGCGTCCGATGTCCTTTCCCTGCCAGTTGCATTGCACATGTACTGCCGGCAATTCCGGCTCCGATGACAATCACATCTATCGATTTCGACACGTAAGATCACCTGCCTTTCGTGGGAATAACAACAGAGTAACGGAATAATGGCTTCCATTCATAGGTCATCGTATCATGATTTAGCCGTTGTTTAAGTTCCTTCCAATCCCTCCCTGTAAAACCTTTGGCTACGGAAAGAGGCCCATCATGACGAATGTACCGATTGCGCGAAATCATTCGTGTTGTAATCCAGACCGCCTTATAGGATACGGGATGGCGGTGAATATCATTAATAACGACACCGTATCTGGATGCTCTCAGCATATGAGAAACCATATCAACCAGTTGATCTCCGTCAAAATGATGTACAAACTGGGAACCTGTCACGATATCTGCTGAAGCATCCGGCAGTTGTGTAAGATCGGCACGTTGTACCCGGACTCGGGGTTCGTGACGGAATAGTTGTCTCGCTTCCTCACACGCCTCTTCCGTCAGATCAACCAGTGTAATCTCCAGCTGAACACCCTGACGATCCGCCCATTGCAATAGTTTCTGGTTCACATCTCCTGAACCTGCGCCCACATCCAGCAGGGTCAGCTTATTCGGCTTACCGACGGAGTTCCATAACTTCTCTACACCAGCCAGAGTTGGGCCAGGTGCTGCAAATATTTTGTTAAGACGTCTCAGATGTCTAAGCGCTTCACGCAGCTCCTCCCCTCCCAGAGAAAAGTCATCCATCAGTTCATCTTCCTTGGCTCGAATGGACAATGTTCTAAAAAAGGACATGATCGTGCTCCTCCATCACTGAAGATAATGAGGGGACATAAGTGAATTTCATCAACTCTGCGGTGAGTCCCGGTCCAAATGCCATGGCTACACCATCCGTAGAGGATTGACCCTGTGCCTTCATGTCCTCACGCATCGCGTTCAGTACAAACAGAATGGTATTGGAGGATAAGTTACCAAACATTCTGAGGACATCCCTGCTATACTTCGTTTGCTCGTCTCGCAGCTTCATTACATTCTGCACAGAGTCCACAATCCCACGTCCTCCCGGATGAATGGCCCACAGTTCAGGCAGCTGTTCACTTTGCAATAAAAGACGTAGTTCCTCTTCCAAATGAACACCTAACAGCTTCGGAATACGTGGGGATAGATACAGGTCATACCCCAGATTCCCCACCTCCCAGGTCATATCTTCAGTCGAATCCGGAAGAAGCACAGAATAACCCGTGCCCAGACTCAGAACATTCTTGTGCTGAGGTTCTGGTGTACCCACTACACAGGAAGAAGCAGCGTCTCCGAAGAATGAAGCTGCAAACAGCGCTTCCCGATCTTGTACGGGCTGAAAATGAATGGTGCACAATTCTACACAGACCACAAGGACCTGTGATCCGGGAGCACCCTGCACGACATCTCGTGCCATCTGAATGGCTTTCAACCCTGCGGCACACCCCTGAAAGATCAGCGGCAGTCGATTAACTCGGGCAGACAAACCCAAATGACGGATGAGCATAACATCAAGACCCGGAAGATATTGACCGGTGCAGCTGACCGTGATGATATGCGTGATGCTCTTAGGAGATACGCCTGAATCCTTCAGGGCTTTCTCAGCAGCCTCAATCCCGAGCGGAAGCGCCTCTCGCTTGTATGTATTCATTCGTTCTTCGGTTGTCGGGATGTCTGATCGCTCACCAGAGGGCAGATAACGGCATTCTTCCAGTGAACCCAGATAGCTCGGTTCCACAGTATATCGTGTTTCAACACCACAGGACTTGAATATTCGTCTGGAAAAACGGGCCAAATCTGGCCGATCCTGAAGAGAAGAAGCGATTAATTCTGCAATATCTGACTGTGCTACAGGGTGAGCAGGTAGAGCCGTTCCCATGCCAAGAATCGCGATATCGGATGGACTGTTATATTGGTTCATAATAAACCTCCTGGTATTGGTCATTATTTCCTCTAATTTAACAACTCTTACCCTTAACGATATCGTTATAATCTCAATAAGGCTCCTAATCTAGTTTATTAACACATCCGCAAGCTCAGAAGCTTGGTTTCACCAAGCCATTGAAGCAATCACACTAATGAACGAAAAAAGCCGCCTTTAGGCGACTTCAAGATAACCAGATTCCTTCTAAGTGTCATTCTGATGCAAGTTATTTGGAAAATGCTTCTCTGATCTTGTCACTCATTCGGTACCAGGCATCCTCAGCCATCTGGAGATCCCCAGAATGCGTAAATCCATGAGCAGCTCCCTCGTACTCCTTAAGAGTCACCTTCACACCGCTTGCTTCCAGCCTTGCTGCATATGTTCTTGCTTCTTGGGCTAGTGAATCTTTCTCCGCGGTAATAATCAATGCTTCTGGAAGTCCCTCTAATGATGTTGCAAACACAGGTGAAGCCAGCGGGTCTTGCGCATCTTCTGACGTTCCAAGGTACATGGCATTGAACGTTCTGGCGATATCGGCTGGAATGGCTTCTTCAAAACCCGGTTTCTCGGCCGGATCTGTAGCCACATCCAACACGGCATAATCGATAACCTGTAGTACAATAGGTAGCTCGCTTCCACGTTGCTGGTTCAATAAACATACTGCTGCAGCAAGATTACCACCAGCACTATGCCCCCCGATAGCGAATAGAGACGGGTTAACCGATAAGGATTGCGGATTGGCGTGGACCCACTGTACAACGTCGTAACATTCATGGACCGCCGTTGGGAACTTGTGCTCTGGTGCAAGACTGTAATCGATATTAACGACCACACAATCAGCACGGTCAGCGATCAGACGACACCATGGGTCATCCATCTCTGCTTGTCCCAAGATGAAACCACCCCCATGCATATTAAAGAAGACCGGCAGAGGCGCGGAATGATCCCTATCCGGTGTATACACAAGTACACGTGTATCCCCTTTAGTTGTAGGAATCATGACTTCTTTTACTGTGACCGCATACGTGGAACTGGGTTGAAGAGCTGCACCTGTACCGACGACATTTTGACGCATACGTTGTACCATTGCCAATTGTTGTTGTTGATCCATAGATATCACTCCTTTAGTGGATTGCCAATAATGCTTCAATGTTAACATTCAGTGCCAGGAGATCGGTTTGGATCCGTGCTTGTTTCCCTTTTTTTGTGGAACATCATCCAGACCCCCATCAAACAAAATAAAACGCTGCACCCCATGCCAAACAAGCTACTGGTTTTTAATGCAAGAGGTGAGCCTTGCATGGTAAGTAATGTCGCTTGGGTCACCACGATGGATACCATCGCATCGGTGAAGTTAATCATTTTCAATGTAGATATGATCGGGTTATGGAGATGACGGTTAGCCCAGGTACCATACACGGCAAAAACCAACTTGGTAAAAGCAACTGTAGAAACGATATACACGATAATACCCTCATATATGAAAGCATCGCCGATTAGATACATTCGCAGGCAGACCATCGAATAGGACGCACCCAGTAAACACAGGAACAGACCCCCGCGCTTATATACCGAAAGCTCCAATCTGTATCTTTCTTCGGGAGAGTCCATTCTCTTGGTAACTGTATATTTATGGAGCACTTGGCCTTTCGCCACACACAGAATCAGATAATATACAGCATTTGTAATGAACCATCCCGAAAGCAGATATATGCCCAGGATTAACTTGCCTATCCCTGTTACAGCATTGATAACAAGGGAAGCCACATTATACAAGGCCGTTCGATCTTGTTTATTTCCAAGGTAATGGAACCAAATGGACTTCAAATATGTCTTCATTTTCATAGGATATTCATTCTGTTAGTGAAGCAGACCATTAGCCTTTTACCTACCTCATTTATTTCTTCTTATCTCTTACCGTTCAGAGAATCCCGAATCCTTTTCGGAAGGGATTGGACAACCCTATCATAGGAGTGATCAATCATGACGTAGACATCTTCATCGGACAATGAACCATCCAGCGTAATGGTATTCCAGTGTTTTTTGTTCATATGATATCCTGGTCGAACCGCTTCATGCTGCTCTCTCAGGTTCTCTGCAATTATAGGATCACATTTTAAGTTTAATAGACCATTTTCTTCTTTGTCTTCGAAAAGTAATGCAAATATTTTCCCTCCGACCTTAATGGTTACAGGATCAGGACCAAATGGATAATCCTTGGTCGCACCTTTTTTCTTCAAACTGTATTCAATTATCGTATCCTTCAAGTCAGTACCTCCCTTTCACCAGTGAACGATATAATGATACCGAATGTAAGTTCGTATGTAAATAAGGTTGTTACACATAAAAGCGCATAATAAAACCTCCTCCATATGAATGGAGAAGGTTTTGTCTGGATTTATTTAGATCTTAATTGGCTCTATCATTTCTAGTTTTGCTGCTGCGGCTGAATGAGCCATGGTTTGATTTACTGCTACTGCTGTTGGATCTACTACTATTGGGTCTACCGTCGTTTGAACGACTGCTGTTTGATTTACCACTCTTGGCAAACCATTCGGATTTTGGCTTGCGTGCCGGGTTAGCTTTGGACTTCGCCGGTTTGCCTGCAGCCGATTTGTTGAACGAAGGTTTACTGCCTGATGCTTTGCTGGTTTTATCAAACACAGGTACACCTGTCATTGGATACGGATGACCTTTCACTTCAGGAATCGTCTTTTTGATTACTTTCTCGATATCCTTCAGGAATGGAAGTTCGTCCTTCTCGCAGAACGAGATGGCCATCCCGCTTTTGCCTGCCCGCCCTGTACGGCCAATACGGTGAACATACGTTTCCGGAATGTTAGGCAGGTTAAAGTTAATGACATGTGACAGTTCCTCCACGTCAATTCCTCTTGCCGCGATATCTGTCGCAACTAATACACGTGTTGCACCACTCTTAAAGTTGTTCAGTGCCCGTTGTCTCTCGTTCTGAGACTTGTTGCCATGAATAGCCTGTGCCGTAACATTAACTTTGGCCAAATCACGTGTAACCCGGTCAGCGCCGCGCTTCGTGCGTGTGAACACCAATGCCGTGACGATGGATTTATCCTCCAAAATTTGGTTCAACATCTGTTGCTTCTTGCCGTTCTCCAGCAAATATATAGACTGCTCAATGCGGTCTACTGTGGAAGATACCGGTGTGATTTCTACTTTGACTGGATCAACCAGCAGGGTTTTAACCATTTTGGTGATTTCAGGAGGCATCGTAGCTGAGAAGAACAGCGTCTGCTTTTTGTTCGGCATTTTGGCAATGATTCTTTTCACATCATGAATGAAGCCCATGTCCAACATCCGGTCTGCTTCATCCAGAACCAGAATTTCAACCATCTTCAGATCAATCCGTTTCTGGTTAATCAGATCGTTCAATCTGCCAGGCGTTGCGATAATAATATCTGCACCTTGATTCAGCGCACGCTCTTGTACTTTTTGCGAAACGCCGCCAACGATTGCCGTACAACGAATGTCCGTATACCGGCTATATACCTTGATGTTATCCGCGATCTGAATAGCCAGTTCTCGTGTTGGTGTCAAAATTAATGAGCGAATATGTCGTGCGGACTTTGATCCTTGTCCTTTGGATCTTTCGCTTAATAATTGAATGATCGGCACCGAAAATGCTGCTGTCTTGCCTGTTCCTGTCTGTGCACATCCCAGCAGATCTCTGCCAGCTAATACAGCTGGTATGGCCTGTTCCTGTATAGGGGTAGGATTAGTATAGTTTGCTTTGCTTAACCCTTCCATAATAGAGGGGATAATATTCAAGTCCTTAAATGTCATGTTGTCTCCTTCATTTACGCACATCTATCAATAAGACGCATCTTTTATTTCACACGTAACGTATAAGGATACCATTAAAAACGTAATCTGTACATTATCTTTTTAATATCACTTTGTTTAACTGACCAATTTAAGGCCGACTGCCGATCCGAGCACCATAGCGATAAACAGAATTCTTAGGGCATTTCGAGGTTCTCCGTAAAACACCATGCCCAGAATGGCACCACCGGAGGCTCCGATTCCCGTCCACACGGCATATGCTGTTCCCATCGGAAGAGTTTCCATCGCAATGGACAGGAACAGGAAGCTTAAACCAAACCCGGCTACCAATAGAACCAGTGAAATGAGACTACGGTCTTTGTGCAACTTGTTTATCATCAGCACTCCGATCATCTCAAATATACCTGCCAAGATAAGAAATACCCAGTTCATTATAGCTGCACCTCCTTATTCTTCTCTTTGCTCAGCATTTTAAGACCAATTACGCCGAGTAAAAGTACACCAATGAGCACCATTTTTCCGGTTTGAACAGTCGCATTAAACAAAATAATCTCTGCAAGTACCGTGCCTGCGGTACCCAGGCCAACGAATACTGCATATACGGTTCCCACAGGCAGTGTCCGCGAAGCTGCAATCATCAAGGAGAAACTAATGATAATTGCAACCAACGTAAACCCCCATTCCAGCAGACCACTGGCATGTTTCAATCCAATGACCCAACCCACTTCAAACAACGCAGCAATCACAACCGACATCCACGTTTTATTCATTCCTATAACTCCCTTTCTCTAATTCATTTTTTACACCTAGTATGGGTACATTAGCGTAAAAACAAAAAAAGCCCGGGAAACAAACTGCATGTAGCAGTTCATCTCCCAGGCTTTTATCCCTCCGTGGCACAACCAACAGGTTGCGGGTTTTCTCTCGGACCAGACCGACACATCCATCGCGGAACCCTAGAAAACCTGTTTTTATTCTAATGTGTCTCCAATTATACACACTTCCACTATCTTGGCAACCCCTTATATGTGATCATGCCATTTATTTGATAATCAAACCCATTAATCCTACAAATGTGGCGGCTTGATGTGGTGAAATCACACAACCGTTGAGATCTTCCATGGTCAGCACCAAGGAGTCAAATTCGCAATCGCTAAGGTCCAAATCCTTCATTTTGGTCCCCGTTAAGGAAGCTTGGTCGATGTTACATTGACTGAACTCCATTTTTTGCAGCGCCAGATAGGCAAAATCCGCACCAATCAAGGTACTTTCCGAGAAGGAGACCTGTTTCAGATGGGCAAAACGGAAATTGCTGTAGTCGCCTAGACCATGAAAGAAACTGACATTTTGCAATCGGCTATTGGAAAAATCAGTTCCGACAAACTTGCAATTATGCCATTCGATCCGATGCATGAAGGCACCAGAGAGATTGACATTGGAGAAGTCGCAGTGTTCGAACCGTACATCGGTGAATTCAAATTGTTCCAAGGCAGACTCCGAGATTGTCACATGTCTAAATACAACATTTTCAAAGGAAACCTTACTCGCTTCCTGTTGATCCAATGTAATGTTCTCGATCAGTTTGTGTTTGTACTCTACTTTGGATTCCAGGAATGCTATCGTTTCCGGTTCGAGCAACTGCTCCTGAATCTTGGGTTTGTCCATTTTCATCCCGTATTCCCCTATTCTTTAATAGCTACGACTCGCAGTCGGCTTCTGTCCAGATACCACTGTCCATCCCGCATCAGTAGTGGCTGTATCCTTTTCTCAACAGCATCCATAATAACATCCTGATCCGCAGGTGTGATACCACTGAATAAATACTCCGCGAAACTGGTCAACCACTTTCTGGCACCTGGCTTGAACGGGGTAAATTGATCAACGTGCTGGGCCAGACTAACTCGAAATCCGTGTTGCTCCAGAAGATTAGCATATTCAACAATGGTCGGGTGATACCATGGATTCCGTCCTTCCCATTTGTATCCACGGGCATCCAGTTCTTCCTGTACCGCTGTAATTAATATAGCCGTGTTACCATTTGCAGCAAACTCAGCCACGAATCGCCCGCCCGTCTTAAGCGCTAACTGTATTGATTGTGCTACAGCTGGAGCATCCTTTATCCAATGCAGAACGGCATGAGAGAAGACAGCATCAAACGGTTCTTCTGTCCGATAATGACAAGCATTTGCTACTTTAATATTCATATCAGGGTATTTCTGTTTAGCTTGCCTAATCGTCTCTTCTGAAAAATCTATGCCTGTTGGCAGCGCTCCTGCGGCTGCAATTTTGGCTGTCAGATCCCCATTGCCACAACCTACATCAAGGATTCGTTCACCTTGGGATGGCTGGAGCAAGGATAAGATAGGTGTTTCCTGTAACGTAGCGAAAGGAGCGGAATGACCACTCCACGATTCGTTCGTTTGGCCGGATGAATGTCCGTTATTCATAGATTATAATCTCCTTCTCAATTAAGGATCTAATGTATCTATAATAACTTTAATATAAAGGAACTGTCAATTCACTCATCAAATCACCATAAAAAAAGCCGCCAAATGGCGACTTTAGCATTAAGAATTCGGATCAACTGAGATTTCGTGTTAGCCCACATATTCCATATTTCACACTCTCCTTGAATTTGTTCTGTAAACTGAAGTTCACTCGAAATCTTCGGTAACTAGCTCTAACCAGCATGTGAAGTATATCTCTCGATGTACGGAATTTTCTTCATACTTAATTTGTGATTCGAGCCTGTCAATCAAAATTTGCCTCACATGGTTTGATAACCACTTCTTCACCTTGTTCACCCAACTTTTCAAATAAACTTTAATCGCTTGGCTCTGTTAACATACTCTTAGTATGCCGAGTCATGGGCTGCAAGCGGTATATCAATCGTCTTAATTGATTGCCTGATCCTCTCAGGCCTCCTTTTGATTCTGTACGGTAAGCTTTATAATGTATGTAGGTTAAATCTGTGAGGAGGATACGTATGACCGAAGAATTATTTCAACCAAAACAGGAATTAAGTGACCTGATCGAACGCCATTCCCACCATAACGGTGCAATGGAAACAGCGATTCCTTCCTTGTTTGTCTATCACCATTCCAAGATTAGTGAGCCGGCATACAGAGTATATAAACCTTCATTTTGTGTGATTGTTCAAGGGTTGAAAGAAGTATTGCTCGCACAGGAGCGTTATGAATATGGACCTTCCAACTACCTGATTGCTTCCATGAATCTCCCGGTCATCGGGCAGATTATCAAGGCATCCACCGATGCACCCTACTTAAGTCTCAAGCTCGAATTTACACCGAACCAAATTCTCGAAGTACTTAACGAATGCAACATCAAGGTAACATTCAACGAAAACGCCAGACGAGCTATGTTTGTAGGTCAGATGGAATCGTCCATTCAGGACGCTGTACTCCGACTTGTTCGATTGCTGGATACGCCGGGAGAGATTCCGTTTCTGGCTCCGTTGTACGTTAAAGAAATCCTGTTCCGCCTCCTTCAAGGGCCTTACGGAGGAGAACTGGCGCAGATTGCGGTTGAAGGTAGCAGCACTTATCGGATCAGAGAAGCGATTGAGTACATCGTTCATCATTGGGAACAGCCATTTCGCATTGAAGATCTGGCTGAGACCGCCAGCATGAGCGTCTCTTCATTCCATCGTCACTTCAAAGAGATCACAGCCATGAGTCCATTACGATTCCAGAAACAATTAAGGTTACAGGAAGCCCGCCGACTTCTGATGGCCGAATCTGCAGATGCGGCAGATGTAGCATTCCGGGTTGGATACGAGAGTGCTTCTCAGTTTAGCAGGGAATATGCACGCATGTTCGGTGCGCCGCCAAGAGCCGATATCCGACGGCTGAAAGAGAAATATGACATGGCCTTGAGTGAGTAACCGAGTATGCACTCCCTATCTCACAACTATCACACAAAAGGCAAACCAAAAAAGGACAACCACAATAGGTTGTCCTTCAAGATTAGACCAATGCTTCGACCCGTTCTGGCACGTGGATCTCTTCGTGCAATAATTGAGTGATATCACGAGTCAGTGCATCCACATTCTCTTGACGAGTTGCCCAGCTGGTGCAGAACCGCACCGCACTGTGTGTATCGTCAACCTTTTCCCAGAAGGAGAAGGTATAACCACTGCGTAATTTCTCAAGCAAACGATCAGGCAGAATCGGAAACTGCTGGTTGGTTGGTGAATCGTACAGGAAGTGTACCCCCTGCTGTTCGAGTGAGTCATGAATTCTCAAGGCCATATCTACGGCATGGCGAGAAATATTGAGGTACAGACCATCTTCGAACAATGTTTCGAATTGGATTCCCAGCAATCTGCCTTTGGCAAGCAGGCCACCTTTTTGTTTGATCATATAACGAAAATCCGGTTTCAGTGCATCATTCAGGATAACAACCGCCTCTCCCATCAATGCGCCAATCTTGGTTCCCCCGATGTAAAACACATCGCACAAGCGTGCAAGTTCAGCAAGTGTCATATCGCAATCGCGTGAAGCGAGTGCATATCCAAGACGTGCTCCATCCACGAAAAACGGAAGACCACATGCTCTGCTCACTGTATGCAATGCTTGCAGCTCTGCCTTGTCGTACATCGTTCCATTCTCCGTTGGTTGGGATATGTAGACCATTCCTGGTTGAACACAGTGTTCCGGTGACGAGTCATTCATATGTGCATCATAGACTGCTCTAACCTGCTCTGGCGTGATCTTTCCGTCCTCGCTTGGAACTGTGAGCACCTTATGTCCCGTAGCTTCAATAGCTCCGGTTTCATGAACCGCAATATGTCCTGAGCTCGCTGCAATTACACCTTGATATGGACGCAAAATAGATGCAATCACCGTTGTATTTGTCTGTGTACCGCCAACCAAGAAATGAATATCAGCTTGCTCATTGTCACATGCCTGACGAATAAGCATTCTCGCCCGTTCACAATGCTCATCCGTGCCATACCCGCTCGTCTGTTCCATATTGGTTTGCATCAGTCTTTGTAAAATTCGTTCATGCGCACCTTCGTTATAATCACATTCAAATCGTATCATCGTGTTGTCTCTCCTGCCTTCTTGTTCAACTTCTCTTGTATGTTCATCATGGAGGTGTACACCTCTTGAATCTCTTCTTCATTCAATTCTTGCATCAGCTTCAGGATCTGTTGATCGGATCGATCATTCAATTGGGCATACAGCTCCTCACCCTTGGCTGTCAGACGAATCAGACTGACCCGGCTGTCGGCAGCAAAATTCACTTTCACCAGCAGTCCTTCCTTGGACAGCTTGTTCACGATTCGGCTCATGTAACTGCGATCAATGGTCAGTGTATCTACCAGATTGTTCGCGATGCTCTCTCCCCGAATTCCAATCTCAATAATGACCCGTACTTCCGCAAACGAGTACCCTGTTCCAAGAATATGCTTATCGAGTACACCAAGAATATTGGTATAAAAACGGTTAAAACGTCGCATGTCAGCCAAGATATCTGGATTTATGTACTGAGAGTTGATGTCAAACCCTCCTTTTTAGTGGACATTGTCAACATTATAATAGTCACGTTAGTGGACGTTGTCAACATTATATTTTGCATAGCATTTTATAACTTCATTTTTAATATCTAATCAATAAAAAAAGCCGCGCATATGCGCGGCAAGGTTGTTCTGTCATCGGAGTGTACAGTGTAAACATTCTATACTTCAATTTATATGGATTAAGAGTGACTATATTGCACCTGATGAAGACGGCTGTATATTCCTCCAGCAGCGACCAATTCCTCATGGTTGCCCTGCTCAGCGATACCATCTGTGTTCACTACGATAATTCGATCTGCATTCTTGATAGTTGTCAGTCTGTGTGCAATCACAAGTGTTGTTCTGCCCACCGACAATTCAGCGAGTGATTGCTGGATCAGTGCTTCCGTTTCCGTGTCCAGCGCAGAGGTTGCCTCATCCAGAATAAGAATGGGCGGGTTTTTCAAAAACATACGTGCGATGGACAAACGCTGTTTTTGTCCTCCGGACAGCTTGACTCCACGCTCCCCAATGACTGTATCCATACCGTCTGGCAACGTAAGAATTAATTCCTCCAACGAGGCACGACGGGCGGCATCCCAGATTTGTTCATCCGTTGCACTCAGATCACCATAAGCAATATTCTCCTTAATGGTACCCGAGAACAAAAATACATCCTGTTGAACGATTCCAATATGCTTGCGCAAGGATTGAAGCTTAACGTTACGAATGTCGACGCCATCCACAGTGATACGTCCCTCTTCAACCTCATAGAATCGGGGCAGCAGACTGCAGATTGTCGTCTTGCCTGCACCCGAAGGACCCACAAAAGCAACGGTTTCCCCTGGTCGAACAGATAGACTGATATCACTCAGAATACGCCGACTGGATTCATATCCGAACGAGACGTTCTCGAAGCGAATATCACCCTTCACACTTTCGAATTCAACGGCGTTTTTGCTATCCGCAATTTCTGGTTCTGTATCAATGATCTCCAGATAACGCTTGAAACCAGCGATGCCCTTTGGATAACTTTCTATGACGGCATTGATTTTCTCGATCGGGCGGAAGAAGATATTGGACAGAAGCAGGAAAGCCATAAAGTCACCCATATTGATTCTGCCATCGATATAAAACCAAGCCCCGCTGATCATGACAAACACAGTAACCAGTCGCATCATCATATAACTGACCGAGATACTTTTTGCCATCGTTTTGTAGGCAAGCAGTTTGGTTTTACGGAAATTCTGATTGTCCACTGCAAAAAGTTCTTTCTCATGTTCTTCGTTGGCGAACGATTGCACAACACGCATACCGCCGACGTTATCTTCAATACGCGCATTGAAATTGCCGACGTCTCCGAAAAGTCGCCGATACGTCTTTGTCATGCGGCCACCAAATACGATAATGACCCAAGCCATAATTGGGATAATGATAAAGGTAAGCAGCGCTAGCTCAAGATTAATGTTAGCCATCAGCCAGAACGATCCGATTAATGTCATTACTGCGATGAATACATCTTCAGGTCCATGGTGAGCAACCTCGCCGATATCATTCAGATCATTCGTAAGATGACCAATTAAGTGGCCTGTTTTACGATTATCAAAGAAACGGAAGGACAGCTTCTGCAAGTGAGCGAACATCTTCTCACGCATGTTGGTCTCAATGTTAATGCCCAGCATATGTCCCCAATATGTAACTACATAGTTCAATACGGTATTAAGTGCATAGATGGATAACAGCACGACGCAGGCAAGCATAATGAGAGGCCAATCCTGACCTGGCAACAATTCATTAATGAATTTGCTGACGGCAAGGGGGAAAGCCAACTCCAGAAGACCTGCGAGTACAGCGCATCCAAAATCAATCAAAAACAGTTTTTTATAAGGACGATAATACGAAAAAAAACGACGAATCATACTTATTCACTCTCACTCTCCAGATCCTTATTGGGGTTTACATCTTCATTTTGCAGCTCGAAAAGATGGATATACTCGTCGATGACCTGATCAATAGCTTTTAACTCCCCACTGATCACCGGGCGAATATGTTCATACTCCTCCTGTCCAAGTTGTCGGACAAGCGTTGTTCTCCGATTCTGCATTTGTTCCAGAAATACAAGAATTCGGCCGCGACGGAATGTCTGCGCACCACGGCCCCGTTTTCCCTCATGTTCACCATGACCTCTTCCACGTCTGGAACGTTCACCACGTTGCTCATTGTCACTCATATCGCGTCTCGGACGCTCACCTTGACGTACACTTCCATCCATCTCTTCGATAGGACGATCTCTCATTTGTGCCACCCCCATTACGTGTATACATATGTATACAACGTGTTCATGTATACGATTGTATACGCGACAAAAAGAAGTGTCAACCTAAATTTTCCAATAGATAACGAAGTATGTATATTCACCATCTCCCTAACAGAAAAAAGCCGCGATTTCGCGACTTCTTTTGTTGGCGACACTATTTTATCTCACTCATAAACTTTCTATATTCTTGAACCATTTCTTTGGATCGGGTGTGATGCAAATAATGTTCTCCATCAAATGTCATCACTTTTCCATGCACAGAATCTTTGACTTGCTCTTCATGCAAGGGTATCCAGCCTTCTGTTTCCGTATCATTCGCTTGTAAGAAGAAAATCACAGGAAGATCTTTGGGGAAGGACAGGTTCTCAGCTGCTTTGAAATTAGGACCAAAGTTTTCACCTTCATTCAGGTTGTTCGGATTAAACGTATTTTTGAGTGAAAGTATTCGAATTTGCTCTCTGGTCTCATCATCAACATCAGGTGCAATCAGTTGATCAGGGGCCAGTTTCATTAACAATCGGTAGAATCCTGATTTTTTAAGCAGTTTGTACGTTTCAGTTGGGAATGGATCATCGTTACCTCCCTGCGTTGGGACACTGCTCTCGATGCCGACAAAGGAAGTTACTTCGTTTGGATATTTGTTCACATAATCCAGTCCGTATATCCCTGAAATGGAGTGAGCCATGAGCGTGTAACGTTGAATACCAAGTTGCTGTAACGCTTCATGAATTTCACTAACCATATTTTCCGTGGTACGCTCTTTTTCAGTAATGTCACTTAATCCATAACCGAAAGGCTCAATGACAACAACTTTGTAAAATGGAGATAGCTCATCGATCACAGGTTTGAAATCAAGGGCTGGGGCAGGTGTTCCGTATCCAGGAAGCAATACGACCGTTTCTTTGCCTTCTCCTTGAATCAACACATTCATGTTTTTCCCGTCAACTGCTACAAACTGACCATAGGGTTTTATTTTCCCTTCTTCCGATTTGTTGCTAAATACATTAACAATAAAAACAGTGGCAATAAAAAATGCAAAAGCGATAACGATGGCTCCGAATATTTTGAGCAAAATGATTAATATTTTTTTCATCATGATGGTTCTCTCCTGTTGAGTTCGTTTGGTGTTCAGCCGTTTGGAAATCCATTCATTTTACTTTTTTAATGAAATTTCAAATGAAGAACCAACCTCACCTGCAAATACAATACGGCCGTTTTCTGGTAAAACAACATCATTCTTACCGCTGACCACGCTGTGATTAATACAAATTCCAGTCTGATCATAGACAGCAAAGGCTCCATTTGCAGGCAACTTCACTGTCATGACTTTTCCTTTCGCAGTCGCTGGTACCGAAAACCATTTGGCATATCCATCTGCTTGAATGGTTGTTGCGGATTGTTTACCCGAATAGATTGGTTTTACCAGTTCCTCACTGGCGTATACATAACCTAAGGCTGTAAGATACTCTCCACCGTTCTTTTTAGAGAATCGAATGTCCATCGTATCACGTCCGGCAGTACCCGGAATCTGCAAAAGATTGGCTGCTTCGTTTGCTCCAATAATCTTATGATTGGACATATACCCTGGATTCTCTTGATTCATATGAATAGGCAGGATCGATGAAGCATTGAGATAAACCATGGATGTGTATTTCTCATTCACCAGATAATATTTTTTACCATCGCGCTTTGACCATGCGGCATTAATCTCCTTGGATAATTTATTGCCTTCAAGCTTCTCCCCGTTATATTCTGAGAAAGCCAGCTGTCCGAGTCCTGGAACGGATATATAAGATCGTGACCACAAGTAGGTTTTCCCATTTTTCTCCACAACGAATTTCAACTTGTCTGTACCTTCGTTATTAACAAAAGTACCATCTGCTGTATATGTGTATTCTTGAGCCGGATTACTCGGAGCTGTAAGTGAAGATACAGTCATTTGTCCAGCCTTATTTATTTTGATCTTCATAACTGAATTATTGCCACCATATATACCTGCAAACTTGGAGACTTCCTTAGGCATATTGGCCTTCACGGGTACGCCGAATGATTTTTCTGGCTTCCGTTCTGTAATGATGTCCTTTTCCTCAAGTGCGCTGAGTAATAATTCATTCGCAATGAAATTATTGGTTAAGCTTGACCCGCCTGAAGAGATAACGGCTGCAGCCATATTGTATTCCGGAAGTACCACCAGTGAAGACTGATAAGATAACGTATCTCCACCTTTCATAACGGCCTTAATGCCGTATTCGTTGAATGGGAACAAGTTCACACTATCCCACCCCAACCCGTAAGACATCAGCGTATCGCTATCCTCTGGCCACATGCCTCTTTTATACTCTTCTTGCGCCATAGCTTCTACAGACTTACTGGAAAGAATACCATCAACTTCTCCCGTGAATATTCTTGAAAATTTGACCAGATCTTCAGCGGTGGAATACAGACCTCCAGTACCGATGATATTATAATTCTCTTTTGGAAGTGGTCCCTCATAAAAAGGGGAATAGATTGCCGCCATGTCTGACGGATTAACCACATCCTGTGGTGATTTGGTATGTTTCATATCCAAAGGCTCCGTGAAATACTTGTGTATAAATGCGGTATAACCGATGCCGCTCACTCTTTCGACCAGAATCTCGGCTAACGTAAAGCCATCGTTGCTGTAGACGGAGTATGCGCCGGGATCTGCTTTCAGGTTTTGATTCGCCAATTGCTCCAGAAACGTATCATGTGAATACGTGTCATTATCTCCGTACAATGTGGCATTGCTGGTTGAGGTGCCCAGAAGACCGGAGGAATGATTCAGCAACATACGGGGTGTGATCTGTTTGTATCGGGTATCTTTCATTGTAAAGTCAGGCATATAGTTCACAACAGGCGCATCCAAATCAATCTTGCCTTCGTCAACCAGCTTCATTACAGCGGCTGTAAGCATCATTTTACTGGTTGAACCAATGCCATAGACAGTGTTCGAAGTAAGAGGTACCTTGTCGTTTATATCGTTCTTGCCCGTTTGACCGGACACCACAATCTCTCCACCATCGATGAGCGCATATTGCAGACTCGTCGTACCATATGTCTCGGTCAGTAATTTGGCTTTTTCGATCACGGCTTTCTTTGTTGTCTCATACGTAAGGTTGCTGTTGTTCATGACAGCCGGTGTCGCCATTGCAGATAGCGGGGCTAACATCGTTAACACTAGGGTTAAAGCTGCAATTGATGTTCGTTTTTTGATTGCTCTCTTGACCGCGTTCATTTTCTCTTGTTGTATCATCTGCATCTTCTCCTGTCAGTATCTCTTTATTAGAGTATCTTGCTTTGGCGCTAAAATAAGCTTAACCCATGTAAATGGACTGCTCGTGACGTCTATATGAACCGATTATGAACAGGCAAAATAATTTTAGTACATGATGATTTACAATTTAGTGCGTACCGGAAAACTTGTTTAAATGGAGATAATGCTTAGATTAGCGGCGGCGTTTTCACTCCAATAAATATGATTGACACAAAAAAGAGGCGGAATTATAATGGTCACAGCAACTATAATCATGACGGTTATTTAGGAGGAAAACCTTGGAATTAGAAAAATATATCGGTGTTAATGTACAGCGCGCGGCACTTAAACTGAATAATTACTATCAAAAGGTAGTCACTCCGTTTGACATCACAGTGGATCAGTGGGAAATCCTGGTCGTACTATGGGAACAAGAAGGGATTACTCAAAAGGACCTTGCCGAGAGACTGCACAAGGACCAGACCAATGTTGCACGAATGCTGTTTAAGCTTGAAAAGAAGGAATTTATTTATCGTGTGATTCATGAGACGGATAGAAGATCTTTACGTGTTTATTTAACTCCTAAAGGACGAGATATGAAAGATGAAATTCTTGCTCCTTCCATGGACGCATATAATAAAACGATCCAGGGATTATCCAAGGAGGAGGTTGAGATGTTTAGAAGGATTCTTACTGTAATGTATAACAACGTAAAAGATCTATAGTCCACAGATGAGTCCTCTCCACTTTAAAGGGGGGGATAACTTTTTGGACATATAGTTGCTGCAGCAACTATGGTTGGGACTATTAAAATTTATTCTAAAAGGAGATTTTTAAAATGGATATAACACCAAAAGAAGCAGGTGTTTTCGACGCCAAGTACAGAGCATTGACCATAGGGATTATTCTTGCTGTCACTACCGTCGCATTTGAAGGTTTAGCAGTTGTTACGATTGCCCCAAGCCTGGCTCAAAAATTGAATGGGCTCCACTTGTACGGTTGGATATTCAGCTCTTTTCTTTTGGCACAAATCCTTGGAACCATGATCATTGGGGCGCGGATCAACAAAAACGGCGTATTCGCATCGTTTGGCATATCGATACTTTTTTTTGTGATCGGCATTGTGATTGCGGCTACTTCCGTGAATATGATTACCCTAATTATAGGAAGAGTGTTTCAAGGTTTTGGTGGAGGCGGGATCATTACGTGTGTGTATTACAGCATTACTTTAGGTTATCCCGATAAGCTGAGAACAAAAATACTTGCTTTGTTTTCCGGCGCATATATTATACCTGCACTAATTGGCCCTTATATTGCTGGCCTTATAGCGGAGCATATATCTTGGAGAGTTGTTTTTTGGCTTGTGCTTCCCTTCATTGGTTTGGCTGTCATGCTGACTCTTCCTGCTTTCCGAAAATTTACAGTTAGAAGGAATACCCCTTCCAAGAATAACCGAAAAGAAGGTTATGCAGTACTACTGACCATTGGAACGGGAATGTTGCTTGCTGGGCTAGGATTTATATCGGATTGGAGAGGAATTGTACTTTCGGTAGCAGGATTGCTTATCATGATTCAGCCTTTGCGAAAGCTGCTGCCTGAGGGAACTTTAAGTGCCAGAAGAGGTTTACCGGCCACGATTGCTTCAAGAGGATTCTTTGTTGCTAGTTATAATGCGACCGAGAGCTATGTTGTCCTGGCTTTGACAGATGTGAAAAAGCTTCCAGCAGATATGGCGGGATTAATTGTAGCTGCGGGTGCATTAAGCTGGTCAGCGGCAGCCTGGCTTCAGTCAAAGTTCGATGCTAAAGACCATGGGATGGGCCGAAAGAAACGGGTAACCATTGGTATAGGATTTATGATCATTGGAGTTGCTACGGTCATTCTTGCTGTTGGCCTCCCTGAAGGCGGGATCATATTTGCAGTAATTTCACAGCTTTTCACTGGATTTGGCATCGGTTTGGCACATCCCACGACCGGGGCGATTGCATTACAGCACACGAAAACGGGTGAAGAAGGAGAGATATCTGCCAGCCTTCAGTTTACAGATGCATTTAGTCCGGGGGTAAGCATTGGAATCGGCGGAGCGCTCATTGCCGTTAGTCATTCACTAAATTGGGGATTGTTGACCGGGATTATATTAGCTTTGTCTCTTCAATTGCTTTTCGTTCTCTTGAGCTTTACAATTTCCTTTCGGATCAAGCAGGCAAAAGCCTCGGAGGGGAATTAATTCCATCCTGAATTCCAAAATTTGAATACGCTCTGCAACAACAACATAAAACCTCCTCTACGTCATGGAGAAGGTTTTATGTCTTTATATTTTCATTGGATCAACGAACCAATCCATTTACTTTTTTAATGAAATTTCAAATGTGGAATCCACGTCACCTGCAAATACAATGCGGCCGTTTTCTGGTAAAACAACCTCATTCTGACCGCTGACTACGGTGTGATTAATACAAATACCCTTCTGATCATATACGGCAAAGGCGCCAGTTGCAGGCATTTTAACCGTCATGACTTTTCCTTTCACCGTTGCTGGTATCGAAAACCATCTGGCATATCCATCTGCTTGAATCGTTGCTAGAGATTGTTTACCCGAATAGAGTGGTTGTACCATTTCCTCACTGGCGTATATGCTACCAACGGCTGTAATGTACTCTACTCCGTTCTTTTTAGCAAAGTAAATCTCCTTTGTATCACGTCCAGCCAGGCCAGGGATTTGCAGCTCCGTGACTGCTTCGTTTGCTCCAATAATCTTAGTATTGGATACATACCCAGGGGTCTCTTTGTCCAAATGAATAGGGAGAATTGGTGCCGAATTGAGATAAACCGTTGATGTATATTTCTCATTCAGCAGGTAATATTTTCCACCTTCACGTTGCTCCCATGAGGCCTTAATATCCTGGGATAATTCATTGGCTTCCAGCTTCTCCATTTTATATTCGGAGAAAGCCAATTGTCCAAGTCCTGGTAAGGATATATAAGATCGATACCACAGATAAGTCCTTCCATTCTTCTCCTTAACAAATTTCAACTTTTCCGTGCCTTCATCGTTAACAAAAGTACCATCCGCTGTATAGGTGTATTTTTGAGCCGGATCACTTGGAGCTGAAGGTGTGGATACAGTCATTTGTCCAGCAGTATTCATTTCGATCTTCTTAACTGAATTATTGCCGCCATATATACCTGCATTCGTGGCTATTTCTTTAGGTATATCTGCCTTCACGGGCACACCAAACGATTTTTCCGGCTTCCGTTCTGTAATAATCCCCTTTTCCTCAAGTGCGCTGAGTAATAATTCACTCGCAATGAACTGATCTTTGGCACTTGTCCCACCTGATGAGGTAACGGCTGCAGCCAGATTATATTCCGGCAGTACGACTAATGATGAGTGATACGATATGGTATCTCCACCTTTTGTTACTGCCTTGATACCGTATTCACTGAATGGGTACAGATTTACACTATCCCACCCTAAACCGTAAGATATAGACGTATCGCCACCCTCTGGCCACATGCCTTTTTTGTATTCTTCTTGCGCCATGGCTTCTACAGACTTATCGGTAAGAATGCCTTGGACCTCTCCCGTGAAGATTTGTGAAAACTTCGCAAGATCTTCAGCGGTGGAATAAATGCCTCCAGTAGCGATAACATTATAATTCTCTTGTGGAAGCTGACCCTCATACATAGGAGAATAGATTCCCGCCATTGCTGCCGTGTCAACCACATCCTGTGGTGTTTTGGTATGTTTCATGTCCAAAGGTTCCGTAAAATATTGGTGTATAAAAGCTGTAAAACTCATGCCGCTAACACGTTCAACCATAATCTCGGATAACGTAAACCCATCGTTACTATACACCGAGAACGCGCCGGGATCTGCCTTCAGGTTTTGACTCGCTAATTGCTCGAGAAACGTATCATGTGAGTACGTATCATTATCCCCGTACAATGTGGCATTGCTGCCCGTGCTGCCCAGCAGACCGGAAGAATGATTCAACAGCATGCGTGGTGTGATTTGTTTGTAGCGATGATCTTTCATCTGAAAATCAGGTATATAGTTCACAACAGGCAGATCCAAATCCACCTTACCTTCTTCAACTAACTTCATAACAGAAGCTGTGAGGAACATTTTACTCGTTGATCCTATGCCATAGATCGTATCCGGCGTAAGAGGCACCTTGTTGTTTTTATCGTTTTTGCCCGTCTGACCGGACACCACAATCTCGCCACCATCGATAAGGGCATATTGCAGACTTGTGATTCCATGTTTCTCGGTGAGTAACTTGGCTTTCTCCATCACCGTTTTCTTGGTTGGTTCATACGTATGATCACTGCTACTTGTAGCAGGCGCGCCCATTGCAGACATTGGAGCTAACATCGTTAATGCCAGCGTTAACACGGCGATTGAAGTGCGTTTTCCCTTTTGTCGTCCCATTCACATCATCTCCTGAATTTTAAGTGTTTTGGTTAGTTGATTTCTTCTGGGTCTACAAATTTCACCTCCGGATACAAGTCGTTTGGTCCCTGAATCAGATCTCCACCCGTTCCTTTCAGTTGCTTGTTAAAGAAATCGAGTACATATTGATTTACGATGTTTGCTCCTCTTTTACCATTGATATCTCCTGTAATGCCCGACAGTTTAATCAACTCCGAGTAGAATTGAAGATCCGTGAAATTGAAGTGCTGGGTTCCTTCTACATAGATCACTTTTCCCCCATGATTCATAACATTTTTCATAATGTGCAGCTCATCTGAAAGAGATTTAGTTACTTCATCATCCGAATTTCTATCCATTTCAAAGTTGGCGAACCAATCTTCAAAACTTCCCGATCGGATGAACATAAACGATTTGTTTATATCATCTCTATTTTCAACTTCATATAGTGACCCATCCATATTAACCCCGGCCTTGATTCTCTGATCTAAATACGTTGCATTAAACGCGGTTGCACCCCCAAAAGAATGCCCCATCGCGCCGATGTGATCTAGATCGATTTTCCCTTTAAACTGACTTTCGATTGCACCTGAATTCAGCTTTTCGATTTGATCGATTACAAACTCCACATCTTTCGTCCATATACTCCCTGTTTTTGTACGTTCATCTAGTGTAGTCGTACTTTTTTTGTAATCCGTTACACGGCCATCTGGAAAAAGGGTAGCGAAGGTGCTATACGTATGATCGATGGTGACCACGATATACCCATGACTGGCCAGATTCTCGGCCTGTGATACATGTAGAACTCTACTGGTTCCCATACCATGAGATAGTAATACCACGGGATAAGGACTTGAAGAAGGTAATATTTCTACATTTTCATAAGAGTTGGTTTGGCTATACTTCAAGTAGTCGAGCAAAAATTCGGGCAGTTTTAAAGAAGCAGAGAAGCTCTGAATATACTTTTTGAACATTTCTTTATCTTTTGGAAACAGCGTGTCACGCTTGTTATTATTGCTGTTTTCAGTTGGGTACCAAACTTGAACCATTAGTTCTCTCTTATCGCTTTGATCTTCAGTGAAGATTTCGTCTCTGTTCTGGTCTGTTAAATGAAATGTTTGAGTACCCACCTTCTCTGGACCATCAAGCTTCGGCAGATTAAAAACAGGTAAGTATACAGACAAGACGGTAGAACCAACAAGCAGAATGACGATTAAGGAAGATAAACTATATTTCAAGAACTTCCCTATTTTAAGATTTACCATCTTTTCGGAATGTCTGAATAAAACGATGATTATGAATAGAGCCGTCATGATATATACCACAAGCAACTGCCATCTGTATCCCTCAACTAACAATTGAACTACGAGTATAACGCTACTTCCTATCCCCAAACCCAATCCTGTTTTCTTTGCACTTCTTGTAATAAATAGGAGGTCTACTAGTAAAGCCAAACAGGATAGAACTAACAGTATCTCAAATAATCTCAATTGAATTCCTCTCTCTCATCACGGATCATAAATGCTCTGACACCTTCAGCAATTTCTTTGGCATGGGAACGATACAAATAATGATTTGCTTCCAGCAGCACCACTTCACCACGCACAGAGTTCTCTAATAACTTCTCGTGTTCCGGAACCCAATTGTCTGCTGCCGGATGATTCTTTTGAACAAAGAAAAGAACTGGAAGATGAACAGGGAACGTTAGTTGTTCAGATGTTTTAAAGTTGGAATACATACTTTCTGCCTCATTTAATTGCGTGGTATTATACATATTTTTGCGTATCAGAATGTTCAATTGTTCTTTCGTTTGCTCATCATAAGGCAGTCCATCATAAGGGTCGGCACTCAGTTTCAGTTGCACTCGGGCGAAACCCAAGTTGCGGAACCATTTAATCGGTTGTGTGTCTGATGAATCAATCTTCTGTTCACTTATCGCTGGAACACTGCTATCCAACCCGACATATGCACTTACTTCATCTGCATATTTGTTCACGTAATCCAGGCTATAGATCCCCGAAATGGAATGACCCATGAGGATATAACGATCAATATGTAGACGCTGTAACGCTTCATGAATTTCACTGACGATATTTGCTGTGCTGCGTTCCTTTTCAGTCTGATCACTCAATCCGTAACCAAAGGGCTCAACAACGACAACTTTATAATATGGAGATAACTCGGAGATGAGAGGCTTAAAATCAAGCGCTGGTGCCGCTGTTCCAAAACCAGTCAGAAGCACAATTGTTTCCTCGCCTTCCCCTTGAATGAACACATTCATATTTTTCCCGTCTACGGATACATGTTGACCATACGGCTCCATTCTTTGTTGCTCCGAATAACTGCTAATCTTATTGACGGTATATACGATAGCTACAAAAAGTAGGATTGCTATAATGATTGCGCATAGTACTTTAAACAAAGTGCTTAACACTTTCTTGATTTTGCTTTTACTCTCTACTTCTTTGTCTGCTTGTTGTTTCACATTCATCTGCTCCTATCCTCATCTGTATATTGGCCTAACAGTCTTCTTAAGAAATCCTAATCAACAAAGATGTACTCCCCATGACCGGAATATGAACGGAGTATGAACAAGCAAAAAAAATGCCATATGTAACATACAAGGAAGCTTGCATGTTACACATGACATGAACATTCGGTCTAGGATATTCCGATAGGTATTCTATTCATTGGCCTATGCTGAGAGCCTAAGTATCCGTTGGTGGATGGATGGGTAACGTGATCATAAAGGTTGTGCCTTGACCAGGTTCGCTTTCCACACGGATATCCCCCTGATGAAGGGACACGATCTGTTTAACGATAGCAAGTCCCATACCACTCCCGTCATATTTACGACTGTGGGAACGATCTGCCTTGAAAAAGCGCTCGAATATACGCTTCTGGTCTTCAAGGGGAATACCAATACCCGTGTCGGATATTCGAACAGTCACAGTTTTAATATCCACTTTGATACTGACTTTAATCATGCCGCCATCCTTGGAAAACTTGATGCTATTTCCGACGATGTTCGTCCATACCTGATTTAACTGGTCGTGATCAGCTGTTACCTTAACGTTCTCTAAATCAAGTTCGAAATGAATGTTGCGCTCAGACCATTGCGGTTGAAGCGCGACAATAACCCGCCTGATCTGTTCATCAAGGCTTAAGGAGCTCAGCCGTAGTTGCTGTGACTGCGATTCAAGCAAACTCAATTTGAGCAGGCTATCGCTCATTTTGGACATTCGTTTTGCTTCGGAGATGATAATATCCAGGTAACGGTTTCGCTCGTGTTCTGAGAGATTTACTTGCTTCAGTGCCGAAGCGTAACCGGATATCGAGGTGAGCGGAGACTGAACCTCATGCGACACATTTGTAACGAATTCCCTCCGCATCTGCTCCAACTGCTTCAGATCGCGCATCATTTCTTCAAAGCTCCGGGCCAACGTACCAATCTCAGTCGTTTGCTTAATGTTCAGCTTGACGTTGAAATCTCCAGCTGCAATCCGTTTGGTCGCTTGTGTCAATTTCTTGATCGGTCTCACCAGATATATAGAAGCAACCAGAATCAACAAACTTCCTGCAATCAACGAACAGCTTGCGAAGATTAAACCCCACTTAATCACAAAAGAGGTTGAAGGCGGTGAGAGTGTCTCCAAAAACATCGCTTTTGTTTCCATCTCCGTTTTCAACGGTAATCCTATGAACCCTGTAGCAATCCCATTCGTTGAGTCTTGAACAACGCCCCCAGCTAACACTTTCTTTAGTTGCTCGCTCGTCACTGTAGCAGATTTATGTCCGTTAAGTTTTCCATAAGTCTTGAACTCACCTGAAGCTTCGAAAATTCGAATATGATAGGAGCTGAGCTGCTTCATTCCACTTACGTACAAGTCCGCCTCACTCTCTGGCAGGGCCTTATAGATCTGCAAAACGTCTTGGCCGAAGTTGCGTAAGTTAATTTGCGCGTTTTCGTTCAATTTTTCTTCGAATATCCAAGTAGACACAAAAAATGAAATGACCGTACCAGCGATGACAGACCCCAAAAAGGTCAGGACCACACGAATATATATGGATCGGATCATTCATAGACCTCAAGTCTGTACCCTAGCCCACGCACCGTTTCAATCCGAAAATCAGGTGTTGTCGCGAATCGTTCGCGCAGGCGCTTAATATGTACGTCTATTGTTCGATCATCTCCCGCGTAATCAACACCCCATATCTGATCGATCAATTGCTCACGTGTATAGACTTGTCCTGGTGTTCCAGCAAGCTTATACAGCAATTCGAACTCCTTAAGTGGTAACGTAAGCGACTCTGTGCCTCTCATCACCTTATACGTCTGGCGGTCCAGAATGACGTTGCCAAACTGGATTATGTGAGTGGAGCCAATTTTGTATCGTTTCAGTAATGCTCGGACACGAGCGGTCAGCTCCAATGGATCAAACGGTTTGGTCAAATAATCATCCGTACCCAGTTCGAATCCTTTCACCTTCTCCCACGTCTCTCCTCTCGCCGTCAGCATGAGTAACGGAAGGTCGGGATTGGCTCTTCGGAGTTCTTTACACAGTGCCCAGCCGTCCATGACAGGCATCATAATATCTAGCACAACCAGATCCACTGGAGTTTCGCCATATATAGTGAGAGCTTCTTTACCGTCCGCAGCTTCCACTGTGGTGAATCCATCGTTTTTGAGAAATAGACAGACGAGTTCACGAATGTTCGCATCGTCGTCTGCAACGAGTATAGTAGCCATAGTTTTTTCTGTCCTCTCCGTTACGTTTAAATATATAGTTCAACTGATATAGTAAATGGTAAAACATCTTGCTTATAGTATATCCACAGCAAACATCGTATGTTCTTTCAACGTTCCCTGGATTGGCACAGGCTGCGACCCATTCTCCTTGAATCCTGCTTTTTGAAGGACACGGATGGAACCTGTATTATCGGGCACAGCGCCAGCTTCGATTCGAGTAATTTCAGTTTCGTGTTTGGCAAATTCCAGTACACATTGCAGGGCTTCGCTCATATATCCTTTTCCTTGATGAAGAGTATCCGTCACATAACCAACGATCCATTTTGGGGTAGAATCCAGTATGATCTCGAACACGGAAATCTCACCGACAAGTTCATCCGTTGTATGTAGAAAAATACCAAAGGAATAGCGATCTCCTTCTTCTCTCTTCTTGTTCCAGCTCTCAATGAGTGACCTTTGCCCCTCCAAGCTATAGAAAGACTCATCCCGATTACTCGCTGAGATTCTTTCAATTTCCGCACGGTTGCGAACCTGTAGATCCAGAAGCAATGAGGCATCTTCCACATTCCAAAATCTCACATAGATACGTTCTGCACTATATTTCATTACATTATTCCTCCTCTATTAACCTTAGGTGCAATTGTAGCATGATTATATCAGGTCATTATAAGAGTACGAGCGAATCAACGAGAATTGTTTAGCCAGGAAATGCGGTGAATAAGGCATATCATTGCGCAGCCAGGAAACAATGGTCCCAATCAGGGCCGAAGAACCGTACCAGATTGCGATTTCTTTGTGAATGCCGGACTCTTCCAGTTCATCCTCGATCTCCACCCGATCAATCTTGGCTTTGACCAGCGTACTTAACAATTTGAGCAGCCGTTCGGTAAAGATTGGTGTGCGCTTCGTGGCAAGTACCACCTGATAGAACGATGCGTTGTCTGCAAAATGCTCCAGCAACTTGACCAGAACAGGCCAAGCCTCTTCCGTTCTCTGTTTCTCAAAATGAGGGGCATATTCATCCACGATCCGTTCAATATGCTCGATCATCTCGTCAGCCATCTTCTCCATCATATCTGTAATATCCCGATAATGCAGATAGAAGGTTACCCGATTGATCGTCGCTCGTTCAGCAATTTTGTTGACTGACAACTTCTCAATATCCATTTCCTGCAGCAATTCAACAAATGCACCCCGGATTAACTGACGAGTTCGCAAAATCCTTGGGTCCACGGCCGATTTCTTCTCGTCTTTCACATGTATTCCTCCTTTAAATTTTAAACATTACAATTTTAAACGATAAGTCGTTTATTTTTGATTTACACAACAAATTTATTTTTTTTGTAAAATAAACAACGATAACACGCCATAACGTAAATTGTAATCTGTCCGAATATGTATATAATTTAATAAATACAATGTAAACTATACAACACGTTGTAAATTTAGTCACGTGTGGATTGAAAGGATGAAAAGGATTGAGTCAGGCTAGAGCACAAGAAGAATTATCCGTAAAGAAAGGCCCCATCCTGTTTATCATGATTTTGGGAGCCTTCCTTGCAACGTTGAATCAAACGATCATGAGTGTCGCTACACCGGAACTGATGGGTGATTTTAACATCTCCGCCGCAACAGCACAATGGTTAACGACAGGTTACATGCTGGTGAACGGGGTGCTTATCCCCATCACGGCCTACTTCATGCAACGCTTTTCAACCAAGCAATTATTCCAAGCTTCCATGTTTATTTTCCTGATTGGTACCATCGTATCCGCTCTTGCAGATAACTTTGGCACATTGCTGACAGGACGCATGATTCAGGCAGCGGGTGCCGGCATTATCATGCCGCTCTTAATGCACGTTATTTTGACCTTGTTTGCCCCTGAAAAACGAGGATCTGCAATGGGTATGGTTGGCTTTGCCATCATTTTTGCCCCTGCAATCGGGCCTACCCTTGCCGGTTATATCCTCGAGAACTACTCTTGGCAAACGATGTTCTACGGCATGATTCCATTAACTCTTATTGTCATTGCTTTTGCGTTTGTATACCTGAAGAATGTATCCGAACGGGTCAACACAAAGTTCGACACAATCAGTGTGGTGCTCTCCACGATCGGATTTGGCGCATTGCTCTATGGTTTCAGCAGAGCAGGAAGTCTGGGATGGTCAAGTGCAGAAGTTCTTATCTGCATTGGGGCTGGAATTGTTTCTCTTGCCCTGTTTACATGGAGACAGCTCGTTTCTGAAACTCCGCTGCTTGATCTGCGGGCATTCAAATACAACATGTTCTCCTTGACCACGGTCATTAGTATCGCGATTACAATGATCATGTATGCTGACATGATGTTGCTTCCCTTGTATCTCCAGAACGCACGTGGTTACACTGCACTGGAGTCCGGATTATTACTCCTTCCGGGTGCGCTTGTCATGGGCTTCCTGATGCCAGTAGCCGGAAAATTGTTTGACCGATTTGGAGCGAAATGGCTCGCTGTTATCGGGATGGTGATCACCATCGTGACGACCATTGGTTTCATCGACTTAACGGATTCAACCAGTTATGGTTACCTGGTATTAATGTCTACCGGCCGCCGAATTGGTATGGCTCTGCTCATGATGCCGATTCAGACTGCGGGACTTAACCAACTGCCACCAAGACTTGGTGCACACGGTACAGCTATCTCCAACACCGTCAGACAAGTGGCTGGCGCTGTAGGTACTTCATTGCTCGTAAGTGTCATGACCTCCCGTACAACGGCACACGTACAGGATATGATAGCGACTGGTGCAGCCAATGGTCTCAGTCAAAAACAGCTTGCTACAGAATCCATGATCCAGGGTATTAATGATGCATATGTTGTTATCATCGGTATCGCTGTTGTGGGATTGGTTCTTTCCTTCTTTATCAAACGTACCAAACAAGCGAAAGAGGAAGAAATTAAACAGGTTGTAAGACAAAAAGTTTCCATGAATTCAAATTAAGGTGTCCAGCCTCATACTTGCTTGCATAACAAAGCGGCAGATCAAGACGTTTACGTCTGATCTGCCGCTTTTTAGGTTGTATCCCGTATGAACCTTTCGCTCTAGCCAACTATCTTCACTGGCAGATGGATCAACGACTGCCCCGGAGCTGAAGTGGCCAGATTATTCTCCAGATCAAATGAATCCACTGGTTCAATCCGCGCAATTTTCTCCACAAATGCCGTCAAGGCAATGCTGAGTTCCATTCTTGCCAACGGGGCACCCAGACAAAAGTGTGGGCCATTCCCAAAGGTAAGATGTTTTTTGTTATTACGACGATGAATGTTTAACTCAAACGGGTCTTCAAACATCTGCTCATCCATATTGGCTGCACTCATCCAGGAGATCACAACATCACCTTTTTTCAAATCCACTCCGAGCAATTGATTATCCTGCTTCACTGTCCGATGTCGCTTGGCATTGTGGAACCGATAACGGAGCATTTCTTCGACTGCGAGCGGAACCAACTCGGGATTCTGTCTTAGTTGATCATACAAGCTGGGGTCATCATACAGGAATGAATAGAATGTATTTGAAACCATATGACTGGTTGTCTCAATTCCAGCTCCGAGCAACAGCATGGTTGTGCGAACAACCTCATCCTCCGTGAACTTCTCACCTTCAACATCAACGTTCAACAGGTCGGTAATGATATCCTCACCAGGGTGGGTCCGTTTATGAACTACAATGGGGTATAGGAATTGATAATACTCTTGCGCTGCAGTTTGTTTTTTCAGTTCACTCTCCTCAGCCGTCTTTGGATTGGAGGGCTGAAACAGAATATCTACCCAGTTCTTGAATCGATGGCTGTCTGTAAGGGGGATACCGAGCAGATCGGCCATAACCATCGAAGGCAGTGGAGCGGCCAACGCTTGAACAATATCAATGGTCTTATTTGGCTCAATATCTGCTACCAGCTGCTCTGCGATGTTGCGAATTCGTGGCTCCCAGTTTTTCAGACTACGCGGTGTAAAAGCAGCAGATAACAACGAACGACTCTTTTGATGACGGGGAGGATCAATACTTGACATATTGAATTTGTCTGGAGGTGTGCCTTCATTGTTCTTTGCTCCAACGGCAATGGTCGTCCGGTTTCCTTCGGCTGAAAAATATTCATGATTACTGAGGACCTGCTTCACATCATCGTATCTGAACACATTCCAGGTGTCTGTATCTTCGTGATAGTACACAGGATGCTCGGACAGCATTTTTCGAAACCAGTGAAGTGGGAAAAACTCTTCAGATCTGGACTGAAACCCCGTGATGTCCTCAACGCGTATCACTTCTTTATACATTTGGAATCCACCTCTCAGCATCGTTTTGTGATTGGTTACATGGGTACCTGAATTGACAGTTCAGCACCTGATTCCATTTTATACCATACGTTCATTTATTGATATAAACCATTTGAACTAAATCATAAAAACCCCTTAACATAAGGGGTTTTTGTTTTATACGTATCGTATATTATTTCTGTCGGTGTTTCAGAAAGATAAGCCATACGAACCGATCAATCGCCTAGTTTCGCCAATGATTCCTGTAGCTGCTCCAGCTGTGCAGACAGGTTTTCAATCAAGTTCTGCGTTTGGCTCGACTTTTCCATTAAGGCTTGCTCATCCGAGTCATCTTTCGTTGCATTTCCAATGGATGATGACTTGAGATGTGCCAATTCGCGTTCGTATTTTTCGCGTTCCTCCAAGGCTATTTGCAGTTCTTCTTTCGTCATACCAATCTGATGTTCCAGATATACGATATCGGACGAGTTCGCTCCATCGGATAAACGTTGTGAATATGTCATGGTTCACCTCTTTCAATTTCATCCATTGCTTTGCCAATATGGTAAGGCTCAATATCGATATCCAGCTCCATGCCAAGAGCCAATTTGGCCAGTTGACTCCCGATAAAAGGCCCCATGGTTAAGCCAGAGGCCCCAAGTCCATTTGCTGTAATCAGGCCTTGCCAGCCAGGGACAGCGCCCATTACAGGCAGAAAGCCAGGTGTGAAGGGACGGAATCCAACTCTTACTTCCTGAAATGTGCTATTGGCTAGCCCTGGTGCCAGTTCCAGACCTTTATTCAAAACTTCCTGCATGCCCCCTGCAGTTACTCTTGTATCATAACCTTCCACATCATTTTCATGAGTGGCACCAATCACGATCTTCTGTTGATCAAAGGCCAGCAGATATTGGTCGGAAGGTGGCATGATCACAGGCCAACGGCCTGTATCCTCCCCACCCGTGACATGTAGATGCATAATTTGTGCCTTTTGATAGTGCACTTTAAAGTGTATGCCGAGTGGTTTCAGCAGTGAATTGGCCCAAGCACCTGCGCAGACAATGACTTCATCTGCCAGGAAACTTTGATCATGAACACTCACACCGATGACCTGATCCGCTTCGAATTGAAGCGTAGCATCTCCATGAATCAGCGTAGCGCCATTTCGCTGTGCAGACCGGATCAAGGCATCGCGCAGCGCCCTTCCATCTATACGTGCAGCACCGCTGATGTGTACGGATTGATAATGTTCCTCCAGTAAAGGAAAACGATCACGGGTTTCTTTTGCATCCAGAGGTGTAATGTCGCCAATCTCCGGTGCATCTGTTTTGCGAAGATGGGCCCGCTCTTCCATCTTGTTGATTTTGTCCATATCCGTATGAATACTAAGCGCGCCCACATGAGCATAACCGGTTTCCGTTTCACCTTCGCCTTCAAGCTCCGCTATGATGCCAGGATAGAACCGCGCACCAGCCTTGGCGAGCTGATACCAGTCCTGATTACGTCGCTGTGACAGCCATGGACAGATGATCCCAGCAGCTGCATCCGTTGCCTGTCCTATATCTTTTCGGTCTATGATGATTACCTCTGCGCCATGTTTGGCTAATTGATAGGCTGTTGATGCCCCCAGAATACCCGATCCGACTACGATGACTTTCTTCATGTTTTGCATTCCTTTCCTTAATCACTCATTCATTATAGCGTATACCGTTTCGCATGAAGTTGGCAAGGCAGGCGTACCTTTAGATTCATTAACAGAGAATAATCGGGCCACGGTTCACACTCATCCATCCCATATGGAATTGATGGAGCATTTATTTGAAAACGTTCTATTATTGGTTTCCAATCAATTAAAATAATTCCATTTATGTAATATAATTCTTTCTGGGTTTCTTTTAACGCTGTAACCACGCCACTTACGCACATGATCCTTTAACGAAAAGAGGAATAACACGACGATGCCGAAACCTAGCATGGGGAATCCGCTGGATACCGATATGCCGCTCATGATTACAGGGCAAAACCAGTTGACCGTTGATGAATTGATGAATTGGAGCGACCATTCACGGGATTACAGCATTGTACAGTGCATCGGAGGAACAGGGCGAATCGCAGCAAAGAATCATGAGTTTTCGATCAAAAAAGGGACCGCTCTCATTTTGTTTCCGGAGGTAACGTACCGTTACCACAATCTGAGTGATTCATTACGATTTGATTGTCTGTCTTTCAATGGCTATTTATTGCCACGATTCTTGCATTCCTTGCAGATCGGGGAGCTGCGCGCCTTCAAGCCGGATGGAATGCTTCATATCCTGTTGCATGAAATAACGTTGGCGCTGCAGTCCCGGCACAAGGATCAGATCTGGCACGTATCTGCGTTACTGTACATGCTTTTGGTCAGATTAACCATTGAAGGTGAACGCTATAGTGCTTACGAACGTTCTGATGCCCGATTAAGATTGGATGAACTCATTACTTTTATCAAACAGAATTATCATCAGGATATTTCTCTCCCCATGTTGGCTCAACAGATGGACGTTACCGAGCAGCATCTCAATCGCATATTCAAAAAAGAATTTCAAATGACTCCACTGGAGTATCTGACGCGATATCGGTTGTTGAAAGCCAAGGAAATGCTCATTGAGAATGGTGCCACCACGGCTCATGAAATAGCCAAAGCGGTTGGTTTCAACAGTGCCAGTTACTTTGGATCAGTGTTCAAAAAATACGAAGGGATCTCCCCTATCGAGCTACGCAAGCAATACCTGGATTAAAGAACCTCCACATTGATCTCGGCCAGCGAGGATAACCGCAGTTCATGCATGGCGAATTCCAGACCTCGCGTTACCTCGTTCGGCACGATGATACAACGAATACCTGCTGCATTGGCTGCCTTCAGTCCGTTAGGCGAATCTTCGAACACGATCGCTTCGGAAGCCTCGATTCCAAGACTTTGGAGAGCAAGAAGGTACAGTTCAGGATCAGGTTTGACTCGCTTCACATCCTCAGAAGTATGAACGACTGTGAAATAGTCGAAAATGCCTAACTTCTGCAAGTAACCATGTACCCAGTCCCGGGTGGAACTGGAAGCAACCGCAAGCTGAATCCCCTTTTCCCTGGCAGTCTGCAGCAATTCATATACCCCTGGAAGAATGGCAGCTTGTCCCAAATAAGCTTCGTATTTCTGTTCAGAGAGCAGTTTGATATGATCATGATCTATCTTTTTTTGGAGCGCCTGCTCCAGATATAGAAACGGATGAAACTCCTCAAAGGATGTCCCCACATTTTTCGACCACAGCTCCAGACCCAGTTCGAGTCCGTGCTCTTCATATATATCCCGAAACGCATAGTACCAAGGCGTCTCCGTATCCACAATGAGTCCATCAAAATCAAATATAAATGCTTTTACCATGAATCCATTCTCCCTCCAATGGTTGGCCGGGGGAGCGAATTAGAAGCGTGCGGTCAAGTCCGGATGGGTGACGTTCACAGATACAAAGTGACACGAACAGCCCGTTCCAGTTGGCGACTGTGCAACTAATCCAGCTCGTAGTTCCCCCTTGATCGGCATGCCGAAATATCGAATTAGTTTCCACTCATCCCCATCGGGTGAATAAAAGAATGATATGCAGTCTTCTACTTTGCGTATACGCAGGTAGGGATTAGGAACGGAGACTTCAACTGAATTGCAATCATCGGATGAACCATCACGTGTCACCACGGACACAATGGTAGGCACTTTTCCATCATACTCAAAACAAATTTTGCACCAGTTAAGATCATCCGCCATCACCATCAGACATCCGGAATCATATTGATTTTTCATATCTACGGTTAATTGGGTTGTGATTTCGAATTCGCCAGGCACAGGCATGGACAAGAAAGGAGCCGTTGCACGAATGTGCTTCCCCGCTGGATCTTGGAAAAAGTCGGTGTCCGCCTTCGCTTCCACCAGCACACCTCCCTGATCGGTATAGGACCAGGTTTCGGGCTCGTTCATCCAGCTCCATTGCTTCCGTGCTTCTGTTGTCATTATGTTAGTCATTCTTAGCAGCCTCCCAAGTTAAAATATGTTCTAGAGGTAGTTCTAGTTTTTTTCTGTACTACATATTCGCTCCATATACAGAAAACCCCTTCTTCTACATATTTTTGTAAGGTTCCAGCACTTGGGAGTGCTTCTGGGGATCAGGCAGGAATAACATAATGACCATCAGCACGACGTACAGACCAAGAATGACACTGAACAACAGCGTTGGATTGTGATGGTAGAGCAAGCCGGTCAGGTAACCGGATGGAATGGCTGTAAGCGTCATGACTGTCTGCACGGCCGAGAACATATCAGCCTTCTCATGCGTACCCAATCGGTTCATCAGCAGGGAATCCCGATATGTCTGCAGAATGAAGTTACCCGCAGCGAGCACGATTAGCGTGAGAAACAACATCGCGATATTCCCCACAGGGATCAATAGAAATAGAATGGCTCCTGCCGTACTGAGTACGATGGAAAAACCAACATACTTTTCTTCCGAACGCCGTTTCAGTCGCGGAATGATCACCAGATAGAGCAGCATGACGGTTACCGCAGTCACTACTGGGATAAACGAAATGACACGGTCATCAAACTTCAACTGTTCCTTGAAGAAAATGACCTGAAAGAAATTCAGCTGCAGAATCAGATTGGATAAAACCGTAATCAAAATGATCGGAAAAAGTCTCCGTTTGTAGAATGACTTGCCGAACAGGCGCAGACTTGAACCCAAACTCTGAAGGACGCGGGTTTTGCTATGCAACCCCATAAGCTCCTTGCCGACCTCGGTCTCATCCGTGTATCGGTTACGAATGAAGAACATGGCAGTCATCAGGATGCCCCCGACAAAGTAAATGCTGGCGAGTGTAGGCACAATACCATAATCAGCAATGACAACGCCGGCAATAGGTGTTAATACCCCGGCTCCTGTAATGATCATGTTGAGAATGGCAAATACCTTGGATCGTTTGTGTTCCTCCACATCCTCTATGATCAGACAGTTAAAGGCGACCGTTACAAACTTGGATGTTGCGTTTAGTAAATAAGCGATCAGGAACAGCCAGAAGTTCTGGGAGAAGGCCCAGATGAACATGGGAACACTCCAGGCAAGCAGATCAAAGATCAGCGTTGTTCGTTTCCGGCCCAGCTTATTCGTAATGGAACCCGCAAACAATTGAAAGATAAAGGCAAAATAAAGATTCACCGAATTGATTAAACCGATTTCAATATCCGAAAGTCCGGCTTCCTTCATATATAAAGGAGCGTAGAAGAGAACGATCGTGCCCGGAATGGCCCATACCGGTTCGAGTAAAATGGAGTAGCGTGGATTCTTCGGCAAATCTTGAAGCAATTTCAATCGATATCCCTTCCTTCTGCGGTTTTCACCGCTGCGAATTCCAACTTCTCGCAGCGGCAAACCCGCTAATGTCTACATGCTTATAGGATAAGAGCTGTTTTGACCGAATTCATCGGCAATTTCTCTCCAGTATGCATGTCATAACCAATCGTTCCATTAAAGGCCTGTTCATAGTCACTCAGCAGTTCCTTGGCTGTCACCATCTGTTCCAGTTCCGGGATACTTTGGGCAAATTTCAGTGCCGTACTGATCATCGAGTGATTAGCCACCGCGCCAATGATACTAATACCATCATTAATCACGGCTGTTGATTTGAATGTCACCTCATAGCTGTCGTCATATCCCATAGGAATAATTTTGCCGCCTTTGGCAATCAGCTCAAATCCTACATGAAGCTGGTTACCAACCGCGTCCACTACAATATCAAACTTTTTGTTATTATTGATCTCGTATACTTTATCCAGTGTCAGATCCTGAGGATAGAACACATGATCCGCGATCCCTGAAGCGAACTCTTTGCGGTATGGATCAACTTCCGTGCCTACGGTAAGCCTTGCCAATCGTTTGCTAACAAGCTGACACAGGGAACCGATTGCTCCAGAACCGAGGACCAGTACAGAGTCACTTGGCTTAGTCCCTGCTTTCATGAACGTCTGAAGTACACATCCCAGTGGTTCGATCATCATGGCCGTTTCCCAACTCATGGAATCCGGGATAGCATAGATATACTTTTCGTCCCCAACAAAATATTCAGCAAAGGTTCCGTGTGTCGTCATCCCTACTTGATAGTCATCAAAATTCTCGCAGTAGATAAACAGACCTTCGCGGCAATAAGAGCAGGTACCGCAAGATTGCGTGGGATCAACCAATACCCGATCACCGATCTTGAAACCACGAACTTCATCACCCACCTCAACTACGGTGCCCACACCTTCATGACCAATGATCGTTCCTTTATTCGCAGGCACTTTGCCTTTGACAATATTCAGATCTGTCCCGCAGATGCCGGAACCATAGATTTTAATTTTTACCTGATTAGGTTTTTGAATGGATGGCTCATCAATATCCTGGTATGCCACCTGTTTGAGATCCTGATATACGAGTGCTTTCATTGAATAATTCCTCCTAGTCGATTGTCGATTATGATCTATGGATTAAGCTTCAAACGTTTTCGAAAGTTGCATGGAATGAAGATGTTCCTGCTTCTGAATCTCTTTCCAGTCTGACAGGATCTGCAACAGAGCTTCCTCAACCCACAACAACTCTTCACGTGTATGAGCATCGGAGAAAATAAAGTAGCCTTTGGTGAAAATGCCGAAGTGAGCCATTCTCTTCACCATGAACTCGCGGAAAGGATCTGTTTGGAAGTTATCTTCAGCCAAGGATTGAATGCAGAAGCTTGCATATGTCCCTCTCACTTCCAATTGATCCGTCAATCCGAGTAACACAAGTTCAGATTCCAGACGATCCATGATCCGGGTTGTCGGATCTCGCCAAGTCGGCCATACTTTCGCATTCTTCATTAGTCGTTCACAGGCAATGGCTGCTGCGAGCGCTGTCGTTTCGCTGGAATGGGCATTGCTGAATCTGACCTGTCCTGACAAGGACATCAGATGCTGAGGTCCCATAACCGCTGCGAGAGGTAAACCGTTTGCCATACCTTTTGAGATGCAAAGCAGATCAGGCCAGATATCATATTCTCCTGCTGTAGCCTGTTTGCCCATCCGAATACCGGAAGTTACCTCATCGAATATGATAATGATGTCCAGGGACCGGCACAGGGTTACCACTTCCCCCAGCGCTTCCTTTTTCCACTCATTGGGACATAGAACTATACATGCGATATCCTCGGGAGATGAGGTAATCTGGGCCTCAATTCGCTCTGCTGTCGGCTTGTTCACCCAGATCGTTGAACGCTCGATATCTACCGGGATGCCACGTTCTTTCGTCTGGCCGCCATAATAACCATAGGCGGACCAATCGTGCCACCCGTGATAAGCTGTCGCAATAACCTTGCTTTTTCCACTTGCAGCGCGGGCTAGACGTACAGCCCCACTCACTGCATCGGCACCACTTTTGGTGAAGCGCAGTGACGGATAGCGCCCCTCGAACCGCTCCAGAATCAACTCTGCACATTCAAGTTCGATGTCGGCCGGAATCGAAAAGCTTGTCCCTTTTTTCAGCTGGTGAATGACAGTGAGTTGGACTTCATGTCTAGCATGACCCCATGGTGCCGTACCCATGGCCATCTCACAATCCAACCATTCATTGCCGTCAATATCTGTGAATCGGGAATTGTAAGCCTCTGCACAACACACGGGTGTATGTCCCGGGAATAAACGTTCAGGTGCTTTGGCTAAAGTGCTGCATCCGCTCGGAATTACCTTTTCGACTTGTTCCAACCACTCCAGATTACGGGTAAATCGTACGGCACGATCGAGCGTGCTCTCTTTTTCTTTCACCTTAAGTACCTCCCTGTTTATTTTCGTTGTGAGTGAATTACCGAACTTTGGTTCCAGGCCAGCATCCATCGTAGATGCGATCCATCGTGATCACATTGCCATACAGGTCAATGATCAGATCCTTGGCTCGATGAGCATGTCTCATCTCAATCCAGTAGCGGTTCTCCAGCAAACGGGCGAAATTGTCTACCAAAAACAGTAACCGGTTCTCACTATGAATCAGTTCCTTGCCCAGTACCTGTGGCAGCCAGATGGCCCCATTGGAATTAAAGCGGTTTGAATAGTCCCGTACTTCGGCTACATTTGCAAATTCGGCTTCCTCTAGCTTGGTCCAGAATGTATCGGCATCACTTCGAACCTCGGCAAGGTCAATCCCGACAATCGGCAGATGCTGGTATTCCTCTTGGCTTTCCAGCTGTGCTTTCAGATGACTGAAAACGAATGGCCACACATCAGCCTCGATTTGACCGCCCCACTTTTTCCAGAAGCGTGCCAGATTGTTCTTACGGTTGAAGTTGCGGTGAATGCCGCTGCTGCGTTCCCAGTGATACGCCTGAATATTTGGGTTAATGACCGTATCGTATCCGGCAGCTCGTGCCCGCATCTGATAATCAAAGTCCTCGTATCCGTTAAAGAACTTCTCATCGAGGTTGCCGATGGTCTCATACACCTCCCGCTTCATGCCAAACATGGCGAACACCACCAGTTGAACAGAGAAGGTTTCTTTTGGGATGTCATCAGGAGATGCGTTCAGGAACAGGTGTCGGCCGATGGTGTCCGCAAAAGCAATGCCGCAATGCTGCACGCCTCCTGTTTGCGGATACAACAGAACCCCTCCAATCATGCCAATCGTAATATCGCTATCCAGTGTCTCTTTCATCATCGGTTGCCAGTTCGGTTGAAGAATGGTGTCAGAATCCAGGAAGAAAATGTACTCTCCCTTGGCAAGACTCAGTGCGCTATTAATCGACACGGCGCAACCGAGTGGAAAATCATGCTGAAGAATCTCGATGGTCACACCTTCTCTTACTTCTTGCTTCAGTTTATCCAGATGTTGAAAGACTGCTGAGCCGGAACCATCGTTGATGAAAATAATCTGAGTGGATGGGCTTACCGTCCGGAGCAGCGAATCTGTGAACAGGTTCAAAATGTTATAGTCCTGGTTGACTGGCACAATAATGGTGTAAAGCATGGAATCCCTCCTGATTTGGGTTGATGGAATGAGTACATAAGCTGATTTTGAACTGCACAATTGCAGGTATTTCTGCCCGGCCCCCTCGTTTGAATATTTTGTCTTTATTTGGTAATGATTTGAATCTACTAGAAATTTATATCATTTTTTGTAAACTGAAAATCTTAAATTCTGAACACTGTTAATATTTGAATATGTGAGAAAATCAAGTCTTTGCAGCTTGCGCACTGAGAAACGCTGATGTGAACACAAAAAAACACCCTCAAAGAGTCTGTGTATCTACCGATACAGTTGACTTTTTTGGGGTGTCATTCGTATTAAAATCTATTGTTTTTCATTGGATAGACCCTGACCTAACGCTGCTTAAATCCATGATAAAACGTATCCACTACAAGTGCAGGGGCTGCTTTTCTCGCGATATGACCACTTACAACCTGCTGCCATGTCAGGAACATGATGGAATACAGCACATCGACAATCCAGGTTTTATCGAGATCGGAGCGGAAATAACCTTTCTGTTGTAACAGACCGACCGCATGCAGTACCGGTTCTCTCAGTTTCAGATCTGCTCCTTCAATTTCGGGATTATAGTTAATGGTGGTGTCATGAGCCAGAAAATATATTTTGTCGCCTAATGGAATCAGCGCCTCGATCAGCTCAGGTATGTACTTTTCACAGTGCTCCTCATCCAGTTGGATTTCTTTCATGGTCTCACTGACCACCTCGATTGCGCGTAATCCGAGATATACCATAAGCTGTTCGCGGCTTTCCACGTATCGATGTAACGTAGCGATCCCGATTTTTGCAGATTCTGCAATTTCATTCATGGAAGCATTCGGTTTTTCAATCAGCAATTTGGTGGCCTCGTCCAGAATGGAATGAAGCCTGGTTTGTTTGATTGTTGTCATTTCCTTTTTCATTGGTATTACACCTCTTGGCGAATTAGTCTACAATTGATCTAGTCATCCATCAAATGATTGGATGAGATTATAAAATTATAGCATATTTCCTCACGAGTAATACTAAAAGCCGCCATTTGGCGGCTCTTAGCATGGTTATCTTTCACGATACTTACAGTTCGATGATTCTCGTTGCGATATTTGTACAAAATTCACGATCATGCTCTACAAAAAGAAGGGTTGGCGAGTATTCCAAGAGTAAGTCTTCGATCTGCATACGTGAAATAACATCTACAAAGTTTAGTGGTTCATCCCAGATATGCAGATGAGCTTTCTCACTAAGACTTTTGGCAATGAGCACTTTCTTTTTTTGCCCTGCGCTAAACGTTGAGATATCTTTCTCCAATTGCAGTCTGGAAAAATCCAACTTTCGAAGTATCGATTTAAACAGGCTTTCATCAATCCCCTGTGTGGCCGCATACTCAGATAAATGCCCTCCAAGATCAGATGTGTCCTGCGACACATACGAGATTTTAAGCTGATGATCCTTACGGAAAAGACCTGTATAAGGGATATCTTCGCCACAGATCAGTTTAAGAATGCTTGATTTGCCAGATCCATTTTTACCGTATAGGGAAATACGATCCCCTTTTTCAACCGAGATACTGACATCCTTACACACCGTCTTAGAGCCGTATGATATCGACACATGTTCCAATTCGACAAGTTCCTGCTTGTGAAACTCCAGCTGATGAATCTGTAAACGTTCTGCACTCTCGATATTTTTGAGAAGTTTGGATTTCTCTTGAATCGCAGATTGCTGCCTTTGTTCGATATTTTTGGAACGTTTCATCATTTTGGCAGCCTTGTGCCCAATATATCCTTTATCCACCTTGGAGCCGGAATTTCTCGTACCGTTTTTGGTTTTTTCAACTTCATGCGACCATCCACCGGTCCGTTTGGCTGAATCGGATAAACGCTTGATATCCTTTATTAATTTCTCATTACTCGCAAGTTCAAACTGATCTTGCCTTCTTTTATTTTCCCACCAAGCGGAGAAATTGCCTTTCTGAATCTCGATGTTACTTTTATTGATGGAAAGGATATGGTCCACGCTGTGATCCAGAAACGCCCGATCGTGAGACACCAAAATAAATCCACTCTTGCTGCGGAGATAATCACCTACAATTTGTCTCGCATGAAGATCAAGATGATTGGTAGGTTCATCAATGAGCAGAAACCGATTATCCTTCAGGAACAAAACAGCCAGCATCACCTTTGTTTGTTCTCCGTTGGATAACGTATCAAAAGGTCGATACAACACATCTTCTGACACTTTTAACAGGTTAAACTCGCGCACAACTTGCCAGTGCAGATATTCAGGATGAATCTCACCGATGACATCAACGGTCATGGCTCCCTTATCTTCTACCTGGTAAGGAAAGTATTCAAAGCTAACATTCGCCGAGATATGTCCGCTGTATTCATATTTGCCAAGCAACAGATTAAGGAATGTCGTTTTGCCTCTGCCGTTCCTTCCGGTAAAACCCAATTTCCAATCGGAGTCCAACTGAAAACTAACATTTTCAAATATATTATCGTAACTGCCTTCATAGGCAAAAGTCAGGTTGGTAACGTTGATTAAAGACATGCATATCATCCTTTTTATGTGAAATATAAAAGTAAACTGATGGGATTTCACCATGGAACATGGCATGGATTCCCTCACTTTAATATTTGAACATAATCAGAATTTAGATTCGCTTATACAATAAAAGAAACCTGGCGATAAACCACTCAGCGCCAAGTAGATCTATGCATAGGAGGATAAAGTGTCAGATTCTGATTAGTCATATTGTGAACCATGCCACTGTTCATGTTTGTTGACAGGTCCACATAAACATCCACAACCTCTAATTCTGTCATCACTCCATACCCCCTTTGAAAACTCACAATTTATTACAGAAAACTTAACATGGAATACGACATGGGTCAAGGCAGTACAGCCTCGATCTCATCTTCCATCCCCATACCGTTAAACCATCGTGTTTTCTGGCTTACACACCTCTACGTAAATTTTGATGATGTACTCATCGGGATTACTTTCTGCGAAATAAGTGAGCAGGTCCAGTGCATACACATGTCCACAGACTCGCAGTCCCTCTTTTTCTATCTCCTCTTTCATGAGGGAATACGTCTCTGGCATGCTTTCGTATGAACCTCGATGATTCATGACGGCATACATCCCTTTTGGCTTAATCCATATCGTTTCCCCTGAAATGGGAGCTTTTATTTTGTTGCCAAAGTAATCCGGATAGTAATCTCCTGCCTCATAGTGCTCCTGAGTTAAGATCGTCCATACCGGAAACTCATAGTCGATCATCTGTTCATCACAATGGGTCCTGTATTCAATGAACTTACGGAAGAATTCCTTATCCCCATCCCCTTGTTCCAGTGGAACAGTAATAAAATACTCCAGCTCACATTGTTCGATATGCAGCCCTTCAGGAGAAACATCCGTGGCTTGTTTCGTCATTTCAATGGCACCACTTAGCAGCTTTTGCATACGTTTGATTCGTTGTTGCTCCAACTCAAGTGCCTTTAATTTCTGTTCAAACAGCTCAATTAACAATGGTGTATTCTGATTTTGAATGAACGACTTAATCTCTTGGAGTGAGCTTCCTGCCTTCTTCAGCACATGTATGACATCCAGCACATACGTTTGTTGCATACCATAATAGCGGTAGCCCTTGGCATTGGTATATTCAGGCTTTAACAGCCCAATCTCGTCATAATGAAACAAGGTATGTTTGGTCACTCCGCAGATCTTGGCAAATTCACTGGTGGTAAAATGTTGTGCATGATGTCCAGCCATCTATGGGCCCTCCATGTACATATGTAGTCTAAGTTTTATCAATATACATGCATTATAGTCTGTAAAGAAAAGTTTGACTATAGAGTTACCCGATAGTTTAGTCTTGAATTGTAAGTTATTCATATCGCCGGAGGGAAACATGTCAAAATTCAAACGTTGGATGATTCTAGTTATTGTCTCAAGTGCACTATTACTCATTGTGATGGATATGACCATCCTGTACACCGCTTTACCCAGCTTGACCCATGATCTCGGTGCATCAGCTTCGGAGAAATTATGGATTCTGAACGGTTACTCCCTTGTCATGGCGGGTCTGCTTCCTGCAATGGGAACACTCGGAGACCGTCTTGGTCATAAAAAAATATTTACCCTGGGCTTGCTCGTCTTTTCTGCTGCTTCTCTTGCCGCTGCCTTTTCTCCAGTACCGGCTATGCTGGTCATGAGCAGAATTCTTCTTGCCGTAGGTGCATCCATGATGATGCCAGCGACATTGTCGATTATCAGAGTTACGTTTACGAATGAGCGAGAACTCGCACTGGCAATCGGCATCTGGGGTTCCATTGCATCAGGCGGTGCTGGACTAGGACCGATTGTTGGTGGACTGCTTCTTCAACATTTCTGGTGGGGTTCTGTGTTTCTGATTAACCTGCCCATAGCCATTATCGCGTTTGTATTCGCCTTGAAAATGATCCCTAAACATCACGGGGATACCTCGAAAAAGTGGGACTTCACCAGTTCTATTCAGATCATGATTGCCATGGTCGGAATTATCTATTCCATTAAGGAATTCACAAGACGCGAAGGATCTCTCACACTCGCTATCATTGCTGCTGTGATCGGTGTTCTGTCTCTGATCATTTTTATTCGCCGTCAGAATAACAGTCCCAATCCGCTGCTGGATCTATCCTTATTCAAAATCCCAAGATTCAGCACCGGCTTTATTACCGCACTGGTTGGCTTGTTTGCACAAATGGGTGTGCAGTATATGGTCACTCAGCGGCTTCAACTGGTGGAAGGCATGTCACCTCTTCAGGCTGGACTATTCACCGTATCCATACCTATTGCAGCACTCATCGCCGGACCTGTTACGGGGGCCATTATGCACCGTGTGGATGTTGTATATATCAAAAGCTTCACTCTTTTCATCGCTGCCCTTGGCATGGGGACGTATCTGATGTATTTCAATGCCGGGTTCACCGGGCAAATTCTCGGTTTGGCACTACTTGGTGCAGGTCTTGGATCAGGGATGACCGCTGCATCACATTCCATTATGAGTTATGCCCCACCACACAAAGCGGGTATGGCCGCTTCCATTGAGGAAGTAGGTTATGAGCTGGGCGGGGCATCCGGTATTGCAATCATCGGCAGCATGTCGACCCTTTTCTACACACTCGCTATGAAGATCCCTGTGGGAATTAGTGTGCCAGCCAATGCGAAAGACAGTCTGGATGAAGCACTTATCGCTGCCGGAAGCTTGCCTGCTGCGTCTGCTGAATCGCTCAAAAATGCCGCCTTTGCTGCATTTGACCAATCCTTCTTTGTTGTCATCGCAGGTGTGACCGTATTTCTGTTCATTGCTGCTCTGATCATGAGCTGGGTTGCTGTGCGGTTGAAACGAGCCCACAAGCACAGCGTTAAAACGTAATGAAATTCACTTCATGAAGAAAAGCAAGGTATATACGAAATATGTCAAAAGAAGAGGATTAACTCAATTAAATTAACGTTAAAAACCACTACCTGATTTGTTTCAGGTAATGGTTTTTGATATGCCTGATAACCGAAGCTTACCACCCTGCGGCACCTCACGGAAGGTAGGCATCCTCTACCTCAACTTTTCGTTCATTCCCCATCGCAATGTATCTTACGTTAATGACATTTCCTTTCTGAAAATGGGGAATATGTGTGATTGGAATATAAGTCTCTACAATTGTTGGGAAGGTGCGGCCGTCAACTTGGGTTACAGTCAGATCCAATCGCACGCCAGGCCTTCCATCCATACTGGATGAAGTCTGTACAATATCATGAATTATTGCTTCTGCTGGAATTCCGTCCATCAGAATGCTCTTGCGAAGATGATGTTGCTCTTTATTGTTACGTAGCAGTCTAAATGCCATAATTGTAGTGATCGTGCCGGTTATAAGCCCAATGACAATAATAGCAACAATAAAAATTAATGTGACTGTCATGATAACCTCCTTTTAGTTGAAACTTATGTTAACTACTTCTTGTTTAGATCTCTTATTCCTGCCAATTTGTTTGAATTGGGAAAGCTTAACGTCAAAAAAGCCGCCTCAAGGGCGGCTTGCTGCTGTGTATGTTCAACTTAATCTACTTTCGCACCATACGAGCGTACAAACAGAACAGCTTGTTCGCGATCCAAACGTACGCCTTTGATATCCAGCGATTTCAGATCGATTCCTTCCAGATTAGCCCCTCTAAGATCGGCCCCTTGCAGCTTGGCTCTGCTTAATATAACTCTGGTAAGATCACAGTCTCTCAAATCCGCTTTGGTGAAATCCGTGTCCGTAAAGTCAGCCTCAAAGAAACGAATTCCTCGCAGATCCTGTTTCCCCAAACGTGTATGTCTCAGATTGGTATAGGACCAATCGCCGTGACTTAGGGTGATGCCATCCATTTGCGCACCTGAAAAGTCTGAGCCTGTCATCTTGCAGGAGCTGAATTTGGAAGCAAAGAGATTCGCACCACCGAAGGTGCAATTTTCAAAAGCCGATTCCGTATGAATCGAACCATTCATGGAAGCCCCTTTGAAGTCACACTCGATAAAACGACAGTTACTCGTTTCGATTTCTTCCATAGAAGCGTTCATAAATGTACACTGTTTGAAAACACAGCTTATGAGTTCTCCATAGCGCAGATCACGTCCCTCAAAATGTACTGCTTCATAATCCTGATCCTTATATTGATACACTGGTTACACCCCACATTGTATATTTCTCCGTCTTCTTCATTAAAAGAACTTTTTATACTATACCACACCCCTGTCAAGTACCTGCTTAATCACACACAAAAGTCAAGTTGCTTTTTTTATGAGAAAAATCTGAAAACTAAAAAAAGGGACACATAAAGCGCCCCTCCAGCTCACACTTTTAACCGTTCCAATGTGGGCTTATATATGTGAAACTCTCCAATTAGCTGCTTTTTCTATTCGTATCTGAAAACGTTACACCAGATTTTTGGACATCCTGTACAGGGATAACGAAGGTTTATTGATTTCCCCTACTCTCTGGTATCCCAAACGCTCGTAGAGTTTAATAGCTAGTAGATTTTCCTTTTTAACCGTAAGTGAAGATTTGGACAGACCTTGTGTTACAGCTTGCTCCTCAGCAAATTGAATGAGCTGTGTCCCTACACCAAGTCCTCTGCTTTCAGGCAAGGTAGCCAATGTTCCGATGTGGTACTCATCGTTCTCCGCTTCTTTTAATGTCACCATGGAGTAGAACTCTTTCCAGTGTTGGAGATTATACTTGATCAGGCTCCATTTCCGAAGTTCAAACAGCTTGGAGAACGTTGGTAAAGCAAGTTTGTTCATGATAGTGGTCGGATAACATACGATCATGCCCAGCGTTTGGTTGCCCATTTTAGCTTCATAAGCATATTGGTGACTGAATCGGTTCTGATTCGAACGCCATAACTTGTTAAATGTTTTCTCTATAATGCCTTTATCCTTGGTACCTGCAAGCGAATAGGCCATATATTCAAGTGCCATCTGATTTAGCTGCCCGCCGACTAATGATTGTGGACTGGCTTTTGTTATGGAAATCTTATTCATCGCTGTCACTCCTCTAGGTAGCTGAAATTGAATTAAAGCTGGGCAGCAGGTTGGTTGAATGATAACCCCTCAACGATCACATTCACCGTATCAATGGTTAATCCGGTCAGCTGTTCCACATGCAATCTCACATTGTTTTGCAATTCCCTGCAGACTTCATGCACTTTCGTTCCATAACACACGACAACCTTTACGTTTATCTCCAGTCTTGATTCTACCTTGCGGATAGCTATGCCATTTTGCAGACTTTTCCCGCTCCACTTTTTGGTGATGCCTTCTACAAGTCCTGTCGACATGGAGGAAATCTCACTGGTAGTATTTGCAATCTTGCCGACAATTTTGGAGATCACATCATCCGATATTTGAATTTTTCCCAAAACATTTTGAATGGACATCCTAGGTCCCCCTCTTTGCGCCCGTATTTTTTGATAGATAATATTATCATTTAATACAAATATAAATCATACGAAGTCCGATTTCAACTTTTGAATTCAGTCATCCACATTTCTACCTGTACATAGCAAAAAAAACCGCGATCATCGCGGCTTCTTCTGGTCCATATTAAGGGAATTTTAATTGAATACGGACAGGAATGCAGGAAGATAACTCCCTATCTGTTCTGCCCTCTTCTGCTTGCTCTGTTTCTGCTTGCACGAGCCATTGCCTGCCAATTAACGTTTGTAGCAATTCAATCTCTTCTACGGTCAGTTGAATATGCTTCAGTGACAGTTCATCTTGAACGTAATCCCGATCCACCTTACGGTCAAACCGGAAATCGAGCAATCGCTTCAACCCGTTAATATGCAAAAACTTGAACTCATAACCTTGACGTATCGCCTTTTCCCAATCGTCTCCGATATCAGCTGCTGTCTGTAGTCTTTCATCAAAATCCATCGTGGATTCCTTAACCAGAGGCAACAACCGGGAATAGTCTCGACGTTGCAAACATTCAATAATCACTTCTTTTGATTCCCCGCTTGTCAGAACATTTTCTACAAGGAGGCCTACAGGAATGGACAGCTGAGTCTGACTCATTGCTCGCCCTCCTCATTCCCGAGGTACTGATTGAACCAGGCATTCACCTGTTCGAAGCTATCAATCCGAAGTGAAGGTTTACCGCTTTTCAGCAAACTGTGGTTGGAACCCGGGTAACGAATCAGTTTGGTCTTTTTGCCGTATCGTTTTAGCGTAGTATATAATTCCTCCGCTTGCGCAATCGGTGTCCGATAGTCCTGCTCTCCGTGCATGATCAGAAGTGGCGTCTCAATGTGATGTGCATGGGCAAGAGGTGAACGGGACCACAGGAATTCAGCGTTTTCCGCCGGATTACCACCAATGACTCCCTCGACATAGGAAATTCCGATATCACTCGTTCCATACATGGACAACCAGTTGGAGATGCAACGCTGGGTTACAGCCGCCTTGAAACGGTGGGTATGCGCTACAATCCAGTTGGTCATCACTCCGCCATAACTGCCACCCGCTACACCCAGACGGGATGCATCAAGGAAATCATGTGTAGCCAGGGCATAATCAACAGCTTCCATCAGATCCCGGTAATCCCCTCCGGCAAAGTCACCACGGCAAGCTCTGGCAAACTCCTGACCATATCCCATACTTCCGCGAGGATTGATCCACTGCACAGCGTACCCTTGCGCAACGAGTGTCTGCATTTCATGACTGTATGTACCCGTATACATCGCGTGCGGTCCACCATGAATCTGCAAAATCAATGGCAATTTCCCATTGGAGTCACGTATTGCCGGTGTGGCTAACCAACCTTGAATCGGCCATCCATCAGAGGACTTAAACTCTACACGGATTGGCACATTTACAGCCAATTCAGCCATGAATTCATCATTTCGCCGGGTGAGTCTGAACATTTCACCACTGTCGATATCCACGCGATATAACTCTCCAGGGTGTTCAGCAGTCAACGCAGCGATTACCAGCGATGAACCATCTGGTGTTAAGGTATACTGATACACATCCTTCTCACCATCGCCCGTAACGGATTTACACTCTCCATTATCTTGAATGCGATACACGTCCACATCCCCGTTATGCGTTCCGAGTACATATACACCACGTTCTGGATGATGGGCATCCGAGATTGGAGAAGGAGACGCACCTGCTGACTTCATATCACCAAGCGCCGCGTTACCCAGCTGCATATCTACTTGAGGTGCGATTGGCCTGGGTATACCTCGATGAACGGGGACAGCGTATAAGCTGTTGTGGCTCCCACTTCCATACTCACGATCACTGGCGATCAGGATCAGCTGCTGCCCGTCGGGCGAATAGGAGAACTGGCTTATCGCCAGACTGGAATCCGTCACTTTGAAGAGATCACGCTCTCCCAATCGAACGCTGTATATATCCGTAAAGTACAGTAGATCTGCATCAAGTTCCTCATCCTCTACTTGCTTCGAAATGAAAGAAAGCTGCTTGCTATCTGGCGACCACGCTGGAGCACTGATATTCCATAGCCCGGAAGTCACCTGCGTGATCTCCCCGCTTTTACTCTCATATACAAACAACTGGCTGTATAGACCATCCCACCAGCCAGCCCCTTCCGCCTTCGGCGTTGTACGCTCAAAGACTTTACCTCGCAGTGCAGGTACAGACTCCTGTTGGGCCTCAGCTTTCTTCTGTTGGGCCTCCGGTTGTACTTTGCTGGTAAACGCAATGTACTGCCCGTTCGGAGACCAGATATAGCTCAATATTTTACGTGCGGGAGATATCAGCATGACTGGCTCTTTTTGATCTGAATGGAGCGTCCATAGTCCTTTGCCACCATCCACTGAGCGAATGAATGTGAGTTGTGTGCCATCAGGCGACCAAGCAGGTGAGGAATCCTTTGTTCCATCCGAAAGTGCAATATCTTTATCACCATCGAGCGAAATTCCTCGAATTTGTGTGTTATATTCGTTTTTATCCTGATCTATGGTCTGTTCCACATAAGCTACTTGTCCGTTAGGACTGATCACCGGCTGACTGATCCAACGGTAGTGACTCAGATCCTCCGGCATAATTGGTCTTTGATTCATATTGATAGCTCCCTTCTCCGTTTATTTATGGGTTGTCTCCGTACGTGGATCAAGCACATCACGCAGCCAATCTCCAAGGAAAATAACACCGAGTACGGTAAATGTAATGGCTAGCCCCGGGAATGTAGCAACCCACCAGCTTGTAGCAACATATTGTCTGCCATCACTGAGCATCCCTCCCCAGGACACATCGGGTGGTTTGATACCCAGACCCAGAAAACTGAGTGAAGCTTCCATAATAATCGTTGTGCCGACATTCATACCACAGATGACGATAAAGGATGAAAGGATATTCGGCAGAATGTGTTTGAGAATCAATCTTCCATTTTTCGCGCCAATTGATCTGGCCGCATGAACAAAATCCCGCTCCTTGATACTGAGAACCTCACTTCTTACCACACGGGTGAATGGAACCCAATTCGTTACACCGATGACAAAGATCAGCGTTGTAATACCCGGACCAACAATCGCCATCACAACAAGCATGAACAGAATGGTTGGAATGGCCATGAATGCATCACCTACACGCATGATGACAGCATCCAGCCATTTCCCGTAGAATCCGGATACCAGCCCCAGAATCGCGCCAATGATTCCTGATACAATCACGGCACCCATCCCCACGATTAAGGAAACTCGAGCACCATATACAATTCGACTCCACATGTCTCTGCCGAGATTATCGGTACCCAGCCAGTATTCGGCCGTTCCGCCCTCAAGCCATGCTGGTGGTTTAAGTCGGTTGAGCGGATTCACCGCTGCCGGATCATGACTCGTCAATAGAGGTGCACCTATGGCAATTAACACAACCAACAATACAAGCACAGCACCAAACATTCCGGTCTTGCTGATGATCAGTTGTTGCCAGATATAACGAAATCCCGTTGGTGCACGCCCATTGTCTTGTTCCTGTTCTGTACCCGGAATTGGCATTTCATTGCTGCCTGTCATATGATTGCACCTCCTTCTAGTCGTATTTGATGCGCGGATCAAGTAGCCTGTAAGCTACATCCGTCAAGATGTTGATTACCACAACGATAAAGGCAATGACAAACACCGCTGCCTGTACAATCGCCATATCATGGGTGTTGACTGCAACGACCAGCAATTGCCCCAGTCCAGGCCAGGAGAATACCGTTTCCGTAATCAAAGTCCCCCCGATCAGACTTGTAAACTGCAAACTCATAATCGTTACGACAGGAATCAATCCATTCCGAAATGCATGTTTCACAATGACAACCATTCGGCCAAGCCCCTTGCTGCGGGCTGTTCGGATATAGTCCTGATTCAGAATCTCCAGCATGCTGGAGCGAATCAGCCGGGTCATCTGCGCAGCCAGTCCAACGCCAAGTGTAAATGCCGGCAAAATCAGATGTGACAATCCTCCGCGGCCGGATACTGGCAATACACCCAGCATGACGGAGAACAAGAGGATAAGCATAATCCCCATCCAGAAGTTTGGCATCGCCTTACCAATAACGGATATTCCTGAAATAATAAGATCGGTAAACGTATTGCGTTTGACAGCTGAAATGACACCAAGTGGAACAGCCATTAGCACGGCAAAAAACATAGCCGCTACCGCCAGTTCAAAGCTGGCAGGCAACCTCTCCAGCACAAGTTCCAATGCAGGCTGATTGTAGCGAAAAGATTGCCCAAAGTCTCCCTGTATTGCACTGCCCAGAAACTTCACGTATTGCGTATATAAAGGCTGGTCCAAACCAAGTGCCTGGGTCAAGACAGCACGATCTTCAGCGGTAGCCGTTTCAGGCAACATTAGCGCAACCGGATCACCGGTGACTCGAACCAAAATGAACACAATTAATGAAACAATGAACAGCACCGGAATGATCTGCAGTAGTGACTTAAGTACGTATTTGCCCATTCCTTGTTCACCTCCCTTTTAAAAAAGAACGGCAGGAACATGGTTATCCAGTCCCTGCCGTTCACGGCCTATCTTTTCAATGACCGGTTGTTATACCCGATGTTACTGTGCAACAGGTGTAATCTCGTCAGCATAGAACATCTCGTCACTGCGCGGCGCGAAGTTCACTTTATCATTTGTTCCGTATACACCTTCCATTTGGTACAGATATACGGCTGGACGCTCTTCAGAGAAAATCTGTTGTACTTGCTGATACTCTTTCTCACGAGACGCAGGGTCCATGTTCACCAATGCAGATTGAAGCAGTTTCTCTACTTCAGGATTGTTGTAATCCGACTCACCTTTCGCTTCTTCCAACATATAACGATTGTAGTTATTCGAAGCATCGAACAAGGAGTTACCAATACCAATCATGAAGATTTCTTTGAATGATTTGGAGCTGTAACGTTCACTGAATGCACTTGCTTCCAGGACATCCAGGTTGATTTTGAATCCGGCTTGTTCCAGCATCGCTGCGACAACTTCAGCCTGTTCTTTGTACTGTGCGGAAACGGAGATGGTCATCTCAGCTTCACCTTCCGCATAGCCAGCTTCTTGCAGGAGTTGTTTGGCTTTTTCCTGGTCATAGAGTGACGTTTTGTACAATGAAGGATCAGCACCGAAGTTGCCTGGTGTTACGGATGTGCGGGTTACGATACCTGCTCCGCCGGCAATGCTGTCCACAATGCCTTGTTTGTCGATAGCCAGGTCAATGGCTTCACGTACTTTTGGATCAGCTGTGATACTGCCTTCTGTCTGACGGAAGATCAACTGAAGCACACGCTGGATTGGCGCTTTGACAATCTTCTTATCTGCTTCGCCTTCGATCCGTGCAATGTCAGTGGATGGAATGGAAGACGCAACATCTACACCACCAGCAAGCAATTCGGATACACGAGTGGACGCTTCAGGAATAACGCGGAATACCACTTCATTCCATTTGGGTTCACCGTCGAAGTAGTTCTCGTTTTTCACAAGTTCCACACGATCATCTTTGGTCCATTTACTGAACTTGTAAGGGCCTGTGCCTACCGGTTGTTTCAGGAAAGCATCGAATCCTTTATCTGCAATATATTTTGCTGGCAGAATGCCTGCTCCCATTTTGGACAGACGATTCAGGAGCAACGGATCTGGACCATCCGTGATGATGTCTACGGTATAGTCATCCACCACTTTAACTTCTACGATATTTTTGAAATAACTGTTTTGTTTCAGTGTCTCGTCCTTGGCTACGCGCTCCAGCGTGTATTTTACATCTGCTGAAGTGAATGGATCGCCATTGTGGAAGGTAACACCTTCACGCAGCTTAAATCTCCACGTTGTATCATCAACCTGATCCCATGATGTCGCAAGTCCCGCAACTTTTTTCTGTTCACTGTCATTTTTGATCAGATAATCAAAAACGTTGACCAGAACCGCCTCACTGGAAGTGTTGTTGTTATTGTGCGGATCGAAACTCTCAATATCGGTTGCCGCAGCAACGGTCAGTGTTGTACTTGCGCTTCCACTGCCCGTTCCTTCTGTTGCGGAACCATCATTTGTGCTTGTCGATTTTCCTCCGCAAGCGCTGAGTACCATTACGACTGCCAGTAACGTGATCCACAAGCCTGTCCATTGTCTTTTTTTCATTGTGATTGCTCCCCCTCAGAAGATGTATTCCGTGCCAAAAATTCAAGTGCTACTGCAGACAACATGCCAACACCATAAGGCATCGCTGTCTCATCAAGATCAAACATGGGATGGTGGAGTGGATAGCGAGTACGTTCCTCATCATTCCCAGATCCTAGTCTGAAAAACACACCCGGAACCTGTTCACAATAAAAAGCGAAATCCTCGCCCCCTGTGGAGGGTTTGATATAAGTCCATCCCTTCTCCGCATTAACCTGATCACAAGTCTCTGTTAGCAGGTCAACCATGCCGAGATCATTCACAACAACAGGGTAACCATCGCCGTAAATTACCTCGCATCCTGCGCCGAAAGAATCGCAGACCCCTTTAACAACTTGCTCGATCAAAGCTGGCATCCGCTCACGAATGGCAGGTGAGAGTGTACGAACCGTACCGATCATCTCCACTTCGGGGGCGATGGCTGTTCCCATATAACCTCCCGTGATTTTGCCAATCGTGACTACTGCCGGTTCAAGTGGATCAACCATCCGACTGACGATATTTTGCAATGCGGTGATGACCTGAGCGGATACCGCGATCGCATCAATACCCTCATGCGGACGAGCTGCATGCCCACCCTTGCCAAACACCTTGATAATCAAGGGATCAGCTGACGCAAACGCAACGCCTTGACTTACACCCAAGGTTCCCGTGTTCTGTCCAGGTGTCATGTGTAATCCTGCGATGGCATCAACCTTCGGATTCTCCAGAACACCGTCCTCGATCATGGCTCTTGCACCTGCAAGTCCCTCTTCGGCTGGCTGGAAAATAAATTTGATGTTGCCTGATTTCGGTCTTCCAAGACCAGTAAGCAGTTGGGCGGCTCCCATCAGGATGGAGGTGTGAGCGTCATGTCCACACAGATGCGCTTTGCCTTCCACTTGCGAGCGGTATTCCACCGCTTTCTGATCCTGGATTGGCAGAGCATCCATGTCTGCGCGCAAGGCAAAGGTTGGTCCATCGGTCTCTCCGCGAAGCAGGCCTGTAACCCCGGTTTTTCCGACATTGCGTGTAACTTCGAGTCCCAGGCTTTCCAGATGCTCGGCTACGATAGCGGATGTGCGATGTTCCTCATAACCGATCTCCGGATGCTGATGTAAATCTCTGCGCCAAGCGCTTAACTGGGCTTGCAGTGGCTGAGCCAGCTGTATTAGTTCTGAACGATTCATTTGCTGTCATTCCCTTCATTTTCTTCCGATTCAGAAACCAAACGGGCATAGATCGCGTCAGCCGAGAATTCGATATGCCTTTTCATCGTCTCCTTGGACTTGATGCTATCATGGGCTTTCAATGCTTCAAGAATCTCCATATGTACACCGTGGTTGACGGAACGTATCCGGTCATCATAAGGCATCAAGTCGAGCGCCGGATTAATTTTGGTCCGGATCTGTCTGACGGCTCTCTCACAGTATGGATTCCCCGAAGCCTTGGCGATGGTCAGATGAAATTTCACATCCAGCGCCCTGAACCATTCCCTTGTGCAGTCTGGCTCTATACTTTGTTCCATGTAATTCTCAAGCAGCTCCAGTTCGCCTGCGGTGATCCGCTCAGCAGCGAGAAAAGCTCCCTCTGGCTCGATGATGGTTCGAAATTCAAACACCTTCAGCATCTGTGACCAATCCCGTTTAATTTCTTCTCTCGTGCGCTTATGCGAATTGGCTGTCAGAGGCAGTACAAATGTTCCGCCTTTGGCACCCACCCTTTTCTCAATCAAGCCTTTCTCTTCCAGTGAAGAGAGTGCCTCACGAACGGTAATGCGGCTTACGTTAAAAATCTCTGCCAGATCTCGCTCGGCTGGAAGCTGTTCTTCACTCATTAATTCTTTCAGAATAATGGCTTCTTCCAGTTGTTCCCTAATGAATTCACTAACCTTTTTGGTAGATACTTTCTCAAAACGAAATGAAAACGTACTGGACATCTAAACACTCCGATCTGTATATGGTCTAGACCTTATACCATTAATATAATTCCGACTAAACTTATATGCAATACTTTTTTTCAAGTAAATTCATATTTTTTTCTCACCACCACCAAATTGAAGCATTTTGGCACAAAAAAGACGCATCTACACGCAGCAGATGCATCTACACGCAGCAGATGCATCTTCGCTTTCGTTATTTGACGACACACATGGGCACTACGATTACAGACTATAACTTTTTATTAGCATAGGGTCTGAAATCCTCTGTAACCGCAAGTTTTTTGCTTCCCTCCAGGTAAAAGCTGTCATCCGCTCTCCAGGTATGACTTTTTTTGTTCTGTCTGCGGTGATAGACATAATTGTAAGGAGAGGTCGCGTACGCTTTGAATCCTCTTTTCCTGCATTGTCTCAGGAAGGTCACATCTTCCCCTATTGAACGGTCCGTGAAGCGGACTTTTTTCAAGATCTCTCTTTTGAATAAAATAGTGCCCCCTTGAACAAATTCAACCGGTTTATTTTTTTCAGCTGGAGATCTGACCAACTGTGTCTTGGACGCACCCAAGTAGACCAGGCACGAATGTTTGCCAACAATATCACTTTTGGTCCGTCTCAGTTCTCTCACCTGTTCTGTTAAATAATACGGCGAGTAGTAGTCATCATCATCAAATTTGGCAATCAACGAAAAACGAGCCCTCGTCATGCCGGCGTTCAGGCTTTGTCCTAGGGAAATGCTCTCAGGAACTTGATATACATGAACATTCGCATATTTTCGAACCCGGTTTTGGTATAATGCCAGATTCATACTGTCATGATTCAGGACAATGATCAATTCTTTGCTTTTATAAAGCTGCCGACTGTAATTTTGCAGGATGTTATCAAAAAATTGCGGCCGATTGGTACATACAACAATGGAAACACCATGACCCGTTTTGTGTTTAGTCAAGACATACCCTCTTTTCAGCTCATTTTTCTCTCATCATATGTGCCGAAATAGAGTCTGGTATGGACCAATAGCTAGTAACCAAAACACCAAAAACCCTCTGTCCCCAAATAACAGGACAAAGGGTTCTGTAATCTAATTGTTTTATGTCTGTTCTATGCTTCGCTACCGTTATTCAAGTATACAGCCTTGCCTGTGCGAGCAGATTCATAGAGAGCTTCCAGGATCTGAGATACAACCAGCGCTTGTTTCGGTGTAACGACTGGCTCCTGGTCCTTCTCAATCGCTTCAATCCACTTTCTCATCTCAACATCCGGTGCGCTCTCACTCTTACCATCGTAGAAAGCTACCCCGCCTGCACTCAGTTCAATCTCATTGGTGTATAGACGGCTGAATTTCTCACCATTGATGCGCAGCCCGTTCTTCATATCCGCACCCGCTTCGCTACCGCTCAAGCTACATTTTGCCTCATCCACATCCAGTGAGTTCAGTGCCCAACTGGATTCCAGCATGATCGTTGCTCCATTTTCCATCACAATCATACCAAAGGCTGAGTCTTCTACGGAAAATTGTTTTGGGTCCCACGGGCCCCAGGCATTGGCCGCATTTTCACGTTGTGAAAGCTCATGATAGGTCGTACCAAGCACAACTTTTGGTTGATAGTTATCCATCATCCAGAGCGTCAGATCAAGTGCGTGCGTACCAATATCAATCAGCGGACCGCCACCTTGCTTCTCTTCATCCAGGAAAACACCCCATGTTGGTACTGCTCTACGTCTAATTGCATGTGCTTTGGCAAAATAAATATTACCCAGGTCACCTGCTTCGCACACCTTCTTCAAATACTGACTGTCTTCTCTGAAACGGTTGTTGTATCCGATGGTCAGTTTCTTGCCGGTACGTTCTGCCGCTTCGAGCATGAGTTGTGCTTCAGCAGATGTCTTCGCCATCGGCTTTTCACACATGACATGTTTCCCCGCCTCCAGAGCAGCAATAGAAATCTCGGCATGAGAAATATTCGGCGTAAGCACATGCACAATATCCAAAGACTCATCCTTAAGCAATTCCTGATAATCCGTGTAGACTTCAGCATCAGTAGAGCCATATTTCTGTTTGGCATCATCTGCACGTTCCTGAACGATATCGCAGAAAGCCACCAGTTCAACATTATCCAGTTTACTCAGACTCGGCAGATGTTTGCCATTCGCGATTCCACCACAGCCAATAATTCCGATACGATATACTTTACTCATATATATTCACCCTCACTTAAGTATTGGTTGTTTCATTTTGCGAAAAGCCGACGGGGTCATCCCCAGACGTTTGCGAAATACAGCATGCAAATAGTTGGCATTATTGAAGCCTGAAGCAAGAGCGATCTGTTCAATGGATACGTTACTTTCCTCCAGATTGCGGCACACGGCGCGCAGACGAATATCCTCCAGTACACGGCTGAACGGCATCTCCGGCTGTACCTGGTAGAAGATTCGCTGCAATTGTCTGCTGCTAATATGAAGTTTCTCAGCTACATGCTCCAGCGTGACCACTGTAGGGTGATTCGCCTCCATATACTGCACTGCATACTCATAGCGATACACCGACATATCCCGCACAGGGGCTTCCGGTCGATTCCCCCCGGTGTCGTATGCTCGCACGGTTTTGAGTAATATGCTGATAACCAGTTGCTTGATCGACGTATAATAACCTAACAATTTCTGATCACATGCCTCGTAGGCTTCCAAAAAACAATGCATTGCCCGATGATAATCATTCACTGGAGTAAGCGGAAGCGTTCTCAGCTTTTCCATCGTTTCCTCAGATTCTGCTGCTTCCCAGGGATCAACATGCTCTCTTGGCTTGTGAACGATATCCACATGAAGACATAATTCATCCATGTCCTCTTTGGCATCAGCCTCCTGATAATGAAGTACACCCGGTCCAGTCAAATAAAGCATACCTTCCGAGAGTGCATGTGTCTGATCATCGAGAATAACTTTACCTTTACCTCTTGGGATAAAATGAAACTCAAACTCCGCATGATTATGGAAATCCACAACTCGGCCCGCTGGAAAAGAAGTCAGATGAAATCGCATCACGCGAATCTCATAATGTCCCCAAACCATTGAAATATCCAGTCTCTCCAGGAGATCCTGCCGTTCAAGCATTTTCTCATAAGGATACAGGCTCAAGATTGCATACCTCCTTAATAAAACCTAACCCTTCAACTCATTCAGAGTGATTCTGCGCCCTTCTTTGGCAGAGAGATTCGCTGCTTCCATCAACCGGGTCAGCTCCATAGCAATCTGCACGTTTTCGGTTGCATCCGTATCATTCTGTATATGTGCAACCCATTGATTGAATGCGCTTTCTCTTTGGTCTGCCAAAGGAAGCTCAGTCCACTCTTGATACTGTCCCTCTGCTGCTTTCGTGCGAATCAATAACTTTTCTTCGGGTGTTCCGTACAGAAGCGTACCTTCCGTACCATGAACCTCAATCGTAAATGGAGAATGGCTGTTCACAAAACCAGCTTCAACAACGCCGACTGCTCCAGAATCCGTAAACAAGGTTGCGACTGCATTATCTTCCACTTCTTTGCCTGTAATATATCCGAAGTTCGCGTTAACCGCTGTTACTTCCTGACCCAGAAACAATTTGGCGAGATACATGGGATGGCAGCCCAGATCAATCAGCGCACCGCCCTGACAATCCTTCAGATCATAGAAGTGTTCAGGCAACCAGTTCGATATTGCTCCATCATGCGATAAACGCGCTCTTACATAAGTCACTTTACCAAGCAATCCCTGGTTAAGTACATCCTGAATCGTTAACGTATACCCTGCATTCAGACGTGGTAAGGAAACTGTCATCTTGACGTTGTTTGCCTTTACCTCATTAAGGATTCTGTTAGATTCCGCCTGTGTTGATGCAATAACCTTCTCCGTGAAGATGTGTTTACCTGCTTTTGCAGCAGCGGTGATCACCTCTTCATGGATGCGGGTTGGCGCATCTACAATAACGGCATCGATGTCATCCTTGGCGAGCATATCTTCGAGTGAAGCATAGAATGGTACGTTTAAACGTTCAGCCGCTTCCTGCCCCCGCTTGGCATCGTCATCCCAAACAGCTGCGATAACTGTATCCTCATGTTCCTGTGCCTGCTTGATGTAATCCCATGCGTGAACATGCCACAAGCTAATTTTCCCAATTCGAATGGTCAATGTGTCTTACCTCCATACTATATAATATTCTGACATTTATCTATAAGTTATCACAGACTTAATCTATTTTTAATAGAAACTCACGACAATAAATGTATAAAATCACGACATATATTTTTATTAGATATTTATACATCGGAATCGTGTACATAAGCAGACCGCTTGATAAATCTCGTTATTACACAGAACGCATACTCGACTGATCATTAGGGTCTAGTCCGCAGAAGATATTCTTTCAATTCCAATAAGATGTTTATTTATTGTTGGATTTACGTCCAAATTGAAGAGAATAAAGTACTGCCATTACAACGACTATTAAAGCCAGCACCAGCAATATGTTACTGTACACAAAAGCAACCTTATCATGAACAAACGGATTCAAGTGAACAGTAGTTGCTCCACCGTCAAGTAGCTTACCAATCGCAGTCGTGGATACTGCTGCTGCAATAAAGTTAAACATCGATAACAATCCCATACCGATTCCTACCTCATCTTTAGGCAAAGTTCGTGAGATGGTGTTTGACATAGCAATTTGTATATAAGATTGACCCATTACACCTAAGGTAAGGAATATTTGAATATACGTAGGCGACATCCCCACCACTGACGATAGAATAATGAAACCTCCAGCAAGAAGTGTTGATGCGATATACAGTAGAAATGGATTCCCTTTCTCATCCGCTAATTTTCCACCCTTACGTCCAAGAATGGCGGTAATAAGAGCTGAAGGTAACATAATGAGCCCGATTGATGCAGGTGACAGACCATTAACATCCGACAACATGAGCGGTGTCAGGAATGGAATGCCGAATCCAACAGCGACTAATACAAATGCAATAGCCATCCCTTTAGAATATTGTTTATTTCTAAAGATCGCTGGATTCACAAAGGGGACAGAGGCATAGCGAATTCGAATGATAAACAAAACTAGGATAACTAGTCCAGTTACTAACAACCACATATTGGATTGTGTAAGTGCGAGTAAGAATGTAGCAACCGTTCCTGCCAATAAAATTCCGCCGATATAATCAATCTTTTCGTTTGTCACCGGCTCATCATCCAAATACTTTCTATACAAAGGTAATGTGATAAGAGAAAGCAGAGGTATGACAAAGAGAAATTTCCAATTTAAAGCACTTGAGACAAATCCGGCGATAATTGGACCAAGTGCTGCTCCAAGAGCCGTACCTATTGCAGAGGTTCCCAAAGCGCGCCCACGCTTCTCAGGTGAAAAAAAACGAACAGGAATTATCATAGCCAACGCAGGTATCACAGCCGCACCAGCGGCTTGCAAGATACGTGCAACGATGATCATCCAATATTGTGTAGCAGCTACTCCCACAAGAGATCCAACCGTCAGAAGTAACAGACCAAACGTAATTAAACTTTTAATACTAAATTTATCTGTCAGTTTCCCATAGGTAACTGTACCTATCGCATACACAATCAAATAGCCTGAAACAATCCAAGTTACTTGTGATGCAGTGAGTTGGAATTCTTTGCTAATTACTGGCAAGACCACATTAAACATGGTTCCGTTCATGACTGAAATGATAAGTGTGAAGACTAGCACACGCAGTAAAAGTGGGCCTGTTTCATTTGTTGTAGCAGCTTTGGTGTTCATATCATTTTCCTCGATTCTTTGTATGCATTGAATGAATAGTCAAATGACAGTCAGTACTTACTGTCATTTTGTTGAAAAAAAACTAGGGAGTTAACGCCCTAGAAAATATCCATACAGTCTCTTTAATTATATCTTCCAATGAGAGGGTTGGAAAATTAGATTGTTCATCTAGATGATTTATAAACGTACCATAATTCAGTGCCATGAAAGAAAAAGCTTGTAATTCAGGATTCGTTTCTATCAACTTTCCTTTGTCATACATGGCATTAAAATAATTAGTTAATACCTCCATTAGTTGACGAGGATGTTTTATTGTTCGTTCTCTGAACCCAGGTAAATTATCTTCTTCTTTTAAGCTAATCATAATCATTTTTCGATTACGATTCATAATTTCATGATATGTTCTACAGATCAATAACAAGTCCGTTTGTAGATCCCATACTAACCTTTCATTAAATATCTTTGCCATTTCTTCTGAGTAGTGATAGTGGTCAAAAGCTGTTTCTAATAAGTTTTGTTTCGTCCCAAATTGTCGAAATAATGTTTTCTCACTTAAACCAGCAGTAGTGGCAATTTCTTGAGTTGTTACAGAGCTATAACCTTTTTTTGAAATTAAATCGATAGCAGCCGTCATTAATTTCTCCTTGCTGCTTAATTTTGTATTGTTAGACAACTTGATTCCTCTTTTCAAAGAATGTCAGTGATCACTGTCGTTTATGTTATAGTATCTAAAGACAAAAAAATTGTCAAACAAAAATAGACCATATTATAATTAGTCCATACAAGGAGAGAAATTCGGTTGAACTCTAAAGAAATAAAGATACGAGGAAATTAAATTTGCCTCAATAGACAGACTAATTGTGCTAGAAAATAGTAGAGGAAACGGAATCAAAATTTAAAGATGAAACTGCAATATTTTTTTATTCTATTTTTTGATTTGATATCCCCAATTAGAAGAAAACATCCAAAAACCTCCTGTCCACTCTACCGTGAACAGGAGGTTTCTATAGTTATGATGTTCAATAATCAACTCAACGTAACGCATACCCTTGTGTAACGATTTTGTACCCGGATACCATCTGGCTGTGTCCCTCCAACGTGCCCTTAACCCGTTCCAGCACATCGCTCTCATAGACGGAAGCACATTCGAATCCAGTTTGCACGTTCAACTCAACCGATTCAGAGTTCAAATTATACCAGCGAGCAATCAAATCTCCGGTTTCCTCTGCGATCTTCAATGTGGAGAATGCCAGTGTCGAACCTTGCGAATTCCACGCTAACCATTGCTTCGTCAAAGGTAGTTCCACCTTGTACCCATCGGCACCGGCATGACTTTCTCGCTCAAATGTATACGCAAGTGCCCCTTGCTGTACAGTCGTCCACGGAATCGGATACACGTATGCGGATGCACATGCACCTGACTGTGCAGCATCGCCCGCAAATGGAATAATCGCATATTCCACACTCTGAGATCCCAGACATTGAGCTTCCGGTGTTTCAAACACACCCCAATCTCCCAGTTCCGAAGAGGCACGCAGCAGCGTAACTGCAATCGTACTGCCCTCTTCATGCTGTAAAATCTCGTATTCATTCAGCCCTTTGTTTGCAATCATCAAGCCATGATCACCATCGGTCACATGTACAAACGCTTGCTGATGCTGCGCATTACTTGGATTCACCCATTCTTTGGCCGGTGTATTGGAACGTTTGGCGATTTCAAAGATGGAATCTGCATAATGATTGTCTGTCACCAGTCCGGATGGAAAGAGTGCACGCAGTCGATGATCCTTGGCCTGATTGTTAAAGTCGGATTTCACCTTGACCATATTACTGCCTGCTTCCAACGTATACGTTGTCGTAATCACAAGCGGAACATTCTGCTCGACTCGCTGTGCCTTCCGTTCTGTAAAAGGAACCATTTGGCGCTTCTCCAGCTCGAACAGTTCATCTGCTCCAGCAGGAATATCCCAGCGTAATACACTTTGCATAACTGCCCGATACGGAGACTGCTCCACAATCCGCAGGTCTGCCTTCAGATGCTCCGTGGTCAGCGTTGTTTCTCCCTCAGGTTGACGATAGACGTATTCATTGCCGATATCACCGGTATTCTCATATGAATTCAATCCCCTGTATACAGCACCGGAGACCTTATCTTCAATCGTTACCGTACCATTCTCTTCAACCGTCACCCGCAATTGACCGTTCTCCATCATCATGCCCTGCACCTCGATGACGTCGCTCGTATCGGGCATCTCAGCAATCTCAGCAATCTCTGCTTGCTTCTCTACCCGAATAAGAGCATACGTCTTATAACCCAGAGAAGGTACATCCACCGCCTGGAAAGTCACTCTTACTTTACGAGCCATATAAGGCTGTCGGAAGCGATCCTTCGGAAGTTCATAGCCGAAATGTGCACCCAGATCCTTGATTTCTGCCGAATACGTACGTCCATCCGAATCGACCAGCTGATACACTGGCAGTGCGTCTTTTTCCACCTTCTGCGCAAGCGCCTGGGGATTAGGACCTTCTGGGAAAAATGCTTTGTCCACAATCAGGTCCATCTCGATGATTCCATTTCGATTCCACCCACTCGTGTTGAACACAGTGAACGGCACAGCTTCCTCTCCCCAAGCCTCAGCAGTTTGCACATGAATGGACTCAGCAATCGCCTGCGCACTCTGGGAAACCAATTTTTCTGCAAGTTGTCTGCTCTTGGCGAATCGGGTCACCATCTCACGGTGAACCTCATCGACACTGCACCCGCAGATGCTATCATGTGGGTGGTTCTGCATCAGCATCTTCCATGCATGCGTCAACAGATGGTGCGGATAATCTTTTACCCCGGCTATATGGGCCATGGCAGCGAGTGGTTCGGCTACTTTTTCAAGCAACGTCTGCCCCTGCTGATTCAACTGTTTCAGATACACCCGTGCGGATGCCGTATTCACCAGTGTTCCCCAACCATCCGTGTGCTGACTGCGAAGCTCGCCCTCAATAGTCGCCAGATGCTCAGGGACATTCTTCGTAACCGCGTCAATGTATTCGTCAAAATTGGAGTGGATAAATTCCACATCAGGATACAAGGCAGCTGCCGTGCGTAATGCCTCGGGAAGATCCGTCTGGATCGGCTGGTGATCACAACCATTCATGAACAACAGATGTGGAGTCGAGGCAAACTTCTCGGCATCCTCCAGATTTTTATCCCAATATACTCGGGCTTTCTCCGAATCAACGGGAACTTCCATCCCATTGCAGTACCAATTCGCGAACAAAATGCCGAGCACTTCCGAACCATCCGGCGAACGCCAGATCATCTCGGAATAGGGAGATTCGTAACTGTCTGCATCAACCACCGCATTATTGAATCCCGTAGGCTTTACCCCGCGTCCAAAGATCGCGTTGTGAATGTCCGCCTGTTGCAAAATCTGCGGTGCCTGTCCCATATTTCCGAACGAGTCCGGGAAGTATCCCGTCTTGGATATCACACCCAAAGGTCGAGCATCACGATGACCGATGAGCAGATTACGCAAGTTGGCCTCACTGCTAGTCAGAAACTCATCCTGTAACACATACCATGGACCAAAATGGATGCGTCCTTCGCGGATATAACGGTCGAGTCTCTCCTGTTGTTCGGGCCGAACCTGCAAATAATCTTCACGAATAATCGTCTGCCCATCCAGATGGAAATAACGATATTCCGGGTCCTGATCAAGCGTGTCCAGCAGTTTATCCATCAGCTCAATGAGCAGTACATGATGGTGTTCATAAGGCATATACCATTCGCGATCCCAATGGGTATGCGAGATAAGATGTGCCGTCTTTTTGGTTGTCATGTTGCGTACCTCCTGTCGTTAACCTTTGGTTGCCCCGCCCATGCTGAAGCCCTTTGACATGTACCGCTGGGAGAAGATATATAACACAACCGAAGGCATTGTATAAAGTAGTGAGAATGCAGCCAATCTGCCGTATTCAACCATACCGTGACTGCCAAAGAATTGATAAATCGTGACTGATGCCGGAAGTTTCTCCGGTGTCTGGAGCAGGATGTATGGCACGAAGAAGTTGCCCCAACTTCCCGAAAAGGTAAATATCGCTATCGTTGCAATACCAGGCAACATCAATGGCGCCACAATTCGTCTCAATCCGTTCCACACGGATGCACCGTCGATCCATGCCGATTCTTCCAGATCAATCGGCACCGAATCCATGAAGTTTTTCATCATCCAGATACCGTAAGGAAGTGAGGATGCGGTCAGGAACAGCATCGTGGCAATGATGCTATTTTGCATTTTGAAGAACAGAAACATTTGAAATACCGGAACCATCACGGCAGTAATCGGAAGAGCTGTCATGAACAGAATCGATAACAGAAAGCTTTTTTTGAATCTCATTTCATAACGGGATAAAGGATAAGCAGCAAGAACTGATACCAGAACAACCAATATCGCTTGCCCTCCCGACAGAATAAGGCCTACACCGAATGAACGAAGATTGCTCGAATCCCCGAGCACATCCTTGAAATTTTGAATGGTCCAGGTACTGGGCATTTTGATGCCCTGTTGCGCGTTTGGGTCGAATGAAGCCAGAATGATCCAGAGCAGCGGCAATAAAAAACAGAGCCCTAGAAAGACTAGAATCCCGTACTGGATTTTACGTTGAAGCCCATGTTTGACCATTGGGATCGAACCTCCTTCATGGTTACACTTTCACTTTCATGGATCGCATGTAGAACAGGCTGGCGATAATACCGATGAACAACAGAACCAGAGATATGGCTGTGCCGTATCCAAATTGATAGTTCACAAAAGCCTGGTTGTACATGAAGATCGGCAAGGTTTGTGTCGAAGTACCCGGGCCACCACCCGTCATCGTATAGATCAGCGTAAATACACCCAGTGTCTGTAGGGTAACCAACATCATGTTGGTCACGATGGACCCTTTTACCATTGGAATCGTAATGTGTCTGACAATCTGGAACCCGGTGGCACTGTCAATAATCGCAGCTTCTTCAACTTCCTTCGGGATATCATCCAGTGCCGACTGATAGACCATCATTGAAAAGGCTGTGCCGTGCCAGATATTCGCGATAATGACACTCACCATAGGGAAACTGAACAACCAGGAGACTGGATTCGCTCCAAACCAGCCGAGGATCTGATTCAATGAACCATTGTCACTGAAAAAGGCCACCATACAGAAGGCCACGACAATCTCGGGTGTCACCCAACCGGCAATGACGATGATCCCGATGACCCGGCGGAACGTCACATTTTTCTCCTTCATTAGAAGGGCCAGTATGAACCCAAGCAACACCTGACCAATCACTGCGGAGAAGATGAGAAAAACCAGCGTGCGCCAGACACTAATCCGGAAGTCCGGATCATGGAACATATTAATGAAATTCTGGAATCCAACAAACTCCAAACTCTTGGCTGCCGCCCCGGTAAGAGCCATATTCGTAAAGGCAAAACAGATCGTCAGAATGATGGGAACAATGAAAAACACAAGTAATAACAGTACGGAAGGCATGAGAAACAGAAATGAACCTGGTGCTTTCCTTTTCATAAGTCACTCTCCATTCGAACCGGAAAAAGGGGAGATTTGTGCCTCCCCCTCCGAATATATCGATATCCTTATTTCTCTTCGATGCTTTCAGCGCCCAGGGAACGGGATACGTTGTCCTTCAATTGTGTAATTCCCTCTTCCGGCGTCAGCTTGCCAGAGGCAATACTCTCAACAATGCTTTGCAATTGTGCGGATACCGCTGCATATTGATCGTTCGCTGGACGGAAGTGGGCCACATTCAAGAGTTCCTGTGCTTCTTTGGTATATGGACGATCCGTATAACCTTCAACTTCCGTAGAATCATTACGTGGGCTGAGGCTACCTTCCGCTACTACGCGTGCAGTCGCATTTTCCTTATTCATCAGGAACTCGATAAATTTCCATGCTTCTTCCTTGTTCTTCGCCTGTGCAGGAACAGACCAAGCCCATCCTCCAGACATCGTAGTTGCTCCAGGTTCTTCCCCATTTTGTGTTGGGAATGGTGCAAAGCCTATCTTCTCTTCAACGTTGGCGATTGGAGCAGCACCGTTCTCGGCCCATGTCGAACCTGCCCAGCTACCATCTACAGCCATCGCCAGTTTGTCTTGCGGGAACTGTTGCTGGAATGCAATACTGCCAGCTTGTCCATTCAGGGCAACCTGCATGGTCGGACCAGTTTTATCCGTGTTAAACACTTGATCTATGAATTTGAAGGAATCCAGCAGCCCCGGGCTGTTCACGACCCATTTCTTGCTCGTGTCGTTATACAGCGTGTCCGCCGTACCATAGAGCAGCATTTCCAGTGTTTGCATGGTGACACCTTCCCCGTTTGCTTTGCCCACGATCATATTAAGTGGCGTCACACCCGGCAGCTTTTGCTTGATGGTACGTGCTGCTTCGAGTACTTCTGCCCAGCTTGCAGGTTTGAACGGAACTTCAAGTCCCGCCTGTTGAAACAGTTCCTTGTTGTACCAGATTCCGCGTGTATCCGAAGTAGCCGGAACGCCGTACACTTTGCCGTCTTCTCCGGTAACCCCTGCCTTCAGGTTGTCGATGATGTGATCTTCCCAATCAGACCATCCCTGAACCTGTGTATCCAGCGGCTCCAGATATCCCGCAGCAGCATCGGATTTGATGATGGATGTATCTTCGGCAATGACATCAGGCGCCGTATCCGGGGATTTCATCTGCAGAACCATTTTGGACGTATAATCACCCTCACTTGCCAGTACAGGCGCGATATTGATTTTGATATCCGGATTTTCTTTCTCGAATTGATCCACCAAGCCTGATTGGAAGAATTTCGTAAGTGTATCTTCAGATCCTGAAGAACGGAATGATACGGTTACTTCCTTCTTGCCATCACTGGTTGTGCCTGTACTTGAACTTCCACCCGAACAGGCTGTAGTAAGAATGAGCAAGGATGTCATAACTGCTGCTACCGGCATTTTCAATGATATTTTTCTCATGATTCGCTCTCCTCTTGTCGGAATTCAATGAACTCCGAACGTTATGATGTACTCGCAGGTTATCTCTTGCTTTCCTATCCTATTTCTGTACGCGGAATCCGCAATAATCCATCATCAGTTCACTAAAGAGCATGTTGGACCATGAAAACCATGGACGTGTATATTCATGTGGATTGTTGGCCGAAAAACCTTCATGGGTCAGTCCGGTATCCGCATCCGTCTTATGGATGAGCTGAAGCAATCGTAGTTTTTCATTGCGATCCTCCGTAGTCAGCCCCTGCATCGATAAAGCGATATGCCAGATGTACCCTTCCGGTGTATGCGGACTACCAATTCCCGCTGCTGCTGTTCCCTCATAAAAATACGGGTTGTGCGAGGATAGAATGAAACGGCGTGTATTCTGATACACCTCGTCGTTCTCCTCCACATATCCGAGATAAGGTAAAGACAGCAGGCTCGGCACATTGGCATCATCCATCAGATTGTAATTGCCTTTCCCATCCGTTTCGTATGCATATATGGTTCCATATTCCGGATGTTCAACGGTGCCATAATCCTGAATACCTATGTTGATCTGTTCCTCCAACTGCTGAGCAGTCGCTGCCAGCGTTTCATCCTCGAACACCGCTTCAGCAATTTCCTGTAGATATCGAAGCGCCACCACGGCGAACATATTGGATGGAATCAGATATCCATATTCACAGCGATCGTCGCTGGGACGGAATCCCGACCAAGTCATGCCTGTGTATACCGTTTCAGTACCTCGTCCCTCTCGGGTGAGCGTATCGGTTTCAGGAGCATCCAGACGTTGGAACGTGTAGGGTGATTTCGTCTCATGATGCTGTTCCACTTGCCATAACTGCATGATGACCTTGGCTGCTTTGCGGAACGTATCGTTGAATTGAGTTGTTCTGCCCGTGTTCTTCCACAAGAGGTAACTGAGTTGGATCGGGTAAGCCAGAGAGTCAATCTCATACTTCCGTTCCCAGATCCAATCATTCATCTGCGTCAGGTCTTGCTGATGTCCTTTTCCACTCTCCGTCTCATTAAAAGCGTTTGCATAAGGGTCCAGGAGAATATAATTCAGTTGACGTTCAACCAGTCCAGCGATCATGTCGGCAATATCTTCATCCTCTGAAGCGAGAACCAGATAAGGTCTGACCTGAGCAGCAGAATCACGTAACCACATGGCAGGAATATCTCCCGTAATCACAAAAGTTGTTCCATCTTCTTTGCGCTGAATCGTGGTTGCCATCGTATTGGTAAAACAATTTTTGAACATTTGGTTAAGTTCCGGATATTCCGGCATACGTTTGTTAACCCGATCAATCATGTCGTATATCGAGGGGGAAATTTCTTGATCATCTCTGGGTGTCAGCATGTTGTCCTCCTTATGTAATCCAGTTTGTTAACCGCTTTCATCATCCTAAAACGAATATAATGTTATGTCAATATATTTATTTGTATATTAGCATGTTATTTTAATTTAACGGCATCAAATAACATACCATTCAAAGCAGTTCTCCCCATTTTATCCACACCAAAAAGAGGCCTCGTTTACACGAAGCCCCTGATTGAACACAATGAATATTAAGTTGCTATAATTAACCCTTTTGTTTCACCATACTCGTTGACTTACCCTTCACCAATTGGGCAGGCAAAACAACTCTGTTCACTGTCATTTCGTTATTTTGCATACTTTGAAGCACCATCTCAAATGCCTGTTTTCCCATATCAAACTGGCTTTGTCTCATATGGGTTACTCGGCTTCCTTCGGCAGCGTTTGGACTGTCAAAGCAAATGATGGACATATCTTCCGGGATTCTCAGACCAAGCCGATCCGCTGCCTGTTCTGCAAGTAAAGCAATATGATACTCCGCAGCAAAGAGTGCAGTAATCTGAGGGTATTTCTGTAAATGTTCCACCAGTGTCTCCACATCACGGACCTCGACTTGAGGATCAAACACACTTGGCAGTGTCGAAAGAAAAGATTCTAACCACAGTTCCCTGTTCACCAGAACTCCTTGATCATTGTGAGCCTCAATAATGCCTTCAATTCGTTCTTCGATCGGTGTAGTGTTCGCCGGAGGCTGCGTCAGAAAAGCGATGTGTCGGTGACCGAGATCGAACAGATAATTCGTCCCTTCTCGCGCCGCGCCTACATTATCCGTACTGACAGATGAAGCCGGGATGCCTTTCAAGTACCGGTCAATCAGGACAAACGGGAATTTATTAACGACCAGTTTAAGAATCTCATCGCTGAAATATTCACCCTGTGCCGGGAAAATAATCAATCCATCCACACCCAGTTCCAGCAGTTCCTGAATGCTCTGTTCCTCCTGTTCGGGAATCCCGAAGGAACGTCTAAGTACGAGAAAACAATCATGCTCTCGCGAAGCTTCTTCCATCCCATATAACAGTTCTGTACCATACATATCGCTGAAATTAGTAATGACCAGACCAATGAGCAGCTTCTTCTCTGGATCTTTGATCGCAGAACGCGGAGCAGGTCTGTTAGATCTTTCCTGTAACACATCTGCTGTGTCGGCTACAAAAGAACCCCGTCCCGGCTGACGAACAATTAATTGTTCACTCGCCAGCATCTCAAGCGCTTTTTTAGTTGTAATCCGGCTCACTCCGAATTCATCACATAATTCCTTCTCCGAAGGAACACGCTCACCCACTTGATATTGATGAAGCTGTATCCGTTCGCGCAAGGATTCAAAGATCTGTTCATACATCGGCTTGGATGCCGAATCTTTCCCCAATACAAGCACCTCCATAAATACCCATACTTCTCATGTTCTACATCCTAATATATCATGTTATATCATTAATGTGAAGAAAGGAGACAACTCACCTGCTTTCATGTGAGAACAAAAGAAAAAGCACCCCATGGATGCTTCATTTCCAAAAGTTTATTAATAAATTTATTTGGCGTAGATAAATTAGGCGTCAAATGTGAATCGAGATACAACAAAAAGCCGACAAGCCCTGATACCTCGGCTTATCGGCTTCTTGCTTACACGGTCAAAATGCAGTTATCGTCCAAGTCATACTTTGCATAATTAAGGTTGCAGACCCTCAGCGGACGGTGGACTCACTTCCGTTCCATTCTCTTCAGGGCTCGAATCTGGTTCTGGAACGGATTGTTCTTGTGCTGCGCTGACGAACAATCGTCCAGCTGCTTCCGCTTCTACTTTGTTGCCTGCTGCATCCTGAGCACGAATCACAATGACTCCACCATCCAGAACAAGGGATGAAGGTGTTGTGTACGTACCCGTGTAACGACCAGGTTCAGTCTCCAGCAATGGAATCTCTCCTGCGCCTTGGTCATTCAGATTCAAAGGTAACTGAATACGGAAAGATGCTTGCAGACCAGGTTTACTGTCAAATGAAACGGTAACACTCTCCCCTGATGTGATTCGAACATCCTCAGCCGGAGTAATATTCGTAAGTTCTGGCAACGCCGTTTCCACATAGACGGTGCGGGTTACAGTTGTTTTGTTACCAGCGATATCGGTTGCTGTAATGGTAATTGTGTTCTCGCCTTCATTGACCAATACACGGTGACTGAAGCTTCTGTCTTTACCCACTTGTACGGTTTGTCCGTTAACGGTTACCTTATCGAGGAATTGTTCCACGACATTACCCGTTACGTGAACCACTTCTGCATTGATGCGATCCCCTTGAGCTGGCGTGAGAATCGTTAACTCTGGTTTGGTCTGATCCAGAATAATGACTATGGGGAGTGAACGGTCCGTTGTTTTACCGTCTACCACTGCCTCCGCAGTAATCGCATTAATGCCAGAACGGAGCTTCACACCGTATGAGAACTTCCCATTTGCCACTGTTGTGGTGCCAGCCTGATCCTTGCCGTTGTAGATCTTGATCTGAGCTCCAGATGCCGGAGACGTTCCCGACACAGTAAAGGTCGATTGATTCGTATACGTGTTTGCAGGTACTGTGAGCACAGGTGCATTTACCGGATATCTCACGACTGCACGAATCATGTAATTGCCTTCTTCTACCGGTGAAGTACTCCATGCTCCGCTTACACGCTGCCAGCTTCGACCAGCATTCGTACCATTCTCATCGGTAGCGAGTCCCGGAGCACTTGTTCCGGCTACGCTTTGTACATACACGATATAGAAGTCACCCGTTACAATGACCGGTTCTGGGAATTCAACGGTTGTCCATTGATCGTTACGAAGTGCAGTACCGTCGAATGGTCCAGCCAGCTGTCGTCCTGGAGCTCCACCCGCACCCGATGCATCATATACGGCATATTGGAACGTTGTACCTCCAGGCACAGGCCACTCTGTGTTCCAGAATCGGAACGATGCACCTGTCAGTTGAGCGGTCTCCAGCTCTGGTGTCATTCGAACTGCCCAAGCGTTATCCGCAGCGTTAAAAGCTCGTGCGTTCTCTGCTGATCCATCATCATAAGCAATTTCCCCTGGGAAACCGATGAATGGTTTCAAGGCAACATTTGCCTCTGCTGTCCCATTACCAGGTACAGTTACAGTTACGGTTTTACTGTAATAATCCGCAGCCCGGATGGACAGGGTATAACTTCCTTCCAATACCTGAATATTGAAGCTGCCATCTGAACCTGTGCGAACTTCACCTATATTGGCATCTTCCACCACGAGGACGGAAGCATCAGCCAATGGTTGGCCTGTCCGCTCATCGGTTACTACACCTTCAATCTGCCCATGAGGGATTTCCTCCAGATTAAAGTTGGCTTTGGCACCATTGCCATCCGTGATCGTTACCTGCTGAGTTTGAGGATAATATCCATATGCTTCAGCTTTTAACGTGTAATCACCTGCTACGTGTGTGAAATTATACTTGCCTGTAGCTGGATCTGTCTTCACCGAACGTCCGGTTTCCAGTACGGTAACCGTTGCACTTGCAGGCAGGCTTTGTGGATTAACCGAACCTGTTTCTGGTTTTTCAACTTCCGGTTGTTGCTGTTTCGTTTTGTTAAATTCCGCTTTGTCTGTCCGCGAAATTTTGTACCATGGATTATCATAGGACGGTTTTGGTTTGTCATTGTTAAGCACAACCGCACTGTCCTCCGTTACCGTCTCCGCAGCAACTCCCAGTACACGGAAATCATCAATGAACCAGCCTGTCTTCACAACACTGTTGTCTGAGGTCAGGCGGAACCGGAATTGAACTTCATTACCGGTAAGTGCATCCAGATCATAAAATACGGGTGTCCATTGTTTACCGTTTGTAGTATGAGAGAATTTGCCCAATTCTGACCATGTGGTCCCACCATCCTTGGTGACTTCCACATATCCGTAGTCGTATCCACTCTCAATCTCGTACCAATGATTAAACGTAAGTGTTCCTTCGGATACATCCGTCAAATCAATGACCGGAGATACGAGTGAATAGTTGGAACCACTCTCGTACGTATTGTCGAGATCGGTCGCCCAGACATTCGGTGGAGAAACCGCGCTGGCAGGACCCGTTACCGGAATACCGCGTTCCCACTCATCTTTGGTTCCTGAATGAGTCCAGCCATTATCATCACTGCCATCGAAATGATCGATGTAGATATCCTGAGGCACCTCTACTGTAATGGAGACCTCATTCGATTTGTCGCTTTCATTGCCACTATAATCAAGTGCGGAAACGGTATAATAATACGTCGAATCTGTCACCGTAGCCGTATCTGTAAACGTTGTTCCTGTTGCAGTTCCAATGGATTCATAACCTGAACCTGCGGTTGTGGAGCGATATACGATATAGGATTCGAGATCCTCATCACTCGGACCCGTCCAGCTCAAGGCTACATTACCAAGAATATCGGCCGTCGCAGACAATCCGGCAGGTGCGCCTGGAGCAATCTCATCCAGCTCTTCTACAGCGAAATCATCAATGTACCAGCCAGCTTTTTGCAATGAATTATCGCTCGTCAGATTGAACTTGATGAACACCTGCTGTCCCGCGTATTCGCGAAGATCCACATATTGTGTCTTCCAATTGCCACCTGTACCCGTGAAGGTTAACAGCTCTTCGAACACATAATCGCTATCCTCGGAAGCGATGTATACCTTGCCGAAGTCGATGTTATTCTCCAAGTCATACCAGTGCTTGAAGGATAACAATGCCCCTTCCGGACTCTCGGTGAGATCAATTGGCGGCGCAAGCAGATATGCATTGCTATTCGCCACATAAGTTCCTTGCAGATTGGTTGCAATCACCTTGTCACCGGAGTATGCACTTCCAGGACCACTGGTTGGTGCTCCCCATACCCAAGTACTTCCGGTTCCGCCAGTCGTGAAGCCCAGCTGATCTTCTTCAAAATCCTGAAGGTACCCTGGCTGAACACCATTGGACACAGCCACTTTATATACCTGACTTTCGAATCCGTTGTTGCCGTAATCATTTACGCGGATATAATACTCTACACCTTGTGGCTCAATGAGAAAAGCAGGGATTGTCGCTGTATATGTCCCATCTTTGTTATCCCCAGCAATCCGGTTCATCGGTAGATAAACGTACTGGTTGGTACCTGTCGTTTTGGCAAAAGCCTCGACGGAGACTACTGCGACGTTATCTGTCACATGAGCGGTTAATGGTATATCAATGCCTGTAAAGGCTGAATTAACAGGGGTATGTGCCAGTACTGGCTCTTCCAGATCATCTCCGGCTGTAACCACTCTGCCGGATACTGTGCCGATCCCTTCGAGTACAGAACCCACAGCATCAAGGGCATTAATAATGCCGTGACCGTAGCCGTTATTAGGAGAGGTCGGATACTGACTATCCGTTCTCGGCGTGGCTGTATCTGTAATGATCTGCTCCAGCTGATCCACCGTAAGGGAATGATTGGCCTGAAGCAGCAGTGCAGCAAGTGCAGTTGTATGCGGGCCTGCCATGGATGTTCCGTTCCAGCCTCCCTCATATACTCCGCCCGGAACTGATGAACGGATATTCACCCCAGGGGCAGATACTTCCGGTTTGATCTCATCATACGGGGATGGGCCCAGCAGGGAGAAGGAACCCAGATTACCATTGATATCTGTGGCTCCCGTTGCGAAGCTTTCGGGATAATTGGCCGGGTTCGCAACGGAGCCGGGACCACCCGGATTCGTCAGTGTTACATTTCCCGCAGAGAATTCGGGAAAAATCTGCGCATCACGCCAGGCTTGAACCATAGGTCGGAACCATTCATCAAGTCCCGGGCCGCCGCCCCATGAGTTGTTGACGACATCCGGTGCAAGTTCAGGATGCAGATTGCCTTCCGCATCAACCGGAGCGATCAACCACTGTCCGCCATCCAGAATGATGGCATCTGTTGTCTCCGGATTGAATATCCGCACACCAATCCACTTCGCACCGGGAGCAACCCCGATCTGGTTGGTGCCATCTGCTTCAGAGCCAACCATCGTACCCATCGTGTGCGTACCATGCCCGTCTCCGTCCGCAGGGAGGGAAGCATTACTGTGCGGATCATACCAGCTCAGTTCGGGATCAACGATATTGCCTGAAGCATCCAGTCCCCGCCATTTGCTGCGAAGCGCCGGATGGGTATAATCTACACCACTGTCCAGATTGGCAACAACAATCCCTGTTCCATCGATGCCCCGATCCCACACGGCTGGCGCATTGATGTAATCCAGGTTCCATTCCACGTTTTCTGTCGCAAGCTTGTCTTTTGCAGCAGGCTCTTTGTCTTTGACTCCGACTGAAGAGTCTTTAGCTGGCGTTTGGACAGCATCTTTGCCTGATACCGCATTCGCCGGTTCTTTACTCACTTCGGCTTTCTGTAAGTATCGTGTCTCATTCGGTAGAATCTTCTCCACCTCAGGCAGCAGCGCAATCTGTTCCATGACTTCTTTGGTACTCGTTACTGCCAGTGAATTGACAATAAAATAGCTTTTATATTCTTTGACCTTGCCCAGGTCAACTTCCTTTTCCAGATAAGTTTCCAATGGATATTGTGTACGTGAGGCCGTTTCCCGCAGAGAGCTGACGACCGAATTCCGGACGGACAGCTTCGTTGCTGAAGCCGTTTGTTTGGCGATAGTCGCCTTTTCCAGGGCCTGTTTGGAGACTGCTGCTGTATCCACCTGTTCCTTCATTTTCACCAGATAGGTAACATATTCACTACCATCAAATTCTTTGGTCAACTTGGCGTTTACTTTGGACTCCGTAACTTTAGCAAGTCCAGATTTCATATCCAATTTGGATGATGTGGAGTTTTCAGCTGAAACCGGATGAATGATCGAAAATGCAAGGAGAAGCGAGAGCCCCATGGAGATGGGCTTGCGTAACCGATTAATCTTTATCAAACTTTTCCACTCCTTTTACCCGGTTTTTTGATTTAGTCTGGTACATATGCCCTTCTCTGCAGAATAAAACGGTAAAATAACCTTTATTGCGGACGAAATAGATACCCTGGATTTCACATAAAGCCTCACCTCCTTTACAGGTCTGGTTAGGAATCAATATGAGTCAGAAGAGATAACAGATCAGTCTATGTTTATTACTTGGAAGTTTAGGAGATTGAAAGAATCGGATTAAACCATGTGAGTGAATGTCTATAAGCATTCATGTGGAAGGGTAATCTGGAGCGTTAGCAGAACGCTTGCTAAGGAGTGGTGGATATGACTTTCGATCGTGATTCGAGTGAGTAGTCAAATATTTTAATTACATATAATAGTCGATTAGGAATTTAATTGGATTTTATTGGTATAGTATAAAATCATTATTCGATATATACAAGCACTTTATTGAAAAATATAGAAAATAAGTCTATTTAATGCTTTTATGTGTCTAATGTCGCTTACGTATTTCAGCTTATTTTTCGTATTTCTGCATGTTTTTGATGAATAATAGCTTTTCAAAGTTCTATATAACCAAGACTTTATGCTCAAAATTTCAAATCAAGAAAAAGAACGACATGAGAACTCCCATGTCGTTCATATCAAAATTTATATCTCATCATGTAATGTTCACGCCGCCACTTGCATAACCAACAACGGTATTCACAAGAGAAAGTCCAGTTGCCGTGGCGGAGAATACAAGCAGAAGACGTGTCTGTGCAGTCACCGGTATAGCCAATCCGGTTGTTATACCATTGGAGATACTACCCAATGCAATAATACCGGTGAGTGGAGGTGCCAGTGTAACGACCGCCCCCGGAACCGCAGTAAATGCATTATCAGGAGTAGGTGAACTGAATAATTGCGCAGTGATGGTCACCGTGGAACCAACCAGGGCCAAGGCTGCTGTGGTACTGAAATAGGCAGCAATGGAAGTTATAACGCCATCCCGTGGAACAGAGAACGCAAAGTTAATGAGTGGTCCAACAATCGTTCCCGTTAAATCAATGGTGCCACCCAGAATGCTGACTCCGGTTGCCGAGCTGCCGAAACCGATAAGGCTTGTCGTTCCGACCAGTCCACCAAGAACCGTTGTTAATATGGCAGGTCCGCCAGAAGCAAACGGTATAATGGCGCCCGAACCCGTAGCTCCTGTAACACCAGTGCTTCCAGTAACTCCCGCAATCCCTGTTGCGCCGGTAGCCCCGGTTACCCCTGCAATTCCGGCTGCACCCGTTGCCCCGGTGACTCCCGCTAGTCCAGCTGCACCCGTATTCCCTGTGACTCCGGTGACTCCTGCTACGCCAGGATCACCTGTTGCTCCTGTAACGCCCGCTGCCCCAACAGCTCCTGTACTCCCCGTTGCACCTGTGGCTCCTGTTGCGCCACCTGCTGGGCCTGCCGCACCCGTTGCGCCAGTAGCACCTGCTGGACCTACACCACCCTGAGAACCTGCAGGGCCAGCCGGGCCTTGTGGACCAGGTACGCCCTGAGGACCCGCTGGCCCTGCAGGTCCTACCGGACCTTGACTCCCTATGTTTCTAAGCCCTGTTGTGATAGCCAATTCGGTCGCCCGGATTAAAATGACCAGTTTATCTTTCTCGCACGAATCGATATTCCCCTGTAAAATGACAGATAGGAGCACATCCAGCAATTGCTGCAAATTGGTTCCCACACTGATCGGAGAAAATGGAACGGCCTCTACAGATACAATGGTAAGCTCCAAGACCGCTTCGAGGTCTGCCTTGGTTCCCTTTTTCAAATCCGAATGATGAACCAGAGCCAGTAATTTACGCAGTACCTCAATCAGAAGTGAAACATTGTGCGGAGTGGGATTGGCAAAAACCTGTACAATTGCGCCCTTCAACTCACCAATTAATTTGAGAAGCAATTCGGCTTCTTTGTCAAAACACTTATGATGATGGTTATTCTGGTGATTATGATGGTGCTCGTGATGGTGTTCTTGTTGCTGCTCTTGGGGATGGTCACAGTCCTCAGCTTTTTTTTTCTTAAATCCGCTCCAACCATATCTGATGCGTTTCTTTGGTTTCATCTTTTTTGCAGATCCTCCTTAGTGAGTCTCAATCATTCCATTACGGGCGAACATCATTGGTGTGATGGTATCAGTATATTAGCAAGTAAGAATTTCGTGATTATTATATGAGTAGTAGCCCAACCAAAAGAGCGCTATCCGATGAGTACAATACTCCTGGATGCGCCCTTTTTATATTTACAGTATTCAATTTATCTTTGTTGATTAGTCCAATTTAATTTTGAAAACAATAGGCGCATTACTTTTCACAGTTGTCGTTGTGATCGTCAGTGCGTCCGCTGTTCTCTCCCATTGCGGCTGTTCTTCATAGCCAAGTACCTGAATATCTTGAATGACCCCTTGATAATGGTGAGAATTTTCCTTCAGGGATTTAATCTGCACCACTCCGTTATCTGGATAAGCAAGAACCGTGGCATACAGACTGCTTTCTTTTAACGTAAACCGTATATCTTCACTCGTAAATATCTTCGTATCCCCATCCGTGAATTGCCCCTCCTTCACCTCTGTCGGACCCTCGCCAAACGTACGCCAGAATGACGTGTCATAGATCGCTTCCCCATTCACTTCCAGCCACTTGCCAATGCTCAGCAAAATGTCGCGATCTTCTTCCGGTATGCTGCCATCTGCTTTGGGACCAATGTTCAGCAGTAAATTTCCGTTTTTGCTTACAATATCGACGAGATCCCGAATGATCTCCTCAGCCGTTTTATAGTTATTATCTTCCGTATAACACCATGAGTTTTTAGCGACAGCTGTATCCGTTTGCCAAAAATAGGGCTTAAGCTCAGCGAACTGTCCCCGCTCCACATCCGGAACGGCAGTACCAAACATATAGGCCTCATGTTTATAATTGATAGCTACAGGCACACCCCATTCTTCACCTTTGTTATAATAATAGGCAGCAAATTTTTTAAGATAGGGTTTGAACGCAACCGTTTGAATCCACCAATCGAAATAGAAGACCTTTGGCTGATATTGATCGACCAGTTCACAGCAGCGAATCAACCAGTCCTCCAGATACTCCTCGGTTGGAGGTGAGTCATACAAGTCGAAGTGATCCTTGGGTTCAGGCATGGCAGGCCAATAGAAATCCCCACGCTCCAGGGGTTCCTTAATATCTGAATCAAACGCCTTCCCGTGAGACATGAAGAACCAGTGCTCGGCGCGGTGAGACGACACACATAAGGTCAGCCCCTGCTTCTCGTATGCAACCTTCATCTCACCCAGAAGATCCCGTTTGGGGCCCATTTCATATGTGTTATAGTGAGAGATAGAGCTTTTGTACATCTGAAAACCATCATGGTGCTCAGCCACAGGCATAACATATCTGGCTCCAGCCTGTTTGAATAACGTTGCCCATTCGTCTGCATCGAACTTCTCTGCACGAAACATCGGAATGAAGTCTTTATATCCAAAGTCCTTATGAGGCCCATACACCTCAAGGTGATGTTCATAAGCTTTGGTGCCTTGTATGTACATATTTCGCGAATACCATTCGCTATCATAGGCCGGTACAGAGTATAGCCCCCAGTGAATGAATATACCGAATTTCGCTTTTGGGTACCATTCGGGAACTTGAAAGGCGCTAAGCGAACTCCAATTGTCCTTGAATTTACCGCTCTTAATCGTTGCTTCAATCTGTTGCAAATATTCGTTTTTGTCCATGAGATGTTCTCATCCCTTCTGTTATTGTCTGTAGCTGTATTGTAGTGCTACAGCCGAAGGATAGACATGCAGAACACTAACTTTTAGATGGACAATAATAACCTTGTATGGAGATGAAAAGTATGAATCACCAAACTTTGCTTACGAACTACCTGTCCAATCTCCAAGTCGAATTATTTATGGTCAACTACAATCGGTGCGATACGGATTGGCGGGACCTGGATTACACGCCTGATTACAGCAAGTTTTATTTCATATGCGAAGGTGAAGGTTGGCTCAAAATTGGGGATGAGGAGTACTATCCTGCGCCTAATCAGCTTATTTTAATGCCAGAGGGGATCAAACAGTCTTATTCTGCCATTAACGACCGTCCTTTTCTCAAATATTGGTGTCACTTTAGCGCGAAGGTTGGGGGAATCAATTTGTTCCAAATTCTGAAATTCCCACACATCTGTACGATAGATCAACCTGAGTTGATTCAAGCAATCTTCAGCAGTATCCTTACATATGCAAAATCCGATGAAGTCTATGCCCATATGATGGCCAAGAGCAAACTGACCGAGTTACTATCCCACTATCTAATGAATCTGGATCTGGATCAGATCTCTTTTATTAACGTTCCTGTCATGGAGAAACTGTCTACCATCCTGGCTTATATTGATTCCAACATCGAAGAGAATATTTCGGTTCAGGATCTGGCTCAGATCGCCTACATGCATCCAAATTATTTCATTCGATTCTTCAAGCAGCAGATCGGAGTTCCTCCGATCCTCTATATTACTGGCAAAAAAATCGATAAGGCCAAGGAGTTGCTGGCCTGCACCCCGAACACAATAACTGCCATTGCCGAACATCTCGGTTTCAGTGATTTGTACTATTTCTCCAGACAGTTCAAAAAACATACAGGGTTAACTCCAACGGAGTACCGCAAACAAAAAACGTTACTTACAACGAAACATGGTCTGTAAACAACCTCAAAACAGAGAGAGTTCCCTCATTCGGAACTCCCTCCTACAGACTTGTTTCTGTTCGATTCATGCTGAGTTGCTTTCTTGAGTTCTCTCAAATAAGCATAACCATAGTTTTGATCCGGCTCAAGATATGCCCCTTCCGCCCACTCATTCCAGGCGTTAACAAAAAGGTATTCACTTTTGTACAGCGTCCTCGCTCGTTCCATCTGTCTGGATAGATACAGCCCAAACTTCTCTGGGGTGGACCCAAGCGTACTCTGTCCGTCAACGCCTCTCCGCGGTGTATTATCCCAATTGACAAAAGCTCCTGGATAGACAATTTCTCCGTTACGGTGTGGTGTTCGTTCGAGAATGGAGGACCATACCTTGTCGTAATTCACAGCAATATGCTGCTGTCCCTTGATGTTCATTTCGATCCAGATTCCATTCATATGTCCATGTGCAAACGTATAATGTGGTTCAAATTCCATACTCGCATCAAAAATCTGACGATTAAATGTAGGGAATCCACCAATGGTCTGCACAAAATGGATCCCTTTCAGGCCATGCTTCAGCGCCAATTCACGCCAAAACTGAATCATTTCCTCACATTGAGGAATACTGGCTGGTCGATAGATCAGAAATCAAGTTAATGGTAATCAAACCGTTGGTGTCGATCTAAACGTCAATGGCAGTCAGACCATAACAGGCAGCCTTCAAATCAACGCCAGCTCCTCGATTGTCAACCATTTGGGTGTAGGCGGAGTGATTGAATCTGGAGATAGCGTTAAGGCCGCTACACAATTAATGGCACTCAATCAACCTACTCTTCCAGTCTCCCTCCCCGTTTTGCAACAATTCAGATATTACAATCCTGGTGTTGCAGGTCAACCCGGTCTGGTCTTAACAGGGACAGCTGGCAACCAATATATACTGTTCGTTGATGAGAGTAGCGGGACACCCCATCTCGCTATTCAGCCCGTATAATATAACTCTGAATAGATGAATTTCACCAAAAAGAAGCGATATCCGTGTACACTCCGGATATCGCTTCTTTTTGTTTCTTTTCTGATGAAGCCTGGTTATAACTCATCAAATTTATCAATCTGTGATTAATACGGACAAGACACTTTTGCTTTCCAGCTGGAACTTCATCAATACATCGTCTCGCAGCTTAACCTGTATGTTGCCCGTCTCCTCCCCATCATTGAAGAGGACTAAACCTACGGAACCGTCGGCATTTTTAAAAGCCACAGAGCAAATTCCATCATCACTGGATGTTGTTTCGATCCGAACAGCCTTCGGACGGATCACAGCACTGAAATGAGCCAGAGCATAATAATCAAGTGTATACGTAAGTTCCTTTGTTTGCTGATTCACTTGCACGATACCACGACACGTACTGCGACCAAAACCAGGAACCGTAGGCCCATTATTCTCATCTAGTGCCATATTCCAAAGTACAAAGGACTTGCTGTAATTGCGAAGAATCTGAATTCCCGTTCGCATCACATTTGAGAAGGCTTGCTCAAATGGCGGAATCCACTCTCCACCCGAACCTTCAGTGAAATGCACTTCTTTACCTGCAAAAGCTTCATAAACCTTCGTTTGAGCAGAAGCATCGCCCCCGTACCAATGCCAGGCTACACCATCTACTTCCTCTCCCGCTTGTTCAATTACTGTCAGGGGATAGTCCGGTTGATCCCAGTTGTGATCGTAACAGAGAATCTTGGTTTGAATATCGTTTTGCACAAAGGCTGGTTTAAGATGGTTTTTGATAAAATCTGCTTGGGCCTCGGCTGGCATCAACATACCAGGATAGTGCCCTGGTTCATAAAGCGCCTCATTCTGTGGTGTAATGGCATGAATCGGTAATCCATGCTTGCCATACGCTTGAATGTATTTCACGAAATATTCAGCATAAACGGGATACCATTCCGTCTTTAATTGTCCGGTAATCATCGATCCGCTCGTTTTCATCCATCCCGGTGCACTCCATGGTGAAGCAAACAGCTTCAGTTCAGGATTCAATGCCAACGCCTTTTGCGTTAAAGGAATAACGTCCCCTTCATCATGTGCAATGCTGAATTGGGTTAATTCCGGGTCTGTCTGCTGTTCTGGCATATCGTTATAACTGTATACCGTTCTCGCATAGTCCGAAGCGCCCATCGGATTACGGATGACTGACAGCCCGATCCCTTTCTCCGGATGGAACAGTCGGGTCATGACCTCATCCCGTTGCTCCTCACTCAAGATTTGGTTGATCAAATAGGCAGATGAATCGGTAAAAGAAGCACCAAATCCGTCCATCTCCTGATACGTTAGCTGATCATCCAGATGGATGGTCGTTGTCTCCTTATCAGCATCCAGAGGCTTTAATTGTTCTCGGGAGAGAGATACAAATAAATTTTCTTCACCCGTGGATCTGTACATTTTGAATGTAGTCATAGGATTCTCCTTTGTATTTCTATTATTGAATGCCTAGTTTCTCTTTGTTCAATTTCATCTTTTCACTGCGTACCTTCACAATCTCTTCCCAACGGTTCTCACCTAAAAATGACTTGTAAGAAGCCAGTGCATTGTCATACGAGGCATCATCCTTGGAACGTACCATACTGACCAGTGTTGTATTCCACTTCGTATTGATTGCTGACAACGCACGAGCTTCAGGTGTACCTTGATCCGGGCTAATATTCTCCAGAATAAAGTGAGGTTTCAGCTTGCCTTTGCCCCACTCCTGCATCTGTTTAATGGCTTCCGGAAAAGCATCTGCACTGAGTGCTTTGTGGCGGTCATGACCGAAGAACATAAACTCACCCATCCGATAATCCTTCTTGAATTGATCTGCGTTATTGAGTTGCAAGTCTTTCACCGCTGGCAGCAATTCCACGCTACCGTCAGCTTTAGTTTGGAAGGTCTCCCCTTCGATCCCGTAATTCATAAGCGTCTGTCCTTCTTCACTCAACAAGTATGTGAATATCTGAATGGCCTTGGCCGGATCTTTACAGTCCTTGGAAACGAAATTGATCATCCACCCGGTTATTCCGGATTGATTCAATGTTGGTGCATTGCCTTTAGTGCTCTGCGGTCCATCAATGGCGATATATTCTTTGCCCGGATTGGCGCTCATGTAGATCTGCAGGTTCCCTCCTTGTTGAGGTGTACCGTCGAGCAGCATGGTTGCATATTTACCGGACTTCACTTTTTCTTCAAAAGCCGTGCCATCATCCGCGAAACTGTCATCACTGATATTGCCATCTCTGTACACGGTGTTCAATGTTTTCAACCACGTGAGGTAATCTTCATCCAGATTGCGATCATAGAATTCTCCTGATTCCGTCTCCAGCGGAACACCGATGAAATCTTGCAACGTATCCCCGAGTGAACCTGTTCCTTCACCAATGGAGTTGAACCCAAACGGAATCAGCGCAGGGAATTCTTGCTTAATTCGTTTCATCACACTCTGGAATTCTTCTGGTGTTCCAATGACAGGACTACCCAGTGCTTCATACACATCCTTACGAATGATAAATGCCGTTTTGGCAGGAATGTTACCGCTATCATAATCCTCTTGCGTATTGGAATAGTTCGGGTAACCATACGTTTTACCATCTGCCAACTGGAACCAGTTCAATGTATCGGCAGCCGCAACTTTATTGAAGTAAGGATCATATTTTTCCGCCAGATCGTTCAGCGGCATAGCCCAGGTTGCAGCTTTTTGCACCACTGGAGAATTGGAGTCAAATACGGTCAGCAAGTCAGGCATATCTCCACCTGCGAAAAAGGTGTTTAACTTGGTATCATCACCCGTGATGAATTTAATATTGATGTTCAGATCCTCTTTGATTTTCTTGGTGACAATATCCTTGCCAAAATCAGTGTTCCACCAGTCTGCATTGACGTACCAGGTCAGGTCGGTAGCCTCTTCTTTTTTATCCAACTGCCAAGCCGGCTTTTCCGGGTCAACCGTATAACGATCTTCAATGGATACCCAATTCCCTTCACTGGAGCCCCCCGATCCACCGCTGCAACCTGTAATCATAAGTACGGCTGTGAGCAGTGTTGCCAGCAATTTAATCCCTTTTTTGCCTGATGCCTTGTTCAACTTCAACATATTTTTGTTCCTCCTCAAAATGGGGTATTTGTTGCTCCTATTCCTTGACCGCTCCGAGCATCATTCCCGAGATAAAGTATCTCTGAACGATGGGATAGATCAGCACGATAGGGAGTGTTGTAATGACAATGGTGGCCAACTGCACGCCTTTGGTCGTTGTTTCAATGACAGCGGAACCCCCGACATTTTGCATGGATTGTGTCTGGGACTGAACGATAATCTCATACAGCATCATCTGGAGTGGATACAGTGACTGATCGGTAATATATAACTTGGTTGTCATGAAGTCGTTCCATTGCCCCACCCCATTAAATAGCGCAATTGTCGCCATGGCTGGCATGGAGAGCGGAATGAATATTTTCAGGAAAATATGCCAATCCCCTGCGCCGTCAATCTTGGCCGATTCTTCCAGCGAATCCGGGACATTCCGGAAGAAATTCATCAGAATCACGACATCATAGAAGCTGAATAGCGCCGGGATAATGTACACCCAGAAGCTGTTAAGCAAGCCAAGTGATTTGATTAACAGATACGTCGGGATCATACCGCCCGAGAAGAACATGGTAATAACACCCATGGCAACGTATAATTTACGGCCTCTTATGTACTTTTTGCTCAGACCGTAACCAACCATGGCACAGAAGAACACATGTGTAACAACGCCAATCGTTGTTTTGGACACTGATATGAAGAAAGCCTGCCAGATGCCCTGATCGTTGAATACAGCTCTGTAATTCTCCAGCGAGAATTCCGGTGACCAGAAGATGAATCCACCTTCCGCCAGCGCTTTGCCTGAACTAAAGGAAGAAATGATGACATTCCAGAGAGGAACGAGAATAACGACCGTACAGATGATTAGCAAAATCATATTTAAGGTATCAAAGATCCGACTATCGAGATCTTCTTTTGCCACCTTTCCATTCACGCGGGCTGCCTCCTTCTACAACACAGATTGATTATCGTTTAATTTGCTTGTGATTTTGTTTGCCGTGACGAGTAGAATGACAGAGATGATTGAGACACCCAAGCCAACGGCCGTTGCATATGAAAAGTCACCCTGAGACATCCCCATACGATAGACGTACGAATTGATGACTTCCGCTTTGTCGCGGTTCTGAGAGTTCATGAGAACCAGGGTCTGATCCAGATTCGACCCCAATAAACCGCTTACAGTTAGAATCAGATTTAGGCTGATGATTGATCTCATATTAGGCAATGTGATATTCCAGATCTGTCTGAGACGGCTTGCACCATCAATTTTGGCAGCTTCATAGTATGTTGGGTCAATCTTTGCCATGATCGCCAGATACAGAATCGTTCCCCAACCTGCTTCTTTCCAAATATCCGATAACGTAGCAATCCACCAATACTTACCTGCATCCAGCAAGATGTTCTGCGGTTGCGAGATCACTCCCAGGCTAAGTAACAACTGATTAAATAAGCCCGTGGTTGAAAACCACGTGATCAGCATTCCCCCAAGTACGATCCAGGACAAAAAGTGAGGTAAATATGAAACCGTTTGCACAAACTTCTTGAAGCGTCCGCTGTTTAACTCGTAGATCATGATCGCGAGAATGATCGGAATGACAAACCCGATACCTAATTTCAAAAAACTGATCCCCAGCGTATTCACGACCGCATCCCAGAAGTATTTGTCTGACAAAATGATTCTGAAATTATCCAGCCCTACCCAAGGAGCGGTAGCCAGCGTATCAATGACCGTGTAATTTTTGAAGGCAATTGTCAAACCGTAAATCGGGATATAACAGAAAATAATCATAAAAATAATGCCCGGGATAATCATCGATTGAATCTCCCATTGTCTCCGATAATCGACTATGAATTCTTTGATCCGTTGTCCGATGGGTTTCTTCCCATTGGGACTGATCGCATTTTTACCGGTTGATGTCTCTACGGCTAATTTATCCACGTTTTTTTACTCCCCTCCATCATGCATGCATGTTCATAAAAACGTTTTTATTTTTCGACATAAAAAACCCCTTTGTTTATATTTAAGTAAAAAAAGACCGGAGAAGAAGCTGAATCAACTTATGTACGGTAGTCTTTCCGGTCGATCTTCACATGGCTTGAACCTCTCACCACCAGCTCACCCGCCAATTTTTGTGCAGCACCTTGTTCTTTCTCCTTGATCATACCCACCAGTTGATTGATGGCCAGGATACCCTGTCTTGCAATTTGATTTCTTACCGTTGTAAGCGGTGGAGAAAAATACTGTGCGATATCAATATCGTCAAAACCCACGACACTAACATCTTGTGGCACTTCAAAACCCTCAGACTTCAACGCATGCATACAGCCAATTGCACTCAAGTCATTCCCTGCAAGAAATGCATCAGGCCGCTTGCCCGGGTGTAAGTGAAGAAAAGATTTTATCGCACTATACGTACTCTCCTCCTCAAAATACCCTTGTATAATGTAATCTTCATCGATTGGAAGCTGGTATTCACGCAAGGCAGCCAGATAGCCGTCTCTACGCTGCACACTGTCAAACATTGTGTCCACGCCCGAAATATAAGCAATTTTCTTGTGACCCAGCCCAATTAAATACTTGGTTGCTTCATAGGCCGCCACATACGAGTCAAAAATGACACTTCCCATCGTATCGCTCTGATAGACCCGATCCAGAAAAACAGCCTTGATCTTGTCTTTCTCCATGGCGATAATATCTTGCTCATCGATCCGAAGCTCTTCGTATATAATGACACCATCCACCCGCCGACCCAGAATATTACTCATAATTACGTGTTTATCCTTGGTCACAAATACATTCAGCCCGTACCCCAGACGATCACATTCGCGAGACATTGATTCAACCAGCTTATAGAAATACGGACCCGATACACTTGTAGTGAAAAAACCGAGCATTTTGGTTTGACCGGACTTCAACAGCTTGCCATTCAGATTGGGCACATAATTTAAACGCTCTGCCACCTTAAGAACATGTGATTTGGTCTCCGGGTTCAAGACATCCACACCATTTAAGGCGTTGGAGACAGTAGATATGGATACGCCCGCTTCCCTTGCTACATCTTTAATCGTTATCTTTGCCATAAGTTTTGTTCCTTTACTATAAAAACGTTTTTATAATGTTTAAATTATCATAAAACCGTTTTCATCGCAACACTTTAATTTGCGAGTTCAGGCATCATGTAACTTTGTTCATAGCTATACGCCACTGCGGGCGCAAAAAAACGGCTCATGTATGAGCCGCCGTTCATGAAGCTTTAGCTTCTATTCCTCATCCTGGATATACATGGATTGAATCTGTTGCAGCTGCTCTTCCAGACGTTCCAAGCGAACAAAACGATCCGCTCGAATATATTCCTTCTGCTCCACAAGCATGATCATTGTTGGAACGGTGAAAACAAGAAACTTGGATGCAACCTCTTCCACTTCATTAGCATTAATGTGACCCAGATATACCGATGGATAAGGTTCAAGCAATGCCCTGATCTTGGGGAGTAAAGCGTGACATACACTGCACTCTGGACGAGATACATACAAAAAAACCAATTCATGTTGTTGAATAGCTTCTTCAACCATTTCTATGGATGTTAACTCATGAATATCTTTCATAGAAGCTCAATCCTTTCAGTCATCAATAGCTTGCTCATTTTAAACTTTTTCTTTTCAAGTATAACCTATGTGCGTTAGAATCAAATGGAATATATCCCCATATGAAAGAGGTTATGGTATGAAAAAATCATTCGTATTTCTGTTCACTGCCCTGGTAGTTGTTACTTCCTTCTCGGCGTATGCACCTGTGTCAAATGCCTCTGGCGATATTGGCGTAAGCCTGCTGTCTGATCGTCAGCAAGGTACAGTAAAGTAGTACTTGTATAGAAAGTAACAGGCGACAATTCGGATAACATCTGAATTAGTCGCCTGTTTTCATTTTTTCTTATTGATCTTTATTTCCAATTTCTCTTCCGAAGATAAGATTCAAATACAAAAGTTCCAAACGGCAATAGACCGGCGAGTCCACCCATCAGGCAGCGCGTTATCTTCCACTTTTTGACCAGAGCCAAGTGAACTAGCGCAATAAGGTACAAGGGAAATAAAATACCATGAATCATGCCCATTACGGCTACAGCGGAAGAGATATCTGCAAAATATTTCAGAGGCATAGCAATAAAAATCAATAGAAGTAAGGATACACCCTCCCATATGCCCGCAATTCTGAATCGGCCTGTCACTGTCTTCATAAAGTCCATTCTCACCTTTCCCGCTAATCGTTTGTGAAATATGTAACTTGTAACATGATACAAAAAACCTCAGCGACATCTCTGTACAGATATGTCGTTCTAAAGCACATCTTCAGTATAACGTATGAGTTTGACTCGAAGATGCTTCAAATTTGAATAATTATTGAATCCATAAAACCAGATTCCAGCATCAGATCTTACGGATTCAAGTCGTCTCACGCTCAATCAGCTGGTATGTCAGCTGTTCGATCTGCAACTCCACTTTACCCAATACGGCCCACAATTGATGGAAAGCCTGGGTAGCTTGCTCCGCAATCGGATTATGTATGGTCGTGATTCCAAGAACACGGGAAAGCTCGATATCATCAAACCCCACAATGGCAAGTTGTTCCGGTACCTGAATATTTCGTCTGCGTGCTTCACTCAGAATGCCGATGGCTGCATAATCATTTGAACATAATACGGCCTGTGGAAGTTCTGGCCCCTCAGCCATTCTTCGCATCGCTTCTTCGCCATCGGAGGAGCTAAATACGGAATATTGATACGCTTCAGTCCACACATGCAACCCTCTGCTCTTCATGAAAGATTCATAGGCTTCACGGCGGCTCTGGGTATTCAAACTTTCAGCCCTGCCAAATGCATTCGCAATTCGGGTGTATCCTCTTGATACCAGATGCTCCAGAGCTAACTTGTATCCTTCTGCCTGATCCATCGCAACAGACGGAATCTCGTCATTCCCCATTCGCTGCCAGGAGACAATCGGACCGTATTCCATATACGCCTTTAATTTCCGAGGATCATTGACACAAGCAATAATAACTAGCCCATCGACTCGTTTACTGCGCAGATCTTCGAATGCCTGCAATTCAATCTCCGGATCTCCACGGGATGTATAGATAATCGTCTGAAACCCAAAATCCATGGCTGTATCAATGAATTGATTCATGAATGTAAGAATGATCTCACCTGTGGTAGAGGTCACAATTCCAATCTGCTTTGTCTGTCCTGTAGATAACGATACCGCATTCCGGTTGGGAATATAATTCAACTGTTTCATAATATCCGTTATGATCTGTCTTGCTTCATCACTAACATGCGGAGAATGATTAATCACGCGTGACACAGTCGCTTTTGAGTAACCGGACCGCTTCATTATTTCATCAAACTTGGACATCGGAGACTCCCTTCTTGCTAACGAACTATATAAGTTCAACTAAGATTATTTACACTGGCACTTCGATGACAGAACAACCTTCCGATCGCTGTTATCCCCAGATTTTTTGATTCCCTTATCTAAACGGGAAAATCCGGGGATAGCGTATGCTTCCGATGTAGCTTTCTTTCAGAAAGCTTTCAGGCGACCGCTTCGCTTCTTCTGGTTATTTCTGTCCTCTCCGTTTTCGTGTAAATTTAGTTGAACTTATTTAGAATAATAGTATGCATCAAATCTGGGTCAAAAGTAAAACTTGACGTGTAACCCGTTACAACGTTTAAGCTTTTTTTATGTCATACATGAACAACCTCTTAAAATCAATTTGATGAATGGAGCGATACACATGAGCAACTCTCAAAATCATACTTATCAATTCCCGAAAAATTTCCTGTGGGGTGGCGCAATTGCAGCCAATCAGGCTGAAGGTGCATACAATCAAGGTGGCAAAGGATTATCTACACAGGATGTAGCTCCCAAAGGCATCATGGGGCCAATCACGGAAGAACCAACCGAAGATAACATGAAACTGATCGGTATCGATCTATATCATCGCTACAAGGAAGATGTGAAACTGTTTGCCGAGATGGGCTTCAAGGTATTCCGTACTTCCATCGCCTGGTCCCGGATTTTCCCAAAAGGGGACGAGCTGGAACCAAATGAAGAAGGTCTGCAATTCTACGACGATCTGTTTGACGAATGTCACAAATACGGGATTGAACCACTGGTTACACTATCCCACTATGAGACACCTCTTCACTTGTCCAAAGAATACGACGGCTGGGTTAACCGGAAAATGGTTGGATTCTATGAGCGTTATGTAACTGCCGTATTTAAACGGTATAAAAACAAAGTAAAATACTGGCTTACTTTTAACGAAATCAACTCCATTCTTGAAGCACCCTTCATGAGTGGAGGCATCTACACGCCTAAGGAGAAGCTTAGCAAGCAAGATCTCTATCAGGCGATCCATCATGAGTTTGTAGCCAGTGCTTCCGCTGTGAAACTCTGTCATGAGATCATTCCTACGGCACAGATTGGTTGTATGATGCTCAGTATGCCTACCTATCCGCTGACACCAAATCCAGACGATATGATTAAAGTCATGGAATTCGAACATAGCAACTATTTCTTCGGCGATGTACACGTAAGAGGTCGCTACCCTGGTTATATGAAACGTTACTTCCGTGAAAATGGAATCGAGATTCAGATGGAAGCTGGCGACGAGGAAATGTTACTGAATACAGTAGACTTTATCTCTTTCAGTTATTACATGAGTATCTGTCAGACAGCAGACCCGGAGAAACAAATCGCAGGTGAAGGTAACCTTCTTGGGGGTGTACCAAACCCTTATCTGCCAGCAAGTGAATGGGGATGGCAGATTGACCCGCAAGGATTGCGTTATGTGCTTAACATGTTCTATGACCGTTATCAAAAACCACTGTTTATTGTAGAGAATGGCCTGGGAGCTGTGGACGAATTGATCACAGGTGCGGACGGTGAGAAAACAGTAGAAGATGACTACCGAATCCAGTATCTGAATGATCATCTGGTTCAGGTTGGCGAAGCCATTGAAGACGGCGTTGAAATTATGGGTTATACATCATGGGGTTGCATTGATGTTGTCAGTGCGTCTTCTGCCCAGTTGAAAAAACGTTATGGTTATATCTATGTGGATCGTCATGACGATGGATCAGGAACACTCGAACGTTATCGCAAGAAATCCTTCCATTGGTACAAAGAAGTGATCAGTAGTAACGGAAAAAGTTTGCAACGTTAAGGTTCTTTAAGCAAATGTAACAGATCCATTCTTCTATCCCCCAGACATTATCACATGAAAAAGTGTCGGTTATACGATACCTTGGCATGTTTTCTGTCTGGGGGATTTATTAAAAATACCCGATGATAAACATCGGGTATTCTCAATGGCTAATATAATATTCTTCACTATATGTTTTTTTTAAGTAAATGATTTTGTTTTGACATTTATCTAATCGATAAAGAGAACAAGTTCTGTTCCCTCTTGACTTACATTTAGGTAAGCTAACCTGCTATTAGCTTAATGAAACAGATTAAATATCCCACTCGACAGTTTGAAGTTCCCACTCTATTCAGAAGTGGAACGGAGATTTTGCCTTCAGAGAATGATTTGAGCCTTATCCCACCACATAATTTATCTCAAGATAATATTTAGATAACAATTTAATCCGCGATGACACAATGTTCTTGCCTTGGACAATTGAAATTGACTTTAAATATCCTTCGATTTCCAACTGTGTCGTGATGGGTACTTAACTATTCTGAACAAAAGCAGCTGATCACATTAATCAGCTGCTTTCTTTGTATTATAGAGCTATCGTTTCCCGTTAGCGTAATGATTTACTGTTGACACATTCATCGTGCTATCTTTAACGTCTAGTTTTTGGACTATGATTAATTCGAACGGTAGCTGCTGGACAATTTCACCTCCATCTCGTTTATTGCTTAAATCATTCTTCATTTTGATTCTTGACTTCCATTCCTCTTGTAAAAACACACGATACCAAACGCAGCAAAAGTTACATAATTACTTATTCTTGCTATGACCTCTTCAGCATCCTTAAAAAACCTTTTTCTGTGCAAACTCTCTCCTCACATATCTGTGTTTACCATGATTATACAACAACAAGTTTTTGGTTACCTTTGTTTTATGAATATCTCTGACCATTGATCGCTTAGGCATCTCGCTTACGGTATAATACAACAGAAAATATAATAAAGATCAGTGTCCATAACATTGAAATGCCTGTCCCTTGCATTGGTGTAAGGACATTCATTTCATCAGAGGAAAGCGACCTATACATATAATATCCTGCCGTATCCGGAAAAACATGTTTAATACCAGGCAGATAATTTCTTGCCAATGGACTGACAACAAAATAATACCCAAGCAGAATGACTAGTACAGGAGTCGTTCGTCTAATTAAAGCACCTATAGCTGCACTGAGAAGACTAGTCATTGTTAAATAGCCTGTTGCACCTACTAATGTTTTAATTAATGTGTTCATCTCAATCACTTTTGTGTCTCTCATCATAACAAAAGCATATAGCACACCTGATGCAACCATAATAAACGCCGCGGGAATAGCTATAATAGCCAATGCCAGATGCTTCGCGGATAATTGAAACCCACGCCAAGGTGTCACAGTTAAAGTGGTTCGAATCTGTCCGCCGGTATACTCCGAACAAGTTGTTAAGATTCCAAGAATAATGAACCCTGCTTGAAGATATCCCATAGACGCAAGTCCTGTATCCACCATCCTTTGAGTTCCTGCAGCCCCTTGTTGGCCAATAGAAGTAAACGCTACAGCTAGAACTAAATTGACAATGAACGCTCCCGTAAGAGTGAACCATATCCATGGTAATGTAACGAGTTTGCCCAGTTCAGCACTGAGAATTGGTGTTATCTTTTTACTAGAAGAGACACTCATGCTGCAACGTCCCTCCTATAGAATACAATAGCTGCAATAATGAAGAGAACAAATACCCAAGCAAACATGACTAAACCGCCTATGAACGGAGTGTGGAATCTGTCACTCATAGACATAAACATATCAATGCCAGCCCGATCGGGTAAGTACATCGCCAACGTCGTAATCTTAGAAAGCAGAACACTAAATGATACGATGGATGAGTTGATCATGAGCACAGCAAGAGGTATAACGCCATTTTTAGTTAGAACAGTGAACCCAACTGCTAAAAGAGCGGTAAATATCCAGTAACAAAGGGCACCGAACAGTCTGGACCATTCAAATGCAGGAGCATATTCATCAAGAATAAGATGCGTTGTTGGCACCATTATTATAATAGCAACCATACAAAGCAATGCGCTAATTACTGTTACGGCGCCTCCTTTTGCCAACAAAACATAAAGTCGGGATGAAACAACAGATAAACTGGTTGTCATCTGTTGTCCTCCACCAGATTCACTGTTCTCTGTCAAATACTCACTGCTTACAGCAAGCACACCAAGGATGATGACGCCTTGTACCCCAAAACCTAATCCAATATAGCCGACTTCCGCTAGGCGTGTGCTGATTCCAGCTATAATATCCGCTTTTTGTGTTAGACTATCCAATGCAGCAAAGACCGCTGGAGCAAATGCTCCAATAAAAAGAGCAAGCCAAATGCCCGGCAGGGAAAGTAATTTAGACAGTTCAGCGTTGATTGCTCTCATAGAGCATTCCCTGCACGTTCAGATGTCAGGGCAAAAAAGGATTCCTCTAGCGTGGAATGGGTACCTATGACTTCTTCCAATGTTCCATCTGCAACGATTTTCCCATGCTTAATAATCACCACATCATCAACCGTCTCTGCAAGCTCTCCCATTAGATGACTGGATAGTAACACGGTGTTTCCAGACGCGGCACGTTCACGTAAAAATGTCCGAATCCAGCGAATCCCTTCCGGGTCGAGCCCGTTTACGGGTTCGTCCAAAATCAATATTTTTGGATCGCCAAGTAGTGCAGCTGCCATCCCAAGTCTTTTCCCCATACCAAGTGAATAACTCCCGACTCTTTTTCCCGCCGCAGTAGTAAGACCTACTATTTCCAAAACTTCCTCGACACGTGAGCGAGGCAAGCCTGCGGCACGAGCAATCCAACGTAAGTGCGCCCGTCCTGTTCGCATGCGATGAGCTCCCGATCCATCCATTGCAGCGCCTACAGTTACTAAAGGATTGTGTAATTCTGCAAATGGCTTTTCATTAATTAGTGCACTCCCTGAGGAGGCACGATCTAATCCAAGCAGGATACGAAGTGTAGAACTTTTCCCTGCCCCATTTGGACCTAAAAAACCGGTGACTCTACCTGGTCTGGCTTTGAAACTGATACCTGATAAGATTTTTTGGGTTCCTCGGTGTTTGACTAAGTTATTAATGGTAATCAACCATAACACATCCCTTCTGTTATGGTTGTAATTATAAAGAAGCAAAGTTGCATCTCGGATATCATGTTGTTTACTTCTGGGTTAACTTTAGGTTAAGCCCTGCCAATAGCTATTCTTGTGCCATTTTTATTGGATGTAAAGACAGCTTTCAACTTCATTTTTTTCAACATATATTTTGAAGCCGATAAGCCAATCCCCACCCCGCGCTCATCGGATGAGTTATTCATACCCGGACCTCTGTCTTCAATAATAATCTGTTCATTTTCTATATCAACTACAATGTTTGCATATTCCCCCTTTGCTGCATGCCGAAGAACATTCTGAAATAAGTTATCCAGAACTCGTGTCATCCATTTAGGATCTACTTCCCAATAAAAAGTCTTCTCTGCCGGTAAATCAACATCGATCCGAATTGCTTGTTCTTCAAATGCAGGATACCACGCAGCAACTGATGCTCTTACTAAGCGTCCAATATCTGTTGAAGTCGGATGAAAAGGATGTTTCCCTGATGTAATCAAGGTATAAGAAAGTAAATCATCCATTAGCTCTCCGACTCTTGTAATTGTATGGTTCATTTCCGTTAATGAGTTTTGTCCTTCCAAACTAATTGATTCCTCATTTAACCTGGTGACATGTCCTCTCAAAATAGTAAGTGGCGTTCGTAAGTCGTGAGATAAATTCGCGATGAGCCGATGTCTTAATGATTCCTCTTCATTTTCCCGCTTGCGGCTGTCCTCAAGCTGCTGAATCATCCAATTAAAGGAACTCCCTAACTGGTCTATTTCATCCATGCGATCACTCTGAACCGATATTGGTTTAGGAAATGAGTGATTTGTAGCTGAAAACGACATGAATTCTTGTAAGTAGGTGAGACGTTTGCGAAGTTTCAAGAAGAACAACCAAGACAAAACAACAAATGCAACCATGATAAAACTAAATAATAGAACAGTGATATAAAATAAATTCAACGTATTCAGATCTTCTTCATGGATACTACCCGCAAACCCAACAAACGCACTGAAGAAAATAAGCACTATGGGAGGAAAAAAGATAAATAGAAAATGTACTTTTAGAAAACGGCGAAATAATGACCTATTCTGTCTCATAATTTCACCCGATATCCTATTCCCTTCAACGTTTCTATAATCTCCGGGGAATTTGGATTACGTTCCAACTTCTGACGCAGCCGACGGATATGTACCATTAATGTTTTATCACCAGTAATATAAGTTTCTTCCCAAATAGCCTCATAGATTTGTTCTTTTGGCAGAACTTGATTAGGGTGGCGTAAGAAGTACATTAATATTCGATGTTGTTTCCCTGTCAATATAATTTCTTCACCTGTGCGTTTATCAAATATCATTTTGACCCCTAGATCTACTTCAATATGATTTCCTAATGAAATGCGTTCGGAATGTATTCCGCCACTTCGCCGGATTAGTACTTCTAATCTTGCAACTAATTCATCTGTATGGAATGGTTTCGTTACATAGTCATCGGCAAATTGTAAACCATCTACCTTATCATCGATCGATGTTCGAGCAGATAACAGCAATATCGGAACATCAGGAGCTGCCTTTTTTAATCGTTTTCCCACAGTAAATCCATCTAAGCCAGGTAACATGATATCCAAAATAACGACTTCATACTGATGTACATCTTTTTCAGCTCCCTCACCACTAAGTAGCCATTGAACCGAAAAACCTCGCTGTTCTAATTCCTCCTTTACCAATTTGCCTATCTTCTCATTATCTTCGATGTATAATAAGTTTCTTCTCAAGTAACATCCCTCTCTCTGAATGGTGTCCACTATTAGACAGATTAACATAACGCATACCATCGTTTCCATTTAAGAAAATAAGTGCTCCTTCTATGTACCCGATCTTTTCACGAGAAATGGCCGTTAGTTGAAAAAAGCAACCGATCTCGTAAATCGACTGCTTTTTTGTTTCATAACGCTATCGATTCCGTTAGTTGAATGAATTAAGGGGAAAATAAAGATTAGTTATATGTCTAATCGGAAATAGGAACATGTTCTTGTACCGATAACATAAAAAAAGCCGCTAAAATAGCGACTTCAATGGGAATATGTTCTTGTCCCTCGACACTTCACTACATCCCTGCTGTACTTTGTTTTGTCTTCTTCCGTTATCTTGCGAATGACCCTGCAAGGATTACCCGCAGCAATCACACCAGACGGTATACTCTTGGTCACTACGCTCCCTGCGCCGATGATCGTATTATCTCCAATCGTCACACCAGCAAGAACTGTCACACCGCCACCGATCCATACATTATTGCCCACCGTGATGGGACCAACGATCTCCAGACCTTCATTGCGCTGCTCAACATCATAAGGGTGGCCTGCCGTATAAAATCCACAATTGGGAGCAACAAAAACGTTATCTCCAAAACTGATTTTTCCTCCATCCAGCATGACAATATTATGATTGCTGTAGAAGTTCTCACCAATTTCAATATTATAGCCGTAATCACATAAAAATGGCTGTTCAATCAGGAAACGATCCGTCGTTTTCCCCAGCAGTTTCTTGATTAACGCTTCTCTTTCATTGATCTTGGCTGGATGAAGCTGGTTATAATCGTAACAAAGTCCCTTGGCATGTAAACGCTCTTCAATTAACTCTTGATCATAATTGGCGTTATATAAGAGCCCTAATTGGGATTTTTCTTTTTCAGTCATCATTTCGTAAGCACTTCCCATCTTCTATCTAAAAATAAATTAAAGCTCAATCTCTCTAATGATTCTAGCAGGATTGCCGCCAACAATCATATTATCGGGAACATCCTTTGTAACCACAGACCCAGAAGCAATGACCACGTTGTCTCCAATGGTAACCCCCGGATTAATAACGGCTCTGCCACCAATCCATACATTATTGCCAATCGTGACTGGCTTGCCATATTCTGCACCCGTATTGCGTTCATGCGGATGGAGTGGATGAGTAGCCGTATAGATATGTACATCTGGCCCCATCAAGCAATGGTCTCCAATACGAACTTCACACACATCTAATATTGTACAGTTAAAATTGCTATAAAAATGATTGCCTACATGAATGTTATATCCATAATCCACATGAATATTAGGTTCCATACCCAGGTGTTCACCTGTAGATCCCAACAGTTCCTTCAATAACTTGGTGCGAAGCTCACCGTCCGTTTCCGTCGTTTGATTGAACGTCCGCGTCATTTTTCTTGCATACTCTCTGTCCTCAGACAATTGAAGATCCGAAGCCATGTACAGCTCGCCATCCAGCATTTTTTGTTTTTCCGTCTTCGTAGTCATGATCACCGCTCCCTCTTTACACATCATGTAATTCAACATTAAATAACACTTTTTAAAACTCTTTTAATTATATAGATTACCATGAATAAAGCAAGTTTTTCTCGATATGAAAATGGTTTAATCTACTGACGCGTACTCTAGTGTATCAACAATAAAAAAACCTCTACACCCATTAGACTATGGGAATGCAGAGGTTCAAACCTTTTGTCCAATCTCCAATTTCTTTATTCTAAGCAACCGCCTGAACGGTTTTTTCCTTAACGCTAATGGCATAGATGGCAGACACCAAACCAAGCAAAACCAGCACAGAACCAACCCATCCAGTGTTCAGAATCGATGAATGATCAATTACCATGCCACCGATATAAGTACCCAGTGCAATACCTGCATGTGCAATTCCTGAATTGGTACTGATTAGCGTTTCAGCTGTTTCCGGCGAAGTTTTGATAATGAGACTATTCTGTACAGGCGTAACGGTCCAACTCAGTGCACTCCAGATGCTTAACAGCAGTAAGAAGGCGATCAAAGGCAATCCCACACTGAACGGAATGACAGCCATAGTCACAATAAAGGGAATCAGCACAATAACAATGGCTTTGGCAGGATGGAGACGATCAGATAACATGCCACCTATGCCTCCACCTGCAACAGCGGCGATCCCAAACATCATATAGATAAAGGTAACCATCGTGGCGCTGGCACCCAGCGTTTCTTGCAAAAATGGCGTGAAATACGCATATAAAGTCAAGTGCCCCGCCAGTACAAGCAAAGTTGTAGCATGGATTGCCAACATTTTTGGATTCCACAGAGCCGTAAGCTGTTTCTTCAGAGATACGGCAGGAATAGGCTGAACACGGTCCATTGCAATCCAGATGGCCATCATAACCACTGTGGTTAGAACAGCGATCAACATAAACACCTCACGCCAGCCTGCCAAGTTACCTACAAAGATACCAAGTGGTACACCCAGGATAAGCGATGCGCTGCCTCCCATGGTAATGATCCCCACGGCACGTCCTTTGTATTGTGGTTCCACAATACGTGCTGCAAGGGTCAGGGAGAGCACAAAAATAAGTGAACCCGTTGCGGCTCCGAGTGCTCTGCCCGCCATCAGCATATAAAAGCTGGTACTGAATGCAGAGATCAGGTTACTGATCAGAAAAACAAATAGTGTACACATATATACCTTTTTACGCTCGAATCTGGCCGTCATATTTAATAAAATCGGCGCAGACAACGCATAGACAAGTGAGAAAATAGAGATTAAATACCCGGCTTTCGCTAGGGAAAGATGAAGATCCGTAGCAATCAGGTCCAGAATCCCGCCCAAGATCAGTTCAACGGTTCCGACCACAAATGCTGCGATAGCAAGCACATATACTTTCTTATTCATTTTTGAATCCTCCTCAAAAAGTTACAACTACGATAGTAACCCATAAAAATGAAAGTTTCAATAGTTATTTTCATGTTTTTTTCAAACAAAGATATAACAAAAAAAACTATCCTGCGAGAGAATAGTTTTAATAGATCAACCTGGTGAGCAGTTTCTCGATTTCAGCATCCTGTAATAGTTGGTCACCGTATTTTTTGGTAATCTGAGTAAGTGCAACATCATGGTAGAAATAATCCGTCATCGCTTTAACAATCGGTTTGGACATCGTCTTGATCGCTCGCCATGAATCATGCTCCACACCGGCAAACAGCAGATATGCATGATCCACAATAAGCAGCTGTGAAGGTTCCGGTGCATCTAGCAATGGGATTAACGAGTATATCCGGTTTAAGGATGTCTCCATGCCCCCAACGGCAAGTACTTCAACGTATACGCCCTGCTTTTCCTTCTGCTCCAGCAGTTCACGATATTTCTCCATTCGCTCATTCCAGGCCAGAAAAAGAATTGATGAATCTGCTTCCTCGATAAGCTGTTCGATATTCGATGCGATGGACGACTCATCTTTTAACGTCCAGATATGTTCATCGGTGAATGTACGTTTGATTTTGTAACTTTTCAATTCCTCAATATCTTTCTCAAAATCAGCCTTGATCTTATGGATAATGGACTGAAGATCCACCGCCATATATAGTTTCTTCTTCCCATCCATCGTTGTCAGCACCGTTCCCTTGTCGATCAGGCGATTAAGCACTTCATAGATCTTGGCTTTGGGAACGTTGGAGTAATTTACAATCGATGTGGCATCAAGTGGTTCATCCTGCGCGAATATAGCCTCGTATACCTGACTTTCATATTGTGTAAACCCGAATTTCTGCAACATGGTATGGATCTGCGCATCCCTTCTTAGTGTGTCTGGTCTATCTAGTTTAGATGCATGAACCTCCCATGTCCAGTATGTCCCAACTGACCTAGGAATGTGGAATCAGAATTAAATTTAGCGATGTCACCAAAATAATATCACTTGCCAGTGGTTATATTAACAATCGGAATACACATTTTGCTTATGGAAGGAGCTGTAATTTACAATGGAAAGTACTCAAGATTTTGTGAAGAAAGTTAACGAAAATGCCGAAAAAGCGCGTCACAATAAAAACAACGGCAAGGGAACGCCAGGGGACAAGTTGCCATCCAAACAGCACTCAACGAATAAGTAGAGTCTATTTATTAAACATCATGTCTTCCGTCTAACACCCTTTCCTCTACTTTTCATCTACTATTAAGAACCTTTAATAGAAAAGAGATGATTAGTATGGCTCGTGTCAATGCTGTTCCACAACCGGATCTGGTATTAATCTACTGGTCTAGAAATCCGCTCATTCCCGGTTCTGCGCGCAGAATCCAAAGTGTACGTGTGATTGGTAATACATCTCCATGTACATTCACACTGGTTCCTGGTGCACGGCTGATCAATGCACTGAACTGCTTGCTGGACAATGATATTGGATTCAAAGTGGTATACCGCTACAAAACGTCTGAAATCAGTGGGGTTCTGTTATTGAAACGAAAATAATTAGCCCCAAAAAATGGTGCCTCTCCTTATGGGAGCGCACCATTTTTCATTTTTTCTTTGATCTTATGAAATTCAATCCTTTTATTGGTTAGCTGCGATGGTGTCGTTCACTTCTTGTGTGATCTGATCCCCGCCAAGTTTCTTCCAATTGGCTACAAAGTTATCGAACTCGTCAATCGACAAATTACCATAGATGATTTTCAGAAACGTCTCGGCTCTCAGTTTATCAAGTGTTGCCTGTTTGGTATTCATCGTTCTCGTTGGTGCATAGATGAATTCATTCATAACAATCAGGTCATTATCCCGATAGTATTTAATCACACCTTGTGAACTCTCTGGGCCAAAGATACGCTCCATATGCCACTTATCGAGATTCCCATTCCGATAATCCATAATATCGTCATAGAACAGCTTCGCTTCGAGTTCCAATCCAGAGGTATCTCCTGTTTTGAGCGCCTGCTCTACTTCATCCTGTGCTTTCACATTTTTGTTGGCTGGCAGGTTGGAGACTGTCGCATTATGAAAACCAAGACCTGTCAGTCCATTCAAATAAGCAGCCCGTTCTTCCTTGGCAGACTCACCGAACATTTTTTCAGCCTGAAAATTAAGAAGTTTAATCAACGCTTCTGGATGCTCGTAGCCTTTGCGAACGGCAAATATACCGCCCAGACTAAGATGATTCTGTGTTTTGGCTGGCTGATCATCAATCGATTGAACCGGGTAAGCCATCCAGTCGATGTTTTTGTCTTTCTTAATCATGCTGCTAACCTGAAATGGTGCCCATTGTGGCAGGAAGAACATGCCTGACTTACCTGCATTCACATCCTCCATCATTTTAGCAAAATCCTTCACGCCAAATTCGGGATCAAGCACACCCTTCTGATACAGAGTCTGAAGTTCACGCAATCCTTCTTTCACTTCCGGTTGGATCGTTCCATTCACGACTTGACCTGAAGCATCCTTAATCCAGGTTTCGAGGTAACCATGATAACCGAGCAAGAACGCATTTATAGGTAAATCTTTGTTCAAGGCAATACCGTACGTATCATCTTTGCCATTTCCGTCTGGATCTTCGAAGGTAAAGGCTTCTGCAATCTGGATGACATCCTGCATGGATTTGGGTGCCTCAAGACCGACCTTTTTTAGCCAATCCTGGCGTATCCAGATCATATCAGAAGAATCCAGCGAGCCCGGGAAGCTTACCATGGCATATATTTTCCCATCCTTCGTTACCGGCTTCAGACCTGCTCCATCCTCAGCAGCCATGAACTCCTTCACCAGTTCGGATGCATACTTGTCATATACTTCGGTCAGATCCTCCAGCATTCCCGCTTCATGAAGTTGTTCGAATTGAACAGCACTTACTTTCAGTACATCCGGCAGATCACCACTCGCCAGCGTGACATTCATCTTATCGTTATAATTGGCATCCGGAACGATCCATTCGTACGTTACATCAATACCGAGTTCATCCTTGTACCCTCTGGTCCAGATGTTGTTGGCGTGTGTATCTCCTTGGGCGAGCGATTCTTTCCCTGTTTCATTCATGGTGGAAGTCAATTTAATGGGTGGGTCATATTTCGTAAGTGGTCCTCCCGCATCCTGCTGTGTATTCGGCGCTGCTTCATTCTCGGCGCTTCCCGCACCAGACGAACAGGCAGCAAGCGTGGTGGCCAGCACCATGGTTAATGTTAATAATGAGAACTTCTTGAATGATATATTCATGCGAATCCCCCTTTTTTCTCCTCCCGTGAGGTATATAAGATGAACTATAAATATTAAACATCCACTCCGATAGCAGAATAACCTTCCGATCACTGTTATCCCCAGATTTCCTTTATCCCTTTTTCTATGGGTGAAATCTGTTGATAAAGGTGAACGCTTCGCTTCTTCAGTTTTTTTCTGCTCTCTCCGTTCAAGGTTTAATTTGACTCATCTTATATATAATTTTATTTTATAAAGAAAGCGCTATCACTTCGAGTGTACCCCGTTGACATCTGGTATCTTTGATTTACCATTTGAAATATCATTTAACTTTTCTGATCCCGATACTCTTGAGGGGTGCAGCCTGTTGCTTTTTTGAAGAAACGATAAAAATAATGTTGATCACTAAATCCAACCTTCGCAGATATTTCATGCATCTTGCAAGAAGAACCCAGAAGCAACTCTTTGCTTCGCTCCACTCTACGGTCATGGATGTAGTCGGATATGCCTTTACCTGTAATTCGTTTATACCAACGCGACAGATAAGAAGGGTTAAGAGAGACTTCCTGTGCGATCCGTGTGAGTGAGAGGTCATCCTCCAGATGGTGCTTGATGTATTGATGGATCGTAATCAGAATCTGTGATTGGTCGTTCACGCGGGCATCGCTTCGTTTGGAGATCATCCATTCGTATGCCGATTGATAAAAGATGACCAGATCGGACCATGCCGTATGGATGTCAAAATGCAGCATTCGGGACAGCGATATTTCTTCCAGTGCCGACTCATACAACCCTAGTTCATGCAGGACTTCAATGAGTATACTAGCTGCACCCGTATACGTTTTCATACGAAAGAACGGATCTTGAAGCCCCTCCTTCGCCGCCTCAGTCCATTTATGGAAGGACTCTATCCATTCCCGATCCCCGGCGGTTATTCGCTGTTTGATCTGATCCAGATGCAGCGCTACAACACCCTGTTGATTCATAATGCTAGGGGTGTATGGCAATTCATCCTGGATATTTACACGCAAGAGCTTCTCCATCCCAAACCCGGGGCTCTCATGAATCGACAGGCGTAACTGCGCGATCGCCTGATTAACCCTGCTCCACTCTACCGCTTGCTCGCTGACCATAATGGATACAGACAGGTTCAGGCAGTCCGCACAGGATTGCTGCACAGACTCCAGTGTGCCATAGACAAAACGAAGGGTCTGGTTCCAGCTGTCCGGCTGACTCCCTCGTTCCCCTTGCGTATTAGATATGTGTGACGAATGCGCCTCTTGCGATTGAATAAAACACGCGATGACCTGAGTGTCCAGATCAATCGCCTTCACCCTGGCCTTGTCTTGCAGCAGCTCCTCCGCAACATTGGCAACGGCATAGCGGATTAGACTGCGATCCGCCTGGGATTGATAGTTGTTCCATTCTTCTACCCGGATGATCACTGGAATAACGAGTTGATCGGATTCGAAAGGTAGCTGCACAGCATCCAGTTCTTCTTGAAGTGAAACGGTATCATGTCTATCCGTTCGCTTAAGTACATCAAGCAGCAATTGACGCTGTAACTGGGGCAGCGCTCGCGGTAATTTACTGCGAAACCAGGCAGCTTGGTAGCGAAAATCATTCTCTTCCGAGATCTGTGCTAATGCCCGTTCTACTGCAGCCCGAATGTGGTTCATGCCCTCTGTCTTTAACAGGTAATCAACAACGCAAGGATTTCGAATCGCTTGGTGTGCATAATCGAATTCGTTATGTCCCGTTAGTAATAGAACTTTGCATCGTGGCCACCGGTCCATAATCTGCTCAATCAACTGCATGCCATCCATGCCAGGCATACAGATATCGCTGAGTACAATATCAATCTTTACCGAGTTCAACCAATCAATAGCTTCATAGGCAGAGTATGCCTTGATTATCTCCATGTCCTGAAGATTTGCTTTTTGAAAGAACGCATACAGTCCGTCCAGAATAACAGGTTCATCATCGACAATAAGCATCCGCTGCATAATCCTACTCCCCTTTCCATGGAATCTTCACTATAATGCACAATCCACCAAGCTCACTTCGCTGCGCTGTAAGACCATAGGCAGCCCCGAATTTGATTCTTAATCGCTGATTCACATTCATGAGCCCGGTTATCTCTTCGTTTCCATGTTTCCGCTCTGTTTCCTCGAAGGCAGATTGCAAGTAATTCAATGTTGCGTCGGTTAACTGATCCCCGTCATCCTCGATGCGAATAGACAGGTTATCCTGATCCTTTTGGTACGAAACCTGTAGAATACCTCCCTGGCTACGTTTGGCTAGTGCATGCTCAAACACATTCTCTACGATCGGCTGAATCATGACTCTGGGAACAGAAATAACTCTGTACCTTGCACCCAGATCCTCCAATTCCAATTGAATCCTCGAACCAAACCGGATTTTCTGAATGGACGCATAGACCAGCGCATGGTCAATCTCAGCCCCCAACGATACTTCCGTATGAGAATCACGGGACATATACCTGAAATATTGACCCAGGTAGTCGGTGAATTCCTGAATGAGCTCCACGTTCTCCACTTCAGCCATTTGCTTGATGCTGAATAGACTGTTGTATAGAAAGTGAGGTTGAATCTGGGATTGCAGGTGCTTGAGTTCCGCTTCACTTGTTCGAATCCGTGCAACATAATTCTCATCGATCAAAATATGTAAGCGCTCTATCATATGGTTGAATCGAGAGTACAAATAGCCGAATTCATCCCTTCTGGATGAAGGAATATGTACGCTTGTCTGGCCCTGCTCTGCCATCCTGAATCCTCGAATGAGCACCGCTAAGGGTTGGTGAATCGATCTGTAGATCGAAAACGAGAAGACAACAATGATCACAACCGACATGAAGGTCACCATCCATAACCATACGTTGTATTGTTCCAGCGGTGCGCTCAGCACATCTTGCGGAATAGTGGCTGTCAGCGTGAACGAGTGATCCTTATCATGTAACGAATAATATAGATATGGATCAGATTGGAACTTCGTAACTTGCATGGACTCGGATGGTTCAGGTGAAACTGTTCGAATCGGGTTTACAGGTGCTGGCTGCTCTGAAGAAGAGATCACTACATGTTGCTGTTCACCAAAACTCAGTGTAATCTCACTTTCACCCGTTTCCGACAGCTGCTGCAAACGGTGTTTCAGTTCTTCAGCAGACAAGCGTATCCCTAATATGAAATTAGGTGGCTCCTCATGGTTCATGTTATACGGATTACTTTTCAGGAAATAGAGATCGTTATTGGAATGCGATAATTCGCCATTCAGATTCCCCATCGTCGCGAGCAGATTCTTCCACTCGGTATCCTCTACGTCCCGAATCCCGTCCACCGCACTGACTCGTTTATGCAGAGCGGGAACATAATACACCACATCACTAATGTAGGGACTCGTTACCATAATCTGACCCAGCTTATTGTGAATGTTGTTCAGACTGGACGTGACTTCATATCTGCTCATAATCGCGGCTCGTGTACTTAGCGTGGACATGGGTTCATCAAATGAAAATTCGGTAACCAGCGCACTCATTCGCTCCAATTCGAATTGCAGATGATTATGGTAGAAGTACAATTTGGACTCATGTGCCTTCTCCACCTCCGTCTGCATTTGTTTGGAGCTGAGTTGCGTAATCATTATGCTTATCCCGTACAAGGGCAGAATGACCAGTACAAAAGCAATCATCAGTTTGACGACAATGGATGACTCTCTCCATCTCCCCCGAATGAATCTCAATATTCCATCTCCCCTCTCCTCAATAGCAAAAAAGGAGCCAGAAATCGGCTCCTTCCATCGATCGGTTTTCCTCCTACCGATCTTATCCCTTTACACTTCCAACGACAAGCCCATGAACGAAATACCGTTGCAGGAACGGATACACGAGCAGAATCGGAATAACGGACAAAAAGATCTGGGAAGCTTGGGTTGTTCTATCCGATACCTGACTTAAGAGCGTTGCATCCTCCAGCGTCATCATCTCGCTCTGAATCATCGTTACCTGCTGTAACATGGACTGAAGATATGTAGCCAGCGGATAGCCTTCCGGGCTCTTCATGTAGATCATGCCATCGAACCAGGCATTCCAGTGTCCCACCATGGCAAACAGCGTAATGGTCGCGATACTGGGAAGAGAAATAGGAAGATAGATGCTGCATAGGGTGCGGAAATGTCCTGCCCCATCCATCCAGGAAGCTTCTTCAAGTTCCTTCGGCAATCCCCGGAAAAAATTAAGCATTAGAAGTACATTGAAGATCGGAACGGCGCCCGGCAGAATCAAAGCCCAGATGGAATCCAACAGCCCCGCTTCTTTAACCACCAGGTAACCCGGGATCAACCCTCCACTGAACAACATGGTGAATACGAAGATCCACGCGTAGAACGTTCTTGAACGGAATTTAGCAGCCTCTTTGGAGAGCGGATAAGCTACGAGAACCGTGAAGATCAGATTGGTTGTAACCCCCAGAACGACACGAAGAAGGCTTGTGCCGAATGAGTTCAGGAATTGCTGATTTTCCAGAATGTATTGATAGGAGGACAACGTGAAATCGACAGGCCAGAATGTGACGCTACCCGCTTTTACCGCATCACTTGAACTAAATGAAATCGCTAATATATTCACAATCGGGAACAGGCATAACAAGGCAAGAATCGTCAGGATGACGTAGTTAAACCCTAGAAACCACCGATAGGCTCTTGAAGCATGGTGCATGATTCTGCCTCCTTTCTAGAATATCCGATAATTCGCGAACCGATAGGCCAAGAAATAACCAAGTCCGATAAAAATGAAAGACACGACAGATTTGATCAGACCCAACGCTGTCGATACAGAATACTGAGCATCCTGCAATCCGATCCGGTAGATCATCGTATCCAGAATATCTCCTGATTCATATACCAATGGATTATAGAGATTGAACACTTGGTCAAAGCCACCGTTAAGTACGTTACCCAGACTAAGCGTTACCATCAAAATGACGATCGGGCGAATGCCTGGCAGCGTGATATGCCATGTCTGCTTCCATCTTCCCGCACCATCCATAACAGAGGCCTCATACAGAGATTTATCAATATTAGTGAGGGCGGCCAGATAGATAATGGTCCCAAATCCGAATTCTTTCCATTGGTCTGTGATGACAAGTATGTAAGGGAACCACTCGTTACTGGCCAGGAATTGAATTGGGTCAATGCCCACGGCTTTCAGCAACATATTAACGATCCCGGTGCTTGGAGATAACACATCCACGATGATTCCCGCCAGAATAACCCATGAGAAAAAGTGAGGCATATAGATCACCGTCTGAATCGTTCGTTTAAATCCTGTCTTGCGAACCTCGTTGAGCAATAAGGCTACAAGTACCGGAATTACCAAGCCGGACACAATTTTCATCGTCGATATAAATACCGTATTCCATACAACCTGCGAGAACCCCGGCAGATCGAACAGATACCTGAAATTGTCCAAACCCACCCAATTTAGATTTTTGAATCCGGCAATGGGAGAGAAATTCTGAAAGGCAATAGAGAGACCTGCCATCGGAATGTAACCGAATACAATAATAATGAGCAGTCCAGGCAGAATCATAAGATGAAGCGGAACGTTTCGGATAAATTGTTTGTAGTTGGAACGCATAGCTGACTCCTCCTTCAACGTTTATTATAGGAGCAGCCAGATCACCGCAATAGTGTGGGCTATTTACTTTGGGTATCTTTTGTTGACTGCTTTCCACAGTTCAACAGCATATCCCAAAAAAGAAACGAATCAGTTGCAATTCTATTCTTGAGGCATTAGAATGAACTCTTTTGGAGATATGCATAGACATAGATATGTTGGACAGGGTTTGTTAACTACAATATGAAACCTTACAATCCTGTGTACGTAATGTAATATTTACCTATTAGGATATAGAGTAAACCGTTATTTATTTTGATTACAATGAGGGATATTATGAAAAAACAGTTTATGGTACTTGGTCTTGGACGATTCGGTTCAAGCTTGACACACACACTCATTAAAAATGGGCATGAAGTGCTCGCAGTAGACAAAAGCGAAACTCTTGTTCAGGAAATTTCAACGGTGGCAACCCATGCCGTACAAGCAGATTGTACTGACAAATCAGTCCTTATGGAGCTTGGGGCAAGCAACTTTTCACACGCCATTGTTGCGATCGGCGAAGATCTGCAAGCAAGTATACTGACCACTCTGTTATTGAAAGAACTTAATGTGCCCAAAGTAACAGCCAAGGCCAAAAATGATAACCACGGTAGTGTGCTTAGCAAGATCGGTGCGGATCAGATTGTTTACCCTGAACGTGACATGGCCACGAGACTCGGTAATCAGCTTAGTTCAGACAACATCATAGATTCCATTGAATTGTCTTCAGATTATAATCTGGTCGAGATCAAAGCTCCCTTAAGCATGAATCAGAAGACATTGCTAGAACTCAATATTCGGGCTGAATATGGATGTACCGTTATCGCCATCAAAACGGGGAATAACCTGAATATCTCGCCCATGGCGGAAGACACCGTCCGTGCGGGAGATATGCTCTTGTTAATAGGTAGTAACGATGACATTCGAAATCTGGAGAGTGATTATGAAACAAAGAGATAAACGCGTAACGGGAACTTCGGCTCTGACGAACATTGAATCGATTGTGAACAAGTTGAAAAATAATATGAGTCCTCCCCAACTCATCATGATGATCTTCTTCACTCTCATCTGGATCGGAGCCATATTGCTTGCACTGCCCATATCTTCAAGTACTGGGACTTCCATCGGTTTACTTGATGCCTTGTTCACAGCAACCTCTGCTATATGTGTAAATGGGCTGATTGTCTTGGATACAGGGAGTGTCTTTTCAACATTCGGACAGGTCGTTATCATGATTTTGATTCAGGTTGGTGGACTAGGGTTCATGACACTCGGTGTAATGGTTGCCATTATTCTGGGGAAACGGATTGGCTTGAAACAGAGGCTTCTTATTCAACAAGCCACCAATACCTCCTCAGCTCAAGGTCTGGTTAAGCTATCCATGTATATTGTACTTATAGCCTTTGCTTTTGAAGCGCTGGCTACAGTGGTTCTTACATTGCGCTGGCAGAGCGATTTGGGATGGGGACAAGCTTTCTATTACGCCATATTCCATTCCATCTCTGCCTTCAATAATGCGGGTTTCTCTCTTTGGAGTGACAGCCTCACCCCATTTGTTGGTGACCCGATTGTTAATCTTACGGTCATTACGCTCTTTATCATTGGCGGCTTGGGTTATATTGTGGTTGTGGATGTATTCCGCAAACGTTCATGGAGAAAGCTCTCTCTTCATTCAAAAATTGTGTTAATCGGTAGTTTTTCTCTTTACTTGATTGGATTCCTCACCATTTTTTTACTCGAGAGTTGGAATCCTTCAACGTTCGCTGATTTATCTTACAGTGAACGTATATGGGCTTCTCTATTTCAGGGCACCGCTCCTCGAAGCTCTGGATTCAATACCATTGACATTGGAAGTATGTTGGCCACATCCCAATTTTTCATTATTATTCTAATGTTCATTGGGGCTTCTTCCGGCGGAACAGGTGGAGGAATTAAAATCAATACTTTTGTGGTCCTTGTTCTTGCGACCATACAAACATTTCGGGGCGGCGGACAGATTCATGCTTTTGAGCGTAAAATTGCAGAAGAAACAGTAATGCGTGCACTCGCTGTTGTCTTAAGTTCTCTCGCCTTTGTACTAGGGATCTCCATTCTTCTCTCGATATCCGAAGGCATTCTTGAAAATCATTTTCTGGATGTTCTGTTTGAAGCCACTTCAGCATTTAGCACCACAGGACTCTCGATGGGTCTGACAAGTGAGTTGAGTGTTGCCGGTAAAATTATAGTCTCTATTACGATGTTTGCAGGACGATTGGGACCATTAACTCTGGCTTTTGCACTGGCTCAGAAGAAACGCACATCCAAAATCGGTTATGCAGAGGACCATGTCCTTATTGGTTAACATACCGTACTAAGGACATGTTAATCCTTTTGTGGAAAAGTAATTGCTTTCTAGTTCAAAACAAGTTCAATAGCAAAACGCCCCCTTATCGCAAACGACAGATGTCTGCTTAAGGGGGCCTTTATTTATATATTTTGCTTACAGAAGATCCATAATAAGAACATTTACCGAATGAGCTGACAAACCAACGATCACTGATTCACCATTCAACTTGATCTCCTGTTCTTGGGGAACCACTTTCTCATCATTCTTCTGATTCACATTCGGCACATGCACCAAATGATCTTCTCCAGTAAGTGTGATCAATCTGGCTGAAGCATCAACCTTCAGATCCTGAAGGCAAATCCGGGTTGATTTATCCACGCCATCTGCATTCACCAGTTTCACATACACATGCCGTGCGTCCTTTGTAACAGAGTGGAATACTTCCCTGTTGTAAGCTTCCAGCTTGTAATCCAGAACCTTGCTGATATTGCGACCGTCTGTATAGGAGCAGATCAGATTCTTTCCTGTATCTCCACCATAGTTAACCGTGATTGTGTAATCGGTCCCATTCTCGAGTGGTTCATAGTTGGCCGCTCTCAGGTTACCCGCTGCCGAACTGGATGAATAGTCTCCTAAGGTATAACCCTCAATCCCTTGTTTGTACACCTTCACCGCTGTGGCACTTCCCCCGTAACTGATTGCGTACTCAATGACATCCTTGTTCTCGGACGAGATATCTGTCAGTCCCACGCCGATGTAAAAACCATCCTCACCTGAAATTCTTTCAGCCTCAACCTGCACCTTGTAGTTAGTCCATTCGTCATTCAACAGGTACAATCCATTCAATCCACTTGATTGTGCCTTCAAAATGAGTCCTTTTCCTTCGGCCAACGTATATCCTTCCGATCCGGGAATCTGGTTCCATGCCTCACTAGGCTCTGTGCGTTCCCTGAAATCTTCATCTAGCAATATGGCGCCATCCACATTGGACGTGACCGTGACTCGTTTCACCACGATGTCTGCATGACCTGTTGCAATCTCGATGCCGCCACGCGGAATGAGATTCAGCGGTTTGCCTTTGCTATAGGTGGAGAATGAAGTCTCGAGCACCTGATCTCCTACATATTTTGCAAAAAGCTGCTGTACATAATAATTCGGTGTATACCATACTGTTTCATCATCAAACCAGATGCAGTCCGGCGTCCAGCGGTAGGTACCGTCCGTTAGTACTTTGTTGAACAATGGCGCATAGGCAGCCAAACGAACAACGTCTGCATTATTTTCAAATCCGGTCATGATCGCAGCTTCTGCGACCGCTCCTGCCAGAGTGTTTTTGTCCGTGGAAGCATATTCTCCCACAAATACTTTGGATGTTTCTTTCCAATCGATACTTCCGTCTTCAAGATAGGCCCGGTCATAGTAGTTGTATCGATCTACGTTATTCAACAAATATTCATTGGAGCGGTAGTAGTGCTCATCTGCGATGGTGTCCATGTAATTGTCCTGGTTCTCATACCAGGTTACCGTCTCCTCAATCACCTCAGTACCATCGGCAAAAGCCACTTGAGCTGATCCGGTCAGATTTCCGCTGAGGAACTTCCATCCTTCCTGATACGCATCATCATCCGCCTGAGCACCAACCGTCGAGATAATATGCAGCTCATGATCAGGATAGTTCTGTTTCATGTACTCATCTATCGAACGTTTGAATACTTCGAAGTTGGCAAAAAATTCAGTGCCCCAGTTCTCATTACCTACACCCAGATAACGAAGATCGAATGGTTCAGGATGTCCCATCCGGCTTCGTACCGCCGCCCATTCGTTGTGTTCAAAGTCTGTACTGAGCGCAAAGTCAATCAGATCTGTAAAGTTGCGGATATAATAATCCCTTAAAGCGCCACCCGCAGGGTGAGCATAATCCGAGCGTGCCTGACACAACACACCGCAAGCCATGACTGGAACCGGAGCGGCATTCAGATCTTCCGCCAGTTGGAAGTACTCCATATAACCGAGGCCCATCGTCATCATGTAACCCCAGACATTATAATTTTCTTTGCGGAGCTCAACCGGACCCACAGAATCCTTCCAGTCATATACGTTATCCCAGATAAAAGATCCCTCCGAGATACATCCTCCCGGAAAACGCAAGAACTTTGGATGCAGATCTGCGAGTGCCTGGATTAGATCTTTTCTCAATCGATAGTTCGGGTTACCTGTGTAGTTGGCATGTGCCGTAGCCGATATTCCCTCTTCTGTCGGATCAGCTCCCCATACATTCTGAGGGACTAAGGACACCATATCGATCGAGATGTCACCTGCAAACGTAAGTGCCAGTTGACCAAGTACAGTCTCCGTTCCAATCAGAGACAAACCGTATTTCTTCCATGTGTTCCCGCCTTCAACATGCAGTGTTACCGAATCACTGATGGATATGTCCCTTCCATCCTGCAATTGAACGGTGATTGTTCCTGCCGATTCTGCTTTTGCCCATACGGTAAAGTCATAGGATTCACCCTGCTTGATGGACATGGCACAATGCTGGTTGGAGTCTGAGAATCCACGATTTCGAATCGTTGCCCCATCCTGAACCGTTACATAATAAGCATTTACTTCAGGGTCTTCCACGTTAAAATGAACGTTTAGTCCATCCGTATGTTGTACGAGCATTTTCTCCGTATCGCCTGACCAGGCAAACAAAGGTTCACGATTTCGACCTGTCGAACAACCACATTCTCCAGAGTCATGCGAGTACGTATCAAATGCAAAAGATTCAAATGATCGATTCTGAACAAGCTCTGCATAGATTCCGCCATCTGCCGCGTTATTAATATCCTCGTAGAACAGCCCATACATGACTTCACTGATATCAGCTACCTTCTGATCTCCATGGATGGTGACCGTATAAGGCGGGAGATGCGCGGGCACAACAGACACGTCAAAGCGTTGACTCTGCTCACTATCACCTCTGTTCAGAAGCGCACGGAGCGTAACCTCTTGTGCCGATGTGATTGCCTGGACCTCTCCGTTCTCGGTCAGGACTTCCGGCTTACTGGAACTCCATCCAACAGACACTTTACCACCCAACAAGTGTGCCGGCAGTGACACATCCTTGGTGATGATTCGGTTGGGGAAGGACAAGTACTTGTCCGCCGCAAGCTTCACAATCGCTTCATCTGTCAGTGATTCACACATGACTTCAATGACTTCATCCATGGTAAGCGCTGCTTGGTAGATCCGAAAGTCGGATAACGAACCTGCAAAGTCCACATCCGCTGCATACTGGGAACGTGCAATATAATTCTGGCTATAATTCTCAGAATCGGTGAAAGAGTCAAACCATTCGCGTAATTTGGCATAATTGCCACTGGACGTCTGACTGATCGATCCATCTGCCGCCTTCTCCCCGTTTACATATACAATTGGCCCTGCACTGCTCAACGTCCCCCCGTGGCTACCTGTTACGGAGAGTGCAATATGTATCCATTCTCCACTTGCAACTCCCCGGCTTGGGTGGACAACCAGACTATCACCAGCGTATAACGTACCCAGAAGCTGACGTGTCAGAAATAAATACGGTCCCTTCTCCCCTTTACCAAAGTCAAAAATGCGTTCCCACACATTAGACCCCTTACCCAGAAACACCCAAGTGGCAATCGTAATTCCTGTGTTATCGCTTACATCCCGAAGCAGATCTGAAGGTAATTGCAGATAAGAAGTTCCATTCGCTCCCCCGTTGAAAGTTACCGCTGATCTACCTCTCACCTCGGATACCACAGGTAGGATTTCACCTTTGGCTATAGCATCATGTCCCTTACCGGAACTGTCCTTTCCGATCTGAACGGTATCCTCGAACGTGTATTGTGCGATTAATTGATTTTGATATGTGCTCATGTTCTTACCTCCTATGTAGTTGGGGATTGTCGATTTACCCTTTTGATTCGCATTAATATAAAATGATTGATATATAGTTAAACACATTACTTAAACGTAATAATATCGCATCATCGATCCCAATTTCAATCCTAATTTGAGAAAGACAACTGATTTATTTGAGTGTAATGAGCCGTATCGGCTCTTCCCGTCTCTCTTTAATTATTCATTTTTAGTCTTATAAACTTTATATTTATGGTTTACAAACATATAAACCAATTGATAATATAACAAATGAAAGCGCTTGATTTAGGAGTTGCTCCAAAGGAGGGCTGCCAAACCTTATATCGTGTGTTGCCAAGTATCGGTTAATTTTTCATTCCGGGGATTAGGAAAGGGGAAACGTATGAAACGTTATTGGGTACGCGTACTTAACATTTCTGTACTAAGCACCGCATTAATTACTGCAACAACTTTGGCGCCGGTCTCGGTGTTTGCAAATGGTTTGGGGGCAACCTTGGGTAACTCGCAATCCTCCACCACAACTATCGCAACTCCTGCTCCATCATTCAAAAATGTTTCCGTTCATGACCCTTCTGTCATTAAAGTGGATGATACGTTTTATATTTTTGGATCTCATCTGCAAGTAGCCAAGTCCAAAGACTTTTTGAACTGGGATTTGGTCGCATCCGGCGTTACAGATAACAATCCTGTTGTCCCCAATGTAACCAAGGAATTCGCTGAAGCGCTGGAATGGGCGCAGACGGATACGTTATGGGCGGCAGATGTCATTCAGCTCGCGGACGGCAAATTTTATATGTACTACAATGCTTGTAAAGGGGACTCCCCGCGATCAGCGCTCGGCATTGCTGTCGCAGACAACATCGAAGGGCCTTATAAGGATCAAGGCATTCTGTTGAAATCCGGCATGTGGGATCAGATCAGTGAGGATGGTACCATTTACGATGCAACGATTCATCCCAATGTGGTTGATCCGGATGTCTTTTATGATAAAAACGGCAAGTTATGGATGGTGTATGGCTCATACTCCGGGGGGATTTTCATTCTGGAGATGGATGCAACGACAGGCAAACCACTGCCGAATCAAGGTTATGGCAAAAAGCTGACCGGAGGCAATCATAGTCGTATTGAAGCACCTTACATGCTCTACAGTCCCGAAACCGATTATTATTATCTGTACCTGTCTTACGGTGGACTAGGTGCTGATGGAGGATACAACATTCGTGTTGCTCGCTCCCAAACACCGGATGGGCCTTTCCTCGATGCGGAAGGAAACGATATGATCAACGTTAAAGCTGACAAGGATAAACCATTGTTTGATGATCGTTCTATTGAGCCTTTTGGAGTCAAATTAATGGGGAACTTCCTGTTCGAGAGACAGATCGGTGATCCGGGCACAGGCCTAGGTAGCGGCTATGTATCGCCAGGACATAACTCTGCTTATGTTGATCCGGAGACTGGCAAACAGTTTCTTATCTTCCATACCCGCTTTCCAGGGCGTGGCGAAGAGCATGAAGTTCGCGTACATGAGATGCATATGAATGCAGATGGTTGGCCCGTTGTTTCTCCATATCGCTATGCGGCTTTGGGAGAGGATACAACGCAACTGACAACTCAGGATATCGCTGGTCAGTACCAATGGGTGAATCATGGTAAGGACATCACGGCGGACATTAAGTCATCCCAGACCGCTCAGTTCACGGCAGATGGGCAGATTCATGGTGCCGTGACAGGAACTTGGAGTCTTGACGCAGACAACAAGGTTCAGATCACTTCGAATAACGTTGTGTACAAAGGCGTTTTCACACATGAATGGAACTCGGAATCTCAAAGTACGGTTCTGACCTTTAGCGCCCTCTCCTCCTCCGGAATTGCCATCTGGGGAAGTCAAGGTGTTGAACGGAGTGATCAGGACATTGTAGATGCGGTGAAAAAGGACCTGAGCATTAGCAATACGGATCACGTGTTCTTCAATCTGTCTCTGCCTACCAAGGGAACAAGTGATGCAGACATTACGTGGAAAAGCTCCAATGCTTCGGCTCTATCCGCTACAGGTGTAGTGCAGCGACCACGCGCTGGTAAGGGTGATGCCAAAGTCAAATTAACCGCCACGATTCGTAAAGGAACTGCGGTAAGCTCCAAAACGTTTAACGTTATCATTCCACAGCAAGCGGTAAGCCCATTGCTCGGGGAGTATACTTTTGAACACAAGAAACTTGCCAAAGTCGCACAGGATTCCAGTAAAAACAAATATCACGGACAAGCCTTTAATGTGGTCAGTTCTACTGCTGGTGGCAAAAATCAGGCTGCCACATTTAACGGAACCGACAGTTACATTCAGTTACCTGGACTCATTACAGATACAACGGATTTCACGTTTAGCGCCTGGATCAATTGGGACGGTGGCGGGTCTTGGCAGCGTATTTTCGACTTTGGAAATGGCTTGACGAGGCATATGTTCCTTACTCCCTCCCAACATAATGGGGCATTACAATTCACCATCCATAATGAGGGACGGGATCAGAGCCTGATTGCAGCAAATCCACTGCCTGTTAAAGAGTGGGTTCATGTGGCTGTAACCCTTCAGGGCGATGTAGGAACTCTGTATGTAAATGGTACATCGGTTGCAAGCAGCTCTGAGATTACTTTTAACCCGAAAGATCTGCAGGTAACGGAAGCTTATGTAGGCAAGAGTCGTTATACGGCTGATCCGTTCTACAACGGAAGCTTGGATAATGTAAGAGTATATGATAAAGCATTAACAGCCAAGGAAATCCAGCGTCAGGCCAAAGAAAAGCCTTAACTCAGAGTCCCCTATCGCGAGCGGTTGGGCTCCATCATAGTGCACACATCAATAAAGCAGCCAATGTATTGAACCGAACCCTTTGTGAGACACAACTAACAAAGGAGTTTCAGTTCATTACATCAGGCTGCTTTATTGTCACTTTGAATAATGAATAACCATGTTCAATCTGTTCGACTTAGCACCGGAGTTAATATAGGTATGGGGCTTGTCTGCACGGAAACGGATCGACTCCCCTTGGTTCACCATATATTCTTCCGTCCCTACCCGAATCGTAACTTCTCCTTCAAAAACCATAATAAATTCTTCCGTACCTTCAATATGCGGTTCAGCATTCAACGCAGACTTGGGGTCCATATCCATCATGTACATTTCAAAGCGACGTCCTTCTTCAAAAGGAAAATGCGGATATATTCGAACCCTGCCCTCGTCTTCCATCAATACTTGAATATCATCGCCCGTTACAACGGTAGTATCTGACTTCGGCTCGTGAATCAAAGCAGTAAAGGAGGTTTTCAGGCCATTAGCAATCTTCCACACGGTTGCAATGGATGGATTGGATTCACCACGTTCAATCTGACCAAGCATGGTCTTGCTAATACCAGACATTTCGGCGACCTTGTCCAGACTGAGTTTTCGTTGTTCCCTAAGCTGTTTCAGGTTCTGAGCAAGAATACTATTAATGTTTTTCAAAATCCATCCTCCTCATTTTATATTTATGTGTTGTGCTTTATAACGTACATATTGTACAATAATAAAGACCGTACGTTATAACGTACATTTCAGTTCATTATATCACACAACTAAGAAAACGTGGAGGAACCATGAATATCATACCTTTAGTGACCTATGCAATCATTGCTTCATTTACACCCGGACCCAACAATATCATTTCCATGACACATGCCAGAAATCAGGGGTTCCTCAAGACCCTTCCTTTTATTAGTGGAGTTGCAACTGGCTGCCTGCTTATTATGTTTCTGTCCAGTTATTTCAACCTTATTCTTCATCAATACATTCCTAGAATCACACCTGTCTTGAACGTCTTAGGATGTGTGTATATGCTCTATCTGGCACTCAAAATCATGCGAAGTAAACCTGCAGATTCGCAAGACAACAAGGTCAATCATTATTCATTTCTATTTGGGTTCACCCTACAATTCATCAATCCCAAAGTCATTCTGTATGGGCTTACTGCCATATCCGTTTTTGTTCTGCCTCTTGGGCAGTCCCATGTTCATTTAATCGTATTTGCCTTGCTGCTCACCTTCATCGGTATTAGTGCCAATATGACCTGGGCGTTTGGTGGTATGTTATTCCAGAGCTTTTTATTAAGATACGAGCGTCCTGTTAATATCGTCATGGGTATGTTGTTAATTTACAGTGCACTATCGATCCTGATGTAAATGCAATAGAAAAAGCGTCCACTCATTCGATGAGCTGAACGCTTTTATTTTTATCCTAATTCCGGTCTCCACCATGGACGTGTAGGGTAATCCTCCTTATGAAGAACAACCTTCTCGCCGATTTTGGGAGTTGCAATCTTAACGTTCAAAGCATGTGCAGCCTTCGTAATCCGTTCAACCGGTTCATTCCAGGCATGATAGGCGAGCGTGAATGCGGCCCAATGAATCGGAATGAGCAACTTACCCCCTACATCCAAATGCGCTTGCACCGTTTCTTCCGGCATCATGTGAATGTTGGACCAACGCTCGTCATATTGCCCACACTCCATCAAGGTCAGGTCAAATGGACCATATTTACTGCCAATTTCCTTGAAATGAGGACCGTATCCGCTGTCACCACTAAAGAATACCTTTGTATGTTGTCCAGCGATGACCCACGAACACCATAAGGTAGAATTACGGTCGAATAATCCTCTGCCCGAGAAATGGCGAGCTGGCGTGCAAGCGAATGTTAAACCTTTGAACGATAACTCATCCCACCAGTTGAGCTCGGTAATCTGTTCTGAAGGCACACCCAGTTGAATCACTCGACGACGGACGCCAAGTGGCACGATAAATCGCTTTGTTTTATCCTTCAATCTGCGGATGGAGTCATAATCCAGATGATCATAATGGTCATGCGATATAATGATTGCATCAAGCGCCGGGAAATCCTCCGGTTGAATCGGTAGATTCGTGCTATAACGTTTGGTACCTACCCAGGATACGGGGGATGGACGATTGCCCAGCATCGGATCAAAGAGCAATCTGTGACCTTCAATCTCAAGCAAAAAGGCCGAATGACCGAACCATGTAACCTGTGGATTATCGGATGCATTCAAGGTTTCAGCAGGTTCACATATCTCCATAGGCATCGTGCCAGATGGCCTCCGCTCTACATTGCCACGCATGGAATCTCTCAATATACTGATTAGGGATTTGAAGTTCATGCCGGCTGATGTCGGAAGCTGATTTTCGTATTTTGTCATTATACATACCTTCTGTTCTATATAATCAATCTGTGATTCAACTTTTGTTTAAGATATATTCATATCGTAGCTATATATTAATTCATTGGCCGTTGATATACAATTTTCGGTTAATTAAGATAGAATTAAGACTCTGTTTTCTCTCGTATAAGATTAGGCATATATGATAGAGAAAATACATGGAGAGTATGTGAGAGAACATGAAGAAATGGCGCAAAAGATTAGTTAAGTTTTTGATATTTGACCTGGCAATAGTTCTGTTGCTTCTGGGTACTGGCGTGATCTACCAACAAGTGGGTTTAAGGCAGGATGCCAAAATACTCGTCCCCCCTGGAAAGCTCTACGAAGTCCATGGAGACAATATGCATCTATATACTGGAGGAGAAGGCGATGTAACAGTCGTCCTCGCCTCCGGCTGGGGTACTGCTAATCCCTATGTAGATTATTATCCATTATATGAAAAGCTTGCTCCCAACACTAAATTCGCTGTATATGATCGATTTGGCTATGGATATAGCGATCGGACCGATAAGAAACGTGATGTCGATACCGTAGCTGAAGAATTACACGAGTTATTGCAGGTATCTGGACAGAAGCCGCCTTATGTATTAGTTGGACATTCGCTCGGCTCGCTGGAGACCATCCGTTTTGCACAAAAATACCCGGATCTCGTGAAAGGCATCGTCATGATTGATGGCGGGAGTCCCGAATATTATTCGAATGACGATGACTCTTTGGCAGACACAATTGGTGGTTTTGCGAATAAATTACGTATCCAAACCGGACTATTCCGCCTCTCGATGCAATCTGACTTGGTTGTCGAAACTTCCAATGCCAATCGTAATGAATTGAAACTTGTACCCGACGATCTAAAAAAATTGGATACAACTGCGCTGTTGTACAACTATGGTAATGCTAACACGTTGGATGAATTACGTGAAATAGCTGCCAATGCCAAAGTGGTCGTAGATCACAAGCAAAAATTACCGTTTCCCCTCACCATACTGACCGCTGATTACCTCGGTGCCAGTGAACCCGAATGGGACAAAACTCAAGTTGAATTTAAATCCTGGTCGGATGATTCAAAACAGGTGACCATTAAAGATACCGATCACTACATCCATCAATATCGCCCGGACTTCGTTGCGGATGAGATATTGGCCCTGGTGAAGAAGTAACGTACACCCTGCTAAAGTAAGGCTATGTTATCTCATACTTAAAACCCCAAAGATTCTCTAATATCTTTGGGGTTTTAAGTATGAGATTTATTGTGCTATCGCCAGTCTTGGCCGTTGGGACCTGAAATCGCTGAAAGCTTGTTCGATCTCTAATGAAGTCAACTGGTGACGATAAAAGTACTTTTCCATCGCCTCCATTTCGGTTTGATCGCCCTTGTAGATGTTATCAATTCTTCGAATGATCTGGTTATATAAGCTCTCACGTCTGGAGTTCACAGGCTCACACAACCAAAAGTTCGTTCTCTTCACTTCACCTGTCTTGGTCCAGAGCAAATTCTCATATCGGATCACATCCCAGTCCCAATATCCAGCATGAATCTGCTGAAGTTCCGTCGTAAACATATCGTATATCAAGTTGGGAGGAATGTGTCCATATGTCACACGGTACTCTTTCAGTTTGAATGCTTCAATCCACTCTGTCAGGGTGTACTCACCTGGTGAATACGCATACAATTTAGGTGCATAAGGATTACTCTGCAATGCCCTAAGTGCCTCACTTTCCATCTCCCCATCCAATCTTGCACGTGAAGCATATACCTTGAGACAATAGTCTTGCAATCTATATACAACCGAGCGATTACTGATAAGCGAAGCCTGTAGAGTGAGATGGCCGTTTTTTTCGTAGTGCAACAGCATCTTTTCAATGTTATCGCCAATGGGATTAATGATGATCATAATGATGTCTCCTTGATTAAAAATAAAATATAAACCGTTTTCGAATTGGTTAAAAATTGTACTAATACATTCTATATTACCCTTTTATATTAGTATGAACATATACAATTTTGCCGGAACATGAAGTATTTGCTCTGAAATTCATTCTTTAAACCGCCGTATTCCGTCTACATTATTACTCTAATGGCTGTAACCCGTTTCACGTCAAGACCAAAAAAGGGCAATATGTAAAAACAAAAAAAACGATGGGCTCCTATACTAGGAACCCATCGCTCTTATATTATATCAATTATTCATGTTAGTTAATGGATTAATGCATAGGACCTTGTTGTCCTGGCGTTGATCCTACTTTGACCCGTTTCACAAAGAGTGAAGTAATCAGACCGATAATCGACAGAACTAATGCAAATACAAACGCATTCTGTACACCTGACGTGAAACCTGCCAGTTGATTTTCTGGACTTTCCGGGTTCGCCACTCCGCTCAAAAAGCGGGATTGTCCTGCGCTCAGTATACTTACCGCAACAGCCGTACCAATCGCTCCGGAAACCTGTTGCAACGTATTCATGATGGCAGTACCGTGAGGATAATACTCACGTGGCAATTGGTTCAGACCATTCGTCTGTGCAGGCATCATAATCATCGAGATTCCGACCATCATGAACACATGCAGCGTAATGATTTTCGCCAGTGTTGTTGTAGGTGTAATTCCAGTGTACATGAAGAGTACAACCGTTACGATAGCCAGACCAATAATCACAAGCCACTTCGGACCGAACTTGTCAAACAGTCGACCCATAACCGGAGACAGTAAACCATTCAGCAAACTGCCCGGCAATAGAACCAGTCCGGCAGTTAACGCTGTAACGGCCATACCTTGTTGCAGATACATTGGCAGGATCAGCATGGATGACAGCATCATCATCATACAGATGAATATCAGGATCAAGCCAATCGTAAACATCGGATATTTGAACGCTCGCAGATCCATCATTGGCTGTTTCATTCTCAGCTGACGGATGCTGAATAACAACAAGGACAGTGCGCCGATTACGATAGTGGAGATAACAACCGGACTTGTCCAGCCACCGCCAGTTTCTCCATGTCCTCCTGCACTACTGAAGCCGTATACGATACCACCAAAACCAAGGGTAGAAAGGATAATGGACAGTATGTCAATTTTGGGCTTGGTCAGTTTCGAAATATTCGGCAAGAACAACAAGCCGCATACCAGTGAGATCAGGAAGAACGGCAAGGAGATCCAGAAGATCCAATGCCAGCTCAGATTAGCCAGGATCAGACCGGAGATACTCGGACCACTTGCTGGCGCAAACATGATAACCAAACCGATCAATCCCATGGCCGCTCCACGTTTTTCAATCGGGAAAATAACCAATATGGTGTTAAACATCAGTGGCAACAATAGTGCTGTACCTATCGCCTGTAGTACCCGTGCCACCAATAGAATTTCGAAACTAGGTGCAAGTGCAGCAACAAATGTTCCTGCAATCGAGAAAATCAAAGATGTTGTAAACAGCTGTCTTGTGGTAAACCACTGCAGCAACATACCGGATACCGGTACCAGGATTCCCAACACAAGCAAGTAACCTGTAGTTAACCATTGAATCGTTGTAGGACCTACTTCCAGTAGAGCCATAAGTGGCGTCAATGCCACGTTTAATGCCGTTTCTCCAAACAGACCAATAAAGCCGCTCAGCAGCATCGCGAACAAAATCGGAAATACCTTGTATTGCTGTGTTTCTTGTTGATTCTGTGCAGAATCAGCCTTCATGGAAACCTCCACGATCCCATCCTCCTCAAACGTATCGAACTTTCTTTTTCTCTGTCTCTTGCTATAAATTATTGAACCTGTTTGGCGTTCTTCGTCACAACCGACAAATAATCAGCAGCCGTCAGCAGAGGCTGTTTATCCTGATTCGTCAGGCTGATAATCAGTGCTCCCTCCATCAAAGAAATGATCAGAAGTGCCGTCTCCCGCGCCTTCTCTTCACCAACGCCATCCAGAATCAGATGTTTCTTAATGACATCCTGCCAATCTGCAAATACACCCTGACATGCAATACGTAACTGCTGACTAATACACGATGTCTCCACAGCTGCCCAGAAGCTGAATGGCAGAAATCCGGTAAACCCGGCTGCTTCTGTTTCATGAGCCAAATCATGAATAAATCTCTGAATGGCGTCCCCCGTATTGTCATGGGCTGCAAATGTTTTCTCAAATGTCAGCAGGATATGTTCATTGGCTTTTTGAATACACTCGTGCGCGAGCTCTTCCTTCCCTTGCGGGAAATAATGATACAACGACCCTTTCGGCGTACTACTCTCTTTGATGATCTGATTCAGACCGGTCGCATGATATCCTTGTGAAAAAAACAGTCTCGCTGCTGTGCTGACAATAGACTCTCTAGCATTAGACTTTTCACTCAACGAAAGCCACTTCCTTCAAATAATTATAACAATCGGTCTATATAATTAAAACCGCTCAGATCGGCACTGTCAATCATTTTTATTTCAAATTTATTTGAAAGCATTTTCATATCAGAGTCATCATATCATCCTCTTTTTTAATTATTACCTTTTATACATTTGATTCTGAGAAAGTAGGGAACTTTTCCCTGTCTTCGAATAAACATACATCAGTGTGAGTCACACTTAATTTCGATTTTTGAGAAAAGGAGTGAGAAACTTGGCAATCCTGCTAACTGGCCCTATTGATAATAGCCCCGTAAATGGGGTAAGGCCAACTCAGATCGTTTCCATTAAAATTGAAAATCAGAGTGCCGTGAACGCCGCAACTATACTTGTCCAGGGATATTCATTAATTACAAGCAGAGCTTTATACGTAAGTGAGCAATTCACAATCTTACCCGGTGCGGTTGCTACACGAACTTATTTTGCCGATCTTAACAGTTTCGAATACGTTATTACAGTTACAGGAGCAGCCCCTGAGGACATTTTGGTTTCTTTTTGGGGGAAAAACAGTGCCGGCTCTTTGGTTGCTGCTCACCGACTCGTTTATTCCGAATTATTTGGCAGCGAGAATTTTAATGGAGCTACGGGGACGACAGGTAGCACTGGCTCCACAGGTGCCACGGGTCTCACTGGAGTCATAGGGACGACCGGTGATACTGGCGCAACAGGTCCTACTGGACCTACAGGCATTACAGGCCCTACCGGAGTTACCGGAGATACCGGGATCACGGGTTTAACAGGAGTTACAGGTCCGACAGGCGCCACTGGAGATACGGGAACGATTGGTGTAACTGGAGCGACTGGCATCACTGGAGCCACAGGCGTGACTGGTTCAACAGGCCCTACCGGAGTTACAGGTAGTTCTGGTTCTACAGGAGTTACAGGTGCAACGGGAGATACGGGTCCATCCGGCGGTCCAGAAGGCCCTACTGGTGCAACAGGAGATACCGGAGCTACTGGAACTTCTGGACCTTCTGGAACTACCGGAGCCACTGGAACTACCGGAACTACCGGAACTACCGGAACTACCGGAACTACCGGAGCTACTGGAGCTACTGGTGTTACGGGCGCTACGGGCACAGTGCAGCCCAATCCCTTTGATGTATATGTTTTGCAAGGTGCAGTTGGCGGGGACGGAACACAGGCCAGTCCTTTCGGAACGATTCAACAAGGTGTAACCGCGGTATCTCCAACAGGAACCGTTCATATTCTTGGTGGCACATACCCAATCACTGCGAACATTACCATTAATAAAGCAGGAATAACTCTAAAAGGCTATCCTAGTACGATCATCCTGTTACAAGCTGCTGTTATCCCTTTCACCATCATTGGAAGTGGAGTAACTGTAGACGGATTAACGATCACGAGTGATAATCCTTATGCTGTTGAATTTATTCAATTAGGCGGAACCAATCATACCGTAATAAATAATACGATATTCGGTCCTCCTCAAGCTGGCCCTTCTTCAGGTTGGGTTGTCAATCGAGGTCTCGTGACCCAAATCGGTAATATGACCGGCTTGCTTGTACAAAACAATATTTTTTATTCCCTACGTCAGCCAGCCTACTTTAACCCTAATACAACTGGGGAAGTTATTAGCAATGTTGTTTATAATACGAGAGGATTTGTTAATGACCAGGCCGTTATGGTCTTCTCTGGAAATTCATGGGGCAGTCCGGTCAATGCGGTAGATATTGCACTGCTCGTAGGTACAATAACAGGGCCGCCTTTCGATCCGATTTCCGCCCTGAGCGCCAACAACAGTACAGCAACGATTCAGGATTCCAGATAAGAATCAGTACTCGTTCTTACAAAACACCTAATCAAAACAGCCGCTGATTTGGATGTGAAACTCCAGATCGAACGGCTGTTTTTGGATGATTAGTATTATTTCATTATTAATTAATAGGTTACATAACCTCCGTAGATCACGGTCCATGTATAACCTGTTTGACCATCAACTGATTGAAGTTGAAACTACTCTTTCATTTTAAGTTTTAATAGATAAGTTGAGAGGATTCAACCGTTCGTTTACCTGCCCACACGTCTTGCACGTAGCGTCCTTCGGCCTGAAGCTGAATGAGCCAGTCTTTCGCTTGCTGCATCGTTGCTCCCTGCACCTCCTGATATGCTTGCTGCAAAGTCTCTTCTACCGCAGGAGCCATCTGGCTTCCATCCCCGCATACGTAGAGTTTTCCTTTGTTCGTCAGCATGTGAATTAACTGTTCGGAATTCTCTTTCATTAGATGCTGTACATACGTTTTGGGCTTGCCCTCCGCACGAGAAAAAGCAGTGTGTAGCTTAACGATCCCTTCCCTTTCGTATTGCTCAAGCTCCTGACGATATATGAAATCTGAATCATTCCTGCACCCAAAGAACAAATGCGCTTCACTCAGTGGCAAACCTCTCTGTTTCATGATAGCTCTCGCCTGGAGGAAACCTCTGAACGGTGCAACCCCCGTCCCTGGTCCCACCATGATCATGGGTATGTCAGCCTCTTTCGGCAAACAAAATTCGGATTCCGGCGTACGTACAAACATCAGAATACGTTCTCCGGATGGACAACCGGCGAGATACGATGAAGCAACTCCCTGGTATTCGCCTTTGCCACTCCATGCAGGCTCTCTTACTACCGATACGGTTATGCTCGCTTGCTCGGAAATCAGGCTTGGCGAGCTGGATATTGAATAATACCTGGGCTTGAGCGGTGGCAATAGTTCAAGGAACCTTTCGAATGGCAGTTCACACGCCTCATACTTTTCTAGCAGGTCCAACATGGTGATTCGATTGGCAAGAATATCATCCCTGTAGCTGTTTTCGTCCAACATGCCTTCCAGTTCACGCTTATGAGGTGGACATACCGTATGATTAGCTAACTCCTGCAACTGTGTTCTGGAAACTGGTGTCTGCAATTCCACACAGTGAGTGAGTAACTCATGAATCTTGACGGGTCTGTTCAGTGGAAGGTGTGTAAGATGGCTGACGTCCGAAGTTAGTTGGATCGGAATATCCCCACGTAGTCCGAACCGACTGAGTACCCGATCCACATTCTGCTTCTGATTGCCAGGCAACACGCCGAGATGGTCGCCTTCTCTATAACTCATGCCTTCAGGCAGTAACACTTCGATGTGACGCGTGCTTCTTCCACTTCCCAGCGCCTGAAGCTCTTTATTGACTACAACCGTGGCATAGCTGGCATCATAAGTTCGTGCAAGTGGCATATCCGTTTTCTCGCGGACAAACTCCATGTGAAGTCTGCTTGTGCTTGGTATGGATACCTTTACCATTTCCTCGTTGATCCCCAAAGCATTCACCACCTGAGGCCACAACATATGTTGCCACGCCTCGACTTGTTTCTCCATGTCACCTCCGGCATCGGCTTCACCGCGGGATAACAGTCTTTTACCTCCCCATTCTTCAAGCTTCTCATCTATCCATCGAGGAATGCTCTGGTACGTCCCGGACCAACTCCGATCTCCACAACCCAGAACGGCATAGTTTACATCCCGTGCTTCCTCTGACTCTGTTCCCTTTAACCAGTCTACAAATGCCGTAGCATTTTGCGGAGGTTTACCGTTATACGAAGCAGTGACGATGAGAACGACACCTTTGTGGGGAATGCGACCAACCCACTCATTCAGAGTGGCTGCTTCACTTGGGATTCCATAAGAACGGCCTTTCTCCGCAAGCTCTCGGGCAATGCCTTCAGCCGTTCCCAGATTGGAACCATATAACACCAGGAGCGAAGGTTTACCATCTGCTTCAACGGCCAGGATTTCTCCCCTCTGGCTGTCACTTGTTATATTTTTATGAACAACAGGAGCAGGTTTCTCTTCCACAGATCTGGTAGACTTATTCGTCTTTTGTGACACTTCGCGCGCTTTCACCTGGATCCGGAAGTCTCCCGGCTTCAATGTCAGTGTCTGTTTAACATCCAACTCATAGTTGCTATAATCGATCAGCTCAAAATGTTTAAGGACCATGCCAAGCACAAGTGTTGCTTCATATAAAGCAAACTGCATGCCGATACACGCTCTCTCCCCATTACCAAAAGGTTTATACGCATGATGAGGCACTTTCGCCGTATCTTCAAATCGCTCCGGACGGAAAAGCTCCGCATCCTCTCCCCATGCCTCTCTATCACGGTGTAGCTGGGGCAGAAGAATACTGCAACTTTCCCCTTTCTTCAAGGGATATTTGCCACCTATGACGGTGTCTTCTTTGGCATATACATCAAATCCCGGGGCTGTTGGCCAGAGACGAAGCGATTCACTAAGAATCATGCGTATATAGGAAAGCTGAAGAACTTCCTCGTACTGTGGTGAGTCACTGACCAATATCTGATCCACCTCGTCATACGCCTTTTGAAGCGATTCCGGATTTTTCAGTAGAAAGTAAAGAGCAAAAGATAATAAACCACTCGTAGTTTCATGTCCGGCAATGAGAAACGTAATAATCTGATAACGGATGTTCTCATCATCCAGCATTTCTCCAGTCTCCGGATCTTTACCATTCAACATACGTGCGAGCAAGTCGACCTCTTCGGGTGCTGAACTCGCTTTACGTTCCTCTATAATCTGATCTACCAGAGAGAACATCGTCTGAATATCCTCTTGGAACTGTCGTTTGGTTTTGACCATAAGCAGATTCTGAATTTTCAAACGTGAACTCTTTTGCATTGCTTCATTTAATGCCCGAACCATGCTTTCAATAAAAGGACTGTGGTCCTGTCTGTAAAAACTGTTAAATCGATAATTGAATCCACATAGTCCAATGGTATCCAACGTCAGCCGTGTCATATCGTCCGCAACATCAATCGTATCGTTGGAATTGAGGCGTGCCCATTTGTTGATCAATTGTTCGGCAATATCAACCATCATGGGATGATAACCTTTCATGGCCTGTTTGCTGAAGGTGGGAAGCAGAATGTTATGGGCCTTTTTCCAATTGGGCTCCGATGTTCTGCTTGTAAATAAACCATCGCCGCCAAAGGCACGTACATTATCGAGTTCATTGTATACAAACTTGTCAAACCGGGACACATCGCACAACTCAGCCACAAGATCTGGCCCAGATACGATTAAACCGGTATAACCGGGAACGGTAACTCGGTATATTGGTCCATGCTGTTCAGCCAGCACCCCTAGCGACAACGTTGGTTTATTTTTATCAATCAAAGGCAGATTGCCAAGTGGTCCATACATTTTTGGCTGTGGAATGTAAGCTGCATCACTCATGATGATCACCTCTTATCTGTACGCCGTGAAGCAAGGTATTCGTTAGCCATATGATGGCTGTTCTGCTTTCATTCATAAGTGATCTCTCCTTTGAAAATTTTATAAATGATAGCAATATATATCATTTGATAATACAATAAACCATAATAAATTTAATATCAAATTTTCTTCCGGCTGGGAACTTTCACTTGAACCGTTCAACGTTTAAGTTGAATAACAACAAATAGAGGATTGCATATGCAATCCCCTACTGTATGAACCAATGACGCTTTGATTCTATGAAGCTTTTTAATTTATTCTAATGTTGACTTGGCTCATCCCAGTTCTCGAAATTCAATTCATTATTAATGCTTACCGCAGACAATGCCCCCAGAGACGCAGCCGTGATTGCCTGATATATCTCGGATGCTGCATCACCAGCACTGTATACACCCGCTACAGATGTTTTGCCGGAAGCATCAACGATAACCGTTCCCAACTCTGAAATTTCACAACCGATGGCCTTTGGCAGTTCTGATCCGGTAAACAGTTTCGGTTGGAAGAAAACCCCTGTGCATGGAATCGCAGTACCGTCCTGTAGTACAACTTGCTGTACCATCCCTTCTTCAGAGTCAATGGATTGAATCGGTGCATCGAATACAGTAACATGATGCTGCTTCAGCTCTTCACGGTGCTCATCGGTTAAGGAATCTGATCCATTCGTACAGATCGTATAACGTTCTGTCCAGCCGGATATGACTTTTGCCATATGTAATGCGTTAACTCCATTAACGATGATGACCAGCGATTGGTCTCTTAACTCCCATCCATCACAATATGGACACACAAACGCACTTTTACCGTAAACCTCTGTTAATCCGTTAATATCCAAGGGAAGGTCTTTCTTACCTACCGCAAACAAAATCTTTTTCGTGCGATAACTTGCCCCTTGTGTAGTTTTAACTACAAAATCACCATCGCTACCTGTTATCGCTGTTGCTGTATCGGATGCAAATTGAACTGAAGGATACGCTGCAATCTGTTCTTTGGCAGCTTTCCGGAATTCACGTGGACTTGCCCCATCTCTTGTCACAAACCCATGAGTCTCCCTTGTAACCCAGTTACGCGGTGTCTCATCATCAATGACCACAACGTTCTTGCGGGCCCTGCCAAGTACTAGGGCTGCATTAAGCCCCGCTGGTCCTCCACCAATAATAAGTACATCCAAGAGTTGATCCATATTACTCATAATATTCACCCTTTCCAGATATTTAATATCTCTAATTTAGTTTTAAAAATAACCTCCGCTTTCTCTTAAGAAAGTAATATCGGAGATTTACAAGAACACACTCTAACAAAACAAAACCATTAAAGATATCTTATATCTACAATAAACAAAACCTAACCATTTTGCAACATATATCTTTAACTCCCTTCTTCAATCCAGCCTGTGTGAGTTGAATAAAAGATTATTTACACTTACACTACAATGACAGAGCAAACTTTGAATCACTGTTATACCCGGATTTTTAGATTTTCTCCTGTAACACAGAAATAATTATTTAACAATTAAAAAAAACCTTGTTTTTAAATTGTTCACAATCAAATGACATTATTTTAAATACTAAAACGTTAATTAAATCACATAGTGTATTGAATGGTATAATAGCGACATAATATATAAGTATAGATATAGGAAGTGAGTTCTTGAAAACATTGAACAATGGTTCACAGACCAATATCAGCCTGGAGTATAGCTCGATTCCGAAAGTTTTCTTCGATACGATCAAAATCGGAATCATCAAGTCCAACCTGATCGCCATGTTTGCGGGTTTAAGTTTGGCTTTATATGTATTTGATGCTTCAATCTTAGCTAATATTGTACCAATCATCCTTTCCTTTATTGGGTCTTCTCTCATTATTGGAGCTGCAGGGGTGTTTAACAACTTGTATGATCGTGATATTGATGCGATCATGGAACGTACGAAGAAACGTCCTACCGTTACGGGACGCGTAGATACCAAGTCGGGTCTGATTCTCGGTATTGCAATCACCATCATCGGGGGCATCATGTTGTACATCGCTTCCCCATCCGCTGCTGTATTTGGTATTTTGGGTCTGTTGCTTTACGTGTTCCCTTACACGATGTGGACCAAACGTACAACGATCTACAACACGGAAGTGGGAAGTCTTTCGGGTGCTGTGCCTCCACTCATCGGTTGGGCAGCCATTTCACCTGAACTGGGTCATTTCGAGATCTGGGCATTGGTTGTTACGATGCTCTTATGGCAAATGCCTCACTTCTATGGGATTGCGATTCGCCGTTTTGACGAATACAAGGCTGCTGGTGTTCCCATGCTGCCCGTTGTTAAAGGCATCAGACGGACATACATTCAGACAAATGTGTATCTGGTACTGTTACTGATCTCCAGCTTTTTATTCTGGCCGATGAGTCCATTTGTCGCTATTGTGGCATTTCTGGTTAGCTTGGCCTGGCTCATTCTTAGTGTGGCTACCTTTGATAAGAAAGAAACAGAGAAATGGTCCAAACGGATGTTTATCTTCTCCATTAACCATATCACTATTATCTTCCTGGTCATCATTGCGTATTCCTTGATTGCTCAAATGATGAGATAAAAATATTACATCGTTACACTCGTTATAACAATAAAAAGCCTTACAGACCGTACTCTTCAATGAGTTGTCTGTAAGGCTTTTTTTGCTTTCTTATTATCTTTTCTAAATTTTCAAAGCTACCCGACTTTCGCGGGGGTTTGCTCCCCTTGCCACAGCAGCTGCATCTCTTCATTGGTGGCAAGCAATTCGGCCAAACTTCCCTCAGCTTCAATGCGTCCATCTTTCATCACGATAATGTGATCTGCTTTGGAAAGTGCTGCCCTGCGGTGAGAAACTGCGATGCAGGTGACATCCGGCTCTTGGAACAGCCCTTCCCATACTTGTTGTTCTGTCTCCACATCCAGTGCACTGGACAGGTCATCAAAGATAAAGAGGTCCGCCTCCGTCATTAACATGCGTCCTGTGGCCGCGCGCTGAATCTGCCCGCCTGACAGCATCACCCCTCTTGGACCAACCGGGGTCTCAAGCCCCTGATCCAGATGTTTGATATCCTTCTCCATCACAGCCAGACGAATGGCTTTTTCAAGGGCTTGCTCAGTGTTCCCCTGTTTGCCCTGGACGATATTTTCTTTCAACGTATCACTAAACAGTCTTGGCACTTGCGGGGTATACGCAGCTCTAGGCGGCATCAGGAACGTGGCTGGATCAACAGCTGCTCCATTCCAGTGAATGTCCCCTTTTTGCTTGGGTAACAGTCCAAGAAGTGTGCGTACAAGTGTTGATTTACCTGACCCGATCCTTCCCGTAATAACAAGAAATTGTCCACGTTTCAGACGGAAACTGATCTCTTCTATGCCATTTGCAGAATTCGGATATTGATAAGTCAGCTTATTCACCTCAAGAGATTGCAACTTCTCCTTAGGGTCCCTCTGTTCACTTACAAGCTCCGGCGGATCTTCATACAGATAGATTTCCCTCGAATCCATGATCTGGTCTTCTTCCCCCGGGCGGAATAGCTTACGCATACGATCATAGGATACCTTGAGCCTTTTGTGCTGAAACACCATATAACCAAACAGTGAGATGCTAAATCCGATATTGGCCAGATAACTGGTGAATAAGGCAAAATCACCTACGCTAAAGTTCCCTGCTTTCATCTCAGCTGCACACATCAGTAGAATCAATCCGGTACAGATACTTAGAACATGCTGATTCATCGATCTCATCCACTGCTTGAACAGATTGTCTCGAAGTGCAGCCTGGCGACGATCTTCATTCAACTGGTTGAAACGTGAAGAGACATGCTCTTCGGCCTGACCCAGTTTCAGGGCTTGCACTGCTCCAAACGTTTCCGCAATAAAACTGGTAATTCGCCCAGTCGCTTCACGATTAACCTGTGCATACTTCCGAGCCCGATTCCCGGACAGGTTGTTGAGTAAGGTCACGACCACCAATGGCAGCACAGCAACCAATGTGATCTGCCAATTAATGTTCGCCATAATGACGATGGACACAACAGCAAATACAAGTCGTCCCCAGAAGTCCACCCATGATTCTACATACTCGACGACTTCATCGACATCATCCCGAAAGCGACTCATCGCCTCTCCTGGTGAAGCCGGAAGATTACGCCCAGGCCAGCGCATGATCGCTGCGAGCATGTTGGTTCGCAAAATCGCCTGAACATGATACAGATACGTAACCCATGCATAGAAGGCTACAAAAAATGTGCCCACCCGTGCCATTCGGACCAAAGCAATAAAGATAAGCGGCACAGCAAGCCACATGTAGTCATTGGACCCCACTGTTGTGCGATCAAAAAACCATTGCATTCCAATACCAATGGCTAGCGGTAAGGAGTGAAATATACACCATAACAATCCATTGATTACAAATAACAAAGGCCTGAATCGAAACAAACGGCCTATAAATCCTGCTACAGTCATGCCAATTCCTCCTCTCGGCCTGTAATCAGCAGTCTGGCATAGTGAGATGCCGGGTTACTGGCAAGTTCTTCTCTCGCTCCAAATTCCAGTACCTTCCCATCACCTAGCACCATAATCCGGTCCACTTTCTCCAGCGTAGCCAGTCGGTGAGCAATGATGACTCCTGTGGATTGTTTCATTAACTGGTCAATTGCAGATTGCAGCATACTTTCGGTCGCAGCATCCAGACGTGACGAAGGCTCATCCAGAATAACCAGACTCGGTTCGGTCAGGAATACGCGGGTTAAGGCAAATAACTGTGCTTCCCCTGCGGACAATGAAGCCCCACCTGCTGCCAGATACGTATCAAGCCCTTCTGGTTGTGAATTAATCCATTGGCTAAGTCCAAGGCGATCCGTCGTCTCCTTGATCATCTGATCCGATACATCCTCATTGAACAGGGTCAGATTGTCACGCAGCGTGCCATCAAACAATTGCACGTCCTGTGTCACCATGCCAACGCGGCGATAAAGCGCTTGTAATGAAAGCTTTGTGATATCCGTTCCACCTACACGGATCGTGCCCCGATCCAGATTATACAGCCGGAGAAGAACACGACTAAGACTCGATTTGCCGCTACCTGTGCGACCGATGATTCCCAGACGTTCACCAGGCTTAATAGCAAAATTAATGTCCTGCAATACCGGTTTATCCTGGTTATAACTGAAGTGCACCTGACTGAATTCCAATCCAAGCGGTCCTTCCGGCAATTGCTCCTCTGTGCCCTCTTCAATCACACTATACATAGACAACAGCTCTCTGGAGCGCAGCATGCCTGATTTTGCTTTTTGAAACTCCTGTACCTGATCTCCAAGCATCTCAATCGGATCATTCAGCATCTGTGTATATTGGTAGATCAGAAATAATGTTCCGATACTAATTAGACCTTCCATATAATAATGCACACCCAGCAAAAGCACCGCAGTGACCGCCAGAGCAAACAAAACTACAGTGGTATTCCACGGAATAACCCGCAGCAGCCAGGCTTTTCTTCCCTTACGGAATACCGTGCGCATTGTGCGGTAAAAACGGTTCATCACATACGGCACATGACCATTTGCTTGCACATCTTCAATCCCGGCAATGCGTTCTTCAATTAATCCGAACAGGGAAGCACTGGCCGCCCGCTCATTTTTGGAAGAGTCAACTCCCAGATTCCGTATGAACACCATGAACAGGATCGATAACAATGTAAACACGGTCATAACCAAAGCAATGGGCACATTGACACTGAACATGAAACCGAGAATTCCGGCCAGCAGTACAAAACTCCCGATCACTTGCACAATGAACATCGCGAAAAAATTGGAGATACTCGTTACATCACCATCCACACGTTCAATCATCTCTCCAGGTGTTTTCACATTATGAAAACGCATATCAAGACGCAGGCAGTGCTTCAGCAGATCTCCGCGCAGTTGATTTGTGGCCCGCCAGGCCACGTCGTTCCCCAAATAACTGACCGCTACCGTGATGAGTTGATTAAACACGGCAACAACCAGAAATATTCCTGCGAGCTGAACAAGATTGGTGAGGACTCCCCCACTTGCTGCTGTATCGATAAAACGTTTGATAATCTGTGGATTCAAGAGCTGAAGCCCCGTTGATGTGAGCAACATGATTAAAAGTAAGGCCAGCCGTCCTTTAACTGGTTTTAGATAACGCAGCAGCCATGACATGGAGATTTTCTCTGTTTTGGGCACAGGTCCCACCTCTTTATCGGTTTATTTATATCAAATGAAATAAAGAACATTACACTGTAACTATGATGACAGAATAACCTTTCGATCGCAGTTACCCCCACTAGGATGAGTCATACATAATGACATTAAAATCGGGATTTCCCGCCCATAATTGATATGTAGAACATATATTGACCATTGTACATTCTCCTTTTTAACAAGTTAGTTTTTTATAAAATAACGCTCCAAACGCTCCTTTCCATGTGAACGAATTGGGTGGAATGCATGCAAAAAAGCCATAGATGAACTAATGTTCATCTACAGCTTGTAGCCAAAAGAGATCGAATGAAATGCAAAGCATTTCCCGTATCTCCTCTGCATCGCAATAATGATGAGCGTCCACGACAGAGGTGCACAAACATGACTGTCCCAACGCGATCATGCAAAAAAATTGGATTAATGTCACTATGCTCATGCGTATTCAGTTATCGATTCGAAATCTGTATAGGCATAAACATAATCATCATCCCACCCGTTTCACATATTTGTTGTTTATTGTATTCGCTGGACTAACATCCGTCAAGATAATTTTAACTGAATTGTTATTTAATTCATGTCATTAATCTTTTCTATTCTCGCTACATACTTACTGATGTGGACTCGGTTTGCTTCTCTCTAACAACAAGACGTCTATGTGCGATCAGAAGAAAAGGTACTCCCAGGGCAGTCGTCAGAGCAATCGGTAGAAAGACAGCGAGCCCATTCTCCGCTCCAAATTGACTTAATAACACCCCTCCCATGACAGGAGCAATGACACTACCGATATTATTGAATCCGATGGTACCGAAATACGTCCCTTTCCATTCCGGCTTCGCAATCCGGTCAATGAGCATATCCATCATGGTGAACAACAACACTTCCCCAATGGTAAATAGTATGACACTCATCATCATCATGAGTACACCTTCAGCGATTCCAACCATCATCAGACTGGTTGCCACCAGCAGGTTACCCACAATCAGAGGGACAAGCGGTGGGAAGTTTCGGAAGGTTCGCACAAGAGGATACTGAATAATCAGTACCGTCACGGCATTCAGGGAAAGCATGTACGAGAACATCTGACTTCCATTCTCAAAGATCGGACTCCTTGCCAAGTACTGTGCCAACGTGGAACTGAAATGCCCGTAACCCAGCACACAAAATGTGGTACCGATTAATACCGGCAGAAATACCCGGTCGCGACCAGTGGTCATGAGTGCTTCACGCAAACGTGGGGCGGTAGCCTGGTGACGCTCCGGCAGATTGGCATGCTGTAGCTTGAATTGCAGAAATAATACAAGTCCATAGGCTATGTATACCAAGCCGGAGATCACAAACGGAAACGTCGATTCAGATGATCCCAGCTGAAATCCGATAATTGGCCCAAAGACCACGCCGAGATTAATTGCAGCATATCTGAGGTTGAACACCAGCAATTTGTTCTCCGGAGAAGTAATATCCGATAACAGTGCTCTGGAGGTGGGCTCAAATACTGCACGGCATAATCCGTTTAACGTATTGGCAACAAAGAACACCCATAGATGCTCTGCTGCTGAAAAAATGAAAAACACACCTGCCCAGCTAAATACCGAGATTAACATCACAATTTTGCGACCGATCCGGTCCGAAATATAACCTCCATAAAAGCTGACCATGACACCTGCCAGCGAGCTAACGGCCACAGTAATACCGGTCTGGGTCGGTGTAGCATCTAGCACACGTGTCAGATAGATGGATAGAAACGGGATACTCATTGACGTTACAAGACGTCCAAACATGGTTCCGATAATAATTGTCCATGCCAAGGGGTGAATTTGTCTTAAATATTGCTTCATGCGAACTTCTCCTATTCTTTCTAGATGCTTCAATGCGGGGTGATTTAACAGCCTCTTCTAATGAGTGTTCAAAAAGTCCGGTTTTCAGTACCGAGAAGATGGGATGAAGCTAGAAATGGAGTAGCGGAGCGTAGGGAAAACTACGTGAGCAACGGACATTTCGGCTGAATTCCATATTCGATGCTGATGATGCCTTTAGGCATCTTTCGTAATCAAAAGCGGACTTTTTGAACTACATCTTCTAATGTATAATTGTAAGGATAAAAGGGGGAAAGAAAAGTGTAAACATATGATCACACTTTTCACCTTTAATAGAGGAGTCATGGCCATGGATACCCTACATACACACTTTATAAGGCTCGCAGGTGCCGAACAACTTTCATTCAAACTTCATGAACCTGTAGCGGTAACGATTGATAGCCTGTCCGCTGCCTTGTGCTGCACCCCTCGTAATGTGAAATTCATTCTTAGAAAATTGGAGGAACAAGGCTTTATCCATTGGCAGCCCGGGCGTGGTCGTGGACATCATTCGGCGTTAACGATGCTGCGTAGCATGAATGAAGCGCTGGAAGCGAGTTTTACCGAACTTTTAGGTAAAGGCAAAATGAAAGATGCCATTGAACTCATTGGAACTGTTCAGGTGGATGATACATTGCGAGAACAGCTCATGCTTTCCCTCCATCAACAGATGGGATTTCATAGCCACGATGAAACTGCCTCTGGTCAGGATATTCTGCGCATCATGAGGTCACGCCAGTTAGGTGATTTGGACCCAGCCTTTGTGTATACTGCATTTGAAACCTACCTATTAAGCCAGGTCTGTAATACGTTGATCACTTATGATGCCAAGACGGAATCATTCCTGCCAGCACTGGCTCACATGTGGGAGTGCAGCGAGGACCATCGCTTATGGACCTTCTATCTCCGAAAAGGTGTGCGTTTCCACAACGGCCGTGTCATGACGTCCCGGGATGTGCAAGCGACGTTGCAACGATTGATTGATGTACATAGTCCGTCCATCTGGTTATATCGGGATATCGAACGTGCAGAAGTAGCTGGTGATTACTGCATCAAGTTTGTTCTCCATCGTCCTAATCGATTCTTCTTGCATCTGTTCAGTTGTATTCGGATGACAATCCTGCCCTATGATTACAATGTAACCAATACATTAATTGGTACCGGTCCTTTTCTGATCTCTGAGCTGAATGAGGATGTGCTGGAGCTTACTGCTTTTGATGCTTACTACGGCATCCGGCCACATCTGGATCAAGTCCATTTCTGGTTTGTGCCTGACCTGAGTCCGAATGATCGCTATTATGAGCTACCGGGGACAGATCGATTGAGTCTCGCAACAGGCTGTGATCAGACGAACAGTATCAATTATCCGGCGCTGGGTTGTCAGTATATGCTGTTCAATTTTCACAAGGAAGGCATCCATCATCATCCCTCATTTCGACAAGCCCTGCGTATCGTCTATGATGCGGTCGCGCTTGTCCGAGATCTCGGCGGGAATCGGATCACACCGGCCAGCAGCTTTCTGCCGTGGAAAAGTGCAGCCCAAGACTGGACCGTTGCCTCTCTTGAGCATGCTCGTGAATTGCTGCATAACTGTGGGTACCAGGGTGAGACGGTAACATTATCGTATAAACATAATAAGGATGCAGACGTTGCGGAGTGGTTCCAGTGTCGGGCAGAGTCCATCGGTCTGAACATCAGCATGCAGGCCGTTGTGGATTATTTCAACTCAGAGGAAACCACAAACGCGCAATTGATCCTCGCTGAAGAGATCCTGGAGGAAGATTGGCAGTACGGCATGATTCACTTTTTCAAAAACCTGTCCAACCATTTTCATATGTGTATGTCTCCTGTATTCCAGTCTCAATTGGATGACAAACTGGATCATTTCGCAACGCTTCATCGGGCAGACCGTACTGCGCTGCTGGATGAAGCTGAAACCTTGCTACGTGATCACTGCTGGATCTTGCATGGCTGTCACATGAACAAGCAGGCCGAACTGGATCAGAGCATCTTCGGCATGCAGGTAGCAGAATTCGGTTATCTGGACATCTCCAAATTGTGGATCAAAAATCCTTAGAGATTTGTGCATAAAAAAGCTGCTAGCCTATTTATATAAGCTAGCAGCTTTTTGCTCATGAATCCATTTTAGCGCGCTCAGAGGTTATTTTTGATGTAATAGGTCTCCAATGCTTGCATAATGGACTCAATTTTTATCGGTTTGCTGACATACGCATCCATGCCTGCCTTCAAGCAGTTTTCCATGTCTCCTCTTACGGCATTTGCAGTCACCGCAATAATATATGGACAATCCTCAGAGGACTTTAATTCTTTAATCATTTTTGTCGCTTCGAATCCATCCAGTCTTGGCATATGCACATCCATGAAGACAATATCGTATGCATTGTGTTTGACCGCCTCAACCGCCTCAACACCGTCCACGACATGATCCACAACATGTCCTTTTTTCTCGATTATTCTGCTAAGGACGAGTTGGTTCACTTCATTGTCTTCTGCAATTAAAATCCGCAAAGCGGATGTTCTGTTCTTTTTCTGTTGTTGATCTAACCTGTTGCCCTCTTCACCGTTCGTTAATTTAAAGCGTGCAGTAAATACAAATATTGTACCCGGTTCATCCGATTCCTCGATCCAGATATCTCCCTGCATAAGCTCCACCAATTTTTTGCTAATGGCAAGGCCAAGACCCGTGCCCTGAGGTTTGCGAGTCATGAAATTCTCCAGTTGGTAGAATGGCTCAAATAATTGTTGTTTTCTCTCAACCGGAATCCCAATACCCGAATCCTTCACTTTAAAATAAAGCTGTACGGTATTGCCACACTTCTCCTTAATGCCAACGTCAATTTCAACGCCGCCCTCTGAAGTGAACTTAACCGCGTTGCCAATGATATTGGTAAGTACCTGTTTAAGACGGTAAGCATCACCATACACAGGAGTCGGAATGGCGTCATCTACGCACATACGAACATCCAACTTCTTTTCGCGAGCCAGTGGTTTTACGATTTGCACGGTCTCTGTGACGATTTCTGCGAGATCAAAAGGATCATCTACCAGATCGGTTTTGCCTGACTCAATTTTGGAAAAATCAAGAATATCATTAATGATGGCGAGTAAGGAATCTCCGCTCTTCTGGATGATTTCGATATATTCCTTCTGTTCCCCGCTAAGACCAGGGGTATCCAGAAGCAAATCCGTCATCCCAATTACACCGTTCATTGGTGTACGAATTTCATGACTCATCATCGCAAGAAACTCACTCTTGGCCTTATTCATTCTCTCGGCTGTCTCTTTGGCAACTAGCAGCTTCTTCTGCTCCGTAATATCCTTTGCAATCAAGTAGTACCCGACATTAGAGTTATTAATAATGATCGGAGCAAGCGTAGCCAAGACTTCTGTCTCGGTTCCATCCGTATGACGAACAGCATTGATTTCCTTTTCGGCCAACTCATTATTACTGCGCAGGATCAGACCGAGATTACTCGCCCCAATAAATCTGCTTATGCTTGTATCGATCATTTCAGCCACGGGACAACCCGTCAGTTTCACCGCTACTGGATTCGCATTCATAATATTACCATCCATGTTAAACGAGATAATGGCGTCATGATTATATTTCTTAAGTGAAGTGTATCGCTCCACAGATTCCTGCAATTTAAATTCAATACGTTTACGTTCAGTGATATCCTGTAGTGTTCCGTTCAGCTGAACTGGTTGCTGATATTCATCGAGCGTGATCAGCCCGCGTAAGTGAAGATACTTCTCACTTCCATCAGAGCTACTGTGCTTGTATTCAAAATCAAGCGGTTTTCCTTGTTTTACCCATTCCATTTGTTCTTGTAAAGAAGCTATGTCTGCAGCATTCATAACTTTAAAAACATCATTTGCACAGTATGATTTACGGGTGCGCTCAAGCTCAAAAATCTCAAAAATCTGATCGGAAAGCGCGATCTGGTCTTTGACCATATCCCACTCCCAACTGCCAATTAAAGCGATGCGTTCAGCCTCTGCACTGATGTCTTTATGTTTTTTTCGTTCGGATACATCTCGTCCAATCGAAAGAATCTGCTGTCCATGCTCAGCATCACCAAAGACCTTGTATGTGGTCTCGAACCACAGATAATGTCCCTCTTTATGACGGACCCTGATATTCAACAGATTTCCTTTAGTCAAGTCCATCTGTGAGATCCGTTCCACATCTTGTGGGTGAAAATATGCATCATTATTTTGACCAATTACTTCTTCTGGCGAATAACCCAACAAACGTTGGACTGAGGGAGAGCAGAATCGACAAACGCCCTCCTGATCTGCAATATAGATGATCTCCTGAGCATGATCTGTAATAAGTTTGAACATCTCTTCACTATGCAGAAGTTTTTGTTCAGACATTTTGCGGTCAGTTATGTCAACAATATGGCAAATGAAGTAAAGAGGTTCATCCGTAATTTCGCTACGAACTAATGAAACATGCAACGAAATCCATAAGATGTTACCATTTTTATGGATATAACGCTTTTCATATTGATACTCTTTCGATTTACCTTCGAATAGCTCGCAATTATAGATCACATCTTGTGGTGAATCATCCGGATGCGTAATATCCTGGTAGGTGAGCTTCGTTAATTCCTCATACGTATAACCCAGCATACAGCAAAATGCGGGATTCACTTTTCTCCATTCTCCTGTCGGAGCAACGAGTGCAATTCCAATAGGTGCTTGGTTGTATATCTGCTCGAACAATTCGTGATGGTCGACCTTTTGAACCTGCATTGTAAACTCTCCTTTTGGCATATAAACTCATGTTATAAATAGTCGAAAGTTAATTTTAATTGGAAGGAAGTTGTTCCACAAAGGATCGGTTTGTTTTAAAACCACAATACCAGCTTAGTACCCAAAAATTGAGTTATTGAAACATATATTTTCAAAAGTTTGGTGTCTACAAAGTCAAACAAGGCCTGGAATCCATCCAATGGAATCCCGACCTTTGTCATTATATATCATAATAAGTCATATGCAACATGGAATCGTTAGTAAAACAGGTTAGCGCTCGCGACCAATAAGATAATCCAATAAATGTCTCAGGAAGGGAATAGGTTTCGGCATCTCGTTCAATGCATCTGTAGCAAGACAATAATGCTCCCACATCGCTTTCTTCGCGCCTTCATCACCCAGAATAGACACAAAGGTTGAATTGTTGTTCCGCTCATCCTGACCTGAAGGTTTCCCAAGAATGAGGTGATTTCCCTCGAAATCCAGCAAGTCGTCCTTGATCTGGAAGGCGATCCCTGCATGATAAGCGAACTTTTTCAGCGCAGCCATCTCCGGTTCCTTCACTTGGGCAAGTATCGCTGGCATAACCAGGGCAGCTTCGAAGGCAATGCCAGTTTTGTAAAAACAGATCATATTCAACTGCTCCAGCGTCAATGCCTTGCCTTTGGAGTTCAGATCCATCGCCTGCCCCATACACATATCCTCTGCTTTTTCAGCTGAATATTGAATGAGCGTGAGCACGGTGGCCGCATCAAAGCGATTCAATGAGGATTGCTCACCAATTGCCTTCTGAATGAGAAACAGACCCGTGAGCTCCGCTGTGGCGCTATTGTGTACCTGATGCAGCGTGGATCGTCCACGCCTTGTCGAAGCATTATCCTGGGTGGGCAGATCATCAAAGATCAGGGAAGCAGTATGCATGTACTCCAGCGACCTAAGCAGTGGAACGATGGAGGCTTCAGGTAAACCATACTCGCGCACACCCATAACCCAAGTTAATATCGGACGTAGTCTTTTTCCGTCGCCCTGCAAGCTGTAATTGGCCGCATCGATCAGCGTTTCTTTCATCTCATGAAGTCCACCTGGCTTGGCTATCTGCAACTCCACATTAATCTGTTCGCGAACCGTTCGAATGGTCTGCTTGAACTCCTCTTTCTCCTGCTTGTCATTTCTCAATTGAAGCACGACCTGATCCCGTAACAATTTATCGAGGAAATCAACGTCATCCGCTTTTCGCACCATCTGTTGAACCAGTTGATTGAATTCAGGCTGCCCAGAGGCAAAGATCGTCATCACTTCATCATATTTTTGCTGCCCCAACCGTTCTTTACAACGCTTCAGCCCGTTGATGGCACGATCCAGTATAACCTCACGGGTCTTGGCATCCGAGTTGTAAACATCATGGATTAGATGTGAGATGACTGCCCAGTACAATTCATAAGGATTGATCAAGTCGGGACGCAAATCTCGATACTTCAAATAGTACGTATATGGAGTTACTGCCCCTTCTTCCATATCGTCAAACATATCGGCAAAATCATCTGCCAACTGATTATATATTCCGTAATAGAACGTCCGCAGATCAAATCCCTCATCCTCCGGCGCACTGAGAACAGACCGGACGATTAATCGGGAAGAAGAAGATTTGATAATAATCGGAATGTACAATTCTTCATTGCTATAATTCGCATTGGCTAATTTCTTGTTGCGATCGATCTCCTGAGACTGAAAGAACACATAGGATTGCTCTAAAAACGTGCGCTGTTTCTCTGGATGCTGGTAGTTCTTGATGTACTCAAATGCTTCCCGAAGCTCGGAATGTACATATTCAATTACTTCAAGATTGCTGCCTTTCCACTCCACCAGATCAGGGACGACCCCGGTAAGAAGTGCATCGCGTATCATCAGGGAATATTGTTCTTTTTCCTGAACAGTCAAAGCTTGAGAATCCAGCAGATCATCCACAAATGGATACGTCAAACCGTACGAATAACCAAGTCGAATCGCCGCATCAAATCTCCGGGCACGTTCTTCAGGTGGTGTCTGCTCATTCATCTCATCGTCCACATGAAGGACCACGCCGAGAATGATCTTGATGAGCTTCCGCTGCGCCTGCTCTGCATCCAGCTCCTTCGGGATGTTGGATGCTACATTCTTTAATTTGTTCATCACCCAGATGACAGCCGTTTCAATGTGCTCCTTCTGTCCCCAGCGGTACAACGCAGCCAGACTGATATAATCAGGCTGTCCTTTGCGCCCAGTAGCGGAGCCCATAAAGTATTTTTTGGTATTCTGGACAACGTCCTGAATTCGGGCCTGCGTACCCGGAGAATCAAGGGCTTGCCCCAGATCCCGCATATAAATATAGGAGATACTCCGATCCAGGTAATCATCCAGCTTTCCTGTAGTATTCAGCCAGTGGATATATCTATGAACATCCCGGGGATCCGGTTTTCTTTTGCTAGGTGATAAAAAAGAAAGCCAGGCAAAACGATGAATATGTTTTTTTTGCCATACATGAATATCTTGGGTAAGTGCTGTCGTATACGTATTATTCATAAGTTGCTGCCTAAGAGAAGTGAAATACTGAGATGCTTTCTGCTCAGCTAGCCGATATCCTGCATCAGCCTGTTCTGTAAGTACGTTATTCATAGGGTGGATACCTCAACTTCTATTAATGTTAAACATGTATCCATGAAAGGAGATGAGGTGCTCCATGGACGAAAACTGAACTCATTTGATCGTGTATCCAACGCTTCAGCTCATGTTCATAACCTTTATACGGCGATCCAACCGTTTGGTTACGAAATCGTCACTGTTCATTCCCATATACGTGGTTTTACAGAATGGATGACCAGACTTTGACCGCTGTAATGGCGATAAGTACGATTAATGCATATCGAAGTACCCTCACATTGATCATCGAACTAACCCGTGAACCAAGGGATGCCCCGAGCAAACTGCCGATCACCGTATAGATGATGGGTTCCATCGGAATGTCTTCACCCGTAATTTTCCCTATAACGCCGCCGATTGCGGAGATAAATACAATCGCCAGTGAAGAAGCAATCGTCGTTCGTACGGGGATGTTGAGAATCGTCAGCATGATAGGAATAAGGATAAAGGCACCACCCGCACCAACAATTCCTGATACAATACCTACTGCAAAAGCAGTGCCTGCTGCAATCCATCGGTTAAACACCAGTGGAGCTGAGGTATCAAGCTTTCCCTTTCCGGGAATCAGCATAAGCACAATCGCCATGATCGCCAGAATGCCATAGATCAGATTAATAACCCTTCCGTCCAGATGACCGGATATGAACCCGCCGATCAGACTGCCAGCAAGAATGCTGGAGCCCATGTATAGCACCAAACCGCGGTGAACGATCGCCCCACCACTTCTACCCGTTCGTACTTTTCTGCGGAATGCAATCACACCGGCAAGTGAAGCGAAAAACACTTGAAACATACTAATCGACGATACCTGATGTGCTGAGAACGGCTCCAATCCCATCCAGGATGGAACATATAACAGCAGCGGATAATTGATAATGGCCCCACCAATACCCAACAAACCGGAGAAGAATGAACCGACCAGACCCAGTATAAACATGATGACAAAAAGCAGAAGATCCATCGGTTATGCGCTTCCTTTCGTGCAATATAAATCTCATTTCGATACCACTCAAAAGTGCTGTACACAGCGAATATTATCCGTTATAATAAAAACCAAGTAAATTAATCCGAAATGAGTGATTAAGCATGTTTAACGTGTTGAAGACTCTTTTTGAAAATAAATGTCCACAGTGCAACGAAAAATTACAAGTTCATAACGATGCGTTATGTTCGACCAAAACCTGTTCTCAATGTCATTACAAAGAAGAGAGTTATGGCTCTCTTGGCGTTCGAATTGTATATGACACCACAAAATGATAAAAAGCTATAGCCTTGTTAATTGTATCACGATCTCTGAATTTTCGGGATAATTCGACAAACTTATTTCCCTCTCACATGCTACGATTACTTTATAGTGAAAATACAAAAACGGTGCAAAACGAATAAATCGTTCTGCACCGTTTTTTTCTGTTTTTTTGAGATGAGTTTTCTTAACTTTAGAAGGTTATTTATTTGGTTTTGAAGCTGAGGAATCCATCATCCACGGCTACGGTTGTCCCGTTCACTGCGCTGGCTGCATCACTGAACAGGAAGGTAACCACACTGGCTACTTTCTCCGGTTGAATGAGCTCTCCACGCATATGTTGAGTAGCAAGCGCATCCTTCATGGCTTGGTCATCACCCAGAATTGGTGTTTCGATAAAACCAGGTGCTACACCAACTACACGAATTCCATGCTCAGCAAGTTCAAGTGCACCGGATTTGGACATCATAACAACCGCAGCCTTGGCAGCGTTGTAGTTGAAGCTGCCTACTGCAGCAACACTTCCATAGATCGAAGCTGTATTTACAATAGTACCTTGTACATTTAATTCAACCATTTTTTTCGCGCCATAATACATACCGTAGTATACACTGTGCTGATCTACATCAATGACTCTGTGATAAGATTCCGGGTCCATCTCCAGAAATGGCTTCACAAGTCCAATACCTGCGTTATTAAAAATACCGCTTAACGTACCATATTGCTCTACGGTCCAGTCGATCAGGGCTTTAATCTCGTCCCCTTTGGATACATCCACTTTGTACGCGCCCGCTGTTCCGCCTGCTGCTTCAATCTCTGCCGCAAGCTTCTTCGCTCCGTCTTCATTATAGTCAGCGACAACAATAGTCGCACCTTGATCCGAAAGTTGAAGTGCTGTCTCTTTACCAATACCACTTGCTCCACCTGTAATAATGATTACTTTTCCATTGTGTTGAGTCATGACACCGTTCTCCTTTGGCAAAATATATTTAGGCACATTTAAAAACTTATAGTAAGTAACTATACTTTATTAACTTATATACTTATCATACACCTCTGTCCCAACCTTGTCAAAACCATAGACCATCTTCACATAAATACGAGATAAATGTCATATACATCTCCTATTTACATGATATAGTCTAGCTCCTGTGATATTAAATATGCATCCGTTTTCGGAAAATAAAACAAGCGAGCATAACGGTAATTCAATCATTCCGATATCTCGCCCTTATAAAATATTGAAAATTAATTCAACTTATTCACCCTGAAGTCCGCTAAGCGGATCTTTCAAATTATTGATGTTGGTGATCAGTTCAGGAATGCCCGTCTTCTCCCAATTTTCTGCCGTAAAACCTTGCTCTGCTATTGTATTCTCGAAATTGTCTACAACTTCTGTTAATTGAGTATTGTAACTAACCAGATTTTCATGAATGCTCTCTCCTATTGCAGGAGCAGTCAACTGAGAAAATTCACTTGCTTCTGCTTGGATCAGATCGATTTTCTCCTGAATCTGCGTTGTAATCTCCGGATTATTCACCGCACTCGATGCGAGCTCTTGCAGATCAGCCCCGGCGTTTGATACCTGTTCTATATAATCAGTAGCCCCACTCACATAATTTAAACTTTGATTGGCTTGTTCCACGACAGAACAGGCTGAAATCAGTAGAATACTTGATGCAATAAGGCCTGTCATCATTAATGTGTGCTTTCTTTTTCTTATGAACATGATCATCTCCCCTTCTCCTGATCGGAATCCTTGTTCCAAGTCCATGATACCTGTTCAGACTGCTTCATTGCAAATGGGTCTGCAGCCAACGTTATTAAGATGTATAATAGTAAAATCACACGGTAAAGGGATGTCATGATTATGCTTCAAGCCTTGAACCAACGCTTGAACCGCATCATGCCACTGATTACCCCAATCAGTATTATTATTGGCGTGTTATGCGGGAGTTTTCTTTCTTCTTATACCTTTTTATCTCCTTGGCTTTTTGCGTTCATGACGTTCGCTGGAAGTATCAGTCTGGGGATACGGGATTTTGTGAACGTGCTGAAGAAGCCGTTCCCCCTGTTTGTATGTCTGTTTATTTTGCATTTGGCGATGCCTCTAATTGCTCTTGGTATGGGTCATTTGGTTTTCCCTACAGATGCGTATACCATAACGGGCCTGGTTCTGGCAGCCGTGATTCCGACAGGAATCAGCAGCTTCATCTGGGTCAGCATCTATCGGGGCAATATCGCACTTACGCTTTCCATCATCCTGATTGATACCATGCTTGCTCCTTTCGTAGTACCCGGCGTGTTATCCCTGCTAATCGGCACCAGTGTTACACTGGACACGGCAGCCATGATGAGCAGTCTGTTTTGGATGATTGTTGTACCATCCCTTCTCGGTATGCTGCTGAATGAGTGGACCAAAGGCGCCATTGTCCCGGTCTGGGGACCGAGGTTGAATCCATTATCCAAATTGTTCATGGCATCAGTCGTCGCGATTAACGGATCTGTCGTTGCACCTTACTTGGCTGATTTCAACTGGAAGTTGGCTGGACTTGCGGTCATCATTATTTTCCTGGCATCAGTCGGTTATGCACTAAGTTACTTCATCGCCCGATTGTTGGGCTGGAATGAGGCTGATCAGGTCGCACTGGTGTTCAATGGAGGGATGCGTAATATCAGCGCAGGTGCAGTACTCGCTGTTTCGTATTTTCCGCCACCAGTTGCTGTCCCGGTTGTGCTTGGCATGGTATTTCAACAGATGCTTGCTTCATTAACAGGTTATCTGCTCGGTCGTCGCTCTCAGCTTCTGCAAAAGTCGGATAAGACATCTGCGGCCTAACAAAATACTGGAATGTTAAAAAAACGCCGACATGTGGTCATACCCCTGTCAAGTAGACAGATGAAAAAAGCTATGCTGCCAGCGCCCATCGATATTCAATCGGTGCGCGCTGTTTGAGTTTGGCTTGAAATCGTCGGTAGTTGTAATGGTACATGTAATCTTCCACGGCTTGTCGAATCTCTGCTTCTGAATTACACTGGTTAAGGTACAGCTTCTCTGTCTTGAGATGCGAAAAGAAGGATTCGATGCATGCGTTATCCAGGCAGGTTGCTTTGCGAGAGTGGCTGCCCTTCACGCCGAATGCTTCTAATCGTGTGTTGTACGCCTGAGACGTGTATTGGAAGCCTTGATCCGAATGGAGCACGGCTTCCGAAACGTCTCTTTTTTGTGTCCATTGTTCCACCGTATCCAATACGAGCTGAACATCGTTCCGTTTAGATAATTGCCAAGCTACAATTTCGTTGTTGAACAAGTCTTGAATGACAGACAGATAAACGAATGTGTTTCCATCCGAAATATAAGTAATATCCGTCACCATTTTTTGCTGGGGGGCTGTGGCATGAAATTTGCGCTTCAGGCGATTCGGATAAATCACAGATGGCGTATAGCTGGACTTCTTCCGCTTCTTACGAATGACCGATTGGATCGATAGTTCCCGCATGATTCGCCATACTTTCTTGTGATTAACGTTCAGACCAGCCTCCCAGAGCGCCGTTGTCATGCGAGGATAACCAAACTCTCGGTTTGCAAAATGAATAGCCATCATGTGTTCTTTGATCTCACGATCACGGTCTTGTCTTGCGTCTCGCTGCGGCTGTGTTGCTCGCCATTTGTAATAACTGGAACGGGGTATTCCTGTAATCGATAATAGGCGTGTAATGCTATGCGAGCAGCGCAATTCGTCTATGATATCGTAGTTCTCCCGTTGGCTCAGCGCTTCTCCTTTACTAGATTTGGATACCGCTTTTTTAAATAATCCACCTGTGCTTGAAGGTAGTCACGTTCTTCTTCTACACTGCTAAAGGCAGTACGGGGACGTCCTTTCATTGGATTCGGAACATTGTTTTTTCGCTCATCGAACGATTCCCCGTTTTTCCACTTTTTCACCCACACCTTCAGTTGTGAACAGTTTCGAATTCCTTCGCGTTCAGCTACCACTTTATAACTTGAAGACCCTTCGACATAGGATCTAACCGCATTCAATTTAAATTCTTCGGTATACGTCTGAAATGTTTGTCCTTTTTTTGGCGTAAAAATATCCCCTCCAAGTGTCACTTGAACCCTCATGATAACATGAAGGCTTTTTCAAGTGTCTACTTAAAGGGGATAATACCACATGATTGTCGGCGTTTTTCGTCACTATAACCTCTACTGTAATCTCTACCGAAGTCTCTGTAATCTCTGTAATCTAATCTTGCCCATTTCTGGTTCCTGCCCACAATAGAAAAAAACCATCAAGGAGTGATGGTTTTGATCTAATCATTCTTTTCAGAAATCTGTTGCTCATGATGCCTTTATGCTTATTTCGGTTGAATATATCCTTCAGCTTTAAGCAGTTCAGCGATCAGAACCGCGCCACCTGCCGCTCCACGGAGCGTGTTGTGGGACAATCCCACGAATTTGTAATCATAGAGTGAGTCTTCGCGCAGTCGGCCTGTGGAGACACCCATTCCGCGTTCGATGTCACGATCCAGTTTTGTCTGTGGTCTGTTCTCTTCTTCAAAATACGTAATGAATTGTTTTGGTGCACTTGGCAGAGCCAGTTCCTGCGGACGGCCTTTGAACTGCAACCAACGTTCCAGAATTTCGTCTTTACTTGGTTTTTTCTCGAAGTTTACAAACACGGTCGCAAGATGTCCATCCGTTACCGGAACACGAATACATTGGGTTGTAATTAATGGAGCCGATGCTTTGACGATCTCATTATTTTCGATGCTGCCCCAGATCCGCAGTGGTTCCTGCTCACTCTTCTCTTCTTCGCCACCGATGTATGGAATGACATTATCAAGCATATCTGGCCAGTCCGTAAAGTTTTTACCTGCTCCCGAGATTGCTTGATACGTGGAAGCAACAACCTGAGTCGGGTTGAACTCACGCAAGGCGTGCAGTGCAGGCACATAGCTCTGAATCGAGCAGTTTGGTTTTACAGCAATGAATCCGGTTTTTGTACCCAGACGTTTGCGTTGAGCTTCAATCACGTCCAGATGTCCCGGGTTAATCTCAGGGATTACCATGGGTACATCTGCTGTCCAGCGATGAGCGGAGTTGTTGGACACGACAGGGGTTCCTGTTCTAGCGTAAGCTTCTTCGAGCGCTTGAATCTCATTCTTTTTCATATCAACCGCGCAGAAAATAAAATCAACCTGGCTGGCAAAAGCCTCAACTTGGGAAGCATCCTGAACAACGATTTTCTTCACAGCTTCCGGAATAGGAGCTGCGAGTTTCCATCTGCCTTGTACGGATTCTTCATATGTTTTACCTGCCGAATTGGCGCTTGCAGAAATAGCTGTTACTTCAAACCATGGATGTTGATCAAGCAGGTCCACAAAACGCTGACCCACCATTCCTGTTCCTCCGACGATACCAACTTTCAATTTTGCTGACATTCAATCATCATTTCCTTTCGGTTTAAGTGATTCTTCTCTTCAAATCAATTTCATAACTCACTAAAAACAACGTATTATGAAATTAACTTCCTAATTAACACTATTCAGGCAATTCCAAAGCGTGTAGTCACAGCCCGGAAAAACCAAAAAAATCCCATCCCCAAGACAATAGTCTCAGGGACGAGATTGAACTCTCGTGGTACCACCCAGATTCGCCAATATGTCACCATATCCGCCTCTTCAAGTAAAGGTTTACAACCATGTTGCGAGCTGTAGACCGTTCATACTCTAGCTCTGTAACAGGAGCTCCTGTCACACCATCCCTTAAATGCTAAGTTCCGATGTGCTGCTCTGAGTCTTTATTCAATAAAAAGTTCTTTACTCCTTTTCAGCTGCCGGAGCTCTCTTTGAAAGAATGATTTTTATCTACTCGTCTCTTCGTCGCATTTGATATTGCGATTATAATATCAAAATTACCGTGATGAAGTAAACACATTTTTTTAGATCATGGAATTTATATGTTTCCAGTGGAGCTGAACCATTCAATTATCGCAAGAAAAACTTCAGCTAAACGGTCTGTCTTCTGTGAAAAGTACGTCGATAGACATTTTTATTATAACATACTACAAATAGCTATTTCTTTACTGCTTTTTGGCAACCATCGCATACGTTCCCAGTGGGCTCCCAGGCCCCGAGGCATGATGTGTCCTAAGCAATTTTAGTTCAGAAAGAAGAAGTGTTTTTACTTTGTCCGGGATAGGAAGCAGTTTCAATTCCACAGGCGCTTCTGCTAGTGTCATTTCGGTTTCCCAGCGACCGTCCTGCAGCTCAGGAGAATGGATCGAAGTCTCTTCCTTAATCGTCCAGCCTGCCGCAGAGACAAGCTCTTGGATGTCCTCCGATGTAAAGAGCGTCCGCACATTGGAGAAGCTGTTCTCTTTGTAACATTCGACCTGAGACTGAATAAGAACGGATAACCAATGTGAGAGCTGGCTCACATCTGTAACTCGTGCATCCCATTCTGCGAAACATAACTGATGCCCCCACGTCCTAACCTTGCTAAGAATCTGGGCGAGTTCGTCAAACGATCTCAAGTACCAAGAACAATGGGAAAGTACGATCACATCAAACTCATTCTCGGCAAATTGAGCCTGATCACTTAGAATGTCGTAGTCATAATCCATTCGAATCCGATCACCCAACGGAGATCTCCGCAGCTTGGCTGCCGCTTCGCCTACGGTCAGCGGTGCACCATAATCCTCTGGTGCAATATCTACACCATGAACGTGCCCGTGCTCCCCCACCAGATGTGCAAGCACGGCCGTTGTATCTCCCTGACCACAACCGATTTCCAGAACCCGGCTGCCTTCCTGTATTCCCCAAAAGAGTCCCAGTTTCATCCGATGCTCGGTCTGAATGTACTGAGTGGCGGCGTTGTCCTCCACGTCCATATACTTAATAAGGTCCCTGATGATAGATTCATTCATGATTCCTCACTCCTCAAAGAGCAACTTGAACTTATTGCTAATTGTAGCGTTACTGGAATAATTGTACAACACTAGAGCCTATGACAGAACCACGGTACGGAGGAGACCTCGTCCTACAGTAGATCTAAACCTCTACTATATATCAATTCCTATGCCCACTCGGTTGCAAGCTTCTGAAGATAGGGTGTCAGCATGGGCTGTAATTCCTTGCGCATCAGTCCGATCTCCAAGATCGCCTGAATATATCCGAATTGATCGCCTATATCGTAGCGACGCCCCTCCAGTTCAAGGGCCAACAGTTCCTCCACCTGACTTACTTCTTTCAAAGCATCCGTTAACTGATATTCCCCTCCAGCCCCTCTCTCGATCTGATCTAGAATAGGAAAGATGGAAGGTTTCAGAATGTATCGTCCCATTACAGCTGTTCGGGATGGCGCTTCTGCAAGAGAAGGTTTTTCGACCAGATTGGTGACCCGGTGAACCCGGTCCTCTGCACCATTCGAATCAATGATGCCATATTTGCTCACATTTGCCGCTTCTACCTGACGAACACCAATGATCTGGTTGCCTGTCTTTTCATAGAGATGGACCATCTGTGCAAGTGCAGGTGGATCAGACACCACAATGTCATCTCCGAGCAGTACAGCGAAGGCTTCATCCCCTACAAATTGCCGTGCACACCCAATGGCATGCCCCAGTCCCAGCGGTTCTTTTTGACGAATAAAATGAATATTTGCCATCTCGCTGATAGCCTGCACCTCTTCCAGTAAAGACTGTTTGCCCTTGGCATATAAAGAGTGTTCAAGTTCAACCGATTTATCAAAATGGTCCTCTATGGATTTTTTGTTGCGTCCGGTCACAATGAGGATATTCTCAATGCCTGATTGCACTGCTTCTTCAACAATGTATTGGATGGCCGGTTTGTCTACAATCGGTAACATCTCTTTGGGCTGTGCTTTCGTCGCTGGCAGGAAACGGGTTCCGAGACCCGCTGCCGGAATAACTGCTTTTTTAATTCGCATATCATCATAGACTCCTTTCATATGTTCGTTGTACGAAACACCCAATATCTGCTGGCCATATAGTTCAGAATCATCCCCATCAAGGTCGCCAGGATCTTGCTCATCACGAGACTCCAACCCAACACATCGTGCAAAGTCATCAGAATGAGGGCGGATAACGCGAGAACGATAAGATTGGTGATTAGAAAACGAATAAGTTTCGCTCTATCGCCACCCCTTCGTGCCGCATCTCGAAAAGTCCACCTGCCGTTCAGCCAATAACTGTTCGCAACACCGCAGCTGTATGAGATTACTTGAGCCATCAGAACCGGTACACCAACCACTGCAAGCAAAGCAAACACCGCCGCATCCACTGACGTATTTGCAACACCCACAATACCGAACTTGAAGAGTGTCACCAGACGCTTAGTCATGATGAGCAACTCGGGCTGTCAATCGGGATTGTGCTTGCTGGCCCTCGGCATGAACCACATCTCTCACAATGTATAGTGGACGCGCCTTGGTCTCATCATAGATGCGGCCCACGTACTCGCCCAGAATGCCCAGCATGATCAGGATGAAACCGTTAAACATCAGCATGATACTCACAATGGATGGCCATCCCTTAATCGTTGAATCCGTAAAGATGGCCGAACCAATAACCGTTAACATATAGATAAATCCGCCAACCGACAGGATCGCCCCTACATAACCTGCGAGCTTGAGCGGTTTATACGAAAATGAAGTAATACCATCCAGGCTCAGCTTCAGCATGCGTTTCAGCGGATATTTTGTTTCGCCTGCCAGACGTTCATCGCGTTCATATTCAATCGCAGTCTGACGAAATCCGACCCAACTGACCAACCCGCGCACAAACCGGTTTTTCTCCGGAAGACGTTTCATCTCATCACATACTTTGCGGTCAATCAGGCGAAAATCTCCGGTGTCCACTGGAATATCCGTATCCGTCGACGCACGCAGTACACGGTAGAACAGACTTGCCGACCATTTCTTGAAGCGAGTTTCACCGCTTCGTCTGGTGCGACGGGCATATACGACTTCATAGCCCTCTTTCCATTTGGCGATCATATCCAGTATCAGTTCGGGAGGGTCCTGCAGATCCGCATCAATAATAACGACCGCATCCCCCACTGCATAATCCATGCCCGCTGTTATCGCAATCTGATGTCCGAAGTTACGGGCAAAATCAATCAGTTTCACACTCTCGTCCCAACGGGCGTAGTCACGGATCATTAGAGCACTTCGATCCATGCTGCCATCATTGACAAACAACAGTTCATAACTCTCTCCTGTGCTGCCCATGACCTTCTTCAGACGCCGATATGTCTCCTCGATCACCGCTTCTTCGTTATACATGGGAATAATAATGCTATATCGGTACGCGTGAGCCATGTTTGTCCCCTCCCTTTTCCAATGGACTTCGTCCGAGATTTTCACTCTATACAAACTGCACACTTCGATGACAGAACAACCCTCCAATCGCTGTTATCCCCAGATTTTTTGATTCCCTTTATAAAGGGAAAATCCGGGGATAAAGGCGAACGCTTCGCTTTTTCAGGTTTTTTTCTGTCCTCTCCGTTATCGTGTAAATGATAAGTTCAATTTATATAGCTACAATTTCACTTCGTACAAGGTCGTCTGTCCGCCGAATCCAAATCCAGCTCTGTTTCCGGTGTCTCCGTTATCCGTAGATCCGCTGTCGGTGCCTGTCTGCCATTCTGACGTTGGAATCTCGGTTCCGTGCTCTTTGATCCAATCGCTAATTTCCGAGTTCCCTCCGCGGCCACCCATGCCACCAACCATGAAGTATTTCACTTGCCCGCTCTTGACGAGTTGCTCAAGTTCCTCTGTTGTGTACACCGGGTCTGACCCGGAGAAACCTCCAAGTGTAATTACCGATGCTTTCTCGTCGATAATATAAGGTGCTGCCTGATTATAATCTGTTGTGGCGAAGAGATACGTTTCGCCTGTATTGTGCTCTTTCAGATAATTCAGTGTAGCTGTATCCACTTCTTCGTTACGGTTGCCCATTCCGCCACGGCCACCCATTGTAGGCATTTCTGTGTCTCCTGCACCGTTACCCATCGGCATACCCATTCCTGCTCCACCAAACATACCATTGGAACCAGTAGGTCCTGCTGCAGGAATCATGCTGTTGCCACCATAAGTAATTGGGGTGAATGCCCAGTAGATTGGACCGATCAGCATCACCATGAATCCGGCGATAATGAAGCTCTGTTTCCATCGATGTGTGCAATGAAGCATAACGATTAGGATGATCGTGACCAGAATGCCTGCGATCAATTCACTAATAGACCAGCCTGCACCAATCGTATCGTTATACACCTGCATGATATACCAGCCGAACAGAGTCGTCAGCAACACGGACACCGGAAGCAACCATGCCTGCCAGCCATTGCGATCACGATATGACTTCCACATCGCTACAAATCCTGCGCCAGTCAGTGCCGCAATTGGAGGTGCAAGCATAATCAGATAATACTGATGGAAGAAACCTGCCACACTGAAAAAGGCAGCAACGGGAATCAACCATGCCAGCCAGAACAAGGCTTCCTTGTGTTTGTTCGTAATATTTCTCCGTCTTAACCCTGCAAACATGGCAATGCATCCAAGCAATACAACGGGCAGAAGCCAGCTGGCTTGACCTGACAGTTCAGTCTGGAACAGACGCAGAGGACCTTTCTCCCCTGTACCAAACATTCCGCCCATGCCTCCGCCGAAATTTCTTCCATTTGGCATTTCCATATCATTCGGCATCTGCCCGTTCGGGAAATTGCCATTCGGCCCATTCATGCCGCCCATGGCGTTCAAGCCGTTCGAACCATTAATATTATCGTTATCCGGTGCATTGACATCTTGCCCAGCGCCAGGAACACCACTGCCTGTCTGATTAGGTCCTGAAATCGAGTCTCCTCGATTTTCCCGATTATTTCCCTGTCCCATACCATTTGGCATACCTGCGTTACCTGCAGTATTCTGCTGACCCGTTAGGCGAGCCAGACCATTGTATCCAAAGGCGAGTTCCATGACCGAGTTTGTTTCACTGCTTCCGATATAAGGCCGCTCGTCTTCGGGTATAGAATCCACAGTGACCGCCCAGGATAAGGAAACGACCGCCAGAACCGCTGTGCTGCCGATCAGCAGGATGATCTTCCTTCTCCATTTCGCCTGAAATGCAAGCAGATAAAGCAAGTAAAAAGCCGGGAGAATCATGTAGGCTTGAAGCATTTTCATATTAAAGGCTACGCCTATTAACCCAAAAGCAACCAGAATGCGCCAAGTACTGCCTTGTTTGCTGCCTTTGAACAAAAACCATGAACCTAACAACAGCGTGAATACCAGCATGCTATCAATATTGTTGGTCCGGCTGACTGCTGCCACAACAGGCACAGTTGCCATCGCAATTGCCGAGATTCGTGCTGCAGCAAGACCATATGTAGGTTTCACCATGAAATAGCTCAGGAGCACCGAACCGATTCCCGCTAATACTTGCGGCAAAATAACGCTCCATCCGTGCAATCCAAAGACATAGGCAAAGGCGGTCTGAATCCAGAAGACAACTGGTGGTTTATCTACAGTGACCGAGCCTGCTGAGTCTAGTGAAGCATAGAAAAAGTTATGGAAGTTGCTCAGCATACTCCCAACGGCAGTCGTATAATAGGAATTGGCATATGGATCGTTCCAGATGCCGTACCCGTTCAGAAATGCCGCCAGTAATACAATCGGCAGAAGGACAAGATCCATCCTTCTTTTGGTGTTATTCAAAGTTAATCACTCCTTCAAAGTTCTTCATGTCTAGTATTGTGACATGCCAAAATAAAACTGGGATGAGTGCCCGCTGAATGTTGTCTGAGGATAATTCACAATCCTTTCAGCTAAATTTCAGTTTGGCAAGCGATAATACTACATACAGTCCCTCCGAAGTGAGGGAGAAATCTAGATGGATCAGGCAAGGAGAGAAGCACATTATGAAGCTTAGCAGCGGAATTAAAATACTATTGGCTGATGATGAACCGCATATTTTACAATTTCTAGAGCTTGGATTAAGCAATGAGGGCTTTGATGTGCGCACCGCACCCGATGGAGCGGCTGCGCTTGAGTTGGTGCTTGAATTCAAGCCACATATGGCTATTCTGGATGTCATGATGCCAGAGATGGATGGATTCGAAGTGGTCGAGCGTCTGCGCAAGACCGGTGCCGAGGTTGGCGTAATTATGCTGACAGCGAAGGACGAAGTCGAGAATCGGGTTAAGGGCCTTTGGTTAGGTGCTGACGATTACATGATCAAACCCTTTGCCTTTGATGAGCTGCTCGCCCGGATTCAGGCCAGACTGCGTAATCAATTTCCTTTATTAATAGGAGCCGTCACCCACGGTCCCTTCCGAATTGATGATCAGCGCAAAGAAATCACCTATCAGAATCAGGTCCTGGAGCTATCTCCTACCGAATACGAACTGTTAAAATTCATTGTGCTTAATCATGGGATTGTACTGAGTAAAGCAACCATTCTAAGCCGGGTGTGGGGGTATGATTTTGGCGGGGAAGAAAATATTGTGGAGGTATACGTTCGCTCCTTGCGCGACAAACTCGGGGATAAACAGCATAAACTCATTCGCACACTTCGAGGTGTCGGGTACAGGTTGGATCTCTGATGAACTCGCTACCTAAGAAAAATAAACTTCGTTTAAGACGTCTGCACCAATGGATATGGCCTCGTTCATTACGATCTCAATTGCTCTCTCGTTCCCTGTTCGTGCTTGCCGGGCTGTTATTGTTAATCGGTATCCTGCAATTCTGGATCATGGAAAGCTTTCTCTACCGGAATCAGGCAAAAACCATGGAAGAACAGCTCATGTCCATGCCCCCGGTTTGGCTCGGAATCCAGTCACGTAGCGGCTCTTCCAACAATCCTTTTGGTGGACAGGCAGGAAACGGGTCTGGTAATCGGGTGTTGTTTATTCCTGACCGTTCACTGGCCCTGTTTGATAACCAAGGTACGTTCGAGGATGTTTTTGGAGAAGACGGTCTGAAAGCCCCTCAACTATCAACCCCTGAATATCAGGACATTACAGATGAGTTGAAAGAACAAAAACACATTCCCTACCGGATCGTCACGGATAGCCAAGGGAATGAGCAATTGATTGTATTTGCTTCACCCGGTCCACGCAATCGTGGTTTACCAATGGTGCAGATGGGCACGGCTACAAAGCCACTGAGAGACTTGATTATTAAACAGCTTCTAATCTTCCTCATGTTATCGCTGTTGGCCATGGTAGCCGGTCTTATTCTATACACTAAGGTATTACGCCGGACGCTGGTTCCCCTGTCCAACATGGTGAATAAAGTACAGCAGATCGATGCAGGAAGTCTCGCAGATCGCCTTCCCGTCGTTCAGGGACAAGAAGAAGTGGATCAGCTTGCAGTTTCATTCAATGGCATGCTTGAAAGGCTGGAGAACTCGTTTGAAGCGGAGCGGGAATCGAAAGAGCAGATGCAGCGTTTCTTGTCTGATGCTTCTCATGAGCTTCGTACCCCACTCACCTCCATTCACGGCTTCATTGAAGTTCTACAACGGGGTGCAGCGACCAATCAAGATCAATTGTATAAGGCACTGGACAGCATGCACGGTGAATCCGTACGAATTAACAAGCTGGTTGAAGATTTGCTGTTATTAACCAAGCTGGATCAGGCTCCTAACCAGGAGCGGGAGGTCATTCAGCTGAACAGTTTGCTGCTCGAAATGCAACCACAACTTGCCATGATGGCTCAGCGGAGGTCCATTCATCTCGATCTGACGGCTGAGGTATATGTACTGGCTGACCCGTACAAGCTGAAGCAGGTTGTGCTGAATCTGTTCCATAACGCGGTGCAGCATACCGATCCTGAGCATGGAGCCATCTCCATAACGTTGTATGCCACGCACCATAAAGCTGAATTATCAGTGAAGGATAATGGCACAGGCATTGAACCTGAACATCTGCCCCATATCTTTGAACGATTTTACCGCACAAGCAGTTCTCGTTCGCGCAAACAAGGTGGCGCAGGTCTCGGTCTCGCCATTACCCGCTCGATTGTGGAGTCGCATGGTGGGAAAGTTACTGTACGAAGTCAGGTAGGATTGCGAACGGAATTTATGATATTGCTGCCGCTGTATAAGGCTGATGTCTAAGCTGAGCGTCGATTCTAGTTAAAGCTATCCAGACATTTTTCTATCATCTTGTTCCCGCTCTTGATTGCATGACAAATCCCCCACTCATTTCGGTATTGAAACGAATGGGGGATTCTTTTTTTGTATCCGATTAGTATAGTGGAAGCCCAATGGGTTTCAGCTGGCTAACGAATCTGAGGCATCATATACAAAGATTTTGAAACTTATAAATGCTTTTCATAAAATACCATTGTCATTTTGTCGTTAATTGCTTTTGTTGCACCCGTTTTTTTGTAGCCTATCTTCTCATACAAATAACAGTTCCCTTTCTCTTGTAAGATGGTACCCAATTTCCATGACTTTGCATCATCATATATCTGCTCAACCATTGTAAAGACTTTTTGTGCAATTCCTTTTCCTTGATGTTCTGGCAGTATAAAAATTGGGCTAACACTATAGATTTGATCATCTTTTTCCACGACTCTAATTCCACCAACAGTAACCTCAAAATGATGAATTATAAAATAATCTGAAAAAGATTGATTGAGTTGAGTAATAATTCTTTCTACGGTTTCATTGGCGGGGCTTGTTGCAAAATCCTGATATTTTTCCAACAAGGGCATAAATGCTTTGACTTTCATTTCATGAATAGTCACTGCATCCGGGGGACAAGATCATCCGGTATGAACGGGATTACCAAGGGTATACGCCATTCTCATCTAGGAACTCCCCATTATGGCGTTTACCATCCGTCGCATAGCGCACAATAATCGCAGCGCCGGCTTCTTTTGATTTACCGCCTTCGGCATTGCCATTAAGATCTGTTGATGTGAATCCGGGCGTTACCGCGAAGACTTGCGCCCTGCTGTTTTTGACTTCATAAGCCATCGAAAGTGTCATGGCACTGTTGGCCGTTTTGGATGAATTATAGTCGAAGGCGTTTAAAGTAAATTCTGCATTTTGCATATGGTCCAGAGAAGCCATGTCGGTTGATACATTAATGATTGTGCCTTCATTATCTTTGATTAACGGGAACAATCGCTGATTCAAACGGAAGGTGCCGAAAAAGTTCACTTCAAAGGCGTTCCGCAGATCTTCCTCTTTTGTATCCGTGAAGGAATGAGAGAAAGCACCCGGCATACCCGCGTTATTGATCAGAAGGTTTATTGATGGATAAGTCTTCTGAATCGTATCGGCTGCCTGCTCAATGCTCTTCAAGTCGCACATGTCGATCTGTACAAATTCTACATCTAACCCCCTGGAAGTTAACTCGGAAACAGCTCTTCCCCCCCGTTCGACACTACGTGTGCCAAGGATAACTTTCCAACCGGCTTCACCCAACTGCTTTACGATTTCATATCCAATTCCTTTATTTGCTCCGGTTACAAAAACAGTCTTTTTCATGCGAATCCTTCTTTCCATAATTTGATTTATATTTAACAATGTATAAGTTACTATGCTACACTTAGTGTAGGTCAAATTATTTTTATAAAAAGAGGGATTAACATGTTAACGATTGGAGAAGTAGCGAAAAAAGTTGAAATCTCCATTGGAGCGATCCGCTTTTATGAAAGAAAGGGACTGCTGAAACCTGCTGCACGAAATGAGCAGAACAACCGTCTTTATTTGGAGGATGATCTGAACTGGCTGGTTTTTATCAAATGTCTTCGCGAAACTGGGATGAGTGTGGAAGACATCAAAAAGTATTATGATCAGGTCAATGAAGGAACCTCCACGTTGAAGGAAAGAACCAAACTGATTGAGGATCAAAAACAAAAGTTGCTGAATGATATTGAGGAGAAAAAAGCGCAGCTTGTTCATTTGGACAACAAACTGGAGCGCTATTATCGTGGAGAGAATTATTAATATAAGCCTTGTCCAATAAAATAAATACAAAAAAGATCAGGCAGCCAAAGCAATAACTGTCCAACCTGATCCGAAACTTTCATTTTATAGCCCTTCATTATGGGACTACGTTCTATTAAAATTGGCCTTGTTGCTTACGCAGGTGGTAATGGTTATACTTTTCATCCTCGATCTCGATCAAATTTAACCGTTCAAAATTACATTTCTGTATCACCTTATTGGATGCTTGATTGGTAGTCAAAGCGATGGCATTTAACACTTCCACGTTTGTATGTTCAAATAAATACTCCGACATTCCGTTTACTGCCTGCGTTGTATAGCCACGGTTCCTGAAGTGTTTCGAAATACCGTACATAATCTCCCGATTGGGTGCTGGCAGTTCGTCCTTGATCCCTGAGCAGCACCATCCTATTAACTCATCATTTTCTTTGAGTACAATAGCCATTCGTAAATATAACTCTCCGATATTCCCTCCCGCCATCACAGCTTGTTTAAAACGCTGATTCTCAGGGATTTCATATTCGGTGAGCCACAGGCTCCTGTCTTCAATCGTAGCGTTCCATCCCGGTAAGAATTCATACACCTCAGGTTGCCACGTAATTTCTTGCAGTTTCTTCAAATCCTCGAGTCGATACTCACGTAAATAAATATCCTTGCAATCGATGATTAATTCATCGTGTATGGCTTGGTTCATAATTCCTCCTACTACACTCTTAATTTCAGCTTATTAGCCTTCACTTCAAACAAGCCCCTCTTTTTCCATAAACTCGTCTTTGGTTAATCCAAAGAGGATCAGATCCTGGTATTTTCCATCCGTATAGATCACTTGGCGACGCACACCTTCCTGAACACATCCAAGTTTTCTCATCATTGCTGCGGAAGGTTCATTTCCCTCGAGTACATAATCATTAAATTTATTGAGCCTGCGCTCGAAGAAGGCATACTTTAGCAAGATTCGAACGGCTCTGGTTCCGTATCCTTTTCCTCGATGATCCCTGTCAATTTGAATGCCAATGCTAAAGGTACCGTTTCTCTCATCAATGCTGTTCAGATTCACACCTCCGACATTTTCACCATCCATATTTACAATTGTAAACATGATCCGTCCTTTGGCTAAAGAAAAATCAGAGAAGTTTTCCGTGAAACTCTTCGCTTCAACATGGGTTGGCGGCAACTCTACTGCACACTCCAATAACCGACGGGCAGGTGTATCAAAGCGGTTATAATAATGATCCTCCCAATCTTCTTCACGCAAAGCACGTAATCTGATCTTATCATCCTGCCAGAAATATTGACTATAATCGATCTCTCTCATTCCAAGTCCCCCCGCATATACCACCAAATTTACTTCGAGCTACAAACATGATAACCCATAATGTGGAATTGGAGGAGATTTGTTTTCATTAAACACAACGAAAATAACCCCCGAACAGGACAAAACCTGTCGGAGGCTACGCTCTATTTCATATCAAAATCTCACTACGATTCTTCCGTATATTGAGGTTTGGACACGTTATCCGGAACCGTTTCGTCAAAAACATCCTGACCTGGATAATCCCGTACTTCTCCCTCATGAAGCTCATGATTTTCATAATCAAAACGATGTGCAGACCTCTGATCCACCCGCCACGGAGAACTTTTCCCGAGAGACTCGGATAACAGAGATGAACCGTAAGGACCCTCCGGGAATTCTTCGAGTGTGATATCGTTTCGCTGCGACTCCACCGTAGACACATCGGTATATTCTTGCCGTTCTTCACGCAAAAACTTATCTTTCATCGTTTATCCCTCCTGATCCACTTCATATGATCAACGTCAACTTATTGTGAGCGAGGACAAACGCATTTATGCATGATCTTTGGAAAACACTGCGTTTAGGTTTTGATCCATTACCGGATCCATCACGATCATTATCGCCATCACAATTGGCGAATCCATATTAATAGTACAAAAACAATGAGGCCAGCCATGCTAATCCAGGTATCACGTTTGGACCATGCCAATAATGATGAACGTCCTCCGAGCATAGAGTGCTCTCTAACTTTACGCATTTCCATCGCAATGGTCATATCCTCCGCACGTTGGAACAGTGCCATTAACAAGGGAATCACCATCGGACCCAGGTCACGAATTCGAACGGTATTTGGTTTTAAAGCTGCCTTTCCACGTGCCCGTACGATCAGTGAGAATCGCTGCCACTCACTCCAGATCATCGGGATAAATCGAAAGATTAACGCTACAGCTAGAGCAAACGAAGCTACGGGCAACCTGATCTTTTTACCGATACCGAGTACCCAGTTAAGCCCCTCTACCATTCGCCCATAAGGTGTCGTCAACGAAAACCAAAGGCTTGCCATTGTGACGATAAACAAACGATACACATTCAGCAAAGTGCCTTCCGCCTGCATCAGAGAAAAGCCAAAGTGCAAACCTCCTCCTTCTGTTGAGAGAGTTGTCCCAGATAACGCCGTTGATATGATGAAAAAGAATAATAATGGCTTCATTAACTTCATACATCCAGCCAAAGTCTGACGCGGGAGCACGGCAAGTGCTGCTACTACCGGCACCAGTGTTAATGTCAATCCCAGCCATCGCTGTTGAAGCATAGCTGCGGTGACCAGCAAAATATACAAAATCCATTTCAGACGCGGGTCCATGACGCCATATAATCCGCCTGAATGAGTCAAGGTGTTCGGAAAAAGCTTCGGATCATCCTCCGTTTTAATGGACGACGCTATCTGTGCTTCTTTTTCATACTTCATTGCATCGCTCTTGACTTCCATCGTTACCGTCCCTGATGCTTCTTTCGATCCGTCCTGAATCCCCACCTCAACTAACGTAGACTGAACAATGCATTCAGCCATCTCTTCTGGCGTCATTGCGGTCAATGGCAGCTCAAGACCCGCTGCTCTTAACTGCTGTGCCAGTCTCATCGATGGTGGCAGTCCAATCCCTGTCTGCTCCAGCAGTTCAGGCCTTTTGTGAAGTTCTCTCGGCGTAAGATCGGCGATTAGACGGCCTTCCTGCAACAACAATACTCGATCCGCACAAGGCAAAAATGTATCCAGATCATGGGTAGCTACCACGCCACCACCACCTTCCAGACGATGTTGCTCCAATACATCCAGCAAAAGCCCAACACTTTGGGCTTCCAACCCTGCGCTTGGCTCATCCAGCAGAAGCCAGTGCGGATTGGTCACACTTCCGAGAGCAAGACCTAACCTGCGCTTCTCTCCCCCACTTAGAGCAAATGGCGACCTGTCCAGATGAAAACGTCGATCCAACTCCGAGGACACTGGCGGGTCCCATTGGTTCAGTGCTTTTGTGATCTGCTCTTGTTGCTGTTTCTCTGAAAGTCGATAAGGACGCAGAGAATATGTGAATTCACGCTGAATACTTCGGGCAAACAGTTGTTGTTCCGGAAATTGAAACAATAGTCCCATTTGCAATAAAATCGACTGCGGCACTTTTCCTTCTTTCCAGAAAGGTGTGCCATCTAATGTGATACTTCCTGCATCGGGCGGTCTCAGACCAGCCAACGTCTGTAGTAAAGTCGTTTTTCCTGAACCCGTGCAGCCCAGCAGCAAGGTGATTTCCCCACTGTTCAACTGTACACTCACATCTTCAAGCAGTGCACGTTTGCCCGATTCCGATGCTTCTATGCGTATATTGGTTAGCTTGATCTCCAACGTGCGACCTCCTTGGCCAGTTGCTCAGGTCGCAGTGGCATGGCTTCTGGCATCATACCTTTTTGCTTGAGCAATAACGCAGTTTTTACAGTAAAAGGAGGGTCCAACCCTAACCGTTCACAGGGAGATAGCTGTACATTTTCCCGAGTAGCCTTCTCATTCAACTCTGTTTCATAGAAAAAGGACTCCGGCGTCCCGTTGTACACACAACGTCCCCTCTCCATAGCAATGATTCGATCACACAGGGTTGCTTCCTCCAGATGGTGTGTAATCCAGATCACCGTTGTCCCCCGCTGGGTAATCTTCTGAACGATGGCCTCGATACGGTCTCTTGCTCCTGGATCAAGCATGGCTGTTGGCTCATCCAGAATCAATATATCCGGTTTGGCTGCGAGCGCTACAGCAATATTAAGCAGTTGCTTCTGTCCCCCGGATAATTGTGAGACCGCCTTCTCCGGGGGATATTGAAGTCCTACGGTATGTAATGCATCCTGCCTGCGCTCCAATTGCTCTTCTACAGATTCCATTAATGGTGACAGCGCAAAATGAAACTCCTCTTCAATCGTATCGCCTAGTACCTGTGCATCCGGTTGCTGCAGTACACCCCGAACAGTAAGTTCATCCGAGATATTCCGTACCCCTCCCGATAGCGGAATGAATCCGATCAGTAGTCCAGCAAGTGTGCTTTTCCCACTGCCATTCGCTCCTACAATACTAATCCATTCTCCTTGGTGCAGCGTAAGTGAAACCCCGTCCAGTGCTTTCCTCACCTGACTACCTTCGGAAGCATAATGCACTCGAACATCTTCTAATGTAATTATAGGCAGGTTGCCTTGCATCGTAAATTAGTCCTTTCCCTTTCTATTGTTATGTGGTACGATCCTAATCGTTAACCACATTTATATAATTGGTTAACAATCATATTACCAAAATGGAGAGGATTGTTCAAACATGAAATTATCTTTGCGAGGCATTGTATTCAGCGCACTTATGGCCGCAATTTTAGTACTTTTTGGTTACATAAGCATTCCCATTGGCTTCTCCCCAGTACCAATAACATTACAAACTTTGGCTGTCATGCTGGCCGGAGGATTACTTGGTCCACTCTACGGTTTTCTAAGTGTCACGATGGTTGTTCTGCTCACCGCTCTTGGATTCCCCTTGCTGCACGGGACCGGAGGACTTGCAGTACTTCTTGGACCTACCGGAGGATATGTGATGATGTGGCCGTTCTCCGCATTATTGATTGGATTGTTGCTTGCACGAATCAACATCAAAGGTGTCACAGGATTCATACTCGCTTTTGTTGTATTTGAACTATTTGGTTCACTGCTCGTGTATGTCTCGGGGGTCCCTTGGCTTGCCTATGCTTACAAAATGGACATACCTGAGGCCATGATTCAAGGGTTTTATCCTTACATAATTGGGGATCTGATCAAGGCTGTATTTGCTGCCATCATCATTGCGCCCGTGCGCATGGTTTTCCCACCTCAACGCCTCACAGGTAACCTGCATTCCACGGTTATAAAAGCGGATTCTTAATAGAAGCTACATAAGGTAACTGATCTGCCTATCTTTGAAAACGACGAAACCGCCAAAATCACTTTGGCGGTTTTCGTTACTTCTCTTCCTCTAAGGTTGTTCTGTCATCAGAGTGATCCGTGTAAACCTTCTTTAGTTCAGCTTATATATTCACCTGAATTAATTGACGCTCTGCAATCTGAAATTGTTGATCGGCTGTATTTTCAATAAACCTCTGATCATGAGATACATACAGAATTGTCCCTTCGTAGGTCTTGATAAAACGCTCCAACGCTTCCAGTGCATGCATATCAAGGAAATTCGTCGGCTCATCCAACAATAGAATGTTATATTGTCCAAGAAACAAGTGACATAATTGAAGACGAATCGCCTCTCCTCCACTTAATGTCCCAACATTCTTGAGCAAATCATTACCTGTAAACTGCATCGCATACAACGCACTTCTGAGCTCTGATTCCTCATAATCTGAACGATTTTTCAGAAATTGTAATACGGTCTCTTTTGTTGTGAATCGATAGCTCATTTGCTGAAAATAACCGAGCTTTGCTTTTGGAGACATTGTGATGTGATCTCCAGCATGGAAAACATGGTTAAGCAATGTACTTTTCCCGCTGCCATTGGCTCCGGTTATCGCTATTTTTTGTTTTAATGGAACCTGAAAACTTACATCCTCCAGCAATACGTTACCTTCCACTTCAAGTGTAAGGCGATCTGCCATAATTGGATATCGGTTGTGCAGCTCCAGTGTCTTTGGCTGACGGAAGATCATAGGACGATCCTCTTGCACCGCTTTTACCTCGTGAAGTTGTTGCATTCGCTGTTCAATCGCTTTAGCTGCGCGGTGCACCGCTTTTTGACTGGTGCCTTTGGATTTTGTTTCAACCATACGGTTTGTTTTTGCCTTGGATTCTTTTTTGGACATGCTTCCGGCCTGCGTTATTTTCTCGGCTTTCTTCATCTTTTCCCGAGCGGCCAGCTCCAATCGCCTTTTCTCCTTGGAAAACTGCTCATGGGCCTGGTTTTGTTGTTCACGCTCCAGCCTTTTCTGTGCCTGATAATCACTATAGTTGCCAGAATATACGTGAACCTCACCTTGATGGATTTCCCAGATCGTGGTCACCAGTTCATCCAGAACCGCACGATCATGACTGATCAGCACAAGCGCCCCATAGTAATAACGCAAATCATCCAGCAAAAATGTAATGCCCTCTTGATCCAGATGTGTTGTTGGTTCATCCAGTAACAGTACTTCATGATAATGGGTGAACATTTGAGCCAGTTTTAAACGGGTCTGTTCTCCGCCACTCCATGCTTGGTCGTGTTGAGGTATGGCTAATTTACTCAGTAAAGCCCCGTCAACTTCAATACTTTCGTTAGACTGGGGTGGTTCCACTTGTTCCAAATAACCAAACTCAGCATGACGTTTTACCTTTCCAGCGGTTGGCTGAATCTGTCCCGCAATGAGTTTCAATAACGTACTTTTACCCTGACCATTTCCACCTACTACACCAATGCGATCCAGTTGATGCACAGCCAGTCGCTCAATGTTCAGTATTACTTTATCCATATAGGTCATCTCAACCTGTTCTAATTCAAAACATATCTTTTCCATATTCGCTACCTCCGAAATAAGATTTATTTCGTATCGATAGCGAAGCACGCTTCTATCGATACGAGCTGATCGTGCCAGCTCGTATCAATAGAACAGTAACGTCATCATAGCGGTTACCTCCAGTAGTCTGTAGTGAGCGCCTTTACCTAATTATTTACCTGATTAAGATAATCAGAAGAAAAACAAAGAATCACAGGCCACGGCCTGTGATTCAACGTAAACGGGAAAGCGAGTATAACACTTATTTTAAGGTCAGGATGATTGAAAATGACAGACTGATCCCGTTTACTCTGAACCAATAGTCAGAGCCTTTGAACGTATTCAATTACCGATTCAAAGGAAGGAAACGCAGTCTCATTGCATGTGTCATGTTCAATAATCCACCTTTCATTATCATGTATAGATGTACAATTCTAATTATAATTTTCCAATTCCACCATGTCAACGGAACCATGAAAACACGACACCATCGGATTAGTACATCAATCTACTTTTGTTCCTGGCTATTACCGCTACTTAATTTTAATAGAAGCTCCTGGCTATGAACCTGACCTATAGCCTGCGGAATCACTTCTTCGTAGTTGGCTGAGTTGGTTACAATAATAGGTGTCACCGTATGATAACCAGCAGCCTTAATCTGTGCAATATCGAACTCAAGCAACAGATCTCCCGCTTGGACCCTGTCCCCTTCCTTGATATGGGAAACAAAATGCTGTCCGTCCAATTTAACGGTATCAACTCCCACGTGAACCAATATTTCAGCACCGGTGTCTGATACTACAGCCAAGGCATGTTTTTTCTTGAATGCAACGGTAACTGTACCATCAAAAGGTGCTACGACTCTGCCCACAGAAGGCTCAATCGCAATCCCTTTACCCATGGCTCCCGATGCAAAGGCCGGATCTGGAACTTCCGACAATTCCACAATTGTTCCTTCGATTGGGCTAAATACAATTTCGTCCGAAGCATTCGTTGCACGAACAGATTGCTCGGCAGATGCACTAGGTTCGGTTTTTGTTTCTTCTTCAACCGGATCTTTGAAGCCCATAATGTACGTCAGTACAGCCGAAACAACAAACGATACTACGATACCCAGAATCAATCCAGGGAAACCTTGTCCACCTGGTCCGTAGAAGATTGGCAAGGTCAGTAGTCCCGGTGCGCCAGATGCAAATGCCAATGTGCCCGCTTGACCAATGATAGCTCCACCAACTGCACCACCGATAACTCCTGCAATGAATGGACGTTTCAGTGGTAATGTTACCCCATAGATGGCCGGTTCCGTAATACCGAACAAAGCCGTCAACGTGGATGATCCCGCCAGCGTTTTCAGTTTTTTGTTCTTGGTTTTCAACATAACCCCAAAAGCAGCGCCCGTTTGAGCAAAGATCGAAGCTGTCGCAGCGGGTTTAACGCCATCCTGTCCATACACGGCAACGTTGTTGATAAATACCGGAATCAGGCCCCAGTGTATTCCGAAGATAACGAGCAGCTGCCAGCTTGCACCCATAACGGCTCCAGCGAGCAATGGACTGAATCCAAATGCGGCAACGAGTCCGGCTGCAATTGCATTACCAACGTAGACACCAAATGGCCCGAATACCAACAGGGTCAGTGGTACCATAATCACTAGCAAAAATAATGGTGTAACAAAGTTTTTCACACTATCGTGAAGTGTTTTATTAAAGTACTTTTCCAACTTGCTCATGACAATGACAGCTAAAATGATAGGAATAACTGTAGATGAATAGTTCATCAAGATGACAGGGATACCGAAGAAATCCGTTGCTGTTCCCTCTGATTTCAACGTGACGATGGACGGATAGATCAGTGCTCCTGCAATCGTCATCGCAACAAACATATTTCCCTGGAATTTACGTGCTGTTGTAACCGCTAACAACAGAGGCAGGAAATAGAAGAGACTATCTGCTGCTGCATACAGGATCGTATATGTTGTTTCTGTCGTTTCCAGCCATCCAATATTGCTCGCAATCAACAATAACCCTTTTAGAATACCGGCTCCCGCCATAACACCCAGAAGTGGTGCAAAGATGCTGGATATGATATCGATAATACCCCCGAGTCCTTTGGCTGCTTTGCGAGGTTTTTCTTTATCTGACGAATCGTCCAGAATGTTACTGATCTGTCCAATGGCACTATAGACTTCAGGCACCTTGTTACCAACAACCACCTGGAATTGTCCTCCATTTTCTTTGACTGCGATGATGCCTTCTGTTTTCTCAAGTTTGGCTTTGTCTGCCTTGGCATCGTCCTTCAATACAAACCGTAATCGTGTTGCACAATGAACCAGCGATTCCACATTTTTCTCACCGCCAACCAGTTCTACAATCTCTTTGGCCAGTTTCTCTTGACTCATGATCTGCACCCCCACTTTTTCTCAAACAGGCCTCTTACCGATTTTTTTGCACGCAAAAAACCTAAGCCTTGAGCAAGGAGACACAATGGTCCTGACCTTCTCATGACTTAGGTTTTGCCTGCATAACCAGTAACAATCCCAGTTAAATCGTATTCAATTCCTGTTAATCACATATTATTATAATTAAACCATTTTTGTCAACATTTAAATATTATCGATTAACTACTCGTTCGATATGAACCGTCAGATACAATTTTTCTTCATTGGTCAACTCATGGTTGTATTCCTTTTTGACAAACAACTCAATTTTCTCCGTACACGCTGCGGCATCCGGATGTTTCTCCTTAATCATGTCATAGAAATGATCATAGTTGTTGTCGTAATGCGTACCACTGAGCACACGCTGGGAGAAGAACTTCAGATGTGTGATAAAGCGAAAATAACTGAGAGAGTCCTCATCAAATTCCATTTTGAAATGATATTTCGCTATATTAATAATCTGCTGGATAAACTTCGTAATATTCATCGTTGTAATAACTTCTTCGTTCATCTCTGCGTTGACAATATGAAGAGCAATAAAAGCGGCTTCATCTGGTGGAAGCTCAATATTCATACGGGTGTTGATCTGTTCCAGCGTCTTCATGCCCAGTGCGAATTCGGGCTTGTACAACTGCTTGATCTCCCACATTAATGCGTTCTTGATCTCCACCCCTTCCCGGTAGCGTTCAATCGCGAAGTTAATATGATCCGTAAGGGATACATAGATGTTCTCATTCAGCTTTCGGCCCAGATTCTCACGCGCATACGTGATGATCTCTTCCACAATTTCAATCAGTTCCATCGGAACTTCACGCAGCAGCATTTTGAAATTATCGGATGTTTGTTTGTTTTTCAATGCAAATACTTTCTGGATGCGGGTCTCGTCTACTTTATCCCCCGGCTTTTTCTTAAAGGCAATCCCACGTCCCATCACCACAAGCTCTGCTCCATCCGCTTGATAGATGCTAATGACGTTATTGTTGATAACCTTTGCTATTTTCACTTCAATCCCCCCGTCACGTTCCACTCTCTTGGCAGTTATACATCGTCTTTTGGGCATACAAAAAAAACCTGAAGCATCACAAAATAAACAAGACATGGTGGTCTGCTTTTTTTGGTGCTTAGGTTTTGCCTACGTCGTGTAGTAACAATCCCAGAAACGATATAATTGCGTCAAGTATAGCGCGAACCTGACTATATGTCAACGCTTTCAATGCAGGAACAATCGGAAGTCCCATGGTTATATAAATTGAACTAGATAATATTTACACTAGCTACTCCGATGACAGAACAACCTTCCGATCGCTGTTATCCCCAGCTTTTTTCTGTCCTTTCCGTTTTGTGTAAATGTTTAGTTCAATTTATATAGATGAAACTTCCGATGTTTTATTTCCGTACAAGACCATTTTAATTCAGAAAAATATAAACTACGCGTCACCCAAGTTTGTTCCATTGGATTCGATCACATTTTTGTACCACTCAAAACTCTTCTTCTTCAGCCGTGTCAGCTCACCTTGACCTTCATTATTACGGTCCACGTAAATGTAGCCATAACGTTTTCTCATCTCACCTGAGGATGCACTTACAATATCAATAGGTCCCCAGCTGGTGTAACCAATGATGTTAACTCCATCCTGAATAGCCTCACCCATTTCAGCTACATGTCGTTTCAAGTAGTCAATCCGGTATGCATCATCCACTTCACCTTCCGGTGTAACCACATCATTGGCACCAAATCCATTTTCAACAACAAACAGCGGCTTCTGATAACGGTCATGCAGTTGATTAGCGGTAATACGGATCCCTTTGGGATCAATCGTCCAACCCCATTCGGACTTCGCCAGATATGGATTGGCTACCGAACCAAATACATTACCACTGGTCATATTTTTGATAACTTCCGGATCGGTGCTGGTTGTACGACTTGAATAATAGCTGAACCCGATATAATCTACGGTATGATTTTTCAAGATTTCGGCATCACCCGGCTGCATAACGATGTTCAACTCGTGATCTTTGAAAAAACGTTTGGCGTAACCCGGATATTCCCCACGTGACTGCACATCGATGAAGAAATAGGACTCTCTATCTTTTTCCATGCCCTGGAACACATCTTCCGGATTACAAGTATACGGATAGAAGCTTCCTGCGGCGAGCATACACCCAATCATGGCACCCGGAATAATCTCATGACATGCCTTGACTGCCAATGCACTTGCAACCAGTTGGTGGTGAGCAGCCTGATATTGAATTTCCTTGATGTTATCCCCTTCATTAAACGCCAGCCCCGCCCCAAGGAATGGAAGATGAAGCAACATGTTGATCTCATTAAATGTCATCCAGTATTTCACCTTGTCTTTGTAGCGAGTGAATACCGTTGTAGCGTAAGTCTCGAAAAGAGTTACCAGTTCACGACTTCTCCAGCTGCCATACTTTTCAATCAGATGCACAGGCACATCGAAGTGAGCCAATGTAACCACAGGTTCAATGCCGTTTTTCAACAATTCATCAAACAGGTTATCGTAAAATTGTAATCCCGCTTCATTTGGCTGTGCGTCTTCTCCTGTCGGAAAAATCCGTGCCCAAGCAATCGAGACACGCAGTGCTTTGAACCCCATTTCTGCAAATAGAGCAATGTCTTCAGGGTAACGGTGATAAAAGTCGATCGCTTCATGTGAAGGATAGAACTCGGTAGCAAGCGGCGTAAAAGCCGGAACATTGCCTTTCATAATGCTTCTGCGGTTCTCTCCTGTTGGAAGCAAGTCAACGATACTCAGCCCTTTGCCATCTTCCAGATACGCGCCCTCCGCCTGATTGGCAGCAATGGCTCCACCCCACAGAAAGTCTTTAGGAAACTTAAAATTCGTCATCATCATTCTCCTTCCAAATATGTAATTCAGCTATCCGCTCCAATCGTAAGAAACATTAAAAAGACAAAATATTTAAGTTGAACTACACAATTACACATAAACGGAGAGGACAGAAAAAATCTGGAGAAGCGGAGCGTTCGCCTTTATCACCGGATTTCCCCTTTAAAAAGGGGATCAAAAAATCTGGGGATAACAGCGATTGGAAGATTGTTCTGGCCGCGCAGTCGTCTCGTGTAAAATCGGTTGTTCAACTTAAATAGAAAAAACCCGAACCAGCCTGGATACACGAAATTGTGTAAACAAGCCAGCTCAGGTTATGCCCATATCGGTAACATTCCCAGATCTTGATTATGCGGATTGGATAAAACTTTAGCAAGAATCAGAACAGTTGTCAACTTCTTGAAACCGGTTTAGCTTCGGATTGCCCACTACGATATTTGATAGAACGCAGCACATGTGCCGCCAAGAATCATCTGTTGATCTGATATAGGTAGGGCATTAATGTGACTTACAATAAGACCGTATACTTCAGAATACGTAGCTGAAACGTTGCTCACGGGCCAGTCGGACCCGAACATTAACCTTTCCGCACCAAAGGCTTCTATGGCGATATTCAGATAGGCTGTAAAATCCTTTGGAGTCCAATTTGCCCAGTCTGCTTCCGTCACCATCCCTGAAAGTTTACAGTACGCATTAGGTTGTGCGGCCAATGACTCAAGCGCTTCTTTCCAGGGTGAGATTATACCTGATTTTATGTCGGGTTTGGCTAGATGATCAAGTACAAATCGCTGTTCAGGAAACGTCTTAACCAGTTCCACCGCATAAGGCAGTTGCTCCTTGGATACCAACAGATCATAGGCCAAATCATACTCTTTTAGCAATGAAATTCCGCGCTGAAAGTCTTCTCTCAATACATAATCCAGATCAGGTTCATCCTGTATAACATGACGTACGCCCTTCAGATATGGATTGGACGCGAACAGTTCAAGCTGATTCCGAACTTCATCCGAACAAAGGTCCACCCATCCGACAACACCTTTGATACATTCATGCCGATCTGCCAGCTGCAGAAGCCACTCGGTTTCTGTCAGTGATTGTCTGGCTTGTACCGCAATACATCCATCCAGTCCTGATTGGAGCAATAAAGGTTCAAGATCTTCCGGAAGAAAAGATTTACGAATAGCTTTCATCTCTTCGCCAATCCATCCGTACTCGGCGACATTGTATTCCCAGAAATGTTGATGTGCATCCAGTTTCATATTAGATCCCTCCCAGGGTATTTAAATCTAATTATCATTCAAAAGCAACCTTATAATTTTCATTTCCAATGAAATAAACGCTTACTACACAATCTATTAATATGGCAAAATCACTGATTTTTACATGATTTTTATTCCAATTGTGCAGGTATTGTCCAATATTAAATCATGATATAGTAAATTACGAAAACGCTTTCAGTACATAAATCGGTGGTGATTCCAGTATTACACAAGTGAACTTTTGTTTGCGTTGAGCTCTATTTCCACCCTGCTTAACCGCTATTCATGTTCAACCATTCTCTATTCAAAGGAGACTATATTAATGAAAAAAAACCGCAAATCAGTCTTATCTCTTACGCTCGTGACCGCCATGATTCTATCTCTCTTCTCCTCTGCTATGGCTTCAGCTGCAACTGACAACAGCGAACAGGCCAATACCTCAGCCGCGCCAAGCAAAATGCAGACCTACGTGAACGCCATGGAGCCTGGCTGGAATCTGGGGAACTCTCTGGACGCCGTTGGTGAAGATGAGACAGCCTGGGGCAACCCGCGCATTACGAAGGAACTAATTCAGTCGATCGCTGATGAGGGCTACAACAGTATCCGTATTCCTGTGACCTGGGAAGCCCACATCGGTGACGCACCCAACTACACAATTGATTCCGCTTACATGAATCGGGTTCAAGAAGTAGTAGACTGGGCCCTTGATGCGGATCTCTACGTCATGATCAATCTTCACCATGATTCCTGGCGCTGGATCAGTTACATGGAGAAAGACCATGACAACGTGCTTGCACGTTACAACGCTGCTTGGACTCAGATTGCGGACAAATTCAAAGATGCATCCGATAAACTCATGTTCGAAAGTGTTAACGAACCACGTTTCTCCGAAGGCGGCACAACAGATGCAGCAATTGGATATCTCATGCTGGACGAGTTGAATACTTCTTTTCACAAGATCGTAAGAACTTCGGGTGGAAACAACGAGACACGTCCACTTGTGCTTCCAACGATGCATACCTCTTCCGCTCAGCCTGATCTGGATGAACTGAATAAGACCATTCAAAAATTGAATGACAGCAATATTATTGCAACCGTTCACTACTACGGGTTCTGGCCATTCAGTGTGAACATCGCAGGTTACACCAAGTATAACGAGGAAGTACAAAAGGACGTTACCGACACATTCGATCGGGTATACAATGCTTTCACAGCGAAAGGCATTCCGGTTATCGTCGGTGAGTATGGCTTGCTTGGTTTTGACCAACACACAGGTGTCATTGAGCAAGGCGAAAAACTGAAATTCTTCGAATTTGTTGGACAATATCTGCGTCAAAAACAGATGACCACGATGTTGTGGGATAACGGACAACACTTCGGTCGCACAAGCTTTACTTGGTCTGATCAGGAATTATTTGATACCATGAAAGCCAGCTGGACAGGTCGCTCATCCACAGCCGAAACGGACCTCGTATATCTTAAACAAAATGAAGCCATTCAAGATAAAAAGGTAAGGCTCAATCTGAATGGGAACAAATTCAATTCGTTGAAAAATGGCACCACCCCTCTTGTAAGAGGTAAAGACTATACGATCAAAAAAGATGTACTTACGTTAAAATCCAATCTGTTAACCAAATTGACAGCCTCTGGTGATTTAGGCGTAAATGCTACACTCACAGCTGGATTCAACCAAGGTGCTGACTGGAACTTTAATATCATTAAATATGACACACCTAAGTTGAACGATGCAACAGGTACAACCAGTGCATTTGCCATTCCGACTACGTTTAACGGGAACCAGCTGGCAACGATGGAAGCAACATATGCAAACGGAGAGAACGCCGGTCCACAGAACTGGACTCCATTCAAAGAATTCTCCTACACATTTAGCCCAGATTACGAACGTAATGTGATTGAACTGAAACCTAACTTCTTCAATGAAACCAATGATGGCGAAGTCACGCTTAAGTTCCATTTCTGGAACGGAGATGTGCTGACGTACAAAATCACGAAAAATGGAACAAGCGTTGTTGGCGTAGCTTCCAAATAAGAACTCATCTAACGTTCTGTTCAGAGCTTAAAGCTCTGGCAGAACGTTTTGTTTTTGTTTCACAAACGACCGAATAACGTACAAGTGCCCCTTCATACCTTTACACTAACTAGGATTGAGGGGGAAATGTCATGTTTAAACGTGTAGACCGTCTTGCCATCGAACTACCCATATCCAATAATCCGGACCCTAATGGAGCTAGTGCGGTTCAGGAGTTGCTTGGTGGAAAGTTCGGGGAAATGTCAACATTAAATAACTATATGTTTCAGTCATTCAATTTCAGAGGCAGATCCAAGCTGCGTCCTTTTTATGACATTGTTGCAAGTATTACCGCGGAAGAATTCGGCCATGTCGAACTTGTCGCCAATACGATTAACCTCATGCTTGAAGGTTCAACTTCACCAGGTGCCCCGGACTCCACACCACTGCGTGTTGGTAAAGACGCACGGATGACGTCACACTTTATCGAATCTGCCCAGACAGCGCTCCCGTATGACTCCATGGGAAGACCCTGGAATGGTTCATATGTCGTGAGCAGTGGCAATCTGATCTTTGATCTGTTGCATAATTTCTTTCTTGAATGCGGTGCAAGAACTCACAAAATGAGGGTCTACGAAATGACCGACAACAAAACAGCCCGAGAAATGACAGGTTATCTGCTTGTACGCGGCGGTGTGCATGTTCTTGCGTATGCCAAGGCACTGGAAATTGCAACGGGTGTGGATGTAACGAAGATGTTCCCTATTCCAAAATTGGATAACAAAGCTTTTGAAACGACACGTAAGTGGGAAGCGAAGGGTGAGCACCGCAGGTTGTACACGTTCAGCGACAAGGATTATCAGGGCATTGCCCAGATCTGGAAAGGGACACACCCAACCGATGGTGGTAAACTGGAGGCTTTTGCAGGCTTGCCGGGGTATGGAGGGCCAGTACCTGAGCTGCCTGATCTGCCGGAAGAATTTGCGCCAGGGATATCCGCGGAAGATCTAATGCAGATTGCCGAGCGACTGAAACGTCACGCTGGTCTGTAGGATCACGATTAACGTTTGTTTTTCATAGCGCGTCGATTGGATAATCGTAAAATGGTGCTCTCTTGCGTGCTAACTCACTTGGATTACTTAGATCACCGATGATCTGTTTCTTTAATTTCATACGATTGTACACAAAAAAAGGGAAACGGGAGAGATACATCTCTCCCCGCTTCCCACTTTACACGCCTCTATTGTGGCTCAGTAAAATTCACTACAAGTACCACTTCCCCATGGGCTTGAACATGGCCAGATGACGTTGCTGTAACAGTTGCTATCGTTTCGTTTCCACTTGGGATCAACACAGGTGTAATCACCGGCAGACCCGCAGCCTGAATGACATCCATGTCAAATTCAATCAACAATTGTCCTGCAGTTACACGATCTCCGCTATTCACATGTGCGGTAAAACCGTTTCCTTTTAGTCCAACCGTATTAATTCCGATATGAACCAGCATCTGTACACCCGTCTCATGCTCCAGAATCACCGCATGTTTACTCTTGTTCATGACATGTGCGATGACACCATCAAACGGTGCGTACACTTTTCCTTCTGATGGCTCGATGGCAATGCCCTCACCCATGTGTTTTTCCGAGAACGCCGGGTCAGGAACCTGCTCCAGAGCAACGACGGTACCGTTCATTGGTGAAGCTATTTCGAGAAAATCTACCTTAGGACGATTGCTTGTAACGGTATCGGTAACTGAATTAATATGCGGATTAGATTGCTCTGCTTTAACTTCAGTTGATGTTACTCCACTGTTCTCTTGGCTCACCGCTTCTTCTGCGACCGGTTGATCCTTATATCCGAAGAACCAGGTAAGTGCAAATGCAATCGCCATGGCAACCACGTTGGACAAGATATACAACGGCAGTTGGCTGTTCAGATAGAGCAGTGTACCGGGAATAACCGTTACAGCCATGCCCGTACCTTGCAGATGGAACAGAGAAGCGATGAAACCACCCACACCACCACCAACCAGCCCCATAATAAATGGTTTCATGTAACGCAAGTTAACTCCGAAGATGGCTGGCTCGGTAATGCCCAAAAATGCGGACAAAGACGAAGGCAACGCGAGTGCTTTGAGTTTCATATTTTTGGTCTTCAGACCGACTGCAAGACAAGCCGCTCCTTGTGCTGCCATAGCACAGGTGATGATTGCGTTGAACGGGTTAAATCCCGTTTTCTCCAGTAGTTGAATCTCCAGGAAATTAAAGATGTGATGTACTCCGGTAACGACAATAATCTGATGGAAGAATCCAATGATAATACCTGCGATGCCAAACGGAAGATCCAATACAGCTGTTGTTCCATGCAGCACCCACTCTTCTAGGGAATGGAATACAGGACCAATAGCGAAAAGTCCAAGCGTAATCATGACTGTCAACGTAATAAAAGGAGTCAGAATTAAGTCCAGTGCCTCAGGTACCCGTCTTCTTAATACCTTTTCAAACTTGGCTCCAATCAAACCTACAAAGAACGCAGGCAGAACCGATCCTTGATAACCCACGACAGGTATAAAACCGAACATATGCAGCGGCTGTGCTGATCCATCTGCCACCGCGTAAGCATTGGGTAATGCGGGATTGACCAGCATTAGCCCCAGTACAATACCTAGTACCGGACTTCCGCCGAATACACGGAACGCAGACCACGCTACAAGCGCAGGCAGAAATGCAAAGGCCGTATCCGTCAGGATCTGAGTGAACAACAGGAAATTGGCCGAGATATCATCAGGTGTTGCCCCGAATAACGCCAGAATTTCATTCTGGGTAAGTAATCCGCGCAATCCCATGAACAGTCCTGTAGCTACCAGAACGGGAATGATGGGTACGAATACGTCACCAAACGTGCGGATCGCTCGTTGAAAAGCATTTCCTTCTTTTTTCCCCTGACTCTTCACATCATCCTTAGATGTTCCTTCAATGCCCAGCTTCTCAACCTCTTCAAAGATTCGATTCACTGTTCCCGTACCAAAGATAATCTGATATTGACCCGAGTTGAAAAAAGCCCCTTTCACCTTCTCGATGTTCTCGACCGTTTTCTGATCAATCTTTTCTTTATCTTTCACCATGATGCGAAGACGTGTTGCACAATGTGCAAATGATGCGATATTCTCTTTGCCCCCGATGGCATGAATGACTTCCTGGGCAATCCGTTGATTCTCCGACATGTTATCTCATTCCTCTCACGTAATACTTAATAATTCCATTGAGTTGCTTCAAAATCAGCTTTGCCTCCGCGTGCAAAAAAACGAATGTCCACGCTGTCCCGGCTTGGGAAAATGCGGCTGGTAAAGACCTCCTCACCATCGTTCACAAAGATCTCGACTGAAGATGCATCTACGAACAGATGGAACTTAATCACGTCCGCAGTAAGTGTGCACTGTCGTACAACGCCATTCTGCTCTGCCAGCTCGGTACCAGACATCGTCCGATCCAAGACAACTTTCTGCTGAATCCGATCATACAGAAGAACCGTTTTTTCAGTTCCATTTGCCCGGAGTTCGATGCCTACAATCTCTGCACCTACATGGCTTATCTCACATATCAGCTCATAGACAATCCCATTAAAACCAGTGAAAGATCGGCTTTCATTGTTAATTGTTGCGCAAATATGTGTCCCTTCCTCCTGCTGGCGCAATTGCTCCATCTCTGCAACAGGTTGTTGGATTAACTTGCCGTCTCTCAGTGACAATTGCCGAGGGATGGTCAGGCAATGAGCCCAGCCACTATCGTCTGTCGGATATTCCAGATCGGGAAGTCCCATCCATCCAACCAGAATACGTCTTCCGTCTGGAGCCAACATCGTCTGCGGAGCATAGAAGTCGAATCCACGATCCAACTCCTGAAATTCACCATGTTTGAACTCTCTTGTCTGGAGATTGAGCGGCTCACCGATCAGATAACCGGATTGAAAAATATTCTGATAATGATCTCCCGCAGCGTCTATGCCTTGGGGGGAAAAGACAAGCACACCTCTCCCGTCTATCTCCATATAATCCGGGCACTCCCACATGTAGCCAAAGGAGGTTAATTGCGTACGAATTTCACCAAGAAACTCCCAGTTGTTCAGATCAATGGAGCGATACAGCACTGTACATCCCGTCTCGTCTGTTCTCTGCGCACCAATTACACCATAATACGTGTCTCCTTGTTGCCACACCTTGGGATCTCTGAAGTGTTCCGTGTATCCGGCTGGCACAGACGAGATCACGGGATCATTCAGTTTGGTTACTGAACCGCTTTCATCCATAACTGCCAAGCATTGATACGGGTGTCTGACCCAAGCCTCATCCCTCGTATTGCCCGTGTATAGCAAGTGCAACTTGCCGTCTTTTTCAATCGCACTGCCGGAATAAGCTCCGTGTGAGTCATACCTGCCACCCGGTTCGATTCCAATCCCGACATTTTCCCAGTTCACCAGATTCTTCGAGCGGGTATGGTACCAGTATTTCATGCCGTGTTCTGTTCCAAGTGGAAACCACTGATAAAACAGATGATAATAGCCTTGATAATATGCAAAGCCGTTAGGATCATTAAGCAGACCTGTTATCGGCTGAATGTGATAACTCTGTCGCCAAGGACATACGGAGATCTGTGCTTCAAGCTTCGCAACCTCTCCAGGCTCTGCTTGCTCAATTCGTCTGTAGCGTTGCTCTCTAGTCATTTTCATAGCTGTTCTCCATTCTTGCTTATATAAGTTAGACCAAGAAATTTCACACTTGGACTACGATGGCAGAACAATCCTCCGATCGCTGTTATCCCCAGATTTCCTGATCCCTTTTCTAAAGGGTGAAATCCGGTGATAAAGGCGAACACTACGTTTCTTCGAATTTTTTCTGCCCTCTTCGTAAATGTTTTTTTTCTTATATAACTTATACGAAAATCAAAATATAGGAACCGGTTCCACTCAAAGCAAAAAAATAATTCCATATGGCATTAATGCCTGCCCGTGTTCGCATATCCGCATTGGATATTCATAGTGGAACCGGTTCGATGGAATTATCATAAAGGATGTTTTTATAATTTGTCAACGCTTTCTCGAGGAATTAGTTCTACGTCCAGTGTTGTTCGTTCCTCCACCGACTCGCCTTTGACCAGACGAATAATGTGATTCGCCGCTACTTTGCCCGCCTGCAAATAATGATATTTCACAGTCGTCAGCGTGGGATGAATCATCTCCGTAATATCATATCCGCCAAATCCGGTAACAGACAAATCTTGCGGTATGCGGATTTTATTGGAGAACGCAATCTTCATCACACCCAGTGCAATATTATCCGTAGCCCCGACAATGATCGTTGGTGTGTTTTCTTTCAAAATGGCTTCAGCGGTAACGATGGCTTCCGACATCTTAAAGCTTGTCTCATAATACTTCACTTCACAGCCACTACACTCGGCAATTGCACGCTGGAACCCTTGTTTACGATAGATCCCTACCGCCCGATCCTTCTCACTAACCCCCATATACACGATCTTGCGATGACCCTGTTCGACGACATATCTGCCCATCTCATAACCTGCCTGGTCATCATTGTGAACCAGACTATGTAGTTGCTCATGCTGCTGCCCCACCAACAACACGGGGATACGTATGTCCTCCACTGCTTTCAGATGTGCTTCAGTCACTTCAGCAGCCAGCAAAATAATACCCGACACCTTCTGTCGTGCAAAATCATAGATGGCATCAATCTCGCGCTGCATGTCCTGGCTCGTATTTGCGATAAGCATCTGATACTGATTACTCCGCAGTTCTTCATCAATTCCGATCAATGTCTGTGATGTTGCAAAAGAATCAAGACGTGGCACAACCGTACCAATAATACTGGTCTTCTTTGCCTTCAGACTCTGTGCAAATGTGTTGGGAACATAATTGTATTGTTTGATAATGCGCTCAATCTTCTGGCGTGTATCCTCACTAACCGATCCGCCATTCAGGAAGCGAGAGACCGTGCTCTTCGCTACACCTGCCATCTGAGCGATATCAGAAATGGTTTTATTCATAAAGACTCCTCTTATTTCTATTAGCTGGTTTACCTTTTATTATACTTCGAATCGCAAACCCATGGCGAATTTGATTCAATTCCATTTATCGTACATCTATTGTACATTCCCGATGTAATAGCAAAAGCCCGATGGCAATGTGACTTCATACCGAAGTATGATCCACATTCATCAGGCTGTTAAGCTTCCATATACACGTTTGCACAGACCATTAGGGCAAGAATAATCCCTATCCCTGCTGACTTAGACCTCAATAATAATTGGCAAGATCATAGGTCTTCTCTTTGTTTGCGCGTAAATATAGTGACCGATCTCGTCTTTCAGCTTTCTTTTGATCACATTCCACTGATTCACCCCAGCCCCGGTCAACTCATCCATCCGGTTTAGAACAAGCTCATGGATCTCATGCATGAATTCTTCCGAATCCTTAACAAATACAAACCCTCTGGAGATGATTTCGGGTGAGGCAACCATTTGTTTCTCCGTTTTGCTCAATGTGGTTACGATCACCAGCATGCCATCGGAGGACAGTTGCCTGCGGTCGCGAAGTACAATATTGCCGACATCACCCATGATCAGACCGTCTACGAGACTATTTCCTGATGCAATTTTTGGACCCAGCGAAGCAATGCCGTCTTTGTACTGGACCATATCCCCATTATTCACGATAAACACATGATCACGTTCTATGCCTACGGATTCAGCAAGCAGTCTGTGTTGATACAACATGCGAAATTCACCGTGGATCGGAATCAGATAATCCGGTTTCATCAGGGTAAGCATCAATTTGAGTTCTTCCTGACTGCCGTGTCCCGATACATGCATCCCAGCTGCACCACTTGAACCATATATCACACGTGCTCCAAGAACATACAGGTTATCAATTACATGTGCAAGATTCCGTTCATTACCCGGAATGGCACCGGCAGCAATAATGACCGTGTCCCCGGCGTTAATTCTTACGTGAGGATGTTTACCGGATGCCAAACGTGACAAGGCTGCCATCGCTTCTCCCTGGCTACCAGTGCATAATACAACAACTTGTTCTGGTGGAAACTGATCCGAATCGATAGCTTCAATTATCAATCCGTCAGGAACTTGCAAATACCCCAATTCACTGGCCACCGATACCACATTCACCATACTTCTGCCCAACAGTGCCAGTTTGCGACCCGTCTCGAATGCTGCATTCACAATCTGCTGTACCCTGCTGACATTCGACGCAAAGGTAGAGATAAATACTTTTTGTTTTGCACGGATAAAGGCATCCAGAATGTGGTCTCCCACAACACGCTCGGAAGGTGTAAATCCGGGTCTTTCTGCATTGGTACTCTCGGAGAGCAAAATATGGACACCCTGTTTGCCAATCTCGGCCATGCGGTGCAGATCTGGGAAAGGTCCATGTACAGGCGACATATCAAATTTGAAATCTCCGGTATGCACAACATTGCCTGCTGGGGTCTGAAAAAAGATACCAAGACAATCCGGTATACTATGACTCGTTGCAAAAAAGGAAACCTCGATTCCTCCCAGCGTAATGCTGGAATGAGCATCGATCGTATGCAGGTCCGCCTTTCGCAGCAGCCCATGCTCCTTCAGTTTTAGTTCGATCAGCCCACGAGTGAGCCTGGATGCATACACCGGGATGTTCATTTGTTTTAACAAATAGGGAATACCACCAATGTGATCTTCATGTCCGTGAGTAACCACAAGACCCCTTACTTTATCCAGATTGTCCAGCAGATACGCTACATCCGGAATGATCAGATCAATACCAGGCAATGTCTCATCGGGAAACTTCGAACCACAGTCAATCACGATGATGTCCTGATTGTACTGGATGAAATACATATTTTTCCCTATTTCATTCACACCGCCAAGTGCAGCGATATACAGTTTGTTGTGGGATAGATTCAACTCCATTATTCCTCCTCTGCGTGGCAATCGTATACGATACAGATCCATATTCCTAGTATGGAAGCAATCGCCTAAGTTATGCATTTCAGCGTGATTATGCCAAAAAACCACCATGGGATATTCATTCCATAGTGGTTTATACGAAACTTAAATACAGTTAAACCAATGATTTATCGCGCTGCAGTAATACGTCTTGTTCATAGGTTTTGATATCGGTGATCCACTTTTCACGAACTGGAACGCCTTGCTGAGCACAATAGTAGTCCCAGATCGCGCCAAACGGATAGGATTTGAACTCTTCCGTTAAGGCAAGGCGCAACGTGTAATCCCCTTCCAACTCGGCTTGTTTCAAGGCATCCACCGGTTCGAGCATCGCTCGGAGAAGGGCTTTGATCGTGTTGCGAGTACCCACAACCCATGCAGCTACACGGTTAATACTTGCATCAAAGAAATCCAGTCCAATATGTGTGGTCGCAAGCAGATCATGTCGAACCAGTTCACGGGCAATTTCCAGCAGCTCATCGTCCATGATTACCACATGGTCACTATCCCAGCGCATCGGTCGGCTTACGTGAAGCAGAATGCCACTTGTAAACAATGACAAGGAAGACAGTTTATTGGAAATAACCTCTGTTGGATGGAAATGACCCGCATCCAGGCAGATTAACGTATCATTTTGCAAACCGTAACCCATATAGAATTCATGAGAACCCACCACATATGCTTCCGAACCCAGACCAAAGAGCTTACTCTCTACCGCGTCCAGGTTGTGCTCTGGATTAAGCGGTTCGCCAAATACTTCATCCAGCGATTCTTTGAGACGTTTGCGTGGTGTCAACCGGTCAACCGGATTATCCTTGAATCCGTCCGGTACCCATACGTTGGTTACACAAGTCTGACCAAGCTGTTCCCCGAAATAAGCACCAATCCGGCGGGATGCCTTGCAGTGATCAATCCAGAACTTGCGAATTTCAGGATCTGGATGACTGAGCGTGAACCCGTCACTTGATTTTTCATGGGAAAAACATGTTGGGTTGAAGTCCAGACCGAGTCCTTGTTCTTTGGCCCACTTCACCCAGTTCTCATAATGCTTTGGCTCAATCTGATCCAGTTCAACCTGCTCGTCGGTATCCGTGTAAATCGCGTGCAGATTAACCTTATGTTTGCCGGGAATCAGAGCAAAAGCTTGCTCGAGATCGTTACGAAGTTCTGCTGGTGTGGTCGCAGCCCCAGGGTATTGACCTGTAACGGAAATACCCCCTGTTAACTCCCCATCTTTATTCAGAAAACCTTTGACATCATCGCCTTGCCAGCAGTGTACGGATACTTTGATCTCCGCGAGTTTGTTCAGCACCTCATCTGTATCAATTCCGTGCTGGGCATACAATACCTTGGCTGCTTCATACGCTTGCTTGACTTGGTTATCCATCCGCAAGAACCCTCCTATTTTAACGTGTAAATGCTGCCGGTACACCGCCATCAATGGTCATCATGCAACCGGTTGTTTTTTCGGATTTCGAAGAAGCAAAAAATGCAATTCCTTCCGCAATATCTCTTGGATAGATATTTACGAGCAATGTCGTCCGTTTGCGATAATACTCTTCCAATTGATCCGGTTCAATCCCGTATGCCGCTGCACGTTCGTTTCTCCAGGAACCGTTCCAGATCGCTGAACCCTGTAGAATGGCATCTGGAAGAATCGTGTTGACACGAATGCCATACTCTCCACCTTCTGCTGCAATACAACGTGCCAGATGTGCTTCCAGCGCTTTCGCTGAGCTGTAAGCCGAGGCACTTTTACCCGCATACACCGAGTTCTTGGACCCGATAAATACCATGCTTCCACCTATACCCTGCTGTTTCATCAGCTTGAATGCTTCACGAGCCACGAGGAAATACCCTGTGCCCAGTACATTCATGTTCAGGTTCCATTCTTTCAGGGATGTTTCGTCAAATGGGCTGGATGTGGCCAATCCGGCATTGTTCACGATGATGTCCACTCCGCCATATTGCACCGCAACATCTGCATACGCAGATTGAACGGCTTCCTCATCGGTGACGTCCATTTTCAGCGCATAAGCACGATTTGCACCGTACTGATCATTAATTTCCTGTGCTACCTTCTGTGCGCCTTCCAGGTTGAGATCAGCAAGCACCACATGTGCGCCTTCAGATACCAATCTACGTGCTGTTTCACTTCCGATTCCGCCTGCTCCACCTGTGATAAACGCCACTTTACGAGAGAATTCGGTTTCCGCCGGAGCCAGTGACAATTTGTACAATTCCAGCGGCCAGTACTCCACATTGTAAGATTCGTTTGCACTGAGTGATACGAATTGACCCAGGCTAGTAGCTCCACGCATAACGGCAATCGCTCTGTGATACAACGCTCCGCTTACTTGGGAAAGCGCCCAGCTCTTACCTGTGTTGATCATGCCCACACCTGGAATGAGGATAACGCGTGGTGCCGCTTCGAACATGACATCACCTTCGTTTTTGTTGCTCTCAAAATACTGCTGATATTGCTCTTTGTAGGCAGCCACACCTTCTACCAGCTTGGCTTTTAACCCTTCAATATCTTCCGCATCCGGTGTCCAATCAATGAACAGAGGTACCACTTTGGTATGTACCAGATGATCCGGGCAAGCTGCACCCACCTGTGACAATTCCGGTGAATCTGCTCCGCCCACAAAAGCAAGTACGTCCTCTTGATCATCAAAGGACAAAATCATTTTTTTGCTGTCCGATACCGCTCCACGGATTGTTGGCATCACACGTGATACGATCTGACGACGAACATCAACGGCGAGTGCCGGGTGTTTCACACCACCAAACAAACTTTCTTCGTTCACTCGTGCTTCGATGAATGCTTCCGCTTCATTGATAATCTTGATCGTCTGAGCGTAACATTCCTCGGATGTTTCTCCCCAAGTGACAAGTCCGTGTTTTTCCATTAGTACGAGTTCGGCATTGGGATTCGAGAATACGCTTTCAGCAATCATTTTAGATAATGTAAACCCTGGACGTACATAAGGCACCCATACAAAACGATCTCCGTAGATCTCTCTCGCTAATTCCTTGCCGTTATGCGCACAACACAGGCTGATAATCGCATCCGGGTGCGTATGATCCACATGTTTATATGGAAGGAACGCATGCAGAAGAGTCTCGATAGAGGCGCGCGGGTGCTTGGCATCAATCATGCAATGTCCCAGATACTCAACCATCTCTTCATCCGACATGGATTCACGTTCAATTAATGGTCGAATGTCTTCAAGTCCAAGTCCCGTAAAATGCTTCGCTTCCATGGAACCCAGATCAGAGCCGCTTCCTTTCACATACATTACTTCTACATCACGACCACGAAAATCCTTCACTGTCGTTTTGGTAGAGGTATTACCACCGTAAATGTTACATACACTGCGATCAGATCCAATCAGATTGGATCGGTAAACCAACTGCTCAAGTCCTGTTGTTTTCTCAGATGCCTGCGATGCATTCCATAAACTCTGTACCATTTGTTTCCCTCCGATAATGTTTGTTTTATTCCTAATCCGAGTTTAACATCTTTGTTTTATTTTGAAAACAAAATATTTTAAAACCAAACGGAAATATTCAAAAGTCATTATAGATTGAACTATTTTATTAAAAAAACACCCTGACGTAACCGTCAAAGTGTTCCTGTTTCATCGGTGGATTAGAAAATCCCCGCTTTTTGAGAAGTGTTTTTAATACCATAGGTATCATTAACTACGGTGTTGCCAAAGCTCGTTAAGCTTCCGTTCGGACCTGTGGCCATGTCCAGATAGTTCAGACCAGAGCTGTTTCCGTACCAAGACCAGGCAAGCCAACCTACCCCTTTTTCCTGACCATATCTCATGATGGCATACTCGTCCACATCACCGTTTGTGTGATATCCCCCGAATTCACCAATGATCAGAGCCAATCCTTTGTTCAGCACATTCTCCATATTGGCTTTGACCGTTGCAGCATCTTTGCCAGCATACTCATACATATGAATGGAGAAGACGGTATTTTTCTGAGAATCGGCTGCAAATACACTTTGTCCATAATCCACGATGGATTGAGGGAACTGTCCCCATCCGGCTGCATCCACAATTAGCGTATTTTTAATTCCCGCATTTCGAAGTTTCGGAATGGCTTTTTTGTACCCATCAGCCCATGCACTTCCATTCCACGTTCCATACCATTCATTGGCGATGTTGACGATGACCCGATCTTCTTTGCCAATCAAAGCTTCCTTAATACTAATCCAGTAGTTCACCGCCGCATCCAACGAATTATAGTCATCTTTCCCTGTGGCGTCATGCACCTCGAGTACAGCTATCATTTTATTTTGGTTAACCACATTAATAATATTTTTAACAGCATTCAGATCATCTTTGGTGTACAGGCTACCATTCGAAAGAACAATGCGTACCGTATTGGCACCTGTTTTGGCGATGGCAGGGATAGCGGTATTCAAATCATTTTTGAACCAGGAATGCCCGTGATTAACACCTCTCATGACAAAAGCTTTACCTGTGGAATCATACAATTTGTTACCGCTTACATAAAAACCTGTGGCAGCAGATGCTTTGGGGGCTACACTCCCTAATACCATAAACATGAGAGCAGCAATAACCGTGAAGATTGTACAATTTTTCAGATTAACCATTCGTTTGGAACCTCCTGTATTTGTTTTTTTTATTTCAATTAACCCTGCTCCAGGCAATAAGTTAACTAAAATCGTTGGTAATAGAAGTTCTTTTGTTAGCAAATAAACAACTAATAACTTTATTATAGTTACGTTATTTAGTTTAAATAAACTTTATCGTTAAGGTTATGAGGTTATGATAAATTGAAAACGCTTACCAGTCAAGATCTTTTTACTATGATTAGGAATCATTTGTTTTTACATAACACAGCAAAAAGGGCTCTCTCCCCTCACAATCGTTCGGAGAAAGAACCCTCTGTATTATTAACGAAAGTTAACTGTTGTTTAAGTCTTGTTTATCTGTTGTTTAACTCCTGATTTAGACTAAGTGTCTTCTCTAACTCCCGACAATACTAACCCAACTCGGTACTGTGATCTCACCCGAATCTCATTAAACTTTCCAATCTCCACGCCCTCAAACCGCTCCACATAAGCCTGATTCACATAACTCTCAGTCGTCCCTTTTCGAATTGGAGTTATAGACAGACGAAGCGCGTGATCAGCCAGCAAATGACGGGATTGTTTCAAACCAAGCATCCAGCTGTGTCCATAGTGAATATGATCCGTTAACATCTGATGATGAATATGTGCTGTTGCAACGTCTCCTTCATAATCAATCTCAACCCACACGTCATCTACTTGTTCCGGCCACGCTGTGTCCAATCTCAGTGTTGCTGCATACTCTTTGGGAGAATCAACCTCTACAGCAGGCTCGTAAGACGAAACTTGGAATGTATACGTAACGAATATTCCCGGCTTCGACTGTGATGACACAGCATATTTCGAAGCTGAAACATGCTCTGGAGCCGGATAGAAGGATACCTCCATCTCTGGTTGCTCCACGGATGTACATAGGAGCATCTCATTCTGTACATACAGATGACTGCTGCTAATTACAAGCCTTTCTTCTCCGCCCACACGGAAACGGTAGGCATTCAAGGCCTCTTCACGGGTCAATGTAATGATACGTATGGCCATACCGTCCGATGTTGTGATCCTCAGATGATGGTCTTTGCCGGCAATCGGATGTATCACAACTTCATTCCCCTGCTCTGATACTGTACCTTCGGGCATATCCACATTTGTAACAGATGCTGTATCAATAACATACTCAGGCGCCATACCTTCATGGGCATAAAAGACAGCTGTGAGTTCCTGATTTACCATAAATCGGGTCAGTGGCTGAACGGTAGCACTAATGATCTTCATTCCATTCAGATTCATATGGAAAGGCAGAATGGCCGCCATGCCGGATTTCAGCCGCATCGTTCCTTCTCTGGGATAAGAAGCAGTCCCTTTGCTGGTATGCAGCTCCAATTGGATATCACGATCAGGCATCGCCACATGATCCTGATAATTATTCATGAACAGGAATCCCGAGCCATCTTGTTGCCGAACAGACCAACGCAGATCCAACGTGTTCTCCGGGGTTATAGATTGTTGACCATCCGGTATAACACAGCCCATTGGTGCAAGCAACTCACCGTATGCTTCCAGGAACATGGACAAGCTACGAATGCGGTCATACGATTCACCAATACGTCCGAATTCCCCGAGTGGGGCCTGATAGTCATACGTCATTTTCGGCAATGCCTGTTCGTTCATATATGAACTTTTGCCTATCGGATTGGTCCCCCCGTGATACATATAATACCCAACCAGATTGCTGCCGTTCGCAAGCTTCACAATGGTCATCGCCTCGACACTGTCCGCATCAACAACCGGACGAGCGTGATAACTGACTTGCATGCCCCCAGCAAGCTCGCAATACGCAGCAGGGTACTCCAGACTGTCATAATCCACTTCTTCCACAGGATTCATATGCAGATCCCGGAACAAATACTCCCGGCTTGGAGGCTGATTGGGAATCCATGGTGTGTACGCATACCCCGCGAGCATCGGCAACGTTCCTTCTTCAGGCACGGCAGCATTGCCCCAGGCCGTGGCAGTATAGAACATCGGCTTCATACCGACTTCTTCGGCAATATGGCGAAGCATCTTCAGATGTTCTCGTCCATCCCGGCCGGAGGTAATGTATTTTTCGCGGGTATACCCCCATGCATCCATGGGTGCGCCAGCGTGCATGTACTCATTTTCCAACTGTACCCCGATAACAGGGCCACCCTCCTGATAAAAACAGCCGTTGAGCTGACGGGCAATCTCCCGATATAATCGCTTGGCGTAATACAGATACCCTTCATCGTTCGACCTGACTTCGAATGGATAACTGAATAGCCAATCCGGCATCCCCCCATTACGCACTTCCCCATGACAGAATGGACCAATTCGCACGATCAGCGGCAGCTCATGTTTGCTACACAGATCCACAAAGTGCCGTAAATTCAGATTTCCTGACCAATTAAATTCGCCTTCCTGCTCCTCGTGAAAATTCCAGAAAACATAGGAAGCGACAATGTTCACCCCGCCTGCCTTCATCTTCAGTAATTCTTCTTCCCACTGCAAGTAAGCGAATCTGGAGAAATGAAACTCACCTACCACGGGAATATGGGGTTTAGCATTACGAGTCATATAATAGTTGGTAAAATCATACGATTCCCCTTGTGGACTTTTGCCGCCACTGCCAGTCATGCAACCCGCACGAATCTCTTTATCTTCCGCATCCAATATAAAGCGAATCTGGCTACCTGCTATATTATCATTCATGGATTATATAACTCCTTCGCTATAAATGGGATGTGTTGAACGATTATCAATTATCGATGGATGATTGCCCCTTGATGATTGGGATTCTTCTCCAATACCCGCTCCAACTCAAGTTTGGCTTCACTCGTCCGACCCAGCCCCAGAAGACCCAATGCCCGCATATATCGGCAATGTTCTTCATTTCGCTGATTGAGATCGTCGTCAAACACTAGGAAATCGGGCAGAGATACCGCAAAATAATCCATTCGGATGTGATCATGCATATGTCTTTCCGCATAGTCAATGAGTTTGTTAAAGCGTCGATTTGCTTCCTTCACATTGCCAAGTTTCTGCCAGGCCAGACCCTGATAATAGATGGATTCCGGCGGTTGATCATTATAAAACATCGCGCTTGCCGGTTCATTCAAACCGATGGATGCTCTGTGGAAATTCTCCTCTGCCGCCTGATCATTCTTCAGTTGCTTGTAGGCACAGCCAAGATAAAAGTAAACGGGATTATCTCCTGCTCCCTCCAATTTACCTTCACCTAAGTTCTCCGGGTAAACCAAAGCCTTCTGCAGCAGCTCCAATGCTAGTTCAGGTTGTTGTTTCTCCAGTTTTTGCTTTGCAAGTTCCGTCAGTGCCGTAACATATTGTCCTGTTACCTTGCCTTCTCCACCCTCCCATGGATGAAACCGCCGAGTCTGAAGGGCATTCCATGCTTCTTGATGGCTACCCTGCATATTCAATAAAGTTACCCACTCAATGTACAGATCGTCACGATGATGAACCAGCTCCATGTGATCTTCCAGCTGTTTGATTCGATGCTCGCAGGAATACCCCATCTTCTTGCGCAGCTGATCCAACTCGTAGAAGATCCGTGCATCTTGCGAATCCAACCGGAAAGCTTCCTCCAATGATGCCAGTGCAAGATCGGGCCGATTCGACTTGTTATAATAAGCCAGGCCCAGATTCCGATGTACAGTCGAATATGAAGCATCCACCTCGCGTGAAGTTTCCCAATGGGTGATTGCTTCCTCGTAGCGTTTATGATCATATAACCAATTTCCCAGGTAATAGTGAGCACGCGCATCATTTGAATCCACTGCCAATGCATCCTGAAGCACCATGAATTCAAATATCGTATTAGGAAAACAATAATCCGTTGGAGCAGCTTTCCCCTGCTTGTGACATTCCCGGGCCTGCTTCACATCCCCCAGCTGACGATATAAGTAAGCCTGAGCATAACCAACCATAGGATACGGCTGTGCAATTTCGGATTCAACATAAGAGAGTACCGTCAGTGCTTCTTCCCACAATCCACAATCCGCGTAGTCTGCGGCTAGATTCAGATAATTATAAACGTCTCCTCGCATCAGACGATGGAAATGCTCATGTGTTTGCCCCGCTTGTTCTCTCTCTAAAGGTGTAGTCGCTCCGCTATAGATCAGGACTAATTCATATGCAGCTCCAAATTCAACCGGGTCCAGTTCCAATGTCTCACGCGAATATTGAATGGCCTGTTTATCTTGACCCAATCTGCGCAGCAGAGCCACCTTCAGATGCCGAGCCTTATAATTTCTGGAGTTACGAATCAGCGAACGTTCGATGTGATCCAACGCTTCGATGTCTCGATGTAACACCGTATCGATCTGAGCAAGCATGTAATAACCTGTATCCTGATACTGTGCAGACCATACGGCTTTATACAGTGCTGCGTAGGCTTCTTCCTGTTTCCCCTGTAGTTTCAAACTCAGACCGAGTTGATAATAAGCTTCACTATCATATGGATTCGTATTTTTCCACGTAAGTGATTTTACCCCCTGTGTGAAATGTCTCTCTGCAGCTTGAAACAACCCTCTCCGCAGCAGCAATGTACCATACGCAATATTTAGACGAATATCCGTTGCATCACGCTTCAACCCTTCCAGATAATAAGATTCCGGTTCATACGTGGCATGCCGATATTGCTCCAAATGAAGACCAGCCAGATATAGTTGTTCATTCGTACGAATCTCGGATGGTAGCGGGAGTGGTGTGGCCGGATCTGGCACTTCCTGAATCTCAGAACGTTCAGGCTGATAGGCCACAAGTACTTTTCCTTCCGCAGTTCGAACACTTAACTTCACCTGATGCCATTCATCTTGTCCGCTCCACGGGAATGAAGATTTATATAGCTTCGTAGGTGAGATATTACATCTCTCCTGGAGATATACCGTGGTTGGTCCTATCACTTCAACGGTCACTTGTTCAAAAACCGACGTCGCATATACCATCACGGTTACCATTCCTGTCGTTTCGTCCATTTCCAAATTAACCGCTGCATCAATTGTTGCATTTTTGACCATACCAATTCCTTTATACGGCATAAAATACTGCGAGAATGATTTCGCTTCAAAGGGCTGTAACCACGTAAAATCAGGCTGATTATCGGTATAGATTCCGGTCATTAATTCAATATAAGGTCCATCCTCGTCCGTTAACTGACGATCCCAGGCTTGACCGAATTCCCCGTTCCCCCAGGTCCATTGTTTCTTGCCCGGAGAAATATGATGATTGGCTACATGCAACAAACCTGCCTGAATCCCGTGGTCATACCCCCCCACAAAATTATAATCCGACTTATAAGCCATATAGGATGTTGGAACCGGTATGTTTTTGTATCGCGAGATATCCACACCTTCGGAATAGTCCATCTTGTAATAAGTGCCGGTTGCGATGGGAAAGCGGGATACGTCCCGTTTTCCGTGGTCCAGCACAGCCGTTACATCAGGTGGAAACACGGATTGTGTATGATCGTTAACAGCTACAGCCGGGTTGGCCCACCATAGAAAAGTTTGAGGTGCGCTGGTGCGATTGTATACCTCGGCATGGATTTCAAGATAGGCTCTGCCAGGATGTAGTGTGAAGCCAGCGGTCATTTTGGTACCATACATGCGATCAATCTCACCCACCCATACGGTAGCGCTTCCATCTTCATTACTGCCAAATGTATAATCGACTGGACCAAACGTGTTGGGCCGATGATGCTGTGGCCAGTTGAATTCAATTCCACCTGAAATCCATGGCCCTGCCAGACCCACAAGTGCAGGTTTAATCACCCGGTTGTAATATACAAAATCGTAGTTATTGGTCCGATCCAGCGCGCGATAGATCCGTCCCCCCAGTTCGGGCATCATCTCGATACGTACATATTCATTTTCAAGAATAATTAATCGATACGACTTCATTTGGGCTTCATCTTCAATGCTGTCGATCACGGGATGTGGGTACACCTTACCCGAACTTCCCTGGTAGATTCGCTTTTCAAGAAACATCGGATTTTTGTCCGGTTTACCTGTACCATAGGTTGGAATATCCCTGGTTTCTTCCCATATGCGAACATTGGATGTCGCTGTCACGTGATTCAATTCCCTCACTCCTCGGCCTCGTATATATTGTGATCATACGCTCCGACATGCAGGAAGAACATTGACATTAAGCGGTTCTTGATGGACGATCTTCGGATTCCCCCATAACCAAAGAGAGTACCGATCCACCCAAATGATGCAGTGAAAGGTACTCTCTGATCGATCTTGATTAACTTATCTGCGACGTGCAAAATCCACAAATTTGAACTTGTCCGGCCGGTGCCTCGACTCCGTATACTGAAATTGACTGGCATCCTCCAGGTAGACTTGGCTCCTCACCACAACTACATTGTGGAAACCTTCAAGGTCAAGCAGTTCCCTATCCTCGGCAGTGGGTTCTTCCACCAGAATCTCTTTTTTGGCAAACGAAATCGAAAGCCCCAGCTCTTGCTCAATGTACTCATAGATGGAATCATTACAGATCTCTTTGCTGAGTCCAGGAACAAGCCGCTGGCTAATGTAATCTTTGTCCAGTATGACATGCTCTCCATCCACTTTGCGCACACGTCTGATCTCCCAGACCTGTTCATTCAGACCAAAGTTAATTTTCTTGTGTAACGCCTGATCCACCTGTTTCTCCTCAAATACCTTCACATACGTTTTAGCGCGATGTCCCATTTTTTTGGCTAATTCCTTGAAGCTAACCAGACCTGAGATGGGAAAATCGATCTTGCGTATGTCCAGTACAATCGAGCCCTTGCCTTGAATCTTCTGAATATAACCTTCTTCGTACAACATTTTCAATGCTTTGCGAATAGTCTCTCGAGACGTTTGATAACTTTCCGATAGATCCAGTTCCGATTGAAGCAGCGTACCTGCCTCAATCTCTCCAGTCCGAATACGATCTGCAATATCTTCATATATCCGGATAAATTTATTATTCATTATTCATCACCATTGTTCATTACCCTTTTTTATCATATTGGCAACCTATTATAACATTAAAAACCAATCAAGCGGTAATGTCATCACTTCCGATGAATGTAGTATCACATGTAAGAATCAATTCAATCTAGATATGACGATCGAACGCTGACGCTTTCTCCACTTGATCTGTACCGTTCTCATCCATGACTTGAATCAGCTTATTTAAGCGGAAGATCAGCGCTGCAGCTTCGGATCTGCTTAAGTGCTGCATGGGACGGAAGCTGCCGTCTTCATATCCGGTAATCATGTACAAACCTGCAAGTTCCTGCACTTCTTCTTTAGCCCAATCAGATACATCAGTCTGGTCGGTAAATGCTCTTGGGGAAGTCAGCGGTTCCGGTCTGATTTTACGGACAACATTTGCTATAATCTTGGATGCCTGTTCACGGGTTACCAGTGCATGTGGAGCGAATTTCCTATTCCCCATCCCTTGAACCATCTCATGGTGAACGGCTGCCTTAATCTCTGGAGCGAACCAATCATCGTCGTTTACATCCTGAAATTCATGCTGTTCATTAACCGTTGTATCCACACCCATCAGACGCACGATTAATGCGGTAAATTCTGCACGCGTGATCGGACGGCGTGGTTCGAAGCGGGTTTCACTTACACCTTGAATAATATTTTGTTCCGCCAGCCAGGTAATCTGATCTTTATTGAATGTTTGGCTGATATCGATAAATTTGATATTTTTTTTCACAGGTACCTCAGGTTGTTCCTCAGAAGGTTCAGGTTGTGAACTCACCTCATCGGCTTTTACCGAAGTATCTGCTGGATTTGAAGCTGTACTACTACCGCTCCAGGCGGATGGTGTATACGGAAAAGTCATGGCTGCTGCCCGTTTGCCTTCACTTTTTTCACCCGCTGAATTCTCCGTCCATACTTCCACCTCATAATGCTGCTCGGCATTCAGTCCTGTCCATACATAACTGCGCTGCGTGCCACGGTAGATCTCACGATCTTTATGGGTGATCACAATCACCTCATTCATTGAATCCAGTTCCCAAGTGAGCTTAATCGTACTTGTGCCTTGCGCTACGGCTGCAACTGTCAGATCCTCGGAAGGAAACGTCTCGAATTCCGGAACCTGGAGCGCTTCACCCTCCCCTGCCTCATTAAATGGAATGATTGCAAAGTCAGTATAACGCTCTGCACTATTTAATTGAGATACATGTATGGATGTCTCCGTTGTCGTTCCCACAAGCTCCTCATTTCGATAAACTCGATAACCCGCAGCACCAGGAATCAGTTCCCATACAATGTCTGCACCATACATTGAACGCCCCTCTACTACAGGAGGAGGAGAAGCACTACCGGGCAAAGTCATTGCTTGAAGGTAATAACCACCATCACTACTGCCGGAGGCATTCATGGTCTTCACTGTAAAGATATAGTTCACGCCCGGTTCGAGTTCCTCATCATCATAGAACAGTTCGTCTGCAGGAACACGAGCAATCTCCACACCATCCCGCTCAATGATAAACTGCTCGGCACCTTCCACCCGGCTCTGTTCCAATAGAAGACGAATGTGGTCCTTCGCCGAATGATACTCGACTTTGACAGGAGCTGCTGGTTTGGTCAGGACAGAATACGCCAGCTTCTCCGATGCATCTCCCTGATCATTCTCTGTGTAGATTTCAATCGAGTACTGCTTGCCTGCATCCAGTTGATCAATGATAAACTCTTTTTGTTTGCCTCGATATACTTCCATGCCATCCAGCAATACAACGAATGTTTCGTTTACATAAGGGAAATCCCATTCCAAATTAGCGTGATCAGTCTCGGGGTATATCTTCATTTCCAGTGAATCCACATGAGGTAAGGTGTAAAAAGGAGTCACGGCCATTGGGCTTCCTGAACCAGCCGTATTATAAGGAATAATCTGCACCTGATCATATCGGGTTGCACTTTCCAGATAAGTTAACTTCACATCTGTGATATCTCCTTCATCAATCGTGGTGAACATCTGATCTCCGATACGTATAGTATATCCCTCCGCACCTTGTACCTTTGGCCAAGAGATCCATCCCTCCTTTTCCCCAATCTTGCTTGCATGTAAAGGTTCATGAATGGTCGCAGGCAACGTTCTCAAGTGAACTTCGAAACCGGAATCACTCTCTCCCGTTGCATTGGATGTTTTGATGGTATACGTGTAATGCTCTCCTGGTGTCAGTCCATCATCTTCAAATGAAGTTTGATCTGCTGGAACCTTAGCAACTTCAACACCATCCCGCATAATAATGAATTGCTCTGCTCCCCGTGTTGAGCTTCCAGTCAGGTCCAGTACCGCGGTCTGATCTGCAATATGTGTTATGCCTGCCGTCTGAGGTGATATGGGTTTCGTTAAAACTTGAATCTGAATAGACTCTGACCGATGCCCATCTTCATTAATCGCAACAAGTTCGAATTCATACGCCGTGCCATCCAGCATACTATTGAGATGTACAGACGGTTCAGACACGCTCTGCACATCTCCCGTTACCCGATTACGAATCTCATATGCTGCTGCTCCCTGAACAACATCCCAAGCCAGATCCACCACATGTGTTCCGGCTTTCACTGTTATACTTTCTGCAACCAATGGCAACGTTTGAGTCATTACACTGAAAGTAAGCGGCGCACTCGTTCCACTCGTATTGACTGCCCGAATCACATAAGTGTATTTCGTTCCTGGCAACAGATCCTTGTCTACGAAATGGGTTTCACTTGAATCCATCTGAGTGATCTCTCTTCCATCCCTTTCAATGACATAATAATCTGCCCCTTGGACACCAGTGTTACTGAAATCCAGACCCAGGCTGTTTTTTGCCACATCATATACCGCAATCTTAACGGGTTTCTCAGGCAAAGTCAGCAGAGATACATCCGTCGCTTCAGAACGAGTCCCTTGTCTATTGACTGCCCATAGTTGATAGCGATGCCACGTTCCACCCTGGAGACCTGTAATCGTCGCTCCATTCTCCATTCCTCTATAGATCTCCTTGCCATTCTGCTCAATCACGTATTCAGCGGCACCTTCCACGACAGACCAGGAAACTTTTGCATGATGTACTCCTGAATCAACAAGTACTTCGGCAGGCGACACAGGTTTGGACAATCGGATGAGCTGCGCTGTCTCACCTGATCCAGAAGCATTCACAGCCTGTACTTCCAAAGCGTACTCTGTACCTGGCAACAATCCCTCAAGCATGTAGGCCAGTTCTGATGTTCTACCCATTTCTGTTCCATTGATTTTCACAATATAGAGATTCGCCGTATCTACAGCTTGCCAAGCAAGTCCCATACTTGTCTCACCAGTCGATGTGACATTAAGTCCTTCCGGCCTGCTAGGTAGCGTAAGAATTGTACTACTGGTGGATGCACCGTACCCGGCAGCATTGCCTGCCTGTACTTCATAGGTATACTCATGACTGCTTGACAGGTGGTGAACTGCGAGTTGTGTATCTGATATCTCATGGCTCTGTCCATCGATGACCACCCGATATTTCGTTGCCCCAGCTACAGGTTCCCAGCTCAAGATTGCTCCCTGTTCAGTTACTTGAACAACGTGAAGTCCCGACGGGCTCTCCGGTAGTGTTGTTCCTGATACCGAACTGCGTATCCCCTGTCCACTTCCGTTCACTGCTTGTACATCCAGTTGATAAGATGTTCCTGAACTCAGTCCCGCATAGACCCATTCTTGGGTTCCGGCAGAAACCGTTCCCGACATCTCTCCATTCAACCATAACTCATAACGATCGGCTCCTCGTACTGCTTCCCAATTCAGACGAAGGCTCGCTGTGGAAGCATCGGATACCTGTAAGCCGGACACTTGCCCAGGTAAAGTCTTGAGCAAAGGTAATCCTGCCAACGGTCCTGTTCCTGTCTCATTTCCGGCAATTAACGTATAGCTGTACTCCGTTCCGCTATCCAGACCCGAGTCCAGATACTCCGTCTGCTCTCCTTCATATATGGCTGCTCCATCACGTGAAAGACCATAATACGTTGCAGAAGTCACTGTCTGCCATTCTAATGAAATATCATGCTCCTGAATTTGAACGGCCATAAATTGTCCGGGCATTGCCGGCAGTGTGAGGAATCCGGTTCTACTGCTACCACCTGCGCCACTTTCATTCATTGCCGTTACCGAAATGTTATGAATGGTTCCTGGAACGAGGTTGCTAACATAGGGAAGGCTGCCAGGATCAGATACCGTCTGATCAAATACGGTGGCACCGTCCGAAGTAGTCACGATGATGCGGTAAGCATCTGCTCCTCGTACTGAATCAAAATGAATTTCGGCCAGATTGGGCTGTGAATCTACTTTTCGAACGTGCAATGTTCCGGGAGCTGCCGGGGTAGTTAATACTTGAGCGCTTACTGCATCACTTACTCCGGTATGGTTTCTCACTCTAACTTCATATTCATAGACCTGACCACCGCTTAGGGAGTGATCGATTATACTGTGGTTAGGATAATCCAGTGTCCATGACTGTCCTGTTGTTTTATTCGTTATCTCATACTGATATCCATCGGTATACCTTTCCCCAGTCGGCAAATCCACTGTAAGTTCAGCTGATGTCTCAGCGATCTGTGTCATTCTCACATGACTCGGTTGCTGGGGCTTGCGTTGAATATGGTAAGGTGATGAAGTTGTCTCATATGTATTCCCTGCTCTGTCCATGGTTTTGGCATGGATGTACCAGATGCCTTCCGATTCGATGGATATTTGATGCTCATCAGAGCGAGCTTCAAGCCAATGCTCCGGTGATTCTGCACTGTTCGTAACTTGATAGAATCGTTCCAGTTCCTGAATGCCTGAGTGGGCATCGGCATACTGAATGGTAGTGGATATGTCCGTGTCCGTCCAGCCATGTCCGTTCGGTGCAAATGTAATCGTTGGAGCCATCTGATCCACATAGGCGATTCGACTCACTTCCTTGCTCACATTACCAACGGTATCTCTTGCTCGGGCCCGAATGGTGGTAGCGCCGTTTGTACTAACTGTACCGCTACTTCCTGTCATATACGGGGCATCATTCATGCTGTATTCATAGGATATCGCTTGTTCATCCACACTTCCAGCGATAGTGAATTGCACATGTTCTTTACTCCATCCAGAAGGACTTAAACTAATCACCGGCTCGGTTGGAGCTGTCTTGTCAATTCGAACTGTAGCCTGAGCGGACGTGCTTATGTTGCCTACACGGTCAATTGAGCGTGCATATACGATCGTTTCTCCCTCATCGGTAACCGTCACTTCACCCGTATAATCGATCCAAGGACCTTCTTTGTTAAGTCGATATTGACTCTTGGCAAGCCCACTGCCCGCATCTTCACCACTGTTTATCGCAAAAGTTACATCCTCATTCGTCCAATCCTCTTCACTTAACGCAATCGTTGGTTGCTCAGGCCCAGTCTTGTCGATTCTGGCTGTTGCCGAAGTGGAAGCACTGACATTGGCGGCCCGATCAACACTTCGTGCGTAAATCTCGGTTATCCCTTCTTCACTTAGTGTAAGAGGAGCCTTATAGTCGATCCATTCTCCCTCACTTCCCAGCTTATATTGTGTCAGACCAATGCCACTTGCTTCGTCCGTACCCACCGTTAATGTCACGATTACCGCCGCTTTTGTCCAATCGGGCGGATTCAGCGAGATAACGGGAGGCGTTGGTGCCGTCCGATCTACCCTAGCTGTCACAGCCGTTTCCTGTCCTGTATTACCAAACGCATCAATACTGCGTGCCATAACAGTTGTGTTGCCTTCACTGTTTACGGTAAACGGATCGCTATATTCACGCCATTCTCCTGCCGGACCAACTTTAACTTCAGTCTTCTGAGTTCCGCTCAAAGCATCCTTTCCTTCTTCAACCGTGACGAGAACATCTTCCTTGGTCCATGAGGATGGAGTAACTGTAACGGAAGGAGCAGTTGGACCCGTTGTATCTTTAATCATCTCTCCAGCGGATATAAACGGGGTCTGTATCCCTTCACCATTCAGTGCCGCCACAAGAACTTCATATTTTCCATCCGCGAGTCCGGTCAGGGCAAATTCTGTACGTGTGGAAGTTGTTGTTCCCGTTGCGAGGACTTGCCCACCTGGACTGCGTATTTCCGTTTTGTAATGAGTGCCCGCAGGGTTACTATTATTATTCCAACTCGCTGTAACAGAGTTGCCTGATTGTGTCACAGCCGCAGCAGCGGGTGGATTCGCCAATGTATATTTGGTGGATGGACTGGAGTACCCCGTGAAGGAACCACTTGAATTTTTGGCACGTACAGCAAAAGAATAACTGGTATTCGGAGTGAGCCCTGTCACCTGCCGACTGTTTGACGCACCTGTATCCACGATCTGATTCGTGGTCATATTCTTCAGCTCATATGTAACAGAGGCGTCATTGGCCTTCTTATCCCAGTTGACCGTCAAGTTATTAGGGTTAACCAGTGTATAAGTCGGCGTTCCAGGCACAACAAAACTTCTAACCGTAAAGTTAACGGTTCCTGCTGAGGACACCCCACCTTTGTCATCCATGACCCATACTTGCAATGTGTGCGTACCATCTGGCAGGGTGTCAGGCAATGTGTAGTTAGTGTTGAAAGACTGATTTGAACCCGTCGCGGTCATCTGGGTCAAAATGTTCTCAGACCCACCATCAATGGACCATTTCACGGTCAATAGGTCTCCTACATCCGTATCTCGCGTTGTACCAGAGATCTGAAGTTGCTCGCCTTTGTAATACGTTTGCCCCGAAGAAGGAGCCGTTAGTGTAAATGAAGGCGGAACGTTCTGAGGGCCGATTCCCACGATCGTTGAAAATTTGCGTGAAGCCTGATTCGCTGTTGCTTTGGCATTCCACCAGAATTGCGCAGCTGTATCACTCGCCGTAACGGTCTGCCCTGTAGTGAATGACGAAGGTGAAGAACCCCCTGTTAGCTGCGCATTGTCCGGACCGCTGTACTGTCCCATGTATATGCGATCTGCATTCACAACATTGTACGTATTCGCATAAAAAGCCGTGACCTGAACGCCGCCGCTGTAATTGCGCCATCCATTCTCGATGACTTCAAACGGAGATGCATCATTGCCATTCACCATCGTATCCCAATAAAATGTTCCACCCAAATTCAGTGCCGATCCACTGCGGTTGATGGCTTCCAGTTCAACCTTCATGTATCCACCTTGTGAGGTAGCATTAACGATAGATACACGCAAAATATATTCGACATTGTCCTTTTGCCGGGACATTTCAATCACATTATTGTTAATTCGGTAATAATTAAGCGGCAATGTTTTGAAGTTCACGGGTGATCCATTATGGTCGATAATGGTGGATACATTCCCTGTATCACCACCGTAAAATACATTTGTGTTTGGTAGTAATACAATTCTGTATTTACCATCACTGTTCATCTCCACTTTCACCTTGGAGGACTGTACAGCCTTCATGCTGGACGTATCGGATACAATCCCGATGGTTTCAACCGTTTCAGCCATTACCGTCGTTGCGCCCCATTCAAGCAACAGGGCTTGAGGTGATAATAACGCAAATGCCAGTACCACTTTGGTTAATTGTTCCGCTTGTTTCTTCACACGTTTTCCTGATTTCTTCAACGTCTACTCTCCTTTTTGGCACACAAAAAAAAGGAGGCACCCCAACAAAGGAACGATGTCCTAAGTTGGGGTGCCTCCCCTAACAAGTGTCATTTTTTCTTGATTATAACGATTAAGCGCATGAATGTAAACACTTGATCATGAACGCCTTACTTCTCATTTCTCATCTCTGATCTTTAATAACGCTTCGTCTAGTGCGCCAACGACCTTGTCACACCATACATCAAATTCCGGATCTTCGGTCTGTAATTCAGGATGCGCCAGAATGTGCTCAATCGTACGTCGAATGCCCTGATCAGCTCTTGTCGTTGCTACAAATTCCGGAACAAGCCGCTTCAGCTTGCTGTTATCAAAGACAACGGTATTGGCTTTGTCACCCAGCAATCCGCCGCGAAGATCCTGATCACTGCATGCGGCCAAGAACTCAGAGGGTACATGCACCGCATGAAGCTTAACGCCCAACACACCAGCTATAATCTCATGAATCTGATTCCAGGTGACGGATTCATCCGAGGTGATATGTACCGATTCACCAATGGCATGGATATTTCCCATAAGCCCGATAAACCCTTTGGCAAAATCAGTATTGTGCGTAATGGTCCACAGTGAGGTGCCATCTCCGTGGATGATAACGGGTTTTCCTTCACGGATACGCTTGAGAACCTGCCAGCTGCCTTGAGCACCATGAACACCGAGAGGTACCGATTTGTCGCCATACGTATGGCTCGGACGCACGATGGTAACAGGAAACCCATGCTCGCGGTATTGTTTCATCAGATAGTCTTCACAGGCAATCTTGTTGCGAGAATACTCCCAGTATGGATTCGATAAGGGCGTACCTTCCGTGATCCGGTAATCAGCCAGAGGAGTCTGATACGCTGATGCTGAACTTATAAATATAAACTGCTTGGTTTTATCCTTGAACAAACGGTAATCTCGCTCCAATTGAGACGGTACAAAAGCGATAAAGTCTGCCACAACATCAAATTCCAGATCAGCTATCAGTTCCGCTACACGTGTCTCGTCATTAATGTCCGCTTGAAGTACGTTGACCTCACTAGGTAAGTCATCGTTATGATTGCCGCGATTAATTAAATACAGTTCACAGCCTTGCTGTGCAAGCATCTCCGTAATGGCCGTACTGATGGTGCCTGTCCCTCCAATAAATAGCGCTTTCATTTCGCCACCTCCTGATCGATTTTACCCACTTTTCCATGATATCACGCACCAAAAAAAGGAGCAAAGCTCGGTGACCCGAAACTTTGCTCCTTCTGTTTATACGACCTTAATCGTTGCATATATCATGTACATGCCGCAATGGATCTCATATTCTCCCTTGGGCAGATCTTTGTCGACCGTATAATAATTGGGTCCCTTTTGCATGTATAGATCCATGCCAAGCTTTTGTGATCCTACTGATTTCACATGTGTAACCGACCGGGTCAGAATAAAGTTGATTTTGGTCGGTACGCCAGCTTTCACCTCGATAACGTCTGGTCCAAAACCATCGTTGCTCACGTCCACATCAATGACTTCATATCCCTTCAAATCCTCCGCAGTCTCGGCTTGTGCTGTTACTGCACTTCCCGATCCCGGGGATACGTCTTTGCCCATAAAATAAACCAAAAATGATCCAAGCAGTACAACAACGGTCAGACCCAGCGTTAACCAAGGCCATGTTTTTCCAAACCAGCTTTTCATATAAACACTCCTCATTCGATGTCCCATCAATATTCAATCCACAGACGGATGTATTCTTTAAGCATACCTGATTCGCATGACAATGAAAATGACCCCTCTGGGCTATTGCGGTTGAGCTATATAAGTGGAACTAAAGAATATTTACACTGGACACTCCGATGACAGAACAACCTTTCGATCGCTGTTATCCCCAGATTTTTTGATTTCCTTTTTCAAAGGGTAAAATCCGGGAATAGCGTATGCTTCCGATGTAGCTTTCTTGCAGAAAGCTTGTAGGCGCACGCTTCGCTTCTTCAGATTATTTCTGTCCTCTCCGTTTCGTGTAAATGTTTAGTTCAATTTATATAGAATATTTCAATAGAAAAAGCCTGATTTCTCAGGCTTATCTACGGGTATTCCCGTTCATGCTTTGCAATATCCCTTTTTGTATAACTCAGGAATATATCGGTGTATTCCGACTTCGTCTCATGCGTAATTTATACAACTCTGGCAGGGCTACACCAATGAGCACTATAATAACTCCGAACCATTGCAATCCGCTGACATGCTCATGGAGCACGATTGAGGATAACAAAACTGCAATTGGAAGCTCCACTGCACCCAGGATTCCGGCCATGTCACCACCAATATGCGGAACGCCGATAGCGAACAGTACTGGTGGAATGAATGCCCCGAAGAATCCGAGTAGCAATCCAAATACAAGCAATTGGCTCCAGATCAATCCGTTAAAGAGGAATGTCGGCGGGAACAAAATGCACAGCAGGATCAATCCGCCTGTAACCATCCACGCACTGCGGAAGGCTGGATGCGCTGAAGGAACCGCTTTGCCGCTGAACAAGACAAACAGGGAATAACTTACGGCTGCCATTAGCCCAAGAGCAATACCCAGACCGTTGAACTCACCCAATCCTTGTTCCAGGAAACCCGCTGCCAGCAAGGTTCCACCGAACAGAATGATCAACGTCAGGAACGTGACTTTGTCTGGACGTTGTCGTTTGCTTATCGCCTGAATCAATACACTAATCCAAGTGAACTGGAACAACAGGATAATGGCAAGTGAAGCCGGAATGTAACGCAAAGACTGATAATACACGAGACCTGTAATTACGGTTGGTGTTCCAGCAGCCATCAATATCAGACGTTGTTTCCACGTCAACCGCTTGAATACCTGTGCCACGGCTCCTGATGCTTTGCCATTTGCCTGTGACTTACGTTTTGTTCTAAATCTTGTGTATAGCGCCAGCATCCAGGATAGAAGAAAACCCGTGATCAGCTGTGCTCCCACAACCTCTCCAAGTTTATATCCTTCGCCGTACGCCAGAACCACAATCGTGGATAATATGCCATAGCTCATCGCTCCCGCGAGAACGGACAGATAATATTTCATTGTGAATAAACCTCCTGATGATAAGAAAAATACGCCCGCATGTTGGTTCATGCCAATGTCACAGACACCATCTAAATGCAAAAAATCCTAACTACGAGCAAGGAATACATTGATTCCTTGGCATCGTAGTTAGGAAGTATAGGCTTCCCGTAGAGACCCTCGCCCTGTGTACACTTTCGGCCTGCGAGGTTATACGAAATGATATATGCAATTTGATGTAATTCGTGTGTGACGACTTTTCATATATTACATGGGAGGTGAGATGGTGTCAACCCTATTCCGTCTAAAAAGTTGAACTACATTATTACACCGAGTCGCTTCGATCGCTGTACTATACTTCGAGTACTCTGATTACGTAAAAACGTCATGTCCGATTGGAGCCTGAGGAGTCCCACTCCAATGTTTGTTGTAAACCTGCCTTCAATCCATCCAGATCCAGCCCATCTACGGCAAAAGCCTCACGGATCAAAGGCGGCGCGACAAATTCATCATACTTGCCCAGATAAGGCGCTTCATCTTCAGCCAGTAACGTAGATGCGTCTTCAGCCGTTCGACACTCACTCATAATCTCAGCTAACAATGTTCGTTCATCGACCTTGCCGGACACTACAAAATAATATGGCTCCATGGGCACAACCGAACGCAAGGCAAGTTTCTTGGACAGATTATGCTTCATCAAGCGCTCCAATGTACGGAAAGATTTACTTCCCACCCAAGGAAGAACATACAACGAATCTCCCCCTGCCGGAATCACGACCTGCTTCAACAGTCCGCTTTCACGAGCTAGGCGGCGCGCCCGTTCAAGTCGATTGACGGCTTGTGGTGACAGGTAGGGATAGATCACGGAGTCGGACAACACTTCACGCATTTTCTGTACCACCGACGTATGAATATCTCCTCCCGCTCCAAGCCATAACGTATCTACTTTACCTTTTGCTGACTTCACATACACAGCCTTGTGCTTGTGATCGACCTCTTCCACTTTCCACAGTTTGCCTGCGAGCGAGAAGCAATAGCCAGGTGGGGGTACGGTTGTAATCGAACCAATCTCTTCCGATCCGTTTAAAACTTTATGTTCCTCATCATCCTTAAACACCGCGTAGAAGCGATAATTATTCACGATTTTCTCACCTGTCAGACCGATAATCAATGTTCGATCCTCTGTCCATTGCAGGTGATCCGTCTCAATGAGGTAATTCAGGAAAACCTGATATTGATCAGGTCTAATCAACGCAAATGGAGCCAACGAAAGGATGGCTTCTGCAAGATCTCTCGGCTCCGCCTCCCCCATACTTTTCAACATGCTCATCGTCTGATGATAGAGCACACCTATGGGCATTTTGCGGGCTTCAAGCGGCTCGACCCACTTCGTTTTTACATATAGTTCGATAACAGCAATCGCACGCATCAAAGTCCACGGCATACGCGCTGGCAATTGCGCTTCCTCATCCTCTTCCTCCGGACATACAAAAAGCATCTCTGATGCCATGTCCTCTCGTCTGCCTGATCGTCCCAGACGCTGTACAAAGCTGGACGCACTATACGGTGCACCGAGCTGAACCACACGTTCCAGTTCGCCCAGATCGATGCCTAGTTCAAGCGTGACCGTTGCCGCAGCAACCGCGGGCCCCGACCCGGTGCGCAGAGCAGCTTCCGTCTCTTCCCTCAACATGGCGGAGATACTTCCATGATGCACATGGAACACATCACGTTCCTGCCTGCGAGCCGCGACCCGCCGCATCTCAAGAATGGTAACTTCAGCATCTGTGCGGCTGTTGGTGAAGATCAGCGCTTTTTTGCGATGTGTGCTCTCATAGATGAAGTCATAGTACGCTTTACGTGCGTTATGAAGCTGCTCCGCCTGCTCCTCGTCCTGCGCATCTGGAAAAGAGAAATGTTCCACTCGCAGGCGCAGCTTGCGACCACCTGGAGAAGAGACCACATCCACTCCCTGCTGCGTTCCGGCAGCAAGCCAAGATGTAGCCGCATCATAGTCACTAAGTGTAGCGGACAAGCCCACTCTTCGCGGTGCACAGCCAGCCATACGCTCGATTCTGGCAAGTTCGCTGAGTACTTGAATACCTCGATCTGCTCCCATAAAGGCATGCACCTCATCGATGATGACATATCGCAAGTCATGAAACAGCGCCGGGATTGCATTCGGTCGATTCATGAGCAGACCTTCCAGCGATTCTGGCGTTATCTGGAGCACACCAGACGGATTCTTCATCAGTTTTGTTTTCTCCGCCTGAGGTACGTCCCCGTGCCAATGCCAAACCGGAATATTTCCTTCGGATAACAGATCCTTAAGACGTTCAAATTGGTCATTAATCAGGGCTTTCAGAGGTCCAATGTACAAAATGCCAACCGACTTGGAAGGCCGTTCATACAGCTCGGTCAATGCAGGAAAAAAAGCCGCCTCCGTCTTGCCGGAGGCCGTTCCCGCCGCAATCAGCATATGATGCGGGGTATGAAAACAGATATTGCAGGCCTCAATCTGGGCAGGACGAAGCGACTCCCATCTTTTTTTATAAATAAATTCCTGAACAAACGGCGCCAGCCGATAGAACGAATTATCACTCATAATTCAAACTCCGCCAGAAAGTCGTCCAGATCATCCGTATTTGCGGAAGCATCTGCCCCTTTACCCGTTTCCTGAGGTTTCGCAGCCCGCTCGCCAAGTAATTGAGTATAAGTCACTTCAGGATTCTGGTGTAACGTATGCAGTACATCCATAAAATCCCGTACCACTTCACGCGTGGTCAGCAATTCATCCGCACCCAGTCGGTTCACCGCCGTTTGCATAAAATCAACCAATTGTTCATCCGTCAGACTTGCGCTGTATCCAAAATGCAGAGCATGAATCTGCCGCAGCTTCTGGAGCAGAATCAGAATCTCTTCATGTGATAACATCGCCAGCTTCAGGATCGGACCTGTGTAATTCGCATACGCTTTGGCTGCATAACGACCATCAATAAGCCTGGAGCGAAGCGCTTCATAACTGTATAATCCGCGCCGTTCATCCTCTACGAATTGCGGCGTACCACCTACAAATATGCCCAGGTGCTCCGCCTTGCCCTGCATCGTATCATTGAACATGGTCAGCAATTTCTCATAGTTGCTTTGGCGGGAGACACTGTTTGTAATTTTGTACAGATTCACCGCTTCATCAATGAACAACAGCAATCCTTTGTAACCAATGCGCGCTGTGAATTCAGACCACAATTTGAAGTAGTCGTACCAGTTGTCATCGTCAATGATAACGCCAACAGCCAGTTCTTTTTTCGCTTCCGTTTTGGTTGCAAATTCTCCTCGAAGCCAGCGAAGTGCCGCCTGTTTGCGATCATCATCAGCCAGCTTGTATCCGTTCCAGTACGACGCCAGTACTTTGGCAAAATCAAAACCGTGAACCAGATTCTGCATCTCACCCGTCACCGCATAGATCTGTTTCTCTACTTCCAGTGGCAAAGTGGGATCATCCGGGCGCAGATTCTGACGCTGCATCGTGGATTGTTGCAACCCTGCGATCCATTTTTGCAAAATAGGCTCCAGCGCTCCCCCATCCGGGCGTGTGCGTGTAGACAGACGAGTCATCAGTTCGCGGTATGTGGCAAGTCCCTGCCCTTTGGTTCCCACCAATCGACGCTCTGGTGAAAGATCGGCATCTGCCACAACGAAATCCCGATCCATCGCATAGTTACGAATCATTTGCAAAAGAAAGCTTTTACCGCTGCCGTAACGACCCGTAATGAGTTTAAACGCTGCGCCGCCCTCCGCAATATTGTCCATATCCCGCAAAATGGCTTCCACTTCCGGTTTCCGACCAACAGCAATCTGCTCTAGCCCAATTCGTGGGACAACACCCGCCGTCAATGAATTTACAAGTGCGGTGGTCAGCCGCTTTGGTATTTTAAGTTCTGTCACTGCGTATCACCTCTTCACATGTTCGAACACATCTATATAATCAGGAACAATCCGATCACCATCAATCAGAAGATCACCGATCGTTTCCATAGCCACATCATTAATTTCATCCAGCAGAAGCGTAGGCATCGTTCCATATTGCTCAGCCAGACGCATCAGCTCCGTATCTGGACTTGCGCCAAGTAGGACATGAATCGTTTGCACCTGCTGAGGGGAGAGTTCATTGGCAAAGAGCAGCCATTCTTCATCCAGATCAGCCTCAACAGACTCGTCCCACTGCAACTCAATCGATTCTGCTGACGCTCCTGTTACAATCTCTTCTAAGGATGGGTCCGGCACCGTGGAATCTTCAGTTGGAGTGATCTCATCCCTTGCTTCCAGCGCATCTATTGGATTACTTGCAACATTTGCACTGTTAACCTCTTCATCCTTCACTTCAGAAGCGTGATCATCCTCAATCGTAAGTGCCATTCGCACGTACTCACTTTCCTGCTGTAACGATGTCAATTTCTCCGTATCAATACGAATCACCGGTTGTTCCACAGACTCCGCCTGCTCGGTCGCATATGTTTTGTCCAGGTAACGTTCAATCAGATTTGCAAGTTCAGGTTCAAGAGTCTGTCCTCGCAATCGGCCTCTGAATCCGCGCAATTCACGAAGTTTATTTTCAGTACATCGATAGATCCGCGTAACCATCTGCACAAATTCAGCCTGTTCACCTATGGGCATATATCTGAACGATACCGATCTTCCATAGATCGAATCATCATAGACTGCTTTGCGAAACAGAATGCGCTCCATCGTGCGTTCATCGTTAGGATCACACTCAGGCAACAGTCCAACTTGTCGCGTACGTTCCAGGTACGAATCAACCAAGGCCATGACCCGCGGGATGTACTGCTCCATCACTTCTTTGCCGCCATCTCTGTAGAATTTACTGAGCGTAATATCGTAATCATAGTATCTTTGCAGCATATTCAGCGATATATCCGATACATTATCCTGTAAAATACGTTGCAGCTCCCTATCCAGCATCTCTGCTGGCAGGTATCCGCCCGAAAGGACCATGACCTCGGATAAGGACATTTCCATCTGATGGACCAGCACATAATCGACCATCCACTCTTGCATATATATATTTAATTGAGGCAACCGTTCACGGTAGTTCACCCATAGCTGCTTTAATTGATCATAACCATCCTGAGGATTCTGCCAGCCAATGCCGTTAATTAACTCGTAGATATGAACAAATAGATAGGACAGATCGGTATCCGGGTATCTCCCCTGACGCACTTCCTTCCTCCAAAACAAATACCACTTGCGCTGGGCTTCATTCATCACGCCATACGTTGGCCAGTAACTCATAAAGGGAACCCACGGGGATACATCCCCCTTCATCTCTGCCCACTGTTTTGCTTCCTCTACAAAACGTTTCTCTGAGGACAATATGCCTCCACGATGCTGCATCGTATCATGTGCAGACTGCACAATGGTTGAACGATCAGGAACCGGAACTGCTGCTGTTTCAGGTTCTTCACTCAGATCTATCTCCATAAATTCCAATTGTCTTGAGTTGTCTTTCATAGAACGTTATCTCACCCTCCTCCAAGACATAATACGAACAAGTGTATCCATAGGGATCATTATATCACTTGTCCTGTGTCTGCGGTGACGAAATTTAGACATTCCTGGACACAAAAAAGAAGGCATTTCTGCCCTCTTTTTATCAAGTATTTTTAACTTTTTCACAAATTGATGATATCTTGGTCAAATCGAACGTTGCACAGACGTAATCACACGACAATTGCACGATTTTTCCCTTCACTTTTTGTTATTTCTTGGACTTCGGTTCGGCCATGGCCAGGAAAATCTCCTCTCATGATGTTATATAAGGGATGTTACTTGTCCGTATTAATCCACTGGTCCAGCAGTCGGAATGTCTCTGATGCACTGTGTACCATGTTGTCATGATCTTCTGGAGTACTGATGGACTGCTGCAGCAAACCTGTAAACTCGCTCCATCTTGTTCTTGTCTCTGAGCCGTAGGCGTTGAAATATTCCAATCCACGATCCGCCTCAATCGGCAGGAACTGCGACAAACGTTTGGTCATAATCTGTCCACCGTTCGTGGACCCCTCAATTACATACAGATATCCGAACAAACGGGCAGGTGTTGAAATATCCGGCAGTTCTTCACAGAGTGGAAGTTGGCTGATTTCCTCTTCACTGGCACCCAGATTTCGTAAATCTTTTTCCAAAAGTCCAGCCTTGCCTCTAATCTCAATATCCAGTCCCGTACTTTCCCAGAAAGGCTGCTGTACAGCCTGATCCTCCAGCGGTTTCAGGAATCCATAAAATTTCTCTAAATATGTTCTATATTCTTCTATATTCACGGTTTGACTCATAATGGCTTTTGCATAAGGGTTCTGTTCTACTTGTCTGTGATAATGAGCTGTCTCGCTCTTCAGACGTTCCATAATAGTTGTTGCTGTCATCGTAGTTATCCCCTTTCACAATCTGTTCTATTGTTGCAAATGAATGCGGACCTCAACTGATTCTCAGTATATTGAAATGGAAACTGCTTTCCTTGCACTCAGCTCCATTTAATACAAGCAAAGGCTCTATGTAAGTATACTTATTCTTGTTTGAGAAAACTATATGAATCCAACATCCGTGTACAGCACAATTCATTGCTCCGTTGTTATCTTAACCGACTGTAATCTGTATGTTTAAGTATTAACCGAAAACAATAAAAACGACCCTATAATCTGGAAGGCAGTAGATTTCAAATGCCAACATGGTACACTAACTTTATATCCTGTCATTGGAGGAATGCATTCTATGGATCTTACTGTTCAAGACGTTGTACTTCATCTCACAGATAACATTAAATTGCCGGAAAACACGGTAGATCAGCTCATTACGGGCTCACTTGATCGTAAGGTCACAGGGATTATCATTGCTTTTATGCCCACACATTATGTTATTGAACAAGCCATACAGGAAGGTGCAAACTTGATCATTGCGCATGAATCTCCATTTTATAACCATCACAGTCATACGGATTGGCTTGCAAATGATTCGGTTTATGCGGACAAAAGAAAGTTGATCAACGAAGCAGGCATTTCCATCTATCGATGTCATGATATCATCCACCGCTTCCAACCGGATGGCATTACTGAAGGACTGATTCGGGCATTGGGGTGGTCCTCTTATGTGAAGGAACGACTACCGGAAGCAGACGTCCTTTCTTTTCCGGAAGGAAGCACCGTTGAAGTTATTGCTCACCATGTGAAAAGTTCCCTGGGGATCGATTATGTACGCGTTGCAGGCAATGCGGAAATAGTCTGTAGACGCGCAGCGGTACTGGTAGGTTTTCGTGGTAATGGACATGTGACGATTCCCTTGATTCAGAACGAGCAATTGGATCTCATCATTGCTGGAGAAGGATTCGAATGGGAGACACCGGAATATATCCGTGATGCCACGCAGCAGGGCAAGTCCAAGGCACTAATCATGATGGGACATGCCGAGAGTGAGGCTCCGGGAATGAAGCTATTAGCAGACAGGTTGGCAGAACGTTTTCCCGAATTGTCTGTCAGATTTGTAGGCGAGAAGCCTGTGTACACTTTGATCTAATAGAATCATTGGATTTGAACGGAGAGGATCTTTTAGCTGATTGCTTCTAATCTGACTGCCTATCCTACCCTGGAGACTTGGATATTTTCTATGCTCCGGGGTACGCTGGGCAGACTCTCGTTTCATTTCTTGGATAGCTAACGAACCTGACACACTCTATTTAGCGAATAATTGCTGATTTTCAAAAGTAACGAATCGTAGACACCCTATTCCTCCATCCCCCCTGTTTACCGTCCATTTCTACCCAACATAGCCCAATTAGCATCGCTGACATTCGTTAGATTATGATGAAAACTGAGTACTGAGCACATATGCCACGCATCTCTGCATGCCCCATCTGGATTTACCGAGTTCTTTATAGTACTCTAGATGCTGTGACTTCAAAGCTCAGGACATTTGTCCTTGGCGTTCAGAGTCAATTTATCATTTAATAATAGAAGTCGAAGTGATTGAATAAGGAGCGTACATATGAGAGGAATTATTTTTGCATTACTGGGCGGCGCGTGTATCACTCTCCAAGGGGTTGCCAATACTCGGATTAGCACCGACATGGGCACATGGCAGGCCGCTACGATTACACAACTGACAGGATTCATCTTAGCGGCGCTGATCCTAATATTTGTTAGAGACACCAACTTTCAAGGACTCAAACAAGTAAAACCTATGTACTTGGCTGGAGGTGCTTTTGGCGCCGTCATTATTTTCAGCGAAGTGACGGCCATTCAGCAAATCGGGGTTACATTCACGATCTCGGCTCTGCTCATTGCCCAGCTGTTCCTGACTTTTCTGGTGGATAGTAACGGATGGTTCGGTGTCGTGAAACAAAAGATGAAACTGCCGCAATTTCTGGGCATTGCCTTAATGGTGACTGGTGTCATTATTATGAAACTATAGTTTTTGGAGAAGGATTGAAACATATCGTCGGGGGTGAATCACAGCGTGCAAGAGTTCCATAACGAGCAACAATTAATGCAATATTTGAAGCAATATCAACTCGAAACTGTATTTCACGAGCCCCTGCGTGCACATATGACGTTATGCCACTTTGAGAAGTGTGAACTGATCTGTCGTGAAGGGGAAACTTCCGAATATTTGTACGTACTGGTTGAGGGTAAAATCAAGATTTTCACCACCTCCGCTCAGGACAAAACGCTGGTGCTTTGTTTCAAAACACCGCTTGAAGTGGTCGGTGACATAGAGTATGTCCGTGAAAGCGATATTGTTAATACGGTTCAGGCCGTGTCACCTGTGGTGATGCTTCGCATTCATTATCAGTGGCTCGCTGAGCTTGCCAGCGATTATGCACCTTTGCTTAAATTTCTGCTTAAAATCATCTCACACAAATTCTACATTGACTCGAACTTTTCCAATTTCAACCTGATGTATCCCGTTGAGGTTCGTCTAGCCAGCTACCTGCTCTCCATCTCGACAGAAGAAGCGGGCAGTATCGTTCACGAAGAGCTGGACGCGTTCAATCTGACCGACATCGCGAATCTGATCGGCACCAGTTACCGACACCTGAACCGGGTCATCCAGAAGCTCTGTGCAGACGGGTTAATTGAACGACATCAGGGATTGATTATGATTAAGGACCGGGCGGGTCTACGTGAAATAACAGGTCACAATATTTATGAATAAGGAGTTCGACAACCATGTTAATCACAGGTATTTCGCTTGCACTACTGGCAGGTGCACTTGTCAGTCTGCAAACGATTTTTAATAGCAAAGTCAATGAACGCACCGGTTCATGGTCCACAACAACGATGGTGCTTTTCACCGGATTCCTTGCTTCTTTCCTCATCTCTCTGCTGGTAGAGGGCAAAAATACATTCAGCTTCCAGCATATGCAACCCTGGTACTGGCTCAGTGGAGCCATCGGGGTTGGCGTGGTCTTCTGTCTCGTGCAAGGGATGAAGCTGCTTGGTCCCACGTACGCCATCTCGATCGTGCTAACATCTCAATTGAGTTTTGCGCTACTATTTGATTCCATGGGGTGGCTCGGTCTGGAGCAAATTCCTTTTTCGTGGAATCAGCTGCTCGGTGTACTTGTCATTGTTGGCGGAATTGTATTGTTCAAGTTCGGTGGAAGTAAATCGAAAAAATCAGATCAGTCCCCTGGAACGTTACAGTCCAACTCATAAACGAACAAAAAAAGAGTGTCCGTCCAATCCAGGAGATTGGTCAGACACTCTTTTTTTGCAATCATACTACTACATATCGTATCGCTATCTTATACGAACTCTACGTTATGGTAGACTTGTTGAACATCTTCAAGGTCTTCAAGCGCATCGATCAGTTTCTCGAACTGGGCTTGTGCATCCTCTGGAAGTTCAATATGGTTTTGCGCAAGCATCGTCAGCTCGGCTACTGTGAACTCAGTAATACCCGCAGCTTTGAATGCTTCTTGTACAGCGTGGAATTGATCCGGTTCTGCATATACAATTACAGCATCGTCTTCGTCCACGATATCACGTACATCCACATCTGCTTCAAGCAAAAGTTCCAGTACTTCCTCGGAGTTTTTGCCTTCTATACCGATAACCGCTGTTGGATCAAACATGTAAGCAACAGAACCACTGACACCCATGTTGCCCGCGTTTTTGTTAAACGCAGAGCGCACTTCCGGCGCAGTACGATTCACATTGTTGGTGAGTGCATCAACGATGACCATCGCACCATTCGGTCCGAAACCTTCATAACGCAACTCTTCATAGTTCTCATCCCCGCTGCCTTTAGCTTTTTCCATCGCACGATCAATGATGGCTTTGGGTACATTATACGTTTTGGCACGTTCCAGCACGACTTTCAGTGCACGGTTCGCTTCCGGGTCCGGTTCGCCCTTCTTGGCAGCTACATAGATCTCAACGCCGAATTTAGCGTAGACCCGGCTCGTGTTTGCATCTTTTGAAGCTTTCTTTTCCTTGATATTATTCCACTTACGACCCATATCGTTTCCGCTCACTTTCAACATGTAATCTGCTTTCTACTATGCCATTATATCTTGTTGAGCGTACTTCAACAAGTTAATACACACGAAATAATGGGATTAACTACGGTGATTATCCATCTCCATTTGAAGATTAGCCTCAGTTTATCCTCTCATAAATCTCTCAGCAGCAACTAACGTTACCTCTATTCACCCCATATATAGCAGACAAGAAGCACCCCATAAAGGAATGCTTCCGCCCTAAATCAGTCCTAATTTCAGTTATCTTACCCGGTCAATTAAGCGTGGAATTGTCGACCATCCAACACTTCAGGAACATAACCCGCACGAATGACAAAGTCTCCGAAATGTTCCCCTTCATTGCGTTCTTTGGCATACTGGTTCACCATTGGAGTTAACGTATCCAGAATCTCGGTTTCGCCAATGTTTTCTTTGTACAGCTTATTCAAGCGATGTCCGGTGAAGCTGCCACCGAGATACATATTGTATTTACCTGGTGCTTTACCGATAAATGAAATCTCTGCCAGCATCGGTCTTGCGCATCCGTTCGGGCAGCCGGTCATGCGAATGACAATCTCTTCGTCTCTCAGCCCGGCTTCGTCGAGTACAGGCTCCAGTTTATCGATCAGGGACGGCAAGTAACGTTCGGACTCAGCCATGGCGAGACCGCAAGTCGGAAGCGCAACACAAGCCATGGAACTTCTGCGCAGCGCAGAATAATGTGCACCATCAGTCAGGTTATACTGCTGAATCAACGCTTCAATCTTTTTCTTTTTCTGGCTGCTGATATTACCGATGATCAGATTCTGGTTCGCAGTCAGTCGGAAATCACCCGTATGCACTTTGGCAATTTCACGTAGACCCGTCATGAGCGGATAGCCGTCTACATCTTTTACACGACCATTCTGAATGAACAGCGTGTAGTGCCATCTGCCATTATTACCTTTTACCCAACCATATCGATCTCCGTTAGTCTCAAAATGATACGGACGTGTTGCATCCAGTTTCCAACCCAAACGGGTAGTCAACTCTTCAATGAACCACTCCACACCACGGTCATCCAGCGTATATTTGAAACGAGCATGTTTACGAACGGCACGATCTCCATAATCACGCTGAATCATAACTGTTTTCTCTGCAACATCAATCATTTGCTCTGGCGTACAGAAACCAATGACTTTGGACACCTGAGGATAGGTTTTGGCGTCACCATGAGACATCCCCATGCCGCCACCAACGGAAACGTTGAAGCCTTGCAGCTTGCCGTTCTCCACAATAGCAATAAAGCCAAGATCCTGTGAATAGACATCCACATCATTGGATGGTGGTACAGCAATACCGATTTTGAACTTCCGTGGCAAATACACTTTGCCATAGATTGGTTCAACTTCTTCGTCCGAGTCCTGGGAATCAATCACTTTCTCTCCGTCCAGCCACAGCTCATGATAAGCCCGGGTGCGAGGGTCCAGATGATTACTCACCTGACATGCCCACTCATACACTTCAGCATGCACATCGGATTGATTCGGATTCGGGTTACACATCACGTTACGGTTTACGTCACCACATGCAGCCAGTGTGCTTAACAACGAATCATTCACTTCGCGAATGGTGTTCTTAAGATCCCACTTCAGTACACCATGCAGTTGGAAAGACTGACGTGTGGTCAGACGAATCGTCTCGTTCGCATATTTATGTGCCACTCTGTCCATCATCAACCACTGCTCCGGGGTTACAACCCCACCGGAAGCACGCACACGTAACATGAATTGGTATGCAGGCTCCAGTTTAGATTTGTGACGCTCATTACGCAGGTCGCGGTCATCCTGCATATAACTGCCGTGGTGTTTCATCAGACGGTTGTCGTCCTCAGGAATTGCGCCCGTGATGCGATCGGCCAACGTTTCGGTCAGACTTCCGCGCAAGTAATCACTTTTGATCTTTATATCTTCCACATCACTATTCGTGCGCTGTGGGTTAAGTAAGTTATTATAAACCATGCTGCTTTCTCCTCTCGTCTCTGCGGGATGGTGCAATCCGGCTGGGCCGGTAATTAATAGACGTCCCGCTGATAACGTTTCTCCTGCTGTAACCGTGTCAGATATTCCGATGCCTGCTCAGGCGATAGACCGCCTTCTTGTTCAAGAATCGTGGTGAGCGCAGCATGCACATCATGTGCCATTTTTTTCTCGTCGCCACAGATATATACGCTTGCACCTTCCTGAAGCCACTGGTACAGTTCTTTGCTGTGTTCCAGCATGCGATGTTGTACATACACTTTCTGTTCCGTATCACGTGAAAAGGCTACATCCATCTTCGTGAGCACACCATCTTTGAGCCAACGTTGCCATTCCGTCTGGTACAAGAAGTCCGTGGCGAAATGCTGATCTCCGTAGAACAGCCATGTCTTGCCCTCTGCTCCTGTTTCTTCACGCTCACCAAGGAAAGATCTGAACGGCGCCACACCTGTACCTGGGCCAACCATGATGATCGGTGTATCCGGGTTCTCAGGCAACTTAAAATTCGGGTTATGCTGTATATATACAGGCAAGGTGTCGCCAGCTTCGATTCGTTCAGCCAGATGTACCGAGCATACACCGTAACGTTCTCTGCCACGCGCTTCATAACGTACCGAACGAACAGTAAGATGAACTTCATCCGGGAAAGACTTCGAACTACTCGCTATGGAGTATAGACGTGCCGGAATTTTGCGAAGAGCAGCTACAAATTCTCCGGCAGGAATCCCTTTCAGATTATAATCCTGAACCAGATCCAGCAGATCACAGCTATTCATGACTGTGCGGAATTCGGAATCATCTGCGAGTAACGCCGTCAGGCCACTCCCAGGATTCAGTTTCGCAAGTTGTTCCACGACCGGTTTCGTCACAGCTGTAATTTCAAAATAACGCAGCAATGCTTCGTGCACAGATGCCTGATCGCCGTTTTTATTCACGGTCACGCGTTCATCGGCATTCCATCCCATGGCTGCAATCAATTCCTCCACAAGGCGCGGATGATTCTCAGGGAATACCCCAAGGCTGTCACCTGGCTCGTAGTCCAGGCTGGAGCCTTCCAAAGACAACTCAATGTGGCGTGTTTCACGGTCCGATCCTCTGCCATTCAGATTGAGATTCTCCAAAACTTCAGCCTTGAATGGATTCGTGCGATCATATTCGGATTCCCCGCCGCTCACCGCAGCTGTGACACCCTGAGTGGTTACCTTACTCGCACCAGCAGATGTACTGCTTAAGGATGCCAGTACTTCATTCATCCACTCCGCAGCTGCTTCATCAAAATCAACATCACAGTCCACGCGCGGTACAAGAGCTGTACCCCCCAATTCCTGCAATCGTTTATCGAAATCCTTACCTGTCTGACAAAAGAACTCATAGGAGGTATCTCCCAGAGCCAACACCGAGTAACGAAGTCCTTCAAGCTTTGGAGCCCGTTTGCTGTTCAGGAATTCATGCAGCGGAATCGCATTATCCGGTGGTTCGCCTTCGCCATGCGTACTGACGATGATGAGAAGATTTTCAATTTTCTTGAGTCCGTTCGGTTTGAAATCTCCCATCGATGACAACGTTACCTGAAGACCTTGCTCTTCAAGTTTCTTGGCCATCTTCTTCGATAGGCCACTGGAATTCCCGGTTTGTGAACCAAAAAGCACGGTAACTTCCCGGGATACTGGCGGAGCACTGACAGGTGCAATACCTGTAGTTGGTGCAGCCTGTACCAGGTTAGCTGGAGCCGCTATAGTCGCGCTTGTCTGAATTGCTGCAATATATCCGCTCAACCAAGTACGTTGTCCATCGGTCAATGTAGGAATAAGACGATTAAGCAGTTCAACTTGTTCTTGATTAAAAGGGCTGTTTGTCACTTGAAGTTCCACTGTTTGCCACCTCGCGCATTGCTTCGATTTTAATTCCGACTAAAATCATCACATTAATTTAATTTCTTCTCTCTAAAACCTAACACACCGGGTGTTGAGGGTCAATTTCAATGATTTTATAGCATTTATCAGTTTCGCTGATAAAGGACAAAAAACAACAAAAACCCTCCTTTTGGTCTTACCCCTGTCAAGTAGACAGATGGAAAAAAGCTATGCTGCCAGTGCGCATCGATATTCAATCGGTGCGCGCTGTTTGAGTTTGGCTTGAAATCGTCGGTAGTTGTAATGGTACATATAATCTTCCACGGCTTGTCGAATCTCTGCTTCTGAATTACACTGGTTAAGGTACAGCTTCTCTGTCTTGAGATGCGAAAAGAAGGATTCGATGCATGCGTTATCCAGGCAGGTTGCTTTGCGAGAGTGGCTGCCCTTCACGCCGAATGCTTCTAATCGTGTGTTGTACGCCTGAGATGTGTATTGGAAGCCTTGATCCGAATGGAGCACGGCTTCCGAAACGTCTCTTTTTTGTGTCCATTGTTCCACCGTATCCAATACGAGCTGAACATCGTTCCGTTTAGATAATTGCCAAGCTACAATTTCGTTGTTGAACAAGTCTTGAATGACAGACAGATAAACGAATGTGTTTCCATCCGAAATATAAGTAATATCCGTCACCATTTTTTGCTGGGGGGCTGTGGCATGAAATTTGCGCTTCAGGCGATTCGGATAAATCACAGATGGCGTATAGCTGGACTTCTTCCGCTTCTTACGAATGACCGATTGGATCGATAGTTCCCGCATGATTCGCCATACTTTCTTGTGATTAACGTTCAGACCAGCCTCCCAGAGCGCCGTTGTCATGCGAGGATAACCAAACTCTCGGTTTGCAAAATGAATAGCCATCATGTGTTCTTTGATCTCACGATCACGGTCTTGTCTTGCGTCTCGCTGCGGCTGTGTTGCTCGCCATTTGTAATAACTGGAACGGGGTATTCCTGTAATCGATAATAGGCGTGTAATGCTATGCGAGCAGCGCAATTCGTCTATGATATCGTAGTTCTCCCGTTGGCTCAGCGCTTCTCCTTTACTAGATTTGGATACCGCTTTTTTAAATAATCCACCTGTGCTTGAAGGTAGTCACGTTCTTCTTCTACACTGCTAAAGGCAGTACGGGGACGTCCTTTCATTGGATTCGGAACATTGTTTTTTCGCTCATCGAACGATTCCCCGTTTTTCCACTTTTTCACCCACACCTTCAGTTGTGAACAGTTTCGAATTCCTTCGCGTTCAGCTACCACTTTATAACTTGAAGACCCTTCGACATAGGATCTAACCGCATTCAATTTAAATTCTTCGGTATACGTCTGAAATGTTTGTCCTTTTTTTGCCATAAAAATATCCCCTCCAAGTGTCACTTGAACCCTCATGATAACATGAAGGCTTTTTCAAGTGTCTACTTAAAGGGGATAATACCACTTTCAAATCAAGGACGGTTTTGTTTTATTTTTTAATTTGGCGGCCAGCTCAAGTTGAAGTGGAAAGTGGAATATATGAACAAGGCTAACTCCAAAAGGCTTACTCCAACCTGAGTTCCAGGTCAAAGTAAGCCTTCTTTTTCATACGTTACGATTCTGGTGTATCATCATTTATTCCATACCAATTTGCTCATCATCGCATATAACAACGTAGCCGATTCGGCTCGGGTTGCTTCGGCAAGTGGTTTCACCTCACCGTTGTACCCGTGGGCGATGCCCAGATCCACAAGTAAAGCCACACTATCCCGGGCATAGGGAGCGAATCTCGGAAGCGTCGCGGAAACGAGTAAGGTTATCAGTTGCAGCCGTCTCGGAGTCAACCAGTCCAGCCTCTGCAAGTGCCCTCACTGTCAATGTCATCATCTCCTGACGAGTGATTGTGGACTCTGGCAGGAAGCGCCCGTCACCGGTGCCACTGGTGATACCTAGCGAACGCGCAGCTGTAACTGCTTCGTAATACGGAGCATTTTCGTTTACATCAGAGAACGCATTCCCCGAAGAAGCATTCAAACCCAGCGCAGTCATCAACCATTGCATGTATTGGCCGCGGGTCATCTCCTGTTTTGGATGTAACTGCGTGGAATCACCGCTTGCCTCTGCATCAATTACACCTCTGATAGCCAAAGCCTCCATTGCTTTCTTGGCCCACTGCACTTCTGCAAGATCTGCGAATGTCTGCTCTATAGGCACAACAGCATAATTTCCTGTGAGTGATGTTACGGAAAATACAAGTTGCCCGCTTTTTGGATCGTAGTAACTTTGCGGCAATGGGGTTGCCACACCGTTCGAGCCAATGGCAAATGCTACAATCCGATCCTGCTGAGCATTTTGTGAGGATTGGAAAGGCAGACGAAGGTTCAACTCGCTTTCCGATGGCCATGGTTGACCATCCAGTTGAAGTTCAAGCTGGACTCCATATTTTGTGCCAAGCTGATCTGCGACTGTTTGTGGTAACTCCGTTCTGACCAATCGGATTGATGCAATCCCATCACCAACTATATCCTTTGTTAACAGTGTCGCAGGAAGCTCCAACATCCCCAGCTCTGTAACAATGTTAAACACATGTGATTCACCCTCATCTATCAACACGGAGGCAGGCAGAGACAATTCATATGCCGTCGCTCCCGAAACCGGCTTCAGCCGAAGTTCGACCAAGCGCAGACCAGCATCCGTTGAAGGGGCAACTTTAAAAGCATCTTTAATCGTTGAAACATCCACGTTGGACTGCACTACACCCTTCTGATCAGACTGTCCCTGCAACTCCAGAACAGAACGGTCCTTCTCCGGTTTAGGTTGTGGTACCGCATTCTCTGCACTTGAGTTACCACTTCCGGATTGTCCACCATTGCTGGATGAACCAGAACCATTTCCTGGATTTCCACCGGAATTGCCACCTGAATTACCACCCGAACCAGGGTCCGTGCCTCCAGGGGAAGGAACAGATGCTGGCACCTTCACTGTCAACGGTATAGTCAGGGCTCTACTGTCGTCAGAAGTTCGAGTAATTTCCAACTCCAGTGTTACTGTTGTTTCCTTGGATGGTGGGACAATCGTTCCATCGGTTTGAATGACCGACGGTACCGAACTGGAAGCGATCTTCACCGTGAAACCTTGCGGCACGAATGGTAACTTCAGTTTTTTTGCACCTGCGGAAGGCTGTTCCAGTGCCGTAATCCCTGTAGCTACATCGACAGCGGTCTGCTGAGCCGTGTGCACCTGATAAGCGGAAGATACACCTCTCAAGGATTGCCCCGTGGCATCCAAAGCTTCCACTTTGTAATAATATTCCGTGCCGGGGTTCAGTTCACTGTCCGTGTACTCCCGTCCATTGCCGCTGTAGACCACCTTATACTCTCCTTGCTCACGATCTGAGCGGTAGAGCTTGTAGCTTGCTGCACCAAGATGAGCATCCCAGCGAAGCGTTGCGCTCGTTGAATCTAACGCATCAGCATTAAGGCCAGCACTATCATTTGCAGGTGGCGCGGCGTCAGGTTTAACGATCATAATCCAACTAATCATCGGGTCCTGCGATGCCGTATTGCGCACGGTCAACTCCAGCTTGTTGTCCGACACGCTGATGCCTTTATGGGCTCTAACACTGGCAGGCGTAAAAGTAACTGCTCCGGTATTGGTGCCATTGATGATTAAATTCGCTCTGCGCGATGTATTGGTCCACGGATCGTTGAATCCGGCGTACACATCGTATGTCCCGTTTGGCACATCAAATCTATAGGTTAAGTCCGTGCCTTTAGGGGAATTGCTGACATTGCCACCGTTCAGATAACGTACGGTCGAGAATATATCCCCGCCATTCGAACCGGATGCCAGTGCATCTGCGCTGACATAACCCCAATTACGTCCCTCAGCCGGAGCGTACATCTGGTCCGCCGTTCCCGGGTTCGCAAGCGTTCCTTTCATATAAGCACCCATGAGACTATAATCAGCCGTTTCGTAACCTCCGCTATTCACGAAATAGAGTGTATTCTCCGGAATGACATTTACGCGAACTGCCTGCTTTTTGTTGTTATATTCCGGTGTGGTTACCTGTAAAGTGAGCGGTCCTGGCTTGGCAAAATCTTCTGCCGTCATGGCCCGGTTATCAATCGTCCATACTGCTGGCGTTGATACCAGTGCTCCACCCTCGCGCACATTCAATGTTGTTGGCAGGGATGGTACTTTGCCTAGCGCCACGGCTTCTGGCAACGGATCAGCAATATCTACCTTGCCCATTGAATTCAGCAGATCAGGTGTCCAGCTGTTATACCACTTGATCGCGATGTCGGAGCCTATTCCAAACTCAATTGGCAAGAACACGTATTTTGCAGCATCATTCGAGAAATTGCCACCATTCCACGTATCCCCTACGTAAATGAATTTGCCTTTTTCCGGATCGACCGGAATGACGGAAGTGGTCTGTGTGCCAAATGCCTTGCCTGGATCGGGATCGGTTGGCAACGTACGCACGAACGGATTGGTCTGCGTTGACCACGGGCCAAAGATGTTGTCCGCCACCGTCACTTTGTTTTCGTTAGGGGCCCAACCGGAAGCTCCGGAAGTCAAAATATAATATTTCCCCTGATACTTGAACATCGCTGGTGCTTCACGTTGCCCTCCCGGGAACACACGCACGTAATCGACGCCGTATTCCGCCTGATAGGTGGAATCTCGTACCGGATTGCCTTTGTCATCCGTTCGTCCTTCCTTATGCCACCCTGTTACGTCACTATAGTCTTCATTCAGTTTGGAGATATATAACGTCAGGTTTTCTTCGCTGGAGTAGATCAAATAACCGGTACCGTCATCGTCCTTGAACAACGTCATGTCACGTGCCATACCCCGGTCGCTTGGGAAGAAATCTTTCTCCCCTTGGGGAGCTCTGTCCATCCGGTAACTCTTCTGATACACAAAAGGCCCTGTTGGAGAGTCGCTGATCGCATAACCGGCCCGTGCCTTACCATAATTCGCATTATCGTTATAGGGGTCCTTGTCGCCGTCCATGTGGGCCCACATCACGTATTTCTTCGTTTTGTCGTTGTAGATGACCTTTGGTCGTTCAATAATCCGTCCTTTGCGGATATCTGCCCAGATATCCACGCGGTCTTCACGCCCCGCATACAATTTGGAGATCAACGGGTCATTGTCAAAATCATCCATGGATTGAAGTGTTGTCAGAGCCATGCCCTCGTCTGTCCAGTTCATCAGATCCTTGGATGAATACACGCGCACACCAACCGCTGGCCATCCGCCCGTGTGGTATTCACCATACCAGTAATACATCTCAGTCTGTTCATCATAGAAAAAGCCTGCCCCATGCGCATCAATCGGCTTACCGTCCAGATCCGGCCACAGTTGCCCCGGTGTAATACTTGTACGAATCGTCGCAACACCACGCGGTGCGGATGCTGGAGAAGTTACACCGTCCACGGTCGCCTGAATGATGTAAAAATATCCTGTGCCCATCATCAGGCCACTATCGTTATACGTGCTTTCATTGCCACTATAGACCTGCTGATACGTACCCGTAGCACTGGTTGCACGGGACACGGTATACGTTACATCAGATCCAGGCAGGACATTCCACCCCAGAGAGATTGATGTGTCCGTCACAGCTGTCGCAGCGAACTCTGCTGGAGAGTCAATGGAGTATGTCGTGGCTTCTGCAACAGTGAATGCTGACTCTCCAGCTGCGTTATAAGCTGTTACGCGATAGCTGTAGCTAGTGCCAGGCTCAAGCTCCAGATCTGTAAAAGTAAGCCCTTTCCCTTCATAGATCTGCGCGTATTGCTCACTGCCAGCTTTGGCCCGAACCACGCGATAACCAGTTGACTTGTCCACAGCGGACCAAGATAGCTTCACGCTTGTGGCATTGAGTGCCTCGGCCTTTAATTCGCCAGGAGCCTGTGGTGCCGCCGCAGTTGTCCGAACTTCCAGAGGAGCAGTCCATAATGATTCGGTTAGACCTCCGTATTCATAAGCGAGCTTGTAATAATACACCGTATCCCCGCTTAATCCTTCATCCGTGTGTCCCAAAGTTCCCGTATTGGTTACTAGGGCATAGCCGCCTTCAGGCGTAGAGGAACGATACAAGCGATAGGCTGATGCTCCCGCGATTTCAGACCATTGCAGGGAAACCGAAGAAGCCGTCTGCTCAGCAATGGAGAGCTGAATATCGTTCCCAGTCGGCTGCTCGGCAATGATCACGTCATCTGCATGTACCGACTGCCACTTATTTCGAATGCCAACTGTACCTGACCCGTATGTAGGATCGACCAGATCAAATACCAAGCGATCGGAGCCGTTTTCCGCGATATACCCGCGAATGGTGGTACCTGATAACACCACTTTGAGTGTGTACCATGTATCTTTGGCAAACGCATAGTCCACCGTTTTCAGAGGTGTATCTGTCCCGTTCACCCTTTTCGAGAAAACGAGTTTATTGTTGGGTACCTGCATTTGAAAATAGTAAAAATTGCTCTTATCTTGGAACCGCGGCAAAATGCCCGGATATCCTTTACCTTCTCCTGTATAAAAGCGCATGGACACGGTCATGTCCGAGATGGATTCTCCAGTAGAGATGATGCCTTCATTGGTATCGCTCTGGAAAAGCGTGGAATTGGACGCATCTGTCGGGTCAGCGAACACTTCCCAGTTGCCTGAGCTTACGTTCCACGCGGGTGATTCCGTGTAATTCCCATCCGAAAAATCGTCCTGCAACAACGTGGCGGGTATACTGTTCAGATCGGCATACGCCTTACTCGGCAGCATCAACGGTCCGGAAGACAGCGCAAGTGTTGCAGATAACATAAATATCATGGGTTTCCTGAGTTTATCCAATGTTCATTCTCTCCTTTGGCATGAAAGATGAAAGCATGGTTCATGTATACGCGGTGTTGTTGTTCAGCCTATCCTCAGCAACCAGTTGTCAGTAACGAGCGTTTGTCCACCTCCTCATTTTAATGAAACCGGTTTCATTGGAGTGCAAAAAAAAGACCCGTCTTCCCTTCTAAGTGCAATGATACCCATACGGAATACCGTGTCTTACTTGCCCCTATGCAGTGAAACAGGTTTTTAATATATAAATGTAATCGCTTTCCTGAATTATATTATTGCCTTATTCAAGCTGTCAACTGTGAATTGAGCTCAAACATTTTTCGTTAAAACCACGCAAAAAAGGCGCGAGTTCTGCTTGTTTTGCAAGCAAAATTCGCGCCTTTTCTCACGCTTCGAGCTTGTTCGCAAGCTCGCACATGATTCGTAATCAAAAGCGGACTTTTTGAACAACCTCTATTTAGAATACTTTTGTTGTCCACGACTCACAGTTCCACGTCTCCGTAACGACATCACGGTAGAATTCCGGTTCGTGGGAAATCAGAAGAATACTGCCTTTGTAAGCCTTGAGCGCACGTTTCAACTCTTCCTTGGCATCAACGTCCAGATGGTTCGTCGGCTCATCGAGCACAAGCAAGTTGGTTTCATTATTGATCAGCTTACAGAGACGGACTTTGGCTTTCTCGCCACCACTTAGTACAGCTACCTTGCTCTCAATGTGTTTTGTAGTCAAACCACATTTTGCAAGTGCAGCACGTACCTCGAATTGGGTATAGGAAGGGAACTCCTGCCAGATCTCTTCAATACAGGTATTGTAGTTGGCATCCTTCATCTCTTGCTGGAAGTAACCAATCTCCAGATGTTCACCGCGTTGAACGGTTCCTTCCAGAGCTTGAATTTCACCCAGAATACTGCGCATCAGGGTTGTTTTACCGATTCCGTTCGCACCAACGAGGGCGATCTTCTGTCCCCGCTCCATACGCAGATCCAGTGGTCTGGACAACGGTTCGTTGTATCCAATTACAAGACCTTTGGTTTCGAAAATGAGCTTGCCGGATGTTCTTGCATCACGGAAGTTGAACTGCGGTTTCGGTTTCTCCTTGGCGATCTCGATGACATCCATCTTGTCGAGTTTCTTCTGTCTGGACATCGCCATATTGCGTGTAGCTACACTTGCTTTGTTACGCGCTACAAAATCCTTGAGGTCAGCGATCTCTTGTTGTTGGCGTTTGTAAGCCGACTCCAACTGCTGTTTTCTCATCTCATGCACTTCCTGGAAATGATCATAATCGCCCACATAACGAGTTAGATTCTGGTTCTCCATGTGATAGATCAAGTTGATAACACTGTTCAGGAACGGAATATCATGAGAAATCAGAATAAAAGCATTCTCATATTCCTGCAAATAACGTTTCAGCCATTCGATATGCAATTCATCCAGATAGTTCGTAGGCTCATCGAGCAGCAAAATATCGGGTTTTTCCAGCAGCAGCTTGGCAAGCAGGACTTTGGTACGCTGTCCACCACTCAGGTCATTGACGTCTTTATCCAGACCGATATCCGTCAGACCCAGACCACGTGCGGTTTCATCCACTTTGGCATCGATCATGTAGAAATCCTGGTTTGTCAGTGTATCCTGAATCGTACCCACATCTTCAAGAAGTTGTTCAAGCTCCTCAGGAGTCACATCTCCCATTTTGCCATACATATCATTCATTTCCTGTTCCATGTCAAACAAATACTGGAACGCGCCGCGAAGTACGTCACGGATTGATTGGCCTTTGTTCAATACAGCATGCTGGTCCAGATAACCAACACGCATCCGTTTGGACCACTCTACCTTGCCTTCATCCGGCTGAAGTTTTCCTGTAATAATGTTCATGAAGGTGGATTTACCTTCACCATTGGCCCCGATCAGACCAATATGTTCGCCCTTCAAGAGGCGGAATGAAACGTCGTTAAAGATAGCACGGTCACCAAAACCGTGACTTAATTTTTCTACATTTAATATGCTCATTCATGACACCTTTTCTATATAGACTTAATTCTTTGTATATTATAAGCGTTATATCCTGCACAACTCAACGCCATATTAAAAATATTGCACCTTTTTGTCTGAAATTTGCCTTATATGAAAGTATGGGTTAAAATTTTGCCTTAACGAATTACTATTATATAGAACGGAGCTCTTCGAAGAGCATCAGGTGAACAATATGATTGAAGTGAAACAATCCAAGTTGGGTGATGGTGGTGAGTTTAACCGCGGGGTATTTGCTACCGTTGATATTGCCAAAGGAACGCTTATTCACCAGGCACCCGTTGTGCCTTACCCAAATGAAGATCATGAGCATGTGGAAAAAACGATTCTGGAAGATTACGTGTTCGAATATGGGGCGAATCATACCGCTATTTTGCTCGGTTACGGCAGTCTGATCAACCACTCCTATGAACCTAACGCTACTTATGATATCAATTTTGATAACCACACCTTTGACTTCTACGCGTATACAGACATCAAGGCTGGCGAAGAAATCGTCATCAATTACAACGGTGAGGAAGACAGCATGGACCCGTTATGGTTCCTGGAGGATTACGAGGAGCGTATGCTTGAGTTCAATAAGTCCAATGATGATGAGGGTGAAAAAGAGACCACCCCCCAGTCCCTGGATACGGACACGAGTAAATAAACGTTAAACTCAAGTAAAGTTCGCAAGCACTCTGTTGTATGTGCGAAAAGAACTCACTGAACCCGGTGAATGATGAAATGGGTAAACGGGAGACTTTTCACAGTCCAAAGTTTAAACACACAAATAAGCAAGTCCTCCGTTAATGGAAGACTTGCTTATTTGTGTTGTCTTGCTTTCTAAGCCAGATACACCTGTTCATGTTTCATTGTTTATCGTGCATCTGAACTTGTTTTAATCTGTAATCGGCGGATCTGTATGCAAGTCTTGATCGGGTGTCGTGGATCTCCACTTGGTAAAGGCTACCTCGAACCCTGCACGCTTTGGTGAACACAAAAATGGACCTGCGTGTTTGTTCGTCGGATAGGCAAACCGTGCAACCCGAATCGTACGCCAAGGATGCTCATCTGTGCGAGCACGAATGACAACAGCCTCATTGCTGTAGGAGGCTCTGATTGTTACGATTCGTCCACCCCACTCTGGCACAGGAGAGAGTGACCAATCCGAATACGTATCCGTCACGACGGCTCCAACATGTGCCACGCCATCATTGACCTCAACTCCGGCCTTGATCCATTGGTCTTCTCCGTACCATAACATTAGTCCCGCCTGATCATATAACTCGGTGAATGAGCTTAGATCAAACGATACCTCAATCGCTTCCGTTCCGTCCCATGGAGCAAGCATGGCATGTCCATCCCGATGACAGAACCCGTAGAATGTGTTCTCCCAGAAGTCACTGCCTTCCCGAGCTTCCACAACGAAACGATCCCCATCCATCCGTGCAGCAACGGGTTCCTTTGTCCACTTGCCTTCATGAAGCCCAATAAAATCCGATGACATCGTTGTTTTCATCCTTCCTTCCGTCCCAAAGGGGAGTTCATCATCACTTCTAAATTAAAGAACCCAGATCCGATGCAGCAGTAGGATATGCAAAATTCATGGTGTTTAACTGATCGATAGTCAGATTGAACTGAATCGCCATTGCAAAAAGGTTGATCAATTCTTCTGTTTTGCTCCCGAGCACATGCGCGCCCAGAATACGTCCGGTTGATTTATCGATCACCACTTTGGCCATGGCGAATTTTTCATGAGTTCGCTTGTAAGTATACCATTTCGACATATCATTTACCTGCACCTCGTAGCCCTCTTTCTTGGCTTGTTCCGTGCTCATACCTACAGCTCCAAGGGCAGGGATAGTAAACACAATGGAAGGCATCACTTTATAATTAGGTTTGTGTTGATTTCCCTCCAACAAATTGAGCGATACAGCCCGGGATTCCTGACCTGCTAACGGGGTTAAAGGCAACCCTTTTGTATCGGTTACATCACCAGCAGCATACACTCTCGGATTACTTTCACTTTGCAAGTACTCGTTCACCGTAATCCCCTTTTTGCTGTAGCTGACGTTGGCTTTCTCCAATTCCAGCCCATCCACATTAGGAACACGCCCGGCTCCATGAACGACAAGCCCGCACTGCCACTGGTGATCTGCACCATTACGTGTGCCATGAACGACGTAGGTGTTCCCTTCTTGCCGTATGGACTTCACCTCCGCGTTCAAGTGAACATGAATACCGATCTCTTTTGATTTTTGCAACAAAGATTCTACCAGATCCGCATCAAACGACTTCAGAGGCTGCTCACTCCGATGCAGGATATGGACTTCCGTCCCGGCTCTGGCCGCAATATGTGCAAACTCAAATGCAATGTATCCACCGCCTACCAGAACTAAACGATCCGGCAACCGTTCCAGATCCAGAAAGTCATCACTATATATGAGATGCTCTGAGCCCTCAATCTCAAGTGGTGCAGGTCTTGCACCAGTAGCAATCAGGATGTGTTTGCCATGAAGGATTTCTTCTCCCACTTGAATATGATTTTCATCGACAAATGAAGCTTTACCATGGAACGTATCCATTCCAGCCTGTTTGAATTGATCTTCACTTGCTCTAGGTATGCTCTCGGTAAAGGTGCGTTTAAAGGCCATAAGTTCAGACCAATTGATGGTCGCCTGTCCCTGAATTCCTTTCCCTTGCATCCGTTCATTCCAGTCAATCAGCTCAGCCGCTCCAGCCAGCACTTTCTTGGGATCACAGCCACGCAGTGCACACGTTCCGCCGAACTCACGTTCATCAATTACAGCAACTCTCCAGCCAGCTTCAGCGCAACGGGTGATTACAGAGCTTGCCGCGCTTCCTGTGCCAATCGCAATCAAGTCATACGTTTCTTGTGTCATCATGGTTCCTCCTCATCCTTTTGGTGCATCTATTGTAGGGATGCCTGAAGTTACAGCAATCCAGCCTGTTTAAGGTACTCTGTTGCAACCTGTTCAGGATTCTCTCCCTCTACGTTCACGTCATAGTTCATTTGACGCATCTCGTCATCCGTAATTTTTCCAGCCAGCTGATTCAGCACCTCAACCAGTTGTGGATATTGATCTGCCGTTTCTTGACGAAGCATCGGCGCGCCTTGATACGGTGGGAATAACTCCTGATCATCCTCCAGCACAACGAGTTCATACTGTCTCAACTCACTGTCTGTGGAGTAAGCATCAACGAGATTGATATCTCCGCGCTGAAGAGCACCATAACGAAGCTTGGGTTCCATTGTTGCAACGTTCGGGAATTCAATCCCATACTTTTTCTGTATGCCAAGGTATCCGTCTTCCCGATCCGAGAATTCAAGTGTGAATCCTGCTTTGATCTGCTGCTCAACCGGTTTGAGATCCGAAATGGTCTTGAGATTGTATTGATCTGCGATGCTCTTTGGAACAGCCAACGTATACGTATTGTTGTAATCCATAGGGTTCAGAAGCACCATGTTGAACTGGCTCAGCATTCCATCTCTTGCCTGTTCGTAGACCTCTGTTCGATCGGTGCTGACTGCTGTTTCCTTCATAAATTCGGAGATCGCTGTCCCGGTGAATTCAGGATAGATATCAATATCACCCGACTTGAGTGCATTGAAAAGGAATGGCGTTTTGCCTAATCCGGGTTTTAGTTCAACGGTCAGGTCTGTATCTTTCTCGATTAGCAATTTGTACATATTAATGAGAATTTCGGGTTCCGCCCCCAATTTCCCGGAAATGACGAGATCCTTCTGTCCACCACGTGCCACGAAGGGAATGGTAATCACAAGTAGTGCGATTATTGCCAGCGAACCAAGGGTAACCAATGTTTTCTTAAAGGATAACCGCTGGAACTGACGCAATAGTACATCAAACAAAATCGCCAGCAAGGCGGCCGGAATGGCTCCAAGGATGATCAGTGCCGTATCATTCCGATCAATGCCCAGCAAGATTAATGCACCCAAGCCTCCTGCGCCAATCAAGGCAGCAAGTGTCGCCGTTCCTACAATAAGCACCATAGCGGTCCGAATTCCGGCCATAATAACAGGCATCGCCAGTGGCAGTTCCACTTTGATTAGACGTTGCCAGCTATTCATGCCCATCGCATTCGCTGCTTCCACCATGGAAGGATCAACTTCGGATATGCCTGTGTACGTGTTGCGAAGTACGGGAAGCAGCGCATACACCACCAATGCAATAATTGCAGGAAGTGTTCCTATGCCGAATAACGGGATGAGCAATCCGAGAAGCGCCAAGGAAGGTATCGTCTGCAACACAGCCGTAACCCCAATAATCAGTTCAGCGACTTTTGGCTTGCGTGTCAGGTATATACCTAGCGGAATAGCGATGAGGACAGCAAAGAACAAGGCGATAAATGAGATCTGAATATGTTCCAGCAGAGCAGACAACAACTGACCTTTGCGCTCACTGAACACCTCCGAGAATCTATTCATGTCCTTCACCTCGTTCCTGTAACTGACCAGACCAGTATTTCATCAGATCAACTCGACTGATCTCGCCAATAATCTGGCGGTTACTTTCAACCAGCAGATGGTCATGGGAAGCCATGATATCAACTAACTCCGTCAACGTAATGGATGCGGGGACGGCGGTTTTGGCTGATTTTGGCACATGACCCGGTGAGAGTGGTGACATGATAGATTCGAGATCAAAATCAGATTGTGAACTCGTATCGGTGTTAGGACTTCCAACAAATTCACGTACGAAGTCATTAGCTGGCTGTCGGATCAGTTCTTCCGGGGTGCCTACCTGCAAAACCTGTCCATCCTTCATAATGCAGATGCGATCCCCCAGCTTCATCGCTTCCTGAATATCATGGGTGACAAACACAATTGTTTTTTTCATCTGACGCTGGATATCCAGAATATCGTCCTGCAATTTCTCCCGACTCATTGGATCGAGTGCACTGAACGGTTCATCCATCAAAACTATCTCAGGATCAGCAGCGAGTGCACGCAACACACCAATTCTCTGCTGTTGTCCTCCGGATAACTCGGACGGTTTACGCTCACTGTACGTATCTCCGTGCAAACCCACCATGTCCAGTAACGTATGTACACGCTCCTTGATTTGATCTGACTTCCATTTTCGCAGTTCAGGAACAACTGCAATATTTTCGGCAATGGTCATATGCGGGAATAGTGCAATCTGTTGCAGCACATATCCGATATTCCAGCGCAATTCGTGAATGTTGTATTCATCGATTGGGCGTTCATTAATGCGCACGGTTCCATCTGTTCGTTCAATCAGGCGATTGATCATTTTGAGCATGGTGGTTTTGCCACATCCACTCGGACCAATCATGACAAACAATTCTCCCTTGTTAATGTTGAGGTTAACCTGACGCAAAGCCGTTGTTCCATCAGGATATTGTTTCGATACATTTTCGAACTGAATCATTCGCTCTCTTCGCCCCTTTATCTAGGGCGTGTTTCAGACACGCCCTAACATTCATTCTCATCTATTTCCCCAAAAGTGTGTTCGTATAATCACTGCTTTCCGTAGTGACCCTGGTTAGAGAGAGATCCATATTCGAATCAACGATGTCAACATGCTGGTAGACATACAAAAAGACGGGCACTAGGCACCGTCTTCTCATAATATGAAAATGTTTCTTCCATTATTTCCATACTTCCATATGATTTTGAATAAATTGCTCGAATGAAATCGGGTTATTCCCCGTTAATTTTTTCACCGTATCCGTCGTTTGATCTTCTCTCCCCTCCTCCCGGATAGGCACATCCAGCCCTGCGAGGGCAGCAGCGTATTCTTCTGACATTCCTGCGCGAATCATGCTGTTCCTCAATTCATCATCGGACAAAGATTCATGCTGGATGGGCTGACCCAGTACACGGCTCAAGACGTCTGCAACCTGTCCATAGGACAACGACTCCGGCCCTGTAATGATATGCTCCGTATTATGAGGGACAACATCTGTCAGAGCATGGAAGGCCACCGCTGCGATATCATCTGCACTAACAAATCCAATTTTCCCTTCACCCGTAGCACTGTATATTTTCCCAAGTTGTTTCGTCGTCTCCCGATGCGGCCCCTCCGTAAAGTTCTCCATAAAATAGGAAGGCTGCAATACAGCCCACTCAGGAGCATGAACTTTTAAATATTGATGTACTTTGCCAAAAATAGGACCATCCTCATCAATTGAAGCACTGCCAAGCAAGACAAATCGCTTAACACCGTTCCACAATGCTTACTTGATGAATGGAATCATGACGTCTTCTGGAGTCATGTCCATGATTGGCACGACAAGATACACCTGGTTCACATTTTTCAGCGCCGGCGCATAGGTCTCGGAATCATACCAATCAAAATAAACATAATTACCGGCAGAACCAGAAAGAGATGTTTTCGTTCTTCCTGCCAAACGCACCGGATATTGATGCTTTTGAAGTATGGCCGCAACACGGCTTCCTGTTTTTCCATTAGCTCCCGTAATAAGTGTCAACGGTTTATCATTGATCATGCTTGCTTCCTCCTAAGTCCGATTCGAGTACGACCATTGGATTCCAATAGTCTTTATAATGTGTAATTTTTCCATTAGAGTGGCTCACTACAGAGATGTAAGTTTGGTTGTATGGCTTGCCTGTAACTAATGAACGCCCTTTACAAGTAAATTCAGCCACAAACTGTTGTTTCGTGGAATCAGCCAAGATCACCGGTTCAGAAAACTGCTGAATTTCAATCATCCCCAGCAGATTATGAAGATGATTCTTAATTGCGGCTTTGCCTTCCAGTATCTGAGGGTATCCTGCTGGTGCATATGGGAATTCGAAGATAGCTTCAGATGTATATAGCTCCAACCATTGTTCCAGTTTTCCATCCAGTAGCAAATTAGTGAATCCATGCATGATCCGATGCGGTATACTATTGCCCGCTTCCAACTGCTGAGATTGTGTCATCCTTACTTCCTCCTTCAGTTTGTTTGGCGTTCTCTTTCCAGACCAATCGGTCTGGAATAGTCAAAAAATAAACGCCCTAAGCGTTCATTTTCAAAAAACCATTAAATTTCTTGCTCAAATCAAGTAAAACGTTAATCCATAGCCCTTAGGGTCATCTGTACAAAATCCCGCAGCGCTTCTGCACTTGCACCACTCTTCGCCGTAAAGGTCAATGAGAGTCGGGAATAATTTAGAAAACGGGCAAGCCCGGGCAATTCTTCCTCTGTGTGCCTCAGTTCGCCACTCCTCTGGCCTCGTAACAGCGCAGTATGAAAAACATCTTCCATTTGTTGATTAGTAGTTTGAATAAAAGCCGCGATTTCGTGATTTTGTGGTGCCTGTTCAACCGCGCTATTAATGATGAAACATTCATTACGACGTTCGTTGTCTGTCAACACGTTAACCGCTTCGTTGAACAACTCCGTCACGCCTTGCCTCACACTTGTGCATTCGTTTAATAGTCTGATCCCCGCCTCTGTCTTCTGCTGAATATAGAATTTAAGAGCAGAGACAAATAAATCATGTTTAGTTCCGTAGGTGTCATACAGGCTTTGCCGCGCAATGCCAAGTTCACTCAGCAGTAAACTCAAAGATGTACCTTCATAACCGTACGCTCCAAATACAGACGTTGCTTTTCTTAGAACAGTCTCCGTGTCAAACTCCTTGGCTCTTCCCAATTTCAGACCTCACCTCCCTACTCATTAACTAAAGAATACCTTTTCCAGACTAATCAGTCAAGAAAATAAATGCTTTGATTTTTGCTAAAGTGGTATAATGGGAATAGAAGCTGAATGAATTCTTTTACCACTTACAACCATGACCACATATAAAGGAGTGTACCTATATGTATATTCAAATTACAGATTTGGCTGCAAAACGATTGACGGAAAGCCTGAATGACCAACCTGGATATTTCAAAGTGATCTATGACCTGGAAGGTTGCGGATGTAACGGAGTTATCGCTATTATCATTGTTGATGAACTTGCGGCTCTCGACGCGCAGATTGAAACCAATCTGGTTCCGTTCTATGTTGATCCGAAGCAGCAGCTGAACCTAGAACAACACATGAAGCTGGATACAGAAGAGAATTATCCTTCTTTCAAATTAAGCAGTGATTCTGGTGTGCTCAGCGCCAACGTTCGCGTTCGTGACACCCGTGCAGTAATTGCGGGAAGCTCCGGTGGATCCGATGCTTGCATGTTGTAATACAGTCTCTAGCATACTTGAAGTTATCTAGTATTATCTCTCTTCACATCAAAAGCCGTTGCATCTAATGCAACGGCTTTTTTAACGTTCTTTTCCTTATATGCCTCTATCAGAGTTGCAAAAAAGACTCTATAAAAGATGAACTAAACATTTACACGAAACGGAGAGGACAGAAAGAACCTGAAGAAACGAAGTGTTCGCCTAAAAGCTTTCTGAAAGAAAGCTGCTTCGTAAGCATAGGCTATCACAAGATTTTCACCATTATAAAATTGAATCAAAAAAATCAGGGGATAACAGCGATCGGAAGGTTGTTCTGTCATCGAAGTGGCAAGGTAAATATCCTCTAGTTAGATTTTATAGCAAACTTTGTTTACAACTCAGAAACAATTGGAGAACCTATGGATATAATCCTCTAGTATACTCGGTATATAGATTCATATATTCCGAGGAGGAACACACATCATGAAACCTTTTACTCGTAAAACCATCATATCTACAATTCTCGTAGGCTCTGTTGTAGCAGGTTCTGCCTTTACTACGTTTCCCATCACTTCAAGCCTGAATCCCGTCGCGTCTGCGGCAAGCTCCAGCTTCACTCAATTTCTGCATGATAATGCACCTGGTCGTACGATCAAAACGATTAAAAATGTGGCAACTGTGACCAATGTGTCCAGTACAGTTGTACTTGTCAATAAAAAGAGAAATCTACCTTCAACTTATGCACCACAAGATTTGGTTGTACCTAATATTCCTTTTAGCTTCTCAGGTTCCAGTCCGAAGAAACAAATGCGTAAAGTAGCTGCAACAGCGCTAGAGAAACTATTTGCGGCTGCCAAAAAAGACGGCATCGATATCAAAGCGGTGTCTGGCTATCGCTCGTATGCGACTCAGAAATCGATCTTTGACCGTAATGCCAGCATCAAAGGCGAAGCTGTTGCCAATAAAACAAGTGCTCGGCCAGGACAAAGCGAACATCAGACCGGTCTAGCTATGGATATCTCCAGCGCTTCGGCTGGTTATGATCTTCAGCAAAGCTTTGGCAACACCAAAGAAGGCAAATGGCTGAAAGCCAATGCCCACAAGTACGGTTTCATCATCCGTTATGGCAAAGATCAGGAGAAATTGACTGGTTACTCGTATGAGCCATGGCATGTACGTTATGTAGGGGTGTATATTGCTGGTGAGATTACCAACCAGAAACTTACGCTGGAGCAGTATTTGGAACGTGCCAAATAAGGCAGGTTTGAGCCCAAAGCCTAGACAGTTATTGGATTAGATAAAAGAAGCGTGACTATAGATAACATGACTGAAGGAGAAGATGGGGCCGCAACTGGCCCTCTTCTGCTTCAATTTTTCATTTACACACTTCATCATGTCCCAACGATTTTTCTGAAGACCAGTGGCAGTCTCTTCAGACCTTCTGTTCCAGCCCAAGAGCCTACTCCAGCAAGTATTGCATTTTGGCACAAATAAAGTGCGACATTGTACACGATGGGGCCTAGAATAATCTCCACGACTACAAAACGTTTTAACGTCGAAGATTGGATTACATATACCCGAAATTCATGAGGGTCATGTCCTCCCATATACCTTGCGATCAATGCTTTCATGAATCACCTCTAGTGTTTTATTTTAGCGTATGGCAGACAATCCTTGTCTTATTCTAAAATAATACTTACATAAAGTAACTAAGTGTGTTATAGTCAGTTTATAAATCATACATAAGCGAGGGAAACTACCATGAGTGAGTTGGAGAATCTGGTCAAAAACCGTAGTTCGGCCGTTATTTTTGAAGAAGCAATTGAAATTTCAGATTCGGAACTGCAAGAGATGTTTGCCCTTAACAAATTTGCACCATCTGCCTTTAACCTACAACACACGCACTATCTTGTGATTAAAGACGAGGAACAGAAAGAGAAAGTCCATGAAGCTTCCCAGCAATATAAGGTAAAAACAGCTTCTGCGGTCATCGTGGTACTGGGCGACGTCAACGCCCATCATCATATCCGCACGATTAACGAAGGCTTGCTGAACCTGGGCGCGCTTACTCCATTCCAATACGAGCAGGAATCCCAAAGTGTCACTGAATTTTACGAATCTCGGGGCAGATTCTTCCAACGTGAGGATGCGATTCGCAATGCCAGCCTGTCTGCCATGCAATTGATGCTGATCGCTCAGGATCGCGGTTGGGACACTTGTCCAATGATTGGCTTTGATTCGGAAGAACTGCAACGGAGTTTGGAAATTCCTAACCATTACGTACCCGTTATGCTGATCACCATCGGCAAAAAGTCGGAAGCCAAACAGCGCCCACGCGGTTACCGTAAACCGATTAACGAATATGTTAGCTTCAACAAAATGCACGCTGAATAACATATAATATAACAAATTATATAAGTTGAACTAACATTTACACGATAACGGAGAGGACAGAAAAAACCTGAAAAAGCGAAGCGTACGCCTTTATCCCCGGATTTTCCCCTTTAGAAAAGGAATGGAATTAAAATCTGGGGATAACAGCGATTGGAAGGTTGTTCTGTCATCGTAGTGTCAGTGTAAATAATCTTTAGTTCAACACAGCAAAAAAGCCACGATCTCGTGGCTTTAATACGTTTCATAGATCAACGTATCCAACATGTTAAATTCATCGTCAAACTCCGCATATATGTACAGTCGACCAGCAGGTGTATCCCCCGCATCATAACCCAATCGGAAATATTGATCTCCCTGAAATTCTGCATCAGCCAAAATCAATGCATTGATATCTTCGTCCGGATGAGCCTCGGCAATGGTTTTAAGTGCCTGCTCACCTAGCATGTCCCACCGTTTCCACGTCTCTTCCATATATAGGGACAATATTTCCATCTCTGTCTTGGTTGAAACCTGTGCAGTGACTACCAGTTCTTTATCCTGAGTAAGTAAGCGCATCTGATAGTTGGACATCGATGCGTCATACTGAAACACACCCATCCCCTGAACTTCATGATTGGATTAAAAATCAAATTATCTGCATATTGCAGTCTCTCCAGCTTGGGATTAGCGCTATAATCCAACTCGTTTAATTTGTTCTCGGAACAGTACAACTCTTTTAGTTGTACGTTATGGCAAATATCCAGCTTGCTAATATGGTTGTTAAAACAACGGACACTCTCTAAAACCATATTTGAACGAAAATCCAACTGTTTGATATGATTGTGGTTACAACAAAGTTCAATCAAGTTTGGACAACTTGTTACATCATGTTCCAACATGTAATTGTTGGCGCAATCAAGTCGCCGCAGTTGCTTATTGTGTTCAAGTTCAAGTGAGAAAAGAGCGTTATAACTGCAACTAAGTTCCTCCAACTGCTCAAGGGGCTCTGAAGCCAGCTCCGACAACATATTCCAATGACACTCCACCGTTATAAGTTTGGAATTATGAGAAAGATCCAATTTGCGAAGTCGATTAAAACTGCAATCCAGCACCTGCAATTCCGAATTGGAGCGGAGGTCCAGTGTAAGAAGCTGATTCTCTCTGCAACGTAACGTCCTCAGCTTGTGATTCTGAGTAAGATCCAGACCGCTCAATTGATTATAGGCACAATCCAGCTCTTGAAGACCCCTGAAATACTCGATTCCATCAAAATTGCTAATATTGTGATTTGAAAGTTCTAATATCTCAACCTCACAAACGTCACTCTCCTGAATGAAATCCCGCTGATCACAAAAGCGATCCAACACAACTTGCCTGAAATGTTCATCCCTGAAGGCATAAGTAATATCCATGTATAGCGCCTCCCCCTCTCGTTTTGCTCTATTGGAACATTCTTCCAACATATTATCCCTATTCTATGAGTTTCGTCACCGGGATTCAACAAATACCTAAGCAAATTCTTTTATACCATGTTAGCATCCAACATGTAAGAGAAATCGTACAGAGAGGAAGATTTTCATGGAAATGGTTATCGAAAACCTCCCGTCATACCGTATCGCCTATGTTCGACAAGTTGGTCCTTACGGTCCAACCAATGCTCACGCGATGAATACGCTGAAACAATGGGCAGACAAAAATCAATTGCTTCATGAATCAGCAACATTACTGGGTATACCCCAAGATGACCCTACTACCACACCGCCCGAGAAATGTAGATATGATGCCTGTATTGTCATCACTGAATCTGAACGTCTGGAAGATGAGTTTGTTAAGATTGGCGAGTTAACAGGCGGAGATTATCTCATCTGTAAAGTGAAGCACACGGCAGAAGATATTCAGCATGCATGGAATGTGATCATCCCTCATTTACAAACAAGTGGTTATCGGATGGACAACAAGCCGGTTATAGAACGATATCGTTGGGAACTGCTCCATCAGCATTATTGCGAGATATGTGTGCCTGTGAAACCTGTGTAACCCATGTTACGAGGAAACGAAAAAAGTGACTTCAAGTTGAAGTCACTTTTTTCGTTCAGTAATATTACTGCTACTATTTAAGTTGAACTAATCATTTACACGATAACGGAGAGGACAGAAAAAACCTGAAAAAGCGAAGCGTTCGCCTAAAAGCTTTCTGAAAGAAAGCTGCATCGGAAGCATACGCTATCCCCGGATTTTCCCCTTCGGAAAAGGGAATCAAAAAAATTCTGGGGATAACAGCGATTGGAAGGTTATTCTGTCATCGTAGTGTCAGTGTAAATAATCTTTAGTTCAACTTATATAACTAGATTAGAAATTAAAATGCCCAGTTGCCTTTACGGAATACCGGCTCGATTGTACCATCCTGTAACTCACCATCGATATCCAGTTCAGCGGAACCGATCATGAAATCGACGTGAGTCAAGCTCACATTGCACTCATGCTTCAGCAACTCTTCGTTCGACATGGTTGTGCCATCTTTCATGTTGAATGGATACGCACTTCCCACAGCCAAGTGGCAAGATGCATTCTCATCAATACCCGTATTGTAGAAAATGCGATTCAGATTGGAGATCGGAGAGTCATGTGGTACGAGTGCGACCTCACCCAGATAACGTGCACCTTCATCAGTAGCAAACAGGTTCTTCAGATGCTCTTCACCAGATGCTGCCGTAAACGCTACAACCTGTCCATCCTTGAATGTGATTCTCATCTGGTCTACCAGTTGCCCGTTCAGGTTCAAAGGCATGGTGCTGCTAACATACCCATTCACTCCGCTGCGCTTAGGCATGGTGAATACTTCTTCAGTCGGCATATTGGCGACCGTGTATACACCTTGTTTATTTTCGCTACCACCGCCACCCCAGATGTGGTTGTGGACCAATTCAATGTTCAAGTCTGTACCTGGCGCACGGTAGTGCAGGCTCTTATAGTTCTTTTTGTTCAACAAGTCTCCCATTGCAGTCAAGGTATTCAGGTGCTCTCTCCAATTTTGTACAGCGTCTCCGCCATCTACACGGTTCATTTTAAAGATGGTTTCCCACATCACGTTGATTCGGTCTTCTTCCGGGATGTCGGCAAATACTTTGTTCGCCCAAGCCTTGGTCGGGGCCTTGATCAGACACCAGCTAATTTCATGGTTGCGTGTGTATTTGGCATATCCGCGACGTGCGTGTGCAGCTGCCTTGGTAGCACGGGAAACGCTATCGGAGTCAATTCCGTTATACAGTTCAGGATCTGGAACTTTGATCGTCAGGGTAGCGCCGCCTGCTGCTGCAAAATTCTCCATCATATCCGCTTTCCAGGCTGGATAATAGTCGAAGCTGTCATTGGAACCATGTTCAAAACGACTGCGGGTAATGTTGTCGTCATCAAAGTCCACCTGTACATAGTTTGCACCAGCCGCATAGGCTTTTTGCACAATCAGACGTGTAAATTCAAGCGTTTCGATCGGTGCAGTAACGAGCAGATCCTGTCCTTTTTGGATATTCACGCCGACTTTAACAACCAGCTCTGCGTATTGTTCCAATGACTTTTCAAAGGTTTGTTCAAATTGACTCATGGTTGTGTTCACTCCTGTTTCATATATTGTACGAACGCTTTCGCTTCTGCAGAATCGATTCCTTCTCTTTCACTACGCAGGCACAATCCCCAAAATTTCATCTATAAAAATGATCTAACCATTTCGTTTTTCTTGCTCACGTAACTCGATCCGGCGGATTTTACCAGAGTTGGTCTTTGGCAGATCCGTAACGAATTCGATCTTACGTGGATATTTATAAGGTGCTGTAATTTCTTTGACGTGGTGTTGCAATTCACGCATCAGTTCTGGTGAAGCCAGTGAATCATCTCGCAGTACAACAAATGCTTTAACAATATTGCCACGGATCTCATCCGGACTTGCAACCACCGCGCATTCCTTCACGCTGGCGTGTTTCATAAGTGCTTCTTCCACTTCGAATGGTCCAATCGTGTAACCCGAACTGATGATGATATCGTCACTGCGACCTTCAAACCAGAAGTATCCTTCTTCGTCTTTGCGTGCACGGTCCCCAGTTACAAAATAATCGCCACGCTGACTCGCTTCCTTCCGTCCCTCATCCTGATAATAGGACCGGAACAAAGCTGGCATCTCTTTGTGTACCGCGATATCTCCCACTTCACCCGCAGGCACAGGTTGTCCCTCTTCATCAATAATTTCAATCAATCCAGGTGTAATCGACTGACCCATCGAGCCAATACGTACAGGCGCATCTTTGAGACTGCCGATTAACAACGTGCTCTCGGTCTGTCCATATCCGTCCCGAATAGTCAGGTCAAAGTGACGCTGGAAGATTTCAATAACTTCCTGGTTGAGCGGTTCACCTGCTGAAACTGCACTGCGCAGATGGGACAGGTCATAATGTCCAAGATCATCGGCTTTGGCCATCAACCGATATTCCGTTGGTGTACAGCAAAGGACATTAATTTGATGTTCTTGCATCAGTTCCAGGTAACGCTTGGGCTGGAATGATCCATTGTAGACCAGTCCAGTCGCGCCTCTTCCGAGTACCGACAGGAACGGACTCCAGATCCATTTTTGCCAGCCAGGTGCAGCCGTTGCCCATACGGTATCTGAAGGTTGAATATCCAGCCATAATGAAGAAGCAATCCGCAGGTGGGCATATCCCCAACCGTGGCTATGTACAACTCCTTTGGGATTACCTGTTGTACCCGAAGTATAAGCAAGGATAGCCGTATCATCACGGTGTGTTTCCACCGCAGCCATCTCATCGGGTTGATTCTGCATTAACTGATGCACATTGACCCAACCTTCAGCAGGTACGCTAACTTCTCCATTCGGTGATGCCACGATGCGATGTGCCAGTGACGGCAGATCCGCGTCCATTTTTTCCACTTCCGAGGTCGTCTCGGACCATACAATAACAGCCCGCGCCTCAGAGTGACGCAGACGATATTCCAGATCTTTTGCCCGTAACATCTCGGAGGAAGGAATAACGGCAATCCCCAGTTTCAGACAAGCGATATAAATGACATAGGCAATAATACGGCGTGGTACCATGACCAACACCCGATCACCCTTCTCTAGTCCAAGTTCACGCAATCCTCCAGCAAGACGATTCGCCTGCTTGAATAAATCACCATACGTGATCTCTTCCAATTCTCGTTGATCGCTGAGCCATCTAAGTGCAATCCGGTCTGATGGATGATTCTCCATCTCGGATGTCAGGTTATAGCTTTCAGGCGAAATCCACTGTTCAAAGTTCAAATGGAGCCTCTCCTTCGTAGTTCAATTGTATAGCTTCTATATATTATACCCTAAATCCTAGGACCAGGTGCTATGAACTAGGTTCATTCTGAAAAAATAAACATAGGTCAATTAATGAACTATTATAATAGATCTTATCCTATAAAGAAAATGACATATACAAAATGGCGCCTTCCTGATTGATCAGGTAAGGCGCCATTTCATTCTTAAATTATGTTACATTAAGTTTACCTAACTATAATTTTCACACAGCTATACTGTGTACGTTACCACGGATAATTACCCATTCCGTCCAAAATGCTTTCGATCTCATTCAACTCTTCCGTTGTCAGATCCGGTGCCTGAAGGGCAGCTACATTTTCTTCAATCTGGGACACACGGCTTGCACCAATTAATGCAGAGGTTACACGGTTACCACGCAAAATCCAGTTCAGAGCCAGTTGAGAGATCGTCTGCCCTCTTCGCTCGGCAACCGCCTGAAGCGCATCGAACTTGGCAATCCGTTCGTCCGTGTATGCTTCTTTTTTCAAATTGCCTGTTGGATTGGCTCGTTCTTCCTTGATCTTGTCGACATATTTATTCGTCAACTGACCGCGGCCAAGTGGACAGAATGCAATGGAACCTACGCCCTGCTCATCCAGTACGTCCTGCAAACTGTCTTCAATCCAACGATTGAGCATCGAGTAGTTTGGCTGATGAACCAGACATGGCGTACCCAGACGACGGAGAATGGTTACCGCTTCTTGCGTCTGTTCTGCATTATAATTGGACAAGCCCACATACAGTGCTTTACCCTGCCGCACGATGTGATCCAGCGCCGTCATCGTTTCTTCCAATGGCGTGTCCGGATCTGGACGGTGATGATAGAAAATGTCCACATAATCCAGTCCCATCCGACCAAGACTTTGATCCAGACTGGCAATCAGGTTTTTGCGGGAGCCCCACTCGCCGTAAGGTCCACTCCACATGTGATAGCCTGCCTTCGACGAGATAAGCAGTTCATCCCGATAAGGACGCAGATGTTTTTTGTAAATCACACCAAAGTTCTCTTCGGCTGATCCTGGAGGTGGACCATAGTTATTCGCCAGATCGAAATGGTTAATTCCGAGATCAAAGGCACGCAAAATCATCTCTTCCTGAATATCCAATGTACGGTTGCCACCAAAGTTCTGCCATAAACCCAGCGCAATTTGCGGCAGTTTGATTCCGGATTTGCCGGAACGTACATATTTCATCTCATCATATCGTTGTTCACTCGCAGTATAGGGCATCGTTATTCTCACTTTCCTGTAAGGTTTGTTGAATTCCTTTTCATCTTAGACATTTTCCTGAATAAACGATATGGCATTTCACTTTAAACATATGGAATAATGATTGTTATCTATATATACTAATGTTAAATAATTAATCTTTTCAGATATGTAGTATGTTAAAATGCAAGATGAGACGAAATCGTACAGGAGTGAATACCCTTGATTACGTATATGTTCAAGAACAATCATTTTCAGGAGCTTCAGCTCCTTCATTATGGAACCGAAGCCTGTACACCAGGTCACCACTTTGGCCCCGCGATGAGAGACTATTACAAAATTCATTATATTTTGAATGGCAAAGGCACCTTCGAAGTTGGTGGCACAACGTATACCCTGCACAAAGGACAAGGATTTCTAATCGTTCCGCATTCCGTCGTGCATTACGAAGCAGATCAGGATGATCCATGGGAATACAGCTGGGTTGCTTTTCAAGGCAGCAATAGTTCTTCCTTTTTACAGCAGGCCTGTCTGTCCGAGCATCACCCGATTTTTGAGTTGGGTAATGAGGATGACGAGATGCGATCCTGCCTGCACCGAATGATCAATTCCCGCAATACCCACAAAGGCTGGGAGATTAGCATGACTGGTTTGCTGTATCAATTCTTCTCCATTTTGATTGATCAGGCTAATTCAGAGCATCTTCAACCGATGCAGGATTATTCGAAGGAAACGTACGTAACGCAGGTAATGGACTTCATTGAAATGAACTATGCCAATGCCATTACCGTACAATCCATTGCGGCCCATGTCGGTTTGCAGCGCAGTTATCTGTGCTCTCTCTTCAAGGACCAGATGGGAAGCAGTATTCAGTCGTATCTGGTCCATTATCGGATGCGCAGGGCAGCCGAACTGACGCTTGATCCCGGTCTGACCATTGGTGATATTGCCCGTTCTGTGGGCTATACGGATCAATTGCTTTTCTCCAAAATGTTCAAAAAAGTGATGGGCGAAGCGCCCACCTATTACCGCAAACATAAAACAGCACCCTCCCAGTTAAGTTGTTAATTGGGAAGGTGCTGTTTGTGCCAATCGTTATCCTTACAGTCGTGATTCCTTACATTCTTTTCATTGGTTTATACCATCTCCGGCATGGATATGCCGACAACTTGTACTTTGATTTCATTGACCATGACGCCGGCTAATTGTTCTACAGCCTGTTGAACATTATGTTGAAGTTCACGGCAAACCTCGTGCATCTTGTTGCCATATTGAATATTAATTCGCAGCTGGATGGTTGCCTGATCGTCTTTGACGTGTACGTCAATCCCTTTTTGCAGACTCTTGCCGCTGATACTCTTGGCAATCCCTTCAGTCAGTCCAACGGACATGGAGGATACGCCAGCCGTTGATTGAGCGGCCATCCCCACGATCTTGGATAACACATCGTTCGAGATGTGAATGGTACCCATTTGAACAGATTGAGGTGCGATATATTCAGGTTCGTTGTATTGTTTTTCGATAATTTCAGACATGTGCTCCACTCCTTCGAATAATTAAATTCTATGCATTCTGCCATTTGTCCTTGAAGAACATGTTATAGATTCGAACCAAAAGAATTTTAACGATCATATAAACCGGGATAATAATCAGGATGGCAATAATTCCACCCAAGTCCCCTGCACCCAATACCAAAATGATGGTCGTGAGCGGGTGAATATCGAGCTTTTTGCCGAATACGTACGGTGCAACCAGGTTGTCCTGAATCTGCTGAGCGACAAGAATAATAATCAGGGACCAGATGGCAACCGATGGTGAGACCACTAGACCCATGATCACAATAGGCACGGACGACACAATCGCTCCGATAAACGGAACAAAGTTCATAATAACCGCGATCACCGTGAGCAGTAATGCGTACGGCAGTCCAATGATGAGGAAACCGATATACATCAGTACACCCAGTGCCAGGTTGACCAAGACTCTTCCCACAATAAAACCACTCAGCGCCTGATCAATCTCAATTACGACTTCACGGCTGTCCTTTTGGAAACGTTTTGGAGCGATATGTGCCAATTTACGTCCAAATTTCTCGCCTTGTAACAGCATATAGAACAAAAGGATCGGTAGTGTAAACAAGATGATCGCAAAACTGGAAACGAGTGAGAAAAATCCACTTACGTAGTTGGTCACAAAGTTAAATCCTTTGTTGATATACTCCGTGATCTGGGAGAAAGGTGTCGAGCCCTCAGGGAACAAGTCCTGAATCGCACCATTTTGCTCCAGCTCTCTCAGCTGTTCACTTAATGAATTGATCAGATTCGGCGCGTTATCAACCAGGTTGATCAGTTGCTCACGTAACGATGGCCATAACCCAATGATGAAGAACACTCCCAGAATAGCAATAACCAGATAGATTAGCAAAATACTTAGCGTGCGATTTATTTTCTTTTTCTCCATATAATTCACAAGTGGTCGAAGCAGATAATAAAAGAACACCGACAACATCATTGGCACGGTAATGACCGTGATCATGGTGACGAGCGGCTGAAAGATGAAGCTAACACGTGATAATAAATAGATATTAACCAATATCAGCGCCAGTGCAATACTGAACCGGACAAACGTATTTACTTTGAACAAAATATTTCCCTCCACATGACATTTCTTCTCTTATTTAATTTGGAATCTCAATGGTAAACACGGTGGTCTCTCGCCCACGCCGGGAAAGGATCAGCCGTCCGCCCATTTTCTCCGTATTACGTCGTGCGATGGACAAACCAAGTCCGGTGCCTCCGGTCGCTGTCCGCGCCTCATCCCCTCGAACAAACGGGTCAAAGATCGTTGACCATAGTTCTTGAGGTATGCCCACTCCGTTATCTGCCACCTCTATCACTACATGGGTATGAAGCGGAATGAGTTCGACGCGCAGTTCGGTCCCGATTGGATTATAAGACAGAGCATTGGTAATCAGATTCTGGATGACTCTGGATAACAGCTCCGGATCGTACCTCGCGTAGATCACCTCATCAGGAACAAGTACATGAAGGACAAACTGTTTCTGTTCAATCTCCCCATAGGTATCTGCCATAATCTCGCGCAGGAATTCTCCAATCTCTCTTCTCTGAATATGCATGCGAAAATCGGGCGAATCCACCTTGAGCAGCTCCAGCATATTCTGTATCATGCGTGCAACTTGAACAGATTTGTTATAGATGTATCCCAGATATCTTTGCTGCCTGTCCTTGTCATCTCCACGTCCTTCCACCAGAGCCTGAGCGTACCCCTGTATGGATGTTATCGGTGTCTTCAGATCATGTGATAAATCTACAATCAGTCGCTGCTTGCTCTCTTCGGCGTAACGCTTCTCTGCAGAGGTGTTCTCAATGACATCCGCCATGTAGTTGAAGGTCTCACCTATCTGGACAAACTCTCTCTCAGCTGAAATCGACATCCGTGTACTATAATTCCCCTGTATCATCTGCGTAAGACCCGAGGAGAGGATACTGAGTGGTTTTTTGATTCTCCGTGCGACCCAATAGCTATAGACAAAGATCAACAATAAAACCAAACCGATGCCAATCATAATGTAAAAGGATAATGGATGTTTCAGATTGGTAATCAACTGATTATCATTAATTCGCACGCTGACCAGATCACGCGGAATTTTGAGCAATACATACGCTGCCGCTCCTTCTGTCGAGAGAGGAGTGATCGAATAATAGTATTCCTGGTCACTCCGATTTTCCAGTCCATCATACAGATCGGCTTCACTGTATTGCGTGAACGCATCTTGCTTGTCTCCCACATGATGAATGACATTGCGATTCGCATCCAGAATTTCAATCCAGCCACCGCTGTCCTTGAGACGTTGAATCTCTGTGTCTTTGCCTTTCGACACCGAACCTCCACCGGAGTAAAATTCGTTCTCCAGCTCTGCCACATACACGTGGGCTTCAACATTCAGATCCGGATCAACCACCTGATCCGAAATGCGAAAATCCACGACATCCAGTGAAACCATAAGGTACACAATCAATACCAGTAACAGCAAAAAGAAGTTGAACAGCAAGAAGTCCAGTGTCAGGGATGTCTGCAACAGTCGCTTTTCTCTAGCTTTCCATGGGCGCTTCAATTTTGTATCCCAGTCCCCTTATCGTTTTGAGATATTCCGGTTGTCTGGAGTCACGCTCGATCTTCTCCCGAATGTTGCTGATATGTACCATAATCGTGCTGTCCTCGTGCGCATAATAATCGCCCCAGACCGCTTCGTATATTTTTTTACGGGTGAACACTCGGCCAGGTTGATCAAGCAACAATTCCATAATTTTATACTCTGTAGAGGTCAATGTTACAGGACTTCCTGAACGAAAAAGGATACATTGGGATCGATCCAGCGTCAGATCACCTAAAACCAGATTCTGTTCTTGCGCTTCAGGGATCTCCGTTGCATCAAAATGATTGACTCTTCTGAGCAACGCCTCTACTCTGGCGACAATCTCAAGCGGGTTGAACGGCTTCGCTATATAATCGTCTGCCCCAAGTCCGAGTCCAAGGATTTTATCGTGATCCTGACTTTTAGCGGATAGAAACAGAACAGGCATATGATGTGTGGCTCTGATCTGTTTGATCAACTGCAATCCATCCATTACAGGCATCATGATGTCCAGTATGACCAGATCGATCTGTGTTGAACGTATGGTTTGTAACGCCTCGGCTCCATTCACCGCAGTCTTAATGGTATAGTCCTTCTCCAGATATAGTTGAAGCAGTTCAACAATCTCTGGTTCGTCATCTGCAATTAATACGGTGTATCTCATGTTATTCCTCTCATTTCCTATACTCTATGCCTATCTCTACATTATTACTATATACTACGTCTCTTAATTCAACCTAAATCATTTCTAAAGATAATCTAAATAAATAGAAATAGAGCCCTGGCTCAGGCCAAGGCATTAACTAAAATAGGGCTGTTTTCAGCTTACATTCAAGCTTTTCCGTTCTTCATTCAAGCTTTCCATTCTTCATTCGGACCATTTTATTAGACCATCAGATCAGTCCTTAAGCGAACGTAGCCACGGCTCAACTTTTCCCAATAAACGTTCCTTGTCATACTGCACATATTGGTTCGCCCGATTGCGCACAGGATCACCCGCGTAGAAACGTTCATACAGATCATGCCTTGCTCCGAGTGGACTTCCGGTCAGCTCCCATGCGAGTTGAAAGAGTCGAATCTTCTCCGGGGCTTGTAACGTTACTCCACCAAGATATTTGCCTATCATGGAACCCATCATTTCATTCATCTCAAACGTACCTGAAGGAATCTGAATCAGCCCCCCCGCAGCAATGGTCTTCAAAATCTCCACCGCGCGGGGGTAATAGCGACTGCCCAGATTACGTGCGGTTTCAATATATTTGAATTCCGGCAGCCAGTTGCCAAATGCGTCCGGCTTGGACTGTGCTTCAGCAGCAATAATCAGTCCCTCGATAGTCTGCATCTGACTGATCAACTCTCCAAGTTGTTCCTGCACATTCAGGAAAGAGTCCACCCCAATCTCCTTGGCAATGGATGAGGTCACGGCTGTGATGAACTCCAGTTTCGAGTGTAATCGAATCACACTCTGATGATAGGCCAGACTGGCCGAAGCTGTATTGCAGCGAATCTGCCATACAGCTTCAGGGTTATTGTGCAGTAATACACGTTCCCAGGGCACAAATACATCGTCAAAAAATAATACGGCATCCATCTCATCATACTGCGCACTGAGTGGATGTGATTTATCTGTATCTTTTGTGGCAAAAGATTCACGACACATCATGTGCAAACCCGGACTGTCCGCGGCTACAATTACCATATGGGCCAGCTCTGTCAGGTGGCCTGGAATTCGTTGAACGGGATAAGCAATGATATCATCCGCATAAGGAGCTGCTGTTGCCACCATTTTGGCCCCGCGAATGACTACGCCCTCCGTATTACTTTTGATAATCCGCAGCATGGAATCCTCATCTTCACCAACAGGCAAGGAGCGATTAATCTGCGGGTCACGCTGTACAATTGTCAGGAAGGCATCGTTTCGTTTGGCTTGTGCAAAATAATCCGATATTTTGTCTGCAAATGCCGGGTCATGTGCTGTCATCTCATGTCGTGTTGCATACCAACCGGTCAGGCGGGATCGGGCATAATCAGACAGTCTACTCATCACCCCATACGTCCGATCGGCCCACAGCCGAAAAGCATCCGCCCTGCTGTTTACGTCAGGAAGTGAACGAGGCACAAGAAAAGAGCGATGCACGTAACTTCCCGTCTGTTCGTCCCAATAGGCCTCGGTTTCCCTTGTCTCCGGGTCATCCACCAGATTGAACAAACCTTCTATGGTTCGAAGTGTTCCCTGAAAGGCCTGATGCCCAGTTACCTGGATACGCTCTCCATCCAGCCATACATTCCGCTCATCATTCAAACGTTGAATGTAAGCTTGTCCTCGAGACATCGTGATACTCATGATATTTCCTCCCTCTCAGGCACCGGCCTGACATTCTGTAACTCCATCCTTCTAACTGCTTGAGAAACTATGTAATGATACATTCTGTATCTAATGAAATAGTACTGTGCCTTAGCTAGAAAAGTCAACAGACACCGAGCGATGAGTCCGGTGTCTGTTGGGCCATGCTATTTTAGACTAATTTGGAATACATATGACGCAGATACCGCCAGCGCACGAGTGCAAAATACAAAATTTGCATGGAAGCAAACACCAAGAAGATGCGCAGGCTGTATCCAAAGACCGAGAAATCAACCAGTTGCTGCAACGCCACAAAGGCAACTGAACTGTGGATGACCGCCACCAGAATCGGCAGGAAGAACATAAGCAATAGCTGCCTTGTTACGATCTTACGGAGTTCGGGACGACTCAGTCCCATTTTGCCAATCATGCGATACTGCGCTTCATCCCGTTCTAGATCTGCGTAAAGTCTGAAATACGTGAAACTTGCTGCAAAGGTGAAGAAAACAATGCCAATCAGGCCGCTCAAAATTAGAATGATGCCATTGGTCTGCTTGGAATTAAGCCAATCTACCACAAGCGCGCTGACCTCGTAATAACCTCTGTCGGAATGATCATCTTGAATGGATTTGATCAATTCAGGAGCAAAGCTGCGTGTACCCATCCAATCTTTCACGATAAATTGTATCGTTCGACTCGAATAGAAACCTTCAGGCATGCCAACTTCCTCGTTGTACGCAGGTCTCATCTTATTAAACAATTCGTCGGTTACGACGTAGAGATAAATTTCATATTGAAAAGGAATCACAATATCGGTACCAGGTGTCGATAGCTGGACAGGTATGTGCTGATTATCAACCTCCAGATTGACCTTTCCTCCCGAGGCTCCTTGTTCAACCTGTTCACGGTACTCCTTGCGCATCGCCAAATTGCTTGGTGTCATAAATGACTCATCGATCTGTTTCAACTTACGTTCTTCATACCCCAGTGCCTTCGCAAGACGGTTATAATCACTCAGTTTGATAATCTTCCCATTATTATTTTCACCTATAGGAGCATAACTGCCCTTCACGTAGGGAACTTGATGATCAATCAACGTTTCTTCAATCTTCCGAATATGTCGCTCGGAGTTGGGAGTATCCCAGTTATTCATATAACTGAATGCGTATGGATTCGACATGGACGACAAACCTGGATCAGCAATCGCGAGCATGGTACCAATTCCCGTAAATGAAGAAGCCGAGATGATACTTACCATGAAAAACATGATGGCGTTATCTTTCATTCGATAGGTAAGTTCAGATAGGAAGAGCAGATTGGTTTTACGGAAAAACAACCTTGGATTTCTTTTCAGTGCCCGAATGATGTATACACTGAGCTGTGTGAACAGAAAGTACGTACCTGCAATAACAACCACGACACTTGCGAGTAATAACGGAAAGGAGAAGCTTATCCATACAAAAGTGAATACTCCTGCATAACCCCCACCAATCAACAATACGGATAACAAGGCGAGTAGACGTGAGGCTTTGGGTTCCGGTTTCGGTTTTTCCTCTGATTTCACAAGGTCAATGAGAGTTCCTTTGCGAATGAGCAAGGATGAGGACATCGCGATTACAACAAACAGAAGCAGAAATGCACCAGCCGTCAGGGCAATTCCTTTTAGCGGAAAATAGAATCGTAGGCTGTTCTCAACAGCCAGCATGGAGCCACAGATCAGCAGAATTAATTTGCCGAAAATAATTCCGAGTCCAATCCCGGTAATGATGGAAGCTAATCCGATACACATGTTCTCCATAAACAGAAGTCTGTTCATCTGTTTACGTGTCATGCCTATGATCAGGAAAATACCAAATTCCTTCTTGCGCGTCTTCAGAAATGAACCAACAGAATAGAGCAGGAACAGGAATGAAAAGATGAATATAATGATCTCTGCAATCATAAACCCCTGATTCGCAAGCAACGTAACCGTACCACTTGAACCTTTTAACCCCGCTTTCAGATCAGGATGGAACAAGAGCAATGCATAAGTAAAAAAGATCATGACGGAAAATGTACTGCTCAGAAAATGAGCCAGATAAATTCGTTTGTTGCGAACAACGTTATTAATGGCGAACTGGCGAAAATTCATGTCCTGAACCTCCCATTAGGGATAATACATTAATAATCTTCTGGTAAAAGGCTGCGCGATTATCGCCGTAGTGAATTTCATTATACAGTTTGCCATCCTTGATAAAGACAACCCGACTGCAATAACTTGCAGCTACTGCATCATGAGTGACCAGCAGCATCGTAGCCTGATCCTCTTGATTGCGAGTTTCGAGAATCTCCATGACATCTCTTGCCGCCTTCGAATCCAGGTTGCCTGTTGGCTCATCGGCCAGAATCAGCTTCGGGGAATGGATAAGCGCTCTGGCAATGGCCGTACGCTGTGCCTGTCCTCCTGATATCTCATATGTCCGTTTGTTCAGAATACCCTCGATCCCCAGCTTGCTTGCCAGCTGTTCGACACGTGTGTTCATCTCTGCTAGCGAAACACCGTCAAGAGTCAGTGGCAGCACAATGTTTTCCTTGACTGTCAGGGTATTTAACAGATTGAACGATTGAAAAACGAATCCAAGCTCTTTGCGCCGGAACAGCGCGAGTTCGTCCTGATTCAATTCAAACGGATTCTTCCCTGCAATCCGCAGTTCGCCTGAAGTTGGATGATCAATGGTTGAGATCATGTTCAGCAGCGTTGTTTTGCCACTACCCGATGGTCCCATGATGCCAACAAACTCACCTTCCTGAATACTGAGGTCAATACCTGATAAAGCTTCATAAGATACGATGCCTTTGTAGATTTTACTGATCTGTTTCACAGAACAAATCTCCATGGTTACAACTCCTTAGTGATGTATGAATTCAAAATCAAGTTACATTCATGCTGTGTGCATGTGTATTGTGCGTGGCCTTTCCTGTACTCTTCTGACTACAGTCTATCGAAGTTTTGGCCATTCTCCTATGGTTTAACCTTTCACCAACATGACAATGTTGTAAGGTTGCATCATGAAAATCAAAAAGACGCCTTCGCCCCGATCAGGCAATAGACGTCTATACTTACACTTACACTGTAATATATACTCCACTCACACTTCTTCAACAAAAATACAGACCTCACGTCCCAATCTTATCTTCAACCTGTCACTTCAAGAGTTGAATGTAATTCGGACAGTCGTTCCTTCGCCGTACACAGATTCAAGATCAATCCGATGATTCATCCGTGTTAACACTTCTTTGGCAATATACAGCCCCATGCCTGTGGACTCTTTGAAATGCCGCCCGTTCTCCCCGGTGAAGAAAGGTTGGAATACCCGGTTTAGATCAGACTTCGGAATCCCGATGCCCTGATCCTGCACTTCCAACATGATAGAGCGTTCCGCTTCATATGCACGCACATAGATCTTCTGCCCGTTGCCCGCGGAGTACTTGATTGCGTTCGACAGTAACTGTACCAGGACAAACCGAATCCACTTGGCATCGGATTGTACAACCAGCGAAGGTTCTATATGCATCTCTGGATAGACGTGATTTCGAATAAAGAATCGCTTGAGCTCATGGATCGCTTCTTCCCCAGCGGTCTTCAGTATCACAGGTTCCACACTGAAATCCTGTTCGAAGGTATCCAACCGCGCTACATACAGCACAGTCTCCAATCCCCGTCTCATCTGGTCCGCTTCCTCTCGAATGCTTACAAGCCGAGGATCATCATCTTCCTGACCTTCCACGGTCAACTCGATGACGGATAAAGGTGTCTTCATCTGATGGACCCACTGGTTTATGAATGTCAGATATTCTTGCTGCCGTTGTTCCAGCCGATGGAGATGAGCATGATACTGTCCGTATTGAGAATCCAGCAGCTTCTCCAGCGCCAGTGATAATGGACTTGTTTCGTTCAATGGTACAAATTCCTTCAGCGAATCCATCGATCGTGACATCCGGGTATAAAAGGAGCGATGTGAATAAAAACGATACACCAAATATCCGATGTACAAAAATAATCCCAACGCTACGGCATAAGCAGCCGTGACCCAATCGTTGTAACCGTCATACCAGAACACTGCAACAACGGTGAACAAGATGGCAACAACCCAGCACGTTAAAGCAAGATGTTCTCGTATAAACAATCTCATGATGTTGAAGAGGCCTTCCAGGTATTGTTCAATCGGTAACCCGAACCTCTGACCGTTTCCAGTGCATCCGTAATACCAAGCTCAGCTAATCGTTTACGCACCCGAGTAACGTTAACACTGAGTGTGTTGTCATCCACAAAAGAGTCATCCCACAGCTTCTCCAAGATAGTCTCTCTGCTCACCAGCTTGGGACTGCGGCGCAGCAACGTTTCCAGCAGAATCGTTTCCTTCTTTGTCAGCTGCACTTTGCGATCACCAAGCTGAATCTCCAGTCTTTCCAAGTATACGACCAAGCCGTCCAGTTCCACCTTGCGTTCTTCGTCACGTGCAGCATAGTCCCCATATACCCGGCGCAGCTGACTGCGAATTTTCGCTATAACAATCTCATGCTCAAATGGCTTCGTGATATAATCATCCGCCCCGTTCTCCAGTGCCATGACCTGATCCATCTTCCCACTCCGCGCGGAGATAAACAAAATGGGGCATGTGGACAGTGTACGAATCTGGCGGCACCAATAGAAACCATCGTAGCTGGGCAAGTTGATATCCAGCAGCACCACATGCGGCTGTACCTGCTCAAACTGTTGCACAATCATCTCAAAATCCTCGACCAGAACGGCCCGGTCTCCATAACGCTCAATATGAGATTTCAATAATCCCGCAATCTTGGGATCGTCTTCTATTATCATAATGGTATACATTATTGGATCTCACCTCTGGCAAAATCATAACACAGGATTTATTATCTAGCATCGATTAGCTTACGCCAATCCACAATATCTGCATTCAATTGCTTCAGGTCTCCGGAAGCTTTCTGATCATCGGATAACTTGTATTGTTGCTTCAATGCCAGGATACGATATACACTTTCATCAATTCGGGACTCGGTGATCTTACCTGACTTCACTGCACTTATTAGCGTATCAAAAATCGTCTTGGCACTCTCATAACTGTGAGCTACCAACAGAATGTCACTTCCTGCTTTAACAGTTGCCAAGGCAGCTTCATCCAGCTTGTAGTTCTTCGCGATTGCACCCATACTCAGGTCATCTGTGATGACTACACCGTCATAATTGAACTTTCCACGCAGATGTTCACCAATAATGACATCCGATAAGGAGGCTGGATGATCCGGGTCCAGCTTCGGGAACAAAATGTGTGCAACCATGACCGCCTCTACCTGCTCCTTCACTGCGGCCTGGAATGGAATCCATTCAAGCTTGGCCAGTTGTTTTTCCGTTTTATTCACGACAGGAAGATCAAGATGGGAATCCACAGACGTATCACCATGACCCGGAAAATGTTTCACTACCGGAATAATGCCTTCACTACGTAGTCCCTTCATCTCTGCAATCCCCATACGTGACACCAGTTCTGCCGAGCTGCCGAATGAACGATCTCCAATCACCGGGTTCTTCGGGTTACTGTTCACATCCAGCACAGGAGCAAAGTCCACATTAAAACCCGCAAGCTGAACTTGTCTCGCCAACAATTCGCCCATCGTTTCAGCAAGCGCACTATCTTTTGTCTCGCCTACTTTTCCACTGGAAGGAATGGATTCCACCGTGTCCGGCATACGACTCACTTTGCCGCCCTCCTGATCCACACTCATGAAGATCGGTACCGGGTTGGACTGATTCGCTTCCTTGATGGACTTCACAAACTTGGCTGTTCCCTCGAGTGTTGATACATTGTTGGCATAGAAAATAATGCCCCCTACCTTTTGATTCGTAATCATCTGTTTGGCTTGATCATCCAACGTTGTCCCTTGAACACCGGCCAGTATCATCTGTCCAATCTTCTCTTCTAACGTTAATGAATTGAGCTGCTCCTGCACCGGATCGACTTCTTCTTGCGGTTCCTCTGGTACTTCTTCCTGCGGTGGAGCGGTATTCTGCTCCGGCGATGAAGAAGATTGCCCTGAGTTGGAGCCAGCGTTCGATCCGGTGTTCGAGTCCGTTGCGGAGGAAGGTTTCTGTGCTTGGCCACATGCGGATAAAAGCAGAGCGATCCCCAGCAGAAGACACAGCATCTGCAGTGGTTTTCTCCATTTATTGTTCGAGTTGTACCTATAGTTGTGCAAGGATATTCATCCTCCTTATGTAATGTCATCTTGGTAATCTAAAGGTTCAGGCCTAACCTTATCACAAGGTGAATGATTTTCAAAATGAGCGCTTCTGAATATCGAATCGTTGTTCAGACACTTAAGCGGCAAATAAAGGGGTTGCACTGGAACCTGAGATGTGAAACTTAATGGTGTTGTGACTAGGCGCGTGTGCGATGTATGTGGAGAATAAAAAGGAGTAACGGTGCAGGAAATGAATTCCTATTGTGAATTTTTCATATGTTGAAATTATTAGTATAGGAAAATCAAAAAGCCGCCCAAAGGCGGCCTATTTGTTCGTTTTTGTTTTACTTTTCGTTGTAAATCGTTGCCGTTCAGCGTTAGTTCACCTTTCACCAAACGTTCTTAGGCTTCTATTAATGGAGTGTTTGCAACACTTCCGTTGTAAATGGAATGATTTCGGATATGCGACCTTCACGAACTTTGGCAGGCCATTCGGGATCACTAAGCAGAACACGACCCAAGGCGATCAAGTCAAATTCATTGTTCTCCAACTTCTCATTTAATTGATCCAAATGGGCATCACCTGTTCCTTGGTTCTCGGTTGCTCTGTCTACGAATTCAGCTTCAAGACCTACCGATCCAACGGAAATAGCTGGTTTACCCGTTATTTTTTGTGTCCAACCCGCAAGATTCAGCTCAGATCCTTCAAATTCCGGTAACCAGAACCGGCGTGTAGAGCAATGGAATATATCCACGCCAGCAGCACTAAGTGGGGCCAAGAATTGCTCCAATTGTTCTGGCGTTTCCACCAGACGTGCCTCATAATTCCCCATCTTCCATTGGGAGAACCGGAGCACAATTGGGAAATCAGGACCAACCGCCGCACGACAAGCTTTAATCACTTCAACCGCAAATTGGGTTCGACGTACCAAATCACCACCATAATTGTCGGTCCGTCGATTCGTCTGCTCCCAGAAGAATTGGTCAATCAGGTATCCATGGGCTCCGTGCAGTTCAATGCCGTCAAACCCAATTCGCTGTGCATCCGCTGCCGCTTGGGCAAATGCCTGTACAAGACCTTGAATCTCCTCTTCCGTTAATGGTTCACGTGATGGTTCACCTGCCATGCTTACCCCGGACGGACTTACAGGCTCAGCTTCTGCGTTAGGTAAGTCACCGGAACGACGCGCTGTACCCACATGCCACAATTGTGGCATGATTTTGCCACCCGCTTCATGCACTGCTTTCACTACATTAGCCCATCCTTGCAACGAATCCTCACCATGGAATAATGGAATACTCGCTCCACTAACCGAAGATGGATGATTAATGCCTGTACCTTCCGTTATGATGAGCCCCACTCCACCTGCTGCTCTGCGACGATAGTATTCAGCAACTTCTGGTCCAGGTACACCCTCTGGTGAGAATCCGCGAGTCATGGGTGCCATAACGATTCGATTAGACAATGTTAGCTTGTCCGAGGTGAAAGGTTTGAATAATGCTGAAGGTACGTTCATAGTACATTGCTCCTTTGCAATTGGAAGTGTGGAACTCCGCATCCACATGAAATGCGACATGCTTTTGTATATTGTAACACGTGTAATCCAGTTGACTGGTTTAGGATTATTTCTCTATCCATTTTATAGTTTCTTAATTTTATTTTCAAATTTTCGAAGTTGGGCTTTCAAACTACTCTTATAGAAAAAAAAGAAAGCTACCTTACGGCAGCCTCTGTTGGATCACACTACCGAAGCAGTCTGACATGCACTCTACTACATCTTAAAGTATTTTCCCGGTCACCAATAATGTGGATGTAGCATAGTATATAATCCATAATCTTCCTTCCAATTTAATTAGCATTCACGGGGATATCACTGCGATTCACTCGAAGCAATTTCCCTGATGAAGTTGATAACACATCCGGATCGGTACCCAGACCAAAGTAGAAGTCACCCTCGTTCTCTTCGAAAGACTTGGCATAGGTGTCCTGGTTAAAACGTAAAATCTCATTCCATGTGGTCAGATCCGTGGATTGGTAGACCCGATTGATATACAGATTGGCACTTTGGCGAGTGTACGTAAGCACATACACCTTGCCATCACGCAACAGCACATCGGTTGGGAGCGCCTTGGCATCTGGGAGATTAACTCGCCTTGCCTGATTAATGTCGGTCATGACATTCAAAGATTTGGGCAGCAGCTGCCCATCATTGAACACGCCTCCCGCTATATAGAGCAACTTGTTATTAAAGTTAACATTTTTGCCTATTTTATTATAAGGAATCGTGCCCATTTGATAGGTTAGTCCAGGCAGCATTTTGCTGCCATAAATGACAACATCCCGTTTCTCAAGCTTTTCGTTAATCTCCAGAATATTAGTTTTGTCATTCCATATTTTATTGGCAGGATACATCATGCCAGATGCATATAACTTGCCATTAAGATGGAACATGGTATAGGCCCGGAAACCAAACGTATTAATGGTCGCATATTTCTGCCAAGTTTCACCTTCATTATGAGAGATTAATATTGTTGGTTTGGAATCTGTCCCCAGCGCGGCAAACATCTTGCCCTGATAAGATGCCAAATCGTATACGTGTACACCCAACGGCAGATTGCGATATTTGGTCCACACATCTCCATCTAGACGATAGAAGTTACCCAGTTCCCACTGTTCACTATCGGAATCATTGCCAGGAATATATAACTTGTCGTTTAATACTCTGTAGATATCAATCTGTTCCTCATCCACATACATCTTCGTTGATGGCAAGATGCCCGGGTTGCTGTTAGTCACCGACTGGGTCTTAAATTTTGCATTCGCTGTATCATAATAAATGACTGGGATAGGGCCTGAATTTGGAGCTACGCCCAGATTGCTGCTATTTCCGTGGCCCAAATATATTTTGCCGTTGTACAGTTGCATGTCCCAGACGTTATTAGCATATGGTGTTTTGGTAAAAGGTCTGCCTAGCAGTTCGATCTTCGATGTTACATCGGCTGAACTGATCGGTGCATTCGACACCTTGGCAAGCCCACGTTCCGTCGCAGGGGGTTGACTCGTTGAGGTGGCGTTTTTCGGCTTGGAGTTCCCCATAAGCATCCAGCTCATTCCTGCGACAATGGTCAAAATTACGGCTGTCCATTTTGTATGTCTCTGCATGTCCGCTTCCTCCTTCATTTTTTCATCATCATTACCTTCACACCAAGATGATACAATTTGTATCTTTTTATACTATGTAAAACCACCCGCACATGCAACAAATTCCGCCCTATTTATACAAAAAAAGTAGACAATCACATCTGTTGATGTGCTGTCTACTTGTTCATACTATCTGTGATTTCTATTCAGCTTTTACCAAAATCTTAACCTGATTTTTCTCTTTCAACAGTGCTTCAAATCCATGCTCTACTACTTCATCCAACGAAATTCGTTTGGTCACCAGCTTGTCAGCTGGGAAGAAACCTTTATCCATCAGACTGATAACCGCCGGGAACACATCGCGATAACCAATAATGCCATTAACTGTACGTTCTTTCATAACAATAGAGTTCGGGTGAATCGGTGCTTCCTGTTCAAAAATACTGACGATCATCAACTCTCCACCAATACATGTCGAATCGATAGCTTGTTGCAGAACACGTGGAACACCGGTTACTTCATAGGCTACGTTAACGCCGCCTTGTGTACGTTGATGGATCTCTTCCACGACATTAAACTGCATTGGGTCAATCACAATGGCACCGAGCTCTTCGGCTTTTGCTTTCCGTTCATCCGATAACTCCACCACATAAATATCCGACGCTCCCGAAGCTTTAAGCGCTTCGATGACCAGTAGTCCGATTGGGCCTGCACCAAACACGGCTGCCGTATCTCCGACTTTCAGCTTGCTTTGGCGCACAGCGTGAAGTGCTACAGCTGAAGGTTCAACCAACGCACCTTGCTCATACGAAATTGAATCCGGAATGGCATGTACCATGTTTTCTGCAGCAGTTACATACTCGGAGAATCCTCCTCCGCCTCCAGCGAGTCCAAGGAAACCCATCTGATCGCACAGATTGTATCTGCCCTGTTTACAAGCTTCGCAGTGTCCACATGCATAGATGGGTTCTACCACAACACGATCACCTGCCTTGAAACGTGTAACGCCTTCCCCTACTTCAACCACCTGTCCTGAGAATTCATGCCCCATAACTATAGGCGCTTGTTCCCCTGTTAGCGGATGCGGTGCTTGAGCGGGAATGAAGATTGGACCTGCTGTGTACTCGTGCAAATCACTGCCGCAGATACCGCACCATTCCACTTTTATTTTGACCTTCCCTTCTTCAGGGTGAGGTTCATTAATATTTTCGAGACGTAAATCTTTGACTCCATGCCAACGTAATGCTTTCATTCATTTCATCTCCCAGATCATAATTTGTGATATAATCGGAAACGTTTCCGTAAATTAAATATGTCACATTTTAGATACGCTGTCAAACATATTTCTCCACTAATATGTCTATTTCGTGATCATATCGAGTTACTTTAAGAATGCTTATACTTTAATTAAAGTGATCTTAGCGGTATTACAAACGATGTAATCCTTGTTATATTGTAGATCTATTAAAATTTAATCAGGTCTCGCCATAAATCTGGTCCTTTCACGGGTTACTTCATTGTTCAAATGTTATAATCAAGTTATATAACTATCGTGAAGTTCATACATATTCCTAATAATTCGGAATCGTTTCCGATAAAGTGAGGTAACCGTACATTGAGGAAAGAACAGAAACTTACGATCAAGGACGTTGCAGAGCGTGCCGGCGTGGGCATCGCTACCGTATCCCGGGCCATCAACAATTCAGAAGGCATCAGTAGTAAAACACGGGATAAAGTGATGCAGGCCATTGAAGAACTGGGGTTTGTACCCAACACCTCGGCACAGAGTCTAAAAATCCGGCAAACGCACCAGATCGCGCTTGTGGTACCTGACATACGTAACGCCATCATTCCGGAAATCTCCTGGTCTGTAGAGCAAACGGCGAAGCAGCATGGGTACCATGTCGTGCAGATCAATACGGCAGGCAATGCCAGAACGGAGCTGGAAACCATTCGTAATGTCAAAAAATTGCATGTGGACGGACTGATTTTCATGCCTCTTGCGTACCCCAAAACGTTACCCGGACTGATTGATAAAGCGCCGCTCCCTATCTCCATGATTAATTACGGCAAAAAACTGGAACCGGGCATGAAGGCAGATATCGTCTCTTTGTCTCAACCTGAAGGCAAACTGGTGATGGAACATCTGTTCAAAATCGGCCGGACTCGAATCGCATATGCCGGTGCACCCAAAGACATTATTGAAGAGCGCTTCCGTGCTTATGAGCAAGCTGTAGGCCATGTGGACATTTCTCTCGTCTACTTTGGTGAGGACTTTTCATTAAATACAGGTGCCAATGCTGCAGATTATTTCTATGGACTTACGCATATGCCAGATGCTGTCTATGCCATTAATGATATGGTTGCTATCGGATTGGTTAATCGGTTCAAGGAGTTAGGGGTTCGTGTACCTGAAGATGTGGCAGTTGTGGGTGTGGATAACAATCAATGGACAACCGTCACGTCTCCTCAGATTAGTTCCGTCTCCATTATGGGCGAAGAAGTCGCCAGACTTGCTACCGAGCTGTTGTTAAAACGAATTCGGGAGATGAGCACGACCGATTACGAACACATCCAATTTGAACCGCGCTTAATCGTTCGTGAATCAAGCGTCGCCATGATTCATTCCTCCCAGCGAGGACCACACAGTTAAGTTTGATGAGAGGGATGGGTCAGCAGGATAGGATGTATTTTACCTCCATCCCTTCATTTGTTCTGCTAGACAGATATACTAAAAAGGTGTTGCTCAGGTCTAACTCTTTCCTGGCAGCACCTTATTTGTCGTTGATTCTATATAAGTATAGTAGAGTCATACTCCGCATACGTTCATTCTAAGAAAGCAGTTGCCTGATCGGCGTTCCCTTCAGGAACATCGCTATATTCTCTACGGTATGATTATAATAGATCTCATAATTGCCACGAGTCACATAACCCAGATGCGGTGTTGCAAGGACGTTGGGTAATGTTCGCATCACATGGTTAACTGGTAGCGGTTCCTGTTCATATACATCCAGACCTGCACCAGCAATCACACCACTCTGCAATGCCTCCACCATGGCTTCCTGATCGACAATGCCCGCTCGCGATGTATTGATGAGTAGCGCACTTGATTTCATTAGTTGAAATTCGGCTTGTCCGATCAGATTCCGCGTACGATCACTTAATACCAGATGTATGGATACGATGTCGCTCTCTGCAAGCAATTTCTCCTTGGTCTCGGCCCAGATCACACCATGTTTTTCGGCTTTTTCTGGTGTTAGATTCTCGCTCCAGGCCATCACATTCATGCCAAATGCTTGTGCGATCTCAGCCATGCGAGTACCTATTTTGCCCAAACCAAGCAGTCCAAGTGTTCTCCCATGCAGATCCAACCCGACCGTACTCTGCCAGTTTCGATTGGAGCGAAGTGCATTATTTTCCGTAACCAGTTGTCTGGACAGCCCCAAAATCAGTGCCCATGTAAGCTCCGTCGGCGGATTAGAGCTTCCCTCGGTTCCACACACAATAATCCCGTTCTTCTCTGCAGCCTTGAGATCTATCGACGCGTTGCGCATACCACTTGTAATCAGAAGTTTTAGCTTAGGGAGCTGCGAAATGACCTTCTCCGGAAACGGTGTACGCTCCCGCATCAGCACCACGATATCGAAATCCTGCAATTCCTGAATGACTTTTTCTTCCGAGCCCATATAGTTGTTGAATGTCTGAATCTCCACCTGATCCATCAACGAACTCCAGTCCGCCGACGTCAGCGCAACGTTCTGATAGTCATCCAAAACGGCACAGCGCAACTTCGTATTCATTTCTGATCTCCTCCTATATCTGCTAAATTATTGTCTATATAAATTAAACTAAAGAATATTTACACTAGTCACTCCAATGACAGAACAACCTTCTGATCGCTGTTATCCCCAGATTTTTTTCATTTCATTTTCTAGAGGGAAATTCCGGGGATAAGCTTATGCTTCCGATGTAGCTTTCTTTCAGAAAGCTTTTAGCTCCGCTTCCTCAGCTTATTTCTGTCCTCTCCGTTTTGTGTAAATGTAAAGTTCAATTTAAACATATTGTAGCAACTCCGCATCACTTTAAACAGAATAATTCCCTATTACTGTAACAAAGACAGCGTAACCTGGATGCTCTGCTCTACAAACAAACGCTCAGGCCCCGATTTCATCAATACAGTTAATCCAATCATGGATACTACCAGAGACTGTGCGACCGCACTCGCGTTCATGTCAGTAGACAACTCCCCGCTCCGTTGCCCTCGTTCTATCGTTTCTTTGAAAAGTACACCCAGGTACATCTGATGCTCCCGTGTAAGGACAGCGAATTTGGGATCATGGGGAGCCAGCTCAACCATCGTATTAATGCAAAAACAGCCGTGACTAGGCTCGGTCACACTCCCCTCTGCTCCAATATGTTCAAACAATCCACGAAAGGCTTCCCGCACGGAGGAGCCCTGTTGAAGTCTGACTCTGACTTGGGCCGCATGCTGAGTGGTATACCTGCGAAGTGCTGTTTCAAATAATTCCTTTTTATCTCCAAAAGCCGCATACAGACTGGGACGTTGTATGCCCATTGCGGTCGTCAAATCATTTAAAGATGCCGCTTCGAACCCTTTGTCCCAAAACGTATGCATCGCTGCATCGAGTGCTTTATCCGTATCAAATTCCCGTTGTCTAACCATACAATTCACCTCTTTATGTATCGATCAGTATGTTTATATATTTTAACCTCACTCTTATTACAAAGTCAAAACCTAATAACCGGAAAAGGAGTTTTTAGCTATAAGTGAATCGAAAAATTAGGAATAGAAGCGATCGCATGGTTATTTTATTGTCGTATTCTCTGAGTAAATAATCTTCAGTTTAACCCTCAACTAAATCTCTGTTGACAGAATTCACGCAAATAAAGTATGGTTATTCCGAAACATAACATACCGATCAGTACATAATAGAAAGGTGACAAATACTCATGCAAACTTCTTCTCCAGATGCACAATTATCCAATAAGGATCGTCCTGCCATGTCACGGTTAGTTGCTCTTCTTTTTGCCGTGTGCAGCGGACTTGCGGTCGCCAATATTTATTATGCTCAGCCTCTGCTGGACTCCATCGCTCAAGAATTCAGTCTCTCGCCATCATCCATAGGGATTGTCATCACAGTGACTCAAATCTGTTATGCCTTGGGGCTGTTCCTTCTTGTTCCGCTTGGTGACCTCTTAAATCGCCGCAAGCTGATCATCATTCAAATGCTCTTATCCGTACTTGCATTGGTTCTCGTAGGAACCGCACAATCCAGTTCCCTGTTGTTCATGGGGATGGCTGTCGTTGGTTTATTAGCCGTCATTACGCAAACGCTCGTTGCCTTTGCTGCACACTTGGCAGCCCCTTCCGAACGTGGTCGCATTGTCGGGTTGGTAACCAGCGGAATCGTCATTGGCATTTTACTTGCACGAACGGTTGCAGGTACGCTGAACGATATGCTCGGGTGGAGGTCGGTATATCTATTCTCTGCCAGCCTTACATTACTCGGAATTGTCGCCTTATTTTTTGTTCTCCCAAGGCAACAATCCCCACAAGTAAAACAAAGTTATATCCAGTTACTCGGTTCTGTCTTGCAACTGTACCGTGAGTTGCGCGTGTTACGAGTACGAGGTGTGCTCGCCATGCTGATTTTTACAGCCTTCAGCATCTTGTGGACTGCCATGGTACTGCCACTAAGTAGCCCTCCACTGTCCCTGTCTCATACGGTCATAGGTGCATTCGGTCTTGCAGGAGCGGCTGGAGCAATGGCCGCTGCCCGTGCAGGTAAACTCGCCGATCGGGGCCTTGGGCAGAAAACAACCGGTGTCGCCCTTGTCATTCTGCTCTTATCCTGGCTGCCCATCGGTTATGTCCATCATTCTCTCTGGTTCCTGATCCTAGGTGTTATCCTGCTCGATCTCGCCGTGCAGGCCGTACATGTTACCAACCAGAGCCTGATCTACGAAGTTCGCCCCGAAGCACAGAGCCGCTTGACGGCAGCTTATATGATCTTTTATTCCATCGGCAGTGCGATTGGCTCCATCGTTTCTACCCAAGTGTATGCATGGGCGGGCTGGACAGCCGTATGCTGGTTAGGTGCTGGCGTTAGTGCAGTAGCCCTTGTATTCTGGATGATCGATCGTTATATGCATCGGAATCTCGATCGTTGAATTAGTCCAGTTTATTCCACACCACAATAAAGAGAGTTGCCAACGGACCAAACAACAGGGAAATCAGAAACCAGTTCCGGCCACTTCTGTTTTTTCCCTGAGCCAGTCCCGCATTAATCAAGGCAAGTGTGCCCCAACCTACAAAATATTCATTATCCATCAAATGTCTTCTCTCCTCTATCCCTTCAATTCTGGCTACTGCTCAAGCATATCTTTGAGCTTACGATTACGATCCTCCAGAAATGCCTGCATGTATCTCTTCAGCACTAGTCGCTCCGTTGCCCATCCCAGCAATCCAAGTGGGGCTTCGAATCGAAGTGTGTCTCTCATGCAAGTCATCTGATCCCCAATTACGCTAAAATGATGTTCATGTCGCATGCTCTTAAAAGCCCCTTTCTCCATCTGATCCACAAAGAGGAAAGGTCGTTCAAACAGCACAATTCGGGACTTCAGCTTCTGCTTGGCCCCAAAATGAGTAGCCTGAAATGTAACTGTATCCCCTGCTCCAATTCTTCCTGTGGTTACCCCTGCAACTGCTCGCTCTCTCGTATGTTGCCAGACGGTCTGAGTATGTACATCAATATCCCGGGCATAGTCAAAGCACCGTTCAATCGAGGCATGTATCGTAATCTCGGTTGAAACTTCAATCATGGCGATCGCTCCTTGGCAGGAAAAATAAGGTCTTTGCAAAGTATACGCTTGCTTCCTTGGTCGAACAACACATCTAGGATGATATAACAAAAAACGGGTCCCCTGTCTTCGTACAGGAGGCCCGTTCTCAATATAAGTAAGGAATACAGATCATATTTAGATTAAATAAGCAATTCATCAATGGCAAGCGTACGCTCTTTGGAGAGATCGCGATATTCTTCAGACTCCACTTTGATGAGCGGTTTGAAAATATCAGATGTATTGTTCATGACAATCACACCTTTTTCTCCATTGCTGAGCAGAACCTGTTTCCCGATGAAATTAGGAAGCAAATGCTGCATCAATGCCTGAACCGGTTTTTCATTCAATTTACCAAATCCCATTCCATAGATATCTCTAAGGTTGTTGATCAGATTTGGATTGCTTCCTCCGTGATTCCCGGATCTCATACCTATATAGATATCCGCTACAGATACAATCTGGGTATAGGGATGAATTTCACTTTTCTCCAGTTGCATCGGATAACCCGAACCATCTTCCCGCTCGTGATGTTGCAGAGCAACCAGCGCTGTCACTTCATCCGTCATCGAATTTTTGATAATTTCATGGCCATATATGGTGTGACGCTGCATTTCAAGCTGCTCATCCACCGTCAACGGTTCTGTTTTGTTCCGAATCCGGTGGGATACTTTGCACTTTCCAATGTCATGCAGATAACCACCGCGACTAATCTGATAACTCTCCTTCTGAGAATATCCAAGCCAGTTCGCAAGGTAGAAGGACAACAATCCTACCTGGATTGAATGTGTATAGTTATTAACGTCATCCCGCTCCAGCATCATCAGGAGATGAACGACATCTTTCTGCTCATCCAGTCCCTCAACCATCGGTTGCAGTGCATCATCCACCATGGTGGCGTTGAACTTGCCAACGGTCAGAGCTTCGAGAAAAGCATTTTGATAATTATGTACAGTCTGAATAAATTGGGACTTCAGCTCTTCTTCAGGCGGTTCTTCCTTCGTAGTTATCCCGGAAGCATGTTTTGCCGCTGCAGCAAAAAATTCTGCTTCAGTGATTTCTTCTTCGCGTGATTCAATATCTACATAATCTACACGGTGCTGCATAAGCAAGGTGATATCCTCACCTTTGATCACAGTTCCCTTCCCGAGAACGTGTAATCCTGCATCGCTGAATGTATCTGCAGTTAGACGGTCTCCGTCTTGCAGGTTCATAATATGGATTCTCAAATCGGTATTCCCCCTGAACAATTCATTATAGTAACAGCACCCAACGGAACGGGGCCACAAAAATACCTATACTTCTTTATATCGTTATAATTCTTCATTTCATACATAGTTCAAACGACCTTAATCATAATGGTAAATACGAACACCTAAGACTTTATCCTCACTCCAATATCCAAATTAGTCCCGGTTTTAAACTTTTGCACACTTTTGTGCCTCATTGCCGTACCAGAGTAAGCCAAAGAAGTTCAAACGCTACGTTTGAACTTCTTCAAGACATCTCAAATTAGAATTTGATCGAACCCAGACTAGCACCTTTTACAAATAAACGTTCAATGCTCTTTTCCACCGAAGGATCAGGAATCAGCGGCGGTGCCTGGTGAGGTTTGGTACGTGCATCAATAATCACCTGATCACAGCCCCAATGCTTGTGGTCATATCCGCTATTAACCCCATACATGTCATGTGAAGGGTTGCTGCGAGTAAAGGTTGCCCATAAGAAGTTGCTGAGGTTAGCACTCAGGAACGAACTGTCGTCACATAGAATGATCATTGGACACGAGTTCAGACCTCCCTGTTCCTTCAATAGAGACGTGAATGCTTGCATCTCCTGTGCTGTATCCGCATAACTCGTAAAGGCCGATGTCTGGATCGAAACGATACCCGGCATGATGAGCTGTGGATTCTCATAACCACGAATGTTTTTCAAAGACTCCGGAACCTCCGTGCACAACTCTCGAACCTTGTCGCCATATGCTGCAAAAACGACCTTGCTGCCGCTGTTCAGTCCTGTACCCGAATAATCGAGTGTATCAATCGTAGTATGGGTATGGAAATGAATATCCCGCTGCATGTCCATACGTTCCAAGATATAGGTCAGGAATTCAACTTCCTTATGGGTGTCCAGAGGCTGCTGATCCTCAGCGGTAATAAACAGGTACTTTGCCAGACTGAGCTGACCCGTACCCAAAATGCGATTGGCAATCGTGAGCAACTCTGTCGGCTGCTTCACCGCCTGATACGGCGTGTAACGTTCACTGCCGATTGCAAACAGCAATGGATGGACCCCTGCCGCATCGACCGCATGCACTTCTTTGACACCAGGAATCTCCTGTTTAATCGCGTCTCCCGTAATCTCATGAATTAAATCGCCAAACGCCGTATCCTCTTGCGGCGGACGACCAACAACCGTAAACGGCCAGATGGCATTCGGTTTGGCATAGACTTTATGCACACGCATTAACGGGAATTCATGTGTCAGACTGTAATAGCCCAGATGATCCCCGAACGGACCTTCGGGTTTTGTCTCGCCTGGATAGATATCACCCGTGATGACAAAATCAGCATCATTACTGATACAATATCCGTCCTTGTAACTGTACCGGAAGCGACGTCCAGCGAGCAGACCGGCAAATGTCATCTCACTAAGTCCTTCAGGCAAAGGCATAACTGCTGAAAGTGTATGTGCAGGTGGACCCCCAATGAAAATACTCACTTTCAGTGGTTCTCCCTTTTTGACCGCTTTGGCTTGATGTATACCGATTCCGCGATGAATCTGATAGTGTAACCCTATTTCCTTGTTCATTTCAAAATCATTACCATCCAGTTGAACCCGGTACATCCCCAAGTTTGAATTCATGATTCCTGGTTTGTCCGGATCTTCCGAATAAACCTGTGGTAGCGTCACAAATGCCCCACCGTCCATAGGCCAGTGTTTGATGAGCGGCAAGTCCGAGATTTGAATCTCTTGCGCCGACACGGGTAGGCTGATAGATTTCTGTTTTGGCAGCGCCTGCCACGCAGCAAGACCTGTACGGACATGCTGAAATGGCGTCTTAAGCGCCTTCATGGGATCGTCACGAACAGCCATGACCCGTTGTACGCCTTCCAGCGTACCGCGGAACATGAACTTGCTTCGTTCCACCGTGCCGAACAGATTCGATACGGCCTGGAACTTTGAGCCTTTTACATTTTCGAATAACAATGCCGGGCCTTTAGCCTCGTGCACTTTCATGTGGATCGCTGCCATCTCCAGATGAGGATCAACCTCTTCTTTGACCCGAATCAAATGACCGTGCTGCTCCAGATCGTTAATACAATCTTCCATGTTGCGATATTTCATTGGATGGCTCCATTCTGTGTATGATAAATTGATTAAGTTCATAGATTCACATAACGTCTCTTCTATTTTAACAAATGATCCTCTGCTAAACAAAACTATATGTGAAATTTTGTCGCGAATACAGATATCAAAAAAAGCAATATGGCAGCAATCTGAATCCTGAACGTACAGGGACCGATTGTTTCCATATTGCTCTCTCTGTTCTGACTTGCCTTAAGGTGTAATGGTCGATCTGGGAATCGTGACAATAAACTGCGTTCCTTTTCCTACTTCGCTCTCTACATCAATTTTACATTGATGCAACTTCAATATTTTAATCACAATGGACAACCCTAATCCATTCCCTCGAAGCGAGCTGCTCCGTGCTTTGTCCACCATGTAGAATCGATCAAAGATATACGGAAGGGCGTCCTCAGGTATACCTTGTCCTGAATCTCTAATCAATATCTTCACATGTGAAGAAGACGTCTCAATTTCGACATGAATGGTACCTTTAGGACCTGTGTATTTGATCGCATTGTTTATTAAATTTTGCCAGACCTGATCAAACAAATCTTTGTCCACTGTGATCTCGCAGGGCAACAAATCCAGTTCGATCTGTATGTCCTTCTGTGACCACTGCGGCTCTGCCAGTAAAATCGCCCTTCTTAATTGTTCATCCAACTGGAATGTGGTGAAATGAACCGGATGATGCTCCGAATCCAGCGAGGCTAGCCGAAGCAGATTATCACTGAGCCTTGATAAGCGCAGCGTTTCCTCATAGATAATATCCAGATGCTCTTTCTGCTCTTCTAATGGTATAACACCATCTTGTAGTGCTCTGGTAAATCCTCTAATTGATGTGAGCGGAGACTGCATTTCATGAGAGACGTTGCTGACAAAGTCATCACGAACCGAATCGATTTTTTGCAACTCACTGGCCATATGATTAAAACTCTCCATCAGTTCCCCAAACTCATCCTTATTATTGTGTTTCAGGCGGACCGACAGGTCACCTGATGACATCTCCTTCGCCGCAACCGTTAATCTCTTAATCGGTTTCACAATATACCCAGACATGAACAGGATTAATAAGCTGCCAATGACCAGAACCGTTAACAGTGAGGTTAAGAGCGTGTTTCTCAGTGTATGAAAAAGAGAGGAGAAATCACTTTGAATCAGAAATGTGCCAATCCCCTCTTTTGTTCCAGGAACACCTATGGTCGCGACTCCATCTTTACTGGACAGAAAAATGGCATCCGTTGTACCCGAATCAAATAACGAATGAACTTTGTCCTCTGGCAAGGAAGATAACACTTCACTTTGTTCATTCACGGGAGTGATATTCAAGCCGTAGCGAGCAAAAATATCCAAGCTTGATTTCACTTTTTCCGGATCATCGATCAGGTTAATCAGTGTAGCGAGGTCTTCAGCAAAAGTAACCATAAAACGATTCGGTGTCTTTTCCTGGGACCCGTTATTTATCATAAAGGAGAGAATTAAACTTACCAGAACAATCCCGATAAACGTAGCTACGATGCGAAGTCGCAGGCTTTTCCTAAACATTTTCATGCCCGATCCAAGCGATAACCGAGTCCTCTGATAGTTGAGATCACTAACTCAGGTACAGGTTCAAGTCGCTCCCTTAACCGCTTGATATGTACATCAACTGTACGCTCATCTCCTTCGTAATCGATGCCCCATATGTCATCTATAAGCTGTGTACGTGTGAATATTTTCCCTGGCGAACTCGCCAGAGAAAATAACAATTCACATTCCTTCTTTTTCAATTCGATAGTTTGTCCGTCCGCAATGACCATCAGATTGCCCAAATCAATCGTTACACCGCTGACCTGAATCATGTTTGATGAACTTTTGTTATATCGTTTCAGTAATGATTTTACACGCAGGATTAACTCCACAGGATCAAACGGTTTAACCAGGTAATCGTCTGACCCGGCATTAAATCCTCTGACTTTGTCCTTGGATTCTCCCTTGGCAGTCACCATCAGAATTGGGATATCCAGATAAGACCGAATATCTTCCGTCAGTTCAATACCGTCTATTCGTGGCATCATCACATCCACAATCGCCAGATCAACTTTCGTATGCGAGAGGATATCTAACGCCTCTTGACCGTCTGGTGCTTCCAGCACGGAGAATTGATTCTTTTCAAGATAGATTCGGATTAATTTGCGGATATGGGAATCATCGTCCACCACCAGAATTGTGTTCATGTAGCCATTATCCTTTCCGCAATTGGTTTTATTCGTATCGTAAGGATTCCATCGGGTCCAGCTTCGCCGCTTTTGATGATGGCATCAAACCCGCAACAATACTAATCGCTGTACTTACCACGATACCAAACAAGATATAATATCCCGAGAGATTAATGAGTTTGGCTCCAAACGCATTGTCCAAAAGAATGTTTAATACATAACTGATGATCACTGCAAAGATTACCGCAATAATACCACTAAATACGCCTAATAAGGCAGATTCGGAGAAGAATATTCGCTTGATATCTTTCTTTCTTGCTCCAATCGCCCGAAGAATGCCGATCTCCTTTGTCCGTTCCACGACACTAATATAGAGTACAACCAATATCATAATACCGGATACGATCAACGAAATGCCTGCAATACCTGCGAGTACAATGGAAGCCATACTTACATATGTCGTGATATTCTCCATGATTTTGGCCATTTGGGAGCCTGCGAAACCAGCGTCAACAGCAGCTTCATTGATTTCATTTACATATTTCATATCGGTAGCATAGGCGTTTACCTGAATCGGCCCGATCGTTATTCCTTTGTCTGTATACATTTGCTCCAGCGTTTCTGATGAAATGTATCCTGGGGATTGTTGCATTGGAGATTGCGGATCTGCCGCTTCGTAGATCCCTGAGATCGTTACTTCTTTCTCCAAAGTCACTGGTTTATTATTGCCATCCATCTCATTGATATATAGAAACACGGACTTGCCGATCATGGATTCAGCTTGGTCATTTCCGCTTAATTGTTTCGCCGTATCGAGAGGTAACAACATCTCATTTTCTACAGGAAGGACCCCTGTTGTCATCAATGCTGGATCAAAAGAATCCGTTAACGTTGTTAACTGTGTAAGTCCTACACTTTGTTTTTCATTCACCATCGTGGATTTGCCTGTAATAGTTGTAATTGTTTCTACATGATCCACATTAGGAAAATTGCGAATCGTCTCAACATCAGCTTCGGTGAACGGTTCACCTGGTGCCATCAAGGCCTCAGGACCTTGCATATCCTTGGCTTCTTCACTCGGCTTTGTTATATCCACGAGCAAAGGGTCCATACTTGAATTGATTTCGTCATTCATATACGTTGTTATCCCGTTCCCCAAGGAGAGCATCAGGAGTACACTTAATATACCTATAGATCCACCCAAAGCGACCAGTACATTACGCTTGCCGTTGAGTTTCATATTTTTAAGTGCCATCTTGAATGAAGCAAGCAAGCTCAGGCTCCGGGAAGAATCCTTCCCACTCTCGTAAACAGCCGTAGAAGGATCTTTCAGGTGAATATCGTCACTAATGCGCCCCTCTTCAACCTTCACAATACGTGTACCGGAGTCAGCAACTTTCTGCGAGTGAGTTACAGCAATCACCAGCATTCCCTTCTTGGCTATACTGTCCAGCAGAGCGAGAATTTGATCTCCGTTTTCCCTATCCAGAGCACCCGTCGGTTCATCAGCAAGAATAATGTCCGGATTGTTGGATAATGCCCGTGCGATGGAAACCCGTTGCTTCTGACCGCCAGATAACTGGTTGGGACGTTTGTTCAGATGATCCTTCAGTCCGACCTCTGTCAAAATATCAACGGCACGTTTATTGCGATCCTTCTCATTCGTATCTGTCATTTGCATCGCAATCGTTACATTTTCGAGGACAGACAGATGCGGGATCAGATTGAAATTTTGAAAGACAAAGCCGATATTATTCTTCCGATAATCATCCATTTCCTTCTCCGTCATGGAACTTAAGTTCTTGCCACGAACAAGGACGTCCCCTTCATAGTCGGAGTCCATGCCACCAATGATATTCATCAGGGTCGACTTACCGCACCCAGATTCGCCAAGGATCGAGACGAACTCTCCCGTCTCAAAACTCAGGTTCAAACCGTGGAGTACTGGAACTTTTTCTTTTCCATATAACGTGTATGATTTCTTCACATTTTTAACTTCAAGTATTTTCATATGGATCTCTTCCTCTCCTGATCATGCACAATATCTATCTATTTGATGTTCATATCGTAACAAATCAGTATGAACTGATAATGAACTGGACCATTGTACCTATAAGAGGAAGTTCGAACACAAGTTATATGTAAAAAAAATACCTACAGCTTGCTTGAAATAAATCATTTCAAGTAAGTGTAGGTGTCCAGAAATTTGATTAGATTAGTCCAGCTTTTGCAAGTAACCTTTTCACAATCGCCGCCGACTGTGCACGACTAATGTCTGCATCTGACATCAGTTTGCCATCAGCACCTTGTACCAGCTCTTGTTTAATCGCCGATGCAACCGGCTCTGCTGCCCATGCCTGTACTTTAGCGCTATCGCTGTATGTGCTCAGCAGACTTGTTGTCTCTGACGCGTCGGCCTGTGCCAGACCGACCAGTTTCATCGCACGTGACACAATGGTCAGCGCTTCAGCACGAGAAATTTCGCTGTTCGGACGGAAGCTCTCGTCAGTATAACCTGAGATCAGTCCGTAGGACACTGCCGTCTCAACCTCATCCTCATACCAGCTGCCCGTCTTCACATCCGTGAACGATGCCGTTTCTGCACTGCGCGGTGCGTGCAGACCCAAACCTCTTAACAAAACAGCCGTAAACTCTGCCCGCGTAATACTCCGGTCTGGCGCAAACACGTTCTCACCAGTACCTTGTACGATCAGACGGGATGCCAGATCCTGTACGTCATCACGACTCCAGTGACTTGATACATCGCTGAATGTTGCCGGATGATAGATCAGCGCATAAGTACTGTTCGTCAAGCTGTTAATAATAGCAGAATCTTGCACGTTACCTTTGATAACCTTGGTCGGTACATGCAGAAGGCTGCCATCTGACTGAAGCACAACCCCTGTCGTGATCTTTGAACCATCGACACCCTCTGGCAAAGTAATCGAGCGCTCTACATAAGAGTTGAAACGATGCACATTAACTTGCTGTCCATTCCAGATCGCTTTTACCTCAAAATCAATCGGAGCTGCGATCACCGTTGTGTTCTCCAGCTTATCCGCTGCGGCCTGAATTGCTGTTTGCTTGGATGTGGCACTAGGCGCAATAGCGATTTGAATTGTGATATCTTCCAATGGAACGGTGCTTCCGAATTGGTTCAGAACCTGATCTACCTGAATCTGATTAGCTGGGAGGGTGTACGTACCACTGTCAGTCTGAATGACAACTTCGGCATTACTTCCTTCCATTGTTTTGACCAACTTGCCGTTCAGTTCACCAACAACTGCACCTTTACCAGTACCTGTAATCGGCAGCAAAAGCGTTCTTAGTCCACTTCCAATCTGATTGATGACTTTGTCATTATCCACATGAACCGTGGTGGTAACCTGGTTATTTACCGTTGAAGTGGTAGCTGTCGCTGATTGTTCCTGTTTCTGTCCGTTCACATAGATGTCTACGCCTTTGGTTACCGCCGGAGTCGATGGAACAGGGGTAACGACTGGTGAAGTTGGTGATACACTTCCTCCTCCTCCACCTGAAGAGTTACCAGGATTCGGCGTAGGTGTCGAGCCAGAATTGTCGCCACCTGAGTTTGCTGCTGTAATTGTGATTGTTCCACCGGACAACTGAGCACCACTATTGTGTTCTACATTTGTAAAAAGCCAATGTTCTGAATCGCTTTGCACCACTGTGAGCTGTTTTGTTCCAGGAGTCGCATTACTTTTGGCTTTGACCTCAATATCAAATAATTGCTGTTCGTCTGAAATCAAACGTTCACCTGCATTGAAATCAACCCAGATGATCCGTACCCAGCCTTCTTCGTTATTAATTACGTACTGGAAGTCTCCTGTACCGGTTTCTTCTGGAGATGTGCTAATGGTGCTGACAGATTTAGGCGTGATACGGACAACTTCCAGGGCAGATGTATCATAATCAATCTGCATATTATAAGCGCTAACCTGAGAATAGGACTGCTTTAATGTAACAGGGACATGGACCGTCTGCCCCGCCTGTACACTAACATTTGCAAATTGCACCTGTGATGGTTCTGCCGGCTCGGCCCCAGCTATACTCGGGAATACGAGAGACGAGAGTAACGTCAGTGCGATGAGACCTGACATTGTTCTTCTGATTCTTGGACGTTTCTTTTTCGGTTGAAACATGTATTAGCCTCCATGTCTGTATCAATTGATAGATCGTTTGGTATAGATAGAAAAGTATTGTTACTGTTATCTAGAGTAAAAAATATGAATTAATCAGGGCGTTGTATTTTTTCTTTTCCAACAATGAATACTCGTCTAGGCTCCGTATTCGCGTCCGAAGTGGAATGAGCAGTCACTTCGAGCACAAGATAATGATCCTCGTCCTCAGATGTAACGGTATGCTGTTCTCGTGTCTCCCCTTCTATTGGAACCATATCTTCTCCTGAAGGGTCTGTTGCGCGATACCACTGATAAGAAGGAGTAGCAATAACATCACCATCAACATCCATTAAATCATAATCTGTGGCAATTGCGTTCTCCATGTAATTCTTCAATTGACCATTCAGCACATACGGTGCATCGTCCACTTGTTGAAAGGTCAACACATAGTCATTGTTTTTTGCGCCAAGTGTTTTATTGGCATATCCGTTTAACAACGCATTCATATCCCCCAAAGTGGGTTCCGCATTACGATCCACGTCCATTCGGTTCATCTCTACATAAGAATAACCGCGGCGACTGACCATATTACGAAGATAAGTCAAAAGTTCTGCTGCATCCGCAGAATTCACTTTTCCGTCTGCATTTACATCCCCTTTTTTACTAATGTTAAGTTCAAAGTTATCCGTAACCGTTTCCGGTACATCAGATACAGTATATTGAGCTTTCAATTCGATGTTGATTTTGCCGCTCTTGTAAGGAATAACAACCAATATATTTTCATTTTCTATCGTTTCTACATACACCCTAGCTATACTGTTATCACTTGAGTTGGCTGTGAGCATACTAAACTCATCAGATCGTAAATGGGTACTCAAATCAATTCTAACTCTATTGTTCGTTACCTCGATGGGTACACCGGACACAAAAGAAGGATCGTTTTGTTCCGATGAATAATTTAACCAATGGATGCCGTCGTTGAGCACAGGCCGTGAAATGTTAATCTCTGGGCCAATTTCTCCTGCGTTAGCTTGAGGAAGCGCTCCACCTATAGGCAACGCAATGCCCAACCCGAGTGCAGTCAACATGCTTTTTTTCAATATCGGCTTAAGCCGTTTTTTGTTTTGTTTCCCCTTCAATTCATGTTCCTCCTCGTGTACATTTCAAATTTGAACAACTACATGCTCAGTATAACGAGCCATTCTGAACCGATTCTGAACAGGACCATGGAACTATTTCCAGTTTTGATTCGACAAAAAACGCCATGGAGTAAGCCTCCATAGCGTTTTGAACACAAATCATTTTCCAGTTCGGATCATATTCACCTAAAATTAAATTCCCTCAACAATCCGCTTGGCTCTAACCTTCACCTCACGGTAAAGTTCATCCTCATCAATCGTGAGCAGCTTTCTGCCTCTCATGAGGATCTGACCATTCACAATCGTGGTGTCCACGTCCGCCCCATTTACGCTGTAAGCCAGTAACGATTCTACCTCATGTACCGGTTGAAGATGTGGTTTCACCAGATCGATCAGGATCAGATCAGCTTTGCGACCCACCTCAAGCATACCCACTTCATCCTGTAGACCAAGCAGACTAGCACTTCCACGTGTAGCCATGCTTAGTACGTCCTTGGCTGGCAAGCGAGTGGGATCGCCATAGTCCAGCTTTTGCAGCCAAGTCGCGGCTTTGATCTCCTCGAACATATCCACGGTTGTGGCACTTCCCGCTCCATCCGTTCCGATTCCCACGTTAATTCCCTGAGCCAACATCTCAGTAATTGGAGCAATTCCACACCCTAGCTTCAGATTGCTGACTGGATTGTGTGCTACACCGCCGCGCATGCCCTTCAATCTGCCGATGTCCCTGCGATTGAGGTGTACACCATGCGCAAGCAACACATGTGCCTGTTCGAACATACCCGCCTCTTCCAGATACTCTGTCGGTGTCATGCCATAGCGCTCACGAATCTTCACAACTTCTTCCTTTGTCTCAGCCAAATGAATATGTAGCGGGATATCCTCCTTGACAGCCAGAGCAATGACTTCACGTAGCGGCTCTACAGGACATGTATAGGGTGAGTGGGGTCCATACATGGTTGTAATCCGCCCATCGGCCGCTCCAGACCAACGTTGTACAAGATCAATTGCCTCCTGCAATCTGCGTCCCCCATCATCCTCCATGAATACCATCCCACGTGTAAGCGATGCCCGCATACCCGTTTGCTTAACCGCATCTGCAATCTCATTCATATGGATATACATATCCGCAAAAGCAGTGGTACCCGAACGGATCATCTCTGCGATGGATAACTTGGCACCCCAATAGATGTCTTCCGGGTTCATCCGTGCTTCGGCAGGCAACATTTTACGTTCGAGCCAGTCCATCAGCTTCAGATCATCCGAGAATCCCCGGAGCAGGCTCATTGGTGTATGTTGGTGTGCATTGATGAGGCCCGGCATGGCAACCTTATTGCGGCCATCGATAATCTCATCTTCAGGTTGAGGAGGAATGTGGTTCGCAATCTGTACAATGCGATCTCCCTCAACACGAATATCCCCCATAAAGGGGGCATCGGCATCTTTCATCGTTAGAATCGTAGCTTGCTGAATCAATATACTCATGACGTTCACGGCTCCTCTGGATTGGTTGTCGTTCATTCCCTATCCGAGGGTAAGCCTTTACGTAACGGCAAGGTCAAGTCATTTTAATTTTTGGATCGTCATCTTTCTGAAACTTTGTATAAAGGGTTTAGGATCGATTTCGACCATATAGGGATATACTCCTGTGCTTGTGTGCAGATAGAAAAATCCACCTTCATCACCCATACGGCGAAATGACATGTCAAACACTTCCGTGATGTTGAACTCGCGGTATTTGGTCACGATTTTATCGGAATACAGCATCATGGAGCGGGCATTCATCTCAATCTCTTGGGCGAGACCCGTCACTTTCCTCTGCACTTTGTAATAAGGTAATACAGCAACGCAGTTCATGATCTCCCTCCATTCATGCCATGATTATTGTTCCATCATAGCAGATCGGAGGGTCCTAACAAAAGAACATGAACTCAGGTAATCGTGGTCATCACGCTTAGCGGCGTAGGAAGTGCATCCTGAATGTCCTGCAAAGAGAGACACTGTTCAATATGAAACACACCATGAGGTAACTCTGACTTTGTTCTATATACGCGTTCCGCCACGGCTGCTGCCACGGCCGCTGTTGCATCTGCTTCCTTTGCGCCAACCAGTAGTTGTTCGACGCGGATTTGCTCACCATTTTCCCATCCTACGGCATCGACCTTGACCGCATACATTGGCTCTCCTCCGGGAATAAGGCCAAATGACTTGACTGTTCCATTCCGAATAGACGGGATACGGAGCAAGGAAAACAATCCTATACTTTTGGAAAGCGCCATGGAACCTGTAATCCAGCGGGAGTCCAGACAGAGTCTGGTAGATACGGTTGGAATACGTAACGTCCGAGCAACTACATGCTGATCCGAAAAGTTAAATCGATAGGCCTTCCGGTTTCCCAATTCCGCTCCAAAATCAATCCTTTTGCCATCTCCAAAACTTTGTACCTCAGCAAGTTTGCCCTTTTGCATCACTTGGTAGGTGGCATTCATCTGATCAACGGTCCACTCCACGGCAGCTTTCCCGTGCTTCTCTCCAAGTCCCAGCATTACGGTAATATCTGCTTCCTCCACCTGATCCATATGCATGGTCGCTTCGCGTACAAGCAAATTAGTCACTCCGGGTGATAAGCCAACGCTGAGGATCGCGGTCGATTGGGAACGTTGCATTTTGGTGTGCAGTTGTTCCACCTGGGCGAGAAAATCATATTTTGCAGAAATATCAATATAATCCGTTCCGGCTTGTGCGCAAGCTTCAACAAACCGTGTATCGCTCTGATCCACACACATAATGACCAGCTTCACAGGCCTTAACATGGATGGCTCTACAGGTCGTGTTACATCCAGTTGAAGTGGCAGCACAGCACCACCAGTAGACCTGCTGAATTCTTCCGCACGGTTCATGCGTGTACCCGCAGCCCATACTTTACCCGGGAACAATTTCCTCAGTTGAGTACATATCATCTGCCCCACTTGACCATAACCGCCAACCACCCAGATCTGATCTTTCATAGGCTTCACGTTAGTTTCGAATTGCATAATACCCCTCCACCCAGAACGCCCCGAAGTAACGTGTAATATGTGAGAAACCGCATTCGGTCAGTAGCTGAGTCATCTCTTCAGAGCATATGGGATCGGATTCACGGCCCAGGGAAGCAGCAAAGCGCTCCCACTCTTCAGGAAGGACGCCCACACTCAACATGTGATCCTTCCAAGCTTGCATCATGATTGGATGTGCAGGTGAACGAAGATCAGCATTTACAGCCGCAATGATCAGTGGTGCACCCGGTTTAAGTCTTGCTGCGAGACTGGTCAGAAACGTTCTCTTGGCCTCCATCCCCTGAAGGAAATGTAACATGAGCATGCTTGTCGCCCCATCATATACAATATCCTCCGGCAATTCTTCAACCGTGACAGGTTGCAGCTTCACTCTGGAACCGATGCCTGCTTCCGCGACTCGTTTCTCAGCAAGTTGCAGCATGGGCTGTGAAGGATCTACTCCAGTTAATGTCCAAGCGGCATTACGTGATCCGAGCAGAGCAATCTCTTTTCCCCCTCCCGCTCCGGCAACAAGGATATGAATATCGTTGTTATCGGCAAAAGATGCTGCAAGCAGCCGTTCCATTAGATCATGCATATGAGAATAACCCGGAATTTTCAGGGCTATCGATTGTTCGTAACGATGAACATCTGCTGTTTCCCAGCTCATCGGTGATAGATTGTGATTCATGGACACCGCACTCCTCTTGAATTGAAGTTAGACTTGACTCGTTGTTCGTCTAATTTCATTATAGAAGGATACGGCGAGCCTACAATCCCAGAACATTGGGATATGCGCACAGAGAGAGGAGTAATCTTGTTGACATCACGTATTGATCGGAACCACAGACTTATCACTTCTCTTGAAAAAGGAACCTGGACCTCACGTACCTATCGGGGAGCTGTTCTCAAGCAGATCCATACGGTTATATCTTACGACGCATACTGTTTCACTACCGTTGATCCTCTGACTCTTCTCTCCACAGGAGCTGTGACAGAAGATGGCATTGAGGCCATTCATGATCGGTTATTCATCAATGAATATATGGAAGAAGATATACATAAATACGCTGAATTAGTTCGCAGCGGTGAACATACAGCTACACTCCACACATCCGTGAACGCACAGCCTGAACAAAGCCCACGTTATATCAACATTCTTCAGCCAGCGGGGTTCGGTGATGAACTGCGCGCTGTATTGGTTAATGGAGACGCTTGTTGGGGATTCCTGACCCTGTATCGAAAGACAGAAAACCCTGTCTTTACAGAGGAGGAACGGCTGATGATTCAGACCTGGACCGCTTCTATTGCATCCATGCTGCGGTCCACCAGTCTGACACTGATGGATGAGATCACGAGCAGCAGTCCCGAGGAACCAGGCATTCTGATCACCACGGATACGTTCCAACTCATATCCTTGAACTCCCCGGCTGACTATTGGCTGTCCCAGTTACGTATGCTGGAACATGTAGGGCCAGACGTCCTGCCCCGTCCGGTACGTGCAGTGAGTTCCCACTTGCAGCGCAAGAATCAGGCAGAACGGGCTGACGACACTCAGATCACTCCCGACTCACCATCCAAAGTTTGCATCCAACTTCCGGATGGGCGTTACCTCATACTTCATGCCAGTCTCATGCAACAGCTCGCGGGACCGGACCAGATAGCCATCCGCCTGGAGCAGGCAATGCCGCAGGATTTGCTGCCCTTGCTCGCCGAGAGCCATGGATTATCCAGTCGAGAACGGGAACTGCTCGGTTATGTACTGCGCAGCTATTCTTCCAAAGAGATTGCTGCCGCGATGCATATTTCTGTGTACACGGTTCAGGATCATCTGAAATCCATTTTCGCCAAAACCAAAGTATCCTCACGTCGCGAGCTCATCTGGTATTTCGTTTCCCGGTTCCAGCTGTCGGATGAGCCTGCCATATAAATCCTGATATAATTTCCCAGTAATCAACTTGACTATCAAAATAATGAGTAAAAATCAAAAGATGCCAATACGAATCTTCGTAATGGCATCTTTTTTTATATGCATTTGATTAAGATGCATAGCGGTAATGCAGGCTAGCTTCGATCGTTGAACTTCATATCTTGCATTCTGCTTTAAAACGCAGCGCACAGTTCTACCAACCGTTTTCTACAAAATATTCAGACCATATCATTGATTGTGTTATTTGGCTTTTGCTAGTAAATAAAGAAAATATGGAACACTAATGACTGTAATAACGATTCCTGTCGGCACATCTCCTATGAGGCTAACCGTGCGCGTAATCGTGTCAGCCAACACCACGACTAGTCCACCGGCCAAGCTGGCAGCCGGAATGAGCAATTTGTGATCGGGACCGACCAGTTTTCTGGCCATATGCGGAGCGATCAAGCCAACAAAAAAGAAGCTTCCCCCCACGGCTACACTGCCAGAGGATAAAGCAACAGCAGCGATTGATAACCCCAAGAACTGCCGTTTCACGGAAACACCAAGCCCCTGTGCTGTCTGATTGCCCAGATGGAGGGCATTCAGTATGCGAGCCTTGTAAAAAATATAGCCGAGTAAGATCAAGACCCATGGTGTCAGTATGGAAATATAGCCCCAATCATCGCCCCATAGGATCCCCGCCAGCCAATACAGCATGAAGTTCATCTGCGAATCATCCAGCTTGAGTGTCAAGAAAGTCGTCAGCGCCCCATACCCGCTTCCTAGCGCGACCCCAGTCAAGATCAAACCGATTGGTGAGATGTCTCGTCCGCGGCGATACGATAATAAGAAGATCAAACCCGCCGCCAATAGTCCGCCAACAAAAGCCAACAGAGGCAGAGCAATAAAGGAACTCTTTCCTGTGGATGCAATGAATACAACGAAGAACAGGACAAACAAACCCGATCCCGAACTAATTCCCAGTGTCCCCGGACTAGCCATGTCATTACGCAGCAAACTCTGCATCACGACCCCGGCCGCTCCCATTCCCAGACCTACCAAGATCGAAAGTACAATTCGTGGCAGACGAAAATCAAACACAATCAGATTTTGCTTATCGGTACCGTTTCCCACGAGAACGTTCAGCACTTCTAGCGGTGAAAGATTCATCTTGCCAGAATTCATACTAATGATAGCAAACACAAGAATGAGCACCATAAGCACTACATTGATGATAATACCTCGTTTCACCGTATAACGCCGCTTGGTCATTCATATTCCCTCCTTTGTCTTCTTCGAGCCAAGAAGAGAAAATACGGCACACCAATGATAGAAAATATAATGGCAATCGGCGTTTCGAACGGTTTATTGATCAAACGTCCAGCCAAATCGGCCGATACGGTCAGCAACGCACCATATAACGCCGCTGCCGGAATAATGTATCGATAGTCGACACCTACCATATATCGCACAATATGCGGGGTAATCAGACCCACAAAACCAACCGGGCCAACCACAACAACAGCCAATCCAGTCAGCACGAGTACAATAATTGTCGATAAAATCTTGACCAATCCGCTACGAATGCCGAGTCCACTTGCCACATCATCTCCCAAACTGAGCAATGTAACGGAAGGGGACAGCGCCAGTGCCAGCATTATACCACCAACAAAGAGCGGTGAGATAATCAGCAGTTCACCCCATTTGACCCCCGCTGTCCAGAATGTTAATGCTCGGCCCAGGTTATAATTGATCGCCAAGTACTGACTGAGTGCGCCAAACAACATTGAAATGGACAGACCTGCCAGCACAAGCCGCTGAGGCGTCATTCCGCGATTTCCCAGTGACGCGGTAAAGTAAGTCATACCAGTGGCGATCGCTGCTCCCAGACAAGCGAACAACATCATCTGCCAATACGAATAACCCGGCAGAAAGGCCAGGCAAAGTGCAATTGCAAATGCTGCGCCAGAGCTAATCCCCATGAGCCCGGAGTCAGCCAGCGGATTGCGCGTCGTCCCCTGCATGATAGCGCCACATACCGCAAGGCTGCACCCAACGATCAGATCAGCTACGGTACGCGGGAGACGCATGGTTTGAATAATTTGATGTTCAGTGAGCATTGGATCAAATCGGAAAATAGCATCCCATACCGTTGCTAACCTCATATCAGCAGCACCAAACATAATTGATGCCGCCGACATGAGAACCGTTAATCCAAGCCCTACTACCATGTACATGGTGAAGTTCATCGCCCCACGGCGTTTTTGTTCAGGCTTGCTTTTCATCTCATTTCCCTTTCATCACCTATTGACAATCCAAACGAATATGGATATTAACGTCCATAAATTCGACTGGTCATGTTTGAAAATTTGGAGTGCTCAATTAAAATTTCGTTCTAACTCTTATTTAGCTAATGCCAGCAATTGACTAACAATATAATCAATCAATGCACTGGAAGTCATTACGTCGGTGGACCAAGATAGCGAAGAATCTACCTTTACGATCCGATCATGTTGAACAGCAGGTATGGCATTCCACACTGCATTATCACCAGCAACTGTTCCATCTCCTAAGAAGATCATATAATCCCCCGAGTAAGCGGGTAATACTTCCATGGAGACATCGCCCCAATATTTATCTGCATCGATAATATCCGTTTGGACTTTTGAAGGTGCCTGCAATTGAAGTTCATCGTAAACAAGCTCGCCAACGGCATGCTTGGCTCCAGCTATGTAGTTACTTTTATCACTGAATTCTCCAACCGTAATCGTTACATCGGATAGGCCCGCATTCTGAAAGGCTAGCTTTGCTTCTTCGATTTTTCCGGTATAAGCATTCAAAACATCCTTAGCCTCTTCCTGTTTGTTCAAAACATCGCTAATAAATTGTATCCGCTCTTCTGTAGTCATATCACCATAGGGAACATAAATGGTCGGGGCAATTTTGGATAAATCATCATACGACTCATCGCTCCATGCCAAAATGATAAGATCAGGCTCAAGCGTCATGATATCTTCCGGCTCCATGGCTACTTTTATGGAGTCTGTAATCTGGTTAGCATAAACTGGCTCTGTCTCTCCCCGTGCAGCTCTAGCCACACCTAAAGGAGTTACACCTAGGGCTACCACATCACCAACCAAATAATCAACTACAACTCGCTGAGGGTTGTTAGGCACCTCAACATCACCCTTTATTGTGGATATCGTTCTGGTCTGCGTGACTGCTTCTGAAGCTTTTGTCTCCGACCCTTCCTGTTGTGTCTGCGCAGGTGGTGTATTCGCCGTTCCCCCATTATTCGCTGGCGTCCCTGACGTACATGCTGTCAATAAGAGCATCATGCTTATCGCTGCCGCCAAAATCATTTCTTTACTTCTTAATGATCCAAACATCGTTGATTCCCCATCTCTATAAGACTTGACTAGACTCACTAGTTTCCTCTCATCGTAAGTGAGATGAGAATCATTATCAATACCATCAACCTGCATGGATAGTGCGTTTATTTTCCGATAATCACTTGGCGTCATCTTGTAATGCTTCTTAAACATGCGGAACAGGTTTTTCTCATCTGCGAACCCAGCTCCTGTTGCGATTTCTTTAACCGTTGCTTCTGTATGTTTCAAATCATGACAGGCAGCTTCAATCCTTTTCTGAATGAGATACTCCTGTAAGTTCATCCCTTCCCTTTTTTTGAACAACCGCGTCAATTGTCCACCACTGATCCCAAACATATCGGCAATTTGTTGAAACATAATCGGCTCCCTGTAATGTTTATCGAGATATATCTTGGCAGAAGAGGCTGGATCAGGCTGGAGATACCGAATCTCACCACCCTCCAAATCCCTGTACACCTCATGAATCAATTGATATAAAAAACTTTTGGCCTGTAGCTGATCCATTGCTTTGCCACGTTTCCAGCCATTCATCATCCGTTGGAACCAATCGCGTAGCAAGATGGGATTACTTGGCGTATATCCAAAATGTTGAACAAATGGATTGACTTGCTCCAGTAATTGCTGCAGATGTTTCTTGAAAAAGAGAGGTGATTCTGCTCTATAAAACACCATAAAGGTCTTCACCATCTCCTCTTTAGGCGTAATACTGAGCAGGCTCCCCTTCCCGCCGTGAACTAAACCGAAGCGTTCCATTGCAAATGTGGTTTCATTCAGTTGGATTTGCGCTTCTCCCCCATATGCATAGATAAACATGCTACTAGGCATTTTGTATTGCTCCAACGGGTATTGTGACGCTATATTCTGAAAACGTACATCTATTATTGTAATGATCGAACGTGTCCAGATACTGGCCATTGTATCAATCATCTCCGGTGTAAATCCTTGTGTCGCTTCTTTCTCTTGCATCTATACGCGCCCCTCGTTTCACTTTTTCCAATGTATACATCACTCATTAATTGAGATTGATAATTGATATTGATAATCAATATCATATTCCATCAGGTAAGTATATCATCATTAAGTGATAGTGGGGAACAGGCAGTGGACGTTATGCTTTTCAACCCAGCTTCCCCTATCGTAAAACGAGAACAAAAAAGGCCAACCCGTAACTACGGGTTAACCTGATCATTGAAAAAAAAGCCCTGATCCATACTGATCAGGGCTTCTCCATTATGTTTTTCGCAGTCATATGCGACCGAATTGATTAGGATTTTGCATGTTTCGGAGAAGGTTTGGATGAGTTTGAAGACAAGATCTAATGAATATCTATTTTCTTAAAATAACCAATGGCCAGTCCAAGACAGATGATGAACGTCGCAGCGATCGAAATATATGAATACTCTGGAGGATATTTGGCCTCCAGTGTTCCATTCGCAATATCCAGTGCTGCGGTCCATGGAAATAGTCCGCGATGTTCACTTGTAGCCAGCATCACATTCACCAGTGTAATAATAATGGTTACGATAATCGCTGGCACAAAACTTTTTAATACGAGCGTAATCAGAATGATCGGGGTCGACAACAGAAACAACAGCAGTCCTGCCACTACATAATTGCTGAGCGAGTTAAGCACAAACTGTGGAGTAAGACCTGCAAATTGACCCAGTGAACCAAAAATGATCGCCAGCGCCCACGCTGATAATGTAAGCAACATAATCCATCCCAGCAACATAATCCATTTGGACATTAGCAGAGCGACTCTGGAAACTGGAATGGTCAGCAGATTCTTCATTGTATCCTCCGCATATTCCCTGTTATACAGATAAGCGGTAATGACACCATACAACGGAACTCCAATGACCAGTACAGCATATATGCTTGTGTTGGACATAAGCACACTGAATTGTGCGACAAGATAAGGCTCCTTTGTTTTCATTTGCACAAACATGGCTGCAGCTACCATCAAAGGGGCAACGGCCGCTCCGATGATACTAAGCAGAAACATTTTGGAGCGTTTCAGCTTGAGAAGTTCAGTGTAAAGCAAATTAACCAATGGTTCCACCTCCAACCAGCTTGGTGAAATAATCTTCCAAACGATCCTCACTCACCATAATTTTGGTTACATTGATGTCATTCTCCATAAAGATTCTGTTTAACTTACCTTGTTGTCCCAAATGGGAATACACCCGGATATTGCGTTCATCATGAATTTCATATTCAGCCTGATCCAAACCGTCGAGAATGACCGCAGCCTTATTATCATCTGAAACTTGAAATTCGGTGTATTTACGGTTCCTTTTCCGAAGCTGCTCAAATGAAATTTCCTCCAGCAGGTTCCCTTCATGAATAATGCCCATGTAATCAACCAGTTGTTCAATTTCCGATAAAATATGGCTTGAGATCAAGATGGTAATATTTCTCTCGGTGGCCAAATTTTTAATCAGCCTGCGAATTTCTTTGATCCCAATCGGATCAAGTCCATTGGTAGGTTCATCAAGAATCAGCAATTCTGGATAGTGCAACAGGGCTCGGGCAATGCCTAACCTTTGTTTCATTCCCAAAGAATATTTGCCAACCAATTTTTTGGTTTCATTTTGCAGACCTACGATTTCGAGCGAGTCCTCAATGGCATTCTTTTTGTATATCCCCATAATTCGAGCGTTGATGGATAAATTTTCGCGGGCAGTCAGATTCTCATAAAACCCGGGTACCTCTACAATCGAACCGGTCCTTCTTAATATTTCTTTTTGATTGGTAAATAGGTTCTCTCCAAATATCTCAATCTCACCATGCGTTGGTTTGATTAGACCGAGCAGCATACGGATTGTCGTCGTTTTCCCTGCCCCGTTGCGTCCAAGAAAGCCGTATATCCCACCTTGTTGAACGGTCATGTTCAGTGAATTAACTGATTTTTGAGTCCCGTATTGTTTGGTAAGATTTGTTGTTTTGATAATTACACTCACGTCTAGCGCACCTTCCTTCCAAGAACTGATAATTTCATTCTAGGTTTCAGATTTTAAATAGCGCTTATCCAAATCTTAACTATCTCTTAATTGTGCTGTGACTTTGACAGCCGCTTATACTTGGGGATTGTGAATATAAAGGATGTTTTCACGCCAGGTTTGCTCTCTGCCTTCAAATACCCCTCATTTTTCTCAGCCAATGTCCGGGCAATTGAAAGCCCAAGCCCGCTTGCCCCAAAGACAGGGCTACGTGAGTGGTCACTGCGATACATACGTTCAAACACTAGATTTAGCTCTTTCTCTGATATCCCTGGTCCCTGATCCCATACGGTTAATTGGAAATTAAGATGATAACATGTTATCTCAATTCCCAGAACGCCCCCTTCATGTCCATACTGGATAGAATTTTGAATCAGATTACTGATGAGGCGATTGATACTCAACCTGTCTGCCATAACGAAACAAGGATAATCCGGGATCTGAATCTTTAGATCCATTTCTGCTTTTTTGAGACTGGGTATAAATTCAATCAAAATCTCCCTGGTCAATTCGGCCAGATCCAACGGCTCAGCCTGCATGGGCATCTCGTCTGCATCCAGTTTGGCCATGGTGAACATCTCATCTATCATTTTTTTCAAGTCCTTCGATTTTCGCGACAAAATATCCATATAGTCTCTTCTCTCTTCTTCTGTAGAAGCAATGTCATCCTTGAGCGCATCCACATAACCAATCATCGAAGTCAGAGGTGTGCGAATATCATGAGAAATGCTGGAAAGCAGACTCTTTCTTACTGCCTGAGAGCGCTGGGCCTCGATCTTTACGCCTTCAAGCTGCTCCATCAGGTCATTTGCTGCAAAAACGATCTCATCCAGCAGTACATTCCCTTTGCTTAATATTCTTCTTTTTCCTTCTCCATTGACCGCCCGATGCAGTTCAGAAGCAATCGATTGCTGCTTGCTTCGAATCTGATATTGATTAACGAGTACCCAGATGCTGGTGAAAACAAACGCTGCAAACAACCACATTCGTGAACCATGCGTCAAGCTCGTGTAGTATTCCAGAGCAAGAGCCCCAGCTCCGATGATCAACTGTAGACCGGATAAAATCAAGATGGCATCTCTATTCATCCCGTTCACCTACAAATTTATAACCGATACCCCAAACGGTTTTTATAAACTGTGGATTCGAAGGATCGGATTCAATCTTCATTCGTAGCTTTCGGATATGTACCATGACGGTATTGTCATCATCCAAATACCCATTATCCCATACATTCCTGAATAATTGGGCTTTGGTGAACACCTGGCCAGGATTGGACATCATAAATTTGAGCAATTCCGTTTCTTTGCCAGTCAGATCGGTCTCTTTTCCCTGGACATCAACTGTGTATGTTTTCAAATTCATCATCAATCCTTTGAAGCGAATGACCTCACTATGGTCAGGAACCTCCGTCCCAAGAACCATAAATCTACGCATGAGTGCCTTAATTCTAGCAACCAGTTCATGAATGCTAAATGGTTTGGTAATGTAATCATCTGCACCGATGCCAAGACCTATAATTTTATCTGTTTCGTGGTCTTTGGCTGTCACCATCATGATGGGTACATTACTGATACTGCGAATTCTTCGACAAGCCTCCGTACCGTCCATCTGAGGCATCATCAGGTCAAGAATGACCATATTATATTTGTGCTGTTGAAACAGCTGCAGCGCTTGTTCACCATCTGCGGCAGTATCTACGGTATACATCTCCCGCTCCAGGTATTTTCGGATCAGGTCTCGAATCTCCTTATCGTCATCAGCAATGAGTACACGAATATTTTGCATGATTTCAACCTTCTTTCTAAAAAAAAGGTTGGCGTTTCTGACTCACGAAACGCCAACCTTGAAATATTATTTAGTGCTTGTCAGCAAGAGTTCGTTGATGAGCGTTGCATTCTGTTTCACAATCTCCGGATAATTTTTGTCAATCATCTCCATATGTTTGCCGTAACCTTTCACTTGTCTGAATTGTCCTGTGGTGGATTGGGCCCACAATGCAATCGAAGCATTGGCATCCAAAAGTCCTGAAGTCACATAACTGATGTTACCATCAATCGTACCAAAGGTTATGGCTTCATGAACATACAGGTAAGACTTCGTAATCAGCTCCAGCAAATAGTCATTCGCCAATTTCTCAAGGTCCTGATATTGACTCATGTTGAACTTTTGCTGAATCTCCTGCCTAATCTCTTCTTCAGTCAGACGATGCTCTTCCACTTCTGTTCGGTATTTTGAGTCCAGTATAATCAGGTCACGCACTTCATATCCTCTGCGGTTAAGCTCTTTGGCTACATCGAAGGCCAGCACTCCACCCGAGGAGTAACCCATCAGCGTGAATGGGCCCTCCTTTTGAATATCAATCATCATTTGAGCGTAACGAGCAATCCGATCTTCTGAAGTGATGAAATTAAAGCTGTAAACTCCGAACGAGTCCAGATGCTGAGCAAGTGTCATGTAGGCAATCCCCATGGAAGCAGCGGGAGGAAAACAGAAAACGATCCGATTTTCCTCACTTGTCCGGGTTAGCTGCATGCAATCTTCGGTGTAGTCCTCCAGCAGATCTTTGGCTTTCTCAACAAAGGCCGCCAGATCAGCAATGGTCGGTTTTTCAAAAATATCCTTAAACGGGATTCTAAAATTCAACAGACTGTACAATCGGGATACAAAAGACATCACATTTAACGAATTCGCACCCAGCTCAAACAGATTTGCATGTATGCTAATCGGCTTCACTGGAAGAACGTCCTCCCAAATATCTGTCATCTGTCGTTCCAGTTCCGTTTCCGGTGGTGTGTAGGATTGCAGAGCTGTCACACTGCCCTCGGGCTCAGGCAATGCCTTCAAGTCCACTTTTCCGTTCACCGTCAATGGAAGCTGATCCATCACAACAAAGAATGCAGGTATCATATATGCAGGAAGCTCGTCAAGCAATCCCTGTTTCAGTTGAACGATGTCCATCTTTTTACTCAGGTCCACAGGTACGATGTACGCACAGAGATAGCTTTGCTGAGCATCATCTTGCCGCGAGGTCACAATTGCATCCTTAACTTCCGGTTGTTGCAGCAAACGATACTCAATTTCTCCCGGCTCAATACGGTAGCCTCTAATTTTCACCTGATGATCAATTCGACCGAGGAACTCCATGTCTCCATTTGGCAACCATTGCACCAGATCACCTGTCCGGTATAGGGTAGTCCCTTCTTTGAACGGATTGGGTACAAACTTCTGCATCGTTAGTTCCGGACGTCCGAAGTATCCTCGGGATACTCCGTCACCTCCAATGTATAGTTCCCCTGGCGAACCAGCCGGAAGCAGTTGCTGATGTTTATTCAGCACATATAACTGCACATTTGCAGCAGGTTTCCCAATAGGTACTGAGATTCTCGTGTCCGTCTCGGGATTGTACGGATGGATCATGCAGCCTACAACCGTTTCCGTTGGCCCGTATTCATTAAAGATCTGAACCTTGCCTCCAAAACTCTCATATACTTCCCGAGCCAATTCCGATTTCAGGTCCTCACCGCCTACAATCAGGCACTTGATACTAGATCGAGTGTTGTCCATATCCTTAATCAGATTCAGATGTGATGGTGTCAATTTAACCACGCCTGCTTGCCGATCCCTGAATACATTCAGGATCACCGGTTCATCTCCGCTGGTTGGATATACCACTATTTTATTTCCAGTAACCAACGGTGTAAAGATCGAAGTGATCGTCAAATCAAACGCAAACGAGGAGTACAGGGCAAAATCAAGCTCCCGATTCTGCAAATAAACGTCCTTCGCCCAGAAAATATAGTTGATCAGACCGCTGTGCGGAATCATTGTGCCTTTTGGTTTCCCGGTCGATCCTGAGGTATAGATCATATACGCTACATCCTCTGGTCCAGCATGCTGCTCCAATGGTTCTGCTGAATAATGGCTATAATCCGCATCAATCGCTACGGATGTTCTGCACGACCCGGTATGGCCTTCTTCCCTTTCCAATATGATCGATGAACCGCTATCCTCCAGAATAAATGCAATCCGTTCTGCGGGATATTCCGGGTCAATGGGCACATACGCTCCGCCCGCCTTCATAATAGCCAGAATGCCAACAATCATCTCGGGTGAGCGTTCAACCATAATACCAACCATGGAACCTGGACCAACATGGATAGCCTTTAAATGTCTTGCCAACTGATTCGATTTTATTTCAAGCTGTCTGTAGGTCAGCACATCTGAGCCCAACGCTACGGCGACATGTTCAGGGGTTTTGAGGACTTGTTCACTGACCAACTGATGCATCATTTTGCCCTTTGGATAGGCTGATGCGGTATCGTTGTACTGATCCAACAGGATGATTTGCTCTTGTTTGGTCATGATTTGAATCTCATCAACCCGCAAGTTTTCATCTGTCACGATTTGATTCAACAGCGTAAGCATATGGTCTTCCATGACTTTCATCAGGGCTTCATCATATTTGCCCGAATCATAAGCAAACTTGATTACAAGCTCTTCACCAGGTATTGCAATGAGATTGAATCCATAATTCGTCTGTTCCTGACTATGGACGTCCTCAATGACAAACCCAATATCATTCGAGCCTTGTTCAACGAGACTTGAATCCACCGAGTAATTTTCAAAAACCATAATATGATCGATCAAATCTCTTTTTAGACTGCTCAAAGACGCAATTTCAGCCAGACCCAGATGGTGATGCTGACTCCCTTCAATCGATAAGGCCTGCATATCTCCAACCAGTTGTTTGAAGGTATGTCCCTCATCCCATTGAATCCGTGCAGGAATGGTGTTGATAAATAAACCAACCATGTTTTCGATCCCTCTTACCTGCGCTTCTCTCCCGGATACCACCGTTCCAAATACGACATCCGAAGTATCGTTGTACTTGGCAAGCATGATTCCCCAGACACACTGCATAACCGTATAAAATGTGACATGGTTCCGGTTGGCAAGGTCATTCATTTGCTTCGTGAGCTGTCTGGAAATGCGGAATTGATGCTCCTGTGGAGTGACCCCATCGTTCAATGAACGAGAAATTCCTGCTGGCAACTGAACCTTGTTCTCATATCCGCCCAGAACATTCTTCCAGTACGAGATGGCTTCATCCTTGTTCAACGCCTGCAACCATTCCACATATTCACTGTAAGGTACAGGCTCGTGGAGCTGAATGTTTTTCCCAGTACGTTTGCATTCATAGAGATGGACCAGCTCTGCAAGAATGATGCCTCTTGCCCAGCCATCAAGCAAGATATGATGGTTACTCCAGATTAACGAGTATTGCTCCTCATTGGTCTGCAACAATTCAAATCGAACCAGTGTATCTTTTCCAAGATCAAAGCCTTTTCTTTTGTCCTCCCTAGCAATTGACAATACACGAGCGCCTCTGTCCTGTTCTGGCAAACCTCGAAGATCCCGGTATACAAAAGCAACTTCTCGTTTTTGACAAATAATATTCCGCGGCTCTTCTGTAACTTGGTACTCAATGGACGCACGAAGCATTTCGTGACGTTGCATCAACAGGTTCAGACTCTCCTGAAGCCGGTCAATGTCAAGATTTCCTCTGATGTTCATGATCAACTGCTCAAAATAAACCCTGTCTCCGCGATTCTCAAGTGCATGGTACAGCATACCTCGCTGCATGTTGGCCAAAGGATATATTTTTTCAATTCGATCTGGGCCGAACTTTTGCGTAATCACTTTCAAATTTTGCAGTGTTACATATGGATCTCCATAATCGGATGGCGTTTTTTCGGCCTGCTGTTGCTGCACACAATGTTCAATGATCAACTGGAGCATTTTTTGGTAGGATGTCGCAAAGTTCTCTACGATGGAGTTATCAAACAACTTGTGGTTATAGGTGATGTTAATCATCAATTGACCTTCAGCCACATAGGCAATAACTTCCATTGGATTGGCACGAATGACATCATCACCAACCGAATTGCCCGCTGGCAACCAGGACGAACGAAACAGACCACTGTTGATATCCTGATCCATTTGTCCCAAATAATTAAACAACAGGAGTGGTGTCTGCTCTTTCAACTTTGGCAATTCAGTAGTCATATATTTCAATATTCCGTAACCAATTCCTTTCGCTGGAACCCTTCTTAGCTGCTCTTTTACCTCCTTGATCGTTGTACCAATCCCTTCCTCATTCCCGAGATCGATACATACTGGATATTTGCTTGTAAACCAGCCAACCGTACGACTGATATCCAATTCGTCTCCCATAAGCTCACGACCGTGACCTTCCATCGTTACCTTAACTTTGCTCGCTCCTGCACATTCCTTGATGGAGAGAGCTAGAGCAGCCAGCAGAATGTCATTAATTTCAGTATAGTAGGCCTGGTTTGTCTCTCTCAAAAGCTGAGTTGTCATCTCTCGGTCCAGCGATACGCTGCTCATTCGATTGTCTCCGTATCGATATTCGTTCAGATGAACTTCATTCCGAGGAAGAAAGCCGGCTTCTTCTTGATCCGTCTTGATCCAATACGCACGCTCCTTGGCGAGACGACCTCCCTTCGCATAGTCACTCAGGAAAGCTGCATAGAAGGGGTACGAATCTGTAACCGGATAAAAAGAAAGATCTTGTCCTTCCAGAAGCTGCTGGTATCCTATGGCCAAGTCTTCCAACAGAATTTTCCAAGATACCCCATCAATCAGTATATGATGGATTACAATGACCAGATGATCTCCCTGATCGGTCCTGAAAATGACGGCTCGCACCAGAGGTCCCTCGAAAATTTCGATGGATTCCTGTATCTTGGAGGCTGCCTGCTGCACCCTTGTGTACAGTTCCTGCTCATCAAGACCGTTCATGTCCTGTACGTCCAACTGGAAAAGACCTGCTTCATAATCGAGATGGGTCTGCACCACCTTACCTTGTTCCTCACGATAGGACATCCGCAAGACATCGTGATGCATCATTAACCCTTCCATGATCTGCCGGACTATCTCTGGATTGAATCCCTCCTCGCGGTACAACATCAAGGACTGATTAAAGTGGTTCATTCCTGTACGTTGATGCTGCAAGAAATAAGACTTCTGGATGGGTGTAAGATCAACCGGACCCGTCACACGCTGCTTCATCCGGTCTACATGGGAATCTTCTCTAACATAACGCCCCAGCAGCTTGATCTGTGGATTAGCAAATAGCTCTTTCATGGTAAGCTTTTTGCCAGCTCTGGACAGTCTGGATATAATTTGCAATGCTTTGATGGAATCACCACCGGAAGCAAAGAAGTGATGGTTGATGCCGATTGGCTTGAAGCCAAGCACCTCTTCCCAGATGGAAACGAGCAGGCTCTCTGCCTCGTTTCTCGGGGGCTCATAGACCATCTCTCCACCCATGCTTGCATCCGGTTCGGGAAGTGCACGTACATCCAATTTCCCATTGCCGGTCAGCGGCAGGGTATCCAATTGCATAAAATGCGTAGGAATCATATATTCAGGCAATTCGACACCTAGATGAACGCGAATTTCGTCCAATGGTATCGATCTGTTTGCGGTGAAATAGGCACAGAGCACGGTAGCCTGTTCCTGGTTTGCTCCAGGTACGATAACGGCCTCCCGTACACCTTCCAGAAGCAGCATTTGTTTTTTGATTTCATCCAGCTCAATCCGATAACCACGCACTTTCACCTGATTATCCTTCCGACCTGCCAGTTCCAGCTCATCATCATGTGTCCAACGGGCAAGATCTCCTGTTTTGTACATGATCTGCCCCGGCTGGAATGGATCTTCAACAAACTTCTCCCGGGTCATTTCAACCTGATTGAAATACCCGCTGGACACTGCTTCACCCGAAACACAAATTTCACCGAATACCCCCCGGGGCACCAGATGGTTATGCTTATCTAGCACGTATACCACAGTGTTATCAATCGGTCTGCCAATAACCGGATGATCTATAAAGGAACGAACATTCACAGACGATATGTTATGAAAAACTACACCAATCGTCGTTTCAGTTGGACCATAATGATTCATGATCCGGCTGTTTGGAAACTCTTGAAGGTACTTTTCCACATCCGTTGTATTTGTCTTCTCCCCACCAAGCACAACCAGCCTCAGCACAGGCTGCCATTCTGCAAATGCAGCATCATGGAGCAGCAGATTGAATAATGAAGGGGTCAGTTTGATGAAAGTGATACGCTGTTGAGTCAGCATTTGTAATACTCTAGCCGGATTGGTGTAGTCTTCCTTGCTTGGAACGTGAAGCTCACCGCCTTGCAACAAGGATGAAAATACACCTGTGTATCCAAGATCAAAAGCACTGGAAGACATCAGCATCGTTCGATCTGCCGCAGAAACTCCCGCTTCACGGATGAACCATTGTGTGTAATTAACAATATTTCGGTTGCGAACCATTACCCCTTTCGGAGTACCTGTTGAACCTGAAGTATAGATCATATAGACCTGCTGTTCAGGCGAAATCGGCAGAGATAGATCCGTGTAGTCAAAGCTTTCGATACTGCTGTCGTTAACCTGACACACATCCCCACTGAAAGATAACTCCTTGGACAACGGATGATCCGTCAACACAAGGATAGCCTGGCTATCATTCAAAATAACATTGGTCCTGTTCACAGTCTGCTCAGGATCAATCGGTAAATAGATGGCTCCCGTTTTAAGAACGGCCAGCATGCTTATAATCAAGTCCACAGATGGATTCATGCTTACTGCGATAACCGAATTCGGTGCAGCACCTCTTGATCTCAGCGAGCGAGCCAGTTGATTAGCTCTGCGATTCAACTCTTCGTAAGATAATTCGTTTTCCCCTGACACCACTGCCCGTTGCCCGGATGACTTCCTTACTTGCTCCTCAAATAGTTCGATCAGGGCTGCATCTGTTCTGTATTGCACAGGCTGACCACAGGATAGCTGCATAATGGACTTTGTCTCTTCTGATGGGATGAATTGAATATCCTGCAACCGCAACGTGGCATCATTACTGATATTATCCAACAATTCAGTCAAGTGGCCTGCCATACGCTTTATTGTTTCAGGCTTAAACAACTCCGTAGAGTACGTAAACACACATTTGATCCGGCCCTCAGCTTCCATTGCGGTTAAGGTGAGATCAAATTTGGATCGGATGTTACTTGGAGGAAGTGAACTGAATTGCACACCCTCGATTGCAAGCTCCTCACTGTCATAATTCTGGAATACCAGCATCGTATCGAACAAGGCACTTCTGCTCATATCTCTTGTCAAGGCAAGCTGTTCAACCAGTTCATCAAATGCATAATCCTGGTTTTCATAGGCTTGAAGTGTATTCTCCTTGATCTTGTTCAGATACTCCTTGAACGTAAACGTGCCTACCGGACGATTCCGAAGTGCCAGTGTATTAATGAACAAACCGATTACATTTTGCAGCTCCGGCTGTGAATTACCTGCTACCGGTGTCCCCACGATGATATCTTCTTGCCCGGTGTATCGATGTAACAGTGCTGTATAGCCAGCAAGGAGAAGCATAAATAAGGTTACGCTCTCTCGATGAGCCAATTGAGACAACCGTTGCGACACACCCTCAGATAACTCGAATGGGAACAGTTCACCTTCATAATTGCGGTGTTGTGGTCTTGCATAATCGATTGGCATATCCAGTAGCGGGACTTCTTCTTGATAGGCCCTTAGCCAGTAGTCCTTCTGTGCCTGAATCACATCCGTTGTTCTGGACAGTGCTTGCCACTCGGCATAATCCCTGTATTGCAATTGTAGTGGTTCAAGCGTTTGTCCTTCATACAGGGCGCTCAGCTCCCTGGTCAAAACGCCCATGGATACACCGTCCGCAATAATGTGATGCATATCCATAATCAGACTGTATTCCGCAGGCCCCATCTGCACAAGTTCAACCCGCAGCAACGGAGCCTGAGTCAGATTGAATGGACGTACAAATCCCGCCTGCCACGCTTCTAAAGTCTGTTCATCCAGCTTGCGAGAGGTGATCCTGAATTCCACCTGTTGATCAATTCGTTGAACAGGCTGTCCATCAACCATATGGAAGGAGGTCCTGAACGATTCATGACGCTTGATCAGATCCTGAAAAGCTCTTTCCAATTGGCGTACATCCAGATTGCCAGATATTTTCATAGCATAAGGCATATTGTAGGCCAGGCTCGAATCTTCCAGCTGATGCATAATAAAAAGTCTTTTTTGTGCGGACGAGAGCGGGTAGAACTCCTTGGTTTCCGCTTTGGTTATGGTCTCATAGCTGCTGGAACGAGCAGACTCAATCCACTGGGACAAGGCTCTGACCGTTGGCGTTGCAAATACTTGTCTCAATGGTACGGCCACACCGAATGCCTTGTGGACACGAGATACGAGAGCCGAAGCCTTCAGCGAGTGTCCTCCCACTTCAAAGAAATTGTGGTTTACGCCAATACGGTCATTATTTAGAAGCTGATGCCAGAGTGCAAGCAATTCCGCTTCCATCCTGCTACCCGGAGCTTCATAACCCCTAAGTGCAGACATGCCCGCTTCCGGGGCTGGCAGCGCTTTGCGATCCACTTTCCCGTTGGAGGTTAGTGGCAATTGATCCATCTTCACAATGTAGGCGGGCATCATATAATCCGGCAATTGCAGAGACAGCTGTTGTCTGATCTGTTGCGTAACCGCACCATCTGCTACCTCGTTCAGGGTGATATATGCACATATAAATTGTGTATGCTCTTCATCCGCCCTGGCTACAACGAATGCATCCTTTACGATATAAAGCTGAAGCAATTGATGTTCGATTTCACCCAATTCAATTCGATATCCCCGAATTTTGACCTGATGATCCATCCGGCCCAAGTACTCCATGTTGCCATCTGCACGCCATCTGGCCAAGTCGCCTGAACGATACATTTTCTCACCAGGATAGAACGGATCTTCGACAAATCGTTCTTCCGTAAGACTGGATCGATTGAGGTATCCTCTGGCTAGCCCTTCTCCTGCAACATATAGCTCACCTGCACATCCTACAGGCTGCAATTGACGATACTGGTTCAGTACATATGCCCTGAGTGTAGGGATGGGCTGACCTATATTACTTCTGCCCATTTCTATATCAGACAACGTAATCTCCTTGTAGGTAACATGAACCGTAGTCTCTGTAATGCCGTACATATTAATTAACTTTGTAGACGGATAACGCTTGTACCATTTTGCCAATAAAGACGGACTTAACGCTTCTCCACCAAAAATGACTTTTCGCAAACTCAATTCCTTCCTCGGACGTTTTGCCTCCTCATGCATCAATCGGTAGAAGTAAGATGGCGTCTGATTCAGAATAGTTACCTTTTCACGGATTAACCATTGCAGGAATTCTCCAGGCTGTTGGGCGACCAGATGTGGAACAATAAGTAATGTCCCCCCGTACAACAGCGCTCCATACATCTCCCACACCGAGAAATCAAAACAGAAGGAATGGAACATCGTCCATACATCGTTCTCGCTGAAATCAAAACAATTACGGTCATTGATCAACAAACGCACGACATTTTTATGTTCAATCAATGTTCCCTTCGGATTCCCGGTTGTACCTGAGGTATAAATGACATAGGCGAGGTCATGGGATTGAACGGATGTCTCCAGATTTCCTGCATTCAGGTGATACGAGTTCTCTTCCTCCAATACAACGCATAAACCCCGGTGAAGTCCGCGATCCATTCCTTTTTCAGAGACCATCAGCAGGTGGATGCCCGAATCCTCCAGCATATAGCTAATACGGTCATCGGGATAGGTGGGATCAACAGGTATATATGCAGCTCCCGCTTTTAACACTGCCATGATACCAACGATCATATCGACTGACCGATCCGCCATAATTCCAATAAATTGCTCTGTTCCTCCTGTAAGAGATAACAACGTACGGGCCAGTTGATTGGAACGCTTATTCAGCTCCATGTACGTCATGTGACGATGCTCATCCCGGACAGCAATTCGATCAGGCGTACGTCTAACTTGCTGCTGGAACAGCTCATGAATGGTCATATTTCGCGGGTAATCCGCATCAGAGTTATTGAAAGAATTCAGAAGCACCTCACGCTCTGCACCACCTACAAGTTGAATGTCAGCAAGCTGCTGATGATCAGCTGAAGTAACTTGTTCTGCCACACTCCTAAAATGTTGATCCATATGCTCGATAATGGATGAATCATATTTATTACCATCATACGTAATCACAAGGGTCAGGCTGTCACCAGGTGTTGCCGAAATCAGGAATCCGTAGTTGCTCTGTTCCTCCGCATGCAGTCCGGTGATTTCAAAACCAACCCCCGTGCTGGATTGATGAACAGCTCCATGATCCAGGGCATAGTTCTCAAATACAAAGACGTGATCCATTAATTCCTTGTTGAGATCACTCAATGCCTGAACCTCAGCCAGATTCAAATAATTGAATCGCTGACTTTCAACGGCTTGTTTCTGAACGGCCTGAAGTACATCGCCAAAATGCTTTTGATGCGGATAACCAATCCGAACAGGAATCGTATTGATGAACAACCCTATCATCTCTTCTATGCCTTCAACTGGCGCTTCTCTGCCAGAGACTACGGTTCCAAATATGACGTCCTCCGTATCATTGTATCTGGCCAGCACCAGACCCCAGATACATTGAATGACGGTATTCAACGTCACACCATAACGAACACCTATTTCATTTAATTGATGGGTTACCTCCTGACCCAAAGATATCATCTGTTCTTTTCGCAAATATGGAACATCATGCTCTGTAAGAAGTAACCCTGGAACACTCGACTGCGTATCATAATTTTCTAGATAACGTCTCCAATATGCTTGGGCCTCATCCTTGTCCTGACGAATGAGCCATTCAATGTAATGATGATATCGTTTCGGGTCCTTCAGGTTGTGCGCCTTATTCTCAAGTTTGGCCTTATAGATCTGGAACAGCTCCGATAATATAATTCCCAGACACCATCCATCCAGCAAAATATGATGATGGCTCCATACAAGGGTGTAGGATTGATCTGTGGTGCGAAAAAGAGCTGCACGCATAAGTGGCTGTGTATCCAAACGGAAACTGCGAGCCTTATCCTGCTGAGTAAAAGTTTCCAACTGAGCTGCTGAATGATGTGCTTCCAAAGCTGTCCAGTCTTGAAATTCAAATTCAATGGTGAGGTTTTGCATAATGACCTGTCTCGGTTCTTCCAAATCATGATGCATAAATGAAGCTCTCAATGCCTCATGTCTGTTCATGAGCTCATTGAAACTGGATTGCAAGTAATCCGGGTTCACTTCCCCGCGAATCTCCATGACCGTTTGCTGAAAATACGCAGCTGATGTCTCATCTTCCATTGCGTGAAAGAGCATGCCTTGCTGCATATTGGTTAACGGATAAATCCGTTCAATGATCACGCCCGGACAGGCAGATCTGATAAGATCCAGCTCCTCCAGTGCCAGACTTGGATCACCATAGTCGGAAGGCGTATATGTCGTTTCACGCTGACATAAGCAATGGTCTACAATTTCCGTTAATTGCTCCAAAAACGTCTCTGCAAATCGACTTACAAGCGGCATGTCCACCGCAGTTTGGTTTGCTGTTACGTTGAGATGTAACTTCCCACCAGATACGAAGGTGTTCAGTTCAATCGGGTTATTTCGGGCGATATGGCTACCAATCGTTTGTCCCGTGGAGAAACGGGACTCCCGGAACATGGCTTCCCCAATCATGCCTCCGTCCATTTCACCGAGATAGTTAAACGAAATGGATGCTGGACGCTCCGTCTGCAGCTCTGGCATCCGGGCCACATATTTCAGCGCTCCATAGCTAAAGCCTTTATGCGGTACCTTCCTTAATCCCTCTTTCACCCGTTTGATGGTGGTCGAAAGTTCGTCCTCCGCTTCTCCCTCCAACAGAACCGGGTACAGCGTCGTAAACCAGCCCACGGTGCGACTGACATCGATCCCCTCCAGCACATTTTCCCGGCCATGGCCTTCCAGGTTCACTTTCAGCTTCAGCTCGCCTGTCAGCTTCCGCACCGCAAGGTACAGCGCACTGAGCAGCAGATCATTGATCTCCGTCTGGTAAGCCCGGTTGCTCCCACGCAGCAACTGCTGGGTGACTTCCGCACTCAGAGTGCTTTGCAGGGTTTGGCTGTCCGCAAATCGATCCGGCCCTGCCGCTTCCTCCCGTTCTCCCAGGTTCAGTCCAGCTCCCTCCGCGGCAAGCCTGCTCCAGTAGGCTCGCTCCTTCGTAGCCTGTGGGCTGTTCGCGTACTCCTGCACGGCTTCTGCGAAGCGTTGGTAAGAGTCCGTCTTCTCGTCCGCATCCAGCGCTTCTCCCCGCTCCGCCTGCTGATACAGCACTTCCATATCCTCCAACAGGATTCGCCAGGATACCCCGTCCACGACCAGGTGATGAATCGCCAGCAGCAGATGGTCACCGTCCTCGGCTTCAAACCACCCGACCTGCACCAGCTTGCCCTCTTCCAGGTTACATGCCTGCTGCACCCGGGTAGCCGCCTCATAGACCTGACGCTCCGGTTCATCCCAGCCCCGGATATCAAACCGATGCAGGGTATACATCCGCTCTCCCGTGTGCGCTGGACAGTTGATTTGGCGGATGCTGCCATCCGCTTGCACCTCATACCTCATCCGCAGCGCATCATGATGCTCCAGCAATCGGTCCAGCACCTGTTCCAGCACGCCTAGCTTGAATCCGGCCGCCCGGTGCAGCATAAAGGACTGGGTGAAGTGGTTTCGTTCCGCTGTATTGTTCGCAAAAAACCACTGCTGAATCGGGGTCAGCTGCACTTCCCCTTCCACAGGCTCCTGGCTCCGACGCTCACGCTGATCCCATTTCACATATGGGGAGAGATCCCGAATCTTCGGATAGGCAAACAAATCCCGAACCTCCATCCGCAGCCCCGCCCGAGCCAGACGTGATCCGATCTGGAGTGCCTTGATGGAGTCCCCCCCGGAGACAAAGAACTGGTGATTGATGCCCAGCTCCTCCATATTCAGTACATCACGCCAAACGTCCACCAGTATGCGCTCCACCTCGCTGCGCGGTGCTTCCGTCTCCGGCCCGGCAGGCAGATGGTGGTCCGGCTCTGGCAACGCCTTGCGGTCCAGCTTGCCATGGGACGTCAGCGGCAGCTGCTCCAGCTGCACCACATAGGCCGGGATCATATAATCCGGCAGTTCCGCTTCCAGCCAGTCCCGAACAGTAGCAGCTGTCCACACTGTTTCACCTTCGGCTACAACATAGGCGCACAGCGCCCCATTTCCCTGCGGGTCCTGATGAGCCAGAACTGCTGTTTCCCGGATGGCCGGATGTTTCAGCAGTTGTTGCTCGATCTCGCCAAGCTCAATCCGGTATCCACGGATTTTCACCTGTTGATCGGTACGCCCCATAAATTGCAGGTTGCCACCAGGCAGCCAGCGTACCAGATCACCTGTCCGGTACATTTTGCCGCCGGGCTCATGCGGGTTGTCTACAAATTTCTCGGCTGTCAGTTCTGGATTATTTAAATAACCCCGTGCCAGACTTTGACCGGTAATGTACATCTCCCCAGTCACACCTGTCGGACAGAATTGAAGATGATCATTCAGAATAAAAATTCTTGTATTCGTGAAAGGTTTCCCTATAGGAATGACACCGTCTATGGAATCAACTTCATGCAGAGTGGTAACCACCGTATTTTCCGTTGGCCCGTATGCATTGATCAGCCTGTAATTCGGAAGGGCATGAAGTTTAAGCTGCTCTCCCCCCGAAACTAGCAAACGCAAAGAGGAATTTGGCAGTTCAACAAATGATTCACATACTTTGGAAGAGAACGTTGCAGCCGTTATTCCATACTCCGATAAGTATTCATTTAGCCTCGATATATCCAATCTCAGCTCGGTCGGAATGATATGAAGTGTAGCCCCTGACATTAGTGCAGGGAAAATTTCACTAATCGAAGCGTCAAAGGTCATTTGGAGATAGTTTGCCACCCGGTCTCTCTCTGTTAACTGTAAAGCATCTATATATCCACAACAGAAGTTGGTTAAGGCGTTATGCTCAACCTGTACCCCCTTTGGCAGACCTGTGGAGCCTGATGTGTAGATGATATATGCCAAATCGTCAGGACTTGCTGTCATCGCTGCCGAATCAGCCGCAGGCGGAATCTGAAGCGATGCCGCAGCATTCCAATCCTTCAATGCTGCCTCATCCAGAATGAATGGTACACATTCGGAATCAGCAGCCCGGAGCCGCTCCATCCAATCGCTCTGAGTCACAACCAGTCCTGCTCCGCTATCCTGAAGCATGTACCGGATTCGCTCAACCGGAGTTGACGGGTCCAGTGGTAAATATGCCCCTCCCGATTTCATAATTCCGAGAATGCCCGCAATCATTTCTACAGACCGATCCATCATAATACCAACGACCGTTTCTCTGGTTACACCACGCTGACACAGGCGATCTGCAAGTAAGTCTGCCGCTTCATTCAGCTCATGATAGGTCATGCTTCTGCCGTCATGCACAACTGCAACCTGATCAGGTGTCCGTACAGCATATTGCGCAATCCAATCATATACCCGCTGGTGCAGCGGATAAGTGCGGGCGTTATCATTATAGACATGCTGTAGTATCTGCTTCTCTTCCTCAGATACAACTTCAAACTCACCCAGCTTGCCGTGGGGATGGCTTAATATCCCTTTTAATAATTGAATAAAGTGATGGCTCATGTTTTCAACCGTTTGAAGGGAGAACAGGTCACTACAATATTCCAGTTCAAACTCAATGCGGCCATTCTGTTCGACCGCAGCAAGGGTCAGATCAAATTTGGCAATAGGCAGCTCCGTCTCATAAGGCTCAACGTGTAAATCACCCCATTGTTGTCCGGATGTACGCTCAAGCTCCAGATTTTGCAGCACAAACATCGTATCCACCAATGCGTTTCTGCTTCTGTCTCTTGAGACATGAAGCTTGTTGATGAGCTCATCAAGCGGATAATCCTGATTTTCATAAGCCTGTAATGCATTTTCCTTCACTTCTCCAAGGAACTCACTAAAGGACCGTTCTGCTACAGGATAATTCCGCATGGCAAGTGTATTAACAAACATACCGATCACCTGCTGGAGATCTGCGTGTTTGCGCCCCGCAATCGGAGATCCCACAACAATGTCATCTTGTCCTGAATATCTGGAAAGTAAAGTAGTATACGCCGCCAGCAGTACCATATATAATGTCGCTTCATGATCTCTGGCCAATTGATGCAGTTCGCGTGTAAGCTGTTCGTCACATGAAAATTGCACCCGATTTCCTTTAAAAGAATATACTTGCGGCCTTGGCCAGTCTGTCGGCAATTGAAGGACCGGAATTTCTCCCTCGAATCGATTAAGCCAGTAGGTTTCCTGTGTCTTGAGTCCTTCACTGTTAAACCAATCCTTTTGCCACTCCGAATAATCCTTGTACTGTAACTTCAGCTCAGCCAGAGATTTCCCCTCATACAATTCATGGAACTCCTGAACAAGTACCCCCGTTGACACACCATCTGCGATAATGTGATGCATGTCCATCACGACTACATATTCCTGTTCACTGATTTTCACAAGTTCGATCCGCATTAATGGGGCCTTGTCCAGCTCAAATGGACGAATTCGATCCGAAAGCGTTTCTTCCAATGATCGGCTTCCTGTTTCAATATGTTCAACAGCAAACGGAACATGTGAATGAATCCGTTGGACGGGTTCGCCATCCACAATGACAAAGGACGTCCTGAATGACTCATGTCTCTGTACCAATTGCCGGAATGCCTCTTCAAATCGCGCCACGTCCAGTTTTCCAGATACTCTCATCACTGCAGGCATATTGTATGAAGTTCCGGTATCCGAAATCTGATGCAGCATATGAAGTCTGCGTTGAGCAGACGAAAGTGCATAATAGGGCTTTGATTCGGCCGGTTGGATGGAAAGATAGTCCTCTTTGGCAGCAGATTCAATGTAATTGGCAATACCTCGGATGGTTGGAGCAAGGAAAAGCTGTCGGATCGGCACCATCACCTGAATCTCTTTGTGAATTCGTGATGCCAGTGCTGTCGCTTTGAGTGAATGACCGCCGGACTCAAAGAAGTGATCATGAACCCCCGCAATCTGCACTCCCAAAATTTCTTTCCATATGGTGCAAATGCGATTCTCCAGCACCGTACTTGGTGCTTCATATTGGTCATGCTTCAAATGTTCTATGCATTCTGCCGGTTCAGGCAGCGCCCTGCGATCAACCTTCCCATTTCCTGTTAAGGGAAGCTCATTGAGCAGGATAAAGTAGGAAGGAACCATGTAGTCCGGCAGGCGCTCCGATACATACGTACGAATTCCAGTGATTGTCAGCGCTGGATCAGCCTTTAGATATGCAATCAATATGTCCTGATCGGCTGCATCTTTTCTCGTCACTACGACCCCTTCACGAATCCCTTCATGCTCCAGCAGAACATGCTCAATCTCTCCCAGCTCAATGCGGTAACCGCGCAATTTAACCTGGTGGTCCAAGCGTTCGAGAAACTCAATATCTCCGTTTGGGAGCCGGCGTACCCGATCACCTGTTCGATACATCCGCGTTCCCTCAAGTAAGGGATGTGGAACGAATCGGGAATCGGTTAGTTCCTTGTTATTCAAATACCCCAAGCTCAAACCATCTCCGGAGATACATAACTCTCCTGGAATACCAGCTGGAACGGGATTCTGGTACCGGTCCATAACCCAGACCGAAGTATTGGCAATTGGTTTTCCGATGGGAAGATTGGTAACCGCTGCTTCGATGGACCTGATGGGATAAGCTGTAGCAAAAACCGTGCTTTCTGTGGGTCCGTATACGTGAATCAGGCGATCCGCTCCGAGAATATCCAGTCCTTTCCTGGCCTGGACCACGGATGCCCGCTCGCCCCCAAACAATATTTTGCGGAAGTCACGGAGACATTCCGGCTCACGATCAACAAGCAGATTAAACAGTGCGGTCGTCATGAAAGAAACCGTGACTTTCTCACGAACGATAACTTCGGCGAGCGCTTGGGTGTCCAGAACCGTATCCTGCTTGAGCAGAACCAGACTGGCTCCGTTCAATAGTGCGCCAAAAATATCAAAGACAGATCCGTCAAACGCATAATTCGAAAGCTGCAAAATCCGGTCTTCCGGGCAAATATCGATGTAATCCGTCTCACATACAACCCGAATTACGTTTGCATGAGAGATCATCACTCCTTTGGGCAATCCGGTAGAGCCAGACGTGTAGATCATGTAGGCCAGATCATCCATGCGGCTCTCCTTGTCAGGTTTCACTTCCATTACCTGTGTGGCAGCCGCCATCTCCATGACCGCAGGCATATGATCCATGTAGTCCACATACAGCGGTAATATTGGAAAATTCAGCGGTGCCTGGCTGATCCATTCGGGCTGTGTCAAGAGCACCGTAGCCCTGCTGTCCTGAAGCATATGACTTATTCTTTCTTCCGGCCAACCCGGGTCCATGGGAAGATAAGCCGCCCCTGCTTTCAGAATCCCGAGTATGCTTGCAATCATCTCTATCGAGCGGTCTGCCAGCAGTCCTACCACTGCCTGCTTGGATAGCCCAAATTCGTATAACCGGGATGCCATTTGATCCGCTTTTTCCTGCAATTCACGGTAGGTGATATGCACGTCATCCATAATAAGGGCGGTGGCATGAGGTGTCTTCTGGACTTGTTCATCAAAAAGCTGAGGAATGGTTTTCCATTTGGGATAATCCGTCACAGCCCCATTTGAAACCATTTCAAGCATCGGAAATTCAGCGTCTCCAACCAGCGTAATGTCCTGGATCTGGATACTCTCATCTGATGTAATTTGATGGACAATCGCTTTCATATGCTTCTCAATCTGATCCATCAGAGCCGACTCATAGACATGCTCATCATAAATGAGCAGCAGCGTCAATTTCTCCCCAAGTCCAGCAGCCATCGTAAACGGATAGTTGGTTCGTTCTTCTCCAGTGATCTCGTTGATTTCAAAACCCAGATTGGATCTCTCCGCCATCTTCCTCGTATCCAGAGCATAATTCTCAAACACAACGACATGATCAAGCAGATCATGTTTGAGTTCAGTGCGGGCCTGCACCTCGGCCAGACTTAAATATTGATACGCCTGACTGTTCAATGCGTCCGACTGAATCTTTTTCATAAGCTCCACAAATGGCTGCTCTCCACAAAAGGTAACACGTGTAGGAATGGTATTGATAAACAAACCAACCATATTTTCAATGCCATCAACGGCTGCATCCCTCCCGGATACAACGGTCCCAAAGACAGCATCTTCGTTATCATTATATTTGGCGAGCAGAAACCCCCATATCGCTTGAATGACGGTGTGGAGTGTCACGGCATGTTTCTGCGCCATCTCTTTCATTTTTGTGGTGAGAGCTTGAGAAAACTCTATTTTCTTCTCTCTTCTGGAGAACGAAATCTCACTTGTTGATCGGTTTATCGAAGGCAAGCCGGTCTTCTCACTGTATCCTGACAGATAATGCTCCCAGTACCCAAGGCCCGATTCCTGTTCCTGCTGCTGGAGCCACTTCATGTAATTGCTATAAGGACGGGTATCTGCCATTTTAGACGGTAGGCCATTGGATCTATCAGCATATATATCCAGCAATTCATTGAAGAGAATGCCCATGCTCCAGCCATCCAGTATCATATGGTGAAACGTCCAGATCATCTGGAAATGCTGTTCACCATTACAAACAAGAGCGATTCGAAGCAGGTTATCCTTGGACAAATTAAACCCTTTTGCACGATCTTTCTCCATAAAATCTTGCATTAAGGCAGCGACTTCATCGTCTGACCTGCCCCTCAGATCATGAAAGGTAAACCCGATCGTCCGCCTCGCAAGAACAACATGAACGGGTTCCTCCAATTTGGTATGAACCGAGGCTCTCAATATTTCATGTCGTTCAAGCAGCTGATTGAAGCTTTGCTCCAGAATTTCGGGATCAATCTCCCCGCGTATATCCAGTACCGTTTGTTCAAAATAGGCATCTTCAGACGGATTTTCGAGCGCATGAAACAGCATTCCTTTTTGCATCGGGGATAATGGGTATATTTTCTCGACTTTTGCCTTCATGGACCGATATCATCTCCTTATTGGATCGTACCTAAGCTGTCCTAAACATGGGATGAAAATAGACAAATATTAATCCTCAATCAGCTCATATTCGCTTAATAAATCTTCAAGATCCTCTAATGACAAGTCACTAAATCCATAGTCGGTAGATGTCTTCTCCGTATGTTCTTTGCTGATACAGTGATTAATCACTTGTTCAATTGCTTCGATATAATAATGGTTTAAATTAAGAATCATTTCTTCTGAAAACGCAGACTTGGTATAGGTTGTGCTAAGGGCCAGGCTTCCGTTATAGATGGCTACATTCAGCTCAATCGGGTTCATGCGTGCAATGTGCTCGCCCATGCTTTCTCCCGGTTTAAAATGTGAAGCATGAACCCACCCGGAATTTGCGGATGCTCCGATCTCTCCCAAATAGTTAAATAGAATTGGAGCCTTCTTCTCCGCCTGTAACTCCGGCATCTGGGCCACATATTTCAGCGCTCCATAGCTAAAGCCTTTATGCGGTACCTTCCTTAATCCCTCTTTCACCCGTTTGATGGTGGTCGAAAGTTCGTCCTCCGCTTCACCCTCCAACAGAACCGGGTACAGGGTCGTAAACCAGCCCACGGTGCGGCTGAGATCGATACCCTCCAGCACATCCTCCCGGCCATGGCCTTCCAGGTTCACCTTCAGCTTCAGCTCACCCGTCAGCTTACGCACCGCAAGATACAGCGCACTGAGTAACAGATCATTGATCTCCGTCTGATAGGCCCGATTGCTCTCCCGCAGCAACTGTTGGGTGACTTCCGCACTCAGGGTGCTTTGCAGGGTATGGCTGTCCGCAAATCGATCCGGTTCCGCCGCTTCCTCTCGCTCTCCCAGGTTCAGTCCAGCCCCTTCCGCTGCAAGTCTACCCCAGTAGGCTCGCTCCTTGGCGGCATGCGGGCTGTTCGCGTAATCCTGCACGGCTTCTGCGAAACGCTGGTAAGAGTCGGTCTTCTCGCCCACATCCAGCGCTTCTCCCCGCTCCGCTTGCTGATACAGCACTTCCAGGTCTTCCAGTAGAATTCGCCAGGACACCCCGTCCACGACCAGGTGATGAATCGCCAGCAGCAGATGGTCTCCATCTTCGGCTTCAAACCACCCGACCTGCACCAGCTTGCCCTCTTCCAGGTTACATGCCTGCTGCACCCGGGTAGCCGCCTCATAGACCTGACGCTCCGGTTCATTCCAGTCCCGTATATCAAATCGGTGCAAGGTATACATCCGCTCTCCAGTTTGAACCGGACGGTTGAATTGGCGGATACTCCCATCTGGTTGTATCTCATATCTCATGCGCAGCGCATCATGATGCTCCAGCAACCGATCCAGCACTGGTTCCAGCACGTCCGGCTTGAACCCGGTCGCCCGATGCAGCATGAAGGACTGCGTGAAGTGATTTCGTTCCGTCGTGTTGTTCGCAAAAAACCACTGCTGAATCGGGGTCAGCTGCACTTCTCCTTCCACAGGCTCCTGGCTCTGGCGCTCACGTTGATCCCATTTCACATACGGGGAGAGATCCCGAATCTTTGGATAGGCAAACAAATCCCGAACCTCCATCCGCAGTCCCGCTCGGGCCAGACGTGATCCGATCTGGAGTGCCTTGATGGAATCTCCCCCGGAGACAAAGAACTGGTGATTGATGCCCAGCTCCTCCATGTTCAGCACATCACGCCAAACTTCCACCAGTAGGCGCTCCACCTCGCTACGCGGTGCTTCCGTCTCCGGCCCGGCAGGCAGATGGTGGTCCGGCTCTGGCAACGCCTTGCGGTCCAGCTTGCCATGGGACGTCAGCGGCAGCTGATCCAGCTCCACCACATAGGCCGGGATCATATAATCCGGCAGTTCCGCTTCCAGCCAGTCCCGAACAGTAGCAGCTGTCCACACTGCTTCACCTTTGGCTACAACATAGGCGCACAGCGCCCCATTTCCCTGCGGGTCCTGATGAGCCAGAACCGCTGTTTCCCGGATGGCCGGATGTTTCAGCAGTTGTTGCTCGATCTCGCCAAGCTCAATCCGGTATCCACGGATTTTCACCTGTTGATCGGTACGCCCCATAAATTGCAGTTGGCCACCAGGCAGCCAGCGCACCAGATCACCTGTCCGGTACATTTTGCCGCCGGGTTCATGCGGGTTGTCCACAAATTTCTCCGAAGTCATGTCCGGATTATTAAGGTAGCCCCGGGCTACACTGTTGCCGGCAATGTATAACTCTCCTGCTACACCAACTGGACACAGTTGATGATCACTATTCATCACGTACGTCCAGATGTTGGGGAGCGGCTTGCCAATCGGAATATTGCCGTGAACCTGATCTACCCGTTGGTAGGTGGTAGCGACTGTGTTCTCGGTAGGCCCATATGCATTAATCAGTGGGTAGTCAGGAAGAAACGAAAGTTTCAGCTGTTCTCCTCCAGCAATTAGCAAACGCAATGAGGTATTAGGTTGATGGATAAAAACTTCACACACCTTAGGCGGCAACGTGATCAATGTAATGGAGTGTGCATTCAAATATGCATTTAGCCGTGACATATCCAGGCGCAGCTGAGATGGGATGATGTGCAGCTCGGCCCCCACCACCAATGTCGGAAAAATATCGATAATAGACCCATCAAAAGTAATTTGCAAATAATTAGCTGCACGATCTCGCTCCGTGATCTGCTGAGATTCACTGAAGCCATAACATAAATTGGCGAATGATCCATGCTCAATTAATACACCTTTTGGCAATCCGGTTGAGCCTGAGGTATAAATGATGTAGGCCAAATCATGGTCATCATGCTTTATTCGGGACACACCATTCCGTTCCTGGCGGCCGCCCTTCTCCTCAATGCTCTGTAATGGTGAGCAAGAACTGTCAAGCACCAGAGTTTTAATGGAATGACTGTATTTTTTCACTTGGGACAACAAATGCTCTTGAGTTACAACCACGCTGGCACCGCTATCCTCCAGCATGTAGCGAATACGTTCCTCGGGAAAGGCAGGGTCCAAAGGCATATATGCCCCACCCGATTTGAGAATACCGAGTAAACCAACCATCATTTCCAATGAACGATCCATCATAATGCCTACAGGCATTTCTTTATGCAATCCAAGATCCAGCAGAGCTTCCGCAACATCGGTAGCCCGTTCATTCAGTTCGCTATAGGTTAGTTGTTGCCCATCATATACAACAGCTACTTTATCGGGAAAATGAATTGCATGGTCTGCAATCTGTTCCGGAACGGACTTTCGTTGGGCGTAGTCCCGAACATTGTTGTTGAACTGGTACAGCAGCAGCTCCCTTTCCTTTTCCGTCACCATGTTGATCTCACCAATGGTGCGTTGAGTATCTTTTACAATTTCTTTCAAAATTTCGTTATAATGCCCAGCCAGTTTCTCAATGGTCTCTTCTTTGAACAGCCTAGAGGCATACCCGTAAAACATCTCTATACCCTCCGCTGTTTCCAACGCGGTTACGCTCAGATCAAACTTGGCTGTGGGGTGACTGAACGGATAGTATTCAGCCAGCAAATCATTAGCGTCCATTCCCGTTGTCTGTTCAGCCTGAAGAGTAAACAGTGTATCGAATAGCGCACTCCGGCTTGCATCCCTTTTCACTTCAAGTTTGCTTACCAGTTCATCAAACGGATAGTCCTGATGGGCAAAGCCCTCAAGCGTAGTATCCTTAATATGATGAAGCAACTGCTGCAAGGACATATCGGGTTCAGGATAGAAGCGTAATGCCAGCGTATTAACAAACATGCCCACCATATCTTCCAATTCCGGATGCTCTCGTCCTGCCACCGTAGTCCCTATAATGATGTCATCCTGGGAAGTGTACCTGGCAAGAAGTATCGTATATGCGGTTAACAGCAAAACAAACAGCGTTACACCGTTTTCGGCAGCCAGCAAACGCAGTTTTTGTGTCAGTTCGGAATCCACTGCAAATTGAAGCCGGTTTCCTTCATGACTCTGAATCGCAGGTCGGGAGAAATCAAGCGGCAAATTTAACACGGGCAATTCACCTTTAAGCTTGTCTGTCCAGTATTGCTGGTGCTCTTGCCTTTGTTCCTGTTGTTCCGGGGCCAGAGACCATTCAGCATAATCTTTATATTGAAGGGTTAATGGTGCCAATTGTTTATGTTCATAGATTTGCCCTATTTCCTGAATAAGGATATCCATGGACACCGCGTCTGAAATCAAATGATGCATATCAAGACATAAATATTGGCTGGTCTCTGTTCGCCATAATGCAGCTCTGAACAAAGGGGCCTTCTCCAGATCAAAGGGTTGGATAAATGAATGTATGAACGGATCGAAATCCTTTTGCAACCCGCTGCCTACAAGAAGATAGAAGTTCACTTGGGCATGAATATGCTGCACGGGCTCACCATCGATTTCTGTAAAAGAAGTTCTCAGCCCTTCATGTCTATGAATCATTTCAAGCAATGTCTGCTCCATTCGTACCTGTTCAGCTTCTTTGGACAAACGGATAATAAGTGGCATGTTATACATCAAACCCGTTTGCTGCACCCGATCCAGAATGTAAAGTCTTCGCTGTGCTGCGGACAATGGATAATACGGTTTTTCGTTTGCCTTTTGGATTGGGCAAGTGCGCTGTGTCTCCACTGTTAGAAGCCATGCAGCCAGCTGCCTGATTGTAGGCATGTTAAAGATATCCTTGAGTGTAATCCGAAGCTCTAACTTTCTCTGAATGGCTGACATCATGGCAAATGCTCTCAAAGACTGACCACCCAGTTCAAAAAAGCTATGATCTACACCAATCGGCCGAAGTTCCAATATTTCTTCCCAAATGGATGCCAATATACATTCCAGCTCATTGCTTGGGGCCACATACGTCGTATTGGCCATGCTGTCCACATCGGGATGGGGCAAAACGTTAAGGTCCGCTTTACCATTGAGGGTACGCGGAATTTGCTCCAAGCTCATAAACCATGAAGGAATCATGTAAGCTGGCAATCGTTCTCTCGCATGTGTTTTCAGTTCATCAAAGCCATGTCCATGTTCTGGCGAATTCCAGACAATATAAGCGCATAGGCAGAGCTGACCCTGTTGGTCTTTTTGAGTTATAACTACAGCGTCGCTTACATCGGGATGATCTGCCAGATGATGCTCCACTTCCCGAATTTCAACGCGATATCCTCTGATTTTAATCTGTTCATCATTTCTTCCAAGAAACTCGATATTTCCATCCGGAAGCCATCTCCCCATATCCCCGGTGCGGTACATTTTGTTCCCCGATGCAAGCAGATGATCTACAAAACGGGATTGTGTGAGCTCGGCAAGGTTGAGATATCCCTTAGCGACCCCTGCTCCGCCGATATATAATTCCCCTGCTACACCAATCGGAACGGGTTGTTGATGTTCATCAAGTATAAACACCTCATAGTTACCAAGAGGACTGCCTATGGGAATTGACACTCTTCCTTCGTCCTGTGGCATCACACGATAATATGTAGCACATACCGTTGCTTCGGTAGGTCCATATGAATTGTACACCTGAGCCGAACCGACCATATTCCGGACATATTCGTATTTCAGGACATCCCCGCCACTGATAAATTTCATGTTGGCATGTGGACGCAGATGCCAGTTTTTGTCCAACTCGTTTAGAAGGAGCGGGGAACAGCTTAAGACAGTGATGTTCTCTTTTTCAATCTGCATAACCAGGTCATCTACATGCGTTTCGTTTAACTTGTCACTCAGGACAATACGCCCGGATACAGCCAGCAACGGAAATACTTCCTCAGTGAACGCATCGAAAGAAAAGGACACTACCTGAAGAACCGCATCCTCCTCTGTTAGCGGTACTCTGTTCAAAAATGTAGAAATATAGTTCAATACATTTCCATGAGTGGTCATGACCCCTTTAGGTGCACCCGTTGAACCGGAAGTGTAAATCACGTAGGCCAAATCTTCTTGCTCATTAACACCTTCCAGATTGTGTGGTTCCATACGTTCAATTTCCGGGTCGTCCATCTCCAGCTCGGATGTGATGTGGAGTCTGTCTCTCAAAGGACACCCGTTCAAAAGCAACACGGCCTCGCTATCCCTGAGCATGTATAATACTCGGTCATCAGGCAGTTCAGGATCAATCGGCATATATACAGCCCCCGCTTTAAGAACTGCAAGTATCCCAACAATCATATCCAAGGAACGCTCCACCATAACACCAACGATCGAATCGGGCTTCACCCCTCTCATTCGAAGCAGGCGTGCCAGCTTGTTTACTCGTTCATTAAGTTGCTTATACGACATGGATTTTTCCCCGTGGACTACTGCGATCCGTTCAGGTGTAGATGCAGCGCGTTCTTCAAACCAATCATTTAAGGTACCCTGGTACGAATCCACTCGCTTGCTGTTAAACTCATACAACACCTGATCCTCTTCATGACTGGACAACATGCGAAGCTGACTTACCTTTTGCGTGACGTTCAACGCAATCTCATTCAACACATTCATCAAGTGACTTAAAAAACGTTCCATGCTATTTTTGGCAAACAATCCGGAAGCATATTGCAGATCCAGTTTCATGTGACTTCCGTAATGAATTACGGTGAGACTGAGATCAAATTTGGAGACCGGTAGATCGAATTCACACATTTCCGCTTGAAGCTGACCAAGTTGGAACACATAATCCTCGGCGTGCTGCAAATCAAACATTGTATCAAACAGTGTGTGTCTGCTCCGATCCATAGGTAAGTTCAGTTTTTCAATCAGTTCATCAAAAGGATAATCCTGATTCTCATATGCAGATAAGGTATGCCTTCTCACCTGATTCAAAAACGCGACGAATGTCTGCTCCGGGTCGATGTTATGTCTTGTTGCTATTGTATTGGTGAACAAACCCATTACTGATTTGAGATGTTCATTCGACCTGCCTGCGATCGGGGTACCCACGATAATGTCTTTCTGTCCAGTATATTTAGATAAAAGGACTGCATAGGCTGATAAAAGCAGCATGTACATCGTTACGTCATGCTCATCGGCAAGACGCTGCAATTTTCTCGTTAATTCCTGATCCAATTGGGTAACCATTCGCTGACCGGCATAATTTTGCTCTGGCGGGCGGGCATAATCCAGAGGCATTTGAAGTTGTGGCAGTTCCCCACTCAGCGTATCCAGCCAATATGTCTCCTGCTTCTTCAGATCACCTGAACGTTCTTTGGCTTTCTCCCATGCTACATAGTCCTTGTACTGGATGGAAACAGGTGTCAACGGTTTTCCACTGTATAGTTCAGCCAGTTCATTCAAAAACAGCGCAAATGACATCCCATCGGATACAATATGATGCATATCCATGAGCAGTACATGATGATCTTGATCCAAGCGAACCAGTTCCGCCCGCAGCAGCGGAGCCTGCGTTAGATCAAAAGGTCGAATAAATTGTTTGATCTTGACCAAGATATCTGATTCATTCCGTTCGCTGAAATCAAGCTTAAACCGAATTTGAGGATGAATCTTCTGAGCAGGCTCACCCTGATCATCGACAAATGAAGTTCGAAGCGCTTCATGCCTCTCGATCACACGCCCAATCGCTGCTTCAAGTGAATCCAGTTCAAGATGACCCGTCAGCTTCACCGCCATTGGTATGTTATAAGCAATTCCCTGATCGTCCATTTGATGCAGAATATACATTCTTTTCTGAGCCCTGGACAAGGGGTACATCTCGTTGGTCGACTCTTGGGCCTTTGGAATAGGCGCATTCCATACTTCTTCCTGATGGATCAGAAACTGAATAAGTGCCTGTTTGTGTTCTTTAATCTGTGATTTAAGATCAGCATTGATTTCCTCACGCGGTCCAATCATTTTGATTTTTCCGTCTTGATGGTACAATTTCACGTTCTTCTTCTGTAAATGATTCATAAACTCCGCTATGTTCATAGGAATTCACCATTCCTTTCAGTATGACGCCTAAGACGTGGAATTCCGGGAGAAACTGCACCTCTACACCGCATCTAATGAAGGGGCTATCTGTGATGCAGTCTCTCACGGATCATTGACTCATTTATTGTACATAAAGAACGAACTGCTAAATCTCTTCTTCCACATATTCATTCACATCAGGGCCAGCTGTGCTACCGCCCAATATATGAGAGGCCTGTTGTTTAATCGTTGGATACTCAAAAAATTGACTGATTTTTAATTCCATTTGCAACTTTCGGTTAGTCAACTGAACTGCATGCATCACTTTCAGGGAGTTCCCGCCGCATTCAAAGAAATGGTGGGCGGTGCCTATCGGCTTCACATTCAGCACTTCTTCCCATATGTTTACTAGCTGTTCCTCCACATAATTGGAAGGTGCCTCATACGTTGTCTCTGATTTGACTGCGATCTCAGGGCGAGGCAACGCATGGCGGTCTATTTTCCCGTTTGGCGTAAGTGGGAGCTGCTCCAATACCTTGAAATAGGAAGGAACCATATAGCCTGGCAAACGGGCTTCCATATAGGATTGCATATCCACCCGATTGACTTCTTTCAGGACGGTAAGGTAAGCACACAATGTATCCTGCCCACCCGAATCTTTGACAGCTACAACCGTGGCTTCACGGACATGCTCATGCGAAATCAGTATCTGTTCAATCTCCCCAAGCTCGATCCGATAACCTCTCAGCTTCACCTGATGATCCATTCGCTCCAAAAATTCAATCATTCCGTCAGACTGTCGGCGTACCCGATCACCAGTACGGTACATTCGTCCATGAAGCTGATATGGATTGTTGACAAATTTGGCTTCAGTCAGCTCTTCATTGTTCAGATAACCGAGACTTAATCCATCACCTGAGAGATAAAGCTCTCCAGGTACTCCATTTGGAACAAACTGTTGATTGTCGTCCAGAATCCATGCAGATGTGTTCGCAATGGGCTTGCCAATCGGAAGACTTCCATCATTGTCACCTATGGCTTGTACAGGGTAACTTGTTGCAAACACTGTACTTTCCGTAGGACCATATACGTGAATCAGTTTATCTGCTCCCATATGAGAAAGAGCTCTTCGGGCATGGGAGACCGAAGCCCGCTCCCCTCCAAACAGGAGTTTTCGAAGTCCAAGCAAACAATGAGGCGCACGATCAACCAGCAGGTTGAACAAAGCAGTCGTCATGAAACAGACCGTAATTCTCTCCTCTGTCAGCACTTTGGACAATTGGTTAATATCCAGCAGTGTCTCCTGTTCAATCATGACCAGCCTCGCGCCGTTTAATAGCGCTCCAAAGATGTCAAATATCGAGCCATCAAAGGCATAATTTGAAAGCTGCAATATCGAATCGGATGCAGAGATCTGAATATAATTTGTATCTTTCACTACCCGAATGGCATTGGCATGGGAGATCATTACACCTTTTGGTTTCCCCGTAGAGCCCGAAGTGTAGATAATATAAGCCAGATCGTCTCCGGCCTTATCCTCGGATGCCAAGGTTGGTGCTGATTCCTTCATGCCTATGCTCTCTAATCGGATGGTGTCTTCAACATTCGCATGTACATTCATGACTTCAGTGACGCCTGTGAAATCCTCCATCCATTGTTCCTCCGTAAGTAGCAAGGCTGCAGCGCTGTCATGCAGCATGTGCACAATTCGTGCTCTTGGCCATTCGGGATCGATCGGTAAATAGGCTGCTCCGGATTTGAGAATTCCAAGAATACTTATAATCATCTCGGAAGAGCGTTGTACCATCAGTCCTACGATGGATGAATTTTGAATGCCTCGCATGCGCAAACGTTCCGACATCTGATTTGATTTCTCCTGCAGCTCCAGGTAGGTGAACTGTTTTTCATGCATGACCAATGCAACTGCATCCGGAGTTCGCTCTGCCTGTTCGTCGAATAGCTGAGATAATGTCTTTTCTTTGGGATATGGTGTCATCGGGCCATGGGATAACAACTCCATCTTATGGCGGGCCTGCTCGCCAATAAGAGCAATTTCGCTTACACGAATATTCTGGTTTGCACTAATTTGCTCCGCCACGTAGAGAACATGATTACCCAGACCATTCATCAGATCTGAATCCAGTACGTTACTGTTATAAGACCATTTAAGTCTGAATGTATCGTCCAGAACAGCAGTCACACTCAAATCATAGTGTGTATGCTCATTGCCATAAACGCGCTCCAGCGTGACTCCTGTCACATGCTCCGCCGCAAGGCTCGCAGCCTGTTCATTACCAAAATTTTGGAATACCAGTACATGGTCAAGCAAATCAGCTTTTAATTCACTTTGATCCTGTATATCTGCCAGGTGAACATAGCCATACTTTTGACCTTCCATCCCTTCCTGTTGAACCCTGCGGAGAACATTGGCAAAAAGCTCATCCGATTCAAGCTTCACCCTCGTAGGAATCGTGTTAATAAACAACCCGACCATATTCCCTATTCCTTCAACATCTGCGTCTCGCCCGGAAATGACTGTGCCGTATACGACATCTTCTGTACCACTGTATCTGCACAAGACCATGCCCCATATTGCCTGAATCAACGCATTAAATGTAACCTGATGGTTCACAGCGAACTGTTTTAGCTGACTTGTGAGTTCACGCGGGAATTGAATTTCCTGCTCCCGCAACGTTGGCGCTGCTGTATCCAGGTTAGCCCCTGTTTTGGGCAAAGAGACTCGTTCATAGTAGCCCTGGAGATACAGTTTCCAATAAGCCAGTGCTTCCTCCTTGTTCTGTTGATCAAGCCAGTCGAGGTAGTCCCCCAGCGGCCTGGTTTCTTCCAGCATTTCAGGCTGCCCAGCCTGCTGACTGGCATAAATCTCAAACATTTCATGAATCAGGATGTCCAGACACCAGCCGTCCAGCAAAATATGATGATGACTGATGACCAGTGTGTACGCATCCACCCCTCTGGAGATCAGACAGAATCTGATTAATAACTCCCGGCTGAGGTCAAACCCTCTTTCCTGATCAGCAGTCATGAACTGCTCCATCCGTTGAAGCTGTTCATCCTGGCTCTTTCCGGTCCAATCCAGCATCAACCATTCAGCCTGCTGCTGGTCAATAATAAGCTGGCGAGGTTGCTGTACAAGTTGATATTCAAATATGGAACGAAGCCCTTCATGGCGCTGTATCACCCGTCCAAAGCTGTATTTCAATATCTCCATATCAACGTTACCCTTTAATTCCACAAATACCTGCTCAAAATAGGCGTGTGATGTTTCTTGCTCCAGCGAATGGTACAGCATGCCGGATTGCATTAAGGTCAACGGATAAATTTTGCTAATCACAAGTGGATCAACCCTATTTTGTATGGCTTCCAACTCCGCTATGGATACAGGATGCTTCCCATAATCGGACGGGGTTCTCTCTGTGCCCTGCTTGTTCCGGCAGTGTTGAACGATTTGATGCAAGTTGTAAATGAACAACCGATTAAGCTGTTCAGCAATGTCACCTTCATATGCTCCATCACTGTAAGTCGTATGAACGGTGAACTTTCCATCCATTACAACTGCATTTATTTCAAAATCATGCGCTCTGATGAGCTGCCCACCCACCGTTTGTCCTACCGGGATATGAGACGAACTGAACAAGTTCCGTTCCAAACTGCTGTCCAGTTCACCCATATAATTGAACAAAATAGATGCTTCCTTTTCATCTGCAAAACCATGCTGATCAGCAGCCATATACTTGAGAATTCCGTATCCGATGCCTTTATTGGGAACGGCTCTCAGTGTTTCCTTGACTGTTTTAATTGCTTTAGGCAATTCCAGCTCTTGACACAGGTCAAATACTACCGGATATACCGATGTAAACCATCCGACCGTTCTGCTGACATCCAGCTCGGTTTCAAGTCCTTGTCGGCCATGCCCCTCCAGCATGATTTTGAATCGGGATTGACCGGTCATTTCGGTTACACTTAGCATAAGTGCAGTCAACAGAATGTCATTAATCTCCGTTTGGTAGGCTCTGTTTGTCTGTTGAAGAAGCCAGCCGGTTTGTTCACGATCAAGCTCAGATACAAGGGTAGCGCTATGACCATGGTCATGGACTGTGTCCGTTGTTTGGCGCTGAGAATCCAGGAATGGCGTATACACACTGGACACGTTTTTCCAGAACGCCTGCTCCTTTTGCAAAAGGTGATGTTTGGAATACGACTTTAATGCAGCAGCAAATTGCTGGTAAGAGACGGTTTTGGGTCCCACATCAAACGGCTTTTGTTCAACCGCTTGCATGTATAACGACTCCAAATCTTCGAGCAAAATTCTCCAGGACACACCATCCATGACCAAATGATGAATAGTGATTAACAGGTGATCGCCTTCATCAAGCCGGAAGAGCCGGAGTTTAACGAGCTGTCCCTCATGAATCCGCATTTTCTTATGCAATAACGATGCCTGCTCTTCAATGAATGCCTCTGCCTCTGGTTGTGCTGCGCCTCTGACATCCACAATATCGAACTCAAACATACCGCTTCTATAGCTCGGGATAGTCTGGATCATTTCTCCAGAAGAGTTATATTCATAAACCATCCTTAACACGTCATGATGCTCCATCAGTTTATCGAAACTAAGCCGAATGGCGTTCTGATCGAACCCATCCTGCCCGAATAACATAAAAGCCTGATTGTAATGGTTGTGATCCGTATCGTTTCTTGCAAAAAAGCGCTGCTGAATGGGCGTTAGGAAAACCTCACCTGTCACCTCAGCATTCCCAGTAGTTGGGGTCTGGGACTGCTTAACATATGGACTAAGCTGCCGGATCGTCGGGTTGGCAAAGAGATCCTTCATCTCTACTTTCAAACCCAGCTTGGACAATCCGGAAATCGTCTGAAGTGCCTTGATGGAATCCCCACCCATAACAAAAAAGTTGTGATGAATCCCAATGGAATCCAGATTCAAGATGTTCTCCCATATCTGAACAAGCTTTTGCTCTTTGTCATTCCTCGGCGATTCATACTTCGAGTCATCCAGTATGCTGTTGCCCGGTTCAGGGAGACGGGAGCGATCCACTTTTCCGCTTACCGTTCTCGGCAAGTGGTCCATTTTGACAAAATGGGCTGGTATCATATATGAAGGAACCTGTAACTCAAGTTTCTCACGCACGTCCATAATGGAGATCCCCGGATCAGTGATCACAATATAAGCACACAGATAATCATTACCACTGTCATCCTGACCTGCATTAACATATGCCTCTTGAATTACCTCCAGGCGGGTTAACTGGTACTCCACTTCCCCCAGTTCAATTCGATAACCACGGATTTTAACCTGATCATCCTGTCTACCAACAAATTCAATGGTTCCATCCGGTAGCCATTTGGCGGTATCGCCTGTACGATACATTTTCCGATCGTTGTCTACAGGTGAGTCCACAAACTTCTCTGCCGTAAGATCCGGTTGATTCAAGTAACCGCGTGCTACACCTTCACCAGAAATACACAGCTCACCGGGTACACCAACCGGCTGAGGACGATTGTAACGATCCATAATCAGAATACTTGTATTCCGGATCGGTCTACCAATCGGAATCGTTCCTGATCGCTCGCCTATCCCATACATGATTCTGTTCCAAGCCGCGTCCACCGTGCATTCCGTCGGTCCATATACGTTTGTAACGTTTGCTCTCATTCCAGGGAGCGTGGTATATACTTCATCGAGAAGATCGAAGGTCAGCACGTCCCCACCAATGATCAGCTCTTGCAGTTCATACTGCTGTTTGCATCCGTTCGAGGCCAGAGTGAGCAATTTCAGATGAGCAGGCGTACCATCGGACACATGAATATGATGATGAGCATAATAATTCAGCAAAAGATCTGCTTCCCAGACTGTGCTCTTAGGCACGATATGCAGTGCATGTCCCAGCAGCAAAGCAGCAAAAATCTGCTTCACCGAGGCATCAAAGATATATGGCGCAATCAATGCAATATTCAAAGGGGTCTCATAGTGCTGATATATCGCTTCCACCAATCCGTCCACCAGATTGTGAACATTGTAATGTTCAACAACGACGCCTTTGGGTTTGCCAGTAGAACCCGAAGTATAAATGACATAAGCCGCATCGCTGGAATGGTTGATCAAGTCCGGTTCACGTACTGGTTCACGTAGCCCTGAACGATCCAATGCATCCAATAAAATAACTGTACCTTCAAACACAAGGTCATCCACCATGGAATGATCTGCTGTACATAATAAACGCGCACCACTGTCAGTCAGCATATAACGCTTACGCTCAGTAGGAAGTTCAGGATCGATCGGCATGTAAGCCGCACCTGATTTGAGCACACCTACAATCGCAACGATCATATTTATGGAGCGCTCAACCATCACAGCTACAATGTGATTTGGTCCTGCTCCTTCCTGACGTAACTCGCAAGCCAGGACATTCGCCCTCTCATTCAACATGCGGTAGGTCAGCTGTTCATTCTCGAAAACTAAAGCGATGTTGTCCGGATTGTGTTCAACCTGCTCCATAAACATCTGGACCAATGTTTTGTCCCGTTCATAGGCCTGTCTCGGCGGGTTGAACCCTGTCAGAACGGTTTTCTCAGGTTGCGTCAGAATATCCAATTGATCCAGTCGTACTTCTGGAGCAGCAGCGACCTGTCTCAATATCTCGACAAAATGTTCAGCAAAGCGCTGAATACGCTCCGCCCGGAACACATCCGTGTTATATTCCAGTTCGAGATTCCAGCTCAGGTTGGTTTTGTTCATTCTGGCCGTCATATCAAATTTGGAACGTTGAATGCCATCTTCAAGCAAACCGGCCTCTACATCGTTCATCTGGAGATCAAGATGATCTGTATTTTGAACAAGCATGACGTCAAACAGTGGATTGCGTGAAGGATCACGCTTCACATCAACCTGTTCCACCAAACGTTCAAATGGATATTCCTGATGCTCATAGGCCTGAAGTGTATTTTCCTTCACCTGTTCCAGATACTGCTGGAAGGTATAATGGCCCAGCGGCGCATTTCTGAGAACTATTGTGTTTACAAACATGCCGACAACACGGTTGAGATCATCATGATTCCGACCTGATACCGGTGTACCAATCAGGATATCTTCCTGTCCGGTATATCTGGAGAGCAGTGTTGTAAATGCCGAGACAAACAGCATATACATGGTGGCTCCCTGATCATTGGCCAGCTGCTCAAGGGAAACCGTCAGTGTTTCATCCAGATGCAAACGAATCTGATCACCATTAAACGTCTTAGTCTTCGGCCGTGGAAAATCCAAAGGCAGGTCAAGAACCGGAACCTCTTCCTTCAATACATCAGCCCAATATTTCTCATGCCGCATCGAGTCACTGTTAGATTGTCGCTCGTGTACCCAGAGTGAATAATCCTTGTACTGTGTAGCGACAGGTGGCAATTTTTTGCCATTGTAGAACTCGGCCAGTTCATGCAATAGAATCCCGATCGAAATTCCATCTGAAATCATATGATGCATGTCAAACAAAAGGACATGTTCATCTGCTTTGGTTTGCACAAGTTCAGCCCGCATCAGCGGAGCTTTTTCTAATGAAAAAGGTTGTACCCACTCGGATAGAACAGGTGGTTCCCCTGCGGTATGGAGGGAACTATACTGAACTTCAAAGTCGACGCTTGGCATAATTCGTTGAGCAGGCTTACCCTGATTCATGACAAATGAAGTTCGAAGCGATTCATGTCTTGCAATCAGGCGGGAGAACGCCTCATTCAATTGTTTTTTATTTATGCTTCCCTTTAATTTCATAGCAAGAGGCATATTATAGGCTGTATCCGTAGGATCCAGATTGCTCAAAATATAAATTCTTTGCTGCGCTGCTGATAAATCATACAAGGACTGCAATGGCGCATGGGGAATAGATGTATATTTGCTTTTTTTATGATCCAGAATGAATTGGGCCATGCCACGGATTGTAGGCGTACGGAAAATCTGTACCAGTGGCATTTCTACCTGCATCTCCTTGTGTAATCTGGAGATTAGTATGGTCGCCAGCAGGGAATGTCCGCCAATATCAAAGAACCGGTCATGGACACCCACATTTCCAATCTTTAGAATGTCCTGCCAAAGAGTGACCAGTGCAATTTCAACCGGATTCCTTGGTGGTTCATACGCGATAGCTGTTCGGTTGTCCGATAGTGTCGGAATCGGCAATGCCTTACGGTTCACTTTACCATTAGCTGTTAAAGGCAAACGATCCATTATGACGAGATGGGCAGGCACCATATACGAAGGCAAACACCGAGTCAATTCTTCTTTAATCTCATCGATGAATCCCACAGGATACCCCTCATGACAAACCACATAGCCGCAAAGAAATGTCGAACCTGCCGGGTCTGTATGCGCGACAACTGTCGCCTCTAACACCCCTGGGTTCTGCAAAAGCAGATGTTCAATCTCTCCAAGCTCAATACGGAATCCCCGTATTTTCACCTGATCGTCCATACGACCCAAATATTCAATATTGCCATTCGAAAGCCAACGAACCCAATCTCCGGTCCGATACATCCGTTGTTCTGGATTAAACGGATGTTGAACAAACTTCTCTGCCGTTAACTGCGGCCTGTTCAAATACCCTTTTGCAAGTCCGGCTCCGCTTATGCACAATTCACCCGGAACCCCTATAGGCGAAAGCTGGTCACTGCCACTCAGAATAAACACGTTGGTATTCGGCAGTGGTCGACCTATAGGAATATTGGAATACATCTGATCTATGGTAAAACTTGTGGTGACGACTGTATTTTCAGTTGGTCCATAATTATTTACAACCTCATAGTTTCGGGATTCAAAATAATTCAGCTTGTCTCCCCCCGTCAGCAATGTTCGAAGGGAACGATTCTCCTGCCGGATAAACTGCTCGCAAATCGCTGTAGGCAGGAACGCAATACTAATCTGATGCTGATGGAAGTAATCATTGATGCGCACCACATCCAGCCTGATTTCATCCTGAATCAGATGTACGGAAGCTCCTGACAACAGGTATGGGAACAATTCCCACACAAAAGCATCAAAGCTCAAGCTTGCATAGCTGGCACTGCGATCAGCATCGGTAATCTGATACCGTTTATGATGCCATGTACACAAATGAACAAGCGATTGGTGTGAAACCATCACTCCCTTGGGCTGACCTGTGGAACCTGATGTGTAAATGACATAAGCCAGATCCCGACTTTGCCCCCGTATTGGTTGCAAGGAAGAGGAGACCAGAAATTCGTCCGTTTGCAAAAGTTCAGTCTGCAAATCAATGAGATGGACAGAGCTTTCTTTTCCCTGAACGACATGTTCAAACCGTTCCTTCGGTGTTAATACCCATTGGGTCTGACTGTCTTCAAGCATGTAATGGATACGATCATTTGGATAGGCTGGGTCAATGGGCAAATATGCTCCGCCTGCTTTTAGAACCGCCAGCATTCCGATCACCGCATCGATTGAACGCTCTGCGAGGACCCCGACGATGTTGTTATCACGCACTCCTTTTTTCCGTAGTAGATCAGCAAGCTGTTCACTTCGTTGGTTCAACTCGCGATAGGTTACATGATTTTCGCCCATCACCAGAGCAACATGATCCGGTGTACGTCTCACTTGCTGTTCAAAGAGCTCATCCACAGTTTGATGCAACGGATACTCCATAGATGGTGAATTAAAGGTATGAATCAACTGATCTCTTTCTCTCGGAGACACACTTTCAATCTCGCTAAGCGGCTGTTCCAGACCGGATATCATGTTGCCTACTAAGGCAATATAGTTTTCACTCATGCGCTGAATGGTTTCCTGACCAAACAAATCGGTGGAGTACTCCACGTTAAGCACGATTTCATTTTCAAACTCAAGGATGTTGAATGTCAGATCAAATTTTGCATTATCCAGATTAAACATGACAGGCGACACCTGCATACCCTCTTTTTCACGAGTAAACAGCGAAGCGTTCTCTAGCGAAAACATCGTGTCAAACAACGGATTACGATTGAACTCACGCTGCGCACCTGTTTTTCGCACCAGTTCATCAAATGCATACTCTGAATGTTCAAAGGCTGCTACGGTTGATTGTTTGATTTGCTCAATAAACTGTCTGACCGTATCCGATTCGTTCATCTGGTTTCGCAATGCAATGGTGTTCACAAATACTCCAAACATATGTTGTAACGGCTCATGCAGACGGCCAGAGGCAGCCGTACCCACAACCAGGTCTTTCTCATGTGTATACCGGTGCAGTAATAGGAAATAGGCACTAAGCATCACCATATACAACGTTGATCCGGTATCCTTGGCAAGCTGCCTGATGTCGCAGGTCAGGCTCTCGCCCAAGTGATTGTAGATGTTGTTTCCTTCATACCTGTTAACTTCAGGTCGTTTGAAGTCGTACGGAAGCTCAGGTGTTGGCGGGGTACTACTATATATATCCAGCCAGTACGCCTCCTGTTTCGCCATCTCATCCGAATGACTGTACTGTTCCTGCCATGCCGTATAATCCTGATAATGCACATCAACGTCTGGCAGAATTGAGCCACTGTAGAGCTCCAGCAATTCGTTCATCAATATGCCTTGAGATGTACCGTCAGCCACAATATGGTGGAAATTTATAATAAACAAATGACGTCCATGGCCAATTCTCACCAGTTTTGCCCTCATTAAAGGAGGCTGGCGGAGATCAAAAGCTTGAGTGGACTGTTTGCACAGGTTGCTTGTCAAACGAACGAGTTCATGGTCATTTGTATCGAGTTCTCCAAGATCATCATATTCAAGTTCAAAGGCTACGTTTGTATGAACCGTCTGAATAAGCTCATCCTCTATCACTTCAAATCCAGTTCTCAGTATTTCATGCCTCTCAATAAACGTTTGAAGCGCTCTCTCAAGCCGTACGAAGTGTACTTCTCCTTCCATAAGCAACGCCATGGGAATGTGATAAGCTCCCCTATTATTTTCAAGCAGCGAGAGGGTGTACATGCTTCTCTGGGCTGCAGAAGCCTTATACCGGTCACGGCGACTTAACTTCTCAATGATCACAGCAGGTTTGACATGTGCTTTGGTAACCAAGTATTGTTCCAAGCTGTATATCGTATCATTTCGGAACATTTCACCAATGGGAACTTCAACATGAAGACGCTTCTTCACTTCAGCCACCATTGCCATAATTTTCAGCGAATCTCCGCCGAGATCAAAACAGCTTACGTTCAGGCCAATCTGCTTCAAGCCAAACACATCACTCCAGATCTGAAGCAGCTGTTCCTGAATGGAATTGACAGGCTCTGTATCCACTACAGCATGTTCACGAACAGTGAGTTGATGCTGCCTTGCCACTTGTTCAAGTGTCGCTTTGTTGACCTTGCCATTGGCAGTAAGCGGAACTTCATCTACATTCAGGAACATGGACGGAACCATGTAATTTGGTAATTTACTTTGCAAAAGGGCTTTCAGTGGCAGTGTGTCCACATCCTGATCTGTAACAACAAAGGCAACAAGGCTCTTGACTCCGTTCTCGTCAGCAACATCAATAACGGCTGACTTTTGCACATCTTCAGCTTGCAAAAGTACGTTCTCAATTTCACCAAGTTCTACCCGATAACCTTTGATTTTGACCTGGCTATCTTTTCTGCCCAGGAACTCCACATAACCTTCGGATCGAAGGACACCAAAATCGCCTGTCTTGTAGATGTACCCGAACTGTGGATGAACAATGAATGACTGTCTTGTTTTTTCCTCGTCATGAAGATAACCGCTTGCTACACCGCTTCCTCCAATGTACAATTCCCCCTCAACATCTACAGGGCATGGTTGAAGTTGTCTGTTCAGCACATGAATTTGTTGATTGGCTAGTGGTCTACCATAAGGGATACTCTTCCATTGCTCAGACACTGCCGTGATTGGGTAATAGATGGACCATATCGATGCTTCAGTGGCTCCTCCCAAACTAACCACCTCAGATTCAGGAAATACGTCTACTATTTTCTGAGGAAGCCGCAGAGATATCCAGTCACCACTAAGCAATACCAGACGAAGGTCGTTGTTCTTCTCTCCCGGTGAATACAGATCAACACACATGTCCATAAGAGCAGGAACCGAATTCCAAATGGTGATTTTTTCTTGTTCCATCACGTTCTTGAGCTGAAACATGTCACGCTGATCATCAATAAGAACCAGGCAAGCCCCGCTGCTGACTGCGCCGAAAATATCATAGACGGATAAGTCAAAACATAATGAAGATATGCCCATCATTCGATCACTGGATGTTACGTTGAATCTTTCATTCATATCCAGGATCGTATTGGCTGCTGCGCCGTGCTTGATCTGCACACCTTTGGGCTTGCCCGTGCTGCCAGAAGTAAAAATAACATAGGCCATATCATCATTCGTCACTCTGCTGTTTATGGATTCCGCAGAGTAGGTTTCTAACGATTCCGTCTCATATAGCTCTGGCATGATGAAAAATTTACAGTTGGCCTTTTCGCGAATATATTGCTTACGCTCCTCCGGATAGTCCGGATCAAGCGGAATATAAGCTGCTCCCGCTTTGAGCACACCGAATATATTCACAATGGTGTCAATGCATCTCTTGCCATACACACCAATATAATCGCCCCGCTGTACTCCGTGATCGATCAAATACCTAGCTATCTGATTCGATCTGCGTTCCAACTCTATGTAACAAATGGAACGTTCATGATGCTGAATCGCCACCCGATCTCCTAATCTGGTCGCTGTTGCAGTTAACAGGTCATGCAAAGGCTTCAGAGTAAACGGTTTGCTCGTATCGTTATACTGTTTGATGAGTTGCCTGCTCGCTTGACTTAACTCAAGCTTGGTAACTTGTGTTGCAGAGATCACTTGGTTCAGAATGTTCAGATACTGCTGGAACATAGATTCAATCACTTCTTGTTCAAACAATTGATCCACAAAGTCCCATGTGATATACAAACCGCCATTGATTTCATAGACCTGATTATCAATATAAACCTGTGAGGTTCTTGTACTGAAATACTTGATCTGGTCAAAGTTAAACAAAGCGTCAAATGAATCTTCCACATTTTCATTTAAGACACTTGTAAATACAATTGGCATGACTGCTCTTTTGTGCATATCATGTTTTTTGCCCAATTGTCTTATAAAATCAACGCCATCATAATGTCTGTGATCCAATGCATCCAGCAATGAATGTTGCACTGACTCTGTAAATGTCCAGAACGAATTCAGAGATTTTTGGGCATCAATATCCAGCAGCATCAGCGTTGTAAAGTCTCCCGCCATCCTCTTCACATCTTCATGAAACGGAATCCGGTTAAATACGGTCAGGTTGACCCCAAATCTCTCCTGGTTTGACCAATGCGCAAGTACATAGGCATAGGCTGAGCATAAAATGGAAGTTGGGGTAACGTTATGCTGCCTTGCCTGCTGTTTAAGCTTGTTCCAATGTTCACCCGTTATAAAGTTCGAGAATTTGCTGAATTGGGGCACGTTTATGTCTGCCGGATTACATTTGAGCGGCAAAGTCGGAGAACCCGGAAAGTCTTCCAGCTTGTCCATCCAGTAGCGCTGATCCTTGAAATAACGTGCAGACTGTTTGAAACGTGCCATTGCCTGAACGTAGTCCCTGAAATTATATTGAAGCTCCGGCAGCTCCTGATCCCCGTTCGCATAGAGCCATTTGAATTCCTTGATGAGCAGTTTCAAGCTGCTGTCATCACAGATAAGCGGGTCCAGATTCAGAAAAAAATAATATTGATTCTCTGACATCCGGTAAGCTTTCATTTCAAATAATGGCCAATCGCTTGGAACAATCACTTTTGTCATCATTCGTTGTCTCTCTGCTTCCATTTGCGAGCTACGATATGCCGTATCCCATTCTGACACGTCTATCACTTCTACCGTGTATAACGGTGGACTTTTCAATATTTGCTGTGTCCCGTTCTCGTACACAACTGTTCGTAATATAGGATGCCTATTGATCAATTTCTGCAAAGTTGCATTAACCAAATCCATATCCGCCTCGGCCTCGAATTCGACCGTAAAATTGGTTGCAGCTCCACCCAGCTCAAATGCAGGGTCACGTCCAATCAAATAAGCCAGCTGAATACCCGTAAGACCAAATGGCTCAAGCATATTGGCAGGATCACCTTGATCCGTAAAGTAAGCCTCCGTGTTATCCTCATCATTATTTTCTTCCAAAAATGTTGCTATATTTTGGATCGTTCCAAGACGGAAAAGCTGGTTTAATGGCAGACTTGCACTTAAATCCTCATTAATCCGTGCAATCACTTCAATGGCATTAAGGGAATGACCGCCCAGATGTGCAAAACTGTCATTTACACTCAATTGCTCGATCTGTAGTACATCCTTCCAAATCATGGACAGGTGTTGTTCCAACTCTGTTGTCGGAGCAACGTATTCCCTGCCTGAATGGATGCTGCTATCCGGCTCAGGTAATTCACTTTTGTTAATCTTGCCATTAGCAGTCAACGGAAGCAGCTCCAGTTTGACATAATAGCTTGGCACCATATACTCCGGTATTCTCTGTTCCAGGAAAAGACGCAGCTCCTCAATCGAGCTTTCTTGGGTCAACACCATATATGCACACAGATAGGCATGGCCTGCATCGTTTGTTCGCATCATGACAAATGCCTCTGCTACCGCATCATGCCGGGACAAATGGGTTTCAATTTCACCCAGCTCGATCCGAAAACCACGAAGCTTCACCTGTTGATCCATTCGATCCAAAAATTCAAGGGTATGCTCAGGCGTCCAGCGAACCAAATCACCCGTGCGGTACATCCGTTCTGATGTAAATAAGGGATGCGGAATGAATTTTTGTTCTGTGAGTTCATCGTTATTCAAATAACCGAGCGCAAGTCCATCACCGGATATGCATAATTCACCGGTTGCTCCAACAGGGACGGGATGATCATGCTCATCCAATACCAGAACGGAGGTATTAGCGACTGGAATGCCAATCGGCACTGTAAGCGCTTCCTTTTCGATTTCATTTACAGGATAATATGTGGCAAAAACCGTGCTTTCCGTAGGTCCATAAACATGAATAAGCTTATCGCTCCCCATATAATCAAGCGCTTTTTTTACATGTGTTAACGAAACTCTTTCCCCGCCAAAGAGCACTTTGCGAACCGATTGGAAGCAGGATATTTCACGTTCCACGATAGCATTAAAAAAAGCAGTTGTGATGAACATAACGGTAATCCCATTTTTTTTAATGGAGCGGGCCAGGCTGGGCATGTGAAGTGCCTCTTCCTTCTGAATAATGACCAATCTTGCTCCGTTCAGTAGAGCTCCAAATATTTCAAACACCGATGCATCAAATGAATAGTTGGACATCTGAAGCATGCGGTCCTGCTCCGTAATGGTGATGTAATTGGTATTACATACAACACGAATGGCTGATCGATGAGAGATCACCACTCCTTTGGGGAGACCCGTTGATCCCGATGTATAAATGATGTAAGCCGGATCTTCTGCCTGATTAATATCCGTCAATGCATCGGATGGAAAGTCACAATAATCCTCAATGGTGGGATGAATAACCTCCAAACCGATACATTCTATGTAATTCTCTTCAGGATGAGATGTCAGCAGCATACATGCCCCACTATCCTTGAGCATATAATTCACTCGTTCCCCAGGTGTTTCGGAATCAATCGGTAAATAAGAAGCCCCTGATTTGAGAACGGCTATTAAAGCAATTATCATTTCAGGGGATCTCTCTAACATAATACCGATTATTTTGTCGCGGTCTGCTCCCTTCTGACGAAGAAGTGCGGCAATCTGGTTTGAATACTGATCTACTTCCTTGTACGTATATTGAATGGTGTCTGAGGCTACCGCAATGGCATCGGGATGCAAGCGGGCCTGTTCTTGAAATAACTGATGGATGGTATGATTGCGGGGATAGTCTGTTCTATTCTCGTTCACTGTCGGATTCTCTCTGATATTGGAATGTCCAGTAATCATAACGATATCCTTCCTTTGCAAGCAGAATACTTTTATTATATTATCCTAAAATTTCCATGTCAATCTATTTACTTATTTGCTTTATTAAGTAAAATGAAAGTAAAATTTGGCGAATATTCTGAGCATAACTCGACAGATTCTAGTATACATGCTACTCTATTTTTGTATAATTTCCTTTATTTTTCAAAAAAAGCCGTGATAAAAGGAGGAAACCACTTGTCAATACCTGTCATTGATGTAAATGATCCAACCACATTCTATAATGAGAACTTCTTCGGTAATCCGTATGACGTGTATCGACAGCTGATTCAGCAAGGCGAAATTCACAAAGTGAATCTGTATGGAGGACTTTGGTACATCGGTGGATATGAAACCGTAAACAAGTACATTGCAGACCCACGCATTTCCCATAACACGGCACAACAATATTGGGCAGTCCAGTTTTCGGAGCAACAGCTCTATGGAATTCTGGAGTTTATTCGTCTGTTTTCAATGTGGATGTCCCTTCAGGATGGCACTTCTCACATCAGATATCGCAAAATGTTAACCCAGGCCTTCTCCGTGTCGGTCAAAAATCTGGCTCCCTACATTATGGATCTGATCGACGACTCTCTTGATGAAATGGAAGGAAAAGAAGAGGTGGATTTGATTCGGGATTATGCTTACCCGCTTCCCACCAAAGTCATTATGAAACTACTGGGTCTGCCTGAGGAACAGTATGAACGTGTGGCCGAATGTGCAGATAGTCTCGTTCACTTGTTCGGTTCCATGACGGTTACATATGAGGATGTCACGCGTGCACAAAATCTTTTGGTTCTGTTGACTGCCTATTTGACAGATGTGATTGAAGAACGAAAAATACATCCTCAGGAAGATTTTATTACTTATCTTATAGAAGCAACTGATGATGATGGTGTGCACCTGACAATTGAAGAAATTCATGCGCAATGTGCCATGCTGCTCTTCGCCGGACATGAGACCACACGTAATCTGATTGGGAATGGCATGTTTACACTGATGAAACATCCGGAACAACTTCAGAAATTGAAAGACTCTCCAGGTCTGATTAAAAGCACCATTCAGGAAGTCCTTCGCTATGAAAGCCCTGCACAGATTACCGTAAGAACCGCCCTTGAAGACATGGAAATTCTGGATCAGCAGATTAAAAAGGGAGAATTGATCATGTTCTGCTTCGGTTCAGCCAATCATGATCCGCGAAAATTTACCGATCCTCATCTATTTGATATTGAACGCAATGAAGCGCGAAATCTGGCCTTTGGTGTAGGAATTCATTCTTGCATCGGTGCCCAGTTGGCGATGATGGAAACAGAGATTGCCATGAGCCGCCTAATCGCAAGGTATCCTCATATGGAATGGATTCAGGATGAGCCCGAATGGCTTCCCAATGTAGGCTTTCGTGGTCTTCAACGACTGCTTGTCCGCTTGAACAATAGATGACCATTATGTAAGATCGTAAGATCATCAAAAAAAAGCGTCGCTCATTCATGAGCAACGCTTTTTTTGATGATCTTATTTAATCTGGTTTTTGGAACTCTTGCGTGGGACTCTTACCTTGGTACTTTTTTTGAAGGATTGAATGTCTTTTTCCGTAACCCCTTCACTTGAATACAACTGCTTGCAGAAAGCACCTATTCGATCAGAGCTTGCGGGATTGGACAACAGTAACATATGGTTGGATACATCGATGTCAAACAAATTAAAATTCGGAATGTTCTCCGCCCATATACTCCAATAGGTTGAGTTGTTCAGTTCGATGCAATCTTCCTCCGTGACAAAGTAAGGCTCAAGTTCACCAAAGAAGTGTCCGCTTTGATTGCGGAAATAATAACATGCCACAGCATCTCGATCTGCAAGCGATTGAACTTGGTACTGATCTGCCTGATATGCCTGCTGAACCTTGACACATTGCTCAATGAGCTGCTGTAGATGCTTCTCATTTTTGAAAAGCCCTCTGGATTTCGCAATTTCTGTTAAGTGTTTAAGAAAATCCTCATTACTTAGTTCCATATTGATTTCATCGCGGTGAATTAACGTGTCTGCAATTTTCTCCGGTTGATGAAGAATCGAAGACATTAGCGACATATTCACGGATTGTAAAATATAACCTTTGTCCGACGAAGTCATTTCGTCTTCATCAGAGAGATGGATGGAATCGAGCATCACCACGCTGTTTACCTGGTCACCCTGATTCTGAAGTAACCTGCACACCTCATATGCAATCAGGCCGCCAAGAGAATAACCGCCAAGATCATATGGCCCTTCCGGCTGAACGGTTTTTATGACATGCACATAATACATTGCCATGCCTTCGATCCCATATAACGGAGAGCGGTCAGTCGTCCAGCCTCTTGCCTGGATCCCGTAGAAGGGCCGTGTACACCGGGATGCAATAACCTGATAACCTTCCACCCCACCCATTGCGGCGTGAAACCAGAAGATGGGTCGACCTTCAGAAGCATGATTCAGCCGAACAAGTTCGGGGAATTGTGACCATGACTTAACAATCGAATTCAAAGTACCATTTGTCTTCTCCTCCGGTCCGGTGACGATAAAACTTGTTGGCTTGCCCTGAAGCGTAGGGGTCTGATTTATTCTGTCTGTCAGACTTGCTATGATGTCTGCCAAAGTCAAACAATGTTGCAAATCTGCTGCATTGATTTCAGGATTCAGCTCGGTTTGCAATCGTTGAATCAACTGAATAAACACGATGGAGTCCATTCCATATTGCACAAGAGGTGTTGATTCCTGAATCTCACCGCTTTCCAAGCCAAGCAGATTCAGGATGATGGCTGTGATCCTGTGTTCCAGTGATGTATTCCCGGCTACATCTATACTGGAATCAGGAGCTCCTTCCTCCAGGCTGGAAACGACTACAGATTTAGCATGAGCAAGAGTATGAGTAAGGTCAACCCAGCATCTTCTCTTTTCAAATGGATACCCAGGCAATGAAATGATTTGAGCAGGCTTTCCTTCATACAGACCTTCCCATGAAACGTTGCCTCCTTTGGACCAATACAGTGCAATTTTATCAAGGCTGCCATCAGCCATGAAAGCTCTCAATATTTTTTCGCCAGCTCTTCCTGACAACAGCTCCTTCACTGCCGAATCTTCTTCTGCCCTTCCAGTAAACATCGGACAAGAATCAACCCAGTTTTTATTTGGCTTTTCCGCTTTCAAAAACTTCTTCAGCCCTGTAATGAGCTCTTTTTTATGACTCACAATTAGAGCCAAGCGATCCGGCATCGCTTCTCTGCCCACTTGTAGCGTGTACGCCACATCCCTCAGGCTCATCTCGTTATTTAATATGACTGTATTCAGGAGTTGCTGCGCAGCGGCCTGCAAGCGTTCCTTGTTCAACGCCGATAGAATGACAACTTGGGCCACCGAATCTTCGCTCACTGCATCATTTTGCTCTGTTTCAGCGGCTACGTACTCTTCGATAACCACATGTGCATTTGTCCCGCTGATGCCTGTGGTGCTAATCGCTCCCATTCTTGATACATTCAACGACGTTCTCCACGGTCTGTTTTCTTTATTGATATTGAGGTTGCTGCCCATGCTCATGTTGATATGCCGATTAGGCTCTTCATAGGAATGCAAAGCCGGAATTGTTCTATGCCTCATGGCCATCAACATCGTTATGAGGCTAACCAAACCGGATGCCGCAAAGGTATGTCCGATTAAAGGTTTTACGGAACCAATCGCCACGGATATGTCCTGATCGTTGTAAGAACCATATACGTTGGATAATGCCTGCATCTCAATTGCATCTCCTATCGGTGATCCCACACTTTGCGACATGATGAACTGCACGCTACGTGGATCAATCCGATACCGTTTGTGCACCATTTTCATCAACTCTGCCTGTGACTCAGGATCAGGCGAAGTCAATCCATTGGTTCGTCCGCTGTAATTAACACCACTGCCTCTAATTGTGCCATAAATATGGTCTCCGTCCCGAATGGCCTGTTTCAAAGGTTTGAGCACCAACGCGGTCACAGCCTCACCAGGCACCATTCCGTTAGCATGTTCGTCAAATACGCGGCACTGGCCATCGGGGGATAACATGCCTGCCCGATGGAGAGCTGTGTGCAGCATGGGAGACAGTATCAGACTCACAGCCCCGGCCAAGGCTGTGTCGCACTCTCCGCTCCTTAACGCCTGACACGCCTGATGAAGAGCTACCAGCCCTGAAGAACATGCGGCGGTGATCGCCATATTGGGCCCTTTCAGATCCAGAACATATGCAATACGGGCCGCAAGTGTGGCATTTTGATTACCGTTAATCGATCCTTTCTCTGCTGTCAAATAACCATACTCGCCTTCTTCAACCCCAACGTATACCCCACAATTCTGGCCACGAATACGATCCCCCATATAACCGGCATCCTCCAGAGCATGCCACGCCTCTTCCAGAAACAGACGTTGTCTGGGGTCCATCATCGCTGCTTCGTTCGGTGAAATCTGGAAAAACATCGGATCAAAATGATCGATATCCGCCAAATAACCTCCCCATGCAGGAATATCAGCATCCTTATTGGTTACATCCTTCCCGCCTTCTGAGGTCCAACGACTGCGGGGCAATCTCGATATACATGAAGAACCTGATTCAACATTTGTCCACAAATCCTCGATGTTGCCTGCCTGCGGAAACCTTCCGCTCATGCCGATGATGGCTATAGGTTCTTCCCTGTGAAGTTCAGTAGGTTCAGGGACAGGATGATCCATTGATCCGTCAAGCTGCTCCATTACAGATGGATTGGTGTTTCTGTCTGTATGGGAGTGATCCTGTATTTGTGTTGGATATGCGGTTGACATCATGCTGTACCTTGCTTCCATTTCTTCGGAAAAGGATGTGATCAGATGCTGCGAAAGTCTGTTCAGGGTGCCATGTGCAAAAAAGACGGTCGGTGACAATTCAAGCCGGAATTGCTGGCTCATAAGCTCAGCGAATTCTGCCAGACTGATCGAATCAAAACCATAATCCGCCAGATTCCGGTCTGGGTCCAACTTGGTTGCTTCCATTTTTAACAGTTGGGCAGCCCAGTCTCTCAGTTCTTGCACTACACATTCCTGTAAAGTCTTCCTTAATGGTGAATGTGAATTCCTTATTTGGGCCTGATCCTGCTTTGTCGCTTTTATGCGCAATCCAGGGGAAGACTGCTTGGAAACCGGCATGTCCAAGCCCAAAAAACGATGTATCCGGCTTGCCCTTCCCGCCAGAGCAAGCTGATGTGTACCGGATTGTCTGATCACCTGATCAAAAAAAGCGATCCCCTCATCCTTTTCCAGAAAACGCAATCCACTTGTTCTCAGATACATGTCCGTACCTTCTGACGTTCTGGAGCCCATTCCACCTTCTCTCCAAAGTGGCCATAAAATGGCGATTGTACGAATATTCTGATCCTGCATCTGGGCGTACGCCATCTGAAAACGATTGGCCACAGCGTAGTCACAGGAACCAAAGTCCCCCAGCAGCGCCGACGAGGATGAAAAATAACAACGAAAAGCCAGAGGTTCGTTTTGCAATGCTTCCTCCATCACAAGTAATCCTTTAACCTTGGGACGTAACACTTGATCGAACTCTTTTATGCTTTTGGACAGCAAGGTTCCCTGACTTTCCATTCCGGCGGCATGGACCCATCCGTGGATATCGCCACATTGCATTTTTGCGGATTCCAGAGCCGTTGTTACTTCCGCCGCTTCACTCACATCTGCCTGAACATATATGAACTTATTGCCATTTTTTCCAAGGTCCTTGAGCAATTGCCTGTTCATCTCATCCAGCGGAGATCGCCCCATCAAAACAAGATTGATTCCCTTTGAAGCCCAGACTTTTGCGAAAATAACACCCAATCCGCCAAGTCCACCAGTAATCAATACAGTCTGTCCAGGCTTCGGATAAAGGGTATACTCATCAGCATGTTCCGTTAAATCAACTTGCTTCATTCGACTTACCAAACGACGTCCATGCTCAAAACGAACACTTTGTGGCGATTCCGATAAAAGTTCATCCCACAGCAGGTTCGACAGGTCCGCAAATGCCAACATATCCGAGTTCTGTCGTGCCTGCGAGCTGCATACGGTTAATTTCGTCTTCTTCATACTCAGACTTATTGAACGTTCAAAGCCAATCCATGAGTCGAGGTAACACTGATCCAGCGCAGTGGCATGTTCTCCAGCCAGTAAAATACGTTTGGGTTGTATATTCTCCATAACCATCGCTTGGATCATGTGTACAATCGGACTTGTATCACGTAAATATTGGGCATCATCAAACGGCCACAGATACAGAACCGCATCAATATGATCTCCTTGCTTGGCGATCACGCGAAATTGTTGACAGTATACTTCCCGATCCATTTCCCCTGCCTCCAGGCCTGTTTCTTCAACAAAATAGACCTCGGTATCTGGACTGCGGCGAGCCAACATTTCGCGAATGATGGACTGTTTGTTTTTATCGGATAACAGACATATCAGTCCCCTGACATTTTCTCTGTCCAGCTTGGCCGAATCTGAGTCAAGGTGAGCGGATTCTTCCCAAATTTCCTGGAAAGAAAAAAGTTCCGTTGCTTCTTCCGATGGTACGTGCTGACTCTCAGAAACAAATTGTTGTCTTTCGGCCGGGGAACCCGATTCGAATTTTTGGGCGAACTGATACGGCACCCAATACTTTTCCTTAGCAAATGGATACGTGGGCAAGCTTAACCTGGAAGGTTTATCTTGATCATCTTTATATAAATGCTCCCAACGAACCGGATATCCCTTGGTCCACAGATCCAGCACCTTTCCATAGGAACCGTTTTGCATCCATTGGTTTACGATTTCCTCTGTGCCTTCGTCCATGTTAAATAATAATGCTTCTTTGCCACCTTGCAGACCCGCTTGGTACATTAAACCTTCTGGTAGTTGTTCCATGCCTCCATCCAGTGCAGCGCTCAACTTTTCCTTCAGATCGGCGATGCCGGAAGTCAGCACACCCAACCGCTCCTCCATCGCATTACGTCCTACTTGTAACGTATAGGCCAGATCGCGGAGATCAGTATCCATATATGAATCGTACTGCAATCTCTTCAGCAACAAACGAACCTGCTCCTGAAGCTCACCTTTATTCCGTGCAGACAGAACAATCATTGTCGGATATTCAGGTGCCGCTGAGTGATTCGCCTCTTTTTTATCCAATTTTCCCGTATACTCTTCAAGAATGACGTGAGCATTGGAACCGCCAAAACCAAACGAACTGACCCCCGCTCGTCTTGGCATCGCCTTTCCGTCCGCGTTTGTAATCGGCTTCCATTCTTGCAGATCACGAACAAGGTAGAACGGACTATCCTCCAGTTCCACGTAAGGATTCACTTCATCCAGATGAAGATTTGGAGCCAGTTTTTGATGTTTTAATTGCAGTAGCACTTTGATTACACCTGCAATACCAGCAGCCATCTCCAAATGTCCTATATTGCTTTTTACCGAGCCTAGTCCGCAATGCGCCTCACCCATTTGTCTATCCCCTGTGTGTTCATACAGATTCCTAAACGTCGCTTTAAGCGCATTAACCTCGATCGGATCGCCCAAAGGAGTGCCTGTGCCGTGTGTTTCAATATAACCTACCGTTCTCGGATCAATTCCCGCTTTTTTGTACGCTTCAAATAACAATTCTGTCTGAGCTTTGGGGTTGGGTGCCGTTAATGAATTGGCGCGACCTCCATGGTTTTCGTTTGTTCCACGGATAACGGCATAGATATGATCTCCTGCTTCCTCGGCATCCTTGAGAGGTTTGATCATCAACATGCCGACCCCTTCACTTCGAACATATCCATCAGCCTGAGCGGAGAACGTTTTACACCGACCATCACTGCTCAACATACCTGCCTTAGTTAAGCTTATATATCCTTCGGGTGTCAAAATGGTATTAATACCGCCTACAACGGCTGCATTGCAATCCCCGTTCCTCATCGCCGTGACTGCGCGATGGATCGCAACCAGCGAACTGGAGCATGCGGTTTCAATCGGCTCGCTCGGGCCATGGACGTTAAGAAAATAACTCATCCGGTTCGGTCCAACCGAAGGTACAATTCCCGTGGACGTATAGCTATCCATAGCCATGCCTGATGACGCGATGAGATTGCTGTATCCCGTACCAGCCGTTCCCACAAATATGCCCAGCTTGCTGCCAGATAGGCTTTGCGGAGCATATCCGGCGTCTTCAATTGCTTTCCACACATACAGCATTAGCAGCCGCTGCTGCGGGTCCATAAGTTCCGCCTCACGGGGAGAAATACCAAAGAATCCGGGATCAAATTGATCCACACCCTCAATAAACCCTCCCCAGATCATGTCGAGCTCCCCAGTCTCGTTAAAAGAATCCTTTTGATAAGCATACTTTTCCCGCCGAGACCGAGGAATTTCCGTAATGCAATCCCGCTGGGCTGCCAGATTGTCCCACAGCTCATCTGGGTCAGCAGCCATCGGGAAAATACCACTCATGCCTACGATTGCAATGCCTTGATCCTCCATGACGTTTGTTGGCTTCACCCTTCCCACGCCCGAGGCATGTTTACTTGTAAATTGTCGGAAAACAAGAGGTTCAGCTCGTTCAGTCCCACTCTTTGCTTGTGTGGGAACCATCTTGGATGAGAATCTCGTCAAAAATTGTTGTTGATAGGTACGTGTTACATATTGCGAGAAGGCTTGCAGCGTCGAATATTCAAAAAACAGTGCCGGGGTAAGACTCATGTTGAAATTCTCGTTAAGTGTGTTGGTCAGTTCCGTCAGCATGATGGAATCAAGTCCATACTCCCCAAGTTCAACCTCGGGATCAATGTGTGTAACCTGCACCTTAAGAAGTGACGAAATCATGGAAGCCATCGTTTCCCTGACCTTATCTTCAAGCCAGGCTGTATCCGTCTGTTCCTCTGGGATTGCTTGCTGTCCCGCATTCCGTGAGTCAAGAGCATCGGGGGAAGACAAAAACTTCTGTCTCAATCGAGTCACTTCACCTGCCGCAACCAGTACCTGACTTCTTCCACTTGCCAACGCCTGATACAGGGCTGCCGTTCCTTCTTCTTCACGCAGAGGATGCATGCCCGTCTGTTTTTTCAAATTGCGTAATTGCTGTTCATTGATCTGCATACCTCCCGATTCCCAAAGAGGCCAGTTCACCGATAACGTTTGTCCGGTCCGCTCTCCTCGGTGGACAAGCGTATTGCGATAAGCAGCAAAACGATCCATGAAAGCATTGGCAGCCGCATAGTCTGCCTGTCCAATGTTTCCTGTCACACCTGTACCGGAAGAAAATAAAATCATGACATCCAGGTCATCCCTCCGTGTTGCTTCATCCAGATAAACCGTCCCTGCAACTTTGGATGCCAGCACCTCTCTGCACTCTGCACCTGTTTTATTTTCAAGCAGACGGTCCCGGGTAATGCCTGCGCCATGCAGAATGCCGTTTACTTTCCCATACGTATGACGGACCATCGCCAGCACTGTCTGAACTTTTTCTTCATCCGCTACATCCATGGTCAAGTATTGAATGTGGGCAGGCAGTTCCTGTATCCTCTGCCTGACGGCAGTTGGCAACGCTGGAGACCTGCCCGTCAAGATGATCGTTGTCCCGGTCGCCTTGAATGCGATCTCCTGTGCAAAAATGGGTCCAAGACCACCGCCTCCTCCAGTAATAACGTATACGCCCCCATCTTGCCACGGATGGGCGGGCAGATGCTCATGCCCTTCTCGATTAGGACGCTCCCTGATGGAACTCACTGCCTCGGTGGATACGTCCTGAACCAGTTCCTTCCATGATGCACGGTACAGTTGATTCTCCATATATCGCAAGTGATCCTCATTCGGCAAATTTGCACAGGACTTAAGCCGCTCCACCCATTGTTCCAGTGACGTATCACGCTGCATTTCAATAAGCTGGCAGCGTACCTGCGGATGTTCAAGCTGAACGGTACGGAGCAGGCCAGACAGCCCAGTCCACAGTCTGGATTGTTCTGCATCGTCAGGTATGACAACCTGAATGAATTTGCTTCCTTCATGACGAAGGCTCTCACCATCTTTGAACTGCTCCAGCAGGGCAAGCACATATGCTTCGTAACGTTGTACAAGGGTTCCTGCTGAACCGAGTTGTATCAGGGAAACCCCTGGCATTTCCTGTTTCAACATTTCGGTCATCGTGAAATTTGTCAACTCACCACACAGGATAATCCGGTGTTCGCTGTATGAAACCGGTACGGAAGAAGACATGCGGTTTGGGGCCGTTTCCCAGTGTGGCTCCAGAAGGATTACGCCTTCTACCTCGGGCATACTCACGGTGACTTGTTCCATCCAGATCAGAACCTGACCAGCGTCATTGGCTATGGCTACGTCCAGTCTAAGATCGGATCTAACCGCTCCAGTCGAATCATGATGTGGCGGCGTGCCCAGGCGAATCCATACCCAAACAGGTTGCCCATCCTGCAAAACCTCCAAGGAATGGACTGATTTTATGGTAATGGCTCCCCCGAGGTTCACTTGACCCTGTTGCCCACAGAGTTCACATAATCCAACTTGAATGACGTCTTTCAGCATTTCTGGATCAATGAACATGTTGGTAGATCTTGTAGTTTCTTCGGAACTGGAGATGTGTAGCAGCACTTCTCCATTCCCCTTATAACTTTGTTTCACACGGCCCGTCGTCTGTCCGCCAGACCATACATTGTCTGCGTTCAATGTAGCTGAGTTGAAATCCAACTCACACCGCTTGCGTATAACTTTCAGGTCAAACCTTGTTAGGTCGTAGGCAGAGCTTTCCGGTCTGGAGACTCTTCCCGTCGTCAATAACTGCCGTTCCTTTTTGTCGCCAGCACTGCTGATTTCGAAAAAAAGTTCTTTATGATCTTCTTCAGGGTAAATTTCAATTTGAATCTGTAATGGAAACGCCGTGTTCGGGATGTTTGTGTCATGCTGCACCCACTTCACATCGGATAATCTGAGCTTCATAACCGATTGCCCATCCCCGTCTGACGACTCCATGGCATGCTTCGCCGCCACACGAGCCATTTCCATACAGGCTACATCGGGAAAAGTCCGTTTGCCCGATGTAGCAGAAGTTTGCAAAAATGACTCGGTTCCAGTAAAAATGGAGCTATAGCGCTGTGAGTATAAATTAGAAATGTTACTGTGTAGAAGGGGATGCAGAACCCCTGCCGAGTTCGAATATTCATCTTCGAATGGCCGCGGCATTCGGGAATCAGGGATCGGAACCCAATACTTTTCTTGGGCAAACGGATACGTTGGCAGACTGATTCTGGCTGGTTTCTTCCCATCATACAGAGCTGACCATTGGACAATGAACCCTCTTGTCCAGATCTCTGCGACTTTGCCCAGCTTGCCACGCAGGTACCACTTATGGACCAGATCCTGCATTTCCTCATCTTCTGTTAGTGACAGGAGTGTGTCCTTGCGTTTGGCTTGCCCTCTGTACGTTTCAATCCCGTCATGACCTGTGACTGCTCCTTCATGCATGTAATGAGTCAGGCCAGTCGCCAATTCAGCCATAGTCCTCACAATCAGTGCCAATCGCTCCTCCATAGGCTCGCGTCCGATCTGTAACGTATAGGCCATATTAGCCAAATCGTTCTCTGCATACTTTCCTTCACGCAAGGCCTGAAGCAGTAAATTCACTTGTTCACGCAATCGTGCTTCGTTTCTGGCGGACAACACTACGATCGCAGGGTGTTGTCCGGGGATTTCTGTTGTATTTTTTTCATGATTCTCCCGATTCGGAATATACTCTTCCAAAATGATATGTGCGTTCACGCCGCCAAAACCAAAGGAGCTCACTCCCGCACGTCTAGGCATTTCCCTGCCATCGCTATCTCTCGGGGCAGCCCACTCTCTTGTTTCCCGCACAATATAAAACGGGCTGTTGTCCAATTGGACATAAGGGTTAATATGATCCAGATGCAAGCCTGGCACGAGTTTACGATGCTTCATCTGAAGCAGTACCTTCATGACACCCGCCACACCAGCAGCCATCTCAAGGTGTCCAATATGAGACTTTACAGAACCCAAACCGCAATGCGGTGTTCCAAGCGGTTCATCTCCTGATTGACGAGCCAGCTCTTTAAAAGCGGCCTTCAGCCCATTCACTTCAATTGGGTCACCCAGAGGTGTCCCCGTTCCATGGGTTTCGATATAACCAACGGTTCTTGGATCAATATCGGCTTTGCGATAGGCCTGGATCAATAGGTCAGCCTGTGCTTTCGGATTAGGTGCCGTTAAGGAGTTGGCCCGTCCACCATGGTTCTGGCTTGTACCCCGAATCAGCCCATAGATGTGATCTCCCGCTTGTTCTGCATCTTTCACCCTCTTTAGCATCAGCATGCCGACACCTTCACCGCGAACATACCCATTAGCCTGTTCGGAAAAGGTTTTGCAGCGCCCGTCTTCACTCAGCATCCCTGCACGGTTAAAGCTGATGTGCCCTTCCGGGGTCAGGATGGTATTAATACCGCCAACGATGGCTGCATCACAATCCCCATTTCTCATCGCTGTTACTGCCCGATGGATAGCAACTAGCGAGCTTGAACAAGCCGTCTCTATCGGTTCACTTGGACCATGTACATTCAGAAAATAGCTCATTCGATTGGGTCCTACGGATGGAACAATTCCGGTTGAGCTATACCCCTCAATAGCCATTCCGGAACGGGAAATCAGACTGCTGTATCCCGTTCCGGAGGTGCCCACGAATATACCCAGGTTACTTCCAGACAAGCTTTGAGCAGCATAGCCCGCATCCTCAATGGTCTTCCATACATAGAGCATCAGTAGACGCTGCTGTGGGTCCATAAGTTCCGCTTCCCGCGGGGAGATGCCAAAAAATGAAGGATCAAATTCATCCACACCATCTATAAATCCGCCCCATTTAATGTTGGTTTTATTCGATTCCTTTAGGGGGTCTCCATAAATGGACTTCCAATCCCAGCGTGACAATGGAATTTCGGTGATACAGTCTCTTCCTTCGATTAAATTTTCCCACAGCGCATCCGTATCCTTTGCCATCGGAAACCTTCCTGTCATGCCTACGATCGCAACAGGTTCAAACGTTGTTATCGCATTGTCTACTCGCTGCAAGGTTGGAGAGTTTCTTTTCTGAGCTTGATGAAAGCTTTCATCATTTACGGAAGTTCCAGCATTCTCAGCGTTCTCATACTGGTGAGCCATTTCAAAATTTTCGGATGACTTAAATCTGTTCTTCATTGTGGACTCAGACGAAATATGTGTTTTCTTGACATCTCCTGCCGAGGCAGGAGATGTCCACAGTTCTGCAAATTGATCAACATAAGTTTCCAAAGCATAGTCTGTAAATTGCGCTAAAGTTGAATGTTCAAAAAAAACGGCCGGGGTCAGATTCAGTCTGTAGTTCTTGTTCAGGGAGTTACTCAGTTCGGTTAACATAATGGAATCAAATCCATACTCACTGAGCTCCACATCGGCTTCAATTTCCTCCGGTCGTACCTTCAATTGATCAGCCACAGCCTTAGTCAACATTCTGCGTGTCTTTTCATGTAACTCGGTATCAGCCTGAAGCGTGTTCCCGGACTCCTGAGACTCGCCGGAAGTCTGGGTGTGTTGATTTTGCGCCATTAAAGAGGTTAGTTGATTGGCAGCATCTTGCGGATTTAGTTTACGTGTTCTGATATCCTTGTATATTTGATACAAGTCGTCTTTCATCCGATCACTCCTATTCCTTCATGAACGCTTCAACAAATTGTGACTCCGTTAGTTCCCCGTCCAGAACACGATTAACCAGTTCCGAATAGCGGTCGTCCCTGGGCTTATCCCCTTTGGGAGAAGCTGTATACATTGGGGAGGAAATACCTAGTGTTTGTGATTTTACAGTTCTGATCTTGCCCCGAATTCGTTCAGGGTTCCCTGCCATGACCATCACTCTGGAAGAAGTGGATGATAGTGCAAGGGTTAATGCCTCTATTCCCTGATTCGAATGCAGGGGTCTCATTCCCATTTGCCGCCACATCATTTGTTTGACAGATGAGTCCACCTTCATGCCGCCATTTTCCCATAGTGGCCAGTTTAAGGACAGTGTCCTGCCGCTTCGTTTGCCCTGACTCACCATCGTTTCCCGGTATGTTGCGAATAGGTCCATGAATGCATTGGCTGTAGCGTAATCACTCTGCCCCATATTGCCGAGCACGGCAGTTCCAGAGGAGAACAGAATGAAGAAATCCAATGCTTCCTTATGTGTAGAACGATCCAGGTGTATAGTGCCCGCCACTTTGGGTTTCATAACCTGACGCCATTCTTCCTCTGTCTTGGCAAGAAACAAACTGTCTCTGATTAATCCTGCTCCATGAATAACGCCGTGGATAGCGCCATAGACTTGTTTGATGCTACCAACAAGGTTCTCCACGGCTTCACCATCCGTTACATCAACCTGCAAATAGTCCACCCGTGCTCCCTGCTCTCGCAATATTTCAAGGGATTGTTCCATCAGACCGTCCATCGGTGATCTGCCCACGAGAACAAGTGTTGGATGCTTGGCTTGTGTGGCGATCTCTTGCGCAAATACAAGTCCAAGCCCTCCCATACCACCTGTAATGAGGTAAACACCATGATCACGCCAAAACCGTTTTTCAAGAACAGTGGACGGTTCAATCTCTTGCCAGTCTGCCAATTCCCGTCGACGACCCGTATAACGAATCCAGTTATCTTTAGGCTCGTAAACGTCCAACTTCAATAGCTGTAAAATATCTGCGTTATCCAACTGTTCGTCCATTTCAATCAACTGTCCCGCAACAGCCGGATATTCGAGTTTAATACTTTGCAACATACCCGACAGCGCAGCATACAAACGCTGCTCTCCATCATTAGGCACAACGGCCTGTATAATTCGAGGTTTATTCGATTCACTGGACAGTATCGTTTGAAGTTTACCAAACACCTGCAAGGCACCATCCTCAAACCACTTTTCGGCTGTGGCCATTCCCTGATCCAACCCAATCGGTATAAACGATGCTGACGGAAATTCAAGCTGCATCTCACTCAACCTGCAAGCGAGTGCACCACATAAAATAACGATATGCTCAGCGTCTGGAGTCTTCCGGCTCCGACCGGCTCCTTCCACCTCCATCTCCCGCCAATACGGCTTTAACAGCAGCATTTCAGACCGAGCGGTTGTGTCAGCACCTGGCGCTGTGGATTCTGGATCGGGAAGCTGTCTAGAGGAAAAGCCAATTAAACGAACACAGACACTTCCTTCTTGATCAAACAAATCAATATCAAACGTCATTCCTTTCCCATCCGAACTGGAATCGGAGCTGTAGCGCACCCATGCCCACATGTCTTGAGCACAAGCTTTATAGATCCGAACTTTCTTTAACGCAAAAGGAACCGAAGGCTGTGGTCCACCTGAACCATGTCCCGCCTTTTTCCCATCCACTTCAGGATGCTCCAGCATCATGCCTATAGAGGCCTGCAACGCGGAGTCCAATATACAGGGATGAAGGACATATGAGTTCATTTCCGGCAACAAATGCTCAGGCAGCTTCAGTTGGGCCAAAACTTCCCTTTCACCGATGAACAATTGCTGTATTCCCTCAAATGCAGGTCCGTACTGGATACCGGCTTGCCTAAATGCGTTGTAACAATCTGCACCCGTCCAGGTCGATCGGCTGCATGCAGCCATGAGTTCGTTCAGGTCATGAATTGGAGGGGATTCAGCTTCTTCATTCCATCCCAGCTGTCCTTGACTGTATACATGACGTTTCCCCTCAACCTGCTGGTCTTGCCGGTATATCTCATAACTTATACGTTGAGGATTTTCTGTGACAGGATGTAATCCGATTTCTACCTGAATGCTGTTAGGGATTGCTGCATCTCCATCCATGACTACGGGACTGATCCACACCACATTTTGCAGAAAAACAGGTCTTGTGCCGGCAACGGTAAGCTGCAATGCAGCCCGAGCCATTTCCAATTGGGCCACCCCGGGAAGTACGGAGATTCCATGAATAATATGATCCTTAAGGAAAAATTCTCTTCCATTGAAGACCGAGCTGAACCTTTGTTCAGTGAAATCAGACGTATTTTGTTGCACCAGGGGGTGAAGAGAAGCCCATGAGCGCTCCCGCGATGGCTGCTCTTCCTCTTGCTCTCTTTCATTTGACGCCATCCAATATTCCTCTCGGGCAAAAGGATACGTTGGCAGGCTGATGCGTGATGGTGGTACATCGCCATACATCTGTCCCCAGTTCAGATCATAGCCCTGGGCATACAGATCAGCCAGCACATGGAGTATATCCCTCTGTTTCTCCGAGGACAAACTTCTTTCGGTGCTTTTGATAATCCATTCATCCCCATGTTCCTGTAACAGCTTTTGTCCAGTAAACCTTCTTGGCACCACGCCCTCAAACAAAACCCCTGACTTGGATTGCCCCCGCTGTTTCAACATGTATACGGCATCTTCCCTGGACTGCACAACCACCGCACAACGGTGTCGGAAATGCTGTCGTCCCTCCAGCAGCGTGTAGCTCATTGCCGTCAGATCCGGCATCTCTTCCCGTTCCAGTACAGCGATCATGTCCTCTACCTTGCGTTGTAGTGCTGCTTCCGTTTTGGCCGACAGTGCCAGCAAATAATAAGGTGACGCATAACCAGCCGTTCGTTTTTGTCCGCTGCCTTCATAACTTTCCACCACGACATGCACGTTGGTTCCGCTCATGCCAAAGGCACTTACCGCTCCCAGTCTCGCCTGCTCTGTTCGTGGCCAAGGCCGATTGCTTTTGTTCACATAAAACGGCCCCTCCGACCACCGGATATATTCACTTTCCTCTTCACAGTGCAGACTTGCCGGGATCGTCTCATGACGCATCGCCTGTACCAGGCTAATCAGGCTCACCACTCCCGAAGCGGCGAGGGTATGACCCAAATTCGTTTTTACCGACGTCAGCGCACAGGAGCCTGGCTCCATATTTCTTGATTTGTAGGCTTCCTGCAAAGCATTGATTTCAACTGGGTCTCCCAGACGTGTTCCCGTCCCGTGGGTCACAATGTACTGCATGTTCTCTGCCCGAATGCCGTACCGTGTATACACCTCATTCATTAGTGCTGTCTGTGCCACACCACTCGGCGCGGTGATTCCATTCGTTTTGCCATCATAGTTCATGCCACTGCCCCGAATGACCCCGTAGATCGAGTCTCCATCCGCCTCAGCCTGAGATAAGGTCTTTAATACAACAACCGCTATCGCTTCTCCCGGAACCATGCCATTGGCACGCTGGTCAAACGCATAACAGCGCCCATTCTCAGACAGCATGCCCGCCTGGGACATCGCTTCGAGTCCCTGCTCGGTAAGCAGCAGGCTCACCCCTGCCGCAAGAGCCGTGTCGCACTCTCCGGCTCGCAGGCTGGCACAAGCTTGATGAACAGCCGCCAACCCCGAAGAACAAGCCGTATTAATCGCCATGTTGGGACCATTCAGGTCCAGCAGATAGGCTAATCTGGCAGCCAGAATGGCATTGTGGTTGGATGTAAGCGGCCCGTCCAGACCGACAACTTGCAAATACTCGTTATTCTCCACCCCGACAAACATACCTACCCGGCCGGAGGAAAGCTGTCTTTTCCCATAAGCGGCATCTTCAAGCGCTCTCCAGGATTCCTGCAATAGCAATCGCTGACGCGGGTCCATGCTCTCGGCTTCACGCGGAGAAATTTCGAAGAAGCGTGGATCAAACTCCCGTACTCCTGGTACAAGACCGCATTTCCAAGGCTCACGCCCATTGTGGGTGGAAAACCGGTCCTCCGGTGCCCTTCTTATCGCTTCCTGACCCTGACTGATCATGGACCACATCTCGTCCACATCTCGTGCTTCGGGGAACCGTCCGCTAATACCAATAATGGCAACAGGTTCCGTGAATTGATCCATTTTATCCAGATTACGTGCAGTTGGACGAAGATCGGATGCAGGGAAGGATTTGCCGCCAGCCCATCTTCCGGAACGTCCGGATCGGTAACCTCGGTCCGCGACATTGGATTTCATGTCGGTCACGGCCTTCCTTTCCTCGTACATGCCAACTAGAACATCCCGATGTTCATTTTCCAGATATTCAGCCAATCCTTTCAATGTGGAATGTCCAAAGAAAATGGATGGTGTCAATTCTGCTCCGTAATGACGGCTCAACCGTGCTGCATACTCTGTCAAGCTGATGGAATCAAATCCAAACTCTGCGAGATTGGCTTGAGGGTCCAATTCTTCATGAGGTATCTTTAATAGCTCGCTTGCTATTTCTCCTAGCTCCCATTGAGCGCACTCAGCTACCGTTTTACCACTCAACTCCACACGCAGCCCTAACGCAGGGGCCGCCTCATTCAAGACTGGATTCCCGACCTCATACGAAGTATGAGATGTGCTGGCCGGCTCCTCAGGTGTGAATTCAACACCCAGAAAACGATGTATGCGTTCCGGTTTCCCCGCCATAACGAGTTGGTGAGCGTAAGGTTCATTTAGAATTTTTGGAAATAATGCCACCCCTTCGTCTTTTTCCAGAAAACGTTGACCGCTGGTTTTGAGATACATAGCCGAAGCATTCTTTTCGCTTGTGCCCATTCCGCCCTCTCTCCAAAGCGGCCAGTTGATGGATACTGTGTGTATAGGACCCGTGCGATGCTGTTCTTGAGCATAGGCCATCTGGAATCGATTCGCCACAGCATAATCACAGGAGCCGAAGTCACCCAAAATAGCCGATGAAGAAGAGAAATAACTGCGGAACTCCAGCGATTCGTTACCCAGTGCTTTGTCCAACGCCAATGTTCCACGAATTTTGGGAGCAAGCACACGTTCAAAATCAGCTGCTGATTTATCCAGCACACTTACCCGACTTTCAATCCCGGCGGCGTGGATCAGTCCGTGAATAGTGCCAAATTTGCTTTTGACAGCCCGCACCGCTTCTTCGACTTGTTCCAGTACGGCAACATCAGCCTGAACATACATAGCCTGACTTCCCGCCTCGATCAATTCATCGAGCCTATGCTGCTTCACGGAATCCAGAGAAGATCGGCCCATCAACACCAGATTTACTCCCAGCGGAGCCCATGCTCTGGCAAAAGCGAGGCCAATTCCTCCCAATCCGCCCGTTATCAAATATGTCTTTCCTGGCAACACGTATTCTGTCCCCTGTTTGTAATGCTCGGCAGGCGAAATTGGTCTGATACGGCTTACTTTGCGCAGATCATTCTCATACCGCACGCTACACCGCTGGTTCGACCTTAATTCTTGCCACAGCCGTTCACTCCACCTTTTCCAGTTCACTTCGTTACTGGATGGTTTATCGCTGCTGATCACTTGTAATTTCGTATGGGGCATAACAAGCCCAAGTGAACGCTCAAAACCAATCCATGCATCTAGGTAACAACGTTCGATTCCTGTTCTATATTCCCCGGCGAGCAGAATTCGGCCAGGCTTGATCTTCTCTGCTGCCAATGCCTGAAGCAAAAGTAAAATTGGCTTCGTGTCTTGCAGCAGTAGTGGCTCCTCTAGTGCCGACAAATGTAGTACCGTATCCACATTCCCATATTGCTGGCTGATCTCCTGAAGCGCTTCCCTGTACTTCGCATGATGATCAAGATCCGTCTCTTTTTCCCACATTCCCGGATCGATGAAGACCAGCTGGATCTCAGGATTGTGATGTTTCATCAGTGAAATGAACCTCTCCTGATTCTCCTGACGGGAAAGTACACATAATATGGTCTGTGGGTTCTCTTCATGATAAAGTTCTGGCTCCGATTCTTCCCAGATTTCCTCAAAAGCCATCAGAAGGCTATCATCAGCGACCTCACGTTCTATCTCCTTTATTTCCATGTCCTCCGGCATATCTTTTGTCATCAAATTCTTTTGGACCTGTAATCCCGCCATGTGTGCAACTACCTGTTCTTTCTCATCACAGAAAGTAACATCAAGCCCGGAATCCAACTCCCTGATCCACATCCACAGCGGATGCTGCAAGTGATCTGCCGTAAACTCCATGGATTCCATAGAGAGCCAAGTATGTTTTTGTTCTTTACTCAGCACTTCATGTACACTCAACTCGCCGTCCTCTCTTGCTAGCATGGCCTTGTTAAGATAATCTGCTGCCTTTACTGATCTTGTCTCAAAGATGTTTGCTGCCAGTGATACAGCTTCAGTCAGTAACTTTGGAGTATATAACAAAGTCCGATCCTGAGCATTAATTTCAGCTGAAAGCTTTATTAACACTTCATTTTCGCCGGTATAACAACAAACAATGGATGATCCTTTAAGTTCTGAAGAAAGTTTTGCAGTCTCCAAATGTGTGCATCTTTCAGTGATGGACTGCATGTCCATAGGCGGACTCACGAATTCCTGTGATTCATATTCAATACGGCCCCTGCTCCACAACTCTTCATCACCGTCAGCTCGTTCACTGAATATTTCATAGATTAAAGATTGATCTGATTCTGGAATAATGGCCAAATGAACTTCCAGCGCCTGCTCTGTCACCACAACCGGATTGACCCATTGATGCTCGGTCAGCTTCATCCGGACCGGGGCCTGGTTCATCTCGCCCGCTCCCTTTAACGCATATTGCGCAGCAGCCCGGGCCATCTCCAAGTGGGCTGAATCTGGCAAACATTGGTAACCCGATTCCATAGGGTCATGTAACAACGGATCTTCCCGTGCAAAAACAGAGCTATAACGCTGTTCGCGCAGCGTTGACGTATTCCGGTGTACAAGCGGGTGGAGCTTTGCTGTCAGAAGCTGCTCGTTCAACCGGCTTGCTTCAGGTGATGACTGGGTCACCCAGTATTCTTCCTGGGCAAACGGATATGAAGGCAAATGAATGCGTTCAGGAACAGACTCACCGTACATATTCATCCAATCCAATGCGTAACCCTGACAGTATAAATCCGCCAGCACATGAAGAATGTCACGGTATGCCCCGGTTGCGATCGCTTGAGTTCCATGCTGAAGTTGATGCAAAAGCTCATGACCGTGTTCCCGAACAATGCGCTGTTCAGTGAACTCCCGGCCCACTGTCCCGCGAAACATCTTCCCGTTATTTTCTTTCGTACCGAACTGTTTCCAGACATGCACAGCATCCGCCCGGGACTGTACAACCACCGCACAACGGTGACGGAAATGCTGTCGTCCCTCCAGGAGCGTGTAACTGATTGCCGCCAGATCCGGCTCCTCTTCCCGTTCCAGCACGGCGATCATGTCCTCCACCTTGCGATGTAGTGCCTCTTCCGTTTTGGCGGACAGTGCCAGCAAATAATAAGGCGCTGTATTTCCAGCCATTTGTTTTTGCCCGTTGCCTTCATAACTTTCCACCACGACATGCACGTTGGTTCCACTCATGCCAAAAGCACTTACCGCGCCCAACCTGCCCTGCTCCGTTCGTGGCCAAGGCCGTTTGCTTTTGTTTACATAAAACGGCCCCTCCGACCACTGGATATATTCACTCTCTTCCTCACAGTGCAGACTTGCCGGGATCGTCTCATAACGCATCGCCTGTACCAGACTAATCAGGCTCACCACACCGGATGCAGCGAGGGTATGACCCAAATTCGTTTTTACCGACGTTAACGCACAGGAACCTGGCGCCATATTCCGTCCTTTATAGGCTTCCTGCAAAGCCTTGATTTCGACCGGGTCTCCGAGGCGTGTTCCCGTCCCGTGGGTCACAATGTACTGCATGTCCTCCGCCGGAATGCCATACCGGGCATATACCTCATTCATTAACGCCGTCTGTGCCACACCACTCGGCGCGGTGATTCCATTCGTTTTGCCATCATAGTTCATGCCACTGCCCCGAATGACCCCGTAGATCGAGTCTCCATCCGCCTCAGCCTGAGATAAGGTCTTTAATACAACAACCGCGATCGCTTCTCCCGGCACCATGCCATTAGCACGCTGGTCGAACGCATAACAGCGACCGTCCTCAGACAACATGCCTGCTTGGGACATCGCTTCGAACCCCTGCTCAGTGAGCAGCAGGCTTACTCCTGCCGCAAGAGCTGTGTCGCACTCTCCCGCCCGCAGGCTGGCACAAGCTTGATGAACAGCCGCCAGACCCGAAGAACAAGCCGTATTGATCGCCATATTCGGGCCATTCAGGTCCAACAGATACGCCAACCGGGCGGCCAGAATGGCATTGTGATTGGACGTAAGCGGTCCATCCAGGCCGACAAACTGCAAATATTCATTATTCTCCACTCCTACAAACATGCCGACCCGACCGGAGGAAAGTTGTTTTTTGCCATAAGCGGCATCCTCAAGCGCTCTCCAGGATTCTTGCAATAGCAATCGCTGACGTGGGTCCATGCTCTCGGCCTCGCGTGGAGAGATTTCGAAGAAGCGGGGATCAAACTCTCGTATCCCTGGCACAAGACCGCATTTCCAAGTAGCATCCTTTTTACTGCTGGTGAATCGATCCGAGGGAACGGTCTTAACAGCCGTTTGTCCATTTACGAGAATCGACCACATCTCATCTACATTGCGCGCTTCGGGAAATCGTCCGCTGATACCAATAATGGCAACAGGTTCATCGGCCGCTTGCATTCGCCGTGTATCTCCCAAACGCCAGTACTTGCCAGATGCTTGTCTCTGGGCGTTAGGCTTTCGGGCTTTGGAACGATGCTGTGCCACTTTGCTTTTTAACGGTGCGGCTTGCTCTGTATGTTTTTCTCCCGTTTGAATGTCGTGATCTGCATATTGATCCGTGATGGTCTGCTCGAATTCTCGCTCCAGATAATGAGCCAATTCATGAAGTGTGGTGTGATCGAAAAATATGGATGGTGCCAGGTCCATTCCAAAATGCTGATTAAGAACCGTTGCATATTCAGTCAGGCTAATGGAATCAAATCCATATTCGGCAAGATTTTCATTGCCATCAATCAGTTCCCTTGGAATTTTCAACGTTTGGCCTGCCAGTTCCTTTAACTCCCACCTTACACACTCAGACGTTGTTAGGCCCAAGAGCTCCGGTCTCCGGCGAGAAGCCATGGAAGCAGATGAAGCTTCTTTGGAGAGGATCACAGTTTCTTTCTCGGATTCACCGAATGAAGATTCAAGTACAAATGCACCTGCACTTGTAGTTGCAGCATTCGAATGTACCGCTATTCCGTCGTTTTCTGTCCCCTGCGACATGGCTGTAAAGCCTGCTTCTAATCCCTGAATCTTCAACACTGCGCGTCCTTCTGATGAATACAAACGAATGTCCAACACTTCAAGTCCTGACGCCCCATTCATTCGCTCTCTTCTGTCTACTCTCGCCCAAGAAATATTTGATGCGCCTACTGCATCAAGTCTTTGAAGGGATTGAATGTAAACAGGACGTGAAGCAGACATATCCAACTGCTGCTTTGCTTCATTTTCAATTTCTGTCCAGCCTAGCCCCCCATAAACGGCAAGGTGAATTGCATCTACTGGCAGTTTGTACACTGGTGGTATAGATAACACATCCGTTGCATCTTCAAACTTGATCAGAATATGGTCTTCCCCCACATATATACGTTCTACCGCATAAGGAGATGAGGACAAGGCTGACTTTGAAGCATGGTTCGCAAAAGCAGTGATTGACGAATCCAGCTCAGCGGTGTAGAGCATATCGATAGAATCAATTTCCAGAGCATCTGATCCTGTGAACTCTGAAGCCACCTTTTTGGCCATTCCGCTACTATATACGGGTTGAAATCCCCCTACATTTTCACCATATATGACGTATCCCACTGTTAAATGTGATTCGGATTGCAATGAGATGTGTAACGGAAGTGGCTGATCAGACACATAAATAGGGTTGTCCCATATCACATCCTGCAATTGGATCGATAATGCTGATTCTGCTGAATCATGATCATCAGGTATGGCCAAATCCAGAGCTGCATAGGCGATTTCCAGATGAAGCAAGTCGGGCAATAATTTTGTTGTTTGCTCTTTATTGATATCCATAAGCATAGGCGAGTCCATTGTAAAGAGTGAAGTGTACCGCTGCTCTTGAAGATCCGAAGTATTGCTATGCAAAAGTGGATGGAGCATGGCTGATCCGTTCGTACCAACCGCGCTGGACGATACCAACTCGGTTTTCTTTGGAGCCCAGTAGCGATTTCGTGCAAACGGATACGCCGGCAGACTGACTGGGCGCGGGTGCTGCTGTCTGTTGTCCCCGTATAGCTCCATCCACTGAATCACTGCCCCTCGTGTCCACGCGTCAAGTACATGCTCATAACGACCCTGGGACAGCCAGCGTTTCACATTCTCTTTCATGTCTTCCTCATCGGTTAACCAACCCGGATGCTCCTGCCCTTGCTTCACATGCCCCTGATAGTACAAGTTTCCTTTGCCTGCTGGTTCCGCCTGTCCCACCTGTTCCACATAGCTGTCCAGCTTGGCAAGCAGCTCCTCCATCGTTTGCGCCAGCACACCCAGCCGTACCTCCATTGCTTCACGTCCGGTTTGCAGTGTATAGGCGATCTCCCTCACTTTCCAGCTGCTCTGCCCGGTACGGAGTGCATCTCGCAGCTGACGGGCCTGCACGACCAGCCGTTCCTCGTTCTTCGCTGACAGCACGATCATCCCTGGCACTTCATTTTGCTCGTTTTGCTCATTCATCTTTTCACGCGTCAGGTCGGGTTCCCGGTATTCCTCCAAAATGAGATGAGCATTCGCTCCACCTGCACCAAACGAGGAAATCCCCGCCCGTCGCGGTACGATCTGACCGTCCACTCTCGGACGTTCCCAAACGTCTAACTCCCGCTGGACCGTGAATGGGGTTTGACTAAAGTCAATATGCGGGTTGGTCTGCTGCACATGCAGGGATGGCGCCAGCTCTCCATGCTGTAATTGCAGCAGCACCTTGGTGACTCCCGCGATGCCTGCTGCGCTCTCTGCATGTCCGATATTGGATTTCGCTGAACCAATCGCACAGTAGGCCTCTTCCGACGGATCTTGCTGAAAAGCTTTACTCAGCCCCGCAATCTCGATGGGATCACCGAGCGACGTACCCGTGCCATGGGCTTCCACATAACTGATCGTCCGCGGGTCAACGCCCGCCTCACGCAAGGCCCGGCCGATGACGTCCGCCTGGGCGTTGGGATTCGGCACGGTATATCCGTTTGTTTTTCCACCGTGATTCAAGGCCGACCCTTTGATCACGCCGTAAATCCGGTCCCCGTCTGCAACGGCTCGTGCAAGCGATTTTAACAGGACCGCGCCCACGCCTTCCCCCGGCACATACCCGTCGCCCCCTTCACCAAAGCTCTCACAGCGACCTTTGCTGGACAGGAATCGTCCTTGAGACAACATGATATATTTGTTCGGGTGGACCGACACATTCACCCCGCCCGCGACTGCAACCTGACACTCATTCTGTCTTAAACTCTGGCACGCCAGATGAATGGAAGTCAGCGAAGATGAACACATCGTATCCACCGCCAGACTCGGTCCGCGGAAATTACAGAAATACGACACCCGGTTGGCGATGGACGCCGGATTACCGGAGAGCGCAATTGAGGACTCGGCCCCGTACAGTTGGTATTCCTCGTACATCACACCCACGTACACACCCACGATGTCGGTAGCCAAACGCTCCCGCGTATACCCCGCATCCTCAATCGTCTCGTACACACACTGCATGAATAATCGTTCCTGCGGATCCATCATCTCAGCTTCCCGAGGAGAAATCTGGAAGAACAACGGATCGAATTCGTCCACACCGTCCAGAAATCCGCCCCAGCGTCCATAGGTCTTGCCCGGTGTGCCCGGCGTTGAATCATATACCTGCTCCTGGTCCCAGCGTTCAGATGGAATCTCGGTAATGCTGTCCGTTCCACTGCGCAGATTCTCCCAAAACTCATGGATGTTCCGCGCTCCCGGGTACCTTCCCGCCACACCAATAATGGCAATATCCTGCTTCTCCTCATCCTCTTGAACCCGATTGGATGATTCAATTGGATTCAAAGATTTCAATGAACCAACGTTCTTCGACTCTGGATTAGTAGCTTGTTGATTCTTTAACGTCCTCTTTTGGCGTAAAATGCCCTTGGATTTAACGTCCTCTATCCCCGGATTCTGTACAGCAACCGAAGCACGAGATATACCATCGGATTCCTCAGGAAGTTCTTCCCCTAAAATGAGTCGCAATGGTTCATGATGGTGCTCAAGAAAATATTCGCTCAGAGCCCGAAGGGTCTGATACTCGAAAAAAAGTGTTTTGGGCAAGAGGCCAAACTGTTCTTCCAAATTAGTGGTCATTTGCATAATAAGTAACGAATCTATCCCGTATCGATCCATTGCAGTATCTACGTCAATCCTTGATTTCGGAAGACCGATGACACGGGCTAAACGCTCTTGCAGAAATTGAACTGTTTTTACTCGCAAATCAGCATCATTCTTATGAACAAGGCCAAGGTTCTCTTCTTTTTTATGCAGGTCCATTCGCTCCTTCCCCATCGGGTGGATCTGACCGGTAACTTGCTGGACAGTTTGACTCATGTTCAAGTGTTCCAAGAGTGTCTCTGCAGAAATGTCCCATCCATGCCGAGTTAGCAGCCTGCGGGAAAGCTCACTCCATTGCACCAGGTCCAAACCATATTCACTCCAGTCCATGTCCGGGTCCACGTCCTGCTCCCCTACGTTCAACAAAGCGGCCACTTCCAACGTGAGCATCGCTATAGCTTCCTGCTGAGTCATGCCTCTCGCCAGAGGGGCTCCAAGCTTGGTGGATAACGGTTCCGACATCGATTCAAGCTTGTCTGACTTTACCGGTTCGATCGGTTGGCCCGACCCCGAATATCCCGGCTCCAGCAGGCTTCTTCGCAGCACCGACAGCTTGCCTTCCGCCACCGCTACCTGACTGCTTCCACTCTCCCAGGCCTGATACAACGCCTTTACTCCCGACGCGGTTCCCAGCGGTCTCAGTCCATGCTGTTTCCACAGACGCTGCTTCCCCTCTTCCTCCAGCTGCATCCCGCCTTCTTCCCACAACGGCCAGTTAATGGATAAGGTTCGCCCTTGACACTCCCCGCGTTTCATCCGCGCATTTCGGTTCACCGCATACGCATCCATATACCCATTGGCGGCGGCATAATCACCCTGCCCTGCATTCCCCGTCACCGCTGCACCCGAGGAGAACAGCAGCAGCACATCCAGCGCTTCGGTCCCGATCGCTTCTTCCAGATTCCGTATGCCGACTACTTTCGGGGCCAGCACGGCCTGCCAGTCGGATTCCGTTTTGTATCGTATTAGACTGTCCCGGATCTCTCCGGCACAATGCAGCACCCCGTTCACCCGGCCATACTGCTGACGGATACGCCCGAACAGTCCGTGGACCGCCTCCCGATCGGTGACGTCCACTGCTTCATAAAGCACCTGGGCAGGGAGCTGCGCCATCTCTCGCTGTACCGCCTCTGGCATCGCCGGGGATCGGCCAGTCAATATAAGCGTACTGCCTTCCGTTTGGGCTGAAATCTCCCGGGCCCAGATCCGTCCCAGGCCACCGGCTCCGCCTGTAATGACGTACACGCCTCCGTCTCTCCAAGGGGACAACCGTGGGACACTGGTCTTCCGCTTTGTCTTCACCTCTGTCTCTGCATTCCCATTCGTCATCTCATTCGTGTCCACGTTCTCATCTCTGTCCACGTCGACCGCCTGCCAGCCCACTCGCTTCAGCTCACCCGCTTCCCAACGCAGGTGGCTCTCCTCCGCATGGAGCGCACACTGGTGCAACTGTTCGGTCAATATGGCGGCCGATGTCTCTGGCTGGACTTCGACAAGCTGTGCCAGACAGCCCGGATGCTCCAGTCGCACCGTCCGCAGCAGCCCGCTCAGGCCGGCGAACCGTCTTCCTTGTTCATCTCCCGCCACGACGACCTGCACAGCCATCCGGTGGCTTCGCTGCATCGCAAGCTGCTGCTGCACATGGTGCAGAATGGCCTGAACAGCCTGTCCGTACCGCGCCTCCAACGCCCCCGTTAACACCATCTGCTTCCAGGACACATCCGCAGCCGCGAAGTCTTGCGGGGCCCAATCACACAGCAGCACCGCGGGTTCAACCCCCACAGCTTCAGCCGGTAGGGAGCGCTTCGGCAGCTCCTGCCACTTGGGCTGCACCAGCAGCACACCTTCCCGGCTTTCGGGTACACGCGAGGTCACGCCCCGCAGTCGAATGCAAACCTGTCCCTCTGAATCGCACAGCTCCAGATCCAGTTTACGGACGCTAGCCTCCGCAGCGGAAGATGCCGCAGACTCGGGGCGAACACGCACCACCGCCCACATGTGCGCCTGGCAAGGGGATATCACTTCCGCCTCCTCCAGTGCAAAAGGCAACGGAGCGGAGGCGGGCGGGTTCCCATGTCGTTCTGTTGTGCTCGCAAGAGCCGTGCTCTCCAAGCTTACTGTCCCCTCCTGAGTAGTGGATCTCAGCACTTCCGCGATCTGATCTCCGGCCAGCAGGGCGATGGATGCTTGCAAGGCCCCATCCACCATACCGGGATGCAGCACAGTATCCGCTTGCCCTTCGAAGAACGCTTGTGGCAGACGCAACTGCGCCAAGGTCTCGTTTGCCCCCCATTGCAATTCGGCAATGGTCTGATGGGACGGACCGTACTCCAGACCCAGTTTTCGGAATGCTTCATAACAAACTGCTCCACTGGCCTGTCCCTCTGTACACCGGCTGCGTACAGCGTGCAAATCCAAGGTTTGCACGGTTTCTACGAGAGGTCTTCCTACACTTACACGCCCTTGACTATACACCGCTTCGCTGGACTCAATTGATGACGCTGCCGATATTTTATAGGACAAGCTCTCATCTGCCTCAGCCTCAAGCGCCAGATGAACCTCCAGAGGCTCCTCTCCAACAACGAGCGGCCTGCTCCACATTACATGCCGCAGCAGCAGACTGTGTGTGAGCGGAGGCCAATTCGCTGCATGCGCCGCTGCTGCCCGGGCCATCTCCAGCTGAACAACAGCTGGAAGCAGCTTGTGCCCCTGTACAACATGATCGCTTAGGAAAGGCTCATTGCCATTGAACTGACTGCTGTACCACTGGCCCCGCAGCAGATCCGAACGGTTGTGGTGCAGCATGGAGTGCAGTAATATGCTCTCATTTGATGGTTTAACTATTGTTGGTTTCTCTATTAATGGTGAGCAATTCATTTCTTCGTGCTCCACCCAATACCGCTCTCTGGCAAATGGATAGGTGGGTAAGGATATGGTCCAATAGTGACCCTGCTCAAACAACAGATCATAATCAAGTTCATATCCCTGGATATACAGATCCGCTGCAGTACCCAGATGTTCTAAATATTCGCTTGCATGTGTCGTCTTCTGACAACTCCGCAAACATTCATTCCCATATCGCTGTAATGAGGAGTGCTCATGTGAAGTGTCCGGTGTTCCTTGTGAAACCCGAACCTGTGGTGCACTTCCCTTATCCAACCAGCGTTGAAGTATAGTCATCGCTTCATTCAGACTTCGGGTCACACAGGCGAGGCGGAAATCCATATGTTTGCGTCCCAATAACAGCGTGTAGCTCAAGTTACCGCAATCCTGTTCCGGCAATTGTCTTCCGTAGGCGGTGAGTTGTTCAACCTGCTGACGCAATTGTTCGGCGGTACGGGCTGAAAGTGCAATCAAATATCCTGGCATCGGCTCTGACGCTCTGGATTGCAGAGGTCCCTCCTCAATGACCATATGTGCATTCGTACCACTGAAACCAAATGAACTGATTGCAGCACATCTTTTGCCACTTGACCCGGCTTTCCATTCCATCGTGTCTGTAGGGATATAGAACGGGCTGTCATTTAAGACAATCTGGCTGTTGGCTTGATGAAAATGAATGGAGGGGGCTATTTTTTGATGACGCATCCCCAGCATAATTTTAAACAAACCCGCTACTCCAGCTGCCGTGGCCGTATGACCGATATTGCTTTTTACCGAGCCGATCGCGCAGAACTGCTTTTCGTCCGTATGTTTTCTAAACGCCTGCGCCAATGCATTGAACTCAATCGGGTCTCCCAGCCTGGTCCCTGTCCCATGAGCCTCGACCAGCTGGATGTGTTCAGGATTAATATTAAAAGTCTCATATACGTTCTGCTCAAGCCGTTCCTGGGATTTCGCACTGGGAGCCGTAATTCCATTGGTGGACCCATCCTGGTTTATTCCGCTCCCTCGAATGACTCCGTAAATCTGGTCACCGTCATCCAGCGCCTCGCTAAGCCTTTTCAGGATAACAACCCCTGCGCCTTCTCCTGGAACAAAACCATCTGCTGCTTCATCAAAGGTATGACACCGTCCTGTTGGAGACAGCATTCCCGCTCGATTGGAGGCAATGTAGAATCCAGGGGTGGACTGGATGAATACGCCTCCGGCAAGAGCCATATTCGTCTCGCCTGACCATAATCCTTGACATGCCAGATGAATGGCCACCAATGAACTGGAACAGGCTGTATCCACTGTAATGGCCGGACCGTGCAGATTCAGGTAATAGGCTATGCGAGCAGGCACAATAGAATTGGCGTTCCCCCAGAAAGCCTGCGGAGGGCCCTCATGTCCAAATATGCTTTGATAATCCATGCCGCTGCAGCCTACATAGACACCACATTGAAGGCCCTCGGCCTTTTTGCCAGCATAACCGCCATCTTCAAGCGCCTTCCAGGACTCCTCCAAAAAAATGCGCTGCTGCGGGTCCATATAGGTGGCTTCCACGCCGGATATATTAAAAAACAGAGGATCGAAACGATCAAAATCCTCTATAAAGCTGCCATGTCGACAATAAGACTGCTGATCCGCGTAATAAGCGTCCAGATCCCAACGTTTTACCTCTCCAATCAGATCATTCCCGGCTTGCAAATGTTGCCATAAATCCTCAGGATTGCGACTTTGTGCAAATCGGCCACTGATTCCAATAATCGCTATTTCCTCCCTGACTGACGGTGTTTCTTGATTCATTATGGCCTCTTCTACCACAACGTTTTGCTCCCAAGGCTTAGCAGAATATGGCTTAAAACGTTGTTCTTCAGGGATATGTACCACAATTTTGCCGATATTACTGCGGTTTCCCATAGCCTTATATGCTTCTTTCACTTGTTGAAAAGGATAAGTGGCATATATCGTCGGACGAACGATGTTCTGGTCAATTAGGATCGCCATTTCCTTCATATAGGTTCGAATTATAGAAGGATCACGGAAGGCCATGCGTCGCAAATCTACCGAATAAAATGCCTGATTGTTTGATAACAAGGATAAATCAATATTTTTGGCTGATTTGAGGGCAGTCATAGCAATTTCAATATATCTGCCACCGGGAGCAAGACAAGCCATCCCCTTTTGAATCGCATCACCCGATAAAGTATTGATAACAATATCTACACCTTGCCCGTTCGTAAGACGGTGGATCTCCTCGGCAAAATCTTGCTCCACATACTGAATGGTATGATGCACACCCTGTTGTTGCAGATAGTTCAGTTTTACATCTGAACCCGCTGTGGCATAGATTTCCAGACCATAATGCTGCGCCAGCTGTACGGCAATAAGACCTGTCCCTCCGGCCGCCGTCTGAATCAATATTTTTTCACCTGGCTGTGGTTTGGCTTTGTGGAACACATCAAGCATGGTCATAGTGACGGCCGGCAGTGAGCAGGCTTCTTCAAATGTTAACTTTTTCGGTTTGGGAACTACATGAGCTGCCGGACAGATCACCATATTGGCATGACCACCCATCTGCTCACCCATCATGGCCACCACTTCTTCACCACTTCGAAGGTCTGTAACCTCGGAACCTGTTTGAACAACGACTCCGCTGACTTCGAAACCAGGGGTAACCGGATATGCGGGCATGGTTGGATACAGTCCTCTTACACATAACAGGTCTCCAAAATTAAGTGAAAAAGCATATACAGCAATTTGCACTTCGTTTGACTGGAGTGAACGCGATTTATCCTGAATCAGTTTAAGTTCATCGGGTTCTCCAGGTTTCTCCAGCAGCAATCGATAATATGAACCTTCCGAAATGGATCCCAGCTTTTCGTTATTAACCATTGTGCTTGTCCAAGTCGCATTAGGATTACTTCTCTCATCCCGAACTGGCAACCGATCCTCATTCCTATGCACAGCAGGCTTATCAGCCTTACGATTATCGTTGCTCATGTCCAAAATGATAGCTTGTTCGTCTTTCCTCTGTGGAGATGTAGCCGGGTCAGGCAGCATGTACGCCACAATCTCTTGTCGATATTGCTCCAGCATGTGCTTGCTTAAGGCATGGACCGTGTTATGATCGAACAGCACTGTAGTCTGCATCACTATTCCACATTGCTCGTTAATAAGATTGACCAGATTGACGGCAACAATCGAATCGACGCCATATTCAGAGAAACTTTGATGATTATCGATCCGGTTCTGACTCATCTTAAGTGAAGTTTCTATGCTGTCCCGGATGACCGTAATAATATGATCCCGGATCAGGTGGTCAGGAATATCTGCTGTAGGTTGAATGTTTCCAGTCTCCATAACCGGGGATGAATTGGGTCTCCATTCCACGTCAGGAATCGCTCTGGTTTGTGTCAGTACAGGATGAGATACAGGACTCTGTTTTATTTCATGTATAATGATGCCGTCACTTTGAGATACAACGATTTGTTGTCCCCACTCTTCAGCATTTAATGCCGGAAAACGAACATTTCTGAACCCCTCTTTGGCGAGCACCTTTTTCCATGTATTAGGTGTAAGTCCTGGGCAGCCCGGAATACGCAGTGCCTCATCTTCGTATAACCACCAGCCCTCCAACAAACCAAACGTAATATGGGCAAAAAGTGTATTATCGGTTATCTCGTTCAGGAGCAAATACCCCTGTTTTTTGATCGCTGCCTTGATATGTCCGAGGGTTTGACGGATATTGGGTGTAGCATGCAGCACATTGGCCGCGATTGCTATATCATAGACAGCTTCATTAATGGATTGACCCTGCAGTTGTTTGGTCACATCTATTTTTCTATAAGTTAAATATGGGTGTTCATTTCCATAGCGCTGCTCTGCCTGCAATAGAAAAGAGGAAGAGATATCCGTATAACAATATTCCTCAATGTACTGCTCATACGGTCTGAGCTTATCAAGCACAGGGGTACTGGTTCCGCCAGTACCCGCGCCAAATTCAATGATTCTCAACCGAATGGTTGCATTCTTTTTTATTTTTTCTTCAATAATTGTTATAAGTTGCGATCCCATAACCTCATTGAAATAGTCGGCGATGGGATTGTTTTGGTATATGCCTTCGACAAGTGTCATGCTTGAATTGGGGAAAAGAACATCCGTTGCCTGCTTGTATCCCCGAAGAATATCAGGCAGGTGTTTTAATGCCGTTTCTGCCAAAAGGACCTGGGATCGAAGGTGGCCCTTTTGCAGCCATTGCTGTTTAACTTCATCCCATTTCTGCCACACATTCTCGAAGGTAGTAGCGGTTTGCCCGCCCTCAGCGCCATTCCCCTCTTCTTTGGCTAACACAGCAAGTGTCTCTTCCATCCAGCGATGAAACAAAACGGGTATCCCGTTTTTCTCTAACCATTCCCTGGTGTTGGAATAGCTTTTTTCAAATAACCCCATTGCCTTTAATTCCGCTGACAATAATGCGACAAGCAACCCGTGTAACTGATCTGTCTCACTGCGAAGTCCCTCGGGAATATGTTTTGTAATCGGAATATACACCTGATCATCCATTGTTTTAACCTCCCTGTGGTGGCAGATGCCCATTCATTGGAAACATTTATGTTCTGCTGCTCTCCCGTACCGTGCAAAACGGTTCATGCACCCTGTCAACACATCGTTCTGTTAACCATTCAGGGATGCAACTTTGTTCAAGTTCAGCTCTTGCATAAAAAGAGGTCTGGTCGTTCTGACAAGCCCCAGTTGATCCAGTGATCCTGTCAAAAGGATTTCCAGTGCTTTCATCGCTTCAGCTACTTCAATAGAACCGATACCGGCATTGCTCATAAGGGTGTTGTATTCTTCCGAGGCTACACTTCCCACACTTCCCCAATAACCCCAATTGATGACTTTGACATCATAGGAACGCTCCATTGCAAGCTGATGAGCAAACGCATCCTTGAAGGTGCAGCCAGCCGCATAATTGCTTTGCCCAGGAGACCTGGTAAACGAATTAAAAGATGAGAAAAACAGCATGAAATCGAGGTCATCCTGTCCAAATACCTGAGCCATGCGTGCACTTACAGCGACTTTTGCAGATAAGACAGCTTGAAAACGATCCTCCTCCATATTGGCGATACTCTGATCCTGCAATACAATCGCAGAATGAATTACACCATGAATAAGGGGATGTCTTCGCTTGATCTGTTCATAGGCCTTCTGGAGGGAATCTGCATTTGTCGCATCTGCCACAATGTACTCGGGAGCACTGCCCAGGGACTCCAAACGTTCTATACAACGTTGAATGCTTGAATCAGGTTCCCTGCGCCCGATCCAGATAATACGTGCATTGTACTGCCGGATCATGTATTCGCTCCACACCTGTCCAATGCCACCTGCCCCACCAATGACCACATATACTCCCTCTTGGCGATAAGCATCCTTAATTGCATGTTCATTGTGCACATTTACCGGGATCAACTCCTGGCGTAACCACTCGTTATCCCTATACAGATAGGCGTTTCCTTGCCCATTCCAAGGTAGTTCTTGCATTTGGGTCTCCGCCCATTCAACCTCATGCTCCAGATCGAGCAGTTTTATGCTCCACCGGGAGTATTCTTTGGCCAAAGAGCCCGCAAAACCATGAATACTTGCATGGGTAGGATTAATTTCATCCATTGGAGAGGATGGGATCGCATTTGTCGTAATGAGGGTCAATCTCAAGCTTCGATTACCGTATCCAAGCTCTAGTAGACTCTTGATCATTCTGAACAGCTGAAGAACCCCCTGCTCCTGTCCCTCAACAATCGAATCATCTGCCATGCAAACATTACCGGGGGAAGGAGCGTGCCATATAATGTGATCCAGAATGGCAAACTCCGACAGGCTGTCCTTCCAACCAAGTACGCTGTTATGGGGCAACATATGCATTGCGCCCGGATATAGTTTCAGAGCTTGCTTATGACTTGTATCGTTGTCACTAATGATGAGCACCTTGTTACCAACGGATAGCGGAAGCGCTATCTCCTCCGGCGTAAATACACTCCATATGGGTGTCATCAGAACATGTCCAACAGGAGGTATCCCCCCGGTCGTCAACGGATTTTGAAATAAAGGAAGCTTATCCGCTGTGGGAGCTTTACATGCCAATTCTGTCATCCGAATGCATAACTTTCCGTCCGGACTATACATCTCAATCTGAAACTTGATCAGCCCCTGTGCCCCAGAAGAGTGATCCATCTGTTGGACACGCACCCACATCTCTTCTGTGCAAGGATACAGGAGTTCCAACTGATCTAGTGTAAACGGCAGTGGCACTGAATCAGGACTTCGGCCCCCCTCCACATGTTGCTTCAGCAAAAGACCCATGGAGGCCTGGAACGCCGCATCAAGCAAATATGGATTCATTACATATTGCTCTGTATGTCCGACTGCCGGAGACAACCGCAACTGTGCCCAAACCTGATGATCCTGGATGAACAGCTGTGTAAGTCCCTGAAAGGCGGACCCGTAGGATAGACCCAATCCGTCAAACAAGGAATAACACTCCTTACCTGCTAGGACACGTTCTGCCTTCTCAACCAGCCAAGGTTTGTTTCCGTTTGGTTGAACGGATGCCTGTATTCCCCCCAGCAGAACGGAACCCTTGCAATGTGTTCGTTTGAGTTGCTCAGATCCATGAGTGAAGCTATAGATCTCAAAACCTACGATTCCATCATTCTGCTGTTTAAGTTCGATGAGAACATCAACCGGCTGATCCACCTGTAGAGGTGTCATCCATGTGACTTTCTGAATACACCGTACCTGCAACGAATCATCGAAAAGTCCAACAGCTTGCTGAACCGCCGCTCTGGCCATTTCCAGATAGGCTGTACCCGGAAGCCATTTCTCTCCATGGACCTGATGATGGGCCAAAATCGTTTCCTCGCCCGTAAACGTACTGGCATATCGTTGCAAACCAAAGCTGGATGTATTGCAATGTACGAGCGGATGTAAAATAGGTACGCTTGTATGTTGTATTACTTTGCTCCTCTGTTCTCTTGAGACAAGGGGTTCAGGTACCCAGTAACGTTCAGCTGCAAACGGATACGCCGGCAGACTGATTCGGCGCGGGTGCTGCTGTCTGTTGTCCCCGTATAGCTCCATCCACTGAATCACTGCCCCTCGTGTCCACGCGTCAAGTACATGCTCATAACGACCCTGGGACAGCCAGCGTTTCACATTCTCTTTCATGTCTTCCTCATCGGTTAACCAACCCGGATGCTCCTGCCCTTGCTTCACATGCCCCTGATAGTACAAGTTTCCTTTGCCTGCTGGTTCCGCCTGACCCACCTGTTCCACATAGCTGTCCAGCTTGGCAAGCAGCTCCTCCATCGTTTGCGCCAGCACACCCAGCCGTACCTCCATTGCTTCACGTCCGGTTTGCAGTGTATAGGCGATCTCCCTCACTTTCCAGCTGCTCTGCCCGGTACGGAGTGCATCTCGCAGCTGACGGGCCTGCACGACCAGCCGTTCCTCGTTCTTCGCTGACAGCACGATCATCCCTGGCACTTCATTTTGCTCGTTTTGCTCATTCATCTTTTCACGCGTCAGGTCGGGTTCCCGGTATTCCTCCAAAATGAGATGAGCATTCGCTCCACCTGCACCAAACGAGGAAATCCCCGCCCGTCGCGGTACGATCTGACCGTCCACTCTCGGACGTTCCCAAACGTCTAACTCCCGCTGGACCGTGAATGGGGTTTGACTAAAGTCAATATGCGGGTTGGTCTGCTGCACATGCAGGGATGGCGCCAGCTCTCCATGCTGTAATTGCAGCAGCACCTTGGTGACTCCCGCGATGCCTGCTGCGCTCTCTGCATGTCCGATATTGGATTTCGCTGAACCAATCGCACAGTAGGCCTCTTCCGACGGATCTTGCTGAAAAGCTTTACTCAGCCCCGCAATCTCGATGGGATCACCGAGCGACGTACCCGTGCCATGGGCTTCCACATAACTGATCGTCCGCGGGTCAACGCCCGCCTCACGCAAGGCCCGGCCGATGACGTCCGCCTGGGCGTTGGGATTCGGCACGGTATATCCGTTTGTTTTTCCACCGTGATTCAAGGCCGACCCTTTGATCACGCCGTAAATCCGGTCCCCGTCTGCAACGGCTCGTGCAAGCGGTTTTAACAGGACCGCGCCCACGCCTTCCCCCGGCACATACCCGTCGCCCCCTTCACCAAAGCTCTCACAGCGACCTTTGCTGGACAGGAATCGTCCTTGAGACAACATGATATATTTGTTCGGGTGGACCGACACATTCACCCCGCCCGCGACTGCAACCTGACACTCATTCTGTCTTAAACTCTGGCACGCCAGATGAATGGAAGTCAGCGAAGATGAACACATCGTATCCACCGCCAGACTCGGTCCGCGGAAATTACAGAAATACGACACCCGGTTGGCGATGGACGCCGGATTACCGGAGAGCGCAATTGAGGACTCGGCCCCGTACAGTTGGTATTCCTCGTACATCACACCCACGTACACACCCACGATGTCGGTAGCCAAACGCTCCCGCGTATACCCCGCATCCTCAATCGTCTCGTACACACACTGCATGAATAATCGTTCCTGCGGATCCATCATCTCAGCTTCCCGAGGAGAAATCTGGAAGAACAACGGATCGAATTCGTCCACACCGTCCAGAAATCCACCCCAGCGTCCATAGGTCTTGCCCGGTGTGCCCGGCGCTGAATCATATACCTTCTCCTGGTCCCAGCGTTCAGATGGAATCTCGGTAATGCTGTCCGTTCCACTGCGCAGATTCTCCCAAAACTCATGGATGTTCCGCGCTCCCGGGTACCTTCCCGCCACACCAATAATGGCGATATCCTGCTGCGTATCGACAGGTGTGTCCTGTCTGGAGACATTAGTCTGTGATTCATTCATCCGTGGTGCAGTCGTTTGAGTCTGTCCAAAAGTTAGATAGGGCGATCTGGTCTCTCCAGGGATGGATAAGACAGATTGCACTGAGGTTTGCTGTACTTTGACATGCTTGGCTTCCAAAGGTATGGATGCTGCATCTGAAGTTGTGTCGGGATCTCCCTCCCTTAGCAACCTGTCCAGTTTTTCGCCTTGCTCCTGTAGAAAGTAACTGCTCAAATCCCCGATCGTCTGGTATTCAAAAAATAATGTTTTGGGCAGTGGTCCAAATAAACTTTCCAGTTTGTTTGTCATCTGCATGATCAGGATTGAATCGATTCCATACTGCTCCAGAGGTGCATTCGCTCGAACGCGAGACTCGGGCAGTCCAATAACTTCGGCAAGAGTTTGGATCAAAAATTGAACCGTTCGTTTGGTTTTGTCAGCTGCCTGTGATCGGTTTGATTCCCCCACAGGAGAATTTATTTCTTTCATCGTTTCCAGTCTTTCGCTCTCACCATTGAAAGCCAGGAATCCCTGTTGGTTTTTGGAATGTAGAAGCCTCCTGATCCGGGTCATATCACCCGACAAAACAGCAATCTGTCCAGCTTCTGTTGCCAAAGCCCGATAGAAGGCCTGTATGCCGCTTGACGTTTCCATTCCCGCCAAACCGTAACGATGGAACATCCTTTGCTGAACGGTTTCAGGTATCGTCATACCCCCTTCAGTCCACAGCGGCCAGTTTATGGACAAGGTCCGCCCGTACCGCTCACCCTTCTGCACTCGCTGGTGCCGTTCAGATGCAAAAGAATCCATAAAAGCGTTGGCTGCCGCATAGTCGGCTTGTCCAGGGTTGCCAAACATCGCGGCAACAGCCGAACAAACGATGAACAGATCCAGTTTCTCCTCCCGAGTGGCTTCGTCCAAATGAACAATACCGGACACCTTCGGTGCAAAAACGTTGCGAAGATCGTCCTCTCTTTTAGCAAAAATGGGGTCATCCTGTATAATTCCTGCACAATGAATGATCCCGTTCAACTTACCAAACTCCATCTTGAATGAACTCACTAATTCTTGCACGGTCTGTCGATCCGAAATATCCCCTTGTCTGTAAAGAAGGTTTATTCCTTTCTCACGTAAAGCATCCAATGGCTTCCGAATGGTTGACCAGGATGCTCTCCCTACAGCAACAATGGTGCAGGAGGGTGCATGAAGCGCTATTTCTTCAGCCATGATAATCCCGAGAGCACCTGCTCCCCCGGTAATAACGTAGACCCCTTCGGGTTTCCATGGGATGTCGAATGCACTTTCAAATGGATCATGTTCAATCATTTTCCAGTCCTGAACATGACGAAGCCCAATACCTGATTGCCCTGGTGTACTCTTATAACGGATTAAACCATGCTCTGGGTAGTCCCGATTATCTACGAGCATGTTTGCCAGCATCTCCGATTCCGTTTCATTCAAAATCTCAATAACCTGACCATGAAAGAATGGATTCTCCAGTTCGGCCGTTCTTAACATAGCGGCAATTCCGCGATACAACGACAACTCGCCAGGAATGACAATTTGCAGCCATTTTTCATCGTTAACATGGGGCACTGCCTGCATCAGAAGAAGCCGGATCTCTTCAAGCACCTGCAAAGCGCTGTTGGTAAATAATTTGTCCCAAGACTGGTTGAAATCCGTTGACGGAATACGTACACTTTGAATGGAAAATCGCTGTAAATATTTCTCAATTCCTGGATAACTGTGATTGCTATCTTCGAATAAAAGCACCACATGATTGTCCACGGTTAAGGTCTCATTCCCGGAAACACCTCCGGCAAATGTGTCAGCAGGTGCCACTCTCCAATAGGGTTCAGCCAGCAAAGTCCCTTCATCCCCATGCTGCTCTACCTGTCTAGGGAGCTCGCGGAACGTCAGCCCCTTGATTCGAAGGACAAGCTGTTCCTTATCGTCATATCCATCAATATCAACCTTTTTCGTTTCAACTAGAGCGTCATTCGGAGTACAGACGCGAACATGCGACCACATTAATGATGCACTGTTTCCCCGTATCTCCACTTGCTCCATGGCAAACGGAACCGGTGTTGTAACAGGTGGACCTCCTGCTGCCACCAACAGAAGTCCAATGGATGCCTGTAGGACACTATCTGTAAGACCAGGGTGAAGCTGACCTCCGCCATATTCATGGGAAAACTCTCCTGCAAGGCTCAGTTTGGCAAGCGCCTGATTGGTCCCGATGTACAACTCTTCAATTCCCTGATAATAATCCCCGTATTGCAGATCCATTTGTTTAAACTGGTTGTAACAACCTTCTCTTGTATAAAACCCTTCGGTGCATTGGGCTCTGATCTGTGTCAGATCTGTCTGTCCAACTTCCTGCGGCTCCATCATTGCCGCTTGCCCAAGACAGTGAACAACAGTCTCTTCCGCACCTTGGCTCTGTATCCGAAACTCGATTGCTCCCCGTTCAAGCGGATGAAGCAAGACGTCAACCTGAACAGGCTCTTTGTTCACCTGTAGTGGTCCATACCAGCCGATATGGCTCAGACTTATCCATGTCTGTTCTAGATCATCATGCGTATGAGCCATTTCCACTGCAGCACGAGCCATCTCCAGATAGGCTGCACCCGGAAATACACTTTCCCCTTGCACAATATGATCCTTCAGGAAAAGCTCTTCGCCATCAAAGGTGGAACTGAATTGGAGGGCAGCCCAATTCGAAGTATTACGATGCAGCAAAGGATGAAGCAACTGGTTTGAGTCCTCTATGCTCTGGTTAGCATGTTGTTGGATCGTATGATCATTTGTTGGTGGGTGACTAGCATCAATCCAGTACTTATCCTTGGCAAACGGATACACGGGCAGTGAGATTCGTCCTGCGGCCGCATGCTTAAACAACAATTCAAAATCAAGATGATATCCCTGCATATATAAGCTTGCTGCTGCTGCTAATTTTTCCGTAAATTCAGCCGAATTCGGTGATTCCGAACAATGCTGCAAACATTCATTTCCATAACGCATTAATGAAGACTGCGGGCGAAGTGTATGTGACAGTTCCACCACCTGAACTTCTGCTGCGGCTCCCTTTTCAAGCCACTTCTCCAATATTCTGATCAACTCTTGCTCATTACGGACAACACAGCTCAATCGGGAGTTCAGATGTTTTCGTCCCATGAGCAATGTATAACTCATATCCCAGCAGCTCACATCGGATTGTTCTTTGCAGAAGCTAACCAGTTGCTTGACTTGAACTTCCAATTGTTCCTGTGACTGAGCCGATAAAACAATCAGGTTCCCGGGACGATTGACCTTCTGACTTCCCATAACAGGTGCTTGTTCAATGACCATATGCGCATTCGTTCCACTGAAGCCAAAAGCGCTGATTGCGGCCATCCTTTTAACACCTGGCGGTGTGATCCAATCGATTGTCTCTGTATTGATGTAAAAAGGACTGCTTGCAAACGGAATGTGTTCGTTGCCTTCCTGAAAATGAAGGGAAGCTGGAATTTTTGCATGTTTTAAGGAAAGTAAAATTTTGATCAGTCCAGCCACACCGGCAGCGGCCGCAGCATGTCCAATATTCGTTTTGATTGAACCAAGGGCACAGTAATTTTCCTCTTCGGTGTACGACCGGAACGCTTTCACAAGCGCACTGTATTCAATGGGATCTCCCAATTTAGTTCCCGTTCCATGGGCTTCAACCAGTTGGATATTTCCAGGATGGATGTCAAAACGATTGTAGACCTCACTCATGAGCTGCTCCTGAGACTTCGCACTCGGCGCGGTGAGCCCGTTCGAGGCTCCATCCTGGTTAATGGCTGTACCGCGAATAACCCCATGGATGTTGTCCCTGTCACGCAAAGCGTCACTTAAACGCTTCAGCACTACAACTCCTGCACCTTCTCCAGGCACAAATCCGTCTGCCCGCTGGTCGAAAGTATGACATTTTCCTGTCGTTGAGAGCATGCCGGCCCGGTTGGATGCAATGAAAAAACCTGGGGTGGACTGTATAAAGACTCCTCCGGCAAGCGCCATTTCCGTCTCTCCAGACCATAATCCCTGACAAGCCAGATGAACTGATACGAGTGAGCTTGAACATGCCGTATCCACTGCAATAGCAGGGCCCTGCAAATTCAGATAATATGCAATTCGAGCAGGAATGACTGAACCCGAGTTGCCCCAGAATGCCTGCGGAACAGGATTCGGTCCAAGCAGTGTCCGGTAATCAAGCTCATTAAATCCCGCGTATACACCACACTTCAGCCCGGCAACTGCCTGCCCTGCATATCCAGCATCCTCCAGCGCCTTCCAACATTCCTCAAGAAAAATTCGCTGATGCGGGTCCATATGAGCAGCTTCCGTACCTGAAATGTTAAAAAATTGAGGATCAAATTCATCTATGTTTTCCAAAAATCCACCATGGCTGCAATAGGAAGTATCCTTTTCAAAATAAGATGATAGATCCCAACGCGTAACTCTCCCGACCAGATTCTTTCCTGTGACTAAATTCCCCCATAAGGAATGAATATCATCTGACTGCGGAAATCGCCCGCTCATCCCAATAATAGCGATATCTCCCCGTTCCACCTTTAAAGGACTATAAGACTCTGGGAACACAAAATGCTGGTCATGATTGTGTTCGGATGAACCTTCTGTTTTGTATGCATGCGGGGCAGCAGCTTCAGAGCTCAACTCCACCGGATCTACAGATTTGGAAATCTTTTCGATGGTTTGCACAAGGCCGTCCCTATACTTTTCAACGATATGGTTGGATAACAACTCAATGGAGCTATAATCAAACAGGCTGGAGACCTGCAAAGATATGGATAACGCCTCGTTGATCGACTGAATAAGCCGTACGCCTGTAATGGAGTCCACACCATATTCGGAGAAGGGTTCCTCTGAATCAATCATGGTGGTGTTCACTTTAAGCGAAGCAGACAGCATATCTGTAACGATCTCTCTTACATGTGCTTTCAATGTGGTTGCTGAAGTGCTCTCCAAACCAAGAGATGACTTGCTCGGCTTCTTTTCTTGCAGTTCAGGACGGCTTCCTGGAGAGAACGAATCATTGGACTGTAATTCAGACCGTGCCTGATTGGATGATCCAACTGGAGTAACTTCCGCGTCGATCTGCCTTACTATGCCGTCACTGTATGCCACAATGACCTGCTGCCCTTCCTCGTGCCAATCTTGTGCAGGAAATTCGATAGAATGAAAACCCGCTTCCAGTAACAGCTGTTCCCATACATGAGGTGCTACTCCGGGAGAATCGGTTAGACGAAGCTCGGGGTCCTCATACAGCCACCATCCATCCAATAAACCAAAGGTAAGGTGAGTAAAAAGGGAATTGCTGCTAATCTCGTTAATTAACAGCATTCCGCCTTGTTTTAGCAGAGCCTTCACATTACGCAGTGTTGTCCGCAAATCGGGAGTTGCGTGCAGCACATTGGCTGCGATGACCACATCATAGGCACCGGTGTCTATCTGTTGGGCAGACGGAGCATAACGAACATCAAACATACGATAATTCAGGAATGACCTGCCTGCTCCATACTTCTGTTCACCATGCAAAAGGAATGCTTGGGATACATCCGTATATGCATACTCTTGAATATGTTGTTCCACCGGTTTCAGTCTGTGCAAAACGGCTGCGCTTGTTCCTCCGGTTCCCGCCCCAATCTCCATCATGCGGAGAGCAGAGCTGTCCAACTGGATTTTATGCTGCACATAATGTAGTGCTGTTTCAGCAAGCACTTCGTTATAACGGTTTATTTTCACGTGTATATCCCCCCGACCAATTCCATAGAGGAATCAGGAAACATAATCTCGGTTGCTAGGCATTTTCCGCCGATAATATCTGGCAGCGCCTTCAGCATCGTTTCAACCAATCTGATTTGTGATTCCGCGCCGTGGTGTTTGATCCATCCGGGTTTGTTATGCTCCCATTCCTGCCAAGCCGTTTCGGCTTTCGGCTCGTCGTAATTGCATACCCTGTAACCAAAATCGGTTTTCATCAGATAGCCGTAACGGACTAGCGCGGTCAAACTTCCTCTGATCCAATGAGCATAGGTGTCCGACAAATTCTGTGTTAATTCAGCCAGAGTACCGGAGCTAACATCGGATTCAAACCAACCGGAGGCTTGCAGCTGCACCCACATCAGTTTTGCAAGCAAAGGCTCCATCTCTTGGAGCAAATGGCTTGTATTCTTGTCTGGATGAGAGGTATGCACGAGGTCACGAGTCACTGGCCTGCTTGCCTTTAGAGACTGATCCGACATATAGACTTGTACAGATTTTTGCATATTGATTCCAGGAATCAAATTTGTTTTTGTTTTTAACAAGGCAGCCTGTGTAAGATCTATGCTCATGAGCATCTCCAAGGCTTCCATCGCTTCTGGCGCCTCAATTGAACTCACACCCATCCGGTTCATGCGTTCCCTGTATTCCAATGAAGCCACACGGCCTACACTCCCCCAGAAACCCCAGTTCATAATTTTGACCGGACATGTCCAGGATTGTCGCAACCAATGCGCAAACGAATCTTTAAACATACAGCCCGCCGAGTAATTGCTCTGGCCTGGTTGTCTGGTAAAAGAGTTCATAGATGAGAAAAAAAGGACAAAGTCCAGATTTTCTTTCGCAAATATGTTTGCCATCACAACACTTACATCCAGTTTGGCGACAAATACATGTTGAAACTGTTCCTCTGTCATCTGCTCCAGACTGCCATCTTGCAAAACAATTGCTGAATGCACAATACCATTTATGGTCTTGAACCGGCTTTTGATCGTTTCATACGCACTCATTAATTCCTCTTCACTGGCTGCATTGGCCGAAATATATTCGGGAGCAGCCCCCAGAGCTGACAAACGATTCTGTTTATTCCGTATCTCGTCGTTGTATTCACTTCTCCCGATCCATATCACTCTCGCCTGATAGGTCCGAATCATATATTCACTCCATACTTCTCCGATCCCGCCGGCCCCGCCAATGACAACATATATTCCACCATAACGATAATTGTTGTTGTCCTGAGGGGCATTGCTCTCCAGGCGAACAAGTTCCTGACTGTACCAGCGGTTGTTTCGATGGACCTGGAGATCCCCTTTACTTTTCGGTTCCAGTGAGAGCGCTCCACGAATAGAACGTTCATTGATGTTACCAGCTTGCAAATCCACAAGACGCACATACCATTGTGGAAACTCCTGCGCCATTGAGCTGGCAAGACCATGAACTCCGGCATCCGCAGGATTAACCCGGTCGCTAGACCATACGGATTGTGTCTGACAGGTTAAGAATGACCATTCCAACGGACGATGACCATATCCCAATTGAATCATGGCTTTAATGATTCGAAACACATTTTTCACGCCCATATTCTGTGCCAATATCATATGATTCAGTGACGTTGGAGGGAGAGACATATGATTGGATAACCAAATGATATGATCAATCGTATCGACCTTTTTCAAGGCATTCATCAGACTGACGGGATCTACAGCAGTTTCCGCATCCATACGGATTGATTTTGCATGGATCTGATGAACCATCTCCCATTGCTCCGTTGTACCTCCAATGACCAGCCATCGTTTATATCCAGGATTGAATTCGGACTTTTCAGTCTTTTCGACTACTTCCCATATTGGGGTCAGCATAAGATTATGGTCCGATGGCTCCGATGGGGTTGCAAGAGGAGGTTCCTCCTGCTTAACTTTTGATTCACTTATCGTGTTGCCCTGAGATTGCTGCGGGATCCAGTATCTTTCTCTTGCAAATGGATAGGTCGGTAGGGCGATCCGTTGGGGTTTACCCTCAGCAACATATAATGTATTCCAGTCCAGGTTCAGACCCTGCACCCATAAATCCAGTAATTTCTCATGCTGGCCCTTCTGAATCCACCGGTTCACCATTTCTTCCATATCCTCATCCCGACTAAGGATGGAAAGCATCTCTTTACCCTTTTTCACATGACCGGTATAAAAAACCATTTGCGAAGCTTGTGTTTCCAGATTGTTTGCCTGTTCAACATACTCTTTTAGTTTCGCAATGAGTTCCTCTATGGACACCGCCAGCAAGCCCAGACGCTCTTCCATCGATTCACGTCCAACTTGCAAAGTATAGGACAGGTTCCTCATATCCGAATCCACATATATTCCGGTGTATAACGCTTCAAGTAAGTCTTTGGCCTTTGCCAAGAGTCGTTCCTGATTTCTTGCGGACAACACAACGATAACAGGAGATTTAGGGTGATCTTTGCCAACTGTTATCTGTTCCGAGTACATACCTGTCTGGGTATACTCTTCAATGATGATATGTGCATTGGCACCCCCAGCTCCAAATGAAGATACGCCTGCACGTCTTGGGATCTGCACTCCATCTATTTCCGGACGCTTCCATGGTCCGAGCAACTTCTGAACCACAAATGGACTCTGGGTAAAATCAATGTTTGGATTGGTCTCTTCCGCGTGCAAGGATGGCGCGAGTTCCCCATGCTGCAGCTGCAGCAACACTTTGGTTACCGCAGCAATGCCTGCTGCGCTCTCGCAGTGACCAATGTTGGATTTGGCTGAACCGATGGCACACTTGAAGTTGGATTGGACCGTCCGCTGAAATGCTTTTGTTAAACCGGCCACTTCAATAGGGTCCCCGAGCGAGGTTCCTGTTCCATGCGCTTCCACGTAACTGATCGTTCGCGGATCAATACCTGCTTCAAGCAGGGCGTCACCGATAACCTCAGCCTGTGCATTGGGATTTGGCACGGTGTATCCATTGGTTTTCCCCCCGTGATTCAGCGCCGATCCTTTGATCACACCGTAAATCCGGTCCCCATCCGCTATGGCTCTCGCCAACGGTTTCAACAGAACCGCGCCGACACCTTCACCCGGAACATAGCCGTCCCCACCTTGGCCAAAGCTCTCACACCGTCCTTTGCTGGACAGAAACTTCCCTTGAGACAAAAGAATATATTTGTTGGGATGAACCGACACATTCACACCGCCAGCTACAGCTACCTGGCACTCGTTCTGTCGCAGGCTTTGACAGGCCAAATGAATGGATGTTAATGACGACGAACACATTGTATCCACGGCCATGCTTGGTCCGCGAAAATTACAGAAATACGAAACCCGATTGGCAATGGAAGAAGGATTACCGTTGAATGCCATGGAATTCTGGGACCCATAGAGCTGATACTCCTCATACATCACACCTACATAGACGCCCACTTTCTCCGTGCTCAAGCTTTGTCTTGTGTATCCCGAATCTTCCAGTGTTTCATATACACACTGCAAAAAAAGTCGTTCTTGAGGGTCCATTGTTTCAGCTTCACGAGGAGATACCTTGAAAAACAACGGATCAAACTCATCCACACCATCCAAAAAACCACCCCAACGGCCATAAGTTTTGCCTAGAATTCCTGGCTCTGGGTTATACACCTGCCCGTGATCCCAACGTTCAGATGGAATCTCGGTAATACTGTCCATACCACTACGCAGGTTATGCCAGAATTCACCGATATTACGGGCACCAGGATATCTGCCCGCCATTCCGATAATGGCAATATCCTGATGCTGATTATTCTTGCCCTTTTGACCACCAGAAGGTGAGTCCATATGAATGGCAAGGTCCGGGTCCGTTTCTTTCAAAATAGGTTCGGCTTCGGGTTCGAATGGGGTTCCTGTCAGCAGCGTTCGTTTCGACATCACGGCGTGTGTTGGTGCGTGTGTTTGGGAGTCCGACACATTCTGTAAAATCGCTAGCACATTCTTCTGTGTCATTCCGGCTGGTTTCATCCCTCGTTGCTGAAGCAGCGTATCCAAACGAACCTGATGAATGTTCATAAAGTAATGACTTAGTTCCCTCAGGGTCTGATATTCAAAGAACAGCGTTTTGGACAGAGACCCCAATTCATTCTCCAATACGTCCGTCATCTTCATAATGAGCAGCGAATCGATACCATACTGCTCCAGCGGGACATCTGGCTCAATCCTTGATTCTAGCAAGCCAATCACGGGAGCCAATGTTTTAATTAACCAAAGGATGGTTTGATCCTCAAGATTGCCTTCAAGTCCAGTAACCTCTTCCGTATCCTCGATACTCACAGATATATCTGCTGTTGAACTCTTGGAAAGGTTTAATTGACCCACGAACTGCTCAGCGGTTGCGTGGAGGCTCATTTGTTCCAACAGTGTCTCTGCAGAAATATCCCATCCATGCCGAGTTAGCAGTCTGCGGGAAAGTTCACTCCATTGCACCGGGTCCAAACCATATTCGCTCCAGTCCATGTCCGGGTCCACGTCCTGCTCCCCTACGTTCAACAAAGCGGCCACTTCCAACGTGAGCACAGATACAGCTTCCTGTTGGGTCATGCCTCCCGCCAGAGGGGCTCCAAGCTTGATGGATAACGATTCCGGCGAAGGCGCTTGCCTATCTGCGTCTGCGTTTGCTGGCTCGATCGATTCAGTTAACCCCGAATCTACCGGCTCCAGCAGGCTTCTTCGCAGCACCGACAGCTTGCCTTCCGCCACCAATACCTGGCTGCCTCCACTCGCCCAGGCCTGATACAACGCCTTTACTCCCGACGCGGTTCCCAGCGGTCTCAGTCCATGCTGTTTCCACAGACGCTGCTTCCCCTCTTCCTCCAGCTGCATTCCGCCTTCTTCCCACAACGGCCAGTTGATGGATAAGGTTCGCCCTTGACACTCCCCGCGTTTCATCCGCGCATTTCGGCTCACCGCATACGCATCCATATACCCATTGGCGGCGGCATAATCACCCTGCCCTGCATTCCCCGTCACCGCTGCACCCGAGGAGAACAGAAGCAGCACATCCAGCGCTTCGGTCCCGATCGCTTCTTCCAGATTCCGTATGCCGACTACTTTCGGAGCCAGCACGGCCTGCCAATCGCTTTCCGTTTTGTACCGTATCAGACTGTCCCGGATCTCTCCGGCACAGTGCAGCACCCCGTTCACCTGGCCATACTGCTGACGGATACGCCCGAACAGTCCGTGGACCGCCTCTCGATCGGTGACGTCCACTGCTTCATAAAGCACCTGGGCAGGGAGCTGCGCCATCTCTCGCTGTACCGCCTCTGGCATCGCCGGGGATCGGCCAGTCAATATAAGCGTACTGCCTTCCGTTTGGGCTGAAATCTCCCGGGCCCAGATCCGTCCCAGGCCACCGGCTCCGCCTGTAATGACGTACACGCCTCCGTCTCTCCAAGGGGACAACCGTGGGACACTGGTCTTCCGCTTTGTCTTCATCTCTGTCTCTGCATTCCCATTCGTCATCTCATTCGTGTCCACGTTCTCATCTCTGTCCACGTCAACCGCCTGCCAGCCCGCTCGCTTCAGCTCACCCGCTTCCCAACGCAGATGGCTCTCCTCCGCATGGAGCGCACACTGGTGCAACTGCTCGGTCAATATGGCGGCCGATGTCTCTGGCCGGACTTCGACAAGCTGTGCCAGACAGCCCGGATGCTCCAGTCGCACCGTCCGCAGCAGCCCGCTCAGGCCGGCGAAGCGTCTTCCTTGTTCATCTCCCGCCACGACGACCTGCACAGCCATCCGGTGGCTTCGCTGCATCGCAAGCTGCTGCTGCACATGGTGTAGAATGGCCTGAACAGCCTGTCCGTATCGCGCCTCCAACGCCCCCGTTAACACCATCTGCTTCCAGGACACATCCGCAGCCGCGAAGTCTTGCGGGGCCCAATCACACAGCAGCACCGCGGGTTCAACCCCCACAGCTTCAGCCGGTAGGGAGCGCTTCGGCAGCTCCTGCCACTTGGGCTGCACCAGCAGCACACCTTCCCGGCTTTCGGGCACACGCGAGGTCACGCCCCGCAGTCGAATGCAAACCTGTCCCTCCGAATCGCACAGCTCCAGATCCAGTTTACGGACGCTAGCCTCCGCAGCGGAAGATGCCGCTGGCTCGGGGCGAACACGCACCACCGCCCACATGTGCGCCTGGCAAGGAGATATCACTTCCGCCTCCTCCAGCGCAAAAGGCAACGGAGCGGAAGCGGGCGGGTTCCCATGTCGTTCTGTTGTGCTCGCAAGGGCCGTGCTCTCCAAGCTTACTGCCCCCTCCTGAGTAGTGGATCTCAGCACTTCCGCGATCTGATCTCCGGCCAGCAGGGCGATGGATGCTTGCAAGGCCCCATCCACCATACCGGGATGCAGCACAGTGTCCGCTTGCCCTTCGAAGAGCGCTTGTGGCAGACGCAACTGCGCCAAGGCCTCGTTTGCCCCCCATTGCAATTCGGCAATGGTCTGATGGGACGGACCGTACTCCAGACCCAGTTTTCGGAATGCTTCATAACAAACTGCTCCACTGGCCTGTCCCTCTGTACACCGGCTGCGCACAGCCTGCAAATCCAAGGTTTGCACGGCTTCTACGAGAGGTCTTCCCACACTTACACGCCCTTGACTATACACCGCTTCTCCAGATTCAATTGCAGACTCATTTGCTGGCGCTGCCGAAACTCCATAGGACAGGCTTCCATCTGCCTCGGCCTCAAGCACGAGATGAACCTCCAGAGGCTCCTCTCCAACAACGAGCGGCCTGCTCCACATTACATGCCGCAGCAGCAGACTGTGTGTGAGCGGAGGCCAATTCGCTGCATGCGCCGCTGCTGCCCGGGCCATCTCCAGCTGAACAACAGCTGGAAGCAGCTTGTGCCCCTGTACAACATGATCGCTTAGGAAAGGCTCATTTCCATTGAACTGACTACTGTACCACTGGCCCCGCAGCAGATCCGAACGGTTGTGGTGCAGCATGGAGTGCAGAACTGTAACCTTTTTGCCGAAACCTGCAGTCCCGCTCTCCCTTTTTGCATGGACCATGGGGACCCAATAGCGTTCTCTTTGAAATGAATAGGTAGGGAGACTGATTCGAGTAGGCCTGCTGTCCTTCTGGTACATGCTGTTCCAATCAATGGTTATTCCTTTGGCCCATACTTCAGCGATTGAAGCCATCTTTCTTTTGTTCATCCATATTTCGATTGCTGTCCGAATGTCTTCATCTGATTGAAACAGTTCTGTGATCGCATCTTCATGAAGCCTGACTTCTCCCTCATAACCAGCCCGACTGTTCAAAGATCCAATCCGCTGGCCTTGGTCTTTGCTTTGCACATACTCTGTACATTTCCTTCTCAGCTCTTCAAGAGAACTGACAACAAAGGCAACCCTGTATCGCATATGCTCTCTGCCCACCTGCAGCGTGTATGCCAGATTGGATAGCTTGATTCCCCGTGTGGCGGCGGAATTTTGATATTCCTTACTGGTGGAGAGATAATTCATCATGTCGCGCACATGATCAAGCAGACTTGTTTGACTTTTGGCAGATAACGGAACAATGACTGGAAGCTCGGACTCCAAATCTGAACTGGAATTTACTGCTGTTGGTGCATATTCTTCAACAATCAAATGGGCGTTACTGCCGTTTGCTCCGAAGGAGCTAATACCCGCTCGCAAAGGATGGGTTTCTGGAGTGTTACGATCTGCCTTCATAGTTCTCCAGTCCTTTCCTTCCCTCTCCACATAAAAAGGAGTGTTCTGAAAAGGAATGTACGGATTCAGACGTTCCGCATGTAAGGAAGGAAAAATCCGATTGTGTTTCATCTGTAACAGTACCTTGGTTAACGCAGCCACACCCGCAGCCGCTTCCAAATGCCCGATATTGGACTTCAGTGAACCAATTGCACAACTCTGTTCCGGCAGTGACCAGTCCGCCAATGCTTTATTCAGTCCCTGTACCTCGATCGGATCTCCGAGGGACGTTCCTGTGCCGTGTGTCTCAAAATAACTGACCGTTCGAGGATCAACCCCTGAACGTTTGAATGCATGTTTAATAACTTCCGACTGTGCTGTTGAGTCTGGTACCGTTGGGCCTGATGTTTTTCCTCCATGATTGATTGCAGACCCTTTAATAACACCATAGATGGAATAACCTTGCTCTTCGGCATGACTCAGACTGGTCAGCAACACCGTTCCTGCTCCCTCACCCGGCACATATCCGTCTCCGCCCTCTCCGAAACTGCGGCATCGTCCATCGGATGATAATAGCTGTGCCTCTTTCAAAAACATGTATCGATGTGGATGCGTAATGACGTTGACTCCGCCAGCAAGAGCATACTCACATTCCTCATTTCGAATGCTTTCGCAGGCCAGATGAATGGCCGTTAGTGCGGAGGAACACATGGTATCTACCGCAAGAGAAGGACCATGGAAATTCATGCAATACGATACCATGTTTGCAACGGACGCTGCACTGACCCCCAAGGATGTAGGTACACCGCGATCTGTCAATTCCGATGCAAACAGCTCATAATGATTCCAGAATACGCCGGCAAATACACCTACACTCCGGGTACCTGTTGAAGCATCCTGGTGCTGACTGCGTTCAACGCGAAATCCCGCATCTTCACAGGCTTCCCATGCCGTCTCCAGAAAAAGTCTTGCCTGGGGGTCCATCATCTCCGCCTGACGGGGAGATAAATTAAAAAATAGTGGATCGAACTCATCAATCTTATCGATGAATCCCCCAAACTGATAATATGATTCCGGCGTATACGAAAACCGCCCCTGTTCCCAACGATCTCTGGGAAAACCTGTAATGCAATCCTTACCTGATAACAGATTGGCAGCAAATTCATCCACATTCCGAGCCATCGGATAGCGGCCAGCCACACCAATAATGGCTATATCTTCTGTATGCATTTCCGATGGTCTCTTTTCTTTTCGAGGAACCTCATGATTTAAAACTTTTGCTGCAGAAGGGCCCTCCACATGGATAGTAGTTTGTGCAAAACTTCGGATAAACGAAGGTTTACCATACATCACAACAGTCTGCGTTGATGCATTCATCATAAGCGAATCGAACAGTTGCATTCCTTCGTCTTGAGGCAGCGGGGCCAATCCCGTTTTGACTTCCAACTGCTGCTGGTAAACTGGATCGATCGACATGCCTCCATTCGCCCATAGAGGCCAATTAATTGAAAGGGTTCTGCCTGATCGCTGTCCTGCCACAACCTGTTGCTGACGCCGCTCTGCAAACCGATCCATAAAAGCGTTACCACAAGCATAATCTGCTTGTCCCATATTCCCGAGCACAGCCGATAGTGAAGAGAATAAAATAAAAAAGTCCAGTGGTTGATCACGAGTATATTCATCCAGGTACCAAGGTCCGCTCACTTTAGGGCCTAGCACTTCCGAAATATTCTCTTTTGTTTTCTGTAAAATGAATTGGTCCCGGGTAACTCCTGCACAATGTATGATTCCCCGAATAACTCCCAGACTGGTCCGAATCTGCTGGATGACATGACTCGTCTGCTCGCTATGCGTTAGATCTGCCTGAAAATAATGAACATCCGCTCCCAGACTCTTCAACTCCGATATCTTATCGGACTCTTTTTTGCCAAGAGAAGAACGCCCCACCAGCGCCAATGTAACCCTCCCTTGCTCAGACAAATGGCGACCTACCATCAAGCCTAATCCACCCAATCCACCAGTAATCAGATAAACACCATCTTTTGCAACATACTGGCTTTTCTGCAGCATCGGTATCGGCTTCTCACGGTATTTTTTCACCATCCGCACACGAGATTTTCCGGTGTAACACACTTCACTGACTCCCGAGGAATGTGTTACTCGCTCTTTATCCAACCAGTCCGCCCATTGGGTTCTTGTAACGTTATGAATATCATTCACCGTGATGATCTGTCCATGCAGATGAGGGTTCTCTGCATGAGCTGTTCTTAAAAGGGCTCCCATCGCGCCTGAAAAATCAGTGCCCGTTCCTGACGGACCAATTATTTGAATATGGGTCTCCGCTTTGGGAAACTGCTGCATGTAATTCTGAAGCCAGACTATACATTGCTCGCACATTTGTTCAAATGACTGTGGCATGGTACGTTCACTGGTTAGTGTGACAACCTCTGATTGCGGAAAACATTCCTTGATCATTTGATCATGTCCAATTGCTTGCTCGCAAAGAATAACAACGTGGCTCCGCACTGTGTTTGAGGTGTTACGCATATGCAGCGTGACCTCTTCCCAGAAGGGTTCGAGCATGACAGATGAGTAATCATCACTCTTTCCCCGATCATGATTGAGTTCTGAAGTTTTGATGCTTGCCTTGCTGGCCGAAGCTTTGCTCTCCGTGTACTGATTTTCAGTAAATGCCTCAGGCCAATGTTGGTGCAGGTATGCAGCAAGAGACTTAATATTGGAATATTCAAATAACAGCGTGGGGTAAAGCTGCTCCTTCACTTTGTTCTCCAGCGTCCTTGAAAGGTTGATAAGCTGCAAGGAATCCAGTCCCATCTGATAAAATCCCAGTTCTGTGTCCAAATTCGCTTCAGATGTTCCAAGCACTTTGCCTATCTCTACCTTTAAATAGTCCGCAACCTGCTTCGTGTTCCCTTCTGGAACACCTCTTCGCTGATTCGATAGTTCGGATGTATCATCTATGATGACAGGTGAATCTTGTATATTGACCTTTGTGGCCAGCTCTGGTACAGATGAATCCTCTGAACCTGAGCCTTCTACCCCATTTGGATTCTGATGTACTTCGGCCCATTTCTGTATCAAATGAGGATTACGAATACGTTTAGCGGTTAAACGCTCAAATTCAACCAAGGACTTGCCAGCAGAATCAACCACTCTAATATCTGTAGAAATCAGATCTGGTGATGAGACAGAATTATCGTTTATCAATGGTCGAGCGAGCGAGTACACACCAATGGTGTCAGGTAACGGACCATAAATACAGAAGCGTTCAATCATAAAAGGAATATAGGGAGTCTGATCATCAAACATCCCCTGTGCTTTTTCCTTTAAACGAAATGAGGAGCCCGCAAAAGTTGCCCCATCCAAAAAAGCTGCATGTGCATAAAATTCATTGGAGTAAACGGAAGCCTGCTCACTGAGATTCAGACACATAAGCTCCTGATTCTCATATTGGTAGACGACCCCTGAAGTTTGCATAAATGGCCCATGCTCGATGTTGACCTGCCTCGCCAATTGATAAACCTCATCCATGCTCCACTGATCTCGGGATTGAGTTTTCAGATCCTGAATATGGATCACGGGTGGATTAAACTCAGGATCAACAAGAAACATCGTACATTGCATATGTTGTTCTTCACTGCCCTGATCGATGGTACCATTCATCACTTTGTTGCTTGTAATGGTTACCCTCCATTGCAACTCTGAAGGTACAGGTGAGAACGTCACAGCAATCTCGCGATCAAATTGCTCTGATGTCACAATGGGCGTTGTAAACAAAATCTGCCGCAATTCGACAGAGTGTGTCTCCAAATATAAAGCCGACAAACGATAGATCATATCCAGTAGGGTGACCCCGGGTAACGTACAAATTCCGTGTACACGATGATCCTGAACGATGGCGTTGCTGTGGCTTAAACGTTGCACGTATGTTTCTTGATTGCGACCTATCAACGACAGTTCCCCCTTACTGCATTTTTTTCGGTGTGAAGAAAGACAGCATATGCTCAGGCTTACGATGGGTTTGTCCTGATGACGATCCGAACACCAAGTTTTTCTCCTCAACCTCATCCGGCCAAAACCGGGCTCTATTCCAGATAATGCGATTGAAACGAGGTTCCAGTGTTGCTTTATTTGGGTCTGGTACACCTTCATTGCTGACAAGGATATGAGCGTTATTTCCTCCGAGTCCAAACGCGCTGACACCCGCACGCAACACTTTATTGGTCCAAGGTGTAAGTTCTTGAACAAGGAATAACGGACTTTCTTCAAACCGAAATCTCGGATTCGGATGCGGACAATTTAAACTGGGCGGGATCTGACCATGTACCATACTCAGCAAAACCTTGATCATGCTAACTGCCCCTGCTGCACTCAACAGATGTCCCACATTGCTTTTGACACTTCCCACACCGCAAAGATCCCCCTTTTTCATACTGGTTCCCAGCACTTGGGTTAACGCTTTAAGCTCAATGGGATCTCCAATGACCGTGCCTGTTCCATGTGTTTCTACATAATTGATTGAAGCCGGATCAATATTTGCATCCTTGATGGCACGTTCGATTAACGACTGCTGAGCCTGGGGATTCGGTGTGGTGACGCCCATTGTATGACCATCATTGTTAATCGCAGAGCCATCAATCACTCCGTAGATTTTGTCACCGTCCGTTATGGCCTGTTCCAATCGTTTCATGACGATTACTCCACAGCCCTCCCCAACCCCAATTCCATTAGCGGAGGCATCAAAGGTTTTACATTGTCCATCTGGTGACAGCACCTTTGATGCAGTCAGGGAAAGATAAGGGGTCTCATCCAATAAAACTTCAACCCCACCGGCGATCACCAGATCTGCTTCCCCATTCTGCAAACTCCGGGCACCCAGATGGATGGCTGTTAGGGAACTGGAACAAGCAGTGTCCACGACCATGTTAGGACCTCTGAGGTTATATAAATGAGCTAAATGTGCCGTAATAAAATTTTGACCTGTGCCAATAATGGTTTGTTTGTTGTCCCGACGTATTTTGCTCATGAAATGACCTGTTCTTGCCCCTGCAAACACACCAACCTCAAGCGACTCAAGCTGACTCTTTCCATATCCTGCATCTGCAAGTGCTTCAGCGCTAACCTCAAGCCACTGCCTTTGCAAAGGGTCCAGATGAGTTGCCAGGGAATGATCCATTCCGAAAAAATCGGGATCAAACCATTCCAGCTCATCGAGAAAAGCCCCCCACTTGCTCATGCTTTTCCCGGCTTTGCCATCAGGATGGTAGTACGTTCTCCAATCCCACCGGGATGACGGAATTTCACGTATACTGTTTTTGCCTGTTTTTAGATTGTTCCAAAATTGTTCCGGGTTCACCGCATCCGGGAAATGACAGGCCATTCCAATGATGGCCACTCGGGATCGAGAACGATCTTTGGGCTGCTGGAGAATCTGTCGAGCCTCATGTCTGTTGATCTGTTCGGGAGATGTACGTGGACTTGTTGCGTATTTTTGCAGCAAAGCCCCTGTCAGTCCTGCAATCGTTGGATAGTCCAAAAAAAGACCAGGTTCCACCACAGGAATTTGAAGTTCGCGTTCCATCCGGCGTGCCAGCTGAGCAATCAAGATTGAATCCATCCCGAAATGTTCGAAGGATCGGTCCGGGTTCATTTTCTCGGGTTCAATACACAATTCCTCGGCGAATATGGAACTTAATTTCATCTGTAATATCTCGGATGTATCAGAAAAAGGAACACCACTTGTCATAGGTATTTCGGACATCGTTTCTGCTTTCACCACTCTGGAAATTCCCAATTTCCCCTCAGTGTCAATGAATTTGCTGCTCACGATTGCCGGAAGCATGACTGCACCTGGTTGGTTGATTAGTGCCCAGTCCAGCAGCTTCAATCCTTCTTCATCCGTGATGCTAAGCAGACCGGTTTCGTTATAAGCTTGACTTGGAAACTCACCCATCCCGGATTCCTTCCAGTTCGACCATTGGATACTGATAAGTGGGCTGGTATGGGCATTCGCTGCGGCATAATAATCCATGTAGGTGTTAGCCATAGCGTAATCGCTTTGTCCGACACCAAGTTTCGAAATGGCTCCAGCCACAGAAGAGAACAGGACAAAAAATTGCAAAGGATCGTGACGGAAGCATTCATAGAGTGCTACAGTGCCTAATATTTTGGGGGACAATACGTTCCGAATCGACTCCAGTGGTTTACGAATAAAGGCGGGATTTTCCATGTCGGCTATGCCAGCTGCGTGAATTACTCCTCCGGCTACGCCCATCGTTGAACGTATGTGTTTTGCAGCCTCCAGAAGTTTCTCTTTATCACCTATATCAAAAGACAGTACTTCAATCTGTACGCCCTGCTTCTCCAATTCCAGGACACTTCTAACTTTACTGCCGATCTCATCTTTGTCCTCGCATCGTGCCCTCCATTCATGTCGAGATGGAAATGGGGTCTGACCCATCAGAACAAGTTTACGGACCCCGTAGTGTCGGACGGCATGCTGCGCACAAAGCATGCCTAGACCCCGTGTCCCTCCAGTGACCCAAAGAACATGATTGGATGGAAAAGCGAGTCGGTTTTGATTCAACTGCTGTATATTGATGTTTTCGAGTGTATCAAGATAAGCACTGTACCGCTGTCCTTCACGATAACAGACTTCCTGTTCCTTACCCGTATGAGTTAACTCCTGAACGATTTGTGCTGCGACATCAAACTCACTGTCTGCCGGGTCCACATCGATATGCCGCGAAATAATATGTCTGTACTCACTTTGTAGTATCCTGTAGAGCCCAGCCCGTTCTGCTCCACCTAGATAAATCGATTTATTTTGGAAAGACTCCAGCCCCATAGTGACTCCAAGCAGCTTTAATTCTTTGTGACCACGGGTATCAATCATTTGTTGAAGCCTTGCTAACCAGTAGGTCAGTTTGTCCAGCATCATTTCTTCTGCTTCCATCTTTCGCCCACAGCCTGACAGATCTATAAAAGCATCACAATTCATCAAAACATCGAGCAAACGTCCAGAGTCCTGCTCCTCCTCACTCACAAGCACAACCTGGCTGCCCTGTATCATTTGTGAAAGTTTATTGGCAAGCCCAACGGTTTCCAGTGTAGATCCAACCACAACTTTTCCATGCCCAGGATCAGGATTTGTAACTGCCGAATGCTTCCATTGCTTCAAAAGAAGCTTTGCTATTCTCTCCTCTTTGTTGTCAGAAGCAACATTCAAAATCTCACTTTTTACATCTGTTTCAACGGACCTCGTCGCTATCCCAGACCTCACCCAATATTTTTCCCGTGCAAAAGGATACGTTGGCAGAGGTATTCTTTTATACTTTTCTGTCAAATAAAGCCGGTTATAATCCAATTCATACCCTTGTACATACAGTTCTGCAATAGTATGCAGGTTTTCAACATATCGCGAATCATCTAATGATTCCGCAGCGATTTTTTGGATACATTCATTGCCATAACGTCGAAGAACGGATTGCTCTTTGGAAGGCTGGCCTGATAAATCCGCCGCATAGATCTGTGATGAGCCACCGGTTTCAAGCCATTGTTCCAAAATGGAGGCCATTTCGTCAGAATGCTGAATTACACACGCCAACCGATGCTCCAGATGTCTTCTCCCCGTCATCAAAGTAAAGCTTGTGCTTGCGTAATCAAGCTGGGCTCCCACTTTCCTGTAATGCTGAGCAATTCGTCTCACTTGTTCCCTCAACTGTTCTGTCGATTGTGCAGACAACACCATTAGATAACCCGGTTTATGTATTGAAGGAGAAAACTCTCCGGGAGACTCCTCGATGGCAAGGTGAGCGTTAGTCCCACTAAAGCCAAATGAGCTTACAAGAGCAGCCCTTTTTCGTCCGGGAGGTGTATGCCATGGATTCAATTGAGTATTGACATAGAATGGACTTTTCGAAAAATCAATATTGGGATTTGCTTTGGAATAATGGATGGATGGCGGAATCTGTTGATGTTTCAAGGCCAATAACAATTTGATCACACCGGCTATGCCCGCTGCTGCAATCGAATGTCCCATATTCGACTTGATCGAACCTAGTGCAGCATATTGTGAACGGCTCGTATACTTCCGAAAACTTCGGTTCAGTGCTTCGAATTCAATGGGATCACCCAGTTTCGTTCCAGTACCATGCGCTTCAACCAATTGGATCTGATCCGGATTAACACCGAACTGGTCGTATAACTGGCGTTCCAGTCTTTCCTGCGAAGCTCTACTAGGGGCTGTGATACCATTGGTACTCCCATCCTGATTGATACAGCTGCCTTTGATGATCCCGTGTACATGATCGCCATCTTGGATGGCATCCTCCAGCCGTTTGAGCAACACGGCCCCAACACCCTCACCCGGTACAAAACCGTCTGCACGTTCATCAAAGCTATGACACCTTCCAGCAGGGGACAACATGCCCGCCCGACTAGCAGAATTATAAAAATCAGGCGTGGATTGCACAAACACTCCACCTGCCAGAGCAAGCTCCACTTCCCCTGACCATAGAGCTTGACAAGCCAGATGAATGGCAACCAACGAACTAGAACATGCGGTATCCACTGCGATTGCTGGCCCCTGTAAATTCAGAAAATAGGATACCCGGGCAGGTACGATGGATGCAGCATTACCCCAAAAAGCTTGTGCAGGTGCCTGTTCACCGATCAACTTCTCATAGTCTCCTCCGCAATATCCGGTGTAGACTCCGCATTTGCGGCCATGAATCAGTTCCCCTGCATATCCAGCGTGTTCAAGGGTTTTCCACGATTCCTCCAGAAACAATCGCTGCTGCGGGTCCATATGCATTGCTTCAACATTGGAAATTTTGAAAAACAAGGGGTCAAAACAGTCGCTATCTTCCAAAAAAGCTCCATGATTATTTTCCGTTTTCTCTACGGATGATCCTGTCTGTTCCGAAGTCCACCGCGCCCCACGCTGAATCAAGTCATGACCTGCGGCCAAATGCTCCCATAATTCATCCACATTATCCGATTGCGGGAATCTACCGCTGTAGCCAATGATCGCAATATCCTTGTGTCTGTTGTTGGAACCGGGGGATGTTATATCGCCATCGGAATGACTCTCCATGGCATCATCCAACGTGAACTCTCGCTCTTCACTAATCCGTTCAGTTCGTTGAACGTCGGGCTTCTCGGCACTGCAACCTCCATGAAACTCCATTTGTTGTTCTGGCTCCAGCGGTTTCTCCTGATACATAGGGGCAATATACTGTGCAAGCTGGTTGACACAAGGAAAATCAAAAATATCAGTGGTGAACAGCTCCGTTCCCAATCGTTCATTAATCGAATGAATTAATCGAACACCCGTTATGGAGTCAACCCCATAATCGGAAAAAGCCTCCTCATGGTCGATAAGCTGTGCCTCCACTTTCAAAGATTCGCATAGTGTCCGAACAAGCACTTCCTTTATGTACTTCAGTTTTTCTTCGGATGAACGTGAACTCTCCAATTCAGGTAACCGGATTTCTGACGGTTTTCCCTGCATATTCTGCGAATTACGGCTCGTTTGACTTTGGACCTGATGTTTTACCGTTTGCTCATGTTTCAAGGTTTGCTGACGTACCACGCCATTGCTTGTCCCCATTATCACTTGCTGGCCCTTGAATTCGTCAGTGTGAGCCAGTAACTGAACTTCCCCGAACCCCTCGGATAACAATACGTTTTTCCAAGTTTCCTGTTCAAGCAAAGGTCCTCCAGAAATACGCAGAGCAGGGTCCACATAGCTCCACCACCCATCCAATAACCCAAACGTAAGGTGATTCATAAGCGTATTTTCGGTAATTTCATTAATCAAAAAGACACCCTTACAACGGAGCAATGCCTTAACATTCCTTAAGGCAAGGCGAATATTAGGAGCAGCATGCATGACATTTGTTGCTATCGCTATATCATAGGTCCCCGCTTGCAAAGATTGGGTGGACACCGGTTTGGACAAATCAAACGTTCCGTATGTAAGGTACGGATAACGCGGGCCATATACCTTTTGGGCATGACTTAAAAAAGCCTGGGAAGTATCCGTATAACAGTATTCCAGAATATGGGGATAAAAATCATTCAGACGGTTAAAAACCGCCTGGCTCGTGCCTCCTGTTCCAGCTCCGATCTCCACAATGCGAATATGTGCACTCGGCTCCCGCACAAGTAGCTGTTTTATAATAGCTGCAACCCGATCTGCCAAAACGGCATTGAAATAATCGGCAGCAGGATTGTTCATGTAAATGTTCTCCACCAGATGCATGGAACTATTCGGAAAAATAATGTCGGTTGCGGACTTCTGACCAGTCAAAATGTCCGGCAGTGCTCGGAGCGTGGCATCCAGCAGTGGAATGTAGGAAGACACATTTGGATCGGATAGCCACAGCAATTTTTTCCTATCCCATTCCTTCCATGCATGAGCCAGGTCCGTATCGTTGGTCTGAATCAAGGGATTTACAGCGTCAGTAGAGGTGCAATAACCGTATTTTCGCAAATAAAGAAAACTCTCCCGCCACCATCTTTCGTAACGCTCGATCAATGAATCAGGTATTTCTGCTACAGCTGCATCTTCACCCCGGAAATTGCTCAAAAGTCCTGCAGCATGCAGTCTGCCCCATAATAATTGACCCAACAACTCTTTCAGTTCTGTCATTATACGTTCCCCCCACCGTCTGATAATCCCCGCTCTTCAGACCCCTGTTATATAACCTGAGACGGTACAGCTCCCTGATAGACCATAATGGATTCTTCTTCATCTAAGATCTGTATATCTACCAAAGACTGTTTCTTTATCAATGCAATCTGATCCAGCACACCATTCATCAGTACATCTAGAGCCTCCATCGCTTCAGGAGCTTCGATTGAACCTTGTCCTGCTTTCGCCATGCGTGTCTTATAATATTCAGAACGTACCGAACCCACACTTCCCCAATATCCCCAGTTCATCACTTTGATAGGAAAATCACAGCACTGTCTCAAAAATTGGGCAAATACATCTTTGAACGTACAGCCGGCTACGTAATTCGCCTGTCCGGCCGAATTCAAAAAGGAATTCATGGACGAAAAAAAGAGTACAAAGTCAGGCGACTCTCCGATACACGCTTTGGCTATATTGATGCTGATGTCTACCTTGGTGGAATAAGCTTTCCGAAAAGAAGCTTCGTCCATATATTCCAGACTGCGATCCTCCAACACGATGGCAGAATGAATAAAACCATTAATGGCTTGATGATTCCGCCTAATATCTGAACATGCCTGACGCATTGCTTCCGAATCCGTTGCATTAACAGCCATGTAACAGGGCGCGGGACCAAGCTCGCCCAGCCTTTGCAATTTCGCTTGAATATCAGCATCCAGCTCCCTTCTTCCCAGCCAGATGATCTGGGCTTTGTAATGCCGGATCATATATTCACTCCATGCCTCTCCGATTCCGCCTGCTCCTCCAATAACAACGTATACACCCCCATGGCGATAGGAATGAGACTGCCCGGAACTCACAGGAGAATATGTAACGGGCACAAGTTGTTGACGAAACCATTCGCCTTGTCGGTTTACATATGGGAATCCATAGGAATCAGCAGACAGCGAAAACAATTCGTACATATTCTTATCATTCAACTGATCCAAATCCACCTGTCTAACCTTCCATCCGGGTCGTTCTTTGCACAGTACTCCTATAAGACCATGTATCCCGGCATGAGTGGGATCAACCGAATTTAGTGTATGAATGGCGTTTGCCCGCATCGTGATTACAGTCCATTCCATGCTCCGATTCCCATATCCATTCTGAAGAAGTGCCTTAATCAGTCTGTATAGAAGAAACACGCCATCTTCCTGAGCCTCGACCATTCCCTTGACATCAGGCGAGCTTCCAGCCGTTATCGGAGATATCCACACCATATGACGAAGGTTCATGATTAGGTTTAGTTGTTCAGAGATGCGCATGATCGAATCCTGTGGATTCAAAACGATCATCTCGGCATGTGGCAGGTGTTTGAGCAGCTGGGTCAAGTACGAGCTCTTCGTACCTACCAAGCATATTTCTCCCGGGAGATCGTTGAGTACACGTTCATGTTCATACAAGCCGATTGTCTGCTCTTTCCATACAGGGGCCAACATTTGTAACTCGTAAGTCTCCACACCTTTAGTTTCTTCAAGATCTGGAACTTTCGACTCAGGTCTTCTAAAACGCATTGCCCTAACGGATACCCGTACATCACCCTTCACACTAAACAAATCTATGTCATATTCGGTATCCGCGTGCACAGCAGCGCTGCCACTCTCCTGATGGACTCGGACATGAGCCCACATCTCAGCTTCACAGGAGCCAATGATTTGAATTTGTTGTATAGAGAAGGGCAACAAAGGCCTATCTTGCTGCTCGTCCTGAATACTTCCCGAAGTACTTAGCCAGATCCCGATTGCAGCCTGAAAAGCGTTATCCAGAAGTCCAGGATGAATGGTGCCGTCCTGATATCCATCCATAATACCCGGAGGCAAGGCAATTCTGGCCAGAGCTTGATCATGACCCACTGCTACAGATTTCAGACCCTGGAAGTCTGGACCATACTGCATACCCCTGGCGGAAAAAAAGGAATAACATTGCTCTGATGTAAAATTTCCCAGACTACAGCTGCTTAGGATATTCTCCATTTCGTATGTTTTGCGTACTTCACGCTTGGTTATCACAGCAGTCCCTTGGCTAAAAACCACGGTGTTTGTCTCATCCCCCTGAGAACTAGTTGGAGAATGAACGGTGACCTCAATAAATCCATTCGAAGATGGTTTAAGAAGTATTTGAAGCCTTCCCATGCCTTTTTTGGCGACAACAGGTTTGAGCCATACGAGCTTTTTAAGGCTGATTTGTTCGCCCTCTCCAGGTTGAGCAGCCATCATGACAGCGGCTCTGATCAATTCAATATGAGCTGAGGCAGGCAATACGTTATATCCGTTTATTTCGTGATCCCGAAAAAAGGATTCTTGTCCAGTAAATGCAAATTCGTAGCTGTATGCGCGAAAATCCGATCTATTTTCCAGCTTCATCATGAATCTGTTGTCCACTCCCGACCGATGAATCTCTTGGCTTTCTATCCGTTTGACTGGATTAGGAAGCCAGTGCCGTGTCTCTGCAAACGGATAAGTCGGGATGGAAATTTTCCGTTTTCGTTCTCTTTTATCCATTGAAGACCAATCAATCCGGTTGCCAGTTACCCAGAGCTGAGCAAGTTTATGGAGCTCTGCTTCAACCATGAAATCCTGATCTGTGGAAGGCTGATGGTAAGCTATAGCCTGTTCATCTTGTGAGGGCTTGCGCTTGGTTACGCTCCCTTGCCAACATGGAGATAGATTTTCTGTCTCATCTGCAATAAACCGATTAAGCATTTCCACGGTGTCATCGATGCTTGAACTCACCAATGCTAGTCTTTCCTCCATCTCTTCCCTGCCCGTTTGCATTGTAAATGCAACATCAGCCAGGGTAATCCCATCCGTTTGACTCAGAAATTCAACGATTCGCCTCGCATATGCTTTCAATCGATCTCTGTTCTTTGCAGAAACGATGAGTAACTGGGGGCGATTGAATATAATCAGGGAACTGTCATGCTTAGTCACGTATTCGCTGATGACAATATGAGCATTGACACCTCCAAAGCCAAATGAACTTACGCCTGCACTTCTTGGGGCAGCATCATGTTTACGATTCCAGGTCTGCCCTTCCTTTACGATATAAAACGGACTGTTCTCCAACTGGATGTAAGGGTTAACTTCATTTAGCTCCAAATTCGGCAACAATCGGTTATGCTTCATACTGAGTACCACGTTGAGGACTCCCGCCACTCCTGCTGCTGCCTCCAAGTGTCCAATATAGGTTTTTATCGTTCCGACTGCACAGTGCGGAACGGAGGACTCAGAGGCAGAACCGCTCGGCTTACCATGCAACTCATCCCAGTCTTGAACCAGCTGAGAGAAAGCTTTTTTAAGCGCATTTATCTCGATCGGATCACCCAATGGGGTCCCCGTACCATGTGCTTCAATATAATCTACTGTCCTCGGATCAATTCCGGATCTGGACCATGCTTCAACAATAAGTTCTGCCTGTGCATTAGGATTTGGAGATGTCAAAGTGTTGGCATGTCCCCCATGATTTATAGCCGTTGCCTGAATTACTCCATAGATATGGTCTCCATCCGCTTCCGCTTTGGACAACGGTTTGAGCAGCAATGCCCCACTACCTTCGCCACGAACGTACCCATCAGCACCTTGATCAAAGGTTTTACAGCGACCATCCACACTGAGCATGCCTGCCTGATTAAAGGCAATCATCAGCTGTGGACTTGCGATAACACTGATGCCTCCAGCAACTGCCAGTTCACATTCTCCGTTGTGTATCGATTCCACTGCCCGATGAATGGCGACCAGTGAACCGGAACAGGCTGTATCCACGGGTTCACTAGGTCCATGCAGATTTAGAAGATATGAAATTCGGTTAGCCAGAATGGAATGAAATATGCCCAAAGCTGTATGTGCTTCAGTTGGAACGCCTGATTGGTGAATCAGGTCATAATAATCTGAACTAACCACCCCGACAAACATACCTGTTTTACTCCCGGACAACTCCGATGGCCTGTAACCGGCATCTTCAATGGCTTCCCATACAGTTTGCAAATAAATGCGCTGTCTCGGGTCCATCAACCCAGCTTCATGAGGCGAAATTCCAAAAAACGAAGCATCAAATTGATCAATGGCTTTCATAAATCCGCCCCATTTGATGTTGGTTTTGTTGACTTCTTTTATTGGGTCCCCATAATATTGATGCCAATCCCAGCGTTCAGGAGGGATTTCGGAAATGAATGTTTTCCCGGAAACCAAGTTCTCCCATAGTTCATCCATACTCTCGGATTGAGGCATGTGAGCGCCTATTCCAATAATGGCAATGGGTTCTTTATTCCTCCTATGGAGTTCGATAGGCTCACTTGCAATCTCATGTGTTTCATCATCACCGACCATATGCGGAGTCTGCAATTCGAGTTCAACGTGCCCGCCACTCATTCCATGATATCGGGCGATGTCTTCGCCATAAGCTCCGATTAGGTAGGTTGCAAAGGCCCCTAAAGTCGCATATTCAAACACAATAGGGGGCGTTAGATCAATGTTGTACGTTGCGTTGAGTCGATTGACAAAGTCAGTCGTCGAAATGGAATCAAACCCATAGTCGCTTTTATCCGCATCCAGATCCATTTCATGTACATCAACACTGAGAATCTGTGAGGATATGGTCAACATAATTTCTGAAGCCCTTTCTAGTAAAACCTCCTCATTTATGCTGTTCTCTAACAACATTTCTTTTGGAACCGAGTCCACATCCGCAAACGACGTTTTCTCGTGTACCTTCTGAAATTTGGTTGCATCCCCGCCAACAATCACTAGCTGACTTTCCTTACAATGAAAAGCATCCTCAAAAGCCTGTATAGCATGTTCGCTGGATATCGATGAAACCCCGAGCGTATTTTCCAAAAAAAGACGATGGGTTGAATCTACTCCCATCCCTCCTTCCAACCACAGAGGCCAATTCAGAGAGAGCGTTTGACCCGAACGCATCCCCTCTTTGTTCAACCGATTCCGCTGACGGCAAAAACTGTCCATAAAGCCATTGGCAAAAGCATAATCACATTGTCCAGCGTTGCCCAGAATGGACATGACGGAAGAGCAAACGATGAAAAAGTCCAACTGTTCATGACAAGAAGCTTCGTCTAGCCAAACCGTTCCGTATACTTTAGGAGCGATAACAGCATCCATGTCCACTTTATTTTTGGATTGAAGCATTGAGTCTCTCAATACGCCAGCGCAATGAATCAGACCATGAATGCCCCCAAATCTGGTTTTGCACTCACGGATGAGATTAAAAGCGGACTCACGTTGCGATACATCCGCCGCAATATACACTATTTCAGCTCCAAACTTCCCTAGATCACACAATTGTTGTTCCTGATCCCTACTCAGAATGGAACGTCCAGACAAAACAATGACTCGAGCGGATTGGGCAAGCAAGGAGGCAAACTGGAGGCCGATACCACCCATCCCACCTGTAATCAAATAAACGCCTTGTTTATTCCACTCTACTTGTGAATATTCTGTTTTCGGCAGCGATAGCAATCTCTTCACATAACGTCGATTGCCCCGATAACGTACCTCTACCGCCTGGTCCCGAGCTTCCATCTCCTGTTGGATGAGGTGAAACATATCGACTGGTTCATTTCCCATGTCCAATGTACGACATGTCCATTGCGGGTGTTCCCATTTCACACTGCGCATGAAACTGCTTACAGCTTCATTTGCCGGTTCTTCTTTACGATCGCTGGAATAAGCATATAAAAGATGTACTTTCTTTTTGTCAGCACATTTCGCCAGCCATCGGCATGTATAAAATAAGGTGTACACACCCTGGGCGAGCCACTTGTTCAATAGGGTCCCTTCATTTTCTGGAAGTACCGTACCACTCCATCCATGAACGACAGTATCAGGAATCCACTGTAATTCGGACAGCCTGTTGAACAAACGGTCAACATCCTCTTCCTGTCCCGGGCGGACTATAAATGTATTAACATCCTGCTCAATGAATTGATTTCCCTGTAACACACGAATTACGGAAGTGCTCTGGTTCCATTGCTGCATGTGTTCTTCACCAGAAACAAATAACAGAAGCCTTTCACTTTTGAAAACGGTACGTTGAAGGTCTTGAATTTCCCAGGATGGATACAGGTACGTATTCTGATGCAGGTTTTTCTTATTGGAAGCCAAAGTATCATGCCGCTCTATTTCCTGTATAAGCTGGTAGGCTGTCTCTGATGAGAGACGTCGTCCCTTCACCATTTCAAGAATCTGATCCAGTGATAACATCTGATCTTTTCTCATCGTTCCTCCATATAAGTTAAGACATCAATAGGTTCAACCTCTCCGGCTTCCAATTTTCGCAAAAGTGTTTTCAATGGGTCCTTCGCATGACTCTTTTTGTCCTGAACCTGTCTTACTGTAAAGTCGCTCATTTCCATGCATATTAGTTCCTGCTCATCAAGCAGTACAATATCAAACTTGAATGCTTTTTCCCCTTGCGTACCCTGCTGCCTGACATATACACTTCCCTTGTCTGGAAGCCGCTTCCACCATTTGACCGCACCTATGGAATAGGGCATACAAGGAGCAGAGCTCACCTTTTGGGCAAGTAACATCGCTGTCTGCAGTGCGCTGTCCATCACTACAGGATGAAGCGTATACGCGTGTAACTGTTCATAACAAGGGATTGGAAGGACAAACCTGGCAATAGCTTCGTTCTCACCCATACAGCAGTCCATAATGGATTGGAAGGAAGGACCGTAGACCAGATGACTCTTTTCAAGTTTGCGATATACTCCTGAAATAGGGTCAACACATCTTCCTCTAATCGCATCGATATCCCGTTTAACCCTATAAGGATTGCCTTGTCGTGTGTCCTGTTTGTTGCCATCTGTCTTTATTCCATACAACGTCCCTTGCCCATAAACTTTTCTAGGGTTCACATAGTCGCCGGTCCATACGTGGAACTGAATTTTTTCCTGGGTTTTAGACAACGAAATGTTTACTTCAACAGGTTGCTCCATGACTATTAGGGGTCTTGACCACACCACATCACCAAAACCGATGACCTCCTGGATGCCTGCATTCTGCACAGCGGCTAATGCCATCTCCAAATAAGCAACACCTGGTAATGTTCGTTTACCATCTACGCGGTGATCATTCAGAAAAAATTCTTTGCCTGTAAACAACGTTTGATACTTGAATTCATCCAAGGTTGAGGTATTCCGGCCGATCATCGGGTGCAACGCCCTATCCAAGCTGTTCTCATATACACTTGTAAGCATATATACATCGCTAACCGATTGATTAGCTTCATGAGCTACCGTATCATTATGGTCATGTAATCGATGTATTACAGACTCGAAACGCTGAGTAGGCAGGGCAAGCTTGTTAAATGTTCCTGAAGGGAACCATAGGTCCCACCTCACATTCACGCCATGGAGCCATAACTGACCGAGGATATTCCAGAAGTCATATCCCGCTTCATCCTCTTTTAAAGCAAGTTTCAGCGTATCAGGTGCGGCCGATTGAACTACTCCGATGTCAATGATCTTGATGTCTGACGAAATCTTCTCCAGATCAACTTGGCTTTCTTGTGTTTGATGCAGCCATTGCTCAACATTTACAATTTCGGGCACGTTATCAATTCGAGCACATAATCGGTTGTCATTGGGCTCCATATCCCTTTCTCGCTGTTTCAGGTTCATGGATTCGGCAACAACCTTATAGTCCACATTGGAATCCAAAACAAGCCGGGCGACCATTTCAGGAAGTAAGATGTGATCGTTCATCAGATCCAACATTTCTTCGAATCGTGGATCGGGCTCAGTCATTATCGTCAAATTCCATTTGCGGTTCAACTTCCTTAGGGAATAAGCCACAACGGTAACTATAATGAACAACTGCTTAGTGGAAAGCTCCGTAAACATCAAGACATCAACAGGCTTTCCAAGCAACTCCTCCAAATTCCAATCGTCCCCACTTACTTTACCTAGAAGATTCGACCATTCATCTACATACTTTCTGAAGGTGAACTGATGAGCGATGAGTGATTGACCCTTAGTCAGATAATATTTAACCCGTTCGTGATCACTTACCATTGGATATTCGAATCGATCATGCTCGCTATTCCCAGAGTCCACACTTTCAATTTGCGAGCTACCCAACAAACGCCGGAGATAAGACTCGCCAAAGGACATCGGATACAAAATATCTTGCACTGTTGGGTCATAGTAAGGCAGACACGGACGATGTAGTTTAATGAAATCAGCTTCATTTTTTCCTGAAAGCCTCAAAAGGATTTCTTCGGGAGCGATCATTTGGTTTACGGCAAGAACAGCCCACATCCCTGTATGCTCCCCTGTCATCCATTCCACTTTTAAGCCCGCATCAAGTAAACATCGAAGTACGGCATATCCAGCAATGAACTGACAGCACGGAAGTGTCTCTTGCTCCCATGGTCCATTGTAGAACATCTGCCGATAGTGATCGGCAAGTGGACGATCACTATCGGCAATTTGATTCAGTAAGGATTGGATGATGTCCTCCACATGCGGTAAACCACGGGTTAAATTGCTAAATTGCTCATAGTTTATATAGGAAAAGTGCCCCATTCTTATTGCCCACTTTTGCTGCTTGGGCATGAAAGGACGACTTGATTCCGAATGCAACTCTTCCTTCAACTGCTGTAAATTGTCTACCATCACAGCATAACGATAAGGAAAAGCCACTCTTCCCGTGGACAATGTTCCACTAATATCACGCAGCGTACACTCATCAAACTCGGATGTTAGCGAGAATGCTCTCCACGATTCAAGCTGTTTTTCCAAATGCCATTTCGATTTGCCTGATAGCGTGAACAGTTGAGAACGGGCGGCGACGGCATCCTTCTGTTTGTTCGAGGGTGCAGTGCACCACTGTTCAATCACCAGATGTGCGTTGACTCCACCAAAACCAAAAGAGCTTATGCCCGCTCTTAAAGGTAAACCTTCGCCAGCACTGTTCCAATCAGTTAGAGACCCCGCCACTTCAAAAGGAGTATTCTTAAAATCTATGATCGGATTAGGATCGTTAAAATGAAGGTTGGCAGGTATTTTACCATGTTTCATCATCATGATCACTTTCACAATACCAGCCATGCCCGCAGCACTCTCCAAGTGGCCAATATTGGTTTTTACCGAGCCAATCCGACAGAATTGGGTTCGGGAAGTATAGGCAGCAAATGCATTTTTAAGCGCTTCAATTTCAATCGGATCTCCCAATGACGTTCCCGTTCCATGTGCCTCAATATACGTGACCATTTCCGGGGAAATATCTGCATCCTGATAAGCAGCCAAGATGACGTCTTGTTGTGCCCTCATGCTCGGAGCAGTTATGGATGCGCTTCTTCCACCATGATTGCAGGCAGATCCTTTGATAACCCCGTAGATATGATTACCTTCTGCTAACGCATCTTCAAGCCTTTGAAGCAACAACACGCCTGCTCCATCCCCTGGTACATAACCATTGGCTTCCTTATCAAAGGTTTTACAACGTCCATCCGGACTTAACATTCTTGACTTGGAAAATGAGATAAACTTCCAGGGATGCAAATTTAGATTTACACATGCAGCTAAGGCGTAATTGCACTCTTTTCGTTGCAGGGCTTGTTTGGCTTCATGGACGGCTACTAATGAAGATGCACAAGCTGCATTTACTGATATACTCGCGCCCTTGAAGTCCATAATGTAAGAAATTCGATTGGCAAGAATACTTTCATAATTTCCAAGACAAGCGTAGCTATCTATCTCCAATTCGGGAAGGCACGCCATTTGGCGGTGATCTACCGTCATTACTCCGGCATAAACGGAAGTGATCTGATTCTGTAACCTTTGAAGTGAAATCCCGGAATCTTCAATGCATTGCCAGGAAACTTCAAGCATCATTCGTTGCTGTGGGTCCATATTTTTGGCCTCTCGGGGAGAGATACTGAAAAAGCGGTGATCAAAAGAATACACATCATCAAGCAGACCGCACCATTTACCAATGCTCTTATTCGGGGCGTCAATATCTTGAGAATAGAACTTCGATACATCCCATCGATCTGGAGGAATCTCCTTGACAGAATCCACTCCATTCGCAAGATTATCCCAAAACGTCGTATAATGATCAGCCTGCGGAAACCTGCATGCCATACCAACAATTGCAATATCTGTAAGGCGAAATCCTGGATCAATATCGGATGTTGGCTCCATGTTCTTCTTTTGTCGCATCATCACACCCCCCCTGTCCCCACAATGCTAAAAGTTAGTTCATCTCAACGGCCATAGCCAATTGTTTCAGGCGCTCTTGCATAACCAAAACCGTATCTTCCATTAACTTTATGCCCACTTCAGCTACGCGGCGGTTTCTCCAGTCCTCCAGCGGTGTGCCTTTCACCCATTGATTAAAAGCTCCCAAGGCAGGACCACAGTGGATTTGATAATCGACCTGATGACCTGCTGTTCCTTCCATTGCAAGCATCGTACTGTGGGCAAAATACCACTTGAATACCAATGCCATTTTGTATTTGGGATTCTGTTCGGCTTTTTGTATTTCCTCCGGAGATCTATACTGAACGACCTGGCGATATACTTCTTCAAAGGTTTTTTTGAAATATTTGTTTTCCAGCTGCTGTTTGTTTTTTTCACTAATGTCATTTAAAGAATCATGCTGCCGGTACAAATCATAGAGCTTGTTCGCTCTGGCGGGGAAAAATACACCTTTGCGGAGAACCTGTACCTTGGCTCCAATCTCAAACATGTCTCCAGCAGGAGCATATTCCGTGTCGTGAATGTTCATATCCTGTAGTAAATCTTTGACAGCGTCACTAGTAGCTGCTTCAACCGTGCATTGATTGATTGAACCTGTTACGATAAAATCCGCTCCGAGCAAAAAAGCAGCTGCTGCTGCTTCAGGTGTACCAATACCACCGGCAGCACCAATGCGGACTTCTTTCGAATAACCGTACTTTTCCATCATTGTATTGCGAAGACGAACCATGGCAGGCAGCAGGACATACGCCACACCCGCATCTGTATGTCCACCCGAATCAGCCTCAAGGCACAGATCCTCTGCAATGGGTACTTTTTTCAGGAGTTCTGCCTGAACAGATGTAATCTTGTTTTCCTTCAACATCTTCTCAACCATGAATTCCGGAGCGGGGCTTAAAAATGCTTCAGCCACTTCAGGTCTGGATACTTTTGCAATAATGCGATTGGTTGCGGATACCCGCCCGTCTGATGAACGCTTCAGTCCATGAGCACGGTACTTGATTAATGCCGGAGTAACACCCATGAAGGCAGAAGCCTCTACTGTATTTACACCTTTACGTAGTAATAAGTTAACCTGTTCTTCTTCACGTTCAGGATGTGTCATTTGATGAAGAAGATTTAACCCATATGCCTGTCCATCCTGCAAATGGTGTTGTATATAATCGATTCCTTCTTCGATCTGCTTCAGGCTTAACCCCCCTGTGCCCAAAAAGCCCATCATTCCCGATTGCCCCACTTTAACAACCATCTCCGCCGAAGCAATGCCTCTGTACATTGCACCTGTCAAATAGGCCATTTTCAGATTATAGTCCTTTTTGAAGGGTTTCGAGCCAAGAGACTCGGCCAGTCGAGTTTCTTGGTTGCCAGGCTGTACAACGGATGATATTGGAGTATCGGGGTGGACTGCTGACGATAATGGTTTGACAGACATGTCTTCAGGACGATATACGATGGGTTCGCACTCTGTCTGAATCTTGGTAACCAGCTTAGTCAGCACATTGCCTGGACCGATCTCTTCTATTGTGTTTACGCCCATGCCCATCAGAACCCGTACCGTTTCAGACCAGCGAACCGGATGTGTAATTTGGCGGACCAAATTGGCATGAATTTCATTTGTACGATAGGGTCGGGCTGTATAATTTGAGATGACGGTCATCGTAGGAGCGGAAAATGTATAACGCTGGAGATGCTGATCGAATTGTTTGGCTGATTTTTCCATATAACGCGAATGAAATGCGCCGCTGACCCTGAGAGGGATATACATCTGTGCACCGTTTTGTTCAAAAATTGGTTTGGCCTGATCAATGATTTCTTGAGGCCCTGCCAAAACAATTTGGGTCGGGGAGTTCAGATTGGCGATATCCAGTTGATACAGTCCAAATCGTTGAAGAATTGTCTTCAATGCACTCTCGGTTAAACCGATAACCGCGGCCATCCCCCCTTTAGGGGCCATGCTCATGATTTCTCCTCTTTTATGTACAAGCTTCAATCCTGTAGCAAAATCAAATACGTCTGCGGCAAAAAGCGCATTGTATTCTCCCAAACTGTGGCCCGAAACCAAACTTGGCTTTCTGCCTGTTTCCTTGATTTTATGTAGATACATCATGGCATTAACAACAAACAAAGCCGGCTGCGTATATTCTGTCAGGCTCAATTGCTGAGACCGATCGTACAAGCACAGTTCCTGAATGGAAAATCCAAGAATATCATCCGCTTGCCGGGTCAACTCTGGAAACTGCTCAAATAATCCTTCACCCATGCCCAACTTCTGTGATCCCTGCCCTGGAAATACATATGCCCACAAAGGTTCATCCCCTCCAGTTTCATTCGAATTGGCGTAACGACTAATGATCTCTTCCACATGTTTTGCATCCTGATGGAAGGGAGTCATGGTTATATATGTTCGTTCCTTCCTGTGGCTAATCTGATTTATGAGGCTGGAAAGTGTACCCGAAGGCCCCAAATCCAGAAATATACTATCCGGTTTCTCTTCTCGTATATGAGATATCGCCTGAGAGAAAAGAATCGGTTCCTTGACAACTCGCCAAAAATGATCGGTTGATACCTTGGTGACAGCTTGTCCGGTCAAGCTAGAGACAAGCGGAATCTGGGGTGCATCGTAAGACAGCTTGTCCAGATAGGCTAAATACTCTTTGGCCGCAGGATTGATACATGCTGAATGGAAGCCATGAGTAACAGACAGTCTGACATGAGAAATCCCTTCGCCTTTTAGCCAATTCTCCGCTATTGTAAGCCCTTTCAACTCCCCCGAGATGACTAGATGATTTGACGAGTTCACAGCAACAAGCTCACACTCCGCATGTAGCTCCGGATTAGTGTCATAGATGTCACGACTATGCAATACAGCCAGCATGCCTCCCGGAATACAAGTCCTGTGTATAATTTCAGCTTGTCTATACACTGCTTCCAGTCCCGCCTTGGGAGTTATTACGTTGGATACAGCCGCTGCAGCGAACTCCCCCAAACTGGTACCAACAACGGTTGTGGGTATAACCCCGTTCTCCATTAATGTCCTTGAAAGCGCATATTCCAGCATATAAATGGCGGGATGTGTAATTAGAGTTTCTTCGAAACTATCAGAATAAGGCCGATTTGAATCATATAATTCCTGTATAATGGATCTGCCGCCGATGTCTTGAACCCAACGATCCATCTGCTGCATCCATCGGCGAAATACCGAATAACTCCGGTATAATTCTTTTCCCGCTTGAAGATATTGTGAACCCTGACCGGAGAACATAAAAACAATGTTTTCTTTCATATGCCACTCCTCTTGTTCCTTCACACAAAGCTTTTGGCATCCGGCTGATTCCTTCTCATCCGGAAAGCAATAAACTGTTCTTCATCGAAAATATTAAAATATATGTTTCTCTCAAGCAGCATCTGAAGTGTCTGACCCGGTTCAATGCCAAATGAATGTGCAGGGTATACCCTGACGGAAGGGTGTATTTGCTGCCGTATTTTTTGCAAACTCTGATACATCGCACCTGGATCCCCTCCGCGTTCGGAGCATATGCCACATCCCTCTGCAAACAGAGTATCTCCTGTAAAAATATGATTTGTTAATGAATAGCATATAGAGCCCGGCGTATGTCCTGGGGTGTTTATACAGGATATTAGTGTATTGCCCATTAAAACGGCATCTCGATCCTTTACAGGCTTCAAATTCTTACAGTGGTACCTAAAAAAATCAATTTCGGCACCCCCCATATAAACCTGAGGATTAAAACGGTCGAGCAATGCCCCCACAAGATGTACATGATCCGTATGGGAATGTGTCAACAGGATGTGTGTGAGTTTGGCCTGCTCAGCTTCCAGGGAATCCAGAATGGCTTCGAGGTCCCAGGAAGGATCAATAACCGCTGCCTCCCGGGTCGTTTCATCAACGACAATATAGCTATAATTAATGAATGCTTCATAACTGGATTTAATAGAAATCACCTTGTATTCACTGGTTGTCATATGAAGTTCTCCTTGTTAAACAAATGAAATGATCATGTACAAACACGCAAAACCAACGATAAGTATAAACGGTGTATCTACAGTATGGGGTGAGAATGCCTCAGCTAGAGTTACAGCTATAGGAAGAACCAGCAGTGCAACAACTAATTGTGGAACTGTAAAACTGCTTGCAAACACCAAAAGGATCAATACTGCGGATAAGAACACACATAAACTGCCTTCGATACTTCTCGTAAACTTTTTCTTCGAAAATAAGGCATGAACACGATATTTATGTTTTCCAAAGCGAATACCGATCGGTTCGGCTAGCCCGTCTCCTAGTCCATTGATGATAACGGGAATAAAGGCCAGCGTACCATAACCTATGCTTTGAAAATACAGAAAGCAGGGTGCCAGAACGACGTAGCCGGCAATTAATTGCGTATTCATCCACAGCAAAGTATGAGGACGATCTTCCGGACGATCAAAAGAAGCAAACATGCGTTGAACCAATACACTTTTCTCGCGAATTGGCTTAATATAAATGAGCATAATAACGCAGTTCATCAGCATTCCGACGATAAAAATGGGCCCGGTATATCCTGTACTGGAACTCACGATCAATTCAATAGCCATTGGTGTAATAAAAGACATGAAATGAACAATTTTACGAGCGTAATTCACACGCAACTGATATTTGAGTACAATCGTACCGATCAAAAATTGGATTCCATACAGTATGACAAACATGATGCTTTGCTTTATGATGAATGGTGTCATATTTTGCACTCCCACCCCAGTAGATGAATCTCCCTTGATAACTACCTATTTCCAAAAAAAAAGCAAAAGGGAATCTTTCCTTTTCAATGTGAGTTGATAAAAACACTGATCATGGATAAGACTCCCGGCGACGGTTAATTTATTCACATGTAATAGATAATAAGAATGCTCTAGTTTAGCAAAAAGATCCAAAAAGCGGCTGCCAATACAAAACGATAGATTGCAAAAGGAATCAGTTTAATCCGGTTAATCAACTTCAGGAAAAATTTAACTGCAATCATGGCTACAATAAAAGCAGTCACAAACCCCGTAATAAATAAGGGAAGATCATCAACCGACAGATAATCCCAGCTCTCGTATAAATCCTTTAGTGAAGCTCCGAACATAATAGGAAGTGCCATTATAAACGTAAATTCCGAGGCTGTTTTGTGACTCATACCTGCTAGCAAACCTCCCGATAGCGTAGCACCCATTCTCGAAAAACCGGGAACAAGTGCAAAGCACTGGAACAGACCTACGATTAAAGCCTGCCGGTAAGTGACTTGATCCAATGTTTCTGCAGCCGGCTTTTTTGGTTTGAATATTTCGGCTGCAATCATCAGAATCCCGCCAAGGATTAACGTTACAACAACCGTTTGAGCACTGAACAAAACCTCTTTTATGTAATCGTAAAAAAATACGCCCCCAACACCAAAAGGGATAACACCAATAATGATATGAATAAGTGTTAATTTTTCCGTAGACTTTGTCGCTTTCCGATCTTCTCCAACATGGATACCGAGGATGCTGAGAATTCGTTTCCAGAACAGAAAAGCCACAGCCAGGATTGAACCGAGTTGGATTACAATCTCAAATGTCGAAGCACGCACAGTACCCTCGAAACCTAGCAAATGTCCCACCAAAATCAAATGACCTGTAGATGACACTGGGGCGAACTCCGTAAGTCCTTCCACTATACCTAGTATAAGCCCGATAATAATATCCACTAATTTTCCTCCAGATCCAATGAATTAAATTTATCGTGGTATGAATTCACAAAAATCGTTATATTTTGATAAACATTTACACTAGATTCGCTCCTCCCCAAAACTCTTAAACAAAATGGTAATGGATGCATCAAATTTTGTCAATAAATCCAATGAATAAATTTTATTTGTTTTTATTCCATAAATCTACCTCATCATGTTCAAACTGGACTTGCCTGAAAACCCCTTATAGAATAAATATGTCAACCCCTTACCTTATATACTAAAACCTGTTGAGTGATGAGAATTGTTCTTTGATCACTCGTTTCCACTCTCACGAAAACACCCTATAAAGTAGACGACGTGTCTGCTCCATAGGGTGAAATAGCGTAGTTGTGATGTCGCCTCAAGTCACTGTGACTTGGCGTGTTTTCTGGACTTGTTATGTTGCACAGACTTGATCTTTTTCACCTCAATCGTAGCAGGCTCCTGCGGATGTTCCACCGGGTACATTTTGCGGAACAATAATGTCTGTAGTACAAGGAATGCCCCCCCAACTGTCCAGTAGAGCGGCATCGCTGCCGGAGCTGTAAGAGAAAAGAATGCCATCATCAATGGGGAGAGATAACCCATAATAGCGAACTGTTTTCGCTGCTCAGGCGCCATATTGGCTTGTGATACCTTGGCTTGAATCAGATATATGACCGCGACCACCACTGCGAGTACGTAGTCCGGCGCTCCCAGTTTGAACCACAGGAACGAGTGGGAGGATAACTCCGGTGTAAGTCGGATGGCTGTGTAAATACCTGAAAGTATAGGCAACTGAATGAGCATCGGCAAGCAACCAATGTTCAGTGGATTGAACTTATGTTTCTTGTACAGCTCCATCGTTTCCTGAGACAGCTTTTGCTTATCAACAGGGTCATTTTTGCCTTCATATTTTTTCTTAAGCGCATCCATCTCGGGTTTCATGGCGTTCATAATGACTCGTGTTCCCTGCTGGGACTTGGCTTGACGCATCATCAAGGGTAACAGCGCTAAACGAATGACCAGCGTAATCACGATAATCGCGACCCCGTAGCTTCCGTTAAATATGGTGGCAATGTGCTGAATCAGGTACGACAGTGGAAATACGATATAGTGATTAAAAAATCCCGGTGTCGATGAAGTAATCTCCGACACGTTGTTGCTGCATCCGGCAAGCAGCATGACTGCAAACAAAATGGCAATCAGGCCATAGATCCGTCCCTTGCCCGAAGTAAAAGTGAATCCCTTGTTGGTCTTATGTTCCATATATATCCTCCTCGTTGATTTGTTGACCAATCGTTCAACGAGGAATGACAATCTGAATCATCTTCATCGGGCGCTTCTCTTCGTCTGATCATGCGGCTCCAGACTTCCTGTCTGTGTTGTCTGTCCAAACTCAAAGCGGGAAGTACTGGTTCAAGTCCACCACCGGCGCTACCTTCCATCCAATACTCTGTCATGCCACAGTGAAGATGGGCGATATAGGCATAACTGACGGTGAAGATGAGTCCAATCGAGAATAAATACGGTAATAGTTCCTGAAGTTCAAACAAGGGATTCACCCCCTTTATAGGTTAGTTTTTATATTATAACACTTACATATTGTTTTTGCATAAATCCGTACGTGAAAACAACTACTATTCAGCTATTCCGTTCTCAATTTGGACAACTCTAGCTCAGCTCGGTGTCTTGCCACGTTATAAGAAGGCCAGGAACAATCTGATGTATCCATATCCAGATATGCTTGACGTTCCAGCATTTCCCTCTTGAGATCCGGAAACTCCTCCAGAGCAAACTCACGAAGTAACGGAACTGCATCTGCTGACAGACTCGCCAGATAGGTTGCATCAATATTGCCAGTCTGATGATAACGTTCAATATTCAGCTCGGCAATCCGTTTATCCATGCCCACATAGTTGACTGCAACATAAGCTGTGAGCGCCAGCACAATATACCAGCGAATCAGCGGTATTGATGTGTACCGTATACGAAGGCCGGCAATCAGCAACAGGAGTGCGAGGAAGATCATGAATGCGTGTACCAAGAAGCGGATGTACGTATATCCATATGCCTGCTCATACAGATTCAGGCGCATAAACGCGGAATACAACATAATTGCTGAACAACTGACCAGAATCAGGAGAAGTACCTGATGCACGATGGAACCCGCTTTGCCACTCGAACGGGTATACTGCAAAGCAACAATAAGAATAAAGAAGTTAATACCTGTGACGAGAATTAACTCCGCGAATCCACTTCTCGCATAGTCTGCGTAAGACAGATCTACCGGAAGATGCCCCTCTCCTGCACCAAACAGATACGAAAACTGTACAAGTACAAACAAAACGTACACACAGTTAATGACAATCAGCATCGTCCCCACAATGATAGGGTCCAATCTGAATGGTTCCCGCTGAACCGGAGTGCGTTCGGGCTCGGGTGTAATCTTATTGGTAACCTGACCTTCAGTGGCCGGGTCCACAGGAGAGAATATATAGGTGTGATCACGCTTATCAACCGTGGATGCTGCTCCATTTTTCCAATGTGCGTTCGCTCTCTTCTCTGCCTCATATTGCATTGGCTGTACAAATCCCCATACATAACCGAACAGCAATACACCTGCGATGACAATCCAGATGATTCTCGGTATCCCTGGAGTAAAAGCCAATTGATTCAGCCACTCCGGAAAACCGGCTAAATACTGATCAAAGATCCCGTCAGCAGAGGACAGTAATGCAACGACTACAATGAGGATAGGCAAGGACGCCACAAGACCAATGAGTACTTTGAAAACAACTGTTTTCTGGGATTTGCCCATGCCACGCCCGCCTGCTCTCACAGCAATAGCAGCAACAGTCCCCCAATGACGTATGGCTTGAGGCAGCAAGTGGTCAATAGCCGTACCAATCAAGCCAATCTCCCACCACTGCTTCCGTTTTCTGCCCATCAGATACGTCATATGTAAGATAACTACGCCAGGTATGACCAGAAAATTAAGAACATACAGCAGTTCATTGTCGTATAACAGGAACGTTAGTGACAACAATAGCACTACAGCCGCTACAAAAGCATCAATGAACTTGAAAGACCTCATGCGATCCCGTGCAAACAGATACATGAACACATAAAAGAGAATTACAAAGATAGGATACGATACGCCAATCTCATTACCATAGAATAAATACTGGTGAATGATTGCCAGCATCCAAGCAGACAGTAGCGTGATTAGAGCGCGTTGCGGTGAAGCCATTATTTTATCAATCATGGGAAAAACCTCCATTAACCTTTCTATGCTATATTCTAGATGATAAAATAGGAATATAAATAGAAATTAAATTCGACAAAACTTCTTATTTTAGAGGAATACGTCAGAGTTCACCTCCAGGAGGGAATCAACACTTGAAATTACATCAGCAATATCTGCTGTTGCATCGCCATTACGGCCACCACACAGAACATGAACTTACACTCGCCGATCTCGCTGAGTTGCTAAATTGTACACATCGCAATACGTTAACGATTGTCAAAAAGATGGTTGCCCATGACTGGGTTCATTGGGTTTCCCAGCGTGGCAGGGGTCGGCGTTCTTCACTTACCTTGCTTGTTCCGGCTGATCAAATCGCCGCAGAATATATGATGCAGGCCATGAATCGCCGGGAATTGCAGGAAGCTGCCGAGCAGGTGAGCGCATTCTCCAGTTCAACAATCATGCAGGATCATCTAAACCAGTGGTTGCTTGGGTATTCAGGACATCATACGGAAGCCGGCACCAATAATGAGCAGATTGATACGCTTCGGTTGCCCCTGCGCCAACAGCTTCATGCGCTTGATCCGCTGTACATTAATCTATTAGCTGAATCCTTTGTTACCAGCCATGTCTTTGACGGGTTGGTTCAGCGGGGCGAACAGGGAGAGATTCTCCCATGTCTCGCTCATACCTGGGATGTCAGTGCAGACCGAAAGACCTGGATCTTTTATTTGCGAAAAGGTATTACATTTCACGATGGTCGGTTGTTGACGGCCCATGATATTGTTCATACGTTTGAACGGCTGCAATCTACAGATCGCCGGACACTGTACCGTGATGTAAGTAAACAGATTCTATCTATTGAAGCGGTCGATTCCTTAACCGTGTGTTTCCAGCTTAAAAATCCTCATGAATTGTTTTTGTCCTTCCTGACAACAAGTCGTGCGGCGATTGTACCCTCATCAGGAACAAACGAACATAAGATGAAGCATTCGAGTGATGTGCATGGGATGCAAAAACCTGTTGGGACGGGACCGTTCAAGGTCACCGCCTGGGATGATCACTTGTGCAGACTTGAAGCCTTTTCATCGTATTTTCAGGGTAGAGCACAAATGGACCGGGTAGATATCCTGCAAATTCCGTGGAGTGCCTCGGCAAAAATGGATGATAGCCAAGATATCGAAACTCCGTTCTTTCATCTTGTTCATAATCCGTCTTCGTCTGCGGGTGCAGACTGGACACAGATTAGTGCAGGGGTGATGGTTCATAAATTACTCACGTGTAATACGCAAAAAACCGGACCGTTAAACGATCCGGAAGTAAGAGCACACCTTCAGTCATGCCTTGCTGGAATGTATAGAGATGACGGACGTGGAGATAACTCTGAGGTCGTGGAGACTGATTTTAGTGCCGTGAATACCAAGAAAGTCCAAGTCCACTCGGAGGGATTTAGCGATATATCGATGAGTTCCGTATCCTCCAGTCCCGTCTCCCTGCACATTGCAACCATCCCACAATATCGCAGGGATGCCCAACATCTGGCGTCCATACTGGAGCAGTGCGGTTTCTCCTGTACTGTCCGTACTGCTACGATGGAGCAGTTCAAAGGAAATCTGCGGCTGGAGTCTGATCTGATTCTCTTCTCTCTCATTCGGGACAGGGACGAAGAACTGCGAAGGTATGATCTCTACTCTACGTTATCTGAGCATCTGGAAGATTCTACTCGTATAACGATCCATGAGATCTTGCAAACCATCGTAGCCTCTCCCATCGCTGCGGATCGAACTCGTGAATTAGACCGCATTGAGCAATTTTTGGTTGGTCAGAATTTACTGTTCCATTTATCCGAAAAACCGGTAGAAACCGCTTATCTGCCTTCGGTACGTGGTATATCTTTCAACAGCCAGGGCTGGGCGAACCTGCGTCATATCTGGTTTCCTTCGCAGGTGATGAAGTGAGATTGTTATGGATTGTGCTAAAATAAGCAAATGATATTAGCTCACATCTTACACGCACTTGCACCATACTAAGGAGGCATTACATTCATGAGCAAATTGATTTTCTTTCTCGGCGGGGCCGGAAGTGGCAAGACTACACTTGCCAAAGCCCTTTCCCGTAAACATAAAGCGGCTTTCTTCGATATGGATATTCTGCTTCGTCCCGCGGCTGAGGCGATCATGACCCTTCAGGGACTTGATCCATCCGACCGAGATTCGCCTGAATACAAAAGGTTATGCCGTGATCTTGGGTACCGCATTACGATGGATGCTGCTCTGGATAACGTTCAGTTGGGAATCGATACGATCGTTGTGGGGCCATTTACCAAGGAAATCGGTACCCCGGATTGGATCGAGCAGGAACTTGCACGAATTGGACATACCCTGGATGATACGGATGTGCGTGTTGCCTATATTTATCTAGAGAATGAAGCGTTGTATCACAAGCGGATCACAGCAAGACAATCCCCACTAGATGAATGGAAGTTAGCCAACTGGGATGCCTTCACAGCTTCTCTCGTCCGTAAAGAAATAGCCTGGCCCCTCCCTTCTGCATCCGTCGCTTATATTGATAATTCCAGTGATGATCCTGCGATTGCCTATTCTGAACTTGAACGACGGATGTACGAGTAGTTTTATAAAATCTACTTCCCAATTACTTTGCACTATGTCGCTTTGCATAGAAAATAAAAGACGAAACAAAAAGAGGTATTTGTCGAGGTCCCTGTTGGGTCCATCATGACAAATACCTCTTTTCATATATTCAAGATCATTCAAAACTCACTCTTCATCCTCCACAATTGCGGGATCACGCAAAAAGGTTTGCGGAAGTCCTGCCGTAATAAGCGCGTACTACGGAATCGCCATCACATTTGAACTGATAGATTATAGATGTACTTAGATGTAAGAGAACGAACATATCTCAACTCAAAGGAGAATTTCATGAAATCTCACGTAGCAACATGTCCAACTCGACAACAACAAGAACAGAGCTACAAATCAAATCACAGGTGGAAACGTGCCATAGCCAACATCCTCCTGGGTGCATCTCTGAGTTTTACCACAATAACCAGTGTATCGGCAGAGAGCAGTCCCCCTCTTCCTCAGGTAAGCCCTCAGGAAACTGAATCGTTCATCAATCAATTCTTCGCCCAGCCTGAAGTGAAGTCTGCTCTGAAAGGTGCGGTAGTCACCGTTGTTCACGATCAACAGATCGTGTTGAATAAAGGATATGGCTATGCCAATGTGGCAAAACAAATCCCCGTCGACGCCGACTCCACTCTATTCCGTGTAGCCTCCATCTCCAAAACGCTGACAGCAACCGCCATTATGCAATTGGCCGAGCAAGGTAACGTAAAGCTTGATCAGGATATCAGCGCATACACAGACGCTTTGCATCTGACCAACCATACCGGAACATCGTTAACATTGGAACATCTGATGACCCACACCAGCGGGTTTGATTTCACAGATGCAGCAGCTACAGACAGAGAACTTGAAAGTTCTTATCCGCTTGAGCAATTCATCCAAGACAACAAACCGTCCGTTGTTCGCAATCCAGGAGAAGTTTTCCGTTACGACAATTACGGCTATGCACTCTTGGGTTACATCGTTCAGAAACAGTCCAAACTTCCGTTTGAGACTTATGTACAACAACATATATTTAACCCTCTTCATATGTCGGATAGCCATTTCACCCTAAGCAAAGACACGCTAGGAAAACTCGCAACTCCTTATGGCGCTGAAGGACAGGAGCTTCCGCAATACCCCAATATACCGGACAGCTCCCCTGAGGGCGGATTAATTACAACTGGACGGGATATAGCTCACTTTATGCTTGCGCAGCTCAATCAAGGTTCGTACCAGGGTGCACGTATACTCGAACCGTCATCCATTCAAGCGATGCAAACGTTGGATGTCTCCATACACCCGGATATACCTGGTACAGGTTATGGATTCGAATCCACCTATTCACAGTATAATCATGGACGGAAAGTCGTGAGTAAAGCAGGCGATCTTGACGGATTCCACTCCAATCTGTGGCTGTTGCCTAACGAGAAGACTGGACTATTTATCGTCTCCAACAGTGATGGACCAGATGTGCGAGAAGCGCTTTTCCAAGCATTTATGGATCATTTTTATCCAAACAACGAGACGCATTATAGTGATTATAGCGTACCCAAGTCTTTACTTCTTACCTACGAGGGACTATATCGAGATATCCGTCTGCCCGCATGGTTGTATGATATTTCAGCAACAGAGAAAGGTCTTCAGGTTATAGATGCTTATGGCACTCACACTTTAACACCCGTTAAGGACACGCTGTTCAAGGATGAGGACGGCAAGCTCGCTGGTTTCAAAAAAAATCAGTCAGGTGAAATCACGTATTTCTATTACAACAAGTCAGATAGCTGGTCCGAGAAATTGCCAGAAGCCAGACCTTATGAAGATGTGCCAGAAGACCATCCCTATGCTCCATACATCTATCGCTTAACACAGATTGGCCTGTATCCACAGGATCATTCCCTATTTGAACCAGAGAAGCCTGTTAGTCGGGGGGAGTTTGTAGCACAGGTTGTGGGCATAAGCGGGATGTCCATTTCAGCTCAATCACCAACATTTAAAGATACCCAATCAAGTCCCTATGCCGCCTACATTCAAACAGCGCTTGAACTGGGTATTGTGCAAGGTAATAGCCATGGATTGTTCCATCCCGAGCAAGCCATAACAAGGCAAGAGGCAGCGGTGATCATATCGAGAACGGCACAACAACTCCTTGGCGCACCTGCCGTAACTGCCAATCTCATCGGTTCACAGGATCGTTGGGCTGAAGAAGGTGTCCAGTTTGTGGTTGCTCTAGGTCTCTACGGTCCGGAAGTATCCGTATCCAGCAGCGGTGCTGTGGATTATAGATCGAAGCAACCTATGCTCAGGCAGGAATCATCAGTTTTGATGTACAAAATGTTAGGCACTCTGCTACATTAACATAGAGTGATGCTCGGCAAGCCATGTCATTGCTACATGGCTTGTTTTTCCACTTCATTTTACCAATGATGCATTTTATTAAGAACGGATGATTTTACCATGCGACTAAAACTTTCATTACATAGATTCATGAAAACTAAATTTAATTTCGTGTGGTTTGTAACGATGTTGTGTTTTATACTGACAGCCACGTATATCCATATCTCTTCATTTATGAATCCTTATATCGGACTTTCGTTGACACCAAATGCCTCCAATTCTTGGGCAGTACATGATGTAGATCCGCAAGGTTTAGCTTATACATCCGGGATTAGATCAGGTGACACCGTTATCTCCTTAGAACCCAAAGGAGGAGTCCGGTTACTCCATCAAAAAGGTGTATTCTTAGTGACTGAAGCCTACACCATCGGCGTTGAGAATTCTCACGGTCAGGCATCCGAACATACAATGAAGCCTGGACCACGTGAATGGTTCAACATCGGCTTCTCATCCATTGTAGAATTATTGCTGTTGCTGACCGGAACCTATGCCTTGTTTAGCCAACCCAGTTCACGAGTGATGCGCCTGTTCTACCTCCTTAACCTGTCCATGGCCATATGTATACTGACGATATACACATCCCAGTTGCCTTTATCCAATTATATTCTGGCCTTTTGTGCGGCATGGTTACCTTACTGTCTAACTGCTTTTTATGTGTCTTTTGTGTTCCGTACCCACCTGCATCGTTTCCAGTGGTTACTATTCATCAGCAGAGGTGTTGCCGTTGCCTACTCTACTGGCCTTGCCTTTCTGTACATCAAGCAGTGGATGATGACCGATGTTCAGATCAATCAAGGCATTACTTTAATTAGCACACCTGCTGCACCGTCTGGTCCAACCAATCTGCTCAACTTTATTCTTTGTGCAACCCTTCTGATCTTAATCTGGATGACATGGGTTAATCGTAAAAGCTACAATCGCAAGGAGCAGAACCAGCTATTGCTCATGTTAACAGGAATACTTGTTAGCCTGATTCCCTTCATCATCTGTTTTGCTATTCCAACCCTGCTTCAAGGTGAACCATTATTGCCTGTAGAGTACACATTAATTGGATTTCTACCTTTATCATGGATGTTCACTTATGTACTTGTACAACGGAGTATGCTTGACCTCAAACTGGTTATGCCAAGATTGATGATTCATGGACTATATGTTTTAATCGTATTTTTACTGTTTCTGGCTGCATCTCACCTGCATTTGTTAATTCATATCAGCTTACTGTTTGTCTCGTTTTTGCTAATCACTTGGGCGTATCAGTACACGCTCACCCGCTCACGCAAGAAAAACAAACTTAACAAAGACTGGTTGGAACACCAGCAACTGCGGTTGACTGTGCGAATGGCTGAGCAGCAAAACATGCGGGACATGATTCACGTGTTTGCCGAGATGTTCCACAAGATGCTGGATATTGAAGGTGTAATTGTCATATGGATTGATGATAAGCACAGATATTCTCAGGAAGGTACAGGGATTTTTACTTCCATTCAGAATATAGATAACCAGGCGTTGGATATTGAAGTTTTACGACAAAAATATGATTTGGCACAGGTTTGGGAGCTGTCAGGTGAACCAACGACGGAGATGGCGGGATTTCTGGGCATTGGTCACAAAGAAAATCGCACCTTTTTTTCAGCAGAAGAGCAGGATATCATTGATCAAGGCAGGCTGGAAGCGATTCGAATGCTCGTCAATGGCAGACTCTTATCCGATCTTCAGAAGCGATATGAACACCGTGTAGATCAGACAACGCTTCATGAACACCAGATACGCCGTCATCGGGAGTTCAATGATATTTTGATGGAAGCCCAACAGGCAGAGCGTATGAAAACCTCATATTTCCTTCATGACCAACTGCTTCAAAACCTGATTTTCCTGTCTCGTGATTTGGAGGAATTACACGATACCGGAGAGACGCGTAAGGATCAAACGGCTGTTTGGCTGGAGTGCCTGTATGCTTCCCAGAGAGATATACGTCAATTATGTGATGATCTCTACCCTCATATTATGGATCGAAGCGATCTTGAGGAAGCGTTGCAATGGCTTATCCGTACACTTCAAATGCAAAGTGGGATCAGAATGGAACTTAACTACAACGCCCTCTTTGAAGAGTTAAAGTACGAACCTCTAAAGTCCACTGTTTTTCGGACGATCCGTGAACTCATTATGAATGTAATGAAACACGCCGAAGCTGCGTTTTGCTCCATTCAGGTACATACAAGGGATAATGACTTGATTCTCCAAGTAGAGGATGACGGCTTGGGATTTAATGTTCATACCACATTTGATACTGCAACAGGGCACTTCGGTTTGATATCCATACAAAGCAGCATTCAACATCTGGGTGGAGAATTCACCATACATTCCAGCCTTGGCAAAGGAACCTCCATCAACATTCGTTTGCCTTTAACCAAAGGAGCTATTGAATAATGAACGAACCAATCACAGTCGTACTGCTTGATGATCATCCTCTGGTCATGGAAGGCCTCAACAACCGTTTGAATCGTGAACCAGACATACAGGTAGTGAAGACATTCAGCGACCCATTGCTTTTTTTATCCGAAGTAGAGGCGCTGCGGCCAGATGTTGTTGTGATGGATATCCGCATGCCCCAGCTTGACGGGTTCGAGGTTGTGAGAAGATTGAAAGATCAATACGGGTTATCCGTTAAAATCATACTGTTATCCGGATATAACTATCACGAATTCCAGTTAAAAGCTTATGATCTCGGCGTCCATGCCTACTTGTCGAAACAAGCAACGTATGGACAGATTATCAACGCCATTCACCAAAGTATGTTGGGTCATGTTCTTATTCCAGAGACCATGTTATCCCCTAATCTGGAGGAATCACTCACGGCAACAGAACGGGAAATACTTAACCGAATTGCACTGGAGATGACCAACAAGGAGATTGCGCAGGATCTGGCGATCAGTCAACGTACAGTGGAGTATCATATAACCTCCATTACACAGAAATTTGGTGTGAAATCTCGAATTGGTGCTGTAGTCAAAGGCTACCAGGCAGGGATTCTCGGTGACGTAACACTCCCAGAGAAACGGTAAAAACATATATCACTTTAAAAAGAACAACAAAAGAGCGGCAGAACACCCTGTAATGCAACCTGAGGTTTGTTCTGAACCGCTCTATCTGTTGGTTTACTTTCCCTAATAAAGTGCATTCATGCTTGGTACGTGTGCTCCCTATGCGCGCTGACGCGCCGCATGACGTTCAGCAATACGAGCCGTGATTATTCCATGACTCTCATCGATTTCTTCCGGTGTACACGCGGCTTTCAGCTCATATACTTTCACCGGAGAACGGTCGATAATATCCAAAAACGAATCAAAAAAGGTCATGTCTTTACTATGGATGTATGGACACCAATGATCTGCCAACCCTACGGTTTCATGAATATGCACGCCAACCACGTGATCAATCAACGCGTTAGCCTCACGTACATTATCGTACAGGCCCATTCGATCCATCATCATACCGTGACCAATATCATACCAGAGACCAAGCGGCGCGCCCTTCATTTGTCCAATAATCGTTCCGGCTTCATGCAAAGTCGGCATCTGATAACAGCGTGAACGGGTTTCAATACCGAAATTCACACCGTATCCCCGCTGTTCCGACAAGTCGCATACCTCTTCCAGACTCTCCTGAATCCGGCTCAGGTAATGTGCGCTGCCATCTTCCCGCTTCTCCAGCATCTCTTGCCATAAAGATTGATATGCCGGTGAGTCCGGCCCCTGATCGTGGTATATCTTTTTCAACGCTTCATCTATGTTGTATTCAAACGGAACCTCACCGGGATGTACAACAACAGCCTTGGCACCATAACGATGTGCGTACTCGGCTGAGCGAAGTAACAGTTCAATCGCCCGTTTGCGGCGCGGTTCATCATCGAATCCAAGCAGGATGGAATCCGTTCCGTAATCCGGATCAGCCACATGCGGAAATGTATTATGCACACTGGATACACCGATCTCTCCCCGTTCAATCATCGGCTCTATCGTCTGCAGCATCTCTTCCGTAACGTTATAATTCAGTTCAACCTGTTTGAATCCGAGAGACTTGATCTCCTCAATCATGCCTTGTCCGGTCGTATGACGTTTGATATTCCAACATGTTGAGAACGAATATTCTTGTTTGTCTGTGTACATACTTGGTCCCCCTGACACTCATTCTATCGGCCATTCATATTCCATTTATCTCTATCTATATAAGTTGAACCAATAAACTTTACACTAGATCACTCCAATTGCAGTACCATCTTCCGATCGCTGTTATCCCCAGATTTTTTTGATCCCCTTCTCCAAAGGGAAAAATCCGGTGATAGCTTATGCTTCCGATGCAGCTTTCTTGCAGAAAGCTTTCAGGCGAACGCTCCGCTTCTTCAGATCGGTTCTGCACTCTTCGTTCTCGTGTAAATGTTCAGTTCATCTTATCTACCTATTTATTCCTCAAACCGTTGTCTTCACGGAGAGTCAATTCAAATCTCATCTTGTTTGCCGTCTTCCCAGGCACATAACGATAGATGATCTCCGCATGATTCACGTACATTAACACAGATGGTTCAGGCGCTTCAGCCTTCACGGCACACGTAAGTCCAGGGAACTGCCATAACGCTGGTGTAATATCCTGCTGACGAAGGGATGGCCCTCTGATTTCAAAATAAACATCGATCTCTTCCTCCGTATAGAGCTTCACATCAATGGTTAACGAATCAGGTGTGAGATCCGCATCGAACGTTATTCCGCGCAGATGACTATTCCACCCCTCGCCCACCTCACGGCGGATCAAGCGAAGATAATAACGCTCCCCCGTCTCTGTCTGCCAGTGGATCGTGGCTGGATGCATCTGGCCGTTGGTATTCACACTTCCCGACATGGCCCCGATCATCCGGTCCTCACCAATCCAGGCTTTGGCTGTACACAAATTCCGATTGGACGTTGGATCATTGCGCTCACACAGTTCCATGAACTGTTTCTGCACAAGCCGATCCTCTTGATGATCCTTGAAATATGGCACGGCTTCAGCGGGCACATCCACCCCAAGGAGCGCAATCAATGGATCATGCCCAGATTCACAGTTGATTCCTGCCAGATATTCATAGCCTTCACCGAGCAAGAGATAGATAAATACACCGATCGAACTATGTTCTCGCATCTCCATGTCGTACGCCCGAGAGAACGGGCCGGAGAGATTTTCGAGGTTGGCATTGTAATATAGCGCAATGTTATTCCACAGCCCATGTTCAATCCGGTGTCCAATTTCGATCAAACGTTCGGTGAGTCCATACTTTCGATACATGCCAAGCACGGACAGATCCACCCCATAATACGTTGTCGTATTGAACTCCGCGAATGTACCATCGTATTGTTCAAACTCTTTTATCAACCCCTCCGCCTGTTCATCCGAATGCTGAATCCAATCTGTTCGGTTCAAACGATGGCCGTAGTAGTGGGTGATGAAAATATGCATTAACTCAATATTGGTGTTCATCGGGATTACGTCCGATAACCTGCGTTCTATTGATCCTTGAACAGCCAGTTCCATCGCATAATCCATCCGTTTCACGAGTGTCTCCGGCAGTAGATCGGCGAATTCAGCAGTTACAACCACACAGACACAAGCGATAAACTCACGCCAGTTGGGATCATAGCTGATCCAGACTGGTGGCAGAACCTGATTCACTGCCGAATAAAAAAGGTTTTTCAGTTGTTTGGGGTCTGCTGCCTCTGTTAGCAGAGAACCCTCTTCCTGTAGTTTATGGATAAACTGCGCAGACACCTTCTCAAAGGTGCGTTCCAGGAAATAGGCCGTGCCTGGCGCAAAAGATTTCCAAGCGTAGTGACCCGCTGGTGGATGCACATCATTGGGTCGGGTCGCGAAGGTCCCGTGATAGATCTCATCCGGAGCGTCATATTGAACATCGAGCACCTTGTGGAACACTCCTATCGCGCGTTCCACATCACCAGGCTCATTTCGAATCAACAACCCGAGTGCATAATGTGCACTCGCTCGTGTGCTGTGCTGCGATGAATCCTCCTCTTCAAAACTCCGAAGCAGATCCAATTCCTCGTCATAAAAGCTATCCATCATCAACATGGACTGATTTATAAGATACTGCTGCTCTTTCGACATCTTCTCTACCATTCGTTGTGTCATGTCATGGACCTCCCGAGACTGTTAACCTTTTACAGCACCTACCATTACGCCACTGATAAAGTACCGCTGCAACCACGGGTACACAAGCAGGATCGGTAACGTGGAGAATATAACACTGGCTGCTTTCAGACTCTCAGGCAGTACTTGAACAGCACCAATGCCTTCGTTCTGCATCAATTCTGTAATCTGGTTTTGCTGAATCATCTGATACAACTTCAATTGCAAAGGATATAGCTCAGGCTTCGTAATATACATGAGTGCATCCTGGAAACCATTCCACCGTCCTACCGCGTAGAATAAGCTCAGTGTCGCCATAACCGGTAGGGACAGCGGCAAGATAATGCGCATAAGTGTTCCGAAGTGGCTGCTTCCATCAATGCCTGCTGCTTCTTCCAGACTTTCAGGAATACCTCGGAAGAAGGTAATGAGGATAATCATGTAGAACGGACTAATCAATCCAGGCAGAATAAGTCCCCATGTGCTATCGAGTAAATGTAGATTTTTGATCAGAATGTACTCGGGGATAATGCCGCCACTGAAGAACATCGTCACCACAATGACAAGCATGAACCACTTGCGCCCTTTCAGATTACTCTTCGCCAGTGGATAAGCTGCTGCGATAGTCATCACCATGCTTAGCACCGTACTCAGGACGGTCAGCCAAATGGTATAGATCAGGGAACGAATCATTGATCCATCTGCAAATACTTTGGTGTACGCCTCAAAGGACAACTCTTTGGGGAAAAAGGAAACTTCTCCTGAACCGATCGCCCGGTTTGAACTGAGCGAGATCGCAATAATATGAATGAATGGTGCAAGGCACAGCACCATCGTAATGATAATAAGAATGACGTTTACCGTGTTGAATATTCGATTCTCCGTGTTTTCAGACATCTCACTCACTCCTTACAGATCATATGTGAATCTAATCCACTACATAATGCTCTCATCAGTTAATTTCTTGGACGTGTAATTCGCTCCCAGTATGAAGACAAGTCCAACTAATGCCTGGAACAAACCTACAGCTGTTGCGAGCGTGACCTGACCAGATTGTAAACCGACACGATAGACAAACGTGCTGAGTACATCCGAGTATTCACGTACAGCCACGTTTCCGATAATAAACGGTCGGTCGAAACCGATGGAGATCATGTTGCCGACATTGATGATCAATAAGGTAACAATCGTTGTTTTGATGCCTGGCAAGGAGATATGCCAGATTCTGCGTAACCGACTTGCTCCATCCACTTCAGCCGCTTCGTAGAGTTCCCGGTTAATGCCCGTCAGGGATGCCAGATACAGAATCGTACCCCAGCCTGCACTCTGCCACACACCTACCGCAAGATACGTAAAGAGCCAATAGTTTTTGTCTGAAAGGAAAGGCAATGGATCAAACCCCATGCTCATTAAGATATTGTTAATGAAACCGGATTGCGTACCAAATACCTGAAGTACGATTCCTCCAATAATGACCCACGAAATAAAGTGAGGAATGTACAGTAAGGTCTGTGCCAACTTTTTGAACCAGGCCTTCTTCAGCTCGAATAATAAGATGGCCAGTATAAGCGGCGCCGGGAAGGAAACCAGTAAATCCAGCATGTTTAGCACTAACGTGTTGCGTAATGCCGTGTAGAACCCCTGATTTTGAAAAACTTCTCTGAATGCATCCAAACCAATCCACTCACTACCAGAGATCCCTTGAAAGAAGTTAAAATCCTTGAACGCAATCTGCACGCCATACATTGGCCCATACTTGAAAATAATGAAGTAGATCATGGGCAGTAGGAGCAACGCATATAGTTGCCAGTTTCTGCGGAAATAGATGCTTGTTTTCATAAACCTTCCCCCCATGTCATTCAGGATTCTTCATCAAGGCGATGTTGCCATCGCCCTAATAAAATCCCTGTTCTTTGTTGTCATACACATTTAGATGTGATCTCTACTCTACTTATTTCATCGCTTTGTAAGCTTCTGTACGTTCATCCAGGATTGCTTGACCACCGCTCGCCATGTAGTCCTTCATCATGCTGTCATACGTGGCTTCAAAATCAGCGGGTTTGGAAATGGTAGTTTTGACGAAAAACTCCATGAACTTGTCTTTTAAACCGTTACCGTAACGTGCTTCTGCATCAATCGGTTTGGAGAAACGTACTGGTTGAATGGTGTCCGTGTTAGAGATCGCTACCGACTTGCGCATATCATCCCGATACTTCGACTCTACCTGTACGACATAGGCCTCTTCATTTTTCTTGTCATCCCCAACGTATTTACCGTTCACGATAATGGCAATGTCACCGGAATTATAGATACGGCCTGCAATTTCAGGAGAAGCATCATCTTTGATCAGTGGTACCCCATCCACAAGTTCATAGTTCTCGTTTTCAACACCGAATTGCAGGTCGAACAGGTTGTTGCCCGAAGCCATCCAATCCAGATACTTCATCGCGGCTTCCGCATTTTTGCTCGATTTCGGGATCATGACATACATCGCATTGGGTGCATATGCCGGTTTGGCAAATTTGCCTTCCGAGTTTTTAAATGCATCAATGGGTGTAATCACTGCACCCGGTTGATTGGTTTGCAGGTTTTTGTACGTACCAGAGATATAAATCTCCCCTGCATCCTCAGTGTAGAATCCAACTTTCCCGTTAGATACATCTTCCCACAGCTTTTTCTTGTCTTTGTCGAGTCCAAAGTCCTTGCTCATTAATCCTTCATTATAAAGTGTGTTCATATATTTCAGGGCGTCCTTGAAACCAGGCAACAACGTTGGATAGTCATTGGAACCCAGTTGCTGCGTTAATGTATATTTCTGTTCTTCCGTCAGCGGTTCAATGAATGACCAGATCAGTGGTTCATATTGAGCCGAGGCAATCGACATCCCCATCGGAATAAGTCCTGTACCGACTTTACCCGGATCTTTTTCCTTAAAGGCCTTCAGTGTTGTATGCAGCTCCTCAGCTGTCTCAGGGGAAGGCAATCCGAGCGCGTCCAGCCAGTCCTGACGGACATAGGATGCGTACTTGCCAAGTACAAGACGTTTACCTGGAACCGCGAACTGTTGTCCATCGTATTGACCGTAGGCCAGCGTTTCATCTCCCAGGAACTTCTTCAGGTTAGGACCACTTTGATTGATCAGATCCGTAAGTTCGGTCAGACCTCCTTGCTCTGCATACCGGTTGAATGTTCCCGAATCGTAGGTAAAGACGATATCAGGTACTTCAGAGCCACTCGCCATCAGAACATTAAGCTTCTGTACTTCCTCCGAACGTGGTACTGGAACAAATTGAACATCGATGTTGTTTGGATCACCAAACTTCTCTTGAATGAAGCGAGTCAGATAACTGTCCGAAATGGTGTAGCCCGCCGGGGTGTTTCCCCGGTCGAAGATTTCTACTTTCAAAGTTGTTTTTTCCCCCGAACCCGACTCTCCTGATGAAGATGTCGATTCGCTTCCTGATGAACATGCAGATAATAATAGAGCGAACGCTGTTACCACTGCGAGGATTGAACTTGCCTTGCCTGCCTTACGTCTTTGAAATAATCTCATTTGACCTTTCCCCTTTCGCACACTCTCTGAATGGATTCACATGATTGCCACTCCACTTTGTTCATCCCATTTTGTTGCACCTGTGAATGTCACTAATCATTACATACGATCTGATATTTAGACAATAAACTATTTTCAAAATGTAAAACTCACGGTTTTTAAGTTAAATACTGCGATATATAAACATAATTCCTGACAATATACAATTTTCACACCTTTAATGTTAACTACAATAACATAAAATGTTGTATTCTATTTGATTTCTCATACCCAATCTGGCATCCCCCAACTTGCAATAATCTTTTTTCCATTAAATATCTGTTCAAAAAATGAAAAAGAGACCACATCTTATGTGATCTCCTTGTTTAGCAACACGAGTAGAACGATTCGACGTATTAATTCCTTGGCGGAAGATTAAACTTCATTTGACCAAACAAAATATCGATGGCATTTCCCGCATGTAAAAAATCTCCTGCAAAGGAAGACAAGGTTAAGGACCTTATTCCCTCATACAGGAGATTTCATGGATATCTCTAGGATTATTCGATTTCCCCCGATACCCGGATGTTCTAACACGTGCAATTCCGTTATTGATCTCCTTGTTTTCCACTCTGCTTGCGGTAGTCCCCTGGTGTCACGCCCATAATCCGTTTAAATACTCTGCCAAAGGAGATGGCATTGGCATAACCCACTTGCAGAGCAATATCCTGAACAGCCATATCGGATGCAGACAACAGACGGCAGGCCTTTTCGACCCTCAGTTTTACCAGAAAATCAACAAACTTCATTTCAAACTCTTCCTTGAACAGATAACTCGCATATTTGCCCGAGATCTGGAACCGATCACTCAAATGTTTCAGCGACAGATCCGGATCATCAAAATGCTCTTCAATATAGATCCGCAGCTCGTTGATCATCGCGCGATGACTTTTCGTTTCATTTACAGACACATAATTGCGATAAACCTCTTTAAGCCACTCCTGCAAAATCTCTTGAATCCCCTCCAGTGTCTCCACCTGCTGGATATCACTGCGAAGACGAGTCAGGATTTCCTCGGCAAATTGGCTTTGCAACCGCTCAGACAGCTCCCCGAATTCACGGGACAACATCTGGATTAACGCCTGCAGCAACATGCGAATATCGTGATCTGTAATCTGATCTTCGCTGAACGCAACAAACATCTGGTCCAGCTGCGTTCGCCAACCATCACCGGTTAGTCTAAATTCACGGACAAAGTCTGCGAGCATCTGCAAATACTTGTACGATTGCAGCTCAATACGATCCGGCAGTTGCTCACTGAGAACGATGGCATCTTTACCAAGCGTAAGTCTATGCTGCAAACCCGCATCTGCACTCGCATAGGAACGAGTAATCTCCTCCCAGCCCGGTACGGTTCGTCCAATCCCGAACGTAAACCGTAAGCGGAAGTTTTCCGCAATCCACATATGCATCTGCTTAGCCAGATCCATAAGTAATTCACGATCCAGTCCTTCCTGCTCATCCGATGCAATCACTACAATAAGCCTGCGGTTCCCAAACCATTCAGCCCAACCGCCGAACTGGGTCTCATTCTGCACAAGTTCTTCCACTACGTTCATAAGCGCAATCTTCAGAATATTCTGATTGGTCGAGAGATCGTCACCATTCATCTCCGCAATGAGGACTGCAACACTCTTCGGTTCCATGAATCGTTCCTCTAGCGGTTGCAGATGGCGAAGTCGCTGACGGAACGAATCCATTCGCTCTCCTTCCATCAGATCAACAAGCAACTGTCTGCGATGAATCAGCAAGTTTTCATGATGTTGTTTCTCATAGTCAACCGTCTGAGCAATCAGATGTTCCAGCGCACGATCGATGAGTGCCAGTTCATCTTTGACGGATGGAGTTGCTTCATCCTCCTCGGCACGTGGCTGTAACGCCTGAATTCGATTCATGATCAGCTGAATGGGGCGTGTATTTCTGCGAGTAATGTAGATTAGTCCAGCCACCGCACCAACAATCGTTAATAATCCAATACCGATCCACACATAAGAGACAAGGGATACCCATGAATACAGCTGTCCGGATTGAATACCACTCTCAAAGATCAGACCAAGCTTGTCCGCAGTCACACGATTAAGGATTTCACCTGCTGAAGGGTCCATTTGATGGGCGGTATAGATCAGATTGTCGCTTTTATCCCGAACCTGAAGAACAGATAACTTTTCATTGGTCATGTTATCAATCTGCCGTTCCACTGCATACATGCGGATGGTAATGACGAGTAGTCCTTCCCCGCCCCACGGTAAAGGAAGCCATTTATTCATGCTAATCACCTGTGAAGGTACGTCGAAGGAACGTTCCTTATAATCACGTGGCAAGTTCCAACCGAGGTTCTCGCGATCTTTCAAGGCTTGCTCAATATAGTCACGATCTTCGAAATCTTCCAAACGCATCATGCCTCTGGGCGTAAGAATCTGGGAATCGGACATACGATAGAGATAAATGGATTGAATCATATCCTGCTGATCCAGCATACGTCCCAGTCCACTTGCCGCATCATAGATGAACTGACTCGATAATTGTCCCTGTCCAGCTTCCAGAAAGCGACTATATGTCTTGTTTGCACCAATGTCTTCAAGCAACCGAAGTTCAATGTCACTTAGCGAGCGCTCCAGTGTATCCACGATATAGCGGGTGGAGATCATGTCGGCTTTTTGAGTTTCGTTACGTGAGAGTTCGTTGACAATCAGGAAGGAGAGAAAGATCAGAATGGAAATCGTAAGCAGAAAAATAGGAAAATACGAATACATTAACTTGGTGTGCCAATTCCGCTTCAGATTTACTTTCATAGGCTCCAACTCCTTCCATCTCTATTCTAATGAGTATACTCTTCTCTGTTCTTTGGCCTGCCTGCTGACGATATACAGAATCACTGATCCTAGTGCTGCACTGATCGTGCAAGCCAGATACATCAGTGATGGACCGCCGGAATCGAGCAAATATCCGTTAAGCATATTACCAACAATTCCGCCCAGGCCAGCAAATACCATGTTAAATAAACTTTGACCTGTGGCCTGCATCTCCCGTCCCGTAACGGAAGCCACATATTCCACAGCTGCAATATAAAAGAATCCGAAGGATAACCCATGCAGCACCTGAACGCCAATCATGACCTCAGGCGATGGCCATAGCCATTGTATTCCCCAACGTAACATATACGCCCCCGCTGCAAGCAGCATCGTCCGTTCATGTCCCCATTTTCGGAGTATGAATGCCGCTGCCAACATGGATGGAACATTAGTAATTGACGCCAGCAACAGTGCTGTACCTGTCATGGTCACAGAACCGCCAGCCATCTGAAATGAAATAACAAAAAAGGAGTTAAACGCAGTGAGCGTTTGGTTAATCAGGAAACAACCTGTTAGAAATAGAAGGAATGTCCGGTTTCGGAGCAATCTTGCCAAACCTACGGAGAAGGTTACCGAGGACGAGGATATGCTCGTCTGCCGGGGAAGTGTACTTGCCAGTATAGCGCTCAGAATGTTAAACAGGAGAAATGGCAGCCATAACATGTGAATGGAAAACTGGGAGAGATACATCCCTGCGGCAAATCCCCCAACTCCCGTTCCTATGCTGCCGAAGAGTCGGATCATGCCATATGAGGTGTTCGCGGCTCTCGCAGCTGTAACCGCATAGGAGTCAGCAACGGGTATTTGAGTCACTTGGAATATAGTGCATAAAGTATAAATCAATATTAATATAAAGTACACTTGAATATTGTAGAAATACGCTAACGATGCAGGAACAAGCAGGCTTATCACCAGTACGAACCGTGTCTTTTTAAACTTGTCTACCAGAATTCCCCATATAGGTTGAAGAATAATGGATACAAGTGTGCCAAACGCCATAATAAATCCGGTTTCTTTACTGGAAAACCCTTGTGCTACCAATATGGGATTAATGTACGGATTAAACATCCCCCCGGCAAGCCCCATAAACAGATATAGCCCCTGCAATTGGAGTAAAACACGTTTTGCATCATTGGAATCGGCTTTTGTTTTCTCTGTGTAAGCCTTCATATGTCTACTTCTCATCCGGATCTCCATCCTTTATGTCTGTAGTTGCTTCGCCTATTCTCTATTTTTATGTGCGTGTCAGACTCGACTTGATTGCAGCCAATGCCCCGATTGCTCCTGCTTTGTTCCCCAGTTCAGCTACAGCTAAAAGTGTAGGCAGAACAGTATAACGTTGGAGGCGTGTATGCACTTCATTTAGATAATAGGATGGGTTGGATGCAGCCACGCCACCACCGATCACTATAATGGAAGGATTGAGTAAAGCCGTAATATTCGCCAGACCTCTAGCCATATAACGCATGGGCAGTTCCAGAATTTCCAGGGCAGCAAGATCACCCGATTCCGCTGCTTTGAACACATGCCTGGCTTCAATCTGTTCCGATTCCCCTCCTGCCAGACTCATGATCACGGATAAGGAACTTCCCTTTCCATCAGCAAAATACCGCCTTGCCTGTTCCGTAATTCCGGTACCTGAAGTCGCTTGCTCGAATACACCAAATGAATCAGCATCCGCAACGTAGCCTGAATGAAGCCCTTCGTCTCCTGCAATAAAATGCCCAATCTCGCCGGCTGCTCCATGCTGACCACTGTATAGCTGTCCATTCAGAACTAGTGCAGCTCCAATGCCGGTTCCAACCGTGACCATCACGCAATGGCGATGTCCCTGCGCTGCCCCTTGATCATATTCTCCCATTGCGGCCATATTCACATCGTTATCCAACATGATGTTCCCGGTGTAATACTTCGCAATAATAGGACGAATATCTTGCTCAGGCCACTGAAAAGCTGGAGCATTTCGCAGTATTCCTTCCTCCTGCAGAATCACACCAGGAAATCCCAAACCTGCACCTGAAAGTTGATTCAGACTGCACCCCACCTCACGGCAGAACGTTTCCAGTTCAGCGAATAACCATCGGAAAAACACATCCGGCTGATCACTGGCAAGAGTAGGCAAGATTCGTTCATGAACTTCATTTCCAGCCTGTTGTGATGACAAGAGCATTAATGTTTTGGTGCCTCCAATGTCAATACCTGCAATCCAGCCGGATGGATCCCCTCCAACCGTACCATTCTGATTGGACTGATAATCATTACTTACGTTTTTTACGGATTCTGTCATGCCTTTCCCTCCTCACATGTTGTCTATCCAATCTCTTATTCCATGGCTTCCTGCTGAAGGTTCAGCATCGTTTGTTGTATGGCTACTTGTACCGCACCAGTGACAACAGCCTGCTCACCAAGCTTGGAACAGATTAACTGTGGTTGCACCGGGAATTGCTCAGAGATGATCTGCCTCAGTAAAGGCAATAACACATCACCGTTTCCTCCTACACCTCCGCCAAGCACAATGAGATCCGGAGCAAGCACAACGCTAATCTGACGCAGAGCGGAAGCAATCTTCTGGCTGTATTGTTGTAGAATCTCTACAGCCTCTACTTCTCCACTGCGTGCAGCTTCGAATAACTTCTCAGGAGTCAGGTGTCTGTGAAGAACATCCGCACCCGAATGAGCAGCCTCCAATAATAGTTCATCATGCTGATCTAGATCATCTTTTGCCAGTTGCATCAGACCATCAGCGGACAGCACTTCCTCCAGACGTCGGCCATCGTCCACCAACATCTCCGCGATCTCTCCAGTTAAGCCACCTAAACCTCGAAGCAGTTGGCCATGTACCATGATGCCAGCGCCCGTCCCTGTACCGATGGAGAAAAAAACAAACAAGGGATACCCTGCTGCTGCACCACTCCGATACTCCCCAAGCGCCGCAAGATTAACATCATTTTCCAGTATTACTTCACAGGGAAAAGCTCCTGACAACGACTCTAGAGAGAAAGCTTCTTCCAGACCCGCTAACGGGTCCACAATACGATTGATACGCCCTGAATCAGGCAGCACTACGCCTGGTATACCGAACCCGATGCACTGAATCTGATCCCAGTTCAGATGATTCTCATCAAGCAGTTCGTTCATATGGCTTCGAAGAAGCTCCAGCATTGTCGCTTCTGCTCGCTCATAAGCTCCTTGAACAACCATGGGATATGTTCGATAGGCAATGATCTCTCCATTCAGATCGGATAACGCAATCCGAATACGTGTTGCACCGATATCTATACCACAGACATAATAAGCCGTTTCATTGAAACGAATGAGGGTTGCTTTTCGACCCTGAGCGTTGTCAGCTCGCCCCATTTCCTTCACCAGATTACGGTCAATCAGATGTTCGACCGCCAAAGATACCGTTGGTTTACTAAGTCCGGTCTGACGGCTGATATCCGCTCTCGACATGGTTCCCTGAGTTATAAGAACATCCATGATGAGATTTTCATTCAGATTGCGAATATATTGCGGTGTGCCAGCCATATTATCGCCTCCTCCTATAGTTAGTTAAGTTTATTAACAAAATAATTAAATTCAATATATCATCGTGCTTGGTAGGTGTACAGCTTTTTGTCATTGCACTCTTTTACTAGAAAGAATCACACCTTCACCTGTAACACAAAAGCCTAATAAAGGAATTATTATACAATAATAGACGTTTATACATTTCCGAAACAGTGACCTGTTCATAGAATACCTTATCACGATCAGGGAGGTTTTAATATGTACAGAAAGCATCATAAATGTCATCATCCAAGACCAAAGTGTTTTTACAAAAAAATTACGAAAACTTGTGTTACCAAAGTTAAATATGTCCCTACAAAGTGTAAAAAACACTGTCATGTCACTGTTGAATATTGTGGAGTCAAAAAAAGAAGACATTACTAATACTCTTTTGCCCTTCTCTTCGGAGAAGGGTTCTTTCTTATCGAACTAGATTAATACCGCATACCATTAACCTACCAAAAAAAGTTGCGGTGATATTCACCGCAACTTTTTCTTCCTTATATACATATATTCATCAAGTTTTGGAGAGCTCAATAAATCCTTCACCGAAAACATCACGCACGTCATGAATGGTGATAAAAGCAATCTCATCTTCTGCTCGTACAATCTTCTTCAGCATAGAAACTTCCTGCTTGCTAATCACAATGTATAGAATTTCTTTCTTATTTTTTGTGTAATAGCCATGACCGGACAGGACGGTTACTCCGCGATCCATCTTCTCAATGACTTGCTTTGCGATTTCATCCTGTTTGGAAGAGATAATCATAACGGCTTTTTTCGGATTGAGCCCTTCAATAATGAACTCCATCGTTTTGGTTCCAACAAACAGCAAGACAATTGTACACATTAATCCTTGTGGTCCAATGATGAAGTATGAGGAGAAAGCCACAATCAGATCGAAGAACAGAAGTCCGTAACTGATATTCCAATCCAGATATTTGTTGGCAAGTCGGGCCAGGATCACTGTTCCCGCCGTTGTGCCTCCCACTCTAACAATCAAGCCAATACCAAGACCGGCAAATAATCCAGCAAAAATGGTATTGATCCAGAGTTCATCCGATGCAATCGTCCAACTCTCCGTCAGATGCAGGAACAACGAGTTAAATACCACTGCAATAATTGTATATACCGTAGTCGTTTTATCTAGAAACCGATATCCCACAATTAACAAAATACCGTTCAGGATCAAGTTCATCAGTCCAGGGGACCATTCAAACAGGTAATACAAAATAATCGTGATACCCGTGACGCCGCCTTCAGCCAAATCGTTCGGGATGACAAACAGGTTCACCGCCAGTGCAAACAGAAATGCACCTGCCATAATAAATAGGATATCCGTAATTCGTTTCTTCATTATGCATTCCATCCAATCCATCAGAAATCAACCTAATCGACCCGTCTCATAAGTTGTCATAACCACTCAAGGATAGATTTTACCATGCTCCCAACAAAATTTGTATACATAATACAAATTGTTGCGTAATTTGTGCAAAGGAATTAGTAAAACCTGCTCTTCTGTCTTCTGTAGAGCTATTGAGTATCATACACCCATGACAAATGTCATGGTCCATCGTTGATATTCATCATTACAGAAGGCTGACGTTTATGACTTACTGTCATGTTCGGATTGTTTTACAATGATAAAAACGCTTCCCACAGGAAAGTCTAGCGGGAAACGCCAAGTTGTAGCTGATTACAGTTATAACGATTGAAGGAGGACACAATTTTATGAACAGATCAAAAGAAATGGCCTTAAAAAAAGAAGTTACCCCTTACGAAAAAAATGATCTCAGACTAAGTATCCGCCAGTTAATCAATACATTGCTCCCGCTCTTCTTGTTATGGGCTGCAGCTTACTTTAGCTTATCGGTTTCCTACTGGCTGACCTTCCCGATTGCCTTGGTGGCATCCGGATTTGTACTGCGGACCTTTATTATTTTCCATGACTGCTGTCATGGTTCATTCTTCAAGAGCAAACGCGCCAATGATATTCTCGGTACCATTACTGGTGTATTAACAGTTACACCCTATCAGCAGTGGAAAAACGAGCATTCTATCCATCACGCAACAAGCAGTAATCTTGACAAACGTGGTGTAGGTGATATCTGGGTTATGACGGTTGACGAATATAAAGCAGCTTCTCCTTGGGGTCGTCTCTTCTATCGGATTTATCGTAACCCGTTTGTATTGTTTTGTATCGGACCCATTTACGTGTTTCTGTTGGCTTACCGTTTTAACCGTAAAGGTGCTAGACGTAAAGAACGTATCAATACACACCTGACTACCGTATTGATCGTAGTGCTCTATGCATTCATGTCCTGGTTAGTCGGATGGCAGGCTTTTGTAATGGTGCAGGCACCTATCTTCTTCTTCTCCGGTTTCTTTGGGATCTGGCTGTTCTACGTTCAACATCAGTTCGAAGAGACGTATTTTGAACATGAAGATGAGTGGAGTTATGTAAAAGCAGCTGTTGAAGGCAGTTCTTATTACAAATTGCCAAAATTATTGCAATGGATCAGTGGTAATATCGGGTTCCACCATGTGCATCACTTGAGCCCGCGTGTACCTAACTATTTCTTGGAAGAAGCACATAACGCAACACCACCTTTGCAAAAAGCAACAACTATTACACTACGTTCCAGTCTGGTTGCCCTGCGCTTCCGTCTGTGGGATGAAGATTCCAAACAGTTTATTAGCTTCAGACAGCTCAAAAACTTATCCCGCAAGCCGTATGTTCAACCGCCTATCCGAGTAACCAATCCAGCGGGTCTGACAGAGAAGCCTTAACTCTGTCGGATTCGTTTTCTTGTGTTCAAGCCATAGTCATGCTACAGTCATGCTAAAGTTGAGTACAAGTGCAAGGAGGAGAATTCCATTCAAAAGTGGATGCAAAATTTTTATAAAAAAACAGGGCTGAACCTTTATGTATGGCTCGCCTTTTTCATCCTGCCATTCTATTTTATATCGCAATATTCTAAATTATGGACGATGGTAACCGGCATCATCATTATCCTCGTCTTCTTCGTCTGTTACCTGCTCGCTTTCATCACCAAGGGCTGGCAGGTGTACATGTGGATTGGAATGCTTATTGCCATATCCATTACAATGACGATCGCCTATGATTATGCGTATTTCTCATTGTTTCTTGCTTTTTTTATTGGGAATATTAAAAATAAAGCCGGATTCTTCACCCTCTACTCGGTGAACCTGGGAGCCAGTTTCGTAACCATTAATTACGGTTTCATTAATCAGAGTTCTCTGTTGGTGAGCCAACTCCCGTTTGTATTCATCAGCTTAATGGCCTCCATCCTGCTCCCAATCAGTACGTATAACAAAAACAAAACTGAACATTTGGAAGGCCAATTGGAGAATGCGAACAAGCGACTTGATGATCTCGTAAAAATGGAAGAACGCCAGCGTATCGCTCGTGACCTGCACGATACACTTGGACAGAAGCTCTCTCTGATCGGTCTGAAAACCGATCTGGCGAGACGGCTGCTCCGCAATAATCCCGATCAGGCCGAGATTGAATTGAACGACCTCAGACAAACGGCAAGTACAGCTCTGAAGGAAGTCCGGGAAATGGTCACCACCATGCGTGGTACACAATTGGTCGATGAACTGTTCCGGGCGGAGCAGATTCTGAAGGCCGCTTCGATTGAATTTATGCTGGAAGGTAATCCGAAGTTACAGGATACGTCACAATTGAATGAAAATGTGCTCGGTATGTGCTTGAAAGAAGCTGTTACCAATGTCGTCAAACACAGTCAGGCAACAACCTGTACTATCATCATTAAAGAAACACTAGCGGATAATGTATTAACCGTTCAAGATAACGGTGTTGGAATAGAACGAACTCGCAAACAGGATCGGCGCGGAACAGGAATTTTGGGCATGAAGGAACGACTTGAATTTGTGAATGGTTGTCTGGATATTCGCTCTGCAACAGACATCCCGGGTACAGCGATCATTATTCATGTTCCGAAACTCGTTCGCAAACCGATAAAGGAGGCAGAATCATGATTAGAATTGTAATCGCGGAAGATCAGCGCATGATGCTCGGCGCCTTGTCTTCTCTCCTCAATCTGGAGGAAGATATGGAAGTCGTCGGACGTGCCAGCAACGGCCAGGAAGCCCTTGCCCTTGTCCAGGAGCTTGCACCAGACATCTGTCTGATGGATATAGAAATGCCCGTGAAAAGCGGCCTTGAAGCCGCAGAAGAACTCAAAGGAATGAGCTGTAAGGTCATTATCCTTACCACTTTTGCCCGGACCGGATATTTCGAACGTGCCCTAAAGGGCGGTGTCCGTGGTTACCTGCTCAAAGACAGTCCAATTGAAGAACTTGCCGAGTCGATCCGCCAAGTTATGAATGGCAGACGCATCTTCGCTCCGGATTTGGTAGATGAAGCTTATGTAGAAGAAAACCCTCTTACAGAACGGGAGAATGCCGTACTAGGCCTCATGGCAGATGGGAAGAACACCAAGGAAATCGCCGGGCATCTGTTCATCACAACGGGCACGGTGCGTAACTACATCTCCATTATTCTCAACAAGTTAAATGCCAGTAATCGCATTGAGGCCATCACTCGCTCCAAGGAAAAAGGGTGGTTCAAATGAAAGAACCGCTTTAACCCATTGAAACAAAAATAAGCATGTACCCCGACTGCATAAGCTGCGATAACATGCTCAAAATAAAAAGCTTGGCCCAGCAATTTCTTCCTGGGCCAAGCTTTTTTATGTGTATCGTAACAATCCAACACTCATCTCTTCTACATTGCAGAATATCCGTAAACACTCAAGATTTATTTTACAGATACAACCATGCCAAGAGCTTCTAATGGCACCTGATCGGTCTTAAGCTGATGAATTTGGTTACCGTCCTGCCATGAGATCGTTACATGAACAGACTGTCCACCACTTGGATATTCAACCTTGATATATCCTTTATCTTTGGGTACAGGCAAGGTATGTGACTCCAGGTACTCCACCATTTTCTTCGCTATGCCCGGATTATTCATTTCATCTTCGGAAACCGAACGAATTTCCAGCGTCCATCTTCCTTCTTGCCAAGTCAGATATTGACTGCCTGCGGCACCTTCACTCATGCCTTTGATGCCATGTCCCAGATCCACAGCCATATCTGCTGGAATATCTTTCAGGTCCTTCTCAGGGAAAATTTCTGGCTGATTCGGGTCCTTATAGGTCTTCACTTCATAGGAAGCCAGTACAGGTATCTTACTGTCGGATGCAGTTAAGGAGTGATCATTAATGGCAACAGACTGAGTGGTAGCGTAGAAGTTTACTTTAAATGCATCAGCAGTATTGGACAGTATTGCCGCACCCAAAGACGTACCCTTGTCCAATGTGAATGAAGTGGGTAACGCTGCATCCTTCATCTTCAACTGGTTGCGAACTTGCTTGATCACATCATTTACACCTGATTGACCAGTGGCAACCTGGTTGTCATTTGCCTTGGATCCTGATGTGTTTTCATTATCTGTTGTGCCCGTATTCTCTTTGGTTCCCGTTTCATTTTCATTAGAGAAATCAGCACCACCACTGCCGGTCTCGGTCTGCTCACCCACGGTTGTCGTTGGTGAAGAACTATTCTCTGATGATGCTGCATTTGAATCCGGTCCGCCACATCCTGCCAGAGCAAGTAAAACGGCTGTCGTTACTGGAATCGTGATCCATAATCGTTGTTTCTTCATGATGTGTACCTCCTTCGTTGTAACCAATCGAAAAATTAATAAGATTAACGCTTGTCATTCCAGAAGTTAACCGGCTGTACTTTTTTGCTTAATACTTCAAAATGATACCCTTCTGCCTTCAATGTTTTTAATACTTGCGGTAATACTTTCAGCGTCGCTTCCTGGTCGTGCATAAGCACAACTGGCGTTGTTCCGCTCTTTTGCACATTGTGGATCTGTTTCATTACACTGTTATAGACTTTCTGATGATCTTTCTGGTATTTCCAGTCTTCCGAATCCACATTCCAATCCCATAGATGGAATCCACCCTGACCCAGCAGTACATTACGGAATGCCGGTTTGAGATAAGGTTTACTACCATATGGCGTCCGCACGAGACTTGTTTTAACTCCAGCAACCTTGTTCAGACTTACATTGGCCTGTTGCATCTCTTTTAATCCGCTATATGCAGATTTATAGAATTTGCTTGGAACGTGAGTCACACCATGCAGACCCAATCCATGCCCGTCAGCTACGATTCGTTTGGTAGCCTTCTGAAATTTCTCCATCTGAGGACCCAGCATGAAAAACGTTGCCTTCGCATGATACTGATCCAGAATATCCAGTAACTGACCCGTATGAGCGGTTGGCCCATCATCAAACGTCAGGTATATGATTTTGGAATTTGCTTTGCTTGCACCATCCTTGGATGCAGCAGATTTGGCAGATACCGACTGCGGCAATAATAGTGGGATGATCAATAGAATTGCAAGTGTGACCATGATAGATTTACGAATATGTAGCATAATTAAAAGTCTCCCTTATGTGTTATATTTCCCCGGGTGTCCATGTTTTCTTACCTTCATCCCTTGGCGATTAATCCTAATACTATCAAAGATAGGGACTCCTGTTCTCGCTCCAAAGGCTACGGTAGAGTTACACTTTTGTCAGATAAACCTAAAATTTAATACGAATTTGATAGATTTGCGCAAAATAAGATCCCGTCAGGATAGATCAATTGTGACATATCCTCTATTACCCACATTCAGAATTTTGATAGACCTTTACTCCATTTCAAGCAAATCAATATAATCATTACATATCTTTGCATGCAAAAAAGCCTGCACAAGTGCAGGCTTCTTTGTATTCAATCAGCATATGGCATCAAACCATCATCCCTTGCAAGGTGATTGCCCGATTGCATTCAGGATCATTACCTCATGCAGTATGTAAATGGTGTTTTGACGCTGGAATCTTATTGACTCCCTACATGCATTTATTCAGCAGGAGCAGTGAACGAACGTTTGCCAAACTCGGCATCCAGCATGTAGAAGGCATTGCTGTCTTTTTCAATGCGGCGCAGCTTCTGAATAATGTTGTCAAACAATGCTTCCTCTTCAACCTGCTCATCAATGAACCATTTCAGGAAATACATCGTTGCATGTTCACGTTCATTCAGAGCGATGTCAGCCAGATTGTAGAATTTTTTCGTGTTTTGCTGTTCATGAGCATAACCATGTTCAAATACATCCAGCATCGAAGCATATTCATTCTTCGGTTCTGGCAAAGCCTCAAGTGTGGCACGTTGTCCACGATCATTCAGGAATTTGTATATTTTCATGCCATGGAATCGCTCTTCTTCCGCTTGCACGATGAAGAAGTTCGCAAATCCATCCAGACTTTTGCTTGAACAATAGGCTGCCATAGCCAAATATACATGAGCGGAATAAAACTCAAAATTCATCTGTTCATTTAAAGATTCTGTTAACGCTTGGCTCATAATCAAAACACCTCTTTCTTTCTCTAGGGATGGTTATATTCTAACATAACGTAAGCAGGACTTACACCGATTTTCTACAAAATTCGCCAATGACTGAACGAATAAAAAAGCTCTGCCGCGATGGCAGAGCTTCTTTCATTCTTAAGAGATATGCAATTATACCAAGAACGCTTTGGAGATGATAACCAACAGGATGAACAGAACCAGAATGGCACCTACAGAAGTGAAACCTCCGTATCCGTAGCCTCTTGTTTCTCCACCTAATACTTCGCTCATTGACCGTACCTCCTCTGCAACAGGTATGGGATATCTTATGCAGGAAGAACGACTTTGACAGGGCGGATGCCCTAATTATTCAATTTGCTGTTTTTTTCGTTCAGTACCGGGGAGATTGCACACGCATGATATCCAGAAAAGGCACCTTCGCCGTGAACTCTTCTTCGGTATACTCTACATGCACGAGTCGTGTACGGGAGTCCATTTTGACGATGACTCCTTGCACCTGATCTTCTTTGCCCCATACCGTCAACAGTACTTCCGAACGTTCCCGAAAGGCTTCAACCAGCTGGTTTCCCAACTCTTCAAGTTCAAACTCATCCCGTGTAGGTCTTTTTGCTACTTTTGCTTTTGCCAATGTGGCTGCCTCCTCTACTCCGACGTCCCGATTCCACGGGTTGATTGCCGAGTTCATATTCAATTAGTATACCATTCATTTACGTTCGTGTAATCTCATGGCATCCAGAATGAGCAAATTCCTCAGGCAAGTTACCGTTAACCGTGATACCTCCTATTCTTCTCCATACTCCACAATGATGCTGTACTCATTCGAACGGGTTTCGCCAGCCCGTTTTTGTCCATTCCATTCATACGTGTACCTGGCAATCAAGGCTCCTTGGAGCGTACCCGTCTTCTCAGAAGCTAACTTCGCTACATAGGAGATGTTCTTTTCCGTTCCAGGCTCAATCACACCCACATGCAGAACCCGTGGTGTGGAATACTCTGGTAAGCTCAATTGGATCTCACCCGTAGCTTGCCCAAGCCATCTGGCACCCTCAGGTAGAATACTCCCAAGTTGTACACGTGCCGGCAAATTGCCCGTATTCCCCACACGTACCTGAAAAGTGACCGTACCTCCCTGCTCGACCAAAGTGGGTGTCACTTGAACATAAGCCTGAATTATCGGGGCTTTTAATTCAACCACAGCTTCATTGGATGTAATCATCCGCTGCACTGACCGTGAATCCGGCAACCGAAATGTATACATCAGGCTAGCATGATTCACATACCTGTAGTCATCAGGCATCGATTCATCTCGATCTGGAAGTTTCGCTTCGAACTGAATATTCAGAACCGACCGTGCTGTCAACGTCCCCAGATTAAGCCCTTTAGCCAAATTGGATCCGGGACGTTTAACCCCATTCCAGCCCAGACTGCCTTCGATAAATGTCACACCTGTTGGCAGTACATCGAGGAGAGTTCCATCCACCGCATAACTGCTTGCATTGGAGACGGTAATATTATATTGGACGGCATCACCCAATGTGGCCGTTAGCGGGAGTACACTTTTCAGCACAGAGACCTGGGGCTGTATCACTTCCAGGGTAACCTGATTGGAGTAGACCGTTTCCTGCTGCCCTGCCGAGATATACGTCAGTGCAGCTACACTTGATATTCCGTTCGCATCGCTTCCCGCCATAGCCTGAACCCGATATTGGATCCTAATTGAGCTTCCAGGCAAAATCTCTCCAAGTTGTATGCCCGTATCAGGCGTTACTTGTGGCGCAAACATTTCATCTACGATGACACTGGCAGGTATAAAAACAATACCTCGTGGCAAAGAAATCGTTACTTGGGCATTCGTAGCTGCAATAAAACCCGGATTGCTCACGATGACGGTGTACATGACAATATCCCCTGAGAAGGTATAAATACGATCCGCCTGCAAGGATATCTCCAGCCGGGATGAGACCAGATTGACCTCCACGATATTGGATTGTTCCATACCTGTAACCGTTCTGCCTTCCGGTGTCAAAAACTCATAGTTAACCTGTGCCTGATTCAGCAGCTTCAGTGTCTCAGGTAAAAGCAAGATTACAACTTGGAAGTGGTATCGCAACGTGGCTCCAGGTGCGATTTCAGCTGGAGGTAATCCTCTCTCCGGTGATGCTCCCGGTAACGGAATACCATCACGCAGTACACTGTTGGGAAGCAGTGCCGTCTCTGCAGATAGCTTATCCAATAGGTACACTAGGGCCGTAAGATTTCCGGTGTTAACAATTTCAACACGGTAGATAAGAGACTGCCCCAAGGCAGCCTCCGTGACATTGCAGACTTTTCTGACTTCAAGCCTGGGGCCGATCCACGGTGTTACAACCGTATTCGAATAGGATACCTGTTCCAGTTCAGTCGCACCCGAGCTGAATCGAACCAGGGACTGATTCTTTAGCCAGTGGGACAACGGACCGGAAGATTGGCTCATATCACCACAACCTCTACTCTGAATGTAACCGTAACGGAAGCACCCGCAGCAATCGAACCAAGCGTGATGCCTGTATTCGGATTGCCTGTTGGTCTTGGCACACCATCCACCGTAACACTTCCTGGCACAAATACTGTACCGACAGGTACCGGGTCAACCATGACCACATTATTCACCACTTCAATACCGCTATTGGTTACTACAACCGTATAGGTGATTACATCACCAACAACAGCATCAATGGCACTTGTGCTTTTGGCAACAACAACATTTGGTGCAGATACCGGGATAACCAGAACATTCGAAGATACGGTCCCCGTCAACAGACGGCCATCGGGTGGACTAAATGTATAGTTGGCCACCGCCTGGTTAACCAATTGCTGATCCTGTGGCAACGTATCTACAGTCACTTCGAGGGTAACCGTTACAATAACCGTACCTCCGGACGGTATGGTACCCACAACGATACCCGTCTCCGGATTGGCACCTGGCTGTGGAACACCATCAATCAGAACACTGTTGGGAAGCAGTACGGCTCCATTCGGTATATTGTCCGTTAATGTCAAACTTGCATCAAGATTCCCGCTATTGTTAATCGCAAAAGAATAGGTGATGGTGTCACCAATCGTTGCATTGGAGGTGCTCCCTGTTTTGGTTACGGCAATAATCGGCTGATAGATTGGTGTTACCACCGTATTGGAATACGCTGCTCCCGAGAAAACACCCGATGTGAAACTTACGGAAGACTGACTGCTCACTTGTGGTGGTGTTGGAAGCGTATTGACCCGAACTGCATACGATACCGCTATCGATGCTCCAGGGGCTAAACTACCAAGGGCTATGCCCAGCGCCGGGTTTGCTGAGGCTCGTGGAACGCCATCTACCAGGACGCTGCCAGCAACAAATGTTACGGCAGGACTGATGGGATCGGTTAACACAATATTGTTTACAGGGTCAATTCCTTCATTGGTCACAACCATTTCATACACAATCGTGTCGCCTACCACGGCATCAACTACCGAAGCCGTCTTAACTACACTCACGTTCGGAGCAGATACTTGAATGTTGAGTGCGTTGGACGTAATCGTGCCTCCAAGTGTTCTTCCATCAGGTAATGTATACGAAAATGTCGCAGAAGCCTGATTGGTAATGGACTGGCTCAAAGGTAACGTCACAATCACAACGGAGAAGGTAACCAGAGTTGTTGTGGAAACGACACCAAGCGGAATACCCGAAGCTGGATCTGCACCTGGTGCAGAAGCCCCGTTAATAATAACGCTATTTGGAACAAACTCTGTTCCTGCCGGAATGGTATCCGTTAACGTGACAGATGCCCCATAGTTCCCGGTATTGGAAATGGCGATGCTGTACACAACGGTATCCCCTACCGTTGCTATCGACTGATCTCCCGTTTTCACTGCAGCCAGAATAGGTTGAAAGACCGGAGTTGTAACCGTATTGGAAAATGTGGTCGCTGAGAAAACACCTGATGTAAAGCTGACCGTGGACTGATTGTTTAACACTGCACTCGCCGGGAGCGCCGTAACCTGCACACTAAATACAACGGTTACCGTAACGCCAGGTGCGATGGAACCAAGTGTTATTCCCGTAGAAGGATTGGCTCCAGGGCGCAGAACACCATCGACAAACACGCCGGTTGGCGCAAGAACGGTGCTTGTCGGCACTGCATCCGTGAAAACCACATTGTTGACCGTTGCAATTCCGTTATTGGTTACAGCGATGCTATACGTTACGATATCACCAACTGATACCGCCGTTGAAGTTGTGGATTTGATGACATCGACATCTGGTGCCGATACGGTAATGGTCAACACATTGGATAGAACAGACTCCGTGATGTTCCGCCCATCCGGCAATGTATATGATAGAGCTACCGAAGCCTGATTCACCAGTTGTTGCGGACTTGGCAGCGTATCAACAACTACTGAAAAGGTAATGGTGGTCGTAGCTCCGGGAGCCACATTGCCTGCGGGGATGCCCGTTGCTGGATTTCCTGCTGGTAGCGGTTGACCGTTCACAATAACGCTATTTGGAACAAGGATGGTTCCGGCTGGAAGGTTATCTGTCAGGTTAATCTGGGCTCCAAAGTTTCCCTGATTGTTCACGGTTATCGTGTAGCTGACTGTATCCCCAACGGTAGCATTTTGTGTACTGGCTGTTTTTTGTGCTGAAAGAATAGGCTGGTACACCGGAGTGACCACGGTATTTGAAAAGGTTGTGCTTGAGAATGTACCTGAGGTAAAACTGACCGTAGAGCGATTGCTCAACTGATCACTTGGCGGGATCGCGTCGATACGGATGCTGAATGTGACCGTCGCGGACGTTCCGGGCCCCAATGTACCAAGGGGTACCCCACCTGCCGGATTGGCTCCGGGTTGCGCAACCCCATTCACTGTGACACTCCCTGTAACAAAGGAGGCTCCAGCTGGAATCGGGTCTGAAAACTGAATATTGTTCACCGGTGCAATTCCGCTGTTGGTCACCAGAATGGAATAGGTCACCGTATCGCCTACCGTAGCCGCAGTGGAAGCTGTGCTTTTGACAACAGCGACGTTTGGTGACGAGACCGGGAACGTGAGTGTATTCGAAGTGGCTGAGCCAGTCAACGTCCGCCCATCTGGAGGTGTAAATGTAAAGGATGATGTAGCAAAATTGCTAAGCTGCTGTGGAGATGGAAGTGAATCCACAACAACGGCAAACGTGACAACAGCCGTCGCCCCCGCTGCTACAATGCCTACCGGAATACCTGTTCCTGGTGTTACTCCCGGCTCTGGCACACCGGATACAACCACACTGTTGGGTACAAAAGTAGTCGCAGCAGGAATGGTATCTGTCAGGGTAACATTTGCCTCCAGATTGCCAGCATTGCTGACCGTTACCGTGTATACAACCGTATCACCTACGGTCGCATTTACGGTATTTGCTGTTTTGACAAGTGAAATCTGCGGTTGTATGACCGGAGTCTGAGTGGTATTGGACGATGATGACCCTGAAAATGAACCGGATGTGAAGCTGACCGTCGACTGATTGTTAATCTGCGAAGGAATCGGCATGGTAATCGTCACCTCAAAAGTTACGGTAACCTCGGCTCCTGGAGCCAACGTACCGATTGGAATGCCGGCTGTCGGATTGGAGAGCGGGAACGAAGTCCCGTTCACAATGACACTTCCGGGTACAAATGGGGTATTCGAAGGAAGAGGATTGACATATACCACATTATTAACAGCTACTGTGCCGTTATTACGAATAACAGATGTGTATCGAATGACATCCCCGACTACGCCGTACTCTACATTGTCACTGTTAACAATCGTAACATTGGGCAGAGACACTGGAATAGTGATGGTGTTTGATGACGAGAGACCGGCAACCGTTCTCCCACTTGGAAGCGTGTAGGCAAATGAAGCAACCGCCTGATTAATTAACTGCCTTGCATCTGGCAAACTGGTAACCGTCGCAACAAAGGTGACCGTTGCACCTGAACCCGCAGCAATCTCCCCTAGACTGATTCCCGACTCCGGGCCGACCCCAGGTGTAGGTACGCCATTAATAATGACACTATTTGTGCTGAATACTGCTCCAGCTGGAATGGGATCTGTCAAGGTAACCGTTGCAGCTATATTACCTGTATTGTTAATTTGGATGGTGTAATTAAACGTATCGCCTACCGTCAAACTTGTTGTACTGGCTGACTTCACCACTTGAATCACTGGCAGAAATATGGGGGTATTTACTGATATGGAAGAAGAAACACCATTAAAACTGCCTGATGTAAATGCTGCATTGGCCCGGTTACTAACCAAACCCGTGGATGGAACAGAACTCACTCGGGTCTGATAGGTCACAGTTACACTGCTTGAGCTATTCAATGTACCCACTGCGATTCCCGCAACGGGGCTTGCGCTGGTAACAGCAGATCCATTAATTGTGACACTACCCGTGACAAATTCAGAGCCGGATGGTGCATCCGAAATCACCAGATTTTGTACTGCACTAATTCCTGCGTTTGTTGCAACAACGGTATACGTAAGCACATCTCCTACTGTTGCATCCGGTGTGTTTACTGTTTTACTAATAGAAACATTGGGAGCCGATGCAGGTATACGAACGATATTGGATAAGCTGCTGCCGGAGAGATTCCGTCCACTTGGAAGCTGATACGTATAACTTGCGGTCCCTTGATTCTCCAGTGTTGGGGGTGTCGGAAGTGTGGTGAGTGTAACGCGAAACACCACCGTCGCTGTAACTCCCGGCAGGAGGCTGCCCAGTGTTATTCCGGTTAACGGGCTGGCTCCAGGACGTGCAGTACCATTCACGGTTACCGAATCCGGGACAAACGTCAGCCCTGCTGGAATCGTATCGGTCACATTCACTTGAGTCGCTATGTTTCCACTGTTCGTGACTGCAAGTGTGTATGCAATCTGATCCCCCAGTGTCGCATTGGTTTGGCTTGCCGACTTGTTGATACCGACAACGGCTTGGTAGACAGGGGTTGTAATGGAATTGGAGTTGGAAATGCCCGTGAACGAACCAGAGCTATAGGACACTACCGCTCGATTGACTAACGAACCTGAAGCAGGCAGAGACTGCACATTCAACTGAAACGTCACCGTTGCAGAACTTCCGGCCGCCAATGTCCCAATAGAGATGCCACTGCTCGGATTCGCAGACGGTACGACAGTTCCCCTTACGGTTGCACTGCCGGAAACAAATGTTGCTCCGGCAGGGAGCGCATCTGTAAGTACCACATTGTTAATCACCTGAATACCGCTGTTGGTAGTAACTACGGTGTACGTGAAGGTCTCCCCGACAGCAACATCGGTAACGGATGCTGATTTTACCGCGGTTACATTGGGCAATGTTACCGGGATTGTTAAGGTATTCGAGGCGATGTTTCCCGTGACCGTCCGACCATCAGGTGAATTGAAGGAATAAGAAGCCGTAGCCTGATCCACAAGAGTCGGCGGTGTCGGCAAGCTTGTTACAAGTACCTGAAACGTCACCGTATTGGCACTTCCTGCCGCGAGGCTCCCCAGATTAACCCCCGTAACCGGATTGGCGCCAGCAATCACATTTCCATTCAGACGAAAGCTGCCTGCTACATATGAGCTGCCACTTGGAATGTTATCCCTCAAGATAACGTTGGCAGCAACATTCCCTCCGTTGTTCACTTGGAGTGTATAGGTTACCAGGTCACCCACTGTGGCATTGGTGGTACTCGCCGATTTCACAATGGACAGGTTTGGCGAATAAACAGTAAGGGTGGAGTTATTGGATGGAATAACTCCGGTAATGACTGGTCCCCCTGCTACACTTTGAAATGTAAAGGCTGCATTGGCCGAATTTACCAGTTGCAGGATGCTTGCATCCTGACCGATGAGTGCTCGATAGGTTACAACGACACTGCTGGATAAAGTTAACGAACCCAGCGGAATGCCTGCCGTCACATCAAGTGTTGGACGGGGTATACCTGCAACCGTGACACTGCCTGGAATAAAGGTAAGACCTGCAGGAAGTGAATCGGATAAAACAACACTGGCCGCACTCGCAGTGCCTGCATTGGTAACGGTAACCGAATATAGGATACTATCCCCAGCAACTGCACCGGCGGCGACCGTTGCCTTAGCCAATGTGATCTTGGGCGCATTAATATCAACTTGAATCGCATTGGCGTTGACAATGTAGGCATCCCCCGAGGTCGTTAATGTCAACACCGCAGATGACTGGTTATTGATCAGTCTTGCTGAAACATCCACATTGGTAATATCCCAGCCTTGGCGTCCACCGATAATATTGGTACCTGGAGCTCCGTTAATCTGATTTCGTGTCCCAAACGTTCCTGTTGTATTAAGCGCTCCGGTATCTCCGTTAATCTGAGAAGCAAAAAAGTTCGCAGCTAGATTATTGGGCCCGGACAAGGCAACCGAAGTTGCCGAGGTTGGTCCGAATAATGCTTGATCGCCTGTTCGATTCGCATCGCCCTCCTGCGCACTAAACAGTATTCTTCCTCCCAATGCACCAGAGATTGGCGTAGCAAATCCAGTCAGTGTGGTAACAACTGGCCCAGAGTTTGCTTGAACCAGTACCCCACCTGCACGCAAGGACATGTTACGAAAGGGCAGACTGGGATTCTGATAAATGACTCCAAGTGTCCAGCCTGCATGATTGGCTGTAGAATCATTAGTGATGACAATAGTCCCTACCACTGCTCCGGTGGTGTATGTACCGGCTCCCCCATTTTGTACAAGTGAAGTAACATTGGCTGAACGCACATAGCCGGCAGCGCCGTTCCCCAGATCAAACTGATTATAAGTAGCTGGGTCAGGAGTAATACTGGATGTCCCTGCAGGTGTAATAAACGTAACCGGATTGTTGATGGCAGCACTCAGATTGACTGTACCATTGATGTAACTGCCGCCCCAGATCAATTCTGCATACAGAACGGTACTTCCAGCAGGCAGTGTAAGAATGGCTGCTGAACTGTTGCTCTGATACAGACTTGTCGTTCCCAATGGATAGGTGCCGTACTGGAGGCTGGTGTTGGTTGTGGTAAAACCTCCAATACTGTCCTGTGTTCCGGGTACCCCTGCTGTTTCCGAACGACTCAGTCCAAGCGTATTTCCTGTAAATGTAATTGCTCCCGTAGCATTAACGGTTGAACGAACGACAAGAGGAATGAAGACCACCTCCCCTTCATCAATGATTTCCTACATATGGATCGGAGCCATGTTATATAGTCTATGAGTGTATCATTGAGTTTTGTTTGTCCTCCATAAAAAGTTTGTGACAACGCGAAACTTCTGTGAGTCTTGTTTTCATAGAACAGTTAAATACATTTGCGTTTTGTTCATTGTGATTTATAATCATCTTATACGAGAGTAATTCTGTCGTACCATTATGATGCAGTCAGCGGTGATATATGAAAGGTTTCGATACTCACAATAGTCATATTCCAACAGAATACGAGTTCAAACATTCCAAATGGATTCAAAAAATGCTCCATGCCTACTGGGTTGTTATTATTGCACATTTCGCCATTCAGATTGGCTGTTTCCTGTTTCTGGAGTATGATCGTACACCTACAGATTTCTTGATAAATGTCCTGTTCTGGCCTACGGCCGTCAGCAGTTCATGCATTTTGTTCGCAAGTTGGATTGATCGGCGCTCCAGCTCATATTCCTTTTACACCATGTCTATAGCCAGCACGGTTATCGCCTGGACGATTATTTATGTCAATTATGACATTCGGATTATATTAGCAATCTGTCTGTTGCCCATCTTCGCTTCAGTTCTGTTCTTCAGCAAAAAGAGAGTCTGGATTGTTTTCCTGATGCAGATGATTGGTTACCTTCTCGTTCTGTTCGACCCTGCCTACCGATCCTACCTGTCTTCATTTGATATGGTATCCATTCCTGCTTTTCTAATCTTAGGCACATATGTAGCACAGGTTATCGTAACCAGCGGCGTTGAGGTGCTCGATGATCTTCAGGCCAGCATGCTTGCCAAGCAGGACCTTATTGTGCGAAATGCCATTACGACCAAACAGTCCAAAACAGACGGTTTAACCAACCTTTATAATCAAAGCTCTTTCAAGGATTATTATGAAAAAGCATTTGAGTATGCCAACAATGGCATGAATCTGCACCTGGCCCTGATCGATATTGATGACTTCAAATCCATTAATGATACCTTTGGTCATCGGGTTGGAGACATCATTTTGGAGAAAGTGTCCCTGATCATTCAGGAAACCATTACCTCAAGTGATATTGCAGCACGGTACGGGGGCGAAGAGTTCGCCTTATTGTTGTTTGAGCAATCTTTCAAGCAGGCCTATGCCTTGGTGGAACAGATTCGTCAGAAGATTGCCCTGATGGGCCATCTTGAACTTGAAGGTGCTTCCGTAACGGTGAGTATCGGTCTCAAAAGCTACAGTCCTAATCTAACCAAAGACAAACTGTTCGAGGAAGTGGATGCCTGTCTGTATGCCGCCAAACGAACGGGTAAAAATAAAACCGTAACCTCACTTGATCTGACTTCATCCTTGGCAGAGAAAATATAAATAAAAAAGTTGTGCTGTACACCGAAGTTACGGTTTGTACAACACAACTTTTTTGGGGTCTGAATACGATCAGCAGGCCGATCTTCTTCATACATCTATGTTTTCATTCCGCCCATTCCCAGCGATGACGATTTTGCTCCAGTCCAGGATGCAGGTATTCGGAAGATCCGTCAATGATGAGACGCAGCTCTTTGATCCAATCCTTGAAGGAATCAAATGAAGCAAACATATTTGCCATCTCTATCGTCAAATAAAGAAAGTGAGGGGCTGGATATTCCGCAGTGATATGGCGCAGCGCGCTATCCACAGGTGTATATTTCTTTCTCTTGCCCTCAAGCCCCTCCACACGTATACGTGAAGTTGGATGTTCCCGCCGCCAATCATGCAGGCGGTCTTCTCTTTTGTAATATGCCCGTATCGGTTCCTTGCTCATGCGCTTAAACGTGCTCTCGTGTAAAGGATACAGCACAAGTTGTAAGAATGAACGGGTATCCACCGTTGAAGCGGCGCGCTCGAGTTGCTCATCAGTTACATGTTCAAACGAGTCATAAAAAGTCAGTGTGCCTTTGCGGCTGGCCGCAGGTGGCTCATAACCATAAGGTACAGTTGTATATTTTCCAGACATTTCACCCCTCCTTGTTTATACGCACATTCGCACAAAGATGATTGGGATAACCCAGCTATGTTATTATACGCTAATGGTCCTGCTTCAACTCGGAATAAAATGTCATTCTGTTCTTGCCTGCACGTTTGGACTCATACAAAGCTTCGTCAGCCATCCGTATAATCTCACTTGGATTGTCGCTGTTGGTTGGATATTCAGCACCTCCAATGCTACATCCAATTCGAATGCGCTCGTATTCGATAATAAACGGCTTGTTCAGACTTTGAATGATGGCTTCTGCATAAGCCATGGCCTCTTCCCTCGGATGACTTCCAACAGACTGAAGTACAATCAGGAATTCATCTCCGCCCAATCGGACGGTTATCCCCTTCACTTGACCAAGAGCAGACAGTCGCTGGGCCACTTTCTGTAGCAGCACATCTCCAGTCTGATGTCCAAGTGTATCGTTGACCCGTTTGAATCCATCGAGATCCAGATAGAGAAAAGTCAGCGTGTGATTTTCACTTTCGGTTTCCAGAGACTCCTCCAGATACACTTCAAGGGCAGTCCGATTCGGCAGTCTAGTCAGCTGATCAAAATGCGCCAGATTCTGCATCACGACCAGCTCTGAGTCTTTATTCATAAGAGAGGTCAGCATATCCCGAAGCGAACGGGACAACACTTCAATCTCCTTAATCCCCTTAATCGCAGGAATCTCAAGCTCTTCCCCTGCACGCAGTCGATTGGCTACTCTGGTAAGACGCACAAGTGGGGCAGAGATCAGACGTGAGACAACCCAGCCAATCAGTGCAAACAGCACAGTAACGGCGAGTCCAGTCCACACATTAAACCACATCAGATCAAACACAGAAGCAAACGCAGACGACTTGACTTGACGAATGACTACGGTCCAGCCTAATCCGGGATAATCCAGATGGCCCTGGCTGTAGGCAAACCCTGTCACATATTCATTACCGTCAGGCCACTTTTCAATGGACCAACTGCTTTTGTTGTGCCGGGCCTCTTCAATGCCGGGCAATACCAACGGTTTACCGACCCATTCCTTCGGCCCGAGTAGCACGGTATGTTCCTTTTTGCTCACGATAAAAAACTCAATGTCTTTTTCTTCCCTTTTCAATGGGGCAAGTACCGATTCCTCGACTTCCTTCGCCCATTCCCAGCTTAAATGTGCAGCGAGCACACCTTGAATCATTCCTTTGCTATCCTTCAGCGGAAAACTGATATCGACAAATTGCAACGGCTCTCCCGTTGGATTCGGAAGCAGCTTGGCAAGAAGTACTGCATTATGCACATCTCCAATGAATTTACCCTTGATTCCCTCCTGATACACAGGTCGCTCTGATAAATTTTCCCCAAGCAAGATACCATCCGTGGCAGATAACACTTTTCCCTTCGGGTCCATGAATCCAACCCATGAGAATGAGGGAAAGCTATCTTGTAACTGATCCAGCAGCATCTGAATCTCATCAGGTTGGAATCCATCTTCCAACGAAGCCATTCGGCCCAGCAGGTCCAGTTCACCCGCGCGAGCGGACATGAATCGATCCAGCTTGTCCGAAGCCTGTGAGGCCGTGCCTGTAAGCGAGTGACCAATCTCAGTCTCTACAGCAACAAATGACTTTTGGCTAAAAATAGACCCAATCGTCAGGGTAACCAGCAAGGATAACACAGCAAAGATAACTGTAAGCACAGTTCTAATTTTGAATGACATTACTTCCTCCATTACACGGTGAAACCATCTTGCCTTTCAACATAACTATGCTGCAAAGAGTACACGGAATGTCACCTAATCGTTTTCATATTTATCGGAACTTGTATATTTTTTTATTATACATGCCCATATAATATTATACTGAAATCTTCACCGTGTTTCTTCCATTCAAAGAATAGACACGATTCTGTATATACATACTTGGGTTATGAATATAGAGAGCAAGCATATCCTTCAAAGGATCATGCGCCTGTATGTCACAGAGAGAGTAATCGAAATACTAAACATTGGGGGTGTAATGTTGAGCCTGCTTCATGTTGCTGTTATTTTGCCTTTTGCCGCTGGCATTTTTCTTGCCATGCTGCATCGTTTCTTCCGTAAAAAACATTTGGGATGGCCGGTTCTCCTTGTCCCGGCACTATTATTTGTATACTTTGCGAGTCTCATACCCGCTGTGTCACAGCACAATACCGTATCTGGAAATATCCCGTGGATTCCTTCACTGGACATTGGATTTAATCTGTATCTGGACGGTCTGAGCCTCATGTTGACACTGCTAATCACCGGAATCGGTGTCCTCGTTGTTCTCTACTCCATCTTCTACATGGATATGAAAGAAGCGCTGAACCGTTTCTACCTGTATCTGTTGATGTTCATGGGAGCCATGTTGGGCGTGGTGCTGTCTGATAATATGATCGTGCTCTACGGATTCTGGGAATTGACCAGTATTACGTCATTCCTGTTGATTGCATTCCATTACAAACGTAAAGCCTCGACTTCAGGAGCACAAAAATCATTCCTGATTACGGTATTTGGTGGTTTCGCCATGCTTACCGGATTCATGATGATGTATCTCATTACCGGAACATTCAGTATTCGTGCAACCATTACAGGATTGGGTCAGTTTCAGGAGAGCGCATTATTTCTACCCGCACTTGTCTTGATCCTGGTTGGAGCTTTCACCAAGTCAGCTCAGTTCCCATTTCATATCTGGCTGCCGGATGCCATGGAAGCTCCGACACCTGTTAGTGCCTATCTTCACTCAGCCACCATGGTTAAGGCCGGACTGTACGTTGTAGCCCGGTTTACACCAATCTTCGGTGGACAGGGACTCTGGTTCTGGCTCGTGACCGGCGTTGGTCTTCTGACTTTGTGTTATGGATCATTCCTGGCGGTGAAAAAAAACGATCTCAAAGCGATTCTCGCCTATTCAACCATCTCTCAACTTGGTCTGATCATGTCCCTCTTAGGGGTTGGATCTGCTGCTCTCTACTTCGGATATGGCGAATCCTCTGCGATGTATACCGTGGCAATAACCGCTGCGCTGCTTCACCTGTTTAACCATGCGACCTTCAAGGCCGCTCTGTTTATGGTCGTAGGCATTGTCGATCATGAAACGGGTACACGTGACATTCGAAAGCTCGGTGGACTTGCTTCATTCATGCCAATTACATTCACCGTGGCTCTGATCGGTTCACTTGCCATGGCGGGTATTCCGCCGTTCAACGGATTCCTGAGCAAGGAGTTATTCTTCCAGGCGATGGTGGAAGTCACGCATCTGCGAATCTTTGGACTTGGGTCCTGGAGTGTTCTATTGCCGGTATTCGCTTGGCTTGCAAGTGTGTTTACCCTGATCTATGCGCTTATTATCGTGTTCAAAACATTCCTCGGTCGTAGCCAAAGCGAGATCCCTGCCGAGAAGCTGCACGAAGCGCCCGCTGGCATGCTCATTCCGCCTGTTGTTCTAGGTGTTCTTGTCATTGTATTCGGACTCTTCCCGAATCTGCTGGCCGGTTCACTGATTGAACCGGCAATGGCAGCTGTGCTTCCATCCCTCTTGAATGGGAATGAGCGCTTCGATGTACATTTCTCCCTGTGGCATGGATGGACTCCGGAACTGATTATGACGATCGGAGTTGTGATTCTCGGAATCACTCTCTACAAGCTGTTGCCACGATGGAGGAATATTTATGAGCACTATCCACAAGGATTAACGATTAACAATATGTACCATGTCGTACTGGATAATCTCCAGCATTATGCACGCAAATGGACGGAAGCCTATATGAATGGCTCGGTTCGTAATTATCTCGTTTACATTTTCTCATTCACGGTCGCGTTGCTGGTCTATGCCTTCTTCCGTTCAGGTGAAAATATTACCTGGAATCTGCAGGGCAATGCACCTTACTCATTCTATGAGGTGGTACTGCTAGTCACGCTCATCGGTGCTGCAGTTTCGATTCCTTTTGCCAAGAACAGACTGTCGGCAGTCATTATGACCGGAGCAGTTGGTTACCTCGTAACCCTGCTGTTTGTACTTTTCCGGGCACCGGATCTGGCGTTGACACAGATGATTGTTGAGACCGTGTCCGTTGCATTGTTCCTGCTCTGCTTCTACCATCTGCCTGAGCTTCAACGTGGCAAATCAAGCCGCAGTTATCTCACGGTAAATATGATCGTAGCGATTGCAGTCGGGATCGTCATGACTTTTGTTGCATTGGCCGCAAGCGGAACAGCATCACTGGACAGCATTTCAACCTTTTTCCTTCAGGAAGCGTATGACTCGGCTGGTGGTAAAAATGTCGTGAACGTGTTGCTGGTAGATTTCCGTGGCTTCGATACGTTATTGGAGATTATGGTGCTTGGCGTTGCTTCATTATCCATCTACTCCATGATTAATCTGAACCTCGAAGCGAAAGACCTCGGAGCCCGCTTGAAGTTCCGTAAGAAGGACGAGATACAGGATTCCGAACCTGCTCTGGATGATGAAGCGGACAATACGAAAAAGTATGGTAACCGGGAACGCAGCTCATCCTCGTGGGATACCGTCCCCTTGCAGAGTAATGATGTATTGCTGCAAACGACCACCAAAGTCGTTGTGTTCATCATACTGACGTTTGCCATGCACCTCTTCTTTGCAGGTCACCACAATCCGGGCGGAGGTTTCATCGGCGGCTTGGTAACAGCGGCAGCACTCGTATTGATTGCTCTGGCATTCAGTACAGATACGATACGCAAAGCGTTACCGGTTGACTTCCGTATTCTAACAGGAATCGGATTGGGTATAGCCTTACTTACAGGTGCGGGTTCATTTATATTCGGAGTCCCGTTCCTAAGTCAAACCTTCGGCTATTTCGAACTTCCTTTGCTGGGAGAGACAGAACTCGCCACGGCCATGCTATTTGATCTTGGCGTGTATCTCGCTGTCCTGGGTGTCACCATGACCATCATTCTACAGATCGGGGAGGATCGCTGATATGGAAATATTGATGTGTGTAGCCGTTGGCATTCTGTTTGCGGTTGCCGTCTTTTTAATCTTGTCGCGGAGCCTGCTCCGTATCGTACTAGGCATGTCCATACTAACCCATGGCGTGCATCTGCTCTTGATCACCATGTCACGTCTCAAAACCGGGGCACCACCACTGCTTGGGGAGATGGCTGAACGTTATGTCGATCCTCTTCCTCAGGCTTTGATACTCACTTCGATTGTTATTAATTTTGGACTCACTGCGTTCTTCTTTGTTCTCTCCTATCGTTCTTATCTGAAGCTGAAAACAGACGATATGGAAGAAGTAAGGGGGCGCCCATATGAATAATCTCGTCGTTCTGCCCATTCTGTTGCCTTTGATTACAGGTGTTCTGGCCCTGCTATTTTTCCGAAAAATAAATATCCAGCGGATCATTAGTGTCATTGGACTTTTGTTTACAGCAGCGGTCTCAACGATACTCATTACGCGGGTAGCTCAGACTGGAGTTCTAACGCTTAATATGGGTGGATGGGCACCTCCCTATGGTATTGTGCTTGTTGCAGACATGGTCTCGGCGCTACTTGTCGTTGCCGCTTCCATCATTGCACTGGCGTGTCTGCTGTATGCGTTCCGCAGTGTGAACAAGGAGCGGGAAGAGCATCACTTTTATCCGTTCTTTCATTTTCTGATCGCAGGAGTTAACGGTTCATTCTTAACCGGAGATTTGTTCAATTTGTTTGTCAGCTTTGAACTGATGCTCATCTCTTCTTATGCACTGATCGTATTGGGAGGTACGGAAAGACAGCTTCGGGAAACGATCAAATATGTCCTGATTAACATCGTTTCTTCAGCACTGTTTGTCGCTTCCATCGGCTTCCTCTACTCCATTACTGGCACACTGAACATGGCAGACTTGTCGGTAAAGATTGCTGAAGTGGGACAAAGTGGGGTCATTACCCTGATTGCCGTACTTTTTCTGATCGTATTTAGCATCAAGGCCGGACTGTTCCTGTTCTTCTGGCTGTCGGGCTCTTATGCGGCACCACCTGCTGTCGTCACTGCATTGTTCGCAGGATTGCTAACCAAGGTTGGCTTGTACGCGATTGTGCGAACATTCACACTGATCTTCTATCATGATCCGGATTTCTTCCATGCACTGATCGGATGGATGGCTGGTGCAACGATGGTCCTTGGTGTCATCGGTGCGATCTCATACCGCGATGTAAACAAGATTCTCATCTACAACGTGGTCGCAGGTGTAGGGTTTGTCGCTTTTGGTATGGCCTCGGCCAGTCGCCCTGCACTGGAAGGTCTGCTCTTCTATATGCTGCATGATATGTTGATCAAAACATTGCTCTTCCTGCTCGGCGGTGCCTTGATCGCTGTTGCCGGAACATCCAAACTCGATAACATGGGCGGGCTGATCCATCGCTATCCGCTGCTCGGCTGGATGTTCTTCATCAGCGCACTTGCCTTGGCAGGTTTGCCGCCATTTAGTGGATTTCCAGGGAAGTTGCTTCTCTTTGAAGGAGGCTTGCAGGCAGGCCTGTATGGTCTTACCGGCATTGCGGTGCTTTCGAGCTTATTGATGTTATATTCGGTACTACGCATCTTCATACAAGCGTTCTGGGGCGAACCACCTGCCGGGGTTACAAGACGCCCTTACGCGGTGAACGGCCTTCTGATTCCTGCCGGAATTCTGTTTGTATTCATCATCGTAATGGGTGTGGGGGCTGAAGGCATGTTCCAATTGACCTCCCGCGCAGGCGATATTCTACTGCATCCCAATATTTATATTGATGCCGTATTGAAGGAGTAGATGTCTATGGCCTTTCAGATTGTACTGAATCTTATCATTGCTTTTGTATGGATGTTTCTGAACAATGCCTGGAATGGTGTTGGTTTTCTCATAGGTTACCTGCTCGGACTGCTTCTCATCGGGGGGATGCGCAGATTCTTCCCCCAGCGCTTCTATGTTGTTCGAGTCTGGGCCATCTTCAAACTGATTACACTGCTGTTCAAGGAACTGGTGCGAGCCAGCATTGAGGTTATACGCCAGATTATCAAGCCAAAGTTAGATATAAGGCCCGGTATTTTTACGTATAAAACTCAATTGTCCTCGGATTGGGAAGTTACTCTGCTCTGCTTACTCATCTCATTGACACCAGGTTCTCTGCCGCTTGAGATCTCGGGTAACCAACGCAAACTGTTTATTCATGCACTGGATATCAAGGATGAACAGAAAATGAGAGATGATATCCAAAATACATTCGAAAAAGCAATTATGGAGGTGACGCGTTAATGTTATCCTCGCTGTTGTTCATCTCATTGCTCATTCTCTCCTTAGCCATTCTGGGTTGCTTGTACAGGGTGCTTCGGGGACCATCCATGGCTGACCGGATCACGGCACTGGATACCATCGGTATCAATGTGATTGCCATCGTTGCCGTTCTGTCGATGATGCTGCAAACCCAAGCCTATCTGGATATTATCTTGCTGATTGGCATTTTGGCTTTTCTAAGTACAGTGGCATTTGCACGTTATATCGAACGGGGGGCGGTATTCAAAAATGATGGAGATCGTTAAAGTAGCCACTGAAACCGCTATAGGTCTACTCGTACTGCTCGGTGCACTACTCAGTGCACTCAGCGCATTTGGACTTATTCGTCTGCCTGATGTATATCTACGTGCCCATGCCGCAACCAAAAGTATGACACTCGGAGTGTTCTGTGTATTAAGCGCTACATTTTTCTACTTCTGGTATTTCGATAACTATATCAGTGCCCGCTTGTTGTTAGGTATCCTGTTTGTATTCATCACGGCTCCGGTCGCCGGACATCTGAACGGACGGGCCGCCTATCGCACTGATGTACCCCTGTGGGAGCAGAGCGTACAAGATGAATTGGAACCCTTGTTAAAAGGGAAAAAAGTGAACCATGAAGCCAAGGATATGATGGAGTAATCCCCAGCCTGGGCATAACAAATAACCCCGAGGATCAGCCGCCCGTTTCGCGGGTTGTTCTCGGGGGTATTTTTTTTATTTTGCATACACGGATCCTATCAGCCGTGATTATGCAGACTGTTTAAGTAGTAAAGTCAGAATCCATTCAGTCCCTGTCTTCTCAGATCCGCAGCCACAATACGTGCAAGCTCCGCAGCCCCTTGACGATTCGGATGCAGACTATCCCCTGTCATATACAGAGCAAGTGTTGCAGCAGGACCAATAGACGTGAAATAGGCAGAACTCAGCTTGTTCAGTTCAACAAGGGTGACTCCCTCTTCCTGAGCAAGTGCACGTGTGGATTGATTGTACCAGCGGTTCTCCGCTTGATGTACATTGGCTGTATTAAAGTCTGTTGCCCGGCCCTGAGGCGTGGAGAGGATCACCGTTGCTCCTTTGTTCTTCGCCTGACGCACCATATCCCGCATAATTTCCTTGAACTGTGCCTCCGTTGTATTATTCTTGGCATTGGTATCGTTAATTCCGAATTGCAAAATAAAATAATCTCCCGGCTTGATATACTTCAGAATCGCTTCCATCTGACCATCATCGCGGAAACCTCTCGCAAATTGACCACTTGCCGCCATATTTCGAACCTGGAAGGTGGAATTGTTCACATAGGACGGAAACAGCTGTCCCCAACCTCCTTGTACACTGCTACCCAGCGGATAGTAATTGCAGACTGTTGAGTCACCACCAATGTAGATTGTGCGGTTGGTAACGGTCTGATTGGATAACTTTCGGATTTCGAGTGCACTAAGTGTGAAGGCGGTGCCTGTCTTTCCTTCCGTAACCAGGAGGTTTAATTGCCCGTCAGTCACCGGAACTTGAAATTGGTCCGTTGCCCCGTTGCCCGTCATATTAATAATCTGGTACACACCTTCTGCAGCTACACTCGCTCTGGAGGTGTTACCCAGGATCACTTTAACTTCATATAGGCCATTGGACAGATTCACATTGAAGGTATTGGTGCTCTTGGTGCCGTAAGTCAGAAACTGCACAGCGTCACTCTTAACCCCGCTTCCTGAGGCAGACACATTCCTCATCTGTGCAGGTGTGTTGAAGCCATAACCTTTCGTAGGCGTATAGGCATCTCCTGCGGACACGCCTGTGTAACCGCTCTCAACAGCACCCGAACCAAAATCAAATCTGTAATTGTCCGTTGCCGCTTCGGCGACTTGCCCTCCACTGCTTCCCAAACCGATGCCCATTGTACTCGCAAACAGAACAAAACAGAGCAGAAGCTTTACTGATATTGACCATTTCATCACTGAATTCTCCTCTCGAATATACTACGAAGACAGAATAACCTTCCAATCGCTGTTATCCCAGATTTTTCGATTTCCTTTTCTCAAGGGAAAATCCGGTGATAAAGGCGAACGCTTCGCTTTTTCAGGTTTTTTCTATCTTCTCCGTTATCGTGTAAATGATTAGTTCAACTTATATAGATGGTAATAAGCCTCAGCTTCACAGCACTTGATCAAGCCAGTCATAAGCCTTCGCACCGCTAATCTCATGTCCACCTGTAAAGAAATCCGCATCCAGTGATTCTGATGCTCCCGCCTGCTCATATATGTGTGTCAAACGGGCATACGCCTCTCTCGCTGCATGGATTGGGAACACCTGATCATCACTTCCGGCTTCAACAAAAAGTGGCCTAGGCACAATCAGGCCGATGAGATCCGGCAACTCCGCTTCACGCAGGATACCTGGCACATAGTTGTCCAGACAATGGTTCCGATCCAGTATGCTGCCCTGGAATGTACTTGCATAACCACTTACTACAGTTGCCCTGAACCGTTCATCCAACGCGGCTGTAAATGCGGTCACCAACCCACCACCCGAGATACCCATGCTTCCAATTCGCTCCGAATCCACTTCTGGCCGGGTCAATACATAATCCAATACACGTGTTGTTTCATACACCCTATGACCGGCGAGGGTCTTCCCCACCATGAGCAGATGCGCAGCAATCTTCGTGCAGGAGCTTACCCCTGGTGGCGCATCGCGGTCCTCTTCCAATCTTCGATCACCAAATCCGAGCAGCTCTGGAGCCGCAACCACATATCCACGCTTCACAAGAGCTACTGCAAAGTCCTTGTGTAATCCGGGCTCTCCTGTCCGTGGCGATCCATCCGGTTCCATGCCCGATATCTCTCGGCTACCGTAGCCATGCCCATGACAAGCAACAATAGCAGGTCTCTTTGTATCAGTAACGCTTCCATCACCCGGAATTAATAAATATACAGGCATGCGAAGTCCTGCATAGGTCGTGATTTCAATCCGCTCCCGAATATATCCGTCACATGTAATGCGCTCCAGTAAGACAGGATTCAGTGTGGCCGCCATCGTTGGAAAACCGCCCAGCCGCTCTTTCACACGAGTACGTAACTGACTGCACCATAACTCCAGGGGTTGATCTGCATGATACGCGGAACGACCACGAAGATTCGTTTGTTGTTGTAGATAGGCTTCAATATCAGACATGGGCCTGTGTCCCTCCTGTTTTTCATAAGATAACGTAGATAAAAGACTGTTGTATGGAATTAATCCCATCCATTATAGAACATCTAGGTCACCCATGAATTGAACATGTTTGCCTGTTTTGAATGGAATCACATGATTTCTAGCCAAAAAAAGGATATCTCCAACCTGAAGACAGGTTACGGAAATACCCTTCATTTCGTCTGACCTGGCAGCCACCAGTTCCACCTGCCCATTAATTTCATCAATGCTGGTACCAGTATTAGACGGATTAATGTAACGTCAATCAACACCGCTGCCGTGATTCCGATCCCTAACTGCCTCACACCTGCAACTTCGGCAAAAGCAAACGGCACGGTCACCGCAAGCAGAATTGCCGCTGCGGAGGTAACCAGACGGCCAGTGGAAGCCAATCCCTGTTGGACAGCCACATCACTGTCTCCGGTTCGTCTATACACTTCCTGAATACGGCTCAGCATAAACACACCATAATCCATGGATATGCCAAACACCAGTCCTGCAATGAATACAGGAATCATAATGGCAATAGCTGACGGCTCCATACCTAGATGTCCTTCATTGAACACCCACACCAATATGCCAAATGAAGCGGCTAAGCTGAGCAGATTCATCACAATTGCCTTGATTGGAATGAGCATCGATCGGAATGCCGCCAGTAACACAAGATAATTGGTGACCACTACAAATACCAGCACTTTGGGCAGTTGACTTGTGACTTCCTGCATTATTTCATACTGCTTGGCAGCTTCCCCACCATAACGTAGTTTTACGTTGTTGGAACCTGGTGCATGATCGCTATTCCTCATTCGTTCCAGCAAGTCTGCAACCTGTTCCGAACCAGGCTCCCCGTGCACCGTGGCTATCAATCGAATCGAGTGATCAGAGACCGTTGAACGCAGCCATGCCGTCCTGGTTGACTCCTTGCCTTCTATGGAAGGAGTTAGCGCCGACGGTGGAATTTGAAAAAGGCTTTGCGAACCGTTTTGATTCGGCTGTAATAGGCCCCATGGTGAAACAATGCTCAATACGCCTGAGTCCTGCAGTAGTTGACGGGCTTTGTTGTGGGCTATCTGCCAGTGTGAGGCAGTCAACAGTTCCTGCTGTCCGCCAATCACGATCTCAATGGCGGAGGTATTCTTTTGCCCCAAATCATGTTGCAACTGCTCTGCTGCCTGGCGGGACTCCATTCTCTCTGGCAGTGAAGAAGCATCCGGGACGGACAGTTCCAACCGAGTCACTGGATAAACACACAGGAGCAGCACAACCGTACCTCCCATTGCCATACTGACTGGTCGTTTCATGACCATTGCTGACCATCTATGCCAGACCGAGCTTCTGGGTAACGAATGGACTAACTTTCGCCTGAAGACCCGGCCCGCAGACAGTGACAGCAGAGCTGGCAGCAGCGTAACATTTAACAGTAGCGACAGGAGCAGAACAATAATGGCCCCCAATGATACACTTAGAAACATCGGCAGTCTGATCCAGAGCAGACCCAGTAGCCCAAGGAGCACGCAAGCTGCCGAGAACAACACTGCTCTGCCTGCTGTACGCAATGTTCGCTGAAGAATCTCGCTGCGCAAAACCTCGCTCTGCATATCCAGGCTACTACCCGTAACGTTAGCTTTGCCTTCATCTACGTAGACCCGCTGAAGTTCTTCCCTGTACCTGCTCAGGATGATGAGGGCAAAGTCTATACTCAGTGCCATGCCCACCATGGGAATCACATTAATGATAAAGTTGGACAATTCCAGATGAAAACCAAGGAGTGACGTGACTCCCATCGCGGTAATCACAGCACTGATCCCCATCATGACAGCAATCAACGCGGCATGTAGCCCCCTGAATGCAAAACACAAAATGATCAGGGCAATCGGCAGTCCCACCATCTCTGCCCGTTCCAGATCACGAAAGCTCAGATGATTGACATCCTGCTGGACGACTGCCTTTCCCGTCAATCGCACCGTACCTGGACCGTCTGTTGCCAGTACGGCGCGCAACTGCTCCAGCGGAGGACCCATCTGATGCGCGAGCACATCCATTTTCACAAGGGCATATGCCCTTTGGTCTTGCAGCGTTAACCTTTCGCTAGCATCCAGAGGGAACGTGATAGAGGTTACTGCAGGCAGCACTTGGACCTGTGTCAAACGATCCTTGATCCACTGCCGGAACTGTAACGGTGAGGTATTTTCCTTTTTCTCAAAAACCAGAATAACCGGATCAGCAGGAGATCCGAATTCGTCCTCCAGAACAAGTTCAACCGCTTGCGCATCCCCGTGAACCCGTTTTAATCCGTGATCCTGAACAATGTCAGGTAACTTCCACGCCCAGACCGCTGACATCCCGATGATAAATACCCAGCAGAGAATAATGAACCGCGGATATCGGCTGATGAAGGCAGCAAGTCTGCGATAACCCATACCTTAGCTCCTCTGCGATCAGATTAGTCATTCGATTATATTCATCGGTAAGGGTAAGATCATAAGCACATTCATACACTTGCGGTGTATATCTCCTTCACTCGGGTTCGCGAACTATTGGATGCCATGATTCACAGGTGTTCTGTTCGCTATGGGGGCAGGGATGTATGTAAAAGGAAGTAACTCTGCTGTCAGTCCCGGGCCAAAGGCCAGTGCTATCCCACTGGAATGCTCTTCCTTCTGTCTGTAATCCTCACGGATGGCTTGAAGAACAAAAAGAATCGTCACGGACGACAGGTTCCCATAATCCCGCAGGATGTTTCGGCTGTAGGAGACCTGCTCATCTGTCAACTGATACAACTTCTGAACGGCATCCACGATACCTCTGCCTCCCGGATGGATTGCCCATATTTCCGGGAAACCGCTCCCCTCCAGCAACCGTTCTACCTCTGGGCCGAGATGCAAACCAAGCAGCTTCGGAATCTGTGGTGACAGGTAGAGAGCAAAGCCTGTATTGCCCACTTCCCAGATCATTTCTTCTGCACAATCCGGGAGTAGCGTTGAGTGCCCTCGGCCCAGTCGAAAACATTCATTGCGGTCTGTTCCGGGCGCGCCAATAACACAGGCAGAGGCGCCGTCTCCGAAAAACGATGCGGCATACAGGTCGTCCCGTTTGGCAGATGGCTGAAAGTGAAGTGTACATAGTTCCACACACACGATGAGAACTGTAGCCTTCTGATCTGTCGTTACAATGGAATTCGCCAGTTGAATTGCCTTCAGACCGGCTGCACATCCTTGAAACACCAGTGGAATCCGGTTGATCTGCGGTGACAGTTCAAGCTGTTGGATCAGCCGAACATCAAGTCCGGGCAGGAATTGCCCCGTGCAACTCACCGTAATGAGATGTGTAATTTCCGAGGAGGTTACGTCTGCATCCTGAAGGGCCTGTCCGGCCGCCGCGAGACCAAGTGGAACAGCTGCGGCTTTGTATTTGCCCATACGCTCGGATGTAGTCGGAACCTCCTCCGCATTGGTAAAGGGTAAATATCGACAAGAATCAACAGGCTCAAGCAGATTCGGTTCACACGTATAACGAGTCTCCACACCGCACTGATTAAAGATCCGTTTGGCCCACCTTCTCGCATCCGGCTCATGTTCCAGCGCTTGCGCGAGACGGGCAGACACATCCTTTTGCTCAATACGGTGGGCAGGCCATGCCGTTCCTATTCCCATAATACTTGCCCCAGTATTTGCCTCAAGCTGGTTCATCGGCTTAACCCCCTTATAGTACGTGTTCAAAAGTAGGCTTTTTAAACAACCTATATATAAAATAGGTTCATATGACATGCAGGATATAGTACAAGTCTATTCACTCCCTGTCCTGTTTATGTTCATATTAACAAGCAAAGGCGGACAACATATGCGAGTTTCGCACGTGCTGTCCGCCTTTGCTTCCGGATTGAACCCATTCATATATTACAAATTCGGTCTGTAAGAACTATTCAGGTCGAATTATCGTGAATCTCTCCCCAAGCTTGGCATAATCATTACCTGCCAGTCGGCTGACTGGTTTCAAATGATCCATCAGGATATAGCCCTTATCAGGATTATAGACTTGTTCGCTGAAATGATACTGTACAATACGTACCAGCAGCAAGTCGCTCGCGGGTTTGCCCTCATCATTCGTGATGGGAATGTGCTGATACAGTTCACACTCCATCCGAATGTGTGCTTCCTGAATTCCTGGCACAGCAACCTTGGTACTTGGCACTGTAGTAAGTTTTGTCCGCTCAAGCTCACTTTCGTGGGGTTCCAGTATGGCTGCTGTCTCATTCACTTCTGTTATGATTGCTTCATCACAGATATGCACAACCAGTTCTTGATGAGCAAGCACATTACGTGCAGTATCTTTCATGATACCGTCTTTACGTGCAATGGATATGGATAACAGCGGCGGGTCCGAACTAACCACATTAAAGAAACTAAACGGCGCCGCATTAATTACACCATTCTCATCTGAACGAGTCGTCACAAAAGCAATTGGACGTGGTACCACCGAACCACTCATCAGTTTATAGTTGTCTCTTCCCGTTATTTCAAGTGGATCCAATGTATACATATGTAAATATCCCCTTCCATGCTCGTGAAGCAAATGTCAATTTCACTTCAGGACACGATAACACACTCATATTTATTATATAACGTAAAATGCTGAATTAACAAAAAAACTCCCTGGTGCGATTGCACCAGGAAGTAGGAACATGTTTTTTCATACCGACTATTTCTTATTTAACAATGCTGTTCTGAATGTCTTCCATAATTTGAAGGTTCGCTTGAACTCCGCTGTACAACCAGCTACTGGACCGGGTGAATTCAAAGACATTACCTGTCTTTACAGCAGGAATGCTCTGCCATACGGCATCTTTCAGCGCTTCTGAGCCTGCTCCCTTGTCACTGTTCACCAGGAATAGATAGTCTGCGTCCATTTCCGCGATCTTCTCCAATGAAATCTCAGACCAGTTACCCGTTGCCTTCGCAGATGCTTCCTTCACAACATTAGGCTCTGCAAGTCCAAGTTCGTTGTACATCACTTCACCACTGGAAACATTGTTGCTTACAACATAAAACTTGTTATTGAACAACCACAACGCTGCTGCCGACTTTGTTCCTCCAGTAACAGCAGTTACTTTTTCTTTGATTTCCTTTGCCTTGGCATCATAATCGTCAAGCGCCTTCTGCGCTACATCCGATTTGTTCAGAAGCTCGCCGATCTTGAGCAGAGCCTGACGCGAGTCCTTGTTGACCTCATCTCCGAGTACATAAGTAGGGGCAATTTTGTTGTACTGTTCGTATTTCTCCCCTTCAACTGTACTTTCAGAACCCATAATAATCAGGTCTGGTGAGAAACTGGCCATGGCTTCAAAAGGTAGATCACTTGCAATACCAGGTATGCCATTCAGATCGGTTTGCAGATAATCCTGCAAACCACTGCCGTTGTTGATGGCCCATTGTGCTGCTGGCTTAACACCGAGTGTAACAAGATGGTCTTCCAGATAAGAGGCGATGATGCGCTCCGGATTAGCCGGGATGGTAACCTCGTGTCCCATTGCATCTGTTAATGTGCGCTCTGTAGCGGATTCTGTTTGTGTCTCTGTCTCCGTTGTTGTATCGCTCTCTCCTGCTGCTCCATTCTCTGCCGTTTTTGTACCACACGCGGCCAACCAGATGGACATAACCATCATCGTAATTAGAATCATGATCATCTTTTTATTTCTCTTAAACACTTGATATATCCCCTTTCAATTCATTATGAAAACCTTATTCGGCGTTATTGTGACAGATTTTAATGTTCAAAAATATTGATACATATAATATCCGTATGTACATTTGTCCGATTTCATTGACAATGATAATTGTTATCAGTTCAATTGTCAATCCGATTATGCGACGAGTTGATCATATAAAATCTTCTGACGGCACTCACATATAGGCGGATGCCGCCATATGCTGAATGCAGAATACGACGACAGGAAGGATGTTCTGTACATGTATTACGAATATAACCCTTATCTAAGTTATGGAGAAGACCGTTCCTTTCAATTGCCTCCACTGTTCCCAGGAGGTGGCGGTGGCGGCACCCCGGGTGGTACGACGTTTCCGGGTATACCTGGCGGTCAAGGCTCCTATCCTCCATACATTCCAGGCGGAGTACCCGGTCCGTATATCCCCGGAGGCATTCCAGGTACAATCCAGGGTACAGCACCGGGTGTACCTACGCAACTGACTCAAGGAAACCTGCCCACCCTGCTTAGTGCCTATCCTCGTCCGGTAGGTCAGCCTCCGGCAGAGATGCTTTTTCTGTATAACCTGATCAAAAGCAGCCCGGGTCTGCTTCCGCTCTTCCTCCAGCAACAGCCGCAAAACCTCACTCAAGCTGTGCAATTTGCACAGACTGGTGCAGCGGCACCACGAGGTAACGAAGAACGTGCGCTGCCCAACTTTTGTTATAACCGGTGGTCCCTTGTCTTCACATACAATGATGTCTACCTGATGTGGCCTGCGATTAATCTGTTTGGTTTTGTGGTGGGGTACTTCTATCCATTCCTCACGCCAGGTATACTGTCCAATACACAGATTTTGTTTGCGCTCTGCTAAACCTGTCCTTACCTACAGCAAGAGCCTCATTTGGAAGCATGATTCCTTCCAAATAAGGCTCTTTTTCGTTCTTTTAACCCAAAGTCACTTTACACTATTAAGACTCCATAAACGCAAGGTTGTGCAGAATCAGTGCATTTAACTCAATACTTAATAGTTCTGGCGCTTCCTACCTCTACTGACCATTAGGAAATAAATCACCAAGGCACCGAGATCAGCACACGCAATAACGATTCCCATTGGCACAGCTGTTCCTTCTCCTCCGAGACCTACGAGGGGAGCGACAATACCTCCGAATAGGAACGTCATCACACCAATAAGTGCAGACGCACTGCCTGCCGATTTCTCCTGATTGGCCATCGCCAAGGCGAAGGACGCGGTATTGACCAACCCAACACTGGATACCACCAGAAATAACGGAATCAGCACAGAGATCAGATTACCTCCGGCCAGAATGGCGATGAGCAGTGAAGTTCCTCCGAGCGCCGCGGTTAGCAGCCCCGCGATTAACAGCCGGGTTTCAGATACCTTACCTGCAAGTCTGCCAGCAACCTGACTGGCCAGAATAATGCCTAACCCGTTAATGGCGAAGCATACACTGAACATTTGCGGGGATGCCCCGTATATCTTCTGAAGCACAAACGGTGAACCGGATATGTAGGCAAACATGCCAGCCGCTACGAAACCCTGGGTCAACGCATAACCCATAAACTGACGATCCCCTGCGATTTGGCGAAACGTTATTAATGTCTGCTTCAGTCCCCCGCTTGATCTGCGGTTGGAAGGCAGTGTCTCCCCGAGACCGAAAATGACAGCCAACAGCGTCAGTACTCCGATGAGGCTGAGCAAAATAAATACGCCGCGCCACGACGTATACGTCAACAATTGTCCACCAATGATTGGTGCAGCAATCGGGGCTACGCCGTTAATCAGCATTAACAGAGAGAAGAACCGTGTCAGTTCCGGGCCCGAATATACGTCTCTGACGATTGCGCGCGAGATGACAATCCCTGCTGCTCCAGCTACACCTTGAATGAACCGCAGCACAACAAAAGAGCCCATCGTAGGGCTGACTAGGCAAAGTATGGAGGCGATAGTATAGAGCACAAGCCCTGCAATGAGCGGTGTTCGCCGACCACGCACATCACTTAGAGGTCCAGCAAGCAACTGTCCAACCGCAAGTCCAATCATACACGCCGTCAGACTGAGTTGAGCATACGATGTAGATGAACCAAACTCATCAGACAGCGTGGGCAATGCGGGTAAATACATATCCAGGGACAACGGCCCGAAGGCCGACAATGTCCCCAGAATTAAAGCCATCCGTACACGAGATGTGGAGTTTGTGTTCAATGAAGCTGTTGTACTTTTCATCAAATACTACTCCCCGCTACCCAACAGCTTGAGCAAGTTAGACGGCAGTGTGAACTGCTGATTGTTAATAATAATACGGCGTAATTCTTCTTCATCCCGCTCGTTATCCGCGTCCTTGATCTCCTGAATTTCCCGGTGAAGTCGCTCCATCTGTTGATCCAGCGCATTTGCCGAATCTGCCGCACTCTTTAACTCTCTGGTCAAATGCTCGGGAACATCCTTATTGTATTTATAAAAAATCTTATGCTCCAGACTCGCCCAGAAATCCATCGCGATTGTACGGATCTGGATCTCCACACATGCTCGTTCCTCACCATTGGACATGTACACAGGCACTTCCACCAGAAGGTGAAGGCTTTGGTAGCCGTTTGGCTTTGGATTCTCGATGTAGTCTTTGACCTCCAGTACACGCAGATCACTCTGGTTGCACAACATATCCTTAATGCGATAGATATCCGAGATAAAAGAACATGTAATCCGTACCCCGGCGATATCCTTGATATTTTGCTTGATGCTCTCAAACGTTAACTCATGATTTTTGCGGAACATCTTGTTCATAATGCTCTCAGGAGATTTCAGTCTGGACTTTGTATGCTCAATTGGACTGTAATCATGCAAAGACTGGAATTCTTCCTTCAGGACTTCAATCTTGGTCTCCATTTGATCCAGAGCAAATTTATAGATCATCATAAATCTGGTAATTTCATATTTGAATTTCTTGAATTGATCGATTGGATGTGGAGCGTTCATCATGGCTTTCTCCCTTTCTTTCTGCACACTAAAATTAGTTTTATGAATATGAGAACAAGCGGTCAATCCACAGGTCTCCTGAACCATTATAAATCATATGGAGCCAATAAACGAATTTCTCACATTTGGGCTGGCGATTCAGCCTGGAAGGTATGGGAACTTATTTTACGCGCATCCTATAGAAGCATCCCTGTCATTTGGCCCGCAATTATTAATAAAAGAGGTGGATTTTACTGCTCTATCAAGTGACGTATTCATCCGATACACTTCGAGTTAAAGCTTATTTATACCTGCCACAAGGTTGTTCATTACCTGATATCACGACATATGAAACTTCTCATTCCGGCTCTGTCTCCTCTGCCTTTCCGGAATTCGCTTCCATACATACATCTCTACATTTGCAACCACTTGCCAGCCACTACCCTTCTGCCAGAATGCATGATATCGCACACACACAGGAACAGTGGCCTGTGCTGATCTATTGTCGCGGCGGACTTGGCAGCTATGGCGGGGTAAATACCGTTTGGCTTGAGCAATTTGTACATAAAGGTTATATCGTGTTCGCTCCGTCCTATCGTGGCAACGAAGGCGGTGAGGGGCGTGACGAGTATGGCGGAGGAGATGCAGAAGATGTGCATGCCGCTTACCGGTTAATGCAACGATTACCTTTTGTCGATCCGACTCGGATATCGTTAATGGGGTTCTCCCGTGGAGCCATTAATGCTGTACATACCGCAACTGCCTATAATGAGGGACCGGACAGAGTACATAAGTTAGTTCTTTGGAGCGGTGTCGTCGATGTGGAACGCACTTACCATGAGCGAACCGACCTGAGGCGCACATTGAAACGGGTGCTGGGTGGTTCCCCACGCACGGTTCCAGAAGCTTATCTCGCCCGTTCTCCCTTGTCAAAAGCGAACAAACTATCTTGTCCCGTGCTAATCATGCATGGTACATCAGATACACAAGTGAATTATAGTCACGGAACCCGAATGTATCACTGGCTTAAGCGGCGAGGTGCAGACGTCACATTTCACGCTTATGGCGGGCAGGATCATCATTTTCACGAGAAAATACATGAGTCAGCGGTTAACAATATGTTTGATTGGCTCGCTGCACCTTAAATCTTGCGCGATGAATTTCATTTTGAAGATGCATGGGTTATGGCTGTATACTGGAGGAGCTACGTTTTTTTGAAAGGACGGATAGGATGAATCAAAGCACCCTCCAAAAATACGCCATGTTGCTTCTCTGTATGTCTGCCGGAATGGTGGACCTGATCGGATATCTGGGACTGGGGCATGTGCTCACAGCCAATATGACGGGAAATATTGTACTGCTCGGTATTGCCATTGCCCGTGCTCAGGAATTTGTCGTGCTGCGATCACTGCTTGCTCTCATTGGTTTTATTACTGGCAATGCCATTGCAGCACATATGGTTGGACCTGTGCAGACCAAAAATGGCTGGTCTTCTAAGGTCACAGCTGTATTTACTGTTGAAAGCATATTGCTCCTGCTGTTCGCGATCGCCATGATTAGTCCATTTTCAGAACAACTGTCCTATCTGTTAATTGTCATCCTAGCCGTTGCAATGGGGATGCAAACAACTGCGGCACGCCGCATTGGCATTGCTGGCATCTCAACAACCGTGCTCACCAATAATTTGGCCGCTGTGGTCGAGGATACCGTGAACATTCTCAAAAAGCTGCGACATGCCAATATCCGATCGTTAACCAAAGCCTTGTCTACAGACTCCTACCTTCGTGCAGGTGCTGTTGTCATCTATTTGATCGGCGTCATTGCAGCCGCATTGTTATTCCACCGTGTGCCCATGATTGCAGTCTGGATTCCTGTCCTGATCATTGGCGGCGTAACCCTATACGCCCGATTACATGCATGGGGAACTTCACAACAAAGCGAAAGTTAATAAAAGTTAATAGTAGAAGAAGCAATCTGTCCATTCAAGAGGCTGTACAAAAATCCACTTTAGGATACTGAAAACTGGTCTTTTTGAACATGGACTTTAAGTTATTTTAAGTACAATCACGCTATTTATTTCATCAAAGCAGCTTCTTGGCGGATAAGCTTGACCAGATGCTGTGCAGCAGGTGATAATACCTCCCCGGCTCGTGTACATACGGCAACCGTATTTCTCAGCTGTACACCTCGAACAAACACACGTGCCAGCCTGCCTTGCTGCACATCTTCGTTCACAACCAAAGAAGATATAAAGTTGGCCCCATAACCTGCCTTCACCGCACTAATCGTTTCGTTAAGCCCGTTGAACTGAAGCGCAATGCGGGGAGCGGCCAGGTTATTTGTTGTGCAAAGGGAAACGAGTCGCTCACGCGTGGCACTGCCTTCTTCGCGCATAATGAACGGTTCTGCCATCATCTCATGCAGCTCGATTTCTTTGCCCGCATACGGATGGTCAGGGTGCACAACAAACCACATCTCATCGTCAAACAATTCATCCCATTGGACACCTGCATGTGTAATGCCACTTCCACCATACACTGCAATCTCTGCCTCATAACGAAGTAATTGGTCAAAAGCCATCCGGGTATTAGTTGTGCTCACAACAATCTCCACATCCTCGTGCATTTGTTTAAACCGCGCAATCCAGCCCGGCAACAGAAAATTTGAAGGCAAGTAGGTTGCCGTAAGACGGATCAGTCCTTTCTTGCCCTCCCGAAAATCCTGCACAAAATTCTCGACATCCTGCTCCAGCATGAACAGACGTTCCGCATAACCTGTTAACTGTATCCCCGCATCCGTAAGCACCAGTCTTCTTCCCTCCGAAACAAAAAGCTGGATTCCCAATTCACGTTCAAACTTCTTCACCTGAGAAGATACCGCAGGTTGACTAATATTCAGTTCCTCTGCGGCACGAGTGACCCCGCCATATCTCACGATGGCATGAAATAATCGTAATCCATGCAGATTCATATTTACACCTCTTCCACGTCAAATTCATAATCTAAAGTTATATTATCATACATAATATATATTTTATTTATATATCTACTCCATTTATAGTTGAAATATGAAATCCAATACAAGGAACAAGGAAAGGAACATGTGAAGATGAAGAATATTAATACAACCGAACTACAGAATACCTGGACTCAAGTCGACGACTACATGAATAATCTGCTGATTCCATCAGATTCCCTGCTGGAACATACACTGCAAAGCAATGCCGAAGCTGGGCTCCCTGCTCATGACGTAACACCAAATCAAGGAAAGTTACTTCAACTCCTGCTTCAAATCCAAGGCGCATCCCGTGTACTTGAAATCGGCACATTGGGTGGATACAGTACCATCTGGATGGCAAGAGCGCTGCCTGAACACGGACGCATCGTCTCACTGGAATCCGAATCACACCATGCAGACTTGGCCCGAGCCAATCTCACACGAGCAGGGCTGATGCACAAGGTTGACCTTAGAGTTGGTCCTGCCCTAATCACCCTTCCCGATGTTCAGGAAGAATACAGAGAACCGTTTGATATGATCTTCATCGATGCTGACAAACCGAGTAATCCCGATTATCTGAGATGGGCCCTGCGACTGACTCGGACGGGGAGTCTTATTATTGGTGATAATATCGTCAGGGACGGTGAAGTGATCCGCACAGACAGCACAGACCCCAGAGTTCAGGGTGTTCGATCATTCCTGCAGTTGATCGCGGATCACCCTCGGCTTGAAGCTACAGCACTGCAAACGGTCGGTAGTAAAGGTTACGATGGATTCGTCATTGCTCGTGTGATTGATGCCCCTGAACCAAAATAAACAGTGGTCAATTCTTCCGCAAATTCCCCTTTCCTGTTAAACTGGAATCACTGCACAGGCAGACTGGGGGGAACCACTTGAGAGTTTTACAACATATTAATGATGAAATTCGCGGCTGGTCCCGCAATATTCAACTGTTTTTCCTGGCTAGCATTCTGTATCAGATCGGAAATGGCATGTTCTCTGTCTTGTACAATCTGTACATTCAGGGTCTGGGCTATAATGATACAATGAACGGCCAGATTGTAAGTATTCAATCACTCGCAACAGCCATTATGTTTGTTCCTATCGGTCTATGCGGTGATCTGTTCAGCCGCAAGCGATTACTCATTACCGGGGCGTTATTCAGCGGAATCTTTCTGATCGGACGCTCCTTCGATTATTCGGCTACAGGGCTGATCTGGTTCGCGGTATTCTCTGGCCTTTTCGCTGGGGTGTTCCAAGTACTGGCCATTCCTTATCTGGCGGAAAACGTCAAGAAAAGCCAGCGGCTGAAGATGTTCAGTTATTATTCATCTCTTGTGCTCGCTTCCCAGGTGCTTGGTAGCCTGGGTGGCGGTGTATTCGCAGATTTGTTACATACGGCAGGACTCGCCAAAGTGACCGGATTGCAGACGGTTTTATTTGTCGGTGGTGCAGCAACACTAGCTGCATTTATTCCACTGTTATTTGTAACCGAAGGCAAGGCTGCTCCGCAGACCACGATTCCGGCGCAACCCGTTCTTCAACCCAATGCGGATCTAAAGGAAAGTTCAACGAATACCCCAAGCACGGACGATTCGATCACGAAGAAAAAAGATTCCCGACTGATTGGTCAGTTTATTGTGACTCAGTTGTTAATTGGTTTAGGTTCCGGACTGGTTGTACCGTATCTGAATCTGTATTTCACCAATCGGTTCTCGGTTTCTCTGAGTGGCATGAGCTTACTGATTGCACTTGGTCAGATTATGACGATTGTATCCATGCTGATTGGTCCTACCCTGGCGGCAAAGGTCGGAAGCGTAAAAGCCGTTGTCATTTTCCAGGTCATGTCGCTGCCCTTCCTTCTATTAACAGGCTTCACCAATCTGTTGTTCATCGCTTCGCTCAGTTTCTTATTCAGACAAGCATTGATGAACGCAGCCAATCCCATTCATTCAGCCATACTGGTGGATCGGATCTCGGACAAACGCCGCGGGATTGCCAATTCATTGATGCAGACCTCGTTCATGATTGGTTGGGCGACCATGGGGCCTGTCCAATCCTATCTGGTCACCACGTACGGAACGTATTGGGGTTATGCGATCACTTTCAGCATCACAGGCTGTCTATACGTTATTTCATCACTGATGTACTATGTAATGTTCAGAGAACCCAAACCTTCCGCTACGGCTCTTGCAGGATCTTAATGAGTTGAACAGAAGCAGTCTGGTTGTTCCGCAGATAACGCAACGTATCTCATCATCAGGAGTGATCACACATGAACATGAATCCTTCATTAAACCTGAATGCATACTTGAATCCCATACCACCTCATTCAACCGGTAGGCTAAACGGATGGAACTGATGCGCAAGCTTGGTTCCCATGTTGTCTTTCGGTTTTTTCTTAGTCTGGGTGTCTCTGTTCTTGGCGGATTGCTGTTCACAATCATTCATACACCGATCCCGTGGTTGCTCGGGCCAATGGTATTCATGCTGCTTGGCTCCCAAGTCGCCAAATGGCCACTCATGTGGCCTGCCTCCATTCGGGACTATGGCATTCTGATTGTTGGTTATTCGATTGGACTCACCTTAACAAAAGAGGCCCTGCATGGCATTTTGCAACAACTTCCCATGATGCTTCTGATGACCTTGCTGTTAATCGGATTGTGTGTAATTACGGCCTACATCGCTTCAAAGATAACCGACTTTGACTTCCCCTCCCTGCTGGTTGGCAGCATTCCAGGAGGACTGTCCCAGATGGTGTCCCTTGCAGAAGAGATGAAATCCATCAATCTGACGCTGGTTACCTTTTTGCAGGTGACTCGGCTGATCATGATTGTCTTCTGTGTTCCGTTCCTGCTGTTCAGTCCGTGGATTGGAGGTATCGCAGGTGGCGGTTTGGATCATCCGTTCATTGACGTTGCGACGTGGGGTTCCCTTTTCCCCGAGATTCTTGTCTATGCTCCGCTCTGTGTAGCTGGTGCATGGGTTGCACGCAAACTCCGATTTCCGACGGCCTTTATGCTGGGTCCAATGATTGTCATGTGTGTCGTTCAATTAAGTACAACGATGCACACGCCAAGTCTGCCAACCTCTCTCTTAAACGTATCGCAATTGATGATTGGCAGTCATGTTGGACTGATGCTCAAGCCAGAACAGTTGCAACGCAAGACACAGACAGTCACGCTAGCGGTGATGAGTAGTGTACTGCTCATTGTTGGTGCGCTTGGATTGAGTTATCTATTAATGAATGTGTTCTCCCTCTCCGCGGCAACCTCACTACTCAGTATGGCCCCTGGCGGGATGGATCAGATGAGCATCATGGCACATGAAGTGAATGCCGATCTTTCGGTTGTATCCGGGTATCAATTGTTTCGGATTCTGTTTATTTTCTTCATCGTCTCTTCCGTACTGAAGATGATTCTTGTACATATGTTAAAAGAAAAGAAAGCTAAGCCCTATCTTCAATGATCATATTCCTACCTGATTCCATGCCAAAGAGAGTATCCATTTGATGTCACATCCTGCGGATACTTTCTTTTAGTTGTACACACTCTACTTCAGCATTTGGCCTCATTCAATTTTAAGCATAATGACTACTTATGAATAAATTCGGTTGTACATCCAGCCTACAATGCCTACCGTAACAACTGTTGCCCCAATAATAAATGCATAATAGCCAATCTTACTTTTAGACTCCGAAGTCTGATGGTCATAATAATCCGAGTTACGTCGGTAAAACCCCATCCATAACTCTCCGATCATATTCACAACAACCAATACAAAACGTTTAACAAGCCCCATTGTATTCGCGTCTCCTCTCTCTGATCGACCTTCTTCCCTATTAAGTATAATTATCCCAATTCATTAAAACAACCTACTCATATTACCCTCGGTGCAGTTTCTTGCTCCAACCAGGTTAGAATATCAAATGCTTCCTGATCGGTGCTACCACACATCTCTTCCTCAGCTTGCAATCCACTGCATACCGCAGGACGATCTTTTTGGCCAAAAATTCCGCAGCGATTATCATCCGTAAGCTGCACACAACGTACACCTGCCGGCTTGCCATGAGCCATGCCCGGTATCGGTGACGATATGGAGATCGCGATACAACATGCGGCACAGCCTGTCCTGCATTCCATACATATTCCCTCCTAATTTTAATACTTATAGTACTGACAATACGTGTTCAAAAAGACCGGTTTTCAATACCAAGAAGATGGGATGAAGATAGAAATGGAGTAGCGGAGCGTAGATAGAGCTACGTGAGCAACGGACATTTCGGCTGAATTCCATATTCGATGCTGATGATGCCATTAGGCATCCTTCGTAATCAAAAGCGGACTTTTTGAACTACCTCTTAATTATGAACGATTTATCCAGGTCCAGGTTCGAGCCAGCCCCTGAGCAATTCTCCGATTCATACTTCGATTGGAAAAATACCCCCCATGACTTAGCGGATTCCAACTCATAGCCACGCCGCCAGAGTTCACTTCAATGTCTTCTTTGACCGCTTTCTCATAAGCGGGATCAATGGGGCGTAATGGATAACCCAGAATATCATCCCGATCGTAGAAGTTCACCCACTCCCCTTCCAGCCCAGCATAGTACTGATTCACATGGGAAGAGGGCACCTGAATTGGACAACTAAAGTCATGGTAACGCAAACTCCATAAGGGCAAGGTTGTACCAAACGAGTAAAAATGGGTCAGGGTATCCCCCCGCTCCAGAGCCGAGTTCACATCCACAACCTCAGGCACACGACTGGACGGATATTGCAGATCGTAGAAGAAGTTACTGGCGATTACGGCACCCAAACTATGGGCAACCACACAGAGCGGAGCTTCCGGTCCATTACGCTGTGCAAGGGTATGCATCGCCTGATTCAACGTTCGATGTACGGCATCGTAGTTATGGCCTTGATTTTCCACCGGTTGATAAGCAACCGCATCAGCCAGGTAGTGGATGACAAATCGGCGCAACGCCTGAAAGTTCAATCCCGGAGAGCTGACGAGCTGTTGAAAGAGCGCCTCTTCCCGCTCCTCAAATACATCCGCCCAATATACAGGTTCGATATCGAGCATCTGTTTGGAGGCTCCAGGCAAGACCATCACCTTGTCCAATTCCTTATGCAAACAAGCAATCAGCTTGTCCGCGTACCCATCCTTCCGCATACCCAGCCCATGAATGACCATCACCGCAATACGTGTCATGGCTCTCCTCCTCATCGATCTAGGAACTCTTTCTCCACCATATGAATTCCACGACTCGAACATGCCTGAAGCTTGCTTTGTCAGAAGAACCTTTCCAACCACCATTATTTTAAAAATGTGATTCTTCCATTTTATATACAGTTTACCATGATCGCCATGAAAATAACGATCTTACAGCAAAAAGGAGCTGCACATCACGCAGCCCCTTCTTGTTGTTGTATTCAATTAACCTTTCAGATGAACCTTCAACACACCATTTTGATTGGATCTAACATCACCTGTCGTGACTTCCACCCGTTCAACCATATCCTGACCATCTGGAATGATAATCGGGGTAATCAGCGGGTATCCCGCATCTTCAATTACCTTACGATCAAACTCCAACAGCTTTTGTCCAGCCTTTACATGCTCGCCAGCTTCCACATGCATGTTGAAGCCTTCACCCTTGAGGGATACGGTATTAATCCCGACATGGATCAGAACCTGTAATCCACTCGCGTGTTCAAGAATCACCGCATGTTTACTTTTGATCACATGAGCTACCTGAGCATCAAACGGGGCAACAACAACATTGCCGGAAGGTTCAATTGCTACACCCTCACCCATCTGTTTCTCGGCAAAAGCCGGATCTGGTACTTGCTCCAGTGATACGGCCTGGCCTGTTAATGGCGCCATGATTTCCAGTGTATTCACGGCTTCGTCTCCTACTTGAGCTGCACTACGTGTGCGCTGGTTTGGATCTGTTTTTGCAGTTGAAGAGGTAACACCCGAAGCAGACTGCGACGTAACCGCTTTAGGCTCATTAATGGTTTCATTGCTTGCACTACGATCTTCTTTTCTCAGTTTGGCTCTGCCAAAAAGGACGGTCAGTACAAATGGTACAACCAGGACAATCGCCATGCCGATGAAGAAGACACCCCATTTGTTAGGGAAAATCGACAGGAATCCCGGTACGCCACCTACACCGATGGATGTTGCCTGAACATTATTCATCGTCAGCAACACACCGCCAATCGCGGAACCGACCATACCAAAGATAAACGGATAACGATAACGGATATTCACGCCGAAGATCGCCGGCTCAGTTACCCCGAGGAAGGCCGATACCGAGGACGTTGCTGCAAGTCCTCTCATTTTCTTCTCACGCAGGACAAGCATCATCGCAAGTGCCGCTGAACCCTGTGCGATATTAGACAATGCCAGCATCGGCCACAGGAACGTACCACCCTGACTACCGATGAGCTGAACATCTACCGCAAGGAACGTGTGATGCATACCGGTGATAACGAGCAAAGCGTAGAGACCACCGTAGATCAGACCACCCAGCGCCGCGTATGAATCGTATACATAGATCAAACCAGATGTAATTGCATTTGCAATAGCAAACGTAACCGGTCCAATAATCGTAAATGCCAGGAATCCGGTAATCAGCAATGTAACTGGTGCAACGACCAGCAGTTTGATCGAATCATGCACCCTTTTGTTCAGGAAAATTTCCATCTTCGCAAGCAGATAGGCCGATACCAGTACTGGCAGAACCTGCCCTTGATAACCGATCTTCTCAATCTCCCAACCAAACAGATTCCATGTTGGCACCGTGCCATTATTTACAGCATCAGCGTAACCATATGCACTCAGCAGATCGGGATGTACCAGAATGAGACCCAGCACGATCCCGAGCAGCGGACTGCCGCCGAACCTTTTTACAGCTGCCCAACCAATTAGAGCCGGCAGGAACGTGAAGGCTGTACTTGCGATTGTATTAATAATGGACGCAAGATCCTTCCAGGCTGGATAAACATCCACCAGTGATTTTCCATCAAAGAAAATGCCTGGACCTGTCAGAATATTGTTAATCCCGAGCAAAAGACCTGCCGTAATGATTGCAGGCAAGATCGGAATGAAAATATCCGAGAGTGTTTTGATCGCTCGCTGGATTGGATTTTGCTTTTTACCAGCAACCGCCTTCACATCATCCTTGGAAGAACGATCTCCCCCGGTAATCTGAATCATCTCATCATAGACTTTATCCACCAGACCAGGCCCAATAACGACCTGGAATTGTCCTTGGGAAGAGAATTGTCCTTTAACCAGATCATTCTGATCCAGACTTTCAGTATCCACTTTACTCTCATCATACAAGGCAAACCGGAGTCGTGTAACACAGTGTGTAGCAGCTTCAATATTCTCTTTGCCACCGACTGCCCGGACGATCTCCTCAACCTGTTTTTTATCGATTGCCATAGTGTCACTTCCTATTTATAAAATGTGATTAGTCCTGTTGTGGCACAAGCCACATATAGGATGCATACGGACTGAGAGAGATTTCCTGCGTCAGCGCAGGGGCTGCCTCCGTATTCCCTATGAGTAACTCTGCTGATTTGCCTGCAATATGATCATTCCAGACCACTTCCGGAAGCGAAAACGTGACGTCTCGTTTACTGAAGTTGGATACAACAATCAGGGTTTCAATTCCATTGGTCCGTGCGTACGCGAATACATTCGGGTGTGCATCGTCCAATCGTTCATACAGACCGTCGCTCAGCACGTTAACCTGTTTACGTAGGGCAATCAATTTGCGGTAGTGGTAGTAGATCGAATCTGGATCAGCCAGCTGCTGTTCCACGTGAATGGAAGGATACCGCTCATCCACCTTCAGCCAAGGTGTTCCGGTAGTAAATCCGGCGTTCTTACTTCCATTCCACTGCATCGGTGTGCGGGAGTTGTCCCGGGAACGCTCTTTTACAATGTTGAAAGCCTCTTCAGCGGATTTACCTCGTTCTTCCTGAAGCAGGCGGTACATGTTCGTTGATTCGATATCGCGGAACTCGCTAACGTCATTCCAGACCGGATTCGGCATGCCGATCTCTTCACCCTGGTAGACATAAGGTGTACCTTGCATGCCGTGTATCGTTGTTGCAAGCATCTTCGCACTTTCGGCACGATAATCACCATCATCGGCGAATCGGGATAATGCCCGAGGCTGATCATGGTTATTAAGGAACAGGGCGTTCCAGCCACCACCAGCTTGCATGCCTGTCTGCCACTCACTAAAGAGCTGCTTCATCGCTTCGAAATCATACGGCATCAGTTCCCACTTCTGACCATTCGGATAATCCACTTTCAGGTGATGGAAGTTAAACGTCATCGAAAACTCCCGGGAAGCCGGGTTCGAATATTGGATACAATGTTCCAGTGTTGTGGAGGACATTTCCCCTACGGTCACCATGTTGTAAGGCCCGAATACTTCATCGTACATCTCGGTGATGTACTCATGCACACGCGGTCCATCCGTGTAGTATTTGCGTCCATCACCCGGTGACACGCTACCATCATCATCAGGGAACCGCTGGTCTTTGGAGATCAGGTTGATCACGTCCATACGGAAACCATCCACACCTTTTTCGGCCCAGAACTTGATCATATCCCGTACAGCTTTGCGTACTTCTTCATTCTCCCAATTGAGATCTGCCTGCGTTTTATCAAATAAAGTCAGGAAATATTGTCCCGTCTGTTCATCGAACTGCCAAGCAGGCCCACCGAACTTGGATTGCCAGTTGTTTGGCACACCGCCATCCGGAGCAGGATCTTTCCAAATATAATAATCCCGATACGGATTATCCTTGGAAGAACGGGATTGCTGGAACCACTCATGATCGGTCGAGGAGTGATTCACCACGATATCAATCATCAGTTTCATATCACGAGCCTTCAGACCTTTCAGCAATTCGTCAAAATCCTCCATCGTTCCATAATCCGGATTAATCCGATAATAGTCCGCTACGTCATACCCATTATCATGCTGCGGAGATACATATACCGGCTGCAACCACACAATATCGATACCCAGATGCTGCAAATAATCAAGCTTCTCGGTTAATCCACGAATATCTCCAGTACCCGATCCGGTTGTATCATTAAAACTCTTCGGATATACCTGATACACCGTTGATGTCTTCCACCAAGATGACGGAGTTGTGTTATTAGAACTCATGTTAACGCCTCCAATAAATTGTAATGCTCTTATGTGATGTTCTCGGTTAACTTCATATCTATATTACATAAGTAAACATGTATATACAAGTTGAAACTATAATATGTATATTCTTCGCCTCTTCTACACATTCCCCATAAATCTTTCCTCTGTAACATTTATTTTGGAACCTGCGTTCGTGAACCCAATGATATCTGTATTGGGACAACAAAAAACCGTCTGTTCTTCCCACCATTGGTGCGGGCAACAGACGGTCTAATTTGGTTGAACTTGGTTGAACTTTTTAAATGTATTCTACTGTTTTTTACTGTTGTAATGGATTGTTATTATAGGGTTGCTGTCACTTGACTTCATCACCACAGCGGAGACACGCCTCTTACGACATCTCCGGTGAAACTACGGTTTTCCCTTGTTTTTCCTGCATATTCAACATTAATAAAGATAGTGCAGCTTGCTCTTCCCTTTCCAGTTCAGCAGCACTGATCTCACCAGAGAGTACGGCACGCATTCGCTTTTGATCCAGCAGACCTTCCCATTTTGCCACCACAAATGCTGCGACACAGTTGCCCATCAGGTTGGTGAATACACGCATTGTATCCATGAATCGATCTGCACCAAGCAGCAGAGCAACCGCTGCTACCGGAAAAGCATTGACAGCCACTGCCGTTGCAGACAGGGCCAAGAATGCGGAGCCAGGTACTCCTGCCATGCCTTTGGAACTTAACATCAACACCAGCAAAATCGTAATCTGCTGCATCAATGTCAGTTCAATCCCTACGGCCTGAGCAACAAAAACCGTTGCCAAGGATAAATAGATCGAAGCGCCATCCAGATTAAACGAGTACCCCGTCGGCACTACAAGACCCACAACCGCACGATCACAACCCGCCTTGGTTAGTTTGTCCATCATGCGTGGCATCACCACTTCTGAGGATCCGGTTCCAATTGCCAGCATCACTTCAGAACGGGTATACTTCACAAATTGCAGGAAATTCAGCCCGGTAATCCACCAGGCAGCCAATGCCAGCATGACCAGAAACAGCAGCGCTGCGCCGTAACAGGCCAGAATTAACAGACCAAAGGATGATAAAGTGGAAGCCCCATAGGCACCTACCGTGTAAGCCATGGCTCCAAATGCACCAATTGGCGCGAGTTTCATGATATAACCGATGATGCGGAACATAATGCCGAGCAAGTTCTCAATCAGCGTAAGTACATTCTCTTTTGCCTTACTCTCCGTTGCTGCCAGCGCAACCCCGAACAGGCAGGCCACGAGCAGTACTTGCAGAAGTGCATTTTGTGCAAAGGCATCCACAACACTTGTCGGAATAATATTCATGATAAAGTCTACCGTGTGCGGTAACTCGGAACCATTGGTTTTCGCTTCAATGCCGCTTGCGTCTATGGTTGAAGGGTCCACGTTCATTCCGGCACCGGGGCGAAGCAGATTGGCTGTTCCCAATCCAAGTACCAGCGCCACTGTAGTTGCAATCTCGAACCACACGATGGCTTTCAGCCCGATGCGACCTACCGACTTCAGATCACCGATTTTGGCAATGCCTGTTACAATCACCATGAAAATCAGTGGTGCGATGATCATCTTGATCAATTTGATGAAACCTGTTCCGAGCGGTTGCAGCAAGCTACCCAGATCCGGCCACAGAATGCCTACGCCAATCCCGATGATTACCGCTACAATAATTTGAAAAAATAATGATTTCATAAATGACATGAACGCTCCCCCTGTTTGCGGTCAATTCGGATTTCTGTTTGGTTTCCGTGTAACTTTTTATATCATTCTAAAAGGGAGTTCAACAATGGAATTTCAATGTTTTTGTCATTTGTACCAACTCTATCGGTGAAAATTGAACCTAAAACCGAAAAAAGACGAATATCACGTCAGTTATCTTAACGTGATATTCGTCTTTATCCATAAATCCATTTATTATTGAACAGCGGTTAAATGTGCATCACAGGGTAATAGATTCTCCGGGGGCGAGCACACGGCCTTCCAACCCTTTTCCAGCTAGTTGTTGCACGAAGTGTTCCGCATCCTGACGAATCACCGGGAATGTATCATAATGAACCGGAATCGTCAGTTTGGCATTAAACCATTCGGCCGCTTGCAGCGCATCCTCAGGTCCCATAGTGAAATGTCCACCAATCGGCAAGAAAGCTACATCAATATCATGACGATCACCGATCATTTTCATATCCCCGAAGAGACTTGTGTCTCCGGCATGCAAAATCGTTTTACCACCAATATTAATGATATATCCAGCAGGCAAACCTGCATACATGATCCGTTGTTCTTCTTCCAGCACAATCCCCGAAGTATGGAACGCCTGAATCATTTTGGCTTGAGCAAAATCAAGATCTACCGTTCCGCCCATGTTCATGCCGAGTGTATCCAGACCTTTCCAAGACATATATGTAGCCAATTCCACAATAGCCACAACTTTGGCGTTATTTGCTTTGGCAATAGGCTCAGCATCGAGGATGTGATCCATATGTGCATGTGTCAGCAACACAATATCTGTCTTAATATCTTCAGGCTTCGTGACGGCAAGCTCGTTGCCACGCAGGAAGGGATCAATGATCAGAGACTTTTCTTCTGTGCCCAGCTGAACACTGGAGTGACCGTGGAACGTAATATTCAACAACTTGGATTCCTCCCGACATATGTTTTGATTATTTTGAAAACCACTATTTATTATAAATCATAGCTCTTCACCAACGCAAAATTACGCTAGCCTCCGTGTCACCGTTGCTTACGATATACCCTTGCTTCATACGGCTGAAGCTGAATTGCGCCTTCATCGGTAGAGTAACGTCTGCTTACATTGCTGATGATCAGCTTGGCATGCTCGGAATCCCAGCCTTCCGGCCAGTGCATCTCCGGTTCATGCCCACGGAAATTCAGAATGACCAACATCTGCTCATCATCCAGCGTTCGTGTATAGGCATAGATATCCGGATCATCCGGCAGCAGCAGTTCATACGCGCCATAGATAAGCACTTTATGCTGTTTGCGAAGCACAATTAACTTACGGTAATAATGCAAAATGGATTGCGGATCACTTTCGGCATCAGCCACATTAATCTCAGGATAATTATCATTTACCTGAATCCACGGCTGCCCCTGGGTAAACCCTGCGTGTTCCGTCTCATCCCATTGCATCGGCGTGCGAGCATTATCGCGACTCTTCAGCCAGATCGCCTGCATGACTTCATGCTTCGACTTACCTTGACCAATGTAATGATTGTAATAATTTTTGGTCTCGATGTCCCGGTACTGCTCGATATCCGGGAAAGCGACATTGGTCATGCCAATCTCTTCCCCTTGATAGATGTAGGGGGTTCCTTCGAGTGTAAGCATCCATGTCGCCAGCATCTGAGCAGAACGCACCCGATATTTACCGTCATCACCAAAACGGGAAACCGGGCGTGGCTGATCATGGTTGCCCATATAATTGGCATTCCAGCCTCTACCATGCAAAACCGTTTGCCATCGGCTCATGATTTCTTTGAGATCTGTCAATTTCCATTCCTTATAGTTCCATTTACCAATTCCGGAGGATTTGGCATCGATAAACATATGCTCAAACTGGAATACCATATTAAGCTCATCACGATCCGTCCCGACATAAGCCAAAGCCTGCTCAGGCCCAAGTCCCGAAGTCTCGCCAACTGTCATGGGTCCGTAGGGTTTTAGGATCATGTTATTCAGCTTCTTCAAGATCGAGTGTACCTGTTCCAGGTTGGAAAAGAGCTGATACGCTGGAACCACCGGCAGATTATCCGGATTGTGGGCACTTGGCAGACCCTCTGCCTTGGCGATATGCGCTACTGCATCGAAACGGAATCCGTCGACCCCTTTTTCCAGCCACCAATGCACCATCTCATACATCTCTTCTGCCATCTGTGCATTGTTCCAGTTGAGATCCGGTTGCTGTTCGGAATACAGATGCAGATAATATTCATTTGTCTCGGGATCATGCTTCCACACCGAACCCCCAAAATAGGACTCCCAATTATTCGGCACCTGCCCATTTTTGCCTGAACGCCAAATATAATAATCCCGCTTCGGATTCATCTTTGACGAACGCGATTCAGCAAACCACGCATGTTCATCTGACGTATGATTCAGCACCAGGTCCATCATGATCTTGAGACCACGCTTGTGTGCCTCTGCCAATAATCGATCAAAATCCTCCATCGTGCCATACTTGCGTAAAATGCCGTAGTAATCCCGGATATCATATCCGTTATCATGTCCTGGTGAATCGTAAATGGGACAGAGCCAGATCACATCCACGCCTAAATTCTCCAAATAATCGAGCTTTTCATAGATTCCCTGCAAGTCGCCATATCCATCCCCGTCCGAATCTTTAAAGCTGCTCGGGTAAATCTGGTATACCACACTCTCTTTCCACCAAACGATATCGCCCACCTCGCTCTCATCTTTGTCCACTATATAAATTGAACTAAAGAATATTTACACTGGACACTCCGATGACAGAACAACCTTCCGATCGCTGTTATCCCCAGATTTTATGAATTCCCCTTATAAGGGGAAAATCCGGGGATAGCGTATGCTTCCGATGCAGCTTTCTTTCAGAAAGCTTTTAGGCGAACTCTTTCGCTTCCTCAGGTTATTTCTGTCCTCTCCGTTTCGTGTAAAAGTTTAGTTCAATTTATATATATAATCTCTGCTCACGATATAAATAAGCCGTTAATATGTTTTATCCGAAATGATTCCCTTGTAAACATTTGAAAGGTATCTTATGCAAAAAGACCCGGTCATGGACCGCGATCTGCGGTTCAATTCCGAGTCCTTTTTTGTGAACATAAGACTAACTTAAATCCGGCGTATCCGATCCAGGCACCGATCGTGTTCAGAATAATGTCATCCACATCAAACGAACCTACACGTGTAATCAATTGTGTGACCTCGACACCCAGCAGAAGTAAAACAACTGTAGATGTAAATGTCAGGAACGAACGACACCTCCGAAACAACCATGGAATCCAGATACCCAGCGGAATAAACAATACGATATTGCCAAACAGGTTTTTGACCCAGGTATCTGTATTGTACCTCTCCCTCTCCATAAGAAGTGGACGAATCGTCTCGAAGGGTACGAGATTATATTGATAATACATGCTAGGTGTTCGTCCACTGACAAACAGTAAAATGCCCATAATCAGTAGGTAAAGGACTGCCATGCAAGTAACAATGGTCAGCATCCACTTGGAGTGGAGCCACGACTTTTCGCTCATTCATCTGTCCTCCGACCTTGAATTCCGCGAAGCGGTAAGGTCTATTTTAACGGGATATAGATCTTCATGTCCAGTTGTTCAGGGGTCGATTTCCAGACATCCGTCACTTCAAAGTCCGGCCCTTCCCTCCGTTCATAGTTCGACTGCGGCAGCCAGCTGCCATAGATCATTTTACGGATATCCTGCCCGGAGCCTTCCACGGTGAACTCTGCATACAAGCCGCCGGGAATTTCAATCGAGGTAAAACCGGGTTCTAGTATCTGCGATGCTCCACCGCTTTCTTCACCCACAATAAAAGAAAATGCTCCATTCTCTTCAAAATGACAAGCCACACCGTATGCCATATCAGGGCGTGTCCTCTCCGGGATAACCATGAATCTCTGTTCCAACCCAAAATCGTGATAAAATCCGGGTATCTCAGCATAATGCTGATTGTCATTCAGGTTGGTCTTATATTCATAGCCGACAATCCAGTTCGGTGCCAATGTGACCAGACGGGGTGTGTTCATGTGGAAAGTTCCATCAAGCTGAGTTCGATAATCGTTAAAATCAATGCTCCGCTGCATCTTCAAAAATGACAACTGATCCACTTCCAACTTACGCAGCTTCGCGGGTGTCATTCCAAAGTAAGCTGAAAATGCACGTGTAAATGCCTCTTGAGATTGATAGCCAAAGCTCATCGCAATGTCCAATATGCCTTCCGATGTGCCCCGCAACATCGCAGCAGCTTCCGTTAATCTGCGTCTGCGCACGTATTCCAGTACTGTGAATCCCGTAATTGCCTGGAATAAACGCTGAAAATGAAACGCCGAAAAGCTCGCAGCAGCGGACGTCTCTCTGATATTAAAATCATCTTGCAAATGCTGCTCCAAATACTCAATAGCAAGCTGAATTCGTGTGTAATGATCCATAGTGACGGCTCCCCTATCTAATTCAAAATATCAAACGATTTCTTATGTAGTATGACTGAGATCCAGATCTTTTTTTTGATTTTGTGTGCGAACTTGTATGATGAAAAATACGCGAGTTTCGCTTATCTTCAAGTTGAATGACACTATGATACACTGTATGCCAAAATCCCCTTGTTCTACAAGGAGATGCTCTCTACGATGGTTGATTTACCAGCAGAGATGTCTCTTGTGAACAAGGGGACTTGTTAGTCTAACAATCTATTCTTAACCTTTCCAGTTCCCGGACACGGGATGAATACCCCAGATATCTGTCGCATACTCACTAATGGTACGATCACTGGAGAATATGCCGGAATGAGCCGTGTTTAATATCGCTTTCCGAGTCCAGCCCGGAATATCCCGATACGCCTGGTCAATCGCAGCATGCGCGTCTGCATAAGCAGCAAAATCACGCAATACAAAGTATTCATCACCATGGGCCAGTAAGGAGTCATAAATATCCCAGAACTCCCCGTCACGATAACAGAATGCACCTGGATGTACTAATTGCTCCACAACCTCGCGAATGCGTTCATCGTGCTGCACAATCTCATTCGGACGATAGCTACCCGAACGATAGTACTCAAGCACTTCGTCTGCACGCAGACCATAGATGAACATATTTTCTTCCCCGACCTGCTCCGCCATCTCCACGTTGGCTCCATCCATCGTGCCAATCGTTAAAGCACCGTTCATCATAAATTTCATGTTGCCCGTACCGGAAGCTTCCTTACCTGCGGTTGAGATCTGTTCACTAACATCCGCAGCGGGAATGATTTTCTCTGCGAGAGAGACGGAATAATTCTCGAGGAAAAATACCTTCAAGCGGTCATTCACGGCCGCATCCCGATTCACTGTGTCAGCCACGGTGTTGATCAGCTTAATAATTTTCTTGGCAAAATAATAACTCGGCGCTGCCTTGGCACCAAAGATGAACGTTCGTGGTACCATATCAAACGAAGCATCATTCTTAAGCCGGTTATACAGATGCATGACATGCAGAATGTTCAACAGCTGACGTTTATACCCGTGCAGCCTCTTCACCTGTACATCAAAGATGGAATCCGGATTCACTGCTGTCCCGGTATGGTCCAGAATATACGCAGCAAGCCGCTCTTTGTTATCCCGCTTAATCAAACGGAACTGCTCCTGAAATGATGTATTATCCGCAAAGCCAGCCAACTGCTCCAGCTTGCCCGGCTCTGTTATCCAATCGTTACCGATTGTATCCGTAATCAGATCCGACAGTTTCGGATTGGCATGCATCAACCAGCGGCGATGGGTGATACCATTCGTTTTGTTATTGAAACGCTCTGGATACAGTTCATAGAAGGGAGCCATCTCACGCTCTTTCAAAATCTCGGTATGCAAAGCAGCAACACCATTCACGCTATGACTGCCTACAATCGCCAGATGTGCCATCCGTACCTGATCGTTTGCAACAATCGCCAGATGCCCTATGCGATCCTGATCTCCTGGATACCGGTCCAGCAGCATGCCACAGAAGCGTTTGTTGATCTCTTCAATGATCATGTAGATTCGTGGCAGCAGCCTGCTGATCATGGATACAGGCCACTTCTCAAGCGCCTCACTAAGCGTTGTATGATTGGTATACGATACAGTACGGGTTGTGATATCCCATGCTTCATCCCAGCCATACCCCTTCACATCAATCAGGATGCGCATCAGTTCTGGAATAACCAAGGTTGGATGCGTGTCATTAATGTGGAAGGCCACTTTATCAGGCAACCGATCATACGGTAGCTCCAGCTTGTTGAACGTACGCAAGGCACTCTGTACACCTGCCGAGCACATGAAGTATTGCTGCTTCAATCGCAGCAGCTTTCCTTCATACTGGGAATCATCTGGATATAGAAACTCCGAGATTGATTCAACCGAACGGCTATAATCCAGATAACCGTAATAGTTCGAAGGGGTGTCGAGTGAAGTCTCGCGCTTTGGCTCGGCACTCCAGAGTCGCAATGTATTTACATGGGTCTGACCATAACCGATGACAGGCACGTCATAGGGAATGGCGATAACCGATTCGGCATCTTTTGTAACAAACTGATATTCTCCATCCTGCTCATGAGCTTCTACCCGGCCCCAGAACTGTACTTCCACCTTTTTGTCTGGACGGCGGACTTCCCATTCATTGCCCTTATCCAGCCAATTGTCGGGTAACTCGACCTGATTACCATTGATGATTTTTTGCTCAAACAAACCGTATTTATATCGAATCCCGCAACCATGTCCTGCATATCGGAGTGAAGCGAGTGAATCCAGGAAACAGGCAGCGAGTCGTCCCAGACCTCCGTTACCGAGTCCTGCATCCGCCTCCTGCTCTTCCACCTCTTCCAAGGAGAAACCCAGATCAGCTAAACTATCACGGACCAATTCCAATTCATTTACATTCAGCAGATTGTTGCCGAGCAGACGTCCAATCAGGAATTCCAGCGAGAAGTAATAGACCTGTTTATCCTGGCGCTGCTTGAACCCCTGATTCGACGCTGCCCAATCCTGGCCTGCATATTCACGAATCATGCTTCCCAGTACATGGTACACGTCTTCCTGTGTTGCTTCTTCAATCGGTTTGCCCAATTTGCTGACCAGATTCCGTGTAAATATGCTCTTGAACGTTTCCTTGTTGTCAAACAAAAGTAGGTTCCTCCCGGGGAAATCCTGCAGGATGGTGGCGATTCATACAAATCGAACTAAATTATATTTACACTGGCCACTTCGATGACAGAATAACCTTCCGATCGCTGTTATCCCCAGATTTTTTTGATTCCCTTTTTGAAATGGGAAAATCCGGGGATAAAGGCGAGCGCTACGCTTCTTCAGGTCATTTCTGTCCTCTCCGTTTTGTGTAATTATTCAAGTTGAATTTATATAATACAGGATAAAATTTGAAACCAGCATATGCTTTCGAAGCAGCTTTCTTGCAGAAAGCTTTTAGGCGACCGCTACGCTTCAGAATCGATTTCGTTCCCTTCACTACGTTTGCATGCTGGTGAGAACTTTCGAAGATGCAATTCATTCGTCGAAAGTGTATGAACCTTAAATCCATCCTACAGGATTTTTATTTTATATATATTTATAGAAGATATCGGTTACGTGTGGGCATTAGATAATAGTACTTTTCGCTAAAATGTATGGATTCGACGGGTCACCGATCAGCGTCTGTCCTCCGGTGAGCTTCACGTCTTTATCGAGAATGACGTTCTCAAGTACGGTTCCTTCACCAATGTAGCATTTTTGCATGATGATTGAACCCTTAATTTTGGCACCTTTAGCCACCTGTACGCCCCGGAATAAAATGCTGTCTTCCACCTCTCCAGCTACAATGCAGCCATTCGCGAGAAGTGAATGTTTAACATCGGCGGTATCCAGATATTTGGCAGGTGCTTCGTATTTAATTTTGGTCTGGATCGGATCTTCCTTGAACAGCTGTTCATATTGCCCTGTGTTCAGCAGATCCATACTGTTGCGGTAATAACTGTCAATGGAATTGATGACTGCGTGATAGCCATCATATGCATACGCAGCGATATTCAATCCATCCGGATTTTTTTGAATCACATCCCGAAAGAAATGGCTCTCGCCATGATCAATGCAGCGCTGCACCTGGCGCAGGAACAATTCCTTTTCCATAATGAAAATTTCTGTATATATATTCGCGTGATTAGCGCTTTGGTGAATGTCCACCACGTTACCGTCCCCGTCATGATCAACTTTGACACAGGCGTCATGCTCAGGCAGCAGCTGATCCACTTTTTTGCAGACCAGTGTAACGTCCGCTCCTTTACTGATGTGATACCTGTAGACATCCTGGAGGTCTGCTTTGGTCACATGGCGACTGCCCGCATGCACTACATATTGCCCTGCACCTCTGCGGAAGAAGTCCAGATTGTTATGGAAATGCTGCAAGTCCCCCTGTGATGTATCTGTTGGGTCGTTCCAGTCCGGCGGTAAAATAAACATGCCCCCATGCTTACGATCCAAATCCCAAGGCTTGCCGTCACCGAGATGGTCCATCAGCGAGCGATACTTACGACGGACAAATACCCCTATGCTCTCAATTCCGGCATTCATCATATTAGATAGAACAAAATCGATCAGACGGTAACGCCCGGCATAAGGCACCGCGGCTCCGCAGCGAAAGTACGTCAATTCCTTCAATTCCTCAAGTTCATGGTCAAGGTTAATAACTCCGATCAATGATTTCATCGCATGCACCGTCCTTTTGGCTTCAATTAGGCCTTGCTGGTTATTCCTTGGCGAAGCTGACGCTCCAGTTCTTCCTGATCGACGAGTAATATATCACTCTCATCTCCCGGTGCGGGCGAAATCTGTGTTCCATCCGGAATAACCAATCCTTCTGCAATGATTGCTCGGTGAATACGCACATTTTGCCCGATCTTCACCCTTGGCATGATGACAGAATCTATAACGGCGCTGTTCTCCCCAACCTCAATTCCGTAGAACAGAACGGAATGATTGACCTCTCCATGCACCACACTGCCTTCACTAATAATACAATTCCGCACTTTGGCCGAAGGCGAGATGTATTGTGCAGGTTGGTTCGGATTACGTGTGAAAATACGCCAGTCCGGGTCATTCAAATTAAACGGGGTATCTTCGTCCAACAAATCCATATTCGACTCCCACAGACTGCGAATGGTACCTACATCTTTCCAATACCCTTCGAACGGATATGCGTATAAGGATTTTTCATTTTCAAGCAATAACGGAATGATATCTTTACCAAAATCATAGGAGGTGGATGCCTGTTGTTCATCCTGGATCAGGAAACGTTTCAGTACATCCCACTTGAAGAGATAGATACCCATGGAAGCAAGTGTGCTCTTGGGCTCAGGAGGTTTTTCTTCGAATTCATAGATGCTATAGTCATCGTTGGTATTCAGCACACCGAACCGGCTGGCTTCTTCCAAGGAGACATCAATGACCGATATGGTGCAATCCGCATCTTTTTCTTTGTGATATTGGAGCATTTTTTCGTAGTCCATCTTATAGATATGATCCCCTGACAGAATGAGCACATGCTCAGGATCGAATTGTTCAATAAAGTTCAGGTTGCGGAAGATCGCATCCGCTGTACCCCGGTACCAGTTGCTACCGTCTTCACGTTCATGCGGAGGAAGTACGTATACCCCGCCGTTTTTCCGATCCAGATCCCAGTCACTGCCAATGCCAATATAGGAATGTAAGACAAGTGGTTCATATTGAGTTAATACACCCACTGTATCAATACCAGAATTAGAGCAGTTACTCAACGGAAAATCAATGATTCGGTACGTGCCCCCAAAATATACAGCCGGCTTAGCCAGTGATTTGGTCAATCCTTTTAACCTCTTACCTTGCCCTCCGGCAAGTAGCATCGCTACAACTTCTTTTTTCGCCATCATTACAGCCTCCTCCACGTGCATTCGTTCTGATTCATTTCAGAGCCCATAATCGATATTCTGTTGTGTGGACACTGTTGTCATGATTAGGAGCATGCTGTACAGATGTGTAACTGGATGAATCTTATTGCAGTTGAACTTCTTGGATTGTAAAGCCTGAAATAGAGATGATGCTGGTGTAGAATTGCCTTGACTGTCTTACAGAGGTGAATGTTAGATGCAGAACTTCAGGTGTAGCTCGTGAACAATGAAATAGACTACTCCTATTTACATTAAACACGAAACGGACTGGGGAATCTTACTGGAAAACATCGACATCAAGTTGCGGGTAAGATCACCCTTTCTCGTGCCGCTGTTATTCATATTATATTCGATAATAGAGAAGCAAAATCCTTTAGTTTTTGTACAATCATTAAATGGGAAAATAAGTAAAAAGTATGAGTTCACATGACAAAAAAGCCGACTTTCCATCCCGGCTCATTTTGTCTGTTATTTTTTGGACCCTGCTTGGTTCATGATCCTCTAGCTTCAACAAGATTGTACTTTGATGTATCCGTTTCTGAAACAGTCTATATAATTTTGCGGAACAACTCCATCACTTCATCCTTGGACGGTTGATAGGGATTGCCTGGTGCACAGGCATCTTTCATCGCGTTATCCGCAAGAAGTTCCACATCGGGATCTTTTACACCCAATTCAGACAGTTTCTCAGGAATGCCTACTTCCTTCGATAGCTGACGTATGGCCTCAATGACGTAATTGGAACACTCCTCATCACTTCTACCCTTCACATTCATACCAATTGCCTTAGCGATATGACGGAATTTGCCGGGTACATGCTTGGCGTTTAACTCTTCCACATAGGGGAGTAACATTGCGTTACAGACACCGTGCGGCAGATCATATACGCCACCCAGTTGATGCGCCATCGCATGGACATAACCCAGGCCCGCATTATTAAAAGCAATCCCGCCAAGGAAACACGCATACGTCATATGTTCCCGCGCTTCCAGATCACTGCCGTCTCTCACGGCTCTAGGCAAATATTCAAAGATCAATTCAACAGCTGCTGCAGCTGTCGCACTTGTCACTGTAAATCCACCCGGTGTAACCATCGCTTCTACGGCATGGGTCAAGGCATCCATTCCTGTAGCCGCTGTGAGACTTGCAGGTTTGCTGAGCATCAGCTCCGGATCATTAACCGACAGCGAGACCAGACTGTTGCGGTCTACCATAACCATCTTCACTTTACGTTCCTCATCTGTAATCACGTAGTTAATTGTCACCTCGCTCGATGTGCCCGCTGTTGTGTTAAAAGCCACAAGTGGTACGGACTTATGTTTCGATTGATGCAGTCCTTCATATTCACGGATATGCCCACCGTTCGTAGCTACAATACCAATCCCTTTGGCAGCATCCTGCGGTGAACCTCCGCCTATCGATATAATGGCGTCACAGCCATGATCCTGGAATACTTGAAGTCCATCATGTACATTCTGACATGTTGGATTAGGCTGAACCTCATCATATACAACATATTCTAACCCTGATTTTCTTAGTATAGACAGTACCTGTTCAGCAACGCCTGAAGTAATCAATTGACGATCACTTACAACCAGCGCCTTGCGGATACCCATCTGTTCAATCATCTGACCTGCTTCCTGTAAACAGCCTCTACCCATCAAGTTCACGGGCGGAACATAATATGCATGTGTTGCCATTTGAACCAGCCTCCTGTAACCCCTGATTTACTATCTCCATTGTAACTGAATCCGTTTTCAGATATAGTGAAATAAATCACAATGAGTCCGATAAATGTTACACTGAAGGTTGATTTTTACCTATAATGAAAAAGACGACCCAGACACCCGAAGGTCTCCAAGCCGTCTTACTTATCTATCTTAAAGCTTTATCCACTACTTATACCTTACTGAAGGTACTATTACTAAAAGCATCCTGACGAAGGCTTACAGCGCCTTATCGTTCACGCCGTCAAGCCATGCCTCAATATCGCCAATTACGGAGGATACACAGCCATCCTCGAATGGTGAGTTCAATCCAGCCAGTTCAACCAATCCGGTGAAGGACAGGCTTCCTCCCGCTTTGCACAATGTCAGATAGTCGGCCCATGCGGACTTCATGTCCTCATTGCTGCGTTTCCAGAACTGGAATGCACAGATTTGTGCCAACGTGTAGTCAATGTAATAAAATGGCGATGAGAAAATGTGACCCTGCTTATGCCAGAAACCACCCTGCTCCAGATACGCATTGTCTTTGTAATTGATGTGTGGCAGATAGGTCTTCTCAATGTTGCGCCATGCCTGCTTACGCTCCGCTGGTGTTGCATCCGGATTCGCATATACAAAATGCTGGAATTCATCCACGGCTACGCCATAGGGGATAAACAACAAACCGGAAGACAGGTGATCAAACTTGTACTTGTCCGTATCTTCCTTGAAGAACAACTGCATCCACGGCCATGTGAAGAACTCCATACTCATGGAATGAATCTCAGCCGATTCATATGTCGGCCAGTTGTATTCAGGCACTGCAAAATCACGGCTCTCATACACCTGGAAAGCATGACCTGCTTCATGTGTCAATACATCAATATCACCGGATGTACCGTTGAAGTTGGAGAAGATAAACGGCACTTTGTAATCGTTCAGGAACGTACAATATCCGCCGCCCTGTTTACCTTTTTTGCTTACCAGATCCATAAGCTCGTTTTCGGTCATCATCTGGAAAAAAGCATCCGTCTCTGGCGATAATTCAGCGTACATTTTTTTACCATGTTCGATAATCCAGTCCGCGTCACCCTTAGGTGTCGGGTTACCCGTCTTGAAGCTGAAGCCCTGATCGTAATAATACAGTGTATCCACATCGATCCGATTACGCTGACGCTCTCTGAGCTTGGTCGCTACAGGCACGATATAATCGCGAACTTGTGCACGGAAGTTGGCAACCATCTCGGCGTTGTAATCTGTACGGTTCATACGATCATAACCGAGTTCTACATAGCTTGGATAACCCAGTTTCTTCGCGATCTGTGTACGTACTTTAACCAGTTCATCGTAAATGCGATCGAATTCAGCCTCATGTTCAGCCATGAAAGTGTATCTGGCTTCCGAAGCGCGCTCACGCATGGAGCGATCCGTGGACAGTTCAAATGGATGAAGCTGTGGCAACGTGCGTTCTTCACCTTCGAACGGAATTTTGGCGGATGCGATCAATTGATTGTATTCTGTGGAAAGTTTGTTCTCCTTCTGGAGTTCTTCAATAATTTCCGGGCTGAATGTTTTCAGTGAAAGATCTGCCAGCTGGAACAGCTGTGAACCCCATTTCTGTTCCAACTCATTGCGGAATTTGGAGTTAACCAGTGCGCGGTAAAAATCCGTAATATATTCCTGCACAATTGGTGCATTCTCATCCAGAAATTCGTTCTCTGCCTTGTAAAACTCATCATTGGTATCAATGGAATGACGGATGTAGACCAATTGGGCTTGTGTCTCAAAATCACTGCGCAGCGCGTTAATCTGATCCATGAATCCACTCTGTTCTTCAACCGTTGCCGCAGCTTCAAAACCGCTCAACAGCTCACGGAAAGATGTCTTGATGTGTTCCAGATTCGGACGTGTATACGTATACTCACTAAATTTCATTATGTACACCCTTTCCTGTTTGGCAGAATTTCGGGAGCATCCCGAGTTAAACTACCCCCTATTATACAAAAGAGCAGCTAAAAAATCCCATCTTTACGAAAAATATTTGTCCATCGGTCAAATTGTGCAACACGACTGGTTACATATATTACGTACTTATGTAAGGTCAGTGCCTCAACATTTTCCCCACACAAATAAGCCCGCCTCGCGTTAGCGAAGCCAGCTTATAGGTTGTCTCTCTTCTTTTCACATTTAAACAATACTAGCTTTGGTCTTTATCCATAATCTGATAGAACCAGCCCATTCCGACCATGCCCACGACCATAATAACAGCCATAATAATGATATATGTCATGAATGTAACCTCCCTGCTTCCGTATATTCATCACACTACTACTAGTGTACACGGTGAAGCGCCATTTGAATTGACCGAACATTGACAAAAATACGAAATCTTTAATTTTAATAAATGGATTATTTCCCCGATCACACTAAATCATACGTACCTCGCTGCACGGTGCAAAGTTTCATCCGCCATGCTTACGGTGTATACTATACTTCTATGAAATGGAATTTGGATTTTTAAGCAGAAAGGTTGAAAGACATGTCAACTCGCATCCCCTTACGTCAGTTATTTCTTACTGTTTTATTAGCCCTTATGTTATCTGTTTTATCCGCTTGTGCTGATGGAGAAGCCCATCTAACGGTAAATATGGATGGATCAACGGATCTGGATCTCAATCTCAACGTAAAGAACTCCGCTCTTGGAAAAATTGGACAAGACAATCTCATGCCTCTGATTGCAGATGCATTGAATCGAAATAACTTCCAGGCAGAGGTTTCGGAACAAGGAGATCAGAAGCAACTCACAGCGACCACCCATTATGAAAAAAGCAATAAAACCAGCTTTAATACGTCCAAGTTACCACAAGGGATCAAGGTTGAACAATCAACTTCACCTGGCTTCTTCACTTCCAAAATGCATATTACAGCAGAAGCCGATCTCATGGAGTCCATGCCCGATGGTGAGATCAAAAATCAGATTAACAAGGTACCCAGCTTTCTTAAAAATCTCTTGTTAAAGGATGTTAACTTTGACTTTAAGTTGTCTTTGCCCATCAAGGCAGCTGATTCCAATGCAGATCAGGTAGAGGATGGCGGAAAAACGCTGATTTGGCACGTTTCACCCCTCCAGATGAATAAACTGGATCTGACTGTACAGGTTCCCAATATTCGGAACATCATTATCATGGCAGTCATTGGCCTACTATTAATCGCTGCTCTGCTCATTTGGTTTTTTGTTCGTCGCAGACGGGCCAGACAGCACCAAAGTGCAAGGTCACATCGCGGAAAAAATTAATTCTTCACACCAATTTTATTTGTGACTTGCCAAACGGTGTTATGGATAGTAGAATACATCCGTACTGTGTGAACGGTTAATTTTTTATTAAGCAAAGCTAAAGAGGTGACAAGTTTCATGAATATCCGCGAATGCCCACTACCTGGTATCGGAGTTAAGTACCAGTTTGATACAAAGGGCGGCCATCAGTTAGTCATTATTGTGCATGAGGACGGACGCCGTGAATTATTCTCCGTTGATCCACAAGACAACGAAGAACTCACTCTGATTGCAGATTTGGAAGATGACGAATGTGTGACTCTCTCCGGTTTAATCGGAGGCTGGTCGTAAATGACAGAATAACCTGTACCTTGAATTTCAAGGCGCAGGTTATTTTTCCGTTACGTTACCCTTTGAGAGCGAATATATGGAACCCATGTATTCAGTACGCGGCTAATCTCCGTGGAATGAAACGGTTTGCTGATAAAGTCCTGCATCCCGCATTTCAGACACTCCTCACGGTCACCGGCGCCTGCAAAAGCTGTAATCGCTGCAATAACCGGTATGTCTGGGTGGCTCTTTCTGATGTGGCAGGTCGCTTCAATCCCATCCATAACTGGCATTTGAATATCCATAAACACCAGGTCATATTGAACCTTGTTCAAAGAATCGACGGCCTGTGCACCATTCTCAACGATATCACATACTCCGCCAAACTTGCGCAGCATCTCCTCCAACAGATGACTGTTGACCGTTTGATCCTCAGCAATCAAAATTTTGATGTCATGGGCAAGACTAGCTCGATCCAATTGCAGTTCATCATTCGTGGTGATGTCAATCGGATCATTACTTTCCTCTAACCACCGCTCCACTACGAGGGTGAACTGGAATTCTGCCCCCTCACCGATCTCACTCTGTACGCCAATCGCTCCGCCCATTAACTCAACCAGTTTTTTGCTGATCGCAAGGCCTAGACCTGTCCCGCCAAACTTACGATTGATGGCCGGATCAAGCTGTGAGAAGGATTGGAACAATTGATGCTGCTTTTCTATTGGAATTCCGATCCCTGTATCTCTCACCTTAAAGGTCAACATCAGTTTATCCTGACCATGCTCATCTGAGAAATCAGCACCTACGCTCACCTCAATGCGGCCTTGCTCTGTGAATTTAACGGCATTACCCACCAGATTAATCAAAATCTGCCGGATTCGTGTCTCATCCCCTCGAATGCGTTCAGGAATGTGATCCGACACTTCACAATAGAGTTCAATATTTTTCTCTGATGCCTTCAGTGCAAACAGCTCGATCACCCCGCCCAGCATCGCCTTAATATCTACAGGTGCGCGCTCAAGATCCATTTTGCCGGCTTCGATTTTGCTGAAATCCAAAATTTCGTTCAAAATGTACAAAAGGGATTCGCCGCTATCAATCATAATTTCCGTAAAACCTTTCTGTTCATCATCCAGCTCGGTTTCCATTAACAGATGGGCCATGCCCATGATGCCGTTTAATGGCGTACGAAGCTCATGACTCATGATGGCGAGAAACTCGGACTTGGCTCGGTCTGCATGCTCTGCTGCTTCCTTGGCACGTATGATGTCCTTAACAGATGTCATATCACGGAAGACCAGAACTGCTCCGCGGGTTCTACCCTGATCCATAATCGGCTTCAATTGGAACTCCGCCAAAAAACTGGACCCATCCTGTCTCCAGAATACGGATTCGGTACGCGGCAGACCTCGTCCCTCACGAACAGCCTGTAGAATAGGTGTATCCCTGGATGGGTATGGGATGCCATCGCTCTGCATTTGGATCATCATCTGTTCTAATGGTTTGCCATTCATTTCACTTGGACAGAAGTTCATGATCTCCGCAGCGGCCGGATTGGCAAAGTTCAGATTCCCATCCAGGTCCAGTCCAATAACCCCCTCAGACATGCCATTCAAAATCAATGCCCGTTCATAACTAAGATTCTCGATCTCCTCGACGTAACGTTTGGACTCAGTAATGTCACTGGTAATCCCATAGACCCCGACAACTTTCTCCTCAAGTATAATAGGAACATTAATCACATTTGTTTCAATTCGCTGCCCATTTTTGTGAATTAGGCCTATCTCGTAACTCTGTGCATTGCCCTTCACCGTCTCCTCAAAATGGTATCGAGTCTTCTCCAGATCTACAGGATCAATGAGGTGATCAAAAGGTCGATTCAGCAGCTCCTCTTTGGTGTGTCCTGTCAACTGTTCCTGACCCATATTGGCTTTCAGCAGATTGCCTTCCAGATCAAGAGAAGCCACACCTAGGGGATTGCAGTCAAATAACGATCTGTACTCCTGCATGCTTAACTGTTGTTGCTGGCTGGCTGTGATATCCCGGGTTACGGCGACCATCTCCATCAATTCACCTGCATCGTCATATACATAGTGCGTAATCGTATCTGCCCATACCGTAGATCCATCCTTATGTAGCAGGCGATAATTGAGCCGTTTGGGAGCAAGACCCTTTCTCTGCTCTTCTACGTACGCTTCAACCAAAGGCACATCCTCCGGATAGATAACAAATGTTCCCGGCTTACCTATAACTTCTTCCAACTCATAGCCCAACATGCTTTTACATGCATTTGATACATATTTAAATGTACGACTAGAATCGGCATCATGTATTGCAATCAGGTCTAGTGAAGACTCCGCCAACAGCCGAGAGATGCGACTGCTCTCTTCCAATTGTTTACGTTGCACAATGAGGATTTCCTCTGCATCTTTTTGTTTCGTAATATCAGCAGCTTGTACCAGCAAATACAAGGGCTCACCATTCGTTTCATCCCTAACAATACAAGCTCTAATGGTTGCCCATAATAACGAACCGTCCTTTCGTTTCAGACGCACCTCCGTCTCGTACATCGGACTTGTTTCATGGGTCATTTCCCAAAACTTGCTGCGGAATTCCTCCATATGCAGATCTTCTTCGTAGATCATATGTATGACCGAAGTATCGATCAGTTCATCTTCACTGTATGCAAGCATCTCGCAAAATGCAGGATTAAGCTGCAACCACCGTCCATTTACATGCGATGCGACAGCAATGCCGATTGGTGCGTGCGTATACAACTGTTCAAACAGAGATCGGCTCTCTGTAATGGATTTCGACATTACATGTCCTCCTTTATGAGAATCTGAATGTATTCCGTATGAATAGATCGACCTGAACATAACTTCATCTATAGAGTACTACCCCAAATGCAAGGATTAATAAACGAGATCGGACAAAATTCCTGCATGAACCGACATATACTACACAATACCCGTGCTCTCCCGATTATACAAAGTTGAATATTCGAATAGGAACGGAGGTTATGGATCATGATCATTGTTGCTAATCAACCCGCCCAGCTGAACCGCTCGGAATGGTCTGCTTTTGAATGGCATTGGTTACAGCAACTCCAGAATCGGCCTACAAGGTATGTATACCAATCCATGGATCATCTTCGTTTTGAGTGGGACTTGAGGGGCTCTCTCGTGGATGCAGCGGAAGGATTGGATCGAAGTGGTGTGAGTTTTGCATCCTTTGAAAAATCCAGATGTAATCCTGCCTACTGGAATCGTAATGCGGAAGGTGGGTTCGAACTAAGATCAAACGTGTCCCCCGCCGACGGTATCCGGGATATCTGGAGGAATGGACACTTATATGCCTTTGAATGTGCAACAGCTACCGTTATTGTGCTGTATGGTGGCGTGCTGGGAAGCATTCGCGAAGACGCCTTTAATTCCCTGTTTCGAAATCTGTTACTCTTTGACTGGCATTATGACAGTGACCTGCGATTAACCGAAAAAAACGGTAGCGAAACCGCCCTGCCAGGAGATGTGCTGTATTTCAAGAATCCGGATGTTTCTCCGGAAACTCCCGAGTGGCAGGGAGAGAATACGTTCATGCTGCGCGAGAACTGGTATTACGGACACGGCATTGGTATTGCACGCGGCGAAGATATTATACGTACCCTGAATCAGTTCCGCGTTCCAGGTAGTCGGGTCTCCGCCTACTTGATGGATATGGTGATCTATCCGGACTTCTTTTATTTATCCCGATTCGCCAAAAACAACCAGAATAATATGGCCGCTGGTTCTACGCCTGTGTTACCCGGACAGTTATATGTACGACTTGGTGGCAGCCGTTATTTACGCAGCTGAACTACTGGAACAGAAACGGCTTTTACATTAAATTGCACGATACTTCAATCCAAGTGATGACAAACAAGCCCAATACAGCAGCAGTTAACCTGCCACCTCATTGGGCTTTCTTTACATTTAAAAGATCATTACGGTATCAATATTCGCCTTACCTTTGTGCTACATCGAGGATCGCTCCTGGCAGTTTAAGCAATCGGGTCCAGTTGCACAACAACCTGTTTACCACTTACCTGAACACCTGTCGTTTTGCTACCGAATTCAGCCAGCGATTTGCTCAGTTGCTCAGCCCACTCCTTGCCTGCAACTCCTTCTTTGGCTCCATGCACCTGGATGACGAGTTTTACCGAATCACCCTTCTTCAGAATGCGCTCCGCTTGAGATTGCTTCGTCTCCCGGTCATGATCTTCCATCGCAAGGTTCAAGCGAATTTCCTTTACTTTACGTTTATCGGGGGATTTACTCGCTTTTTTCTTCGCCTGCTGCGCTTCCGCTTTGGCCGCTTCAGCTCCAATCAGCTTGCACGGAGGCGGACTCGTCATCAAGGACAGGCACACCAGATCTACCTTATGCTGCTTCGCAAGTAGAAGTGCTTCCTGCGTGGACATCACACCCAGATCTTCACCATTCAGGCCGGTCAACTGCACTTCGGCTGCTTTGATCTTTTCATTTTTGATCATGATTTCTTCCTCCTCTACATCAAAAGCCTGTCCTGACCATTTACGGATCAGAGCAGGCTAGGATGGTGTTGCTACGTATTTGTAATACATATCAGCGTACAAATACGCCAATCGGTTTGAGTTACAGCGTGTTGAATGCTTCCGTCAGGACCGGTACAATTTGTGATTTGCGTGATACTACGCCTTTCAAGATAGCTCTGCTATCAGACAGCGTCACATTGTAGGCTTTCTCCACTGCTTTAGTGGATGTACCATATGCCAGAGCTACGGAATCGTTGTTCAGAATGTCTGTTACGACAAATACAAACAGATCGAGACCTTTGCTGGAAATGATCGCTTCAATAGCTGCTTCAAGCTCAGGTTGCTTCACGAGAACATCATTCACGTCAACGGCATTAACCTGTGCAATTTCCACTTTGGATTGACCCATTACGAATTCTTTGGCATCCAGGGAGATTAGTTCAGCAATTGTTTTTTGGCTCAGATCCGCGCCGGCTTTCAGCATGTCCAGACCATATGTGTCTGCATCTACACCAGCAATGGCAGCCAGTTCACGTGCAGCGGCTACGTCCTGCTCTGTGCAAGTCGGGGATTTGAACAATAGGGAGTCGGAGATAATTGCAGACAGCATCAGGCCAGCAATCGGTGCACTCACTTCGATGCCATTTTCTTTGTACATTTTATTCAAAATGGTTGCGGTACAACCTACAGGCTCTGCACGGAAATACAGAGGTCCGCTTGTCTCAAAGTTAGCGATACGGTGATGGTCGATAACTTCAACAACAGTCACTTCCTCAATATCGCTTACACTTTGCTGACGCTCGTTGTGGTCAACCAGAATAACCTTGTTTACTTCATTTGCAGCTGTTTTAATCAGACGTGGTGCTGCAATTTTGAATTGATCCAGTGCAAACTGGGTTTCACCATTGACTTCGCCGAGACGAACAGCTTCAACGTCCTGACCCAATTTTGTTTTGAGATCCGCATAGGCAATTGCCGAACAGATCGTATCCGTGTCGGGATTTTTGTGACCGAAGATTAACGCTTTTTCCATATTCATAGCCCTCCGTCAATTCTGATTTATATAAGTTTAACCAAAGAATGTTTACACTTGCCACTCCGATGACAGAATAACCTTCCGATCGCTGTTATCCCCAGATTTTTTGATTCCCTTTTTAAAGGGAAAATCCGGTGATAAAGGCGAACGCTCCGCTTCTCCAGCTTTTTTCTGTCCTCTCCGTTCTCGTGTAAAAAGTTTAGTTGAACTTATATAGAAAATAAATGTCATATTTAATCATACCCTTACTGATTATAGCGCTAATAAGGCTTAATTCCAATCCCTTTACAGCGAATTAATTGCAAATCATTCTCAGGCAAGTCATTTTGAAAATAGCCAAACTTGGTCATACCCCTCAAGTCGATATGATATGTATCCTGTTTATTCCATCGTACAACCTTAAAAATTAGCATATGAAACTCTGATAAGCAACGAAAACATTAGATCTCAGGCTCTTCCGCGCTCTGCCCTTGCCGTACAAAAAGGGTCTGTAGACTCCCGTCTTCTCTAATCTCCAGCAGGTTCAATTGTGCTCCGTAGGCACAACCACCATCAATGCCAATTTTGTCTCCGCTCGGGTCAAACCAAATGCCTGTCTCATCATGCAAATGCTTCACGGGGGTGTGTCCAAATACGACCGTCTCTCTAATCGTCGTTGGTCTGGAATAGAATGATTCACGAATCCAGATGAAGTCCCGCTCGGACTGGCTTCTCCAATCCTCGATATCCGGGTTGATCCCGGCATGCACAAAAATATAACCCGGAATTTCGTACACCAGCGGAAGCTGTTCCAGAAAGCGTAGATGGTGTTCATAGTGTGTACGTATCCACTTTTTAGCTTCAGCATAAGCTTCCCAATCTATCTGTTGCTCATCAAAAGTAAGCTCCAGGTCCAGATAACTTGCCATCGTTTGTAATCCGCCATTACGAATCCAGTGTTGATCATATTGCTCAACATCCTGGGTAAGCGCCTTGACCATCATGGCATCGTGATTGCCTTTGATCACCATAATATGGTGCTGTTGTTGAAGCTGCATAATCTGTTCAATGACCTGTTTGCTGCTTGGACCACGATCCACATAATCACCGAGTAAAATTAATTCATCCTGCTGCGGATTATAATCTGCAAGCTTAAGCAGTGCATTAAATTCATCGTAACAGCCATGAATATCACTAATGACACATCTGGCATGTGAATCTCTCCTCTCCCTGATCACGCAAGAGTATAACCGGAACCTTGCAAGAGCAAGATTCCAGTCTGTTTAGAGTAGTTATTCCCGCTTGCTCACCATTAGTCCTGCTTGAGTCCAAAGGCTTCTGCAATCAAGCCGAATGAGCGCAGACGTGCTTCAAACGAATGGACTGCTGATGCAATAATGACTTCATCTGCTTCATGGCGTTCTGCCATTGCGGTAATTTTGTCTTTCACCTGATCCGGTGTACCCACGATGGAAAAAGAACGGCGCTGGTGGATCTGTTCCATCTCCATCGCTGTGAATGGATAGTTGTTCACCGTCTCCAGAGATGGGAATGAACTTTGTTCAAGACCTCGTCCAAGGCGTAAGAAGAAAAGTTCATTGCTGCGTGCAATTTCAGCGGCTTCCTCCTCTGTCTCCGCGCAGAATGCCGAGACAGCAATCATTGAATGTGGTTTGTCATTCAGGATGGACGGCTTGAAATGTCTGCGGTAATGTTTCATCGCTTCTTCGCCGCCTGGTGTTCCGAAGAATTGGGCAAACGCATACGACGTCCCTTGCGCTGCAGCAATTCTTGCACCTTCAGAGCTGGAACCCAGCAACCACACTTCTGGTACCGTGGGAACTGATGGTCCCGCCACAAGGGATGCGAACCGATGATCCTCAGGCAATTCTTCATGAAAGTATCCGCCGAGATCCGCAATCTGTTGGGGGAAAAAGTGTACATTCGAAGATTTCCCCTCATTCAGCGCTCTGCTGGCAATCGGCATGCCGCCTGGTGCTCTGCCAATCCCAAGGTCTATCCGCCCCGGATGCAAAGCTTCCAGCAGACGGAAATTCTCTGCAACCTTATAAGCACTATAATGAGGTAGCATAACGCCACCGGAACCTACGCGAATTCGATCCGTATGGGCAGCCACATGTGCAATCATAACTTCAGGACTGGAGAAAGACAGCGCACCACTACCGTGATGCTCCGACATCCAGAAACGGGAGTACCCCAATTGATCCGCATGTTGTGCGAGTTTGACCGTTTCCTGCAACGTATCCTGTACATTTCGACCTTCGTTGATATGTCCATGTTCAAGTACACTCAGTTTCATATATATTCAATCCTCTCGTCTGTTAGGTTCATAAGTACTTTGAATATGAGATCTGCGAATATTACGCGCTTTTGCTCACTTCATTCTTGCTCATTCCATTGTAACATTAATTATTACAGTTTCAAACTTTAGTTATTCTCTTTATTACCACACTTGTGCAAGAAACATGCAAAAAAACGTCACCAGCTTTTGAACTGGTGACGTTTTTGATCTGACCTGTTGCAGAAATTTTGATTTATGGTGCACGTTTTGGTAACAACTTCACATACTCGTCAGACAGTTTCATCAAGCTGAGCACATGTTCATAATCGGAACGATACGGTTCCAAATCCGTTACCGTCTCGTAAGTCTTCAGCGAATAGGCTGTTCCATCGTCAAAGCCCGCACCCGGGATAAACATAATGTCATCGTTGACAAATGAACCCGTCGGCAAGTAATACCGGATACCGAAGGCATTGTGGTCCATGTTGAGCAGATCATGTCCGAAGGCAGTAAACTTCTCATCTTGAAGGGAGACACCCATCAGGTTCATGATCGTTGGCAACATATCCAACTGACCGCCTGGCTGCTCAATCACTTGTCCTTTGGTCTGTTTCGGCGTATGAATCATTAACGGAATGTTGAATCGACTTACTTTACCGTCATAAGGGACGCCAAGATTCGCCTGGATTTGCTGTGTAATCTCTTCGTCAGCAGGCAGACCAAAGTGGTCCCCGTAGAGCACTAACGTTGTGTTATCCCATAATCCGTTCGCTTTCAACTCATCAATGAGCTGACCGACCGCGTAGTCCGTATAGTTGATCGCTTGCAGATAATCGTGAAGCAGTTTATTCGTGATGGTCGCAGGAATCGTGATCCGTGCACGATCAGCTGGAACCGTAAACGGCGAGTGACTTGAAGCCGTAATGAACTGAGCATAGAACGGCTGATTCGCAGCCTGATGCGCAGTCATTTTTTCCACACCTACACGATATAACTCTTCATCCGATGGTCCAAAGTCATTGAATCTGTCGTTCTCGAAGCTGGGCTTGTCGAAGTAACGAGTGAATCCGAGTGCCGGATACATTTTGTTCCGGTTCCAGAAGGTAACGTCATTCCCATGGAACGTCTCTGACTCATATCCCTTTTCCGCCAGTACCTTGGGTAGACTGGGAAGATCACGATCGCTATACCCGGCTGACATGGGAACAACGCCAGTTGGATAGATAGACGTGTTCGACATGAACTCCGCGTCTGATGTGTTTCCCTGTCCGATCTGTTGGAAGAAATGAGAGAAATAATAGCTTTCTTTGGCCAGATCATTCAGTACCGGTGTTAACTCCTGACCGTCTAATGAAGCATTAATCGGGAAATTCTGAAAGGACTCCAGTTGCAGTACAATCAGGTTACTACCTTTGGCCTGACCAAAATATTTGGCTTTCACGGCTGTACCATCACTTGACTTATTCTGATACGGATACTGGCTAACCAGCTCATTGATCTTGGCAATTGTTTCGTTAATGTTACCATTCGCAATGGCCTCATTCTCTTTGCTCGTTAGAATGGCAGACGATACCTGATAGTTCAGGAAACCGAGATTCTCGGCCCGAACCAGCTCATTATCAATTGTTTCACCTTTGACAATAAAACTGCCAGACAGCACGATGCAGAATGCGGCGGTAAGCGCGACGCCGAGCTTGCCCCAGTAACGTCTCCGGATTCTGCCAAACGTCAACCCGCTATCGTGATAACTGTTGCGGTTACGCCCGGCTGAACGTCTTCGCATAATTAGCCATATTGGCAACGCCAGGATAATGTCTACGAAAAACAAAAAGTGCGTTGGTCGTACAAGAGGCCCTATACTTCCCCGCACTTGAGCAACTTGCCCCAGTTCACTAAGCACAGTATAGGTGGGTACCGAACTGAAATGAACGTTATACAGCGTAGCCGCGAACAGCACCAGAGAAAACAGAACATTGAATCCTCCGTATACTGCTCGCTTCCAGCCTTTGGGCACGATCAGATCCAGCAGGCATACCACAGTTAGTGCGCCTAATGCGTCAGTTAACAGACCGATGCCGGACAGACCCTGGAAAAAGAAATACCGCAGCAGTGACAGCTTCAACAGCATAAGAATGAATAACACGGCGAATAAGGTCCGTGATGGAGTTCGTTCATTTTTGGAATTATACATGGTCGCCTTCAACCCTTACCCTGAAATTTTACGTTCATTTTACAAAACGCATATTTCAGTATAACAGTTTTCTGGTTGCTATTCCATGGAAGTTCCGTGTAAGACAGGGTGAGCGTTACGCAATTGTAGATATATCCGTGTTCTGCGTGTCCGCTCCCTCTCTCTGTCCCTTAATGGCTGCTTGTGCAGCAGCAATTCGTGCATAAGGGATCTGTTCAGGCAAACAGCTTACGTAATCCAGACCAATGCGGTGGCAGAACGTAATCGACACCAGATCTACAATATTTTTTCCACAGATCCCTGTCTTCAGATGAGGTTTTCGAATTCGACCTTGGACTACAGCCATCTCCACCAGTTGTCCAACTCCCTCGATGTCCAGCACATGGAATGGATTATTCGTTACCGTACGAGAGTCCGTATCACGTTGAAGGAATCGCTTCTCGGCTTCTTGGCGACTATATCCAAATGTCATCTCTGTCAGCTCATCCGCGCCAAACGTGAAAAAGTCTGCCTGGCGAGCAATGTGAGTCGCCGTTAGCGCTGCTCTCGGAGCTTCGATCATCGCTCCCACTCTATAGAGACAATGCCGCTTCTCCTCACCAAGTACTTGGTCAGCCACATGATCCACCAGATCTCTCATAACCTGAAGTTCATGCACATGACCGATCTGCGGGATCATAATCTCGGGACGTACCCACCAGCCTTGCCGGATGCCTTTCACCGCTGCGCGGAATATCGCTTCCAGCTGCATATCAACGATTTCCGGGAACACTGTACTCAGCCGACAAGCCTGTTGCCCCAATGTCGGATTATGTTCATGCAATTCACAGACTCTGCGAATTACGCGCTCCAGCTCCTCCAGTTCAATCTGATGGTCTTTTTGCTCCTGCCACTCCTCTGCTTGTAACCACTCACGTCGTTTCTCCAACACTCCCAGATCCGGTAGTAGTTCATGTAACGGCAAATCGAGCAAACGTATCGTTACCGGGCATCCATCCATCGCTTCGAATATCTGTTCAAAATCAGACTGCTGCATCGGCAACAGACGCTCCAAACCACGCCTGCGTTCGGATTCACTGTCTGCCAGGATCATTTTTTGTACAAATGGGAACCGCGCAGGTGATAACAGCATGTTCTCTGTCCTGCACAGACCTAGCCCCTCTGCCCCCAGTAGCCGTGCTTTCAGGGCATCCTGTGGTCGATCAGCATTGGCCAGTACCTTCAGCTCTTTCACTTCATCAGCCCAATCGAGCAGTAGTTGCAGATCTGCTGATAAAGGTGGACCTGAGTTGTTATAAGCTGGACATTCATCATTAGCTAATGGCTGGATCTGTATGGGCAGATGTCCATTGCTCGCTTCGCTGTTAGAATCTGTGTAGTATTGCTCCAACACTTCCGTGATATGCCCAGGCTCTATGCGTAACAGTGCATCCTCTTTGGTGATGAGTCCTTCATGCACAAAATATACAGTACTCCTTAGTGTGGCTGTGGAGGATAATCGTGCGGGCTGGGTCTGCACAACATACAACGCGCCGGATTCAATCACAAAGGTGATTTCCTGCACTTCTCCATTACGCGTCTCCAACTGGTCTCCAATCTCCAGCAAACTTGTGTACAGCTCAGGTTCGTCATCTCTTAACCGCTCTAGACCTTGATCCGTTTGATGGTAGGTCCCGGTTATGACGTATTGTCCAGTAATTCCCCTCTCTCCTGTCAGTGGGTTACGTGTATATATTGTTCCGGTCCCGCTTGATTCTCCGCATGTTCCATGCATCATCGTCTGTATAAGAACAGGAGCGCTTTGCTCCGAAGAGATGTAATATGGTTTACGCACGATCTCGTCCTGAGATCTGGATGCTATAATACGCTGTGAATGATATACCGCACGTACTGCTTCTTTGAATTGAATTTGAACATCTTGAGGAAAAGGGTTACGCCCCTCCCCTTCAATTAAATATTTAAATTTGGTAATGCTTAATTCAAGTTCCGTTTCATCCCGACCCTTGACGTGACTCGATATTTCTGTGAAAGATTCAGACGGAATTGCATATACCAGCTGTCCATATTCCTTTAAGTAATCTAGATAACATTGGAGTGCATACAACCGATCACCGGTTTGACGTGCGAGTCCTTCCACAGTAACATCATTCAGACCAACATTGAGCAGTGTCGCAGTTGCTGAGGCTCGATCCTGGTCCTTACGTACCGCGAGTAGTAGCGGGTTCTCCGAGTGTCCGAAGAACTTCCCGGTTTGCTGTTCCAGATGCCGGATCGCGTTAATAATCTCTTTCTCTCCTTCATTGGAAAGATGTCCAAGACGGGTACAGAACTCGCGACAGCATTCCGTAGTGACTACAAATCCGGCCGGCACAGAATACCCTGCATGGATTAGCTCTGCAAGATCAGCCCCTTTACTGCCCATTAGCCCTTTCATCTCTGCCGTACCTTCTTCCAACAGAATTACCCGTTTTGTCATTACAGTTCTCCCATCCGCCGTTCATGGCTATGCTTGAAGACTTCAAACCCTGCGTTACAGATCAGCCTTCATTCTAATGGTATGTCGCAATCGTTCAGTCAAGGACATTCGCTTTTGCATTTTGTGCTCGTTATCCAGTTTTTTTGTAAACGCTACACTAAAATAAGATCAAACTAGCCTTTTTGGTAATTGTATTGGCTCATTTATCAAAATAAACAACAAAGAAGCCCCTTCAGCTAAGCTGGAGGAACTTCACATTTTTAGTATTCACTTACCTCAAACGTGAGCACCCGATCAAACAGGATATAATCCTTCCGACTCTTAAAAGGCCCTTTGTTGTTGTCGTGTTTATCTATCGCATACGATGCCTTGCCACTTCCAGCTTGCTTGGCTTCATACCAGTTGATGAAATCATTTACTTCTTTCATGCTTAGGTCGAATTCCTTCTCCAAGCCCGTTGTCATGGTAACGACAAAAATGGCACGGTTAGTGGATGGTTCCTCTGGTTGTTCCGGAGTTGCAGGTTCTTCTGGTTCTGGTGTGGTTGGTTGCTCTGGTTCAGGATCAACCTGACCGTTGCTCTCAATAATTGCCGAGGCTTCATTTGAGTCAATACTTTCTCCAACAGGATTAACACCCGTCACTACGTAATAATAGGTGGTACCTGGAGTTACATCTAAATCTGTATAATTGGCCTTAGTTACTCCAGTTGCCAATGTTGTATATGGCCCATTTGCCGTAGTGGATCTTTTAATCGTGTAACTGGTTGCTGTCGTTACTTCATTCCAGGTCAATCCAATGGATGATTCATCTGCAGATGCTGCGAGATCTAATGGATTAGCTGGAGGTGTCATATTATACAGCTGAAACTCGGATACACTGACTGTCCGTGTATTGGAATAATTAAACAAGTTAACTTTTGCTATTCCTTTGTACGTTGTAGGAAGATAAATTAATCTTCCATCAGCCTGATTTGCTTTTACTGTGTACCAATACGTCGGTAAAATTGCCTTTCCAGTGGAATCGAATAATCCAATTGAAACATCAAAATCTGCTTTTACACGGATAGCATTCGCTGTAACTGTTCCATTAAAGATTCCAACTGCATGATCAACCGCTGTAGATGGAGTGTTCCATTTTTCTATAATCGCGCTTGTAGCTTCATTATTATCTGTTAATGCATATGTAGATTTACTTCCCTTGCTTTCAGTATCGCTGAGTGTCATTAACATCTTATCCATGAGCCCTCCGCTATAATCTACCGCAGCATGTACCCCTGAATTAGGTGCGAAACTGATAGCAAAAATTAATGCTCCAATCAATAATCCGACTTTCTTAAACAATGTTGTTTTCACATGAATCCTCCTAAAGTGTTTATGTACAAACTCACTTTAGTGTACATAGGTTCATGTGTCTAAACATAAACTTGCTCATCTATAAAATTCAGCTAAATTCTCGAAATTTTATTTTATTATTGGATATAAATCTTCCTAGCGCTCCTAAATTATAAATTTATGAATTTCCTATTCCCATTCGCCTTTTTTAACGTAAGTTGCATCATAAGCAACAATTACATTCGTTTTATCTGTTACCTTTTGTAAATCATCGAACACAACTTCTTCTTCGCCGTAATCTACTAAACTCGAATCAACTTTCTCGAAGACCCCACAATCCTTCACATAAATTATATCTGGATGGTTAGAATCATATCGTAAGCTTTCAGGAAGATCTTCACCCAAAATTTCATGCGATTCGGCGACCGCAGTCGTTGATATTGCTGTAACAGGGGCCATTCCAATAACAGCTACTACTATAAGTGAGGCCCAGATTTTTTTCTTCATAGGATGTCTATTCTCCAGTTCATTTTTCCTATATTATACAGTAAATCAGATTAGTAGAATATTTTTTAATTTCTTCGAGTTTAATTTAATATTGAAACCAGCTAGTTTGTAGTTTTAACTCCCACCCCACACGCCATAAATCTCAGTACATCCTCAATCTTCTTCCCATAAGAAATCACATCATGGTTCATCCACGACATGTTCTATCTATATTCTCATGCATTTTCCTTGAATCGTTTAGGCTGATTTTCACTGTTATTTAGCGGGTTCATCATACTTTAAAGTCGTATGAATTCACCAGCATTCGCAGAGATTGTTATTTTTTCGTAATTTTTGTAGTTGTGTTACTCTAGCCTTAAAGGCTAGAGTACTTTTTTAGTTCCCGGCTGTAATAATTTCCTCTAATTTAATCCAACTGTAATCTTCTTCGCCGCGTTCAATTTTGACTCTCTTGCTTGGTTTGTCAATTGATGTGATGACTCCCTTTATCTCTTCATCGTCGAACGAATTGAATACAGTCAACGTGATAGATCTACGAAAACACGTTACATGCAATTTTAGTCAGCTATTTAAAAGCTCGACTTATTTTAAATTTCAAGATAATTTTGTAATTCTCTTGATCTTCAGATGAAGAGAATTGTCCTAGCATCCGATGCATAACTTTTTCTATGATTTTTTCACCCAATTTATAACTTTCTACAGATTCATTATTTATTTTTAATTTGTTTTCTACACAAATCACAAAATGATTATCTTCTATATAAGTAAATAAATTAATATCCTGCTCTCGATCTGCATATTTCAGTATGTTTGACAGAAAATTATCAAATACACGTCCAATATTTTCCATATCTACAGTAATCATGACATCCGTAGGGGAACCATTTACAAGCACCTGAAATCCTTCCGCTCTGAGTACAGTTGTAATATCTGACAATACATCATGAATTGATTCCCGAACGGAAAGGGTTACTAAATCTGCCTCCCTCTCTTTATCTAATAAAAAATATGAAAACAAATCGTCTGTACGATTCTTAAGTTGGAGAGCCTTTTGATACGCACTCTCGATTTGATACCTTGTTTCTACACATAAATCTTCTGGTGTATTACGGGCAAACTCTAAATACATGATGAGAGATGTCAGTGGCGTACGCATATCATGAGACATTTCGGTTGCAAGATTTCTACTCTCATTTTGCAAATTGTCTATCCTTTCTAACCTGCCTAAAAATGCTTTACGTAGTTCCTCTATACTTTCCGCAATCATCGCCAATTCATCATACCCTCGTACCGTTATAGAATAGTCTAATGAGCCGCCTTCAAGGATATGAATTTCATTATTAATTGTGCGTAAATATTTGATTCCTCTACGTATTCCAAATAAAACAATGGTTATAAATAACATTGCGGACAGCAATATTTCAAGCATGTAGGCCATATTATAGTAGTGGGAAAAATAAAATCCATAGATTGAAACGTTACCTGTCCCATCCTTAAATTGTACTGTGTAAGAGTTCCGTCGATCATAATCAGTTTCAGGCTGACTTCCATATGCTCCTTCGTCATCAGCATGGTACAAGGAATCATATTGAAGCACCTGGTTCTGAAATACGTATAAAAATAAATTACTCTTCTGACTTTTAATCCAGTCTGAAAACGCAATACGATCTGTCGTTGACAGATCGTTTGCTGAAACATATTCTGAAAATTTTTGGACGTAAACTTGAGATTCGGACTTTAAACGCTCATCAGAAGTAAAATAATGATCCATAACCCGATTGCTTATGGACTGCAAAAGTAAAAAACAAAGAACACTTATGGTGAGAGCAATAATTATTAAAATTGTCAACTTTTTAGATATAGTAAGTTTATGAGTGGCCAAAACGGTAACCTCTTCCCCATTCTGTTAAGATATACGCTGGTTTTGCTGGATCTTCTTCGATTTTCAATCGTAATTTTCGGATGTGTACTACTACCGTATTATTTGAACTGTAGAAATAAGGTTCCTTCCAAATACTCTCATAAATATTTTGGGCAGAGAAAATTTTATTTCTTCTGGTCATCAACAGTTTTAGTAGACCGTACTCCAGATCGGAAAGCTCAATCTTCTGACTGCCTTTCCATACATCGTTAAATTGTTCACTTACTTTTAAACGTCCTCCGATAAGAAATGTTTCGCCATAATCCTTTTTATCTTGATAAATCGTATACCTACGCAACAAAGCAATAACTCTTGCCAGAAGCTCCTGTTCAGAAAAAGGTTTAGTTAAGTAATCATCTCCACCAGCAAGCAAACCTTCCGTTTTGTCCAAAGTTCCGGATTTAGCAGTTAGAAAAAGAATAGGAACATTGTATCGTTCTCTGATTCGTATACAAGCCTCCAGTCCGTTTATTCCAGGCATCATAATATCCAGAATCACCAAATCCAATGACTCATTTACTAATTCAATTCCCTGTTCTCCATCTTTAGCCGTTGTTACTTCATAACCTTCACGGACAAGAGACATACGTAATAGATCACGAATCTCCTGATCATCTTCAACTACTAAAATCCGGCTTGTCATAGTTCACCTCATACTTGATTTAACTTTTAACTATCCGTGCGAAGCAATGGCTGTGTACTGCAACGGAAAGCTCCGCCGAAAGAACGAGAAATTTCGTAATCAACATATTCTACTTTGATTCCTCTTTTCTCTAGCTCTTTTCCAATTGTATTTTTGAATGCAATGTCCGTAACATATACTTTGCTACTGATTGGCAATCCATTTACCGCCAAATCTTGAGCATCCTTGTAACTCACTTCGATTTTGTCCCAATTTTTAAGTTCTTCTGGGAGCCCATTGGCTAACGAATCCATGCTAACAATCATTAATCCATCTCTTACAAAACTGATAGCACAATCCAGGTGCAATGTGCCAGGCTCTAGCTTCACCTCAACCACCTTATACCCTGATGGTGTCAAATAGTTTCTGAGCCAATCAATACCGGCTTTGTTTGAAGCTAGACCAGAATTACCGACGAATACAGTCTTTCCATACACGAGGATATCTCCACCTTCAAGGTAAGGACCGGCAGCAGAGTTGATTCCTTTAGAAACGTCTGGTTGTGGGACAGCTACATGCGGAACGTTATTTTGGGCTGCTTCCTTATCCAGAATACTTCTAACAGGTAAAACCTCAAGTCTCCGGTAAGCCGATTTAAATGAACCTTCAATTAGATGATTTCCGATTGTGAAGAATGGATCTCTCACAAAGAAATTAGTTACTCCTTCTCCACCTGTAATGCCATCTTTCACAGCCCCTAGTTGTTTTTCTTTTTCATTTAAAAGGCGTGGACGTTGAACCTCAACACCGTATTTTTCAAGAACCTTTTTAAGGTCTTCACGCTCTTTCTCCCACTTTTTCTGTGCCTCTGCCGGATCCGTATTCATTATAGACATGCCTCCTTCAGGCATAGGCATGTCTCCTTCTGGAAAATCATCAAAATTGAAGTGCATAAAAGCTTCAGATTGTGTCAATACAACTCTTTTTAGCGTAGCGAATTCACTCTCTACATATACATTGTTTTTCTCACTTTTTGTAGTCACAGTTCCATTCACTTCCGTAACTCTATTAACTTTAGACACACCAGTCGCCCCTGCCACTGGTAATATGCTAGTTACCAGTACAAGTGATAATGCTGTTGATCCAACCCACTTCAATCTCTTTTTTTTCATATTAATGCCCTCCTAATAATTTGTTTTAATGCTTACAGTTTGAATTATAGAGAGCAATTCTTAACAGTTTATGAAGGCATACTATTTTAATTTAAGCAGATGAGATTCGGATATATTGTTTCTAATGGAACTTATAACTTTCTTACTAATATTAACAAACAAAAAAGATACTGTGGGTGTTATGCCAATAGCGTCCTCTTTTACCGATGCTTTCGGATTCTAATCTTTAGTGCATCTTTAGTGCCACAATTATCCCTCTCCTTCAATCTTCTTCAGTCGTGGCATGAACATAGATGAACTTGCACAGCTCTTATTTTATAAGCCCGAGCGCATTACATAATTTATAGATAAGAAGCGAATCATGCCTCTTAAAATCGCAATATCTATCGCCGACACAATTGGATGTAATGTGAACGCTCTGTATGAATTAATTTCAATTGAGCTAAGTTGAAGCTTAAATATATATGTCTGTTTCAACAATCAAAAAGGATATAGACTCTTTTCTTAACTAAGAAAAGTTCTATATCCTTTAATATTTGTTCCGTGTATATTTAAAATTACATGTTCGTGGAACCATCATCGTAACTAAACTGCCAAGTAATCCCGAATTTATCTGTTAAGCCACCGTATAATTTGGACCAAAAGGTTTCTTGAAGCTCCATGACTACAGTGCAGCCTACTTTAAGTTTATCGAATGCAGCTTTAATTCCATCCATGTCAGCATTAACTAAGGAAAGGCTTATATTATTTCCAGCAATAAATGGCGAACCTTGATAAACATCAGAGAACATTACATTGCTTCCATCAATATTAAGTCTTAAGAGCATAACTAAATTTTTGGCTTCTTCAGGAAGCGGATAGTCAGGATAAGGAGCATAGCCAGAAACTCTATCAGGAGTTCCCCTTTGCTCGACTGCCTCCCGGTTGGCCCATCAGCTGTTTTGCTTTTGCTGAGAATTGGAAAAGACGAGATGAGGAACACACCAGTCATATGCCGCTATTGCAGCCTCCACGGTACTGGCTGCCACACCCTTCTCATAAAGAGAATGGTTTCCTTTCGGGTATACCCTTTAATAAACCGAATATCGATTGCTTCCTTCTCTTCTGGATCAAGAATTTAACTATGAGCCCTACGGATAAGAGCGGTTAAATGGTTTAGGTATAACCAGACTAGATTTAACTAAGTCACAAGAGAGCGATATAAGAACTTTCCAATATACTTTCAATGATGACTTAAGTATGGTTGATGTATTAAACTCCAATGAGGAAATACAGGAAGTTATGCTTATAGGAACTGGTGGTTTCAGTGAACATACTGACGGAACGCTAATGACAGCCATCGCTACTACAAATTAACACATCTCTCAGATATTGCATCATTTAACCCATATACCGCAGTATATCGTCGATTTTCTTCCCATGAGAGATCACACCGTAGTTCATCCAGCTCATAAAATCCACCTCATACACATTGCCACTCTTCACCGCAGGCAGACATTTCCATTCATCCCTTTCGAGCAGTTCGCGCTCATCTCCAGGTTTGGCCGAGTTTCCAGTGTCAAATGTAATCAACAAGTGATCCGCATGAAGCTGACTTAACTGATCCAATCCAATGAAAATCCTCCGCTCGTGTCTTGTCCATTGCTGCACACGGGAGTGTGGAGTCAGTCCAAGATCCTGATAAATTACAGGTCCGACGTAGCCCTGCTGATCCCCATAGAGAGTAATATCCGAAGCGGATATGCGTAAAAAAGCTACAGTCTGGCCACGCATATAACGTGATAACCGACTCTTACCTTCCATTGCCTTGTCCTCATACGCACCAATTACATCTTGAACCCGATTCACCTTCCCCAACACATCAGCTGTCGATCTCAGAATGGAGCGCCAATCTTCTCCCAGATGTTCTACGTAAAATGTAGGTGCTACCTGCTCAAAGCGGTCCAGATTCCATCGATCAAATCCCTTGTCCAGCATGATAAAGTCAGGTATGTTGCCCACATTAAATTGAGCATCCTGCTGGCTTACATCAAATTCGGGTACATCATCCAACCCCAAATATTGCTGTCTCCCCCAAGAATGATGGGAGCATTGCAGTACAGGTTTTACGCCAAGAGCCAACACAAAGTCCTCCAGATACGGAGCAAAGACACGAACCTCTTGACGGTGATGACGGCGGTATAACCCAGGTGAAATACCAGCATATTGCTTGAACCGACGACCAAAATAATACTCGCTGCTAAATCCCACATTCTGTGCAATTTCATGGATGCGATCATCCGTGAGCTGCAATAGTTGCTTCGAGCGCTCCAGCCGAACCGCATTTACATATTCAAGCGGGAGCTTACCCGTAATTTTTTTGAATTGCCGAGTGTAGCTGGCTCTTGTTAGACCAATATCTGCTGCGAGCTCATCCACAGTTATCGTCTGATCATAGTGGTCGCCAATATAACGAATTGAACTTTGAAGACGGGCACGGTCATCGGGTACTTCTGTTTCGGGGGCACTCTGGCGAAGCAAGGCACGGAACCACTCCTGGAAACGAAGCTGTACCTCCCATTGATCCAGCCAATCGCCAGTGACCTGTTGACGCAGTATTTGTTCCAAGGCTTCCAGACAGGTACTCCACGGGATGTAACTGAGTTGCATAAGAGGTAATAATGTTGGAGAAACTGGACTTTGTGAAAGTTCCTGCCGCTCCTCCGTGTTTCTTCTAGACAAAGCGTTCGAAGTCTCTTCGCTTAACTCACCCACCATCAGATCAAGCTTATAATACTGCAATTCACTTTCTGTCCAAGGCGAACCTTCTATTTTAACGGATGTTCCAGCCGGAACAAACATAATCATTCCTTTTTCCAAATGAGATTCCCGATCTGAGCAAACTATTGACCCCTTCCCAGACGTTACAACAAATATGGCGTGTGAAGACGACATTCTGTATAACAAACGTTTATCAATATGAGACTTATGGTGATCTACGTATTCCATATGCTGAAGTGAGCATAGCCAGGGCTTGGGGATAAGTTGTATTATGGTGTGGCACATGTTCATCGTCCTTAACTGAGAATTATTATCATTTAAAATAGTGTATACGAAAAAAGAAAGCTCTTCAACCCTGGCTGAAGAACTTTCTTTATGAGATTATACTTATGGAGTCATTTTTTCCAAGAGATCATCAATTTTCATGGAATTCGCTGTAATCGCACCTGATTGCCAATGTGATCTTTCCATTATATATACCTGATTGTTCTTAACGGCCGGAAGAGATTTCCACAATTTGCTGTCAAGTACCTTCAAGGCTTCCTTGTTCTCAGGAGAAGACCATTCACCATTGGAAGGGAAAACAATAAGATGATCTGCATCAAGTTGCGGCACGGCCTCCTCAGACAGAATTTCCTGGTATTCTTCCATCTTGCTAACCAGAGGATGAGGTGTTAGACCAAGCTCGGAATAAATAAATCCGGTAAATCGATTCTTCACACCGAACAAAGCCAGTGTGTCATCGTTAACATTCAGCCGGACAACTGCGACCGTCTCGTCTCCAACCGCTTCCTGCAGCTTCGCCTTAGCATCTGCAATCTTAGCCTCAAATGCCGCAGCAACTTCTTCACCCTTGTCCGGTTTACCTACAACATCGGCAATGGTTTTCAAAATTTGGTTCGAATCCTGCAGTACGCTCTCAGGCAGACGATACGTCGGTGCCACCTTGGAGTACATCTCATATTTCTCCATATCTACCCCACCATCTACAATGATGAGATCCGGATCATATTCCAACAAAGCTTCAATGCTCCCTGTGGTATCAAATTGAGGAACATCCAGTCCTAAATAATCCTGTACACCCCACATCGGATTATACCACTGCACTACAGGGTTAATATCGAGCGCCTTCAGATAATCTTCCACATATATTCCAGCAATCCGCTGTGGCTGAACCGGAATTGTCACATCTCCAAATTCATCCTGTACAACCCGTGTAGTAGGCTCTGTTTCGGTTTCAGTAGTATTTTCTCCAGAGGCTGCACTTTCAGTTGCAGGAGTCTGTTCCGCATCCGTAGCGGTATTTGTACTACATCCTGAAATAACCAGACCCATGAGCAGTAATGTAATCATCCACCCTTTGAAACCTTTAACTAAACCTACCATGTTACCCTTCACCCCTATGTGATCTGTTGATGTAACCGTGAGAATATTTCACATATAATGATTATCATTCTCATCGATTGCTTAGGTGAATTGTACCTTATGCCTCAGTCGACCCACAATGTACATTTGATGCTGTTTTTTTATACAAACGAAACAACCCTGTGGTCCTCCCCCGCTTATCGCAGGGGCAACCTGCCTTGACGATAACTTTCCAACAGCTTCTCCACAAAGGAATCGTTCGCCGTACTCTGTAACAATGCAGCACCAATTAAACCCATATCATCACTTACATACCCCGCTAACTCAGGTTCGCCGGTGAGAGCCAAGGTCTGTTTGAACGCCTGTTCCCTGCATGCGCGAAGCACCTCTTCTTCAGCCACCGCGGTATCTTGAGCCCATCGTTCAAAAGCTTGCATCCACTCGTCAGCAAATGCAGAGGCATCCCTTTTATCCAGGTAAATTTCCACATCCAATCCTTCGAATGTCTGCTGGGTCAGAATCCGCCCCTCGTTAAGATCCCCCAGTAGCTTCTCCACGTCTGCTTTGCTCATTGATCTCCCCTCCAGTTCATCATCATGTCAGATACATCTCAGGTATAACAAACCGCTTCATCATTCGATTAGAATCAGCTGTAAAATGATCCAATTGAAGTTCCTCGTATTCGCTAAGGATACTTTCAAAGATACGAGCAATCACACCACAATCTGCCAAAGCATTGTGCCTGTGTATTCCATCCGTATTCAGATCGTAATACCGAATCAAAAAATCCGTAGAGACGACCTCATTAATCTCAGGATGAATGTAGGTGAACATCGCTTTTGTATCGAGTACCGGGTTAGTCAACATCGGAAGCCCATACTCATCACAATGCCGCTTCAAGATGGGTAGGTCATACTCATATCCTGCTTGTGTTACAAGCACATTATCCCCAATAAATTTCAGAAATTCCTGAAATGTTTCTACGAACGATGGAGCCTCTATCATATCCTCATTCGAAATGCCTGTTAATTTTGCCACAGCTTCTGGTATAGGTTTGTTTGCACGTGCAAGTGAAGAAAATGTTGTGTTACACCGTTGACCTCTTTGGTAGTGCATCCCACCAAATTGAGTCACACTCTCCACCACGGGATTAATGCCCGTCCCTTCGAGATCAAATATGCAGTACATTCTATCCTGTAATGAAGATACGATTAGATTTTCAATAAAGTATGTATCAGGCAACAGCGTAATTTTCATCCGTCCAAGTCACTCCTCCCCACTATCATTCTGGCTAATGCATTCCTCATATATAACTCTGTCACTCCCACAATCGGGTGACCTGGACCAACTTGCGCGTTCCATCAAACTGCAACTTATAGATATCCGGCATCGTAGTCTTCTCCCAGAAATCATACCCGTAGGAAGAATCATAATGTTGTAAAATAAGCGTCATGACATCTCCATGGGTTCCAATGACTACCTTGTGACCCACATGTGTATCCAAAATTTTCTCGATCACCGCTACTGCCCTTGAGCGAGCCTGTTCACCAGACTCCCCACCTGGATACGCATACGTAGGATTACGGTACAACCGCTGCTTGGCTTCACGAAAATTATCATGCTTCACATCTGAACTCGACAACTGGCGTTCACGCAAATCTTCCTCTGTCACCACAATTCCATCTGACCAATCTGCCAGAATCTGAATCGTATCTACCGCTCGCCTGTAAGGGCTAGAATAGAACAGTTGAATCTGCTCCCCATGGAGCAGACTGGCAACCGTTCCCGCATCTTGATAACCTTGCTCTGTCAGTCCACGCTCGTGTTCCTGTCCTTCAACATATCGAGACTCCGCATGTCTGACAAAATACAAAAACGTCCTGGCCTCTCTCATCATCCATTCGCCAACCCTTTTTTCTTCTCAATTACAATTAGGCAGGTACTGTCTGGCAAAGGCGCAGGCTCACCATTTTCCTCCATGAAGATCATTCGTTCTCCAAGTGCTTCCGTGTACCCCTCTTGAAGGAAATGTCGGAGAGTAATAATTTCGGCTTGTTCACCCAGCGCTTCTCGAATACAGTTCTCATAGGCTGTCGGCGTGAATATACCGAACTGTTCCTGAATCTCATGCACGTATGCCTCTTCACCCCACGTATAGGTATAGAGAAATTCCATCGCATCGTTGATCGGCAATACGACCTCATTGTCTGAGATCCGCTCATATTGAATTGCACGTCCCTGAAAATCCTCTGCATACCGCTCTAGCCAGCGCATCCCATCCGCTTCCAGGAAACGAATCCGGCGCTTCTGTGCCTCCGGTTCACTCATGATCCCATCCCGAATCAGAATTCTTCCTCCAGGTGACAGCACACGGAATGAACTTCTCAGCGCTGCTACAACCGTATCGGAATTAAATCTTCGACCGTCCAGTTCAATATATGAATATAATTCATGCAGAATGGATGAAAAAATAACCGTATCCACTGTGCCCGGCTGCACATATTGCTCCAGTTGCAGGGCATCGCCCTTCATCACTTGCCAGCGATGTCCCTCACGCTGTTTTTTGCGCTCCAGCGCTTCAATGACATTGGCTGAGATATCGATACCAATCGGCTCCACTTCCGGTTTTTCCTGCTCAATCAGATCCAGCAGAATTCCTCCACCTGGACCGATATCCAGTACCCGTTTACCAACGATATAGTCGAGCAGTACTTTTTTATAATCACCGGAGCTGTTCATATCGGACAAATACGTTTCTTCGTTGTGGAAGCGGTCATAGGCATCCCGGCGCAATCCGAACAGGTCAAATAACAGCAGTACAGCCTTCTCGTATAACGGTGACTTTTCTGCTTCAATACAGAATGCAATCAGCTTCTCCGCCGCTGGAGAAAATTCAAAGGTCACAAACAGTGTATCTGGCAGATCCTCATGACGTTCAATGCGATGGGTCAGATGGGGATAGACGATCTGCTCTCCAGCCGTAATCTGTTCCCATGCATACAGTTCCAAATATTTCTCAATCATTCGTTTCTTGTAAATATTGAGCTTCTTGACGCCTTTGTAATCGTAATACATCGTATTCATCAATGGTTCGAAGCTGATATGGCGAACGATTTCAGATCGACTCTCCATGCATGCGGGATGCATGCTATCGCTGCGAAGCGTCAACAGGAACACTTTCACCATCTCTTGCAACGAAAAATCCTGCATGGCCGACTCCACATACCACAGAGTACGATGAGCCAGCGGAGCCAACGCCTGTTCTACATCCAGTTCGGTTTGGAGTTTGGCGTACGCCGTATCCATAGCCTCTCCCTGCCGAATGGATGAACTTCTTAAGCGGGATAACCGTTCCTTCACGTTCCAGTCCTCATGATCCGGTCCAGCGATAATCCAGCCTACAATTCGCTGTACCTCAGCCTGAACCTGATTCCATAACGCTGGATCAACTCCTGCGATAATGCACTCATTTAGTGCCATCAGTATGGTGTGCAACTCATCTGTAGTAAGCCATCCTTTGACGATCAAGGCGTGGAGCGAAGCATTCTCGGCAAATGGAATCTCGCCGCGTATGTATTGACCAATAAGTCCATGCGTAGCAATTAGAGTACGAATAACCTCATGTCTTGGTGTGTGTGAATTCAGCGCATCATGCTCGTTTATATCCGCATTTTTACTTAAGGCATCGCCCGGAGATCCAAGTTGATTTAAACTCGTCTCCCTGCTCTTACCGATGTCATTATCCAGGTGGTCTGCCTCTGCGTATAGATCATATAACTGAGCGGACCCCAAATTATGTACAAACAAGTTAACGCCCTGCTTTTGCCATACCCGCCGCTGCTCCAATGATCCGGCCTTCGCCGTCTCTGACCAGATTAATACGTCCTCCATAATTTCTCGCACCCAAAAAGAAACCTGAAGCTCCTCCAGCACGTGAAGTGTACGCTCTGTGTAGTCCAGCACCGGATTTGTTCCCTCAAGTTCGGCAATGGAATGAATGCGTTCGAGGTTAATATGGGGCTTCTCTGCTGCTGCCAGCAGTTGCAGCCATAATGGCTGGGCTTCCGGCGTGTTTCCTGACTTGTATGATTGTATGGCCTTTAATGAATGCAGCATGAATATGTCCCCTCTCTTTCTCTACCCTTATATATAAAATCATTAGATTCGTCTATAGATATTGAACTAATCATTAACACTATAACGAAGAGGTCAGAAAAAACCTGAAAAAGCGAAGCTAAAAGCTTTCTGCAAGAAAGCTGCTTCGGAAGCATATGCTTCGCCTTTATCCCCGGATTTCCCCCTTCGGAAAAGGGAATCAAAAAAATCTGGGGATAACAGCGATTGAAAGGTTATTCTGTCATCGTAGTGTCAGTGTAAATAATATGTAATTCAACTTTTATAACAGACGAATTCGTTCCTGAACAAACTTGAGCAGCTGTTCCACCTCTTGAGCAGGCAGATCCTCGTCAAGACGCGCGGCGGCAACTGGCAGCATCCAGGACTCTATTGCTACACGTGTAATCCCGGAAAGTTGCATATAATGATGGATGTAATATTTGACCAGCGATTCACGAGCCGTTTCAAACCCCATTCGTATAGCAGGATCTGTATCTTCCGGCAATGTGGCACTCATTAATATTACCCAGCTTCGAGCCACATCACCCGCAGGATCACCGGACATTCCAGTCATCCAATCAATGACCCAGTATTGATCGCCAGCCTCACTGAGCATAACATTATCAGGGTGAAAATCGCCATGACAGATCTGCTGTCTATCAGGCAATGTTGTTAAGTAAGAAAGGACTCGCGCTTGATCGTCCTCCGACAATAATCGAACATTGCGAATCGCTCCCGATAAAATCTGCTTCTGTAAGGGGAGTGTCCCTTCATCATCTCGCTCACAATGAAGTCTGTAATGGCAGTCAGCCATTTTAAACACCAGCTGATCTAGGAACTCCGGTTGCTGAATGATAAGTGATAACAGGGTAATCCCCTGGATTCGCTCAAAAACAATGCCAGCACGCGACGTAGTATGTTCTATCAAGGATACTGCCTGCGGGACGGGTAGTCCTTTTTTGTATGCCAGCTCACTTATTCTAAATTCATTTTGAACCGCTTCGTGAGGAAAATCCATTCGATATAACTTCATAATGTGCTCGTTCGAATAGGCATAGATTTCCGCAGTTCTTCCCTGACCAATTCGCTCCATATCTACCCTCCCTTTACTCGAACTCACTGCCTCTGACTTTGGAGAAAACCATACAATCAACCAGCGTACCTGTGCTGTCACGCCGCATCTTGCGCAGTATACCTTCCAGCGTATAACCCGCTCGTTCGGCTACTTTGGCACTTCGCACATTGCGGGCATCACAGCGGATCTCCAGCCGGTTCGCCTCCAGATGAGTAATGGCAAAATTCTCTATCCCTTTCACCGCTTCTGTCATCAAACCCTCACCAGCTCGCGATGTTCGAATCCAGTAACCGATCTCAAAACAGCGTGCATTCCAGTCGATGCGATGTAACCCACTGCTGCCTACGAAATCATCCGTGTGTCTGTCACGTAAATGCAACATCATGTCGGTACGTTCCAGATATTGCAGTCTTGCTTTGCGAACAGTCACTTCAGACTCTTCCAATGAAGGGATTTTCTCGGCAAAAGGTAACCACAACCGCAGCTGCTCCGCACTCTCACGGACCGCTTCATTAACAGCCGCACCGTCCCCCCACTTAGGTGCTCGAATCGTAAGGCGTTCCGTATGGAAGCTCTCGGGTATCGTTAACATGATCGGATTAAATGAAGACGATTCTGTCATCGTTATACCTACTCCTCTACCTGAAATATGGAATCAATGATCAGCGGCAAATTATCCCTTACGGACACTGCCCCGAATACTGAACGAGCGTGTACCCCATGATCCCCAAATACCTCCATCATCAGATCCGAGAATCCATTCAGCACTTTATGATGCTCCTGATACGAAGCGGACGCATTGATAAATCCCTGCACTTTAACCACTCTCTTCACCCGATCCAGTGAACCCAGCACGTCTCGAACGACAGCAAGCACCTCCAGTCCAGCGTTCCGGGCAAATTCATATCCCTGTTCTGTTGTGAAGTCTGCTCCAACTTTACCGCGTTCGGAGGTATCAGGCCCTTTCCCGGATACATACATGATTCCATTCACAATAACGGCATTGGCATATTTCGCTGCGGGGGCGCTGGCCTGTGGTAAAATAATCCCCAGTTCATTTAATCTCGCTTCAATCATCGTACATTCTCTCCCTCTTTTAAGGTCCTCACGGAACCCGATTCATTGTATTCCTGCCTATAGACTCTTGGTGATACCTGAACGGTACGTTTGAACATCTTGCCAAAATGAGAGAAGTTACTGAACCCCGCAAGCCAAGCGATGTCTGTAATGGATTCTTCACTTTCTCGCAGTAAACGCTGTGCTTCCTTCACCCGTAACAGATTCAGATAATCACTGAAGGTAAATCCTGTCGTTTGTTTGAACAATCGACTCAGATAATGCGGACTAATGCGAAACATGCCCGCCACCTCCGGTAATGTCAGTGGTTTCTGATAGTTCTCATTCAGGTAACGTACAACTGCCTGTGTCTTGGGATGAAGAACCGGCTCACGATCATCGGAGCTTAACCTGCCCAGGTGTTGATTACGATAGGCATGCAACAACAATTCAATAGCCCGGTGACGGAGCAACAGGTTGCTTCCGGGTTGAGGCCGAAGCATTTCATCCACCATTTCGCTAACCATCCGTTCCAGAACCTCAGTGACTTGAGATGGAAACCTTACAATAGGAATCTCCCAGCAAAAGGGTTCCTTCAAGCCTTCAACTAACTCCGCGGAAATAGCCATGGTTGCAAAAAGCTCAGGCTTCAAATAGAGCACCATCCGCTCATGGTCAGGCATGCCGCTCTCCAATGTCTTGTGAACCGTATTGCGGTCAACAAACACCAGGTCACCAGCCTTTACCCGATAGGTTCGGTCCTTGATGAAATAAATACGCTCACCAGACAACAGATAATACAACTCATAATGATCATGCAGGTGGTCATCCGTCATCGAGAAATATCCAATGCGACGATCATATTCGATGTGCAGCAAATCCGTAGGATCATGAAAATCCGCACGAAAAGGTTCTGTCATGTCTCCCTCTCTCCTTTCCATAAATTATAGCAAAATATGCGGCATTTGAAAGCGGTTACGCATAAAATGCGGCGAAAGAAGTACTCCCTTGTTATAGTCTAGAGCTATATTCAAGGAGGCGATAGACATGAGTAACAAGAAACGTTATGTATTAGTTGGAACCGGCGGCCGTGCCGAATTTTTTTATGGTGCTTTAACCCGGGATTACAGGGATACTTCCGAGCTTGTCGGCTTTTGTGATATAAATCAAGTCCGTATGAATTACGCGAATCAACTGTTGAAGGAAAAGTACAATTATCCCGAGGTACCTACTTATCCTGCAGATCAGTTTGATCAGATGATTGAGAACGAGAAGCCTGACTATGTCATCGTAACGAGCGTTGACCGTACCCATCACAAGTACATCATTCGCGCGATGGAACTGGGTTGTGACGTTGTCACCGAGAAACCAATGACGATCGATGAGGAGAAATGTCAGGATATTCTGGATGCTGTCAAGCGAACTGGCCAGAATGTAAGGGTCACCTTTAACTACCGTTATGCACCGCACCATACTAAGATTCGGGAACTTATTCTGAATGATACCATCGGGAAGGTCACTTCCGTTCACTTTGAATGGCTGCTGAATACCCGCCACGGGGCAGACTATTTCCGCCGTTGGCATCGGGACAAGCGTAATAGCGGCGGACTGCTCGTGCATAAATCTACCCATCACTTCGACTTGGTGAATTTCTGGATCGGCTCACAGCCGGACACCGTGTTTGCATTTGGTGATCTCATGTATTACGGCAGAGAAAACGCAGAAGAACGCGGTGTAACGCAGTTCTACAATCGGGCAACTGGCAATCCGATCGCAAAAGAAGATCCTTTTGCACTTCATCTGGATTCGGATGCTCATATGAAGTCCATGTATCTGGATGCTGAATCAGAAGATGGTTATCAGCGGGATCAAAGCGTATTTGGGGATGGCATCAACATTGAGGATACGATGGGTGTTCTGGTGAAGTATCGGAACAAAGCCATTCTGACCTACTCCCTCGTTGCCTACCAGCCATGGGAAGGTTACCGCATTGCCATTAATGGCACCAAAGGCCGGATTGAAATGAACATTGTGGAGCAATCTTATGTCAATTCATTGGGTGACAAAAGTAAAGAAGGTGCTTTGATCGGTAAAACGTTACGGGTTCTTCCAATGTTTGATGCGCCATATGAGGTTGAAGTGGAAGAGAAAGCAGGTGGACATGGCGGAGGTGACCCGGTTCTGCTGAACGATCTGTTTGGAGAGCCTGTAGAAGATCCGTTCCATCGTGCAGCTAACCACGTGGACGGTGCCAGATCCATTCTGACGGGTATTGCGGCCAATCGCGCTATCGCCACGGGCTTGCCTGTCAACGTCAATAATCTGGTTCGTTTCTAAGTCTCCTAGGTCGTTGACCATATACGTCAAAAAGCGCAAGTTGCGAAGGCTTACTGCCCTGCACTTGCGCTTTTACATCTCAATATATTCTGTTGCTGGTATAAGTAAGATCATGGCCAATTGGATTGGAGAAGAACCTTCTCTCTGTTTACAGAGGAAATGTCTTTCCTTTTACACCTTCCGGTTCCACGCCGGGTGACGATAAAATTCAATCGTATCAATATAATTCACCGTGAACTGCTGTTCCACATCCGACAGGTTCAACAGCTTGCGGTCGATTTGCTTCATCCCCATGACCACATCGTGCCTGAGCAGGTCCATCGCAATTTTGCCTACAAACCCGCCTTCCATCTCTTTATGTTTGGTACGAAACTCTTCATTGTAGATCAGTTCAGGTGTGAATGCCGCTTCAACAAATGCATTAACAAGCGTAAGCTCATTACCATCCATCTGTACTGCCAGATAATAATTGCCACGCTCATCCTGAATGAGGTCTTTATACATCTCTACGATCATGTGAATCACTCCTCTATTATAAAATGAAACCCCGTTAGCCGTAACGAACATGGGCTATCAAACGTACACCTTCCTACCCCGTTCCTTCATATACTAGGTACAAATGGCGAACGGAGGAATACTTATGAGCTGGCAGCATCTCCATACTGGAAAAACACTTCAGCAGCGTCTGGCAGAACTCCAGGGGCACCTTGCAGAACTGAATACTCCACTCTCCGGCTTGGAACCGGGACGTATTCGTCGTGTCTATCCAAGGCAGTTTATCAAAGTAAACCGGCAGTTATTCATTCCACTCAGTCTGAATTCCATTCGGGTATTCGATATTCCTCGAACACGGCGAGGCGTCAGAGTGGGAATCCGCACGACTTTCCCTTCCAGGAATGCATTTAACAATATCAGACTTGTGGGCGTGGGACTGGATTATCTTGAACTCCAGGGAAAAGGCAGAGTTCCTTCCCGTATTTTATTTCCTCTCTCCAGCGTCGAGTCGATCTATCGACCAACCGTCGGAAGAAAAAAACTGAAACGACCTTGTAGGCGGAAGTAAAGCTGATTCTTTTCGCAAGCCATACAAAGGTTCCCAAATGTCTGCATACGGGTGCTCCCTTCCAATATATAATTATACCCCATGCAACCACTCATCTGCTGAAGAATCATTTTATGTCAAAAAGCGGTGAGAACAGAACTGCTTCTGTATCTCACCGCTCAGTCAGTTACGGATCAAGCTGACCCTTCACATGTTTACATCAGATGCCTGTCCACACATCCTTGGCATAACGACCTTCCTGCTGGAGCTGATTAAGCCAGTCTTCTGCTTCTTTCGCGGACTTGCCATGAATATCAGCGTATGCCTGCTGGAGTGTAGCTTCCACATCAGGTGCCATCTTGCTGCCATCACCGCAGATGTACAGATGCGCACCCTCTTCAAGCAAAGGAATCAGATGATGGGCATCGTCTCTCATCAGATGCTGTACATAACATTTCTCCTCCCCGTCTACACGGGAGAAGGCCGTATGAAGTTTCACAAGCCCTTCTTGCTGGGCTGCTTCCAGTTCATTTTTGTACAGATAATCATGTTCGGGATTCCGGCATCCAAAGTACAGATGGGCTTCGCCAACCTCTTGACCTTGTTCCTTCAATACATGCCTTGCTTGCAAGAAACCTCGGAATGGAGCAACACCTGTACCCGGACCTACCATGATGACGGGAACCTGTGCATCCTCCGGCAGTTGGAACCCGGATTCCGGTGTCCGCGTGAACATCACAATCTCGTCACCCGACTTCAGGTTAGCCAGATAGTTGGACGCAATACCTTTGTATTCTCCCTGCCCACTCCATGCCGGGGCACGCACAACACTGACCGTAATACTCGCTTGATCGGGCTGAACACGCGGGGAACTGGAGATCGAATAATATCTGGCTTTTAATGAAGGCAGTAATTCAAGGAAACGCTCAAACGGCAGTTCACATGCCTCATATTTCACCAGATAATCCAGCATGGAGATCCGTTTGTTCCGCACTTCATCCATATACACAGATTCATCAAGCAGCGCTTCAAGCTCCTTCTTATGCGGTGGACATACGGTGTATGCTGCCATTTCTCTCAGTTGCGCACGAGTTGCCGCTTCCTGAAGCTCAACGCTATGACTGAGCAGATCATACAGGTTAACCGGTTGATGCAGCGGCAGATGCGCGGCACTGCGACCGGATGCATCCAGAACGAGATGCTCCGTTCCGGTGAATCCATAACGACGCAATACACGTTCCACCAGCTCCGGTGGATTCTGCGGCAGAATACCCAGATGATCCCCTTCCTTGTAGGTTATGCCTTCAGGCAATTTGATCTCCAGGTGACGTGTACTGCGTTCACTGCCTGCGTCGTGAAGCTCTCTGTTCTCCAGTACTTCCGCTACATGTGCATCATACGTATCCGCAAGCGGTGTTACGGCGAGCCCACTGACAAACTGTACAGATAGTGAACTGCGTTCGCTATTGGAGCTTGTGTTCAGTTTCAGTCCCATCGTTCGTGCGAGATCCGGCCATAATTGCTCCGTCCAATCCCCCACCTGTTTCTCAAAATCACCGCTGGCATCTGACTCACCCAGCGGTGATAACCGCTCTGCTCCTCTGGAAGATAACTGTTCATCAATTAAACGCGGAATACGCTGATAGGTGCTGGCCCAGTTGTGGTCACCGCATCCAAGAACGGCGAAACGCACCCCTTTGAATTCATTGGCATCCGCATGTTCAATCCACTCGACAAACATCTTGGCATTACTTGGCGGCTGACCGTTATAGGATGCACTGACAATAATGACGGCACCCTCCTTTGGCAGTTTGCCAACACGATCATCCAGCGCAGCGACCTCACTCCGGAAACCCTGATATCTGGCAGTATCCGCAATTTCACGAGCAATGCCTTCAGCGGTGCCCAGATTGGAACCGTACAGAACAAGCATCGGTGTGTGGTGGGCATTCGCTGCATCCGGCTCTGTTCTTTTGGCAACCGGCTTTGGTTCTTCGACCGCTACACCCGGAACGGCCATGACTGGTTGCCCGCCACGCGCACGTACACGAATTGTGAAGTTATCCGGTTTGAGTGTCAGCGTTTCTTTCACCTTTAACTGATAATCAGAATGATCTATGAAGTCAAAATGCTTCAACACCATACCCAGTACCAGCGTTGCTTCCTGAAGTGCAAACTGCTGACCAATACAGGCCCGTTGACCATTACCAAAAGGTTTGTAGGCATCATGCGGCACTTTGCTCGGATCTTCGAACCGTTCCGGGCGGAATTCCTCTACGTCGTCTCCCCAGGCTTCGCGGTCACGATGCAGCTTGGGAATAAGTACACTGACACTGTCTCCTTTTTGCAAAGGATATTGACCCGCAAGTACCGTGTCCTCTTTTGCATACAGAGAAAATGCCGGGGCCGTTGGCCATAACCGCAATGCTTCATTCAAAACCATGCGAACGTACTTCAGATTGCGAACCTGGTTGTACGTGGGAACCGGATCTTTCAGAATCTGATCCACCTCAGCTTGGGCTTTAGCCAGCGTATCCGGATTCTTCATCAGATAATAAACGGCGAAGGATAACAGCCCACTTGTGGTCTCATGTCCAGCAATCAGGAATGTAATAATCTGATAACGGATGTTCTCATCATCCAGTGTTTCTCCTGTCTCCGGGTCCTTGCCGCTGAGCATGTGGGACAGCAGATCATCTGCCCCTTCCTGCGGTTTCTCTTTGCGCTCGGCAATAATGTGATCCACCAAGGAGAACATGGAACGGATATCCTGTTCAAACTGTTTCTTTTTGGTGATCATTAGCTTGTCTTGCAGACGTAGTCGCTGCAATGAACTCATGGATTCATCCAACGCACGAACCATGCTCGTAATGAATGGATGTGGTTCTTCCCGATAGAAGCTGTTAAACCGATAGTTGAACCCACACAGGCCAATCGTGTCGAGCGTAAGACGTGTCATATCATCCGGAACGTTAACTGTCTCATCCGGGTTCAATCGTGACCATTTCTGAACCAGCTGCACAGCCAGATCAATCATTTTGTTGTGATATCCCTGCATGGCACGTTGACTGAAACTTGGCAGCAGTACGTTATGGGCTTTTTTCCAATTCGGCTCATCGGTCCAACTCGTAAATAGTCCATCTCCTGCAAATGCACGAACCTTCGCAAGGGGGGCCCACACACGTTTGTCGAATTTGGATTCATCTGTTACCTCGGCGACCAGTTCGTGACCTGAAATATACAATTCACTTCGCCCGGGGTACTCCATACGAAAGATCGGTCCATATTCTTCCGCAAGTTTCACCAAGGACTGCACCGGCTCTTCAAAATTCAATTGCGGCAAATTGCCCAATGGGCCAAATGTTTTTGGTTGAGGCACTGAAATTGGTGGCATGACACTCACTCCTTCTTTCCAAGTTAAGAGTTCTACAACTAAAAAATTATGACTTGGTTTACAGACGCGTTTACACTTACTCTTCAGATCAACAGATTCAAGTTATTTTTTGCACATTTTCATATTTCATCCAGATAACGATAAAACCATTTAAAGAACTAACTGACTGAAATGGTATATTGGTCATTTTTGATTAAAAAAAATGGATGACTTCGTTATCTTCTTTTACCCTAACATTTCCAGTTCCAATCTTCAACAGTCCCAAAGTCATAGGACCTCAGGACAGGGATTAAGGTATACTTATGAATTCTTTAATAGATTCTGAATAGCCAACTCCATCTCTAATGGAGCAACTGTCGTTTCATAACGGCCATGGACGTTCCCAATGCGATCAATCAGGAATTTGGTAAAATTCCATTTGATCCCGTCCCCTTGATACAATTCTGGATGCTTCTCCTTCACAAAAGTGTCCATCCACTGTCCTTCCTTTGTGTCCAGATCATAACCTTGAAACGGCGATTCTTCAATCAGATAACGGAACAACGGATGCATCGATTGCCCAACGACCTCAACCTTCTCCAAAATCGGAAAGGATATCTGAAACTGACTTCTGCAATACTCGGCTACCTCAGCACTACTGCCAGGTTCTTTGTCGTTAAACTGATTACAAGGGAACGCCAGAATCTCCAGCCCCTGATCACCATATTTCTCATACATCTGCTGAAGTTCACTGAATTGACGCGAGTAGCTGCACCGACTTGCTGTATTCACAATAAGCAGCACCTTCCCTTTAAAAGCAGAAAAATCACCGTTATGTCCATCCATAAACGGAACTTGGTAAGAAAATATACTCATCTGTATTCATCCTCCTCTTTCTCTTTTGTATCTCATATGAATTCTCTCTTGAGATGGATTATACACCTCCATCATTAATAGGTAAAATATATAATTGATATAATTATGATAGTTTTTAACTATAGCAGGCCAAATAAAAAACTGCCCTCAGCAGTCAAATACTGCATCTCGGACAGTTATCAAAATCATGATGTGCCATAACACTCGACACCGTTAACCCATAATTAAACCATAAACAATGCCTGGTCCGTGTACGCCAATGGTTAAATCATTTTCAATATCGGAAGATCGGCTTGGCCCGGAAATAAAGTGAATGCCTGCCGGAAGATTCTCTCTTCCCGCTTCGTCAAATCGATCCAGGGTCTCACCCAGTCTGGTGTACAGTCGATCCACTGGAATAATGATGATGAGTACCGTAGGCAAGAGACTGACTGAACGACCTTTTTCCGGTGAAGAAAGTACAGTGACCGAGCCTGTGTATGCTGTTGCATAATCCGCCATGACCACACCGATATCTGCCTCAGCTGCACGAGCCTTCCAGTTCTCATCCGCCTGACTATTCCAGACTGAGATCTGTACGTCCGGAAGCTGCTCTTCCAACCCAAGATCCTGTAACGCCTGTTCATTCTGCCGAATGATATATTTGGCACTCAGTTCATGAGATTTGTTGGCTATAAATTGAGACACTTCTTCCATGTTCTGAACCCGGGCAATGTGTGCGCCTACACTCACAAAGTTATCCGTAAATGCTTGAATACGCTTCTCTTCATCCCATTCCAGTTCAGTCCAAAAGTCGGGGGCTCCCCGAAAGGGTTGGGTCGGCGCATGGCGTTGCCTTGGTCTCTTCAATTTCGAAGCAATGTCATTCATGAACTGCTCCTGTTTCTCCATGGACTTCTTCTCCAATTGTGCAAGCCATTGCTGATGTTCAGTGACCATGCTTAGTACCCTCCCCTTCCTCTCGTTCACGTATAATTTGCTCCATGCGACTGCGAACAGAAGAATCCATGGCCGGTTGCTTCTGGTTCATTTCCTGATCCAGCTTGTTCCATTGTTGCCGGAAGGATTTCTTGGCGAGGCTTGGCGCAACCCGATAATTGTTCCAGCCTTTAAGTGGTCCCAATTTGAGAGAAATGCCGTTGTTGCGTACAACTGCCTTCTGCCCGATCTGTCCCAGACGTATGGCCGCACTGAAACGTTTGGAATTGGATACAACAGCGGCAAATCCCTTCATGCCCATGCTTTCCATTTTGTTTCCATGGCCGTCTTCCACTTTACGCCTACGTAAATAAACGAGCATATCATGCAGCGGAATTTTAACTGGACATGCTTCATAACAGGCTCCGCACAGACTCGAAGCACCCGCAATATCGTTCCATTCATCAATGTTGCCATTGAGTGCAGGTGTCAGTACCGCGCCAATCGGACCACTATAGGTGCCACCATAGGCATGACCTCCAATATGACGATATACTGGACAAGCATTCAGACAAGCACCACAGCGAATACAATTCAACAACTCCTGGAATTCAGGATCACCAAGCTGTAGGGATCGACCGTTGTCCACGATAATAATGTGCATTTCATCTGGTCCATCTCCATCCGCTGTACGACGCGGACCTGTGATGCCTGACATGTACATCGTTAGTTTCTGACCTGTTGCGGAGCGTGGTAACAAGGTTGCCATGACCTCCAGATCCGTCCACGACGGGATGATTCGCTCCATGCCCATCAGTGTAATCTGTGTTTTGGGAACAGTGGATACCATACGGGCATTACCTTCATTTTCGAACAAAACCATGGAACCTGTCTCTGCAATCGCAAAATTGCAGCCGGTCATGCCGATATCTGCTTCGAGGAATTTCTCGCGCAGCTTTTTGCGAACAAATCCGGCAAGTACCGTTGTATCCGGCTCCAGAATTTCACCCGCTTCCTTGGATAACAACTCGGCAATCTGGTAGCGGTTCTTATGGATGGCTGGAATGACAATATGAGATGGAGCTTCGCCTGCCAACTGAATGATATATTCACCCAGGTCAGTCTCGATGGCTTCAATGCCCGCCGACTCCAGCACATGATTCAGATGCACTTCCTCCGACACCATCGATTTGGATTTCACCACCGTAGAAGCCTGCTTATGCGCCGCAATATCCAGCGCAATTGCCGCTGCTTCCACCGATGTATCTGCAAAATGAATATGAACCCCGTTCGCACGGGCGTTATTCACAAATTCATTTAGGTAATAATCCAGATATGCAATTGTGTGCAGACGAATCTGACGGCCACGCTCCCGCCATTCATCCCAATTTCCATGTTCTTCTGAGGCAGACTTCTTTCCGTTACGCAATCGTTCTGTCGTGAATTTGACCGCTTTACGCAGAAAATCATCGTTCAAGGCCAGTCCGGCACGTTCTTTGACCGTCGTATCCATAACTCCCGGTTGGCTCATCCTGTTCGCACCCCCTCATACAGTAGTTCCGCCAGGTGCATCACACGCACCGGTTCATTCCGATAACGCAGATTACCTGCGATATTCATCAGACAGGCCATGTCCAGCCCAACCAGCACTTCGGCTTGTGTCTCTTTGACATGATCGACCTTCTCCGTCACCATCGCTCCTGAAATATCGGACATTTTAATGGCAAACGTACCCCCAAACCCACAACAATCCTCAGCAAATGGGAGTGGAACCAATTCCAGTCCCTTTACTTGGGATAGCAGCGCCATCGGCTCATCCTTCACACCAAGCAGACGGCTGCCATGGCAGGATGGATGATAGGTTACTTTGTGCGGAAAATGTGCGCCCAGATCGGTAATCCCGAGTACCTGAACGAGGAATTGAGTGAATTCATAGGCTTTGGCTTCCAGTCGTTTTGCCTTCTCCAACCATACCGGTTCATCTGCGAACAGTTCGGGATAATGATGAATCATATACGTACAAGATCCCGAGGGACAGACCACAAAATCACTGTCGTCGAACGCTTCAAGAATGGTCTTGGCCGCTACCCGAGTCTCATCCCAGTACCCGCTATTGTAGGAAGGCTGACCGCAGCAGGTCTGAATCGGCGGAAAATCCAGCCGAACACCATGAGCCGCGAGCAATCTGACCATAGCCTCCCCCACTCGGGGATAGATGGCATCGCTGAGGCAGGTAATGAATAAGGAGACCTTCATAATTACACGCTCCTATTAACTGATTAGTAGATGAATCTGACTAAGAATATTTACACTAAACACTCCGATGACAGAATAACCTTCCGATCGCTGTTATCCCCAGATTTTTTAATTTACTTTTGTAAGGTTAAAATCCGGGGATAAAGGCGCAGTATATGCTTCCGATGCAGCTTTCTTTCAGAAAGCTTTTAGCTTCGCTTCTTCAAGTTATTTCTGTCCTCTCCGTTTCGTGTAAATGTTTAGTTCAATTAATATAAGTAAATTCTAAAATCTTAAACTGTAATGATCCCTATGTCGTATCCGCTCAACCGGTCTGTCTGTTCAGCCTCCAATGGCTGATCGGTAACGATCATATGGACTGCATTTAACCCGGATACCCGGGCGAAAGCACGGACACCAAATTTACTGGCATCTGCAAGTAAGATGACCTGATCGGAAATGCCAACCATCTTCTGCTTCAGCCTTGCCTGGAGTTCATTGGATTCACTGATTCCGCCACCTTCGAGATGTACACCTTTGCACGACATAAACATTTTATCCACGTGATACGTTTCCAGAGAACGCTCCGCCAGCGGCCCAACAAAAGATAACGAGCGCGATGCCAGCTGCCCCCCTGTTGAGATGACCTCAACCTTGTCACGGCTGCTGAGTTCAGTGGCGATTTGAATCGAATTGGTTAAGACCGTCAGCGGGAAATCCGGCATATTCGCTGCCATATAACCTGCCGTTGTGCTGGCATCCAACAGAATGCGATCACCCGGATTAATCATCGCCAGAGCCGCTTGTGCAATCCGCTTTTTCTCTTCCGCATGTGTTGTCTCCCTGATCCGGTAAGGGATCTCCGGTTGATCTTCCTTCACACTCACTGCACCACCGTGAGATCGGCGCAGTCGCCCTGCCTGTTCCAGCCGATCCAGGTCCCGCCGGATGGTTTCCTCCGTCACCCGGCAGCGCTCACTAAGCTCGGATACACGCATACTGCCCTTTACGTTCACCATCTCCACAATTCGGTCATACCGCTCGGCTGCCAGCATGTTACACCTCACTCCCCGCTTGTGAATTGGATGAAGCCGTCACACGCAGAAATCTGCCGTAAGCATCTTCCCAGATTGACTTGTCCTGCGGCTCATACGTAGTTACCGGAAATGAATCTCGAATGGCCTTACGAGCCTCCCAGATATCTTTAAAAGCTCCGCTCGCCATCCATTGCACAGCCATATTCCCGATGGCACTTCCCTCTGCCGGACCTGCCCATACCGGCTTGCCAATGGAATTTGCAGTCCACTGACATAACAGGCGGTTCTGGATGCCTCCACCGACCATATGCAATCCGTTGAACATCTGACCCGACAATTGCTCCGTCCATTCCAGAACTCTCCTATACTTCAATGCCAGACTCTCCAGAATTGCCCGGGCAATAGCCCCCTGATCCTCTGGTACCACTTGCCCTGTATCACGGCAATACTGACGTATACGCTTCGTCATATCTCCTGCGGGCATGAACAGTTCATCATCCGGGTCAAACAAACTAGCAAATGGAGGTGCCTGTTCGGCCTTTGCCAATAACACATCATAGCTAATTCCCTGCCCCTGGCGGTCCCACTCCCGCATGCTTTCCTGCAAAATCCATAAGCCCATAATGTTCTTCAGCAGACGGAATGTTCCGCCCGCCCCGCCTTCATTCGTGAAGTTCAAGGCCAGACTCTGGCTACTTATCGCAGGATGATCTATCTCCGTACCCATCAGGGACCAGGTTCCACAGCTCAGATAAGCAAATGAACGTTCCGTTGCAGGAACAGCCACAACGGCTGAACCCGTATCATGCTCCGCAACAGCGATCACGGGAATCGGGGACAATCCCAGATCGTTACAGATACTGCTTCGCAATTGTCCAACACGGGTACCTGGCAGCACGGCTTCACCAAACAGTTTCTCCGAAATGCGAATATGCGCCAGCAACTCACTATCCCACTGCCCCGCTGATGGATTGTATAATTGGGTTGTGGTTGCATTGGTAAACTCATTCACCGCTTCCCCGGTCAGGAAATAACGTAGTAAATCCGGAATCATGAGAAAACGCTCTGCTTCATGAAGTAACGGGGAACCGCTGCGTTGAAGTGTCGCCAATTGATACAAGGTATTAAAGCTAAGAAACTGAATCCCTGTACGTTCGAAGATTCGCTGGGAGCTCAGCTCTTGGCGCACCTGATCCATCATGCCGTTAAACTGTGTATCACGGTAATGATATGGGTTACCCAGCAACTCACCATTACTGCCAAGCAGACCAAAATCAACGCCCCACGAATCGATCCCCAGGCTCTCTGGTTTTTCTCCCTGCTGTTTCACAAGTGTAAGCCCTTGCAACAATTCATGATGCAATCGCAGAATATCCCAGTGCATCCGCTCGCCAACCTTCACTGGTTCATTCTTGAACCGATGAATTTCGCTCGTTTCGATCCCTCGATCATTCAGATGTCCCAGTAACGCTCTCCCGCTCCCAGCGCCCAAATCATAAGCCAGCACACTCACCGCGCTTCACCAACCTTTCGAACCCATCCTATTTTCCAAACGGTATCTCTTGATTCAGTCCGTAACCCTGTACTTTATTCTGTATTTATTGTTTGTTTGTTTTTGTTTAATACTGTTTTACTTTATTTTACGAGTATATCACCATTGTAAGCGTTTGAATACCCTTCGGTATTTCTTTCTTTTGGGTATACCAAAAACGACTCTCTCCCACTTGGGAGGAGCCGCATTTCTTTTTTTACGTATAAAATTGACCTTTGCTTACCCCGGACTGGGGCTGTACATCTCTCTCAAAATGCTTGAATCGTGTCCCCTGATACGTCAGCATCCCTCGATCATTTTCCACCATCATGCCATAATGGTTTCCGCCAACAATTAGTTCAGTGCGCTCCCCATTGTCGAATTCAAATGTAACATAATACCGGGTAGTCGCACGGCTATCCCCGCTGCCACCTGAAACTTCCGTTCGTTTGGTCACCACCGTTGAGTGCAGGGTTAACAAGGCTGCCGCGTTATTTGACATCCCTGAGCGTATGCCTGAAATAATAACAAAAACAATAACTCCCGCAATGATGAGAAATATGGCGCCAATGAAAATCGAAGCAAATGCATTCATTGCAGCAAACTCACTAAATCCCGAAAAAAAACCACCCTGATTGCCTTCAAAACCTGGTACTCCATTCATGTCGTCAAACACACCAAAGCCGTCTACGCTTAATCGGCCCATCGATGAGGACTCGCTTGTTAACGCCATTCATCATCGTTCCTTTCCCCTTGCAAAAATAAGATGCACCGCCCCCCACGCAAGGAAGGCGGTGCATGCAGACAACCCGTTCTGCCTTGTCCGTATACTATATGAACCAGATCAGGAATACAGACGTTCAAGTTCGTCGACCAGACTGCCGACATAAGCAACCGCAGAGCGAATCGGCTCAGGTCCGGACATATCCACACCCGCAAGCTTCATTAACTCCTGTGGCGTGAGACTTCCACCAGCTTTGAGTGCATCAAGCCAGCGATCTACCGCAGGCTGTCCTTCTTCACGAATCTGCTGTGCAGCCGCTGTGGAAGCCGTCAAGCCTGCCGCATAGGTATATGGATATAGTCCCATATAATAATGAGGTTGTCTCATCCACGTGAGCTTGGCCCCTTCATCAATTACCAGATCAGGTCCCCAGAATTCGGAAAGGATGTCTCCCTTGAGCTGACTCAACGTCTTTGCCGTAATGGGCTCATCATTGGTTGCGCGTGCGTACACCCTGCGCTGTAATTCACCTTCCAGCAGATGTGTAACGAAGTTATGGTAATATGTGTTCAACAATTGCAAAATGACCCAGCGACGCATTCTCGGATTATCGGAACGCTTCAATAGATGGTCTGCCAGCAGCATTTCATTCATGGTCGACGGTGCCTCAATAAAATAAAGAGATGGCCGTGTATTCGTGAGCCGTTGGTAACGTCCCGCAAGCATGAAGTGGCCTGCATGCCCCACTTCATGGGCAAGCGTAAATGCTCCGCGCATATTGTTTGCCCATGAAATTAAGATATAGGAGTGTGAACCATATATGGAGGAGCAAAATGCCCCTGTGGATTTGCCTGCATTATCTGCGTAATCCACCCAGCGATCACGGAATGCTCGCTCTACGATCTCGCCGTACTCCGGCCCAAGCACATCAAGTGCTTCTCGAATGAGTGTGCACGCCTCATCATATGTAATGGCAGGGCTAAATTCAGGATCAAGCGGCGCCTTCAGATCACAAAACATCAGTTTGTCCAGACCCAGCTCACGTTTCTTAAGAGCCGCCAGTCTGCGCATATGAGGTGCGAGTTCCTGCTGGATAATATCGAGCACATTATTGTACATCTCTTTGCTCACTTGCTGTGGGCTGAGAAGCATATCTGTAACATCGTCGTAACCACGTAGCCTGGATAAAACAACCTGTTTCTTCACTTCGGTTGCATAACCTTCTGCGAACGTATTTTTGTAATCATTTAATGTCGAGCTGAATGCAGCATAAGCAGAACGGCGTAGCTTTGTATCAGATGACATCTCATAATTATTTTCGTAGAATGACCAGGACAGTGGACGAGTATTATCCTCTCCATCAAGAGCATCGTCAAACGTCATGTCTGCCAGTTTACCGCGCAGATAGATACGGTATGGAGAATCCAGTACCTCTCCAAGTGAGGCAAGTACCTTCTCGGTCTCTGGCGTAAGCCGATGTGCTTTTTCTCGAATCAAACGCTCCAAACTGCGTGCATACGGCTCCAATCCCGGAAGTTCTTCAAGGTAACGTTCAACGGTTCCCTCCGGCAAATCAATGATCTCCGAATTGACAAAAGACAAGGACGACGACAGATTTGATAGGATATCTCCTGCTTTAGCTGAATTCTCAATATTCACCGGATTGGTGCTGTCCTCGGACTGCTTCAAGCGGGCATAAGAAGCCGTCTTGCCGATCCGCTCCTGCAAAGCTTCACGCGCATCCAGACAAGCCAGCAATTGTTCAGCGCCTTCGCCCAGACGTCCTTTGAACGTTTCGATCTGGGCAGCAGCCAGTGGAAGTGATCGAAGCTCCTGCTCCCATTCTGCATCGGTTACAAACAAGTCTCTCAAATCCCAAGTCGTTTCCTGATTTACCTCAGCGCGTGTACGTATTTTTTCCATCTTTAGTTGTCATCCTCCTTGCATTTTCCAATATCTCTCATCGTATCATATTCCAGTTCAAGGAGTATAGATTGGACTAAAGATTATTCACACTTACCACTCCGATGACAGAACAACCTTCCGATCGCTCTTATCCCCAGATTTTTTGATTCCCTTTTTCAAAGGTGAAAATCCGGTGATAAAGGCGAACGCTCCGCTTCTTCAGGTTCTTTCTGTCCTCTACGTTCTCGTGTGAATGTTTAGTTCCATCTATACAAAAGGGGTATCTAAGATAAAGGCCAGTATGTGCTTGCGATGTAGCTTTCTTTCAGAAAGCTTTTAGCTTCGCTTCTTCAAGCTATTTCTGTCCTCTACGTCTCGTATAAACTTTTGTTCATGTGACCATGGTTTGAAAGTAACTAAAAAAAACGCTAGGTGATGGCAAAACCCCATACACCGAGCGACTTAATGAACATTACTTATTTAGCTTTCTTTCCAGATTACATTTTCACCGTAATTTTTACCCCAGTTATACATCGCGTGCAGGACGGGCATCAGGCTTTGACCGTGATCTGTCAACGTATATTCCACCCGAGGAGGGACTTCTGCATACACCTTGCGCTCAATCAGCTTGTCTTCCTCCAGCTCACGTAGCTGGTTGGTCAGCATCTTCTGGGTGATATGAGGGATTAGGCGTTTCAGCTCACTGAAACGTTTGGTGCCTTCCAGACCCAAATGCCACAAAATAATCAGTTTCCATTTGCCACCGATCACCGCAAGGGTCAATTCCTTCTCACAGTTGATTTCTTTCAGATTAATCCGTTCCTTCACTTCAGACGCCATGGCTCCGAGCCCCCTCATCTTCAATCTTATATCGCGTATATTACGCATATCACGGGACACTTCACTCGAAGTAAGCTTTCCGCTCCATGCATGATGTAATAAGTACATTCATTCGATACAGCTTTCTATTAATTCTACTACAGCCTGGTCGGGATGCAAAGTTTAAGTGAGAATTACGGATAAAACCTATAGACATAAATGACTGTGTATCGCAAAAAAGACCAGAACCCTTTACAATCAAAGGATTCCGGTCTTTCATCTATTCACTATTCCAGGTTCGCGTGGCGGCCAAACATATCCGCTCCGGTCATACCCTTCATTTCCATCATCGTAAGGATGAGAGCATCCATGCCGATTAATAGTCCTTGTTCGAACAACGAGCCCATCGGCTGAATGGTTACTGCCGCTCCGGAAGTTGCTGTGTCCTCTTTGGCTGAAGCCGGAAGGCGCACTATCGTAGTCGCCAATTTCCCAATCGTGGACTCTGGCTTAATTGTAATGAGTCCTACAGGTGCACCTGCTTGACTGGCCTTCTGAGCCATCGCTGCCAGACTGCCTGTCTCTCCTGAGCCAGAGCACAGCAAGAGGAAATCCTTCGAGCTGATCCCAGGTGTTACGGTCTCGCCCACCACATATACACGAAGCCCCATCTGCATCAGTCTCATGGCAAAAGCCTTTCCCATAAGTCCCGACCGTCCTGCTCCTGCTACAAAAATCTGTTCTGCAGCCAGAATATGTTCAGCCATCGCTTGCATCTCTGCATCATCGATCTGACTTAACGTGCGTTCCAGCTCCTTCAAGATGTCAGCTGCGTATTGTGTTTTGGTCATTCGCTTACCCTTGTTTAACGAGACGTTGCATTTCAGCTGCAACTGCCGCTTTGTCTGCTTGTCCTGTGATACCGCCACCTACAATAACCAGATCCGGTTGTGCTTTGATGACTTCTGGCAATGTTTCCAGCTTGATTCCACCAGCGACTGCCGTTTTAGCATTTTTCACAGCTGCTTTGATCGTTTGCAGATCTTCGAACGGGCTTTGTCCTTCAGCTTGCAGGTCATAACCTGTGTGTACACAGATGTAATCTACGCCAAGCGCATCAATTTCACGAGCACGTTGTTCAAGGTTAGGCACGTTGATCATGTCCACAAGAACTTGTTTGTTTTGTTTCTTCGCTTCTGCTACTGCACCTTTGATCGTACTGTCATTGGTTGCCCCAAGCACAGTGATCAGATCCGCACCAGCCTCAGCTGCTTTCATGATTTCATAACCACCAGCATCCATGATTTTAAGGTCTGCAAGAACTTGCAGATTAGGGAATGCTTCTTTCATCGCTTTAACCGCGTGCAAACCTTCATTAATAACGATTGGTGTACCAATCTCAACGATATCAATATATTGTTCAACCTCTTTAACCAGTGCGATACCTTCAGGGATATTTACCAAGTCAAGCGCCAATTGCAATTTCATCATTTATTTCTCCTTTGTTGTTCAAGTATGAGTCGTTCCTGTACAAATAATAATCAGATATTTAGCCTGCACCAATTTGTCTGTTCAGATGCATGCAGTGTTTGTTTTGGCTACTCACTTATTGTAGACTCTGACTATCCATTCAGGAAGTACGCACTTTGAAGTGGGGTAGTTACTTGGGCGATACTATTGACAACTTTTCGTTGTTAGATGAATCCAACATAGAATTAATCCTCTATTCCAATACGCCTGCTTACAGCAGAACAGCAACCTAATCATCCCATTAAATATTCAATATAAAAGACCCCGCCACATGGCAGGGTCCTTATCATTTTCAATCCCAGCAGAGCTGGTTTTAAAAATTTAACATTTTACACGAATCAATTTCATAACTCACTAAAAGGTATTATGAAATTGATTCACAGATATACAGGTTTCACGCATACCGGCTTGGATACACCTGTGCTGTGACCTGTGTATTTCAGACGTCCGCTGTCCTGATCTACCGTGAATGTCACGAGGTTGTTCGTATCACGGTTAGCTGCGATCAGCAATTTGCCGTTAGGTGTCAGAGCAAAATGACGCGGGTGCTCACCTTCAGCAGATACATGTTCAACCAGTGTCAGGTGACCTTGGTCTGCATCTACTGCAAATACAACGATGCTGTCATGTCCACGGTTGGAACCATATACATAACGTCCATCATTGGAAACCGTGATTTCTGCTGTTGTATTTTCTTTGCCATCATATCCATCAGGCAGTGTAGATACTGTAGACAATTCAGTCAACGTGCCCGCTGCTGCATCATATTGGAACGAAGTAATGGATGAATCCACTTCATTGATGACATAAGCGAATTGACCATTCGGGTGGAACGCCAAGTGACGTGGGCCTGCTCCCGGATGTGTTTTGGTTTCACTGTGCAGCACAAGTTCATTTTTGTTTGCATCAATGGAATAGATCGCGATGTTATCTGCGCCCAGATCCTGTACCATCATGTATTTACCATCCGGGCTGAAGAATGCGGAGTGCACATGTGGCTTGTCCTGACGTTCAGGATGCGCACCTTGTCCTTCATGTTTCTTCTCGTCCAGAAGCGCTCCAACTTCACCGTTATCCGTCAAGGCTTGCAGACCTACCAGACCACCGTGGTAGCTGGAGAGAATCAAGAATTTGCCGGAAGGGTCACGCTGGATGTGACATGGCGGAGCTGAAATGGAGTCATTCCGGTTCAGCAACGATAATTTTCCTGTAGAAGGATCAATGCTCAGAGCTACAGCTTCAGACATTTTGTTGCCCTCAGCTGACGCTGTTTCACCAATCGCGTACAGTTTGTTACCCTCAGCATCCACGTTGACAAACGTTGGGTTTTTCACGCCCGCGATGCCGTCAAGCTTGGACAAGCTTCCTGTATCCTCATTCAATTCATATGCATAAATGCCCTCATTTTCCGCTTCAGCGTAAGAGCCAGCAAGTACGAGCAAGCGTTTTGATTCACTCATTACAGTTTCCTCCTCTATGTGTATGTAATCTTGTTGCACCTCTTCTATAATAAATCTGCCATATCAAAATAGCAATCCGCTGTCGCTGCCCTCAGGGGAATCCTTAGTTAAACAAGGCGATTACTACACATCATCATACTGAAATCCATTCATATGAGATGCATCTTCTGCTATGATAAGATAGGTTTTTCATCCAGAAGGGACTGAATTGCATTGCTTCACTCATTTTTACTCACGTTATACCATGTGTTCTTGCCGATCTCACTTCCCGTGATCGGAGGTATTCTGTTAAAACGCTTCAAAAATTGGGATACCCGGTCGCTCTCGACCTTTTCCCTTTATATTTTGAGCCCTGCGCTCATCTTCAATACATTGCTGCATGCAGAGATTACCTGGACGGACGTCACCAGCACATTCTGGTTCTCTATTATTAATCTGATTGCCCTGTGGGCACTCGCCGAGCTGTTAAGCCGGATTTTCCGTCTGGGTGCAAGCGAAAAAGCGGGTCTCACCCTCGTCTCCACGTTTACAAACTGCGTGAATTACGGGCTCCCGCTTGTGCTGCTTGCCTTTGGTCAGCTTGGGCTCGACAAGGCTTCCGTCTACGTCATTGGACAGATGATCATTGTTAATACGGTAGGTATCTTTTTTGCTGCGAGATCCGAATTCGCGGTAAAAGATGCGATCCTGTCCGTTTTCCGCATGCCATCCATCTATGCTGCCGGCATCGCCATTGCGCTGCGTGCATCCAATCTGAGCCTGCCTGAAGCACTGGATGGAGGGATCTCTATGCTGGCTGCGGGCTACTCTCCTGTCGTACTCGCCATTCTGGGAGCCCAGATGCTCAGACCAAAAGGTGCAACGGTGCCTTGGCTACCCAATGTACGCCGAGCTTTCTGGACCGGGCTTGTGGTCCGTCTCGCAGCTGCGCCGATCCTGTCCTGGCTGATACTGACCGCTCTTCAGGTCGAAGGTACGTTGTTCAGTGTGCTGCTGATCCTCGCATCGATGCCGACCGCAGTGAACGCCGTTATTTTGGCTGAACAGTTCAATGCTTCTCCGCAATTTGTATCCCGCTGTATTCTGTGGACCACCGCTGCATCCATGTTGATGCTGCCCATTATGATTGTGATGGCTTCCTGATTAATACCGGAGGTGATACCGAAGCGATGTCCGCTTGTCGGCGTTTCTCCAACCGGCGTTCATAACGCCGGTTGAGCGCTCTGACGTAGAAGAATTTCACGACAAAGTACGAAATCACACCCAGAATGACACCAAACACGGACATGCCTGCCAGAATATCCAGTCCACCAAGCAACAATTCACTCACGGCCGACCAGTTCCCGCGAAACAGCTCCATGAATGCACTCTCATGTACCAGTCCCTGTCCCATGCTGTGAGCAGGCAATATCCATGAGCCAATTTGTTTGGCGAGTGGCATCAGAATAATAGGTAAAAACGTAAGTTTCCCGATCACATTGCCAACAATCGCTGCTGGCACCGAACCCCCAGACAGTCGCACAATCGGATAAAATACGAGATAGATCAGGGAAGCGGTCGAGATCACGATCAGTTCCAATCCGAACCCTATGGCAAATCCGGTAGATACTTTATGGGCACCTCCGGGAGCACGTAACAATTTGAGGAAATTCAGCTTCATAGCACGTGTTAAACGTACCCAGCGGTTAGTCTTGCGCTTCTGTGTGTTCATACTGAATTACTCCTTATTTTACACAAATGACAACTTGAATCGTCTATTCTTCAGTATATCACACCGCGTTAGCTCCTGTAGTAACAATGACAGGCTGTGTCTCCATCTGAACATTACCTGCCACCGCTCGGGAGATCATGCAGGAGGATTCAGCCTTATGCGCCAGGCGCTCAGCCTTGGTCAGATCCGCTTCTGAAGCATCTTGGCTGAGTACAATCCGGGGTCTATGTACGATCCGTTCGTACGTAAATACGTTATTTGTAACATCTACCGTTGCTTCCGATTCAAGCGTTAATTCATCCGGCGTAATATCCGAACGCTCCAGCATCGCTGCCAGCGTGATCAGGTAACAGGTGGAGGCTGCACCCAGCAGCATCTCGTCTGGGTTAGTTCCCGTACCGGGTCCGCCCATCTCCTGCGGAATCGATATGACCGTTTTTAATCCACCTGCATCGATTGTTCCCTCACTGTTACGCCCACCATTCCATACCGCTTTCAGATGAAAAGGATGTTTCATGACATTCATTCCTTTCTTGTTTACACACGTATACACGTAATATTCTGCTCGATCAATGCGTTAACGTGCTCTTCATCTACACCCTGATCTGTAATCACTTTGCCCACACTTCTCATCTCAGCAACTCTGGTAAACGCCTGTATGTTAAATTTGCTGGAATCTGCAAGTAAAATGACCTCATCCGCAATATGGATCATTTTCTGCTTCACCAAGCCCTGTAATTCATTGGATTCACTGATGCCTTTGGTCAGATGCACTCCTTTGCAAGACAGGAATACTTTATCCACATGATAGGCATCAAGCGAACGTTCTGCCAGCGGTCCTACAAAAGACAGTGACTTCGAAGCCAGTTGCCCACCTGTGGCAATAACTCGAATCTGTTCCTTGTTACTCAGCTCAGCGGCGACCTTAATCGAGTTGGTTAATACCGTCAGTGGAATGTTTGGCAATCCTGCCGCCATATACCACGCCGTTGTACTTGCATCCAGGGCGATCCGGTCGCCGGATTCCACCATTTTCACTGCTTCGCTTGCAATTCTGCGCTTCTCTTCTGCATGGGCTATAGCCCGTTCCGGATACGGAATCTCCGACTGTAACTCATCCTTGTATTTTACGCTGACCGCCCCGCCATGGGACCGCCTGAGCCTGCCTGCCTGTTCGAGCTTGTCCAGATCACGACGAATCGTCTCTTCCGTCACCCCGCAGCGCTCACTAAGTTCGGTCACACGCATGCTGCCTTGCGTATCCACCCATTCCACTATTTTCTCATACCGTTCAGCTACGAGCATATTCCTTCACTCCAAACCGTTGATTATCCAGTTAATCCTGTTCATCCATCATACCACAGAGCGATGACAAGGAGAATTTGGACCATGTGCAAAAAGAGGGAGCTTTCGCCCCCTCCATTCCAGTTCTGAAGTGTATCTTATTTATCTTCTGCCATAGGGAACCAGCCTGGTGTGTGGATGATTGCATTCCACAACCCGTCAGGGATAACCAGACGTTCCTGATCGGATTTGGTCAGAATCGTCTCAATATCTTCTTCCCGTCCACTCTCGATTTTCTCAACCCAATCCGGTTCAATAATCAGCTCACGTCCAATGGCAAGCAGAGGTACTCCCGTTTGAAGCGCCTCAGCGGCCTGATCAGCCGTATGAATTGAACCTACGCCAATAACAGGCAGTTTACCGTTCACACGATCCAGAATGAATTCCATTCTCGAACGCGTATCTGCTTCGCCACGTCTTGGTTTGGACCAGAATTCGTTCAGGGAAACGTGCAGGTAATCCAAGTTTTTATCTTTCAGCGCATCCACCAGTGCATACGTATCTTCCATTGTGAGTCCCGGTGTTTCCGGTTCTTCCGGAGAGAAACGGTAACCAATGATGAATGGCAGTTTGGTATGTTCGGCAACCACTTTCTGAATCTCATCCACTACAGCAAGTGGGAATGTCAGACGTTTCTCTACACTTCCGCCCCAACGATCTTCACGCCGGTTGGAATGCGGGGAGAAGAATTGCTGGATCAGATAACCATTAGCACCGTGAATCTCAACACCATCAAATCCGGCTTCAATGGCACGACGTGTCGCTTCACCAAAGTCTTTGATAATCGAAGTAATCTCGGCATCCGTCAACTCTCTTGGTTCAGGAGATCCCGGACGCTCACTTGCAACCGCACTAGGAGCAACTACTTGACCCGCAGGTACAGCTTGTTCAGGCGTAAGACGGCCCGCATGGAAAATTTGCAATACGGCTACGGAGCCCTGTTGTTTCATGGTGTCAGCTAGTTTCTTCAGACCAGGAATGAAGCGATCATCATAAACGCCAAACTGAGCCGGGAAACCAATGCCATGCTCTGTTACATGCCCTACAGCCGTAATTGACATGCCAGCACCACCGGTGCGACGTGCATAATAAGCAAGTTCAGCGTCAGATATCGTACCATCAGCATTCGAGGACATATGAGTCATGGGAGCGAGCACGATACGGTTTTTCAGTGTAATACCAGTCGGCAGTGAAACTTGTTCAAACATCTGGTTAAACTTTGGATTCATTCGTGGTTCCCTCCTGATTATAAATATCTCTTTTAATAGATATATGAATATGTGCGTTCACTTACTGTAATGATTATAGTTACGTTTCACCGCAATTGCAACTTTTCATTTTCTGAAAGGAAAAAAAGAGCAGAGTGTCTCCAGACTCTCAGCCCTCTTCATTTTCTTCACATCATGCAAAGGATATTCAGAAACTCCGAACGTAAGCCAGCTTCTGATCCATCTCTTCCACGCATTCGTAACAATCGTGTTCATCATTGGCAACCATTGGGGTGACTGGATACAGATTCATCTCTGTACTGTTATACGATTTTAATAGCGGTAACAACTGAGTCACCCGTGTATTAGCCGGGTCAAGCCAGGTGTTGATCTCTTCTTCGGAGAGAATCGCTGGCATTTTACTGCCAAATTCGCGTGTAACCATGTTTGCGCCGGTCATAAGCATCGTGCAGGTACGAAGCGGCTCTTTCCGTGTATCTCTCCACACCTCGTATAACCCGGCAATGCCGAACAGACCGCGATCTGGCATGACAACACGAACTGCATAACTTTTTTTGCCCTCTTGCCGCCAGTAATATAATCCATTGCAGGGAATGACGCAGCGCTTGGTCTCTACCAGTTTGTAATAGGAAGGATTCTCATGTACCGTCATAAGATTCGCGTTAACGGCATCACGACCCCAGAATGGAATGAACCCCCACCGGAACTCATCCAGTACACGCTCACCATCCTGATGCAAAATAATCGGCGTATGCTGGGTTGGGCTGATATTGTATCGGTTTTTGTAATAATACATCACTCGCTGAATCTTGAAATGATCTCTGACATCGTCCAAATCGGCTGCCAATGAAAATCGGTTGCACATGTTCAAGCACTACCTTTCCCTATGAGAAGTTGAACGTATTGTTTGTAATTTTAGGGAAATTATGCATGCATATCGAACAGAAAATGACTTATTTTGACACCATTAGGGTCTGATCAAGATATATTTCATGTTTTTCACAACAAAAACAACGACCTCGGACTCATTTCAACTCCAATATTACTTGTTACTATAATAGAGAATAAAATACATTTATTGGAGGTTTTAAGTATGAAAAGGAAGTTTTTGATGAGCATCATGTTGCTCTCAGCGATTGCGATGTTTGGCAGTACCATCTATGCGGCAACCTTTCTGACCTACGGTTATCCAAGCACCACCATCCCCATTCGTACGTATAATTACGCCTCCGCATGGCAGACTCCCATGGACGCTTCCCTTACCAACTGGAACAATGCAGGTGCCAAAGTTAAATTCACCAAAACAAGTAACTCCCCAAACACCATCACCGCAGGAAACTTCAATAATACAGCATATGGTGTCAACTACGCCTCTGTATCCGGCAGTCAAGTCGTAAGCTTCCGCATCGAACTCAATGCAGCCACGATCACCCCTGACGCAACCAACTTATCCAACTTCATTCAAAGCGTATTTGTCCACGAACTCGGGCACTCCATATGGCTCGGTGACAACCCAACAACAAGCAGTCCTTCCATTATGTCTTACTCCCGCAACCGCAATTCCATGACCCAACCCCAAACTTTTGATATCAATAACGTAAGATCCAAGTACTAATCTGCTACGAACTTATCCCAAAATCCAAGGAGGATTCCTATCCATGAACAAAAATCGAGTATTAACGCTGCTTCTTTCTTCCATTTTCATTTTATCTGCTGTTGGATGTTCTTCTGTTACACCTACCGCGTCCCCATCCGATGCACCCATGACCATTATTGCTTCTGAAGATTACCCGAGTTATGCCAGCATTGGCGACCTGTCCGAGAGAGCAAATACCATTGTGAAAGGTAGTGTTGTTGAGACTCGTGTGGAAGCTTTAAACGATATTGTACAAGTTACTGATGCTGCCAATGAGAACGAGTTAAATCCCGCGTCCGATCCGGGCGGAGAGCCATCTTCCTTTGACAAAATCTATACGATCCATACGATTCAGGTCGCTGAATCCTATAAGGGCAGTTACACTGCCGGGGAAAAACTTGAAGTGAAGCAACTTGGCGGACAACTAGGCAACACCGAGATTATTAATGATGACAACCTCAAGCTGATTCCTACCAAAGACTATGTACTCTTCCTGGAAACGTATGAAGACACCCCAGCCAGCCTGCTCAACTCCGTTCAAAGTCTCTACGTGATCAAATCTGCCGCCAAGTCGAACCAGCCAGGTCAGCAACAATCACAGTCAGAAGTCATTGTGAGTGCAAACCCCGAGAATGACCTTACACTCCAGCTGGAGGATCTGCAAGAAATTCAGAACGAACAAAAGAGCGAATAAACTCTTAGGTAATCACACTGTTATTTCATCTACCTACAGGCAGTTAATCCCCTCTACTGTTCAGTCCTACATAAGAATATGAAAACCGTGCTGCTCAGCAAACTGGGCGGCACGGTTTTTCTGAAGTTCCTTACTTAGACGGTGTATTAAGTCCAATAATCCATTCAGCCAGATCCTGTGTCTGTTTCAACAAGGCGATCGGATCACGGAACCAGGATTGCTCTTCCGTCCATATGTACACTTTTCCATTTTTGATTGCAGGCAATAAACCCCAGATCGGATCTGCCTGAAGGTCTTTCAGTTGAGAGTTGCTGGTCAACACAATGTAATCTCCAGCGTATTTGGAGAGCAGTTCTATGGAGAATTCATGATAAGCGCCCTGCATCAACTCGGATGGAATGTTCTTTGGTGCTTGCAATCCAAGCAATTCATAGATGTTACGTCCTCCTCGGCCCGACTGATTGCCAAAAATGAACACTTGACGATCATATTCCTGCATAACGGAGAATGTAGCATCAGCTGGAACAACGCTCTGCACCTCCTGTTTGATTTTGGCAACCTCCTCATCAAAATCAGACAGCCACTTCTCTGCTTCCGCTTCTTTGCCAAGGACTTTACCGAAATAGTTCACTTCATCCTTCAGTGTCGGGAATGTGATGGATGCGATCGAAACGGTTGGAGCAATCTTGCTATATTTCTCATAAGCCGCCTTGTCCGGATTCAATGTAATAATGAGATCAGGTTCCAACTCCATCAATTGTTCAACGGAATCCCCTATGGTCTCAAGACCATCCAAGTGACCTTCCAGATAAGGGCTGTTCATCAGAAATTGGCCTCCACCAATCGGTTTGACACCAAGAGCAAGCACCGTTCCCAGATAATCTATGGCAGCAACTCGCTCCGGATGTGCAGGAATCTCTACCTCACCAAAGGTCGTATTTACCATTTGGGTCTCCACGACTGCCGGTTGTTCGGGTTCAGCTGCAGCTTCGGATGTTTCTGCCCCCTGCTGGGCTGTTCCACAAGCACTTAATGTGAGTACAAGCGCAAGCGACATGATCGCTGATTTAAAATGGTTAAACATGTTGATTTCCTCATCTCCCTTATATTGATAATGATTATCATCATCAATTAAAGGATAACGTTCATCCCCACCTGTTACAATGGATTCATTTGTTGCATTTAATGTACTTTTTGAAACTGATTTCGAGTTTTCCTGCTGCTTCAACCGATATTGCCCCGGTGTGATACCGGTCTCTTTTTTGAATATGCGATTGAAATAAAACGGGTCCATATAACCCACATACGCAGCAATCTCCTGTAATGAAGCTTCTGTGGACGCAAGCAGACTCCTTGCCTCACCCATTCGTAACCGAATCACATATTCTGTCGGTGTACATCCCGTCTGTTCCTTGAATTTGCGTGATACATATTGCGGACTGTAACTCAAGGACTGGGCAAGCGAATCAAGTGAGATGGATTCCCGGTAATGAGCTTTGATATATCGCAAAACCTGATCGGTAAGCGAAGGCTGTTGAACTTCGTTAAACATGCGACTCCGCTGTAACAAAACTAGCTGTACCAGTTGAAAAAAATACACTTTGACTTGAATTTTGCTCACTCGCTCCTGCCCTGACCAATATTCATGTATATTCCGCACAAGCTCACGTAGCTCAAGTGTATGATCCGGCACTGTCGCCCAGGACTCTTCAAACGGATTACGCTGGTTCAACATCATTCGGTACTCCACAAGCACGTTGGAGGGCAAGGTTGATTTGTACAAAATCAGATGTACCTCCATAACCCCTGTCGCTTCAAGTGTCAGACGTCTTCCTTTTCCACCATGCAGCAGCAAGAACTGGCTTGTAGTCCATACCTCTTCATCCAGCCAGACCTGACCCCTGCCTTGAACATACACAAATGCACTGGTTGGTAACACATAATTGCGTATGAACTCGTGTGTTGCGAGTGATATAAGACGCACATCAAGCACGCGAACCTGTACCTGATCCCACAGCTTGATGTCATTCTGAATTCCCATATAAACTCCCTCTCCTGAGCGATCAAACACACACAATACCTTGGCATTGTGACTAAAAACCCACCTATAATTGATAATGATTATCAATTATAACAATGATGGAACCATCTTAGAAGCCTAGCTCCGTTTTTGTTAGATGCCGCAGAACAAAAAACGGTCGAAATCCCTCATAGAGAGATCTCAACCGTTCTAAAATTATGGCCTTATTATCTTTTGATAAAGTCAGCTGCCCTTCTCTACTCGACAAAAGACAATAAATACCCGTATCGTTCTTCCTCCATCTTGTCTAACGGAATAAACCGGATCGATGAACTGTTAATGCAGTAACGTTTGCCGCCGCGATCTTCGGGACCATCATCGAACACATGACCGAGGTGGATGTCACCTGCCCGGCTTCGTACCTCCGTGCGCTCCATCCCAAAGCTCGTATCCGTTGTATAGGTAACAACCTCAGGTACAATCGGTTTTGTAAAACTTGGCCACCCGCAACCGGAATCGTACTTATCCAGGCTGGTGAATAACGGCTCTCCCGTTGCAATATCCACATACAGACCGGGCTCCTCATTATCCCAGTATTCGTTACTGAACGCATGCTCCGTATCATTGTTTACCGTAACCGCATACTGTTCGTCTGTTAATTGTTCCTTTAATTGTTCATCTGTTGGACGTGGATATTGAGCCGGATCAATTCCAATCTCCAGGTCATCCAGGACAGTCATATCAATGTGACAATATCCGTTCGGATTTTTTTCCAAATAATCCTGATGGTACTCCTCCGCCAAATAATAATTCTGCAGAGGCATCACTTCCGTTACAATGGGTTGGTCATATTTTTCTTGTTCTACCGCTACAGCCTGCTCAATGATTTTGGCATCTTCAGGCAACGTATAATATATGCCAGTCCGATACTGAACGCCACGATCATTGCCCTGCTTATTCAAGCTGGTAGGATCAATAACTCGAAAATAAGATTCAAGCAATTTCTGCAAAGATACTTGCTGCGGATCATATTTTACATGAACCGTCTCCGCAAACCCCCGGTCCCCGCGAATAACCTCCTCATAGGTTGGATTCTCTCCTTCACCGTTGGCATAACCGGAAGTCACATCCTGAACCCCCGGAATACGAGCGATATATGCCTCCACACCCCAGAAACAGCCTCCTGCCAAGTACAGGTTACTCAGGTTTTCCTCGGAGACACTCGATGCCTTGACAGGTTGAGTGGATATCGAAGATGAAGATGAATGACTCTCAGCCCTGTTTCCACAAGCAGACACAACTATCGCTATAACAAGGAGGCACAAGCCGAGCAGCGTCCTTTTCATGACACTTCCTCCCTTCTCACAAAATCTCTTGTAATGATTCCATGATCTGTTCATTGGATGCATGCCCTGGCTGCGATTTCGTTAAAATACCATCAGAGCCAATATAAAAGGAACTAGGATACGCTCTTACACCAAATTTCTTGGCCCATACACCTTTCTCATCCAAAAGAACAGTTATGTTATCATACGGCTGTTGGTCAAACCATTCGGTAAACGCTTGGGAGGATTTCTCCCCTTTGTAGTCTGGCGTCACAATCGTAATGACTTGAAAATCATTGTCTTGACCCGCTAGATTGTTCAGGTCTTCCAAACCCGCAAGGCAGATGGAACACCAGGAAGCCCAGTATTTCACATACACTTTCTTGCCTTGAACATCAGAGAGTCCAACCGTGTTTCCTTTCAGATCACGCAATGAAAATTCAGGAGCCGTCTCGCCATTGTTCATCATGGTTGACGAACTCATATCGGATGTTAATGCTGGGGTTGATGATGACCCCGTTTGTTTTGATTCAGTTTGCTGTGATCCACATCCGCTCAAGATCAACAGGACTCCAGCGTATACGATTACAGATACCATCCATTTCCGTGCCATCTTCATACCAAATTCCTCCAATGATTATTGAAACCAGGTCACCAAGCTGTTTAGTCGGTCTGTCATTAACAATAGTCCCATGATAATAAGAATACAGCCGGAAGTTATTTTGATGACACCCATGTACCTGTATAAACGACGTATCCGCTTCATAACATATTCCGAAAAAACGGACAGAATCAGAAAGGGAATCGCTAACCCAAGGGTATACAGGAACATGAGAAACCCGCCATACAGTGGAGAGCCTTCTCCTGCGGCGATACCAAGAATGGCCGCCAGCACAGGCCCGATACAAGGCGTCCAGCCAAAACTAAACGTCAGACCCAACAGGAACGCTCCGACATACCCTCCCCGTTTGGCTTGATTGTTTGACAGCTTTCTCTCCCGTTCCAGCCAGGATAGCCGGATCAACCCGGTTTGATAAATCCCAAAAAGCACCACGATGGCTCCGCAGATGGCAATAAACACAGGACTTGTGATCAAATTACCAACGATGCCCGAACCAAAACCGAGTAAAACAAATACCAGGGACAGCCCAAGAACAAATAAAAATGTCCGCAAAACAAGTGTAGACCGCAACCGAACCGAATTGGTGTCAGGCTGTTGCTGATTCGTAGCGTTGACCATACTTCCCGACAGATAAGATACGTATACCGGGATCAGTGGCAGAATACATGGCGCAAAAAACGATAACAATCCTGCACCAAAAACGCCGAAAAGGAATACTAAATCACTGGTCAAGTCATTCACCACCTGAATAAATACTGCGCTTGATTAACCTAGGTTAACGACTGACGTAGATCGGAAGTGTGAACCAGAAGCAGCTTCCTTCTCCTTTTGTACTCTGAACCCCGATCTCGCCACCATGGAGTTCAACAATTGATTGAGCGATGGCAAGGCCAAGCCCGGCCCCCCCATTGCTCTTGCTGCGTGATTTGTCAATTCGATAAAAACGTTCAAATATACGCGAAGTTTCCTCCGCTTCAATGCCTTCCCCTTCATCCGTAACTGAAATTCGTATAAACTGCCCCTTCTCTTCGGCAGCCAAAATGATTTTTCCTTCAATAGGAGAGTATTGAATGGCATTTTGCAGCAAATTGGAAAGGACCCGCTTCATTTGTGCAGGCATCATGACCGCGGCTGGTAATTTATCGGGCAAATCGATTTCAACGTTCAGCGTTTTCTCGGCGAGGTGAAACGAAAAACTCTCCAACGTACTGAGCAGCAACTCATCGACGTGACAAGGTTGAGGCTCAAATACCTCCCCTTGCGCTTCCAGGCTGGATAATTCGAACAAGTCTTGAATAAGCCCTCCCAAACGCATCGTTTCAAGTCGTATTGTGTTCAGGTAACGTTGAAAGGTTTCTTTATCCTTAATGACATCATCCTCCAACGCTTCAACGAAGGACTGAATGGATGCCAAGGGAGTCCGTAAATCATGGGAAACATTGGCGATCAACTCTCGTCTCGCGGTTTCTGAGTGATGCAGATGATCAAAGCTTTCCTTCAGCTTGGAACTCATTTCATTAAATTGCTGTGCCAGGAGCCTAAATTCCTGCGTACCGATGAGAGGGACTTCCGTATGGAAATCCCCTTCGGCAATTCGTATCGTCTGCTGTGTAATTCGCGCAATTGATTTCTCTAATGGCTTAGTCAGCAAATATTGAAGAATAAACGAAAGTAAGCCTACCCCTGCCGTTATAGCCGATAACCAATACAATTGTTCGATCGTAAGCAGCATTTTGGAATAACTGATGAACAAACAAATTAATAATACGCCAATGCCTGTGAGACTGGACAACACCAAGTATGTGCGAAGTTTCATGAACTGCCACCCGCAAACTTGTAGCCTATACCCCAAACTGTTTTAATATATTTTGGATCAGAAGGATTCTGTTCGATCTTCTCTCGTAGTCTCCGAACATGTACAGTCACCGTTGTTGTATCTCCCTCATAGCTAAAATCCCAAATCTTGCTTAACATCTGATTACGGGAGAACACCTGACCCGGGTGACTTGCCAGCAAATACAACATCTCAAACTCTGTAACGGTCAATTCAATGGCCTGCCCGCTGATGTGCACTTCACGCTTGGTAAAATCAATGGTAAGCCCTTCATAATTGATCGTATATTCAGATGTTGTTACAGGTGATGCCTGCGCGGTTCGCATTCTCCGCAGGATTGCCTTCACACGCAAAACAAGTTCTCTCGGACTAAATGGTTTGGTCAGATAATCATCCGCCCCCATCGTCAGTCCCATCAGACGGTCCTGTTCCTCACCACGGGCCGTCAGCATTACAATGGGCACATCCTCAGTTTGCCGAATCTCGTTGCAAACTTCCCAGCCATTCTTATGTGGCATCATCAGGTCGAGTACAATCAAGCTTGGTGTTTGGCTGTGCCACAGCTCAATAGCCTCCAAACCGTCCTTGGCCGTCACGACAAGATAACCTTCCCGTTCCAGATACCTGCGACAAACGTCCGTAATATTGGTATCATCATCAGCAACAAGTACACATTCATTCAAACGAACCCACCCCATATTCCAGAAAATACATTTGAGCCAATCATATCATATGGTGATGGCGATGCTTAGCCCTTAAATTACTTCATTCCCATGGCTGGCATCATGTACTGTTTAATTACAGACTCAGCCGCATACGAATTCCCTTCATGGATGACAGGCATCGATTTCAAGTTAACTTGCATACCGTCTACCATGATTTTTTTCGATCCAATCCACAATTTTATCGTTTTCCCCGCAGGCATCATCGTTTCTTCCATCTTCATGTCGTCTTCCATCATGTTGTCATCTTTCATCTTCATGTCGTCTTCCATCATGTTGTCGTCTTTCATCTTCATGTCATCTTCCATCATGTTGTCGTCTTTCATCTTCATGTCATCTTCCATCATGTTGTCGTCTTTCATCTTCATGTCATCCATTTGGCCCATATACATCAAAGTTACAGATCTATCCTTGCTGTCCCACATAATGCTGTAATCATACATTTTCGCCGCCTGTCTCAATTGAACAAGCTCCATGCCATCCTTTTTAATCGTTTTCATATCTGCAGCACTTGCCAATCCAGAAAAGGCCATAGACATCATCAATACCGCTGCTACCATCACTTTTTTGCTCTTATTTGTTTTCATCATTCTTATCACTCTCCATTCGTTTATTTCTTACATGGATTACAATAAGCAAGACAGCTTACGATTCTCTAAGCGAAGTATTACGAAACCATTACGATATATAAATGGGGTCAGGATAAAAAAACGGTTGAAATCTCTCTTACGAGAGACTCCAACCGTGTCTTCTAGGTCAAACGAATAAAATCAATCATGGATCGAACCTCGATCGGTCCCGGATTTGATATCACATCATTAGACTGCATTCCCTCTCTGGACGTAAAGTGCACCTTCACCGGAATGCCAGGAATCAAGTCGAAGAAGTTATCTGAGAAGACACCCTCCACATCCGAAGATAGCCATACCTGTTTAGCAAGCACATCACTTTCCAGTACCAGATGAACGCCGTTCTCATCCGCTCCCCCGCTTACATTGATGTTTGCAGGCTGCAGAGCAAGGTCTTTGGACGGTACAAAATAGTGTTCCTGTACAATATTCGCCGCACCTTCCTGTTTCAGATCCAGGCGCAGCAGCGTGTTAGCTGTATCATGACCTTCAAGCCACTCCGCGTTACGTAATGACAGCACTTGATCTCCTGTATTAGATGCCAAGGTCACGTCATGTGTTTCATTACGATGCACCGTTCCATCGAACCCGAGCAAACGAATCTGTAACTGCCCTATTACAGGTTGTAATTGATCCGAAATGATATATATATCTGTTGTATCTTCTTTTGTTCCATCTACCGATACCAACACATCGCTGAAGCTGCGTTTCGCATAATATTGCAATGCTTTCCAGCGACCAAGGTAGTCCATACCTGCCCATGAAGCCACCGGCCAGCAATCATTCATTTGCCAGTAAAGTGTGCCCATGCAGAATGGTTTGCGGCGACGGTGTGCCTCGATCGCTGTCTTCATCGCTTCGGCCTGAAGCACCTGGCTCATATACAGGAACGATGGGAAGTCCTTCGATTCATGCATGTACATATCCATGTACTGTTTGATCAGACGATTACCAGCGCCATTCTTCTGATGTGCAAGCATGACTTCCGATTCCAGAGCAAGATCCTCTTCTTCCGCGTAAGTGCGTACTGACTTGTACTCCGGGAAAGACTGGAATCCGTATTCACTCATGAAACGACCCACATGCACGTTATAGTTCTCGAATGGTTCTACATTGTGCCACACACCCCAGTAGTGGATATCCCCTTCGGCTGTGGACGGGTGCGCATGCTGCGTCTCATCCCCTGTCAGGGATACAAGTGGTGAAGAAGGCCAGTAATCCACACCTGGAGCATACGCTTCAACCACTTCTGGCAGCAGATCATGGAAGATGGCTTCGTAATCGGCCCAGATGCTTTCACGCTGCTCGGCAGTAAATTCCTTTTTCCAACCCCAGCCACCATTCTCAACATAGTGAGCCCATGCCGAATCAATCTCGTTGTTCCCACACCAGAGTGCAATACTTGGATGATTGCGCAGACGTTTCACATTATCAATGGCTTCATGTCTCACACTGTTCAGGAACGCTTCATCTCCTGGATACATGCTGCATGCAAACATGAAGTCTTGCCATACCAGGATTCCGTATTCATCACACAGTTCGTAGAACACATCCTGCTCATAGATTCCGCCACCCCACACACGCAACATATTCATATTGGATTCGGCTGCGGATACGATCTCATGACGATAACGTTCATGAGTAATTTCAGTGATGAAGCTATCATTCGGAATGTGATTGGCCCCTTTGGCAAAGACCGCAACCCCGTTTAATTCAAAATAAAAGGATGCTCCCGCTTCATCTTTGTCACGTACCAGCCGAATGGAACGAAGCCCAGTCTTCACTGTAGATTCAGCCACAGCTCGCTCACCTTGAAGCACTTCGGTAAGGAAAGTGTACATATGCGGATCACCAAGCCCACGGCTCCACCACAGTTTCGGTTCATCCATGGAGATTGGAATCTCCACAGTCTGAGTTCCAGGTTGTAGCGATACGGATCTTTCCCATCTCTGTCCATCTGCGCCGATACGAATAATCGTATCTACCGCTTGTGATGTCTCGACTTCCACAACAGCAGTTAATGAAGCTGAGGTAGCGCTTACTTCATTTTGCTGGATATATACATCATTGATTCGTACCTGTGTCCAACCTTCAAGACGTGCTTCACGCCAGATCCCACTGGTTACAAATCGCGGACCCCAGTCCCAACCATAGTGATACGGGGCTTTACGTGCAAAAATACTTACTCTCTTGTCGCCAAGTCCGCCAACATCGGACTGATCATTGGATGCAGGTAATGCATATCCGAGCTTCTCCAGCTTCGGCAGATCTTCCTGAATTGGAGACCGAAAACGTATTCGGAGAATGTTCCCGTTTCCCTTCAATACCGCCTTCACATCCGCCTTCCATACTCGGAACATATTATCTGCTGATAACACATGCACATCATTCACATACACATCCGCATATGTATCCAGACCATCAAACACCAGTTCCAGATGTTCCTGCGAGAACAACCCTTCGGCAACGTCAAATTCCGTCTGATATTCCCAATCTATCTTATCAATCCATTGTACTTCCTTTTCGTTCGTTCCATAAAAAGGATCTGGAATCTTGCCCAGCTTCAGCAAATCTGTATGCACACAGCCGGGCACCTGAGCCGGCATCCACTCTTGATCTTCGCAAGCCTTAAACGTCCAATTCTGAAAAACATGTGATTGTATTGTGCTCATGACAGCCTCCATTGTTGTTAGAGTTGGTAAACATTATTTTGTTAGGTTTTGTTATTATAAAAACGAATAACTTACAAAACAAAATTAACACGATTTACTTCTTATAGTCAATCTGTTTTGTAATTTAATTTGTTAAATGGTTTCTGCATAACAAAAAGACATGAAGCTCCAACCTCTCCATGTCTTTCACCTGATTTCATTTACCCATATGATCATTGTTAAAATAAGCCCGTAAGTTCATATCCCATTACTGTATACTGGCGTTATATTCATCACGAATAATTAATTCCGAATAGATCAGCTTGCGTTCATAAGGCTCATCGAGATGTTTAATCCGCCACAATAGCTGATCTACTGCTCTCGTTCCCAGATTCTCTTTGTTAATATGTACCGAAGCAAGAATGGGTTCATCCGTCTGCGTATTGTCAAATCCGGTTACGGCACAACGTTCGGGCACCTGAATGCCTCGACTTTGGAGTGCCTGAATGACAATGACAGCTGTATGGTCATTTGCACATACGATAACTTCAGGTATATCCTCCAGTTCCATTTCAGCAATGGATCTCCGGATCTCATCATACTCTGGTCCCAGCAAGCCTTCTTGCTGTTTCCCCTCCAACTGTTTCTCTTCCAGCACCGTACGATATCCAAGCCAGCGTTCTCTAAAACTTGCCGCATCTGGCAGTTGCCCTGCAAACTGGAACCTTCTATATCCTTTTCCAACGAGCATAAGAACCAGTTCTTTCATACATTTCATATTGTCCGTAAAAACCGAGTCTGCGTATATGGCAGGGTCTTCATGATCCACCATGACAAGCGGAATACGCAGCCTGTAAATCTCCAGCAATACCGATGTCGAGATGGTACCCACGGTAATGACTCCGCTGATCGCTTCGGGATTAAGGACCGAGAACATCCGATCTGAAGAGGGTTCTGTCAGCGTTAAAATATCCATTCCCTTCTCATTCAACCTCTCAGAAATGCCATCAAATACTGGCCCCCAGTATAAGGAAGATCGATTCTGAGAACGAACGTTAGGAAACAAAATCAATATCGTGCCTTGTCGCTCCGCTTCTGGCTTCATCTCCGTTGATATCTGTGTCTCGCCCGGATAACGCTTAGGCTCAGTTCTGAAATACCCGAGCTGCCCCGCTGTTCTGACAATCATCTCGCGTGTATGCTCACTCACACCAGGCTTGCCCGTCAGCGCACGGGAGACTGCGAATTTGGACACCCCCGCAGCATCCGCAATTTGCTGCATCGTTACTCTTTTGGCCATCCTACTCACCCGTTTTTCCTAATTTTCCATTCAGTGTAGCATAAAAAATAAAAATCAACAAAACAAGGTTATGTTATTTTGTTTTTGTTAGGTAGATGTTTATCTGTTTCACAAGGTGTACGACATAACCAAAAAAGGCCCTCTCCCCACCTTCATAGAAGATGACGAAAGGACCCTTTGTCTCCAATTATACACTTGGTGCTCCCTGATCGCCGAGTTCCGACTGTAAAACCGGGCGTTTTCTGCGCCAGAAGATAGGCTGTGGAAGTTTGATCTCTGTGATCAGAACACCGACCAACATCAAAGCTGCTCCTGCATACCCTTGCAACGTTAGCGACTCTCCTTGAAAGGTAAATGCAAAGGCTGCTGCAAATAGTGGTTCGAGTGAAAAAATCAGACTTGTTCTTGTAGGAGAGGCATGACGCTGCGCGAGTGTCTGCAGAATATACCCCAAGCCACTACACAAAACACCTAACCCGAGAATGGCTGCCCAGGATTCAGCCGTATCGGGCATACGTGGCGTCTCCAGCATAAATGTAGCTGCAATTCCCCACACCGCCGCAACACCCAATTGAACTGTCCCTAATGTTAATGGATCATGCTTCGGTGTGAACTTGCCAGCAATCATGATATAGATGGCATACACAAGTGCTGCTAGTATGCAGAGAATATCTCCCGTGTGCAGACTAAGCTCATGTTGAAGCGTCAACAAGCCAAGCCCGGTAACTGCAACCAGGATACTGAGCGTCAATCGTTTGTCTGGCATACGACGATGCTGGATGGTCGTTAGGATCGGTACAAAAATAACGGCCAAACTTATCAGGAATCCCGCCTGCGATGTCGTTGTTCGTTGCACACCATAGGTGATGAATACAAATGCAGCGAATAAAGCTGTCCCCATAATCGCTCCTGCCACAAGTGTTCTGCGATCCATCTTAAACAACCGCCGATGAAAAAGAAGTCCTGCGGCAATAAAGGCAATTCCAAAACGAAATGCGACCAGATTCAATTCTTGCATGGACTCCAGGCCCGATTTCATAAACAGATAGGATGATCCCCATATGACCGTTGCGAGCAGCATCTGTATGTCCGCTCTTCTTGTTGCCTGACCTTGATTAACCTGTACACCATTCATCTTGCTTCAACCTTCATTCTATGTATTCTGATCTGTGTGATCGTGCGTCAAAGTAACTCGCCTTGGCAAGTATAAACGATCTCTTTGCATTATAAAAATGAATATTTATAATGTATTATATGAAATAAACTCATGTATCGAAAATGGGAAGGAACGGAACCATTCATGTCACTGATCAAATACGAAATTTTGAATACCGTTGTGGAGTATGGCAGTCTCACCAAAGCAGCTGAAGCTCTGAATATCACCCAATCCGCAGTCAGCCATGCCATCGCAAGTCTTGAGACAGAATGTGGTTTTTCACTGCTCCATCGCGGCCGCTCCGGTGTGCGTGTTACCGCTGAAGGCGAACGTATTCTGGGATACACCCGTGAAATTCTGCGCTGGACGGAACTCATGAATCAGGAAATCTCCCTCATTCGCGGCGCGGAGATTGGTACCGTGCGTATTGGTACTTTCGCCAGTGTGTCCACACAGTGGTTGCCGGGCATCCTGAAACAATTTCGTCTGCGTCATCCCGGAATTGAGATCAAGCTGTGGGAAGGTGATTATGCTGAGATTGAGGGCTGGTTGGCTGGAGGTGCTATCGATCTTGGATTTCTGTCCCTCGGCGATTCATCACCTTTTGAGACGATCCCATTGCAAAAAGACAGGATGATGTGTATCCTGCCTCTGGATCATCCTCTCGCCTCAGAGGAGTCTGTTTCGTTTGATATTCTGCTGGAGCAACCCTTTATTCTGCCCAAGTGGGGCGGAGATAACGAGATTGAACGACTGATCCGGCAGCATGCAGCCAAGCTTAATGTCGTCTATGAAGTTGCAGAGGATCAAGCCATCATGGCGATGGTCCGGAATGGTCTCGGAATCAGTTTGCTGCCGGAAATGGTACTTCAAAATCATACTGATTCACTCGCGCTCGTGCCACTCACTGGAGATCCTTATCGTACGATTGGCATGGCCTGCCCATCTTTGGGTAATCTATCGCCCGCTACGCGACGTTTTATAGAAGAGGTGCAACAGTGGCTTGGCCCTGCTATGTAAATTTGGAGAACTCACTAGCTCTGTAGTTAAGATCGATTTCTCCTATCCGATACTCACAAATTGGATAACACCAAGAGTCAGCAGCAGTACAGATATAATCGCAATCGTGATGCCAAAACCAATCAGGAAGCGCACGCCAGGTGAGCGTTTGTTCCGCTGGCTGCCTCCCAGGTTATCCAGCTTTTGCTCAATCTGATCCAATCTTTCATTTACCTGTTTCAGTTCTTGATTGGAGTTCATTCATACATCCCCTTTTCTGTGTATTCGATCTATTCCCACACCCGATCGAGCTGATCTGCGTAGTAACGGATTGCTCTGTTATAGTCATTGATTCTCTTGTCACTTGATGTGTCCGCAAGTTGCACGAGCAGTCTTTGCATCGCTTCTGCATGTTCACCCAGATTGTAGAGCACCATGGCATAGAAAACTTCAAATTCCCGGTACGCCGGGAATTCTTTCATGCCCGTTTCAAACCAAACCTTCGCCTGCTTATACTGTCCAAGCGTTCGATATGTACTGCCTAGTCCAAGTATTGCACCTGCTCTGTCCTCGCCAGAAAGTCCAAGACTTAGTGCCTTCTCATAATGCGGGACAGCCTCCCGCTCTAACCCAAGCGAATCATGTGCCCAAGCGAGCTGATACCAGACATTGGCATTCTCGGGTTCCTGGACTGTAATCTCTTGCAGTAGTTCAATCGCTTCCTGCACCTTGCCTTCTTGTCTCCATCGTACGGCCTGTTCCAAATTACTCATGCTGTCACTTCCCATCTTGCAATATAATTTCCACATATATGATTCAATTGTTTTATTATACCAAAAAAGCACCCCAGAGAATATGTTGTAACAACTTAAGGTTGTCCAAACGCTATTCCATCGTGTGCTTTTTCATTCGATGCAGCTTGTTATAAAAAATGGACTAAAGCATATTTCCACTGGACACTTCGATGACAGAACGGTGAAATCTCTCTGAAAATGATCTGTTCATCGTCTAATTAAGACCATACCGTATTTGCTACCATGACAATAAATACGAGCATGAGATAATTAACCGAGATCAGAAAGTTTACTTTTGCCCACTTCTCATCATCCTGTGTCTTCAGTCCGCTAAGTGTATGCACGAACCAGATCAGTCCACCGACCAGAGATACAATCAGAAATACCAGACCTACGTAGTTGTAATAATACAACAGAAATACAGCAGGAAGCAGCAGAAAAACATAAGGAATCATCTGAAACTTTGTGCGTTTCACCCCTTTAACCACTGGCAACAACGGGAAGCCCGCAGCGCGATACTCCTCTACCCGGCGAATACCCAATGACCAGAAGTGTGGTGGCTGCCACAAGAATAATAGTGCAAACAGCAACCAGGCACCTGCATCAATCTCATTGGTTACAGCCGTATAACCGATGACAGGCGGCATCGCTCCCGCAATTCCACCCAGCGACGTGCTCCACGTCGAACTGCGTTTCAACCACATCGTGTAAATCACGATGTAAGCGAACCACCCAAGCAGTGCCATCCAGCCTGATAACGGATTCACCAGGAGATACAGTACTGCTAGTCCCACAACACCCAGGATAATGCCATAGCCAAGTACAAACCCTGGCTTCAGATGGTTGATGTAATCCATCCTTTTTTTGGTGCGCTCCATCTTTTGGTCCAATTCACGATCCCAATAATTGTTGATTACACAAGCTGAAGCAATAACCAAAGTTGATCCAATCACGACCATGAGCAGAGATAACCAGTTGATATCCCATTTTGAAGCTACCCAGAATCCTACCGCCACCGCAAACACATTTAACCTTAGTAGTCCGGGCTTAGTTAATGCAATCATGTCTTTAAGCATGAGGCTCCTCCTGAACTATGTAAAAACGCCATTCCAATAATGATACATGTACCTACCATTAATTACAATCGCTTTCATGAATTTGTCATAACCAAAAAGCATCCCTCACCGTTCCAATGAACAGGAGGAATGCTTGAATGATGAATTTCATCTTATTTTATGGGATGTATTGTTGCACAATTTTAGTCACTTTTCCATCCTGCACCGTCAGATGATACGGGAATACGGACAGATCAAGAATACGGGTATTCTCATACAACGATTCGAACTTGGATAATGTCACGGGTTCGTTCCACTGAATGTCTACGCCCTGCATCGTACCATCCCGATCATACAACTGCATCAACACTTCAGCATTGGCACTAACCTCAACTTGTTCCTGCTCTTTGCTGTCATTGACAATATAGTAACCATCTGGAGCACCGTCTATACCTGCTTCTGGATTACGCTGTGCAAAAATTGCATCGGCTTCTTCACCCTGATACCAGCCAATCTTGTCCACTGTCATAAACAATTTGCCGTCTTCTATATGCATACCTTCAACATAGGCTGTAAACATCTCGGAGTTTGCAACTTGAGCTTCTTTCGCAGAAGGTTGTTGAGCATCCGTACTACCTTGAGCATTCGCAGGGGTAAGTAAATATGTAGTCAGCACAATCATACCAAGTAAAGCAACAACTGCACCGATCATTCGTAGTTTCCATTGTTTTGTCGCGTTCTTCATAGGTAACATCTCTCCTTAATATGAACGTTATTATTCCTTAACCGGAAGTCTTGCTTCTCAAACGCTCATGTGAACTATCGATTCCAACGTTCTTTCTTTTCCTATCATACTTAGAACAGGGATTATAAAAGTATCAGCCAGATTAAAAATAGTTACAATGCGCGTCATTACTTCTGTCTATAGTCTCCGTAAACAGCAAAGAACCAATGAAGGCATCGCCATTCAGAGGTTCTTTACTAGGGTGTGTCTTTTAAACTCAGGCAAGTGATACGTTGAAGGATGTCTGTGTCCAAAACATCTTGAAGTCCAAGCTGCCTCGTCCTGACGAATGGTCCAGACAACTAAGGAGCCCAGGACGTCTTTTTTGCTCTTCTGGCGCTCCTTTTATTTTGAAAGGAACATGAGACACGTTATTTGCCAAAATTCCCTGAAACACGAAATTAACGGCCGTTTATACCAATATAGCGCGTCTCAGATTCCTTAGTTTGCTGCGGGACTTTCAAACCCTTGAATAAGACGTCACAGGTTCCCGCATAGATGTTAATCTTAATGATTGGGTGTGGAGCTTTGTGCCAAACGAACGAGCATATGAGCGAGCATGTGACGTTCATCTTCCTTGCCGACATTCCACAGCTCCTGAAGCAGTTTTTCTTCACGATTCCGGGGTTCCTCCCGAGCTGCCAGATAATCCGCTACTTTCTCGGCAATTTTGGCCATCTGCTCCTCACTTAGTCCAATCGATTCTCCCATGGCAATTCGCTTACCCAGATATTCTTTAAATGCATCAAAGTTCTGTAGAATCTGTTCTCTTTCTTCCGGCGCAATCTTCTCGATTGCATTGTCCACCTTGTCCGTTGAAACCTGGCCATCTTTATGGATTACATGATTTTCTTCATTCATTTGAATAACCTCCTGCATAATAGTTGTTTATTGGTTTGGTGCTTTAAACTTAATACTCACTGGTTATCTATAATATAAACGTATTGCAGAAGTTTAATCAGTACGTTCAATTCTGTATAGATCTTCTATATATGAGCAAGTACACGTTTCAAAAGTACTACAGCGGTTAATCGTTTACATATACGTAACGGTGTTTGGATATGTTAATGAACACCTTATACAATATCGAACCAGGAGGAATTTCCCATGCGTGATAAAACCAAACATGAGAAGACAAACGATGAACTTGAACCAGGAGTAAATACCGTTATCCATCCAGACAAAAATAATCCCGGACCAACCGATATGATCGAAGGCGTGGTTGGTGATATCGTGGACAACATTCGCAAAGATTTCTCACATGACTCAAAGGACGAGAAGTCTTCTTCCAAGTCAACGGATTCATCGGATAAACAAGCGTAATCCTTTTCTCCATAGCAAAAGTTAGCTTAAAAAGTCCTCCTGCCATACGCATGGCTTGGGAGGACTTTTTGGTAATAATTGAATAATCAGCCTCTTATCCAGAGGTACATTTCAACGTGAATCCTTTGTCATCTGCTGTAACGCCTTATGAATCCAGATCGCGGCAATGGAACCTTCACCCATCGCAACAGTTGCTTGCTCTGCGTGCAGGCCCAGATCCCCGGCAATCCACACATTTGTCGCTGCCTGCAAGCTACGTGGATCAGCTTCCACATGTTTATTATCTGCGATTACAGCTCCAAGTTGCTCCGCCAGTTCATAGTGTACACGATTGCCTCCAAATGCGATAAATCCACGCTCCGACTCAAAGATCTGACCATCTTCGGTCAGAACACCGGTGATATGGCCATCCTCAATCTGTTGCACTTCCTGAACAGCCGCTTCCAGATAACGCACTCCCGCCTCTTTCATGCTGCGATGCAGCTCTGCAGATATGGGAGCCTGCTCATGATTGATATATAACAGATCATTCGTACGCTGAATTAAAATCATCGCCATATTGGCACCTGGTTCGCCAGATCCCAATAGTACGGTACGTTGATCCTGAATCTCATAACCATCACAATCAGGGCAGACATACACGGTTCGGCCCAGCGTAGGGGTTAGTCCCGGAATGTCCGGAACTCTATCCGTGAGCCCCGTTGCCAATAACACGGTTTTGCTCCTATATTCAGTTCCTGAAGTACCGAACAATTGGATCTTCTCTCCATGACGTCCTGCTTTAACAATACGGTCTTTCTCAAAAGATACACCGGTCCGCTCTGCCTGCATCCTGCCTCGTTCTCTAAGCTCTTCACCGGATACCCCATCGGGGAAACCGAGGATATTATGATAAGTCCGGCACAACGTCGATCTGCCTTCTCCCGCGTCGATTACCAACACCTGATGAGCTGAATAACGTCCAAGCTGAATGGCTGCCTGAAGCCCTGCGAGCCCTCCACCTACAATTATGCAATCAACCTCTCGCATGCTTCTTCTCCTCCTGAACTATATACATTGAACTAAAGAATATTTACATTGGTCACTCCGATGACAGAACAACCTTCCGATCGCTGTTATCCCCAGATTTTTTTAATACCTTTTACAAAGGGTAAATCCGGAGATAAGCGTATGCTTTCGATGCAGCTTTCTTTCAGAAAGCTTTTAGGCGCACGCTTCGCTTCTTCAGGCTCTTTCTGTCCTCTCCGTTATTGTGTAAATGTTTAGCTCAATATATATATATTTTGTCCTTATATACATTAAACCGTTCAGCCAAGCTTAAACGATTCCTCATATTGCTTATCTTATACCAAAACAAACAGACCCAAACCATCCGGCAACATCCCGGTTCGCTTGAGTCTATCAAATTCATGAATATTTAGAAGTTATACGATTCAAATCGCGAAGCATTTGAAATGGCGTTCCATACATCGGCTGTTTCGCCGCCCATATACCAGTAAGCCAGTCCAGCAATTTGCCGTTGCTCACTCATTAACACTTTGGCTGATAAAGAACGACTATCCTCTGCCCATATATATCTTGGCATACCGTTACTGTTGTACCCAATAATATATTGAACCAGAGTTGCATCCCATCGTCTTACAGATCCCGTAGCATGCGCACGCATTCCCTGCTCTGCCAGTGTAATGTCCCAAGAACTGGTTGCTGGATTAACGGAAGACCAGTCCCGTGTATATAACGGAAGGGCCAAAATTGTTTTGGCACGTACCACCTCGGAGAGCATGGTATCCAAAGCTTTTTCCACCCATGGAAGAGAGGCCACAGACCCTGCTTTTGGATCACCATTCCAGTGTTCCTCATATCCCATCAGCACCATATAATCCGATACAGCGCCCAGCTTGGCATAATCAAATGCATCCGTCCAATCTGTACCCAGGTCTGGCGATACATCCACGGAGACAACTGCACCCAGTGCGTGCAACGTTGCCGTCAACGAGGTGACAAATGCCGTTAATCCTTCACGATCCACAGGATCGACATTCTCGAAGTCCACGTTAATGCCGTCCAGTTTATAGGTTTTGACATAAGCGGCTACCTGTGAGATCACTGCCGCTCGGTTGGCCGAACTGGATAACATCTGATGCGTAAGTGCCGAATCGGAACGATTCCCAAGTAATGGCCATAGCTGCCTGTCGGTGGCGGATGCCCAGGAAATCAATGCAGGGTCTGCGTGATCAGTTACTTTCATACTGCTGTTCAGGAAAAACCAGCGCGGGACAAGCGTATTCACTTCAGACTGTTCCACTTGCTTCTTGAACTCAGCTGTAGTGGAGTTATATTGCCAGCCCAGCTGAACGCCAAGTTCATCCCCACGTTGTAACTGCTCAGACCATGTTTTCTTTTGTAAAATGGCATCAAGCATGACGGCTGCTTCTTCCCGCGTTACCTGGTCATGTGGTCGGAACACGCCTCCGCTTCCCCGCATTAGTCCAAGTTGATATACTGTCTGCACATAAGGACGTGCCCAGTCCGAGATATCCGCTGCATCGAAATACGTTGAAGATAAGAGTGATGTCTCTACGGGTTGTTGTTTTAACATTCGCACAAGAAGGGCAGCCGCTTCTTCACGCGTAATGGAAGCATTAGGCTGGAACGTTCCCTGACCCTTTCCTTCCAAAATAAAAAGATTCGTCATGGCGGCAACGTTGCCGTAATACCAAGCATTCATGCTTATATCCTGATAGGGATTTATATTATTTTTTACGGACTTCAAACCTAGCAATCTAACCGCAAACGTCGCAAACTCTGCACGAGTAACGGCTTTCTTCGGTTCAAACGTAGTCTCTGACGTACCGGCAGCAATACCTTTGGCCACCAGATGTGTAATGGCATCCTTAGCGTAACTGGTGTGCGTATCCTGAAACTGTTGCTGCACGCTTGCAGCCTGAACGGTAGAGCCGTATCCAGCCACCGATCCAAGTGTTAATAACCCGCATAAAGCTATTTTCCATATCCGTTGGTTTGTTATGTCTTTTAATCTATTATTCACATCAAAAAGCCTCGCTTCATTGGATTACGATCAACTATCATCGTATCAAATTAAAGCGAGGCCGTATGTGGTTAAATGTTGGGAAATGCGAAGCTTACTTGTGTACTTTTACGCGCTCTTCAATGGGTTGGAATTCTTTCTCACCCGGTGCTGCCGTTGGTTTACCAAATGGCATCTGAGCGATCAATCTCCAGTTCTCAGGAATGCTCCATTCTTGCTTCACTTTCTCATCAATCAACGGGTTGTAGTGCTGCAAAGATGCACCCAGACCTTCTTGTTCCAGAGCAGTCCAGATTACCAGTTGCAACATGCCGTTGGATTGGTTAGCCCAGATTGGGAAGTTATCTGCATAAGCTGCAAAATTTTGTTGAAGCTGTGCGATCGCATTGTTATCTTCGAAGAAGAGAACCGTACCATATCCGCTGCGGAATCCAGTCATTTTCTCTGCTGTGGATTTGAAGGCTTCTTCATTGCCTACCACTTCACGCAAAATTTCTTCTGTGTGATTCCACAATTTATCATGTTGTTCACCGAGCAATACAACGGCACGGGATGTTTGTGAGTTAAAGGAAGTTGGTGTATATTTCACCGCTTCTTCTACGATTTCCTGGATTTTAGCATCCGAAATTGTAGATTCCTTGCTGATCCCATAATAAGATCTTCTGTTTTTCAACGCATCAAAAAAAGTTGTCATTCTTAATCGCCTCCCAATTTTTTTTCAATTGCCAACACAGTAACTATAATATAGTAACATACATTAGTCAACAAACTAATTTATTTTCACTAAATATACATTCACCGAAAACAATTCAACAAGTTTGCCCAATACAGCAATTGAAATTATCCTTCGCCCGTCTTTTTACGATAATCCGCCCGGTATTTCTCTTCAGTAGACGAGTTGCTTTTTGTCTGGTCTTTATTCTTCTCTTCCTGAGCCTCCATATTCAGATCTTCCATCGGAATTGGATCTACAGTCTGTTCTTCTTCATATCTGTCAAGCAGACTTTCGTGCTCTGTCTTATATTGTTCAGGATTGTCACGGGATTGCTCCTGATGGGTATCGCTGTTATTCTGATCCGGTGTGCGCTGTTTCATTCATATTCGCCTCCTCTGGGTTCATTACCTTTCTTTACCTGTTCTGCGTGTCCTCTAAACACAGTGGTATGCATTCCTCAAGCGAAAATCAACAAAAAAAGCCAACCAGACAAGCTGGTCAGCTCAAACAAGACTTCTATGATTGGCGATGCAATTGGGTACGGTACAGATCAGGCGAACATCCCACACTTTGTTTGAACATCCGACTAAAATGCGAAAGGCGTTTGAAACCGGACAATCGACTTGCTTCTGTCACGGTGATCTCAGGCTGAAACTGAAACAAAAGCTTCGCCTGATTGATACGGCGGTCATACAGATATTTGAATATCGTCAAACCTGTCATTTCCTTAAACATGCCTGCCAGATATGGCTTGGACAGATGTAATTCCAGTGCCAAATCATCCAGACCAATGTCCTTCATATAATGGGTATCCACATAACGAATAATGTGTTGGACATGCCGCTCTCTCTCCGATGAGGGAAGTTGTTCCTGGACATCACCCTGGCAGATCTCTGCTACAAAATACAACAGATCACACAGTCTGACATTCATTCGCTCTTGCCTGAAATTGCTCTGACTTTGAGACAGACGATGAAGATCATGCAATAGAGCTTCGAATTCAAAGCGGCTATCTCCCTTCAGATTGACCCGGCAATTTCTGAGTTCTTCAAATGGCCTCAAGACCTCAGCCATACGGTCCGGATGCAGGCTGCTGCGGATTGCAGACGGATCAAAATGCAGTGTGCTTCGCTCATAAGCACTGCCTGGTTTCGGATGCGGTCGATGAAGAGTCAAGCCATGCATCAGCACCAGATCACCCGGCTCCAGGTTATATACCCGGTCCCCTATGATGTAAGTACATTCTCCATCATGAAAATAATAAATCTCATAATGTGGATGTGAATGGAATCCATCTGACTTGCCTGGGTTAAACGTGCTAGTGGATCGGTAACTATACTCCAGTGAAGCACTAAATTGCATCATGCTCGGCACATTCATGCACCTCCTGTTCGGAAGAGGGAAACGATTTGTGTCATGCCCCTGTAGGATATATGAAAGTGAAATTATAGAAGCTGTTTAATACTCTCTTGAATCTCGTCGATGGAGTCGATAGGTTCGAAGCGTCTGACCACACGACCCTCTGCATCAATCAGGAATTTCGTGAAATTCCATTTGATTGCATCGCCGTGTAACCATTCTGGTGCCTTCTCAGCCACCATTAATTTCAATAATTTGGCCTGTATATCTGTTTCATCAAAGCCAGCAAAAGGCCCTGATCTTTTCAAAAAGTCGTAGAGCGGGTGCGCCGCTTCTCCATTCACATCCAGTTTGGAGAACATCGGAAATTTCACACCATAGTTAATCTGACAAAAGGATTCCGCTTCCGAACTGCTTCCAGGCTCTTGCTCTGCAAACTGGTTACACGGGAAACCAATAATCTGAAGCCCTTGATCCTTGTACTGGTCATACAGCTTCTGCATGTCATCAAACTGGTGCGTATATTTACATTTACTTGCCGTGTTTACGATGAGCACAGGTTTTCCTTCATATTGATAGAGCGGGAAACGCTCTCCACTGGTTCTGGTTACGGTAAAGTCGTAGATGGTTGGCATAAGTCTAGTGCACCTCGCGATAGTTATGTAGTCATACAGCATCATATGTCATTGTTAATTATATACGAAGTTTGAACTATTGTATTGGAGAAGATAAGTTACTCTCCCTCACAACAGAAAACCCTTCTGCCACGAAAATCTCTTCGTTCAGCAAAAGGGTTATTATATGGGATCACAGTGACAGCAGTTTCAGCCCTTCACGGCACTTCCGGCCACGCCCTGAATGATATAATGCTGACCCACGAGGAAAACGATGATCATCGGAATAATGCCTGCCGTGGCAGCGGCCATCATGCCGTTGTAGTCCACATTGTTCTCCAGAATAAAGTTCTGCAGTCCGAGCGGCACAGTGTACAGGTCTTTGTCGATCAGGAACACTAGCGCATTCTCATAGTCATTCCAGTGCCAGGAGAAATCGATAATGGCCAGGGTAGCCAGTGCAGGCTTCGCCAAGGGCAGAATCAGCCTGAAGAATATGCGCAGGTGACCGGCACCGTCGATGAACGCCGCTTCCGAGATCTCTGAAGGCACGGACAGGAAGAATTGCCGCAGCATAAACACCCCAAAAATCGTGAATATTCCAGGCAGGATTAATGCCCAATGCGTATTATATATGCCAACCCATTCAAACATCAGGAACTTCGGTACAAAGAGTACCTGCGGTGGCACCATCATCATTGAGAGATAGATCAGGAACAGTGTCTCCCGGCCTTTGAATTGAATCCGTGCGAAGCCATAGGCTGCAAAAGCCGAGAGAAATACAGCTCCGATCGTGCTAATTAGCGATATTTTCAACGAGTTCAGATAATATGTGGCAAAGGTATCCACTCCGCTCCAGACCTTAATATGATGCTCCCAGTTCAGGCTGGAGGGTATCCACTGGATGGGATAGGTGAATACGTCCGCAGGAGATTTGAACGACGTGCTGATCATCCAGATGAACGGCATAATCATCAGCAAAGCAAACCCGGACATCAGAATTGTCAGTATGATTTTTCGAATCTGCGTCAAGGACTCCATGCGGACTTTAACTTTAGGTGAATGTGGAGCTGGGGGCTTCGCACTCGCGGCAATTTGTTTCTCCATAACAATTTCCTCCCCTCCTTAATAGTGAACCCAACGTTTCTGACCGAGCCACTGTAATACAGTGAAGACCATGATGATGGCAAAGAGCGCCCAACTAATGGCAGCAGCATATCCCATCTCGTAATATCGGAAGGCATTCTGGTAGATAAACAGCGACAGGACGGTTGTACTGTTCCCTGGCCCACCCTGGGTAATCGCTTGAATGATACCAAAGTTTTTGATGGTCATGATCAGCCCGGTAATTAGCAACAAAAAGGTCGTTGGACTCACAAGCGGCCAGATCACTTGGCGTATTGTCTGCCAGGGACGGGCTCCATCTATCCGTGCAGCCTCAACCAATTCCTCCGGAATTTCCTGCAAAGCGGCCAGATAAATAATCATGTTGTAACCCAACATGAACCAGATCCAGATGATATCAATCGCATACATGGACCATTCGGTTGTTGATAACCAGCCGGGTGGATTCGTAATACCGATTCCCCGCAAGAAACCATTAATCGGCCCCGATGTTGGCTGGAACAGCAGCATCCAGACAAAAGCGATGGCAACGCCGCTGGTGATATAGGGCATGAAATAGAGGGCACGCAGCGTTTTTTGCCAATACACCGACTTGTTCAGCGCCACCGCCACGATAAAAGCCAACCCCATTGATACCGGAACCGCTAACAGAAATACAAATGTATTTCGCAGCGCCACGCCAAACAGATCATCATTCAACATCCGGCGGATATTGTCCAGCCCTACGAAATTCGTCTCCGGGCTCATGAATTTGTAATCAGTGAACATGAGATAGAACGAATAGACAGCCGGTATAATAAAAAACAACAGCACGCCAATCATATTGGGCCCAATAAACAGATACCCGAGTCTGCTCTGCCGTTTCATCCAGGATTTATGCATATGCTCCCCCACTCCTTAACATCTGTTCTGGAATTAAGCATAACAAGATGTCCTCTAACATTTAAGGAACATAACCCTGTACCTGATATCACAGATATATGTATTTCGGCAGTGCCTTTCGGGAGAGAAATAACATGGAATTGTTCTATTGTTTATATAGAAAAAACCGCCCCATTGGGACGGCCTTTGGACTCATTGCTTTTGCAATCTATTGATTCTGTTTCAGCCAGTCATTATGTCGTTTGACCATGTTCTGTACCGTTACTTCGGCAGTCTGGTTACCGAGGAAGAACTTTTCATACTCCTGTGCACGCAGATCGACCACTTCCTGCGCAATGCTGCGGACAAACGTAGGTGTCTCGTCACCGTACAACACAAATTCCAGAGACTCTTTATCATAAGAATCAGCATAATCGCCAAGCAAATGATCAATGGCAGTCTGCTGATCAACGGCATTCGATGAAGGCAGACGTCCACCCGCAGCCATCGGCATCATTCCCCCATCGGCGTACCATTTCAGGAACTCCCATGCGGCTTCTTTATTTTTCGACTTGGAATTGATCGCAATAAAGTCACCCAGTCCTCCACTCTTCACCATATCCGCTTCCTCTGCAGCCAGTCTCGGTACAGGGGCAAAGGCGATTTTCCAATCCCGAGGGAACTCAGTCATATTGTTGGATGTACGGATCAGCCATTCGCCGATATTAATCATGGCAGACTCACCGCCAAGGAACATGTTTTCCACCGGCATTTTGGAAGTCAGCTGCTCCCCGAGTGGAGGCGTGGTTGCATCCTCCTTCATCATCCCGTTCAACGTCTCCAGCCATTTGGTAACGAGTGGATCATCGAGGTTGGAAGAACCGTCTGCCTTAACATAACCGTTCTTCACCAGAACGGAATCGAGCGGGTCTACATAGGAAGCGGTATGCTGCACCAATCCGTACTTGAAGCCAGCTGTCTTCAGTTTGAGTGCATATTCACGGGCTTCATCCCATGTCCAAGCTTTCGGTACACTCAGTCCGGCCTGATCAAGCGCTTTCATATTTAAAGCGAAGAAGGCAGCGTTTTTCTTGGTTGGCATCCCGTAATATTTACCGTCCACTTTCCAGGAAGCCGCATCTTCACCCATTTTCTCATCAATGTTGTAGTCGGTGAACTCGCCCAGATCCAGCGCTGTCCCGCCCTTGATGCGTTTATCCAGATTTGTAAGGGTATAGTTGACATACAGGTCAACGTTCTGCCCGGTGGACAGCGCCGTATCCAGCTTCAGGTTGCCATCATCGTCATTCACAAACCGCACATATTCCACCTGAATATCAGGATGCTCCGCATTCCAGGTATCCACCACTTCCTGTGGACCATTCTCAGGCGGCACCGCGCCCCACATGGTGAGCTTCACTTTTCCCTCTGCCGCTCCACCTCCGTTATCTCCACCGTTCGTCTCATTTTTACCTACACAGCCGGCAAGTAATCCCAGCATCAGCGCGCCTACGATTAACCCCGTTAATCCTTTTTTGATTTTCATCTGGTCACATGACCTCCCTGAATTGAAGTGTACCTTCCGTTACATCGTAGCAGGGACCTTGCTGGGTTCATAAGATACATATCCATGATTCGGATTGAACAAAAATGCGGATTTACTTGTGCTTGCCTGAGCACTCGGTACACATATTCCTTCTACTCATCCTGTGAGTCACGAACGATGGCGATACTGGCTGGGCGTGCAACCGGTCCAACGCTTGAATATTTTGATGAAATAATTATCACTTCCGAATCCTACCCGGTAACCAATCTCCTGTACAGGAAGGTCCGTCTCGCGCAAGTATTCAGCCGCTTTCTCCATCCGTACCCCATGCAGGTAATGAATTAGGGTATGACCGGTTTTCTTTTTGAACAAAGCGCTCACATAATTCTCGCCCATCATCACATATCGTGACATGGATTTGACGGTAATGTCCTGGTCGTAATGCTGTCCGATATACTGAATTATTTTGCTAATCTCCGGATGCTTCACAATCGGCTCACGAACAGGTGTAAATGGAAGATCAGGTTCAGGTGAGGGCGCAGAAGAGACCGTAAGAGAATTAGGCAAATCAGGCGTTGATGTGAGAACCGGTGTGGAAGGTGGCACTTCATGATGATCTGTCTCTGTCCGGGCTTCAGTTGAAGCTCCCAGTTCTGCACTTACTTTACGGAGTGTATCACGCAGTGAATTCACACTCATGGACAGTTTCAAAATATAATTGGAAGCCCCGTATTCCATTGCACGGCGTACATATTCGAACTCCCCCATACAGGTGAGCATGACAAATTTGGTTTTTAACCCGGCCTGACGGGTCTGTTTAAGTAATTCCAGACCATCCATACCTGGCATGACAATATCGGTCAGTACCAAATCCGGTGTATCCTGTATAATCATCGCCAGTGCTTCGGTCCCATTACCGGATTCTCCGATGACCGTGAAACCCAGCTCTTCCCAGGAAATAATCTCTCGTACCGATTCACGTACAAATACCTCATCCTCCACAAGTAATACTTTCCACATGCCAGATTCCCCTCTCCAGTCGTCTAGTCTGACCGCTTCTGTAAGTAAGGCGTCGACAATAAAAAAGGAATGCTGAACCTCACTAATGTCCCAGGTTTGTTATCGATCACTTCAAGTTTACTTTGACCTTTGAACAATAACCGCAATCGTTCCCTAAGGTTGGACAGACCGATCCCCGGACGCGTCCGGGTCACTTGCAAACGCCGGGATTCCTCCATTCCAATTCCGTTGTCTGCCACCTCCAGCATCAGCTTTCCTGTGTCTTGCCTGTAAATTCCGATGCGGATCTGACCAAGTTGTTCCAGTGGCCCGACACCGTGATGAATGGCATTCTCCACCAGTGGCTGCAAGCTCAGCTTGGGCACCAGCGCATACTCCAATTTATCGTCAAATTCACAAGTCACCTCAAAGCTATCGCGGTAACGAATCCGCTGAATATGAAGGTAGGCTTGAACCAACTCAATCTCGTCCTTCAGGTATACCAATTCGACCTGTGAATTCAGGCTGACTTCCAGTAATTTGCCCAAGGAAACACACATCTCGGAGATCTCTTCATTCCCGCTGCGGATCGCGCTCCATTTCATTGTATTCAATGTATTCAGGAGAAAGTGCGGATTCATCTGGGCCAGGAGCATGTGAAAATGTACCGCTTCCTTCTGGCGTTCCTCCGCCTTGAGTCTGTTGATCATCTGATTGGCATCATCCAGCATCGTATTAAACGTGCGTGTCAATTCCAATACTTCCCCTCGGCTGCGGCCTTCGGGAATACGAATCTTGAGGTTTTTGCGGACAACCTCCCTCATCTTATTCTGTAAGTGTGACAAGGGACGCGTGAACGTTGCCGAGATCATAAAAGCCATCACTACAAATGCTCCTGTGAAACCAAAAAAGGTCAGAAAGTAACGCTGTTTAAGCTCGGATATCTCTGTAAACAGGATGGAAAGTGGAATCCGATTCACCATATACCAGTCCAGTGATTCGATGTACACGTAGTTAATCAGCGTATCCGAGGCTGGATCGGTCAGATAAGCCTGTGCCGGATGAAGAGCTATTTCACGCGTAACCTCTGGTGAAAGCACCGCTGTTTTGGATGAACTGGCTATGGTCTCTCCACTACCTGTAATAAGATAATACTCCTGGTTACTCTGTGAATCCTTCAGCATGGTCTGGAACCAGTAGGAATAATCGATGCTAATTCGTGCCAGCCCGTATCGCTTGCCGCCGCTATCTTTCATATAAGCATACAGCGACAAGAGATATGGGCTGGAGGATAACTCTCTGAGCACAGGGTTGGAATCCCGTGCATCCCAGCGATAGAAGAGTTCTTCCGGTTGAAGCGAGTGTGAATCCGCACCGCCTTTTGGAATGGTTATTTCCCCCAGACGCTCACGGAATTGTTCCAGATAGGGGCCATACGTTAGTGCTTTTTTGGGCAAATACGAAGTGTAAACGCTATCACGAAAATCCAGCAAGGTAAAGTACACCGAAGGATTATATAGGAAGAAACTGTTGTTGATCATCTTGAACTTTTCTTCTACCAGCGACTTGTTCTCAAGCGGCGTACGACTGCCCGGGGAGGTTAGCACATTTCTTACCGCGGAATCCTGTTCCAGAAAAATGAGCGTTTTGAAGGCAATGCTCATCTGCTCCTCCAGAGAGCGGTACATCTGGACTAGCTGCTCATGACTCTGTTCACTAATTTTCTGCTCGACCAGGGATTCAATCTGCTGATAATTGTAGACATTCAATGCACTGAACGGCAAAAGAATCAACACCACAAATGCACCGAACAGACGATATCTGAGCCGCTGTGGCAACCAACTCTTCCAATTTGGCTTCTTCATTCCTTAGTGCTCGCTCCCCTACAATTAATGACCCCATTATAGCACCTGCCTGCCATTTACAGCCGGAGTCGAATGATTTGCATGGATTTGTGATATTCGCTGCCTGCATCCATGTGAACTACACAGATATGTTCTATTGGTGTAAGCAAGAAATGAATGAGTGAATGGATGGAAGGCTAGATGGACGAGACCCTTACCTCATACTTGATGTCGTTTCCGATACTCTGAGGGACTGATTCCTATGGTGGACGAAAATACACGGCTCAGATAAAATCCGTTCTCATATCCACATCTCTCAGCGATCTGCGTGAGAGTCAGACGGCTATCTGCCAGCAAAGCTTTTGCTTTTTTGAGACGAATCGCTTTCAGATAATCGGATGGTGTCTCTTGAAAGGCCTCCCGGAACCTTCGGGTGAGCTGGACTGGACTCAAAGCCAACTGTTCGGCCAACGTTCGAAGACTGACCGCCTCTCCCGCCCATTCCTCCAACAATACTGCCGCTTCAGCCATGAGGGCATCCTCCGTGAACTTCGTTTCCATTAGCCTGCTCTGTCTGCGCTCCCATTGATATAGCCGCCACAAATCCAACATCAGATGGGTTTTCCATCCTGTTGTATCCTCATCGTTGTCCTCACTCGCCTGACGCAGGTAGGCATATGTTGAAGCCAGACGCTTTGTATCATTAATGAGGGATTTTCCGATTGGCGGCAGGAGACGCTCATCCTCTGCAGAGTTACAACGGAACAGCATATAGTGAAACGTCAGCGGGGTTACCGTCTCTCTGCGAAAAGGAACGTGGGGCGGACATAACACCAGATCAGCAAAACCCGCCTCTCCGCTCTGCCCATCAATCTCGTAACGAAATACACCCTCTTCAACGGCAAAGACCACCCAAGCGTCGTAGATATCTTCTGCCAGAGCAAATTCGGCTTTCTTCTTCCAGTAGATGTGATTAAGGAGGTCCATGACACACCCGCCTTTGTTATGAAATAAAGTATATGCTCGATGATAATATAGTGTATTTGAAAAGTAAATATATAGAACTAATATGAAATTATAGATATGAAATATGAATTCTGAGCTTAGGCTCATCCATATTCAAAGAGAGAGGTGTTCATATGAAGCACGAACTCGTTAAACCGGATATCACCGTCATCGGGGGCGGGCTTGCTGGCGTATGCGCTGCCATATCTGCTGCCCGGCTGGGCCAACATGTCGCTCTGGTACAGAATCGTCCTGTACTCGGTGGCAATTCCAGCAGTGAAGTACGCGTGTGGGTCTGCGGCGCTACCGCCCACGGGATTAACCGTTATGCCCGCGAGACGGGCATCATGGGGGAACTATTTGTAGAGAATCAGTATCGTAATCCAGAGGGCAATCCTTATCTCTGGGACTTGATCATTCTGGAAGCCGTTCGAGCTGAATCCAACATCAGCCTGTACCTGAACACGGATGTACATGAAGTAGAGGCCACTGGGGATGGGGATGAACGCATGATCACCTCCGTTACCGGATGGATGATGGGTTCTGAGCGCAAAATCCGATTCGAAAGTCAGATCTATCTGGACTGTACGGGCGATGGATTGGTTGGCTTTCTGGCTGGAGCCAAGTTTGCACTCGGCCGGGAAGCCCGCAGCGAATATGGTGAAGAATGGGCACCTGAGGTGGCCGATCAAATCACGCTGGGCAGTACGCTCCTCTTTTATACCAAGGATACGGGTGCGCCTGTCCGTTATATCCCCCCTTCATTTGCCAAGGATATTACACAGACCAGCATTCCGATTCGCCGGGTCATTCGCAGCGGGGATTCCGGTTGTCATTACTGGTGGATTGAATGGGGCGGTGAACATGACACCGTTCATGACAATGAGCTGATCCGTGATGAACTGTGGTCCGTGATCTACGGGATCTGGGACTATATCAAGAACTCCGGCAAGTTTGATGCCGACCATATGACGCTGGAGTGGATTGGTTCGCTGCCTGGCAAAAGGGAGTACCGCCGCTTCACGGGTGATTATGTGCTCACCCAGAACGATATTATCAGCCAACGGGAATTCCCGGATGCCGTTGCCTTTGGCGGCTGGTCCATTGACCTGCATCCTCCGCAGGGCATGTATGCCGAAGCGAGCGGCTCGAAGCATATGCATGCCGATGGCGTGTATCACGTGCCGTTCCGCTCGTTGTATTCCGCGAATGTGCGGAATATGCTCATGGCCGGACGCGACATCAGTGCATCACATGTCGCCTTCGGCACGACCCGCGTCATGGCAACATGCGCGGTCATCGGCGAAGCCGCGGGTACAGGCGCGGCGCTCTGTGCGGCCATGGGGGTGTCGCCGCGCGAGCTGCACGCGAGGCATCTGGCGGTCCTACAGCAGACGTTGCTGCGGCAGGACGCTTCCATCATCGGGGTGCGCAGCCACGATGAGCTGGATCTGGCCCGGCGTGCCAAGGTTACAGCCTCCAGCACGCTGACGGGCATCGCTCTGGAGCAGCCTGGCGAGACGTACCCACTGGGTACGGATGTTGCACTGCTGCTGCCTGTGCATCCAATGCTCAGCGGCCTGGAGCTGCTGCTGGATGCATCCAGCGATACCGCATTGACGGTAGAGCTGTGGGATACGGGGCGTAAGGAGAACTACGTCCCGCATTCGTTACAAGTCAATGCAACCGTTAACGTTACAGCGGGAACCGCGCAGTGGGTGAACCTTCCGCTCGAATGGCAACCGGAAGAACCGCAGAATGCTTTTATTATCATCCGTGCAAATAAAGCCCTGTCACTCTACCATTCGACAGAAGCACACAGCGGCGTACTGATCTTCTTCAAAACGGAAGAAAACCATGTGTCCAAAAATCTGGAGGACCACGCCACAGATCAGCCTGTCGTATTATGGTCCATGCAAGGGTTGGCACGTCAGCCATTCTGCTGTCGTACCCTCTCTGAGACCACGGCCTATACAGCGGACAACACGATCAACGGTTACCATCGCCCCTTTGGTGGTCCGCAGCAGTGGATGTCACAGCCGATGCAGTCTGGCAAGCCTGAATGGGTACAACTGACATGGGAAGAACCACAGACCTTGGCTGAGTTGCACTTGACGTTTAATGATGATGTGAACGAGGATCTGGTTAATTTACATCACCATCACACCACATTCCGCGTCATGCCTGAACTTGTACGCGATTATCGAGTGGAAGTATTGAATCCGTCTGATGAGTGGATCGAGATTATAAACGTATCGGAAAACCGCAGAAGAAAAGTCATCCATTCCTTGGATACACCTGTGTATGTGCAAGCGCTTAGAGTAATCATTGATGCTACTAATGGCAGCAGGTATGCGGAATTGATCGAGATTCGGACGTACGGGCAAGCTACACGGTAGAGGACTCTGAGCGTATTCATTTTGTTAACTGATTATGGTCCTGCTCAACATATACGTTGGATATTTACGGTACGAATTAAACATGTCATATGTATAAGATTCTCCACTCCTGAACGAGAACTGCTGGCAATAAACAGGTTGTCTTGATCTTCAAGACAGCCTGTTTATGCGTTATAACGTTTATGTGATAGATTGAAGCGTTTTATGTTCTCTAGTGATTCAGTACTTGTTGAGCGTGCAGATTTATTGATTCGGATAAGTTTCTTTTAAGAACTCAACAGACTGCACGATTAGCGCTTTCAACACATCCACATGAATGTCCGCGACCTTGTTGATGTACACACATGCTTTCCCTGTTGTATGTTTTCCAAAGTCCTTTAATAGATTTTCTCGCTCGCTATCCCCTGTGGCAAAATACAAACTGATCTTCGCCTTTCGTGGCGAGAAGCCCACTAGTGGTGCATCTCCTTCGTGACCCGATTCATATCTGTAATGATATGCACCGAATCCAATTATACTCGGTCCCCACATTTTCGCATCATAACCTGTCGTCTCCGTGAAGATATCCAATAATTGATAAGCGTCTTCACGTTTCTTTGCATGCTCGATCTGTTCAATAAATTCAATGACACTTTGGTCTGTTATTATTGTTTTAAGTTTGTACATTGAAGTGATCACTCCTTAATTAAGTCCAATCCTCAAAATGCTTTTCTAGAAAGACAAGCTCTTTCTCATAGTGTGCGAGATGACCTTCCTCTACCATTTTCATAAAAGCATGTTCCCCAGCAGCTGCGCGATCTGATAGTGTTTCACACATAAAACGAATGTGTGATATAACCCATTCCTTCAGGTCTGTGGGCACACTCAGTCCATACTTGCTCATAAATAATGTAATGCGTTCTTTTCGCACAGATCCATGTGCCTGGCTAGAGTAAGGCATAACACCCTTTCCATCCATCATTGGTGAGAAATCTGCGAGTGGAACGGACGTGTACAAGGCATAGGCGATATCCCACAGACGAGGACCCGGACCTGCCATATCAAAATCAATCATTCCTTGAGGACGGCCGTCCCTGAACACCATATTATACGGCGCAAAATCATTATGACATACAACTTCATCTTCAGTTATGCCTGGATATCTGTTCGTTGATACTGATGTTGTTGTAAATCCAACGGTCGCATCATGGTAACTTCTCAACAGTTTTGCGACTTCAATCAAAGATTCGTCTGACCACATATACTCTTCTAGATCAGGGTAGTCATTGCCTGGAACGATGCCTTTGAGGTAAGAAAGTATTTCTCGCCCCTGTTCATCTATTCCCAAAAATCGAGGGGCATGATCATAACCCACTTTTTCGAGATGCAAAAGCAATTCAATCACGTATGGATTTGGTTTGGCATACCGGCGAACCGTCTCACCTATTCTGACAACCTGATTCACATTACCTCCCGATAACGCTTCCTCCTGTTCGGACACTTTCATCCCTCCTCAAGCTAAACTTCCTTGCTATGCCCATGATTACGATTTTTCTTATAACTCCCCGGGAATCCCGCAACCAATAGTATGAATCCAACAAAGAACATGAAGTATACGAGTAAACCTGTTGGATGCTCGTTCGTCTGAGCAAACGGGGGGACGTTAGTCCCTCCTGAAGCATATCCTGCTTCTACTATAGCGACAGATACTCGGATTGAAATTCTCTCCATTGTCGAAATGAACACACTGCCAAGCATGAGGACTACACCCAAAATCTTGTTAATATTATTCATTTAATGCCTCCTTCTTGAGCCGTCCACTATTTTATGAGGTTATCTACTTAATGTCTTTCGATTCTCTAGTCCATATTCCTGCATTTTATATTAACGGTCCGTTCCTATATCATATCAAACAGCGGCGTCATCACTGATGCCGCTGTTAACGCTCTCTGTATAAGTTACGTAGCTACTACTTGGTGCAGATCCATACTATTTTCGAAAAAGGCTGACCGTTCTACATGATACAGATCATAGATTTGCTCTTTGGCATTGATCCGTTGATATACATCGGGATAGACATCATTGGCCAACTTCACGTAAGGCAGTTTTTGTACTGCTTTTCTGGATCTTATATTCTGCTTGCGTATCTTCATAAATACCGTTTCAATCCCATGTTCCAGAAACAATTCAACAAAGAAGGCTGATTTGGCTCTTTGGCTATACCCATTTCCAAAAAACGGTGATCCAATCCATGTGGCTAAAAAACCGGTTCGATGCTCAATATGATATAGATCAATGGTTCCAATAGGCTGCCCTGTTTCATTCAAAATCGTTCGGGATATCACTGTCTTTTGTTCTTCTTCAGCCATCAATTGTTTCGTCAGGAATAGATATTCCTCATACGATTGGCATGCATAACGAACGTAAGGAGAAACTGCGGGGTCCATCATTAAGCTGTACAGTGAAAGGCATTCCTGCAAATCACGTTTTTTTAACATTCTGTCTACCACCTAGTCCTTTTAGTTCGCTATATCAAGCAAATTAAGTATATAAAAGGTAGTGTGGGATTTAATGAATTCTGTATGTGGCTTATGTAAAATGCATTGGTAAATGTTGTTCAACTTTATCTCCGGGTAGCACAAAAAACGGCATGTCCCTTTTGGAGGAACACGCCGTTTGCACGAATGCAGATAGACAGTAAATTATTGCATACCTTGCATGATCGCATTAATGATATTTTGCTGAGTCACGGTATTATTTGAACGGTTAAATAATGCGAATCCATGTTGACCATTGTGCCCGTTATCCCAATACACAGGAACCATTTTGTATTTCTTGGCTTTTGCTGTAACTGCTTTGGCATATGCAGCACGATAAACATTGTTGCTGGAATCGTAAGACGTTTTATCAATGGAACCGAACTCACCAATCACTACAGGATAGCCCTGAGTCACAAATTTGTCGTACATGGACTTGAATTGCGATTCAAGATAATCCTCTTGTCCCCAAGTAGACTTTTTGGCAGGATTCGTAGAAGTTGCACCCCACTGTGTGATATTGCCGTTTTCCTCACCTGCAAAATCCCACGGAGAGTAATAGTGTGCCGAGATCATGATTCTCTTCTGCGAACTAGGAATAGCCGAGGATCTGTAATTATCTGTCGGAAGAGTAAAGCCATAATTACCAACAGTGTAGTCAATGTTGGTGTTCCAGCCTGGAACTAGCAACCATCTGGCATTGTTGTTACCTCCAGTCTGACGAACCGTATCCACGAAGATTTGGTTGTATGCGTTCAGATTGGCGTAATAGGCCGAGTTTGGATTGCCATAGTTACCATCAAAAACTTCGTTCATGGATTCGAAAATAAGGCGATCATTGTAGTTGCTAAACTTGGTGGCAATTTGCTGCCACACTTTCTTATATTTTTCCTTAATGGCAGTCTGATTGCCACCATTCACGAGCAGCCATCCACCCTGTACGGAATTATACCCATCACCATGAATATTGATGATCACATACAGACCTTCATTGTACGCATAGTCCACGACTTGCTGAATTCGATTCAGCCATGCCGCATTAATTGTATAATTGGGAGCGCTTCCAATGTTGTTCAAATAGGAAACGGGAATACGAATGGATTTGAAGCCTGCCGCTTTTACCTTTTTGATTAACTCTGGAGTTACCGTAGGATTGCCCCAAGCTGTCTCATTCGGTGTACCGTTCACCGCTGCTTCCAGCTGATTGCCGAGATTCCATCCTGCACCCATCTCAGACACTATTTGCGAAGCGTCCGCTGCTGATGCTTTAGCGCTCCATCCGGTAAAGGCTACCGCAGCCACTAATACCAGTGCCAAGCTGCTGATGCCAAATTTCTTCCATTTTTCGAACATAACCATACCTCCGCTTATTCTATTATTTTTAACAAGCAGTGCAGTTAATCTATCCATACAGATTGAATGATTCGAGAATACGTGCCTCCTCTCTCTATCGATCAAACAAATGAATTCTTCGTCCGACACCAACATAATAACACATTTATGGAAAATAAAGCGATATCTTTATTGTTTTTTATGACTATTTACTACAAAATAATCCATCTATCCATTTAAGTGGATTGCTTGAATTTGTTCTCTATCAAAATCAATAATCATGATGTGATCGCGCAAAATATGATCTCCGCAAGATATTGTTGCGCCGTAGTGGGTTATACTGTTAAATGTGATATCCACACGATAGACTTCAATCTCATTAAACCAATTCGGATGTACCTTTTCATGAAGTTCATTCTCATAATATTCTCGAAAGACAGTCTCACACGTTGAAAACCACTTAATGTAGTCTTCTATTTTATGAACAATTGAATCTAACGGTGTATTAGTGGACACATATATTCGGATGTCATTTAAACCCTCATCCTGTATGCAATGTTCAAATATTTGCACTGTATTTTGCAGAGTGTAACACCGGTAACTCTCATCACTTTCTTCTTCAAGCACAATGAATTCACTTAACAATACGATCTTGCTCCTTTCAATGCATATTAAAATAGCTCATTTAACCACTTTACGAATTTTTCTTTCTCCTCAAACTGTGGGTAATGCGCTGACTCGTTGAATACAATAAAGTCTTTGATCGGTGCTTCTAATATGTCAAAATAATCACGTGCTGCATTCGCAGTGGTCATATAATCATATTTCCCCGTTACAAAATAGGCAGGAATCTCCAGATGATCAACAATATCAGGTAAATTTTGACCAAATGCTTCCTTCAGTAAGATGTCTTGTGAACTGAACATCCCTGAATAAAAGCGTATCATATCCAGCCCATTGTATTCGGGATTAAAAAGGAATCCTGAAATATAATCTCTATTCTCGTTGATGAGTCTGGCTGCACCACCGTACTTTTGCAACAAAATTCTAGGCGTAAGTTCCTTTCCTTGCTCGATCGAGCTGCGGATTAGCTCCAGTTTTTTAACGTCATCTTCATTACCGGCTTGTTTCGCTTGCTCGTACGTGTACTCCAAACTTTCCAGTTCGCTCTGAAGTGTATTAGCCATCTGTCCAATGCCTATATAAGCGTGAAACTGAGTAGGTGCTTTAGCCGCAGCTTTCATCCCGATGTATGTACCAAATGAATGACCAATTAATATAACCTTCTCTTGACCTAACTCCTTAGATACATAATTCCTTAACGCTAACAAATCATCTACTAATACATCTGTTGTGAGATTCGAGTAATCCTCAAAAAAGTGATAGGACTTCCCACTCCCACGTTGATCGTAATGCACCACCGTGAAGTGTTGCTCAAGCTCTTTCTGATACTTCCTTACGTATGGAATCTCCGAGCATCCCGGCCCGCCATGCACAAAAATCAGGATAGGGTTAGTCCGATCAACACCCCTGATCATGACTTCATGTCCTGTACCGTTAATTTCGACCTGCTCTAACATGCTGATGCTGTTTTCACCTTTAATTTTGGGTGTCCATGTGGCAAATATCAGAGCTACTATAACCATTAAAATAATACTAAGTATGCTGTATTTGAGTGTTTTACGTATTTTTTTGCGCATGTAATGCTCCTTAAATAATAAGTTTCATTTGTAATTCTACCAGCGATTCCTTTATCGTAACGGATACAACAATTCAACGGGTTCTATCATAAGCTCTTGTTGGAAGATGTAATTGTGATCGGCTCCAACGATACAGAGGATTCGTTTTTCTGGATGAGCTTCAATTGTATTTTTGACTCTTTGAACCATAATCTGATTGCGGACCACCCATCGAAAGTTCTGTGCCTTCGCGTTTACCTGATGCAACCATTCATATTTTTGTCTGGTTACACGATCGAACTCCTTTGAATTAAAAGGAATCTCGCCAAACTGATACGTCTACATTTGCTCTGCAAACCAGTGATCATCCCGTTGTTCAAGTTCTTTGCGTTCCACGTCCGAATAACCGTTGAATGGATCAAAAGCATTCCACACATCCAATTCAAACCAGTCAATAGGGACAAATGGGATGTTATGCTCCTCGCATAAAGGGAAGACCAATTCCCAATACTCACTGGCTGGTTCTCCCCAGTATCCTCTATCATGTTTGTCCTTCAGATACCTCATCCAACTCTGCGGATGAACTTCACCACAAATGAGATCTGGTTTAAACTCAGTAATCACATCCTTGTAAAGAGAAAGGGAACAATGATATCGCTCCCTGAGTTCAGGATTATAAATGGTGCCAAGTATCCCAACCGTTGTCATGTGCCCAGCTCCTTTATCATATGTATATCGTTCGGCTCTTTGTCATAAAGTTCTTGATCGATGTCGCTTGCAATCTGGCTGCCCTGACTTTTATAAAAGGATACCGCTGATTTCGTCTCTGTGGAGGAGATATACAGATACTGTGCACCACGTTTCTTAGCCTCTTCACCTAACTCGTTTAGAATACGTTTACCAATACCTTGTCTTCTGTACCCGCGTGAGACATACATCAAGTCAACTTGTAATTGATTTCGTTCTTTTCCTCTATATTGATGTGCCAGCACACCAAATCCGATTAATTGATCGTCAGCAAACGCACCATATGCCATGCCACCTTGTTCTAATTCGTACACATATCGATTTTGAATCTCTTTCAAAAGCATCTCATCCCAGTTTGAGCATTCATGATTTTGTTCAAGCTCAACCAATCGGTTCTCTCTCATTTCATAGATGAGATCAATATGTTCCGAACGATCTATTTCCTGCAGCTGATTCATATCATCAAGGGTCAACGTTCTATACGTTATCATGGTCATTGCCATCTCTCCTTCCCCATGTTATTTCTAAGATCCTATGGCTTTATAGATCGAAGTCTGTATTTATCAAAGACCCTTTTATCGTACAAAATAGTGTATTCCTTGTTCTCTTCAATTAGTTTTGACATATCCATTGGAACGGCTATTGTTCTTTCAAGATTATTAAAATTAATTACAGTCATTTCATTTTCACTAATCTTTTGAACAGTAACTGCTTCAAAAATTGAAGTTCGAAAGGAATCCCATAACAAAATTAAAATCAATAAAAGTAATAGTGACATGATGAGTCCCTTATTCTTATTCACTAGTTCTTTTCATCTCCTTTAGTTTCAAAACAGAGTTCCACCAACTAAAACTAGCTTATTTTAATTTCAGGTAACTCATTCAAATGATTATTTCGATAGTGTATTTCTTAAGCTTATGGTTCTCAAGTCCATCCCATCTGTCTGAGAAACGATATAACATATCTCCGAAGTTCATCCCTTCAGGTAATACATCCACAAGCTTTATTTCATCGATTTCAGACTCCGGTAAGCTCTCCAGCGATTTAACCTCAGCATAAGAAACCATACCAAAGCTCCCATTCCATTCATATACACCATAAGGAGTTAATTCGAAGCGTACTGCCCCTGTCTCTTCATAGAGTTCTCGACTCGCCGTGTGTAAAATGGTTTCCCCTATTTCTTTGTTGCCTCCTGGGATCTCCCAACCTCCTCTTTTCCTATTTTTTATAATGATGAATTTATTGTTGTATTTAGCGATCATAACTGCAAATTTGATTAACTCTGGATCGAGTTCATAGATCAAACCAGTGGCTCATGTTATCTCTCCTATAAACAACTATTCTTCAATATAAAATTGTTAAACCAATGAAGTGATAACAAGCTATCATTGGATATAATTGTAGTGAATACCGCAACCAATGGTAGCTCTTGGTTAACAAATATGTATTGCCCTCTGACATGTTGAGTCTGTCATTTTATTTCCAACCTGTAGATCACTTCATCATCTGAATTGGTTCTATTCTCACTAATGAAAGACATGCTCTTGTACAAGTTCTGTGCTATTTCGTTATCCCGTTCAACCGTTAATGAAATAACCTTGCATACCGGATGCTGTTTTGTAATGTAATCTAAAATGGCTCTTATAGCGCGCTTTCCCATTCCTTTGCCTTGATAGAATTGATCGATTTGAAAACCACCAATCCAGTAATTATCTGTACTATTGGGAGTATAACTTAGATAAAAGAAACCAAAAACCTTCCCATCGATCTCAAGTACGTAAGGATCAAATGCTTCATCCCACGGTTTTATATAGGCGTAAGCTATCCCCTCAATAACAGATGGAACTAATGACGCTTGGTGTTCATACAAAGAGATCTTCAGCGCCTCTTCCCAATTCTCTCGTGTGACTGGTTGTATTTTTATATTCACCACTGTATCTCCTCTTTCGACATTCCTTAATTCATTCTAACGTTCTTTTCACTCTCACTTACATCCGCTTCCAAATGATGTTCAATCAATTGTATCACTTGTGTTTTATTCTTCGTGATTGTTGCAGTCTTATGGTTTTTGTTAATTGTACATATAACTTCTTCTATATTATATTGATGGTTCCATTTCACAATCATCTGGCATAAATTCTTGAATGACTGCTTGTAATTCCACGGTTGCAAACCAACTCTGGACAGTACAAACCTCTTTATAATTCGATAATCTCTGATGAAAACATTTGGATTTAATACAAAAATCAAATCCGCTTCTTGTATGGATTTTAAAGTCCAATCCTTGTACTGCACTCCTTCTATGATCCAAGCATCTGAACTGACAATAGATTGGATGGAGTCATCCCTGACACTTTCAGGATATCTCAGATTCTTGGCACTTCTGTCCCATATGAGATTGTCTAATTCATAAGAAGGAATACCGTACTTACCAGATAATTCTTTGGCTAATGTTGATTTCCCACTGCCGCAAGATCCAATAATTCGTATTCTCATACATATTCTTTCTTCAAAAATGCATAGATAACATTATCAACAAATCGATTTTTCCAATAATAATGTTCTTTCAATATGCCTTCTTCACTGAACCCCATTTTCTCAAGCAACTTCCTTGATCCCGCGTTCTCTGGCTCCACAAAGGCTTCAATTCTGTTTAATTCAAGGTTCTTAAATCCATATTCAACGATTTTCCGAGTTACCTCGGTCATGTAACCCTGCCGCCAGAACTCCGGTGTTAACTCATATCCCATCACAGCTTTATGATGTTGTTTCATCCAACCATGAAATCCGCATGTTCCAATAATTCTGTTGTCCGATTTCAAAGCAATTCCCCAGCGGATCACCTGACCATTTTCGAATCGTTCTTTCCTCCTTTGTATAAGTTCTTCTGCTTGTTTTATAGTTGTGAAACTTTCTACATCGTAGAATCTTGTAACTTCATCTGAAGAAAAAATATGAAATATGTCTTGGGAATCACTCTGTTTAATCTCTCTTAACAGCAATCTTTTGGTTTCTAGCTCAGGAAATCGAGTCATATTCACTTCACCTCAATCGAGTATACTGCTACATTTTTCCCAATTATATCTACGTCCTTCTCGTGTTTCATGCCATTCTTTTGCGCGACTTTCATAGAACCCACATTGCCATGTTGAATCAACGATATTAATCTTTTCTGCTTCAAGTGATCCATTCCATATTCTTTCCACGCTTTTGCTTGTTCATATCCGTAACCCATTCCCCAGTATTGCTCTATAACCCAGTAACCAACTTCTAGCTCATGAGTGCCCTCAATGATTTGAGGAATCAGTCCAGAGGTTCCAATTAACTTGTTATCCTCTTTGTTAAATGCGAGTAACAACCCCTCATTGTCTTTATTCCAGTTGATGAACTTTTCCAGGCTTTGCATGGTTTCTTCCTTCGTCCAGGGTCCACCATGTCTTATAAATTTCATCATATTCGGCTCACGTGTCATCTCAAAAAGTAAATCAAAATCATTTTTAGTATATTTCCGAAATATAAGTCGTTCTGTCTCCATCATTTTCTCAGCTCCTTCTTCATTCATAAAGATGTAATCGTATTCATAAACATTCAAATATCATGGGGAAACGGACTAGAGTGTGGCTTCAAACTCAGGCAAGTAAACGATGATGGGTTCCAGCTTACCGTCCGAAAATTGCTGAAGTTCAGGGTGACTGATGCTGACGAATGGCCAGGCGATTTTCTAAGGAACACAAGACATCTTATTCTGCTTCAGGTCCTCTTTTAAAATTGTAAGGAACATGAGACATCTTATTTTCCAAAATCATCTGACAAAAACGCTACAAAAGGCTATTTTTCTGGTATAGCGTGTCTCAGATTCCTTAGATTGCGGAGGGCGTTTCAAATTCCCGAATAAGACGTATCAGGTTCGTTAGCGCTTAAAACCTAAACTAATCGCTATGTTACTGGATATCCACGTATGCATGGGATGGTCTATCAAACGTTAGCAGTTAATCCCAAGTTTCTTTATCACCAGACCGATAGTTTTGTCCTCGCATCATTCTCATCTGTTAAATATGCGAGAGATTCAAATCCCTGTCTATTTATATGTTTATATAATTCCTCGACTTTTTCTAGCTCTTTACAATAAACCGTGACGTAGGTACTATCGATCACAAGAAGAACCATCTGACACTCACTCTCCACATAATCTTCATAGGTGATTACATCTGTTACTTGTGTGCCTTTTGGAAATGCTTTTAAATTCGCAAATATTAAATAATACTCGTTGTTATCAATAATCTTCTGTAATTCTTCTCCATTCATACCCATAATCATATTTGGAAAAAGATCATCCCCTAACGTATCATCAACAACGAAGTAGGACTCCTCCTCACCAATAAACCAATCGAAATTAGATACTTCCATAGGTTTTAAAATCTCCCCAAGAAAGCGACCATAGGCATTTGGTATTTCAAAACGTATTCCTCTCTTCATCTGTTCACCCTCTTATCATTTTCAATTCGAAGCACAATAACAGTACAGTTATTTCACTCGATATTTCTCCTTATTTATAATTTCACTTACTATTTCTGGTAGTTGTTCTTCTGTAAAATGAATAGTATACAGCTTGTTATCTACTTTCAGGTCCGGATGATTTTCAAACTCATCTAGCAGAATTATACTTCTTTCTTTCATTTGATATTCTTCCGCTCTTAGACGGTCTCTACGAATAATCGTTTGACGATCAACCATTAATACAACATAGATTATGCGAACATGATAGTCTGCCAATTCTGTCGTTAAACCATCAATGTCTTCCGGAAGGGCCACATAGTCCAGCACTACATCGTATTTATAATCCAATAAGTTTTTCACTAGACTAGATATATTTTTCCAAGTTAAGTCATTTGTATCCTTATCAAGCCAGGGTTTACCTCGCCCTTTGACCGGGAAGTGACTAACTGCATCTCCACAAATGTAAGCACTTTTATCTAAAGTCTGAACCAGCAGCTTGGAAGTTGTAGATTTCCCTACTCCAGGGGGTCCAGATATAATATATAGGTTTCTACTCATTTCGTATTCTCCTTACAATATCTTTTGGAAACTTCCAATATCCAGTTTTCTATCGAATTTATATCCAATCTCTTTAAACAGAGCACATTGTTCATAACCATTTCTCTCAAATAATGATTTACTTCTTGTATTCTCCATGCAAATCGTCGCAATTAAGGTATGGAACCCTTGTTCTTTTGCAATCTTCTCAATAAAACTTAATGCTTGTTTCCCCAAGCCTTTTCCCAAAATATCGGGCTTTAAATATATGGTGACTTCACCGCAAATGTCATATGCCTGTTTACTCTTATACTGGGTGATCAGAACATAGCCCATCATTTGATTGTTTTCAAGAATTATATAAGTTTTATACCGTGTATCCTTGTTCATTACAGAGGATTTAATCTGATCAAGATCTAATTCCTCCGTATGAAACGAAATCGTTGTATTCATTACATAATAGTTATAAATCTCTCTAATTTCAGGGAGGTGTTGTTCGGTTACCTCTTCAAAAGTCACAGTCGTCAATTAGGTTCCATCCTCTTCTGTTCATTTCTTCATCATATGTATGAAATACCGCGTCTAGATTTAATTCACCGGAAATATGAGGATATTCCCTGCCTTCATTATACAGATCTTCCCATATAACTTCTGACTTTATTTTAGAATCCCATTGATCAACGCGGCTTCCCATTCTTTTCTCGAGAGCACATGTACAATCATCATCATCATAAAACCCTCCTATTAAAAAAATGATAATTATTTGGATAGGACCTTTTTCAATATGAGTTCTATGATTTCACTAGTCACCAGATGATCGGTAATAATGCGAGTTTGAAATTGTTCATCCTTAAAAGCTTCAACACACTTTGGTGCTTGCTGATATTGCCAGCCTCCATATTCATCTCCGCGTTTAGCCAAACGATGATAAATTGTCTCTTCTTTAGCCGTAAGGCAAAAATGATGAATGTCCTGATCGATCTCTTTCAACCCGTTATAGATGTAATTAAAATTTTCCTCTTTATAAATGGTCATGGGGATAATTAAGTGTTTGTTGTATTTCTGCTTTACTTCTTTAGCCGTCTTTACGGTTAGAATTTTCCATAGATCGATATCTTGAAAATCATCCGTACGTTCCCTTTCCTCTCTACAATTCTCCGGAAGAAGTTTTCTGAGCATATAACCTATTTCTTCAGGATCGTAGATCATGCTGTTTGCAATTAAGGGCTGAAGTGCTTCTGCTGCAGAAGTTTTTCCCGAACCAAACGCTCCATTAATCATAATAATCATTTAATTCTTTCACTCCTATTCAATAAAATTTTTCAATAGAAACCAGATTCTTTACATACAATTTCATCCATTATAAATGTTTTCCTTCCACTTTTGTGTTACAAAATGGCCAAAACATGATGAAATCCCATTGGGTCAACCCAACGGGATTTCATCATAGTGCATTATTTTCCAATCAACCTTGAGCTTGTTAATGTATTTCCAAGTAATCGATGTATATATCCCATGTCCCGTCATCGGCTGTTACAACCAACTCAATGACCTGATTTCCCGTCCCATGACTGATATTATTCAGCGTATAAACCGCTGGAGCGCTTCCGCCAAAGTAAAAGGTTCCCTTCGTCTGTCCGCCAATCTTCAAATCAACTCTAGCCATGTTGGCATTGTTTGAAGCTCCACGAAGCGAGAAATTATGAGTGCTCGTTGCAAAATTCTGAGTGTATTTAACCAAATCATTGTTGGCATAAAGGACCACACCATTGAAAGGAGAATTGATATTGCCGGTGTATTGTCCACCTTTGGTCATGTTCTCAGCTTCCACTTTTGTTCCGTTACTCGGGGGATTAGTAGTGCCATTATCGGGTGCGACTGCCCGACCGGTAGTTGATGAGATCATGCCGGAGCAAAGGCCACGATTCTTCAGATTTTGTGCAATCTGCGGAATGGCCTGAAGTGTCGTCTGGTACTGATCATGCATTAGTATGATGTCACCACTTTTCATCGTGTTCACAGCTGCCACGATCTGGGCTGCGCTGGCACCATTCCAGTCTTTAGAATCTACGTTCCACAGTACTTCCTTCAGGCCGTTTTGGCTCACAACGGATTTCAAGGTCGCATTTGTCGCACCGTAAGGAGGTCTGAACAGTTTAGGTGAACTTCCGGTAATGGACTGGATCGTCTGTTGTGTCCGTGTAATCTCTGACGACATCTGAGAACTGTTTAATGTAGTCATGTTTGGATGTGTATAGGAATGATTGCCAATCCACATACCAGCTGCTACTTGTGCAGAAACCAGAGATTTATTATTTTGCGCATTTTGTCCAACATTGAACATCGTTGCCCGTAAGCCCGCCTGCTTCAACGCGTTAAGCATGTTTGTTGTATTTCCAGATGGGCCATCATCAAACGTCAGACCTACATAACCATTCGGACAACTTGCATCTGCAGCATGAGCATCAGGCACCCCCGGAATAGAAAACAAGGTACCGAAAAGTGCGAGAGATATTACCGCCTTTGCCAGCTTAACTTTGAACATAAAATTACCTCCTCATAATATATTCACAGCATACTACCTTCTACACTCCCTCTCTTTATCGAACTCTCACCCCTCAAAAAAGCGCTTTCAAAAGTATGTAATCCGCTACGTCCTTTCTCATAGAAAAGAACTTTAGTTCAAGGTGAGTTCAGTATAAACGATACGTTTATTTAAAGTAAATTGAATTTTATCCAAAATGTTCTATTTATTCACGTATTCTAGAATCGCCTGTTGTACATCTCCCGTCTAGCACTCTCCTGTGTAAAAATGTCCTCCGGGGGCACCATGCGCTTCGGGAGTGTACGCCCTGCAATAATTTCTTTTGTAGCCTGCATAAGCTGGGGACCAATCAGCGGGTTACATTCCACCACAGCGTTGATTTTCCCACTCGCCAGAATTTCAAGTGCTTTGCGGGAGCCGTCCACCGAGACAATGATAATGTCCTCTCCCGGCTTCAGCCCAACTTCTTCTATCGCTTGAATGGCGCCAAAAGCCATTTCATCATTATGGGCAAAAAGAACCTGCGGCCGTTCGTCTTCCGGGACCTGAAGGAATTCTTTCATCACTTGTTTCCCATTGTCCTCCGTAAAATCGGCAGGAGCACTTTGTGAGAAAATGATATCTGCTCTGGTTTCGAAAATGCTTTTAAAGCCCTCGCCACGCTGGATAGAGGGTGTAGAACCACTCGTGCCTTGCAGTTCGGCAATCCGTATCAAACCCGGATGATTTCGCATCCGATCCTGAATGTACTTTCCGGCCTTCACACCTTCCTCATAAAAGTCCGATCCAATCGTTGTCACAAAAAGTGAAGTGTCTTTGACATCAACGGACCGGTCTACGATAATCACGGGTATACCTGCATCCCTAGCCTCCTGAAGAATACCATCCCAGCCCGATTCCACGACCGGTGCAATGGCAATGACATCCACCTTTTGCCTGATGAACGACCGAACAGCCTCGAACTGTTTCGTCTGAGACTGTTCTGCATTTTTTATGACAAGGGAGATTCCCGATTCAGCCGCAGCATTGCGAATAGACGTGGAGTTTGCCAGACGCCAGGCACTCTCTCTGCCCAGTTGTGAAAAACCCAAGACAATCGGTTTCGTAGAGGTATCCCTTGCTACCGCTGATTCCATCCATTCCTCAACGGAGGGAAGAGTTTCTAAGTTGTTAGACGAGATTGGAGGAGGAACAGATTCAGACTCAGGGGTTGTGCAGCCGACAAGCAGCAGTAGAATGAACAAACACAACCCGTTCACATGTCTTCTCACTCACGCATCCCCCATCTCCATATTTCATTTAATTCGATCAACTTAATGCAGTGATTTCGAGGATACTCGCCGCCCGCTAAGAAGTCGTTGGAACAAAATAAAAACAAACAGCATCAGGCCAATCACAATCTTGGTCCACCATGAGCTGAGCGTACCTTCGAAGCTAATTATAGTTTGGATAGCCCCTTGGATCAATACACCAATAAAGGTTCCCGCCACATACCCTACACCACCTGTTAACAAGGTGCCTCCTATTACAACAGCGGCGATGGTATCGAGTTCAAGACCCATGGCGTGTAATCCATAACCGGATAACATATAAAAGGTGAAGACAACACCGGCAAGCGCGGAACACAAACCGCTGAACGTGTACACCAGGATTTTGGTACGTGCAACTGGCAGTCCCATAAGCAGCGCGGATTGCTCGCTTCCGCCGATGGCGTATACGTTGCGCCCAAACCGGGTGTAATGTGCTAGGTAGATCGCGAGCAGTACAATAACCAGTCCAATTATCACATTAATGGAGACAAAGCTGCCCCCTGGCAAGGAAATTTTCGCCTGTGCAACCTGTGTGTAAAATGGATTCGTAATGGTAATGGTGTCGAGACTGATGACATAACACAGCCCCCGCGCCAAAAACATGCCTGCCAGTGTCACGATGAAAGGCTGGATTTTGAAATAGTGGATGATCGCCCCCATGACTGTGCCAAACAACGCACCCATGACAAGCACCATAGGTATAACAATCGCAGGCGACCACCCTTGCTTCTCGACCAGACTTGCGCTAATGATGGTCGTCAGCGCAATGACAGAACCTACCGACAGGTCGATTCCTCCCGATACAATCACAAAAGTCATGCCAATCGCCGTGATAATCAGAAATGCGTTATCAATGAGAAGATTAAGTAGTACCTGTGTGGAAAAGAACCCCGTATAGCGGAAAGAGCCTATGGCAAACATCACGGCCAGCAAACCGAAGGTGACAAAGACCGGGAGATACTTACGATTAAGAAACATGGCGGTTAACCCCCTGTTCGGCTGGAAACTTCCGTTTTTTCCAACGGATCACCATGGAATTGCGGAATGAATCGGATTGAATCAAACATACGGCCAGTACAACAAAAGCTTTGACAACCAACGTAACTTCTGGCGGGACTCCAATCATATAGATCGTCGTTGTTAAGGTTTGGATAATGAGTGCTCCAACGACGGTACCCATTAGATAGAAACGACCACCATTGAGCGAAGTACCCCCGATGACTACAGCAAGAATGGCATCGAGTTCATACCACAGACCTGCGTTATTGCCATCCGCACTGGATACATTTGAGCTGAGAATAAGCCCGGCAATGCCGGCACACAGACCACAGAAGACATATACCGTGAGAATAACTGTTTTTGAACGAATACCTGCCAGTTGGCCCGCGTTTGCGTTACTTCCAACCGATTCAATAAACAGTCCAAGTGCCGTTTTTCTCGTCAGCAATGAGGCAACAAGCAGCACAGTTAATACGATGAAGATGGAAAAAGGTAATGCTGCAAGCGAACCTGCACCGATATAGGCGTAGTTCGCGTTGGATACAGTAATAATCTGTCCACTCGTAATCAATTGCGCAATCCCACGTCCGGCTACCATCAGTATAAGCGTTGCAATAATGGGTTGGATTCGGGCGACCGAAACCAGCGCCCCATTCCATATGCCCAAGATCAGTGAGAGACCTATAGATAATCCAAGTGCACCCAACACAAGCCAGAGCGAACTCTGATCCACTCCTCTGCTGATGCTCATACAAGCCACGGCACCGGAGATCGCTACAATAGAGCCCACGGACAAATCGATACCTCCGGTTGCAATCACCAGTGTCATGCCGATCGATACCAGAATTAAGGGCGCTCCAAAATTGAGAATATCAATCAAGCTGCCATACAGATTCCCTTCTCGCATGACGAGGGAGAAGAAATCCGGAGAGTACAGCAAATTAAAGATTAAAAGTAAACCAAGCATACATAACGGCCAAAACAAATGATGTTTACGCATCTTGCCCGCCATCTCTTTAACCTCCTGCCATTGCTTTCATGATTTGCTGTTGATTGATCTGATGCCCGCTAAGTTCTTGCACTTTTTTGCGGTCCCGGATTACGGCAATCCGGTGGCTGACACGAATCACTTCTTCCAGCTCGGACGAAATGAACAGCACGGCCATGCCCTGCTTCGATAGAGAGAGCACCAGCTTCTGTATTTCAGTCTTGGCACCGATATCAATTCCACGCGTAGGTTCATCGAGAATCAACAGATCGGGGTTCATCAGCAGCCACCGTGCAAGCAACACCTTTTGCTGATTACCGCCGCTCAGATTTTTAATTAAATGCTCCGGGTTTTTCGGATGGATATTTAACAGGTTGATGTACTTTTCGGCGATCTCATCCTGTTTCTTGCGTGAGATTGGTTTGGACCAGCCTCGTGTCGCTTGTAAAGCCAGAATAATGTTCTCCCGAATGGTCAAATCATCGATTATGCCTTCGGTTTTACGGTTCTCGGAGCAAAAAGCAATATTCTGATCAATTGCATGACGCGGCGACTTGACCGTACTTCCTGTATCTACAACGAGCAGCTTGCCTACATCTGAACGATCTGCACCAAAGAAAAGGCGAGCGATCTCGGTACGACCAGACCCCAATAACCCAGCCAAGCCCACGACTTCTCCCTTGCGAATGTCCAGATCGAACGGCTCAATTGCTCCTTTGCGTCCAAGTGCCTTAGCGGTAATTAACAGTTCTCCCGACTCCCCCTGGGCAGCATCCGCTTCCTTCGGAAGCTCCTCAAGGACCTCGAGCTCCTTGCCGATCATCTTGAGCACCAGTTCCATGCGTGGAAGTTCTGCGGCTATGTACTCTCCTTCCAATTCCCCGTTACGGAGCACCGTTAGACGATCCGACATTTCGTATACCTGATCAAGAAAATGAGTGACAAAAAGAATTGCGAGACCTTCACTCTTTAATTTGTGCATAATACGAAACAGTTGCTGAACCTCGTTTTTGTCCAGACTGGATGTGGGTTCATCCAATATGAGCACTTTTGCCGAGATGCTGAGTGCTCTTGCAATTGCAATCAGTTGTTGCATCGCGACCGAATAGGTCTGTAAAGGAGCCTTAACGTCGATGGACAGATGTAATCTGTCTCGCAGAAGGTTCTCCGCATCTTTGTTCATTTGCTTCCAATTGATTTTGCCAAATCGCATCGGTTCCCGCCCGATGAAAATATTCTCAGCAACCGTTAAGTTTGGACAGAGATTGACCTCTTGGTAAACGGTACTGATTCCCGCCTTTTGCGCTTCAAGCGGACCGGAGATCGAGAGATCACGGTTATCCATGGTTACCGTTCCTTCGTCAATGGAATAAACGCCGGTCAGAACTTTAATAAGCGTCGACTTCCCCGCTCCGTTCTCACCCATCAAGGCATGAATCTCGCCCGGAAACAAGCGAAAGCTGACGCTGGATAGCGCTTTAACCCCGGGAAATTGTTTGGTGATGCCTGACATTTGCAAAATGGGTGCTTGCTCAGCCATATAACCCTCTCCTTTGTTATGGAAAAAAGTCATTTAGCGACAGCCTGGTCGAAAAATGACTTTTCGGTGTTATACGAATCTGCTTTTAATATTCGCGTGATGGCAATGCTTCTTTGGCTTGCTCTGATGTGAAGGTCGTCTCATCCGTAACGATTCGGGGTTCGATGTCTTTCCCGTCCACTACCGATTGAACCGCTTCCATTAATTGAGGTCCCAACAACGGATTACATTCAACGATAAAGTTGATTTTGCCATCAGCAGCAGCCTGCATCCCATCCTTCACGGCATCCACAGAGATAATGGTAATATCTACGCCTGGTTTCAATCCTGCCGCTTCAATGGCCTGAATTGCACCAAGTGCCATATCGTCATTATGTGCATAGAGAACATCTATTTTTTTATGTGCTTTGAGGAAAGCTTGCATGACTTCTTTGCCTTTGGCACGTGTAAAGTCACCCGATTGTGAAGCAATCACTTTAAGCTTCGAATTGGAAGCAATCAATTCCATAAAGCCCTCTTGACGGTCATTCGCTGGTGCAGAGCCTGTTGTACCCTGCAGCTCAACGATATTGATCTCGTCTTGTGTGTCCTTGTATTGGTCACTAAGCCACTGACCTGCTTTGCGTCCTTCTTCTACAAAGTCGGAGCCAATAAAGGTTTTGTAGAGGGTTTTATCCGGCGAATCCACAGCACGGTCCGTCAAAATCACGGGAATGCCTGCATCCTTCGCTTCCTTCAATACGGTGTCCCAACCCGATTCCACAACAGGGGAAAAAGCAATCACCGTCACCTTCTGTTGTATGAAGGATCGCAAAGCTTTAATTTGATTTTCCTGCTTCTGCTGCGCATCGGAGAATTTCAAATCATAACCCGCTTCTTTGGCTGAATCCTGAATCGACTTGGTATTCGCCGAACGCCAACCACTCTCCGCACCAACCTGCGAAAAACCAAGCGTAATTGTTTTGGCGCTGGCAGGTGTACTGCCATTCCCACTCGTTGAAGTTTCTTTATCGGAGCCTGCTCCTCCATTGGTACTGCTACATGCCGTGCTGACCAGCATCACCATAGCCAATGTTATGGCAAGTCCCCACTTTTTTTTGGTTCGCATGTTGTGATCCTCCCTTTTTTCGTTTCACCTTGTGGTGTGACCACATTATAGAACGCTTTCATTCCGAGCTTATATGGAGTCTCATACTTTATTTATGTAATAATTTAGTAATTTCAAAAAATGGAGTTTAGAACGTGTAATTTCTTTGTTTAATTGTGTAGTATTTAGCGATTCTCTTACATATTAGAAAATCATGTTATACTAATGATACATTTTTGATCCCTTCAGATGGAGTGGAATACGTTGAAACTCATTCAATGGATTGCTTCAAGCCTCAGGCTTAAACTACTCAGCATGTTTATCATCCTCAGTTCAGTACCACTGATCGTGGTTGGATTGATTTCTTACCACAAATCCTATACGGTCGTATCCAATCATAACAAGGCCTCGACACAGCTGGTTGCCGACCAGCTTGCCAGGAACATTGACATCTTGTTTGAGGATACGGAACGGCTGCTTGAACTGGGCAAGAACCCGCAAGTGCTTCAATACCTGTATTCTCAATCGGAGTCCTACCCGGAAGCCAAAGCCATCCTTCAGACATACAATCTTTATCGCGAAACCTACAAGTATGACAAGGTACTTAATATCTCGTTCGTGAATTTCTATGGAAAAGGCATAAGTGAACGAAAAGGCGTGTTCAAGCTGGAACGAAATCCGCTACGTAACCCGTACTTCAAGTATCTGATACAGTATCCGGATGCGATTCTGCGCATCCCTCATTCTGCAGCCTATGCCGAATATAACAGGCTGGATGGGTTTGCTTACCCTAAACAGAATGCGCTTTCAATTATAACTACGGTCAAAGAGCGAATTACACATGAGGTCATCGGGTTCATAGTGATTGATTTGAATGATTCGTTCATTGATGATTTTTTGACGAATACCCCTATTAAGGATTCCGGTTTTTTCTATATTAGTGATCAATACGGAAATACACTCTTCAGGCCGGATGCCACCCCGGCATCCATAACCATGATGGATCAGATCCGATCGGTCCCTTTACATCTACAGCACGATAGCTTTATCCTGTCTGCAGGATCCAAGCCCCAATTTGTTGTATACAGCACCTCAAAACAGACCGGATGGAAAATGATCGGGGTAGCTCCTTATCAGGAAATCATTGCAGAGGCCAATAGCATTCGCCAATTGATCATCATTACGGTTTTGTTAAGTGCTTTCTTTGCGATATCGTTATATTTTTTCCTGAATAATCGACTGATTCTTCCCATCCAAATTCTGATGAACAAGATGCGTAAAGCTGCAAACGGTTACTTGGAAGCCAAAGTCACACCACACGGCTCGGACGAAATTGCTGATCTGGGCAAAAGTTTCAATGTGATGCTGGATAAACTCAAAATGTCAATCGAAAAGAGCATTCGAGAGAATGAACAGGTGAAAATAGCTGAACTACGTACGCTACAAGCTCAGATCAACCCTCATTTCCTGTATAACACGTTGGAATCCATCCTATGGATGGCTGAAGCAGAGAAAAAAGAAAATGTAATCAAACTTGTGCAGGCCCTCTCGAAGTTCTTTCGTTTGAGTCTGAACAAAGGATTCGACTGGGTATCCATTCAAACCGAGCTTGAACATGCGCGGAGTTACTTGGTTATTCAACAGATGAGGTACCACGATATTCTCACCTACGAGATCAGCGTTGATCGTGAGCTTCAGGATTATCCCATTTTGAAAATGACGCTGCAGCCCCTGATTGAAAACGCGCTCTACCATGGGATCAAGAACAAACGCGGTCAAGGACTGATATCCATACACGGATATGTAGAGGACAATAGCATCATTCTCACCGTACAAGACAACGGAATTGGCATGTCTGCGGATCGATTGGCACAATTACGTGAAGAGCTGGAGAAGCCGGCCGGTTCACATTCACCCCAAGATAACGAGCAGGAAGGCGGATTCGGTCTACTCAATGTACATCACCGGATTCGGCTCTATTTCGGACCATCTTATGGTGTTGAAATGGAAAGTACGTATATGGAAGGCAGCACATTTATGATTCGTATCCCCAAAAGCAAGGAGGTTAACCGTTGAAAAAGGTTATGATCGTGGATGACGAAATTGGAATTCGGGAGAATATACGGAGCTGTATTGATTGGGAAAAGGAAGGTTTTCACTATTGCGGGGATGCACCCGACGGTGAGCTTGCGTTACCTTTAATTCACGAATGGGCTCCGGATATTCTGATTACGGATATCAAAATGCCATTTATGAACGGATTGGAACTGACCTCCATCGTTCGCACGCAACAACCTGATATCAAAATCATTATCATGAGCGGTCATGATGAATTCAGCTATGCCCAGGAGGCTATCCGACTTGGTGTGACCGAGTACTGTCTAAAGCCCATTAGTGCAGCAGAGCTAATCCAAATGCTGCATAAGGTCAGCAGACAAATGGATGAAGAACATCAACGCATGACAAACCGGACGATCACCAAAGAAAAACTGCTGGCCGATCTGTGCGGAGGACTCATCGGTACAACCGATGCGATTGAATCAGCCAAACAACTCTCACTTCCTCTCTCGGCCAGGTATTATACAATTGTCATTATTGATGTTCGATTAACAGATGATTCCCGGGACCCGGAATCCCTGATGAAGAAGCTGCTTCCCATACTGGAGGAAACTCGTGATCCCCACGTTGAACTTCTTCCTTATATTCGAAGCCGGACCGAGTTGGTGCTTCTGCTCAAGTATCACTCCGATGACAGCATATCCGTCTATCTCGAGCAGCTTCGCGGGCGGGTTCGTATGGAACTTGAGCATACGTTCAAATGTAATATTATTCTGGGCATTGGCAGTCAGCAGGAACGTCTGCAAGGAATTCACGTCTCTTATCTGGAAGCGGAGGAGGATAAATATATTAATCGACTCACTCTTCAGAACAGAGCTTCTCTACATGAAATTAACCTGGATGAGCAAACGACTCTTTTTCTTGACAGGAATTCGTTTCTTGAATTTCTCAAAATCGGCACCCCCAACCTGCGTGACCATTTTGTGCAGGAGTTTGCCGCTCCTTTACAGTCCTTCGACTGGAAGTCCTCCTCGTATGGCTTCTATCTGTTGAATGATCTTACGCTGGAGTCTTTTCGGCTCGCGAATCAGTTGTTCCGCATGAGTGACCATTCGGATGAGAACATTACTTCCCTGCAACAGACGATTCGGAAGATTACGTGCTGGGAGGATTGCACCCAATACCTCTGTTCCCTCCTTAACCTGTTATGGCAGAGAAGAGCAGCGTGCTCCGGAAAATACAGTGATGTCATTGATCAGGTGAAAGCTTATGTATCCCGTGAATACAATAACGAACAGGTCTCGTTGAAGATGATTTCTGCACACGTCAGAATCAGTCCAAGTCATCTAAGCAAGATTTTCAGTCAGGAAACCGGTCAAACGATAACGGAGCATCTAACCCAGATTCGAATCGGTAAAGCCAAGGAGCTGTTGAAAACAACCAGTAACAAAACCTTTGAAATTGCTTACAAAGTCGGTTACAACGATTCTCACTATTTTTCTAATATATTCAAGAAAACAACAGGTTTTACGCCAAGAGAATATCGAACTCAAGGAACCGAGGAATCGCAGGCCAGACCATCAGATATGAGAAAAGAGTCCATGTATGAATAAAGCCAGATTTGCACTTTTACTTACACTAATACTTCTGTTCCCGATGATCATCTCATCCGGTTCGGCACATATTCGCCCCCAGCAGATGGCTGCAGCACTTCCTGCGACTCCACCTGTAGAGAAATCTGCAGCGAGCAAAACTTTTGGTATTATCTATCCAATGACGTATCCAACTTATGAGATGATCACGAAGGATGCAACGGAGTATGCTGGGAAACACAATATCACGTTAATTGTAAACGCCCCTGATGAAGCCAATACCGAACAACAGATCCGTATCATGGAGAATATGATCAAACAGCATGTGGACGGGATAGCTATATCTCCTGTGGATGCTGCTGCACTTACTCCCGTTATTGATGCAGCCCAAGCTGCAGGTATTCCTGTCATTACATTTGAGTCAGATGTCCCATCCAGTCATCGAATCGCTTATGTGGGCGCCGATAACTATCGCACTGGCCAGCAGTTCGCGATGACGACTACAAGACTTCTGCATAATCAAGGCATGATTCTTGTCGAGAATGGCTTGGAGGAAATGCAGGGTTTGCAACAGCGGCTTAATGGATTCATTGACTATATCCGCAGTGAAACAGACATCGAAATCTTGGAAGTTCGTTATCATCAAGGGAATGAAGATCAAGCCATGTCCGATATGGAGAACATGATTCAAGCTCACCCTCACTTCAATGCAATTATCGGGCTCGATTTTGTTTCGTTCTCTGCCTCTACACTGATCTGGAAAGCAAAAGGCCTTAACCGGCATTTAATCGCGTTCGGTGATAGCCCGACTAGTGAAAACGGGTTACTCAACGGTCAATTGTCTGCCGTTATTTCGCAGAATGAAGGAGTCTGGGGTGCCAAAATGATGGAGACCCTGTTACTCGCTAGCGACGGTGTGCCTGTGGAGGAATTTATTGATACGGGGATCATTGAAATAAACCAGGAAGGTAGTAATTAAGGGAGGTCCTGCTGTCATTCTGATGACAGTAGGACCTCCCCATTTAAATTTTCGTACACGTAGTTATTACATCCGTTCATGGAAGTGTTTCTCAAGAAAGATGACTCTCAAGTATGATGATCCTTTTGAGAAGTCATTTTTTCCATTCGTTTTCTAATATGCTCATCTCGATAAGATTCCAGAATGTATCTTCATATCTTCTCGCATCACGAATAAGTCCTTCTTGTACAAAGCCCGCTTTTTCATAACATCGGATGGCTGAGAAATTAAAATCAAATACGCCCAGACTGATCCGGTGTAACTTCTCCTCTTCAAATCCGATTCGAAGTGCCTCATTGATCATTTGCTTCCCATAACCTTTACCCTGATATGGCTTGCCAAGAAGCACCTTACCGATACGCCCTGAACGATTATATCGATCGATACCACCAAGAGCAATATGGCCCACAATCTCCTGAGTTGATTCATCCATCACTTTATAAATGAACTTATTTGAAGTGTTCTTATCATTGGCACCATGCAAATAATCCGACAGCTGCTCTCTGGAAAGTGGATAATGGAACTGAGGGCCGGCCCACTGGAGCAAAAATGCTTCATCCCCACTCCATTCGATCAGTTGATCAAAATCTTCCGGTTCAAAGTATTGGAATGTAATCATGTATACCGCCCCTTCTTTTTTTATGTCATATCATATCCTATTTCAGTTCTCTTGTATCGTCATAATTATGAGTTTCATCAAACGCTCTGTTTCTTATATTCATTTCACGAATGTAGTTTCTGACAACATTCATTGTACTAATTAAACCGATAACTCCACCCAAAATACATATCGCGCCTATCCAATAATTCATTGCAAAATTCACTTGATAATCACTCGGAGTATAACTGCCAGCTGCTGCTGACTGGAATGCTGCATACCCCAGCTTGGGAATCACCTCTTCAATCATTTTCGAGATCGTAATAATCACAATTCCTAACATGATAAAGAGTAATGAGAAAATAATGTGTACATGCTTCAAAGACAAGCTACCTCCTTTACAATCCAAATCACTTGTGATTTGGCACTACTTGCATCTTAGAAGCCGAACGACTTCGCCATCAATCAATCCCTCACTTACGCTGTGAAAACCAAGTGATTCATACAGATTTCCGGCGATACCATTTTCCGGCCTGTGTCCAATCATGATGCGTTTGCAATTCAGCGATTCTTTCATTAGATCAATCAACTTCCTAAGCGCTTCTCTTCCATAACCTCTGCCCTGATATTTTGTATCTACCATTAAAGCAAGAAGCCAGTAGTTATCCTCATGATCCGGCTTATCTGAGTACACAGCAAATCCAACCAGATCCGAATCAAAATAGATGGCCATGGGTTGAAAGTCTTCCACTACTTTGGATTCAGCAATCCAATATACAACTGGCGCGGGAAAACTTTTTCTCTGCTCTTCAGTTACATTCAGTTGGGTGCATGCATACCAATTACCCTCCGACACACTTTTTAAATGAATCATAGATTGAAATTCCTCCTCGTGAAAATTACACAGAGGAATCCCTCGGAACCCTTCCTTGGGGGGTCCTCTGCGCTAGACAAAAACACCTCTTGCAACTCCATTTCTTCTACTCCGTTTCGTATTGTTTCTCATATCACATCACTCCTCTCACGTTGTTGTGCAGGCCTCTTGCGACTTAAATCACCTCATGCTAAACCTTTGATTTCTGATAATTTAGGAGTATGTTTCACAAGGTCCGCTATTTCATAAGATGCATTATCTGCTAATGCATCTTTAACTGCCTCAGCCCCTCTTGTCTTCCAGATCGAATATATCCATTTGGAAAAACCATATGCATTCACGTGGTGACCACGTTCCTGTATATGCATAAACAATCTCACACTTTCCTCATACCTTTCGATATCCGTTAAAATACATGCCAAATTGTTTAACGAAATGTTGATATCTCTCTGCGAATTTCTGGAGACATTAATATCCTCCAGCTGCCGACCACTTCATCTTTTCTTGAAATGCTTAGTGTTCCATCATTGATTTCATCAATCCAGTCCATCGTTTCGTTCAAAAGAGCTTCGACTCCCGCAACCTCCCCGGCATGATACAGATAGGCCAGACGCTGTTTGTTGTATGTAATTCGGGCAAAAAGAATATTGGACCATGTCTCATCTTCTTGTATGAGCTGATTCATATTTTCAAGCACACTGTCCATTGCACTGTATCTCTCCAAAACCCAAAGCGAACCACCCAAAGCCCGATGGCTCTCGAATCGAACACCTCGGTTGGTCTCCAACTTCGGGGCATGGTCACAAGCATATTGGTACCAATCCATCCAATGATCAAAGTAGTTCCCCAGAGATAATGACAACGCTTGTGTCGAATCCGAAACAATCCAGTGTAACTGCTCCGGAGCGAGGTTTTCTTTCCCCCATTCGAAGAATTCCCGGTGATTGGCATAAAGCGGTTCCGGCTCTCTTAACAAGGCATAACCATCTGAAACATTCCAGTAGACCCAGCCTCGTTCATGGACAGACAATTTCCTGGATTGTTCGAAGTTTTTCAGTAACTCAATCATACCCTGATGATCGCCTCGAACTACTAGTTCCTGAAAAAAATGAACGATATTCATCCCCATCCTCCGTCCCTAATTAGTTTCAACCCAGCTATGTCTATGGCTTCGTACCGCAAGCTGTAATGAAATTCATCATGGCATAGGCTTCCGGCGAATGATTTATCGCTTCAGAAGCTTGTTGCAGCTGAGCAAATTCCTCCGAACTGATCACACCTTTTTCAGCAAAATGTACAAAACGATTAAGATTAAACTGGTGCTTAAACCCTTCTATGCCTAACAGATCACTATGTTGAAGGACAGAATCAATGTCAACATCGATGTATCCGCTCTCAGAAAGGAGACGCGGCAGACTTCTGCCAATTAAGCGATTACCGCCGTGTTGTGCCACATAGTCCGAAATTTTCATTAATACCGTATGCAAAGCAGGAACATCAGGATTCACTGCTCCAAAAACGCCGTCATCCACATCAATAATAGCAAGACGGCCACCAGGCTTCAGTACACGATATATCTCTTGTGCAGCTTCGTCAGGATTGTTCAAATGAAGAAAGATAAGTCTTGCCACGACAAAATCAAGAGAATCATCAGGCAGATCCATCTGGTAGATGGAAGACTCTACAAATTGTAATCGCTTGGAAGGAATATCTTTCAGCCGTTCTTTGGCTTGTGCTTGCAGTGAACGATCAATCTCAAGCGAGGTAAGCTCGCTGTCCGGCAGACTGTTCAATAGTTGCTCTGTAATGTAACCTGGTCCGCTTCCGACCTCCAATACACGCATTCCATTTTTCAAACCATACCACTCTAGATTTCGAAATTCTTTGGACCACCCCATTACCGCCTGTATCTTTAACCTCTCTAATTCCTCTTGTAAACTTAACGCTGCCGTTTGGATACTGTATGTTGAACGCGGATCACTCATATATTCCCTCCTGTTCTTCTGTGGAAAAATAAAAACATATATCCTTAGACCTTTTTCTTCCCTAGAAAAAGGGCAACCTTATGTTGTTTCTCTATCGTTCCACCTGCAGCATCAATGGAATGTTTAATTCGCTCTAGAAGTGAACGCCGAACATCAATAGAAAGCAGCTGATGTTTGGAATTGGTATTTAATAAAGCGACATATTCTTCGCTGGAGCAAGTCTGTATCCAGTTATACTCCTTAACCTCAATATCCGTGAACAAGCCGGTTTTTTCTGTTATTTCTTTACGCTCCTGGATAACTTCATCTGGCGAAGGATAGTGCGAATCATCGAGATGAGGGGCTAATGCTGTGTAGTGGGTACGAATTTCATTGTGCAGCGGGTCATAGACCGGTACATGAATCGTCCAGAAAAGTCCAATGCCGCCTGTATTCTCTAGCAATTCCCAAGCCCGGTGGTAACCAACTTTCGGATCAATGAAGTGAAAGGCCGTTCCAGACACAATCAATTGAAATCGCTTTCCTTCGTTATTCCATTCCTCAAAGGAAGTGTTGATTACTTGAATCGATGGATATGACTTGAATTTGTCTACGGTGAACTGTGCCAAGTTGCTGCCTAATTCAATACACGTGATGTTTGTATAATCCTTGCTCACCAATCCGCCAGTGGCCTGCCCCGTTCCGCAGCCAATCTCAAGAATGGAATCCTCTTTATTAAGATTCAGATATGTAAAAATATCATCAAACATTTCACTCGGATAGACGGGTCTATATCGTTCATATTCATCTGCTACGAGATTAAACGTTTCCTTATTTTCCAAGTTCGCATCCTCCGATTTCAATTGTGGTTTTCCTATAATACATTGACTAAACTTACCATATCTTATTATTCTTGATAGTAAGAGGATAAACCTTTCAATAAGAGAATGATGATAGTTTAAGTTCAAATTTTATATCCTAGAGGACTGAGGTGTTCTTGTGAAAAGTATATTTGATACGATCAATGCTGCTGAAATTACAGAGCGCATGGCTCAACTTAGTGAAAAATCCATCCCTGAATGGGGCACGATGCAGGTCTCTCAAATGCTGGCTCACTGTTCAGCATTTCATGATATTCCCTTAGGAAATGCTTTTCCACCTAGAGGATTACTTGGGAGACTTATAGGACGGTTCGCAAAACCAATGTTTTATAATGACAAGCCCTTGCCCCATAATATGTCTACGATCCCGACAATCATTATTGATGACCAACGACAGTTTATGGCAGAAAAAGAAAAGCTTGAGCAGCAGATTAATATCTTTCAACAAGGTGCTTCAGAAAAATTCTCCCGCCACCCCCATCCCTTCTTCGGAAAATTAACAGCCGAGCAATGGGGTAAAGGCATATACAAGCATTTAGATCATCATCTAAAACAATTTGGAGTTTAGCAGGTAATATTCGGAACTTATTGGTTTCTGGATTACATTCTAAATTAGCAATGACTCAACTTCATTAACCCAATCTCCTTCTTCGTCAGCCAGTAAAGTCCTCCAGCCAAGTAGCTTAGCCGAATGTAAATTTTTCTCTTGATCATCTATAAATAGAACCTCTTCTCCAGCTGCCAAGAAGGTTTCAACCCGTTGGTATATTTCAATCTCAGGTTTGCATAAACCCACTTGATTAGAAATGGTTACACTTTTGGTAAATGAGCTTAAACAGCTCAGATTCGGCTCAATCCATTCCTTACAATGATTGCTGAGTAGATGGATATCTGCGAACTCACTCCATCGCTCGAGGTATTGAGCGGCTGGTAAGGGAACAATTGAATTGTATAGTTACTTAAAAGCGTCATGCGAAAGGACAGCATGTACACCCTTAACGCCATTCACAATTTGGGTGATACGCAGGTCAATTACCGCGCTTCCAAGTGCAATCGCTTCCACTCGTTCTAGTCCGTACAACTCACCCATCAGATTGAGCATCCCGTCTAATGCTTGAACCGTAGCCTCATTCAGATCTTCATGAAAACCGAAGGTAATCCAGCCGGATGGCGTATGTGCACGAGGATTGGTCAAAATCATATCATCAATCACATTAAGCGTGACATCCACCACTTCCATCGGACATTCAATGGCCTGACAGCTGACTTCACCGTCCCCCTGCCGTGCGTGACCATCACCAATCGCGAGATAACCTCCGTCTACGGGGATTTCCTGAGTTAATTCAATTGTATGAATGGTCATCATAACCTCCACAGTTTCGGAATTCAGCTTTTTGCTTAATTATCACGGTATCGAGTATCTTTATTTGCAATAACGATCCGCTTCCATGATCATATGAACTTCTCATCCTTTCTAATAAATAACTGTTCAAGCTCTTCTCTCGTCACTGGATGTAAAATAATATCTTGTGAATTTATCATTCGTTCTACCAGATTAGAATCTTTCACTTTACGTCCCCATTTTCTTGAAAAAGACCTCCAATCACATACCATTTCTATCAGATATTTCGTAGGCATGGGCAGAGCTTCTTTTGTATTCCTATTTACAATCCAATACTCCCAATGATGTTTGTTATGATTTTGATGATGTAGCCATGCGTTCTTCCATCTTAGATGGGTTTCTTCATCCTTCTGTTCTGAATAAAAATGAATTGCATAGGGAATAAATTCTTGCGGAAAGAACTTGGATATATCATGAATTAAACCTTGCACATACAGACCTTCTTGCCAACATTCGATCAGCACGTTCAATTTATGCTCAACAACATATAGAAAATACCTCCAGTATGCGGAACGAATGGTCACCATCTCCCATAACGTTGTGTTTAGAACAGTGCTGCAATAATCCTCTCCGCACATTCTTCCGGTGTGTTCATACTTGTATCAATCGAATAGCTATAGTTGATGTTTTGGGCCATGGTTTGATGCTGCTCATCCGATTGCTCTTCTCTGCGATCACCACGTTCGATGTTCCGCTGACGGCAGATGTCGAGGGGGCAATATAACTCAACGATATCCAGTGGATACCCCTCAAAAATCTGTTTGACTTGTTCATAATGCGGCGCGAGCTCCGGTCTTTCCACAAGTATGCCATCGATCAGAACATGCTTGCCATGGTCTGAAAATACTTTTGCCGTATGATACATCATTACAATCGCTTCACTCAGATACTTCCAGTAATCCGTCTGAAGATGTTTATCACCGATCGTATTTTCAAATAAATCATTAGCCACAACATAGAAAAACGGATCATCGTATGATTGCATCGCCTCTACAATTGACGTTTTCCCAGAGCTGGTCACACCGTTCAAAAATATAATTTTGCCTTTTTCCATGATGTTCATCTTCCTTTGCTTAAGTATAATTTTATAAATGTAATACAGCGTGTACTACGTGTTTTTCATTGATTTTTTGAGCAGCATGATCTGGCCAATATGATAGGCATTATGAATACATAGATTTGATACAACTCCCCACCATGGCGCGTTGAAATAGGCAGGGATTTCACGGGTCAATTTATGTTCTTCACTATCTTCAAGTGCCCTGTTCCAATCACTAAAGACGGTTTTCAGTCTATGTAATGTCTTGCCCCATTCCACATCATTCAAGTTAGACAGATCTATGTCGAATGTATCCTCATTATTCACTGAATTCTGCCCATCGACCTGTTCGGCAATATATCTCTTAAGCCACTTCTCATTCCAGAAAATAAGATGATTGACGATCGCCCAAATGGAATGCTCTCCCTCATTCTTTACATAAGCGGCCTCCGCCGCATTGAGGTCTGTCAGAATATCATGAAGCGGTATAAACCAGCTCTTGTCATGATAACAGGCGTTTAATTGGTCTATGAGAATAGCTTTGTAACTCATCGCTGCACCTCACTCAGATTAATATCATCATTTATCCGTTCATTGACTTCGCAATCTTCATCACAAGATCTTCTGACATGTTTCTGCCAATGATCTCGTATTGCAACGCCTTCCCATGCACATCCTCTTCGATCCATACCAATTGGGAAGTTTGGTTATTGAAAATATAAAATGCTTCGACGCCACGGATGGCTGCTTGTTTAACCTTAGTACCATCATGATCAGGCAATGCGATCCGGCTCTTTGTTGTCCCGAAAATATTAAGTTTATAACCACCGTATTCTTTATACGTGATGCTTATGCCCACAACCTTCTTATTGGGCTTCAAGTCTCGTAGCACTACATTTCTGCCTGACCTGTTACTTTCTTCAATCATTTCATCGATTTCTTGCGGAGTTAAATTATCAAATCCATAAAATACATGAATGGCATCTATATCAGAATCAATCGGAAATTTCGGCTGCCATGGAGAGTAATGTTGTTGCAATCGTTCCAAACCGTCTTCCCATGGAATGGGGGCATAATTGGTCTGTTGCGTGAATTGGTTCTCTATAACATCTGCGGTGTATATCGCCTTCCCCTCACCAGGTTTTAAGTCAATGACGATTCGGTCAATCGCATTATCATTGCGTAAGGATTCAATTTGAATTTTTCCAAGCACATCTCCGCTTTTGTTTTTGATATCCATTGATCTTCACTCCTTTCCTTTCAAAACATCTTCCTGATCCTCATACAATAGAAAGCCGAGCCCTACAGAAGATAAAACGATCATGAGGACTCCAAAAATGCAAATCGTCCGCAAGATATCCTCGTAACCATAACTTGTCGTTTATTCGTCTGAGATAAAAACCTTTTGGAAATTCATTATCCTCCGTAAGGGCTGCAGATGCTATGGTAATGGAGCCGGACGGAGCTTTGTTACCCTCTGAAATATATTGGTAGAACATATCTCAGGCTGATCCAAATATTGCATTCTTAGATAAGGTCCTAACTCAACCGGACAACATTCCAACCCAAGTTCATTGGCTCTTCGAAAGAGCTCAAAAGTCGTAGCACCATCCGAAAATCCAAGTTGTTTGACGGTCAACTCAACCGTTTGCAAGCTTTGCTTTGCACTGGAAACTATAAATCTCTCATCATATAACAACTGTTCTCCATATTTATTCAATAAAATAGAGTATTGATCCAGTTTTTGAATAAGCTGTGGCTTTGTTAAACCGCCAATGTCTACAGTTCTTATTTCAACTGAACAGTCAGGGTATACGTTCTCATCTTCAATCAACATCCGTATCCCCCTAATCTAGATTCACTTCTATTTGACTTTATATATTAAATGCAGTCACTAGTCACTCACCTATTTCTGAATCCGTTTACATACTAATCCTAGGTAAGTGATAGCAGCAAACCAATGCTCCTCAGAAATTCAATTCACAATTCCCCATTATGTTACCTCCACACCTGAGATAAGACCTACCACCTCTGCGATGTTATACAAGATTTAATTTGAGCAATATGATGCTGCCCGTGCCATACAAATCTTTGAAGGGCAATATCCAATGTAATTGTACCTAACATTTCTGTTCGGAGTGTTCGTCTAAACTGATCGGGATGTAAACCATACAACAGCGTGAGAAATCGCTTGTGCAGTATCTCCATCAGCAAAATTGAATCTTCGATGGGCGTATTCCTGTAATCATGTAATGATGCCCATAAATCCTCTCGATATGAGCTTGCCATCGGTTCATCCTCAGTTAACGCTCTCTTAAATCTGATATAAGCGTTCATGTCATTGTCCGCAAGGTGGTGCACAATCTGTGTAATCGTCCAACCGCCATCACGATAAGAAATACAAAGTTGATCATCATTGAGATGTTGTGTAATCTCTCTTAAGGTTTTCGTAATTCCAAGAATTTGACCAATGATGTGGATTCGGTCCTCATCAGAGAATTTAAGACTTGGCTCAAAGTGTCCTATCGGAAAGCGTACATTTTTATCCAAAGTTGACCATCTCTCCATTTCTCTACTATAGAACCAAATCATATCCAATATAACCCACAATGTTCCATTTGCGAAGTATAAAAGCAAAAAAGAAGCAACCTTTATTCTTGGGCTGCTCCTTATATTACACTACTCTCATATCTGTATTTGGATTAGAAAACTAGCGTAATTAAACCTGAGTTACGAAGGTACAATAATATAAAAAGCGCCCCTATTTTGGGTAGAATGGTGTTTGTTTAGAACATCACCAACCAAGAGAGGAGCGACTTTAAGGTGGAGTCTACCATAATGCAAAGCTTGTGGAGTGTCGTAAGAGTTAATTTGTTGAAATCTCGTCTTCGGACCGAGGGAGCAAATCCGATACGTTAATTTGTCTTTATCTAATGAGTGACCTTATTCTGAAAATTCAATCAAAAATGGATGGCTTTTCTCATCTAATGCATTATGAATTCTGTCATAGAAATTCCCCCATGTTATCATTTGCCCAGCTTCTTCTAAAGTAAAGTAGCCCACCTCTTCACTTTCATCACTGGTAGTTAAAGCTCCACCAATCGGTTTTCCAGTAAATATATTGTTGCATACGCCGCGCGTTATGTTCTGATACAAACCACAAAATTTAATTAATTCAATGTCAATTCCTGTTTCCTCTTTCACTTCTCGAACTGCTGCCTGCCTAATAGTCTCTCCTTCTTCAACACAACCTTGAGGCATTTCCCAACCTCTTCGACCTTTCATGAGTAAAATCTCATTATCTTCATTGAGAACGATTACACTAGCAGAAACGATAAATTTCATTCTAATTCCTCCTATGTTGGTTTAAATAACCACTCTTCCTCGAATAGCTATGGCTAAATCCCTTGAAGTGAAAAGTGGTGTTATTTGATTCTACCAACTTCTTTGATAACATCACAAAATGCTATACCATCTCTGAAATAAACATGGCTTTAGTTCCTTCTTCTGGCTTAAATCCAAATAATCCATAGAATTTTTCTGCACTATCATAAGATATAAGCACTTTTGTTTTGATATTAGAATATCGACTTAGCATTTGTTCCATCATTCTCTTTCCAATTCCTAATGATTGATATTCTTTGTGTACTAACATGTAATGAAAATATACTGTCATCACGCCGTCAGACAATGCATTTATTAAGCCAACTAATTTGGTATCATCCCATGCTGTTATAACCGTATGCGAGTTGTTTATTGCTTGTCTCAGATCTTCTGGGAAATCTCCTGATTTCCAGTCCACCGAATGAAACAGTTCTTGAATTGCCTGTGTATCAATGTCTTTTATTTCTTTGAACATGATTGTCATTATATTGCTCCTATGCTTGTTGTTTTGATCTGATACGTCTGGCTGGATACATTCTTCTGCTTATAGTTTCTACCCGACCAAAGAGCACTAGCGACGATGCTTGAACATCTGGTTAGGCAATGTCGTTGCCCTCCATGATTACCCTTACATACTCATCCCAATTCTTATCATCTGTATTGATTTCTATTGTTGGAACTCTTGAGATTTGAGCTTGATGTCTTAATACATTTTGGATTCTTAATAATTCACTTACCGACGATCTTACTTCTTCTTCTGTTTTATAGATCCATTCTTCTGGTTGTCTACTTTTAATTCTTTCTTCTACAACTTCGGGCGAGATTGTAAGCAAAATACACCTGGCACCTAAAGACTCAAGCTGTTCTTCTATTTTATTTATCTCATCCAAATCCGAATCTACAAATGCGGCTCTATGATTTAAATGAAACCTTTCCAGAACATAAAATAGTCCCCTAGATCCTCTAGATGCAGGACCAAGTTGAATTGCCCATTCGTTAAGTTTCTTTAGCATTTCAACCCGCTCTTTAAGTAACTCAATGTGTCCTTCTCGGGTCAGACTTACATATTCTCCATGTTTATTATTCAAAATTTGAGAATAATGTTCTCCAAGAATAACTACGCTCCGTTCTGAGGATTCTTCTTGTGATTGATAACGTTTAATTGCTTTTAATACTGAAGTCTTCCCGGCATTGGAGTATCCTTCAAGAATTATTCCTCTAATATGCATTTAAATCTCCTTCCACTAGCAATTATTTCGCTTAACGTTTCTATATTCATCGTCCAACGTAGTTCAATGTGTCTGCTGAAGCGCCTCCATCTACAAGACCAAGGCTCCGTAGGAGCCGCAGCGTGAATATTATGTTATCTGATGCTGATACTTCTTTTAAATATCCCAATACATTCTTTAGTTTTTATCTTTCAAAAGATCTTCCCATTCTTCGATTGATAATTTATTTGATATATTCTTTAAGTTTTCAGGGACACTTACAAAACACATTAATTCTAAACTATTTCCATCTGGATCATTGAAGTAGACCGAAGCATTTCCCTGATTAGGCCTAGCAAATGGATCTATTGAATCTCTTTTTCCAAATGGAACAAGCTCTATTTCAATGTTTTGAAGCCATTTCACACTGTCTCGAAGATCTTCATAACTCAATCGAAATGCTATATGCCTTAATGATGGATGATAAGAAGTGAGATACTCTTCACCTTGCCATAGACCGACCCAACTCTTATCTTTTTCAATCCAGAAGAAAGCTGTATCTTCATCTCTCCAGGCCAGCTCTAATCCTAATTTAGAATAAAATTCGATTGATTGATGTAAGTTACTCACTGGTAAATGTGCTTCATACAACCCAAGTATCATGTTTTCTCCTTTCAATCTTGCCAGTTTCAGATAACGTTTTGTATTGACGACGTCCAATGGGCTTAGGGGCTGGATGTGGTCACTCGCTTCTCAAGGTAATTACGATCGTTAATATATTGTTAGCCAAATGAATTTCTGGAAGCAGCCATTGTATTTAAAGCGTTCTCAAAATAGCGATATACTTCATCTGCAATTCTCAAAAACTCTTCAACAAGTACATTGCTACTATCCAAGTAACAAGCATATAGATACTCAACTAAAGCGGAGTTAATCTCACAATAGTTTAATATGGCATTCTTCATCTTAATGATTTCATCTTCCCATACCCCTGTATCTTCTAAAACCAAAGAGTATAATGCACGAATTAATCTCTTAGAGTAACCTTTAATATATCTAATTTTCATTGAGTGATCACTAACATTAGAAAGTGAACGATGTACACGATCTACTTCCTCCTTGGTATCTGTATTTAAGTCTAAAATGAATTCTGGAGAAATTATGATCGGGGGTACTTTTTCACCAATGTCCTCCCCATGTATACAAACACAAATGATCTTAATCCAAAAACCCCAATCATTTGGTCTACTTAATACATCATCAATCGAGCAAATGATCGTATCCATCTTAGTGACGAATGGATATTCTTCCAAAAGCCTGTCTTTAATCATTGACAATCTTTCGTAATCAATATCTTCGGGATTTGCACATACAATAGTAAAGTCTGCATCTGACTTAAAAGGTTGAGCCGTTCCTTTTGGAATCGAGCCACACATATAAATGCTATGAATTTTACCTTTAAATTCGTTAAGTATATGATCTTTATACTTATCAACCAAATCCTTATATTCACTTTGTATTGCAATTCTATTTATAACTTTTTCTAATATCATATAGACTCCTCCTAAAATAAGAACTTCTTTCGGCTAACGTTGTTGTATTCCTGACGTTCAAGCAGCTTACCGTAGGGAACGGGTCAATAGACTTAGCTGATTGAATGTGTCACCTTAATCAACTTCTCCGATATCCTTCTTGGCGACCGAGGAGCAAGTGCGACGGTGTATGAATGTACTGTTAGATAAAGTAACCTTGAGTTACCCACAAAATCTTTCTAGACTTACAGCAACACCGTTTTCATCATTATTAACGGTTATTTCATCAGCGATTTCCTTCAATTCCCTAATCGCATTTCCCATAGCAATAGAATATCCCGCCATCTTAAAGAGGCCTACATCATTATGATCATCACCAAATACAATAACGTAATCCAATTCTACATTATATAATTCACAGAGTTTAGTAATTGCCATTTCCTTAGATGCCAGAAGAGGCATGATTTGTACTAATTTATTATTATCCGTAATTAGTATATTCACTCTACCCTCGAATTTTTCAAACAATCCAGAATTGTGATTATTGCCAGTCAGAAGTATCTTCGTAGCATCATATTGCTTTAATTCTTTTAAAGGTTTTACTACGGGGTTTGATTGTGTGTTCATTGAGCTAATATAATCAAGCTCTCTTAAACTAAACCACTCATCCTTCACTTCCATAGTCAGCTCAATTTGAGGTTTACACTTCAAACAGTAATCAAGAATTTCTGTAGTTACATGAGCAGGGATTGATTCATTAATTTCTATCTTTGTTTCCTTACATATCACTTGAGCTCCGTTATAATATACAAAAGCCCCGATATCTACTAATCCTTGTGGAAGCAACCAATTAACCGCCCTCGGCGGTCGAGCTGTTGCAAATATTATTCTCATTCCTCTCTGATAACAGGATAAGACCGCATCTACGTTTCTTTTAGATACTTCTTTTTTTGAATTTAATAATGTTCCGTCCAAGTCAAGAACTACCGTTGAATACTTCAATGAATCAACTCCCGATATAAACTTCTTCGTTATTTTATCTACCGTTGTTGTATTCACGAACCCGAGAGACTTAAAGGAGCGACTGGATCGAAGACTTATCCTCACAGGAGTTGTCTGCTGGATACTACTTCCTCGAACCCCACTGGCAGACCAAGGGGCGTAGCCCCAGCGTGAATGCGGTGTGAGCAAGATTTCAGGGGCTTCTTCGATTCAATGTGCTTGGTTCATTAAGATTGAGATATATTCTTCATCTTTAAGCCTTGTCACCTTACATTTCTCATTGCATTCAAATTCTACTATTCTCTCTTCAATTGTTTTATTAGTACTATCTTTAAATATGTCCTCTCGATCATAGTGAGGAAAAATAAGCTTGTCAGTTACACCTAATGCCTTAAAATCCGTTAAATTCATTGTGTTCATCTGTGGAGTAAAGAAATCGACAATGTTAATATTCGGCCCCAGTAATAACGTTCCTGCACTTACTCCAACTATAATTACATTCTGTGCGGCCAGTGTTTTGATAATTTCATCAGCACCACTTTTCTTAGCGTAATACAATAGTGTAAATGGATTCCCACCATTAATATATATAACATCTCTATGTAAGAGAATTTGCGGGTCATCAAATTCAATATCTACAAAATTGATATGCTGAAATCCCATGTCCTTAAACTCTTGCATTGCTCTTTGTGCATATCTATTAGTTTCTTTTCTAGGGGATGCTGTTGTAATAATTGAGACTTTTAATTGAGAAATATCTCCATCAATAAAATCCAGAAATTGATTTTTAATATCATGAGTATAAAAACCACAAGAAGTTAATAACAAGCTACTCATTGAAATCCCCGTCCTTTAATAATAGTATATCTAATCTTTATAATTTGGCGGATGCCGGGCCAAGGGCTGACGCCCGTAGCGTGAATGTTATGTTATGTTATGGATCAGTCGTCTTCGAATCTGCCTTCACCCCTAAGACTTTATTCTAATTCTATCTAAATACTTCTACTCTTTTAGTCATGAAATCATTAAAAGCATCAGTATGTTGCTGATTAAATAAATCAGGCATTTCATCAGGATTAAAGAATTGAAGTTCTATACTTTCTTCATTACTACTAATCAGTTGTCCGTTAAAATGCATCCCTGATAAAAAAAAGAAATCGTTTGTGCCTTTTGTAAAAAAGTCCACTTAATCCTATTTTCCATCTGATTTGAATTTGATAGTTTTAGCGATTTACAATTAACAATAAACCTTTATTTTCTTGTGTGATTATTATTTCTCTATTTTTTACGGATATCTCTCACTTCATTAATTAACACATCTAATCTTTCAATAATTCTTTTATCATTTTCAAGTTTCTTTTTTAATCTCCCATCTATAATCGCTACACCCATAACAATAATTATAAGCAGGATCAAAATTAGCACCTTGATCACTTCCCCTCTAGCAACAGAACGTTGCAATTGAATTAACTCTATAATTAGATAATATATACTTTTTCTTTTTACAGTTTTAATCATTTTTCAATCTTACAGATAACGTTCTTGTATTCACGAACCCTCACTGGCTTAAGGGCTACAGCTGGGTCTGACGGACTTAGCCAGTGCAGGGTTGTCCGGCTGCTCCCAATTCCCCTGCCTGACCCAGGGCCGAATGGCCCGAGGCGTGAATATATTGTTATTTGCAGTGCCCTCTTCTGTGACCAAGCTATGGGCTATCTGTTATTTAGCTTTTCCAATAATTCTAACTCCTCTTCCTCTGAAAGTTGTTCTTCCGCTCTTGTTCTCGTCTCATCTATCTTTCGTACTTTTAATCCTCTTTTTATGAGCCATTCTTCACCAGGTTTCATGGTAGTTGCTGGATGTGGATACACATCCTCACTTATAATTTCCTCATCAATTATGTAAATGTATCCACATAAATTACCATTATGAAATCTTGCGCCATTCTCATCAAAAGAAACAATAGATGGTTTCTGCGAAAAGATTCTTGCTAACTCTCGATCTTGAGTTATTGTGCTTCCGACTAGTAATTCATTTAGAAATAATGGCGAGCCATGAAACCAAGGCTTACTGTAGTCCCATTCTTTCATAATTATCACCTTCAATTAAGTTTTATTATGTTTCTTCTTTTATTGTTCTTTAGTTTCTTCTTAATTTTAGGGTATCGCGTATAACGTTGCGCATTTCTGACGTCCAAACGGCTTAAGGTCCGGAGGTCCGGGTGGCTTTGCCACTTAGCTGGTTGGATGTGTCGCCTGATTCCACTTCTCCGAAATCCCTCTTGAAGACCGAGGAGCGTCAGCGACGAAGCAAAAATGCATTGTTATACGCTGCCCTTCTTTTTCGATTCCTCATCCTTATATGTCTTGTGTGTTTTATGTATTTAATATGTCTTTACGTGTTTTATCTTTGGTTCTATCTTTTGCTCCTATCAAATCCGTTTCCGCATAGGAAAGATCCCCTCATTTACTCTCGTACGCCTTCAGCAGTATCAACTTTGGTTTGTGTAGTAACTTCATCCGCTACCCTTATAAGAAGCTCGTGTTCCTCGGACCGGAGATTTGCCGATGGCTTCATTCAGATTCCTGCTCAAGTTGGACACCCCTGCCTTAAGCTATGGCTTACTTCTAACCTCACCACTCGGAACTTAATCCTTGATATAGAATACATGCTGAACGCACAATCAAAATTTAAGAGGATTGTTGTCCTCCCTTTAATTCGCAATAGACAAATATGTATTAATGACATGCACAATACCAAAAAGTACTGTTGGTATAATAGCCAGATAATTTTGAAGCCAAATCTCAGCTAATATAAAATATACTACCGGGAGAACGGCCATCCCCAAAAAAATAATCGAGTTTGCGTTGCCTGTAAAATACAATATCCATAGCCCATAATAAAAAATCAACATTATTGCCATACCAATTATATACGGACATCGCATTTCAGATGCTTGTTCTCTTACAACAAATATCAGAAGAAAGAAAAATATCGCCTGACTTCCGTGCTCCAAAACATCTAAAATCAAATGGCTATTTGCATTGTTTCCTGATATATCTAACGCAGGAATTAAAAAATAAAATATATTTGGTATCATTGGCAATAAAAAGATTATCAGACCCTTCCATGAAAAACCAAAATGATAATTCATTTGATCCTCTCTTTCGCATAATAGAAATATTCTTTAGTTTGCACTTTATTATGAATCCGCTTCTCTGGTATTTCTCTTGATGACCAAGGAGCATAACTAACGATGTGGAATTTTATTGTTATATGGTACACCTTCTAATACTCCGTTCATCCTGGTTTTCAACTGCTACGTTGTAAATGTATTCTTTCACCTATACTTATTATTGGCTATTAATTGGTTGAATGGTTTAACATTCTTAAGGGATTGCGTATAACGTTCCTGTATTCATGACATCGAGAGGCTTAAGGCAGCGAAGCTGCCGGGTCCGACGGACTTAGCCTCGCAGGTGTGTTCGCTTGATTACGCTTCTCTGCCGTTCTCTTCTGGCGAACCAAGGAGCTGTCAGGCTACGATGCGTGAATATGATGTTATAGGATGTCAGCGTCTTCTTCGAAAATACTTACACAAAAGTTCCACTTCCCATGATGTTAAATATATTTTTTCAATTCAAGTAAATCATCAATAATGTAATCCGCTTGTTTAAGCTCCCATTCTTGGGCAAAGTCAAATCGACAACCAAAAGCCTTCAATCCATTGTTTTTTGCTGCATTGATATCAGAGATCCTGTCGCCAACTACAGCAGCGTTGTTGCGTTGTTGATGTGATATTTCATAAGGATATATCTAACTAAGTCATCCTTATTCTGAGTCTCTATTTGCTGGATGCTAAAGGTTTCTGTCACCCAATTATTTAACTTGTAACAGTTAACGATAGCATTGAGGTATTCGATTAGTCCATTACTTGCAATAAAAATTAAGCAGCCTTCCTGTTTTAAAAAATCAAAAACTTCTTTGACATGCGGATAAAGCGCACCTTTGCCATAATTAATATTTGCAATTAACTTCTCCAAGAAGATTTCGTCTACAATTCGTCTGATTTCGTTTGAATGGTTCGGTAGTAACGTTTCCCAAACTACTGGTAGAGGAACTCCCATTATTTCACGATATTTTTGGGTTGGAGCTTCACTCGACCATTCATTTAGAGACCTTAAGATAGTAAATGTTTCTTCTAACGATAATTCTAAAATTTTGTTTGTTTGAAATAGTGTTCCATCCATATCGAAAATGACTGCCTCCAGCATGGTTTCTCTCCTATTCAAAAATAAAATAATGAATTGTTATACTGTTTTTACGCTGATTTCAATAAACGTTCTGTATTCACGACGCCCCACTGAATTAAGGCTCCAATCTACATTCTCATTTCATTGCACTCTACAAAACTGTTATTTTTCTTTATAGTCATTTGCTGCCTCTTTGATTCCTTCATTTTTAGAATTAATCCCCAATTCAATTCCCCAATCTAGTAATTTTGGAATTGCCTCTGAAAATAGCTCTAACAATCTACGATACTCCCATTCATCGTCAAGACAAATTGCTGTTTTAGCTACATTAGGAAGATGTTCTATTAGCCAATCAGAAGGAATTGTTTTAATCTTTTTCCTCGCTATTTCAATTGGGTGGGTATTTTGTGGCTGGCAAGCCCATTCAATAAGAATAGTGAGTATTTTGATTCCAAGCCCCGTAGGGATACGTTCAATATCTTCTAGTCTAGTTGATATATTGGGAGATATTTGATTAATTTCATAATCTATTTTCAGTTCTTGCCATGATGCCATACCATTATTCATCATCCTTCCCTCCTAATACATTCATCCTCAATTGGAACTTAGATCTCCGGGATTGCATATAACGTTACTATATCCACGACCCGACGCATGTCGGGTGTCCGGCGAATGCCGGGGCAAGGACGAATGTCCGCAACGTGAATCACTTATCCTCTTGTACCATTCCCTTCATGTCAACTATATTTTTCTTTTAATATTTCTATATATTTGAGTGGGATTTCTGTGATTTTCAAGATGTCTGATACTTCAAATCCCAGTTTTAAAGCGCTTCTTGCAGTCTTCAAATTATGCTTTACTTTAATCATCCGATCTTTAAGTAATACGTCTCCAAAATCCAGGTAATCATCAGCGATCTCACCGTTCAAAAAGAACTCTATATCATAAGTTCCTATTTGCTCTTCTATGTAAAAGATATTAATCGAGCAAAATACCACTGCTTCTGTTGTATTAAAACTATATTTTAGGTATATAGCACGCTCTTCAAGACTTATAAATTCATCATATAATTTTCCCATAAAAGTATCATGATAATCGCTTTTGTTCTCGTCACGCCACTTCCTATAGGTTTTCCAGTAGTTTTCTTTCGTGCATTTCATCGCACTATGCTTATTGTCCCATTCAAGTAGAATGTCTTTATTCACTCAATCACTTCTCCTCAAAAAATATGTTAAATAAAACAAGTTCTCTTTGTGTGTTTGCTGATTTCCTATAACATTCCTGTATTCACGACCCGACGCATGTCGTGTGTCCGGCGTATGCCGGACCAAGGAACAATGTCCGCAGCGTGAATATTATGTTATACGCTGTCCCATACTTCTTCGAGTCCGCTTTCTTCCGTCTTATTTATCTATGATTGTAAATACGATTTCTTTAGGTGGGTTTCGATCTTGCTTCGTATTTATCTGTCCCTTCTTCCCTATAAAATCAATTCTAAAAGTCTGTTCTTGATTTGCAGCTAATTCTAAAATTTCTTGTTTACGATTCCCTATATATCCATTCAGTTTTTCTGTTGTCAGTAAGCCATTATTAAAATCGTCTGAATAGACCCCAATCACTTTAAAGCTTTGTGAGTCATTACTAAGATTTTGAATATGAATTTCCTCGGTTATAATCACTTCATTTTTTTGGGTGATCTTGAATTCAGTATGGTAACTATCTGTTTTTATATATCGTAATGGTGACTGATTTTCGTCACCTCTTACGAACCCAATGATCGCCACTGTTATTATTGCGACTGTCAATCCTACAAGAATCTTTATTGTCCTTCTCATTTTTTAGTCCTTTATATTTGTGTCTTGGGATTGCGTATAACGTTCCTGTATTCAAGACGTCCGACGAAGTCGGATGTGTCTGCTGAAACGCTTCCAAAAATTCATCCAGCAGACCAAGGCTCCAAAGGAGCCGCAGCTTGAATATTATGTTATACGACGGAATCACTTCTTGAATATACCTTCACTATTTTTCTTCTTCAGGTACATATTCAATTAAATCCGATAATTTGCAGTTAAATGTATCGCATAGTTTAAATAAGGTTTCTAGCTTTGTTGTTTCTATTTTCGTCTCCCGATATAACTTGTTGATTGAGTTACGACTTAAGCCTGATCTCACCATCAATTCTGTTATATCATCTATTCGATGTTCTGCCATGAGTTCTCGAATATTACACTTGATTACGTTCATCTTTTCCCCTCCATATTTCTATCTTATCTTCCACATTAGTAATCATCAATTAAAAGCGAAGTTTTAACTCTACAAAGTCAAATATTCACCTTGTAATTAACTTTATGAGGTTATATAATAACTCTATAGAGTTAATCAAAGGAGGAACAGGATATGGTTAATACATTAGAATCGCTAACAGAACCACTGATAAGAATACGTCTAGAATTACTCTATACTGAGCTTTTAGATTGTCATGCAGAATACACTCGGCTTTCTTCTGAGACAGATCAATACTTTAAAACACTTCGTGATGCTTTGCCCGATCAACTTCAACATACGGTTTTTCTTTACGAAGACGCTCAAATTTCTCTTCAATCCATCTTAGAAAGAAGTATCTACATACAAGGTTTCAAAGACGCTCTACAACTCTTTAGCGAATTGCAAAACTCTAGCATTTAGAGGATCAGATGATCCTCTTTTCTATTGTATTTTATTCTGTCGTAAAACGTTTCTGTATTCGTGAACCTCGAAGGAGCTTTCTACTGAAATCTCTCTCCGAAATTCACTCAGAAGACCAAGGCTCTGTCAGGAGACGCCACTTAAATATTATGTTAAATAACGTAATAATGATCTTTACTGCTTTAAATAACTCAGATACCAGATAGGTGGAACATTCATTTTTTCTAAATAACTATAAATATCTCTTTTATTAGACCAAAGATACCACCTATTCTGAATTATCAAATCTATATTCTTTATAGCTGTATTTTGAATTTCCTCATCCTTTGAGTCACTTAAGATCACAGATATGTTAAATAAATCACCGGCGCTGGACTCGTTGACTGTACAATCCATAAAGAAGCTTTTTAAAACAATTTCAATTTTTTCTATTTTGAATTTTTTAGGATTACTTACATAGTGTTTGAAAATTGACCTCCATGTAATATGATACTGATTTGGTTCATTAATACTTACACAATTCAACTCGGGAAATTCCGAAACATTTGTCAAAAATTTTTCTAGCAATTTATCAGGAGGCATTAAATCTTTATCTACTTCTTCCCATTCCTTTTTCCAACATTCAATCCCTAAATAACAGCTAATCAATCTAGCTGTAAGAAAGTTTAAGGAGTCTAATATTTCAAACGATTCATTAGACATGAAAAAAAACGGTGGTAAAGGCCAAGATAATTTTTCTTGGTATGTAAATCTCCCATGAGCAATAGCATTTCTTGTTTTTATTACAGAGTCTATAAAATATTCAACAAAAGGATTCAACATATTGAATTTAGTTAGAACAAATTTAATTTTATGTGACAATGCTAAGTCCCTACCAATCAAAACTTCAGTAAAGACTTTTTTTACTGAATTGACTTGTGACTCAAGTTGATTTTCATTGAAAAAGAAATGTTTTTTATAAAATTCTTCAACATACCCTTTTATATTTTCTTCCAAATCTATTCGTAAATCTTTTGAGTAGATTTCACAAATTAGTTCTATAATATGAAAATAATTAAGAATAGCTTCATCATGGTAGAGATTTGCATCAACGCTTTCATTTACTAAGTAGTTTGCTTTTCTCCAACGGTCTAATAAAGATACTACAACCTCTTCATCGGATTCTAACTTCTCCAACACAGATTTTAATCGTTCCGTATAATCTTCATTTTCAATAGTTAATTTTAAAGGTTCCTCATTAATTAAATTATTCGGTATTATTGTATCTTCTCCTTTTATTTTATGATAAACCGTTAATGGGATTCCCACGAAAAAAGAAACAATTCCAAGTACTGTAAGTATGCTTGCTCTATTGTATCTGTTACTTTCATTTATTCCTTCGTGCATTTCAATACTGGTAATGCAATTCAATTGGAACTCCCTTGCTTGAGAAGCTCCATTATCTGTATAAACGCTTGTAAGATTATCAGTACTAAAAAAAGTCATATTTTTATATTTGAAGAAGATCTCTATATTTGTAAATTCATAAGCATATGTAATCTGACTGAAAACTATTTTTTCCATCTGTATTCTCCTTTATTTCATCTAACGTCTTTATTAACCGACTCAGCATGCGCTGAGTCGTTAATATTATGTTATACGTCGGAATCACTTCTTGAATGGGTTTTCGGCAATTGACTTTGAAATTTTCCAATGATTCTTTCTAATCTTCTAATAAGATCATCATATGTAACAATGTCCATCACATTTTTATACTTTCGTTTAATAACTTCTAAATCTCGAAGTTGTTCAATCCCAAGATCTTCTTCTCTTCCAAGAATTAATATAGCATTAGGATTTGTTATGTTAATCTTGAAACCATCCGGAAGCAAATCCTTATATTTATCTGTTAGCTTCAATTCACCTTGTCTACCCGACTTGTTTAAATGAAACAGATACTTTTCTACTTGCATGATAGTACCCGAGAGTTCTCTAACAGGGACATAATTGTCTCTATATGTTCTTGTCGAAATTAAAGCATTAGAATTAGGTTTTTTTATTTCAACCACATCAACATTTCCATTTGAGTCAACTAGCATATAATCTAATCTTCTTTCTTTCGAATCGTAATCGTCGTAGACGATTACTTCTTTGAATACTGTGATATATTTAGGATAAATCAATATTAAAACATCAATAATTTCGTTTTGCCAGTCTGATTCAGAATAGCCTTTTTCATTTTTCAGCATATCTTTAAGACGATTCAGCACTATCTGATACTTCATTATTTCATATTCAGCAAATGAAGCACTTAAGCTAGACCTAGCACTATTAGCAACTGACTTTTTAGACATGTAGGAATTATAGTCCGATACAAAATCTCGTTTCATATCTACATATTCCTTTAATATATGGCTAATCCTTGCATTCGAATATTTCCGTAGTTCAGTAGATTTGGGGAATATCTCTAATATTTTCTTGAATTCTTCTATAGGTAAATCCGACTCTTTTGGTCCAATTGACAAATCCCCTTCTATCACATCAAAAACCCTTTTGAAAATAGATATATTGTTCCATGTCTTAAATATATTTAGTTGGAATTTTATACTTTTATGGATCAATAACTCCTTCTCTATCCCAATTGCAGTTTTCTTGACTCTAAAATAGTCGCCTTCTAACTTTGCAAAAGAAAATTGTGCCTCTTCTATTATAGTAAATTCTTCTGAACCGATCTCCTTATATAAATCATTCTTTTCGAAGTAAAAGGTTTTATGTATAGCTATCTCCTTGTTATCTTCAAATTTCTTCGCTATCCAATATACCCCATCCCTTGGTGTGTATCGAATTATAATTTCATCCTCGATTTCTTCGAATCTAATCATAAAATCTCCTTAATAAACATTTTTTACCTTAAGATAAAATTAGTTCTCTATATTTAGCGCATAGTTTATATTTAATGGATTGTTAAACACGATTACATCTGTGTGTTATATATCTGCTATTTAGATTCTGTCGTATAACGTTCCTGTATTCACGACTCGACGTATGTCGAGTGTCCGACGTATGCCGGACCCAGGGCGTATGCCCGCAGCGTGAATATATTGTTAGGCGAGGTTCAAACGTTTCTAATTAATTAGGAAGATTAAATTTTAGAGCTAAGTGTTCTTTATCAGTCCATTTGCTACTAATATTCTTTTTCTTACATCTTTCATAAGCGACCTCTCCTAAAAGAAGCTTAGTTTTATGCAAATTCTCAGGACTTACATTCTCATTTGTCTTGTTATTATCCTTCCAGCCGAAAAAATATATCTTTTGGTTCTCTTCAACATTTCTGCGGAATGCAGCAACTTCTTGTGGCTCAGGTAGATAACTTAAAATAACTTTTTGAGGGATCTTTTTATTAAATTCTTCAAAGAAGTACTTAGGCTTAAATGGATTATTTGGATCGTAACTAAGATTTAAGATTTTCATTAATTCTTGATATGTATCTTCATCAAAAATTGGGTTTACTTCAAATCCCGCTTTAACCTGCACTTCAAAATAAAAGTTCTCCACTTTAACTCCAAACATTAGTATAAAAGGATTTTCATCTATAAAAAAGAACACATCAAAAGCTACTCCGTGAAAGCTAAACTGGATCTTATATCTTTCAATCTTTTTAGCTTTCATATCTTTATAAAGGGCTTTTAATCCTTCAAGTTTCATTTGAATTTCTCCTTAGTTTGAATTTCGCCTAACATCATATATACGAACTTCGTAAATACCTCTCTTTTTAATGAATATCCGAACTACATATAATATAACCCATATTAATCCATCTGCGAAGTCACGAAGATACTTAAAAAAGCAGCCCCAGTGCAAACTGCTCCATTCGTTAGAAAAGACTAACCTATTGGAGGCAGTTTAACATTTGGGCTGCTCTTTCTTCACTCAACAATACAAGAATTACGGATAATCTTTAGTAATCAACTTTTGCTCACCTTCACCTAAAACATTTACTTCGCTCCGCTACTCCACACCACGCGCTCGCTCATGGCTTTGTGCTGTGCAATCAGACAGAGTTCTGCCGCTTTGAATGCATGTTCTTGTGTCATGGCTGTCTCGGTCCGATCCAGACAATCGCGAATCAGCTGACCGAAGAACGGATAACCGACCTTGCCCTTCACGCTGTAGCGAAACTCGCCTTCATGGTTTACCAGATAGACCTGATCCCCCTGAGGTTCCCTTGCGATGTCGATATACTTCCGCAGCTCGATATAACCGTCCGTTCCCAGAATAACTGTACGCCCATCGCCCCATGTGCCCAGACCATCCGGTGTGAACCAGTCCACTCGGAAGTAACCGGACGCTCCGTTGTCCCCGATCAGAGAAGCTTCGCCGAAGTCTTCCAGTTCCGGGAACTGTGGGTGATTGAAGTTATGCACACGACTGAACCCTACCTCAGCGTCCGTACATGATGCAAACGTCAGGAATTGTTCGATCTGGTGACTCCCGATATCACAGAGAATACCGCCATACTGCTCATGCTTGAAGAACCAGTCGGGTCTTCCTCCAGCATTCAGGCGATGCGGGCCTGTACCCATAACTTGCACTACTTTGCCGATTGCCCCTTGTTCAATGAGCTGCCCCGCATAGATCGCACTTTCTACATGCAGTCGTTCACTGTAATACACCATGTACTTCTTGCCCGTTCGCTTCACTTCTTCTCGTGCAAGCTTTAATTGCTCCAGCGTGGTAAACGGGGCTTTGTCTGTAAAATAATCCTTGCCTGCGGCCAGAACTCTCATACCAAGCGGCGCACGATCTGAAGGGATCGCTGCACTTGCCACCAGCAACACCTCATCATCGGCGAGCACTTCGGCTTCCGATTCAGCGACTTGAGCCTGTGGGAACTGCTTCCGAAATGCCTCTACCTTCGCCGGGTCCGGATCATATACCCACTTGAGAGTAGCTCCAGCCTCCAACAATCCCCCAACCATGCCGTAGATGTGCCCATGATCCAGCGCAACAGCAGCAATGGTGAACTCACCCGGACCACATACGACCTCTTTGGTAACACTTTTTGGTGCATAAAACATCCCGTCTTTAGCCATGTCATCCCATCCTTATTATAAAATGTTGATTACAATGAACTCGTTTTATATAAAATCGTCTTCATTTAAACGTCTGACTCAAATCAGCAGGTTGACTGCCACTGAATGCCTTGTCTTTCTTCGTCGTTGATCCAGCAATGCGTTCCTGCAGATGCTCGTAGAACAGATTCTCGTCGATCGGCAGATCCACCCAGTTATCCGTCCAGGTGGACAGCAACATAGCGTTCGATAACGTCAATCCGTGTATACCATCCTCACCGGGAGCAATAAGTGTTGCACCTGTTCGAATCGCATCAACCCAATTACGAATCAGACCCGGGTGCCCCGTTTCCACACCCGTAATCGGGATTTCACATTTCCAGCATTCTGGCTGTCCAAAACCTCCGGTAAACCGCTGATTGAATTCAGGCTCAGATTCCCGAAGTCGCCAGAACGTAAGTTTTCCATCTTCGATCACGATTTTACCTCGGTCTCCGTTGACCTCAAATCGGTTCGTACCCGGTGCTTCGCCAGTAGTCGTTACAAAGACACCTGTTGCTCCATTTTCATACTCCACATAAGCTGTTACATCATCTTCCACTTCAATATTCCGATACTTGCCAAACGAACAGAAAGCACGCATTCGTACCGGCATCATGCCGATGGTCCACTGCCACAGATCCAGTTGATGCGGGTCCTGGTTAATCAGTACACCGCCCCCTTCACCTGCCCATGTTGCCCGCCAGCCGCCGGAATCATAGTAACTTTGGGATCGATACCAGTTCGTAATAATCCAGTTGGTACGCCGTACTTCACCCAGTTCGCCCGAAGCAATCAAGTCTCTCAGCTTAATGTAGAATGGATTGGTCCGCTGGTTGTACATCATGGAAAAGACTTTGCCACTGGCTGCGGCCGCTTCATTCATCTTGCGTACCTGTTTCGTATATACACCGGCCGGCTTCTCGATCATGACATGCAAGCCATGCTGGAAAGCCTGAATGGCCTGTTCCGGATGATCATAATGCGGCGTTGCAATAATGACTGCATCAATCGTACCCGAAGCCATCATCTGCTCTGCATCCTGCCAATAGGTGACCGTTGCCGGAAGGTGACTGGATACCCAGCTCTCCATCTCTCTTCTTACATCACATACGGCGACCAGCTCTGCACCGGGTACTTCTCCAGCCACCAACGTTTTGGCATGTGCTGCTCCCATGTTTCCTATACCAATCACCGCTACTCGTACGATACTCATGACTGCTCCTCCTCGTCCACACGACGCTCAATTTCGGCGAAAACGTCTGCAAAATGCTGTAACATTGCCTTGGATTTCAAGGCGCCACTAAAGTCCTCTATTCCGTAATATCCGTCATACCCGACGGCACGAAGATCCCGCACCATCTGTACCCAATCGACCATGCCTTCAGTCAGCGGCGTCCATTGACATTTCCAGGCTGTATTCAGAGCCACTCCGCTGCTCTTCTCAGTCACATTAGCCTTTTGCGAATCTTTCCCTTCTGCTTCAAACCACCCGGCATTTTTTACATGTACATGAGCCAGATAAGGGCCCAGCAACTCAAGTCCCATTCGATGATTCTCATATCCTTCATGTACCATATTGCCTGGATCGTACAATACACCCACATGCTGCGGGTCGAGTGATTGCACAAGCCGATAGGCCAGCGATGCCGTCGGTGCTATCGTCTGGTGATGCGTCTCTACAATCGCCTTGATGTTGTACTGTTTGGCCAAATCCTGTACTTCACTCAGGTAATCAACGGCTTTACGATACAACTCAGGATAACGGGTCTTGCGATCATATCCAGGAACACCCACACGCATCATTGAAGCACCTAACCCAGCCGCAGCCTGAAACGCCTGTTCGGTGGCAGAAAGATCTCCACAGTTCAGATAAGGTACAAGTGCGATGGATTTTCTACCTTGCCCTAACGCTGCTTCACGAAAAACAGGAACCTGTTCTTCCCAGCGGCTCGGATCTAAGGAGCATCGATTATTTCTCCAGTAAGAAGGCTCTTCAGACACAGCATCTTCAGGAATTCCACGGAATCTCCACTCAATTCCATCAATCCCCGCTGCTGCCGCAGCCGATGCCAATTCTTCTGCATTCAGATCAGGGGTAGCCACCGTGAATACAGACAGTTTCATCATGATCCATCTCCTTATGTAAACGTATTCATTTTATGTCGTAAAGGCATTGTATCACTCCACTGAACGTCACCATAGGGGAAAACGCCAACAGATGAATGACAGATAACGAACAGAGCACATTCCCCATTCAGAGATAACTTCCAAGAGAATGATGTAATCAAAAATCAAAAAAGACATCCTTGGAACAGATTTGAATTCTGCTCAAAGATGCCTTGTACAATAATCATATATATAAGATGAAATTTAAGGAAAAGGTTCCCTATCAGTTATCAAGTCGCCACTTCAGTAGCTGGTTCTGGTTCTGGCTCTTGTACTCGTCCAACTTGCAACCAGCGCTTATCTCTCTAATCCCGATCAAAGAACACATGTTCAGCCTGTATTTTCCCCTGATCTATTGTCATGATGCCAAATGAGTATTGCTTCTGAAAACGCCGATCCGTAGGCGACCCCGGATTAAATACCAGCGTGTCGTCTACGGTATGCATCACCGGGATATGTGAGTGTCCGTAGATCACAGCATCCACATGCTGGCCTGCAAAGGTATGAATTGCATTCTGCTCCGTACCCTTTGATCCCAGATGCCCGTGCACAAGCCCCAGACGAAGTCCCTCCACTTCAACAATACGGGAATATCCCAGTTTTTCAGCGATTTCGGACGGGTCGGTATTACCAGCTACCCCTTCAACTGGTGCATACTCACTAAGCAATGGGTATACGCTCCAATCCGACCAGTCACCGGCATGAAGAATGAGATCTGCACTCGGCAATACATCCAGGAGCCTAGTCGGTAACTTCCGTGATTTACGTGAACAATGCGTGTCAGAGATGACTACAATTTTCATATAACAACCCACCTTTCCTTCGTCTTGTTGCAATCTATTCTATCTGTGATGGAACAGCTTGCATCTGAGTACAGGAACGTTCCATATCTTCGAGTGTAATGGATGCAAAGAACTGCTCCACCTTCGCCTCGGCAACCTGATACAGATTGGTCAGCAAGCTGTCTATATGCAAGCCCACTTCACAATCCGGGTTACAATTGCCGTGAATCGGGAACAATGGACCTTCGTCCTTGGCAGCCTGATAGATCATGGCTAATGTGATTTCACTTGATGGCTTCGCTAAGTAAAAGCCTCTTGTTCCAGGAGAGGAGTTCACCAATCCTGCCTTTTTCAGCCCGCCCAGAATACGTCTGACGACGACAGGGTTGGTATTCACGCTACCTGCAATATGTGCAGACGTGATTCGTTCAGGCGCGCTGAGTGACAATAACAACAAACAATGCACACTGACCGAAAAATGAGTACTCATGATTAACCACCTTTATTTAATATAATCCAGGACATGCTGCCGTTATTCAGAGAACAGATCCTTTTCGGGACGTGCTCTGATCTTGAGCTGTCGCACACTGTATTCCAGTTGTTTTACAATATCATCCAGTTGTTTGCGATCAATCTTGGTTGGATCTTCCACCGGTTTCGCGGACGACTTGAGATCGCGGATCGTTAACTGCTGTTCTTGCCATTTGTCCATCAGATCTGCAATATTGGCATAGAAACGTTCGTAATCTTTGATGACCAGGTCAAGATAAGCATCTACCTCATCCGGATCATAACCACGAAGTTTATAATTAAATTGTTTTTCATGAATCGATAACGCATCTAGCTGCACACCCAATTGTTTGAACAATTGTCTTTGTTTATCCAATCTTCGTTTCATATGTTCATCCATATTGACAACCTCCATTATAAGCCAAGCCGTAGTTCTATTTCCTGGGAAGAACACACGGCAATTTCTCTCTCTATTTTTTATAACACATAATCCGTCAGATATAAAACGATACAGCCCTATTCCTCACGAAAATGATTGCTTTTCTTCCAATTCGGGTAAAGACACACTACACCCCACAACGGGAAAGGAGCATGTCCTTATGAGTACATTAACTAAAGATCAACATCAAATACTGAAAAACGCCCTTTTGGAGCAACGTGAAAACTTGCAGCGTCATTTTGAATCCAGCATGGAAGACGGTGCTCCAGTCGAGTCGCTGAAAGATTCAACCGGTGAGCTGTCCTCCTATGATAATCATCCGGCAGATGCCGGTACGGAAACATTTGAACGCAGCCGTGATCTGGCGATCGACGATACATTAACAGACGAATTCAATCAAGTAAACGACGCATTGGAACGTATGGAGCAAGGTACATATGGAACATGTGTAACGTGCGGCGAAGATATTCCCTTCGAACGACTTGAGGCTATCCCCTATACCGCTTACTGTATTGACGACACGCCTAATCGGGAGATCAGCAACGATCGGCCTGTTGAAGAAGAAGTAATGACCATGCCTCCAAGTGGTGCTGGAGAAGGAAGACAGCAGCGAGCGGGCAAGTTCGACAACGCAGATGCCTGGGAAGCAGTTGAAGAATATGGCACATCCAACTCCCCCGCAACCGCAGCCAAACGTGATGTGAAGGGCTACGATGAGAACATGTAACTTCGTTATGAACTGAAACGGTAGGCATCAAAATTGATTGATTCCATAGGCTGCTCCACCATTAGCCTTCCTTATCACGCATTAAAAAGCCGCCATTGGGCGGCTTTTTCTAGTTTTCTCCAAAGCAGTCTCTCACGTTGCCGTTACTTGCTTCCAGCGATAAGGCTGAACCCAAATATTCCATCCGTTTATTCTTCCGACTCACTACCAGATGATGCAGATTCCTGCCGCTTAGACACAGATCGAGACGTTTTCGGAGTTGCTTTACCCTTATCAGACATAGCTTTCTTTTTCTCTTTTGCATTTGTCTTAGAAGCAGGTATTTTCACTATAGGTTTAGAGAGAGCAGAGAATAACTGAAAGACCTCATGTTCCCCTTGCTGATTCTCTTTTGTAGTATAGGGTTCACAGAGTTTTATGATGTTTTTATACAACTGCTCTACTTCTTCACGGGTTGCATACAGTGTGATGTCCGAGAGAAACATCCGATCTTCGTTTTCCGCCTGATGCATGAATCGCTGACGACTCTGTTCGAACATCTCATTTAATAATTTGAGCGTCTCGGACCGAAACACCTGTTTCAATGGAGAGTTTTCCTTATCTTCATCTTCGTGACGGAGATGGATCTCTCCGGTGAATGGTTCATAATATTTTGCGATAATCCCATTAATCTCACGCGTGGAAACGATGGTCAGCAGACCAATTTTCTCCAACTTTTTCACATGATAGTGAACTTTGGCTGGCACCTCACCCATCTGGTCGGCGATCTCTTTAACAGTGGATGGTCTGCCCTGCTTGTTAAACATATTCATAATCTGTATCCGATACGGATCGGAGTAGATTTTAATTTCTTCAATTGTTGAAAGAACCTTGTGCGCCATCCCTGTATCCTCATTTCCGGGGTACCTGTTGTCCATCGATATCTCTATTATAACGTTGCGTCAGGACTTCGGTCAAAACGAACCGGAAATGACTTGATACAGAAAATCGGCTTATGATCACTTCTGAATATCTTCACAGAGCACTTCGAAAACTTTTGCTAAATAACAACATACCTGCTGACATGGCAAGCATAATACCAAAGACAATAAACAGAACAGGCATGGTCATCCAATCTGCAAGTGCTCCCGAAACCAGACTTCCAAGTGGTGCGACACTCAAGACAAGCATACTTTGAAGGGCGTACACTCTGCCTAGCATCTCCGAAGGGGTAACTTCCATAAGATAGGTGGCCAGCGGTGTTGTAGCCAGCGGAATCCCCATACCCATCAGTAGACAAAAGGCCGCTGCAACCGGCAGTTGGAAGGAAGTCATATAAGCGGGTAGTGCCGTCATCGCATAACTGAGACCCAACATGACAATACCGCTAATGACCAGCACACTTTTACGATAATTCGCTCCCCTTTGTGTCAACCATACGCCACTGAGCAACATACCTCCCACCATCAGCCCACTGAGCAGACTTAATCCCCCAGCGCCAGCATGCAGTGTTTCAATGACATAGGGTGTACGAAGAACATTAAACGGCATCAGGCAGAAATTAACGAAGGCAAACAGGATGGAGACAATTAACAATAAGGCATGTTTACGGAGAAAATGAAAAGCTTCCGCCATTTCGGAGAATATACTACTTTTGTCGGATGGAAGAGAATTCATTTCAATTGATGTTTTATCTTCATTGTTAGCAGATGTTAAGACTTCAGGGTAGCCTACTCGGCTCATAATCAAAGCACTTAGCGCAAACAACCCCGCATCAATCAGGATCGTCCAGGCAATGCCTATTGTAGCAATAAGGGCACCAGCCACTGCAAGTCCTGCGAGTTCGGCCACTCTGGTTGCGGAAGAGGACATCGCATTACCCGAAAGCAGCATCGATTGGGGAAGCAATCGGGGGACACTGGACACTTCCGCAGGACTAGTGAAGCATTCCAGCAAAGAATTCAGAATTGTAATAACAAACAGATGCCAGACTTCAAGTTGGCCCAATCCAAACAGCAGAGCTGTAATCCCCACCAACAACCCGCGACCGGTATTCGTAATCACAATCACTTTTTTGGGAGACATGCGATCAACCAAAGCCCCGGCGAACAGACCCAGAAGGATATTGGGCAAAAAATTCACCGCCAGCAACGTACCCATCAGCACTTTTGAACCGGTTAGAATGTACACCATCCAACTGTAGGCAATCGAGTCAATCGAATCACCAAATCTGGATACAACTTTACTAAGCATAAATTGCATGTACGGTCTGATTCGTATTAACTCACCCATACCTTGCTTGCCAACTGCTGTGTTATCGCTCATCCCTTTTCACTCCTCAACGTTAAAATATTTTTCATGTTAATTTTATTTTAACGTAAGTTATGCAGAAATCAATACCTCCGTGAAAATAATTTTAACGATAAGTAAGTAAAGTAAAAAAATTCGCTCTGCTTTTAGAAGATTCGTAATCAACACAAAGACTTTTTTAACAACCTTTTTGGACAACCTCCTATAACACAAAAAAACAGACCACATGTGGTCTGCTCGGCTTGACGGATTATATTTGAACTGCCTTCATTTGCTGCCTACTTCTCAAGACGCAATTGAAATCCAGCCTGTTCAGCCTGTACCTCCAACATCAAATCACGAACCCGGCCTGCTTCATTCCCTAGTCGTTCTTCGCTGATTTGGTAGTTGATCCATTTTAGCTCTAGTGGAAGTTCAATCGTACCCGTCAGACAATCCCACAGAGCGTCGAGATTACCGCCATAAAAATCCGGCAGTTTCAGCTTGTCCTTTAATTGTTGATGAAGTTCAGCGCTACTAGCAAAGTCTTCTCCATCCAGAATCACGGTATTCATGGCTGCTCCTTCCTCTATTTCAAACGTGTAAATGATGCATAGTGATCTGTCGTTTTGTAGATGAGCCCATCATTGGAGTACACAATCCGATCCGAATTACGGAAGCCGGAAGTATAGTTAATATCCGCTTCGCGCCATGTACGTCCGCTGGCCGAAGGCAGCAGCCCCTCCCGGTTGCCAAATGTGTCCCCACCGATGCTTTTCCCAGGAGCAACTACAGCCAAGTTTCCTTTGGACGCTACCCAGCCGAGTCCTGTTGCCTGTGATTTGGTAATAAAGTTACATGGCAACGTTCCGTTTGCACTCAAATAGTTTGCTACACCCGTAAACGTATTGATGATGGTACATGTTGCAGCAGATGCCTTCTGCTGTGCGACTGGAGTGAACTGTGAACCTGTAAGGAAAACAAACGTTAACAACAATGCCAGTAATGCGGTGGATATCAACTTTTTCATCAATCCGGCCTCCCGATCCCTCAAAGTAGATGAACGTTGTCACGATATGCGTTCTGCAAGCTGTAACGGTCTAGTTGTATGTTCTGCTAGATTATAGTAAACAAGTCATCTCATGACTATTTATATCACATCATTTTGGTAGAAAGATCAAATGAAGAGGTTTAAATTGTAAAATATTATAATTGTAACATTTTAAGACAGAAAAAAGACTCTCATCCCTGAAGATGGAGTCTACTTTTCTAGTATGTTTAAACTGACCTGACCTAAACTAATCGATCAGTTGCACCCGTTGACGAGTTCGAGCCGATTCCAGGCATGCATCAATAACGCGCATGTTTTGAATGGTATTTTCCGGACTGAAAGGTAAGGCTTCTCCTTCAAGCACAGCCGTTGCAAATGTCTCCACCTGAAGCACATAGGAATTCGACACCGATACACGTTCCTCCCGGCTGACCGAATCGGTATGCACAATAATCTGAGGTGGGATATCACTGTTCTCCCAGCCAAATACTTTTGGCAGTTCAATCCGCCCTTCCGTCCCGAGAATCTCCATCTCCGCTCGTCCTGAAGCCCACATGCCACAGTCAAAAGTTAAAGCTACCGAATTCGGAAATTCTACCAGTCCCGACGCCATCATATCCACGCCATCATGCTCGTCCGAGAATAGAGCGTGAACTGTCACCGCTTCCGGTTCCTGTCCCAGATACATCCGGGCCGCCGAGATCGGATACACGCCAAGATCGAATAATGATCCACCGCCCATCTCTCTTTTGAACCTTACATTTTCCTTGTCATCAGCGGTATTACAGGTAAAGTTACCATGGATGGCTCTGACGATACCTATTTCTCCACTAGCTATAATCTCTTGCACACGTCTGTGCTTGGGATGATATCGATACATAATCGCTTCTGCAAAAAGAACACCATGTTGATGACATGCCTCAATCATTTCTGCCGATTCATCTGCATTCAAGGCAGCTGGTTTCTCACATAACACGTGCTTGCCAGCCTGTGCAGCTTTAATGGTCCATTCTTTGTGCATATGGTTAGGCAAAGGAATATAGACGGCTTCAATGTCCGGATCAGCGATGAGCTCTTCATAACTGCCATAGGATCTGGCAATGCCGAGTTCTTCGGCAAGGGTTTCCGCTTTTTCCTTGCTGCGGCTGGCAATTGCCAAGACTTCACCACGTTCGGACTGCTGGATTGCTGGAATGACTGCATTTTTGGCAATGGTTGACGTACCGAGTACACCCCACTGTAACTGTTTATCCATGCTTATCTTCCTTTCGTACCGTAATTGTCCTCATCTGCCTTGTGTAACATGCCGAGACAACGATCCAGATCCGTTTTGACCTGTTTTTTGTATAACTCAGCTTTTTCCGCACCATCATCCGTAAAATGATATAAAACGATTTCCTGAAAATCGACCTTTGGATCATTGCCTTTAAGTTTCTTTGTCCGATAAAAAACACCTTGCTGTACCAATTCATGCAGTGCCCGATATACCTCGCTCTGGGGTGGTACATAACCGTAGTCTTTGAATTCCTGCTTCATCGCCTCCAGCATCTCGTAACCATACCCCCTGTGCTGTTCAACCATCGTAATCAGATACAGCTTGATAAATGCCCGCTGTGCAATCATAAAAGCCACGTTCATTCCCCTCCTGTCAGAACCTATATATCTAGTATTATAAAACTTATGTTCGTGTTCTGCCATCTTTCTCCGCTTTGCCTCCCTTTTATCTATCTTCAAGGAGGGCGAGCAAGAAATCGTGTGAATATGGGATAGCCTGGGGGAAGCACGGAAAAAGGTTTTCTGTTGTGAATTTTTCAGGTAATGAAATTTTAATTTTTATTCAAAAGAATCAATTTCATAATACCTTTAGCTGCTTCAATCAAGGCTGGATATCGATCGAAACGGTTCAATTTGTCTATATTCAGTTACAGAAATCCATTTTTAGTGAGTTATGAAATTGATTCAACAGTTGTTTATTTCAGGGCTCAGGGTGTCGTGAGATCGAATTTTAATGACAAGAAAGTCTGTGCAAAAGCTGTAAAAGCTGTAATACCTGTGCTCCTGTATCTTGTGTTCATATACTCTCGTACTCCCGTACACTTCTATGCGGCTGTGGTGATCTATTATGAATTTTTCATATGTTGATGTTTTCATTTATTGTGGACAGATTTCGGTACGGCTCCCACAATCCATTTGCCCCAGCTTACACGCGAGATAAGCCATGTCACTACACAGGATAATGTAAGAGCCAACAACCAGGTGATGATCATTCGGACGACAGGGTTCCAACCCATAGCAACGTAAAACAACTCATCCGGAATGTAGCTATACCGCAGCATCAACATATGCATCAGATAACCGCCATACGATACACCACCAATCCATCCCAGCAATCGTGTAGCCCTGAGGTTATGCAGTTTTCCGGCCAACTGGTACATGACCATAATGGAAGCGATCAGAAAGAGTGCCATATCAGGGCGGATCAAGCTGACCGTGTAGAACGTAATTTTGATTCCTTCCGGCTTCTGAAACTCCAGCATTAATAAATAAGTAAACCGCAGACCCAGAACAATAAACACTGTCCAGTATATCCAGCGCAATCGATGAATCCATTCATTCCAGTGCTGGACGGATAACCCCGCGGCTGCACCTAGCACAAAATAAATAAAAAAATAGAGGAAATTGCGGTCTGCATACGTTGTAAAAGCATCTGTCAGCACCGGTATATTCAGCCGTTCCATGAATTTGGCAATGTTTCTTAATTGATCCGCAAGTACAAGATACACCACACCAGAAATCAATAATGCGATCAAGCGTCCCTTGGCCTCATATCGGTTATATACATAACGAATGGCTCGCAAGAAGAGCGGAAATAACAGATAAAACTGGATCAGCATAATGATGTACCAAAAGTGTGAAGTCGTTTTGCCCGTAAGCAACTTCAGACCTAGGTCTGGGATGTCATTCCATCCAAATCCGGTCCAGCCTCGCGGTGCAAGTGTAAAATAAATGAGTGACCAGATTAGATAAGGCACGATGACGTCGTTTACTCTTTTTCTCATGAACTGGCCATAATGCAGCTTGTCTCCCGTATTATAAAACAGCACCATCCCTGTTATGAATATGAATAAAGGAACTGCAAATTTGGAGAGCATCAGCAGTATGGCCAGTAACACACCATCCTCCAGTCTCGTCTCCGGGACTAATGAGTAATGTGCGATGGAATGCTGAAGAACCACCGCTCCAAAGGCAATTCCCCTTAAGCTCTCTATTTCTGTAATTCGTTCTTTGCGAGGCATACATTCAGCCATCCTTTCTTGGTTTTGCGATAAAAACAAAGTACAATGAAGCCGTATATTTATTGAACGGAGTTGATTCACATTTCTTTAACAGACAAAGACGTAACCACTACCGATTCCAAGTATGTCCAGCAACATCTGGCTAACGAGCGAACTTTTCTGGCCTGGGTACGCACCGGTATTGCCATGGCGGGCATCGGATTTCTTGCTGCCGGATTTGGTTTCAACTCGTCGGCGTATGATCGGCTTGCACATATTGCGGCGATTATTACCGGTATCACTTCTCTGATTGGCGGCATATCCATCATTGTGTATTCGGCAGCAGCCTATCATCGGAAGCGTACACAAATCAATGAACAGACGTTTCAGGCATCGACCGGATTAATCCGGTTTCTTACCATGATGCTACTGGTGATTGGACTCGCTTTGGCTGTACTGTTATATGTATTGTTATTCCCTGCTTGACTGGGTAAAAACACCATCCGACATTATTGACACCCGCCCATATGCAACACAGGGACAAAAGCCGGCTTCCCTTAAGGAAACCGGCTAATGACCATCTGGTGGATCATATATGTCATTCCATTTTGCAGATAATAAGTCATTGGGTTTTATTTTATATCGATTATATTCGCGGCAAGATTACAGGAATGTATTGTTACCGAATCGCGCTGCCTTGTTTTGGGCTTCCAATCTGCGTTCTTCCATATCCAGATCCGGACGTTCGGCTGGCACATCTCCGCGATGAGCTGCTTCGGCTCTGTCCCGGTTAAGCTGGCTGTTGCCACTGAACACATCGTACACATCGGAGTCCCGATCCGTAGAATCTACGAGCAGCAGGATTTTACCATTCTGTACATACTCCTCATACTGTTTAGCGTCCTCTTCCGGAATACCAAGTCCCACAAGTCCACCCACAAGTCCGCCAGCTCCCGCACCTACAGCTGCACCGGTAAATGTTGCTGCAATAGGGCCTGCGGCCAGAATCGGTCCTATGCCGGGTATGGCTAGTGCACCGATACCTGCGAGCAGACCGGCTACGCCACCAAGGACACCACCTGTTGCTGCACCCGCAGCTACACCTTCAGGGGCTTTGGTACCTGTCTCTTCCCGAATAGCCTTCAGTTCATCCCGATCCTGTGTAACAACGGAGATTTCGTCTGAAGTGAATCCTTGTGCTTTCAGACCCTCGATAGCCTGCGATGCTTCACGTTCTGTATTAAACACACCTACGATTTTCTTCTGCATAGTGAATTCCTCCTCATATTATTGAGTGGTTCGCTATGTTATTACCCGCCTAAGTTTCTTTTAAACGCTCGCAAGTCAATATACTATGTGTTGATAGCAAATAATTGCTGAGGTTCATTCCTTTTATTCCTCATCATGGTGTGCCTTCAAACTCAGGCATATGATACGTTGTCAGGCATGCTCTACGTTGAAGGACGTGGGCGTCCAAATCATCTTGAAGTCCAGACTGGCTGATCCTGGTGAATTGTCCAGACGATATTCTAAGGAACCGAGGACGTCTTATTTATCCTTCGGGCCCTCCTTATATTTTGTAAGGAACATGAGACACGTTATTTACCAAAATCACCTGACAAACCCGTTGTAAATGGATGGTTATTCAAATATAGCGTGTTTCAGATTCCTTAGATTATTACGGGCGCTTCAAATCGCCGAATAAGACGTCACAGGTTCGTTAGCGCTCTGCTCTATGTTCTGCTCCATGTTCAGCCCCATTTTCTGCTCCAGGCACGTTCCAGTTACGCTTTGGCTTCGGCAGGTTGAAGATACGCTCTGGGGTGTGCCTTCAACCTCTAAAGAAGCAGATTTGCCGAATTCTCCTTCCATGCAGGAAGTTTTTAGCAGACGTGCCGGGGCACGTCAAGGGAAAGTGACGCAGCATGGGACGAAAAGGCAAAGTGACGTAACATGGAGCGAAAAGATAGTAGAAGTGCACGTTAGCGAGTTTGGAGACACGTCCTGGTTAAAGGGTGATTCTTTAAGACAGAGAATGATTCGATCAGCTACAAAACTGACTGTTGTTCAGCAAAGTCTAACCCTGATAACGCGCCCTTTGGGAACCAAATCGTTGATGTCTTTAAAAATGAAATAATTATTCTATTTCCCCCGTGGTTTAGCCCGATTTGTGGCGACCGCTTCAAGTGGATTATCCGGCCAGTAATGCTTCGGATAACGACCTTTCAGATCTTTTTTGACGTCAAAGTACGTCTCTCGCCAGAAATTCGCCAAGTCTCGTGTGACCTGTACAGGTCGCTGAGCCGGTGATAATAGGTGGATGGTCAACGGGACTCGCCCACCCGCTATACGCGGTGTCTCCTGTTGTCCAAACATCTCCTGTAATCTTACTGCCAGCGCCGGGTCCTCTGGACGACTGTAGTCCACAGGAATACGTGAGCCACTGGGCACCTGTATATGCGTCGGCGCTTCATCGTCCAGTTGTTGTCGTTGCGTCCAGCTCAGGCCACCAAGTAATACATCTTGCATCGACAATCTCTTGAGGTCGGCTGCCGATCGCATGCCTGTCAGATAAGGGGTAAGATGTTCTGCCAACTCTTCGGTCAGATCATCTTCGATCAGGTCAGGCCACTCAGGTAGATGGAGATGCAGGAACCGTAGCCTGTCCGCAAGTTGTTTGGACGTTTTTGTCCAGGGTAGACAATCCAGCCCTTCCATCCGTATCCCGTTTAACAGTGCTTCCAGCACCTGATCTTCAGGTGGCTGTGCAATACTGCTCTCTTTAATCACAAGGGCTCCAATACGAAGTCTCTTATGTGCGCGCACGCTGCGGGTATTGGAATCCCAGGCGACTTGCACTTCATCGTGCAGCAAGTGCTGACCTGCCTGCACCAATGTCTGCTCCTGCAACGGCGCAGCCAGCAGGATGCGCGCATCTGCGCCCTGGTCGTCTGCCTCGGCTGCGACCAGATACGCTGCACGGCTCAGCGATTCTGTCGCTGCGAGCCGTACGCCGCGGCCGCTGCTCAGCAGATAGCGGCCGTCCTCCCGGCGTTGCCCGATCCGGTCCGGATAGGCGAAGGACAGCAGCAATCCGCAGCTGTCCTCATCCGGCCGCACCGGATCGGCCGCCGGGCCGAGCGCCGAGCGTAGCTGGCGGCTCTCCTGGAGCATGCGCCGCACGGCCGCGCCGTCTGCGACAGCCGCTGCCGCTTGCGGCATGCCGCTGCTGTCAGCGGTCAGCAGCGCTTCTACGCGCGGGCGGAGGTCCGTGCCCGCGCCTGCACTGCCACTGCTGCGAAGGCCGGCAGGCTCCTGCAACAGTGCCGCCAGCATGCTGGAGTAGCTGGCCAGCCCAAGCTCCGCTGCGCGGAGCAGCATGCTGGCCAGTCGCGGATGCACGCCAAGCGTGTTCATCCGCCGCCCGAAGGGCGTGATGCGGCCTGCGTCGTCCAGGCCGCCCAGCTGGCGCAGCAGCGCCTGTGCCTGGCCGTAGGCGGCGTCAGGCGGGGTGTCCAGCCATTGCAGCTCTGCTGGGGACTGGACACCCCAGACGGCAAGCTCCAGCGCCAGCGGCGCAAGATCCGCGGAGGTGATCTCCGGGCGAGCTGCCTCAGGCAGTCCCCCATGAACCTCTTCGCTCCATAGCCGGTAACACACCCCCGGGGCAATTCGCCCTGCACGACCCTGCCGTTGATCGGCTGACGCCTTGGACACCGGCAGAGTGACAAGCCGACTCATTCCCGTGCGCGGCGAAAATGCCGATGCACGACTCAGCCCTGCATCCACCACAATCTTAACTCCAGCGAGTGTGAGACTGGATTCCGCAATGGAAGTGGACAGCACAACTTTGCGCGACCCCTCAGCCGCCGGCCGTATGGCCTCATCCTGTTGTTCCATCGGCATACTGCCATACAGGGAATGAACTTTCACGTGCGCAGGAAGAGAACCGTTTAATAACTCTCGCTCTGTACGGTGTATCTCTCTTGCGCCAGGAAGGAAAACAAGCACGTCTCCCTCCTGTTCAGCTAATGCCCTGGTCACCGTCTGAGCCGTGAATTGTTCCAACTGCATAGCTGCCGGTCTCGGTACATATCGAGTTTCCACCGGAAACGTGCGTCCGGGACAGTGAATTGATCTTGTACCTTCGCCAAGCAATGCACAGACGGGAACAGGATCAAGGGTAGCCGACATGACCAGCAATTTCAGATCTGGACGTAACATCGCTCGGGATTCCAATGCCAGCGCCAAGCCCAAATCCCCATGTAAGTGACGCTCATGGAATTCATCAAATATAATCATTGCCGTGTCCTCAAGACCCTGATCCTGCTGCAACATCCGGGTCAATACCCCTTCCGTCACAACTTCAATGCGTGTCGCCTGACTCACCCGGGTATCCATGCGTACACGATATCCTACAGTCTGACCCGCCTTTTCCCCTAGCGTAGCCGCCAGTCTCGATGCAGCCGAACGCGCAGCCAGCCTTCGAGGTTCCAGCATTATGATTTTCCGTCCCGCAACCCACGGCTCCTCCAGCAAAGCCAGCGGTACAACCGTCGTTTTTCCCGCTCCTGGCTCTGCAATTAACACACCTGTATCTTGATCCCGAAATAACTGTCTTAACTCAGGAATAATCTCTTGTATCGGTAACTCTATATGCATATAATCGCTCCTAATGAATGTACCCTACTGCTCTTCAGTATCTCTATTCGAATGTTAGCATTATAACAAAAAAAGCCGTTCCAGAGGAACGACTATCGCAGACACACCCTAAGACACGCCTTAGCAAAAATGAAATTTATCCAGAATACTCACTTAGCTGAGCAATGATTCGGCACCATCTATGACGATCTCTGCTCCGGTAATATGTCTAGATTCGGACGATGCGAGGAAACTTACCAGATCGGCAACATGTTCCGGTTGACCCGGCCCGTCCGCAAGTGGTTGCTGTCCTTCCGGGAACTCCATCGGAATAATGATCTGCTGTAGATCATCCGTTTTGACCGTACTTTGATCGATATTTGTTGCAATCGCTCCTGGACAGATCACGTTCACACGTATCTTGAACTTCGCCAGCTCAAGCGCAGCCATCTTGGCAAAAGCAACCTGTCCTGCCTTGGACGTGCTGTATGCCGACATGCCAAAGCTTGAGAAGCGTTGATTGCCATTAATCGAACTCGTGATGATAATACTGCCGCCACCCCGTTTTTTCACGTGAGGCAATGCATATTTAATCGTGAAAAACGTACCATTCAGGTTGGTTGTAATAATCTGTTGCCAATCTTCAACCTGAATTTCCTCAATCGGTGCCGATACACCGTTAATGCCCGCATTGGCAAAAACAATATCCAAACCGCCGAATAACTCAACGGTTTCCAGTACAGCCTTTTCCACACGTGCCGGGTCGGAAATGTCTACATCAAATGCTCTTGCCGCACCGGGGTGCAGCGCATTAATCTCTGCTTCCGTTTCCGAGATCCGATCATTCACCAGATCAAACAATGCAACATGTGCACCCTCTTTAGCCAGCTTGACCGCAGTGGCTTTCCCAATCCCGGATCCTGCTCCGGTAATAATCGCAACCTTGCCTTGGAACCGTGACTTGCCGTTATGCTGTGTCATTATCCATCCCACTCCTTCATTTTAGCAATTATGTAAGAATGTACGTTCAAGCTAAAAGTCAATTCTTCACAAGATTACCCAAAAAGAGTGTCTTTTAAATCAACACCAACAAGTTTTTTCACCGTTGATCTACACCAATGTCCTAGCAACTTCAGGATCAGTCCACAACTTTATAACTGGCACTCACCATTCCAGCTCAATGAAAGCGGCATCATCTTCAAGACCGCCGGTATGTGTAGCATCCAGCAGTACCTGAATGTGTTCATCCGGGACATAGGCTTGAATGGCATCCAGGTCGTTCAGTCCATCCGTATATAACTGAAGACGCAGTGAATCTCCTGCGAACCCTTTCATCTCGCAGATGTGCGGCTTACCACCAACAGGTCCTTCAAGGGTAGACCAACGCTCATTTGTCTTGCAGTGAGTCTGAAATAATTCAGACTGTTCCTGACCATTACGCCACAGGCGAATACGGGAATCTCCTTGCCACGCAAGCCACACCCGACTTTTTCGGCCGCCTCCCGTGAGCTCAATCCGCCCACAGACATACATGGCCTGACTGCCCCGACTTCGCTTTTCCATCAACACTTCACGCAGCAACAAAGGGGAACTTTCCAGTGGCTGTAATTTCTCCAATTGCTCCGATGCGGGAAGGGTAAGGTCATAGAGAAGACGCTCAACACCCTCTACCGTTGTGTGTTGCGTCGTTTCCAACCAATCCAGCAAAGCATTCCCTAGGAAACGCGCTGCAAAATCGCCCAGGTAACTCATGCCTACGCCATCACACAAAACAAAATTACAGATATTCCCTTTCATACGTACCGCAGCAAAGTCCTGTCCGGTATCTCCCTGATGTACCGTCTCAGCCGCTCTGCCATAACCATATCTGCACTTGAATGTGCCTTGATAGCGAGTTAGCGGCTGTTCCCCGGTCTGTACACTCACATAGCGAAAGTTGCCATGCCGTTGCTCGGCATGGCCCCCCTTATCTCCAGCAGACAATGTTGCCAAACGCATCGCTCTCATGATTCCCCTCCTATCTCACAGGCGTAGCAGCGGACATCTGGAACCCGATTGATACCAATTCTGCACATGTACCTGGCAACATCATGAGTGCACCGGGTGCAAGCAAATAATCAGCTTCAACAAGCATTTCCCGATAACTTTCGGGCAGGACGGATGACATATTCCGCAGCTTCTCTCCATGCTCATCCTGTAGATTCGTTTCCGAAGAGATTCCCTTCCATCTTCTAGGTTCAGCAATTGGTCCTTCAAGCAAATGATCCGATATAAAAATATTCTCCACCAGTACATTGCCGTCAGGTACACTCATACCCATAATTCTTTTTGCAATAGGTTCGGGATCTTCACCTGTGGCTACCCCATCGGTCATGTGGCATACAAGTGGCGCAGGACAATCCTGCATATTTGGAATTTCGGCCTGTAGAATCTTTTCGGCCTGCAGGAAAGCCTTCGCAGAATCTGAAAACCGTCTCGGAGTCAGATCAGGCAAAGAACCAACGGCAGCGATCTCATCAATTCCTTTGATTCCGTTCAACAAGTCATATACATCATCGCTGTAAGCCAATATGGCTATACGATAGCGAGGTGTCAGACGATTTCCCTTGGTAGACCGAAATACCATTTGGCGGATCGCGAGAGATAAGGCATCATAGACGACGTCAATCCGTCGACGATTTTCCAGAACCATGTTCATGGAGGCGCTAATATCAATTAAATATATAATAAGTGCAGGTGTACGCTGTGATGCTTGAATCGTGTAGTTCATCTAGGGTGAGTCACCTCCATCATTCACATTAATTTATAAGTTAGGCAATTTGTAACTGTTGTTGCTCAGAAATTTGTTAATGGCACTCATTCGAGCGGCTACTTTGCCAACACCTTTGAAATAGGAAGCATCGGTATTGTAGAGATTTTTGAAATCTCGGGCATATGCTTCCGCATTTTCAATTTTTCTGCCTTTTTGCGCGTTATACGTCTTATTGTAATGAGCAATCAGCGTGACCACATTCTGGGCACGTTTTTTCTTCAGAGCTGCTTTTTGAGCAATCTCCTGTTGACGTTTAACTTCAGCTGCCGCTTTACGCTCCGCTTCCTGTTTTGCAAGCTTCGCATCATTCTCTTTTTTCCAGACCAGATAAGCTTCATATTTTGCCTGTTTATCGTACTTCTCCTGCTGCGCTCTCTTAGCGGCTTCTTTCTTCTGCTGTTCCTGCTTCACCAGAAAAGCCTCATATTTCGCCTGTTTGTCGTACTTGGCCTGTAACGCCTTACGTTCTTCTTCTTTTTTCTTTGCTTCAGCTGCCTTCTGCTTGGCTTCAGCGAGCTTTTTCTTTTCCTCTGCGTCCAGTTTTGCAGCATCTGCGGCCTTTTGCTTCTCTTGTTCTTCCTGCTGTTTGAGCGCAGCTGCCTTTGCTGCTTCAGCCTCTTCCGCAGCTTTGATATCTGCCAGTCGTGTGGCTTCCTGCTGTTCTTTCTGTTTCACCTCTGCCTGATCGGCGAGTATTTTGACCGTTGGCACGCCACCTGCCAGCAATACAATAAGCACAGCGGAGGATATCATGAACTTTTTGGATCTGTAGAATGGCACAGGTACAGGCTTGTCTGTGTCTTCTTTTGGATTAAGCTTTGCATCCAGTTCCTTGATTGCAGCTTCCACTTCCATCTGCATCGCGCTGTTATGAGGAATAAAATGATAAAGCGAGCGGTACACTTCCAGTGCTGCAGCCGGTTTATCTTCATCCTCCAGGGCTCTTGCTTGCAGGAACAGACGGTTCACAACCGCTTCCTGATCGGGAGAGTGCGGCGTTTGAGGACGGTTCCCGTCTTGCGTATTCACCGGTTCAATTACTGGTTCTGAGCTCTTTTTCAGATTCACATCAGCTTCGGACGGATTGGCAGCTTCTTCTTCCGATGTCGCAGCAGCCGCCGCATTGGCCTGATCCACGTCTACCGCAGCCAATGCAACATACCACTCACCAAACGTCGGGCAGCTGCTCAGATCGTGACTTTCCCAAGCTCGAATGAACAGATCGGACAGTTTGGAACCCCAACGCTTCTCAAGGGACTCCCGCATCGCATAATAGCGTTCACTCACCGTTTGCATTTCATGCTGGTCAAAATAGCTTTCGCCCCACGCTTTCTCTACAATCACAGGGTCCGACCAGCTTAACATTTCAGCAATGATAACAGCTCCGGCAAATCGGTCAGCATATGAACTCCACAAACCGCTGTGCACTGTTCGATGGGCTGCATAACCGGGTGACCCGGCAAGCAGGGCATCCGGACGATCCATCTTGGAACCGTACATCTGCTCGACATCCACAAGTTCTACCGCAGACGCCTTCCCCAGGTTCTCCACTTCGGAAAAAAACGGAATCATTACATTGGGAGCGGACATATCACAATGAGCCAGTCCACGTTGTTCCATAGCCGAACCCGTTCCAGCAAGCGCTCTAGCCAGCTTCAGGCTCTCCTCAGCCGTCAACTGTCTCTGATCACTGATCACATCGAACCAGGTCTGACCTTGCACCCATGGCATCAACACCGCATATAACAGATCGGGATGTTTTCCAATGAGCGCTCCGTTTCTTTCCGGAGTGAGCACATCACGCTTGCATACCTGCAAACCTGGCAGTTCACTATAAGACTCCATATGTTCAGACTGATATACCATAGCCGGAATACGGAATTTAGGAAAAAAGACTTTTAGTGCTTTGGACCCATGAATGGAACCATTACGGGGTATCAACTGATAAACAATCCCCTGCCTTCCGGCTTGGGCATAAGCCAGACCCGGCGCAGCCGGATGTTGCCCAATCGTATAGGCAATGTCGTTAATCACCACTTCATCCCCGGGATTTGGTTGAAAAGACATGCTTATCCCTCTCTCTGTCCTAGTGTCATAGTTGCAACAAAAACCGGGTGTTGTGAAAACGCCCGGTTTTTGCTGTAGTTGTACATCTTCAGCTTGCTATCCACCTATAATTCAGGACGAATTCAGACTTCACATCGGCCTGATCTATGTAAAGCAGATTAACGAGCTTGGTCAGCTGTACGGAATTTGTTAGCAATAGCTGTAAGTTCAGCGCTGATGCTGTTCAGCGTTTGAACGAATGATTGCATTTGTTTGCTAGCTTCCTGGAACTCCTGGAAGAAGCGTTGCTTTGTCATACCTTCCCATTGTCCTTCCATGCTTGTGATGGATTGAGTCAATGTAGATACGATTTGCTGACTTTGCTCACCGCTTTGTTTAAATTGGTTGGAAACCTGATCAAGCTGCTCTGGGGTAACTAAAATACGTCCTGCCATTTGTAAATTCCTCCTTGGTTTGTGCAATTAAATTTTTAGCTTGTTCAAATTGTACTATACCGGGATCGATCGGACAAAAGCCGAAGGACCTAATCCTATTTACCCCATTTTCAGCATTTGAAACTTCTCCTAACAGCCTATTTACAAAAAAAAAAAATTCACTTTCTGCTGTTACTTTCATTTACTTTGCTCAGGAAACCACAGGCTCGGTCCCTCTTCTCCCCCGAAAGGAAGGATCTGTGAATCTCCATGCTACAGGCTCAGGCTGCATAGCCTGCACCAGTGTAGCCGGGGAGCCATCAGGCGGAGCGGCATCCTGTACACGATATACGGCCGCCATTGCGGAAAGGGGATCGGATACTACAGCTACAGTTGCAGAATGTGCAGGCATGATTTCTCCTGTACGATTGTTCTGAAGAACATTCAGCATATTGACCGCATTACCATAGGCTGTGTTCACATGACTCAGCACGGAACGATACTCCATGTCTGCCTGCTGGAATAACAACGCTTTGCGTCCCAGCTGTACGCTTAAGTCCATTAATCGACGCAGCGCATCCTCGCCCAGTCGTTTACTGTGATTCCATTCATTCATCACCGCTGCGCGGGATTCAACCTCCCACTCCAGCGAATGAATCGCCTGATCCAACACTGTCATCTTTTGCTGTATTTGCTCCGCTGCATACTGAATCTGCTTGCTCAGTGCCCGAAGCACATCCGGTTCCACACGAATGCGCATTTACCATCACCTTTCCTCTTCCCCTGCAGGCTGTTTAAGCCAGTCCAGCAGCATCTCGTGAAACTGTTCTTTAGTCGTCAGTGCTGCAACAAGCCAATCATCTGAAGCCGCAGTGCTCATCCGGAACAACCAGTTGGAGACCGCACTTGCAGCAAATGCTGCCGACTGTGATTTCCACCCATCTTCATTCCATACAAGCAACCTAAGCTCCCCGTCTGACTCCTTACCCACCAGACAGCGTGCCAGTGCAAGTGAGCCCTCAGGATCACTTGTCTCCTGCTCGAGCTCCTTTGCTACGGTCTGTATCCCGCTGTTTTCGAGCTCATTCATGACATCATAAAATTTTTTCTTGGAGCACATTAGGGCCGGTTTCTCCGCAGGAGAATGGCCGCTCCATTTCATCCGCTCTATCAGAACATCAATGGCTTCACGAACACTTCCCAGATCGCTGAGCCGGAACGAGTCCGGTACGTCGTCAACACGGGAAACTTCAACGACCCGCTCATCCGTGCAATGGATATAACTCTCATACGACTTTCCGTTGATCGTGTAGCGAATCCAACAAGCTCTGTCGGACAATCCGGCAATGGCTACCCTGGAGAAAACGGTCGGTGTCATGATCAGCTCATCGGTATCCTGATCCCGAATCAGATATCCTTTGTCCAGCAGGGAGGTTTTGACACGCTCCCACTCCATCGCGATATCCTCCGCCATATAGCCGCGAAACGGATCTTCCACACCAAGCAGTCGGTCTGAACCGAGAATACCAGCCAGGAAAAAAAGTTCCTTTGTTTGCAACGTGACTACCTTTTGCTTAGAATCATGAACCGTCAACATTATGAGCCACCTCCCCTCAAACTACAACATGCCATCGGTCACGAATTTCAGAAATCCAATCGGTCATTTTCCAGCTGTCATCACATGGAACTGCACCTTTAACCCTGGAATATTTACGTTTTACATAATAACCTTGACCCGGAGGCAGTACCTTCAGCCCACCTGTACTACCTCCAGATTCGGAATAAGGTATACGGAAGAACGAGAGATCGTTAGGGTCTAAAGTCCCGAACAGCATTCCGCTCTGGGAAGCCTTCACATCCGTTACCCAGTCAGAACCAAAGGTTGGGAAGTCTGCCGGAACCCCGGACAGAATCACGTGTACACCGCGATCCCTTCCTTGACGAACAATCGCTCCCAATTGATCTTTTACATTAAAATCGTTTAGCTGCTTGGACAAGGTGTCCGCATCGTCGATAACGAGCACAAGTTCCGGTCCACCGGAAATCTCGCCTCTTTTCAGAACTTCATCGTACAACTGTTGAATCACAGGTGCAAGCTGTTCTTCTCGCGATACATGTCCACGGACATGGGGCAAACTGCTGATTTCCCCCAGCCCACCTGAGCCATAACGCATATCTACTGTGTATATTTGCACATCTTCCGGAGAAGCATGATAAGCCAGTGATAACATCCATGTCAATAAAAATGTCGTTTTGCCGCCTTCCATCGGACTCGTTACCATGAAATGCGGACCTTCACGCAGATTAAGCTCGAATGGTTCCAGATCATCCGTAAGCAGTCCCACAGGGACAGTTACAGACGATGTATCCCAAGCCTGACCATATGATCCTGTCCGAATGAGCAGATCCTTCAGTTTGATCTCTTCCGGAAGTGGAGCAATCTGCGGAGCTTCTTCTCCTGTCCAGCCTTGGCGAATCTCAGCAATCGTACGGCGCAGTGCCGATGAACGCTTGCCCTCATCTGCCCCTGAAGAGGGTAATGCCGCCTGGAACATTAACGGAGGCACTTGCCCTTTGACTAGACCTCTTCCTGGCGGAAGTTGGCTTGGGGCCTTGGAAGGTCTTCCCACGGCATAATAATAATCGCTTGGATCGGATAACTCAAATGAAACCGCATTGGGAATATTGCTTCTGAATTTTTCAAATACATCTGTTACCCGATTGGCTGTGAGCACAAAGGTGATACCCAGACTTCCGCCTTCACGCAGGATCGTCTCCAGAAGTTCATTCTCTTCCGGATAGGCATTGCGGAATGAAAGATAACCATCGATAACGACCACAACCTGCGGGACAGCCGCGTGAGCTGTCCGGCGGTACGCCGAAATCGTTTTAACCCCCGCCTCCGAGATGATATCTTTGCGTTGTGCTGACAGCTTGAGAATATAGCGGAATAACCGCTTGATCCGGTCTTCCTCTTCAGCCATCATCACACCACCGATCTGAGGTAGTGCTACAAAGTCTTTCATCATACGGCCCATATCGATAATGTAACCATGCCAAGGTTCAGTTCTATGGGAACGGGCCAAAGACATAAGCAAGGTCTGAACAAATGTTGTTTTGCCCAGTCCTGGCATGCCGTACACGACCAGATGTCCTTGATCCACAGGCAATGCGAGCGGTTGTTGGCGCTGATTAGGGAGATCATCCAGCAAACCAACCAGTGGTTTCAGACCATTCGCCCCGCCATCAAGCAGCAGATCCCGATTCTCTTCTTCCTGCCAGTCCTGAAGACCTTCCCATTCCAGTGTCTCTGGTAAAGGTGGCAACCATGGTCCTGGCAAACGACGGATACCCGCATCCGCTGCAGACTGCGCAACATAATCAATAAATACCTGAAGCTGTTTCGGAACATCTTCACCTTTGAGAACGGCTCTGCGCTCTCCAGTTAACAGAGGCTCCCGCTTACCGTTCAGGCGCACTTCCATAACAGGTAATACCGTTGTTGAATCCTCCTGCTGGTTATACGGTGCACCACTCCAGGCGAATTGCATTTCTTCAAACACTTCATCACTACCAACCTGGAAATATCCACGACCAGGCTTTGTAATCCAGGCAGCATTTGGAATCTTGATCATATCCCTGCTATCTCCCTCACTCTGTACGCGAAGGCAGATCCGGAAGCGCGAATTACTCCATATTTTATCGTCCACAACACCAGCTGGCTTTTGGGTTGCCAGAATTAGATGAACCCCAAGTGTCCGGCCAATCGCCGCTATACTGATCAATTCATCCATGAACTCCGGCTGGTCCCGCTTCAATTGAGCAAACTCGTCAATGATAATAACCAGATGTGGAAGTGGCTGTTCATGTCTGGAACGCAGAATCTTGTAATATTCATCAATATGCTGGAGGTTTCCCGCATCATTTAATATTTTTTGCCTTCTGACCAGTTCGGCACGAAGTGAAATATTCGCCCGCTCGATCAGATTCCCATCCAGATTGGTGATTGTCCCTACCACATGAGGCAGATCAACAAATGTATTGGACATACCGCCACCTTTATAGTCAATCAGCATGAAGGCCAGATCATGTGGATGGAATTCAGCAGCGAGTGAAGCTACGATGGACTGGATGACTTCACTTTTACCTGAACCGGTTGTACCTGCAATCAGACCATGGGGACCATGACCCTGACGTTCAATCTTGTCATGCAGGTTTATCGCAATTTTTTTGCCGCCAGCGCGTACACCCATTGGTACAGGCAGCGTATCAGGATATCTCGTCTGTCCCCACCTGGACACCACATCCAGATCTTCCACGCGTGATGTGCTCAGCATATCGAATAACGGAAGCACTTGCGGGATATCTGAAGCAGATGACCGCTTTAAGCGGATCGGTGACATATAACGGGAAAGCGCCTCTGCCATCTCCTTCGAGATCACATCAGGCTTGTACGTTTGTTGAATAACATCTGCATCTTCCGTTTTTTTGATATACACCCCTTTGCCTTTGGAGGCATCCATAATCAACTGACAATGCATCGGTAGAGACTCCTTGCGATTAGCCAGTATGATGGTGCATACATCAATCTCGTGAGCCGACTCCAGCAGCAACGGAAGCAACGGTTCTTCTTCAATTAATTGCGTATCGGAGAGAATCACAACGTAACATGGCGTTTGTACGCTTTTCTTGTAGCGGTCTTCTTTATTGTTACGACGCCGGTTCAACACGGAAAACAAGCTGTCCGCCAATTGATGCGCACCGCTGTGCCTGTCGGCCATATAGCGTTGTCCTTGGTCTTCATCCCAGATGTGGGGCATCCAGCGAAGCCAGTCCCATTCTTTGCTGTCCTTTTCTTCATAGAAAGCAACAAGCTTCAGTTCATCCGGGGAATGGCGTACCGTCAGTTGTGAGATGATGACTCGCAGGGAAGCAAGTACTTCCTCCCGATCACCGACAAGTCCCATAACCTTCGATTGGAACAAAGGCAATGTAATGGAAGCATCCGGTACCGTCTGGAATTCAGCCGCAAGTTCATGGGCCGCTTCAATCAGCTCATCCTTCTCGTAACCATCAATTCGCGGAACCTGAAGTTTGATGCGGAATGGAATCTCTCCCGTACCAATGCGCACCTGAAGGAAATCATCATCCTCTGGTGAACGCTCCCACAAGGAACTGTTCCGGTTCTTCACCACTTGAAGACACACACCCGGATCACCATGAATTTCGTACAGGCTCTTCACTTGCTCCGCCTGAGCTTCTTTCAGTTCTTCCCTGTGTTTGTCCAGTTGGGCAAGATACATTATTTTTCGTTCTTCCAATTTTTTGCGATATGATTTCTTGTTGCTCAGATACACGAAGAATGGAATGGTGTAAGAAGTAAGCATCATCATGACCGTCATCATCTGAAACATCATATAACTGCTGTTATTCATTTTGCCGGTCATATTGATATATACGTAGAAACCAATACTGACCATAGTCATCATGATCGGCACAATAATGGATATCATGGAAAACGTGGGTTTGCTCGGTTCTGTTGGAGGCCTGAGTACTTCGAGTCTCTCTTCCTTGAGAACCGGTGTCATTCTTGGAGAACGCTGATATAACACATTCACGAAGAGAAGACCTCCTTTAGTTCGTTCAATAATGAATGTATACGTTCAAAAGCCCTATTTGTTGCTGTCCTGCTGAAACAATGAACGCCTTCCATATACAGGCGCTTCTTCTGAAGTCGTTGAAAATGCCCGCTGGACACGTACGCAACTGCCTTGCCGCAACCCGGTTTCCATTAACTGCTGCGCGTTCTGTGGAGAGAACCACAGACCTTCCGGGAACTTGGCCTCAAGGATGTACTGAATGCCGTCGCCCGGTGCCTGTCCAAAAATGCGAACGCCGAGTAATGTCTTCAAATGTTCGATGGTACATTCGTCCGGAACATCGATGTCGAACCATTCTCCTTCCTCGCGGCCGGAATACACGGTTAGAATCATCCGAATCCCTCCCATGGTCTCATATGTAAATTGTCCTAATGTCAGATTAAATCAAAAAAAAGAGAATGAATCGTTATATCAACCCTATTTTCTTACATAAACACCCTGTTTGCAATGTACCACCTGTAATTTTGTTACATATGACCCACGTATATATTAAAATATCGTACATTCGACTCAGAACTTTCGTGGCAGTTATGCAATTAAATATTGCGAGGATACGAAAATTATCGTTTTTTGTTCCATTTAAATGGTAATTAAGTTACGTATTTCAGGACTTTTATTCCTTCGCTCACAATTGAATTGTGAACACTTTTCAAACATTACCCACCTTTATGTTTTCATAAGCTGATTTTAAGGTAATTTTAAGCATTGGAATTTAATATTAGCTGTATGAAATAACAACCGTGAGGTGATTTCAAGTGAGAACCCTAATAACCTTTCAAAACAAATCAATCCCTGTATATTTTAATCAAGAAAACAAACAACCTATGCAGAAGACATTAAGATTGCTTAGCAGTGCTCTTGAGCATAAAATTAGCAACGGTAAACGCGCCATTCAAAAATGTCTGCATTCTTTAATTAGTATTGAGATTGTTAATGGAGAAGCCATTCTCCACAGTCGAAGTGAAAACGACTCCCTTGCTTTATCCTTATATTAAAAGGAGTCAGTCAAGCCACATTCATTACAAGACATGAAAAAGGAAGCTGTCGTTATTAAACTGTACCCTATAGAGTAGACACTTTAAAAAAGTCTCTCTATGGGGTATTTTTGTTGTATACCATGAATGAGACAAGGACGGAGAACGATTAATGAGTAAAAAAACATTTACAACCGGCGAAGTAGTGCAACTTGCTACAAATCCCTATGTGAAGTCTGTTTCGACCAAGGGAATCACTTATACGGACGAGTTCAAACAACTCTTTATTACATTAAATCAGCAAGAAAGGCTGCCTAGAGAGATCTTTGAGACTTGTGGATTTGACGTTCAGATCATTGGAATGACTCGGGTCAAAGCCGCAGCCGACCGATGGAGAGCCAGTTACAACGAGCAAGGAGCTCTAGGCTTACAAAATACACGAGGCAAACATTCAGGAGAGTCTCTAAAACGTGAGTTAACCTTGGCAGAAAAGAACGCGAAACTCGAAGCACAGATTCACCTGCTCCAAGCAGAGAATGAACTCTTAAAAAAGATTCGCCTGGCCGAACGGGGGTGGAACCACGAGTAAAACTAACGCCTAGTCTTCGATACAGGTTAATCCGAACCGTGATTGAGAAATACCATCTTCAGCGAATGGTAAGTGTTCTGTGTGAGACCGCCGAGGTCTCCAAAAGCGGATACTACCGATACTGGAGCACTTCAGCCATTCACAGACGCACGAAGAAGGAACAGGTTGATGAGGAAATAGGTGTGTACATCCGTCGAGCCTTCCAATTTAAGAAACGTAACAAGGGCGCTCGCTCCATTAAGATGACGCTGCAAGGACAATTTCAGATCATGTGGAATCTCAAGCGCATCCGAAGAATCATGAAAAAATACGATATTGTATGCCCTCATCGACGAGCTAATCCCTACAAACGAATGATGAAGGCAACCCATGAGCATCGAACCATGCCTAACCTGTTACAACGCAACTTCAAACAAGGTATCCCGGGCAAAGTACTTCTAACAGATATTACATACTTAAGTTACGGCCAAGGGAAACGCGCCTATCTGTCCACCATTAAGGATAGTTCCACCAATGAAATTTTGGCTTATCATGTGTCGGAGCGAATGACGATGGATCTGGCGACAAACACGTTGCTCCACTTACAGAAAAATCGCAAATTCAAGAAGAGTCGTAATGCCTTCATTCATTCCGATCAAGGTACGCATTACACTCATCCGGATTTTCAGAAGAAAGTGAAACGGATGGGGCTTGGACAATCCATGTCAAGACGAGGAAATTGTTGGGATAACGCACCGCAGGAGTCGTTTTTTGGTCATTTTAAGGACGAAACTTCCTTAAAGAGCTATGCCACGTTAGACGAAGTCAAACGTGAAGTTAAAGCCTATATGACCTACTATAATCACTATAGATACCAGTGGAACCTAAAAAGGATGACCCCTGTACAATACAGAGATCATCTTCTTGAAGCCATATAGTTTTTTTTAGAAATGTCCTTTACATAGGGTACAGTTTATATAGACAAGCTTCCTTTTTTGAGTTGTATACACGTTAACAGCGGATCGCAATTGTTATCAGCCATCGCTCAGTGCAGTTTGCTCAGGACATAGGCGGCATCATGTTCTTCTTCCGCAATCTCGGCTTTACGAATACGAATGACAAACAGCCGAACCAAATTGGCACGTGTATGTTCTTCCTGACAGGTATTCAGTTTCCTCAGAATAAAGCGGTCAATGGACATGAATTTAAGCCCCTTTGCCATTGGATTTACGGATCGATTCTTCCGTGTATCCATAAATAACCAGATAGTGTCAGCCCCAAACAGCTTTTCCGCTCTTATATTATGCCGTGTTTTGCTGAGGTGTAAAATTGTGCAAAAAGCCCGTCTCACCAAGCTGGAGATGGACTTTCGCATGATTTGTCGATCTTTTTGCAACCCACTCTAATCATTTATAAATGAACCTGCTAGTTCACCCTTTTTCGACTTATTTCACTCCCGGATATTCCCGATATTGGTGCTGAATGCTGATCCAACGCGTACGTGTAAACTTCTCAATGGCCCAATCCCCACCGAAACGTCCAATCCCCGAAGCTTTTTCACCGCCAAACATCACATGCGCTTCATCGTTCACAGACTGATCATTTACATGCACCATACCCGATTCAATGCGCTGAGCAACCTGATATCCTCGATTCAGATCTCTTGTGAATACGGAACCACTAAGTCCATAAGGCGTATCATTCGCCAAACGTACAGCTTCCTGCTCATCATGAGCCTTCATGATCACTGCTACTGGGCCAAACAATTCCTGCTGCACGATATCCTGTTCAGGTTTAACATCGGCAAGTACAGTAGGATACAGCACACTGCCTTTACTGGTCCCACCGAGCATTAACCGTGCGCCTTCGGCCTTGGTTTTGTTTACAAGCTCCAACAATCGTTCTACCTCTTTTTCCCGAATGAGAGGACCCACGAGTGTGTTAGCATCCGCTGGATCACCTGCCTGGACATTCTTCGTTTTGGCAACAAATGATTCGACGAATTGGTCGTAAATATCGGCATGCACAATGATACGATTCAGAGCCATACAGATCTGTCCCTGATGCAGAAACTTGCCAAAGACAGCCGCTTCGGCAGCATGTTCAATATCCGCATCTTCCAGCACAACCATGGCGTTGTTGCCGCCTAGTTCCAGTGCCGTTTCTTTTAAATGTTCACCCGCCAGTTTACCGATCCCTTGTCCAACTTCTGTGGAACCCGTAAATGAAATTACTTTGGGAACCGGATGAGCGACAAAGTAATCCCCGATCTCGCCGCCACTTCCGGCAACGACATTCAGCACGCCCTCAGGCAGACCAGCCTGTTCAAACAAATCGGCAATGAGCCAACCTGCCGTAATCGGAGTGTCTGATGCCGGTTTAATCACCACACCATTACCAAGAGCAATCGCTGGAGCGACAGATCGCAGGCATAGATGCAAAGGGAAGTTCCATGGCCCGATAACACCAATCACTCCCTTCGGCTCACGAACCACACGGTTCTCTTTGCCAGGGGTATTGGACGGAATAATCTCACCCTTCATACGATAAGGAAAAGATGCTGCTTCGTCCACAATGCGTTTAGCCGCTGCAAACTCCGCCTCCGATTTGATTCGGGTACTGCCGGATTCCGTGATCAACAGTTGAATGATCTCCTCTTTCCGCTCTGTCATCAGGGATGAAACTTTACGCAGTACCTCTTCTTTCGCAGCAGGTAATGACTTCGCCCATTCAATCGAATTTTTCTGAGCTGACTCATAAGCCTTATCTATGTCTTTCTTATTGGAAGAGCGCCATGTGGCAATAACTTCTCCCGTATAAGGATTGATATTCTCCATTGTTTTCTCACCGGAGCCATCTACCCATTGGCCATTAATATATTGTTTCGTCCATGTTGTATGTTCAGTGTCCATTAAAGTCATGTGAATACGCCTCCTGATCAAGATAAAATGTCGCACCTGCACAACGGTGTAATACATCATTAACCTTGTTCAGAATTACGCAAACGAGAAGACCTGAATTAACCTTCCATTCCTTAAGCTTAAGGAAACAACACAATCCACACTATTCTCTCAGCATCTGGACGTCTCTCAACAGTCGGGTAGGCTCTTCTCTCCAAAGAGGCTCAAGTCTTCCCATCCGTAGCCAACTTCGATCAGATCTTGACCACCAATGCGGAGGGACTGTGTCCGGACTGGAGTGCCTCCCATCTTTTCATAGAAGCGACAAGCTGGATTACGCTCCAAAGCCCATATGATCAAACGTTTCATATTGTGGGTCTGCAGATGATGAACGACATGTGTCGCCAGTTGCTGACCTATCCCCGTTTGTTGTACTTCCTTCAGCAAATATATGGCGTACAACTCTCCATCATAAGCTAATTTGCCTTCACGCTCCCTACCCCCACAGGCAAATCCGACAATGTTCCCATCATGCTGTTCAGCTACTACCAAGATCTGATCCTTTTCGCCAGAACGAATGGTCTTCTCCCACTGGGACAATCTTGATTCTATAGTCAAATGATCCAAAAAATCATCGGGCACAATTCCCCGATACGTTGTTTTCCAACTCTCCGTATGTACATGGGCTATCCCCTGCGCATCCCCTTCACGCGCCGGCCTGATCAACATAGCTATCACTCGCTTTCTCACGTAACTGCCGCAGCTTTACCATATTATATGTTCATCTTTCTATAATTCCAAACTCATCCACTGAACTAACTCTTATAAAGTAAAATCCGGCCCTACGGCCGGATCGTTACTCTCGTGCCTACAGATACCTTGGAAGACAGATCCAATACATCCGAGTTGTACATGCGTATACAACCATGGGAGACGGATTTGCCAATAGACCAAGGCTCATTGGTTCCGTGTATGCCATAATGGGGAGCAGACAGTCCCATCCAGAACACGCCAAATGGCCCACCTGGATTCGATTGTTTGTTAATAATAGTGAACTCCCCGTTTGGAGTCTGCGTAAGCATCTTGCCGGTGGCTACGGGATAACCTTTAATCACCTGATTGCCATCCAGAAGATATAACATGTGGTCAGACAGATCTACAATAATCCTGTAATCTGGCATAATGACATCCCTCCTGACCTATCTTATGCAAGATACTGGATGATGCCCGCCTGATTTCATGCTTCCTCCCACTCTTTCACACTACGGGAGTGCTTGGGTTTGCGACTATTGGCCGGTTTGCTGGAGGCGGTACGCCTTCTGGATGCCACTTCTTCCTTGCGCTGCTGATATTGCAATTCCTTCTGCATTTTCAGATAATTATTCAGCCTTTTTTCATCCAATGAACCGTCCTGTATGGCCTCTTTCACTGCACATCCAGCTTCCCGTGTATGACTGCAATCCAGAAATCTGCACGTGGCGGCAAGTTCTTCAATTTCTCCAAACGCATGCGACAGTCCATCATTGCCCTCATCCCAGAGATTAAGCTCGCGCATTCCTGGAGTATCGATTAATACGGCGCCCTGTGGAAGTACAAACATCTCCCGGTGTGTTGTCGTATGTCTCCCACGGCTGTCTCCCTCGCGGACGGATTGCGTAAGCTGCAGATCCTCACCCATCATCCAGTTCACCAGCGTAGACTTGCCACTGCCAGAAGATCCTGTGAGCGCAACAGTCAACCCTGGGTGCAAATATCTTTCCAGTAAGGATTTCCCTTGACCCTCCACTGCAGATATCGCAAGCACTACAACGCCTGGAGCAATTCCTTCTACACTTCGGATCTGTTCTTCCACATTGTTGCACAGATCACTTTTGCTCAAGACAATGACTGGCCTCACGCCACCATTCCAAGCCATCATCACGTATCTTTCGAGTCGTCTAAGGTTGAAATCATGATTAAGTGCAGCCACGATTAACAGTGTATCTACGTTTGCGGCGATTAATTGTTCCTTGGTCACTGGACCTGCCGCCTGTCTCGATACCCTGCTCCGACGTGGCACCAGATTGTGAATAATAGCTTCTTCACCTGCCTGACCTGTAATCGCCACCCAATCGCCAACCGCTGGAACCAAGCTGGTCTCCAGACTATCATGACGCAGTCGACCCGAAATCCTTCCCCAGCATTCGCCCTCTTCTGTAATCAAACGTTGCAGATGTCCATGGTCTGCGATAATTCTGGCTGGTTTTCTCTCCTGCTCTTCCATCCCTGTCTCTTGCCACAGTTCCTGCCACTTTGCAGACCAGCCGTACTTCTCAATATGGTTATCTAAAATAAAAATTCCTCCCAAAATAAGTTTGTTTACTTCGTTCAAGCCGAGTGAACAATCATCTCCGGTTCAGATCAAAACAAAAAAACCACGAGTAGAAATACACCCGCGGCAATAAGTAGTTAGCCGAATCAAGATCATCCCTTCTTGCAGATCTAACGGACAGAATACTTAAGCATCCGATATAAACCATTCAGGAACACCCTTTTATCGGCAAACAAAAAAAGCCACGGGTGCGTCACCCGTGGCTTCATCTGAGCATGTGATACTTCACGTTACAATGGATATTGCTATCCAGCTAACGCAAAATTACATGCTTTGATCCGTTCCGGAGACGCTGTTCATATTCAAATTAACGTATACTGCATTTAAGTTTGTCATAAACAATCGCCTCCCTTGTAGAATTATCCATTATGTTACACACTGAGCTTTACAGTTGTCAAGCCCAAATTATTTTTACCACCAGCCCACTTTATTTGACCTGATCCCAGCGTGTCCACATTTCCTTCGGATTCAATTCATAGATATCCTCTTCCCGATACATGAACTGATGCATGATAAATTCCCGCCGAATCGTGGCAAAGTCTTCATGGTATTGCTTTATAAATGTATTGATTTCTTTTTCCGTATACTTCCGACCAAATTCAAGCTGCTCGACCAGATGACCTAGTACAATCAGTTTTTTCTTGTATTGAGCCGGAATCTGACGCAGTCGTCCATCTTTGGAGAAAAAATTTCTCATGACCGACGCTTTCAATGTTTCGTTCACATCACTCATATCCGCAACCTCCTCTCGGTTAAAGATAAAATCAACCGAAGCCTGTGCATTCTCGCGGATAAAGGAAGGATTGAGTGTGAAATACACTGTATTTTTCTCCCGTCGTTCCTTAATCAGCGCCGCCTCTCTCAGCTTGGATGCATGATGTGTCACGGTTGGCTGTGACAGATTCAGCCGCTCGGCAAGTGCCTGTCCGTGCAGTTCACCCTGTGCCAACAACAGCAGCATGCGAAGCCGGGTCGGGTCAGCCAACGCTTTATGATAAGCCACAATTTTCTCCAGCTGCATCATCGTTCATCTCACTTTCATTTAGATATACATCTAATTTGATATTAGTCTTTTCTTCTCTGCACGTCAACTCCTTTGGTTTCAAGTAAGCTTGTCTAATTAAACTACACGCTTGAACTGGCATTGGCTCGTTATTTACGGTAGGATTATATTGCTTGAAATAAGGAGGATTAAGAACATGGAAGATGTCATTATTATCGGCGGAGGCCCATGCGGTCTGTCTGCTGCCATTGAATGTGAGCGGCTGGGACTGTCCGCTGTGATCGTTGAGAAATACAATATCGTTCAATCTATTTATCTGTATCCAACCCATATGCAGTTTTTCAGCACAGCCCCGCTGCTTGAGATCGGAAACGTTCCGTTCAGCACACCTAATGATAAACCGTTTCGTTATGAAGCACTTGCCTATTATCGCAGGGTAGCCGAACATTTTGGTCTGCGTGTTCATAACTATGAGGAAGCCCGTGAAATTAAACGCAAGGATGATGGTACGCTTGAGGTACATACGCTCAATCGCCGCGGGGAGGCCATCGTACATGTTGGACGCAATGTCGTTGTAGCTACCGGTTATTTTGACCATCCTAACTATCTGGGCATCCCTGGAGAAGATAAAGATAAAGTAACCCACTACTTCCGGGAAGCCCACCCTTATACCCGTACACGTGTCGCCATTATTGGCGGAAGCAACTCAGCCGTGGACGCGGCCATGGAACTGGTTCGGGTCGGAGCACATATTGATATGGTTTATCGCGGCAGTGGTCTGTCCCAGCATATTAAACCATGGGTACGTCCGCTATTCGAGAGCATGGTGACAAAAGGTCATATCACACTCCACCTGGAATCACGCGTGAATGAAATACTCGATGATTCGATTCGTCTGATACACACGGATGGTTCCACTCGGGAACTGGATAATGACTTCGTACTGGCAATGACCGGTTTCCGTCCAGATCGTCAACTACTCACTTCGGTAGGTGTGGAGATGTCTGATGATATGGATAAACCTCTATATGATGCACAAACGATGGAAAGCAGCGTACCTGGTGTATATGTAGGCGGAGTCATCGCTTCGGGTCGTAATGCCAATGAAGTCTTTATTGAATCCGGGCGCTGGCATGGACGTTACATTGCGGAACATATCGTTAGCAAACAACGTGGACAGACTGAAGGGAAATGAAAACAATGGATATGACTTCCCTGCTGTTGCTCGTATTTGCAGCTCTCGGGATTATCAGCAGTAACACACCTGTGACCGTAGCGATGGTATTTCTGTTGTTGCTACGAGTCCTGAACCTGAATCAGGCATTTCCATGGCTTGAAAAATACGGACTTACACTGGGCATTATCATTCTGACCATTGGCGTGATGGCACCTCTTGCCAGTGGCAAGATGAGTCTGCAGACGATCGGTGAGTCTTTCCTGCACTGGAAATCACTGCTCGCCATTGGCGTAGGATTACTGGTGGCATATCTTGGAGGACGTGGCGCTACGCTGATGGGTACACAACCAACTGTCGTTGCAGGGCTGTTAATCGGAACGGTACTTGGGGTTGCCCTGTTCAAGGGTGTACCTGTGGGTCCATTGATTGCGGCGGGAATTTTATCATTGCTCTTGGGCAAATCCTGATTCAAGTTGTAAAGGTTGTGACCTGACATGCTATGCAGATTGGCTGTATTTCCCACCGTTGTGTGATATACTTCTATTCATGCAAATTATGTACACGAGTCTACAGCAGAATAATGCATATTGTGGTTATGCTGTTGCATGAAATATAGATTCACTTTGCAACTATTAATGGCGCAGGAGGATTCAGGAACCATGTCACGTCAGTTTATTACAGAAGCCGTGATGGTGGCCATTTACGGTCAATTGTTAGCGCCGCCCGCGCCTGTTGAATATATTGTTCCTTATACCACCATCCTTGAGCTATATGAATTCCAGACCAGTCCTGATCCCATGATGGATAACCCGGCAGATGATCAGCATGTGAAATCCAAAATCAATGAAATGATTTCTTATTTCGAGGAACCGCTGAATAAGAAAAAAATAGAGCGTGCGTTACTTGTTCCATGGGCCAAAAGCCCCTCCATTTTATTTGGTGACCAAGTATCCATTGCCATTATCAATGCAATAGATACGGCACAGTACGGGGAGTATTTCGATCCCATTGAGACCGAACTGCTGCTGACATCTCAGCGCCTGAGTATCCCGATTCTCACCGATCAGGTTGAACTGATTGCACGCATAATTGAGTCTGAATCGCCTGTACAGGTATTCGATATTGATGATTTTGATTTTGCGATGGATGATGAACCACTGGATCAGGTGTAATTCATGCTCTAAGCACCTGAATGGGATTTTTTAAAAAATGACCTTGGCATCCACTTTATCGTGCATGCCAAGGTCATTTTTTTTGCGGTCAACACTTATTTTATTCTGCAATATCCCGCGCTAACAGGATTCGGCTAATCTGATTAAGAGGTGGTAACGACTCCAGCGCAAAAAACTTCAGACCTGCATCACTATTTACACGCGACTCTACAAGGTCATCCTGAATGATCACTGTCCGGAACAGAGCAATGACATAATACTCTTCATCTCCGCTTGAATGCAGATACCGAAGGTCAGGCCCCGAATAGAGACCTTCCAGTGTCATGGTATCAGCAGTCCAACCTGTCTCTTCCCATAACTCCCGATGTGCAGCATCTTCAATGGCCTCACCCGGGCGCATCTCACCTGCTGGCAACCGCCAGTGACCGTGTTCAGCATGCTGAATCAGCAGTAATTCACCTTGTTCGTTCTCAGCCCGCACAGCCGCCTTTACAACAATATGAGAGCGTTTTGCGATATACTGGGCCAAATCTCGTGCTGGCAGATTCACTGCTTATCCCCTCCTCCTACTCGGAAGCCGGTGGCGACCTGTAATCCATCTATTACTTAGCAGAATACTTCAAGGATTAGGGTATGTCTCAAAATCGCCCTAGACTTCCGTATAACGGTATTCGATATCCTGACCTTCATCAACGATATCCACATGCAGTTGGTGCCCTTTCAGATACCAATAATCGTGATCTTCCATAAAGAACTGAATTCCCGACACTTCGGTTTGATCCGCAGGATGTCTTGGTTTCTCCACAGCAATACCTAACGAAAATCCAGGATGAAGACCTCCGCCAGAGCTATAACGGGCAAAAAAACGGATGCTGTCCCCCTCGTTCAAATTCAGTTCTTCCTTGTACCAGCGAGCAGCTTGATCGGATACATGTATGGTACTCATTTGGTGTCAGCTCCTTCTGTATATATATGTTCCATCATATCTCGACAGGGACTTGAATACAAACCTGAGTGAGCACATAAAGACAAAATAAGTTGTGAAAAATGTTTGACAGATTGTAAAAGCTGGTGTTAAGATGCAAACATACGAGGTCTACATTGTATTTATTTCCAAAAAAAGAAAGGGTGATTACGGTGTTTAATAAACATATGATTGGTCAATTCAGCACACAACTAAATACCGGAGCACACCCGAAATCATTATTCCGTTCATAAGTCGGCATGACAAGGCGTTCTTTCATTAGAACCTCTGTGATGTATACTCACAATCGAACTTATATATGGTGACGGCTCTGTTCTCTGAGCCATGCTGCCGTATGATTATATGAAGACATACCGCCTGCGTGCGGTATGTCTTTTTTTGTGGGTACATTTCGGCATACATGAACGGAATTTGCATTTCTCGGACATCGAAAGGAAGGGATAACACTTGTTCTCTGTACTTAAAAACCTGGCCTGGTTCTTCCGGCTGGAACGCAAACGATACCTAACCGGTGTCATTTTGCTTATTCTGGTGGGCATTGCCGAACTGCTGCCTCCCCGTCTTCTTGGCAATGCCATCGACGAGATTGTGCGCGGTTCCATTACCGGCACCTCACTTACCCGTTATATTTTGCTTATTCTGGGAACGGTCATCATTATCTATCTGGTTACATACGTTTGGATGCACAAACTGTTTGGTGGTGCCAACCTGGTTGAGCGGCTGCTTCGTTCACGCTTTATGGACCACTTGTTACGGATGACTCCTCCCTTTTTTGAGAAAAACCGAACAGGAGATCTGATGGCTCGGGCCACCAATGATCTTCGTTCCATTGCCACTACAGCAGGCTTCGGCATGCTGACCTTAACAGACTCTACAGCCTTTCTGGCCACCGTATTGTTCGCCATGGGGTTCCTGGTTAGTTGGAAACTGACCCTGGCGGCAATTCTGCCATTACCTTTTATCGCCATTGCCATGATGATCTATGGTAAAGCTGTACATCAACGTTACACCCTGGCACAGGATGCATTCGGAGATATGAACGACCAGGTACTGGAATCCATCGCCGGTATTCGCGTCGTGCGTGCCTATGTGCAGGAACGTCTGGACGAGAAACGGTTCGCCGATGTGACCGAAGATGTGTATCGCAAAAATTTGGCTGTTGCCAGAATGGATGCCCTATTTGAACCTACCATCCGCCTCTTCGTTGGACTCAGTTATGTGATTGCACTTGCCTACGGCATATATCTTGTATTTCATAATGAAATTACCCTGGGAGATCTCGTATCGTTCAATATGTACCTGGGGATGATGATCTGGCCCATGTTTGCCATCGGCGAATTAATTAACCTGATGCAACGTGGTAGCGCTTCGCTTGATCGGGTCAACGAGACTTTATCGGTAGAACCTGCCGTACAAGATGTTGATCAACCTGCTCACGTTACGAATCCAGCAGAAATTGCGATGCAGGATGTTACATTCCGTTACCCAAGTTCCACTGTGGACAATCTCAGTCACATCAGCTTTTCGTTGCGACGGGGTCAAACATTAGGTGTTGTGGGTCGTACAGGTAGCGGTAAGTCTACTTTGCTCAAACAACTGCTTCATGAATACCCTGCCGGTTCAGGCACATTAAGCATCTCGGGTCATCCGATTCAGGATATCGCCAAAGATGACTTGCACAGCTGGATTGGGTACGTACCACAGGAACAAGTTTTGTTCTCCAAATCAGTTCGTCAGAACATTCAATTTGGTAAACCTGGGGCCAGTGATGAAGTTATCATGGAAGCCATTCGTACCGCCGCTTTTGACGGTGATCTGGGAACCTTGTCCGATGGACTGGATACACTTGTTGGTGAAAAAGGAATCTCTCTGTCCGGTGGACAGAAACAGCGGGTATCGCTGGCGCGTGCCTTTATTGCCAATCCTGATATTCTGATCCTGGATGACGCCTTATCTGCTGTCGATGCACGTACTGAAGCCAAAATCATTGAAAATATACGCAACAAACGCTCGGGCAAAACCACGCTGATCTCGACTCATCGCCTGTCTGCTATTGAACATGCTGACCGAATCATCGTACTGGAGCACGGGAAAATTACGGAAGAAGGCACTCACCAGGAATTGTTAGCCATGAACGGCTGGTACCGTGAACAGTATGAACGGCAACAGGTCGAGTCCAATCTGTCCACGTAGGAGGTCAATTCATTGAAGTCTAATACAGGCAAAAGGCTGCTTGATTACGCCTTGAAAGCCAAAGGAACATTTATCGCTGCATTAATTATGCTTACCATTGGTGTTGCGGCCGAGCTTGCCGGGCCGTTCATCGCCAAATCCATGATCGACAATCACTTGCTCGCGATTGAGCAGCCTTTCTATGAGACAACAGCTTCAGATGAAGCCGCAGTATACAACGGTAAGAACTACAAACGCGAAGGTTTGTTCGAACCGGATGAAAACAAAGGTTCGGAAGTGCGGGTTTTACAAGCCGGCAGAAGTTTTTATTTTGTAAACGAACCGGTAAGCGCACCTGACGGGGACCGCACATATACGGATGGAACCCTCACGGTTACACGCGCAGGTGAAGTGACAGGCCAATATGCGGCAACACCGCTGTCCGCTGGTGAACTGTTTGCTTTTTACAAACCGGAGATGCCCAGCATCTATCAATTAATTGTGTATTACATGATCTTCCTCGTGATCTCGGTCATTATGGAGTTTGGTAAAACATTCTGGCTGCAGTCCTCGGCCAACAAGGTCATTCAAAGACTGCGTAACGATGTGTATGCCCATATTCAGCGACTGCCGGTGCACTTTTTTGATAACCTGCCCGCAGGTAAAGTTGTATCTCGGGTCACGAACGACACAGAAGCCGTCAAGGATCTGTTCGTTGCCGTTCTTTCGAACTTTTTCTCAGGAATCATCACGATTACAGGTGTGTATGTCGCACTCTTCCTGCTTGATGTTCGCCTGGGTCTAATCTCATTATTCGTTGTGCCGATGCTCATTACATGGATTGTGCTCTATCGCAAATTCGCCACTCGTTACAACACGATCATTCGATCACGACTGAGTGAGATCAATGCAATCATTAACGAGTCCATTCAGGGGATGTCCATTATCCGCGTATTCCGCCATCAGAAACAAACCAAACAGGAATTCGAAGATCTGAATGATGACTATATGAAACACCAGAACAAAATGCTGAACCTGAATGCCTTCACCTCACACAACCTGGTTAACGTATTACGGAATATCGCCTTTGCGGTTGTCCTGTGGTACTTTGGTTCCAGTGTGCTGGATGGCACAAGTATTATCTCATTAGGTGTTCTGTATGCCTTCGTTGATGTCCTGGGCCGCTTGTTCCAGCCGATTACCGGCATGGTGAATCAGCTCGCCAACCTGGACTCCTCCCTCGTATCCGCTGGTCGCGTCTTTGAGCTGATGGATGAAAAGGGAGAAGCCGTAACGGATGGCTCCATGCCAAGATACAAGGGGAATGTTGTCTTCGACGATGTATCCTTTGCCTATAAAAAGGATTATGTGCTTAACAATATCTCGTTTAAAGCATCCCAAGGTCAGACCGTCGCTCTGGTCGGTCACACCGGTTCAGGTAAAAGCTCAATTATCAACCTGCTGTTCCGGTTCTATGACCCGCAAAAAGGCAAGATCACGATTGACGGTCAGAACGTCAAAGATCTGCCTAAACAGTGGATTCGCGAGCATATGGGGATTGTATTGCAGGACCCGTATCTCTTCACAGGCACCATTGCTTCCAACGTCAGTCTCGGCGATGAGAAGATCTCCCGTGAACGAATTGAACAGGCGCTGCGTGATGTAGGCGCTGAACGCATACTGGCTCATTTGCCTCAAGGCTTTGACGAACCTGTCATCGAAAAAGGAAGTACATTGTCTGCTGGGCAACGCCAACTGATCTCCTTTGCTCGGGCACTGGCGTTTGATCCCGCCATCCTCATTTTGGATGAAGCGACAGCCAATATTGATACGGAAACAGAAGCTTTGATTCAGAACGCACTCGAAGTCCTCAAAAAAGGACGTACCACCTTCATCATTGCTCACCGTCTCTCCACCATTCGTTCAGCAGATCAGATTCTGGTTCTGCATCGCGGGCGTATCGTTGAGCAAGGTGCACATGATGAACTGATGGAGCTTAAAGGCCGCTATTATAAGATGTATCAGCTTCAACAAGGTGCGCAAGCAGCAGCGGTCGCAACTCTCGAGAATCCGTCAGGTGATTCCGTTCCAACCTCCACCTCCTTTGCCGGAGGCAATGCATAACAGAGTAAAACAGAACGTTCTTTAAGTAACCAATCAAAATGATGTACTCGACGGCAAAACAAAAACCGATCTACACAGCTACCTCAGGGTTTGCGGTGTAGATCGGTTTTTTGTATTTTCATCGGGATTCAGGTTCCGATACTGTTTATTTCGATTTCGGCCAGACAAAAAAAATCCGCGTGCAACCTCATGGCTGCTGCGGATTGTCTATCCATCCTTTGATCGTATATCCCATGTACATCACGGTCTCTCTTGCGAGAAAAGGAAACTTGCTGCGCCAGGTTCGATACGCCGTAGTTCGTGTCGGAGAGGGTACGGCATCCATACCCAGTCCGGCAGCCAGCTTCATGGCCCGTTTCATATGTAACGGATCACTCACAATCGTATAGGTTTGATAACCGGCCTGTTCACCAATTGGAATTGAATTGACCAGGTTCTCCTCGGTGATTCTGGATTTGATCTCTACACGAATGTCCGCTGGATCTACTCCATGTTCAATGGCATACTTCTGACCAACTTCAGCCTCCGTATGTTCTCCATCATCACCTGACCCGCCTGTAAAAAGCAGATTACGAACGGTACCCTGACGGTATAATTCAATCGCGTGTTCAATACGTTCGCGAAATACAGGTGAAGGGTCATCCCCCGCCACGGCTGCGCCCAGAATGATCGCTGCATCCGATACCCTGGATGAGTCCTCATTCGTATAGGCTGATATACGTACTGCCGTAACTACAGTCCACAGGATTCCAACTAATACTATAGCCAGAGCCGTCATTAATATCCAGCGTTTCGTTATCCGTTTGCTTGTCATTCATCCTCTTCCAAAGCCCTTGCTCGCATACTCTCGGTATGCATCCGCTCCAGCGTTTGCAGAGCTGCTGCGGATTCGGCATCCAGACCAAGCTCTGCGATCCAGGCACCCGTATATTGCTGAAGTCGGATCTCCAACTCCTGTGCACGGTCTTTGAAATCCTCCAATTCCTTAATCATGCGTGAACGTCCTTCCGGACTGAATGTCTCGTGAATTCGTTCCTTGAAATAATGATGTACAATACGGTTACGTTGTTGCCATAATTCATTCAACTGGCGAGTCTCTTCCTCAGAGAATGTAAAATGATGGCGCACTTCGTGAATGAGCTGCCCCAGTGAACTGCTCATCTTTCGTTCGTACAGATCTTCCAGATCCTCTTCAGACACGGCTTTGCCCTGAGACATTTTCATTAATAAAATCAGATTGACCAGCTGCTGTTCAAGCGCCTGCCCGTAGTACACTGCCAATCCGTAATAGGCAAACAATTCCCTGGAGTGTTCGCTGTCCAGCATGTCACCATTCTGGATATCTGTATTTTGCATATGCGAGCGCCCCCTTCAACCGTACAATGTTAACCATTCCATGTCCCTCTATCCTAACCAAACCAAGAGCAACATTCAAGTTATCGGGAAGCGCGTCTCCTAACTCCGCAGATCTCTTCTTCCGGACAGCCACACATGGATGATTAGTAACCCTAATGCATAGAGCACAGTCCACAGCATAACCGAGACAAAAGAGTCCATCTTTGATTCATCAAATAACATCATCTCACGAACCAGATAAAAGGCTGGTGGAAGAATGCGGCCAAGCCATTCTAACGATTCAGGCAAACGTTCACTTAAGGAACCTTGGATAAACGATAGTAATAATACAATAATGAGAGCAGGCATACTGCGACTAAGCAAGGGAATGTACGATTTTTGAAAAAATACACTGATGCCTAATCCCAGCAGTGATAATCCCAGATGTCCTAACCAAGTCATCATCCACTCCTCACCTGTAGGTTGTCTCTCGAACATTCCCGCGAACACGGGATACAGCACAGTGATTACGGTGAGCATGAATTGCATTATCCAGGCACAGATGAGTTGACTTATTACAACCTTACGCCTGCTTCCTGTATGAAGGACGAGTAATTGATACTGCTTAGCAGGTTCGGTATTCATCACCATTACTCCGAGCCAAGCAGCTGCCAGAAATAACAGCATAGCCGTGACACTGTAACTGTCCGCAATAGGGTTGGGTTTGTAGGAATAGATCAGCAGCATGGCGATGATATAAAAGATAACCGGTGCAAAATATTTCTGTGAGCGAATGTGATGCCTTAACAAATATCGGGTCAGATAGATCATTCGGCTTCTCCCCCCGCATCATCCATGGAAGAGCTAAAGTCCACAGATCCTGTGACACTTCCACGACTCGCATGTACAGCTGGATGTTGTCCTTCCAGCAGACTTTCCATATGTAATTGACTTTCTTCCTGTTGTACAGACACAACCGAACCTCCGGATGCCAGAATCATTCTGAGGACATCATCTGTTGATTGTTGAACTACTTTCCAATCCCACAACCAAGCATTGGATTTCTCCAAGCTCGTATTACGGACTAAAGACAGGACTCCCCGTTGTTGTAAAATGGATGGATCGTCAGCCAGATCCTCTCCAGCTTCCATCAGACTTTGAATACGTACAACGGGTTCGCCAGCTTGAAGTATATCTTCACGACTCCAGTAGCGGAGCACGCTGCCTTTTTTCAACACAATTACCTGGTCTGCCAAACGTTCAATAAGCAACGGTTCATGACAAGCTGTAACGATGGATGTCCCTTCATCCTTCCATTGCCCCAATAGGGATACAATGCCCTCTTGAGCTGGAATATCCAAGCCTGATAAAGGTTCATCCAGCAGCAAAAGTCCACCCGGTCCAGGTAACAGGGCCTGAATCAAATTCACTTTTTGCAATGTGCCCTTGGATAATAGGGGTAACTTCTGATCGATCGCGGTATCCAGATATAAAAGTTCACTAAGTTCTCTAATCCGCTCACGCAGTATTTCGGGGCGAATGCCCCGAATCCGTCCCATGTCCCACAAGTACTCTCCAGAAGTAAAGGGTAAACGTGGCAAGCCATCTACTGCATACCCATCAGAACCCTTCATTGTGCGCTGTATCGATCCTGTATCGGGTAACAAAATACCTGCCAACATACGTAGCAACGTACTTTTGCCAGAACCGTTTCTGCCAACAAGTACAGCACATTCTCCCTGCTTCACTTCCAGGTTAATTTCATCAAGTACTTGAGCATTACCTAATCGCTTGCTCACTCGTTGAAGCAACATACCTCGACCTAATGAGTCTGGTACATCTTGATTGGCTTTCTTGAAAAGTCCACGTGTACTCCATATCACCTGGGATCACATCCGTTCTGGAGCTTGCACACCTAGCAAATGTAAACTGTACGCGAGGCGTTCGGCAGTCCGTTTGGCCAATGCCACCCTGAAGGATCTTACATCAGATGACGCATCCGCAATGCGTTCGGCGTGATAGAAGCTGTTGAACGCTTGAGCGACATCTATTGTATATTTGGCAATGACCGAAGGCTCATTCCGATGAATTGCTTTTTCAAGATACTCGGGATAATCACCAAGCAGTTTCAGTAATGCCCATGAGGTATCTCCGATACAGGATGGAGTGGTCACTGTGTCAATCTCACCATCCGCAAGACTGGGGTTAGACAGAGGGTTTTCATTTTCCACGCGGATCGCCTCTTCTGCCTTGGCAAGCACACTTTGAATCCGGGCATGGGTATACTGCACATAAGGTCCGGTCTCTCCTTCAAAACTCACCGCATCCTCCAAGGAGAAGTCCACATCGTTTAACCGACTATTACGCAGATCACCGAAGACAATGGCACCTACACCAACCGCCTCAGCCACCTTCTGAGGGTTCTCCAGATTCGGGTTTTTCTCCTGGATAATCTGCAAAGCACGAGCGACTGCCTCATCCAATACTTCCTGCAAAAATACGACTTTACCGCGGCGGGTAGACATTTTCCGTCCCTCAAAACGCATTAATCCAAACGGGATATGTTCACACTTCGCAGACCATTCATGACCCATCCGGGATAGGACCGCAAATACCTGACGGAAATGTAACTTCTGCTCGCCTCCGACCACGTATAACAACCGATCTGCCTTCATCACCTCATGACGATAAACCGCCGTAGCTAAATCCCGTGTAGGATAGATTGTTGTTCCATCTTTTTTGATAATCAGGCACGGGGGCATGTTCTCATCCTCCAGACGTACCACGAGTGCTCCATCACTCTCTTCAAGTAAACCTTTTGCCTTCAGTTCTTCAACCACTGCACCCATCTTGTCATTGTAAAAGCTTTCTCCCAGCGTATGGTCGAACTGTACATTCAGACGTTCATACATCCGGTTGAATTCCTTCATGCTAACTTCCACAAAGAACGCCCATAACCGCTGTGCTTCATCATCTCCCTGCTCCAGCTTGCGGAACCAATCCCGTGCCTCAATCTCCAGAGAAGGATCATTCTCCGCCTCATCGTGGAAACGCACATACAGCTCAAGAGACGTACGGATCGGGTCTGCCTGCAATGCTTCATCATTGCCCCACCGTTTATACGCTGCGATCTGCTTGCCAAACTGGGTTCCCCAGTCTCCCAAGTGATTCACACTTACAGAGGTATAACCCGCTTCGTTATACAACCGATACAGTGCTGCACCGATTACAGTAGAACGCAAATGTCCGATTCCGAAGGGTTTTGCGATGTTAGGGGAAGACATATCAATCACAACACGTGAACCTTGACCAAGCTGAAGCTTACCGAATGCGGCATCCCCCAGTTCTTTCAGCAGATTCGGCGCAAGCTCCTCCCGATTGAATCGGATATTTACATACGGCCCAGCGGAAGTCGCTTCAATTCCAGATGCCTGCAGACTTGTTGCGAGCTCGGTCGCAATGACTGCCGGTGCTTTTTTTAATGACTTCGCCAATGCAAAACAAGGGAATGCTGCATCCCCCATCTCCGCCTGTGGTGGGACTTCCAGTAATCTCAGAACCTCTTGTTCATTCAATCCCGTTAAAGGGGCAATATCGGCCGCAGCCTTCTTCATCAACATGTCAAACACTCCTTATCCATTCATTATTGGCTGAAAATAAACACAAAAAAAGCTCTCGTCTCTAAATAAGAGACGAGAGCTGACTTAACAGTTCCCGCGGTACCACTCTAGGTGAACAGCTACTCCTAATATGCATCAAACATGCATACCTGTAGAACCTGTTCCGCTCGATGCGTATAACGGTCGCAAGCCGAATTACCCTCAGACAGATATGACCTATCCCCAATCGGGATAAATTCATCTTTTCGGATAACCATCTCACGGGTGCGGTTCACTCAGGTCATGTCATACCGGCTTCCACCTCTCCCGGCTCGCTGTCATGTATGGATCTGGCTACTCTCCCGATCATTGATATTCTTCGTTTCAATTCATTGCCATCATTATACATACCACGATCAGACTTGGCAACCTGCATTAAAAATCCCCTATTGAAAGGCAACACAGAGGCACATCGTCTCAGATGCCTGTGTTCACTGCCTTCCCTTAGGGGACAAAGGTCATTATCGGTTTTAATTATATATTCCAGTGAAATAATATTTACGCCACTGCTGCCATTAACCGGCAAGCTTCTGCACATCTGCGGCAAGCCTCTGCACATGCCTGGCAGTGATCATGGTGGTGTTTGCCACACTCTGCGGCGCAAGCTTCACAAGCTTTCACACACAATTCGCATATTTCAGCAATGAAATCACTTCCACGTGTCATCGCTTGTGCAGCAAAACTGCAGATCTCCGCACATTCCCGATTCAAACGAATGCAATCACGCAGCATCGCCAGATCATATTCTTTCAGACTCGATATGTAACATACGTTGCAAGCATTCATGCACTCCAGGCAAGCATCGATACATTGTTGATATTGTTGTTGTGTCATTTAAAGTTACCTCCCAGGCAAAGTTTGCTATGCATCTTAATACCCAGTTCGGAGGAATTTTGAATCATCTAACCTACTTTATCGCTTCCAATTCCAGTAATTGGTCACGAATGACAGTTTGGTCAAAATGTTCACCTATAAACACAGCAACATTAGGAACATCTCCTTGAGGTGTGATCTTCATATAATCCGATTCACGGTAAGCATACTGGAACCAGAAACGGCTCGCCGTGTCACTAAACGATAAAATACCTTTCGCTCGATACACGTCTCGTGGCAAAGCAGATACAAATTGTTCAAACGCTTCGCTGTTCACCGGATGACTGAAATAATGCGTATACACCATAACATGTTCGTGTGAGGCATGAGGAGCAGAATGCTCGTGACCGTGGTCATGACTATGGTTATGAGATGCGTCAGTATTCGTAGCATCGCCTTGGACTGTATGATGTGTATGCTCATGTCCATGATTGCAGCCATGTGTACCACAGGTTTCCGTATGCACATGATGCTCTTGGTGAGCCGGCTTGCCTGCTTCAGAAGCTGAATCACGTACATGCACGTCTGCCCCGCTGCGAAGCAGCAGATCCATCTCCACCTCACATTTCACTGTAGGAATTACAGGTGCGAAGCCATTCCATTTTGCCAAAAGCTGTTCCAGATCTTGCAGTTCCTGTGCACTCACCCGATCCGTTTTGTTCAAGAGAAGCACAGACGCACAACGAATCTGCTCCTGCATCAGCTTGAACGTCTGCCCCTTCTGCTCCTGATACAGGCCAGACAGATGTGCTGCATCCACAACAGTAATGAGACTTTTCAGTTCCAATCGCATGTAGAGTGAGGTCTCCGTTACCGCATCCAGAATCTCCATTGGATTCGCCGCACCGGTGGCTTCAATGATGATCACATCCGGTGATTCCTCCTGAACGAGATCAGCAAGTTGCAATCCCAAGTCACCACGTACGGTACAACAGATGCATCCACCTAACATCTCTGTCATCGGAACGGTGGAATCCACAATCTGACCATCCAGATTAACTTCGCCTAACTCATTCATAACCACTGCGGGACGCAAACTCTGCTGTTGCCAATGTTCAATCAACTGAACAAGCAGTGTTGTTTTGCCACTCCCCAAAAAACCTGACAGTATATATACAGGTATGGATTGTTCTTTTAAAATCGTTTCATTCATGCGTATACACCTCTCTGATTGTCCTTCTTTTAACCTGATCTATCTATATCTAGCGAGTGTACACCATCCCGCATTCGTTGTGCAATAACGTTCAACTCTTCTCCAGTACATTGCCTGATTCTACCGGATGGTCTATGCTATGAGGACATGTTGATTGAAGGAGGAAGTTTCATGACTAATTCAGTGGAACAACATCGCCAGGAAGCCCCTGACACGGTATCGTGCATGATTGTTACGGTGTCGGACACACGCACCAAAGACACCGACACCAGTGGCCAGCTCATGCACCAGCTTTTGAATGAAGCAGGTTATCAGATCGTTGAATACATCATCACACCAGATGAAACGGAGAGCATTCGAACCATCCTGCAAGATGCAGCTGTTCGTGATGATGTCGAAGCTGTGTTGCTTAGCGGCGGAACAGGGATTGCACCCCGAGATACAACCTACGAAGCGGTGTCCTCACTACTGGACAAGGAACTCCCGGGTTTCGGTGAGATCTTCCGTTTTCTCAGTTACACCGAAGATATCGGTTCCGCTGCCATCCTGAGTAGAGCCGTCGCTGGAACGATTGGACGCACAGCCGTATTCTCCATGCCGGGTTCCAAAGGAGCTGTTAAATTGGCCATGGAAAAACTCATTTTGCCCGAGCTGCGGCATGTCATGCGTGAAATATATAAACCCGTCTGAAAGATCAGACGGGTTTTAGGGTTTATTTTCAGCTGTACGGTAAGGATTGAAAGTTTTCTGTGCTCCCATCTTCTCCTACCTTAATTGCTCCAACACATGTTGGAATACCTGCATAACATCCTGTTCATACTTGTCCTTTTCTCCACCAGAAGCTGTATAAACGAGTGAGACGTATCCTTTGCTGCGAATCGTTGTCCGTCCAAGCGCATTCTCCAAGACAGCCTCATCACGATCCTCACTATACATTTGTTTCATGCTGGCAGCTCGTGCAGCCTTATCACTGAAAATATGAACTTTCACGATGTGTCTGCCACTTCCATTCAACAAATACATATAAGAGATCCCACCATGGCCGTCATCGGCAGACATATTATTCATCAGCTGGATGCCTTTTGATTCAAAACTCTTACTGATCTCACTCACCAATTCACCGTTTAATCCGTGTCCTTGATTCTGTGCCCGCATATTTCCTTCATCTGTCGCTTCGCGGGTATAGACCTTCCGCTCCTGTTCAATGGATGATGCCGAACAAGCCACCAGGGACCAGATACTTGTGATCAACACGCCACTTACAAGTACCGACTTTATTGTTTTTCCAACCAGCCTTCGCCCTTTTCTACCAAACCACATGCCAATCCTTCCTTTCCAGCCACGTGTACTGTGACCCAATCAGGTAGAATTAGCATGTCTAAGGACTTAGAATCTTATGCGGATGGCAGATCTGATATTGTATTGACCACCGTACGACCTACTGCACCACCTTGGAGTATCGTCTCCAGTGTATGAGGTAATTGGTCTAGAGAAATCTCCCGGATTCCCAGTTCAAGTGCGCGCTCCGGTTTCCATTCTCCACCGAGCAGTTTCCACAATCGTTCCCGACGTTCCATTGGACAATATACAGAGTCTATACCTATAAGCTGGATGCCACGCAAAATAAACGGAAGTACCGTGGATTCAAAAGCTGTGCCTCCGGTTAACCCGGATACCGCTACCGCACCTCCGTATTGAATCTGTTTCAATCGCTCCGCAAGAGCTGGTCCTCCTGTTGGATCAACAACTCCCGCCCATAGCTGTTTCCCCATGGCTCCTTTAGCTGGAGCATCAGCTTCTTCACGAGTAATAACCTCTGAGGCACCCAAGTTTCGGAGCAATGACTCCTCCTGAACCTTCTTACCTGTACTGGCTGTTACTTCGAAGCCCAGTTTCGCCAGAATGGCAACTGCCATACTGCCGACACCACCCGTTGCACCCGTAACCAGAACCTTGCCCATCTCCGCAGTCACTCCAGCCTGTAACAGCGCATCAACCGAAAGTGCAGCCGTAAATCCTGCGGTTCCAATTGCCATGGCTTCTTTCTCACTGAGACCCGGTGGCAGAGGCACCAGCCATTCACTGCGCAGACGAGCATACTCGCTGTACCCTCCGTAATGGGATACGCCAGGTTCAAATCCTGTACTGATCACCCGATCTCCTGGTGCAAAACGTCCACTGACCGACTCCTCTACCGTTCCGGCCAGATCGATTCCAGGTACCATCGGGTACTCACGGACGACACCGCCTTTCTCTAGGGTAGCGAGTCCGTCTTTATAATTGACACTGGAATACTGCACCTGTACCGTTACATCTCCATTAGGCAGATCTTCCTTCTTCAGTTGCTCTATAGCAGCTTTCACTCCGCCCTGTTCTTCTTTACGGACAACATATGCGTTAAAATGATTTTTCATTGATAGCCACTCCTTCTTTGGATTTTATATATTTTTCCATTAAGCACATGAATTGTTCGCATTCAGGCTTAACGGCTACCTTTTACTTCTGCATTCTTCAGATGTTGATGATCAAGCTCTGTCTCTTCTGAGTGTCAACAGATAGATTAGTGGACCCACAATAGGGATGATGCCTGCCGCGGTCCAAGCTGCTGAATGTCGACTCACTTCAGTATCCCTGTATATCCCAATCATCGAAAGTAAGGTCAGTAGTACAAAATCAATCGTCATGATATGTACAAAGGCAGATTGCTTGAATGCTTCCATGTATACATCCGGATGACCTTGCGTCACAGCATAAAATGCTGTGACCAGCGTCAACAGCAGAAGGACTACATGCGTCAGCTTGTTGCCGGCTACTCGTCCAATTCCCGACTCACGCTGACGCCCAAAATGTAAGCTTCCGTAACCCGAAGCTCTATTTGCGGATGATGACCATGCATAATAAGGAAGCAGGGCAAAAGCCCCCAGTCCGAAAGAAAGGATAACAAAAGGCCAAGCCGGCACACGGCCACCTCGTTCTTTCACAGATGTTCTTAACAGCAAACAAGCATACACTGCCGGAAAAATACCTAACCACGAAAATACCGTGAGTAACCAAGGTTCTTTGCTTTGCAGGGTGATCAGTTCTTTGAATATCGGGTCACTTCCAGGTGACTGCCCTGGTGCCAACAACACTGCATAGGCAATAAAAGCGATCCAGACCAGTCCTAATATCCATCTCATGTCTGCACCTCCTCTTACTTTCATCCCCTACAGCTACGGGATTGAAACAATGCGATGCAGAATTTGGCGTCTCCTGCGCTTTCCCGAGAAATAATTACTGCTTTCCCCTACAACCTTTTTGAATTGCGCATGACTATTTCCAGTATAGCCTGTTACCTTGGCAGTCTGTCCATGAGATTTCTTACATCAATGGTCCATCTCATCGGGATCATATAAGAAAAAAGTCTATCGACGTACTTTCATAGAAGACAGACCGCATTTAGCTGAAGTTTTTCTTGTGATCATCGAATCGTTCAGCTCCGCTGAAAACGTATAATTCTATGATCTTCAAAAAGGCATAACCAGTATTCCTCACTGGTTATGCCTCTCTGTAATTCTTATGTGTGAATTATTCCTCTGTGGATTTCACATGTTCCGCAATGAGCTTCTGCTTCATATTCCATGCCGCAGGGCTGATGTTCACACGGTAGATCTCCGGGTTGAGCTTCCGCTGGTATTCAGGCCAGAAAAGGTCCATCTGCTCTCGATGATACGCACGAATCTCATCCAAATTAGGCAGTTCATACACTTTGCGTCCGTTCACAAAGATCGGCTCCAGCATATTTACCGCTTCGTAGCGGGTAACCGTCTTTTTCAGGTAAGGGTGTAGCGGGTTGAACAGCTTGAGCGGTCCGCCCTGTAGCGGCTGCTCTTCATCTGGATAGCAGATATAATCTGCAATCGCTTTGCCATGTTTCGGATCAATGATCCGGAACACTTCCTTTTTACCTGGAGTGGACACTTTTTCAGGATTGGCAGATATTTTGATCGTAGGCAGCATGGCACCGTCTACTTCACGCTCCACCAATTTGTACACTCCACCCAAAGATGGCTGGTCAGAAGCGGTAATCAACTGTGTACCAACACCCCATGTATCAATCCGTGCTCCTTGAGCCTTCAGGTTGAAAATCGTATTTTCATCCAAATCATTGGATGCTACAATTTTCACATAATCCAGGCCAGCCTCATCCAGCATCTGACGTGCCTGAATCGACAAGTACGCTAGGTCACCACTGTCGAGACGAATGGCATTCATCTTTTTACCTTGGCTCTCCAGCTTCTTGGCTGTCTTGATGGCGTGAGGTACTCCACTGTTCAACGTGTCAAAGGTATCAACCAGCAGCGTAACCTGATCAGGCAACACTTTGGCATACACGTCAAACGCCTCCTGTTCGCTCATAAAGCTCTGTACCCAGGAATGGGCATGTGTACCTGCTGTTGGGATCCCAAAGCGCTCTCCGGCCAGCATGTTGGACGTTGCATGGAAACCTGCTACATACGAGGCACGTGCGCCCCAGATGGCAGCATCCGCTTCCTGTGCGCGCCGTGTGCCGAATTCGAGCAACGTATCCTGCTGTGCTACCTGTTTAATCCGCGAAGCCTTGGTTGCAATCAACGTCTGATAATTCATGAAGTTAAGTATCGCCGTCTCCACTAATTGTGTCTCCATAATGGAGCCTTCTACCCGAATGAGCGGTTCGTCAGGGAAAACAATTGCACCCTCCTTCATGGAATGAATCGTTCCCTGAAATGAAAACTGGAGCAATTCTTCCAGAAAGACCGGATCGTAATTTTCCTCTTGTTTGGATAAAAATTTGATGTCGTCCATCGTGAACCGAAGCTGACTGATATAGTTCACAATACGTTCCAATCCGGCAAATACCGCATATCCGTTGCCAAAAGGAAGTTTACGGAAATAGGCTTCAAATACCGCCTTCCGCTTGTGAGTACCATTCACCCAATGGGCGTACATCATATTGATCTGATATTTATCCGTATGTAAAGCCAGGCTAGTTGTCTGCATTTGTCTCATCCTCTCTGACTTCCGCTCGTGCCCCCAGATTTCATCTGTGAACACGGGTTAACATAGGGAGACTCATTCTCATGATTCTGTTCATCCGTATTAAACAAACAAGTCTCCCGTGAAAAACTCTATACACCCTTCACCACATTCATCAAGCCAAGACCGTCTCGCTCGCCTTAACCACCGAAGCACCAAGGCTGGAACGAAAATGTCCAAGTGCCCACTCATGCCCTGCCGGATTGAAGCTGGCAACAGCATCTTCATATACCGTAATATGAAAACCCTTATTGTAAGCGTCCACTGCGGTATGCAATATACAAATATCCGTGCATACCCCAATCAGTGCAATATCCGTAATACCACGTGCACGCAGTCTGAGTTCCAGATCGGTCCCACAGAATGCACTATATCTCGTCTTATCCATCCACTGTATATCCGTTTTCCGTTCTTCCATCACTTGGGCAAGACGACCATATAACTGTCTTCCCTTCGTATTACGGATGTTATGAGGTGGGAAAAGTACCGTCTCCGGGTGATACGGATCATTCTCTTCGTGCAGATCCACAGCCATAATCACTTCATGTTTATTCTTACAATAGGCCTCAGTTACAGCCGAAATCGTCTCTTCGATCTCTATTGCCGGCTGACCTACAGGCAAAGAGCCTGTCACAAAATCCTTCGTAAAATCAATGACAATCAGTGCTTTCATCGTCAACACTCCCTTAGCCCAGAAATGGTTGATCCTGATTCAATCAGATTGACACATCTACACCTTATTACGTATAGATGGAAAGACGTGGTACCAGTTCTGTAAAACGATATAGCTGTGCCGGACGCTGCGAGTACTGATTGGAACTCACCAGGTTCCCCTCTTCATCCCGTACTTCTTCCACAATGCCTTTACGGCTGCGGGTAGACGTAATCTTGCGAATGAAGTTTGGTTCTTCAAAATCCGGAACAACACTTTGAATAACCTGATATAATTCACTTAATGTAAAATCACGTGGCAGAAACTGACGAGCAATCGTCGTTTCCAGCATCTGCTGTTGAATACGTCGATAAGCATCTTCAATGATTGTTCTGTGATCAAAGGCCAGTTCCAGTTCTTGCAGCGCCTCCTGGATCGTGAACAATCCAACATCCTCAGCATCATCTGCTGCTTGGCGTTGATCCAGCATCCATTCTTCCACAAGCGCGAAAAATGCGTGAGAGATAATCCATCCCCTCGGGTCACGACCCGGCTGACTGTATACATTCAAGTACTCCAGATGTCCACCATCTACACCTGTCTCTTCCATCAGCTCACGCTTAGCTGCACCGTAGATGGATTCATTCTCCTGACAAAATCCACCGGGTAATGCCCATCTGCCTGCAAAAGGCCAGCCTTTGCGCTTGATCAGCATCACTTTCAGTTCCCGGATGGGAAGTGTCTTCGTCACCGTCTTGCGCTCCCGCTTGGTCAAGGTAAACATAACGATATCCGCAGGAACTCCATCGGGGGTACGATATTTTTTGGAACTATACTCACGTGCTGCTTGTTCGTCGCTCTCTGCATTGAAGTGTTCGTAGTTTTCGCTCATGGGCACCACCGACTATTTTCATTTTGATAATTTCATTATGACATAATAATATCTTTTGTCAACCGCAGGATTCGTGCGTTACGTTCTAGGGCGTGCTATGCGGAATGTCGCCGTAGCCATGCATCCCAACGTACCCGATGCATCACGAACCTCCGAATGAGTCGTAACACTGCGTCCCGCCTGATGCAATACCGTAGCTGTCACCATTAATTCCCCTTGTTTCATTGGTGCGAGAAAATGTACGTTCAGATTCGTTGTCACACAGCCGTCCACTTCCATTGCTGCTGTTGCAACCATACCCATCGCCTGGTCCATCAGTGAAGTTAATACACCCCCATGGATAATCCCCATGGAGTTGGTATGATGTTCGCCTGCTGTCAACGCGATCTGTACTTCTTTGCCGTCTCCTTTAATATAACGACAGCCGAGAAATCCCCAGAATCGTCCGTCTCCGTCTTCCACCATTTTGTCCAAAATACTCATTATTCATTTCTCCTTTATTCACTGTACGTATCAAGCTCTCTTGATGTCATGTGCCATTATCATTAAAAATCAGCTGCGCCACACAAAATAACCCCACAGCGTGGAGCTTTGCTTGGAATTATATTCCGAGTACTTGGCGATAGCCACTCCACGTTAACGGTTATGTAATGTCAAAAAAGGCGCGGACAGCGTCCGCACCCTTCCGTCATTTAACCGCAACTGGTCGGAGGTGAATCCGTTCCAGCCTCCACGTTTACTTTTTCAGAAACCGTATCCCGGATTACGGAGATCACTAGTTGAAGCAAGTAGTTGATGTCGCTCTGGCTCTGTTGGAATTCCGTAACCAATGGAATACTGTCCAGTTCGCTTTGCAGATCCTCAATTTCCTGTTCAATTTTGCTGACCATCTCCACATTTTTGAAGCTTTCAAAAGCAACAATCTCTTTTTGTTTTTTCTTGATCGTTGCAATCAACTGCTGGATGCGCTCATGATCCCGAATTTTGGTTTCAGCCTGTTGAAACTGTCTAACTTCCTCACTCGTTCCGAGCATATCAGCCAATTCTTTGGCTTTTCCCATAATGTCGTCGCGTATGACCAGATTGCGCGTATCGTAGGTTGGCATTCCATAATGGTTGTACTGCACTTCTTCCTGCGCCACTGAAATCGCTCCATTCTATGAGATGATATAAGATGAATACTCAATGTTGCATTAAGTTCAGCTGACTGCTGAGTGACTGCTGCGGTGTCGGATCGTTCTTTTGATCGCTGTTGTCTCCGAATTTTTTCGATTGAAATGTTCAAGGTTAAAATTTGGAGACAAAGGCGAACGATTCGCTTCTACAGAATCGATTCCGTCACCTTCGCTACGCTCGGCCGTAACCCCGCTAAGTGCAAAAAATACTCATCTTATTGGTGTGTGTATTACTATTACTGATTGGCAGCTACCGGCTCGGAGAGCAGGTTGCCCCGAATATAAAAAGTCATCGGATCGGTGATTTCCACTTGTACAAAAGTACCGATCAAATCTTTGGGTCCTTCAAAATGCACCAGCTTGTTGCTGCGCGTACGTCCTGCCAGAACTTCGGAATTCCGCTTACTCTCGCCTTCAACGAGCACTTCAACGATTTTGCCACGTTGCTGTTCATTGCTTCGGTGGCTGTATTCGTTGATCGTTTCGTTCAAGCGCTTTAAACGTTCCTTCTTCACTTCCATCGGTACGTTGTCTTCCATCACCGCAGCCGGTGTACCTTCCCGTGGGGAATAAATAAAGGTATAGGCAAAATCATACCCTACTTCACGGACAAGGGAAAGTGTATCTTCAAACTGTTCTTCCGTTTCCCCCGGAAAACCAACAATAATATCCGTTGTCAACACAACATCCGGGATGGCCTTTTTAATTTTGTCAGCCAGCTTCAGATAGTGTTCCCGGCTATACTTGCGGCTCATACGTTTGAGTACTTCCGAACTGCCAGATTGCACCGGAAGATGAATGTGCTCCACCAGATTTCCACCCTTGGCCAGCACTTCAATCAAGCGATCATCGAAGTCACGTGGGTGACTGGTTGTAAACCGTACTCTTGGAATATCAATCTGGCGAATGGCATCCATCAAGTCACCAAAGCTGTAGTTCAGGTCGGTGAAGTCCTTGCCGTACGCATTCACATTTTGACCAAGTAGCGTGATCTCCTTAAAGCCTTGTCGTGCCAAATCTCTAACCTCGGCAATGACATCTTCAGGACGACGGCTGCGTTCTTTGCCCCGGGTAAAGGGAACGATGCAATATGTACAGAACTTGTCGCAGCCATACATAATGTTCACCCAGCCGCGCATACCCTCACGTTTCTTCGGCAGGTTCTCGATAATGTCGCCTTCCTTGGACCATACCTCAACAACCATTTCTTTGCTGAACAGCGCTTCCTGGATTAGATGTGGCAGTCGATGCACATTATGTGTACCAAAGATCATATCCACAAATCCATGCTTCTGCATAATTCGGTTGACGACGCCTTCTTCTTGGGACATACAACCGCATACGCCAAGTAACAATCCCGGACGTTCGAGTTTTAGCGTTTTCAGGTGACCAAGCTCACCAAATACTTTATCTTCCGCATTTTCCCGTATGGCACACGTATTGAGCAGAATAATATCAGCTTCTTTGCGATTCTCTGTAGCCTGATATCCCATAGACTCAAGCAGTCCTTTGATGGTTTCCGAGTCATGCTCGTTCATCTGACATCCATACGTATATACAATATAATGTTTGCCTTTCCCTATGTTTTTCAGTTCATCGGGAACGGCATTTTCGTAAAGCACCTGAACGTCTTCCTTACCCCGCTGTTTCTCCTGACGATGATTGGGTTCCGATTTGATGTTAATCTCACGGCCCCGGATTCTTATCTTTTTGCTGAATTCATCTTGCGAAATTACTTTGGCATCCGAGAAATCAAAATATTGGGAGTAATCCTTTTTTGAGTCTTTAGCCATTTCCTTCGGTCACTCCTTACAGCCTCTATTAATAAAAAATCGTACATTCATCCCTGTTCCACATGAATTTCTTGCGTGGAACATTAAAAGAGCATTACAGCAAATTATAGCATGAATTGGGCTGTAGTTCCACATCCAAACCGTATGTACCTTCGTCTAATCCGAAACATGCCATGCGCAGAAGAACACTCAGAAAACACAAAAACCTGAGCCTTGCCATCAAGGCTGGAATTAACCGGCCCCTGATGGCTGTGCTCAGGTTTATATGTTATTCAGACCGACCTAATTGGCGGCTGAAGCTATTACATGTAATTAATCGATGATTTCAGCAGTGTCGCCATTACGAGCGCCAGCAGCGTTAGCTTCATCTGTATCAATATGCATGTCCAGTGCAAAAGAATCGGATACACGAGCAAGTACATTTTCCAGTACAAGACCGCGATCTCCGCCAAGGCGAACTTTCAACATTTGTTTGTCCTCGATACCCCATTTAGCAGCATCAGAAGTATGGAAGTGAATGTGACGAGCAGCAACGATAACACCTTTATCAATTGTTACTTCGCCAGCAGGACCTTTAATTGTGATTCCTGGTGTACCTTCAATGCTTCCAGATTCACGTACAGGTGCTTTAACACCAATCGCAAATGAATCTGTCATGGAGATCTCCAGTTGCGTTTCAGGGCGAACAGGTCCAAGGATACGCACTTTATCAAACTGTCCTTTCGAACCAATTACCGCTACAGTTTCGTTAGCAGCGTATTGGCCAGGCTGGGACAGAGGTTTAAATTCAGTCAGTTCATAACCTTTGCCAAACAAAATTTCAACGTGCTCTTGGGATACATGAATGTGACGGGCAGATACGCCCACAGGTACTGTTTTACTCATTGTAAATTCACTCCTTGTTTATCTATGGCCTGTACTCAGGCTCTTAACAATCCAATGGTATTATACCCCTTTTTGGAGTGAAATGAAAACGAAGTGGTGAAAATTCATGAAATACACTTATTTCGCCATCATTCCCCTCCTTTATTTGGAAAACCAGTTTCAATTCAACACATTTAACACACACCAGTTCACTATTTCATGGAATTGCCCTTCATCTGCATCTTCGGATTGCTCTCTGGCAAGTGTTCCCTCAGATAACTCATCGCATTCCCCCACAACCAGCCACGAACCAGATGTTCATCATAATGTTTGAGCAGGATTTCCATCAGTCTCGGATAATGTCCTGAATGTTCCAGTTTCTGAATATACGTTGAAATTCCATCAAAATCAGACCCCATCATCAGATGATGCTGCCCGCCGAGAGAACAGAATTGCTCAATATGAGGCAGCAGATCTTCTATACGTACTTCCCCCTCCTGCTTTACAAACCAGGGTACAAACGTCAGTCCGATCCGCCCTTCCCGGGCAATGATAGCCTGAATCTGATCATCTTTCAGATTACGCACATGGGGACACACGCTATAACTGTTGGAATGGGAGGCGATAAAAGGACGTTTGCTCAAATCAGCCAGTTCCCAGAAACCTTTCTCTGTCAGATGTGACACGTCGAGCAGCATTCCGATTTCATTACACTGGTGCACCAGCTGCTTCCCTTTCTCGGTCAGACCTGCTCCACGTTTCTCCATTACTCCGTCAGCCGCCCAATTGGCATAATTCCACGTTAGTCCAATAATTCGAACGCCCATCTGATAACATAGCTCCAGATAGAACAGGTTGCCCTCCAGGCCATCCACACCCTCCAGTGTGATTAATCCCCACGGCCCCTCTGTTTGCCCCACCTGAGCCACCTGTTCACGCCATAACAACGTCTGTGTGCCGTCAGGCCGCTCCTGACTTCTCTCCACATGTCTACGATAAATCTCCAACTGTCCCATCACATGTTCAAACTCGCCTCTGCCCAGCACTTCGGGTAAATAGATGGCAAACGCCTGCAACCCTACATTCCCCTCTTTCAAACGTTGCAAGTTCACATCCAGTTGTGGAGCATCTTGGAATGAAAGAGCAGGCTGCATCAAAATTTTGCTCAGTGCATCACAGTGAAAATCAGCTACACGCCAATCAGACATGGACATCTTAAACCCTCCTCCATATGTCATTGCAAAAAAACGCAAAAAAACCTGTCTACATCGTAAACAGGTTCAATGCATACTGCATGTATTATCTGGGCTCCACAATCAGCTTAATGGCCGTTCGGTCCTCGCCGTCAATCACAATGTCTGTAAAAGCTGGAATACAAATCAGGTCAACTCCGCTTGGTGCTACAAATCCCCGGGCTATCGCTACCGCTTTAATGGCTTGGTTCAGTGCTCCTGCTCCAATTGCCTGCAGTTCAGCATTTCCACGTTCACGAAGAACCCCTGCAAGAGCGCCGGCTACAGAATTAGGATTGGACTTTGCTGAAACTTTTAATACATCCATGGTAAGTACCTCCCTGGGAATGTTGAAAGTTTGTTTCCACTTACTAGATGTTATTCGCGGGAGGCAAAAAAATTCCTTCTTTTTAGACGGGTTTCCCTGCAAATTGGGACAGTACCCCTATTCCATGCGCCACTCGTCCTCCGTCAGGCGAATTTTTTCGATGCGTGTTGCCGCACCTGTGGCTTCATCAATTTCAACAAAAACACCATGGAAGTGCCATTTGCCATCATCCACAACAAAACGTACAGGTAGCTGGGTGTAGAACTTACGCAGCACGGCCTCACGCTCCATACCCAATATACCGTCACGAGGCCCTACCATGCCTGCATCCGTCAAGTAAGCTGTTCCTCCAGGCAAAATCCGATCATCATTACTCTGTACATGCGTATGTGTACCTACAACGAGAGACGCACGCCCATCCAGATGCCATCCCATGGCAATCTTTTCTGACGTCGCTTCAGCATGCATATCGACCAAAATACATTTATGGTCTTGGCGCAGCTCATCTACAATTTCATCAGCTACACGGAATGGACAATCCAGAGCAGGCAGGAACGTTCTTCCTTGAAGATTGACAATTGCTAGCTCTTTCCCTTCGCCTTTGACAACCGTGTACCCTCGTCCTGGTGTTCCTGGTGGAAAGTTCGCTGGACGAATCATGCGGGGCTCATCATCTATAAAATCAAAAATATCCTTATTGTCCCAAGTATGATTACCAAGTGTAATACCATGTACTCCCCAGTTGAAAAACTCATTTGCGATTGCACCGGTAATACCACGACCTGCTGCCGCATTTTCACCATTCACAATCACCACATGTGGCTTATACTTCGATTTCAGGTAAGGTAAATTTTCCTTTAATGCCTTACGTCCCACGTTACCTACAATGTCACCAATAAACAAAACTTTCATTGATTACTGCCTCCTCAATTCCTGCAAAGTCCTCTTACTTCAAATGTGGAACCTTTGCAGGACTCTATCTCATGCTCCATGATGTATAGTTGCCTTTTAACAGGCTATCAACAGGAAAAGTGGCCCACTACTGCGGCCACTTTTCCGTAATGCTCTATTTTGCGTATTCAACCGCACGGGTTTCCCGGATGACGGTGACTTTGATGTGACCCGGATAGTCGAGTTCATTCTCAATCATCTTCGTGATGTCACGGGCTAAGCGGAAGGCTTCAGCATCATCGATCTTCTCAGGCTGTACCATAACGCGAACTTCGCGTCCGGCCTGAATGGCGTACGATTTCTCGACACCTTCGAAGGACTCTGAGATTTCTTCCAGCTTCTCCAGTCGTTTGATATACGTTTCCAGCGTTTCGCGGCGTGCGCCTGGTCTTGCTGCGGAGAGCGCATCTGCTGCGCCAACCAACATGGCAATGACCGAAGTCGCTTCGCAATCTCCGTGATGGGACGCGATACTGTTGATTACAACCGGATGTTCTTTGTATTTCTTCGCCAGTTCCACGCCAATTTCGACGTGTGATCCTTCCACTTCGTGATCCAGCGCTTTACCGATGTCATGCAATAGACCTGCACGTCTTGCCAGAGTTACGTCTTCTCCGAGTTCGCCAGCCATCAATCCAGCCAGATAAGCGACTTCCATGGAATGTTTCAAGACGTTCTGACCGTAACTTGTACGGAACTTCAACCGGCCCAAAATTTTGATCAGATCCGGATGCAGACCATGCACGCCCACTTCAAAGGTAGCTTGCTCACCGTATTCACGGATGCGCTCATCCACTTCTTTGCGGGATTTCTCAACCATCTCTTCAATCCGTGCCGGGTGAATACGTCCATCAGCCACCAGTTTCTCCAGGGCAGTACGGGCGATCTCACGGCGAATCGGGTCAAAGCCCGACAGAATAACAGCTTCTGGCGTATCATCGATAATGAGGTCAATCCCTGTAAGGGTTTCAAGCGCACGGATGTTACGTCCTTCACGACCGATAATCCGGCCTTTCATTTCTTCATTTGGCAGGGTAACAACAGATACCGTTGTTTCCGCTACGTGGTCAGCCGCACAACGTTGGATGGCGAGTGTAATAATCTCGCGGGACTTTTTGTCCGCTTCTTCCTTCGCTTGTTGTTCAATGTCCTTGATCATTTGAGCCGTCTCATGACGAACTTCCTGTTCTACGTTGGACAGTATGATACTGCGTGCGTCTTCCATGGTGAGGTTGGATATACGTTCCAACTCTGTCACCTGGTTTTTGTAAATCATTTCGATCTGCTGCTGAGTCTCATCAATTCGTTTCTCTTTGTTAGCCACTTGCTCTTCTTTACGTTCGAGTGATTCCAATTTTTTATCCAGCGACTCTTCTTTTTGCAACAATCGTCTTTCTTGTCGTTGAATTTCATTCCGACGTTCACGAGTGTCTTTTTCAGCTTCAGCGCGAATGCGATGGATTTCGTCCTTCGCCTCCAGCACCGTTTCTTTCTTCAGTGCTTCTGCCTCTTTCTTCGCGTTCTCCACGATTTGTACGGCAGCTTGTTCCGCACTAGAGATTTTAGCCTCTGCAAGAGATTTGCGAATAAAATATCCTACTCCGAACCCAATGAATAGCGCGGCTGCAACGAGAGCGATCGTGATTGCAATTTCCATACTGTTCACCTCCTCGTTGGTTCCTCCAAGGCATTCCTTGGGTCAATTTGCAGTTTTCAAACCTTACATATGTTTGGGAATAACGAATACTCACGGCGATCCCCCGCCGATTTTCATTTCACATGTACATGTTTCCACGTACTATTCACTGTTTCCAGCGAACCCATAATTAAGAATGGTATAAATCTTAAGAAACCGAAACCGCTTTTTTGGAAGGAAAAAGGGTTGTCCATTTCTTACAGACTCATGTCCATTTTAGTATTTGACGAAAGAAATTGTCAAGAGAATGCAGTATAGAGACTCTAGTCTGCTAATCCCATAACAACGCTTCGTCATCTTCAGGGTCCCCAGCCTCATCTTCTTCAATTAAACAATTCACGACCTTGCGCACCATATCCATTGAAAAACCACGTCTCATTAGGAAGGGAAGCGTTTTATTTTTCTTCTCTTTGACGTCCCCTTTGACCTGATTCCATTTTTTGCGTCCTGCACTCAAGGCAGTCTCAAATTCCGCATCTGTACTGATCCCTTCTAGTGCCTCAACAATGAGATCATTGGCAATGCCCTTTTGACGCAGCTCTTGCCTTATCCACAGTTTTCCCTTCCGCTTGCCCTCCATACGCTGTCTTGTCCATTCCTTCGCAAATAGATCGTCATCCACCAGGTTCTCCCGCTCAAGCCGATCCAGCGCCTCTTCAATCAAAGGTGCAGCAAACTCCTTCTGACGAAGTTTCTGACTTAATTCATGGCGCGTACGTGGCTTATGCTCCAAAAAACGCAGAGACTGTGCATACGTCCGCTGTCGCTCGTCAGCTACAATGATTTCCTCCAGATCCTTCTTCATAAACATATTACCTTGAGTCATCCTGTATTTAATCATCACATCTTCAAGAACCGTAATGGAGTGGATGCCAAAAGTGATTCGATAACGAGCTTGCCTGCTCTTCGTTCGTTCTACACGTGTAATAATAAGTTCTTCGTTGTCCGGAAATTGGGATAGGCCGTCCTGTTCTGCTTCTTCATATAAATCCTCGTCATGTTGATCCATTCTGGTCTCCCCTTTCATAACAATTTCATTCTGACTACGCCAAGCACATCTTCACATAAGACATAGAACACTAATAATACAAAAGACCGGGAGCGCAGCCCGGCCTTTATCTCCACAGTTAGCGTGCCAACAGCCCCTGTCCATTGGGACAGGGGCTGTTGGACAGCACGAGTACCCCACTACAATCCATTATCCAGATTGATCCAAGCTCAATCAGATAAGTTTACGGAGTCCAGTGGGGAACACCCTCAGGATCCTCCCTACAAGGGAGGTTTTGAGAGATTACTCGTTGATTTCAAACAATTCTTGTTCTTCTGCTGCTTCTTTTTGTTGCTCTTCACTCGTTGGCGCAGGAACTGCAGTAACCAAGTTACTGGCTACACGAATTTTTTGTTCAATGATGTCAGCAATATCTTTATGCTCTTTCATGAACTGCTTGGCGTTCTCACGACCTTGTCCTAAACGCTCGCCTTCGTAGGAGTACCATGCACCACTTTTATTAACGATGTCCAGCTCTGTACCAATGTCAATGATACTGCCTTCTCTCGAAATACCCTCGCCATACATGATATCCACTTCCGCTTGTTTAAACGGAGGTGCCACTTTGTTTTTCACAACTTTAATACGAGTACGGTTACCAATCATGTCATTGCCTGATTTGATACTCTCAATACGACGCACATCCAGACGTACTGTGGAATAAAACTTCAGAGCACGACCACCAGGTGTTGTTTCCGGGTTACCAAACATAACGCCGACTTTCTCACGAAGCTGGTTAATGAAGATTGCGATTGTTTTGGATTTGCTGATTGCACCAGACAGTTTACGCAGCGCCTGAGACATCAAACGCGCTTGCAAACCAACGTGTGAATCACCCATTTCGCCTTCAATCTCTGCTTTTGGAACCAATGCGGCTACAGAGTCAATAACGACGATATCTACTGCACCACTGCGTACAAGAGCTTCTGCAATTTCCAGCCCTTGCTCACCCGTATCTGGCTGAGACAGAAGCAATTCATCAATATTAACCCCAAGTTTGCTTGCGTATTGTGGGTCAAGAGCATGCTCGGCATCGATAAATGCAGCTTGTCCACCCGCTCTTTGTACTTCAGCGATAGCATGCAATGCTACGGTTGTTTTACCAGAGGATTCGGGTCCATATATTTCAACAATACGGCCTTTAGGCAAGCCGCCTGTTCCTAATGCAATATCCAAAGCCAAGGAACCGCTGGGAATAATTTCCACATTCATATGAGTGGACTCACCCAGTTTCATGATGGATCCTTTACCAAATTGCTTCTCTATTTGACGGAGCGCCATATCAAGCGCGGCACGACGGTCTGACAATAAGCTCACACCCTTTACTGTTTATAAGATAATAATACCTTGTTTTAACACGTTTGCCAAGCTTTTTTTCGAACATACATTCGTTTTTTTTGTAAAGGCCGAGGCGCCTCTTCCTCAAGGAAACTTTCCATTAAACAGAAAAAAGAACCGTAAACAAGGCTTTAAAGCCTAATTCTACGGTTCTTCCGTCTTCCTTAATTATACTTGCTTGGAACTGTAAATGCAATTGAAGCTATTAACTAATCAATCCATCGCCACAAGTTTTTGCCATAAGCGATAAAGAATCGCTTTGGCTGAACGAATGCGAACCGTCTCACGATTACCATTAATACGTAGCTCATGAATTTCCGTCTCTTTTCCACGTTCGGCAAGAGCGATGAAGACAAGTCCGGGTGGTTTGCGTTCCGAATATCCCGGTCCAGCTACACCGGTAACAGCCAGGCCAAAATCAGCATCGCCAATCATGCGGATCTGCTCAGCAAGTACTTTTGCAACCTCAGGACTTACCGCCCCAGGTGCATCTTCACCTTCCAGATAATCATGAGGCACATTCAGCAACTTTTCTTTAATTTCATTGGAGTAACAAACAATTCCACCTTTGAGCATTGACGCACTTCCGGGTACAGAGGTCAGACTTTGCATGACAAGCCCTCCTGTACAGCTCTCAGCAGCGCTGAGCGTCAGCCCCATGTCAGACATCATGGTTACAATCGTGTACTCTATAGGCACATCCTCGTTCGCGTAGAGATGTTCTGTCAAACGCTCCCGAATCTGAACCTCCATCGCATCCAGCTTCAGCTTCGCCTCTCCCTCACTCGCAGCCTTTGTGGAGACACGTACCGTAACTTCGCCTTCGCTCGCGTAAGGAGCAATCGTAGGGTCTGTCTGCGCGTCAATCAGATCCAGAAGTCGATCTTCAAGAGCAGATTCACCAATACCTGCGAATTTGAGCATTCGGGAATAGATCGGCATCTCTTCTGTGAGTACATGCTGGAACAGCCAAGGTTTGACTTCTTGTTCAAACATTGGAATCAGCTCTTTAGGTGGTCCAGGCATCACAACATAATATTTGTCATTGTCAGAAATCGCATTTCCTGCCGCAAGGCCTGTTTCGTTGGCCAGAGGTGTTCCGCCATCAATAACGATCGCCTGACGTCGGTTATTCTCTGTCATGTCCACATTACGATCTCTGAAAAAGCTCTCAATTTTGTCCATAGCCATTCGATCTGTATGCAGTTTCCGGTTAAGAACAGCTGCGAGCGCATCCTTGGTCAGATCATCTTGGGTAGGTCCGATGCCACCGGAAAATAAAATAACGTCTGCACGGCTCTGCGCAATGCGAATAGCTTCACTAAGCCGGTTCAGGTTATCCCCAACCACCGTTTGGAAATATACATCGATCCCCATCGCAGCCAATTCACGGGATAGGTATCTGGCATTGGTATTGACGATTTGTCCAAGCAGTAGCTCTGTGCCAACTGCAATGATTTCTGCCTTCATTGAGCATCCTCCTGTACACGTGGTGAGTGATCAAAGGGCAATAGGATAATTTCCTATTGCCCCTGACCCAATGCTTCCTTCATGATTACCCATTTAAGAACAAACCATTATGCTTTTGTAAAATGAAGCAGGTTTTTGTTTTTGATAAAGTAATCGATACCCGACCAGATGGTAATAAGCGCTGCTGCCCATACCGCGATAATATCGACGTGAATACCCGTGTATGAAAACGGGAAATTGTTCAACAGCAACAGCACAATCGCCACAATCTGCACTACAGTCTTCAGCTTGCCCCAAGCACTGGCGGCAACAACCGAACCATCCAGCAATGCAATTTGACGCAAGCCGGTAACTGCAAATTCACGACTAATAATCACAACTGCAATCCAGGAATCCAGCTTGCCCATCTCCACAAGCGAGATCAAAACTGCAGTAACCAGCAGCTTGTCTGCGAGTGGATCGAGCAGTTTCCCCAGATTGGTAACCATGTTATTTTTCCGCGCAAGGTATCCGTCAATTCCATCTGTGCTTGCGGCGATGATAAAAATAACAGCAGCAATCAGTTGATTATACGGAAGCGACAAGCTTCCAAGCTGCAACGGCTCTGGATAAAATGGAAAATCCACGAGCAGGAACACCATCAAAAAAGGGATTAAGCAAATTCGTGCAAGCGTAATCCGGTTGGGTAAATTCACAAGACGCCCTCCCTCATATCCTCCATTACTCCAAACAATCATCATAATCCCGTTATCATCATCCGGAACATGAAATGTAAAGTTTCAATGTCAATCCATATTAACATGATCCCACTATGTAGAAACGCAAAAAATAAAGTCAACCGCTCAAAAGCAAAACGCTTTAAACGTTCCGGTGACTTCCAGAAGATGTACTGCTTTTCACAAAGTCAGCAAACGATGAGGACTGGACTTGATGCTTGACTGCCAGCAATGCACACTTAGTATAATATACGCCCAATACCGTGTCAAAAAACACTTTTGCTACAAAAAGGCCATATTACTTGAAATTTGTATATTGCAAATCCAGAGGCAGGTTAGCACCATTTAACAGCTGCATGACAGCTTGCAAATCATTTTTACTCTTACCAGTTACCCGGAGTTGGTCTCCCTGAATCTGACTCTTCACCTTCATCTTGGAATCCCGAATCAGGATATTGATTTTCTTGGCGATGTCCTGATCAATCCCCTGTTTAAAATTCAAACGCTGGCGGACTGTACCAGAAGACGCTGGCTCTACCTTTGCGTAATCGATGTTTTTCAATGGTAGACCACGCTTCGCCATTTTGGATTGCAGCACGTCAATGACAGCCTTGAGTTTGGTCTCATCATCAGATACGATCGTTAACGCATCCTTATCCAGTTTCAGGCTGCTCTTGCTGCCCTTGAAGTCATAACGAGTGCCAATTTCCTTCTCGGTTTGTGTAACGGCATTTGTCAGTTCTTGCAAGTCCATTTTGGACACGATATCAAATGAATTTTCTGAGCTCAAACCAGTCACCCTTTCAGTTAATCGTATGTTCTGTAACATTATAGAGGATACCTTAAGCAAAAGTCTAATTTCAAGCTGTTTACACAAAGAAAAAAAGCATTTTTGGCTTCCACTTGAAGTGGCTGCCAAAAATGCTTTGCTGGTCCAGCTTCCAACTAATAGCGGCTGCGGTTGGGCTGTCTGAACATATCGAGCACACCCAAAAGTACATGTGCAAGTCCAAAACCCAATATTCCGTAACCCCAAGCACTTGGAGTCAGGTAATAACCCAGGAGGCTGACAATGATCCCTAAACCTGTTACGATCCAGCTGACTGTCACAGCCATCCACCTCACTTCACCAAAAGTTAACTGCAAGTTAAGACACGATTATTGTCTCCTGCAGTTGACCGGGTTATTCGCTACCCGTGGTACCCCCTGTAGCATCCGTTGATCCATTTTCAACACCTGTGGAAGAAGTAGTGCTACTACTGTCTTCACCAAGCTTCAAACGGATCCGATTGGTCGCCTTGCCATCCGTAACAACTTGCCCGCCAACTTCAATCGTGGTCGCTGCAGCGTAACCAGACTTAATATACATGCCTACACTATCCAACTCAAAGGTATAGCTGTCACCTTCGGCTGTGTTACCATACTCCAACTTCTCTCCACTGGAGTTTTCGCCTTTATACACTTCCAGCCAGCTATTACCTGTTGCTTTGATCGTAACCGTTACAGGTTGCCCTGCACTACCGTTAACTTTAAAGTTCGTAATATTCCCTGATTTCCCATCTTCTGCAACAGTCACATTAGACGGTGAATTGTCAGTTGGTTTTTCCTCAGTTTCATCCGTCTGTCCGTCCGTTTGACCATCAGTTTGACCGTCCGTCTGTCCTTCTGTGTCAGTACCGCCACCGTTACCGCCAGCGTCGCCTTCACCAGTACCGTCAGTACCTGAATCTGTCGCAGGCGGATTAGATGCCTGTCCGTTGTCGGCAGGTTGATCCGGTTTATCTTCAGGCTGTTGTTGACTGTCTGTAATTTTGACTGAATCAAGCCCCTGATTATCTGATTCATCACCATTGTTATACACCACGTATACATACAACAGCACTACGATCAAAACAGGGAATGTCCACATCAGCGCAACAGACATCCACCGATTACTTCGCTCAACCGGACGGCTGGAACGCTTCTGAATAACCGGTTCCATCGTTGCTTCCGTCTCTTCTGCGGGTACGTCTTTTTTGTGTCCCTCCAGCAGCTCATCAGGGTTCAGTCCCACAGTCTCCGCATAGGTTTTGATGAAAGCACGCACATAGAAGCTGCCCGGCAGCACTTTATAGTCTCCTGCTTCTATGGCCTCCAGATACCTCTTGCGAATTTTTGTCATTTCCTGTACATCGTCAAGACTCATCCCTTTTTGCAGCCGGGCCTCCCTTAACTGCTGACCCAGTTCAGACATGCCATCTCCTCCTTATGTTTATCTCTTGAGTTGTTGCTAATCTATTCCATGATTCCGTACGGTTCCTTACAATTCATCGGTGTAGCTAGCCGTAAACGTATCATAAATAATTTCTTCATTCGGATTGTTGCGAAGTTCAATTATAATATCAAAATCATTAAAATCATATTCGGATTCCTGAACAAAAATATCCGGATGTTCAATAACTTTGGTGCTAGGCATGGACATAATATCCTGCAACAAATTGTAATGCCGCTCACTTGAACGAATCGTACTTACAATTCCGTCGATAATGAACACATTGTTCGGGTTCAATTCGTCTTCGGACATTTGACTCCTTATCGTCTGACGAAGAAGTGTGGAGGAAACAAACGTCCATCGCTTCATTGCACATACGCTGCCCGCAATAATAGACTCCGTTTTGCCAACACGAGGCATTCCGCGCAAACCGATGACCTGATTGCCTTCCCTCTTAAATACTTCACCCAAAAAGTCCACAAGTAACCCAAGTTCATCTCGTGTGAAACGAAATGTCTTGCGATCATCCGAGTCACGGTCAATGTATCTGCCATGACGCACGGCCAGAATATCCACCAATTTAGGTTGACGCAAAGCCGAGACGGTGATGCTGTTTACTTTGCCAAGCATTTCACCAAGCAAACGGATCTTTTCATCATCATCCGATTCAAGCAGCATGCCTCGAGTTTTGCCTTCAACACCGTTAATGGTCAATATATTCACTTCAAGCATCCCCAGCATAGACGCAATATCGCCTAACAAACCAGGTCTGTTCTTATGTATTTTATATTCCATGTACCATTGTTTAGATTCCATTTCAACACCCCGTAATGCATTATTCCACATTATTCGACAGCAACAGAACGTGTCCACTGGACAACAATCTGAGACATCTTCTAAAAATGGGTCACGTTAATGATATATAAAATGAAAATGAATTACAAGAACAGCTCTGTAATCCGTTTGTAATCATTAGAGAAAAGCCCCCTTGCGGGAGCTCTTCATCTGTAATCTTATGCGTTTTGTTTGGCCAATTTGACCATCAGGGTCGCAATCGTACGACGCTCATCTGCATCGCCGACATCCCATAACTCTTTCAATGCCCGGTTGGAATGGTTCGCCGGATCGACTTTCTCATCAAGGAAGTCGCCGATTTCATACGCAAGTTTGTTGATGGTTTCTTCACTCATCCCCATCTTCTCTGCTTGCAGTACGCGGTCACCCAAGAACTTCTTCCATGTGTCAAAACTGGAGAGCACTGTTTTTTCTGTTGACATGATAAATCCTCCTTAGATGACGCTTGAGATTTAAAATCAACAGTTGTAATATGTGCTTTCGAGGCATTTTATATACGGACATTTTGAAAATAATCCGGAAGACGGCTGCTTCTCAGCAACCTTCACCTGTTTCGTTCACAGCCAGTCAAGTTTTCTTGCTTTTCTTACGTTAACCAACCGCCATTTGGACTGATGATCTGCCCATTGATATAACCCGATTCAGGGAGGGCCAGAAAATAAACCAGTGATGAGATTTCATCAGGTTGAGCAAGTCTTCCTGCCGGAATTTCCTCTTCCAGCATCTTCAGTTCACTATGATCCAGATGATTCAGCATGGATGTCTGAACGGCACCAGGAGCAACGGCATTTACGGTTACTCCGGAAGGTGCGAGTTCTTTCGCAAGCGCTTTGGTGAATGCATTCACCCCACCCTTGGTTGTGGAATACAGCACCTCACAAGAAGCACCAGACAGTCCCCAGATCGACGATACATTAATGATTCGGCCATACCTTTGAGAGATCATGTGAGGCATCATTTCCTGTGTACACATAAACGTGCCTTTGAGATTAATCGCCATCACTTCATCCCAGATCTCCTCTGTAACATCAGACAACATCCCATAATGCGAGATTCCTGCATTGTTCACAAGGATATCTGGCATGAGATTATGCGACTCGAGCTTCTCACGCATGCGTTCAATCTGTTCCCGGCTGCGAAGATCCGCAGACACGGTCATGATTTTTCCATTCCCCTGTTCCATACACCGTCTGGCGGCTTCATTGGCTGCTTCATGCGATTTCATATAGTGTATAACAACATTCATTCCCACTCTGGCGAAGCGTTCTGCGATCGCCGCTCCAATGCCACCGCTTGCGCCAGTTACCAGTACAGTCATTTCCCCGATTGCCTTCAATTGTCCTGTTCCCCTCTCCATATCAAGGACTCACGACTAGCGATACAGCCAGTTGATCCCAGCGAATATGCTCTCTCAGTCTGAGATTTACATCTTCCAGTGTAATCGATTCATAGAGCGGGAGCATATTGAAAAAATCACCGCCACGGAATTGCTGACGTGTAAATTCATGCGCAATGTTCTCCGGAGAATTGAGCATACGCAAATATCCGCCTATTTTCTTTTTACGTGCACGTTCAAAATCCTTAGATTCGAACCCTTTTTCTACAATGGCATTCACTTCTTCACGTATACGCGCGAGCAGTTGATCCGGGTCTTTGGTATCCCCACCAATGGCTGAAAATGCATATTGCGGTGAACTGTTATACTCATGTCCAAAGCTGTCCGAGATCAGATCTTCATCGTAAAGCTTCTGAAATAACCGTGTGCTTGAGCCAAACAAAAGATCCATCATCAGCTGCGTTGTCATATCTCGCCGTAACAATTGTTCTCCGGTAAGACCAACGTCCGTCTCCTTGAATCCAAACAGACATTTGGGCAGTGAAACAGCCAGTTTTGCTTCCCGTCTGGCTTCTCCTACCTGCTCAGGCTCCGGTTCGAAGAAACGTTGAATACTCCCCTGTGGCTTATAATCCTTCTGCTTCTGGTTCGATCGAACCATATCAATGACTTCCTGTGGATCTACACCACCCACCACAAACAAGAGCATGTTACTCGGGTGATAGAAGGTGTTATAACACTCATATAACATCTCTTTGGTGATTGTACGGATGGATTCCACCGTTCCTGCAATATCGATATGCACCGGATGTTTCTGATACATGGCCTCAATCAATCCAAAATAAACACGCCAATCCGGATTATCAGCATACATGTCAATTTCCTGTCCAATAATGCCTTTTTCCTTTTCCACGTTCTGATCCGTGAAGTAAGGATTTTGCACAAAGTCGACTAATGTTTGTATATTTTCATTCACATATTCGGTCGCTGAAAACAAATAAACCGTCTGATCAAAGCTCGTAAACGCGTTAGCTGAAGCACCATGAGACGCAAATGTTGCAAAAATATCACCTGTTGGTTCTTCAAACATTTTATGCTCCAGGAAATGAGCAATCCCATCCGGGACCTTCACTTCTTCCTGCCCTTCAACCTGAAAATGATTATCCACCGATCCATACTTGGTTGCAAACGTAGCATACGTTTTCTGGAATCCCGGTTTAGGCAAAATATAGACATGCAGTCCGTTATCCATTACTTCGTAATATAGTGTCTCCTGCAAATGCTCATACCGAATGCTCTCCACCGATTATTCCTCCTTCTCGTCCCGCAAGAAATAAATCGTATCCAGACGGAATTGTTCTGCCGCCTCACGTACATCTTCCTTGCTAATATGTTCTACCTGAGCCAACAGTTCTTCAGCCGTTCTCTCTTTGCCGGACAACTGTCGATTGAAGTCATAAGCGATCATCTCAAAAGCAGAATCCTGCATTTCCTTAAGCAGGTTACGGATCATTGCTTTGGTCTGAGACATTTCCAGATCACTGATTGTACCGCTTTTCATTTCTTCCAGCTGCTGCTTGATGATAGTGACAGCCTTCTCATAATTAGGGATTTCAATCCCGGATTGAATCGTTGCAATGCCCTTATGTCCGTCATATCTCGAAGACGCGTAATACGCCAGACTTTCCTTTTCACGAACATTTACAAACAGTTTGGAATGAGGATAACCACCGAGAATCCCGTTGTACATTAGTGCTGCGGCATACAGAGGATCTCCATAAGTGATAGATGTACGGAGTCCCATATTGAGTTTTCCTTGACTCACATTCAGTCGCTCCACAACGGTCTCCACTTCCTTATCTCCTCGAACCGCTGCCTGTGTCTGATAATCAGAGGAGGACGTTCGATCTACATTGAAATGACGCTGAACAAGGTTCTCGACCTCCTCCAGTGTCGTATCCCCTACCACATACAGATCCATACTCGCTTGTTGCAGCCACTCCTGATAAGACGCAGTCAGTGTGTCAGGCTCGATTCCGGGCAGAGCCTTTCGCTCACCCAGTGGGTGAAGACGGTACGGCTCGTTCTTGCACATTTCCTCAATACTGCGTTCACCGGCATAGCGCATTTTATCATTCACGATGGACTCCAGCTTTTTACGAACAGTCTCTCGCTCTGCTTGTACATAAGACGTCCTGAAATGTCCATTCTCCTGTGCAGGTCGTGTAAGAACCTCTCCAAGGAAGGCAAATGAACGATCCAGTAGCTGCTCATCCCCTCCAACAAAGGAATCATTAATGGTATCCATTCGGAACTGTACAATCTGATAATCCCCGCGTTTATAAACGTCAAAACCAAAACCTGCTCCATACAGATGCTCCAGTTGCTCACGAAATTGCGTTGTTTCCGGATAGGACTCCGTGCCGCGTCGCAGAACAAAAGGTGTCAGCGCTACTTTGGTTACTGTATCTTCCCGTAAGGGAACTCCTGCATATAGCGATATAGCAAACGTTTTGAAACGTTTAGTCGGAAGCACATGTATACGAAACTCTCTCTTGTTACCTCGTTCGAATCCTGATGTATTCAAATGTCAAAACCCCTTTACGGCGTCATTTATCATGCAATCGTATTATGCTAAACGTAACAACCATTTTAACCCATTCAAAAGGCAAGAAGCAACCGAAGTCACGCCTTCTGGTTGCTTCCAACATCATCACATACAAAAGATATGCTGTCCGATTGTTTTCACTTGTGGACGGGTCCAGATCCATTTGGATGTTGCTGTCTTCGGGTTAAAATAATAGAGACATCCACCGGACGGATCCCATCCATTCAAGGCTTGCTCAACTGCCTTTTTGGCTTGTGCGTTCGGTTCCAGATAGATCTGTCCGTCCGCTACAGCCGTAAATGCACCTGGTTGAAAAATTACACCTGAAGGTGTACTTGGAAAACTTGGTGAATTTACGCGATTCAAAATTACTGCTGCTACTGCGACTTGACCTTCAAACGGTTCACCCCGGGCTTCACCATATACAGCGTTAGCCATAATCTTGAGTTCATTCTCTGAGAGACCAAGGGCATTGGCAGATCCCATATTATCTTGCTCTTTATCTGCCGTATTGTTGCTGCCTCCCCCCCCACCTGAGGATTCCTTGTGTAGCGGCGGCTCTGTTGGCGACCATTTGGTTGACGCATTGTACAGCTTGAGCTTGGTCTCAGCTCCAACCACACCATCTGCCTTCATGCCAAACTCGGATTGAAACCATTTAACGGATTTCAGTGTGCTGCTGCCAAAATTACTGTCGATTTTACCATTGTAAAATCCCAGGTACTTCAGACGCCCCTGAAGCTCATATACATCCTGACCGTAACTTCCATATTTCACTGTATTGCTGCTAAACGTAGGCAAGGCCTTTTCTTCTACCTGCGGTGTACGCTCGGCTGAACTTTCAGTTGCTGTATTCCCAGGAAGCAAATAACGAATTCCCAATGCGGATATCAGCAAAATAGCAGTGAAAAGCCATAGGTTCATTTTTCGCATCGACTGTGCTCTACCTTTCTCTTGTGGGATTAACAGAATCGCTAAGGTTATTATGACAAGCCTGCTTGTTTCCTATGCACCAAATCATCCGATCTTTGGAGTAGATGGCAAAACTTCAGTCTACTGAGCAAGCAAAAAGCCCTCAACCAATACGGTTGAGGGCTTAAACGATTCGTTGTAACCATGTTACATGTTACACTACGAGCTTATTTTATTCTGCTGATACTGTTCAAGTGAAACCAGTACTTCCCTTGGTTTGCTACCCTCGTAAGGACCAATAACGCCCCGGGTTTCCATGGAGTCAATCAAACGTGCGGCACGGGTGTATCCTACTCGCATTCGACGTTGTAGCAGAGAAACAGACGCTTGCTTGGCCTCCAGAATAATCTGTACTGCCTTTTCGTATAACTCGTCCTGTACTTCATCTTCAGCTTGGATAGAGTCGTCCACCTCAGGTACAAGGGACTCATCATACTGTGCTTCACCTTGACCACGTACGTAGTTTACAATATTCTCGACTTCTTCATCGCTCATAAATGCACCTTGTACACGAACCGGTTTTGATGCGCCCATTGGCATGAACAACATGTCTCCACGGCCCAACAGTTTCTCAGCCCCACCCATATCCAGAATCGTTCGGGAATCGACTTGGGAGGATACGCCGAAGGCAATCCGCGATGGAATGTTAGCCTTGATTACCCCGGTAATAACGTCAACAGAAGGACGTTGTGTGGCAATAATTAGATGGATTCCGGCTGCACGAGCCATCTGAGCAAGTCGTGCAATGGCATCCTCTACATCTCCGGCTGCAACCATCATCAGATCTGCAAGCTCATCCACAATGACAACGATATAAGGCAGAACAGCCGCAGGATTATCTTTCATCAGATTATTGTAACCCTCGACGTTACGTGTGCCTGATTTGGAGAACAGTTCATATCGTTTCTCCATCTCAACCACAATCTTTTTGAGAGCAAGTGACGCTCGTTTAGGATCAGTTACTACTGGTGCCATCAGATGTGGAATTCCGTTATATACGTTCAACTCAACCATCTTGGGATCGACCATCAGGAACTTCACTTCATCCGGCTTGGCTTTGTACAATATGCTGGTAATAATTCCGTTAATACACACCGACTTACCGGAACCTGTAGCACCCGCGACCAGCAAATGGGGCATACGAGCCAAGTTACCAATAATCGTCTGTCCCGAGATATCTCGGCCAAAGGCAATGGTCACTTTGGATTCTGCATCCTGGAACGTTGCTGTCTCCATTACTTCACGCATCGTTACAACCGATACTTCACCATTAGGTACTTCGATACCAATCGCAGACTTTCCGGGAATCGGTGCTTCCATCCGAATATCTTTTGCCGCCAGAGCCAACGCGATATCATCAGTTAGGCTGACAATTCTGCTGACTTTAACACCAATATCAGGTTGAATTTCATACCTTGTAACAGCAGGGCCCCGGACCACTTCAAGCACTTTGGCACGAACACCAAAACTCTCCAGTGTAGCTTCCAGCTTGCGTGCTGTCTGCATATAATCCTTCTGGTCACCCGCCTTGCCCCCATTGTTTGGCTTGGCAAGGAGACGGAATGATGGCAGCTTGTACGGCTTAGGAGGTGGCGGTGTTGGTTTCACCGGTGGTGTGTCCTGCCCTTCAGGAGTTGGAGTATCTGTTCCCTGCATTGCATCATTAGGTACTTCTTCTCCACTCTGAATCTCATCCACAGCATTCATCCCGTTTGTACCCGCATCGGATGCAGACCACTCCGTCTCTACCAGTTCATCCGTTATTTTAATGGCATGCTCGTCCTGTTGTACTACGTTTGGATCGGCCAGATTATCCGGGAAAGGATAAGCATCGTCCAGATCATCTTCAATGCTTGCCTCTTCTGTTCTGACGTGCTCGAAAAAGTCTCGAATGATCGGCGCTGAGTTAGGTTTAGCCTGAACAGGAACACGTGATGAAGCTGATTTGTTCACTACGTCTTCGGTCGCATCCTGCCACGCCTCTACATTGTGATCTTGTTCGGCGCGGTACACAATCTGTTCTGTTTCTGCCGAATCGACCTCATCCATTTCACGTCCTGATGTCGCCTGTTCCCGTTTAGCTCCCCATTTTCCGAAAAGTTGGAAGAATATGGGCGCTTTTCGTTTTGGCAGATGCTGTTCCTCTAATTCATCCTCATACTCGTCTTCGTCATCTTCAACAGGAACAGGCACCACTTTACGAGCGTTACCTTTCTTCCTTCCATCAGATGCTGAAGCAGAACGTGCAGAGGGCCTCGACTCCAGCTTCTTGTACATCGAACTCCCGGCATCCCAAATCTTGGTTCGGAATATTCGAATCAGATCCACATAAGATAGACTTGTAATCAGCATAAAACTGATGATAAACATGACAATCATGATGAGTCTCGCCCCAAGACTGCCGAACAGCCACAGGAAAAGAGCAAATTGCCCAGCTCCAAGATAACCACCGCTGATGTCCTTGTTCAGCATGGAGTCCCTCTCACCTGGCGCAGCAGGGGTTAGCAACTCGGTTTGCATATCATTATGTACCTGCGTAATCACAGCACCAGGCTCAAGCGCACCAACCGGAATGAGCTTCTGGTGCATTGCAGAAACAGTACTCATGAGAGTTAAAGCAAAGACCAGCAAAACAAGTCCTGTCTTGCGTGTGGTCCAGCCACTCGGCCATTTCCGGTGAATCATCACCATGAGACCATAATAAATACCAACAAGTGGAATCGCAAAATAAAACTTACCAAGCATCAGTCCGAACATCTTGGAAAGCGAACGTCCAACGGTGGCTTCACCCGATAATGCTATGACAGCAAGGGTAATAAGCACAATCCCGTAAATTTCATATTTTAAAACGCCACTAAAACCAGCGCCCTTTTTTTTCCTCTTTTTTCTTCTGGCCAAAATCAGGTCACCCCCAGAAGAATATTATACCATACAAATATAATCCGTACATATGTTCTTTTTCTGCTCAATTTGTCTGAATTCGTCGCGTTATGCTGGTCCCAAGTTACCCGAAAGCGGAATGGTCGAACCGGGCATATTAGCAGGATTCAGATAGGCTTCAAGTGGACAATCCAGCAAACGTACAATAACGGCTTCATTGTCATTAACAGGTCTCACCTGCATTAATAATCCATTCATCTTGATCTCTCTCGTATCTTCACTCTCTTTCCACATGCCTGACCATAATTGTTCAGGGGGCATCACGGTATATAATGTCATTGGGTGTAACCTCCCGCTTGCAGAGTCTGTCTCTTGTCTCCTATGAGCTGATTTAACTGCGCAATGGCCTGACCAATGCCGCCAACTGCATCCATTAGTCCATATTTCACTGCATCTGCGCTTCCTACAGCTGTACCAATATCCCGGTTCAACTCACCGGTCTTAAACATCAGTTCCTTGAACATCTCTTCAGATATATTTGAATGTGAAGTGACGAAACGAACAACCCGTTCCTGCATTTTCTCCATGTACTCAAATGTCTGAGGTACACCAATGACAAGACCGTTCATCCGAATGGGATGGATCGTCATCGTGGCACTTCCAGCAATGAGAGAATACGTCGAAGCTACAGCGATCGGAACTCCAATGCTATGCCCGCCTCCAATGACCACAGTAACCGTAGGTTTGCTCAGAGAAGCAATCATCTCTGCAATAGCCAGACCCGCCTCTACATCTCCACCTACCGTGTTCAGAATGATCAGAATACCTTCAATACGCTGATTCTGCTCTGCAGCGACAAGCTGTGGAATAATATGCTCGTACTTTGTTGTTTTATTTTGTGGTGGCAAAATTAAATGCCCTTCCACCTGTCCAATAATGGTCATACAGAAGATGTTCGATTCGCCTGCTGGCGACTGTGTCTGCCCAAATTGCTGAATAGCCTCCGTCACGGGAGAGATGTCCTTCTCCTCCCTGATCGGCATTTCCGGTGCTTCAACCTCCGGCTGATTGGATTTTGACGCCTGCTTGTCATTCATACGTTCATTCATTTCATTAATCCCCTTCTCCAGAAACATTTAATGTATTTCCTTAGTATGGGGAATTTTCCAACCGCCTTATACCCGCAACATCAAATTGCCTCACATTGTGGCAATCTCCTTGAAAAACGCAAAAAAAGCCCCTTCTCTACGAGGAACCGTCCAATATTACTCGTAGAGAAGGGGCGACTGTGTGCCTGAATATATGTTTTTGCTTATTTTAAACTTCCATAATGATTGGCAAAATCATCGGTCTACGACGAGTTTGCTCATACAGGAAGCGTCCCAATGCATCTTTAACATTCGTTTTGAGTGAAGCCCACTCGTTAACGTTCTCACTCATCAACTTCTGCAATGTGCTGCTAACGATCCGGTTAGCCTCATCCAGTAGTCCTTCCGATTCACGTACATACACAAATCCGCGAGAGATGATGTCAGGACCGGAAACAATTTTTCCATCCTGTTTGCTCAGGGTTACCACAACAACAAGGATACCATCTTGTGACAACAATTTGCGGTCACGAAGTACAATGTTACCCACATCGCCTACACCCAAGCCATCGATCAACACATTACCTGCAGTAACTTTACCCGCTCTACGTGCTGCTCCACCTTGAATTTCAATCACTTCACCGATATCCGTGATGAAAATGTTCTCAGGTTCTACCCCTACAGATTCAGCAAGAACCGCGTGGCGACGCTGCATACGGAATTCACCGTGAATTGGCAAGAAGAATTTCGGTTTCATCAGGTTGAGCATCAGTTTCAGCTCTTCCTGGCTACCATGACCAGATACGTGGACGCCACTGTTAGCACCGCTGTAATGCACGTTAGCACCCAGACGGAACAGTTCATCAATCGTACGGCCTACATATTTTTCATTACCTGGAACTGGTGTTGCTGCGATAATAACGGTATCACCTGGCAGGATGTCCACTTTACGGTGTGTGGAACGAGCCATACGTGTCAGTGCTGACATTGGCTCTCCTTGACTTCCTGTACAGAGAATTACGACACGATCAGCTGCCATCTTACCTACTTCTTCAGGTTCAATGATCATGCCATCCGGAATCTCAAGATAACCCAGTTCTGAAGCAATACCAACCACATTCACCATGCTGCGTCCGATAACTGCAACTTTACGTCCAGTCACTTCTGCTGCATTGATCACTTGTTGGATACGGTGTACGTTGGAAGCAAATGTCGCTACAACAACACGTTGACTCGCTTTACGGAAGATATCTTCCAGAACGATACCCACATTTTTCTCCGATGGTGTGAATCCAGGTTTCTCAGCGTTTGTACTGTCGGACAACAGCGCTAACACGCCATTTGTTCCGATCTGTGCCATACGCTGAAGATCTGCATATTGACCATTGACTGGAGTATGGTCGAATTTGAAGTCACCTGTGTGAACAACTGCACCTTCCGGTGTTTCGACACATACACCAACAGAATCCGGAATACTATGGTTAGTAGCGAAGAACGATGCTTTCAGAACAGATCCAAGTTGGATCTCGGAATCAGCATCAATCAGAATACGTTTTGTTTCACCCAGCAAATTCGCTTCTTTCAACTTGTTTTCTACAAGTCCAAGCGTAAGTCTTGTTCCGTATACAGGAACATTCAGATGTTTGAGAACATATGGCAGACCACCAATGTGATCCTCATGTCCGTGAGTAAGGATAATTCCTCTTACTTTGTCACGGTTCTCAGTCAGGTAAGAAATGTCAGGGATGACAATATCAATACCAAGCATATCTTCTTCCGGGAATTTAAGACCAGCATCTACGACTACAATGTCGTTGGCGTATTGGATGACGTACATATTTTTACCAATCTCGCCTACGCCGCCCAAAGCAAAAATCATCAGTTTATCGTTATTATTTTTCTTAGACAAATGAATCTAAACCTCCTATGGTAGTTGGACGTCGTACCTTATTATTTATTGTAAGTTAAGAAAAGTAGTCCATACATCACATACCCACCTATCGGGATGAATGCAAAAGAACACCTTTATTCACGATATTTGGAAGAAGTTCTTCGAAGTTATTCCCTTTGACCAACAAGTTGGATTTGAAATTCCCTCTTAGCCGTTCCTTCCTTTTTCACCGCAAAGCTACACCACGAAACGATGTCGCTTTCAATTTCAAAAAAATACCGCACCCAGTCACTTGACATCATTATACATGATTAAAAACAAAAAAAACAAGTCACTCTCTCGTTAACCTGTAGGTTTCCCCTTAGCATTCGAAAAGAAACCTCACATTACTCGTAAAAAAAAGAACCGCAGCCTCTACGAAGAGGAGCGGTTCTTTTGCTGATCTGAAGGATATTCCCATGATTAATAAAATAGTCCATAAGCAGCCAAAATGATTACAAATTAAGCAAACCTTTGATATAAACCTGCTCCTCTTCCGTTGGCGGAATAAGGGGCAATCGTACAGAACCAACGTCTAGACCACGTAATGTCAGCGCATATTTCACCGCTACCGGGTTTGGTAGAGGCTGTGGACACTCAAACAGGCCTTTGAACACTGGGAACAACTGCTGATGAATCTGAGCAGCCTCAAGAGGTGCTCCGCCATAGAAGGCATCAATCATTTTCTTCATTTCTGCCCCTACGACATGACTGGCCACACTGACAATTCCATGTGCTCCAACCGCAATCGCTGGTAAGCCTGAAGCATCATCACCGGAATAGACTCTGAAATTCTCTGGAGCACTTGCTGCAATCAGCGTAACCTGCTCCATAGACGCACATTCCTTCGTAGCGACGATATTAGGTATCTGCGCAAGACGAAGTGTTGTCGCTGCTGACAGGCTGGTTACAGTCCGCCCAGGCACGTTGTAGAGCATAATTGGCAGCTTGGTAGAGCCTGCAATCGCTTCAAAATGTTTGAACAAACCTTCTTGGCTAGGTTTGTTATAATACGGAACTACCAACAATATGCCATCCACTCCGGCACGTTCAGCTTCCTGTGTCAAATGGATGGAATGTGCCGTGTTATTGCTTCCCGTTCCGGCTATAATTTTGCACCGACCGGCCGCATGTTTCACTGCAAATTCGAATAATTGAACTTTCTCAGTATCACTAAGTGTTGGAGACTCCCCTGTTGTTCCAGAAACCACAAGCGTCTCCGACTTTTGATCTGCAATCAGATAGTCGATTAGACGTGCCGTTTCCTCCCAATGAATCTCTCCTTGTTCATTGAACGGAGTGACCATTGCTGTAATCAATCTTCCAAAGTCCAATTCGATTCCTCCTTCAAAACAGGTTTGGCTCCTCTAACTTCAGTTATTTACAAATGAAGTTCGAATGAGGCGTGAAGTGCCCTCAGGGCCTGAACCATATCTTCTTTTTTTACGAGTACCCAGATCGTTGTATTCGAATCTGCCGATTGCAGGATCTGAATGTCTGCCAGTGTCAAGGACTCCACGATTCGAGCCATAATTCCAGGTACACCATTAATGCCTCCGCCAATGACGGACACTTTGGCACAACCGGACAAGCTTTGTGGCTTGAGACCTATCTCCTGCAATACCTGTATGGCTTTCTCGGAATCACTGTCAAAAACCGTATAGACAACTCCCGAGGGGGTAACATTAATAAAATCAACACTGATTGAATTCTCTGCCATGGTTTTGAACACTTTAAGTTGCAATCGATCTGCACCACCACCAGGCACATCCACCGTAATTTGCGTTACATTGCTCACGTAGGCGATGCCTGTTACATAACGGTCAACAATGCCTGTCTGCACATCCTGAAATCCTTCCGGATGCGTAACCAGCGTTCCTTCCGTGTCTGCAAAAGTAGATCTTACCCGCACTGGAATTTGGGATTGCATCGCAATCTCAACCGCACGTGGATGGATTACCTTGGCCCCGTGGTGGGCCATGTTACAGATCTCTGCATAACTCACAACAGTCAGTGGACGTGCATCCTCAACAATTCGCGGATCAGCGGTAAGTATCCCGTTCACATCTGTGTAGATATCCACCATTTCAGCACGTAATGCTGCACCGAGAGCTGTAGCAGACGTATCACTTCCCCCACGACCCAGTGTCGTGAAGTCTCCGTTCTCTGTCTGCCCCTGGAATCCGGTTACAACAACGACACGGCCGAGCTGAAGCTGCTCCAACACACGAACAGGACGGACATCCAATATCCGGGCATTCCCGAAATTGTCGTCCGTCACAAAACCTGCTTGTGCGCCGGTCAGCACTGTAGTTGGAATGCCTTCATGTTCGAGTAAACTGCTCAACGTTGTCGCAGATATGATTTCACCACAGCACAGCAGTAAATCCTTTTCGCGTGCGGATAGTGCGTTTCCGTTCTGTGCAGCCCAGTCCAGCAATGTATCAGTCGCATATGGCTCGCCGCGGCGGCCCATCGCAGACACAACGATGACCAGACTCAATCCTGCTTCAAGTTCACGTTTAACGTGACGGAGCACATGCTCTCTCGCCTGAACAGTGGAGAGAGACGTGCCTCCGAATTTCTGTACCATGATACGCATCTTTATTCCTCCATTTGTGTACGCAAGAAGACTGGACACGGGTCAAATCAACAAATGGATCACTCTAGGGAGCGTTCTGATGCGATAATTTCAGCATTTTATACGAGGTCATGACGCATACATTCACAATAGACCTCTCCCGCTTGCTTAACCTGTACTGCCCGCAAGCAGGAATGCCTTATATACAGGAACGTGGACATAGTAGCTGTTCAATCCAGCATATCGTCCCCCATGATTTTCTTTGTCTCTCGAACCCCTTCATTTCTCCAAGCGCATAAACGTTGTCACCGAATCATTGTTCCATCAAGCCTGTGAAGAACGCTCCACAATCATCGGCTGCAACTGTTTGCCCTCAAGAGCACTCCAGCAAGCCTCTGGAATCAATTCCATTTTGGCGACTAACGAGTTTGGTTTTTTCATTGGATCGTCCTGCCCAAATGGCACAAAATACAAATATTTGGCCACGAGCAATTTGGCGATATTCGCAGCATTCAAGCCCAGACCGTCATTCGTGGAAATCGCGAGCACAAGCGGACGCTGATTGCGCATCTGCGCTTTGGCGGCCATTAGCACTGGACTGTCGGTCATCGCATTAGCCAGCTTGCTTGTTGTATTCCCTGTGCATGGAGCAATCACCAGCACATCAAGCAACTTGGAAGGCCCTAATGGCTCCGCTTCAACAATTGTAGAAATGATATCATTACCTGTTATATCTTTCAACTGTTTTTGCCAATTTTGCGCCGTACCAAAGCGTGTATCCGTCGTCAGAACCGAATTCGAAATAATCGGAATGACGTTGGCACCTTCAGCTACGAAGCGGCTAATTACCGGCATAACCTCTTCAAACGTACAATGAGAACCCGTAATTGCATAACCTACCGTTTTTCCCTGCCAGTTCATGATTTAACCTCCCGTGCGTTCTGTTCTTCCAAAAGCAAACGGATCAACGCGTCGGCAATAATGCCGCCAGCCGTTTTGGGAGCAACAATGCCGGGGAGGCCAGGCGCAAGTAGCGCTTTGATACCGCGTTTGTCAGCATACCTGAAATCACAGCCGCCAGGAGCGGATGCGAGGTCGATAATGACAGCCTTTTGCGGCATTCTGGACAGGATTTGTGCTGTGATTATCATAGTCGGTATCGTATTAAAAAGCAAGTCAACTTCCCCGGTTTGAGCGGCCAAATCCGTTGTCATGAAAGGCTTCCAGCCCATTATTGTAGCGCGGGCAGCATCCTCTTCCCGCCTGATTCCCACCCGTACATTTGCTCCAAGTCCCTGCAATGTTTTGGCCATTGTGAATCCTGTTCGACCAATGCCAAGCACAATGCATTCCGAACCATGGATTGTGAAGTCCGTCTCCCGAATAGCTATGGCGATGGCTCCCTCAGCTGTTGGAATAGAGTTGTAAAGTGCAATATCATCACGATCAAGTACTTCAACAAGTCGCAGCCCATTTTCAAGACAAAGTTCGCGCAGGAACGGCTTTGCCATACCTGTGAACACAATACAATGCTCTGGTAATGCTGCAATATGTTCCTTTTTCAAATAGATCGGTGTGTCACTGAATGAAGTACTTACTTTCCCCTGATCATCGCAACCGACGACAGGCAGTACCAGTACATCTGCGGAAGCAAACACTTCGTCCTCCAGTTCCTGGTGCTCAATCCCTGGAATGGAACGCTCTATTTTATCGAAACCCACCACACTTACCGTTGCATCCAGCTCAGCGCACTTTTGAATGACTTCAAGCTGCCGCGCATCTCCGCCCAGGACTACAATCCGGACTCCGGTCAGCATCGGGACGTCACTCCTTTCACCACATGTATGCCTTATCGTATGCAAGGGCCCACAGGGGGGTGAAAACAATAATTGCATTCCACCGTCCGTTTCTCGAATGTAAAAAAGAGCCGCCCCTGTCAGGGACGACTCTAAAGAATGGGTATATTTACGCTGCTTATTTCCCGGTATGACCAAATCCGCCTTCGCCACGTACCGTTTCCGAAAGTTCATTCACTTCCGTCAATTCAACCGCAGGCACGGTCTGGAAGACAATCTGTGCGATGCGCTCTCCCCGTACAATCGTGAACGGTTCCTGACCCAGATTAATCAACAGCACTTTAACTTCTCCGCGATAATCCGCATCAATGGTCCCCGGTGTGTTAAGGCAGGTAATACCATGTTTGAATGCCAGTCCGCTCCGAGGACGGATCTGTGCTTCCAATCCAGCTGGCATTGCCATCGCAAGTCCGGTAGGAATCAGCGTACGCTGACCCGGGTGCAATACAACATCTTCCTGAAGTGCAGCTACTACATCAAAGCCGGATGCCAGCTCCGACATTTTTTGAGGCAGTTTAATATCTTCATTGCCCGGCAGTTTCTGTATTTGAACGTAATGCAACAAAATCATCCCTTCTCAATCCAGCGATCGTCTTATCTGAAGCGCCAACCATAGCAAGTGCAAAAGGCTCAGCAAACATCAGATCAAGTACCGCGTTAATATCGTCCATGGTAACTTGCTCAATTTTGGTGATCATCTCATCCAGCGTATGGTGTCTGCCCAGCATGAGTTCGTTTTTACCCAGACGATTCATGCGACTGCCTGTGCTTTCCAAGCTCAGAATCAAGCTGCCTTTCAGCTGTTCTTTTCCTTTACGAAGTTCATCTTCGGACAAGCCGTTAACAGCCAGGTCGCGCAGAACCTCTTTGGTCAGATCGAGCACTTCTTTGGTCTGTTTTGGTGCTGTACCCGCATATATCGTGAAAAGTCCGCTGTCCGCATGAGAGCTATGATAGGAATACACGGAGTACGCAAGACCCCGTTTCTCACGAATTTCCTGGAACAGTCTGGAGCTCATGCCTCCACCAATGGCGTTATTCAGAACAACCATAGCGAATTGCAGCGGATCACCGATTTTACAGCCCGGGAACGAAATACAGATATGATTCTGTTCCGTTTTCTTTTTGTGAAAGAGCTGTCCACTTTGGAAGGCTGGCATCGTGACTGCTTCCGTTACCCCATTTACATCAAAAGCACCAAAATGCTTCTCCATCAGATCGATTACACTGTCATCAATATTACCCGCGATACTAATGACCGTGTTCTCAATCGTGTAGTGCTCCTTCATATATGCACGCAGATGACTGGAATCCATCGCTTTGAGACGTTCTTCCGTACCCAGGATTGGGTATGCGAGTGGATGCTCACCATAGGCGGCCAAGGCCATCAGATCATGAACCATATCATCCGGCGTATCTTCATACATTGAGATTTCTTCCAGAATGACGTTTTTCTCCTTGATCAATTCACCATCATCCATTTTGGAGCGGAAAAACATATCAGACAATACATCAACCGCAATCGGCAAATGTTCATCCAACACTTTAGCATAATAACACGTGTATTCTTTGGAAGTGAACGCATTCACGTTACCGCCAATCGCATCGAACTGCTCTGCAATCGCCTTGGCATCATAACGATCTGTTCCTTTGAACAACATGTGTTCAATAAAATGTGATACTCCGTTACTTGCAGGTTGCTCATTGCGCGAACCTGTCTTGACCCATATTCCGAAAGACACAGAACGGCAGGTCGGTATCTGTTCCATGACAACTCTGAGGCCATTGCCCAGCTGAATTTTTTTCATGGTTGGCCCTCCTACATCTCTATAATTGCCTTGATCTCAACCTTGAAATTGAAATCGACATTTGGTTCCAACTGTTTGATATTAACAAAAAAACAACGTTCACTCAACCGCAGACGTATTTACACGTTCCGAAGACAACGTCTCACTTACTGTTCCGAGCACCAGACCTTTGGCCCGTATGGATTGAATCATGCCCTTTAAAGCTCCCGAAGAAGCAGCTGTAGGGTGCATTAGAATTAACGTGCCTGCCTCGGTATTTTTTGCAATTTTAGCAACAACGGCATCCGGGCTTGGCTTACGCCAATCCACAGTATCTACTGTCCATAACACGGTTTGCAGCCCCATGGATGAAGCAATGTCAACGGTCTTCTGATTAAAGTCACCGGAAGGCGGAGCAAACCAACGATTCTCTACACCCAGTGTTTTATGGAGCAGATCCTGGGTTTTGCTAATTTCCAGCTTGGCCCGTTCTGCGCTCAATCGACTCATATTCGGGTGAGAATACGCATGATTGGACATCTCATGCCCACGCTTCTGAATTTCTTTGGCCAGTTCAACGTTTTTGCTTAACCAACTTCCATCCAGAAAAAAAGTAGCCTTCACTTTCTCGGCATCGAGCGTATCCAGCATCGGTTTAATGTATTCGTTCCCCCAGGCCACATTAATCATAAAAGAAACCATCGGTTTGTTTGCATTTCCCCGATAGATCGGATGTGCACCCAAATCTTTAAGCTGAATCTCCGGCTCAATCTGACGGTAGACATACGCTATTTTGGTATTCAACGTTCCACTCAGCGCCTTACGGTATGTCGCTTCCACATCAATCTCCATGCCATTATAACCAGGAATTGCTTTCCATACCCGATCCACTCTGGCATTCACCGGAGCAATTTTCGTTTCAGCCGCTTTATCCCGAATCGCAGACAACAGCGCATCTTCTCCAGTTGCTTCCTTAAACATGTCAAAAGCATTTTGCGTACCTGGCCCATCACGGATCTCCGTAATGTATGTACGTACACTGCCAACTTGTCCGATCAATATGACCGCAGTCACACCCGCCAGAACAGCCGTCAGCTTTTTGGATTGGTTTCCCACAGCTCCATCCTCCCGCCGTCTTTGTCCCCATCATATGAGGACAAGGGCAAGAATATGAATGCTAAGCCATGTTTTCATCCTTGCTTTACGTATTTAAACGTTAAAAAAAGAGCCAGAAATTCACATTCTGTCTCTTCATTCAATCTATCCATTTATAACCTGTCGCTTCGGTATCCTAGGATTGAGCCGGAGCTTCAGCAGTCAAAACTGCTTTACGGGACAAGTTGATTCGACCTTGTGGGTCAATTTCCGTTACTTTTACCGTAATGGAATCACCGATAGCTACAACATCTTCCACTTTGGCAACACGTTCAGTTGACAGTTGCGAGATGTGTACCAGACCTTCTTTGTTCGGAAGTACTTCAACAAATGCACCGAATTTTTCTACGCGTTTTACTTTGCCGACATAAATCTCGCCGACCAATACTTCGCGCACAATACCTTCGATGATCGCTTTGGCTTTATCATTCATCTCCTGGTTGGAAGAAGCGATAAAGACACGTCCATCCTGTTCAATATCAATTTTAACACCGGTTTCTTCGATGATTTTATTGATAATTTTACCACCTGCACCGATAACATCACGGATTTTGTCCGGGTTGATATGCATCGTTGTAATTTTAGGTGCATATTGTGATAACTGCTCACGTGGAGTTTTCAAAATTTCGTTCATTTTGCCCAAAATGTGCATACGACCTTCTTTGGCTTGCGCCAATGCATCAGACAAAATTTGACGATTAATACCAGCAATTTTGATGTCCATTTGGATTGCAGTTACACCTTCAGGTGTTCCAGCTACTTTAAAGTCCATGTCACCGAGGTGATCTTCCATACCTTGAATATCACTCAGAATGGATACATGATCTCCATCTTTGATCAGACCCATAGCTACACCCGCAACTGGAGCTTTGATTGGTACACCTGCATCCATCATAGCTAAAGTGCTGGCACAGATACTTGCCTGAGATGATGAACCGTTGGATTCCAGAACTTCAGATACCAAACGAATCGTGTATGGGAAATCCGTTTCGGAAGGAATCACTTTGGAAAGCGCGCGCTCACCCAGAGCACCATGTCCGATTTCGCGACGGCCTGGAGCACGTAATGGACGAGCTTCACCTACGCTGAATGGTGGGAAGTTATAGTGATGCATGAATCGTTTCGTTTCTTCAAGACTGATTCCGTCCAAAATCTGAACATCACCCAGTGCACCCAGTGTACAAACGCTAAGTGCTTGCGTTTGACCGCGCGTAAACAGTCCTGTACCATGTGCACGTGGCAACAGAGATGTATCACATTCAATTGGGCGAATTTCAGCAAGTCCACGTCCATCCGGACGAACTTTATCATGCGTAATCAGACGACGCACTTCTTCTTTGACGATATCGTGCAGAACTTCCTTCACGTCTTTGAACAATTCCGGACTTTCAATATATTTCTCTTCAAAGTGAGCAACGGTTTCGTCATTCACTACATCGATTGCATCTTGACGAGCATGTTTCTCGGCGATTTTAACCGCTTCGACCAGACGAGCGCTGGCGAATTCACGCACGCTGCTGTTAACTTCAGTATTAACGGTACGCAACTTAACAGCCATTTTTTCTTTTCCAGCAACTTGCACAAGTTGTTCGATTACAGCAATAATATTTTGGATCTCATCATGTCCAAACATGATTGCTTCGAGCATCACTTCTTCCGGCACTTCGTTTGCTTCCGCCTCAACCATCATGATGGCATCTTTGGTTCCTGCAACGACCAGTTCAATATCACTGACTTCAAGCTGTGCAATCGTTGGGTTAATGATGAACTCGCCATCAATACGTCCAACTTTCACGCCACCAATCGGTCCGCTGAATGGAACATCCGAAATACTCAATGCTGCCGATGTACCAATCATTGCAGCAATTTGCGGTTCGCAATCCTGATCCACACTCATAACGATATTCAGAACTTGTACATCATTCCGGAAGCCTTCCGGGAACAAAGGACGAATTGGACGGTCTGTCAGACGGCTTGAAAGAATGGCTTTCTCACTCGGTCTGCCTTCACGTTTAATAAATCCTCCCGGGATTTTACCTACGGCGTACAATCTTTCTTCATAGTTCACCGTTAATGGGAAAAAGTCCAGATCTTTCGGCTCACTTGATGCTGTCACGGTACACAATACCACGGTATCCCCGTATGTTACCTTAACGGCAGCATTAGCCTGCTTGGCCAAACGCCCGGTCTCAAGCGTAAGCTTTCTTCCACCAAGCTGCATTTCAACACGCTGTTCCATGAAACCCCTCCTTATATTCGTTCCTAATTCAATGGATTCTGCATATTTACAGTATTTCCTGCTTGTCCTGCATTCATTAGCTATGTATGGAACTTTCAACATGCTAACCTGCACAACAAAAGCTCCTCACGGAGCCCCATCTACAAATATATGGCAACATGTTCATCTACAAAACAACCCGGCTGTAGGTTCCGCTTGTCCTTTTAGACAAAAGAATGACGGATAACAGCCAGGTTGGTTTTGAAAACATGTACGATAATTAACGACGCAATCCGAGTTTTTCGATCAGTGCGCTGTAACGTTTAACATCTTTGTTTTTCACGTAAGCCAAAAGCTTACGACGTTGACCTACCATTTTCAAAAGTCCACGACGTGAGTGGTGGTCTTTCTTATGCGTACGCAAGTGGTCTGTCAAACTTCTGATGTTTTCCGTAAGGATAGCAACTTGCACCTCTGGAGATCCTGTATCGGACTCGTGAGTTTTGTGCTCGTCGATCAGTTGTTGTTTACGTTCTTGAGTCAATGCCATCCTGTTCACCTCCTTCAATATAATCGCCATTAGCCTCGTCACCGCCGGTGAGAGCAAGCAACCAAGCCAAGGTTAATGTTGTCTTAATCGACAACGTAGTACAGTATATCATAATTGCCTAGTTAAAGTAAATGTAAACATGCATTTAATCCTGAACCTTTAAGATAACAGGTGGCCGGCAGTTAATGCATCTTCACGAATCTGGCTAATCAATGCATCAATGGAGTCAAACTTTCGTTCTGCACGAATATAGTGAACGAGCTCAACCTTTAGTTCTTGGTCATATAAGTGTCCATCAAAATCAAGCAGGTGCACTTCAAACGTAGGTTTCATCCCGCTTTCGTGAAACGTAGGTTTCACACCGAGATTCATTACGCCATGCAGTTCCTGTTCGCCATACTGCACACGAACAGCGTAAACACCCTTCGAGGGGGTAACGTAATGATCCGTGAGTTCAAGGTTGGCTGTAGGAAATCCAATCGTTCGTCCACGCTTCTCCCCATGAATGACGGTTCCTCTGATGCTGTAAGATCGGCCAAGCCAGTGACTGGCCTCATCCATCTCCCCACGCTTCAACAGGCCACGAATAAGAGAACTGCTCACTTTTTCACCATTTAACAAGAACGGAGGAACGGTTTCCACCGTCATCTCTCCTTCTCCCAAAGTACGAAGAAGTTGTTCATCCCCTGCACCCTTGTGACCAAAACGGAAGTCAAAACCCACCACCGCTGTTCGTGTCTGAAGAGGAATCAACAGGTCGTGTACGAATTGTTGCGGCGTCAACCGTGAGAAATCTTCATTGAACTCCACCACATAGAGTACATCAACGCCCATTCCTGCCAAGATATCTTCTTTATCTCTCAAGGGAGTTAAATAACCCTCGTAATCCCCTTTGCGCATAACTTCCTTCGGATGTGGATGAAAGGTCATGACCGCTGCCTGCATGCCCGTTTCCCGCGCAATGCGGACAGCTGATAAAATGACACTTGCATGTCCGAGATGCAGTCCGTCGAATTGACCAATCGCAAGCACTTGGGGCAGTGTGCTCAGCTCAGTCGAATGTAACGTCTGCGGATAGGTTAGCATTACGGTTTTCACAATCATTCACCTGCATTTCACTAGATAGGCCAAGCTTGAGCATCACCACAACTCCAAGCCCGAAACCTCTTTATTCCGGCAAAAAGACTTTAACTGCCCTCACCGTTGGTTTTAGTTCATCCCGCTCAAATATCCCCAGAAACGTACCATCCTGAGCATACAACCGCATTAACCCAGGTTGCTCTACAGGTGGTTCCAGAAGACGTGCAGACAGTTTCTGACCTTGAAGTGCTCCTTTGGTCTGTTCTTCTCCAACCTTGTGGGCCGGAATTGAAGAAATAGCCTCGTCAACAGGAATCAGCGCCTCCGCTAAAGTCCCGTCAGCCATAAGCTGTTCCACTTCTTCAATACGAAGACAACGATCTGCAGAGATACCTGCCGATATTGTACGCTCCAGTTGAACCATGGTCGATGGATATCCGAGTTGCCGGCCAATGTCTACACACAATGTCCGAATATAGGTACCTTTTGAACATAAAGCCCGGAAAGATATATCGGTGGTCTCACCCTGAGTCTCAATCCCTGTAAGCTCGAGCTCATAGATTGTGACCTCACGACTCTTACGCTCTACCGTCTTACCTTCACGAGCAAGCTCATAAAGACGTTTGCCGTCTACCTTTACCGCAGAATACATGGGTGGTACTTGAGAGATCGTGCCCAGAAACTGCTCTAGCACCTGTTGAACCTGTTCCTGTGTTACTTCCACAGTCGTTTGTGCCTGCTCAATGACTTCCCCTGTCATATCCTCTGTGTCAGTAGAGAGTCCCAATCTGAGCGTAGCCAGATATTCCTTCGGAAGCTCCTGCATGTACTCCACCACACGTGTCGCCCGTCCAAGACAGAGCGGCAGAACGCCTGTAACTTGTGGGTCAAGTGTGCCCGTATGCCCAATGCGCTTCATTTTGAGAATGCGACGCATTTTGGCTACAACATCATGAGAAGTAAATCCCGCCGGTTTATATACCGGAAGTACACCTTCAAATGGCTTTACCATTGTGAGTTCACCTGCTTCAGTACTTTTGCGACAATATCATCAAGTCTGCCTTCCAGACGACATCCGGCTGCAAGCACATGCCCGCCTCCGCCAAAGGTCTGGGCTAGTGCAGCAACATCAATCTTGCCAGCTGAACGCAAAGAAACCTTGACCGCATTCTCGTTGATGACTTTGAAAAAGATACCAACTTCCACGCCCTGAATGTTACGCGGATAATTCACTACCCCTTCAAGATCTTCATTAGCTGCTCCACAAGCCACCATATCATCTGGTGTAATAACAACCCAGGCTATCTTTCCATCATCCGTCATCTGCAGGCTTGATAGTGCCTGATTCAAAATCCGAACTTGCGGAAGAGTCACCTGCTCCAACAAGGTCTGGGCAAGATAGGGTCCATCCACGCCATGTTCAAGCAGTCTGGAGGCCGTTGTCATTACATTTGGGCTGGTGTTGGCATAGCGGAAGCCACCTGTATCCGTAAGCAATCCTGTATAAACTGCCGTCGCAACATCTTTATCCCATGTTACTTGGAACAGGTTAAGAAAATCGAACAAAATTTCAGCGGTTGCAGCAGCATCTGACTTAATGATGTTGACTGTACCATAACCGTCATTTGTAGGGTGATGATCAATATTCAAAATAACAGCATCGTCTTCGAAATAATGACGTGTCAAACCTACTCTGGCAAAGTCTGCACAATCCACACAAATAACAGCTTTATATTTTCGCTGCGGTGGTTGTTCGGTCATGTTCACAATGTTGCCTGCTTCCCACAAAAAATGCATACGCCCGGGAATTTTGCCTTCATTAATCATCGTGAATGTCTTACCCAGACATGACAGCAGCCAGCCCACCGTTACCGTCGAGCTGACTGCGTCACCGTCCGGCTGTACATGCGACACGACCAGGTAATCATCATGCTCCAGCAGAAATTGCTTTCCGGCCTGGAGCGCCTGTTCATAAGTGTGCATTGCCGTCTCCTCTATTCTGTTACTGGGATTCGTCTTTGTCGGAACCAATATCGCCAAGCAGCTTCTCAATTCGGCTGCCATAAGCGATGGATTCGTCAATCTTAAATATCAACTCGGGAACATGCCGGAACCGGATACGTTTGCCCAGCTCGGAACGCAAAAATCCATTTGCTTTTGCCAGAGCTTTGAGCGTGTTATCTTTTTGTTCCTGCTCACCGAAGACACTCAGATAAACTTTGGCTTGCGACAAGTCTCCTGTCACTTCGACTCCCGTTACCGTAATAAAGCCGATACGTGGATCTTTCAGTTCAGACTGGATGAGCAGACTGATTTCTTTCTTGATCTGCTCGCCCACTCTACCTGTACGAATCTTAGCCATCGTTGTTCACCTCATGCTTCCTTGCTTATCGTTGTACTGTCTCCATAATGAAGGCTTCGATAACGTCGCCCTCTTTGAGATCATTATATTTATCCAGTGTAATACCGCACTCGTAACCTTGGGCTACTTCTTTGGCATCATCTTTATAACGTTTCAGGGAATCCAGCTTACCTTCGTAAAGGACAATGCCATCACGAATCAGGCGTGCTTCCGCAGAACGCGTAATTTTACCCGAGGTAACCATACAACCAGCGATGGTACCCACTTTACTGATGGAGAACGTGCTCCGAACTTCAGCATGACCGATAACTTTTTCTTTGTAGATCGGATCAAGCATACCTTTCATCGCTTGTTCAATTTCTTCGATAACACTGTAGATTACGCGATGCAGACGAATGTCTACTTGCTCTTGATCTGCAGTTGCTTTCGCCTGGTTATCAGGACGAACGTTGAAACCAATCACGATGGCATTGGATGCTGCCGCCAAAATGATGTCGGACTCCGTGATTGCACCAGCGCCGCTATGAATGATTTTCACGCGTACACCTTCAACTTCGATCTTCGCAAGGGAACCTTTCAATGCTTCAACCGAACCTTGTACGTCACCTTTGATGATTACGTTCAGATCTTTGATCTCGCCATCTTTGATGTGTTGGAACAGATCATCCAACGTTACGCGAGTATGTGTACCCAGATCGGATTCACGTTGCGTAATCGCACGTTTGTCAGCGATGGAACGCGCTTTACGCTCATCTTCAAACACCATGAATGGATCTCCCGCACCTGGAACTTCAGTCAAACCTGTGATTTCAACAGGTGTTGAAGGTCCAGCCTCTTTCAGACGACGACCTTTGTCATTGACCATCGCACGGACACGACCGAAGCAGTTACCTGCTACGAATGCATCGCCGACTTTCAATGTACCGTGCTGTACGAGGATACGTGCAACTGGGCCACGTCCTTTATCCAGCTCGGCTTCAATCACTGTACCACGGGCACGTTTGTCCGGGTTCGCTTTGTATTCGTTCACTTCTGCAACCAGCAGAATCATTTCAAGCAGACCTTCCAGACCCATTCTTTGTTTTGCTGACACGTTAACAAAGATGGTATCTCCGCCCCACTCTTCAGGAACGAGTTCATAGCTAGTTAGTTCTTGTTTCACTTTGTCTGGATCAGCGCCCGGCTTGTCAATTTTATTGACAGCCACGATGATTGGTAGCCCAGCAGCTTTGGCATGGTTAATCGCCTCAATTGTCTGTGGCATAACACCGTCATCCGCAGCTACGACAATAATCGTCATATCCGTAACTTGTGCGCCCCGTGCACGCATCGCTGTAAACGCTTCGTGACCCGGAGTATCCAGGAACGTGATCTTTTTGTTGTTGATTTCAACTTGATATGCACCGATATGTTGCGTGATTCCGCCTGCTTCGCCATCGGATACATTCGTTGAACGAATAGCATCCAGCAAAGTAGTTTTACCATGGTCAACGTGACCCATGATCGTAACTACTGGTGGACGAGCCTGCAAGTCAGCAGCATCATCATTCTCTTCCAGTGTTTCGAAACGGTCATCTTCAAGCACAATCTTCACTTCAACCTCAACACCGAATTCACCTGAAAGCAGAAGGATCGTTTCGATATCAAGCTCTTGGTTGATTGTTGCCATAACGCCCATAGCGATGAGCTTTTTGATAACTTCGGAAGCATCCTTATGGAGCAACTTCGCTGTTTCACCAACAGTCATATCACCACGAACGATGATTTTCTTAGGTGTGTTATCAATTTTTTCACGTTGTTGGTACTGTTGTTGATTTCTGTTGCGGTTGTTCTTGCCACCACGGTTACCACGGAAGTTGCCGCCACGGTTGTCATCATAACGACGTCCCCCGCCACCGCTGTTCGAACGGTTACCACTATTGTTGTTGCTGCCAGTAGTGCCACCTGGGCCGCTTCTACGTTGGCCTTGTCCTTGGCTCTGACCTTGGCCACCGCTACGGTTGCCAGCAGTACCTGTGTTACCACCGCTGTTAGGTCCTGAAGTTCTTACCTGACCGCCACCGCTGTTATTCGGACGTTGACCCGATCCTTGCGGACGGGATGCAGTACTGCTTTGTCCACCTTGAGCTGGTCTTGGACGGTTAGTTGATTGTCCTCCTTGGCTTGAGCCTTGGGAAGAGTTTGTTCTGTTGCGGCTGTCTTGGCCGCTGGGTCTTTGGGTGCCATTGTTATTGTTGGAATTTGGTCTATTGTTCATACCTACCTGCTTTTCCTGTTGTATTTTTGTTTGTACGGGACTACCGGATGGGTTACTGCTCTTCGGCGTGTTCACTCCGCCGGCCGGCTTGTTGCTGTCCACTGGTTTGTCACTGCGCACTGCCGAAGTAGCAACTGGTTTTGCATCGTTGCTTTGTTTCGAAGCAGCAGTGGATTTTATATCTTTAAAAAATTGTTCCACCTTACCGACTGAACCATTCTCCATGACACTCATATGATTGTTTACGGGAATTTCCAGCTTTTTAAGAATGGTTATAATTTCTTTACTACTCATATTAAGGGACTTCGCATATTCATAAACTCGCAATTTATCCTTGTTTTCCTGTTTACTCAATATACTCCACCTCCGACATTATACCGACTTGCTTGGAGATCATTTTTGCAAACCCTCGATCCGTTACTGCAAGAACAACACGCGTGTCTTTACCGATACTTGAACCCAGACTATCCCGGTCAAATCCGATCAACAGAGGAACCTTATAAGTTCCGCATTTATCGCGAAATTTCTTTTGTGTATTGGCTGAGGCGTCACCCGCAACAATAACCATTTTAGCTTCGGAAGAACGGATCGCTTTAAGTACAATTTCTTCACCTGTTACAAGTTTACCTGCACGCATAGAGAGTCCCAAATAAGACAGCGTTTTAATATTAGTCATGTTCACGCTCCTGTGCTGCTTTGAATTCATCCTCAACCGCGATGAAGTCAGCTGCTAATTGCTCGTAAATTTCAGGTGAGACTTTGCCTTTCAACGCCCGATCCAAAGCCCGGTTTTTGAGTGCGAGCTTAAAACAGGACTCTTTGCCGCATAAATAGGCACCACGTCCGGATTTTTTGCCAGTCAAATCGATCAGCACTTCATCCTCTGGCGTTTTAACAATGCGAATCAGCTGCTTTTTGGGCATCATTTCTTGGCATGCCACACATTTGCGCAGCGGCACTTTTTTTGGTTTCATACGTCAGCGCCCCCCGTACTTTACTTTAGTCGACGGAGACGGAATCCTGATGCATTTCAGAAGAAGAATCTTTTTCTCTGCCGAATTCCTGTTCCGCCTGGCTCTCGCTCTTAATGTCGATTTTCCAGCCGGTTAATTTGGCTGCCAATCTGGCATTTTGGCCTTTGATACCAATTGCGAGCGACAGTTGATAGTCCGGAACGATAACCCGAGCCATCTTTTCTTCCTCAAATACATGAACTTCCAATACTTTGGAAGGACTCAGTGCATTAGCAACATATTCGTCTACCTGATCGGAGAAACGAACAATGTCGATTTTTTCACCGCGCAGCTCACCCACAATGGTCTGCACGCGCATTCCCTTAGGACCTACACAAGATCCAACTGGATCAACTTCCTCGTTGCGGGAATGTACGGCAATCTTGGAGCGGAACCCTGCTTCGCGAGCGACGGAGCGAATTTCAACTACACCGTCAAAGATCTCAGGCACTTCCAGTTCAAAGAGACGTTTCAAGAGGCCCGGATGGGTACGGGACAAAATGATTTGCGGCCCTTTCGTCGTATTCTCGACCTTGGTGATATACGCCTTAATACGGTCACCATGAACAAACTTCTCGTTCGGCATCAATTCGGTCAGCGGTAAAGCCGCTTCGATTTTGCCCAGATCGATGTAGATATTGCGCAAATCCTGACGCTGCACCACTCCCGTAACGATATCTTCTTCCTTATCTACGAAAGCGTTGTAGATCAGGCCGCGTTCGGCTTCACGAATCCGCTGGGTCACTACCTGTTTGGCAGTTTGTGCCGCGATACGTCCGAAATCACGCGGCGTAACTTCAATCTCCGCAATATCTTCCAGCTGGAAGTGTGGGTTGATTTCTCGTGCAGCAGGCAATGAAATTTCGGTACGTGAATCCAGGACTTCTTCCACGATCAATTTACGGGCATACACTCGAATAACTCCCGTATTACGGTTCATGTCAACACGCACATTCTGGGCCGTGTTGAAATTCCGCTTGTAGCTGGAAATTAGTGCAGCCTCGATCGCTTCAAACAGCACATCCTTGCTGATCCCTTTTTCCCGTTCCAATTCATTCATTGCTTCAATAAAATCCATACTCATGAATGTTGATCCCCCTTTCAAACATGGCATCTCATACGTAAAACGGCGAAAGGCTCTGAACTCATGAGCACCTTGCCGTTATCGTGAGATGTGTCTTTTTCATTAATAAAGTGAACAAGGCACTTAAAACAAAATAGCTAGGCGCGCACTGGCAACCTTATCATAAGAAATGGCATGCTGTTTTTTGCCTGCTTCGATCACGAGTTCCTCGTCATCAAAGGAAAGCAGCTTGCCTTCAAATTCCTTCAATCCGTTCACCGGCTCGTAGGTTGTAACAAAAACATTTTTGCCTACAGCTTTGGTAACGTCCTCAGGTTTTTTCAGTGGACGCTCCGCACCGGGAGAAGACACTTCAAGGAAATAGATGGTTGGAATCGGATCGTTCTCATCCAGCTTGGCGCTCAGCTTTTCGCTGATCAAGACGCAATCGTCGATGTCGATGCCACCCTCTTTGTCGACATACACCCGTAAAAACCAGTTGCTGCCTTCTTTGACGTATTCGATGTCAACCAGCTCGAAGCCTTGTTCGTTCAAGTAGGGTTGGATCATTTCTTCCACGGTAGATTTAATGTTCGTTGTGCTCAAAACCAATAACCTCCAACTTAGGTTACACCAGCAAAAAAAGCACTGGCAGATTATTCAATACCCAAGATTCTTGTATACCAAAGACTAAAGAGTGGGTTTCCCCACTCTTTAGAAATTCGTACTATCTCGTTCACTTCAAAAATTATAACATAGTCTGGTAATAGTGACAAGTAAGCGATGGTTCAGGCAGTTTACTTACTAATGAAGGAAAAATTACGTTCCCCCAGCAATCGCGATGTTTAGATCCAAATTCAATCCTAGAAAAGGGAAAGCTGATTACTCTCTGGCAAGCCACGGAAACATCCCATATTGGACAGGAGTTCAACAATGGTCTTACTTGCTTTCGACTTTTGCTGGAAGTCCTCAACCGATAGAAACTCACCATGATCTCTTGCTGCAGCAATGTTGCGAGCAGCATTATCCCCGATTCCTGCCAACGCCGAAAATGGAGGGATTAGTGATTTTCCGTCAACGATGAACTTTGTCGCTTCCGAACGGTATAAGTCAATGGATTTCAGTGAGAATCCGCGTGCTGCCATTTCCAGACCCATTTCCAGAACAGGTAACATGTTTTTCTCTTTTGGAGGTGCCTGGAAACCTAATTGCTCAATTTCCGTAATTTTGCGATAGATCGCGTCATATCCCTGACACATCAGTTCGATATCAATCTCATCCGCCCGAACGGTAAAGTAAGTTGCGTAATATTCAATCGGATGATACAGCTTGAAGAACGCCGTACGTACTGCCGAAATAACATAAGCGGCCGCGTGTGCCTTCGGGAACATGTACTGGATTTTGAGACACGAATCAATGTACCATTGAGGCACTTTACAATTCTTCATCTCGTCAATCCATTCCTGCGGCAGGCCCCGTCCCTTACGAACACTCTCGGTAATCTTAAATGCCAGACTTGCGTCCATTCCCGTTTTATAGATCAGAAATAACATGATATCATCCCGACAACCGATCACTGTCTTAATGTTACACGTTCCGTTCTTAATCAGATCCTGAGCGTTTCCAAGCCATACGCCTGTACCATGGGACAATCCGGAAATCTGCAGTAAATCGGCAAAAGACGTCGGCTGGGATTCGACAAGCATCTGACGTACAAACTTCGTTCCCATCTCTGGCACGCCAAACGTCGCGACTGGCGACCTAATCTGTTCCGGTGTAACACCCAGAGCGTCGGTTGAGTTAAACATGCTCATAACTTTGGGATCATTCATCGGAATGCTCGTTGGATCGACCCCTGTCAAGTCCTGCAACATCCGCATCATAGTTGGATCATCATGCCCCAGAATATCAAGTTTTAGCAAGTTTTCTTCAAAAGCATGATAATCAAAGTGTGTGGTTTTCCACTCCGCATTAACGTCGTCAGCTGGAAACTGAACAGGTGTAACGTCTTCCACCTCGATATAATCAGGTACCACGACAATACCGCCGGGATGCTGTCCAGTACTCCGTTTCACCCCAGTACATCCAGAGGCCAAACGATTCAATTCAGCTCCGCGCCATTTCTTGTGATGTTCTTCCTCATATTTCTTGGCAAAACCAAATGCTGTTTTCTCAGCCACCGTACCAATGGTCCCCGCACGGAAAACACTCTTCTCACTAAATAGTACTTTCGTATAGTTATGGGCATGAGGCTGATAATCACCAGAGAAATTCAAGTCAATATCGGGAACTTTATCTCCTTTAAATCCAAGGAAGGTCTCAAACGGAATATCCTGGCCTTCTCCTTTAAGTGTGCCACCACAATCCGGACACTCTTTCTCTGGAAGGTCAAATCCACTCCGTACACTGCCGTCCAGGAACCACTCGCTGTGTTTGCATTCCGAATTCACACAAATATAATGAGCAGGTAGTGGATTAACCTCGGATATCCCCAGGAATGTAGCAACAACAGAGGAGCCTACTGATCCCCGTGAACCTACGAGGTAACCATCCTGATTCGATTTTTTAACCAAGCGCTCCGAGATCAGATAGTTGGCAGAAAAACCGTATTTAATAATTGGAATGAGTTCTTTCTCTAATCGTGCCACGATTACTTCCGGTAACTCCTCGCCATAGATGGACTTGGCAGTTTCATAGCAGGTATTACGGATTTCTTCGTCTGCACCTTCCAGAATCGGAGTAAACAGTTTGTCCGGGAATAACTTAATTTCCTCAAATCGATCAGACAGCTCCACCGTATTTGTAACAACGACTTCGTAAGCTTTATCTTGGCCCAGGAACTGGAACTCTTCCAGCATTTCCTCTGTCGTTCTAAAATGTGCATCCGGTTTACGCTGATCTTTCAGTGGACTAAATCCTGTAATTCCGTGAATGGTGATATCCCGATATAACTTGTCACGTGGTTCCAAATAGTGCACGTTACCCGTGGCTATGACCGGTTTATTCAGTTTTGCACCTATATCGATGACTTTACGGATCGCTGTTTTGATTTCTTCGGGCGTAGCCACCAACCCTTTATCCACCAAATGCATATACATGGTAAGCGGTTGGATCTCCAGTATGTCATAGAACTCAGCGATCTCTTCCGCTTCTTCGAGCGATTTGTTAAGCACCGCTTCGAAAAACTCCCCTTTTTCACAGCCCGATATAATAACAAGGCCTTCACGCAAATTAATCAGTTTCGATTTGGGAATGCAAGGTACACGCTTGAAATGTTCCGTATGAGAGAGAGATACCAGCTTATATAGATTTTTCTTGCCGACATCATTTAATGCATAGATTCCACAATGGAAAGGTCTTGTATTCGACAAGTCGACACCTACATAATCATTCAAGCGATCAAGCCTCGTTAAACCTTTCATCTGAGCAGCATCATTTAATAATCCGATCAGTATACCCGCGAGTGCAACCGTATCATCTATGGCACGGTGATGACTTTCGAGTCCAACCTTATATTTATCCGCCATCGTATTCAGACGGTGGTTCTTATTTTTGGGAAATAACAATCGCGCCAGTTCCAATGTATCAAGGACCGGGTTAGGAAGCTCTGGCAATCCAATTTGCTTCAGGGAAGCCTGGATAAAGCCCATGTCAAAACGTGCATTATGCGCAACAAGCACCCCATCACCAGCAAACTGCACAAAATCACGGATAACAGGCTCCAGCTCAGGTGCGTCTTTTACCATGTCATCATTAATATTGGTCAACTGCTGAATGTTGTAGGGAATGCGTTCATGCGGATTCACAAATGTTGCAAACCGATCGATTTCCTTACCATCTTGCATCTTCACTGCTGCAATCTCAATGATTTTGTTCTGTGTTACCGACAAACCTGTGGTCTCGATATCAAATACGATGTATGTTGCTGTTTGGAGATCCAATGGCTGAGGAGCCATTACAACGGCAACAGAGTCATTCACGACATTGGCCTCAAGGCCGTAGATCATTTTAATTCCGTTTTTCTTAGCTGCCTTGGAAGCCTCGGGATATACCTGCACCCCACCATGATCACTGACAGCAATCGCCTTATGTCCCCACTCCGCTGCCATTTTCACATATTTGTCGATTGAAGTTACAGCATCCATCGTACTCATCGTAGAATGCAAATGGAACTCCACCCGTTTCTCTGGTGCATTATCTTTGCGAGACGGTGGTGCTTTAACTTCAATCAGATCCGAAGGAATCATGGCGAGCTCAGGAATTTGCATAAACCGGTCATATTCTACACGACCACGCACTTTCACCCATTTACCGTTAGCCAGCAAACTGAGAATTTTCACATCCTCTTTTGTTTTGGCAAACATCTTCATTTGCATGGAATCCGTGAAATCGGTCAGATAGAAGGTAAACAATGTATTTCCGTTTCGCAATTCTTTACGATCCAGTCCAAACACCGAACCTTGAAGCGTGACTTTCTTCTCTTCATCCTGAATTTCCTGCATGGGCACTGCAGGTTCCTTAATGTCATAACCCATTTGCAAACGCAGATCACCCTGCTCCTCATCCACCGGGATTTCTGTGTCCACTTCACTCATCATCTTCTCGATGACCTCAAGTTCCTCTACACGTTTTTGGGCCTGGAACTGTTCCATGGCCTCTTTATTACTTCCCACTTCACCCACTTGCATCTTGATGCGAAGAGGTAGATGAAAGTACTTATCATAGAATTTTGTAATAGCCTGATCAATCTGTTTCTTACGAGCCAACTCCATTGACGTTGCATCACTCATTGTCAGTTGTAGAAGATCCTCTTCACATTCAAAGGTTGTCCGGTTCATCCAACCATTTACAGATGGAATCTCACGGGTAACCCACTCCAGAAACAGATTCCAATATTCACTGACGATATCACCATTTTGTACTTGATCCGTGTATTTGAAGCCAAATGAAATTTTGGCAATATGATTCATCTTCTCTTGAATATGCAGGCAAAATGTGCGATAGATTGGAGCCGGTACCAACGTATCCTTCGCAATCAGAATATTCCATTCCCGATTACTTCGATTGGTCTCTACTTGTTCAATCCATCCATCCAAAAAATAGGGCTCTAACAGGCCAGCCGGAAGCTCTGCCTGTTTCATCAACAACTCAAACCGTTTTCTCTTCTCCTCGAATCCGCTCATCGTGTTCCTCCTTGTACCCCCTTAAAGCATGAAAAGCCCCTGCATTCAAAAATGTCACCGATCCGAACTCGCACCGACTCATTTTATCCGACAGAAGCTCTCCATTCATTACTTAAACGGTGAATAAGTGCTTTTCGTCAAGTGATCCTGACTTAGTATGCTCTTGCAAACACAACCGTGTGTTCTGCCTGTTCACCACAAGCCAGGCACGTATGCTTTTCTTCCGCAGGCTTGAACGGAATGTTCCGGCTTGTTGCACCTGTGACTTCTCTTACTTTATCTTCGCAAGCTTCTGAACCGCACCATCCAGCCAGTGTAAACCCGCGTTTATTTTCCATCAGTTCTTTCATCTCATCGAGTGTATCCACGGAGTAGAAGTTATCCGACATAAATGTGCGAGCACGCTCTAACATATCTGCCTGAATCTGTGTCAGCATAGCCTGGATCTCTTCTACCAGGTTCGCTTGTTCTACCACTTTCTTCTCACCTGTGATCCGTGATACGAGTACACAAACGCCATTTTCCATATCACGTGGACCAATCTCCAGACGAATCGGAACACCGCGCATCTCGTATTCATTGAACTTCCAACCTGGGCGAACATCGCTGCGGTCATCCATTTTCACACGAACTCCAGCTTTTTTCAACTCAGTGAACAACTCATCTGCACGCCCAACAACAGCATCACGCGTTTTCGGAGGCCCAATTGGAATCATGACCACTTGTGTTGGTGCCACTTTAGGAGGAAGTACGAGACCACGGTCATCTCCGTGAACCATAATTAATGCACCGATCAAACGTGTGCTTACTCCCCATGAAGTAGTGTAAGCCAGCTCCAGCACATTATTGCGGCTAAGATACTGGATTTCAAATGCTTTTGCAAAGTTCGTCCCCATATAGTGAGATGTACCTGCTTGTACAGCACGTCCATCCTTCATCATGGCTTCGATTGAGTACGTATCCACCGCACCCGCAAACTTCTCGGATTTGGTTTTCTGACCCACAATTACAGGAATAGCCAAGTATTCCTCAACCACTTCACGATAAATCTCAAGCATTTTCATCGTTTCTTCACGTGCTTCTTCTTCCGTCTCATGCGCTGTATGACCTTCCTGCCACAGGAACTCACTTGTGCGAAGGAACGGCAACGTTCTTTTTTCCCAACGAACTACGTTAGCCCACTGGTTGATCAGTACCGGAAGATCCCGATAAGACTGAATCCACTTGGAATACATGTGACCGATAATCGTTTCGGATGTAGGACGGATTGCCAGACGTTCTTCCAGCTTCTCTCCGCCAGCTTCAGTAACCCATGGTAATTCAGGGTTAAAACCTTCCACGTGCTCTTTTTCCTTTTGAAAGAAGCTCTCAGGAATGAACATCGGGAAGTACGCATTGCGATGGCCCGTTTCCCGGAAACGACGATCCAACTCATCCTTAATATGTTCCCAGATTTCAAAGCCGTCTGGTTTGAACACAATACAACCGCGTACGGGTGCATAGTCCATGAGATCAGCTTTTTTGATAACATCAATGTACCAGCGTGAGAAATCCTCACCCTGTGGTGTGATTTCAGTCACGAACTGTTTATCATTTTCCTTTGACATAAGACTCCAGCGTCCTCCCATAACGACTATCTCTGAATCTCCAGAGCGTAGTCCAACCGTAATTATCCGTTAATTAAACGTAATATATCATTGTAAGTTACTGCCAGCATCAACACAAACAACATCGCAAATCCGATAAAATGCACCATGCCTTCGCGATTGGGATCAACAGGTCTGCCGCGCAGCGCTTCAATTCCCAAAAATACAAGACGGCTACCGTCAAGTGCAGGTATTGGCAACAGGTTGAAAATCCCAAGATTGATGCTAATCATTGCACTCCAGTATATTAATCTATCCAACCCTGATTTAGCGATCTCTCCTGTTAGTTCAATGGTTCTGACAGGTCCACCTATATCATCCAGGGTGAAGTTCTGCACAAGCTGTTGAAGACCTTTGAAAATCAACTTTGAAGTTTCAATCGTGTATTTACCAGAAAGCGTAAAGGTTTCAAAAAAACCAGCTTGTCTAGTAGGAAATCCGAGTGAAATCCCTACTTTCCCACCATCTTGTCCCGGTAATGCTGTAGGAGTAACAAAAACATTAAGCTCTTTCCCCTCACGAATAACTGTCCAACTCATGGCTTTATCTTTTGACTCAGAGATTGAAGAGATAACCTTTTGCTGGTCTACTCCAACCGGAGCACCATTAATACTCTTAATGATATCTCCCTCTTTAAATCCAGCCTTCTCCGCAGGAGTGTTTGCTGTAACATCTGCTATTTTTATGTAGGAAGGATTCACAACAGGAACGCCACTCACTTGAACAAATATTGCGAACAATACAAATGCTAGAATAAAGTTCATCATAGGTCCTGCAAAAATAGCTAAGGAACGTTGCCCTACAGTCTTACTGCTAAACCAACGATCTTTAGGCGCAATTTGCATGCTAGAGTGTTTATTCACAATTACAGCCTGAGGATGAACAGAATACATCATAGACTCTCCGTCAACATCAAGTTCAATCTTAAGGGCTGTTTCAAGGTCTATATGCAAAACTTCACCTTTTATAACATTCTTGTATTTTTCAAGATTGCTCGTAAAGATTTTCTCAACCTTATCGTCCTTGATTCGAACACATATGGTTTGTCCTACATCAATTTCTGAGATATCAGGATCTTCCCCTGCCATTCTAGCATACCCACCAAAAGGTAACAAACGGAACGTGAACTGAGTTTCACCCTTTTTATATGAGAACATTTTAGGGCCAAATCCAATTGCAAATTCACGAACCAAAATGCCAGCGCGCTTAGCAAAATAATAATGGCCCCACTCATGAATTGCTACAATAACAAAGAACATCATGAATATATAGAACGCAATTTTAAGAGTCTCCAACAAACACTACACCTCCTTAACTTATTATGCATGCTCTAGAATAACATTATTCTTAATTAAATACCAAGAAGTTTTTTAAGACCCCGCAAATGCACCAATTGCTGGTATCTCCAGTGACAAAATAGAAGGAATTTCAGGATTGTTCAATCGAAGTAAACCATAACCGAAGCCTGTAATTCCCGTCATCAGCCCTAATTGAAAATCCTTAGCCGAGATTCTATTATACTTCAAGCAAATTTCAACGCCAACTTCCTGTAAGGTTTTGTGATTTCTTGTTGTACCCATCACTTTCTCAATAGATAGTAAGATATCTAAATTCCCGAGGCTTCCGTGGCACATAAAAGGAGGTAACTGTAGACCATCTTCTATGATTTTGGTTTTTGCTGCCTCAATCTCATCGGCCAGACTAGAGTCATCTATCTTTTGTAACATGTGGAGTCTTGAGAGACCAATACCGGGTGCCCCATGACACCAATAGACGGATTGAAATTCATTCTGCTCTTTAAATCGTTTATCACGCCAATTATTGTGATATTGACTGTAATCTTCTCGTTCCATATTCATTAACAACTTAGCAAAACTTTTATACTCTTGTATACCAGTAATGGACCAAAGTTCAACGAATGCCCAAGCATATCCGCTTAACCCATGCGATAGTCCATTGAGCAAGACTTCCTCGCTTTCCACAGGATCTTTTAGCTTACTTATAAGATGCTCTCCACATTCACTCGCCAATATTTTGAATTTGGGATCTGAGGTTTGTGAGTACAATTGAGTAAGCAATATAATTGCCCCCGCACTTCCGCCAATCACATCAAGCTGCTTGTCATCTTTTATTAGTGACTTCACTTTATCTATATACGTTAAGGCCACATCGTAATATTCCTTTTCTTTCCAAATAAACGATACATGCAACAATGTATAAGCATATCCCAACAAACCACTGAATAGAGAAAGATTGTTTTCTTGGGCCACGGTTATAGTATCTAAACAGGTTTGCAGCGCTTCTTTAGCAAAGACACTGTATCTTGAGTCACCCGATTCAATTCCAAGATAAGCCATAAATAGCACAATTCCAAGTGAACCATCATATAAAGTAGGCTCTAATATCCCAATGTAATGCCCTTTATCAGTAATGGGTTTACGATCAATCCATATAATCGTTTGTTTTTCCTGATCCCAGGCTGCATGATCTATTAACTCATCACCAATTTTTATAGCCATTTTCAAGAAATCTACATTGTTTACAATCGGATCAACAGAGTAAGATTCGTTGCCTTTTAAAGATTTTACGGACGAAGTAAGTGACATCGTTAAATATCTAAACTGCTTCTCAAAATCATGTTTACCTAGTCTATTTAATTGCTCTTGAATTCTTATGGAGCCTGTCATTTGAAAACTAAGTTCCACCTTCTCCATGTTGGATTGAATCGTTATATGTTCCGATTCCATGTAAAAATTAAATACGGGAATCTCTTGTTGCAATAAACACTCCATCTCATACGGAACAAGCTTGCTATAGTACGGCGTATAGGCCGAACTCTTTTGAAAGTGTTCAAACAGTTGAATTCTTTTGGATAATTTTTGAAGATAGTCTGGATGTAAACTTGATTTAAGAAATTCTCCGTAATCATTTGTTGATCTGAATATCATTCTAACTGACGCATTTTTAAAATTATTCATCGGACCATGCGTAGCTACAATCTCATCCTTAAAATCCATAATAAAATGATACATATCTGTGAAACCTTCTTGGATTTTGGTTATATATGCGTCAAACTCTATATGTTCTCCTTGCAATTGTGGTCTGTTACAACCTTGCTCTTTCGTTACTTTTTTACTTATCAATTTCATTTCATCTGTAAATGGAAATTCGATAACTTCACCAATCACTTGATTCTTCTGATCTCCCCAATTTCCTAGTCCACTCGTATCCGTATCTTCTTCGGGGGTTCGTTTAAAAGGAATCAGCATGCTACTAAATACCGAACGATCCATTTCATTAAGAAACAACTCTCGCCAGTTTTCATTAGCTTCAGATGCAACACGATTGGAAAACAAAGTCTCCAGATCAATGAGAATAGGATACTCCCCATCAGCTATAATATTTTCAAAATGAAAGTCTCTTGAACCCAGAATGTACAATAAGGCCACATAACCTCCATAACGATAGTAATATCTATTGATTTCGTCTTTGGTGGTACACTCTGTATATTCTACGTATGACTGCCAGCCGTATGAACCACAATCTACAGATCTAGTTGTTTTGTACTCCATTTTATTATTGAATACATTGATCCAGTTCATCAACTTTTCGAATGCAATATCAATTTTGAGCGAACGTGGCTTATAGATCAACTTATTTCCATCACTAAAATAAAGTACGCTTACAGAACGCCCCTTAGAATGAGTATCACCTGCTCCTGTTGAAATTCTCTCTAGGAAAAGATAATCTTTATCAAATTCATTTTTTAACGTGTCCAGATCCATGCTAAGATGTGTCATTATTTCTGTATGATATTCAATGACTCTTGTTGTTTCATCTGTCATCAATTTAGCTAACACCGGATACATCATAAAAAGCGATTCGATATAATCTTTATCATGTAATAATACATTATTATAATAGTTATAGCGGTTTTCAGACGTATCGCCCAGTAAAAGTCCTGATAACCTTGCGATATGCATCTCCTGAATTAACGTTCGAATACTCAAGTTTAACAGTTTTGAATAAAGTTCCTCATACCAATTATGCCTCAGCGATTCAATACTTCCCTGAAGTGACTCGTGTTTTAGCAATAGGACATCAAAATGCTTCTGCGCAAACATAAGAAAGGGTTCAAAAAATGAACTAAAGAGCTTTTTATCCTGATTTGAGGATTTTTGGACTGTGGATTGATTCAATATCATTCCAATTGTTTTCACCCAATCAAGGCTTCCTTCCATTCCGACCTCTGCATTAGGATCGTATGTCTCTATAAGCTTTTTTCTAAATTCTAAGTTTGGACTACTGTTCAACATTACCCCTCCTGTATCACCTAAACTTATTTTTATCTTCTAAGAAGCAAAGCATCACCATTATAATCACGATTGGTATAGGGTGCTCTGACATAAAGTAAAAAGGTCACCTTTTAGATCAACAATCGATCTTGAAAAGTGACCCTTTTTCTTGCTATATCTCATTAGCTATAATCTCGCAATCTGTTATGCCATGCATCCTACCGTTTTGCAAGAAAGAACAGACTCACAAAAAAGAGACGGGCATCTATAAATCGTAATAGAAATAAATTCAGGATCATTTTCTTGGTCCGACATCATATTTACCAGATTCGCTTCGTTAACTGAGCCAGAGGGGTGTTCAAAATCAGCAAGACTAGCTCTAAAATCAGGATTACGCATAGCCATAATTTGTTCTTGTACGCTCATTATTATAAAACCTCCTAAAAAAAGATATAATACATATATATTATACTACACTAAAGAAATAATGACCAGTTTTAGAAAGTATCCCCATATAAGAATTTAAAATAACCGGAAAGAATTGGCTAAATCACGAGAAATTTCTTCTGACTGCATTATTTCTTCTAAACTAGGGTTTAGGACGTTGATATGCTTTTCGAGAATTTTTTCTATAATATATTCAATTTGCAAAAAAGAAATATCACCTTTTAGAAATCTTGCCACAGCAACCTCATTCGCTGCATTATATGCCGTTGTTGCTGTTCCACCCATTCTACCACACTCATATGCCATTCTTAAACATGGGAACCGTTCCATATCCATCTCACGGAATTGCAACTTGCCCGCTTGCACTAAGGAAAGTCGCTGTGCAGGTGACGGTAATCGGTCTGGATAGGTCAGCGCATACTGAAAGGGAACTCGCATGTCCGGATTACCAAGCTGCGCAATAATACTCGTGTCATCAAATTCCACATAGGAATGAATAATTGTTTTCACCCAATCAAGGCTTCCTTCCATTCCGATCTCTGCATTAGGATCGTATGTCTCTATAAGCTTTTTTCTAAATTCTAAGTTTGGACTACTGTTCAACATTAACCTTCCTGTATCACCTAAACTTATTTTTATCTTCTAAGAAGCAAAGCATCACCATTATAATCACGATTGGTATAGGGTGCTCTGACATAAAGTAAAAAGGTCACCTTTTAGATCAACAATCGATCTTGAAAAGTGACTCTTTTTCTTGCTATATCTCATTAGCTATAATCTCCCAATCTGTTATGCCATGCATCCTAGCGAATTGCAAGTAAGAACAGTCAGACAAAAATTACTAATAGCAATAAATTCAGGATCATTTTCTTGGTCCGACATCATATTTACCAGATTCGCTTCACTAACTGAACCAGAGGGGTGTTCAAAATCAACAAGAGTAGCTCTAAAATCAGGATTACGCATAGCCATAATTTGTTCTTGTACGCTCATTATTATAAAACCTCCTAAAAAAAGATAAAATACATACATATTATACCACACTAAAAAATAATGACCAGTTTTAGAAAGTATCCCCATATAAGAATTTAAAATAAACGTAAAGAATTGGCTAAATCACGAGAAATTTCGTCTGACTGCATTATTTCTTCTAAACTAGGATTTAGGACGTTGATATGCTTTTCGAGAATTTTTTCTATAATATATTCAATTTGCAAAAAAGAAATATCACCTTTTAGAAATCTTGCCACAGCAACCTCGTTGGCTGCATTAAACGCCGTTGTTGCGGTTCCTCCCATTTTACCACACTCATACGCCATTCTTAAACACGGGAACCGTTCCATATCCATATCACGGAAATGTAATTTCCCAGCTTGAGCAAGAGACAGACGCTGTGCCGGTGATGGCAAGCGGTCAGGGTAAGTCAGTGCATATTGAATTGGAACTCGCATATCCGGATTCCCCAGTTGTGCGATGATGCTTGTGTCATCAAATTCCACATATGAATGAATAACACTCTCTGGGTGAAGCAATACATTAATCTGATCATATCGAAGACCAAATAACCAATGTGCTTCAATGACCTCAAGACCCTTGTTAACCATCGTTGCCGAATCTATCGTGATTTTGGAGCCCATTGACCAATTCGGATGTTTAAGCGCATCCTCTATAGTCACGTTCTTCAACTGTTCACGGGTAAGATCACGGAATGATCCACCTGAAGCGGTGAGCGTGATGCCTGTCAGGCGTTCTCTGTTTTCACCATTTAAACATTGGAATATCGCAGAGTGCTCACTATCAACGGGCAGTAAAGAGACTCCTTTGGCAGCTGCTCTTGTCGTAACGATATGCCCCGCTGTAACCAATGTCTCCTTATTGGCCAGTCCGATCTGTTTGCCTGCATCTATGGCAGCAAGCGTTGACTCCAATCCAACACTGCCCACCACCGCTGTAACAACCGTATGCGCATCGGTTCCTGCCGCAACTTCTACGAGTCCTTCGTTGCCATAAAATAGTTGCGTTCCTGCTGGCAAATGTGGAGCTATCTTCTCCGCCAGTTCTTTGGACCCCACTGATACTTTCTTCGGCCGGTAACGTTTGGTTTGTTCGATCAGCAGGTCTGTATTGCCTCCGGCAGCCAGTCCCTCCACTTGAAAGAGTTCTGGATGCATGTCAACTACATCCAGTGTCTGGGTTCCAATGGAACCGGTTGACCCAAGAATCGCAATTTTTTTCATGCTGCACCTCATCTTTAATTATCCAATGCCTACGGCGAATAATGCTGTTATCTCAGACTCATGTTCTTCTTTAGTAGGGCAGTAGCATTAGTATATGTACGAATGGAAAAACAACAATCCAGCTGTCGCACCGATCAAGAATGCCTCCATGCCCTGGGAGAAGACTGCCTGAATCCTTGATATTATATACACGTTTGTATGCAGACTGGATCAAGTCACCCATCTGACCTACAACTGCACAGGCAATTCCGATCACAATCGCTCTCTGCCAGGAAAGCAAACCATCTGATACTAATGCAAAAATAACAGAAGTAACAATTGCAATTACGATGCCACCCAGTGCACCCTCTATAGTCTTGTTTGGACTGATGGAAGGCCACAGTTTGTTTTTACCAATGAGTTTCCCTACAAAATAAGCTCCTGCATCACTGGCCCATATGGAGCCCAGCAACAGGAACGTCCAGAACAACCCATGATGCAGATGTCTGGATTCTGCAATGTAATAGAAACCGATCCCTATATACAACACGCCGAGGAAAAGCATGGCCACTGTATTCACGGGAACCTTATTTTTGGTGACAACCGAAGCTGTCATCAGTACAAGCATTACTATCCAGATGACCTGAAATAAGGATAGCGGTCTTGCCTCCCAAAGCATTTCCCAAGGAAACACAATGGCAAAAACACCAGCATATCCAATCAGGGCCACACCTGAAAAAGGCATCACCCCGGTCATTTTAACAAATTCATAATAACCGATGAGAGCCATAAGCAATACCAAACCATGGTACCAGGGTCCGCCCAGCATGCAAAAACCTAAAAACAACACACCTGCTATGATTCCTGTCGTTAGTCGCTGTTTCAACGGCTTCATCCTCCATCTATTTCAAACCGCCGTAACGCCTTGTTCTGCGCTGATATTCGGCTATTGCTTCAAGCAAATGCTTTTTGCCAAATTCGGGCCAGTATATATCCGTAAACCATAATTCACTATATGCAAGCTGCCAAAGCATAAAGTTGCTTAATCTCAACTCTCCGCTCGTCCGGATCAGCAGATCCGGATCAGGCATGTCAACCGTCAGCATATGTCTATCAATGAGTTCAGGTGTTATGTCCTCTGCCGATAGTTCCCCCGATTTCACCTGCAGAGCGATCTGTTTAACACAGTCCGTCATTTCACGACGACTTCCATAGTTCATTGCAAAGTTCAAAACGAGACCTGTATTATGTTCCGTAAGACGAATGGCTTCCCGCAAGGCATTAATGGTATGAGAAGGTAAATGTTCCTCTTGACCCATCATGCGAATGCGCACATTTTTTTCTATAAGTTCATCCAGCTCTATGGCTAGAAATTCTTGCGGAAGTCGCATCAGAAAATCCACTTCTTCTTTTGGACGCGTCCAGTTTTCTGTCGAAAAAGCGTACATCGTCAGATATTTGATGCCCAGTTCATCCGCCGCGATGGTCGCACGTTTGACCGCCTTCATGCCATTTTGGTGCCCGGCTATACGCGGGAGTCCCAAACGTTTGGCCCATCGTCCATTGCCGTCCATGATGATGGCGACGTGCTGCGGGATATTGTCCTCGGATATAGTCAGCGTTTCCTGCTTGTCAGCCCCATTCCACCACGACCGAACCCGTTTGATCATTCCTGTTCCTCCAAAATCCCTGAAGTTTCTTTATCTGAAGCTTGGAAAAAGAGACAAAACCCCACCGTATTGGAGGGGCTGCGCTTGTCTTACACTTCCATGATTTCTTTTTCTTTGGCAGCGAGTACCTTATCGACTTCAGCAATAAACTTGTCGGTCGATTTTTGGATATCGTCCTGATGTCTCCGGGATTCATCCTCGGAAATATCTGACTTTTCCATTTTCTTGATGTCATCATTCGCGTCACGGCGAATGTTACGAATCGCTACTTTACCTTCTTCACCGAACTTTTTCGTCAGCTTAACAAGTTCCGCTCTACGTTCTTCCGTCAATGCCGGAATAGACAAACGGATCATGCTACCATCATTGGCTGGAGTAAGACCCAGATCCGATTTCATGATGGCACGCTCGATGTCACCCATGGAGGATTTGTCCCAAGGCTGAATCATCAGTGTACGGGAATCCGGAGTACTGATATTAGCGAGTTGATTCAATGGCGTCATTGCTCCATAATACTCTACCTGGATTCGGTCCAGAAGAGCTGGAGTTGCACGGCCTGCACGCAAAGTAGCCAGGTCACGACGCAATGCTTGAATTGCTTTTTCCATACGCTCTTCGGCATGTTGTTTAACCGCTTGTGGCATTAATCTACACTCCCTTTAACGATTGTTCCGATACGTTCGCCCAGAACAACACGTTTGATGTTACCTTGTTCTGTAATGGCAAATACGATCAACGGGATGTTGTTGTCCTTACAAAGCGAGGATGCCGTTGAATCCATTACACCAAGGTCTTTGTTAAGAATATCCATGTAAGTCAACTGATCAAATTTCACAGCTGTACTGTCCTTAAACGGATCTGCTGAGTATACACCATCAACTTTATTTTTGGCCATCAAGATAACTTCTGCTTCAATCTCCGCTGCGCGCAGTGCTGCTGTTGTATCCGTGGAAAAGAACGGGTTACCTGTACCTGCTGCAAAAATAACGACCCGGCCTTTCTCCAGATGACGAATAGCTCTACGACGAATATAAGGCTCTGCAATCTGTTGCATTGCAATAGATGTCTGTACACGCGTAGGCACTTCAATCTGTTCCAAAGCATCCTGCAGTGCCAGCGAGTTCATCACTGTCGCCAGCATACCCATATAATCGGCAGTTGCACGATCGATGCCTTTTTCGCTACCGGCAATTCCACGCCAGATGTTTCCGCCGCCACAAACAATAGCAACCTGTACACCAAGTGCAACAACCTCTTTTACCTGTTGGGCAATCGACGAGATCGTATCTGCATCAATACCGTAGCCGTTTTGACCGGAAAGAGACTCTCCGCTGACCTTTAAGACAACACGTTTAAATACTGGCTGTTCCAATTATTCACCCTCCACTTTGAATTGAACACGCTTGGTGTTCAACCAACAAAACTTCTCGCGCATGGCCTCCTGCTTAAAAAGAAAGGAACACAGTTGTGTTCCGCTCTTTTAGGAAAAACGTTTAACCGGTAAGGCACTGTTTTCCTGAGATATAAGGGAGTTTACGCTTCGAAGTTTCATCATTCTTATATCTTCGAAAATCAATTTTGCTCGCCGGTTTATGGAAACCGTCTTATTTGTTTACTTGGGACATTACTTCTTCTACGAAGTTGTCTACTTTTTTCTCAAGACCTTCACCCAGTTCATAACGAACGAAACGACGGATGGAGATGTTTTCACCAATTTGGCTGATTTTTTCGTTCAGCAATTGAGAGATCGTTTTGTCTGGATCTTTTACGAAAGTTTGTTCCAGCAGGCAGTACTCTTCGTAGTATTTACCGATACGGCCTTCAACCATTTTTTCAATGATTTTCTCTGGTTTGCCTTCGTTAAGAGCTTGAGCTTTCAGGATTTCTTTTTCTTTTTCCAGCTCATCTGCAGGAACTTCTTCGCGTGTAACGAATTTAGGATTAGCTGCAGCGATTTGCATAGCTACATCTTTAACGAAATCCTTAAATTGATCCGTTTTACCAACGAAGTCAGTTTCACAGTTAACTTCAACCAAGACACCAATACGTCCACCAGCGTGGATGTAAGATTCTACAACGCCTTCAGTGGCTGCACGGCCTGCTTTGCTTGCTGCTGCTGAGAGACCTTTCTCACGCAACAATTCAGCTGCTTTTGTTACATCACCATTTGCTTCTTCCAGTGCTTTTTTACAATCGAGCATACCAGCGCCCGTTCTTTCGCGAAGTTCTTTTACCGCACTCGCATTAACTGCCATTATAAATTCCCTCCAACATTAAGTATTGTACGTACACTCTAAAAAAAGGGTAGTGAGAGGTTATCCACCTGCCAACCACCCTTTTCATTTAGTTTATAACATATGTTCGAATCTATTAAGCGGAAGTTTCTTCGCCTTGGTTAGCTTCGATTACTGCGTCAGCCATTTTACCTGTCAGCAATTTAACAGCGCGGATCGCGTCGTCATTACCTGGGATAACATAATCGATCTCGTCCGGATCGCAGTTAGTATCAACGATACCTACAATTGGGATACCCAATTTGCGAGCTTCCGCAACAGCGATACGCTCTTTGCGTGGATCGATGATGAACAGGGCGCTTGGCAGGCCTTTCATATTTTTAATACCGCCCAAGAATTTCTCCAGACGATCTTTTTCTTTGCGAAGCAAGATAACTTCTTTTTTAGGCAATACAGCGAATGTACCGTCTTCTTCCCAAGCTTCCAACTGTTTCAAACGATCAATACGTTTTTGAATTGTTTGGAAGTTAGTCAGGGTACCGCCAAGCCAGCGTTGGTTAATGTAGAATTGACCAGCACGTTCAGCTTCTTCTTTAACGGAATCTTGAGCTTGTTTCTTAGTACCCACGAAAAGAATTTTACCATTCTCTCCTGCGATTCCTTTAACGAAGTTGTAAGCCTCTTCGACTTTTTTCACCGTCTTTTGCAAGTCGATGATATAAATTCCGTTTCTTTCAGTGAAGATATAACGATCCATTTTTGGGTTCCAACGACGAGTCTGGTGACCGAAGTGTACCCCAGCTTCGAGAAGCTGCTTCATGGAGATTACTGCCATCTTCACACACCTCCTAATATGGTTTTTATTGTGTCCTCCGCCGGCATCATTTTTCGCCAAGACTCTCCATAAGGAAAGCACCCTCAACAAAATTAGCACATGCGTGTGTTTTAACACCGTTATCTAATATAGCATAACTGACTGTCCGATGCAACATCTTTAAAGCTAAAATCTACTTTTCGTTTTTTGCTAGTATCGAATCATTTAAACTTGATATGTAACTCAGGCGCTAATTATTACCAAGCTTTGAAAATGCACCGTTTAATACGCAAAAACCGTCCTGTCCGAGCATGCTCAGTTTGACGGTTCTTTCGTAATTTTTGCGATAATGGATTTGAAACTTTCGCCTTTTTCAAGCGCATAGGTACCCACTTGGATTTTCGTATTGATTCGCTCAGCCTTGCCAGCCTTGATGAACGCTTGAGCATCATCTACGATTCCCGCAGTTTTCAGGTTTGCTGCAACGATCGCCAGACTATTGCCTGAACGTACCTTGAACGATACTGTTGCGCCTTTCGGATTGCTCGGCGTTACAGGTTCTGTTGTCTTCGGCTCAGTTATCTCTTTTTGCCCTTCACCTTCACTTGCAGCAGGCTCTTGTGGCTTCTCAGGCTCTGCGGGTGTTTCCGTAGAGGTTACTGTCTCAGGCGGTGTTGCTGTTTCCCCTTGCAACTCACTGCTTTCTTGCTTTTTCTTCTCTACCCACTCAGCTTCTGTGTACAATTCCTCTTCAGAACCGACCACCTTCATATCCAGGCTTTTTGCGGCTGTTTCGAGCTGTTCTTTGGTCATATTGGCGGTCTGCTCGGGGTCCAGATTACTATCCGATAATGCATTTTGTCCAACTGTGGCCAGTTGTAGCAAAACCGCACCAATAATCAAGCCGCTCCCCAGACCAATCCACAAGGATCGCTTGTCCATGACTTAGCTTTCCTCCCGTTCTGCCAGTTGCAGTATTAACTGTACCTCACCACGCTGAATGCCTGTCTGCTTGGATATGGCATCCATCGACTTACCCTCAGCATGTAGATTAAAGAGTTCTGCATATCGATCTTTAATCGACTCACGCCCAGGCAAAGATTCGGCTTCACTGGTCTGTTGGTCTGCTTCTAACGCCTGCTGGGCCGCCTCTGCTTGTACACTTTTCACGAGCGCTTGTGCTTGCAAACCTTCGGAAGATGGTACGGATACATTACCGGAGTGTGCAACAGGTGTTGCGACAGGTTCGTACTTTTTGCTCTGTTCCAGCTGATCCAACCGTTGCTGTAATTCCTGAAGTTGCAATTGCATACGTTGATCGGCTGCTGTCGCTTCTCCCTTCATTTCAGCCACACGTTGAATAAGAGCATCATTATCATTTTCGATCTCGGTCATGTAGTGTTCAAGCGTAGATTCCATCTCCTGCACCAGTTGATGCCCAGGCTCTTGCGCCTTGTTTTTCCGAGGCATAATACAAGCATAGGCGATGGCGCAGGCCCCTAATATGACAATAATGATCCATGGTGACAAATTGGGTTCTCTCCTTCTGATTCAACCATCGGTGCGCAAGACTCCATGTCCATAACAACCATTTATTATAAAGACAGATCTATGTGTTTTCCCTTGTACGGGTGCTCTGCAGGTTTGACAGTTTCTTGAGCCTGAGCAGACTCCTGTCCATCGGAACCACTCTGCTGATCCCCATCATGGTTATGACCATCACGCACCGAAGTCTGTGAAGTTTCGTCCATTGCTTCACTTCGTTGCCTTGCTTCATTTGCTTCTTTCGACGTTTGCTCTGCCAAAAGATTCTGATCCGTAATCGGTCGCTGCTGAGCTTCACTTTGATAACGTCCCGCTTCACTTGTTCGTGGTACCGCAATCTGCAACTCCACTGCTTTGAAACTCATACGCTCACCTCACGGTTTCGAATGGATTTCTTCCTGTGCCTGAATGCTGTACTTAAACGTATGGAACCATCGTAATATCACCATCGTGATAATAAAATGAAATTCGACTCACTGGATCTTTAATAAATTTCGTGTATCTGCCGATAACTATTTTAGAGCCTCCATAAATCATCTTCAGAATATCAACACGAGCCTTACTTGTATCTTCAAGTGCCTTTTCAATTTCAAAGATACGCATTTTCGTTTCTTCACTTATACGAAGAGCAGATTTCTGCGTAGCATTCAGCTTGATTCGCATCGACATCTTATCTGGAGTGAGTTGTCCAGCGGCAGCTAATTGATCCAGCAATGTCAAAGCTTTCTTCGTTTTATCCAAGGAATCCATCTGCTCTCTGACTTCCTTGCGCAAATCATTGAGTTCGTTACGCAGCTTTGGTAGCACACCAACTTCAATGGAAGTGACCGTGGACATGCTGTTGCCCACAACACGCGCTGAGACGTTCTGACCAGCCTGGATCGAGCCACCAACGATAAGACCTTTGGTGCCCGCACAGATGACACCATGGCCAGCACGAATATTGGAATGCATAATACTTTGGGAAACCAGAACATCTTCACCGGCATCTACGTTACCTTCTTGAATGAAAGTACATTTAACATTATGGCCTGCTTGTACCAGTCCTTTGTTATAACCAATAATACCACCGGTAATTTCGATTGAGCCGCCTGCTTCCAGTTCAGCTCCTTCGACACCTCCGACGACACGAATGTCACCTGCTGCTTTTACTTTAAATCCGGTAAGTACATTGCCTCGTATGACAACTGTGCCTACAAAGTCGATATTACCGTTATTGTAGTCAACGTCACCATTGACTTCATAGACCGGAAACACATTCAGTTTGTTACCGTCCGTTTTGGTAACCAGCCCATCCAGTGCAGCATACATCGCAGAACCATCCGGGTTAATCACAACGTTTTTCCCAACTTTAAACCGAGCTTCTTTTCCCGGACGATAAGGAATTTCCTCACCTGTTACTGCCCTGCCTGGTATACCATCGCTAGGAGCGATCCGCTCTGCAATGATCTGACCACTACGGACATTGTTTAACCGGGTCACTTCTTTGTAATCGACGGTTCCATCTTCCGATTCCAATGGTCGTCGTTCATTCGTATCGTCCATCCCAACCAGGACCTTGATGAAGCCATCTGTTCCTTGAATGGGAGCGACACCTTCTGCAATCTTGTATTTATCTTTCAAATAGGTTTCAGGGTTGCTCACAAAAAGTAATAATGCCTCTCGCGATACACCTTGTTTGATGCCCTTGTCCGCCACAAATTGTTCAAGTTCATCGATCGTGCAGGCAAAGCCTTCTTCCTCTTTGGAAAATTCAAGGTAGGCTGTGCATTTGTCGTCCGATAAAACAATGTTTAAACATTGCTCCAAAGCAGTCCGCTGTGTCACTGCAATTCTTCCCCCTTTTAGACTTTCCACTCCCCAAACTCCAATGATATTACTTCTCTCTATTAATCTTTACGCATCAACAAATCTTTCTGTTTGTCCAACGTGCCGCGTAATCGTAATATTGCCTTGGAATGTAACTGGGATATACGAGACGGAGAAAGAGACATAACCTCAGCAATTTCACTAAGAGAAAGATCTTCGTAATACAAGAGTGAAACAACCGTTCTCTCTTTTACCGTCAACTTGTCAAGCCCTTGCACCAAAGCTTCCTTCAAATAAAACTCATTCACTTTATAATCCGGGTTTTTGGCTTTCTCATCCACCATCAAAGACAGACGAGTCTCAGACTCTTCCTCACGAATTGGGTCCTCCAGCGAGCAAAGTGACATGACTGCCACTTCCTGAAGCATATGTTGAAAATCTTTAGTGGACACGTCCAGGTACTCGCTCATTTCCTCATCACTAACAGACCTCAGATAACTTTGTTCCAGCTGTTGGTAGGCGTCTTCAATTCGCTTGGCCTTCTCACGCACAGAACGCGGAACCCAATCTCCTTGACGCAGACCGTCAAGAATGGCTCCGCGGACCCTCCATGATGCATAAGTTTCAAATTGCAGACCACGTTCATAGTCGAACTTCTCCAATGCATCAATTAACCCCATAACGCCATTGCTCTCCAAGTCATCCTTGGGAACATTTTTGGGTAAACCAACAGCCAGTCGACCGGATACATAATTTACAATATGAAGATACTTTTCAATCAACGTTTTCTTGGCATCAAGATCTCCATGTTCTTTCCACTTTTCCCACAGATCAGAATGGTTCAAATGTGAAGCTTTACGCTCGTTCAATTGCTTTCACCCTCCTTATTTGTCTGTCAGGTGACGAACGGCCTGCGCCAATTCCTCCGGATCCTTGGTCCGGACAAGTTTAGGCGGATCCAAAGGGGCGAATCCCGTTGGAGCTTTCGTCTCAGATGGCGGAAGATCGTCCCCAGATGAAGCGTTCTGTCCACTCTTGAGCAAATCATTCAGCTCTTGTCCATCGTCTTCGATTTTAATGTCCACCTGTGAACCTCTTTGATCTTGAGCATTTGGTGAATCATAACCATACCCATTTCCCTCGATCTGAGGGTTCAGCAGCAATCCCAATCCCCAGCGTAAACCATATGCAAGGACAAACCAGGCTACGAATCCGATCAATCCGCGAATTAAACTGGTCATCAGCACATTGCTGCTGTACGCTACAAAAAAAGTAAGAATAAACCCAACGATGCCTGCTCCAAGATTAATGCGGTAGTTTCCTATCATAGTCTTATAATTCCTTTACACCCATTTGTACACTTCGAATAGTCAAAAGTCCAGTTTCACAGTCCATCTCAATCGTTCGTCCATAATTCCCACCCGTATCTTCTGCTAGAAGAGGGATATTGAGTTTTTGAAGCCACTCTCGACAAGAATCTGCATTCCTTGGTCCAATGCGCATTGTATCTCCAGCGCCAGCAAAGGCAAACATCTGAGAGCCCCCGGCCATTTTAGACACAATACGTGAGTGAGAAGCGCCTAGTTTTATCATCTTTTCCAAAAGCTCAGGCAACGCCGTATCCGCATATTTCGCAGTGTTCAGTTTCCCTTCACGGGCGATCTCTGAAGTAGGAAGCATGACATGCGCCATTCCAGCCAGCTTCAAATGTGGGTCATACATTGTTAATCCCACACACGAGCCCAAGCCCGTCGTACGGATTACACCAGGAAGATGAGCGATGTTTAAATCCGCCATACCGACTTTAACGACGCTTTTGTCCTCAATCATGGCTCAGTGGCACCCCTAGCGATTCAAATATCTTTGCAAAGGATGGTGGATCCGGAATGAGGAAAAACTGACCCTCAACTTGATCTTCACCTTCAAAGAAAGATGTGTCAATCAACAATGCAGCGTCACCCATCTCGCCAAATTGCAGCAAGCCATAACTTAGAATGGCTCCCGCCATGTCGATGGCAAGTCCAGGAACAGTTGGATACATAGACAACTTCGTGAAATCTGCCAAAGAAGAAAGATAGGATCCAGCCAAAATATTTCCAATTTCGGAAAGCGCTGATTGTTCCATATCTGTAAAAGCCAGTCCTTCTTTCAGATCAAACCCGGCAAGTCTATTCAACAACATTTTAGCAGCCTCTGGTGTCATCATAAAGAAAAGATTTCCCGGTGCTTCGCCCTCTACACGAAGAAACACGGTAACCACGATGCGTTCATCTCCGCCCACTTTTTCGGCAACTTCTTCAAAAGGGAGCATTTGTACTGTAGGTACACCCATGTCAATCGGTCTGTTGAGGAGTTGAGACAACGCCGTTGCGGCGTTGCCTGCTCCAATGTTACCGACCTCTTTGAGCACATCCATCTGGAATACCTCAAATCGGTTGAACATCTCCACGGTACTAGCCCTCAACACTTTCCAGCTGTACAATCTCGCTTTTATTTAATACTTCGTTTAGGTTGAGCATAATCAACAAGCGTGAATCCTCCAATTTAGCAACACCTCGCAGGTATCTTGCTTTGACGCCGCCAACCACTTCTGGTGGGCTATCGATTGCACTGCTCTTGATATCAATAACATCATTGGCAGAATCTACGATAAAGCCAACTTGCATGTCGTCTACACCTACGATAACAATACGAGTCTGATCCGTGTATTCCGTTTCCGGAAGGGAGAAACGACCGCGTAGATCAATGACCGGAATTACAACACCGCGTAGATTAATAACTCCTTTTACAAAGGAAAGTGTCTTGGGAACACGGGTAATTGGCATCATGCGCTCAATCGTCTGAACCTTATCTACCTCAATACCATACTCTTCGGAACCCAATTTAAAGACGATGACTTTCAACTCTTCTTCCATGTAAAAAACCTCCCTATTAAATGTAAGACTTAGCTCTATGCTTATTTAATAAATGCATTAGGATCAAGAATCAGGGCTACTTGTCCATCTCCGAGAATGGTTGCTCCAGAGATTCCTTCAATAGCAGGAAGATAGGTTCCCATTGATTTGAGAACAATCTCACTCTGTCCAATAAATTCTTCAACAGCTACGGCTGCAAGACGGTCGCCTTTGCGAATCACGACAATTTCTGTTTCCGGCTCATCAGCGTCATTGAAATCCGGTACGGAGAAAACTTCGCTCAAGGACAAGTACGGAATCAGTGACTCACGGAACGTGATCATTTTATTGCCGTGAATATTACGAACTTGCTCACGTTGTACAATGGCCGTCTCTACAATGGAGGACAACGGAACAGCGTATTTCTCTGAACCAAGTCGTACAAGCATTGCAGCAATAATGGATAGAGTCAATGGAAGCTGAACAGAGAAGTTCGTGCCTTTGCCTGGAGTTGAATGAATGGTTACATTACCGCCAAGCGAAGTGATCTTCGATTTTACTACATCCAAGCCAACGCCACGGCCAGAGATATCCGAGATAATATCAGCAGTACTAAAACCAGGTGCGAACAACAGTTGATTTACTTCATCGTCACTCATCTTGGCACCTTGTTCTTCGGTTACAACACCACGTTTGATCGCGGTTTTCAAAAGCTTGTCGCGATAGATACCTTTACCATCATCTTCAATCTCGATAAATACGTGATTCCCACTGTGGAAGGCACGCAGGTTTACTGTTCCCATCTCTGGTTTACCTGCAGCTACACGCTCTGCAATGGATTCCACACCATGGTCAACCGCGTTACGCAGTAAATGCACAAGCGGATCACCAATCTCATCAATTACCGTACGATCCAGTTCCGTCTCAGCACCTGTAATCACCAGATCGATTTTTTTATCAAGTGTCTTAGCCAGATCACGGATCATGCGCGGGAATCGATTAAATACAGTATCTACCGGAACCATCCGCAATTTCAGTACAATATTTTGCAAATCTGTGCTAACTCGACTTAAATGAGCTACTGTATCGGATAAATCATTGTTGCCTGTTTCACTGGCCAGTTGCTCCAGACGTGAACGGTCAATCAACAATTCGCTGAACAGGTTCATCAATACGTCGAGACGTTCAATATCCACACGAATGGTACGTGAAGGTGCAGCAGCTTGCTTCGGTGCAGCTGTTTTAGCTGGTACCGTTGTGGCTTCTTCTTTCGGTACAGAATTCTTATCCGGCGAAGCAACCTCAGCTACAGCTGTTGGTGCGGGTGGCGCTTCAACTGTAGCTGCTACCTGATTGGCCATCTGCTGAAGAGTCTCCTGATCCAGTTGAATGAGCTTCGCACTTTCAATTTCAGAGATACTCATGATGCCTTCTTCCAGTTCGTGCGCCTCTTTAGTTGTTATGTAATACAACGAGAAACTGCGCTCAAACTTCTCCTGCTCAATATCCTGAACGGATGGGTAAGCCTTAACGACTTCACCTGAACGTTCCAGCATATCAAAGACCATATAAGCCCGTACACCTTTTAACTGGCTATGCTCGCTAACAAGCACATCCACGTAGAACACACGATGACCTTCGGCGATCGACTGATCCAGCACTGAATATTGGAATTCATCCAGCTCCACAGCCGAAGAAATTGAAGCGTTAGCTGGCTTGTTTGTTTCTGTAGCAGGTCCGTCTCCATTTGTCATTTCACCATTTTCAATGGCCTGAAGTGAAGCTACGATTGCCGACACATCTGCTTTACCTTGTCCACCTTCGGTAATATCCTGAACCATGGTTTCCAAAGCATCCAGACTCTTGAACATGGTATCAAAAATGTAATCCTGCATTTTCAACTTCTCATTACGAACCAGATCCAACACATTTTCCATTTTATGTGTCAGTGATGCCAAATCTTCAAAGCCCATAGTTGCTGCCATACCCTTCAAGGTATGAGCAGAGCGGAATATAACCTGAACTATGCCCAGGTCTTCCGGATTGCCTTCAAGTTGAAGCATGTTTTCGTTAAGCGATTGCAGATGATCATTAGACTCATCAATAAACATGGATAAATATTGGTTCATGTCCATTGTGAGGCACCTCCTCCGTGAGTTACACTCCGTTATTTCACTGCTTGAACAAGTTTAGACGCAATCTCCTGCAATGGCAGAAGATGACGAACGCATTGCAGCTCTACAGCAGAACGCGGCATACCATATACAACACATGTTTCTTCATTCTCGGCAAAGGTTGATGTAACTCCAGCTTCGTATAATCTCTTCATCATACGTGCTCCATCACTTCCCATTCCCGTGAGCAAAACAAGATGCCTTTGTAAAGATGTAAACGGCAGAAGTGACTCAAACATCGTATCCACTGAAGGTCTATGGCCATTCACTGGTTGATCTTCAGTCAGCTTCACGATAAACTTCCCGTCTGCTGTTTTGTTAACTTTCACATGGAATCCGCCGGGTGCTATATAGGCAGTTCCTTTTTTCAGAACCATGCCCTCTTCAGCTTCAACCACATGCAGTGGACTGAATGTATTTAATCGTTGAGCCAGAGAACGTGTGAAGTTGGGCGGCATATGCTGCACAATAATAACCGGTGCAGGCAAATCAGCAGGCAACTGCTCAAGCAATGTTTTGAGAGCCCTCGGTCCACCCGTAGAACAACCTATTGCCACAAGTTTGTTGAATGGTCCTTCCAGCCCCCCTCCACCTTTGGGGACAGGATTAGGCTTGATTACATCCTTGGCTTTTGCAGAGGCAGAAGTTGCCGCTATTTGATCGGCTGCCACTCTAGCTGCATTAGGTAGTCGAACTTCCTTTGGAGTCTGTACCGTATTAGCTGACCTCACTGCTTTTTCTGCCTTCGTCCCCAGATTACGCTCAGCCTTCGGCAAAGGCTCTGATTTGTTCTCTACGCGACTTGGTTTTGAAGGTGACAATGGTTCAATTGTTTTCTTTGACTTGGCCTGAAAAGCTTCAGTCCGCTCTCGAAGAGAGTGTTGACTCGTCTGGACAGGTTCGACCGTTTTTTTTACAGGTTCCGCTCGATCCCTAGCCGGCAGTTCTTTCTGCACTGGCTGAGTTGGGGGAGCAACTGCTCCTCGCAACATGTCTCTATTTTTCATGGATAACTCACGATCAGCTTTTCTTTTGATCTCATTCATCGCAGCACGCATGCGCTCAACCAAGGCTTTACCGACTTGAGCAATATCCTGGTCATGTGAAATAGATGGTTTGCGAATGAAGTCAAATGCCCCGGCTTCAAGCGCCATAATGGTTTCTTTCATACCTTGTTCATTGATACCAGAGAGCATAATCACAGGAACGAAAGATTCCTTCATAATTGATTTTAAAGCATCCAACCCATTCATTTCGGGCATCTCAACGTCCATTGTAATAATATCTGGTTTCAATTCCAGTGATTTTTGAATCGCTTCTCTACCGTTTGATGCCGTTGCCGTAACCTTGAATTCCGGATCCGCTTGGATCAAATCCGTAACAATCTTACGCATAAAAGCGGAATCATCGACAACCAATACTTGATACACCGCCATGTTGTGTCACCCCTGTTTCCTTTATTCAGAAATCATGTTGTTCGTTTAAGCCACTTATTCATAAATCCCCTGATTCCTGTCAAGGTTCCGGATCCCGGAGTTGCAGGTACAGCCAGATAACGAAGAGCAAGTTTCTCTATATCTTTGGAGGCTTTGGCATTGGGATAAGCCAGACTATAGGGCATTTGCCTTTTAACCGCCTTGACTACCTGGGCGTCTTCTGAAATATACCCAAGTAGCGGAATATCCGTCTGCAAAAACCGCCTCGCCACTCCAGCTATTTTATCTGCCACCCGTTCCGCTTCTCGTTCGTCTTCCACCCGGTTAACGATCATCCGAAAGGGCGTAGCATTTTCCTGGCCGTGCATAACTTTGACTAAAGCATAAGCATCGGTTATTGAAGTCGGTTCAGGTGTAGTTATAATCAGGCATTCATCAGCAGCACCGATGAACTTCATATTCTCTCTGGAGAGTCCTGCCCCAGTGTCAAAGATGACATAATCCATTTCCTGGGCAATATCCTCGACTTGACTGGCGAAAAACTCCAGATCACGATCAGACAATGAGAACAACTCTTTCATGCCTGATCCCCCAGCAATGTAAGGCAAGCCACTGGCACCCAGTTGTATGATTTCCCTTATGGATTTATGTCGGTACAACAGGTGGTAAAGATTATAGGAAGAAGACGTACCCATAAGAACATCAATATTAGCCATTCCAATATCAGCATCAAATACAAGTACCTTTTGCCCCAAAGCCTGCAATGCCAAGGCAAAGTTCAGTGTGAAATTGGATTTACCAACACCTCCCTTACCACTGGCCACAGTAATGATTTTCGAGGATCGAATATCTCGCTCAATGCCTTCCAATTCCAATGGCGCGGAGACCATACTTCGAAGTGCAGCTGCCTGATCCTTCATTGTGACCATTCTCCCAGCAACTGTTTAGACAACGAATCTGCATCCGGCTTCAACAAATCGTCCGGAACATTTTGTCCATTTGCCACATATGCGAGCTTGAGTGGAAAACGGTGTAACAAGTTAAATAACGGACCGCAACTCCCAGTCTCATCCATTTTGGTGAAAATCACCTTATCTAGACCATATTTACTGAAATGTTCCGTGATCTGAACCATATCAGCACTTTTGGAAGTCATACTCATGACCAGAAAGGTTTCGCTATTCTCTACAGGAGCAAGCAAACTTTGCAATTCCGAAACAAGTAATTCATTTCTGTAGTTTCTACCCGCTGTATCCATAAAAATCAAATCACAATTCTCTAATCGAGAGATGGCACGTTGTGTATCACCGGGTGATTGTACCACCTCAAGTGGAACATTCAGTATAGATGCATATGTTCTAAGCTGTTCTACCGCCGAGATCCGATACGTATCTGATGTAATGAATCCAACTTTACGCTGTTTTTTGAACATTTGTTCAGCAGCCAATTTTGCAATTGTCGTTGTTTTCCCTACACCGGTTGGTCCAGCTACATAGACGATTCGCGTGGTAGGAAGAATGCCTTCTTCAATACGTTGCTCCAAAAAGTGCATAACCTCAAGCTTCACTATTTGCTCTACATCCTGTTCTTTCAATCCATCCTCAGACCATTTTGCTTGAATTGAATCAAACCAGGATTCCCATACTTCAGGCCACACATCTTGTTCTGTCAAACGTTCTCGGATCGTATGCAGTTCCTCTGGCACAGGGTCCGCAGAAGTACCTTGCTTTGAAAGCCTGGTCACCATCTGTTTAAGATCCTGCAATTCAGTCATCAACTTATCCTGCTGCAGGTCTGAACCTGTTGGCTTTGGACCAGTTGCTGAACCCGAAAAATCCGCCCCTTGCGGTCGCGGTTTATGATCCGTGCTCGAAGAACCAGAGCCGCTGTCTATGTCTGAACCGATATTACGCGATTCAAACACAGACGGCGCAGCCGCAGATTGGTCCTGTGCACTTTGATCACCTGTACTCATTGTCGCCGACTCATCAGAAGCCGCAACAAACGAACGAGCTGTTTGCCGATAAGCCTCAGGTACAAATGCACGAGGTACAGTTGTGAATTGATTTTGTACTGGCTTTGTTGTTTGCTTGTTTTCTTCCTTATCCACTGCAGCTACAACTTCGATCCGTTTTTTGCGAAACATTCCCATTACACCGCCCACCTTAATCTCTTTGGTGGACAGAATAACGGCATCACTTCCCAGGTCTTTGCGAATTTGAAGCATAGCTTCGGGCATGGTCTCAACAACGTATTGTTTTACTCTCATAAGTTCACCACCCCGATACTTTGAATTTCAACATTCGGCTCCAACTCGCTGTAGGAAAGCACAGGAATGTCCTGCATAGTACGTTCAATAACCTGACGCAGATACATCCGAATGGTTGGAGAAGTTAATACAACAGGTTGCTGACCTGATTGAATCAAACGGTTCACTTGTTCACTGAGCTTCTGATATACACTTTGTGTAGATACAGGGTCCAGCGCCAGATAACTGCCTTGATCCGATTGTTGCACACTTTCAGCAATTTTCTTCTCAAGACCAGGTCCAACCGTGATCACTCGAAGTGTCTCACCTTTTTGAGAGAACTGCTGAGTAATCTGACGTGAGAGGGATTGTCTGACGTATTCAGTCAGCACATCAGGATCCTTCGTATACGTACCATAGTCAGCCAGTGTCTCGAAGATGGTAACCATATCCCGAATAGATATTTTCTCACGCAATAACTTGGCAAGCACTTTCTGTACATCACCAATGGAAAGTAGAGAAGGGATCAGTTCATCCACAAGGGCAGAATAGTTCTCTCTGAGATTATCCACAAGTGCTTTTGTCTCTTGTCTTCCAAGTAACTCATGCGCATGTTTCTTAATCAGTTCCGTCAGATGTGTAGCCACAACGGAAGGCGGATCAACGACCGTATATCCTGCAAGTTCCGCTCTGTCTTTGGTTACTTCATCAATCCATAGTGCCGGAAGTCCAAAAGCAGGCTCCGTCGTTTCAATACCTGTCACAGACTCCTCATCATAGCCAGGACTCATGGCAAGGTAATGATTCAGCAACAGTTCTCCTCCGCCTACCACATTACCCTTGATTTTGATAACATACTCATTGGGTCTTAGCTGGATATTGTCTCGAATCCGTATGACCGGAACGACCAACCCAAGTTCAAGAGCACACTGCCTCCGAATCATAATGATCCGATCCAATAAGTCCCCACCCTGCTGATTATCAGCAAGCGGGATTAAACCATAACCAAATTCAAACTCAATAGGGTCCACCTGAAGCAGGTTAATTACACTTTCAGGACTTCTAACCTCTTCAATCTGCTGTTCTTCTTCCAACTGTTCTTCCGCTACTTGTTTCAAATTCAGATTATTCTGCATACGCCACGCGGCATATGCCAACACACCTGCCAACGGAAGCGTAGTAATAACATGAATGGGTGTGAAGAAACCGAGCATGGCGATAACGAAAGCTACGATATAAATAAGTATTGGATATGTAAACAGTTGCCCTGTAATATCATCTGCCAGGTTTCCTTCGGATGACGCTCTGGTGACGATAAGTCCTGCTGCTGTGGAAATAAGCAGAGCAGGGATTTGGCTTACCAATCCATCTCCGATCGTCAGTACAGAGTACGTTGACATTGCATCTGCAAAAGCCATCCCATGCACAGTCATACCGATTATAAATCCACCAATGAGATTGATCAGGAGGATGATAATACTTGCAATTGCGTCACCTTTTACGAATTTACTTGCTCCATCCATCGCTCCATAGAAATCGGCTTCACGTTCAATTTTGGAACGACGCTCACGAGCTTGTTGCTCGTTGATCAGACCCGCATTCAGATCCGCATCAATACTCATTTGTTTACCAGGCATCGCATCGAGGGTGAATCGGGCAGCAACTTCAGCTACGCGCTCAGACCCCTTTGTAATAACGATAAACTGAACGACAACGAGGATCAAAAACACAATAAATCCAATCGCAATTTGCCCACCAGCAATCCAGCTACCAAAGGTAGCAACTACAGCTCCGGCATCCCCATCACCAAGGATTAGCTTGGTTGTCGAAATGTTCAGTGCCAGTCGGAATAGTGTAGTGATCAACAGCAAAGCTGGAAAAATAGAAAACTGCAACGCTTCTTTGCTGTTCATGGCAACAAGGAGTATCATCAGAGCAATTGAAATATTCACGACCAGCAACAAGTCCAACAGCCAGGGCGGGATCGGGAGAATCATCATCAACACAATGCCAATGATACCCGCAAGGACAGCTATATCTTTAATCTTCAATGAATGTACGGCCTCCGATCCCCTTTTATTTCGTTCTGCCCTTTAGTTTATATACATAAGCCAGCACTTCGGCTACCGCTTGAAACAAATCGGCCGGTATAGCGTCACCAATCTCGGCTCTCTGGAACAATGCTCGTGCTAACGGCTTGTTTTCCATCGTAATAACACCGTTTTCTTTGGCAATTTCCTTAATACGCAAGGCGACATAATCCTGACCTTTGGCAATAATCTGCGGTGCCTCCATCTCGGAACCTTCATACTTTAGCGCAACCGCGAAGTGGGTCGGGTTCGTGATGATTACATCCGCATTCGGCACTTCCTGCATCATACGCTGCATAGCCATACGACGCTGACGTTCCCGAATTTTACCTTTGATCAGCGGATCGCCTTCCATTTTCTTGTACTCATCCTTAATGTCCTGCTTGGACATGCGAATCTTCTTCTCATGGTCATACTTCTGATACATGTAATCAAATATCGCAAGTATCATTAATGCCACTGCAATCTTGATACCAAGACTTAAAGTGATCGACGCAGCGAAATGTAAAATAGCATCCAATGAAAAATGAGAAAGTGATGCAATATCTGACTGGTAGCCTTTAATTGTACTGTAAACGAGATAACCGATAATCGACATTTTCAAAATGGATTTAGCAAATTCCACTAATGAGCGGAGAGAGAATATATTTTTGAAACCTTTAATCGGGTCCAGTTTCTCAAGTTTTGGCTTCAATCCTTCCCCTACAAGAAGAAAACCAACTTGCATGTAGTTAACGATCAAAGCAACCAGTAACGCACCCAGCAAAACGGGAGCGATCAATAACAAAACTTCAATGCCATAGCGCATCATAAGCGCCATCACATTCTCTCCGGTGATATCCATACTCAATCGATTGATGAAGATATCTGTAAACAGACGAACTATACGTTCTTTATAGAAATTGCTGAATACCATCATGATCAAAAACACGATTAGGAGAATGGAGGCGCCAGATAGTTCAGCGCTTTTTACAACCTGTCCTTTTTTTCGTGTATCCTGTCTCTTTTTCGGGGTAGCTTTCTCCGTCTTCTCCCCTGAAAACAACTGGAGGTCGAGTTGAAGTTTCATCCGTGTCTTTTCCTCCGTTTCACTCAGCCGGGCCTTTGTCCAATGGTTCCAAGCAATTTTTCCATCGATCTGAATATCGCTTCGAACAATTGACTAAATACAAAGGAGAAACTGGGAACCAGCAAAAGCAAAATAGCAAGACCAACGAGTAACTTAAGCGGCAACCCAACTGCAAATACATTAAATTGAGGAGCAGTTTTGGCCAAAAAACCCAATCCAACATCCGTCAAAAACAACGCAACTACAATTGGAGCCGACATCTGAAAAGCCAGCATAAATGATTGACCTAAGGTCTGAATCAAAAATTCAGCAATACTTCCATCTGCCAACCGTAGGAAAAATACATTAGATAATGGTACCCACCGGTAACTGTAGACTATCGCATCCAGCAAATAATGGTGACCATTCATCGTCAGAAACAGAAGCATAGCAAATGCATACTTCAAGTTACCCGTAAGTGGAGCTGAAGCACCTGTCATTGGATCGTATACATTGGCCATACCAAAACCGATCTGTAGATCGATAAAGGTCCCCGCAGTCTGAACAGCCGTCATCAACAGAAAAGCCACAAAACCTAAAAGCAAGCCAATTAAAATCTCTCTGATGATCAATAAGACATAACTCAGGTCTGTGGGTACGGTCTGGTCTATTCCGTAAATCAGATAGACAGATAATGTGACAAATGCAGAGATACCTATTTTAACTGAAGCCGGCACATTTCGAGCCGAAAAAACTGGCGCAGTTACAAAAAATGATGTGATTCGACAAAACATAAGCAGAGCGACAGGGAAACTTTGCAACAATGTCTCCATCTGCTAAAGCCTACCCTATGTATCTGTATAGATTATCGAGAATGTTAAACGTAAAATCGACCAAGATATTTAAGATCCAAGGTCCAAACAAAAGTACTGACAGAAGTACGGCAACAATCTTGGGCACAAAAGCTAATGTTTGTTCCTGAATTTGAGTTGTCGCTTGAAAAATACTGATTGCAAGTCCTACAACCAGAGCTAGTATAAGCATGGGTGCGCTGGCCAGCAATGACGTGTATACCGCTTTCCCGGCCAGACCGATAATAAATTCCGAAGTCATGACCGTCCTCCTTTAACTTTCCGGATCAAGTATTAAAACTCAGTAACAGTGACTTGACAACCAGATACCACCCGTCTACAAGGACAAAGAGCAGTATTTTGAAAGGTAATGAGATCATGACCGGCGGAAGCATCATCATCCCCATTGCCATGAGTGTACTCGCGACAACAATGTCTATAACCAGAAACGGAATAAAAATCATAAACCCCATCTGGAATGCTGTCTTCAACTCACTGATTACATATGCCGGCACCATAACAGTAATTGGGATATCCTGATAGGTCTTTGGTTGTTCAGTCTGATTGTACTTCATAAACAGTAACAGATCTTTTTCTCTGGTATGACTAAACATAAATTTCTTTATGGGATCAGCTGCTTTTTCAAGTGCCTCGGTTTGCGTAAGCTCTCCCTGGAGATAGGGCTGAAGCGCTACCTGATTTATGGAAGACAACGTCGGCGACATAATGAAAAGTGTCAGAAATAGCGCCAAACCGACTAGCACCTGATTCGGTGGCATTTGTTGTGTACCTAAAGATGTACGTATAAAACCGAGCACAATCACAATCCGAGTAAAACTGGTCATCAGTACAAGCATTGCTGGAGCAATACTAAGCACCGTAATTAACAGAATGATGGACAGTGAACTCGTGCTTGGTGTCCCTCCATCACCGTTTCCAATCTGAATATCAATATTCGGAATGGGTTCGGCAAAGGCAACCGTTACAGATGCCAGACTGATAAGTCCTAATAAACAACACGCTAACCAAATCTTTTTCTTCATGAATCCCTCGACCGATCTGTAGTATTGTCTTTATCCAGGAGCTTTTCCATCTTCTCTTTACGGTTAGGCATCTGCCGAAGTTTGGATTCAAACATTTCGTGAAAAGAAGTTGTGTCCTCTAGTTCCATTTCCCGCGGCGGTTCTTCTCTACGGAAACGTTTTGTGAGCTTGGCAATGAGAGGTGAGAGATTCCCTTGTTGTGCAGCAGCATCTCGTTCGAAGGAATCAATGATTCTTTGCGCCTCTTCCAGATCTGAAACCTTATCTACCAACTGAATGTCTTCACCTACACCAAGCAGATATACACTTCCACCAATTTCAATAATTTGCAGCGACTTGTTTTGCCCCAGTCCAACCCCGCCCAGGGTACGAATTGTGCCGTGCCGGAACATTTGCTGATTCCGTTTGTTTAAAAAACGGATCAGATAAACAATAAGGGCCAGGATGACGGCCAGGACAACAATCACCCATACAAGCTGTAAATAATAATTGGTTCCCACGCCAGCTCCTCCTGGAATATCACCCTGAGCCATCATCATGTCTCTTAAACGCCCAGTGTCTTGCTGATCGCTTCGATAACCCGGTCAGATTGGAAAGGTTTAACGATAAAGTCTTTGGCACCTGCTTGAATAGCGTCGATTACCATCGCTTGTTGCCCCATCGCGGAGCACATAATTACTTTAGCGTTAGCATCAATCTTCTTGATTTCTTTCAAAGCTGCAATGCCATCCATCTCAGGCATCGTAATATCCATTGTGATCAGATCCGGACGAAGCTCTTTAAATTTCTCAATTGCTTGTGAGCCATCCTGTGCCTCACCAACAACCTCATATCCATTTTTGGACAAAATGTCCCGGATCATCATTCTCATAAATGCAGCGTCGTCTACGACTAAAATTCGGTTTGCCATCTTGATTCAAGTCCTCCCTAAATTGTGCTTATTGTAATTTCTGAATTCGGTCCCATTGGCTAACGATATCTATAACACGAACACCAAAGTTTTCGTCAATAACGACAACTTCTCCCTTGGCGATCAGTTTGTTATTCACCAAAATATCGACAGGTTCCCCGGCTAACTTATCCAGTTCGACAATCGAACCCTGTGACAGTTCCAAAATATCTTTAATTTGCTTCTGGGTCCTTCCTAATTCTACGGTGACCTTAAGGGGAATGTCCATCAATAAATTCAAATTGTTTTCGTCTACCTGACCATACGCCCCGTTTTGCAAATTGGCGAATTGAACTGGTTGTACGTTAACATTCCTATTTGGCATTCCACCGTAATGTTGAGGTGCACCATAAGGTTGCTGCGGGGGCATGCCATACGGCTGCTGTGGCGGCATTCCTTGAGGCATACCCATCGGGGCCTGTCCATATCCGTTATAGTCCTGAGCAGGCTGTTGTGGAGCCTGTGGAGCCTGTTGGTGTTGAACGGGCGGCTGCTCTGCAACCGGTGGCGGCGTTGCTGGTACAGCTGCTGGCGCAGGTTCAGGTGTTGATGCCACTGGTGCGCTGGCAGTTGACTCCTGAGCGCCTCCAATCAGCATGTCTACCATGTTTTTGGCAAAATGCACTGGTAGCAACTGCATCAGATTGGAATCGATCAGATCCCCGATTAATAAGCGAAATGAAACCTGGATGAGCGTCTCATCTGCTGGAAGATTACTTACACCCTCTCCACTCTCCAGATTGAGAATATCGATACCCGGAGGGGAAATATTCACAAAACGATTAAAAATCGTGGACATTGAGGTTGCAGAGGAACCCATCATCTGGTTCATCGCTTCCTGTACCGCACTAATATGGATTTCATTCAGTTCTTCATCGACCGGATTTCCTTCACCACCCAGCATCAAATCAGCGATGACTTGAGCATCTCTCTTCTTGATAACAAGTGAGTTAATGCCTTCGAATCCATCCACGTAATTCACATGAACGGCAACATGCGGCTTAGGAAAAGCTTCTTCAAACTGCGTTCGACTAATGATAGAAACTTTAGGTGTTGTAATATCTACTTTGAGGCCTAATAGCGTGGACAAGGCTGTTGCCGCGCTACCAAATGTAATGTTACCAATCTCCCCCAAGGCATCCTGCTCCAGCTCGGTCAAAAAATCATCAACCGTCTTTTCGGCGGGTTCCGAGCTGTTTATCGATTCCGATTGCCTGAGCAAAGCATCGATTTCTTCCTGGGATAAATAATCCTTACTCGTCAAATTCTTCAACTCCTTCGGTGACAATCTCGTCTATTTGCACAGCCACACGGTCCTTGATTGTCCCCGGACTGCCCATGTATTTCAGTTTGTCACCCACTTTAATGGAAAGTCCCTCATCAACTGGTTTGTTCAACGTAATGACATCACCAACGGACAGACCCAGAAATTCTGCAATTGAAATTCTCGATTCTCCCAATTCCGCAACGATGGGTAACTTGGCTTTGTTCACACGCTCTTTTAGAGCATCATACTCCTCCGGAGCTCTCGTTTTCTTCTCCGAAACAAACCACTGATGAGTTGACAACCGTGACATAATAGGTTCAAGAACGACATGCGGTATACATAGATTGATCATGCCTGTCGTGTCACCAATTTTGGTACTGAGCGAGATCAGAGCAATGGTCTCATTGGGAGATACAATCTGCATAAATTGCGGATTGGTCTCGAGCGCTTCCATCCTCGGGGTAATATCCAACACGGTCTTCCATGCTTCTTGCAAACTTTCAAATGCACGGCTGAATATTCGTTCCATGATGGTCGTTTCAATCTCCGTCATCGATGCAATCTTTGTTGGAGCACTCCCGGTTCCACCAAGAAGGCGATCCAACATCGCATATCCCACGTTTGGATGGACTTCCATCACCATTCGTCCCTGTAGTGGCTCCGCTTCAAAAATGTTCAATATCGTCATCTTAGGAATAGAACGGATAAACTCATCATAAGGCAACTGTTCGACCTGAACGACATTGATTTGAACGAACGTCCGCAGTTGGGCTGAAAAATAAGTGGTGAGAAAGCGTGCAAAGTTTTCGTGAATACGAGTCAAGCTTCTGATATGGTCTTTGGAAAAACGCACTGCCCGCTTAAAATCGTACGATCTAATTTTCTTCTGAGTTTCTTCCTTCTTCAATTCTTCTGCGTCCATTTCACCAGAAGAAAGGGCTGCTAATAGGGCGTCAATCTCATTTTGTGATAATACATCCACCATGTTCTCACCCCCTTACAGGTCTACAGCATGTTCTGTTCATTTACATCGTTGCTATCACAATGTCTGAAAAACTAGTGCTTTTCAATTTCGGCTCAGGCAATGCCTCATTAATTAGACCTGTCAGTTTCTCATTGAATTGTTTCATACCCTTGGCCGAATTCAGTTCCTCAGCCTTGGTGTCTGCAAGTGCCTGAATAATAATGGGCTTCACCGTAATGCTTTTGATTTTTTCAAAATCTTCTTTGGCTGTTTTGTCAGATAACTTGAAAGAAAAACTAACCATAATAATACGATCCGGATCGGCCAGATTCGTTTTAATCTGTGCAAGCTCTGACGATACTTCTACAATTTCATCCGCAGTCATTTTTTTTTCTTCAGTAGCTGCCGCCGTATGTGTGTCGTCCTTATTTCCGTTCTGTCCTTGCATAAATACAAACACAACCACCACAATGAGTGTTATCGCCAGCAACATTGTTGCAAGCCAGGGCATCATTTTTTTCATCAGGATTCCTCCGTTTGCTGCACTTTAATAGTGGCTGCCTGAACCCCGATTTCACGGTTGTAATCTTTAATCTTGGAAATAACGTCATCGGCTTTTTCAAGCACAATCAGTCTCTTTCCAGTTACCAGAGTAATATACGTATCCGGCGTCTCTTCCACAATTTCAACCATCAGCGCATTTAACCACATGGGAGAACCATTTAACCGCGTAACCGAAATCATGCTAAGCCCCCTTGATCAGAGTGGGAGGAGCAAGCTCCCCCACGTTTTAAAAATTCATTAATCAGCTATTAACGTTTCAGGTTAACAACTTCCTGAAGTATTTCATCCGACGTTGTAATGATCCGGGAGTTTGCCTGGAATCCACGTTGAGCTACAATCATCTCAGTAAACTCTCCTGTCAGATCCACGTTAGACATCTCGAGCTGTCCAGCAATGATTGCTCCTGTTCCGTCCTCAGCACTGTTCGCTGTTAATGGTTCCAGCGCCCCATCCGGATTCGCGTTTGCTGTCATACGGTACAAGTTGCCCCCAATTTTCTCAAGGCCTTCTGGATTGACAACTTTACCTATTCCAAGCTGTGGACCTGCTTCGATGGTTCCGTCTGCCATGGTTTGGTTAATTGTTCCATCCTGACCTATCGTGAAGGAAACCACATCATCCGGTATCGTAATATTTCCACCACCATTATCCAGAACAAACAATCCATCCGAAGTCAAAAGGTTACGTGCAGCATCCACATGGAAATCCCCTGCACGAGTCAGGTAAGGTATTTCCTGATCTTCACTCAAACGTACCAAGAAGAATCCATCTCCATTAATCCGAAGATCTGTTGGATTATTCGTTGTCATTGGGCTACCTGCCAGATGCAGCGTATCAATTGAACCTACCGTTACACCAAGACCGATTTGTTTCGCATTGACACCACCACTTGCATCGCCAGGGGCAGTTACCCCTGCCGTTGTTTGGCTCATAATATCTTTGAACATAACCCGACTGCCTTTGAAGCCAACCGTGTTTACGTTCGCAATATTGTTACCAATTACGTCGAGTTTTGTTTGGAAACCCCGCATCCCGGAAACGCCTGAGTACATTGATTTTATCATTTTAAAAAATCCTCCCAGTCTTCATTTGGTTACCGCATCAGTCGGTCAGCGGCATTCCGGCTCCCGAGAAGGGCCAGCCGGTTAAGAAATGATTACGGCACTATCAATCTGAGTGAACACATTATCCTTCATGCTCTCACTATCCATAGCTGTAACCACAGTACGATTTTTGACATTGACGATAAAAGCCATATCCTGCATTAAAATCAATGACTCTTTGGCTCCTTTAGCAGCAGCTTTGTCCAAAGCAGAACCAATCTGTTCCATTTGCTCGGTCTTGAGTTCAATACCACGCTGTTCCAATCGTTTGGCAGCATGATTGCTCAATTTCAGAAGATTATCTTCCAGCACCTTTGCAAAAGGTTTTTCGGGTATGACCGAAGCTTCTCCCGTTTTGGGTCTTTGAAGCATATTCGGTGTAATCGGGCCTGCGTATAATTGTCCAACCGTTATGCGATCACTCATATCGTTTTCCCGCTATCTTCCGTGTCACCCGTTTCAGTGGATGATTCAACTGGCTGGCTCTCGTTCGTTTCAGGGGTTACGTCCTGAACGTTCTGTACCGGAGTTTGACTCTCTTCTGCCTGTTTTGGATAATTCACCTGAATGATCTCATCCAGCTTAATCTCGTCTTTGCCCACTTTTGCGTATTGAACGCTATCTCTTACAATGATGGAATCTACAATACCCTGGCGAAGAGTTCCGTTATCATCTTTATTAGAAGAAAGCCAACTTACCTCCATGCCAATCATGCCGGATACAGCACCAAGTGACTGGTTCAATGTTTTGAGCTGGGTAGAAATATTGACCAGTTGTTCCACTGAGCTGAACTGTGCCATTTGAGCGATAAATTCCTTATCCTCCATCGGCTGCATCGGGTCTTGATTTTGCAGCTGGGTAATCAGGATTTTTAGAAACTGATCTTTACCCAATTCTTTTGTTGCAGCACTTGTAGTTGCTTTATTGGCTGCCGAATAGTTCGGCCAGGTATTATTCGTTGAAACAATTTCATTAGCCATTTGCTCACCTCATTTCTGTTTAAGCCTTAGCACTAAATGTATCTCTCTGTAATTCATTTCCTTCGACTTGCTCGCTACGCCAGTTACGCAATTCTTCTTGAATTCCTGCTGTAGCTATAGCATCATCCGATTGTTCCTCACGCTCACGCGAACGGCGTTGTTGCTGAGAGTTACTTCCCGGCTGACGGCCTCCGTCCTGATACATCTGTGATCCGATTGAACTGTTCTGAGTAACCTCAAGTCGTTCCACTTGAATTCCCTGGGCTTGAAGTGAAGAACGTAGCTGCGTCATTTGTTGTTCAAGCATGTCTTTAGCCATCGTGTGCTCAGTCATAAACCGTGCAACCAACTGCCCGTTCTGCAAGGTAATTTGAACATCCAACTTCCCTAGATGCTCAGGCCGAAGTGAGATGGTCGCCTCGGAAAATCCTTTTTGCTGGACAATATCCAGCTTGTTAACAACAAACTGTGTCATTTCCTTGGCAAACTGTGATGTTTGCATTACAGGTTCAGCCGGTTTTCCTGCTGTTGTACCTGATGAACGCAAGGACAGCTCTCCTGCAGTAATGATGGTTGAGTGTTCCACTTCTCCACCTGCATTTGAAGCAGATGTGGTAACAGCCTCATCTTTCACCTGGGTTCCAGAATTCGCCACTGCCGCAACAAGAACTTGTGGTACAACAGAATCCTGTTTGGATGATTGAAGCGAAGTATTTGGAGCGACTTGTGCAGACTGATCCTTAACTGCAGTCAATGTATCCAGTATGGATTTCAGTTCAGTCCATCCTTTGTTACTCGCGGTATCCACTCCAGCCTCTTGAAGCTGACTCTGCAGAGATTGTAACAAATGTTTGAATTCAGGAGCGTTCTTCGCAACGTTACTCTCAGGATCATTCATTCCAGCTACTAATTGTGTAAGCATATCTTGCAGAACAAAACGTACTGCTGCCGGATGCTGCGACAGTTCAATTGCGGGTACTGTATTTACGCTTTCCGCTCCGTTCGAAGACTCGTCAGAACCTTCTGTGTTAGTACCTGAAGGATTACTTAATTGTGTATACAGCTGTTGAATCAGAGTTTGCAAACCTGCAAGTAGGGATGGGTCATTTTCCAAAGCTTCGTCAAGTGAATCCAAGTCCGTGAACAACGAATTCAGTATAGCCGTGATTGATGCCGCTTCTCCTTCTTCACTTGTAGCAAAGGAAAACACCAACGGATTGGCAGTTAAGCTTCCAGTAGCGCTTGAACTATCACCTTCTGTGTTTCCTCCAGATAACGATTGTGCAAGAGTTTGGAGAAATTCACCGCTAGCACCTGCAGCTGAACCTTTAGATTGTGCTCCGGTTGTCTGACCTGCTCCTGTTGCTTTTGCAGATGCTGTGGATGCCATTTGATATACAATCGACATTTATTTTCACCTCCTCTCGGTTATACAGTAATCAGTTCTACTTGTTGCCCATTAATTTGTTCAAAATTTTTGCAGTTTCAACCGAGTCCTCTGAAGACATGTTCTCAAGCAATTGAGAGCGTGTTGCATCATCTACTGAATTCAGGATGGTCAATGTTTTGTCAGGACTTAGCTTGTATGTTTCCAATAATAGCTTGGCACCACTTGAAGCAGACATCGAAGCAAATGTTTGACTAAGCTGGTTTTTATCCAGGTTTTTGCTTGTGGTTGTGGATGCAGTTGAAGTTGCTGCGGTTTCTTTCTTCAATCTGGATTGCAGCGCATCCAGTGCCAGATCCCCGGACGGTTTGGCATCCTTCATCATCATGGTGACATCGGCTGCTGTTTTCGGGTCCATCTTTTCAAGCACCTTGGTCCGAGCAGATGACTGCATGGCATTCAACAACAATACCATTTCCTCATTCGTCATATTTTGCAAAATCGGTGCAGCTTTGCTTGGACTCATGTCCGCATACATTTTAGCCAAATCTTTGATTTGCTTTTGATAATCGGATTCCGTTTCCGGCGTTGCTGCCGTAGCTGTTTCAGCCACTTTTTCCGCATCATCCAACTTCTTCTGAAGGTCCGTTGCTTTCTTCGCTTCAGTTGTTGTCGCTTCCTGTGCTGCCTTAAGTTCTGTTTCTTTTGCCGTAACTTGGGACTTCAGCTTTTCGATTGTGGCTTCAGCACTTTCAACCTGCTGCTCACTTTTCTCCAGCTTATCTTTCTCAGGGTCCAGCACAGGATCAGGTACCCATTCCTTAACTACCGGGATCTTGTTGGCGAATTCAAACAAATTATTACGAATATCTACATTAAAAAGCGTAAGCAATACGCCCAGCAATACTACGGTGAATACAATCGGGATGGAAATCATGAGAAATTTTTCCCAGCCGCCTCCCGATTCTTTTTCCATGTCGCTATCGTCTTTAACAGCCATCGTTCATTCCTCCTTCACGAGACAACTTCGCGTCCGGCTCACATCAATTCGCGCGTCCGGCTTTGGCAGCGAAGCGTACAGTAGCCATCTCGTCCAGATCGTTCTGTTCCCGGAGGAGCATATCCTGCTGAAATTTGATCTTGGCCTTGTCTCTCGCTCCAAGCCATACTTTTTCATCAACCATCTTACCGTTCAGAAACGTCTGATTCCGCTGCACATTGACCTGAGCATGTTTAACATCATTGTTTTTACGTGAAATGCACTCGTCAAGATGATGTACATATCGCTGCATCTCCTGCAGACTGTTTATAGACGCTGTATTTTCCGTAGCAGATTGAATAATCCCGACCAGATTATTTCTATCGTTCAGAAGTTGTATCAGATGTTCTTCCTCCGTCTGAAGTTTACCGATCGCTGTGGATAACATCCACTCTGCCTGTGTTTTTTCATTACTCTTCAGGTCAACAACTTTCTGGAAATGATATCGAAATTTCATCGCTTAACCATTCATCTCCTTGCAAATTCAAGAATCAAACGTTCCTGCACTTCACTTAAGGTGACTTTCTCGTCGACTTTCTGCTTGGTAAAGTTCCATATACTATCAATCTGGTCTATGGATTCATCTATGGCTGCATTTGATCCCCGCTGGTAAGCTCCAATATTGATCAAATCTTCAGATTCTTTGTACACAGCCATCAAACGTTTCATATTATTAACGGCTTCCAGCTGCTCTTCCGGAGCAATATCTTTCATAACACGACTTATGCTGGCTAACACATCGATCGCTGGAAAATGACCTTTATTTGCAATGGATCGGTTTAACACAATGTGGCCATCCAATATACCCCTCACCGCATCGGCGATCGGTTCGTTCATGTCATCCCCATCAACCAGAACGGTGTAAAAGGCTGTAATCGAACCGGTAGGTCCTGTACCCGCCCGTTCAAGAAGTTTGGGCAAACTCGCAAAAACCGATGGCGTATATCCTCTCATTGCCGGAGGTTCACCTACGGCCAGACCAACTTCCCTTTGTGCCATCGCATATCGGGTTACCGAATCCATCATGAGCATCACGTTCATTCCACGATCTCGGAAATACTCTGCAATAGTGGTAGCAATAACTGCTCCCTTAATCCGAATCAGGGCAGGCTGATCTGATGTTGCAACAATGACTACGGAACGTTCCAATCCTTCTGGACCCAGATCCCGTTCAATAAAGTCACGTACCTCACGTCCACGCTCACCTACAAGCGCGATGACATTGACATCCGCCGCGGTATTACGAGCGATCATGCCCATCAATGTACTCTTACCAACACCAGAACCGGCAAAAATACCTACACGCTGTCCCTTACCTACGGTCAGCAATCCATCGATAGCCCTTACACCAACACCCATCGTTTCAAGTACACGTGGACGATCCATTGGATTGACCGGAGTATTGGAGGTAGAATACATCGGCATTCTGGATGGGAGGAGGGAACCGTCCAGCGGTTGTCCAAGTCCGTCCAATACTTTACCGAGCAATTCAGAGCCTACCTGAACACCGAGTGGTTTACCCGTACCTACTACATCGCAACCAGGGCCGATGGATTGAAGTTCACCCAGTGGCATCAGCAGCACTTTGTTATCTCGAAACCCAACAACTTCGGCTTGAAGAGGCTTGGCCGATTTACCAGGATAGATATAACATACGTCACCTATACTTGCATCTGGCCCTTCTGACTCCACCATAAGACCAATGACCTGAGTAACTTTGCCGTTAATACGAACAGGATCGAATTGGCGCAAATGTTCCATATATCGCTGTGAACTAAGAACCTTCATGTTGATTTTTTCGCTCCTCATCCTCAAGTGCTATGCGGACCAGTTCTTTTTTAATCTCAGCAAGCTGTGTATCAATTCTCGCATCTACACTTCCAAACGAAGAACGAATGACACATCCCTTATCTTTGACCGTTGAATCAGGCAAAATCTGCAATTCTGCCTGAGAGTCAATAGACAGAGACAATTCTTCACGAGCTGCCTGTACAAATGTAAACTGATCAGGTGCCACACAAAGTGTGATCAAACCCTGCTCCCGTTTACGTGACAAACTCTGACGAATCAGTTCCAATGTATGATCGGGTTCAATGGTAAGTTGCTTGTCAATGACTTTCTCAGCGATCCCGCAAGCAAGCTCCACGAGGAACGGTTCAGCTTCCTGAATGATCTGATCTTTAGCTACATAAGCTTCCTTGAGCACTTCCTGGGCTTCAATCATCATCTTTTCGATCTGCACCTGGAGATTCAGTTCAGCTTGTACTTTGCCTTCATCAAAACCCTGTTGAAAACCTTGTGAACGTAGCGCTTCTGTCAGATGTTCATCCTGTTGTCGTTGTTCCTGCCACCAGCTGTCGATCTGTTCACGGGCCTCTTGAAGCATGCGCTCTGCCTCTTCTGAAGCTTCACGTACTTGCTTTTCTGCAAACTCCTTGGCATCTTCCAGCATTTCTGCGGTAAGACGTTGTGTTTCTTCGTCCACGCGTGCTTGAAGCGTTTCTGCCTCAGAACCTTCAGCACTATCACCGTATAATTCCGTTTCAGACTCCTCAGCACCACCATAATGATGGTGATTTTCAAGTTTTTTGCGGTCATCAACCGGTACATACTGGAAAGATTTAATCAAATTAGACAATGATATCATCTCCTCCACCGCGTGCGATAATGATCTCACCGGCTTCTTCCAATCTCCGTATCGTTCCTACAATACGTGTCTGAGCTTCCTCAACATCACGCAATCGCACAGGCCCCATAAACTCCATCTCTTCTTTGAATGTTTCGGACATCCGCTTCGACATGTTCCGGAACACAGCATCCCGAACCTCTTCGCTTGCCACCTTGAGTGCGAGTTGCAAATCTGCGTTGTCGATATCCCGGATAATACGCTGGATCGAACGATCATCCACATTGACGATATCTTCGAATACAAACATACGTTTTTTGATTTCCTCTGCAAGCTCTGGATCCTGAATTTCAAGCGAGTCCAAAATGGTACGCTCTGTACCCCGATCGACTCCGTTCAGAATCTGAACGATCGATTCGATACCACCCGCATTGGTGTAATCCTGCGTTACGGTAGAAGATAACTTCTGTTCCAGAACCCGCTCCACTTGAGAGATAACTTCTGGCGAAGTACTATCCATAACAGCCACCCGGCGAGCGACATCTGCCTGTTTCTCTTGTGGCAAGGATGATAGAATCGCTGCTGCCTGTTCGAATTGCAGGTAAGACAGAACCAGGGCAATCGTTTGCGGGCTTTCATTCTGAATAAAGTTCAAAATTTGATTCGGATCTGCTTTGCGCGCAAAGTCAAATGGTCTAACTTGCAGCGTAGCTGTCAAACGATTAATGACTTCAAGTGCTTTTGATGAACCCAGAGCTTTCTCCAGGATTTCTCTCGCATAATTGATACCGCCCTGAGAGATATATTCCTGCGCCAGACAGATCTGGTGAAACTCGGCCATGATCATGTCCTTTTCGGAAGAATCAACCTTGCGAACGTTGGCAATCTCCAACGTAAGTTGCTCAATCTCCTCATCACGCAGATGTTTGAAGATCTGAGCCGATACTTCCGGACCTAATGTAATCAACAAAATTGCTGCTTTTTGTCTTCCAGTCAAACCTTGACTGCTTGCCTTCGCCAATGCGTTCACCTCTATTCGTCAGCCAGCCATGTACGCAGCAGATTGACGAATTCGTCTGGCTTTTTCTTGGCCAAACTCTCCAATTGTTTGCGCACCTGACTTTCGTTCGTTACACTGTCCAGCGTAATGGACGGGAACTCTGTTGCTATTGGAAGAGGAATCTCTTCTTCTTCCACTTCGTTTTGTTTGCGGCGACGGCGTACTAACAAAATAACTACCGCTGCGATCAATGCCGCTATGAGTGCGCCTCCACCCCACATCATCGTTGAGGAAAGCTGGAAACCTGTATTGTCTGCAGAGGCAGTTTGGAATCCTTGTGACATGACTGATACTTTCTTTGTCAGATCGGCGTCACTTATTACAGTGCCTGAGTCTGCCAGTGAAGCACGAACAATGTTAACCAAAATGTTCTCAATTGCGTCCTGAACCGGTCCCTGTAATTCTGTTTCTCCATTCGGTGGTTCAACTGCAACGTTAATGGTTAAGTCTTTTACAGTATATGGACTGGAAATGATATCCTTGGCGATTCGATTAACATCGTAGTTTATAGTGCTTGATGATTCTTCAGAGGTAGAATTACCGGTTGCATCAGATGATGGGTAACCCGGAACTTCCTCTTGTCCTGTGCCAGCAACACCACCTGTTGGGTTGCTTGCGCCAGTGTAGCTCTTTTGAATCTCCTGCACACTGATCTCGATGCCTTTCATATTATCTACATCAACAGGTGTGACCAGATTTTCCTTACGTGTTTCTTTGTCAAAATTAAGCTTGGAGGCTACCAAAACATTAACTTTGTCTTCCCCTACAATCTGGGAAAGGAATTGCTTTACGTTATTCCGGACATCGTTTTCAAATTTTTTCTGTAATGCCATGTTTTCTTGAACTTCGGAAGACAACCCGCCACTGCCACCTCGGGCAGTTGGAATCAATTCTGCTTCATCTGTGTTCGTAATCGTGATGTTCTCAACAGGCAGATTAGGAATTGCAGTCTTAACCAAGTTAAAGTAGCCATCTACCGCTGCCTGATTTGGGTGATAACCCGGTTTGAATTGGAGAGCTACCGATGCTGATGCTTTGTCTTGTTCTTCTAAACCAGCAAAAATGTTATCTTTCGGCATATTAACGAGTACTTTAGCATCCTGTATTCCTTGCATCCGCTGAAGTAACTGTTCAACTTCTCCGTTTATAGCGTTGTTGTACTTTACATCAAACTCTTTATCTGTCATCCCGATAGGTGATGATGACTCCTCAAATGACTTATACCCTAATGAACCATTCTGAATAATCCCTTGAGATCCAACATTGACCTTTGCGATTGCAACACTTGTACTCGGTACGGATATGGTCTTGCCATCTGAACTTAATTTGTATGGAATGCTAGATGAATCTAGATAACTAATCACGCCCGCTGAATCACTTGCATTCAAATCTGTAAAAGCAACTTCATATTCCGTCTTGGACAATTGCATCGTGAGCACAACTGCAGCCAAAATCAGAAACAGGAAGGTGGATATAAATAATACTTTTTGCTTTTTGCTAAAACTATTCCAATACTGGGATGCCTTATCCCTGTACTGGGCGATTCTCTCATTCACTCTGTCACCCCATCCGAAACTTTGCTTAGTCTGTCCTTACTCAACCCCAGCCGTTTCATGGGTTGACGATCAGGAGCAGCATCGCAGCTGCTTTGTTGTAATGATCAGCGCTACTATCGAAGCGCAAGTAGGTTGTTTTATAACTGCGTTCGCATAACTTCCTGGTATGCTTCAACCACTTTGTTTCGGACTTGAGTTGTGAGTTGTAGGCTTAACAAGGCCTGTTCTGAAGCAATCATCACTTGATCCACATTCGCTTTGCCGACCAAAAATTGATTCGACATTTCATGCGATTGAGCCTCCTGTGCTGCAACGGACCCTAATGCATTCTGTAAGTATGTACCGAAGCTCTGAATGGTTTCGGCTGGTGTAGAAGGCTTACTTTCGGTTGCACTCTTCATCTGTAGCGGTTGTATCCCCTGTGTGCTAAACATGTTGTTCTGAATCATTAATGTCCCTCCCCTTCATCCTGGTTTGTATTTTTCTTATTTTCATTTCAAAGCAACTTATCTTCCAATCTCCAAAGCTTTGGAGATCATTGCTTTGGTTGAATTCAGTGCTGTTACGTTTGCTTCATAGGAACGGGAAGCAGAGATCATGTCGACCATTTCTTTCGCAATATCCACATTAGGCATAAATACATATCCTTCTGCATTGGCATCCGGATGAGAAGGGTCATACACAGGCTTCAAAGGTGACTGATCCTCGCGAATCTCCGTTACTCTCACGCCATCTCCTGAACCGCTACCTCTCATCTGATTTTGCAACATCGTACCAAATGACGTTTTATTCGGCTCAAGCACAACCATTTTACGTTTGTAAGGGACCGCTTCACCATTGGATACGCTCGCGCGCGTCGTCTCTGCGTTGGCAATGTTGGAAGATATAACGTCCATCCGCAACCGTTGGGCTGTCAGAGCTGAGCTACTGATACTAAAACTATTACTAATGTTCAATTTAGGTTATCTCCCTTCCACGCCAACACGCATGATTTTAATTTGTTCGTTCACTTGTTGAATATAAGCGTTATAACGCAACTGATTCTCCGCCAGAAGACTCATTTCTCTGTCTATGTCGACATTGTTTTCGTTGTTATTCATGGAGGTTGACTGGTCCATATTAACTACTGGCGTTGGTACGGAAGAGGAAGGACCTATGACAAAATGCCTTGCATCAGTTACTTTACCCTTAAGAACAGGCATATCTCCATTCATTTGCCCTTGTAACATTTCTTCAAAAGAAACGTTCGAGCGCTTGAAATACGGGGTATCGGCGTTCGCGATGTTGTCAGCAATTGTTCGCTGTCTGATATTGGACGCATCGAGTGCACCTTGCAATCTTTTAAAACTGATATCGTTTAAAAGATTCACAATCCCCCTCCTCTCTTTAGAAGTTATGGAAAAAGATTGAATCTTCTTCCTTGAAAATCCTAATGTTTTTTCGACAAAAACATTCGTCTTTACACGGTTTTCTAGGACTTAAGTAGAATTAACTCTGATGTTGTCGTATAACATAAGTTTCTTCGAGTTTGGGATATATTACAATAAGAAAAAAGCCCTATCTTTTCTGAAAGACAGGGCTTTTTGTGTATTTTCTGCAAATTATGAATTTTTTCGTAAATGTTCAGGCCCAAAACAAAAGTATGTTAATACTCTCCCTGATTGTTCTTAAACATTCTTAAAATAAAAAAAACCTTTCTCGTCTCGGCAGCACTGTATAAAGCCTGTAATTATGTATATTTTCGAAATATTCATCGTTGATAATGTTAGAATTTTTTGCCGTTAGATTAAGGGTTTAGCGACTACATGATAGGTATGCATACGAAGCTGTGTATTAATCAATTGACAAGTTATCTTTCACGAATTAAGATTTCTCACCAATTCTACACAACACTTTCTTAACAATTAAGTAGGGTTTACGTATTTTGATCCCCAGAAAACAATTGGTGACTTCGTACTTTTCTATAAATTCTTTTTTTGCGCATTTACGCAACATTTACCAATCTGTCAACTAAACCGATGCCCAGACTTGGAATAAGAAATATTCTTTTAATGGGAATGACTGGATATAAAAATTAGAAATAACTACCACTCCGATAGGTTTTAACACGCTTTGCATGCGGCACAAGTCCTAGGTTTTGTCGATCCAGACAACAACCACACATCTTTTATCGGCTATCTCATCGAAATCCTTTAGATAGAAACAAAAATAAACGATATGTCACCGGTCGGAGAGATAACCTTTTACGATTCGTCTAAGGAATGATTATCCTTCGTCGATCTCGTAAGTGTTCTCTACGGTCCAGTGCATATCGTTCATTCATTCGACCTTTTAGCAATTACATTGCAAGCCTATATCACAGGATATACTGACTTAAATCACGATCAAGTGCAATATCATTCAATTTCTCACGGACATACTCCGGAGTAATCACCATACGTTCCAATGTAAGCTCAGGTGCCTCAAAGGATAAATCCTCCAAAAGCTTTTCAAGAATTGTATGCAATCGACGAGCACCTATATTTTCTGTATTTTGATTGACGGATTCAGCCAATTTGGCAATCTCGCGAATGGCCTCATCCGAGAACTCAATCTCAATATTCTCGGTGCGCAACAGATCCACATACTGCTTGGTCAGTGCATTTTGGGGTTCAGTCAGAATGGATACAAACTCCTCCAGTGTTAGACTGCTTAGTTCCACACGAATTGGGAAGCGTCCCTGAAGCTCGGGAATCAGATCAGAGGGTTTAGCGACATGGAATGCGCCAGCTGCCATAAACAGAATATAATCCGTTTTGACAGGGCCATATTTCGTCATTACTGTAGAGCCCTCTACGATAGGCAGAATGTCACGTTGCACACCCTCACGGGATACATCGGGTCCACTACCGCGTCCTTGACTGGCAACCTTGTCGATTTCATCGATGAAAATGATACCTGTCTGCTCCGCCCGGCGAATGGACTCCTGGGTAACATCATCCATGTCGATCAATTTCCCTGCTTCTTCCTGGATCAACACTTTGCGCGCTTCTTTAATAGCGAGTTTACGTTTTTTCGTACGACGAGGCAACAAGCTACCAAACATCTCCTGCATGTTCATGCCCATCTGATCATTACCTTGACCAGCAAACATGTCCATCATGTTAGGCGCAGTGTCTTCGACATCAATTTCAATGATGTCATCCTCCAACTTGCCAGATAACAGATCAAACTTGATCTTACGGCGGCGTTCGGCAACCCCAGTATCCGGTTCTGGTTCATCCTGTTCCTGAACGTTGTTGCCATTATTCCCAAAGATCATCTCAAAGGGATTACGCTGATTCTTGGACTTAGACTGTGAAGGAGCCAAAATATGTACAATTCGCTCATTGGCCGCTTCTTCAGCTTTGTCCTTCACTTTTTCAGTCCGCTCCAGCTTCACCATCCGCAGTGATGTCTCAATCAGATCACGCACCATCGATTCAACGTCACGGCCAACGTAACCTACTTCGGTGAACTTGGTAGCTTCCACTTTCACAAATGGGGCACCTACCAGTTTAGCAAGGCGACGGGCGATCTCCGTTTTACCCACACCGGTAGGTCCAATCATCAAGATATTTTTAGGCACAATGTCGTCCTGCGTATGCTCAGGCAAAAGGCTACGCCGATAACGATTACGAAGGGCTACGGCTACCGATTTTTTGGCTTTCTTTTGACCTACAATATACTTGTCAAGCTCTGCAACAATCTGTCTCGGTGTTAACGCTTGAGTATTCATATTGCTTCCCTCCTACCAGTATGTTGAATTTATTTTACCTAACAAGGACAAAGAATCCCCTAGACGTCCTGGAGCAGATTACAGAATCATGCTCCACTACGGGAGATTTCTTTGGCTTATAACTCTTCTACAATAATATTACTGTTCGTATATACACATAGCTCCGAGGCAATCTGAAGCGATTCACGCGCAATATCTTTTGCTTCCAGGTTTACTGCATGACGTTTCAACGCACGCGCAGCAGATAAGGCAAAGTTTCCACCTGATCCGATAGCGATAACGTCATCATCAGGCTCAATAATTTCGCCGCCACCTGAGATGAGCAACATGCCTGTTTTGTCCATTACAATCAACAACGCCTCAAGCTTGCGCAAGATCCGATCCTGACGCCAATCCTTGGCAAGCTCTACAGCAGCACGCTGCAAGTTACCATGGTGCTCCTCCAGCTTACCTTCGAATTTCTCAAACAGGGTGATCGCATCCGCCACAGAACCAGCAAAGCCAGCAACAACCTGTCCGCGGTACAAACGTCTTACCTTCTTGGCTGTATTCTTCATCACAACACTTTGGCCCATGGTCACCTGACCATCTCCTGCGATTGCAGCCTTACCATTATGACGAACAGCACAGATCGTTGTAGCATGAAATGACATATCCATGATATCAGCATCCTCCCACGAATAATTTATACGCGTTCCGGAACAGTTAGACCTTCTGCCTCAGCAAAACTCGTGATGCCATCCAGTGCACGCTGTGCAAGAGCTTCATTTTTTTCCTTTTTGTTACGAATCTTCGTTTCAAGCTTCGGCAACAAACCAAAGTTTGCGTTCATTGGTTGGAAGTGCTTGAAGTCAGCAGTTGTAATATACTGAGCCATACTCCCAAGTGTTGTTTCTACGGGCAATACCACTAGTTCCTGCCCAAGTGCTGCTTTGGCTGCGTTCATGCCGGCAATAAGCCCTGATGCAGCAGATTCCACATAACCTTCTACACCCGTCATCTGACCTGCAAAGAACAAGTTAGGACGCTCTTTAAACTGATACGTCGGAAGAAGCAGTTTAGGAGAATTAATAAATGTATTACGGTGCATTACGCCATAACGAACGAACTCTGCATTTTCAAGTCCAGGAATAAGGGAAAAGACTCGTTTCTGTTCTCCCCATTTCAGATGCGTCTGGAAGCCAACCAAGTTATACAGGGTTCCAGCTGCATTGTCCTGTCTAAGCTGAACAACCGCATGTGGCAACTCTCCTGTATGAGGATTAACCAGACCTACCGGTTTCATCGGGCCAAACAGAGCTGTCTGTTTTCCGCGTTTCATCATCACTTCGATTGGCATACAGCCTTCAAAGTAGATTTCTTTCTCAAACTCTTTTAATTGAGCAACCTCCGCAGTAATGAGAGCTTCATAGAAGACATCAAACTCTTCTTCTGTCATCGGACAGTTCAGATATGCCGCTTCGCCTTTATCATAACGGGAAGCCAGATACACCTTGTTCATATCAATTGAATCTTTTTCGATGATCGGTGCAGCTGCATCATAGAAGTAGAAATACTCTTCCCCCATTAGTGCCTTGATTTGCTCAGACAATGCGGGTGAAGTCAGCGGCCCCGTTGCAACAACAACGATACCATCTTCCGGCAGAGAAGTTAGTTCCTCATTCACCACTTCGATGAGCGGATGCTGGTGCAACGTGGATGTAATCTCACCCGAAAATCCATCACGGTCCACAGCAAGTGCCCCACCTGCGGGAACTGCATGTTTGTCTGCTGCTGACAATACGAGAGAATCGAGCATTCTCATTTCTTCTTTTAACACACCCACTGCATTGGTCAATCCATTCGCACGCAGCGAATTGCTACATACCAGCTCTGCAAATTTATCCGTATGATGAGCTGGCGTTTTCACAACAGGTCTCATCTCGTATAATTTTACGCGTACGCCGCGACTTGCAATCTGCCAGGCCGCTTCTGTTCCTGCAAGCCCGGCACCAATAACGGTTACTTGTTGTTCATTTGTCAAAATCATTTACCCCCATAAAGCAATTTCATATTTCACTATAATTGAATTGATTCACATATATACTAATCCGCTGATTCGTCATCCGGTTCATCCACCGGCTCCTGATGATCACATGAAGTACACTGCAATCGTGCTCCTTTTTTGTTCCGCTTCTCAATCATTAGCGATCCGCAACTTGGACATGGTTTGGCTGAAGGTCTGTCCCATGAGACAAAATCACATTCAGGATATTTGTCACAACCGTAGAAAATACGTCCTTTTTTGCTACGACGCTCAACAACATGACCTTCCTTACACTTCGGACAAGTCACGCCGATATCCTTGATAATCGGTTTGGTATTCCGGCAATCAGGGAAGCCAGAGCACGCAAGAAACTTGCCAAAACGCCCGAGTTTATAAACCAGCGGTTTGCCGCACTTCTCACAGATCTCATCTGATACTTCGTCTTCAATCTCGATTTCTTTCATTTCTTCTTCCGCAAACTCAAGGCGCTTCTCAAAAGATTCATAGAATTCTGCGAGTACTTTGACCCAATCCTCGGAACCTTCCTCAACATGGTCAAGATCACCTTCCATGTTTGCGGTAAATTCTACATTCAGGATTTCCGGGAAAAACTCTTCCATCTGTTCGATGACCAGTTCACCAAGCTCGGTTGGCATGAATTTCTTTTCCTCTATCGCAACATATCCGCGCTTCTGAATGGTCTCCAGTGTTGGCGCATATGTACTCGGACGCCCTATACCCAATTCCTCAAGCGTCTTAACCAACCTTGCCTCCGTATATCGGGGTGGCGGTTGTGTAAAATGCTGTTTTGGCTCAATCTCCTGCTTATCAAGCACATCTCCACTTTTCAACGGAGGCAGCAGACGATCTTCATCGGTTGTACCATCGTCGTTTCCTTCAACATATACCTTCATGAAACCTTGGAACCGCACCTTCGAACCTGCTGCACGGAAAATGGTGTCCCCCGCAGCAATATCTACAGAGAGTGTATCCAGGATAGCCGAAGACATCTGGCTCGCTACAAAACGTTCCCATACCAGTTTATACAAGCGGAACTGATCGCGACTCATGAATGACTTGATTGAGTCAGGATCACGCAGAATTGAAGTTGGACGAATTGCTTCATGCGCATCCTGAGCATTAGCTGCTTTTTTGGAATAGTTTCGTGGAGTCTCAGGTGCAAATGGCTCACCATACTTACCAACGATATATTCTTTGGCTTCTTCTTGTGCAGATGCCGCAATTCGTGTGGAGTCCGTACGCATATACGTGATGAGACCTACTGTGCCTTCTTTTCCAAGGTCTACACCTTCATATAGTTGTTGGGCGACCGACATCGTCTTGGAAGCTCTGAAATTCAATTTACGCGCCGCTTCCTGTTGCAGAGAACTCGTCGTAAACGGGGCGGAAGGGTTACGGCTCCGTTCTTTCTCTTTAACTTCCTTGATCGTAAAGTCGGCTCCTTCGATCTGTTTCAAGATCGCTTGCACTTCCGCTTCACTACCCAGCTCTGTTTTGGCCCCGTTCAGTTTATGAAACTTGGCTTCAAACGGATTGCCGTCTGCTGTCAGTTTAGCGGTAATGCTCCAGTATTCTTCCGGCTCAAAATCATCAATTTCATTTTCACGATCTAAAATGATTTTTACAGCCACGGACTGAACCCGGCCTGCAGACAAACCTTTTTTCACTTTCTTCCATAATAACGGACTAATTTTATATCCAACGAGTCGATCCAGAATACGTCTTGCCTGCTGCGCGTTAACCAAATCCATATTGATTTTCCGCGGCGTTTTGAACGCATCTTTGACCGCCTGTTTTGTAATTTCATTAAATACAACCCGGCAATCTGCCGTATCGTCCAGTTCAAGGGCATGGGCCAAATGCCATGCGATAGCCTCACCTTCGCGATCCGGGTCAGCTGCGAGATACACTTTTTTCACTTTCTTCCGTGCATCCTTCAGTTCTTTCAAAATTGAACCTTTGCCGCGGATCGTAATATATTTCGGATTAAAATCATTCTCTACCTCAACGCCGATCTGACTCTTTGGCAAATCGCGAACATGCCCCATCGAAGCTTTTACGATGAACTTGCTGCCTAAATATTTGCCTATCGTCTTCGCCTTTGAGGGCGACTCCACGATTACGAGTGCATCCGCCATAGGTTCATCCTCCTCTCAGTCATGAAACTGTCATGAAACTGTTTCTGTAAGCTTATGCATAGTTAATAACTTCTGCTAATTATATATTTCCACACACTGCGTAGGTTGTAGCTTCGTCATACCCTCGCGTATTTAGTGCCTGGTAATTGGCTAATCTGCTTTTTTATGATTAAAGATAACAGAACTGAATGCAAATGTCCAAAATCCCAACCAAGCAGCTCAACTAGTTGATCCAATGATTGTTCTCCCTGTTCCAACAGATAAATCACACGTTGTTCATCTGGAGTGAGCTTAACCTCAGCGAATATCCCTCGCCCGGAAGGCTCGGTTGTTTCGGTCGAACGTCCTCTATTGTAAGGAAGTTGTTCTGCATTTGGCAAGCCCAATCGATACTCTTCCAATACATCTGCTGCACAAGTGACCAATTTGGCCCCTTGACGGATAAGATTGTGTGCTCCCCGACTTTTCGGTGATGTGATAGGTCCAGGGACTGCAAATACATCCCTGCCTGCTTCAAGCGCAGCATCTGCTGTAATGAGTGAGCCGCTGCGAATGTCAGCCTCAACAACCAATGTTCCCAGTGTCAGACCGGCAATGATTCGATTCCGTTCCGGAAATAATCCCTGGCGTGCTATTGTACCTGGTGGATATTCCGACAAAAGCAGACCTGTCTCCGCGATTCGCTCTGCGAGGCTTGTATTTTCGGGTGGGTATATATGATCAATCCCTGTTCCGAATACGGCAATCGTTTTTCCTTTAGCACGTAGTACTGCCTCATGACATACGCTATCAATACCGCGGGCAAGCCCGCTTACAATCGTCAGTCCTGCATTGCATAATTGTTCTGCCAGCTTCTCTCCAACTTTGCGCCCATACACGGTTGGCATACGAGTTCCCACCATGGCAATAGACGAATTGTGTAGCAAACTAACATCCCCTCGAGCATACATTACCCAGGGAGGCTGAACGGTTTCCTTCATTAATATGGGATAATTCTGATCCAGATAAGTAATAACCTCTATCCCCAGATTGTAAACGTGTTCTCTTTTACTCTCAATCCAATCGATAGTAAATTGGCTAGCCAAACGTGCAGCCTGATCTTTGCGCAAGCCTGCTGCGACCCAGTCGCTTTCCCCATAATTCAATAGATCGGGTAATTCATGTTGTCCCAGAATCAGTTTCGAGATCGTTTTCTTGCCAATACCCTCCATCTCATGTAACCCAAACAAGATCCATCGTTCTTCCATACCATAAACCTCCCAAAGCGGGAAGAGATCTTCCCTCATATTGTGTGTTAAGTGACCACGGAATGCAAGCGTTTACGCAGGTGGGAGACAATTCCTCCCCTTTTTGCCGTAAAAAAAACGCAAAAAAGCAACCCTTCGCCCTGTTTAAGGACAAAAGGTTGCTTACCTTTTCCGTAACCATAATAGTCGGTCTACCAGAAATAGATCATTTCCGAGCCGTTTCTTCTATTATAACGAAAAAGAATTAATGTGTCGTGCACAAATTCAAAATACCGCGTTCCTCAAGTACACTCACCAAAGTCGAACCCATCTCAGCAGGAGTTGGTGCTACTTTGATTCCACATGATTCCAGCTTCGCAATTTTCTCTTTGGCTGTACCTTTACCACCAGAGATAATAGCGCCAGCATGGCCCATCCGTTTGCCTGGAGGCGCTGTTACGCCACCGATAAAGCCAACAACCGGTTTGGTCATGTTTTCACGTACCCAATCTGCAGCATCCTCTTCAGCTGTACCACCAATCTCACCAATCATGATGACCGCATGAGTCTGTGGATCTTCATTGAACCGTTTGAGGATATCAATGAACTCGGAGCCTTTTACAGGGTCTCCCCCGATTCCTACAGCAGAGGATTGTCCAATGCCACGTGTCGTCAGTTGATGAACGGCTTCATAGGTAAGTGTTCCACTACGGGAAACAACGCCTACGTGCCCCGCCATATGGATATAACCAGGCATGATACCAATTTTACATTCTCCTGGTGTAATGACACCTGGACAGTTTGGTCCGATCAGGACGGTATTTTTGCCTTCCATGAAGCGGTCAACCTTGATCATGTCAAGAACCGGAATACCTTCTGTAATACAGATTACGAGGTCCAGCTCAGCATCAACAGCTTCCATAATGGAATCTGCTGCAAATGCAGGAGGAACGTAAATGACGCTCGCTGTTGCGCCTGTAGCTTCCTTCGCTTCCTCCACAGTGTTGAACACCGGCAGACTAGCTACTGTACCGTCTTCCAACGTGATATCCACATTAGTTCCGCCTTTACCCGGTGTAACTCCGCCTACCATCTGGGTTCCGTAGTCCAATGCGCCCTTCGTGTGGAACATTCCCGTTGAACCCGTAATGCCTTGCGTAATGACTTTTGTATTTTTATCGATCAAAATACTCACGTTGCTTCACATCCTTACGGTTATTTTTCAATTCCCGGACAGCTCCGGTACTAAGGAATGAACTTATTTTACGAGGGCAACAATTTTCTGTGCACCATCGGCCATGGAATCAGCAGGAACAATATTCAGGCCAGATTCACCCAGAATACGTTTGCCAAGCTCCACGTTAGTTCCTTCAAGACGAACAACCAGCGGTTTGGTCAGGCCAAGCTGCTTCGCGGCTTCAACAACACCATTGGCGATAACATCACAGCGCATGATGCCACCGAAGATGTTAACAAAGATCCCAGCTACTTTGGCATCGGACAAGATGATCTTAAATGCTTCAGTCACCTTCTCCGTTGTCGCACCGCCCCCAACGTCAAGGAAGTTGGCCGGGTCTCCACCGTAGTATTTGATAATGTCCATCGTTGCCATCGCAAGTCCCGCACCATTGACCATACAGCCGATGTTGCCATCAAGTGCTATGTAGCTGAGGTCGTATTTGGAAGCTTCGATTTCTTTTTCATCCTCTTCATCCAGATCACGCAGTTCCAAAATGTCTTTGTGACGGAACAGGGCGTTGGAGTCAAAGTTCAATTTTGCATCTAGCGCGATAACGTTTCCATCTCCGGTAACAACGAGAGGATTGATCTCGGCAATAGAGCAATCTTTTTCGACAAATGCAGTGTACAGCGCGAGCATGAACTTAACAGCTTTGTTCACCAGTTCATTCGGAATCTTAATGCTGTAAGCCAGTTTACGGGCCTGGAACACTTGCAATCCAATAGCAGGGTCAATAATTTCTTTGAAAATTTTCTCAGGTGTAGCTTCAGCTACTTCTTCAATCTCAGTACCGCCTTCTTCGGAAGCCATCATAACTACACGGCCTGTGGCACGGTCCACAACAACACCCACATAATACTCTTTGCGGATATCGCATCCTTCTTCAATCAGAAGACGTTTCACTTCTTTGCCTTCTGGTCCAGTCTGGTGTGTTACCAATACTTTGCCCAGAATTTCGGAAGCATAGGCACGAACTTCATCCGTACTCTTCGCCACTTTTACGCCGCCGGCTTTACCCCGGCCACCTGCGTGTATTTGCGCTTTAACAACAGTCACCGGACTGCCCAGTGCCTCTGCGGCCGCAACCGCTTCATCGACTGTATAAGCAACCTTTCCGTTTGGAACGGTAACTCCATACTGTTTCAGTACTTCTTTTCCTTGATATTCATGGATATTCATTCTCGAATCCTCCTATCAACATGACTGCAACAAGGCGGGTTGGTAGACTAACAAAAGACAAATGTTGACTATTTTCACTTAAACCCAATTCATTGTAACACGTTTTTAAAACGCTTTCCTTAAAAAATTAATGGTTAATAGACAGTATTTTGATATGAGTATGATCCCATATTGTGAATGCTTGGGTATATATGGAAAAAACCTCAGCTAAAAGCTAAGGTTTCCTTGATCTAAAACTACATTTTATTTTTTGGCTGCGTTCGTGTTGGTTTGGTGAACTTTCTCCAGCAACCCTTTGAACTGACCCAGCAAAGCTTCAAACTCTGTACTGTTCAAACACGCATCACCCTGAATGGATTCAGGTATGGATAATGCCTTGTTCCGCAGCTCACGGCCGGAGTCGGTTAATGTAATTAATACTTTTCGTTCATCCTGAGCAGAGCGTTCGCGATTAATAAGTCCTGCTGACTGTAACCGTTTGAGAAGTGGTGTCAACGTTCCCGAATCGAGATAGAGTGCCTCCCCGATCTCCTTAACCGTACATTCTTCACGTTCCCACAATACCATCAGAACCAGATACTGTGAATACGTTACGCCGAGCACCTCGAGATAAGGCTGGTACATCTTCGTAATCTCCCGTGAACAAGCATATATGGCAAAGCATAATTGGTTATCCAGCTTCAAACTGTCAGTCTGCATATATCTTTCTCACCTGCCTATTGTGCATTCTATTCCTTATAAAAAAGGAACTATAAATCTATCTTATCACAAATTAGAAAAAAAACAGAATAATTGAGCACAAATGATTTTACTATTCAATTTAATTATGATAAATTAGATTGTGTGAAATATAAAAAACGAATAGATGAGCCGTAAGTACATCTCATAATTCGATAAAAATATTACATAAGGTCCATGGAATACATTCGCGTTTTCTCGGGCCAAATTTGATAATCATAATGAAAGTTTAATACGTAACCATTTTCGCCAAAGCTATTTAATGATTTCCTTCCAAAAATAAAATTCAGGGATCAGGAAAGATGACTACAGCAATGAGAATGACAGGTTGACTCCATGATTCCTTTTATATAAAATGCTTAATAGAAGCTGAGGAAGCACCTTAATTCGTAGACTGGCCCGTATTATGCGGAGTCAAGAATCGAGTGAGGTGTTTCTTTGTTATGTATGGAAAATTACACAGTGCGTGTTTGTACGGAATCGATGGTGTACTGATCGAGGTGGAAACCGATTTATCCAATGGTCTGCCACAGACATCCATCATCGGTTTACCGGATTCAGCTATTCGTGAGGCCGTTGAGCGTGTCCGTGCAGCGATTAAAAATTGCGGATATCAGTACCCTTTACAGCGGATCACAATCAATCTGGCCCCCGCTGATCTGCGCAAGGAAGGATCTTCCTTTGATCTGGCCATTGCTATTGGTTTACTTATGACAAGCGGTCAGCTTGTACTGCCTCCCCAGGAACGGACACTAGTGGTTGGCGAACTGGCGTTGGACGGTTCGATCAGGTCCGTGCCCGGCATTTTATCCATGGTGGACCTGGCCAAACGACAAGGCTTTACTTCTGTGCTCCTGCCTTTGGATAACGTAGAGGAAGCGTCACTGATTCGAGGTATCCAGGTGTTTGGCATTCGACATTTACAGGATATTGCTCCGGAAAATTTAGATCAATCTGCAAGTTCGGTTGGAATACCCAATAATTCGAATGCAGGACCAGTCGTGTTGAAAAATTATGCACACCTCGCTGCGCCTATAACGGATAAGACTCATAAGATGGCGGATAGGAAGCCGAGACAAACACCATTATTTGCAGACGACTATAGCGATGTTCTGGGGCAGCACCATGTAAAACGCGCGCTTATGATTGCTGCAGCAGGCATGCATAACATACTGCTCGTTGGACCGCCAGGCACGGGCAAAACGATGTTAATCAAACGTCTGCCCTCCATCCTTCCTCCTTTGTCAGAAGATGAAGCGTTGGAAGTAACCAAAGTATTAAGTGCTGCAGGCAAATTAAAAGAAGCGCCTCAAGGCCTGATTGCAGACAGACCTTTTCGCTCCCCTCACCACACGATATCCACCTCTGGTCTGATTGGAGGCGGTGGTATCCCAAAACCAGGTGAAGTGAGCCTTGCCCACCGGGGAATATTGTTTCTGGATGAATTACCTGAATTTCAGCGCCAAGTGCTGGAGGTATTAAGGCAGCCGTTAGAGGATCGCACAGTGACAATTAGTCGGGCTCGCGCTGCATTCACCTTTCCGGCCCAGTTCATGCTTGCATGTTCCATGAATCCCTGTCCCTGCGGATATTTGTCCGCTCATTCGGAGGAACAACGATGCATATGTAGTCCAGCCCGTGTTGCCGCGTACCGAGCCAAAATTTCAGGACCACTGCTGGACCGTATTGATCTTCAGGTTGAGGTTCCTCCACCAGGCGAGTGGCGCAAGTCTGCTGCTTCCCCTTCCTCTGAAGAAATGCAGGCAAATGTGATCCACGCTCATCAAATTCAGGCTAAACGTTATGCCAAAAGTTCGGTTCGTTGGAATAGCCAGCTTTCAGGCACGCTTTTGCGACGAACGATTCATCTCCCCCAAGAGGCAGAACAACTGTTAGAGCAAACGCTGCAAACGTTAAACCTGAGCATGCGTGCACATGATCGGATTATCAAGATGGCACAGACAATTGCCGATCTGGACCATGAAGGTGAAATTGTGACAGCTCATGTGGCTGAAGCCATCCAGTATCGTCAATTGGATCTTAATTTATTTTGAAGCTATTTTAGAAGCATATGGAGGAAAGAACAGGCCGATTTACCCAAAGCAGTGTTATGGCATGAAACTGTAAACAGCAGAGGAAGATCGAGAAGAATTCCTTATGCAAATTCTACAATGCGGATACGCCAACACGACAAAAAACGTACAAGCCCTTCTCTTCTGTGAAGAAAGGTACTTGTACGTGGATTTCCCTGAAACATAAGGGATCGTAAATAGCTAAGGTTTTTAATAATTTATTATTCGAAAAGAGTGAGTTTCTCCTTAGCTGGTGTGCGTTCTTTGGCAGAAGGAATAACATCAGGGTATCCCATATAAATCATACCTACAATCTTCTCTCCCGCCTCTATTCCAAGCGATTTGCGGAATTTGGGAGCGTACAAGAATGGCTTGGTCACCCAGAACGTTCCAATGTCTTCACTCCAGGCTGCAAGCATAAAGTTCTGAACCAATGCACTGACCGCAGCAAAGTCTTCGTCCCAGATATTCTGTCTTGGATCTTCTTCCAGCACGACAAGCATAACGGATGGAACTTGCATAATATTGGGTGAAAATTTGTTGTCTTCTCCCATTTCTGCATCAATAGCCTCGGCCAGTTTCTTCCGTCCATTTCCGGTAAACAACAAAAATCTCCAAGGTTCACGCAGTTTATGGTTAGGAGCCCAGACTGCCGTATCCAGCAATTCTATAATCTGCTGTGTAGGAACAGCTTCTTTTTTGAATTTTTTCACCGTACGACGGTTTTGAATCGCATTTCTGACTTCATTTGTTGTTTTCGTAGCTTTACTCATCGGCCGTACCTCCCTGATTATAAAATCATTTGCAACCGCAATAGTGATTCGCGGCCTAGTACACTCATTATAATTTCTTTATGACATAAAAAATAAATTCCAGTTTACCTTCTTGATTATACACCCATCTGATCACGAGATTCAAAGGGGCGGCAGAGGTCATTACCGTTAAGTTCATTACGAACAGAAAAGACGACTCTGAATCTTGATTCACCACGAGGGATCATCAAGTCAGAACCGTCTTTTATTCTCATGTTGTTATTCATTCACATATCTTATCAACAAGTAATCAATCGTCGTAACTCGCCCCTTCAAACGTGCCATTCCCTTCAAATGTGCCATTAACAAAATCCATTTTGTTGTACTTCTCCTGGTTACCTGCAACATCTGTACTATAGTACTCTACCACCTTGACATCAGGGGCATAAAACTTGACGGGTCCTTCATAGTTCTTCCATTCTCCCCCATTGATTCGATATTGCGTTGTTTTTACGCCCGAACCTTTGACTTCGTCTGTTGCCTGAAGTCTGAATGTAAATCCTTTGATGTATATTTTCCCGTTCACAGTATCTGTAATAGGAACTAATCTGTACTTGGTTACTGGAGGTGTAATATCTGCATCCTTCTTAAGTACGATATTAAACGTATTATGATCTCCTTTTACAAGAGTAACGCTTAGGCTCGTTTTTAGATATCCTGCTGCTTCTCCCGTTATCGTTCTGGCCCCTGTTGGTACGCGCTTTATAAAATAATCGCCTTGAGCATCTGTCGTTGCCGAACCGCCAGCATAAACTTTAGCACCAGTTATCGGATTGCCCGCTTCATCTATTACTTTTCCACGCACGTGTGCCGCCTCTGCCAAAACAACATCCTTTCTCAAGGTTCCCCCCTCCCGGACACCCAAGCGATCCTGTTCATATAGCATATAATCATCGGCATCTACCCATATTGCAATGTTCGGATTATAGGCGTAATCAATTCCTGTAACCGCATATCGACCTTGCTGATCAGTTTTCACTATACGATCAAAGACACTTGTTACTTTTATACGAGCATCTGGAACAGGTCTGCCCGCCTGATCTTTGACTGTTCCTACAATCGTGGAAGGTTCATAAATATGAAAATCAAGCTGTTTTTGCTCTCCACCCCTTAAACTATAGTAAGTGTGATGTCGATACGGCACATACCCCTCTGCTTCAACTGAAAAGGTAAATACAGTATAGTTCTCAACGGATTCAATAATACGATAATTCCCACTCTCATCTGTCTCCACGCTGTGTTCCTTATTCCCATAATCAAGCCAATACTTGACTGTGGCGTCCTTGACAGGCAATCCCTGACGATCAATCACTTTACCTGACACACTAACCGCATTGTCAGATTCAGCAGCATAAGAAACTCCGGAATACATGATTCCAAACAAAATGAAACATAAAGATAGTGTACTTAGTCGAATTATCCATTTGATACTTGTCTGCATCTTCCACTACACCTCACCATTTATTTTATTGATCAAACATTCCTCTTTAACCTCTTAAATTAACTGACCATAAGTTCAAGCTTCCAGAATTCTCCGTCCCAAACATATTGCCAAATCCCCTGTCCACCGTTCATGGTCTCGCTGATATCCAGCACTTCCATCCGAGGGCACTCCCATACTTGTTTTACTGTGTTGTTCGAAGTATTCTGAAGCTCTTTCATACATCCCACCAACCTCTCTTTAAATTTTTCAACGTTCTTATTTTATTACAAATGATACGATTTGTATCTAAAAATTCTGAAATACAATGATTTTATTATCAATGCTCTATTTTCTCCGTTTTGTGATTTCATAGTTAAATCAAAAAAAGCCGCAGTTCCTGTATAAATAGGAATTGCGGCTTTAGTATATTAACTAATTTCAAAACTAAAACAATGCAAAGATAAGACATAATTAAACTTGTACTTCGAAATCACTGACCGACTCACACTAAAATGATACAAATCGTATCTATTGATACAGCAATAACTTCGAGTGTAATTCTTAAAAAGCATTAACAATATGATTCAGAGAGACAATCTCTCCTGCTTGATCAAGCATTACGGCAATTACATCAAAACGGATCTGAAGTTCCGTCTCTCCCGTCATTTGCAAATACACGGATGCGGTTGAACGCACCTGCTGCATTTTACGCATATCAACCGATTCCTGAGGTGTACCGTACTGAACGGCTCCACTTCTGCTTCTTACTTCCACAAAGATAATCAGGCCCTCGCTGGAAGCAATGATGTCAATCTCACCGCTACGGCAACGCCAGTTCTGTCTAATGATCCGATAATCGTGCTCTCGCAACCATTGACAGGCAGCCTCTTCACCTAATCGGCCTTTCTGCTGTCGTGTGAGCTTTAATCCTGGCTCCTGACCCAATCTACGTTCTACCATGACTCATTTTCCTCACGTCCTGAGGCCATGCGATCTGCACGGTAGACGTACGTTAGCACCTCTGCGACCAGTTGATACAGTTCTGCCGGAATCTGTTCATCCAGATCCAACTTGGAGAGTACCTCCACAAGTGCTGCATCCTCCTGAACAGCCACGCCGTTTTCTCTGGCTTTATCCAGAATGGCTTCTGCCACTTTGCCGCGCCCCTTGGCTACAACAACAGGCGCTTCGCTCTCTCCAGGGACATATTTTAGGGCAACCGCCTTTTTGGAGAGCAGGTCCGGTTGTGACGACTCGTCTTTCATACCTTCAAGTCCACCCCTTTGTATCGTTCAGGACTATAGTCCGAGGCCCTCGTTTTTCGTTCCGCGCCCGGCTCCTGGCCGGCAGGCCACGGTTCCGCCTTGAAGGTCAGCAGTTGATAGCCCAGCTTGTCCAATGCCTGATGGATTACCTCTCGTCCACTCTCCAGGAGCGGTCCCATTCCTTCGCGATCATTCAATACACGCAGACTGACAATGTTATTAACCACATGCACATCTACCAGAGTAGGCCCAAGACTTTTCATGTCCAGATCAAACCATAGACGGCAGTTGGACGCATCCAGCTCTCCACGTTGACCTCTGCGAGACTGAATCTGAACAGACGCCGTTTCTTCCCCGTCCGGTCCAGTGATCGGAATAAACCAGTGCATCTGTGCAAAAGTAGCACTGCGATCTGTCGTTAGCAATAACTGCTGACCTGTCAGATACTGCACGGCCTGTCCGGCGGCATCCTTAAGCGCTGCTGGTGCACCTTCGCTGCTGGCAAGCTGCAGCAGCAAGCCCTTCAGCGTGTCCGCATTCGCCGGACTCGCCACATCCCCTACGCGCGGCTGCGCTACCGCGCCGTGAACGGCCTGCTGCTCGTGCTCCGCACCGAGCAGCTTCAGCACGCGCCCCACCCACGGGTCCCCCTCGTGGGTGACAGGCGCGTGCACTGCCGCAGCTCCCGCAGGTGCTGCGGCAGTACCGCCAGCCGGCGGCGCATCAGCGCCGGCTGGCAACGGCTGCGGCACGCCTCCGGCAGCCACAGCCGCCTGGCCGCCCTGCGATGCAGGGGCGGCCTGTGCTGCCGCACCAGGCTGTGCCGGTGCGGCAGTGGACGCGCTGCGCAGGGCGTCCAGCAGCGTCAGCAGCTTGGGCGCCAGCTGCGCTGCCGTAGGCGCTGCTGGCGCCGCCTGGCCTGCTGCGGACGGAGTCCCCGCAGCAGCAGGCGTTTCAGCGCGGCCGTCAGTTCGCCCGGCCGCGCCTGCTTCAGGCTGGCCTGCACTTGCACGGCCAGCCACAGATTCTGTAGCCGCGCCTGGGGTTCCCGGGCGGCTCACAGCTTGCCCCGCGTCAGCCCCGCGCGGGCTCTCGCCAGGTATTCCGGTTCCAGACGGAATACCGGCACCTCCTTTGCCAGCCGTTTCAACGTTGCTGGCAACTGCCTTTGCCCCGGCTTCAGCATTTCCTGTACCTCCGCCAGTCTGCATGTTTCCTTTCACCGCAGTACCTGCATCCTCTGCCCCACTATCAGTCATGGATATAGATCCTGCCAATGCCGCTTGTCCTTGTTGCGTTGACAAAGTAGGTGTTCCGGTTCCAGTCATCTGACGACCATTGCCTGATGTAGCCAGTCCTTCTTCTGTCTGTGATGCATTCGGTACTACAGGTGCACCAGCCATGACTGCTGGTTTCAACGTAGCAGATTGTTCTCCAGTCAGTACCTGTTTACCTGTTGTTTGTGTCAGCATCGTTTCCAACTGGTCAGCCAACCCGCTTAATAACTGATGCAGAGGGGGGCCAAACACCGTCTGGTGTAATCCTTTTACTGTTTCCGCCGTAACCGGAAGGCCACGCTGAAAAGCAATTCCTGTCGCCTGCACCCATTCTTCCACAGGGACCTGTGCAGGTTTGGCAGTCATCATATTTTGAACCATTGCCACATTATCTTTCGTTAGCGGCACTCCGCTACGCTGCATGGCAAGTAACAGTTCCCGGTTCCCTTTTGTATCCGGTAGTCCTACATCCTTAAGCAGGTTGTTCAGCGAAGCTTGTGGCAGCTCAGCAAGTGTTCCGGACATAGGTTTCATTACCGTTATGCCATTTTCACCTGAAGGCTGCACTTGAAGTAACGTGGTCTCACCCGGACGGAGTGGAGTCTCCAACTTGGCGCGCACCTGCACACCTTGAATCTGCAGAACTGCTTCTCCCCCATCATCGGATACACTAACGACGGAGCCACGAACCACCTGACCTTCCTTTAATTCAAGCGGTTTGGCATTGCCGGGTTTACTATCTCCCATTAACCCCTTTATCATGGAACCGATATTCAAATCTCTCCCCCTCCTTTCTTTAAACCTGTGTTAAAACAACGATTGCTGCTCTCCAAGCAGGTTGCCCAGAAAACTGCGCCGATGCATCGGGGTTGCCCCCAATGCCATAATTTGCTCCCGATGAACTTTTGTTGCATATCCTTTATGTATCGACAAACCATATTCCGGATATAACGTATCCCATTCTTCCTTGCACAGCCGATCTCGCGTTACCTTGGCAATAATAGATGCCGCTGCGATCGATTGACTATTGGCGTCACCTTTAATAATGGACAGTTGAGGTACATTCACATCCACCTTCTCGGCATCCACCAGCATATAATCAGGAGTTTCTCCCAATGCTTCAACAGCTCGTTTCATCGCAAGTCTCGCAGCCTGCTTGATGTTAAGCCGATCAATTGTCTCGGCATCCGCGTACCCGATACCTACCGCCAGCGCTTTTTCCATAATGACGTCATATAATGCATCACGTTTTTTCTCCGTTAATTTCTTGGAATCATTCACACCTTCCAGGATGAGATCCTTCGGTAAAATAACTGCAGCTGCGACAACATCCCCAAACAAACATCCCCGTCCTACCTCATCAATACCAGCAATACGTTCAAATCCACTGTCCCAATACTCCCGCTCATAGAGCAACAGATCTCGAGGTTCACTGGCTTCTTTTTTCTTCTTTGGTCCAATTGGGTTCTCCAGTAGATTCAACCCGATCTCTTCTTTATTTTCAACCATAACGTTCATCTCCTCTACCCACGCTTTTTCAGCATGTGTATCACTTACAATTTTTTATAATATAGACGTATATCCTCTGTCTTTTGTTCTGTACAACCTGTCTCTCACAGCAAAACTTTTCCTTGAGGGTTTTCAATATAAAGATAGTGATGTCTTCATTTATCGGTATTTGATGGTTTAAATTGAATATATCAGACCTCGTGTATTCTAATTTGCACCACCATTCATCATAGCACGATTCTGACGCACCTGATATATAGGTCTGCCAATTCCATAAAGCGCACTGTTCTTCAATCCTCTTCCATTTTATCGTTTTCGACGTATGTTCCAGCTCTACTCCCACGTTGGTATACACAAAAAAACGACCGCTCCCGGTAATCCGGTAACGGCCGCTTCTTTCGGCACTTGTATATATGAAATGAACAGATAAAGATAATGATCTTCATCGTGTAGAGTCCATTTTTTTAATAGGGAGCTTCCATAGAAAAACGTCCCATTTTACCCGCCCGCAGTTCACGCAGAAATGCTCGTGATGCCTTTTCCAGATCAATGCGTCCACCGCTTACAATGCAACCACGGATACGGCCGACTTGTTCCATAATCGCAATAACACTGTCCGAATCATCTGCATCCCTGGAGAACTCCTGAAGTCCGTATCTCTCTTCCAAAGCGTCCCAGTAATAACGCATCAGATAACTGATTCCAAAAAAGGCGATATCCTCTGCATTCAGAATTTCTTCTTTGATCGCACCAGTTACGGCAAGACGATAACCTACATTTTGATCTTCGAACTTAGGCCAAAGAATACCTGGAGTATCCAATAACTCCATTTCTTTGCCTACCTTAATCCACTGTTGCCCCTTCGTCACACCAGGACGATCTCCTGTTAACGCAATACTCCGTCCAGCCAGTCGGTTAATCAGTGTTGATTTACCTACATTGGGAATCCCTACGATCAACCCGCGAACCGCACGAGGATTAATCCCTTTAGCAATTTGACGGTCAATTTTTTCTTTAAGAAGAAGCTTCGCCTGTACCGGAATGTCTTTAACATTAGTGCCTGTCGAAGCATCTACAGGAAAAGCAGTAATTCCTTCTTTTTTGAAATATTCAATCCATTCTTGCGTCACTTTGGCATCTGCCAAATCCGATTTGTTCAACAAAATCATCCGGGGTTTATCCAGCAATATTTCGTCAATCATCGGATTACGGCTGGAGACAGGCAGACGGGCATCCAATAGTTCGATGACCACGTCGATGAGCTTTAACTTATCCTGAATCTGGCGTCTGGCTCGAGTCATATGACCTGGAAACCATTGTATCGTCACCTTGTCTTCACCTCATTATTTACTTCAATTTCAGTGGTTGATCCACTTGATCTCACCGATCGGCCAGAAAATCACATCTGCACGACCAATAATATCTTTTAACGAAACATAACCGATCATACGGCTGTCTGTACTATTTGGACGGTTATCTCCCATGACAAACACATGACCTGCAGGCACTTTGCCATCAGGGAACTGCTCATTCGGGAAATCCTTCACGTTATAGGTTCCACCATTTGCTTCAGCTGCATCAATGGCTCCTTGAATATACGTTTCATCAACCTTTTTACCGTTAACCATCACGGTATCGTCCTGAACCTCAACGGTATCACCTTCTACAGCAATAACACGTTTAATGAAATCCCGACCTTCGGATGGTACGTGGAAGACGATAACTTCACCGCGCTTTGGTTCTCTGATATCATATAAGATCTCGTTGACGATCACACGTTCACCCGTTTCAAAATTCGGCTGCATGGACGGACCGTCCACAACAAACGGTTTGAAGAGCAACCACCGAATGAGAATGACGAGAACTAATGCGATAACAATGGCTTTAAGCCATTCAACAATTTCATTTTTGGCTTTTTTGGATCGACTGTTTTTCTCTTCGGCAGGATTGCCCCGGTCATGTTGAACTTCTTGTTCCATTCAAGATCTTCCTCTCTTCACAGTACATGTTTATAGCAGTACACACATCCAGCATTCTGTATCGTTCCAATAACTCAATGGATGGATACAAAACATTCACATCAGTTATGTAATCTTTCACCAAGCATTACAGTACATTTAATCCACAATTCAAATGTTTTCCAATAACTGATTTTACAAGCCTCCCGGACTATTCCCGCATGCGTTGCCATACCATTTTACTCGGAAGTGTACCTCCGGTTCAACTTTTCCCGGACAAAAACGAAAAGGGCTTGTCTCCAAGCCCTTCCCGGTATCCGTTATATTAACGAATTTCTTTAATTCTCGCTGCTTTACCGCGTAGTTCACGAAGATAATAAAGCTTCGCACGACGAACTTTACCACGGCGAGCCACTTCGATTCTATCGATTTTTGGGGAATGAAGCGGGAAAGCTCTTTCCACACCTACACCGTAAGAAATTTTACGAACTGTAAAAGTCTCACTGATTCCACCACCACGGCGTTTAATCACAACACCTTCGAACAATTGGATACGCTCACGAGTTCCCTCGATTACCTTAACGTGCACTTTCAAAGTGTCACCAGGACGAAAACTCGGAATATCCTTACGAAGTTGTTCTTGTGTAATCGCTTGAACGATATTCATCTATGACTCCCTCCTTCCGTACAGGCGTTCATACTTCTTCCAGAGATCACCTTGTCTCCTTCATTATCCATAGAGGACCGCCGTATTCCACATAACAGACTTATTGTATCACGCAGCATATCAAAACACAAGAGAAATTAGACAGAATGCCTATTGTTCAATCAGCAACGCTGATACTCATCTCCATCTCATGTTGACCTCATTCTAAAATACATTCTCTCATATGGATCATGAATCAACGTTCTCATCTGCAAGTCAACCTGATGCAGGAAAAAATACTGTAACTTCCCGTGTAGCAATATCGTCTATGATATAACTTATTGACCACTTTAAAAGGAGAATCCAAAGACTCATGAAATATTGGAATAAGATCACACTGGCCCTACTTGCCATGCTCACATGCTCCATTACACTATATGCATATGCCGTAACTCATCCCACGAATGCACTGTCACACAAAGCCTGCACATCCTGGGACATAGTCAAACGCAAAGCATTCGAGCTGTCACACACTGACTTCTCTAACCAATCTGCGCTGGATCGTTCTACCTTCAAGATTGAACAAGGTACGGCTACAGAAGTCCCTGTACTGATGTATCATTACATAGAGCCCAAATTGAATAATCACGAGACAGATAATAAATCCATCATTAATCTGGAGGATTTTGAGCAAAATATGAAATACCTGCATGATGAAGGCTACCAAACGATTACACTGAATCAGCTTGAACAATATGTTAACGGGAGAATTTCCCTACCACAGAAGTCCATTGTCATTACCTTTGATGACGGATACCAGAACAATTATACATTAGCTTACCCTGTGCTTCAGAAATATAATTTTCACGCCTCGCTGTTTGTCATAGGCAGTAAAATTCAAGATCAACCTTCGGAATTTGAGCCCGCCATTAACAGTTTCATCTCCAAGCCAGAGATGCAGGCGGCAACTGACGTATTTGAATTCAACAGCCACACCTATAACCTGCATCACAAGGGATTTATGCGCTGTGGTAACAGTGTGCCTGTCGGTCTGGACACCAGCCTTCTGGATGATGATATCCAGCATATGAAGCAAACCGGAATCGACACACCTTATCTGGCCTATCCATTTGGTTATACCAGCACACAGATGATCTACAAGTTACAACAACATGGATATCGCATGGCATTTACCGTAAAGTCTGGATTTGTGCATCCAGGAGATCATCCCATGAAGCTGCCTCGCTTGACGGTCTCGACAGGTACTGATCTGGCGTCCTTGCTTCAACCCGAATCCAGTCCGCAGAACGAATTACCTGCATCGGAGAATGACCAGTGAAACCTAGAGTTTAACTTCACCGCCTGGATACAGAGTCGAGCTATACAGCCTTTTGAGCTGTGGCTTGGCTCTTTTTGCATCGGTAAGTGATAATGTCATCGGAGAACTGGAATAAATCACTGCTTCCTTTGCGTCATAGATGATGATCTGTTCCTGTCCGGTCTGAACCAGATCTGCATGTACTACATATCCCTCTTTCGGGAATTCAGTAACCGTTTTCATATTTCCATCCACCAAAGAAGGCAACACATCTCCACCTCGGCGATAAGCCAAAATATAATCGAGTCCACCTTCATCCCATTTACAAACAGGCTCTATAATGGTTAACCAACCACGAGTCGTGCGATTTTCTTTCCAAATTTCTCTCCCTGCGCTATCCAGCATGAACATTCCATCCTTACCATTCTCATCCCCACGGACAATCCGGTCCAGACCTGCAATCTGTAAACCTTCCATTCCAGTACAAAAATGACCTAACGCAATATGCTGTGATTCAATCGAATCTTCATAACGCCACTTCTCATTACCATAGCGGTCCATCATGACCGTAACACTGCCACCGATAACAACCTCAACTTCCCCATCACCGTCAACGTCTCCAAACCATATACAGTCAGCATGATCATCGAGATTAAGACAAGACCATAATAACGTCCCATCATGATCCAACATGTCATATCCGGCCATCACTTCATCTTTCCCATCTCCATCGATATCATATACCCATGGAAAATGTCCTGGATTCCCTTCATGCTTCCATAACAAATTAAAATCATGGTCAAGTGCCCATAACGTCTTATAGCGGTCTTTCAGTATAATGTCCATTCTCTGCTGGTTACCCGTCAGATTGGCGAGAATAATACAGTCATGTGCTTCATCACCTGGCAGATCACGTGTTTCTTTGATCTCTCCGGTCCGGCCATCCAATACGAGAAATTGTTTGTCCATCACACACAATACTTCATTATTTCCATCTCCATCCCAATCTGCGACCTGAGCGGGATAGTCTGAACCCGGACCACCTGCATCGGGATCGGGAGTTCCGACCTGCCATAGTAATGTTCCTTCCAGATCAAACACAGTCAAACAACATACCTGATGCGGAACATACCGATCGTCTATACCCCCATCTGCCTGTACCAGCAACATTTCAAGTCTACCGTCCCCATTCAGATCTCCCAAAAGCATTTTGCAGCGTTCTCCGGCTTGGCTAATATCTACTCTGGCGATTTCATAAGGCTGATGATTCATAACCTTCCTCCTCAGCTATCTTTATTATTGAATTCCAGCTGAGTTCACCATAAAGAAAATCCCTTTCTTTTACAACCCCATTTAGAATCATGCAAAAAAGTTCAAAGCTGCAAAAAAGTGCCTACGTAATTAAACGATGTAAACGAATGATTTTAAACCCACTCTAAAAACTCAAGGCGATTGCCAAAAGGATCATTTATATAGAAACGTCTTACACCTTCATCTGCCCTTGCTTCGTCATCGACAATATGAATTTGGTTATGAATGAGATGTTCACGCAACTGATCCAAATGTTGTACATGAAATGCCGGATGAGCTTTTGTGGCGGGAATAAAGTCTCTTTGTACTCCAATATGCACTTGGTGTCTGCCACACTCGAACCATACACCACCACGTTTTCTCAGAATTTCAGGTTTAGGAATCTCCGTCCAGCCCAGTACTTTATTGAAAAAATGACGCGCCTGCACTTCACAATCTTCTGGTGCTGCGAGCTGAATATGATCAAGACCAATAATATTGTACATTCATACACCGCCTTTCGTTTCACTTAATGAAACCTAGTTTCATTAATTATATTTTTATTTTATAGAATATACCAATAAAAATCCAGTATTCTTTTCAATGTACACAAAAAAAGCCAACCTGTGGGTATCAAGGTTGGCCTTTTGCAACTCTGGATATTTAATATTTACGTGTTTAACGATTATACTTACTCTGTGCCATTTTCACGGTTTGAGCTTATCTTTTTCAGCCAAACTCGCTCTTTGTCCGTCAAATCCGCTGTTTCCAACATCTCCGGTCTGCGCTCCAGCGTACGAAGCAAAGATTGCTCTCTGCGCCATGCCTCAATGTTCAGGTGATGTCCTGACAACAGCATGTCCGGTACTTTCATGCCTCTAAACTCGGGTGGACGTGTGTAATGTGGGTATTCCAAAAGTCCAGTGCTGAAGGAATCCGTCACGGCACTTGTCTCATTGCCAAGCACACCGGGTATAAGACGTACGATGCTGTCGATCGCAACCATAGCAGGTAACTCCCCACCCGTGAGTACGTAATCACCAATGGATAGTTCATCCGTCACGAGAAATTCGCGGATGCGCTCATCGTAACCTTCATAATGTCCACATATAAAAATCAGATGATCTTCCTGCACAAGTTCTTCTGCTTTCTTCTGTGTAAACGTCTCACCTTGCGGACACATTAGAATGATACGTGGAGGTTTCATCGATGCCGCAGCTTCTCCGCGTTGCTCCAGAACATCTTCTACAGCAGCAAAGATCGGATCTGGTTTTAGCACCATGCCTCCACCTCCACCATAAGGGGCATCATCTACTGTATTATGTTTATTGGTCGCATAATTACGGAAGTTGGTTGCACCGAGGGACACCAGCCCCTTCGTTTGGGCTTTACCCAAAATGCTTGCTCCAAATACACCGTCAAACATCTCCGGGAATAGCGTTAATACATCCACTTTCATGTTACAGCAGCCCTTCCATCAGGTGAATCTTCACTTGCTTCTGTTCGATGTCCACATCAAGCACTACATCATCAATAACGGGAATCAGCACTTCTTTACCTGCTGGCGTTTTGACAACCCATACATCATTGGCACCCGGAGTCAAAATTTCAGAGATGGTTCCAAGCGTTTCACCCTCTTCGGTGATGACCGAACACCCAACGATTTGATGGAAGTAGTATTCACCTTCGTCCAGCTCAGCCAGGTTCTCTTTTAACACTTTGGCCATGCCGCCTTTAAACTTTTCTACTTCATTAATATTGCCGTACTCTTTCAGACGAAGAATATACATATTTTTATGCAAACGTGAAGACTCCACGTTAACCATGACTGGATGATTATCTGGTGTAAAGAAAAACAACTCTGCATTTTTCGCGAAACGCACTTCCGGGAAATCGGTTAAAGGCATGATTCTCACCTCACCGCGAATTCCATGCGTATTAACGATTTTACCTACATTCATAAACTCTGCCATACGTTCCTCCTACGAAATTAAATCAAACTAAACAGCTACTTCGACTCTCGTACGGTCGTTCCGGCGACGGTTCGTTCTTTCGATCGCTGTTACCCCCTCATTTTTTGAACTTACTTTAAAAGGTGAAAATGAGGTGATAAAGGCGAACGCTAACGCTTCTCCAGAATCGATCCCGTCCCCTGCACTGCTCCGAAGTCACTCATACCCAAAAATATTTTAATTCAATATCTAATCCAACGTATTAAGTTCAGCATGCACGAAAAGGGGCTAGGACATGCATCCTAACCCCCTTTCGTATATCTTTAAGATATGATATCAACGGTAACCCGTTTATCCATCTTAACTGCTGCTGATGTGACGACCGTACGAAGTGATTTCGCGATTCGTCCCTGTTTACCAATTACCTTCCCGACATCGTCAGGATGAACGGTTAATTCATAAACGACAAGCCGGTCTTTCTCAACCGTCCGAACCGTCACATCTTCCGGATGATCGACTAAAGCCTTAGCAATTATGCTTACTAATTCTTCCATAGATGACCCTCCGAATCAGCACTTTATTTAGATAATTTAGACTCGTGGAACTTCTTCATCACGCCCGCTTTGCTAAGCAAGTTGCGGACAGTGTCAGATGCTTGTGCACCGTTTTGAAGCCATGCCAATGCTTTATCTTCATCGATCTTAACAACAGCCGGTTGTTCAACCGGGTTGTAGTAACCGATCTCCTCGATAAAACGACCGTCACGTGGGGAACGGGAATCCGATACCACTACGCGGTAGAAAGGAGCTTTGTGAGCACCCATACGTTTCAGACGAATACGAACTGCCATTTGAAAATTCACCTCCTTCAATGAAATCTGTATATGATCCAGCTTCGCTTAAATCAACGGAAAGGAAACTTCATTCCTTTACCCATACCTTTAAGCTGCTTCATCGCTTTATTTTTACCGCCTTTAGGTCCCATCATATCCGAGAACTGTTTCATCATGCGGCGCATCTCATCAAATTGCTTGATCAGACGATTTACTTCGGCCAGAGATGTTCCGCTTCCGGTAGCAATACGCTTCCGGCGGCTATGGTTGATCATGTCCGGGTTGCGTTTCTCCTCGGTCGTCATTGAGTAAACGATCGCTTCAATCCGGCCCATCTGTTTATCATCAACCTTCAGATCCTTGGCTTGTTTCATCTTGCCCATGCCAGGAATCATATCCATGATCTGATCGATTGGTCCCAGCTTTTTCACTTGATCCATCTGCTCTAGGAAATCTTCAAACGTGAATTCTGCATTACGCATCTTCCGTTCCATTTCCTTGGCTTTATCAGTATCAATGTTTAATTGTGCTTTCTCAATCAGAGATAACATATCACCCATACCGAGGATCCGTGAAGCCATACGTTCCGGGTGGAACGGCTCCAAAGCGTCAAGTTTCTCTCCAAGGGAAGCAAACTTGATTGGACAACCCGTAACTGCTTTGACAGAAAGTGCAGCACCACCACGAGTATCGCCATCCAGCTTCGTCAGGACAACCCCGGTCAGATTAAGCTGCTGGTTAAAGTGTTCTGCTACGTTAACCGCATCCTGACCTGTCATGCTGTCTACGACAAGCAGTACTTCATCCGGATTGACTACGCTGTGAATCTGGCGAAGTTCTTCCATCAGTTCTTCATCAACATGCAGACGTCCAGCTGTATCGATAATGACATAGTCATTACCGTTATCTTTGGCATGTTGGAGACCTTGACGTGCGATCTCAACAGGGCTTGTCTGATCTCCCAGTGTGAATACCGGCGCTTTGATCTGCTCGCCAAGTACTTGCAACTGTTTGATCGCTGCCGGACGATAAATATCTCCTGCAACAAGCAATGGTCTGCTGTTTTGCTTTTGCAGCATTTTAGCTAGTTTACCGGATGTGGTTGTTTTACCAGCACCCTGCAAACCAACCATCATCAGCACCGTAGGCGGTTTGTTCGCTTTAGCCAGTTTCGCTTGGCTTCCACCCATCAAATCCGTTAGTTCCTTGTTAACGATGTCGATGATGACCATTCCTGGCGTGAAGCTCTCCATCACTTCTTTGCCAACAGCCTTCTCTTTCACCTTGGCGATGAATTCCTTGACCACTTTGAAGTTTACATCCGCTTCGAGCAATGCCAGACGTACCTCGCGCATAGCCTCGGCTACGTCTTCATCAGACACCTTGCCTTTGCCGCGCAGCTTGCTGAACACATTCTGTAATCGGGTCGTTAATCCTTCAAATGCCATGATCCCACCTCCTTAAGCTTTAATACTGTTTTCAAGACCGATACGTTCCGCTCAGCCAACTTTTCATTCACTAAGCTGAGCAACGATATCGTGTATTTGTTTGTTGTTATCAATGGAGACGCCTGCGCGTTCCAATGCATTTTGCAAATCTTCAAGATTGCGATTACGCCGTTCATGCTTTTCCAGCAAGCCCAGCTTGCTTTCGTAATTTTCCAGCACTTGTTCGGCACGCTTGATATGCTCGTATACCGCCTGGCGGCTGATCTCAAACTCGGCTGCAATTTCACCAAGTGAGAAATCGTCATGAAAGTAATACTTTAGAAAAGTCTGCTGTTTCTCGGTAAGTAACAATTCATAAAAAGCAAACAGCAAGTTAATCCGGTTTGTCTTCTCAAGCCGATTTTCTTGACTCACATCGGGGCACTCCCTTCGTCAAGGAAAAACACTTTACACTCTTGCAACGTTCCTAATAATACCTAAAACAAATCAGGTTGTCAAGCAAAAATACTTGTCACAATAAAAACAGCTCTGATGATATGTTATTTCGATGTTTAACGGGTGGTTTTATCCCCTTTTTACAACAAGCAAATCCTGTCTGTATCTCTGCAATCCACCTCTATGTAGAAGAAAAAACGAATGCATCTCAGTCCGTGGAGATGCATCCGTTTATGGTGTTTTAACGAAGTGGTGTCAGGTACAGCAGTACCATAAAGAAATGAAGAATACTGCCTGCTAGCACAAAGAGATGCCAAATCGCATGGTGGTACGGAAATCCACGCCATACATAAAAGAGCGTACCCAGTGTATACATCAGGCCTCCAGCAACCAGCAGCACGATTCCGCCTGTAGGAATGGCAGCCATAAGCGGTTGCCAGGCAATAACGATGAGCCAGCCCATCGCAATATAGAAAATCGTGGACATGAATAGAAACCTTTTCGTAAAAAACGCCTTAAAGATCACGCCGAATAATGCGATACCCCAGATTATACCAAACAGGGTCCATCCAAGTGTACCGCGAACAGCAATAAATAAAAGCGGAGTATATGATCCGGCAATAAACAAATATATGGAAGAATGGTCGAAAATCTCAAATAAATCTTTCACTCTTCCATCTTTCCATGCATGCACGAGTGTAGAGCTTGTATAGAGCAGCAGCATGGTGATCCCGTAGATCGTGAAACTGACCACGTGCCAGGCCGTGCCTTTCATACTTGAAAATACAATCAATATCACCAGTGCAGCTACACTGAGTGCAGCGCCGATTCCATGTGTCACCGCATTGGCGACTTCTTCACGGCGAGAATAGGTATACGTATTGGCCATTTTCAACCGTCCTTTCTAACCCTTTAACATTGCCTTCTTTATACCTCCATTATACACGTATTGCCAGTGACATTACACGTGACACTTATCACGTATATCACTGGCAATACGGTTAACATTATTAATTCATCCTACTTATTAATGGTTCTAGGAATTTGCTTCCTCTTCTTCAGCACTTTCCGCTGGCTGTTCCTGAATCAATCCGGCGAACAAAGCATGCACAAATTGCTCCGAATCAAACGGCTGCAGATCATCAATCTTCTCACCCAGTCCTACGAGCTTCACAGGCAAGTCCAGCTCCTGACGGATCGCAACAACGATCCCGCCTTTAGCTGTTCCATCCAGTTTCGTCAATACGAGGCCAGTTACACCGCTTTTCTCACCGAAAAGTTTAGCCTGGTTTAAAGCATTTTGACCTGTTGTTGCATCCAGCACCATCAGTACTTCATGCGGAGCATCCGGAATCTCACGCTGAATGACACGATAGATCTTGTTAAGCTCGTCCATCAGATTCGATTTATTTTGCAGACGACCTGCTGTATCACAGAGGAGTACATCAGCACCCCGTTGTTTCGCTGCCTGCACCGCATCATACATAACCGCTGCTGGATCAGAACCAGATTGCTGTTTGATCACATCGACACCGGCACGTTGTCCCCATACTTCCAGCTGTTCGATGGCTCCGGCACGGAACGTATCTCCAGCTGCCATGATGACTTTTTTACCTTGCTGTTTAAATCGATGTGCCAGCTTGCCAATCGTTGTTGTTTTACCAACACCGTTAACACCAACGAACAAAATGACAGTAATGCCATCCGGGTTCATTTTCAGTTCGTTATTCTGTTCACCGCGAAGAAGATCCGTCAGTTTCTCGGACAATACAGGCTGCAACTCAGCCGCGTCCTCAATTTTGCGTTTTTTCACCTCAACGCGCAGGTCTTCGATCAGATTCATGACTGTATTCACACCAACGTCTGCTCCGATCAAAATCTCTTCCAGTTCTTCATAGAACTCTTCATCGATTTTTTTGCGGCGGATTACGAGATCCGAAACTTTTTCCACTAACCCTTTACGTGTCTTTTCCAATCCATCCTTGAACTGTTTGGTGACCGACTCCGTTTTGCTTGCAATGCTGTCTCTCAGCTTTTTAAAAAAACTCATAAAGCCCCTCCATCGTGTACATAATCTAAGCGCTTTTGCAAAAATGCTCAATCAGAATGATTTTCAATGATTACAATGAGTTCGTTTGTCTCGCAGGTTTGGATCAGATCAGGCAATTACTGCTTCCTCATCTTCCAGTTTAACCGAAACGAGCTTGGATACTCCGCCCTCTTCCATTGTAACACCGTACAGCACATCTGCCTCTTCCATCGTACCTTTACGATGGGTAACAACGATAAACTGTGTCTGTTCGGAGAATTCACGCAAGTACTGGGCAAAACGTACCACGTTAGCTTCGTCCAGTGCTGCTTCTACTTCATCCAGCACGCAGAATGGTACAGGTTTGACATGCAGAATGGCAAATAATAAAGCCATCGCCGTCAAAGCTCGCTCCCCACCGGATAACAGTTGCAGGTTTTGCAGTTTCTTGCCTGGTGGCTGAGCCACAATATCTATTCCCGTTTCAAGCAAGCGCTCCGGGTCCATCAGAACAAGGTCAGCACGTCCCCCGCCAAACAGCTTGCTAAACACGGTACCAAACTCACGGCGGATGGCATCAAACGTGATCTTGAATCGCTTCGCCATCTCGTCTTCCATTTCCCGAATAACCTGATACAACGTTGTTTTAGCTTCCACCAGGTCATTCTTCTGTTCACTCAGGAACTCGTATCGCTCATTGACTCGCTGGAACTCCTCAATCGCTCCCAGGTTCACATCACCCAGGGCCGATATACTGCGCTTCAGCTTCTGTACCTCTGCCTGTGTATGCTCCACGTCTTCCGGCACAGGATAACGCTCTTTGGCCAGTTCATAGCCCAGTTCGTATTCATCCGTCAGTTTTCGAAGTATATTTTCCAGCTCAACATCCAGCCGGTTCACGGAAATTTCCGTCTGTCGCATCTGCTCTTCCACAGCTTTTAACTGCGTGCGCTGTTCCTTCGTTTCGCTCTCGGCAAGCTCAAGCTTCTTCGACAACTCACTTCGGGCAGCACGTTTGAAGTCCAGCTCCTGGGAAGCTTCCGCTTTTTTCAGCTTGTACTGGTTCAGATCTTCAATCTGCTTAACACTCTCGGTCTGTGTTTTCTTGAGATCTGCTTCCATCGAAGCCAGCAACGTGCGATTCTGACGAAGATCTTTCACCAACGACTCCACTTCCCGCTCCAAACGTCGCAATTGTTCTCCATTGGAGAATCGCTCCTGATCAAGCTTGCCTTCGCGCACTTTCAATTCGGTGAGTTGGCTCTGCAATTCTTCCTTCGCGGATTCATTGGCTTTCCGAGCAAACTCAGCTGCATGAATGGCACGATGGGTCGCTTTTTCTTCCTCTTCAAGCTGCTCCAGCTTCTTCACAGCGACGATACGAGCCGTATCCAGCTCTTTGATCTCTTCGGTGAAGCCGCTCTTCTCCTGCCCGGCAACGGCAACCTGTTCAAGCACATGGCGAAGCTCATGCTCTACCTGCTTCATTTCCATCGAAGCCTGCTGTTCTGCATTTCGGGTATCGTCACCGGACTGACGAAGTTCATCCAGTTTGTCCTGACACTGCTCCAGTTGAACTTTTACATCATCCACACTGCGATGCAGTTTCACGATCTGATTTTCGGTATCCAAAATATCCTGGTCGAGCTGGTCCAGCTGCCGTTTCCGACTGAGCAGACTCACATTTTTCTTGTGCTGGCTACCACCCGTCATGGAACCACCGGCATTGACCACATCACCTTCAAGGGTCACGACACGGAAACGATACTGGCAACGAGCCGCAATTTTATTGGCAACCTCCAGCGTTTCGGCAATAATAACATTACCGAGCAAGCTGCCAATGATCGAAGCGTACTTGGATTCGAATTGTACAAGATCAGCACCGATCCCCACAAAACCCTCCATACCTTCGATCATGGAACGTTCAGCCGCTCCAATGGCACGAGGACGAATGACATCCAGAGGCAGGAACGTTGCACGCCCCAACTGGCGTTGCTTCAGGAAAGCGATTGCCTGTCTGGAAACTGATTCATTTTCCATGACCACATGCTGCAAGGATGCTCCCATTGCAGTCTCTACGGCAAGTTCGATCTTCTCGGGAACTTTAACAAGTTCAGCCACAGCTCCATGAACACCATTGAGCGTACCTTTACGTGAAGCCTTCAGGACCTCCTTGACACCCAGCATGAATCCGTCAAAATCATCCTGCATCTCTTTCATCGTATCGCGGCGGGAGACTTGAGCTTCACGCTTCTGTTCCCATTTACGGACCGTGCCTCGACTTTCTTCGAGCAGCTTCTGCAACGACTGAAGTCGTTCACTTTCCGTAATGTAACCACCACGCAGATCACTGATTTCTTTGCCCAAACGAACAACTTTTTTCTCAATGTCCGCTTTGCGACTTTCCAGTGTCTCTTTCTGATCTTCCCATTTGCCTGATTCTTCAGCCGCGCGATTCATCCTGCGCTCCAGCGTTTCTTTCTGCTGATCCACATAACGAATTTCATTTCGTGTCTGAGCCATCTGATTCATCAGTTCCAGCAAATTGCCTTTGAGGCTTTCCTCTTGCTGTTGACTAATGCCACCTGTAACACCGATGAGTTTGGCTTCTTCCTGAGACAACTGATTTCTCACATCATTCAGTTCATGCTCAAGCTTGCCAAACTTCTCACGCAGTGCAAGCAGCTCCGTTTCCCGTTCGCGATGTCTCTCTTCACTGGCGGCAAGCGTTACTTTGAGCTGCTCCTGATTCGTTTGCAGATGGTGTGAGCGCTCCTTGAGCAATTCCCCAAGCCCTTCACTTTTCTCAGTCGCTTCACTGAATTGCAATAAAGCGGCTTGCAGTTGCTCTGTCTCTGTTTCCAGGATACGCAGCGCATTCCGATCATTTTCCAGCTTGGCATCATGCGTAGAGACAATCGCTGCGAGTCCAACCTCTTCCTGCTTCAGGGATTGCAGTCGCTCATTCGCCTTACTCCAGGACGCATGGATCTGTTCGATCTGGTACACATACATGGAAATTTCCTGTGATTTGAGCTGTGAACGAAGTTCCTTATAATGGATCGCTTTCTCCGATTGTTCCTTTAGCGGTCCAATCTGATCTTCCAGTTCAGTCACCAGATCATGAATCCGCAGCAAATTCTGCTCTGTCTCATCCAGTTTGCGCGTCGCATCCCGCTTGCGGGATTTATATTTAACGATACCTGAAGCTTCTTCAAAGATGCCTCTGCGATCCTCTGAACGGGTACTCAGAATCTCTTCGATTCGCCCCTGTCCAATAATCGAGTAGGCTTCCTTACCGATGCCGGTATCCATAAACAACTCCGTAATATCCTTCAAACGACAAGATTGCTTGTTAATAAAATATTCACTATCTCCGCTGCGATGTACACGACGAGTCACCGTCACTTCACCAAAATCCAATGCAAGTGCGTGATCCTCGTTATCAAGTGTTAGCGACACCTCACCGAAATTAACGGCCTTCCGTGCGTCACTGCCTGCAAAGATGATATCTTCCATCTTGCCACCACGCAGCGACTTGGCACTCTGTTCCCCCAGAACCCAACGGATTCCGTCCGATATATTACTCTTGCCACTTCCGTTCGGACCTACAACAGCCGTAATGCCACGAACGAATTCCATCTCCGTTTTGTCGGCGAATGACTTGAATCCACCCAATTCAATCCGTTTTAAAAACATAGGGTTTCTCGTCACCTCCTCTTGCAAATTTCAAGTATTGCATTCAAGCGCTAAATAAATTGAACAATTGTCATTACACATGATCACTCCAATTGCAGTACCATCCTCCGATCGCTCTTATCCCCAGATTTTCTTGATTCCCTTATCCAAGGGAAAAATCCGTTGATAAATGCAGAGCATATGCTTCCGATGTAGCTTTCTTTCAGAAAGCTTTTAGCTTCGCTTCTTCAGATTGGTTCTGCACTCTTCGTTTTGTGTAAAATAAGATTCAACTTATGAGTTAACGATCAGGCAAACTCCCCCTGAACCTCTTTACAAAAAAAAGAGCAAAAAGCAGTCCGGCCGATTACTTCCGCCGGGGCGGACCCGCGGGCTGCTCTTTGCTCTTCGTTTGTCTATGCGCTATCGGTTAAGCTCCGGCTTCCGGAAGCTTCAGTCGATCAAGTGCTGCAGATGCAGCCTGTTGTTCCGCTTCCTTTTTGGAACGTCCTGTACCTCTGCCAAGCCGTTCTTGACCCATATGGACCTCCGAGACAAACTCACGTTCATGGGCAGGTCCCCGTTCCTCAACGATACGGTATTCCAAAGCTCCCATATTGTGATGCTGAGTAAGTTCCTGCAGTTCCGTTTTGTAATCACTCATTTGCAGCTTGCTGCCCAATACGATTAATGGGAAGACATGCTGGTCGAGAAATGTCCGGACAGGCGCAAGCCCCTGATCCAGATACAATGCACCAATGAAAGATTCAAACACATCTGCCAGCAGAGCCGGCCGTGTCCGTCCTCCAGTTAGTTCCTCACCTTTACCAAGAAGTACATACTGCCCAAAACCCAACGCTTCAGCAAATTTGACGAGGGAAGGCTCACAGACAATGGATGCCCGCAGCTTAGTTAATTCACCTTCCGGACGGTTAGGATACAAATGATACAAGTACTCCGATACAGTCAGTTCCAGCACGGCATCGCCCAGAAACTCCAGACGCTCGTTGTCCTGATGCTGACTGAACCGGTGTTCGTTTACATAAGAAGCATGGGTAAACGCTTGTTTTAAAAGCTGCCTGTTGTCAAATTTGATTTGAAGTTTATGTTGTAACTGCTTCAGATCTTCACTCAAACGAACTAGCCCCTTATGCTTCAAATTTTTTGAGAATAATGGTGGCATTGTGACCGCCGAATCCAAATGAATTGGACATGGCAATATTAACTTTGGTTTGACGTGGAACATTTGGTACATAATCCAGATCACATTCTGGGTCCTGATTTTCCAGGTTAATCGTTGGAGCCAGTGTCTGATGTGTCAGTGACAATCCGCAGATGACCGCTTCTACACCACCAGCAGCGCCAAGCATGTGGCCCGTCATGGATTTAGTGGAACTCACGGCGAGCTTGTACGCATGATCACCAAACGCCTTTTTGATTGCAAGCGTTTCGGATCTGTCGCCTACAGGCGTCGAAGTTCCGTGTGCATTAATGTAGTCTACTTCTTCAGGCTCAATACCCGCATTACGAAGTGCCATCTTCATGCAACGTGCTGCTCCGTCCGGATCTGGTTCTGTCATGTGATGTGCATCACCTGTCAGACCGTAACCGATCACTTCACCATAAATGCGTGCACCACGTTTTTGAGCATGCTCCAGGGATTCCAGAATCAGAACACCAGCGCCTTCGCCCATAACAAAACCATCACGTTCTGTATCAAAAGGACGACTTGACTTCGCAGGATCATCATTACGTGTAGACATTGCGCGCATCGCACAGAACCCTGCAAGACCCGTTGGTCTGATTGTTGCTTCCGCACCACCACAGATCATGGCATCTGCATCACCATTCGCAATCAGCTTGAAGGAATCTCCGATGGAGTGTGTACCTGTTGCACAAGCAGTAACAACATTAATGTTAGGACCTTTGGCACCAAGAGAAATGGACATTTGGCCTGAAGCCATGTTGGAGATCATCATGGGAATAAAGAATGGGCTTACCCGTTTTGGACCTTTTTGCAACAATGCGTTATGTTGGTCCTCCCACGTACCCAATCCACCAATACCTGATCCGATGGATACACCGAATCGCTCTGCATCAATATTCTCGTTAATTTTCAGACCACTGTCTTCAACGGCTTTGAAGCCGGCTGCCACAGCGAACTGTACAAAACGGTCCATTTTGCGAGCATCCTTGCGATCCATATATTCTTCCGGGTTGAAATCCTTGATCTCGGCTGCAATCTGTGTCGTGTATTCACTAACATCAAACGCCTCAATCTGAGAAATTCCGGACTTTCCTGCCATTAAACTGCCCCAGAACGTTTCCAAATCTTTTCCGAGCGATGTCATTACGCCCATTCCGGTAATTACTACTCTTTGTTTCAAACCGAGTCACCTCTATATCGACTGCATTACGCAAGTATTTTGTGGGAATATCCGCAAACAGGCATCTATTCAACCAAGATAGGCCTGTTTGAGTAGAGCTGCTTGCGGAATGAGAAAAACCAATGAATGATGAGAAGTCCCGCCTGTTCGAAAACATGTGCGGGACTAAAAATGACTTTAGGTATGAGATTGTATGTAGTTTACAACTTCACCTACGGTCGTGATTTTTTCTGCATCTTCATCAGAGATTTCCAAATCAAATTCATCTTCCAATTCCATGACCAATTCCACTACATCCAAAGAATCAGCACCCAAATCTTCTTTGAAAGATGCTTCAAGTGTAACTTCAGCTTCGTCTGCGCCCAAGCGGTCGACGACGATGCGTTTTACACGCTCCAATACATCGGACATCCGGTTCACCTCCTTCTTTGGTATTATACGAGAATCGCAGGCAAAATGCCATAGAAGACATATGCGGCTCCCGGCCGGGGAACCCGGCCTTTTTCCGGCATTTCGGATCGTCCAGCGCCTGTTCCCCGACTATTGTTCAAGTCCGGGAAGAATTACATGTACATGCCACCATCGACATGCAGCGTCTGCCCTGTCATATAAGATGAAGCCTGTGAAGCCAGGAAAGTGACTACACCGGCGATTTCATCCGGCTGACCCAAACGGGACAACGGAATACCACTTAGCATACCGTCCACCAGCTCCTGGGACAACTCTTTTGTCATATCTGTCTCAATGAAACCTGGTGCAACACAGTTAACTGTGATTCCACGAGAAGCCAGTTCACGAGCAGATGCCTTTGTCAGCCCAATGACTCCTGCTTTGGCAGCAACATAGTTTGCTTGTCCAGCATTACCGAGCACACCTACAACCGAGGAGATATTGATAATTCTTCCCGACCGTTGTTTCATCATTGGACGTGTAACCGCCTTAAGGCAGTTAAACACACCTTTAAGATTGGTTTCAATAACCTGATCGAATTCTTCCTCTTTCATACGCATGATCAGATTATCACGGGTAATACCGGCATTGTTCACCAGAATATCAACGTTTCCCCATGCTTCGAGTGTAGCTTTGACCATTTGTTCAGCTTCATCCATCAGGCCAACATTGGCTTGAAGTGTAATCGCTTTGACTCCTTTGGCACGAATCGCTTCCGCCACTTCCTCAGCTGCCGCTTGACTACCCGCATAATTCACGGCTACGTTCGCTCCAGCTTCAGCAAGTGCCAGTGCAATACTGCGCCCAATGCCCCGGGATGCCCCGGTAACGAGTGCATTTTTACCTTCTAATGGTTTAGACATAATCATTCCTCCTTTCCCCAAATCTATATCAGTTCAACCAAAGAATGTTTACACTTGCCACTCCGATGACAGAATAACCTTCCGATCGCTGTTATCCCCAGATTTTTTCTGTCCTCTCCGTTCTCATGTAAAAAGTTTAGTTTAACTCATATAACTCCTTCTAATTCACTTGCCGTTGCTTCGAGCGTTTCAATACTGTTCACATTGTACAATTTTACGGTTTTATCTGTTTTTTTAATCAAACCGGTCAATACACTGCCAGATCCAATCTCGATGAACGTATCCACGCCTTGCTCAATAAGCCATGTCACACTGTCTTCCCATAATACAGGAGAATAGACCTGAGCTGTCAACAAATCCTGAACCTGTCCATCCTCTGCAGGTCTTGCAGTCACATTAGCGACTACAGGGACCGCTGCCGGTGAGAACGTAACGGTTTTCAGTTTCTCTGCCAGCTTCTCAGCTGCACCCTTCATCAATGAAGAGTGGAACGGACCGCTTACTTCCAATGCAATGGCGCGTTTACCGCCTGCTTCTTTCACTCGTCCCGCGACAGCAGCTACGCCCTCCTTCACACCAGAAATGACGATTTGTCCCGGACAATTAATATTGGCAAGTTCAACCGCATGACCACTTTCAGATACGTCACGGCAAAGCACCCCCAGCGCTTCCCGATCCGCACCCAACACAGCAGCCATCGCTCCTTGTCCACCTGGTACTGCCTGTTCCATATACTGACCACGTGCCCGTACAGTGCTCACTGCGTCAGCAAACGAAAGAACGCCCGCTGCCACCAGTGCACTGTATTCTCCCAGACTGTGTCCAGCCGTATAGTCAGGCTGAATTCCTTTTTCTTTGAAAGCTTCAAGCAAGGCAATACTTGCTGTCAACAGAGCCGGTTGTGTATTTGATGTCTGTTTCAACTCGGTCTCCGGTCCTTCAAATACAAGGTTGCTCAGCGAGAAACCCAATGTTTCATCTGCTGTGCGAAAAATTTCAGTTGCCGCAGGCACGGACTCATACGCGTCCTTGGCCATGCCTACAGCCTGTGATCCCTGTCCGGGAAATACAAATGCTATTTTACCCATCTCATTCATCTCCCAGATGTCTATTTTACCAAACGAGTACCGATGCACCCCATGTCAAACCGCCACCGAATCCAACCATCAGAACGGTATCTCCGGCTTTCATGCGACCTTCCTCCGCAGCTTCTACCAGAGCAAGCGGGATGGAAGCTGCCGATGTGTTTGCATACTTATCCACGTTGACTACAACCTTTTCTTCAGGAAGTTCAAGTCGTTGCATCGCAGATTGGATAATCCGAATATTCGCTTGGTGAGGAACAAACAGATCCACATCCGTACGCTCCATGCCAGCCTTGCGTAATACCTCAATGGTAGCCGTCCCCATGACACGTACCGCAAACTTGAACACTTCACGACCGTTCATGTAGATGTAATGTTTTTTATTTTCAACGGTCTCTGCGGAAGCAGGCAGACGGGAACCGCCGCCTTCCATCTGAAGAAGACTACCGCCAGCACCTTCGGCACCGAGATCGAATGCTTTGAAGCCGCGACCTTCCGGAACTTCACCAACGACTACCGCGCCTGCTCCATCACCAAAAAGGACACATGTGTTGCGGTCTGTATAATCCGTAATGCGAGACAAGCAGTCTGCACCAATAACAAGTGCATTGTTGTACATACCGCTTTGGATGAAGCTCGTAGCACTAGCCAAACCGTATACAAATCCGGAACAAGCAGCCGACAGATCAAATGCCGCGGCACCTTTTGCACCCAATTTGTCCTGCAAGATGCAAGCTGTCGATGGGAACGAAGAATCCGGGGTAATGGTTGCAACAATAATCAGATCAAGATCACTGCCTGTCATGCCTGCAGATTCAAGGGCTTTAATAGCCGCTTCGTATGCCAGATCAGAAGTTGCCTGATCGGGTGCAGCGATGTGACGCTCTTTGATTCCAGTACGACTGACGATCCACTCGTCATTGGTATCGACCATTTTCTCCAGATCGCTATTTGTCAAAATTTTCTCAGGCACATATTTCCCTGTACCAATAACCCCTACTGGGCGCAAATTATTCATATCGTCACTCACTTCCCGCTAATTTCCTTAGATATGCTCTCTACCAGCTGATTCTGCACTGCAATCCGAGCTTGACGCACAGCATTTTTGATGGCATTGCCATCAGCAGATCCATGACTTTTCACAACCAGTCTACTCAAACCAAGGAGTGGCGCTCCGCCATGCTCCGTATAATCCAGCTTACGTTTCAACCCACGCAGCTCAGGCATTAGTACAGCTGCAGCCAGTTTACTTTTGAGAGAAGATGAGAATTGTTCCTTAAGCAAGGCGAAAATGGCACCTGCTGTGCCCTCTAGCGATTTCAGCAGGATATTCCCTGCAAAACCGTCACATACAAGCACATCACAAGCACCAGTCAGCACATCACGTGCCTCAACATTACCGACAAACCGAATTGGGAGTTGTTCCAGTAAAGGGTATGCATGTTTGGTTAACTCATTTCCCTTGCCTGGCTCTGTTCCTACATTGAGCAAGCCCACTCGTGGGGACTCAATGCCCTGTACTTTTTGCCGATACAAACTGCCCATCAGGCCATATTGTGCAAGGTGCTCCGGTTTGGCATCCATATTCGCTCCTAGATCCAGCGCAAGCACACCTACATCATCAATCGTTGGAATCATAGGCGCAAGCGCCGGACGTTCAATGCCTGCCATGCGACCTACAACAAGCAAACCCGCTGTCATGAGCGCTCCAGTATTGCCCGCCGAGATCATCGCGTCCGCTTCGCCCTCTTTCAGCATACGGCCTGCGACCACCATGGAGGCATCCTTTTTGCGACGCACTGCTTTGACGGGTTCATCATCCGAACCAATAACTTCGGAAGCATGCCGGACCGTAAGATTGGCAGGTCTAACACCTGACTGACTCAAAAGAGGTTCCAGCTTGGCTTCATCGCCGATCAGGACGATCTGTGTATCCGCCCATTCCGTGGCTGCGGCAATCGCACCTTCTACCGTTGATGCAGGTGCATTGTCGCCTCCCATGGCATCAATGACGATTTTCATTCCAAATGACCTCCTTCTCCGCTGTCTTCTCCACCTGAATGGTAGATTACAAAGTTGCCTTGAAACACCATTTCTTCACCTACATAAGTGAATACTTCCACTTTGGCTTTGCCCTTTTGACCCGGAATCGATCTCACATAAGCCTTTGCAATACATTTCTCTCCCAAATGAACCGAACGGACAAAGCGAATGTCTGCTGATGCAGTCAACGCGATCTCGTCATTAATAATCGCTACAGCCAAGGAGTTAGCCTGTGCAAAGACATAGTGTCCACGTGCAATGCCTGTTCTGGAAAACACGTGTTCTTCCTTAATCTCAAACAGGGAAATCCCGCTTTTATCCAGCTGTAGATCCACAATATCACCGATAATCTCATGCAAGGGCAACGAGCGTACCTGATCATACGAGAGCTCTGCCATCAGTTTCATGCGTTCCCGAAGTTCAGGTATTCCAAGTTCCAGCCTGTCAAGACGAATCGTCTGAATACTCACCTTCAATTGGCGTGTAAGTTCCTGATCCGTCACAAACGGGTTCTCTTCTATCATTTTGGTTAACTGCTGTTGCCTCTGTCTCTTCGGTACACGTTCGATGCCTGACACCCCCCGCTGTATCGTTTACGGAACCGTCCCGTCCGGCCAGTTCAACCATTCTTTCGTGTTGCTTCTATAGTTGCATCCCTGGTCACCAGGGTCGTTCTCAAACGGATTATGGTTCATCTATATGTAACGTCAAATCTTAGAACCTGGTACTAAACTATAGTATATCTCATCCCGTATCAAAAAGAAAGACTGGCCTAACAAAAACAATACACCCCTGTGAAGCACGGATTTCATGCCTGCCAACTCCCTCTATAGCCACCCTCTAATCCAAAAAAAGTAGCACCTCATCGAAATGAAGTGCTACTTAATGTCCAACTATTATTGAGAGATGATCTCTCTTGCTTTGTACGTTCCGCACACTTTGCACACGTGGTGACTAAGTTTAAGTTCGCCACATTGTTCACATTTCACCATGCCCGGTACAGCCAATTTAAAGTGAGTGCGACGTTTGTCGCGACGCGTCTTGGACGTTCTCCGTTGAGGTACTGCCATTATTCCCACCTCCTTATCAAAATCAACCTTTGCAGGTAGTTAGTATTTTGCATAATTCGATCTATACGCTTACGGGAACAAAATATGGACGAACTGAACCATTTCGATCCAATATTTTGCTGATTGAAAGTCGCTCTTTTGATTTATGCAAAATACCGCGTTGTTACAATGTTCGATTTTCAATCATGCTCATTTAAAAAAATCCTTGAGCCCTGCAAGCCGCGGATCGATAACCTGGTTATCACAACCGCAGTCACCTTCGTTCAGCTCATGGCCACACTTGGGGCATAACCCTTTGCATGTATCGCTGCATAGCGGTATAAACGGAAGATCCAGCAGAAAAGCTTCCTCAGCATAACCCTTCAGATCAACGCTATCTCCATCCACATAGAGCGTATCATCGTCTTCGTGTAATCCCTCTGGCTGTTTTCCCTGCTTGAATTGCTCATGAAAATCAATATGAAAATGTTCATTGATCGGCTTGAGACAACGGGAGCACAACATGTCCACTCCTATGGTCAGCTTGCCATGAACATCCACAACGTCACCTTCTCTGAATTCTGCAGATAAATCCGCAGTCAGCGGGGTAACGGCTGTGATATCTTGTCGGTTAGAAACCAGTTCCTTGATATCCCACTGTTCGTTAAACTTCAGCGGGCCATCACTGGTAGCCACTTTGCGAAATGGCATTAACATTTCCATCACTCCAAACGAAACCAATTTCATAATTCGTATCAAACGTATCACGACAGTTATACAGGTCAAGCCTTCTTTTGTAAAGCAGTAAATCCTGACTGTATGTATTCTGACGCTTCATCGTTAAAAGTATTATGAAATTGACTTAACAAACAAAAATCATTATACCGATTTTTCAAGACGTTTGTCAACACTTTTAACTTTACACCCTTTTTAAAACCAATGGCTCAGAACCGTTTACTCCATCTGGTCTATTATAGACTCACTTCAAGATAAACTACAAGTCGTCATTTTAGTTGTAGTTCCTTGCAAACATCGGTCACATTTCGTTAACGTTTAGTGTGATCTATATCACACAGACCTACTTGCTCCCTATCTATACTTGCTATAAACCGAGGCACGATCAGCTCCATGACCGATTTATTATCCAACTATTTCATATCATATCGGGAGGGAAAATATATGTTAAATGAGCACACAATTAGAATCATTAAATCTACAGTCCCCGTACTTGAAGTCCACGGCGAAGCGATCACACGCCACTTCTACGAAACGATGTTCACAGCTCATCCGGAACTGCTGAATATTTTCAATCATACAAATCAGAAACAGGGGCGGCAGCAAGCCGCCCTCGCCAATATGGTGTACACCGCCGCCCTTCATATCGATAATCTGTCCTCCATCTTGCCTGCCGTCCGGCAAGTTGCACATAAACATCGCAGCCTGGGTATCGTTCCCGAGCAATATGCGATTGTCGGCACCTATCTGCTTCAAGCCATCAAAGATGTGCTTGGAGATGCGGCAACGGATGAAATTATCACGGCGTGGGGCGAAGCCTATAATGTCATTGCAGGCGCCTTTATCGGGATCGAACAGGATATGTATACAGAAGCGAAAAACCAGACAGGTGGCTGGGAAGGATTCCGGACATTCAAAGTTGCCAAGAAAGTTCAGGAAAGCGAAGTCATCACGTCCTTTTATCTCGTTCCAGCCGATGGTCAGTCCATTGCCAGTTATGAACCGGGACAATACATCAGCATCAAAATCCAGCCAGAGGCACAGTCATTTACCCAGATTCGTCAGTATAGCCTTTCAGATGCCCCGGGTAAACCCCACTATCGCATTTCCGTTAAGCGTGAACGAGGTGTGTTAGAGCGCCCTGACGGAGTTATCTCGACGTATCTACACGATCACATTGAAGAAGGCAGTCAGGTGGAGATATCCGCTCCTGCTGGCGACTTCACGCTAAATGCAGACGATCAACGACCTGTTGTTCTCCTGAGTGGTGGTGTCGGTCTAACGCCCATGATCAGCATGTTAAATACGCTGGTTAACTTGAACGATAACCGTGCAATTACATTTTTACATGCAAGTCCGAATGGTCAATCTCACGCCTTCCGTGATCATGTGAACAGTCTGGCCGAACGTAATCAGGGCGTTAAAGCTTATTATTGTTATACTCAACCTGAGGGTTCTGATCGTACGAACAATCACTTTCATAAGGAAGGTTATATGGATGCGGCCTGGCTTCGTCAAGTGATCGATGAACTGGATTCCACTTATTATCTGTGCGGACCCGTTTCGTTCATGCGGGCAGTGTATACGGAGCTTCAGGCGCTTGGTGTTGCAGCGGACAACATTCATTATGAATTTTTCGGGCCCAAAGCAAGTCTTTCTCCCGCACCGGAAAGTGTCTAAACGTTGTGAAATGTGATTAGCTCCTAATGTATAAGTGTATAGGTACGTGTCCTATCCTGCTGATTTATCAAGGTGAAGAGGACGTTCGTCGATTATCAAAAATGTGTACTATACAATAGATTTGCAGGCACACAGTCTGACATCCGTTGATGTTGGATTTGTGCCTTTTTCTTGTCTGAATTGGTGCATGATTTGATCTAATACATGACATCCCCTATGATGGAATGGATGTTATACATACTCGGTTATCCAATCGAAAGGAGGACGTCTAATCATGAAAGCCGTAGGCGTCATTGTTGAATATAACCCCTTGCACAATGGGCATGTTTATCATTTGCAGGAAGCTCGGCGGCTAAGCGGCGCAGACGCCGTTGTTGCGGTCATGAGCGGCCCTTTTCTCCAGCGTGGCGAACCCGCCATCGTAGGTAAAAGGGCACGCACCGAGATGGCGCTGCACGCAGGCGCCGATCTCGTGCTTGAACTGCCGGTTGCCTACGCGGTCCAACCGGCCGAGTGGTTTGCCTTCGGTGCGGTCTCGCTGCTGCACCGCACCGGCATTGTGGACTCGCTCTGCTTTGGCAGCGAGTCCGGCGACCTGGACAGCCTGCAGCGCATTGCGCGCGTGCTGGCTGTGGAGCCCGCAGGGATGCGCGAGGACATCGCGCGCCGCCTGCGGGAAGGCGCCAGCTACCCCGCCGCGTACGCAGGCGCGGCGGCGGCGCTAGCGCCCGGCGGCGTCGATGCTCACGACGCCGCTGCACTGCTGGAGCAGCCCAACAATTCGCTTGGGCTGCACTACCTGATCGCGCTGCAACGACTTGGCAGCGCGATCCAGCCCTTTACGGCGGCGCGTACCGGTGCCGCGTATCATGAGGCGACGCCCGGGCCGGGGGCGATCGCCAGTGCTACAGCCGTCCGCCGCCTGCTGATGGCGGACGGACCCGATGCCGCCGCACCATACGTGCCGGCGACAACCCTTGCCATTCTGCATCGCGAATGGCAAGAAGGGCGCGCCCCCATACACTGGGAGCGCTTTGCACAGCCGCTGTTGCACCTTGCGGCCACCCGCCGTGCCTCTGAGCTGGAACGCATCACCGAAGTCACAGAAGGCCTGGAACACCGGCTGAGCCGTGCACTCGCTCAGCTCCCGGAGCCTTCAGTCGAAACACTCCTGAATGCACTGAAGACCAAACGTTATACACGCACCAAACTCCAGCGTATGCTCGCACACCTGCTCCTGAATCACACCAAAGCCGAGTGTTCACCAGAGCAATTGGCTGCCGGACCCGGATATCTCCGAGTCCTCGGATTTAATACTCAAGGACAGAGCCTGCTTAAACGAATGAAGAAGACTGCATCGCTTCCTGTTGTGCTGAAACCGTCGACGTTCACACACAATCAACTTGAACTGGATATACAAGCTCAGGTTGCGTATGGGCTCGCTTGCGAGCATAGGGACACACGGAGGATGTTCAGTGACTACTATGAGTCGCCTGTGAGACTGTAAACCGCTTTTGACCATAAGGCTTCATCTCTATGGAGCTTTTTATTCCATCATCAAACAGATCAGTGATATCCACTATTCGACACTCAACTATACAATTTCAAAAAATCCCCTTGCTGCACGCCACTCAGGCACCTCGCAACAAGGGGATTTCCTTATTAACTTCTGTTGATCTTCTCAATCTCTTGATCACACTTCATTCCACTGTAATCAATTATTCGAATTCATCCGTACTTTATCCATCCGGTTCAACGCTGGCTCGATCTCTTCCCGCTCGATGATAACCTATGATTTCACGGACAAGGTTTTCAGGTAAGCCAGCGCATCTTCCACCGTGCTCACAGGCACAAGTTTCATTTTGGTGCCAATCTGTTCAGCCTTGGCTGCTGCTTCCTTATAGTTATCCTTCGGCACAAAGAAAATCTCGGCTTCTTTTCGGTCAGCGGCTACAATCTTGTGCACTACACCGCCAATGGCACCCACCACACCATCCTTGGTAATGGTACCTGTACCCGCAATTCGATGCCCCTTGGTCAGATCTCCAGGTGTTAACTGGTTATAGATCTCCAGCGTAAACATCAAGCCGGCAGACGGACCACCAACCTGAGTATCTGTGAAAGAGATCTGTTTGTTCGGGTCTTCAGCTTTCACCTTCTGAACCGCACCGATCATTACTCCGAGTCCCGAGCGGGCTTCACCCGTTTTACTGTCTTTTACCTGAATCAGTTTCACGTCCCGGCTAATGGTCTCCCCACCACGTTCCAGTTGCATTTCGACCGTATCTCCGACTTTTTTATCTTTTAACTGGGCAGAAAGCACCGTATTATCCGGCGTAGCTGTTCCATTCACTCCCAGAATAATATCGCCCGGAGCAATATCTCCTTCCGGTTTTGGGTCTTCGGACAATCCAAATACAAAGATATGTTCAGGTACAATAGAGTACGTCACACCAGCCTGCTCATATGCAGCCTCCATTGCGGAGGATTGTGAGTCACTCATGAACCACACCTGTTCGGCAGAGTATTCCGCTTCGCTTTTGCCGCGCAGTCGGTCTTCCTTTTTATCCACTTGAGCATTTTTATTGAACAGAGAGGTTCCTAGCAAAAACACATTGGCATATGTTGCCGACACGGTTGTCATCATGAACACACCGCGTTCTTCCTGGTCTCCACCCTTAACGGTTACCATTGGTTTTACTTCATCTGCACTGCCAGGCATATATATGATATACGGCGTTGGCATGTACACGGCAACATAGACGACCAGAGCCACCACGATCACAAAGATCGAAGCTCTGAATCCGCCAGATTTCCGAATCCGATTCATCGCATGAGCCTCCGTTCTTTGTATCTCTATAATAAGCGATCGTAATTCCATCCTGTTTAATCATTTTTTTCAAGTCTAACACTCTGGTCCTTGTGCATACAATGGTACAGGCCGGATAGGCCGCTGTATACAAAATCCTGTCCGGTCAAGGCCGAACCGCCCTTCGGGCGTTATTCGGCCGTCCATAATGATTAAGATGCCGAATCGGCGTTATCTGATATGAGGTGAAACGATGACATTACAGAGCGAGGTTAGAGATTCTGGCCCGTTGCGAACGATAATCCTAAGTACTGGCGCTTTAATGTTGGTCATTGCGGTAGTTGCTTCCCCCAAAGAAGCGTTTGATGCCTCTATTCAAGGTCTGGATATATGGTGGAAAATCATCTTCCCTGCCATGCTCCCGTTCCTCATGTTATCCCAAATGCTCACTGCGTTTGGCTTCACCCACGCGATCGGCGCCTTGCTTGGACCGTTAATGCAACGCTGGTTCAGACTTCCAGGCAACGCAGGTCTGGCGATTGCCGTAGGCATGTGCGGCGGATTTCCCGCAGGAGCAGATGCGGTATCCCGTTTATTTCAGGATAGACAAATTACCGCCAAGCAGGCGGTTGTCCTTGCGGCGGCATCTCATTTTGCCAATCCAATGATGATCATTTTGGTCGTTGGTGCTGCTTTTCTCCACCAGCCAGCGGCCGGATATTTTCTACTCGTGGTCCACTGGATCAGCGGCTGGATTGCTGTCATTCTTGCCACACGTCTCCTGCCTGCACCTGGTAACCAGACAAACAAGGTTGGCTCAACAGCCGTACAAGCAGATAACAGCTCTCTTGATTCTCAGCCTGCAAATTCCACAAGTCGCTCATCTGCACCGAACCACGCAACGTTCAAACGACGCAGTATATGGTCCGATATGATGATTGCAGCCAGGGAAGCCCATCGTCGTGATGGAAGGGGATTTGGCAAACTGTTAGGTGACACCGTATCCCAAGCTGTGCAGACCTTGATGATGACTGGAGGATACATGATCGGTTTTGCCGTGTTTATCCGGCTGGTCTCCCTTTATCTGACGCCCGGGTCCTCTGCTGCGCTGTGGCCAGCTTTCTTTGAGCTTCATCTGGGCACCTATCATTTGAGCCAGACTTCACTTACACCCATGCTGCTCATGTCTCTACTTGCAGCCGTTCTGGGATGGGGTGGTTTATGTTCCCATCTGCAAGTCTCTGCTGTCCTGAAAACAACTGGTCCGGGCACCAAATCGATGTTGTACTTTGCTGGAGTTCGCCTGACTCATGGCTTAATCGCCTTTTTTATCAGTCTGTTCCTATGGATGCCGTTCAGCCGTTATAGCACAGAAGTCTGGACCACATTACAGACGAATGCAGAGCAGAACCTCACGACACCATTCGGTTGGCTATTCATACATAGTCCAGGTAACACATACACGATCAACACCATTTGGAGTGTCTTCCCTGTTGCATGCATGGGTCTTGCGTTACTTCTTGCAGTCATGGTTAGTCTATCCGGTCTTACCTTCTGGTTTAACCGCCGGTTTTCTCGCTGATTTTCTGACGGAGCGCAGCTTCCACTTCAGGTGAGACAAGATCTGTAACATCTCCATGATAATGAGCAATTTCTTTGACGATGCTGGAACTTAAATAGGAATATTTGGGATTTGTCATCATAAATATGGTTTCCGCATCTGGGTTCAACTTGCTATTGGTCGATGCCAATTGCAACTCATATTCAAAATCAGTTACCGAGCGTATACCGCGGACGATGACCTGAGCTTCCTTTTGCCGGACGTAATTGGCTGTCAGATCGCGGAAACTGTCCACCTCCACATTGGGTAGATGGCGGGTTACTTCCGTAATCAGTTCTTTGCGTTCCTCCACCGTAAACAGCGGATTTTTGCTCATATTGTTCAACACAGCCACAATGACGCGATCAAATTGCTTCGACGCTCTGGCGATAATATCCAGATGTCCCATCGTTACGGGATCAAAACTTCCAGGATATACGGCGATCCGTTCCTGTCGATGTATCATTTCAGTCATGAGGAGCCTCCTCTTCCGGTGTAATGGATTCTCCATCTTCAACTGCTTCAGGCGCATAATAATAGATGGATACTGCCGTCTCCCCATACAAAGCCTTGCGCGTTTGTTCAAACGGGCCGAATTGCTCAGGGTAATCATGTTTGGATTCATATTCAAGCACGATGGTTGCTTCGGGTTCCAGAAGCTCCAGTTCGTGCATGGTCAGCATTAACTCGTGCCCATTCTTCATGCGATATGGAGGGTCGAGAAACACCAGATCAAACGTTGTGCCTCGTTTTGCGAGTGCCTTCAACGCACGACCTGCATCATTACGATATACGGCCGCCTGGTCTTCCAGCTTGGTCGCCTTCAGATTCATGCGGATAACTTCAATACTTTTTGATTCCAAATCAACAAAAACAGCCTTGTCCATGCCGCGGCTCAGCGCCTCAATACCGAGACCTCCACTGCCTGCAAACAGATCCAATGCTGTGCCGCCCTCAAAATAAGGACCAACCATGCTAAATAACGCTTCCTTCACCTTGTCGGTGGTTGGCCGCGTACCCGTGCCAGGAACAGCCTTCAGCGGCCTGCCTTTTGCACTCCCAGATACCACTCTCACTTGACGAGTCACCTTTTCTCTATGTAAGTTTATTGATACGACTATCGTACCACATTCGGGTTCAGTTTGAAAAATGTGCGGTCTTCATTTCCCTTGGAAAATTGTTGACGAATTGTTGACGCATATGTATAAAAAGGAAACAATCGGGCGATTCTATAATTATCGACATCACAAGTGTCGTAGACAACCGCGGAGAAGACTTACGTTTCCCCATAAGCTCTTCGTCCGGTTTCTCCTCTCCCATGAAAAAGAAGCTCTCGAAAGAGAGCTTCTTTTTGTTGTTTATGTTTTCATTTATTTTGCTAGTTATACTTTTCTTCAAATTCACTTATTTCGGCTTCCTCTTCGGTCTGCAACCATCCAATCTCCCTCAGCCACATGCCCATATCTGCAATAAATTCATTTGTGTTTAGATGTTCAATCTTGTATTTCTGTATCTTTTCACTTAAAAAAACATAAAACTCATGGCTTAACACATACCGTTGTTTGCTTTTGCTTAATGTCTTATACCGATCCTCGCTGACCACCAGATCAAAATAGATGACATTCTCCTTCTTCACATGTCTGACCGTCGACTTCCGCTCATATTCTTCAGGAAGACACCTGAAAACAAAGAAGAGTTCAATATCGACTATTTTATATTTGCTTTCTGCTTTATCAAAAACAGGCTGCAACTCATCCGAAAGATTGGCAACTTGCGTTAAACCTGAAGTGTCAGTTGATTGGCCCAGAATCATCACTAAACTCCTCCTTGTTCATTTTCACCATTCATAATGAAACTGAAAAAGGTTGACTAGTGATGTAATCTCCGTCAACCTTTCCTATGTTCATCCTTCTTGTGCCTCATCCCAACGTAGCAAGACCTTACGAGTTCAGCTCTCGATGTTTTCGATTGGAGAGTCGCAAATTAATCAATGGAATGATGAGTACAACAACCGGTAAGAGAAGATTTATTGAACCATTCTTAATCATCATGAAGGTAATAAACAACACGGCGAGCCAAGTCATAATCTCCGTCATTTCATATTTGGTTAACGTCAGTTTGAATGCTTTTTTCGAAATGAAACGAATTAAGAAATATGCGATCAAGCTATAGAACAGGATCATTCCCAAGATGGCAACAAGGATTATGAGGTACATATCCACCATAAAAATCTCACCCGACCCTTATATCTTTTTCCTTAATTTTACCATATAAGCAATAGGGTGTCATTCCTAATTCCGAACCAGCGTCTCTTCAAGCTGGCAATCTACGTTTACTTCTCTTCAACAACAATCGTTGCATTATAGATCACAACACGTTTCCCATTGAGATCAAATAATACTTTATTCCCGTATTCCGTATCTTCCACGTCAATTTTGCCATCATAGGTCTGAATCAATTCACCGTTATTGCTGTACACTTTAACAACCCTCTCCAGGCCACCCGAGTTATTGGACCTCATCGTTTTGAGTGCACGTTCACCTGAAGCGGTATTGAAATACCATATGAAACATCCAACTATGATGCCCAAGAAGACCAACACCGTCACCCATATACCTGTCTTTGCTTTTTTACTCATCTTGACCCCCCCCTTATGTTTCCTGTCTCGTACATTACGAGGTTGGAGAGAGAACGGTTTCATACAAAGCCTCTCAAGCTGTTCATTGACATAACAAAACAGAGGCCTCCGATGAGCGAAGACCTCTGTTCTTTATAGAATACATTCTTTATTCTGTACGATTCTTTTACTTACAGTGCACGAATGACAAATTCAAATGTCAGTTCGCCGTCTGAAGGGATCAGGTATTCCGGATGAACCGGAGCACCCCAGCTATCATCACCGCCAACACCCATTTGTTTACCTGCTACAGTCACGACCGTATAGTGCACAGGAGGCAATTCGTACGCATGTTGTGCGTTCTCCAGCTCAAATGCCGTATATGGTGAAACATTCAGCTCAACCGGAGTTCCGGATGCTTCAATTTTGAAGCCACGTCCCACGTTGTCTGTCAATTTGGCCCAACGTACGCCCGTACGGTTGCCTGATTCCTGTGGTACCAGATATGGAGCCATGGTATCAGCTACCTTGCTGCCGTGGATACCGAGACGTGCGCCAAATGCGCGGTCTGCATAGTTTTCTTCGGGTCCCATCGCAAGCCATTCCACGTTTTCGAAGTCAGGTGATGTTCTGAAGGACAATGCATGAATTGGCAGATTTGGCAATCCGGCTGTACCTTTGTACGTATTATGAACACGTACACTTCCATCTGCATGAACGGTATATACCACTTTTACTTGTACATCCTCCGAGATGTTGAGCTTGTACGTGAACTCGATCCGGTATTGATCCGGTTTCTGTTCCGCTTTCCACTCTACAGAACGTGGCATCAGGCTCGCTGCATACCAGGCGCCCAGTTCAAAGCCCATCGCCATACCTTTGTCATTATCCGTCATTGCACGCCAGAAGAGTGGTGCAGGTGGTACAGCAATCGTCTCGCGACCAGACAATTTCAGGGAAACCAGTGTCCCAAACTGTTTGGAGAACAGCACATGTGTCTTGCCGGCACGAACACCGATGTTAACGTCACCTTCGATAACTTGTACATCACTTACAAGGTTCAAGTCGACTTCAACTGCATCATTTACCTGATCCTGGGTGAAAATAAACTGTCCAAATGCCACTTCTTCGCCTTTGTCAGCCCACAGTGTAGCTTCTTTTAACACAAATGCAGTGTTCACAGCGTACTCGCCGCCTACCAGAGCTTCTGCACCAAGCGGAAGTTTCACTACCGTCTCGCTTTGGGCATCCACGTTGACTTCCAATGTTCCACGCAGCACTTCATGTCCCTCCCGCTCCAGGCTGTATACCAGTTCCAGCGCAGATGTATCTGCGAACAGATTACCGTTCACGATTTTAACACCTTCACGATCCGGGAACAGCTTGATGTTCTGGTACAGGAATTTAACCTCCTGCATTTTCGCAGTTACTTTACGGTCAGCATGGACGATACCGTTGCCACAGAACGAATAGTCTGATGGACGATCACCAAAATCTCCGCCATAAGCGAGGAATTCTTTGCCGTAACGATCTTTTTTGTAAATCGATTGATCGATGTAATCCCAGATGAATCCACCTTGATACATTGGATATTTGTCTTCCAACTCCGTATATTTGTGCATACCACCAATGGAGTTACCCATGGCATGCATGTACTCACAGCTGATATACGGCTTGGTCGGGTTTGCATTCAGGAATTCCTCAATGTCTGCCGGTTTGGCATACATGCGAGACTCCATATCACTGGTCTCATCGAAACGGCGATCATGGAATACACCTTCGTAATGTACCAGACGTGTTGGATCAGCTGATTTGAAATATTGGGATACTTTGTAGATGACTTCACCACCATGTGATTCATTACCACATGACCAGATCAGAATGGACGGATGGTTTTTGTCACGCTCCACCATGGATACAGCGCGATCCATAACGATATCATGCCATTCCGGTTTGTCCCCTGGAATAACCCATGAAGGCTCAACGGCGCCAAGCTTCTGCCAAGATCCGTGTGTCTCCAGGTTCATCTCGTCAATAACATAGAGTCCGTATTCATCACACAGCTCATACCAGAGACTTTGGTTTGGATAGTGTGACGTACGTACGGCATTCATATTGTTTTGTTTAATCGTACGAACATCCCACAGCATATCTTCCTTCGTAACCGCACGTCCACGACGCGGGTTGAACTCATGGCGATTCACACCTTTGAATACGATACGTTTACCGTTGATGTGCATCACTTTATCAATCATTTCAAATGTACGGAAACCAACGGCTTGAGGAACAACCTCAACCAGTGTACCCGCAGCATCATATACACGAATATAGAGACGGTACAAGTATGGAATCTCTGCGCTCCACAGGTTCACTATGCCGATATCTTCACGAAGACTTACTTGTCCATCGTTAACTTTGGATTCAAACGTTTTAACGGTATTGCCTTCACGATCACGAAGTTCAGCCTCTACGCGCGCTCCTGCAACCGCATTTCCTTCCAGCTTCAGATCCACTTGCAACGTACCGTTAGTGTAAGACTTGTCCAGATCTGTGCGAACATGAACATCACGAACGTGTGCAGTTGGGACGGTATACAGATACACATCTCTGAAAATACCGGAGAAACGCCAGAAATCCTGATCTTCCAGCCAGCTGCCTGTGCTGCGTTGATACACCTCAACCGCGAGTTTGTTCTCTCCATCCTGGAGGAATGGCGTCAGGTCAAAATCAGATGGCGTGAAGCTGTCTTCCCCGTATCCTACGAATTGTCCGTTAAGCCATACATAAAATGCAGACTCTACACCTTGGAAAGAAATATATACCGGATTCGACTCCCAACCTGTCGGCAGGTGGAATGTGCGAATGTAACTTCCAACCGGGTTTTTATCCTGTGGTAATGCCGGTGGACGAATGTCGTTCAAACCATCCCAAGGATATTGTGTATTTACATATTGAATCTGACCGTATCCTTGAAGTTGGATATGCCCCGGAACTTCAATATCATCCCAGCCTTCACTGGAAAAATCGGATGTATAGAAAAACTCAGAACGGCTGTCTGGACGAATCGCATAGTTGAATTTCCACGTACCATTCAGATCATAACGCATGGACATCGCGCCTGAACCTACAGCCTCATCCATCGTTTGGTAATAACGGTGATCGGAATAGGCATGAAGACGGTTCACCTCAAATACACTTACGTCCCCCAACCAGTTGATATCTGCCTTTGTTGCTTTCATCGGCTCTCTCTCCCTTTAAAACGTTATAGTTTGACTTATTCAAGGTTTACTCTGAATTTCCTTTTTGCTTTACATAAACAAAAAAGACAGAGGTACGCCATAACAGCGCCCTCTCTTCTTTCCTGCACCCGTCATTTGCACGGATTATGCTGTTTTCATTACTTCACTGAACCTACCATACCTGCAACAAAATGTTTCTGCATGATGAAGAAAACGATTGCTGTAGGTAGTGTTGCAATAACGATTGCTGTCATGATTACTCCGTAATCCGGAGAATAACCAGCACCGAGGTTCGAGATCAACAGTGGAATCGTTTGTTGGTCAGGTGTTTGCAATACAATGAGTGGCCACAGATAGTTGTTCCAGCTACTCATGAAGGTAATAATTGCTGCCGCTGCATATGTTGTTTTCATGGTTGGCATATAGATTTTCAGGAAGATCCCAAGTTCACTCAAACCATCAATACGTCCAGCTTCCAGCAAGTCTTTCGGGAACATTTTAGTGTTCTGACGGAAGAAAAAGATCAGGAACGCTGTTGCAATGGTTGGCAAGATCACTGCTGCCATGGTGTTAATACCGATAACCGGTGCAACTCCCGAGATTGTTGCAAACATACGATACAGGGGTACCATAATCGCTGCAAACGGGATCATCATGGATAACAACAGGATATTAAACACAATGTCACGAGACTTCGTGCGATATACCTCGAAGCCATAACCTGCCATGGAACCAATAAACAGTGCCAAGAGAGTGGAGACCACAGAGATAATCGCCGAGTTTCCGAGAGCCTGTACCAGATTCGTCGAATCAATCAGTTTGTTGAAGTTATCAATGAAAGCTGAACCCGGTAACAATCTGCCTTTCGTTACATCGACAGATGCATTTGTTGAACTGACCAGCATCCAGAAGAAAGGGAAAATGGATACAAAGGCGACGATGGATAGGAACACATACGTGAAAATCCGTTTTGCTTTAGCTTTAGCCATTTTTATTATCACCTGCCACTTTAAACTGGATGATGGACAATACAATAATCAAGATTACGATGGAATACGACACTGTTGCTGCATAACCGAAGTCCGGTGAATATTTGAACGAAAGGTTGTAGATGTATTGTGAAATCGACATGGTCGCATTACCTGGACCACCTTTGGTAATATTCATGATCTCATCAAAGATTTGCAATGTACCAATCGTTGATGTGATGGACGTGAAGAGGATAATCGGTTTAAGCAAAGGTACTGTGATTTTGAAGAATTGTGTAAAAGCATTCGCTCCGTCAATTCTTGCAGCTTCATAGATCGATTGATCGATGTTTTGCAGGGATGACAGATAGAAAATCATGTTATATCCGGTCCAACGCCAAGTAACGGCGATTATGATCGTAATTTTAGCCCAGAACGGGTCTGTGATCCATTGAATTGGATCCCCAATAATGTGCAAGCCCATCAGGAATTGATTTACCATTCCATCTGGTGCGAACAGATATTTGAATACAACAGAGTACGCTACCAATGAAGTTACACAAGGCAAGAAAATCGCTGTACGGAAGAAGCTCCGAAAACGTAGTGTGCTGTCATTCAGCAATACGGAAATAAACAAACCAAGAATAATCATTACAGGCACTTGAATAATCAAGTAGATAAATGTATTCGATAATGCTGTACGGAATGTTGTATCAACTAACAATCTTTTGTAGTTAGAAAGGCCCGAAAATTCAAGATTGGCTCCTACACCAGACTTGAACGATAAGAGCAGCGCTTGAATCATCGGGTAGAAGTAAAATGCAACAATCCCGACAACAGCCAGCAAAACAAAAGCCCATCCAGTCAAATTATTTTTCTTTTGGAGACTGTCTCCTGTATTCATGGCTTTCACAGTATGGCTCCTCTCTCTCCATGGAACATGGGTAGAACCCACGGAGCCTCTCGCCATATCCGGTTCGACTTGCGCCGGACGTGGGAGACGGCTCCGATGTTTCCTAGGGTTCTATAAGTTACCTTGGGTATCTTAGTTTAATTGTGCTTCAGCTTGTTTTTGTGCATCAGCCAGAACGTCATCGATTGATTTACCGTTCAGGAATGCTTGCATTTCTACAACCAGAATATCTTCAATGGCATAAGTGTTGATACCATAGTTTACGCTTGGAATTTCTTTCGTCCAATTCGCAAAGTCTGTGAAGATTTTTTGTCCGCCGAAGTACTCGTCTGCTTTGGCATACGCGTCACCATCAACTGCTGGTTTGTACGTACCAATTGCGCCGATGTTGTTCAACAGATCTTGATACAATTGTTTGTCAGAACCAAATGTTTTAGCTACAAAATCAGCTGCTTGATCTGCACCAGGAACGTTGTTCATAACATACCAAGAGCTACCACCCAAGTTGGATGCGTGAACAGAGTTTGCTTGACCAGCCATTTTCGGTATTGGAGCTACAGCCCATTTACCGGATTGGGAAGCTTCTTGACGTACAGATGGTGAGAACCAGTTACCTGTAGGAATTGTTGCTACGCTACCGTTATTGGCGTTGGCAACGAATTGACTCCAGTCAGAGTGCAATTTAACAATGTTGGCATCCATCATTGCTTTGTAAGTAATAAACGCTTCTTTCAGAGCGGCATTAGTTGCAATGTCAGGTGTTTTACCATCTTCTGCGGAATACCATTTACCTGCAGTTTGGATCATCATACGAATCAAACCAAGGTCATTCGGGTCAAGAGAAAGAAGCTCTTTACCTGTTTTAGCTTTTACGTCTTTACCAATTTGGATGTAGTCATCCCAAGTGATGTCTTGCAGATCAGCTGCTTTGTAGCCAGCTTGCTCCAGCAGATCTGTTCTGTAGTACAAACCAGCAACGCCGGAGTCAAATGGTACTCCATATTGTTTGCCATCAAAAGCTGTTGGTCCGAGTTTGTAATCTGCAAAGTCGGAAGCCGTGATGTTGGAAGACAGATCTTTGAACGCATCCGGATATGCATTCAAGAAGCTTTGTGAACGATAGTCTTCAATCAGAACTACGTTTGGAAGACCGCTGGCAGTTCCGGAGTTAAGCCCCGTGTTCAGTTTCTGGATGATATCAGCTTGAGCGTATTCAATGATGTTGATTTTCACATCAGGATTTGCTTTTTGATATGCTTCTTTTGCTGTTTCCATTGCAGCTACGTTAAAAGCTTTGTCCCAAGCCCAGACTGTAATTTCGTTTGTTTTTTCGTCACCACCACTAGCAGAATTACCTCCGCCACCGGATGAACATGCGGACAACAGCAGTACTGTAACGAGCATCAATACCCACATTTTTTTCAAAACATTCAACTCCCCTTCGACCTCTTTGTGTGTAATTTGTTTACGTTTTCTGAAAGCGGTTGCTTTCGATGTATTCATCTTATCATTCCCATATCTTCATTCGTTAGTAATAATTTTGTACGGATTTGTCATCTTATTGCCACAATGAAAACCTTTACAGAAACCGTTTGCATTAAATTTGGCTTTTTGTAATTTCTTTTGATTTTGTAATTTCTTGATCTTGAAATAGTACAAATATGTATTTTACTTTACCTCTGACACGCGAAAATCCCCCGCCTCTGTAAAAAACAGAAGCGAGGGATCTCGATTTTAGTGTATTCAATCGAATCAGGTTTCGATTCAACTCGTGATTAAAGGCAGTGTAACGGTGACTCTCGTTCCTTCCCCAACCGTACTCATAATGGTGACACCATAAGGTGAACCATATAATAACTCAATACGGTCATGTACGTTGCGAATACCAATACCACTGAATAGTTGACGATTGTTCTTTGGATTGGGCAACGTTTCTCCCATGACAAGCCCTTCAATTCCATCACCATTGTCCATAATCTCACAGATGAGTGATTCTCCCGCTCTGGAAACCATGACATGAATTGTACCCATTTCTTTCTTGATGAATCCATGGAAAAATGCATTCTCAATAAACGGCTGTATGACCAGCTTCGGTACATGGTAATGTGTACAATCCGGAGCGACGTAGAAAGCTGCTTTAATCCGGCCTCCATATCTGACGTGATTAATGAAGACATAATTTTTCAAATTCTCGACTTCTTGTTCCACTGTAACGGTCTGACTCACATCACTAATTGTATTCTGTAGTAATCCGATCAGCGCATTAATGGTCTCCGCTGCCCTGTCCTTGTTACCTTGTTGCACCAGAACTTTGACAGAAGCAAGTGTGTTGTACAAGAAGTGCGGATTAATCTGACTCTGTAAAGCTGCAAGTTCTGCGTTACGTTGTTCATGCTGGGTCTGCACTAATTGATCCACATAATCATGCAACTCATCAAGCATGTAATTGTAAGCATGACCAAGCTGCCTGCTCTCGTAGCTTCCACTCACTGGAATATAGTTGTCCAGATCACTTTTCGTAATATTGGACATCTGCTTCACAAGTCTGCGCAGGGACTTGGTAATCTGGCTGGTGATGAGAAATACGAGAATAAGAGCCCCTACAACAATTGCTGCACAGATTAGGGCAACCGTCTTCATGTCGATGAGTTGACCCATCGCCAGATCCTTATCCACGACATTGACAATGTAAAACCGATAGAACGGTAAATACTCCGATAGAACAACGCTATCCTGATCCATCACACGAGCATTGATACTTCTCGGAGACGTTTTGTTCATTTCTCGGGCATAGGACAGCAAATCCAGCTGAGTTGTCCCAATCCAGTCTTCACGATTCGAAGATACAATCTCACCTTTTTCGTTCATAATAACCACGTCATTGCCTCGACTAGTAAAGCTGGCATAGAACTGACGGAACGCCTCTTCTCTCATCGTGACATAAAGTGTACCGTATATTCGGCTGCGGGTCCGATCCGTCAGTGCTTTCGTGGCAGAGATCATCTGCTGACTTCCGACCGTTGCATCGTTTTGGTAATCATCAAAGATAAGACGACTCGGCGTCTCAGCGGCTTCCACCGTGATCGGTTCATCTTTCAATTCATCCACTGACATCTCAAGGTGAGCACGATTGGTGGAATAACTCCGCCCATTGATCCCGATAATCGTTATCCCTACTTCATACGATTCCGTTATCGATTGAACGCGGTCCATCGTTTCCCGCATATTATAGAAGGATTTGGCCATCGTGAGGGAATCGGCATCACCTTCGGACAGGAATCCTCGGATCGATCCACTCTGCGTCACATTATTCGATACGGCAGCAATGGCCTCATTAAAGGATTCAAAATTTGTTTTGATCTGATTAAGCACCTTGGAATTTGTGATACTGAACGTCTCAGTAAACAGATTGGTTGACATGTGAATGGTCGTCCATAAGATGAGTACAGAAACGAGGACAATACTGACCACCATAACCAGAAACAACTTGGGAAACAATCCGAGACGAGATAATCTGTTCATCCATTTCTTCATGATCTTATCCTTCTGACTTTATGCCCAGAATTTGCGCCGGTATCGGCTTGGTGATAATCCGGTGAATTTTTTGAACACTTTGCAAAAGTAACTATGATCGGAATAACCTACCATACTGCTAATCTCAGAGATCGTTACATCATCGGATCGTAGCAGTTCCTCGGCTTTTTCAATCCGAATTTTATTTAAGTATTCATTAAATCCTTCTTTTTTGTGAGATGAGAAATAACTGGATAAATACGATGGATTAAAATGAAAATGCTTGGCTACTTCAGCCAGCCCGAGCGGCTGATCAAAGTGCTCATGCATGTAATCCAGCAGCATCTTCATGTTGGGATCACTTCGTTTTGCACCCCCACCAACGGTGCACTCCTGAACTTCCGTCATGAATTGGTCAAGCACAGTCATCACTTCGTCCAGACTCGAAGCACCATCCACATTTTTAAAATACGTATATTTGCTCTCTTCCAGCCCCGCAGACTGGACATCCATATCCGCGAGGGTAATGGTCACGTTAAAGATCAAGTTACCGAGAAATGATTTGATCTCAAACACATCGGCAATATAATCCCGTCCAAGTGTTTTTGCATGATCCTGTAAATACTCCCTTGCTGCTTCGACCCGGTTACGCTTCACATGCTGCAAAAACATATTTACATTAAACTGGTAACCTGCGGGATGCATTGGAGGCAGTTCACCATACACCAGGATTGGTCGATCCTTATAATAGAAGCGATATTCAATCAGCTTAATCAGGCGTTCCCGGTAAACAACACCCATCTGTTCAAATGAAGTAAAGCTTTCACTAAGCACCCAACCAGGACTGCCTTCTCCTGCTGCATTTTCACTGGCCAACTGTCTGATCCGTTCAAGCATCCATTCATCTCTCGCAGGATCGACATTAAGAAGCATCACAGGTAATGTACCCTCTGCGGGAACCATTGCACATTCTACTTCAGGCAGATCACTGCGGAGCTTGGATTCAATCTGTTCCTGATCCATCTTCAGTGGATTCCCTCCAGCACCCACGGGTTTATACACCAGCAAGCGAAAGGATTCATACGGAAAGGTATCTCGAATGATCGGCATTTCGCTATCTTCATCCAGTGTGAATCCGGACAGCATCTTCTCCATCAGTTGCCCAAGTCTCCAACCATCATGCGACGGCTCGAACTGTAACTCCGGAATTTTACCCGCTGTGCGTTGAAGGACCTCCAATAATTCATTTGTATCCAGCTTTGGTTTCAGTATATAATCGGCTGCCCCATGCTGAAGCGTAGAACGTACATACTCGAATTCACTGAAGCTGCTAAGTACAATAACTTCAATCTGCGGATTACTGGCTTTTAGTGTACGGACAAACGTTTCTCCATCCATGACAGGCATGACAATATCGGTGATCACAATATCCGGTTTTAACAGGTTAACCTGCTGTAATCCTTCTTCACCGTTGGAAGCTTCACCCACAATGATAAATCCTTCCGCTTCCCAGTTCATATGGTGCTTTATGCCCTGTCTTACCAGAAACTCATCGTCAACAATCAGCACCTTGCACAACCGGTTCATGATCGCGACCCCCTTGTCTAATCTTTCCTCTATATCTGTACAGGCTATACCAACTATTATATATCGGTTATAAACACTTTCCAGTGTTAGCGGTTACATTAATTTTAAATTGATTGTACATCTTTTTATATCCTAAAACGATCCTTTAAGCAATGGTAACTATCTATAGTTTACACTATATTTCGACAAAATAAGAAGCCCCGACTCGCCATTTGATCATTTGGCGAATCAGGACCCCTTTTTCAATCCTTTATTTCGTTAAATCACTCACTTATGGTTCAATTCCCCATTGGAGACTTCCCGCGATATAACCGGTGACTTTGGACCAATCCGTATAGGAAGTCTGACTACCTGCAAAAGAGTAATCATCCGTTTGCGTATAGTTGGTCCAATTGTTCTTGGAGATGCGCGTATGGATTTCCGTGCTTTGTCCCGCATTCAGTGTTCCAGCCGAAGCTGTGAATCCGATCTCAAGCACGTGATCAGCACCCGTCCGTACTGGATTGAGTGCACTGAACGTGCCTGTTACATTCGAACTGCCAGCAGTCGCCCAGTCAGCGAAGAAGTTCTGAGGCTGTTCACCGTTTATCGTGTAATAGTATCTGATTTTCACATCAGACAGATTCAAGGCTGTAGTACTCGTATTTGTCAGTTTGAATTTGGGACTAATCGAGCTGCCCGTTGCTGAAGTGTTGCTGTTAAACATCTCAATGCGTATGGTTCCAACAGGTGCAGCTGTCGTGTCTTGAATGAGCAGATTCAAGGTCGCAGGAGCGCCTGCGCTGAATTGAAAGGTTAGCGTCGCTGCGCCATTTGGCAGTGAAGCTAGGTAGTTTTTACTTAATACGACCTCATTGCCTGTCAACGTGTAATCTGTACCTGAAACCAGCGTTGCATTCCCGTTGCGAATGGATGCAAGTGTATTGCCGTTAAGTGTTAACGTGACTGGAATATTAACCTGATTGTCTGCTTTGCGATCAAATTCGGCTGTAACCGGTGTAATCACAGAGTTGGTCACTGGTGTACCCCCGCCGTCTCCTCCGCCATTGTTACCTCCAACACGGTCAGCATACAAAATTCCGCGGCCATTTGTTCCAAGATATACTCTTCCATACAAACGCGGATCACCCGTAATTGTAGTTACACGAGCATACTGGTGCTGATCATCATTGATACGAACCCAATTGGCACCACCGTCATCGGAGCGGAAGAATCCACGTGTTCCATCGATCTGTGCAACCGTGTATAACGCAACAACGTTCTGCCCAGGGGCGGCTTTACCAAATCCGATACTGTCTGCTTCCTCTACATTGGCAAGCTTTGTGAATGTTGCTCCTGAATCCGTGGAATGCCATAATCCGTAAGGACCTTCTTCCTCACTGCCACCTGCAAACCAGAGTTCGCCCTCAACACCTGGAACGGCATCCAGATCGGCATTTCCTTCCATCGGGAGTCCGGTCGCAGGTGATGCCGTGAAGGTAGCACCACCATTCACACTTACATAGATTTTACCCGCTGCAAATCCATAGAATTTGTTTGGATTGATACGATCCGAAATCACTTTCGCCTGTGCAGGTATCCCCGTACTTGCCGTCCATGAATTGCCGCCAGTCGAATAATGTACGCCTTTATCTGACGTGCTCCATACGAGTCGGTTACCATTCGCAGAGATCGCTACGGTTCCCCCTCCGGTTGTGCCAGCAGGTTCTGCATTGGCCTTATACCACGTAGTACCTCCGTCACTGGACAAACCAATGGATTTTGCATTTGGATCAGCAGCATAATCTGCTTTACCTACGCGAACCATCGTATTGGGACTTAACTCTGCAAAATCCAGACTTTCTGTGGAAGAATAGTTTGGGCTCGTAAATATGGTGTCTGGTGCCTGATCCAGATTGTTATGACGGAATCCGGAGACATCCCCCACTCCGCTTATCAAATGTGCACCACTTGGCGGGCTGATCAGATCCAGTACGGCAATCTCCTCAACCCCCTTCGCCATCACTGAAATATTGATTTTTTCGTCATCATCCCAGTCTGTCAGGTTCTTCGTTCCATAGATCGTAGCACCTGTTCCATACATCAGGCGATCCGAATCAAACGGATCAATCTCCAGATCACCGATCATCCAGCCCAATTTTGGGCTTGTTTCGGGTGGGGCAGGATTGGTGCCAAATGTGAGCCATGGCGCTGCCGAAATATCCTGTGTATAACGTAACTTCCGGTTCGGATATCCTTCAAATTCCCATATGCGTGTCCACGTCGCTCCGCCATCTGTACTGCGGAACAAAGTGGCATCCGGCCACCAGGAATTCAATGTCGCAACCATCAATGTACCGGGATTCTGTGCATCAACAGCCAATCCGCCATATCCAAAATAATTATCCGTACTACTGCTTGGAACAGGGCTGATGTTGGTCCAGACACCTGTCGATGTGGCTAGTTTCCACACGTCACCTTTTTCCCCATCATACGGTCCAACACCATCGCTGTACGTAATATAGAGGCTTCCGTCTGAATCAAACACGCCATGATGCGGGATATAACCTGTAGGTTGACCAGCAACAGCTGACCAGGTCAGGCCGCCATTTGTGCTGCGATATACGCTTTGATCTTTATCCGCAACGCCTACATAGATCGTCTGGGTTGCCTGCCCTGCCGAACCGCTTGTTTTGTCAAATGTAATCCATGCCAGACCTACGATGTCACTTGTGTATTCATTCGAAGGGTCTTGTACATAGTTCCCCGGATTCGGGAAGCTTGTGACTTCGTTCCAGGTCACACCGTAATCGATACTTTTCCATAACCCATGACCACTTCGTGCACCGAAATACAGGATACTGTTATCATTCGGGTCCACGGTCAGGCGTTCTCCCATCGAACGTCCCGGCATGTTGCCGCCCACTTTGAACGGAAGTGTTGTGGTCTGCCATGTATCTCCCCGGTCCGTAGAGCGCAAGATGGAGCCATTATTTTGGTCCCACGAATTCGTATACGTTCCAACTGCCATATACACCCGATCGGGATCAACCGGGTCCGTAGCCAGTGCGTCCACACCATTCTTGTTCCAGTCATCCCAGCCGACAAAATCCGTTAAGGGTATCCACCTCTCGTCAGCCGCATTCCAGCGATAGGCTCCCCCGATATCCGTACGGGCATAGATCAGATCCTTTTCCGACTCGTTGAAAATAATACCCGGCACAAACCCGCCACCTGCACCAGTCACCACATTTTTCCACTCATAGGCTTCACTTGGTGCCGCCGCTGTGGTTCCAGCAAGTCCTCCCAGCGAGGCGGTTACTACGGCAACCGTCAGGCTCATCATTCGCAATTTCCCCATAAACGTTCTCATATCAACTTATCCTCCTCTTCTACTTCGTTACTGCATTTCGGTCTATCCCCGCTGTCTCATCGTGCTGATGATGGCGTGCTGATGATGGCGTGCCAGACGAATCAATGCATCCCTTGATACAAGAAGCCTCACCCCCTTCCAGTCATCATGTTAAGCGCTTACATGATTGTTCTTAATTCGCGGTTATCTGGATAATACTTTCAATAAATAACATTCGCTGGCAATCTCCAAACCCCTCTGTCGAAATTCCGATTTTTGTAAAATATTTTCAGTTTTTAAACTTGTTTATACAACAATAAAAAGCCGCTAAAATAGCGACTTTAATGGGATAAAGATTAACACAAGACTTCAACAGTAAATCCACCAGGGGCTTCAACATAAAAAGTATAACCGTGTGCATTCTTAGGTGCGTCCACTTCGAAGCCATTGTCTTTCAAAAGACTATATATCCTGTCAACCTCTTGTTCGGTCGGCTGGGGAAATCCGATATGAAAAGTCATTGGATAGAGTACTTTTTTACCCTTCATTAGAGTGAGAATAAAGCCGTCATCATCAAACATAACTGCAAATGCGTTTCCTCTCGTACCTTCACATGTCATACCAAAATAAGTTTCTAAAAACTCGCGAGCAGCTGGAACATCAGTAACTGTTAGGTTCAGATGATTTAATTTCATAATTACACCCTTTCCTACATATTTTTAACGTCCTTCGTAGAGCTTCATCTTCAATCCAAATAATACCACATAATGGAAATGTGCGGTCCGTTACTTTAATGAAAAATCGTTTTAATTTGGTTCTATACAGACGATAATCTAAATCAACAAAAAAGATGCTGTTAGAACAGCATCTTTCGACATTTTATATAAGAGTACAAAATGGAATCGTTTCTTTCCTGGCAAACCAGGCAAAGGTTCACTGAGGTTCACTACATAATTGGCACCTGTTTATTGCTGGCTACCATAAGCGTGAGTCTCCTGCCCTTTAACTCCCGGTCTGATGACAAAAAGTGAGCCCGCATCCGGTGTCTCTTTCAGACGTTCTTCTTTAATCCCTATACGTGCTGTTGTAATGTATAACTCTTCGAGATCCGGTCCACCAAAACAGCAGGATGTTACCTGATCTGCCGGCACCTCGATCTGTTGCAACAATTCTGATGTATGCGGGTTCCAACGAGTGACTCTTCCTCCGCCCCAGTGCGCAACCCACAACATGCCCTCACCATCAACCGTCATCCCATCCGGAAAACCGAATTCCTCCGGTATGTGAATGACACTTGTCCGATTTTGTATCGTACCTGCCGTCAGATCAAAGTCAAACCGGTCAATGGAACGTGTCGGGGTGTCAATGTAATACATGGTCTCCCGATCCGGACTCCAGCCCAAGCCGTTGGATGTAGATACACCTTGTACCATTGTACGAACGGGTTGCCCTTGCTCCAAACAATACAACGATCCGGCTTTGCTCTCATTATTCATGCTCATCGTGCCTGCCCAGAAGCGGCCCTTCGCATCACATTTTCCATCATTAAAACGATTGGTATCCTTATCTTGTTCAGGGTCCTCAATGGCCTGCAGCTCACCCGTAAGCAAGTGATACATATGGAATCCACTGCGTAAAGCAACCACAACTTCGTCACCACGATAGGGAACAACAGCCCCGACATGTTCACCGACATCATAAGCCTGATCCTGCCCTGTAGCCGGATCATACACATGCACCTTAAAGCTTTCAATATCTACCCACAATAATCGATTGTTCTCCGCATCCCAGCTTGGACCTTCCCCCAGTAATGCAGGGGTTTGTACTGCTACAGTTACGTCGCTCATGCCCTCACGTCCTTATTCAGATTTGACGCCGCCTGACCATTCGAATCCGATGGCATCCAGGAATGCTTTGGACAGTACCATATGGCCCGTTGCATCCGGATGTACCCGGTCATAAGTCAGCACAGACGTGTAGAAATGATCCCAAAATGGAGCAAATGCAGCCTGTGTATCCACATACACTGCATCATACTCACTCGCTACCCTGCGAACTGCTTCTCCGTAGATATCCATCGTTGCCCGCATAGGATCTTCCGGGTTGGCTTCAAGATAATAAGGCGTCATTAGTACCAGACCTTTCAGGTTGGGACGAACCGAAGCCACCAGTTCACGCAATGTGGATTCGTATTCTTCAAGAAACACATGTGAGTCTGTTGACAATGGGTTGTCGAACTGACGCCATACATCATTAATGCCGATCATGATCGTCAGCCAGTCCGGTTTAAGGTCCAGCACATCACGATCCCAGCGCTGTTTCAGATCACGAATCGTATTTCCACCATTACCCACATTCTGGACACGCAACATCAATTCCGGATAGATGGACCGCAAGAGGGCATAGACTTGCGCTACGTAACCATGGCCCAGACCTGAACTGCCTTCACCTACAGGATGTTCCCGACCACAATCTGTAATCGAATCCCCGATAAACAGAAGCTTGTCATTTTTCTGCAATTTCATCGTTATTTTCTCCTTCGCTCTAAGGCGTTAATATACGGATTACTCGATTGGTTAGGACCGTTCACTTGCTATCAGCCAATAAAATTACCAGCCCTGATTCTTGAGCCATGTGAGACACAGATCCGACCATACCCGAATCGCGTGGTTATCCTCAGCCAATCCCAGACCATGTGAACCTTTCTCAAAAACGTGCAAGTCATAGGGAATGCCATGCTCGCCCAAAGCAAGTGCATAACGCAAGCTATTCTCCACAGGTACTGCCTGGTCATCGCTGGTATGCCAGATGAATGCTTCTGGAGCATCCGCTCTCACCTGTTGTTCCGCACTGAAAGCCTTGATCTGCTCGGCTGACGCATCAGGCCCAAGCAAATTCTCACGGGACCCAGCATGTCCATAGGACTCCATCGTAATGACCGGATAACAGAGAATAACTCGATCCGGGCGTGAACTTTGGCGTTCAATAAGGTCCTCATGATCCGGTTGTCCCTCGTCATACAGCGTTCCCAGTGTTGCTGTGAGATGTCCGCCTGCGGAGAAACCAAGCACTGCAATCTTGGCAGGGTTGATGCCATACTGCTCAGCATGAGCACGAACATAACGTATGGCACGCTGACCATCTGTTATAGGTGCAGGATGCTGGTGAGGCGCCACCCGATATTTCAGGACAAATGCACTTATACCTGCACGGTTCAACAATTCGGCTATTGGAGCACCCTCATGATCAGCCAAAAATCCATAGCCGCCACCTGGACATACAATGACAGCGCTCTCGGAACCGGGCTGAATAAATGGAATCAAATGTGGCATTTCGTCTTCATGGCCCTGGGCTGCATAAGGTGCAGCATGATCCCATAAGAGTATAGTTGTTGTCATCTTCAATCATCCTCTCCAAGTAGAACGGATACATGGGTCCGTTTAAACGTTTTCGAATCTCAGGAATCGATACCATCATAACGGTAATGACCCTAACGCATCAATACCTTCCTGGCATCACTTTTTGTTTATTTGGGTACATGTTAGTACAAATTACGGAACTGTTCAGGAGTCACCCCCTCAATCCTGCGAAAGGTTGCTACAAAATGGCTTGCATCGCGAAACCCTACCCTAACTGCAGTTTCCCTAATCGTGGGTCTATAGTCTGCGGTCATGATTTCCTTGGCTTTGCGAATGCGCAGCAAAATAAAATAACTGTAGGCTGTCATGCCAAAGGACTGCTTGAACAAGGTGTTCAGATGTCTGGATGAGATCCCTGTGAGGTCAGCCATATGTTCGAGCCCAATCTCGGGATTCGCATAATGCTGTTCCATGAATGCAATGAGCGGAGCAAGTCTCTCCACAGAATGTGAGATGGAAGAACGATTGCCCGTCATGCCATGTTTTTTGAGCAAAATCAGAAATCGGTATATATCCGCTGACGCCTCGAGTCCCGACAAATCCTGATCACTTCTGATCGAATCCAGCACTTCCTGGCCGTAATCATTGAACGGACTGCTCTGCTCCCACTGATAGAACGCCGCTTCACCCAGACTAAGTGACTCCAAGATTGCCGGACACTGGGAACCACCAAATGTTATGTAAAGTGTCTCCCACTCTCCTTGGGCGCGCACATACTCATGCGGTTCATTCGGCGGCAGCAAAATACCGGATGCTTCCCCCAGTACGACCGTGGACCCGGCAAACTTGAATTCTCCGGCTCCCTTTACTGTCTGAAGCCAATGGTAACAGGGATACCCCACAGGTCTGGACACCTTCTCCTGATTGCCGTTATAACCCAGGCTCTCAATATAAAGGGGCAAGGGCTGATCACGTGATGTCATGAAATATCGTTGATGTCGGGGGGAAATAAACATAGGATGCCTCCTTGGTTATAAGCTGAAATACACTTCCGTATTCTTATATCAGCCATTACTTTTATTATATTTTAAAAGTCATATATATCATATAATATAGGATTATTCTTATACAAGAGGTGAACACATTGATTAGTAACAAACTGCCCAAAATGTTCTACGGGGGCGATTACAACCCGGAACAGTGGGATCACGAAACCCACCTTGAAGACCTGCGCATGTTCCAATTGGCAGGTATTGATATTGCCACAATCAACGTATTTTCATGGGCACTAATTCAGCCTGATGAAGTTACTTACCGTTTTGAAGAACTCGACCAACTGATTAATCGTTTATATGAAAATGGTGTCTATATATGCCTTGCAACAAGCACGGCTGCACATCCGGCTTGGATGGCAAAGAAATATCCAGACGTGCTTCGTGTAGATGCCGATGGACGCAAACGCAAATTTGGGGGGCGCCATAATTCCTGTCCCAACAGCCCGACCTATCGCAAATACGCTGAGAAGATTGCGGATAAACTGGCCGAACGATACAAGGATCACCCCGCGGTTCTCGTATGGCACATCTCCAACGAGTATGGCGGTGAGTGCTACTGTGACAACTGTGAGAAAGCGTTCCGCGTGTATCTGAAAGAACGCTATCAGACTCTGGAACAGGTCAACAAAGCATGGAACACGAATTTCTGGGGGCATACCTTCTACGATTGGGACGAGATTGTATTACCAAGCAACCTGAGCGAACATTGGGGTAACAATAATTCAACATTCCAGGGAATCTCGCTGGACTACTCCCGATTCAACTCCGACAGCATGCTGGATTGTTACCGCCTGGAATACGATGCGATCAAAAAACATATTCCGGACTCTGTCGTTACAACCAATCTGATGGGATTCTTCAAGCAACTGGACTATTTCAAATGGGCAAAATACATGGATATCGTCTCCTGGGACAGTTATCCTGGTCTCGCCACTCCTGTCAGCTTCACGGCAATGGCTCATGACCTCATGCGCGGACTGAAGGATGGCCAACCGTTCATGCTGATGGAACAAACACCAAGTCAGCAGAACTGGCAGCCATATAACTCACTGAAACGTCCAGGTGTCATGCGTCTGTGGAGTTATCAATCTGTTGCGCACGGGGCCGATACCATCATGTTCTTCCAGCTTCGCCGCTCCATCGGTGCCTGTGAGAAGTATCATGGTGCAGTTATTGAGCATGCTGGACATGAGAATACACGTGTATTCCGCGAAGTCGCTGAGCTGGGCAAGGAATTGCAGCTCCTTGGAGATACCACGCTGGATGCATCTGTTGAATCCAAAGTAGCGATTGTGTTCGACTGGGATAACTGGTGGGCCATCGAAAAATCAAGCGGACCTACGGTTGCCCTGAACTATGTGGATCAGATCCATAAATACTACGCAGCCTTCTTCCGCCGCAACATACAGGTAGATATCGTCAGTGTGGATACGGATATGAGCAAATACGACATTGTCCTCGCCCCTGTTCTTTACATGGTTAAACCAGGATTTGCCGCCAAACTGGAGAAGTATGTTGCAGCAGGTGGAACATTCCTGACGACCTTCTTCAGTGGCATTGTCAACGAGAACGATCTCGTGACCACAGGTGGATATCCGGGAGAACTCCGTAAACTGCTCGGAATCTGGGTGGAAGAGATTGATGCCCTGCTGCCGGAGCAAAAGAACCGCATTGTCCTCAGAGAAACCTACGGCGATCTTCAAGGAGAGTATGGCTGCGGCATGCTGTGTGACCTGCTGCACAGTGAAGGAGCCGAAGTCATCGCAGAATATGGAGACGACTTTTATAAAGGCATGCCTGTTGTGACACGTAACACCTTTGGTCAAGGTGAAGCCTGGTACGTTGCATCCGACCCGGATGAACGTTTCCTGGATGGTTTGCTGGGACAGCTTGCAGCAGCCAAGAACGTAGAGTCCTTGCTTGAGACTCCAGAAGGTGTTGAAGTAAGTGCACGAACCAAAGACGGCAAACCCTACCTGTTCGTCATGAACCATAACGCAACCACGCAATCCTATGATCTGGGAACAGCTAAGGCACATGATCTGCTCACCAATCGTGAGCTTTCGGGAAGTGTTGAGATTGAAGCCCGTGGGGTGCAATTACTCGAAATGAAATAAGCGATTTCGCTTAATTCGAATCATTTGGAATAATATAATGTGATAAAACACCCGTGATACAAAGTGTCACATATTCGTTCCTTTTATACTTGTTATTGTCTTCAGCGAGGATATTGGTATAGATTTCAGACCTTTATCGTCTTCTGTAAGCCAAAAGCTGCTACTTCCCGTATCCGTCTACACCGGATACGGGTTTTTGGCATGATCTGTGGTCTTTTTGATAGAAGGAAATATCAGTATGCAAAGCGAATTGGACGAGAAACACATTTTAACAAAGCCTGCCGGAACATACTTGTGAATCCTGATGCTGATCCATTATAAAATAATGAACAGTTGAGATATATTGGTGACACTCATGATGTCACTTATTCGTTGTTACAATAGAAATATAACTACGACATCACTTTCCGGCGGCGCAGATCGAAACGGAGTGGCTGACATGAACAGAACAAATCGGCTTGCTGCCATTGTAATGGCATTACAGCATGGTCACGAAACGGCACACTCATTAGGCGAGAAATTTGAGGTTTCCCGTCGCACAATTCTCCGGGATATTCAGTCCCTCTCCGAGATGAATGTGCCCATTATTGCCATTTCCGGTCCGGGAGGCGGTTTCAGACTTATGGAGGGTTACGTATTACCCCCACTACAGCTGGACCCGGTAGAAGCAGCGACGCTCCTATTCGCTCTTGAAGGTCTAAGTCGCTACGCCGACACACCCTTTCATGAGAAACGCTGGACCCTGATGAACAAAGTTAAGGCCATCATTCCGGATGATATTATGTCGCGAATTGATCCTATGCTCCAACAGCTGTATCATCATATTCCAGACCGCAATTACATTCTTCCTCATCTGGACGCACTGCTGGCATGCATACCCGAACACGAGTGGCTCAGTGTGCTGTATCGCTCCGTATCACGTCAGCGATGGTTGCATATCTGTCCCTCACGGGTATATGCTTCCTCCGGCTTTTGGTACTGTGAAGCATATTCCCTCGAACATGGTGAACAGCGTCTGTTCCGGGTTGACCGAATTACCGATGTCAAAGCGATCGAACCACAGGATGCACAGGTGCTTCACGAACAGGCCGAGCAACAGCAGAGCAAGCCGATCCCTCCAGAACAGCAGCCAACCCTGGTTAAGGCACAACTGAGTTATCGGGGAATGATTGAAGCTGAACAGGACGAGCATATTGGTGAAAAGATGATTGAAATTGCCCCGGATCTCTGGGAATTATCATTCCTTTGTCCACCAGGGGAATGGGACTGGGCCGTACGATTCTTTTACCGATTGGGACGTGAAGCTGAAGTGATCGAACCCCTCCAACTTCGCAGTGAGATTCGTCAGCATGCCGAGGAAGTGAGCCGGAGATACCTTGCTTCAACCAAGTCGTAGCCTGGACTACACACAAAAAGGAGCCTACTGATATCATGACATATGAAGCCGTTATAACGTACGAAGAAGCAGTACAGCGTATCCAGTCTATAGGGCTGCTGCCTCTGGCACCACTATTTGCCGAATATCCTTCTCTGTCATCGCTAACCCCCAAAGAACATTGGCACAAGGATGATGAATTCGATCCCTGGTTATGGCGTTCACGCCTGGCTGAGGAGGGCATTGCTGCCTATGGAAAATTTGTCAAAAAGAAAGCGCTTCTTGTCTCATCGGAATACTTCCCTTGGGTACACCGACTGCTTGCCGACTCCAGAACCATCAAGGAACAGTATGAAGCGGGTCTACTCTCCCGTGAAGCGTTCAAACTCCATGCGTTAGTTGCAGAACAAGAAGGCATCGATGGACGTGCCTTGCGATCACAAGCCGGTTTCGGGGCAAAAGAGGACAAAAAAACATTTGACCGTGGACTTCTGGACCTTCAGGGCTGTGCAGCCATTGTGATCAGTGGCACCAAAGAAAAAGAAGGGCTCGCAGAAGGCAAAGTCGCCTGGAACAGCTCCGCATACGAGACTGCTGGTCACTGGATGGAACGTCACGGCATTAAGCCATTTGAAGGCAGCATAGAAGAGGCACGTGAACTATTGATTGTGCAACTACAACAACATGCTTCACCTGCCGCATTATCAAGCATCTCCAAAGCGCTTGGCATCCGTGGAATCTAAATAAAGCCAATCCCGGTTGTAGTGCAAATTTCAACCGGAATTGGCTGTGGTTCATCATATAATGCAACCCAGACGATCAACAGCCCCCATCGACAATGGATTTAGAGAATTACGCCATCCTTGAATATGGCAATCTCCCGGAATCCATGCTGCTCACTGAGTGTGTGTGACCGTCCTGAAGCAATGTCAATCAGCTGGCTGAACAGCTGCACTTTCACCTCATCCATCGTGCGCCCCTCCAACAGCTGGCCTGCGTTGAAATCAATCCAGTGTTTTTTGCGATTCGCCAGATCAGATTGGGTCGCAATCTTGACGGTAGGTACCGGACCTCCGAAGGGAGTCCCCCGCCCTGTTGTGAAGAGCACAATATGTGCACCCGCCGCAGACAGTGCCGTTACAGATACCAGGTCATTACCCGGTGCTTCTACAATGTTCAGACCGGTTTGAGTTACACGTTTGCCATAGCGCAGCACATCGACTACGGAAGAACGTCCTCCCTTTTGCGTACATCCAAGTGACTTTTCCTCTAGCGTTGTGATGCCACCAGCCTTATTCCCAGGTGAAGGATTCTCATAGATGTTCTGGCCATGGTTTACAAAATATTGCTTGAATCCGTTCACAAGGTCTACCAAATCGTGAAATACCTGTTCATTGGCAGCCCGGTTCATTAAGATCGTCTCCGCACCAAACATCTCCGGAACTTCCGTCAGAATAGCCGTACCCCCGGCAGCAACCAGCATATCAGCAACCGCACCGACCAGCGGATTGGCTGTAATGCCAGATAAACCATCGGAACCACCACACTTCAAACCAATTTTGAGTTTGCTGAGCGGAAGCGGCTGCCGTTGTTCATGTTCAGCGATCTCCACAAGTTCTTCCATCAGTCGAAGCCCTTCCTCAAGCTCGTCATCCGTTTCCTGTGCTTTGAGAAACCGTACTTTGCCTCGGTATTCCGGAGCAATACACTCACGGAATTCATCGACCTGATTGTTCTCACAGCCCAGACCGATGACGAGCACGCCTCCTGCATTCGGATGCTCCACCAAGGAGGCCAGCAACTGTTGTGTATACTTCAGATCATCACCAAGCTGTGAACACCCGAATGGATGCGGAAAGTGAAATACACCATCTACCCGGCTTCCAAACTGGGACTGACCCATACGTGCCAAAGCTTCACACACTTTATTGATACATCCAACCGTATTCACAATCCAGATCTCATTACGAATACCTGCGTCACCATTGGGGCGCAAATATCCATCAAATGAGCGCAGATGTTCCGGAGGCATGTCCGTCTGAACCTGCGCGCCCGGCTGATACTCATATTCAAGCAATCCGTGCAGACCCGTCTTCAGGTTATGACTATGAATCCAGCTTCCCTGCTCAATCTGCTCTTGGGCAATCCCGATGGAGAAACCATACTTCATCACATCATCACCCGGTGCCAAGGTATGCACAGCAATCTTATGCCCCTTCGGCACGTCATCGAGCAATGTAAAGGAAACACCGTCTGGCAATGTAATACATTCTCCTTTGGCATAATCCCGAAGCGCTATAATGACATCATCCTGTGGTTGAATGGCAATCCAGTCATTGATTGTACTTGTTGTGTTCATTTCCCTTCACCTTCCAACAATCCGATTTCACGAACAAGTGCTGCACGCAGCCCTTCTCTTGCATCCAGATTTTCGCCCCAGATCAGGGTATCTGACAACACAGCCGCTACCCGGTTATCCAGTTGCTCCTGATCCCTGTTAAGCGTGTCATAACCGTCCCAGTGTGAAGCCAAAGCAATCAGGACATCCGGGTCATCCCGCAGCAGAATATCCTCCCCATTCAGTCGTTGTACCTTGTAACCTTCTGGCGTATTTACCGGACGATAGAGACACAATAATCCAGCAAACCCTTGAATTAAACGTTCTGGCCAACTTCCCTGATTTTGCTCGTAAGACAAAAGTGTTGGCAGCACACGCACCTTGAATTTTCCGATCGTATTCAAAGCAATATCTTGCAATTTGTGATTAATATACGGGTTAAGGAACCGTTCGAACACTTCTTCTGCATACTGGTCCAGCTGATGATCGGGCATATCCAGAGCAGGCACGATCTCCTGATGCACAGCTTCCCTGATCCATGTGCCAAAATGTGGATCTTCCATCGTTTCTCTCACATGCTGCTTGCCTTGCAGAATGCCGAGGGATGACATTAAGGTATGTGCCCCATTCAAAATACGAACCTTTCGTACCTGGAAAGGCTTCAGATCTTTCACCCAATGTACATTAAGACCTGCCTGCTTGAGAGGAAGTTTTTTGTCCAAGGATTCATCACCCTGAATGGCCCAGAAATGATATGGCTCTGCCGTATTAATCAACTGGTCCTCATACCCCCAACGATTTGTCAGGGAATCGGCTTCCTCCTGGGTCGGCGCACCTGTGACAATTCGGTCTACCAGATTGTTCAAGAAGTGATTATGGTTCTCGATCCATGAACGGAAGCCATCCGAATACCCATAATCCTCACTATGACGGAGGACACAACTGCGCAGCACATCACCATTGCCTTCAAGCAGCTCGCATGGCAGATGAATCAAACCTCTGGATGGATCACCATCAAATTTCAAATATCGCTGATGCAGGAAAACCGTTAATTTCCCCGGAAATGATTGAACCGGTTCACCCTCGATATAGTCCGCATACGTATATTTCAATCCTGATTCGGTTGTATTGGAAATAACGAACTCAAGTGAAGGCAGTTCCGCCAAGTTCAGAAAGGCATCCCATTCCTCATACGGATTGATACACTGTGAGAAAATAGAGATCAACTCTGTCCGCTCAACCGGCTTTCCTTGGGACAGACCACGCGTAATCATTGTATATAACCCATCCTGATCGCGAATCTGCTCCAGCTTGGCCTTGCCTCCCGGTCGTGGTTGGGTAACAGCTACACTTCCATGGAATTTGCCTTGTCTGGCACTCTCATGAAGCATCCAGTCTGCAAATCCCCGCAAGAAATTACCTTCTCCGATCTGCAAAACCTTCACGGGACGCTCCATAATCTCCTTGCACTTGCGCTGACCATCGCTCCCCAGTAAATTCAGCTTCAACCTTGGCCGTTTCGTGCTCGCCGACATGGACACTCACCTCATCGATTATTTGTACTGTCGGAATGCAGCTCGAAGGCTCTGCACCCTTTTATTGTAAACGCTTTAAATTCATTGTATCATCAATAAAAGGAAATTAAATTGCTTATATTGCGGTAAATATACTCTCTCATGACCAGGTATAACATCTCGTTGAAGACGATCGTCTGGAAAGGAGTCTTTATGGAACGTTCACCTGTTCGTACGACTATTCAAGCAGAATCCGGTATTCCGTTCCGCCTGGTGTACAGCGACACCAAATCCCCTCAGAACGAATTGCCAGATCACCTTCACGACTGGCATGAAATTATCTATGTATATCGGGGGCAGGGAAGCATCTTTATTGATACTGGACTTGAGAATATGCAAGAAGGAGATCTGTTCATTATACCGGGCAGCACGGTTCATCGAGCCTTGCCGGATGCAGGCAATCCTGTCACATCTTCCGCATTGTTCTTCAGCCCGGGATTGCTGGCATCCACCGCCGGAGGTGCTGCTTCTTCTTTGCTAAGCCTGTTTGAACGTTGTCGTAAACAACGCGTGTATAAGAGACATCTGAACACAGAGGAGCAATCACTGGTCGCCGCCCTCATTGATGATATTCAGACCGAATTCCAGCTCGGTCATCATCTAAGCGCACATGCGGCTCTGTTAAGGCTACAACTATTGCTCATTTTTCTGGAACGTCTGGAAGCTGCGGGACCTGCGAATCCGGGTAAATCCGCTCCGGGTCCCTCATGGCTCTCTTCTACGATCTCTCATATTGACGATAACCTTCGGAATGGCCTTTCCCTCCCTGAACTGGCGCAGTACGCCTCTGTATCCCCTGCCCATTTCAGTCGTGCCTTCAAACGATACACGGGAATGACTCTAACGGATTACGCATTAGCGCGAAGGGTCATTATGGCGAAAGAGCATCTGGTGCAAGGTGATGAGACGATGGCAGCCGTTGCCGATGCTTGCGGGTTCGACAGCCTGCCCCACTTTTACCGTCAATTCAAAAAATTAACCGGTACAACGCCCGCAGCTTACCGCAGAACCATGAACAGTTCTCGTTAAAATAGAACCAGACTGGACGTAGTTTCCTGGGTCTAATCATATATATCCACATATTCTTCCATATGGAAGATGTGGTATGATAATCTGGATTATTACTTGTCGGAAACATTGCATTCCGTTGTCAGAGGAGCTTAGCATTCCATGTTAAACGAATTAAATCGCAGGAATATTGGCATCTTCGCTCATGTTGATGCGGGGAAAACAACCACCACCGAGCATATGTTATTTGAGAGTGGTGTCGTCCGTAGTCCGGGATGTGTAGATGACGGAACAACAGCCACAGACTCCCTGGACATTGAGAAAGAACGTGGCATATCCGTTCAGGCAGCCATGACCTCTCTGATCTGGAAGAACACCATCATTGACCTCATTGATACGCCTGGTCACATCGATTTCAGCTCCGAAGTAGAGCGAACGCTACGGGTAATGGATGGCGCTATTCTCATTCTGTCGGCAGTAGAAGGCATTCAGTCCCAGAGTGAAGCCATCTGGCATGCCCTTCGTTCACTTCGCATCCCAACCATCATTTATATTAATAAAATGGATCGGGTTGGCGCATCTGCCCCAGCGGTAATGGAGCAGATTCGTTCCAGCCTGTCCCCTTTCGCATGCGAAATCCAAACGTATCGGCTCCAGGAAGATTCATTTCATGGCATCGACTCCCTATGGAACCCGAATCAAGATTCTCTGTCAGATGGCACACCTTCCATTCCAGGTCTGGTCGAGATCCTTGCCGAGCTGGACGAAGAGGTCATGGAAGCCTACATCCAGGAGACTCCGTTATCGCAAAGGGATCTGAATGAAGCATTCCTGCGGTATGTGCATCAGGGTGAGATGTTCCCTGTGTGTTATGGCGCTTCCGGCAAAGGAATTGGTGTCACGGCATTGCTGGACATGGTCCTTGCATTCCTGCCCCCACCTGCACAACCAGTGGATTCTCCCGTATCGGGTGTTGTATTCAAGATTGAACGTAACCGTACGATGGGTCGCACGGCTTACGTCCGTATGTATGCTGGCAGCTTACACAATCGGGATACCATCCATAATTCGACGCGGGAGCTTGAAGAGAAAGTGACGCAGATTCGCCGCATGGATGGACGGAAATGGGCGGATACCGGTGCCGTTCACGCGGGGCAGATTGCTGCGCTGTACGGACTGAGTGACACACATGTGGGTGACATTATCGGCAATCCTGAGGGTGTACCTCCTCTGCCACAGATGGCTGTACCTTTGCTGACCGTACAAGTACATGGCAAGGACCCGGCACGTTACCCCGATCTTGTTGCAGCATTGCAAGAGTTGACGGATGAAGACCCCTTACTCGACCTGCAATGGTTGCCGGAGGAACGTGAACTGCATCTCAAGGTCATGGGAACCATTCAGCTTGAGATTTTATCCAGCCTGTTGCTAAGTCGTTTCGGATTGGATGTCGTGTTTGATCCACCATCCGTCATCTATAAGGAGACACCACGTACAGCCGGAGAAGGTTACATCGCCTATACGATGCCTAAGCCCTGCTGGGCCATCCTCCGCTTCAAGATTGAACCTTTGCCTCGCGGAAGCGGTCTGATCTATGCCTCAACCGTAAGGACAGATGATCTGCTGTTACGTTATCAGAATGAAGTTGAACGACGAATTCCGGAAGCCTTGTCTCAAGGTATGCTCGGTTGGGAAGTAACCGATCTGCGCATCACGCTGGTGGAAGGGGAACATCATGTCTGGCATACACATCCGCTGGATTTTGTTGTAGCCACGCCTATGGGAATCATGGATGGATTGTCGAGAACAGGTACCACGTTGCTGGAACCCCTTCTTCAGTTCCGGCTGACGGTCCCGGAGGAATACGGCGGTAAGGCCCTTAGCGATCTGGTACATATGCGGGCAACCTTCGAAGCCCCCGTCATTGGTAGTGGACGTTGTATTATTGAAGGAGTTATGCCTCTTGCCACCTCAATGGATTATCCGGTGAAACTGCGTTCCGAGACAAGCGGACGCGGGGTGCTTACGACTTCGTTTGCCGGATACCAGGATTGTCCTGCGGATGTGAATCATGCTCGCAAACGCAGAGGAGTTAACCCGCTGGATCAGTCGAAGTATATTTTAAGTGTACGAAACGCGATTACATCATAAATGGAGTTGAACCTGTGCTTATTAAATTTCTTATCTTTGGACTTCTATGGCGGATTGTAGGTAATCCGTTCATTGCCATCCTCATTTTGCTCGTTATACTGTATTTCCTGGATCGTCGTTACGTCGGGGTGTTCCCAAGCTTCACGAAACCTCTCAAACGTATGCGCAACATCTCCCGGCTTCGGCAACAGCTTGCCATGAGTCCCAATGAAGTTTCTTCCAAGCTGGAACTGGCTCGCCTGTTGATTGAGCGCAAACGTTACAGTGAGGCACATGCGTTATTGCTTGAACTGGAGCGCCCATACGAACAATCAGCTGAGTACTGGGAGGCATTAGGGACAACTGAGCTTCATTTGGGTAACATCGAAAAAGGCGAAAATCATATATTACAAGCCCTTGAGATCAATCCCAGAGTCAAGTATGGACGCCCGTACCTAACCCTTGCTGGAGCCTTCAAAGATACGCATGAGGACAAAGCGCTGGAGTATGTGCATCAGTTTCAGGAGATTCATTCCTCTTCCAGTGAAGCTTATTATCTGCTCGGCTCGGTTCACCGTTCCCTCGGACGCAATGCAGACGCGAAGCAGGCATACGAGCAATCGTTGAACGTTTATCGTTCCTTGCCCAAATACAAAAAACGTCAGGAGCGCCGCTGGGCTGTCCGCAGTTGGTTCCGCAAACGTGGATTGTAATGTCATCGGCTATACGCTGTAATCTTCATATATCACTTTTCTAGCCAATAAAAGTGCACTGATCTCTGCCCTCGTATGAGCAGAAACAGTGCACTTTATTCTTAACAACGATATTTAATACACCAATATCTCATGCAGTCGTTCTTCATGAAGACGCATCCAGTCAATCCGCTGTTTGAGTTTCACAATCTGCTCCACAGCCACTTCCGGCTCATCTGTACCCTCAAACATCCGACTGATGAAATGCATGACCACATCCAGACTACGCAGCAAAATTAATCGAGGTATGGCCAGCAACTCTTCCGGTTCCAGGCTGACCTGTTCCCGAAATCCCCTGATCAGTTCCTCCTGTGCCTGCCACATCCAATCTTCACTCTTGTCCATGGTAAGGAGGTCAGACATCGGAACAGCCAGCTCCATTACCCGCAAATCCCATGTCGCAAATTCAAAATCTAGAATGGCACAGATTTCACCATCCAGCTGCTGATCTACCAATACATTCGAGGCATTCACGTCCCCATGAACCAATTGATGCGGCAGATGTTCCATACCACGCAGAGCTTCAAAAAGATCTGGCAGCGCATCTCTCAGTTGCTTCAGCTCATTTGTACATGCGACTAATTGCTCCGGCGGCGATGTGCATAGCTGTAATAATCGTTCAGGTGAACAGAGCGGATACGCATCCTGAATTCGATAGTATGGTGGATACACAGGTTCAAGTCGCATATCCAGCGTAGCCATAACAGAAGACAGGGCCCCCGCCGCTTTACCGAGCCCTATCAATTGATCTGGTGTATGCCAGATGGGATTGACGCCTTCCCTATAATGAAACAGAGTCACGATTTTGGTATGACCTGTCAGGGTATCTTTTACAGGAAGGAACGTACCTCTCTCACCAGATAACCGCCTTACAAGTGAAGGGGTATCAAGCTTAAAGTTCGAACGTTCGAGGGCTTCCAGCACCTCGTGTTCAAAGGTGATTTTCATCGGATCATTATGTGTTTCATATTGTCTCATGACGTAATTAGTCCCGTCTACCTGGAGCATGTAAGTAGAATTATTCATCCCACCCGTTCCACGCTCGCCTTTCCAGTCCGATGTGAAACCATATAAGGCCAACACTTCGGATATACGCTGCTGCTCTGAAGGATGGAGGGAACCAGAATCGATGTTTTGCACCAAAAATTAACCCCTTTATCTCACAAAATGGAACGGTCTTCTATTTATCTTAAAGGAAGTCCATCGCTTGGTCTAGTTCTGTTCCAAAGTGATCAAGAGAACGGGTAATATCCCGTCCGATTAAGCTGCTCTGCAATGACACGATATCCTCTTGCATTGGGATGTACTCTGTCCCAGAACAACAGTTCACGCTCACGACCTTCAAACCTGTCATATACCTGAGCACATGCATAGTTGCCCGATCCCGCTCCATTCAGAAACGAATTATATTGGCGCACCCAGTACGCAGCTTCCGTCGCTTGTGGATACGGGTTGTACAATCCGATGGATCGGACCATATACTCATGGTTGCCCTTTAACTGCCGAATGTGCCGCATGATCTGGGATACATTACTGCGAGTTTCTCCGAGCACCTGTGTCATTTTGCTGGCATTTGGAATGCCATTACTTGCTTTGAACGTACGAATCAGATCATTCCCGCCAATGGATATGGTAATGATATCCGCTTCACGGAGCGATTGCCGCACTCGGGGATGCGAAGAGATCATCTGCAACATTTCCCCCGACGTCAGTCCATTCACGCCCATATTTTCCATGGATACAAACGTACGAACATTCATTTCCGCCATTCGCCGATATAAAGGAACAAAGCCGGTGCCCAGCAACGCTCCTGTACCTACCGTTAATGAATCGCCTATAGCCACATATCGATATACCATCCCGTCGCCCCTCTCTGCTGTGATGTCTCTGAACAATAATGAACTGCTCTATATCTTATGATGAGTGGGACGACAAAGCGCGGGATGGTGTCCTTAGGCATGCACCTTTCTTTTGCACAAGTTGCAGCTTTCCTGTAGAGGCAAAAAAGAAAAAAGCCCTGCCGCATAACGCGGCAGAGCCTGATTCATTGCAATGCATTACATGCCTATGGTCCGATCCGAATCAACGGAATCTGATTGTTCCTTGTTCGGGAACGGCCACCAGTTGGCCCGGCCAAACATCTTCACCATCACTGGGACGAAGAATGGCAGGAACAGCAGAGAGTACAAGATCAATCCGCTAAGGACTACTGTGGCAATCTGCATCATCGAGAGAACACCCGATGGATACATGGCAGCAAATGTACCGCTCAGAATGACCGCGGCAGATAGAATAACGGTTCCCATGTTCTTCATCGCGTACAACATGGCATCCTGTACTTTCATGCCTTTGTTCTCATTGAAACGGTCCATCAGGAAGATGCTATAATCCACACCGAGTGCAATCAGCATAACAAATCCGAAGAACGGAGTAACCCAGCTGATGCCTGCGAATCCGAGGATATTAACAAAGATCACTTCGGTTAAGGCCATCGATGTGAAATAAGCCAGTAATAAGGAAACGATCAGATACAATGGCATAATGACTGAGCGGAGCAGCACAACCAGAATAATAAATGTGCCTGCCAGCATCAGCATTACAGTACGTGTATAATCGTTATTCGAGATCTCCTGCAGATCTGCAAACGTACTCGTAACGCCGCCTATGGCGATGTCTGCTTTTTCAAGCGTACTGCCTTGTACCGCGCGATGTACTGCCGCCTCAACGTCAGGAACACGATCAATGGCTTCTGTTCCGTATGGATTTTCGGCGAAAATAACATCAATTGTCATCGTTTTCCGATCTTCGGACAGATACGTATCAAATACCTGTGTGAAGTCTTTGCTGTTCAGTGCTTCATCAGGAACGTACCAACCTGCCAGATCGGAATCTGGTGAATTTTGCAATTGCGTCAGGTAGTCCTGCGCTGAATCCAGTCCCCCGGATACCTGTTTAATACCATCGACACTTTGATTCAAGCCATCTGTCAGTTGTGTTAGCTGACCACTCAGATCCGAGAAGCCTTGCTGAATTTTCTCCTGACCACCCTGAAGCTGGCCAAGTCCATCCTGTATGGAAGGAATTTCGCTAATCACTTTGCCTTGACCATCTGCAGCCTGTTTGAGACCGGATTGCAACTGACCAATTCCCGTTACAATCTGGCCCAGGCCATCGGCAAGCGCCTTTTGTCCGGCTGCGGCGGAGGCAAACCCTTCATTGGCCTGATTAATTCCAGCAGCGGCTTCCCCAAGTTTGGTCTTAATCTGACCCAGACCTTGAGCAAGCTGCGCTGTGCCAGAACCTGTTTCACCAATCGTACCTTTGATACGCTGGTAATCAGTATCTTGCTGTAATTCAGGATACCGCTCTTCAAGTGCTGTGAAGGATTCGGACAGACTGGTTAGAGCTGATGAAACCCCGTTCAGCTGTTGTTCCAGTTCGCGGGTTCCATCCCCCAGCGCAGCGACCCCTGCTCCCGCCTGACGATAGGCTTCAAGCAACTGATTGTTCGCCTGCGCAAGTTGATCTGCACTTGTTTTGGCTTGCTGAAGTCCGGCTTTCAGTTCACCCGCACCTGCGGAACCATCTCGAATGCCTTTTTCAATCTGCCCAAGTCCCTGACTGAGTTGCGTGATACCCGATTGCAACTGGGAGGTTCCTTTGGTAAGTTCACCTGCTCCATCAGCAGCTTCTTTTAACTGTGGTTCATTTTTACTTAGCTGACTGCTGGCTTCACTCAGACCATCACGGATTTTGTCCAGACCCGTCTTGCCTTCACCCAGTCCATCCGATAATGTTCCCACTTGCTGTGTAACTTCAAAATCTTTAATCTCATCCCCCGTAGGTCGTGTCATACTGCGGACACCAGCGACTCCGGCTACTTTCTCTACTTCCCGGCTAATTTTCTCGGCAACGGCCATATACTTCGCATTATCCATCTCTTCATCGTTCTGGATGACGATCTGACCCGGCAGTGATTCACCCGGACCGAAGCTGTCAGAGATAATGTTGAATGCTTTTACGGAATCATATTTCTCGCCAATCTCATCGAGACTGTTGAACGACAGTTTGCCATCGTAGGTTGCCAGAAGAGGCACACAGACAGCTGCAACGATGAGCAGCGCAGCCCATGGACGTTTTAGTGAAAAGCGACCAGCTGCACCATAAATCTTGCTCTCGGCATGTTCAAGTGAACCCTTCGACGGCCAGAATAACTTCTTGCCTAACACCGCCATGAAGAATGGCACGATGGTCACCAAGGCAAGCATCATCACTGCAATACCTACAGCTACGGCAACCGCAGAACGGTACAACATAAACTGGGCAAATCCGATCGCAATGAATCCAACCAGCACAGCTAGTGCTGAGAAGAGTACCGTTTTACCGGCAGTACGATAGGTAGCAATGATGGCATCCCACGTATTCTCATGATGAGCCAGTTCTTCCTTGAACCGACTGATCAGCAGGATGCAGTAATCCGTACCAATCCCAAACATGACGGCGACCATAAAGATCTGTGTAAATGTGGATATCGGGAAGTCGAGCCCATCCACCAGGAATGCAACAATCTGTTGCGATACAATGTAACTGATCCCCACCGTCAGTAGCGGTACAAACGGAGCTACAAACGAACGGAACACCAGGAACAGAATAAGTAAAATAAAGACAACTGTAATATATTCCGATTTCTTAAGCCCCTCTTGTGAACTTTCAATGGTGTCCTCATCAATCAGACCTTTACCGGTTATGTAGTGCTCCACATTGACGGACTTCAATGCTTCATTCAGGTCTTCCCGCATTTCCTTGACCGTGCGATCTCCCTGATCAATGGATAGCGATGTTAGAATCGTTTTGCCATCAGCTGAGATCATCTTCTCTGACAATTCAGGCTGAGAGAAAGGTTCCAGAATGGACAGAATGCCCAGCTTCTCCTTGTCGGCCTCCAAGTTTTTAACGGCCTTCTCTGCCTCTTGTTTCCCCGCGGTACCCAGCCCATCGGGATTATAGAATACAAGGGCGATCTGGCTCCCCTGTTGTTCTCCTTTTTGTGCTGCAGCTTCATTCAGAATCGCTGCTGCCTGGGTGGAAGAGTACCCTTCCGGAACCGAAAACTGTCCCTTTTCCCGAATCAGTTCACTCATGTTAGGGGCGGTAAACATCAACACGGCAGCTACAACAACCCATAGCCCCATTAACCACCATCTTGCTTTTAGTATCGTTCTCATTCGTTCTCCCGTCCTCCTTCATGCGATAGCAAAGCTGCAAGCTTCTCAAAAGATTCAATGAAAATCCGGACTTCTTCCGGTTTAAAATGAACCAGATACGGCTCCAGAATCTGCTGTATTTCCTGTTCTGTTTCCCTGTATACCTGTCGTCCGGTATCCGTCAGTGTCAGATATACAACGCGGCGGTCACGTTCATCCCCGGCCCGATGGACCAGATCGCGATCCACCAGCTTGTTGACCAACGCGGTAATGCTGCTCTTACCTATACACAGAAGCTCTGCCAGATCAGAGGGCGTGCAGGAAGGTTTCTCTTCAATCAGACGAAGTGCGCAGAACTGATCGGTCGTTATGGTCTGCCCCACTTGTTCACGTATCCGCGTATCAAACCGCTTATTGACCATAAAGGAAGCATCCAAATAACGATTCACCAAACTTTTTGCATCCGGTGTATTCATTCTTCATTCTCCTTTCCCGATTCTATATAGTTCACTTAACGAACTATTCTTCTGTGAAACTATTCTATAATGAAACAATCTTACAAAGCAATACTTTTTTCCTGCTTTTTAGATGAAAACGACAAAAAAACAGGACGTCCGACTCAGCTCATTGCCAAATCCAACATCCTGTACTGATGATAATCCATATATTTCTTAAAGTAATAAAATCCTCTGTGCTACTCTTCGTCTGTATCTTCCTCTTTTTCGAGCACACAACGGAATCGCTCCACACCTGGGTATAATTCACCCAGACTATATACCACAAACCCCGTATTCCGATAAAACTCGACGGCTTCCAGCTCGGTCTCAGCAATCAGTCTATCGGGATTGTATGTTGCCAGCAGTTGTGAGATCATACCACGTCCATAATTTTTGAAGCGGTTTTCAGGCAAAACCGAGATATGATGAATGGTAACCTCACTTGTTCCTGTCTTCTCATATCCAATCAGACCGATCAATTGTCCCTCATCTTCGTAACCGCCCATTTGCAATTCGTCTTTCTCTACATATTGTTGCAACGCACGGTTCAAGTGATCCGGATCAGGAAAGACCGAGTAGGACAACAGCTCCTGTACTTCCGGCTCCTGTATGCGTGATTTCAGATTAATTAACACCTTGATTCCTCCTATACCTTGCTTGTTTCCGTTATCGTATTGTAGTCGTTAGCCTCTAAAAGTTCAAGTCGTGTGCCGATTCAGCTCCGATTGAAGCACAGTTGAGATGTTATCCGATACGTTGATCTGCGCCAAATAATAGGCATCCAGCAGTGCGCCCCCAACTGCCGGCAGGTTACTGGTTATGTATTGAATTCTTTTTCCTTCGCGCATATAGGCAGCATCCAGCCCTTTCTGAACAGCCTCCACCATATATGGTGAACGCAGACAGCTTCCGGTAAGCGTCATGGACACTGTGGGCTGATCGAAACAGGATGCCAGCATGAGGATACCGACAACAGCCGTGTCAGCAGCCGAGTCGCATACCCTAACTGCGAGGGGAATATTGCGAGTAGCAGCTTCAGTCACCATAGACGCCATCTGACCAAATTTCCGGTTGGTCGCCTGTTTATTTTCGGCAAAACCGGCTATCCCCAGCGCAGCGAGCTCGCGGACTGAGGTAACATTCCAATATGCTAACACCTGCTCAATCCAGGCTTGGTCCTGTAATTCATAACGTCCCGCGAGAATGGAATGCACTGTGTCGTAAGCCAGAAAACGTGCTGCTGTCGGCGCATAATGACCGAACTGATCATTGCGGAGCCAAGCTCCCTGTTCGGTTCTGCCAAGGATCAGAGATCCTGTTCCTCCAATAGCGACAATACCTGGCTCACCGTCGAAGGCCGCTGTATGTGCGATGTGCGTATCGTTTACCGCACTGATTTTGCCTGTAATCCCCGTACGAGCGAGTAATGCCTCCGCCCAAACTGTATCTTCAGGTCGATTCAGACCCGCCATTCCGGCCTGAATGGCAGCGATCTGATCTGATTGGAGTCCAGCCTGAGTTATGGCTTCAGCGATACCCTCCAGCACATTTTGCTCAGCATTGGTATCGTGATAACGGTTGCAACCATTCTTTTGCACATAGGATACAATCTTCCCGTTCTGATCTGCGACAGCCACACGCGTGTGGCTCCCTCCTCCATCCATCCCTATTACATATGTATTCATCCTTAACGATCTCCCTTCAAACCACACATTAAGAGTGCCGGGTCCTTTGTCAGGTCCCGGCAGAGAATTTATTGCTTTTGTACAGCAAAACGAAGCAGTTCACAACGAAATTGTGTCGGTTCATCATACTTTTCCTCTTCAATCGTCTGTGTAACATGTTCCTGAAGCAGAATATTCCAGCCTTTGTAGACATCCTCCAGCAATGCGATCGCTTCAACTGTCGACAAGTTCAGTTCAATTAATGGTTCAATCTCCTTGCCTGTATTGATTTCTTTTTCCTCCACATTGGTACTCATGGTAATACAATGAATACCACCTGTGCGAGTTCCGGCCTGTAACCCGTCTATCGCTTCCATGAAGGCTTGCTTATTGGAGACATGCTCAAGACAAGAACAAGCAGCGATATAATCAAAATAGTTTGGTTCCACAGCATAATGTTCAACATCTGCTTTCACTGCCTGCACGATATGATCAACCTGATATTCTTTCGCATACTTGCGAAGTCCGTCTACTGCCTCATCCAGCAAATCCACACCGATGATTTCACTCTTCGTTTTTGCAAGGCGCTGTGCAATCGGTATCGTATGCCTTCCCACTCCGCATCCCAGATCGAGGACACGCAATTCCTCCTTGTGAGCAAGTAGACGTTCCAGCATATCCATCACCATAGGCATGGGCCTCGACATCCAGGTACCGGAGGCGAATAATTCATTATTCTGATAGAAATTGGAATGATAACCTGCCTCTGCTTTTCGCGCAGTCTCAAATTGTTCGTTTCCCATCAAGATACCCCCATCGTTTAGAAAATGATTTGCATCTTCTACTTAATACCCAGATTGTCACAAAAAAATCAATTAAAAGCAGGTGACAGATTTTTCTTCATAAAGGATTCCAGTGCCACCTCATATCCGGTGCGATCGACTTGAAACGCTGTGCCATGCCCCGCACGGGGGACGGTCAGCAATTCCTTTTCGGTTGGGCAAGCTTCATACAACCTGTACACCATTTCCGTTGGTACAAACGTATCCGCCTCACCGTGGATGAATAACACGGGAACGTTAACTTTGGCAAGCTGCTTGAGAGCCGAAGCCTCTCTAAAGGAATACCCTGCCTTCCATCGGGAGATTAGACTTGTGACAGGTATAAACGGAAATGCAGGAAGTTTGTATAATTGCTTTAACTGGAACGTCAGTTCTTCTTCCACGGATGTATACGCACAATCAGAGACAATCGCTTTAACCTGAGTCGGCAGGGCTTCAACACCTGTCATCAGTACGGTTGCTCCTCCCATGGATATGCCGTGCAATAGGATTTCCCCTTGTGTACCCACTTTTTCAAGCACCCAGTTGGTCCACTGGGCATAATCCTTCCGATCTAACCAACCAAAACCGATGACATCACCTTCACTCTGTCCATGACCTCGATCATCTGGCATGAGGACGTTATAACCGTGCTTTTCCGCATAAAACCGGGCAAATCCAGCCATTTCTCTGCCTCTACCCGAATAACCATGTGCCAGAATAACCGTCTGATCCGACCCTTTATTGGAACCGAGCCATGTACCATACAGTTTTAATCCATCATGTGATTGAAGAGATATCTCTTCTGTAGGCTGAGCATCCAGCCACTTCAGGTCAGAAGCACTGCTAATGATTTCATTGTCCGGTTCAGGCATCAGATTCGGATTATCCACCAAAAATGTTTTTGGCGTACGGCGAATGGCGGTTTTAAAAAAATAAAGCCCACCTGTCCACAGAAGAGCTAGAATGATCAGTACCAGTGCTGCAAGTACGTAGAATAACATGAACGAGTCCTACCCTCTTCCCTCATTAAGATATGTTCAATCTTTACTTATTTGTTGCAGTGATGCACATGCTGCTTGATAGGCAGGTAACAAAGCATCCAGCAAAGGTTCTGCTTTCCGTGATTGACCTTCCTTCGCGAACTGCTCTATCCGGGCAAACAAAGTTGATAGATAACGAATCCCCAGACTCAGACTCCCTGATTTCAGATCATGGGCTACCTCGGTTGCAGCAACATGGTCGCCCGAAACAATATGTCTACGCAGCACCTCAATCTTGCCGGGTGTTTCGGTACGATACATGTCCAACAATATACCGAGGAGTGTACGATCGCCATCGGTGTTTAATTCCGCAATCTCATGTACGATGCTCATATTTAGTACCTCGGTTGGTTCGGAGGATTGCTGCCACTTCTGGATCATCTTACTCAGAATTTCCAGCGTGAAGGGTTTGCCAATAAAGTCATTCATCCCGACTTCCATACACTTGTCTTTCTCTTCCTGCATCACATTACCTGTCATTGCAATAATGGGTGTGGTATGGCGCATTTCATCCATTTCTATAGAGCGAATTTTGCGTGTTGCCTCCAAACCGTCCATTAATGGCATCATATAGTCCATGAGAATCAAACTGTATTTTTTGCTGAGAAAAGCAGCTATTGCCTCTTCCCCATTCACTACAGCGTCCACTTGGGTTATTCCCAGTTTCTTGAGCTGCAACATAACAAGCTGCCGGTTGATGACATTATCATCGGCCAGCAATACAGATACAGAAGGAGCTTCATCATCCATATTCTGCCCCTGATGCTCTTGAGTGGAAGCAACGGACGGGTTAGTGGACTGGTTACCGTCTTTCTTACCAAGTGTAAGTTCGAACCAAAATGTTGATCCTTCACCCTCCTGACTGTCTACTCCAATCTGACCTTCCATCAGTGTAACGAGCGACCTGCAGATCGATAATCCAAGGCCCGTTCCTCCATATTCACTTGAGCGTCCTCGTTCAGTCTGCATGTAGGGTTGAAATAACTGGTTCTGATCTTCTTCCGAGATACCAATCCCCGTATCTTCGACTTCAAAGCGAATCATTTGTGTAATCTCATCATCTTTCATAAGGGTGACTCTTATCCGCACCGTACCTTCTGATGTGAATTTGTTCGCATTCTGAATTAGATTGATCAGTATCTGTGTGATTCTCGTTGAATCCCCTACAAGAAGAGTAGAGATTCTGGGGTCACAGTCTATCGATAACTGATTTCCGTTCTTTCTGACTTGGGGTTCGAGCAAACGAATAATATAGTTTATCGTCTCTTGCAGATCCACTTCTCCCAGTTCAAGTCGCATCTGACCCGCCTCAAGTTTGGACAGATCCAGAAGATCCTGAATTAGCTTAAGCAGCAGTTTGGCAGCATCCTGTATAACGGAAACGGAATTCTCCTGTTCTTCAGACAAGGGGGACAACTTAAGCATCTCAGCCATCCCCAATATTCCATTTAGTGGCGTGCGAAAATCATGACTGATGCCTGCAATAAATGCGTTTTTTGAATCACCCGCATCTACTGCTTGCTGACGTGCAGCTTCAAGACTTTTATTGTTCTTCGCAAGCAGACGCTGGAGTGTCACCAGTTCATTATTCATATCCGAGAACTCCGAGAGTGTCCGTTCCTCTTGCTCTTTACTCCGGATCATCTGATCCGATAACTGCTCAATCGTTCTGCGTAGCCTCTGTATCTCTCCGCTCTCATTAGACATCACATCATCCCTCTCCTAATCCCTAACCATATCAAGATGATTACATGCAGCTGGCTGAGCCAGTAATTGTTCTGCAACCGCTACCGCTTCATCGGCTTCTGGAGCATAACCGTCAGCTCCTATCGTTTTCCACAACTCCTGATCAATATTGAAGGGATATCCCCCAACCATAATCTTCACATGTGCCGTTGCCGGATGATGACGGATCAGATGAATCAACTCTTTGGCCAGATGAAGGTGATACGTCATCGTAACTGAAATCGCAACAACATTGCCCTGATGCCGCTCTATAGCCTCTATTACACTTCCATTGGGGACATTGGCTCCCAGATAGTGCGTATCCCAACCTTCCATCTCGAACACATCTGTGAGCATACGCAGCCCGATCTCATGTTGTTCACTGCCTACACAGGTAGCCATTAGTTTTTTATCCTGACCTGTATGAATCAACCAGCGAGAATAAAGACGTGATATGAATGACTGGGTCGCTGCCGTACAAAAGTGTTCTTGCCCCACACTGATACGATGGCATTGCCACAATCGTCCAATTTCATATTGGGTGGGCTGAAAGATATATCGATAAATATCACGAATCGTCACCCCAGCTTCTAACTGGGCTTCAATGATCTCGAAGGCTTCTGTCCGTTTATTCTCCAGCAAACACTGTAAGTACGATTGCGCGGCATCTCCATATGGCATGGATTCGTTGATGTAACCCGCCTGTGACTCCGTGTGTGTTGCTCTATATATTCCCATCTCCAGATACTCGAGCAGAAGTGCCTTTGACGGATGGTCAAATTCTTCTTCCAATGTCTCTTTGATCAGATTGAGATTAATAATAAGGTCTTCTGGTGATACCTTATAACCCTCAAGTAGAACTTTCAGCCAGGCAATATAATGAGTAAACAGACCTGGACTCTGTACGAGCGCACTTTCTGCCAAATAGTTCAAGCTATACTCCGAATCCTGTTTGGTTCGCATTTTTCCATTCTCGCCAAATCGCTCAAGTAAATCAGGCTGTCTGAGATACTGTTTCTCCGTTATTTTATCAGCTAAGTTTGCAGATTCTTGGAGCAATCGTTCTCCTGCTTCTTGATGACTCATAGATGCCCCTCTCCTCATACCCGCATCACACTCAATCTTCATTTGTGGCTAATCCAGAATGAGATCAATGTTAGCTAACTTGCAATCGGGATAGGTTCTTCTACTTATTCCAATCCATCCATTCCGCTCCTAATTGTTCTGTTCCATTATACATAAACTTTCGATAATCATGTTTTACACACGATGAAGGTATAGAACAATCTTCCTATATTAAGGAGGGCCTTGCAAGTCAGTCAGCCAGTATATGCCTGTACTTTTCGAGTTCCACAAAAAAACTGACCTGCGTTATGAACGCAAGTCAGTTTTCCCTTCTGCAGCCAGTCCCAGCTTCTTCAACATCTTAATCGCATCCACTTTCTCAGAAGGATCAAGTCCTTCCAAAGCATCAATGATAACCTGATGATGTTGAGGAAATATCTGTGTAAACAATTCTCTTCCTTCCTCGGTTAACTCAGCGTAAATGACACGCCGATCTTCCTTGGATGGTCGACGAAACAGCAGATTTTTATTTTGCAACTTATCTACAACATACGTAATATTACCACTGGACATTAAGACCTTTTCACCAATCTTTTGCAATGCCTGCGGTCCCTTATGATATAACAAATCAAGCACACCAAATTCTGTCGTATTCAGTCCGTGACTCTGAATGTCCCGATTGGAACGTGAGGTCACAGAATTGTAGGCCCGAACAAGAACCACGAATAATTGTAAAGACAGTTCCCGGTTGTCCTCCGTGTTCAGCATTTCAATAATCCTCCATCAGTTGTTTACATTTCGGCTCGTATGGGGGGCCAGCCTCTGCTCCCACTCCTCACGGAGCATCCCCATACGAATTGAATCATAGTACTGCCCGCGAACGATACGACACTTCCGCATTCGCCCCTCCACCTGTAGTCCGGCTTTCACAGCCGCACGCATCATTCGTTCATTACCAGACCAAGTAGTCAATCCAACCCGAACCAAAGGCAGCTGTTCAAACAAATGACTTGACCACATGACAAGTGAACGTGTGCCAACCCCACGTCCCCACTGAACAGATCTGTATATTACAATCCCCATTTCCAGCCACATGGATAACTCATCTTCTATGTAATAGCTGACTGTACCCACAATTTGTCTGTCGGATTCAATAATACGGATTGATACGGGTTTGGAATCGCCTGGATCTACGTCCATACGTTTGAGCATACCTTGTTCAAAACTTTCATAACTTTCGTGTTTAAGTGGGTAATAGGGTGCATCCCATTGCTTCCATTCAGGTACGTCATCACTGTAGATCAATTCATAGAGTTCTTTCAGATCCTCTTTCTCCACACACCTGAGTACAAGTTCACCATCAACGATTGGCAGTTCTTTCATACGATGAAAAGCACCCTCTTCCATATTAAGAACGATGAAGCTCTTCGATACTTCCGTCCGCATTGGCAAGAATGACTGTACTAGCCATATCCACAAATAGTCCGTTATCAACAACACCTGGTAACATGTTCAATTGAACATTAAGATCGGCAGCGTGATCAATCGCCTCCAAGTGGCAATCTGCTATCAGGTTTCCATTGTCTGTCAGATAACGTTGCTGTCCATCCATCCGCCACTGTGGTTGACACCCCAATTTTTCGAGCGCCTGGAAGGTCCACTCAGAAGCAAATGGAACCACCTCAACTGGAAGCGGGAATTTCCCCAACTTTTGCACGGCTTTGCTGCCATCCGCCACAATAATCAATTTGTCACTATTGGCTGCCACGATTTTCTCACGCAAAAGAGCCCCGCCCCCCCCTTTAATCAGGTTAAATTCGGGATCTACCTCATCAGCGCCATCAATGGTCAGATCCAGACGTCCAATCTGGTCAAATGGGACGATGGGAATCCCCCATTCACGGGCAAGTTTGTCCGAAGCCTCTGAAGTGGCAACCGCTTGAATGTTCAATCCATCGCGTACCCGCTCACCGATTCGGCAGATGGCATAATAAGCTGTTGAACCTGTACCCAATCCAACCTTCATTCCATCCTCAACATATTCTGCCGCACGCTCTGCTGCTATCTGTTTAAGATTCATCTATAAACCCCCGCTGCTCATAATTTGAGAAATGCATATGTAGTTATTATAGATAAAACCGCTTCCGATGTATATCCGTGCCTTCTGTTGCATCTTTGCCAACATATTTTTGTTTGGTTGAAGGATGTATTTTTACCCACCATGTTATAGAATACAGAATGAAGCTAAAAAATGGGAAATTTTAAAATAAACAGTTCTAAATACCTATAAACCATCTGATATGTCCATAAATACGTAAAATATTAAAAAAATTTTAACGATACTATTCAATTTAACGACATTTTATACGACATATTAATTATAGATGTGTTTTAATAATTAGACACCTATGGTTCATACGGTACATAAGTCTCTACGAAAGCGACTGATAAACCAAGACCATGGTCGCATAAAATTCCTTTGGAGGGGATCACGGAATGATCTAGTTCACTGTACCAATGCAAACCTAAAGTTTCTTAATTTAAAGAAGATCAGGAGTGGAATTTAGTGAAATCATTAAGTTGGAAAAGCATGTCGTTTTTCTCCAAAAATTTGTTACTCTCATTTACTAATATCGTTATCATCGGGGTAGCACTTATCGCAAGCAGTTACTATTTTCAAAAAACAGTTCTTGTTGATCAACTGCATGGACAGGTGGAGCAAATTACCAAGAAGTGGGCTGAAGATATCAATCCTGCCGAGGTACAAGCTGCTATTATGGAAGGTAGCTATGATGGAGCAACACAAACGAAATTACGAGCGTATTTCGATGAAATGCAAGAATATTATCCTAACATTGCACAAGCCTACATCTTCGGTGTTGAGCTCGGTGGCGATAACAAGAGATTAACTTCCCTTGTAGCGATGCCGACCAACCTAAGAGAGGCTTTTCAAAGTGAGAACGTAAATATTGGTGACATGTATGAGCAGCCAGTCGTTGTAGCCAATGCACTGAAAGAAATGCTTAATACGGATCGCCCAACATTCACAACATTTTATTCTGATGATTTCGGTACATGGACAACCATTGCATATCCTATCAAAGACAGCAACGGTAAGATTTTCTCATATTTTGCCGTTGATGCAGATGCATCAGCCGTACCCGCGGGACTGAACTCCTTGCTCAAAAACGGAATTATCATCCTTGTGGCCTTCTTGCTGTTATTCCTGATTATCCAATACCTTGTAGTTAAAAACACACTTTCCCCTATCCGTCACTTGATCAAAGGAATTGATGACGTCAGTCGGGGTAATTTGAATGTCAACATTCCGACAGGCAAAGACGATCTGGGACTCGTTAACGAGAAGTTCAACACCATGGTTCGCAAAATCAACGATACGATCGTAAAAGTGCAAATCACATCTCAAGAAGTAAATCAGTCTGCCAAAGAGCTATATGAAGTTTCCGAGCGCAACAGTGAGAATGCAGATTCTATTAATAATAATGTGACTCAAATTACTTCCAACATTCGTTCACAGGAACAGGCAACCCGGGATAGTGCACGTGCCATGTCCGAGATGGCTACCGTAATCCAGACGATTGCCAGCAGCTCGGCAAGTGTAGCGGATGAAGCCTATGAGATGGAACGTCGTTCGCAACAAGGTAACAGCGTTGTCCGTCAGGTATCTGAACAGATGAATCTGATTACGGAATCGGTTAAGAATACCGCTTCTGCCATTGAGGTTCTGGAGAGTCGTTCACAGGAAATCGGCGATATTCTCAATATTATCTCGGGAATCTCCAGCCAGACCAACTTGCTTGCTCTTAATGCATCCATTGAAGCAGCTCGTGTTGGTGAAGAAGGAAGAGGATTTGCAGTTGTTGCAGGTGAAGTACGCAAACTTGCCGAGCAGTCTGAACAAGCAACCAGCCAGGTTGGCGTGTTGATCCAAGAGATTCAAGCTGGAATTAAACAAGCTGTACGTGCTATGGAACAAGGTACTTCAGAAGTAGATACAGGGCTCAGCGTAGCCGATCAAACAGGACAACTGTTCGAAGATATTTTAGAAGCAGCGAAAAAGGTATCTAATCAGATTCAGGAAGTATCAAGCGCGACGGAAGAAATCTCTGCGGGTACGGAGGAAATGACCGCTACAGCAGACGACTTGTCTTCAAGCGTAAGTAAGACAGCAAACAGCAGTGAACAGATTTCCTCATCTGTTGATGAGCAAAAAGCATCTTTGATTACACTGGTAGACTCCTCCACACGTCTTAACAGCATGTCTGAGGAACTCCAAGAATTGATCTCTCATTTCAATGTAAGCAAACAATAATTCAAATCCAAAAACATTCGGTTTGAACCAAGGAGGAATAACTGAAGTGATTGAAAACCAAGCATCTTCTTCCCATTCCACGGAATCTAGCTTGCCAGTTCTGCAGATTCCACTGGATTTTGGGCGACGTCAACAATCATTCTCTTATCAGTCTGCTCAAATCACATTACATGCTTCTCTGAGCCGTGAACTTAAACAGAAGTATGGAGAACAGATGGTGTACCCGGTACTCCTCTCAGCTTATGCAGCCTTGTTATTCCGATTGTCAGCTGAACAGGAACTTGCCATAGGTATACTTTCCCCAGATCAGGCAGCTTCCTATCTTTCATTACAGATTCAGGGAAAATTGACCTTCAGCCAACTATGTCATGAGGTGTCAGAGCAGCTCAAGATTGAATACACGTTGCAAAACGGTGGATACCCTGAAACGTTTTTTATGCTGAATAGTGTGCAGTTGCCTCAAGCTCCTCAAATATTAAACTGGAACGTTCGAGATGATCAGAACATGCTCATTCTCGATCTGTTCTATGATAGTTCACTGTTGAAAGAGTCTACCGTGCTGAGATATGCAGAATATTATCAGACTCTTCTACTCGCCCTAGTGCGTGACGGTGAAAAAGCAATCGGTACGGTAGATATTCTTTCCGCCTCAGATCGATTGCTTTACCGTGAAATGAACGATACTTTTGTTCTCGAACCAGAGAACCAAACGGTTCATGGCTGGTTCGAAGCAACGGCAGCGGCATATCCGGATTCACCGGCGATAACATCGCCATCCAAAAGTTATACGTACAGGGAATTGAATGAACGAGCTAATCAGGTTGCACGTGTTCTGTTATCCAATGGATTGCAGAAAGGTGAATTCGTCAGTATCTTTATGGATCGAAGTCTGGAGACCATCATCTCTCTGCTTGGTATTCTGAAAGCAGGTGGTGCATATGTTCCGATCGACCCTGAGCATCCACAAGAACGTAACAGTTATATCGTGGAAGATACGGCGTCCTCATTCGTGCTGACAACGGAGGCTTCTTATGCCCAAGCTTCCAGCTTGTTCTCCAGTATAGCTACGGTCCGTCAGATTCTCGCTGTGGATGGTCGTTTAGCCGGATTTGCAGCAAGTAATCCCAATCTGGATATTCAGCCAGATGATCTTGCGTATATTATCTATACGTCAGGGTCGACCGGTAAACCCAAAGGTGCACTGATTGCCCACCGGGGTGTAACCAATCTTGGCAGTGTGGTTCAGCGTGATTGTGACATTCAACCAGGTGATGTATTAACCCAGTTTGCCACATACAGCTTTGATGCATCCGTGTGGGATACCATTGGCGCCTTGTTCTATGGAGCAGAATTATATCTATTGTCTGCGGAAGAACGTGTATCCGTTGAAGAGTTCGCAAGTGCAATTGAACGGACAGGAACAACCATCATTACGATACTGCCTACGATTTTCTTCAATCAGCTTGCTTCCTACTTATCCGATGAAGGTTTCCACAAGCTGGCCAAAGTCAGAATCATTACTGTAGCCGGAGAAGCGTTATATGGTGAACAAGTTCGTGCCTTCCAGCGTAAATTTGGAAACCAGATTGATATTGTTAATGTGTACGGACCTACCGAATGTACAGTAGCCACAACTACTCACCGCATCAGTGAGCAGGTTCCCGAACATGTGGTGAACATCCCTATCGGTAAACCGATTCATAACTATAAAGTATACATTGTAAATGAAGAACAACAGCTCTGTCCCGCAGGTGTACCTGGTGAGGTATATATTTCTACCCCTGCACTGGCCAAAGGTTATCTGAATCAACCAGAACGTACAGAGCAAGCATTCATTGAGAACCCGTTTGCCATAGGTGAGAAAATCTACAAATCTGGCGATATTGCCAAATTGCTGGATTCCGGGTTGCTTGAATATGTTGGTCGCAGTGACTCACAGCTAAAAATTCGTGGTCACCGGATTGAGATTGGGGAGATTGAAGATCACTTTGCACGGCTTGATCAGATCCAGAACGTTGCCGTCATTCCGAAGAAAGAATCCGACGGACAAAATATGCTGGTTGGTTACTTTACATCGAAAGATGGCAGTACGCTCTCTGTTTCGGACATCAAGGCAGAACTGACGGAGAAACTTCCTTCTTATTTTGTACCGAAGTGGATCTGTCAGCTGGATGAAATGCCGATTGCACCGACTGGAAAAATCAATCGCAAAGCGATGGTATCCCTGCCTCATGTGGAACGACATGAAGATCGTCCTGACCGAGTCATGCCTGAGACGGAGACGGAATCCATTATCCTGGACGCATGGAAAGAAATCCTTCAGCATGATGACTTCGGTGTCGAAGACAGCTTCTTCAATATTGGTGGGGATTCACTCCGGGTCATTCATGTACTGGTCATTTTGAAGCCACATTATCCGCAACTGAAAATTGCCGATTTCTTTGCCGAGAAAACAGTCCGCGCTCTCGCTCGTCGTGTGGAAGTATTGTCTCTCAGTGCAGCAGAAGTTACGGATTCAGTGGTGACCGATGGTATGATTACACAATTATCCGAACACCCTGTGGAGCTAACATCCCAGTTGGGGTATCCGCTCATTCGTGAACCTGAGCATGTGTTACTGACCGGAGCAACTGGTTATCTGGGCTCTCATGTGCTGCAACAGTTAATTCTGAATTCCAGTACACGAATCTACACCCTTGTTCGTCGACCATCCAATGGAATAACTGCAATGGAACGTTTGACTAACGTACTGGAAGGTTATTTCGGCAAACAACTGACTGACCAGCTCTCCACTCGTGTGGAGATTATTGAAGGGGATCTCGAACAACCTAATCTCGGTCTATCCGCTGAACAAACGGCATATGTACAAGATCGAATTGACCGTGTTATCCACTGCGCTGCAGACGTACGTCATTTCGGAGATGCCGATCAGTTCGCCAAAACAAACGTGGAAGGAACGGTCGCATTGTTAGACTTGATTCGCAGCAAACCAGGTGCCTCCTTCCACCATGTATCCACGATGGGTATTCCGGAAGATCTGGCACTCAGCGGACAATGGGAATCTTCCCTGCAATATGATCGGTTCCCCGCTGACTTGCATGTGGACAACCAGTATTCGGACAGCAAGCTTGAAGCCGAGAAAGTGCTCATGATTGCCGCTGAGCAAGGAGTACCTGTCAGCATCTATCGTGCAGGTAACCTCACTTGCCACTCTGAGACTGGACGCTTCCAGTCCAATATTGACAGCAACGCCTTCTATCGTATGATCAAAGCGATGTTATTGCTCGGCAAGGCTCCTGCGGCAGACTGGATGGTTGATTTCACACCGATTAACTATGCAAGTGAAGCGATCGTTCATCTGGCCTTACGTCAGGATACCGCCGGTCGTGTATTCCACATCTGTAATCCGGAGCCTATCCGCTATGATGAGCTGATCCGTTCTGTGAATCGGGCTGGTTACGAAGTCGAGACGCTACCATTCGCGGATTACACACGCTGGTTGTTCGATGCAAGCATCAGCAAGGAGCCGGAAGCTCTTCAGTTGGCTATTGCACAGCTTGAAGGCGACGGTGCGAAGGATTCAGCATATGTCTATGCTTGCCCTGTCACAACGGCTTATGTGGAGCCTGCCGGAATCTCATGTGCGAGAACAGATGATCGCTTCATCTCCGCCATGTTGGACTACGCCGTTCAGATTGGATATTTCCCGTCTGCAATCCGCCACCATAACGGCACTTCTACAGCAATGGAGTAAGTTCACACTATCACGAAGAGAAGCCATCTATCGTCATTCACTGACGATAAGATGGCTTCTTTACTTCGCATTTTTGGATCATTCTTTTAGACCCATCGGATAATTGCAATAATGGCGAGATGCGCAGGATAGAAATAGCGCCACACCCAACGTGGCCCCTTCATACGGAATCCCGCTTGGTAATACTGAGCAATAGCAATGCCGGCGGTTGCGAGCACACTATACATTTGCACAGAGCTGTTATGCAGCAGAAGATATAGTGCATTTAACAAGACATGTGCCACGACAAGTACAGGACCCTGGAAATAGCGGAATAACAGAACCAATAACAACCCGTACATCCCGTAATCCATTTGGCTAATTTCCATGAACCAACCTGCTCCAATTACAATCGGAATCCCCAATAGTTTGGATGGCAATTTATCAATAACGAATAATACCAACAGGGCTGACCATAATGTCCATACCACGTTCAGAGAATAATGATTAAACGCAGCCATAAACGGCACCTGTGATATGATCGCGATCCAGAACAGCCGCCATATGTATTTTTGTACGTCTCGTGTATGTTTATAACCGATATATACTGCAAATGCATAGATTGGAAAAGCGATACGACCTATGATCCTCAACTCTATAATATGTGGAAAAAAGACAGCTCCTATATGATCAATTAACATCGTGATCATGGCAATCCACTGCATCATGTTGCGACTCCCCCCCTTGTTCCCGACGACACGAGTCTGCCATTCATTTATATAGGCTTATATATTGCGCCTTTTGGAGCATCCCTTTATACATTAAGTTCATAATACATGAATTTGGTATCCTGTGCATATCCTTCGGATTCATATAAAGCTTGGGCTTGCTTGTTACTTAACTCAGTTGAGAGTGATATACGAAGAACTCCACGCTCAGATGCCAATTGCTTGGCTACTTGCAAGAGCTTCCTCGCAATGCCTTGCTGACGATAATTCGGATGCACATATAGATCATTAAGCACCCAAACAGGCCCCATCGATACCGAACTGAAACTGGGATATAACTGAACGAATCCAGTACAAATTAAGCCATCCGAGAGTGGCTTTTCTGCTACCAAAATCACCGATTCATGGCGTTCCATTCGTTCTCTAATATACTGACGTGCTGCCTCAATGGCAGCATTTTGGTTGTAGAACATCCTGTACTCATTGAACATTTGTCCCACTTCGTTACAATCTGAAAGACCCGCTTGTCTGATTCGATGCTGCATTTCACTCAACTCCTCTGGGATGGAGACCATCGTCTCATCGTTTGTATTTCTTCAATTGTAAAACAGTCCCCTCCCTTTCCCCATTCATCATCTGTATCAATGTTTGTAGTATCCAGAACTTTTCTCTAGAGATACCGAACATTCATCGTTCGGAGTATATTTCAGTCGAAGCGTTGCACACTATAGTATCGCTCATAGCGGACAGGCAACCGAACCATTCATTGATTTAGGAGGAAGGGATCTATGAAAGAAAGCATTCTGATACAGGTGCAATCACGTCTAGTCGGCGTGGCAGATATGATCTATCAGCCTCTTCAGATCGGTCCGCTCCATTGCACTTTGCTCTATATTCAATCTATTGTCGATACACAGATCATGCGTGAAGCTATTGTCAAGCCTTTGCTTGAGGAGGCTGCACGGAACGAGGTCGGTCCCGATTTCATTACGCAAGTCGTGAGCGGAACCTTTTTTTCTCTTGAAAACGAGCACAGGGATTCAGCGGAAACGTTGGTAGATGATATCGTAACCGGTAACGCAGCACTCTATATCGAAGGCATGTCTGGCATGATCATTTTTTCAATTCAATATTATCAGAAGCGCTCCGTACCTGAATCAACAAATGAAGTCGTCGTCGTTGGCCCCCAGGAAGCATTTATCGAAGATATTAATGTAAATATGTCTCTGCTGCGACACAAAATCAAACATTCCGATTTTAAAATGATCAAATTTACCATCGGCAAATATACCAAAACCGAAGTTTTTGTTATTTACATTCAAGGATTATGCAAACCTGAGATTTTGGAAAATGTATTAACCAGTCTGGGTGAGATTGATATGGACAGCAGTCTCGGGGTCAGCTATCTATCAGAGTTTCTGGAAGACCATCCGCTTTCTCCATTTCCACAGTATCAATATACCGAAAGACCAGATACCGTTGCAGCTGCTCTCGTAGAAGGACGAATCGGGGTCATGCAGGATGGAACACCCTTCTCCCTGCTTATTCCAGTCACATTTTTCTCTTTGATGCAGTCGTCCGAGGACTATTATCAGCGGTTCCATTCGGCTTCATTTATCCGAATTATCCGTTTGCTGTTTGCCGTCATTGCTTTCCTGCTGCCCTCCGTATATGTAGCAGTTACTACATTTCATCCCGAGATCATTCCAACCAATCTGCTCATTACAATTGCCTCCGCGAGAGAGAACATTCCTTTTCCGGCATTAATTGAAGCCTTCATTATGGAGATTACCTTCGAAGGATTACGTGAAGCCGGAATACGTATTCCCAAGCCGCTTGGACAGACGGTTTCTATTATTGGCGGTATTGTCATTGGACAAGCTGCTGTACAGGCAGGTATAGTCTCTGCCCCTTTGGTTATTGTGGTGTCCATTACAGGCATTGCAGCCTTTATTATTCCGCATTTCGAGTTAGGTCTGGCCTTCCGACTGCTCCGCTTTCCTGTCCTGTTGATGGGTGGAACACTGGGCCTATTCGGTGTAGTCATTTCTATCTATCTGTTGTACTGGTATATGGTCAGCATGCGTTCATTTGGTGTTCCGTACATGCAGCCTTTTGCCCCACTCGTCCTGCGTGATTTTAAGGATACGTTTATTCGGGTACCTTGGTTCTTGATGAAAAAACGAACCAAAGCCTATGCGACCGATAATGAAAGGAGGCAGGATACATCATAATATTTCGAAAGTCTCCCCTTCCACTTATGGTCGTCATTATTTGTTGTCTGTTATGTACCGGATGCTGGTCGAAAGTCGAGATTAATGAGCGCACCTTTATTACGGCCATGTACGTGGACAAAGCAGATACTCCTGGAGAGATCGAGGTCACCCTTAGCATGCCGCTCCCCAATCGTCTTTCTCCCGAAGGTGGGGGTACAGGCAAAGATCCCTATGCAGCGGTTTCGGCAACTGCACCGACAATTGCCGATGCGATAGAGCGTATCCAGACAGACTTGACACGTAAAATATCCTGGGGACATACGCGAGTGATTGTCTTTGGCCAAGCTTATGCACGTGAGGGGATTGAAGACACGATGGAATGGATTGCACGTCAGCCCCTTTTCCACCTGAGCAGCTACGTAATGGTTGCGAATGGCAGAGCCAAGGACGTTTCTGATCTGACTCCGGTGTTCGAAGAAACGCCGAGTGACGTGCTTCGGGAATTCTCCACCGAGGAAAACCTGCTAAAAACCCAGGTGTTAAGCATATTTACATCCGATAAAATGAATCAGGGATTTGCCTCATCGATGTTAGGCAGCAAACAAACCAACATGGTCAGTGAAGAGGGAGAATCCAAAAAGTGGGTCAGTCAAATCGGTGGCTCCATATTCAGTCAGATGCGGATGGTTGGAACACTCTCACCGGATGAAGCACGCGCTGTTGCCTGGGCAGGACAAAACCTGGATTCGATGACCATTTCGGTTAGAACCAAAAAACAAAAAGCAAGCATGAAGTTATACCGCATGCATTCGGATATACATGTAAAGCTCCAGAATGGTGAACCACATTTTGTAATCAATTTGTCGGGCAAAGCGGAGTTGAATTCGGTCATTCCTGTACTAAAGGCCGAAGATATTGTTGGGATTAAGGACATTGAACAAGCTGCTAATGAAAAAGTGAGTGCTCATCTTACTAAGGCCATTCAAACCGCGAAACACCAAGGCTCCGACATACTCATGCTTGGATATCGGCTCGAATGGAGATATCCGAAGGTATGGAAGAAGCTGCGGCCTACATGGATCGACTATGTAAAGAATGATCTTCAGTTTACTGTCAACACAAATATCAACATTCAGTTTGTTGGCTCGGAGTCAAGCTTCTAGCTTGCACGGGAATGGATTTTTAAGGAGGTTACATACGTGTTAGCCGTTTTAGTATTTGCGGGACTGTATTTACTGGATTGGTCATCTGTAAAAACAAGCAAAAAAACAATCAGACGTGCCTATTTCATACTGCTCGGCCTATTTCTCGTATGGAACACGCTCGCTGTAAGCTGGTCAGCATGGCCTAATCCCAATGATGTAATCCAGTTGGTCTTTGGCTGGGCTGATCACATGATTAAGAAAGGAGATTAACCATGAACCATCTGACTGCGGGGCAGGGTTACCGCTTCATGTTTGTTTACCTGTATTCCGAACCCATTGCCTTTCTTCTGCAACGTTTATTCAAAATGAGTGGCTATCAGGGATGGTTATCCACGATCGGCGGATTTTTAATCAGTCTGATTTTTCTGTTCTTTACATACCGTTTGGGTTCCATTAACCCCGACAAACCCTGGATTTCCTATGGAGAAGATATCGTGGGCAAGGTTGTGCATCGCTTTTATATCGGGTTAATTGTAATGTTGTGTATCTACTTGTTGTCCATTGATGTGGAGAATTTCATTATCTTCCTGCAATCGATGTATCTGCCACAGACTCCGATATGGTTAACATCAACCCTCACTTTGCTGTGCATCTGCCTGACTGCGCGTTCAGGATTGGTTACCATTGTATTTATGTCGGAAGGTATTTTTCTGGTACAGCTTCTCACTTCCGGCTTACTTATTCCGGCGGTTGGGGGTGGGGGCAATCCTGGCATACTGCTTGCGATGGCAACCCATCATGATCTGGGTGAGATCATGATGGGTTCTTTGTCCACCATGCCATGGTTCTCCGAATGGATGTTTTTCCTCTTCCTCGCACCGGTCGTTGCTTTCAGGCGTCCTATGCTGAAAAGCATGTTATTTGCCGGCATCACCGTTGTTATATTCATCGTTGTATTCTGGATATTCATCTTGATGAATTTTGGTCCGTATGTTGCCGCCGGGCTTCGCTATCCTTTACTTGAGATGGTACGCTTTGCGCGATACGGAGATTTTCTGGATAATCTGGACCCTGTTCTGATCGCAATTTGGTCAACAACGATGTTCACTCGCAGCTCATTTCTGTTGTATGTCGCTTCCGTCTGTCTCTCCAAACTCAGCGGGATCAGGCAGCAAAAATCTGTTGTGTATCTAATTGGGGGAACGGCTGCTGCCATTGTCCTTCAATATGCCAGAGATGCCGCCTCTTACGAGTTGGCTATCCGCTCTTACGCTGTACCTTTGTACACGGTACTTATCGAATCCATGCCCATTCTGTACGTTCTGGTATACTGGCTCCGCAATGGCAAAAATAAAAAGGCGACCAGAGCATCCACTGCTCCGTCGCCGTAATTATTCAGTTCGATTCAGCATTCTGCTGTTCCTGACCAGGATCAGCATCGGGGAAAATGACACCTTTCTTCAAAATCAGATTGGCATATTGCGCTCGCTCACCAGTTGCAACAATCACATAGGCATTCGAAGCGCGATTATAAAAATCAAATCGTTCTTCATGATCAAAAGCATCCGTTATTCCTTCATATTCTTCAATCAACCGGCGATAGTCTTCCCATATGATCGGGATCACCTGGTCCCCTTCCACAACCTGCATGACAGCAGCGGGACGCTTAGCATAGGTGTCCAGTGGATATAATTGCAGGATGGCATCCAGCAGTTCAACGACTCCCAGTGCATCACAGCGTACCAGTCGCTTGGCATGACTGGCTGCGGGGAAATTGCCATCCGCCAGAACCAACTCGTCTCCATGGCCCATTTCGGACATGATTTTGAGTAACTCTGGAGGTAATATTGCGGGTATATTCTTTAGCATGCACAGCTCTCCTTGGTCATCTCCAACATTTGTTAGAGCAAATTGGTTTTCTACATTTTTCAAGCACTCTAGACATCGATTCCATAAAAGCGGTTTCATTACTATTCTAACAGTATTTTCAGATCATTGCACAGCGTACCCGTACGTTCAATATGAGAATATTTCATTTTGACAAAAATACTTGTTTAACATATAGTTGTTATAACAACTAATTGATTGGGACATTTTATTAGGGAAGCGAGGTCTAGCAATCACATGGACTATACACTGGAACAATCTGTTGGATTCATGCTGGGTTTCACACATCGTAAAGCTGTAGCTTTACTTGCAACACGATTCAAACCTTATGATATTACGACAGAGCAATTTTCTGTTCTCTTTAATGTTGACCGCGGTGAAGGTGTGAATCAGAAGGAGCTCGCTGCACGTGTCTTCAAAGACCAACCCACCACTGCGCGGATTATTGATCTGCTTGAGAAAAAAGGCTGGGTAGAACGCCGGACCAGTGAACAGGATCGCAGAGCCTATCTGTTATATCTCACCACAGAAGGCAAAGCGTTAATTGATATCCTCGTTCCGATTGAAAGAGAAATGAATAAAGAACTTGCTGAAGGTATACCCGAAGACCAGATGGAAGCATTTAAACATACTCTTTCCCTCATTAACCGCAACTTGTAATGAATCACAACTCAGGGGGAATACATCATCATGAAAGAACAATCTACACAAGTTAGACTATGGACCACCGATTTTATTCTGCTGATGCTGTGCAACTTCTTGTTGTTCTTGCAACTGCACATGATCGTCTCTCCGCTTCCGTCCTACGTTCAGGAGCGATTTCACGCCAATGCATTTGAAGTAAGTTTATTCACCTGTCTGTTTGCACTAAGTGCCATTGCAGCCCGTCTTTATTCCGCGAAAGCACTGGAGAAGGGCCTTCGTAACGCCATGATCTATATAGGCCTGTCCGTAGCCCTGCTGGCAACGCTCGGCTATTATTTTGCTGCCGGTATAGCTGTGCTCTTGTTGCTGAGAATGTTGTTTGGTATCGGGTTTGGTATGAGCAGTACCGCTTTTCCAACGATGGCCTCGGACATTGTGCCTGTCAAACGAATGGGTGAAGGTATGGGTTACTTTGGTCTATCGACTAGCCTGGCTATGTCTATGGGGCCAATTATTGGGGTCACTCTGCTACAGGGTGCTGGATTTGTAACCCTCATGTTATGTACTGCGGGTGTCCTCGCTGTGATCTATCCACTGAGTTATTCGCTGACACGCAAAAAAGCAGTCAGAACCGATAACAGTACAACCATCATGCCACAAGCCACAACAAGTGCTTCAGGGTCCAACCCAAAACAGAAGACACCTTTCAACCGCAAGCTGATTCTGCCCAGTGTGCTGAATTGCCTGTTATCCATCACCTATGGTGGGCTTGTTGGATTCATCGTTCTGTATGGCAAGGAAGCCAATCTGGCCAATCCTGCGCTGTTCTTTTTGTTCAATGCACTCGCCGTGTTATTGGTTAGACCCTTTGCAGGACGGATCTATGACACTAAGGGTCCAAAAGCACTGCTCATTCCAGGGGCTATATTTATTGCTGTTGGCCTCATTCTGCTCTCGTATGCAACCTCCATGTCCATCTTGTTCATTGCTGCCTTTATCTACGGGATCGGCTATGGTTCCATGCAGTCATCTCTGCAGACCTGGATGATTCAAGTTGTATCTCCATCTCAGCGGGGTATGGCTAATGGTATGTTTTTGAACTCGCTGGATCTGGGTATCGCAACCGGTGCCCTTCTTCTTGGCGCCATTGCAGCCATAACCAGTTATACCGATATGTATCGATATTCCGTGATGTTTATGATTCTGTTCTTGCTTATCTATCTGATTCAGGGAAAACGAAGCGGCAGCTTCTCCATTGAACCTCATGCTCTGCTCGCTCATACGCATATACCTGCAACAAATACAGGTCAGCCCAAGGATTCGGAACATAATACGCAAGATACCAAAAATAAAAAATAAACCCGTCAATGGGAGTGACACGATTACGTGGTTTATTCTCATGATCAAGAAAACGCGTTTACACCGAGGATGCAAACTTTCTCAGGCGTAAACGCGTTTTTTATGGTTCATGGTATTCAATTAAAGATAAGAATGAATTGTCGGCTAATACCATCCATCTAGAGTGGACTTTTCTTGCGCCGTATAGGAGCATAACCTCGACTCGTCTCAATCCGATCGATATGTCGTTCATCCTGTTTATGTCCGCTTCCTGAAGTAGGTTGGTCTCCCTTATCGGGTTTGACCGCAAATAAGGTGAGCAATGCCCCTACAGCTCCAGATGCGGCGAGCACACCAAAAAGCCAAAAATGTTGTGTGCCAATCAACAGGGACACAACAGGAGGACCAAGCGATACACCGATGAATCGCATGCTGCTGAACAAACCTGTAATTGTACCACGCTGTTTCTTATCCACACCTTCAGTAATAAGAGCATCCAGACATGGTAAGGTTGCTCCTACTCCGGCACTTCCTAATGTGAACAGTCCCAACACAACGTAGATATTATCAAAAATCCCAATAACACCCAGCGAAACGGTTACAAGAACTAGTCCTGCGAATCCGAGCCATTTCATGCGAGGCTTACTCTTTCCAATCCACTTTCCTCCGAAAAAGGAAAAAAGACATAAGGCTGCCAACGGAATCGCAAGTACAAGACCTTTTACGACCCCTTTCATGCCGAACTCACTCTCCAACGTCTCGGATAGATAATAAAGCACACCAAAAAGAATAAACATGCAAATTCCACCGATTGCAAACAAAGCATATAACCATCGACCTTTTTCTTTCAATACGTCCCGAATGGAAGCCACAAATTCCGTAAAGGTGGGTGGCTTTTCTTTTTTCTTGGGAGACTTCACCAGGAAAATAACCAGAATCACCGAGATTAAACACAATACAGGAATAGCCATAAATGGTAAAAACCATAGCCAAACAGCCAGTGCTGCACCCAAAATCGGACTTAACACTTTACCAAATGTATTCGAGGTTTCAATGATTCCCAGGCTTTTGCTAACCTGATCTTCATCATTAAACATGTCCCCAACCAATGGAATGACAATAGGGAATGCGCCGGCTGCTCCAACCCCCTGTAATAACCTGCCACCCAAAATGGTCCAGTAAGCTACATTTCCATCCAGCATCCATGCACCTACACCAGCTACAGCACCCCCGACGGCTGCAATGATGAGGCTGGGAATAATGACTGCTTTTCTGCCAAAACGATCAGACAAATACCCTGCTATTGGAATAAGCAGGATGGCAACTACAGCGTAGACTGTAATAAGCATACTGACCTTGAATGCAGATACCTTCAATTCACGTTCAATCTGTGGCAAGATCGGTATAAGCATGGAGTTACCCAAGGTCATAATTAAAGGGATGGAAGCAAGTGCGACGAGGTCCCACTTTTTATCATTCATACCACAACCACCTTTACAGATTCTACACACAACAGCATTATTGTGCTTGTTTCGGAGGTTGATTATTCAGGACATGCTACAACTACAACAATCTAAAGTGCCGTAACGCTGCTCCGCCTTTGAAAATAATATACAGCTCATTCACCTTATGTGGCGCCTCAAGCGAACACTGGACTGTTGTCCACTTGATATCTTTCCCATTCACACTGCCTCCAGGTCCAGAAACTTCACATACACCGAGCAGTTCGCCCTCCAGTCCTCCAGAACGAATCTCCAGACTGCCCTCTTCCCCAAAAGCTGCCACTCTGGCTTCAAATCCTTGCACTTCTTGAACAGCATTATGGTTGAAAGCGATCCAGGACAACTGCGTCTCTTGATATAAGGGTTCTTCCCGAATGATTGCCCGAACTGCCGAACGCCCTTCCAGACATTCATCCAGTAGAACACCTGCACAAGCATCGTAATTCTCGGCAAAGGTAAGCAAGTGCAGCGGACGATCAGGAATCGTCTCACCTTCAATTTCAATATCAGCCGACTGACGTATATCTGCGGAAGAACGCCCTGCCAGGATGGCCCATGTTGCTGTCTCCAGGCAGTATCGATCTCGGGTAACATCCCATAGCGCCAGCTTCTGAACAGGGACTTCTAGACTTATCGTAACACGTGTCCCTGCTTTGACATGAACACGGCGGAAAGCAAGGAGTTGCTTCTGAGCACGTTTCACTCGGGAGGTATGCGAAGATCCATAGATCTGTACGACTTCATCACTGTCACGTTCACCTGTATTGTGTACCTCCACTTCAATTTTCAATTGATCTGTATTGGTGGATTCCTCTGTAGCACTGCGACTTACACGAATCGCTTCGTATTCGAATTCAGAATACGTCAGGCCATGACCAAATGCATATTGAACCGGTCCTTCATGATACATATAGGTCATGCCATTCTGAATGATGTCATAATCCATCATGTCAGGAAGCTGTGATTCATCTTCATACCATGTCATGTTCAATCTGCCTGCTGGCGCATAATGACCTAACAGCACATCTGCAAGCGCGTTCCCCAATTCCTGACCTGCATGTGTCATATAAACGATTGCGCGGGCAATACCTTTCAACTCCTGCAAGGCAAATGGATAACTGCCCATAATGACAACCACTGTATTGGGATTGGCTTCACACACAGCTTTGACAAGTTCGACCTGACTCGGCGGAAGCAGCAGACTTGGGCGGTCAATTTCTTCTTTGCCGTTGATGTATGGGCTGTTGCCAACAACAACGACAGATGCCTGGCTGCTACGTGCAGCTTCTACAGCTTGTTGTATTCCATTTGTCACAATATCAATATTGAATGCAGAAGGTATCTGTGTATTGCCAGGTGATTGACTTGCGTGTCCAGAGTCACCAATATCATTCGGATTTGTACCTGTAGCTGTAGTCTGTTCTCCTTGTGGCCGGAGTGGAGATACAGCAGACTGTCCCTGATATTCGCTCAGCCCAACAGGAATACCGTTCCACGCCCGCAAGGTGTTACTTCCATCCGTTAGAGGATCTATGCGAACAACTTCCTTCACGAACCAGCCACCAATCTCCGGTGCATTTGCCTGATAGATACCTTGCTCGGTTAAGCTAACGTATCGATTATTGTTCACACTTCTCAGCGTATGACTTCCCCAACCCCAATCCTGATGTACAAATTCGGCGGCTGTAGGTGCACTGGCTTCCGGTACAGCGACGAGTGTACCTTGCGCACCAAGAGTTACAACTTGTCCGTCTGTTGTCTTCAGCTGAATACGGTCATTCCCATCTGCATACGTTATGTCTGATTGAGGTAGTCGATTACGCAGTCCATCGAGGACGGATACACGATAAGGCAGTGTGCCACTGTACCAATCGGTATAGACAACATCCGCAAGGGGTCCAATCACACTGATTTTCTGCAACGCTTCTGGCTGCAATGGAAGCAATCCATCATTTTGGAGCAAAACAATGGATTCGGCAGCGGCACGATAACTGAGTTTGGCGTGCTCCGGTGCACATAATACCGACTCGGGAATAGACGCATATGGATTTTGCCCCGACTGATCCAGTTGTCCAAGTCGCATCCGCACACCAAAGATGTTACGAATCGCTCGGTCCATATCAGTGACATCCAACAGATTCCGGTCAAGAGCCTCCTCCAGAGCAGACACAACAAGATCAACTTCATCTGTAAGACAATCCACTCCTGCCTTCAACGCACCTGCTGCTGACTCGGCATGGCTGGTATGATAACCATGATAATTCACCGTCTGTGACAGGTCTCCACCATCACATACAATGAAACCTGGCATCGCCCACTCACCCTTAACCACATCATTCACATATGGACTTTCAATAGCAGGTGTACCATTGATGGAATTGTAAGCTGTCATCATGGACAAGGCTCCGCCTTCCACAAATGGCGTTTCAAATGCTTTTAAATAATATTCCCGCAGATTGCGAGGGTCGATGCTGGATGAACAATTCAGACGATCTTTCTCATTATTATTGGCAAAAAAGTGTTTTAATGTCGCGACCATTTTCAGATAAAAAGGATCATTTCCCTGCATGCCTTTAACGAGTGCTGCCGACATTTCTCCCGTGAGGACCGGGTCTTCGCCATATCCCTCTTCCGTTCTGCCCCAGCGTGGATCACGTTCCAAGTCAACTGTTGGTGCCCACAGTGTTAACCCATGAACTTCAGGATCACGGTGATGATATGCCCTCGCTTCATCGCCAATGACTGAACCAATCTCCCGCATAAGTCTCGTATTCCAGGTACTTGATAGACCGAGAGGTTGCGGAAATACCGTTGCCTCCCCTTTCCATGCAACCCCGTGGGCAGCTTCGCCCCCAACGTTGTAGGCGGGAATGCCCAGTCTTGGTACAGCTGCTTCGCGTGTAGGAATTAGTCTGATCTTTTCCTCCGTTGTCAATCGTGCAATCAGGTCATCCAAACGTTCCTCAAGTGAACGTGACGCGTCCCACATCGGGTATTGATGATACTCCTTCATCCTTCATTCCTCCTACGAGTTAGTTGTATTCCAGTCGCTTCCATTGCTCCAATAAATCCAGCGTACGCTGGCGATACTTCTGACCATCTTCAGGTTGATTAACCTGATGTTCATGAACGTAGGCATTGAAATACGAAGACAGTATTCGGTAGGCAAGCCTGCGTGCCTGTCCTTCAATAGATGAGTCCAGAGGACGATCATATCCTTCATGGAAAGCCACCGACTCTGTCGACAATATGGCTTCAAACTCCCTGTCGGCAAACATGGATCGATCCCCGTCAATGATTGCCGCAATGTTCAGCTCACCCTTTTCCTGATGAACAAGTACATTTGCTTCCCAGAGGTCATTATGAACGAGTACCGGGCGGGTCACTTGATCAAATAAGTCTTTATTTTTGATGAAAATAGCGGCGATCTCTTCCCCTACACCTAGCATATAATCGGCTTGGGCCGCTTTAAGAGCAGTTTCTTCTGCAAAAGAGTGCAGCACCTCGGACCATTGATCCGAGCCTTTAATCGTCCCATCACCCTGCGGCCAGCCAAACGATGTACCCTCGATCTGATGCATGATGGCGGTATATACACCAAGCTGATGATACAATCGCTCTTTGTCTATGTCTGAAATTGATACGTGATCCAGCTGCTTACTCGGGATAAACGCCATAAACATGTACGTTCTCGGAATGATGGACCCGCTGTCATCACAGGCGATAATGTTGGGAGCAGGAATGCCTGCCTTGCGGTAATATTCATATACAATCGGTTCAGCCGCCATCATCGTGCGTTCGAACGAAAATAGTGGATCCCCCGCAGAACCAGCGGCCATCTCTCCCCGCTCTGGAGCCAAACGTAAAATCACATCCGTATAGGATGTATGTTCAAGGTGAATCCGATAGGTTGTATTAAAAAGTCCACCTTGCAGGAGACCAAACCCCTTCACTTTGGTATCGCTTCCAAAATGAATTTCTACCAGTTGATGCAGCATCTCTGCTGATATCGTACAGTGCAAACCCGAATTCATTGTGCTCATTTCATTCAATCTCCTATCATCGTAGACAAACAGACGGCACCATTCGGCACCGTCCTTTTCTTCTACTATATCATGTTACAGTTGGATTGTAAGCGCGTTTGAGCCTGTTGCTGCCGTAACAACAACACCATTTGCACCAGACACTTGGGAACCGCCTTCAACGCTGGATACACTCTCAATGCCGCGAAGCACCAAGCTCCATGGTTTGCCCGCACCTTCTGCACGAACATCCAGCACTGATCCATTACGTGTAACGTTCACTGTCAGCTCCTGTTCAGCCGCTTGGTTCACAACGACAGCTTGAGCCGTTTGACCATCAGCCAGTTCGAACAAGTGCAAGGACACATCATTCGCAAAGTCATAATCCGGTTTGCTATCCACCGCACCTACAGCGATCAAGCTGTTTGGTTTAATCATCATTGGCAGTGTTTTGAAGTCATGGTTTTCACTGATCCAGCGTCCACCTTGTACTTTCGCTCCTGTCAGATAGTTCGTCCAAGTTCCTTCAGGCAGGTAGTAACGAACATCGCCTTCCTTGTTGAAGATTGGAGCTACCAGAATCGAATCACCAAACATATATTGCGTATCCAGGCTGTATGTTGTTGGGTCCTCTGGGAAGTCCAGCAGCATAGCGCGCATCATCGGAATCCCTTTTACCGTTGACTCCACCGCAGAATTGTACAGATACGGCATCAGGCTGATTTTGAGTTTGGTAAAGTCACGAACAACGTCCACGGATTCCTCGTCAAACAACCAAGGCACACGATACGAAGTGCTTCCGTGCAGGCGGCTGTGAGAAGATAAAAGTCCGAATTGTACCCAGCGTTTGTATACGTCAGGGCTCGCCGTGCTTTCAAAACCACTGATATCATGGCTCCAGAATCCGAAACCGGAAAGTCCCAGTGAAAGGCCACCGCGAAGTGATTCAGCCATGGATTCATACGTGGAAGAGCAGTCACCGCCCCAGTGAACCGGGAATTGTTGCCCACCTGCTGTTGCAGAGCGTGCAAACAGGGCAGCTTCGTTTTTGCCAATCTTCTCTTCGAGCAATTCAAATACAGCTTTGTTATAGAGCTGTGTATAATAGTTGTGCATTTTAACCGGATCAGAGCCATCGAAGTACACAACATCAGTCGGAATTCTTTCACCAAAGTCGGTCTTGAAGGAATCTACACCTTGATCCAGAAGGACTTCAAGCTTACTCTTATACCAATTCACAGCATCCGGATTCGTGAAATCAACCAGAGCCATACCTGCTTGCCACATATCCCATTGCCATACGCTGCCATCGGCTGTTTTAACCAGATAACCATTCTCCATACCTTCATCGAACAAGTAGGATTTTTCTGCAATATATGGATTGATCCAAGCACAGATTTTAAGTCCCTTTTCTTTCAGACGTGCAAGCATGCCTTCCGGATCCGGGAACATCGCTTCATCCCATACAAAATCAGACCATTGGTATTCCTTCATCCAGAAGCAGTCAAAATGGAATACAGACAGCGGAAGATCACGTTCAGCCATGCCATCTACGAAATGGTTAACCGTTGCTTCGTCATAATCCGTTGTGAATGATGTTGTCAGCCACAGACCAAATGTCCATGCCGGTGGAAGCGCTGGTTTACCTGTTAATTTCGTATAATTATCAAGTACATCCTTAGGATTGTCACCGCCAATAATGAAGTACTCCAACGTCTCGCCCTCAACGCTGAACTGAACTTTGGATACATTCTCGGATGCAATCTCGTATGATACGCGTTCAGGATGGTTTACAAATACGCCATATCCTTTATTGGACAAATAGAACGGAATGTTCTTATAAGACTGCTCACTGCTTGTACCGCCGTCCTCATTCCAGGTATCTACGATTTGACCATTCTTAACAAACGGCGTGAAGCGCTCACCGAGTCCGTAAACGTATTCACCAATACCGAGATCAAGCTGCTCGCGGAAGTATGCTTCCTTGCTTGGACCTGTAATATAACCAGCAGCTCTTTGACCGCTACCTGTAATCCGTTTTCCTCCATACAGGAAGCTAATGTCCCAACCATTTGTTTTGTCGATTTGAACTTCCAGATTGCCGCTTTTCAAAACAGCACCTTGTTCATTTTTTGCGATCTCAACGTTGGCTTCTTGTGTGTTAAGCTCAAATACAGGCCCTTTTTTCACGCCGCCTTTATGGTGATTCAGAGTTACACGAATAACGTTAGGCATTGGTGAGCTGTACGTTGCTTTCAGCAATGTACCGTTCAGAGTGTCGCCTTTGCTACGAATATATTTAGTTGCCGCATATACGGTCACAGAATTGTCTTTTTGCACAATATCACGAATGTCAGTCGGGTTTTGAATCTGGTACCCTTCACGAGTCATCCAGAATCCATCAGTAAATTTCATGTTTTCTTTCCCCCTTTGGTTATATTATAATAATATTGATATTAATAATGAATTTCTTCTCTTATTTTGACCAAATATATCACGATTTTGATAATAAACATCCGATTCTTGAACATCATCACCAAACTATGGAAACGATTACATTAATAATGATACAAAAAGGAGAATCTGATATGGAACGTGAACGATTACGGGAAGACCGGATTCACGGCAATGCCATGTATCCCGTCAGTGTGTACCCGGATATTCAACAACTGAACGGGGATAGCATTCTCGATTGCCACTGGCATGATGAGATGGAGTTCACTATGGTGACCAAGGGCTGCGCTGTCTTTCAGATCGATATGAACACTGTTGAGGTCCAAGCTGGAGAAGCGATTTTCATCAATCGAGGCGAGATTCATGCGGGGTATCTGAAGGGCGATGTTCCCTGTGTATTCTCTTCCATTGTATTTAATCCAGAGCTGCTTGGCAGCCGTACCTTCGATACAGTTCAAGAGAAATTCATCGGTCCACTGGTACGCAAAACGGTAATTCCCCCCAGTCATATCAAGGCAGATGAGGATTGGGGACAAGAAATTCTGGATCTCCTGAAACGTATATTTGCAGACCATGCTACCCGAACCGAAACGTGTGAAATGTCAACAAAAGCGTACCTGTACCTCATATTTTCCCGAATGTTCGAACATATGAGACCTGCTCCGCTCAAAGGCACCGTGGCTACAGGGAGTCATGACAAGGTAGAGCGCCTGAAATCCGTGCTCGGTTATATTCACAAACGTTATCCTGAACCATTAAAGCTGAAAGAACTGGCCGATGAAGCCAATATGAGCGAAGGGCACTTCTGCCGTTTTTTCAAACAGATGGTGCAGAAAACACCTGTTGATTACATTAACTATTACCGTGTTCAACAGGCCTGCGTTCAGCTTGAGAATACGGATCACAAAATTGTAGATATCGCCATGGATGTGGGTTTCGAGCATCTAAGCTACTTCATCACTACATTTAAAAAGCATAAAGCCACCACACCTTCACAGTATCGCAAAATGTTCTATGAGAACGTGGCCATGGATTCTGCCCTGGTTCAGGTGTAAAAGAAGAAGGTGCTCGCAGCTATTCAGCTGCAAAGACCTTCTTTTATCAACTTCCAATTCCCAAGAACTAACAAAGTAACACGCTTTGAGGCACGTTGTTTCAGTTAGAACTCTTTCATATATTACTTCAAGCATTGCGCTAAGGAGCTTACTGGTGTCTCACTTTTTCAGGGTCTTCCATGAAGTGTACTCATGTACGGAGAAACCGTTAAAAGACGTATGAACTGAAGCCATTTTTTCGACCAACTTTAATTGTGTTTCCATATAAGCAGATCCCTCCTCATAAAAAGTAATGAAGTCGCCTTCCTTACTTTGCTTAGTTTCCACGGCGATTGAGATCGTCTTGCCAAGCAGAGCTGCTTCTGCAAGTTCATCCTTCGCTACACTATAGATTGCAGCAGCTGTATCGCGGTAAGCCATAATGGTGATGGAATCAAATTTGCGAATCATCCAACTGCTTACGGCCATCGTGGAACCCGGGATTTTGTAGTTATCGAGCCAGAAAGGCAGATCAGCCGCTACCGGCATCTTCATCCGTGATGCTCGCTCAACAATGTACTCCACATTGCCTTGCCACTGGGTAATTACACTAGCCTGATTGATTTTCCACTGCGGGTGCACATGTGGCTCAATATCCAGATGGATACCAGCAAACTTCTCATTAGGCAACGCCTGCGCCTGATATGCCTCGATCCAGTCCAGGAAAGAAGCAATCTGCTCCCGGCTTTCCGTCAAACCCCAGGCTGATCTTCCGTCCATGACATCCACCGCAATATTCTTGATTCTCGCCTGGCGGATAAAACTTTTATACTCAGGAACCTTTATATCCCGGTTCATCTGCAGATAGATCGTATTGATCTTGTTCGCTGTAGCGTAGTTTAACACCTCTTGAGGATTACTTCGGATCTGGGTGGTATCCCACACCCAAGTCGCTCTCACCGGCACATCAAGTTCTCCATGAATCGTTGCATAACTGTCAACTGAACCATCCGCAATGGCTTTGGAAGAACAGGCTGTACTCACACACAGGATCAAACAACTCAGTAATAAGATAAAACGGTAACCCCTTTTGCTTTTCATATTTGTACACTCCCTCTGAAGTTATCAGCTCTGACGTGCAAATCTGGATGAAATTGTGTCGTTTCATATTCATTTAATGGATACTTATTAGGTACGACGAATTTGGATTGCTTTTATATGCAATATCATCTTTAAGACTTACGACGAAAGAATCATATAACTATATTTCGGGAATTCGTAGTTCTGTATGTATAGTTCAAAAGTCGCAATTATTCATTTTTTTTAAATTCAATCCTTATTTCAGCATGACTTCAGTCATTATTGCCATATGTACACCAAGCTCCAGAAGACCTAGAAAGCGTTTTCTCCCAAAATGCACCAAAAAACCGCCCTAAGGCGGCTTTATATGGAACCCTATTTAATGATGTTCTAGTCGACATTTCCTTTCATTCATTACCCGATGGAGCTACGGGTGTATTGTCAACCACTTCATCGAAAAGGGACACCAGTTCAATACCTTCTGCCGAGATCCGCACAAGCCCCTTGTCGGACAAACGTAATTCCGGAATAACAACCAACGCGAGCAACGAAAGCGTCATGAACGCATTATTCAACGTACATCCTGCGGACTGTAAAGCTTCACTGACTGCTGCCGATTGGGCTGCAACGACTTCGAATGGCTCGGTTGACATCAAACCTGCAATCCGCAGCGGGAATTCGGTTACACCTGCTGCCGTTACCACGGCAACCCCGCCCTGCATACGAATGACGCGATTACCGGCTTCAGCCATTAGCTCATCATCATTACCGATAATCAACAGATTGTGACTATCATGAGCAACCGTCATCGCAATCGCTGCAGGTGATGTGAAGCCGATGCCTCCAACAAGCGCTACCGCTCGATTCCCGGTTTGTTTGTGACGCTCCATGACCGCAATTTTACATACTTCCCCTGAAGTTGAAACCACAACCTTGCCGTTCTCTACGGAGACTGGCAGGTGTTTCTCCTTAGTATCCACATGGTTCTCTGTCACATGAATGATTTTGGCACCAATCGTCCCCTCTTGAATCGGTGCAGCCAACTCCAGATCTTCCGGCTGAATATTAGCTTCTAACTTCACCGTGTTCAGCGCTTCCTCCGGGTACGTGAAGCTGTCCCAGACCGCCGTCATTTTCCCATTCTCCGCTACAACTTGCCCGGCAGCAATCGTCATGCCTACACGTACATCCGCCAACCGACCGTCCAGCAGAATAATATCGGCTATATTGCCCGGAATAATCGCACCAATGTCGCGCGCAACACCAAAGCGCTCAGCCGTGTTAATGGTTGCCATCTGGAAAGCCGTAACCGGCTTCACCCCTTGAGAGATTGCTAGACGAACAACAAAATCCATATGTCCTTCTTTGAGCAGCGATTCAGAACTTCGGTCATCTGTCACCAGCATCATCCGGCGTGTATCCAGTCCAAGCTCAGTGCAGGCTTTGATCGTCTCAGCCACATCATGCCATGCCGAACCTTGGCGCATCTTCGCGTACATTCCGAGTCGCAGACGTTCAACCACATCTTCCTTGGTCACACATTCATGATCCCCTGTAACACCACTCGCTGCGTAGGCTGGCAGACGCCAGTCATCTGCTGCCCAGGTGAAATGACCGTCTGCAACTTTACCTGCCCGGAGCGTCGCCTGTATCTCACCGATCATCGTCTCGTCCCCATAGACTACCCCAGGGAAGTTCATCACTTCACCAAGACCAATCATGTCCGGACCCCAGGAAAGAGCCTCAGCTACCTCTTCAGGCCCGATATAAGCACCTGTTGTCTCCAGTCCTGGATGAGTGGAAGGCACACAGGAAGCCACCTGCATATAAGCAGCCATCGGTGTGGTCCGTGCTTCATCCAGCATCAGTCTCAATCCTTTGAGACCAAGCACGTTAGAGATCTCATGAGGGTCAAAGAAACCTCCGGTCGTGCCTGAAGGCAATACCGCTCTCGCAAACTCGGTTACTTTCATCTGTGTACTTTCGATATGGCAGTGTCCATCCAGCAAACCAGGAGCGATATACTTACCTTTCGCTTCAATAATCCGGGTATGTTCTCCGATAGTGTGGCTTACATCTTTACCGACATAAGCGATTCGAGCTCCCTGTACAGCTATGGACATCTCAGGCAAAATCTCACCCGATATCACGTTTACCAGCGTACCTCCCCGAATGACCAAAGTCGCTGGCAAATCTCCCCGTGCTGTAGCGACCAGATCAGGTACACAATCGGCCATAAGTGGCCGTTCAAATGATGGTTTGTTCATTTTGTTACCTCCTTAAATAAACGATCCAAAAAAATATATTGTTACGATTATATGAGTCCGGACCTCATGTGTAAAGAAAATTCACATCCATTGTGCTTCAATACAAATTATGCCGTCGTATTTATTCACGGGACCCAATCCTTACGAATCACGTTAGGTATTTTCATTTCATACGATCAACTATATGGCCGGAACCTCATCATGTACACTTCCCTCGCTAAGCTAGCTTCTTCCCGAGATATGTATCATATACAGAAAAACTCCCGTTCCATTGAACGGAAGCCTTCTTCATGCATATGAAATGTTAGGTCAGTCCACTTGCGCAGCAGACACCTTGCCAAGATCATACCATTCTTCCGACTGGGCGGTAATGAACGGACTCGGTGTGCCGACACAGTATACGTGCAGTAGATGCATCGCTCGTGTGCAAGCCGTGTAGAACAACTTGCGTTCATGCTCCTGGGCATACTGCTTCGCAGAGCCGTCATAGATCAGGACAGCATCGAACTCCACGCCTTTGGCCAGATACGCCGGGATGACATGAACACCCTGCTCAAAAGCCAGCGTTGTTTTCTTGATTAACTTCGGTGCTGTGGGCAGTGCCTTGCTCAATGCAGCATGGACGTCTCCGCTCTCTTCGGCGGTCTTGCAGATGACTGCAACCGATTCATACCCTTCCTTAATCAAGTGCTTAAGGTCTGTTGTGATGACATTTATATGACGCTCGGAATCAGAAGAAACGATAACTTTAGGTTTCTCGCCGCTACGGTTAAATGGAATAATCTCTTCCCCACCAGGCACCATGCCACGTGTAAACTCCACGATCTCCCGGGTAGATCGATAACTTCTGGTCAGCTCAATCACTTCCGTATTGTCTGGTCCGTAAAGGTTAGTCAAGGGTCCTGTTCCACTAAGTACTGAAGAGTGGGCATAGATTGCCTGATTAAAGTCACCAAGTGCTGTTATTTTCGCCCGTGGGAACAATCTCTTCATAAATGCCAACTGAAACGCAGAATAATCCTGGGCTTCATCAATGATGACATGGCGAATATTGGAGTTAATATGGAATCCAAGCATAAGCTCACGCAAGTACAAGTATGGCGTAATATCTTCGTATGCCAACTCCTGAAGTTTCAATCTGCGTAAAGTCATCTTACAGATTTCATCCCATTGAGGAGGCAGCGCTTCGTCACCCAGCAATCGCTCCATCTGAGCCTGATCGTTGAATAGATGTGCATATAATTGTCTTATATCAACGAATCGTAAGGACTTAATCCATTTACGCAACGGTTTGAGTCGGTCACTGACCACCATACGTGCCAGAATTTCTCTTTCCTGCTCGAAGTCATTAAATGTATGGGTCTTTCCTTTTTGCTTGCGCTTCAACCGTTGATACGCTCGTTGCAGATCCTCCGGCTCCATCAGATCAAGTTGCTGATCCACCCAAGGCGCATCCAGTTCACCTTTACCAAAGGCAGACAGTTCTTTCAGCATCCAATCCCGCAGCATCTCCAGTCGACTCACCAGCTTGACGGACGACTCGAAACTGTAGAACTTCTCAGCCATAGCCTCTGACGTGACAATCGCTCGGCCCTGGAAGCGTACCGGCTTGAATTTCATGCCACCTGACAACATGCTTTCCTTATAACGTGTAATGACTTTCAGGAAAGATTCGGATGACTTGAAGCGAATGCTGGACATGCGCACATCGTAATCAGGATCTTCCGTCCCCGTAAGTACATATTCGAGTTGAATAAACGGATCTTCCAGTTGATATTCACGACCCAAACGGCGCTCCAGATACTCCTGGAAGGTAGTTTGCAACATGTTTTCCTCCCCAAGCTCAGGCAGTACCGTGGAGACATAACTGTTGAACATTGGATTTGGTGAAAAAAGAACCATCTGATCCGCTTGCAGATGCTCGCGGTATTTATAGAGAAGATATGCCACACGCTGGAGCGCCGCGGATGTTTTGCCACTGCCGGCTGCGCCTTGCACAATGAGCATACGTGTCCGGTCATTACGGATAATCCGGTTCTGCTCCTTCTGAATGGTCGCTACAATGCTCTTCATCTGTGCATCCGAAGTTCGACTGAGCACGGCCTGCAACAACTCATCACCAATCGTAACCCCCGTGTCAAACATAAAACGGATACGTCCGTCCCGAATGACAAACTGCCGCTTCATCTCTATATCACCGCTGATCTCCCCGCTTGGAGTCTGGTACGTAATTGGACCCGGCGCTCCGTCATAATACAGGTTAGAGATTGGTGCACGCCAGTCGTAGACCAGAAAGGTTTCTTCCTTCTCATCCAGTAACGAGGCAATACCCAGATAAATGCGTTCTGCATTTGGATACCCATCTTCCTTAAAATCAATGCGGCCAAAATACGGTGAATGATGCAGTCGTTTCATTTTGTCCAACGCAGCCGCTGTATTGAGATGACTGCGCTCCCGATCGGACAGTACCTGTGACTGCTGCCGCATACTGGTTGAAGTTTCCCCGACATCATCCGCTTCACTAAAGTTCATTGTGACTTCGTCCCAGAAGTCTTTTCTCATGCCAACCACTTCGTCCCGGAAGGAACCTACTTCATCTTCCAGCGTTGTGATCTTACGTTCAATCTGATTGGTCACCGTGTTGACCCGTTGTTGTTCTTCACTCCACTGCTGCTCTGTACTCATATGTTAATAGCCCCTCTTTCCCCGGATTGTGTCCTCAAAACCCCATTTGACAAGCCCGAAAAGGCAATGGTATAATTATTAGAAAGTAAACATTTTAATTATATGTTAATTAGTTCTAATTTTCTGAAAACCATTTTTTATTGTACCAGTGACAACGTCCCGATGCAAGCGGAGGCGTTTTTTTGTTGTTTTCTTCTTCATTATTACCCAATCACCGGGTCCTCATCTGACCAAGCTATTCCTGCCTATTTTCGCAATTCTTCAATCGTCTCTTTCCAGCGTGTAATTGCTCCAAGTTCATCTTTTAATTGAAAGGTTATTCCTGAAGTGATCTCCGCATATGGCGCGTGATCCACACGTATTTGAAGCACTTGTGCTTCAAAACGATCTCTCGGATGAACAGCCCCCTTAATCTCAGGCAGCCGTACTGCTTCTATACGGATATGCAGCAATCGATGTCCTTGAACCGCAATCAAGGTAGCCTTGCCTGTTTTGCTCATGTTCATACTGGTCTGTGTACCCTGCCATAAAGCCAGTCTTAGCTGATGCGGATTTATGGCAATCACTTCCCCCATACTAATCATCGCCTGATGCGGCCACTGATCCTCGGATACGGTCAGCAGTTGCATGGCTTCATGCTGTTTATGCGCCAGATTTGTCCCACTCAACCATTCCATTAGTTCAGCGTCCAATTCCTCAATAATCATGTCTCTATCCCTCAGTTCGTTAATATTCATTCATGCCCTTCAGCCGTATGTATGACAAAACAACCCGGACACGATTGTCCGGGCAATGTTGTAACTACATTGTATATGATCGCCAAGCAGGTGCGCAATTCGCACGTAGAGAGGTTGTTCAAAAAGTCTACTTTTGATTACGAATCATGCCTAAGGCCACTTAAGCCAATTCAAAATTTTGTCCTGTGATTCTTTGTCTTCGCTAGCGCTATGCACATGTTCGGCAAGTCGATTCAAACGTTCCAGCTGATATCCGTAATCATAGATCGCAGCAGCCACGATGGACAATCGTAACATCCCTTCCTTGTCGATATCAAACTGGGTGATCGCCTGCTCCATGAAACGGTCATTATCCAATACAAACTGTGCGGCCTCTTCACCATTAGGCTTCAGCTTATCCTCGAACTTGAGCAGTGCATGCTCATGGAATTTGATAACCAGTTCAAGATGTGAGTCAAAAAACTGATCCATGGCCGTTGTCCGCGGTGCCTGGAAATAGTGGCGTTCCACCGAATCCAGCACCTCATACCCTTTTTGCAGACTCAGCAGCATTTGTTTGTAGACCACCATCTGACGAGTTTCGCTGAATTTCGAACGTTTCATCTTTTTCTGTTCCTCTTCGAACAAGTTATACTTGTCGGACAAAGACTTAATGGAACCGCCCAGGTTGCTTTTCTCCTCCCGGAATACAACTTCCTTGATCTCATCCGAGATCGAGGTTCGCAGAAGCAACGACATACCGCTGAATACACTATGGATCTGCTTCACGAACTGAACCTTCGGTTTCGGCGGAAATACCGTAATGTTGATGAGAAACGCCGATACAATACCAACCAGTGTCAACAGAAAACGATTGAGTGCAAAATGCCAGTCACCCGATGCTTCCATAATGGATACAACCGTGACCAGTGTCAGGCCAACCGTCTCACCCATATTCAATTTAAGACAGATCATGATGACAAGTACAATAATTAATCCAACAGCGATTGGCTCATTGGACAACACCATGCCCCCCACCAGGGCGACAATAGCTCCCAGCGTGGTCGTTTGCAATTGATCCAGGAAGTATTTCCAGGAACGATAGATGGAAGGCTGCATGGCGAATATAGCCGCGATTGCGGCAGGCACGGGAGATTGCGGGTTCAAGAACAGGCTGCTAAGGTACAAGGCAAGCGTAACCGCGATCCCCGTCTTAAGTACACGTGCACCAAACGACATGGTGGTGACCCCTCCTCTTTACCGAACCTGAAATTTTACATTTGATAATCATGTTCATTATTACCCCATATTTCTTTTTTTGCCTGAATTCATTCAGGAGAACGATTTATTGTACCATGTAAGGTCTTCCGTTGCCATGTCATAAGTCAGAGCTATTGTGAAATTAATTTCTTTATGTATGTTAATACACATTATTAACCCAAAAAGAAGCAAATCTTCAAAATGGATTTTCGCCACTTCAAAGATTCGCCTCGGTTACTAATTATACCTCTGTGGAATACTCATGCTTATTATGCCTGCCTAACGGTCCGTGCCCTCCCATTCCCTTTTGAACTGGTCCACGAACTGCACCATATAATCATGACGCTGTTCCGCCAGCTCCCTGCCATAGGAGGTATTCATCAGATCCTTGAGCTTGAACAACTTCTCGTAAAAGTGATTTATCGTTGTGCTGCGCCCATTGCGATATTCCTCACGGGTCATCTGCTCCCGTGGGGGAAGGGACGGATCGTACATCTCGCGCCCTCTGGCGCCTGAAAAGGCAAAGGTTCGCGCGATCCCAATCGCACCCAGTGCATCCAGTCGATCTGCATCCTGAACAACCTGTGCTTCAAGCGAACTGACCGCAGGACGCTGACCTCCCGCATATGAGATGGTGCTAATAATACCCACAACCTTATTACGTATATCCGGGTCAAGAGGCTGGGTATCCAGCCAGTCATTCAGTTTGGCCATCCCGGCTTCCAAGCTCTCATTCAGCTTCTCATCCGGTACATCATGTAATAATCCAGCAAGCTCACAGACAAATGGATCTGCACCCATGCGGTGAGCGAGTTCAACCGCAAGTGCCGTTACCCGTTCAATGTGCGGCCAGTCATGACCATCACGATGCTTGGATGAGTCCCCTTGAACAAAGGATCGCGCGGCGCGCAGAACAGCCTCTCCTGCCGTTATTCCATCTATATTATGCATGTGCCCTGATTCTTGCAAATTCCCACCAGGTTGAAGAGGGTTCTCTGGCATCTTACGATTCCCCACCTTCACGGGCCTGTTCACGAGGAATACGCCGAGCTACACCCGTCTTAACAGCTGCTTCAATCACGCGACTGCGCATCGATTTGACCACTTTATCATTGAACACACTCGGAATAATGTAATAGCGTGTACGCTCTTCATCCGTAATGGCCGAAGCGATCGCTTGAGCGGCTGCCAGCTTCATTTCTTCATTAATTTCGGTGGCTCGGCAATCCAGAACTGCCCTGAACATGCCCGGGAAACATAACACGTTGTTGATCTGATTCGGATAATCGGATCGGCCTGTTGCCATTACAGCCACAATGTCTTCCACCAAGGCAGGCATAATCTCTGGTACCGGGTTTGCCATTGCAAACACGATTGGATCTTCCGCCATGGTCTGCACATCTTCGCGAGTTAACAGATTCCCTCGGGACAGGCCAATGAACACGTCGGCTCCGCGAATGACATCACGCAGCGAGCCAGTCTCCAGTTCGGGGTTAGTACGAGCTGCATAGTCACTCCAGACTTCATTCTCATAGGTTTGTGTCCGTACAATCGCACCTTCACGATCGACACCTATAAGTCGACTGGCTCCTGCGGACAATAAGATGTTACTGCATGCTACACCTGCTGCACCGATACCACAGACCACAATCTTCACATCTTCAATGGACTTGCCCACCAGTTTAAGCGCATTGATCAGACCGGCATATAACACAACCGCTGTGCCATGCTGGTCATCATGAAATACAGGAATGTCCAATTCCTCATTCAGACGACGTTCAATTTCGAAACAACGCGGTGAAGAGATATCCTCCAGATTAATGCCGCCAAAACCAGGTGATATCGCTTTCACAGTGCGTATGATTTCCTCGGTATCCTGTGTGTCCAGACAGATGGGGAAGGCGTCGACGCCTGCAAACTGTTTGAATAACATCGCTTTACCTTCCATGACCGGCATCGCTGCACGGGGACCTATGTTGCCCAGTCCAAGCACTGCACTGCCATCGGATACCACGGCTACCGTGTTCCGCTTGATTGTCAGCGAGAATGCTTTCCCCGGTTCTTCCGCAATCGCTGAACATACCCGGGCTACATCCGGAGTGTACACACGCGACAGGTCTTCCCGATTCTGAATCGGGGTCTTTGGGGTCACTTCGATCTTGCCGCCCAAATGCAGCAGGAACGTGCGATCCGATACGTTAATGATGGATACACCTTTAAGCTGGCGCACCCCTTCTATAATTTTACTGTTATCTTGTGCATCTGTAACTGCGACCGTCAAGTCGCGCACGCTTACATCCTGATTGGTGGAAATCACGTCGATGGCAATGATGTCTCCCCCAGCTTCCGAGATGGCCGAAGCCACTTCGCCAAACTTGATATCCTTAGTTGTCATTTCCAGTCGAATAATAATGCTGTTACCATCCAGATTCCTTTGATTCATTTCCATTCCTCCCAGACTGAAAGTCTTGAGTTACATGTTACGTGTTTGTCTTCGCTGCGCGGACACGTTTATCCTTTATCTTGTCCAGAAAAAGTGGTTCAACAGCCAAATGCATAAATAAAAAAGATGGCTTGAACACCAATGCAGGCGTTCAAGCCATCTTTTCTCAATACTAACTTCATTCATTTAGTACCATATAGAATCTATATTATTTCCGTGCAACTGGTCTGCGCAGAACACAAATGTCATATGGCTTCAAGCTGAGACTTGCTTCCACAGCATCACCACTGAGCAGATCGGTATAGGACTGTCCATCTAATTCAACCAGCTTCTCATCTGGTGTGTAGTTCTGTACAAACACATAATCAGCTGTACCATCTGTACGCGTATGCGCCGTTGTTCCGGCAGGCAGCTCTGTTTCAAGTCCACGCTCAATGTTCAGGTCAGCGATTAGTTTCGCATAGAAATCATCATAGAATGGTGCCTTCAGACGTGTCGCTACATAATATGCTTTCCCTGAACCCAACTGGTTAACGGTCAATGCCGGACGTCCGGCATAAAAGTCTGAACGGTACGTAGCCAGGGACTTCGCGCCTTCCAGATGAATCAGATCACACAGTTCAATTGCATCATACGCTGTATTGAGCTGAAGCTCATTGCCCTTCTCAGGGATAATTCCGTTCAGATCACGATCATGCAGTCCGTCAATTTCCTCGGACCAGATACCAAGTGTCTTACGCAGCGGGCCTGGGAATCCACCCAGGAAACACAGATCGTTTTCGTTAACAATACCAGACCAGTAAGTTGCTACAAACGTACCACCTTGTTCTACAAACTTCTCAATACGTTCCCCGACACCTTCACGTACCAGATAGAGCATTGGAGCAATCAGCAACTTATACTTGGACAGATCTGCATCCATATCAATAACGTCTACAGCGACTCCCTTTTTCCAAAACGCTTCGTAATGCTCTTCCACCGTCTGCTCATACTTCACACCGATATTACGCGGACCCTGGGAATCATTAACGGCCCAGCGGTTTTCCCAATCAAATATGATTGCAACTTCTGCCGGAACCGCTGTTCCTACAATAGCTTCCATGCCTTCAAGAGCCGTTCCTACGTCGGTGACATCTTGGAACACTCGAGTGTGTTCCGTTCCTACGTGGTCTACCACCGCACCATGAAGTTTCTCACTAGACCCACGGCTTTTTCTCCACTGGAAGTACTGAACACTATCGGAGCCGTGTGCCACAGCCTGGAGAGAAGAGAGCAGATGCATGCCAGGTTTTTTCAGTTTGCTGACATCTTGCCAATTCGTCGAACTTGGAGTACTCTCCATCAGCAAGAACGGCTGACCGCCTTTGATGGAACGAACGATATCATGCATCATCGCGATACGTGATGCCTGTTTCGCGTCGTCATCTGCATCATGCCAAGTCGGATAACTGTCCCAAGAGAGGAAATCCAGAATATCAGCGAACTTCCAATAGTTCAGACCGCCATAGAATTCCATCAGGTTGGTTGTGACTGGCAGATCAGGATTCTGAGCTTTTAATGGTTTCGTTTCATGCACGATAAAATCAGCTGTCTGATCCGTAACGAAACGGCGCCAGTCCAGATTCATTGCGTGTACCTGTGTCTCACCGTGTGGAGCCGGAGATTCCACTTGACTCCAGTCTGTAACCGTATGGCTCCAGAATGTGGTCCACCACGAATGATTCAGTTCATCGAGTGTTTTATACTTCTTCTGCACCCAACCACGGAATGCTTCCTGACAATAATCACAATGACAGTCTCCGCCGAACTCGTTCGAGATATGCCAGCCAATTACAGCCGGATGATCCGAATAACGTTCTGCCAGTTTTGTGTTGATCGCAGTAACCTTCTCACGGTATACCGGGGAAGTATAACAATGATTATGACGGAAACCGTGGAGATTACGGACACGTTTCTCAGAGACACGGAGTACTTCTGGGTACTTGGCGGACATCCATGCTGGTCTCGCACCACTTGGTGTAGCCAGGAATGCATAGATGCCATTAGCTGCAAAACGATCCAACACCTGATCCAGCCATTCGAATGTATATACGCCCTCTTCCGGCTCAAGGGATACCCACGAGAAGATACCAATGGACATCACGTTACACTTGGCAAGCTTCATCAAGCGAATATCTTCTTCCAGAATTTCAGGATAGCGGAGCCATTGCTCCGGGTTATAGTCTGCGCCATGCAACATGTGCGGGGCTTTGGAACTTACAGGTGGAAATTTGTATGTCATAAGGACAACTCCCTTGCTTTAATTGCTGTTTTTTAAATTTATATACGATAACAACGACTTCACAGAAGATACGTATTACGCTAGATTACACGTATGTCACGACATCTGATTCTTCAACAGAAGCGAGTGCTGTAAACGATTCCAACTTGCGACCTTTAAAATCAAACATGGTGAGGTTGCCCCAGTTATTCGGATGACCGACGGACCATTCTTCTTTACTTGGTATCCAGGCAGGTTCCCAATAATAGAATCCGTGCCCCAAACCACCAGGAACTTCGCGAATAATTTGCAATAGATCCTTCAGATATTTGGTCTGTCCCTCTACACTTGCAGGGTATCCCGGTAACAACATATCTTCCTGATTCAAAATCCATTCAATGCCTTCCGGCTGCTCCAGCGTCCATGGATAAGCGGTTTCAACTACATTGATGGGTTTGCCATAACGCTCAGCCAGATCATGCAGATTGTCACGTAAGGCATCGAGTGTGCCATGCCACCAAGGATAATATGAGAGCCCAATGATATCGAACTCCACACCCAGTGCTTCAAAGCGATCATAAAACTTGCGGCTCTCGGCGTTATCTCCACCACGATCAATATGTATCATAATCTGAATATCCGCGTCAACGGATTTGACCGCAGCAATTCCATACTTCACAAGGCCTGCAAAACGCTCCCACTGTTCATCCGTATCATGCTCTTCTCCACCGACACGTCCCTCATTCCATAACATGCCTGGTGTAATCTCGTTGCCCACCTGCACCATGTCTGGAAGTGCATCGTGTTCCTTCAACGTTCTCAGAACGTCAGCCGTATACATGCATACCGCACGTTGAAGCTCTTCATAGGACAGATTCTCCCATGCTTTCGGCTTCCATTGATTGGCTGGATCAGCCCAGCGATCAGAATAATGGAAATCAAGCAAAAATTTCAATCCCTGTTCCTTGATCCGTTTGGCTACCTCCACCGTACGCTCCAGATTGCAGAACCCACCAACAGGATCATTCCAGATCCGGAGCCGAATTGCGTTAGCATCATTGAGCTTCAGGATGGACAGCAAGTCTTGATCCTTGCCATCCACATCACTATAACTCCCGCCATGCTGTTCGATTTCATCCATAAAGGACACATCCATTCCCAGAATGAATGTCTTTTCCGTCAAGTTGCTCACTGTATCAACCTCCATTAATTTGGGGTACAGGCTCAGCCTTTAACTGAGCCCAACGTCATACCTTTAACAAAGAAACGTTGCAGGAAAGGATACACAATCAAGATTGGTGCACTTCCGATGAAGATCTGAGCTGCCCTTACCGTAGTTTGAGAGAGAGCTTCCATTTCTTTTGGATTCATGCTCATGCTACTCATATCACGTCCAATAATGACCGTTTGCATAAATGTAGCAAGTGGGTAATCCTTGGCGTTATTCATGTAGAGCAATCCATCAAACCAGGAATTCCAGTGAAACACCATACTGAACAATGCAATTGTTGCAATGGACGGCATCGAAATGGGAAGAAAGATACTGAACAATGTTCTGAAATGATTAGCTCCATCCATCAGCGCCGCTTCCTCCAGCTCTTTTGGAATACCGCGGAAGAAGTTCAGCATCAGAATGACAAGGAATGTGTTAACTGCTCCTGGGAGTACCAGTACCCAGAAGGAATCCATCAACCCGATCTTCTGGATAACCATATAGAATGGCACCAGTCCCCCGTTGAAAATCATACTGAATACAAAAATCCAGGAGTAGATCGTTCTGCCTTTGAATTCACTATTCTCTTTGGACAACGGATACGCCGCCAGGAACGTAATCAGCAAGGTAATAGCTGTACCAATCACTGTACGTAGAAGTGAAATCCAGAGTGAGTTCAAGAAAATTGGATTGTTCATCGTCTTTTTGTATGCCTCAAGTGAAAAACCTACGGGCCAGAGATTGACCAGATTGGCGTCGGCAGCAGCCTTTGTACTAAAGGATACTGCCAGTACATGAATCATTGGTACAATACACATAATGGCGACCAAAATCAGAAAGCAGGTATTGACTATATTAAACACGCGATAAGGCAATGATTTATGATACATCGTGGTCCCTTCTTTCTCTGTTCATTCGTTTAGAATATGCGATATCCAGCGTATTTTTTGGCTAAGCTGTACGATACAAGGATCAAGATCATACTAATAACCGATTTGAACAATCCGATCGCGGTTGCAAAGCCCATCTCACCATTTTGCATTGCGGAACGATATACAAATGTATCAATGATGTCACCCGTTTGATATACGAGCGGGTTATACAAGTTGAATATCTGGTCAAATCCGGCATTCAGTACGTTACCAAGCGCCAATGTTCCTACAACCATCAGCATCGGCACAAGCGAAGGGATTGTAATGTGCAGTGTCTGTTTCCAGCGTCCTGCTCCGTCAATCTCCGCTGCTTCGTACAACGCTGGATTAATTCCGGCAAGGGCAGCCAGAAAGACAATCATGTTATAGCCAAATTCTTTCCACACATCTGTCAGAATGACCGTAGATCGGAACCAACTGTTGTCTCCCAGGAAGAAATATGGCCCGAGTCCAAAGGTTCCCAGAACCCGGTTAACCAAGCCGCCTGTTGACAACAGATCTATCAAAATCCCCCCCAGAATGACCCAGGACAAGAAGTGAGGTAAATAGACAAGTGTTTGAATCGTTCGCTGTACAGCCATCTTGCGAACCTCATTCAAAAGAATGGCAAAAACAAATGGAACAAATAAATTGAAGATCAGTTTAAGTACAGCAATAATCAATGTGTTCCAGATGACTTGTAAGCTGTCTTCACGTTCAAACAAATATCTAAAGTTGTCCAGCCCAACCCATTCAGAACCGCTAATCCCAAGCCATGGCTTGTAGTTCTGGAATGCCATAATGATTCCGCCCATAGGCACATAACTGAAGATAATCAGAAAGATAATAGCTGGCAACAGCATAACGTGGAATGGCCAAGTGCGTTTCAAAGTTCTCATGATTGCTCCCCCTGTATTTCTTCCTACTCAAGTACTCCCTGAGTGGCTTATAATGCGATTATATCAACCTTTTACGGGGTCCAAACAGCACATAAAAGCAATATAAATGGCACAAATTCAACCACTTTGCCTCAGCATGAATAAACAAAAAAAAGCGCCCAGACGACTAACGTCTGGGCGCTGCTTGTAACTATTTTTTCACACTGTCATACCATTCGTTAACCTCTTGCGTGATTTGGTCACCGCCACCCGATTTCCACGTTTGTACAAAGGTATCAAACGCATCAACCGGATTTTTACCATAGATAATTTCGTTAAATGCTTGATTCTCGATTTTGTTCAGATAGTCAAGCTTTGATTTCATTGTCTTTGTTGTCGGACCTGTGAACATGTTTTTGAAGGAAATTTCTTCTTGGCTAAGCAAGACTTTCGCTGCTGCTGGAGTCTCTTTACCGTAGTTGACAGCAACATCTTTTTCAAGCTTGGTTTCAGGCTCTTTGCCATTGGCCAAATTCATCAGAGCTTTCATCTGTGCATCTGGAATACGAGCACCGTCACGAACAAGCAAATAACGTACAACGTTAACATATCCGCCTTCGATCTCGTCAATCGGCATTTGTTTTCCATTTGCATCTAATTGATAGTCATAGCCTGCAAACAGACCATTGTCATAAGGGCTACCTGGTGCCGGGTCTGCATAATTGTCGAACAGGTAGTTCTGGTACGTAAAGAATGCTTCTGGGTGCGCCATATCTTTTTTGATCAACGTAACACCATTAACGAACTGTGTCCCGTGACGCATCGCTTTGCCTTCAGGACCAGACGGAATTTCAATCGGTTTCCACACGGCACTCGGTACATTTTTCACTGTATCAAGAAGTGGCCATCCACTCATCCAGTAAGGTCCTGGAATAATACCGGCGGTTCCTGCAACTGCTGGCTCTGCTGTTTTGTTCTCATCCCATAGAGCTGCTTCCTGCGGGATATATCCTTTTTTGAGCCATTCGCTCAATTTGGTCAGACCTTGCTTCATACCCGGATTGATGGAGCCATACTCCAGCTTGCCGTCTTCCCCCAGATTCCATTGGAACGGCAATGTCCCATATGCTCCGAAGATCCATGATGGGTCTCCCATCCATGTATTCATGGAAGTTTTGAAACCAATGCTGAGCGGAGTGACTTTATCAGGAGCCAAGCCGTCAGGGTTATTATTTTTGAATGCTTCCATAACAACTTCTAATTCATCAATTGTTTTTGGCGCTTTCAGATTTAGCTTGTCCAGCCAATCCTGACGAATCCACAATAGATAATCATTGTTGTAGGCATAGTCCAGAACAGGGATACCCATTCTTTTGCCATCACGACTATATTGGTTCCATACGTTTGGATCTTGTTCAATTGCTTTTTTCCATGTATCCGAAGCATACTTATCGAACAGTGGCCCTACTTCTTGATACATTCCAGAATCAATCAGATCCTGAGCAAGCAGATTATCACCCACGTTTACAATATCAGGCATTTCCTGTCCTGATGACATCGCAAGACGAAGCTTGGTTGCAAATGCTCCGTTTGTGTCTGTTACTGACCACAACGATTTGATTTCAATACCGAATTGATCTTTGGCCCACTTGGTTGCCACGTTATTTTCCATGGATTCGCCATTTTTGAATTTCAGCTCTGGATCGATTCCCCAGGCTGTGGTAATCGTAACTGGCGGATCGTATTTCTCTTTGTATTCGTTTTCAGTTCCTGTTGTGTTTGAAGCTGCATTATCTCCGCCTCCACTGCCTCCTGAACATCCTGCAAGAACGACAGTCAGACACAGCGTTGTAGCGAGAAGCGACAAGAATCTCTTTTTCGTTGATTGCGCTCTCATGTTGTTCCCCCTTAAATCGTTTTGGTTACCCTTTCATTATAGGCTGACCAGGCCTTTGAGCCTATGATACGAAATCAAGATTTCTGCACCTTTGCCAACCTATATTCTGGAATGTTGTTGTAATTATGCCTGATCCCGAAATTCATTGGGGGTCATGCCATAATGCTTTTTGAACATTTTGCTGAAATATTGCGGATTTTGATAACCAAGCTCACTCGTAATCTCGTATATTTTTTTGTTGCTATTCTTAAGCAGATACAGAGCACGCTCCATGCGCATACGAATCATGTAGTCCCCAAGACCTTCCCCTGTCTCTGCCTTGTAAATTTTCGATAGATATACAGGGTGTAAATATACCTTGTCCGCAATCATTTTCACTGACAGATCCTGTCCTGTATCTCTTGTCACCAACTCCTGAACCTGCTTGATCACATGTCTGCGGCTCTGCACACCTTCCTGATCGGACAACTCTTCCTGAAGCTTTGCCAGCATCTCGGTTGCCCAGCGCCGCAGCTTCTCGGGTGATTGAATCAACTGATGGGCAAGGAGCAGATCGAATCCCGCATGATCAATCTCATGCACCAGATGCCCCTGTTTATGGGCGATATACATAAATGCATTAGTTACCGACAGATACATCTCATACACATGTTCTCTGGACAATCGTACCTGTTCTGCCGCGTCAAAGACCGTGTTCAGCTTACGCGCTGCCGCTTCCCATTGCTTGGTCTCAAGCAATTGCGGAAGTACAGGTGGTTTGTACAGCTCTTCGAGCGCCTGCGTTGCATCATTCTCCGGTCTTTTGCTGAGTGCCTGATCCATGTCCATATATATAATCTTGTGTTCTTCCGGTCCTGAAAGGACAAGCGAACCCAGACTTTTTCGATAGGCTGCTGTCAACTCATTAAAGGGAAATGACGGTGTAACTACCATGGACAGATCTCCCTGTAAATATCGAATGACATGCTCACGGAAAGTTTCAGCTGAGATTCTCAACGTCTCCAAGTCCATCTGCGGAGCTTCGATCTGATCTTGATTCTGCAAGAACATAACCAGACACTCATGGGGTCCGCGACCAAACCACACGTTAAATTGGTCTCCGAGTACTTCCTCTGCAATATTACCTACCGCAAAATCCATTAGATCCAGAGACTGCTGGTCCATTGAGGAGAAACGTCCTGTAAGGCGAATCAGCATCATCACAGCGGATTGTTCCGGATCAATATGAATCTCATACTGTTGCAGTTGTTCCCGAAGTGCCCTCGCCGTGATTTCACGTCCCAGCAGCAGATCATGCATGAGATTTTCCCGTAAAATTTTATAGTCAGACTTCCGGCTGTATAAGAGCCGGTGATATTTATCGAATTCATCCCATTCATCGCGAAGAGACGTGATGGCTGCCGACACGGAACTCATAAATTCATCATCGTTTACGGGTTTCAGGATATAATCCGCTGCCTGCAATTGAATAGCTTTCTTCGCATACGTAAAATCACTGTGACCGGTCAGCAAGATACAGCGGATATGAGACCAGCGTTTGCTTACCTCTGCAATGAGATCCAATCCCGACATACCAGGCATTCGAATATCGGTAACTACGATGTCTACTACATTTTCCTCCATAATCTCCAGAGCTTCCTTACCGGATGCAGCACGAAGCACGGTCGTTACCCCAAGTTCTCCCCAGGGGATCGTAAGTTCCAGACTTTCTGTTACATATGTCTCATCATCTACCAGTAATATATCAATCAAGTGATTCACTCCCTATTTCGTTCATTCTGCCAATGGATTCCATCGTTCATCATACGCTGCACATTCCAAGTGCTTATCCTTCATTCTCCAGAAGAAACTCCTGCTCGTCAGGCCATGACAGCGTAACTCGTAATCCACCAAGTTCCGATTCCGTTATATCAAGCCCTGCCTGCTCCCCATATCGAAGCTGGAGTCTCTGATTCACATTCCACAGGCCACAGCCCATCTCTTGATCCATCGTTCCCCTGAGCTTATTCAGAAGCGCCTCACGTCCCTCCTGCGTCATGCCTTGCCCATCATCTTCTACCACAAGAACCATGACACCGCCCTGTTTTTCCCCGGATACTCTTATTTCTCCGGCTTCCGCGTCCGCCTCGATACCGTGAATCACCGCATTCTCCACTAGTGGTTGCACGATGAGTGGCGGTACCTCCTGTCTTAACATCTCATCAGTCAGATCAATCTTGTAATGAATGCGGTCCATACGCATCCGTTGAATCTCCAGATAACAGCTGACAAATTCAATCTCTTCTGTCAACGGTACCACGTCCCGCTCCTGTCTTGTTGTATATCGATAATATCGCGATAGATTATGCGACATCGCTACAACAGCGTCCATACGCTTGAGCTTCGCCATACTAGTAATGAAGGAGAAACAATTATAGAAGAAGTGCGGGTTAATCTGTGATTGCAGCTGCTTCAATCGGGCTTCACGCACATGAATCTGTTCCAGATAAACGTGTTCAAACAACTGCTGGATCTGCTCCACCATCAAGTTGAAACGTTCGGACAAGAAACTGAATTCATTGCGGCCCTTTGGCTTAATCCTCACGGAATAATCCTCCTGCTTCAACCGCTGGAACCCGCGAATGAGTTGTTTCACTGGTACCTGCACCTGAACATAGAACAAATACGCCACACCAAAACTCATTAACAACAAACAAATCATGGAAGAATAGAACAACATATTGGATTGATGAATGGGCTTCAGAATATCTGATAGCGGCATGTAGTCCACCAAATACCAGCCTGTTGTACTGGATTTCACGGTGTTAACCATGTAAGGCTCGTTCCCGATCACTACTGTACGGTTATCAACGTCCTGAAGTTTATGGGCGGACAGTTCTTCCATCAACTGATTCGTTAATGAACGATCTGAAGTCCGATTATAGATAACCCCCGACTCTTCTCTGAAATAGAAGGGATCATGCCTTCCATCGTCTTTGAATTTGTCGAGCATATCCCGAATGTTGTCACTATCAAACTCCAGTTTAATAATCGTTTCCGCATGATTAGCTGGGTCTTTAATGCCGTACGGAGATACTGTAATCCAGCTAAACATGAACCGATCATCTTCCCCATCCTGGATTTTGCGTACATCCCAGCCGGAACTGATATTCTCCCTTAACGCTTGTTTATCGTAAGAACGTGCGTCCCTTTCGGAAACCACCCTGCCTAGCGAAGGGGAGTACAGATATAATTTCGTGGCCCAATTGGATGAGCTTTCCTGAATACTTAGCTTATTCTGAATACGTTTGACCAGGTTGATCGCATCCAGGTCAAAGTAATTACTGTCCGCATAGATTCGGCGGAAACTGGCAATATCAGGATCATGTATGAGCAGATTTGGCCATGAGGATAACAGTTCGATGTGTGTGTTCACTTGATTTTGGAAAAATTCAAGCTGGTTACTATTCGATCGATTCAACTCGTCTCTGAGAACAGCTGTTGTTTTGTGATTGGAGTACCAGTACAGAAGCACTACAGGAATCAGCATAATCAGAATAAGAATGACCATTTTGGAAAACAGGTTTGTCCGATATGACATCTTTTCATCTCACCTTGTCTAAATTTGTCGTGACATTAATTGTAATGATGTAAGCGCTAAAGACAAACTATTTTTTTGAGACAAACCGATTCATTATCTAGCGTAAGCGTTACCAATTCAAGGGGGAAGGAGATAAAACCAACATTTCTGCACTAATTGCAACTTCCACGCACAAAAAGAGCCAGCGATTAGCCAGCTCTCTCTAATTTCAGTATATGCCTTTGATCTTTCTATTCTACTCAAACCTTATCCCACTTCTGTTTATGTAATTATTCTTTTTTACTATAAAAAAATCAACTATGGAATATCATAATCAAATACCGTATTGGCTCCATCCACGCCTACATCCAGCACAATATCCATAAGTTTCCCATTGACGAACAGAGGGGATTCCGCTTTCCCGTAAAACTCCAACTTGCCTGTAAACGTTCCATGGGGTTCAATCTCAACATGTACCGGCCTTAACTGGACAGACTGCAAGGCTTCCAACAGTGGATCGTCCTTAAACTTATAACTGCGTGCGAGATCAGGCAATAACACGGCGGATACGGAATCTCTGCCGTAATTTTTGAGTGTCAGGTCACAGGTGGCTCGGGTCTCACCCGTTTTCAGCACGTTAAAGGTACAAGAGCTTGCATTCTGTACATAGGATACCGCATTAATGCCTGTAGCTCCCCACTTGGCTACATACATCAATTTATCCGTCATGTAAGAATAACTGAGAATGATAGCGATAACTACGATCCATAACCCTTTTGCAAGACCGGGGAATGATTTCCCGATTTCTTTGCGTGTAAGGTAGAAGCCGCAGGCGAAAATCCCCAATCCTAGGAAAAGTGTGATATGTACACCACTTAAATAAGACGTAGTATACGGTGATATACCTATTGCTGACAGCATGGTATCCCCAACAGAAAAACCAAGATGATGGTTAAATGTAAAGATGATAGCAAATAGCAATAAAGCCCCTGAGAACACAAGTCTGGTTCTCGACACACGAACACCCCCTAATCAACCACCTTATTATATCATATTTTTCCTATTTATGATTAACAATCCAAATCAAAAAACAACAATAAAAAGAACGTCTTCGGTTGTTCACCGAAAACGTCCTCCATTTTCACAGCTGACAAGAGCTTGTAGTAACACAGGTCTCTCTGTCATGGCTGACGATCATTTATTGCTTAGACAAGAATGCATCAAGTTGTTCCTGTTTGGCTGCAATAATTTTATCAATTCCCGCTGCTTTCAATTTCTCCAGATATTTCGGAATCATCTCATTTGGATCAACGGCACCCGATGTCATACCCGGCTTGAACTGTTTGTTTACGTTGTTGACCGCAGCAATTTCATTTTTGACAGATTGGCTGTTGAACGTAAAGCCCAGTGCTGGTGACTTCACACCTTTGGCGTTAAACTCTTTGAACTTCTCCCATTTCTGTGGATCTTCATTATCCCAGAGGAAGTTCAGGAATTGGTTACCCAGTTGCCATTGTGCACCTGGATTGTAGGTACGACTGTTGGCATCTACGCCATCAGGGAGAGCAATGATATTATCCTGTCCGTCTTTTTTCACATAATGTGTACCTTCAATTCCGAAGTTCAGCAAGTTGTTAATTTCCTTGTCCGAATGCAGCAGGTTAATGACCTGCATCGCTTTCTCCGGTTGCTCGGAAGAACGGGAGATTGCAAGCATCGCTCCAGATGCATCACCCGTCGTGATTGTTGGCTGTGTCATCTCAATCTGAGTGAGTGGGAAACCCACATACCCTTCTTCTTCTTTATCCTTGCCTGGCTTCATGCCATCTGTCCAGAGAAACGCTTTTCCAGCCTTCGCCTGGTCTTTCGGGAACACATTGGACGTAGCAGCATCACTGTTGATATATCCCGCTTGATACCACTTGCGAGCGAGTTCAGCCGCTTCTTTGAATTCAGGGGTCTCCACTTCATTCAGCACCGTTGTTCCGCCTGCTGTTTTGGAGATGACTCCAGGTACGGAAGCATCACCGAGATAATCCCAATCCAGATTCTCCAATAGCCCGTTACCATTGGTATTGGACATATAGAATGGTGTGATGGCTGGCTCGTTTTCCTTGATTGTTTTGAGCAGGGGCTCCAGATCAGCCCATGTCTTTACAGCTGTCAGGTCCAGCTTATACTTGTCAGCCAGATCTTTACGTACCAACACACCACGTGTGGCAGCAAGTTCCTTATTCGTAGGAACGCCGTAATTCACGCCGTCCACCTGGGAACCTTCCAGAAAGGCAGGGTCCAGGTTTTTCTTGATATCCTGACCATGTGCATCAAGCAGATCATTCAACGGCAAGAATGCGCCTTTAGCTACATTCACCGTGTAGTTCTGCCAAGCTGCTGTGAAGATAATGTCTGATTTTTCACCTGAAGAAATCATGAGATTCAGCTTGTTATCCCACTGTCCCCAGTCAATCGCATTGATCTTAAGCGTGGCCCCGATCTTTGGTTCCATCTTTTTGTTAATCTCGGCTTCCACCAGAGCGACATCCTTCTGTGGTGTCCCTGGGTAGAACAGTGTCACTTCATAGGGTTTGCCCCCACCTTCACTTGCTCCTCCACCTTCTGCGCCAGGTGTTGTTGTTCCACCCTTGTCTGATGAGCAAGCAGCCAGCACCAGGCTCAGCGCCATAACCGTTGCCATCATGCGTGACCATACCTTTAATGATCTAACCAATTGAACCCCTCCTGTCATGTGTTGAACCATACAACCGAATTCCCCAATTCACAATTAAACCGATAACTACTTCTGTATATGCCCTTTCAGTCCATCTTCATTTACCTTGCCCACTCCGCTAACCGGTTCAGAGTTATCCCTTCACAGCGCCAACCGTAAGACCTTTGATGAAATAACGCTGGAAGAACGGATATGCCAGTACAATTGGACCAATACCGACCACAGCCATCGCCATTTGCAGAGTTTTGTTAGGCAGATTGAGCAATCCACCCTGCGACGAAATCTGTGAAGAGACGTTGGAGTTGGTTGTTAAATATTGAATATCGAGCAGCGTCCGGTACATAAGGTACTGAAGGCTGATCGTCCGGTTATCTGATATAAAAATCATGCTAAGGTACCAGTCATTCCAGTAATTCAGTGTACTGAACAACGCGACGGTTGCCATTACGGGAAGAGAGAGCGGAAGCACGATACGTGCAAACGTTCTCAATTCTCCCGCACCATCAATCCGAGCCGATTCCAGAATGGACACCGGAATGGAGTTCGCGAAGAATGTACGCATGACCAGTACAAAGAATGGGGATAGCAGTAGCGGCATAATGAGTGCCAGTAGGGAGTTTTTCAGATCCAATACGTTGACATAGACCAGGTACCAAGGTACCAGACCCCCATTGAACAACATTGTGAAGAAGATGAAAAAGGCGAACCAGCCCCGGTAAGGCAGATCTCTCCGTGAGAGCGGATACGCATACAATGCGGTCAGCGCAACACTTGTAATGGTACCTACAACGGTAACAATAAAGGATATACCATACGAGTGAATGATCTGATCCATATCTCTGAACAGAAACTCATAAGCCGTCAGGCTGAATTTCTCTGGAATAAGCTTATATCCATTGGCAATTACTGTTGTCTCGTCCGAAAATGAGATGGCGAAGACAAGCAGGATCGGCACGATACAGGCAATGGCATAGAATAGAAACATCGCATGAATAACGGATGCGGAACGCTTCGATACGGCTAGTGGATCACGTGATTTCACAGCTGACTTGCCTCCTCTCAAAATAATGCATTATCTTTATCAATTCGCCTTACGATGGTATTGGATACAAGAACCAGCACAAATCCAACGATTGCCTGATATAGACCGGCTGCTGATGACATCCCGATATCTCCACCGATAAGGAACGTACGATATACGTAGGTATCCAGTACATTCGTTACAGGGAACAGCGCTCCCGATTCCAATGGAACCTGATAGAACAGACTGAAGTCTGCATAGAATATACGACCAATTTGCAATAACGTCATAATGACGATTAATGGCACGAGAAACGGAATGGTAATGAAGCGTATCTGATGCCATTTGGTTGCTCCATCGAGCACAGCTGCTTCATAATATTCTTCATCGATACCCACGACAGCTGCCAGATAAATGACGGCATAATATCCAATATTCTTCCATGTGTTCACCAGTGGCAAAATATACGGCCAATACTTCGGCTCTGAATACCAGTCGATCGGCTGACCGCCGAACATCTGCAGAACCGTTGAGTTCATGAAGCCTGAATCCTTGCCCAGGAAAGCCAGTACCAGATAACTGACCACAATCATGGACAGGAAATACGGTAATAACATAAGTGATTGATATAACTTGGACATTGCCTTGTTCTTCACTTCATTGAGCAGAATAGCAAGCCCGACACCTACTAAGAGATTTAGTGCAATAAACACCGTGTTATACGCGAGTGTATTTCGGGTAATTTCCCATGCATCACTGGTTGAGAACAAATATTTAAAATTGTCCCATCCACTCCATGGGCTACCCCAAATACCATCAGCATAGTTTACATTTTTGAATGCGATCAGAACGCCGAACATCGGCATATAGTTGTTCACCAGCAGAAACAGGACACCTGGCAAGAACATGAGATACAGCACCTTGAATTTGCCAAGATTGTGCCACACCGACTTGCGCTTTCGGACTGTTTCTCCCGGTATTTCCGATATCCGTACTCCCTTACCCGCCTGGGGTTGTGTCTTCATAACTTGTTCTCCCTCACTCCTCTTGAATTCTTCCTCAGGATGAAGCTCCGTTGCGGCTCCTGTGGTTCAAGTATACGGCGGGGCGAGTAAGACCTCTATCTGCTGTGGTGACCTGTTGACTTATCAAATTATGACTTTAGTACCAAAAAAAACAAAAGACGCAGCATGCTGCGCCCTGAACTATACGGTACGTGACTGTTTTCGAAACTCCTGTGGCGTTATACCCGTGCACTTTTTGAACATTTTGGTGAAATGCGAGTAATTATAGTACCCCACCTTGCCAGCGATATCCGTCACCTTGACGGTGGACTGGGACAACAATGTCTTCGCTTTGGCTACTCTGCCCTGCAGAATAAACTCAGATAGGGACATCCCCTTCTCTTTCCGAAATAGACGTGATAGATAAGCGGGATTGAATCCGGCAAAAGCTGCAAGCTCCTCTCGCATAAGTTCTTCACCAATATGAGTTTCAATATAAACGCACAACTGATCCACAATGGTCATGGGGCTATGATCGTCCGGGTACAACACTGGGATAACACGATCAATCAGATCAGACGTCCACTGCTTCAACTGCGGCAACGACCTTGTCACCATACCCTCTTCCGGCTCCCGTTCACCCGGATACAGACTGCGTATTGACACGTTTTTCTGATGAAGCAACGGATAGACCACATGCAGCATGGCATGATAGTAGAGATGCAGCATTTCAGGAGACAAACCCTCCTGTGCAGCAAGCAACTCAAAAATCTCATCCACACGTTCTCGCAAATCCCCAACTTTACCCGTCTCAAAAAGAATGGATAATTCCGAAAACCATGGAATAGGCAAAAAGCGATCTTCCTGATCTCTTCCCCGCTCATCATAGACAAAAACTTCTTCAAGCTCCTTAATATTGCGCCGCTCCATATCCATCAGTTCATTTAACATGCCTTGCAGCTCAGTTACAGCAACCAGGGCTCCAACATAACAGGACAACCGGCAGTAGAAATACGTACCACATTCCTGAATATACCCCTGACAACGTTGTGCCACTTCGCTCGCACTCGGGATGATGCCGTCTTGCTCGTAAGCAAGCACAATATTTAATCCACTTTGATCCTGAAACACCTCACCGGGCTTGTCGCCAAGCAGCATCTCCTTGGCTGCATTACGAAGGGCATATTCCAATACCTCTTCGTCCCGCAAATCAAAATCACGCACCCACTCCTCTACCGAGATCACAATGGGTAACACACGAGCCTGCGGATCAATCTCGGCACCATACAATTCTGCGAGCTCTTGCAACCGTTGTTCGGTTAACGTGATACGCTGAGAGATGGCATCTTTCCAGAAGCGTTCCGTCAGCAGCGGTTTATGGGTTTTCCAGCGTTTGTATACGGTCTCATAAACTTCGTTGGTACGGGTACGCTGCTCTCCATCCTTGATCTTCTCCACCGCCTGGGTTACTACCTTAATCAATTGATCCGCTGGAGCCGGCTTCAACACATAATCAAAGCTGTTTAGCTTAATGGCTGTCTGAGCATAATCGAATAAAGCGTGCCCTGTCAGGAAAATGGTCAGTATACCTGGATCATGTTTTAACACCCAACTTTGCAGGTCAAGCCCTGTTTCACCAGGCATCTCGATATCACAGATCATGATATCAATAGCATCTGCCCTTAAAATCTTTCTTGCCTCTTCGGCATCACCAGCACTGTATACCTGATCAATGCCTGCTGCTTGCCAATCGACTCCTTCAACCATTGCTTGTAATGCATACACTTCATCATCCACGATCAACAGGTTCCGCATAGGCTCCCCCTTCTTCCTCTTCGGTCTGAGCGGGTAAATCAATGATGACTTTGGCGCCATGATCCACCTCATTGCCAAACTGCAAACTGGCTTGATCACCATACTTCACTAAAAGCCGATGAGCCACGTTCCATATCCCGATATGCTGTCCATTCGGGTCTTCAGCGTATTGTCCATGTTGCAGACGTCCCAACAATTCCTCATCAAATCCGACGCCGTTGTCCACAATCATCAGTTGAAGCACCGTCCCATCGACCTGACCGGATGACTTCTCACCAAGGCGCGCCACGATCCGAATGACAAAGGCTTGCGTCCGGCGCTGAAATCCATGAATAATGGCATTCTCCACAAAAGGCTGAATGGTTAATGGCGGAATCACATAATGTCCCAGATTCGGTTCAACATCCAGTTCAAAATCGAATCTGCTTGGAAACCTCAGCTTTTGAATTTCTAAGTAATGACGAATGTGCTCCAGCTCTTCATCCAGACGAATAATACGTTTGCCTGCACGCAGACTGAATCGAAAATAATCGGCCAGATGACCAGCCATCTGCTGCACCAACTCATGCTTTTGCAAGGAAGCCAGACTATGAATAATATTGAGTGAATTCAGGTAAAAGTGAGGATTGATCTGCATCTGCAGTTGTTTGAACTCTGCCTCTCGCGTCCGCAGCTGTTCCTCATACACATCAATCTTCAGATGCCTGATTTCACTGGTCATTTGATTGAAACTTCGTGTCATAAATTCAAGCTCCGAGGAAGATGGCGGGTCCAGCTTCACATCGAGATCTCCACGACTCACCCTTCTCATGCCTCGGATTAACGCATTCATCGGGCGGAATAACAGATGCCGCAAAAAGATCAGTGCAGTAACCAGAATTACTGCCGCACCAATGGGGAGCAGACGAATGATCTGCTGGAAAAACGGGAGGTTACGCATCATGTCTTCCTCAGGCAGCAGCACGATATAATTCATCTGGGACATGGCCGAGGCAGTACCCAACATCAAATATTGACGTGCTTCTCCCTTATTCACAACTTCAGAGATCACCTGATACGGATTCTTCAAGCCGGGAAGATGTGCTGCAGCCAGCTGAATCTGTGCAGTATTCAATGTGGAATCCGATAGCGCCCCACCATCTGTTCCAACAATGACTGCACCTCCCCGATCTCCGGATTCAGTGAATTGTTGTGTATGATTCAGTGCATTCATATCGACAAGTGCACCAGCATAGAACTGTTGGTTGATTCGCACCGTTTTCACCAGCGCATTCCACGTCCCGCCACGCACGATGCTCCATTCCGGCTTCTGGATATCCCCTTCCAATTGCTGCATCTGGACTGGCATACTCTCCTGCACAACCGACTTTTTGACATCATAATTGCCTGAAGTGGCGAGCAGCAGATCATCATTCACGGCATCATATAGAAAAAAAGAATCGATTAAGTTATAAAAACCGATATCTGTCATGAATTTGTTCATAATCCGTTGCTTTGCAATGATATAATCACCGCTGCCGTATTTCAGAAAAAACAGAGAGATAATATCCGGGTCCCGCTCACCCAGACTATATAAATACCGATTCGTCTCCTGTAACACACGTTCATTTTGCTCCACACTCTTGGCGAGATGATTCATATTGGTGAGGGATACTTTGTCACGTACAACTTTCATGGCGTAGACGTTGTTGTAATAAAGCAGCATGAATAATGGCAGCATGATCAATGTAAGACCCACTATAAATTTAAAACGAAGTGAACGGATAAAGCTCATGGATTATGGATTCCCGCCCTCTTAGAGGTAGTTCAAAAAGTCCGCTGTACTGAACCAGACTTTTTGAACACACACTTTATTTCAACATAGTTTTTCTATTTTCTTCCTTATGATGGCATGTTTATTGTAATCACCCCTGCTTGCCATTGTCTATGGGGTCCCGTGACCTCCACATATCAATTCTGGTGACTTTCATCCGCTCCAATTTCAAGAGTAACACGCTTCATGTTGTAATAAATTCTCCAGTTGTAAAATAAATCCTTCATTTATAGCTCAGAAGCTTCTCCCTAAAAATAAATGCTGCGGCAAGCCCCGGACTCCATGAACGCCCGATCTTGACATGCATACGATATATCACTCCTCGGGTTAGTCACCAGGATGTAGGAGGCCTGTTCGATGAATATTCAACTCACTGCGTTACACTATGTCTATCTGGCATTTATCGTCTTGATCATCGCCGTAATGATCCGGCGCAGGGACACCACGATCATCTGTGTTGCGGGTATTATGACCATTGGACTTCTGGCAACCGAAACCTTAAGCGGGTCAGTTGCTGGGATCTTCAGCAGTTTTATCTATGCAACAAAAGAATTGTTAAGTACGATCTTCATCATCTCGATTATTGTGGCAATGAGCCGTGTTCTTATCAGAACAGGCATTAATGAGGTCATGGTAACACCCGTCACCCGTTTTATCCGTTCTCCTCAGGTCGCGTATTGGGGTATCGGATTGATCATGATGGTAGTATCACTATTTTTCTGGCCATCCCCAGCCGTAGCACTCGTCGGTGCAGTACTGCTTCCTGTAGCCGTGCGTGTAGGTCTTCCTCCGATTGGAGCTGCTATTGCCATGAACCTGTTCGGACATGGGATTGCACTGTCGGGGGATTACATTATTCAGGGGGCTCCCAAACTTACAGCTGATGCGGCGGGTATACCGGTTACTTCCGTCATGACGGCCAGCATACCTCTGGTCATTGTCATGGGAACGGTATCTACACTTACAGCCTTCTGGATGCTGCGCAAAGAGATGAAATCAGGCTCACCTGCTCATTCCCCAAACGTTATATCAGGTACCATGAGCACGAAACCTTCTTCCTCATCAGAGGCTGTGCCTACTTCTCAACCTGGCAATTTGCCTGTTGAACGTCAAGCCATGTCACTCCGTTTGCAAAAAGCATTCGCTCTGCTTATCCCTCTGTTATTCGCAGTTGATGTGATTCTGATGTTTGTATTGAAGTTGCAAGGCGGCGACGCAACAGCTCTGATTGGCGGAACCGCTGTGGTTATATTGATCGCTGTTACCCTTGCCGCACATCGTCATGCCGGCCCAGAGGAAACGACCAATTATTTAATAGAAGGATTTCAGTTTGGTTTCAAGGTGTTTGGACCGGTTATTCCCATAGCCGCATTTTTTTATCTGGGAGATGCTGCGATTACGGAGTTGTTCATCAACCCTCTTCCTGAAGGTTCACACGGGATCGTGAATGATCTTGGGGTCGCACTTGCTGGGCTGGTGCCATTGAATGATACGGTGGGCGCCATTACAATGACGGTGACCGGAGCAGTGACCGGAATGGATGGTTCGGGGTTCTCGGGGATATCCCTGGTTGGCTCGATTGCGTCCATGTTTGCAGGTTCGGCAGATTCCGCACCTGTACTGACAGCATTAGGTCAGGTTGCAGCCATATGGGTAGGTGGCGGAACCTTGATTCCATGGGCATTGATTCCTGCTGCTGCAATCTGCGGAGTCAATCCTTTTGAACTTGCAAGACGCAACCTGAAGCCTGTACTGCTGGGGCTTACGGTAACAACAGTTGTAGCCATCTTTCTAATCTGACCAAAAGTTATGCTAAACCGTTTAAAAAGACGTGCGTAAACGCGCCCAGTTCCAGAGATCTTCACGTTTCATCTCTGCCAGATGCAGCATGTCCACATATGGATCTCCCTGTAGTCCAAGTACAGAAGCAAATGCAGGCTCCGTCTTCCACCCTGCCTGTTTCAGTCTGCGGATCTCACGGTGTCCCGCGTCTCCCCACAGTTGCAACAATCTCCACTCTACGATCATATGTAAGTATGCATTCTGCCTGTAAACTGGCACGGATTGGGCAAAAATCTCCACAGGCCAATGTCCCACTTGCAAATTACAAGTCACATAAGGACGTTGGTCTGGAAGATCCCCACCACGTACACATTGAAACTCAGCAACGGCTCCAATTCGATTGTGTATCTCGGCTTCAAACAAGTCCAGATCCTCTGCATAACACAGCAGATCCAGATCACTTCCAGGTATATCAATATCAATCGGCACCGTTCCTGCTGGATATGGGTGATAGTCAGCTAATATATCGAGCAATCCACTGCTCTGCAACACATGATAGGCGTCCTGCTGACGTGCATTACCCGAAGCCAGATGTGCCATTACTTCTGCGGTAGTACTCATCTCCCCGCCTTGGGCCACAGTTAGTTCGAGCCTCCTGTAATGACCTGTTTCACACGTCCCACTTGACCGCTCGTCAGTCGTACTTTGATTCCGTGTGGATGCGTAGGTGACTTGGTTAACAGATCCTTCACAATGCCACGTGTCAGCTTACCTGTAGCTTGGTCCTGCTTCAGCACTATGTCCACTTCCAGACCTGGTTTAATATTTACACGTTGTTGTCCATTCATTATGTTCTCTCTCCTCTATGTCGTGATTCATACCGTGTATACTATATACCCTTAAAAACAAAGCTCCATCTATTGTAGACGTTTTGGTTTCAAAACAAAAGGGACACGGCAATAACCTCCTAAAGGCTGATTCCATGGTTGATATGAAAACCAAGATAAAGAAACCGCAGGTCTCTTCATCTGAGACCTACGGTTTCTATTTGGATTGGCCATGTTCAGGGCTGCACATGCTTCAGAATAGACGAAGGCGAAGTTCCATCCTTCGCAGCTTCGCGTGCCTTCACAGCAAGCAGCTCAGACACCGTCACGAATTGATATCCCTGCTGCTGTAACTTCGGCAAGATTGTTTTGAGCGCAGCTACCGTATGGGACTTGCCTTCCACTTTATCGTGGAAGAGTACAATATCCCCATTACGCGCGTTATTCAGTACTTTTTTAACAATGGCCGATACACCTGGAGAAGCCCAGTCCCGTGTATCCTGATGCCAAGACCAGAGTACAATGGTATACCCTTTTTGTTTGGCAGCCTGGATGACCATGTCATTGTAATAGCCGCCCGGTGGCCTGAACAACAGGGGACGCTCCGCACCTGCTTGAATGATGGAACTTTCTGCTTCGTTCATATCCTTCATGTACTTGTCCGCATTAGTTGATCGAACTGCATACGTGTGCGCATACGTATGGTTGGCGATTTCATGCCCTTCGAGCTGTTCCTGCTTAATCAGTTCAGGAAATTTATCTGCCCATTTGCCAAGTACAAAAAAAGTTCCTTTAGCATGATACTGCTGTAACAAAGCCAGGATCTGCGGAGTCTGAATTGGATCTGGTCCATCATCAAAGGTAAGGGCGATGAGTTTATCCTGTGTGGGAACTTCCCACACAATCTCTCCTCGTTCCTCATAATACTGACGGTTCTTCTGTACAGGCTTTGCATAGGCAGAACTGCTACCCAGCAAAATAATTAGCGTGAACATTCCGATGACTCGGGCTGCCTTCAGGTTCATGTGGTGTCCTCACTTTGTCTTCATACGTAAACTCCCTGTTAGCATTTCCCGATTCACCCGAACTCATTAACGAAAGATCTGATCCACGACTGCAATTTCCTCAGCAGTTAATTCCACATTTAAAGTTTGCAGATTGTTAATGACCTGCTCCGGTCGCTTGGCACCCGGAATCAATGCATCAATGGAAGGCTGAGTCAGGTACCAGGCCAGAACCAGATGAGCAACCTCAACATCCTTGGATTGTGCTATGCTGCGCAGTTGCTCAACTTTATCCAGATTTTCAATGAAAGCTTCACCTGTGAACAGCGGGTTCTTCGCCCGTCCATCCTGAAAAGTTGTATTGCGATTATATTTACCGCCCAGCAGTCCCGCAGCCAGTGGGAAGTAGGGCACAAAAGAAATGTCATGCTCAGCCGTATACGGCAACAGCTCTTTCTCGGCATCTCTTTTGAACAGATTATATTCAGATTGCAGTACGTCTACATGCCCGTCTTTGTTGGCTTCAAGCAACTGATCGATGGAGAAGTTGGATACACCAATGGCACGAATTTTGCCAGCGTCTTTCAATTGTTTTAACGTATCTACCGCTTCATCCTTAGGCGTATGTTCATCCGGAAAGTGGATGTAGAACAGATCAATGTAATCGGTTTGCAGACGTTTCAACGCCTCATCCACGGATGTTTTCAGAAAAGCAGGTGAGTTATCCATGACAATCTTGCCATCCACTAATTTATGAGCTGCCTTGGTTGCAATGATGGTATTCTGACGCTGACCGGTTTCCTTCAATACTTCACCGATCAGTCGTTCGGAATGCTCAGGTCCATAGATGTATGCCGTATCCACAAAGTTAATGCCTTGTTTCAAAGCTGTACGAACCACTTCCTTACCCGTCTCATCATTCAGCATGTCCGGATAGATATTATGTCCGCCTACTGCATTCGCACCCAATCCAATGGGATTTACGATCAGATCCGTCTTGCCCAACCGAATTTGTTGTTCTGCCATGTCTCATCTCTCCTTCACTGATCGAATAAGTACAATTTAGTTGTGACGTCTTTCTTGTCCATATTATATCAAACCGCTTAGCATATATAAAATATCGGATTTATCGGATTAGGTATTTTTCAGCGCAGTTGCTTCCACGTCGTTAATAAACCGGCGTAATTTGGCAGCTACATCACGTGTGATTTCGCCGTTCTCATACAGTTGCTGAACCGTATTGCGCTGTTCCTGAATAGCTACCATCTGCAACTCCAATTTCTCCTGATTAAACGGATCTTCCGTTTTACCCTGGTTCCAGGTGCGCAATTTGGCAATTACTCGCTCATACTTGGCAATGACCGACAGTGCGACGACTCGATTCCCATCATTCATATGGGCACGAATAGCCTTAATGGCTGCTTCAGAGGTGCGCAGCTTCACCTGACGGAACAGTTCTGCATTTTCAAGCATGAATGGTTGATTCGGCTTCTGGGACCGGTTGGTGAACAGATGTCCTAACACACGACCGATCTCGCTGATCGAGGTCATGAACTGAGTGTTTGTGCGATTCGCCAGCATCATTTCCTTGCGATCCAGCCAGCTGTCACATTTGAAGGCCGCATCAGAAGCAATTGCATTTTCGTCTAACATTACTTCAACTTCTTTACGCTCCGCCCGGGTGGCAATCAGGTTAATAGCCGTTTCTTGTTTCTGAATATCTTTGCGTTTACCGGCGGTAAGCTGACCTGCGGCCTGCCTGATGTATTTGGATAGATCTGAGACGACCGCGAGAGCCGCAGCTTTGTTCTCATCGTTCATTTCGGATTTGACAGCTCGTATTGCCGCATTCAGCATAATGTCATGCGCTTTTCGTTCTGACTTCTGCGGGGTTTCTTCTGTGGATTTCCCATCGTCCTTGGCCAGAACTGGAAGAAACACACTCGCCGCAATCAGAGAGAAGAGGATAACCCCTGCCGCCAGAAAAATAATCAAATCCCGTTCAGGGAAAGGTGATCCATCCTGAAGCACATATGGAATGGAGAACGCACCCGCCAATGTTACAGCCCCCCGCACCCCAGAGAGGGAAATGATCGTTATATCCTTGAATCTGGGCCTGCCAATTGAGGATTTGGTACGAAGCAATTCATTCCCTTGCCAGAAGAGATAGATCCAGAGAAAGCGCAGAACCAGCAGTAGCACCGAAATCAAGCCCACATATCCCAACACCTGCAGATTATTAAACGATACATTTTCAAAAATGGTACTCAACACATCCGGGACCTGTACACCCAGAATAACAAACACCAGACCATTTAGTATAAATAAAATGACTGACCAAGTGCTCGCAGATACCACCTGCATTTTCAACTGAACCGATTCAGCGCGGTCACGCTCAATGGCGTGGATAATACCGCCTGCCACTACCGCAAGAATACCTGATACCCCAATTTCTTCACTCACCAGATAGATGATAAATGGCGTCAGGATTTGCAGCAGCATGTGAATGGTCACATCTTCCATGCCCAATCTACGGATCCATACCCCGAGCCTGATTAACAGAAAAGATAACAATGCCCCGACAAGAAGTCCGCCAATCGCAATCAGAATAAAACTGAAGGTTGCATTCGCCAGGGAAAATACACCTGTAACTGTGGCTGCAATTGCGAATTTGAAGGCCACGAGGCCAGATGCATCATTCATTAATGCTTCACCTTCAAGAAGCCTATGTATGCCTTTGGGCAAATGTACCCGGCCCGCCATGGCGCCAACGGCCACAGCATCTGTCGGGGACAGTATGGCTGCAAGAGCAAAAGCAGCAGGTAACGGAATCGAAGGAATCAGCCAGTGAATGGCATATCCCGCCACGACCACCGTCACGAATACCAGTCCCAGCGCAAGCAGAAGTATAGGTGCACGCAGATTCCATAATTCATTCCTTGGTGTTCGCTTACCGTCGTTGTATAACAAAGGTGCGATGAACAGCACAAAGAACAATTCCGGATTCAACGGCAGGTGAACACCTGCGGGAAGCAAAGCTATAGCTACACCAAGCACGATTTGAATGAGCGGAATGGGAATAAAGGGTACAAACCGGTTTAAAATATTGGATAAACCGATCAGGACCAGTAGCACAAGTACGGCTATAAATATTTCCATGATGACAATCCCTTTCCGCTATAGAAGTGGTGAAACCTTTGTTGTATAGGTTTATTTTAACATAATCCAACCTTTGTTATAAAAATGTTGTCATATTCATATACCCATTCAACTGGGCTCAGACCAGTCTGAATGAAAGATTTCTGATGGATTCTGTATATAAGATGTTACAATATGCTAAGGACAATACCCGTTTGGAAAGGAACTTGCATCTATGGCATTTGGAATTAAACGACAGGAGCTTGCTGCGTGGAAGGAACAAGTGGCTCGTGGTGAGATTGCGTACCTCACTCATTTCTGGATTGACAACCGATTCCCTGGTATCACCAGTGTCACCAAAGTTGGCTGTGCAGATCTGGAACGTCTCGAGCGTTGGTGCAATGATCATGGGCTGAACCCGCGATACATTCATCGGCGGCAGCCATTTCCCCACTTTGACCTGATGGGCAGCAAACAAAAAGAAGTTTTGATCCAGGAAGGCTTTACGGATCATGTGGTTCGCTTTCATTTGTAACCAACTCAAAAACGCCAGTCTTCAAGGTTCATCCCCCCGCAATTAGGGACGAAATCATGAGGACTGACGTATTCAAGGATCAAGTCATATATGGACTACCGGTGGATCTGCTCAAACGACTTCATGTTCTCCAGCAGTTTCAGTTCAATTTTCTTCAGCATGCCAAACATCTGCTGTTGCTCCTCTTCGGAAAGTGCTTGCAACAATTCCCACGTCATTCGGCCGCGATTCACATTAAGTGTCTTGGCAAGCTGCACGCCTTCATCCGTTAAGGACAGCCACACAATTCTCCGATCTTCTTCACTGCGCACCCGCTGGATCAACCCTTCCGTCTCCAGTTGATTCAGTACAATGGTGGTTGCGCCGGAAGACAAACTGAGTTGTCTGGCCACATCAACCGCCATGCAGCGTTTTTCACGTAAAATCATGCCCAATATATGACTTTTTGTCGGATTCAGTTTACAGTTGGTTTCGTTCTTCTGCTGCTGATCCAATACTTTGTTTTTATATCTGAAGAAGGCCTCCAACAATTGATCTACATTTGCCAATTGAGAGTTTCGCTCCGTATCCGGGCTCATAAACGTTCCTCCGCCTTTCATCATAACCTACCTTATATTGTAACATATTTACACTATGATGTTTGTGAAAAATGCGCTTGTATCCGGCACCCTATCGTTGACTGCATGACTCTTGTTTTATTTAGGGTTTCACCTATTGCATTATGGCAACGGGTTTGTTTATAATAACCTATATCTTTAAAGTTACTTTTAGTTACTTAATGATTTTAATAAATCTGTTGTTATAAAGTAAATAAAGCGTCACCATTATAATGCAAGGGACTTATGCACATGAATCAGAATACACAATCTCAACTCAAAACAGATGTTTGCATCGTCGGCGCTGGACCTGGCGGTGCTTTGCTTTCTTATTTACTGAATCAAAAAGGAATTTCCACGATGCTCATTGAGCGGCAGCCCCATCTGCACAAGTCGTTTCGCGGGGAGTTGCTCAATGTGGACGGCGAAGCCATTTTAAATAAACACGACCTCTATTCCCTCATTCAGCAACGCGGAGCGCTGCTCTTGGAGCAGATTCAGTATTGGGAAAATGGGCAGATTATTCATACGGTATCACCGGGCAATGGAGAATCTCATGTTGGTATTCATGTACCCCAAGATCATCTCCTGGAAGCCATCGTGTCACACGCTCAGCAGCACAGTTCATATGAACAAGTACTGTTCAATACGATTATGACCGGTTTGTTACGAGACAAGAACGGCCAGGTCGTGGGTATTAACATTCGGAAGAACGGCGTTCCTGCCTCCATTGAAGCATCTGTTATTGTGGGTGCTGATGGCAGATACTCTGCTGTACGCAAACATTCCGGTATGACCCCGGAGATTCGCAAGCACGGGTATGATCTGCTCTGGGCGCGCATTCCGGCACCCGTAGGCTGGGAACCCGCTGTTCGAATGGCCAGCATGGATGGTCAACAGCTCGCCCTGTTCTCACAGTTCGGCGGTTATGTTCAGATTGGATGGAACATTCCCGAGGGGGCTTACTCCAAGCTGCGAGAGCAGCCGATTGCTCCTTTTGTAGATAAACTTGTATCTGCTTTTCCTTGCCTGTCTGATTCAGTAGCAGCCAACATCCAGAGCTGGAGTGATTTTGTTCTGTTATCTGTTGAAAGCAGCTATTGCAAGTCGTGGGCACAGGACAATGTTGTACTCATCGGTGATGCCGCTCATACCATGACACCAACCGGTGCGTTTGGACTTAATGCTGCGCTCGAAGATGCGGATGTGCTCTCCGAATTACTTGTCCAAATGGCTGCAGATCAATTCCGTTCCACTGTACAACTTCAGGAACTTCAGACGATTCGCGGTGCAAAGGTACAGCAGCAACTTGCTCGGCAAGTGGAGATGGAATCCTCTTTCCAACAGCGTTATGAATCCTTTCTCTAAACCCAGTTAATACAGATAAAATGCCTATATGCCCAAACAGCCGATCACTTCATCATAGAGAAGAATCGGCTGTTTGGCTTGTTGGTTTATCTTTTTTATGTAATTCCGTATCCTTCTTTATTTTCGTTTGCGTGGAGCAAACGTATCTTCTCTGGGTGCTTCTTGTACAGTATCAACGTCCTTCGGATAGGATGAGATGTTATCTTTTTCATATACTGCTTTCTCTAGATTGCTTAAGCGGCGCAATACTTGTTTGCTTTTACGAACGATATATACAATACCAATAATCAGCAGGATCAACATCAGAATGAATATGACCATTTCGGGATAAAAGACAAATGACATGAATCCACCTCCTTTTGAAAACGATTTCTTTCTATCATTCTAACCTTAATGATCCAAGATGTGAACCCGATTGGAAGTATCACTTGTGGACTAAGGACAAAACTACCTTGACACGACGATATGATCTCACCTGCTGCAAAGGTAAAAAAGGTGGCATCCCTGTTCAGGATTACCACCTTGAACCTCGAATAAGATTCGAAGTCTATTCTTATTATTTTATCCTTCTCTGCCGTTCATGGCACTCACTCGAAGTTCCTTCAGAGGCAGAGACGACTGCTCTGGATGACGAAGCCTTACTGTTCGACTCTCACCAGGGAGCAGATCGAAATAATTGTCACTGAACCGGACACGCCCAAGGGGAAGCTCCAGCTTCACCAATCGTGCAATCGCTCCACTGGCCGTAACCGTTACAGACTGCTCCTCTTCGTTCACATGTACGCTCAATTGCGACTCTGGCAACGTCACCTCCTTGGGATCACGCAAGAAGTATCGATTGCTCGGTGCCGCAAACCCTTCAGATACCAACTCAACCATTACTTCCTCCGCACGTCTGCCCTGTAACACCTCTACTTCAGTTAATTCAGCAATACACCGTGAGGATTGGGATGTTACCTCAACAGCATGTGAGCTGGAGTAGATCTTCTCTCCATTCAATGCATAGACATTGAGTCGAAGCTCCCCCTTCAAGACGTCACGTGTATCGTTCACAACCCACAACGCAAGCGGCTCCCCCGGCTCATGCTCCAGTGACAACAGGACAGGATGAAAGAATATTTTCCCGTAATAAAAGGATGCCTTCGGCAGCAGTTCATAATCAATCATGGACCAGCTTGTTCCTGGCCAACTGTCATTCAATTGCCACACAAGCGCACCGCTGTTACGGTGATTAATACGTCGGAAATGTTCAATTCCATAGCGCAATCCTTCCGCTTGAGTCAGCATGGAATAGTTCATGTATTCTTCTATATTTTGCGGAATGCCTGTGTAACCCTCCATCAGCAGCATGCCTTTCTGATGATTGGTATCCTTGTTACGATAGGCCATCTCCGGACTACCCCAGTAAAACTGCCCTGTGGGCATATTGTTCTCCAGCGTGTAACGATTGGCCGAAGCATGCATACCAAATTCACTGCTGAACAACGCATGATCGTTTTTGTAATTTTTGAACGTTACACCTTCAATGCTGTAGTCCAGCAGCGGCGGCTCTCCCTGCCTCCTTGGATAGACCGAACCATGCCATACCTGCCAGTTGTGACGATCCCCCACATCCGGGTCATTCGCATCCTGACCGTTGCTGTCTCCGAACGGCGAAGAAGGCCAGTACGGACGAGACAGATCCAAGCGCTCCAGCACTTCAGGGATCAGCTCATGATAGATAAGTTCACCGTAGAACGGGCTGGTAATATCTCCACTTGCAGACTTCATATCATAGAGCCAATCTATTTCATTATTCCCACACCAGAGGGCAAGCGAGGCACGGTTACGCAGGCGCAGGACATTGTTTTCTACCTCATGCCGTACATTATCCATGAAATCACGATTGAAATCCGGGAACAGTGCATTCGCGAATGCAAAATCCTGCCACACCAACACCCCTTGCCGATCACACTCATCGTAGAAGACATCCTTCTCATATATACCACCAGCCCAGACACGCAGCATGTTCATATGACCTTCCACCGACAGCTCCACAAGCTCACGATACCGGGAGTTTGGGATGGCTCCAATCAGATGATCAGCCGGAATCCAGTTGGCACCCTTGGCATATACTTTGACTCCGTTCAGAATAAAAGTAAATGCATCTTCACCCTGTTCATTGTGAAGAGCCAGCTCTATCGTTCGTAACCCATAAGGCTCGTTATAACGATCCACCTCAATGCCATCTGCGTATAATGTAACCTCCAGGGTATACAGATACGGCTCACCCAGATCATGAGTCCACCATAACTGCGGTGACGTAACGTTTAATGTGGTATCTGCCTTACCACCTTCTAGAGGTAGTTCAGTGGCACATGCCACTTCGTGTCCGCTCCGATCCAACAGACGAATATTACAGGTCGCAACCACAGCCTGCTCACGTTTCTGTCTGCTACGGTAAGACAAGACCGACTTCACATCCGCCGTGACGCGTAATACAGCAAGCTCTGAACTGACTGATTCCGTAAGAGCATACACACTTTTCAGCTTGGCGATTGTTCGTTTTTCCAGCCGTACAGCACCCCAGATCCCCACCGTAACCATACGTGGACCCCAGTCCCAGCCAAAGTTCATCGCTGCTTTGCGCAACCATGGTCGTTCCTTCGTATACGAGGACCAGTCAAAGGTTTCTTTGTCCCGGTGATGCAGGTGAAGCGGATCAAACTTGACAGCAATCGCATTCCAGCCGCTGCGTACCAGAGACGTTACAATAAACGTATGTGACATAAGCATATTGGCCGTTTTCCCAACTTCATGGCCATTGACATATACCGTTGCAAACGTATCCAATCCTTCGAACACCAATTCAAAGTGCTCCTCGGTCTCTGCATCTTTTACCAGATTGAAGGTTGTGCGGTACCACCATTCCTTTTGCTCAATCCAGCGACTTTTAGCATCATTATGTCCGTAATAGGGCGGATCAATGATACTGCGTTCAACCAGTGCAGCGTGTACATCGCCAGGCACTTCAGCCCCAATCCAGAAACGGTCATCCAGTGCAGCAGCTGCCACATCCATTGCGCGCTTCTCTCCAACTTCAAAATACTGTATCTTCCATTGTCCCGATAAATCCTGACTTGAACTATGGGTCTTCATCCGTATGCCCTCACTCTCCAATATCTCTGAGTAATACCATATCGAAAACGTTTGCAGAAAAGCAAGACATGTTTCCCAATCTGCTCATTTCTAACTTCCCGAAGGCTTAAACGACATTGCCTCCTCGCGATATTCACTCGGGGTTTTGCCGGTATGTTTTTTGAACAGCCTGCTAAAATATTTCACGTCCTCGTAACCGCTGATGGCAGCGACTTCACTGACCTTCGCTGGAGACACCGCGAGCATATCCATCGCTCTTCGTATACGCATATCGGTGACAAAATCTCCGAAGGTCACACCCATTTCTTTTTTAAACAGTTCACTGAGGTGACCCGGATGCAAATGAACATGTCCAGCTACCTGCTGCAGATTAATATCCTGCGCCAATGAAGATTCAATATAACCGATAGCCCTCTGCACATGGGCAGCCTGTCCCTGACCCATTCGGCTATGATAGACATGCATCAGACCATACAGATGATGGAACAGCATATCCCCGAGCTCCGCAGCTTCAGAATCCGGTTCCGGCAACCAGGGCTCAAGCCTTGCGGGTTCTTCATGCCCTGTGGCTCGCATTGTGCGAGTCAGCCAGCGATGACCTGCAATGACGGCTGAGTGCAAACAAGCACTGAACGATTCTGGTGTGACCTCCGGTTCCGTAACAAGATTAGCCACAAGTTCCCGCGTCCATTTCGTTAACGTGACTGAATCATTATCCAGCAATATTGTACCAAGTCTGGTCTCCTCTTCGTGCGTAAGTACAGTTTTACCGCCTTTGCGATCCTGAACGTGCTCATAATGCCATACTTTGTAATTCATCAAACCCCGATATCGGAATGCAGCTGAAGCAGTTCTGTAGCTTTCGTGCAGATCCGCATATCCACGCACAGGCAGACCTACGGCTGCGCGCAGGGTGCACTTCAATAATTGCTCCACCCGACGTAATGCACTCTCCAGCCTGAACGTAGTTTCATGTTCCACAGGCGGCCATGAAACTACACAAATAATTTGCTGTTTCTCTACATGAGCAATGGCACCAGGTAACATATCCTCCAGGGTATTCTGCACCGCAAATCGTAATAGCGCATCCGAGGATCGATCCCAACCCTCTGCTCGAAGAATAATGACTTGTCTGAGAATCTGTTCATCATCAAGGCCACCAATCCCTGCCTCTTTTCCAGCATCAGATCGCAAGAATGAAGGAAAATAGCCCGAAGCGGTGTCACCATCAATGATCCATCCAGCAAATAACCGCTCCCGATTCTCCCGCATAAGCTGGCCCTCTCTGGACTTCTCTGCCCAATGTTCCGTGATTCGCTGTTTGGCCTGTAATACGGTCTTGATGATCTCTTCCGGCTTGCTTGTTTTGAGCAGATAATCTGTGACTCCTTGGCGAATCGCCTGTTGCGCATAAGAAAAGTCATCGTATCCAGACAAAATAATGACCTCCAGCTCAGGTAGCAATTGCAGGCCCTCTTCTGCCAGTTCTAGTCCCGATCTGCCTGTCATCCGAATATCCGTCATCAGGATATGTGGACGTTCCTCAGCCATGCGTGTTAACGCCTCCTCTGCCGAGGCAGCAGGTTGAAGAAGTTCAATTCCGAGGTCATGCCAAGCGATAACGCTGGCAAGCCCTGTACGGATAATCACTTCATCATCAACAATTAATAGTCTCATGGCGAACCCTCCAAGATTGGAATGGAAAACGAAATCCGGGTACCTCCCCCAACCCTGCTGTCTACTTCAAGCTGTGCATCCGCTCCATAATGGAGCAGCAGCCTCTCATTCACATTGCAAAGCCCATAACCGCCTTGGTTTAGCTGTTTTTCCGGCTGTGTTCCCTTCCATTCCCTAATGCTTATCCTTAATTGCTCCAGTCTGTCCGACTCCATGCCGACACCATCATCCAGCACCAGCACATTCATCCGTTCATTATCCGGGTCCTTGCGAACCATTATGGTGATGGTGCCCACGCCTGCCTTGGGCTGAATGCCATGAATCATGGCGTTCTCAACAAGCGGTTGCAGCAATAGCTTCAGCATCATTCGCTTCTCAAGCGCTGGATCTACGATATAATGCAAAACAAATTGATCAGGGAAACGAATCGACTGCACACGCACATAATGGCGAATATGAGCAATCTCCTGTTCCACAGGGCAGTAATCCTGACCATTATTCAAGCTGATACGTAGAAAATCACTCAGGCCCTCAACCATATCCGCGATCCGCTTCTCTTCAGACATCAAGGCAATCCAATGAATTGAAGAGAGTGTGTTATACAGAAAGTGCGGGTTAATCTGCGCCTGAAGCACCCGAAGATCCGCTTCTTTTTTGCGAGCCTCACCTCGAATAACCTCTTCCTTCAATAACTGAATATGTGCACCGAGCAGATTGTAACTCTCCCCAAGCCTGCCAATCTCGTCATCACTTTCAGATCGAAACAAAGGAAGCGGGCGTTCCGGATCAATTCGGGACAGATGTCTGGTGAGTACACGAAGCGGCCTCGTCACACGCCGCACCGTAAACCAGACCAAGCCAGCACTGATCACAGCAGACATGGCAACGGCGCAGCCAGTTAGAATAAGAATGTACCGATTCTCCGACTTGTACTGGTCATAAGGAACCGTTCCAACCAACGTCCACCCCGTCAATTCTTCCGGATAATAGAGCAGCGTCCGTTTATCGTCACCACTGCCATATGTGGTGGTTCCGCTACCGCCATCCTGAATCAACGTTGTAATCCCTGGTTCGACACCTTCCAGCTTAAGCCCAAGCCGGGATTTGTCCATCGAAGACAGAATCTCTCCAGAACTGCCGATAAGTTCCAGTCTGCCCTGCCCTCTGCCTAACCCCAGAGCGACCCATCCCTTGGATATGGCCTTCTCATCCAGACTAATGGCTAACCAGCCGATGGGTCGATAATCATGGATACTGCGAATCGGCCGAACCAATGTGATCACATTTTGAATACCCGCGTAATTCTGCACCGGGTATACCCCTGTCCATTGTTTGACTGCTTCACCGCTTGGAACAGAAGGATACGATAGGTTGGATTCATTGGATTCATACCAGGTAGCGGTTGACAATGTAGCATCAAAACGTCCCGGATATATGGCGATGTTGGCGATATATTTCTTGGAAGCCGCCAGATTGGTCATTCTGCCCAGAATATCCACCCGATCCAGCTCATGATCTTCATTGTGGCTAAGATACTGCTGGATGTCCCGTTCTCCAATCAGGAAAATGGAGAGATTCTCGGCATCCTGCAACATATAACGAAGATTTGCTTCTACCTGTTTCAGCGTATCCATGCCGGACAGCTTTGTTTTTTGCTCTGTGATGCGGGAAGAGATCAGAAAGGCGAACAGGCCCAAGGCCAGCAAAGGCACAATCATTGAAGCCGTCACAACGACGGATAGCTTCCTTTGTAATGAAGATGTGAGCCAGCGTGCCAAACGTTTCTCCTCCTCTGGATGCGCTTTCGCTTACCCTTTGACAGCTCCTGCGGTCATGCCTTTCATAACCTGTTCCTGGAATATAAGATACAGAATAATGGTTGGAATGACCGACAGGGTCATGGCAGCAAGCGTTAATCCGTAATCCGTCTGATATCCATCCGCAAAGTTCGCAATGGCCAGCGGTAACGTTTTCAATCCGGTTTTGTTGATGAACACAAGCGCAAATGAAAAGTCATTCCACGCATGCAGGAAACTTAGGATCGTAACCGTGGACAACGCAGGGACGGACATCGGCAGCATAATTCGGGTAAACAGCCCCCACAGGCCTGTTCCATCAATAAAAGCCGCCTCTTCAATGTCACGTGGAACACTTGTCAGATAAGCCGTAAGCACAAAAATTGCCGTAGGCAGTGCAAAAGCCGTATAAGGTAAGATTAAGGCCCAGTACGTATTTAACAAGGACATCTGTTTCATTAGAATAAATAAGGGGACAAGTGTACTATGGATCGGAATGAGCATGCCAACAACAAAAAAGGTCATGATTAACCCTTTCCAGCGAAACTGGAAACGAGCCAGGATGAATGAAGCCAGCGCTGCAATAAACAGCGTCAGAATAAGTGACCCCACCGATACGATTAGTGAATTGCCAAAAGCGGTCCCCAGCCTGGAGCTTTCCCATGCATTGCTGAAATTGGCAACATTCCAGTTTTCCGGCAGTCCAAAGGGACGGCTATAGAAATCTTCATTTGTTTTGAATGCACTAATCACGAGCCAGTAGAACGGATACAATGTTAAAATACCATAGACCGTTAGCAGCGTCCAAACAATTCCGCTACGTAGGCGACGAATCGGATGGCCCGAGCTGCTTCGTGGTGATGGCATGGATACAGGTGTCACGCGCATGATAGCCCCTCCTCTCTATTGATTCTCTTTTCGTTTGCGACTGGTTAACCACTGGCTTGTTCCGATCAGCAGTAACGAGATCAGTACGATGGTTGTGGAGATCGCACTACCAAAACCATATCGGTATGTTGTAAAGGTTGAATTGTACATATACGTTGCAAGCAGTTCCGTCGCATGTGCTGGACCACCCTTGGTCATGATGTAGACCAGATCGAATGATTTCAGACTACCCGAAATACATAGAATGATCGCAACCTGAACCGTACCCCAGATCATGGGCAATGAGACCGATACCAGCTTCCGGATTCCTGAAGCACCGTCTATTTTGGCAGCATCATGAATCTCGCCGGGAATATTTTGCAGTGCCGAGATGAAGATAATCAGATACAACCCAACAAAGCTCCAGAGCAGCGGTGGTACCAATGAGAAAATGGCAATCTTGTCATCGGAAAGCCATTGCAGCTTCCAACTTTCCAGCCCCAGTGCATCCAATAGAAAGTTCAATATCCCGATCTGTGGATGATAAATATACTGCCAGATCATTCCGATAACGACAGTGGATAACACCATCGGCAGAAATACGGCTGAGCGCAGAAACCGCTGTAATGGATTGCTTTTGTGTAAGATGACCGCCAACATCAGCGCTAACGGAATTTGTCCAAATACCGATGCCAACACAAAAATAACGTTATTTTTCAGTGCCCGCCAAAACACAGGATCATGCCAGATCTCCACGTAATTATCCATACCAATGTATTTCGATGCGCCGATGCCGGACCAGTTGAAGAAACCGTAGTATGCCGACCACACGACCGGTACAAATACAAACAATGCATAAATGATGACTGCCGGGGCCAGCCCCAGCATAATAAAACGCCGACTTCGCAGTGCGTTCATCTGTTCACTTCCCCTCCTTGAATGGATACCTTTCTCAACTTGCAACTGACTATCTCGTCCAGACTCAAAACCCCTCCCCTGCCGGGAAGGGGTTCTAACGAATGGTTACTGACTAACTGCATTGGCTTGAGCCGCCTGAATTTTGGCTGCGATGTCTTCGGCCTTACCTCCCATTAGTAGCTCTTGCAATGCATTATTAATAACCTCAACCGTCGCCGATCCCAACTTGGAATCGTATACTGGCGTGATTTTCACTTCCTGCATCAGATCATATAATTCAACGAACAATGGATGTGCCTTGGTTTTGTCCAGATCAATCTTGTAACTCACCAATGTGCTGCTATCCAATGTGGCCTTCTGACCATCAGGTCCTGCCAGCGCGTAGAACAGCTCCATCGCTGCCTCTTTTTGTGCGCCGCTCAGCTTTTTACTTACACCCAACCCGGTTCCTACAACACCGGATGTTGTTCTTGGTTCACCTTGACCTCCGTCCACTGGAGGAAGAATCGTAATATGTGTGTTGTTCAACACCTCTTCAGGTGCATTGTTCACCAGATTAGCCAAGGCCCATCCGCCGTTCATGACCATCGCTGCCTTACCTTGGAAATAAAGCTGCATCATCTGTGTCTCATCGATACTGTTGAATCCATCCTGGAATGCCTTGGTGTTGCCTAGCTCCTGCATCTTGTTCAATGCTTCAATAAATTGTGGATCGGTAAAGCTTGCACCCTCTTGTGCTGCCGCTTTCAGGAACCAGTCCGTACCGGTAATCCGATCAGCCAGTGTACTGAATATTGTTGATTGAGCTACCCAGTTGGCCTTGTTGCCAAGTGCCATGGGAATGACTTTATTTTGATTAAAAGTAGCAATCGCTTGTTCCAGTTCCGCCCAGGTCTCAGGCACTTTTACGTTGTACTGTTTGAAAAGAGCTTCATTGTAATAAATAAAGGAACTTGGCGCCAGATTCATCGGCACGGAGTAGATATTCCCGTCCACAGTGTATCCATCCAGTGCATTCGGGATAAAGTTGTCTTTCCACTCCGGTTTTGCGTCCAGCTCTGCATTAATGGGCTGTAACAGGTCACCTTTCACAAATTCCTTGGTCATGGCATCCGGCCACATCACGAACAGATCTGGCATCTCATTGGCAGCTGCCACCGTGCGAAGCCGGGTTTTGAGACCATCTGTTGGCAGGCCTTCATCCACAACTTCAATATCTGGATGCGCCGCGCGAAAATCTTCAATTATTTTGCGCATCGCAACCGCCTTTGCATCCTGTCCGGTCCAGTTGTGCCAGAGTGTGACGGTTACTTTGTCATTGCCGCTGCCTCCTTCTGAAGTGTCCCCGCCAGCACAGCCAGCCAGAATAATGGAGAACAATGTTATTGCCAGAAAACCCGAAAGCCATTTTTTCAACATCTCTATAATCCCCCTCGGCGATTTGAATACACTTATTGTAAATGGTAACGCTATCATACCGTAAGGTGACGATCCACGGATGCAGGGGTGAAAAATATCGGTTCCCCTATTTGGAACTTACTTTGCTGACTCATTGTTCATAATATAAAAAAAGAGCCCTCACAATGAGAGCTCTTTGTGTTGCATCCGTCGGCAGCTTCACCCCAGGCTATATATAGTGAATAAGTGCTAAATCGTATTAAATATGGATTGCGTATTATTGGATACTGTTCTTCACCAGTTCCGCAAAAGCTTCGGACCCTTGCGTAGTGAGATGTACGCCATCTTTTTCAAAATATTCGTCATGTCCCTCACTTGCACTGTTCCAGTCAATCAACGAGACATTGCTGTACTTGGATGCAGCCTCATTCAAAGCCCTGTTCACCGTTCGTTCCCATGGACGAGGTACGCGCACAGTAACCAGATATACCCGATCCTCATCCTTCAGATAATCAAGCACAGCATTCAAGTTTTTGGAGTTAAAGGAACCATTCGTCCCGAGCTCCAGCACCACTTTGCTGCCCATTTGGTTGTTTTGCTTCAGACCTTCCAATACATCGCCTGCCTGCCACATCTGACGACCGACATGTCCGTCCACATACACTCCCGATATACTTTGCTCCAGATACGGTTTTGCATCCAAAATCACCGAATCTCCAATGACGGTATAATGAACCTTGCCATCCTGGGCAGGAGGAGCCGTTTCTTCATTGTCCTGAGATGAATCAGGTGCATCATCCGTATGATCCGTATCATCGGATTGATTCGCTCCGGCGTCATCCGATGTATCATTCTCGTTCGTCACGGAGTCATCAGCCGGCTTATCTTCAGACTGACCGTCCTTGCCAGGATTGACTGAATTGTCTTGGTCGTCAGGTTTTGAGTCTGGAGCAGACTCTCCTGTTGGCTTCTCATTTTTCCCCGGATCATCTTTCGTTCCTGCTTCCGGTTTATGGGTATGAGCATCGTTCTTTTCGCCAGAGCCTGACGTTCCTGTAATAGCTGGCAACACATTCTGTCCCTGTTCCTCCGCTACGGAATTCTCTCCATTTAATGTGTTGGACATCGATACCGAATGGGAATCGGAGTTCGCTGCATGTGAGACCATCATCTGAGATACCCTATAGGACAACAGCAGAATCGTCATCAACAGACCTGCCCGCTTCACCCATACGTTACGTATACCGATTGATGACCGCCCTCTTCCCCATAATCGGGACCAAGAATCACGGAATCCATTGTACCGAATCGGATTTTCAATATATTTAAGGGACAATGAGGCCAGTACAACCGTTGCAGCAACCTGTAAAATGATTCGTACAGGATGTGCTCCTCCCGTATCCACCGCGGGATTGGTTAACATAATGACAGGATAATGCCACAGATATAATCCGTAGGATCGCTCTCCGATCCAGCGTAATGGCTTTGCGCCAATGATACGTGCCAGGAAAGACGATGGGTGAGCCAACACCGCTACCAGCAACGTTGTTGCAATAGCCTGAAGCACCATGCCCCCTTGATACAGAAACGGATCATATTCACTGCTGTTCAACATCATGTAGATTAACAAAGCAAGCGCAGCAAGTCCCGACACATCGAGCACAAGCCGATTCATGCCAGACAGAGAGTTCGACAGCTTGCGACTAGGCCACACCACGGCAAGAGCAGCACCAGCAAGCAGTGCAAATGCCCGCGTGTCTGTTCCATAATATACACGGCTCGGGTCCAAATCCGGATTATACATGATGGCCATTGCGCCAGCAGATAATTCAGCTGCGACGACAATGAAAACGACCAGCCATCCCTTTCTTTTGAACACTACGATTGCTGCGATCAGTAGAAGAGGCCATATAAGATAAAATTGCTCTTCCACAGCCAGCGACCAGAAATGTCCAAACGGTGATGGAGGGCCAAAACTTTCGAAATAGGAAACGTTGTGAAAGATATACCACCAATTGCTTATGTATAATACACCCGAAACGATATCACCACGAAGCGCAGCAAGTCGGGATGGGTCTGTACAAGCTAACCAGATCATCACCACAGCTGTCATGGTCAGCATGCCTGGAAGCAAACGCCTTACCCGTCTTACCCAGAAATCACCGAGTGAAATGCGTCCATGTTCCTGCCACTGTGACACGAGAATATCTGTAATTAAATATCCCGAGAGAACAAAGAATATACCTACACCGAGCAGTCCGCCCGGAATAAAATCCAAATTCAGATGATACGCGATTACCGCAAGTACAGCGATGGCTCGCAAGCCGTCAAGTCCGTTCATATGTCTCTTACGATTTAACGATTGTGACATGCATGCCCCTCCTTGTTACTGTGAGTCAATAACATCGGTGTTGGGGGCATAAAGGAACTCCTGATCGTTCTGGTTGTCATTAACATACGTATTGCACCTTCCATCTTTCATTTACAACATAAGAAAAGCTTCTGTTTGAAGCACGATCCAATGATGCTACATTCTGTGTGAATTCTATAATCTTAAAGAAGACGATTTGCCTGTCCATTAAGTTTAATTATTAAAATATTCTTTATATTCATTCGTGAGTTCACGTTTAGCATTATACGCCCGAAATAAGCCTCATACTTTACAGGAATAGTTACAAACGATTAAACCGATGTAACCTTTCCTGCCAGCTCATATAGCTGTAAAATCATACTCTAATTTTGTCGTTAAATATAGTACTTTTCATCGAGTGGCTAAAATTACCTGTCCCGCTTGCGCAAACCAGCATACCCACGCACAGATCGATTGAAACAATTGAATTCATAACAAAAGGCTGCCGACTTGCTCAGCAGCCAATATCCATTATAAACCTATGTCAGACCGGATTGAAAGTTTTGCTCATAATTGCTTCTTCTTGCCTAGGACCCTAGAGGTGGAACGGGTGAATCTTTTCTTCTGTCCTCGCATCCATGATCCGGTATGCTGAACGCCCTGTGTACATTGGGATTTGCAACTTCTCCAGATCAACCATTCCATTCTCCAGGAAGTACTTCTGATCCTGATATCGCTGCAAAACTTCGCCTGCAATCCATTCATGGTCACCATATGTCGTAATCTCCATAACCTTGCATTCATAAGCAAAATAAGCGTCTGTCAAAATCGGTACACTTACCTTGATTCCTTCCTCATACGGAATGCCGAATCTTGTGAATTTATCCGTAACTCTTCCACTGAACGTTCCTGCAGCTTGAATCCACTCCGAACGATGACCCGGCAGAAAATGAACACCGAATACGCCACTCTTCTCAATGAGTTCATAGGAGTATGTTTCCTTACGAAGGGAGATGCCGTATACGCCTGGTGATGATCCGATGTATGTATGCCATCCGGACGCCATCACATTCTGAACTCCCTCATGACGTGAAGTCACCACCGCTACCATTCCAGGATAAGAATAAAATATGGGTTCTTCTATCGGCTGACGCATCTAATCCCCTCTCTTCTTCGTTATAAAGACAATTTTAATTATAAAGGAAAGAAACAGGTTGAAAAAGCGTTTTGCAGACGATTTCGCTATAAGCAACACATTCACTATCATGTTATACTGAAATGGTCAATTTCTAAAAATACGATACTGGGAATGTGATAGGATATGGTCAAATCAGTCAAATATACCTCCTAAATAAATCCATTATTCAAATTTAGGAGGTTATAACTTATGTTTAATTCAATCGTGTTAGATCAGTGGGATCGAAAGCCATACTTTGACCACTACTTGAATCAGGTCAGATGTACCTACAGCATAACTGCTAATCTGGATATCACGCTATCGATCACCAAACTCAAGCTTAAAGGATTGAAGTTCTATCCCGCTCTTATTCATATGATCTCTACGGTCGTCAATGCACACAGGGAATTTCGAACCTGTTTTGATGCCGAGGGGAAATTGGGATACTGGGACGAAATGTCTCCGAGTTATACGATTTTTCATGAGGACAACAAAAGTTTCTCAACGATCTGGACGGCATTCCATGAAGATTTCGAGACGTTCCACAATCGTTATCTGGAAGATATGAAGAATTACAAAGATCACAAACAATTTGCTGCCAAACCCAATGAACCGCCAAATACTTTTCCCGTTTCCAGTATTCCTTGGGTGAACTTTACGGGATTTAATCTGAATATTTACAATGAGGGAACCTACTTGTTGCCTATTTTCACGATGGGGAAATATGTTCAACAGAACGATAAAGTATATCTTCCCTTATCCGTTCAGTTACATCACGCCGTGTGCGACGGCTACCATGCCGGTGTTGTATTTAATGAATTGCAATCACTTGCAGATCGATGCCAGGATTGGTGTTAGTTATTTAAATGACAAAAAGGCATTCCTGACTTCGTAATGGAGTCAGGAATGCCTTTCTTTTGCTCTTTTTTCAAGAGATATTTAATTGCACTTACTGTACCCACAGTTGCTGCATGTTTTGCATCCTTCCACATTCATCAGGGATGCCGAGCCGCATGAAGGGCATAAATCTCTTGATTCGATAAAGGTTTTCTGATCCTCCACTTTTGGATACGTGCTCTCCACTTGATTCTGTTCTATTAATGCTTCAGTTTCGTTCTCCTGCACATTGCTCTGTACATGACTTTCCAATGCTTTGGCGACTGCATCAGCAATCGATTCAACCCGGTTGGCTCCGAAGCCAATCGCGCCCGAACCACCGATTCCCTTGAGATGTTTGATCAACAGTTCAACCTTGTGCCCATGATCTCCGTATCGAAGGAACAGAGAGCATACTCGACCGAGTGCCTCAGCCATGGCAAACACGTCCGATCCCGCTTTGCCCACATTCAGGAAGATCTCACCCGGCGTTCCCTCCAGATCATTGATCGTAATGTAAGCCATCCCAAATGGCGTATTGATTTTGTATGTCGCACCGCGCAGTACTTGAGGACGGCTTCTGTATTGTTTATCCAGTACTGTAGAAGAGGACGGGGCTTGATCGGAAGAATGCGTGCTAACACCATCCTGGCTATTGGAAGTTCCATCACTTGCCTGTACTTCAGCATTATTCGGGTTTTCTATTACAGATACGACTGTCTTCTCTTCAGCTTCCGCCGTGTTCTGATCTTCAGCCTGGGTCGCTTCCTTCTTCGACGTGGACAGCACCTGCACATCCCTGCTGCCATCGCGGTATATCGTTACTCCCTTGCAGCCAAGGTCGAAGGCCAGTTCGTACAGCTCAGCCGTATCCTCCACTGTAAAATCAGCCGGACAGTTGGCCGTCTTCGAGATCGAACTATCCACCCATTGCTGAATCGCAGCCTGCACCCGGATGTGATTCTCAGCCGACAGATCCATTGCCGTCACATAATAGTCTGGTAAAGCTTCACCCGGATGTTCATCCAGCCAATCTTGTGCAATCGGTACGAACTGTTCATCATAACCCAGACGGCTTTGACGGAAATACTTGAAGGCGAAATACGGCTCAATACCTGTTGATGTGCCCACCATCGTGCCTGTACTTCCCGTTGGCGCCTGTGTGATCAGTGTGACATTTCGAATGCCCTGTTTACGAATAGCCTCTCCCACTTCAGGGTACGTCGCAACCATGTTTTTCATGAATCCACTCTGTAAGTACGGTTCAGCTTCGAAAGCTGGGAAAGCTCCCTTCTCTGCTGCAATCTCTGCCGATGCCAGATAGGCCTCCTTCGCCATGAATCCATACAGTTTATCCAGAAAAACAAGAGATTCAGGACTGCCGTATCGAATACGCAGCTTAATCATCAGCTCTGCCAGTCCCATCGTGCCAAGCCCAACCCGGCGTTCACGCTGCTGATTCAGTCTATTTTCCTCAAAATGATATGGTGTTGCATCGATGACATTGTCCAAAAATCTAGCCGAGATGCGAGTGGTTTCCGCCAGTTCATCCCATGCCACATCATGATTTGTTTCATCGTAGAATTTGGACAGATTAATGGCAGACAGATTACATACACCCCAGGCAGGCAGACCCTGTTCCGCGCAAGGATTAGTACAGATTATCGGATTGAAGTACCAGCTGTTGGACATCTGGTTGTAGTACTCCATGAATACCACACCAGGCTCTGCCGATTTCCAGGCTGATTCAATAATGGTATGCCAGATTTTGCGAGCCTTCAGTGTACGATAGTGCACCACCGAATGACCTGCTGCTTTCCATTGCTGCATATCCCCGTTCCACTCGGTGTCGTAGTCCGGATCGTTCGTATCGGGGAAAACCAAGTCCCAATCTCCATCCTGCTTGACAGCCTCCATAAATGTGTTGCTCACACATACAGACAGATTGGCATTGGTCACCTGCCCCATCGTTTGTTTCACGGTAATAAAATCAAGCACATCCGGATGCCAGTCATTCATCATCAGCATGAGCGCACCCCGGCGGCTTCCGCCCTGTTCAATCAGTCCAGTCGTATAACTGAACAATCCGCCCCACGATACGGAACCGCTGGATGATCCGTTGACACCTTTCACCACCGCTCGGCGAGGACGCAAAGAGGACAAATTAATACCTACGCCTCCCCCACGTGCCATAATCTCCGTCATCTCGGTCAAAGTCTTCATGATACCACCCCGACTGTCTTGCGGAGACGGAATGACATAACAATTGAAGAGTGTCAGCTCATCGCTTGCCCCCGCACCGGCAGCAATGCGGCCTCCGGGTACTAACTTCCAATCTTCCAACACGGAGCGGAACTTGGACTCCCACGTTGCCCGCTGATCGGCTGTGGATTCGACAGAAGCCATCGCTTTGGCGAGGCGGTCCCACATCTCTTCCGGTGTTTTTTCTATGTTGAGTGTCAGTTTCTCCACATTTGTCTTGATCATCTCTCCGCTTCGAGTCCTTACCTGTACAAGCTGACCCTGACGTTCTATGATTTCGCCCACTTCCTTGGTTGGGAACTTCGGATCATCCTTCGTTAATACCAATACAACATCTCCGACCTTGGCATGATTCGAATCAGCGTCCTTCCAGGCGTATCGGTCCAGAAATATTTTTTCGCTGAGTCCTTCTAGTGGGTACGATCGTTGGTTCGATTTCATCGCTACGTTCAACCTCCCGAAATAAATCTCCATTTTCACTATAAGAGTAAATTATGATGAAACACCACATATAGTGATATAAAACCAGTATATTACACCATATATTGATTTTCCATATGACTTTTATCACAGACCTTATTTTATAGACTCCCCTGCTCGGACAAACTTCTTCACACACCCTCATACGCATGAATACGATATCTGTGAATTTTTTGGCACACAAAAAATCTGGGGATAACAGCGATTGGAAGGTTATTCTGTCATCGGAGTGACAAGTGTAAATATTCCTTATTTGAACCCACATAGTTATGAACTGACTCTCATTCGTCCATACTATTACCTACGAATAAAACGTCATCACGTATGGCAGGGGAGGACACACCATGAACCGGAAAAACCCGCACCACACGAATCAACCTGTAGCCGAGCTGCCCGTTCCGCTGGAATTTGATCGAAGCTGGATTAATCAATTGGAATCACGACTGGATAAAGGAGGTCCTTGGGGGGATTATCGACTCTTCCAACTGGGGATTCAAGCCGAAGAAACCAATTTGATTCCCAATTTTGACGAGATCCAATGTCTCAAGCATCTACAAGGCCTTACCCCACTCCCTCACCAGATGGACACTGCACGCAGAGTATTATTTGAAATGTCAGGCCGGGCCATTCTCGCCGATGAGGTGGGTCTTGGCAAAACCATTGAAGCCGGTCTCATTCTGAAAGAATATATGGTTCGAGGTCTCGTATCCAAGGTACTCATTCTCGTGCCAGCGTCTCTTGTGCTGCAATGGGTACGGGAGTTGAATTCAAAATTTGGCATCCCTGCTATTGCCCAGAAAAAGGCCTATTCCTGGCAGAATGAAGTGGTTGTTGCTTCCATGGATACAGCCAAACGTGACCCGCACAAAGATATGCTGCTGAATACCGATTACGACATGATCATTATTGACGAGGCTCATAAGCTCAAAAACAAAAAAACAACCAACTATCAATTCATGCTGAAATTGCGCAAAAAGTATTGCCTGCTGCTCACAGCTACACCTGTGCAGAACGATATGAGTGAATTGTTCAATCTGATCAACCTGCTGAAGCCCGGTCAACTGGGTCGTCAGGGTGACTTTGCGGCCAACTTTGTTGTAGACAAGCGGGTTCCGAAAAATCAGGAACAGCTTAAGAATGAGTTATCCAAAGTCATGATTCGTAACCGACGCGGCGAAGGCCCCGTTCAATTTACCAAACGGAACGTCTCCAACGTGAATCTGCAATTATCGCCCGAAGAACAAGCGCTTTATGATGGTGTGACTTCCTTTGTCAAAGACCAGTACCAGGAAGCTGGCGGCAATCTGAGCAGCATGCTCTCCCTTGTTACATTGCAGCGTGAAGTGTGCAGCAGTCGGGATGCTGTATTCGTGACGCTGGTTAATCTGTCGAAGAAACTTCCGCTGGACTCTCCCCTTCGGGACAAGATTTGGGAACTCGTTGCCCATATTAAAGCGATCAAGGAAAATACCAAAGCCGAGAAAACAATGGAACTAATTCGGAACATGAATGAAAAAGTAATCATCTTCACCGAATACCGGGCCACGCAGGAGTATCTGCTAAACTATTTCCGCAACAACGGGCTTACGGCTGTACCTTATCGGGGTGGCATGAATCGTGGCAAAAAAGACTGGATGATGGATCTCTTCCGCGGGCGTGTGCAGGCCATGATTGCAACCGAAGCGGGTGGTGAAGGCATCAATTTGCAATTTTGCCATCATATGATCAACTTTGATCTGCCTTGGAACCCTATGCGGGTAGAGCAGCGGATCGGTCGGGTACACCGGCTGGGACAGCAAAATGACGTGAACATCTTCAATTTATCTACGACTGGAACCATTGAGGAACATATTCTGAGTCTGCTGCATGAGAAGATCAATATGTTTGAAATGGTGATCGGCGGGCTGGATGTTATTCTGGAACGATTAGAGAAGAAGGAGTCTATTGAGAAAAGTTTGTACAAAATCATGCTGGAATCACAAACTGATGAAGACATTCGCCGAAAAATGGATTCACTTGGACAATCGCTGAACTCTATTCAACGTGAGGTTTCAGATGAAGGGCCTGCCGTATCCGGGTTGTTAGATCTTCGTAAAGGAGGTAGCTAACTCATGACCATGTCTCCCCATGAAGTGCAGGCATATGTTCTCACCTATCTGGAAGCACTCGATTGTCAGATTATGGAGCGTTCCCCTGCCCATGTTACAGTGAAACTCTCGCCTGAGGCGGACAAAGCGTTGACCAATCGCCCCTATTATTGGGGATTCGTGGAACGAACCGGAGCACCGGCTGAGACGATGTCCTTTACATTTATATTTGATCCTGACAGTTATCAGCAGGCCATTGAAGCAGCAGAAGCCAAAGCTGCGCAAGCATCACCTCCTGTTGTGCCTAACCCTGCTGAAACGAATGGCATAACCAACGGGAGTCCTCAAGGCGAGCCACCAAAAGAAACTATTCTAGGCCGTTACTTCGGTATTACGCCATCCCTGCCACAGCTGGGGCCAGGACGAGTATTACGTGAAGAAGTGGTGTACGGCAGTCGCAGACTCCAGCAGATTTTCGGCGCTGCCCGTGAAGGCGGTGCCTTCGTGAACCTGTTCGAACAGGCTGCCAAACGGCAACTGCGGGCTACAGCCCCAGCCGTATATGAGCCTTGGCTTGGTGTGTGTTTCAAGGTGGAATTCGCCTGTGATTTGAAACGGGAGGAATTGCATTTTCTCGGCATCTCCCTTCGCTCGGGTGAAATTATAGAAAAATTCGGCACCAAGCTGAACCGACGTGATCTCAGTCCGAGACTTGCGGAGAACATGCATGTGCAGACAGCTAAAGTTTCGATATTTGACGCCGGAGCTGCTCTGGAATCTCATTTGACAAACCGCTTGCTGGAACTCGATTATAGCTGGGCCGAGAAAGCCCAAGAGCGGCTTGATCTGGAGCTGGACGTGTTGGACACCTACTATGAAGCAGTACTCCGAGAAGATACGCCTGAGGTAGAATCACCAGGTAAGATAACCTCAGACACGGAGAATGTCCATTCTAACCGCACGCCACCTGTACCACTGAAAAAAGTTCTGGATATCACTAACGCTAAACCCATTGGAGCAGATGTAGAACTGGCGGCAGAAGCCGCAGTACCGATCGACTCCGAGACAGATGCCGAAGAAGAGAAAGCAAAACAGGCGGTAATCGATCGTGAAGCTATGAAATTGCAGTATGAGACGCGCCGGACCGAGATGATCTGGCAATATGAACCCAAAGTGAAAGTGACTGCCATTAGCAGCGGCATGTTTCACTTAAGATAGACGAAGACACTACTTTTCCTGCAAATGCTGGCAAAAGTAGTGTTTATTCATGATCGGCTGCCCGACAGGTTGTGGCAACCTTTGCATAGCCTGTCCCCTAGAATGAAACTAGGAGCCGCTCAGGTAACGGATAAATGAAAAGTAGGTGTGAATTTGAAACGATTCTTTCATATGTGTTGGAATAACGCTCGGAAAACAACCTGTATAACCTTGGGCTTGCTCAGTTGTCTTGCCCTATTCTCTTTTTGGTCGATAGCCAATGCAGAGGAACAAGAAACGTCTTCACTGTCCCCCGCATCATCAACAGAATATATTCCCGAACATCTTGCCGTTGAGAATGACAAATTAGCTCCCACTGCTGTACAACGGTTTGCAGAGCAACAAGCTGTTGCACTTGGCTCAGTTGATACCGAAGCGCATTGGAAGAACGCCGACCTGGACTTCTACCCTCTGGGTCCGGGTACACATAGCTGGCTCGTTCAAGCTGAGTTTGAAGGCAAACCGATCGGATATATGATTATTACAGTCACAGAGCAGGGTCAGATGATGCTTAGTGAATATGGTCATGGAGAACAGTCACCATACAACAATGAACTTCTTGGACAAACCTTGGATCGACAACATGTGAACCTTGAGGCATTACTTGCTGGCGGAGGAGAGCTTCATCTTGGTTATACTCTTCCCCTGCTGACTTATTGGAAAGTGGAACAACCTAACCATCCTGCACTTTATATTGATGCTACGAACGGAGATGTACTACCGTCAGAGTTCCTGAACCTGCTGGAGGCTGATTCCAAACAGACCTCTGTCAGTATAACTGATTTATCCACAACGCCATCTTTATCAGTCGACCCACTTCATCTGCGACCCGTCTTCAATCCGGCTGACAATCTGTTGTGGATTACCTCCAAGCCTGTTGCTGCGGATCGAGCAAAAGATGTGATACAACACGGGGAGAATCAAGAGATTGTTTTCTCAGCGGGTGATCGTAACGTTGTATATGGCGGTCCTCTACCTGTTAGCGGGTATCAGCTGTGGCATACTGATCAGGAAGCAGAGTCTATTCTATATGTAGCGCTAGGTGGAAAATCATCCATTCAACGATTTGTCCCTTTGAGCACATTGCAGCAAGATGGCCATTTTTACATCGTAAATCCTTGATCATCAGCAAATTCTTAAGATACAGTCCAGTCAGATAAACTGTTAAACAACAAATAAGACGCCTTCCCATTATATTAAGGGATTGCGTCTTTTGGTTTACCATTAGTGAAATAGGTAAGCTATGGTCACCCTTTGCCCGAAGAACTTCGTTTATGAGACTTTGTATCGAATTCTTTTTCTTTTTTCCCCACCCACAGGGATACAGCGAAAGGGATCATACCAAACCACTTCTTCGCCCACGGCTCTTTCCTTTTGGTGCGACCTTTCCGCTCATCCTTCGGTGTATCGATATAATGAACAACACGCTGCGTAATGTATTTTACCAACTCATCACTTTTGGCCATAATTCTGCCTCCTTCGTTCCTGCACATTTGCGGAGCTTACGATAGTTCTATTGTGTGCAGGATGTGGACTGGTTAAACATTTTTTTATTGAAAGAAGTATGAAAACCCTCAGAATGCACAGTCTAATGCCAAAGGTATCCATCGAGTCATTAATCTGAAATTCGATACCCTATTCCATGAAGGAGTGTGTATTCCCATGTATAAGCTGCTGACCGCTTCGGTAGCCTTGCTAATCAGCTTCCATTGCCTTCTCATGCTGCCCCATGTGGCTTATGGAAAAGCAGCCCTGTCCCAGAACAGTCCATCCATGCTGCCAGTGACCGATGGAGATGCATATCGCTCAAGTCATCATGCCTTTGCAGCACCAGTTATCCTGCTCGATGTAGGCCATGGCGGTATTGACGGTGGTACGTCAGCCCAAGGTGTGTTGGAAAAAGATATCAACCTGGCCATTAGCCAAAAGGTCTATCTGCTGCTTCGCAGCAAAGGTTATGCCGTTATCATCAATCGACTTGGTGATTATGCACTTAGTGATGAGAACCGCTGGCTGAACAGCCGCTCCCGTCATACCAGAGATCTTGCCCAACGTAAAAGCCTTAGCGAAGAAGTAAGTACAGATATCGTGGTCAGCATTCATGCGAACTGGAGTCCCCGATCGAATGTACACGGCCCGGTGGTACTACACCAGAAAGAAGGTAGGAGTTATTTGCTGGCCCAATCCATTCAGGATGCCATGAACAAGTTGTACGGAACGGAGCACAAGGTCGTATGGGGCAAGCCCTTTTATTTATTGAATTACGTGAAACAACCTGCCGTTATCGTCGAAACCGGATTTTTGAGCAATGCGACAGATCGAGTCAGAATGAGTGATCCCGCTGAGCAAAAACGAATCGCCCAGTCCATTGCCAATGGCATTATTTATTATCTGTCGGTAGTGTAGGAGCAAAATGCCATTGCCACACATCTCGAACCAGATCACCGATTCCCACAAATTGAACCTGATTTTGCAAACGGGAGACGGATTCACGAATGACTGCGGATGTGTTCATCCCCGAATGACCGACATGACCAATGACAACACAGATATTCTTATCAATCGCACGCTGAGCAGCCAGATCCAGTTGTTTGCGAATGTGTTGCTTGGAGTTTTGATCATCCAGGAAAATGTCATTACCTACAGGTGGCATATTTTTGGATACGGCCAGTTCCCCCACCACGGAGCGAAAGTTCGTACGGCTGTCTACAAAGAAGAGGCCCCGCTCCTTGCATACATCGAGTACGATGGACATGATGCGTTTGTTCGAAGTAATTTTGGAACCCATATGATTGTTCATGCCAATGGCGTGGGGCACATCATCAATCGCTTTCTCCACGCGTGAGCGGACTTCTTCATCTGTTAGATTGGATGTGATTGCACCCGGGCCCAGCCATTCAGGTCGTCCTTTCTTGGGTTCCATGGGCATGTGCACAATCACATCCATCCCCTTTTCATGTGCAGCTATCGCATCTTTCTTCGTTGTTGGCAAAAAAGGCATGACCGCTACCGTTAATTTAACTGGCATCGCCAGGATTTCTGCCGTACCCCTCATGTCATTACCAACATCATCGATGATAATCGCTAACCGTTTGTCATTCGATGGGGACTCTGAAGCTGCCGCTGTAGGCCCTCCTGCCGATATGCCTGCGTAAAACACAATCAAAAATGCCATGATACCTGCAATGAATCGATAATTCTTTCTCTTTTCCTTCATCATGATTCCCTCCCCGTAACTTCTGTGATCTCATTGTTTGATAATGAAGGGAGGAATATGTAAGCCAAAGCCTTCCTTTATAACAATATCCCCGCCATTGGAGACCTCTATCTCAAACGAAGATCCCCATCATGCCAGTTTTTCTCCTTTGCATTAAGACAGGAACTGTCATTGAACAGTTGGAAAATAGAGATTAATTAGAAAAAATACTGTAATTTGTCAGGTTTTCAGTTTAGGAATTATTTAGTAGAATCAACAAATGAAAGAGGTTATGTGCTTCATTTCATTCCTATGATTTATGGAAGGAGGTTTTGAAAGGGTTTACATAAAATAAATGCCAGACAATCCGCTATTCTTGTTTGTTATCCCTGGTCGCGGTTTCTCTATGTAACCATTTACCATTATCGAGGAGGATGAAAGTAGTGAAATTCAAACTAAAAAAGACGATTAATGTTCTTTTGGCCTGTTTAACAGCCCTGCCTTTGATGTTAACCCCGACAAATGTGTCAGCAGCCAGCGATGCCAACATTAATTTGTCCTCGGAAAAACAGCTGATCAAGGGCTTTGGGGGCATTAACCTTCCTGCCTGGATTGGTGATCTGACTCCCGCTCAACGTGAAACTGCTTTTGGTAATGATCAGAATCAGTTAGGCTTCTCCATTCTCAGGATCTACGTCGATCCAGATTCCAATAACTGGTATCGTGAAGTTGCCACAGCCAAACGGGCTATCGAAAAGGGTGCTATTGTATTTGCATCCCCATGGAATCCTCCAAGCAGCATGGTTGAAACGTTCAACCACAATGGTGACACAAATGCCAAACGTCTGAAATACGACAAATATGCCGCCTATGCGCAACATCTGAACGACTTTGTAACCTACATGAAAAATAACGGCGTAGATTTATATTCCATTTCTGTGCAGAATGAACCGGATTATGCTCATGACTGGACCTGGTGGACTCCACAAGAGATCCTTCGATTCATGAAAGAAAATGCCGGGTCCATTCAAGGTACCAAAGTCATGGCGCCTGAATCCTTCCAGTACTTAAAGAACATATCCGACCCAATCCTGAATGATCCGCAGGCGCTTGCCAACATGGACATTCTGGGAGCACATACGTATGGAACCCAGATTTCTAATTTTGCCTACCCTCTCTTTAAGCAAAAAGGAGCCGGTAAAGAACTGTGGATGACTGAGGTGTATGTTCCGAACAGTGATAACAACTCAGCAGACCGCTGGCCTGAAGCACTGGACGTTTCCTATCACATGCACAATGCCATGGTAGAAGGTGATTTCCAGGCCTATGTGTGGTGGTACATCCGCAGACAGTATGGTCCGATGAAAGAGGACGGTACCATAAGCAAACGCGGGTATAATATGGCTCATTTCTCTAAATTCGTGCGTCCAGGCTACCTGCGAGTCGATGCAACGAAAAATCCGGATACAAACACATTTGTCTCAGCCTATAAAGGTGATAACAAAGTCGTCGTTGTGGCAATTAACCGCGGAACTTCAGCCACAAGCCAAAAATTCGTTCTGCAGAATGGTAATGCCTCCACTGTGTCCTCATGGATTACGGACAGCAGTCGAAACCTGGCAAGCGGAAACCCGCTTACCGTATCCAATGGAGCCTTCACGGCACAGCTCCCGCCTCAGAGCGTAACAACGTTTGTTGCCAACGTTACTGGCGGAAATAGCGGCGGGAATACAGGCAGTGGCACTACGTATGAAGCCGAGACCGGAACGTCACTTACGGAAGCTACCATTGAAACAATCTACCCCGGTTACACTGGCTCCGGGTATGTTAACTTCAATGCGATGACTGGTTCGGCCATTCAATGGAACGGCATTAATAACACGACAACAGGTACCAAAAACGTAAAGTTTCGTTATGCGCTGGAAAGCGGCACTCGGAACCTCGACATCTTTGTGAACGGAACCAAAGTCATCAGCAACGAGCCCTTTCTAGCTACGGGAAGCTGGTCCACTTGGGTTGAAAAAACAATACAGGTCCCCATGAACACGGGGACCAATACATTGAAAGTGGTCACCACTGGATCGGAAGGACCGAATATTGACAGCGTTAATGTTACCGCAGCGCAATAAACGTTCCATATGGCTGATGGAAGACCATTTGCTGTACGTGCAGCTAAGCACTAACCTCTTGGATACTCAAGTCTAAAGTTAGTTTTATATCAAAAAATGCAAAAAAAGACTCCTTAAGCGTTAGCTTAAGGAGTCTTTTTATTAGATGCGGTCGAGAGGACTCGAACCTCCACGGGGGTTAGCCCACACGGACCTGAACCGTGCGCGTCTGCCAATTCCGCCACGACCGCATATTGTATCTCCGTGATCAATATCGGCGACAAGAGATAATATATCATGTGGAATCTATCATGTCAACACTGAAAATAATAACAATAAAGCCCGAACCAGACGTCCATGTCGTTTTCAGGCTTTACCTTTAACTGCTGCTAATAGTTTGGTTCATTAAAACGGAAGCATACATCAAATTACAGCTTGGAAGGCCAGTTACCATACCATGCATAACCGCCTCTTCTTTCTTTATCAATATCACTTAATTTGTATTTTACTACCCCATCACGACCAATAAAGATTGGTTTATCCGTCCCTATCTCATAGAAGCGTGCCCAAATTGGTGCAGCTTTGGAATCAGCGATAATTTTACTATCTCCATTAGCTCTTTCATACTTGTAACCCGTAATTTTCACTTTGTTAAACCAAGCCTCCGCTCCTTTAATGGATGCAGTAATTTTAGCGTTAGCAGGTCTGGTTTTCAGAAATTTAACAATCGTTACACTCTCTCCAGCTGTCAGCGATGGCACTTCGTAGATTCTTGCGCTCGCTGGTTTAAGGGAGCTGGAATCATGTTGTTGTCCCCATGCTGTGAGCTTACCACCTGAAACGACCTGTGTATTCAAAATCGCCTCCACACCTTTGGCAACTGAATTTTTACTGCGGTTAGCAAGTATGCTGTCGATAAAAGAGAAATCACCTTTGCGTGCCGCTACTTCATCCAGCATGATCATTACATTAATCATGGCATCATCATTGTAAGTGATGTGCTTGTGGTATCCGGAGCTTTGGTAAACTTGTGGCCATCCGCCGTTTGAATACTGCATGTTGATCAAAAAGTTAATTCCTTTGATTGCAGCTGTGGAGTAACGCGGATCATTCGTCTTTTTAAATTCCTTCGCCAATCTTCTAATTTCTGAGTATGTAGCCTTGTTGTCTATCGTGGACTTTGCCCACTCTCCACTTGTCTGTTTATAATCTTTTCTCCAACCTCCATCCGGCAGCTGGTTCTTCAAAATATCAGAAATACTCGCTGTCGTACCCGATGCATCCGCAGCAGATACCATCCCTACAGGGAGAACTGCCATTCCAACTGCCGAAAACACCATTGTACATGCCAGGACAAAAGTAATTATTTTCTTCGCTTTCAAATGTAACACTCTCCTATGTTCGTTTTTATAAATCTTCCACTTCTACTTTACCTATGATACTCGTCTCTAAACCTCCTTTATTTGTATTTATCGCATAATAAAATCAATTTTAATCCAATATGTGGATTGGATACTCAGATAATATGCAAAAAATCGCTTTTTGTCAATATATGCAACTTAATGAATATAATCTCTCTAATTCTACATAACGGAATAGTTCTTTTAACTCATGACAAACCTATTTATTTATCCAAATTCGTCTTAAACGAACCAATAATGACGTTTTTGTCATGAATGATACCCAAACTTGATCCCTTCTTTCATATAAAAACCTTAATTCCGCTAACATTGAGGTATTACGAAGGGTTTTAAATGGGTTTGACAATTACGCATTTATGCAATATAGTTTCAAATAGTTACAAAAACTTAATTATTCATTGCCGAGTTTCATGTTTGAAAACGGGGGAACCAATTTGGGTGAATTATTCTTATACATAGGAAATATAGGGAACCTTCTACCGAACCCTTAGCTAACTCCGTAGGCATCGAAGGGAGAACATTGATTTTGAAAAAACTGATTATCTCCATTTTTGGAGCAGCTGTATTATTTACATCCGGGGCAACAAGCACAGAGGCAAGCAGTATCAACTCCGTAGTGAACAACATGACAGGTATTCCTTACAAATGGGGTGGCACAACTGTAGCCGGCTTCGACTGTTCTGGTTTTATGAGATATCTTTTCAACAAATACAGCATTGAATTACCACGTACTTCGCAGCAGCAAGCCAAAGCAGGTACTCCCGTATCCAAGAGCAATGTTCGGACAGGTGATCTGGTGTTCTTTAATACAACAGGCAAAGGCATTTCACATACAGGTGTATATATCGGCGGCGGACAATTCGCTCATGCCTCCAGCAGTAAAGGTGTAAGCATCACGAAGTTATCGAATCCATACTTCAATGATCGTTATGTAACAGCACGTCGGGTAACTGGACAGTTTATGTATGATAAAATGCTAGGTAAAATGTGATTCACATACAAAAAGGCATCGGTTATTAACCGGATGCCTTTTTTGCACTTAAAAATGTATGTTGCATTGCTTACTAATGCAGCGCCTTCTGCACTCGCATCGCACCCTGAGACAGGGCATGTCCTCCTCCAACAGCTCCGGCCACCGCAACGGTCTCCATAATCTCCTGATCTGTTGCACCCTTGGCACGGGCTTCTTCTACATGGTAGAAGGTACATACCTCATTGTTGGCAAACAATCCAATCCCAAGGGCAATTAGCTGTTTTGTCTTCGCATCAATCACGCCAGGTTGGAAACATTCTCCGGTAAACTCATGATACGACTTCACCACACCTGGCAGCACATCGCTTAATGCTCCAATCTGATCCTTGTAGGCATGAACTTTATCATTCATCAATGTCATGGCTTGTAGCACACCCTCTCGGCTATAGTTACAGATCTTCCTCACTGTACCTATCTTCTCTCCCGAGTGAGCCAATTATGCCAAGAAATCATGGTAATTCCAAACATTTAACGCGCATGGCCACTGCTATAATTATAAGCTGTTACTCACTAAGTGGACTCTGGCGCGGCTCGCTGAACAGCTGATAGCTGTAACCTCGGTCCAGCTTAACGACACGTCGATTCTGACGACGGATAAGTACCTGCTCGCCATCCCAGGCAACCACAATCCCCTTCACGTCGTTCGATTCCAGCTCGTCCCGTACGACTCTAACTTTCTCACCTGACAGACGCAGGGCGTCCAATTCTGTATCACTAATCATCTTCATGGCTCCTATATTTCAAATTTATTTACAAAAAGAGACCTAAATGAAAAGTCATTTAGGTCTCACGTGACTGTATTGGACTGTCATGTCATTCGAAATTATGTCCCGACTGAAAGTTACCGCTGCGCGTGCTCTTTGCTGTCGTTCTTCTCGAACCAAAAATCAAGCACTTTGGCGGACATCACACGTTCTTCAAGGTACTCCACTTGATGCGGTGTAAATTGTTCTTTCCAAGAGAAGGACAACTCTTCGCACAAGCCTACAATCGTCAGTAATTCTGACCAGGCAACATAGCGTTTGTACCAGAAAAATTGAGGATGTTCAATCATATAGGGATAAAGGTCATCGAATTCCGTATGTTTACAATCCAGGGCACGTTCAAAATGAACTTTCGATTCCGCCAGCTTATCATTAAAAAATTGTTCTGTTGCCGGTTGGTTCCCCATGGTGTTGCCTCCTCTCCCTAACATAACCCCATTATAAATGAAATCGGCGGTCATGCAAAGGCATAGTTCAAAAAATAGGCCCTATTCCTTTAAAATGTCACATTTCGTTATCGTCAAATTGTACTGTTCCATCGTTCAGGGAACGAATGCGTACCAAGGCTTCCACCGGAATACCCTGTTCACGAATCGTGCGTGCCCCTGCCTGGAAACTTTTCTCGACCACAACGCCGAATCCGACGAGTTCCGCGCCAGAACGCTCGATAATTTTGATGACGCCACGAGCGGCATCTCCATTGGCAATAATATCATCAATGAACAAAATGCGGTCATTCTCATGAATGAACTCGCGAGATACCATAATGTCAGTTACAATTCCTTTGGTAAAGGACGGTACACGTTCACAGTAAGCATCAGGATCAGCCAGAAGTGTTTTTTTGCGACGGGCGAATACAAGGGGCACCCCAAGTTCATAGGCCGCTGCAAAAGCAACCGGTATCCCTGAGGATTCTACCGTGATTACCCGAGTTACTCCACTTTCACGAAAACGGGCAGCAAACTCACGTCCCATCTCCATCGTTAATGCAGGATCAATCTGGTGGTTCAACAGACCATCCAGCTTTAATACTTGATCCGAGATAACCACACCTTCTTGCAAAATTCGTTGTTTCAATAATTCCATGATTTGACCTCCCAAGCCTATCCTATGAGGTAAAAGTATCATATATCTATCTATAAGTTCAAGCGAAATTGCCTGGGCGCTGTCCTTGAGACACAATTCAAGACAAAGCTCACTATCGATTGTCATGAGTTTGGTGGGTCAAGCATACCTTCTACCATGGTACCCGCATGTCCAAACTATACAGGGGCCTGAGAGGGGAAACACATGAAACAGGCATTTCGGGTGCTGCAGATCGCATTTACATACATCGGAACGGTTGTCGGAGCCGGCTTCGCTACAGGGCAGGAAATTTTGCAGTTTTTTACCCAGTATGGCAAATGGGCCACCATCACCATAGGCTTATCCACCATGCTCTTTGTCTGGTTAGGTACCAAAATGATGCTGATCGCTCACGATACCGGGTCCCGCTCTTATGAGGATCTGAACAAACATTTATTCGGCCATAAGGCGGGCAAATGGATCACCTGGGTGACCCTTCTCATTCTCATTGGCGTGAACAGTGTCATGCTTGCCGGAGCAGGCTCCGTTTTTGTCGAACATCTGGGTTTGCATTATCAGACAGGTCTGATCGTCACACTTGTAGGGACATACCTGCTTCTCGGTCGGGGCATTCAAGCCATCCTACAAATGAATAGCATCGTCGTGCCCATGATGCTCCTGTTATCTCTGCTCATGATCACAAGTACCATCCATCATCCAGGTGCTTCCCGATTCATCACACTGACGACAGACTCAAACCCTATTCAAGTGTGGCTGTCTCCACTATTGTATACTTCATTCAATCTGGTGTTGGCTCAAGCTGTTCTTGTGCCTGTAGGTAACCAGATTCGTAGTCGGAATGTGCTGAAGTGGGGTGGAGTATTGGGTGGAATTGGCGTTGGTTTCATGCTGATGGCAGCTCATTTTGCCATGTCAGCTCAGATGCCCGGCATCATCCAATTCGAAATCCCGATGGGCAGCATTGCCTTTCAACTTGGATGGGCAGTGCAATCTGTATATGTATCCCTTATTTTCATGGAAATATTCAGTACCTTTGTAGCCGATATCTATGGAATGACCTTGCAACTGAGACAACATATACGTGTCCATCCCCGTTTCATTACATTAACCATTATGCTGTTGTGTTACTCACTCAGTCAGTTTGGATTCAGTTCCCTGCTGTCCATCCTTTACCCTATCTTCGGAAGTATGGCATTAATCTGGGCTGCCAAATTGGTACTGAACCGCTGGGGAGCCTTTCGTAAACGCAACAATATATAAATCTCACAGTTATGTACTTCATGAATATGAGCATCCGTTTGCTCATAACCCCAAGTCATTGTGGGTATTCTTTCCTTAAACATGACAAAAAGCCGCTGTTTAGCACAGCGGCTCGCACTTTTTGCTCTACCTTTTAGGCTTGGACAGGAAACTGTAGATACATCTTTTTCAACTCATTGACCGATCTGCCGAGCGAGTAATGTGTCTTGGCTTTTTCACACGCTGAACGGGCAAGTTCATAACGATAAGCCGGGTCCAGCATCACCTTTTCAAGCGCTTCAGCCAACGCAGAAGGATCTTCTGCCGGTACAAGCAACCCATTGCTACCGTTTTCGATCTGTTCCGGTATACCACCTACATCCGTACCCACAAGGGCAAGACAACTCAGCGCCGCTTCAGCGAAGACGGAACCAAATGCTTCTGCCCGTGAAGGAAGTACAAAAATATCAAAGAATGGCATGAATTCCTCAGGGTGCAGTGTATAACCATAGAAAATGGTCTCATTATAAATCCCCAACCGCTGCGCCAATTCTTCCAGATCAGGACGAATCGGTCCATCTCCAATAATATGTAACACATAATCATGACCTCGGTTCTTCAGTTCCGCACAAGCTTTGAAAAGAATATCCAACCCTTTAGCCGGAACAAGCCGACATACCGTGACCAGTTGTGGTATCGCATTATCATGAGGAATCGGCTTAAAGCGCTTCTCATCAAATCCATTGGGAATCACACCGATGACATCAGGTTCCTTCACATAGGGAGCCAGATAACGACGGAACGAATCCGACACCGTTAAGAGGCGCTCTGCCTGGTGTTCCAGCTCACCATATATCGCAAGCAGGAATCGATGCTCCGGTCCATCCGTTTCAATGCGTCCATTAAGGATTAATTCTCGTTCATAACTGGAGTGAATCGTCTGAATGAGGGGTGTATCCGGGAAAACCGTTTTCATCGCAAGTCCTGCAATTGGGTGGTGGGCATGAATCAGATCATAGGGCTTCTGAATACGCAGTTTGGTCCACCAAAGATAATCACGATATGTTTGAATATATTTTTGGACAACAGGACTATCCTGATATTCCGTCCAGTCAAACGTTTCGAACTGAACTTCCTCTCTGCCCTTATTGCGAATTCGCTTTGGCAACGAGAATAGATCCATTTCCCACCTCGGGGTTGTAAATCTCTCTTGCATATACGGAATCATAGAGGATACACCTCCGGGCTGCTCCGGAGGAAAGAAAAGCGCCTGCAGCAATCTCACCGTTAGTTTCCCCCTTTCTAACTTACGTACTGCTCTACTATCCATTATGACATAGGGAAGCCGGAACATCTATATTACGATAACTCGTATATACAACATATTCATGAAACGTTCCCCTCAGAAGCAAAAGCTCTAATTCAGCAGTCCATCGCTTGCGGTTGTCGTCAACATATTCATTGGATAACCAGAATTTCAGCTCTGTAGCTCCACGGGCTTCTCATATGTACTGTAACCATCGGTCTCTCCCAAAAAAGTATACCCGTTCCGCGCGTAAAAGGCGTTCAACGTAGCATTGCTCGCTCCGCAATCTAACCGAACCGTATGTTTGCCTTCAAAATGTATGCCGCTGCTGGACCATTGCAAAATGGACCGTCCGAGACCGCTCTGAGCATATTTTCTTCGAATCGCTAGCCGATGCAGATAAATTGCACCATCCTCGGCATGAGCTTTTGAACCCCAAAGATGAATATCCCAAGGGCTTGGCTGAACCATAAGGATGACCATCCCCGCTATATCCGCTCCTTTTTTAAATACAAACACATCCCCACGCCGAATCGCCCCTGCCGTATCATGTGAATCTTCACCTTTAAGCAAAGCGTTCCATTGGGAAGAACCTTGGCTCTGTAACCATTCGGCTGTCTCCACCAGCAGCGACATCACATCCTCCGTATCTTCCGGCTTCGCCTGAACCGCTTGAAAACCATCGTTAATATATTCGCTACTGATCCTGAATGAGTGCATCATTGTTCTCCTCCGCTTCCTGATCTCTGTTAAACTAATGGTACTATACCGGGAAATGGATTTTTCGTCAAAATGAGAACAAAAAAAGGTAAAAGGCAGCTGCCTTTTACCCATCTATTCTGGCTTCATCAATAATCTGATTTCGATACAACATCGTCAGGTGCAAGGTGTCAAACTCCATTTCCTTGTCCAACTCCTGCATCAACACTTCGACCAGGCTCTTTCGCTGAATGCTGGTACCAGGAACCTCGTAATCAATGTATCCCGTCAGATCGGAATGAGAAGTGTCTATTGTTGCTGTTCCCACAGGCAATCCACCTCGTTCCTGAAGAAAAAGCTCATATACCCGGAACTCCCGATCCTTACGCTTCAGCATGACATAACATGTTTCTTCAGCAGCTTCCAGCTCATCCAGATCCGATTCATCAGTATCCTCAAAATCCTCGGAGAAATCGCGATGTACCCACTCTAGCGTCTCGAGTTCGTTGCCCTGATGCCACATGCGGATCGTAATCGTATCGATGATATCTTCATCCAGCTCTCTGACCAGCAACTCTGCCGCAGCTTCCAATTGATTCTCTTCCGGCTCGTCATACCAGTGTATTTCACCTTGTACATCAGCGCCATATTGTTTTAAGGAAGCTTCTGCTAGTTCCTGCCCTTCGACATCATTGAATATATACGTCGATATGCTGCGTCCCGCGCTTACCATTTCCATCTCCAGAACCTGATCCCGATCTTCATATGTAAACGATTCGGCTTGTGAAACAGGAATTACCTTACTTCCACTGCTCTCTATATCGTCATAGCTGCCTTCGTCATGATTCATATCTTCAGACGGCCACACGGTCTCTGACTCAGGCTTATGCAGAACCGAATGTAATGAGCCACAACTAACCAGCACTTCATAATATGCAGCTTCCAACGCGTCTGCAAGAGATCGGACATAGGCATGCACTTTTTCCACGATACGTTCCTCTGTACCATCAGGCAGAGACTCCTGCTCGATCTGAAGACTACCAGATAAACGATCTCCTTCTCTGTACACAAGGAAAAGTGAGCCTGCATATTGTCCATTGACCATCACGTCCTGTACTTCTCCACCTGATGTCCGCAGGTCTGCAACCAATTCCACATCGTATTTCATCACGTGTCCTCCTCTATTCCTAACGTTATTCTCTTAGGATGCCCCTAAGGACGGTAGAATATGAGGGAAGCATGCATTTCAAATATAAGATGTAGGTTAGATGGATAACACATATTTTTGGATTGCGTGTGCCACACCCTGCTCGTTATTGGAGAGTGTAACCTCGTCCGCAGCAGCTTTCACCTCGTCCGGTGAGTTATCCATGGCAATGCCTTTGCCCGCAAAGGTCAACATCGTAATGTCATTGAAGTAGTTGCCAATGGCCATGATCTCCGAAGGCATGATTCTTTTCGATTCGGCAAGCCTTTTCAGCGCAGCGCCTTTGGACGCTTCGGGATGCATCAGATCAATAAAAAAGTCACCACTCCGTGTCATATAATAAGGCAGATTCCAAGTTGACCATTCCTGAAGTACTGCATCCATCTGTTCAATCGGACCAAATGCAGTGAACTTTGCCAGCGGTTCTGTCATGTCAACCCACTTGGGTAACTTCAGTGGCTCTGCCATAAAGTTGTAATACATCTCACGCACCTGCAAACCCAAACCTTCCGGTTGATCCACATACAGACCAAATGCCGTATTGATGTCAAAATGTACTCCATTAGTTCTACAGTAGGATATGATTGGCTCCAGTCCTTGTCCATCTAATGCAAAATGATGAACCACCTCACGGGTATCGACTTGCGCAGTAACGGCGCCATTATGTGTAATCACATATCCATCCAGTCCCATCTGCTCCATAAAAGGAATCGTGTTGGCCGGACCTCTACCTGAACACAGGACAATCTCTGCTCCCTGACGGGAAGCTTGGATCAAGGTCTCCTGAGTCCATTCAGTAAGTTCATGATGATCATTCAGCAATGTTCCATCTACATCAAGTGCAATTAATTTATAAGTCATTCTGGCTTCATCCTCATCTGTTAGTAGTCGCACCCACCCAAACCCTCCCTTCCGAGGGAGGGCCCCAGAGGGCTCTGCCCTCTGGACTCCCGTCCTGCTCACCGGTGTTAGGTCGGGTCTTGCTATGTCACGGTTGTCGTAGGAACGCTTGTTGCCGGGCACACCGCTGGTCAGCGGCGGTCCCGCCCAAGCTTAACCGGGACCAATACGGGCAGGGCTTCGCTTTCTGCCCGGCTCCCTGCTTCACTTCGTGAAGGTCGGGAGCTTTCTCGCCTTCGGCGTTAGTATCGGGACTTTGCTTCCCTCCACAACTCCCTGCTTCACTTCGTGAAGGACGGGAGCTTTTTCGCCTTCGGCTTTAGTATCGGGGCTCCGCTTCCCTCCACGACTCCCTGCTCCGCTTCGCGAAGGACGGGAGCTTTTACTTCCGCAGAAGGTTCAACTCGTCTGCGGTTAATTCACGATAGCTTCCGATAGCAAGATCGGAAGCTAGTTCCAGTTCACCCATGGCTACGCGTTTCAGATAGATCACTCGCTTGCCTACCGCCTGAAACATACGTTTCACTTGGTGAAACTTCCCTTCGTGAATAATAAGCGAGATCGACGAGATCGTGCCTTCTTCCGTCTCTTCCTGACCAAGTATAGTCAGTTCGGCAGGCAACGTCTCGTACCCGTCATCCAATTGAATGCCCGCCTTGAAACGTTGCACATCCGCTTCATCCACGTTTCCCAGTACACGGGCTTCATAGGTTTTGGGCACATGCTTGCGTGGAGATAACAGATCATGGGCAAGCGGACCGTCATTCGTAAGAATGAGCAGTCCCTCCGTATCCTTATCCAGTCGCCCTACAGGAAAAGGATTGAAAACCCGATCCTCTTTGCGCAGCAGATCCAGTACCGTCTTATCTCTGTTATCCTCGGTAGCAGACACGACACCCGGAGGTTTATGCAGCATGAGATAGATCATCTCCCGATACACAATCCGCTCGCCATCGGCTTCAATGACGTTGACCTCAGGGTTCACCTGTACACCACTGTCTTTCACCGCTTTGCCGTCCACATGGATTCTGCCTTGTTTCACCATCTTTTTGAGTTCACTTCGTGTTCCCACACCCATATGGCTTAATATTTTGTCCAGACGCAGCGTTTGTTTGCCTTTTCCACTCATACCGATGTCCACCTCCACCCTGCCGGATATTCATTCTTCAGTACACCATCCAGCCATTTCCCCCAGCCAGCAGCATAACCATCTACACATACAAGAACGTACCCTTTGGCAACCGTATCCGCCTTGAGCACCACTCGTTCTTCTTCCATATTTAACGTTTCACCCTTGAGATACCTCACGGCTTCGCCATCAGCGGATGACAGATTTACGCTTCGCCGTGCTTCAGATGCATTCAGAGCACACGCAAGCGGATGGGACGGAACAAATCGTCCATTCTTGATCGTGCCCATAAACCAGCCTGGACGAATGACTTTCAGTCCCTCCAACCGAGCTGCACCAACCGATGATTGATACACACGATCTCCATAACATACCGTCTCCCCTGTTAACTCAATCTCCAATTGTTCTTTCATAAACTGACTGTAGATCGCAACCGGATCAATACTTGCCGAATCAGCTCCGCGTCCCTGACCCCGTTCCGATTTACGTCCACCGTGATCTTTACCTTTTTTGCTCTGTCTATCCGAATTCTTGCCGCCACCAGCCTGTCTGTCATGGGACTCTCGGGATTCGATTCGCAACAAACGTTCCTTTTTACGATCAGCCTTGGTCATAGCAATTGAAGAAGCAGCAATAGAGTGATCCTTGTTCCCCTCTACTTCAATCCTGGACACATCCACGACCTGTCCATACTCCATTGCTCCTTCTTTAACTACTCCAAGTTGATCTGTTTCTAATCCTTGCCTTGCACGATGCTGCAATACAGCGACATAATGTCCCTCTCCCTCCAAAAGGTGAGGCCACAATCTTGCGGTTCCACGCGTTTGATCCAGTACAGCTTCCGTCTCTTCAGCCTTCTCCGGCATCATCTGACGTACCCATTCCGGACGTCCTGGAGCAAATCCTGTCTCTTCAGGAATGTCCATGACTACGAAATCACGGTTTACATTCAGGAACTCCGCAATCATCGCTTCGTTTTCCTCCGGCGCAAAGGTACATGTCGAATATACGATAGTTCCTCCCGGGGCTAGCAATCGTGCCGCAGTTTCGAGAATATCACGCTGCATTAACACACATTTATCCACCGAATGATGTTCCCACGATTTCACCATGTCTTCATCCTTGCGGAACATGCCTTCACCTGAGCAAGGCGCATCAATTAATACTTTGTCAAAATAATGAGGAAATGCATTCGCGATCCGCTCTGGCGACTCATTCAAAACAACGGCGTTACGCACCCCGTACAATTCCACGTTTTTGGCCAACGCTTTGGTGCGTTCCGCATGGATATCGTTCGTGACAAGCACACCCTTGCCTTGCAGCTTTGCAGCAATCTGTGTTGTTTTTCCTCCCGGGGCAGCACACAGATCAAGCACGCGATCCCCAGGTTCCACCTGCAATAATTCAACGGGAGCCATTGCACTTGGTTCCTGTATATAATACAGACCTGCATGATAATAAGGGTGCAGCCCCGGTTTAACACCATGAGGTACATAGAATCCTGTCTCACACCACGGAATAGGTCTTAGATCAAACGGAGCAATCTCATCGAATTGTTCCATCGATATTTTTAGCGTATTCACTCTCAGTCCCGCATGAGGAGACTGTTCATAAGATTTCATAAATTGTTCAAACTCATCGCCCAGCAAACTTTTCATTCGCTCAGCAAATATCAAAGGTAACTTTACACCCATATTCCCACTCATCCTGTCTTGGTAAGATTGCAATATCGTTTTATTTTATCATATCCAAGCTTTGCTTTCCTATCATATCGTATCTATTCCACTACAGCGTGTAATGTAGTATAATGGCAAGTAGATTGATTCCTGAGCAAAAATTCGGGTGTTTATGCATATTATCCCAACCTTTATTTTTGCCCAAACTATATTTCGATATGATCGATGGGGGATGTCCAATGAAATCCAAGAAGAAAAAGAAAAGTGCTGCGATCCTTATATTCCTGGGTATTTTAATCATTATGATTGCAGCACTGGTTGTCGTAGACCAGCAATCCAAGAAACAGATGGATTCAGTGGAAAATGCTTATGGCATCGCTGCTTCCAAGCTTAATCCAGCTACAAGGGAGCTACTTAGTGATCCCAACTATCAACAAATTATTGTTCCCACTGATCTCAAAGCCAAAATCGATAACAAAGACAGCTTTTTTGTTTATTTCTTTGCTTCCGACTGCTCGCACTGCCGTGCCACAACACCTCAGTTGATGCCACTGGTTGACAGTGAAGGTATTGAGCTTCCACAGTTCAATCTGCGTGAATTCGAAGCAGGATGGACTGATTACAATATCGAGTTCACACCTACACTCGTCTATTATGAGGCTGGTGTCGAGAAAGACCGTATGGTTGGCGGACTGCAAGAAAATGGCAGTGACCAAGGCTATACACTGGACGATTACAAACAATTTTTCCAAAAATATAAAGGCAGTGCTGCTCCTTCGGCAAGTTAACTGCTAGTTCCGTTTCCACAATATCTACAATCAGGCCTTGTATCACCGATACTGTTCTGTTGAAGGACAGGCTGTGCCACCATGCAATCATCTGAATATGACGCAACATTCAAAAACACCCCGATCTTTCCCTTTACAGGAATCGTCGGGGTGTTTCATAACCATGGAACTTCATATCCATGGGATGCTCATTTGAATGTTAACGCTGATTACGGTTCAACTTTTACTCTGATCCATCGCCTTCATCTTCTCTTCGTATATTCGCCCTCTGGTAGGACTCCGGCGCTGCGGAATATTAGGTTTTAACTCAAGCGATCTTCTAGATATCTCTTGTTCCAAGACCTCATTAACAATTCGTATGGATAAATCCCTGTAAGTCACAGACTGAACATCTGATTGGGACAGTTGCTTCACGATTTCCTGTACATCCCGTACCAAAGCCCCTAGGTCTATGCCCAGAACCGTAGCAGGATAAGGTTCCAGAAGATCAAGTGAGCTCTGTAACATCATCGTTGCTCCGCGGAGATTGCCATTCCTGAAGTGGTATAAACCAACCGCAACTTGCAACAACCCTTTATAGAGAGAATCCCGGTTACGTTCAAGCCACAATTCTTCCAGCACCTCATGGCACTCGAAATAATCCTGATCACGATTGAAGTAGATTAAGTAGTCAACGTACAGTGGCTCATAGATGCTCATCCGGGTTTTCGCCCTTTCTGGCGTTGTTCAGAAGTTTCTTCACGTCATCCAGCAAGTCTTTGAGCCCTTCCATATCATGCCGTTCCCAGTAATCGTTAAATCGCTTTTGTGCTTCAATTGCTTCACTGACAAGATGGTAGAAGTATAATTGATGAATGATATTCAATGTTCTTGACACGATATTGGAATCATCCTCAAATGCCTTCTGCGCCTCCAAAATCTGTAGACGAATTGCAGACATCTCGTTGTCCAGTATAAACGCCGCCTCAGCCGTTTTTTTCAGCCTGGTTCTCATCTCATCAGGTAACCCTTCCCGAAACTTGTAACTCAGCGAATGTTCAATGGTAGCCCAGAAGTTCATGGCAAGCGTCCGGATCTGTATCTCGGCCAAAACTTTCTTTTGTCCAAGAGCCGTCTGAACGGGATACTCAATAATCATATGGAAGCTGCGATAGCCGCTCTCTTTGAAATTCGTAATGTAATCTTTCTCAATGAGTACCGTGAGATCCTTACGACCTCGAATATACTCGGCAACCCGACGGATATCATCCACGAACTGGCACATAATGCGGATACCTGCAATATCCTCGATGCCTGTTTCCACGTCATCAAGCGACACATTCAGTCGTCTGGATTTCTCCAGAATACTGGATATTTTTTTGACACGACCGGTAACGAATTCAATCGGGGCATACTCTTCCCGTTTTTTCAGCTCCGCCCGCATTGTCTTAAACTTGACTTTTAATTCCTCTACCGCTTGTTCATAAGGAAGTAAAAATGTACCCCAGTCTCTACCGTCCATGCTTATGCCTCCTGTCTCTATAGCGTCCCCTGTTCTATTCCATTATACATGATGTTTGGTGGGGGGAAGAGTCCCGAACCATTTTACGCTCTTCCATGCTTCTATATTTTCCATCCGGGGATCCACATTCCTTCTTAACGATGCTCCGCACCAACCGCTTCAGAGATATGACGATAACCGTCCTTTCGAAGTAACTCACGCAGTCCGGCATGAATACGCCGATTCACCTCAGGTCCTTCGTAGATCAATGCAGTATATATTTCGACCAGACTTGCTCCGGCTTTAATTTTCTCGTATGCATCCTCACTTGTGAAAATGCCACCTGAACCGATGATCGGAAGTTTGCCTTCGGTCTGACGATAGATCTGACGAATAATCTCCGTAGAACGCTCACGCAGAGGTTTACCACTCAGACCGCCAGTTTCCTTTGCATGTTGGTGAGAAAGTCCTGTACGACTAATGGTTGTGTTCGTTGCAATAATGCCAGCAACACCGCTGTCTGCAATTGTGCGCACCATATATTCAAGTTCCTGATCATTCACATCCGGTGCGATCTTCACCAGAACGGATTTGGTCGCTCCACCCGCTCGTACATGCTGCACATTCATCTCGTTCATAACCGCAGCGAGCAGTTCCTTCAATTCATTCCCATGTTGCAGATTACGCAAATCCGGTGTATTTGGTGAACTGATATTAACCACGAACAGATCAGCATAATCGTATAGTGCCTGAATGCACTTCGAATAGTCCAGGTGAGCTTCCTCATTAGACGTTGCTTTATTCTTGCCGATGTTAACAGCCACTGGAATACGCCGATCCTGTAGACGTGCCAATTCACCTGCCATCGCTTCCGCACCAAGATTGTTGAAGCCCATTCGGTTCACCAAAGCCTCATCTGGAGGCAAACGGAACAGCCGTGGTTGATCGTTACCTGGTTGTGCAAGTGGTGTCACGGTTCCCACTTCCATGAATCCAAATCCGATGGAAGAAAAGCCCGTTACGGCCTGTCCGTTTTTGTCCAGACCCGCAGCCAGACCAACAGGTGTAGGGAAATGACACCCAAACATGTCAACAGCCAGATCAGACGTTTCACGAACGCCGTACATCACTCGCAGTCCGGAAGGAACCGGACGGATGCTACCCACGCCACTAAGGCCGCCAATAATCAGATGATGGGCCTGTTCAGGGTCCATTTTGAACAACAAAGGTTTAGCAAGACTTCTGTATAACAAATCACTCACTCCGTTCTGGTCCGGTACGCCAAAAAGCCGTTTTCCGTCTTTTCATATGTAAAAAACACTCTACACACAAGTCTATCTGTTTCTTATTAAAAAGGAAAGTAGTTTGCGCATAGACAGCACAAATCGAATAATACAAAATGCTCACAAGAAATCCACCAGCCCACTGGTAATGACGAGTTGAATTCTTTACAATGAGAGCATGGTTACTCTACACCAGTTCTATTCCAAATAAGGAGGAATAACTCATGGCTCCCAAACGTAAACCACCTGCATTACAGCAAAAGAAAGAAGAAGTGAATCGCAAAGCCATTGCATGGACTGCAGCCAGTGTAGGCGGCTTGATCATCATCATTGGTGCTCTTATCATTATTGCCAACATGTAGATGATTCAGGCTGAATCCATCTGATTCTACATATCAAACAGATCAATTCAGCCAGTGATACGTTTTGTTCGGATTATTCTGCTTTGGAACAAGTGTATGCTGATAACGCTGCTTTGCTTCTGGAACAAGCGTCAGATCTGGCAGTACATCTTCTCCAATGCGTACCGGAGTGCCTTGCGGAGCAAGAGCGAATAACTCTTCTACATCTCCTGTATGCATTCTCACACATCCAAGGGACTCATCCAGTCCGATACTGTCTGGCTCGTTGGTCCCATGGATGGCATAATTCGTATTCGAGAGCTGCATACCTCTGCTTCCAAACTCACCGTTCGAGCGCCCATTCGGATTGACCACTTTATCCGTGATGACAAATGAACCCTCAGGTGTTCGATCACTCCCAAGTCCCACATCATACATACGAACAATGGTATCCCCACTGATTAGTGCAAGTTTATGTTTATCCTTATCAATGACAATCTCCAGCGGTTCCTGCAAAAAAGGCTGACCTCCCAGCGTATCTGCAAAAGCGGCATTGTTGCCTTGAGACGAATTCAAAGATGTTGAACCGCTCTCTTTACCATTTGAATCGCTCTTTCCTTTTTGTGCCTTTCCCTGATGCAGAGCTAACAGCTTCGGAAACATCTCGGTCATCCCTGGCGCAGTCTCTCCCAGAATATTGTTCGGAAATGGCTGGGCCATTTGCGTTACACTCTTGGGCCAAGCATCATTTTTTTTGCGATAGGCCACGATTGCACTTGATAAGGATGCAGCTGCTTCCTGCTTGGCGGTCCACGCCAAGGCCATCTTTTTGATTTTAGGCGTGACTTCAGGAGGTTCACAGTTACATTGCTTGGAATCATAACTCTGTGCAGTTAATTTACCGCTTGTATTGGTTTGTACTATGTATTTCACAGGCATATTTCGCTTCCATAAAGACCAGTCATCCGAGGTTTGCATACCCAGTACAGCAGAGGTCTCTACTTTTGGGCCAGACCCGGACCAGGCAGCTGCGAGCGCAGCCTCGCCATGGTTGCCTCCACCAAATGCCGCAGCGGTGAACACATTGCTTGGCGCAATGGATGCAGTCCCAGCCTGTTGATCCGCTTCTACAGGCGCTACGATATCCTCTGTGGATTCCAGTGCTGCTGACAGTGCATCGGCTGCTTCACGACTGACACCCGGAGCGTCCGCAGGTGGCAGACCTGCCAGCATCAGCAGCATGAACAACGTAAGCCACATTTTGCGTCTACGTTGTTTTTTCTCTTTTTGCTCAGACATCTCCACCAATTTCTCCTGATAGTCCACCCAGATGTCCGCAGGAGCTTTACTGCGTTCAAATGCCTCATAAACCTCGCCCGCTTGTTGAAAGCAATAATTGGCTTTGGCCTCCTGTCCTTCGCCCAAGTACTCCTTTCCGAGCAAGTACCAAGCCATTTTATTGTCTGGATGTTTCTTGACATATGTTCTTAGATGAGTATTTTGCATCCGATCCTCCACTATTTCGCCTTTTTCCGTATATCATTATATATCGGCATAACCAAGCGTTGAATCCATAGGACTTGAGTACCCGGTGGAAAAAAGGGGGTTCGACAATGTTCGTCCTTGATCCATAGTCAGATAATCACAGTTAAATGAATGCAAAAAAAAGCACCTTCCCTTGTCGTTAAGACAAAAGAAGGTGCTTTGTGTTCATAGGAGAAATACTTAGCCTTCTTTATTGAAAGGCTCGTCCGCTACTTTGATTGAATCTGTAGGGCAGCCATCGCATGCATCCTGCATATCATCAAACAAGTCGTCTGGAATAGCTTTAACACCATGGTTAGCATCGCCGTCAAAGATAACTTCTGCCAAACCTTCATCATCATAATCGTAGATGTCTGGAGCCGTTGCTCCACAAGCGCCACATGCGATGCATGTGTCTTTTTCAACCCAAGTATATTTACTCATTTACATTCTCTCCTCCTAAAATTCGAAACGTACAGTGTCTTTATCTAGAAACATATTAATACAAAGTAAGGATAATTACAAATCATTTTGCAACCACAAGTCTCTATTATCCCTTATTTAATCAAGACTTTGCAAGTTATCTTTTTGCAGGGAAGTACCACGCACTTTATGATTGCGAAGCAACACGGAAGGATCGTCTCCAAGCATGCCTGCGGTCACAACAGCATTCTCACCAAATTTATCACGTAACTGATCCATAATCCGAATGAGATTGTCCTTTTTGGGCTTCTGCTCATATTCGAACAAGTCCATCTGCACAGCGGATTCTTCTCTTGGAATCAGGTTCTGAAGTGTCACACCCAGCATGCGTACAGGCTTGCCACTACCCCAATGCTTCTCAAATAGTTTACAGGCCTCACGGTAAATGACCGTTGCATCCTCCGTAGGAACTTCCATTAGACGTGATCGGGTGATTGTCTTCATATCCGGTGTGCGGATTGTAATCTGAATCCCCTGGCTGAACATTTCGTGCTTGCGCAATCTTCTGGCTACCTGGTCACTTATATTGAGGAATACCCGATGAATCTCATTCATATCCGATACATCCGCCGGTAAAGTGGTTGTATGTCCAATGGATTTATTGGCCTCACGTTCCGCGTGAACTGCGGAGTGGTTAATGCCATTGGCGGAATTTTTGAGCCATGTTCCATTAACTCCAAATAGTTCGGTCAACATGTTCTCATCCGACTTGGCCAATTGACCAATCGTTTCAATGCCCAGTTTTTTCAACTTTTCAGCCGTTTTTTTGCCAATGCCAAACATCTCGTTGCATGGTCTGTGCCATAGAATCCGGGGTACGTCCCTCATGCGTAAAATGGAGATACCATTCGGTTTTTTCAGATCCGAAGCCATTTTTGCCAATAATTTGTTGGGTGCAATGCCAATGGAACATGGCAGTCCCAATTCATCCTTGATTCTACGCTGAATGCTCTCCGCAATCTCCATTGGATTCCCGAATTGCCTTGAACCTGTAATATCAAGATAACATTCATCAATGGATGTAGCCTCAAGTTGAGGCGTATAACTATACGCAATCTGCATGAACGCTCTTGAATATTGACGATACAAATGGAAATCAGGACGAATCACAATGAGATCAGGGCACTTTTTCATGGCTTGGTGGACAACCATACCTGTTGAGATGCCTCGATTACGAGCGGCATATGAGCAGGTTACAATTACACCCTTTCGCAGTTCACTGCTGCCCGCAACGGCCGTTGCTTTTCCTCTATATAAATCTGGTTCCTCGGCTTCATGTACAGAGCAGTAGAAAGCATTCATATCGACATGCAGAATCACCCGTCCGGCTGCAGGGTAATATTGATCCACATTTGCTGGAGGATTGCCGTCTGAAGACATCATGAACCCCCGCCCTTTCTTGCACACTAATTAATGAAACGAATTTCTTTCTTCTATAGTATATCAAACCCGTTATGTTAATTCAGTCACGAACATTTATTTTCTGCGAGATCTGATCAGAGACCGAATAATCAACCAGCCTACACTTACAAAAAGAATCAAAGTGATCAGGGCAATAACTGTATTTTCCCATACAAAACTCAAAATTGTCCCTCCTTTTCTTCCATATATTGAAATTAAAACTTAATAATAGATTATAACATACATCTTGATTATGATTACCATCCTTCTTTTTTCTCTAAAATCCGTTAATTGTTACATGAAACTGCGATTTCTATGTAGCATTTGGCTATAATGGTGCTATAATAATTAATTATACAAATTGACGACATTAGGACAAATCAGCGCATCGAGTTTAACACAGTGTAGCGTTGCCGAATCGAAGGATTCGTCCACTAACGTACTTAACAGCTTTTCCCAACTTACAATCCAAACTTTTAAAAGAGCGCTTTATCTCAAAGGAGGATCTTCATGTCAAAGGCCATTTCCATCTTCGATACGACTTTACGTGACGGCACACAAGGGGAGGGTGTCAGCTTATCGGCAGACGACAAACTCAAAATTGCCAAGAAGCTTGATGACCTGGGTGTCCATTATATTGAAGGCGGAATTCCCGGCAGCAATACCAAGGACATTGAGTTTTTCAAAAGAGTCAAGGAATTAAACCTGAACGCAAAGGTTGTTGCTTTTGGCAGTACCCGCCGAAAAGGCAGTGTTGCTAGTGAAGACGCCAACCTGAAGCGCATGATCGAATCTGGTGCTCAGGCTGCAACCTTGGTCGGTAAATCATGGGACTTCCATGTGCATACCGCTTTGCAGACTACATTGGAAGAAAACTTGTCCATGATCTATGATTCCATCGCATATCTGAAACAGAATGGTATGGAAGTGATCTTTGACGCAGAACACTTCTTTGACGGATTCAAACATAACCCGGAGTATGCTCAAGCGGTCTTGACCAAGGCTCATGAAGCTGGAGCGGACTGGCTCGTTATGTGTGATACCAACGGCGGGACGATGCCAAACGAGGTGCACGAGATCGTATCCACATTGCATAGAAGCCTGCCTTATGCACATCTCGGCATCCATACACATAATGATTGTGAACTGGCTGTGGCCAACACACTAAGCGCTGTACAAGCCGGAGCCCGTCAGGTGCAAGGAACGATGAACGGTTATGGAGAGCGTTGCGGTAACGCCAATCTCGCATCCATTATCCCGAACCTGCAACTGAAACTTGGTTATGAATGTGTTACTGAGGATTCCATGAGACAACTTACAAACGTGGCTCGTTATGTTAGCGAGATTGCCAATGTGAATATGCCGATTAATCAGCCTTATGTTGGCAATGCTGCTTTTGCTCACAAAGGTGGAATTCACGTCTCTGCCATCCTGCGGGATTCACGTACCTATGAACACATCGTGCCTGAACTGGTTGGTAACAAACAACGTGTGCTGGTCTCTGAACTTGCCGGACAAAGTAACATTGTATCCAAAGCACAGGAACTGGGGCTTGAGTTCGATCCAAACAGTGCCAATTCACGTCAGATTATTGAGAAAATCAAAGACCTGGAACATCAGGGTTACCAGTTCGAAGGTGCAGATGCTTCGCTTGAATTGTTAATTCGTGAAGCGAACGGTGACATGAAAGAATTGTTCACTTTTGAATCATTCAAAATGCTTGTGGAGAAAACGGCAGGCAAATCCGTTGTTTCTGAAGCTTTTGTCAAAGTGAATATCGCTGGAACAAGCGCTTATACCGCTGCTGAGGGCAATGGTCCAGTTAACGCACTCGATAACGCGCTTCGGAAAGCACTGGTGCAATACTTCCCTTCACTTGCCAATATGCACCTCTCGGACTACAAAGTACGTGTACTGGATGAGAAAGATGCCACAGCCGCCAAAGTTCGTGTATTGATCGAATCCAAAAATACGGAGAACACATGGAACACTGTAGGTGTATCCGAGAACGTAATTGAAGCAAGTTGGGAAGCACTCGTACACAGTTTCCGCTATGCTTTGCTTCAAGAAAAATTGCTGGATGAGCCGGGCACACTCCCTATTCCTGCTCATGGGATAAGCAACCACTAAAATGCATGTCCAAAAAAGCTTTTTTTGAACAACCTTTTAACGCTTATTTCCCGGAAAATAAAAAGGAAGCCTCTGTACCCATGATTCATGGATGCAAAGGCTTCTTTCTTTGCAGAAAATTAATTCGCAATTAACTTTTTAATCTTACGCTCCAACTCTTTTTCGGGCAATATGCCCAGAACAATCTCCTGTATAACTCCTCTGGAGTCAATCAGAACATTCGTGGGAAAAGCCACCCCATTGTATTGAGCATACACAGTCCCCTTCTCATCCAGAGGAATAGGGAATGCCAGTTGGTACTCATCCACAAAAGCTTTGGCATCCTTGAGTTTATCGTATGATGTTACATTAACACCGTAGAGGTTAAGCTTATCCTTGTATTTTGCAGCCATTCTATTCAGCTCTGGAGCTTCCTGCTTACACGGCTCACACCAGGATGCCCAGAAACTTACAAACGTGGCCTTATCTTTGGCACCGCCCACACTGTACGTCTTCCCATCCATTGCTGTCAGAGAAAAAGCAGGCGCCAGAAGCCCCGCACGTGGTCCCGTCTCTGTAGGCATGGGTTCTTCCTGCTTAAAGACGGCTGCAATGCCGTCACCCTTATTCTGCGCCAGTGCAATACCAACCAGCAACACAACACCAAGGAGTATGTATATGTTTCGTTTCATAACCCGCCACCCTTTTATATAATTAGCATATTGAAACTGAAACCGTAATTTCTGCACATGCTAAGTGTTTATCACGCTCTATGACAGTTCACCAGAACATGATTCCCCAATGTTCTCTTTATTATTGTACCCTTTTCCTTTAAAATTTTACAATCCGCATTACAGAAAATAAAATGAAAAAGGACTCCTGCCTAAGCAGGAGCCAAAGAGAGAGGGGTGAATACAAATGGCAGCACTTCACGGGCAGCAAAACGTCTTCTACATCCCTTCTTCCGTAGAACAAGAGATGTCAAAGCACATGTTCCTTTCGCTGCCACAAGAAGCCTGCGGGGTTATGCTGGGTGAAACCGCAGCGGGCGGTATACGAATCAGTCGGTTTCAGCCCATTCGTAACGTAGCACCTGACCCGCTGCACCATTTTACTCTGGACGATGCCGAATGGATTCGGTGCATATTCTCCGAGCCTAAGCTCATTGGTATCTTCCATTCTCATCCGCAGACAAGGCCTGTTCCTTCCTTAGAGGACATGCAAGCTCTTCCGGCCTTCGCCGGTTTGCTTCAAATGTACCTCATCGGCTCACCTGACCTAACAAGCGGGTTGCGATCTCATATGCAGCTCAACGGTTATAAGATTGAATCCTCGAAGGAATCGCAGGATCCGGCACAACGCGTTGTACCTTCATACAATTTGCTTCCCGTTCCGTTATGCGTGACTTAGCTGGGTATACAGATCACCCAAGGTCTCCACATTTTTACGAGTCATGTCCTCCAAGTAGCAGGACCATAACTGCGCAGTCATTTTCGAATCTTCCAGTGCATGGTGACGTCCATAGATCGGAATCCCTCTGGATTCCAGCAATTCATCCAGACCATACCCCGGCCTGCTTGGTTCAAGCCAGCGGGCCAACATCATCGTATCAATTAAACGATGTGTCAGCCTTACTTTTGAAGTCCGCCACAGAGCAGCATTCAGAAAGGCTCGGTCATGTGCACTTGCGTGTGCAATCAGAACATTTCCACCTACAAAAGACATGAAATCATGCAGCCCTTCCAGCAAAGTTGGTGCGTCCAGCGTCATCTCCTGTGTAATACCTGTAAGTTCAGTAATATGTTCCGGAACCGCAGTCTTGGACTGCACCACCGTATAGAACTGTTCTCCTTCCAGTACTACACCACCATGTATACGGACCGCACCAAATGAGAGTATCTCATCCCCATGCTGGGGTGAAAATCCCGTCGTTTCCAGATCAAATACAACTGCGTCCAGCTCATTTAGAGGTGTATGCAAAACCTCAGGTCTGCGTTGTTCTCTCATCATCGAACGGATAAACGCCATGTGTTGCGCCGTAGGGGCTCCCATAATGGAAGCGATGGCGGAAGGAACCCCTCCCTGACGCAGCGAATTCCAGAATCCTGTATTGCCCCTTGCCGGCTCTCTCATGGACGTCTCCTTTCTGCAAAACGCAACTGTCTTTGCAAAGCACGATGCACTCGTCGTACCAATCCGAGCGTATCCCTGAGCTCATAATGAATCTGTTTTTGTTTCATCTGTTTCTCATCCAGGAACCCACTGCTATGTTGCAATTCCCCTTGGATGACAACCGGTGTACTTCTGCGAAATTTCAAAGCAGCAAAAAAGGCTCGCTGGCATGCATCCAGTAATGTAAATGGAACAGCTTCAAGTGAAGTCAATCTCTCCATTCTTTTTAATGTCGATGACTCCTTGATCCCATGTTGCAAAGCCAAATAACGGGCACTGTTCACCAGCGGAATGTACAAACCATACTTGACATCAAATCCGCCTGCATGTTCACCAAATCGTTCTGTGACCACACGTCCAAGTACATTTAATGTAGCTTTATGTTTAACCGTATTGCGAAGAACTGCATCCGAAAGTTCAGGAACCAGTCTGAACTGTTCATAAAAACTCGTGATCCATTCCTCTGCCAGACTACGCTCCCCTGCAACAAAACGCATGTCTGAAGCGATGATCAGATTACGAACTGGCTCCCAATTCAGATCCGAGCTCCAACCTGCTAATTGTTGCTTCCATGATTCCAGCGTCTTTCTCCAGAGGGGCTCCGAGCACATCACTTTGCCTTCGCATTTGGCGTAACCAAGCTCTTCCAACATATCCGTCATACGCTGTCCGAGCTGAGCAAAATATTCCTCTTTACCTTCATGCGGAGTATCGCTAATGATCATGCCATTATCCTGATCACTCCATAACGTTGCTTCTTCCCTGCCGGAACTGCCAAATACGATAAAGGCATAGGGGACGGGAGGTTGGCCGAAGCCTTCCTCAACCATCCCCTGAATGCATAACTCTACTGCTTTCCGTGCAATCCGGTCATGCAGTTCATTTACCGTTTGGTACCACTCGATCGGCGACAAGGAAGCGGACAACAATTCCTGGAGCTCGTTCTGTAATATCACACGTGCCTGGCGCAGCTCTTGAGAAGACACCGCACCATCGATTCCCTGATAAGACCAGGAATAGTTTGTATACGAGATGGGTTCCATCATGTCCAGCCTCCTTGAAGCATGATTCAGCATCATTCACTTCAGGAGCTGAACGTACCACCATTGGATTTAGAATCTGCATTTTTCATTTGTTCAGGGTATCCGTAAGTACCGTGCTCACTGATATCCAGACCCATTGTTTCTTCTTCTTCAGTAACACGGATGCCCATGATCGCTTTCATTCCGCCCAGAATAATGAAGGACATTACCAGTACGAAGGCAAAAGCACCTGCCAGACCGAGAAGCTGTACGCCTAATTGGTGGAATCCACCGCCATAGAACAGACCCGCTTGACCTACACCCGCATTCTCGGCAAGTTCAGGAGTAGCGAACAAGCCCGTGGAGATCGCACCCCACATACCAGCAATACCATGCACGGAGAAAGCGTAGATTGGATCGTCAATTCCTTTACGATCGAAGTACTGTGCTGTGAAGAATGTGATGATACCCGCCAAAGCACCGATAACCAGAGCTGCCCAAGGTTCAACGAATGCACATGCTCCTGTAATCGCAACGAGTGCCGCAAGCACACCGTTTAACATGCTAGGAATATCGGACTTACCAAGTACTGCCCATGAGATCAACAGCGCAGCAACACCACCAGCTGCTGCAGCTACGTTAGTAGTTAATGCAACATAACCGAAGAATCCATCCCCCATGGCAGATAATGTACTACCTGGGTTGAATCCGAACCAACCGATCCAGAGGATAATAACCCCGAGTACGGAATACACTTGGTTGTGACCTGGAATGATGTTAGGTTTGCCGTCTTTGTTATATTTACCAATACGTGGTTTCAACAAGATGGTCGCTACCAATGCTGCAGTCGCACCAGTCAAGTGAACAACCGTCGATCCTGCAAAGTCTTGCATACCCAGCTCAGCCAACCAGCCGCCGCCCCATACCCAGTGAGCAACAACCGGATACATGATAATGGTATAAAGAGTACCGAAAACAATATATACGCTCATCTTTGCACGTTCAGCCATACCACCGCAGGCAATGGCCAGAGATACCGCCGCAAAGGCGAGGTGGAATACGAATTTAATAGTCAGTGGAACATCGGAGAAAGCCAGTGATTCGAAGGAAGCAGCCATCTTGTCACCACTCAGGAAGAATCCTGTTGTTCCAAAGAAGCTGTTACCATTACCGAAACCAAGACCGAAACCCAAAGCCCAGAAGGCAATTACTGAAATTCCCAATGTCAGGATGGTCTTACCCGCAATGTGTCCTGCATTCTTCATTCGTGTTGAACCCGCTTCGAGTAAAGCAAATCCCCCTTGCATCAAGAACACGAGTACAACAGCCAAAAACGTAAAGGCTGAGTTCAAACCACTTTGAAGTTCAATGTTAGTCGGGCCCTCCGCAGCCGCAAATGCGCTGACCGGAAAAGCGAACAAAGTAAGCATTACTAACACGGAAACCAACCATTTCTTTCTCATATACCCCACTCCCTCTTATGTTAAGTTTCTTCACATAACGTGAAACTCTTAATGTCATTATAAGCAGAAGAGAGGAAAGTTGACAAGAGTATTTTCATCAAAACTGAAAATTATTTCTGGGAATAAAGTCATACGTCTTTTTCTTGCACTTAAGTACATAATCACATTCTATGAGTACATAGATATAGAAATGCAGTATGCTGATTGCCAAAGCATAACGTTTGACTGTACGGTTAAAGATCATGTATCATACTTATTAGTAAGAAAAATTGGGCGTAGTCTAGAAATTCACAAGTGGAAACTACAATTCCCTACATTTGAACTTGCAAGCGAGGTGAATATCATTGGGGATATGAAACTTTTTCGGATTGGCGAACTTGCCAAGACCGCTGGTGTTAGTGAACGGACGATTGATTATTACACAAAGCTTGGACTAATCTCTCCCGAAGAACGTACACAAAAAAATTATCGTCTCTATAGTAATGAAACTTTAACGAGGCTTGAACGTATTGTACAGATGAAACAAGAGAAGTATAGTCTCGACGAGATTAAGCAATCTCTTGAGAAGTGGCGTCTGGTTAGTACAGAAGAACAAGTTGCCAGCAAATTGACAACGTTGGAGCTTCATGTACAACAACTTGAGCGAGAGGTTAACGAACTCAAACCGCTACTTGGAGAGATGAAACCTGTACAAGCACGTAAAATGATGGCAGGACTCCTCACCAAAAGTGCCGGTACAATGGAGGCACTAAAAATCTTGCTTGAGAACACCATGATGTAGCTTATTCTTAGAAAGCGGAGGAATGAATATGAGTTTTAATAACGGTATGTTCGTATTGATCATTATCGCCTTTTTGCTCTCTTTATGGGCGCAATTTCGCGTTAAAGGTACGTTTAGACGTTGGTCGGAGGTACCGAACCAGAACGGAATGACTGGTTACGATGCCGCTCGCCAGATGCTTGATGCTAACGGCCTGCATGATGTTCCAATTGAACCTGTACGTGGTACACTCTCTGATCACTATGATCCGATTAATCGGGTTGTACGTTTATCAGAACCAGTATATTACGAAAACTCAATCTCAGCTGTTTCGGTAGCGTGTCACGAAGTTGGCCACGCCATTCAGCATAAAGAAAGTTATCCGATGCTGGCACTACGTCACCGGATCTTCCCAATTGTGAACTTTGCATCCGGATTAGCTCCATTCCTGTTGATTGCAGGATTCATCTTCAATGCCATGAACCTTGTAGGTATCGGTATCATCTTCTTCTCCGTAACTGTAGCATTCCAACTCATCACTTTACCGGTTGAGTTCAATGCAAGTAACCGCGCTAGAGAGATTATGGTATCCGAAGGGTACATCCGTAATGAAGAAGAAAAAGGGGTTGCAAAAGTTCTGAATGCCGCAGCCTTGACTTACGTTGCTGCAGCGTTGATTTCACTGCTTGAGTTGATTCGTTACATCGGAATCTTCAACAGCCGCGATTAATTGGATACTTAATACAACAAAAAACAAAAAACAATACCCCACCGTTAATCGGATGGGGTATTGTTTTGTTGTAAACCGAAATAATCAAGCAAGAATGAACGAAAGGACTGAGCAACCAGCGGCAGTTTATCATGCGCACGATGAATTAACCCGATAGTTCGCGTTACTTTTGGATGGGAGATAGCCACATGTGCCGGTTGCAACGGATTCGTCTGGAATAACGCCATCTCAGGCAGCAGACTGACCCCCATGCCCGCAGCGACCAATCCGCGGATGGTGTCGGTCTCTTCCCCTTCAAAAGCGATCTTGGGTGTAAAACCAGCTTCCAGACAGGCATGCCATACAATAGGACGAAGAGAATAACCTTTGCTGAATAATACAAATTTATCATCCTTGAGCTGTTCAAGCGCAATTGTCTCTTCACCAGCTAACGGGTGATTAGGAGGAAGGATGGCATGTAATTCTTCCGTGAGTACAATATCACCATCTACTTGATCATGCTTCTCTGGAAAAGGAGAAATAAATGCCAAGTCTACCTCTCCCGATAACACATCCCGAATCAGCGTAGGGAACATTCCCTGCTTGAATCTGAATTTCACGTTAGGGTAGCGCTGACGGAAAGCAGCCACCACGGAAGGAATGAGATGAATCCCCAGGCTATGCGGAAATCCAATTCGAATCTCTCCATGCTCCGGGTCCAGAAACTCATGAACTTCCCCGACTGCCTTGTCCAAATCTTTTAATATACCTTCAATTCGTTTGCAAAAAAGCTGCCCCACTGCAGTCAACTGCAGGTTTCGTCCCTTTTGCATAAAAAGGTCCACGCCCAGTTCTTCTTCCAGCTGATGAATCTGACGACTCACCGCCGACTGTGCCACATGCAACTCTTCAGCAGCCTGTGTTACATGTTCCTTCTGTGCCACTTTTAAAAAGTAATGCAACTGTCTTAATTCCACTCGCCTGATCGCTCCAATCTGTTATACCCTACTTATCCTTGACTGTATTCCATCTTGAGAACGTTCTGACTACCGCTTTAAGCTGCGGGGTTTCCACAATCTGATCAACAGTCCGTAAATAAAGAATCCACCCAACAATCCGCCAAGGTGAGCCATCCAGTTGATGCCTGACATGGCGAAGGAGAATATGATCCCGAACAAAAGCAATGTGTACATCGTTTTGCGCGAAGCCTCGTCCATCATCGTTCGCTGGAACAGCGCTACATACAGGAATGCACCATAGACGGCATAGATCGCTCCTGAAGCACCTACCGAGATGGTAATACTCCCAACCGAGTTGTACCACGCAACAGCAAGAATATTACCCAATACACCGCCACCCAGGTACAATACACCATACCTTACCGACCCGAGCAACCGCTCCATCGGTGGAGCAAATACAATTAACGCAAAGCTGTTAAACAATAAATGACCGAAGCCCGCATGCAGGAACATGGATGTAATGTAACGCCACCATTCATGCGCGAACAGTTCATGATTCGTAAGTGCCCCGAATTTCAGCAGCACCATATTGTTCGTTGATCCACCGTTCACCGTTAACACAATAAACATGACTACATTGGCAATTAAAAAAAGCGACGTCAAAGGGAAATACTTCAAATAACCTTTCCAGTTCTCATAGCGAATAAATATCATAACTTTCTTCTTTCACTCCACCCTGTTCAGATCGGACTTACATCTCTGATCCATCGTAATGGTACATGTCCGAATTGGACAATGCCTTTCATAAAAGATTATAATGGATTTTGGCACGGATCACCAATTTATAAGGAGGAACATTATTATGACACAAGAACGTACAGGCGCAGCCACATTTAAAGGCAACCCTATTACATTGATCGGACCCGAACTGAAAGTCGGCGATCAAGCACCTGATTTTACACTGAGCAAGAACCTGGTTGAGGACGCTTCCCTGAAAGACTTCGCAGGCAAAATCAAATTAATCAGCGTTGTTCCTTCCCTGGATACTGGCGTATGCGATGCGCAAACTCGTCGTTTCAACGTGGAAGCTGGAGAACTAGGAGACAATGTTGTTGTCTTGACAGTAAGCGTTGACCTTCCGTTTGCTCAGGCTCGTTGGTGTGGAGCAGCTGGTGTTGACCGCGTAGTTACATTGTCAGACTACAAAACACGTTCTTTCGGTGAAGACTACGGCGTTCTGATCAAAGAATTCCAACTCGACATGCGCTCCATTTTTGTTTTGGATGCCGAAGACCGGATTACATATGTGGAGTATTTGCCTGAAATGACAGACTCCCCTAACTTCGAACAAGCGATTGCTGCTGTAAAAGCTTTGCTGTAGAAGTTATCATACGTTCAGAACAAAAGCGAGGAAGGTTAACCTTCACTCGCTTTTTGTTATTTATTATCTATTTCAATCATTTGCTTTATACTTGCTTAGCTTTTTATCCAGTACAGAGAATAAGTTCATAATCGTGCGATAATTGGAGCCCAAGTCTCCAAGTGAACCACGTGAAGCTGAATACATATCCACCGCACTGCGAACAGGACTTACTGAGATAATGGAAACTGTAATATCCATCGTCCGTCCAAAGGTAGTCCGCTTCTCCAGAATAACTTCTCCAACAGAAGGCACTTCATGCAGCACTTTATAACCCGGAATCTTTTTGAGTGTCGAAGAGACCTCTTCCCAGGCTCTGTCTTTGGATAAGTTATAATACCGTGTTTTTAATTTGGGATCCTTGGCTCGATCGCTGGTCCCCTCCATGCTGCGGATGATACCGACGAGCGTTCTCTTTAAGGTCAAGACCCTTCCTCCTTTAATTGTAACCGTTCCATTTATGTATCTTAGTGTAACATTGTTCAAGTAGTAACAAAAGGGCAAGCATCATATTTATCGTAAAACCAATCAAAAACATTCATCACAACTTAAAAACACCCTGAAATTCCTTCTGAAGAGGAAAAGTCAGGGTGCTGTACATAAGATTTAGGAACCCGCCTATGCCGTCCGGCTACATTGTCTTATGAACCTGCTTGGCAGGTGGGTGACCGCAAAAATGCTTTTTGAAGTCCCCATGTCGTATAGACAGGGCTTTTCAGCAACATTCTGTGTTGATCTCCCGAAGACATCATCATTGGTTCAAAACAACGAATAACCGAAACGTACATCGCAGGATGTACAATTATTATATCCCTAACTGTGTAAAAAGTAAATGGCGATCCATCATGTTTTATTTTTGCAATGTAATGTTTTTGTCGTCTGATGGCTCAGGTGTTTCACCATTCTCTGCTGATTGTTCAGCCAGGGCAGCAGCTTCCTCTTCTTCCTTCTTGAGTTGCATCTTCTCCATCTGCTCCTGCATCTTGTTGAAGGTTGCGTAGAAGTTAAAGAAAGCAAACCAGGCAATGATGCTGATAATGAAGAAAACAAACAAGACCGGATAACGGAAACCGATGTAGAACAGCAATCCACTTCCCAGCAATGTGGAAAATACACGGAATGGTCTGATCAGCGTAAGCAATACCGCGTTTTTGATAATGAGTCCGATGGACATATGATAGTGTACAACCATCGAGAAAAAGTTAAAGAGTGATACAAATAACAAGAGAAGCAGTACTAACATGATGATTCCCACGAGCTGCATATTGCGGAACTGCGTCATGTACACGGTATAATCCAGATACATAATCGCGAATAGCAGTGTGTAAAAAATACCCCCAATTAAACTTTGCTTGTAGTTTTCCTTGTAACCTACAAAGAAAGTACGGAAGATCGGTACATCCGTATCGCCCATATTCCATTTACGAACAACCGTAAACAGCGCCGAAGTCGCCGGGAACAGTGTAAGCGGTGCCACAATAGCTATAGCCCAGTTCATTTGCAATGATTCATTTGCGAGGTTCTGCTGCATCACGAGCAGTTTCATAACCAAGAAAAACAAGAACGGAGACGAACAAATAGCCCACAACAGATTGGTTGCGGCCAGTCTCGTAATCCACTCTGTAAGCCGGTAGATCCCACCCATAGCTCCTTTAAATTCCAAACATTTCTCCTCCTCTGCAGCCTTGCGAATTACCTAAAGTCTAATATTAATATACCTTATTATAGATAGGAAAAGCCAGTACTTCCCGAAAAGAGATCGTCATTGTCCTTAGCTAGCGCTTCTGGCCGCTTCTGGCAGTGAAATAAAATGATGCAGTCACTTTGAAAATAAAAAAATGGAGCAGTTGCCCGCTCCATTTTTCAGATCATACGTTTATATTACTCGAAAGAAGAATCTTTCGCTGGACGACGTCCTTCGTTACTGCTTGGACGCGGTTTGCGGTCACGGTTGTAACCACCTTCTCTGCTTCCACCGCCAGTGCTGCTGCCGCTGTTACGATCACGGTTGTAACCGCCACGTCCGCCGCCACTGCTGTTGCGATCGCGGTTGTAACCACCACCACTGCCGCCGCTACCACTTGTGCGGTTACCGCTGTAACCCGATGGTTTGCGTCCGCCAGAGCGAACATCCGGTTTACGACGTTTTGCACGGATTGGATCTTCAGGAGTCAGATCAACTTGAGCATCTTTCTTGTCACCTGTCAGGAGCTTCAGTGCAGCCGACAACAGTTGAACAGAATCATATTGCTCAAGCATTTGAATCGCAATACCTTTATATTCGTTCAGTTCGCCTGATTGTACGATTTCCAGCAAGCGCTCTGCTGTCAAACGTTGTTTACCTTCAACCGCTTCTGCCATTGTTGGCAGTGGTTTACGTGGAATACGGTGACGTGTTACACGCTCGATGAAGTGCAAGTGATCAATCTCACGCGGTGTAACGAAGGACCAAGCAGCACCCTCTTTACCCGCACGGCCTGTACGACCGATACGGTGAACATAACTCTCCGGATCTTGCGGAAGGTCAAAGTTTACAACGTGTGTTACGCCAGATACGTCGAGACCACGTGCAGCCACGTCTGTTGCAACGAGTACGTCAATGCTGCCGTCACGGAACTTACGCATTACCGCATCACGTTGATTCTGGGACAAGTCACCATGAAGACCGTCTGCAGAATATCCACGTTTTTGCAAAGCTTCAGCCAATTCGTCAACACGACGTTTTGTACGTCCGAATACGATCGCCAGTTCAGGAGATTCCATATCCAACAAACGGCTCAATGCTTCGAATTTTTGACGCTCAGGTACTTCGATATAGGATTGGTCAATCAATGGTGCACTAACATGTTTCGGAATCACAGAAATGTGTTCAGGATTGTTCAAGAATTGTTGTGCCAATTTTTGAATGTTAGGAGGCATTGTTGCTGAGAACAGCATAGTTTGGCGCTCGTCTGGAACTTGTTTCAGGATGGATTGGATATCCTCCATGAAACCCATGTCGAGCATTTCATCTGCTTCGTCCAGTACAACAGTTTGTACATCATCTAGTTTGATTGTTTTGCGGTTGATGTGGTCAAGGAGACGTCCAGGTGTACCAATGATGATCTGTGGTTTTCTTTTTAGTGCACGGATTTGACGCACGATATCTTGTCCGCCGTAGATTGGCAGGGAGCGAAGACCTTTGAAGCGAGTAAGTTTTTCGATCTCTTCAGCAACTTGAATTGCAAGTTCACGTGTAGGTGCCATAATAAGTGCGCGGATTTTCTCGTCACTTTTTGAGATTTTGCTGATCAACGGAATACCGAATGCAGCTGTTTTACCCGTTCCTGTTTGAGCTTGACCAATCAAGTCTCTGCCTTCGAGTGCCAAAGGAATCGCTTTGGATTGGATTGGTGTTGCTTCTTCAAACCCGAGCTCAGTGATGGCTTGCAGCACCAGTGGTTCAAGATTGAAATCTGTAAAGTTTAAATTTGTCAAAATTATTCATGCTCCTTTTATATGGTGGACATGGTGGACAATCCACTTTGTTGTCTGTATTCTTAAGTAGCGTTAATATTTATAGGGTATCCCAACGGGACGAATTATTTTCACTAACGAATATAATTCCATGAATGGGTCCCCAACATAAGACTAAAACTACATACATGTGTTTGAAACATTTCAAAATTTTATTGCTCCATTTAGGAAAAGTTTCCTACTCAAGAATATCCACAAATTATTATATCACAAAACAATTCAAGATTACCAGCAATCTGGTTTTAAATATAAATGAGGTGATTAAATTGCCCAAAATAATTTGGCACTCTTTAGTGATCATTTTGGGTGCTGCAGCTATTGCCTGCGGCTTCAACTGGTTTTTGGTCCCCCATCAGCTTTTAAGCGGCGGGGTGTCCGGTATTTCAATGCTTCTGGGTTATTTTACAACGTTGAATCTTAGTATAATGTATTTTGTTCTTAACATTCCCCTGCTCATTGCAGGTTGGTTTATTCTTGGACGACGCTTCATTACATTAAGTATTCTTTCGGTAGCAGCCACTTCCTGGTTCATTGCGCTTCTGCCTGTTTTTGCTGTGGCTACAGACCCTTTACTTAGTTCTGTATTTGGCGGTGTACTTATTGGAATGGGCACAGGCGTTTCCTTCCGAGTCGGCGGCTCTACAGGAGGACTCGACATTGTTGGGTCCATTTTCACGCGTAAACGAGACTTTCCGATTGGTACAGTGATGGCCGGCATGAACGGTACGATCATTATGCTTGCGGGATACCTGAGTGACAATTGGAATACAGCCTTGGCCTCGATGGTATCCATCTACATTACAGGCAAAGTGCTTGATCTGATCCATATCAGTCACGTCAAAGTAACACTGTACATTATTACAAACGAAACCGAAGCCATGTTAAAAAAATTACTTGTTCGGCCTCGTGGAGTTACCAAAATTAAGACTCAGGGAGCATACACGGATATTGAAAAGGACATGCTCATGACCGTAACCACCCGCTACGAGTTGGTTGAAATTAAACGTATTATCAAGGATACAGATCCAAACGCTTTTGTTAACATCGTGGAAACGGTTGGTGTTATGGGCTCATTCCGCAGAAGTTGAGACACCTGTACGGTTAACAATTCACAACATTGTGGTATAATAACGGTGTACGGCTCCTAAATATGTTGTATAGCAGGTTCAACCCTTCAATTTCACAGGCCATATGCTTTCCCGAATCGCGCCGAATGACTTACCATTTTGGAATTCGAGTAGGAAAGGGTGATTATTGTGGATATGGAAACGGTAAAACTGTTTGAGATTGTCAACAGATGGTGCCCGGAAATGCTCCCTTTCTTGAAACCGAATGAACTCGACTCACTGATTGTCCTCCGGGATGGGCTGGGCATCCTGGAACAGGGAGACGCAATGGAAATCATTCAGTACAGTATTTGTGAGCATCAAAATGAGATTTACATTCAATAATTTTTTTCAGATTGATCACGCCGCTTCTTGCAGGGGATTTCCTCAGCAGGAAGCGGTTTTCATTTTTTCCATGTGTTTCATTACTTGATTAATATGGTTAAAAGCCCAGAGGCTTTAATGTATAATTCATACATGGAATGCACACATAAGGGAGTGGAAATGAATGAACATGTTTTGGGCTTTACTGGCTATGGCCTTTGGAGGCTTTGGTGTTGCTCCGGCAGTGGCAGATCAGGGAAATCCTCAATTTCAATCGTTAACCAACAGTTTTAACACCGCAATTATCCAATCTCAAAAAGATCAGGTTGTTATCGATGCCGATAATCCACCTGCTAAAACAGACCCACAACCTGATGCCCCCGTCGTCAAAGGAATCTATGTAACGGCATACAGTGCTGGCGGCGCACGCATGAAAGAATTGCTGGAACTGACCGACAGTACAGAACTGAATGCGATGGTCATTGATATCAAAGACGATCTCGGATACATAACTTATTCCACAGAAAACAAAGCGCTTCAGAAAATGGGTAAATCCCAACCTTTTATTCGGGATATCGATGCCTTGATGAAACGATTGCAAAAACATGAGGTCTACCCGATTGCACGTGTCGTTGTATTCAAAGACACAATTCTTGCGAAGAAGAATCCAGAGCTTTCTTTCCGCAACAAGGATGGATCGGTTTGGGCGAATGGCAAAGGCGATAGCTTCGTGAATCCATACAGCAAGGAAGTATGGGACTATAATATCGAAATCGCCAAGGAAGCAGCCAAGCTTGGATTCAAAGAAATTCAATTTGACTACGTTCGTTTCCCGGAAGGTTTCGAAACTCGTGCTGATGTACTCAAATACACCAAATCTGACAAGTCACGAGTGGATGTTGTGGCTGAATTCGTGCAATATGCACGCAAGGAGTTGGCACCGCTAGGTGTTCGAGTATCGGTTGATATTTTCGGTTATGCGGCTTCTGTACCTGCGGCTGAAGGCATTGGACAGGATTTTGTTAAAATATCCGAAAATGTGGATGTCATCTCACCGATGGTATACCCTAGTCACTATTCAACTGGTTGGTATGGGGTCAAAGACCCTGATAAAGATCCTTACACAACCATTAAGGGCTCCATGGAAGACACGCATAAGAAACTGGACCCTACTAAGGAGCTTAAACCCGTCATACGCCCGTGGATCCAGGATTTCACAGCAAGCTGGCTGGGCAGTGGACATTATATCAAGTATGGCAAGAAACAAGTGGAAGACCAGATTAGAGCAATGAAAGACATGGATGTACATGAATATCTGCTCTGGAATGCGTCCAACCGTTATACATCAGGTGTACAATATAAGTAATCCGCACTCTTTCATACTTCTCATTTCATCCAACCTCGTTCTGCTTGAAGCGGAGCGAGGTTTTTTGGTGTTCATTTTTCTCGGTGTACCTCTCCTCTGTATCTGTCCCTATCCAAAACGGACAAAATCCACTACAATGTATAGCTGTCCAGACATGACACTTGGATGATATCTCTTAAGAATAGCGAGGCACTGCCAGTGAACATGAACACAACAAGTTTTTCCCAAAAAGTGAAGCAATTCCTGATTATATTTTTGCCCATCTTCACCACTCAAATCGCCCTTTCTGCCATGTCGTTCTTCGACACCAATATGTCAGGCAAGTTTTCTCCGGCCGACCTTGCAGGAGTTGCGATTGGCACAAGTCTATGGATGCCCGTTCAAACTGGACTAAGCGGGATTCTAATCGGTATTACACCTGTCGTTTCCCATCTGTTAGGTTCCAAACGTAATGATCAGATCGGGTATAACGTCATCCAGGCGCTGTATCTTGGAATTGCTGTCAGTCTCGTTGTTATTGGAGCCGGGGCGTTGTTACTTGGCCCTATACTGAACGGAATGCCTTTGGAACCTCGGGTTGCCCAAGTCGCCTTCTATTTTTTGTGCGCACTTGCTTTTGGCATTATCCCACTCTTCGGATATACGGTGCTGCGCAGCTTCATGGATGCACTTGGCCAGACACGGACTACGATGTTCATTACGTTGGTCTCCCTGCCCGTTAACATCTTACTGAATTATCTGCTGATATTCGGCCGCTGGGGTTTCCCCCAATTGGGCGGTGTTGGTGCCGGTGTGGCTACAGCATGTACATACTGGCTGATTTTTCTTATTAGTCTCTTTTTTGTCCATCGGGTCGAACCTTTCGCCCAGTATGGCATTTTCCGTCAATGGACCCGTGTCTCATTGTCCAAATGGAAAGAGTTACTCAAGATTGGAGTGCCCATCGGATTTGCGACTTTTTTCGAAACGTCCATCTTTGCTGCTGTGACTTTAATGATGAGCCGTTTCGATACCACAACAATTGCTGCACACCAGGCGGCGCTGAATTTCGCTTCTACACTCTACATGCTGCCTGTGAGTATATGTATGGCTCTTACGATCCTTGTGGGCTATGAGGCAGGTGCGGGGCGTCTGAGAGATGCCAGACAATACAGTCTGCTTGGAATTGGTGGAGCCATCGGGCTCTCACTGCTGACAGCGATCGTGTTAATTGTGTTCGGCGAACAGATTGCAGGCGTGTATTCAAACGATCGAGAGGTCATTGCACTTACGCAGCATTTCCTCATCTACGCCATTCTCTTTCAGATCTCGGATGCGATTGCTACACCGACCCAAGGAGCACTACGTGGCTACAAAGATGTTAATCCGGCACTAATCATTACGTTCATAGCGTATTGGATCATTGGCTTGCCTGTAGGTTATCTAACTGCTACGTATACTTCACTCGGTGCCTTCGGATACTGGATTGGCCTCATTGCCGGCCTTGCTGTAGGAGCAACAGCGCTTCTCTGGAGACTCTTTCGGGTACAAAAACAAGCCGCACTCCGCAAGGCGTAACATTGATATACTCACTCCGTGAAACAACAAAAAGAGCACAATCCACGTTAAAGCGGGATTGTGCTCTTTGCGTATAAATCGAATTATTGGGACAAACGTTGTGCAAGCTCGTAAGTCACCATATCGAAATCTTTTTTTGTGTTAACCACTTTATCAATATCCGTCAGGGTAAGTTCACCCTTGATAATGCCACAACCTTTGTCTGTCTCGCCTGCGATCAGACTGCGAACAGCGAAGTCGCCAAGACGGCTTGCCAGGTTACGGTCGAAAGGTGTTGGTGTACCCCCACGCTGAATGTGTCCCAGAACGGTTACACGTGGCTCATACGTTGGGCAACGTTCCATCAGTTCTTTTGCTACATCCTCACCTTTGCCTACGCCTTCTGCAACGATGATAATACTGTGACGTTTGCCATGTGCAAAGTTAGCTTTCATCCGATCAGCCACTTCGTCCATGTCAAATGGAACTTCTGGGACAAGAATCGTTTCAGCACCCGAAGCAAGTCCGGCATGCAGAGCGATATCCCCACAGTGACGACCCATAACTTCCACGATGGAAGAACGTTCGTGTGAAGACATCGTATCACGTAATTTGTTTACTGCATCAACTACTATGCTTACAGCTGTATCAAATCCGATGGTATAGTCGGTGAATGAAACATCGTTATCAATCGTTCCTGGCAGACCCATGGTGTTAATACCCAGTTTGCTCAGTTTGTTTGCTCCGTTGTAGGAACCATCCCCACCGATAACAACCAGACCGTCAATGCCACGCGCACGCAGAATGTCCGCACCTTTTTGCTGACCTTCAGCGGTATAGAACTCCTTGCAACGTGCCGATTGAAGAACCGTTCCCCCACGTTGGATGATATCCCCTACACTCCGCAAATCCATTGGGAAAATGTCATTATTCAAAAGACCCTGGTATCCACGTTGAACTCCAAATACTTCGAGACCGTGAAACAGTCCGCTGCGAACAACCGCACGAACAGCCGCGTTCATCCCCTGTGAATCACCACCGCTCGTTAATACTGCGATTTTCTTTACTGCTGTCATGATGTTTCTTCCTCCTCTAGTTTCACTTCAGGCTCCGCAATATCACACCTGACTTACATATTTTTCCGTATCCAGCGACTGAAAATGAAGAAAAATATTCTTGTGATCGGACTATTTTTCAGCAGACGTTTGGATACAACGCGAACTTCCTGTTGTTCGCTGACTTTGGGATCAGACAGGTAAATGGCAATCAGTCCTTCGATGATCATCCGGTGAAAGGAGCTACCCGGAATCTTCTGCACATCGCTCCGTGCCATCTCCACAATAAAAGCAATTCGGTCCAGCATTGTCTCTACATTCTCATAATAGTTGCAGAAGTTGAGATCTCCCCCGATGCGGTCCTCATCCTGATCAATTAAATAATCGAGCATAATGTGCAATGCGCATACATGTGGGAAATAGGCCGTGTGGATCGAGGCCGCTTGCTCTTCAGTCAACTGATCGTCACTCGCAGCCAGAAACAGCATGAAAACGCCCAGTGTAGAGCCAGTTGCAGCAGCAAATTCGTTCCAACGAAACTGAGGTGTGCGATGACGATGCTCCGACCACCATTCGAGCAGTGCCGTTTCTCTCAGTTCCGGCTTGATATGCTTATATACCTGCAGGTCCGTGTATAGGCCTGCCAGATCCTGAATTTGGGGCTTGGCGGACGTATAGCCTGGTAACTGACGGGTCAGTTCCTGACATGTGGTCACCAGATTCCGCAGATATCCACCGTCATCCTGCTCCTCACGGAGGGCATAATAATTGACGGGAATTGCTTCGGGATCTACCGCATCAAGCATGGATTGATGGAGAAGACGAAAGTCATCCGGATCCATCGACGTGCTGCGGTCGCACAGATTGTCCAAATAATCACTAATAGTTTGATATGAAACGATCAGCGGAATCAGAATGTGTCTGTTTGGCAAATCAGCCAATGCGTAGACGGTTCCGCCTTCACAGTGAAACTGTTTATCCTTCAGACTGGCAAGTGCCTGTGTACGCAATTCCTCATTCGGAATCGCCTCAGCTTGAGCACGCCATCCATTCAGTGCCTTCCGTGTTTCCGGAATGGTGTATTTGTACACCCCTCTCATCAATGCCAGCGGTCCACGCGGATATTGATGACGTTTTCGATTTGATTGGCTCAAAATAAATGTGCCTCCACTTGGTTGAATACGTATTAGAGCGATTTTTAACCATTCCTATTATAATATGATCCCCTTAATTGTACAAATGATCTGCCGCATATTCCGCATAAAAAATCGCATCGGCGTTCAAAGCTTTGTGATATACTATCCATATTTCATCCATCAAAGGAGTCGTTGACATGTCGTCAAGTGAATCACTTTCGTGGAGACGGTTATTTTCTTTTTTTGTGCCACTTGGCATTTCCGCCTCTCTCGTCACCATTTCTCACGTCATCATAAACAGCACATTAGCACGTTCCGCTCATCCCGAGACGGTTATTGCCAGCTATGCCATCGCCGGTAGCTTGTTAACCCTCACGGAACGCCCCTCCACCCTGCTGCGGCAAACCTGTTCCGCACTGGTTCGCGATCGCCTTTCCTTTCAGGCCCTCACGTTTGTGACCAAAATTTTTCTTGCCTGTGTGCTTCTCATTGGGTTTCTCATCGTATACTCTCCCGTTGGTACCGGGGTGTTCAAATACTTGTTTGGTGTAAGTCCGGATCTGCTGACCAAAGTCATCGACGTATATGAAATTCTCATGTATGTGAGTATCTTTTCAGTGATCCGCAACATCTATCAGGGGATCATCATTACGAATAACCGCACCAAGTGGTTAACCATCGGGATGGTATTCCGTTTAGCCGGCATGTACGGACTATCCCTCTATTTCATATACACAGACAGCATTGACAGTGGACGTGTAGGCGCTATCATTTTTGCTGCTGGCATGATGATTGAAGCGCTCGTCAGTTTTCTGGAGGGAAACAGCATCAAGCGCAAGATGCCAGCCAAGCTTGAGGATCATCCCGTCGAGAGCAAGGGAGACGTATTTCGCTTTTATAAGCCGCTGCTGTTATCCAGCTTTGTAGCGCTGTTCATAGGACCGGTTATTAACATCGTACTTGGCAAAACGACCGGGATCGCACTAGCCATTTCGTCCTTTGCCATAGCAAGCAGTCTGATGCAGTTGATGCTAAGCTTCTTTACATACATCCATCAGATCGTGCTGAATTTCTACCTTGTGGATGCCAAACTGGTACGAAAATTCGCACTTGTCACCGGATTTATTCCGTTTGCGATGATGGTGTCGATTGCCTATACCCCCTTGGGACCATGGGTACTCGAAAATGTCATGAGCGTTCAGGGCGAACTGTTGCAACAAAGTCTGTGGACACTGCGTGCGTTTGTCTTATTTCCGCTGATCTTCCCTTTTCTGGATTTCAGCAATGGCCTCATTCTTCTTCGCGGTCAGACGAAAACGATGTTTCGTTCGCAAACGGCGAATGCAATCTGCACGGTAATTGTGCTGCTTATACTGGTTAGTATTTTCCCTGCATGGAACGGTATGATTGGCGCTGTTGCCCAATCCCTTGGGCTGCTCGCCGAACTTATCATTGTCTGGCTTGTCATCCGGCGCACGAAGCAAGAACCTACGATGTCTGTGCCGAAAGCCCGTAAATCAACATCCCTGAAAGGGTAATAAAATCATTGAATGTTATCAGGATTGGAGTCTCTCATCATGAAATTAAGTCACAACGCCCGCCCGGACCAGAACTGGCTGCGGGCTCTCATGTTCACCATCTTTGGTTCCACCGTTCTGGTGGTATCCTACTTCCAGCTTTACTTCAGTCATCTGGGCTTCAGTCGGGCTGAGATTGGATATCTCTACGGAATTGGCCCCCTCATCTCTGTGTTCTCCAATATGTTCTGGAGCATGGCCAGCGACCGTTACCAAACGGTACGCAAAGTGATGATCATTCTGCTTGGTGGTCAATTGATCACAGGGATCATGCTTGCCAACGCGACAACTTTCGGTCAGGTATTTGTACTCGTAACCCTGTTTTACTTTTTCTATTATCCGGTCTATCCACTCTCCGATACGATGGCTATTACAACCGCCAGCAAGTATGGTCGAAATTTCACTTCTATTCGAGTCTTCGGATCGATCGGTTATGCCTTCTTTGCATTAAGTATCGGGTATTTCCTTGGATCTTTCGGTCCAGGATGGACGATATGGCTTTGCGTCGGTCTTGCTGCCACTACATTATTGATCAGTTTTCAATTGAAGGATCAACCTTCAGGGAATAGTAGCAAAATGGATCTATCGGGGTTATGGGCTATTTTGAAACGCAGAGATGTGCTCACCTTTTTTGGCTGTGTATTTTTGCTTGCCATGGGACATCGCATGAACGAAGCGTTTCTTACCATCACGCTAAAAGATCTGGGTGCCAGCGAGGGGCTGATCGGCTGGTCTTTGCTGATCTCTTCCGTAAGTGAAATTCCCATTTTCCTGCTGCTTAGCAAGTATGGAAACCGTTATAAGGAACTGCCGCTAATCGCTTTTGCTGCACTGATGTATACAGTTCGTTTGCTTCTTATGTCCATATCCGATACACCTGCAGCTGTCGTTGCGATTCAGACGATGCATAGTGTTACCTTTGGTATTTTCTACGTTACGGCGGTCCGCTACATCATTCGCCTAGTTCCGGACGGCTACAGAGCAACGGGTATGGCTTTGTTCACCATTGTCTGGTCCAGTGCTTCGGGACTTCTTAGTGGAACGTTGGGCGGACTGCTGCTGGAACATGCAGGCAGACAAACCTTCTATCTCACCGCTATGGCTTTCTCCCTGGCTGCATTGATCGGTTTCGGATTGAAGTTATGGTCCAGCATGACCAATCGTGTCTCCTGAACACACAGGGAAACATACTCCATATTCAACCGATATTTACACTGAAAATGTTAGAATCAAAAAAAGCACAGCCTCCCATGGGGGACTGTGCTTAGGTTCTAATATTCAGCTATAAATTTATCATATATAAGAAGTCCGTTGACCGGAAAAATTCTTACAGTTTGTTTACGTTAGCTGCTTGAGGACCACGGTTTCCATCAGTGATTTCGAATTCTACCGCTTGACCTTCTTCCAATGTTTTGAAGCCATCTCCTTGGATTGCGGAGAAATGTACGAATACGTCCTCGCCGCCTTCAACTGAAATAAAGCCATAGCCTTTTTCTGCGTTAAACCATTTAACTGTACCTTTCAAATGAAAAACCTCCTAAAAATATCGCCATCTATGGCGAATACCCTTATTATACTGTATGGGCTTCCATTTTGCAATTTATCTTTCCATAAATGTCGAAAAAATTTGCTTTGAATCGTAGGGTACGGTATCATTTTACCAAAACCGTTAGTTTGGAGACTACCTATGATAAAAAAACATGAAATATACAAAACAGACAAGTGGAATATGATGACCGTAGAAGTTCAAGGCAAATATCTCGTACTGCGAGAAATTTCGGAAGAGTGGGGCGAAGAATGCCATACATTCCTTAGCCGTCCTGCATTAATGCACTGGGCTGAACGCCGTTTCCCAAAAGCAGATTTTGAGAACCGTGAGGATGAATGGCGTCAATTGATGGCTGCCTTCAAAGGGGTCTAACCCATGCAGCTTGACTCAAGCAATGTCGTCATCTTTATTATCCTTGCCTTCTCCCTTGGTATTGTGCTTATTCTGGGACGCAATTCCATCCCGGATCGATTAAGACGGGGAATGGCTCTTATTGCTACACTGCTCATTTGTTTTGCCTTTTTCCTGATCGTTTATTTTCTGTATAACATGGGAACCTAATAACGGGGACCCAGATATTCAAATATTTCAACGTGCCTAAGGTCATACTATACGAGATTATTCGTATCGTAAGGAGGAAGGCCGTTGAAATACCAGAAATCGCTATCTGTTATCCTGGTACTTAGTCTGATTCCTTCGTCTCTCTCCGCACACGCGAGTGCGACGAAGGCAGCTTCGTCCATACATTCATCAGATCATCAAAGGAGGATTTCCATGAGTCAATTATTGAAACGTTCCGAGGTGCCAGCTGAGCATAGCTGGAAACTGGAAGATTTATTTGCCGATCAGAAAGCCTGGGATCAGGAATATGAAGAAGTATCGTCTTTGACCAAGAAGGCCTCCGAATTCCAAGGCAAATTGAATCAACCCGATGTACTCAAATCTTGCTTCGAATTCGAAGATGAGATCAGCCTCAAAATAGAACGCCTCTTTGTGTACGCACGTATGCATCAAGATGAAGACACAGCGAATCCTACATATCAAAACCTGTCCCAAAAAGCCCAGAAATTAGGCGTACGGGTTGGTGAAGCACTTTCTTTTGTCACACCGGAGATTCTTTCCCTGCCAGATGACCAGTTGGATGCATTTATTGCGAACGAAAAACTCTCTGCTTACACATTTACGCTGGAAGAGATGAAACGCGAAAAAGCCCACGTTCTTAGCCAAGCAGAAGAGGCTTTGCTTGCACAGGTAGGCAACCTCTCACAAGCACCACAGACAATCTTTAGCATGCTGAATAACGCTGACCTCAAGTTCCCAAGAATCAAGGATGAGCATGGTAACGAAGTTGAGCTGACACACGGCAGCTACATTCAGTTCCTGGAGAATCCTAATCGTGAAGTTCGCGAACGTGCCTTCAAAGCGGTATATGAAACCTATGCCAAACAGAAGAACACAATTGCGGCTGCCTTGAATGCAAATGTCACCAAAAATATGTTCTATGCTAATGTTCGGAAGTACCCTTCCGTGATGGAAATGTCCTTATACGGAGATAACATCCCAACGGATGTGTATACCAATCTGGTAGACACCATTCACGAGAGCCTTCCGTTATTGCATCGTTATATGGATCTGCGCAAAAAGTTGCTGGGTGTGGATCAACTGCACATGTACGATCTGTTCGCTCCACTCGTAGACGAATACAAAATGGACATTACCTATGAGGAAGCGAAACAAACGGTCAAAGACGGTCTGAAACCACTCGGCAAGGATTATGCTGACGCATTGCAGACTGGATATGATAACCGCTGGATCGATATATATGAGAATGAAAATAAACGTTCAGGCGCATATGCCTGGGGCGCTTACGGCACTCACCCGTATGTCTTGTTGAATCACAAAGATAACCTGAACAGCATGTTCACACTCGCACATGAAATGGGTCACGCTCTGCATTCACATTACTCGGATACAACACTTCCGTATCGTGATGCCCAGTACACCATCTTCCTGGCTGAGGTTGCATCCACAACCAACGAAGCGTTGCTGATGGATTATCTGCTTAACAAATCAACAGATCCAAAGGAAAAATTGTATCTGTTGACCTATTATGCCGACCAATTCCGTACAACGGTATTCCGTCAGACCATGTTTGCTGAATTCGAGAAAATCATTCATGAACGTGCGGAACAAGGTGACGCATTAACACCACAATTGTTATCCGAGATCTATTATGATCTGAACGTTAAATATCACGGAGAAGGCATGGTTGTTGACAAAGAAATCGAAATGGAATGGGCTCGTATTCCCCACTTCTATAACAGCTTCTACGTTTACAAATATGCTACAGGCTTCTCCGCAGCGACAAGCTTCTCCAAGCAAATCCTGGAAGAAGGTCAACCGGCTGTTGACCGTTATCTTGGCTTCCTGAAGAGCGGTGGCAGTGATTACTCCATCAACATTCTGAAAAAAGCAGGTGTGGATATGTCTACACCACAGCCAATTCGTGAAGCTATGAGTGTCTTCAAGGAACTGATTGAACAGATGGAGCAACTAACCAAATAAGGTTGTCTATCCATGTGACCTGCATCCCTTGCCCGTTTGGGCAGGGGATTTTATCATCATTGCAAGATGCAACATTCCCGAATATGGGTAATGCATATCTAGTTCTCAATTGTTCAACAAGGAGGCAACACCATGAAAATGCAATGGGCACTCATAGCAGGTCTTGTTTTTGCACTGCTCACGGGAATCTTTGCGGTCATTAATGTGGATTCCGTACAAGTCAACCTGTTATTTAACACGGTACAAATCCCGCTGATCTTGCTCATTCTCGGCTGTACCCTGATCGGTGGAATTATTGTAGGGTCATATGGCATCTATCGCCAATACAGACTGCAACGTGAAAATAAACAACTGAAATTGCGTGTGTCTGAATTGGAAAGTTCCGCGATAAGCAAATCTACATTGGATTCTTTCAAATCGATGGATTCGCTTGACTCAAATAAATCCGATAGCCTATTGGAGAAGGATTCGATCCAGAGTCAGCGCAAAGGAAACCCTACGGGAACACTGTAACCAATCAGAGACAGCCTGCTGGCGAGTCAGGAATGGTAGTATCACATTCTCTCCCCCAGACAGGCTGTATTTTGTTTCACACCATACCCACGATCCGAGGAGGAAATTACACAATGAGTTTTACAATTGATGAATCATACGTTCTGTCTTTCCTGAAAAAATTGCTGGATACACCAAGCCCAAGTGGTTACACACATCATATAATCGAGATGATCCGGAAGGAAGCAGCAGCACTGGACATCGCCTGTGAGCTGAATAACAAGGGCGGTGCGGTGCTTACATTGCCCGGACAGGACTCTTCCAAGACAATTGCTTTAAGCGCTCACGTGGATACGCTAGGGGCCATGGTACGCTCGGTTACATCCTATGGCACATTGAAGCTTACCTCTGTCGGTGGCTTTTCGATGCAAAGTATTGAAAACGAATATTGCAGCATCCATACTCGGGATGGAAAGACATACACAGGCACCATTCTCTCCCTTCATCCATCTGTCCACGTTTATCCGGATGCACGTACCTTTGAACGGTCCGAGAGCCATATGGAAGTTCGAATCGATGAGGTCGTCTCCTCCAAGGAAGATGTGTTGAAACTCGGGATCTCTGTCGGCGACTTTATCTCCTTTGATGCTCGCGCAGTCATCACGCCGAGTGGTTATATCAAATCACGTCATCTGGACGACAAAGCCAGCGTGGCTGCCCTCTTCGGCATCCTTGAGTCTGCACATCGTGAAGGCTGGAAACCATTACATAACGTCTCTCTGCTTATCTCGAACTATGAAGAAGTTGGACATGGCGCATCGTATATCCCTGTAGAAATCAGTGAAATGATCGCTGTAGACATGGGAGCCATGGGTGATGACCTCAGCTGTAAAGAAACCGACGTTTCCATATGTGCCAAAGATTCTTCTGGCCCGTATGACTACGATATGACCAGTCGTCTCATTGAACTGGCCAAACAAGATGGAATGGATTACGTCGTGGACATTTATCCCCACTATGGCTCAGATGGCAGTGCAGCATTACGCGGAGGAAACAATATCCGTGCAGCACTGATCGGTCCTGGAGTTCACGCATCTCATTCCATGGAGCGTACACATAAGGATGCTGTCCTGAATACGGCACGATTGCTCGCAGCCTACATTACAACCAAGTAAAACCGAATCATTGATCTACATTATCATGGATAACATCCACATGTTCGTCTAAGCAGAAGGCCCCTTCCAAGCACACAATTCAGTGTGCTTGGAAGGGGCCTTTGTTGTCATATCTCTTAATCTGCCTGTTCGACATATGCATGATACTTACGATCCAATATCTCTAACTCTGCCTTATGGTCACGTATTTCATTTCTTAACACATGCATGGTTTTTCGAACCGCACTCAGTCCATCCTTCACCTGACGTTCGGCTTTGCGAATTTTGTCCTGAACCATCCAGTCCACGAAGAGGTTATCGAAGAAATAGTCTGCGAATGAAAGCAGACCTCCCAGATGCAGATCCGCGTGTACAGCCATCTCTACATCCTCCAATTCCTTCTGGAAACGTCGTAGACGCTTACCTGCATCCATGATAGCGACCTGAGCATCATCCATTCTTCCTCGCTTGATATGCGTGGAGATGACCCCACCGCCCATCATGTCATATACACCCCAATTACCTGCCGAAGCCAAAGCCTTCTCCGCACGTTCAAGAGCATCAACCAGATACTCCCCCTCCCGGAAAGCTTCATCCAGTTCCTGTAGCTCGCTCGCCAGATGTTCCCGATTCTCAGCCATCTGTTGCAATTCCGCATCCTGGTCCAGCAGACGACCTTCCTTCTTCCCCCACAGCGCGTTGTAATCGCTCTGCCAATACTGATACTGCCGCCCGCCCTCCAACTCCTGCTCCACATGAATTCGTTGCTCCTGTACGTCTTGTAACATGCGACAAGCGGTGTCGTAAGCAGCCTTGCTCTCCATCAGTTCCAGCTCTTCCTTCTCCAGCTGTTCTGTCTTCTTGCCAATCAGTTGATAGAAAAATGCCGACAAAGTCATACTGTTCAGTCGATCAACGTCCTTCTTCTCCTTCTGGAGATGCTCCAGACGACGTTTTACCTTTGCTTCCCATTCGCTTTCCTCCGTTTGAAGTTTCTCCAGACGTTTGGTCCATTTCTCGTAAATTCTCCCCTTTTCCTTGAGCACTGCCAACTGTTCATTAATTTCCTTATACATAAGTGTGGTGTTCTCTCCCTTCTATGGAATTCTTTACTTATAAAACGTAATGAACATACAGAACGTTTCACATAAAATCGCAAATTCGCAGACAAAAAAATCGCCCTTTTCTCCAATGCGACATAAAGTCACTGTAGAAGAAAGGGCGATGTTTAGTTATAAATCAAGACTTGCTCTGTTCAATCTGCTCTGCAAGTTCATTCAGAACGGTCCAGCGTTCCATCAATTCATCCAGATGACGTTCAGCCTCAACCTGCTCCGCCATCAACTCCTGCAGACGGGCAGAATCACTAAATGACTCTTCCATCTCTTTGTTAATCCGGACAAGATTGGCTTCAGCCTTCTCAATATTTTCATCAATCTGGTCGTATTCACGTTGCTCCTTGAAGCTGAATTTCAACTTCGGTTTAGCCGCTGACTCAGCAGGAGTCGTTTTCTCCGATGACTGCTTCACCTTCGCCGCTCCTGTGTCACTCTCTTGATTAGCTCCAGGTGCATTTTTCAACATCCATTCCGCATATTCACTGTAGTCGCCGACGTGTACACGTACAGCACCGTTGCCCTCAAAAGACAGCACTTTATCCACAGTACGATCAAGGAAATAGCGATCATGGGATACCACAAAAACAACACCCGGGAAATCATCCAGATAGTCTTCCAGTACAGCGAGTGTCTGGATGTCCAGATCATTCGTCGGCTCATCCAGCAGCAATACATTAGGCGCAGCCATTAGAACACGCAACAGATACAGGCGACGCTTCTCGCCACCAGACAGACGTGAGATTGGCGTCCACTGGGATGCCGGGGTAAACAGGAATCGCTCCAGCATCTGGGATGCTGTAATCAGAGAGCCATCGGCTGTTTTCACATTCTCGGCCACTTCTTTGATGTACTCAATGACACGAAGGGATTCATCCATCTCCTGATGTTCCTGTGTGAAGTAACCCAGATTGACCGTAGGACCGACGTCAACCACACCTGCATCGGGTTCCAGCTTGCCAGATATCATCTGTAACAACGTGGACTTACCACTACCATTCGGTCCAACAATCCCTACCCGATCTCCAGGTACGGCAATATAACTCAGATCTTCGATCAGCGTGCGACCACCGACGGATTTGGAAAGATGCTCGATCTCCAGAATCTTTTTACCCAAACGGGTGGAGCCAACCGATACTTCCAATGAACCCGAGCGCTGGACTCCTTGTTGGTCTTTGAGTTGTTCGAACCGATCAATTCTCGCTTTTTGTTTCGTTGTCCGTGCCTTGGCACCACGACGAATCCATGCAAGCTCTGTCCGAAGCAAGTTCTTACGCTTCTGTTCGGAAGAGGCTTCCCGTTCTTCGCGCTCCGCCTTCAGTTCCAGGAAACGTGTATAGTTGGCTTCATAGCGGAACAAACGGCCATGATCCAATTCCAGCATGACATTCGCCACACGATCCAGGAAATACCGATCATGCGTAATCATAAGCAGTGCGCCGCGGCGCTTCTGCAAGTACTGCTCAAGCCATACTACCGAATCATTATCAATATGGTTCGTCGGCTCATCCAGAATGAGCAGTTCGCAAGGGTGAATCAGCGCGGCAGCGAGTGCTACCCTTTTGCGTTGTCCACCAGACAATGTGCCCATTAGTGCATCGAATTGACGAATACCCAATTTGGACAAAATGCTCTTCGCTTCGCTCTCCATCTGCCAGAGCTGAAGCTGCTCCATTTGCTGATTCAAACGTAATAACCGCTCTTGTAATGCTGGATCGGACGAATTCAGTTCCAATAGTTCCATCGTTTCCGTATATTCACGCACGGTTTTCATTTCCATGCTGTCACCTTCGAATACTTGTTGCAGTACCGTATTATCTGGATTGAAGTCCGGATTTTGTGCCAGGAACTGAATACGTACGTCATTACCGATCGAGATCTGTCCCGCGTCTGCAGGTTCCATACCAGAAATTACACGCAAAAACGTGGATTTTCCGGTTCCATTTACCCCAACGACACCAATCTTGTCCTGATCAGCCATGCCAAATGAAGCATCCTTGAACAATATTTTTTCGCCATAACTTTTTGCAACTTGCTCTACCGTCATTATGTTCATTGCTCGTACCCACTTCTCTGTGAATTAAAATTCAATATTACTCGTACCCACACAAGCACTTACGTTTTCAAAAAGGACCGACACCCATCCAGAAATAATGCTGCTGAGAAGGCAATTCGTTTGTTCAGATCTTCTTCGTTGAACTCTGGATTAAGCATAATATCCATCTTCAGACGATCCAGAATCCCAATGTATGATTTGGCTAATAAGACTGGCTCAGGTACACTTGCACTTTCCAATACCTCACACACCATGCTCATGTATTGATTCATGAATGCCTTCATGAATTTCATCAGATCCGGATCATTATTGGGTGCCATAAAAAAGAGCTTGGTATGATTGCGACGCTCATAATAATACGTAAGATGCGTCTTGGCTATTGCGCCAAGTTTATCACCTGTGTTCTCATGCGAGTTCAAAGCATATTCAAGACGACTGATAAAACTGTTACAATCCCGCTTGGATACTGCGATAAATAATTGTTCCTTGCTTTTGAAATATAAATAAATGGTGCCTTTTGCGATGCCGGCTTCGTCCGCAATATCAGACATTTTGGTCTCATAAAAACCTTTCGAGCCAAAAATTCCATAGGCCGCATCCAAAATAGCCTCCGATTTGTCTCCCTGTACAGTGCTCAAATGTTACTCCCTCCTACAACGTCAAAATGTTACCTAAACCAATCGCCACACATCCGCCGATCATCGAGCTAAGCACGTTCACCAGGTCGTTACTCATCCATGCCCAGCCACGAGCCTGAACCGTTGGATGCCCGCAATGTTCATGTACCTCAACTTCACGGCCACACACAGTACAACGATACATCATCTGCACCGTTGCGCCCAGATAGGAATCGGCAAAAGCCCCTGCTAACCCGCCTGCAAGACCGACAAAAGTCCAACTAAACAGACTAAGGCCTTCTATCCCGGCGATCCAGGAAAACAAGAATGCTCCCGCACCAATCAGAGCCCCGCCTACGGCTGCAGCCACGGTGCCAAGAAGTGAGACACCTCCTGAAGCACCTGGCGTAAGTACCTTCCACGTGAGAACAGAGCGCGGCGGCTTGCGACTGAGACTCCCAATTTCGGTTGCCCATGTATCCGATGTAACGGTAGCCATTACACCTATGAAAGCATACACCCATGCCAGATGTGGAAATATCCAGTATCCCAGACATAGGAACATACCCATTCCACCATTAGCCATCACTTGCCCAGCATCCCGATTTCCTGACTTGGCATAGGATTTCTCCAGCTCCTGCTTCCGATCTTTACGAAACCTGGAGAGCAACGTTGAAGTAATGAAAAACAACAATAACGTGCCAAACCAGAACAGGTTACCCGCTCCGTAATATATCGTTCCCATCATGATGGCTGCCAGGCAGCCAGACAGGGTTAGCGACTTTTTCGCATAGGCAGCACCTGCCACCATAGAAGCGCATACGGCGCCAATAATCCAATCCATAATGTCTCCTGCATGCAGCGTATGTACAGCCCGCATGACGTTTATTGTATTTTTGAAATTCAATTATACCACGGTTTGATGTCAATGCCGAAACTCCTTACGCCAGCACACAAAAAACCTGTTTTGGCCTCGTGTAGAAGTGCCAAAACAGGTTATTGATCAAACGTTAAAACAAGATAACTTCCCTTTTCAAGTTACGTCTGGAATTCGGTGTTCCCAGGGTCTGTTTCAGACCCGCTTCGCTCCTCCAATGACCCCATATCGGTAGAGTACTCTGCGACCAAACCAGTTGAACAAACGATCCGTCAGGAATCCCATAAAACCCAGGGAAATCAGTCCGACAAAGATCCAATCTGTTCGGAAAAAGAGTCTGGAGTTCCAGATTAAGTAACCCACTCCCTCATTGGAGGCAATCATCTCAGCACCGATTATGGCCATATACGAGGTTCCCATCGCCAGTCGCACACCTGTGAAGATATACGGGGTTGTCGCCGGAACAATCACATGCAGCAGAATCTGCCGTTCATTGGCTCCCATACTGCGGGCCGACCGGATTTTGTCTTCTTCAACGGAGAGTACACCTGTCAGTGTATTCAATACAACAATGAAGAAGGTTGCATACATAATGAGCGCGATCTTGGATTGCTCACCAATTCCGAACCACACCAGAAATAAGGTAATAAAAGCAATCGGCGGGATAAAGCGTATAAAGTTAAGGAATGGCTCAGCGAACAGCCGGATGATATGCACCTTGCCAATAATCAGTCCTACCGGAATAGCAATGATGCTTCCGAGTACCCAGCCCGCCAGTACACGAGTGAAACTGATTCCGATATACTCCATCAGCGTACCGTCAGCTATCAGTTCGCGTGCTCCCAGGATCGTGTGCCACGGACCAGGGATTACGTCAGGCCCATAGATAAGGGCACCAAGCTGCCAGATTAAGATGACCGTTACCCATAGAAGCGGGATAGACACCCATTTTTTCTCCAACCATTTCATCTTACATATCACCTCAGTTATTCTTCAAAGTGGCCTTGAATTCGGTCATACAGGGTGTTGAACTCAGACGAGGCGATGTTCCTTGGGTAAGGTAACGTGTTGTGGTAAATATCCGTTATATTCGAAGACGGACCTACAGACATAATGCCTATGCGCTCACCCAGCAATAACGCCTCCTGAATATCGTGAGTGACAAAGATAACGGTTTTATGTGTTTCTTTCCAAATATTAACCAGTTCCTTCTGCATGGTCCGCCGCGTCATTGCGTCCAGCGCACCGAATGGCTCATCCATCAGCAAGATCGCCGAGTCATTCGCAAGTACCCGAGCCAATTGAACCCGCTGTTTCATGCCACCCGAGAGCTCTTTCGAGAATTTCCCCTCATGAGCACTCAGTCCCACAAGCTGGATGTATCGATCAGAGATCTCACGTCGTTGTGTCTTAGGCACCTTGGACATTCGAAGTCCGAATTCAACATTTTCCCTCACGGTTAGCCATGGAAAGAGAGAAGAATCCGCCTGCTGGAACACCATCGCCCGATCCCTGCCCGGTCTGTCGATCTCCTTGTTGTCTACCTTGAGCTGTCCGCCCGACTTGGAAATAAAACCCGCGATCATGTTCAGCAGCGTTGACTTCCCGCAACCACTGGGACCAAGCAGGACAAAGAACTCTCCTCCCTTGATAACCAGATCGATATCCTTAATGATATAATGCACATCCCCATTGGTCGGGGCATGATACGTTTTCCGAAGCTGTTCAATATGAATGGTATGCTCAGTTGCAGGTAAGGACATAACGGACACCTCCCATTTCATTTCAATAAGAATTATTTACTGTATGTCACTTTTTCCGGCAGAGCCTGTTGGAGAGAAGTCAAGTCGAGTTTGGTGTCGAGATCAAAATCCTGTTCGATGATTCCGGTGTCCACCATATATTGCTTCTGACCTGCCAAACTATCATAAGCAGCCTGCGTAAATCCAACTTCCCATGGATTGATCGGAAGGTCTTTCAACGTGGCATCTTTAGGCTGTTTGGTCTCTTGATACATCAGATCAGCAACCTCTTCAGGATGCGCTTGGGCATACGTGGATGCTTCATCCAGCGCCGCAAGGAAGTCACTTATCTTTTCAGGGTTTGCCTGGATGAATTCATTACTCGATACCAGTCCCATACCAAGGCGTATAGGGGTCTGAGACATATCCGTCAGCTGATGTACTCCTTCGAGTGCATCGAATTTATCGGTTAACGCGGAACCTATAACCCAAGCGGCATCAAGGTCTCCCTGTTTCAGTGCGATGTAGGCTTCATCAAAAGCCCCCTGACCAATTTGCGTCACATCACTCAGCGCCACTCCCTGATCTTTCAAGTACTCATCCCATAGATACGGAATAAATGTGCCTCGAATGAAACTCACTTTCTTGCCCTTCAAATCCGCTCCACTCTGAATATCCTCTCTTGCATACAGCTTCCAGGCGGCTGCCGCTTCATCCGTAGTCTGACCTGCGGAAGCGACGACTGAATATTCCCCTTTAGCCAAAGCATTTAATACAGGGAAGTCCGCCCCGTACGCAATATCTACCTGTTTGATAAATAGTGCATTTACACCTTCAGCCGGTGAGCCAAACGTAATACTCTCTGCATCAATGCCCCTGTTTTCAAAAAAACCTTTGGCAATGGCTACCCTGAACGTTGGGTTCGTACTTGTATCTGCGATTCGAATTTTTACATTATCGGTATTCTTGCCGGTAGCGTCTTTTGCTCCAGATCCTGCTGCGTTTGAACTGCATCCGGATAATAGGAGTGCCGTAGCCAGAAATAATATCAATATGCCGGTTACTATGGATGGTTTTCTCACAATATACACCCCATTCGATCTAGTCATGATTGACGCTTAACCGCCTGACTTGCCTTCATCCGACGTTGCCACACAGGCTGCACCCTCCACAAATGGAAGAGTTGTCTCTACGCTCACGATGGATGCAGAACCTTTGGGCGCTGCTCCCGGGACCCTGTAGTTGGAGACATCAATGGCTTCGATGGCAACTTCCTGCGGTTTCTCCAACTGTGGAACCCACTGATAAGGAACTCGATATGAGCGATAGACCATATTGGTATTCCGCCCATCCGTGTACGGGGAGACATACTCCCAGACCAGCTCATGCTCCGCTGTGACTTCGAACAATCGGCCATTGGAACCTTCGGTTATCAGGGTGTTGCCGTTAGGTAAACGCTGGGCGGAACTGATGTATGGGCTATAAAATTTATAAGAATCCGTCGGAACCGAGAAACCTGCTTCTGCCGATGTATACTGCCAGACAATCTCCAGGGTGACCGGGTTAATCTCCAGTACACGGGAGTGATCCCGAATCGCATGTTTCAATCCAAATGGAGAAGCCGGATTTGGGAGGCCATAACCTGCCCAGCCGCCATTGTCGAATACGAGCAAGTTGCCTTCTCCCGGTAGACCTTGGGGAATGATATGTGCATGATGCTGTCCGATAATTGTGCCAATGTGTTTCGCTTCAGTTGAAGCATAGTCTGGCCCTAGTCTCCACACGATCTTTCCGCTCTGTCTGTCCGTAATGGCGATTATATTGGCCTCTCTGGCATCCCAGATAATATTGTCGGGGTGGAACCGTTCGTCTCCTTCTTCATAGAAACGGTTGGGTCCGACATAAGAAGCAGAATTAATATGTAACCAGTCACCGACGCCACCACCCAGATGACCGAAAGAACGTGTATTCGGATCACGGAACAGGACATTTCGAGCAGCTTCATCAAAACCTAATTCTTCAAAGTGTTCGTTAGGCAGCCACTCCCAGAGTACCTTCCCCTCCCAATCGACTTCGATAATGGCATCATCAAGCAATGGCTTATCTGAAATTTGCGGGTTACTCACATTTTTGTGTGCCAGAATAAGTGTTTTGCCACTCTTCGTCTTTGGCGCAAGGCCGGGTGCATAATAACCTACCGGATTCCCCTCACGCTGATAATCATGATGCTGGCGGGCATACCATAGTGGCTCATACCCCGGATCTTCGATGTGTTCGTAGCTATTGTATTTCCATACAATGTTGCCGTCCCAATCCACCTGAACCAGATCGACATTATCCTGAATACCGAACTTCGGATCTCTTCGACCCGTGCTGCCCAGCACGTAGCCGCCAGGTAATATTTTGGCCGGAAAACCTAACAATCCTTTCCATAGGTGGACCTCCTTGCCATTCATATCGATCAACACTACGCCTTCCTCACCTGCCTGATAAACGGTATAACCGCCCCAAGCCTTATCCGGATAGTATAACGTTGCTCCAGTTGGATATATTGTTGAGTGTCCCATTGATCATCTCTCCCTAGAATGTTTGTGGTATATCAAATGTCGTTACATTGACCCAACCTCAATAACTGAGATAGTTCCTCTTCCCGGTACTGTCCTGCTGCTTCTGCTCAAGGTTACTTGTCGAGGACCGATCATGTTCTTGTATCCCGTTGTTCTCCGCCAATTCCAGCACCGTGTCCGAGAACCCCTCCAGATTCGCTACTACCCGCTCGTAGAATTGACTTTGCTGCTCCAGTTCCTCACTCGTAAAACCCTCAAACAGAAGCGTGATACATCGGGCACCGATGTTGCTGTTTCTCGCATACATCTCCCGCCCGCTTGATGTGATATCCAGTAAAACCGTCCGGCGGTCGTCTTCCTTTCGTCTGCGGATGGTGAGTCCCTTTTTCTCCAACTTATCGGTCAGAGCTGTAATGGCACCCGATGTAAAGTCCAACTGTTCTGCCAGATCTCCAAGCCGCTGTTCTCCTTCACGAATGATCTTGTGCAGGATAAGCATGCCTGGCAGGCTGATACCTTCTACAGAGATTCGATCCCGCTCTTTGACGAATCGTCTGACCATTTTGCGAAATAACCAATCCGTCCGCTCCAACGCTTCCCAGTCTCTATCACTCATTCCATAACCTCCCTGATCGTTTGAAGCTTCAATAAAGATACGAAAAAAGGCCCCCGAGGACATTCCTTAGAGGAGTAGTCCCGGGAGCCTTTGGTGGTCCAATCAGCTCAATGCAGTTTTCAGTTCAAATTAGTTCACTGTTCATTTAATGAGTATTAAAATAATTGAGATTATCATATAACCAACTAACCCAACCTGTCAAGTGTGAATTGTTTTTTGATCTTTTCTTGTTGCAGCCATTCTCAGCCAGGTTGAAATTACTTATCCTGTTTTAAGTTTCACTTCAGGTTTCCCGTTTACACTATTCTTAGATCGAAACATCAACAACTACATCTACGACAAGCTACGATTCAGTTCGTACTCAACTACAGAAATGAGGATTATCCATATGAATATGAAAAGAGTCATTATTATAGGCACAATGATTGTCACCATGTCCTTCGCCGGAACAGCATGGGGCCAATCCGCCATCTCCCCTATACCTACTGCTAAATGGTCCATCGTTGACTTGGATACTCGTGAGGGAAACAGCGACGAGCTGCTCAGCGCTCTGAATCAGGCTTCAGAAGCGGATCTCTATCAGGAACTGTACAGCGGCAAATCACTGAGGACGATTACGGAAGAAAATAACGGGAATTTGGATGAGGTCATTGCTGTACAAGTAAGACAGCTCAGAGAGCAGTTGGATGAACGGCTCGCAAGTGGAAGTATCCGTTCGGAGCAACATGCTGCACAACAAGCTGAACTGGAAGAGTTGGTCACACAGAGCGCAAATACAGCATACAGCTTGGCGTAAATTAGGAGCGTATCCGTACAATGAAGGTATAAACATATATCCACGATAACAAAGCAAAAAGGAGCGTATTCACGCCCCTTTCTTGTAACCTATTCATCTCAAGCAGGTTGATGTGTAATCCTTATTGCGCTGCCCCAATCTTGCAGGCACCCAAGGATTCGCCGTCCCATGCCAGTTCGAGCACATCTCCTGCTTGTGTTGGTCCAACACCTTCAGGTGTTCCTGTAAAAATGACATCGCCCGGCCCCAGGCCGTAATGGTGACCTACATAATCCACAATATCCTGTAAACTGAAGATCATATTACGAATGTTACCACGCTGGACTTCCTCACCATTTTTGGTCAATGTAAAGTCTTTTTCCAGTAATGCTGCCGCACCCGGGAATGCCTGAAATGCAGTAACCGGAGCGGAATTTTTGAACCCTTTGGCCGCCGTCCACGGGTGGCCCTTTTTCTTAATCACGGTCTGTACATCACGTAACGTAAAATCAATACCAAACCCATACGCATCCACCAGTTCATCTACCGCCATACCTGGCTCAAAATTCCGGCCGATTTGAACGACCAATTCAGCTTCATAGTGAACTTCACCCTTGGTAGCAGGCAATTCAAGCGTTTCGCCATTCAGGGGCACGACTGCATGAGAAGGTTTCATAAAGATCATTGGCTCATCCGGAACCGCGTTACCCAATTCTTCCGCGTGAAGTTTATAATTGCGTCCTACACAGTATACATTGCGAATGTTAGTCAACATGGGTATATTACCACCTTTATCGGATTCATTAGTGCATATAGGAAAGTTAGGGTCTGAAAAATCGGCTGCTCGTCTCCTGAAATGCCAGCTCCCATACGTCAGGACGGTTCGTACATAACATGAGTTCTGGATCAACCGCCGCCAGTTTCTTCATAATGGTCTTGTCATCCACTGTCCAAGCCATCACCCGAATGCCTGCACTCCGCATCTCGTTCATTAAGGATTTATCTACATTGGTGTATCCAATCGAGAGGAATGTACAATTCATCTTCCGCAGGGCGGTTAACAGATCGCCTGGTCGTGCATCGATAATCAGCCCCGTCTGGATCTCCGGTGCAAGTTTCTTCACTTCGATCAGAGCGGCTGGTTCAAATGAAGTAATCACAACATCATTTTGCATATGTCTTTTTCTCACTTCATGTACAACAGCCGCAGGCAGACCCGGGTACATGTCTCCCTGCGTTTTCAGTTCAATGTTCAAACGCACTCTGCCGCACGAGCGATCTAACAATTCACTTAGCGCCGGAATCCGTTCGCCTTTGTAAGACTTATTTTTCCATGCTCCGGCATCCAGACGTTGCAGATCAGCCCAATCGGTTTCCCGAACCAGGCCCTTGCCATTCGTCGTGCGATCCACTGTAAAATCATGAATAACCACTGGCACACCATCACGCGACAACTGCACATCCAGCTCCATCCACTGAACTTCAGGCCGCTCCATGGCCATCAGGAATGCAGCCATCGTATTCTCTGGTGCAATAGAAGAAAATCCACGGTGCGCTACACAAAGGTTGTTCATTCGATTCCCTCCTCAAAAAGGTTTTTAATTAGGTGAAGCGACCCCATTCCCATCATATCGAATACCCGGGGAGAGCTTAGCCATCTGTTCCAACAGCAGTTTGTTCGCCTCATCGATCATCGGAATGGCCTGACCAAGCCCAGCCTCATAAGGGATAACTTTCATGCTGCAAGCTGCATCTTGACTACAGCGAGCCTGAAATACCGCCGTTTTCCAAGTCTCTTCGGTTGTTGATCTGGAGAAAATGAAATTTCCCGTACTGTATGCAATCCACTTCCCCTTATAGTACTCCAACCCTTGCAACACATGAGGATGACCACCTATGACCAGATCAGCGCCAGCATCTACAAACTCATGAGCCAATCGGGTCTGGTCACTATTCGGAGTACTTACACGTTCCTCTCCCCAGTGTGCAACCACGATCACCAGATCAGCCTTCTTACGGGCCTCCTGGATCGCTTTGACTGCTCCTGTGGAATCGTAGGCTTCAGCCACGCCAGCCCGATTGCCTTCAGCCTTCCAACTCGTTTCCGGTACAACGCGGGAGAACCCAAGCAATGCAATCTTCATGCCTTTGCGTTCCAGATATGCTGGTGCATAGGCCTCATCCCTGTTCATACCTGCCCCGGTGTGAGCTATGCCATATTCCTTGAGATAAGTTAACGTATCCACCAAGCCCTCTACGCCCTGATCCAAAATATGATTGTTAGCCAAATTGACAGCATCAAAACCGGCTGAAGCCATTGCCGCCAATGCTTTGGGCGATGATTTGTAGACATAGGTTTTATCAGCTGCACTGGTACCACCATGAGTTATTGGTGTCTCCAGGTTACCGATGGTAAGATCATCATCCTTGAATAATCTGCCGAGTTTGGCAAAGGGATAGTCATAACCGTTCTTATCCAGCAACTCAGCAACTTTGCCCGAGAATTGAATATCACCAACAAAGTTAATCGTGACATCCTTCGCTGAATTGGAAGGTTTCGACGTCCCTGATTCCTGATCCACACCTGCATTTCCCTTGGTGCTGGATGGTGTCGAAGTTGCTACAGGTTTTTTCGTTCCGGATTCTGCTTTCTCACTATTGGTATTGCCTGAAGTGTCAGGTGTCGCTACTCCAGATGTCTTATCTGCATCCGCTGTTGTCTCTTCATCCGTAGCTTCGTGTTCTTCTTCCGAATTCTCATCGGATTCCGAGTCTGGAGAAGTTACTTGATCGCCGCCTTTGGCATCGTCTCCAATGGAAGGCTGATCCTGATCGACGATTTCTTGTTTCACCGGCTGGTCTGCCTGTTGCTGACGTGTATCAATGACATAAAAAATGCCCACCAGACCAATTGCAATGATCAATACAATATTAACTGTCCAGATGATTGTGATTGTATTGCGGGTGCGTTTACTACCTTTTTTCTTCTTTACGCTTCGCTCTGATCTTGGGGGATACATAAGCAACTCCTCTTCTTCTTCACAGCCATACATACCATTATATCAGGCATATTCTGGATTTCCATCATTCGTTGGAACTGTATCGATTGAAAGGGTATGAACTCAGTTAGCTTCCAGATCTTCACATAAAAAAAGCCATCTCTCCAGTAGATAATTCTACGTTTGAGACAGCACTCTTGCTGTACTTAATCTGCTGCAAGCTCTTGTGTAGCCTGAACAGACATTTCCTTCGCTTGTCTGATGCAATCAGGCAAACCTACGCCCTCATAACCTGCACCTGCAATGTACACACCCGGTAATTTGCTGCCAAGCTCCTCACGGAGGACGGCAATATGTTGGAGGTGTCCCACCGGATACTGTGGCATGGATTTACGTAGCCTTGTAATCTCGGAGAAGATCGGCACTGCTTCAATACCCATCGTCTCTCTAAGATCCTTGAGAACGAGATTCGTCAGCGCTTCATCCGGAAGCTCTACGTTCTGTTCGTCACCGGAGCGACCAACATAACAGCGAAGCAGCACCTTATCATCCGGGCTCGTATGCAGCCATTTCGTCGATGTCCACGTGCAAGCCGTAATATTCCGACCCTCTTTCCGCGGAACGAGGAAACCGGACCCGTCGAATACATGCTCCACCTCTTTTTTCTCAAAAGCGAGCACTACATTGGCTACAGACACATAGTTAATCGCATCCAGTGCCGCTGTGTCGACGTGAGGCTTCAGCAGCTCCGATGCGACATATGTTGGCACAGTAACCACTACATCATCGGCTTCAAGCATTTCGCCATCACCAAGTTCAACACGGTATCTGGTTTCCGCTCCATCAAGGCGTTGCAGCGACTTCACCGCAGTGTTCAGACGTTGGTCCACATCCTGCAACTCATGGACGAGTGCATGAACAAGGCTCTGAAGTCCCTGACGAAAGTTCAGAAAGGCACTTCGTTTTGTTCCGGTATGCGTCTCAGCCGGTTTGCGCCCCGTCATCATGCCCCGGATCAAGCTGCCGTAATCACGCTCTACTTCTCCGAACTGCGGGAAGGTAGCCTGGAGGCTCAATCGCCGCATATCACCTGCATAGATTCCTGCGAGCAGTGGTTCCGTCAAGTTCTCCAGCACTTCTGCTCCAAGACGACGTTCAATCATATAACCGAGCGATTCATCCTCTGTTGTACGACGTGGCGGGATGACAAAATCCATCAATGCCCGCAGTTTGCCTGCTGGAGAGACCAGACCACTTCTCAAGAATGGTCTTAGTTCTGTCGGAATACCGAGAACAAGTCCTGCTGGCATAGGATGAAGCTTGCCACGCTGCATGATATATGTTTTCTTCGACTCCGGATTCTGACTGACCAGTTCATGATCAATCTCCAATTCTTTGGCAAGATCAATCATTGCTGTTTTGCGAGCCAGGAAAGAATCCGGCCCTTTTTCAATCACAAATCCATCCCGGTGCAGTGTCTCAATCATGCCTCCCATGGAGGAGCTTTTCTCGACCAAAGTAATCACGGGTTCAACTCCCGCTTCCCGGTAATGCTTACGGATATAAAATGCCGCGCTGAGGCCGGTAAGGCCACCGCCGACAACAACAACACGGCGTTTCTTATCACCCATTACTCATCCGACCCTTGCTGCCATTGGCTTATAATAACGTCGCTTAACGTCTCCATGTATAGAGGATCGCTATTGAGGGAGTCAATACGCATCAGGCGCATGTCGATCTCTTTGGCAATCGATTTGGCCTCAATATCGAGATCATAGAGCACTTCGAGATGATCCGAGACAAACCCGATTGGTGCCACAAGTACATCCTCTACCTGTTCACGAGAAAGCTCCTGTAACGTATCCAGAATATCCGGTCCAAGCCAAGGCTCAGCTGTTCGTCCGGCACTCTGCCACGTAAATTGCCAATTGGTTATGCCTACACGTGAGGCAATCACTTCCGAAGTCTCCAGCAATTGTTGCGGGTATGGATCACCCATCTCCACAATACGTGCCGGCAGACTGTGCGCACTAAACAACACCTTCACATCTCCGCGTTTTGCTCCAGCTTCTTCGAACGCATCCAACTTGGCACTGACACGTGTGGACAACGCCTGAATTAACTTCGGATGCAGATGATAACTCTCAATAAAGGACATATGAACGCCCAGCTCTTCTGCTTTTTCACGCGCACGTTTGATATAACTGCCTACACTCATCGTGGAAAAATGAGGAGCCAGTACAATACCAATGGCTGTCTGAATTCCATCCTTCGCCATCTGCTCCACGCCATCCTCAATAAACGGATAGGCATGCTTCAGTCCTTGATAACAACGGAATTCCACATCAGCGCCACGCTCATCGCGGTTTAATGTCTCTTGAAGGGCCTTGACCTGATTGTCTGTGTTCTCACGAAGTGGGAAAACACCGCCAACAATGGCTTCATAACGGTCCGTCAGTTCCTTCAATTGCTCCGGTTCAGGCGGACGTCCTCTGCGGATATGTGTGTAATACGCTTCAACACTCTCCATATTTTCCGGTGTGCCATACGACATCACCAGTACACCTACAGTATTAGTCATTGGTTACCGTCACCCCAGTCTTCATTGCTTCGGCAGAATATTCATGAATATACGCCGTTAGTTCTCTGAGCTTCTCTAGCGATGCTTCAGGAAATAATCCGTGTCCGAGGTTGAAAATATAACCCGGCTCCTTGATTCCTTCGTCAATAATCACTTTGGCTTGCTCTTTAATCAGTTCCATCGGGGCAGTCAGCAAATATGGGTCCAGGTTACCCTGTACTGCAAATTTGCCGCCAAGCCGTTGACGCCCTTCCGAAATGGATACTCTCCAGTCGAGTCCAATCACATCGGCTTGCAGATTATGCAGTGTTGGCAACAACTCACCGGATGCAACACCAGGGAAATAAATCTTCGGTACATTCAAATCCGATAATTCGGTAAAGATACGGGTAATCGTAGGCAACACATATGTTCTGAAGTCTTTGGGAGAAAGTGCTCCAACCCAGCTGTCAAACAACTGGAATGCCTTACCGCCATTCGCAATATGCGCACGGACATATGTAATAACCATATCACCAAGCTTCTGCATCAGCTTGTGCCATACTTCAGGCTCGCTGTACATCATCGTTTTGGTGCGGATGTAACCTTTCGAAGGTTGTCCTTCGATCAGATAACTCGCAATCGTGAAAGGTGCGCCCGCAAACGTAATCAGAGGCACGTCAAGTTCCTTATCCAGAATTCGAATGGTCTCCAGAATATGTGACAGATCTCCTTCGACGTCAATGGGACGCAAACGATCCACATCTGCAGCGGACCGAATAGGATTATCGATAACTGGACCAATATTTTTTACAATGTCAAAATCAATGCCCAGTGAGGCAACCGGATTCATAATATCGGAATACAAAATAGCCGCATCTACACCAAGCTTGCGTACGGGCATGAGTGTAACTTCAGCCGCCAGCTCGGGTTGTTGGCAGATTTCTAGCAAGGAGTACTTTTCTTTAATCTTGCGATATTCAGGATCGTAACGTCCAGCCTGACGCATGTACCATACCGGAACACGGTCGACCTGTTGCTTGAAACTTGCCCGAATCAGTCGATCATTATAGCTCATGTAAGAAGCCTCCAATAGTTTTTGGACTCATAATTACCATTATGCCCTTTTTAAACAGCCGTAACAACCACATGCAGATGCGTTCTACGTGACAATACTATGACATTCCTTACACCCCTCCTCCATATGCCAATTATGTTATAATGAAAGAATGGTGTTTTTTTGAGAATTACAGAAATATCTTTGAAAGGAAGTGAAAGCACTTTGAAAACATGGAAAGTAAACCTCATTGTGCTTTGGTTCGGACAATTTTTGGTCAATTCGGGCATGACCATGATTACCCCATTTTTGTCCCTGTATCTCGCAAGAGATCTTGGCGTTGTTGGCGAACATGAAATTGGCATTTGGGCCGGATTTATATTTGCAGCCAATTTCCTGACCTCATTTTTGTTCCAACCGCTCTGGGGCAAGTTATCGGACAAGTATGGCCGCAAAGTTATGCTGCTGCGCTCGGGATTCGGAATGGCCATCGTGATCGCCCTTATGGGTCTGGCACAGAATCCCTGGCAGCTTCTCTTATTGCGTTTGCTTAACGGTACAATTTCCGGTTTCAATCCTGCAGCTGTTGCGCTGATATCGGGTACCACTCCGAAGGACCGAATGGGTTTCGCCATGGGAATCAGTCAGTCCGGGCAGGTTGCCGGCACGATCCTGGGTCCGCTCATTGGTGGATTGCTAGCTGATGCGGTAGGCTTCCGTCCCATTTTCTACATTACAGGCGGACTGATCTTCGTCGCTTCCATGCTCGCCATGTTCCTGGTGAGAGAGAAATTCGACCGCAAAGAAGCAGCCAAACTGCCGGCACAATCCGTATTGTCCGGTCTGAAGGAGTTGAACAAATCACCTCAACTGCCCGCACTGTTTGCTGTGACGTTCCTGTTGCAATTTGCGATGATAAGCCCCATGTCACTCTTGCCGCTGTATGTACAAAAATTGCATGCTTCGGATGTAAATGTGGCCTTCTGGGCAGGACTTGTCGGTGCAGTTACGGGACTATCCAATATGGCGATGTCTCCGATTCTCGGGAAGCTGAGTGACCGGATTGGTCCTCACAAGGTGCTGACGTTCTCTCTCATAGGAACAGGACTCATGCTTATTCCGCAGGCATTTGTTCAGACCGTGTGGCAGCTCATTCTTGTTCGTTTCATGATGGGTGTGTTCATGGGTGGCCTGCTTCCAAGCGTTAACGCCTTGATCCGTTCCTACACATCAGATAGCATGATTAGCCGTGCATTCAGTTTTAATACGAGCACTTTGGCGTTGGGCAACATGCTTGGGGCCGTCATCGGAGGCTTTATGGCAGGATTCATCGGAATAGAAGGTCTCTTTATCGTTTCTGGTGGACTGCTACTGCTCAATATGGTTTGGGTCAGATTCAAATTGTATAACAAACCTGCTTCTATTCGGGAATCCTGATTCCCTATCCATTTCTTAATGAGTACATCTTACTTTTTCATTTGAAAAAGCCGCTTCCAGCGCCTAATTGGCCTGAGAGCGGCTTTTGTCATTCATGCGCCATTCATCATTTATTTATTAGATTGAATTGTATCGGATAATGTTTCACACCAAATACAAAAGCACTTTGTATCGGTTGCAGAGCCGTTCCCGGCACAAGCTGAATGTTTCCCATGTGCTGAAGCAATGTATGAAGGACTACCCTTGCCTCCAATCGAGCGAGTGGTGCACCCAAACAAAAATGAATGCCAAATCCAAATCCCATATGTCTGTTCGGCTTGCGATCAGATATAAAATCTTCCGGGTTTTCAAATTGGGCACTGTCCCGATTGGCTGCTCCAACCCAGGAAATCACCTGCTCCCCAGCTTGAATCATCTGGCCATTCAACTCTACAGTTTCCTTGGCGACCCGCCCAATCGCGACAATTGGCGGATAATATCTCAGCGTCTCTTCAATCGCAGAAGTAATCCGCTCAGGATGTTCGCGCAACTCCTGTTGTAGCTCGGGTTGTTCAGACAGAATACGAACCGCATTGGTAATCAGGTTGGTTGTTGTTTCATTACCGGCAGCAAGTAAGAGAATACAGAAGCCTACCACTTCATCTGAAGTCAATTGCTGACCATCAATCTCCGCAGCAAGCAGTAATGAGATCAGATCATCCTTTGGCTGCAACCGACGTTCTTCCATAATGCCAGTGAAATAGATATGCAACTCCTGCATATTTCTTTTTTTCTCCTCCAATAACTCCTGGAAGGCCTGCTCACTATCGTCACGCGCGCCTTTCACCAACACATCAGACCAGTCTTTGAACTTTTGACGATCCGCCGCAGGGACTCCGATCAATTCCGCAATGACAATGACGGGCAATGGTGTTGCAAGGTCATCAATAAGTTCCATATGTCCTTCTGACAGGTGTGGAGCAATTAACTCATCTGTGATTTCCTGAATACGCGGAGCCAATGCTTCAATTGCCTTGGGTGTAAACGCCTGATTCACCAGATCACGCAGCTGTTTGTGTTTGGGAGGGTCTGTCGTCAACATGCTCGTATTGGCACGATCACGTGCAGAAGAGAATAGTTTCGGATTTTTCAGAACATACTTCACATCTTCATAACCAAAAACATCCCAACATTCTCGATGCTCATCATATCGGACTGGAGTGTTATCACGAAGTTCTGCATACACCTTGAAGGGAGATAACCTCTCTTCCAAAGTCTCCAGTTCCCGAATCGGAATGTAATTTGCATACTTTCTCGGTGCCTGTTTCATCGTTTCTCCTCCAATCATTATTATATATTTATTTACATATGTTGATCACCCCTATTATAAACATAACTCTATAACGAAACCACTCTTTAGACCGTAATTGATCCCCATTACCTAATATGTGTTACTATCATCCACTTATTCTGTTACCTACTTCTGATATGAGTCCCAATTCGACATTCTTTTATTAAAATGCTTCATTTTATCAGGACAAAAGACTCGCTATGTAATATTAACTAACATTAAAAAGACATTTCTCTCTTCAAAACTTCTAAAGCCAGCTCTTATATATCTCTAGCAGAATGAATATTCTTTCGTAATTCCTCATAAATAATCATTTTACTCTCATTATCTACGAATGTAATCGATTACTCTACCATTATCTAAGTTTGTCATATTACTTAACATGAAATACAATCGATTTGAAATGGTATACATATTCTTCTTAACAAACTTAACATCACACTTACTTGAAGGAGAGTGCTATTCATGAGTAAAACATCCAATCTTCGTCCCTGGGCCGTATGGAGTACCGCAGCTTTAACAGCATTAACTATCTCGTTGTCCCCCATTGGAACCTACGCCGCGCACGCAGCTACGGTAGAGGTGAAAGGTACAACAGGTGCTGTTCAGACAGCAACCACTACTCCGGCTCGCAATACTTCCATCCCTGCAATACCAGACTCTTCCAAGCAATCTGCACTCCCTAATGTATTGGTGATCGGAACTGGCGGAACGATTGCAGGTCAATCTGAGGATGCTACCAGCTTCCAAAATTACAAGGCAGGTACACTTCCGATTGGAGAGATGGTAGACGCCTTACCGGATAAACAGAAGATTGCTGATGTTAGCACACTCCAATTCGGAAACTCAGGTTCAGGTTCCTATAGCATGACCGACCTCTATGACTTGTCGCAGACGGTAGACAAAGCTCTGGCAATGTATGACAGTGTTGTCGTTACCACGGGTACAGATACTATGGAAGAAATCGCTTATTTCCTCGATATGACGGTTCAGAGTGACAAACCTGTCGTAATTACAGGCTCCATGCGTCCATGGACCGTCATCGGTTCTGACGCTCAAGCCAATCTGTACAACGCCATCAAACTTGCAGGCAGTGGTCGTACCACTTCATTCGGCACAGTACTCATGTTGAATGACACAATCCAGCTTGCTCGCGGTGTAACCAAGACCAATGATTATCGGACAGATACGTTTGAAACGCCGATGCTCGGCGCTGTAGGATATATAGATGAAGAGAACATTCGAATCTACCGTGCTCCTGCACGTGCCTTGAAACCAGAAGGCACAGCAAAGCCCGTATTTGATCTAAGTAAAATCACTAAGGCAGATCTGGCCAAAGTAGAAATTGCGATCTCATATCAAGAAGCTGGCGGCGGAGCCATTGAAGGATTCGTGAGCAGCGGTGCCAAAGGAATCGTAACTTCCGGTACCGGAGCTGGCGGTATATCCAGAGCTATGGGACAAGCTCGTACCAAAGCCATTGAAGAAGGTGTCATCTTTGTGACCACCACTCGGACGGGTTCAGGAAGTGTGTATGGCGGTGGCAAAGGTATCATTGCAGGCGACAACCTGAGTCCACAACAAGCTCGTGTATTATTGATGCTGGGTTTGTCCTTCAGTGATGATTTTGACACCATCAAAAAATGGTTTGAAACGTACGGAACACCTGAAGTATAAGAAAGCACTTATCCTTTATAAATTTGGACAAAAATAAGAGATGACACCACCCTTTCATTCAAGGTGTGTCGTCTCTTTCTTTGTGTTTTTCAGAAAACGCCAAACAGAAACACGATCCCCCTCACAAACATAAACGCGTGAGATCGTGTTCCATCGGAGTATTATCTTTAGGAAATTTCCACTGTTACTTCACCCAGGCAAGTACCAGCCCATCGTAATCGGGCAACATGGTCGTCACCAGGCGCGGGTCACTTGCCATCTGTTCATTGAAACGGCGAACCGCAAGCACGGCCGGGCCCTGCTTGTCCGGATTCAGCGTACGACCACGCAGGAAACAATTATCACCTACAATGACAGCACCTGGCCGGGCCAGCTTAATGGCATAATCGAGATATACCGGATAATTCTCCTTATCTGCGTCAATAAAGAAGAAATCAAATGTGCGTCCTTCCTGCTCCAATTGCTCCAGGCTGTCTGCCGCCGGGCCAATCCGATACTCGACCTTTTCGCCAAATCCGCCTTCTTCCATATGACCACGCGCCATTGCCGCATATCCCTCTTTCAGTTCCAGCGAAGTCAGGGTTCCATTCTCACGCAAACCGCGCGCAATGCAGATCCCACTGTAACCGCCCAGCACGCCGATTTCGAGCGCAGCTTCTGCTTTGGATGTCTTCGCTAGAAACGTGAGTAATCGTCCATACGCCGCCGCAACGGATACTTCCGGCATACCGTTCGAACGGATGGCCTCTTTCACTTTCAGCAAAAGATCATCCTCTTGAAATAATTGATTTACATATTCATCAGGGGTCAGATTCACCACTAAAATCCTCCTTGGACACTTGGACTGCTTTCCATATGGATGCCAATGTTCTATAATAAATGTTTGTTATCAACACAGGCGGTTGACAGGTGCACCACTTCGAAAAAGGAGTGCCTACGTTCACCGCATTTCTCATTGTAAGTTTTTTCACGGAAAGCGGCAAGGCCGCACCGTCACTATACAGCAGAGAGAAGGATTTCCCTTCTCCAGCTTGAAATGGAGTTGAAATGAATCACATGGCTCAATTGCAATTGATTGCAACCTCGGCGATGGGACTCGAGGCTGTTGTTGCCCGGGAACTGAAACAACTGGGGTATGAAGATGTTACGATCGACAATGGACGGGTTTTCTTTACAGGAGATTATATTGATATATGCCGTTGTAATCTGTGGCTGAGAAGTTCGGATCGTGTATTGGTGAAAATGGGTGAATTCCCTGCCACAACATTCGACGAATTGTTTGAAGGCACCAAAGCACTGCCTTGGGAAGAGTGGATTCCAGCCGACGGCGAATTCCCTGTAGAGGGTCGTTCTCAAAAATCCCAGTTAAGCAGTGTGCCTGCATCACAAGGGATCGTGAAAAAAGCAATCGTAGAGAAACTGAAGCTGACTTATGACACAGAGTGGTTCCCAGAGGATGGGTCTCGTTATGTGATTGAGGTCATTCTGCTGAACGATCGCGCCCTGCTTACTTTAGATACAACGGGACCAGGTCTGCATAAACGGGGTTATCGTAAACTCGTCACCGAAGCGCCACTGAAAGAAACACTTGCTGCAGCTCTTATTCAGCTCAGCCGCTGGAATGTATCCCGCCCATTCTATGACCCGTGCTGTGGATCAGGTACAATGCTGATCGAAGCCGCCATGATCGGCTGGAACATTGCACCAGGACTTCGTCGGACCTTCAACTCTGAGGATTGGGCTGTGATTCCTGAAGAATTATGGGAACAAGCACGCGAAGAAGCATTCGATGCTGTTCGTGACGATGTCCCGTTACAGATTTCAGGTAGCGATATTGATCCTGAAGCGATTGAAGTTGCTATGGCAGCGATCAAAAGTGCTGGGTTCGCCAAAGATATTGAAGTCAGCGTCCTGCCCGCTCATCGCGCAAGACCACAGGGTGAATATGGTGTCATCATCACCAATCCCCCATATGGCGAACGTTTGAGTGAAGAAAAAGAAGTTCAGAAGTTGCTTCGCTCATTAGGGCGCAGTTACCTCGACATGCCAACATGGTCCTTTTTTGCAATCACATCGACCAAAGCTTTCGAGGAGTATTTCGGTCATAAGGCAGACAAACGTCGCAAGTTGTTCAACGGACGAATTGAAACCCAGTACTATCAGTATTTGGGCCCACTGCCTCCACGAAATAAAGCACCACAATCTTCGTAATTGTTTCAAATCTAAAGTGCTCCTGCCATCCATGGGCGGGGCGCTTTTTTTGTGCGCTTTTCCGATCATATGAATTCATCAACTTCGCTCTTCGCCTCAGCAGAAATCAATTCTTCTGAGGCATAGTTGAAAACACATGAGGCCACGCTATAATGGATGGAGCCCTATTTTACATTCCGATAACAAAACAACAAAAGCAAGGGGGACATACATATGGTTGTCACTCGGCCTACGCGCAGCTCCATGCCACGCGGGCTTCTAAATCATCCATTAACGTTATATCTTATTTTTCTTGTGCTCATGCTGCTCAAACTCATGTGGCTCCATCACAATCTTCACGCTTATAACATTACGATGGGACTGCTGGATAAGGTGATTGCCATTGGATCTTTACTACTCTTGTCCTTCTGGGCCTGGTTGCTGCCACGTAGAGGCATGATCGCGTCTCTCGCCGTGCTTAACCTGCTGCTTACCGGACTAATCTATGCCGATATGGTGTATTATCGCTATTTCCAGGATTTCTTGACCATCCCGGTATTGTTGCAGGCGAGACAAGTTGACGCATTGGGTGACAGCATCGCTACATTGATCTACACAAGTGATCTCTGGTTCTTTGCCGACTGGCTTGTCGTCATCCCGTTCGCAGCTATCGTACTGTTCAGCAGACGTTACCGTTCGAAGTACTCCAGTACATCTGTTACGAGTTACGGGAGTTATTCGTATAACGATGGCAAGATACGGTTGCGCCGCCGTCTCACGGCTGGCAGCATTGCCCTTGTGCTGGGACTTGGCCTCGCCGTCGGCCCGATTTATTTCTACAGCAAAACATGGGCCAAAGGCCTGTTCGATAACAACTGGTGGAATGTATCCATGTACAACGTGACCGGACTACTCGCTTTTCACAGTTATGATCTGTACAACTATGCCAAAGACCACATCGGCTCCGGGCCGCAGGCTGATCCCGCTGATGTTGAGCAAGCAAAGGCATTCTTCGCTGAAAGGCAAGGAACTGCCCCGCAGAATGATGCCTTGTTTGGCAAATATAAAGACAGCAATGTGATCATTGTCCAGGGTGAGGCTTTTATGAACTTCATGATTGGTCAGAGCATTGGCGGTCAGGAGATCACGCCCCATTTTAATGAACTGATGAAGGAAAGCCAGTATTATAGTCACTTTTATCACCAGACCGGTCAGGGTAGAACGTCAGATGCCGATTTTGGCGCAAACATTTCCCTACATCCACTTCCGGTTGGATCAGCCTTTGTACGATATGCAGACCATACGTATGATTCCCTTCCTTCCATCCTGAAGGATAACGGGTATAGCACCAATGTATTTCACGCTTATGAGAGTGGCTTCTGGAATCGGTATACGATGTATCAGAACATGAAGTACGACAAGTTTTATAGTAAAAATGATTTTGCACAGGATGACCCGCTTGGCTGGTCCCTGTCTGATGAATCCTTTTTCCGGCAATCCGTTGAGAAAATGAGTAGTGAGGTGACCGAACCGTTCTATTCCTTCCTAATCACTCTTACCAGCCACCATCCGTATGCCTTGCCAAAAGAGAAGCAGCAACTGGATGTAGGCGAGTTCCAGGGAACCATGTTTGGTAACTATCTGCAGTCCGTTCATTACGTGGATTCGGCGCTCGGCAAGATGGTGGAGGATCTGAAAAATCGGGGATTATGGGAAAATACCATCTTCATGTTCTACGGGGATCACGACAACTCGATTAAGGAACAATCACAATACGAGCAATTTCTGGGACGTTCATTGAACGAACTCGATATGGCACAGATCATGAACGAGGTTCCTCTGCTCGTGCATTTACCGGACGGAGCAGCTCCCGGAACCATCGACGAACCTTCGGGACAACTGGACATCACACCATCCGTGCTGCATCTGCTCGGCGTGTCCGACCTTTCCTATTATCATATGGGTAACGACGTATATGACGGGTCTGAACGTACGGTTGTGCTGCGTAATGGCGCATTCTCGGATGGTTCTGTATTCTACATTCCATCGGATGATTATATCTACGAGAATGGCGCTTGTTATGACTTGTCCACACGTGACAAAACGGATATCAATGCTTGCCGTCCCGCTCATGATGAAGCAACTAAGCGATTGCATGTCTCGGACACGGTCATTACCTATGATTTGATTCAGCGCTTTCAAGAGGAAGACAGTGGAGCAGCAACATCGCAATGAGCAATATCGTAATGACAAGCTAAACAAATACACGAAATGAATTGAATTGGATTTAAAAAGGGGAACTTACATTACATGACATCACACACTGAACCAATCAATATTGAACAGCAATTGTTCGATGCAGCCGCAAACTTCGTGAAGCAACGTTATCCTCAGGGATGGGGCGGTGCGGGTGCCGTCCATACCGAAGCCGGTTCCCTGCTGATTAGCGTAGCTCCAGAGGTCATCAACGATGCCACGCATCTGTGCATGGAAACAGGAGCTTATCTGGAAGCCCACAAATTGAACGAACGTGTCACCCACTCCCTCTGTATCGCTCGTGATGACGAGCATTCAGAATTTAAGGTCCTTACACCTTGCGGTGTATGCCAGGAACGATTATTTTACTGGGGCGAAGAAGTCAAAGCTGCCGTATACGATCCTTCTGGTCAACTGGTCTTCAAGAGACTGGATGAGATTCAACCTTACCATTGGTCCAAGGCATATCGGGATAAATAGTAATCTCCTTGCGAATTATAGAAAGTGGCTTTATAATTGTAACCATATTAGTTTCAACTAAAAGGATGATGGAGGTTTTAATAAAATGAATATTGAGATATGGTCTGATTTTCTGTGCCCTTTCTGTTATATCGGCAAACGCCGCCTGGAGAATGTACTGGAACAGTTCCCACACCGTGATGAAGTGAAGCTGCAATTCAAAAGCTTCGAGCTTGATCCAAACGCTGCATTGAACCCAGGCAAAACCAATTCGGAATATCTGGCTGCCAAATATAATATGAGCGTGGAACAGGCCAAAGGTATGAATGCCCAGATGAATGCCAATGCTCGCACGGCAGGACTGGAATACAATATCGACGCCATGATCCCTACGAACTCCTTCTCAGCTCACCGCCTGACACACTGGGCAGATACACAAGGCAAAGCGCTCGAACTGAGTGAACGGATATTCCAAGCTGTGTTTATTGAAGGTAAACACTCCGGCGACCCTGAAGTGTTGGCTCAGTTAGCAGAGGAAGTCGGCTTGGATCGAGATGCAGCTAAGGCAGTGCTGTCCAGTGATCAATTCACCGACAATGTCCGAGCTGACCAAGCGGAAGGCGAGCAACTCGGCATCCGCGGTGTACCGTTCTTTGTATTCGACCGCAAGTTCGCCGTATCAGGTGCTCAGCCTGACGAGGTGTTCCTGGATGCCATTCAAAAAGCATGGGACGAGCGTTCCCCTTTCACCATGGTTGAATCCAACACAACAGAAACAGACGGCAGTGGCATCTGCACAGATGACGGATGCGAAGTCCCGAAAAAAAATTAAGCCAATTCACACACACAAAGCAGCAGGATCAGGGGATATTTCCCGATCCTGCTGCTTTTTTTATATCCTTTTTAATTACCCACCCAATCTAAAGATGGATTTATAATATTCACGATAACGGAGTGGGCAGAAAAAAGCTGGAGAAGCGGAGCGCTCGCATTTATCACCGGATTTCTCCCTTGATAGAAATTTCAAAAAAATCTGGGGATAACGGCGATCGAAAGATTGTTCTGCACACGCAGTGTCTTAGCGTGACCGATTATACTTACATCTTAAACCCACGAAGAACGATCCGTAACCGGAACAAACGCAAGTAGTTCATCAAACACTTATATTCAACTAGCGTCTACCCACTTAATCCCAGAACAGTTGATCCGGATGTGGACCCGTCCGCTTATCCGAATCCAGTGCATCAATCTGTCTCAACTCATCCGGTGTCAATTCAAAGTCAAAGATGTCCGCATTCTCACGAATACGCTCCGGGGTAACCGACTTCGGAATCGTCACAATCTGATTCTGAATATCCCAGCGCAGAATGATCTGTGCTGGCGTTTTCCCATATTTCTGGGCCAGCGCTTTGAGGGTGGACTCTTGGTTCAGCTTGCCTTTCATGATCGGGCTCCAAGCCTCCAGTTGAATTCCCTGCGCCCCGCAGAAATCCTGAAGTTCCTGCTGGATCAGACCGGGATGCAGCTCTACCTGATTTACCGCAGGCACCGTTCCGCCCTCATCTATGATATCTTGCAAATGGTGAACTTGAAAATTACTCACACCAATCGCACGGATGCTTCCTTCGCTATATAGACGTTCGAATGCTCTCCACGTCTCCTTATACTGGTCTCTGCCAGGCCAGTGAATTAAATAAAGATCAATCACATTTAGTCCAAGTGCCTTCTGACTGGCTTCAAATGCTCTTAACGTTGAATCAAATCCCTGATCCTCGTTCCAGAGCTTGGTCGTCACAAACAGTTCGTTACGGGCAACACCACTGCTTGCAATAGCTTGTCCCACTTCTTCTTCATTGCCATAGATGGACGCCGTATCAATACTCCGATATCCAACCTCCAAAGCGGTCTCAACCGCCTGTTGTACTTCCTTACCTTTTGCTTTATATGTTCCAAATCCTAGCCATGGCATCGTTACTCCGTTGTTCAGAATTGTACAATCTGTAATATGTTTTGTCATTCTGTACCTCCCGTATGGAATTTTGCCTGCTCTTGTTCTATTAACCTTCTCACAGAATTTTAAGCGACCATTCGACACACTGTCGAAGAATACCAATGGAAGAGGAGTCATTGCAAAAGAGATGAAAAACCCGCAAAGCATTGCTGCCCTGCGGGTTCTGGTGTGACAGGAACGTTATAAATTCCCTTGACCGTGCTGACTCTGGATTGAATTCAATCTTCTCTTCTCCTCGATGAACATTTCCTCTGCCAACTCAACACCTTGCCCTCCGAGTGAAAGCTCTGCTTGTCGCATCGCCTGCTCCGTGTGTGCCAGACGTCGTTCCGCCTGTACAATGGTCTGTGCCGTCGGATGAGACATGGCCTGAGATACAGCATAATGAAGCTTGTTCACCGCATTTTGCGCCTGAGATACGGTGGTATCGGCTTGCAAACTGGAATCATAACGCTTCGGCATGAGTATTCCTCCTTGGGATTATCATGTTCCTGTTACCCCTTTAGGATGGATAACACAAGCCTTCCTTATTCTTCTTTTGTGTTTTCATCGTAACTTTAATTGATTTCGCTACGTTTATTAGGTAATCATTCCAAATCAGGAGGAATTTATTTGAAGAAAATATTATTGACACTCTGTATGTTGCCCCTGCTCATTTGGGTACAAGGCTGCACTCCTGCAACATACGAGATAGAAGGATATACAGCGTCATCCATGAACCCAGACATCCCGGTTCCAACCAATGCAAAGCTTATTGAAAACATAGCTTATTCCGATGATCCCAACCTTAAAAAAGGCGTTAAGTACGAGCTGAAACATATTGGGGGTGAGCAAGGACTATACCCGCCAATGGATTATTTTCAGAAGTTAGCGGATACAGGCTGGGTAGAATTGGAGGAAGAACGACTTGGAAATGTACATTTCCTGAAAAAGGATATTACCGTCATTGCCATTGAAATTCGAGAAGATACCTTCCAAATTACTGAAATGGTCCAAGGTGCTATGGAGTAACACATCCTTTCACTGCTACCCAAACGAAAAAAAGGAGAGGCACGTAGCCCCTCCTTGCGGATGTTTGAACTTTTCGTTCTCTCACCTTGTTTTATCCTATTACTTCACGAACTTTGCGACTTTGGCGAGTACTTCTTCTTCTGTCGGCGCACTGATATACCGACCATTGATAAAGACAAATGCACGTTTCGCGCAAGGACCGCAATAGGATTTGCACCCAATCTTGATCTCCGTGTCTGGAGCCATTTTTTGCAGCTTGGGTACAATCGATTTCAGTCGGACATGATTACACTTTTCGCATACGCGGATATCGTTAGCCATGAGTTCCCCTTCTTCGCGCCCTTAGTGGTCGCCGTGATTACCTTGGGACGGATTCGTAATAACAAATCCCTCTTCCGGGAAGTAGAGGTAGTCAATTTTAACACCGTTCAACAAAGGCTGATCATTCGCGAGAATGACATCAATCTCTTTATCGGTAGATACAACTGTATCATTTTCTTTTGGTGTGTCGAGATCAAGCCCGTAGTGAGCATGGTCACCATGTGCATGTGTGATGACAACGCGCAGGGTTTTTCCTTCGTTCTCCGGCTTGTCCAATTCAAGCTTCAATACTTTAGCAGCATTACGCGTAATTTTGCAGTTCATTCTCTTCATCTCCTATATTGTAATTGCAGGTTTCAACAATTTCAGCATTCTTAAACTACAGCATCTATTGTAAAGAAAGTTACCGCTCTTCGCAATAATATTGATGCGAATTCAATGTTAAAATGATCCATTCGGCCGCAAACTAAGAAGGTGCCCCCTCCTGAAGCACAGGATATTTACGTTCTGCCCGGCTTACAAACCAGTTCATCAGAATCAAAGTGACCCCGATATCATCGATGGGCATAAACGGCATTACGTCAGGAAGTACCCAGTATAACAGCGCCGGAATAATAAACAACAACTTTTCTCCCAAAGGAATCTGCGGAGCCCGGAGCAGCCGGGGGAGCCTTTTGAAAACTTGTGTCCATCGTTTGAACGACAGCAGTCTTCTCCACTTCATTTGAATCCCTCCGTATAATTGTATATGTCGCCGAAACGGCACATCCATCATTACCCGTTCAAAAACATTCAGAACGAATGACGTAGAATGTCATTATAAAAAATAATAAAAACGGAACGTCGCTCATAGCGTCCGTTCCTGTTATACGAATGATCTACTGTTAAGTTTCACACCTTCATAATTCAGGGTCTTGCCTCATTGTCCATTGGATAACAGTTCAGCCAGCAACATTCCCACTTCTATACAGATATCATCAAACTGTTCTACGGGAAGCGGATTAACACCCAATCCAACTTCCACCGTGAAGCCCGGTTTACCGAAATCTTGAATAAACCAGTCCTTATATCCGGCATCACTGCCACCGAGCTTCACCGCCTTGTAGCCGGAAGCTTTGGCGAGTCTACGCGACAGCGGTCCACTCTCCCTGGGTTCAAGATCACGATAGTTCCAATAAATCTCCTGTCCCTGACTATGCAGGGATACTACCGCATCAAATGTATGTTGCTGAGTCCACTGCTCAAGCGCCTGTGCCTCTGGTTCTGTCAATGGCGCTGTCCCTGCATAATCCCTGGGGCCAGGTGAGGTCACACCTCTTCTCACTGCTTCTTCCTCCCAATGGGCTGGAAATTGATCATTCAGATCCACCCCTCTGATGTTGGCCTTCCAATGGGTGAAATGTGATCTGCCGGCATTCCAGGCTAACAACTGCTGCGCATGTGGATGCTGATTGACCACACCTTCCTGAACCAGTTCGACCCCGTCCGGATTAACCATCGGCACGGCCCAGAGTGTCGTCTCTTGCATCCAGCGTTCTGTCTGGTATTGATGCCATGTCCTATCCGCACTATACGCCTCGGCATATTCCTCGATAAACTTCATCAGAACTGCTGTTGTTAACCACTCATTAGCATGAACCGAAGCGTTAACATGGATATGTCTCGACCCTTGCCCAATACGCAAATAAGGCAGCAACTTCCCCATAACACTTGTTCCAATGGACCCCGTCTCGATAAACGGGTATTGATTCTCCAGCTTGTCTATATCCCTGATTAATTCTCGATAACCATACTCTCCCTGAATCTTCACGATAGTTTTTCCATTCGAAGCCGGAATATGAATGCAGCGACCAACCCAGTCAGTTACATTGGTGATTTCGGGATTGGCCTGGCGCAACACCTCTTCGTCCAGACCAAATCTCCCTGCAATCTCTCCTACACTTTCTCCAGGCGGTACAGCGTATCTGCGACCTGTCCCGGGGACAATACGCAGCATCTGACCTGCCAGCAAGTATGGCTGGGAAGCCACCTCCGGGTTCAGTGCAGCAAGGAACTCTTTGGTCATATGGTGTGCTGACGCAATTCGCGGCAACGTATCTCCCCGCTGAACGATAATCCACTGCAGATCCATGTTGTTCTCCTTTCCACAGGAAAAGACAGGTCTCCTGTCCAGTTCTGACCGATTTCGTGTCTGTAACATATGTATGCAGGTCAGGTTGTCCGTCATGTGACAAGAATCATGTTTATCTTCGGTTAATGCATAATGACGACAAAAAATCCCGGAACTTCACAGTTCCGGGATAGTCCACAAACCAAATTACATTAATTAAAAGTCTTATTCATGCATAATTTGAATATAACTATGATAATTGCGTAACTTGCCAGACAACAGGGGTCTTGGAGATCTGCTCCCCCAACCATCGACGGGTGATATTCTGGAACATTCGCGGGTCACCCGTGCAGAAAAATTGATGCACCGGAGTCTCATCCCCACTGGCCAGCTTTCGTTTATCATATAAAATCGTACTGATTTCACGTGCCGTTTCATCTGCTGAACTGATTAACTTCACTTCCTGTCCCATAACTTCCTGAATCGTGTCCATGAGAAAGGGATAATGCGTACAGCCCAGAATAAGACAATCTATTGGTTGTTGTTTAATCCCGCCCAATGATTGTTCCACCGTATGTGTCGTGTGCTCGGAACGAAATTCACCTTGTTCCACCAACGGCACCAGCGCCGGACAAGCCTGACTGACCACATCAATATAGGGGGACAACTGCTTGAGTGCTGATGTATAAGCCCCACTACCTATGGTACCCGTGGTACCAATCACACCAATACGTCCTGTACGTGTCGCTGTGATTGCGGCCCGCGCACCCGGATGTATAACACCAATGACAGGCATATTCACCTTGCCACGGATATACTCCAACGCGGCTGCTGTTGCTGTGTTACAGGCGATAACGATAACCTTCGGATCGAATTGGATCAAGAAATCAACGATTTGTTCCGTAAATTGTTTTACTTGTTCGGACGAACGGGGTCCGTACGGTGTCCGGGCAGTATCCCCAAAATAAATGATCTTTTCCCGCGGGAGCTGACGCATCACTTCCTTGGCGACGGTCAGTCCCCCCACACCGGAGTCTAATATAGCGATTGCTTGCTGCACGAACACACCGCTTCCTTCTTCATTGAATTGGTTCTCAAAACGATTGTTTCTCAGAGCTTTCTTCCTACCGTATGAACATTCCGGCAAAAAGGTACCTACATCTTACCCGATTTCATCGCAGGGTTCAAATTAAATCCACGGGCTACGTCATCTATGTGTGGACACGCAACAAAGCAGGCTCTCCTCTAAATAGAGGAAAGCCTGCTTATCAAGCTTTGCTTAGTTGTCGTCCTTGGACTCATCCGAAGGAAGCTTCGCTACGATGTCAATTCCGGGTTCATCCACTGTTTTATCGATATCGTTATCAACAATGGCTGCCGATATGCGAATTTCTTTCCCTTCAGCGCAATTGCGCCAGGATTGAATATCCTGAATCACGACATCTGCGGTCTCTTTAACTTTGGATACGATCTGCGAACTTTGTTCTCCCACGATACCAGCCAGTTCCTGACCTTTCTCCGATACCTGACGAGCACCTTCTGTAATATCCTGACGAAGTTCACGTCCCGATTTCGGTGCCAGCAACAATGCTGTTACTGAACCAACCACGGAGCCAATAAGAGCTCCCCACAACAAACTTTTGTTAGAATCCTTCACGTCACATCTCTCCCTTTACTATTGTTTAAGTACCGGACTAGAAGCAACGGTCTGTCGCTCAGCCATCCGGGCGAATGCCTACTCTGTTGATGCATTATAAGCAGCACAGGCTTGACTTGACACTCCAGATGTTAAAAATAATCTGAACGCCCTTTTTGAATGGATGCAAATGACTTGGCTTAAACTCAGTTCTGACGAGCCGGCTCGAGATTAGACGCGGCATGCTCATCCCCCGGGTCCAAATCAATCACATATCGTCCAGGTGCAATCAATGCTGCCTGATGTTCACAACGCCAGCGACGTCCACCTGAAGAACCCAGCGTCTGTCCATCTTGCAGAACATCCCCCTGATCAAATATGTAATACGCTGCACCCAGTAAGGTCTGAGCCACCGTATCCGGATCAAGACCGACGAAGTGACACTGGACATCAGGTACACCCAGCGCAGATAATCCCACGGTATCCATGACCAACCCGCGCTGTTCCTCTGTACCTCCAGCTTGATACATTCGAACGTTCATGGCTGCATACAGATGTTCCTCACGTTCCTGAGCTTGCGTATATGCTTCCGGTTCAACCAGCTTGTCACTGCCATACCAATACAGCGCGTCACAGGTCAAACTCTCCATGATTGCCAGTACAGTCTTCTGAAACAGCTCCAGACGCTGTTTACGAGGCATGGCAGCCGTGAACATATCATGTATCCGAATGGAGTAACGCGCAGCTTCCACAGCTTGTCCTGCATCCGGCCAATGCCATGCTTGTTGCAGAGCACCGCCAAAGCGAGCACGATCTGCGATTTCATTCACAGGAAGCATGCAAGTCTGAGCAGGGATATCCCCTTCCTGGAAGGATACCTTGTGGTCCAGATGATAGAAGACAAGCATCTCATGCTTTTGCCCTCCGCTCTCTTGTTTCACATCCAGTCGGACTTGTCCTGTATGACGGATCATAGCTTCCTGCAAACGCAGGCGATCCACCTCTGGACGTTCCCGGAACAAAAGTTCAACCATATACACCGGATGGAATCCGGAAGGTGTTTCATTTGTTTCGTTACTTTCAGTATTAGCTTCATTGAATTCTTTTGATTCATTTGTCATTCGATTTCCCTCATTCCTTACGCTGTCCCTCGGCCTGTGCCGTATTGAAAGGACCAAGTTCTTTTTCCACGTAGGCGCTAACCTGAGTAGTAAAATGTTCAAGTATACTCGGCAACTCTACGCTAAGTGGATGGAGCTCAGACCGCTCCCAGGTGTAATAATCCTGCACCAGTGGCTTGCGTAACGTGACAAGCTGACGCAATATCTCATAGGTCGGATTATCAAAAACCTTTTCTTCATAATTAATCTGAATAATATCATCATAGCTGCTTGCATCTCTCATGATGAAGCCGTCGATCAGATAACTTCCCACATCGGTAACAATCTCGATCGCCAGGTGAAGACAACGTTCCTGTACCATACCCAGCATGAGACTGCCATCCCAAGCTTCTGCTGCCCCGCGAAGCCCTTCAGCTACTTCCGGTACAGCAGCAAGCCGGCGGGCAATCTGTTCTCTGTTTACATAATACATTCGTTCACTTCCCGTTCAGTGAGTTATCGGTTCCGTTTCCCTCTTCGCTTAAGCCAGAATATCATCACAGGACAAGCGATTAGAAACACAACAAAAATATATAGAAATTCCATAACGTCTCTTAAATCGCTCATGCAGAGTCCCCTTTATCTCAACGTAGTTTGAATGACAGATCAGATTTCGTAGTCCACTGCAATTGACTGTTCTCTGACTTCGTTCATGTACTTGATAACTTCCTGATGAAGCGGGTGTACCTGATACGCCTGGAGATCCTCCAGTGACGCAAACTCCGCCGTGAGTGAAATGTCGAACGATCTCTCCGAGCGAAGCACATCAATCCCGATTTCAAGTGAAACTAGGACATCAATTTTACCTTCCAGATTGCGAAGCACCTGGGCTGCAGCTTCAATACTTTCTGCTGAACGATCTTTCATTTTAAACAGGACAATATGTTTTATCATCTGGGCAAGCACCTCATTTAATATAATAGTAGAAATGAATGAATTTTCATGTATCCAAAATATATCATAACGCTCTCTATTACGAAAGGATACTTGGAAACGTTCTCTTGATAAGAAAAACTAATCCAAACCGTTTCCTTTCGATTCGGATTTCTTTTGAGAACTATCCTCCGTCTGTTTCGCGGATTCATCCTGCAAAGTTTGTCCTGTTTCAGCCTGCTGCTTGATGTTGTCTGGAGTTTGCTGCGGTTTGGACCACTCACGATTCGTCAGATACTCCTGATCCTCCTGTTTTTTCAACACTGCAATGGCCTGTCTGAGCTTTGCAGGCAATGGAAGACCGATTTTGGCATAGTTCTCGGTAATCGAAATGAGTTCATTCACCAGATAGAAATAAATAGCTCCGCCTTTGATAAAATCGGTTCCCATGATCAGATCAATTCGATGAGCAAGCAAAACAACAGTCAGCATGAGCCCTTTGCGAGCAATCCCCCAGAATCCAATGTTGCTATTTAACCCGGTACCTGTTCTTACCGCCGCTGCCAAACCTGTTATATAATCCACAGCCATCGCGACCGCGAGCAGGCTCAGCAATTGATCCCATCCGCCAAAAGCAAACGTAACAAATGCTCCCGAGATGGCAGCAAAGGTATTCACAGATAGATGCACGTTCCTCACCTCTCCCTTACACTTGAGTATCATACAATATATGTAAAAGTAAGAGATTTGACAGGTCACATGTCATGCTGAACATGCGGATTTATCATTTCAGATTTGTGCACATCCTCTTCGCAGCAGGGGAGCGAAAATCACATGCTTTTGGGGAATTCAGGGAAATAAACCGCATCATATCAACAAAAAACAGATAAAAGTTCTTTAGACCTAATAATAAGTAATTAGAACTATATTATTTTTATTCCTGCCGAATTTCTCCCCTCATTTTTAGTGAAACATTGTAATCTAGGAATATACTAGGATGTGAATTGCGCATGGTCTAGTTCGTAGTTCCCTCTTTATCATGAATTGACGCATTGATGCATTTGTAACCGGTAAACCCGGCACTTGAAAGTACCCCGTTGTTTATTGTAGTATTTGGTTAAAAAAAATCGGAGGAAATATGCCTAATCAACCAGAACAACATTCCATCCAGGCGTGGTCTCTGATCAACCGTAAATACTTGGGAAAAGGCGTCCGTGTTAAACGATTCCGAAAACCGACACGCTGTCAAATCCGCAATCGTGTTCTTCTTGCCGTGCTGATGGCCAATGATATCAAGTTGTCCCAGCTAGCTGAAGACCTCTCCATCTCTTCACGCAGTGTCAGTGCGTGGGTATATGAAGGACGGATACCCGGCAGTACCAATTTGGACAAGACTTGCCAATTACTCGGCTACCCGCGTCATATTCTCTTCAATGAAGAAGTTGTGCGTAATAGCCCTGTCATATGTCAACCCGAGTCATCTCGCTTCATGAAGCGTACGGTGACCCGTTCTCCGGTTAGTAACCGTATTTTGACAGGCTTGTGTATGGTCCATGATCTGTCGGTGACAGATGTCAGCCACTGGATCGGGGTTCATCCCGGCACTTTCCGCAAATGGCTGCATCAGGGAACACTGCCTTCTGCTGCGTTTCAGGAACAAGCGGAGCAATTTTTCCGTATCCCGAAAACTATTTTGTTCGCAGATGTCATCTTGAAAGATCGTCGCAACAACTAAATAAGCGAACAGCCAAAAGGCTCTGATCTCCCCATAGGGAGGCCAGAGCCTTTTTAAAATGAAATACATGCCTTCTCTCTCGGACTTGAAGCACTGTTCTGGCTATTCCCTGAGAAATGTCAGATAACCTACCCTAATTCGCCTTTTGATCCCAAGGAGAGCCATCACAGCCAGCTACAAGCTAAGTTTATACATTTCATCATGACCGTTCTCGCTAAAAGGTTATCCTAACCTCGTGTTTAATACTTCATTGATATATCTCAATCCGGTATATCGAGGACGAAGCGTATGCGCTGTGTTGAACGCATGTTCCACCATCTCCGGAGTTACACCGAGTTGCTCAGTAGTCACAGGTCCACCTACTTGTTCCAACCATGCGATGAGCTGAGAAGCCTCCGGCAATTGGTCATATATCCCAAACACCGGTTCACCCGATGTCTGTGCAAGCTCTTTATATTTCACCGTAAGCAACGCACAAGCTACGCCAACTTTGGCACCATGCAGAACCGGTCTTTCTCCCGCTTGCATCAGATCCATCTCCAAGATGTGGGACAGATGATGCTCACCTCCGGATGCCGGACGGGAATGGTCAATGATCAGCATGGAGATACCGGAAATAATTAATGCGTCCATTAATACAGCTACTCCCTCTGCTCGCCCCTCCGAAATAGCTTGTACATGATCTACGCAGGTCTTCAGCGCTTCTTCTGTCATCCGATAAGCAACTGGACAGAACGGTTCTCCGCCCAGTTCACGAGAAACAATCCAGTCTGCAAGTGAAGTATATTTACCAAGCATATCTCCGAATCCGGCAGCTGTCATCACTTGGGGGGCTTGCTCCAGAATATCCAGATCGGCAAAGATAGCCTCAGGCGGAACAGCCTGAAATGTTTGTTTGATGCCGCTTACAATTAAGGGTGCACCCGCAGAGGTAAACCCATCCACTGAAGCCGCTGTCGGTATCGACAGAAAGGGCTTGTTCATTTTGGAACAAACAAATCTCACCAGATCATGAATGGTACCTGAACCCACCGCAATTACAGCCTGACTTTCGAGTCTCACACCCAACATGACCTGTACAATAGCTGCTTCATCCGCAATGATATCACCCGTACGATTCTCCGGTATAGAGATCTCATCCACATGCATTCCAGCTTCGCGAATACTACTCAGCACATCAGATCCAGCGGCCCGAAACGTATGTCGATCATAAACAACTGTCACCTGACGATATCCTTGCTCAGACAAATAACCCGGTAACCTCTGAATGGCCCCAGGTTCCAGATGAATCAGCATATCCACCATCCGGTGTTGATGACCGCAAGCACACTGCTGTGCTTCCTCATTCCATGCTGCAATTCGTTCGTTCATATTCATTCGCTCTTACCCTCCCATATGAGATATCATGCATAATTAACGGGTTAAAACCACAAGATAAAAAAGGAAATAAAATGTGATGATTTTCCTGATCACACTTTACTGCCTGTACCCAATATTTGCAAATCCATATCTCACATTTCCAAGTAGGTGAAGCAATGAAATTAACGAAAGAATTAGGAATTTCGCTCGGATTTCTCGCCGGAACCACTTTTGGCAGCGGTATCGCTTTTTTGTTTCGTCTCCAGTCGGTTGAAGTGGTTGCCAGTGTTACGCTATTTGGTATTGCAGGAGCCATTGCCGGGATCATCACGGCAGTCATTCTGCGCCAGCGGCAACATTAGCATTGGCATGCTGGTAGCAAAATGTAGGCTTCACACGAATGATCCACAAAATAAAAAAAGGTTCGTGAATTGCCCTAGAGCAACTCACGAACCTTTTTTGTTAGATGCGGTCGAGAGGACTCGAACCTCCACGGGGGGTTAGCCCACACGGACCTGAACCGTGCGCGTCTGCCAATTCCGCCACGACCGCATAATATGTATCTCCTCATCCATCGATGAAAAGCGTTCCGGTGAAGCAATTCCTTGTTTTACCGTAATTCAGAGTATACATGCTCCAAAATAAAAATGCAACTTCTTTTTTATACATTCAAAAAAAGGACATATGTCCTTTTTTCTCAACTTCAAATACCCTATCGTAGCAATAAAACAAATATTCCAACCATACGAATGCAAAAATGAAGGAGAGATCCACCTTGAAAACAACCCATCTGTGCTTTATCGGTGCCGGGTTTCATGCATCCACGAATATTTACCCTTCTGTTGTTGAAGCCGGAGCGCGGATCCAGGCCATTGCCACACGGAGTATGCAACGCTCTGAAGCAGCTCTGCTGCGATTTGGCAGCAACGGAAAAGCGTATGACAATGCTCAGCTTATGTTGCAGCAGGAAATCTGTGACGGAGTCGTTGTGGTCGCCCAGCCTGTAGATCAGACCGCTCTTGTCCTTGAATGCATTCGGGCAGGCAAGAATGTATATGTGGATAAGCCGCTCGGATGGAAAGCAGCAGAAGCCGCCACTGTAGCAGAAGCTGCTCAGCAGGCTGAAGTCGTTGTCATGGTCGGTTTTATGAAACGTTATGCCCCCGTATACATAAAGCTGAAGGAGCTCATTGATAGTGGTTCGCTAGGTAAGGTACGTTCATTCCAGATGAAATTCGCTGTAGACAGTACTCCATTTTGCAAGGATGAGGAACAGTTCATGAAGCTCGCTGCCATTCATATGGTCGATCTGATGCGTTACTTATTCGGGGAAGTAATACGGGTTACAGGCACAACTGTGAAGGATGGGGAACACATTAATCAAAGCATTTCCCTTGTATTTGAGAATAACGTCGTAGGCAGCGCTTATTTTACCGGCATGAGTGCTTGGTCACGGGAGAGTGAAAGTGTACTCGTCACCTTCGACAACGGATTTGCGTCAGTTGAAGAGATCAACACACTTACTGTTCATCAATCCCGAAGCTCGACCAACCTTCCCTGGAAATCTCTCGAAGAGCAAGATACCGTATATACACCTTCCGGATCTCCCATGTCAGGAGCTTATCGCGACCTTTATCTACGCGGGTTTGTTGGTGAAATGGTGCACTTTATCGCGTGTTGCCAGAATCAGACTGTCCCACATTCCAGCGCCAAGGATAATATTGCAACGATGGCTCTATGTGACACCATTCTAGCGTCACTGAAGTAGCGGATATACGCTCATCATCATATTTTATACATCCAGAGAGGAGCCTGAAACCGGGGCTCTTTTTTATCTTATAGACATCATCGCACCTGCCTTCGCCTAGAATTAGGGTTTATAATCTGAATTATAAGTGATATGCTCTTTCATGTACCATACGTACTTTATATAATGTAACCACCCAAATAGATACTATAGAAAATCACCGTAAAGTGGAGGTGTACTTATAATGAAAAAGGACGCAACCAAGCTATGTCCCGCGCCATACGGCTGTTCCGTAGAAGTTACCCTTAGTGTGATCGGAGGCAAGTGGAAAGGTGCCATTTTGTATCATTTATTCTCCGGTCCTTTGAGATTTAACGAGATCCGAAAATTGTTTCCTGACATCACCCAGCGTATGCTCACCCTGCAACTTCGAGAGTTGGAAGGCAGCGGAATTGTTCATCGTGAAATATATCCCCAGATCCCACCTAAAGTGGAGTATTCCCTCACACCATTTGGTGAGACGTTACGGCCGATTATCTTCAGCATGCGAGATTGGGGAGAAACGTATACAAATGAGGTTCTGGCCAGATCCTCACAAGAGGTATAATACACAAAAGAAGCTGTCCCTTATTCTTAGGGGACAGCTTCTTTGCTTGCTTATTTAATAACCGTCTGAATCGTAACTGTTCGGTTACGCCCTTCTTCCTTGGCTTGATACAATGCATTATCCGCCAAGTGAAACAGTTCTGTGGATGTTGTGGAGTGCTTCGGATATTCAGCAATTCCAGCCGAGATGGTGACGGAACGATCTATAGGCAATACGCTTTCTTCGACCGTTATTCGGATACGTTCAGCAATCTCAAAAGCCACGTTAGACTCGGAATTTCTTAACAAGACTACAAATTCCTCTCCACCAAACCGGGCACAGACATCTTCTGGTCGAACAGACAATTGAATGATATTGGCAATGTGTTTCAATACTTCATCCCCAGCATGATGCCCGAATGTATCATTAATGGACTTGAAGCGGTCGATATCCAGAACAATAATGGAGAACGGCACCTCATCCTGAATCCATTCCTGAATGACTTCTTCGAAGGTTCTGCGATTGTTCATGCCTGTTAAAACATCGGTTCTGGCATCATAGACAAGCTGGTTTGTCTGTTTTCTAAAGTTCGCCAATGCGCCAACAACTGCTCTCGTTAGAAGGTCTGCCTCTCTATTCCAGTGAGGTTTTATCACCGGTAGATCCACTTGTCCCTTATCGACCTGATTCACCAAATCAGCAAGCATAGCAAAAGGACTGGCCAGCTTGCGTGCAACCCGAACCACAATAAGGGTCAGGATCAGGAAAGGCACTGAAGTGTACAGCAACAACATACGGATATGATGATTCAACTGATCGTACACCGTTTGGGTTGGAGACACGATTACGACGCCCCAACCTGTTGATGGAACTTTGTAATAACCTGCAAGTGAATCCACACCTGCCAGGTTTTTGTATTGTTCCTTACCGTTCTCGTTTGCTAACAGCTTTTGCACCACTTCATTTTCACTGACATTTTCACCAATTCGGTTGGTGTTTGGATGAAATAACAAAGTGCCCTTCTTATCCACAATAAAAAAGTAGGAACCATTACTTGTCTTGAGCTGACTGCCAAAAGACAGACTCAATATATTATTTTCCTGTAAAAAGATATTTCCACCAATCGTTCCTTGGTACTCCCCTGCCAAATCAAAGATCGGTTCACTGACAAATACAATTCTGCGTTTGGTTCTGGGTGTCTGGTACGCTTCGGAGATATACGAAGCCCTCAAACTAACCGCTTCTTTTGCTGCATTGGAACTAACATGGTGACCTACGCTAGCCTGTGAGTAAGGTGAAGTAGACCTGACTACTCCCGCTTTATCTACCAAAGAAACGGAATTAAAAAAATTACTGCTATTGCGAACCAAATCCAATGTGGAATTCAACTCTTTTGTATTGGAGCGATCCACATCAGGAAAATACTGGGTTGCATATTTTAAGCTCTCCTGCATGGAATCAAAAAGCGAATCCAGAGTTTGGCTCATTTGCACAGCGCTTGCATAGTTTAGGGACAGGGTGTTATCAATGAGTGACTGTTTCTGAGATGTATAAGATGAGATGACCATGAGGGTCAATGTCATTATAACTGAAATAGTGACCAACCCGCCGAGTAAAGCCGTGAGGCTGATCTTCTTGATGTTTTTTATTTTTTTTCGTAATCTAGATCTCTTGATCTGTGCAATCATCGTTTACTTCCCCCGGATTTTCATGAAAAGGCATATTCCTTCTATCTTATACGAAAGTTGTTAAGATCAAATAAAGAGTTTGAGAAATCTTAACAATTACATCGTAAGATTGACGATTTAATGACATTTTACTTTCCCTGGAAGAATCACTGTTCAGGATCGCCCTAATCGACAATGATATAACCTTCTTCTGGCTCTTGTTCAACAAACCCTGCCATCTGACGAACCTGAAATTCGATCGGGTGATGACTACCCATTAAAATGCGATTTTGAACTTCATCCGCTGTTTCTGTAGGTAATGCAAATGCACGTGTATAGACAAACTGCGCCTGAAGTGTCGTATAGATCGCATTGACAAGCCGATCGTTGCCCGCACGCCCGAACACATTAATGATCACAGCTCCGTCCGAGTCCAGCTTGTCCTTGACCATGGCAAAAAAATCACTGGATATAAACTGCTCCGGTGTACCCGTTGCCGTAAAGGCATCAATAATAATATAATCATATGTCGCAGCGGCTTCCTGGCCTAATAATTCACGACCATCCCCAATGAGCACAGGACTTCCCTCATATCCAAAAAAGGTTTGGCTCAACTCCACGACCTCTGCGTCAAGCTCAGCCACTTTTACCTGACGATCAGACAAGTAGGTTGGCAATGTGCCAATACCATGTCCCACCACAAATACGGTATCAAACTCAGGATCATTCCGTTCCATTAGATGCACCATCGCTCTCGGATACTCCAACACCATCCGCTTAGGCTCATCCAGATCCATGGCTCCCTGCACAGCTGCGTTCGAGAATTCTAATACACGAAACTGACCCTTCTCTCCATAAAGCTTTTTGGTATCATATACCGTCAGCTCATGCTGTTCACTTTTATTCCGATACAGAACTCTCACTAACCGTTCTCCCTTCGATCTCTTACGCCTATTCGACATATACCTTCATTCTATTACACGGGATGACAACATTCCACCCTATACTTGAAAGATCATAGTACAACAAAAAAACCGTTCCGACTCAACCGGAAACGGCCTTTTGATGAACCATTTAACACTTCTAAGACCCTATGGCCTCATGCAGAGCCTGGACATATGCTACGCCCAGATTAGAGAGAGAAGTACTCTTGTGGCTTATCCACCCTACATTAATGGATTCCTCACATTCCAGCGGTACAGGAATAATCTCGTTTCCGTTCAGATCAGCGCTAAGTACACCCGTAGAGATCGTATAACCATTCAGACCAATCAACAGGTTAAACAATGTTGCGCGGTCATTAACCTGTATGCTTTTGGGGTGAGATAACGTACTCAGGATCTCTTCGGAAAAATGAAAGGAATTGTACTCTCCCTGGTCAAATGACAAGTACGGATAATCCTGCAATTGCTCGATGGCAACCGACTCCTGCTTCGCCAGCGGGTTCTTCACACTGATAAAGATATGGGGCTTCGCTGTAAACAAGCTCGTGAAGACCAGACCCGCATCTTTTAACAATTTGTTAATCACCTTAGCATTGAACTCATTCAAATACAGGATGCCAATTTCACTACGCAGGCTTTTCACGTCCTGAATAATCTCGTAGGTCTTTGTCTCCCGAAGCGCCAACTCGTATTCATCCTGACCATACTGCTGTACCAGACGAACAAAGGCATTCACTGCAAACGCATAATGCTGCGTCGATACGGAGAAGTGCTGCGGGGATGGCTTGGCGTTCAGATAACGGTTCTCCAGCAATTCAGCTTGTTCTACCACCTGACGTGCATAACTCAGAAACTCAACGCCTTCTTTAGACAGAGATATTCCCTTATTGGTGCGTTCAAAAATAGTAATTCGCAACTCCTGCTCCAGATCCCGAATGGCATTCGAAAGGCTGGGTTGCGAGATAAACAACCTTTTGGCTGCTTCATTCATGGAACCGCGCGTGGCAACTTCGATCACATATTTTAGTTGTTGTAATGTCACTGCACTATTCCTCTTTTCGTATCAATTGAATCTATTATATACCAAAAGAGGATCAGACCTTAAGCCATGCTTGCTGTCGGTCTGACTACAATCTCATTTACGTCCACCTCTGCCGGCTGGCTAATGGCAAACAAGATACTTTGCGCAATCGTCGAGGCGGGAATGGATATGCGCCGATACTCTTTCATGAGATCACGTGCTTCTTCATCAGAAATCGTATCCGCGAGTTCCGATTCCGTCACGCCTGGTGATATAAGGGTTACGCGGATATCTCCGCCTACTTCCTGTCGCAACCCCTCCGAGATGGCGCGGACTGCGTATTTGGTTGCACAATACACCGCTGCCGTTGGTGACACGGCATAGGCTCCAATAGAGGCGATATTAATAAACTGGCCGAAACCCTGCTTTTTCATGACGGGTAGTCCAGCCGCAATGCCATGCAGAACACCACGAATGTTAACATCTATCATGCGATTCCACTCATCTACCTTTAACGCTTCAAGGGGAGATAGCGGCATGACTCCAGCGTTATTTAAAATAACATCGACACGTCCATAGCGAGTTAGAGCGAGGTCAACGATGGTTTGCATCTCTTCCAATCTGGTAACATCCAGCGAATGATACTCCACTGATCCGCCCTCCAAACGAATGGAGGAGGCCAATGTCTCCAAACGGTCCACACGCCTAGCTCCAATAACTACATGCGCTCCATGCTGTGCAAGCAATCGAGCTGTTGACTCACCAATTCCACTACTCGCACCGGTAATCACAACAACTTTCCCTTTTACATTGGACATATTATATCGCTCCTTATTTGGTTGTTATTGTACATTTTCTCTATACAAAACCATGCCTGCATGATACAAAACGCCGTCCCTGAAGTCTCCATCCGCTGTAAATCCCGTATCATCCACGTATTCTATATGTTCCCCATGAACAACATAGCAACCCTGATATGCACTTTGCCGATCTCCTCTTGCTTCATCATATCTACCGCAAGGAAGAAGTTCGTGTCTGATATATCCATCCTTTGTGACCCACATCCCCACATACGGGTGTTTGGGTTCTTGTTGGTCGCCCATTGAATTGCGCTCCATTGTTTCTCACTCCTCTCTGCTTCAAAAGATTCCGTTGCTTATCTCCATTATGTAGAGGATCAGTCGTTGTACGATAGAAAAATCCCGCAGTATTCTTGCCTATTCCTCCAGCGCGTTTTAAAATAATAGTAATAGTGGTTTACAAGGGGGCTGCAATTCATGTTTATCAAAACCAATGAAGCAGATACAGGCATCACAGAGCAGCAGCAACAATTGGCTCAACTTATTGAGCATTTCACCCCAAATGACGGGATACATCCAACAGCAATTCCATCCCTTGCCTTAATCCGTGCCTCCGAGATCTCACAACCCATATATTCCGTTCATCAGCCTGCCCTCTGCATTGTCGCTCAAGGTTCCAAATTAGTTATACTCGGCCGCGAGAGTTACACCTACGACCTGTCACAATATTTGGTAGCTTCCGTAAACTTGCCTATTTCAGGGCAGGTTGTAAAGGCTACAACCAAACATCCCTATCTATGTATTCGACTGGATTTTGATTCAGGGCAGATTTTCGATCTGATTCAGGATACGTCTTCTGCACAACCCAAACCTGACCATTCAACACGAAGAGGATTGTTTGTTAGCTCAACCAAACCTTCCCTTCTTGAAGCCGTGATCCGATTGGTTCGGCTGCTGGACACACCTGAAGACATTCCCGTTCTTGCCCCTATGTTTATCCGCGAAATTCTATATCGTATTATTCAGGATGAACATGGACATTCCATCAAGCAGTTTGCTATTCAGGACAGTCATGCACAGCACATCGCCAAGGTGATCGAAGTCATCCAATCTGATTATGCTAAGCCACTTCGGATTGAACAACTTGCTGCCATGATCAACATGAGTTCTTCCTCATTACATCATCATTTCAAAGCTATTACCGCCATGAGCCCTTTGCAATTCCAGAAACAAATTCGATTGCATGAAGCCCGGCGAATGCTGCTTGCAGGTTCAACTGATGCCGCCGACGCTGCGTTCCAGGTTGGCTATGAAAGTCCGTCTCAATTCAGCCGGGAGTATGCCCGCATGTATGGTCTCCCTCCCAAAAGCGATATCAAACGACTTCGTCATACACTCGATATTAAATACTAGAAACAGCAAAAAGACCCGCGTCATCATGACGTGGGTTTTCGGATTCATATAGGCAGCAGCGCCATCAAGAGAATATGTTCTGTTTTTCAAAAACAGACATCTGGTTCTCCCCGCTAATAGGACATTCATCAGGATACATACTTCGTTTCTCCAACTTCTCGTCGATAAAATCAACCACTTGCTGTAGCGAAGCAATCTGTGCTTCAACTTTCTTCCGGTGATTCACCAGCATCTCCCGTTCATCCGGGAAATCGGCAAGATCGGAATCCATGGACATTTGTAAATAAGGCTTCATTTCCTCCAAAGACATTCCTGTTTTTTTCAGGCATGTGATCAATTTCATCGTATGAATATCCTCCGAGCGATATACCCGATGGCGATTGGCCTTGCGTTCAGCACGGGGAAGCAGCCCAATCTTCTCATAATAACGAATTGTATCTTCTGATAATCCGGCCTGTTCTGACGTTTCTTTAATGGAGAATACTTCATTCTCGCTCACCATATGGGCCTCCTCCACATTCATTTCTATCCATTTTACAACTTGGAGCTGACTCCAAGTCAAGCATGATCCGTTCCATCCCACCCCCCTTGACTTGGAGCCGACTCCAAGTTATAGAATGAGCGCAGCATACAGATTCGTTCTGTAATCCCATTCTATCTGGAGGTATATATGAATATACAAAATCAGCTTCGCACCGCTCTCATCACAGGGTCAACGTCAGGAATTGGTCTTGAACTGACACGCAAGTTACTGGCTGAACAATGGCAGGTCATCGGTCTCAATCGTTCCACTTTCCCGACTGACGATACCGATATTCAGAATGCATTACGATCAGGCCAGCTCCGGTTGGTTCAGGCCAACCTGACCAACTACGACAGTCTGAGAACGGCACTGGATCAGATTAAATCCGATACCGATTCGATCGATGTTTTATTTAATAATGCAGGAGGTAGCGCTGCTGAACTTCGTTTTTCTGATCAGGGGCATGAAATGCACTTTGAACTTCAGACGGTAGTCCCTTACATCATCTACATGGATTTAGTTGATCTATTGCTCAAAGGACAGATGAAAACCGTCGTTAATACCTCTACCACTGCTTTCAAAATGGTCAAACAATTCGATCTGAACATCCTGGAACGACCAGCTGAATTCAAAAAGCTGTTTGGTCCCTATGCCATTTCAAAGCTCGGTTTATCCCTATGGACACGCGAGGTTGCCAAGTCTGCCAGTGCGGGTGGCATACAACTGCTAAGCGTAGATCCCGGTGGAAATAATACGCTAAGGGGCAACAAAACATCCGGCCTGCCCTTCTATATCAAACCCATTATGAAATGGTTCTTTCCCCATCCAAGTCATGGCGCTTCATTGCTCTACAGTGCGACTTTATCACCCACCAGACATGAATCCGGTACATTTCTGGTGAAAAATAAGGCGACAGCACTTCGTTTCACAGAGCAGGGCCCTGCCGTTCTCCACCGGGTAAACGAGATTTATGAACAGCGTTTCCGTACACTGTAGTCAGGAAAGCCCCCAACCAACCCAGCTTAATCATGATGGATGTTGTCCCTCATATTATCCAGGCCCTGATTCATAGGTGTAAACATAACGATACCATGTCGCGTGTGCCATGGGACTGAATCTGGAGGGATAACTTCATGACCAAAGGACAGCAACCAAACGAAAAACCATTTATCATCCCGCAACCCATTCGCAGTGATGGCGCAGGAGGACCTGATCTGGGACCGAGAGACGTCATGAGAGATATACAAAACCCCGATATGCTGGTACCTCCGGCAACCGATAACGGGTTATTGCCCAATCTGAAAATGTCTTTTTCCGATACCCATATGCAATTGAACCATGGGGGTTGGTCACGTGAAATCACCGTACGGGATCTCCCTATTGCCACTACACTGGCTGGTGTGAACATGAGCCTGACACCGGGAGGTGTACGGGAATTGCACTGGCATCAACAATCGGAGTGGGCCTATATGATCTGGGGAACGGCAAGAATCACTTCGGTAGATCAGAACGGACGTAATTTTATTGCGGATGTCGGGCCTGGCGATCTCTGGTTTTTCCCTAAAGGTCTACCCCATTCCATTCAGGGATTGGAGGATGGTTGTGAATTTCTGCTCGTGTTTGATGATGGCTCCTTCTCCGATCTGAATACGTTATCCATATCCGATTGGTTTGCCCATACACCACCAGAGGTATTGTCTGTCAATTTCGGTGTGCCCGAATCTGCATTTCAGTCGATGCCAAAGGAACAGGTCTACATTTTCCAAGATACCGTTCCGGGTTCCATCGAAAGCCAGGAAGTTCAGTCGCCATACGGTACCGTTCCTCTCACATTCAAACACCGATTGCTGGCTCAGGAACCGCTAATTACACCTGGCGGAAGCGTCCGGATTGTAGACTCCACCAACTTCCCCATCTCAACTACCGTTGCAGCCGCACTTGTTGAGATCAGACCTGGTGCTATGCGTGAACTGCACTGGCATCCCAATGCAGATGAATGGCAATACTATCTGACAGGACAAGGAAGAATGACTGTCTTTGGAGGCAATGGCATTGCTCGCACATTTGACTATCGGGCTGGAGATGTCGGATATGTTCCTGTCGCAATGGGACACTATATAGAGAATACCGGCACAGACACTTTATGGTTTTTGGAAATATTCCGAAGTGATCGATTCGAGGGTGTATCGCTGAATCAGTGGATGGCGTTAACCCCGCAGGATCTGGTCCGTGACAATCTGAATGCGCCGCCTGAGTTGCTCAATGCCTTGCGTAAAGTAAAATGGCCTGTCGTTTAATTTAGTATGTATATCTATCATTTAAGCTGAAATGGGGTAATTGTCAGAGAATCCCACTATATAAGGAGGAATATGAAAGATGAGAGCCGTTACGTTTCAGGGAATCAAGGACATTCAAGTCAAAGAGGTTGAAGATCCCAAACTGCAACAGAAGGATGATATTATCGTTCGTATTACTTCCACAGCTATATGTGGATCCGATTTGCATATTTATCAGGGAGCCTTGCCTGCTGCCAAAGATTATGTTATCGGTCATGAACCGATGGGCATTGTAGAAGAAGTAGGTCCGGAAGTGACACGTGTGAAGAAGGGGGACCGTGTGGTCCTGCCTTTTAACATCGCTTGTGGTGAGTGCTTCTATTGCAATCATGACATGGAGAGCCAGTGCGATAATTCCAATGGCAATCCGGATATTCATACAGGGGGTTATTTTGGGTTCACCGAACGCTACGGAAATCACCCCGGAGGTCAGGCAGAATTATTGCGTGTTCCCTACGGGAACTTCACTCCGTTTGTGATTCCTGAATCCTGTGAACTTGAAGATGAAGCCCTATTGTTCCTGTCCGATGTTCTTCCAACCGCTTACTGGAGCGTCGAGAATGCCGGAGTTAAACCGGGAGATACAGTCACTGTACTCGGAAGCGGTCCGATTGGGCTGATGACACAGAAGTTCGCCTGGATGAAAGGTGCCAAACGCGTTATTGCTGTGGATCGCCTGCCCTATCGACTGGAGAAAGCCAAACGTTTGAACGATGCAGAAATCTTTAATTTCGAAGATTACGATGATATGGGTGAGCACATTCGCGAGATTACACAAGGCGGAACCGACGTTGTTATCGATTGTGTAGGTATGGATGGTAAAAAGAACATGCTGGAAGAAATCGGGCAGAAGCTGAAACTTCACGGCGGTTCACTGAGTGCGATCGAAATCGGCATGAAAGCGATCCGCAAATTTGGTACACTCCAACTTACGGGTGTATATGGCTCTTCCTACAACATGTTTCCTTTAGGCAATTTGTTTGAACGCAATATCAATCTCAAAATGGGACAAGCTCCTGTTATACATTACATGCCTGAATTGTTCCGCAAAATCACTGCTGGTGAATTTGATCCAACCGAGATCATCTCCCATCGGATTTCACTGGAGAATGCAAGCGATGCGTATCGCATTTTCAACGATCATGAAGACGAATGTACCAAAGTTATACTTAAACCCTAAACCGTCGCTTTGATTATCAATATGCAAAATAAAACAAGCAGAACTACCTATTCAAGGTACTCTGCTTGTTTTATTTTATCAACATTCACATTCATCCTGTTACCGTTGCATAAACTGCTCAGCTAAATGGTCCTTTACCTAATCAGATATGAGCCGGTTTAATCGCTTGGATATACACACTTTCTCCTTGGAAGCTGTCAAGCTTCCCGTTCTTGGTCACTTCAAAATCGAAAAATTTTCTAATGATAGACGGAGCACTCAACATGCTTGCTTCAAGCTCCCCTCTCTCCCGTTCCGGCAGTGCTGCACGGTTACACCATTCTTCAAACTTAAAGCGTTTCTGGAAGGAAACCATCGTTACCATTCGGAAGCCGGCATACTCCAGCATATGAATCCATTCCGTCTTGCGCCATGCTCGAACATGGCTTGCATCCCGGCACTTCTCCACTTCATTGTAAAACTGGTCATTCTCATCACGTTCAGGTGCCACGTTGTCAATGAATAACAACCTTCCACCGGGCTTCATAACTCGTAATGCCTCATGAACAAACGAAGAAACATCCGGAAAATGGTGGGCAGCAATTCGGCAGGTCACTAGGTCAAAGACATCATCATCGAATGGCAACTTCTCTGCATCCCCGGCCACAAAATCTACATTACCGTGTCCATTCCCTTGGATAAATCGTTCAGCTACCTGAAGCATTTCTTCCGTTAGATCGAGGGCTGTCACCCGCTGAACAAGTGGAGCCAATGCATTAGCGACATGCCCTCCCCCTGTGGCGATATCCAGCACGTTCATATCCGGAGTAGCTTGAGATGAAGCCACGAGCAACGCGAGATCTTCACCTTTGGCATGCCCCGAACTCGTCACGTATTTACCTGCATTTTTCGCAAACTGCTTCTGCACCTGACTTTTGATTACATCAGACATTCCAATTCCTCCTGCATAAGTTTCATCAGATGAAACATAGTTTCAAAATATAATTATATTTAGTTTACCACACATGAATGTAAAAGCTAAATAAGCATTTTACACAAATACGGAAGCAACTTTCCACTACCTGACGAAAAAACTGAAATAAAAAACATCTCCCAAGTGAATTTCACCCAGGAGATGTTTCTTATATCTGTTACTTCACAAGCGTTGGTGACTTCTTCCACAGTCCCAGAATCAAACCGGAGATCACAGAACCAATTGTAACAGCGAGCAGGAACAATAATGCGTGGTTCGCCAGTGCTGCAACAAAGATGCCGCCGTGCGGAGCTGGCACATTAATGCTCCACAGTTGTGTCAATCCGCCAGCAACAGCGGAACCCAGAATACAAGAAGTCAATACACGCAATGGATCAGCCGCAGCAAATGGAATTGCACCTTCTGTAATGAAAGAAAATCCAAGTACATAGTTAGTCAGGCCTGATTTGCGTTCTTGCTCTGTAAATTTGGATTTGAAGAACGTTGTTGCAAGTGCAATCGCCAGAGGAGGCACCATACCGCCTGCCATAACCGCTGCCATCCATGCACCGTCTGTGTTACCACTGGATGTGAACACACCAATGGCGAACGTGTAAGCCGCTTTGTTGAATGGTCCACCCATATCGATGGACATCATGCCGCCAAGCAGCAAGCCCAGCAATACCGCATTACCTGTACCCAGGTTACCAAGTGCATCTACCAGCCAGGTGTTCAGGGAACCAAAGATTGGATCAAAGACATAGAAACTGATGGCACCTACGATCAGCAAACCAAATACCGGATACAGCAAGATTGGTTTCAAGCCATCAATCGCTTTTGGCAATCCTTTGAACAACTTACGGAGACCAATAACTACATAACCCGCCAAGAAACCGGCAGCCAGACCACCAAGGAAACCGGCGTTTGAGTTAACTGCCATCAATCCACCGACCATACCAGGCATCAGGGCCGGGCGATCACCAATACTCATCGCGATAAATCCGGCAAGTACCGGAATGAGGAAGTGGAAAGCACCTGTTCCGCCACCGATCGTTTGAAGCAGCTGGAAGAGGGGATTATCCTCGCCCGCAAGCTGTTCAATAAGGAACGAAATAGCCAGGAGGATTCCTCCACCTACGACAAACGGAAGCATATGTGAAATCCCGTTCATCAGATCTTTATAGATTTTGCTACCTACACTGATCTTACCAGTGTTTGCGCCATCTTCTTTGGCATTTCCGCCTTGGCTGTGATAGATCGGCGCGTCACCGTTAACGGCTTTGCGAATCAGCTCTTCGGATTTACGAATTCCATCACTCACCGGTCTTTGCAATACCGGTTTGCCATCGAAACGTGCCATCTCCACATTTTTGTCTGCGGCAACGATAACCCCTTTAGCACGAGCGATCTCATCAGCAGTGAGAACATTCTGCGCTCCTTCAGAGCCGTTTGTCTCTACGCGAATATTAATGCCCATTTCCTGAGCTTTCTTTTTAAGTGCATCTTCAGCCATAAACGTATGAGCTATACCGGTTGGACAGGCTGTAACCGCAACAACAAAATCTTCCGAATTGGCATTACCTACAATGACCCCAGAGGTATTCTGTTGCTGATTGCTATTGGAGCCCGATGCGGCATTTGCTGCTTTTTCAGCTTTTGCTTTTTCTTTTGCTGCTTCCTTCTCCGCTGCTTCTGCCTGTTTGGCATCAAACAGTGCACTAACTTCCGCAGGTGTATCTGTACTCATCAATTGTGAGATGAAATCGCTATCAATCAACAACCTGGAAAGAGCTGCAAGCGTACGCAGATGGGTATTACCTGCGCCCTCTGGAGCCGCAATCATGAAGAACACATGAGCTGGCTGATCATCCAACGCTTCAAAATCAAGCCCTTTTCTACTCTTGGCAAATACAACCGTTGGTTCATTCACTGCTGTTGTCTTGGCATGTGGCATCGCAATTCCGCCACCGATCCCCGTGCTGGATTCAGCTTCTCTTTTATAGATCATTTCCTTGAACAGGACCGGATCATTAATTCGTCCGCTTCGGTTCAGGCTTGCAATCAGTTCATCAATAGCCTCATCTTTGGTTGTGGCTTGCAGGTCCATGATCATGGTTTCCTGGATCATCAAGTCTGTTATTCTCATCTTGGTACACTCCCTTAAGTTCAGTCGGCCCGCGTAGGCAGGCCTCACTACATTACAATTACAATGAAAAGCTTTTATATGTCTTTTAAACTAGATTGTCGTAATGGTCACTTGATTGCGTAGTTCATCAATCAATTCACGTGTTGCCAGATCATCCGAGAACGCAGTCGCGCTTCCAGATGCAACCCCTGTGCGGAAAGCTTCCAGCAAATCTCCGCTCTGTACATAAGTACCTACGAATCCGCCAATCATGGAGTCACCGGCACCAACCGAGTTTTTCACAGTGCCTTTTGGCACATTAGCATGATGAACTTCCGCTTTGGTAATGAATAGTGCACCCTCACCTGCCATGGAAATCAACACATGTTTAGCACCGGCTTCCAGCAACTTACGCCCGTATAACACCAGTTCCTCACGTGTATCAATCGTTACACCGAACAGTTCAGCCAGTTCATGATGATTTGGCTTCACCAGCAATGGTGCATGTTCAAGAGCTTCCATTAACGCAGGGCCAGTTGTATCAATCACAAATTCGGCACCCGTTTGCTTGCATACTTTAATGAGACGATCATAAAAATCCGTTCCAAGTGAAGGCGGCACACTTCCGGAGAGGATGACAATATCTCCTTTTTCCAATGAAGACAATCTGTGAAGCAGCTGCTCTGCCTCTTCGGCACTAATTGCAGGTCCAAGACCATTAATCTCTGTCTCTTCTCTATGCTTCAGCTTGATGTTAATGCGAGTATCGTCTGCAATTGTGACAAAGTCTGTCCGAATGTTATCTTCTTGCAATTTGTCATTAATGAAACGTCCAGTAAATCCACCAAGGAAACCAATGGCCGTGTTATCTGCTCCAAGTTGATTCAGTATGCGAGACACATTAATGCCTTTGCCACCAGGGAGCTTCAAATTCCGATTCATTCGATTCAATCCGCCAAGTTTCAGCTCATCCACTTCCACGATGTAATCAATGGACGGGTTAAGTGTTATCGTATATATCATCGTTATCCCTCAATTATTTTAGTTTTCTGGGCGATTCCAGGCCGCCAGTGTTCTGGCATCTGCTCAGTAATCAAATCGGCCTCCTCCAAATCAAACAATTTGGCAAAAGTAATTTCCCCTATTTTGCTGGAATCAGCCAGCACATAAGATTTTCCCGACAATTGATGTGCACGCCTTTTAATCAAGGCTTCCTCCGGATCCGGTGTTGTATACCCCATTTCGGGATCAACTCCGTTGCTTCCAAGAAAACATTTATCAAAACGGAAATTATCCATGTTCTGTAATGCGATACTGCCAATGACTGCTTTTGTATGAATTTTCATCATACCTCCGAGCAAATAACTGCGAATACGTTTGCTTACCAAAGCTTCAACATGTGAAAGTCCGTTGGTTACAACCGTTACGTCTTTAGCTTCAATAAAAGGAATCATAGCTAACGTTGTCGTCCCTGCATCCAGATAAATGCATTCGCCATTTTCGATCTCCTGTGCAGCCAAACGGGCAATCGTTGTTTTTTGTTGAATGTTTTTGAACGTTTTTTCTTCCATGCCCGGTTCTAGCGTTTTTTCATTCACCAGTGCGGCACCGCCGTGGATGCGTTTGAGCATCTGACGACTCTCCAGATCGATCAAGTCACGCCTAATCGTTGATTCAGAAGCACCCAACACATCAACTAGTTCTTGCAATTTCACAATTCCCTGTAAATGTAAGCGCTCTATAATTGCAGCATATCGTTCTTCAGTCAGCATCTTCATTCCTCCAACTGCTTCTATAGTATCATAAATCCCTCAAAAAACAACCACTTTCATTCAAAATAATTTAAAAACCTTCAAAAACCCGCAACTTTCGACTCACGTAACTCATACTCTTCCGCACTAATCAATATTATTCCGGCCCGCGAGCCTCGTTTTGATCGCTGGGACTCCTAATCCTTGCAAAGATGGATTTAGAGTTCGTCAGAGACTGGAGTATTCATCGAACGAAGTTTCCCTGTCCATAAAGATGTCATTCTGTGCGCTTCATATCCACTAAAAATCCTGCAGCATCCGGCGCTTCAAGCGCGGCGTTGCAGGATTTAACTATTCATAGGATTTACATGCGCGTTTATGACTCTACAACCATTGCATCCGGTTTAGGTTTAAGCCATTTACCTTCTTCATTAATAAAAGCCCCCTTGAAGCGGCCCATTTCCAATTGTTCTATCAACCGCTCCTCATTCATGACCAGAATCTCAGCCAATTGCCCCGAGGTGTAATAATGAGCGGGATTGTAATCGAGCAGCACAGGAACAGATGTATCATATAGTTCTTTGATCAGATTCTCAAATGAATGCCGACCCAGGTTCTCCATATCTCTATAAAACTGCAAATGTTGGGACACCATATTACGGAAAGATTTATTCTCCAGATGCATCCACAACGTATTGCAGGCCTGAACACTCATATGATTTTGTTCCACATCGTAAAATTGAACTTCTTCAATCTTCATGTATTTCTCTTGAAATGCTACGATCTTAATCAAAGGTACATTTCGTTTACGCGACGCTTTCTTCAAATGGGCTCTAAATTGTTCATAGTTCATTTCATTCATCTATTATCCCTGCCTTTAACATGTTCCAACCGACATTTTACAACAAATTAAAGGCAAGTGTAACCTTCATCATATGAAAAACAAAAAAACGTGCAGCATCAGATGCCACACGTTCACAATATTATAGAGTGCAATTACTCAGCGAGGGCACCACTTTTCACCCATGTAGCCGTAAATTCCTGTTCTTCATACGCATAGAATTGCTGCAAAATAATCTCCCGATCATCGAGGAACAACTGATCCGCTATGGCAGTGACGAGTTTCGGTACTGCACTCTTTGTTCCCGATATTGCCGATGCCGACAGACCACAGCTGGCAAGTGCAGAGTAGTTGAATACAAACAGTCCGTGCAACGGTTTCTCACCCTGTTCACTCCTGCTTGTCATTTCAAACCCGGAACTCAGGAATGGATGTGCGTCCAGCAACGCATTGCGATGCTCTGGTGGAGCCTGGTAACAATCCTCCCAACGCGCGATGTATGGCTCCACAAGCTTCAGTTCAGGACGGAGTGCCGGATCACTGAGAAGACCTGTGCTAATAATCAGAAAATCAAACGTAAATGTTCCCTGTGCCGTATGCACTATCGCGCCTTGCTCCGTCGCTTCCACACTCAGCCAAGGCGAATTCAAATGCAGTTCGAATCCAGGCCAGGCTGCCGCACGATTAAACGTATCGTTGGTTGGCGGTTGATTGAATTTGAAGAAATGAGAGATCACTTCATATTTATCAGCAACCGGAAGAGCGTGGTATCGCTCAATCATACCGGATTGTTCCAGCTGACGAATGGGATTAACACTAGGTAGTTGTTCCCGCCGTACAAATACATGAGCTTCCGCCACACCCGTGGCAAGGGCATAACTCGCATTATCGAATGCAGAGGCACCGCCGCCAAGCACAGCAACCCTTTTACCTTTTAATCGATCAAAATCAATCGCTTCCGACGTATGGGCATACCGATCCGGAGGTAATCTATCCGCAATCATGGATGGCACATGCCACTCTCCACCACCTTGTATTCCCGTAGCAAACACTACTTTGCGAGCAAGGATAACGTCCATCTGAGCTCCTGCCTTGTTCACATGAAGTCGATGTATTCCGTTCTCTATTGGCTCAACCAGCGTTAATTTCACCTCATTAAACACAGGCAGATTCAGCACTTTCCGATACCAGCGTAAATAATTCATCCAGTCTCCACGCGGGATCTTGTCTATCTCTTCCCAACCATCGGGCCCCACCTGTGCTTCCCACCATGAGCGAAAAGTTAACGAGGGGATACCCAGATCGATGGAAGTCAGATGCTTGGGTGTGCGTAAAGTAACCATACGTGCATAAGTCTCCCATGGTCCTTCAAGCCCCGATGCATTCTCGTCAATAACAACAATATTGGATATCCGCTCACGAAGAAGTCCAAATGCTGCCCCTAATCCACTCTGGCCTCCGCCTACAATGACAACATCATAGACATGACCATCCGCATGTTCTCTTGGGCGTACCCAGTTCGAACCACCAAATGACAAATAAGCTAGATCTTTCTTCACACGTTCATTCAAATCTTCCAGGCTCATGATTCATCAACCCTTTCAAGGACACATATGAACTAGTCTTTCTTTGATTATTTGATGTAAGTTTGTTGTTAGTTATATTGAGGTTAATTGTGCTTTCACCTTGTATTTCTGAAATATATTAGCGTTATTATATGAGTTATCCGAGATTATTTGAAGTTCGCGGCAGCTTTATTGTCATCAACACTAAAAATATCTAACATGCTTGTTAATATTCACGAAATACCTAATTAGATGGTACCTTCCTCTTTTGATGTGCTTCCTTTTAGACGGAAGATTTGCAGAAAACAAAAAAAGACAGACCAAGATGTAACCTTGGTCTGTCTTTTAAAGGAATGCTATTGGCCGGCCTGTTCCCGGCGCTGCAATTTTTCATTGGTTAATTTCTCAGGGGTCACATCATGCCCCAGCGGGTCCACAACGGATACTGCCAGCATGGTTGTCAGTACCTGACCTCGAATAGCCTGCAAATATTGTTTTCTAAGCTCGTGCTGCTCGCTTTGTTCTGCTTTTGTCAAACCGACGCTGCTGCGTTGTTTTCGACTTAATTCGTTAATGCGTCCCAAAATAGGAATCATGAAATCCACCTCACTTGTTAGTCCAATTTCCAAAAGATATTTCGAATATCTTCAAACTAACTTATTACAACTTTACGAATTTGTCCATAGGCACAATCCGTTGAGAAGTATTTTTAGGTGATCTCATGCACAGACCACACAATGCCATTTGTAGCACCACTGCCCAGGTTCAATGTAATCGTCAACCCGTTTGCAGCATAGAACAGTCCAATCACATCCCCCGCATTCAATGCGACTTCTACTGCCAAAGTCACTGAACCACTTCCCAGCACTGCCCGCAGTGTAAGTAGCGTAATCGCGACATTTAGGACGGGCAACAAACCACTGACAAGTGTCGTTACCGTAGGGGATGTTCTCTGTACAAAAAAGGCTGGGTTAACGCCAGCCCCCAGAGATAGAGCAATCGCTGCGGTCGTTGCATAATTGATCGTGGCCACAATCGAGTATCTTCCAGTTACCGGGACGGTATAATTCCCCGTAGTTGCATTGAAGTTGGCATTACCGTAATAAGGAGCCGTTGTCGTCCAGTTGGTTAACTGAGTGCTGGTTGCTGTCGAAAGTGTAGCCAGGAAGGCAGAGAACCCTTGTGTTGCAAAATTGGGGCCGGTTGGTCCAGTGGCTCCTGTCAAGCCCGTGGCACCTGTGATTCCTGTTGCTCCAGTGGCTCCCGTAGCTCCTGTTGCACTCGTTACACCGGTTGCCCCCGTAATTCCGTTAGCCCCAGTTGGTCCAGTCGGGCCTGTAATTCCTGTTGTGCCGGTTGTTCCTGTGATGCCTGTGACCCCAGTTGCACCTGTAAAACCAGTAGCTCCCGTTATTCCTGTTTCTCCAGTTGCTCCGGTCGCACCAGTTATACCTGTAACTCCTGCTGAACCAGTACTTCCGGTGGCTCCTGTTACACCCGTTGCACCTGTAGTTCCTGTTGTGCCTGTGGCTCCTGATACACCTGTCGGGCCGGTAACGCCTGTTACACCTGTCTCTCCTGTAATACCCGTGGTTCCGGTTGCTCCAGTCACACCTGTGATCCCAGTGGCACCAGTCGCACCCGTAGTTCCCGTTGCTCCAGTAGCCCCGGTGGGTCCCGTCACACCAGTCATACCTGTGACCCCTGTTAGACCCATCTCTCCAGTTTGACCAGTTGTGCCGGTGGCACCTGTAATTCCAGTAGCTCCAGTCACACCCGTAATGCCAGTTACGCCGGTCGTGCCGGTTGCTCCTGTTTCACCAGTAATACCCGTTGGACCGGTGGCACCTGTAGCACCAGTCGTACCTGTAACTCCGGTTATGCCAGTCGCACCAGTGGCTCCGGTTGGTCCTGTTGTACCTGTCGTGCCGGTAACGCCTGTTGCACCTGTCTCTCCAGTCGAGCCGGTTACGCCAGTAACTCCCGTGGTTCCGGTTGCCCCAGTCGTTCCTGGAACCCCTGTTATACCTGTTTCCCCAGTGGCTCCGGTTGGTCCCGTTACACCTGTCGTACCGGTAGCACCTGTTACACCCGTCACTCCTGTAATGCCCGTGGTTCCTGTTGCTCCAGTAGCCCCGGTGGGCCCCGTCACACCAGTCGTACCTGTGACCCCAGTTAGACCCGTCTCTCCAGTGGCTCCAGTTGCTCCCGTCGTTCCAGTAAATCCTGTATTACCTGTAACCCCAGTAAGTCCAGTTACTCCCGTCTCACCAGTTTGGCCAGTTGTGCCGGTGGCGCCTGTAATTCCAGTAGCTCCAGTCACACCCGTAATGCCAGTTACGCCGGTCGTGCCGGTTATTCCTGTTTCACCAGTAATACCCGTTGGACCGGTTGCCCCAGTAATTCCAGTAGCACCTGTAATCCCGGTTAGACCCCTCTCCCCAATTAATCCAGTAACTCCGGTTGATCCTGTCACACCAGTTTGGCCAGTAATTCCAGTAGCACCAGTCGGCCCGGTTACGCCAGTTATTCCTGTGGAACCCGTACTCCCCGTTGCTCCTGTAACTCCAGTCGTACCTGTGACTCCGGTTATGCCAGTCACACCAGTGGCTCCGGTTGGTCCTGTTGGTCCTGTCGTGCCTGTCGTGCCCGTGGCTCCAGTTAATCCCGTCACACCAGTTGGACCAGTAATTCCTGTTAGACCTGTTTCCCCTGTGATACCAGTTGTGCCTGTTACACCAGTAGCTCCCGTAGTACCCGTACTTCCCGTTGCTCCAGTCGTACCCGTTTCACCGGTGACCCCAGTGGCTCCAGTCGCACCGGTTGGTCCTGTGAACCCTGTTTCTCCAGTTGATCCCGTCACACCAGTTGGACCTGTCACCCCTGTTGGACCTGTAGCTCCAGTAGTTCCGGTTGCACCAGTAACTCCCGTGATACCCGTTACCCCAATCGTACCTGTTGGTCCTGTTTCACCAGCATTCCCTGTTAGTCCTGTAGTGCCTGTCGGACCAGTTATACCAGTAACTCCAGTCGTACCTGTGCTCCCAGTTAGACCCGTCTCTCCAGTGACGCCTGTTGCTCCTGTCACACCAATTGTACCCGTAACGCCAGTTAAGCCAGTCGTGCCAGTTGGCCCTGTTTCACCGGTGACCCCGGTTATGCCAGTAGCTCCGGTATTACCAGTTGAACCAGTAGCCCCGGTGAGTCCTGTCGTGCCAGTTACACCAGCAATTCCTGTTATGCCACTAACTCCGGTTGCACCTGTAACACCAGTTGTTCCCGTCGTACCCGTACTTCCAGTTATACCTGTTAGTCCTGTCTCTCCTGTTGGGCCATTCAAACCTATAGATCCCGTTACACCTGTAGCCCCGGTGACACCAGTGACTCCTGTTAGCCCAGTTGCACCAGTTGTTCCGGTTGCGCCGGTTACTCCCGTGGCACCTGTACCCCCTGTTAGACCCGTCTCTCCAGTGACGCCAGTAGCTCCGGTGGTACCCGTAATTCCCGTTATTCCTGTGAACCCTGTTTCTCCAGTAACACCTGTCGTTCCGGTGTTTCCTGTAGCCCCCGTAGTTCCGGTAGCTCCGGTAATTCCGGTTGCACCAGTAATTCCTGTGGCTCCTGTGCTCCCAGTTAGACCCGTCTCTCCAGTTGCGCCAGTTAAGCCCGTCACTCCAGTCGTACCTGTGACCCCTGTTGGACCTATATCTCCAGTAATTCCGGTTGCACCAGTAATTCCTGTGGCTCCTGTGCTCCCAGTTAGACCCGTCTCTCCAGTGACGCCTGTTGCTCGCACCAATTGTACCCGTAACGCCAGTTAAGCCAGTCGTGCCGCTTGGTCCTATTTCACCAGTTGGGCCAGTCGAACCGGTAGGGCCCGTTACACCAGCTGTACCCGTGGTTCCGGTAATACCAGTTAGTCCAGTTGCACCTGTACCTCCTGTTAGACCAGTCTCCCCAGTAACGCCAGTGGTTCCGGTAATTCCCGTTTCTCCAGTTGCACCGGTCGATCCCGTCACGCCAGTCGTACCTGTGACCCCTGTTGGACCTATATCTCCAGTAATTCCGGTTGCACCAGTAATTCCTGTGGCTCCTGTGCTCCCAGTTAGACCCGTCTCTCCGGTGACGCCTGTTGCTCCGGTCACACCAATTGTACCCGTACCGCCAGTTAAGCCAGTTGTGCCGGTTGGCCCTGTTTCGCCGGTGACCCCGGTTATGCCAGTAGCTCCGGTATTACCAGTTGAACCAGTAACCCCGGTGAGTCCTGTCGCGCCAGTTACACCAGCAATTCCTGTTGTGCCACTAACTCCGGTTGCACCTGTAACACCAGTTGTTCCCGTCGCACCCGTACTTCCAGTAGCTCCAGTTATACCTGTTAGTCCTGTCTCTCCAGTTGCACCAGTGGTTCCGGTTGCGCCGATTACTCCCGTGGAACCTGTACTTCCTGTTTCTCCAGTCGCACCTGTTGGGCCAGTTACACCAGCTGTACCCGTGCTTCCTGTGGTCCCAGTCGCACCAGTGGCTCCAGTCACGCCTGTGAGACCCGTGGTTCCAGTAATGCCAGTTAGTCCAGTTGTACCTGTAATCCCTGAGGTTCCAGTCTCACCGGTGATTCCGGTTACCCCTGTTAACCCTGTCGTTCCTGTTGGACCGGTAACTCCCGTTAGTCCTGTGAACCCTGTTTCTCCAGTTACACCTGTCGTCCCGGTGTTTCCTGTAGCACCCGTAATTCCGGTAGCTCCGGTAATTCCTGTTGTGCCACTAACTCCGGTTGCACCTGAAATCCCCATTTCTCCAGTTGCGCCAGTTGATCCCGTCACACCTGTCGTTCCTGTGACCCCTGTTGGACCTGTACTACCTATAAATCCAGTAATACCTGTTGCACCCGTTACTCCAGTCGTTCCTGTTGTGCCCGCAATTCCAGTAACGCCAGTTAGTCCAGTCGTACCTGCTGTACCCGTAACGCCAGTTACGCCAGTGACACCAGTTGGACCTGTGACTCCTGTTAGCCCCGTCTCACCAGTACTTCCAGTAGATCCGGTTACACCCGTAATTCCAGTAACTCCCGAAGACCCAATCCCCCCAGTGGCACCAGTTGCGCCGATCGCACCTGTTATCCCTTTCGTGCCGGTTATGCCTGTATTTCCAGTTGGACCCGCACTTCCCGTTGCTCCTATCGCCCCAGTAAATCCTGTAGCGCCTGTAACTCCGGTGATACCTGTCTCACCGGTTGGGCCGGTCGCGCCCGTAGTACCTGTCGTTCCAGTTATACCAGTTGTTCCTGTTACTCCGGACGGGCCTGTGGTTCCAGTTTCGCCAGTACTTCCCGTTAATCCAGTCGCACCCATAATACCTATTAGACCCGTCGCTCCAGTTGGGCCAGTTGCTCCAGTGAACCCGGTAGCCCCAGCTAATCCTGCAACTCCAGTTGGACCTGTAAATCCTGTAGTACCAGTCACACCTGTGGTGCCCATCAGTCCGGTAGCTCCTGTTGCACCTGTTGCACCTGTTGCACCTGTGACTCCAGTTATTCCGGTACTTCCCGTGGTTCCGGTTACTCCAGTCCGTCCTGTTAAAATGGTTGCTCCCCATATGCCGGGATACCCAGGGTCTCCGGTTAACCCAGTAGCACCTGTTGCTCCAGTGAATCCTCTCATTCCCTGATACCCCCGTGGGCCGCGAAGGAAAGGAATCCTGTGATTTTTCTTTTTTTTGCATTTACGTTTGCTTTTCTTACAAGACTTACTCTTCTTCTTTGGGATAGAGTGTTTTTTTGATTTTTTTGCTTTCCGTTTGCCTGTACTACTTGAGGAAATTTTGCGTTTCCTTTTGGATATACCGCTCACAAGAAAATCCCCCCTCCTCGTACACCACGTCGATTCTCCGCATTTTACAATAGTACACTCTATGCCCGGGACTAGCTTTGTGCGCCCCCTATTCAATATACCTATGAAACCTTTATAATTAGTGATCAATCAATTACTTTCTTCTAAAAATATATTCCCCTCTACTCCCCCTGCAACTCCAACTCCTTAATCGTCAACGCAATTCCTTCTTCAAAAGATGTTGCCACAACTGGGCCAATCCGTTCCTCATACTTCTGTCTACTCAAGATCAGGGGTTCCTCGGTCAGATATAACATTTCTACAATTTCTTTCATAACGGGTACACCTAGTCCGATCACCGACAACCCTATTTTTCCTAACTCCATCACAGGTTTACTTCTTCCTGCAGCCTTTTGTGCCAATCGCACGATGTCATGACCCGAGATGATCCCCGATCCAGGAATGTTCCAGTTCTGTCCATACGTCGTCTCTCTGCTTGCCAGCTCCACCACCATTACCGCAGCATCCGGCAAATAAATATACTCTCTTGGTGTCTTCATATTTCCGATAAAAAAAGCCATCTTTCCTTTTGCTATCGCTTCAAGGGTTGAACCCAGATAGGAAGCTTGATTAGCCGATGGGCCATAATAATCTGGCAAACGAACGATCATCACCTGAGCTCTACTCCATCTGGTGCTGAATAACATCTGTTCATAGGCAAGTCGTGTCTTGCCTTTGCGGGTATGCGGCTGCTTCGGATGTTCTTCCGTTACCTCGCTCATTTGTCTTCTGCCATAAGGGTAGATTCCGTCTATAACAACCACCTTCAGACCCAAGTGTTCTGCCGCCGCCATCACAGATTCACCGAGCGGAATCAGCCTGCTCTCCATCTCGTTATAAGGGACATTCGCACAATGAAATATGACATCGGCACCCTGGGAAGCAACAATAATATCCTCCGACCGAAATGCATCTCCAACTGCGTCTAACAGGTGATCCGGATATCCCAATTTTACCGCAAGTTGCTCCAACTTTTGACGGGAGCGCCCAAATGCGATCGTAGAAATCCCTCGTCTAATCAATTCCTCCGTAATTGCTGCACCTGTTCCACCTGTGGCTCCAATCACAATAGCTCTATTCATCGTGGATCGACCTCTTTCATCCATTTAGTTATTGATCAATTACTTACCTGAAAACAATATAAACCATAATTAGTGATTGATCAATAACTAAAATTTAAAAAGGGACTTTACCTCCCTCTCTATCGTTCCTTCAGCTCCGGCATATCCAGTGCATTAGATACATTACACAACATCCCGATTGCCAGAAAAATCATGGTTCTTTTTAGCGGTTCGGCAATTCCTGCAACTGTGAAAGCTTCCAGTACCATGGCTCTTACATCACTCATGCCTTTTTGCATGGCCTGACGAATAACTTCTTCCTGGATCGTTTGCGCCTGCATCTGAAGCAGTATTTCGCTCTTGTGAGATTCCAGAATCCTATCGTAGGCTTCAATGAGATCATTCTCTAGCTGATCTGGCGTCGCCGTCTCCACCACAATTCGAAACGAATCAATCACCCGTGTCCATGAGACCTCAAGTGCAGTTAATAATAAAGCTTCTTTTGTTTTGAAAAAACGAAATATATACGGCTGTGAGATCTGTGCCCGTTCAGCCACCTGGGCTGTGGTCGCACGATAATAGCCAATTTCCGCGAAGACGTCAATTGCTGCAGAGATAATATCATTTCGCCGGTTAACCGACGCTGCTGTATCTTTAGCCATGATAATTCGTCCTCCCATAGTTAGTGATTAATTGATCAATAGCTTGTAGTATAACGAATACTATCCCTCAATGCAAAGGTATCGTGAACTTGTACAAAGCCAACAAACCCGCAGACGCTGGCTCAAGCCGCTGCAGGTTGTGTAGCTTGTCGATCATAGATTCTATCCACTGGAAACCGAAGAGAACACGGATTGTCTGAAACAGATTCGTACCATGCAATACAAAAGTGTCTGTTAGTTCACTGCTGGAGAAGTTTGCGCAATCGGGATTCCGAATCCAGTTTCGGACAACTGTTACAATATGCATGTGCGTGACTGCCGCTCCCAACCTGATATGCCAAACAACAATATCGGCGTATCAGGAACGGCGGTCCCTGCCAACTGGAATGTTCGAAGCACTGCAGCTCATTGGCAAATGTACATGCATTATCGTTTTGCCGATCCAGCCAGAGGCTTTGATCTGCTTGAATCTTTGCAAGCCGTTCATCTGTCTTCCATATGCTCTGATCATTAATCATTCGTGCATACAATTGTTGCACATTATGCGCAACCAGAGACCACATGACCTTATCGCTCGCTCCTGTTCCGACGGCTACCGCTCGCAGGACAGGTTCCAGATGTAACAGCACTCTTTTCTTGAGCAAACCACTCTCTGACCTGCGCTGAACAGGATCTTCAGCCTCCAGAGAGGTTCTCTCCAGCCGAGTCGCATATCGCATGCCACCTGCTCCATTCAATTCAAACCGCACATCATCGTCTGCAATGCTAAGTATTGTATCGTATAGACTGAATGCTGAGATTATGGACATAACAAATACGGAGTAACGTTTGGCAAAAAGTGTACCAACAGCCGCACTTCCTCTGCCGCCCAGTTGAAGCCCTTGCTGCATAGCCTGTTCACGCAATATCAAGTTTCGTTTCTCTTCATTCAACAGATCCTTCACACGGAAAGGATACTTGGAATCATCACAAGTGGCTTGGATCGTCGTCACAAAAAATTGCTGTAACGCTTCCAACATCTCTGAATAATCATGTCTTGGATAACGTTTCATCTACTGAATCATATCTTCAACTTCGTTGATAATCTCGCTTCGCCCAATTGCTCCCCAGCCCTTAAACAACCAGAAGGAATCTGTCGTATAGACCTGATCTGTACCAACAGCAGGTACTCTCTTCCAGAGTGAGCTTGCATTGATGTTGTTTAAATACTCATCGGCATTCGGGTCAATCTCCAGAACTACGAAATCAGCATCCACATCTGCAATTTTCTCCATGGACAAATCCTCACGTTGTTCGGCAGGTGTCACAGTCGTTGGCACAAATCCAAGATCATGATACAAAAGTGTGTTGGTTGGATGTCCCTTTGCCGCGTAAATTTGTAAGGTCTTCTCTCTTACACGCAGATAAGCCAACTTTTTTTGATCCAGTTGTTCGATCTTCGCTTTTAGTTGCTTCGCCTGCTGCTCTACCTCGGCTATCTTTTCTTTTGCCAGATCCACTTTGTTGTACATCCCGGCAATGGTCAACAGATCCTGTGTCCAATATGTTGTATCATCAACAAAATCCAGCCATTCAGTACCAAGTACAATCGTCGGAGCGATTTTCTCCAACTGATCATACGTACTCTCCGCAGTTCGACTCTCAATAACGATGACATCCGGATCAATCTGAAGGATAGCCTCCAGGTTAGGACTGTCTGCAGACCCTACCGTTGGAATGCCGGCAAGCTCATCTGCAAAGTAAGGCAAATAATCTCCTCCGTAACGAACTTCTACATTAACGCCTGCTGGTTTCTCACCAATCGTCAACATGTGATCGATGTAAGCAGCAGATAATACCACCATACGCTCTATTTTTTGCGGTACAACCGTTGTTCCTTTAAGATGCTCAATCGTTTGTGTACCACTCTCTTCCACAGGCGTATCCTGTTGCGGAGGCGTTGCTTCTGTTGCCTTGCTACATGCCGTCAGAACGAGCACAAGCAGGGTCAACAGTATCATCGTTGTTGCTCTCTGTCTTACCATTTGTAGTAAATCCCCTCTACTATTTAATAATAATAATCATTATCACTATAGTAGGGAAAAGCGTACAGGCTTACCATGGATTATTCCACTCTCTTCTCTTGCACAATATCACCGTAAGGTAACCCCAAGTTGCTCTGCCACATATCGCATGGCCCACATGCGTCCGGTGGGACCCAGCGTTTTGAAAAAAATATCTCCTGCATTATATACATGGCCTTCTTGAACAGCCTTTAATGCCAACCATGCACTGCATTGCTGTAATTGCCTCAGTTGAGCACGTGCCTCTTCTGTGGGATCGACCATTACAAACACATGATCCGCGTCGTATAACTGCAAATCGCGAACTTTACTCTCTACAGCCCACTGTTGTTCCGGAAAATCACGAGGCAAATAAAATCCCAGATCATCATACAATAGCGCCCCTGTCTGGTTGTTCAATCCATACATTCGGTAGAAATGAGAAGTCACCCGGATGAACATGGCACTCTGTTTCCCCCACCTCGATTGAATGCGTCCTCGAAGAACCCGGCTCAGTTCAGCATGTTGTTCTATCCACTGTACAGCCTGTTCGGTGCGGCCCATAATGTCCGCCATATACAGAAGCCTCTCCCCAAAATGGTTGGTGTGCTCCAGCATGGTGGTAGGCGCGATCCGATGCAGGGAGTCATTTGGCTCCAAACGATCACTTGTAATGATCAGGTCCGGTTGGACTCGCCTCAAATCATCATAGTTCTGATTGAAGCTATCCAGAATAAGTCCCTGATGACTGTGTGCTTGAAGCGCAGGTACGGCAACATGACGAGCTACCCTCTGACCATAGGATAAAGCGGATACTGGCCTCAAACCGAGCGTTATCACATAATCGTCCAACCCGTAATACAAGGTGGCAATGCGATTCACTTTATTTTTCATATACAACGTTGGGGCGATTCCTTCGTTTTTCTTGAAGACTCTGCTGAAATAGTGCTCGTCCTTATAACCCACTTGCTCCGCAATTTCCTTGATTTTATCTGAAGAAAATAACAGTTGCTTGGCCTTTGCCATACGTAGTTTCAGTATATATTCAATCGGGGTCATATTGAGTTGCCGTTTGAATGTTCTTATAAAATGATTCACACTAAGCCCTGCCATGCAGGCCATCTGATCCATTCGGATGTTTTCCATATACTGATGCGTCATATATTCAAGTGCCAGATCCATGCCTGCTACAGCTGGAGTTGCTTCTTTCAGGTGCATTATTAATTGAATCAACAACTGATGCAAAAGATGTTTCCTGCGCGTCTTTTCCAGACTCGTGATGGAGTACTTTCCACTCACCAGGGTATCCATCATCTCCTGAATATCACGTGTATTGGAAGGAACATTAAGCTTGCCCGTCACAGGGAGATCAAATGCCTCGGTATGCCAAGCATTCCGACGCCGGATAAGTGTAACACAGGAAAATAAAATGATCTGATATCGGACAGGTGCTTCCATATCCGTCTGAAACTCCACATGCATTCCTGGCTTCAACAAAAAACAATCGTCTTGAGACACCGTATGTACAATGTTATCCATAGACAAAGATCCCTTGCCAGCGATGACCCTGCAAATGGCGAACCTTTTCCAGATCCGACGCTGAACAGCCCCCGGATTGCTAGAGTAATGGCAGACGTGGACAGCAGAGAAATGTAGTTGCTCCAGTTGTTTGATCCAATCATTTTCCTCCATGCTCACGTCCCCTCCCCGTTCTGATCCGATTCTGTGTGAACTAAATTAATTCTATTTTTTAGCTCCCAATAGTAAATTCTTTATACTATCTAACTGCAACTCCAGTGAATAGGGATCTTCCATGACGAACTCATCCTCTGTACCATCCAAGGAACCATAGGCGTAAACTTGTCCTTTCTGCACAGCAGGCAGACGTTTCCACACCTCGCTGTTCAGGATCTCTTTGGCGTCTTCGCTACCCGAACCATATAAGAAGATATGATCTCCCATATACTCAGGCAGTACTTCAAGGGAGATCGTCTCGAATCCATCCTTCATATCGAGTGCTTGCTGAGTAGGAGGCAGTTTCAGCATCTCATAGATCGTGGAACTACCATAGTTCCCACCTTCTGCACCAAGTACATACAACGCTTTGTATCCTATTTGAATGATGGATACGGTCTCGCCTTCTTTAATTACACCATCAATCTGCTTCTTAGTCTCTTCGATATTCTCTTCATATGTCGTGATCCATTGCTCTGCTTCCTTCTCTTTACCAAAAACACCAGCAATCCGGCGCAGCTTTTCCAGTGGACCAGAAGTTTTATCGCCTTCCCAATAAGGTAAAAAGACGGTCGTTGCAATTTTTTCGTAATCCTCAATATTTTTATCAATGGAACCGATGATGAGATCCGGCTCAAGTGACACTAATTTCTCCAGATTCATTGGGAACTCTCCTCCCAAATCCTCAATACCCGCTATAACATCAGCAGCTATGTCAGACTTTTCAATCCATCCTTCGTTCAACATAAATGTTCTTACACCAACCGGTACAATGCCCAGTTTCAGCAGGTACCCCATATATTGATCTGAAGCGACACGCTGGGGATTGGCCGGAATTACCACATCTCCCCTCATTGTGGAGACCGTTCGCGTCTCCGGTTGTGCAGTCGATTTCCCTGTCTCCGTTGTCTGGTTACCCGATTGTGTAGTAGCCGCATTGGTCTCTGTTTGCGTACCACTTGCAGACGGTGCCGGACTGGAACAGGCCGTGAGCAATAGCGTTAGACACAGCATCATGCTTAGTGCTGTCATTTTGAATTTTCCTTGCATTATTAATTCCCCTCCAACATTCTTTTGATATTGATAATCAATATCATTATATAGATGGGAATGTAACGAATGAAGGGCATTTTCTTGCATTATACTGGGCAAATCTTGCTTGTTGTTCAATACCAAAGTCTGGTTCGACTTGTTAAACCGTTGGCTTACTCCTTTTTTATAACGAATTGGAGAAAGACCTTTTATTTTTTTGAAGCTGCGGCTCAGTGAATGTGCATCCGGATAGCCGACCTGTTCTGCAATCTGTTGCAGCGTAGCACGGGTATGCACCAGAAGATGTGCTGCCCTCTCCATTCGGATCTGTCCAAGATACTGGATGGGACTGATGTTTAACTTTTGTTTGAACAACCTGGACAAGTGCCCCACACTGCATTCCATTGCTTCTGCCATTACGTCAAGAGCTATGGGCTCATGGAGATGAGCATTCATGTATTCAATAGCCTGTGTGACCGTATCCGGTTTATGTGGCTGAATGGATTGTTCGTATATGTCTGCCAACAAAGAATATACCCATTGATGAAATAAGGTTTTGGCATGTAACTTTGCAAGCTTAGTGGACTGTTCCCACTCCTGTTTTAATTCCTCCATACACTGATACAGGTGCAGCGGACGGGTTGGTACAAGTGCGTATTGGTCCTGGAACGGACGTTCATGGTCCATCAGATGCTGAATTTCCATCCCACAGGGCAAGGCCAGAATGGCTTTGTACAAAATCATATAATACGTCACGCCCGAATCCGTCTCCATGTTTAAATTCGCCTGTTTGCCTCCATGAATGATGTGGAATCCCTCCACGATGTATCTGTGTTGATCCATTCGTATCCGTGCACTCCCGTCGGTGATATATAGATAGGTACTCGCTGGTAGTTGATAGTTCTTCAGCTTCTCCCCGGGATGCAAAGCGTTCTGGCGTACATCCAGTATTTTGACAAAAACATGATTCCACAACCTGATGTGATCATTCAAATTCATATCCGCTGTACTTTCCCTCCCGCCATATTACATCGACATACCTTCTTGTTGCTGTTAGGAAATGCCTGTTAATTTCGCTCATGATGCACATTTCATTTTATTATAAATTAATTGATAACAATTCTCAATGACATAAACAATCAATATTAACTTATCCATTTGGACAACATATACGGACTGTAATGTAACATAGCGGGATAATAACACTAGAATCAGCAACATTTTCTAACCTGTTGCAAAATCATAAAAGGCATGATATATTAATTGAGCCATCAATGATTGACGCATCAAATATTGATACATCAATGATCGAGAGCATACAAATAATCATTAGGCAATGGCATTGTATACTGCAACATTAATCATTGGTTAACATACGCCGTTGTTCATGATTCAGATTCACCCGGGAGGTCTAGTCATGACACGTATTGTTTCCAAAGAAGAACAAATCATCAATCTGTTGAACGTGTTGGGTAACAAAATCAGTCCCAAGTTTGAACGCTGTACAGGTATCAGTTCCTCTCGCTTCGAAATTCTGCATGAGCTGGATCAGGTAGATGAGATTAACCAATCCATGCTGCAGAAAATCATTAACATTGATAGTGCTGCGATTACACGCCACTTGAAACAGCTTGAGGCGGACCTGATGGTTACAAGACGCAAGAACCCCGAAGATAATCGGGTCACTTTTGTTCGTTTGACGGACCACGGTCGGAAACAGATTGAAGGTTACAAAGCAGAGAAGACCAATTTTATCAACCAGATTTTACAGGATTTCAGTGAAGACGAAGTTCAGTCACTCGCCGATCTTCTGGAACGTATGCACAACAATTTCTAAACCCATATATAGAGGAGAGATCCATGCATGAGTACAATTCAAAGCAAATTCCAAAAAACCAATGATTTTAACGAAATTACCTACGGTCGCCGTTCTGTTAAACTTTACGATCCTGAAGTGAAAATCAGCCGTGAAGAGATGACAGAAATTCTGTCCGAAGCTTCCCGTGCACCATCTTCGATCAATTTGCAGCCTTGGCGTTTTCTGGTTGTTGATACGGCTGAAGGTAAAGAAAAGCTTGCTCCACTTGCGAGATTTAATCAAAATCAAGTGTTGACTTCTGCCGCTGTTATTGGCGTATTTATTGATATGAACAACGTTGAATACATGGATGAGATTTTTGGTAAAGCTGTAGAACTTGGTTATATGCCACAAGACATTAAGGATATGCAGCTCAAAACTGTAATGCCTTATTACGAAAAGATGGCTGCTTCCGATCTTCGCGACGTTAACCTGATCGATGCTGGCCTTGCTTCCATGCAATTGATGCTTGCTGCTCGTGCTCATGGTTATGACACCAACCCAATTGGTGGTTATGAGAAAGATCAAATTGCAGAAGCATTTGGCATGGACAAAGAGCGTTATCAACCCGTTATGCTGATCTCGATCGGTAAATCGGCCAAAGAAGGTCACCCTTCCTACCGTCTGCCTGTAGAAACCATCACAACTTGGGCATAATATCAGGGACGGTTTCCCTGTAAGTCTCGATTAAATGGGTCAATAAGCATATATTCTTAACACATTCCAAACAAACACCATATGGAGGTTATACATTATGATTATCATTCACGCTCATCTGCAAATTAAACCGGACCAAGAGCAAGCATTCCTCGCATCTGCAAAAGAACTGATTGCTGCAACACGTCAAGAAGAAGGTAACATCAGCTACGATTTGGCAAAAAGCACAGAACGCGAACAACAATACACGATGATCGAGCTGTGGAAAGATGAAGCTGCTACTGCTTCCCACAACACAAGCGCGCATTTCCAAGCTTTTGTTCAACAAGCAGCAGCATTCATGGCCGCTCCAATGAACGTTGAAGTATTTGCTGGAGAACAAGTTAAAGCATAATAGCTCATTAACTGCCATGCGTATCTAACATGTGAAAAAGCCGCTCTTGGTCATATGACCGAGGGTGGCTTTTTCATTCCTTTGAAAAGTAAGTTCGACACACTGCCAATTAGTTCTCATGTTTGACCGCAATCACGACATTTCCCCTCTTTCGCCCTGTTTCCACATAACGATAAGCTTCCTGAATTTGCTCCAAGGCATAACGTCTGTCAATCACCGCTTGTATCTTACCAGCCTCCATCAACTCTTTAAGAAGCATCAGATCCTTCGCAGTAACCCTTGCGATGCCTTGCCCATCAACAGTGACATATGTGCCGTTGGGTGCCAATAGATGCCGACACTGACCTTTCGAGATTTTGCCAACTGCATCCAATATCAGATCATACCGCTGACTTGTTTTTGTAAAGTCTTCCTTCATATAATCGATAACATGCTCGGCACCAAGTGACTTCGCGAATTCCACATTCGTTGTACTGCATACCCCCGTCACTTCTGCTCCAAAATATTTCGCAAGCTGTACAGCAGCAGTTCCTACGGCTCCCGAAGCTCCATAGATGAGCACCTTCATTCCCCGTTTAATGTTTCCTTTGCGCAGAAAATATAAGGCCGTAGTTCCACCAAACGGAATTGCTGCTGCTTCCTCATACGTTGCGTTGAGCGGTTTCAGAGCGACTGGATCCTCTTCAGAGAGGCATATATACTGAGCATGGGCACCAAAAGACAATCCATTGATGGCATACACCTGATCACCTAACTTAAATTGCTTTACTTCCTTACCAATCGCCGTAACTTCTCCTGCCAACTCTACGCCCAGGACCGAATTTCGAGGTTTTCGGAATCCCAAAAAAAGACGCATCGGTACCCAGTACAGAAACGGAACATTGGAACCACGAACTCTGCAGTCCCCGGATGTTACAGTTGTTGCGTGTATTTTAATCTGAATCTCATGATCTTTGGGTGATGGCTTCGCTATGTCTTTAAGCTGCAACACATCTGGTGACCCATACTTCGTACATATGATAGCTCTCATATCTTTCCCCCCACATGTTCCTGTTTGCCATGAGTATATCGGGAAGTGGGTTCGGTCCCTAGATACTAAAGTATTGTTTCAAAGATACATCCGTTACAGGAGTTTCCATTCACGTGCTTTTGCCACGGCTTCGGTTCGTCGCTTCACCTGCATTTTGTCAAAAATAATCCGGTTATGTCCTTTCACGGTAGGCAGTGCAATATGAAGTATCTCACTAATCTCCCGATTGGATCTTCCCTGCGCAATCAGATGTAATACTTCGAGCTCTCTCACACTTAACGGATCAATTCGCAGTTCAGAAACGTACGGATATACCTCTGTCTCTTCCGAAATCATTTCTATTCTGTTATCCTCAGCTTTATCAAATGCAGCCAGTAATTGAAGCAGATATAAATGTGAGTCACCGCGTGCTCTCATACTCTTCAAAAGACTGTGCACGACAACACCTTCGTCTACAAATACACGAATGAAGCCTGCCGGCTCTGCCATCATCATGGCCTCAGTCAGGAGCTCGATAGCTTGTGTTCTATTTCCATGTTCCTCATGGATAACCGCCAGAAGGATTGTTGCCTTGAGCTGTTCATCCTTGAAGCCTTTGGTTATGGCCAAGTGAAGACAGGATTCCATCATACCAAGTGCTCCCAAGGTGTTCCCCTGCTTCAGCAATACTCTGGTCTGACTAAGCGCATGATTTCTGTCCCATGATAATCGTATTGCCTTTTTCAGATCGCCCTGACGAAGGAACACAAGAACGTATGCAGCAGTAATATCAGGGATCGCCTTTGTAAAATTTAACCGTTGGGCCTTTTCGTTGATTCTATCTAACATGATAGCGGCTTGATGAAGATCCGCCTTCGCAAGCGTCACTCGGGCGAGCCATAACTCACTTGCAACAACCCTGTCCGTTTGGACAAATTGATGTGCCAACTGCACACTCTGTTGAGCGTGCAACATCGACACATCAAGGTTATTCCATTCATAATGAACTCGCGCCAGACCCAAATAGGCTTCACATGCAATGGGTAGCGGGGGCTTACCTGCCATATGTACCACCTGCTGATAGGCTTCAGCCGCCAGGTGTAGCTGATTGTTGGATTCCTGCATATTCCCCACGCCCAGTGTCGCCATCATCGTGATAATATGATGTCCGATCCTGGTACTATTCGCTAATGATTCCTCGTAGGACAATTCGGCTTCCACACGTCTTCCCTGAAGCTGGTATGCATATCCTAATGTCCAGGCTGTTGCTGCACGAATAGGGAGATTATGAGGATGCAAATATTTGAGTGCTCGAAGTGACTCCGTAATAATCGCATCCGCATCGTGCCGGCTGACAGCCAGCGTGGCTCGGATTGAAGCGATATGTCCGATGAGATCAGAATTGGCCTTTTCAGGTTCGGTATTTTGTAACACTTGTTCAGCAGACTGCAATTTGGGTTCGACGTCTATCATATGTCCTGACACTAATAACGCAGCCGCATGCATCACCCATAGGGAAGGTATTGAATCCATTTCTGCTGAGGATAGAGACCTCAACCATTGCAAGGCAGGAACAGCACCCCCGCGAAAAAGAAGTGGCATACCTTTACCTTCCAACAGATCCGATGCCCGATGAGTATCTGCCGCAGCTACAGCATGATTGAAAGCCTCCAGCTCCATTTGATGCTTCTCATACCAGATACTCGCTCGCTTATGTATCTCAGTAATAGACAGATCGGTCTCCGCTGTGCCGGCATAATTTGAATTCTGGTGTACTCTTTTACGCAATAAATCTGCAAACAGATGATGGTAACGATACCATCGCCTCTCATTGTCCAAGGGAACGATGAATAGATTGGCTTGCTCCAGCCACTCCAACATGTCCTGTCCAGTAAAATCAACGGATTCATGTTCCTTGGGTTCATCTATATCCAAGATCGCATCACACAATGAACCGCATAATCGATCCAACATGCACGTTTTCAACAAAAAGTTCTGTACTTGTTCGGTTAGCCCTTGTAATATTTCTTCCATTAGATAGTCCAGTACAAATGGGTCTCTGCCACTGAACGTTTCCATAAAGTGATTTGGATCAGAAGAACCCTGCATGGATAAGGCCGCTAACTGCAACCCGGCAACCCAGCCTTCTGTTCGTTTTTCAAGGAGAGCAGCATGTTCCTCTGAAAGTTTCAATCCCATGACCCGATCCAAAAACTCACTACATTCGGCAGAAGTAAACCGCAGATCACTACCACGTATTTCAATCAATTCCCCCTTTGCCCGCAGTCGAGCCAAAGGTAACTTGGGTTGCTGACGCGTAGTCATGACGATATGCATATGCGGGGGCATGTGCCTCAGTAAGTAGACAAGCGCTTGATGGATCACTTCTGAAGTCATGAGATGATAATCATCCAGAACAAGTACAAAATGATCGGTTATTTCAGAAACTTCATTAAGAAGGTATGTAATAATGGTCTCAATAGGTGGCGGTTCGGAAGATTGAACTAATCCCATGATTCCTTCAGCAAGCTTGGGGACAATCGTCTGTAACGAAGCACATAGATATGTCAAAAAACGTGAAGGATCGTTATCCGCTTCTTCCAGCGAAAGCCAAGCTGTATCTATTGAAGAAAACTTAACCCATTGATTGACTAGTAGTGTTTTTCCTGATCCTGCAGGAGCAGAGACCAGTATGAGTTTAGCGTGCATCCCCTCGCCGAAACGGACATACAGGCGGGGACGATCCACTACATGGGAGCGCTGAACTGGAATGGTTAATTTCGTAGATAAGATCGGTGCATACATGAGCCATACCTCCATTCAAGGGTCGAACAGCAACTGTATCGTTTCATATATCGTTTTGGCATCTATACTACCATAAATATCAATAAGACACGCCATAAAAGACGTGTCTTTATTATTAGTAATACATAGATGAATTTAACTTCTGATTAACACTAGCTGCTAGTAAAAATGAATGGCTCTACCTTACACTATCCGAGCAGGAGTAATGCTTTGCGGATTGTTAAACACATTTTTCGGGTCATACTTGGCTTTGACTCTCCGCAGTCTGGCATAGTTGGCTCCATAGTACACTGGACCGGAATTTTTGATCCCTTGGTCTGGAACGTTGATATAGGAACCCACAATGTATGGTTGCAATTTCTTGCGAGTATTACGAGCGAGTGCAATATTTTTAGCGGCATGGGATGGTTTGAGCCACGTACTGGTCCATTCCACATAGAACTTCTCTTTGCGCCAGAAGAAGGCGGTTGATCTAGGTGATTTGCGACTTACTGCTCCGCCCCAGTTGAGGAAATAGAACCCGCCTGGCCCCTCTTCCAAGTTTTCCAAAAATGCGCGCATAGATTTGATGGCTTTGTCGGGGAATGGTTTTCGTCCAAAACCGGACGAGAACTGGTTGCTATACCGTTGAGTCTCGGTCGGATCAGGTTGTAATAAGAACTTCACAACTTCCGTGTAAGGTAACAAACGAACAATGGAACTTGTCGGTGTGCCAACACTCGTAATCGGCTGCAATAGACGGAGTGCCTCTGTTTTTGACCCTAGGAACAGCCCCTCCATGACGACATTGCCACCCTTTTTCGGTCCGATGGACAACTCGCTGCCCAGTCTTGTATCCACAGAGGGAGCCCACCTCTGCCATACTTTGAGCACCTTTTCGAATTGAGCCCATGGCCAGGTGATTTTAAATACAGTCGCCTTCGCTGGAGCCCGGCGCACTTTGAATTTGTAACGGGTGTATACTCCGAAGTTACCACCGCCCCCTCCCCGCGAGGCCCAAAAGAGATCCGCATTACGATTTTTATTGGCCCGAATGACTTTTCCTTTGGCGTCCACCATCTCTACCTCAAGCAGGTTATCACTGATGAGACCGATGGTACGCTGGAGTGGCCCAATTCCCCCACCTAACGTAATTCCACCGATCCCTACAGTAGGGCTGTCACCAAAAGGAGCTATGAAACCTTGCTTGGCAAGGGTATTCGCAATTCTCCCTACTCGGTTACCCGTACCCACAACAACGGTTCCATTTTTTTTATCAAGTTTGATGGAATTCAGATCACTTACATCAATGACAATTCCACCATTAACTTGTGAAAGGTTTACTTCAAGCGCATGTCTGCCGCTCCGCGGCCTGATCGGTACATTATTTTCACGAGCCCATCGGATAGCGTTGGATACATCTTTCGTCCGTTGGGCAAAAACAAAAACTTTAGGATATTTATCGGTATGCGGGTCCCAGTTCTTGCGCGCCGCTTCGTATCCCGGATCTCCTTTATAAATAACCCGTCCGGTAAGCTTTGTTGATGATTTCACACATCCCACTCCCTGCTGAATAATTGTCCTACAGCCTCTGCTGCATCAAGCACTTTATACTGTATGACGGACATTCGCGGAGGGAATGGGCTGGTGCCCTTAATTTTCAAGGTTCATGTTTCAGAGGGATCAATTCTGATTAACTTGCGCGCTTCCTGTTCTTTTTCACCATACCAGACGAGCACGTCGGCAAACAGATCCATGATGCGAACAAAGTTTTGCTTATCCGCTTCTGAAATCTGATCTGCATACTTGAAAATCTCATCAAAGCAAAGCTCCCTTACAAATTCGGTATACTTCGCATATACCTCGCGACCTTTCGGCGAAGGTTTGACGTATATGTCTTTGCGGTTACCGCTTAAATGAAATTTTTCGAGCAGGCCTTTTTCCGTCAGATTCTTCACGTTTTTGGAAAATGTACTGCGGCTTACGCCCAGGCGTGCGGCCATTTCCGACATCTTCTCTTCCTTGTCCTCGGCTTCCAGAATGTATTCCAGCGTCTGAATCTGTGAAGCCGAGAACATCATGTCTGTTCCATAACTTCGTTGCAACTTGTACGTGTTCGAGTACGCATTACCGTATTTGATAATTTTCTCAATCAGTTCCCGATGGTCGCCCATCCAATCTAATTTCATGAGTAATCCCTTTCATATTCAGATTCTCTCTTACTCTACTGAAATCAGATTCGTTTTTCAATCCATGTAATTGCTTCTTCAATAACATCATCACGAGTCGGTTCATTAAATATCTCATGCATCAGATGAGCATAAATTTTGAGTGTTTTATCCGTGGAAGCAATATCGCCGTAAAAGTCACGGGAATCCTTTTCGCTGACCAGTCCATCATTGGCCCCATGCAGTACAAGCACGGGATCTGTAAACTGCTTGGGATTCTCCTTCAGCCATGCTACGCCATTTCCCAGACTATTAAATAAATCTACAGAGATCTGCTTTTCAACCAGTGGGTCATTCGCGTAAGCGGATACAACTGCGGGATCACTGCATACCCCGCTGCCCAGCTCATTTGGGAAATACGTGCCTGCAGGAAGATCCATTGGCAATTCTCCGGCAACTTTTGTATTGTAACGAGTGAGAGCTCCGGATAGTACGATGCCTCTGACCTTGCCTGGATATTTCGTTCCAAAGGACGAGGTTGCAAAACCGCCCATACTATGCCCGATCACAAACAGCGGAAGATCGCCACTCTCTTGCAATGCCACCTCCACAATGACATGAACATCTTCAATAAGATGATCAAATTCTTTATAGAACGTACGCTGTCCATCGGATCTGGCATGACCACGATGGTCAAACCGATACACGCTAAACCCACGCTGATTCAGCTTCTCTGTCAAATAATCGTAGCGCCCTGCATGCTCAGCTAGTCCGTGAACAATAACGACAGAGGCTTTTGCATCACTAACTAAATTTTTACTAGAATATAGCCGAGTACCGTCAAAAGATTCAATTGTTGTTTCAATTATACTCATAATATTTCCCAATCCTCTCGTTACGCTCAAGCACCAAACAATTAAATTCTTTAGCACAGGGCGTTATTCGTATACTTAAGAATGAGGTGCTCATAATACCCAATAGAATGTGGAGGACGACTTTTTTGGTCCTTTTCTCTTGTTACTTGCAAGATCAAAAGCTTCAAATCGGGAATAGATAAAGAAACATATTGTATTCCATAAGAATAATATTGTTTCTTATAGAAACAATATTATCACCGACGGCATCCCTTGTCTATATTTAATTAAAGCGTTTACATAGAGGCAAAAAAACGCCATCATATGTTACATGATGACGTCTTTTTCCTTTATGGTATCTAGAGTATCGAACCCCTGACCTCATCGCTGTCAGCGGATCGATACTCTCCAGATCGTTAACAGAAATGCGGAGAAAAGCTATCTGTGTCATCAGGCACCAATTTCATGTTCTACCACCCTGTAAACAACGGCTTCGGACCCACATGCGTGGGAAAGAGTGGCAATACTTCCTCTGCCAACTCCTGAATCACCTCAGCAGAAGGTCGACTCGAAAAATGAATACCGAGTGCAGCATGATTGACGCCAACTGCTCTCCATTCCTCCAATAGCTGAATCAGACCTGCTCGTCCTGTCCGCAATATGTACCCGCCACGAAGCGGTGTTCGAGGATAATTGGGATCTTCGACAAGATCAATCCATTCGTTCGTCATATGCGGCTTGAACATGCCACCAGGTATTTTTTCACGCCAAGCATTAATCTTATGACCAAGCATTTGAGGACCGGATTCGTTTGCCGTTGCTTCGGGATAAGTGAGCCAACCATCACTGTGCTCTGCAATCCAATCTAAAGACTGCCTGCTTGAGCCCGTCACAACGAGCGGAATGCCATCAGCTACGGGCTTCGGGAGCAATTCAAGCCCTTTCAATTGACCAAGAGAAGATTGAATTGCGCCAGTTCTATCCTGTATAAGCTCACGAAAAAACTCCACAGTCTCCCGGAATCGCACATCACGATGCTCCCCATCTACCCCATAAGCCGGAAACTCAGCAGGTCGGTCGCCGGAAGCAATCCCTAGCACAAGTCGTCCGCCCGAAAGTACATCAATGGATGCAGCTGCCTTGGCTAAATCAATCGGATGGCGAAGTGTGAAGATCGCGCTTCCTGTTACCAGGGAGACGTTTTGGGTTCTTGCAGCAAGATAGGCAAGATAGATAAATGGATCAAATACTTGTCCAGCATCTCCAAAGGCAGGATCAAATAAAGGAACATCTCGCACCCATACGGCTGCAAAATTTCGTTGATCAATGCTTTCCACGAGGTCAGCTTGACCTTTTAGAACATCCATATGACCTTTATAAAATTTAAGTGGTAAAAACAGCCCGATTGTCAACTGGTCCGGGGCAAACATGCGGCGGAAACCAGGGTGTTGATTGAAGTTGTGCAACGCTTGTGTTGACGGATTTTCTATTCGTTCCATAACATCTATAGGTTTGTTCATTCCTTCTCCTCCTACAACAATAGTAATCCAGTAGACTGATATCTTTTTAATTCGACTGGAACTGATATAATTGTAACAATCGATTGACCCCATAAGTAGTGACAACTCTCAACAAAATAACAGGGTCAGTTCTGGCAACGAGGAGGATTAGCATGATTGATTTGACATTATTGTTGAACAGAGAGTCTGGAGATCCGTTATACGCTCAGCTTTATCACTATATTAAGAAAGATATTTTGAACGGAAAGTTACCAGCCCATACTCGACTTCCCTCTATTCGCTCACTGTCCAGCCACCTCCACATTAGCCGTAATACAGTGGATATGGCGTATCAACAATTATTGGCTGAGGGTTATGTCCAGAGCAGGCCAAGGAGTGGCTTATACATCATGGATTTGAAGCTGGAAGCATTGCCCCTATCCCACGTAGTGAGTACAAATTGGTTGGAAAACAGTATTCAGGATAGCCCCGAGATTCGATACAATTTTCGTTATGGTGACGTAGATGCTGAGCATTTTCCATTTGCCACTTGGCGCAAGTTATCCAATCAGAGCTTGCTCCAGAACCAAATGAAGTTGTTTTCTTATGGTGATCCGCTCGGAGAACCGGGGCTGCGATCGGAAATTGCAAATTACCTGCACAGCTCTAGGGGAGTAAATTGTTCACCTGATCAAATTATAATTGGAGCTGGTGTTCAGTACTTGCTCGGTGTGTTATCTGGATTAATAGGTGACGTTAGTCATGGGATCGCGATGGAAGACCCGGGATATGACGGTGTTCGGACGGTTTTTCAACATAAAGGTCTAAACATTCACCCTATTCCGCTGGAAGTCGATGGGCTTCATATCCGCAAGTTATACGAAAGCAATTCCCGCATCGTCTACATTACACCGTCACATCAGTTCCCCTATGGAATGGTCATGCCGCTCGCCAAGAGAATGCAATTACTGAAATGGGCAACAGACCAGAATGGGATCATTATTGAGGACGATTATGATAGTGAGTTCAGATATGTCGGCAAACCGATACCTTCCCTGCAAAGCCTGGATACTCAACAGCGAACCGTTTACCTGGGGACATTTTCAAAGTGCCTTCTGCCTTCATTACGTATTGCGTATATGGTTCTACCACAGACCATGTTAGAGCTACACCGTAAACAAGACTACCGATTATATGATCAAACGGTCTCTCATTTTCAGCAGAACACCTTAGAACTGTTTATGAGTAATGGACATTGGGAAGCCCACATTCGCAAGATGAGGAAGGTATATCGACAGAAGCAATTCACACTCATCTCAATGCTTCAAAAGATGATGGGTGCTCAAGTTACCATCATTGGTGAGGATGCAGGACTTCATATTTTGTTGCGAGTACATAACGGAATGGATGAACACAAGCTGATTGCTACTGCTGAGAAAGAAGGTGTTCAGGTCTACCCGGTATCCCCCTTTTGGGCGCAACCAGCTCAAGCGGAGCAATCCATGGTTCAGATTGGTTTTGGTGGATTGAGTATTGAGGATATTACAGAAGGCGTATATGCCCTTCACCGGGCTTGGTTTGGGGTCTGAGAACATTCGTGTGACTACGACCACACAACCAAACCATTTTCACATCGAAAAAAACCCGCAAAACACTTGGAAATCCTTGTGTTAAGCGGGTCTTTTCATATGGAATCTGGAGTGATCTACATTTCTTTTTTGATGTTCTCTACATCATTCATTTCATCAACAGCAGTCTTACCAGCGATTCGTCCAAAAGTAAAGATATCCGTCAAGGCATTACCGCCTAAACGGTTGCCTGCATGTATACCTCCTGCAACTTCCCCAGCGGCATACAGATGTGCAATCGGCTGACCGTTTTCATCCAATACGCGAGTGTGGGTATCGATCTTGATACCACCCATTGTATGGTGAACCGCCGGTTTTCTAGGCGTAGCATAGAATGGAGACTTCTCAACTTTTAAGCTAAACGTATCCTTATGGAACTCCGGATCAAACCCCGCATCCACATATGAGTTATACTTATCAATCGTATTTCTAAGAACTTCAGGTTCCATATTGATTTTCACGGCCAGCTCTTCTAACGTATCGGCTCTGAACAAGGTACCTGCTTCGACTTGAAGGTCTATCTTTTCCTGGCTTGTGTTCGCTGCGGTTTTCTTGATCTCATCATCCGCAATCAGGTAAAATAAACTTCCCTGCTCGATAGCCGCTTTTGTTAAGACATCTCGTCCAGAGAATTCATTAACAAAACGTTCTCCCTTTTTATTAACAATGACAAAGTTTTCAGGTGGTACTTGCAGTCCACTGAACAGCTCGCCCGTATCCGGGTCAGCTACAGGCATCATTTGAGTGAAGCCCATGCCTGTCAGCGCTGCTCCTGCACTCTTACCAAGCGATATTCCATCACCAGTCATCGCATAGGAATTTGTTGTTTTGATATCATCGTCAATATGGCTCCAGTACGTGTTATATTCCTTGAGCATCTGTGTATTTGCACCAAAACCGCCGCTGGCAAGCACAACGGCTTTGGCATGAATGGTTATTTTCTGACCATTGACACCTGTTGCGATAACACCTGTTATTTTTCCATCTTCGATGATCAATTGTTTGACCGGGCTATCTGTAATCATTTTTCCTGAATGCTCTTCTACATATTTGCTAAGTGCAATGATAAAGGCAGAGCCATAACTTTTGACAGGTTTATGGCCGCGGCGCCAAAGAGCACCCACTGGAGCAAATACGATACTCTTATCATATTCAACCCCGATATCCTCAAGCCACGTTACACTTTCCAAGGCACGGTCTGTAAGTACTTTGACCAGATCGTATTGTCCATAGATCGTGTTTCCATTCAGATCCGTTCGTTTGCCCCCAAAATACGTTTGCATTCTGTGAAGAAGTGGGGAGTCGAATAAATAAGCCTTTTCTGTGCCGAACTTTTCCTGATACGCAGTAAACTCTTCTTTGAGTGCATGGAAATCATCGATATATTCCGGGTGGACCAGGCTCTCATCCGTACTCAATAAATTCTCAATTGTCTGTCTTTCCCCTGGATTCTCAGTGAACTGTTGTTGCCATACAGGATCTGCAGCATTGACAGGTCCACCTGAACGAATCGTGTTTCCCCCAACAGCCGGATATTTCTCAAGCACAATCGCACTTGCCCCATACTGTAAAACTGTAGCAGCCGCACTTAATCCGGCGCCACCTCCACCTACTACGACCACATCGCAAGTGTATTCTTCGTCATCTTTCATCTGGCTGCTAGCAGGTTTTGGACGTCTTTTCAGAATGTCAGGGTTCACTCCGGCAAGCTTAACCGCTTTGGCTACACCATTGATGACAGCATTACTGGTTTCAGAAGCACCTGAGAGAGCATCTACATTCAGCGTCTGTCCCTCAATGATTTTATTCGGAATTCTTACAAAAACAACATCGGCGATGCCTTCGGTTTCACCCTTCGAATCGATATCGATGCTTTCAATTCTATTTTCACTAAAGGATACCTTCATCGGCAGATTGCCACTGTGACCTATGGCATTGATCTCATACACACCGGGATTATAAGTAAATTCTTCTTCTTCGTTCAGCTGATTTGAAATTTTGGCAAACCGAAGGAACCGCAGGAAACATGTTTCCAGGAAATCGATCGTTCCTTCATTGTACAGGTTGCCTGATTCGTCAAATGCTTTATGTGCGCTGCCAAGCAAAAATTCATACCCTGGCATCACGTTAGCTTCGACACCTGGTGCATCCAGGATTTGACGAAGATGCAGTTGTGCACGCGAGGAACCTTGTGTTCCCTGTGACGCACCTATGATCATCACGGGTTTGCCAGCCAGCGGATGGATTTCAAAGCTCAACCATTCCAACAGGCTTTTAAGGGATGAAGGGATGGAATGGTTATATTCTGGAGTCGCAATAATGACACCATCACTTGCCATAATTTTTTCATTAAACGATTGTATAATTGCACTGTTTGTTTGGTTATCGGACTGATTAAACATCGGAACATCTGTAATATCGAGGATTTCAATGGCTGCTCTGGACTCAAAATGCTTTTGTATGAATTGAAGCAGCTTGCGATTATACGATTTCTTTGCATTTGTGCCAACGATCGCTATGATTTTCATTGTGATTAGCCCCCTACTCTTGCCAGGAAAATTTTTTCGTTTTTTTCTTCAACGTCCTTTTGGATAACAGTTCCGTAGTGATCTCCGTAAACAAAACAAACTCATTGAAGATTTCGACAAGCTCCGCTACTTTGTCAGCGTTAATGAGATTACCACTGCTATCAAATGCACTCTGTGATTTTCCCAAAAGAAACTCGCTGCTAGGCATCATTCTCGCACCAAGCTCAGGTGAGTCCAGGATTTGTCTAAGATGCGCTTGTGCCCTGGAAGAACCGAGCGCACCATGTGAAGCACCCACAATCAGAACAGGTTTGTCTTTCAAGGTTTGAGTGGTATAACTGATCCATTCCAGCGCACTTTTCAGGACGGCAGGGATCGCATGGTCATACTCGGGAGTAGCGATTATGACACCTTTCGCTTTAGAGATTTGATCTAATAAGTCTTGTACTCTCACAGGAATATCAACTTCAGCATCCTCTAATTCATCTTTTTCAATAAAGGCAGGCATATCCTTAATTTCAAACAAGTCAATCTGGGCTTCACTAGCAAAATGCTTTTGCATAAATTGAAGTAGCGTCCGGTTCGTTGACACATCCGAATTCGTGCCCACGATAGCTAAATAGTTCATCGTAATCCCCTCTCTGTCATTCGAGATGATGTTCGTAACTGTCAGGCTCGATCTTTCGGCCTAACTCTAACATATCAAAGCTCAAATGATCTAATAGTTATTCATTGCAGTTTGATAACTAATTTGTTATAATCACCTCAAATTCAAAGTTTGTTACTTTTTTCACAAAGGGTGAGGGACATGTCTAAGTTAGAATCTCAAGATATCTTGTGTTACATTGACAGCCTATTAAAATACAGCAACTATAGCAGGGCCGCACAATCCCTTTACATATCTCAGCCCTACCTCACAAAGATTATCAAAAAAATCGAAATTAAGTTGGGCTGTGAGCTAATCACTCGCAACAAACTTCCGTACAGATTAACCGAGCAGGGGAAAATATATTATCAATACTTAACTTCACTCGAAAACAGCTACGCCAAGCTTATTAGGGAAATCTCATATGTATCGGATATGGACAATAAAGTGTTACGGATCGGCATTCTTCCAAGCCTCGGTGTGTACTTAACGCCCCTTTTTCTACCAGATTTTCTGGATCTTCATCCTGCTTATAAAATTAATCTTGTCGAGGACTTACCTGAAAAAAATGAGAAACGTCTCCAAAATAATGAGTTGGACTTCTGGATCGGGCAAAATTCAAGCAGTATCTCCCCTAACCTGAACTCGTTTAACTGGGGCAGACACAGTTACCAGGCCATCATTCCGCGTTGCTGCGAATTATATCAAGAGAATGTTGCAGTCATCCCGGAGGGCACGATTGAGATCAGCACCATTTTGAATCAAAAGCTTATTCTAACGTCCAAGGGTTCGGCAATCCGAAAACAGATTGATCAATTGCTCAGTGTCTACAAGGTACAGCCTAATATCGTTATGGAAAGCAATGAAATCTACACTGTACTCAAGCTTGCAAAGCATAATTTAGGTCTGACCTTTGTGCCTGAGAGCATCCATATCAAGGAGTGCCCTTCGGAATACAACATCTATCCAATCCCTCTAGAGAAGATGAGTCTGGATTATTTTATAGCCCATCATGGAGCAAAAAAGCTGAATAGCGTGGATCATGACCTCATCCATACTTTTCTCAATCACGGACAACAATGTGCAATATAGGAGGCTATCATGAAACCTTTTACGACAACGGTACCGCTTATGGGAACGAACATATCCCTCTATATCGAGGGGACAGATGCTGAAAAGCTTACCGAGGAAGCCGTGAATATGCTTGTCCATTATGAACAAGTGTTTAGTGCCAACAGTGAGCAATCGCAGCTTGCCATGTTAAAAAAAGAAGCCGCATCACATCCGCTTAGAGTAGACAAGGAACTGTATGATCTTATTAAGATAGGCAAAGAACACAGCCTGAATAAAGATTCATTTTTAAATATTGCGATAGGGCCTTTGATCAAATTGTGGAGAATTGGTTTCCGCGAGGCACATGTGCCGGAGGATACCGAGATTAAAGCGGTGCTTGAGCTCTTGAATCCGGAGCATATACAGCTTGACGATGAGCAGCAAACGGTTCATTTATCCAAAAAGGGCATGGAAATCGACCTTGGAGCGATTGCTAAAGGTTATTTTGCTGATCAAGTTATGTCATTTTTCAAGAAAAACGGAGCCGCATCAGCTATGGTCGATATGGGCGGCAATGTTCTGGTTCATGGCGATTCTCCCACCGGGTCCAGTCACTGGAAAGTTGGAATCCAAAATCCCTTTTTACCTAGAGGAAATGCAGCAGCACTCGTTAGCATAAGGGAGCAATCCGTCGTTACATCAGGAATATACGAGAGAGTTTTAGAGAAGGAAGGGAGTCATTACCATCATATATTTAACAGCAGAACAGGCTATCCAATAGAAAGTAATATCGCTTCTTTAACGATTATTGCGGATCGATCGCTCGACTGCGATATATATACAACAGAATTGTTTGGGTTAGATGCGGTCTCCATTATTCATAAAGTTAATAAAATGAAGGATATCGAGGCTGCCGTAATCACGACGGATGGAAATCTGGCCTATACCGATAATCTTAGAGGAAGAATTGAGCCCGTATTAAGGTAAAGTTAACAACTACTTCTTTAAGCCAGGATCTAACGGCTTTTCCTGCTCACTGATTAAACAGACAATAAAGTGGACGGAACAAGTTCTTCCGCCCAACTTTATTATCTGAGTGAATCAATAGCAACTGCCTTATACTTAACGTGTCTACATCAAACCCAACAAATTATAGATCATCACTGCTGCTTCTGCACGGCTAGCATTCTTCTTCGGTGCAAACTCATCGTTACCTACACCGTTTATTATGCCTGCTCCCTGTATTGCCTCTACCGCTTGCTTCGCATAACTTGCGATGTTTGCTTCATCCTTGAAGGCTGTAGCTTCACCACTTGTTAACGCTAGTTGCTTAATTTGGACAGCCTTGTATACCATAACCGCCATATCTTCTCGCGTAATGTTCTCATGAACTCCGAATCGTCCATTTGGTTTCCCGTTCACAATCCCCAGCTTCTGCGCGGTTGCGATATTTCCATGGTACCATTCTCCTTGCTTCACATCACTAAAGCTTGTCGTTGCGCTCTCATCCGATAGCTCAAACAACTTCATCAGCATGGTGATGAATTCTGCTCTTGTCACTTGAACATTTGGATTAAACTCTCCATCGCCTACACCCTTCACAATGCCTCTTGCTCCCAATGCTGAGATCGCATCCTTCGCCCAGTCTTGGGTCACATCCTTAAAGCTCGCTGCAACATACGCTACCGTATACTTGCTCAGATACGTTGGCTTGAACTCTACTTTTCCTGTCGCTGCATTGTATTTACCATTCGTCACCACTCTTAGCTCTCCGTTGTCCTTCACATCGTATACGACGACGTTGTTTGGATTTTCGGCAGCCTTTAGAGTGTATGGCAATTCAATCACGAGATCATCTCTGCCATCAAACTCCGTAAGTTTCTTACCATCAATCGTTAGCTCGATATCGAATACGACCTCACCGTTCAGCTGAGCTTGTGCGCCAGCTGGCAGTTGATTAGCTGCAATTTTCTTAATTGACAATCCTAACGTCTTCCCTGCACTTGTTCCTGTTCCAAGCAATTCAGTTGCCACGGTTACGACTGCAGAGCCTGTGTTGATCTCGATGCGATCTACCGTAGAAGATCCACTTGTTAAGCGCGCATCTACTGCGAGCTCAATCGTTAGCCCGTTCAAGCTCTCATCAGCTTCAACTCGCATGTGTAACTTACCGCCTGTCGTTTGATCAAGCGCACGCTTCACCGTATCCGCACTTAATTTCACTTTAGAAGCACCGCTCTCATTTACGACAGGCTTAATGTGTATTTGACCGTTGTTCATGACCACTGGCTCATTGCCACCTGGAGCTGTTGGTACTGTAGGTGCAGGAATGTTACCGTCACCGCCACCATTTCCATTACCACTGCTTGGTGCTTGTGGTGTTCCTGACACCACAACCCCTGCGGATTCATGTCCCGCTGCGTTTACCGTAGTAATACGGAATTCATAACGCGTACCATTCGCAAGTCCTGTGACTTCATAACTGCTAGCCACATTGTTCAGCGTTACCGTCTTAAACTCTGTATTTCCATGACCTGTAATCTTAATAGCGACCAGATCGCTGTCTGCAGGATTACTCCATTTCAAAGTCAGCTTCTGATTACCTGCTGTTACGCTTGTTCTGGTCACTTCTCCTGGTGCAGTCGGTTCCACCGATGGTGTTACCGTTACCGTAGCGCTGGATGATAAACCACCATCCACTGTAGTTACTGTAATCCTTACTGTTCCTGGTGCCACCGCTGTTACTTGACCTGTCGCACTTACAGTGGCTACAGCTGTATTGCTTGAGCTCCATGTTACTGCTTTTTTCGTTGCATTAGCTGGTGTTACCGTAGCTGTCAATTGCCCTGATTGACCTTCTACGATTGACAACGTTGTTTTGTCCAAGCTAATTCCCCTAACGGGTACGTTCTTCCCATGGAGTGCATCATACTCACTTTGTGTAATTGGAATTACCGTTCCGTGACGCGGACTGGCTGGTAAGTTGTAGTTAGAAGATAATGTCCAGACACCTGATGCAAGATTTGTTGTCTCGAATGGAACATAACCTCTTCCACCAAACTCATCTACGAATAAATACCATTTTTTATCGGTATTTGATTTGAAGATCGTTGGACCCTCAACCCATTTGATGTTACCAACGCCTTGATTAATCATCTTGAAGGTTGGATCTAAGATCGAGTCACCCACCTCTTGGAAGATCATCTTGCCAAATGGAGCAGAAGCTCCGTTGTTTTGCTCATCTTTCGTAAAGCGATACACTTTTCCTTCATGCTCAATCATCGTTGTGTCAATGATTGAATATCCATAATCCAAATATACTTGCGGTTCAGTAAACGTATAGAAATCTCTTGTCTTGCTATACATCATTTTTTGATAAGCATCACCTGTATGGGATGCATCATCAAACATTCTTGATGCCCAAAATACAATATATTCACCTGTTGTGTTGTCGTACATAATTTCTGGTGCCCATGTATTACCCGCTTCTTCCGGTGCAACCTCTACCATGCGTTGATCTGTCCAGTTGACTAGATCATTCGATTCCCAAACCATAATGGAACGACTGCCCCATGTCTGTGCTCTACCCCAGTTACCATTGCCGTTAATTTTTAGATCGGTAGCGATCATGTAGAACTTATCACCTTCAGGCGAACGAATAATGAACGGATCACGTACCCCCTTCTCCCCTAAGGTAGAGGTTAATACAGGTTTACCATTATTCAATTCTCGCCAGTTCAACGGATCATTGCCGTTACTTAGTGCAAAGTAAACTTGCTCACCTGTTGCAGTACCTTCTCCAGTGAAATATGTGAAAAAGTATCCCGCATATTTTTCATCAGCAGGCAGTTCCTTCACCTTCGCAATAAATTCCTTCGTAGTGGATGCTGAATTTAATGTAATCGTAGCTGTAAGCTTCACATCTACATTTCCACTACCGTGTACCGGACGTTTTACTTCTCCAGTAACTGAAACGACTTTTGGTTGTGCAGAAGCCCAAGTAATCGTTGTTCCATATAGACCAGATGTTGGTAGTGCGATATGACCTCTTACATCATTAATGTTATGAACGACTAGTGCTGCTTTTGCTTCATCTACAGAAGTGACATCGTTTGGCAATGCCTTAACCGTCAACTGAAAAGTTTTGTTAACTGTCTCTGTACCATCTGTAAATACTGCTGTTAACGTTACAACTTGATCACCTGTTGCGTTAGCTGGTCTGGTTACGGCACCTGTAGTTGAGATGACATTCCCCTTATCTGAAGTCCAGCTTATTGTTGTGCCATAAACACCTGATGTTGGCAATGTTACATTGCTTATAATCGCATCTTTTGATGCATTAGAAGCAAGAAGATCATGAATCGTTAATTTCTCTGTCGCAGCCGATACAAGCATGCCCTCCATTAAAGCAATCTTCTGATCTGCATGGGCCTTAAGTGATGTAATATCTGCCGCAGTCATAGCACCATCATAGATTTGGAAGTCTGCAATCAAACCGCCGAAGTAAGGATCAGCTGTATAGAATGACTTACCGATGGATCCACTACTGCCTGAAGTATTTTTTATTTGTTCTAGTGTCATTCCATTCGTTGAGCCTGATGCAACAGCAACACCATCAATATAAAGCGTTAGTGTACCATCCGTGCCTGAAACAACAGTCGTAACGACTTTCCATTCATTATTCTTTAAGCCTGTGGTAGAAGTTGAAGACTCATTGTTCCAAGCATTCGTCGCGATACCTAGGCGAGCCAGACCGTTAGCGTTATAACGTGGTGTGAAATACGTATAGTGTGTATTATTATTTGGTCTTCCTAATGCATATAACCACTCCGCAGCGTTTTTACCGCTCCAGTTCACAATGGATGAAACAGTCATATCCGTTAAACCATCGAGAACTCCTTGTGGCAGTTCTACATAAGAGTTAGTTGTGCCACCAGTATAGCTTAGTACACCAGCATCTTGTGTACGAATCCATTCTGCTTTAGACGGATTCATCCATTTTCCATTGAAGTTTCCTGTTTGGTCAATAACCGTCGCACCATCGATATCATTCATATCGTAGTGAAGAATGAGCTCTGCCCCAGATGGCTGCTCTACTGGAGGAGTAACGTCTTCATCAGCTAATGTTGCAATCTCTTCAACGGATAATGCACGATTATAAATACGGAAATCATCAAATTTACCATTAAATAAACTATGAGAGCTGTTTCTCGATTTACCAATATAATTCATCGTTGTTTCCAGTAACATTCTCGGCTCAACGTTAAATGTCGAGCTACGTTTAACCTCTTGACCATTCACATACAATACTGCATCAAATTCATCCATTGTAATTGCAACATGCTGCCAAGTCTTCGTTGGTAATAGTCCAGAATTTCTCACCGCATATTTATATTCTGATCCCAGTCGCGTGCTGTCATTGCTAAATTTCTCTGTAAAAGGGGTTACGACAGCGAACTCTAGACTACCTGTATCACCTTGTGTGCTCAAGTACATGGTGTTGCGGTTAACCTGTCTGCCTGTGTCGGAAGCAAAATCAAATATTCTTTGATTTGCTTGATTTCTGTCCATTTGAACCCATGTAGAGAACGTAGCCTTCTCAAGATTCAAGGATTGAATCAAGTTATCTGGCAGCTTCACATATCCTGTTGATCCATTAAGCTCTAGTGCACCACCCGTTTTACCGATACGATCCTCTTCATTAATCGTTGCTCCACCTACTAGTGTTGCGTGATGACCATTGCCAGAAATGTCATTCACCGTTGTACCATTCACTGTATTTGCATCGAATGAGTAATGTACAACCGGGTCTGTTGATGGTGCTGGACCTTTCCAGGCATACTTCTCTTGCAAAGCATCATACTCTGCACGTGAGATTGGAATTACGGTTCCGTGTCGTGGTCCTGGCGGAAGTGCATATTTATCACTACTTAGTACATTGTTCATATATTGCATACTACTATCCAGATCTGTTGTATATCGGACATGATATGGCCATGAATCAAGGAACAGATACCATTGGTCTTTATTATTATCCTTAAAAATCGTTTGCCCTTCGTTGTTGCCATTATTTCCGATCAAGCCAAGTTTATTATCACGTGTACCCGGAACAGCGTCGTATTGAAGGCCGTTTGCTGCAATACCGTCCTTGTCATAGTAAAAAGTTGGTGCTTTCTCCACATACACTTTAGTATTTACTTCTGATTTGGTGAATCGGTACAACATATCATTATGCTCAATAAACGTTGTATCAATGGTCGGAAGTGACTCATCAATCATGACCTTTGGCTCAGAGAAGTTGTAGAAGTCTCTTGTTGTTGCGTAGTACATCACATTGTACTGACCTGCAGGTCTTCCGTTATAATCACCGTATGTCTCTGTGTTTTTCATCGATGATGCCCAAAATACGATATACTCTCCAGTTACTGGATCATAGATCGCTTCTGGTGCCCACGTATTTCCTCCAGTCTTAGGAGCAACCTCGATCATACGCTGCTCGCTCCAATCAACGAGATCCTCCGACTCCCAAATCATCATGTAATGACTACCCGTAATTTGAGCTTGGTCGAAATTTGTACTTTCGCCCATTTTCAAATCGGTTGCCAGCATATAGAATTTATCACCTTCTGGTGACCGAATAACGAATGGATCACGAAGTCCTTTTTCACCCATATCAGATTGAAGGATCGACTTACCATTATTCAGCCCTTTCCAGAACAATGGATCTTCAGCTGTAGCGAAGGATATCTCTTCACCACCCTCATATTCACCTGTAAAGTATGCAAAGAAGTAAGCATCATGCTGTACTGGCGCAGCTGCTTGTTTAATCGTAACGTTAAACGTAAGCTGTTTAGAAGCTGCACCATTCGTAATTGTAGCTATTAACGTAACGGGCGTATCCGTAGCTTGACGGCTTACCCAACCTAGCTGTTTAGCATTACCAGCCGCTTCAGTCGTTCCTTTAACAACTGCCGGTCTGCTAGATAACCATGTAATTGTGGAGCCTTGTTCACCTGTAGCAACAAGATGTAAGTTACCTTTAATGTTGTCAGCATTGTAGATCTCTATTTGTTCAGCGTCCAGATCAACCTTCTGCTGATCATCGAATTGCTTCAAGATTGTAACAGGGAATACAGCTGTAGTTGATACGCCTTGATACGTTAAAGTAGCCGTAAGCTCTGCCTGAACATTACCTGCTTGAACAGCTGGACGTTGTACAGTGCCATGGTTAGAAATGACAGTAGGATGACTAGAACTCCAAGTAATGCTCACGCCGTTTTTACCGCTTGTTGGTAATGTAACGTTTCTCGTTATCTTATCGGTGCTTTTATCGCCTTCACCTAAGAAACTACTGATGTTAAGTTGATTTGCTGCATCATCCACAGTGAGCTGACGTATTTTTGAGATGTGTGTTGCTCCTTCTTGTTGATATAACTCGCCTACTTCTTGCTCTGTCAACGCGCGATCATATACTCGAAAATCAGCTACGCTACCTTGAAGGTATGGATCGTTTGAGAAGATTGATTTACCGATAAAGCCAGAGAAAGTAGCATCCGGATTAATAATTTCTGACAGCTTTAGTCCCTTTGCATTACCCGAAGCAACCTTAACTCCATCCACGAATAACGTTATCCTATTGCTAGCTTCGGACAAGGACACCGTTACATGCTTCCACTGCCCACCGATAAGGTTTGAGTTTGCGCTACCTGTAACTAACGCTTCGTTCGGCCAGCCATTTTTAGAGATACCTGTCGCAATCATATTACCTGATCCACTACCGTGACGTGGTGTTACGAAGAAATATTTGTTCGTTTCTGGAGTTAATACAGTACCCAAACCGAAGATCCAGCGATTCGTCCCATCATTCGTCCAGTTCACGATTGAAGATACTGTAATCTCATTCAGACCGTGTAGTAGATCTAGTCCATTTGAGCCCTTAGGAATCTCAACATGCCCACTATTAGATGTAGAGCTTCCACCATTGAAGGAGACAAAGCCAACCTCACTGTTTGAAATGAATTGTCCATTGTTTGGATTTCTAAATATTCCGTCAAATGTAACTGCCTTATTGGCAACATCCTTCAGTACGAGTTGACCGTCTACTTCTTCAGTCGTCTTCATGTTGTAATGAAGAATAAGATCATCTTTTAGCGATTTTCCCTTAACGGTAACGGCTGATGTAGCTGTAAACTCTCCATCTTCAGTCTGTACCGTCATTGTGGCTGTACCTCCACTAACAGCTGTAACTTTACCCGTTGAATTGACAATCGCTACACTGGAGTCACTAGATGTCCAGATAACTCTTTTATTCGTTGCATTTGAAGGTGAAATCGAAGCCACTAATGTCTCGCTGTCCCCCACTGATAAAATAATTGTAGGTTCATTAAGCAAGACATTCTTAACGGCAATCTGCTCAACAGAGTCATCCTTAGGTAGTAAGGTAACCATGAACTCCTTCGTTGCCTGGCTTCCACCCAAAGAAATGGTTGCAGTTAACGTCACTTGTTGCTCCATTTCTCGTAAGAACACTTCCCCAGTTGGACTAATCGCACTCTCATCACTAGGAGTCCATGAGATCATTGCGCCATTCTTATCTTGAGTAGGCAGTTCAAGAGATTCTGTAACTGCCGATATGTCTCCTAACGTTAGCTCTATTTTGCCTTGTTGTACTTGCTTTTCATTAAACGATTGTTCATATACTACAGCGATATCTTCATTATTTAGTGCCTCTCCGTAAATTCTTAAATCTTGAAAGCTGCCCGCAAAAGTAGCATCCCCTAAATAATTGGAGCGTCCGATGTAAGCCTGCAAATCAGTACCAAAACTTGCTGTTGTTTTCTCTTTGGCGGTCGTGCCTATATGAACACCGTTGATATAACCTGTAATAGAGCGTTCTGTAATGACCGTCGTATAGTGAACCCATTGACCTTCGTGCGGTGACGTAGAAGGGCCTGATACCCCTACCTCAGTCGACCAAGGCTGGTCAACATTATTGTTATTCGTAAATACTGACTTAAAATCACCACTTGGATTCGATGGATTAAACATCCAGTAATTCGTTGGCAAGTTATTGCCAGCTGCTGGAGTACCGTAGAATAATGCTGAGTAGTTCCCACTCCCAGTGTTGCTCTTGATCCATACAGATATCGTTGTATTTTCTTGATTATCAAACAAACCAGTAGGAAGCTGAACGTAGTTTGTATTACTATCTGTTCCCCCAGGCAGAGTGAGACCATCGGTGTACGTAATGTCTCCTACGGCCGTTCCATGCTTTTCATTACCTGATATATCCTGTACATCCTCAAGCAATGGATAATGTGCCAACATCGTTGGTGTTATTTTGTCCGCTGAAGCTTGATTGCTAAATGGCAGAACAAGATTAAACCAGTTACTGAAGGTCATAAGTAAAACTAACATTAGGATTGTAATTTGCTTCCGCATAGCATTCTTCCCTTCGATTAATTTTCAGAAGCATACAACCCATATCTCTCACCTTTAAAACCAGACCCCCTCGCTAAAGGAAATAGAGATACGGCTTAAAAAAGAATGCGCTTACATTTCTTCTCATATTACGTCTTCAACACTTCCAATTCAATGTAGTATCTTGTTAATAAGGTGGATTTTTTTATTGCAATTCACGCAAACTTCAACACTATCCCTATACTTGGAAGTAATCGTTTTCATTCTAAATATACTCTATGGGTAAATTAAAGGATTGAACGCCTGATAAACATAATATATATAGTTGGGCGCTTGTCATATGAACAACGTGTCCGAATACGATGCGGTAAGCCATGGGCGCACCGCATCGAAAAATAAGGAGGATTTTCATTTATGCCAAAACGATTTAGCAGAATGCTCGCCTTCCTCTGTTGCTTGGTAATGGTGGCGTCGCTAATGCCTACCAGCTATGCCGCCGCCACTGACAACATCGAGAACACAGTAGCGAATGAAACACCCACCGCCATTTTTGGAACTCCCGAACTCGGGTCAAACGACCCACTCTGGAGCCAGACCATGGAGCATCACATCAACAAAAGCACTGTGCCCGCCGATCCCAGACCCCATGCCACGGGCACAGCCAGAATCCTTTGGGACCATGACTACCTATATGCCCGAGTAGTTGTGAATGACAGTAATCTATATCTGGGAGCTGGCGGAGATCACCAATACGACAGCCTGGAATTTTATGTCGGTACCGGAACTGGAGGCTCAAACCAATGGCGCGTCAGCGCGACGGGTGTGTTCTCAGGGCAGGCCGCTCCGGGCAGAGCTGCATGGACCCAGATCACGGAAACAGGATATATCGTGGAGATGAGAATACCCAAAAGAACCTTGACCTTGGAGGAGGGCAAGCTTACCTTTGAGGTTTATATTAATAACTCGACGGAAAAAGGCGGTGACCGCTATGAAGTCGTTTCCAGTTTCGGAGATCCAGACGCGGCTTACACCAGCGCTGCTTCTTTTACAGACAGCCTGCAGCTCTCTTCAGCCAATGAAGTGGACACTAGATTCTCAATCACTGCCACTGCGGGACCGGGCGGCCGAATAACGCCGAACCCACCCGGCGATGTTCTGAGAGTAGATCGGGACGCTAACAAAGAATTTACGTTTACCCCCGATTCCGGCAAAATGGTGGATACCGTAACGGTAGACGGCGAGACCGTGACTCTATCTGCTGGCACTTATACCTTTTCGAATATTGAGACTAACCATACCATTCATGTGACATTCAAGAACGATCCGGACGCGGGGATACTTCCCTTTATCGTATGGAATGACAACTTCGCCAGTGGCGAGTACACAACGGCTGTCATCATCGACTTAGGCCAGGGGAAGGCAGCGTTAGGCTCCGAGCTTAATCCGGACTTGTTTACCTTGTCAGCCAGGAACACAACCCTGAACGGCGAAGAGGTGACCTTTGAAGGAACGCGCAAGATCACAAGGGTATACGCTAATGACGAACCGAAGGTACGCGGCTATCTGGGGCCGGTAAGCAATTCACCGGATTATCAGGACGGACTGGCAAGCGGCCGTTACATCGTAGTTGAGTCTGAGTTTTATTCAGCGAGCGGCGGCAAAACAACGCTGGATGGCAGCAGTAACTCAACAAAGCAGGTTTACAACATCGTCCCAAACGGAGAGATTGTACTGACAGAAGGGAGTCCACTTCGCAACGTGGTTTTTGAACAGGAAAAAGTTGTGAATCCGATCCTTGACAAGTTTACAACATTCACGGACAATTCGGTCAATCGCTCGCTCTACCTTCACAAGGGTGAAGACGGTAACGTGATGAAAGGATTGCCGCTGTATGTTTATACACATGGTATGTCACGCGGCGGCACAAACGCTGCGATAGACCAAAAAGCGGCCATGAAATCCGCCAACGGCTCGGTCGCTCTAATGAAAAAAATGGAGAAAAATCCTGACAAGTACGCCAGCCATGTACTGAATATTTCCTATAATGGCGTATCTGTTCCCTCAACAGAGAATGTTAAGAAGGTCATAAACGCCCTGATTGCCAGCGGCGAAGTAGACCCTAATCGTGTTTACGCGGCGGGCTTCTCATGGGGCGGCCAGTATACAAACAACTTAGTTAACAGCCATCCTGGCTTCTTCGCCGCCGCCGCACCTATGGCCCCGGTAAGCGGTTCACCGAATGCTAAGGACAACGACGCTCACAACAATCTGGCCTATTGGATGTTTGTAAATGCTCATAACGTTGCAGGCTACCAGACTAACCTCAATAACTTCATCAATAACAATATGCCAAAAATGATCAACGCGAGGGCTTCGCGCTTTGAGAGTAATGAGGTCCTTACGTGGCCCTACAATCAATTTGATCAGCCAAATCTGAGGCCGAATCCAGCCAACACACCTGTTCTGGCTGATTACATAGCGCACGAAGTTGAAGCGGCGGTTCTTTACAACCAGATAACTATGGGGAATTGGAGCATAGCTCCCACGGCGCAGTCCTCTAACTTGCCGGTTTGGAACAATGACTACACAGATGTCTTTGATTGGATGTTCGCGCAGAGAAAACCGGTCGTCCCCGGTGCTCCGAACGGCTTCAAGGCGACAGCCGGTGACGGACAGGTCACATTAAGCTGGACCGCCCCTGCTGACGACGGTGGCAGTGCGATCTTGGGCTACAAGGTATGGTATGGCAACGTGACGCCGGTCACACTGGATGCGACGGAGACCAAATATACCTTTAAGAACCTGACAAACGGCCAAGGCTACAACTTCACCATCATCGCGATGAACGCGAAGGGCGACGGCGCGGAGATCAGTGTGACGGCCATGCCGATGAAGACGACGACTCCCACTGTGCCTGATTCTGGCGGCAATACGGGCAACACCGGAAATACCGGCAACATCGGTAATACGGGCAACACCGACAATACGGGCACCGGGACAGACGCTGGAACATCGAAGTTGGCCTACACAGTGAATACACCGAAGGATAAGCCCGCGGTCACAGACAAAAACGGCAACACCACCCTCCCCGGAGGCGGCGAGCTTACGACCAAAGGCGGGACGAAGATTAAAGTACCCGAAGGCACAACGATAGACTCAAACGGTAAGGTAACCATTCCAGCAGACAAGAGCGCCGAAGTGACACTACCCGGCGGCAACAGCACAGTGACCATTTCGGGCGGCTCGACGATCGCGAGCGACGGTACGGTTACAGTAGGCGGCAAAGAAGCGCATGTGAACCTGCCAAACGGCAACCAGGTGCATATCCACGACGGATCGAAGATACGGAGCGGCGGAACGGTTGTGGTAGGATCAAGCGGCGCAAGAGTTGGCTTAGACAACGGCATGTCGCTGAACATCCGTGAGGCTACGGAGCTGGCGTTTGATGACGCCACCCCACTGGGCTTCCACGTGCTATCGGGCAATCCTTTCAGGGATGCCAATATGGACGACTGGTTCTACAACGATATAAATTTCGCCTACACATACAATCTTTTCAACGGCACGACGTCCACAACATTCTCACCTGGAAGCGCAATGACGCGTGCAATGTTCGTGCAGGTACTGGCCAATCTTGAGGACGTAAACCTCTCCAGCTACACGGGTTCCCGCTTTAGCGACGTGACGAACGGACAGTGGTACACGGCGGCAGCCGAGTGGGCGGCCGAAAAAGGCATAGTCAACGGTACAAACGCAGACCTGTTTGACCCCAATTCACCGATGACGCGCGAGCAGATGCTGGTGATCCTGTACAACTACATGAAGTACAAGGGCTATGAGCTACCTGAAAGCCACTCTAAGTCCTTCACGGATGAGAGTGAGATCAGCTCCTGGGCGTTGGAGGCCGTTCAGACGCTACGGGGCATCGGCATTGTATTAGGCAAGCCGGACAACTTTTTTGCTCCCAAAGCCACCGCCACCCGCGCCGAAGTAGCCACGATCTTTGTAAGGTTCGTTGAATATCTGGCTAAGTGAAAGCGTATACAGAATTAAGGTGACCCCTCCCGGCTGGACAATATCTAGCCGGAAGGGCTCCTTGTTTTCAAACTGCACTTTTTTTGTCCAACCTCCTCCCATACTCACAGCCAAAATAATTAGGCAGATGAATAACTTCTGCACTCCCACAGAAAACCATCTCATGTGTTAATTTCCCCTCATCGTTAAACTGATTGGTATCCTTTTTTTGTCATTATATGTCGAAAATGCTCACACGAGAAGTGTATTGGATACCACCCTATTACTCAACTTAACTCTGTCTTAATTCTAGATTTACTTTAAGAATTGACAGATTGTCAAACCAAGTGCGACAGTTCCTCTGTGAAAGATTCGTGAGCGGTTCTCCAACCCAAGCATTTTCGTGGTCTGTGGTTTATTAGATCTAGTGAACTGGCAAGATCTTCATCCTCGACTTGAGCGAGATCGGTGCCTTTCGGGAAAAACTCTCGAAGCAATCCATTCGCATTCTCATTGGAACCGCGTTGCCAAGACGAATATGGATCAGCAAAATAAACGTGCAGGTCATGGCTTGTTTCCAGATTGGCATAGCATGCAAACTCCTTTCCCCGGTCAGCCGTGGCTGTGAGGAAAGTGCCTGTGGGATACTGTGAGATGGCTACACCAAGCGCAATTTCCATAGACAGAGCAGTGCGATCAGGCATGAGAATGGCGGTATATAGACGGGTTTTGCGTTCAATGAGCGTGGCTATGCATCCTTTACTTTTCCCACGACTAGATACGACGGTATCCAGTTCCCAGTGCCCAAACGTTTCACGAGAACGAACCTCTTGGGGACGATCCGAAATGGATCTGCCAATGGCAAATTTACCGCGAGTTTCTGCGGGTTTCTGACGCTTTCCTTTGTGCCGAAGAACCTGTAACGTGCCTTGAACCAGTCGACCTGCGTAGATCCAGCGATAGATCGTTTTGAAGGATACTGCTTGCAAGCCTTCGGTACGGAAGCGTTGATTGATCTGTTCCGGAGACCACGTTGCCTTCAGTTTTTCCTCCAGTGAAGCAGCTAAGGTGCTTGACCATTTACCTGAAGAAACAGAGGATTGACGACGCTTCTCATAAGCGTTCTGAGCGTGTTCTGCTGATAGGGATACGATGAATTAGCACGATCTAGTTCGCGGCAAATCGTGGACGAATGTCTCCCCAGTTCTTTTGCAATAGCTCTTGAGCTTTTGCCTTGTCTGTGGAGGATTTCTAGCTTGCTGCGTTCGATTATGCTAAGATGTGAATAACTCATGGACTGATTCTCCTTGTGTGAATGCTGGTGTGGTAACTTTCATTCTACACGAATCAGGCTGTGAGCCATTTTTTTATTTCAGTAGGGTGTCGCACTTCATATTACAATCCGTCAATTTAAAAAAGAATATTAGTATCTTCGCTCCTTCTCTTGAAATAAGTTCAAGAGTTTACGGAGTATCGTGGTTCGTTAACACAACAAAAAAACGCCATCACATGACGTGATGGCGTTCTTGACTATGAAGCCTAGGGGGATCGAACCCCTGACCTCATCGCTGCGAGCGATGCGCTCCTCCACGATTGTTATTCAAGTAATAATAAAAAAGATGTTTATTGGGCTGTATTATACTCACTCACTTCAAAGTTTAAGATCTTATTAAAAATCACATAATTTTTACGACTCTTGAACGGCCCCTTATTGTTATCATGTTTATCAATAGCATAGGAAGCTGTACCACTTCCAGCTTGTTTGTTCTCATACCAGGCAATAAAACTTTTGACCTCTTCCATACTCAGATCGAACTCCTTCTCAAGGCCAGTATCCATCGTAACCACCAAAATAGCACGACCACCGTTTGGTTGTTCTGGTTCTGGTTCTGGAGTTGGTTCTGGAGTTGGTTCTGGTGTAGGAGCCGGAATTAACGCTCCACTACTACTAATATCGATTGCGCTCAGAACAAAATCCGTTGAGTCTTCTTTTTGATATATCAACGTTACTTGATGATCTTTATTATCTAATCCAGTTTTTTGGAATAAAAGCGTATCAGTTTGGGCATTTCCATAAGCAGAAAATAAATATGTAGTTTCATCAATCTGAATTTTCATAACTTTAGATTTATTCATATTTCTTGATCCAATTACTCTTAGTTTATCTCCCTTAAACCAAAAAGAAGCCGTTGCCTCATTTGTCAATGCAGCGGATGCAGAGCCTGTACTATACAAAGTGTTATCATACTTTGTCCATGTTCCTGTGTAGGTGATTAGGGGATTTCTGTCAACAATTCGACTCCACCCAGCTTCGGCCTGTTTTAATTGGCTACTTCCAACAGTAGCGGCCAAAGCTTCTTTTTGAAATCCAAAAAATGTTATAGCCATAATTACAATCAGGCTACTCAATCCTATCTTCTTCTTCCAGTTCTTCACTAACTTTCATCTCCTCAGTGTATGTTATTAATCAATTATATATTAAACAAGGGTATACATATAGTCTGTTATTTTTAATAAACATAAGAGTTATTGAATAATATCCGATCCTTATACCTTTACTAAGTGATAGTCCCTATTTTCACATCAAAAAAACGCCATCACATGACGTGATGGCGTTCTTGATTATGGAGCCTAGGGGGATCGAACCCCTGACCTCATCGCTGCCAGCGATGCGCTCTCCCAGCTGAGCTAAGGCCCCAGGATATGAAATAGATAACTTGTCCAACACTGCTACGTTCCACAGGCGACTCCTATATCATATAAAATCCAGCTTTCGCTGTCAATCACTTTCTCAAGATCCAAAGTGATTGGAGAAGAACAACCGATTTCTCTGGTACACACGGACTGGAACTCCAGACTGCTCTTCTCCCTATCCCCACTTCACTAATCCTCCAGATCGTCTTTGGACAACAGGGATTTCAGTTCTTTCATGAACATATTGATATCTTTGAACTGGCGGTATACCGAAGCAAAACGGACATACGCCACTTCATCGACTGGAAACAACTGTTCCATCAATAGCTCACCAATCTGGCGACTCTCCACTTCAGCATCAGCTGTATTGCGCAGAGATTTCTCTACTTCAGATACCATCATCTCCAGGGTCTCTACGGAGACTGGACGTTTCTCACAGGCACGAATAAGCCCGCGGAGAATCTTGTCCCGGCTAAACTCTTCCCGGCTGCCATCTTTCTTAATGACGATCAGTGGAGTCTCCTCAATCATCTCAAACGTTGTAAATCTTCGGGCACACTGCTCACACTCACGGCGACGACGAATGGATTTTGCTTCGTTGGCCGGACGCGAATCAAGCACTTTGGTACCCATATAACCGCAATAAGGACACTTCAACTCAGATCACTTCCCACGTTTTACTTTTACCACATATTCCCTGTCTTGATTTTGTAATGAAAAATGCATTGCCGACACATAATACTTTTACCAACCCGCGAGGAGGTGAACAGCAATGGCACAAAGCAATGGTAACTCCAACAACCTGGTGGTAACTAAAGCTTCCGCAGCACTCGAGCAAATGAAATATGAAGTTGCTCAAGAACTCGGAATCAGCATCCCACAAGACGGATACCAAGGTAACATGACTTCTTACGAGAACGGTTCGATCGGTGGATACATCACGAAGCGTCTGGTAACAATTGCAGAACAGCAATTGGCAGGTCAATACCAATAATATCTGCATCGTAATACGCTACACAGAGGAGCATGGAGCGGCCGGTGAACAACCGGCCTGCTCTGTGCTTCTACTTATATACTTAGAACGTATTATAGATCTTTACATACTGATTATAATAGTAAATGACTCTTTGTACATAGTGACGCGTCTCACCAAACGGAATATCTTTCACTGTATCGAACGAGCCATCCCATACACCATCTCTAAGCCAACTGTTCACTTTGCCTGGACCCGCATTATAGGCAGCGATCATAACTGCTTCATTGCCATCGAATTGATCGGATAGATTCCGCAGATACCATGTGCCTAATTGAATATTTCGTTCAGGCTCGTGCTTCAATTCCTCCAGCGAAGTGTCGGGAATTTTGGCTTGTTCCAGTATCCAGTTGGCCGTATCCGGCATCAGTTGCATGAGCCCGATGGCGCCTCGTTTGGATTCCTTGCTTGTCTTGAAATTGGTCTCCACCTTGATAATGGAAGCAATCAGAAACGGATCAACCTCATAACTCTGAGATTGGGCACGGATCTCTTCCTTATAATGTATGGGATAGAACCATGCCATCCAGTTTGTATTCAGAAATAACACCAGTACAAAGGACACAAACATCAACAGCAGTACACGTTTCTTACGCAATATTTTCATAACAAACCCTTATGCTGTAGATATGAGTCAATTTGCTGCTCCGTCGCAGACCATAAGCCGCTGTTATCGATTACAATGTCTGCCAGCTGTTTTTTGCGCTCAATATCCATCTGTACATCCATTCGAGCCTCAGCCTGTGCTGCAGTCATTCCATCCCGACTCATCAAGCGATCTCGTTGCACCAATCTCGGGACATATACAACCATGACTTCCTCGAAACCGTCCTCCAGACCTGATTCGTAGAGCAAAGGAATATCAGACACCACAAGTTTATCCGGATGTTGCAGTTCGTATGCAGCAGCCCGTTCGCGCATCTCTCTTCGGATTGCCGGGTGTGTCATAGCCTCCAGTGCCTTTCGTTCCTCGGGTTGTTGAAAAACAATACTTCCAAGCTTTTTCCGATCCAGTGTTCCATCTTCGTTCAGTATGGCTTGTCCGAACCGCTTAACAGCGGCGGCCAACACGGGATGCCCGGGCATCATAACTTCCCGGGCAATAACGTCTGCATCGATGAGCAACGCTCCCTTACTGGCGAGATAGGCGGAAACACTGCTTTTGCCTGTCGCGATCCCGCCGGTTAAGCCTATATTCATCGTTTCACCTCATAACAACTTCATTATTCCCATAATCATTAACAATAGCGCTGGCAATACAGACAGTCTTCGCATCCAGCGCAGAGCTGAGAATCGTAGGCCAACCTTCATGCCGAGTGACAGAAACGCCCCACTAAACAGTGCAATAATGAGTGCTGTCCATAGTGTAGGGAATCCCAGAAGTGCCGCCCCCAAACCTGCCCCAAACGCATCCAGAGACAAGGCAATACCAAGCCACATCGCTTCTTGGGCAGATATACTTCCCGAGTTATCCATATCCGCCTTGGAGGGACTGCGAAGAATCTGAATGACGACCCCCAGCTTGCGCAGCTCCAATGTAAATACCATTCGTTCCAGTGATCCACTTGAAGCCGACTGCTCCAAATCCAGTGCGAGCACCTGATTCCTGCCCTTTGAATCCGACAGTCTATCTTGTGCTTCTCCCACCCCAGTTACCGTTGCTTCTGTTTCCCCACTCGTTCTAGTGTCTGTTTCCAGCTGTTCTTTGCCTTGCTTTCGAATAAGTTGCAACAGTGACCATGCACCAATACCTATCAATATAACGGCTCCCACGATCGAAGCAATATCCGGTGACACCACATGGGACAACAACACACCTACTTGCATCGACAAGGCAATAACCAATCCCGAACAGATCGAAATAACAGCGATAGATAACAGGGGAATCTTAGTCCTCCGTAACCCATATGTAATCCCGACTCCAAAACCATCTAAACTAAGCGCCAAAGCAAGCGCCAGCAATGAAATAAAATGATGCAGCACCCCGGACTCCTCCTCTGTGCGGTACTCATGCCAACTGAAGATGCCAGTATGGGTATACGCCCGCTTATTTCTGCCATATCAGTATATGGAGGGAGGAATCCAAGGGTGCTATGATTTCATCATTTCGTTCATTCAGTTCATGTTACAGCAGCTGACAGTTTGGACAAAAATGCGTGCCACGGCCACCAACCACCGTTTTTTCAATTAACGTACCACAAGTTGTACAAGGTTCTGATTTGCGTCCATAGATTTTCAGTTGATGCTGGAACATCCCCATCTCACCCTGTCCATTCACATAGGACTTGATGGAAGATCCACCTGCATTCACTGCATCTTGCAACGTAGCCACAATCGCTTCATGGAGCACCGTTAACTGAGCTTCGGTCAGTGTCTTGGCAATGGTCTCGGGATGGATACCTGCGCGAAATAGAGCCTCGTCCACATAAATATTCCCGATACCGACCACATATGCCTGATTTAAAAGTACAGCCTTGATTTTGGTTGTACGCTTGCCAACCGCCTCGCGGAATGCAGTTACCGTAAAGGCTGGATCAAGCGGCTCCAGTCCCAGCTTCAGCAAAGGTTTGGACACCAGTTCCTCACCTGCATTAAACAGATGCATCGTACCAAACTGACGCACGTCCTTATAACGCAATTCCGTACCATCATTAAAATGGAAGATCACATGTGTGTGTTTCTCCACATCTTCATGCTGCTCATACACACCGTACCTTCCTTCCATCCGCAGATGGGAGACAAGCACCAGCCCGTCCAGCAAAATACGCAAAAACTTGCCGCGGCGCTCCACCCCAATGACGGTATGTCCCGCGAGTTCCATTGCAAATGCATCTATGTCGTCCGGCCGCTGAATAATCCGCGGCAAGCTAACGGTAACATGATCAATCGTTTTGCCCACAATAAGTTGATTCAATGTTCTTCTGACTGTTTCGACTTCCGGTAATTCCGGCATGATGTTCTCACCTCCCCTATATTATAACGGAAGATGGCGCTCAGCGGGACCCTTTTCTTATATCACAAACATGGAAAGACCTTTTGTAAAATACCGGAAAAACCGCGCAGTGCTTGATTTATTTCGCTTCGTACCAGTTATCACCAAAGCTGACTTCTGCTTTCAGCGGAACCGACAGTTCCAATGCTTTTTCCATAACAGAAGGGACTAACTCTTTCATCAGTTCCAATTCATCCGTAGGCACTTCGAATACAAGTTCATCGTGCACCTGAAGCAACATACGGCTCTTCAACTTGCGTTCTCGCAGCGCTTCATCCATCTGTACCATGGCCAGCTTGATGATATCTGCCGCTGTTCCCTGAATCGGTGTATTCATCGCCGTACGCTCTGCGAAAGAACGCAGGTTGAAGTTACTGGCATTAATCTCTGGCAGGTAGCGACGACGTTCCAATAACGTTTTAACGTAACCATCCTGGCGAGCTTCCTTCACAATATCATCCATATATCGGCGCACACCCTGGAATACTTCAAAATACTGATCAATAAACTGCGCGGCCTCTTTACGTGTGATGTGCAGGTTCTGTGATAAACCATAATCACTTATTCCATATACGATACCAAAGTTAACCGCCTTGGCGGAACGACGCATATCCCCATCCACATCCTCAGGCTTCACGCCAAATACATCCGAAGCGGTCTTTGTATGAATATCCATATCATTGACAAATGCTTCCTTCAAGCGCTCATCGTCCGAAATGTGTGCCAGTACACGCAGTTCAATCTGGGAATAGTCTGCTGCCAAAATGGACCATCCTGGCTCGGAAGGAACAAATACCTTCCGGATTTTGCGACCTTCCTCCATCCGAATCGGAATGTTCTGCAAGTTCGGGAATTGACTGCTCAGTCGTCCTGTTGCAGCAATGGTCTGACGATAATACGTATGCACCTTGCCATCCCGATTGGATATCTCTTTGAGCAATCCTTCCACATAAGTGGATTGCAGCTTGGCAAGCTGACGATATTGCAGAATATGCTTGACCACATCATTATAAGGAGCCAATTTCTCCAATACTTCCGCATCTGTGGAATAACCCGTTTTTGTTTTCTTCACCACCGGCAAGCCCAGTCTATCAAATAAAATCTCACCCAGTTGCTTCGGTGAATTCAGATTAAATTCCGTTCCTGACAGCTTGTAGATCTCAGCCATCAATCTGCTGATCTGTTCTTCAAACTCACTGCCCAAAGTCTGCAGATCGGCTGTATTGGCCTTGATGCCCTGTTTCTCCATGTCTGCCAATATGCGTGACAACGGCATCTCCAGTTCATGGAACAGCGAATTCATCTCATCGGTTTCAAGCACCTGCTCCTGAAGTGGGATAATGGCTGCGACTGCAGCAGCTTTGCGGCACAGGAAATCGCCCAAGATCTCCACTTCCGGCACCTTGTACTTGGCGCCTTTGCCCATGACTGTGTCATCCTCTACGAGGGACGGCAGACCATACTTGGTCGTGAGTCCACTAATCGTCTGGTTGGACTCTGTTGGATCAAGTAAATACGCCGCCAGCTGTACATCGAATGACGCGCCAGCGAATTCAATGCCATGCGCATGGAGGGCCAAGTCTACACGATGAAGATCATACCCGCGCTTCGGCTGGTCTGAATTACCGAGCCATTCCCGCACTGGAGCCGCAGCATCGGAATGAAGCAATTCGGGAGATATGAACGTATATGTTCCAGCAGAACCTAGAGCTAGTCCAATCAATTTCGCTTGGTGAGGGTTATCCCCATGTGTCTCCACGTGGAGTACATCAATGGAATCCAGTGAACTGAACAGCTCACTGATGTTGTCCTCTGTTGCAATGGAGGTTTCAACTTCGGCAGCAGGAACCGCTTCCTGCTCAGAACCAATACTGCCACTGAACGACAGGCGTTCGAGCAGAGATTTGAATTCCAGCTTAGCTAGTGCAGGGCCAGCATGTTCTTCTTTTAATCCCGCGAATTGCATATCCTCCCACGTCTGCTCCAGCGGAACTTCCCTGTGAATCGTCGCAAGTTGTTTGCTCATCCGGGCATCTTCGGCGTGTGCCTCAATCTTCTCTTTCATCTTGCCCTTCAGTTCACTTGTGCCGTTCAGCACATCTTCTACCGATCCGAACTGGTGCAGCAGCTTCAACGCTGTCTTCTCTCCAACCCCGGGAATACCCGGAATATTATCGGACGCATCGCCCATCAGACCCTTGAGATCAATGATTTGCAGCGGCGTCAGACCATAACGCTCTTTAATCTGAGCAGGATCATACAGCTCAATATCGGTTACCCCTTTACGCGTCAGCCCGATATGTACATGTTCGGAAGCAAGCTGCAGCATATCTTTGTCACCCGATACAACCAGCACCTGTCTGCCCGCTTCATCTGCGCGTTTGGTTAACGTTCCAATGATATCATCCGCTTCAAATCCAGCCAGTTCAAACTGAGCAATGCCAAGTCCTTTCAGCAGCTCTTTGAGCAAAGGGAATTGCTCTGACAACTCTGGCGGTGTTTTCTCCCGTCCGCCCTTGTATTCCTGATACCCTTCGTGGCGGAACGTGATTTTGCCTGCATCAAATGCAACCATGACATGTGTAGGCTTATGCTCTTCAAGCAGTCTCAGCAGCATCGTGGTGAAGCCATATACCGCATTGGTATGCAGACCTTTCGAGTTGGTCAGAGGCGGCATTGCAAAAAACGCCCTGTAAATAATGCTATTTCCATCTATGAGAATAAACTTGTCCATTCCAGCACCTCGCGTATTATATGGTCAACCTCTTCAAATTACATCTACTCTCATGATACCATACCCACCTGTCACATCAAAAAGAATAGCCTTTTTTCACTTCATTTTTAATTGCAAAAAAAGAACCTTCTCCGCAGACAGCTGTACACAGCCTACCTGAGAGAATGTCCTTTTCCATTCATATGATTGTATTACTTAATCAGTACTGATTCCCCAATTCCAAAGCAATACTCTTCTATTGATTCAGATCCGGACGTTTACCTGTCACCAGGTACACCGTGCTCTCACCAATGTTGGTTGCATGGTCGCCAATCCGTTCAATGTAACGTCCAACCATCATCAGCAGCATAGCCTGTGAAGCCTGATTAGGATGCTCCGTCATTAACGTGTAGAGATCACTGATCATGTGGCTATACAGTTGGTCCACCTGATCGTCCGTTTGAGCCATTTTATAGGCCAGGTCTGTGTTTTCTTTCAGGAAAGATTCGATGGATTCATCGACCATGGATTTCACGATTTCTGCCATTTGCGGGATATCCACCAGCGGTTTAATCAGCTTCTGTCCATCCATCCGGAGTGTCACCTTCGCCACGTCGAGCGCAAGATCTCCCATACGCTCCAGATCACTGGAGATTTTGAATGCCACGATAATACGTCTGAGATCCTTTGCCACCGGCTGTTGTGTGATGATCAGTTTGGAGCCAAGTTCCATAATTTTGTCTTCAAGGGCATTCAGATTCGCATCATTCTTGATGATGACCTGAGCTTTCTCCGCGTTCATCGTTTGTAAACTCTCAATGGCACCATCCAATGCTGCTCCTACATGTTCACCCATTTGTTTGAGCAAGGTACGCAGCTCTTCAAGCTCCTGATCAAATTCTTTTCTGCGAATCATAGATTTCATGTCCTCCTTATCCATCATCTCCGGGTATGCCGGGATCATTCCAATTCAGCTCGCTTAACCGAACCTTCCAGATATATAATCCTCGGTCCGGGAATCTTGCGGTGTGGAGAATAACGTCTCCGTATCAGCTGCCTCCACCACTTCACCATTCAGGAAAAATACCGTGCGTCCAGATACCCGTGCCGCCTGGTGCATATTGTGGGTAACCATAACGATTGTGTACTTGTGATGCAATTCCTTCACCAGTTCCTCAATCTTCAATGTGGAGATCGGGTCGAGGGCAGACGTTGCTTCATCCATCAGCAGAACGTCTGGCTGTACAGCCAGCGCCCGTGCAATACAGAGACGCTGTTGTTGTCCGCCAGACAGACTAAGTGCCGACTTTTTCAATACATCCTTCACTTCATCCCATAGGGCAGCATGGACAAGACTTTGTTCCACCAACTGATCCAGTTCAGCCTTTTGGGTTACCCCGTGCAAGCGCGGTCCATAAGCCACGTTATCGTATATGGATTTTGGAAAAGGATTCGGTTGTTGGAACACCATGCCAACTCGTTTGCGCAGTGTCTCCACTTCAATCTCATTACTGTAAATGTCAGAGCCATTCAGCATAACCTGTCCTTCCACACGAACACCCGGAATCATGTCATTCATCCGGTTTAACGTGCGAAGCAATGTCGATTTACCACAACCTGACGGCCCGATGAACGCAGTAACGGTTTTTTCCGGCAGATCCATCGATATATTTTTAAGCGCGTGATGCGTATCATAATATAAATTAAGATTTTCAATGTGAATGAGGTCCTTCATGGATGTTCACTTCTCCTTCGCTGCAGGGACACGGAAACTCCCTTTACGTTGAGACCGATACTGATAATCTTTCATCGCTGCTCGGCCATCTTTAATATCCTACCCTTTCATTGTAAAAACAGTATCACTTTCATGTTAACGGAATGTAAAAAAGACATCCTTAACCTTCATGATCTGCTTAATGGATCAATCTGATTGCTGATGCCTGCTTTATTGACTACCTTATAGTTTACTCTCCATTCGAAACCATCTCTTCCAGCTTCGTACGAATGTGCTCTGCAACTTCTCCAGCTTTCCCGCCTTCCATGGCGATTTCTTCTGCTATACGAGACAAATCTCTCACCGCACTGTTCAGTTGTCGGAACGTTGCTCCCCCTGCGGTGACATGCACCGAACTGTCGTCAATCTCCGCTCCGCTTGCCTTAACCAGTTCAACAGTCTGAAGGGTCAATCCACCAATATTCTCTAGCAATGAAGATATGTTCCCCGCAACCTCACGGGTCTGTTTCGCGAGCGCTCGAATCTCGCCTGCAACAATCTGAAAACCACGTCCATATTCCCCGGCATGAGCTGCTTCGATGGAAGCATTCAGGGCGAGGAGACCACTTTGATCTGCCAGGGAGCGAATGGATTGTGCCATGCCTGAACCTGTTTTGATCGAATTCAGCATGTGATCTGCATGTTGTCCTTGACTCTCCATATGCTGATGTACACGGTTATAGGAAGCATCAACGTGTTTCAAACTCTCTTCACCCTGCTTGGACAATGCCATGATCTCACGGGCCTCATGAACGGTCTGATTCGCTGCATTCACCAGCTTGGTGACCGCATCGTTGATTCTCGATATCTCCTGTCTGCTCTCGGTTACTGTACGTACACGTTCTGCCGAAGAAGCCTGTTGCAATCTGCGGGAGAGCGACATTACGTCACGCATCGTCAGCACACCAAGCAGTTTGCCTTGTTCCGTAACCAGCAGACAATCGTAAAAATGCTGTTCATTCCGTCCAAGAGCGATATCAATAATCGTTGAGGCTTCCATATGAATATCTGCTATAACCGGAGATGTATTCACTACTTGTATGACCGGCTTACGGTAGAATAGATCTGCGGCAAAACGGCCATTTAACATCCGATATAACGTCTCTCGCATTAACAATCCAGTGGGTTTCATCTGCTCATCACACAGTACAATACAGGGGTGTTCCTGATCCTGATTCATCATCGTGGCAGCTTCTCCACATGTGGTATGGACTCCGGCGACAGGTACCTGACGATAATAGTCATGCAAATGGATTACAGGTTCTTCAGCAACCACCGTTCCTTCATGATGCTGCTGTTCGGGTGTAGTTAATTCTATATTATGTAAAACAACTAGAGGCTGGTCAGGTTTCACTTCGAGCAACATGGGCATAAATGCGCAATCTCCTTTACGTAATAGCTCCGTCTTGAGGTGGATGATGTAGGTATAAAGTATCACTCAGATAAGTCCATGCTACTCCCTCTACGTAAAGAAAAATCTTCCTTTATGTTAAATGAACGTAAAATAAAACTCCCCGATCATTGCTAACTTGAATGATGGGGAGTTTTTCTTTTGACAACCAATTTATAACCTACACCACGAATCGAATCAATGTGAACCGATTCCGGGTCCAGCTCCAGCTTTTTACGTAATGAGCTGACGTGAACATCCACGGTTCGTTGACCTCCGATATAATCGAAGCCCCACACAGCGTTCATCAGATCATCCCTTGTCAGTACCACACCCGGCTTTTTGGCCAAATATAGCAGTACTTCGAACTCTTTTGGACGCAGACTGATGGATTGTCCACCCAGTGTGACTTCATATTTCAGAGGATAAATCTCCAGCTCTCCCAGAATAATTCGTGAGCCATCTTTGTCCTCAAGCTGTGGTAAATCTTCGCCATTGGAATAACGTCTTAATACCGCATCCACTCGGGCTAATAACTCCGATACACCAAACGGTTTGGTAATATAATCATCGGCACCCGATTTCAGTCCCTGTACAACCTCGGCTTCACCGTTCTTGGCCGTCAGAATGATAACAGGTGTACTAACACCCTGTATTCTTAACTTGCTCAGAATGTCCAGACCATTCATGCCCGGAAGCATCAAATCCAGCAAAATGAGATCAAATTCCTGGGACAAGGCCCGATCATATCCTGCAGATCCGTGATCCTCTGCTGTAACGTCGTAACCTTCCTGTGTCAGGTTATACGTGAGTAATCTTGATAATGTAGGTTCATCTTCAATAACTAGCAAACGCTGTGCCATGATACCCCTTCTCTCTTCATAGGTTGTCTGTTGCCACAACACTTTTTCTATCATAGCACTAATTTGTTAACGCGGTGTAAAACAATACATACTTTTTACATTTTGATACCAGACGCCTACATCTCTTCGTCTTGAATGAATGGAAGGATAACACGGAACGTTGTCCCCATGCCCAGTTCACTCTCTACAGACAATTTGCCATGATGCAATTCCACCAGATGTTTAACGATGGAAAGTCCAAGGCCTGTGCCCCCTGAATTACGGGATCTGCCTTTATCAACACGATAGAACCGTTCGAAGATTCGCGGCAAATCTTTTTTCGGTATGCCAATGCCTGTATCTGACACCGCAAAGACAACTTCATCATCGTTATCCATCGTCACCTGTAACTTCACTCGTCCACCATCGGGGGTATAGTTGATTCCGTTGGATAACAGATTGATGAATATCTGCTTCATCTTGTCCTCATCTGCTTCAATGTACAGTTCCTCCGGAACATGCATTTCCAGACGAATCTGCTTTTTCTCCGCCACCTTGGACAAGGTGCCCAGCACCATTTCGAAGAAAGAGTGTACATGGACAGGTGAGCATTGCAACGGTGCGCGTTTCGATTCAATTTTGGATAACTCCAGAATATCCCCGATTAATCGGTTAAGTCGATCTCCTTCATCATAGATGATTTTCAGGAATGATCTCTCTGTCTCCTTATCCTGTACCCCGCCGCTAAGCAGCGTTTCGGCAAACCCTTTGACTGCAGCAACTGGTGTCTTGAGCTCATGAGAGACATTTGCAACAAACTCACTGCGCATTGACTCCAATCGGCGAATCGCTGTCACGTCCTGCAACAGGAACAACATGCCCCGATACCCACCATCATCTTCAGACATCGGTACTCCATCAATACGGATCAGTTTTTCCTCCGGGTTGAACACACTCACTTCTTCATGCATCCGTTCTTTCAGTGCAACACTCTCTTCGATGGTACGTGTTAATTCGTAGTGTCTTTTCAATTCAGTATAAGGCTTACTCGTAACCTTTCCTGCCTGAATACCAAGCATACGCTCCGCTTCCCGATTGACCAGTGCAATGGATTGCCCTGCGTCGATCATGACAATTCCTCCGGTCATGTTCGCGAGGACACTCTGTAACAACGCTTCATTGTCACGAATCGTCTTCAGCTGTGACTGCAAGCTGTCTGCCATTCCGTTTATGGCAAGCCCCAGTTGTCCGATCTCATCTCTACGCGTTACATCAACTCTGGCATCGTATTCCAGTTTGGTGATCCGATGGGCCACTTTTGTAATATGCTCAATCGGGGAGGTTAATCCGCGTGCAACCCGATAACTGACAAACGCGACAATTAGGAACAATAGTCCAAGTGCAGCAAACATAATCATCCAACCACGCTGAAGCCCTTGATCCACAGCCTGTAGACTCATGGATAGACGAATGTAGCCATCAAATTTGCCGCTAGGGATTTCAATCATGTCACTTTGATCCGAATTCACAGGTAGTGCTACATACAGCATGTCTTGTCCCAATGTCTCACTGTAACGTATGGATTGGCCGTATCCATCTCCGACGGCACCCTTAATCTCCTCACGGTTCAAGTGATTATCCATGGATGCCGGATCACTCTCGGAATCCCCAATGACCATGCCGTCTTTATTGATGAAGGTTACCCGGGAATCCGTCAGACGATCCAGTTCCAACGCCCGATCTGAATAATACTTTCGTGTGGCTTCCGAGGTTGGATCACTTGCATCATGGAATGGAAAAGTTGCTTTGAGCAAATTAATCTCGCGCACCATGGTTTGCTCCAATGCGGCTATATGCGTAGTCTTAAACACTCTGCCCATCGTATATCCAGCCACAATGACGGATACGCCGATTAGCACCATCATAATGATGGCAAGGCGAATTCGGAACGGTCTCATCTATCTCTTCCTTTATGATCAGATTAATATCTTATGAATTGCTCTACATTGAATCCAGTTCAATTCGGTCCCCACGGGTACCTGGATTGGAAATTACGAGAAACTCCACTTCCTCGTTGCTCCGATTCATCATCTGATGCGGCATTCCGGGTGCAATCTCTATTCCTTCATGGGTTTCCAGAACAAACGTCTCTCCATTAAGTTCCATACACGCTTCACCGCTGAGGATGAAAAAAAACTGACGGCTTACTGAATGAACATGTCGTATTTCAGCCGTTCCTGCGGGCATTCTCTCATGAATGATGCTCAATTTTTCGTTTTGAACAAGGTGCCAACCATCGCACTGTGCACCCCATATATAATGTGCTGCATTCTGTTTGCTCATTTTCATATGACTTGTCCCTCCGAGTATAATTGCTCAATCTATCATATCACAGAATAGGGGACTCCCAATCTTTTCAGTCAGCACTGTGCAATACGCTATTCGACTGCAGTCAGACAAGGCTAATAATAAAATATCATAGTTGTATCAACAGAGATGCCGACTTTTGTAAACAGGTGCTAAACCGCATCTTTGACATACATATTCACCTGATATCAAAAAGGCGCACCGCTCAGCCATGCTGAAAGCGATGCGCCTCTCTATATCATCAATCCTATCCTGAGTCTAAACGTTCTTTACGTATTATCCGTTCACCACTTCGCCGCCATTTACATGCATCACCTGTCCGCTCACATACGAAGAATCATCTGAAGCTAGATATACATAGGCGGGAGCCAGTTCATCCGGTTGTCCTGGCCGCTTCATTGGCTGCGTTGCGCCGAACTCACTTACTTTTTTCTCATCAAATGTGGATGGAATGAGTGGTGTCCAGATCGGCCCTGGTGCAACGGCATTAACACGAATTCCCTTCTCAATCACATTCATCGACAGCGAACGAGTGAACGAAGTGATTGCTCCTTTGGTAGACGAATAGTCAAGCAGGGTCGGGCTGCCGCGATAGGCTGTGATGGAGGTTGTATTAATTATCGTACTGCCCTGCTTCAGATGTGGAAGGGCTGCTTGTGTCACATAGAACATGCCGAAGATATTGGTACGGAATGTACGCTCCAGCTGTTCTGGCGTAATATCCTCCAGATTCTGCTGTGGATGCTGCTCTGCTGCGTTATTCACGACAATGTCCAGTTTGCCCAGTTCATTCACTGTCTGCTGAACCGACTTCTTCGCAAAGGCATCATCACCAATATCACCTGCAATCAAGATGCACTTGCGCCCTTCTTGTTCAACCTGACGCTTCGTTTCCTCGGCATCTTCGTGCTCGTTCAGGTATACAATGGCGACATCCGCGCCTTCCTTGGCATACGTAACAGCAACAGCACGTCCAATTCCGCTGTCACCCCCTGTAATAAGCGCCACCTTACCCGTCAGTTTACCTGCTGCCTTGTATTCAGGCTTCTCAAATTCCGGTCTGGGATGCATCTCTGATTCGATTCCGGGGCGTTGATCTTGATGCTGTGCTGGCATTGTTTTTTATTTTGCGGTGTAGTTGACATCTAACATTCTCCTCTCAAAATGTGAACATATTTGGATTACAGAAGACATGGACATAACTGCACACTTCCTTGTCTTTCGTTCTCTGAAAAAAGTCTCATTCTGTAGGATGGCAGTAACAGTCCAGATTATTCTTCTGTGATCAACAGCAACTCAAGCCTCAGCGTGCTGTCTCTAATCGTTATTTACCACTCTCTTTGGATATCAAACAACCTATTTGCTTTAATGCCTGTTTTGCCAAAATTCGAAATTTATTCGAAATTAGACTGTTTCATGATACAAAGTGTATTCCTATGCTGCTTGGGCTGATGTACAATGTACAGTATACTGATGTGCTTTAACTCTCATTTTTATTGTTTTAATCATTCTAACCTAACATGGAGACCTGACAATGGAATCGCATATTAATACATATATAACACTCGTAGCTACTTCAGCCGTGCTGAATGTCTTTTTGTGTTTATATACCTATTTCAGAAGATCCGAGATCCCCAGTTCCAAAATATTCATTCTCTACACAGCAGCACTCTCCATATACACTTTTGGTTATGCAATTGAGTTGGCCAGCAACACGCTGGAACAGATGAAGTTTTGGACCACCGTAGAGTATATAGGCATGCCCTTCTCCGCATCTCTTGGCCTCATGTTGATGATAAAGTACACAGGAAAAACGTTATCCAAAAAGGTAACTGCCTCATTGTTTGTAATCCCTTCCATTACACTAGCTATGGTTGCAACCAATGACTTTCATCATCTATTTTATAAAAAAGTATGGCTGAGAGAAGATAGTCCCGTTCCTCTGATGGATATCGCAGTGGGTCAATGGTATGTTGTACACGGTGCATTCACCTTTTCCTGTCTGTTATGTGCCTGCCTCATTCTGATCGGACAATGGAGACATACCAAGAAGATGTATCGTCGTCAATTACTCACTCTCATTACTTCACAGATTATTCCTATGGTCGCAGCTTTTCTGTATTTGCTTGGTGTGACCCCCGGCGGGATGGACCCCGTACCCGTACTCATGTGTATCACGTCTGCTATGTATATCTGGGCGATTCTATCCTCACGTCTACTGACCATCGTACCCATCGCCAAAGACAGTATTTTCGAGAGCATGCGTGAAGGTGTTATTGTACTGGATAGTTTCAATCGACTGGTCGATTACAACCGATCTCTGCGTGACATGTTACCAGAGCTTGATACAACTATGATTGGCCAACCCTTGGATGATATCTGGCTTAATCTTGCTGGAAAGACGTTTCCCGTTGAATACGGAAGAGAAGGATTGCAAACCGATCTTTACTGGCAGTTAAATGGAGAGACCGTCTGTTATCAGGTCAGGACATCTTACGTGTATAACAAGGATGCACAGACTGTGGGCAGTCTAATTATGTTAATCGATATAACGGAACAACGCTTCTTGCAAGAACAGCTGAAACAACTGGCTTATTTCGATGGTTTGACCAAAATCTATAACCGCACTCAATTTTTGCATAGAGGACGGGAGATTTTGAGTGAAGCTCAGCTTAATCTACAACCTGTTTCATTTATTTTATTTGATATTGATTACTTTAAACGCATCAACGATACTTACGGGCATGATGTTGGCGATCAGGCCATCATTCATGTGGTCTCTGTTTGTAATCGATATTTAAGTCCTGAGATGTTGTTTGCCCGTTATGGAGGAGAAGAGTTTGTCATCGCCCTTCCGAATACCTCGCTTCAAGAAGCCGAGAAACTTGCCGAACAACTGAGAGTTGCCTTATTGAATGACCCCCTGGATGTTAAGGGAGTGCCTATTACACTGACCTCAAGCTTTGGTATTGCCCAGTACAATGGAGGGTCAGATTCGCTGGAGTCCTTGTTACGCGACGCTGATACTGCCTTGTACGAATCCAAGCGCAACGGTCGAAATGCAGTGCGTGCGTATACTGTGAGTACAACCTAACCAATGTAGACAGTGTCTGATGGAGTATGCATGCTGTTATGAAGGGTAGTGATCCCTCTAGTTCCAGTTCAAATACACCGAGGACCGCTGATCTCATCTCGGTAATAAAAAAATAGACAGCCAATGAGGCTGTCTATTTTTTATTTGTTTCAACGGAACACCATCTTACATATCATCTGGCTTGTCCTAATTACGTCTGCAAACGCTTAACCAACAACTAACAATACATCTTCGTAGGATGGATTAACCGTCCACAACGCACTTAGATCACCTGATTATTCACCATCAGGTACACCATGATTAGCAAGAATACAGCCAGAAGTGTACTGAACATACGGATCTTGCTTTGCTCAGGACCCACATCACGCTTGTTTTTCACACCTTCAGCAGCGAGTCGCAGCGGTTTACCCATAATTCCTCCAATAGCCGCAATAGCCAAGAGCAGAACAACAACAACAGCCATCCAGACATGAGAATACTCACCTTTGGTCATCAGGTAACCACCAGTAAGAAGTTGGATTACAAGTCCATACTGCGCGACTTTGTTCAAAGAACGAAGTGATGCAAAGGCTCCCTCTTGTGCTGCGGCATTCAAAGTACGGATTTTACCGACCACAAATGGCAGAATCAAATAGAATCCCATCGCCAGTGCTCCAACAATATGGAGCAGATACATAATCATTGTCAAAATTTTCATCCTCCTCAACATTTTCGGTGTGCTATACATCACATCCCATTATACTGGGGAACTTATCCAAAGAAAAGAAAACCTCCGGGTTTACCGGAGGTTTTCTTTTAGCTTCTGTTCAAAAAGTTTTCAAACTTACAGGTTTACTACCGAAATGACGTTGCGAACCGAATCAGCAGATTTGTCCAATCCTGCTTTTTCTTCCGCTGTCAGGTCAAGTTCGAATATTTTCTCAATGCCATTACCACCCAAAATGGTTGGTACACCGAGGAACAGATCATTATAGCCATATTCACCTTCAAGATAAGCGATCACTGGAATGATACGTTTCTTGTCCTTCAAAATGGCTTCGGTCATCTGAACAAGCGAAGCTGCTGGTGCGTAATAGGCACTGCCGTTACCCAGCAAATTCACAATCTCGCCTCCGCCAACACGTGTGCGTTGAACAATGGCCTCAATGCGGTCTGCCGGAATCAGCGTGTCAATCGGAATACCACCTACGCTCGAATAACGAACGAGGGGCACCATGTCGTCTCCGTGGCCGCCAAGAACGAAACCACGAACATCTTCAACAGATACATTCAGCTCTTGCGCAATGAAGGTACAATAACGTGCTGTATCCAGAACACCTGACTGACCGATAACACGGTTTTTAGGAAAACCAAGGGTCTGATAAGCTGCATAAGTCATCGCATCCACCGGGTTGCTTAGAATAATGACGATGGAATCAGGGCAATATTTTTTCACATTTTCACAAACGGACTTCACGATACCCGCATTCGTATTGACCAGATCGTCGCGGCTCATACCCGGTTTACGGGCGATGCCAGCGGTGATGATTACAATCTCAGAACCTGCAGTATCTTCGTAGTTGGAAGTACCGACGATATGACTGTCAAATCCTTGAACAGGACTTGCTTCCATCATATCGAGTGCTTTCCCCTTCGTCGGGTTCTCCAGTTGAGGAATATCAACCAGCACAACATCCCCGAGTTCTTTTTGGGCAAGCATTAATGCGGTCGTAGCACCGGTAAAACCGGCGCCGACTACTGTGATTTTTTTGCGCTGAATAGTCAAGATTCACATCTCCCCTTACAGGTTTTTAATGATTTGATCCGCGAATTCAGAACATTTCACTTCAGTAGCGCCGTCCATCAGACGTGCAAAGTCATACGTTACTGTTTTATTGTTAATGGATGTTTCCATACCTTTGTAGATCAGGTTAGCTGCTTCTTGCCATCCCAAGTGCTCAAGCAACATTACTCCGGACAGAATAACGGAACCAGGGTTCACGACATCTTTGTCCGCGTATTTAGGTGCAGTACCGTGAGTTGCTTCGAAGATAGCATGTCCTGTTACGTAGTTGATGTTTGCTCCAGGAGCGATACCAATTCCGCCAACTTGCGCTGCAAGTGCATCGGACAGATAGTCACCGTTCAGGTTCAATGTTGCGATAACATCAAATTCGCCTGGACGAGTCAATACTTGTTGCAGAGCGATATCGGCAATCGCATCTTTTACAATGATTTTACCAGCATCTTCAGCAGCTTTTTGTGCTGCATTCGCTGCATCTGTACCTTCGTTTTCTTTGATGATGTCGTATTGTGCCCATGTGAATACTTTGTCAGCGAACTCTTCTTCAGCCACTTCATATCCCCAGTTTTTGAAGGCACCTTCTGTGAATTTCATGATATTACCTTTGTGTACCAATGTAACCGTCTTACGGTTATGGTCAATTGCGTACTGCACTGCTGCACGTACCAGACGTTTCGAACCTTCGGAAGAAACTGGTTTGATACCAATACCGGAAGTCTCAGGGAAACGGATTTTGTTAGCACCCATCTCCTGTTGCAGGAACTGGATCACTTTTTTCACTTCTTCAGAACCTTCAGCATACTCGATTCCTGCATAGATATCTTCTGTGTTCTCACGGAAAATGACCATGTCTACCAACTCAGGACGTTTAACCGGAGAAGGTACACCGTCGAAATAACGAACAGGACGCAAGCATGTGTACAGGTCAAGCTCTTGACGCAGGGCTACGTTCAGGGAACGAATACCGCCACCGATTGGCGTAGTCAATGGTCCTTTGATCGCTACGATATACTCACGAATGGCTTCCAGTGTATCATTCGGCAACCACTCACCGTATGTATCGAATGCTTTTTGTCCAGCAAACACTTCATACCATGCGATTTTTTTGTTGCCATCATAAGCTTTTTCAACAGCTGCATCCAATACACGTTTGGAAGCTTTCCAGATATCACGGCCTGTACCGTCACCTTCGATAAATGGAATGATTGGATTACTAGGTACTTGAAGTGTACCATTATCAATTTGGATTTTTTCGCCTTCAGTTGGGTGAGCAAATTTTTCTAATTTCATAGTTAAAATTCCTCCTAGGTTTCGTATATGCAGTATTCATCATACCACTAGTCTTGTTGAGAGAAGGGTCCTGAGAGCCTAAGCCAGTAAAGCCTCTGCTTTCCAACCCTTCACCCCGTCTATATTATTATACCGTTTTTGCGGCTATTAGCGAAGTTCAATAGAAACGTATTTCTGTTCTGTAGGGCCAGTGTACTCCGCACGTGGACGAATGATGCGATTGTCCGCAAGCTGTTCCAAAATATGCGCAGTCCATCCAGACACCCGGCTGATCGCAAAGATTGGAGTGAACAATTCCTGTTCGATCTCCAGTTGGGTATATACAGAAGCAGAATAGAAGTCTACGTTAGGCTTCAGTCCTTTTTGTCCTGTTACCAGTTCCTCGATCTTCACAGACATATCATACAGGCGCGTATCATTGTTCATCTCGCCAAGTTCCTTGGACATCTTCTGTAGATGTTTGGCACGTGGATCACCGTTTTTGTACACCCGATGTCCAAAGCCCATGATTTTTTCACGATTATTCAGTTTTTCCTGAATTGCCGCTTCAAGTCGATCAGGCGTACCAATCTCATTCAACATTTTCATAACGGCTTCGTTAGCACCGCCATGCAGTGGTCCCTTCAGTGCGCCAATGGCGGAAGTTACACCAGAATAGATGTCCGACAGCGTCGCAACCGTTACACGGGCTGCAAATGTCGAAGCGTTTAACTCGTGATCCGCATGCAGGACAAGGGCTTGATCCAATGCTTTCACTGCGGTCTCGGATGGTTCTTCACCAGTCATCATATATAAAAAGTTCTCTGCGATGGAAGCGCCTTCTTTTGGAGCCACAGGTTCTTTACCCTGACGGATACGGGCGATGGCTGCCACAATCGTTGGCAACTGTGCTTGCAACTTAACCGCTTTGTTCTCATTCGCTTCCGTTGTCATCTCATCCGCTTGCTCGTCGTACAGTGCAAGTGCAGAGACAGCGGAACGAAGTGCTGCCATGGTGCTGACGTTTTTCGGATACAATTGGATTTGTGCAATCAACTCGCTCGGAATCGGCGCGTAATCGCTCAGGCTTTTACGAAGGGATTTCAGTTCATCCGTTGTTGGCAATTTACCAAACCACAACAAATAGGCAACTTCTTCAAAGCTGGCATGTTCAGCCAAATCGTCGATATCGTAACCACGGTATGTGAGCACACCGTCTACAATAGAACTGATCGAAGAGGTTGTTGCAACGATGCCTTCCAGACCTTTGGTAGCTGTCATATTACATCTCTCCTTTAATAAGCGAAATCAGGAACCATTCCAGAGTGCATATAAGTGCCAAAGTGCACCTATTCTCTTTTTGTAAACATTTTCATTTTTAAATTAACAAATATTTCAAACTGCGGTTTTCCTATCTGTCAATCGGTATTTACTTATAACATCATACTGGATTTTGTCGTTTATGTGAACACGATGAGAGTTCATTCGCACATCAAACTTCTTTATCGGACTGATAAAGCATTTTTGAAAGCCTTTACAAAAACAAGGTTGACATTTAATGTTTTTTAACCAATCCTGTCGTATGAAGAACTTTCTATTGCTATATTCTGTAATACTAAGGCATACTCTAGGCAAAAGAAAGAATCCCCGCAGATCTTGTTCAAAATCTCCGCTTTTGAACAAGATCTGGTAACATCCCGGCGTTTCAAAACCTTGTAAATGCTCTATATTAATTAAGATAGCCATCTATTTCTAATACTGCTTTATGGATCATACATAGGTCGGCTTAATTGAAATAAGGAGAGTTGATGCTTGGATAGAATAATAATGAAACGCCTGCTCCGCGGCTTATGGGTTATCATTGCGGCCGTTCTGATCGCCGTTGCCATATACTTGCTGTTCCCGCTTTTGTACCCTTTTGCGATTGCCTGGATTATCGCCTATGCCATGAATCCTTTAGTGAAACTGCTTCAGCATCGAGCACGATTCCCCCGCTGGCTGGCTGTGACTCTTTCATTGATCCTTTATTTTGGAGCCATTGCGGTAGTACTGTCTGCGGCGATTACCCGCATGGTAAAAGAAGTCATTTCACTTACGACAAGCTTTGATCTTCATGTTGATGAGATCAAGGACACGTTTGTGCGCTGGACCCAGAATGACACCATTCAAAGTTTGACTGCGCAGATCAATGAATTTTACAAGGAAAATCCCAACTACCAGGAAACCATCAACAGCAATATTAGTAAAACAACTGAGACGGTGGGTACAGCCGTCACAGATCTGGTCACCGGATTTTTCAACATGATTCTGAGTCTGCTGACTTCCCTGCCGAACATGGGCGCGGTATTAATCGTTGTTCTGTTGTCTACATTCTTCATTAGCAAAAGTTGGACCAGGCACAACATCACCGTATCGGGATGGGTGCCCTCTTCCATTCGCAAGCCGATCTCCGATATATGGACTGACCTTAAGAAGGCCCTGTTCGGATACGCAAGAGCACAATTAATCATGATCTCGATTACAGCACTGTTCGTTATGATTGGGCTGCTTATATTGCAAGTCAATTCAGCCTTCACCATCGCTCTGATGATTGGTTTGGTCGATCTGCTTCCTTATCTGGGTGTTGGCCTTGTCATGGTGCCTTGGGCAGCATACCTCTTTATGAATGGGGATCTGTATCTGGGTATTGGCATTAGTATTATCTATCTGATCTTACTGATCGCTCGTCAGATTATTGAACCAAAGGTACTTGCAAGCAGTGTTGGGCTCGACCCACTCGCCACGCTGGTTGGCATGTTTGTGGGTTTGAAGTTGTTCGGTGTTCTGGGCTTGATCATTGGCCCTGTCAGTCTCGTGATTCTCGATGCGTTCAATCGGGCTAACGTATTACGCGACCTCAGAACGTATATCATCAACGGACGTGTCCGATGAGGCATCATCTTATGACACAGGAAAAATAGAAAAGGCTTCGTTCAACAGAAATTATCTGCTGAGCGGAGCCTTTTCCATTATGCATAACAACTGGTGCTTCATTTCGGACGACGATAAAACGTAATTTTTCCACTTTTCATTTTTTTCTCCAGCCACCCCAGGAAGAACAGACGGTAAACCGGACGTGTTAATGGAAATATTAGTGTAAACCCGATCAGATCCGTTACAAAACCTGGAATCAAGAGCAGGAAACCACCGACAAAAATAAAAAGACCATCGACCATTTTTCTTCCAGGTACCTTGCCACGCTCCATCTCGGATTTGGCGTCCACAAGTACTTTTCGCCCTTCAAACTGCAACATTGCTATACCAATCAAGGACGTGAGAATCATGAGAAGCAATGTCTTTCCGGCTCCGATCCAGTCACTCATCAGAATAAAACCAAATAATTCAATCACCGGAATGATTAAGAGTAAAGCCCACATCCATTTTCGCATTGACGTATTACCCCTTTCCCAAAAGCCACACCTTTTCAAGCGCGCTGTATAGCTCAGAGGCTGCCTTATCCAGCCGAACTGGCTTCCAGTCCCCATTCACCCATACATGCTGGGTAGAACCTGTAACTAGGCGTTCACCGGGAAGTGATTCATCAGCTAACCATACCCGTTCTCCAATCGCCATATGCTCATCAGGTTCTTCAGACATGCGTCTTACGTCATACTCATAATTCAGTCGCAGACCACTAAATGCAGCAATACGGGTGAAAATGATAATCTCATCATCATATCGGGCAGGCTTGTGATACTTCACATCCAGTCCGGTTACGGGAAGCAGTAACCCCTGTTCCTCCATTTTACGATATGTATACCCCATTTGGCGAATCATCTCAGTTCGACCGATTTCAAACCAATTCAAATAGTTCGCGTGGTAAACCACGCCCATCTGGTCACTTTCTTGATAGCGTACACGAAGACGTGCCGCATACCAGCTGCCGTTGCTCTGTTCTCGCACGTTATCGGCCTCCTTCGTTCTATCATTCATACGTGTTACTTCGTTGTAAAGTGTCAATAAGATGGAAAAAAAGCAACGGGACAATAAAGCCCCATTGCTTCTTTCCTGTTGCTTCTCCATCCAAGACGCTATTAAGCGTTGTTTGGAATTTGGCTTACTTTAATCAGGTTGGTAGAACCGGAACGACCCAAAGGTACACCTGCTGTGATCACAACCAGGTCTCCTTCTTTAACAAGTCCGGATTTTACGCCTCCTTCAATTGCGTTTTCGAACAAAGCATCCGTGGAATCAACCAGTCTTCCTTTGACAGGAGTTACACCCCAAGCCAGAGCCAAACGACGGGAAGTTCTGTCTTCCGTTGTCACAGCGATGATTGGAGATTCTGGACGATACTTGGAAATCATGCGTGCAGTATGTCCTGATTCAGTCGAAGTAATGATCGCTTTTGCGTTCAAATCTTGAGCTTGGAGAGCAACCGATTGGCTGATTGCTTCTGTAACTGTTGTTTGTTGAGCAACACGTTGTTTCAAGTACAACTCTTGGTATGGCAGAGCAGATTCTGCTTTTTCAGCAATACGGGACATCGTCAAAACAGATTCAACCGGGTATTTACCCGCAGCTGTCTCACCAGACAACATGATTGCGTCCGTACCATCGAAGATTGCATTCGCCACGTCACTTGCTTCCGCACGTGTTGGACGCGGGTTACGTTGCATGGAATCCAACATTTGTGTAGCTGTGATAACCGGTTTACCTGCAACATTACATTTTTGGATCATGCGTTTTTGTACCAAAGGTACTTCTTCCGCAGGAATCTCAACACCCAGGTCTCCACGAGCAACCATCAGGCCGTCAGACACTTCAAGGATTTCGTCGAGGTTATCGACACCTTGTTGGTTTTCGATTTTGGAGATGATTTGGATATGTCCAGCATTGTGTTTTTCAAGCAATTCACGAATCTCAAGTACGTCACTTGCTTTACGTACAAAAGAAGCCGCGATGAAATCGACACCTTGTTCGATACCAAATACGATATCGTTAGCGTCTTTTTCGGTGATACCCGGCAGAGAAATGGCAACGCCCGGAACGTTAACACCTTTTTTGCTTTTGATCGATCCGCCGTTAACGATACGGCATTTGATCTCGGTGCCTTGCACTTCCACCACAGTCAGTCCGATCAGACCGTCGTCGATCAGAATTGTAGATCCCGGTTCAACATCATTCGGAAGATCTGTATACGTAATGGAAAGACGTTCTTTGGTGCCCAGAATTTCTTCTGTTGTCAAAGTGATGTACTCGTCTTGAACCAATTCGATCGGTTCAACTTCGAGTTTACCTGTCCGAATTTCCGGTCCTTTGGTGTCCAGCAGGATCGCTACTGTTTTGTTCAACTCTTCGCATGCTTGGCGAATCGCAATGATCCGTCCGCCGTGCTCATCGAAATCACCGTGGGAGAAGTTCAGACGGGCCACATTCATACCGGCCATAATCAATTTTTTGGTGTTCTCCAGAGATTCACTGGATGGACCAATGGTACATACAATTTTCGTTTTACGCATTTTGGGTTTCCTCCGATTTTAAAGGTATTACTCTTTATCTATTTTTCTTTTTCCAACTATTAAATTTACTATACTTTTGCTCATTTGTATAGGAAATTCGTCACATTATTCAGCATTTCCCGACAAATTACTCGCAACATCGACTTCTACAAGCTCTTGAGGGGCTTCAATGGAGGCTTGAGGTTCAAACGTGACCGATCCAATTTTACGGAATTTCTCATAACGATCCTGCTTTAGCTGCTCACCGCTCCATCCCTTCATCTCGTCGAGATGACGGACCAAAGCTTCACTGATGAAAGCAGCAGACGCTTCATAATCCCGATGAGCACCGCCGCGTGGCTCAGGGACAATCTCTTCAATGACTTCCATCTCCAGCAGGTCTTTGGCTGTTATTTTCATGGCTTCAGCCGCCTGATCTGCCTTGGATGCATCCTTCCAGAGAATCGAAGCAGCGCCGTTTGGAGAGATTGCAGAATAGATCGCATGTTCCAGCATCAACACACGATTACCCACAGCCATAGCGAGGGCACCGCCGCTTCCACCTTCGCCGATGACCACAACAATAACAGGAACCGATAGCTTCGCCATTTCCATGAGGTTGCGAGCAATCGCTTCCGATTGACCTCTCTCTTCTGCAGTATTACCCGGATACGCCCCTTTAGTATCAATAAACGTAATAATAGGGCGGCCAAATTTGTTCGCTTGTTTCATCAGACGAAGTCCTTTTCGGAAACCTTCTGGATGAGCGCTGCCGAAAAAGCGGGCGATATTATCCTTCGTGTCTTTCCCCCGCTGTTGTCCGATTACCGTTACTGTCTTTCCATTCAACTTGGCAAGTCCGCCAACAACCGCAAGATCGTCTCCGAACATGCGATCACCGTGCAGCTCAATGAAGTCCGTAAATATCAGCTGGATCAGATCCAGTGCCGTTGGGCGCTGCTGATGACGGGCCAGATGCATCTTCTGAGCTGCTGTTATGCCAGTGTAGATCTCTTCTTCAAGTCTATGGTAACGTTCTTCCAGGCGGGCAATCTCGTCCGTGAAGTCGATGCCTTTTTCCTGTCCAAACTGTACGAGTTCATCAATCTTTTTGCGCATCTCAACCAGAGGCGCTTCATATGGCAACTCACCCGCCATTTAGACCCCTCCTTTTTCACTATGCATATCCAGAAGCTTGCCAAGAGTGGCCCGAAGCTCTTTCCGGTGCACAACCATGTCCAACTGACCATGTTGCATATTAAATTCAGCCGTCTGGAAATCATCAGGTAACTTCTGACGGATCGTCTGTTCGATAACGATTCTGCCGGCAAAACCAAATACAGCGCCAGGTTCGGCAATATTAATATCGCCCAGGCTCGCAAAACTTGCCGAGACTCCACCTGTCGTTGGGTCCGTAATGACCGAAATGTACAGCCCGCCCTGTTCATCCAAACGGGATAAAGCTGCGCTTGTTTTGGCCATTTGCATGAGGCTGAGAATACTCTCTTGCATCCGGGCACCACCCGATGTAGAGAAAATAATCAATGGTAACCGTTTCTCTGTTGCATGCTCAACGGCACGGGTAATTTTCTCCCCTACAACAGAACCCATGCTTCCTGTGAAGAAATCAAAGCTCATGACAGCCACAACTACAGGCAGGCCATCAATGGTTCCTTCCCCTGTAATTACCGCTTCCTTCAGGCCCGATTTCAGACGCTGTTGTTCCAATTTGTTGCTATATCCAGGAAAGCCAAGTGGATCAACCGATATCATATCAGCATCAAACTCAACAAATCCTTGATCATCAAGTACCATAGCAATGCGCTCCATAGCGTTAAGACGCATATGGTAACCGCAGGCAGGACATACTTTCAGATTTTTCTCCAATTCCTTGCTATATTGAATGGTGCCGCATTTGCTGCACTTGTTCATAAGCCCTTCAGGTATTTCACGTTTTGGGCGTTCTAGAACTTCCTGGCCTTCACCGGGAAGTGCACGCTCGGAAGGTATGGTAGCGTACTTCCGTTTCTTCTGGAATATATCTTTGAACACAACTACACCTCTCCAGCCGTTGATTTGATGGCCGCAACCTGCAGAGCGCTGCTTGTGGCAGCTTCATCCGAGTGCTACGGTAAACCGCTTACGACCCACACGCTGCCCTGGGCCTTGTCCAGCATTCACAACAAAAAAATCCGCCGGTACAGGGCAAGGATCAGCGGCTTCTGTCAGCACGATTGATGTTACCTGCAAAAACCGAAAGATTGTTGCGCCGATGTTTGAATCTATCTTGGTAGGGTCTCCGGGAGCAACCAGGTCGGTCCTTGTCCTAACAAAAAAAGAAGGAAGGACAGCAGCATACAATACATGCAAGTCGATTCCTCTCTCCGCTTACGCGATTAGTCCCTTATGTACCGATGGTACTTCTTCATCTGCCAAGGCACGTCGATGTCGAACAAATCAGGAATGCAGAATGGAATTCAACACTTCCTGGACCTCTTCCAATTCCCCAGAAGGGACGCGAATCTCAAATTGCTGCTTGGATAAACTGATGGGACGGGTCTGTACCAGAAAACCTTCTTCCGAAAGCTTGGTCTTGATCTTGTCCGCAACCTTTGCTGTCGGTGCAATGTAAATCACCGTCCACATGCCTTGTCCGCCCCCTAAGCTAATGTTCAGAGCCCGTATATTGGACTAATGATAACATACCTCACTTTTTTTCTGCAAGAAAGGGTTCGGGACCTTTGGGGAGAATTTGGGATCATGAGGGACATTAGTCCCCCACGAATAACTCATATGGTTGACGAAATCTTCTTGTTCCTACCTCTTCCATAAACAGCCACAAGCTTATCAGGGCAGCGTCAGCCGCCCTTGAAGACCTTCATATGAGCCATTAGATTAACCATAACAGGCAAGCATGGAAATACAGGAGGTTAAAGTTCTGAGGGGTATTTTTTGGCTTTAATATTTTTGTGTGCAATCCGGGCAGAAGCCGCAGCGGCCACCCCTGCGACCAGATCATCCAAAAAGACATGAATGGCTGTTGTGTGTTCGTTCAAATCATGAATTACACCTATTTTTTCTTTATCCAGGTAACCAAAGCTGGTTAAACCGATCATACCATACACATGAGTAATGCCGAGGGCCAGAGTCTCGTCCACTCCATACAGGGATTCATCCGCTTCCATAATAGCCTGTAACGGTTGGGGCAAGAGTTTTTTCTCCGCAAGTTCGTCGAGAGCAATACCCGTATAGAGCGTATATTGCACCTCTCGTTTCTGCAGAACGGATTTCACGCTGGTTACACAGTCGTCCAAGGTCAGTTCGGGGTGGTACCCTTTTTGCAGACGGTATACAATTGCTGCGATTGCATCAATCCGTACACCCCGCCGGGCCAGCATGGCTTCTACGATTTCATATGACATATCTCGACCTCCCGCATCAATCCCCCGAGGACCGCGAGGTCCTTCGGTGTTCTCAAGTGTATGCAGCAACCTGTTAAAATGTTCATAAAATGTGCGGATGGTCAAGAACAGTCGCACCCTGGACATGTTGCAGGTTTGTACATTCCGCTCTGGTCTGTAGCTGGCCTATAACAAGTCTGTCATTCATCTGTTTAAACCCTGTCGTCAGGGAACCCCGCTAAAATAATCACAAAAAAACCTGTTCAGCATTGAGCCAAACAGGTTTCATAATATGGATAAGTGCTATCACTTACGGGACAGCCTCTTATTTAATTTTGACCGTGCCTTCCCCCAGCATTTTCTCCATATCGGAGAATAAGGTTGGTGATGGCTTAATCCTATAGGCATCACTTAGCGCAAGCAGCTTCTGCTGCTGCTCATAGAAGAGCACTGTCGCCACAGGTCCGGGATGCTCCTGAAGCAGCTGCTTCAGACGTGCCAGAAGCTCAGGCTTCTCCGCATGCGGGGCAATCTTCACGAACACCCGCTGCTCCACGGCCCGCGGTTCGCGGCTCTGCGCCTGGCTGCCTGCCGCTTCTGCGGCACCGCCAGGCCGGGAAGCCGCCGCCGTGGCTGCACCCGTACCCGCCGCATCGCTGCGCGTCGCTACCGAGCCTCGGCTCCCGCTGCTGCGCGCAGCGGAAGCATCCCCGCCTGCGCTGCTGCGCTGCGCTTCGGCTCCTGCGCCCGCTGGCCGCCGCGGCGAAGCCGACTGCGCCGGGCGCGAAGAGCTGCCGCTGCCGGGCTTGACGCGCCGGTCACGGCTGCGCAGCTGCTGCTCCAGTGTCGCCGGTGACAACGGCACCACTTCCTCAGCCAGCAGCTTAAACCCTTCGTCCTGCTGCTGCACTTTGGCACGCACGATGAGCAGTTCACCTTTCCCGACATGTTGCTGGCTACGCCGCCATACCTCGGGAAAGAGAACCACTTCGCAGCGTTCAATCTGGTCTTCCAGCTCCATGAACGCCATAGCCTTGCCCTGTTTCGTCGTAATCGACTTCACGGACACAACCATACCCGCGGCGACGGTCATCGTGTCGTCTGCCGCCTCGGTCAGCTCCATGATCCGGTCAGCCCCACTCGATTCCAGCACATCTTCATAGTCATCCAGCGGATGCCCGGAGAGATACAAACCTAACAACTCACGCTCCAGCTCCAGTTGCTGCCCTGAGGAATAAGGAGGAATATCCGGATACTCAATCTCCCAGTTTGGCGTCTCAACAAAGTCGAACAATTGAATCTGCAGATCCTCGCGTTCCTTGCGCCATTTCAGAGCCGCTTCAACAGTCTCATCCAGCATCGCGAGCAATTGGGCCCGGTGCCCAGGTAATGTATCAAAAGCTCCGGCCTGGATCAGCGATTCAATCACACGTTTGTTGCATACACGCAGATCCACACGACGACAAAAATCGAGCAAACTGTCGAACGGTCTCTCCTGCCTTACGATCATAATGCTTTCCATTGCCTGGGTACCGACATTTTTCACAGCGGCCAGACCAAATCGTATTGCGCCCGTTAATTTTTCCTCATCCGGAATATCATTAGACACTGCAACGTTCTTCTCTGCTGAGGAGAGTTCCCCTTGCTCCGCGCGCGAAGAAGACGCCTCTTGTCCCTCGTCATTACCATTTTCCATTGAAGAAGCCGTCACCAATCCAGGTTCCTTCCGGTTGTCGGATGTCTCAGGCATGGATGTTGCTGCCTGCCACTCATATTCACCACTGTCCTCTTCGGGTCCAGGACCGGGATCATCCGGCAGAGGTGCTTCACCATATTCGGCTTGTTCCGAATGCCCATCATGCTCATGAACGCGATCTTCCCTGAAGGAACTCACGTTACCGTTCGCGGCATGTTCTTCGATCGGGCTTCCGGTATCACTCTCTGCATCTGCTCCCGCAGTCTGCTGCGATACATTGCTCTGATCCCCAGCTCCTGCGCTGGCGGACGGCACAAATACAGGTGTGAACAGAATACCGCTCTCATTCACATCCGGAGGAAGCACCTCCATGTCCATACGCCGACATTCCACCACGTACTCTGCCACTTTCCGATGACTGCCCATTACGGCTGTTAACATGGATGCCATAAAATGAACCGGATAATGAGCCTTCAGATACGCTGTCTGGAACGCAAGCACACCATATGCCGCAGCATGAGCCCGCGGGAAGCCATAGTTGGCAAACTTGACGATCATATCATAGACCAGGTCTGCCTCTTCTTCGTTATACCCTTGTTTCAGGCTGCCTTGTACAAAGTGTCCACGCTCCAGATCCAGCACTTCCCGTTTCTTCTTGGAGACCGCTCTGCGAAGCAAATCTGCCTCACCCAGCGAGAAACCGGCCATCCGGGAGGCTATCTGCATGATCTGCTCCTGATACACGATGATGCCGTACGTATCTTTCAGGATAGGCTCCAGATCCACATGGGGGTAATCCACTTCAATCTGTCCATGCTTGCCCTGAATGTATTTGGATATGAACTCCATCGGGCCCGGACGGTACAAGGCAAGTACAGAGATTACATCTTCAAAACCACTTGGCTTCATCTCTTTCAGCACACGGCGTACCCCCGCAGACTCCAGTTGGAATATGCCCATCGTGTCCCCTCGCCCAAGCATCTCGTACGTTAACGGATCATCATCGGGAATAAGACGGAAGTCCGGAATTTCTCCATGTTCCCCAATCCAGCGCACACAACGCTCAATGATCGAGAGGGTACGCAGACCAAGAAAGTCCATTTTAAGCAGACCAATAGACTCCAGGTTTTCCATGGAATACTGGGTTAATGCTGTCCCTTCACTGCCCTCCTGAAGTGGCACCACATCGGTTAGCGGGTCACGGGATATAACCACTCCCGCTGCATGCGTCGAAGCATGGCGTGGCATACCTTCTACCTTCATCGCCATATCCAGCAGCTCACGTGTCTTAGGCTTGGTTTCATACAGCGCCTTCAGTTCAGGTGTAGCTTCCATGGCCCGCTCAATGTTAATGCCAAGCTGCGCCGGAATCAGCTTTGCAGCCTTGTCCACTTCACCATAAGGCACATTCAGTGCCCGTCCAACATCACGTACGGCTGCACGGGCAGCCATCGTTCCAAACGTAATAATCTGGGCGACATGGGCTTTGCCATATTTATGCGCGACATAATCAATGACTTCATCTCGCCGTTCATCGCTGAAGTCAATATCAATATCCGGCATGGAGATCCGCTCCGGATTCAGGAATCGTTCGAAGAGCAGGTTGTATTTCATCGGATCAACATCGGTAATATGCAACGTGTACGCTACAAGACTACCTGCCGAGGAGCCCCGGCCTGGTCCAGTAACAATGCCTTGTTTATGCGCATAGGCGATAAAATCCCAAACAATCAGGAAATAATCCGAGAATCCCATGCTGTCGATTATACCCAGCTCATACGCCAATCGTTGTTCGAGTTCGGATCGAAGCTCCGCATCTGTCCAACGTGTGGACTGCGCATAACGCTCCTCCATTCCTTCTTCGCACAGCTGACGCAGATACGCCGAAGGGCTGAGTCCATCGGGAAGTGGTCTGTATTCCGGCAAAATCGATTTGCCGAATTCCAGCTTCAACTCACAGGACTCCGCAATGCGGACGGTGTTCGCCAGAGCTTCGGGTACATGAGGAAACAAACGAGCCATCTCTTCTTCACTTTTCAGATAGAGCTGATTGGTTCCAATCCGAAGCCGAGTCTCATCATCCACGGTCTTGCCCGTTCCGATACAGATCAGCACATCCTGAAGCTCAGCATCCTCTTCCGACAGATAATGCGCATCATTGGTCGCTACAAGCGGAATCTCCAGCTCGGCAGCCAGTTTGATCAACTGCGGATTTACCCTTTTTTGCTCGGAAAGCCCGTGATCCTGAAGTTCCAGATAGAAATCGGCACCAAAGATATTTTTGTAGCGTAACGCGGCACGTCTTGCCTCTTCTTCTCGCCCATGCAGCAGATGCTGTGGTACTTCCCCACCCAGACATGCGCTTAGACAGATAATGCCCTCGTGATGGGCAGCCAGACTTTCCATATCTACACGGGGTTTGTAATGAAAACCTTCGAGATGTCCAATGGAGCACAATTTCATCAGATTACGGTAACCCGTCATATTTTTGGCCAGCAAAATCAAATGATGAATCGGTTGATCCTTGCGGCTTCCCCGCTCTTTGCGGGACCCTGCTGTCATGTATGCCTCGCACCCTATAATCGGCTTGATGCCTCTCTCCATACATGCTTTATAAAAAGGAATTGCACCATACATCACGCCATGGTCGGTCAGCGCAAGTGTCGTCATTCCGAGATCTGCAGCCTTATTCACGAGATCCGGAATACGCGCAGCGCCGTCCAGCAAACTGTATTCGCTGTGAACGTGCAAATGCACAAAAGAACTCATGTTTTTTTCTTCCTTTCGCCGCAGATAGTCGCAGCATCGATCTTCTGATCCGTCTGCTACCCTATCTATCTCATATATATATGAATTAAATAAATAAAAAAAATGGAATCTCCTATTAAAATTCGTGACAACCTCATAAAAAGGAGACTTTATTATTCTATTTTATCATAACGTTCGGGGGCACGCCCATACAATAGAAGTACAAGCCGCTCCCCCTGTGACAGACCGAAGACAGGAGGTGTGCTGCTAGGTCTGAAAGGGGTGTTGCCAGTGAGCACATTTTTGTCCAAAGCCATTCTTGATTTCTTTATTGCGTTTGGAATCGTGCTGGGCGGCGCGATGATCGGAGGTATTGGAGCAGTGATCTCACTTCAGCCTCCGACACAGACGATGCTCGATATTTCCGGGAAAATAAAGATATGGGCACTCGCAGCCGCTGTCGGCGGCACAATAGATCCCATGCGTGTCATCGAGAGCAATTTCCTGGATGGTAACCTGTCTCCGGCGGTCAAACAAATTCTGTATTTGATCTCTGCTTTTATGGGCGCGCATATGGGAACCGAGCTGGTGAAATGGGTGTGCGGCGGAGGCCGGAGCTAATATGAGACAGGAACAGCGTTCATGAGAATTCCGCCATTTTCCCGTTACCGCCCGCTGATGCGAATGACCGCTGTGTTTGTTCTGGGAATGATCGCTGGATGTGTCGTCTACAACGGCGTATTTCACCTGAGTTACAATGCGTTGTGGCTGAACAATCAGGAGCTGCAGCTTCAGCTGCATCAGAATGAGGAGGATATCAAAACGCTGAAAAAATACAGTAAACGTCAAACCGTTATCAAGGAAATCAAGGTCCGTGCAGAAGAATCGGATAAGGGGCCAGACGAAGCTTCTCTGAAAGTGATGTTACAGAAACTCGGAGACGAACTTGAGGTACTTCGGGGCAGAGATGTATTCAACATCGATGAGTATAGCAAAATGACGCGAATCATGCTGAATCAGAAAGTCTACTCGGTCAGGGAAAAGGAGTACACCGTTCAGGTCAAAACGATGCTGGTTATGGAAGGCGTACTGCAAGTTTGGGTACAGATTCGCATGCACGTTCCTGCGTAACAGCAAAAAACTGCCCTTGTCTGCATCTCTGCATGGTACAATAAGGGCAGTAAATGCTTTCCAGAAAAGGAGCTGCGTCTTTGTGTTCATTGATGTACTCAAATATGCTCTAATCGCCATCTTTGCTGTTGCCATCGTTTTTGCAGTGTTGAACAGCATTCGTTCACACAGAAGTTCAGATGCTGCCAGCGCCGGTCTGTACCGTTCGTGGACAAATATCTGGATGGGTGGCATGCTTGTCGTGCTTGCACTGATTCTGATGTTTGTCTTCACGGGTTCCACTTTATCCGTGATTGTGGAAGCGCTATTTCTGATTATGGGTGCGTATAATGTATTTGCCGGAATACGTAACCGCAGTTATTATGCGCGGCTTCAACAACGGTCCAATAAGGGATCAGGTAAAACCTCCGGACAATCTGCATGATCCGTTGCAGCGCTATCATTGTGTCTGCAAAAAGAGAGTACTTCCCCTTCGTTAAGCGAAGCCAGAACCGCGCGACAGCGCAACCCGGCAGAGCTTATTGGTCAGGGAGTACTCTCTTTGTCTATGCCCGAGGCAACGTACCCTGCTAGGCATGGTCAATCGACTGCAATGTCATTACCGCTTTGCATACCACACTGCCTTCACGGGTAACCACAATGTCCATTTTGCACGTTCGACGGCTGGTTTCCAGAATTAACGGTCGAACCAGGATCTGATCCTCAATCTGTACCGGTCGAACAAAATACGTCGTTACATTATCGACCACATGGTCGTTCCCTGTAACATCCCACGCTGCCCGCCGGCCAGCCTGTGTCATCACATTCAACAGAACACCTTCGGAGATCGTACCCAGATCCGTTGCCATCTGAGGAATGATGAATCCGTGAAATAACAGTTCGTTCTGTTCACCACGCTCCTCGGCAAACCCGTTCCAGATCAGATGATCAAACGTCTCTCCCAGTTGTGGCTGCTTCTGTGCATCCCGCATGGCCTGAAGCACTTCCTTGCGTGTGACGGACGCAATCAGTTTGCGGTTCCGATCCACGATTGGCAGAAAATCGATGCCTTCCCAGGTCATAATCTGGGCAGCAGAAGCAAGAGATGTCTGCAATGAGGCCGTAATCGGGCGGCGTATCACACATTTCTCAATACTTTGATCTTCTTTCAGCTCACTGACATCCTTCAGACTCACAATCCCGATGACCCGGTTCCATTCATCCACCACCGGGAAGCGATGTTCACCCGTCTCCGACACCAGCATATGAAAATCTGCGGCTGAACTGGTCACCTTCAATACCTGCAAGCGAGGTTTCTGACCAATGATATCCTCAACAAGCATAATTTTTTTCTTAATCAGCCGATCGAAGATCGCACGGTTAATCATTGAAGCCACTGTGAATGTATCATGTCTGGAAGAGATAATGGGTAGCCCAAGCTCGTCAGCCATAATTCTTACTTCACGACTTGTCCCAAAACCACCCGTAATCAACACGCCCGCTCCCTGTTCGAGGGCAAGCGAGTGAGCATCTTCACGGTTACCTACAATCAGCAGACTCCCAGCGTCAATATAACGGGCCATTGCCTGTTCTTTCATCGCACCAATCACATACTTGTGCAGCGGTTTGGTGAGACCTTCGTTCCCCCCCAGCACATGGCCCTCCACAATGGTCACAACATCAGCAAAGGTCAACTGTTCCGACATGCCCCGAGGTCTCTTCTCGATCCGCACCGTTCCAATTCGTTCCTTGGTCACGACCAGCCCGAAGTTCTCCGCCTCTTTCACCGCACGATATGCTGTCCCTTCACTTACACCCAGCTCCCGCGCAAGTCCACGTACTGATATTTTGCTGCCAACCTTCAGTTGTTCAATATGTTGAAGTAACTGTTCATGCTTCGTTACGTTCTCTTCCTGTCCGTCCAACTGTACCACCCCCGAAGATGCATCTGTACTATACTGTACCTATTATAACACGACGTCAGGAAAATAACCCCACTTCCTATCCCATTCTTATTGGGAAATGGGCTGCTTGAATTCAATCTTCTGATTATTCCCTGATCCTTGTATATAACAAAAAGACCGGCCCCTTATGTGCAAGGGAATCCGGTCTTGTTCCAGAGGCAGAACCAACGCTGTTGGCCCTGGCATACGGATTGTAATTCTATCCTTTATACAGACTCGCTCCGCTCCTGCTTGTCCAGCAGTTTCATCTCCCACTGCCGCAGCTTCGCCCGACGAACGGCTTCCAGCGCACGCTTCTTCTCTTCATCCACACCAAGAATAAAATGCAGATGTGCGCCAACGATTAATAAGGAGAACAGCACCCATACGATGCCAAAAATATTAACCCAGTCCATTCCTCCAGCAAAGGAAATCCGCGGCAGTGCTATGACCAGCATCGACAACGCAATAAGCAGATAGATTACATGTTTTGCTTTTTTCAACCTTTTCACCATTCACAGCTCCTTCGTTCTTGATCGACTCTATATGTCTAGTCTATGAACGATAAGGAGCCAATATGAAAGGTTCAGGTAAAAAAACAAGACAACCTTTTTGAACTACCTTTTTTACGCTTCAGCGCCACCGTACAGATGACCCAGACTGTCAGCAATAATTTTATTCACGTCTTCAATGATGACACTGAGGCGACGCTCCGCGTCAAACAAGCGACGGATATTCAGATTCAAGCTCAGTACCTCAAACAATTTTTCCATTTTCTCCATCTCATCCGGAGCTGGCATATCCCCGCTCATCATACGTTGTTGCAGTTCCATTTGTTGATCACGGAAGTTATCCAGCATTGCTTTTGCATCCGGATCAGCTTCAATCAGCTTCATCGCGGAAGTAATCTCTTCCACCTCGCTGCTTTCTCTCAGTGCTTTGGCCAAATCATTGGCTTTGTCATAAATGTTCACTATTATTCCTCCTCAGATTGGTTTGTTCATCCGTGTTAATACACGCTTTTCTTCGCTGTCAAACAAGGACGATCTGAAACAGGCCATCCATAACCTGCCTCGAAATCAAATGCATTTAATCCATATGGGTCAATCACCAAGGGTTATATGTCCTCATATGATGAAGCACATGCCATGTTCAGATGCCGTTCAACTTCGAGATCAGACATCAAGTTGCCGCCCGGAAGGAGATCCGTGATGTCCACTAAAAAAGTAACGATTCAGGTTACCGGCTCGGGCATCCTGCAGGACGACGTCATCATGCTGGGCGAAGGGGTGCTTAAGGCGCTTAAAATCCCTTCAGGAAGGCCGCTTCAGCTGCAATTTGGCTCTTTCCGTCGCGAAGTCACTGTTATTCCGGTACCAAGGTATGACGGGCTGCGCATCAATCAGACAGTTGCCAGCAAGACCGGTCTCGTTCCACGTTCGGTTCTGAGGGTATCCTATCGTTCAGCCAGCCGTACGCTTCGCCTTGGACCCTACATCAGTGTACTGGTTAGCCAGGATTATCCCGATCAGCCCGATCGGCCCTTTGGCTCCATCACGATGTTCTGTCAAGAACTGGTGAACGCCTGCCGTAAGCAAGGCGCCTATGTATCCTTTTTCACACCGGAGGATATTGGAGCGGTAACGGGTTATATGAAGGGCTGGGTGTATGATGACGGCTGGAAAAAGACTGTTCTGCCTGTAGCAGACGTCGTCAATAACCGGCTAACGTCCCGCAAGCTTGAGAACAAACCTAGCGTACAGCATTTTATGAAAGAAGTAAAATTGCTCTACGGCACGCAAACCTTCAATGAAAAGTTTCTGGACAAAAACGAAGTGTTTGACGCACTCAAGTCCATTTCAACGCTTAAACGAGTTCTTCCCGAGTCTCATTTACTCAAGACGTCCGCCCTGCTCAAGACGATGTGCAACCGACATCCGGTTGTATTTCTGAAGCCCGTACGCGGTTCTTTGGGTAAAGGGATCATCCGGGTATCACGTCAGACGGACGGAAGCTTCCTGACTCTGGCGACTGGCGTCGGGGGCACCCGGAAACAAACGTATACTTCTCTGGATAAACTGTATGCCAGTATGTCTGGGAAAATGAAAACAACGCGTTATCAGATCCAACAAGGGCTGACTCTCATTGACAACAGTGGCAGACCCGTGGATTTCCGTGCGCTCGTGCAAAAGAACCGTACAGGAAAATGGAGTGTAACCTCCATCGTCGCCCGGATTGCAGGCGGGAGTCACTACGTATCCAATCTGGCACGGGGTGGAAGTCTCAGCACCGTCAAGGATGCTGTTGCCAAAACACAGTTGTCTGGATCAGCCAAAGCTTCCGCTTATGCAGGATTGCACACCGCAGCACTAGATATCGCAAAGGGGATTGAGAGTGCCATCCCTGCTCATTTTGGTGAACTTGGTATTGATCTGGCTCTGGACACCACTGGGCGCGTATGGCTGCTCGAAGTCAACTCCAAACCATCCAAGAATGATAATACACCACTGAGTGAGAGCAAGATCCGCCCTTCCGTCAAAGCCATGCTTGAATATTCTACGTACCTGGCGGGTTTTTGAAAAGTTATTCCCTACTGGAAACAAATCTGATAGAGGAGAGGTGCAGCGTAATGTTTCCATCATCTCAGACCAAGACACTGGCCATTCTTGTACGTGCAACCGAAGGCTCACCTCCCTTTACAGATGAACTTTTCTGTCGTCGTCTCAGTGTGGGGAGCATGCGATACGCCCTTCAGATTATTGTGATCCCGATATCAAATGATGCAGTCCATCTCCCTCTTCAATGGGGATATGTCTATCATCAAGGGAAGTGGAATTCGGTACCTGTTCCTGCAGTCGATCTCATTATGGATCGTTGTCTTCGCCCGATCTCCAGGTACGTCAGACAACAGCTTAAGGAATGGATACCAACCAACGGCACAGATCAACACCGTTATTGGTCTGCTTCCCTTCCAGGAAAATGGGAGGTACATCGTGTGTTGTCCCGAAATCCTGAATTGAGGTCACAACTTGCTCCCACGACCCGGATCGGATCACATATTCCTTGGGAAACATGGCTGGACCGTTGGCCCAGAGGACTGTTCTTCAAACCGGTATCCGGGACTCATGGCAAAAATACCTTTCGCATGTCTCGGGGAACGACTCCATCAACATGGATCGTGGAGGGGCGTAACGAGGACAATGAACCCTTTTTTCTTACATTCAACCATACCCAGGCTGTATCTTCCTGGCTAGCATTACATCAGGCTGAGCGTAAGATGATCGTGCAGCCATATCTGGAGCTTAGCCATCATGGAAGAGCATTCGACATACGGGCTCTAATGCAAAAGAATGGGCAAGGTCGCTGGACGCTTACCGGATGTATGGTACGGGAAGGACCCGAAGGTTCACTCACGTCCAATCTTCACGGTGGGGGTAAAGCATATCCTGCCCACGCATATCTGCTCCAGCGATATGGAACGATTCGTACAGAAACTCTGCTGAAGAGCATCCGGCAGACTGCTACTCTTATCCCCACCCTGCTGGAAAGCCGTTTCGGCAGGTTAGCCGAATTGGGGCTTGATTTCGGAGCAGATGCAGAGGGCCAACTCTGGCTAATTGAAGTCAACTCCAAACCAGGCCGCACCTCATTTGCAGAAGCGGGCGACCGACGCATGCATACTCTGACTTATACCCGGCCGCTTGCCTATGCCCGTTATCTGTTGCAACAACATGTTCTCACGGACGTCATTCGTCCAATGAAATTGCCGAATACATCCAGCAAAGCTGGCCTGAAACCCATCCCGATTCACGGCGGCTGAGGCCCGCAGCGCCCGCTTGCCATGGAGCCCAAGGATCTTTTCAGGATAGGAGGATAAATCATGAGTTTGACCTTTTGCAATCTGCATTTCACCAAGCAACCGGATAAAGTGGTTTATGTATCCAACGCTTTAATGAAGAGCCTCAACCTGTCCGGCAAAAAAACGGTGCACCTTCGCTTCGGGCGTGACCGGGTACCTGCAACGATCAAACCAATCAAAAAAGCAGGTAAACATCTGTATCTCGCTTCAGGTATCCGTAATATGATGAACGTTCCCAAACGGGGCAGTATTTATCTCCGGAATTTGCAAAATGATGAGGTCCAGTTAGGTCCACTGATCGGCGTACTCTCTGATGGGCCTGCGACGAGCACGAATCCATTCGGTTCCCGTACTGGTTTCATCAAACAGTTACTCCGTGAAGGCAGCCGAAAATCCTATATTTATGCCTTTACTCCCCGGGATATCAATTGGCAGAATGAGACGGTATCCGGTTTTTTTCTGAATGATAACGGAAGCTTTACCCGCAGAACGGTACCTCTGCCCGATGTCGTCTACAACCGGTTACCAAGCCGTCGTTCAGATTTCTCACCAGCCATTAACCAACTGCGGGAACGATTTATTCGTCGGAAAATTCCGTTCTTCAATTGGAGCTTCTTCAACAAATCGGATATCTATACATTGCTGGAGAACGAACCAACAGCCGGAAGGTATATCCCTGAATCAATTACCAATCCGTCCGTTGAACAGATGAAGGAAATGTTGGAACGCCATCAGTTCGTCTACTATAAACCTACTGCCGGAAGTCTGGGGAACGGGATCTACCGCCTGACTTACTCGCCCAAACGTGGATATTTCGCACGTTATCGCAAAAAAGGCGGTAATGCACTCCTGCGTTTTGGGTCCTTCAACAGTCTGATGCGCATGCTTCAGGGAAGACATGGCAAACAGCTACGCGGATATGTCGTTCAGCAGGGAATACGTCTAATTGAGATTGATGAATGTCCAATTGATTTTCGTTTTCACATGCATAAAAATGGTAACAATCAATGGGTTGTTGTCGGAATTGGAGCCAAAAAGGCAGGACGTGGCAGCGTCACAACACACATCAAAAATGGCGGCTCCCTAATGACTCCTGAGCAGGCGCTCAGTCGCAACTTCGGCGATCGTGCGGGAGAAGTTCTTCAGCATGCCAAATCCGTCGCTATTACACTGGCCCAGGCGATTGAAACCCAGCACCAGCATCTGATTGGTGAGATTGGCTTTGATCTGGGCATTGATCAGGAGGAACATGTATGGATGTTCGAAGCGAACGCCAAACCCGGGCGCTCCATTTTCCGTCACCCTTCACTCCGGGTGGAGGGCAAATCGTCGGTGGAGCACATCTTGGAACACTGCCTGTATTTGAGCAAGTTCCGGAAGAAGGAAGAAATTTGATGAGCCTTCATGATGATTTCAAACCTGTCATTGCTGTTTTGACCATGCATGATAAACAGCGCATGTTCAGGGGAAATCATCAAAATTTTCAGGATATCTTACAGACAGGCGAAAGCATGGGATACGTGGTGTACATTGTAACTGTTCGGGATCTGAACGTGAGTGGTCCCACCGTGAAAGGATATACGTACAACAAGGGGAGTGGAAAGTGGGTTTCACAACCTTTCCCCCTTCCCCATGTTCTGTACAATCGTATTCCCAACCGGGAAGACGAAGGAAAACCTTCCGTACAGCGTAAAATTGACGAATGCATGCAATCCGGAATCGAACTGTATAACCCATTCTTTTTCAACAAATGGGATCTGTTCGAATGGCTGAAGAAGTCCAAATCGACTCAGCAACTGATCCCTTATACTCGGCGGATGCGAAGTGCTTCTTCTCTGGGTGCCGTTCTACGGGCGTATCCCTACCTGTACCTTAAGCCCGAGAGCGGCAAAGCTGGCAAAGGAATCATGATGCTTAAATTTCAGGAAAAAGAACGACTTCCCTACCGACTCAAAATACAAACCACACGTAAAAGCACGACCTATAAAGCAGCTACACTTGCCAAGTTATGGGCACGAATTCGCAAAGAAACCGGACTTACGCCCTATATCATGCAACAAGGCATTGAATTGGCATCCTCTCGTAAACGCCCCTTCGATTTGCGTGTTCTTGTACAAAAGAACACCAAGGGCCAATGGAGCGTAACCGGTGTAGGAGCGAGACTTGCTGGCTCCCGCAGCATTACAACGCATGTGCCGCGCGGCGGGAGCGTAGAAGACCCTGAGAAGCTGCTGACCGAGCTTTTTGGCGAAGAAATGTCAACAACCCTGATGAAACGTGTGAAATCCACTTCATTAATGATCGCAAGACAGGTAGAACGGGGATCTGGTTTCACACTCGGAGAAATGTCCATGGATCTGGGCATTGATGACCTGGGGGAACTCTGGTTCTTCGAAGCCAATGCAAAGCCCATGAAGTTTGATGAACCACAGATCAGACGGCGGTCATTGGAACGTATATTTCACTACAGCGCTTATCTTGCCCGTCAGTCCAAACGATGATAGACAGGAATACTGCAAAAAGAAGGTGATTGTTTGTGTCCTCACCTGTTCTGGGCATTATGACGTTGTACTTAAATGAACATCGCGCTCTTGAAGAACGAAGCGTCTATCGCAGAATGATTCTTGAAGGGCGCAAGCGGGGACTCGATATCTATGTATTCACACCAGCCGACGTACACCCCGGGGGCAAACAAATTGAAGCCATGGTTTTTCATGAGGGAAAAGGCTGGTCCAGGGAGTGGCGATCATTCCCGGACCTGATCTTTGATCGCTGCCGGATTCAACGTAACCGAAGGTTCCAGCAATTGCTTGCTTTTCGTGAGAAATATGGGCATCTGCTCTTTCTGAACAGGCCACTGCGCAATAAATGGACCATCCACCAGACCCTTTTACAAAAAGCCAACTTTCGTGAACACCTGCCGGAAACCGCTCTATTTCAGGATATGTCCGATGTAAACCGGATGCTCAAAGTTTCTTCCCTGGTCTATCTCAAACCCATTAATGGAACAGGCGGACGTGGTATTCTGCGCATTGAACGCAGCAGTAGCGAGGCTAATACGGTGCTTGTTCAGGGGCGGGATCAGAAACGTCGTATCATCACTCCACGTAAAGTTCATTTCTCACGACTTGGCGCGTTGCTCCAGCACTGGAACATGAAAGACAAGTATCTTGTACAAAAGGGGATTCAACTTCAGCTTCCGAATGGACGTGTGCATGATTATCGCATGCTCGTTCAGAAGAATGGTGAAGGACAATGGGAGCTTACTGGATGTGCTGGACGCATGGGTGCAGAAAAAAGCGTGACCTCCAATCTGCATGGCGGCGGTCAGGCAATAGCGATGAACCGACTCATGAAGCAATGGATCGAAGATGACGACCTCCGGGCAGAAATTAACACAACTGCAGAGAAATTCGGCATTGATGTTGCTTCGTTTCTGGAAGATACGTATGGCGACCTGTGTGAGCTGGCACTGGATTTGGCGATTGACAGAAGCGGACGTATCTACCTGCTTGAAGTTAATCCCAAACCTGCGCGTGAAGTATTCGCTCGCATCGGGGAGCGGGATATCTATTATAAAGCCATCACTCAACCGCTGGAGTATGCCTTATATGTATATCGCAACAGACCTCCCGGAACGTCCAGAAAACCAGCCACTCCCAGGCCCGTTTCGCAAAAATCCACCAGAGTAAAAAGAAAAAGGAAAGTCAAGTGAATGGATTAGATAAAGCAGGAGTCTATGTTCGCCAAGTGCGAGCATAGACTCCTGCTTTACTGTTTTTTATTTCTGTTCTTTCGTCCATTGCAGCGTATCGTTGTCAATCACAATATACCCTTTTTCCTCACCTTGCACATAAGATAATGCCAATCTCATCAGGTCAGGTTCTAGTTGGCATGTGGTAACACATGTAACCTGGTCAATATGATCCGCAGGCAGGCACAACGTCAGAATACCCACTTTTCCCGAGAAATCAGTCTTGCCCTGGATGACCGATGTTTCCGACTTGGAACCATACACCTCAGATATCCAGCCGGGCTGCTCCGTCAACGCGAAGGCTCCCTTCCCGATGCCTGCCGTAACCCATTGCATCGTCAGCGTTATGGAAGATGCCTCATAGCTCATATCCGCCGTCATTTCTCCAGCTTCATTCATCCTCAACGCAATATCCGCTTGCGGATGCAGGTGAAAACGTTGCTCCAGAGTATGCTCTGCTTCTGCCTCCAGCCAATCCACAATTAGTAGTATAGGAATCTCCACCCCTGCCAGCATCCACCGGCGATGTGTAACTGGATCTGGCAAATGTGTATATCCATCCTGCGAAGCATCAATGAAGTGATAGCTGTCATTGCTCTCCCAACGTAACGTTGTGGCCTGAGCCTCCGGTTCACCCCATTGCTGTGTGGAGAGATAAGGTGTCTGATTCAGACCATCCACCGTGACGGTATTGTGCGCCCGCGTACTTTTGAAATACCGACGCCATTCCCCTTCTTCATACGTGTAACGTCCGGTGTCCGTGAAGAAAAGCTGGTTCTTCCACATCCACTCCACATTCAGCGCATCTGCATGTCCATGTGCTCCGCCCATGGCAGCCGCATCAAAAAAAAGATATTGATACTTGTCCCTCATAACATAATATCCTGTCTGCGGAAAAGCCCGGCTCGACAAAGCCGGAGAAGAAGAAGCCTGTAGACGGAGGCACCGCTCATATTTCTCCACACCCAGCAACCAGAGACACTCCGAGCTATCCGTTCCGCGAGCCATCAAATCATCATCGTCCAGGATCGCTCCAAGCAGGGTCAGTCGTTGTCGTCCATCGCCAACCCAATCCGAATCACCAATACCGGTAGACTGGTGATCTGGTCGAATCAGCGCCTCAGTAAATGCTGCCATTTGGCATAGACAGCTGGCATACCATTTCGAGAAAGGATGTCCTGAAATCTCACCCAACCGATAAGGCGTGCCAAACATCTCGATGCTGGCATTGTGGTAATGTGTTGTCAGTTCAACCTGTATTCCCTCTTCACCCAACTGATGCAGCAAACACAGCTCAAGACGTTCCATCGCCACTTGACGCCAGTGTGGACTTCGCGGGTGCTGGTGGTAGAACGTAGCAATCATGAACAAGCCTTGCATATGCATAATGGCATGATTGATTTCCGTGCTGCCGAGGTAACGGGTCAAAAACTCGGCGTGCTCTTCCAGACCTTGTCGGAACTCCGCCTGAAAACCTTCGTCTATCAGTGAACTCGCTTCCATATATTTATATGCCGATATCCAGGACTGCACACGTAGTCCCGTCTCCAGCAGGCGCCACGGACCGGGTTTTTGAAAGAACACAGCCTCGTCATAAACCAGATTTACAGAAACCGGGTTTTGCTGTCTCCAGCTACGGAAGTGGTCAATAAATGCTGTTACATATAGCGGATTGCCCTTCATCAGATACGCCTTGCCCAGATCGAGCATATGCCAGTGTCGATTGATGCCCCATGTGAACTCCAGATCATTGGTCGGGTTGTCGAGCCAGTCCACAGGTGTCCCCATCGGAATCCAGCGATTCAGATCGTTGGTATAAGGAACAATAAATTCATTCAGGATGGCACGATTGGCAATCGTGAGCGAATTTCGGGCTTCTTCCGGAAAATGTTTTTCATAATATTGGGCAGCCCGTTGCAGATCCGTTGCCGAAAGGTAAAAATCGCTCATTGGGACGCCTCGAGGAAATCCTGACGGAATGGGGTAAACACATCCAGAATGACGGAGTCCTCCAGGGCCTTGACCCCATGCGGAACGTTAAAACCGGCATAAAAGCTGTCCCCTGCTTTTAAGATACGAGTTTCTTCACCGACCTGTACCTCAAAGCTGCCTTTGACGATATAGCTGACTTGCTCGTGCGCATCATGGGAGTGAACTTCTCCAATACCACCTTTAGCAAAGGTAACCTCCACCATCATTAATGTACCGCCCATGCCCAAGATCTTGCGGGAACTCGTTTCGTTTATGATATATGCATCGGTAGACGCATGATTAATAATCATTTTGCTTTTCCCCTTTCCTTGTGAATAAGCGACCGAAGTAGTTAAACCACGGCCGCTATGAACGTTTATTAGTCTTCTGTGGACAATTTACCCTGAAGCTTGGAAGAATCGAACGATGGATCAGCAGTTATGTTGGTCAGCCCTGCCGCTTTGGTTTTCTCCAGAGCTGCATTGTACCTTGTATCCAGATCCTTGATCACAGCATCGAGATCGCCACCCGTGAATACAAAGATTGAAAAAGCCTCACCCCATTTGGTGCCTTCCAGTGAACTCTCGGTCACCACACTTGGATTTGCCGGGAAAATGGCATCATATCGTTTGGGCAGGAAACCTTCAATGCCCGGAATGCTTGGTTTTTTGTCAGAGCTTAGTACAGCAGGAATCAGTGAGATTCCGTATCCCTTTTCGTAATACTCACTCTGAAGATCTGTGCTGTACACATACTCCATAAACTTCCATGCCGCTTCCTTATTGGCAGAATCTGCATTGATGCCGATGTAGGAGCCCCCGATGACTTGCGAAGCGCCCTTGATCGTTCCATCATTTGTTGGCACAGGAGCCGTTGCCCAATTTTCTTTGGTAGGAAACTGATCTTTATATACCCCTGGTTCGCCGGAGTGATTAATGTACATTCCAATTTTTCCTTGTGCAAACTGGGCTCGGAGTGGATCGATGTCCAGACTTTCTACCCCTGGCAGCATACTGCCATCCTGATTCATCTGACGGAGTGCCATTGCGATATCCTTGTACATCCCAAAATCAAATTGGCCAGTCTTGTAGTTGTAACCATCAATACCAACATTACTGCTTGCACCTGCGATCGTATTGGCTGCTCTCCAGAAGCCGCTGCTGCTCTTGAACGGGCTGGCAAAACCATAGATGCCTTCACTTTTACCAACTTCGGTAATTTTTTTGGCATCCGCAACCATCTCAGCCAACGTTTTTGGCGGACTCTCGATCCCTGCCTTTTTGAAAATATCCTTGTTATACACAAGTCGCCAGACCTGCCCTGTATTGGGGAGGGAATATATTTTTCCATCAATCGTGTTTTTATTTTCAATCAAGCTGTCTTTAAACACGGCCTTCATCTCATCACTCATGTATCCATCGATCGGGGCGAGATATCCCTTCTGATAGTACGTCTGAAAATCATTAACTTGCAGCACATCGGGTGCCTGCTTGCTGGCAAAAGCAATATCGACCGCCTGTGGGTAGTTGTCCCCCATCACGGTCATCTCCACTTCAATGTTGTCCTTGTTCGTCTGATTGAACTCATCGATCTTGGATTTCATAAAATCAGCATCATGGCGGTCCGGTGTCCAATATATGATTTTGGTTTTCCCTCCGGCATTCTCCCCGCTGGTCCCCGATTCGCTATTTGCCGAAGTACCACTGTCAGCAGAACAACCTGCCAAACTTAGCGCCAGCAATGCACTTAGCGTAGTCACCATCCACTTTTTAACCATTGATATGCCCCCTTATGCTTGTCTGGACAACCCATTTGGTTATCCGTTAACGTAATGATAATAGCTACGCTTTCATGGAAGTGAGGGACATTCTGACTTTGCATGGTGGGAAAAATGACGATCCGTATCGGTTTCAATTCTCATACATTTGCCGGAAGCAGGTTGGCGTCATGCCGCAATATTTCTTGAACAAACCGCTGAAATAAGGCCTGTCCTCATAACCCAGCCTCTGGCAGATCTCTTGCACTTGTACACCTGCAACCAGCAACTCTTTTGCTTTTTCCATCCTCATCTTAGTAATATATTGAATCGGCGTTATGCCCGTTTCCTTTTTGAAGGCATTGGCAAAATAACTCGGACTTAAATGCACGGATTGGGCACAGGCATGCAGCGTCAGATTTTCTGCAAGATTCAGACTGATATATTCCTGTGCTTTGCTAATCGCCTGTTTGACATCGGTGAGTCGCTTTTTGTCCATAATCTCGCATCCCATACTGCTAAAATGCTTGATATATCCCCTCCAGCCCTCAAACGTCAAGGAGCGCATCGCCTCAAGCACTGTCAGGTCGGCCTCCAGACGCAAGCGTTCCTCTGCTGTAATCTCATCACAAAAGGCACGGTAGATGGCAAAGGCCAGTCCAGACAACAAACGAATCATCGTGAGCGGCTCGGGAAAACCTTCGGAAACCTGCCATTCTTCGAGAATTTCATCAATGATGCGGTGACAGGTGCTCTCATTACCACATTTCAGTGCGTAAAAAAGCTCTTTTTCCTTCTCCAAAGGATATACCGGGGCCACACAGGCCTGATTCTCCAGTTCAGCATACTTGAGGATGCAATTTCCTTCACTGTAAAAACGATAGGATATCGCCTGATCTGCATGTGCGTAGGACGTCCAGATTTCCTGTGGTCTGTGGGCAATCGTACCCACACCAATCGAGACTGTTTTTTTGCTGAATCGCTCCACATTTTGGCGGCATTGCTCCAGGAGCTCGGAGACGTCGATCTGACTTGGTGTGTTAAATATGGCGGCAAGCCGGTATCGGTTTTCCCGTAAAACAACGCCCTTGGTATAGCGGTTCAAGGTTTCTCCCACAATATTTTGGACCGCAAAAGGAACGATTTCGGCATCCAGATGCATCGTGTATCCATATCGCGTATAACCATCCACCTCAATGACCATCACGAGAAGATTGGAGGAATCGAGATCAATATGCAGCTCGTTCCAGCGACTTTCATTCAGGAAGCCCCCGATTTCATGACGCAACAAACCCAGGAGATAGCTGTGACGCTCGTACTGGCTGCTGCTCTCCACCTTCTGCTCCAACTGTTCCAACTGTTTGCACTGTGCCTGCTCTTCCTTAATCACCTGTCTTACCTTCAACACCGCACCGAGTATTTCTTCAGGGGTAAACGGTTTGAGCAAATAGTCGGATGCCCCCAGCTTGATGGCTTCCTGTGCATATTGGAAATCCGAATAACCACTGATGAAAATAAATTTGGCTCGCAGTCCGGCATCCAATGCCCGCTTCATGAGGTCCAGTCCGCTCAGCTTGGGCATCCTGATATCACTAATCACGATGTCGGGTTGCTGCTCCAGCAACAAGGACCAACCGCGCTCTCCATTGCCTGCCGTGCCTACAATCCGAACCTGATGATCTTCCCACGGAATAGTTGAGGATATGCCCTTTACAACTGCCTGGATATCATCCATAACACACATCGTCAATTGGCCCATACTGCCCCTCCTCAGGTGATCGGAATCGTGATAACAACTGTTGTTCCTACATCTGTACTGCTATGAAACACAATCGAGGCCACATCCCCGTAGTGCAGGCTTAGTCTGCCATGGAGATTGGATAGGGCATAACCTTTGCGTCCCCCGTCAGGAGCGTCCTCAGCATAGATGCTGGCTACATCCATCCCACATCCATTGTCAGCCACCTCCAGCCGTAGTGTGTCACCCTGACGATCAATGCGGATCAGGATAACGCCCAAATCTTCTTTGTCATTGAATCCATGCAGGATGGAATTCTCGACCAAGGGCTGAAGCAATATTTTTAAAATATCAACAGCGTAACAAGAGGGGTCCCCCACCTCAATTCGATAAACGAACAGATCCTCATAACATTTTTGCTGAAGCTGCATGTATTGTTCGACATGTTTGATCTCCTGCCCCACACTGGTGATGTCTTTCCCATCATTCAGTCCCAGACGGAATAACAAGGATAAGGAGACGATCATCTCACTTACATCCTTCTTCTCTCCGCTCTCACTTTTCCAGAACATTGTATTCAGCGTATTGTAGAGGAAATGAGGATCAACCTGCGCCTGAAGCGCCTTGACTTCAAACCGCCGTTTGTCTTGCTCTGTTGTCCGTACTTCTTCAAACAGAACCTGAATCTGGTCCAACATCCGATTGAAACGATGCCCTACAGCGCTGACTTCATCGTCATACTTGCTGCGAAACCGTACATCCAGATCATTGGACTCCACCTCAACCATCAGGCGTCGCAGTTTGTTCAGTGGCTTCAGCAGAGCGGATGCCAGCAGCCTGGACAACCCAAGTGCAAGCAAAATGCAAAACAACATGATCAGGATGATCAGCCAGCGTATCTTTTGGAGGGGGGACAACAAGTCAGCCTTGGACTGTACACTTACCATGACCCAATCCTCGTTCATCGACAATGCCGAATAGTTAACAAGCATGTCCTCCCCCTGATCGTTCCTATAGGTAAAATCTCCAGCATCGCCACGGCTAAACTGTTGGGTAAAGTCCGGCTCCATAATGAAATCGTAATTTCGGGACCTGGGTCGAATGACTTCATTTCCGTTTTTGTGCAGCAAAAACAGTTGAATCTGGTTATTCATGAGATCCTGCGTCAGAATGTCTCGCATCGCCTCTTCCTTCATATTGACGACCATATATACATTCGAATAGGTATGATTATCGATCACAATGGGTTTGAGCAACAGAGATAACACATTTCCTTGGGATTGGAACAATTCACTCTGATGTGAACCAAACCACATCGTATTCCAGCCTTGCAGCTTCACGTAGCGTCCGTATTCCCTGTCGAACGGGTTATTGCGATTCGGAAAATCTTTGGTCGAGAAAAAATCACCGATGGGTGTTGTCAGATATGCGGTATCAATCAGTGGCTCTACGAGCTTCAATTGAGCAAACGATGTTTGCAGCAGCGAGAGATTCTGATAATAATGAGATGTGTTATTTTTCCCCACGTCCTTCATGACCTGGGTGAATGCTTCATTGAGCATAAAAGAAAAAGAGGATACAACAATATGCCTTAGATGTTCATCCATAACCTGCACTGATTTGTTCAGAATGCTTTGTTTCAGTTCAAGTGCATTCTGCTCAATGCTTCGTGCAGCAAAGAGATAAGAGCATATCCCGGTCACACTGATGCACAGGACAACGAGAAAAATGTACAGCAGCTGTATTCTTTTTTTCAGGGACATTTTATAAAAGTCGAATATCATCGGCGCTCGCTCCTTGAACACGGCTTGGCCCGTCCGCTGTGAATTAAAATGAGTATAGCACAGTGGAATAACCCGTAAAACCGTTTCCATGATTGTGCTCACGCCTATCCTTTCACAGCTCCCAAGGTCACCTGCATGAATGATTTGTTGGCAAAAATATAAACGATGAGCAGCGGCAAAATGGACAGACAGGCTCCGGCCATCATCAGTTGGACCTCAGCCGCAGCTCCGATGCCATATCGCAGATTAGCCAGCCCAACCGGCAAAGTCTGCAAATCCGGATTGCTCATGGTGAATACAAAAGGAAGAATATATTCATTCCATGAACTCTGGAATACCCCTAAACCTGCAACGGCGAGTCCGGGCCGCAGGAGCGGAAGAATAATTCGCCAGTATGTGGTGAAGAAATTACAGCCATCAATCATCGCCGCTTCATCCAGTTCGCGCGGGATGCTCTTGAAGAAACCAATGAGAATAAAGTATGTGGCAGCGTGTGCGCTGATCAGTATAATAATAACGCCCCACAACGTGGTATTCAGCCCCAGCTTAACCATGAGGTCAAATTGCGGACGCAGCACAACCGCGCCAATGGAGATAAACAGAGTGGATGCCATGAGCAAGGTGTACCCCTTTTTCCCTTTGAAATTCACTCGATCCACAGCATAGGCTGACATCGAAGCTACCAGCAACGTGCCAACTGTGGTACTGATGCTAACAAACACGCTGTTCATCGTAAAACCTGAAAAATTGGCGGTTTTCCAGGCCTGAGCATAGTTGGAGAACTGCCAAATCTTCGGCCAGATGGTAGCCCCTCCGGTCAATTCCTGGTTTGTTTTGAAGGAACCGAGCAATACAAGTATGATGGGGAACAACGACAGCAGAGCAATTGCGATCAAAAACAGCCAAAGTACCGTTCGTTTGGTCCAGCGAATGAGTTGGGGAGACCCTGAGGGCGCAAGCACATTTTGAGTCATCATCGTTTCCTCCTGATTAATTTATACGTGTTCAAAAAGTCTGTTTTTCATTTTAATAGACATCATTGAGCTTTTTGGATATACGGAAATAAATGAGCGTCACAGCCCCTACGATGAGAGCCGTTGTTGAACCAACCGCACTGCCATAACCGAGCTGCTGGAGTGATTGGGTGTCAGCCGACACGGGAAACAACAGTTTAAACAAATACAGATACATCACCTCTGTTTTGCCATACGGCCCTCCTTCGGTAAGCACCATAATACTCTCGTAACCTTTCAGCGCCGTGGTAATTGCCAGCATGATGATCATCTGCAAGACTGGACCCAGCAATGGAATTGTTACATTCCGCAGTTTCTGAAACTCACTCGCTCCATCCAGCGATGCCGCCTCATAAAGCTCTTCGGGAATGCTCTGAAGACCCGCAATGAACAACAACATATAGTTGCCCACAGCCCCCCAGATGGCGATGATGATGGTTGTTAGCATGGCATGTTCAGCCCCCAGCCAGCTAATGGATTCGGAGATCACATGATACTTGAGCAGCAATTGGTTCAATATTCCGTTATAAGAGTTGAAAATAATAAAGAATACAATCGCCATGACCGAAGCACTAAAAATAGTGGGGAGATAATAGATCGCCCTAAAGAGGGATCGCCCTCTCCATTTGCGATTCAGAATAATCGCCAGAGTTAACGACAGTGGAATTGTAACAACGAGTTTGCCCAGGGCGTACACACCCGTGTTGCCTACAGAATCCCAGAATTGCCCGTCACGCAAAATGCGTCCAAAATTATCAAGCCCGATAAAGACAGGCGTCCCGATGCCTTGATAATCATAGAACATGTAACGCAGCGCCCATAACAGCGGATAGATCCCAAATACAAGGGTTAAAAAAAGACTTGGAAAGATGAACATATAGGCATGTATTTTGGATGGTTTCACCAGAATCGGACCCCCTATAGCTTTTGAATGAAGTATAGAGGGAATATGGAGGTAGGCGGGATAGGGAAATCAACTTTTTACAGGGGAGAATGTGACTGCATGACCATACAAAAAAACCTGTATTCAACGAATTTCCGTTGAGTCTACAGGTTCATATCATGCGGTTCGTAATCTTAAATCTCAGTATACGTATGTAGCGTATAGGCTACTCTGCTTCATCATACAGACGCAGCAGTTCTGTAAAATCAGAGATGAGCACATCTGAGCCCGCAAGCTCCTCATCACGGCCAAACCCGGCATAAGCACAGCCGATGACCGCCTGACCGTTCATTTTACCAGCTTCCACATCAGAAGAGCGATCCCCTACCATCCATGCGTCCTGAATACGATGTTTCTCAAGCAGGATCTGCACCAGATTAATCTTGGAAGGAGTCTTGTACTGGCCTGCACTGTATACCCCTTCAAAGAAAGGCATAATCTCGTGTGCAAACGCCACACCCTTCACATAGTCCTCCAGCCCGTTACTTGCGACAAAAAGACGCACTCCTTGTTGTTTTAATGCTTGCAGTGTTTCTTTCACCCCAGGATACAATTGGGAACTTCCTTGATCAAGCCCCTCAATCTCCAGTTGAAGCAACAGTTCGTCTGCACGGCGATGTGCCGCTTCCGATGCCTCAGGCATAACCACTTTCCATATATCTTCGAGCAACATGCCCAAACTTCCCAGCATCCGTTCCTCGGGTGGAGTTTCTCCTTCAAAATGCCCTTCGGCACGCAATGTATCAAATAGTTGCTGGTAAGCTGGCAACAACAGGGTCTCTGTCTGGAACAGCGTACCATCCATGTCAAAAATCATCGCTTCCGGTTTGAGCAATACCTTCTCTTTATTCATGTCCAATGTTCCTTTCGGATTGGGATATTGTATATGTAATTGGAATCGTTCCCTTCCCATGATAAACATAACGTTCAGACGTGTAAACCAACGATTGTAAAAGATCATCAACCCCAACCTTACACAACATCAACCAAACGTTATATTATAGTTAAACAAACTATGTACAAAATAAATTTCTTTGCGTATAATACTAAAAAAATAGTTCTTCAGACACCTGATCTAAAGACCTACATTTATCACATTTTCGGTTTTTTCGACAACTACATATACCCCAGAGAGAGGAATAACAAACATGAAAAAGCGAAAGACCTTTAAGATTTTTTATAAGATCGGATTAGGATATTTACTCGTACTGGCTGTACTGGCTGGTTGCATCCTGCTGATTCAGAACAACACAAGTCAGCTTCAACGGGAACTGGATTTTCTGGTCGATCACGATATGAGGGTACACGCCCTCACCTATGAACTCGAAAGAAACATGGTAGATATGGAAACAGGTCAACGCGGTTACATCATCACGGGTCAGGACAATTATCTCGATCCCTACACCCAAGGAAAAGCGCAACTTATTACACTCAAAGATGAACTTGCTGCTTTAATTTCGGATAATCCGGCTCAACTTGCACTTTTGGAAGACATACATACTAATATGGAGAACTGGGTCCAGGTCGCTGGTGAACCTATGGTCGCCCTTCGCCAAGTAAATAATACGCAGGCCATTCGAGATTTTTTCGCAGATGATCCAGGTAAAAGAGACATGGACCAGATTCGGACTGCTCTCGATACGTTTCGAACCAACGAGCATACGTTAACCGATAACCGTACAGAAGCACTGAAGCAAAAAAACACACTACTGAACCTGGAACTGTATGGGGCACTTATCGTTGTGGCCATTATCTCGTTCATCACTGCATTGGTCCTGTCACGTGCCATTGTTAGAAACATCCGTACCGTGAAGCAGGCATTAAATGACATCGGTTCTTCCAATGGTGACCTGACACTGAGAATCGCTACGCCAATGAAAGACGAAACTCGTGAACTCGCGGAGGCAGCCAATACAATGCTCACTGGTTTGCAGCAAATGATGCTGGACGTTCAGAGCAATGCCATGATTCTGAGTAAAGCTTCGGATCGATTGGATAAAGGGGTTGCCGATAGCCATCTTGCAGGAAAAGAAGTTGCCACTGCCATGGAACGTGTAGCTGAAGGCGCTGATGAACAGGTTGCTCTTACGCAAACCATGGTAGCTGCGATGCAGCAATCCCTCCACGGCCTTAATCGTGTCGCCTCCTCGGCAAGTGACGTGGCAGGCCGTGCAGTTCGTACCGAATCCATTGCCGTGGATGGGCAACAGCGCATTGATAATGCTGTAGGTAAAATGAGTTCCATTGAGCAATCCTTCCTCTCTGTACAGGAAGCCATTAATGAAATTTCGAAGATGTCTGATCAAGTGATCAACATTGCAGATTCAATGTCAGGTATTGCGAGACAAACCAATCTGCTTGCACTTAACGCCGGAATCGAAGCTGCCCGCGCTGGGGAAAATGGACGCGGCTTCGCTGTTGTTGCTGCGGAAATTCGTAATCTTGCAGACCAAAGTGCAACATCAGCCAAAGAGATTACAAGTATATTGGAAACCGTGGTAGCAGGTGTTCAGAGTACGGTGCAGGTGGTTGATGAGAGTACTCTACATGTGAATGAAGGGTTGCGGACCATTGAGGATGCAGGTAATGCTTTTTCAACCATTACTCAGCATATTCATAACCTCAGCGGTGAAGTTTTGGAGGTATCTGCTGTTGTCGAGGAGTTAACTTCCGGTAGTGAGGCTGTGATGAAGTCCATCAATGAAGTATCGGCTGTTGTGGAAGATACTGCATCAGCCACGGAAGAAGTATCTGCGATGACGGAGGAGCAACTTGCTTCCCTGCAGGAAATGTCTGACACGTCCAAGCAGTTGAATGAAATGTCGGATACACTTGATCAGCTGGTTAAGCGATTCAAGCTGGCGTGACCTGAATCAACATACAACATAACGATAGAATGTCTATGTAGCTCTATTTTGCGCCAAAACACAGGAAAGAAGCATCGCAGACAGGCACACCTGGGCCACTGCGATGCTTCTTGGTGTTACGGAGAGCTGATACATTTTAAAGGTACAGCAGGCACTTCGAAATGAAAAAACCTGACACTCCTTTTCTTATCCTGATTGTTCCGTGTTCCGTAACGCTTCCAGTATCAATTGTGCCTGATACCCATCGTTAAAGTCATATATCTTAGCTGGTTTGCCTTGTATACGTGCAATCACATGTTTAAGAACCGGCAATTCACTGGCGGACTCAAGCACTTCCACAGGAGAAAGTGGCTGCCCCACCATGCCAGTCTTCAATTCTTCCCAATTTTCCAGCGCAATCGTGCCTTTTGTGCCATACACCACCATGGATACACGTTCTTCCCCCGCAAATTGAGAGATGCCGTTCAGCTGAATTCGGATTCCGTCTTCCAGTTCCATTGCAGCCTGTACTTCTAGTTCACAGTCTCCATTCTCAGGATATTGAACCTGAGTGCTCACTACCCGGATGGCACCAAACACCTTTTGAATCATATGAATCCAGTGAATCCCCACTTCAAGAATAAATCCACCCTGTTCCCGGCTTGTAATCCATGCATTCTGTTGCCATGATCGTGGCCACTGCGGGAATTGCAAAATGAGATCTATTTTGCGAATGGCCCCCACAGTATCCTGCTCAATCATCTCTTGCAACTTCAGCACGGAAGGTTCATGCGGCATCGAGAAATGGATGGCATGAACAACGCCCGCTTTTTGCGCTGCATCCAGCATCTTTTTGGCTTCTTCTATACTATTGGCAAGCGGTTTCTCGCAGAATACATGAATTTTGCGCTCCAGCGCCTCCATGACAACCGGATAATGAAATTTCGGCGGAACTGCAATATACAACAGATCAATCTGATGTTCATTCATCAATTGCTTGTAATCCGTATACGTCCTAACTCCCCGATGAGAAGCTGCAAAAGACGCCAAACTTTCCTCATTCGCATCACACACCGCAACAATCTCAATCTCCGTGTCCATCTTTGTATTCTCGATGAGATGAACCATATGTAATCCCATTTTACCCAGCCCAATTAGAGCCATCTTGATGACTGTCATTCCATCCCCCTCCAATTCCTTTCCAGTATAGCAGAAAGCAAAGAATTGCGAATGCGATGCGTTGATACGAAAAAAGATAAATCCCTAGCTTTCAAGTCGCTATTAGAGACTGAAATTCATCATTGTCAGTCATATTTTTACATTATTTGAACTTCGCAACTACTGGGTAATTCGTTCCAGGGATATATAATCAATTGTTTTCACTTTATCCAGCAACACTTAAAGCGTTACCAACTTAAGAATCAGGAATTTAGACTCACAAATACAGGTTGACAAAAAACCACAAAAAAAGATACTCTTCCTAATAACAATGAATATTTCCTCTTACAACCTTAGATAGTAACTTGCATTCAACAAATGGAATATGCGTATGGTTCTAATAACCTATTTCATGAAGCGAGGTGTCCCGCATGAGAACAGTTGCGGACTATTTGGCAGAAACTCTGCGTAATCTAGGCGTTACTCATGTCTTTGGTATTATTGGTAAATCCATCTGCCCTGCTGTACTGAAAATGGTGGATTACGGATTAGAGTTCATTCCAGGCCGTCATGAATCCAGCTCAGGTTTTGCCGCATCCGGTTATGCATTACAGACGGGTAAACTCGGCGTTGCCTTTGCCACATCCGGTCCAGGCGGAACCAATCTGCTTACTGCAGCAGCCCATGCAAAGGCCAACAATCTGCCCGTTCTATTTATTACGGGTCATCAATCCATCCAGGAACTGGGGCTACCTCAGTGCCAGGATTCCTCTTCCTATCTGGCTGATCTAGCCGAGATGTTCCGGCCTGCCACATTATTCAGTAAACTCGTTGAGCGTGGAGATCACTTCGGCACCCTACTGAATCATGCCTTATCCATTGCCCTTGGTCCGAATAAAGGCCCTGTTCACCTCTGTCTTCCTTTTGACGTACAGACTGAATTGTTATCGGAATGCCGGATTATCATTCCCGAACCGGAACCTCTTTTTAGTATATCTAACCTGAATCGTATTTTCCCTCTCATTCAACAATCCAACCGCCCTTTAATTATTGCTGGTAAAGGTGTAAGTCGTGCCAGAGCCCATGATGAATTGCTTCAATTGGCCGAATCGTTCAAAATTCCTGTCATTACTACGCCTGGTGGAAAAGGAGCGATTGCGTGGGACCATCCCCTGTACCATGGACCTTGTGGTGTTGGAGGATTTCCACATGCAGACGACATGTTGAACCAAAGTGACCTTTATATTGTACTCGGTTCACGTCTGAGTGATATGACCCTATGCAATCTGAAACCTGAGAACCACCCGGCACACCTCATTCAATTTGATACTGATCCTACATTTGTGGGTAAGATTATGAGCGCTCAAACCTTACATATCACCGGTGATTTGAAGGACAACCTGCAATATTTGCTGGGCACATTAGAAGAACTTCCTACTCCTGTGAGAACCACGGCACCCATCGATTACACTGTCCCTTTACCAGATCTCCCCCAACTGTCTCTGGCTTCTGTGTTAGACGGAATGAGCGATCTGCTTCCGTACGATCATAAGCTTTTTGTTGATGATGGCAGCCACGGATTTCATGCGGTCCAGCGATATAAAGTCAAGAAACCAGGCAGCTTTGTGTTTGACGCTTACTTTGCCTGCATGGGTAATGCCATTGGTATGGCGATAGGTGCAAAGACCGCTTCACCTGAAGAGACCGTCGTATGTATCACCGGGGATGGATGTTTCATGATGCTGGGGACGGAGATCCATACCGCGGTATGCAACAATCTGAACGTCATCTTCATTGTCGTTAACAACAAACAACTGGATATGGCTCTCAAAGGAATGAAAAAAACAACAGGCAGGATCGATGGCACCTTATTTGAGGTTCCCATGGATGCAGCCAAATTCGCCGAATCTCTGGGAGCTGTCGCTTTCCGGGCAGAGACACATGAAGAATTCTCATCTGCGCTGAGCACAGCCCAAACGTTGAATCAGGTGACTGTCATTGAGCTTCTGACTGATCGAGATGAAATTCCACCTACGGCTCACCGCACCGTAACTTTGAATTAGGAGGAGCATATCATGAGCGAACATGTAGCTCAGGGACTGGACCGTTTTGCTAAACTTTCTGGTGAGTACGGCGCAAGAGCCCTTGCACCAATCAAGGAGCATTTTCCCGAATTATCTGAATTTATTATGGGGACAGCATATGGGGATATTTTTCAGCGCACCACCATTACGGATCAATGGAAGGAAGTCGCTATCATATCTTCGTTGATCACCCAAGGACAGTATGAACAACTAGGCGTGCATTACACGATGGCTCTGAGTGTCGGGGTAACTGTAGATCAACTCAAGGGGATATTGCTACATTTGGCTCCGTGTGTGGGTGCTCCGCGGATCATAAGTGCGTTTAATATTTTGCTTGCCACCTTGGATGAAATACAGTAATTCACTTTTCTACATTTTTATACATGATTCGACTTTTTTATTGATCTTTTTACATTCCTACCTTTATAATATGGTTAAATTATCCTTCGAACCAGCTCGCATCTTAGAAGCCTTTAGTAGAGGCCCAATGGGCTGTGTATCCATTAACAGGATAGCCTTAACTCATTTAAAGGAGAGAGATCAAGCATGGGAAATTTCATTCTGAAGACTGACGTACCGAACAAGGTGTTAAACATTGAACTGGAGGGTTCTTTCTCCCAAGAAGACGGTTTGCGTTCCATCTCGGCCTATCAGGATACGATCGCTCCTATTAATACCAAGGAGTATAACCTGAACATCGATTGCAAAAAGTTGAATGTTACGGCTCCGGAGATTGTGCCTCTTCTGGAAGGCTGCCTTCAAATGTTCAAAAAAGATGAATATAAAAAAATCGTGTTGACCCTCGAGAACAACGCGATTCTAAAAATGCAGTTGTCCCGGCTCGGACGGTCAGTCGGTCTGGACAATCTCGAAATCATCTCTACCGTTACCACTTAATAAACCAGGCGGACAAGCTGAGAATTCACCCTTCCGCTCAAGAGGAGAATGAAGATGGCCGGAATTCGTATTGTAGATATCGATATCTATCATCCAGCAACCAAGGTGCACAATGATTTTTATATTGAACATTTTGATGCAAGAGGTGTAGATATTCGTGGATTGTTACAGGCACTTGGTCGTGATACACGTTATAAAATTGACAACGATGACGAAAATTCACTAAGCATGGCCTTTGAGGCAGCCAGTAACCTACTGGAGAAAACCGGACTCACCGGTGCAGATATTGATCTGATTGCTTATGCAAGCCAAACGCCAGAATACATCTTTCCTACGAATTCCCTGATGATTCACCGCCTGATTAACGGCGCTTCTCACACGATCTGCATTGACAGCAACGCCAACTGCGCAGGCATGACAGCAGCTTTCGAACAGGTTAGCCGGCAGATGCTGGGCAATCCTCGCATTCGTCGTGCCTTAATCATCGGCTCGGATTACGTGGCTCCTCACGCCAGCCCGGACGATCCCGTATACTTCGCCAATTTCGGTGATGCAGCAGCGGCGGTTATTGTGGAGCGGGATGAACATGCTGTCGGTTTCATTGATTCAATCTATCAGACGGATACGTGTGTGTATGGTAATTCGCTCTTTCCTGCAGAAGGCCTGGCTAAACTGGGCAAAACGGGTGTAGATGCGGGTGCTTTTCATGTGAAATTCATACCATTCGATGATTCCATCTGCGTGGATGCCGCTTCGGAGTCCATCCGTACCCTGTTAACACGCAACGAGATTACACCAGACGAGATCAAAGCCGCCTGCTTCTCTCAACTATCCATTAGTAATATTCGGGCTGTATCCGAGAATGTCGGCATTGCTGATGATATTGCCGTCTACATTGGCGATGAATTCGGATATACCTCAACCAGCAGTCCATTCATTGCATTGCATCGGGCGGTTACAAGCGGTCAGATTCAGCGTGGTGACAAAGTGTTGTTCTGGACGGTTGGAGCCGGGTGGCAAAATGTAGCCATGGTGGTAGAATACTAGGCTAGCCTTTTTCGCCATCATATCTTTATTCAGCAGAATAATAACTAGGACGATCCCTTTTATTTTAATTCAAAAAGGATCGTCTTTTTATTTGAACGGAATCCTCACTCCACCACGTATACTGCTTCTGGCTTTATTAACTAACTCATAGTAATTAACTCAAAGCAAAAAGCAGCCCTATCGGACTGCCAGACTTCTGCTTCTATACCAAACGTTCAGAAAATCTTCTTTGTCTCGCGATCGTCTTTCAGGATCTCTACAGCCTCCCGGAAACGCAAGGAATGCACGATCTCCCGTTCCCTCAGGAATTTCAGACTGTCCTGCAGATCCACGTCATCCGTCATGTCGATCAACCATTGGTATGTAGCCCGGGCCTTCTCTTCCGCTGCAATGTCTTCGTACAGATCCGCAATCGGATCACCCTTGGCTTGAATATACGTAGCGGTAAACGGTACACCTGCTGCATTGCTGTAAAAAAGGGCCTTATCATGATTAACGTAGTGAGCAGCCAGCCCGGCTTGCTCCAGCTGTTCAACTGTAGCATCTTTAGTCAGCTTATAGATCATGGTTGCAATCATCTCGAGGTGGGCAAATTCTTCTGTTCCAATGTCGTTTAACAGGCCGATAATTTTGTCTGGAATCGTATAACGCTGGTTCAGATACCGCAGGGCAGCTGCCAATTCCCCGTCTGCTCCACCATACTGCTCCATCAGTAATTTGGCCATATGAGGGTCACATTTACTCACTCGAACGGGATATTGTAGCTTTTTCTCGTATACCCACATTGCAAGACTCCTCCTTTAACGTTTATACCTGCCAAGGCCATGGTGTCTGGGACCACTCCCACGGATATTTCGAGAAGGCGTGACCAAAATTCATCAGCGGTCCATACAGCTGTTGAAACTCATGAGCTACCCGCATTCGCTCCTGGCTGAACTTGTTGTACTGCTCAATGCTTTGGAAGTCACCTGGATGGGTATCCAGGTACAGATTCAGTTCCACTAACACGAAGTCCAGCGCCTGAAGTTCTTCCAGCAACTCGTAGTATTTTGCATCACAGGCTTTCGGTGCTTCAGGTTCCATCTGCCTCCACCTTCCTCTCCTTTGATTTCTTGGATGTGTAAGGGCTATATAATGCAGGCCATAATGTTCCCAGTCTTAACGCTTCTGCCGGACTGTATTGCGGCCAACCCATGGGCTGGAAAGGTATAAACAACTGCGGTGGAACAAGATACGTGCGGATTTCCATCGGTTTGCAAGGATCAAACGGCCCCACAAAAGGAGCATAGGCTCGAAGCTGTGGATCCTTCACTCGAAACGCCTCCTTCAACGATGTTTACGTGCATTCCCCATACCATTCAAACCATTGCTTCCCGTCTCTACATGTATATGTTTCAGTTCTACAGGTTAATCCCCATTTATCCAAACTTCATAAAGGAATTTCTCATGCCAACTTCACTCTCAATCAAAAAAGACCTTTGGAAGCACCTCTTACGGCACTTCCAAAGGTCTGTATTTCGTAAATGAGTAACATGTTCACACTTGCTCATCTCACTCATCTTCAGATTACTACAAAATCTATTCTACTGGTTTTTCTTCCGAATTCATGTCTTGAGGAACAGATTGTTTGTACACTCGAACCCGGGTAATTCGCAAACGAGTGGACTCCTCCACTTCAAAGACGTATCCATTCAGCTCCCGAGTTTTGCCCTTGGCTGGACTACCTCCAAGCTCTTTAAACAGCCATCCGCCAATGGTATCCACTTCTTCATCCTCAATGATGGCTCCGGTCCACTTATGAACTTCTTCAATAAGCGAACGACCATCAATGGAAAACGAATCACCACTGCGTTCCATATGTGGACGCTCATCCTCAAATTCGTCATACAAATCTCCAACGATCTCTTCCAGAATTTCTTCCGCAGTCAGCAATCCAGCTGTGCCGCCATATTCATCCACAACCAGCGTCATCTGAGAATGTTTCTTCTGCATCAGACGCAGCACATGGCTGATTTCCATAGATTCAGGAACGTTTAAGATTGGACGAACAAGTGAAGCCAGATCATGTTGTTGCTCCGGTTTAGCCAGCAACAGATCAGTGATGTGTATGAATCCGATGATCTCATCCTTGTCTTCTACTGCAACAGGATACCGGGAATGTTTGGTTGCATTAATGATCTCCAGATTCTCTTCCAAAGACATATGCGTGTACAGACAATCCATGTCTGTACGTGGCAGCATCACTTCACGTGCCAGCATATCGGAGAAATCAAAGATGTTGTCCATCAGTTTGATCTCATCTTTATCGATGACACCACTTTTGGCACTCTGCTTCATCAGAATTCGAAGTTCATCTTCCGAGTGAGCTTCTCCTTCACTGGCAGGTTCGATACCTGCCAAACGCAGCAATGCATTGGCCGATACATTCAGTACCCAGATGAACGGGAAGAAGATTTTGTAGAACAACAGCAAGGGTGCAGATAAGAACAATGCCACTCCGTCTGTTTTTTGAATTGCCAACGATTTAGGCGCAAGCTCACCCAACACAATATGCAGAAACGTAATGATACAGAAACCGATAATGACCGACACGGTCGAAATAAGCCCTGTATCTCCTACACCGAGCTTAAACATGAGAGGCTCAACGAGCAATTCAGAGATGGCTGGTTCTCCCAGCCACCCGAGTCCAAGTGATGTTAATGTAATCCCGAACTGAGTTGCCGATAGATAGGAATCCAGTTTACTATTCACCTTCAGTGCATAACCAGCCAAACGGTTTCCTTCACTCTGCAATTGAGTTAAGCGTGTCTGCCTTACTTTCACAAGGGAAAATTCTGCTGCAACAAATACGCCATTCAAAAATACGAGCAAAAAGACACAGACCAGATTAAATACCAGCTGTCCAAGATGAAATTCAGTATGAATATCCAAGTTGAAACTCCCCTTTTCTATCTATTTCAGGAATACACCTGGAATATCAACGTGTGATTGCCTTTCTCGATTTGAAATCCACACCCTTGTAATACATATCTGCCACTAGCAGGTTTGGTCCGCAACAGGATGCAATATCGCAATGGCAATTGACCGTTTGATTCAACGGATGTTCAGCTGACCATTCATGGAACACATCATCCAGTTTCCGATCACGAATGTTTCCAAACGCCGGGATATCCGCAAAATCCGTCACATACACATTACCCGTGAACATGTTGACGTTAACGCGGTTACGTCCGTCCGGATCGTTACGTACCGTCACATTTGGTTCGCTGTATAAACGGTTGATCAGTTCCCGATCCTGCTCTGCTGCACTGCACGCGAAGAATGGCAGGGTCCCGAATAACATCCACATATCTTTGTCACGCACATCAAGCAAACGATGAATCGCTGCTCTCATATGATCCAGTGATAACACAGGCAGTGACGAAGCAAAGTTCGAATTATACATCGGATGCACTTCATGACGGACACAGCCCATCTCACGAATCAATTGGTGAATACCATCCAGCTTGTCGTGCGTACGGAAATTAATCATCGATTCCGCAGAGATAAACATGCCTGCTTCACTCAGTTTGCGTGAATTTTCAATCATTTTCTCATACATTTTCACCGCTACTTCACGTTTCACAGGTCTGCCACTATTCGCAAATCCAACTTGATGGAAATCGTCAGCATTCAGATAGTTGAATGAGATATGCATAACGTCCAGATAAGGTAAAATTTGCTCATACCGGCTGATATCCAGCGTTAAATTCGAATTGATCTGGGAACGAATTCCACGTTCCTTGGCATATTTGAGCAGCGGGATAATCATCTCATCCACTGTTTTCTGGCTAAAGCTTGGCTCGCCACCCGTCAGACTAATCGTCTGCAGATGCTCCACTTCATCCAATCGTTTCAGCATCAGAGGGAGCGGAAGAGCCGGCGCCTCACGCATCGTAAGCATATCTCCCACGGCACAATGCTCACACCTCATATTGCACAGATGTGTCACGGTCATTTCTACACTGGTCAGCACATGGCGTCCATATGTACGCAGAGAACCGATCGGATCCCACGGATCATTCGTTGGCGATAAAGGCATCGGTTGTACCGATCCTGAGTTTAGCATGGTCATTGTTCTTCACCTTATTCCTTTTATTAACCTAAAAAGTTTTATTTACATCATACCTTGTGTTTCTCTTTTTGGAGTTATCTTTTATCATAGCACAATTTTGAATGCTTCGGCATACGTAGACCCTGTCCATTACATGACAAAAAAACGCTCAGGCAACTCTGGACCGAATTACGAAACGGCCCGGATATTGCGACATGAGCGCTAATCAACTTTCAAGTAGTTCAGCTTTCCACCTGTTCACTTTGAGCCACTGATGGTGTATCTTCCACACCCTCTACACCTGTGATCATCACAGACAGTGCTGTAGACAAGTTAATTTCATAAGGCGAAGATAAAGTCTGGCCGTTCGCATCTTTTAGAACACGGATAAGTGGACGTTGAGGAACACGTGAATGAATTGATGCAACTACCCCGACCTCTCCCGTACTGAGCTTGACTGAAATACCTACTGGGTATATCGCGACGCAATCCCTGAACTTCTCCAGCATCCGTTGTTCATAGAGGGTTCCTGAACCTGTATACAACACCTCTACTGCCTGATGCGGCAGCAAGGCTTGCTTGTACACCCGATTCGTTGTCATGGCATCATACGAATCAGCAAGCGCAATCCATTTGGCATATTCATGAATTTCCTTGTCTTTCAAACCAAAGGGATATCCACTTCCATCAATTCGTTCATGGTGCTGCAATGCACAATGCGCGGATAGAAGCGGTATACCTGGTTCATCTTTGAGAATACGGTGTCCATATGTAGTGTGCTGCTGAATGATTTTGAATTCCTCATCACTCAATCTGGAGGGTTTATGCAAAATTTCTGGTGTAATCTGTGTTTTGCCGATATCATGCAACAAAGCGCCCAGACCAATCTCCATTAACTGCTGGCGTGTGTAACCCGAAGCGACACCAAGAACCAGCGTGTACACACATACATTCAGAGAATGGTTATACAGGTCAAAATCGCTGGAGTTCATGTCCATCAGCATAATCATGGCTTCCTTTTGACTGCCGATGTCTTCCAGAATCGCATTCATCACACCACTAAGCGCTTTACCGAAATGAGGAATCCGATTTTTGGTTTTCAATCCTGACATACTCTGAAATTGCTGTTTGATCTCGACCAGTGCCTTCCTTCGGGTCTCTTCCTGCAACATTTCAGGAACGATGATGTCCTCTGTCGCAGCATCTTTAATATACACATAACCGACCCCGAGATCCTTAAGGCGTCCAATCAATCGACTGTTCAGCTCTACATCCTCACTAAGTAATACAAGGCCTTCTTCACTATAAATACGTTTCCCCAGCTTCATGCCAGGCTGCAATAAGTTTATATGTACTAAACGCACAGCCTATCCTCTCCCGCTCCGTAGATGTAATTACCACTAGCCGCCGCTTCAGCAGAAGGCAAGTACTTTAAATTTAGCTTTGATGCCAGCGGGCTCGCAGGCTGTCGTCCAGAGCCCCTGGTCGTTTTATTTCCGTTTCTAGCAAATCGCGTATGAATTCCGGAAGATGATAGAGCGTACGGGTTCCATGAGCAAGAGGAGGATACCCCACATTGAACGTAAACATGTCCAGTGTCCCAACGATATACTCACATTGTTCGTCCATAGGCTCCCCATTGATGTATATGGTCTGGATCTTCTCATAGGCTGGCGCATGTGGATTGTATTGAACTTCCATTCCGTCCATACATAACGTGCCTAGAATATGACCACGAAAACCAAATCCCACAATGGGCTTACCTGAAAACTCGTCCAACAAGGACTGCTCAAGTGCTTCACGAATATGACTTCCACTCAAGCATATTGTACAAGCATTTATAGGAGATGGACATAGGGAATGCAACATTCCTTTTGTAATATTCCCTTGTGGAAGCTCTCCGAGAAGCTGACCTGCATTCACCAGAGACAGCTGTGCCCCCGTGAAATGACGGACAGCTTGTGCAAGCAATGTTGCAAACGGGGATTCCCGATCATACGTGATAGGCAGCACCCGATCCGTTATCACTGCCGTCTGATTGAGTGTTCTTTCGGCTTCCGTACGATTCGCAGCGATTGCCAGCGCAACCTGATCATCCAGTAACATACTCTTGGCAGCCATACAACCGCTACTTACCAGTTGGAGAGGTTCTCCCACATTTGTTCGTTCCAGAACCACTTTCCCAAGCCATTGGCCAAATTTTCCAGCCCCGCCCAGCACGGTCTGACCAATGACTAATGGCTCTTCGAGAACATGATGGGTATGCCCACCGAGAATAACATCAATTCCAGTAATCTGCTCCGCCAGTCTCCGATCTGTCGAAAGTCCCAGATGTGAAAGAATAACCACCACATCCACTTCATTACGTAATGCTTCCACTTGAACTTTTAATGATTCCACAGGGTCCAGAACATCCCACCCGAGCAGTTCGTAAAACGTGGTAAAAGGGGCCGTTGCCCCCAGCAGACCAACGCGAAATGGACCTTTCTCCACAATCAGAGAAGGTTTCATCCACACTGGTGCAAGTCCAGTATCTTGCTCCACAACATTGCCGCATACCACAGGACACAGAAGTCCAGCGTAGGACTGCGAGAGCTGATCTGGCGTAAAGGTTAGACCTTCGTTGTTACCGATTGTAATGGCATCGTAGCCCGTCAGGTTAATAACATCAACATTAGCCGTACCCAGTGTTCCTTCTGTGTCAACGGCCATCCGGTCCATATGATCGCCAATATCCAGTACTAGAAAGTTGCCACCTTGGTCACGTTCTTCATTAATCATAGCGGCGATGGTGCTTATGGAGCCGAAGTGGCTATGGATGTCATTGGTGTGCAGAATCGTTAACGTTTGCTTCTCCCTGGTGCTCATCACACCGCCTCCCCTGCTCTTCAATAAACGTTCATTCTTCTAATGGATAAGCATAACATTTTCCGCGTCGTTATGATATATTTAAAGGGTTTAGAGATCAAAAAAGAGGTGAGTCATATCCATGAAATTGACAATTCAACTATTTGCAGGCATTGCAGAACGTTTAAATACATCCCTTCTGGAGTTTGAGTACATTGGAGACCTTCCAACCGCTGCCGATTTAAAAGAAAAACTGAGTCTGGCCTACCCAGAGGCAGCTTCTCAGATAAGGACATCTTTTTTGGCAGTTAACCAGCAGTACGCTCCTGCCGATACTATACTTAGCTCAGAAGATGAACTTGCGTTAATCCCTCCCGTCTCTGGAGGTGATGGTACGGATATATCCGATGAAAAGCTTCGCTCTACCGTTCCAGAACATCGGACTGAAGATGGCTTATTTCTGATCACAGAGTCCACCTTGTCCGTGGAAGCAACAACGGCGCTAGTGATTACCCCGAATCACGGGGCAGCTCTTACTTTTGTAGGCACGACTCGTGAAATGACTGGTGAACAGCGCACCGTTCATCTTGAATACGAAGCCTATGTGCCGATGGCTCTTTCTCAGATGGCTGCCATTGGTGTGGAAATCTCCGATCGCTGGCCTGGTGTGTTATGTGCAATCAGTCACCGAATTGGCAAAGTGGATGTGGCAGAGATTAGTGTAGTCATTGCCGTTTCCTCGCCTCATCGCAACGACTGTTATGATGCAAGCCGTTACGCCATAGAGAGACTCAAACAGACCGTTCCCATCTGGAAAAAGGAAATTTGGGAAGATGGATCTGAATGGAAGGGACATCAATTAGGACCATGGAACCCCATGGAGAACTAAATAATGAGCCTTTACACCTTTTAGATTGAGTGGGTTAATAGTAAATAAGTCGTTGTCAACCCATTTTTTTCTTGTTATTATAATTATATGTGTCGATATTAGTCGAGAAAAGGTGGTTTATACGTGAGAGTGCATGTTACTGATCTTAAACCGGGTGACCTGTTAAAAAATGATGTATACAACAGTTCGGGTCTCCACATGCTGATGAAAGGTTCCACCCTCAGTGAAGATGACCTATCCAAACTGTTGCAACATGGAATCGAGTACGCAGATGTAGAACACACACCATCCGACCTACACTCTGATGCACAAACCTTACCTTCCGATCAGACCCGTCTGTTAACTAACTTGTTTAACGATACGATCAAAGGTACTGAATCTCTATTTCAACAAGCGATGGAGAAGGGTTTTATTGATGAGACACAGGTCGATGAGATTTTGTTTACCCTAACAGAACAGTTGGAAAAACAAAAAGATGTTGTCTCCTTGTTGCTTATGCTGGACGGGGAAAGCGATTATACGTACAACCATTCATTGCAAGTCGGAATGCTCGCTTTTTATATCGCCGGCTGGATGGGTTACAACCCCGAGGAATGTCTAACGGTAGCCAAAGCAGGATATCTTCATGATATCGGCAAGTCCAAGATTCCTTCTGAGATTTTACATAAACCTGGTAAATTGACCACGGAAGAATTTGACGAAATGAAGAAACACACATTCTATGGGTACGATATCATTAAAGAATCCACGCAGGATGAAATTCTGGCAATGGTTGCACTTCAGCATCATGAGCGCGAGGATGGAAGTGGTTATCCTCATGGACTGCGAGGAGACGAGATCCACCCATATGCCCGTATAACTGCTGTAGCAGACGTTTACAGCGCCATGACGACCAATCGGGTGTACCAGACCAAACAGGAACTGATCTCTGTTCTGTGTGAGCTGTACAGCCTCAGCTTTGGTCAGTTAAACGGTGAAGCAACGCAGGAACTGATCAAGCATATGCTACCTAATTTTATCGGTAAAAGGGTTCTGCTCACCACGGGTCAGACGGGACTCATTGTCATGAATAATCCTGCGGATTATTTCCGACCACTCGTTCAGACCTCTACAGCCTTTATCGATTTAGCGAAAGAAAGAGATATTGCTATCGTTGAAATTTATGTACAGTAGTGGTGTAACAAGCCTATCTGTTCATTGTACTCAGCACACAGGATGGATACGAAGCAACAAACAGGAAGTAGCTTGAATAACCAACTCATAGGTTGTCATATGACAAAAGGGAAGCCGATTACGGCTTCCCTTTTGTCTATTCCGATTCAATCATGTTGGATTACACGCAGAATGCTTTTGTGATGATAACCAACAGAATGAACAGTACCAAGATTGCACCAGTGTTTGTGAACATATTGTATCCGCCAACGCCGCCTACTCCGCCTACGTTGCCACCACAGCCATATCCTACTTCGCTCATGTGATTGCCTCCTCTTCATCAGGTATACCCTAACATATGACGTTTCCGGTGGAATGAACCGGGCGAACAGGCAACATTCGATAAATGGTTGTCTGTCTGCATCTACCTGAGTGGATCAGCCTTTTACTACTCCCTGTTTCTTTGCAGGGATTTATATGTCGGAATCCGAATGAACCTGGATGCCTTTTTCCTTGCGGTACATGATAACAAGTAATCTCCAAAATTCATAACTGCCTTTGTCGTTCATAATAAACGGTCGATAATAATCAAACGCTTGCTGCGCCCATGCGGGACAATCCATATTGGAAAGTTGCTCCTGTTGCTGAATCCATCCCCCTTGAATCTCCAGCGTTTTCTGCATGGCTTCAAACATTTTCTTCTGCTCAGTGGTCATCGGCGGAGCCTCCTGTTCCTGAGATCCAGTTCCGTATTCGGCCTGTAGATACGCACCCGGTTCCGTCACACCCTCTTCGCTGGCTGTATACCCATAAGATGGTGCACTTGTTTTACGAATCTCATAATGTACATGCGGACCAGTACTCTGACCTGTGCTCCCCTGATTACCGACAAGCTGGCCTCGCTTCACCTGCTGTCCAACGCTTACAGCAATACGTGAAAGGTGCGCATAACAATGCAAGTAGCCACGATGATCCTGAAGGGCAACTGTAAGCCCGTAACCGCCGAATCCGGAGCCTGTAACTCCTTCGGAAGCAAAACGTACCCTACCTTCCATAAAGGCATAGACGGGGCCATTCCAGGGCTCTGTCACGAGATCGATTCCGCGGTGAAATGTCTGTCCACCATGAATAGGATGAATTCGATAGCCGAATGAACTTGTAATCCGATAGCCCTCGAAAGGGTTTACGCTCATACACTCACATCCTTTTCTATCATTAAATGCTTAAATCTATGAAATGGCTTGTGCTATTGGTCTTATTTTATTCCACAAAAATACCGCTCAGAATATCATTATGGAAACCTTATGGTCTCTCCAACGTATATTCCAAGCGGTTCAAAACACTACTATAAATATAATAGCTATGTAATTGAAAAACGCCAAGTTCATCACTACATAAGAAATTTAAAAAAAGGTCGAAGGAATATCCCTCGACCTTTCTTCAATGATTTTGTGATTCCGTGAAATGGATCTGAAGCTTAATAGCAGCAACATCGTTCTGCTTCACGGCTTCGAAGAGCGCTGCATTGGATTAACCAATGGAGCCTTCCATTTCGAATTTGATCAATCTATTCATCTCAACGGCGTATTCCATTGGCAATTCCTTCGTGAATGGCTCAATGAAGCCCATGATAATCATCTGTGTTGCTTCCGCATCAGTCAGACCGCGGCTCATCAGGTAGAAGAGCTGATCCTCAGACACTTTGGATACTGTAGCTTCATGCTCCAGCATGATGTTATCATTCATTATTTCATTGTAAGGAATTGTATCCGATGTGGACTCATTATCGAGAATGAGTGTATCACACTTGATGTTGGATTTCGCGCCCTCAGCTTGACGTCCAAAGGAAGCCAAACCACGGTACGTTACTTTACCACCATGTTTACTGATGGACTTGGATACAATCGTAGATGTTGTATCTGGAGCCAAGTGGATCATTTTCGCACCTGCATCCTGATGCTGGTTTTTACCAGCTACAGCGATGGAGAGTACGGAACCTTTAGCTCCACGGCCTTTCAATACAACCGCTGGATATTTCATCGTCAGTTTGGAACCGATGTTACCATCGACCCATTCCATCGTTGCATTTTCTTCTGCAACCGCACGTTTCGTAACGAGGTTGTAGATGTTTGGTGCCCAGTTTTGGATCGTTGTGTAACGAACACGGGCATTTTTCTTACAGATGATCTCAACGACCGCACTATGCAGTGAGTTCGTGCTGTAGATTGGAGCTGTACAGCCCTCTACATAGTGAACGAAGCTATCTTCGTCGGCAATGATGAGTGTACGCTCGAATTGTCCCATATTCTCGGAGTTGATCCGGAAGTAGGCTTGCAGAGGCACTTCACATTTAACGCCCTTAGGCACGTAGATGAAGCTTCCTCCGGACCATACCGCACTATTCAATGCAGCAAATTTGTTATCTGCTGGCGGAATAACTGTTGCAAAATATTCACGCAGGATTTCCGGATGCTCTCTGAGAGCCGTGTCCGTATCCATGAAGATTACACCTTGGTCTTCCAATTCCTTTTGCATGTTGTGGTATACAACCTCGGACTCATACTGAGCCGATACACCTGCAAGGAACTTTTGCTCTGCTTCAGGGATACCCAATTTATCAAAGGTTTCCTTGATTTCGGAAGGAACTTCCTCCCATGTTTTACCTTGTTTTTCAGAAGCACGCACATAATATTGAATTTCATTGAAATCCAATCCGTCGAGATCTCCGCCCCATTTTGGCATTGGCATCTTTTCGAATTGTTTCAAGGATTTCAAACGGAATTCCAACATCCAATCCGGTTCATTCTTAATCTTGGAAATCTCGGTAACTACTTCTGCAGTCAGACCTTTACCGGTTTGAAAGATGGATTTGTGCTCGTCGCGAAAACCATATTTGTACTCTTCCATTTCTGGTGCTTTTTTAGCCATCTTGCTCTACCTCCCTATCGTTATTGTACTTTGTTCTCTTCGTCAATCCCTTTGCGTAATGCATTCCAGGCCAGAGTGGCACATTTGATGCGTGCAGGGAACTTGTTCACACCGGATAGGGCTTCGAGATCTTCATAATCGTCGAAATCGACTTCTTCACCTTTCATCAGTGAGGAAAAACGGTTAGCGATATCGAGTGCCTGCTCCATCGTTTTGCCTTTGACAGCCTCTGTCATCATCGATGCAGAGGACATGCTGATGGAGCAGCCTTCACCCGTATATTTGGCTTCCTGAACGATTCCGTCTTTCAGCAAAATTTGCAGTGAAATCCGGTCGCCGCACGTTGGATTGTTCAAATTCACCGTGACAGCGTCATTATCAAATGTTCCGCGGTTACGCGGGTTTTTGTAGTGGTCCATTATAACACGTCTGTACAGATCATCAAGTTGCATCGCCAAAATACTCCTTTGTCTGGATTAAGGCGCTGACAAGCCGATCTACATCTTGTTCGTTATTGTATAGATAGAAGCTGGCACGAGCTGTTGAGCTAACTTCAAGCCAGCGCATTAGCGGTTGACAGCAATGATGTCCGGCACGAATGGCTACGCCACTCGCATCCAGCACAGTTGCCACATCATGCGGATGAACATCCTCCAGATTAAAGGTAACGACACCCACATGCCGCTTGGCTGGGCCATAGATGGTTAACCCATCGATCTCAGCCAGTCGTTCTGTTGCATAAGCTGCCAGCACACTCTCATGATGTGCAATCTCATCCATACCAATCTGCTCCAGAAAATCAATGGCAGCTCCCAACCCTACCGCGCCTGCGATAATTGGGGTTCCGCCTTCGAACTTCCAGGGAAGCTCTTTCCAGTTGGATTCGTACAGACCCACATCATCAATCATTTCACCACCGAACTCAATGGGTTCCATGGACTCCAGCAGCGCCTTTTTGCCGTAGAGTGCACCGATTCCGGTTGGTCCGCACATTTTATGTCCGGATAATGCATAGAAATCACAGTCCAGATCCTGAACGTCCACCTTCATGTGAGGTGTGCTTTGTGCGCCATCAACAACGATGACAGCACCATTGCGGTGTGCAATTTCAGCAATTTGTTTCACCGGATGGATCAGACCCATAACATTGGATACATAAGCGATTGCTACAATTTTAGTATTGTTCGTAATCGTCTTCTCGACATCAGCCAATTCAATATGACCGTCAGGCTGAAGCGGAATGTATTTCAATGTTGCACCTGTCTCCTTGGCAACTTGCTGCCAAGGAATCAGATTACTATGGTGCTCCATTTGCGTGATAACAATTTCATCGCCTTCTTTGCAATTGGCGCGGGCATATGATGAAGCCACCAGATTCAGGGCTGTCGTTGTCCCGCGGGTAAAGATAATCTCCTGTGTACGGCGGGCATTGATAAACTTGGCTACCTTCTCACGTGCGCCTTCGTAGGCGTCCGTTGCACGGCTTCCAAGGGTATGAACACCGCGGTGTACGTTGGAGTTCTCATACTCATAATAATGTTTGACTGCTTCAATCACAGCATGAGGCTTCTGTGAAGTTGCAGCACTATCTAAATATACGAGCGGGTGTCCGTTAATTTCCTGGTGGAGGATCGGGAACTGCTCGCGAATGGATGGGTTCATTGTCCCAGCTTCTTCTCAATCAGAGACTGCAATTGGGTGCGCAGTGCTTCCAAAGGAATATCCGCCACCACCGGAGCCAGGAAGCCATAGATGATCAGGCGTTCGGCATCCGTACGGTTAATTCCGCGCGACATCAAGTAATGAATCTGCTCGGCATTGACTTGACCAACAGAAGCCGCGTGACCTGCTGTTACATCATCCTCATCAATAAGGAGGATTGGGTTGGCGTCTCCACGTGCTTTAGGGCTCAGCATCAACACTTTCTCTGTCTGCTGTCCATCGGCTTTGGTAGCGCCTTTCTCAATCTTCGTGATCCCGTTGATGATTGCAGAAGCTTCTTCACGCATAACTGCACGTGTAATCATCTGACTTGGTGTATTCTTGCCGAAGTGACGGGCTTCTGTGGTGTAGTTGATTTTCTGCGAACCGGAACCTACAGCGATGACTTTGGAATCAGAACTTGATCCATTGCCTTTCAGCACGGTCATCGTGTTACTCGCTGTATCGCCGTTATTCATTTCGCCTACAATCCACTCGATGGAAGCATCATTCTCCAATACTGCACGACGGAATGAAACATCAGTTACATTCACACTCAGTTGATGAACCGATGCGAAACGTACTTTAGCACCGGATTTTGCGAATACTTCCACAACACCATTATGGAAAACAGGTGCGGACAATTCGCCAGATACATAGTTATCAACATAAGTTACTGAACTGTTTGCTTCTGCAACCACAAGCACGTGAGGTGCAAACGTTGCAGATGCGTCATCCGTAAGCAACACTGCTTGCAGTGGTACTTCGATTTCGACATTTTTCGGAACATACAGGAAGACCCCGCCATTCCAAAGTGCCGCATGCAGTGCAGCGAGGGAATGCTCATCGGCTTTCACCGCTGTGTTCAGATATTGTTTTACCAGATCGCCATGTTCGCGAACCGCTGTAGCCAGATCCGTAAAGATAACTCCTTTTGCTGCCAGATCAGCAGACACTTTAGAGTATACCGTACCGGAATTGCGTTGGATAACCAGACTGCCTTCAGCTTGATCCTGAACCAGATCTTTGATAGAAGCAGGTACTTCTGTCAAAGAAGAAATGGCTTCACTTGTTTTATATGTTCCGTACTCGCTGACATTCCAGCGTTCGATTTTTTGTTTTTCCAGTTTAGGAAGCGCAAGCCCGCTCGCAAGCTTTAAAGCTTCAAGCCGCTGTTCGGTCAACCAGCCGGGTTCATTGTTGCTTTCCGACAAGGCGCGAAGCGCTTCAGATTCAACCGGAAGAATTGTTTGTGTAGTCATTAATTAATCCTCCTCCGTTTTGTCTTTACGCTTCTTGGCCTACAGTTTCGTCTGTAATTCCCAGCTCTGCCTTTACCCAGTCATACCCTTCCGCTTCCAGACGGTGAGCCAATTCAGGTCCGCCGGATTTCACGATACGACCTTGCATCATTACGTGAACATAGTCAGGCGTAATGTAGTTCAACAGACGTTGGTAGTGAGTGATGATCAGGAAGCCACGGTCTTCGCTCTTCATAGCGTTCACACCGTCAGCCACGATTTTCAAAGCATCGATGTCCAGACCGGAGTCAATTTCATCAAGTACTACGATTTTCGGATCAAGCAGCATCATTTGCAGAATCTCGTTACGTTTTTTCTCACCACCGGAGAAACCTTCATTCAGGTAACGGTGAGCGAACTCAGGATTCATGTCGAGTTCTTTCATTTTACCTTCCATTTGACGAATGAACTTGATCAGGGAGATCTCGTTACCTTCGCCACGACGTGCGTTAATTGCACTACGCAAGAAGTCGGAGTTTGTAACACCTGCAATTTCACTTGGGTATTGCATAGCCAGGAAAAGACCTGCACGTGCACGCTCATCTACTGCCATATCCAATACATCTTCACCATCAAGTGTAATTGTACCGTCTGTTACTTCATATTTAGGGTGGCCCATCAATGCAGAAGCCAGAGTGGATTTACCTGTTCCGTTTGGTCCCATGATTGCGTGGATTTCTCCACCTTTCATTTCCAGGTTGATGCCTTTCAGGATTTCCTTACCTTCGATCGTCGCTTTCAGACCTTCAATGACGAAATTCGTAGCCATGTGTATTGTTTCCCTCCATTGATTAAATTGATGTTGTTGTCGAAAAAGAAAAAGCGCCTATTATATCTGAACAGGGCTTCCCCTGAATTTCTCCTGTACTTGAATCTTTCAAAGCAAGAACACTTTAGAATAATTCTAAACTGATTCTCAATGATAATCAAGTCATTTCCTAAGAACGTTTGTCCCTTGCAGGAAACATTATTCTTTCTGATTCTATATTAAAAGACAAATTGAATCAAATTAGAAAACATCTTACTCACAAATGTACAGTGAGAAAAATCACAGCAATTCAAGCTTTTATGTCATCTGTTGTACACTAATCTAAAAAAAGGACTTATCCATATCATGGACAAGTCCCTCCGTTAAATAACGTTATTATTTACAATTTGAGCATCTCGTTAATCTTCTGTACCTGTTCGTCAAAATCCGCAACGTCCACCACCGGCGTCATTTCGCGCGGCACCGGACCATTCGGAATAGAAATCCATGAACGACAACCGTTATATTCAGGCAGTACGGGGATTTCCATCGGTTCTTTCAAAAGGTACACACGTAAAATCAATACATGGAGCGGATCTTTCCGTTTCCATTTCAAACGGTCTTCGGCAAAATCCGCTGTCCACATATGAAAGTCAAGAAGTCGATCCAGCATCTCCTGATCTCGTATCTCCAGATCCTGCGTTACTTCGGCATATGCAGTAATACGGATTGTCGAAGCTTCGGGCACCCATTCGGCCAGTGATTCTTCAACATAGGATTGATCCGAGGACTTAATCAGTTCTTTACGCTGATGTTCATAAGTCGGATACAGGTAAAACGCCGGACTTTTCAGCTCAAAATGTCGGGTTTCCTCTACAATTCCACCTTTGCGCATCACCATAATTTGGCGACCCGTTTCCAGTGCTTTGATTGCAGAAGCCCATTCTTTTAAAGCCGGTATCGTTGGTTCTAACATAAGCGGTTCCCTCCCCTATCGTTCTTGTCAGCAGTATAGACGCTCAGGGCGTTTCTGACAACAAAGATCCGAGCTCAGAAAGCTTACGTAAGAGACCCACTTGTATTAGGCAAAATCTTGGTAATATTAACCAAGGAAAGAGCGAAGCATCCACATGTGTTTCTCCAGGTCAGCCTTAAAGCCTGTCAGCATATCGGATGTTGGTTGATCTTCAGCTGCATCTGCAACTTCGATACCTTCCTGATATTCATTCGAAAGTGTTGCGAAGTCCTCGATCAGGTTTTGCACCATTGTTTTTGCATCTTCTCCGCCTGCTGCTTCCTGGATAGAGGAAAGCTCCAGATACTCTTTCATTGTAGCCGCTGGGCTTCCTTTCAGCGTAAGGATACGCTCTGCGATTTCATCCATTTGTACTGTAACTTCGTTGTAGAACTCTTCGAATTTCACATGCAACGTGAAGAAGTTAGGTCCTTTAACATACCAGTGATAGTTATGGATTTTAACATACAATACGTTCAGGTTTGCTACCTGACGATTAAGTACTTGTTCCACCGATTTTGCTTGATCTGTTTTGTTTTTTGTAGCCATATTAATCCCATCCTTTTATTTAAAATTAGTCTGTCATGTCATGATAAGCAGGTTGTCCCGCAATGCATAACAGAGAGTTAATAGTGTGTCACCACATGTAGTGGAGAGGCTTGTTAACGGTGTTTCTCTCAACCGTCCGGCCTATTTGTTTTTACCCTTGAACCGGAAGTTCGAATCAGGATCAACTTGACTTGTCTCAAAAAAAAGTTCAAAAACCGCGTTATTTCCGATATACTGACATATACCAAGCAAAGAAGTGGGTTTTCCTGTTTCTTCATATATATGGAGGTGGCACCCTTGTCCCAATATCGCCCGTTTACCCCCCAAGATGCAATTGAACTGGCCAGAACATTACCGGGTCCATTTGCGGCAGATGCAAATCTGGATTGTCACGAGATCGGCGACGGCAATCTGAATTTGGTATTCCACATCACGGATCAGAACTCCGATAAAAGTATCATTATCAAACAGGCGCTTCCTTATGCGAAAGTGGTTGGAGAATCATGGCCGCTCTCTCTGGTACGTGCCCGCATTGAACGTGAGATTCTTCAGGAAGAGTATCGACTGTGTCCAGGGATGGTACCCGAAGTGTATCATTACGATGATGACCTTGCGTTAACAGTTATGGAAGATCTGAGTGATCATGTGATCATGCGCAAAGGCCTGATCGAAGGTGTTTCCTATCCTCTTTTTGCACAGCATATTGGGGAATTCATGGCAAGAACGCTGTTCTTCACATCCGACTTGGGCATGGATCAGCAATTGAAGAAGGAACAACAGGGCAGATTCATTAATCCGGACCAATGTAAAATAACGGAGGATCTGATCTTTGATGAACCCTACCGGATCGCCGAGAAAAATAATTATGATGTTTCCATTGAAGACGAGGCTGAAGCCCTTCGTACAGATGGAGAGCTTCACCTTGAAGTGGCCTTGCTGCGGGAAAAATTCCTGACACACGGACAGGCACTGCTTCATGGAGATCTGCATACAGGCAGTATTTTTGTTACACCTGAAACAACCAAGGTCATCGATCCCGAATTTGCATATTACGGCCCCATGGGATTCGATGTTGGTGCAGTCCTTGCGAACCTGCTCTTGAATTACGCATCCCTGCCAGGATGGATTCAGGATGAGACTGCTTTGCGTGAGCGTGAGACGCTTTTGCTGAATATGGTTCGTGATGTATGGACTGAATTCGAATCTCGTTTCCGTGCCCTCTGGGTTAATGACCTCGTTGATCCGATGGCAAAAACACCAGGCTATCAAGATCTGTATGTGCAACAATTGTTCAGAGATTCGATCGGCTTTGCAGGTGCCAAAATGGTTCGTCGTATCGTGGGACTCGCTCACGTGGCGGATATAGATACGATTCCAAATGCGACTGAACGTGAACATGCTCAGCGTAAAGCGTTGTCGATTGGTAAAGCATTGATCAAGAACAATCGTCGCTTGAATACCATCGGCGAAGTACTGGATATTGTATCCACAGCTGTTACTACTACTAAGGCTTAACATAAGGAACGGAGGGAACCCCCTATGACAACCCCTGAATATCAGCCTCTGTCCTCTCTTATCTGGAAAAAGGACAAGCTTGAGATGCTTGACCAGCGTCTGTTGCCCGAAACGATCCTCATGTTGAAACTGTATACACCCGAGGAAGTATGGGAATCCATCCACTCCATGAAAGTACGCGGTGCTCCGGCGATTGGTATTGCTGCTGCATTTGGTGTTGTATTGGGTGCCAAATCATATGACGGAACAACCGTTCAAGGTTGGTTGGATCACGTAAAATCCATATGTGCTCATCTGGCTACTTCCCGACCAACAGCGGTGAACCTTTTCTGGGCACTGGATCGCATGATGCAAAAAGCAAATGAGGTCGTTGAATCCGGCCTGAGCCTGGATGAGGGCAATGATGCTCTTGAAGTAGAAGCTCTGTTGATTCAGAAGGAAGACGAAGAAGTATGCCGCATGATCGGCGAGAATGCACTGCCATTGTTCGAAGATGGTATGGGTGTACTCACTCACTGTAATGCAGGTGGACTGGCTACTGCGAAATATGGTACGGCAACCGCTCCAATGTATCTCGCACAGGAACGTGGTATTCACCTGAAAGTATTTGCAGATGAAACTCGTCCCGTACTTCAGGGTGCACGCCTGACTGCATTTGAGTTACAACAAGCCGGCATTGATGTTACGCTGCTCTGTGATAACATGGCAGGTATGGTCATGTCCAAAGGTTGGATTCAAGCGGTTATCGTCGGAACAGATCGCGTTGCAGCGAATGGTGACGTAGCTAACAAAATCGGAACATACAGTGTGGCTGTGCTTGCCAAGGCTCACAATATTCCGTTCTATGTAGCAAGTCCATTGTCGACTATCGACTTGTCCACTCCATCCGGCGACCTGATTCCAATTGAGGAACGTGCTGCGGAGGAAGTGACCGAAGGATTTGGCAAACGTACAGCACCGCAAGGTGTCAAAGTATACAATCCAGCATTTGACGTAACGCCTAACGAATATGTAACAGCTATTATCACGGAAAAAGGCGTTGTTCGCGCACCTTTCCAAGAAAACCTGGCTGCCTTGTTCGCGAAGGAAGAAGCTTAATTTAATGAAAAGCGTTCGTTTGTATAGAGGTAGGAGCTACGATGTGCCAGGCTCTGCATTACGACGTTAAAGAAGGGCTTCCCACATGGGGAGCCCTTTTGTTAGTAATTAGACCATTTTCAACAAAGCCTCTACACCCGTCATGCCAACCGTAATGCCCATGGCCTCGGCTTCTGTTGTCACCGATTCCATAGGTGCATGCAACAATTGCTCCAGTGTACGCACTCCAACCGCCCGAGCCGCAATAATTTTGCGATCCCCGAGCTTCTCATTAAGTAATCCCACGTCGAGTGCTCCGCACATGATATATCCTTTGGATGTGTTAATCGTCAGTAATGTCGTTTTGGGCAGCTTGACTTCCACCCCAACCAATACATGCTCTCCAACTACAATGGGCTCCATCGTCACCATAATTTCCCGATCCACCTCCTCTTCCACAGGTCACGATAATTGTATGCCTCATTCTGGATTGTCGTGTGGACACCTGCCGTGTTTGAGAAAATGTGGGTACTTACAGTTCAAATATACTGTTGGTAAATCTTTTCGCAGACTTAGATAGTAGAAATATTCTTTAATAGTATTAATTCACTTAATGTCCAATATGCGTTTTTTTGTTTGCGCGTTTCACGTACTCACTGGCTAACGTTAAAATAGACGCAATTATAAGCGCCTTCACTGTATGTACTTATAGGGTAACAAGGCAGTTGCAATTTATCATCTTAAATTTATTCAGTTTATTTTACATGTTACTTTTTAAATTTTTTTCTGTAATTTAACAAGGGGATCAATAATCCCCTTGCATTTATCACAATGCCATTTTAAAAAATAGTATTAAAACGCTACCCAACCATTGGTAGGTGTCATATTAGAATGACTGGTAGTGAAAGAATAATATCTATGCGATGGAGTTGAAGCTTTAATATTTATTCCTAATGTATCGCTTAAAAAGCCAGCAGCCCCTGTTGCTCTCATAGTCCAAGTGCCCGATGCATTGAAGTAGCCCTCAGAAATGAAACCCGGACTATTGTTTGATGTTTCGCTCAAAAAATATAATGGATTTTTATTCGTATGACCTTGTATAACTTGAAGAGGTTTTACTGCCACGCTTCCATTGTGCTCCCAACTGACTGTCAGAGTGATAGTAGTTGTATCAATGCCAAAAGCTGCTAATTTAACAGAGCGGCTAACTGATGCATGTTGATTGGCTTGTGCGGCTAAAGCATTCGTTGAAAATTGATTTGCTTGACTATCTTCTATTGTGGTAGTCTCTACTTCAATAAAAATTTCCTTATACTTGTCTTCATATAATGAACCCTCCTTACCAGATAACATATCACCTATCGCATTTACATAATCTTCTGAAGCGATAAAGTTCAGGAAAGCATTTTGCTTGGAAGGCACTAAGTTGGTAAACTGTTCCAAAGTCTCAATAGCTTCTGTATCTCCCTCACTAATAAGTTGATTTAAATAATTCACATATTCCTCAGCAGTATATTCTACTGGTTCAGATGAAGCATTTGCTAATGCCGTAGATGCAAATAACGTTGTTACTAGAACTAGTAAGAGCGAAACTTTTGATAATTTCCTTAACATTGAATCAATTCCCTTCAATTGGTTATATAGTAGTATAGGCAAGGTGATATTAATATGTTACCATTAATTAGGAAATTTGAAACAGTTATTCTAAATATTCTCAAAAGGTGATGATAACTTGAAAAAAAATGGATTTATGTGGATTGTAATAGTTATAGTAGCTATAATGGTCGTTATGGGAATTTTATATTTCTTCGTTGAATCTGCATAAAGAATAAGGGAGATCTCTGAGATAATTATCTCTGGTCTCCCTTTCGATTTTATAGTCTAAAGATAGTTTTTCTTACTTTCACCCAAAGATATGTTTTTTATAAATACACATCTATGAACACAAAATACCGAAGTAGATAAAAGTTAGTTGAATGCTTCTTTTACTTACCTTTGCCTTCTTGAGAGAAATTATTGAAGTGACTATACTACCCATCAATCCCTTTTTCCGGGCACGTCTGCAAACCTCCGTAAAGATATCTTGGATTACAACTTCAATCTTCCATACTTCTGTATAGTCTCTTGGGAGCGTCATTACCATTCCAATATCCTTCTGCACACTTTGAGTATTTATGTTACTGGATTATCCTCCATTCCATTTGCGACTCCTTAAGCAGGGAATAAACACCAATAAAAAAGACCCCTCACCTAAGGTGAGTCAAAGTGGCCCTACCTTAAAACGTATGCTCATCATTCTTTAATCGCCTTATCTCCGTTAACTCTCTTCTAATTCCCAGTACACGTCTATGAAGTACACTTCGATCTATTGATTTAGCTACAGACTTTTTAAACTGGACATCCAATTCACTTAATGGCTGCTGAGCTAGTTTCTTTTTATGTATTGGTTTAACTTGAACTTTTGTAGTTTCAGGCTTGACAGGCTTCAATCTTTTCTGCTTCATAATATGTTCAAATACACTGTCCTCTTGATGCATGGTCTTCATTCCTTAATGTGTGATGAACACATTGTATCATAACGAGAAGACGACTGTTACACAATAAAGTACAGATGCTTAGGGATGGACATGAGCTTATTGGAGATCAACATAATAAAGGGAAGTTAAGCAAAAGCACAGCCTTTAAGGGGTTCGTCATAAAATACAGTCAAAATTGATTTCTTTTAGCATTCTCAACTCCCTTTAAGCACTTTTGAAAACTAATGAATGTTGTCTCATACAGTTTATTATTTACATGTACCACACTTTACGACTCTACTCCAAAATGAGATACGATAAGTTGCTCCGCACATGCCAATACGCGCTCTCCAACAATAATAGACTGCATCGGTCAACAAATTTCCCGATCCACCTCCTGTTCCACTGGTCACGAATGTTGTTTCCTCATTCTGGATTGTCTTGTGGACAACTTCGAAAAGACGTGAATAATAAGGTTTAATTGTGATATTTCCCCATTCTAATCAGCATATTTCTGCGTCTCTAGCACTATGATAATTTCCTTTTTAATGATATAGTGAATTGAAGCGTTTTTTTGAGCTGACATACTTTTTAACGGGGCTGGGATGAATGAAAGAAACCTTATCCAATCAAGAGGACATCGGCTTTTTATTTAATGTCGATATACTTATTAAGAGCCGCTCAAATGCATTGGCACTGCAGTCCCTGTTGGAGTTCATAAACAATGAAGAACAAATTGCGGACTTTCGGATTCAATCCGGCATAGAGCTAGGCAAAATTATTGAAGCGACACTCCAGTCCAAGAAGGACTCTTTCGTCACACTTCACAACGAACGCAAAAAAGCCAACGCAGCACAGAAGGCGTCCACTGCAGCTCAGACACCTGCCTCACCTGCTCCAGTCAAAACACAGAATCAACAAGAAAAACTGGTTAGCGAGAAAAAGCCTGCCACCCAAACATCCAATGTATCCGATGGAAACTCGTTTGACGCGTGGATTGACACACTCATTAAAGAGAATAAACTCACCCGTATTGTTGTCAATAACAAGAACGGTAAACATCAGAGCATTCCTTGCCGTATTCTGAATTTTGATCGAGATACCAGTATTGTGAGCATATACCATGTTGATGAAAAACAGGTGTATACATTCCGAACCAATGAAATCGATGAGTTTCTGTAACTAACTTCATCGGATTAAAACAAAAAGCAACTTGCGTTAGAATGACAGGACATTCTAACGCAAGTTGCTTTTTAGTTCTATGGTTCATGTAGGATTGAACCCTCCGAGATTTGTTTGGACCGTTCAGGAGCGATCCTTACCTCGCTGCCATACATCTAATGCCAATAACAACCATCCGGCAATGAAGGCTACCCCACCAATCGGTGTGATGGCACCCAGAATCTTGATGCCAGAAATACTAAGCACATACAAGCTGCCCGAGAACACAATAATTCCGATAAACAACAGACGCGCTGCCCACTTCAGTTTTGTCGATGCCCCAAGTTGACCAGCCGTCAAGCCAATAATGAGCAAAGCCAATGCATGAATCATGTGATATTGCACACCTGTCTCATATGTAGCTATGGCCGCCGGCCCAATCGTATCCTTGAGCATGTGAGCACCAAACGCTCCAATCGCCACCGATAACATGGTCATTACAGCTCCAAGCATCATCCATCTTCGTTGCATATAAGTTCTCTCCCTTAATTCAACTACAATTCACTCCTATTATTGTAGCGAATCCACTCCTCCTTTACCAGTCGGGACGGAGCTTCAAAGATCATATGTCTCTTTATACTTAACAATTCTATCCCTGCCCTATAAATTGTAGGAAACAAGCGTAAATCCTTGATTTTTACCGATATTTATGGAAAAGTAAACAGGTATGTAATCGTTGTATTTTAAGTGCAAGTTCAAAAAGATTGGTTTTCAGTATCGAGAAGATGGGATGAAGCTAATCATTACTCATCGATTAGGTTAATAACACTCAGTACGATGATTAAGGGAGGCAAGTCAACATTATGGATAATCGCGATTCCTATAATTCAGGTTATAACAACACGGATCAGAATTCTGGGCAGGCAGATCCATACAATAACAATGGGTATGAAGCATACCCGCCAGATCATGACAGGCAACCAATGCCACCACTGAAACATTCCGGACCTGGGATCGCCAGCTTTGTCATTGGATTGGTTGCAATCTTGGGTTATATCCTGATATTCTTTATTGCCACCATGGCTGTAAACGAGTCCATCGGAGTTCTCACCCCGTTGCAGACAGAAGAGATCGCCTTGCATCCAGCAGTGGTTCTGGCTTCATTAGCCATTCTGGTCTGCCTGATTCTCAATCTGGCCGGAGTCATCGTCGGAATTATTGGTCTTGTCCTCAAGAATCGAAAGAAAGTTTTTGCCATTATCGGAACCCTATTAAATGGGATCATGATTCTGTTATTCGTTGGACTTATCTTGGTAGGCATGACGCTGATGTAACGCTTTGCATCAGCGTCATGTTTCCTTATAATTAAAATGAATGGGTTTACACATAAGTATAATCTATATTTTTTTGCCAAAATCATTGTTTTCAAAGGAGATTGACATGTCACGAATCAAAATTTTTGCGGACAGCACAAGTGATCTGGCTCCAGAATGGATCCAGCAGCACGATATCGGTATCATTCCCTTATATGTCGTGTTCGGTGAAGAATCACTGAAAGACGGTGCTGAGATTAAGCCTGAACAGCTATATGAACGTGTCAGCCAAGATGGGCATCTTCCCAAAACAGCTGCACCTTCCCCCGCTGATTTCATAACGGCATTTCAACCTTACATAGATCAAGGGGATGAGATTTTATATATCAGCTTATCTTCTGAACTTTCCTCTACCTATCAAAATGCACGACTAGCGAGTTCCGAGTTCCCGGAAGGTCGAATATCGGTCATTGACTCACAGAATCTCTCATCAGGAATTGCACTCATGGTGATGAAAGCTGTACATGCTGCTGATAAAGGGCAAAACCTGACTCAGATTACACACCTGATTGAGGCGATGAAAACAAATGTACGCACGGAGTTTGTCATCGATACACTAGAGTATCTGCATAAAGGTGGACGCTGTTCGGGCATGCAGAACCTGATTGGAAGCCTGTTGAAAATTCGTCCTGTCATCCGGGTAACGGATGGCAAGATGGCACCTGCCTATAAAGTGCGCGGCAAACGGGAGAAAGCTCTGGAACAAATGCTGAATAATACGCTCAGCCAGAAGGATCAGATCGATCCAGACCTGCTGATTGTTGTGCACACTATGGCTGAAGAGGATGCGCTTGACTTGCAGAAGTCTTTGCAGGAACAAACGGGTGCCCGTGTGGAACTAACCACTGCTGGTTGTGTAGTATGCAGTCACTGCGGCCCAAAAACAATTGGAATCATCTATAGTACTGTTTTATAGTATTACACGCTACATCGTATCATATTACCCAATCCAATCCTTTCTTCTAGATCTGTATTTGGTACATCCAATACTTGGACTGACATACCGTTATAACTAAAAAGGGCAGTCCGAGCTTAATCGCTCAGGATGCCCTTTAATATTATTGCTAAACTTTTGAATGACCTACATTTGGTCCATTGCTCATTATGATAATGGATCAATAACTTTTGGTCCGCAGATCATCCAGACTTTTGAATACATATCCTTGCTTGCGAGCCTCATCAATGATGGAACCCAGAGCTTCCGTGTTATCTTTGGATACCGAATGAAGCAAAATGACAGCGCCTGGATGGAGTTGTTTCAACACCTGTTGATGAGCATATTGTGCGCCACGCTGCACATTGGTATCCCAATCTTTATAAGCAACAGACCAGAACACGTTCACATACCCTTGGGCATGGCTCTCTGCAAGCGTACGATTGTTAAAAATCCCCCGCGGTGGCCGTAAAAAGGTCGCTTGTTGACCCGTCAGCCGATTGACCTCCGACTTGACCTTATCGAGTTCCTCTCTAAGCTTTTCATTGGAGATGCGGGTCATATCCGGATGACTCCATGAATGATTACCGACAATATGACCTTCTGCCGCCATACGTTTGACCAACTCAGGCTGATCTTTCAGATAATGACCTGTCACAAAGAAAGCAGCTGGTACCTTCTTGGTACGCAAAACATCCAGTATGGCAGGTGTAAATCCATTCTCATACCCGTTATCAAACGTGAGATACAATTCCTTCTGTTTTGTATCCCCCAGGAAAATGGCATCGTTATGTTGTAAGATCGACTTAAAGCCTTCCTGATCAATGGAGGGCAGTTGACCGTTTTGACTTTTTTTGAATCCAAAGTGATACGCTCCGGTAACCGGTGATGCTTCAGTCTGTGCCGGTACCATACTGATGGACAACAGTCCCAACAGTATATATAGAACCATTCGCTTCATTCTATCCGCTCCTGTTCCTGAAAAATTCGGTTAGTCGTTTGCACACACGAATACCTTCAGATAATATGCCACAGGAACGGCTAATGTATGTAAATCATCAACGATCGAAATGTTTATTTTCAGCTTGTGGCGGAGATTGATGGAACAATTCAAGTAAGGTCTGAGGTTTGCCACTGGAAGCAAGCCATTCCCTCACGGTCTGTATGGCACGGGTCTGTCCATCTCCCCGATCACGCCATGTAAGCAACTCGATAACTTTGATAATCAAGGCCGACATATTGTGATTATCCAGTTCAGACCGCTCTGCCCTCAGCTTGTGATACAAAGCCTCCTGTTCCCAATCCAGTAGAATCTCATCACCAATGGTTGGCTTCAGAAGTGTATACGCTCTGTCACAACCTTTACAACGAACCGTGCTGACCTGTTCATCTATAAATTCCGCTCGGATATCCTGCTGGCAATCCGGGCATTTGAACCCAACTTGTATGTTTTGTATGTTTTCGTTCATGACATTGTTCCTCCTGCGATGTGAGCATTTTGCATCATTCGATTCAAAATACTCCTTGGATATATGCATAATGCTTATGTATGTACTACATCTATACCCGATATTTTGTCGATTCACGCTTATTTTGAAGAAATCTGTAAGGTGCTATAATCTTGTAAATATGTTAAAATATTATACATATCATGGTAGGGAAAAGGCGGGATACTCATGTCGAAGGAAGAGCGCAATATAACCTGGCAATCATCCAGCATCAACAGACAAGACCGGGAGAAGCATAATGGGCACCGTAGTCGTGCCATATGGTTTACCGGATTATCAGGTGCAGGAAAGTCATCCCTTGCATTTGCCCTGGAGCAATATCTCTATGAACAAGGCGTAAGCTGTTATGTTCTGGATGGGGATAATGTACGTCATGGACTGAACCGCGATCTTGGTTTTACAGCTGCGGATCGTCAAGAAAATCTGCGCCGAATTGGGGAAGTATCGAAGTTAATGGTAGATGCCGGGTTGTTTGTACTTTCGGCTTTTATCTCTCCTCATGAACAGGATCGGGAGATGGTTAGACAATTATTCGAACCGGATGATTTCATTGAAATCTATGTGCGCTGTTCAATTGAAGAATGTGAGCGTCGTGATCCCAAGGGTCTATACAAAAAAGCCCGCAACGGTGACATCCCGCATTTTACAGGCATTTCCGCCCCCTATGATGTACCCAAATCACCTTCAGTCATCATCGATACGGAACAATGGTCCATTGAGGAAGCTGTACAAGAGATCATACAACATTTGGAGCAGATCGGTGCTCTACAGCTGCCGCTTCCTACGAAAACAGCCGTTGTTCATTAATCCATGCTCAATATACGAACCACCTACATAAAGGGCGCGCCCATCGTGGCGCGCCTCTTTACGTGTGTCGTGCCTGATTATTCAATAAATATATGAATGAACAGAAGCAGATACATATGTCCCATACTCGGCTTTTAATTTTGGAATGGATTCTGCTATCTACCCTCTTACTGTCCCACAACACCCGCCTGCATGTTCAAAAGCTTGCTGAACGTCCCTACCGGATCAGTAGATAACTGTTGATATCCACCCTCTTGAATCACCCGACCTTCATCGAGCACAATTACACGATCTGCCGTCCGAATTGTGGACAATCGGTGTGCAATCACGATAATGGTCACATGTCCTTTTAACCGTTCTAAGGCCTCATGAATGTACTGTTCATTCTCACTGTCCAGCGCACTTGTTGCTTCGTCCAGTACCAATACAGAAGGATTACGCAACATGGCCCGGGCAAGCACCAATCGCTGACGTTCGCCCCCGGATAACCGAATACCCCGATCACCAATGATCGTATCCAGACCCTGAGGCAACTTTCTCACAAAAGCCGCAGAGGAGGAAAACTGTAAAGCCTGCCACATCTGTTCTTCACTTGCATTTGGATCAACCAGACGCAGATTCTCACGAATACTCGTATGAAACAGGAATGGGTCCTGGGAGACATATCCGATGGAACTTCGCCAGCTTAATAAGCGTTCTTCTGACAGAGGCACACCGTCAATCAGAATACGACCAGTTTCAGGTCTCACAAGGCCCATAATCAGATCTATCAGCGTGCTCTTGCCTGCTCCAGATTTACCTACAATTGCGGTCATACCCCTTGCTGGAATCGAAGCTTGCACATTTCTCAATGAGTAAGCATCACTTCCCTCATAGCGATAGCAGACATCCTCACACGTGATAGATTCCTTCAGCTCCATAGGTTGAATCCCATCAGTTCCAACGTCTCCTGCCGAAGCAATCTCTGCACTAATCTCACGACTCTTCGCCGTCTGCGCTTGCAGTTCTCTGACTACCCGAAACGCAGGCAGCATGGAGCTGATGTACTCCAGATTGGACTGAATCGCCGTAAATCTTGGCCATAAGCGGGAAAAGATAAGGATGATGAGCAGCAGACTTGCTGGAGGCACCGTCATTACACGGAGAGAAAGATAGATGAATGCCGCAATAATGATTGCCGCGGACATCCGGTGAATCAACTGTGTTCCACTGTTCAATTGACTAAATTGAATGACATTGCGTTCTATCTGTCTGCACATGCGCTCAAACCAGTTCATGTGTGAGCGCTCAAGCATGTTGCTTTTAATATCCTTAATGCCGTTAAAATGCTCGGTAATGCCGTTATAATAACTTTGCGAATATTCAGAGGTCTGGTCTCCGATCTGCTTGGCCCGCTTGACGAATTTTCTCAAGACAAAAAATAATAACAATCCACAGAACAGCACAAGTGCCGTCAACTTGGCGGATAACCAGAAAGCGAGACCGATCTGAATGCCCGTAAAGATCAGAGAGGCTGCCATTTGCAGCATAATGCTCGTTCCCTGACTCACACGTGCAAGTTCAGTCGTTAATATATGGTTAAAATCGGATTTTCGTTTTTGGAGAAAAAATGACCATTGCGCCATAATAATGGCACCATAGGTTTCCATGCGCAGCGTGCGTACAAATTGCTGCTGGATTCGCGTATTACGGATCGTCTGGAGACGCTGCATCCAGGCCTGTCCGGAGACAATCAATACAAAGGTGAACAATACGAGTAACAATTGGCTATTTTCAGAAAAACGATTCAATACGTCTCCAAGCCAGGGAATGTTTAAGCCTGTGGAGCCCATCTCAAATATGCCAATCAGACTCAGCATCGGAACAAGCATGTAGATACCGATCCCTTCCATGAGACTGATACAGATCATCCCTAGCAGATTCCAATATAAAATGGGCCCCGTGACATGATGCAACTTTCGCATGAAATATCTTAATTCCGAGATCATACTTTACCCCTTTCCGTCACCGTATACCTTTTAATTCGCCGCCAGAACCAGAGAAACGGACGTAACGGAAAGTACAGAAAAAACAAAGAACGCGGAAGCGGCAATTGATCCACATCCCATGTACTTGGATATAAACGTTCGATAAAGAAAAACCATTTCTGTTTGGTACTTCGAAGTTTAAACAGATATGATTGATAAGACTTCATATCAGCCGGACTTTCCAGCATGTCGTTCATGAACTTTGCGCCTTCATTGGCTAATCGCTTGCCTGTACGGTCACTCAAGGACATTAAGGACCTGTACTCTACATCCAGCGGCGTATTCAGCAGCTCCGAGGCCAGATAAAGAGCCTGTGAACCGATGGATAAACGCCCCTCCGCTTTCAGACGTCTTTCCACTTTCTTCACATCAAGTGGCATGCTGCGGATCATCTGGTCGATATCCAGTAACCAGCGCAGTCTGAACCAGCCGTGTCGTGCACCATGGGTTACGAGATAAGCCCACAGGTCTTCTTGTTCAAGCATACGGACAGGTGTCTGTGTGTATGAACTGAACCGGCTGCGTTTCCACAGCAATTCAAAATCGGTTTCTTTGCCCGAATCCGGATTCAGACGCCAATGGATCTCCACTTGAGTCTTTTTGACCGGATGGGTATAACAGATATGATGTTCCCGCCATTTCCAGCTGCGCACCGTAGGTGCACGCTCCCTTTCCTTGGATACGTATCCGAGAGTAGCCAGAATTCCTTCAGCCGCTTCCACATCATCGAACGGAATCAGGATATCCAAGTCTTTGGAGGTTCGCATGGATACATCGCCATAGAGATCATGGGCGAGCGCTGGTCCCTTGAGTGTAATATTGCGGATGCCGCGTTCACGAAAAGCGCCACACACCTGCTCCGTCTCAGCTGTCAGATGTAACATGCGGAACGTATTGACCGTGTATTGTTGTCTCAGACTCTCCATAACATCTGCAGGAATGATTGCAGAGTTCAATTCTTTCATTTTCAAATAAAGGACAGAGTATAAGCGGTGATGATAGACAAGCCGCAGAAAGAGCTGCCAATCCGTTCCTTGCAAACCTGCCTTGAGTTCTTCAGGGGATAGAGCCGTCAGATCACCTCTAATCATGCTCAAAATCAGCTTAAGCTCCTTCGGAAACCCTGATGAATAGAGTTCACTTTCATGTATCATAGACAATCTCCCCAGATCCCTTCTCCGGACACCGTTTGCCAAACACACCGACAACCGTATATTGGTCCATAGTATCAGCTCCGGTCACGATCAATTTACCACTTCGCAGCCAGGCATGAGCCATCATATGTCCTTGCTTATTCCGTGCAGTCCCCATGTATAACGTACTCTCTATCTTGCGTCGCTCAAGCATCTTCATCCCGGCAATCGCCATTACAAGGCAGCGGCTTTCCCATAACGTATATTTACTGGCGAGCGAAATTGCTTTGGAAATATTCCGTATAGTGATGACCTCGCTGCGTTCGAGTCCTGTCATCGGTGTTTCTACCATAGGCGTACCCAGCCCTGGCGCGATTTTGGCAAATGGCATAGCCTTCTGTATGCGTGCCCAGCCAAGGAGCATATAGGCCTCCCATACCAGTCGCCGCATCGACCGCGGGAGCGCGAGATAAGCCTTTATTTTTCGCAACATCATTCTACACTCCGCGAGTAACGTCGATTAAACCTTCACGGGACAGATGTTCCAGGAATTGCACCACCTGCTCACGACATACATCTGGCTCAATCTCGTACTCCGCAGCAAGTACCTCAACAACTTCACCCAGCGTGCGTTCTTCTGCGATCAGATCCCAGATTCGTCCACCGGTACTCCCGAGGTTATAGTATTTTCCAGAGCTAATGCTCATCATAACTTTCTCACTGCCCATATCACTGACCAGATTGCCTTCCTTCCGGGTTACCCGGTCTTCCACATTCATCGGTGTAGTCGCTGTCATTGTCCTGTATGCACTCCTTTACGTATATGATCTGTGATCCGATCCACCATCTCAAATGCTGTAAACTCAGCACCCGTTCTGACCAATCTGCCAATCTCCACACTTGCTGAAAGTCTTGAAGCCGTCTCGAACAGCCACTGTGCCAGCCCCTGTCTTGCAACGAGTCCACCGCGGAACGTATGCGAGCATAACAGATGCAATCGTTCTAGCCCCGTCACTTCAACCAGTTGAACAGAAGTATGGTTTTCCTCCGGTTGTGGAGCAAGTTCGAATATTCCACCTAGTGGTACGGCCATCTCATGAAAATAGTGCTGAACAGGTATCGCATACTTTGTAATCTCCGCATGAACCGTTGCATAATCCTGCTCCTTCATACCGAAACCGTCCAGACTGGGCTGCCATAACTTCTGTTGCGGGTAACCAGGTGATACAATAGCTCTTCCTCCGGCATCCCAGGTCAGTGCAACAACATCATCGGTGAGAAGTGGATATCCGCGTGATGCCAGTGCAGCCGACAACGTCGATTTACCTGCCCCCGAATGTCCGACAAATGCGTAAGCCCAGCCATCAATAACAACTGCACTGCCATGCAATGGAAGAATGCCACGCTGCATCATAATGACCGCCATACATGTGCCCAGGATGAACAATCTGACCTTTCTCTCATCTGCACCCGGTATGGGGGATACAACAATGCGCTTTCCTTGTTCCATTAGAAACAGACCTGTATCTTCGATTTTGAAAAAAAGACTGCCCTCTCGTGCCACAAAGTTGTCGTTGCCTACATTCCAATCCTCCCACAATGGGATCAGATCTGAAGACTCGATGTGCACATCCACGTCAAAATCACTCTCCGCATCCTTGGGTGCGATCTGTAGTTCAGGCATTCGAGTTTGGCTCGACCAGCGCAGACCATACGCCACATAGTGCACAGGCAACAATGAACGACGCCTCCTTCGTAATAAAATGTAAAAAAAAGCCCTTATATTCATGTTGCTCAATATAAGGGCGGAGGCGAAAATCTGGATTTGTTGCATTTCCGCCCTTTAAGTATGATGACACTTCATAAAACTAAACAACTTAGGAAGTTGGATCGTACAGATCCGCGTCGTGAACCGTGATCCAGTCAATTTGTCTGTAGCCAGTACCGGCCATAGTTTGATTGACTTCCAACACTTCAAGAGCTGGTGCTTGCCATTCCTTTTTTTCCATTTGCATCGTATTCACCTCCTTTCATGTGCCCTCATTCAGAATTTTCGAATGAACCGATAGACGATCAGACTATGCATCATCAATCGCAGATCTGGATGCGAAGCAAGTTCAGGTCTTGGACTGGGGAAATTGGCCAGGGCAGACTTGATACGCTCCGTGTTTAATATGCCAGCAACCTTGCTATCAGAACACAAGGCACGCAACTCGGCAGTAAAAGCATCCCAATTCGGAATGATGCGATGCAGCCAATCCGCCGGTTGTACCCCCCGTACCCGTTGATTCAGTCTGACCTTGTCAGGCAACTCCGGTGAGGTAGCCCGGCGAATCAATGAACGATCCGTCCCTTGTTTCACATATTGTTCAATCGGAACGGACAGACAGAACCGGATGACTCTGGCATCACTTGTCGGATCACGTTCCCAAGCGCGGTAACGCAGAGAACATTTTGTAGCTACAGCACCGTTTTTGTTCGCAATGGCCAGGTTATTGAATTTCTCGGCACGTACTTTGAGTGCATCAGCCTGGGCACCGCCCTGCAGAACAATAATGGATTTGAGTCTTTCCAGTACACCTGTTCTTTGAGCAAAATCAGGATGGATCAACTGTACAGAAGCGGCCTGGCTGGCTCCTTTGGACTGAGCCTTGAACCAATCCGGATATGCCTTTTTCCCGGTGATCTTGGCTATACGGGAGAAAGGCATGCCGGTGCGTTCACTGTACTGCTGCATCTCACGGAACCAGCGGTACCAGCGGCCACTTTTCAGTAGACTGGCGTAATAATCCAGAGCCGGTCCCCAGGAGATGGTGAAATTACCACGTGCGCCTGTGAGCAGGACGCCTGCATCTTGCTGGCTCGCTTTTTCATAGAATCCGCGAATCCAGAATGAATTTTCAAAGTATTTATAAGGCATTTCCATAATGTCGAGCCAGGTATCTACTTCACTGAGTGGACTTCTGCCTTCAAAATCAAGGTAGTTCTCTGTGATATTGCCGACATGATTAATGGTTGAACGTATGAAGGGTCGTTCGTCTGCGAGCAACGTTTTCGACGTATAATCTGTGAAATCCGGTACGGGAACATAACTATAGGCCTGTAGCCGTTTGCCCTGACTTCTCAGTGTTCCGGAAGCAAAACCAACCACGGCTCCCGAGTCCAGTCCGCCACTTAAAGCAGCAGCCACCTGCCTGTGCGTTCGCAATCGTGATCCAACCGCCTGCCCAAAGACCTCCCGAAACGCTTCTACATACTCACCATCGGATTTCAGCCTTAGAGGTTCGACTTCATTCCAGCGATGATATTGCTTCAGCTCCAGTCTCCCATCCCGGAAAACAAGTGTATGTGCGGAAGGCAGCTGGCTTATTCCCCGATATACGGTTGAATTGATATCTGCTGAATCATGCATGTCAGGAATGGCAAGGAATTCGGACAGCCAGGTCTCATCAAGTTCTTTATGTACCCCTTCAAGCCCAAGCAACGGATTCATGAGTGTGCAGAAAGCAAAACGTGAGCCATCATGTCGGTAATAAAAAGCTCTCATGCCTGTAATGTCTCTCGCTGCATACAGTTTTCGATTCCGCTCATCCCATATCGCGAATACAAAATCCCCCAGCAATCGGACAGCTACATCTTCCCCCCAGCGCTGATAGGCACGCAAGATCAATTCACTATCCGATAACATCGCCAGCTCAGCTCTGGATATCTGTAATTGATCTGCCAGTTGTTCCCGGTTATCCAGAATGGCATCTGCCGTGATGGTCAGACCACTTTCCTCATCATATAGAGGCAACTTCTCGCTAACCGATTCCGGTGTAATCCATTGGGCGTGACAGCTAAGGAACGCCTCATTGCCTTTCCACACCCCTGTTGTATCCGCAGGGACATGCCCCAGGCTTGCGTACAGACGCCAGCTGTCTTCCCATAGCGCCTGCTGACCATCGTTGTGTACAATTCCTGCTATGGCGCTCATGACTTGCCTCCCCGTAGAATCTTGCGCTGTGAAGCCCAAGCGCTGATCTGGTGACCAAATGGTACCCATGATTTGATACGCTGTATTTTGCTTTGAGCAGAAGCCAGCTGGACTTTCAAACGTTCTCGCTCACTGTATCCTCGTTCCAGACGATGATCTGCCGCCCGTAGTGCGGCCTGCAGCTGTCTGATCGTTGCCAGTGCAGCCAGTGTGGGATCTATCTTTTCCGGTTCTTCGAGAGCTGAATCATTCCGATTTTCATGGGAATCATGGACGAGAGAATCAGCTGGCTGCATCCGATAGTGCTGCTGCCAGTCGCAACCGGTCGCTGTAATCAACTGATGCGTAATTCGCTCGATGACCTCTTGATCCGGACTTGCTTCATAACGAACACCCGTCCATTGTTCGGCTTCTGCCAACTGGTCACTGTACCCCATCCGATGGAACAGATCCGCTCCCATCACACGACAATACAGTTCAACTTCATGTGGTTCTAATATGTTTTTCCAGTTGTTAACAGAACCCTGATGTGCCTCTTGATGGGAAGAAAGGAATGGATCACCCACGCCCATACTGTAGAACATGTCAGACTTGGCACTGTCCAGAAACTGTCCATACTGCTCCATACCCTGTTCATATGGAATTCCCAGAAACGCGCATAGTTTTTCAAGTTCTTCCTTGGGATTGGAAACCATTCGTTCATATTGCAATTCATACGCATTGGAATGTGGTTCGGCAAAATAATCATTCAAGCGGAGCATACCCAGTGTGAGATCTACAGATTTCATATTTAATTTGGAGCTCTGCAAACTATGAGTCAGGTCGAATCCTTCACCTGTATGACGGTTTACCTTTTTGAATGATGCTGCTATGGCCAGAGGATTACGCTGGAGATGAATGCGCTTGGACTGTGGGAACAGACGATCCAGCCATTCTAGCATATAATAATAACGCGGAGATTTATCAACGACGAAGTCTGCTCCGCTCCCTTCCAGGAATCCATTGTAGATCTCAAGAGCAAAACTTCTGCACGCCTTTTCGAAGACATCCTCGGATACCATGGCATTGTAGAACTGACGCATGATGGAGCTGCCACCATAAGCGCGTGAATCGGTTTTTGGCAGATCGACAAGACTCATCAGAAACCACATTTCCTGGGTGGCGAATATACGACTGTGATTTTGCAGCATGACTGTGGATAATGAACTACCACTGCGGGGAACACATAGTAAGAAAACAAGTCCGTTACCTTGAGCGTCGATCAATGGCAGCCTCTCCTCTGTTCAATAAATTAAGCATGCAGCCGGGATAGACCAGACTCTACTTTTGTGTTTGGCAAAACGAATACTACGCAAACTATTAGGTCAGTATTTTGCAACATTCCGTCGGAACCTTACCCGAGAGTGATGCAAATACACATATTCTTTCGACAACTCTCAGATACAATATGTATTTATAGTTTTACTCTATGATACAAAATGTATCATGTCAATCTTTTATTTTCACCTTTTCATAAATTCTTACTCTTTCACTGTATTCTGCTGTCTGTCGTTTAAGCACTTATTCATGATCAACTATGTTCTGATTGCACAAACGCGAATAAGCTCCAGACATGTTCTGTGAGGAACAATGCCTGAAGCCATGCGTAATCGGTTGAGAAGCTTACTATGAAAACCGTTGAACAATCATCAGGTGAACCTTACATTTGAACTCTTCCCAGGAGCTCCGAAGCTCCCATTACGCCCTTCTTCCTGATCTGCCAATGCAGCATCCTGCATCCCCTTTTGTATCTTCACGGTTAACAATACAGCAATGCCCGCGACGAAGAAGAAAATCAGTGACAGAATGCCCCAACGCGTGGAACCCGTGATCTGTCCGACATAACCGAACACAAATGGACCGAAGATCGAAGAGAATTTGCCTGTAATATTCACAAAACCAAAATACTCTCCTGTTCTGCCTGCCGGCATCAGATTGCTAAACAGGGAACGAGCTGTGGACTGACTCACACCCTGCACAACACCAACCAGCCCGGCGAGCACGTAGAAGTGGATCGCTTGTGTCATGAAATAACCAAGAATCACAATACATATGTAGACCGATAAGCTAACAATTAATACATGCTTTGCTCCCCAACGCTGTGCCCATGCTCCCAATAACAATGTACACGGGAACCCGATGAACTGGGTTAACAGTAGCGCGAGCATCAGGTCGGTTGTGCCGATACCTATACTTGTCCCATAGATTGTAGCCATCAGAATGATGGTATTAATGCCGTCATTAAAAAACCAAAAAGCCACCAACATGCGGATTAACTGGGGAAAACGCCGCATCTGACGAAAGGTCTGCCGCAGTCTGCGCACGCCCACCGCAGCATACCCTGTCCACGAGCCGGGCATGTCCGGTGATGCAGGACGTCTCGGAGCATGACGAAAGATCGGTATTGAGAACAGCAACCACCACAACGAGACGGAGATAAAAGCAAGTCTTGTGCCTGCCAGTGTACCGGTCATCCCGAACCAGCCCGGTTGCTGAATCATCAGCAGGTTCACCGCAAGCAGCAAACCTCCTCCAATATAACCATAGGCATATCCTTTGGAGGATATCATGTCTCTTCGTTCAACAGGTACCAGATCCGGCAGCATTGCATCGTAAAAGGTGTTACCACCCGCAAAACCGATTGTAGATATGACCAGCAAAGCGGAAGCAAGTAACCAGTCCCCTTCACCGATTGCACTGAATCCCAATGTGGCAAGGACGCCTATGATTGCAAATACACGCAGGAAGTCGCCTTTTCGTCCTGACAAATCAGCCAATGTGCCAAGCAGCGGTGTTAGCAGAGCTACACACAACATGCCAATGGAGTGTGTATAGGCCAGGTAGGATGCCGCGGTATCCGTATCCAGCGTTGCTGCAGCCACCGAAGCATAGAATACAGGCAGTACTGCCGCCAGTACTGTTGTTGCATAAGCTGAATTGGCCCAATCATACATAATCCAAGCCTTGATCGCCTTTTTATTCACATAATCCTTCCTTTACATGCAACTATTATAATGATTGATGTCTTTCTCCTATTGTAAAGGAAGGATATCACACTTGTTCACTGTTTCTGTAAAAAATGGTGCAGTTCTGTTCTTGCGACTCACCTTACCTCCAAGGTGAACTTGCGTAATTGTATCATTTTATATCCACTCTCATCACATATCGTCCTCGCCCGTGAATATACTTAATTACCGACAGGCCAAACTGTGCCGCGTAATCAATGGGGGTGCCTACATGTCAAATTCACACCAGCCTTACTCGTTCGTCGTGTCGAAGGAAGATTGGTCGCTTCACCGCAAAGGGTACCAGGACCAGCAGCGCCATCAGCAAAAGGTGAAAAATGTCATCAAGCAGAATCTGCCTGATCTGATTACGGAAGAAAACATCATCATGTCTGATGGAAAACAAATCATCAAGGTACCAATCCGCAGTCTGGATGAGTACCGTTTTGTGTATAACTACCAGAAGCAAAAACATGTCGGTCAAGGAGACGGTGACAGTCAGGTCGGAGACGTCATCGGTCGTGACCCCGCTGCTTCGCAGAAACCCGGCAAAGGCGAAAAAGCTGGCGATCAGCCTGGTCATGATATTGTGGAAGCCGAAGTGAGTATTGAGGAATTGGAAGATATGCTCTTCGCTGAGCTGGAATTACCCGATCTGAAGCAGAAAGACAAGGATCTGATTGAGACACATACGGTAGTTTTCAACGATATTCGCAAAAAAGGCATGCAGTCCAATATTGACAAGAAACGTACCATTCTGGAAAATCTGCGTCGCAATGCTACGACTGGCACGCCAGGCATCCATCATATCAGTCCGGATGACCTGCGCTACAAGACATGGGAAGACAAAATCATTCCACAATCCAATGCCGTTATTATTGCCATGATGGATACATCCGGGTCCATGGGTTCGTTTGAAAAATACTGCGCGCGCAGCTTTTTCTTCTGGATGACCCGTTTTCTACGCCGTCAGTATGAGAAAGTTGAGATTGTTTTCCTCGCCCATCATACGGAAGCCAAGGAAGTAACCGAAGAAGAGTTCTTTACCCGTGGCGAGAGCGGAGGCACCATCTGCTCCTCTGTATATATGAAGGCGCTGGATATTATTGACAGCCGTTATCCACCTTCCAGCTACAACATCTACCCTTTCCACTTCTCTGACGGGGATAATCTGACCTCGGATAACGAACGGTGTGTGAAGCTGATCGGGGAGTTAATGAAGCGTAGCAATATGTTTGGATACGGCGAGGTGAATCAGTATAACCGCAGCAGCACACTGATGTCGGCTTATCGTCATATCAAGATGGATCAGTTCATGTATTATGTGATCAAAGAAAAAGGCGAAGTGTACAAAGCTTTGCGCAGCTTTTTCCAGAAACGGGAAGGAGGCAGCGTTAGATGACAGATGAGATCCGCGACCTAGAATACGCTATTGCCGAGATTATGGAGATTGCCAATGGTTTTGGTCTGGACTATTACCCCATGCGGTACGAAATCTGCCCATCGGATATTATTTATACATTTGGAGCCTACGGCATGCCGACCAGATTCAGTCACTGGAGCTTTGGCAAAACATTTCATAAGATGAAAATGCAATACGATTTTGGACTCAGCAAAATTTATGAGCTTGTCATCAACTCCAACCCTTGTTATGCCTTCCTGCTGGATGGCAATTCCCTGATTCAGAACAAATTGATCGTAGCCCACGTATTGGCACACTGTGATTTTTTCAAAAACAATGCCCGTTTCTCCAAATCCAACCGTAATATGGTCGAAAGCATGGCTGCTACGGCGGATCGCATCAGCAATTATGAGATGGAGTACGGAACGGAAGCGGTTGAAGCATTTATCGATGCCGTCATCGCAATTCAGGAACATGTGGACCCACAGCTGATTAAACCCCGCCATTTGGACAAACAACGTTACATGGAGATGAAAATGCGGGAGCAGCGCGGTGAGAAAGCACCCAAACCGGAAGGTCGCTATGATGATTTATGGTCGCTTGATGATGTGAAGACCGAAGATACACCAGCCGAAGGCATTCAGGTCCATCACTTTCCGCCTGAACCGGAGAAGGATGTCATGTGGTTTATTCAGGAATTCTCGGAAGTGTTGACGGACTGGCAGCGGGATATCATGAGTATGATGCGTGAAGAGATGCTTTATTTCTGGCCACAGATGGAGACGAAAATCATGAACGAAGGCTGGGCTTCTTACTGGCATCAACGCATTATCCGTGAACTCGATCTCAACAGTGAGGATACGATCGAATTCGCGAAGCTCAACTCCTCCGTGGTGCAGCCATCCAAACAAAGTCTGAATCCGTATTATCTGGGACTGAAGATTTTCGAGGATATTGAACGCCGCTGGGATAACCCAACCCGGGAAGAACAGGATCGTTGGGGCCGTAAACCAGGCCAGGGTCGTGCGAAAATGTTCGAGGTGCGTGAATTCGATTCCGATACCTCCTTTATTCGGAATTACATGACTAAACAATTAACCGAGGACCTCGACCTTTACGTCTTTGAGAAAAAAGGCCCGGACTGGAAAATTACCGACAAGTCCTGGGAAAACATACGGGATCAGCTCGTATTCTCACGTGTCAACGGAGGTTCCCCTTATCTGGTTGTGCAAGATGCCGACTATATGCGGACCGGGGAACTCGTGCTGAAACATCAATATGAAGGCATTGAGTTGGATCTGAAATATATGGAGCGCACCATGCCTTATCTGTATCGCCTCTGGGGGCGTACAGTACATGTAGAGACACGTGTCGAGGATAAACCGATCTGGTTTACGTATGACGGCAAGAAGCACCACCGTAAATTTATGTAAGGTTTTCGATTATCATTATAGGAAACGAAAATATAAATACTCTTATCATGGATGAGTTTAATGTTTAATAAAAAATAAGACATAAAAAAGCGGCAAGTCCCCGACATACACGGGAACTTGCCGCTTGGCTTTTTTGTGGATATTATCGATATTCAATCAAATATTGAAATTCTTTCTCTTTTTCAAGTGTCTCTCTCGTAATTTGAGGACAATAAATTAACAAACTTGGTCTTCCATCTTCTTTATTAAAGATATAAATTGTGGGGATTAATGAGAATCCATTCTCCATTAAACAATAATATAATTTATTGAAAGGCTTCATGATATATCCGACTTTTTCATTATTCTCGAAATTCAGAACCTGAATAGCCCTTTCATCGTTTGGATTTTCATTGTCGTATTGCAAAGCTAACCTAGTATCCTTTGATAATTGTTTATTATTTTTTTTTGTATATGACCATCCCGCAATTTCGATATCTAATAATAACGATTGATTTTCATACACAACAGGAGCGATAAGTGAAAGCGAATCTGTTGCTAATCTGCCTTTAGTCAAACATAAGTAGTCCCATACTAGATCTTCTCCATTGCTGAGATTATGTTCTTGCAGTAACTTCTTGAAAACAGCTCTGTTAACACCTGGAGTTCTTCGCTCAAAAATTGAGAATAATTTATCACTTTTATACACTTTAATTTCGTCACTAAAGCCGATGAAAGGCGAAAAACCATGTTCTTTAGCGGCATTTAGAGAGTTATTTTCGTATTGAAAAATGTATACTTTGTTCTTTTTTTCAAGAATTCCCACTAAAAAGTTTTCCCCTTGAGGACCTTTCCAAAATACCAAAAGTTTATTATAAATATATTTCATTTCAATAACTCCTCTAACATTAAGTCACGCCGTACAACTAAAAACCTGTTAACAAATTCCTTTTGAATATCACTCATTACAACAGAAGGAATTTCATTAATACACTGATAAATTTTAGTATCAGTTAATTGTAAAAGCGCTGAAGCGTATTTTTTAATCTCAGGAGATATTTGAATCACCTTTTGTAAAAATTCAAAAAAATTCATTTTCCTATTATCTTCAATATTCCCCCAACGTATCTGGGGAGATGCTTTCTTATTAAATAGATAGGAATGGAACATTTGTTTGTCCTTAAACATCAGTTCTATTCTACGTTCAGGTAACTCTCTACCAAGAGACGATGAGTTATCGTAGAATGGCGCAAAACTGATTCTCGAAGAAACTTCATCTCTGACTATCCCAAAGTTATCCTGATGTCTATCTGTGTTCCCGATAAGTGTGTCAAATATAATCATTTTATATAAGTCATCCAACATATTTCTCTGAGCAAACAACTTTAATAATAATTGATAACTATATATTTCTTTGTTTCCTTTTAAACGCTGGCGGTCATAACTATCATCGAATTCCATGATCATGTCAGCGCCCTCAATAAGACTCTCCAAGTCTTCCTCTATAAATGAATGACACAATGCACCATATATTAACGAAACACCTTGAAATCTTGCTTCATCTAAATAATAATCTCGGAAAAAAACAGGACTCGCCTCAACACAGCCTATATCAACTTTATGAACATTAAACCCTAATACTGTTCCTATGTCAGAAGCTAATTTCTCGGACCACATCTCTCCCGTTACTTCCTCGATGATTTTGTTTCCACTTGTCAAAGAAACGGGCAATTTAAATAAAACTAATTTATTATTTTCTGGATGCCGATACCATCTTTTCTCTTTGGAGCCAGATACACTTAATGTTTCGCTTTTCCAATTGCTAATATCCAGGATAGTATACATAGACTGTTCGGCTCCTATTTGCAGGATTTCTTACTTAAATGTATTGGAGAATTACCCTCGTTTTATTAAATTATATGTTGTGTACATGTAAGGATCAACTAAATAAGCCTGATGATGTTAGGGGCTTTTGTTTGTTCCCATACTCGCTAGTATGGGACATTTTGTACCTATTTCAATCACTCTTACTTCAACCCAATCAAGTCATCTGTTTAATACAGCTTGCCTTGTTTAATGTCTTTCTCGGAAGCTTCAATCATTTGCCGTATATCCGGATCGGAGTCTGGCTCATCCCCCAGGTTATAAACTTCATATTCCAGACCGGCAATACGAATGAATTCCTTATGATCCTTCTCATAGGATTCAATGATAGTGCCATCAGGAGCTTTAAGACTAAAATTCATCCCTCACAACCTCCTTCAATGATATTGCTAAACTGCTAAATAGAACTTTCACCTGAATTATAGCATACAACCATGTTACATCTCAGCCATCAATCTTAGGATTACCAATAATATCAATCATATAAAATACAGCAGGTCCTAACTCTCTCTTTTCTAATCATTCCCCTTACAAACTGTTCTAAAAACTAAAACGGCAAGTTCCCTACACGTGATTGGGGACTTGCCGTTTAAGATATAGTTCAGCTAAACTGTAAGATCCTTTAATTGAAATGTTCAAACGATTATACTGGCGGGATACCATTACCTTGCAACCGCAGCGGTACAAAAAAATCATGCTCCACTTCACTTGCTGGCAGCGGACGACTGCAATAATACCCCTGAATCTCGCGGCAATCATTCTGCATCAGAATATCCAGTTGACCTTTCGTCTCAATGCCTTCCGCAATGACTTCCATCTTGAGATTCTGTGCCATTGATATAATGGTCGCCACAATGGCTTGATCACTGTGACTCTCAGTAATGTCCGTCACAAACGAACGATCAATCTTGAGCTTGTGAATCGGGAAATGCTTCAGATAACTGAGTGAACTGTATCCCGTACCGAAATCATCCAGGCTGATTTTTACCCCCAGTGCCGTGAGTTCTTTCAGGATTGCCGTGGACACTGTTGCATCCATCATCATGCTCTCTGTAATCTCCAGCTCCAGATAACGGGCCTCCAGCCCTGTCTCATGTAGGGCATTCTTGACCTGTTCCACTAAGTTGGATTGGTGAAACTGCTGGCTGGACAAGTTAACCGATACCGGAATGAGTGGTCCGCCACTGGCATGCCAGAGTTTCATCTGCCTGCATGCCTCCCGCAGCGTCCAATTGCCAATCTCATAGATCATGCCTGTCTCTTCTGCAAGCGGGATGAATACATTGGGTGCGAGCAGACCTTTGAGTGGATGGTTCCAACGTATAAGAGCCTCCACACCAATCATGCGGCTATCCTCGGTACGAATCTGTGGCTGATAGTACAGGACCAGCTCATCGCGTTCCAAAGCTTTACGAAGATAACCCTCCAGCTCAATGCGTTCATAAAGTTCCGAATCCAGTTGAGCAGTGTAGAATTGGAAACCATTTTTGCCGTTTTTCTTCACTTCATACATGGCGGAGTCCGCATGTTTCAGCAAAGCATCCACGCCAACTCCATGATCCGGGTACATCGCAATTCCAATGCTGGCGGTTACGTAAAAGTCATTCTCCTTCAGTCGATAAGGTAACTGAATGGCTTCAACAATCTGTTTTGCAAGTTCTGCCACTTGTACTTCTGTCGCTTGATCCTGGGTCACAACGAGTGTGAACTCGTCACCACCCATCCGGGCCAGCATGACATTCTCCATAGCCAAGGGATCAGAAGCTTCTATGGCTTTCATGATCCGGTTGCTGACTTCTCTTAGAAATACATCTCCAATGGAATGTCCCAGCGAGTCATTAATCATCTTGAAACGATCTATATCCATCACCATAACGGCAAAAGAATTCCCTTTTTCTTCTGAATCGTGAATCGTACAAGCCAGTACATCATCCAGCTTGCGCCGATTGGGCAACCCCGTCAACGGATCATGCAAAGCTTGGTGACGAATCTTCTCCTGAGCCTGTTTCTCCTCTGTAACGTCTTTGATCAAAATGTGACTTCCCACATGTCTGCCATCAATGACAACAGGAACTACAACAATACTAAGGTCCAGAAGTTCACCCTGTATGTCTCTCATTTTGGCCATGTAGTGCGCCTGCTCCAGCCCATGATCATCCCAATCGATGGAATCAAATTCACTTATCCACTCGATATCGATCTGCTGAGCGATATCATCAATGGAACGATCCATGACCTCTTTTTCAGGATATCCGGTGATTGTTGTTACAGCAGCATTAATACCTTTGACAATCCCTTCCTTGTTCACTGAAATAATGGCATCCGAATGGTTATGATACAAGGCCTGATACCATTGCTCGTTCTCATGAATCCGTTGATCTTTCTGTGACATTCGCTGATTGATAAATATGCCAAACAACGTCAAGCCCAAAGCAATAAATGTGCCCGATGCGATCAAGTAGGCGAGAATGCCTGGCTCAATCTGCATACCTGAACTTACCATCGAGCCATGTGAATGATGGAAATGCGCGGCTGACATCCCGGTATAATGCATGCCAGAGATTCCAATCCCCATTATGAGACCGCTGCCCATCTTGTAAACCCAGGTATGTCTTGATTGATGATAACGGAAGAAAAACATGAGCCACAATGCCGCAAAGGAAGCAAGCGCTGCAATCAGAATGGATAACACCACTCTGCCTGGTTCATACGTAACCGGAGTTGACATCGCTGCCATTCCCACATAATGCATCGAGCTGATCCCCGCTGTCATCAGCACTCCAGCAATCATAAGCTGGCTTATCCTGCCCGATTGTCTACCCGCAATGTTCAAGGCCACCCCTGATGCGACAATAGCAAGTAGAACAGATAAAATAACCTTACCGGTGGAATAGGAGACTTGCGTAGGCAGAACAAAAGCCAGCATACCTACGAAATGCATGGACCAAATTCCCAGCCCCATCGAGACTGCACCGCAGGTAAGCCATACATTCCGCGCCATCCCGCTAGCCTGACTTACACGGCCTGCAAGGTCAAGGGCTGCGTATGAAGCTAACGATGCAATAATATAGGATAAAATAACAAGTTCTAAGTTGTACGTACCATGTAGGTGCTCCACTCACTCTTTCCTTTCGACCGGGAAATGCCTTGTATGTATGCAAAAATGTAAAAAAGAAGCGAGTGCGCTGTCTGGATGACAGGCACTCCCTCCGCATCATTTGACTCGTGACCACAGACTTAGTTGAAGCCGTTGTCATACATTGGAACCCGTTTATTTGAATGTATATAGTCTAAACGTCCCAGCCCTTAAAATCAACACTTATTTCCAGATATACGATGTTGATTAGCTAACTTTTTCATATTCTAATTCACAACAAAATATTCTATTTGCGAGTCAATAACAGACTGCCAAAACCGGAAGTATCTTGATAAGAGTTACCTGATGAATCACTCCAGATGGACACACTGCTTCGCTTGCCATCCCCCGCGCCATCATCATTAACTTGCAGATCAAATCCAATCCATCTTTGCCCTTCAGCACGAACGCTATCTAGTGGGATTGCCACTTCAACTGTATACCCTCCGCTTGTTAATCGGGTAGCTGATTTGAAACTTTCTTTCCGTGCATTTCCTCCAAAAGAAGCCTCATTATCAAAATTGACCCGGTACTGGGCGTCATCCTCCTGATAGAATGTTGTCTGATCTTTGCTCGGGTCGATAAAAATCTCGATCGAATCCTGCTCATGTGCATTAGAACTTAATTTGCTTCGCAAAGGATCTTTCACATCTGCCAATACGTACAGGTATTTCTCATCCCATAACAGCTGTGCAGTCGCCGTTGCACCGGAGTTTCCGACCACCCAGACATCCGTTTTAACAGATGCAGCCTTTTTCCAGACGTTATCCTTTTTTGCATCAATTACAGGTTTGCCATAAGTGACCTTGGTTTGTTTCAAGACAGAACCGAGCTTCAGTTTGCCCCGGTTGGCTGGTTTGTCGGGCTGTTGATTGGAAATATCATTCCAAACGATGGTCGCTGTCTTTCCAGCAGCATATTCATCCGTAATCCGATAATCCAGAGACAAGACCTGGCCTTCAGTAAGTAAAGCAGCTGACATAGGCAGTGATGCGTATACAACATAACCGGTTTTTGTCTCCTGTACATTGTAAGTATTTTTATCTTTGCCTTTACCACCATCCCGTTTAAATGTATATTGACCATTGGCAGACGGCGGATTTTTCTTCTTGGCAGACAGATCAGCTTCAGAAGTTGCAGCACCTGTCCCCTTGACTTCTTCCGCGAGGAAAACCTGCACCTGATCCCCTTTGCGACGTGTGGTATCCTTCACTTCCACTCGTAAATTCACCTTTTTGGCATCCCACATCATACGAGCCTCACCCGTAACCGCAGATGTACCATCTGCCAGATGATTAATTTCCAGTCCTTTCACAGCACCCCAAAGAATATCTTCCTGTCCTTTATGATTCGGGAAAGAAGGGCTGGCCTTCAATGCTGTCCATTCATTACGATAGATCGGAAGGGTGGCAGGGTCCACCAGTGCCCAAAATGCCGGTTTTGCTTTTAATTTACGATCAAACAGCAACGGTGCATCTTTGCGTCCTTTGACCGGATGATTGTCAAGCCATGTACCATCATCTGCAAGTCCCCAGACCGTAACACTGTCCATCACGCCGCGTTTCCCCAAATCTTCGAACAGGTCAAACAGTTCACGATAACGATAAGCTTGTTGCAGCATTAATTCATCTGTGACAGGCATCTCCAGTTCAGAATTACTTGAATAGATCGAAACGTCCAGCTCTGTAACCTGTACATTCACACCAAGAGCGATCACTTTCTCAAAAGCCTCACGAATGAGCTTTACATCCGGTCCGTACATCGACACATGCATCTGGAATCCAACCGCATCAATGGGTGTTCCTTTGGCAAGCAGCTTCTCTACAAGCTTCACCATATCATTTACCTTGTTTCCATTGCCCTCCATTCCATAGTCATTAATCACCAATACCGCATCGGGGTCAGCCTCACGTGCATAACGGAAAGCCAGTTCAATGTAATCACTGTCATCTCCGTCGCTATCCACATCCCCAATAATATCTCTCCACTTGGAATTACTGGCCTCATTCCGCAAGCCGCCTCCGTCTGAGATGACTTCATTGACGACATCCCATGTATGAACCTTTCCTTTGTACCGACTCACGATGGTTTGAATATGCGTTTTCATCCGTGCAAGCAACTGTTCCCGCGTGGCAGGTTTCGAAGCATCAACCGGATCCGTAAAGAACCAATCCGGCACCTGACTATGCCATAACAGCGTATGACCTCTGATTTCCATGTCATTTGCTTCGGCAAACTTCACCAGGCGATCTGTCTCTGACCAGACAAACTGTCCTTCCTGAGGCTGCATCGCATCCATTTTCATAAAGTTTCCAGCTGTAATACTATTAAAATGTTTCGTCAACAGCTGGGAATGCGGATCTTCCGCGTCCAGTGCAGACTGGTCGATTGCCGCTCCCATTGCATAGTGTTGTCCCACAACATCCACTAGATTCGGAATGTTCGGCTCTATTTCAATTTTTTCGGCTTCCGTAATCAGTACATCATCCACGTAAAAAGTAATCGTATCCGCCGACGTCACTTCCGCTGACGTCTTCCAAGGTGTCTCTGCATACATGCGGAATCCGGTGATGCCGCTATTTTCTCCAGGGATCACCACATCTGCCTCGATTTTTTTCCACTGTCCCTTGTTCAGAGTTGCAGAGGCAAACGTAGCATATTCTCGACTTGAAGCGTCGTTATTGTACTCTTTCTCCAGTGAACCGTTAATGACCTGACTGTCCGGCCCTTCATCGTACATGGCCCAAAATGAAATATGAACCGTGCTGCCCTTCTGTACATGGTCTATTACTTCAATTAAGGGTCCATGGAACGTTTCGGTACGGGAAGAGGTTCTCAGGCTCCGTGTACTGTCGTGACCTACTTGCGTGACAATATCGAGTTTCTCATTCGCACGTGGACGCCATTGTCCCAACACACCATCTTCAAAATTAGCCTCAAACAGTACTTCATCATCGCCAGTCTTAACGTCCGCAGCCGCAGCACGTGTCCCTCCTGTTCCCACACTTGGGAACAAACTGAAGATCAATACAGCCGACAAGCACAAGCTCCACCATTTTCTCAAATGCATCCGATCTCCTCCTTGGTTGGTTGTTTGTGAAGAGTAACCTTTGTTCTGTCATGCGCCAGCCCTTTACAAGATCGTTGTGCAGGATTGGATAGTCGTTATTGAACAGAAATTGTAAGCACTTTCATTATACGATTGCCAGCGAACTTTGTTTACCCGTTAAACTATAGGACTTATTTTAAAAACTTCACAATAAGATAAAACGACAAAAAGCACAGCTTGTTAGCTGTGCTCCATGTCACCGTCATTACATATTTACACTTTTAAAGGTGCTGTGGTCTGACGGACAACCAGATTGGAAGGTTCCGTCACCACGGGAGGAGAATAAGATGGATTCTCGATCATGGCAATCAGATATTCGATGGACTTAATGCCGATGGAATAGATATTCTGATTCACCGTGGTCAACCCCGGTTTGAATACCTCAGCATAATACGTGTTATCGAACCCGACAACCGAGATATCTTCTGGTACACTCAGTCCATGCTTTTCAATTTCATGAATCGCACCAAAAGCAGACATGTCTGATGCACAGACAATTCCCGTTGGTTGATCCTGAAGTGCCAGCAATCGTCGGGCGGCCTTGCTTCCTCCGTCGAAGGAATAATCGCAGATCTCCAGATATACCGTAGAATACGGGATGCCGCATTCTCGCAGCCCTTCCCGATATCCTTCCAATCGTAGATTGGCTACGGCAGGTCCAAGTGTCCCTGAGATATAGGCAATTTTGCGGTGCCCAAGCTCATGCAGATGTTTGACACCCATCGAGATCCCGTTCGCGTTATCCGTAGTAATGTAACCGGCACGTTTGCCCAACATGTCCGTATCAACAAACATCGTTGGAATCTCTGCATCCACCAGTTCCTGAATACTCGTGTTTTCTCTGCCTTCCCCGAATACCACAACGCCATCCACATTACGACTGCGGCAATGTTTGATGAACGAGTACGCCGGATCATCGAATCGAGTAGACAACCGGACCAGGTCATATCCACTGTTCTCCAGCGCTGTCTTGATCCCTTCCAGCAACTCCGACACAAAAGGGTTCGTAAACGGAACCGTTAACAGTACGCCCACCGTCCATGAACGGCGTTTGACGAGTCCACGTGCGACCACATTGGGTTGATATTTCAATAATTCGATGGCTATATTGACTTTTTTGCGTGTTTTTTCACTTACATCAGGATAATCGTTTATCACTTTGGAAACGGTTGCAACAGATACTCCCGCTTCCTTGGCTACATCATGGATAGAAGCCATCTGATCACCTCAACCTCTTTCGAATCCCCTGTCTCCGGCTGCATTTTCTATAACATCGGCAGGTTTGTCTACCCATTATAGCTTAAAACAGCCTGAAACGGTATGGAAGGTTCCTAATGCTTTTAAGCTCTATTCCTGCTGTTCCAGATTCTTCAAATCCAGAGACAGTTTCTCCATTGTTGTTGCAAATACAGCGAGTTCAGCCGAGCGTGAAGCTTGGCTACGTGCTCCGCGAGACGTATGATCCGACTCCTGCTGCACACTGCTCAGTTTCTTCATGATCTTCTCCAGATTAGACTGAATCTTACCCTGGGCATCCCGGGAACTGGCTGCAAGCTTGCGCACCTCACTAGCGACTACTTCGAAGCCACGTCCAAACTCTCCTGCATGAGCAGCTTCAATCGCTGCATTCAGGCCGACAAGATGACTCTGATCCGATATCTCGCGAATGAGTTCACCCATTTTTCCGATCTGCTGGATCTCTCCTGTTAATTCGGTAAGCAGAACCTGAGCCTGATCCTGAGAAGCCGCTGTTTCTTTGGCAACACTCGATATAGCCATTGCACTTTCATTTAATTCACTAATCATGCCTGTAAGCTCTTGGGTAATCTGCGTAATTGCCTGTAATGTATGTTGTTGGTCATCGGCAAGCTGATGTAACTTTTCTTTTTCTTTCTTCTCATAGGCTTCAAGGACAAGCTGTGAATCCAGATTGAACATTTTGCTGAGCGCTTGAATGACAAGATGCCAGGAATCAGGAATAACCTGTTGGAATATGCTCGTTGCAATATCCAGGTAGACCATATAGGTACCCAGATAATAATCTTCAGACAGACCAATCCGTGAATGCACAAGTCCAATCGCAATCCGTTGCTCAATATATGCGTCGTCCACGATTCCATCCGTCATCGATAACCAGTACATCTTCTGCGTTTCTTTTAGACGATCAATGGTAGAGAATCTTGCGATCAGATCTACCAATTCAGGATAATTTCCCACATGATTGTAGAAATGATCCACCACTTCATTAACGACTTTTTTAAAAACAGGCCGATGATCGGCAAGTAGTTTTAGATCCCCTGTGGTTAATCCCATGTAATCAAGTTGCTTCTGTCTTGTTGCGGAAATACTGCTCATATCGGGTTCAGTCAGCTCCTTAATAAACACTAAATTACTTTAAATTGTAAATATATGTATTGATTATAGACTAAAATACCTAAATATACATATACCATTAGAACTAATTCTCTTTAAAATTAACCTTATTTATCAGCTTTTTAGATTAATATGACCTTCATGTAATTAAAAAGGCCCTGACTCTGCTGTGAAGGAGCCTCACAGCAGACATCAGGAGCCTGATCCGGAATGGTTTGTTGCCGATTAGCGATTAAGCAGACTGCCCACATAACGTAACAGTTCATTCGCGCTGGCTGCGGTGTATCCATGTTCCTCAATTAAGCGTTTAATGACTTCATTCATACGTTTCAATTGTGTTGCATCCGGTGTTTTGGTTGAGGTTGTGATCTTGACGATGTCTTTCAGATCGGTGAACAACTTCTTCTCAATCGCTTCACGCAAACGGTCATGGCTGCTGTATTCGAACTTGCGCTCCTTGCGGGAGTATGCCGAGATTCGGATCAGAATCTCTTCTCTGAACGCTTTCTTTGCATTCTCGGAGATCCCGATCTGTTCCTCGATGGATCGCATCAGACGCTCATCCGGGTCCATCTCTTCATCCGTGAGCGGGTCACGAATCTTGGACCAGTTGCAGAATGCTTCAATGTTATCGAGGTAGTTCTCAAACAATGTTCTTGCGGATTCCTCGAATGAGTACACAAATGCTTTCTGCACTTCCTTCTTGGCCAGTTCATCATACTCCTTGCGTGCAAGAGCAATGAAGTTCAAATAACGCTCCCGCTCTTCCTTTGTAATCGAAGCATGTTGGTCCAGACCGTCCTTGATCGCCCGCAGAATGTCCAGCGCGTTAATGCACTGAAGATTTTGCTTGATCAAAGCACTGGAGATCCGGTTAATGACATACCGCGGATCAATGCCGGACATCCCTTCATCCAAATACTCATTTTGCATCTCGCGCAGATCGGCTTCTTTGTATCCTTCCACTTCTTCACCGTCATACATGCGCATCTTTTTAACGAGATCCATGCCTTGTTTCTTCGTTTCCTTCAAGCGGGTAAGTATCGAAAAAATGGCTGCAGTCCGCAGTGCATGCGGTGCAATATGAACATGCTTCATGTCACTTTGCTGAATGAGCTTGGCATAGATTTTCTCTTCCTCGGACACTTTCAGATTGTACGGAATCGGCATGACAATCATCCGGGATTGCAGTGCCTCATTCTTCTTGTTGGAGATAAAAGACTTATACTCCGATTCATTCGTATGCGCCACAATCATTTCATCCGCACTGATTAAGGCAAAGCGTCCTGCTTTGAAGTTCCCTTCCTGCGTAAGTGACAGGAGATTCCACAGGAATTTCTCATCACATTTTAACATCTCCTGGAACTCCATTAACCCACGGTTTGCCTTGTTCAACTCCCCATCAAAACGATAGGCACGTGGATCGGATTCGGAACCAAACTCCGTAATGGTGGAGAAGTCAATACTACCCGTCAGATCGGCAATATCCTGTGATTTCGGATCGGATGGGCTGAACGTTCCTATTCCCACGCGATTATCTTCGGAAACAATGACCCGTTCCACCGGTACCTTGCTGATATCACCACCATATTCGGTACGGAGTCTCATCTGGCAGGATGGGCAAAGGTTACCCTCAATACGGACTCCAATTTCCTTTTCCACTTCAGGACGAAGCTCCAGTGGAATCAGATGCAGCGGTTCCTCATGCATCGGGCATCCATCAATGGCGTATATGGCACCTTTCTCTGTCCGCGAGAACTGTTCAAGCCCCCGCTTCAGCAGTGTCACCAGCGTCGATTTCCCTCCACTTACGGGACCCATCAGGAGCAAGATCCGCTTCCGTACATCCAAACGACGTGCTGCCGAGTGGAAGTATTCTTCAACCAGCTTTTCAATCGAACGATCCAGTCCAAAAATCTCCTGTTCAAAAAACTTGTACCGCTTATGCCCACCTACTTCTTCAACGCCAAACGATTCAATCATCTCATACACTCTGGCGTGAGCCGTCATTGCCGGAGTCGGGTCCTCTCTCAGCAGTGCAATATAATCTTCAAATGTTCCGTTCCATGTCAAACGGTCACTCTCTGCCCGATGTTCCGCAACGCGTTCAAAAATATTCATGCTTGGTACCTCCCATGGCTCCTTTAGTGTGATTGTCAACCATTCCGAATGGTATGAAGAAATCAATAGAATTGCGGCTCCTGCTTGAATACCAATCTTGCGGTTCTGTGTAGTCCCGCCACCCTCTGTCCAAACGTCTTGTTTTGTTGTGAAAAGTGTATTACATACCTATGCGGCAATTCGGATAAGTTGACCTCTTTTTTTCAATCAACCACTTCGAATTTTGGCTTTTCCCTGTTCTATCAGACATCTTGTGCCTTCAGAAAAAAAAGAACGAATATGATATAATGAGGGTTCTAAATTTAGGAAACCGGACAACACATGGTCAGAGACAGGCCACTTCTGGAAAGGAGCACGGACGATGGCAGTGAAATACGAAACCGAATTATATTCGCCTGTGAAGGCTTTCTTCGAGCAGCGTGGCTTCGACGTCAAGGCGGAAGTCAGACATTGTGACCTCGTCGGAGTCAGATCGGACCAGGACGAACCACTCATTGTGGAGATGAAAAAAACATTTAACCTCTCCTTGTTACTACAGGGCATGCAGCGCTTGAAACTTAGCCCGTTCGTGTATCTGGCCGTCGAGCGCAATCGCAGTAAACGCGGAGCCGTAAACCAACGCTGGAGCGAACTGACCGCACTATGCAGACAGCTCGGTCTGGGGCTACTGACTGTCACATTTTACAAAACCAAAGCTCCCCTGATTGATGTACTGTGCGAACCTTCAGCCAAGACACCCCTTACTAGCGCCAATCAAGTTGCTCGCAAAAGCGGTGTTCGGCGGAAACGATTGCTCAAGGAATTCGACGAACGCAGCGGAGACTACAATACGGGAGGCAGCACACGAAGACAGCTGGTCACAGCATATCGTGAGAAGGCTTTACGTGTCGCATCCGCTCTACGGACGAACGGAGAAGCCTCTCCAGCCAACCTTGCCAGACAGACAGGCGTAGGTTCTGCAGCAGGGATTCTGCAAAAAAATTATTATGGCTGGTTTGAACGCCTCTCCCGTGGAAAATATATTTTGACGATTAAGGGAGTACAGGCGTTAACCGAGCATGCACACATGCTTGAGGATAATGATATGATTGAACGAACTATTAATGAACTCGATGTAACGTATTCTGTATCTGGTGAAAATAAGGACGACCTTGCATACATCGCTGAAACAGCGGAGCAGTACTTGAAAAATACAGGCAAGATCTGATTCTGAATCATCTGAAAGTAACGGATACGAAAAAATGAGAATGCAAAAAAAACACCTGTAATCTCCACTGGAGACTACAGGCGTTTTGATGTGTTCTATATAAATGATTGCTATTAGAATTTTACTGCTACTTCGGAAGCCAATTTCAGACCTGCAGTAACGATTTCTTCAGCACGATCTGCAGAAGCGTTATGTCCTTCAACGATAACCACTTCTGGGTTTTGAATGCCCCACAAGCCGAGAACTGTTTTCAGGAAGTTCAGGGACATTTCAGCAGCTGCCATTGGGCCTTCGGAATATACGCCACCACGTGCGTTAAGCAAAGCTACTTTTTTGTCGCCAGCAAGTCCTACAGGACCTTCAGCAGTGTATTTGAATGTTTTACCAGCTTGGCTCAGGTAAGCAATGTAGTTTACCAATGGAGCTGGAACAGTGAAGTTCCACAGTGGGAATGCAAATACAACTTTGTCAGCTGCCAGGAATTGATCTTGCAATTGTGCTGCAAGTAAAGCTGCTTTTTGCTCGTCAGCTGTCAGTTCAAAACCGTTAGCTGCTTTGTAAGTACCTGTGATAGCAGTGTTACCATAGAATGGGAATTCTGTATTGTAGAGATCCAACTCAGTAACTGTGTCACCTGGGTGAGACTCTTTGTATGCGCTCAAGAATGCATCGTACAATTTAACGCTGACTGCTTGATCTGCAGGACGGTCATTTGCTTTAACAAATAAAATATTAGACATGTTGAATTTTCCCCCGTTAGATAAAATATATGAGTGCATTTTCTGAACCGGCCACCATTGTAGCTTATATAAAGAAACCAACAACTCATTAATTCATATTATATATAAAAATGTTAGTGGATGCAATAACGTAATCACTTTGGTCATGAACCCATTTTAATTTTTGCTACAAAATCTATTTTTGATCTGACTTAGCTACGAGCCGTAAATTCGGCAATGGTTTCACTGATCAGGTTCATGCCAAGCAGCAATTCATCCCGGCCCGGATGGCTAAAGTTCAATCGAATATAACGTTGATCCTGTACACCTGTAGAACATAGTGATCCAGGAAGAAAGGATACACCTTTGGGCAAAGCCGCTTTAAGCAGAGCGCCACTATCCAATCCTTCAGGCAACTGTACCCACAGATACATTCCGCCCTCAGGGATGTTGTACTGACACCCTTTCCAGCCAGGTCTTTTCAACAGTTCAAGCATCAGTTTGAGTCTTGTCTTATACTCCCGATTCAACATGGATAGGTGATCACTCCAACGAAAAGGGGAATGGGCAAGCAATTGATACAACAGCCGCTGATTCATCGGACTGGACTGACCATCTGCAATTCGTTTAACCGAGGCCATGGCCTGAATCAGCGCAGGATGTCCAGCAGCCCATCCGGTTCGAAGAGCGGGCGCTACCGTTTTGCTGAACGAACCAATGTAGAGAACATGTCCACCCTGATCGGCAGTATCCAGTGCAAAAAGTGAAGGATATTTACGATAGAATTCCGTTGGCTCAAGGCCATCGAAATGGAGCTCTCCATAAGAATCATCTTCCACAAGCAGTACACCATAGCGCGAACACAGCTCAAGGACTGCCTCCCGCCGCTCCATACTCCACAAAGCACCGGTCGGATTCGAGAAACTGGGTGCAGCAAAAAGCAGCTTCGGTCTAACCTGCTGCATGTGATGCTCCAAAAGGTCTGGCAGTATGCCGTCCCGATCACCCATTACGGGCACAATTTTGGCTCCTTGCATCTCCAGAACCTCAAGACAGCCTGGAGATGTGGGATGTTCAACCAGTACAGAATCTCCTGGCTCAAGCAATAGACGCATCACCAGATCAATGGCCTGCTGGGTACCAGTGGTCAACAGAATCTGTTCGGGTACCGTTCGTATGCCTTTGCGTGCATTCCAGTCTTTGTTCAGCCACTCTCTTAGGGGGGAGTAACCTGCTGGCTCTCCATATTGCAATGCGGAGGGGCCTGAACTAAAGACAGACACGGCTGCTTCTTCCAACAATTTGAAAGGAAACAACTCCTCCGCAGGCAATTCTTCTGCCAGAGATATGAAATAATCCCTGCCAGACATCTCACGTATATCCCTCAGTGGTGATGACAAAAGCCTGTTGGTACGGGAAGCAAAGAAATATTTCATCGATCCGTTCCCCTTTCATCCCTATTCCGAAACTGTACTCGCAGTCCGCAGCCCTACAACCTATTCCTGCTCGCCATCGAATATGACCGGATGCATACCGAACTGTTGTGATCATGGGAAGAACAAACCTGTTTCGTCAGGATCCCGTCTTCACTTGTCTTGCATGCAAGGCATAACGTTCAATGGCCTGTGCTCTACTGCTTACTTCCAGCTTCACGTATATTTTACGCAGGTAATTATCAATGGAACGTCTGCTAACGTTGATCTCATTCGCTATTTTATCATAGGTTACACCCTGAACAATTCTTTCCATGATAAAAGTTTCGGTTTCTGTTAATTCAATGACACGTGCTTCTGTCGGAGACTCCACAGGTTGCGCCCACTCCGCACTGTTTAACCACGACAATGGAATGGACACATGGCCCTCACGTAATCCAGAGATCAGATGAATCAGCTGGCTAGGGGAAGCCTGTTTGGATAACATGCCGCTTGCACCAAGGCTCATCAGATGACGAAACAGCTTCACATTATCTTCATCCGTCAAAATAATGATGTGACTGTGAGCTGACAGATTCTTCATCTGGGCAATATATTGATCTGCCTGACCCTCCGGAAGACGATAATCCATTAGAATCAGATCAGGCTGGTGAATATTCACCAGATCGAGCCCTTCTGTTCCGGTCGAAGTCATGCCACGTACCGTCAGATCTTGCTGCTCTTCCAAAATCAATTTTGTACCGAGCATGCTGGTGGGGTGGATATCTATGATGACCACCTGCCATACTTTTTTCATTGTTGTTCCCCCTGTTATGTATTGGACAAATAACTTTTAAATTCTGTCATGATGAATTCATCGTCTATGCGACAATCCGAGTATAGAAGAAGCATAGGTCGGATTATGTCGAAAAACAGAAAAATACAGGAGGAAGCCGATAAAAAGGCTCTATTTTCACTGTATTTTGTTATAAAAACACCATGACGTCCATCTTCCCATCCCCGGGAAGGTCAAAATATAGTATAAATTTCCTGCATTTCTATCTAAAAAAGTCGAAAAACCTGCCCAAAGTTCCTACTTATTGCATCTATAAGAAATTGTATCCTAGGACTTCCTTCCGATGCAATCTCTTTTTACTCTATTAAGTAAAGAATTTCATTTTTGCGTAATCAATAGGGGCATGATAGAATGAGGACTGGAAATTTTTTTGTACCTATAAATGACCAGGAGTGATGATATGAAAACATCTGCCCCGTCCTCTGACATCCATCACACCCGGAGCGCCAAAGGCAAGGCTGGATCTTCAATCAAGCTGTTTCTGGTAATGTGGATTGTTCTCATTGCACTAGGAGTCGTTGGAACCTACTATTATAGTAACCATCTCCAGCAACAGATGATTAACCAGCTTCAAGCCCATAATCAGCAGCAGATTGCAGCACTAAAAACCGACTACGAAAATCAGCTAACAACGATATCTAAGGAAGTAGAAGATCTGCAGGGACAGGTTCAATCCTTCAATGAATTGCTGACTTTCACCAAGGATAATGCAAGTGACAAAACGGATAACAGCAACAAACTGTATACCCAGCTGAGCGAAGTCAAAAAACAACTGGAGACACTCCAGAAAAAGATGGACCTGCTCAAATGATTACACCCGTCAAACAGGTTAATCGTTTTTTTATGCTTGCACTCGCTCCTTTTGTTGGATTGATATTATGCCTGCTGCTGCTTCGTCCTCCACTTGAACCCGGAGGTTTGATGCCTACCGAACTGTCAGAGGATACGATTACACCCCGGACCCAAGCAATTAGCCAAGAGCTTGCGGGGGCAAAAGATGCTGCTGTCCAGACTTCTTCTTCTATTAAAAGAACGACACAGCTCTATAATAAAACAACTAGTACGATGTCTACACTTGTACAGAAGGCTTCCGCCCAAGCGGATCGTCCGGAAATGATCTACAACAAACGGATTTCATCCAAGCTTGGCGTTCCATTTGAACGGGTAGACAGTGACCGGTTAACGATTGAACTGTACAGAGTGAATCCTGGCAGCTATAAGGGCTATGCCATGAAGATCAAGCTAAAAGACCCGACGGCCATGCAGATGGCTCTAGACAGTGAACCAGGGCGTTCTGAGACAACCATGCAGGCTGTGAAGCGTAACGGCGCAATTGCCGGGATCAACGCAGGTGGATTTGCTGACAGTGGCGGCAAACGTTATCCACTTAGCACAACCGTCATGGACGGGAAATACGTGAACGGGTTCCAAGCCAGTTTCAAAGATCTGTTTTTTGTAGGACTTAACGATGCCGGCAAACTGGTCGGAGGCAAGTTCTTCGACAAAAACTCACTGGATCGCCTGCAACCACAATTTGGGGCTACGTTTGTACCCGTGCTGCTACAGAATGGACGTAAAACTGCAATTCCCGACAAGTGGAAGGTATCACCCAAACGAGCACCACGTACAGTCATTGGCAATTATAAGGATGATCAGTTATTGATTATTGTAGTTGACGGATATAATGAGGGCGGAAGTTCCGGTGCTACCCTTGAAGAGCTGCAAGGGCGGTTGTACAAGCTTGGGGTGATCGACGCCTATAATCTGGATGGCGGTGGATCATCCTCGCTTATTCTGAATAATCGGGTCGTGAATAACCCTTCAGATGGCAGCCTCAGACCGGTGCCCACACACTTTTTATTTTACAAATAATAGGGTGAAGCATTTCTTTTCTACCTATAATGGTTATAATAGAAGAAAATGAGCTTGTGCAGGAGGTGCGAAGGGCATGTCATTTTCACTGACATTCTGGATTATTGCAATCGTATTGACTCTCTTCATTACAGGCATTCTCACTTCATCCTACAACAATGACAAAACAAAAGGCTTGTAAAGGCCAAGCCTCTCTCCGGAGAGGCTTTTTCTATTGCTTCATCCTCGAAATAGCAAGAGACAAGGCTTAAAAGAATGATTCGATTCTTCTAAGCCTTGTCTCTTGCTGTATTCGGGATCAATAGCTAACCGCCCGATCATTCCGCATAGATATAATCGAATCAGACGGAATAGGCCCACTCACCGACCCACCCTCAACTAATGTCACATAAATTCGTTCATGATCGACGGGTTCTCCAGCAATAATCTTGATCAATTGTTCAGCAGCGAGCGATCCCCACTTGCGTTTGGAATAATCAATGCTTGCCAATCTCGGCTGGACATACTTGCTCAATTCAATATTGTCGAATCCGATGACATCAATCTCCTGACCAACGCCGAGTGCACTGTCTGCCAGACGATCACACAAGCCAATAGCCATCTCATCATTGAGGCAGAATACCGCTGCGGGTCCATCATACACCTGCACAATCTGATCTGCGGCTTGTTCTCCACCACTCTTCTCAAAATCTCCCGTGATCTCAATCCATTCCACATCGGCTTCACGTTCCGCAACCTGTCTCACAGCCTTTAACCGTTGCACAGAGTCAAACGAACCTTCCGGTCCTGTCACCACGTAGATTTTCTTATGTCCCTGTTCAATCAGATGTTCCATCGCAAGTGTCGCCCCGGCCTTATTATCCAGCAGAACCTGATTAATGTTGGGATGATCCATCTCACGGTCCAATACAACGATTTTGTGCCCACGATCGGCATACTGCATTAGTTCCTCACTTGCAAACGTATGATCCAGAATGATCGCACCATCAATCATTCTCTCTGGAAGCATGCGATGGGATTGTTTACCACTGCACACGATCAGGTCATAACCTTGAGCATTACATACGGCTTTCATGCCACTCAGCAAGTCTCCATACACATCTCCTCTAAAATCGGTCAAGAATACACCTAGAATTTTGGATTCCCTCTTCTTCAGTGTTCTTGCTGCGGCATTTGGAACATAGTTCAGTTCTTTGGCAATGGCCAAAATTTTGGAACTCGTCTCATCGGTCACTTTGTTGCTGCCATTCAGCGCATATGACACAGTAGAGATGGAAACTCCCGCCTGTTTGGCGATATCCTTGATACTGACCACATTCTTCGCTCCCCTGTTATGTTCATCAGGCCTTCCATAACAAAAGGCCTGACACATTACTCTTTCCATTCACCGGATTAAACAAGTCTGAATGATTTCTTCTGAGTATCCCGACTGTTTGCACCCACAAGAATATGGAACTCGCCTCGATCACTGCGGTGACTTAAGTCGGAATGGTGATAACGAAGCTGTTCTTCGTTTAATGTAAACGTGGCTGTACCACTCTCGCCTGGCGCCAGTGCAAGCTTCACATATCCTTTCAGCTCACGCATAGGACGAACGACTTCACCCGTTACATCACGAACGTACAACTGAACGGTCTCCACGCCTGCGCGCTCACCCGTGTTCGTTACACGTACTTGAATGCTCAGGGACTCTTCGGCAGTCATCTCGTTACTTGACACTTCCAGATCACCATAAGAGAACGAAGTGTATGAGAGACCATAACCGAACGGAAGCAAAGTTTCATTTGGGCTGTCAATGTATTTGGAGACATAACGTTCTTCCGTCTTCTCCGGGTTCAGTGGACGACCTGTATTGAAATGGTTGTAATAGACCGGAATCTGACCTACGGACTGCGGGAAGGACATCGTCAGACGTGCGGATGGATTCACCACACCTGTCAGAACATCTGCGATCGCTGCTCCGCCTTCACTACCTGGGAACCAGGCTTCAAGAACAGCTTCCGATTCATCGATTACACCATGCAGATCCAATGGACGGCCGTTGAAGATAACGCTGGCAATCGGTTTTCCCGCTGCTTTGAGCTGTTTAACCAATTCCAATTGGGCTGCTGGCAGCCGAATATCCGTGCGTGAGCCACCTTCTCCACTCATCTCGGAGTCTTCACCAAGAGCAAGGACAATCAGATCTGCTTTGCTTGCCACTTCCAGGGCTTCGGCAATCTGCTCAGCTGTAATCGTATGAACATTACTGCCTTGAGCAAATTGAACTTTCCCACCCGTCAGGCGTTCTTGCAGAGCTGTTCCCAACTTGACTGCATCTTCCTTAACCCCTTCACAGGACCACCAGCCCAGAATATCAGGACTCTGTGCAAAAGGACCAATGAGGGCTACATTAGCATCAGGTTGAAGTGGAAGCACGCTGCCATTATTTTTCAACAGGACAGCCGATTTGGTTGCCAGTTCATACGATACCTGACAGTGCTCTTTGGAGAATACAATCTCACGTTCACGTTCAGGATCAGCTGCACGAAGTGGGTTATCGAACAAGCCCAGCTTTTCTTTCAGTTGCAGAATTCGCAGAACGGCTTCATCAATGAGCTTCTCATCCACTTCACCACTCTCAATCAGTTCAGGCAAATGATGCACATAACAAGGTGTCATCATCTCCATATCTACTCCTGCGCGAATGGCACGATATGCCGCTTCACGATCATCTTCTGCAGCACCATGCGCAATCATCTCGCGAATGGAAGCCCAATCCGAGATCAATACACCATCAAAGCCCCACTCGTCACGCAAAATGCCGCGCATTAACTTCTCATTGCCACTTGCCGGAATACCGTCAACCGTATTGAACGAAGTCATGACCATTTCCACGCCCGCATCCAACGCTGCTTTGTATGCTGGCAAATAGTACTCACGCAGGTTACGCTCAGACATGTCCACCGTATTGTAATCCCGACCACCCTCAGCCGCTCCATAAGCCGCAAAGTGTTTCACACAGGCTGCAAGACGATCTGGCTCATCCTTCAAGCTATCGCCCTGATATCCACGTACAAACGCAGCCGCGAACAAACTGTTCAGATAAGGATCTTCTCCTGTTGTTTCCATCACACGGCCCCAGCGTGGGTCACGAACCAGATCCACCATCGGTGCAAAGGTAACATGCAAACCGGATACAGCTGATTCACGTGCTGCAATTTCAGCACTTTTCTCAGCCAGTTCTGTGTCCCATGAACAACCGATCGCCAGTGGAATCGGGAAAATAGTTTTGAATCCATGAACTACGTCAGCCATGAACAAAAGCGGAATGCCCAAACGGCTTTTTTTCATATAAGCTTGCTGTACATCAATGATAGCCTGCGCACCGGACAATCCCAGAATGGACCCACTGGCATCCACGGACTGCTCCGTAATTCCCATCTCTTCCATTGGCCCTGTGATCTGACCTTCCACATTCGTTCCTTCATAGAAGTTGGCAGTCAACTGAAGAAGTTGTGCTGTTTTTTCCTCCAACGTCATCTGTTTCACCAGGTCTAACAACTGGTCGTTATTCATCTAATCGTATCCTCCACTATAAGTTGTTGAAATAAAGAACCCGGCTGCGTTCGGGGAGAGACCGCGCACCGGGTTCAAAATTAATTACTGAATGATTACTAGAATTTATCGTTTAGCTCATCCAGATAAGGTTGAACCAGGGACATTTTACTGTTTACCCATTCTTTCCAGTTTGCCTCTAGATCTCCGTTTTTGAGGATCAAGTTGGCATATTCATTCTGGTAGTCGAATGAAGCCTGACTCTTAGCTTTGGAATCGTACAGATTGACATCCCAATCGTATGGTGCAAGCGATTTGCCTTCTGTACCAAGTTTTGCTTTTTCTTCGAACAATTTCACGGCTCTATCACGGTAATCTTTTTTGATTGCAGGGTTTACAACACTGAAGTCGTCACCGAGCAGATACAGACCTTCGAAACGTGCTGGATATTTATCTTCCAATACCGTTCCTTCTGGCAACAAGCTAACGAGTTCGTTGTTTTCATCATACTTCCAATCTTTTCCTTCAAAGCCCATGTTGATGAGCAACTGTCCTTCTTTTGTTGCGGAGTAATCGATCAGATCCATGATCCGTTCGAATTTCTCGTCACTGATGTCTGGATTGAAGATCAATGCAGACCAGAAGTTGGCTTGCTCCATGTTACGGTATTTACCGTCATCACCTACTACGATTGCTGTGTGTACCAGTTCATCACTATCTACACCCAGATTTTTTTTCATATCGGAATCCAGACCTTGTCTGTACGAAGCCAGTCCGCCCAGACTTGTTACAGCAGCTGTACCGGTTACTTTGAAATTGTTTTGACCTTCATTGTTTTTCCATGTGTAGAACTCAGGATTGAGCAGTCCGTCTTTATAGGCTTTTTGCATCAATTTAAGTCCTGTCAGCGTTTCAGGATCTGCTGGTCCCCAGTGGAATTGGCCATCTTCACCTTTGTAGAAAGGAGAGTCAGTCATGGCATGCACACTGTTGGGCATAATCATGTTTGTCATGGCATCTGCCGCATTGTAGGACAGAGGTACAAGTTTGTTACCCACTTTGCCTGGATCTTTTTCTTTCACTAGCGCAGCATATTCGTTCAATTCGGTTGTTGTATAAGCATCTTTCAGTTCAAAACCAACCGCTTCAGCCCAGTCTTTACGAAGCGCAATGACACCAATTTGGTTCGTCAGTGGATCAGCTGGTTTGTTCTCGAAGTAGATTGGTCTAGGCAGGACATATGTTCCACCCGTCAATTCTTCCAACTTGTCTCCAAGACCCGTCAAATTGTAAGCTGCTGCGACGTTAGGCCAGCGTTCTTTCCAGTCATCCGGGAATTTGTAGAACAAACCTTGTTCAATGCTGTTAATGGCATCGCCATGTACGTAGTTCCATACCGCTACATCCGGCAAGTCGCCAGAGTTGATCCACAGACGAAGCTTCTCGCCCCATGAATCCCAATCAATATAGTTGTAGTCCCATGTTACATTGAATTTGTCTGTCCAGAACTTATGGAAGTCATTATCCAGGTTCCCGTTTTTGATTTCTGTCAGGTTAGCTACAGAGATGGTCAGGTTGTCTTTGTAATTTCCCTCTGCATCTTTTTCGTTACCACCTGAAGCTCCTTGGCTGGAACAAGCGGTCACCATCAGCATCACTACACTAAGCGTGATGGCAAAGAGAGCTCTTACTGACAACTTTTTGTTCGTTTTCATGTTTTACCCCCATGTTTTTAGTAGAATTTTATTGCAAAATCCTATACGTATATCAGGTCTTGATTGCCCCTGTTAATACCCCTTTGGCAAAGTGTTTTTGCAGCATTGGGAAGAAACACATAATTGGTACCATGGTGACAAATACGGCTGCCATCTTCATGCCCATTGAGAAGTTGCTTGCCTGGGCAGCATCCACACTGGATGCATTGGATGCATTCGTCGTAGATGTCACGATAATATTTCGGAGTACATTCTGGAGCGGTAACTGATCCGCTTTTCGAAGGAATATCATCGCATCATACCAACTGTTCCAGTAAGCCACACCGTAGAACAACGTGATTGTAGCCATAATCGGTGTAGCCAGCGGAAGAACAACAGAGAACAAAATTCTCCACTCTCCGGCTCCATCCAGTCTCGCCGATTCCATGAGTGATTCAGGCAAGGTGTAGAAGTAATTCATCATCAGAATCATGTTAAAAGCACTGAAGCTTCCCGCCAGAATGACGGACCACAGGGTACCTGTAAGATGAAGTGATTTCATGATCAGGTACAGCGGTACGATACCACCATTAAAGATCATGGTGAACAGTACCAGGAAAAAGAGAAATTTCTTAAACGGAAATTTGTTACGACTAAGCCCATATGCCATGCTTGTTGTCAGGAACAAGCTGAGTGGCAAGCCGATAACTAGCAATATAATTGTATTTTTGTACCCCGACAGAATCGTTCCGTCAGCGAACAATGCCTTGTAGGAATCCAATGTCCATTCTTTAGGGAACATCAAAAATGGATTGTCAGCATATTCTTTTTGTGTTGCAAACGAGATCATGATGACATTCCAGAACGGAATCAGGATCATCAGGGCAAGCACTAGTAATACGGCAAAAATAATGTAATCGAGAAGTGTCATTTTTTCTGTACCAATTCTCGGTTTTTTGTTAGCTTTCTTGCTCATCTCATTTTTCCTCCTCTCTTATCGGAACAAACCGTCTCCGCCAAGCCACTTGGCAAATCTGTCAGCAAGAAGCAGCAAGGCCATATTCACCAGGGAACGGAACAAGCTGACCGCTGTCGAGAATGAGAAATCGGTAGATGACTGGAACGTAATCCGATAGATATATACATCGAGTACTTCCGATACATTTTTGGTAGCGGCATTTGCCAAGTTGAAGATCTGATCAAATCCGGAAGACATCAATCCACCAACCGAGAGAATAAACATGATTGTGATGGTTGGAAGGATGTTCGGTAAAGTAATTTTGAACATCTGTTGCATACGGGATGCCCCGTCAATCTGTGCTGATTCATACTGATCCTGATCAATACCGGAAATGGCAGCCAGGAATATAATCGCGCCCCATCCACTTGATTTCCAAATATCAGTCAACAGCAACATGGGTACAAAATTGGATTCAGACCCCAGGAAGTTAATCGTTGGCAATCCGAGTAGTCCGAGCGCGCTGTTTACCAGTCCGTCATATGCCAGCACATTGATGACTACCCCGGATACGATGATCCAGGACAGGAAGTGTGGGAACGTAAGAACGGTTTGGAACAATTTTTTTCCTCTGCGCATCCGCAATTCATTCAGCAACAGCGCCAGAATGATCGGGAATGGGAACTGAATAATCAGTTTCAGAATATTGATGTACAGCGTACGCCATACTGCGTCGATAAAGGTTGGATCACGGAAAACATATTTGAAGTTCTCGAATCCGCTCCATGGACTTCCCCAGATGCCCAGATTGGCCTTGTAATCTTTGAATGCCAGAGACAGGCCACCCATCGGCATGTAGGCAAACAGAATTAGCCAGACAAGCCCCGGAATAAGCAGGGTGTATGTCATTCGGTGCTTCCAGATTTCAGTCCAGAGCGAATTGCCCTTCACGTTTCCCTTCAGCTTTTTGCTAGGTCCTTCGGCTGCAGGTTTCACATTGCATCTCCTCACTCTACTATGGTCTTGTCGTTGTACAGAAAATCAAACATCGTTCTCAGGTGGTGCTCCCAAAATCTCCATTCATGAGCCCCCGGCGTCTCCACATACCGAAAATCAAAGGCAGTCCCCTGCATGTATCTCGCATAGTCGCGATTCATCTCTACGAAGGGGTCACTATCGCCACAGCAACTGAGGATATCCGGTAAAGGAACACCCTGTTCCAGCAGCTTGGCCGACAGTGCGTAAATATCCTGATCGGCTTTTACCTGTAAACGTTCTCCAAAAACCGCTTTCATTTCCTTGATCATGGTCGCTGGCATATGAGGATCACGAAGTCGTGTCTGGATATCCGTTACGCCGGATAGGGACACTACTTTGCGATATCGCTCTGGATAAGTTAGTCCACATTTCAGTGCACCATATCCACCCATGGATAAACCGGCGACGTATGTTTTCTCCGGATCAGGATTCAGATTGAGCAGACGCTTGCATATTTCAGGTAACTCCTGAGTGATGTAGTGGAAGTAATTCAGGCCGTATTCCATATCGGTGTAATAGCTACGATTCGCTTCCGGCATAATGATCGTACAGCCATATTGCGCTGCATACATCTCAATTGTGGTTAACCGCTGCCAGGTACTCGCATTATCGCCTGCCCCATGCAACAGATATAGTGTACCGCCTGAAGTCTCTCCGGAGTCACTGGACACAACATGTATGCTGGTATTCATGCATAAGGTTGGCGATCCAGTTTCGATCGTTATATGTGCCATAAATGTAACCCCTCTCATCATCGCCTGCTGTCTTTACTCATTCGTTTCTCTGGCGTTGGATTGCAGGCTGTTGTAGATTCCCTTGTATTACGATGGGTTATCGAAACGATTTTCTCGAATCGTTTCAAAACATAGCCAACGTTGATCCACATGGACTTCATTACAACACTTTTAATGTGGAAGCGATTTCTTCGAATCGTTTCGAATAAATCATAAGCCCGATGAGTAAATCCTGTCAATAACCTTTTTACAAATTTCGCGTTTTTTTCTCGAAAAAATGCTATTTTAAGTCTAAATCTGCGTCCAAAGACACTATTATTACGAAAAAATGAAAATTTAGTAAGTGCGATTACAACTTTAATTGACACCAAACCAGGTTTATACTAACATGGGTTCTGATTTTGCATTCGAATTACGGAAACGTTTCACCAACCGATTTTACTCAGGTTTCACCTGATATTAGGGAGGTTAATATGTCTGAACAACTCAAAGGTTTCATTCATACGATTACGGAGCAACAATTGAATGTTTTTTCCATTCGCATATTACAAAAAGGGCATCTGCTTGCCCATTGGGACCGGGATAAGGACCAGCGCAGGGTACAACATTCCATCAGTAAATCCTTCACGTGTATGGCCGTTGGTCTTGCGCTTGAAGAAGGTCTGTTACATCTGGATGCGACACTTGGTGATTATTTCTCTTATGATCATGTACCCGTTGCACAGCACAAACTCCCATCGCCGCAAGAATTAAAATTGCGTGATCTTCTCCGAATGTCTTCGGGCCATGACTCTCCCCCTCTTTGGGCTGATGAACGAGCTTCATTGACTGAAAAGGACTGGGCGAAATATTACATGTCGCTGCCTCTGGACCGGTTACCTGGAGAACAATTTACATATAGCAGCGGGGATACATTTATGATCTCAGCCATGCTACAGGCTGCTACCGGTCAAACCGTGAAAGATTACCTGACTCCACGGTTATTTGATCCGCTTGGCATCCATGAAGTAGAGTGGGAAACCTCTCCATTGGGGGTAACACTTGGCTGTGCAGGTCTTTGGATAAGCAATGAGGAACTGAGTCGATTTGGACAGTTACTGCTGCAGGAGGGGCTTTGGGAAGGCACACAGCTTGTACCTGCGGATTGGATCAGACAGGCTACGTCCCAGCAGATCGAAACGACTGGAGACGGTGATTGGGGAAAAGGTTATGGGTATCAGTTCTGGATGTGTTCTCATGGCGCTTACCGCGCCGATGGAGCCTATGGTCAATTGTGTATTGTAATTCCCTCTAAGGAAGCTGTCATATGTATTAACAGTGAGGAAGAAAATATGCAAGGCATCCTGAATGCCGTTTGGAATGCGGTTTTACCCCTTTACACCAAGGGTTAGTCTACGTATCTTATCTTATTTAAATTTGCAATTATGCCATCCGATTGAGAATAAAACAAAAAAACGCCACGGGGTCAATGGACCCCATGACGTTATTTCTTATCCGTGCTGTGGAAGCTGAGTCATTTCATCTAAACATTGTGCGCATATGTAACGCTCTTTGAACTCGTTGACTTCCTCGATGGATCCGCAGAAAATACATTTTGGACGATATCTCTCCAAGATAATATGGTCCCCTTGTACTAAGATTTCTACAGGATCTCCCTCATTCATTTGATACCTTTTACGCAAAGATTTAGGCAATACGATCCTACCTAATTGGTCAACTTTGCGAACTACTCCAGCTGGCTTCATAGCTACGGCACACCTCTCCTATCTTACTCTAAATTTCTAGGTACATTTGTACTATGTTTATAGATTCGCCAAGATTTTGTCGAATCCTGCTGGAAATAAACATTTTTTGTCCTTTTTTTTGAAAAATGTTTTTTTTTCGAATTCTAGCCGTCATTTATAACCTGAATTTATCCTTCTAACCCTGGGAAATTGAGCTGGCGCAACGCTTCATATACAATAATTGCTGCCGAATTGGATAGATTTAATGATCTAACGTCACCAGTCATTGGCATTTTCATACATGTATCGGGATTCGCAGCAATTAATTCAGGTGGCAGGCCTTTAGTCTCTTTACCAAAAACAAGGAAATCTCCATCCTGAAAATTAAAATCACTGTATCGGTTTTTCGCCTTCGTAGTTGCGTAGAAGAAACGACCTTCCGGAAATTTTTCCTGAACCTCAGCGAATGAGTCGTGGTATTCAATATGAACAGCATGCCAGTAGTCCAGCCCTGCACGCTTCAATGTAGCATCATCTGTTCGAAATCCAAGTGGACGTACGAGATGCAGATGGGTACCGGTTGCCGCACAAGTACGAGAAATATTGCCTGTGTTCGCCGGAATTTCTGGTTCAACCAGAACGATGTGTAAAGCCATATGTGTTCAATCTCCTTTTCATTTTCATGTTGACGACAACCCTCTAATCTTAAAGAAAAGCCCTCCACACGTCAATGTGGAAGGCTCTGGTAAGGCACAGGATTAGACACAAAGGTCCATTACACCGTACCTATACTTAATTATCCATTTGTCTTCTGGAAGTGGCTCATGAAGTCTGTCAGTGCCTTAACGCTCTCATAAGGAGCAGCATTATAAATGGAGGCACGGAGACCACCCACACTGCGATGTCCTTTCAGACCTACAAATCCTTCTTCCTCCGAAGCCTTGATGAACTTTTTCTCCAGTTCCTCAGAAGCAAGACGGAAGGTTACATTCATGAGGGAACGATCCTCTGTTTCCACACAACCACGGTAGAAATCGCCTGAAGCGTCAATTGTGTTATAGAGCAATTCCGCTTTTTTCGTATTTTTTTGCTCAATACCAGCCAGTCCGCCCTGTTCTTCAATCCATTTCAATACTTCATTCACCATATATACCGAGAAGGATGGCGGCGTATTGTACAGGGAATTGTTATCTACATGTGTGCTGTAACGAAGCATGGTTGGAATCGTTTTAGGCGATTCGCTCACCAGTTCCTCACGGGCAATGACAACCGTAATTCCGGATGGACCCAGGTTCTTCTGCGCACCCGCGTAGATCATGCCGAACTGATTAAGATCAAATGGTTTACAGAAAATATCACTCGACATGTCCGCAATCAGAGGTACTGAACCGGTATCCGGGAACGATTTGAATTGCGTACCTTCGATCGTTTCGTTGGAAGTCAGATGTACATAAGCCGTACGTTCGGGCAAACTCAGATTCGAAACATCCGGCAATTTCATGAACTTCTCTGCTTCTGAAGATGCAGCAACATGCGTCTCGCCGATCAACTTCGCCTCAGACAGAGCCTTTTTGGCCCAGCTGCCAGTCATCACGTAACTTGCAGTCTGCCCTGCACCGAGCAGGTTCATTGGTAACATCGCGAACTGAGTGCTTGCACCGCCCTGCAGAAAGAGAACCTTGTATCCTTTTGGATTGCCTAGAAGCGACAACAACCGCTCCTGAGCTTCATTATGTACAGACTCATACACCGCTCCACGGTGAGACATCTCCATAATCGACATGCCTGTATTACGAAAATCTACAAACTCCGCCTGTGCACGCTCCAGTACCTCAAGTGGTAACGCCGCAGGTCCTGCATTAAAGTTATACGCTCTTTTTGTCACAAAATCCCCCGCCCTTTCCATCCGTAACTCTGACATACAAACAGCATTTTGCACAATTCGATTAGAATCGCTCACGGGTATAAGAGTTGGACAGGAAGAAGCATCCTGATCCAACCAACGTATAGACAAATTGAATCATTTTGATCTATATCTTACTTATTGAAAGTCGCTCTATGGATTTGTGCAAAATGCACTCAAAGTAAATATTATCGCTATGATATCAGTATTCTCTATCTGCTTCAAGGGCAATATGCACTGAAGTGTTGAATTCAGGTCATCAAATTCCTTTATCACCCTGCAAAGTTAAAGCACTACATTGTTTAATTCAAGGAAAAGCCTCCGAGAGCGTGTCCCGGAGGCTTTAAGTTGGAACAAGAACTGTTCCGACCCCGACCGATTAGCAGTCGAAGTAAAGGCTGTACTCGTGCGGATGAATGCGGATCGCTACTGCTTTTGCTTCATCACGTTTGAGGTTGATGTAGTTTTCAATGAATTCTTTTGTGAATACGCCGCCTTCAGTCAAGAACTCGTTATCAGCTGCCAATGCATCAAGTGCTTCTTCGAGGGAAGCTGGCACACTGCGGATGTTTTCTTTATCTGCATCAGACAGGTCATAGATGTTTTTATCGAGCGGACCATATCCAAGCTCAGTTGGGTTGATTTTGCGTTTGATTCCATCCAGACCAGCCATCAGCATTGCGGAGAATGCCAGGTACGGGTTAGCTGTGGAGTCAGGTGTACGGAACTCGATACGACAACCTTTTGGTGTCACAGCTGCAACCGGAATACGAACTGCCGCGGAACGGTTACCTTTGGAGTAAACCAGGTTTACTGGTGCTTCGTAACCAGGTACAAGACGTTTGAATGAGTTTGTACTAGGGTTAGTCAAAGCGATCAGTGCCGGAGCATGGTACAGGATACCTCCGATGTAGTGCAGAGCCATTTCACTCAGGTTAGCATATCCCGCTTTGTCATAGAACAATGGGGAATCGCCATCAAAGATAGATTGGTGAACGTGCATTCCGCTACCATTATCACCGAACAATGGTTTTGGCATGAATGTTGCTACTTTACCATATTGACGTGCAGTGTTGTGCACGATGTATTTGTATGCAAGCAGGTTATCTGCTGTTTTCTTCAGTGTATCAAAACGGAAGTTGATTTCGGCTTGACCCGCTGTCGCCACTTCATGGTGATGACGCTCGATCGACAGGCCTGCTTCTTCCAAAAGGCGACACATTTCGCTACGAATATCTTGCTGTGTATCCACTGGCGCTACTGGAACATATCCACCTTTAGTGCGAACTTTGAAGCCCAGGTTTCCGCCTTCTTCTTTACGGTTGGTGTTCCATGAGGCTTCTTCGGAATCTACATAGTAGGAAGAGCTGTTCGTGCCACTCTCATAACGTACATCGTCGAAGATGAAGAACTCGGATTCAGGTGCGAAGAATGCCGCTGTACCTACACCGCTCTCTTGCAAATAAGCTTCTGCTTTAACAGCGATGCTGCGTGGGTCACGCTCATAACGCTCGCCATCCGGAGTGAAGATATCACACATAACATTCAATGTAGGGTGTGCAGTGAACGGATCGACATAAGTCGCTTCAGGGTCTGGCATCATAACCATATCAGACTCTTCAATTCCGCGGAAACCTTGGATCGAAGAACCGTCAAAAGCTACTCCATTTACGAACGTGTCTGCATCAACAGCCGAAGCTGGCAACGAGATGTGATGTGCACGACCAGCTAAATCTACAAAACGAAAATCTACCCACTCGATGTTATTCTCTTGAATTGATTTCAATACGTTTTCAACCGACATGTATTCGTCCTCCCAAATATTCCGAACATTAAACAACCCCACTAAGAAAATGTCTAAATTCGAATTTTTTTCTGTCGTCATTATAAATTTTAAAACATGACATCGTCAATACTTATGTAAGGTATTTTTTGAAGGTATGTTAGATATACTCACATTTTATAAATAACTTAAATTCATATAACAACTACATTTATATATATTTAACTGGTTTAATGCGGTAAAGCGACCTCTATTTTAACCTAAATCATGGGAAAAACTTCACATCATAAATGTTTCTTATCACCATTGATTAATAAATACGTTCAAAACTGCAAATTATGCAAAAAACCGAGCATCTATCTGATTCCGTCGCAATGAACGAGACCAGATGAGATGCCCGGATGATGATCCAGACCTTGATTATGAAATTCTTATTACACGCCTACACGTGCCGGGAAAAATTCTGCCGGTTGTTTGGCTGTGCTGAATGATTTACCCACGATTGGTGCCAATTTCTCCAAATCCTGCAACAGGTTAGCGAATTGATCAGGGAACAGGGATTGCACACCATCTCCTGTCATGGAGTTATCCGGATCGGTATGCATTTCAATGATCAAGCCATTGGCACCCGCAGCAACGGAAGCTTTTGTCATCGGTTCCACCAGTTCACGTCGTCCAGTACCATGGCTCGGGTCAGAAATAACCGGCAAATGGCTCAGAGACTGTAGAACAGGGATCGCTGACAGATCCAGCGTATTCCGTGTGTAGGATTCAAACGTACGAATACCACGCTCACACAGCATAACATTTGGGTTACCACCCGCAAGAATGTATTCAGCCGCATTCAACAACTCATCGTATGTCGCACTGAAGCCACGTTTCAACAATACCGGCTTGCCACACTCACCCAATTTGCGGAGCAGGTCAAAGTTCTGCATGTTACGTGTACCTACTTGCAGAATATCTGCGTACTCGGCGCAAATATCCACATACTCAGGTGTCATGACTTCTGTAATGGTCAGCAGATCATGTTTCTTGCCTGCTTCCGCCATCATGATCAATCCTTCTACACCCGTTCCCTGGAAGCTGTAAGGACCCGTACGAGGCTTAAATGCACCACCACGTAACACTTGCCCACCAGCAGCTTTCACAAGCCCTGCAATCTCATCAATCTGTGCAGCGGATTCAACCGCACATGGTCCGCCCATGACAACAAGTTCTTTTCCGCCGATATCTACACCTTTGATGGAGATCACCGTATCTTCCGGATGGAAGTCGCGGCTTGCCAATTTGTAGGACTTCGAGATTTTCACGACATTCTCGACACCTTTCATTTGGCGAAGATGCTCTTGCATTTTAGGTTCAACTTTACCAATCAAACCAATGATAGTACGATCCTCTCCGCGAGAGATATGCACCTGAAGCCCTTCTTTTTCAATAACTGAAACGATATCCTGAATCTGTTCCTCCGGTGTAGCCTTGCCTGCAATAACGATCATATTAATTCCCATCCTTCCTTGTATGAGAGCACAATCATTTCTTAACGTGCGTCTGATTAAATATAAGAACTCTGTCGCGCTTAAACGCTTGTTCGCTTTTAAGCTTTTATCCGTTAAAGTGAATATACCATAGTTCTCTTATTGCGTCAAGGTACACATTCCTTATCCATATACAAAAAGAACCCTGCTCCACAGGCTCCGACATTCGGATCTGCGTAACAGGATTCTTCTCATTCACATCTCGTTTTTAATTCACATACACTTAGACTTATTTTTACATTAGTTGCGCCTAAGGTGTACGTGTTTTTTCTCTAACTGGAGGCAGCAGTTTGCTCATGTTCACGGTACGTTTGATTTCCCACGTCTCCGGCTTGTCATGTTCATACTGCTCCAGGTAAAGGATGACTTCCTTCGTGATCGGTGTTGGTGTTGATGCACCCGAAGTAACCGCCACCTTATTTACACCTTTCAGCCATTCTTGCTGAATCTCGGAAACATCGGATACACGGTAGGCCGTAACACCCGCAATCTCCTCCGACACTTGTGCCAGACGGTTAGAGTTATTGCTGCGAGGATCACCCACCACGATAACCAGGTCCGCTTGACCTGCCTGTTCAGCAACAGCTTCCTGACGAACCTGAGTTGCGAGGCAAATTTCATTATGAATCTCAGCTCCCGGAAACTTCTCCAGCAGACGGCTCATAATGTGTTTGATATCCCACTGGCTCATCGTTGTCTGATTCGTAATAAGGATCTTGCCTGAAGGTACGTTCAGTTCTTCGATCTCTTCTTCCTTCTCGATCAGATGAACGAGGTCTGGCGCAACGCCAACAGCACCTTCTGGTTCAGGATGATTCCTTTTACCAATATAGATAATCTGATAACCTTCTGCTGTCTTTTCGCGAATGAGATCATGTGTCTTGGTCACATCAGGGCATGTTGCATCCACTGTTGTCAATCCTTTGTCCCGTGCCAGCTTACGCACTTCAGGAGATACACCATGAGCTGTAAAAATAATCGTGCCACTCTCCACTTGGCTCAAAATATCCATCCGGTTCGGACCATCCAATGTAATAATACCTTCATCTTCAAAGGAATCCGTCACATGTTGGTTATGCACAATCATACCCAATATATAAATAGGTCGTGGTAAATCCAGATTGCGTGCCGCTTGACGCGCGAGCACCATCGCATCCACAACGCCGTAACAATATCCCCGCGGCGAAATTCGTAATACTTCCACTTGGTTGCCACCCGCTTTCTTTCTCGGCAACGTTGCCGATGTAATTGCAGTCCTGTCTATTATACCTTTATTCGATAGGCGGAGCAAAGACAACCGGCAACCAGATAATAAAGGTGGTTCCTTCTCCACGTCTGGTCACAACCTCAACCGATCCATGGTGTTCCTCAATAATCCACTTCGCAATTGAAAGTCCCAGACCGATGCCCGGTGTAGCCCCACGGGATTCATCTGCCCGATAGAAGCGATCAAAGATGAACGGCACTTCGTCCCGATCCATCCCAATACCGGTGTCGCTGATGCGCAGTCCCACCTGGCCCTTGTATAATACGGCATCCAGCGTCACAGAGCCTTCAGGTGTGTATTTAAACGCATTTTCGATGAAAATAAATAACATCTGTTGCAGATAGTCCTTGCTACCGTTCACATAAATGCCGTTCAGGATGGAAAAATCTCCTGGAAGCCAGTCTGCCTGACGATCCAGAAATTGTGCTCTGCGTGCCACTTCCTGTACGAGTATCTGCAGCGGGATCGGATTCAGTTCAATTTTCTGACCCGTATCCGCTCTCGCCAGCGATAACATGTCGCTGATCAGCCTGCTCATACGTTTTCCCTCGTCAGCCATGTCTTCAATGGCTTCCAGCGACATTTGCTTGACGGTCTCCTCATCCAGATTCGGTCGGTCGGTTCCCTCCTGATCCCATAACTTCTTCAGGAAGTCCACGTTCCCGCGAATGGTGGTCAGCGGTGTACGCAGTTCATGTGATGCATCGGATACAAAGCGGCGCTGGGCAGCATTCGTCTCCTCCAAACCACGGAATGACAATTCTGTACGTTCAAGCATATTATTCACCGTTTCAATCAGACGCCCGATCTCATCCTTTGGCCCCGCATATTGAATACGTACACTTAAGTCATCTCCCGATTGAATCTGGTTCGCGGCATCAATGACATTCACGAGCGGACGCATCGACTTCCGGGCCAGAACGAGACCTGAGGTTATAGCCAATGCCATAGCCACCAGCCAGCCAAAAACCAAAATATTAAGCAACGCTTCCAGCAAGCGCTCCTGTGAACTTACATTGGCTCCTACCTGAAGAATTCCACGTACTTCATTGGTACCTTGAAGAGAAAGGGGAAGCTGATTCACCAGAAACGGTGTACCGTCCACATAGATCTTGGATATGCCACGCTCTTTAAGTATCTCATTGGCTTTTAGTACCGGAAACTGAATCTGCAATTTCTCCATATTACCCGAAATCCTGCCTGAGCGACTCTGATAATCCCAGAGTTGAATATAGATTTGTGCCTCTTGAAGCTGACTCTCTGTAAATGGGTCCAGATCCAACGACTGTGAAAGAGGATTAACACCGATCTGCTCCGTAATCCGGGTACTCTTCACCTTCAATTGCTGTTCGACTTCCTGATAGGAGTTAAAATAAACAAAGGCATAGATTACAACGCCCCAAAAGATCAGAACAGCCGCCAAAATGCCAGAATACCATGCGGTTAATCTTAACCGGATGGACATATCAAGAGTCACCTCTCAGAATATAGCCGGCTCCCCGGATGGTCTGGATTAGACGCTTGCCACCGTATTCTTCGGTCTTCTGTCTGAGCATGGCAATGTACACTTCAAGCACGTTAGACTCACCGCTGTAATCATAACCCCAGATTTTATCCATAATCAGATCACGGGACAGTACCCGTCTTGGATTTTGCATGAACAGATTCAACAGTTCGAATTCTTTGGCAGTCAGCTCCAGACGCTGCCCATCTCGCAATACTTCACGTGAGTCATTGTCCAAAATGATATCTTCATACATTAAGCGGTTGTCCGGCGTACCCCCATTATCAGACTTGCGGCGCAGCAATGCGCGGACACGTGCCAATAATTCTTCCAGCGCAAAAGGTTTTACAAGGTAGTCATCGGCTCCCGTGTCCAGTCCGGTCACTCGGCTCTGTACTTCATCCTTGGCCGTCAGCATCAGCACAGGTACTTTGCTGCCTGCTTCTCTCAATCTGCGACATACCTCAAATCCGTCAATCTGCGGCATCATCACATCCAGCACAACGATGTCCGGCTCCTTGTCCATCAGTTTGCTGAGGCCTTCAGCTCCATTGGAAGCCGTCTGTACCTCATATCCTTCAAAAGCCAGCCCCCGGCGGAGCATGGATACAATTTTTTCGTCATCATCCACAATCAAAATAGTTGAGCGCATGGTCTTTCTCCTTTATCCTAACGTTTTATCCCATTGTAACAGGCAGAAGCACAATCTGCATCTTCAAGTAGGCGGTCTCCATTCCGTACTGGTCCATTGTAACCTTGCTCCATCAGGGCAAAAAAAACGGAAGGGCCTTCAAACCCTTCCGTTCTGTTAATCCTTAACCGATATTTATGGTTGCTGCTGTTGTGTACCTGTTGTTTGTGAAGTATCAAAATCATTTTTGTTACCGATTTTGATTTTCAGATCCATTTTCTTACCGTCACGCACCACGTTTAATGTCACTTCACTGCCGATTTCCTGTTTCTTGATAAAATCAATCAGATCTTGACTTGTGGCGTAAGGGGTACCGTTCGCACCTGTAATGATGTCATATGCACGAAGATCTGCTTGGTAAGCCGGCGATTGGAAGATCGTGCTGGCTACAACTGAACCTTCGGTCACATCTGTTCCCATTTGTTTAGCGACTTCAGGTGTGAGAGCCATCAAAGATGCACCGATAAAGGGTACTGGCTCTTTGGGAACTTCTTTGTTCTCTTTAAGATATTTAACCGCTTCAGAGATGACACTTGATGGGATCGCAAAACCAATCCCTTGTGCGTCTGCGCTTACTGCAACGTTCATACCGATAACTTCCCCGTTCAGGTTAAGCAACGGACCACCGGAGTTACCCGGATTAATCGAAGCATCCGTTTGCAGCAAATGGCTGTACTCACGTGTTTTTCCTGTTTCTTCATCTGGAATGCTGATTGTACGTTCTTTGGCACTCAGTACACCTGCTGTAACCGTGTGTTCGAATCCTTCAGGGTTACCGATAGCTACAAGCCACTCACCGACTTGAGTACTATTGGAATCACCCAGTGGAGCTACAGGGAACGCATCGTCACCACTGTTTTTCTCAATTTTCAATACAGCCAAATCCAGATCAAAGCTGCTTCCCAGCAGTTTAGCTTCATAAGGCTTGCTGTTGTTCTCCAGGGTTACCTGGATTACATCTGCACCCTGTACAACGTGTTGATTCGTCAGGATATATCCTTCTTTGTCAAAAATGAACCCCGAACCAATGCCCATAGGCACAAGCTGATTACTGCTTTGTGGTTGCTGGCTTTGGCCTTGATTGCCTTCCGTTCCGCCCCCATTACCAAAGAAGTATTGGTACAGCGGATCACTTGTATTCGATCCACCCTGACCCAATCCTGTACGTGAGGACTGCTTCGCGAGTGTTTCAATTTTAACGACAGCCGGACTTGTACTTGTTACTACGGAAGACACATCTTCTTTGCCTGTTGGCAGTAACGACGCTGTGACATTGTTGCCTCCGCCTGTGTTTGTGGATGCTTCCTGTCCTGAACTTTGATTGTCCGTGTTCATAAGTGCCGTCTCCGGTGTGAACATGTTTGTTCTATCAGCTGTGTACATGAGAACAGTGATGACCAGCATACCGGCAATAAAGGAAAATAGAAGTGATCTTACGGAAGAACGCGGCTTGCGGTTATTATAGTTCCAGTTGCCTTTGCCGCCATTCCCTTGATCTCCACCGTTACCTGAGCCGTTTCCGCCGCCTGATGATCTTTTCGCTTGTTCAGATGATTCACTATTATAGTAAGTAGGTACGGGTCTCACCGGATCAGGTTTTGTAATCTCTACATTTCCTTCTTCACGCTGATTAGTGCTTCCCATGTGATTTGCTGTATCTTCCTGATTCACGGACTGAAAAGGTCCATAAGAATAATAATAGGAGGATTCGTCCGTTCCGGAAGAATTGCGGTTCTCCGTTTGTTTGGTTTCGTTTTCCTCGTCTTGACGGTTCGATCTATAGTTGCGTTCGTCCATGCCTCTCTACCTCCCAATCTCTTATTCCCAAGAGATATTCTTTAACTGTTCTTATTTTGTACTTTAAACCTTAACCGTACCTTAAAAACAATTAAAAAGGAGATAAAAGCACGTAAGAATACATTCTTTTCCCCGTCATGACAGCATTTACCCTTTCGTTTTCACCCAACCCTGACGATGCGCATAGATGGCCAATTGTGTACGATCGTCCATCTCACATTTCATCAGCAGGTTGCTCACATGTGTTTTGACGGTTTTGATACTGATATGTAATTCTTCCCCAATGTCTTTGTTGGTCTTTCCCTCTGCAATAAGTAGCAACACTTCCTTCTCCCGTTCAGTCAGACCCGATTCACTCTCTCTCGCTGTACGTTGTCTGATTCCCCGGGTTAACGCCTGCGACACATCACCTGTCATAACAGGCATGCCTCTATAGGCCCCTTGAAGAGCATAGATCAGTTCTTCAGCAGAGACTGTCTTCAGTACATAACTTACCGCACCCGCTTCAATCGCTTGCACAACCAGATCATCCTCCAGGAAACTGGTGAGCATCACAATTTTCATCCCTGGAAATTCAGTCATGATGGCTTTTGTTGCTTCAGCGCCATTCATTACCGGCATCATCAGATCCATCAGGATCAGATCCGGCATTTCACTATCATTTAACTTACGCAACTGATCAAGCGCATCCTGCCCGTGGCCCGCTTCCCCCATCACATGAAAAGTAGGTTCCAGCATCAGATACGTTTTCAGCCCCATTCGAACCATGTCATGGTCATCCACAATCATTACGTTTATTTTCCCACTCATTGCGTCTCCCCCTCTAGTTCATTCAGATACATTCGGAAATTTCGGGATCAATACCCGTACCGTCGTTCCCGCTCCCGGCTTTGATATAATCTGAACTTGCCCCCCAAGCTTCTCCGCCCGTTCACGCATGGTAGATAACCCGTATGAACCCGGACGCTCCGCTTGCTGCAAAAATCCCTGACCATCATCGCTGATGCTCATGCTGATCTGATGTTCACTCTCCCGTATGGACAGACTAACCACTCCCGCCTCTGCATGCTTCACGACATTCGCAACAGCCTCCTGAATAACAAGAAACAGCTGGTGCTCAATGGCATCCGAGATTCCGCCATCCAGTTCCAGCTCTTTCACACCTTTAAGACCATTCTGCCTGCAATAATCAGGAAACCAACTATCCAGTGCTGCGGTGAGGTCACGCCCTTCCAGCTCCACCGGTCGAAGTTGGGCAATAAGTCCTCGCATCTGACGCTGTGCAATATGTGACATCTGGATTAACTGGTCCAGTACTTTACCGCCATGTTCAGGATTCATCTCCAGCAGACGAGGTAAGGACGAAGCCGACATATGCATGGCAAACAGCTGCTGGCTAACCGTGTCATGAAGATCCCTTGCCATTCGTTTACGCTCTTCAAGCACAGCCCGCTCCGAGGCTTGCTCCTTCTCAATGACTTCCTGCTCACCAAGGCGCTGAAGCAGTCTCATCTTTTTCTCAATCGAATCCATCATGACATTGAATTCCTGATAGACACGACCAAACGAAGCATCATCCGCTTCAGGCATACGCACCGCCAGATTACCCTTGGACACTTTCAACATGTTGAGATCAAGTAGGTCGATCTTGCGTTGGAGTCGTAATGCAGCGATATATCCGGTGATAACGGTGGCCAGCACAACAACGGCAACATAGGTCCATGCCCGCTGACGACCAGCCCCCATCAACACCTCTCCATACAATAGATAGAATCCGCCCAGCGTAATTAGACCGGTTAGCGCAAAATACATCATCAGTTCCCATTTATTGGCCTTGAGAATTGTTCGAATCATGCGTTAACCCACCTTATTCACTTTGACGTCTCCGATAAACACACTTACAATAATCCGTACCTTTTTGCTTGCTTCATGGTAATGGGCAGTTTCAGCCTGGGCACTACTCAGGAATCCGCCGCGTTTCTGGTTCAACAGTGACATATCTCCAATGAAGGAATTAGTCGTCACCGTCACACCCAGATCCATATCTTCTGGAACAAATACTTTCACATCCCCAATAAATGAAGAAATGACAATTTTCGTCTCACCGTATGGAATCTGTGCTTTGGTCAAATCAATTACGGTATCTCCGATAAAAGCCGAGATGTTCATGGGTTTCAACGAGAACACTTCTTGTCCCATGTACAAATCCCCAATGAACGCTGATTTATTAATGGTATTGCCACTGCCATAATTCCCATAACCATTTCCGTACCCATCATCATAATGTTCTCCATATCCGGTATCGTTAGAGTTATACGATTGATGTTTCTTCTTATATTGATGCCCTTGTGATGATGAATCCGTTGATCCTGTGAAATGAGGGCCATGTGCATCGTTCTTCTGTTCCTGTTTTGGTTTGCCAAATGTTTTCTCGAACTGTTCGTCAAACGACGACGGCATCTCCAGATCCTCAGGGGACAACGGTTTATATGGTTGTTCTGTTGCTGGAGGTGGCTGCATCTTGTCATGATGTTTCCGATCTCGACGTCGTGGCCCAATCAGTACGAACAATCCTCCGCCAATCAGCATAATCGGAATCAGATAACGGATGAACTCCCCCATGGAGTAATCAATCCATCCCAGGTTACGGGCTAGGAAGTAACCACCGATCGCCAGTACAATTACCGGTCCAATAAAGGCGTAACCCCCGTTGCGACGAATCTCGGAGATTCCTTTGACCCCCCACCAGATTAGAAATAACGGCCAATATGTTCTGAAAATATATCCTACATCAATGTCATATCCCAATTGTCTGAACAAGATCATCGCACCAATAGCAATAAGAGGTATGCCAACCCACCAGCGGTCACGCGTCGATCGTTTCATCGCTCATGTCTCCTTTGTCTGTATTATGTATCCAGTGTAACTCAGACAGAACAATGAGAACAGCGGCGGCAGATGGAAGTTATCTCGGTCTCGAGACTGAGATGGGAGGATATTTATGTAAAAAATCCGCATATGTAAAACACCCCGGAGCTGCTGCTCCAGGGTGCTGAATCTTTATCTTCAATTATTTCTGGAATTTCCCTGCACGGCCTTGGTTTGTTTGACCCGTGTTTTCTACACCGAACTCGGCATTGAATTTTTCATCAGGTGTTTGGAAATTATCTTGTACTTTGTTTTGAGCGGATTGTTTCACTTTAGCTGCTGCATTCTCTTCTCCAAACTCTGCATTGTACTTCTCGTTTGGCGTTTGGTACCCTTGTCCTTGTGATTTCTTAGCCACAACGAATCACCTCTCTCTTCATATTTACGTTGCATTGCTGCACCGCGGGGTTCGTCCCCAGTCAATATTATGTGAAGAGAGCACTTCAGTTATTCATGTGACCAGGTGAAATTATATGGCCTTGTCCAGCCACGAGTCCGGTACGGATTTGTACACGTCGATCGCATCTGCCAACTCGCTGAGCATCTTTTCTGTGCATTTCCCAGCGCCTTGCCTGATCACCTGTACCTCCACATCCTTTTTGCCCCACTCTTTGTACACTTGCTTGGTTGTCGGGAAATACAGATCGATCTTATGGCCTTTGATCGCTGAACCGGTATCTGCAACAATTCCGTAGCCATAGCCCGGAATATACAGAATGGAACCCATCGGGAACAATTTTGGATCAGCTGCAATCGTGGAGACCGTTTCTTTATCACGGCGTACTTTGACACCAGAATACGTAATTCCATATTGAGGATGTTTAGGCCCTTTTCCTGTAGACTCCACTCCTGCCGTATATCCCGTTGCTGTAACCTTTTGTGTACCCAGGATTTGTTCTGAACGCGGAGCAAGCACCGGCATAGACGGATCCGCCACTTGTTTTTCTGGAAGTTCAGGTCTTGGAATGAGCATTGGTTGTGGTGACCACAATAAAGCCATATACACCATGGTCGTCAGCTGGGCCTCATCGCTGTATTGATGGCTGACCTGTTCTGGAAATTCTTGATCCGACTTGCTCGAATTTTCAATAATCGGACCTTCAATGCCGCTGCTCTGACTCTCGACATGCAGTACTGTACTTTCCTCTTCAAATGTATAGGCATCCGCCTGATTCAGGTTAATCATCATTCCGGCGAACATCACACAGCCAACCAATAAACCCCGTATATGTTTCTTCTGAATTGAGAATTGCTTTTTCATTGTATAACCTCCCCCTCACTGCAAAGGTTTTCCAAAAAGCAATTAATCTATACTTTTTACTGCAAACACTACGAAAAAACGCCTGAACAACATAGGTCAATCCCATGTTATCCAGGCGTTATGCAGAGTGATCAGCGCAACTTATGCACTGGTTATCCGATAGATCATTTGTTCATTTATACCAAACGTGTTGCGATTTCTTCTTTCAATTGAGCGATTATTTCATCGACCGGTTTCATGCCCAGATCGCCTTCTCCACGCTTACGCACGGATACTGCTTCTGCATTACGCTCATTCTCACCAACTACAAACATATAAGGCATTTTCTCAAGCTGCGCCTCACGGATTTTATATCCAAGCTTCTCATTCCGCAGATCGGCTTCAGCAGAGATTCCCGCACGTTTCAGCTTCGCTTCCACTTCACGCGCATAATCGTCGAAGTTTCCGGATACTGGGATCACTTTTGCCTGTACTGGAGACAACCACAATGGGAAAGCTCCTGCAAAGTTCTCCAGCAAGAATGCTGTGAAACGTTCCATTGTACTAATTACACCGCGGTGAATAACGACCGGACGATGTTTTTGTCCGTCATCTCCCACATATTCAAGTTCAAAGCGCTCAGGCAACAGGAAGTCCAGTTGAACCGTAGACAATGTCTCTTCTTTGCCCAGGGCTGTTTTGATCTGTACATCCAGCTTCGGACCGTAGAATGCCGCTTCACCTTCAGCTTCATAGAAAGGAAGATCAAGTTCTTCCACAACTTCACGCAGCATGCGTTGGGACATTTCCCACATCTCGTCGTTCTGGAAGTATTTCTCGGTATCCTTCGGATCACGATAGGACAGACGGAAACGGTATTCGTTAATACCAAAATCCTTATACACTGTTTGAATCAACTCGATAACACGAGCAAACTCTTCTTTGATCTGATCCGGGCGTGCAAAAATGTGTGAGTCGTTCAGTGTCATTGCACGTACACGGTGCAGACCTGTTAATGCCCCCGACATTTCATAACGGTGCATCATGCCAAGCTCCGCAATACGGATTGGCAGATCACGGTAGCTGTGCATGCTGGACTTGTACACCATCATATGGTGAGGACAGTTCATTGGGCGCAGAACGAGTTCCTCGTTATCCATAACCATTTTCGGGAACATGTCTTCCTGGTAGTGCTCCCAGTGTCCAGATGTTTTGTACAATTCCACGTTACCCAGAACCGGTGTGTATACATGCTGGTATCCCAGGCTTTCTTCCAGATCCACAATATAACGCTCCAGAGTACGGCGCAGCTTCGCGCCGTTAGGCAACCAGATTGGCAGGCCTTGACCGACCAGTTGGGAGAATGTGAACATTTCCAGCTCTTTACCCAACTTGCGGTGATCCCGTTTGCGAGCTTCTTCAAGGAAGTGCAGATGCTCGTCCAGCTGTGCTTTTTTCACAAAAGCCGTACCATAGATACGTTGAAGCATTTTGTTTTTGCTATCTCCACGCCAGTAAGCACCCGCGACATTCATCAGTTTGAACACTTTGATTTTGCTAGTCGATGGGACGTGAGGACCACGACACAAGTCGAAGAATTCACCTTGCTCATAAATCGTGATCACGCTGTCCGCTGGCAAATCACGAATCAACTCAAGTTTGTAAGGATCGCCCACTTCTTCAAACGTTTTGATCGCGTCCTCGCGGCTAACTTCCTTACGTACAATTGGCAAGTTCTCGTTCACAATACGTTCCATTTCCTTCTCGATCTTTTGCAGATCTTCAGGATTGAGCGCATGTTCGAGGTCCATATCATAGTAGAAACCATCTTCAATGACAGGGCCAATACCGAGGCGTACCTCTTTGTTACCATATAAACGTTTCACTGCTTGAGCCATTAAGTGAGCTGTACTATGACGCATCACTTCAAGTCCTTCTGGTGAATCCAGCGTTACGATCTCCACCAATGCTCCCTCATGAAGGTTTGTGGACAAGTCCACCACGATACCATCCAGCTTGCCGGCTACGGCATTTTTGCGCAATCCGCTGCTAATTGAAGCGGCTACATCCTCAATGCTGCTGCCATCCGCATACTCACGTACTGAACCATCCGGTAATTTAATGTTCACTGCCATTTGTCTCATTCCTCCTGTTAATGTAACCTTCGAGTCCAGATATTTATGGACTGATTATCTATTGCTATTCCAGTCATTTTGCAAAGGAACGCAAAAAACACCCGTCCCGGCAAAGGGACGAGTGTTATATACTCGTGGTTCCACCCTAATTCAGCTGATTCATCCATATTCGGAAATACAGCCCTCATTGGCATGACGATAACGGGCATGACCCGGCAGATCCTTACTCGCGGATAATCCACCATAAAGGCGATATTCTAACTCCACTTTCAAAATTGCAGCTACAAAGGGGTAAACCATACGTGATATCCGGAGGAAATTCCAGCCTAGGTTCCTCTCTCTGCACCGATCTTGCGTGTGGTTGTTGTCTTTGTCAACGCTTTTGGTTCAATGGTTCTCATGAAAAATTCATGGATCAACAGTTATTATAATTGCCGAGATCACTTGCGTCAAGACCTGTCAACAATCCTGAGCGCAGCACTTCGCATTCCGGGCAATGATGACATATTTGCACTTTGTCTTCAAAGATCTGGCATATGGTCGAGATGATTGGCAGATCCGGGGTGCGTGTATGGAGCATGACCTTCTCAGGAGAGATCGAGATGAGTGTACTTACAATCATATCTTCAATATCCATCTCCAGTTCCAGACCCGGCATTTCCACAACAACCTGTTCATCCTTTTGCACGGGTAAAATATTAAGTCCAGCATCCAGGACCTGAAATTCATGCATTCCCTTGTGTACAAGATGAACTAGTGGTACTTTGGCTTCTTGAAAAAACACAAAATATTTTAACAGCCCCATAAACTCTTCATATTGCCGATCCATCCAGAACTCATCGAGCGCATACTCCACTAATTCCTGAAGTTCCTGCTTATATGGCCGTATACGGAAATTGATAATACCTTCAAGGTGAAAAAAGTGAACATCCTCCAGATCCTGCCGTAGTCCACTGGCTAACGTAGTACGGCGGCGCTCCCGAAGTCCGGGCTGATCCAGATCACCATTTAATAGAAGTGGCATGCAGATTCGATTGACCTTCTCCACCTCATGCTCATCCATGACAGAACACGCTTTGGCGATCATATCCTCCACCATGCCTCGTTCCTGTGTCTCCATAATGAAGTCGGCGAGTCCAAGGGAGAGCAGATCACTGATCCGGGGAAGCCATTGCTGGAAGTCTTCGTGATTCTCATTCCCTCTGCACACCCAGGTTGCTCTTCCATCATTATGTTTGAAGGTGAGCCGGAATCCTCTTTTATTTATATGTAAACCTTTGGTTTTTTCCTTGACACAACGATAAAATTGATCCGCTTCCTCTTGCCCCGATACATCGGTCCATACAGCAAACAGTTCCACAAGAATCACTCCTTTCCTTCCTGTTCAAAGTATATGGCAAGGCCGATGGGGATATACGAAGCGGATTGATGGAAAGCGTGTCATGATTTCTCAGTATATTATGAAGAGGTTTGGAGTTAAGACAAAAATGTGTTATTATTTTAATAACAGTATGTTTCACGGAAAAGGAGGGAAGCCAAAATGAGACAACAACCTAGAATACTCCACTACACTATCATTATCATTTTGTGCGTTTTCCAAGCCTTGTGCTTCCCTATTCCGATGCAGACCGAATCTGCCGTTGGGGTGTCTGTAGAAGCAACTTCCAACAAGGAAGTGCTGTTGCAAATACCCGAATCCCAGCAGAAACCTGTCATTCGCAAATACCCACAAGTCATGTCCAAGCTGATTGCGGTTACGCATAATAAGCCTGTCTTTCTTGTCCTCGCATTGGTATTGATGCTGCGAATCCCTACAACGGGTCTGTCCTTTAAACCGTGGTATTGTCTGTTTAAACGCAGATTATTTCTGCTACCTATTAAGTTTACCAGCATGTATGTATCCCTCACCCCTATAGCACCAAAATACGTGAACGCTCTTCACTAGCCGTTACGACGTATTTACAGGTTGCTTTTGCATGGAGACACCTCTGTATCTATAAGACGGTGTGCTTGTGCATAACTTATAACCCTTTTAGCACACGTTAGATAAACCAATGTTATGACAGTACCTATTTTTTTGTACCCACACCGACAAATTCAAATCATATGGCTGTGTCAGGAATTTCTGGCTCTGTTTACCCGCATCTTTTGATGTTCCTTTGAGCAGCAGATTAACATTTTCGGGAAATAAGCCTGTCTTCTGTGGCCAGCCCCTAATTATAAGGAGGCAACAATCCATGGATGTACGCGAAACAGACTTGCCGGGAATTGGCAAAAAATTTCAAATTGAAACAAGCAGCGGTGATAAAATTGTCATTATTATTCACGATGACGGTCGCCGGGAAATGTACCACTTCGAGTATGATGATCCCGATCAAAGCATCTCGATGATCACACTTGACGATTACGAAGCACGACAGATTGCTGCTATTGTTGGCGGATTAACTTACAAACCAAAGCAGCTTGAAAATATTGAAGTAACGTTTGACGACTTGATTATCGAGTGGTACAAAATCGAACCATCCTTTGCAAGTATCGGCAAATCCATCGGTGAATTGGACGTACGTCAGAACTCTGGGGCAACGGTTATCGCCGTTGTAGAGAAAAATCACAAAAAACATATCAGCCCAGGTCCGGAGGTAGTTATCAGTGCAGAATCCACGGTGGTAGCCGTTGGCGAACGCAATCAGCAGAAACTGTTTAAATCCCTCCTCCTGACTGGAAGGGGGTAAATAGATGGATCATTTGATATTCGAAGTAGGTCTGGCCCTTGTGCTCATTGCGGCAGCCGGCCTTTTATCGGCAAAACTAAGATTTTCGGTTGTTCCGTTTTATATTCTGATCGGGATGGCCGTTGGTCCACATGCCATGAAAATCTGGCATCTGGACTTCCGCTTTATTGAGAGTCAGCCTTTTATTGAATTTATGGGTCGGATCGGTATCCTGTTCCTTCTCTTCTACCTTGGACTTGAATTCTCGGTAGGTCGTTTAATTAAATCGGGTCGCTCCATTGCAGTTGGCGGCTCGATCTACATCGGCATTAACTTTACGCTGGGATTAATTTTCGGTTTTGTGTCCGGTTTCCCAGTTGCAGAAGCACTTATTATCGCAGGTATAACTACCATCTCTTCCAGTGCCATTGTGGCCAAGGTACTCGTCGATTTGAAACGAACAGCCAACCCGGAAACAGAGATGATATTGGGTATTATTATGTTCGAAGATGTATTCCTCGCTGTATATATCTCGATCTTGTCCGGACTTGTGCTTAGTGATTCATCCTCCATCGGAGGCGTCATCATGTCCGCACTTATTGCCCTTGGATTCATGCTTATCGTGATTATCCTTGGACGCAAAGCAACACCGCTACTAAACAAATTGCTTAAAATAAGATCGAATGAGCTATTCTCTCTCGTTGTATTTGGAGCCTTGTTCCTGGTAGCTGGTTTCTCTGAGACCATTCATGTTGCCGAAGCGATTGGTGCATTACTGGTTGGTCTGGTGCTTGCTGAAACAGAACACGCGAAGCGGATTGAGCACTTGATTCTACCGTTCCGTGACTTCTTCGGAGCCATCTTCTTCTTCAGCTTTGGATTGTCCATTGATCCTTTGTCCCTGGGCGGCGAAGCCGTATGGTTAGCTCTGATTGCAGTTGTTATTACATTGTTCGGTAACTTCCTGGCGGGTATGTTGGCAGGGCGCAGTGCAGGACTATCGCCCAAAGCATCGGCGAATATTGGATTAACCATTGTGTCACGGGGTGAGTTTTCCATTATCTTGGCCAACATGGGTAAAGCCGGTGGACTGTTGCCAATGATTCAACCTTTTGCCGCGCTGTATGTCCTAATTCTGGCCATTCTGGGTCCTTTATTAACCAAAGAGTCCAAACATGTATTCCGTTTATTGGATAAAATATTCAAGTTCAAAGATCCTCGGAAAAAGAAAGAAGAGCCAAAGGTCCTACAGAAAGAAGGATAATTCCTATGTCTGTACAGAACAGACATACTAACGTACTTCGCGGCTCTTACGCCGATCTTTCTGTGACTAACCCAGGGAGAATGGCTCGAAAGCCGCACTAAGGAGGATGACCTATGAAAGCACCTCTGATATCGGCTAATCCGGTGCCAAACACCGTCAAGACCAGGATATCGTCTACCCGCCGCTGGTTAAACCTGTTTCTCGTTATTGCGGGCGGAATTCTGGCCTCCGTGGGACTTGAATTGTTCTTACACCCCAATAAGATTATTATTGGAGGCATTACCGGCATTTCCTCACTCTTCGCCCACTGGACCGAAATGAGGATTGGATTGTTCCTATTTTTATTCAATGTTCCGTTTATATTTCTGTCTTACAAGATTGTGCAGAAGAAATTTGTACTGGTTACTGTTCTGGGTCTGGTTGTCTTTTCGATCGGTGCCATTGTGCTTCATCCTATGCCGCCACTTGTAGAGCATCCGCTGGCTGCCGCCATGTTTGGCGGATTATGCCTCGGACTCGGAATTGGGCTCGTCGTGCGGTATGGTGGGACACTGGATACGCTGGAAATCGGTGATCCGTCTTCCCGCCCACCTGAACGTGTATTTAGCGGAAAACGGATGCTTATCGAAAAAATAATCATGCTGCTTAACTTGTTGATACTGACAGCCGCTGGTGTTGTCTTTGGCTGGGACCAAGCGATGTATTCCGTAATTGCCTACCTTATTGCTTATGAAATGGTGTACATTGCGTTCAGGGGCTTTTCTTCCAAACGCAAAGTATGCATTTTGACCACACAAAGCTCTCAAGTTGAAAAAGCTGTACGCAAACGGCTACGCCGTGAACCTGGAACGCTGGAAGCCACTTCTGACTCAACACAACTTGCTATGGCTGAAGGATGGATCAGGCAAATCCCGGGTGCACTTTATTATGAGGTACATGTGCTGGAGATGATCTGGTTGAAGTCCATTGTTCGTCACATTGATCCACATGCGGGCATTGTGACGAATCCGGAAAAATAATGGTTAAAAAAACAAAAAAACGCTCTCTTACCCTATGGATGAACAGTATTGTCCACCAAGGTCAGAGAGCGTTTTTTTTCTGTTATTATAATTAATTTTTATTATAGCTCAACGATGGCTTTGACTACATGTGAATCTGGCAATAGCCATTGGTCTATTGCAGTAGGTAACTCATCAAATTCCACTCGGTGTGTGATATACCCATCCATGCTTATTTTCTTTTGGCGCAGGGTTGACAGGACTTGATCAAAATCTTCACGGGTTGCGTTTCGACTACCCAGGATACTCATCTCCCGCTTGTGAAATTCGGGGTCATGAAAGGTAATATCTGCTTTCACCAGTCCCACAAAAATAAGTTGTCCACTATGCGCCACATATTGAATGGCCTCATTCATGGAATTCACGTTACCTGTTGCATCAAAGACAGCTGTAGCATAGTCGCCTCCCGTGATTTCAGCCACATGCTGCACAGAATGTTCATTCGCCTGAACCAAGTCATCCGCTCCAGCCCAAGTCCGGCTAAGCTCCAGCCTGTCCAGATTACGATCAACGGCAATAACACGTGCTCCCGCCTGTTTGGCAAATGCCATCACACCCAAGCCAATGGGGCCAGCTCCAATCACAACCACATGCTCACCAGGCTTGATTCCCGCTCTTCTGACGGCATGGGCTCCAATGCTTAATGGTTCTACCATTGCCGTCTCATCCAACGTCAACCCTTCTGCTGAGAGCAGATGTGAGACAGGCACGCTGATTCTTTCTCTCATGCCTCCGTCTACGTGTACACCCATGACTTGCATGGACGCACAACAATTGGTTTTTCCATTGCGACATGCAATACAGTGACCGCAATGCAGATACGGAATAATACTTACCTGATCCCCAGGCTGTAACCCAGTCTCGTTCGGACCGATTTCTTCAATAACAGCCGCCAGTTCATGACCCAGAACACGAGGATAGGTGAAGAATGGCTGGTTGCCTTTGTACGCATGCAGATCCGTTCCACAGATCCCAATCCGCCGAATGGCAACCAACGCCTCTCCTTCTGCTCGTTCTGGTTGAGTCAGGTCCTGGAGCTTCAATTGATCTATTCCTTCACATACAATGGCTCTCATCGTTGTTCCCCCTTGGATGCTTCTGCTGTCGTTTTGCTTGGCTTCGTATTATATTCAGGTCGTCCGCTTGACCATGTCTCGTTATGCAATGGAGCCAGAATGCGCAGCACTTCATCCAGCAGGTTCTGATCTATCGGTTCCTCTATCCAGGCTGCATTATTGAGGATATTGCGCTGGCTGGCACTGCTCACCAGTGTTGTCGGAATTCGTTCATTCGACGTGGAGAATTGCACGGCCAGCTTGGCAATGTCACTGCCTTGTTCCGCACAGAAGCGGGCAGCCTTCAGGCAGAGCTGTTTCACACGATCATCTGCCGGATGCCAGGCTGGAGCGCCTCGGGTACTCAACAAGCCCATAGAAAGAGGCGAAGCATTGACAAGGCCAATTTCTTTTTTTTCCAACAGGGGTAATAACGATAATAATGAGGTATCATTCAATGAATAATGACAATACGATATGATCGCATCCGCATCGATCTGTGGCAGAACCTTCTCGAACAAAGGCAAGGGTAATCCACATATGCCCGCATGTCGTATAACTCCCTGCTCTTTCAGACGCAGCAACGTTGGAAAAGCTTCTTCGATAATAATCTCTGCTGGCACAAATTCAATATCATGCAGGAACAGAATGTCGATATAGTCTGTATGCAGTCGATCCAGGCTCTCTTGCACGCTATCCAGAATCCGCTGACGTGAAAAATCAAACTCATTTTCCCCATACCGTCCGGCTTTGGTTGATAACATATATGAACTGCGGGGCAAGCTGCGGATGGCTTCACCCAACACTGTCTCCGCCTTTGTCAGCCCGTAGTAAGGCGAAACGTCTATGTAATTCATCCCCGCATCTACAGCCGCATGTACAGTGCGAATCCCTTCGTCCCGGTCAATGTCACGAAATACAGAACCGAGTGAGGATGCTCCAAAGCTCAATACAGGTACGTCCAGTTCCGTCTTGCCAAGTATTCTTCTCTTCATCGGTTTACCCCTTCCAGCATGTCTGACTACACAAGTTCCCTTTCATTGTAACAGTTCAATTTCAATATAAAATATCGCCAATTGCCTAACATGTACTGTTTGATGACCTCGAACCGCAGAAGAAATCAAAAAAGCCCGCCGTCTCTCCAAACGGAGTAGTCAGCGGGCTTGGCTTCATAAATACTAATCTACCGATCAGCATTTATGGGAGTAGTATTCAAATAATCAGAATTAGTTCTGCATTACAAAATCTTCATGCACGGAATTCTCTTCATCGAACATGCGCACGATGTCGTAACGGGTGTTACGCTGAGCCGGAATATAACCTGACTCTCGAATCAAACGCAGAATGGATTCAATGTTAACTTTGTAAGTTGCACCAGCAGCAGATACAACGTTCTCTTCAATCATGGTGCTACCGAAGTCATTACAGCCAAATTCAAGGGACTTCTTACCGATCTCAGGACCCATCGTTACCCAAGAGGACTGAATGTTCTTGATATTATCCAGCACCAGTCGGCTGATGGCAACAGTCTTCAAGTACTCTTCTGGCGTCTGACGCTCCAGTTTGAGATTTGTATTATCCGGTTGGAACGTCCACGGAATGAACGCCAGGAAACCTTCGGAATCATACTTGTTCGCAATACATTCATCCTGTGCTTCACGTACACGGAGCAAGTGCAGTGCACGCTCTTCCATCGATTCACCAAGGCCGATAACCATCGTTGCGGTGGTGTTCATACCGATGCGGTGTGCAGTTTGCATAACGTCCATCCAATCCCGCCATGACCCTTTCAAGCGACTGATTTTCCGACGTGTGCGATCATCCAGAATTTCGGCACCGCCACCAGGCAAGGAATCCAGTCCAGCTTCGTGAATAGCACGAACAACCTCTTCCAATGTAAGGCCATCGGATACTTCAACCATTTTCATAATCTCCGCTGGGGAGAAAGAGTGCATCGTGATGTTTGGGAAACGCTCTTTGATGGCTTTCAACAGGTCTGTATAATAGCTGAAAGGCAAGTTTGGATTCGTTCCACCTTGCATCAAAATCTCGGTACCATTCACATCTTCCGTTTCCTGAATCTTCTGGAAAATAACTTCGTCCGGAAGTACATAACCTTCATCCGAGCCAGGTCTGCGGTAAAAAGCACAAAAACGGCAGTACACATCACACACGTTCGTGTAGTTGACGTTACGCCCGATTACAAATGTTCTGTATGGTTCAGGGTGCATGCGTTTCATAATGACATTAGCAGCAGCCCCGATTTTGTCCACTTCATTGGATTCAAATAGCTGAATCGTGTCTTCCAAGTCCAAACGTTCGCCCCGAAGGGCTTTATCTAAGATACGGTCTACCGTACTCATCGTAAAAAAGCCTCCCTCATGAAGAGAAATTATATAACGATCCGTCCCAACTTGTTCAAGAGAAGCAAGTTCTGGTGGCAACATCGTATTTCTGTACTCCACATATCGTAACACAGGTTACATGTGAAAAAAAGCACCTTATGTACAGGTGCTTTAAAAATAAGTAAAAATTTTTACATATGGAAAAGAATTATTTCGAACTTAAGTGATACGCATCGGCGTATTCGGTCATCCACTTTTGCTAGGATTCCTGAAGTGCTTGTTCCAAATCTACAATCAGATCTTCGATATCTTCCAGACCTACAGAGAAGCGCAGCAACCCATCTGTAATGCCACGGTCACGGCGAACCTCAGCCGGCATTGCAGCGTGAGACATCATCGCTGGGTAGGACAGAATACTCTCCACAGCTCCCAAGCTTACAGCAACAATGGGGAGCTTCACCCGGTTAAGAACTGCTTTTGCACGATCACCTGAACCGACGTCAAATGAAACGACAGCTCCATATCCTGTGGACTGCCGCTCATGTGCCTCACGGCCCGGATGATCCTCAAGTCCTGGATAAAAGACAGCGGTAATATCACTGCGCTCATTAAGCCATGCCGCCAGTTTAGCTGTGCTCCGTTCACTATGAGCCATGCGAGCCCCCAAGGTTTTCATCCCGCGCATCAGAAGCCAGGATTCTTGTGCCCCGAGTACAGTTCCAAGTCCATTTTGCAACTGTTTCAGTTGTACGCCAAGTGATTCCGTGCGAGCAACGGCTAACCCTGCCAGTACATCACTGTGACCTCCGAGAAACTTCGTAGCACTATGTACGACGATGTCCACACCAAGCTCGATTGGACGCTGATAATACGGTGTCATAAAGGTGTTATCCAGAATCGTGATCAGGTCATGTTCCTTCGACCAGTCAGTTACAGCAGCGATATCCGTAATCCGCAGTGTAGGATTGGACGGTGTTTCCATATAAACTGCCTTGGTGTTTGGCTTGAGTGCCGCTTTTACTTCATCTATATTGGTCATGTCTACAAAGGTTGTCTCAATCTGCATACGGCTTAATATGGAAGTAAGCAAACGATACGTACCTCCATATACGTCTTCCGTCACAATCATGTGATCCCCTGCGGAGAACATCATGAACACGCTTGAGATCGCAGCCATCCCCGAAGAATAGGCAAAGCCTCGTGCGCCGCCCTCCAGCAATGTGATGTAATCTTCCAGAGCCTGACGTGTCGGATTACCCGAACGACTGTAGTCATGCTGAGGCGGATTGAAGATATCAAAATGGTGGAAGGTTGATGCTTGATAGATCGGTACACTGGAGGCTCCAGTCGTTTTGTCAATTTCATCTCCAAAATGCAGCAATTTGGTATCAAATTTCAACTCGGAATTGGGCTTGTTGTTGGAATCACTCATGAGTGCACGCCTCCTTCCACTTCCTGTTGTGCAGCTGTCAGAGCATTGCCGAGATCTGCAATCAGATCATCCGCATGTTCAATGCCTACGGAGAACCGGAGCAGACGATCATCCACACCTACGGCTTCACGAATTTCAAGCGGAATATCCGCATGAGTCTGTACTGCCGGATAAGTCATGAGTGATTCAACTCCGCCGAGACTTTCGGCAAAAGCAATGAGTTGGATATGACGCAGCAACGGTTCAACATAACGTGCATCCTTCACTTTGAAAGAGAAGATACCTGTGTTACCCGTGGATTGTTTGTTCTGTATCTCATACCCCGGATGATCGGATAGGCCTGGATGATACACTTCAACCACCGCTGGGTGCTCAAGCAAGTATTTAGCAATCGTAAGTGCATTGTGCTCATGACGCTCCATGCGAAGAGCCAGCGTTTTCATACCTTTCATCAACTGGTAGGAGTCACTTGGAGATAATACCGCTCCAATGGAATTATGCAGGAACGCCATCTCTGCAGATAACGCCTCACCTTTGGTAATAATTAGTCCGGCGAGCACATCATTGTGTCCGCCCAGATATTTGGTAGCGCTATGAATGATGATATCGGCACCCAGTTCAATCGGACGTTGGAAAAATGGAGTCAACAACGTGTTGTCAACAATGGTCAACAGGTTGTAACCTTTCGCCCAGGAAGCAACGGCTTCCACATCGGTGATCATCATCAGTGGATTGGTTGGTGTCTCAATAAATACAGCTTTGGTATTCGGCTGACGAACCTTCTCCAGTGCTGCAAGGTCATTCGTATCCACATAACTAGCAGTTACGCCGAAACGGGACAGAATACGTTCCAGCAGACGATAGGTTCCACCATACAGATCCAGCGATACAATCAGATGATCCCCTTGACCAAACATGGCAAAGATCGTTTGCAGCGCGGCCATTCCCGAGCTACAGGCAAACCCTGCATCACCGGACTCCAGCGCTGCGGCGGCTTCTTCCAATACTTTACGGGTTGGATTAGTCGTACGAATATAATCAAATCCCGTGCTTTGTCCAAGCTTCGGGTGGCGAAACGCAGTGGATTGATAGATCGGAAAGTTAATGGCGCCTGTTACCGGTTCATTGATGGACCCAATTTGTGCTAAGCGGCTTTCGATTTTCAACTTGTTGTTGTCTTCCATTGCTGCATCCTCCTGTAATCTCGATTAGATTTGCGGGCCAATATCGTAAGGTGTTTCTTGATACACATAGTAATTGAGCCAGTTAGAGAATAATAAGTTGGCATGAGCGCGCCAAGTAGCCGGTGGCACACGGGAAGGGTCGTCATTCGGATAATAATGTCTAGGCAATGCGATATCCAACCCTTTGGCTGCATCCCGGTCATACTCCCATTTTAATGAGAACGGGTCATACTCGGCATGTCCTGTGGCAAAAATCTGTTTGCCGTCTTTGGTAGCAACCAGGAAAATCCCCGCTTCCTCGGATTCAGCCAAAATCTCTAAATTCGTATTCTTTTCAATATCTTCGCGTCTCACTTCCGTATGACGGGAATGTGGAACGTTGAATACTTCATCGAACCCACGCAACAACGGAACATGTGGTTTATTGATGGTATGTGGGAAAACCCCAAAACACTTCTCATCAAGTGCAACCTTGGGTACGTCAAAATGATGGTATAAACCCGCCTGGGAAGCCCAGCATATGTGGAGGGTTGAAGTCACATTGGTTTTGGTCCATTCGAAGATTTCCTGGATTTCATTCCAATAGTTCACGTCTTCGAAATCCATCTGTTCCACCGGTGCACCCGTAATGATCATTCCATCGAAACGGCGGTGCTCAATCTCATCAAAGGTTTTATAGAACAGATCCAAATACTCCTGAGACGTATTCTTCGACGTATGGGATTTGGGATGTACGAGAACGACATCCACCTGAATAGGCGTGTTTCCCACCAGACGAAGCAATTGTGTTTCGGTCGTTTCCTTTGTGGGCATCAGGTTTAATATAGCGATACGGAGTGGACGAATATCCTGCTGATATGCAGAAGTTTCATCCATGACGAAGATATTCTCTCCTTCAAGTACTTCTTTTGCTGGTAGAGTATCGGGTATTTTGATTGGCATATAAATCTAACTCCTCCTTGTGCATAGATAGATGCAGCCACCCCTGGCTTGATGTCTTCACATCAATACAGTTATAGACTGCCTTGAGCTTGTAAAAACATTGAATTGCTCTTTCATCCAACGTTACAAACAACCTCAAGTTCCTTAGCGAAAATCACTGCTGAGAAGTCGGGGCATATAACAAAGACCTTCCTCGGATTTCGAGAAAGGTCATATGTAAAAAAGATATGCGCCTCTCTCATCTCTCAGTTACAACAGTGCCACTTGACACTTAGTCGCTGCAAGAATTAGCACCGTGCGGTATACCGCCGGTTGCCGGGTTTCATCGGGCCAGTCCCTCCACCTACTCTTGATAAGATTTCGCTGTATTAGATTGTAATTAAATATGGTTCACCGTCTACTTTATTACATTAATGCCCTCACGTCAAGATGCAGTTCGATGTCTGCTTCCCAGATCGGAACCGTTCATCATCCATTGTCATACACTGCCTCAGGGCGCGAAATAGACACATTTTTGCGCTTGAAAGCACCTTGTACCAGCGGTATACTAAACAAGGTGTTATAAACCCTTATGTGAGAGGTGACATATTAAATGGATGGCGACCCGAGGCCTGACTGGCAGCCGAATTCCGACAAACTGCATAGAGAATTGACATCAGCATGCCGGCAGCGGGACGTGACTTCCGTTTGATTATATAGTGAACGCAGCCCTGATCTCCAGGCTCCGCTGCCGACCGGCTGATTTGTTCTTTTTGCGCCCATAATGATAATATCCGCCAAGTTGGCGGGTGCAGAAGGAGTAGATTAACGATGAAAATCCGGTTGGTAAACAACGGTGTATTTATTCCGGTGGACGACATTCAGCAGGCGCTGACTCCACCAGCGGAAGGATTTTACTGGATTGATGCAGACGTAGACGATTTGGCGGTACTTCAGCCGCTGTTCTTAATGCATGATCTGGCTGTGGAAGACTGTCTTAGTGACGAAGAACAACGTCCGAAGATTGAAATTTATGAGAACCATTATTTTATTGTGATTAATAGCATCCGTTTCGATGATGAAGAGATATTTCTACGTGCGGTCAACCTGTTTCTCGGCAGACATTTCATTATTAGTGTTACCAAGCAAAAGGTCAGCGAATTGCGCACACTGAAACCAATCCTGTGGGAACAGGAAATCAGTACACCGGATCGTCTGCTGTATTTGCTGGTTGACTTGATTGTTGATAATTATTTCACCGTAGGTGACCGAATCGAAGCACGGATCGAGAAGCTTGAGGAAGACATTCTGATGCACACCAAAAAGTCACATCTAAATGAGATTATCGGGCTGCGCAGTGAGATTCTGTGGCTGAAAAAAGTGCTTGGACCTCAGAAAGAGGTCATTAACACCCTGAACAAAAAAGATCTGCGTCTCATCGATGATCAACTGCAAAAATATTTCAGTGACATCTATGAGAATGCTGTAAAAATATCTGAAACCTTTGAGACTTATCGCGACCTGATGGGCAACTTGCGAGAAGCCTACCAATCCAGTATTGCGAACCGGGCGAATGAGATCATGCGTGTATTTACCGCTATTACCACGGTCTTCATGCCGCTGACGGTCATTACGGGTATATACGGCATGAACTTTACGAATATGCCAGAGCTTAACTGGAAATACAGCTATTTTGTTGTGATTGGCCTGATGGTTACCCTGGGCCTGAGCATGTTCTTCATTTTCCGCAAGAAAGACTGGGTATGAACTCATATGAAATAACAAAGACGAAGCGCTCCTCCGGGAGAAACGCCTCGTCTTTTTTCATTTCTGATCATTAACCAGCATTCTTCTCTGTCTCTGCGTGCCGACGAAAGCGGATTCGAATCATGCGCAGTCTTTCATAGACCTGCTCCAGACTTCCTCCATCGGGTTTCTCTCCTCCATACACCTTATGTAATACTGGCTTCAGGAACGTATCTCCCAGCTCCTCATACGCACTCCATACGGCCTCTTGTTCGTTCTCTGGCATCACTGCCAGCTCCACATCAAGAAGACAATCGGTGTCATAACCTTCGAGATCCAGTGTCTCCAACAGCTCAATCAATTCGCGTCGGGATAATCCGGATCGATTAACAATCTCTTCTAACGTATATCCTTCCTTCATGCCTTCAAGCACCTGCTTGCGCGTGGTGAACTTATCCAGTTCCTGCTTGTACTTCTGCTCTCTCTGCTTGTATAACCAACTCTCATACTCTTCTTCCTTCAGCGCCGTATATACCCAGTCCAGCGGGAATGTCGTTGAACGCTCCAACCCGCTTGTAATCTCCATCCATTCCGTACCATACTCAGTCGCTTTGCTCTCTCCTACGCCCGGCAGTTGCATCAGTTCATCCAGCGATTGCGGAACAAAGGCACTGATCAAACGCAGCAGACGATTTGTTGCAACAAAATACGGTGCCTTCCGGTCAGAAACAGCTCTCTTCCTGCGCCATGTGCACAGATCCGTATATAACTGCTCATTGCCGTATAGTTCACTGTAGCAATGGAGCCGCTGACCACCATAACTGCGTGACTTCAGATCATCATTCTCATGAAATAACCCCTGCAACTGCGGTCGGTACCCCTCACTCATCTGTATGGCAAGCTGAAGACGGTAAATATGAAGCAGCTCCTCCCAAGAAGTCCCTTCATACCAGATGCTGTCCTCACGCTCTCCTTCCTCGTAGCGACTCCATCCCAGCTGCCAACTATCTTCCTCTTCCCCAATCCATAGCTGTGCATACTCTGCATTCTGATCTGACATTTTGGACAATCTGTTCATGAAAATGACTTCCATTTTCTGTTCCCTCCCTTTAACATTTCAGCCTATACGGGTTAGTTATACTACCTACAGGCAGCACAAAAAAACACCCCTCCTGCAAAATCCATGCAAGAGAGGTGCTTCCTCATTAACCGTACTATGCTGTTGCCCATATCATACCACAATGGTAAAATTCGTCAATCCCTTAATAACCTATTTATTCAATGCCAACTTGGCAAGCGCCAGTGAACCACACAGACCCGCATTGTCTCCAAGTCCTGGTGAAACAACATACTGGTCAATGTCGGATTGAAGCGCCGGATGCTGAACGTACCCTGCCAGCAACTCCTGCAGTTTGCTACGCACCATCGGGAACAAATGCTCCTGCTTCATTACTCCGCCACCCATGACGATTTTCTGCGGAGAGAGAATCAGGACATAGTTCATCAGTGCGTGTGCCAGGTAATGCGCTTCGATCTCCCAAGCTTTATGATCTGCAGGCAGTTCATAAGCCGGTTGCTCCCAACGTTTGTTAATGGCTGGTCCTGCTGCAAGACCTTCGAGGCAGTCACCATGATACGGACAGAAACCTTCGTATGTATCCTCCGGATGTCTGCGTACAATGATATGTCCCATCTCAGGATGTGACAATCCATGGACCATTTTACCGCCAACCACAGCGCCAGCACCAATGCCTGTACCCACAGTGATATACAGACAGCTCTCAAGACCTTGTGCAGCGCCCCAGGTTGCTTCTCCAAGTGCTGCACCATTCACATCCGTATCAAATGTCATCGGTACATCAAAATGCTCCTTGAGCTTGCCAATCACGTTATACTGTCCCCAATGTGGTTTTGGTGTTGTTGTGATATAGCCATATGTTGGGCTTCCTTCAATCGGATCAATCGGACCGAATGAACCTACACCCAGAGCTTCAATGCCTTTGCCTTCAAAAAATGAAATCACTTGAGCCATTGTCTCTTCCGGTGTTGTTGTTGGAAAACTTACGCGTTCCAGAACTTCTCCGTTCTCTGTGCCAATACCACATACAAATTTGGTTCCGCCTGCTTCAATTGCGCCTAAGATCGTCATGTTAGTCACACTCCCAAGTTAGTTTAAAAAGGAATTCGGATTACTTTACTTGATGACACAATAATTACCCTGCTACTTGTTCTCCAGCTTGGACAACCGTTTCATTAACGTCTGCCTCCAGCTGTCTGACAGCGCAGGTATGGCCAGTAACGCCTGAATATCTTCCATATCTTCTTTCCCCTGATGCATAATTCGATTGGCTTCAAGAACCGTCATGGATGAAGGATCGGTGCTGATTCGTCGAAATATCGATGAAGGCCGAACCTCCCCTTCTTGCAGTACACGAAAGTAAAAGCCGGTATGTCCACTCTCCTGAAAATAAACAGGCAACTCCTTATAGTCATACCTCGCACCCAGTTTGAAGCAAGGTTGTCTGGGCTGACTGACCTGTACTGTGGCTTCGCCCAACTCGTACACATCACCAATCCGGACATCTTCTTCGGCACAGCCTTCAACTGTCAGATTTTCTCCACAAGCTCCCCAGTTCAGCTTGCGATCCATCAGCTGTTCCAGCACCGTATAACGACTGTAATCGTATACACAAACGGCTTTGTCAGGGCCGCCATGATGCACCAGATCCGCCTGCGCGTCCCCTGTCATTCCAGTGAATGACAGGAAAACCGCGTCGGATACAGGATGTTTCACAATGCCGCTCAGCACTTCACGCTTCTGCCCAGGGAGCGGCTGCGGCAACCCTACATTAATGGCCAGAACAGCTGTATTACCCTCCCCTGGCTTTCGATCAGATGTGAGTGTCATTTGCGTCATACCTCCCAATAATCACTTTCTTTTAACGCACAGAGCCGCCAAATACCAGTGTATTACTCAAGAGCCGGCCTGGAGAAGTCAGCATTTTGCCCCCGGCATACATACCCGAGGAAGCACCGCCATCCAGATTCATGGCCTGTTTGGCACCAAGCTTCTGCATCACCGCTGCCCACTCCTTGATTGTTGCTCCGGAAACGGTAGCCAGCATAACAGAACCGTCCGCCATAATCGCAATACCACTTCTGGCTCCGGAAGCATTAAGAATCTTGGCATCCTTGAAACCTTCGCTCGTCGGATTGACAGCTACCTTACCGTCTTTTACCAGACGTGGTCCTGCCCCAACAGCAGTCACTACATCTTGCCAAGGGATCTCTTTGCCTGCTGCGTTCGTATACTTATAATTCATTTCTACGGTTGAACCAACGGTGAAACGATCCGAAGAAGACTTTTGGTTGCCTGTAAAGACCAGTACCGAGCCATTCTTAGGAATCGCTACATTTGTATTGGGCACTTTTTTGGTCACGATACCTTTCTCCATGACAACCGCAGTGCCACCTTTGAACCCGACTGTGGCACCTCGTTCAGGCGTATACAGCATTGTTATGCTCGCGTTCGCTGAAGGTGTTCGATTAATAAAGGTGGCATACCAACTGCGTGATTTACCTTTTGTATCCGTTACTTTACCTGTCAAACTCACCTGAAGTGAATCCATGATCGCTGAGCCGTCTTCCTTAAATCCGATGGATGTTCCGTATCTTCCAATATGTATGACCTTACCATTTGCTATTAACATACCGTATGGATCTGGTGCTCCGTTATATGCTTCAAAAAATGCTCCGTTAATGGCTGCTTGCGCACCATAGGCTTTCACAATCGATGGCAATGTTGCCGTCTGGCCAACTTGCTTCTTCGCGAGTCCCACGGTAACCGGTGTTCCCTTTGGAATCGAAACGGTCTGTACGGTAAAATTACGTCCTGCTGCTTTTACTTTCTGTACTTTGGTGCTAATTGCTGCTTTGGCCTCCACTGTCTGTGGTGCACTTACTGCTCCCGAAAGAATTACGGGCAAGGCCAGGACGAGGGCCATAGCCCCTGTCCACCACTTTTTGCCTGTTCGTACGTTCTGCATGTTGCTCACCCTATTGCCACTCCCATCCAAGAGCCAAGGCTCTTCATCTCAAGTTGTTCAAACTTGTCCATCACCATATCCGGATCAAGACGCAATTCACAGATATCCAGCGCACAGGCAACCGGAACAGCACAATGAATCTCTGCCAGTTTGCGGGACAGATGAAGCATGTCCAGATCATTCTCAATCTTGTTACGCACCGAAGGGGTCAGTTTATCCATGTTGCTCAGAATCCCTTCAATGGAGCCGTATTCCTGTACAAGCTTCAACGCTGTTTTCTCACCAATTCCCCGCACTCCAGGATAATTGTCGCTGGCATCTCCCATCAGACCCTTCATGTCAATCACTTGACGAGGTGTCAGTTGTTTCTCAGCCATGAGCGTTTCAGGGTTGTACACCATGTAGTTGCCATGGCCTTTTTTCATAATAATGATACTTGTGCGATCATTGATCAGTTGCAACATGTCGTGGTCACCCGTCAGTACCATAACATTCATATCTGTCTCTTCGGTATAATACTTCGCAAGCGTCCCGATACAATCGTCGGCTTCGAATCCTTGTGCACCTATATTCGGAATACCCAGGCTATCCATGACTTCACGAATCAGAGCAAACTGGGGAATCAGGTCGTCCGGAGCTTCGGCCCGGTTGCCTTTGTAAGCTGCATATTCTTCACCGCGGAACGTCTTACCGCCCATATCCCAACAACATACGACATGACTTGGCCCAAAAGTCTGAACCGCATCCCAGAAATAACGGATAAATCCGTAGACTGCGTTGGTAGGCAATCCTGCCTTTGTACGTCTGATATATCCGCTTGCAGATGTCGCATAAAAAGCACGGAACAACACCGCCATACCGTCTACCAGCAACAAAGTAGGTTCATTACGTTGATTCACTTGAATTTGTTCTCTCCTATCTAAATCTAGCATATAAAATACGAAACTAATTCTATCATTATAGCATAGTTCCGCCAACCATCGTTCAGCCAAAAAAGCCCTGAATTTTGAACAATTCAAGGCTGACATTCAGCGCGTTTATGCGTTATTCCATTCCTGCTCGTACGTTTCTTCCTTGAATCCAACCGTCACCTTTTCTCCATCCGTAACGATCGGACGTTTGATCAGACGACCATTGGAAGCCAGTAAACGAATCTGTTCATCAGCTGACATGCCTGGCAGCTTGTCCTTCAGTTGTTGTTCTTTGTACACTTCTCCGCTCGTATTAAAGAACTTTTTCACTTCGAGCCCGCTCTGTTGGATGAGTTCTGTTAGTTCAGATTCGGATGGTGGTGAGTCAAAAATAGGGATTAACTCCAGCTCATGTCCTTGAGCTTCAAGCCATTTTACAGCTTTGCGGCATGTGCCGCATTTGGCATATTGATATACTTTTAAGTTACTCATTTATTTGCCTCCTATTGTGTGGCTCCGGTTTCGACTTCTCGCTTCCCTTGGTTTGCTTCGCAAATCCAAAAGTCGCTCCAAATCGATACCATCGCCATGCAACTTTACTGACTTTGGCGAATGAGATCAAAAACACACATTCGCTATATTTTTTGGGTCAAAATCTTACAGTTTTTATATCCTTAAAAGCTTTTGAGATTTGAATTCTTGAAATATTTAACATGAAATGGGTAAACATCAATACATTAAACCATAAAGATTAGCCTACGGCATGTTGTTCGGGTGCATAAAGCATCCCTCACACAAGTTAGCCAACTAGCGTTGACTGACAAGCAGGACGGGCTTTGCACAAAACTACGGCAAAGCCGTCATTTCTTAGGGAAGTGATTTGACGCTTTCTCCTAGAGCATCTCCCTTGGAGCTGCCTCATCATTCAAACGCTTCTCCAGCGCAGCCATATCTGCTGGTAAAGGAGCCTGGAACGTTATGCGTTCCTGTAGAATGGGATGTTCGAACGTCAGCTCACAGGCATGCAAGGCCTGGCGTTCGATCCAGCTGTCCCGTTCATCCCGGACAACCATGGTCTGCTCATCGATCTCGTGCACAGGTAGTGTCTTGTACATTCGATCACCGATTAATGGACAGCCGATGGACGTCATATGTACCCTGATCTGATGGGTTCTGCCACTTTCCAGCTTGAGGCTTATCGCACTGGCGCTGCCCCCTGACCAACGTGTTACGGTCGTGTACAACGTTCTTGCAGCATAACCATCAGGTGTTACGATTCGGCGGTGTGGCTCTTCAGGATCGCGGTCAATCGGTCCGTCCACCGACCCTTGTTCCGGGACAGGGCTGCCGTGCACAAGTGCAATATATTTCTTGTCCACTGTTCCAGCGATCATCTGTTCAGAGACATGTTGATGGACATAAGGGTTCTTGGCTATAGCAAGAACACCTGACGTTTCCTGATCAAGTCGATGAATCGGTCTAAACCGAAAGCGCTCGCCCTTGGTTTTCCAGTAATGAACAACGCCATTTGCCAAAGTACCCGTATAATGTCCATGCGTCGGATGAACGATGATGCCCGCATCCTTGTTAACAATAAGCAAGTGCTCATCTTCATACAAAACGGTAAATGGAATAGGTTCAGGCAAAATATCATCCGATTCCTCTTGCTCCATCCGAACTTCAACGACATCACCCGCAGCTACCTTCACGCTAATATACACGCGCTCTCCATTTAACATGACGCCTTGTTCAGTCAGCTTGATTTTGGACAAAAGCTTACGCGACACCAGCAGCCGGCGCTGAAGCACGGTCTTCAGCAGCCAGCCATCTTCTTGTTCGGTCACCGTGTAGACAATCGGCGAATAATATTGGCTCATTCTTTGCGGCGGAATACTTTTTTGCTCCGCACATATTCAATATCCGCCACCTGTTGTCTCGCGTTGGCCGTCCGTGCAACCACGAAGAAATAATCAGACAGTCGGTTTAGATACCGTCGTACAGACGGATTAATATCTGTATGTTGTCCAAGTGTTACCGTGCGACGCTCTGCGCGACGACATACAGTACGGCACACATGAAGAGCAGAAGACAGCTGACTGCCACCAGGAATAATGAACCGTTCCACTTTTGGATTCTCAGCATCATACTGGTCAATCCATTGTTCCAGACGTGTGACCATCTCATCTCTCACCTTATATTTGGTTTCACTAATCTTCACAAAGGCCAGATCCGACCCGCAATCAAACAGTTCCTGCTGAACTTCCAGCAGATGTTCACGCAGATCTTCGAATTCCCCTTGAGCCGAGTCAATAAGGCTGATCGCCTGGCCTACAAAACAGTTCAATTCATCAATCGTGCCATAAGCCTCAACTCGGTCATCATCCTTGATGACGCGTCCACCGATGACCGAAGTCTGTCCTTCGTCACCTGTTCGTGTATATATGCCCATCGTTATCCCTCCAATTGGTAATATAATAATGAATACGGGAATGCCATTTTTTCAGAAACCCGTCTATCGCTTGACACGTATAGAAGAATTGGTGTGCTCTGCCGAGTATACGACAAATCAAAGGAAACCAAAAGTAAAGGAGACGATTATGCAAAACTGGATAACCGATTTCATGGAACAATACGGCTACATAGGCATCGCACTCATTATTGCTCTTGAGAACGTATTTCCCCCGATTCCATCCGAAATTATCCTACCGTTTGGCGGATTCATGACCACCTATACCAGTCTCACTATTCCAGGAGTTATTATCGCCGCAACTATTGGCTCTGTCCTTGGTGCTGTGATCCTGTATGGTATTGGTCTACTCATTGACGTCGAACGCCTTGAGAAAATTGTGGAACGTTGGGGACATGTTCTGCGCATCAAAAAAGAGGATATTCACCGTGTCGATGCATGGTTTGACAAATATGGCATGTGGACCGTATTATTCTGCCGAATGGTTCCCCTCGTCCGTAGTCTTATCTCCATTCCCGCAGGCATGTCCAATATGAAATTTGGTTTATTCCTTCTCTTTACAACCATTGGTACATTAATCTGGAATGTCATTCTTGTCTGTGTTGGTGCTGCGCTTGGCGCATCATGGGAGAGCATTTTGCACTTTATGGACGTCTATTCCATTGTAGTGTACGTCATTCTGGCCATCATTGTCATCGGATGTATCATCTGGTGGATCAGACGTAGCAAAAAGCAGAAATAAAAAGGATAGCTTAATAAATAAAGCCTCCTCGCCACCAATTCGTGGTTAAGGAGGCTTCTTTATGTCACCCGTTTATGTCATCTCGCTATCGTTCATCTTCATTTCGCATGCCCTGACTTTTAAGATCGATAGCCAGACCGGATACCAGCATGTACATCTTTTCAGCATGTATCTGCAGCATCCGGTTCACCGAAGCCATTCTCGCTGTAAATATTCGTTCTTCCTCGGTAGGATGCAATGTACCATGCATCTCATTGGTAATCACAAGCAACTTCCCCTGATAAGACAATAAAGCATCAAGCAAAAGCTGTGTCTCTGAACGCTGATGATCCAGATCCTCTGTTGCCCTGAAACCGGCAGCCATCCAGGAGGTCAGACTGTCTACAATTACAATTCGCTGATCCGCCAAAAACAGATTGGATTCCCGATTAATCTGGGTGATCACCTCTGTCAGATGCTGACCGTTCCCGGCATGAATGGCACGATAATGAGCGGATGGCAATTCGGGAATAACGGGATCATGATCACCAGTGGATAAATATACACCCTCCCGGCTAATTCCAGCTGCGTACTTGAGGGCAAACCGGGTTTTACCACTACCTATGCCGCCTGTGACCGTAATCAGCAATCCGCTCCCCTCCTTCCATAGCCATTCTGAATTTTCTTTACTCTGTCAGCGCCTTCAGCACTTTTTTGGATTCTTCGACATTGGAAGATGACACTGGAATGGTGGCGAACAAATTGCTCGCAGCATATTCTACATCTTTAAACATTTTCATATCTTCGAGTGGAATGCCGTAAAGATGTGATTCTTGCTTGAGATCTGAACCTGCATCTCCTTCACCCTTCTCTACCAATACTCCACCCTCAAATACACCCCGTTCAAACTTCTTAGGATCAAAAGTATCATCCAGCGGAACATTGGAGCCATTACTTCCGTATTGTTTCATGTCGGACTCAGGCAAAATGAAGATATCATGTCCTCCAGCCGCATATTCCACCATAATTTTCTGAACATCATACATCGCACTGGTAATCACTTCCACCTTGGGTTCCTCACCCAGTTTCTGTTGCAGATTGGCCTGTAACTGCTCTGAGATTACAGATGGATTTCCTTGATTATCAATGATGAATATGGAAAAACCATCTTTACCTCCACAACCAGCAAGCAGAAAAACGATAGAAATGATTGCAGTAAGCCCCCAAAATCTCTTCATTCCAGTTCCCCCTTTAGTCTCCTATGTCCAATATATCACAATTGTTCCACGCAAAAAAATAACCTGGCTTATCGGGGAATCACCTTGCCTTTACGCACAAAAAAAAAGAAGACCTTCTCAGGTCTCCCTTTCTAACTCAATTAATGAAACGTTTCAATCCAGCATAAACGTTATTTTCCTTTAATCGGATTAGCCTTCATATATTCATTAATCTTTAAATCCAACAAACTGCTGATTTCAATTACAATATCGGATGTGAATGATTTCTCTTCGAGGAAGATCTGTTCCATCTTGCGACGAAGCATATGAATTTCATCTTCCAAGGAAATGTCATGCAAAGATGCGTTATCGGGTTTCACCGACCATCGGTCGCCATGATCGCCTTCTGCCAGATAGTGCCCACGATTCGTCGGTAAATCATATTCAACACAAAACAAAGCTAACCCCTCCTTGGAAAAATGGTTTCCAAATTTATGAAAACTTATTTCAAATTGAAATTATATCACATTATTTTGTAAAAGAAAGTTATTTTTTTCCAATACAACCATGTCTCATTTGTAAAAAGATTCTATTTTAGTATTAACCCTCTTTTTGCAGTTTGTAAACAAAGTTTCCGATTCGTTCCAAAGCTTCATTTAATTGGGTTACAGAAGTAGCATAAGAGCAACGCAAGAAGCCTTCTCCCTGAGGACCAAAAACATTGCCCGGAACAGCAGCCACTTTATTCTCCGTTAACAATCGTTCAGCAAACAGGTCGGAACTCATACCCGTCTTTTGAATGCTCGGGAATGCATAGAATGCCCCCTGAGGTTCGTGACAATCAAGTCCAATATCCCTGAATCCCTGCACAATTAAACGTCTACGCTGATTATACGATTCTACCATCCGATCTTTCTCACCCAAACCATTCGTCAACGCCTCAAGTGCGGCAACCTGACCCATGGCCGGCGCACACATTACCGTATACTGATGGATTTTGAGCATGGCTGCAATAAGCTCAGGATGACCACACATGTACCCAATCCGCCAACCTGTCATTGCAAAAGCCTTTGAAAATCCGCTTACGAGAATGGTCCGCTCCTTCATGTCAGGGATAGCTGCAAAACTAACATGTTTTTGCGTATACGTCAATTCAGCGTAAATTTCATCCGCGATCACAATCAGATCATGCTTTTTAATCACTTCAGCAATAGGCAGCCACTCTTCATACGTCATGATGGCTCCAGTGGGATTACTCGGATAACACAGAATAACCACTTTCGACTTCGGTGTGATGCCAGCTTCGAGTGCTTCGGCCGTTAACTTGAACTGATCTTTCGCATAGGTTTCAACACCAACCGGTATACCGCCACCGATTGAAGCGATTGGTGAATAAGCCACGTACGAAGGTTCAGGAATGAGAATCTCGTCGCCAGGTACAATTAATGCTCGCAAAGCCAAGTCAATCGCTTCACTGCCACCCACAGTAACAATAATCTCATCCTTGGGATCGTATTTGGTATCAAACTGCGTATCCAGATATTCACTGATGGCTTCTCTCAACTTCGGCATACCTGCGTTGGATGTGTAGCTGGTCATGCCTCTTTCCAGCGAGTATACACAAGCTTCACGCATATGCCAAGGGGTAACAAAATCAGGCTCACCCACACCCAATGTGATAATATCCTTGTTGTCTCCAACCAGATCAAAAAATTTACGAATTCCGGATGGAGGTATCTGCTGCACGAGAGGTGCCAGATATGATGTCATTTTCTTGTTGTTCCCGGTTGTCTGTTCATTCACTATCATGACACATCTTCCTTTACGGCGAGATCATGAGACGGTTGTCTTCCTGATGGTCTTCAAAAATAATCCCGTCCTGCTTATATTTTTTAAGAATAAAATTCGTTTTGGTTGAAAGTACAGAGTCAATCGGAGACAGTTTCTCCGACACAAAATTAGCGACTTCACGCAGGTTGCCACCTTCCACTTCAACGAGCAGATCGTATGCGCCTGACATGAGATATACGGACTTCACTTGCGGGTATAGATAAATGCGCTCAGCAATTCCTTCAAAGCCACGACCACGCTCCGGCGTAATCTGCACCTCAATCAGGGCCGTTACTTTCTCATCATCTATTTTACTCCAGTTCACGACGGTTGCGTATTTCACGATGACGTGGTCTTGTTCAAGCTGTGCCACGGCGTTCTTGATCTTGTCTTCCGACTCCCCCAGCAGCGTCGACAGCAGTGCGGGAGTCCTTCTCGCGTCTTCCTTTAGAAGATCCAGAACTTTTAATTGCAGATCGTTCAAATCTTTCATGGTTTTCCCTCCAGCGTCATCCAGGTTCCTGAAAATGAATTAATACTTATATTACATGAATTTAACGTTGATGCAAAGACAAAAGACCGCCTGCCCTGAATTCAGGCAAGCGGTGGTATGGTCCTGGATCGTTAGGTGCTCAAACCTCTTATACACAGGTTACATGTAATAAGGGTTACCGTAATTCGGCTGATGCTGAGGCACATTAGGAGCTTGGCTATATGAACTGTTCTGCATGTTCTTTTCTTGAATGAATTGCTGACACTTCTGTTGGGTCTGTTGTGCAGACTGGATTTGTTTGTCCACATCCTGACGAAGTGCTTTGGATGAAGCGGAATACATGTTGTTTTGTTGCATCAGGTTGAACAATTCACCTTGCAATCTTAATGTATCGTTCGTTAACTCATTGAACATTCTACGAGTTGTGGGACAGGAAGATTCAGTAGTTGCTGTTGTATATTCACGTGAAGTTCGTCTTAAATCTGCAAGAATCGACTTCAACAAATCTTGTTCTTGCATAAAATTCCCACCAGATGACAAAGATTGAGTGTACACTTATTTTCCTCCTATGCTTTGGAATAACTTGTCGTGTTTTGAGCTTTACTGTGATTGCGCTGGTGCAAGAGATTGATGTTGCTGTAACGCATTGACAAGAGTATTCAGATGCTGCTCATGTGAGCGAACATAATGATTCAGTGCCTGTTGAATTTGCGGATTATGTGTGATGGAGGCTGTAGCTGCACATTGTTTGATCAGCATTTCCTCATTGGAAATTGAATCCGCGATATAGTTTAGTTCCTTGGGGCTCAGTGCTTGCATTTGTGAATTTTGCATGTATGTCTGACCTCCTTAACCTAAAGTTAATGCGAATTTATTGTTACCCTAACCTGAAAAAGTATACTTCAACTACATTCTACAGAGGTGATTAATTGTGGAACTTATTAACGGGGAAACGTTTTGGCCAACCACCTTTGATTCCCATCCCCATTATCCTGTTTTGAAAGAAAATCTGTCCTGTGATTGCCTAATCATCGGCGGTGGAATGGGAGGCGCACTCTCTGCCAAGCTTCTGATAGATCAGGGGATTGATACCGTTGTTATTGACAAAAGAGATATCGGTCATGGCAGCAGCATGGCAAATCTGGGCCTGCTCCAATATACGAACGACAAAACGCTCACCTCTTGTATCCAGACATTCGGAGAAGAACGCGGTGTTCGATTCTACGAATTATGCCGTGATGCCATGCAACATCTCGAAAAAATTTCATCGAAGCTTGAGATTGATCCTTGGTTTGTGCCTCGCACAAGTCTGTATTGCGCCAGTCACGAGGAAGATGTACCGTTGCTGGAGGAAGAATATCGTAACCTGAAGCATTATGGATTTGATATAGAGCTGTGGGATCAGGAAAAAATCAGTGCAGTGTTCCCGTTCAGCAAACGTGCTGCACTATACACAAGCGGAGATGCTGAGGTTAATCCGTTTCGTTTGGTTCACTCACTATTCCATTCAGCCTCACGTCAAGGAGCAAGAGTCTACGCTCATAGTGAATTAACCCATTGTGATTATGATGATAATGGTGTCCTATGTTACACACCTGATGGCACTGTACGTGCCAAACATATTATTTTCTCAACAGGCTATGAAACACAAGAAATCAAAAAGGACAGAGGCGCATACCTTCAAAGCACATATGCTATCGCTACCAAGCCACTACAGGATCTGAGCAGCTGGCATAAGCGAAGCTTGATATGGGAGACCGAACGACCTTATCTATATATGCGCACAACTCCAGACGGAAGAATTATTGCTGGTGGACTTGATGAGAATCGTCCTCGAGAAGAACAACGGGCGATCAAGGCGATTCATAAAGGTGAGATTTTGTTACAGAAGATTGCCGAGTATTTCCCATTACCTGATCTCGAAGTTGATTACGCTTGGGAAGCTGTTTTTGGAAGCACCCATGATGGTCTTCCGCTAATCGGTTCACACCCAGACTATCCGAATTCGTACTTTGTTGAAGGGTATGGAGGCAACGGTACCGTGTACAGTATGATTGCTGCCTCTCTCATTGTGGATGCCATTACGGGCAAACAGAACCCTGACATGGATCTATTCTCACTTACACGTACAAGTAAACCATCTCCTGTATAACCACCAACTGAACCAATACAACGACAAACAGGGTTACAGCACACGGAAAGTTCTCTTTTCCCGCCGCTGTACCCTGTTTATATATTTGAAAGTTGCTAAGCCGAGGGGTCTTGCCCTTCCGTTCGATTCAATAACTTGCGCATAAAGATCCATCCAATGAGCGGAAAAGCACCCAGAACGATAATAAGCCAGATTAACATGCGCAGGGACGGACTATTCATGACCGTTATAATAAATATGATCAACCCAAAAAGTCGGCCAACCATCAGACACAACTCCCTCAATACGACAAGTTCAACCCTTTTCTCCACATTTTCGTCACTCGTGCCCATCATGTCGAATCCCGCTGATATCATAGGTAAAATATACAATGGCATCGCAACTGCACTTCCAATCCCCATGATTAACAGCGTAACATAGGTCACTTTCCACAGAAGAGGAATCAGCACAATCAGCAGAATCAGAGCTCCGATGAACATGCCTCTGGATCTATACTGTGGTTTGGACCATTTCCCTACTGCCCAATAACTTATTAATGCCACAGCAGAAGTGATGAGTGAGAACTGTCCCAACTTATACTCCTGTGCAGTAGCCACGTATACAAGCAGTGCAATCAGAAAGGCAAAGACCCCTTCACGCGCACCCTGAGCGAACAAACCCAAAGCCAAGGTCTTCCAGGGACTATCCGGTTTGGATAACTGTATCCAAGGCTCGGACCAGCGGTATGTTCCGCTCACCTTTCTCTTTTTCAGAAAAAAGCTAAACACTACCGCTATGACATAAATAACGAGTGATACCGTGAAGATGAGTCGATATCCTGTATTGTCCGCCATTCGGGTAATAATCAGACCAGAGAACCATGGGCCTATAATTCCTGTCATCGAGCCAAGTAATCCGACCCAGCCATTGAATAGATCCCTGTTTTCCCGATCCGTTATTTCAAAATACACAACATTAAATGCGATCCAGAACAGCCCCAGGGAACAACCCAGTAGTATACCCAGAGGCCATATCCAGTCTACAGCTTTGGAACCAGCCCAGAGGACTATCATATAAAATATGCCGGACAGCGCAGTACCTAATCGTAGTGCACTCATTTTATTGTGTTCCTTGACCCATTTGCCAGCAAGCCAGAATGTCAGTCCAATGGCCAGTTGCTGGCTGAGAGTGAACCACCCCAACATGGCATAATCCGGACGGCTTTTCCACAGAAACACATTCAAAAAGGTTCCCGACAACGCTCCGGCTAACGCAAACAATCCATTCACGCCCAAAAGCAGAATGGATTGTCGGCCTAAAGTAATCTTCATCTGCTCCTCCTTCATCCACCTGAAATGAACTGTGCACAGGTAGGTCTTAGGGTTAACGTGCCCCAAGCAAGAGGAAAACATGATGAATCTTTAGGATTGCTATGAAGTTGGTTAGAATCTCCGAAATATTTATTCCTGTGTGCTCAGGTTCTTAATCAGACGCAGACGATCTTCCTCAGACAGACTGTACTGAACTTGGAAACATCCCGAGCATACATAGGTCAATACCTTAAACGGTGGTGACAATAGTGACCCTTCGCCTGAAGCTGCGTTAGCAACTGGAGTAAAGTTATCCTGCGTTGCAGCTTGAGTACCAGCAAGAATCATGAATTCCCGACAATTCGGGCACTCGGGTACTTCTTCCTGATGATCAAGTTGCTTCTGGACACCTTGTTCATATTGAATCAGGTCATTACCTTCATCCGCGTATTTGGTTAACGTTCGCAACTCCGGCAATTTGAGCTCAACTTCATCCCCCCACAGATCTGAAAGATCCGTAGTCTGTTTATCATCGTTTGCATGATCCACATCATAGATGTCGTCTTCAGCTTCATCTTGCTCTTCATCTCCGATGTCAATGTTGAGTGTACGATATCCCTTCAATTCATTGTGGCAATATGGACACTCTTCTTCAGGACCGAGTTCCTCATCCCATACAATCTCCGTTTGACACCAAGGGCATACTGTTGTCTCCATATTAAATCAACCTTTCTCTTTCAATCATCATGTATTCATCACATAGATCACACCGATGGCAAAAAACACAATTGATGCCGCAAACAGAATCCGTATCAGTATCTTCATGACCGGTCCCCCTAGATAATACTCGCGCCAATAACAAACGACAATGAAACGGAAATAATCATGGATATCAATCCGACAGCTCGGTTATCCGCTTCGATCTCCTTATCAATGGAGAACACGGGTGTCAGGAATTCGAACAAAAAATAGGCAATGAGCAGAAGGGTAAACCCAACAAACGACCACGTCATGGCTTCATACACCGAAGATTTAGCCTGTATGCAGAAACGCAGTACGTTGCAGATTCCAAAGATCTTACCTCCTGTAGCCATCGCAACGGCTACATTGCCCTTCTTGATCTCCGTCCAGCATTTATACTTGGTCACCAGTTCGAAGCAAGCCAGAAATACAAGCAATTCCATAATCGCTACCGAGAAAAAACCGAGTACCATCCCCAAGGGATGAGACAGCAATTGGTCAATGCTTTCTATCACGCACCGTTCCCCTCTCCCCATCTGCGAACTTCATGAATAAGGTCGCAGAATATCATTGATTCATGGACCGGCTATTCCAACTCTGCGACGGTCACACCGTTCCCGCCTTCTCCGTAATTGCCCAGCCGGTAGCTTTTAATATGTTTATGCTTACGCAGGTAATCCTGAATACCGGAACGTAAAATTCCCGTACCTTTACCGTGAATAATATAAACTTGGCCCAGGTTGGCAAGGAAAGCTTCATCAATGAACCGATCTGTCTCCATCAGGGCTTCTTCCAGGTTGGTACCACGCAGATCCAATTCACTTTTCACATTGTCATCACGTGTGCGTTTCATACCCGTTACCGGTTTTTGTTTCGGTTTGGCTGCAGGAGCCGATTGCTGCAGTTCCAGGTCATCCAGGGATACTTTCATTTTCATAATCCCCAGTTGTACCATAGCGTCTTTGCTGCCCGACATCTCTACAACATGGCCTTTTTGATTCAAACTGTAGACAAGCACTTCATCACCTGGACCGATGGCACGAGTCTTCGGCGCTGTTGCCGTCTTCTTGACCGTTTTTCTGCGTTTCTCCGGTTCCGCCTCGTCCAGCTGTTTGCGGGCAGCAATGAGTCTGTGCTCCTTCACGGAAGCACCTTCTTCCATAGCCAACAGGCGAAGATCGGCTATAATCTTCTCCGCTTCCGCTCGCGCCTTGTCCACAATGCTGCGTGCATCTTCTTCTGCTTTTTCAATCCGGCGATCACGCTGCTGTTCCAGCTTCTCCAGTTCGGTCTGATGACGACTGCGTAATTTCTCCATATCCTGGCGTAAGCTCTCTGCCTTCTCACGCTCTTGTTCAGCCGTAAGACGGTTCTCTTCAAGAGAAGCAATCATGTGCTCAATCCGTTGATCCTCTTCCTTCACTTCGCCACGGGCGTAGTCGAGAATGTAACCCGGCAGTCCCAGTCGCTCTGCAATGGCAAATGCATTACTTCGTCCAGGTACACCCACCAGAAGGCGATAGGTTGGACTCAGTGTGTTGATATCAAATTCCATGCTGGCATTAATGACACCTTTACGCTCATATGCGTATGCTTTCAGTTCACTGTAGTGAGTGGTTGCAACCATGCGACATCCCGTCCGGTGCATATGCTCCAGCATGGAGATCGCCAGTGCGGAACCTTCAGCCGGGTCTGTCCCTGCTCCAAGTTCATCGAGCAACACCAAACTTTTCGGCGTCATGTTTTTCAGAATGCGAATGATGTTGGTCATATGACTGGAGAAAGTACTCAGATTCTGCTCGATACTCTGCTCGTCCCCAATGTCTGCATAAATCGCATCAAATACACATAACTGACTGCCATCCTCAGCCGGAACAAATAAACCGGACATTGCCATCAGGCTGAGCAATCCAATCGTTTTGAGCGTTACCGTCTTACCACCCGTATTCGGACCTGTCACGATAATGGATGTGTAATCATTGCCCAGCTCTATGTCGATTGGAACCACATTTTCGATCGCAATCAGTGGATGACGGCCTTTCTTAAGCTTCAGGAACCCGCGGTCATTCATGCGAGGCAATGTTGCTTTTAGTTCACGAGCGAGACGTGCTTTGGCAAAGATAAAATCAAGTGATCCCAGCAAGTCGACATCATACAACAGCCACTCCCCCTGCTCACTGACAAGTGCCGTCAATTTCTGCAAAATAATTTCTATTTCGCGTTCTTCCCGAATCCGGGTTTCACGTAATTTGTTGTTCATGGCAACAATGGATTCCGGCTCAATGAACAATGTCGCACCCGAACCGGATTGATCATGCACAATCCCGCCAAAGTACGAACGATATTCAGCTTTCACCGGGATTACAAAACGGTCTCCTCTGATGGTGATGAGCTGATCCTGAAGCATCTTGGATACGGTAGAGGATCGTATCATGGAATCCAGTTTTTCGCGAATCCGTGCTTCTCCGCCTCGCAGCTCACGACGAATCTGCGCCAACGTTACGCTTGCACTGTCGGCAACCTCTGCATTATCGTCAATACAGATTTTGATGGCATCCTCAAGCGTTTTTTGCTCTGACAGTTGATCACTGATATAGAACAATGATTCGATGGGCTCATCTTCATGCAAAGTACCAATCTGACGTTTCAATCGCCGCGCCGCGAAGGTTGTATTGGATATTCCCAAAAGTTCGTGAGGGTTAAGTGTGCCTCCAATTTCAGCACGTTTGATGGAAGCCGTAATATCTACAATTCCCCCAAACGACGGTGAGCCTTTCAGGCGATCAAATGTGAAGGCTTCATCGGTTTGTTGCAACAAGCGCTTCACTTCTTCAAGTTCACTGCTTGGTTCAAGTTGCTCCGCTTTCTTTTTTCCCATGGTCGTCTGAGCAAAGCTAAGCAATGTATTTAAAATTTTGCGATATTCCAGTGTGTGTAAAATTTTCGTGTCCAAGTGTACAACTCCTTCCAAACTATATCTGTATTATAACGAAAGAAACTTTCTTACGCTATTTAACGAATCCTTCCACACATAACTTCAACCATAGCACCACAAACTACAGGTGTCAGGATTGTGCAACCTCTCCATCCCCCTGGAGTTGCCATGCTCAGTTCAATCCGAATAAAAGGAGGTAAACACCATGAATTTCCTGGGACATGTCGTGCGATTTATCATCGCTGCAATTGTATTAATGGTGGTCAGCTGGATCGTTCCCGGATTCGCCGTTGGTGGCTTCTGGAGCGCCCTGTTGCTTGCTCTCGTCATTGCCCTGCTCGGCTGGATCGTTGAAGGTATCTTCGGCAAAAGGGTCAATCCGTTTGGTCGCGGTATTGTCGGATTTATCGTTAGCGCACTGGTGATTTGGCTTGGTCAATATGTTGTGGATCATGTTGAAGTCAGCCTGCTCGGTGCCATTCTCGCTGCGCTGGTTATCGGGATTATCGATCTCTTCATCCCGGTATCCACCCCTTTTGATGCCGGACGAAGCTCCAAAAGTTAATCTCCACTTCACCTTAACATCCCCATGAATTCTCCTAAACCTCTGAAGGCCCTGGGCCGGAAGGGGTTTATTTCATTCGGGCAGTACGCATGCTCTGCCGTACACGTACAATTTTCAAAAAAACGACATACGCAGCGTGTACAGGCATCCACATATTGCGGTATGATGACTGGAGCAATCATTCAAATTTTATCCATATCACGCTTTAAGGAGGCACATAATGAAGAAAGGCATAACATGGCTCGCTGCCTGTATGTTAATTCTGGTCCTCACTGCATGTGGAGGAGCGAATCCGTCCGCAGACTCTGACAGCAACGGGTCGGATGCTGGCGTTACAGCCAGTGAAGAACTGGTCATCAAGGCAAGCAACTACAAATTTGATCAACCCGAGTACCATCTTAAAAAAGGTGTCCCGGTTAAGATTGTTTATGAAAATGTGAACGGAAACCACGGTATTCTTGTGCCTGAGCTGAATCTTACGCTCGACACCAGAAATAGTTCCAAAGTGATCACCCCGGACAAAGTCGGTGAATTTGAAATGTCCTGTTCGGTCTTCTGTGGTTCCGGACACAGCAGCATGATCTCCAAAATTATCGTTGAAGAATAGTATTCAAGACAAGGAGCCCCCGCAGCGACGGGAGCTCCTTCTTTAGTATAACAAATTGTACCAGAGTGCGTTGCACACGAGCCAGTTCTGCTACAATCAATCCGCTAGGTCTGGTCCTGTTCAATCAATTCAATCCATTCGTTATATTCCGTCTGCAATTTCGTATATTCATCATGCAACTGACGATATTCCGTGTTCAGCTGCTCAGCCTTCTCCTGCTCCATTTCACGTTCAACCTGTAACAAACGTAATTGATTGGCCGCTAGTTCGTAACGCTCCCCCATCGCAAGCAGTTCAGTTTCCATGATCTCTTTCTCTTGGGTCGCTTCTGCACGTAACTTGTCCAGCTGCTGTCGTTCTTGCTCCAGCCCCTCCAGCAACTCACTACTTGCAGCACTTTCTCTCTTCCAAACCGTTAGTTCATTCTCAAGTGCAGCCCAGCGCTCCTGCCAGGATTGTTCCTGAGCCGCCCATTCGTCTGCACGGCGTTGCCACACCTGGTTGTTCTGCTCTGCTTGTTCAACGCTTGAGTGAAGTTCTTCTTCACGTCTTGTCAACTGCTCCAGACGGGATGCCAACTCGGCCTGTTTGGCTGACAGTTCTTCGTGTTTGATCTGCCACTCCAATGCTTCTTCCTCAGTCTGGGCTAGCCGGCTCTCTTGCTCCGAGTAGCGCTCGGAAAGTTTAGCTGAAGACTGTCTCGCTTCTTCAAGTGCGCTCACAATCTCTTGTTTCTCCTTGCTCAATTCATCCAGCTTGGAACTGTAATTCTCTTCCCGTTGTAATGCATCACTGTAATCATTACGGATTTGTTTATAGTTATCCTGAAGTCGGTTCAGCTCTTCCCGAACAACATTTAGCTCAACTTCAAGCTGATTGCGTTTCTCTTCCAAAAGCTCTGCATCCTTCTGGTATTGCACAGCCTCTTCATGGTTAAAACGAGACTCTTCCTTCACCACGGACAGTTCATCATGAAGGGATTGCACACCAGACTCCAACGTTTCGTTTTGTTCAGCAACTTCAAGAATCTGATTCTCCAGGTCCCCGATCTCAGCCAATCGCTGCTCAGCAAGGTTCTTCCAGGACTGCTCACGTTCCGTAAGCGTACCGATCTCATTCTGCAATGTACGCACCGCAGCATGAGCCTGTTCAAGCACTTTTTGCAGTCTGCGCTGTTCCTCTTCCGACTTCACTTCAGCCTCACGAAGCTTTTGGGCTTCCTGTTCAAGCTGTGCATGTTGCTCCTGAAGTTTGCGCAACTGTGCTGTGAGAGAGGTTTCTCTATCCACAGTTTCATTATACTTCTGCTTCCATTGTTCCTGTGAATCACGGGATTGCTGGGCAGCCTGTTCCGTTTCACGCAGAAGCTCCTGCAACTGGGAACGGTCCTCTTTCAACTGCTCCAGTTGTTGTTCCAGTTCCGTAATTCGGCGAGTCTGAACTTCCTGCTCTTGTTTACGGACCCCATGCTCATGACGTAACGATTCCAATTGACCACGCTCGTGCTGAAGCTGCTGTTCTTGCTCTGCAACCATGTCCTGTGCACTGATGAGCTGGGTCATTACTTCTTCTAATTGCTCTTCGACATCTAATAGTCGAGCCTCCGCCTGTTTACGTTGTTCCTCAAGTTGCTGTTTGAGCTTGCCCTGTTCTTCTTGCAACAAGGCCTCTGCCGCCGCTTCGGCTTCTTTCGCCTGGGACGCTGCTGCTTCCTTGGCTTGCTGTAATTGCTCCTCGAGGGCTGCTTCTTTCTCCATCCATTCGAGTTCCAACTGCTCGGATAACGCCTTGAACTCCGCATTCAACTGATTTATCTCAGTCAGGCGCTGCTGCTCCGCTTGTTCCTGCAAGTCAGCCCGTTCCCGATTCGCCTGAGCCGTGAGCTCTTGTGTCTGTTGCAACGCTTTTTCTTCAGCCTGTTGAAGACGAAGTTCCATCTGTTGCTGAAGTTCCTTATATTGCAGCGTTGCTTCTTCCTGAGCTTTCTTCAGATTGCTCTCTGCCTGCTCCAACTCGGACAAAATGGCCGACTCGGCTTCTTCCTTGGCTGTCTGAACCTGCTGCGCAGCTTTGGCTTCAATCTGCTGACGTTCTGCAACGGCACGGCTTTCGGCTTCTTTTAATTGAGCTGCAGTCTTGTCCTGCAACTCTTTATATTGCGCCGCAGCTTTGGCCTGAGCCTGCTGCAATTCGGCTGCAGAACGGTTCTGAGCTTCTTTGAGCTGGGAAGCGGCCTGTGCCTGTGCAGTTTTAAGCTGGTTAGCCGCTTTCTCTTCCATTTCCTTCAGCTGTTTCGTTCCCTTGGCTTCTGCTTCCTTCAGTTGTGCCGTCGCTTGGGCCTGCAATTTCTGCACTCGCTCCGTTGCTTGAGCGCGTTCTTGCTCCAGCAGCGTATTCAACTTGGCTATCTCTGAATTTTTGTCCGTTTCGGACTTTTGCAGCGCCTGCTCTGCTTCAATCTTCAGCTTTTGCAAATCAGCAAGAGCCTGGTCACGCCGTTCCAATTCTTGTTGATGTTCATTTTGTATGGCGTTCAACCGATTCAATTCGTTTCTCAGTTCTGTACGTTCTCCAGTGAGCATCTTCAGTTCATTACGGATTTCCTGAGTCTGAAGAGACTGTTCAGCCATATGTACAGCCGCCAGTACCGCAATACGCGGAGTATCCAGACGGGAATTTTGCTTGGAGATTGCGCCCATACGCTCATCTACCAGGTTAGCTACTTGTTTCATATAGTCGGCACTGCTGCCAACCAGTTTATAGGAAGTCCCGTAGATCTCTACGGTGACGCGTGTACGATCAGGTGTAGTCACAGTTGTGCCCTCCTTCAAGTCTGTATGTTGATTCTAAGCTGTAATCACAAAAAAGTCACATCGATCCTCTAATGCTAAGGATTCGATGTGACTTCAAACAATTCCTGCTAATCTTTGTTCAAAAAATCTTCTTTTGTCCTATTTACGCAATTCCGCTCCGAATTGCTCTTCCAGACGAGCCACTACACGGGCATGAACTTCAGTAACTTCCTCATCGGTGAGTGTACGTTCACGATTCCGGTATACCAGTGCCATCGCCACGCTCTTCTTGTTTTCACCCAGTTTACTGCCAGTAAACACATCGAATACCTGTACGTTTTGTAACAATTCACCCGCCGATTCACGAATGGCGCGCAGCATATCTCCAGCTTCAACATCCTCATTTACAACAACCGCGATATCACGTTCCATGGCCGGGAAACGCGGAAGCTCACGATAACGAATGTCAGCGTCTGCTTCGCTGTAGATCGATTCAAGTGCAATCTCTGCGATGTACACATCATTCAGATCATACTGCTGTTGCAGTTCCGGATGCAATTGACCCAATGTACCGATCAATGCGCCTTCTCCGCCATCCTTACCTTCCAGGTAAACCGATGCGGAACGTCCCGGGTGGAATCCTTCAGGGCTGTTTGCTGCCAAGCGAATGCGTTGTTCAAGCCCCACATAGGCGAACAGATGCTCAAGCGCACCTTTCAGATCGAAGAAGTCTACTTTCTCCGCTCCAACATTCCACTGTTGGCTTGCACGATTCCCGGTGAGCAGCAGCCCCAATACTGGGATTTCATGCGGTTGCTTGGTCAACTGATCTTCTTCCGTGAAGAACACATTGCCCACTTCAAATACAGCCAGTGAATCCTGTTTACGGTTCATGTTATATACCGCTGCATCCAGCATTTGCGGCAAAATACTCGTACGAAGCACACTGCGGTCCTCACTCATAGGCATCGCGAGTTTCACGGCTTTACTGCCTTGTGTCAATGCCGGGAACAATGTCGCTTTATCCGGGTGTACAAAGGAGTAACTGATCATTTCCTGCCAGCCACTGCCTGAGAGCAATCCACGAATGGTGCGACGCATCGCTTGAGAGCGTGTATATGCCCCTGGAGTCGTTGGTCCTTCAATCCATGTGGTTGGAATGTTGTCGTATCCGTACAGGCGTGCAATCTCTTCAAACAAGTCTACATCAAGCGTAATATCCCCTCTGCGTGTTGGCACTTCCACATCCAGCAATCCTTGATCAGCATCACCACATGCAAAGTGCAAACGAGCGAAGATGGTTTTTACCTCAAGCAAAGACAGATCGGTTCCCAGATAACGATTCAGTCTGTCCAGCGACAATTGAATCACACGTTTCTCCGCAGCTTCTGCTCCAGCTTCCACGATTCCCTGATGCACTTCACCTTCAGCATAACGCTGAATCAGTTCAGCCGCACGATCCAAAGCTGTAATGACTGCACCCGGATCTACTTCCTTCTCAAAACGCATGCTTGCTTCGGAACGCAGCCCCAGTTGGCGCGACGTTTTCCGAACGGTTCCGCCGTCGAACTTGGCGGACTCCAGCAACAGATTCACCGTGCCCTCCGATACCTCGGAATTCTCGCCACCCATAACCCCAGCGATGGCTACAGGTTTCACGCCGTCCGTGATGAGCAACATGTGCGGCTCCAGCTTGCGCTCCTGTCCATCCAGTGTAACAATCGTTTCGCCTTCTTTAGCCATCCGCACTTCAATATGGCCCTTTTCCAGCTTATCCGCATCGAATGCATGTAGCGGTTGACCGTATTCCAGCATGACATAGTTCGTGATATCAACGATGTTATTGATTGGGCGAACACCTGCTGCCATGAGACGGTTTTGCATCCACAGCGGGGAAGCACCCAGCTTAATGCCGGTTACATAACGAGCTGCATAGTGACTGCATTGCTCCTGTGCCTTAATCTCTACAGAGATATGATTCGCAGCCGTATCACCAACTTCAACCAGTTGGTCTTTGGGACTTGGCAGCTTCACTTCACGACCCAGAATGGCACCCACTTCATAAGCCGCACCACGCATGCTGAGACAGTCGGAACGGTTCGGTGTCAGGTCCAGTTCAAGCACATGATCGTCGAGACCAAGAACCTGGCTGATTGGCGTGCCAACCTCCGTTTGTTCTGGCAGAACGAGAATACCTTCCTGCTGATCTTTGGGCAACAATTTATCGTTCATGCCCAGCTCTTTGGCGGAACAGATCATGCCAAGGGAGACAACACCGCGCAGTTTGGCTTTTTTGATATCCAATCCACCAGGGAGCTTCGCTCCAACCAGGGCTACGACTACTTTTTGGCCTGCATCCACATTTTTCGCACCACACACGATCTGCAGATCTTCTTCCTGTCCGGCATCGATGACACATACATTCAGTTTGTCTGCATCGGGGTGTTTCTCCTTGCTCTTCACATAACCTACAACAACTTTATTCACGCCCTTGTTGCGGTTCTCCACTACATCAATTTCGACACCCGCACGGGTGATTTTCTCCGCCAATTCCTGTGGCGTCACACCTTCAAGGGAAATATAATCAGACAGCCAATCTGTCGGTACTCTCATGGACGTTCACTTCCTTCATCTATAAATTGGTGTTCCCGGTTCATTCGCTTGCTCTATATGGTTAATCTTTCTTGTCTTAGTGTTACAGCCGTCCAAATTGCTTCAGGAAGGTCAGATCACTGTTATAGAAGTGACGGATATCATCGACACCATATTTCAGCATCGCGATACGTTCTACGCCCATTCCAAATGCAAAACCACTGTATTTCTCCGGATCGTATCCACCCATCTCCAGTACTTTCGGGTGAACCATACCGCCGCCCAAAATTTCAAGCCAGCCTGTTTGCTTACATACGCGACAGCCACTGCCGCCACATTGTACACAAGTTACATCCACTTCCGCACTTGGCTCTGTGAACGGGAAGAAGCTTGGACGCAGACGAATTTCTGTGTGGGAACCGAACATTTCGCGCACGAATTGCAGCAGGGTTCCTTTCAGATCGCTCATACGAATGTTTTCGCTAATGACCAATCCTTCAACCTGGTTGAATTGGAAAGAGTGCGTCGCATCGTCGTCATCACGGCGGTATACTTTACCTGGGCAGATGACTTTGACAGGCACTTCGCCCTTCATGCTCTGCATGGTACGTACTTGAACCGGAGATGTGTGGGTACGCATCAACAAGTCTTCTGTAACGTAGAAGGAGTCCTGCATATCGCGCGCCGGGTGATTCTTCGGCAGATTCAATGCTTCAAAGTTGTAATAATCCATTTCGACTTCAGGACCTTCCGCAACGCGGTATCCCATACCGATAAAAATATCTTCGATCTCCTGTACCACTTTGGTCAGCGGATGCAGTCCGCCTTGACGCCCACGACGTCCTGGCAGGGTTACATCAATTTTCTCGGATTGCAGACGCTTCGCCGTCTCTTCCTTCTGGAACTGGTCCTGCTTGCTGTCGATAACTTCCTCAATGGCAGCCCGAACATCATTGGCTACTTGACCAATAACTGGACGTTCCTCCGCACTAAGTGCACCCATACCACGCAAAATCTCAGTTAATGCACCCTTTTTCCCCAAATACTTTACACGCAGATCACCGAGCGTCTGCGGATCATTCACACCAGACAACTGCTCCAGCGCTTCGATCTTCAATGCCTCTAAACGTTCTTTCATGTGTAATTGCCCCCTTTTTGTGGTGTTTTTGCAACAAAAAAAGGCCTTCTCTCCCCTGAAGGGACGAAAAGACCGTGGTACCACCCTTGTTAGACGTCCATTGCTGCGTGGCCTTCTGGCTGCAACTGGTTCTGTCTCACTTTGTACGGAATAACGACCGTTAACCGTTTGCCCCTACTGTTGCCTCTGTGTCTGCACACAAACAGGTTCAGGGAACCGCTTCGGAGTGAATTTCGGCAGCCTTGTTCTACAGAAACGCTCTCAATCTACGGCGCTTCCTCCCTGTCCAGAGGCACTGCTTACTTATCTCCATCATCACGTTTGCTTTTAAGTTAAACCTCTAGAGGTTGTCAAAAAGTCCGCTTTTGATTACGAATGATGCCTAGCGGCATGATCAGTGTCGAATATGGAATTCAGCCGAATAAGCAGATGCTTACGAAGTATGTTTCCTTCGGAAACATTGTAGTTGCTCACGTAGTTTTCCTACGCTCCGCTACTCCATTTCTATCTTCATCCCATCTTCTTGGTACTGAAAACCGATCTTTTTGAACACTTACCTATATCGATGTAATCATCGATGATCGTTCATAATTATATGCAAAATAGATCGAAATAGCAAGCCGTCCATGTTCTAATTAATGCTTGCACCCTTATCTTTCAATTGTTTCAGGCGCTGCTGGATTTCACGAATCTCAACTGCCTCGACTGCTCGCTCATTCGAATGCTCGGGCTGTGTCAGACTGTCTTTTCCAGCAGTGCTCACAGGAGACAGCAACTCCGATAGTCGCATCTCCAATCGTAACCGCTCGTCATCGGATTCCCGGGTCTCCAGCGCCACCTCCCGAAGTTTGGTGGACTGCTCCCAATCCGACACACCTCCTTCAAACAGAGTTGCTGTGCCACCAGCCTCCAGATCGCATAATCGATTCGCAAGTGACTTCGTCAGCATCCGGTCATGGGATACAAGTACCAAAGCACCTGAAGCCTGCTTTAATACATTTTCCATGACTTCCTGGGTATCGATGTCCAGATAGTTCGTCGGTTCGTCCAGCACCAGCAGATTTGCTCCGCCAAAGTACAGTCTCAGAAATGCCACTCTGCACTTTTCCCCCATGCTCAAATCCCCAATGTGCTTGAACACATCATCTCTGGAAAATAGGAAACATCCCAGAATGGTACGTGCCGCACTTTGTGTCATGGATGGAAGGGTAAGCAAGCTGTCCAGCAGCGTCAGATTTTCGGGAAGCCCTTCCAGCTCCTGTGAAAAGTAACCGATTTTCAGCTGTGGATGCCGTGTGACCTTGCCTTGGGAAGGTTCCAGTTCACCAATCATCAACTTCAGCAGTGTTGTCTTGCCCGTTCCATTAGGACCTCGTACAGCAAGCCGATCGCCGCGTTCCACAGCAATCCGAAGATCGCGCAGCAATGGTTTGTCTCCCGTATATGAAAAACTCACCTCTTCCAGCGCAAGCAGCTGGCGTGCAGCCAGTGGATTCATCTGTAATTCCATGTTCAACTTGGCGGCTTCACGAGGTTTATCCACCCGTTCCCGCTCCAAACGCTCCAGCTGTTTTTGTTTCGCATGGTAACGTGAAATATTTTTGTTAGCTTTGGCTTTGTAAAAGCTCTGGGTGATCTTCACCTCCACATCAGTCGCTGAATTATGCGCTTTATGGAACCACTCCTGATAATTTCGAATCGTTTCTTCCAGCGCCTTACGCTCCAATTCCTGCCTGCGGTAGATCGTTTCCTGTTCACGTAATTCACGCTCTTTGTGGATCTTGTAGTCGGAGTATCCGCCCTTGTATTTGGTCAGGGTATCTGGACTGAACTCAATGACTCCTGTTGCTACCTGATCAATAAATGTACGATCATGTGATACAAATAACAGCGTACCTTCATATGAGGATAACCACTCTTCCAGCCAACGCATGCTTCCCTCATCCAGATGATTCGTCGGTTCATCCAGAATCAGGAACTTTGGTTTGCTGACAAGCAGCCCCGCCAAACGAGCCTTTGTTTTTTGTCCACCACTCAAGGAATGATAGGGTCTATTCCAATGCTCTGCGGATAATCCAAGGCGGGTCAGTACTTTCTCTACCTCAGTCTCCCACATATAACCGTTCAACTGTTCGTATTGCTCCATCACTTGTGTATAAGCTGCAAGCAGCTCTTCATCCGCTTCAGTGCTCATGCTCAACTGTTGTTCCAGTTCTTCCAAGTTCCGTTTCACTTCATAGATCTGACCGCTCTCACGCCGGACCGCATCCAGTACATTCATCCCGGTCTCAATCTCCGAGCGCTGGCGCATGAACCCCCATTCCTGCTGAGGAATATGACGTTCAATCCGTCCACCACCATGCTCCTCACCCAAAATGATGCGTAACAATGTTGTCTTGCCGCATCCGTTGCGACCCAAAATGGCGAGTCGTTCGCCCTCATTAATCTCCAAATTCAATCCTGTAAACAATTCAATACCGTTCCACTCTTTTGATACTTCATGTAAGCGTACCAATTTCATCATGAGACCTCATCCTTCCTGCATCCTTTTTGCTGAACAAAAAAAACCGCTGGCATCAGCCGGCGGTTTGGCAATTCAGGGTTGGATCAAGCATTCAAAGACAGATCTAAGGTAAGCTACGGCATGAACAAAGAAACCCAAAATACAGGGTACACGTAAACCTCAATGGCTTACTTGCTCCATACCTTTTCCCATAGCTGAATTTGGACACACGAATCCCCTTATTGCTCAGCCGCTCTGGCTGACTGCGTCATAAAACCGTCTGCAGTTAACTGGGGTTCAATTCATGTGTTTTACTTCATGGGACGTATGGTTACCTCTCATTCATGTGTAGTATCAATTTCTCCGTTATTGTACCAGATCATTGTAAAAAAGCAAAGGGTATATAAATTAAACTAAAGCATACTTACTTACTTACTTACTTACTTACTTACTTACTTACTTACTTACTTACTTACTTACTTACTTACTTACTCGCCACTCCGATGACAAAGCAACCTTCTGATCGCTGTTACCACGGGATTTCTTTTAGGGCAATAAAAAAAGCCCCTGCATCGCAAGGGCTCCGGTACTGCTTCGTTAAGCGGGTGATGGGAATCGAACCCACGCTATTAGCTTGGAAGGCTAAAGTTCTACCATTGAACTACACCCGCATGATTGAAGATTTAATTGTTATGTTCCTTAGGAATTTAACAGTGTTTTTACAAATAATAATATACCATGATCCTCTATAGCATGCAAGTCACATTTCCCATTTTTTTCATTACACATCCATCAAAAAAAGCAGGAGCACCCTCGCGCCCCCGCTGTTTCCTATCCTGTAGGCTTATCCACATCTCTCAAAAACTGCTTTTCAAATTCAGCGGCTTTAATCGGTTTGCTGAAGAAATAACCCTGAGCCTCGTGACAATGTTGATTGCGAAGAAAGACCATCTGATCTTCGTTCTCCACGCCCTCAGCTGTGACTTTCAGTTGTAAATGATGCGCCATTGAAGTGATGGTGGATACGATCGCGGCGTTATTGCTGTCCTCCATGACTTCATTGACGAATGAACGGTCAATCTTGAGCCGATCAATCGGCAGATCCTTCAGATAGTGCAACGAGCTGTATCCCGTTCCAAAATCATCAATACTGATATGCACACCAATTTCTTTGATTTTGCGCAACTGTTCGAATGACCGGTCTTTATCAAATGTCATGCTCTCTGTAATCTCCAGTTCAAGCCACACAGGCTCTAGTCCCGTCTCTTTGAGAATGCCATTGATATTGTCCAACAAATGGGAGTGCCTGAATTGTCTCATGGACAGATTCACCGAAACACACAGTTTACGATAACCGGCTTCCTGCCACTGTTTGTTTTGTGCACACGCCTCACGAAGCACCCATTCGCCAAGTGGCACAATGAGCCCACTCTCTTCTGCCAGAGGAATAAATTCCGCCGGAGATACCGAGCCTCGCTGCGGATGCTGCCAACGCACCAGGGCTTCCATGCCAACGATTAGTCCACTTTGCAGATTAACCTGCGGCTGGTAGACCAGGTAGAACTGACCCCGATCCAACGCTTTGCGCAGATCATTCTCAAGCTGCAAACGCTCCTGTGCCTTCATCTGCATCGCATGGGCAAAACGATTCAGTTCCATTCCTTGTTCCTTTGCACTGTGCAAAGCCGTATCTGCATTCTGAATAATCTCCAGTGGTGACTCCCCATCGTGTGGGAAAATGGCCATCCCGATTCCAAGTGTAAGATGATACTCATTGCCATCAACCAAGACGGGCTTCTCAAAAAGCTGCAAAATGGATCTTGTCCGACGCAACGCTGTATCGGTTGAACTAAAATCTGTCATCGTTAATGCAAACTCATCTCTTCCCAATCCAAAGACTTCTTCTCCTGGAAGTGACGAATGTTTCAGTCGTTGACCTACCTGACGCAAAACCCGGTTAGCTGCTTGCTGTCCGAGCGAATCATTAATGGTTTTGAACCGATTAATATTCAGGACCAGTACACCAACAAGCTGTTCCTGCACCACGGCATCATCCATCATTTTTTTCAACCGCTGTGAAAGGCGACGACGGTTTGGAAGTCCCGTTACATCATCATGATGAGCAATATAGTTCATCTTGGCTTCCGCCACCTGCTGTTGCAGGAAAGGCGTGTCCACTACGGACGTATACAGTCCTTTTTGAATGAAAAAATATGCCATACAATTACTCAGCAATCCTAATAACAGATTGAGATCGTTCACCCCAGTTGCTGAAACAAAATAACATTCACCAAAAAAGAAACACAGAATGCCACATAGAATGGTTGGTAGATCAGCATCTTTGGTTTTTTTCCATTGCACAAACATAAGAACCGCAATAATGCCATAGAGCAATCCGACCATAAGATGAACTCGGGTGAAGATACCACCCAGCACTTCCCCGTCAAGCATACTCGGCAACATGCTCCATTCCTGAATAGCCATTATGTACAAAATAACAAAGGTACCCAATGTCCCACTGAACAGTAAGAATTTGCGTGGTAATGCAATTTCTTTCTCATGTAAGGTATACACGAGCAGTAAACCTACTGAACATACCAAAGATCCCATGGTTGACATCATTAAGGAGAACTCCGATTCCATCATGGCTCCATTTGGGATCTCTTCTGCAAATGAAACAATATGAACCAATTCAAACAGACCAATCAATAAAAAGAGTGTTGTCAATAATGCCCTCCGAAGAGTTAGCTTCTGTGTCCGAAACAACCAGCTTTGATTGTAAATGCCGATACAAGCAGCTACCGCGGCAAATCCACCCAAGAGTGTCAAAACTGGGTAACCCGATATGATCAGATCAGAGCTTGAAGAAGAACGAAACCATTGACTTGCGAGGAAACACAATAAGCCGCACACAGCGACCCAACTTATGTTTCTCTGATCTTGCAGATTAACCTTCATGCCGTGTTTTCCTTCCCGGGATCACCTATCCTGAATTACATTAACCAAACTTAAAAATTTACTACACGATTCGACAAAAATCATATTAACCAACGTTCAATTCACATGCATACACATGCTATCTGGTACATAATAACATTTAATTTTGTATACGTGAACTAAAAAATAGTTACTCCTAGGAATATTTATTCATAAATATAGAGAAAAACAAGGCATTAAGAACTAAAAAAACATGGATCTCCAGTTAGAGTCCATGTTTTCCTATTTGGCAACTGTATTTCAGACTATATTACTTATCAAAATTCACTTCTGGTGTTGTTAATTTATCATAGAAATCAACAACCTTATCCTTGTCTTCCGATGAACGAATCGCCATCGCTGAACGTGGATGCTCGTCCAACGCACCTGTAATCATGTAAGGCAGAATGTAACCCCATTCTTCTTTTTCTCTCAGTGGAACCATCAACTGTTCCAATACACCAAGTACTGGACGCAGATTGTATTTCGTTCCTTTCAGATGAGCTACGAGCAATTCGGTTGGACAGTTTCCTGCCGCACGTCCCATACCATACACAGAAGCATCAAGCAGTTCAACGCCAAGTTCTGCCGCAACCAATGTGTTAGAAAACGCAAGTTGCATATTATTATGTGTGTGAACACCAAGACGCTTGTTAGGCAAGTGAGTCTTGAACTTCTCTACCAGATATTTCACATCATTATGGTCCAAGCTGCCGTAGGAGTCTACAATGTAAACAACATCCACAGCGCTTTCTTTGATCAATTCAAATGCTTCCAGCAACTCATTCTCCATAACATTGGAGAGTGCCATAATATTCAGTGTAGTTTCATATCCACGATCATGGAATGTTTGAACCAGTGCAAGTGCCTTGTCTACATCTTTGCTGTAGCAGGCAACCCGGATCAGATCGAGCATGCTCTCACTGCGAGGCAAGATATCATTTTCGTCCACACGACCTACGTCAACAAGTGCAGACAGTTTTGTATTGCCTTTTTGAGGAATAACTTTACGCAGGAAATCATCGTTCAGGAAACGCCATGGTCCTGCTTCCTCGGCGCCTTTAAGCAACTTCGGAGAGTTCTTATATCCAATTTCCATATAATCAACGCCAGCTTCATTCAATCCAGCATATAGCTGTTGAACAAAGTCCACGCTAAAGTCCCAATTATTCACCAATCCGCCATCACGGATCGTACAATCTACAATTTTGCAATGATTTGTCTTCATTAATGTCTGCTCCTTTTCTGACCAACTTGTGTATTCCTCTCATGATACTTGAACGTGACAAGAAAAGTAAAGGGATTCCGGACTTATTTACTTCGATAAGATCTCCAGATTCGGTCAATCTCAACCATATCGGAATGATTGGGAGCTTTCTCTCCATAACGGACGGCATTATACGTATCTGGCAGTCTCGAAGACAGCTCATCTTCTTCTACCTTCACACCATTCTGAATAATGGTCTGTGCAGCCTCCAGCGGAGTGTGCGTCCCTTGTATTACCACGCCTCGATGAGCAGCTCTTTCAATCCAAGTCCGATAGTAATACCGAACACGTTCAGCATCCTGTGCAGGTGGCGCTTCTTTTTTTCGAAACCAGCTCTTTCGGACTTTTGCTGGCGCATCAAGCGTCTCACTGACATCGATATACTCCGTCCGTGGTTCTGCCTTCTTTTCACCTGGTTGTAACATCCCCTTGAATCGATCCATAAGTCTGTTTATCGTTTTTTGTCCCAACCTCAGAAGCAGCCACAGAATTGCTCCTGCTACAGCACACATCACTACCCATCCGAGGATGTTCCAGAAGACTGAGGGCTCGGATGGCGGCTCTCTCCAGTCATTCGGTATATTTAGCGGCTGATTGGGATTGTCCATTGGTAATCGTGGCTCCTCACCAGAAATCGGACCAAACCATCCCCTGATCCATGCGAGCAAGCGGTCACGTAGCGGCCCCAGCCAGGCAGCCAGACTTGGGAAAGCACCGATCGCAACAATAATAATAAACATCCACATGAACCGCTGATGATTCGCACGTGCAAAATCTCTTAATACCAATCTTCTCTTGCCATCATTGAGTATTGCCTGATCCAGTTGCAGCATATATCGTCCAACCAGCCAAAAGGCAAAGCTGATCACTCCCGCAATATAGATCCATAGGGTATAGGTTCGTAACGGCTGCATGAATTCCAACGAGTTCGATGCAATCATAAGCACGATCGCACTGATTACACCCATAATCTGCAAGCGCCATAACAACACAGAATGAAAGACTGGCTGGAAGGTCAGCCCTGCATAAGCCGAGATGACTCCACACAGTACCAATGTGATGATATCCGGCAACGGGAGAATAAGGCTCATCCCAACAACGAGTGCGAAGAGAAATCCTATGACCAGTGCCATTACTCCACGAATGAATGTATTCTTCTCGCTAAAACCTGGAATTTTATGCTGAATGAACTGTCCCAACCAACCTACAAGAACAACCAGGATGAATAATGTGAACGGCAAATGTTCCATTGCGTAGAATGAAGCAAGCGTAAATATCGGAAAAAGGTATATGCCCACCATCAAGACGGCAAGCATCGCTATGAGTCCTTTGGTCGTCGCTACCGGTCTGTTCCTCATGCACTCACCGCCTTCGTATTACCCTTCATGTCCTCCACCGGGAGAATCGTCACACGATGTCCTTGTTCGTGCAGACGTGCAATCTCGTACTCCATAGCGGCAGATACATAGGATGTAATCAGCAGATAGCTGCGGATTTGCTGTGCTTCTTCATTCAGACGTACTTCATCATTAAGGAATTGCTCCATGGGCACCATGCATTTCAACTCTGTCTCAGCCATAGCTTCCAGTAACCGTTCCAGATGAGGCGTGCCATAATCTGGCTCAATCCGAAGTGTATCGCGCCCTCCACCCACATGATAACCATTATGAGCGAAGCCTGCCGGTAGTCCTCTACCGATGGCATCCACTGCAGCCGTGGCAGCGTAACGAAGTGCCCGTTCAATCTTCTCCGGTCGAGTGACAACACTCCACATATCTGCAGATTCCTGAATGTTGACTACAATCCAGGATTGCGGATCAGCTGTCCATCCCTGCTTGTAGACTTGTAATTCACCTGTACGTGCACTCGCTTTCCAGTGAATACGATTCATGGGGTCGCCTGCACCATAAGGCCGAACACCCAGGATCAAGAAAGGATCTTCAACAATCCATCGTGATACTTCCACTTCTCCCTGCCATACCTGATAAATTGCAGGAAGATCCTCTGCATTCACTAATGAAGGATAAACGATCATAGACATTTGCAAAGGAATCGGTTTTGTGGAACGCCACACGCCAAAGAGATCCCCACCTGTCATCGTTGCTGTATTTAATGGATAAATTCCACGCTGAGTACATGTAAAAGGATGCTTGCGCGTAATACGAGTAAACGGCTTTAACGTAAAAATACTCTTATGGTTCTGATAGATCTCACCTTGACTAATATCCATACCTGAGCCGGAACGAAATACAAACGACACTGGCATCATCGATTCAAGTCTGAGCCACGGTACGGAGACTCGTTTCTCATTTGATATCGTCTCCACCATCTCAAGTTCATCTCCAGCGTAACAACGCAGCTTGCTGAATTGTCTGCTGTACTTGAGCTTTCGCAGTGCAGGTCTTCCAAACCACACACCATGTATAACAACGACAATGCCTCCAACAAGGACAAGCCATAATAATGCCATAAGATTAACGCCCGCTTGTAGCGAGATTCTCCGTAGGCACTTCTGTCTGATTCAGAAGTTCCTGGATGATACGCTCAGCCAAGCCCTCTTGTTGTCTGATGCGGTTACGGAATACCAGTCGGTGAGCCAGCACAGGTTCCGCCAGAACTTTAATATCATCAGGCAAAACAAAATCTCTGCCATGCAGCGCAGCCCAGGCCTGACTTGCCTTGAGTAATGCCTGAGCCCCTCGTGGACTTACGCCAAGCGAGAGCTCGGGATGTTGCCTTGTCGCTTCGGTTAACTGAATGATATATCGTAGCAAATCTTCGTTGATTTGCACTGTTTTATACGTATCCTGCGCCTTCAAAAGTTCTTCACGACTGATCACTGCCGAGAGATCATCAACTGAACGACTGGCTACCGTACGTCTCAAAATTTCTACACTCTCTTCACTGCTTGGATAACCCATACGAATTTTCATCATAAAACGATCCATCTGCGCTTCAGGTAGCGGAAAAGTTCCCTGGTTATCTACAGGGTTCTGGGTGGCGATAACGATAAATGGCCGTTCCAGCTGTCTCGTTGAACCGTCGATACTGATCTGGCGCTCTTCCATGCACTCCAGCAAACTTGATTGTGTACGCGGTGTAGCACGATTAATCTCATCGGCTAGTACAAGATTGGCAAACAAGGGGCCGGGTCGGAATTCAAAATCCCCTTCTTTTTGATTAAAAAAATGAATCCCTGTTAAGTCCGAGGGCAGCAAGTCCGGTGTAAACTGTATCCGCTGGAATGTGCAGTCCAATGAAGAGGCTACCGATTTGGCTAGCATCGTTTTCCCAGTACCCGGTACATCCTCCAGCAGCACATGTCCTGACGCTATGATCGCTGTCATCACCAGCTCTATGGTATGCTGTTTTCCCACAATCACTCTTCCCACATGATCCATCAGTTGTTGATTCATTCGTTCCATTCCTTGGATTTCCATCTGCATCTCATCCTTCCGTTATGGAGCTTATGTATTCGCATTCATTACTAACTATAACCCTTATTGGCAACATAAAACAAAGGAGTTGGCAAATGGCCAACTCCTAGACTCCCCGCTTTTCTCAATATACCAAGGGTAACATAATCATAAACCGCGTGCCTTCGCCCTTTTTGCTATCCACAGAGATGGTGCCTCCATGATTCTTGATGATTCGGTAACTCACCGAAAGTCCAAGCCCCGTTCCGCTCTCCTTGGTCGTGAAGAATGGATCAAACAGACGTACAAGCGTGTTATGGTCCATCCCATGACCGTTATCCGCGATGGAGATCTGCACGAACTTGTTTTCAGTGGCGGTAGATATTCGAATTAGACCCGTGTGTTCTTCGCCGACTTCCTCAATGGCATCCATTGCGTTTTTCACCATATTCAAAATAACCTGCTTAATCTGTTTGACATCAATGGATACATTCAGCGGGGCATCCCCTTCATCCAGTACGATCTCGCATCCCTTCATCAACCCTTCGCTTTCGGTCAGCAAGACCACCTCTTTGAGCAAAGAGTCGACGGACATCACGGTCTTCTGTGGAGCTGACGGTTTGGAAGAATTCAAAAATTCGTAGATGATGTCATTCGCCCGATCAATCTCCGTCAGTATGATTCGAGCGTACTCGTCTTTGCCGAGCTGCAGCAAATGGGGCCTGAGCAGTTGGATGAACCCACGGATTGCAGTCAACGGATTACGAATTTCATGAGCAATAGATGCTGAAATTCGCCCCAGCATCGCAAGTTTGTCATTTTGATAAGCGGTCTGTTCAATTTGTTTATAATCAGATACATCTTTGACGCTGAACAAGAAGTCGCCATCCATCTGATCCCCGTACGTCACAGTAACCAGCCAATGCCTTCCGTATTCATCAATCAATTCATGATAGCGCTTACGGTGAAAAATAGTTTCCCGATAGATTCGTAAAATTTTCTTTTTCTTGAATCGGCTCATCTGTGGATGATGCAGCATTTGCATCAGGGTGCAGCCGCTCAACAGACTTCTTGGAAGTTCCAACAACTTTGCCATCTGAACGTTAATAAACGTCAATACACCGTGACTGTCAAACAACATAATACCGCTATCCAGATGTTCCAGTACATTCTCGTACTTGTTGTTATCCAGATGCACAGGCGGGAATCCATCCGTTGGTTGAGGCACTGTATCCTGAAATTCACTAATCATGTCAGGTTCCTCCTTTTCACGTAAATGATAAACTTGCCATTCGGACATCATATCATCACAGAAACAGGAAGGGCCGATTTTATTTTTCATTACCGGTGCCCTTTCGTTGGGGGGCTGAGCCGAAAATATGGATGGCATGGCCGGAACTCATGCTGGTCTATTCCCGGTAACCAACAGTTGATCCGGAAAATCATATACGTTTGTCCCATTCTGACCTTCTCCTATTCCCAAACACGAACATTTTTTGCTCCGCCTCTTTTGCAAGTCTGTTTTTATCATAGACAAGTTTATAGAAGAGAGTCAATCGGAGAAAGTGTCGAATGGAAATTATTTTAAAAAAAACCTCGAACTAGTTCCAGAATACAGCACAAAAACGAAGCCGTTTCACCCAATAGGCAAATCAGCTTCGTTTTTAATATCTTTAATTTGTGATATATCCAAGTTCATCTATAGTCCGGTCTTATTATGCTGAATTTTCAGTCTGCGCTGACTCATCACAGCTAATCGACGTTTAAGTTCGCTTTCCCACTTCTCGTCTTTGGTTTCCTTCGCGAGCCTGAGCAAATCCAGAGCCATATCAATCTGGCGCTGCACAATGACCATGGCATCCTCACTCTCACGGTTTACACAGTTTTCGAAAATCGCATCTTCATCTTCTGTTACATAATCCTGAAAATCGATCTCGGATGCACCGTCTCCATGCGCATATTCAGCGAGAATTTCATATTCATTTTCCACTTTATAATGCACCTCAACCCGGTGACACACCGGGCAAAACAGCAGGGGAACATTATGAACCTGGGTGCGGTAATGCTTCAGCGTGCCCTTCGTTCCAACCATACTTGCCCCACAACAGTAACTCATTTTTGTTCACCCTCCTTATTCGTGCCGGGACTTTTTTGATAAACATTCAATCCCGTACACTTCCAGCACTTCCGAAAAGGAATAGTTCCATCAGTGTATCACATTCATGTACAGATTATAAATGCAGAGCACCGGAATATTTACCGGGTTTCCATACCCTATTCGCCTTAAAGGCCATCAATTCCTCTTTCAACAGATAAAAAGAAGACTTTCTTCTAATATATTATTAACACGCTTAGCTGCTTGTTCAAACACTTTTGATTAACTTCGTGATAACTTCCGTCAAAAGGGTGCAAAAAGCCCTCAATCCCTAACGGGATGAGGGCTTGAACAAAAACCGTTCAAGTTAATCTTGCTTACAGGTTAGTGTCGCCTGGTTTCCAGTTCATTGCACACAATCCGCCGGATTGCAGTGCTTGCAGTACGCGAAGTGTTTCTTCAACACTACGGCCTACATCGTTGTGGTTAACCACTTGATATTTCAATTCGCCTTCTGGATCGATGATGAACAGACCGCGCAATGCTACGCCTTCTTCTTCGATCAGAACGCCGTAATCTTTAGCCACTTGCTTCGTGATGTCAGAAGCCAGCGGGAAGTTCAATTGACCCAGACCATTGCTGTCTACAGGTGTATTGATCCATGCTTTGTGGCTGTGTACGGAGTCTACACTCACGCCAAGGATTTCTGTATCCAAAGCTTTGAATTGCTCGGAAGCAACGCTCAAAGCTGTAATTTCAGTTGGGCACACAAATGTGAAGTCCAAAGGATAAAAGAAGAATACAAGCCATTTGCCACGATAATCGGACAGTTTAACGGAACCAAAGTCTTGTCCGTCTCCCGATACTGTTTCCATTGCGAAATCCGGTGCTGGTCTACCTACCAAACGTTCTGCCATAACTAAAAATTCCTCCTTTGGGATTATGTAAGCATCCTTGCGGATTGCTCATCATCAAGAAAAACGCGTACGCTTTTCCTGTAATTAAAATGATTTGATACTTGATAACAAGTACAAGTAAAATGTTATCATCCGGACTTCCCAAAGTCAAGATTATAAACATTATTTTTTTATAATCATTATAAATAAGGATTTTTCGTGGCAAAAATCATAAAGCAACAGCCCTCTGTACATTCCATAATTGGAAACAAAGGGCTGCCATGTTTTTGATCCTATAATTACGCTTGTTTCTGAATAGCCGCCACGATCAAATCGCCCATTTCGGTCGTGCTGATCGCTGTGCTCTTGTCTACAGCAATATCACTTGTGCGGTGTCCTGCGTTCAATACATCCGATACAGCCGCTTCAATGGCATCCGCACCTTCCGTATAACCAAAGGTTGTACGGAACATCAATGCCAAAGAGAGAATGGTTGCAATCGGATTAGCGAGGCCTTGACCTGCGATATCCGGTGCAGAACCGTGTACCGGCTCATAGAGTCCGAAGCTGCCCTCTCCCAGTGATGCAGATGCGAGCATACCGATGGAACCTGTCAACATCGCTGCTTCATCACTCAAGATATCTCCAAACATGTTTTCCGTTACGATGACATCGAAGCTGGACGGACGACGCAGCAATTGCATCGCGCAGTTGTCTACCAGTACATGCTCCAGTTCAACATCCGGATAATCCGGTGCTACCCGGTTCACGACTTCACGCCATAGACGGGAAGTTTCCAATACGTTGGCTTTGTCTACAGAAGCCAGCTTTTTGCGACGTCCTTGCGCAATTTCGAACGCCTGACGAACGATCCGCTCCACTTCTGTTACATTATATGCACATGTATCCACAGCCTCTTCGCCCTGTGCACTTTCACGTCTGAACTTCTCTCCGAAGTAGATCCCACCTGTCAACTCACGTACCACCATCAGATCTGTACCTTCCAGTACTTCAGGCTTCAGCGTTGAAGCATCCTTCAAACAATCAAATACGACAGCCGGACGCAGGTTGGAGAACAATCCAAGTGCTTTGCGAATACCCAGCAGGCCTGTTTCCGGGCGAAGCTCTTTGCTGTTGTTATCCCATTTTGGGCCACCAACCGCTCCAAGCAGGACTGCATCTGCACTTTTACATACGCTCAGTGTTTCTTCAGGAAGAGGTGTACCCTTCTCATCAATCGCGATTCCGCCAAACAGCGCATGTTCTGTCTCAAAACGATAACCGAATACTTCCTCCGTACGTTTAAGAACTTTCTCAGCCTCAGCTACGACTTCAGGGCCAATTCCGTCACCTGCAATAACTGCAATTTTTTTTACGTCTGCCATTGGGTTGTCACTCCTTATATTTCATTCATTATTTATTCATAAAGTAACGTCTCATATTAACTCTCTCTTTTGTATCATATTCCAAGGTCATTTGACCAAGATATACAATCTATGACTTTAATAGATTTTACCTATAAGCTAATAGAGATTAGCCTGCACAAGTTGTTCCTGACCTCCCGGTGGGGTAAAATATAGCTGAATTCAAATCAGGTACGCAGGAGGGATAAGCAACATGCAATATTCGTATTTGGGTAAATCAGGCCTCAAGGTCAGCCGAATCTGTCTCGGTACCATGAATTTTGGGCCTGCTACAGATGAAAAAGAAGCTTTCCGCATTATGGACGCAGCACTCGATGCAGGCGTGAACTTTTTTGATACCGCTAACATCTACGGCTGGGGTGAGAATTCCGGTCTTACCGAAGAAATTATCGGACGCTGGTTCAACCAGGGTGGTGGCAGACGTGAGAAAGTGGTTCTGGCCACCAAAGTCTATGGCTCCATGCATGATGATACAGACGGCCCCAACAACGAAGCTGGCCTCTCCGCCTACAAAATCAGACGGCATCTGGAGGGTTCCCTCCGCCGTTTACAGACGGATCATATCGAGCTATACCAGATGCATCATGTAGACCCAGCCGTATCATGGAATGAACTGTGGGGTGCATTTGAGAATGCCGTTCATCAGGGTAAGATCGGTTATGTAGGATCGAGTAACTTTGCTGCATGGCAGATTGCAATCGCTCAAAGCGAAGCCAAGAATCGTCATTTCCTCGGCCTGGTTTCCGAGCAACATAAATATAGTCTCAACTGTCGTTTGCCTGAGTTGGAAGTACTGCCCGCTGCCAAAGAGCTGGGCCTCGGCGTCATTCCATGGAGTCCACTGGATGGTGGATTACTGGGACGTAACGCTCTGCAGAAGCTGGAAGGAACACGCAGCGGGGGCATCGCTGGACGGATCGAGCAGCAGCAAACTCAGCTTGAAGACTTTGCCGCACTCTGTCGTGATCTCGGTGAACCACAGGATACAGTGGCTTTGGCATGGGTTGCAGCCAATCCGGCAGTGACCGCCCCGATTATCGGACCGCGTACACTGGAGCAGTTTGAGACCGCACTCAAATGTCTGGACGTGACTTTGGATGAAGCTGTGCTCAAACGTCTGGATGAGATTTTCCCGGGTCCAGGTGGACATGCACCTAATGCATACGCGTGGTAATAGCTTAATAGTGTAAGCCAATGCAATAGGTAAGCGTTGAAAAGATTTCTGTGTTTTACTGCCATAATCATATAAATACAAGCAAAAGAGTCTGACCCTCCACAGGAGAGTCAGACTTTTTACGTACCTCATTGAACGTAACAAAGTAAGCCGAACGATCTACTAAATTAATTAAATTAAAGATTAATCATTCTAGCAGCATACATGTGTCTCGGCTTATAGTTAAGTTCAATGAAGGCTGCGTGCTTCTTGCATCGGAGCCTACAGGTTAACGTTTACACGGTTCGTATAAGTCTTGCGCTTCTCAATCAATTGATTCAGGCCGTCTACATAGGCACGTGCACTTGCACCCAATATATCTGTGCTTACGCCACGTCCTTGTACCGAAACCTGATTCTGAGTCAGCACAACATGTACTTCACCCAATGCATCCTTACCATGTGTTACCGATTTGATGGAGTAGTCAGACAACGTTACGTCTTCCCCGCTTACTTGGTCAATCGCATTGTAGATTGCATCTACCGATCCGTTACCCTCTGCTTGCTTCTCAATTGTATCCCCGTCAAGCGTCGCAATGCGGACTTTGGCTGTTGGTATCGATTCATCTCCGTACGTTACGAAGATGGATTCCAGTTTATACACCTCAGGTGCATCCTGCAATTTCTCTTCAATTACGGCAAGCAGATCTTCGTCAGTAACTTCTTTTTTCTTATCAGCCAGATCTTTGAACTGGGCGAAAGCACGATTCAATGCTTCTTCTTCCAGCTCATACCCCAGATCAATCAACCGTTCACGGAAAGCATGACGACCAGAATGTTTACCCAGTACAAGTTTGCTTTCCTTCAGACCGATGGACTCTGGAGTCATAATCTCATACGTTGTTTTTTCCTTCAACATGCCATCCTGGTGAATGCCGGATTCATGTGCGAAGGCATTTGCCCCAACAATGGCTTTATTTCCAGGCACAACCATACCTGTCAAACGGCTAACCAAACGACTGGTCCGTGCAATTTCAGACAGCTGCAGCGAAGTTTTCGCCTGGAAAAATTCCTGACGTGTCTCCAGTGCCATAGCAATTTCCTCGATCGCCGTGTTTCCGGCACGTTCACCAATGCCATTGATCGTACCTTCGATCTGATCGGCTCCATTGAGAATGGCTGCAAGTGTATTGGCCGTCGCCATACCCAAGTCATTATGACAGTGGGCACTCAGCTGTACCTTTTCAATACCGTGTACATTCTCCTTGAGGTGTTTGAAAATGTTGCCGTATTCATATGGGCTCAGGTAACCAACCGTATCCGGAATATTCACAACGGCTGCACCTTCTTCAACAGCCATATTTACCATTTCCACGAGGAAATCATACTCGGTACGACCTGCATCCTCAAGTGAGAATTCAATCTTCGAGAATGTTTTCTTGGCATAACGAATCGCGGAACGAGCTGTATCCAGTACCTGCGCTTTGTCCATACGCAATTTATGTTGGCGGTGAATGGGTGAAGTCGCCAGGAAAACGTGAATGCACGGGTCCTGTGCACCTTTAAGTGCTTCCTTAACCGCATCAATGTCTTGCTCTCTGGAACGGGACAAGCCAATTACAGTCACATTTTTGACTGCATTTGCTACTGCATTGACAGCTGCCAGGTCACCTGGAGATGCCGCCGGGAAACCCGCTTCCATCCGGTCAATGCCAAGCCGCTCGAGCTGATGGGCAATTTCCACCTTTTCACGAGTGTTCAGATTGACTCCCGGGGATTGCTCTCCATCACGCAGCGTTGTGTCAAATACATAGATTTTACGCACGCTTCGCACCTCCTGTACTTGTTATTATATGTTTCTCTGAAACCAGCAATAGCGGCTCACGCATAAGCACGGCCGCTATTCCCAGTTAAAGCTCTAAGTTTACTTGAATACCTTTAAGTGCATGTTCTAGAAGTTAATGCTTACTTCTTGATCCAGTGCATCATCTCACGCAATTGTCCGCCAACCACTTCGATTGGGTGTTCAGCTTCGTTACGACGAGTTGCTGTCAGGAATGCACGTCCGGATTGGTTTTCCAGAATGAAGTCGCGTGCGAATTTACCTTGTTGGATATCCGTCAGTACTTCTTTCATTGCTTTCTTCGTATCTTCAGTTACAACGCGAGGTCCAGTTACATAGTCACCGTACTCAGCTGTGTTACTGATGGAATCACGCATGCTTGAAAGTCCGCCTTCATACATCATGTCAACGATCAGCTTCAGTTCGTGCAGACATTCGAAGTACGCCATTTCAGGAGCGTAACCCGCTTCTGTCAATGTTTCGAATCCAGCTTTTACCAATGCACTCACGCCACCACACAGAACAGCTTGCTCACCGAACAGATCTGTTTCTGTTTCTTCACGGAAGGAAGTTTCGATAACCCCTGCGCGTGTACAACCGATACCTTTAGCATAAGCCAAACCGATTTCTTTTGCTTTACCCGTTGCATCTTGCTCAATCGCGATCAGGCCTGGTACACCAAAACCTTCCACATAAGTACGACGTACCATGTGACCAGGGGACTTAGGAGCTACCAGCAATACATCGCTGTTTTTTGGAGCAACGATTTGACCGAAATGAACGTTGAAACCGTGTGAGAAGAGCAATGCAGCGCCTTCTTTCAGGTTTGGTTCGATTTCGTTTTTGTATACAGAAGCTTGAGTTTCGTCTGGCAGCAAGATTTGAACTACATCTGCGCGGCTTGTTGCTTCAGCCGGGGACAGAACTTCAAATCCGTCATTTTTTGCAGTGTCGAAGGATTTACCTTCACGAAGTCCGATGACTACGTTCAATCCACTATCACGAAGGTTTTGAGCTTGGGCATGGCCCTGGCTACCATAACCGATTACCGCGATCGTTTTTCCTTTCAATACGTTAAGCTCTGCATCCTGTTCATAATAAGTAGTTACTGGCATGTTTATAAGTCCTCCTTTGTATTGTAAAGAACCCTTCATTAATGAGCGGGTGTCTCAAGGGACCGCCTCGCTTGGAGTGTCAAAAGCATCTCTGGTCTGATCCGATCCGTTCAGACACCCGCCCATTAATGCGGGAATGTAGCTATATTTTCAAGCGTTACATCACTAAAATGTTAAATTACAACTGTTAGGGGACTGACACTCACATAAGATCAACTGTATATGTTAGCTAACCGTCGTCCCTCTTAATTCATTATAGCTTTATACGTTGCCGCGTACCAATGCAGTGATGCCTGTACGGGACAATTCGCGAATGCCATATGGCTTGAGCAATTCAATCATAGCATCAATTTTGTCCGTATCTCCAACTACTTGCACAATCAGGCTGCCTGGACCCACATCTACAACGGATGCGCGGAATGTTTCTACCACACCCAGAATTTCAGGTCGCTCGGAAGGCTCTGCTTTCACTTTGATCAGGGCGAGTTCACGGGCTACCATCGGTTTCAGGCTGAAATCAACCACTTTAATAACATCGATGATTTTGTACAATTGTTTCTCAATCTGTTCTAGTGTTTTATCGTCACCAATGGTAACAATAACCATCCGGGAGAGTCCAGGTTCTTCCGATTGACCTACTGTAATACTCTCAATGTTAAATCCGCGTCGACCGAACAACCCTGATACCCGCTGAAGGACGCCTGGCTGATCGTTTACCAATATTGAAATCGTATGTCTAATCATTCGTCAGCATCCCCCATCAGCATTTGATCAATTGTTGCTCCCTGCGGAACCATTGGATACACATTTTCATCCTTGCGTACTACGAATTCTACAACGACTGGTCCTGGTGTATCCAAAGCATCTTGCCAAGCACGCGCTGCTTCTTCTTTATTCGTTGCACGCAATCCTTTCACGCCATATGCTTCAGCCAGTTTTACAAAATCCGGGCTTCCTGCCAGATCAATGTGGCTGTAACGGTTCTCATAGATGAGTTCCTGCCATTGGCGAACCATTCCAAGTACCTGATTGTTAATGATCACAATTTTTACCGGTATATTGTTAATAGCACAGATTGCGAGTTCTTGGGAACACATCTGCATTCCGCCGTCACCGTTAATGGAGATAACGAGTCTGTCCGGATTGGCCATCTGAGCACCAATTGCAGAAGGGAATCCAAAGCCCATCGTTCCGAGACCACCCGAAGTTACCCATGAACGTGGTTGATTAAACTTGTAATACTGTGCCGCCCACATCTGATGTTGTCCCACATCCGTAGTCACAATCGCTTCACCTTTTGTTGTATCATTCAACATTTCAACAACCCACTGCGGTTTCAGCACTTCGTCTGAATCCGTATAGCTGTAAGGCTTCTCTTGTTTCCACTGTTTGATCTGGTCTCTCCATGCATCTGCACGCTCTGCACGTCCAACTTCTTTGTTGGCTATTTCAAGTACGGTCTTCACATCACCAACGATTGGAATATCGGTTGCAATATTTTTACCAATCTCAGCCGGATCAATATCGATATGAACGATTTTGGCATGTGGAGCGAATCCGTCCAGCTTGCCTGTTACCCGATCATCGAATCGTGCGCCGATATTAATCAGCAGATCCGACTGTTGGATGGCCAGGTTGGATGTGTATGTTCCGTGCATTCCTGGCATCCCTGTCCATAGTTCATGCCCACTTGGGAATGCACCAAGCCCCAGAAGGGTTGTCGTAATCGGAATGCCTGTCTTCTCAACAAACTCGAACAGTTCTTCATGTCCTCCCGAGTATACCACACCGCCACCGGCCAGAATCATTGGACGTTCTGCTTCCTGAATGGCCTGAGCCAAACGGTCAACCTGCAGTTTGTTTGGTACTGTCCGTGGATTGTACCCTCTTAATGTAACAGGTTCAGTACTCGGTTCAAATAAGGTTTTGTTGGCTGAGACATCTTTTGGAATGTCGATCAGTACAGGACCTTTACGGCCGGTGTTGGCAATATGGAATGCCTCATGAATGATACTCGACAAATCCTTAACATCTTTTACCAGATAGCTGTGTTTGGTGATCGGCATTGTAATCCCGGTAATATCCGCTTCCTGGAAAGCATCCGAGCCGATCAGGCTGGAATTAACATTTCCCGTAATGACAACCAGCGGCACAGAATCCATATATGCCGTGGCTATTCCAGTAACCAGATTGGTTGCTCCCGGCCCGGAGGTAGCGATACAAACACCAACTTTGCCGCTTGCACGTGCATATCCGTCAGCTGCATGAATTGCACCTTGTTCGTGACGGGTTAAGACGTGTTTGAAATCCTCGAAACCATACATTGCATCGTAAATGTACAACACTGCGCCACCCGGGTAACCAAATACGCAATCCACACCTTCAAGCAACAAGCTTCTCAGCAGAATCTCGGAACCGCTAATGACCTCCGGCTTCATCCATTTTTCACGTAATTCATCTGTTGATCGTACTTCTGGAATTTGAGCTCCCATTAGTCATCCTCCTCTCGGAATTTACACCATTCTGACATTTAAAGTTACAAAAAAAACCTTCCATCCCCTGCAAACAAGTTCATGCTTGCGAGGGACGAAAGGTTATCGCTTCCGTGGTACCACCCAACTTTGTCCGAAATTTCGCAATAACGGACCTTACCAGGTACAACAAAACGAATAGCTCAAACGAACATAGTCGTTTCCCATACCTGTTGTCTGTAACGCAGACATACGATTTTCCCTAATACGCGAAAGGAGTGACATCCAGTGCTTTTCAGGAAAACAGCTCCGAGGTGAGCTCGTATATAAGGGATAATGGTGGTGGTTTCAGCAATTCCAGCCACTCTCTGAGCAAAAGAGCCCTTAAAACTTCGTCCTCTTCATAGCCGATGAAATATTCTCGTTAAATGTTAGGAACATTATATGATTCCTCCAACCGATAAGTCAATACCTGTTTTGCATAAAAATTCAGAGAACCTTCCTTCCCCCCTCTTCAGCCTATAAGGTTGCCCTAATCCCAGCGCTTCATTCAGTCACCTTTTATCTTGCTTCGGGCATAGGATATACGAGCAGCACGACTGGTCCTGAAAGGAGGCTCCGCATGGTGATTCGGCAACGCACATCCAAGCTGGATGATGGCGCCATCATGAAGCTGATTGACACTCAACTTGTTCCTTTATCCCATATGAGCGAAAAGGAAATTAATAAAATCCGCAAAGAAATACCCCTGCGAATGAACAGGGGCATGACCTTTGTTGTCTCGCCGGAGCCAGACAAAGCTGCTGTGGCATTCATCCATTTTCTCATGCATGGGGAATTGCTCTATGTCGATATGATGGCCGTTAGTCCGAAAGAACAACGCAAACGTTATGGGCAAACTTTGTTGCTCAAAGCAGAGAGCTTTGCGGCATCCCGGGGTTGTCGAAGGTCTAAAGTTATGGTAGATGAAGGCAATACCAAAGGGCTTCAATTTTATCAAAAAAATGGATACAGCGCGATTCGATACATCATGATAAGCCGCTGCTACGAATTGGAAAAAACATTATAGAATGTCCTAGAAAAATCCTGGTGGACGTGGACCTGGACCATAAGGGCCGAATCCAGGACCAGGTCCATATCCGCCACCAGGTCCTCCAGGTCCATATCCCGGTCCGTAGCCTGGACCATATCCAGGGCCTGGTTTTGGTCCAGGTCCATATCCGGGACCGAAGCCGGGACCACCTCCGTAAGCATAAGGCAGTGTGGCAATAGCAAGCAGATCAAACAATACCAGTGGCAGTATCGCTTTTGTACGTACTTTTTTGCCATTCAGACGCTTCAGCACCAGTTTGTTGCCCGATACTTTCAACAGCTTTCCCGTAACCCGAGTGCCGTCTTTTTTGATTGCAACAATATTTTTGCCTATTAATTTCATCGCTTCATCACGCGTAACTTGTTGTTTCATACTTTCTCCTCCTCCTCGGATCGTTCAAAACAGTGTATTCGTCCATCACAGAATTCGCCTGTTTCTTTGTCCCTACCTGAAAATATGGGTACTTGCACGAGAACCAATGTAAACATGAAAAAGTGGCTGGGTAACGATCAAGAAAACAAAAAAAGGCCCGCACAAGGCGGACCCTTTTATCAAGCTTTTGGATAGTAAATTGACATATTGCAAGTTTACCTTTTACCCGGGTCATACGCTTCACCGAGTGCAGACGGAGCCGAAGAACGTCCAACCGCTGCAACGAGAACGATGATGGTAAGCAGGTAAGGCAACATGAAAATAATTTCCTGGGGAATACTTTGTGACCATTCAAACAACTGTACATAGTTTCGTATCGCTTGTGAGAATCCAAAGAAGACAGCCGCACCAAAGGCACCAATCGGATTCCACTTACCAAAGATCATAGCTGCAATGGCAATATAACCTTGGCCGGAAACCGTATTGTGTGAGAATGTACCCGTAGTCGTCAACGTAATCGCAGCTCCACCAATAGCGGCTAGTGCACCACTGATCATAACGCCAATATAGCGATAACGAAGCACTTTAACACCAACCGTATCCGCCGCACTTGGATGTTCACCTACAGAACGAAGGCGCAGACCAAATGGTGTTTTGAACATGATGTAATACGTCAGGAATACGAATAGAATGGCCAGATATGTCGTTGGATATACGTTCTTGAAGAAGGCTTCTCCCAGCAAAGGAATGTCTTTCAACAATGGCACATCAAACTTGCTGAAGCCTTGAACCAACGGTGAATCGCCAGAACCTTCAAACAACAGTTTAACCAAATACAACGTACTTCCTGCTGCCAAAAAGTTAATGACGATACCACTGATAATCTGGTCTGCCTTAAATGTAATAGACGCAACGGCATGAATCAGCGATACCAGTACGCCCAATACAATCGCGAGCAAAACCCCCATCCATGCCGATGTCGTTCCACCCATGCCCGCTTCTTGAGCATAATGTGCCCCGATTCCAGCTGCAAAAGCACCAAAAACCATAAAACCTTCAAGTCCAAGGTTGGTTACACCTGATTTTTCCGAAAAAATTCCGCCGAGTGATGCAAAAATCAATGCCGTAGCAAAGACAAGCGTCGTATTGATAATTTGCCCAATTGTCAACAAGTCCATCTACAACACCTTCTCTTTCTTACGCTTCGAATAGAACGGTTTGAGTATCCAGCGCACGATGCCTTGTGCCGCAATGAAGAAGATAATCGAACCGATCACAATCCGAATAATCTCAGGCGGAACATCCGCAGCAAAACTCATACCTGCAGATCCGTACGTGAGGGTACCAAACAACACTGCCCCCAATAACACCCCAAACGGATGATTCAAACCAATCAGGGCAACCGCAATTCCGTCAAAGCCTGTTCCCGGTGAACCCGACATTACGGTTTGGTATTGGAACACACCAAGAACCTGGAATGCACCACCAAGACCGGCAAGCATACCACTGATAAACATCGCTTTTACGATATTCCGGTTAACATGCATACCTGCATATTCAGCCGCATTAGGGTTGTAACCTACCGCGCGGATTTCATAACCTTGTTTTGTTTTCCACATATAGATATAAAAGAGCACAGCCATCACAAGAGCAATCAACGTCCCCATGTGTACACGGGAATTGCCCATCAGTTCAGAGAGCCATGTCAAACTAATCGAAGCCGATTCGCTGATATCCACGGAACGATTCTCGCCCTTCAACAGCAAGAATTGGCGAACGATAAGGTTGGCCAGATACAGACCAATCCAGTTCAACATGATACTACTGATAACTTCATTGACCCCACGTGCCGCTTTTAAATAACCAGCAATAGCGGCCCACAGACCACCAAACAATGCACCGGCAATCAAAGCCAGTGGCGCATGAAGGTAGATCGGCAAACCTGCAAATTTAACACCAACAAATGTTGCAGCGGTCATACCAACGAGAAATTGACCTTCTCCCCCGATGTTAAACAACCCTGCACGTGATGCAAATGCAAATGCAAGTCCAGTCATAATTAGTGGTGTCATTTCCCGTACTGCTTCACCAAAGTTGTACATGTCGCCAAATACCTTGGTGAACAATGCACCATAGGCTTCAATTGGATTGTAGCCACCAATCAGCATGACAACTCCACCGAGAATAAGACCCATAATAATAGCTACTACAGGCAAAATAAATGAATCTCGGGTAAACCATTTCAATACGTTATTCATGCGCAGTACCTCTCTTTTGGGTGCTGCCCGCCATCATCAAGCCGAGCTCCCTATCATTGGTTTCTTCCGGCAGCACCTCGCCAACGATCTGTCCTTCATAAATAACAGCAATTCGGTCAGATACATTGATAATCTCATCAAGCTCAAATGAAATCAGCAGAACAGCCTTCCCTTGATCGCGCTGTGCAATCAGTTGCTTTTGCACGAACTCAATAGCCCCTACATCCAAACCACGTGTTGGTTGCGCAGCGATAAGCAGTTCAGGGTTTTTATCAACCTCACGGGCGATAATGGCTTTTTGCTGGTTTCCTCCGGACAAGGACCGAGCCTTGGTCTCGATGCTTGGTGTACGCACGTCAAATGCCTCAACAAGTCGTTTTGCCTGCTGTTTGATGGCATCAAAGTTAAGGAACCCTTTACGGGTATATGGTGCTTTATAATACGATTCCAGAACGATATTTTCACTCACTGAAAAATCAAGTACAAGTCCGTGTTTATGGCGATCTTCCGGAATGTGGGCTACACCCGACTCCGAGATATGGCGTGGAGAATGATTGGACAGCTCCTTGCCCTCCAAAAGAATCGAACCGCTCTCTACTTTACGAAGTCCGGTAAGGGCTTCAATCAGCTCACTTTGACCGTTGCCATCCACGCCTGCGATTCCGACAATCTCTCCTGCACGTACGTTCAGGTTAAGTTGGTTCAGAACCGAAATACCTTCTTTATTCTTGGCCGTTAATTTACTGACTTCGAGCACATTGGCTCCAGGTGTAGCCGGTTTTTTGTCCACTTTGAATGTGACATTCCGCCCCACCATTTTCTCTGCCAGTTCATTTGGATTCGTTTCCGAAGTTTTGACCGAATCAATCACTTTACCCCGACGGATAATCGTTACCGTATCGGAGATTTCCATGATTTCTTTCAGTTTGTGCGTGATCAAAATAATGGACTTTCCTTCAGCTACAAGCTTCTTCATGATGATCATCAGTTCTTTGATCTCTTGAGGAGTCAATACGGCTGTAGGCTCGTCAAAAATCAGAATGTCTGCACCGCGATACAACGTTTTAACAATCTCTACACGTTGTTGCATTCCGACAGAAATATCATGAATTTTGGCATGAGGATTCACCTTAAGTCCATACTGTTCGGAAAGACGCTGAACTTCAGCCGCTGCTTTTTTATAGTTAATATTGAGACCCTTCGTTGGTTCAGATCCCAAAATAATGTTCTCTGTTACCGTGAACGGCTGTACAAGTTTAAAGTGCTGATGCACCATGCCTATGCCAAGATCGATCGCTCGGTTAGGGCTGTCGATGATGACAGGCTTGCCATTCACTTCAATGGAACCTTCATCTGGCTGATATAGACCAAATACAATATTCATCAACGTTGACTTACCAGCGCCGTTTTCGCCCAGTAGCGCATGGATCTCGCCTTTACGAAGCTGAAGGCTGATGGCGTCGTTGGCAACAATGCCTGGGAAACGCTTCGTAATTTGTTTTAACTCAACGACGGGGGTTGCTGCACCCATGTAATCACCCTTATAACTGATATAGTGTGGTTCCGCAAACGTAAAAAAAACGTCTATCGACGTACTTTCAAAGAAGACAGACCGCGCTTAGCTGAAGTTTTTCTTGCGATAATCGAATGGTTCAGCTGATTAATAACATATCAATTCCATTATCTTAAGAAAAGCTCCTACCGGAGCGTTGGTGCACAGTGACCTTGTACAATTGTTATGATGACTTGATCAAATGTTCCTGTTCTTGCAATCATAAGGCCGGTCAAGACCGGCCCCAATGATTATTCATTTGCGACTAAGATCAAAATTACTCCGTAGGAACTTTGATTTCGCCGCTGATGATTTTTTCTTTGTACTCTTCCACTTTTGCAAGTGTATCAGCAGATACATTGGCAGTAGAGGTATCAGCAATACCTACGCCGTTTTCTTTCAAAGTCAGGTTCTCGGAACCACCAGCGAATGTACCATCAACTACTTCTTTGTTAACGCGCTTAACTGCTTCGTCAACTTTTTTGATCATGGAAGTCAAAGTGATCTCATCGCCAAACTCAAGAGATTGGTCTTTGTCAACACCGATAACCCATACATCTTGACCTTGTTTCTTACGAGCACTTGCTTCGTTAAACACACCGTTACCTGTTGCGCCAGAAGCGTGGAAGATAATATCTACGCCTTCATTGTAAAGTGTTGCTGCTGCTGCTTTACCCAAGTCAGGTTTATCAAATGCACCTGTGTAGTTAGAAATGAATTGAGCATCAGGGTTAACTGCTTTAACCCCTTCTCTGAATCCTACTTCAAACTTTTTGATCAGTGGGCTTTCCATACCGCCTACAAAACCAATTTTGTTGGATTTTGTTGTCAGACCAGCCACAACACCAACCAGATAAGATCCTTCTTCTTCAGCAAATGTTACGGATTTAACGTTAGGAGAATCAACAACACTGTCGATGATCGCGAGTTTAGCATCAGGGTTTTGCTCAGCTACAGTTTTGATTGCATCAGCCAATTGGAAACCGATACCCCAAGTCAGATCATATCCGCCTTTAACGAATTCGTTCAGGTTAGGAATGTACTCTTCATCGGATTTACTTTGCAGATATTTAACAGCAGTACCTGTTTCTGTTTCAGTCGCTTGCAGAGCTTCCCAAGCGGATTGGTTAAAGGATTTGTCATTAACTCCACCTACGTCAGTAACCATACCGATTTTGAGGTCGGATTTCGCTTCAGTGGATGTGCCACCTGTATCTCCTCCGGCATTTGTTTCTTCTTTCGGTTTGCTACCGCAACCTGCGAGCATAACCGATACCGCCAGCAACATTACCAAAGACAAGCTGAGCATCTTTTTCATTTCTCTTTTTCCCCCTTAATGATATATCCCTCATTCCAATCCAGCCTACAATTTGAACGGTTAACAGATAGCAGGAATGACTTTTATGCAGAATGTATGGTTTCTTCGACATTAAAAGCGCATTCTCACCCTTGAAGCATCCTATCATCTGTCGAAAAACCGAACATTATGACATGGAGAGAAAAATCTAGGACTAGCCTACTAGAGGTGATTATACAATCAACCAGTGTTAAAATCCAGATGTTTCATCACCAAATATCACATATTTTTGTTCTTTTTTTATTGAAAACGCTTAATAATTTAGCGTTTTAACACACTAACGTTACAACGATGTGATGTTATATAACAAAAACATATCGCGAACTTTAGTGATGAGTGGAATTTACCTGTTTTTATTTGTATTATTTCACCGTTCGTATTTTATGTATTCTCATGGACCATTATTCATCAGTTATCTGGTTTCATTGTTCCCTTCCAGACTACAGCCTATTCGCTCTACTCATTCAGAGATTCATCTCCGAATTTCTTCCAAGCCGTAAAAAAAGCCGCCATATAGGTACGGCGGCTTGTATCATACAATTTAAGCGTTGATTTTGCCTTTAGCTACAGTAGCCAAAGAGTTGAACGCATTGATGTCGTTAACGGCCAGATCAGCCAACATTTTGCGGTTCATGTCTACTCCAGCAAGTTTCAAACCATGGATCAGTTTGTTGTAAGACAAACCATTCATACGTGCTGCAGCATTGATACGAACGATCCACAGTCTGCGGAAGTTACGTTTCGTGTTGCGACGGTCACGGTATGCGTATACCAGGGATTTCATTACTTGCTCGTTAGCTGTTTTAAAAATACGGTGTTTGGAACCGAAATAACCTCTTGCCAGTTTCAAAACCTTTTTATGACGACGACGTACTACAAAACCGCCTTTTACTCTTGCCATATTAAAGAACCTCCCAAATAAATATAAATGTATCCGTGGTATGTGTACGGCCGTAGCCGATCCCCCATACGGAATCTACTAATTAGAATTAGCCTTTCAAGTTAGCCAAGCCTTGTTTCAAACGTCTAACATCCCCGGCAGCCATAACTGGGTTACCGTTCAGAACGCGCTTAGCACGTTTGGATTTGTGGGAAAGCAAGTGGTTTTTGTGAGCTTTGTAACGAAGGACCTTACCGGAACCGGTAATTTTGAAGCGTCCTTTCAAACTGCTGTGTGTTTTCATTTTAGGCATTTTGTGTTTCCTCCTCCAATGTTATCAGGCTTTAGGAGCCAAGATCATGATCATACTGCGGCCTTCCAATTTCGGTTGACGTTCAACAGTACAAAGTTCTGCAACTTCTACCTTAACGCGCTCCAAAATCCGTTGACCAATCGCGGCATGTGCAATTTCACGTCCGCGATAACGAACAGAACATTTCACTTTGTCGCCTTCGTTCAAAAACTTAACTACATTACGAAGCTTCGTTTGATAATCGTGCTCCTCAATATTGGAACGGAACCATACTTCTTTAATATCAACAATTTTCTGGTTCTTACGGGCTTCTTTATCTTTCTTTTGTTGCTCATAGCGGAATTTGCCATAGTCCATAATACGACACACCGGCGGTTTAGCCTGTGGTGCCACATTGACCAGATCCAAATTCAGGTCAATCGCCATTTGCAGTGCTTCGCGAATGGGCGTAATCCCAATTTGTTCTCCTTCAGCTCCGACAAGGCGTACTTCCTTCGCCCGAATCTCATCATTAATCATGTGATCTTTACTAATAATCGTCCACCTCCAGGTCATTTTGAATATCCAGTTACACAAAAATAAAAGGGATGCCGGTCAAGCTACCGACATCCCTGTAATCAACACAATTCTTCATGAGTATACACTTCATAAATTATTGGGATCGTTGACCAGCCAACATGTTTGTTGATCAGGTGAGAAGTCGGACTTCTGCTTGTGATTCCATTGCTATTCGCTTTAAGGCACTTGAATACTATATCACCCATGAAATACATTGTCAACATTCTTCACAACTTTTTTTCGTGAATTACACATTTGTGATATCAGATGTCAACAAAGTATCGCGTGCATGTTCCTTACCCTTGTTTGCTTTGCACCTCATCCAACCGTACAACACGTGTATGTTGAGTGTGGCTCCACTGTTTGTTGTTCTGCGTAAAGAAAGCGTAGAACGTAATCGGGTACCAAGACAGTAGGTAGATCGGGAACAAAATCAGATATAGATAAACTTTGGCAAAGGTAACTTTCTCCAGCGCCATGGACAACAGGAACGTCAGAATGTTCAAACCAATAGCCACGAACCCAACCCATAACGGGAAGTATCCATAAATATTAGCAATGTGCGGACCACTGAATATAGCCATGTCTACCCACATCACAGCCGTCATCAGGAACGTAAGCAACACCACATAGACATTGGCTCCATAGATAGCAAGGTCAAATTTCACCAGGCTTCTTTCCTTAATGGACTGCCAGAGCAGCGGGAAGAAGTATCTACGCGCAACTGTAAAGTGACCTTGCATCCAGCGCAGACGTTGTCTCGCTGAAGCTTTGAATGTTAATGGCTTCTCATCAAATACTTTGGCGTCATAGTTGAAAACAGGATACACATTACGTTGCACACTGCGCATCGTAAACTCCAGATCCTCAACCAGACTTGTTGCACCCCAGCCAATTTCCTTCAACAGGTTGGTCTCAAAGCACATTCCGGTTCCTCCGAGGAAATTCGCCATATTCAAGTTATGACGAGACAACTGCCACAGACGGTTGATGTACCAGTAAGATACTCCGTAAGCTGCAGTAATCCAGGAATCCTCCGGATTTTTTGTATCAATGTATCCTTGGATAACACGTGAACCATTGTTCAAGTCATCATTCATCTCAAGCAAGAAGTTACGGTCAACCAGGTTATCCGCGTCAAACATAACAACTGCGTCATACTGACGTGGCAATTTCCACAGGTACTTAAGCATCCATTCGATGGCATACCCTTTACCTCTCAGATCGGCGTTGGTACGTACACATGCGTTTAATCCATGCTCTCTGACAATTTGAGCCGTTCCATCCGTACAGTTGTCACAGATGACAAACACATCGTACAGATCTTCCGGATAGTCAAGTTGTTTCAAGTTCTCCATCAAAGCACCAATGACTTGTTCCTCATTATGTGCTGCGACGAGTACAGCGAATGATTTTGTCGCCGGATAATGTTTCTTTTTCTTTTTCTTAATCAGACCGAACAGCGAAAACGTGAATTGGTACACGGCTAGCAGTGCCAGAATGACCTGCATCGTGACGAATATAGCGTCCAACATCGTTCTCTGTTACCCCCTTTTTTTCAAAACCCAGTTTACTCAAGCATTTCTCTTCCTGATTCTGCAATTTATTTTTTTTTGATCTGCAGAATATGACCCTGTTCTTTTGTGTACTACGTGAATATATCAGGCAATGTTTCAAAGCTTGGTTGCTATCAGTTGGCTGCTTTATCGATTCTGTATCCTTTTCAGTCATTTGTCAAAACCCCAATTCCACTTTCTGAAGCAGAAATGTGATCTTTAAACGCTGAATAGACACTTCGTGATACCGCAACCTCGCATTCATGCCTGTTATATCTTATTTTCAGCCGTTTACTTGATTTTTATTTCTAAAGTCCCTGCTTTTTTCATCAGCATGTTATTCTTCGTCAGAGGCTCTATAACAAATAACGCAAACAGACCTCAAAAAGTTTGAAACAGAACTCACATTTTTTTACCTCATTTCAGCCATGTTGAATCATTGTATCTTTTTTGGCTGGCCCAAGTCAAAAAGTTAAGATGGGTATATATCCACTCTTTAACATGAATTTTACGTTCTTTACATGGGTTCTTCTTGAAAAGGACAACATTTAAAAATATGATAAACATATACCTGAAATAACCTCAAGTTCATGAAAAACGGTTATATACTAATCAGGACGAAACCGGATGTAGAAAATCACCGGAAATAATGCCGCCATTACGGGCGGCCTGACTGGCAGGAGGCCAATATGAGCCGTTTATTCTTAAAGTTTCAAGATTATGATCGAAATGTTTTTATGTGGATCAACGGCCGGCTTCATAATCGTTTTATGAATTTTTGGCTGTATTATTTCACCCATCTGGGTGGAGCAACTTCTTCTATTGCAATATCACTGTTAATCTGGCTGCTTGCTCCAGCTCCATGGAGCACAACAGGACTTCAGGCTTGTATCGCTCTTGCGGTCAGCCACATTCCTGTAGCCATCGCGAAAAAATTGTATCCCCGCATTCGACCTTATCTGGCCTTGCCGGATACAATTACGTTCCGTAATCCCCTGACGGATCACTCGTTTCCTTCAGGACACACAACTGCCATTTTTTCGGTCACGGTTCCCTTTATGACCACTGATCCGATCTTATTGCTAATATTGTTGCCTGTGGCCCTTATTGTCGGATTCTCTCGAATTTATCTGGGATTACACTATCCTTCCGATGTTCTGGCAGGTGCCACAATAGGTACTTTAGTCGCACTTGCAACAGTTGCATTCTGGTCTTAAAGCCGATATGTTTAGACTCAGAAAAACCTAGCAGGAACAGGTGAAGCAAGCGTGGAGAAAAAAAGAGTATTACTATTATCTGAAGGCTTTGGTACGGGTCATACTCAAGCCGCCTATGCACTGTCCAGCAATTTGCGAAAGCTCTCGCCAGACGTGCAGACAAAAGTGCTTGAACTGGGAAGTTTCTTAAATCCCAAGGTTGCACCTCTGATTATAACAGCATACAAAAAAACGGTTACCAATCAACCCAAACTTGTCGGATACGTATACAGACACCAATATAAAAAATCATTGAACAGGCTGACAACACTGGCGCTGCATAAACTGTTCTATACACATACACGCAGCGTTGTTCGCCAGTTACGTCCCGATGCGATCGTCTGTACACATCCGATTCCAAGTGCTGTCATATCCAGACTGAAGCGTCTGGGTGTACAGGTTCCCCTATGCACAGTCATCACCGACTATGATGCACATGGGACGTGGATTAACCGTGAAGTAGACCTTTATCTGGTTTCTTCAGATGAGGTTAAGTCCAAACTAATGCTACGCGGCGTACCTACAGACAACATTCGAGTCACGGGTATTCCGGTGCATCCGAATTTCTGGGAGCATCCCGGGCGAGAAGAGATTAGAAGCAGATTCAACCTCAAGAACATGCCCACTGTACTTGTGATGGGCGGCGGTTGGGGAATGCTCAGCGACAAGCTGGTCCATCCGCTGCTGACACGCTGGCATGAAGATATTCAGATCATTTTTTGTCTGGGTCGCAATGATAAAGCACGGATCAGCATGGAACAGAACCCCATGTATCGCAAAGAAAACATTCATATTTTGGGATACACCAACGAAGTGGACAAATTGATGGAAGTATCCGACCTGCTGATCACCAAACCTGGGGGAATGACATGCAGCGAAGGCTTGGCCAAAGGAATTCCAATGTTGTTCCACAACCCTATACCTGGTCAGGAAGAAGAAAACGTCCACTATTTTACCGCAAGAGGGTTGGGAGAACCCATAACATCGCTCGACGTAGTGGTCAAATGGATGAACAAGCTGTTGCATCACTACCCGGATGTTGTACGTAAACGCAAACGTCATCTGGCGGAAATCGCCAAGGTTCATCCGCTGCAGAGTGCTCAAAGTATTATCGATCTGCTGGAGGACGTTCGTCCTTCATCCGCAGAAGAGGCCCGTTTATGAATTTATCCCATTAGGATGTCGCTTCCCGTATTCTTCGTCTAATCAAGCCTCTAACCAACGGCTTCAAACAAGACTGCAACCACATTGAAAAGGTGCCTTCGAATCCGAAGGCACCTTTTCTTTATGAAGGAAAGTACAAACTATTGTATGCCTGTAGACTTCAAGTACTCCTGCCACTGCTTGGTGTAATCTGCCTGAATTTTTTCCAATCCTGCTTGTTTAGCCTTCTCCATAAATGTGTTCAATCCAGCCTCTACGTCTGCCACCAAACCTACATTAAGCGGATACAAATATTGTTTTTCCACTTGCTCCAATGCAGCCTTCTCGGCTTGGTACGGAGTCCAGTCTTCAGCAAATCCTGTAAAGATATCCGGCTTTTTGATTTTGTCGAGATCTTCAAACATGGTCAGGACATCATCAAAGGTTTTATCATAGAGCATGAATTCCGGATTACGCCAAGCCCAGCCATTCATGCCCTCACGCGGGAAGCCGTTTGTTTGTGCATCTCCGACCATTTTGTAATATCCATTATCTACCTCGAAGTTTTTGCCTTCAATACCGTATTCAGTCAACCAATTATATCGTTTGTCTGTCACAAGTTTCTCATAAAATGCCAATGCTTTTTCCGGGTTTTTACTGCTACGCGGAATCGCAAAACCATTGTGGATCGGGTGAACCGGTTGTGCAAACCCTTTCGCATTCGGGTAAGGGAAATAAGCCAGTTTCCAATCTGGATGCGTAGACTGTACCTTGATTACATCTGCATTAAATTTGTTAGGGTTTTCCCCGGACAGAACAACGGCCGCTTTTCCATTTTGCAGCAACGAGTTGGATGTATCTTTTACATTCAGTACGTTTTTCGGGAAAAATCCTTTGTCCATCCAACGTTTGTATGTTTTCAGGTCTTCCAGGTGTTGCGCGGATCCCCAATAGGACGTCACAGTTGATGGTGTGTCATACATAATATCCAGTCCATATGGAAGTTGACCTGCTGTATTAACCAGCTTGGATGTCAATTGACGAATACCATGGGTATGGTTGGCATTGCTATCCGCAATCGGAATCATATTGGGTTCGTTGGCTTTGATGCCCTCCAGATATGCTTCAAGCGTTTCCAAGGATTCCGGTTTTGGAAGATTGTACTTCTCGCGCAAGTCCTCACGGTACGCAATTCCCTCCGTTACATACTCAATCCAAGTTGATGGAACAGTATAGATTTTGTCATTGATTTTGACAGCATCCCACATGTCATCAGGGACATGAGCTTTCAGTGCTGGCGCTGCTGTAGGCAGCATTTCATCCAGTGGCAGAAACGCGCCCTTCTTGGCATAGGACTGGTAGAATGTCCAATCCGCTGTGAAGATCAGATCGATCGGCTGTCCGGAAGACAGCAGCAGTTTATATTTTTGATCCCAGTCGGTCCATGAGGTGTAGTTGAATTTCACATTGACGTTCAGATCAGCCTCCGCCAGCTTATTGATCTCGGATTCAATAACAGGCAGATCTTTGGGAGCATCCCCAAGCATGTAAAATTGAAGTGTGACTTTCTCTCCTTTGTTCCCGGATGTTCCTCCTTGTTCACTTCCTTGCTTCGATCCCCCCGAACCGTTATTACATGCGGCAAGTACCCCGGCGAACAACATCAGGGCAAGTACCAGAGACAGGTGCCGAATTGTTTTGTTACGCATACGCATCCTCCCTTTTTGTGGTGAACCTTTATATGTTAGCGCAGACTCGCCATGTTTCAGACCGGAAATGATGTCAATGGCCTGACGCCCACAGCGTGTTCACGTTCTAACCTTTCACTGCACCAATGGTGAGTCCTTTAACAAAATAACGTTGTACAAACGGATACAGGAACAAAATCGGTCCCGTTACAACGATAGCCATTGCCATCTTGGTTGATTCGGTAGGCACATCCTGACTGAGTGTGATCCCTGTGCCAATTGCCATCTGGTCAATGAAAGTAATCGTGTTCATCGTGTTGTAGAGATAAAATTGCAGTTGGTACATATCCGGGTTGTTAATGAAGAGGGATGAGGTAAACCAGTCATTCCAGTAACCCAGTGCCAGAAACAGACCTACGGTGGCGATACCAGGCATCGCCAGTTTCAACACAATGCTGACATAGATGCGGAAGTCATTCGCTCCATCAATTTTGGCGGACTCAATCAATTCATCCGGCACTGCCGAGCGAATGAAGTTTTTCATCAGGATAATGAGGAATGGCGTCATCAACCCCGGGAAAATCAGTACGGTGTACGTATCTGTGAGATTGAAGTAGTTCGCCAGCATAATGTACCAAGGTACAAGTCCCCCACCAAACAGGGTTGTGAAGTAGATAAAAAACGAGAATGTGTTCCGATATTTAAAATCCTTACGCTGGAGCACAAATCCGGCCATCGTGATGAGGAACAGCCCTAGCGTAGTTCCCACCACCGTTGTAAAGACCGTTACCCCATAAGCCTTGAGTACCTGAGTCGGGAATTTGAACACCATTTTGTAACCTTCTAGGGAAAAGTCCGTTGGAAAGAGGTGATAACCATCCCTCACAATGGACTCGTTGCTGCTGAATGAACCGGATAGAATCAGCAGAAACGGTAGCAAGCACATGATTGATAAAATGATGATGAAGCTGTAGGAAATCAGTTGAAACATGAAAGTGAATTCCGAATCTCTGAGACGAGTATTCGTACGAGTGTGAGTATTCATTGGCGTGTTCATGATCGTTCTCCCTCCTGCCCTGCGGGCGTTCTAGAACAAGGCGTAGTCCTCATTTACTTTGCGGATAATATAGTTGACGGTCATGATCAAAATGAATCCAAACAAGGACTGATACAGACCCGCAGCCGTTGCCATCCCGATATCAAACGTTACTTTCAGTGAACGATACACATACGTATCAATAATATCTGTAGCGTTGTACAATACCCCGTTGTTACCGATCAGTTGATAGAACAGGTCAAACTGCCCCTTCATAATGCTGCCGAGTGAGAACAACAACAGGATGACAAAGGTTGGCTTCAGCATCGGTACCGTAATGTACCAGATCCGCTGAAATATATTGGCCCCGTCGATTCGGGCGGCTTCATAATACTCATCACTGATCCCCGTTATGGCGGCCAGATAGATGACCATGCTGTATCCAAGATTTTTCCACAGATAAAAGATGATGATCAGGAACACCCAGATCCAGGGTGTGTTATAAATGTCGACCGGGCCGGCCTCAAAACGTTTGAGCACCGTGTTCACAAAACCCGACTCGTAGTTAAACATGTTGTAAGCGATTACACTTAATAGTACAAATGAGATGAAATACGGCAAAAACATGACGGATTGCGTAATTTTTTTGAATAACCTGCCCCGGATCTCGCTAAGCATAATCGCACAGAAGATCGCAAGACCGTTACCTAATATAATGAAGGCGAGATTGTAACCCACGGTATTGGTTGTGAGCTTGAGCAACATTCCGGATTGCCACAGGAACCTAAAGTTCTCCAGACCGACAAATGGACTACCAAATAATCCGCCTTCAAAATCATACCGGGTGAACGCATAATAGATGCCGATCATCGGAAAATACGAGTTAATCAGAAAAAAGATCAGCGTGGGCAACAGCATCAGAAACATGATTTTGTTTTTGTTCAATTCTTTGAGCATGGCTCGATCCCTCCCGAATTTCTTGCGGTGCTGCGTGGTGGAGCTCTCTTTTTATTGTAGATGCTCTCTTCACTCACGGATACTGAAGCTTCCCTTCAGAAAATGAACGATTCTGCGAAATGAACTATGAACAAAATGAACGAACCATGAAATGAATAGACATCCACACACATCCGTTCACAAATGTTGATATCGTGCATAGGCTACACCTAGTGAACAATCCAGCGAAAGTTGAACTTTATGTAGGCAAAACAAGCAAAATGGCTTGTCCACCATTGATGTAAACGCATACATAATATATAATTCAAGTTACTCTTGCTCTTCTGCTCATCCATATATTAAGCCTCACGTATGTACATGAATTTCTATGTTATTCACCCAAAACAGGAGGTCCGAGGGGGAAGATGAATGCGTAAACGTTCAGAGGACAGTCAGAAAGTCTTCACACGGATTCTGATCGGCATTATTATCAGTACCGTCGCTACCTTACTTGTCGCTTCTTCTATTTTGTACGTCAACTATAATCGGATCGCTCTTCGCCAGGTGTATCGTACAGATATGAACAGTCTTACTCAAACCAGCCGTGAAGTGGCCAAAATGACCGAGACTGCGAAATCATTGTCATATCAGATTTATCAGGACTACACCATCTCTTCATTACTGCTCTATTCCAAACCAAATATCTATGAGATTACATCGGCGATGGAGCAGCTAGACAACTACCGTATGTCCCTTCCCTTTATCGAATCCATCTATGTATATAACTCCAAAAGTAAAGAATTCTTTATCAGTTCCAACATGCGCAATGGGCAGCAGTCCATCTCGGAGATCGATGATCAGGGGATTACAAACATCCTCCAACGCTTCCATGACTATAAACCTTTTGTGCCTATCCCGCGTACATATCAGGTCGGCTCTACCGAAGCAACAGAGGTTAACAGCTACACCTATCTCTGTTATGACACGATTAATGATAACGCGAAGCTAAACTATGCTGTCATCGTTAATATCAAAGATGATTGGCTCAGTCCGAATATGAATGCTGTGGATCAACCCGGCAAAACCTTTATCGTGAATGAGAATGGAGACCTTTTATCTGACTTTGGCGACCGTGCATTGATGAGAAATCTCTCCAGTGAAGCTTTTATGAAGCCAATTATGCAGGATACGGAACAGTCAGCTTACTTTACCGAGAAGGTTGACGGAGAAAAATCCCTCATCACCTATACCGCTCCCGATGACCTGGGTTGGCGTTATGTGAGAATAACACCTTATGATCTGATCACCTCAGATATACGGAGCATGCGCACACATACCGTTCTGTTTTGTGTTGGACTTCTCTTCGCAGGGTTACTGCTCTCTTACCTTGTGTCCCGAAAATTATATCACCCTATTGATAAGGTGATTGTTCGTTTACGTGTGATGGAAGCAGAGCGCCGTGGCAGTCTTCATTTGTTACGGCAGGATTTTCTGCGGGGAGCTCTGCAGGGCCGTGAAACAGTAACTGGAGGTATGCTGGAAGAACGAATGAAGTTCTATGGTTCCTCCATTGATGTTCAGCGTGCATCCAGACTGGTATTGCTGCGTATTGATCATTTTACCGAATTCAGCGAAACGTATCGTGATGAGACCCAGCTTGTAAAATACGCCATGATGAACATCTGCACCGAGACAGCCGATCTTCACTACAATGCGGAAGCTGTCGACATGGGCGGTGATCTGATCACACTCATCTTCAATGAAAAAACGGAAAGCCATGAACTTGGGCAACCTGCTCATAACCGGATCGAAGAGCTGCTACGTATGATGCAGGCAGCTGTAATGACCCATTTGAAATGCTCCATCTCCTGTACGATCGGCACGGAAGAAGATTCATTGGAAGACAGTATTGCATCCTATACCAGATCAGCCGAAGCCTCACTGCATCGTTTGTTCATGGGACCGGGCTGTCTGATCTATACCTCTGACATCATGGCGTATCACGCCAAGGAGTACGCATTCCCGGCAGGTAAGGAAAGACAACTAGTCGATCATCTAATGACAGGTAAGACACGAGAAGCAAAACAAGTCTATGCAGACATCGTCGGCGAGACAGCCGCATATCCATTTACCGTCTTCCAGCTAGCCTTATCCCATCTGACGATGACACTGAACCATGTACGAAATACCCTCAAGAAGAATAATCAACTCACGCTTGATTCAGTCTCGGATGGTCTAATGCTGCCTGTCAAAGACGCGGAAGACATCAGTGAAGTACATGAACACTTCTATCGGATGTTTGATGAGCTTGGTTCCAAAGTGGAGGAGAAACGTACACTGAAACATGAAGAATTGATTCGTAAAATCAATGGCATTATTGAGCGGGACTATGCGGAGCCCAATCTATGTCTAACTTCTATCGCAGATGAGTTGAGCATGTCGCCCATCTATGTAAGCAGGCTCTACAAACAGCTTACCTTGAAAGGGCTTACGGACGTGATTAATGAAACCCGCATAGCCAAGGCCCAGCATCTGCTGGTAGAGACAGAGAACTCTGTTGCCGATATTGCCGAGAGAACGGGATTCACCAACAGTTCATACTTCTATCGCATGTTCAAAAAGTTCAACGGGGTTACACCAAACGATTATCGCCGCAAAGAGTTTCATTCAGAGAACTTTTGAAATCATCCCAGACTTGAGTTTATGGAGCATGGCATATTGATTGTTCATGCAAAAAAAGAGCGACCTATGAGAATGAAACCATTCACCTCATGTGTCGCTCTACCTAATTGAGTTTAAGTTAGATTTTTCGAATTATTCCTGTTCCTGATCTTCACCAGACTCATCAGAAGCTTCACGAACTTTATACTTGTCCAGACGTGTCTGCTGATACTCACGCAAGGCCTCTTCACCCACAATCACTTCAACCCGGTGAATGTTCATACCTTTACCCATGAATTTCTGCTCGTACTCCGTCATCACATGTTCTTCATTCAAACCATCACGATGCAGATTCAAAGAAATATTGGTCATTTGCAGGCCGAAGTCGGCAATGGCGTTGAGTGAGAAATCAAACAGCGTCTCCGAATCGGTTTTGAAATGAATCTGACCTTTGGGATTAAGCAATTCTGTGTATTTCTTCAGGAAGCGCGGATGCGTCAACCGACGACGTGCATGCTTTGCTTTTGGCCAAGGATCACTGAAGTTCAAATAAATGCGCTCCAGTTCTTCCGGTTCAAAAACTTCTTCGATCTGTTCGATATTTGCCAGCGCAAGCTTCAGGTTAGGGGGTGTCTCCACATCAGCCTGACTCCACGCATTACGAGCTTTCTCACTGGCACGACGCACCAGTTCATCATACATATCAATACCGATGAAATTAAATTCCGGATATTTATAACTCATTTGGCTGATAAATTGACCTTTACCCATACCAAATTCCACGAAGATCGGGTGATCATTGCCAAACAGTTCAGACCATTTTCCTTTATGTTGCTTGGGGTCCAGTACAACAAGATCAACTTGTTGCTCCAGATTTTCTCTTATCCCTTTTCTGCCACGTAAACGCATTTTATTCCTCCGTTTGTCCCATACTTGTCTCAGAACTATTTTGCCGAAGAACTGGCAAATTGTAAAGAGCAATGAAAAGGGAATCTTCGGATCTGCCACTTTGGGCAAATCTCAAAGATTCCCTCTTCGATTTATTTGGAATTGGGGTCCAACTACTTTAGTAGTTCATAGTCTACCTTATCTTGGTGTGAAAAATCAAATGTCTTTTCGAAAGCATCGCGAACTTTTTGTCTTGCAGCCGCTTTCACTTTCGGATTTCCATTAAAACGAACACCTGTTAAAGCCAGCGCTTCTTCTGCCGTCAATTCAACAGACACATGATTCAATTCTTTGTTTTTAACTTGGGAATTCATTCATATCACCTCACGGTATAGTATGGTCCATGACGTCAACGTTGATTCAAATGCTATGATGAATAATACCCATTAGATGGTGTCTGACGCTGATTTAAATATAACATAAGGTGTAAACTATAGCAAGGAGAAAACCTTGATTTTACGGCCTATTTTTGCGTTTCGATTCCCTTTTTTTTTAGTTTTTTGATACAATGATAAAAGTTCATGAAGACACCTATAATCGCTATCCATCGTCTATGACGGAAATCGCATAGCACTTCTTCTTTTGTTCACGTATGATTACTGTAATTCGACAGCCAAAGGAGTACCCTGAAGATGAATGCACCTGCATTACAGCCCCCTCTTTTGTGGGGAGATAAACGATTCCATACCTGGAATTATGAGATGCGCGATCAATTTAACAATAAGGTTTTCAAAGTGATGCTGGATGCTGGATTCACCTGTCCCAACCGTGATGGTTCCATTGCCAAAGGTGGCTGCACCTTCTGCAGTGCGCGTGGATCAGGCGATTTTGCTGGCAGCAGACGTGAAGATCTGGTCACCCAATTCAATACAATTCGAGATAAACAGCACCTCAAGTGGCCTACAGCCCATTATATTGGCTACTTCCAAGCCTATACGAATACGTATGCTCCGGTTGAGGAGTTGCGCGAATATTTTGAAGAAATTCTGGAGCAACCCGGTGTTGTTGGTTTGTCCATCGCCACTCGCCCGGATTGTTTGCCAGATGACGTTGTTGATTATTTGGCTGAACTCAACGAGCGCACTTATCTGTGGGTTGAGATGGGACTTCAAACGATCCATGATTCCACATCAACATTGATTAATCGTGCGCACGACACAAAGTGTTACGAAGAAGCGGTTGAGAAACTGCGCAAACGGAATATACGTGTGTGCACACATATCATATATGGTCTGCCTCAAGAGACACATGAGATGATGCTGGACACTGGACGTGCAGTTGCCAATATGGATGTACAGGGAATCAAGATTCACCTGTTACATCTCATGCGCAAAACACCAATGGTGAAGCAATACGAAGCTGGTCTTTTACGTTTTCTGGATCAGGACGAGTATATCAAGCTGATCGTAGATACACTGGAGATGCTTCCACCGGAAATGATCGTACACCGTCTTACAGGCGACGCACCACGTGATCTGTTGATTGGACCGATGTGGTCCATGAACAAATGGGAAGTGTTAAACTCCATTGATCGTGAGCTGCGAGAGCGGGATTCATGGCAAGGTAAGTATTGGAGGCGAGTATAGATGGGCTTTCTTTCAGTTCTCAGCTGTGCGCATCAGTGGATTGCTTCCCGTCTGCAGCAAGGTGATCTGGCGATAGATGCAACGGTGGGTACAGGAGCAGACACACTATTTTTGGCACAACAAGTTGGCCGGCGTGGTCAAGTCATTGGATTCGATATTCAAAGTGAAGCCCTCACGCTGGCACAGGCCCGGATTCGAAAACAAAATGATGAAGCCAAGCTTGGCTCCATCTCCATGCTTCAACTAAGCCATGATCGAATGGCAGAAGCAGTGCCTGAGTCATGGCTTGGTACGGTTGGTGCAGTTATGTTCAATCTGGGGTACCTGCCTTCAGAAAGTGCAGATTCCTCCATCATCACCGAGACTGACAGCACGATCGCTGCACTCGAGGCTGCACTCGCTTTATTACGTCCTCGCGGAATTATTACGGTTGTGCTCTACCCCGGTCATGACGGAGGGGCACAGGAAGCAGAAGCTGTATTGGACTGGTCCTCTGCCCTTCCGGTGGAACAGGCACAGGTTGTGATCTATCGCCAATTGCAGCGAGAAACTTCTCCTTTTCTGATCGGAATCGAGAAAAAATAATTTCCTTTGTTCACCAAATACAATAAACTAGACACAATCGCAAGGCGAGCTATTTACGGCTTTTTCTTACTGCGATCTGTGTTCTACATCTACATATGCAAACGTATTCACTTGTTTGCTCATGGCGACTACATGCCCATGACTGATTAAAGCGATCCACCATTTCATATACTAGAGGAGAGATTACTGATGTCTACGCCATACCCATTACAATTCCAACCTGAGTTCAAAGAACGTGTGTGGGGCGGTCGTGCGCTGGAGCAATTCGGCCTTACGCCCCCTGAAGGACATATCGGAGAAGGATGGATGATTGCGGATCATCCCAACGGTACAACCAAGGTATTAAATGGAGCACTGGCTGGCAAAGGTCTGGATGAAGTTCGTGAACAACTGGGCACCGAATGGCTTGGAACCAAAGGTGTCTCTGAAAAAGGCGGCCGTTTCCCCCTTCTGATTAAGCTGCTTGACTGCAACGATGACCTGTCCGTTCAGGTTCATCCAACAGACGATTATGAGGCACTTCCTCCAGGCGAGCTTGGCAAAACAGAAATGTGGTATGTACTCGACGCAAAACCGGGCGCACACATCATCTATGGCTTGAACGAAGGCGTTGATCGGGCAACATTAAAAGAAGCATTGGAAAACGGCACGGTGATGGATACCCTTCGTCAGGTACCTGTAGAGGCCGGCGATACGTTCTTTATCCCTGCCGGAACAGTGCATGCGCTCTGTGCAGGTGTCGTTGTCGCTGAGATTCAGCAAAACTCAGATACGACGTACCGGATCTACGATTATAATCGTCCAGGGCTGGATGGCAAACCACGTGAGTTGCATGTTGAAGACTCATTAAATGTCACCGCCTATGAGGGCGCAGGTGCCTCAACGATGAAAACAAATAACGCTACTCCTGGTGAATGGCTCAAGCTTGCGGAATGCCCTTATTTTGTAGTTGAAAAAGGTATTGTGAATAAACGTTGGGAACTCTCCACCAATCCTGACAGCTTCACGATTCTCGTTGTCTGTGAAGGAGAAGGAACTTTGGAGTGGGCACATGCTGAATCAGACAGCATTGAATTGAAAGCTGGACAATGTTATCTCTTGCCAGCCAATCTGGGTTGTTATACATTAAATGGAAATACCACTGTTCTTCGCTCTTATCTGCCATAAATCAAGCTTATATGTAACCTGTGAAGGAGGAATTACACGAGATGCAGGAATCTACCTTTGCCTTGGTCGCTAGTGAAGGTACCCGTATTCATGTGTACCGCTGGCTTCCCGATCCGGAATGCAACGTTAAAGGTGTAGTGCAAATTGCACACGGCATGGGCGAGACGGCAGCCCGATACGCCGAATTTGCCGACATTCTTACCCAAAATGGCTATGCGGTTTATGCCAATGACCATCGGGGTCATGGCAAAACTGTGGAGAATGCCAAGTTGCTTGGTAATGCTGGTATCGATGCCTTCCGCTGGATGGCGAGTGATATGATCAATCTGGGCGAAGTAGCCGCCAAAGAAAATCCTGGGGTCCCCATGTTTCTAATGGGACATAGCATGGGCTCATTCTTGGTACAACATCTCATGTACGCGGGTCATGAGCAGTACCATGCCTTTATTTTATCCGGAACAAACGGAAGACGCGGTCTGCTCCGGTTTGGAGAGAAGCTGGCCTTCTTGCAGTGTGGCATTCAGGGTGCTACCCACCCCAGCATGCTGCTCAACGCGATTGTATTTGGTGGATTTAACCGCTCTTTCCGCCCCGCGACGACACCGTTTGATTGGTTGTCCCGGGACTCACAAGAGGTTCAGCGATTCATTGATGACCCCCTGTGCGGAGCGGTCTGTACAGCAGGCTTTTTCCGCGACTTCTTCAAATTGCTGCTTGAAGTCCATCTTCCACACAATATGGAGCGCATACCCAAACACAAACCCGTATACCTGTTCTCAGGTGAGAAGGACCCTGTTGGACTTCATGGCAAAGGCGTTCTTAATCTGGTCTCGCAGTATAAGAAGCTTCAGCTGGAGAACATTGAGTATCGCCTGTATCCGGATGGACGCCATGAAATGCTGCATGAGATCAACCGAACAGAAGTAGCCCAGCACGTTGTGAACTGGCTAGAGCGGAATACCCCTGGCTCGAATACACACCCTAGTCCGGTGAGTCCTACTGAGACCGCTGACTCTATATAATAGATTCAGAGAACAACATACCAAAAGCCAAAAGAAACCCCTGAATCGGATGCTCAGCTCACGCTGCACTCCAGTTCAGGGGTTTTCTTGTTAAGCGATATGAATAATAGCTATATTCAAACGTTATGGATTAACCTTCAATCAACAGGGATTCCGGGTCTTCAAGCAGTTCTTTCACGGTCACGAGGAAACGTACCGCTTCACTACCGTCGATGATCCGGTGATCATAGGACAACGCGATGTACATCATTGGACGGTTCTCCATCCGCTCTGCATCAATCGCCACTGGACGAAGCTGGATCTTATGCATTCCCAGAATACCCACTTGAGGTGTATTCAGAATTGGCGTAGACAACAAGGAACCAAATGTTCCGCCATTGGTAATGGTGAACGTTCCGCCTTGAAGATCAGACAACGCCAGTGTGTTGGAACGAGCTTTGGATGCCAGGTCTGCAATGCTCTTCTCGATCTCGGCAAAGCCCAGACGATCGGCATCACGTACAACCGGTACAACCAGTCCTTCCTTCGCAGATACGGCAATGCCGATATCATAATACTTTTTGAGAACAACATCTTCACCATCAATCTCTGCGTTGATTGTAGGGAATTTTTTCAAAGCTCCCACAACCGCTTTGGTGAAGAAGGACATAAAGCCCAGGTTGATCTCATGTTTCTCTTTGAACTTGTCCTTACGGCGTTTACGTACATCCATGATCGCAGTCATATCAACTTCATTAAACGTAGTCAGCATGGCTGCTGTCTGCTGAGCCTCTACCAGACGTTTGGCAATGGTCGCACGGCGGCGAGACATCCGCTGCCGCTCCACTGGTTTGGTATAGGTAGAACTTCCAGTTGCCGGAGCACTTGGTGCTGCTGGAGCTTTACTCGCAGGTGGAGCAGCAGGAGCAGGAGCCTGATTGTTATGGCTCTTCACATCATCCTGGTATACCCGTCCAATTGGATCTTTACTCTGAACCTGATCTAACTCGATACCACGTTCACGTGCAAGCTTACGAGCAGACGGTGAAGCCGTCTTGGCACTATCGGATGACTCTGGTGCTGCCGCAACAGGTGCTGGTGGTGGTGTTGAAGCTTCAGGTGCAGGAGTAACGGCCTTTTTCTCTTCAGCTACTGGTTCGGAAGCGGGTGCACCGCTTCCTCCTCCAGAACCAGCTGAGAGTGTACCGATCGTTTCACCGATCTCTACCGTCTCGCCTTCCTGACGAATGATCTTCTCCAGCACGCCACTTTCTTCTGCGCTGATCTCAATATTTACTTTATCCGTTTCCAGTTCAAGAAGCACATCACCCTGATTAACGGTATCCCCTTCTTTAACCATCCATCTGGATACAGTTCCCTCAGTTATTGACTCACCCATTGCAGGTACTTTAATTTCACTCACAGCTGTTACCTCCCCAGTGGAATATTATTCTTCGTCGTTTGTTTCAACGCAGATGTAATAATCTGTTGCTGTTCCATACTATGCACAAGCTGATAACCGCTGGAAGGACTTGCATGTTCCGGGCGACCTTCATATCTAACCGTTGTGCCTTCCGGGGCGACTTCACGAAGACGAGGCTCCATGTATGTCCAGGCACCCATGTTTTTGTTCTCTTCCTGTACCCATACCAACTCTTTTACATTACTGAAACGGGCAAGGACACGTTTGATCTCTTCTGCCGGGAACGGATACAACTGTTCCACACGAATAATGTGAAGCCATGACCGATCTGCTTTATCTTTTTCAATAGCATCTTCCAGGTCAATGGCAATCTTGCCACTGCACAAAATAATGCGCTCTACACGATCCGGCTGTGTCCCCAGTCCAGCTTGTTCCAGTACAAGTTCAAACTTGCCTTCACTGAATTCAACTGCCGGTGATGCAACACGCGGGTTACGAATGAGACTTTTCGGTGACATCATCACAAGTGGACGAGCATCTTCCGTTTCAGTCAACGAGGCTTGACGACGCAACAAGTGGAAGTACTGGGATGCACTCGACAAGTTGGCAACCGTCATGTTGTCTTCTGCACAAAGCTGCAGGAAGCGTTCCAGACGAGCACTTGTATGCTCAGGTCCTTGACCCTCATTCGCATGTGGTAACAACATCACCAGACTGGACTTCTGAGACCATTTGGCGCGGCCCGCTGATACAAACTGGTCAAATATAACCTGTGCACAGTTGGCAAAGTCTCCGAATTGAGCTTCCCAAATGACCAATGTATCTGGTGAATATACGTTATAGCCATATTCGAATCCAACAACGGATTCTTCAGACAACGGACTGTTATAGATTGCAAAGGATGCTCTTGCCTGTGGCAAGTGATGTAATGGGCAGAACTTTGCTCCATTCTCCGAATCATGTAACACCAGATTCCGATGAGCGAATGTAGCACGCTCGGCATCCTGTCCACTAATCCGAATTGGCTTGCCATCTGCCAGAATGGTTGCAAATGCGAGTGTCTCCGCAAGGCTCCAATCCACTTTTTCCCCTTCGTTCAGGGAAGTGCTCCGGCGTTGCAAAATCCGCTGTAACTTCGGATACACATTGAAGTTCTCAGGCCATTTCAGCAAATCGGCATTAATGCTGCGCAGATTCTCCAGTGGTACCGCAGTCGGAGTAATCGTAACAGCCTCCGGCTCACTGATTTTCCGTTGATAATATTCATGTACTTCATTTTTCTTCATCTGGTCATAAGCTTCTTTTAATTTGTTCGTTACTCCATCGCGAATGCTCGTAATGGATGCATCATCGATAATCGATTCTTCTTTCAACTGATCCTGATACAAGTGGCTTACCGTTGGATGGTTTTTCACCTTGTCATAAACGATAGGTTGAGTTGTTTCGGGATCATCGGTTTCGTTATGGCCGTAGCGACGGTAACCGATCAAGTCGATCAGGAAATCCTTTTTGAAACGATTGCGATACTCGGCTGCCATACGAATGGCTGCAATACAAGCTTCCGGATTGTCCGCATTCACGTGTACAATCGGAATTTCGTACCCTTTAGCAAGGTCACTTGCGTAATACGTTGAACGGGAATCACCGCTATCTGTAGTGAAACCCAGACGATTGTTGACGATAATATGGATGGTTCCGCCATTCTGATATCCTGGCAGAGCTTTGAAGTTAAGCGTCTCGGCAACGATCCCTTCGCCAGGGAATGCTGCATCACCATGCATCAAAATGGTAGCTGCCTTCGTCACGTCCTGCTTCGGATATCCAGGGTCACGACGGTCATCCTGAGCCGCACGAGCAAACCCTTGTACAACCGGATTAACGTATTCCAGATGGCTCGGGTTATTCGCCAGAGTAAGGCGTGCCTGTACAGTTTCCCCGTCTTTTACAAAACGGTTGGCACCCATATGATATTTGACATCCCCCGTCCAACCGTAGTTGATTCCAGTCGAACCTTCCGATGGAACCAAATCTTTGTTCGGAGCATGATGAAATTCAGAGAAAATTTTGCTGTACGGTTTGCCCAAAACATGAGCCAGTACGTTTAACCGTCCACGGTGGGCCATACCCATCAGAATGTGGCTTGATCCGGCTTCCGCCATGATGCGAACAGCTTCATCCAGCATCGGCACAAGCACATCGTTACCTTCGATGGAGAAACGTTTCTGACCAACAAATGTTTTGTGAAGATAATCTTCAAATTGCTCGACTTCAACCAAACGTTCCAGCAAAGCCTTACGTTCTTTCGACGTAAGCGGAGCTGGTGATGTCCGGGATTCCGCGCGGCGATTCAGCCACTCACGTTCTTGAACTTCGTGCACATGACTGAATTCATAGGCCATGGGTCCAGTGTATATCTGACGCAAGCGTTGGATTGCATCCCATCCGGTTGCTGTCTGCCCATCTGCTCCTTCCCAGATCAGGGAAGCAGGCAAAGCTTTCAGATCTTCTTCGTTTAATTCAAAATGCTGAGGTTCCAGCAAAGATGTGTCTGTATCTTCACTGATTCCAAGCGGATCTATATCTGCAGCAAGATGACCATAGGTACGGATGTTCCATACCAGTTTACCCGCTGTAACCGCTTTCTGTAATAATTGAATGTCTACGCTTCCGGAAGCCAATTGGGCGTTGCCGGAATTCGAAGTTGTGCGTGCATCCCTGCCAGACATCGGCGGTGCACCCCATTGTTCAAATAGTTCACGATAAGCCGGTGTAACCGAACCAGGGTCTTGAGTGAATAATTCATATTGTTCCTGTACGTATCCCATATTGGGGCCATAGTAACTTTCCCAGGGCTTCTTGTTGCCTTCCACGATCGTCATCGACGTTCCCTCCGTCTTGATTTAGTCATAAGTTTTTGACGGAAATCATTGACTAAGCCGTAATTTGCGTTCGTTCAACATTTTAAGCGAAATTTTTCATGAAGTCCAATAATCGTGCTGTTGGTGGTAGTAACGTTAGTCCGACGCTCCCGTCAAGGTTTGTCTGCGTTTTCAAAATCAAAGTAAAACAATGATTGTATATACCGTCGCACAGATGTCGAATACTGTCCTGATCCGTTCGAAGGTTACACTTTCTCCACTTCTTCAAGTGAAGTCCGTGTTCTACTATCTATTCTATAAACTTTTACGCTCAGGAGCATTTCCTATTTTTAGTCCAATTGATGCATAAATTAGATGAATCGAATAAATCGATCAATTTGGGTAGAACAACAAACGCTTAATTACAACAAAATAGGCATACGATCTCCCATTTTACCTCCTTAATTGAATTGTGGTCCATTATGTTCAAAAACAAACCGTCAAGTTAAACATTAACCATTTGACGTCACATTCAACAAGTAATTGGGGTTTTCTTCAAGTGACCAACAGCAAAAAGCTGGCCCAGACATGAATTATCCGAGCAGCTTCTTTGGATTCAGCAAATTTAAGTTAACAATAGAGTTGATGATGCGCCTCAAGCTCTACTTTGACTAATCATATACTCTGCAAACGGCGTTAGAGACAGTTCTCTAACCTGCTCCAGTGTAAACCAGTCCGCTCCTAACGAATCTTCACCATCGGGTTCCTTTTTGATATGATTCGGCTGACTGGCTGCGGTCAAAGCAACATCATACAACATCCCGATATGGTGCAGCTCTTCCGGCTCACCTTGATGCACCCATTCCAGTAGACATGACTCCGCAGAATTAATCACCAATTGTAGATGGGTCAGGCCCGTCTCTTCTTCAATCTCACGATGAAGAGCAGCCACTGGCTGCTCACCAAATTCCAGCCTTCCGCCTGGTAAATCCCATTGCCCCTGATATGCTCCCCGAGCCTTATGAATCAACAGGAATTTGTGCTCCCAAGCGACCAAGCCATATACCCCAATATGTGTATATCGATCCACTTACATCTCTTCCTCTCGTCCGTAAGATGTACCTTACTTCAGCGATTACTTCCTATTTCTTTTCATCCTCTGTAAAAGCATCCAGATCTATGGCCATACGGATCATATCCACACAACGGATACCATCCTCTATAATCTCTTCCTCATAATGCCTCACAAAGAAGTCACGATCAACCCCAATGATGCGAAAACCGCAACGTTGGTATAACTTCAATTGATGAAAGCTGGAGTTGCCCGTTCCAATCTCGAGAATCCGGCAGCCCAATCTACGTGCAGCTTCCATCGCTTCCTTAATCATGTGTTTGCCTACACCTTGTCCCTGCAGTTCTTCCTGTACGGCAATATTAACAATCTCCGCAGTCTCTGGACGAGTCTTCAACAATACGAACTCCCCAACCATCTCTCCTTCATATTCGGCAATAAAACAAACACCCCGACTCAGGTACTCATCCACAATTGCTTTTGAAGGATCAGCCATCAATAAAAGTTCGTAGGGTCTCTCTTCTTCCCAGTCCAAAATCCGGAACGACAATTTCATGCCAATCTCCACCTTTTCATCGTACAATATTCATTTACGTCTTGTTTGCAGAAGCCTATGTATGGCAAATCCACAAATATATCATTCTTCATTTCAACAAACTAGTTTACTCAATCTATTAATCACACACTATTACCCACAGACTAGTCATCTCCTATAAAAATAGTAAACTTCATTATATCATAATATTTGGATATAAATATATAGATATGGATGATACATTTTGAGGCATTATTTTTATCCTAACCCAAGCTTAAATGCTCATGAATTAATTTCCATTCCCCATCAAGCGTCGCCGCACTGTATCCTTGCAGGGCATGCTAGTATCCCATGATTTTTACTCCTTCTGACGGTTTAACTTATTGGGTCTAACTCTGTTCAAGTACTCAATCGCTATAAATCATAAATGTCTCTTGCAGTGTACGTCCGGATGACTTCTCCCAGATCACACTCCGCTCAAAAGTACCTTTTTGGAAAAAACGCGGGAGACGTTCAGCAAACCAATCCTGCATAGGCAGCTCAAAAACCCGCTTCATAGGCACCCATAACAGTTCGCCTTCGGGCGGATCTTGCAATAATTGACCCTCGAATGAAGTCGCCAAATAGTTAAATACCATGTACCGCAACCCTTGTTCGGGATCACAGAACTCATCAAGCCCTTTATACGTAATCTCATTGACTACTAGCCCCGTCTCCTCCAGAACCTCCCGCAAGGCACCATCCACGATACTCTCCGGAAAATCTACCTTCCCCCCAGGAGCGATGTATCCCGGAAATCCTTTGCGATCCGGCCGATTCATTAACAACACCTGATCATTCATTTTGTCCCATACCATACACATTGTTAATATCTCTATTCTAGTATCCATATTCGTCCTCCTACTAACATGCGCTTCTCTGCTGTACACTAACATTTCTGGGAATAACCTGTGTTTTCCTTCTTTATTCCCACTCTGATTCATTCGTATTTACACCGGTCTCACAGTATAGTCTATGATGATATATATGCATACGAAAGGCGGACGCCCTGTACACCTGTACATCAGAAGCCCGCCTGTTTTGTGATATTCTATGCTGGTCTTTCCTCAAGCCTGGAGTTTCCAGTTCTCAGTTCAATTCCGTAATCAACACCCGGCGTTCCTTCCATTCAGCCCGGCGATAAGCCTGTTGCATACCAAATTTGCGGATACTTGCCTTTGGCACCGATTTATATGGTAAAACGATCGTAAAGTCCTCATCAAACGGGAAAAAAGACAGGCCTACTTTTTCATTCGATAACCACTCTGCCTGAATCGGCTGTCTGGAACAGGCATCAAACGTACAACTGAGCCCCTCTGCAAAAAAATCATAACGCGCAGCAGGTGTTCCAGGTTCCTCCATACAGAGGAACAGACTGAGCTGATCACAGAAAAGCATGATCTCCACATCACTTTGCAGCCTCTGTTTCAGTGCTTCAGCATCACCACCAAGCTGTTTCTCCCAATCCAGCTGACGTTTGTGTTCTTGCTGCAGATAATCTCGGATGTCATCATCATCCTGAGCATTGGCCCCCAGATTTTTCTGAAATAGCTCCGTGTACATCAAGCTACACAATAATCCGGCGTAGAGGTTTTTCTGACGGACTTCTTCAATCCCTTTATGGTAGAATACAAAACGCGGACGCAATGGATAATCACGAAACGAATACGGCGATTGACTGAAATCATTCCAGAACGGAGATGAATCCAGTTCAATCCAGCCACGGTCATGTTCCTTGGCCGCTAGAATCAATTCATCCCGATGCGAAGCATCAGCTAATAATTCATTTTTCCAGTGGAAAGCCATCTCTCCGGCTACTAATCCATGCTCATGCTGTGCGGTCAAAACAAAATCATGCTCTCTCTCATATACGATCATGTGCTGTCACCCTTCCGCATGGTATACGTTGACTTTAACATAAATTGGGTTAAACTTTCCTATAAGTTGTATTTCGCTCCATTTTGACGAAAGGCATTATGAAGTGCACAATGTAAAGGTGTTGTCAGTTTCCTGAAATTTGATACACTAGGTTGTGTCCACAATTATATTACATACAGAAAGCGGGATCTCATGAATTTATACTCTCCTTACATCGAGTTTAACCGCAAGGAATGGGCTGAACTTAAAGAACATCAGACCACTCTTCCACTGACGGAAGCCGAATTAGAACAGTTAAAGGGATTGAATGAAGAGGTATCGATTCAAGAAGTCGAAGATATATATTTGCCTCTTACCCACTTTATTGACCTATATGCAAGAGTTTCACGAGAGTTGAATCAACTAACGGCCTCCTTTATGAAAAAAGAAGCTCTCCCCACCCCCTACATCATTGGAATCGGGGGAAGTGTTGCCGTGGGCAAAAGTACAGCGGCCCGTTTGCTACAGGCACTGCTCGCCAGAGGTAAGAATAGTCCGAAGGTTGACCTTGTCACCACCGACGGTTTCTTATATCCCAATGCGGTGCTGCAAGAGAAGGGCATCATGAACCGCAAGGGATTCCCGGAAAGCTATGATATCAAATCCCTGATTCAGTTCATGGGTGATGTGAAATCTGGCAAGCCGGAAGTGAAAGCACCCGTCTACTCTCACCTCGCCTACGATGTCATTCAAGGAGAAGAGAAGCAGATCTGTCAACCGGATATTCTCATAATTGAAGGTATCAATGTACTTCAGATCAAAAAGGAAACGCCTTTGCTGGTTAGTGATTTCTTCGATTTCTCCATCTACATTGATGCGGAAGAAGAGCATATACGACACTGGTACGTTGAGCGTTTCAAGCTGCTTCGCAACACAGCGTTCCAGAACACGGATTCCTTTTTCCATCAAAGATTCGCCAATATCGATGAAGAAGAAACCGTGCGTACAGCCAACCAGATTTGGCAGGATATCAATGCCAAAAACCTGCATGAAAACATTTTGCCAACCAAAGGGCGTGCCAGACTGATTCTGAAAAAGGAAGCCGATCACTCCATTGGGCAGATTCAATTGCGCAAACTGTAGACAACACTCGTGCAGTACACTTTGTTGTTATATCTAATTACCCTTAAAAGGAGAGAAAGACACATTGCAAACCCTGATTATACTCGGCAGTATTATGATGTTCCTGGCTGTTGCTTTGGGCGCTTTTGGCGCACACGCGCTCAAGCGCAAACTATCCGCTGACATGATCAAAATCTATGAAACCGGTGTTCAATATCACCTCATCCACGGACTTGGGATCATCCTGATCGGACTGCTGGCAGACCGCCTTGAATCCTCTTCGCTCGTCATGCTTGCCGGGTGGCTGATGTTCGCCGGGATCATCCTGTTCTCTGGCAGCCTGTACGTTTTAAGTGTAACGGGTGTTCGCAAATTGGGAGCCATTACCCCACTTGGCGGAGTCGCATTTTTGGCTGGATGGGTTATGATCATGATTGCCGCATTGTAAACTTGCCCCGTGGATAAACGAAAAGAGTGTTCTGGCTGATATAATATCGCTGGAGCACTCTTTTACTGTTTAATCTGTCCAAATTCTTCGAATGGTGGATAGCCCTGCATCTGGCCGTTGTCGCTCCAGCACATACACATCCGGGTTAGACAGTTTGGTCCACTCTTCATAACCAAAGGATGGTTCATACTCACGAATAAGCAGTGATAATAAGTTCCCATGTGTAACCACGGCCCCATGCTGTTCCGGTCTGCTCCACAACTCTTCCAGTAGTGCCAGCCCCCTTGCAGCAGCGTTTCGAGAAGATTCCCCGCCTTCTTCCACCCAATCCACATCATCGTATGTACGTTTCAGTACATCCATCCAGTTAGGCAGATCAAGAGAGCTAAGTACCCTCTCCTGGAGACGTTCATCCGTATGTATATGTTGCAGCGTTGCTATGCGCAGTGGCATAGCCGTCTGAACGGCCCTTTTCCATGGACTGGAGACAATATATGTTATGGCGTGATGAGCCAAGATATCTGCAAGTTTTTCAGCCTGCCTGATCCCTTCATCTGTAAGCTCTGCATGGGGTTCCTGCCCTGTGGCCTTGGCGTGACGGATAAGATAAATGGACTGCATAGCTATCACCTCCTATGGTGTAACCTACTTGGAGTTCATCTCAAGATATTGAAGTGCACTGCACATCTTCTCCTGCTCTTCCGGTCGGCCTGATGAACTGAGGAAAGTGACCTGATCCCCTGTTCTGTCTCCATGTTGAGCCACCAGCCCAAGCCGCTGCTTCAGATGGTTCACTGTGCCTGTACTGCCATCAATAATCTGTATATGATCGGGCAGAACCGTGCGCAGAATGGACGTATAGAATGGATAATGCGTGCAACCAAGCACCACTGTGCCATACCCATGAAGATCGAGATCTGCCAGCTTGAACCGGAAATAATCAGCGATTTTGCCTGGATTAAAATCCAGCTGTTCACACCACTCCACAAGTTCTGGCAGCGCAATGGAATCCACACTGTGGTGATCATCAACACGTGATACCAGTTCGTTATACTTGGTTTGGCTCAAGGTGAGGGCCGTGGCAAATACAAGCACTCTTTTCCCACTATCACGATTCATCTCCACGGCTGGTTTCACCGCAGGCTCCATGCCAATGATCGGGATATCGTACTTGGCGCGCAGATCCTTCACAGCCAGACTTGTTGCTGTATTACAAGCAATCACGATTGCTTGAACATCCTCCTGAACGATGGCTTCCACACAATCAAAAATATGTCCTCTAACCTCATCCGCAGACTTCGTTCCATACGGGACATGTAGGGTATCCGCATAGTACAAAAATTGTTCTTCTGGAAACTGTTGTAATGCCTTATGCAAAACGGTTAAACCACCGATGCCTGAATCAAAAAAAGCAATTTTCTTAGTCAAGGATTTCACCTCTATAATGTATTCTTTCGGGTTCCAAGAACCTCTCAATGCTGCTCATGCTGACTGGAGGTGAGGTTTGTACTTCCGGCTCATCACACACTACAGTGCTTGACGGCTTGCGGGAACCATTCCGGTTACGGATCGTTCTTCTGATCGCTGTTGTCTCCAAATTTTCTTGAATAACCCTATAGATGTATAAATTCGGAGACAAAGGCGAACGCTATCGCTTCTTCAGAATCGATTCCGCCCCCTCCATTACTTCCGCTAAGTCAGGTACTATAGAGAAGATGAACCATTATTCTACGTTCATTTTATACTGTCTGAGCCAGTCCTTGCCACTATGCCACGTCTCTACAGGGTTAAGCTCTCCGAGCAGTTCAGTACTTGCCTGAGCCATGATCCATTCCTTGAGACCATTATCTGGACTGAATTCGAGCTGCTCTAGCAGCAGATGCAATCCTTCCTCACCCGTATTCAAGATGTCGTCGTAAGCCTCACGGTTACCAGCAATATAATCATTGGGATTACTGCTGGTCAGGAGGACAGGGGCGCTAACCATCTGCTGCAACTTGCTTTCAATGGTTGCTGATAATGCTTGGTCTTCTGTCCGAGTCGAACATGCTGCTACCGTCAATGCTGTGCATATGGATAACAAACCCAGAATCAGTCTTCTGCGATTCACTGTACCACTCCTTTCAACAACGAGTTAACTACAGAACAAGTTCCCATTGTTCTTCGGTAAGCTCCTGACCTGACAACATCTGCTTGCGGACTTCCTTCACTTCAAAGCCCACAGATTGATATAATCCACGCGCGCCTATGGGTGATAAATTCAGCAAAGCTATGATCATAATTATACTCGTTTCGATAGATTCGGATATGCGCATCAATGACATACTGCAGATCCTTTTGTACGAAAGTGCGGATCATCAGACATCACAGTCCTTCCTCAAATCTACAGTTGTGATACTGAAATCCACACCGAACTGAATTAATCCCAGTTTACGGGCAACTTGCTGTGAAGCGAGATTATCCCAAGATGTACTGTAGATTGGCATGCGTCCACGCTCCTTGACATAATACTGCCAGCACTTTACCGTCTCCGCTGCATATCCATGTCCTCTATAACCCGGTGCCGTATATAGACTCGCTTCCGCCCCATAATCGGAGAGCCTTGCGGAGCAACACACTGCCACAGCAGAATCACCAATAACATAAGCGGCAACAGGGCTTTTTTCATACAAGTGATCTGTTAATTCAGGGAAATTCTCTGCCACCAAATAATGCTGCTCCTGACCAATCAACTGAACCTTCTGATTCCACTCGTCAGATGACTCAGGAAAAGCATAGGCGGGTCCCATCCACACACGGTTAACTGGCTCAAAGGTTTCCACCTTGCGAATTAGTTTCGGAATATCCAACGGAAGCTCGCAATCCTTACCCAATTCATTCATTAAATCCGGCGGTAACTGCTCATGGTAATAGATCAGTGAACCAGCAGAAGTCATGCCGATAAAAATGGCTGGAGCCTGCCCACCACCCGGCTCGTTAATGCTTAATAGACGCTGCTGCTCATTGATTGTATACAACGTGCTCACCTGTATTTTCAACATTTCCATAGACGACAGGTTGGATTTTGGAACCATAACTATGAAGTTAACCTTTGCAATAATCGTTTGCCTTCACTGCCTTTACCAGCTTCTTGCTGCTCCAGAAAATCGGATAATTCACGTAAATCAGCCGGGCGATATCCAGCCCCGCACCCGCAATTATGATAGGTATAACCATGACGATACAACATCATCACTTTGGTCCATTGTTTGGTATCATTTTGCTTGGGCGCCTGGAAATCGTGTCCCATGCTGACCATAGACGTGGCACATTGTGGGCACTTATATTCAAGTTGGGCCACCACCTCAGGGCTTAGGTCATGTCTGGAAACTTGTTTAAATGATTTGCGACAAATGAAACATGCATAGATGTCTTTATATGGTCCTGACAAGGCATATCTGCACATCATCTGCACCCCCTTAATAATTTCCATTATACGGGATTTCACACACATATACGAATGGATTTTGCATATTTGCGAAAATCCAACCACTAACTCATTGACCTTAAATCGTAGCTTGTTTCCAGGCCTCACCAAGTTCCGCAATCGATGCGTACCGCTCGGACCGATCATCGCTCACTGCACGTATCACAACCTGATACAACGCTTCTCCGGCATCCCATCTCTCATAGGAACGATCTTTCTCCCCACCAAGCAACCCAAACGCCATTGCCCCCATGTTGAATACATTGGTAACCACATCTATGGGTGCGCCTAGCTCAAACTCTTCGGGTGACATAAAGCGGGAAGATCCCCACATACGCCCCATGGTATTGGTAAAAGAGCCCTTCCGATACAAGTCGATATCACAAATCTTCATAAAGTTTCTGTCAAAATCATAGATCAGACTGCCATCATACAGATCAACAGCTACATAACCTCTTCGTTCCACCTCGATATGAAAATTCAGAATCTGCTCCATCGCCTGAATACGTGTCTTCACTGGGAGTTGTCTGAACCGATAGTAGGGCGAACGCGGATCTTCATACTTAGCCGGAGGCGGAAAATACCAGTGGGAGTGAAGACACTCCCCATCCACCCAATCGAAGACACAGGCATACCCCTCATCCGTTGCAAAATGATCCGTTAGTCGAATCAACGTGTCATGCGCGAGATCCTCATAGACGGAAACAGATGATTTCAGATTACGAATGGCTTCCGGGGGACTTCCCGTATGATTCGCATGAATTGTATGTGCTCCCGCATACTTTACGAACAATCGCTTTCCATCCTTTTGCACAATACCGAAGGAGAGATTCCCTGAATCCTGCTGATCGAATACACGAAAGACCGTACCCAAGGGCCGTAACCAATCGAAAGAATGAGACTCTTTTAAAACAAAGGAAACACTATCTATCTCATGTTTAACCTGATCTGTCATAGGACTCCTCCTGTGGTGATATCATCATCCAATCTTGAGGGCTCTGTATAAAAGTAATTCATATGCGCCTCATCATATCCCTGACCGTTGACTTCCAAGGCATTACGCTCGATGCCATAAATTTCAAATCCATATCGCTCGTATAAACGTCGGGCTGATTCATTGGTTGTCACTACACTCAGATTAATCTGCTTGATACCTTCCAGATGTCTTCCCCGATCCAGCACCTCGCGGAGCAAACGCGAAGCCAGCCCACTTCCCCGATATGGCGGAGCTACATAGACGCCCCAGATCATGCCTTTGTGCCTGAGCTTTAGGCCGTGTTCCCTTTTGAAACCCATCATTCCCGCCAGTGTTCCTTCTGTTGTATATGCTCCCAGAATATAATCATCGGGCTCATTATGTATGCGTTCCCGTACTTCATTTATGGGGATCTGAATGGACAATTCAAACGAAGCCCCGAAGGCTTCAGGATGTGTTTTCAATGCTTCCAGTCGCAAAGGCCAGTAGAGGTCTGCTTCATCCCGCTGAATATTGCGAATGGTATAGGTCTCTTGCTTTCGGCCTTCATTCATTCTTCGACCACTCCCTGCATCTCATAAGGATAATCGATCTGAAGTTTTACATTCGCTGCCGCTTCCTGTCCTGCAAGCAACCCAACAACATAAATCCCCAGATCAATAGATGTAGCTACACCACCGGCAGTAATTACATTTCCATCTTTTACAATCCGCTTCTGAATCACCTCAGTGACATACGGCTCAAGCAAATTATATGCACGGGGATGTGTTGTTGCTTTTTTGCCGGATAAAAAACCAGCTGCACTCAGCAGCAGAGAGCCTGTGCACACCGAAACCTTCAAAGGCACAGACTCAGCCTGTTCCAGCCAACCTACAAATGCCTCGTCATATCGAAGCTTGCGCGTTCCCATGCCCCCGGGGATAAACACGAGATCATATTCCGACAGGTCAGGCTTCACCCGATCCACCTTCAACGTTAGACCAGACTCATCCGTGACCTGATCTGTCATTGCACAAGTTTCCCACGTCGTTCCTTTGGTAGGTTCAAAGAAATTCAACCGATTGATCACATCATAAAACCCTGCAAAATCAAGAAAAGTCAGTCCATCAAACAAAACGAATGCAATTTTCATTGGTAACCTCCGCGTTTTAATTTGGAGCATCCTGATTAAGTTTCTGATTCCGATCCCGTTCCATTGCTTCCTTCACCCGGTCACGATCTGGCAGCTTGCTATTGATATGAAAGAGCAGACCCACAATCACAAGAAGTAAAATAATGACGATGAATTCGAATACGGCTAACCCCTCCCATTCGCAAACTGTACAATTTTGGCTCCTACCAAATCTCTATTTTAAACCACGGGCGATGATCCACTCCAGCCACTTCCAGGGTAGCAGTGCTTTACCTATGATGAGCACACGCGAACCTTTCCCCAAAGCATATCGAAGTCTTGGTGCACGCATCCGTGCTATTCGGCCAATCAGATCAGCTACCTCCTGTGGATCAGGTGCCGTCTCGCTCGCATGTTTGGAATAACGAAGAACCGCGTCCAGCTTATGTTTATACGGAGAGTCCTCGCTCCGGTGAATCTCACCCAAACCTTTATTCCAGATCGGTGTACGATAAGAGCCAGGCTCAACTAATACCACCCGAACACCAAACGAAGACATCTCATGACGCAGACTTTCCGTAAATCCTTCCACAGCGAATTTGGAGGCAGCATAGGGCGCATACCCCGGAAAACCGGACAACCCACTGACGCTGGACAAGTTAACAATTAACCCCTGCTTCTGTTCACGCATCACAGGCAGGACGGCACGTGTCACAGCGATTAATCCAAACAGATTCGTTTCCATCTGGCGCCGCCAATCGTCCATCGATACTTCCTCAATGAACCCACCCACCGCAAATCCCGCATTGTTCACCAGCATGTCGATTCGTCCATTGGTTTGAAGAACGGTCCCCACCGCTTTGTCCACTGATACAGCATCGGTTACATCCAGTTGTACATATTGCAAACGTTCAGATATCCCAGCCTGCTCAGCCAGCCTTGCCAATTCTTCTTTCCGACTCAGATCACGCATTGTAGCAACAACGCGATACCCCTGCTTGGCAAGGGTGATTGCGGTAAGCATACCGAAACCACTGGAGGTACCCGTAATTAAAGCCACCGGAGCGTTCACTCCTCCCTTGGTCTTCTTCACTGCATCAAGACCCGTGTTGGTTCGTCCCTGCCCGTCCTTAGTTAAATGTTCCTCTGCTGTCACGGTGTGTCCTTCTTTCCTCGGTAAATTACTTACTTCCCGTTCCTACCTATACCGCACGGCCCCTACTGCTTAATCCGCCACTCCATTATGCCGTCTCTCCACCCTGCGCAGCTTCGTAAGTCCCGGTTCAAACGTATACGGTACAAATCTGATCTCAGGTAAGGTGCATTCAAGCCGCTCTCCCAGCTTCATCAGTTCCAGCAGTACATTGGTCTCTACGTGAGCCATCACTGCGCTCCCGCCAAGCCGAAGGGATACCTCCATTGTTCCGTCCCCTTGCTGCACCACACGATAATGTTCAATATCCGGCGAAGCCGCAATGACCGAACGGGTAACGAAATCTGGAAAGACAGGTACCGACTCACCCGTATGTAGTTGTGTAAAATAAAGCGTGTCATCACAGCGGCCTTCAATCCGCTCAATGGCAGTAAACGGGGAACCACAGGCACATGGCAGCGCCGCCTCGGTCAGAATATCATTCAGCCGATACCGGATGATCGGCTGTGATGTTCTGGAGAAGTCCGTAATAATGGGCACAAACCGCCGGGTGGCGGGATCAATGTACTCTTTTTCAATATGCACGATGTCTTCATTCAAATGCAGTGTGCCATAACGACAGGTCGCACCCAGGAACCCTTCTGTACACTGATAGACTTGACTAACGGTTTGTCCGAACACCTGCTCCAGCACCTTGCGATCCAGGGGGTCCAGCACCTCGGCAACCGAGATGATTTTATCCGGTACAGCAGTCAGTTGGCCTGCCACATAGGCATCCGCCAACAGACGCAGCATGGATGGAGGAGCTACCCATACAGTAGGTTGGTATTCTTCCAACCGTCTCACCAAGGTCTCCACACGCTCTAGCAGATCAAAATACTGAAACTGCAATTTGCCACGCTGCACCGATTCATACAGATTACTGTTGGCACGCAGGAAAAACGCAATCTTGGCAGGTTTCCTCAGTCCACCGGGCAGCAACTTAGCCAGCACTGTGCCCGTCCACGCATCCTGCTCCCGATCACTCACCAGAAATATCCCCCGGTTCCCTGACGTGCCCGAAGACAGTCCAACCGTCACGCCTTGAATGGAAGGTTTGAAATCACGCGTTTCTTCACTTTCACCTGCAAGAGCCAGCGCTTCGTCCTTGGTAATACCCACCGTGTTCAGTGTATCGAAGTGCTCCATCATGATTGATTTGTTAATCAACGGAAAGCTTCTCCAGTCGGATGCGTCCACGTCACCCCACCACTTCCGGTAAAACGGAGATCGGGCACGGATCTGATGAACATGCCGAATAATCCGGCGCTCTTGCCAGCGCTCAAGTTGTTCTCGCGTTTTCCATGTTCGCAGCCCACGTGCGAGTGCATAATGAACTACAATGCGAAAGGTATTACTCATCGTTTCTGCCCTCCCGTGCCCCAAGCGTCCAGTACATCTCGACAATGACTCGGCACAATCCGAATCTGGGGAAATTGCTGATGCAGCTGAACCAGCTTGTCAAAATTACGGTGGTATTCCTGTCGATTCGACATAATAATACCCGCGAGCGCATGAGGTCTGCGCTGTTCACGAAAAGCCCGACTTGACCACACCGCGTCCGCGCACAGAAAATAGTCATGTTCTTCTGTACGCAGCAGGAGTCCCATCATGCCTTCCGCATGACCGGATACATCCACCCCAAGCAGACTGCCATCACCAAGGATATCGTAGACCTCATCAAAAGGGAACTCTTCCCCCGCTCTGGTCCAACGCTCAGGCTGACGCGTAACAGGCAATGATCTGGCCTTAAAATCCTCGGGCAACAACCCGGCAAGAAAACCTGCCTTTACAGCCGCAATTGGACCGAGTGAGCGCACGGCATCATAGGCTCTTGGCAGATAGATGAATTGTGCCTCCGGGAAATCTCGTACACCTGCGATGTGATCACCATGAAAATGAGAGAGGATGATATACCGAATATCCGAAGCTTTCAATCCAATTCGAGCCAAAAAATGAACGGCACTATCCTCTTCACGATAGACCACTGGTGTAATATGACGATACATTGCATTAGGCAAATAAGCCGTTTCCTCGAAAAAGCGGGAACTATATCCCGTATCCAACAGGATCGGTCCATGTACGGGATGAATGATGCAGGCAAATCCTGCCGGGAAAGGCACCGAGCTTAACCGACCACCGCGCAGCGTCAGAAACTCTGGATGTGTACAGTAACCCGCCGCACCCAAATATAGTTCTACTGGAGTTGTCGTCAGCATGATTCTGCCCTCCACCAGTCTGCAAATTGTTGTAATCCCTCTTCAATGGACACCCGAGGGACGTACCCCAATTGCTCCCTTGCATCCGTAATATCCAATGTCTGTGGAATAGATAAGGAGCCGACTGTATACCGTGTCAACGCAGGTTCACCCAACGCAGGAATATAGCCATGAACTCGCTCTAGCAACGCTGCCACACCATATGCCATCCGATAAGGAATGTTTCGACGACACAAGGGCATATCCAGCATGCCAAACAGGCTGCTCACCAACTCACTGAACGCCCTTGGATCGCCATTGGAGATATTGTAAGCTCTACCAAGTGCTTCGTCAGAGGCATCTCGGCACAATAATAGGGCATCCACCACATTATCCACACATGTCAGATCGATTAATGCCTGTCCATCACCGATCATGGGCACGCCCGACTTCGCATTCGCTGCGACAATCCTTGGAAATAACGTCTGATCATACGGACCAAAGATGGCTCGCGGTCGAATCATGATTGACGGAAGCCCCTTCGCATGCCCCTCCATTACAACCTGCTCAGCGAGAAGCTTCGTGGCTGCATAATGATTGGCTGGTTTGGGTGGCAGCGGGTCATTCTCATGTACGTTATATCGTGGTATGTAGTTAAAATATATACTTGGAGTCGAGACATGTATGAATCGAAGTACTTTATTATGCAGGCAGCCATCCATGAGGTTTTGTGTGCCTTCTACATTACTGCTATAAAAGTCACGATATTTACCCCATGGCGATGATAGTGCCGCACAGTGAAACACCATATCCTGTCCTGCACACGCTTCGTTTATTACTCCCTCATCCCGTATATCTCCATTCAGGAATCGGATTCCTGCCAACTCAAGTTCTGCACCAACCTTTGGCTGTCGGCCCATGCCAGTGACTTCCCATCCCTCTTTGGCAAGCCGCATCGCGAGGTGCCTGCCCAGACATCCCGTAGCTCCTGTAACCAATGCTCTATTCATTGTTGTTCACCGTTCCATTCTATGTCATGAGTCAAAGCTTCAGTCAGCGAGCACTTCTGCGATCTTGCCAGACGCCATGCGGCCAGCACCACTCCGAATTGTTCAAATACAGGCTGGATATCCTGCCCTACATAGACCACATCCCTGGTTCCACGCCACGCTGCTATCCATGCACGGCGCTTTCCTTTGCCTAAGATCTGCTGTACTCCACTTCCCAGCATGGGAAGCATGAGCATGGCTTTGCTGCCCGGTGCGGGCGTAATCATTCTTCCTTCCTTGACCAACGTCTCCGGTTCAGTCAGTGCACGCACCAAGTCATCTCCAGGGTGAAACAGATGAATCCCACTCGTTGCCCTCGGATTACACTCAATTGCGTATACTTGCCCATCCGGACCTTCTATAAAATCAAACCCAATCTGTCCACTAAAACCCGTTGCCTCAACAAATTGTCTCACCCACGCAAGGGCACCTTCATGTTCTACCTGTTCAAAAAAAACACTCGCTCCCACGCTACCTGTACGATAGCGGCTGTCGTAAGTGGAATGCGCAACCAGTTGCCCTTCATGCGCTATGCTGTATGTACATAACATCTGACCAGGAATGTAGGCCTGTGCAACCCAAGGCGAAACAGAGGATAATTCCCCTTCTTCCGGTGGGTCGTTACGGATATGTCGACGGCTCTTTTGGCTTACGTTTCCTTCCTGATCAATCCCTGTCCCAGCGTCATCGGTCATGAGTATTGGCATGCGAACTTTGGCTGCGAAACGGGAATACACCGGTTTCCACACCCAATTTCCTACTTTTCCCAGAACAGACTGAGCTTCCATCCATTCCTCCCGACTATGGATCAGGTGTGTATCTGGAACCGAAAGACCGAGTGACCCTGCAAGCTGGATAAAATCATATTTATGGTGCAGCTCATGCAGCTGCTCCAGAGTTGTAACTAGAACACGGCAATATGCACGCAGTCTGTCTGCACCTTGAGCAACATAGAAGACTTCTTCACACATTGGGATCAGAAGGTCAATCTGCCAATCCTGTGTCAACCGTTCCAACTCCGCCAGATACGCACCTGTGTCATGACGTGGCGACGGGACCACAGCAGACTGTTCCACTGCACGAGATAATCTGGTTAGATGCCGTACGGCACTCTCCGCAACATAGACCCGATGGCCTGCCCGATGAAGCATGCGTGCCAGATCTAGCGTTACGGGAGCCCTTCCGCCTGTAAGCAGCACACGGAGAGAAGCAGCTGTACGATGTCCTGTTTCCCCAGATCTAGTAGTCAAAAATGAGTCCTCCCAATGATAATCCGGCAGCCGTGCCAATCATCAACACCCGATCTCCACGCTGAATACGCTGTTGTCTAATCGCTTCATGCAGACCCATCGGGATCGATGCCGCAATCGTATTGCCGTGATTTCGTGTGATGTCCATAAACCGATCTTCAGCAATGCCAAGCTTCTTGCGAATCAGTCTCATCGCCATGGCACTTCCCTGATGGGGAATAACCAATTGGAAATCCTCCATCTGACACCCAGTCGCCTGCAACATATCACCAATGAATCCAGGCAAAAGTCTGGATGCCATGCGGAAGATGGCTTGTCCATCCATATGAAATAGGTAGGGCTCAGGCTGATCCGCCTTATAATTCGAAGCATGCAGCCGTGTACCTCCACCTGCAATCTCCGAGAAGCGAGCACCTCGGCTGTAGGTTTGAAGGGAAGCATGTACAATCTGCGACGAAGATCCTTCAGGCGAACGTTCAATAATGACGGCGGCCGCTCCATCTCCGAACAGGGCCGCACTTTCTTTATCAGACCAATTTAGTCCGGCTGAGGCAATCTCGGTGGCTACGAGCAATACTCGCTGGTAACGTCCAGCATCTACCATATAGGAGATCACATCGAGTCCATTCAGGAAACTCAGGCAGGTTGCATCCATATCAAAAGCAGGTACGCCTGAATCTTGCTGCCCCATGGCCTGCTGGATAAATACCGCCGTACTTGGCAACGGTTGTTCCTTCGTGCCACTGGTACACACCAGACAGTCGATATCACTGAATTGTAATCCTGCATCCACCAGTGCAGCTTCCGCAGCCCGCGCGCCCATGAAAGAGGAGGTTTCTTCACCCGAAGCATAATGGCGCACACCTACACCTGTGGCTTTGCTGACCCAGCCCGCAGGCACGTCCAAGCGGCGATCCAGTTCCTCATCGGTGACTTCCTGTTCAGGCAGGTACTTCCCTGTTCCTGCGATCCTTACTCTTCTAAGTTGCATTTCCCCAACCTCTTTCTGTTCATCTGACTGATATATTTAAGTTCAGCTAATTGTATTTACACTTACACTGCGATGACAGAACAACTTTCCGATCGCTGTTATCCCCAGATTTTTTTGATTCCTTTCTTAAAAGGGAAATTCCGGGGATAAGCATATGCTTCCGATGCAGCTTTCTTTCAGAAAGCTTTTAGGCGAACGCTCCGCTTCTTCAAGTTATTTCTGCCCTCTCCGTTATCGTGTAATGTTTAGTTGAACATATATAACAAAAGGGCAGATGCCTCTGCCCTTCCTGTTGTGTTTTCTTTTGTATAAAGTGTCATTTCTTCTTATTCAGAATCTCGGCAAGTGCAGCATCCAGCGTACCGTATGTGAACGCGAATCCTTCTCTCTCCATTCGCTCGGGAATCACCCAACGACTTTTGAGAACCAGTTCCGTCTCGGTCTGAATGAAGCGTGCGCCCAGTTCAAGCATCCAGCGAGGAGAAGGCAGGCCGATCCGAACACCCATCTGTTCTCTCAGACGCGCCATTAGCTCGCGATTCGTCACCGGATGCGGAGAGGAAGCATTGAACACACCATTCAAGTGTGGATGCTCTTGCAGATAGATCACCATGCGAAACAGATCCTCGATATGAATCCAGCTGAACTGCTGCGTTCCTGCCCCTTGCGATCCTCCCAGTCCAAAACGGACGAGGTTCGTCATGGGCACCATCACACCACCCTCGCCCAGCACAATCGCAATCCGCAGTGCAATCTGACGCGTAGACGGCAGACTGAATTCAAAGAAAGCCTGTTCCCATGCCTTGGCAACGTCGACCGAGAATCCGGAGCCAATCTCGCCCTCTTTTTCCGTCATGGGACGATCTTCAGCATGTCTGTATATCGTTGCTGTACTCGAATTAATCCATAGTTCAGGAGGATGATTACAAGCCAGAATGGCTTCGCCGAGAATGCGCGTGGTACGGGTTCTGGATTCCAGAATGACTTTGCGATTCTCATCCGTATAACGGCAGTTCACCGATTTACCTGCCAGGTTAATCAACAATTCTGCTTCTTCCAGTGCCTCTATGATTCCCGCACGATCCTCCCAGGCAATATGACCGGGCTGACGCGAGATAATTATCACCTCATACCCCAGCTTTCTGAACCTTTGGGCAAAATCCTGTCCGACAAATCCCGTTCCACCAGCTAATACAACCTTCTTCACGGTATCCCCTCATTTCCCATACTGGGTAAAGAATTCGTAAGGTATAGATTGGAATGCTTCTATGCATGCAAAATGCAGATATTAGATTAACACCGCCGGTGACCCGTTGGTTTGATTTAATTCGCACCCAGGGCTGCGTACAAGCGATCCCGCTCTTCGATAGCCCATGCGTTTACAGGGTTTTGTTCCAGCTGATATCGGAGTTCATCATAAAAATCATGGATCATGAATCCGTCCGGCAAGTTCCCAAGCATCGCTGAAAAGTTGTACTCGGGCAGTGTTCTCTTTCCTTCACTGATCTGCTTCAACCAATCCATCCACTTTGCAAGAGTAAGCACTTCCTCCTGCCATAACTCAGCCTGTAACCCAAGCGCATCCTGAAGTTGCTCGTACGCCAATGGATCGGCGAAGACGCGGCAGGCCTGAACAGCCAGTTCGTACAACTCGGTCACTGCACGGCGTACCTCATGCTCAAGTTCGACCTCCAAGCCTCCCATGTAATCCTGAACCTGAATGCTCTGTCCATCATCGTATAATAGCGGTGTCTGGGCCAACAGGCGTACAATCTCTTCCATCTCGTGCATTGAAACTCGCTTCTGCTCATAGAGAGCAGGTAATTGATATGCTGTAATGATCATTCACTCCTACATCGTTCTTCTATTAATGACCTATATTATAACATGGTTTGGCAATCATCTATCAGGATAACTTGACTATCCACTACAAGTTGTAGTAGTTTATACGTACTACGTAGTGTAGTAATACGATCGTTATGGACGCATAACGATGTTAAGGAGTGTTCACTGTGAACCAGATTCAAAAATTATCCGAAACAGAAATGGAGTTAATGGTTGTTATATGGTCATGCGCCCCACCGGTCACCTCGACAGAACTATTAGACATATTTGCCGAGAAGGGGAAAGCGTGGAAAGCGCAGACCATGTCTACCTTTCTGTCACGGTTGGTGGATAAAGGCGCACTTACCGTCACGAGACGTGGACGGACCAATGATTATGTACCTCTTCTACAGCCCGAAGATTACAAACTACAGGAAACGCAACATGTTCTTGATGGACTGTATCAAGGTTCAGTCAAGAATTTGGTTTCGGCCATGTATGATGGCGACAAGCTTTCAGACGATGACATTTCAGAACTGAAAAAATGGCTTTCGGAAAAGTAGGTGCAGATGATGAACATCTTTTTTGAAATTCTGTGCAGCCTGACCGTGGCGGGAAGTATCGTTTCTGTTTGTATTTTGGCACTACGACTTATACCCATATCTGTTTTTCCGACCAAGTGGCTCTACAGACTCGGTAAACTGGCTCTCTTGTTTTATCTGTTCCCGGTATCTCTTGGCCTTTCATGGCTTTTGGATATTGCATTCCAAACGACATCAACTATACCGGGTACGAAGAATGCAGCAGCTTCGGGCGTACTTGCAGGAACGTTTATCCCGGAACAAACCATTTCGGTAACCACTGCCTGGTTCTTGTTATGCGGATGGGGCATTGGAGTCATCAGTTTTTCTGCATGGCAGGTGTACTGTTATCGGAGATTTCTGAATGAATTATCTCGTACACGTACCCCAGTCCTCTGTCATAGTGAGGCAGCTATACAGCTACCATTAATCAAAGAGGCTTTGGGTCTCAAACGCAATATCACGCTTGCTCACAGCACGCTAGTACGAAGCCCTATACTGGTTGGCTTGTTTAAACCCACGATATATCTGCCACCCGAAAATACGGTGAAAATGGACATCAGCATGGTAATTCATCATGAGTTGGTACATCTGAAACATAAAGATCTGTGGGTCAAGGCTGTGACCTTGGGGGTTAGTGCCCTGCACTGGTTCAATCCTCTGATTCATATGATTCGCAGGGACATTCATACCTGGAGCGAGTTGGCCTGTGATGAAGATGTGGTGAAAGAGATGTCCCACGAAGAGCGAAGACGATATGGTGAGACGATTTTAAATGTGATGGCGGGAACCAAGAAAATGCCTGCTCAATTTTGTTCATCCCTATCGGGTGAAGGCAAACAATTAAAAAGGAGATTGATGATTATGTTTAATGTAAAGAAACTGAAAAAGAAACATTGGGTAATAAGTATGGGAGCCCTCCTGCTTATTACAGGAGTAAGTACGTCCACCGCAGTATGGGCATCAAACCATACGGTTAAAGTAGAGGCTGAAGCTTCTGAAACTGTGCCTGTTCCTTCTACTGATGGATCTTCTGAAATCGTAACTTCTCCCAAAGAGGTCGGAATTTCCGAAGCTGTAACTGCTCCTTCTACTTCCGAAACCCCTGAGATCGTGGCTCTCCCTGAGGATGAAGTTTCCGAAGCTGTGCCAGTTCCGTCTGCTACTGTACCTTCTACTACTGAACCTTCTGAGGCTAAAGTTGTAGAATCAGCCACTGTTCCTTTTACGGGTGAATCTCCTGAAATCGTAGCCGTTCCTTCGAATACCCAATCCCCCGAAATCGTAGCTCTCCCTGGGGATAAGGTTTCAGTAACTGTACCTGCTCCTTCAGAGAAATAACCTATACATTAAGGAGCAGTAACATCCTTATATGCAAACAGGACGAAGCATAGATCTCCAGCTTCGTCCTGTTTCCGTTTTCTGTCATTTGCACTAGATAAGTGTTTTGATCGTAGCAAAATATTCACGGATCATGTTGACGGGTTTCAGATAACCCGGTGACGGGGCCGATATGCCATATTCTGCCGCATAACCGTTCTTGGCAGCGATATACTTGGAGCGAAACATATGATAGTCACTGGTGACAATCATGATCTCAGGGTGTTCTAACCCGGATTCAAGAATGATTTTTTTGGAAAAGGCCAAATTCTCCTGTGTACTTGTGGAGCGATCTTCCATAATGACTTGGGCAGGGTTAATCCCCTGTTCAATCAGATAGTTTTTCATGGCGAGCGCTTCGGGAATCGATTCCCCGGGTCCCTGCCCACCCGATACAATGACGGGTGTCTGAGGGTGACTGCGAATGTAGTCCAAACTTGCATCTAACCTTTGTTTTAGGGTCAATGACAATTCCGTTCCACGGATGCCTGAACCCAGAATAATGACATAGTCCGCTTCTTCCGGATCATTCGTACCAAGCTGTGTGAATACAAGGGCTTCGATAATGACAAAAGAGACAGCAACAACGCTAATTCCGGTAAGGATAATCCGTTTCAGAATAACATGCTTCTGATAGTCAATCCGTCTTAGAACGATAAAAGCCACCGTGATCATTCCGAAAAACATGACTGGGAACCTTTGGCCCCAGAAGGTCAGGAACGCCACAAAACATGCCAACAGGACAAGATCAATGATCAGTGCATTTTTGTGTAAGAACTTTTTTATCAAATCCGTAGACACTCCTTCTTGTACCCGCTATTCCGCAAATCACTTATTATTCAAGCTGTTATTATCGTTAGTTTCGGCCATTGTTCCTGCCAGCACTTCTTCTGTACTCTCTGATTATAATAGTCAGCATCCGTGAAGAATGCACTTTTGCGGACTATAAGGTGATACAGATCATGCAAACCATGCGGAGCACAGATGTTCACCCGGTCCTCTTCATCCAACTGTACGCCTATAGCAGTCACAACTTCTGGCCAATAGCGAAGAGCATCTTCAGTAGAATGATAAGGAACTGTGCCATTGCGCAGATGCATTCTCGCCTGATTTTTGACCGACCACTTTGAATTGCCCGTCTCCTCACGAAGCTGTTGTTCGAGCTGTATGTCTCGCTCCTCACGCAAGTCTTGCGCATCATAATAGACAACATCAATATCGCTGTGAAGTTCACGAAGATCATATCCATGCAGAACATCCCAGATATAATTACGAATATATCCTGCACCTATGTAACTTTGAGGTAAATGGAGACTACGAACTCTCCGCAGGTCATGCATTAATTGCTCGTGTTTGATGATCGTCTGAATGAATAAGTCCTCATGTAACATATCTGCCTCCTGCAGTTTACCTCATTGTCCTCTTATAGCTGTTAACCTTCATTCCAATATATCATGTTTACCTGGCTGCAATAAAATGAACAACCCTTGAACATCCTCTGTACAACTTCGAATCTCTGACTAATCACAACCAAATAACCCATAAACAGCTTCGGTGATCCGAATGTTTATGGGTTACAATGATCGAGTTTGAAACGGTTAAAATTTATTTAATTGGTATCCAGATTTGTGGCGGTTGATTGGGGCCCGGGTATACTTCCAGCTCCGGCATATGTGCGTGCTCATAAGGGTTGGATGGAAACCATTCCGAAATAATCCGTTTCCACAGAAGCTGCATACTCTCCGGCATCGGGCCTTCTACTTCAAATACACTCCATTTGGAAGCAGGCATGGTGAAGCTTGATAATCCTTCCGGTACTTCACCATCGTAAGTTGTAGCGATCCAGTATTGCATCTGTTTTTCCTGAATTTCGCTCTGATCCACAACGACACCGAGTAAACCTGGAATATCCCCATTGTTCAGTTCAAACAAACGATCCTCTGTGCCGCTCGTCCACGCTTCCCGCCACATCTTCCCGATGCCTTGCAGATGTTCTTGATCAGCATATGAGAAAGTTTTCTCTATCCCAACCAACGTAAATTCGGGATGTTCAACGATTTTATATTTCATCGGCTCTGCTCCTTTTAGACTCACTTGAATCACCAGACGATTATACGATTGGACAGTGTTACTATTCTTTCGAGCCTCACTGGGTGCGATCCCATGTTGTCTGCGAAATGCTTTGGAGAAAGATTCCGGTGTGTCGTAACCGTATTTAAACGCCAGATCAATGATTTTGTGATCACTTTGCAGAAGCTCATGTGCCGCCAGTGTCAATCGTCTGCGTTTTATGTACTCAGCTACAGTAACATCAGTTAATAAGGCAAAGGTACGTTGAAAGTGAAAAGGAGAGATATGGGCCTGCGCTGCAATCTGCTCCATCGTCATATTTTCGAGCAAGTGGTCTTCCATATATTGAATAGCGACCTGTAATGCGTTGATCCAGTTCATGTAATAATCACTCCTTGATGTCTAATATAACGGATAAACCACCCAACAACCTGTCATGTTGTGCTTTCATATGTCCGGTTAATGTGCAACGACGTAGTTCATATAACGCCTGCTCACAGAATTTGACAATGTAAACGATTTACTATAGCCTACGAGTATAATGATCGTTCTATCTTATTTTGAAGGGAGAGTATCACTGATCATGAGCAGCAAAAAGGAAATGCTTTTGAACGTGGCTGAAGAATTGTTCTACCTTCACGGCTTCCATTCCATCGGTTTGAAGCGGATTATCACGGATGCCGGGATCGCGATTATGACGCTATACAATCATTTTGAGTCGAAGGATGATCTCATCGTCCAGGTGCTCCTACGGCGCGAACAGCGTTATTTGGAACAACTCCGGCAATATGCAGACAATAAAGCACAACCCATGTTCCTCAATCTGGCTGAAGGCCATGCACGCTGGCTGAAGGAACACGAATCAAGAGGGTGCTTATTTCTACGTGCCAAAGAAGAATTCGGAGGTCATACAGATCATATCATCGTCCAAACAGTGAATGCGCATAAAAGACATATGCGAACGTTAATCCAAACATTGGCGCCTGCTGCAAGTGATCGAGATCTATTGCGATTCTCCCTGCTGCTGGAGGGTTCCACGGCACTTGCTGAGACAGAAAATGTAAATGACGTCTGCCATGAACTGATCCATATGACGCAAACCAGTTTCAAATAAAGCTATTCCGGGTGAGTTAATATTTCAACTCACTTTTTTATTTCATAAGAAATATAATGATCGTTCTATCTAAAAGGCGGTGGATTAAATGAAAAAAATTATCTTTCCAGGCATTGCACTAATCGCTGTATGTTATGCATTCGGGCGATTCGGTTATGGACTGTTTATGCCGGAAATTTCGGAAGCTTTACAATTAAATGATGCAGCCTCTGGCGCGATTAACTCAGGAACGTATATTGCCTACTGTCTGTCCCTTCTAACTGCACCACTGTTGATTAATCGCAAGGGACATCATTATGTCATTCAATTGGCAGGAATCAGCGCAGTGATCGGATTAACCGGCATTGCCCTGGCTCAGAATGCATGGGTTCTTACATTTAGTATATTTCTAGCAGGTTTGAGTACAGGCTGGGCCTCTCCAGCCCTCGGTAACACGGTTAATGCCGAGCTTGCTCCCGAGCTACAAGCAAGAGGCAACAGCTGGATTAACACAGGGACCAGCTTCGGGATTGTAATATCAGGTCCACTCTACTGGCTGTTCACGGATTACTGGCGTCTAACCTACATCCTGTTTGCTGTGATCGGTGTTGTTGTTCTGCTGTGGAACAGACGTGTTATTCCACCTACGAAGACACTGCCTTGTACCAAGTCTCTCTGGGCATGTATGAAACCAACCAGACCAGGGTCCGCTCTGCTCATGGCTTGTCTGTTGACAGGTTTCAGTTCTGCAATCTACTGGACCTTTGCCCGCAACTTCCTCACAGACGAGAAAGGGGCCTCCGATTCGGAAGCCGTGTTGTTCTGGATTGTGATGGGGGTTATGGGGATACTCGGTGGATGCGCCGGTCGCATTATTGAACGGTTCGAGATTGGGTGGTCCTACCGAATGGGCATACTTTTATTGGCGATCTCACTGGGGGTAATCCTTCTTCCATCCATGACTGCCAGTCTCATCTCTGCGATCATATTTGGGAGCACGTATATTTTCCTGACCAGTGTATTTATCGTTTGGGCGACGAGACTATTCAGTCCAAATGTGTCCATCGGAATTAGCCTTGCCTTTCTCGCGCTGGGTGTTGGGCAATTTCTTGGCTCATCCATGGCAGGGTATACGATCGAAGTGTTTTCCAATACAACGGCATTTCTGGCCTTTGCTGTACTCGGCCTGTTTGGATTGTTAATTCGGGTGAAATGAATGACATAGCAACCTTCTGCTCGTGTTATTCTACTCGGCGCACACTTCCGGTCACTCCATGTTGAAGCTGTACATCTGTAAAAGTAACCGTCGTCCCTTGCCCAATGGGGGACTGGGCCACAATGCCAACTTTGATTTCATCCGGGCAGTCGAGGCCGAAATAACGTACCAACTTCCACTTCTCTCCATCCTGAGAATAATGGAAAGCAAAGCTCTTGCCTGCCCGGGCTACACGTAAATAAGGCTTGTTAACGTCTACGGGTGCTGATACACAATCATCCGAGTTACCACGAGTAACAACACTAAGAATAGACGGCTGTTCTTCAAAATATTCGAAGCAGACTTTAGCCCAATTCGTATCGTCCACCCTCACCATCAGGCAGCCTGAGTCATACTGTTCTTTCATGTCCACCTGTACTCGAGTGACGATGCTGAAATCTCCCTTGACTATCGTATGTAAAAATGGAGCTGAAGCTTTCACCGGCTCACCTCCCGGATCAATGAAAAAGTCACTGATCGGCGAAACAGTTATCGTTACTTTGCCGTCATCAATGGACCAATCTGCTGGCTCGTTCAGCCATCTCAGGTTGGCGGATAATGTTTGACCTGAACAATGTTCGAATAGATTCGTCATGTGGCACACCCTTTGTGTTGGAGTATAAGTTCTCTAATTTCTCTATTTGTATTCGGTATATGTCATGGTTAATCCTGTAGGTTTTACATCAAGTTCCCATCCTTGATATCAGTTGAAAGAAATCGTCATTATTAACAAGGTAATTTTATCCAAAATATGATAAACTGGACAAACGAGATTACTTCAATAATTTGAATCACAACAGGAGGTCATCGTATGTTTGGTGTTAATGTGAAAAAAGTAGAAGATCAACTGGTCATCCGCTGGCAGTTCTCCAAAATTGAAATTCCCCTCACACATATCACATCGGTCACCCTGGATGATACGTACGGTGGAAGCGAACCATCTGCCATTCGGCTCGGTCCAGTCAATGGCACAAGCGAGAGGATTCTGATCCGTACAGTGAATCAATCGTATATTTTATTCACTTCGAGCGTGACTTTATATCCCAATATCCAAGCTATGTTACACCCGTCAAACTAGATTGTTGCTCGAACCAGATTTTCATGTTTCTCGGAAGAGGGCCCCATGTACATATGCACACCAACAAATGAAGCGTTAGTATTCGCTGTAAGAATTAATGCGAATACTAATGCTTCATTGATTCCAATTTAAGTTGAAAGTGGGGTTCTTATAGCCAACTCCACTTCGGTAACTGATCGAGCGTAATAACCTTTGCGCTATGGTACACTTCCTTCAAAAATGCCACATCATTATGCGTCCCGTCTCTCAGGAATCCACCTGTCCAGGTACAGAACCAACTCCAGTGTACATCCTGTTCCTTCATCTGCTTGGGGTCCGGAATGGAGCCATTCTCGGCCAGTGCAATGATTTTTCTATCCTTCACAAGCTCACGCAGGTTGGCGTAACGCGCAGCCAACGGGCTGTGGTCTCCTGCTTCCGGGTATACATCCACACTGACAATATCCACGACATCATCACCCGGATACCATTCCGGTTTTTCCGAGTTCCAGACCCAGATGAGATTGTTCAGCTGATGTTCTTGAACCAATCGATCATACAACAAACAATATAGCTGTTTGGCAGGTTCGGGGCCTTTCGCTCCCCACCAGAACCACCCACCTTCTGCTTCATGAAGCGGTCGAAATAATACAGGTACACCCGCATCCTTCAACTCTTGCAAGTGAACTGCAATCGCATCGATATCCCGGATCAATAACTGATATGCTTCCGATTCAGTATCAGCAAGCGCATAGGCCAGATCATAGGTTGTGGCATCCGTATAGAACCCCCGCCACCACTCTTTACCTGGTTCATTGATCAGATCCGTCGGTGCGTTCCAGTGCCAGCATAACGTCACAATCCCGCCTTGTCTGTGCCAGTCCATCACATCCCGAATCTCCTGGGAGACCGCACCACGCTCTGTTCTTGAAGGGGAATATTCCATGAGATCAAAGCCAATCACAGCTGGCTTTCGGCCTGTATTTTCATTAACCCAGTTAAGATTGCTGTAATCCTGCTGGCCTGATAACATTCCTTTTCGATAACGCTCGACCAGGAACGCCATCAGCTCTTTTGCTTCAGCTGACGCTGCTTTATTCACCGGAACTCTGCTGATCTCACGCACTGTCATCTCTACACCTCCAATTGGATTTACCATGTTAACCCACTACACCAGAACGTTCAATGCTCTCAACGAAATAGCGCTGAACAAACAGATACAGAATAATCAGCGGTGCAATAGCCAGCAAAATGCCTGTATCCACGATCATCGCCACATAGTTCGGATCAGCCTTGATGCCCGAGTTAGAACCAAAGCCCATCAGTTGCGGAATCAACTGGTTCGCCTGTGCAGGCAAGGAAGCCACCTTCAGGGAGATCAGTGGACTTTCACTCATGAATAACGCCGAATAAAACGTGTCATTGTACTGCCAGACAAACGAGAACAAAATGACCGTAATCAGCGGCGAGATTGCATTGGGCAGCATGATACGGGCAAACGTTTTGAATCCACCTGCGCCGTCAATCAGTGCAGCCTCCTCGATCTCCTTCGGCATGCCCTTGAAGAACTGACGGAAAATATAGATGAACAGCCCCGCCTTCAGCCCTCCCGCCGTAGCAGCCGTAATCATTGAAGGCCAGTACGTATTGAGCAGGTTAATGCCGTTCTTCCCCGTGAACAACTGGATAATGCCCATAAAGTCAAAGCTACGGAAATGCAGATACATCGGTACCATAAGCGTACTTGTCGGCACCAGAATCGTCAAAATCACCAGCACAAAGAGCACATTACTACCCGGAAACGAAAACCGGGCGAAGCCGTATCCGGCAAGTGCACAGGATATGGCTGTCAGAAGCGTTGTGATGGTAACGAACAATAACGTGTTCGCCAGCAAAGGCAGATAATCCATCACTTGCGCCGCTAGCCGGATATTATCCAGCGTAAAATGCTGAGGAATCATATAGATCGTCGGATTGTAGATATCCTGCTTATCCTTGAACGCAACTGACACTTTGAGAAATAACGGATATAAAATAATAAATGAAATGCCGATGACCAGTGCATATCTGAATATGGAATAGAGAAGGTCCGATGTCTTGTTTCGCACCCGCTGCATGTGGTAATTCTGTTTGGGAACCACCACCATGCGATCTGTTCCTGACGCAGCCATAATCTGAAGCCTCCCTCAACGTTAACCGTCAGTTGTAATGAACCCGCCGTGACAACACCCAGCCCACTACGATCAGTACAAGGCCAATCACCAAGGTATATAACCAGGACATCGCCGAGCTTAAGCCAAAGTTCTGGGTTTTGAATGCGGTCTGATAGATAGCTTGTGTGACCGGACTTCCGGCAAAGGAATCAATAATGGTATAGATGACATTTGTCAGAATCAACGGACTGACCATGGGAAATGTAATCTTCCAGAATGATTCATAGGCTGTCGCCCCTTCGATCTTTGCAACCTCATACATCGATCCCGGTACCGATTGCAGCGCGGCGAGGAAGATCAGAATCTGGACACCAGAGCTGCTAATAATCTCATAGATCCGCATGATGGCTTCTACAATGTAATCCACATAGGCCATCGGCAATCCCACATCCGCCAGCATACGCACAATGGATACCACATTGAACGAAGCCCCGCCATCAGCAGATGCATCGACCGCACTTGCATCTCCCATCAGATTGATTAATCCCGCAGACTCAGCTGCTGCAACTGCACTGGAAGCCAGAATAACCGGCAAAAAGAAGATTGCACGCGCCATCGTTCTGCCTCTGAACTTCTGGTTAAGCAGTGTCGCCGTGAACAAACTGAAAAACAGTATCATCGGCACATTCAGCAGCATTGCTCCAACCGAATCAACCAGAATCCGGTTGAACGTCGCGTCAACCAGAAGCGCATCCTTGAAATTTTTAAATCCGACGTATTCCAGGACGTATCCGCCCGGAGCAACAGACAGGTTACTCAGGCTGAACCTGATGGATTGCAGGAGTGGCGTTGCAAAGAGGAAGATGAAACCGATCAGCCACGGCGATATAAATGCAAGTCCAAGCAGCGCTCTCCGTGACTTCAGCGATAATCGAATAGTTCTCATCGGTTCACTCCTTCCACCACATAGTCCGTCCCGCCAACCGTTGTCCCATCCACGGTTACTGCATCCGCATTGTAATTCACAAGGATGGATGTACCCCCAGTATAGGTGATCCGGACCACGCCATCCTGAATGCGTTCATGCTTCAGGATCTGCTCATTCTCCAGTTCTCCCAGCACTTCATTAGCCTGCTTATACAAAGCAACAGCATCATCCACCCAATAGCCATACTCGGTTGCGTATGCCGAATCATAATTCGTCAGCTTCAGCTTGGATGATGGTTCATAGGTCCATTGAAAATACGGAGCTGCCCCAAGTTCCAGACTGCGCAGTAACTGTTTGCGGAGATCCTGATCCCCCGACGTGTTCATCGGAGATGCTGCGTAGTTCATGTACCCATGAATGACCATCGCATAAAAAGGAACTTCTTCATCGGTAATATTGAACCGACTCGACCCTTCGGGTACATTCACAACATGTTGTGCACTTCCCCAAGCGTAGCTATTTGCTGCGGATACCATCAGGTTCGGATAGGACTGTGCCAACTTGCCAAGTTGCTCCTTCACAATGTTCTTCGCCGTCTCCCGATGAATCACCCGACTATCCCGATAATCTGAAGTCAGGACTTGCCCGAGATCACGAAGGGATAATCCGCCAAGGTCCAGTTGATTGAATTTGTCAGCAAACTCACTCACTACATAAGGCAGCTTGGCCGCTGAGAGCAAATAATAGCTGTCCCTACTCTGATCCATGCGATTAAGTGCAGGATTGTACGGATACAGTTCTGCTGTCTCCTTTGTGACAAAACGCGCTGCATCCGAGGAAGGAGCAAAGCGCATATCATCGTGATAAATGTGCTGGAAAGCCACATCCGGGAACAGAGATCCACCCGACTGCTCCAGCTTGGTGGACAACGCCTGCAATTCGGAACGACTGCCCACTTCACTGTCCAACTTCACCTGGGTTGGCGTATGATGACTGATGCCACCTCCAAACCATCCCTGATACCGCATTTGTACGCGGTTCACACCATCCTGCTGTAACTTTGCTGCCATTTCTGTAGCCTGTTCGTACGTGGTCATGGCTAAAGTGGTCCGATAGGGTACACTCAGAAACGAAGCCTTTTTGTCCACTGCACCAAGCACATCCACATAGAACGGCAACTCCGTCTGTTCTGTGAGCGGCTTCAATACATCCTGCTCGATCAACTGCTGCTGATACAGACGGGCCATACCCGAGTAACTGGCATCTTCTCCATGAAGGAAATGATAACGGACCTGAATATCTCCACGGAAAGGCTCATCGCTAAGTAGCTGAATCTCCTGCATTTTCTGCGAGGTGTACATCTCCAATTCATCCTCACCCCGCAGGGAGAAGGTCGCGTGTACATGGTTGTAGCTATTCTGTCTGCCTCCAATATCTGCGGAGATACTGGCAATGCCATCCCCTTTTTCAATGACTGCAAACCAGGCATTCTCCCCGTTCTTCAGACCAAACACAGGCATATACGCGGATTCACTAACCTGAGGACGACTGAGCGAATTATCATTGGGGTCTGCGCCGTATACGCGCTGTACATACTGTTCTTCCTGGGTTTTCCCGTTGTTCAGGTGGATCAGACTGCCTGAACCGTCAGGTACGAGCATGTAGCCCTTACCCTTCGTATCCGCAGCACCAAAATAAGCGAGCAAATCAATATTCCGAATGCGGTATTGCCCACTTTCCTCTATCTGGCTCAGAGGCACGGTCACAACAAGTGCTCCCTGCTCCAGTCGGTATTCCACAGGAATCACGAAGCTGGGTTTATCCGATACACCTCCGCCTTCGACACCATTCTCCTGATTGTCAAAAGCCAGATCGTCCGCCGTGTAACCCGCCGTCTCAAAGGCTGCCAACATCTTGTTCAGCACAAGTTGCTTCGAGATCTGTCCATCCAGCCGCTCCAGAATATCCGGATTGTTCTTGGTTGGATAATAACGGGCAGATGTGTATCTTGCGACAGTAGCGTCCAGTTTGGAAAGCACTTTCTCCTCCAGGCGCTGCTTGCTAATCAACTTCGGCAGTGCGTCAATGCCAAGCGACGTATCACCAAGCGTATAGTTCACCCGAATCCCCTGATCGATCTGCCCCACAGTGAATTGCTTGTTGCTGATGCTGGAACTGAAATTCGGGAAGTTCTCCAGTGTTCCCATCGCATCCCGGAAAGACACGTTCAGCTGGGAGGACAGCACTTCTTTTTCATATGCGGAAGCGAGACTATCCCCATCCCGTTCTTTCGGGTTGCTATACCAGATCTCTCCACTTTTTCCGTCACGTACTGCAATTTCTGTTGTCTCCTCGTTGTAGTACAGGGCCAATCCCTGATCTTCGGCGACCAGTTGCATACCAGGCACCCCCTGCGAAGAGTCGTCAAGGAATTGCAACGGTTCCTCCGTGACGGGCATGGCTTGGGTTGTTGTATCCAGATAAGCCGCAGCTTCCACGGCTGGAACCCCCCTGTTGTTTATATACAGCAGCCCCGCTGCAATCATGATTACAGCTGCACCACCAGCCAGCACCGTATATAGTCGTTGCCTTTTGTTCACGGATGCCGCCTCCTTTAGGTCCGGAAAATCAACTCACGGTAGATGTTATAACCGAATTCGTACAACTGTTGGAGCATGCTGAAGACGAGGGCACCAAGGAATACGATAATGCCCATCACAATGAGCGTTAGCACCATCGTAATGATTGTTTTAATCACGGTGTACTGATGAACCGTCATCATGCCAATGAACAAAAGCAACACAAACCAGAAGAACGCGATGCTATTAAAAAGATAATAAAAAGCAGTCTCCTCCTGCACCATGAAGCGGCTGATCACGATCATCGGGGCATAGATCAGAATAACCGGAATGAGCGAGTATCCTGTCGCCAGAACGATTTCTCTGAATTTCCCTTCCCCTTCCATCAAGGTCGTTACAGCCCAATTGGCTGTGCACCATAGAAAGAATGGCACTGCAACCGTGGCAATCTCGATGATGCTGTTAATCGTACGAGGATCGATGTAATTGACGAGAAATCCTGCGTACTGCTTTTGCAAAATCATCATGACAATGGTAAGCGCCAATGCTGCAAAAGCAACAAACAGCCGTCCCCGGTTTTCTGACTTGAGGTCCCAGAATGCATCAATGGGGTGAAAAATGAGATGCAGCGGAAACTTAATGAAATCCTGCTTCACGATCAACCTGCCTCCTCCGTCTCCATTTAACCGCCACCCGGGTCAGGATCAGAATGACAATCAGCGCGATCGCAGCGGTCAGGAATGTACCAAAATGTTCCTTCATCATCTCCCGCCGGTGTCTCTTGAACGCGACAGAATAACTCTTGCGATCCATCCCAAGTTCGAAGTAACCCAGCGCTTCCTCGTTTTTCTTCTCCATTAATAAGGACTTGCCAATACCAATATAGGCGATGTCATAGTTGGCATTCAGCTTCAGCACTTCTTGCCAAATATTCACGGCCTCCGTGTCCTCTCCGCGATAGTGGAGTGCCACCGCTTCGTTCACACGGGAACCAAAACGGGTTGGCTCATAGACGACAAGATTGTTCTTGCCCCGATCCAGAACCAAGTGGCGCTCACCGGATTGTTCAATAGCAACAGGCGTTTTGAGCGTGCCCACCTGATTTCCTTTGCCACCGTATATGTAGAGCAGATGACCTTCATCGTCGTACGTGAACACCCGGTTCTGTGTCGCATCAAGTACACTGTACATGCCGTTACCCAGCACTTTCACATCAATCAGTTTGGATGGACCGGGATTGTTGCGAAACCGGATATCGCCTTTGACGTCAACATAACCAAACCGCTTCAGTACATCTTCGCCAGACGGGTTGAGACGTTTGATCGGTTCATTCGAGCCAGGATCAATATTCGTCGCATACACAAATCCTTTGTGGTCGATATCCGCATTGGAGAACTCCGTTGGGACAAACAGGACCATCTGTGCGCGCTGGGCTTTGGTCGATAACATGCGCCAGATATATTCGCCGTAGTCCCGCTCCACTTTGTTCGTACCGACGTATCCGATAAATTTTCCGCTCTCGTCAAACTGCATAATCCCCTCGTAGACCCCCTGTGCCACAACGTACACCCGGCCCACATGGTCAACCGTCAACTTCAAGGGCTGGAACTGGAATTGGGTCGACAGGATATCCGATTCTGGCTTCGTGATCGTATGAATCAGCGCTCCTTCTCCATCCAGGACAACCACACGACTGTTGCCCGTATCGGCAACATAGATGTGTTCTTCTTCATCCACAAACAATCCGCCCGGAAGGTTGAAGGTCTCCTTGCTACCATCCATCATGAATCCATCGATGACGCGCAGCAGCTTAAAACTGGTGTCCAATACGATAATTCGGCTGTTGCCGCTATCCAAAATATAGATCAACCCGGAGGGAGAAACGTTCACATCACCGGGGTCTTTGAACTCACTAATGCCAAGGTCACGACCTGATAGGGTACGCTCGGGCAGATAGGCATCCGGTGAGGGAACAGCCTCTTTCCAATAGTTGTAATTGTAACTCTCATACGGCGCCGGGGAGGCCGCCGCAGGCACGGCATTCACCAGCAGCAGAGATACTGCCGCCAGGAGAACAAGCCATCTTTTCACTGTGCGTGCCATATCGTTCCCCCTTAATCCTTCATGCCCGAGCTCGCCATCGTCTCAATGATTCGGCTCTGAGAGAAAATAAATAGCGTGATCGGCACACTCATCAAAATCAGTGCTACCGCAGCACCCGCTCCTGCCCGGGATATGCCGCCCTGAATAATCTGACCCGCTGCATAATGCAGGGTCTTGAGCTGCTCACTGTAGATGTATCCATTCCCATCACTGCCCCACAACATCTGGAACAGCAGAATGATCAATGTAAGCCAGGCTGGCTTCACATTGGGCATCACAATGGACCAGAAGATCCGGTATTCACTGGCACCATCAATCTTGGCTGCTTCCAGCAGCGCATCCGGGATCTGCTCCATGAACTGTTTCATCAGATACAACCCGAGTGAATAGGCAAATGCCGGAATAATGACGGCCCAGTAGGTATCGATCCATCCGAGCCATGACATGATCATATAGTTCGGAATGGCTGTCACCGCTGGTGTGAACATCAGTGAGAGTACGACCACCTGGAACATGAATACTTTGCCTGGAAACTTGTGTTTGGCAAGCGGGTAGGCCGCTGCGGAAGCTAGCAGCACATGGCCTACAATTCCGATACCTGTAATAAATACCGTGTTGAATATATAACGTGAGAACGGCACCCACGAGTCACTCAGCAGATTCAGCAGATCCGTAAAGTTGCTGAACGTGGGATTTCTGACAAACAAAGTTGGTGGAAAGGTGAAGATTTCATCCAAAGGTTTGAATGCATTGTTGATCGCATAGATCAACGGCAGTACCATGAAAGCACCGAATACGAGCAGAAGGGCAAACAGGGAGAGGCTTCCCGATAGCGAGCGATTCACCCGCTTTTTGCCTGTCGCAATTGCAGCCATAGCTATTCTCCCACCCTTCGAAGCAGTTTCTGTACCAGCAAGTTGGTGCCCACCATAATCATGAACAGCACGGTGGCAATCGCCGATGCGTAGCCCATCTCAAATCGTGTTGTGCCAAAGTCGATCAAATGGGTCACCACAGTCTCTGCTGCATAGTTCACGCTTGGGAACCCGGCCAGCGCGATCGACACATCGGCCACGGCAAACGAGGTTGTCAGCTGAATGACTGCGCCGAACATCAACTGTGGACGCATCGAAGGCAGGGTAATGTACCATAGTTCCTGCCAGCGATTTTTGATCCCATCTACCGCTCCTGCTTCATATAACGTCCGGTCTACAGTCTGCAAACCGGCGATAAACGCCAGAAATCCGGTTCCCAGACTCAGCCACAGCTGCACGAGAATGAGGATGGGCATAATATAAGCTTCTGTCTTCAGCCATTGGATCGGCTCCAGCAGAAAACCCCATTTGATCAACAGCCCATTAGCAATACCATAACGATCTCCCGAGAAAATCATCAGCCAGATAAAATACACATTGCCTGAAATGGAGGGCGCGTAGAAGATCAGCGTCATGAACGCTCTCCATTTCGGAGTTAACTCATTAATGATCCACGCGAAGACAAAACAGGCAATATAACTGATCGGCCCGGTAATGATGGCAAACAGCAGCGTATTCTTGATCGCAATCAGGAATACATCATCCTCCAGAAACAGGCGGGTATAGTTCTGCCAGCCAATAAAACGTGGAAATTCCAGCATGTTAAAGTAGGTGAAGCTGAGTATGATCGAGATGACAACCGGAATCACGGTAAACATGAGGAACAGGAGCATATAAGGTGCAAGCAGAACATAGGAATGTTTGCTGGCCTTCATTTCCTGGAGCTTCCAGCTCCACCACGATTTCATGCCCATCCTTGACGCTTTCTCAGGAGGACTGTTTTGTCCGTCTCGGAGTGATATTTGTGGCACGATTAACCCTCCCTCTGCTTACGGAAGACCAAATTCAGTACGCTTGACGCGAATCTCGTCCTGAATATATTGGGTATAATCCATGATGGATTCCCTGGCTTCCACTTGGCCAACAACGGTTTTGTAAAATGCATTGAACAGATGGCGGCCTGTAAAATAACCACCAGGTACTTCGGGAATACCCTTCACCGTTTCGAATTGGGCTTTGAGATTCGCATAATCCTCCGCAGGCCAAGGCAGGGAATCCAGTGCCTTGATGTTGGCCGTTGGATAACGGGCAGCCGCACCCATCAGTCCTTCCATCTCCCGTCCGAATTCCGCCTGAATCGGTGTACTGGTCCACCACTTCATGAACTCCCACGCCGCATCCTGATCCTTGGCACCCTCCAGCATCATGACCGCGCTACCTCCACCCGGTACGTCCCGATTCAAGGTACCATCTGCCTGAACGGTTCCCGGCACTGGAACGAATCCCCATAGTCCGCGAATCTCCGGTGCAAATACAGACAACTGGTTGTACATCGTGTAATCCGTTAGTCCAATAGGCATCTGTCCTGTCCGGAAACGGTTGGCAAAATCATATTCCCGCTCCAGCTTGTAATCGGTATAGAACTCCGTCCACTGCTTGAACGTCTCAATTCCGATCCTTGAATCCAGATCCGATTCCTTGTCATCGTTACGATAGAATGCGCCGCCGTTCTGGAGCAGCATCGTTGCATACTGCGAGTTCGGCGGAATATTGACACCCTGCATATTCGCCTGGGTCACAACCGGCATGCCGAATTCCATGTGATTTTTGCTCAGAATCGCGAGTAGAGCCTCGACATCCTCCCAGTTCTGAGGCACTTCAAGTCCGAGTTCTTCGAGCACGTCTTTACGATAAAACAGCATGTTAAAGGTTTGCGTTTCCGGTAGGGCATATACGCCCGAATCGTAGGCATACGGTACAATTGCACTTTCCCTGAACTCCTGTTCTACGATGCTATAGTCGCTGAATTGCGTCAGATCTACAGCCGAGTTCCGCATCGCAAAGTTCACGGGCAGGTCATTACCGATCTGCATGGCAACATCGGGTCCTTCACCGGACAACGTCGCTGGCAGCAAGGTTCCCATGTTGACCAGCTTCAGATTCACGTTAATGCCACTGTCTGGTGTGAAGGTCTTGTCAATCATCGCCTTCATCGTATTCGCCTGGTCTCGTCCGCTACCAATCCAGACCGTTACCGTGCGCTGATCTTCTGAAGTGGCTACATTGCCGATCTGGTTATAATCAATGAAGAACGAATGATAGAATATCTTGGCTTCATGACCAAGCTTCGCGAGTGGTCCCATGCCTGTTCCGGGAATATCACGATCGATCGAAGTGACGTACAGTGCGTCGATCTCAAGGGGTTGCTCTCGTGCCTGCTGCACCCATGTTCCGAGACCACCCGTGTTGGTTTTATAAGCCGCAAGCCGTCTTGGAATGGTATCCGGCTTGTCGATCATCTCATCTAGTTGAAGCGCCATTGTCTTGATCAGCGCTTCCTGATCACTGGACTGTCCTGACAGAAGACGAAGCTGTGCGGCCACGTCTTTGAGTCGTTTACTTTCCCCGCTGAACACTTCCAGCAGGTTCGGAATCTGTTTCTCCACCCGGTAATCCCGGAATTCATCAGGCTTCGTACCTGTAATCATCAGAATTCGTCGGTACATGGAGTTCAAGTTGTACAGACTGTCCTCCACATTGCGGATAAGAGGTGCAAAATCTCCGAGGCTGTTCTCCAGCCGTAGCACATGCTTTCCTTTTTCCAAGTGAAACTTGTATGCTTCCTTGCCGCCCATGATGTCAATGCGATAGTCACTCTGATAACGGAAAGGAGCTTTGGCCATCTCTGCAAACGGAACTTCACCATCAATGGTGAGCTTGCGTGTGGAATAGATGCCTTTGACAAAATTCTGCTGTCCGGTAAAACCGATATGATAAAGTCCACTCTCCGGCACATCCACTTCCCATTCAATCCATTGTCCCGGCAGACGCCAGTTAAAGCCGCCAATCGTATTAATGCGTACCTGGGAAGCGCTGTAAGGAGATACAGCAGAACTTGACCTTTCGCTGGTCGGGTATAACGTAGGTGAAGATTTGGCAATCGCGGCTTCTCCTTCAATGCGAATAAGTACATCCTTCGGCTGCCCGGAGGAATCCGACTGTTGTGCACCTGCAGTTTCCGCGTAAGGAACAGCTGTCTTCTCATTGAAAAGACGAATGGACCGAATCACCATGGGTTCGCGTGATGATTTTAGCGTTAGCGTGTGTTCCCCTTTTTCCAAATAAAACTTGAATGGAGTCTGTTCGTACCCGTCGGAGTCCTGAAACGTTTCTTCCATCCAGCGTGGTTGCTCCACTTGTCTCGGGCGAAGGTCATTACCTTGATTGTCCTGCTCCACAACATCTTTCTCATTCGCCCACACCCGATCAAACTGCAAATAGGCGGCTTCCGCAAAAGGAAGTTCACCATCAATGTACAATGCACGCTCAATGGCCGAACTCTTGCCTTCAACGGGATAATAGGTGGCGGACAGGTTATACAGCCCGGTCTCCGGCACGTTAATGGTCCAATCGACTTGTCCGGTCTCTCCGGTATGGAGAGATACACCATCCATTCCCTCATAATTAGTCAGTTTACGGACGTCCTCACCTTCGGCTTTTATGTAATCTCCTGCTTCAATGGTGATGTCCACATTCGGCTGTGTTGCCTGATCCGTTCCGGATCGATACTGTTCGTACCCCTTTTTCTGCCGGGTCTGCTGCAAGACTGCATCCACTTCAATGGCAGGCAGACTGCCAGGCGGAATGTTTGCACTCTTCACATCAGCGCCGGAAGTTACATATAAAATGATGCAGGCTGCCGCCACGATGATTACTGTGGACAATATCCATGTCTTACGTTGTAGAATTCCAGCCATCCTACGAGTCCTCCTCATCAAGGCTGATGCCAGCAATGCCGATTTGGTGGTTCAGGAAAAAGGGACTCCGTGCAACCTTGCCGACACGAGCCCCTGCCTGAATCGTTTACTGGTGATAAGTGTTTTTATTGTTTGCCGAGTTTATCAATGGCAGCTTGTGCCTGTGCTTTGTATTTCTCCGCTGTTGCTGTCACGGAAGCGTTGTTTTTGATGATATCGTTCACGTAATCTCCAAATGGGTAACCCGTGTAAGCATCATCCAGTAAAATGCGGCCCGTTCCAGCGATGTGCTCGCGAATGATCGCAATATCCTTCTCATCGGTATAACGACTCTCCAGATAATCTTGACCTGGATACTCTTCAATCTGCGGGATGTCGAAGGTCTCTTCATAGATTTGGTAGACGATCTTCGGATCCTCCACACCTTTTGGAATGAACTTCGCCGATGCCGCGTTGTTTGCATACGTTACCTCTTTGCTACCCTGTGGCCCATTCGGAATCGGTACAACGCCGACAGCAAAGGTGAGATCGCCCAACTGCCATTCAGCAGCAGTGAACAGAGCTACGTCTCCATCCTTGAACGTATTGCTTTCCTCCCAGTTGGTTTTGTCGCCGGTTTTGACCTTCACGACATTCTCCACGTTATACAGGCGTTTGACGAATTCAGCAGCTTCAATCGTTTTCGGATCGGATAATCCCTCTTTGCTATTGGTATCATCCACGATGGTTCCACCGTTGGCTGCAGTAAAATGACGAACGACATCAAGGGCCCACCCAGAAAAACCGTATACATCTGTTTTGCCGTCATTATCCGTATCTTTGGTTGCCTGTTTGGCGAGTTCCAAGAATTTATCCCAATTCCATTCACCTTGGTTATACAGGTCCTGCGGATCAGGTAATGACAGTTTTTTGAACAAGTCACGATTATAGTGAAGTCCTAGACCGATGCTGGTTGGAGATTCGAAGGCGTACTCGTTGCCCGCAATGGCAGGGAATTTAGCAATCAGGTTTGCCTCTTGATTGATGTTGTTCTCAGGTGTAGTGAATTCGGAGATGGGCAACAATTGCCCTTTGAGGATGGCAGGTAGTGCGGATTTGTATTCCATCTGAACGATGTCAGCGAATGGTTCGCCGGCTAGTGCAGACGTTGTGAATTTGTTCATGTATTCTTCGAAAGGTACGTTGACAAACTCCAGTTTCACGTTGTATTTCTTCTCTACCTCTGCAATTTTATCGAGTCTGGCCTTATCCGAGGCCGTCTCTCCCGCCGGTTTCAGATCCCACCAGGCCGCAACCTTGATGACACGTCCACCCAGATCAGGCACATTCGCCACAACTTCTTCAGCTACGTCTTCTTTCTCTGTTTCAGCGACTTCGGTGCTGTTGCCTGAATTCGTTGTTCCCTCTGCATCAGTCCCCGTCTGCGTTGTCCCCCCACCACTGCAAGCGGATACAAAAAGAATCACAACCAATAACATCAGAGGTAGAACATTCCATCTTCTCATCATGATTTTAACAACCTCCCCGAATGTGTATACCAATCATGGTTCACCCTAAATCATTAACCCCACTCATCAACCAATCGAAAATAAACGACCACCACCATTTGTTATTTTCTTGTTTGTTTTTGACAAACAAAATTTAACACAGCGAAATGTAAGCGTCAACATTTTTGTTGTTAACATTTTCTAATTATTCTGATAAAATGCTGATAAAGCTATATTTTAGCTGTATTATAGCTTATTCACCAGGTCATTCCCTAAGTACACACTTGTTATAATCAGCACTACATTTCAATCATTTGTTATTTTATTTAAATAACAAAATAATAATTCTTAAGACAATATTCGTCATACTATCTGAAAATATGCTTACCTTCACGTTGGATGGCTATCGTAAAATGCTGCGAATCACTAACATTTTGAATTCTCTATCCGTTATTAGATTAAGAGAAATACATCATGCTATACTAGAATCAGTTGGATATCGCTCCAAATAGGAATACGGCAGAACTACGAGTGTAAGGATGGTATGATGAAAACGAAGGTAACAATTCAGGAAATTGCACATTTTACGGGTTTGTCGAAATTCGCGGTGTCACGAGCTTTGTCTGGAAAATCGGGAGTTAGCGATCAGACGAGGGATGTTATTCTCAAGGCCGCCGGCAAACTTGGATATTTCAAAGATAACAGCATGTTGTCTGGTGACCTGTATAACAACCATGAACTTCAGGAACCGAAGAACACACGTTCAAGCGGAACGATCTTGATTTTGTTCCCCAATGTTCGGTATCAAAATCAAGACTCCGTATACTGGGGACCCGTCTTTAACGGGATTTCTTCCAAGCTGAACCAAAAAGGGATTAATATTCTGACCTTGACGGAACCCTCAGCAGACCAGCTATTTACCCTGCTCAACCCGGATGCCATTCGAGGAATCATTACCGTTGGCTCTATCTCTACCCCGATTCTGCTTGAAATCAAACGGCTCAGTATTCCGGTTGTGATGGTGGATCATCTGGACCCTGTTTTTCACAGTGACAGCATATTCACCGATAACTTTGCATCCATGCGAGAGATCATGCTCTATTTGCTCCGCAAGGGCTTCAAAACATTCCAGTTTGTTGGCAATATCGGGGATGCTCATAGCTTCTATGAACGCTGGATTGCGTATACTTCTGTGCTCATGGGTCATGGGATGGAAATACATCAGATTCCCGAGTTGAGTAATCAGGCATTGGATGAGTTCCGCCAGACGTTCACTTCAGTGATCCATGAGGATAACCTGCCTGAAGTGTTTGTATGTGCGAATGATTTCTATGGGCTATACACCATAGAAGCTCTTGAAAGTATGGGCATTCGTGTACCCGATCAGTGTGTTGTGACTGGATTTGATAATCTATACGACAATATTCCCTTACTGGCCACAGTCAATGTGAACAAGGAATTGCTGGGGTCACGTGCAGTGGATCAGATGTTATGGCGCATTGCGAACCCAGAGAGCAGCGTAGAGAAAAAGCTGATTCTTGCTGACGTTATTATTCGTGAACAGTTCAGCCGGCATAGCGGCTAATAAGGTAGGATACATGGTGGTACATATGTGAGTGCACATACTGAAAATCATATATGGAATAACACTTATGCCACACAGAACAGCAAGCCAAATACCCCTTTAACCGTGTAATCATACGGCTTTTGGGTTATTTGGCTTGATTATTTTATGTTGGGCCGTTCTACGTATCCGTGCGCACATCATCCCAGTCCTGATCCAGGTAACAGATCAGCCAGTTCAATGCACGGTGACGTTCATAGGCCACCCCACCATTCAAACCAGCGGGAGGCGTTCTGTCATTTACCCGACTATCCACACACACCCAGTTGTAACGGTAGATCAGATCTGCTTCATCCAGAATCTCGCTCTTACTGCGTAGAGATGCATCGGAGAGAAACTCGGTAAAACTATCCTTCTGCTGCAAATAACCGACATCCTTCCCTACGTTACACAACTCCGTTGGTGCACCCAGTTCCTTCACATAACCAAGCGCCCACAACATCACGTGGAACGCTTCATATCCCCAAGAGAAGGAGATGATTTCCTGCTGCTCTGCTCCTTGCTGGTCGATAAACCTCTTCTCAACGGGTGAGAAAAAGGATTCCGCCTCATACTTGTCAATCACTTCCTGAACCAACGCTGCGGTATCTTCCGCACTTTCGCCTGCTCCCAGACACTCACCTTTAAGAGCGGCAAGACATAGGGCAACCGCACGGCGCGCGACCTCCGCTTCACTCCGAATCGTCGTGTGCTCGTCTCCGGCTCTTGCGGGCAAGTTCGCATTAAACGGAACCCCTTGTTCGGTTAAGCGTTGCTCTGACCGCACTTTACGTTGAATTGCAGACTCGGACTGGGGTGTATCGCCATCCAGGAAGCTGGTGTGTGCTGTCACGGTGTAATCCTCCACCTCAGAATCTCCATTTACATCCAGCAATAGCTGGCCTTGTGCATTGAGCAGAGATCCACCTCCCCAGAAGATAACAGCATCCAGAGAGTCCGCCAATCGCAATAACTCGCCGAAGAATTCTTCCGATATGTCCTCTTCCGTCTCAATACCAACCACCATATTCAATGTGGAACATTTGATCAGTACCTTTTCCTGGAGCGAAGCATTGCGCCCTTCAATCTGACTCAAAAAACCAAGCATCCCTTGAATCATTGTCGTAAATTCCTCAGGATGTGTCTGGCTGGTCATGATATTAAAGCCTTTGGTTTTCTTACTGAGCCATTTTTTCTGCGTCACTTGAATATGGGTCTTGTCTTCCCGGCGTTCAATCGTACCCTCAGGATAAATGGATAGAATCACTGCAAACAGCTGATCCAGGTCAAATTGAGAGCTATATATCGCACAATTTCTCATGAAGTTCACCCTCTCTATATATAGTTCAACTAATGAATATTTACACTGGCACTCCGATGGCAGAATAACTTTCCGATCGCTGTTATCCCCAGATTTTTTTATTCCTTTTTTTTGGAAAGGGGAAATCCGATGATAGCGTATGCTTCCGATGTAGCTTTCTTTTAGAAAGCTTTTAGGCGAACGCTCCGCTTCTTCAAGTTATTTCTGCCCTCTCCGTTATCGTGTAAATGTTCAGTTGAACATATATGACTAATCCTTATACGGATCGAATTCATTACCTCCGGCCATGGCGACACCAACGGGACGCAGCACATGGTTGATTTTCAGCGTATTGGCATGTGCGTTCAGTACGTCTTGCAGTTTTTTGTACACAAACGGACTTTCGTCTGTGCCCGCTCCCCGGAGCTCAACGCCATAGGCACGAATTGCTTCATGCATCTGTGCTTCACTAATCTCACCGCCCATGCGTGTGCGCAGCTTGTAGTTCATTTTGCCAGCCGCCTGCGTTCGGCTCATCGTACGCCCTGCTCCGTGCACAGTGCTGCGGAATGATTCGGTATTCTCTTCGCTGTGGATCCCCTCCACAATTACCGAGATATCTCCCATGCTTCCACCGACAAAACCGAGCTGCCCGGGTGCCAGCGGCGTTGCGCCTTTGCGGACCACGACTACCTCTTCACCCATGTGCTGTTCTTTCCAGGCAAAGTTGTGATGGTTATGAACGGCATATTCAGCACTTGCCCCGAGAATTCCAAGCACCTGTTCAATGACATAGTCTCGTCCTGCATAGGCATACCGGCCCGCCAAAGTCATTGCGTCCCAATACATATCACCCATTTCGCTATTTAGGTCAAACAATGTAGGCGGCTGATCCATCGATTCACCAGGAGCTTTGCCACTGAACTCGCGTCCTGCAGCGAGGTTAAGGAATCCACTCGCCACTTTGTGACCGAACCCGCGACTGCCAAAATGATTCGCGATCCATACCTTTCCCGTTGTCTCTTCTACAAAAATATCCACAAAATGATTGCCACTGCCTACAGTTCCAAGCTGGTTGCGTGCGAGTGTCTTCAGCTTATGTTGTAATCCCGGTTCAATGGTATCAAACAGCTTCCAGCTCGCGTCGTCGAACAGCTCATGATCCACGGGTGTTGGATTATTGCGGCCCACACCGAAAGATATGGTCGAATTGATGTCATCCATAATCTTTACAATCTGATCCCGAATATCGTCCCACATCAGATTTGTGCGCACAGCCTTGTTGCCACAGGCAATATCGTATCCGACACCTGACGGACTGATCATATTCCGGTAAGCGACAACACCACCGATGGGTTGCGAGTAGCCTTTGTGATGGTCGGCCATGAGAGCCACACCCAGTACATCCCCATATTGCGAGCAAGTCACCGCCTGACTTACGGCGTTCTCCAGCGGCTCCCCCCAGACTTTAATGTTATCTACGATTCTCATACTCTATATAAACCTCCTGTCTTATCAAACACTTTGTATATATTACCAAAATTTATGCCGTATGGGCAGTCAATCAATTCCTGCCGGATGATACACAATGCCACTTCGATTGCAGTGTCCTCTACCAGTCGCTGTACGTTATTGTGTAACTTTAGATTTGTTTTATTTTCACAGATTGTATTTTATACCAAACAAAATGACATATATATATTGCAAAAAGACTCGAATAATATTATCATGAAGCTCATAAGAAATATTTACCACATTATTTTCAATCTCTATGAAGGAGAGGTCAATCATGAAATGGTTTAAAACAAATGGCAATCAGGATGAGCGTATCGTCAATCTGAAAAACAAGGTGTATAAGGAAGCTTACACTTTAATCATGTGGATCTGCGGCATCTCCATCCTGATCAAAAGCTTTCTCAGTTGGGAGACTTACTCCATGCTGACGGAAGTGATCGTACTTCTCGCAGGAAGTATCTATTTCGGAATTCGTTCCGTCATGCTGGGCATTTATTCGGATGAAGTTGAGGTCCATGACCAGACGAGCAAAATTTCATATAGCCTGCGCAACATAATTACGGGTCTTGTTATCGGTTTTTCTATGGCCTTGTTCCTGGGCATCCGAAGTTCTGTTTTGTTTGCCGAAACGGCGAATGAGAAGTGGTGGTTTTTCTTCCTCGTTTTTATTATTTCACTGCTGCTTTATATTCCGCTCTTTGCAGGATTCAATGTCATCGTTCATCACTTCGCAAACAAGGCGAGTCAAAAAGCCGCTCGAAAAGATCAGTGGGATTCATAGAAAGGATACAAGGGTGAATGAGCATGAAAAACATACGATTGAAAGTCGCCCGGGTCGAAAAGGATCTATCGCAGGACGATCTGGCACGGATCGTTGGTGTATCGAGGCAAACCATTGGTCTCATTGAACTGGGAAAGTATAATCCGTCCCTCAGCTTATGTATTGCCATATGCAAGGCACTCTCAAGAACACTGAATGACCTGTTCTGGGACGAAGAGCAGACATAAGCCGGATGGTTCCATTACGAAATCATTTATTATCACGCATATGATGAAGGAGGCATTATTTTGAACTATTTCAGGAAAAGAAAAACGGGTGCTGTACTTGCTCTGACTACCGCCATACTGGCCAATTCACTCTATCCAGCCGGACATGCAGGTGCTGCAGCATCAGCTACCATGGAGACCATTCAGGGGCAGGTAACCCAGGTGCAATCCGCGAAAACGTCGGATGAGAAAATTGCAGAATGGAACGAATGGGCTAGAGATCACGCATATCGACTGGATAGCATCCAGCCTGTGAAGACAGGTCAGGAGCCCGATTCCTTCTCGGATCTGGAGATGCTGAAACCTCTACTCTATGACAAGCGAATTGTGTTTCTGGGTGAAAGCTCCCATGGGGTTGCCGAATTTAATCTGGCGAAGACCCGGCTGATCCAGTTTTTGCATCAGGAAATGGGATACAACATTCTTGCCTTTGAAAGCGGTCTTTCCAACACATCGCTTGCTAATACCATGGTAAAACAGCAACTTCCCGAACAAACGATGAAAAACTCCATCTTCGGCGTCTGGTGGTCCAAGGAAATCATGCCTTTATTCGATTATCTCAAAACGAGCGCACAGACTGAACGACCCCTGATTCTAACCGGTTTCGACATGCAACTGCAATTCCCACTGTTGGACGGTAACTGGCTGAAGGATAAAGAGCTCGCCAAGCGACTCACACAAACGGAACAAAAGATGTCCAATTTCTCTGCCGGAACGGATCTGAAAGCCTATCGCGCTGAGAAAAATGAAATTATCAAGGTATACAAAGATGTCCTTCAATCCCTGAAATCCAAATCTAACCAGGCCTATCTGCAAAAAGAATACCCGGATCAACCGAAACTTTCCATGCTGCTGGAGCGAAGCCTCAGTGATCGAATTCGTGTAGCAAGGGAATATGTCGATCTTTCGATCCGTGCAACGGCTGAAATGGATGAAGGAAAATATGAGTCGTTTTTTGATTCCATGGAGTGGCGTGATCAGGCGATGCATGACAATCTCATGTGGCTCGCTACCGAAGTGTATCCCAACGAAAAATTTATTGTATGGGGACATAACGATCACATAAGAAAGGCGCATAGCGAAGTCATGGGCTCGCCCTATCCCATAACCATGATGGGAGAAAAACTTTCGGAAGAAATGAAAAAATCAAGTTATGTTTTGGGATTGTATGCATCCAGCGGTCAAACGGCCGATAATTCCGGCGGACTTCATGCCGTTGAGCCGGCAAAACCCGGTTCCATTGAAGGCATCATGTCAGCAACGAATACACCCTACAGTTTTCTGGACCTGCGGTATCAGAACAGGGAAACAGGCAACTCATGGATGTTCGAACCACGATTTGCATACAGCTGGGGCATGATCCTGAGAGTTTTGTCCCACGCGATCAGTATGACGGCATTTTAATGATTGATGATGTTCATCCACCGCAATATATTCGATCATCCTCATCCGGCTCCAAAGAACAAAGCAAGGAATAAATACAAAAAGAGAGCTGCCAGCTCTCTTTTTTTTGTTTTCCAACTCACGTGTCTCTATTTACCTTGGTCGACTGCACCATAACTCCACGTCGATGTGTTAGCTAATAACAATCGCTGTTTTCGGTCACGAAAACAGGAAGAATAGTCAATTAAGATGCTTCCGGTAACCCTGAACCTTCTCATCCTTGAAACCTAACTTCTCATAAAATATATGTGCTTCCTTACGCTGATCACCAGACACCAGAATCATGTAACCACAACCCATATCTTTGGCAATCCGCTCAATCTGGAGCATTAACCTCTGCCCAATGCCCTGCCTGCGTACCTGATCCGATACAATCACATTCTCCACAACCATGAACGGTTTGCATGGACCCACCAGATCCATACACTCAATCCCCATAACGGACCCGACCAGCCTGTCATTGTAAAATGCTCCAAGCACATGATAATGACCATTCTGTTGTATGTAATGAAACATCTTTTTCATCTGTTGCTCATTGGTAGGCGTTCCCATCAACTCATTGTATAGCTGGCTTAGTGCCGGTAAATCTTCAAGTTTGATTCCTTTAATGGTAATCATCATAACCCTCCTGATTTTTCCTATTTCGCATGCTTTGTCTTAAGTAAGGTCCTTTTTAAAATAATAATGACTGTGTCCAGTCGGTGCATTCTCGATCGTTGTGATCAATTGGTAGCCATGTTTCTTGTAAAATTCCGGTGCTTGATAGGAGAAAGTGTTCAACATGACAAAATCACAAGATTTCTCTCGTGCAATTCGCTCAACTTCAAGCAACAACTGTGAACCATATCCCCGATGCCGTTGTTCAGAATCCACCCAAAGAATATCAACCTCCAGCCAGTTCCAGCAAAGTGTACTAAGCACACCTGCAACAATCTCGCCAGTCTCATTTTTGATATTGAAATTCAATTCTTCGTACCGATGCCTTAATTCCTCGCTCACATGTGCAGCATTATATGCGACTAATTGCTGGCGAACATACTCTGAATCCTTTGAAGTACTTGGATTGATATTGATTTGGGACATCCTCTGCTCCCCCTATCATCATTACTCACAGCCTCATTCATTTCTTGCATATTTTAACATAAAGTTATCCTTTACAAAAATAAAAAAACGTACCTTCCATAGCGGAAGGCACGTTGATGTAACTTGCATTTGTTCACATATGCTGTTTTAAAATACGCTACTCTATTTCTCTCAGATCAACGTACACGTGACCTACACCAACTTTGCCCAGAAGGTCCGTAACCTTCAACTCTATCCGAATTGGCTCACTACTCGTCCCCAGTGCAGTAATGTATAGTTTCTGTCCATCCATTCTGACATCTGCCAATTGTGGATCAGGGGAGTCAGCCAGTAGGATGAGGGTCGACCTAGCGTCATCTTCATCCTCAAACATAAAGGACAGGTCGATCTCAATCTCATCTCCATGAACATAAGCGATATTACCCGCAGGTGCCTCCACCAGCACAGGGGCAGCATCATCAAAATTATACATGTACACACGTTGCAGCAACGTGTGATGCATTGTGAAGTCAGGCTCTTCTCTCAGGGGGATGGAATTGTTCCTCACATCCAAGTATTGCAGATCAGATAGTCCGGCAATTCCAGCTGGCAGATGAACAAGCTCATTACTGTTCAGATCTAGTTTTTGCAGGGAGTTCAGCCCTGTCACATCGGAAATACCCGCATTTCTTGCATACAATCCTCCATTAGTCTGAATGAGAGCTGCCGCCAATTCATCTTTGGTCAGCGGATCATCCACATCATTTTGCAACCAATTGCGTTGTGAAGCCGTAGTTCATGGGTCTTCCTATATTCCTACCTTCCTGTCTGTAGCAACTTATAGTTTACTAGAATATAATTCAATCCCGATAACAGCGTAACTCCTGTTGCCAGCCATAATAAAATCACATCAACCCGCACCTCAGTTAGCAAACTAAACGGAACATGGTTCAACAAAATCGCAATGATGGCTGCCACCTGAAGCACCATTTTGATTTTTCCATACCGATCGGCTGCGAGAGCAATGCCCTGCTCTGTTGCTACCATTCGTAACGCTGTAATCACAATTTCACGTCCTATAATGATTACAGCAATCCATGAACTGATCATATTCTCCTGAACCATCATGACGAGCGCTACCGCAATCAACAGTTTATCCGCCAGTGGATCGAGCAGCTTTCCCAGATTCGTGATCTGATTATATTTCCTCGCCACATATCCATCCAATTTATCCGTACCTGCTGCTACTGCAAATATAATTAGTGCAATCATCACGTTTTGCTGATTGAGAAAACAGATCATAAACAATGGAATCAACGCGATTCTAGCCAACGTGATTTTATTTGCCAGATTCATTAGATATCTCCACTCCTCACATCCATGTTGGCTAACTGACCTTTTTTCCATTTTCGAATTCGGGTCCGAAAAGATTTAAAAGGGGCTACCGAATTAATCTGGATCCACTTCACCATAGCCCACCCAGGCTTGGTACCCGTCCACTGTCTCATCCCTTGTACAAATAACTCCTCTTCGCTAAGGGAGTTAATCCAGTTCTGCCATTGTTGTTCTGTCTCCCGAAACAAAGAGCGCAGCTCCTCCAGCGTATAACCTGAATACTTTTCGTAAAATGATTCATTTAACGGCCCCAATTGGTTCCATTTATACCCTGGTGCAGGCATATGACATTCATGTCCCAACTGTTCCTTTCGCTCCCAATCCATCACCAGGTTCATCCATCCCAGCTGGTAGGCGACCATCTGGGCAGGGGTTTTATCCACACCTTCAACCCACTTATCTTTGTCACTGTTATGGATGTCATTGAATTCTCCCTCAAATAATACATAGGTGCGTCGAATCGTCTCACTTAATTCTTTCTTCGAGGCATATAGAATTCCAGGCACGCTGCTCCACTCCCCTCGTTCCACAGTTTTACACGAATCAGAAGCATGGACTCTATCATCATTTCGACTCAATTCCATAATCATCCTTTTTTTAGTTCGCTCTATTCATTTCTGTAAGACAAAGGGCAGTCTGTAAACAATACAGCTGCCCTTTACTCAACCTATTTTGCTATATCAGCATACTCCTGAACCCAATTCTACAAGGCTTCCTTAATCACCCGTTTATAGTACCACACAGACAACAGGCCAAAAATCGAATATAACAATGTATAAACTATCATGACAATGACCGTAGGTGTCGCCAGCTCCGTACCAAAGAAAAACCAACCTGATTTCACGGCAAAGTAACTATGACTCAATCCCACCACAAGCGGAATACCGAAGTTAAACAACTGCTTGATCTGAATTCCCCTCAACAGATTGCCTTGCGTAAATCCAAGTTTACGAAGAATGGTATAATTACCCTTCTCCTCTTCGCTCTCGTTCATTTGTTTAAAGTACAGGATACATCCCGATGTAATCAAGAACGTCAAACCAAGGAAACCAACAATGAACATAATCAGTCCCATATTATTACGTTGGTTATTTCTGAACTCAATCTGGGAGAAGCTCGGTGCTTCCAACTGCAGCTCCTTATATACGGCATATGCCTCTTCAGCCTGCCCCTCTTTCAGAATACGTACACCATAGTAGTCAGCCCACTCGGATTTTTGCAGCTCGGGATCGAGATCCTGTCTCAGCTGTTGGTATACCGTTTCATCTACTACCGCTACAGGCGTGCCCCTAGTATAATACGCAGGAAGAACTCCCTGTTTGGTGGTTCCGATCAGTTGTTGGTCCAACGTTCGCTTCAACCCATGCAAGACGATTGGACCTGTCTCCTGAATGTAAATCAACTGCTTAATAGCATTTCCATATCCCATGAAGATCACTTCACCTGGTTGCAGATCTATGTTATCTACCATGTTGTCACTCAACACACTGCTGAACAGGTACTGTTCCGTCATGGACTCATCCATCACTTCATGAGCATCAATTTCAATATAAATAGGCTGTCTATGATTCTCCTCATATGGAATCTGTTTATGTTCCAACTCCGTTACAAAGCGATTTTTCACCTCAACCTGAGCAAATGAAAAATCCTCCGGCAAGCTTTCCTTCGCCTGAGCCTCTGCCGAATAATACGAAATGTAACTGAGTGACAGCATACCAATAGCAAGCGCCGACACGGTTGTAATAATCGTGAGCAACAATGCATTAGATTTCATGCGGAACATGATTGAAGATAAAGACAACACCTCATGAATAGTAAGGTATCCGTTTTTACTTTTGCGAATCAGATTAAAAATAAAACTTACCGAACCCTTATAGAACAGGTATGTCCCCAGTATGACCGAGAAGAGAATCAGGATCATCGTATACATCAACTGCTGCATGTCCATTGCCTCACCGCTGAACAGCCGTGCAGACATGAAGTATCCATACACAATCAGGGCAATGCCCAAGACGCCAATAATCATCTGTCCGACAGACATCTTCTGCACCTGCTGCTCCGAAGTGGCAGACACCCGAAAGAGTGAGAGAATGCTCTGTCTCTTGATAAAAGTGTAGTTCATCAGCATGATGAGCAGATACATTATCGTAAAGACAATCACCGTTTGCATCAGTGCCATCGGAGAGAAATACAGTTTCGTAATCGCATCCACACCGAGAATTTTGAACAATATCATCAATACCAGCTTGGACGCAAGAAACCCAATTAACACACCGATAGCCATGGAGCCAAAATAGAGGATACTGTTCTCCGCACTCAAAATACCAAAAATTCTGCCTTTCGTCAGTCCAATCAATTGGAATAATCCAATTTCTTTGCTGCGCCGCTTGATAAAGATCGTATTGGCATAGAGCAAAAAAATGCCGACAATGACGATTAACAGTACTGAAGATGCACCTATGGCCGCCGCACCTTTTGTTGAAGCAGCCACCTCATCCATGGAAGGATCATACTGTAACGTCACAAAGGAAAAATATAAGGCCACACTGAACACAAGCGCAAATACATAGAGATAATAATTCTTTAGATTTTTCCTGAGATTGCGGAAGATGATATAATTCAAGCTCATTGCTGTACACCACCCAATACGCCCTGGGTTTTGATAATATCGTTGAAGAACGATTGCCGGGACTCGTCTCCTTTATTCAACTGGGTGTAGATCTGACCGTCTCGAATAAAGATCACTCTGCTGCAATAACTTGCGGCAACCGGATCATGGGTAACCATAATAATAGTCGCTTTTCGTGCGCTGTTCATATCACTTAACTTGCCGAGCAGATCCGAAGCGGACTTGGAATCCAGCGCTCCTGTCGGCTCATCCGCAAAAATGATACTCGGCTCGTGGACAAATGCTCGTGCTGCCGAAGTCCGCTGCTTCTGACCCCCTGAAATCTCAGATGGATACTTGTCTTTCAGTTCATATATCCCCAGTTCACGGGCGATCTGTTCAAACTTCCGGTGTGCCTCCTGCTTTGGAATGTTCGTGATGGAGAGCGGCAATAATATATTTTCCTTCACCGTTAGCGTATCCAGCAGATTGTATTCCTGAAAAATAAAGCCCAGATGATGTTTGCGGAACTCAGCCAGCTGTTTCTCCTTCATTCCGGTAAATTCCTTGCCCTCAATATCAATCGTGCCCTGGCTCACCCGATCAATGGAGGAAAGTACATTAAGCAGCGTCGTTTTACCCGAACCCGAAGGCCCCATAATACCAACAAACTCTCCCTTGCTCACTCCAAGATCAATGCCCTTCAGCACTTCCTGTTTATTCAGTTTATTACCATAGACTTTATGAATTTTTTTGGCTTCCAGTATCCACATATCCCACTCACTCCTCTTAAATCTTCTGCAAAAATGCTCATGTCTATATCATAATCGGGATGTGCAGTGTTATCGTGTGATTCACCGAACAAAACCAAAAAGCATGTGACATTGTTGTCACACGCCTGCAAGATGCACCATGTCGTTTTTTCGCGGAAAAGTAAGTGTGACGGTTGTGCCCTCGCCAAGAGAAGATTCTACATGAATGTTCATATGAAGCGTCTGGACCACTTGACGAACCAAATATAGTCCCATCCCGGTTGCCGCCCCATCCATTCTGCCTCGGGTAGACGTAAATCCTTTATCAAATATACGCTGCAGATCTTGTGTCTCAATCCCTCGCCCGTGATCCTGAATGATCAGTACAATATGTCCATCCTGTTCCCGCGTTTCGATGAGGATATCCGATGAATCACTATACTTCACCGCATTGCTCAGCAACTGCCGGAGGATGAAGCCTAACCATTTGCTGTCTGTGAGCACGCGCGATACCATCAAAGACATATCAAAGCCAACACCCTTGGAAATGCACCACGATTTCAACGCTCGTATCTCGCTATTCAATACCGGTTCAAGTTCCGTTTCTTCGATGAACAAGTCATTGTGCATAAATGGAATACGCTTCTGATGAAGTTGCTGATCCAGTAACTGATGGATTCGTAACCATTCATATGTCATTTGGCTCTGTAACTTGTCATCTGGCAAGCGCTCGATCATCAGTTGCAACGCTGTCAGTGGGGTCTTCACCTCATGAATCCAGGATAACATCTCGTCCTTCTCCTGTTCTAGAGCGATAAAATGGTGTGACGTCTCCTTACGATACCGCTGTGTCTGGGAACTGACCGCCTCATGTACAATCTGCTCATATGGACTTTCGGCGATATCGAGTTCTCTCAGATCATAGGTATGATCCCAGAGGCTCAATTTTCTATAGAAACGGGTCTCTTTCAGGTATCTCGCCCAGATAAAAACAAGACATACCACCACATTCAGTCCTACGATATACATCACAGATTGGAATGGAATGGACGAGTCCAGGTAGGCCACCAATAAAATAATAAGTTGCATGCTTATCAGTAGCCATAACCAACTAGCCCTTTCTCGTATGTACTTTCCGATCATGCTTCTGCCTCTTCCGTTGCCATGTATCCCTGACCTACTTTGGTTTCAATGTACTGCTCCAAGCCGATGGGTTCTAGTTTCTTCCGTAACCGATTAACGTTAACCGTCAGCGTATTGTCACTCACGAAATGCTCATGATCCCACAAGCTCCGGATGAGATCCTCACGGGAAACAATCTGATTTTTGTGCTCGACCAGCACTTTAAGAATGAACATCTCATTTTTGGTTAACAGAACAGATTCATCCCCGCAGGTTAGTGTATTTTTCACATATTCAATAGCAGCACCGCGCCAGGTTCGGAGTTCAGTATGCTCTGTGTTATAGTTATACACCCTCCGCAAAGTCGCTTGGATCTTGGCAATCAATACATCGAAGTGAAAAGGCTTCTGGATAAAATCATCTGCACCCAAATGCATGGACATGACCATATCCGCAGGATGATCCCGTGAGGACAAAAAGATAATCGGCACATTGGAGTGCGAACGAATGATCCGGCACCAATGGAACCCGTCATATTGGGGTAACTGAATATCAATAATGACCAGTTGCGGCTGAATTACGCTGTACTCCTGCAATACCTTTCCAAAATCCTGCACACCATACACGTCATACGACCATTGGGACAAACGTTCCTTGATTTCAGTGAATAACGATTCGTCGTCTTCAATGAGCATAATTTTAAACAAGAGATTCACCACGTTTCTGATCTTCTAAGGTTGAATAAGGTAATCAGACTCCATTGTTGCAGGATCACCCTTACCGTTACGAATCGTACTTCCGATCGCTGTTACCAGTGTACAGGGAAATTGGGCTTATATCAAAAAGGTATCCTTACTTATTACTTCACAAGAAAACAGGCAAAACGAAGTATACGATATTAACTCTCGGTGGAGTGTATAACATGGCTTGCATCACTGTGTTCATCGATCCGCTCGATCAACTGCTTCGCTACATCTTGTGGCGATCTTAATTGTCCTGTTTCATATACTTGATTGAACATACCCGCAAGGACGAACTCCTCTGCACTTTTGCCTCGTGCAACAGCCTGCAATTCCGTATCGGCCATCCCCGGATCAAAAGCAATAATCTCAACAGGGTTCTGTTGGCCCGTTTGCTCCAGAGATACGCATTGGGTAAACATGTTCATGCCTGCCTTGGATGTACAGTACACTGCCATTGAAGGCGCGGGATAACTTCCCGAACCCGATGAAAGATTAACAATTTTACGTCTGGCGGACAGGTGATTTGTTTGTTGAATAAAAGATGAACTCAATATCATTGGCGCTGCGAGGCTGATGTTAAGACTCTGACTTATCTCTGCCGCACTACACTGATCGATAGGTCTTAGTGGCTCCAGCATCGCTGCATTATTAATGAGTCCAATGAATTCAGCTTCCTGAGACGGAATTTGGTCCAATATGCGTGTAATCAAATCATCGATCCCATTCAGTTCGGCAAGATCGTACTGAACATGGCGGTAACGTCCGCTCCATTCCTCGCTTGATTCCAACAGATCCGAACCCCCGCGTGAAATACCGTAAACGTAATCCCCCTTAGCCAATAATAACTCTGCAAGTTGTAAACCGATCCCTTTGGATGTGCCTGTAATGATAAAGTGTCTTCTTCCTGTTTCTGTTCCCATTTCGATACTCCCCCTCCTCTATCTTCAATCGATCATATCCCCATATAAGCTTATGAATCTTTCTTTCTCCACAACGTGGCCCAGAGAAAAGGTACACCAAAACATAGTTCATGCTGCTCCATCGTCTTCATCGCACGGAACTCCACACATTCAAAGCCATCTTCCAGCATGTAGCGAAGCTTCTCCTCCGTGAATGCAAGACCACCTCGCATCGACTTCTCTTGATACACCTGCCAATCATTCATAACGACCTCAGGCCCACCAATATCGCCATAACCAGGAGCAAAACAAGTCATTCCAAAGTATCCTCCAGGCCGGAGTGCATTGTGGATCATCTCTATGTAGGGAATACGCTGATGTGGCAACAGATGGTGCAGACAACCCGAGTCGTAGACAAGATCATATTCTTGCTCTGGGGACAATTCGAATACAGATCGACATTCAAAATGCACGTCCAATTGCTCTTCTACCGCCCTCTCCTTAGCCCAGGCAATAGCTGTCTCCGAAAGGTCATAAGCATCTACCTGATATCCTTGGCGTGTTAAATACAACGCATTTCTGCCCGGGCCACACCCCAGTTCCAGTGCCTTGCCACCGCTTAGGACACCTGCGTTCACATGTGCTACCAGATTCTCATCCGGTTTGTTTGGGAAAAAGGGGATGGGTCTGTTCCGATCCTCATAGAAAGGTTCCCAAAACTGCTTGGCAAATCTGAAGTCCGCATCGAGCATATCATATAGATCCTGTACACTTTTAATTGTCTTTTCCACAACCACATTCCTCCTTAACTGCTCCATCCAAACCTTCATTTCCGACTATTCATTCCTCGTCATTTTCAATAAATCAGCCATACTCTATTATAACATTTTTACCCAGTAGTTCTCTATTTTCCTTGCTTTTTCCCACTCCAAAAAATAAGCTTTTTCCCAACAAAAAAACGACCGACATGGGTGTCGATCGCTTACAATTGTAGCAGTTTTGAGTTGTAATTTACTTCGCCCGTTCCAAGACTGCAAAGTAATTTCCTTCATTATCAGCAAAGTTGAAAACTCGCCCGGTTGGCATCTCTACGATCTCTCCGACCGTTACATGTTTACTAGCCAAGTCGGCATATAACTGATCCAGATTATCGGTGAAGAACATTAACGAAGGTGTGCCCAGATTTACACCCGCCGACATCCGTTCAACGAACTCTTTGTCATGGAGAATAATACTCGTCTGCGAGTCTGGGGTAGGCGCAATCTCAATCCATCTCATGCCCTCGTCAAGGTTTACTTCATCCACAATGTGGAATCCTGCAACTTCCGTCCAAAAAGCCAGTGATTCATCTTGATTGTTGACATACAACATAACCTGGCCGACTTTGCTAAACATGGATCAATCACTCCTCTGCTCATCTAATCTCTCAACATCCTGCTTATCATTCTTCAAATTCCAATAGAGTATAACATGCAGGACCGCTTTTTTATCATCTTTCTTTGCAAGTACTAACTACACATTAGACTTATTGCGTGGCTTTTAGCTTCTTCGTAAGATAAAGTACAACATCGTCGTCCATAATCGTTTCTTCACCCGGCTGAATGTAATGATCATGTTTGTGTACACCGTGACCGTCTGGTATGTACCCGCGATGGACATATAGAACTTGCGCTTTGCCATAATCGGAAAACACACCTACACCAATGCCTGCTACATCCGTTCGTTCCAGAATAACTTCCTCTGCTCGGTCCATCAACCGTGAACCAATACCTTGGCGCTGGAACTTCATCAACACATTAAAATCGTTAATTTCGGGAATACCTTGTTCCCTGAAAGACGGGTAGCTGGAATACCACAATACATTCACGTATCCGGCAAATTCTCCATTCAACTCGGCTACCAAGGTTACGCGTTCCCCATTCTGTTGTTCAGCCAAGTAATGAGTATACTGCTCAGCGAATCTCCCCCAACCCTGCTCCTGAAACGCCTTTGATATGATTACAGGATCGCTCTCATTTAATAGTCTGATATGTACACTCATTGATAATTTCTCCTCAACAAGATATTTTTTCTAGCTATATTCCCAGCCGATCCCGAAGCGATGTGATGTGAGCAACATGATGTTTGCCATGCCAAGCATACATGCCCAGATTGTAATCCAGTCTTGTCGTTTCTTTCGATGAGGGATGATAAAATTGTTTGGCATAATCTGCATCTGTCAACGCGTTTAACAGAAACACCCAACGACGATGGAGGGCATCCAAAATCTGAAGCGAGAATTCAACATCTAGGTCTCTTGAATCACTCAGTTCAGCCCAGCGCTCTTCATAATAAGGTCGAATCGTAGGTGTATCCTCTGTCAGTGCCAACTTGAAACGTATCATACTGTTCATATGGCTATCTGCCATGTGGTGAATGACCTGTTTGAGCATCCATCCACCTTCTCGATACGGCAGACTTAATTGCTCTTCACTTAGTCCCTTTACCGCTTCTCGTGCGCGTTCAGGCAACTCAGCAATGTCCCGAATCCACTGTTCTCTCTGCGTGGGCGTAACTTCGCCCGTGTGTACAAATGGTCCTAATGGAAATCTTTCATCCATCCATCATTCCTCCTTGTTTGTATGATTCAAAATAACTTTAAACAGAATCTACAGGGTATATTCCATAAGCCAACAATCTCGCATCTGTCCTTCATGCTGCTCATGTTTCTCCAACAGCTTAATCTTTTGGAAACCACATTTCTCATAACAGGATATCGCTCGCAAGTTCCAGGATTGAGGGTCCATAACCACTTTACGGGCTTGCTTTGCATTAATCAGATAAGCCAGCATGGACTGCATCAACCGTGTACCAATGCCTTTATTCCAGTAGTCTGCCTCACCAATAAACTGATCCGTTCCATAGATGATCTCATCCGTGTCTCCATAACCATACTCCGTTCGTTCTTCTTCCTCAAGCTTATAGAACTGAATGTATCCAATCGGATGTCCTCCATATTCAACGATACAACGAGTAGCATCATCTTTCTGATTGTAGTAATGCTCTCTCACCTGTTCCAGATCATGCGGCCGATCACGCCCTTCATAGTATTGAAGAACTTTCGGATCTGACAGCCATTTCACCAAATGGTGTTCATCTTCTGTTTCCAAGAAACGTACGGTGATTTCATTCGATTCATATACATTCATCATTCGGTTTACTCCTTATTGATCTCCAGATTCTCACCCGTAACCCAACTCAGATCCTTCCCTAACAAATGCTCGTTGTGAACATAATACACCATGGGATTCTCAAGCGGTTGAGTCGTTCCATCCGAAGATCTGAGCGTTAACCGCAACTTGTAGCTCCCTATCTCATCAGGTATCGCAAATCCTATCAGATTATCAGCTGATTTCATGGTTTTCCCCTGCGCCTTCAGATACTTTTCCAGAATGACTTGATCAAGATAGGAGCTGCCGACAGACGAAGGCATGTACCACGCATCATCTTGTTCTTCAGTGAATGTGACCCCTTCCCATCCAGGGACAACAGGATACACCATATGTCGATCCCTGTCTTCTCTTTTTCGCGTTATCTCTAACTCTACCTCAACTGCGTCCGTATCAATCTGCCTGATTGTGCCTTCCATCACAACATCCTGTGCACTCACACTTGGAATAACATAGCTGTATATGAGCAGAGTCACCAAGAGGATTATCGTTATTCCCGTAATCCAAAATATTGTACTTTTACGCATCTGTCTGATCCTCCCGTCTGGTTAATCATACTACTGGAGTAGCTCCTTCTCTGTTAAAGATTGAGTTAACCTATCCAACTCAGGGGATGCCGTCCAATCACAGGAGGTATTCAATCCATGCTTGATGGTATGTATCGCGCTATGTGCAGACATGTATATATTATGGTGGATTCCAGGTTGGACAATGATGTGCTCTCCTGCACGCATCACTCGAATCGAAAACATCTGATCGTCTCTATAACTGGCATACGCAATCCATCCGGTTTGCACCACATAAAACTCCATTAAGTTGATATGTACATGACTGTTTTGCCATGCTCCGTGGGAAGAGGCAACGGTTCTGCAATAATAACTGCCATCTTCTGCTATCATTTTATATTTTTGTTCCCCGTTCGCCATCTGTTCGAAGCTGGTTTTGACACCCGTTTCACCATATTTCTGTTCTGAAAATTCTGTGTTCAATCCGCTTCACCTCCTGACAAAAAATCCCTTTATTTAAACATTCGACATAGGTACGTCGATTCTCCTGTTTGGATATGTGATATATCTTTGCTAAAATATGAAACGCTTCTCTTCCAGCTTCCGTATTAAGGTCGAAGCCGTATGTATCCCATATAATAAACCATCTGATCTGGAGGTTGAGCGCATGTCATTTTTCAAGAAAATGTTAGCCAGTGTAGGTGTTGGAGCAGCCAAAGTGAATACAGAATTGCATACACCAGAGGTCACGCCTGGAGGAATCATCTCGGGGGTTGTGTACATTGAAGGTGGAGAAGTGGAACAGAACGTAGATCGAATCTATCTTTCAATCAAAACCCATTACATACGGGAGCGCGATGATCGTAAAGTAAAAGAAACAGCCGTTATAGCCAAATATTTGCTCACCGAAGGTTTCACATTACAGCCTGGAGCCAAATTGGAGAAAGACTTCTCATTTGACTTACCAGAAAACCTGCCTATTACGCTACATCGTGCAGAGGTGTGGGTAGAAACGGGCCTTGATATTTCAAGCGCTGTAGACCCCTCAGACCGGGACAGATTGCATGTTGTTCCTAGCAAAGACATGAACACCGTGCTCGATGCAATTGATATCCTTGGTTTCAAGCTCCGTGAAGTGACCAATGACTATGCACCAAAGCTGGGCGGTAATCTGCCATTTGTGCAAGAGTTTGAATTTGTACCAACAAACAAATTCCGTGGGCATCTGGATGAGCTGGAAGTCATGTTCTATCCGATGGGCGATTCGCTGGAGCTGTTATTACAGATCGATCGCCGCGCTCGTGGGCTCAGTGGAATGTTCTCCGAAGCCATGGGCACGGATGAAAGTTTTGTCCGCCTGCATCTGTATGAACGACATCTGGCGCGAGGGGCGCATTCTGTCGCTCAAGGACTGGAAGAAATCATTTCCAAACATATCTGATTGTCATCTGTACCAACAGCACTTTGGCACACCCGTGTCGAAGTGCTGTTTTTTTGTACTACGATAACTCGATCTCAATTATGTATAGAAACTTTTGTACAGGAGTTAATGGGTATATTAGATATAAAAGGAGGGAATATGATTGTCTACACAACCCAACAATTCTCAGATGAACGAAGATCGAATCATTGTCATCGGTGCAGGGCTCGCAGGTTTGAGTTGTGCCTTTGAACTTGTAGAACATGGAAAGTCTGTACTGGTCCTCGAAGCTGCCCCCTATGTAGGCGGACGCACAGGGAACTGGAATGAGCGGGGAATGGAGGTGGAGTCCGGGTTCCACAAATTCATTGGATATTACAAAGCACTGCCAGATCTGCTTGAACGTGCTGGCATTGACCTTGATGATATGTTGGTATGGGAAACCACGATGGAAGTCCGTCACCCAAATGTCGATGAGCATGGTGAATTTGGACTTGACGTTATTCATGCTCCCCTCAAAACACTATCAGGTGTGCTGGGAAACAATAATTTCATCACGCCAGCCGACAAGGCTTCACTTATTCCTTTTTTAGCTGCTGGCTTCAAGGAGTGTGTATCCAGCCCTGAGGAACTCGATTCAATATCGGTGCTTGATTTTGCGAATCAGCATGGGGTAAGCGAACAGGCTCTGCAACGAATCGTTGAACCGTTATCTTCAGGCATTTTTTTCATGCCACTTGATAAATATTCTGCGTATGCCTTCTTTGGCCTGTTCCTGCCGGGTATTCCTCGGATTCATAAAATGCGAATTGGTGCCTTTACTGGCGGCATGACGGATGTCATGTGTGCGCCTCTGGCTGCTACCATCACGCAAAAAGGAGGACAAGTACGAATCAACGCCCCAGTAATCCGACTACTCTATGATTCGGAGGGTCTGAAGGGTGTTGAACTGGAAAATGGTGAACAGCTCTCCGCTACACGTGTTGTTGTAGCTACCAATATCCGACGTTCCCAACAATTACTTGAAGAGCACTTCAGTGAACATGAATGGTTTCAGCCCTTTTTGAGTCTGGATGCCATGCCACACGTTACAGCACAGTTCGAATTAGAGCTGCCGCTCCTGCCCGAGGACCGTACAACCTTTGGGCCAGGCACCGACATCGGTTCATTTGGGGAGCAATCCCGAACAACGTTTCGCGGGCGGCCTGGCAGAGCTTCAATCATTCTGGTTAATCCCGACGAACTCATTGATCTGCCTGATGAGGAAGTATGGGAGCGTACCAAACAAGGGTTGGTCGATATCGGACTGGCCGAAGGTGTGTCTTCCGTAACGGATTACCGGATTGTTCGGGGGAATGAGAATTTTTATCGGATCTCACCAGGCAATGAGCCCAAGCGACCCGAACAAGTGACTCCAATTCAAGGGTTATACCTCGCTGGGGATTATACTAAACAGCCCATGTTCACCACAATGGAAGGTGCTGTGATATCTGGTCAGAAGGCTGCGGCCGGCATTCTTAATATATGAGGATAACGAAAAGCAGCCCTATTATCAGTGAACTGACAATAAGGGCTCTTTTTAGTGTATAAAGAAATATGTGTTACGAGATTACTATCGACTAGGGGCGCTGCTTCCGCTGCTGGAATTGTGAGCGGATAACATAATAAGCAGTTCCAAACAGGATAACTGCGCCTATGCCAACGATTATCATGGAAGAATCCCACCGAACAATAGTTCCAAAAGCAACCTTGGATTGCAGTGGGGTACCCGAAGAAGCGGTGTTTGTCAGATCAGGTACGTAATTCATGGTCATGATCATGCCTTGAACGACATTCCAAGCTGCAAAACCAATGATGAATAACAGGGTAACCAGAACGGATTCCATCGCTAATCGTTTGTTCATACTTGTCATTTATCTCCTTTTCCCGATTCAATTAGACAAGATGTGCTGCATTTCCTGTTTTAAACGATCTTTATTTTCATCCACATATTGATACAGAAAGTCGAAGCTTTCTTCGTTATCCGATTGCATGCTCAAATTCGCGGCTTCCAGTTCAATCTGCTGCAATACCTCATGAATCTGTTCCCCGTGTGTTTGCAGGCTTGTCGTGATATCGTCTTCAGACAGGCCATTCACATTATCTCGTAATTGCCCGTGCGTTACGCCGCTTTCGGACAACATCTGCTCTATTTTCTTCAGGATCACGACATCTGCATCATTGCCGATCCGCTCCATCGCTGCTATTGTCTCACCGAGATACTGTCCGCTGATATTCTCAAGGAAACCGGTCATCCCGTTCATGGACAGCTCGGTATCCAGATCAATGATTAGAATGATATCTTGCAATACTTGCGGAAGTTCCGGCCCACTTTCTCGAATCGTCGAAAATTCAGCCCGATACAGGTCCATGGCAACACTCCCCACCACTTCTTCACCCGACATCTCTTCAAGCTGATCGAGTGATAACAACTCCTGCAACTCTTCTTGTAACTTATTCATCTTTCTCTGCCTCCTGTATCTCTCTGTCTAAATAGTTTGAACGTGTTTTTTACACTGGACCACTGCGCGGTCAGAATAAACTTCCGATCGCTGTTATCCCCAGATTTTTTCAATCCCTTTATTAAAGGGTAAAATCCGGTGATAAAGGCGAACGCTCCGCTTCTTCAGTTTTTTTCTGCCCTCTCCGTTTCGTGTAAATTTCAAGTTCAACTACGCCGACACGTTATTACATCATAGCAGAATACGCTATATAAGTTGAACTTATGGAAGTTACATGTTCGTGCAGAAGTCATTTTACAGGGAATATCGTCAAGTTAACGTGCACTTGACCTCTGGAAAATGTTCCGCTGTTATGATCTTGGCATCACGAGTCTTGGGAGGGGTAATGATGCGCCTGGCCTTGTTCACAGACACCTATCTTCCGGAAACCAATGGTGTTGCTGGCACGCTCCACCGCTTGAGTAACCATCTGAACCGCAGAAGAATTGAACATCTGCTGTTTACTCCGAACTCCGTCATTGAAGGAAGCCATGAGACTCAAGTTCGATCGGTTGCCAACATCCCTTTTTTTCTGTATCCCGAATGCCGCATTGCTCTACCCAACAGAGCAAACACACACAAACAGCTACAAGCCTTTCAGCCCGATCTGCTGCATATCGCTACGCCTATTAATATGGGGCTGCTTGGCCTGAGGTATGCACTCAAACACCATCTTCCGCATGTTGTCTCCTACCATACCCACTTTGATCGTTATCTCGAATACTACCGGTTAAAAAGTATGATTCCGCTCTACTGGAAATATATCCAATGGTTCCACCGCGCCTGTGATGCAACACTGACTCCATCGCAGGAAACATTAAACACCCTGCAAGCCCAGGGCATTCAACGTCTGAAACTTTGGTCTCGCGGGATTGATTGCAACCTGTACTTCCCTGATAAACGCAGCTCGGATATCCGTGAACGATACCACATCACCGCTCCCCTTATTCTACTCTACGTTGGACGCATTGCCCCGGAAAAAGATATCGCTACGCTCACGACTACCATGCAGCAGCTGCCCCAGGAAATGCAGTCCCGTGTACACTGGATTATCGTTGGCGACGGCCCATCTCTCCCAAAAATGCGTCTGCAATCCCCATCCAATGTCACCTTTACAGGATATATGCATGGCGAAGAACTTGCTGTTATGTATGCTTCGGCAGATCTGTTTGTGTTTCCTTCCTCTACGGAGACATTTGGCAATGTGGTACTGGAAGCGATGGCTTCCGGACTCCCTGTGGTGGCGGCCAATGCCGGAGGTGTAAAGGATCTGATATCCCACCACCGTAACGGTGTATTATTCGAGCCAGGTCAGGCTGATGCACTGATTCGGGAGATATGTCTCTGGGGAAATCACGTGAACCAATTGAGGATAATGGGACTGGAAGGCAGAAAGCTGGCTGAGCAGCGGTCGTGGGAGCATATTTTTGATACACTAATCGGGGATTATGAGGAGGCTATCGAACATCGGAACAGACGAACGAAAGATCGAATTATTACAGCGTAGTCGGACGAAATCAGCTTCTTCCAACAACCCATAATAACCGCCTCTGCCCTCTGTTAAGTTAAACTGGTTCGCCCCGTTCAGGCCGACCGTAGCAGCATTTGCACGCTACTACAGTCGGCCTGAAACATGTTTCCAATACACTTCATAACAAAACCTACATCTTGGAATGGGTTGAGCTGTTACACGGTATGTAGACACATAGAGCCTCATTTATTGGAATTATTTAAAATATTTCGAATGATTGTATATGACAGATTGTCAAACCAAGTGCGACAGTTCCTCTGTGAAAGATTCGTGAGCGGTTCTCCAACCCAAGCATTTTCGTGGTCTGTGGTTTATTAGATCTAGTGAACTGGCAAGATCTTCATCCTCGACTTGAGCGAGATCGGTGCCTTTCGGGAAAAACTCTCGAAGCAATCCATTCGCATTCTCATTGGAACCGCGTTGCCAAGACGAATATGGATCAGCAAAATAAACGTGCAGGTCATGGCTTGTTTCCAGATTGGCATAGCATGTTATGAACAAACACTCTAAAAAGCGACCTATTGTAAATCATCACCATAAGATATCATTATTTTAGCCCGGTATCGGTTAGTATTAATCCACATTTACAGGCTCGATCACTTCGAATAAAAATGGATTACCATTTAAATATTCTCTTATGTATGCTTGGGCATACTTTTGTTCATCGATTAAACTGGTTGTTTCTCTTGGATCAGAGGCGTGATGGCAGCAGTTCTCGATCATGAACATGACAAAAAAACATTCCAGATCCCGAATATAGTCGGTTTCCAACTTCCTAATACTCTCATAACCTTGGATAAGCATCCATCGATGCTTTGGCCAAAGCTCCAATATGGTGCCTGCCATATCGTAGAGATAATATCCGTACCCACATCTTCCAAAATCAATCGGATAGGGTTGATTATCCTCAAAAACCATATTACCGGTATGTAAATCAGCATGAATGAGCCCATAGTTATGTTCACTTGGATGCATCGTGGTAAGTTGGGATACAACCTTCTCAGCTGCATCTTGATACAGCTTCCATCCCTCTTCGGATAAAAAACGCTCATAGTAACGTTCCAACTTAGCCATTTCACGTTTAAAACTTTCTACTCCCCAAGTAGGTCTTACAAAATCAGAAGGTGGATTGAAATCCTTTGCTGCTTCATGGAGCCTGCTCATCAATACACCTATATTATATGCTTGACTATCTGTAAATTCACCTACAACTTTTTCACCCTCTATCCATCGCATCATTGTTATATAAGGGCGCCTATATCCTGTCTCTGTTTCGATGTCCAATACATAAATACTATCACAATTTGCCATCCCTTCTGGTACTTTTAGATCTTTCGATTTGTTCAGTGCTTGTAACAGTAGGAGTTCCGAACGAATTTCCTCTCTGCTTAATCGGTCCGAATGAATGCGAAGTAAATAATTGTTATCTGTACTGGTTTCAATTTTATACGTGATCGTATCGCCGGATAGTTGAATAAACTGGATGTTATCCCATTCTACGTCATACTTTCGAATTGCAGATAAAGCGACTTTCCTTGCTCTGATTAATAACGCCCGCCGTTCTTCATCAGTATCAAATCTAAAAAATTCATTCATTTGTTATCCCCCTGCAATTTTTATGAAGTAAATTAACTACTTCTCTTATATGTTATTATAACGATAGTAAAAGCTTGGAAATATGTAATAAACAATTTAATTTAAACTATACTTACGACAGATTATCAAACCAAGTGCGACAGTTCCTCTGTGAAAGATTCGTGAGCGGTTCTCCAACCCAAGCATTTTCGTGGTCTGTGGTTTATTAGATCTAGTGAACTGGCAAGATCTTCATCCTCGACTTGAGCGAGATCGGTGCCTTTCGGGAAAAACTCTCGAAGCAATCCATTCGCATTCTCATTGGAACCGCGTTGCCAAGACGAATATGGATCAGCAAAATAAACGTGCAGGTCATGGCTTGTTTCCAGATTGGCATAGCATGCAAACTCCTTTCCCCGGTCAGCCGTGGCTGTGAGGAAAGTGCCTGTGGGATACTGTGAGATGGCTACACCAAGCGCAATTTCCATAGACAGAGCAGTGCGATCAGGCATGAGAATGGCGGTATATAGACGGGTTTTGCGTTCAATGAGCGTGGCTATGCATCCTTTACTTTTCCCACGACTAGATACGACGGTATCCAGTTCCCAGTGCCCAAACGTTTCACGAGAACGAACCTCTTGGGGACGATCCGAAATGGATCTGCCAATGGCAAATTTACCGCGAGTTTCTGCGGGTTTCTGACGCTTTCCTTTGTGCCGAAGAACCTGTAACGTGCCTTGAACCAGTCGACCTGCGTAGATCCAGCGATAGATCGTTTTGAAGGATACTGCTTGCAAGCCTTCGGTACGGAAGCGTTGATTGATCTGTTCCGGAGACCACGTTGCCTTCAGTTTTTCCTCCAGTGAAGCAGCTAAGGTGCTTGACCATTTACCTGAAGAAACAGAGGATTGACGACGCTTCTCATAAGCGTTCTGAGCGTGTTCTGCCTGATAGGGATACGATGAATTAGCACGATCTAGTTCGCGGCAAGTCGTGGACGAATGTCTCCCCAGTTCTTTTGCAATAGCTCTTGAGCTTTTGCCTTGTCTGTGGAGGATTTCTAGCTTGCTGCGTTCGATTATGCTAAGATGTGAATAACTCATGGACTGATTCTCCTTGTGTGAATGCTGGTGTGGTAACTTTCATTCTACACGAATCAGGCTGTGAGCCATTTTTTTATTTCAGTAGGGTGTCGCACTTCATATTACAATCCGTCATATAGAAAAAAGACATGACTCCTTAAATAAACTGTACCCTATGTAAAGGACATTTCTAAAAAAAACTATATGGCTTCAAGAAGATGATCTCTGTATTGTACAGGGGTCATCCTTTTTAGGTTCCACTGGTATCTATAGTGATTATAGTAGGTCATATAGGCTTTAACTTCACGTTTGACTTCGTCTAACGTGGCATAGCTCTTTAAGGAAGTTTCATCCTTAAAATGACCAAAAAACGACTCCTGCGGTGCGTTATCCCAACAATTTCCTCGTCTTGACATGGATTGTCCAAGCCCCATCCGTTTCACTTTCTTCTGAAAATCCGGATGAGTGTAATGCGTACCTTGATCGGAATGAATGAAGGCATTACGACTCTTCTTGAATTTGCGATTTTTCTGTAAGTGAAGCAACGTGTTTGTCGCCAGATCCATCGTCATTCGCTCCGACACATGATAAGCCAAAATTTCATTGGTGGAACTATCCTTAATGGTGGACAGATAGGCGCGTTTCCCTTGGCCGTAACTTAAGTATGTAATATCTGTTAGAAGTACTTTGCCCGGGATGCCTTGTTTGAAGTTGCGTTGTAACAGGTTAGGCATGGTTCGATGTTCATGGGTTGCCTTCATCATTCGTTTGTAGGGATTAGCTCGTCGATGAGGGCATACAATATCGTATTTTTTCATGATTCTTCGGATGCGCTTGAGATTCCAAATGATCTGAAATTGTCCTTGCAGCGTCATCTTAATGGAACGAGCGCCCTTGTTACGTTTCTTAAACTGGAAGGCTTGACGAATGTACACACCTATTTCCTCATCAACCTGTTCCTTCTTCGTGCGTCTGTGAATGGCTGAAGTGCTCCAGTATCGGTAATATCCGCTTTTGGAGACCCCAGCAGTCTCACACAGAACACTTACCATTCGCTGAAGATGGTATTTCTCAATCACGGTTCGGATTAACCTGTATCGAAGGCTAGGCGTTAGTTTTACTCGTGGTTCCACCCCCGTTCGGCCAGGCGAATCTTTTTTAAGAGTTCATTCTCTGCTTGGAGCAGGTGAATCTGCGCTTCGAGTTTCGCGTTCTTTTCTGCCAAGGTTAACTCTCGTTTTAGAGACTCTCCTGAATGTTTGCCTCGTGTATCTTGTAAGCCTATAGCCCCTTGCTCGTTGTAACTGGCTCTCCATCGGTCGGCTGCGGCTTTGACCCGAGTCATTCCAATGATCTGAACGTCAAATCCACAAGTCTCAAAGATCTCTCTAGGCAGCCTTTCTTGCTGATTTAATGTAATAAAGAGTTGTTTGAACTCGTCCGTATAAGTGATTCCCTTGGTCGAAACAGACTTCACATAGGGATTTGTAGCAAGTTGCTCTAGTTCGCTTGTTGTAAATGTTTTCTTACTCATTAATCGTTCTCCGTCCTTGTCTCGTACATGGTATATAACAAAAATACCCCATAGAGAGACTTTTTTAAAGTATCTACTCTATAGGGTACAGTTTATAAACTGATTCATGCCTTTTATTGCATACGATCTATGTGTTGAATTTACTGAACGGGACTTTGATATCTACAAATCCTTTAGCGTAGGGTGCAACCTCATAAGGGTGGAATCGGATGACAATCCCTTTATCATATAAAAAGAATTCAGATGTTTGATCAAGCTGAGAATCATAAATATTTTCTTCAAAAATAGAAACTCCTGCATTATACATGGCTAATAGACTGTTTGAGATTGATTTCTCTACCTTCTTCATCTGAGTATCGTCTTTGACATACTCGCTTAGCTTCAGTTCTTTCCCCGTTCTTAAGTCATAGTTATATGACCTTGTCGCATCCATTCCATGTGCTCCCCCAGCGTACATATGATCTTCATACACCACAGATATCTTTTCTTTTGCATTGTATTTTACACTGGCCATGGTAGTGAAGGAATAATTCTTGTTTAATTTCTTGTCTTCTTTGTCCAGGCTAGCTGCCTTGACTGCGTGGAGTTTAAATGTCTTGTTCAGCATATCCGTCACAGATTTCTTTCCACCTGTAAGATGTATGTATTGCTGTCCTTTGTAATACTGGATCTTCGTTTTCACTGTAATCGTGCTTGCTGCCTCTACATGATTAATCGGAAGAATTATAGCAATCAGTACAATGAGCATAAGGTAATTTATCCATCTGAATTTTTTTATTCCAGTTCTATATTCCCACATTATCAACAAACCCCTTTGGCTCAAATGATATCGTTTCTTGCATTCTGTTCCATATTACCTGTGGAGTACCCTTTAGGTCTGCTCCGTTCTGGACGTTGCCAATCCAGATTTGTTCGTTTCCCGGATGCTGTAAATAGTGCCTGAGCGTCGCTTTAACCAGAATAGACGCATGCAAATCCAGCACCTCATCCAGCGGTATCCAGAACAACTCCCCTTCATCCGAGGGTACAAACCGTCGATGACTCGTCTCTCCGAAATATACAAACTGCTGCCAAATCTCACCACCGTTAACCTCTAACAGAATATATCGAAGCCGAAAGTGTTCGACATCCGCTTGCTTGAATCCGGTCTCTTCTTCAATCTCCCGATAGCTGGCGGTCATGGGCGTGTTCAGTTCCCCTTGTTCCAAATGTCCGCCAATGCCACCCCAGAATTCAAAATCAAACAATCTGCTACCCGCCTTCTTCATCATCAGCATGTCTGAGCCATTGCTCAAAAATGCTGTAGCCATCTGTCTAATCTCCATATGTACCTCGCTTTCCAAACTGTAATTATAGGAATCTACTTGTCTATATAAACTGAACTAAAGAATATTTACACTAGACACTCCGATGACAGAACAACCTTCCGATCACTGTTATCCCCAGATTTTTTTGATTCCTTTCCTAAAGGGTAAATCCGGGGATAAAGGCGAGGTTTATGCTTCTTCAGGTTCTTTCTGTCCTCTCCGTTTGGTGTAAATGTTATATTCAATTTATATAACCGTTTCTAAAGTAATTCCTTTAGCTCACTTAGATGCTCAATCGTATGTAAAGGACCAGTCGTAATGGTGTCCTGCCATGGCTGGTTAACCTTCATCCAGATCGTACTCATGCCAACGCTTGCCGCTCCTTGAATATCGTTCACCGGATGATCGCCAATGTAGATGCACTGCTCGGGAGTAAGACCGAAATGATCGAGTGCAAGCTGAAAGATCCGAGGATCGGGCTTTTTGACTCCAGCCTCTTCTGAAACAATAATATGGTCGTAATCCTCCCGGATACCGAGTTGATCGATTTTCCCATACTGAATATCGGTCTGCCCATTGGTAATTAACCCGGTACGATATTTCCCTCTGAGATGCTGAACAACTTCTCGCGCCTGTTCCATCAGAACTGAACTTCGCACATACTCTCTGCCATAGAACTCCATCAGTTCTGCATGTGGCGGATGCTCTGCCCAAGGTAGTTCATGTAGTAACTCGTTAAAAAGAAGGGGTTTGTCCTTATAACCATCTTGGTCGAGTTCAATAATCCGCTTGCTGATATCTTCGGTTGATTCTAGATGACCAAAATAAGTCTTAATCAAGCTCTGCGTGAATACGTCAAAGGTCATCGTTCTGTTCAGGATTGTATTGTCCAAATCAAAAATAACCGCTTTAATATGATCCATCGCTTCTTTCCCCCAGTCCAATAATGAGAAGCCGTGCTTATTTTTTCTTTTTGTGATAATGATAACCCGTGCATAGACCCTTTTGCTTGGATTTGGCTGAACAGTTATGTCCACCGTTCTTATCCAGTCTGCCTGGATGAGCATAAGCGGAAGAGGATACACCCACAAGCACGACAAGAGACAGGATTACAATAACAACCTTTTTCATAAGTTACCCTTCGATAAACACCCTATGCTTTAGGGCTTAATACGTGCTATATCATTCTACATGAAAATCCACAATTGGGATATCCTTCATCTTTTTTTATCCGTACATTCTCATAAAATCTTAAATTGCTTCAACGCATGGGTGACTCCGTCTTCACTTGCCCGCAGGGTAACATAATCGGCGCTTTGTTTAATTCGTTCTCCGCCATTTCCCATCGCAATTCCGATTCGCGCATACAGTAGCAGATCCACATCATTCTCCCCATCGCCAAAGGCCATCGTCTCATCTCTGGTTATCTTCAGATAGTCGAGAACTTTCCCTGCAGCTGTAGATTTGCTGACTTCGCTCGCTTCCAGCACATTCACTACATACGGATGGAATCTCACGAATCGTATGGAAGGAAATCTGGATTGAAATTTCTCCGTCTCTGCCTCATCCGCATATAAGCAGATGCAGTATACGTCCTGTTCCAACGTGCTGACTTTCTGTGGGGAATCCGCCAGTCCAAGCGTATCTCTCAATGCATCAGCAACACGACCATCTGCTGTACACAACCCGTTCATCTCGAAGGACTCGGTAAAATATGAAATACTACGCCCTTGCAATTCGGCAAACTCGCTAAATTCTCTAACCATCTGTGCAGAAAGAACTGACTTATGTATCACTTCATCACCTGCTTTGATCAATGCTCCGTTGGCCGAAATGATTATATCGATTCCGAGACTCCGGAATTCTTCACATAAATTAAGGGGTCTACCTGTGACGAGTACGACTTGAATGCCATTACGAATCAAGTCCTTGATCGACTCTGCTGTATGAGGTGATAAACTCCGATCCACTTCGCTCAGCAATGTACCGTCCACATCAAAGAACACAGCTTTAATCAATATATTCTTCCTCCTCTTTCTTCAAGTAAAAAGAGCAAGTACAGAATAACCTGATGCGGTCTTCCTGCACTTGCTCTTACGTTTAACGGGTCTGAACATCTTTGGTACGTCCCATGTACCATGATTGAAATGATTCCGCCGTATCCAAGGGGATGTCATGTGCGCGATGATGCAGAACAGGTTTGGCGCGGTTTACCGTATGAATGGACGCAACACCGAACCAACGCTGTAACACATTACGGGTGATCTGCACTTCGATGACTTTCTCACGTTTGGAGATGAAGAGGGTTGACGTGAGCGCGCCGCGCCGAAGTTGAATGAAATTCTGATTCAGAGTGTATCTGGTATGAAAAAAGTCCATCACTCTGCATGTTGCAATCCATACTAACAGAATCGCCGAAATCATCCACCAGGCATGCTTCTGTCCTAACACGAATGGTTTGAAATACCACAGTAAACCCATGATAATGATCCATCCCCAACTTGGTTTGAGCAGGCGCAACCATAATGATATTCTCGGAAGTTTTTCCATCTCCTGTGTGACCCGATAGGATGGTAGAATCTCCTCTATCATGGTATAGGCTTGCTTCACAGGCAAGAATGGATAGAGCGAGTTCACCTCATGATCAGATTCTCCCAAACTACCTGCAGTAGTCAATTCTACTTCGGCTAATCCAAGCAGCCTTTTCATCCGAGACTGTGTAATTTTCACGGCTTGGACTCGCTCTTTCAGGATTGAAAATGACGTTTGCTCCATCATGCCTTTCGTAATATAGATCCGCTTGGCATCCGAGGTAATCTGGAAGTTTCCATATTTCACAAACGTTCTGACAATGCCCAGAGCAATAGATATGATCAATAAAACTACAATCATCAAACCGGCAATCCACCAGGAATCGAGCCAGGTTAATAATAGACTTTCCGTTACTTCTTCATCTGGGAAGAAGTCCTTCACCCACGAATAGAGCGTAGCCAGGACCGGAATCAGTACGAGAAAACTAAGCGACGTAAAGGATGCTTTCAATATGTCCCTGCGAGTGGAATGATAATGAACAACCCGTTCCTGTTTTTCTTTGGCAGGTAGTGACATGACTTCATCCGTTACAACAGGTTCAGATTGCTCCTCTCCCTCTTCGATGGACTCATCTACATCTATCGTAACATGTTCCTCTGCTTCTTCAGCCATGTGACCTGCTACAATTTTCTCCAGCTGTTCCGCTCCGGAAAGTGAAACAACGTGTAACTGAAAGGTAGCATCTTCTCCCTTAATTCCGGTCTCGAATCGAATTGACGTCACCCGGAACAAACGATGAAACAGCGCCGTATGACGATTCACATTCTGGACCTTGGTATAAGGTATCGTTCTTCGAGTACGGTTGAACACACCACTATAGATATGAAAGGCTGTATCATCTGCTGTGTAACGCGAGGTGAACCACTTCAAGATAATCGAAATAATACTGATGGATATCCCGATGTAAAAGGCGATTCTTCCATAGAAAACCCATTGGGACTCTGAGCCCTGACGGAAAATAAACAAAAACAGGATGATTGCAAACGAATTTTTCACCAGTTTCCACAAACTCCACAGCATGGTTAATGGATGATGTCGCTTCATATCGATCATTCATCCACCTCATTAATCCGCGCATAGGACGCAATCTGATGACGGAGTGCAAGCGCTACTTCCTCTGGCAATGCCGGGATGTCATGCGATGAACCCATCGTGCCCACCGATACGGAATAGAGTCCATATTTTCGCATCAAAGGTCCCTGATTCGTTGTAACCGATTGCACCTTCGCCATGGGGATGATCTGATGTACTTTGGTTAGCGCCCCATGCTTCAGTTGCAGGAACTCCTCATTCACATCATAGTACCAATGCTTGTATAACCATGAAGGCTGGATGAAGATATCCCACACCGCATAAGGCACAGATATGGCCGTAACGCCCCACAAAATCCAACCAATCCATGTCTTCCATCCATAGATGGAGTCGAGGATTAACAGTACGGCAAGTATCAGAAAGCCTATCACATTCCATATGATGGCGCTAATTCTCCACAAGTTTACCGCATGAGGGGAGAGCCGTTGCTCGGGTGTATTCCACTGGATTGACATATGTTCACTCCTTTTTTCCTCGGGTACATATTAACACACATAATACACTCTACGAACAATCGTCCACGATCGATGCAGAAAGATTCCGTTAGTTAGTAAAAGAGATGACCCCTGTGTGGTACAGGTCGTCATCTCTATTGTTTATTTTACTATAAAATCGTGTACTTCACACAGCCAAACCATATGGTCAGTTCCTTCGCCCCAGTAGTTCTTCGCCAAGACATAGGGTTCACCGAATTTGCGTTGCCACTTCTTCTGTGCGATTCGATAGCCGCTATCCAGGCAGAATTGCTGGATGCCCAGCCGCTGCAGTTCAGTAACCAGTGCGAGAATGAGCGCCGAACCAATCCCCTGACCTTGAACCTCGGGCAAAACGTACAGGCTGCCCAGTTCTCCGATATCGTTCAGCCGGTGATCTGTACATTCTCGTATCTCCTCACCACAAGGTCCATACGAGATTGTGCCTACAATAAGATCTCCCATTTTGGCCACGAGGAAAAATACCCTTCCTTCCTTGTTGTGATCTGACTGCAATGCAGTGTGAATCAATGCTTTCTTATGCGCTATTTCATTCTGGATATCATCCAAAAGCGAGCCAATGCCCTCCTGTTCGAATGCCACAGGGATGGTTGTCTCGAACACCTGATACGCTCCCTCAGCATCCGATTGTGTCAAAGGTTCAATGATAATTTTGTCATCCACAGGTTCTTCTCCATTCCATATACCTTCTTAATCTGTACGTCGCTGGATCAATCTTCTTAATTGGTTCGAATCCTCAAGAGATATGCTATATCCCGTTGAGGTGTCTTCCTGGTTTACTAACAGACCTTGCATCTCGGAGTCCATTCCTAATGAAAAATCGTACCGCGTTACCGAGCCATCCGCATTCGTTATACTCATCTTGTACTGTGTGCCATAATTCAGATTGCCCGGCAAACGCTCTGCCTTATGTATGGCCTCCATCATGTACCGTATCTCGTCAGATCGATCAAACATAACATCTTGGCATGGTTCAAAAGTGAAGTCTGGATTACAGGTTAAGGTGATCAGCACAGGAAGACCTTCTTCCGAATCCACTTCATTCGGTTGACTGCACCCTGTAATGAACGTAGCAATGACGAGTACCATCAAGAAACCTACATACTTCACCATACCACCTGCCTCCCTGACTTCGTAATGAATAGAGACGTAAAGTTTACAGCATCTAGTTACTCAACTGCACTATCTAACTATCCGTAGTCATATCCAGTTACGTAACTCCGGGTCCCATGAAGACAACAGAGCGATCAGTCGCTGTACGGTCTCTTCCACAAATACTTGAACCCTATCACCTGTAATAAACTCAGGAGTAATTCCCGGTTCTTCCCCATTCAGAAAAGAAGACGTATGGTTCCGCCAGCGAATAATCTCGTCAGCAGTTAAACGATCCGTCATGTCATAACCTGGTGAACTGTTGAGCACATGCCATACCTCTTCACTCCAACTTGAACCTTGATAAAGATTGAAATCGATCTGGTCCGTCTCCTGGTAATATAATCGCGCCAGTTCATCCTTCGATCTGCTAATGCCTCTATGTTGGTCTACCTTGTTGACCCGTTCGACGAATTCAGGATGCACACTTCGGAACCAGTAATAGTCTGTCAGCACATGCATAAAGTACCCACGCACAAACCACTTCCATCCTTCATCGATGAGTTGTTGCATATAGGATGAGTAGAGTTCCTGCAGTCGACCAACGTGATCTCCTTCATCCTTTGGGTTGAAATGGGTGTACTCCTTATCGTCTCTGGTTGTGCCTTCACGCATATGTATGGAATCCGGGGCGATATTCCCCAGATAGAATGAACCTCGATCAGTCTGCACTTGCAGAGAGTCTGCAATTCGATTAGCAATATTGAGATGAACCATAGGTAGCGGCATAGAGATGATCTCCTTTTATCGGGAATATTCTACTATACTTAGGAAAAAGTAATTAACCCTTGATTCTCTCCAATTGCATCCGGTCAAACAGCTGCTCCAGATCCGTATGGTACTCCGGCTGTTCCTGTGCGAGCAGACTAATATATTCCGACCCACACTCATAGAATACCAGACGATTAAACGGAGCTGTATCTCCAAAATGATTGCTTTCCTGTCCAAATTTTCCACGAATCAGATTCTCAACATACCTTGCGAAACCTTCGTTCCATTCCAGCCAGCTCCAGTACTCGGCTTGTTCTTCATTTAATGAACCGAACAGTGCCTTTCTAGCTGTTTGCACTTCCGTTAGGTCCTTACTCTTCAACGCAGACAACAATGAGTTAATCCGCTCCACAACGATTTCATCTTCATACGGAAACTCATAATCCAGTTCCCATGTTACACGCTTCAGTTGGTCCATTTTATGCTTAATCTGGAGACGGTTCACGATCCGTTCATCATATTTCTCATATACATAACAATGAACATATTCGTGGAATAGATAGACTTTCTGCTCCAGATCTTTAAAAGCTGCATCCGTTACAATCGCGCACATTCGTCCATCCATATGATGCACAGGCATCGCAGCAAGGCATTCATCTGGAATATATAAATCATCTGGAACCGTCTTCACCCACTCATATTGTTGTGTTTTGGACGAATAATCATAGATATATAATAAAGCCTCATAGGCTACAACCACTGGATAATGTTCTGCAAATAAAGGATGTATGCTGACCAAATCTTTCTGAAGCTCGTTTAACTCGTTAATTTGCTCTAAAAAAGCTTCCATGTTATTAACCCTCTCTTTACTGGGATGATGCGTTAATCATACTAGAACAGGAAAGATAAAACACTGAGAGAAAAATGATAATTCTGTTCGAGTATGAGATGGTGAACGTTAGAATCGCTCTCCGCGTTTCTCATACAGGTAGATATCCAGTGCCTGAATCCCACGTTGAGCTAACTTAATAAACAGGATCAGCGCATACACACCCAGTCCATAAAATCATTACTCCCTATTCTAGCATATTTTTCCTTAGTTAACTTTTCTGGTAGATGTAAGGATGATTTAGCGTGCTTATCAGTTAAAAATAAAAAAATCTTCCACACCCGTGCGAGAAGGTGGAAGATTTATAATCCGGTATACAGTTTCCTAAGTTCGTTCACCACTGACTATATGCCAATGTTGATGCTTCGAGTCTTGATAGTTACCCAGGTTCGTCACAATCTTGGATGCTCCTGTCTGAGCTAACAAGTCAGAAGCTACTTTTTTAATGACCTGCATCATTTCTAAGAGTAGCTCATCATTATTCTCTTCTTCTTCTGAAATGAAGGACTGAATATGAATCTTGGGAATCACAACAATGTGATGCTTGTAGTATGGCCGAGTGTGATGGTAAGCCATAACGTTATTTGTTTCCATGACAACTTTGACTTGCGTTTTACCACTCAGCACCTCATCACAATAAAAGTCCTCCGTCATAACATCCCTCCTCTTACTAGTTAGTTCTGATATACCCTGCCTTCTTCAACACATATTCCGTAAACGGATTGATCTCAGGGATCGGCTGATTCAGATCAAAATATCGGAGTTCCAGCCCTTCATCATCCATAATGGTTGGGCTGCCCTTGATGCCTGCAGCTTCATAAACAGCCATGACGTTGTAAACTTCATCACCATGTGGATACTGATAGTACATGTCCTCACCAGAAAAGACGCTAATGAGTTTGTACGATTCCGCTCTCAGTCCGGCTTCCTCATACAATTCCCGCGCAGCTACTTCCTCCAACGACTCCCCGGGTTCCATTGATCCCCCAAGTGTCCCCCAATCCAAGCTATCTGTACGTTTTTGCAGCAGCAGGTGACCTTCCTCATTGAACACGAGTACACATGAGCCCGCCATAATTAGAGGACGCGGGCCCACCATTTTTCTTAGCTCCATGATATATCCCATACATGCTTCTCCCCCATCTTCATATTGCATACGTTAAAACGTATCCTTTATGATTTGGTCAAGATTCCCTGGTCCACAGATTTCTGAATAAGTTGCTGCGCATACTCCCACAATGTTTCGGAACCGTTCGCAATCTCACGGTTTCTGTTTAATACCTGATCACTTGTAATGTTATATTTCTGCCACGTATCTCCCTCATTCTGATGATTGTGGATTAGAGGCTGCAACCGGTCGAGAGATGAAGCAAATTGTGCTTCAGGCGTCTGCTTTAATTCAAACTCCAACCATAATTGGAGTAGCTCTTCAGCCTGTTCCTTAGGCAACATACCAAACAGCCGATGAGCCGCTTTGAGTTCACGATCATATTTATCCGTTTGTCCCACCGTATCGTAAGCGAATGTATCTCCGGTATCAATCTCGACCAGATCATGAACGAGAAGCATCTTAATGACTTTGAGGATATCCACATCCTTGTTGGCGTGACTCTGCAGAACCAAAGCCATCATCGCCAGATGCCAGGAATGCTCCGCATCATTTTCAAGTCTATCCCCATGGATGATTCTTGTTCTCCGTTCAATCGTTTTTAGTTTATCAATTTCAATGAGAAAGTGAATCTGATCCTGTAATGAGTCGTTCAACAGTATATCCTCCTTCATATTCGATACCGAATCTATATAGAGAGGTCATACCAGTAGACTTTATAGTTAAAGTCCAGTGACATGCCCACACCCTGTGCCAGACGAATTGAGCCTTCATTGTCCGGAGAACAATCCCAATACGGATGTTTGTCTACGCGACTGCATTCTTCTACAAATGCTTTTGCCACCATCGCACCATAATTTCTTCTTCTGTAGACTTCAACCGTTTCAATATCAACCGCATGTGTCTGATCTGCAATAAATGCCGAAAAGCAAACACTCGCGATATCATCGTTATGCACTGCAATGTAGCCAAAGCCATGTTGTAAAAAATCATCTATTGTCGTCCAAAAGTGAGAGATTTTATCTTTCAGAAAAGAGGAATTGTTATACCTTTTCTCTCCTAATAGCACTTGATCTATTCTGAGAATTCTGACTTCCTCGTCCTGAAAAGCATATATATCGATAGGTACTTGATGACTTATAGGATCTGGATTCAATTTGAATACATGTTGAATATCACTGGAGATCTCTCTTTTCCCGGAGATATGCTGAAGAACATCTTCCCAGGCTTCGTCCACCACACCAATCTCAACGGCATGAATATGTAAGTTCAATAACTCAGGTTCAATATGTTCCTGCATGAACTCTTTCAATTCATTCAGAAAGGGGCCACTTCGAGAGTCTCCAATCAACTGAAAACCAGATTGTCCCTGTACCCAAATTAAAGCTGCAGTTATATTCTCTGCATCATCGACATAGATCCGTCCCGGATTCAAGCCAGATACCACAGCCTTAACTTCAATATTCTGACACGAATCCGTGAGATGCTTTACTTTGTGGAAGTCATGTTTATCAATCTCGGTTATCATTGGTTCATTCCTCCCAAATTCGAGACAGAGCCCTACAGCATGGATGATCTCAATCAAATCTTATATTCATAGATTCTCGTCTCTTCATCATCAAGCAGGTATCCTTTACCGATATAAGTCCAATTACTTTTTTCATAATAATCGTTCAGATCCGTACATAGGTACAGCTTGTCATACCCTTTTGCTTTCACCTCATTCATCGCATGAGTCTGAAGTTGTCCACCCAGGTTCTGGCCCCGATATTCTGGATCAACATGAAGACACGCAAACCAGGGAAAAAGATCCTGCCTGCTATTCAGATCGCTTCGCAACAAAGCGTACCCACCGATAATTCGGTCTCCGTCCAACATCACATAAAATCTTGGCACATCACTCTCTGTATCCACAGAACGCTCTATACAATCCCGATAGAAATGGAAGCTTGATTCTGAGCCCCATTGTTTCCAGAAATACTGTACTGCTTCTTGCAGCACGTCCGGCTTCTGCCGAATATCAATAATTTGCAAAATGTTATTCTCCCTTCACTTGGATCTGATTCAACATATATTCCGCATAATCCAGAAGTAATGCTTCACTCAAATTCACATTCTCCAGTTCACCATTGTACTTTGCAAGACATTGTGAGATGACGTCCGTGTATTTAGAGGGAAGCTCTGTGAGCGCCCATGCTCCTGCTTCTCGCTTGGAGTGAATGACTGAATCTTTCACATACAAGAGAACCCGGGACAGGTTCAATACATAGTAGACTGGGTTGTCCACAATTTCTTCCATAGCTGAACTCGCGTCCGATGTAATTGAGGCAATCATATGTTCACGATTTTCCGGTTGGAACAGATCTTTAATTGGTTTACCATCCAGCACAATACCTCGATTATAGATGACCGCCATATGTGCTACCAGATCCGGATCTTCATATCCACCACATAGATATTGCTCATCCGTTCGATATTTCTCCCGATGATAGGCAGAGTAATGAAATTCGAAAGGAGTAGGGTATGACATGGCAACCATCGTAGATTCCAGTACAATACTGAGTTCAAAGCCTTTCGTAATGTGCATCTCATCTTCAATATGCATTAGCTTTTTTGCAATCCTTCGATAGGTATCGGCAGTTCGCTTTTCCCGGCTAACGACCAATATATCGATATCACTCTGATTCGGATGAAAGCATCCCATAGCCATAGAACCGTGTAAATAGATTCCCACCAAGGCATCCGTTAATTCTTCTTTCAACATACGAGTAATGCTATCTAAAACAGTTTTTCCATTCAATAAGAGTCTCTCCTTTATGTAGAAGATCAGGTCGCCAATGCAACGTTCATTTCACGCACAAAAACAGCTGTCCCCTTAATTCTGACATCCATATCCTCACCATCCCGAATCACACTCACTTGAACTTTTCCATCTCTTCCAATCTCATGCCCTTGTTCTACCACAAACTGTACCTCATCGATCTCCGGTTTCACATAGGTTAAATAATAGGCACCCATCACCCCCGAGGCTGTTCCAGTCACTGGATCTTCTGTAGTACCTGAGTACGGTGAAGAGAAATGTCTCGCATGCATCATCGCATCGGTATCACGGGTTTCAAAACAAAAGGGATGTAACGAAGCTTTAGGATTCTCAAGCAAAACACCAGGGAATAAAGAAGAATCGGGTTTCATTTTAACAAAAGAGTTCAGTTCACGGATTGGGATTAATAGCGTCCAGGTTCCAGTGCTTCCATAAACGATCGGAATAGAGAGGTCCACATCATCCAGAGTTAAGTTTATTGTACTTAGCAGCTTCTCGATATCACCCTGGAACGGGTTAAACCGCGGCTGATCTTGCTTCATCTCCATGTAAATGGTGTCGCCATTTCGCTCAAATTGAATAGGTAATACGCCTACATTGGTTTCAATCGTGATCAACTCTTTGTCACCCAACATACCACGTGTCTTCAAACCATACAGTGATGCCATTGTGGCATGACCACACAGATTAATCTCATGTCCTGGCGTAAAATAACGTAATCTGACGTCAGCTATTTCAGAGTTCAATACAAATACCGTCTCGTTAAATCCAACTTGATAAGCGATCTGCTGCATCGCGGTCTCACTGAAATGATCAGCATTAAAAACCACTCCTGCCGGGTTACCTTGGCCGGGAACTGTAGAAAAAGCATCATAATGATATACCTTAATATCACTCATCAAAAGGCCCACTTTCTTTGTAATCTACGAGATGCACATTTCCATATAACTCTACACTTTCACCGTCAATTACAATCCCACCACCATCTTGGCACGCATAGACCGCCTTACTGTTAACGAGCGTGTATTCTCTTAATGAATTCAGAGTCTCTTCCGAACCGTCCCAGTGCGGTGCAAATTCAAAATTTACGAGCCCCAGCGCTTTCATATCATTCAGGCCCACATTGTTTTCATCAGCATCTTCCCCATACCCGGCTATATCTATCGTAGGTGTAATCAGAATACTACCTGCGCTGACCCCGATCAGAATGCCGCCACTCTTCACATAGGAACGTAGCAGACCAAGCACATTTCTCTTCTGTAATATACTTAGAAAATAAAACGTATTTCCTCCGGATAGATGAATCGCATCACATTCGAAAATAGAGCTAAATGTATTCTCCTCATACTCCATATCGAGATCATAATACTGCATAGTATGGATGCCTAATCGATTGTAGTACCGTCTGGTGTGCTCAACATATTTACGCTCCGGGTCGGAACATGAAGGGATATATCCAATGGAAGGCTGTTCACTGTCGAATAAGCTTCGTATTCTCTGATCCAATTTTTCGTTAGATTCGAAAACCAAATCACTTAGCAGAACCAACGTAGTCATCTTAGTTCCTCCGTATATGTCAGACTAGCTTAAACTCTTTATCCAAAATCGAGAAAAAATACTGGTCTGTCCACTGGTTGTTCCACCATAGTTCCTCACTGAAGACAGCCTCCCGTGTCATACCCACATGCTGCATTATTGCGGCTGAGCGAACGTTTTGCGAATTGCACATGCCAACGACCTTATGAGCTTGTAATTCTTGAAACGCAAATTGTAATAAAAGTCGGGTGGCTTCACTCCCGTATCCTCTCCCTGCATAGTCGGAAAGTACTGCGAATCCAAGTTCCCAGCTTTTTCGGTAATCCACATAACTCCACATTTGAACGATACCAATTGGCGTATTTTCCGGATCATTCAAGCGGCGTATAACGAAATCATAGGCATACGGTTTCTCGTCTGCGACAGCAAAATGGCTGCGATATTTTTCACGGACCTTCTCCTCATCCGTTTCAACAGTTTCCTCAAAACTCCATATGCCTGCATCACATTCAATTTGACATATAAAGTCGAGGTCCTGTTCTGTGACTGTTGTTATTCTAACCTTCTGTCCCACGAATTCCATGTGAATTCATCCCCTTTGGATTAGTATCATTGCTTGGGAATCTCCCACTCTGTATTAAGTAAACCTCTACCAATGTTCCATTTGGCAAGCAAAGCTCTCTGTCTGTTTTCCAGATCAAGATACGGTGCTGCAACACAGGATAACGTGTCAAACATATGGATAAAATGAGGTCCTTCCTTGAAACGTCGAAGCCCTCCATACTCTTCATCATCCGCTGCCCATACAATATTTTTAATCCCCGACATTAAAATGGTACCAGAACACATGGGACAAGGCTCACAGGTAGTGTAGAGCGTCAGGTCTTTCTTCGTGAATCTCTTCTTATTGTCTACATCCAGCAAATGTTTTCCTACCTGACGAATGGCATCCACCTCAGCATGTGCGGTGGGGTCGCAATCCGAGAAGACTCGGTTCCGGCCTTTACTCACGACATTTCCATCCACATCCACAATTATCGCACCAATTGGATACGTGCCTTCAACAAGTGATTGTTCTGCTTCTTCCAGAGCCAAAGTTAAATATTCATAATCCGATAACTTCATTGAAAGTCCCCCTGAGTACAGTTATAGACCACTTACAAAACAGATTCCTTCTGCTTCTTTTACGTCACTACAAGGCTCAATATCCATAAACCGGGTTACATCTGGTTCAGCGAAATGCTCAAAAACAACCTGACGATCTGCTAGGGTTAACTCTCTGAGGTACAATCGTTCAGTCTTTACATTAGGAAAATGAGTCATGACGGTCTCTCCTTTAATCGTTAAAAGTTCCTGCTCGTGTACTGTCCTGCTTCACCAAGAAAATCACTTTTGGTTAACCCTTGTTCTCCGAGTAAAATCCTGTAGTTCGATATCGTACCGTCATGTGAAATGATAAACGTGTTGCCCCTCTGTTTCCTGCACCATTCAAGAAGCTGTTCAGCTAATATCCCGAATCGTTGTGCATTCATCTGATTAATACTTTCTTCCCAACAGTCCAATCCCAATTCAACCATTCTTATGTCAGTATACGGATTGCTGAGTTCTTCCTTCGTATAGATCTGATCGCAGACGAAAGGAACAAACTCCGGATTCTGAGGAAACATTCTTGGCCCAACCAGCGGGCTGAAGAATGCAAGATTTTTGTTAGGGACTAGAAGGAGTGCTGTTTCGATCGTACGTTTCGTTGGACTAACCAAAATGACGTCTTCGGGCGCAAAAACGATTTGTTTACGCAATGCTATAACCTGACTTTTTCCCAATTCAGTGAGGCCAGGGTGCAGGCAATTTAATCGGTTAGGGTAATCTATCAAGTGTTCACCATGACCATGACGAATAAATGTAATGTTCATAAGCCCTCTATTTCTGAATGAAGTGTCTGATGCCTTTTGCATCAAGAAGGTTACTCAGTTCCTTTTTCAAAAACACAGGGTAGACTTCCATCTGCTCTAGTTCGTCCAAAGAAAACCATTTGAAAATTAACTTACCGTTATCTTCTAGACCTTTGAATTCAATTTCACTATATAGCTTATGGGCTTCCGGCAATGTGATGATATAATAAAAACCAACTTCATGATATTTCAGGCCATCATATTCAAAGAAATTTTCACTAACAAATGCGAGCCTTTGCGCTTCTACATGAACACCCAGTTCCTCCGCTATCTCTCGCACAATAGCCGCTTCTGTTGTCTCGTGCAATTCCACCCGCCCTCCGGGAAGATTCCAGAAATCGTCCTGTTCAGTCGTATGCAAAAGAACTCTTCCTTTGTCTATCACAATACCTGCCACACGAAAGTTGAATTTGTTGTTATTTTGCTCATACGATATATTTTTGTTTTCTGAATTACTCATCTCGCTGACCATCCATCGGACAATCCATCCATGAATCCCATGATGAATGACGGAATGATGAGTACGAGCAATAAAATCAAACTGGCTATGCCCCATCTAAAAATTACTTTCCGTTTGCTTCGAACACCTATAATAATTAAGAATGCGGTTGTTGCAATTAGGGCTACTTCATAAAATGTCATAAAACTAACCTCCGGTATGTATTCGTATTTCATTAAGGTTATTACAGAATCTTTTCTAGTTTGCGCCTACAAGCCTCGAGGTCATAATCCGAATTATCCAGCCATACCTTATCCATCTCAAGTAAGTCATAGATTTCGGACTCCAGCTTCTTTCTTTCCTGCAAAACCTGTACCGTACCCTGAACACCCTGATAACCCTGTGCTTGCCCAAAGCCCTGATTCGTATAATAGTCAATAAAGCCCTCTGACCATTCTTTTGGTCTTTCACTGACCGCCTTCTCAAATGTATATGATATATCCTTCTGATCGATATAGATGAGAAGCGGATTCAGAGCATGAATGATACGCCCCAGTCCCAATACATACTGCACGTTCTGCTCTTTGGATTGATTACATTTAACAAGACCCATGGTCAGTGGATTCTGGATAAAACAACATTCAAATATCGTGATGCAGTCATCATTCGTGCTTAACTGGTTTTCAGTGAACTTCTGCCACTTCTCGGTGATCAGCTTTACATTTTGTGCAAAAGAAATTTCGTAAATATCTCGGCTAAATATATCCCCCACCACCTGATCGGGAAGCTCTATTCCCCGTTGTTCTTTCATCTTACGGTATGGGATCAGAACACCTTGATCATAGGCAATCGCATTACTTTCCAGAATCTCTCTGTAATCTTCATACGTGGTTAGTAGGGCCTCGAAGTCTTCAGCAAGATAAAAAACAACGCCTTCGTAATCAGCAGGGTGATCCAGGTTTCCTTCCTGGAATAGTTGCACCTGCTTGCCTTGATCTATCAGGATTTCGGATACCATCTTTGCAATCGTCGACTTGCCCGAACCTGGCAATCCTTCAATGAGTATTAGTTGCCTAGCCATCTTACATCATCCTTATTCTTCATTATGTGTGATGTTATGGATTTTCCATGTATCAGAAACTATGTTATCAATCAATATCTGCAATAACCCATTGCGCGTTATCGCCATCCGCTTTCTTTTTCCAAAACACCATCGTATTAATATATTCCTTGTCGTTCTCTCTTAATTCAGTAATCGTTACTGCCCCCTGGTAGAGCTTCTTTTGCTCTTGAATGATAATATCGCTTATGGAAGTAATCTTGCGAACTTTGTATCTTCCCATGCCCGATATAGGAGATTTTGGATCAAAAAGATTCATATATTCTTTTTCATCCTTTTCGTATAAATAACGCATTCGGGCGTTCATAAGTTTGACGATTTCCAATTTCTCCCCAGTATAGTTTGTTTCATCGAGATACTCTGGTGGGATGTCTTCCTTCTCTTGGGAAGTCGGTATTTCTCCTTCCTGTTGTGTCTCTTTTTCTGTGACATTTTGAGGTGAGGAATCTATTAATTGCTGTGCATCTTCAGTGTTTCCATTGTTCTGACAGGCCACCAGAAGTAGAAGTAATAATGAAACTACGGTTAACTTTTTCATCATCAATCCTCCATTCAATCATGGATAACACTCCCCTAGTAAAGAGCTTAAATACCTTTAATTTAGAACGAAGACTTCCTATTGTATGTAAAATTTTCTCTCAAGGTACATCATAACCCATAATGTGGAATTTGCGAATAAACGAAGTTAACCATCTCTGTTTCTAGCGCATTTCATGCAAAAAACCACGTTTCTCTGCACAAGCTATATCATGCAAAGCGCGTGGTTATTAGCAGAACTTTCACTCAATTTTTGTAACTGTCCACAATCAATCTAGCTATCTATTAAATAGCATATTCATTATGCCGACCGCTTCAATCTGGGCCTCGTTTTCTTCATTATCCGCAAAACGGTAACTATATGTTGAATAGATCCCCCTATGCCGTATATGTCCAGCTTTATAATGAAGCGTCTTTTCCTCACCATCGATTTTCTGCACAAACGTCCTGCCTTCATTCACATTATACGAAGAATGGATAATGTTCAGTTGCAAGCCATGCAACAAAATCTTCTTCGTTTGGATGGGTCATGACTAGAATAAGGAGCAGGACAGCAAACACAACAATGTACGTTTTTAGTCCTGCGCCCCTCTTGCTACCATGCTGGGTGTACTCACCCATCAACCCGTTCACCCGATTCTTGAACAGAAATATCTATCCCCTTCGCCAAAACCCACCCATTCAATCCATACGAGGATGAGATCACCATATACTTGTATTTCTCCTCTATCAGCCGGATTTGCAATTCGTCATAGGAATCATAATTGACAGGCCAACCACTACCCTTTCCCGATTCTAACAACTCTCGATTATAAGGAATAAAATGCTCTATATCCCACTCATCCAGATCCAAAATAATGCTGCCATGGAGCGATATATCAAACGCATGAGCCATTACACCAGAGAATAAGACATCCATATTTTTCGGTACAGCATGACTTGAACGAGTGCGCATCCTGATTCTATTGTTCTCTAAATCAACTTCGTAACTTAAGATGATGTTGTCATGCAAACTTGGCATAGTCCCCCTCCTTCCGGTGTACCTCATCAGGTTCCACCCCGTACAACTGCAACATTTCTTCCTCGTTCATATTTGTTCCCCTTAGCTACTTTAGAATGTTATTTAACTCTTCCGCTTTTTTCCTGCTATCCATTCTAGCATAAAAATAGAAAGCGATGATGTGCAGCACAATGGATAACAACCACATGCCGGGGAACCAGGGAGCAATCAAATGGAACATTTCCGTGGAGAATAACCATACGATCCCCATGCCTCCTGCAATATTGAATGTGGAAGAAATGGCGATATTCCATACCGGTTTTAACGTAAAATGGTTCCAGAGCGCATTGTACATCACGCCAAACAACACAGCGGCAATAGCTGAAATGCCGGCAATATTCCACAGATAGCCCATTTCGATAGGTTGATCATTATAGAATAGGGTCAATAGCAAGGTCACCCAGAGTGAAGTAACGGTGAATACTTGAAAAAAGGAAAGCCTAAGCTGCATCATCATGATAATTTCCCCCTAAAGTTTTTAATATAAAATCGACTGACAAAGTAACTGGAGCTATCGCTCAGATCTACCTTAATCCGAGCATGATCTGTTGCAGAGAATGCGGTGATATACCGTGTGTTGATGATCGTTTGATTATTAATTTTCACAAAATGAACGTCATCCAGGTCTTCTTCCACAAATTTCAAACGTTTGTTAAGCAGGTATCTCTCGCCTGTAATCACACGTACACAACACATCCGATCCTCTGACTCAATGGCGACCACCGAGCTCAGTTGAATCTGTACGTTGCGATTGTTCTTGGCATGGATGACCGTTAGTTGAGTTTCCGATTGGCCGATCGCTTTTTCAATACGATCCCACTTCGACCTCTCTTCAGGATGAGTTATGACTTTGACCACCCTTTTTTCAATTGCTGTGTTCTCTTCAAAAATGACTTTCACGTGTTGCCCTCCTCTCACAACTCATATTACAAGCATAGTTATGACTATCCCACTGTATTGCGTTTTGTTGCATGATTTTGCAGGTTTGTTGCATCGGCACTACGTAGACAATAAAAAAACCACTCCATAGGAGCAGTTCTTCCATGTACTCATCCAGAGCATTCAAGGCATGAGCTATTCTATTATTTCGAGGTGCTACGTTATCCTTATACGATCTCCAGATACATCTCCTGATTTTGCAGGATCATCTCATTCATATGTGCAATTGTTGCTTGCGCCACGGTCTGATAGGTCGCATATAACACCTCTGTTCTCTGAAGCAAAATCGGGTCCTTATCCAGATCCGTTGCTAACACCTCACGCCACTCTTCACCCACTCTATTTTTGTCCGTAATGAGACTTTCAATCTGGTCCAATACGGTCGCCATCTCAGCTAAATGAAAAAAGTGCATCCCTTTTTTGATCCCATTCCAACTCTTGATCTCGATGATGTTATACGCCGAAAACCAATAAAATTCTGCCAGACTTTTCGTGTGATTGTGATAGGAATAGAACAGAAATAAGGCTTGTTGCCCTTCGTGTAACTGTCGGTATATCTCTGTTTTGGCGGCCATATCTCTGCCCCGTACAGAAACAAGCATCGGTTTAATACACAACCAGCTAAGTTGCTTTGAATGTACATCTTCTGCTTGCACTCTAGCCTTCATAACATTCTCCTCTCTGTTCAACGTTTAAGGATTCTCTGGTGCTTCCACTGCCGGGTCATTCTCTCCGCCCATTCTGCGTCTGGATGTTTCCATCCTGCCTGTCGCTGGCACATGTTCAGACGCTTTAGCTAATCCGAACTTTGGCATGTTGGCATATATGGTCTCGAAGGAACCTGACTGAGCTTTGTATGTCTCATGGTAGATCCCCACAGTTCCATCGGAACCAATGGAGCGGTTGAATCTTTTCCAAGCTTCCAAGTGCAGTCCACCTCGTGCGTATTTCTCCAATTCATCGTAAGAGCGCCAGTATTGTAGTAACGTCACCCCGCGCCAGCTTATAAAATACTCTGTACTCAGAAATCCGGTCTCCGGATTCGTATACAGTTCTTTAATCATCGGGCCCATGGACTTAAAGACAGGCAGCCATTTGTGTATAGCCCACAAACGATTGACCCTCATTCCGATGATAAACACAACAAATTCTCCCTCAATTTGAGCTGAATATCTTCCCTTATATATGTTTGCCACATCACCCCTCCTTCTCGACAAAAACAATCGATTTCATCGGATCTGGACAACCCTTCCTATCCGCTCATAGGCATCCAGAGGAAAATCAAAACTCCACCGTTTGTGATATTCCTCCAGTCCCATTTCCTTCAATTTGCTTAGCTCTCTGTAGAACAGCTTAGTCAACTTGACCAAGGTTAACTCCTCGGACATAAGTAAACGGCCCTCTGTAACGGCTTCCGTGCTAAAGTTATCACTCATCTCATACACCATAAATTGAACGATTACCTGTGAACGTTTCTTGATCCAGAAACGATATTCTCCAGGTTCGGTCTGCATGGTCATGGTTACCTCTGTGGCTCCCTTGTGCAACGCAACGAATTGACGTGCTATCTCCTCAACCGCATCCGACAAAAAAGAAACCGGAATCTCTATCTGTCCTCCTTGATTAGGTTTAACCAGGATATCCAGCCATCCGTGCGGTTCAAGCGTCATAACGATGTCCATGTCCTTCCTCCTTTATGTGATTCTATGATGTAAGATTAACTGGAAATTATGCCTTTCAGTACATATATCTTCTAATTTGAGTTGTAGAGCAGTAGACCTGCTTTCAATTTGTGTTCAAGTTCCTTATGATCGTGTTTGTTTCTCTGCCATTAGAATTCTTACAATACAATGCTGGTCGCATTGTTAAATTTCATTTTGTTATTCTTCTCTTGGTAGTCCCACTCTTGTTTTATAGCATATTGAATAAGGTTGGATATCAGTTTTGGTTCATAGACAAATATATCCCATGTATCTTCCCAAGCAACATCGAACTCTATAAATGTAGATTTATGTGTATTGGAATAAATCCGAATAACAATATCGTATGCTTGCTCATCCACAACATATAAGAACAGTGTATCATTCACTACAATTTTGCGGACTTTTTTCCTGTATACCTTCAGGTAAATCCCTCCCTCCCTTACTTACACACTGCTGCGTAAATCTTTATACACATTCCATTCTGTATACAATTGTTTTAGCGCTAATCCTGTTGTATGTATGAACTTGTCCATAGCTTCCATGGATAAAATATTTAAGTCACCTAAGGTTTCGTTGTCAGGATTAGCTAAAAACTCAAGCTTCTCTTCCCTATACTGATACACCTCAGATTCCAGCAATCCCCCTATCTCAAATGCTTTTCCCACGTTCAGCTCATTTAACCATTCATGGGCCTCGTTCCAATTCCGTAGAATCATAAACTCCAGCTTCGTGACATCCTGTGTATACACGCTTCTTTCATTGGGGTGGACTTCATATGCAGGATAAATATCGAAAGTCCACACGCGATCCGTATAGATATGGGCGATGTATCCGCACAGATATTGCATGAATTTGGGATCCCTATAAGCTAACTTCTTGTTGGACTCAAAAAATCCTTTAAGTTCTTCGTCTGTTGCGAACCTTCCTGCCTCTGGCATGAGGTGGGTTTTTGCCTTCTCAGTACGAAGATTAGTTCTTACGTGAATGGAATCAGGAGCGAGGCTTCCCAGTAACAACTCAGGGGATGGCTTGGATATCAATTCGGATGCAATTGCAAAATGAACCATCGGCCAAGGCAATATAAAAACTCCTTTCTTTATTAAAAGGCTCAAACTATGATGTTCTATGATTTACAAAGCTAAGTGCTCACTCTCTTGTACATGTATCAATTCAATATCCTCACAATAAAATCCTAATATTCCGTCCTCGTAGTCCTCAACGAAATATTTCATCGGATGATATCCGTGATCTTTTAAATCTTTAATATTAAACCCAATTATCTTAACTAAAACACCATGAGGCTTATAATGAAAATTTTCAATATTAGTGAATCTAAAAAGTAATTCATATGTAACATTGGAGAATTTCATTAAAAATGTAATATCTGCTATCGAAATATTTTCATAATATTTGTCTTGTTTTATATACAGATTCAACCCAGCAACCCACTCCAAATTTTGAACAGAAAATGCTGGAATAAAAGGTTGAATTAAGTCCATGTTTTTCATCATGATCTACCTCTATTCATTTTGAGCCATTCTATTAATGCTGTCACTTGCGTAGTAATTTAGACTCTCCTTGCTTCAAGTCTACAAATATAGGCTTCTGCACATTGTTAATTGTGGAAATATCAATCTCATCCAGACTTTTAAAAACAAGCTGTAATGACTCCTTTTGTTCATCTTCAAATAAAAGAGTTACCTGATCATCACAGAGTTTTCCTTCCAACTCCGCAATAACGTCAAATAAAAACATTACAAATACTACTTCATTTCCATCCGGATACGTATAGTGCATCCTCTCGCCCGTGTATATGGAGGCCAATTCATAAGAACTCACCTCAAGCCCTGTTTCCTCTTTCACTTCTCTAATCATGGTTTCTTCAATTCGTTCACCTGGCTCCATACCTCCACCGGGTAACCCCCAATCTCCATAATCTGATCTCTTTTGCAGCAGAACCCTCCCCATATGATCTCGAATAATAGCTCCACCCGTAACTACAATACGACTAGTCATTACTCTTGCTCCTTTCTGTTAGGTTGCTTCTCAACAGATCATAATTTTTATCAGGAAACTTCTCTATTGATTTATATCCCAAAATGCACAATGCATTTCCCATTTACCTCAGCGTACTTTGCCATGTTCGCAAGCTTGTTTAATTCGTTGATTAATTCGACTTTGTTGTATACGAGTTTCTCGTAGTAGCCCTTCTGTTCGCCTCCAGCAATGCTGTAATTCCCTGTAAGAACGATCGGATCCGTCGCATGGCTAAATAGATCCATCCAGGCTCGAATCAGTTGATGAAACTTCAACAAAGCATCCTGCTCTTCAATAACGGTTATTCCATAGTTGTTCAGTCCACTACATCTCATACAGGTAGATGGATTCCATGTATCCAACCAGCAAAGGGAATCATAGATGTACGCAATGAATTCGTCTTCCAAGGTCGCATGATTCTCTGTGGTTAATCCACTTCGATGTATTCTCCCTTTTGAATCCCATGAGTAGGAGGTATGAATATTCCCGTCTACTTGCGATTTGTTTTCGATAACAAAATGATGCTTCGGCAACACCCGCACCTCCGTTACACTTACCCATGCTTCAATATCTGTTCAATCCTCTTAATTCATCATAACCCATGTATTGGTAAATGGAAATTGAAAAAGATCCTATCCACCTCCTAACTCAGGAGAAGCAAATAAAATCTTGATAATACATTCGTTATATTAAAAAATCTTCGTTATTCAGAAATGATGTTCCTTCTTCTCGGTACTTCTCTATAACGTCATTGGTCACATGAGCATGCCGCAATATACCCATATAATCTGTACCTGGTTTCTTCGGTCTATAATCTGAATCAATCGTGTAGATATTGAAGTGCACCTCATCTTCATCCTCTGACACATCTGTTTTATCAAAAAGTGAAATCACTTCATCTTTACCAAGAAACCTAAATGGAGAATCCTGACGCTCTATAATATAAAAAGGATATGTGATGATGTTCTCGATCTGAATCAATTCCTGGTACACCTTAAGCTCATCAGGTATGAGATCCATATACTTTCTAGCTACCTCTTCTGCCTGAAATACACCTGAGACCCACTTCATACTCCCCTTGGTTACTAAGATAATGAACATACTAATCACCTTCTAATTTAAATATTATTTCTCTCTTTCACGCACAAAGTCTGAGACAAAATTCGGTGGCTGCCAGCGATGTTGTCAATCTCAATGTTATATTCAGACTCAGTATATTCAATCTGATGCTGCTCATAATATTTTTTCCAGAATGAAACTGCTGCCGCATTATTAGCAAGCTGTTCCACTTTGAATATACCCTCAAATTGAGCAAAAACCAAGTCAACCGCTTGTGCTGCCAGCCCCTGTCCGCGATATTTTTTGACCAGGAACAGCTCTTGCACGGTATAATCCACACCTTCCGGCACATATGGAGGTGAGCACACCAGTACGAATCCAATAACCTTTCCTTCATACTGAATCAAAAACGGATGTAATTCATCGCGTTCCAGATATAGATAGGTGTTCGTTGGATCATATGTGCCCGCTTCTAGCAGATCCTCACTCGAAAATTCGGACAGGTCATATAAATACAAGTTATACAGGTTGAGGAACAGTTCCTTCTGTTCTGCCAAAATACTCGTGATTTGTACGTTCATCTTCATTGCACATCTCCCTTAGTTAATCAGTTAGTTAGTGATCCATACAAGACCTTACCAATGTATATAGCGCACTTGCTGTAACCTGATCTCAATATATCGTTTCAACCACAGCAGATATAGGCAAAGTTTGATTTAAACCATGGTGTAACCTTAACTGTCGTAGTGGAAGTGTACATTTGTGCAAAAAAAAAAGACTCCATACAGAGTCCGATTATTAGTCTTATTTTCACTTTTCACCAAATATCCATTAGCACTTAGCTAATAATTATTGAATTATATAGGTTCAACTAAACTTTTTACACAAAAACGGAGAGGACAGAAATAACCTGAAGAAGCGGAGCGTTCGCCTGAAAGCTTTCTGAAAGAAAGCTGCATCGGAAGCATACGCTATCACCGGATTTCCCCTTTAAGGAATCAAAAAAATCTGGGGATAACAGCGATCGGAAGGTTGTTCTGTCATTGGAGTGCTCAGTGTAAACCTCTTTAGTTGAACTTATATAGATAATCAACCACAGGATATGAGATCACATTGCGATCTCTGTACGTTGAAATCACCGCTTCGGGATTTGTGCTAAGAATTCCGTTTTGCAACATCACCGGGCGGAAACCTCGCTCCATCGCTCCGTTGTAGGTGAATAGAACACATTCCTCTGCGGCAAACCCGGCAATGATCACCAATTCAATTCCATGACTCTTCAACACCTGCTCCAGATCAGTTTGCCAGAAAGCATTGGAAGCTTCCTTGGTAACTGTGATATCCTTCTCATTCACATCTACCTCAGAAATAATACGATATTCTTCCGGTGGTGTCTCCTCCATGCCCTCCACATCCTGCACGTGAACGACCACATGATCATTCAAGCGCAGCACGTTAGCTACATGGTTAATGTACTCGCAAGCATGGTCTATCGAAGTCTGGTCCATCTTTTTTCGCACAATACTCTCCTGCATATCAACAATCAGCAAACCTACTTTCATCCTATCTCTCCTCATACAAAATGTAGTTATAATCTTGGTATCACAATCTCATTTAGTCTTTAAATAATTCATTCAGCATCCGGTCGCGGTTCTCCAGAAAGCTGCGGGTAATCTGATAGTGATCGGTCTCCTCATAGACTACCTCTTGAATATGGTTATCGTCAAAACTTAAAATCTCTGCTCCCGGATATCCCAGCAAAATGGGTGAATGCGTCGCAATAATGAATTGCGAAGTACCTGAAAGATCATGAAGGATACGCAATAAAGAGAGCTGCCTTGCTGGGGACAATGCGGCTTCGGGCTCGTCGAGCAGATAGATGCCTTTGGAACTGAAGCGATTGACGAACAGACTGAGAAAAGACTCCCCATGTGATTGTTCATGTAATGAACGCCCGCCATAGTATTGAAGCGACGCCGGCATCTCATCGACATGTGATGCGAATTGATAGAACGATTCAGAGCGCATGAAGAAACCATTCGTTATTTTGGGCAACCAGGCCAGCCTGAGATAATTCCCGAGCGAGGATTCCGAAGCATGTGTCTCATAGGTATTATTCCTGCCGCCCCCTGCGGTATTGAATCCACATTGATGAGCGATGCCTTCCAGCAGCGTAGATTTCCCTGAACCATTTTCACCTACAAAAAAAGTAACGTTATTCGTGAGCTCCAACCGTTCCAAGGACCGGATCGAGGGGATGTCAAAAGGATATTGGTCCCGATTCTCGATCTTAGACGACAAGAGTTCCACACTTCGAAGATACATAGGCATACTCCTATTCATGTTAGATTTGGCTCCATCTATGACAGGTACCTTTTCGTTTACACATTCCCTATATTAAACGACGAACAGGTGGATGACAAAATTATGGTTGACGGTGACAGATCAGCTTATATATTATGTAGGAAGAACGTTCTGATAAAAACATAAAATGAATACCCCAGAGGGCATGAGCCAAGAAGCGAACATGAGACTATACTCGCTTCTTGGCTCTTTTTGCGTTCCGGCGGCATGAAAGCGTTAACTTTAGAAACGAGGAGGCGGTGAACCGTGAGTAAAGGAATGATTCTGCAGGTGGAGCGGGTCGTCGGCAGCAATATTGTTCTGGCCCGGTCGCACCAGAATACCAAGGAGTACGTACTGATTGGCAAAGGGTTGGGATTTGCGTTCAAGGTGTAAAGCACCATTCAGTCCGATGATCCGCGGATTGAGAAAAGGTTCCGGCTGGAAGACCGGGAGGAATGGGGGCAGGCTCAGGAGCTGATGAGGGATTTGGACCCCAATGTCATCGACATCTCTGACCGAATTATCCGTCTCATCGCTGATCAGTTTCCCGGCAAGCTGAATGACAAGATCTATCTTGCTCTTCCGAGTCATATTCAGTTCACCTTATATCGTATCCGCAACGGGATGGAGATTCTGAATCCTTTCCTTACGGAGACAAAGCTCAGTTTTCCGAAAGAATTCGAAATCGCCTCGGAAGCGGCGGCCATGATCGGAGAGGCTTTTGGCGTAGAGATACCGGAGGATGAGGCGGGATTCCTGACATACCATGTGTACTCCTCCGTAAATCACGTCCCTGTCGGACAGTTGGTTAAGGTATCTAATGTGATCAGCAAGCTTCAGTCCATTATTGAAGAGGAGGGTGGCGTTCGCTTTGATCAGGGCAGCCTTAGCCAGGCAAGACTCATGATACACCTGCGCTTCTCCATGGAACGCCTGTATCAGCAGCCGATGACGGCCCCCACCTTCGCACAATATGTGAAAAATGAATATACGTCCGAATACCAGCTAGCTAGAAAACTGAGCGCTGTAATGGCCGAGGATTTGGGTACAGAAGTGCCTGAGGAAGAAACGGCTTTTCTCGCAATGCATTTATACCGGCTTTTTCAAACCCATGCCAAAACCAACAACAGAAAGGACAACACACAATGATCTGGAAATGGAAAAACAACAAATCTGCCAAAACATCTGAAACAATATCCGTCGCCTCCCCATTAACCGGAACCTGCGTCAGTTTGGAAGAAGTGCCTGACGAAGCGTTCGCGCAAGGACTTATGGGACCGGGCGTCGCAATGATTCCCCAGGAAGGCAGGCTGGTCGCCCCTATCGACGGCACTGTGGTACACCTGATCAAATCGCACCATGCCGTAATGATTGAACATGCTTCCGGGCTGCAGCTGCTGCTGCATATCGGTATGAATACTGTCAGCCTGAAAGGACAGGGCTTCACCCCCCAAGTGCAGACCGGGGATCAGGTCACTATCGGTCAGACTCTAATTGAATTTGACCTGAATGCGATCGCTTCGGCCGGTTATCCGGTCATCACCCCTGTCATCGTTGCAAATGCGGCTGAACAACCGTGGGAGTCGCACCCAGAGTATGGCAGCGTAGAAGCAGGCATGGGAACTATCATGAAAGTCAGCTTGTCCAAATAACCTAAATCAAAAAAAGAAAGGAAGAACAATATGCTGAAATCACTGCAAAAGCTGGGAAAATCCCTGATGCTTCCTGTAGCAACCCTGCCTGCGGCAGGTATTCTTCAAGGCCTCGGCCTTCTAAATTATGAAAAGGACATTCCGCTCGGTCCCGTGATCGGGGGATTCCTTAATCAGTATGTAGTTCCATTCCTGAATGAAGGAGCGGGGGCGATCTTCGGCAACCTTGCGCTCATCTTTGCCATTGGGGTGGCAATCGGACTGGCGGGGGATGCGGTCGCCGCGCTTTCCGCCCTGATCGCTTATATGGTGCTGACGCGGATTCTGGGAGCCGTTCCAGGTGTATTCGGCTACATTCCTGACGATGTCAAGCTGGATATGGGCGTATTGGGAGGGATATTTGCCGGACTGCTTGCAGCCTATATGTATAAAAAATACCATAATATCAAGCTTCCTGACTGGCTCGGCTTCTTCTCCGGCAAACGCTTTGTGCCGATGGTCACCGCCGGCTCCATGCTGGTGTTGGCCATCCTGTTCGGCATGGTCTGGAGCCCGATTCAGGATGCCATCGGCGCTTTCGGCGCCTGGATTGTGGGTTTTGGAGGCGTTGGCTCCATGGTGTTTATGATCGCCAACCGCCTGCTCATCCCGCTCGGTCTGCATCATGTCCTCAACTCCATCGCCTGGTTCCAGATCGGAGATTATACCAATGCAGCCGGGGAAGTCGTGCACGGCGACCTGACCCGCTTCTTCAACGGAGACCCTACGGCAGGCATGTTCATGTCTGGCTTCTTCCCGATTATGATGTTCGCTCTTCCGGCGGCGGCGCTAGCCTTGATTCATACAGCCCGGCCTGAAAAGCGTAAAATGGTCGCTTCGATCTTTATCGGCGCAGCGGTGGCTTCGTTCTTAACGGGTATTACCGAGCCGCTCGAATTCTCCTTCATGTTCGCGGCGCCTCTGCTGTATGTGGTGCACGCTATTCTTACCGGTGCAGCGGCCCTGATCATGTACCTGCTGAATGTTAAGCTGGGCTTCGCCTTCTCTGCAGGTCTGATCGATTACCTCGTGAACATGAAGCTGTCGACCAATCCGCTGCTCATGATCCCGGTCGGACTCGCATTTGCGGTCGTCTATTATTTCCTGTTCCGGTTCATGATTATCAAGTTCAACCTGAAAACGCCGGGGCGCGAGGATGACGCTTATGATGCCGATACCCCCACTGATACTTCCGCAGTGGCAGCGTCTGCCGACACCAAGGCTGGCAAAGTGCTCGCCGAGATCGGGGGAACAGATAATATCGAGAGCATTGACGCCTGCATCACTCGCCTCCGGCTAGTTGTTAGGGACGACAAAGCCGTCAACGATCGGGCGCTCAAACAGCTTGGCGCTTCCGGTGTCATGAGGCTCGGTGGTGGAGCTGTGCAGGTCATCTTCGGCACCCAGTCCGAAATCCTGAAGGATGAGATTAAGAAGCTGATGTAACGCTCGTTCTCCTGTGAGTTTAAAAGGCCGAGAGCAAGGGTATGCTTACCCCTGTTCTCGACCTTTTTTGTTAACCAAGAAGCGCAGGATATTCGTTTGAAACGGTTTGTATTGAAAGTAAGAGAGCAAGCCATAGGCTTACTCTCTCTTCAGGGTTAATAGACAAATCTGCGCTGCGCCCAATAGCTGAACAGGAAGATGGATACCTCGGTCAACAGCTTGGCCGCGAGCAGCGGAATAATCAGTTTTTCATTATAAAAATACAATAAACCGTAGTTTAATAACAGCACCAGTAGAACAAGTGAGAAGTATTTGGGCAAAGACTGCCGAACCTTCGAGGCCTGTCCAGCAGAGAATACGTACTTCCGATTAATCGTATAATTGAAGATGGAGCTGCATAGTCTTGCTGCGACAACCGACAAAAACAGATTATGCGTAAAATACTGGATGATGAACAGTAATCCAAAATCAATCAGAGCGGACAGCACCGAAGATGTGCTGAACATCAGGATTGGCATATAGATCCGGAATGAATCCACCAGCGGGCGAAAATGAGAAGACTCATTGTGATCCAGATACACCGTATCAATAAACTCCTCCGTAATCTCATACCCTTCCTTGTGCGCCGTTAACAGCATGTTCATCTCGTATTCAAACCGATCCCCCGGAATCTGGTTCAGCCAGCCTAGCATGGAGTAAGGAAAACCTCGTAGACCCGTCTGCGTGTCATATACTTTGGTACCTGTCGTGAGCGAAAAAACTGCCCGGGTGACTGTGTTGCCAAAACGGCTACGTGCTGGGATTTTCCCGCTGAAGCGACGGCTACCGAGTACAATTCCTGGTGTCGTTTGTGCGAGCAATACTTCAAAGATACGCTTAATATCATGTGGCAGATGCTGTCCGTCACTGTCTGCGCACACCACACCACCCTGAGGTCCATACTCCTTAATATACTGAAAGCCAGTCTTCAAGGCCCATCCCTTGCCCAAATTGACGGGATGTGTCAGGACTGTACAGCCGTAGGCTTCTGCCGTTTCAAAAAAACCACGGTACCCTGGGCCACTGCCATCATCCACAATCACAATGGGACCAAGTTTAAATGTTTGCAGTTGCAGAACGAGATTCAGTAAACGTACATCGGGTTCATATGATGGAATTAATATCGTCATGATCCTTGTCCCTCCGTCAGATATAAAATGTCACTTACGCCACGTTCCTGATTACGCCCCAGCGGATTATTGACAACTCTGCCCATAAAATACATCGTGGATGAACCGCCGCCGTCCAGATTGTAGGCTTCGGTTGCTCCAAGGCCTTTCATGACATCAGCCAGTTCTGCCAAGGTCATGCCACGGCTGTCATCCTGCCGTCCGTCCACCACCACGAAGACGTAATGATTCGGAGCAATCATGCCGATCGCTGTTCTTGGATTAGTATCCTGGATGGAGCGGTTACCGAAGTTGTTATCGATTTTCACACTGCTAAAATCACTGACGATCTCGCCATCCTGAATCAGAATGGGCCCAAAGGATAACGTATTGGTTGCACCTTCAGCCAGAAGTTCCGAGGAAAAAATCTCATTTTCGTTATATGTCTTCATCGTACCGTCGTTGAACAGGGCAAGTGCATCCCGCGTTGGGCTGTCCCGGTACAACGTTCCATTTCGGATAATGACACCATCATCACGGAATCCGTAGTAGTCACCATTAATGGCAAAGATCGCATTGTTGGCTGAGGCAATCTCTGACGTATTCTCGGTAATGTTTGTTCCAAAGCTGTTGTCCGCCAGCGCAGTTCGCAGGCTGCTTGCATCCGTTAGCTGAACATCGGCGACATAATACGTAATCTGATCCGAGTCAGAACCCGTCTGTACCTTTTCAATATTGACTTTCATATCATCACTGGAATAATTCCAATCATCTGACGTTGCATTCACTTCAGTTGTAGTGGTCGAAGTACTGCTGAAACCATTGGCATTGGCATTGCCCGCTGCTGCCGTTGCCGTGTTCTCATCTGCTACAACCACTTGTACATGCCGGATCAGGTAACGGTCCGCCAGGCTGTACAGAATTCCACCTACCGCAAGCACGATGACAAGTGTGATGATGAGCCATCTGCGCTTTCTTGGAGAGATCGGTCGTTTATGTGGTTCTTTCCGGGTTGGTTTCTCATAGATCTTCATCATGTGAAGCTCACCTCTTCATCTAAGTTCTTAAGGCCATATTAGGCTGAGTAGCTTAAATGAATCTGAAACCATATCAATTGGACTAAAGATTATTTACACTAGCCACTCCGATGACAGAACAACCTTCCAATCGCTGTTACCCCCAGATTTTTTTGATTCCCTTTTCTAGAGGGGAAAATCCGGGGATAGCGTATGCTTCCGATGCAGCTTTCTCTCAGAAAGCTTTCAGGCGAACGCTTCGCTTTTTCAGGTTTTTTCTGTCCTCTCCGTTATTGTGTAAATGCAAAAAAGGCCATCCGTTTTCCCATTGAGGAAATCAGATCACCTTGATTTCAATCTATACAACCTTAAAGGTCACTATTACCGTGTACATATTTCGTTCAACATACATATCACATATCTTCAACAGGTCTTCCTGTTATGCGTCTACAAAAAGAGCATCGTACGCGGGACAAGGCCGCTTTTCCAGGAATTCTGTTAACGCCGGTGGCTGCTGAGCGTAGATATCCTTCAACGACGTTCCATTATAGATGTTACCTATCACAACAGGGTGGCATAACTCACAGATAAGAATATCCCCGTTGCCGTGCAAGTGCAGCTGTTTCGTCCCATCCACACAATTAGAGAAATACACCCCAGGTTGAGAGCGCAAATTCAACTGTTCAGCAAACCGATCCATACAGGTAAAATAGAGCGTTGTATCCGGCTTTTTATGTTCAATCAGCTCCGTTACAGATCGAATAAGCGACTCTCTGGATACAATCTGACTCCAATCCGTATGTGGCATCTTAATGCTGTTCTGGATCTCATGGATGCGCACACCCAGATCATACACCTTATCGCTAATGGCCTGCATGTTCGCTTGATTACCTTCAAATAGTAACGTTTCCAATACTGTCTCCAGACCGACTTCTGTACACAAACGGATATTCTGCTCCAGTCTCTCATACATGCGAGGATGCACACGGTAGTACGCAGCATACGACTCCGCATCCGTATAATTGAACGAAATATGAATGTTGGACAAGCCTGCGTCACGCAACGCGAGAATCCGTTCTTCTGTCAGCAGACTGGCATTACTGTTCAATTGTGTATCAATGCCCTGTGCTGCACAATACGTCACAATCTCCAGGCAATCCTGGAATTTCAGAGTGACTTCACCCCCGGACAATCGCACTCGCTTGAGACGAGGAAGCTCACGAATAATACGGATGACTTCCTGACTATTGATGCACGCTCCATCATCCCGATTGTAGGCGCAGCAATAGTCGCATTTATAATTGCAGTTCGATGTCACTCCCACCTCAAGCCCTTCCAGCTCATATACGCCGGGGGTCTCCAGTTCGAGTGATTTATATTTGTTTCTGGCTATCAATTCGTTGTACCTCCTGGTTCCTTCATTCAATCCACATTTGGATAACTTGAAGATTATAGCGGATGGCACCAGGTTGACGATATGACATTATGTACGTTGGTTGTTAAAAACAAAAATAAAACCCATTTCCTCAACGATCAGGAATGGGCCAAAGCTTTGCATATAATTATTGAATTATGAATTAGACAATATAAAATACGACACCTTGACCTTTTGATGCAACAATTCAAGCTCTTTCTTACTTCTGCTTTTATTGTGTATCACTGATAAATTCAGGATTATAGGAAAATCCATGGCTCGCCAGCATGATAAATGACACACGACTTTTCAATAACACGTTCTTTATTTAACACGAGTATAGAAGTCTTCTTTTACGATAGCATACATCTTCAGATCTTGAAGCTCGTTTTTCACCTTCATGTATTTCCTCAGCACACCTTCGAATTGCATGCCTGCCTTCTCCATGACCTTGGCAGAACCTGTGTTTTCCACTAAACATCTGGCCTGGATTCGCTCGAGCCCCATTTCGTCAAATCCAAATTGGATGATTCGTTTCACTACCTCGGTCATGTAGCCCTGATTCCAAAATTGATCAGATAACACATATCCCAGTTCAACTCTTCTGTTATCGCTGTCACACCCTAGATAGTTACAACTACCAATCAGCCTCTTGGTTTGTCTATCTTCAATCCCCCATGGGCCAATTAAATCCGTCTCATAACGACTCATAACAAAATGTAAAAAAGCTTTTGTGTCTTCTTTGCTCTGATGCGCATCCCAAGTGGTGAACTCCGATACAGCGGGTACAACGCAGTAACTGTACATATCCTCCAGATCATCATAGGTAAGAGGTCGGAGTAACGTCCGTTCGGTTTCCAACATGGGAAATGGTTCGAAGAAACTTTCAATCGTTTTCATAGATTTATCCTCCCTCAGATTGTTAGGAAAATGAAACACACAGCCGTTCGGTGCATGTTGCCTAACTCATCTGTTCTAAAATTAAGGCCACAATCTGCGTGTTTTCCACTGCCCATCTTGCTTTACATATTGGACTCGTACATGCTTGCGCTCCGAATCTCCCTGCCAAAACTCCACCTCTTGTGAATTCACGGCATATAAACGCCAATGAGGTGTAATTAACACTAGGGTCACGTCTTATCTTTTCCTTCTGAGCTTCAATGGAACTATTCAGTAATTCCTCGCTATCCAAAACCTCACTCTGATGTCCTGTCATGGCAACTGCTCGCGCTCCAGCTGAACGTTTGCGGAAATCATCAGCGCCCGCTTCATCTCCCCGATCCTCGGCAATTCCCCTTATCCGAATCTGTCTTCCAAGGGAAGGCCAGTAGAATGTCAGAGCGACATGAGGATTCTCCTTCAACTGCTGCCCTTTGCGACTCTCCGAACTGGAGGCAAAATAAAACGTTTCGTCGATTACGTTTTTCAAAATCAATACTCTCGCATCAGGATAACCGTCTTGATCCACGGTTGAAATCGTCATGGCATGAGGTTCTTTCACTTCATTCTCAACCGCCAATCTCAACCACTCCAAAAATAGCTTCCCGGGCCGATCCGGTAACTGCCCCATATCCCACGTTGGAAATGGGCCGGATAAAGACTTCAAACGTTGTAGCAGTTCAATGGGTTTATCACTCATGTCATCGCCTCCATCTTCTCTTTAACATGGAAAAACAACTAATCTAGATGACTTACACATTTACGCTGCTAAGTTTCCAACCATGCCTTCCCTTTTCAACGGTATGTACACTGGTGTTGTCCATGGGATAAAAGCTAGACTTATTGCTCCATTCCTTCTTCTCAAGCAGATAATACAGAATATTAATCACTCCGCCGTGAGTAATTAATAGAACATTGGACTCTACTGTTTTCTCCTCTAAACCTCTGAAAAGACTCTCGATAGCTTTGCTTATCCGGTTATAAAAATCCCTTGGGCTTTCTCCTCCCGGAAACGGGGAGTCCATCTCAAGAGTATTGAAATAAATCCCTGGGTAATGCTCCTCAGCATCCTTATGGAGCATGCCTGCCAAATCTCCGTTATTCATCTCCCGCCAATCTTTCATTAAGCTAGCCTGCATGTTTAATTGTTTCTCAATTTCCCGTGTCGTCTGCACTGCACGAGGAAGATCACTGCTAATAATCGTATGTATGTTGTACTCCTCAGCATGATGATGCAAATGCTCTCCCAGTTTCCTGGATTGATTGATTCCCTGTTCCGTAAGTCCACGATCACTCCATCCGCCTCGATACCCTTCCTCATCCATCCCATGCCTTACCAGGTAAATTTTCAAGATCTCTCCTCCTTTTCACTTCTATAATGAACAATATCCTTTACACTGTATGACAGCCGGCATATATAAAATAAACCCGACCTCAGATAGCTTCTATCCAAGATCGGGTATTTCCTGCTTACCATTTATCTCACAAATGTGTTATGAACTCGCTCTGATTTGATAAAATAAGGAATCCAGATGGCACAAGTGATTACAGATTTAGCAATTTCTCTGATCGAGCTTCCATCTTCCAATTCTTTTGCTAACGGAATCTGGAGTAATAATAGGTAATCAATGATACCAACAGCTAGACTGAGACCATAGAATATGATCATCAGACGGGGTAATATTGCCTTCTTGCTATAAAACGCAAAAATTGTGTAGACACTGAATAATAAAAACAGCGTATTGTACACCATCTCAAAAATAAGTACTGGACCCCATAACGGGTGATAGTAGTCCGATTGTTTGGAGGTTAGCATTTCCCAAGTCTCCGTTGTGAATGTGGGTATTATCTGTTGAAATAATTGCACTACAAGCAGTATTACCGTTAGAAATAATCCAATCTGGATGAGAATCAGCCAACCACCCAATCCCGAGACGCCTAGTGGACGGTAATCTGCCTTTTGCTCTTGAATATGTGATTCCATTTCGTAACACTTCCTTAGCCAGTTTTGTTTTTCTGAGATGAGTCTTCATCTTAATATTGCACATTGAACCTATGGGTGATTCTCACCCCTTACTTCACGTGCGTTGTATGTATTTTCATACTCTCCTTATAGCGATCTCTCCGCCTTCCTATTATATGGAATTTTACACAACTTCCTTATTGTACTACATATGTCAAGGACGAAGCAGCCATTTCAAATCATACTCATACACTGTAAAAAACCAAATAAGGCTTTCGCTATACTTCCGCCATGTTCAGCAAAGTACGCGTACGTCATAATCCTCTTATACAGATGCGGGTGGTGACTCTGCATTCGAGTACGAAGGAGGGGTTATGGATATGCCCAATCCCAAAGTAAAACTTTTGCCTTTCGCCGACATTTCAAATTATGTCGAGGGCTTCGATATCGTTTCCACCCAGTGGGGCGGTGATGGCCTTGTCTATGTGCTGCTGATGAATCAGATTCCCGAAAGAGAACGAGGTATGTTCGTTAAGACCACATTAAACCAAAGCTATACGTACAAAGTTCTCATTGTGACAGATCAAAATATCGAGGAAGTTGTCATCTGGGAACAGACGTTCAATTATCATTACGTACAACCATTGCATGATCATCTGCTGCTCGTCGGAGCACGATGTGCCAATTACGGGAATGAAAAGTATGATCTAAACGCCAAAGTGTGTGATTTAGACGGAAATACAATTCGCGAGTTTCTGCTGGGAGACGGTATTCAGAGTGTACAGGTCACAGAGAAGGGAACGATTTGGACCAGCTACTTTGATGAAGGGATATTTGGTAACTACGGATGGAGCAATCCGGTTGGATCAAGCGGTCTGTTGGCCTGGGATAAGCACGGTAATAAAGTGTACGAAAACCATGCAGCAGACATTGCGGATTGTTACGCACTCAATGTCGTAAATGATAACCAGGTCTGGTTCTACTTCTATACCGATTTTGAACTGGGTTGTATCACAGGGGGCACCAGCGAAGCCAACGTTAAATTCATGAACCCGAACATCTCCGGTTCCTCCGGCTTCAGTACAGATGGTTATCATTTCTTGTTCGATGCCGGATACGGTAAACATGGTACGTTTATACTTAAGAAAATGGAGAAGCCCGAAAGATTAAGCAAGGGGCAGAAGATTGATTTATTAAATGAAGATGATCAGCCCTTCAAGCAGGTACGGCTGGATTTTCGTCAACATCGTCTGCTACTTAGTGAAGGTAACTTGTTGTATCGGGTAACGATGGAGGAGATTACTTCTGCTTCTGGTTTGGATTAGTGAAACCACATGAAGAGGGTTATTTCTTGAAAGACAATCCCTCTTCTTCCAATGCGTTTCGAAGTTTAGGCATGGCAGATGGTCCGATTCCGTGTAGTTTCAGGATTTCTTTCTCTGTGTAATCCGCAAGTTGCAGTAGTGTCGTAATGCCTTCATTCTCCAAGGCACGTCTGGCGGGAGCTGACAGCAAGGCTAGAAATCCTTCTGTCGGTTTACGTTCAGCTTCGCATGTCGGACAGGTTAGGCAATCACTTTTTTTATAATACGAATGGCCTTGTTCGCATGTTCTGAGTGTTCCTTTATCGTTGGCCATATGGCATCCCCTCCTGAATCAAGTATTCAACCAGTTCTTAATATCTGAAATCATATTTTCGTATTGTTTTAGAGCCTCTAAAGTCCAAATGACTTGTGATGTTCCTACTAACTGTTCCTCTATGTCCGTACATTCAATCCACAGTGACCGTTTAAGACTATATTCGAGCCAGTCCAACTTTCCAGCAAAACCATTATCCAGAACCACATCCCAATTGGCGGTTAGACTCCCCACTTGCTTCTCATATCCAGCTATAAAAGCCAAGAACTTTTCCTTGTTTATACTTCCGGAGTTATCTACTGACCAATACACAGCTGTTTCTACCAGATCATGCATAGGATTAATATAACCTGCCGATTCCCAATCGATAATAATAGGTATGTCTTGTCTCCACATCACATTCTTAGGCTCCAGATCTCTGTGACTAATAACATTCTCAGATGCTAACATTGAAGATGACTTCTTAGCCTTCATGCTCCACTCATATAGCTTATCCATACTGGAATTCAAAATCTCAATCCATTCCGAATTCTCATTTTTTCCTTTGTTCAGATAAAACATCCAATCTATTTTTTTAGAATTAGTCACCTGTGAACTATGCAATTCTAGTTGTCTAAAATCCGTTTTATGAATATCTGCAAGGATCGTTCCCATCAGAGAACTGTTATTGATAGTAACTTCATCTTGTTCCAAGCGTTGCCCCTCAATCCAATCAAAAATTAGATAGAATTGATTATCAATGTTATGCATAGAAGCACCCTTTAACCTTTTTGCAGGTTGAGCATGGATATGTTCAGCTGCCACGCTTGCGATTTTTTCTGAATCAATATAATTTTGCACAGCAGTAGGTCTTATCATGATCTGGGGATTCAATGCCTTAACTGCATAATTAGCTTGCGTCGTTTCAATGGCGTACATTCGATGAAGAAGTCCACCTGAAATCGGTTTGGGCGAACTGATCAATTCACCAAGCTGTAATTCATTACACAGTTTCTCAAAATTTAAATTATATTGAGTATCGTTCATATGTTATCCCCTCTCATTTTGGCTATTTGTCTGGAGCAAAGCCTATAATCCGTACTCGGCAAAAACGGCTGCATATTTCTTTTCTAATATCGTCCAGCGCTTTTCGGCTCCGTATTTGGCGTGCAGTTGCTGTAAATAATGCTTGGCTTCTTCCGTATCACCGGCTTTTAGCAGGAAGCGGAAGGTTACTTCGCTTAAATGTAGCGCTGTCTTGTCCATATAATAATGGACTATATCTCTGGCCCCTGTTAGCGAGTGCAGGAATGACATGCCCTCTTCCAAATGTGACACCAGTTCTTTCGATAAAGCTTCCGGATCGATATCAGGCGTTAAGGTATAGTGGGCCGGAGCGGAAGGGGCTATTGCTCTGATTCGGCAGGTAAAATGAGATATGTACTCCAATATGTCTCCATTCAATCCAACGGAATGCAACTCCGCAAGTTCGGTGGAATGAACACCACAATTAACATAAAACTGGACTTGACGACTGGTGTTATACTTTGCTCTTTGAATGTTGAACTTATATGCGAGGTTTCCATCCGCTTTGTAGAAATTCAGATTTTTCTTGGAATAACCGTGTTTGGCAAATACGGGTTTGACTTCTGTTTTGATGATCTTCTTAAAAAGTTCCTGCATTAGATATCACTCCCAAGGCAAATTTTATTTAATACGTTGTTATCTTTTTTTTGTTCAAAATCATGCTTGTTCCATTTTATAAAAATAAGGGCCACACATGGATTCGTGCGTATGCACGTACGTCCATGTAAACGCTCGGTCGAAGATATAGATATCCTGCTCCGAATCAAAATCCGCTGCAATAATCCGATTCGCGTTTTCGTATAAAAGCACCCAACCCCCACTTTCATACATCACATATACTTCATCTTTCGGCTCGGCATTGAAAGCATCTCGTGCTTGATCATGTGTCCGACATTTCTGTTGTTCATAACTGAACAAATGCCACTTGTACTCACTATAATGGATAGACTCTTTGACCACATCATCGATATTATGGGCAAACACGCTGTCCCATTGCTGTACAATCCCTTCGGATTCCTCATACAGTTCGGACACGACAACCCCTTTACCCTGCAAATTCTTCTTGAACATATATTCCTGATGGATACGCTCAATCCCCCAATATGCTCGGTTCAGTTCCATTTCGGGTAATGCATCCAGCAGCTCGTTAATTTTATCTCGAATCATCATTACCTCCGTAAGATATCGGAATTAGATCATCTGGTCCTTGCCTGACTATTTAGCTTCTTCTCGCAGCATATGAGCCAGTTTGTACATCTCCGCAATGTCATATCTGTTCTGTTCCTGGAATCTTCGGATCGCCTCATCAATCTCTACGACTTCCACCGCAACCACCTGCTCTCCATCCTCCGGATTCAGCGGATCACCAACAAGTTCAACGTCTCCATATCCGATGATTCGTACAAAATGGGGATGCGGGATATGCGGTCGATACGGTTTCAACGCACTGGATGCGCAATAGAATTGGCCAAAAATCTGATAGGACCGCATTTCAGCCCCAAGTTCCTCCATCAATTCGCGCTTCAGTCCATCCATGTAATGCTCACCCGCTTCAAGCGTACCCCCAGGAAGCTCCCAAGCTCCATTATCCAGTTGGAATACAACACATTGATCCCCGACAAACGGAATGATGCTAATATTGCTCACCAGCGTTTCATCCACGATGTCGTTTAATCTGAACTCCGCCTCAATAATTCCCCAATGAATCGACGTACTCAACGCCGGAAATAATTCCGCACTCAAGCTACTCATCCGCACCCGATCCTCTCTATCTAATTCCACTATTCTTCCAATTATATTCGAAAACACAGAAAGAAGGCCACCTTCCCACCGGGAATACGTGACCCTCTTCTTATGCGCTCTGCCCTTAGCCTTGGATCAGTGTTCTCTCCAGACTCTCAGACCATGCTCTCTCTAATGCTGCACCAGCTTTCCATTTTCCAAAAAAAGAACCCGGCTACAGAGCGGCAAAATCCGCTCATCATGTGTAACCATCACTGCACTCTTGCCCTGCTCTTTCACGAGCCGTGCAATCATGCGGACAATATCCAGCCCACGTTCCGCATCCAGGCTGGCTGTCGGTTCATCCGCGAGCAGGACAGCCGGATCGTTCATCAACGCCCGTGCAATGGCGACCCGCTGACGTTCCCCGCCAGACAGCTTCTCCGCATATGCCTTCCGCCGATGGGTCAAGCCTACCGTATCCAACAGCTCATTCACTCGTTTCTCCGCTTTGTTTTTATCCGTTCCGGCGAGCTTTGCGACCACCATCAGTTGTTCTTCTACTTTCAGATACGGAATGAGGTTGGCACTTTGAAAGATAAAACCGAGTTGCTGAAGCCGTACATCGGATATATCTTGTTTGCTTTTGCCCATAATAGAAGCCCCATCCAGTAGAACCTGCCCCTCCGTAGGTTCAAGAAGTGCACCAGCAATGGACAAGAATGTACTTTTGCCCGAGCCGGAAGGCCCCATCACAGCCACTAGTTCCCCTTCTGCTACTTCAAGGTCCAGTTTGTCCAGAATCACGCGTTTGCTGCCGCCATCTTCAAAGGTCTGTGTAATTCCCTGCAATACCAATCGGTTTCTCATGCTGCAGTCCTCCCAATCGCATCAAGTGCATCAATTTTGGTAACCTTCCACACCGAGAATAATGAACCAGCCACAGACATGAGTATGAATAACACACAGGTCAGAGCGAGGGTGGATAAACCTAATTGAAACGGCATCGATGCTGGCAAGATGGACTCGAACAGTCGAACCAACAGCAGGCTGATCACCAAACTGCCAACCGACAGAACCAATACTTGTAACGAAACACTACCTGCCAGATAACCATTCCGGGTTCCGATGGCTTTTAATATGCCGAACTGACTTGTTTTCTGAATCGTGATAACGTAGAAGAATACCGCAAGCACAAACGCCGAGATGACATATAGAAAAGCGATCATCATGAGCAACGATCCCTGTTCTTCCTTATATCCAGGAATAGCCGATACGGCATCCGACTTTGTGATGACTTCCGTATTAGGTATTGCAGTACTCAAGCGGTCTACCTGCTCGCCCCCATCCTTGATAGCAATGGCATTGAATATCGGAGCATTGGCATTGGTGTCTGCTGAAGCTTGAGAAGTCCGTGAACTTCCCTGGAGTGCGAGCCATTCCTGTTCATTCAGGAATACCACCGGGGAGTGACTGAAGGACTCATTTTGTACAAATCCACCAACGGTCCACTCCGCTCCTGTAGCTTGATCGACGAGAACAGTGCCAATCGTGACGCCAGATTCAGTTAACTTATGATCTACCACAACCTGCCCTTTTGTCTGATCCGTAATCGGAGATCCTTCGGTAACGGTTGGAGCAAGCCAACCTTCCGGATTAACCATGAACAACGTGACATCGATCTTTTTTGTGTCGCCGGTTGGACTGACGGTTGTCATTTTCACACCGAGCGGCTCAGCGTTCTCTTGCCCCACTACGGAGCGAGCTTGATTAAGTTGATCCTGATCCACTTGTGACCGGGTAAATCGATGATTCGAATCCTGCTCCAGCACAAAATGGGTTGCTGCCATATTTTTGACCGAAGCTGCGTTATCATACGCCAGCCCCTGTGCAAGACCTGTAACAAACAGTACCAGAAATGAAACCAGTACCATGATTGTAGCAATTAAGGCATACCGCCCTTTGGCATACCTCATTTCCCGAATAGCCAAGTACATGTTCTGTGACCTCCCTCTTGATAACCCAAGTATAGGAGGTGAAAATGAACGGCAAATGAATAACAGATTACATCTGCGGAAGTGTCACGGTAAAGACCGTACCCTCAGGTGAACTGGAAACCTCGATTGTACCGTCATGAATTCGGATAATTTTCTGCACAATGGCAAGTCCAAGTCCGGTTCGTCCAGAAGAACGTTCCCTCGCACGATCCACCCGATAGAATCGATCGAACAGAAAAGGCAGATGCTCCGCAGCAATCCCGTCTCCTGTATCCCGAATCTGAATCACGCACTGGTTATCCGTCTGCTCGGCATGAATCTCAATGCTTCTTCCCTGAGGCAGATGATTCACTGCATTACCCAGCAGATTCATCCACACCTGCATGAGCAGCACTTCATTGCCCACCAGCTGGATGGATTCGGGCACCGAAATCCGAAGCAGAAGTTCTTTTTCTTCGAGTTGCCATTGCAGCACCTGAACGGCTTGCCGGAATTGATCTCGCAGAGAGAACTTTACTTTGGACAAATCTTCGTTGCCTTGTTCAAGGGAAGAGAGGAGAAGCAGTTGTTTGCTGAGCAAGGAGAGATGACGGCTCTCCTCCTCAATGATCGATGCATAGTGCTCTCTTTCCTGTTCAGGCAGATCCCGATCCGCCACCAATTGGGCAAACCCCTGAATCGAGGTCAGCGGTGATTGAATCTCATGCGATACGTTGGATACAAACTGCTGCCGCGCCTGATCTACCCTCTCCAATTCACGACTCATGGTCATGAAATGCTGGGCCAGCTGTCCAATCTCATCCCGCCTTGCGGTAGGCAATTTCAGATTATATTTTCCTTGAGCAATGCGCTTGGTCGCCTCGGACAGACGTTCAATCGGGTTAACCAGATAACGGGTACTAATGAGAAAGATCAGGATACTAATACCCACCGTTAATGCTCCAATCAGCGCAAAAAAGATCCGCAGCTCACCGAATTGCAGAATTACATCCGGGCGCATAAAGAGAGCGTAATTCGCATTGCCCCACTGTAGATGAACACCCACGGTATTGCTTAATTGATTATCGAAGAAACCGGTAATGAACGGTTTGCTTGGAAACTGGGCGACGCCATGGTACACCTCACCATTCAGCACCAGTTCAACAGCTTGCTTGTCCAGATCTTTCTCACGGAATTCGCGGCCGTAGAATTGGTCAGTGCCTTTTCCATCCGTCACATAGATTTCGTACCCAAGTGCGGCGGCATTGTTCAAATACTGCTCCATCGTGCCGGGTTGCTGTTCCACAAATTGCTTCATTTGCGTCGCAATGCCCACCAGCTTCTGGTCATTAAAATCCTTGAGCTTTGCATGATAGTAGATGTTGGACAAAAGAAAACCGAGCATGCCGCTGACCATAATCACTCCAATCGTAATAAGGAATACCCGGACATACAAGGTCCTCAAGGTGTTTTCACCTCCATCTTGTAACCAATGCCCCGCACAGTCTGAATGACGAAATCGTCCGTATAATCGGCAAACCGATCACGCAACCGCTTGATATGTACATCAACGGTACGGTCATCTCCTTCATAATCTGCTCCCCAGACGAGTCGAATGAGCTCATCCCGCGAGAACAAACGGCCTGGAAACTGTGCAAGCTGTGAGAGTAATTCAAACTCCTTCATTGGCAAAAAGAGAATCGATTGCCCATCGGTAACCTCCACATTGTTACGGTCAATGACGATCCGGTTCATACGGATAATATCGCTGGATGTGCGATGGTACCGACGAAATAACGCCTTTACCCGATAGACTAACTCTTCCGGTTCAAATGGCTTGGTCACATATTCATCTGTTCCTTTCAAATAACCATCTCTCTTATCGGATAGCTGATCTCGTGCCGTCAGTAGCATGATAGGAATGTCGTAATGCTGCCGAATGAAATCGCATAACTCCAGTCCGTCCATGCCGGGCATCATCACATCGAGGATCGCCAGATCAATCGGCGTTTCTTGCATCAGTCTGACCGCTTCCAATCCATCCTGCGCTTCATGAACCCGATACCCTTCCTTGGTCATGACATGCCGCAGAAGTGCTCGAATATTGGCATCATCGTCTGCCAGCAGCAGATGTTTCATATCGTTGTCCGCCCTTCTATGTAGCGAGTACATCTCACTTTGATCCTGCACAGATGGTAGCATAAAAGCAATCTCATTCGCCAGCACATGCATGGAGACACCTTGGACATGTTTATATTTTCTTGAATCTGGTTGACACTACTATGTGGCGCAACTATAATAAAACCATAACATATGAACGAACGCTCATATATTCATTTGTTAGTGAGTAACCATCGCTAAGGATCACCTATAACCACACTAGAAATCATATTACATAACGGAGCCGCGCTCCAAAGGAGAGGATTTATATGTCTGGACATCATCACAGTCACAACCATGGGCACGATCATGGACACAACCACGCTCACACCACCAATAACAAGAAAGTCCTGTTGTTTTCCTTCATTATTATTACCATCTATATGATCGTCGAAGCCATTGGTGGATTCATCACCAACAGTCTCGCACTTATCTCGGATGCAGGCCATATGCTGTCTGACTCCATTGCACTCGGGATCGCTTTACTGGCGTTCACCTTTGGTGAAAAAGCCGTAAATACCGGCAAAACGTACGGGTACAGAAGATTTGAAATTTTAGCCGCTACGTTAAACGGAATTACGTTAATCGCCATTGCACTATACATTTTCTACGAAGCGATTGGGCGTTTTATCAATCCGCCGGAAGTTGCAACCGTAGGTATGTTAATCATCAGCATCATTGGATTACTCATCAATATTCTGGTGGCCTGGATCATGATGCGTGGTAGCGATACGGAAAATAATCTGAATATGCGCGGTGCTTATCTCCATGTCATCAGCGACATGCTGGGATCCGTTGGGGCTATTGCGGCAGCCCTGCTTATGATGTTTTTTGGCTGGGGTTGGGCCGATCCACTTGCAAGTGTAATTGTCGCGGCGTTGGTATTGCGAAGTGGTTTCTATGTCACCAAATCCTCCCTGCATATCTTGATGGAAGGCACTCCAGCCAATGTGGATGTGAATGAACTGGTGCAGACTATTAAACAAGTTGATGGCGTCAAAGGTGTACACGATGTGCATGTCTGGTCCATCACCAGTAACCTGAATGCGCTGACCGCTCATATTGTGGTGGATGGAACGATGGATGTTTATGCATCCGAGATCCTGGTTCAAAAAATTGAACATATGCTGGAGCATAAAGAAATCAAACATGTAACGCTCCAAGTGGAGTCCGAGAAACATCTGCATGACACCTCGGTATTATGTACGGTCAAAGGCGACGCACCAGATGCCCACGCACATCATCACCATTGAATGTTTACTAAAAAAAAACTGCTAAATGAAAACAGGGCTGATTCCCATCACTGGGAAAGCCCTGTTTTTGATTTTTATAATTTTTTGGTATGTCCTACGGCTTGATGAACACATCCCTGCCTTCTTTTCTGACAGGTTATTCCGCTGTATCATCGACATCTTCTCTTTTTCCATTCATTCGCTAGCTTCATACTTCATTAATCTCCGCCACCACCACAAGATGAACAGCTGGATGAGCTGCAAGAAAAGTCGGAAGATGATCCAGATCCTCCCGAGGAACTACTATTGTCTGTACATTGATCCGCATAACAGCTGGAACTGCTCGTGCAGCCACTGCTTGACGAGGAACCATAGGCTGCCTTTTCCTGTGGAAGAATTTCCTGTTCTAGCCGCCCCATGTGTAACCCATATGTCGCCTCGTTATGCATGGAGTAATACACCATGGCGCTAGCCATGACGAGAGCTACATCGCTACTTCCGGAAAATGCTGGAGATAGCTCGTCTTCACTTAGCGTTGCGGATCTACGTAGTTGATCAATTAAGTAGGCAATCACCTGAGCAGCTTCAGGATCTTCCTGCTTGCGTCTGGCATGAAACAGTTCATTCACCAGTTCAGATTGATCTCCCTGTGCGATCAGCTTCTGTACATCACTGGTTAATGGGTAAGTGAAAAAATCACCCCAGATTGCAGCACTGTAGGGGGTGAACTCAAATAATTGACAGTACACCCAATCAAACCATGCACGTGCTCCTGGCGTTTCGCGGCGGGTGATTGCCGGCTCATGGTGCACCGTGGAACCCATGAATTCTGCACAAAAATCAGCGTAAGATTTCGTAAACATCAGCATCTCATGCCACAAATCATCAACTTCATCACTGAACATGGGCACCTGCTTAAGTAATGAAGCCATAATGAAATATCGCTTAAGCTCTATCAATTTCCACCGATACTCCAGCGTTTTCATGTGAGGATATTCCTGTTGAATTCGGATCTTGAGTTTATTGGCAAAATGCTTATTGTAACTCTTCTCCAATTGAAGAATGGTTTGCTGATAAGAGACTTCTTCTCGAAGTCCAAGATTCAATGGTGCTTTTTTTCGTCTGTACGTCACTTTCGTCTGTTTTCTGCGTCTTCCTGCTGGACGGAAAATCTTGAGCTTACGTCGAACCAAATAGGCTGTTACAACTAATAAAACTGCTACAAGGTAGTAGTAGATCGGCATAATAAAACCGCTCCTCTCCGTTGATCTTCTCTATGTAGGGTTAAACTATCATTAGTATAAATGAGGAACGGCAGTAATTCATAGAGCCCTTTGGCATACATGCCAGGGCTCTCGTTTAGTATATTCTATTGTTGCTCATTGTTATGAAATGGCAATGATTATACTGGTTATCAGCATCAACAACGTTACGGGCGCCCAGATTCTTCGTTCCCATACACTTCTCGTGATCAGATTTAATATGGTCCCCAGCACCAAATACCCAACGATAAACCAAATTGCGATATCTGAGAATGAAGACCATCCTGGCAAAAGCAATCCTGATTTACTCAGGACAATGATCCCAATGAATGCCAATATTGCGATCTGAGCTATGCAGGCAAAACGCATGGAGATGGGGTATTTCCCGGGAAACTTCCCACCCATGGCGTACTCTCCCCATGGCACACCCACTGCCAACGCAACCTGAAACAGAATAACGATCAGAATCAAGACGGTGACTACGATTGCTGATGTCAATACAATCATGACCACACTCCAGTACTCAAAGTGGCAGCAGAATCACTCCCATAATAGGGATACCTTATTTTCCAATCGTAGATCCTTCATTCTCTACAGAAATGCAAACCTGATTGTTCTCTAAATTATACAGGATATAGCACTAAATCATACTTCCTTTTTTGCCTCATTTTTACCCGTTAAGCTGAGTCATCATTTCTTTCATATAACGTGTTCCATGGACCTCATGTTGAGGACTTACCTTTTCAATGCGGGCTAAGTCATCAGGTGTCAGTTCAATCGTTGCAGCGTTCGCGTTTTCCTCCAAATATTTGATTCGTTTCGTTCCCGGAATCGGCAATGCGTTACTAGCCATTGTCCAAGCTAAAGCCAATTGTGCAGGCGTGCAACTCTTCTCCATCGCAATCTCTTTGATTTTATCCACAACTTCTATATTTTTGGCGAAATTGTCTCCTTGGAACCTCGGCATATATCTGCGCAGATCATTAACATCCAAATCTTCGAATTTCCGTATCTCACCTGTGATAAACCCTCTGCTTAATGGACTGTAAGCAATATGGGTAATATTCAGTTCTCTCGCAGTTGGTAGAATCTCGTCCTCAATATCCCTGCTCCACAGGGAATACTCGCTCTGCAACGCAGAGATTGGATGAACGACGTGTGCACAGCGTAAAGTGGAAGCCGATGCTTCGGACAATCCAAGGCAGCGGACTTTCCCCTCTTTAACCAAGTCAGCCATCGCGCCAACCGTTTCCTCAATCGGAATCTGAGGATCTACCCTGTGTTGGTAATACAGATCAATATAGTCGGTGTCCAGCCTGCGAAGACTTGCTTCTACAGCCTTTTTCACGTAATCCGGATGACCATTCAACGTCTCATAGTTTGGGGTATACGCAAATTTGGTAGCAATAATGGCCTGATCGCGACGTCCCCTCAGCGCTTTCCCCAGTAGTTCTTCATTATGACCATTACCATACACATCAGCTGTATCCAGCAGTGTAACGCCAATCTCCAGCGCGTGATGGATGGTCTTTATTGACTCCTCATCATTGGTTTCGCCGTACATCCCCGGAGACATGCCCATAATTCCCAGTCCAATTGAAGATACGACGATATCGCTATTTCCCAGCACTCTTTGCTTCATATCTCCATCTCTCCATCCGTTAATATTAGTTTTTGCCGATGCTTTCCATTTGATCTAGCAACTTGCTCTCTGAAGGAAGCTTTCCTTTTTCTATGTCTTCATAGATGGTCAATTTGTTATTCACCGCTGCAAGTGCTTCGGCAATTTCAAGTTGGCGGCGATGTAATTCCTCTTTATATTCGTGAAGGATTGCTTTCCGTTGTGGAATCGTTGAATCACCATCCAGCGCCAGACTAACCATATGTTTCAGTGTAGCTACCTTCATACCCGTTGCCCGGAAACAAGACATCAGTCTCATCCAATCCAGATGTTCTTCCTCGAACATCCGATTTCCATGTTGATCCCGTTGAATGTAAGGGAGCAGTCCCTCCTTCTCGTAGTAACGAATTTTATGTGCAGGACAACCCAGCCGCTCCGAAGCTTCTTTTATCGAGAAAGCCATACTGCTGACTCCTCCTTTATGTTCATTTTTGGATGCATTTGGCCGGTTCTTTTACATCCTAAGGCTTAATGTTCACATTAAGGCAAGCACAAATTTCAAAAAAATTAAATGAACTGACGTTCACTATTTTTAACAAATGGAGGACATAGCACACGCTTCAGTACTGAGAAATAACGAATAGAGGAGATTATGTCGAAAGATCGGTGAAAAGTTGATATTCAGAGGAAAAGAGTTTGGAGATGCTGGCTACTGTTTCGCTTACTTTAATCGCTAGGGCCATAAAGTACCCGAGCTTGATCACAGTTCAACGGTTTGGTAAAAGGTACTTCCAAGAAGTATTCCAGCTGCCATTGCTGCGTTTTTAAAGCCTGCTTACTTGCTGGCTTGTCCCAAGGCGGATATACACGTATGGCCCGCTTGCCACCTTTTCCTTGATCCGATAGGATATCTCGCTGCAACAATACATGCTTCGGAAATACAAATTGACCAAAGTTGCTACCTGTGCGCGTACTAATGACATACACATCTGCTGGATCTGATACATCATATGGCTGTGTCGTTCCATCCTCACCCCGCTGCCACAGAGTGACAAATTGTCCAAGCTTGGTTGGTGTGGTTTTGGCGACGCGGAATCGAATGGAGAGAGAATTTATGGTGAACACATATGCCCCATATTCAGCATTTTGTGCTTCTTCATGCGGTTGTGAGCAACCAAAGCCACACTTGTCATAGATAAGTTCTTTACTGGCAAGTAAGTCGCCATGAAGCATCTCGGAGGTCGTCCAAGAATTCGGACGATTCAAAAACCTTTTGTTATCCAACTTGTGATATCTCTCCTGTCTTGTATAGTCTGAACTAAGGCATTTGGAATAGCTGTAAAAACTTTGCTTGTTCAAAATTCCTGACATAGTCGCTTCCATTCCTGCCATGCCTCTAAGTACTCAGGCAAAGCATCCGGATGATGCTTGTTGCTCAGCCCAATTCGGCACAGTGGGTTGGCTTACCTTTCAAAATGGGCACCTTCTTCTTGGTTGGAGCTAAAAATATAATCTGGGTACTGGTTTGCCATGGGTGGGAGCTGATCCTCGGGGAAAAACTGCAGATCCTTCATCTCTTCATTATCGGGCGTGAGTTGCCCAGATTTGATCCTGCATTCAAATACGATAGTCAAATATTCAACCTGATGACCATTGTTGTATGTAAACCGTCTTGCTTCACCCCCGTATACTCCGATAATCTTCTCGGGTTCAACAACTAGACCTGTCTCTTCCAGTGCCTCTCTTACCATCGCTTGCGCCGGTGTCTCACCAAGTTCGATTGCTCCAGCAATCAGCCCCCAGGTTGATTCGTTATGTTTACGACCGAACAGAATTTCCCCTTGTCCATTTCGGATAATCCCAGCCACACCCGGCATAAAAATAAGCTCGTTGCCGATCTTTTCCCTGAGGTTTTTGTAATAGTCTGACATGCCCATACAGATGTCCTCCGTTTTGCTTTTTATACTTTCTCATCAATAATATGCTTGCTATCATCTCGCTGCTTATGGTGTTGCAATTTTTTAATTTCATTTTCAGATAGTGCACTTCTTTAATTAGTACATCCATCTTCTTCGATGTTTTGGATGAATCTATCGCATAACGTACAATTGCAGTAAAGATAAGAACGACAATTAAACTTATAATTGAGATCACTAAAGCCCAGATAAATTCCGAAATGGTATCCAACTCCTTGCTACTATTAGGTGGGTTATCTTCAAACTCGCTATTCGGTTTAATTTTTCGATATCTCATCAGGACAAATATTTTGTATAGAAAATCAGGAAAGAAGTAACATGCAACGCCCACGACAAATACGGGAGTAGATAAATAACCACGTACTGGTGGTCCATTCCATCTCTATTCCCTCCATATTCATCCTCTTGGTCTCTCTGGTTCTTCCTCTACGAGAATATCAGCACAGCGAACAATCAGCTCAGGCATATTCTCTCCATCAAATAGAACATGAAGTTCATATCCGTTATCGATCCGATACAGCTCTTGATACAGCCAGTAACTGCCTACAATCTCACCCTCTTGCTTGATGATTTCGGGTGCAACCAGCGTGAGTTTATTTATATTGGTGAAGCCCCCACGGGTGTCAAAACGAATAACCACTTCATCCATCGTCAACAGTTCCGTTACCGTACAATCATGATATTGAACCCGGCTATGTATTTCATCGGGGATATTCTGTGCCATCATCACTTCTCTAAATTCTTTCGATGTGTGTTCCACACGTCTCCAATTGTGTGCACTCTGTTTCTTCAATTGCTGTAGTATCTCTCTCGTGCAATATCCCAAAGTAAACACACGAATATCCGCAATTTGTTCAACGATTTCCTGTGGCAGATGTTCCGCCTTGTATTGAAAACTCGACTCCATCGATTCTTTGTACTCTTCCTTGCATTTCTTCTCATCAAACGGAGGACGCACATCATATTCTGCAATGAGTTTCTCGATATGCGCTCTTTGTTCTGGCTGCATGTGAAATACGATCTGATCCTCTTCTGTCACTTCTTCCTCACCGAAAGCTTTGTCTACGCGAGTAAGTACTTGACCATCATGCTCCAGCATGTAACGTGGGTCCAAGTTATATAACTCTCGCTCCTGTTTCACATGCGCTTTTTCCTTTCTTTTATACAGCCTTAAAAATAGATTTTCATCGAACTCGTAAGCTCCGTTATGTACTCTTAAACCAAAATGAAAATGTGTCTGCTGACAAAGCTCATACCATTCTTTCGTTAGATATCTCATGGGCATCTCTCCTGCTGATTTATAGAATCTACTTTGCTATTAAAGCATAGACCTCTTTAATTTGTGACGAGAATTAAGCTGCACTTCCTCAACGATTCCTTATATTCACAAACGCACTGCTCTACCCCAATGTTTGAAAAAATTTGTGTTTGATCTCTTTGTCGTTTCGCGCCGCCCATTCATGCACAGCTTCTACGCCTGCAGACTCCTGACCTCGTTGAAAATAAAAACATAGATCCATCGGCACTAACCGTTTACCATAGAGTTTGATGCCAATCCGTCTGTAATTCATATAAATACACTCAATCTGAGATGCATCATATCTCTGATGTTTCATAGAAATCACATGATCGCTTTCCAGCGTAATACTGGGTCTAGTGAAAAACAAACGCCAGAGCAGAAAAACGATATAACCGAGAATAAAGGTCAATATAACGATCAGGAAGTACTTCATAATACCATTTTCATCATAAATAATATTTCTGAAAAACATAGCTTCAATGACCAACATACATAGTAGGCTCAACCATGCTCTTGGATAAATCGTCTTGTATGTGATGAGTTCCACCTCCTAATTATTCTAACCATTAATCCGAAGCCACTCGGAAGGGACTTTTCTGACAAAATGCTTTTCAACAAAATCCAAAATATCATCAATTCCGGGCAAAGCCGCATTTTCTTTAGCTTCGTCAAACGTCATCCATTGGTACTCGATATGTTCATGATTTAACCGGACAACCTGGCTTTCATCCACATATCCTACGAATACGGGAGCGGTATAGATATACTCCTCCATGGGTGAATAATATTGTTCGAATTGATTGGCAGAATACAACCTGACTTCCGTAATACCTGTTTCCTCATGAACTTCTCTGAGTGCAGCTTCCCATGCCTTCTCGCCCTTTTCTATCCCGCCGCCAACATAACACCACTCGTTATGCAACATACGACCAGCCCGCTTCAGCATCAGTACACGGTATTGATCGAGGCTTTTCTTCAATAGAACTACAGCCACGCCTTCACAACGAATGGGAACTGCCTGTTTCACGTGCTCTGCACCATCCACCTTCTCGTGCCCCTCTCTTCAACTTTCCTGAGAATCGAAATCCTCCAATACTTTAAACCTATCCCCGTGGATTTTATCCAGATGCTCTTCTCCCCAATAACATAGATGATCCAGGGCGGGCTTAAGTCCCCAGCCGTAGTCCGTTAACTCATATTCCACTTTGGGAGGTACCTCCGAATATACCTTTCGCTGTACGATTTCATCCTTTTCAAGTCCTCTAAGCTGTGTTGTCAGCATCTTCTGCGTAATGTCGGGGATTAATCGTCGAAGCTCTGACGTGCGTTTCCGTCCGGTCATCAAGTGATAAATAATCAAAGGCTTCCACTTCCCGCCCATCACTTCCAAGGCTGCTTCCACGCCTACTTTATATTTCTTTGGCGCGCTCGTTTCTCCATGTTCCGTCATTTTTGAACCCCTCCATAATCAGGCTGTATCCCAAGTGAAAATAAAATTTTCACTGCTCTTCTTTCAATTATTTGAGCCTATTTCGAGGCATCCATTTAGGGTACTTTGATGTTCCTATGGCACTTCATTCTTCCTATAGAACATCAAAGTGCGTACTTCCAGATGTTTTCATACCTGTTTATAATAGCATCAGCCACTGATTTATGGCTACAAGACTGCAATCCAGAAAGGTAGTGAAAGATAAGATGAACGTACTCGTTGTAGTATCCCACCCAAGAAAAGACTCCTTGACCTTTCAGGTAGCTCAACGTTTTGCACAGGGTCTTACCGGTGCCGGTCACGGTTATGAGATATTGGATTTGCATGGGATTGGCTTCGACCCAATTCTCCGAGAGATGGATGAACCAGACTATACCCAAGAAAATCAGGTGTTCTCGCCCGAGGTTGAAACCGAGATGGAGCGGTTGAAGAAGTATGATGCTGTGGCTTTTGTATTTCCTCTCTGGTGGTGGCATCTGCCAGCCATGTTGAAAGGCTATGTGGATCGTGTCATGAACAACGGATTTGCCTACGGCGCGAACAAGCTCCCTCATCAGCAGATATTGTGGATCGCTCTTTCGGGTGTGACGGAAGAACAGATGCACAAGCGCAACTATGGTCAATCGATCGCCAATTTGCTCAATGTGGGTATTGCCGATTACTGCGGCGTGTCCCAATCGAGGGTTGAGTTTTTATATGAAACGTTGGAATCCAAGCCTGAGCATTATGAGGCACTGCTGAACCATGCACATCACTTGGGACTGAACTATGCCAATGATATTCCGACGCTGTAATGGTATGAGAAAAAAGGTATGACCCGAATATGAATTCTGAAGTTTTGTGGTACGTTCAATGGCGAATCACTACGCTTGAACACGGCAAAAAGGTCGCTCCGAAGAGCGACCCTGCCTGTGTGTCTTGCATTATTTTACTGTCGAGAGAAGAAACTTCTCCAGCATAGAGATATCGGTAATACTATGGTTGCAAGCTGTGTTATCCATGCATACGTACTGGGCAATGGAAGAAAAGTTGTCTGGCGAATGAGCCTTGGTCTTCACGTTGAAGAATCCAAGCTCCTGATGACGATGACAGAACATGCAGTACCCCTTTTTGTTCGTGGGTGTAATCCGTCCCTCAATACCGAGGAATCTGCCTTCGTGCGGGTACACGATGAACAAACGGCTCGTCGCAATGTCAGTCCATCTCAGATAGGTGGTGTGTGCGTAATCGATGGATTCAAGATCGGGCACTTTAAGCTTCTTGGCCTTTGGAAACAGCTTTTGGATCTGCTTGGCTGATACTTGCGGATATGGAATCAGATATGATTCGAGCTGGTTCAGATACGTCTGCAATTCATGTGTCGTCTCATACGTGGATAACTGCTCCAGCAGTTGCTTCTGCTCCGAAATGAGTTCATCGAAGATGCTCACCGCATTTGTGCCGACCGTATAACGGACGGTTTCCAATACTTTTGGATCCACAACCGAGCGTAGCGTTTTGAGCAGGAAATCAGCTTGTTTTTGAATATAATTAAATTGATGATTCTGAATAAATGGTGTTTGCATGGCGTTCAGCCCCTTATTTTTATTGGAAGAACAAATAAGGTGCAAAGCCTGCGGGATGTAACATTATGTTGATATTGATTTCAGGGCAACAATCTCATTTTTGTCGCGCCCTACACAAAGTCCGCCCCTATTCAGGCTTTGCATAAGGCTTTCTAGCGAACGAGCAATCCGGCATTATCCATATTGCCACGTCATAACCCCCAATACGATAGATATATCGAAATTATAACAGGGCAGCATAGTGTAGGCAACGGGCTCCGTTCCAATTTCCTCTGTTCAAGAAATATGATTGCATCTCAGGCTTTCTTCCCATTTTCCACGAAATGATCTTCTGCTGACTGCTCAATGGCCTCCTGAAGCAAGAGCAGGATTGGAGCTGTAACGGACAATTACAAAGTTAATACCGCCTGTACTTCACCACATGCCAATATTTCACCTGTTTGAATAAAACCAAGAGAGTCATAAATTTTCTTCGCAACGACATTTTCAGGTTTGTAGGTGAGTTCTACAACTTTGGCTTTTCCTCGTGGAAAAGTCCTCGCATACTCGATTGCTTTTACTACCATTTCTTTACCATATCCCTTACCTTGATATCGCTGGTCAATCATCATCTTAAAGATGCCATAACTGCTATAATCAAAATTGCCATCTCCGTCATCATAGTACATCGAAATAAAACCTACCATATTGTCTTCCTTATAGACTGCAAAAGTAATAATAATCTGCCCCTCATCTGAGGCAACGTACGCTTCAGCAAGTGCATGTTGGTTCGAGGATATGAATCTTTGTTGGTCTGGAGTGACTTTAAGTTCAATACATTCGATAAAATTATCCCAAGTTATTCTTCTAAATTCCATTTTGAATTCCCTCCTGCACTTATCGCCATTACCACTTTCTTCCTATTTTGTTGCACTAATATAGCTCAATTTAAAAATACGATCATACATATATGTGTAAGAATCGTCATATTCAATTGCCTTTTTTCTCTCTTGGTAAAAAGACTTTAATCTTTCCTTGTCCCCGGTATTAACATAGGCTATTAACTCAATACTTGCTTTTTTATATGCCTCCACACTATAACCCGCATCAGAAAAATCAAAGGAATTATCGTCTTGTACTGGAGTAAATACCTCTGGGCGGATCCAGACCTTAGATTCGGTCTTCTGTGGTGCGCTTGTCGCTGCAAAAGCAAGAGAAGCACTTACTAACGACAAAGCAAGAGTAACGATTATCATTTTTTTCACTTCGTAAACACCCTCTGATATGAATAATAAAGATAACTTTAAATCAATTACAATAGTACCATTTTATTCAAATAAAGGTAATACACTATATACGTGCAACGTTCTTTTTCCATACACAAAAAAGAAGCCACCTCCCTGGCCTTCCCCAGTTCAGTGACTCCTTGATTCACAACCTATTAACCTCTACACGTAACTACTCCTTCACAGCCCCAACCACGATTCCGGTCACAAAAAAACGTTGCAGGAACGGATACACGAGCAGGATTGGCAGTGCACTGATGAAAATCTGTGACGCACGAATCGTGCGCTGAGACAGATTGGCGACAATTTCCGGGTCAACTCTCGACATATCGGCCTGGACGATGATCGTCTGCATGAATGTCGCGAGTGGCAGTTTTTCCGCATCACGGATGTAGATGATTCCGTCAAAGTATGCGTTCCAATGCCCAACCATCATGAACAGGGATACTGTAGCAATGACAGGCACGGACACGGGCAGATAAATTTTGATAAACGTCTGAAGGTGTCCTGCTCCATCGATAAATGCAGCTTCTTCAAGATCTTTGGGCACGGTACGGAAGAAATTGAGCAACAGAATGATATTAAACACTGCAACCAATCCTGGCAGGATCAGGGCCAACAATGAGTTCATCAGGCCAAGCTTCAAGATCAGGATATACCCCGGAATAAGACCGCCGCTGAATAACATTGTAATGACAAAATACCATAGATAGATGTTACGTGCACGGAACACCCGTGTCTCCTTGGAGAGGGCGTATGCTGCAATTGTGTTCACAATTAGCGCTAGCCCTGTACCAAGCACCGTCCGCTCAACGGACACCCACAAGGAGGAGAGAAAATTGGCGTTAACAAACGTCTTCGCATAGGCCTCCAGTGTAAAACCAATCGGCCAGAGTGTAACTAATCCCGCATTGGCAGGTGCAGATGCGCTGAGCGATACCATTAGTAAGTGATACAAAGGCAGCAAACAGAGCAGGGAAATGATGGTTAAGAACACATTGTTGAATATGCTGAATATGCGGTAGGACATCGTTTTATGATACATCAGTTCGTCCTCCTTTCTAGAAAATTCGGTATCCGGCGAATCGGTAAGCCAGTCGGTAGGAGATCACAATCAGGATCAAACTGATGACGGATTTGAACAGGTTCACCGCGGTAGCGAAACTGAACTGACCACTTAGCAGACCTTCTCTATACACAAACGTATCGATAATATCCCCCTGCTGATATATTAATGGACTATATAAGTTAAAGATCTGGTCAAAGTTGGCGTTGAGCACATTACCCAGTGCCAGCGTTGCGATTACGATCCCAATCGGAATAAGAGCCGGGATGGTAATATAGACCGTTTGTTTCCAGCGTCCCGCCCCATCTACTTCAGCCGCTTCATAAAGTGATGGATTAATGCCGGATAATGCCGCGAGGAAGATAATCGTGTTGAATCCAAACTCTTTCCAGACATCACTTGCAATGACCGTAAATCGGAACCAACTGCCATCCCCGAGGAAGAAGATTGGTTTGATGCCAAAGATCGAGACTAGAAACTGATTTAGAATACCCGTCTGTGCCAGAATGTCGATCAGAATACCAGACAGGGTGACCCAGGACAGAAAGTGAGGAAGATACACAAGCGTTTGAATCGTTCTTTTCAGTGCCATCTTCCGTACCTCGTTGAGCAATAAGGCGAAGACAAACGGAATGATCAGGTTCATGATGATCTTCGTACAGGCAAAGAACAACGTGTTCCACGTAATCTGCAAGAAATAATCATTTTCCCACATGTACCTGAAGTGCTTCAGTCCTACCCATTCGGAATTGAAAAATCCCAGTGCAGGTTTATAATCTTGAAATGCCATCAAAATCCCGGACATCGGAATGTATGAAAATATAAAGACCATAATGGCCGCCGGCAACACCATAAAGTGCAGAATCCATGGCTGTTTGTAGCGTTTTTTTCTCTTTTTATCCAGCTTGTTCCCAACGTTTGCCTGCGGGATCCGCTTACCCTCCAATTTAGCCTCCATAGCGCTTCTCCTGTTCCCAAAAAAAGTTTTTGTGTGTGATCGGGTTCTCTGATATAAATAGTATCAAGCCATTCTGAGGTCTGCTATATAACATTGTTAGGCTTGATAGTGTTTTGTTAGGGTATCATCAGAAGAGGTTGTTTACACACGAATTAGAAGGAGACTTTTCATGTATATATGGAAGCGCTTAATGCCTTTTCAAGGTAAAATCAAATCCCCATTCAGTCTTTTTGCCAAAATAAACTTGTTAATTGTGGTCTTGTTCATCCCCATTCTAATCATGTACACCTACTCGAATAACGTCACCTATGATGTCGTCAGCAAAGAACTGCAGATCTCCAACACAAAACAGCTCACGTTTCTGTCCAGTCAGATCGACTCCCGCATCAACCAGATGATGGATTTCAGCCTCATTCTCTCCAGAGACCCGAATGTCAGAGCATTCAACGGCCTCAATATGTGGGATGATCGGTATGACCGGATGCAGACCCGTTATGTGATACAAGAGAAGATGACGCTGCAAACCGGCGTTACGGATATATGGCCCACCCGATATGCGGTGCATTCACAGCAGAATGAGGATGTCATCGCCAACTACAATCGAACCACAGGATATGATGAGGAGTATCTGAAAAAAAATATGAGCGGACGATGGACCTATGGGGATCAAGGAGCCGTATCAGAGGATGAACTAAATTCCTTCTATTGGTTCTATACCGATTCCTTGGCACAGCCGGGGATGCTCACGGGAAGCAATCTGGTGATTGAAGCCAGCTTCAGTTATGAGAACATTCAAAATATGCTGGATACGTATAAAGCGGGCGGACAAGGCGATCCTTTCTTGTATCACAAAGGAAATTCCCCCATTCTCAATCGTAGCGCGGACAAGCAGTTATCCGCAGAACTCATTCAGTATCTGGACACGCATTCTCCGGAAGATACTACACAGGATGTCGTAGAGCTGAACGGTAAGAACTATCTGGTTAGTTCCGTGAAGTCCACTTATCTGGATTGGCATCTGGTTGACGTGATTCCACTGTATCAGATTTTGAAACCCATCTCGCTGAGTCAGAATCTGTTCTACACCTGTATGATTTTGCTGCTAGTAGTGGGTATCTCTGCGTCGATCCTGCTGTACCGGAATGTTCAATATCCGATCAAAAAGCTGATCAAAGGTTTACGCCGTGTAGAACAAGGGGACTATTCTGTCCGACTGTATAGCAAAAACCAGAATGAGTTCTCATTCCTGTTCCGCCGATTCAACGATATGTCCCATCAGATTCAAGATCTCATCGAAAATGTATTCCATGAGAAAATTAGAGCCAGGGAAGCTACGCTGAAACAATTACAAGCGCAGATCAATCCGCATTTCCTATATAATTGTCTAGGTTATATCATCAACATGGCCCAGATGAAGGACGAGCAAGCCGTGGTCTCCATGGCGCATAACCTAAGTGCGTATTATCGCTACACCACCCGTATGGAACGGGAGACGTCGTCGCTACAAGAAGAGATCAAGCTGCTGATCAACTATCTGGATATCCAGAAACTGCGCAATGGTCGCATCGAGTATCACATCGATATCCCAGAGGATATGCTTGCCCAGTCTGTACCACGATTAATGCTTCAACCGATGGTCGAGAATTCCGTGATACACGGCGTGGCGAAATCCTATTCATCCGGGGAAATCCGAATTACCGGGGAGCGCTTGAATGGTTTTGGCAGAATATACATCGACGACGACGGCCCAGGCTTAAGCCCGGAACAATACGAAGCGCTGAACTTGAAGATGCAGGAACCCTTACAAGAAGAAATGGGCTGCGGCCTTTGGAATACGTACCAACGAATCACGCACCTGTTCGGCAGTCATTCCTACCTCCTATTTGGCCCATCCCCACTTGGCGGATTCCGAACCGAAATCATCTGGGAGATACCAAAAGAGGACACCGATTCCGATAAAGGTAATACCGATACGAATTTAAGTTAATACAAACAATAAATTGACGATTTAATTTTGAACAAGATCACGTACACGATAACGCAGAGGACAGAAAAAACCTGAAGAAACGGAGTGCTCGCCTTTATCACCAGATTTACACATTATAAAATTCATTCAATAAATCTGGGGATAACAGCGATCGGAAGGTTATTCTGTCATCGGAGTGGCAAGTGTACAGATGTCTGGGTTCAACCACCAAGGAGACAATACAAACATGCAAATGATGATCGTAGACGATGAAGCTCACTGGGTCGATAACCTGTCCATGACCAAGCCCTGGCACACACTGGGGATCGAACATGTGCATAAAGCATACTCGGCACACGAAGCACTTCAAATGATCGACACCCACCCCATCGATATCGTGATCTCGGACATCCAGATGCCTGAAATGACAGGCATTGAACTGATCGAACGCATCCGCATCCGGGACAAAAAAATAAAATGTATTCTGTTATCCGGATATTCCGAATTTGATTACGCCAAAAAAGCCATCCAGTTCGAAGCTGTGGACTATCTGCTGAAGCCGCCAACAGACGATGAATTAATGGGCGCTGTCCAGAAGGCCATTGATCAATTGAACAATGAATGGGAAATGGTCAGTTCACTGACACGAACGCAGTTTACGTTGCGAGAGAATCTCCCCCATTTGCGGGGACGACTGCTCCTAGGGGCTTTGCAGGGACAACGAATCGCCGCTGCCGAATGGGATCGGAAGCTCGCCAATTACAATCTCCCCTTTCACACCGGGGATGCCGCATTAATGCTGGTACGTCTGGAAGAAGAATTCGGACACTATGATAGCAATGATCAGACCCTGATCGAATATGCCATCATCAATATGGCGGAAGAGATTATGGGTGAGTTTATGGAAGTGTGGGGCGTCAAGGAGGAGCACGGATATCTGGTGTTTTTGCTTCAGTTGAAAGAACGGAAAGGCGATATTGGCAAAGAAACCATTCTGGAGAAGCTATCGATTCAGCTCCAATCCAAAGTAAAACAGTTTCTAAAAGGCTCCCTCTCCATCGTTATCACCGAGTGGTTCACCTTTCCGGATCAGCTTTACGATCGTTTCCGTCAGGCTTCCGCCTATTTCCGGCAGATTGTTGGCGACGAACGCGAATTCGTTATGCGCGTGAGCGATGTTGAGACACCTGCGGCGCAAGGTCCACTCGATGTGCTTTATACCCCGCCTACTTTCATTAGTCTGTTGGAAAGCGGACAGTGGGATGCCGCCGAAGAGAAAATCCTCGCGGTCTGCGCGGAGCTGGATGAGAAATGGTCGGAATCCTGGGAACATTGCATGGAGGCTGGTTTTCTTATTACGGCTTCATTCACTAATATTGCTCACCGGAACAAGCTGACCCTGACCACTTTAATGGGAAATGATGTTGAGGATTTGCAAAGTGGGGAAGTTTTCGCTACCATCAGCAAATTGCGGAAATGGTCGCTCAGTGTGCTTGGCAAACTCAAGGAAGGCACGTCCAACGAGATTAAGGACATCCGTTCCGAGTATGTGAAGAAGATTCAGGACTTTACAGATAAGAACCTGCATCTGGATGTTTCTTTACGTGTACTAGCCGACCATGTTAATCTGCACCCGACCCATTTGTCCAAGATCTATAAGATCGAAACGGGCGAAGGCATCAGTGATTATATCTCGCGTCTGCGTATGGATCGGGCCTGCCACAAGCTGGTCACGACCACCAAAAAAGTGTACGAAATCAGCATAGAGATTGGTTATATGGACCCGGCTTATTTTATCAAAGTGTTCAAACGCCAGTTTGGCGTTACGCCGCAGGAATACAGAGACCAGCACAAATAACATCTTAGAGGTTGTTCAAAAAATCCGCTTTTGATTACGAAGGATGCCTCACGGCATCATCAGCATCGAATATGGAATTCAGCCGAAATGTCCGTTGCTCACGTAGTTTGCCTACGCTCCGCTACTCCATTTCTATCTTCATTCCATCTTCTCGGTACTGAAAACCAAATTTTTTGAACTTCATTTGAACATTCATTTGAACATTCACTAATAGAGTCCTATGGAAACTAACAAACTCATATAGATGCCCTCCCGCCCAAATTGGTACAGTTACATTGTAGAGGTTGTTCAAAAAGTCCGCTTTTGATTACGAAGGATGCCTAGCGGCATCATCAGCATCGAATATGGAATTCAGCCGAAATGTCCGTTGCTCACGTAGCTCTATCTACGCTCCGCTACTCCATTTCTAGCTTCATCCCATCTTCTCGGTACTGAAAACCGGCCTTTTTGAACACGCATTTTTAAAGATCATACACCGTAGGGGGATTGAACAATGATCAAATTCAAAAAAACATGGTGGTCACTGCTCATGGTTATCGCGCTCATCACGATCACTGCGTGCGGCAGTGGCGAGACAGGCAGTAACAATGGTAATAATACGCCGGGAACTGTCGGCTCAGCTGAAGCAGAAGCTGCTTTTGCTAAAGGAAAATATGACCCTCCCATCGAGTTCAGTTCGGTATTAATGCCGAAGAAATACGTGCAAGGAGATACCAAAGAAAATAACGTACACGATCGCTGGATGCTGGAAACGCTGGGCATGAAGCATAAAGATACCTGGTATCCAGCCAGTGATGATCAGTACAGACAGAAGCTTCAACTTGCTGTCGCCTCTGGTGAGAAACTGCCTGATTTCGTAACCGTACCCACCAATGCGGTACTGACCAATCAATTGATCGACTCCGGTCAATTCATCGCCATTGATGAGTTGTTCGACAAGTATGCGAATAAAACGCTCAAGGACCATGCGGCAGCGCATCCCGAGCTCTGGTATCCGTTCACCAAGGATGGAAAGAAATACAATATGCCCATCATGGAGTACACGGATAACGACGATACCCTGCTGTGGCTTAGAGAAGACTGGATGGAGAAGCTGAATCTGGAAGCTCCTAAGACTATCGCAGATCTAGAGAACATCATGGATAAATTCAAAAATGAGAATCCGGATGGCCTATCTCCAAATGAAGTTTTCCCACTCGCAATCTCGCTGAAAAGTAATACGAATACCTGGATGGGCTCGCTCGACTGGTTATTCGGTGCATACGGAACAGTCCAAGAGCAATGGAACAAGGACGCGAACGGTAATCTGGAATACGGCTCTGTTAATCCCGGAGCAAAACAAGCACTTGCCAAGCTCAGTGAATGGATGGAAAAAGGATATATTCATGCCGACTCCGCCCTGTGGGACGAACGTAAAGCAGCCGAAAGCTGGACCAAAGGTGCCGCAGGCATTCTGCCTGGTGCCAACTGGGTTCCAGACTGGCCTGCTCCCGACCTCATCAAGAACTTACCTGACGCCAATTATAAAGCCTATCCCATTCCAGAAGGTCCAGATGGAAAAATCGGAACGAAGTGGCAGAACTCTGGCGTCAATGCGAGCATCATGATCAACAAGGATGCGAAACATCCCGAAGCAATCTTCCTGTACTACAACTATCTGCTCGATAACCTGGCGAACCCCGCTACGGGCAGTGAATATGAACACGGCTTCGCCAAAGGCTACGATTGGGACATCATAGATGGACAGCCGACCAGTAACAGAGAGAAGATCAAAGACTTCTCCAACGAATTTCCGTTCCTGACTGGTCCGGCCCGTATCCCGGATCTGTATATGAAAACACTCGTGAAACTGGCTAACGGCGAGAAACCCGAAACACCTTACGAGAAACAAATGGCCGAGTTCCGTAAACCGGAAAACTGGGCCGCTGCCAAAGTTGTGATGTCGCAAATCGACATTCGTAAGCAAAACTATTTCACTGGCGCTGCAACACCAACCATGGTATCCAAATGGAACCTGCTCCGCCAATCCGAGATGGAAACCTTCAACAAAATCATCTACGGCAAACTGCCGGTTGATGCCTTTGACCAATTCGTCGCCAACTGGAAATCCAATGGCGGAGATCAGATCACGCAAGAAGTGAATGATTGGTTTAAGTCTGTGAGTGCGAAGTAAGAATTGAAGAAGTAACATGGTTCAAAATAAAAAACAAGCCGAAGCGTGCATTGCCATCGCTTCGGCTTGTTTTTCTATATTTAGGTAACCTAGCACTTTAAAATACAGGAACTTCAACAGAATCTGTCCCCATAACTCTCTTTCCATTTTTCTCTTCTGATCCGACCTCAATACCAATTTTCAATGACTCAGAGGTGGACATCCCCTTTTTATCGGGACTTAATTCGATCACAATCGTTCCAGTACCTCCGCCATTTGCTATGTAATTTCGTTCTCTCCCAATTTCAATCATTGTGCGCCATGAAGAGTCATCAGAAGAATTCCTCCAGGTGGATACATACTCAGCAGGCTTCAACTTCGATTGATGTTCAGGATAACTGCTGGTGATGCTGGAGACACTCCATTGATCAGGGATATAAAATGCAACACCACCCCAGTCAGCGGGGTCAATCTCTACATGTGCTACTATTTTGATATGATCAATATACTGCTTCTCACTCTCAACGAATATCGATCCTTGTGTCATTGTCTTTAAATTCGTTGATTTGGCATCCAGATCAAATTTTTTGACGTGAATGATATTGCCATTAACTACTGGCTCATTGGCTTCATTTTTGTTGGTATTAAAAAAAAAAAGCAGAACAAACACAATCGCAATAAACACAAAAAGTAAGATTAAGTATTTAGATCTTTTTTTCATATAACCATACCTCACTTCTGCCTTTGTTTCTTAAAGCTTAACACATACTCAATGCCCTCCTTTCCTTAATTTAGAATTTGGAAAAGTAGAGCATTAAAATCGGAGCCGAAGCGATGAATTCACGCTTCGGCTCCGGTTTTTAAGTTAAGTTCGAGGTAGCTTCCCCTGACTTATGGGTTCGCTTAGTGGATCAAGCCTAAGTATCGGTCTCCTCTGGCATCGACTGACCCAGCAAGGATACTGTGAGCTGAATACCATCTCGTAGTCCCTGCATATACAACCGCTCATTTTCTATGCCTTTGCTGACAATATAACGATTCTCCCACTCGGTATATTCAGGTGTCTGCTCGACATCTTTACCTGCAAACAAAACTTCAAATGCTTCGTCTGTTCCCCCACGTACTCGCCTCATTTCAGGATCATGTTCAATCCGGGCAGTCACCTCATCCAGCCTTGCTTGAATCGCTCGTTGCATCCACCGTGGAAAATCCATAGCTTCTCCTCCCCTACGCATTATGTACCTCACATAATCGTACAACTCGGCTATATCTTGCCTTCATCTCACTAACTTGTGCCACCAGTTCATCCACCCTTCGGCTCTGTTCCTGAACCTCAGGGTTCTCCCACAACGGAATCGCTTGCTTCAAGGATGCCTCACCAAGCTGATTAAGCTTGCGCCGTTCCTCTTCCAATAAGTCAAGCAACCGGCTCATACATCCACCTCTCTGATGGGTCTAAACTGCGCCATGTCTTGTTAATGCTAGACGTGAGCAGTCATTTTTAATGCGATTATCGGTTTATTTCATTTTAATTCGATAATCGCATTAAAACAACCATTATTTCTCATACAATTTGGTTGAAATGAGGGGTGTACATAATGAAGCATAGACAAGAACCGCCTGGCGATAAAAACATCATCGGCTCCCGAGTCGTAGCTATTCGTAAAAGCAAAGGCATTAAACAACGTGAATTCCTCGCGAGATTGCAAACATTGGGTTTGGATATCAGTCAGACCAGCCTTTCCCGTCTTGAGGGCCAGTATCGTCTAGTTCAAGATTATGAAGTGGTGATGATAGCGAAAGCTTTGGAGATTTCTGTGGGGTATTTGCTTGGTGAAGAATAATGAATCTGATAAACTTGTCCATAATAATTAATCCTCCTCGACAAATGTATTTTATTATAAACAGGCAGACCTCACTTCTTTTATCATTCGTCCAGTCTTTATAAATTAGAAGGAGCCTGTCTAAACTCGACAGACTAACTTAATTTGAACTATTTACTTGTAAGTGTCCTTATATTGAAGGACTGTCTGTCATAGCTCCAAGCCATTCTTTTTGAACAGAAAGATACGAAGACTGCTCAATGATATATACCCATTTCTCAAAAGCATCTTTACATTCTCAAATAGAAAGTACATTATTGAATCTACTAAGAAAAAAATGTAATAGCAATCATTAGATCATCATCTGTTTCATCAATATAAGTATCTTTAATTTTTGTGAATAAGTTAATGATTTGTTCATCATTTTTCACTGAATCATTGGAGTTTTATAGTTTTTTTTAATTTCCTATAACGTTCCTGTATTCACGACTCAGCGAATGCTGAGTGTCCGGCGAATGCCGGGCCAAGGGCGCATGCCCGCAGCGTGAATATTATGTTATGCGCTGTCCCATACTTCTTCGAATCTTCTTCTTTTCCTCTTATTTATTCTATGATTTCAAATGGATAGGCTACACTTAGTTGGACAGAAAAAATAAGGGCTTGTAGAATGTATCTAACCCAGAAAAGGAGCGGATTTCTACAATGTCTAGATCGCAAAGAAAAACGTTTACAAGCGAGTTTAAAAAACAAACGGTACAGCTTTATGAAAATGGGAAGTTTAGAACGGCCATTGTGGAGGAGTAAGACCTCACAGCCTCAGCTTTAGATCGCTGGATCAAGCAGGAAAAAAATACCGGTTCTTTCACAGAGAAGGACAATCGTTCTGCCGAAGAGAATGAGCTTCTGACGATGCGCAAAGAAATCCAACGCCTCAAGATGGAGAACGACATTTTAAAGCAAGCCGCGCTGGTCATGGGACGAAAGTAGAACTTATCCGAAGAACTCGGAAGAAATACTCGGTATCAGCAATGTGCGACGTCCTCCAAATGGCAAAAAGTACGTTTTACTATGAAGCGAAAAAAAACCCAAAGAAGAAAAAGAAACAGCGGCAATCGTCAAAATATTTCGCAAAAAACGCAAAGCCTATGGAACACGCAAACTTAAAGTGAAGCTGTTCGAACAAGGGCTTCTTCTATCCAGACGCCGGATCGGCGAATCATGAAAGAGCAGGGCCTAGTCTCGACGTATACGCTTGCGTCTCGTACAAGCCGCATCAAACAACATGCAACGAGTCCTCCACAGCTAACATGTTAAATCGCAAATTTGAACAGACGGAAAGGCAGCGCTTTGTGGTGAGCGACTTGACCTACGTGAAAGTCCAAAACAAATGGAACTACGTCTGCATTCTGCTCGACTTGTACAACGGGGAAATTATTGGACATAGTGCAGGCCCAAACAAGGATGCTGCGCTGTTTCCCATGCCTTTGCAAGCGTGGAAGGCGACCTACGCCACATTCAGTGGTTTCACACCGACCGAGGAAGCGAGTTCTCCAACGAGAAATGGATGATCTCTTGGAGACCTTTGAGATTGGCCGTTCGCTAAGCATGAAAGGCTGTCCCTACGACAATGCGGTAGCCGAAGCGACCTATAAAGTGATGAAAACCGAGTTTATGAACAAGATGGAATTCCAGAATCTTGAACAGAGCTTCAATTTGAACTCTACGACTATGTCAATTGGTTTAACAAACACCGAATTCATGGAACACTTGGCTATCTGACTCCTGTTTAGTATCGCCAACAAGCCATTAAAAAAGCTGTCTGATTTAGTGTTGACAGTCCAAAAGCATAGTAGTAATACAGAAGAAAAATGCGTGTACTGCGGTACTAGAGCGCAAGAATTCACTTAAAACGTTAATAATTGCGCATGTGAAACCAAAAAATTAGCGCGTGGACATTGGTAGCATTGAGTGAGTTGGATTCAAACACGAGGTGATATGATACTTTTTAGGGGAAAAACGAGCTCACTTCGACTAAGAATGAAGTTTTTGAGCTACATGATTTTAGGTGCTTTAAACTTTTTTTCAATTTCTGTACATGTAAACGGATATGATGCATAGACCTTGGACGCAAATTTTGTTCAAGGAGGAATTCGTTTATGTATCAGCAATTGAAAGAAAAAGTTAATGTTTTTGTCGTCCGCCTCGATGCCCAATATGTGGCTCCCAATAAGCATGCAGAAAAGATTTTAAACAAATACCCGACGTTTCTCAAAGCACTTTCTGCTATCGTTCGCTTCATTATCAAGTTGTTATTTAGCTAAGCCTCTAAGCGATTCTAGTAACAAGGTATTGTAAAGTAAATGAGCCTTCGCCTGGCTCTCATGATCAACGAGTCAGGCAAAGGCATTTTAGTTATATAGTGATTCAAAAATTTGATATAAATTAATAAAATCTGTCGGAGCTTCTTCTAGTCCAAAAAATTCCTAACCTTTCTACCCGATCCATATTCTCTCCTACATTTTCGTCTAAATATTTTGAACAACCACAATCAGAATATTCTCTTCCGCACTTGCTACAGCTAGAAGATTCCACTAAAAACATAGGTGTCACTTGCAACTTCTTTTTTTCAATTGCTTTCAACATCAATTGTTCATTCTCAGGCAAAATCATTTGTACAGACAAGGCCTGCTTCTCTTTATCGAAATAGGCAGTATACATTTCTTGGGGGAGGAAATACCTTTGAAAGTGCAAAAGCCCATTTTCTCTAAGCAAGTTACCCAATCCCGGATTGGCAGGTGTATTACTAAAATCCTTCAATAAATATTCTGCAGCTTTTTCACTCCACTCTGACATTTGTGCTTCGTTTTCAGGAAAACTTATCTTATTGCCCGAGATCCAGAGGTATAAATCTTGGACATGGCCTGCAAAAGAGAAATGTACCTCTTTACTTTGGTATTCAATGGCAATGCTAAAAGTTATAGCTCTATCAGTATCTCCGCTATTCCAAGCTCTACAGAGATCGCAAATAGCTCTTAAAGTAAGGTTAGCTTGTGATACTGCATCTGTGCCAAAGTGCTGAACTAAAGGGAAGTTTATAATTGTATCTTCAAAAGCTAGATGTTTTATACCGCCAATTACAGCTGAGCTAGGTTCTCCATGTCTTTTTAAGGCTTTAATCAACTCAAAAGCATCGGACTCTACATATTTTTCCTTAATACCATTAAGCTCTATCATATTTAATGCCCTGATCTTTCTTCCATTTCGACCTCTGGAGCTGTTCGGGTGATACGAAACAGCTAACCGTACTCCGTCACCGATTTGCATATGAGTAGGTACAAAGTCAGACAACAGTACATGTTCATTGGTAAAATCCTTTATTGTTGCTGGTTTAAAATCTTTCTTCTCATCCTCTCCATCAAAGTACTCACCAATCAACATGTTATCTCGATAATAATGAGTAATAAGCTCTTTCCATTCGCTTACTTTGATTGACCCATCTAATCTCCAGATTTTGTTATAATCCGTGTCTTTACCTGAAGTACTGAGGTCATTATCCCATCTACTTAATATCTTATCTTCAGTATAAAGTCTGATTGCTCCATCTAAGTGGAAAGGCTCATTGCTGTTCACATCTATCATGCTATGAACAAATCGGCACCCGTAATCAGCATTGCTTATACCTAAGCTAGGCTGGGTAATCACTTCTTCGCATTCAAAGGTTTTACGATTATCTTGAACGTACCACCAAAAATCTGTTCTATCGATATCCGAGAAATACGTATTCGTTTCGTCATTTTTATGCTGAGTCACGCCTGGATGAATCTCATCTAGCGATTCGTTAAATTTTGGCCCCCACCAATACGAAAATTCAAAAACTTCATGAACCGATTTTGCTAATCCAATCATATCTCTATCGATAGCAATCTTAGCTATTGCATTTCCTTGCCCTGCAACTTCTGAGAACCTTCTCAAGAAAGGAGTGTTCAGAGTATTGAGTCTTGAGAAAGATCTACGGAAAAAAGGACTCGCATAAACTACAAGTCCATTGATTTCAAAGATTCCTGGAGCTAACTGCTTGAGTTTGGATAACTCAACAAGCCCGTGCTTATCTGCATCCTTAAAGAGACTTGGGAATAAACGCTCTACTATTCCATCGTTTATAATAGCTGCCGACTCTGTTGCGCAATATTTATGTTCTCCTACTATATGCTCTTTTACAGCATCATGTAATTCTGATCTGTATTGTGATATAAAATCAGAAGTCGCGTTTGTATAATACTTTTTTATCATTCTTTGGACTATAAGCTGTTCACTCTCGGATTCAGGCATATGTGAAAGAGTTATCGTACTAACTTGACCTGGCTCAAAAAACAAAGCAGCAACGGTACACCATGCGATCGGCTTCTCATGGTCGTGGTTTAAAAAAGAAGGTACACCCGTGTTCCACATATCGGCGTAGGCAGATTCTAACGCAGAAATAGTAAAGCGCACATTGTATTTGTTGACTTGGTCAGTATTGGCTACACCCATAATCTTCTTCATGCAAAGTTCCCTCCTTAGAGCAGATAAGTATAATGATAGATCACGATGCAGAAAACGCAAATAACAAAATTCAAAATAAGAAAATAAGATTGTTTGACTTACAGTTTTAGACAAACCTTAGACAGCTCAATCGGCGACACGAACTGAATTGAGCTGTGGTACTTGAATGAGGACATGATACAAGATTACTAGGCATGCAACCAGATGGACGTTAGCGACCGACGTACAAGTGTCTTAAAAAGTGCGCGATTAAACGCTTAGCGATCCAGTTGCACATTACAGATCGAAAACGGAACGAAGAACTACAATGAGTAAAAATCTGTTCTGAAATCTCTAAAATTTTAGTTTAAAAGCACCATAAAAACCTTATGGCTAAATGTCTATATACTTCCGATACTAAATTATCCATTTCAAAAAAAGACTATCTGTTCATCTTTCCTGTTAGTTCCAATGTACCTTATATTTTATGAACTCCTAATCCATGATTCGCATAGAATCGACATCCCGTTCTCTTAGGCTCTTATCATTTCATGCTCTTTCGGCCGTATTTCATGATCTTATAACGTTCCTGTATTCACGACTCGACGTATGTCGAGTGTCCAGCGAATGCCAGATCAAAGACGAATGTCCGCAGCCTGAATATGATATTATGCGCTGTCCCATACTTCTTCGGATCTTCTTCTTTCCCTCTTATTTATTCTATGATTTCAAATACAATATCTTCAAGTTGATTTCGATCTTGCTTCGTATTTATCGATCCCTTATTCCCTATAAAATTAATTTTGAAAGTCTTTTCTTGATTTGCACCTAATTCTAAAACTTCTTGTTTACGATTTCCTATATATCCATTCAGTTTTTCAGTTGTCAGTAAACCCTGATTAAAATCTTCTGAATAAATCCCTATCACTCTAAAGTTTTGTAAGTCGTTACTACAATTTTGAATATGGATTTCTTCGGTTATAATCACTTCATTGTTTTTTGTAATCTTAAATTCACTATGATAACTATCCTTTTTTATATATTCTAAGGGTGACTGATTTTCGTCACCTCTTACCAGTACGATGATTACCCCTGCTATTATTGCTATGATCAATCCCATAAAAATCTTTGTTCTATTTCTCATTTTGTGGTCCTTTACATTTGTGTCTTGGGATTGCGCATAACGTTCCTGTATTCACGACGTCCGACGAGGTCGGACGTGTCAGGCTGCCCCTGCTTCCCCAAAATTCCTCTGCCGGACCAAGGGCATATGCCCGATGCATGAATATTTTGTTATCTGAAGCTGTACGTCCTGAAATACATTCACCTTATTTTTAAACTACTTTTATTTACAACTGTTTTCGAAGCATATTTTTCAATCAACGCCTCTAATAAAATGAATTGTGAATCCGTCATTTTAGGTCCGGTTGTTATTTCTATTTCGTTGAATATACTTTCATCTAGTTTTATATCGATATGTTCTGGCGTTACTGGATACCTTCCTAAATCAAGAGTTACTTCATTAAGAAATTTATCATTCGGATAATCTGCATCAAGCATTCCGAGTATTCTGTATCTCCATTCTTCTTCATATGACCAACCAAGATCCTTAAACATCCCAAGATCGCTAAAGTCTAAGACAGTTCTATCTTGATAAGTAGTCTTACAAGATACGTGCAGGTATCTAGGATCATTTGAATAATGAACTTTATTAGGTCCAACTATACTTCTACCCATCAGGCCGAATGCTGGTTCAACACGTGAAATTACATATGGATCGCCGTTGTAACCTAATCTTGCACCTCCTCGTTCAAAGACAACCGGCTTCTCTCTCCCTGGAAACAAATTAGTTGGAGCTTTTATGCGCACACCATTCATTCCAGAAGTGTACATATTCCACATTGGTATAGATTCGCTATCATTTCCCATCCAACAAGAAACAAAAACAAGAGTATTTGCATGTTCTAAATCTTTAGAAGTCGCCTCATTTCTATCGTTTACTTTATCAAGCCTAGTAAATCTCAATGTTTTATACTTTAGTATGCATGCAAGGGTTTCTAATGAAGTGTAATGAAATAAATAATCTGGAATTTCTTCAATTCCCATCACATCAAACATGAAATCATCTGTATAATACGACATAGTTTTTCTCCTTATCAGCATTTAAGCAGTTTCAGATAACGTTCCTGTATTCATGACTCGATATATGTCGAGTGTCTGGCGAATGCCAGACCCAGGACGAATGTCCGCAGCGTGAATATTATGTTATCCGATGGATACTGACTTCTTCGTCTAATCAATCAAAGTTATTAATCATAAATGAACGCAATCCTTGAATGAAGAGTTTTACATCATCTTGATTAAAAGTATCCCAATGACCGTGAGCTGCTTTATTTCTCAAGTCAGCCCAAGCAGTAATTTGTTTTTGAGTTAGTTTATTATAAATTTCATTCTTGGCTAGATCAGCGTTCATCTTATCTAATTTAGGTCTATCACCTATTTCTATTTCAGCTTTCAAACATAACTTTCTTAAAGCATCCTCAAGTACACAACCTGTAATTACCGCTGCCGGTTGAAAATATCTTATTCAACAAGTATTCTGCTTGTTCAAAGAAATCATCAAAGATTTCTGCTTCGATGATTTTTTTAAGATCTAGCATCATACCAAATTCATAATCCTCTTTAGCCGATTTAAGAACTCCAAGTATTTGTGAAGACGGATCATAAGATAAATATGTATGAGGTCCAACAATGCTCTCAATTCGTTTTAAATGCACACTATTTAATCCAAATAATCTCTGGATTAAATTCTCAGTACTTGAAAGCCATTGTACTGCTAATTCTTGATCTACTTGATCATCACCAAATTCATTGTATGATCTAGTAGATAGTACTCTTTGACCTGAATGGATTAATGAATTAAATCTTTCAATCATCTTTTCTTCTATCTTCATCGCATCTTCCCCCTAGTTGTAATTACAGTATCTTTCGGATAACGTTCCTGTATTCATGAACCCCAAAGGGGTTGTCTGCTGAAATGCCTCCTCGAAATCCATCTAGCAGACCAAGGCTCCGTTAGGAGCCGCAGCTTGAATATTATGTTATCTGCTGTGACGGTCAACTATGAGCTACCTACAAATTACTAAACCAGTCTTCCTTAATAATAATGTCTTCAATTATCTTTTCTTCTACTCTTACTCCCAGTTTTAATTCTTTCAACTTTTCAGTTAACATTTCACCGTCTATAAGGTCTATTGGGGAAGCTCCATCACGTTGAGCTTCTTGACGCGCATCCCTAGTAAATGTTCCTGTAGAAATAATTAAGCCTTTATCTGCTCTTCCCTGCATAGCCCCTCTAAAATCCCTTATTACTCCAGAACCAACTGTATCTTTATATCTTTTACATTGAAAAACCACATGAAAAGATAAAAGTCCTCCTAACTTCACAACTCCTTTTCCGTCTATTCCACCATCGCCACTCTTTCCAGTTACAGTGACATGAGTAAACCCTGACTCTCGTAGAAGCCTCATACATAATCTTTCAAATGAATCAGGAGAAATATGTTTAACTATTTCAAGCAATCTATCTTTCCATTCATATTCTTCGGATACATCATCATTTTCTTCTTCAGATTCTGATCCTACTATATTTACTTGAAACTTTGAATTTTGGACGGTATCTTTGACTTGTTTTTTATCAACACTTTTTGTCGCAAGCCCTCGCTGTGTCAATGACCATACTCCTCTAGAGGAATTTTCAAGTAAACCAAATCTTTTAAGATATGTACGTGCCCATGCCAAACGATAACTTAATTTCGTTGTATTTCCTTTATGCAAATCTGCAACATCTGTTTCAGATAAATTCAAAGTTTTAATTACTTCCTCTTCCATTTCAGCTATTGAAGAAGAACCTCCAAGAGAATGAAGAGCCTGTAGTGCAGGATTAAATAACTCATCATATTTAGGTACTGCCATGAAATAACCTCCTCGATATACTTACAGTCATTGCAGATAACGTTCTTGTATTCACGACCCGACGCATGTCGGGTGTCTGGCGAATGCTGGACCAAGGGCGTATGCCCGCAGCGTGAATATTGTGTTATAGGATGTTAACGCCTTCTTCGATTTCGCCTAAAATTTCATCTTACTTTATAAGATTCATCCAATAAGTTAGGAATAGAATTTCTATTCTGTAGATCGAATACTCTTTTAGCTTCTTCAAGGAAATTAGCAAACGGCGTAGCTGCTTCAGCCACATTTGTCTGTTGCGCTACCCTCCTTAATTCTTCGTTCTCTAAAATTTCTTTATCTAATCCTTTATAAATAAAGACATCCTCCGAATAACTAAAAATTATATAATTAATCACTTTTAATTTTTCTTGAATTGTGAGCTTTTTAAATTTTTTAAAGAAAGTTCTGTATCTATTATCTTCATTTTTTAGAAAAATCAATACAACGCTATGATCTTTAAATGGCAATACACTTATGTGCATTTCACTTAAAAGATACTCTTGAGAACTATTATAGATATCATTTATAGTATTACCTTCAAAATCAGCTATTAATGATATACAATTCTGAAAAGCTATTGGAACAACATAATCAAGAGATTCGAAGTAAGCCAAGTAAAAATGGTCATTCCATTTTGATACCGTAGCCTTTTTAGAATATTCAAATCCCATAACATATTCTCTTAAATCAAGCTTATTAATAGAGTGCATATGATCCGCAAATCCGCCTGGTAACTGTTCAATATTAGGATATAGTGCATTTTCAAGTTCTCTTTTACCAATGTTCTTCAAATAGTTTTTCATAGCCATTTGTGAGAGCATTTTATCATTCGGCTCATTAAAGTAGTTTTCAGGGTTTTCGTAATCTTTAAAAACTTTGCTATCACAATCGTTACATATTATTTTAAATGTCCCTGCTTCATTTATCCCTTTAGGTTTATCAAACATAACTGAGTCAATTAAATTGCCTGAATAAAGTAGGCGACCATCTACAGCAATATTATCTAAACAAAATCTTGGAACTGAATGGGAATTACAAAAACTACTGCACTCAGTATTACAGATGTAGCATCTTAGTCTTTTAGCATCCGCTCGGCTTTTTTTCATTATTGTTCCTGTTAATTTATTGAATTCAACTTTTTTATTTTTGAATGATTTTACTTCAGATTGTGAGAGTCCCAAAGATCTCATCTTCACTTCTTTATTCACAAGGATTCCTCCATCAATTGAAGTTGCGTTTATTTCCTATAACGTTCCTGTATTCACGACCCAGCGTATGCTGGGTGTCCGGCACATGCCGGACCAAGGGCGCATGCCCACAGCGTGAATATGATGTTATGCGACGGAATCACTTCTCTGATTTACATACATAGTTATTGAAACTCTATTGTAAGGTTATTAATTTCTAAAAGTATATTTTATCCAGCTTTTTGTCATAAAGAAATTTTCAGGAAGTTCAAATTCATTTGAATCATAAATATCATCAAGTTCTAGTTGGCCAATCTTTTCATGATTGATGATTTGTTTTTTTAATAATCTTTCAATAGGCATTGGATCGCTAGAAGTATTTCCAGCCCCTACCTCACAACTCATCCATTTAATAATCCATTTTGAAAGTGCATCCCACTCTTTGCATTCAAAAGTCTTACTAGTTTGTCCAATAGGTATCTCTTTCTCAATACTATTAATCGAATTAACTTTAATGCCTCCTCGTAATTCATCAACTACCATAACAAAACTTCTTTGCTTAATCGGTTCAAATTGTGAGGCTTGTTGTATTTGATCTCGCAAAAGTTGAGCCTTATAATTTTCGCTTTTTTTTAATTGAAGTAGTGCTGTTTTTGAGAATTTTTGGTCTGGAATAGAAATTGTAACTGCCAGGTCTGAACCATATTTATCCGTTTGATTTTTACCCTTCCTATGTAGAATATGCTGTTCAACCTCTACTTTATAAACTTCAGTAGTTCCTACATCGCACTTCCTTCTCTTTGCTAAAACTTCAGTAAGTCTATTTAAAAACGCTTCTTCGCTACACGGTCTTCCAATTAACCATCCCCTTGTTTCATTTTGTATTTCTTTCAAAATTACCGCAAGAATTTTATCTAAATCTAAGTTATTCATAATTTCTCCTTCTCTAAAGTTGATTCTTTGATATTGCCATCTTGATTCTGTCGTATAACGTTCCTGTATTCACGACCCGACGCATGTCGGGTGTCTGGCGACTGCCAGCCCAAGGACGAATGTCCGCAGCGTGAATATTATGTTAGCTGAAGTTAATGTCCTCTATGAAATATCCTCAAATTCTAATGATTTTCTTCGTTTTCTTCTTTATAAAAGCATTCTCCGTTCTTAGATCCATATGTAATTTTCGAGCCGAAGTCTTCGTAATAGACGACTTCATTAAAATCAGAAGGTGTTGTTCCTCTAATTTTCTCTAGCAAAGCTTTTGAGGCTTCCATTGCGTTTGGTTGATTTTCATTGCTATCATAACCAATCGCAGGTCCTGAAGGACCTTCATAAACCATAAAATTCCACTTACTTGTATTATGGCTTACTTCAATTAAATAATGGTACGCATCTTCAGCATTATCTGACTTATAAAAGGGTTCCCCAAACAAAGTAAGAAGCGATCCTCTAAATTTCGCACTTTCTTTACCTTCGAAAATGCCGGTATCCAGAAATTTCGAAAATCCTAATGTTTGATCTTCTTCAGTAATAGCTTTATAGGTATACATTTCGCTTAGTTCCTCCTTTAAGGGATTATTATTTATTGAGTCATCTTGTTCAAAGCTCTTTCGCGTATCATCCGATCATCCCAACAGAATTACTAAATCAATAAAGTTATTAACTTATACATGTTTATCCTTTCTAAATCTTAGTAAAGGGTTTATGACGGTTCTACATTAATTTCAGCTAACGTTACTGTATTCATGAACCCCAAAGGGGTTGTCTGCTGAAATTCCTCTTCGAGACCCCTCCGCAGACCAAGGCTCCAACGGAGCCGCTGCTTGAATATTATGTTAGATGATGTTTATTGACTTCTCTGAGATACTTATTTTCATTTTCGTTGGCTCACTAAAAATTCAATCATTTTTGTGATTAAAGGAAGCCTTTCACTCGTTTCTCCCGTTTCTTCAATTAATTTAAATGATAACAAGATATTTTGAACTTCTAACAAACTATCGTGATAATCTTTAAGCTGACGGACAGTTCTATTGTACAAATAAAAGAATAGCCCTGATACTAGTTCTACTACAACACCAGAACAAGTTACCAGAAAAGAGATATTCTCATAATCTCGATTGATGTATTGAAAAACTAATCCAAGAATTATAAGTACAAAACCAGATGCTGAGGCTGTACAAGACAATATGAAACTTTTTTGTGTATGTTTCTTTACTAAAGAATAATATTCGCTTAGATTCTCTATATTGATGTTAACGAGACTATCAAAATAGGTAGGCTTATAATTAGGATTAGTCAATTGAAGTAGAAATTTTCTACGATACTCTAATATTTCAAGTTCGTCTTTATGTTTACTAGAATCTGTGCCCAGAGCTGCAATAAAAATAAGAATGCTAAGTACCCACAATATAACTTCAACTACAGTATTAAGATTAAATTGACCAAAATATTTTGCAACTATTGGAGCAACAAATGCAATTGACAACCCAAAATATATCTTCTTATCTTTTGTCGTCTTCTTTACTTGAGACTTAGCCTCGATAATCCCTTCTTCAATTCTATTTAGAAACTCTGTAATGTTCCCATTTTTTGAAGTTTCTTCTTCTACAGGATTTTCTACAACATCTTCTACAGGATCTTCTACAACATCTTCTTTAACTTCTCTTTCTTCCATAATTGCTGCTCCTCATTTCAATAATGTCATCTAACGTTCCTGTATTCATGAACCCCGAAGGGGTTGTCTGCTATAATTCCTCTCCGAAATCCTTCCCGTAGACCGAGGCTCCAATGGAGCCGCTGCTTGAATATTTTGTTATGTGAAGTTCCCTCTTCTCAAAAAGATATCCATTTATTCACAATCTATTTTCTAAGTCATTTATCGTATTTAACCATATCGGATATTCTTCTGATTCTTCCCATAGCTCTTTTAGTTCTGAATCTTTCTTAATTTTCTTAACTGCTCTTTTAGCTTTTGAAATGAGTTTTTTCCCTTTACCTTTATGTGTATCAATCCAGTCATGTAGATCTTCAGTATTACTTTGATTATTCAATATGTCTTTTCCAGGTCTACCTTGTAATGCTGCAAGGATCTCAATTGCGCCTAGAGCATTTGAAGCTAAATCTGACTCAATATATTCTTCTTCTAATACTTCTTCAATCGTCTCTTCAATTAATTCGATGTCATCAGAATCAAGTAAATCTGCTTTCCAATCTAATACATCATCGTTCTCAAAGATTCCAGTTCCTCATGCTCCCATCAATTAACCTCCAAAATGTGTCATTATGTTTTAAAGCCCTTAGGGATTTTCACATAACGTTGTTGTATTCACGACCCGACGTATGTCGGGTGTTCGGCGAATGCCGGGCCAAGGACGTATGCCCGTAGCGTGAATATTATGTTAACTGAAGGTTCATTCTTTATTGAATTATTCACTTATTTTGTTCCACAATCTTGCACTTATATGCGTCCTTAAATAATCGAGTAAATGGTTATCTATAGTATTAACTATTTCTTGAAAATCCTCTACATACTCATCAAGAGCCTCTACAGAAAGATACCTTTCTCCGCTCATTCTAACAGTATGAGCAATGTGCCCCCGAAATTTAACAAATTCATCAATCGACTTTCGGTCTTCTGAAGATAAACAATCTAACAATGCTTCGTATCCTATTAAATTCTTACTAAGCTCTTTAATATTATAAACTTTAGGAGTATTAAATCCTGAAATATTGGGTTCAACAATCTCATCAAGATATAACGTCTTCCAACCTCCGTCTGCTAATTTTAATACTTTATTATCTTCCTTGTGATTCTTTACATAACTAGCTATAGTCTTTTTCACTTCCCTAGGCAACTCATCTATTGTATTCAGCGTTGCGAAATGAGTAGCCGTCTCTCTTACTATATCTTCTACATAGGTTTCCCAAGCACCACATAGTAGCAAAATTCCACTTCGAGATAAATGATCTAACCCTACTCTTCCACGCTTATTAAAGATCGTTCTTAATGATTTATAATCTCTTGAAATTTTTTTTACATCGATAGTTCTTCTTTTGTAATCACGGTATGAGTATGATGGCATAAAAACACTCCTTTTTTTGAACTTTCAGATAAAGTTCCTGTATTCATGAACCCCAACGGGGTTGTCTGCTGAAAAGCCTCTTCGAAATCCACGTCGCAGACCAAGGCTCCGAAGGGCCGCTGCTTGAATATTATCTTAGGCGATGCCAGCCTAAATTTCCCCTCACAATTAATTCCTTGTCCATGTTGCCCGGGTATATCCAATTCTCATACCCACTCTTTCCATATTCCGATGGCTTTGCGAGCCAAATGAGCACTGACTCACAACGAGATTACAATTGTTGTAGATATCATGAATTCGTCTAAGTAATAAATTTGTTTGAAATCCTTTATTTCGATATTCAGGTAGTGTTGTCGCAAATGTTAATGAAGCAACATTGTTCTCTATATACATTACAGCTACTGCAACTGGATAGCCCTGATCCAACCCCAAATAATAGTGCCATCCAGGACGGGAAAACAGTACTCGGTTATTTGCAGCTACGTGTTCTTTCCCATCAAGAGATAATCCTGTACCTAAACAATGAATTTCTGCATATGTATTGAACTCATCTTCGAGTAGTTCACGAATTTCCAATTTATGATGATCAAACGAATTTAGATTTCCAGGTACACAAAAAAGCGTTGTATGAAATCCTGATTGATAAAAGCCTATATTATGGAGTTTTTTCATAACTTCTTGATTTATATTACCCGGGATGACTTGAATCTCAAAATTCCTTTCCCGCTCATTATAAAAGTCTAAGATATCTTCAATGACATCTTCAGAAATCCTTCCCTTTACATTATTAAAAAGACCCCATGGCATGGTTTTACTATAAAACGCCGTGCTCTCCCCGAATCGTTTTATTTCAATTCCCTCAGGGTTTCCTTCTCGTTCTCTGATTGCAGTCATTCGATCAACCATATAATTAATTTCAGATTTTTCTAAAATATCCGCTAGTTCCAAATTCAATATCATTCAATTTATCCCCTTCCTTTATCCGCATACAATTATACAATTACTCCTGGGCGGTTTCGCCTAACGTTCCTGTATTCACGACCCGACGTATGTCGGGTGTCCGGCATATGCCGGGCCAAGGACGGATGTCCGAAGCGTGAATATATTGTTATCGGATGCCGGACACTTCAGTGGATAACATGCACACTAATTATCCCGCATAGTGTCCTCCCGATTCAATATACTTTTGTTCCTTTATGTAGCTCCTATAAATTTTTGAAACTACTCTAAGTGCAAGACCAGAATTTGACCATTCCCCATTACAAGGAGTAATTAAGATTGCTTTAATTTTTGCTCGATTCTCATCTTCTGTTAAAGAGTTACTTGTTTCACTTAAATCTATTTCTATTTCCCCTTCGAAATTATTGAAGTTCAAGCCATAGTTATAAGTCGCTTTGCCATCTATGATTTTTTGTAATTTGAAACTTACAGCTACACCCATAATGTAATTTCACTCTTTTCATTTTCTATAGTCTCTTTGTCCGATTTCCGATAACACCTAATCTATGTACTTCGTAAATACCACACTTCCTGCCTGATATCTGAACTACGTATATGATAACCTATACGGTGATTTTTGCGAAGAAAAATTTGGTGAAAAAGGGAGAATTATAGGGATGCTCAATCCCCGTATCCATATGATCCGATTGGCTTTGAATACGATGAATATTTTTCATACTAACATGCGTATAGCGCTGGGTTTGTTCGTGCACACGTATAACCGAGTAGCACCTGGATGTACCGTAGATCTTTCCCGTTTTCCAGCAAATGAGTGGCGAAGGAGTGTCTCAGCGCATGAATACTCACCTTTTTTGCAATCCCTGCACGCTGTCTAGCTTCTTCGAAAACCTGCTGCAACGATTCTTTGATCGATTGGTTTTTTACTTACTAGCATTTCATTGAATTAATTTACTTACAGATAACGGAAAATGCTGATAGAATATACACGGATGATAAAATTGTTTTCACACAGTGATATTGTTAGTAGTACACACTTAAGGATGGGGTATATTTGAATAACAAGAAGTTAATATTTAGCATCTTTACACTTAGTATTCTAATCATATTGGGTTTTCTCAGGTGGGATAATCTTGAATCCAGCGCAGACTTTCATTATAAGTATGATCGATGGGCAGGTCAGAAATGGGTAGAGTTCTATCCGCCGCTAGCTGCTTCTTCCAACAGCATGGAGTTTCCACTTATATATATGACGGATTGTCAAACCAAGTGCGACAGTTCTTCTGCGAAAGATTCGTGAGCGGTCTTCCAACCTAAGCATTTTCGTGGTCTGTGATTTATTAGATCGAGTGAATGGGCGAGATCATCATCATAAACCCTCGCGAGATCGGTACCTTTAGGAAAAAACTCTCGAAGCAATCCATTCGCATTCTCGTTGGAACCACGTTGCCAGGATGAATATGGATCAGCGAAATAAACGTGTAGGTTATGGGTGGTTTCCAGATGGGCATAGCATGCAAACTCCTTGCCTCGGTCAGCCGTTGCTGTGAGGAAGGTTCCCGTGGGATACTGTGAGATCGCTACACCGAGCGCAATCTCCATCGACAAAGCGGTGCGATCAGGCATGAGAACAGCAGTATATAAACGTGTCTTGCGTTCAATCAACGTCGCTACACAGCCTTTACTTTTCCCACGACCCGATACAACGGTATCCAGCTCCCAGTGCCCAAATGTTTCACGGGAACGGACTTCTTTTGGGCGATCTGAAATAGTCCTTCCAATAGCGAATTTACCGCGCGTTTCTGTGGGTTTCTGACGCTTCCCCTTATGCCGAAGAACCTGTAATACGCCTCGAACCAGGCGCCCTGCATAGATCCAGCGATAGATGGTTTTGAAAGAGACTGCATCCCGCCCTTCGATGCGGAAACGTTCGGTGATTTGTTCCGGAGACCACGTTGCCTCCAATTTTTCCTCCAGTGAAGCAGCCAAGGCATCGGACCAATTCCCGGGAGAGACTGAGGCCTTACGACGCTCCTCATAAGCATTCTGAGCTTGTTCTGCCTGATAAGGATGTGATGAAGTCACCCGATCTAACTCACGACAAATCGTCGATGGATGCCTACCCAGTTCTTTCGCAATGGCTCTTGAGCTTCTACCTTGTCTGTGGAGGACTTCTAGCTTGCTACGTTCGATTATGCTAAGATGTCTGTAGCTCATGGTTGGATTCTCCTTGTGTGAATGGTGTTGTGGTGACTTCATTCTACACGAATCCGGCCATGGGCCATTTTTTATTTATCCAGTAGGTGTCGCACTTCATATTACAATCCGTCATATAGATGAAATCCATCCGAATGATATAAATAAATATTTAGGAAAACAAGCTCTCTCTGGAGAGTTAGTGAACAAGTGGATTGAACGTACAAAGTTAACAGATGGATATATAGGTCTATTATTATTGAATATTCTAGTGGTCATTTACAGTTTCTTCAAAAGCCAAAGAGAATATAAACACAAAGACAGCGGTCCCCGATGAGGAACTGCTGTCTTTCACTCCAATACATCTTCATGAGTGCCCTTCTAAAAGTACAAATCCCATCCTACAATAAAAGCAGCAAATAGGAAAGCCGACACTCCAGTCATGATATATACAACCTTTCGCTTTTTGCTGTAACTTATCTTCCACAGTTTGTAGATTAGCAAGACAAGATATGCTAAAGCTAGAATCACATAAATCAGGTTAAAGATGAGATGAATTCGTAATGAAGAATAAGAGGCGTTTAAACTCAATGCTCGCATGGCTAGTACTGTAGTATTCAGTAGGAATGCCAGACCTGCAATATTAATGGCAACATGATATTTATCAAACCCTGTCCCGGGTCTTTCCCATTTTTTTAATCTGTAAAAACATAATCGGATAAAATAGCCAATCACAGCTCTCAAATTGAATACGATGGCTATTGCAAGAGCTATTAAAGAGGCAATGATCCAGATCATCGTTGAGCTTGATACACGTACATAATCATTGTAAGTAAAGGAGACCTTCTCAACGACACCATCTTTCTCAACAACATTGGTGAAGTTACTAAGATCAAATGTGGAATACTTTTTCAGCAAGAGAATCGAATAGAGCTTCGTAAATCCAGAACCGGAACGTCGTGTAGTGAGATAATATCCATCATTTCCAGAGGTTACAGAGCTAGAGCTGTAATTATCCCCAAACAATTTCTGGACAAGACCGAAACAATATACCTCTTCTTCGAACTGGTTGGTCATCACCACTAACCCAAAATTAGATTTAGGATCAAAGATCAATTTATTCGAAAACCCCAATGTATTCCCACCGTGTTCCAGTGCAGGTGTCCAGTACTCTACCTCAATGAATCCATGTGCGATTCGAGGGATAGAAGTTCCATCATAATACAGACTGGTTGACAGCATTTCGTTTAAGGTTTCTTTGTTCTTGAATAATAAATTACCACGATTGATTGGCATCAGGGCTGCTAGGAATTTTGCTGCATCTTCTGCGGTGCCCATGGCACCTCCTGCAGGATATATGTTCATGTATACTTTGGTTTTGGGGATGAGTTCGGCATTAGCAGTATAGCCTTGAATCTGATCCCTTCTCAGCACGAGGTCTGGACGATCTTGATGTGACGGATGAATCGTAGTTTCTTTCATATCCAGTGGTTTAAATATATGTTCATTCACGTATTCGTAAAAAGGTTGTCCGCTCTGCACTTCTACGATGTAGGCAGCCATAGCAACACCATAGTTTGAATAAGCAAATACACTCCTCGGTTCATAGATCTGTCTTGGTTCAAATTTTTGCAATGTTTCTCCCAGATCCATAACTTGCTTCTCGGATAGATACCATAACTCAAGCATCCTATCCTCCCAACCCGCTTGATGATTCATAAGATCTAATAGCGTAATGGGGGCATCATACTCCAGCTTCTTTAGAAACCCTTTCGGTAGATATTCCTGAATATTAGTATGTAGATCAAGCTTTCCCTGCTCGACAAGCTGCATTACACTCGTCCAGACCAACAGTTTAGTGACGGAACCCCATTCAAAAACAGTAGAGCTGTCCGCCTTTCTCTGTTGCTCAATATCTGCATAGCCATAGGCCTTACTATAAATCGTTTCCCCGTTCTTGATAGCCACAATTGAAACGGCAGCGGTGTTTTTCTCATGCGTAGCCACATAGGAATCGATCGTCTCCTCTAGCGAAGACAACGGAATTCTGGAAGGCGTAGTCTCCACTTTCTCTATCTCAGCATAGACAGGTACCCCGCATGCCATAATGAGAAACACGAATAACAGAACACAGGCGACCAATTTGTTAGCATAGCGATGCCTTCGATCTATTTGCATTAGCTAATCTCCTTTAACATTAAAAATAACTGTAATCTCATTATATATGTTCATAAGATCACTCATTTCATGGATCTATAAGTTTTATAGAATTCAGACAACGTTCCTTTGTTAAGTAGCGCTTACTAAGATAATTTGTCGTTCTCCGAGTTATCAGTCTTGCTTTTGATTTGTTCTTCAGTAAAACCAGACCACTCATCCCAGTCATTTGCAGAAATATCCCAGTATCCATTCAGGCGAATTATTCTTTCCATGTACCCGATATTCAATATAGATTGAACTCCTATTCTATAGGACATTGTATTTTCTACAACACTCTAAACATACAAATTCCATCCCACAATAAAAGCAGCCAAGATGAACGCCGAGATGCCAGACATAATGTACATCACCTTTTGCTTTTTGCTATAACTGTTCTTACGCAGTTTATACATAAGCAAACCAAGATACACCACTGCTAGAACCACATAAAGTAGATTAAACATTAAATTAATTCGTATCGAAGAATGAGCGGGATAATTTGGAAGTCTTGTGTGTATGATTAAAAGGTTAAGAGGAAGTACCGCACCTGCAACATTAATTGCAAGATGATATTTATTAAAATCTATCCGAGGATTTCCTCGTTTATTTAGTTTGTAAAGTAGCATCCGGATACAATAGACGAGCAAAGCAGTCACACTGAAAAGGATGGCTAGTATGACAGGAATAAAAGATATTACAATCAAGTTCACCTTCAAATTCGATACAGGCAAGTAATCCATGTAAGGAGTGAAGGAAATTTTCTCAACAACGCCATTATGCTCGACCACATTATAAAGACTACTTAACTCAGCTTTTGAAAATTTTGTTATATCAAGTTGCCTGAATAAATCGGTAAATCTAGAGGCAGGCCGTCGTGTGGATTGAAAATATCCTCCTCCCTCCGAAGTAATGATATTAGAATTGACGTTATCACCGAAAATTTCTTTAATAAGTCCATAATAATAAATTTCCTCAAAAGACTGGTTTGTCATGACGACCATCCCAAATTTAGATGCGGGATCAAAGACAACTTTACTTGAGAACCCTTTCAGATTCCCCTCGTGCATCAGTGAAGGTACCCAGTATTCCATCTCAACGAACCCATGCGCAAATCGCGGAATCGAAGTCCCGTCATAATACAGACTTGTTGACAACATTGCGTCTAACGTATCCCTCTTCGCAAATAATACATGGCTATCATCGACAGGCATCAGCGCTGCAAGGAATTTCCCTAAATCTTCTGCTGTCCCGATAGCTGCCCCTGTAGGATAGAACGTTACGTATACTCTGTTCTCAGGGATCAGTTTCAAATCTTTCGAATACCCTTCAACCTCATTCCTTCTTTGCACAAGGTCTGGACGATCTTGCCCTGTTGGATGAACCGTAGTGTCGTTCATACGAAGAGGTTCAAAAATATGTTGATTAACATATTCATAATAAGGTTGGCCACTTACCACTTCCACGATGTAACCAGCTAGTCCAACGCCATAGTTTGAATAACCGACAACGCTATTCGGTTTATAGATTTGTTTCGGTTCATTTTTACGCAACGTTTCTCCTAAATTATAATTTTTATTTTCTTCGTAATAATACACTTCGGTCACTGTTTGATCTTCCCAACCCGCATTGTGATGCATCAGGTTCAATAGGGTAATCGGTTCATCGTATTTCAGCTTTTTGAAGAATCCCTCTGGGAGATATTCTTGGATATCCGTCTCCAAATCAAGCTTGCCTTGTTCAACAAGCTGCATCACACTCGTATAGACCAACAGTTTCGAGATGGAAGCCCATTCAAACACAGTAGAGGTATCCGCCTTTCGCTGATTCTCAATATCTGCGTAACCATATGCCTTATTCACAATGGTTTCACCATCTTTAATAGCCACAACCGAAACGGCAGCGGTGTACTTCTCATACGAGGCAACATAAGCATCAATCGTTTCCTCTAACTTGGATAAAGGAATCCTGGATGGTGTAGTCTCAACCTGTTTCTCTTCAGCGTGAGCAGGTACCGCTATTGCCATAATGATAAATATGAATGACAGAACACAAGCGATTACTTTGTTAACAGTGTGATATCCACGATTAATCTGCATTAGTTACTCTCCTTTTATTTAAATATTGATTACATAATCTTGTTTCCACGTATACGTTTTCAAAAGAGTCCACGAATCTAATTTATTTCTCCAATGTAATTACACTCCATTCAGGAGAGAAGTGGGAGAATTTCACCTTTCCAATTAACGACTTTTGTTTCTTTATCTTTCAAGAGGCACCAATCAATGATTTCACCTATCAATTTTGGCGTGATGATCTCATCGCTCCATTTCGGTGTGAGTACTCTTCTGAATCCTATATATTCTGTTGTCCAGCCTTCGAATTCTTCTCCGATGATGACTATAAATGGAGTCTTGTTCCTAATACTGTGTTGTCCCACTTCATAAGTGACGATTAACTTCTTATCCTCAGAAACGATATGTAATTTGATTATCCCTTCATCGTCAATATCCGGTTCAACATACCAATAAAATAATCGATTGGAGCGAACGATTTTACGTTTATATTTTTTTCTTACGCCCATAACTCACCTCGCATATTTCTTTTTCCTTGGTTCGCAGTATTTGTTCAGTTCCAAGACACAGCTAGAGTAGCTGTGAGATCTGATATCAAAAGCCACACTAAGATTAAGGAGTTGTACTCTTGTAAAAATCAATTACTCTATCAAAGATCTCGCTCTCGCGTTTTTTTATGTCCGGTAATGTCTCGCTATGCTTTACAATATGATGTATATTATCTGCTACAGTCTCTGCTTTATGAATCCCCACATATCCTGGTACCAGTTCATTAAGATAATGGAAGTATCTCATTTGAGGTTCAATCATGCGTAGATGTTTATCAAAATTTCTTCTAGATCTTGTCTGATCCATCTCCTTTCGCTTGCGCAGTTCATCTTCTTCTGCCCAGAATAGTACATAAGCATCCGGTAATGATATTTCATTCTCCAATAACTTCTCTCTAAAAAAGTTCGCTGTCTCATCTAAAGATAGGTGCTCAGAACCATATATCCAGCTGTACCAAATCTTAAATACATCGCCATCCAAAATCACATACTCATGTTGTTGATTCTTCTCATATGCTATATGCCATCTATCGATTTGTCTCTCCAGTAACCACATCATAAGTTCCTTACCTTCAAGTTGAGGAGATTCAAAAAGGAACCCTGTTTCTGGAACAATAAATGCATCATATTGTGTAGCGAACTGCTGACAAGTAGTACTTTTACCTACAGAACTGGCACCTTCGAGACAAATTATCGTCATTCAATTACCTCCAGATATTACTCACCAAATGATTAATCAACCTTCACTGGCTCTTAAGCGATCATGTTGAATTTATATTAGACTATGTATTGTAGATTTCTTTGATCCTTAGCCATGTTTCATACCAAAATGTTTTTCGTTTAAGAGGTTTTATTACCTTAATTGGGACTTCTTTTCGTTTCAAATAAACCGTGCCATCCACTTCAATGAGTCTATCGCCAAATGCAAATACCATATCCTTGCAGTCTTTGTGATACTGGTTCTCTCTTGTTTCTGACCACTCCGCTTTTTCAATAGAATGTCGTTTTCTCATTATTTAAGATCCTCCTTTAAGGAAAACAACTTTATTTTCTTATTCCAATTTTTCATCATTATATGGATTTGCATACAAATCAACATCAATTTCAGCATGAATCATATTAACAAATTCAATAAAATCAGAATCGAAATAAAGAGCAGGAGTTTTCCCCTCTACTATTCTTATTACAATGAAAAATTTCGTACTTAATCGATGTTCAATCCGAATCGAATTGATCTCTTTTACTTTGTTTCTTAATACATCGACTACTTTTGTTAATTGGTGATTTACATCTAATGATTCTTCATAATCCGTACCTAATGTCCAAGATGTTTCTTTTATTCGCTGCTTTTTGTTGATTATATCGCCTTTATAAGCCGTATTTGTAGGTTCAATTTTAAGTATTGAAGTTACATGATTCGGATCGAATTCATCTCCAAACAAACTAAAATAGGCCATTACTTCGGTTTTGTCTTTCAGGAGATTCACCTCTTTAAGAATTGATGTATGGATTCTTTAGAAATAATAATTAATCAGAAAATATATACCAAGCGAATTCCTCATTTAATCCATAAATTCTTAATATCTTCTACTATGGTTTTTGAAATATGTTTGGATGAATCCTGTGGATACAACCACACTGTTACGATAAGTGTTAAACATATCGTTAATCCTAGAATAACTCGCCCAACAACTCTAAGTCTGGTGTATTTAAGCAAATAATAAACTAAACTAGATGAGATCAGAATAATCACACCATTCATCATAAAGGTCATGGGCAAGCTTATAATCCTGCCTAATCCGGTGTTAGGATATTTTAATAAAAGTAAAATCTCTCCTACTACAAATGGAACTGACAGTAGAACAATATAAAAAAAATGACTTTTAAATTTCCTCTCCACCACTGAACTCACCTACTCCAACTCTTTCAATACAATTCCACATAACATTCCTGTATTCACGAATCCTCTAGTTTGAAAGTACTCCTCAGAAATTTCCTTCAATATTTTATCCTCTTAATCTATAATAATTTTCTGCCGTATATATTGACCATTCCCAAAACTTATCTCCTTGACTGATAATAAATCGTTCGAACCACAACTCGAAGTTCATATTCAAGGGTCTCGACTCATGAAAATGATCTATGTGCCCCTTAACCTTTAAGTAATTATTTGAGCCTTGGTTATATGCTTTCAGATCAATTATTATATTATCTTGATATATATAGGCTATCTTTAAGTACCCATCAGTTGGTTCCTCGTACGTTGATTCTTCAATACCCTGCCACTTATATAAATATGATTCTCCACCGTATTGCGGATGGTCAAATAATGAACAACCATTGGTTATCTTCAAAAAGTTAAGATAATCATTGGGAAGTTTATACCCTAACTTCCTTTGGAATTCCAATAAATCACTTTCATCTGCTGCTTCATTAAACTGACAGGTAGCTTGAGTTAAATAACCTTCATGAAGTTGTAGTTCTAGTAATTTATTATTTTCTAATCTTTTCTTTAAAGAGTCTATTGTTTTATAAATTAATTCTCCTTGAATCAACGTCCATCAATCCTTTCGGCAATTTTGTATAACGTTTGGCATTTCTGACGTTCAAGCAGCTTAAGTGACCGTAGGGAACGGGTCGTTAGACTTAGCTGTTTGAATGTATCGCCTTAATAACCCGCTTGAAAATCCTTTTTAGCGATCAAGGGCGTATGCCCACAGTAGGAATGCTGTGTTATCGGATGTCATCGTATTCTTTGATACCCTCATCTGTAGTTATCGTTAATTATCGTATCACGGTAGCTGAATACTGGTTTTTGCGATGCTTCGTTCGTTATTGGAAAGAATAGCTATACGAATTAAACACTGGAATGGCAATAGACGGATGACCTGCTTTCGCGCATATATCCCCAAATATAACCAGGAAATATTATCGCATCTAATCGATTACAGTCTATAGCGTAATTAATCCCTTGATTCTGTATAGTCCTATTATCATCTTTATTTCCTCCCCATCTTGTCGGTCTCAGATAACTAATCTGTATACACGAATCCTTAGTCACGATAACACCCCACTATGCTGATCAACGTTGAGGTAGGGTGTTATATAGAAATAACTTTTTTTAATTCTGTTAATCTTTTATCTTGAATAATTCACTATAGATTTCACGCAGCTCAGTTGAGTTATCATGCCACTTAATGGGTTTACCATTGATGATTTGGACCAATACATCCAGACACCTATGCCATCCTGCTGCGGTATTCACTGCCCATGAATCATCGTTAAACGTATGGGTAAAGATCATTCGACATCCTTTATCTTCTTTCTGCAATGAAATGTTAACCTGATCATCAACTTCACGGAAACCAAATACATATGGCTTCTCTAGCTCAGTAATGATCCCCTCATATGTCGTTCCTTCACCATCATCGAAGGCAATCTTACCACCAAGTCTGAGATCCATCTTTCCTGTTGAGAAAGGATACCATTGGGCGAAGGAATTAGGCTTCGTGATCACAAGAAAAACATCTTCTGGATTATGATGAAGAAATCGTTCAAACCTCAAAGCATACCGACCGTTTGACTCAAGTAATGCACCATATTCATTCACCTGTTCATCCTCCTTTTTCATCACATATATCCATGTTCAGGTTCACCAACATCAAAACCTAATATTTTTGACGCTTCCAACTTGAACGTTTCTATCCATGAAGTCCAATCATCGTTATTCATCTGTGCATAAAATGATAATCCACTAGGCTCAACGGATGCTTCAATGAAAACATCATCCTCTTCAGTTCCAAACCAATACGGAATTCCACTTTTATAACCAATCCACCCTGGCATCCGCTCATATACTTTAGAAACTTTAGCCCACACCTCATCAGGCAGGTCATATCTTATATTTAGATTGCAATTATGAGAGTTTATGTTGTTCATTTACATTCTCTCCTTCTACCTTAGACGTATATCAAAATTTATCCTATATATATAGGTAAAGTACCACACTTCTCCCACTACTTGATCAAGGATGTATCTCTTGTTCTTTATATACTATTTTCGTTTATAGTTTACCAAATATCTTCTCCCTTTAAGATTTCTTTCGTAGGCTGGTCTACAGCTAACCAAGTAGAAATATCCTCTTTTATTTTTCTCTTCCACGCTATTAAAAAATGTACTTGGCATATCTGGTGGGAATCAATCTCTGTCATAGATACTTCAATGCCTTGATCAGAATGTAAGACAAAACTATACTTCTCAAAAGCAGAGTTCAAAGCAAGAGATTTAGGAATCATATCACCTTGGTTTCTTTTTCCCATTATCAGTGGTTCTTCTTGGGTTCCTATGTGTAAGCGGTACTGTTCATTCTCATATTCGACAGCTTCAAGATTTTCTCCCGTGTCAGATCCGTAATCTTCCCAGCTGTATCCCTCTTTCCACGAAGCAGAAAAGCTACATGTGCTTACTCGATAATGTGTATTGGGTTTGATTCTAAATACGGCTCCCCAGCATTCCTCTACTACCTGAGGTGAAGAAAGATTATGGTTCAGATTACAGAGCACTAACTCGCAATCAAACGAGTCGTAGTAATATTGGTAGAGTGATCCGCCATGTTTGAGCTGAGCACAGTGACTAGGAAGATAAAATTCGCTGGAGACAGCAAGAGAAAGTTCAATTGTTCCAAGAGGCGTATCTATTGAAGGTTTTATAAGATCAGTCCCTTGAATTAAGGCTTCTTTTCCACGAAAAAGCTTCATTATATCCCTCCTTATAGTCTTTCACTTAACTTCGTGAATCAGCGGTAATGCATCGTTATACCATACATTCTTTCAACATCTCTTCAAATCACTTCACATTAGCTCTCGCCTTCGTAAGAGTTACCTTCTAATCTTGATAATTTAAAAAGTATTTATTATATAGGTTGGGCTCCATTTCTTTTATTCTAATTCCATTCTCTCCTGCATCATCTATCCCTCTTATGTAGAAAAGACACTTAAAATTTTTATCAAAGACAATACAAGAAAAGTCCCAGTCTTGGTACCTATAATGATCTAATAAATCTTTCTTCGATTTGATATATGGTATAAAACTCATCTTATTTGAATTATCGATAATTTGTATCACATTATCTAACTTTAATATTTTATTTTTAGATAAGTAGGTATCGAGATCTTCTTCATGGTAAATGTCTAAAAATAAAATAGAATTATCTTCTATTAGTAATTCATCTAAAACTTTCGTGATATTACAATTTAGAATCTTAAAGTATGGAGGCGTTTTGATAATCTGTAATGGTTCCATCAGTTCTCCCCAAAAAGTTTTATTGATAACTTGTATCTACAAACCCTCACTACCCTTAAGAGTCCAGCGACTTGCCGCAATTCAGTAAGGTAGTGCATGGTTACCTGCTGACTCCATTTCTTCGAATATCCTCTATAGAGCAAGAAGTGAAAGCAACACGGCGTAGATATGTTGTTATTAAGATATTAATTTCCTTACAAGAAATACTTATAAATTATATTTCGTTTTCATTCTTTCATATAACTTATAATCCGCATTTCTATTTACAATCTCTCCAATTAACTCTTTCCATTTGTTTTCAATCCACTTAGGACTTTGTTCTTTCAGAATATCCTCGTTAAATTGACTATCGATATACTCCAAATCTCGTTTAAGCACTCCAATATCCTTAATCAGTTGATTTCTCGATTCTTTTTCTAGCGATACCTTATTCGATAAAATGTCGTCTGTGATTTCAACACTTATATACGTATACATATCTTTAAACACATTATAGATTAAATCGGTTGATGATAATTGAGCTTCCTTGAAGTCGGAATTCAGAAATACAAATGATTCTTCACCAACTTTCAAAGTTACCGCCACATTTCCTAAGGCATGTATGACTGTTTCCTTCGAAGAGTCGTCCTCTAAGCTTTTTATCACATTATCTAAATTATAGATTGATTCTTTTATACCAATTTCAGTTCCATGATTTAGTTTAACCGTGTATTCAACTTCTTGATTGTCTTTGTACGCTTTGAATTGATAGTTGAAGTACATGCTTATTATCAATCCAACTATTAATACAATTATTGCAGCATTTTTTCTCATTGAATCACCTCTTACTAGTGCCTGAACTACGTATATGATAACCCATATTGTTACATTTACGAAAGGAAATTGGCGAATAAAGGAGATTTATTAGTTTACTCAACCCCTTATCCAATCGATCCAATGAGCTTTAAATACGATGAATATATGCAGGGTTTTACAGAATGCGAGTACGCAGTGGAACCTTTCATTATAGTAATAAAACAAAAAGGTCCTTCTTCATCCCATAGGGAATCCGAAGACCTTCCGATGCATTTGGAACCTATCAACTTTAAAAAAGGTAGAGCGTATCGCTTCGCCACATCATCTGAATGTCATAACTTCGTGGATTGACATTCAGGCTTTCTACATTACAACCCTGTGCCGATCTTTGTTGCAGCAGAATCTGCATACCACTGTTCGAATATCTCAGCTCAGCATGCTGTGCTCCCTCCGGTCTCTGAAGTCCAAACGGTCAGCTTCCTCCATCCTGTGAATGTATCGTCGCAATGCTTCTTTATGCGTCTCCAATTCATCCATTCGGCTGGATGTCCCGTTCAGGAAAGATTGCATTTTGAATCCTAGCGTTGTGGCAGCATTTCCTGCCCAATCTTGCTCCAGTCTACTATGTAATGAACGCATCTTCTGCTCCTGCTGCACTAAGCGCTTCTGCAACTGCTCACATTGCTGAACGGCTCTTCTCAGATCGGATAAAGATACCGATATTCTTCCCATGTCAATTACCTCCCGTTAAGAACTGGTCTGCTTGAACGAAATCTTCGTGCTTGCGTTCAATGTACTCGGCAATCTCGCTGATGGATTCCTGATACCAACGGTTAATTCGTTCCAGTGTCGCCGTAGCTTCGTAAGCGATTGACGTGAAGGAATGGCTTTCACTTGTGGAAGTATAAGCCTCGAACATTCGGATGGAAGCTTGTGCATCATTGGAAAACCCGCTCAGACTAAGGCGCATTTCCTTGGCTGCCTGTGCCAATTCCTCCGGCGTTAGTCGGATTGTCCCACCACCTTGACCTGACTTTCCATTGGATACAGCCGCAATCAAGGGAGCCACAAACCCTCCAACGAGGTTTGACAAAGCCATCCGTGATTCCTGATAAGCATTCCAGCGTGGTGAGATGTCAATTTGTTTCCCCGTGGCGCGATCGATAAGTGGACCGACCAAGTTTCCCTGTTCATCAAACTGATACTGGTTCATCGAGTGATATCCTTTGCCTTCTTCCTTGGAAAACGAGTCCATCAATCGAACAATATTACCGACCTGAAACTTGTCTAGGTCGATATCAATTGGGAAATTGTATGTTACTAACGGGCCGCTGGGCCCCATCGGACTAATCGGTACCATGAGCTGGAATTGCAGCCTCCAGTTTTGGTACATCGCATTGGCCGAGTCAAAATCCTGGCCTTTGTAGTACGTGCTGCCAACATGTCTGTCATATTCAAAAAGTCCTCCTGCACCTACTGAATCGTTTGGCTGAACGATGTTTACCACTTTTTTATCATAGTAACCTTCGTTCACTTTCGCCAAGCTTGCATCGTCCAGCAGATTGGTTACACTCGGAGCACTGTATGTCATGGCCGACAAATCCTGTCGCGCTGCCACATATTGCGCTAAACCACCTCCAAGCGAATGTCCCGTAAGAGAGATACTTTCGTCAGGATATTTTGCTTTGACTTGTTCATAAAGTACTTCCGCCTGATGAAATTGGTTGTTCTCCCAATCGATATCGTCCTTAATGGATTGAATAAAACTTTTCTTGAAAATGTTATGATGATTAGGATCAGTTACGGCATCCTCCAGTTCTCTGGTACGTCCACCTAAAACATCGAACACATCTGTTTCGTAATCGGCCGCTCTACCAAGCCAGCTCCCATCTGGCTCCGTTCCGCGGTAACCGATGACAATCTGATTCGTCTGATTGTTGTGGAGGATGACGGAATCAAAACCCGACACTTTATTGTGGAGCTTAGCACCTTCAGGTTCAATGACCTTCCATTGTGCATAATCACCCTCCTCCGTAAGGGATGTTCCAGCAGTAACGTTTTTCTGGTAGGCTAAGTCAGATATTTCCTTATACAACTCATCGCTAATGTAATCGTTCCGCATAAGTACCTCCTGAATTGAACATTTCAATATGATTATGTAAACTAGTGATAATTCAATCTTTATAGTATATTAATACCAGTATATGAAAGTAGAGGTGTCCCTTTTGAGAAAACCTTTCTTCCTGTTTGTAATCTTAATTATCTCATCTCTCTTGCTTGGAGCATGTGCCTCCAAAGAGGAAAAGATGATTGTATCCTCCGCCGAGAAGTTCGCTGCAAATTATATTCTCGAAAAGTACGGTGAAACCGTTCGTTTTACGGAGTATAGATTCTCTCCTCCCGATTTAAGCAAGTCGTTAGGCCTCCACGGCTACATTGAAGGCGATAAGAAAAAGAAGGTATTTGTTTTCGTGAACTACGATCCTTTAAGTATTAAGACACTATCGCTTCCTGAAGGTATATCCAAAAAATCAAATTCCAAATAGAGGGTTGAAGTTATTTTAAAACGATCAATCGATATAAACACTTTTGAAATTATAGGGAATATATGGATTGTATCTTTCGTCAATTACTTCTGTCAACGTTCCCCACAACAATAAAATGAAGAAACAAATGATACAGAAATAGAGGAGTCACATCAGAACTCCCCCTCATCCCAACAACGCCTGCTCGATCTGATCCACAATCCCCTTAACACCTATCGGCCCATAACAACCGATCCATGTCGCGGCATCTACGGAGTGTATTTGCTGTCGCTCATCCGTATCAAGCATCCCCCAGACACGTTGCTCTGTGGCAGATATTCCATCTTGCATAAACTCATTACTCAGCAAAAAGTAGTGGCTAGCTTGTACAGCCGGTAATCTCTCAACCGAGATATGATAGGCCGTGTCGGAAGTATCTGCTACAAACAACGGAACGGGCAACCCCAGATCCCGGTACAACACAGCGCCTGTGCGATGAGCAGCAGAATGGACGCGCACGAGGGAATCGAGTGGACGAATCAATGCCACACTTTTTCCTGCCAGTACAGAGGACAATTCCTCGGATAGCAAAGCTGTTCGGCGATGATAATTCGCGATAATCTGCTTGGCCTCTGCTCGCTTGTCTGTCAGTTCACCGAATAGACTCAGGATGGTCTGCCAGTTTTCATTACGCTTGAACATCAGCACTGGAGCGATCCTACCTAACCGTTCAAGATACTGCTCATGAACCTCGGTGCAGATAATCAGATCCGGCGCAAGTCGCTCTACCGCCGGGAGATCGGGGTATTCATACGTACCAAGTAATGCTGTATGCTGGAGTCCTGACCGGAGTGATTGAGGGAACGTTAACACGGTACTTCCTAATCCGACACTCCCTACCGGAGACAAGCCCAGTGCAAGCAAATGATCAGCATATTGCACATCGAGGACAGCGATACGCTGTGGTATTTCGGTGACGGTGTACTCCCCGCGCTTATGGCAGATGACCGGGCCTTCGGCTGATTGATAGGAAGAAGCTTTGCGATTTTGCAGCAAAGCATTCGCATAATCTGCATCTCTTCTCGAAGCGGCGGCATGCCGGTAATGTAGCGGTGGGACACCATTATATTTTTTAAATGCCCTACTGAAGTAATACATATCGCGATAGCCCATTTTTTCTGCAATTTCACCGATGGAAGCATCCGTATGACGCAGCATGCGTGAGGCACTTTCCATACGCAGCTGAATGACGTATTCCATCGGTCCAAGATGCTTCTCTTGTTTGAATCGTCGCTGCAGCTGTCTTACACTACAGCCCGCTAGGGCTGCCAGCTCTTTTAGCTCCAAGTTTTGACGATAGTGCGATGTGATATAAGAAGCGACTACATCCACCATGTCGGACTCCGCTCCCCCTTGACCACGTTCATACGCCATGATCAGCTCGTAGATCATTCCTTGGAGCAAAGCGTTGGCATAAAAACGTTCCAGTCCTTCACCGCGGCGCCATTTGGCAACGATTTTTTCGGCATTTTCGATCCATTCCGCATGGGCTGCCGAGTTTTGAACAAATGACCTGCGCAGCGGATGCTTGCGATATGAAGGCACAACAAGAGAGGCTCCCTCTATGGAAGAAGCCTTGTACATAATAACAATATAATGAATGTCCTCTGATCTGGCCGTCAGCGTAAAGGATGATCCCTTCACCACATGACAGGCAAAAGAAGCTCCAATGTGGCTATCCTCGCCATTCATTGCAAGCTCCCCTTCCCCTCCATATGCCAGCAGCAGCACATTTGAAGTTAAATCCGTTTCGTGTAAAACGCTGCCTGTCTGCAAAGTACCGCTATACCCATCAAGCATCTTGATCGTTGTATCACTCCATAGACTTGTCTGTTCTTGCAGCGGCATTTTTCTCATCTCCTGACAATAGCAAAGGTAAAGTTGTTGCTGTTGTCATTTTAGTTGAGATTCTTTCTCATTGTCAATTTTCGGACATTTGAGACAATATTCGCCTGACATCTGGTAATAGAAACAGCAGGTAATCCGCTCGCTTTTGGCAACATGCACATTGTCCTTACAATCGGTGAAGCGGGTTAACGGATTCTTCCTCTCACCAAACACTTCCCCGGATGCCACCTGCGTCAGATATGAAAAGTCCTCTCGAATGATCTTACTTTCCTGCTCAGTCTCGGCTTCATCAGGAGCGAATAGTCGGCCGATACGTACCATGATATTCTCCCAGAGAATACTCATCGAAAGAGGCGCAATCGCAGCAAGCGTCTTTAACAGGGGTGTAAGCTGTCCCGCAAAAATCTCCTCGAGCATCTTTTCCCGCCACGCTGCCCTGTCTCCCGTTAGTCCTTCAGCCTGAAGTCCATTCACCGATAGAAAAGGAAACCTTGTACCGCCCTCATGATCTGAGAGGGCCGGATGATAGAGATAACTGTTTTCCAGCTGAAACGTCACATGCTGATGATGAAAAGTCATCGCGGTCACCAGCGGAGCTGTCCACAGATAACCGATACGCTTGGCTAACATCGAAGCAGCAACCTTCATGTCAGGCGCATCGATGTACTCCTGTAACCAACTGATGTACTCCCGGCATGCCGCTTCGTCATGCAGCTCACTTAGAGCAATGGTACGGACACTATGTTCAGGCGGTTCACCGAGCAAGATCGAATGATCCTCCACTGTCTCTTTCCATAAGTCTGTCGAGAGATATGGGTTCATATTAATTCGATCCGAGCAGGGCTTCCGATGCCTGATCTACAATAAGATTAATCGCAAGAGGTCCGTAATATGCAATCCAAAGTGTTGAGTTTACGTCATACGTGCGGTTATTTTTCACAGCATCAAGGGACTTCCACACGGGATTACTCACCATAGCCTCTGCCTCTGCCGCAAACAGCTCATCCGACAGCACAAAATAACGATCTGCCCCAATGTCAGGAACCTTCTCCATCGAGATTTCAACGGAACCATCTTCATTAATCTCCTGTACCAAAGCAGGCATCTTCAGCCCCAAGTCATTGTACATAATACCGCCAATGCGGTGCTCAATACCGTGAACACGAATTCCTTCTTTTCGTGGACGAATGATCGCCACCGTTTCATCACCCAGCTTCTCTGACAATTTTGTCTTCAGCCCGGCGATTTTCTCTTCATACGCTGTACGCACTTTCTCTGCCTCGTCCTGCTTGTCTGTAATCTTAGCCACTGTAGCTAACGTATCCCGCCAGTCTTCGTAGAAATCGAGTACCAGGGTAGGAGCAATTTTACTTACACCCTCATATTGCTTCTCTTGAAAGTCGGTCATGATGATCAGATCTGGGTCGAGTGCTACAATCGCTTCCAGGTTAGGCTCGTCCCGTGTACCCAGAACTTCTACGCCATTCGGTTGGTCTCCTAAATATTCTGGAAAATCGGTATTCCCTCCTGCAATAACACTTCCTGCTGGCTTCTCGCCAATCGCTAACATCTGATCCAAGAACTTAACATCAAGAATTGCAATTCTCTTCGGTTTTTCGTTTAGAGTAATGTCACCCTTCATGTGTGTGATCGTTACGGGAAAAGCCACGTCTGTCTGTGTTTCTGCACTCGCAGGTTTCTCCGCTGGCGTTACCGCAGACGGATTGCCGCTATCTGTACCTGTTCCAGCACCGCAAGCCGTCAGGACAAGAATAAGGGCTAACATCAAGCCCATGAATAATCGTGATTTGTGAGCAGTATATGCCTTGCTTCCGGCAGCCTGCCTCCTTGTTCCTTGATTCATGATGAATCCCCCTTATGTATAATACTGATAATGATTTTCATTATCGAAACATAAAGAGAGTATAAACGATCTCCGCATCGCGTTACCATGTACTTTTGCGACATTTGAGCCGGACTAATGCGACATCGTAAGCCGCTTATCCGCCCTTTAATGTCTCAGCGATATACGCTTGCAGTCGGTAAATGTCTGAAAGAAGCTCTTCTTCTTCTGGCGTATTTCCATACTCCCCTAGCCAGCGCGGTGTGCGGATATGCCACTCGTTAGACATGTATTGTTGTTCATCCCGATACGCTATAATGTGCTCCAAGAAATAATCTAAAGAGCCGAAGGATTGTTTACCAGTATCGTTGATAATGGATTGTGTCTTTTCAATGATTGACTGTAACATGTATTGGATATGATCTTCCGGATTCATAGCGTTTATTTCCATCGGTAACCTCCACCTATCTCTACAAAAAAAATGAATTAGTATATTATTTAAATGAGCCTAATATTTCTAAATGTAGAATTCTGTTCTGATTAAATACAATAAATCGATGCCCAATGAGTATTGAGACATCGATTCATATCATCTAATTATGAGGTGAATAATGAATATGCGACCAAACATGAAGTATAGCATTATTGTTAGCGCAGTTATTATTGTTGTTATTCCTTTTATCATTGGATTTTATATGTTGAACAAGGTTGTCGATCCTAACGAGACAATGGTTACAAGAACTGAAGTTTCTCCTGAGCTTATTACTATACAAGGTGGATTTGCAGACAGTATTAGCAGATATCACGGCTACTACCTCTCACATCATAACAATTCACTTTTCATTCAGATTAAAGGTAGTAAACTTCCTATCGGTGGTAGTAAAGACTTCACAATTTCATTTTCTAATACTTATGGGAGTGTTGATGAAATCTACTTATTAGGTCCTGGCAACTCTAAGAAAAAGATTTGGCCAAATCCCTAACTTTCATTGGAATGGATATCATTTGATCTGACGCAATCAGCAGCAGTCTCTTAGTCTCTTCTACTTAACTTCTTAAATGCCGAGTATTCCTGATCAGACTTCATATAACTTAATATCTCTTCCGCACATGCAGCTGCACTAAGCTCTTCCGTATTCACTTCCAGATCATATTCATCATAGGAGTAGATGTAGTCGAACTGGGAATGGGCAAGTCCAATCTCTCGATCTCCCCTGCTCTGCTCTCTTCTGGTGAGTTCTTCTTTTGAGCACTGCACGCCTACAAACAATATCGGATAATCCGATAGTAACTCATAAAAATCATTAAACCACTTGTCATTGCTGATGACCGTATCCAAGATGACATTCAAACCCATTTCCGAAAACAGCTTAATGGTTGCACAGTACAATGAATTGATAGGGTCGAACAGGATATCTGTCATCACTTGGTGTTCCACTTCTCTTGTTGGTTTCATATCTGGATATGTAGTATCGATGAATTGATCATAGTTATGCAGAAATTGATCTACAGATAGATGGTGAAACGGAACCTCTCCCTGATTTTTCATTTCCATCGCAATGCTTGTCTTCCCCGAACTTGACGTTCCGTTCAAAAATATAATGAGTCCTCGTTCCATATTGATCACCCTTATCTATAAAATTGGAAAACGCTATTCAGCCGAATTACCACTCTCTCCATTCTTCCGTAATATCTTCATTCTCCTGAATGTCTAATCCAGCCAGCCTAACCGCCTTGTCTATAAAATCAGCCAATTCTTCACGTTCCATCGTTTCAATAAAGTAACCATTGGCCTCATTCATTTCATTAAACCTAACCACAACTTCTTCTACAGCCTTGATCATGCGCTCAAAATCTTTCGTTTCTTGTAATGCTATTAATTGGTGCAAATATGTATCCAGGGCTTGATCAGACATGAGTAATCTCTCTTCTGTGAAAAGCTCATCTCCGTGTTTAACCATTCTTTCATTCCATAACTTCGTTGGTTTTTGATGAAACAAGTTTTGTAACGTCATTGGAGTCACCCCTTAGAATTCAAATATATCTATACTTTACCTGTAACTAAAATTATGAACAAGCGTTCTAGCCTATTCACTTTCACACTATTCGCCCCATAGCCTTGTCACGTTCTCTAATTCCATCTCGTCATATTGTAATCGATAAATGTCCGGTTTTTTGGTTTGATTCATAAAATCCAATCCGTAACTCGAATCAAAGTAGTTCATCATCAACGTCAGTACATGTCCGTGTGTGCCGATCGCCACTTTTTCACCCTTGTATTCTTCTAAAATCTGTTTCAACACGCCCACTGCTCTATTCTGACAAACCGTGTTCGACTCCCCTCCTGGCAATGCATAATCCGGGTCATCAAACATCTTCTTCGAAGCAGGCTCGAACTCTTCATCCGCAATCATATCATCTGAAAAATGTCTTTCCCGCAGATCCTCCATGATCTGAATATCTAATCCTAACGCTGCTGCCACACCTTCTAAGGTTAGAATAGCCCTGGCATAAGGACTTGAGACAATGGCATGTATTCCTTCATTCTTTAATATTTCCGTTATTCGTTCTGCATTCATCTTGCCCTGCAGGGTAAGTCCCCTCGTTCTTTCCGTTCCTTCCGTATACGGTGACTCCGCATGCCTAACCATATAAACGATGGTCTTCATAGGACCCTCCTTGAATTTCTTGTATCAAAATTTATGGTCACACTTTAGGTCCTTCAACATATTTTGTCTTTCCGTTCCAAAATCAATGAAAGGTGCCACCATATTTTAGATTCTGAATTAATTCAGGATTGATATTCTGTTAGACATTTAATTTACAATAATTTTCAGATATGTGTATAGTAGAAATGAAGCAAGATGTTTTCAAAAGAAGTTAAATCTGACGGAGAGGATGAGATCATGTCTTTTTTCAAAAGGAAGGTTGTACTAGTCTCTTTACTCATATTGGCTATCTCTGCTGTTGCAATCGCTTACGTAAATGGTCAATCGAAACCGGACGTGCCCATTCATCACGTCGTCAACCTTTCAGCCAATTCTTTAACATTTCATGAAATAGATAAGCTGGATGCATTCGCTGAACTGATCGTTATTGGTTATGCAATAGAAGATTTCAGAGATCGAGAGCATGTTATTACTGCATTTGATGATGGGACCATGCAATCCTTTCACACCAACACAAACATCAAGATTGAAAAGATATTGAAGAAGCCTGACGATTACCCTTCAGATCAGAACGAATTGACAATCATTGAACCCGTTAGCCTCGAAGGAGACGTCAAATATACAGTCGATGACTATGTAGAACTGCAGAAGGGTGATCAAAGTGTGCTCTTTTTGATGAAAAATTCCTTTGGTAATTATGGATTAATCAATGATAACTTAGGCAAATTCAGCCTTGAAGGGATAACTCAATATAGTGTGCCTCAATCCTCCACTGCACAAGCGTTATCAAAATACGAAACTTTCCGTGATTCCGTTATGGAGAAGTACCATTTGAATTAAGGTTTTATCATACAACACTCATCCCTTTAACAGTTGTCTTAATCACCGGTAATAGCAGTCCTCTTCTATCTATTGCACTTCTTTATCTAGGCTTACGTCAAAGGATGAAGTTATCGATTTTTGTCTGTAATCATTGGGTATCACTTTAATCTCCACGTTTAGATGTATAGATTCAGGCAAAGTCATCTCAGTTATATTCTCATAACCGATGAAGTAATAATGCTTTTCGTCCAGTTCTATCAAACCTCCACCTGTTGAGCCAGAAGTTGAAATCAAATGTCCGTCACGATAAAGCTCACAAGCAATATTATATTCCTCCAAGCTGAACCCTCTCACTTCATATCCAACCTTGATTTGATTTTCCGTGTAATCAGCATTTCGTAAACTGATCTTACCGCCATCCACCATTTGGGTCTGAATTGCAATATTTGCTTCGGGCATCTCCGGTTTCCTTAATAGATAGCCTACTTTCAGGTACCATATAACTCCTAATACAACTACAGCAAGTACAATCATAACAATGAGTAACTTCTTTTCTTTTTTATCCATAATCCTAACTCCTTACATCGGAAAGCCCTTAAAACCTGTGTTTCAAATAATACATTATCCCTGCGCGATCAATATCATTATCCTAGAAATACATTGTTAATTCTGTCTCTATCATAATCTAAAATCCAATCGTAATATTCTGTATAGATATCCGTTAGAGCTTCTCTTGATGCTGAAATAACATCACAACCTCTATCATCATAGATATGAAATATCGTTTTCTTATTTATATTAATGAGATACACCCTATGATAAATCGTTGGCTTAATTCCAACATCATGATTACATATAGCTCTGATTAACTGATTATATTTCAAGTCCTCAACTCTACATTTAGTCCAGTACCTATACATGTTGTTCCTTGGGTCTGGGATTTCATCCGGTTCACAATCCAAACCTGAAAGTATCTCAAGTCTCAAGGCTCTAATCGGCTCTTTCTTCTTGATATATTTTCTATACAGGTTCAATTTCTTCACTTTGTGTTTAGGCTTATCTGCAAAATAAGCTTGAGTTATTAATAGAACTTCATCTTCTTGATTATGAAGAGCCTTAAATAATTCAAGTGATCGATGATAAACTTGTTCCATGTAATGCTCCGTATTCATTTCAAACATCAGAGGATTGCCAAGTTCGAATCGTATTGCAACATCCCAATTATAAAAAAGAGGCGGTTCTAAAGTCAGGTTTGGAAAATGCTCTGCCAGGTACGTCTTCAGATCCATTCTGTGGCCTCCAAATTCTCTTTAAAGATGAATGCCAGCTAAAGAGAATGAATCGGTCTCTTCAATGGTTTCAAGTTTGACATTCATATCTTTTAATGTTAATTATCTTACTCAACTCTCCAACTCTTTTTTTCGAAAAATTAATTCCAGAACATTCCGTTATGACCTTCGTCAACGATCTTGAGTTGTGTTTCAAAATCTTCGTTCGGTTCGATATCATCGATGAAATGCCATCTGCCTTTACTGTCCTGCCAATACACTTTCCATGCCTTCTCATCCAATCTGAACTGTGCTACCGGCATCTGTACCCATTGCTCGCTTCGAAAGGCTTGCCTTTCTTCAATCAACGTCACATGTTTTCCTCTGATTTTATAACTTATCTTCATCTGGCTTTTCACGTGCTCGGGTACTGCATTTTGGGTGTAATTATCCATAATCTTTTGAATGCGCTTCTTAGTAAAATCATCCATTTTCTATAGCTCTCCTGCCCTAATCGGTTTTGGTTTAATTATATCACGATGTTTTCTCAGACCTAAATGATGCTTTTAGTGATGTAAAAGGTAAAACGGAGCGCGGCTTATACAATGGCAAGCCGCGTCAGGGTGAGGTGCTGCGTACAATGGGTGCAGCACCTCATAGGGTTGCACCGCGTTTTAATAACCGCGGTGCTCAACATTCCAGCAGCATTACGGTGGACTACGCCGTGATGCATGCAATAAAAGCGCCACGACCGCATAGTCGTAGCGCTTCTCTCTGCTGCATGTCGCCAATTGGCCATGCAAGCTAACCCCAGACGCTGCATTTACATTGAAGCGGCTTTACGCTCCCAGCAGCAGCATGTAATACTGCGCCTGATGCCCTTCATGCTGCATAAGATCCATCCCCATAGATCAGTGGCTTTACGCTCCCTGTGGTATCGCAGGGATTGACCTTTTCCTCAGCCGATCTTCAGCACCTTTTTCCCTAAAACATGGCCTCAGCGTAAAGCTGATTCCTATATACATCCTTCATTCTATCTGACCGTTATTGCCACATTGCCTCTCTTACGCCCGGTATCCACATATCGGTGGGCCTCCACAATTTCATCCAAAGCATAGGTTCGATCAATGATCGGTTTTAGTTTGTTTTCCTCGATCAACTCTTTGAGAAAAAGTAAATCGGCTTCTTCCATTTTCGGAAGTCGACTGTTGTTTAGAAAAACACCATTGGGTGTTAGAATTTTTTGGCATTGTGAGGGTTTGGCTTTTATTACGGCATCATAAACGATATCGTATTTCGTTTCTGATTGCGTAAAGTCTTCTTCGGTATAATCGATTACTTTATCCGCTCCTATAGATTCTACCAATCCAAAATTACTTTTACTGCACACCGCTGTGACTTCTGCCCCATAGTATTTCGCAAGTTGAATCGCATACGTCCCTAGGCTGCCGGATGCTCCATTGATCAATATTTTCTGACCTGGCTTGATTTTTGCTTTTTGCAAATTTTTCAAAGCTGTAAGTGCTCCCGATGGAACGACCGCAGCTTCTTCGTAGGATAAATGGTTGGGCTTTATTGCAACCATTCCTTTTTTTTCACCGGTTCCGTTTTTCACTTTTTCAGGTAAACAAATGTATTCGGCATAACCCCCACAAAACCCTGTAAGCCCAAAGACCTTGTCTCCTTCCTTAAAGGATTGTACGTTTTTCCCTACCGACTCAATCACACCGGATATTTCCAGGCCAAGTATTAAATTTTTCCTGGGCTTGAGCATGCCGAATACAAGTCTCACCAAGAATGGATCAGCTCTTCGAATACGGGTATCGCCAATATGTGCTGTGGCTGCAAAAACTTTAATTAAAACCTCATGGTCTTTCGGTTTAGGCTTTTCCATCTCTTTCATCTGTAGCACTTCTGGCGGTCCGTAATTGGTGCAAATCACAGCTTTCATATGAACCCTCCTTAGTGTTTCTCTGCCTAGTTCGATCATTGTTTATACATCAGCAGCCATACTGTTGAGCCTTTTTTAACGTTTGATTGGTTGGGCCATGTTTGGGATTGATGTGACTTCAATAAATATGCTTCTGGGCCTGCTTTTAGTGCTATTCTAATAACCCGTTCATCTTCCAAATGTTGTTCCCATCATCCTATCCATTGCGATCACATCCCCAAGTAACAGCCGCAAGCTTTGATAAAACGGATCGTTTTTTCAACTGTACCATGATCTCGAACCGATAACCGTATTATTGATGCAGTAATATGTAAATCAACTTAAAGTAGGCCTTCGTTTAAACTGTACCCTATAAGGGTCATCCTTTTTTAAGTTCCATTGGTATCTGTAGTGGTTGTAATAGGTCATATGAGCCTTGATTTCTCGTTTGACTTCTTCCAGTTCCTCTGGCGTGACCTTGAAAACAAAAGGAAGGCCCTTCTTCATCCCATAGAGAATTAGACGACCTTCCGATGCTTTCGAAACATATGATTTTTTAAAAGGTGGAGCGGAGCGCGGCTTATGCAGTGGCAAGCCGCGTAAGGGTGAGGTGCTGCGCCCAATGGGGCAGCACCTCACGGGATGGCACGGCGTCCATAACCGCGGTGCTCGCCGTTGCAGCATCACGAGCGCATAGCCGTGATGCGTACAAAAAGCGCCACGACCGCTAAGCCGTGGCGCTTCTCCCGCTGCATGCCGCCAATCGGCCATGCAGCTAACCCCTAGGTCGCTGCATCTACATGGCAGCGGCTTCTTCTCCCAGCGGCAGCGTGTAATACTGCGCCTGCTGCCCTTCATGCTGCTGGTACACAACGACCAGCAGCGTCCGGCCTTTCGCGGCAAGCGGGCTGGCGCCAGCTAGCACACGCTCAAGCCGGAACGGAAGCACATCCAATACGGTGTGCTTCTGCAGTTCCTTTTCGCCGAGACCAAGGTCGGCGAAAGCACGGGCACCCATGACCGTCTGTGCGGTCATGGCCGAGGTCATCGGCAACGCACGCGAAGCGTTGCCGTCCACCATGTCCGCCGCTCCATCCGCGGCGGACCCTGTTGCGTCGCCCGAAGTGAGCGACGCTGCAACCCCGGCTTCGCTGCCGATTACACCCGCCGCATCTGCGGCAGAGTCTTCCTCGGCAGCAGCCGAACTTGCCCCAGCGGCACTCGGACCCGTGCCGCTGCTTTCCAACCAAGCCGTGCCTGCGGCGCCGGCAACACGTGGCAGACGAACATCTTCCGGACGTTCAGCCAACGTTTTCATATAACCCGCCCACTGGTCTTTCTGGAGCGGATCTTCCCACCAGATTTTGCGTGGTTTATATTTGTGGCCGAGGAAATAATCCAGCTTCATCAGGCCGAGTACGATATCCATATGCGGCGTATTCCGCGACTCCAGGAAGCTGTGCAGACGAGTAAACAGATCCTCAAGTTGGTGACCGATCTTCTGCCACCCCTGACCCTCCCAGTAATCCCCGAATGCCTGGAAGAAGTCAAATGGCGAATTGAACTCCTGCTCCATCAGATACTTCAGCGTATGGTCCATCCGGTGTGCGTTCCAGTATTTCTCCAGCACATCCTCCAGCCGCTTCAAGCGCACGATATCGCTGAACGGCAGCACATCGCTGCCCAGAATCTCATACGGCGCGTGATCCATGTACGTGTAGTTGTACTTCTCCGCATCCAGACGCAGACCCGTACCACGCAGCATTTTGAGGAATCCCAGCTGAAGCTCTTCCGGCCCCAGTGCAAACACATCATTAAATGTTTTGCGGAACGTATTGTAATCTTCCTCCGGCAGTCCGGCGATAAGATCCAGATGCTGGTCGATTTTGCCGCTGGCTTTGACTTTGTTCACCGTACGGCTCAGCTTCGTAAAGTTCTGACGGCGTTTCACCAGTTCATTTGTCGGATCATTCGTGGACTGAACCCCGATCTCGAAGCGGAATGTGCCCGGTGGCGCATTCTCTGCCAGATAATCCAGTACTTCGGGACGCATGATGTCCGCTGTAATTTCAAACTGGAACACCGTCCCCTGATGATTCTCGATCAGGAATTTGAACATTTCGAGCGCATAATCCCGCTTGATGTTGAACGTCCGGTCCACAAACTTGATCAGCTTCGCACCCTTCTCAATCAGGTACAGAATGTCCGACTTCGTCCGCTCAATATCGTAATACCGCACACCCACTTCAATACTAGACAGACAGAACTGACAACTGAACGGACAGCCCCGACTGGTCTCAAAATAAACAACCCGTTTCCCAAGATCCGGGATATCCTCTTCAAATCGGTGTGGTGAAGGCAGATCGTTCAGATCCGCTTTTGGCCGTCCTGGCATGAGAATGACCTCTTCCCCTTTGCGATACGCCAGTCCATAGACAAAGTGGAACTTCTTACTCCCTTCCAGCTCCATCAAAAGCTGATGCAGCGTCTCTTCCCCTTCACCCATCACGATGAAATCCACATTTGGAATTCGGTTCATCCAATATTCCGTGTCATAGGACACTTCCGGTCCGCCCAGCAGAATTTTCACGTCAGGCATAACCTTTTTCAGATTATCGATGACCTTGATCGTCTCTTCAATGTTCCAGATGTAACACGAGAAACCAATCACGTCCGCACCGCGCTGGTACAGATCAGACACAATATTCATCACCGGGTCCTTGATCGTATACTCCGCCAGGTCAATATCAAAATCCTTCTCACTGTACGCCTTCAGACAACGCAAGGCCAAGGAGGTATGGATGTACTTTGCATTTAATGTAGAAAGAATAACCTTCATGGTTCACAACCTTTGCCTGGACACCCAGACCATATTTTTTTTGGTAAAAAGAAAGCTGCACAGCCATCCTGCCCCGGATGCTGTTCATCTAAACCTCTTTTGAACTCGCCATTCCATGTCTCATGGACATATCCAACTTTTGTCTTTCAAAGAGTGGACACTCTTTTCAAAAAGACATATACATCTCGCTAAACCCAAACCACAACATACAGTATAAAAAAACGCACATCGAACCTACATATTGTATAAGATGCGGTCAGCCATTCCTAACGCCAATGTCCACCCTTTGAAAGACAATTCGCCACCATTTGTCCACTCTACAGAGACACGACAACCAACTTCAAACTCACTTCAATCTGTAAAATACCTCATTCGCATTCCATCCAAAATTCGATATCCACATATTACTGTCTTGAGCTTTGAAGCTTGAGACTCTAGCGTCGAACCTGTGCCAAACACTTTTCCCGTATCATGGATAAATCATCGACTTGCACGAAGCATATATATCAACTTTTAATCAATTAAGCTTTACGCGTCATGAACTTCAAAGACCTGAAAGCGCGAACGTAACAACAATCCTCACTTCATCCCAACCAGCCAAACTCGCTCATAATTGATCATAACTCACTCATACCTACTCATACTCGTAAAAAGCATCGTCATCCGTATCCACTTCTTCGCCCGATTGCTTCTGGAAAAACTCCAGGAACGGCAGTCCGTACTTGCGGTACTTGACCTCACCGACCCCTTTGATATCCAGCATGTCACGTTCTGTCTGTGGACATACCACACTCATCTCACGCAGGGTCGCATCATTGAAGATAATGTACGATGGCACATGCTCTTTCGCCGCCAGATCACGCCGGATCAGGCGAAGCTGTTCAAATACCGTCTCATTAACCGCAGATGGCATCGCATCGCGTCCGCGGCGTCCACCATAGTTCGTGCCCGAAGCCGTTGCCGCTGTCTTGCGGACGACACGCTGCATCACTTCACGCTGGCCTTTGAGCACTTCCACCGCAAGTGGTTGCAGACGCACAACCGGATACTGTCCCTCAGACAGCATCAGATATCCTTCGGATACCATCACGTTGATGATCTCCGAAATCTCACGCTCTGTCCGATTGCCCATCACGCCATAGGTTGGCAGAGAGTTGAAACCATAATCGAGTACCTTTTTGGCACGGGAGCCTTTGAGCACCGAAGCGACTAGCGATACACCATACCGTTCACGCATGCGGTGAATGCAGCTGAATATTTTCTGTGCATCAATCGTCATGTCTACCAACTCGCGGTCGTCCGTACAGGAACTGCAAGTACCGCAAGGTGTATCGTCATGCACCTCACCGAAATAATCCAGCTGCGCACTGCGCAGACAACGCGTTGTGTAACAGTAATCCACCATCTGTTGCAGCTTCCGGTAATCGTTCTGTTTGCGGTCGCCGTCCATCGGATTCTGCTCAATCAGGAACTTTTGGGTGATAATGTCTTGTGCCCCGAATAACAGAATACACTGGCTTGGCTCTCCATCCCGGCCTGCACGTCCGGCTTCCTGCACGTATGCCTCCATGTTCTTCGGCATGCTGTTATGAATAACGTAACGCACGTTCGATTTATCAATCCCCATCCCGAACGCATTGGTCGCCACCATCACTCGGATATCATCGTACAAAAAAGCTTCCTGGCTCTGGGACCGTTCATCGTCCGTCATCCCGGCATGGTAGCGTCCTGCGGGCAATCCCGCCTGCAACAAACGCTGATGCAGATCGTCCACGTCCTTACGAGTCGCGGCGTACACAATGCCCGGCTCGCTGGCATGCTCGCGCGCATAATTCAGGACAAAATCCTTCTTGCTCTCGCCACGCAGCACGCTAAACGCCAGATTATCCCGCCCAAGTCCGGTCACATATGTCTGCGGGTCCTGCAAACGCAGCAACCGCAGAATATCGCCCATGACCTCGGGCGTCGCTGTAGCCGTGAAGGCCGCAACCACCGGCCGCTCCGGCAAACTATCCACAAACGGTGCTACCGCCAGGTAGCTTGTCCGAAAATCATGCCCCCACTGCGATACACAGTGGGCCTCATCCACGGCAACGCAAGAGATCGGCAAATAGCCCATCTCCTCGCGGAACCAATCCAGCTCCAGTCGCTCAGGCGCGACATAGAGCAACTTCAGCTCACCGCGCTGCGCCGCGCGGATGCGATCATTCACTTCTTTGCCGCTAAGTGTACTATTAATATACGCGGCAGCAATTCCGGCGGTCGTCAACGCATCGACCTGGTCCTTCATCAATGAGATCAACGGGGAGACAACAAGCGTCAGTCCCGAATATAACAGAGCGGGGATCTGATAACAGATCGACTTACCGCCCCCGGTTGGCATAATACCCAACGTATCTTCACGTTCGAGCAGGCTGGCTACGATCTTTTTCTGTCCCTCACGGAAGTCGGGGTAGCCATAATATTTTTGCAGGAGACCCTGCGCTTCTTCTAATGTAGGTGTTTGCACACTCATGTAAAGACTCCTTACTTATCACCGGTGTTTTTCCACCAGCTTGGTCCGATCCGATTCTGACATCCGAAAGCGGCACATATGCCGCATCCTTGACAACAAAATGGCGTTCTCATGACTTGTCCGTCAAGCAAACGCCGCTCCCTTTAGTTTAACGGCCCAGCCCCGAATGAGCAACCGCGTTTTACTGTAAAACGTTTGAAGCCCCTTCATCAAAATAAAAACAACCGTCCTGCCCTAGTTGGACAAAACGATTGCATTCATTTCAACATACAATAAGAGCTTAATTAACAACTAGTTTGTACTGTATACGCTCCTAGCCTTTCAATGACTGTATCTCAGACTCAGTTAGCCCACTCAACCATAGAAGCTTCGTCATGCAAATACTTTGCCGCTCTTCATACAAACGACGTGCTTCACGATCCTGACTCAAGAACTCCAGCGTATCCATCGCTTTTTTCAACGTAGGTTCATTCATTGGCAGCAACGCCTCTTGCATTCATACGATAATACAATCCTTTCCTCTGCATCAGTTGTTCATGCGTTCCATCTTCGGCAATTCGGCCATGTTCCATCACAAGGATGCGAGAGCACTGACGAGCAACCTCCATGCGATGTGTGACAAGCAATCCTATCCTGCCTTTCATAAAGTTCAGCAAGTGATTCATCACGTTCTGTTCTGTCTGAATATCCAGTGATGACGTTGGTTCGTCCAGAATATATAGATCGGATGACCTCATAAAGAGTCTGGCAAGCGACAGTCGCTGTTGTTGGCCTCCAGATAGATTGGCACCTTTCTCATGCAACATTGCTGCGTATTGTCCTTCCTGTGCCTCAATATATTCATGCAAACCTGCCTGCTCTGCCGCAAGCTTTACTCTGTCCAATGTAACGTCTGAACTCAGACGAATATTATCTTCAATCGTTCCTGTAAAAAAAGTAGGTGTCTGCGGCATATACGTCAGTCTGGATTGGTTATCCATTTCTATATACTCTTCAACATGTTTATCACCCAGCAATATGCTTCCGTTTGTTGGCGGGATCAGCCCTGCACACACTTGGCACAGTGTAGATTTGCCAGCACCACTAGCGCCAACTACCGCAACCAGTTCACCAGGAACCAGATTAAGCGTAATCTGATCCAGAATGTTCCGACCACTGTCTTCATCGGTTAATGTAACCTGTTGAAGACGTAGCATAGCAATTTCTTTTTCTTTATGTGCCCCTTTTTGTGTACTCCCTTGATCTTGGTTACAAATTCCCTGTGCAAGTTCCTCGTGCTTGGTATTGGATGTGTCTGTCTTCTTGTTCTCCGCCAATTTCAACCATGCAGAGATACGTCCAAATGCACCCACGCTGGCTTGCATCTGACTCCACTGGCTGGACAAGCCGAGTACTGGCCACACTACCAGTTCAAACAGCAGACTACTTGCAACAACCATGCCCGGAGACAAAGTTCCCCTAGCCGCTGACAAAGCAATAAGGAACAACGCTGACAATTGAGCCAGACCAAACACCGCCATCGCCACGTTATCCGACATGCTCAGGGTCATCTGCAACTTAGCCTGAACACGATTCAGTGATTGCTGTTGTGTCCGAAAACGAGCGAGAAACCACGGTGAAGCATTATACATCTGAATCACCGGTATCCCTTCAACATACTGTTGGATCTGTTCCTGGGACTCGCCTTCCCTGGATTCGACCTCATCGGACAGATGTACAATTCGCTGATCATACAACCTCGCCGTAAACCAGATTGCCCCTGCACTTACCAAGGCGATAACCGCAACCCATGCATCTGCTCTGTACAAGTATCCCAGCGATAGAGCAATGATGAGTACAACCGTAACACCCTCTGCAATAGCCTCCACAACTTCTGCACCATGCTTGGTGTCTTCCTTGATACGAAGCATCACATCCCCGGACTTCTGTCTGCGCACCCAGGAATAGGGCATCCGGTTTAACAGTTTCAACAGATCCATGGACATATCCCGTTGCATCGATTCCTTGAGCCATACCAGCACATAACGATGCATCGCGAGTAAAACGATAAACCCTGACAGAATGGCGATAAAGATCATCGCCGTAGCGTTTAACTGCTCCTGTCCCCCATCATGAATAGCATCCACGAAGAATCCCTGTACAAAGGCAAGTCCCCAATCAAAGACCGCATCTGCTGCGATAAAAATGAGCAAGATCGCTACAGCTAATCCATAAGGTTTCATCCAGCGAAAAATAACGGGCCATACCGTTGCCAATGATACAGCTTGTTTTGGGTCATCTGGAACATCACTTTCGTTCATCTGATGATGAGCTTCATTTTCGATATTTTCATTTTCATTATTTTCATTTATCTCATAAGCTCCACTTTTCTCATGACTGCTCTTCATTTCAACTTCATCGGCATATGCTGCATCTTCGATCTTGTTACTCATGCTGTCCCTCCACTTCCGTATCCTGCTCCGCAATATAACTTCGATATCCGTTTGGACGATCCAGCAATTCACGATGAGTCCCCGTATCTTCGACGCGTCCCTGCTGAATATAGATGACCTGATCTGCCCGTTCTATCAGCGATAATCGATGAGTAACTGCAATAACCGTTGTGCCTTTGTCAGCAGTGATTCGGGCAAAGAGATCATTCAGTCGTTGCTCATGCCACGGGTCTTGAGATGAGGTCGGTTCATCCAACAATAGAATATCCGGGTTCCTCAGCATTGCTCTGGCTAGACTAATACGCTGAAGCTCACCACCCGACATCGTCCCGCCTTGCGGCTGAAGCTCTGTCCCATAGCCGGGCGATTGACGCATAATCGCGTCATGTGCATGCGTCATATGGGCCGCAACCTTTACTTGATCGGCAGATATCCCCTCTTGTCCAAAAACAATATTCTCTTCCACTGTACCTGTGAAAATAAAGGCTTGTTGCGGAACATACACCTGATTGACATTCCCTGTCTGAACTTCGTGCATATCCTTCAGTGAATTCTTCTGATTCATGACCTGGATCGAACCAGTAACAGATGTATCTAATCCGGCTATTAATTTCAATAACGTGGTCTTTCCACATCCACTTGGCCCTGTAATTACAGTAAGCTTTCCTTTCTTGGCCTCAAAAGAAATATCTGTTAACACTTCTTCTTGCTCCGCATACCTATAAGACACATGCTGTACGTTGATCCCAGCTGGTTTAGATTGCTTTTCAATTTCACCTGAACCCGGTTCGGATCGTACATATGTATTTGTACTGGTATTAGCAACCGTGTTCTTTCTCTCCAAATCCAACACTTCAAAGATTCTGGACGCATGAGAAGCCGAACCAATAAAATCATTCCACAACCCAGATAATGATTCAATCGGACGAGTTAACTGACTGCTTGCTACCAGAAAAGCTGCCAATCCGCCTACATCCATATGTCCATTCAGGACCTGCATGCCGCCTAGATAGAGAATCAGAATCATGCCACCATACGTCGAGACCCGTCCGGCTGCTTCCGAAAGTCGTTGTAACACAGATACAGACATCGTATGTCTGAACACTTGATCCATTCGATCTTTAAAATGATGGTGTACATAACCCGCGAGTCCGTAACTTCGGATCTCAACTGGGGCTTGGATGATCTCAGTTAGTATCTCATCTCTTGACGCTGCGCTGGCATTCAACTGATCATGCTGTCTTTGTAGACGTTTACCAAGTCCTACCGTTACAAGAGGATAGATCAATGTGAATGCAATGATAGCCAACGACAGCGGCAAGTTCACCCAACTGAAGTAAGCAAAGGCAAGAATCAGCTGAATGATATTTTTCGCGAGTTCAATGCCATGTTGGTTGATCCCCTTCTGTGCTTCCTTGGCTGAAGTCCAGATCCTAGAGGTTAGGTCACCTGTATGATAATGTGCCAGATCACGTGTCTCTGTGTTGCTAAAGGATGAGAGCAGTAGAGACTGCACAGACAATAATGTCTTTTGCTGGAATAACGTCTCGACCCTCGTCATGAATGCGGTTACAATCAATCGTAATACTACAATGCTAACGCCTATGATCAACCCTGAGTAGAGTAACGAAAACTGTCCTTCAGTCGCGCCTTTGACCAGTCTTCGAATCGATTCCAAATAACCGACCTCAATCAGTGAGACCATACAGGCAGCGAAAAGTAACAGAATGATGAACATACGGTACTTGCCCGTTAGTGTCCATAATCGAGTTAACATGCCTAACGTTGTATAAGTTCTTTTGTCAGCAAACATGGATGGTTTCTCCAATCTTGTCATTAAATTATGTACTTGGTTATGATATCATCGGTGATAAGGAAAAAATGAACATTTATTGCTGTAAGTACTATTAGAAGTAGGGAGATTGATATGCAACACGATCTGCTAGACACACTGGATAAGCTATTTGACTACATAGAAGACCATATTCAAGACAAATTAACGCTGGATCATCTGGCATCTGTGACTCATATATCCAAATTCCACCTGCATCGCATGTTCAAACATGTAAGCGGACAATTGCCTGGAGAATACATTCGCTCACGCAAATTAGCACGCAGCCTGGAGCAATTGGTGAATCTGAACTGGAAGATTATCGATATCAGCGGACATTACGCTTTTGAACATGAACAATCCTACATACGTGCTTTCAAACAAGCCTTCGGCATTACACCCCTGCAGTATCGCAAACAGGGAGCTGGAAACCTTGAATTCACAGCCCGCATGACTTCGTCCATGATCACAACGCTTCCATATGGATATATTTTCAAACCAACGTATGTACGAAAACCGGCTATGAAACTCATTGGGCAACGATCCCACATTCGGTATGCAGACAATGAAGAACACTATGAAGCCAATTCAGCAGGCAACGACTTTTTTGAAAAACACTTTCATTCGATTCCTAACGTGCTGCAACCCAACGTATATATCGGATTTACCAATGAGATTAACGAGGATTACAGTACATATCAGCCGTCTGTAGAGGTCACCAGTCTGGATCATATCCCTGAAGAACTGGACGGAATTGAGGTCCCGGCCAACCAGTATGCTGTATTCAAATTTGTCTGTGATTTCCATCCAAGTCTCATCAATATTGATCATCTGGACAGTGTCTGGACATTTATCGATGAATATTGGCAGAGCCATTCGGGGTACGAGAAGAGTGATCCCTACTATTTTGAAAAAATTGATGGCAGTCTGGCTCAAGACCACTACGGAGAGTTGGACATTTATATTCCTGCAAAGCAAATATCACTGTAAGCTGCAATTGGAGGATCAACCTTATGGACTCAAATACTCAAGCTAATTCAAGTTCATCCCATACAGATTCTCGCAAACCTTGGATACGTAGACACCCTATTCTCACTACATTTACATTGTTGATTCTTGTACTGTTTGCCGCTGTATTCCTGTATTTCTGGCTCCGTCCTTACTTCTCCACGTTTGACCGTTCTGAGAAAGGAGAATTAAGCTATTCCATGCCTTCACGTAATGGTGACTATACTGCCGAAATTTACGGTGTACCTTACGGTGGTGCGGCAGGCGGCGTTACAATCTGGGTCGATGTAAAGAAGACAAATGCACCTGAGGGTGCCACGGTAAAAACAATCTTTCGTGCCAAGCACCACGGAAATAACCATCTCGAATGGGAAAGTGAAAACACACTCCGGATTGAAAACTGGAATGAATATACGGATGAGACCATCACCCTCAACATCGATGACGAAATATATGATGGATGGGGCTGGGCATGCAAGAGCTTACGGCTGAAAGAACAGTATGTGCGATGCTTGGCACCTGAAAAGTAAAACAACTTAGCAGCTAATATGATGGCCTTGAACACTCGACGGCTCATCTTGATGAGTAATCCTCACTGCACCGCATTGTCAAAAGTCCCAACGCTCTGTATGCCTTGTGAAAATTTCACCAAATGCTACTTTCATTACACCATGGCAGGAGATATACGCGGCACGATAAGCATTAAAAGCCCCACTCACCGACTCTTTCGGTTGAGCGGGGCTGCTCTTGTTCTGCAAGTTATCGTTTATCAACTTATGCTTCATTGTGGTCTGCATAAGCTCAGTCACTACCAACTTCGTAGCTATCGGACTTTAAACATATGGCAGCATCATAATTTATCTATTATATCTATTCTACCTCTTAATCCTCTTCTGCTTCTGCTTCTGCTTCTGCTTCTGCTTCTGCTTCTGCTTCTGCTTCTGCTTCTGCTTCTGCTTCTGCTTCTGCTTCTGCTTCTGCTTCTGCTTCTGCTTCTGCTTCTGCTTCTGCTTCTGCTTCTGCTTCTGCTTCTGCTTCTGCTTCTGCTTCTGCTTCTGCTTCTGCTTCTGCTTCTGCTTCTGCTCGCAATTGTGCCTTACACTCTATTTCCAATCAACCCTTATTTTCACTGATCCATCCTATCGCATCCTACCAGCAACGGATTAGTTTCTTTGTTATTTCACTTCTATTTCAATCTATTTTCTCTATCTCTACTCCCACTGCAAACTCTTCTGTCCTCATCTGTCCCAGTTCATCTCCCTACTTATGCGGTGACACTTCACCACGTTCTTCCCGCTCCTTCATCTCTTTGCGTACCACAACTTCGAGCTTCTGCCGATTCGCAAGCAATCCGGGATCGTTGGGCAAGTACTCACGGGCTTTGGTGTTATGCAGCAATGCCTGCTCCCAGTTGCCCAGATGAGCATAACAAAGGGATAAACGGGCATGTGGCAGCCATGTACGGCAAGCCATAGGCACCGGGCGCAGACCCGGATCGCGGCTGCTCACGTCCACCGCCTGCATATACCAGTAGATCGCCGAGACGGGTTCCTGCCGTTCATGGAAACAGGCCGCAATAGCGCAGCAGAAATCGGCATGTGGCAGATCATACTGGAACGACTGCAGCAATGCTCCGAGCTTACGGCCCGGCTCACCCAGTCGTTCATAACATTCCGCCAGCCGCGCGCAGGCAATCAGGCGATCCTCGCGGTATCCGCTTGGCTGCTCCAGCAGCTTCGTGTACCCGCGTGCCGCCGCCGCATAACGCTGGCGGTCATAACATTCGCCTGCATAATAAAACAGCAGGCGGCCTTGTGCTACGCCCTCTTCGGCGATCCATTTGCGCAGAATGCGCACATTTCGCGCTGAATGATGTCCCGCTTCGCGGCGATGCGTGACGGCAATGTCTGCCGTAATGACCTCGCCCCGCGGAAAGCTAAGCTGCTCGTGCAGCCGGCCATGCCAGCGGCACCCGGCATCCCGCTTGACCAGGCGAAGGCGTCGGTCCGTCACAAGTGGACTCCCCTCCGCTCCCTCGGCCAGCGTGTAGTTCAAGATCACAGCTTCCGTCTCCCCCCCGGACGGAAGCTGCTGCTTCAACACCTCCAGCTTCGCCCGTTCCGCGGGCAGCAGCACATCATCCGCATCCATCCACAGGATATACTCCTGCGTGGCCTTGGTGAATGACTCATTCCGCGCTGCGGCAAAGTCTTCCTTCCATTCATACGTGTAGACCTGGTTGGTATACTGCGCAGCGATGTCCATCGTGCGATCCGATGAACCGGTATCCACAATGATGATCTCGTCCGCGATGCCGGCAACCGAGTCCAGACAGCGCGCCAGCATGCGTTCCTCGTTCTTCACAATCATACACAGACTGATGGTGATCACGTTTTGAGCCCCTTCCTGTCGTACGCGTATTGCAATATGTCGATCATGCAAGTTCCCCTATTTTCTAATTAACTCAAGTACATAGTTCCGGTGTACCTGCAGTAATTTTAATCTCTCAGGCACATGCCTTCTTATATCCTATCCTGTTACAATCGTATCCCATGTTACACTTCTCCACTCTCCTGACGGCGAAGCCGTTTCACCTGCTCCACCGCACTGTCCAGTGCCTTCTTGCGCTGCTTCATTACGCGGAGGTGCTGATGTTCCACCTCGGCAAAATGGACATGATCCAGTTCCATCCACTCCATCAATTGATCCAAAGTCGGCGACATATGCAGTTGTGTACTCCGCCGTTTGCGGGCCACGCAACATAGATATTTATGATGAACTTCAAGTTTCAAGACTTCAAAATACGGCATCAGGGTCATCGCCAGGCTTCCTGCATAGAAGGTCTGCTTGTGGTCATAGAACGGATGATATCCATACGGTACGGTCACAACCAGCGTCCCATCCTCTTGCAGCAGCCGATGAATCTGGACCAACAACGTCTCCGGATGAGCAAAATGTTCCAGTACTTCTCCAAGCAGCACAGTATCAAAGGTCGTCCGTACTTTCCATTGCGTAATATCCAGCATTCGAAAATCCACATTGTTCCTAACTGGCCTAGACTCTTTGGCAAGCTCAGCTTGCGCATATCGGACACTTTCTTCTTCCAAATCAATGCCAGTGACACGAAATCCTTCACGTGCCAGTAGAATGGACGTAATGCCCTGACTGCACCCGACATCCAGGATGCGTTTGCCTGTCGCCGCACGACACATCCAGTGGATACGTGTTCTCGTCGCTTCATGAGAATCCTCCGAATTGATCTCGCCGTAATAGCGTTCACTCACCCGGTCATGATTCGCCATAGGTTTCTCCCGTGTTTCCTCGCCGTACAGGCTGACCCAGCACCACAATATTTCCCCCGTGGCATCCGGCCGTTGCATTGCGTGTATCAAAAATCAGCTTTGCATGATCCGCCATCTCCTGATAATCGAATGCCGAATGATCCGTGGTGATGATCACCAGATCAGCTCCTGTCCACAATTCCGGTACAGCAGGCCGAGACTGGAGCATCGTACCGTCATCCTTCCGGAAGACAGGCACCATTGGATCGGTGAAAACCACATCTGCGCCCGCTACGCTCAGCAGCCGAAAAACGTCCAATGCTGGCGATTCGCGCAAGTCGTCAATATCTTTTTTATAAGCCATACCCGCCAGTACAACACGTGCTCCCCGCACAGATACACCATTCTGCTTCAGCAGCTCCGAGGCACGCTTCACTACTCTCTCTGGCATTTGCCGATTGGTTGCATCCGCCAGCTGGATGAATTGCAGCTCCGATCCCTGACGGTTTGCTGCCCAGGACAGATAGATCGGATCGATTGGGATACAATGTCCGCCGATACCGGGACCGGGATAGAAGGGCATATAACCAAACGGCTTGGTTGCCGCGGCATTCAGTACTTCCCAGATGTTTACACCCATCTGTTCACAGGCCGGGGTCAACTCATTCACGAGTGCAATATTGACACTACGAAATGTATTTTCGAACAATTTTGCCGTCTCCGCTACCGTTGTTGAACTAACCGGAACAACTTCGTTGAGGAATGAGCCGTAGAACTGTTTACCATAATTCAGACAAGCGGGTGTCGAACCACCAATAATCTTCGGGGTATTTTTCACACCATAATGAACACTGCCCGGATCTACCCGCTCCGGAGAATAACAGACGTAGAACTGTTCTCCAGCTCGCCAGCCGTTTGCCACTTCAATCGGTTGTTTCACGCGTTCTTCCGTTGTGCCCGGATAGGTCGTGCTTTCCAATATAACCAGGCTGCCTTCCTGCAAATACGGAGTCATGCCATCCACCGCGGCCGAGATATACGAGATATCCGGTTGATGATCGGCAGTCAGCGGAGTGGGCACACAGATCACGATGACATTCGCCTGTCTCACCGCTGCATAATCGGTGCTTGCCGTGAATAATCCAGCCTGCATAAGCGACTGCACAACATCATCTTCTATACCTATGACATACGAATTCCCGGCGTTCAGCTTAGCTACCTTGGAAGTATCGATGTCAATCCCGTGGACTTGATAACCGGCCTGTGCTATCTCTACAGCCATGGGTAAACCCACATAGCCTAGACCAATGACAACAGCTTTTAGGGAGCGGTCATTAATATGTTGTATAAGGTTACGTTGCTGTAACTCTTCATTACCTTCGTGCTGGTTGTGCTGATGATTTTCTTCCATACCTACCACCTCCAAACGCTCCGCCTCCCCTCAGTGGGCGTGTCTGAAAACTCCGAGCGAGTTTTGAGACACACCCTAATCGATATAGCCACCTGCACGCAAAAACCGGGCAATCGCTGGTTTGTTCATCATGGCACTGTCCGAGCGATACTCGGAGAAGTTCACACGTGGCAGACTGCTGTACTGATCCGTCAGGCTCTTGTCCTTGTGCTCCGGCAGGATGACATAATACTGCGCATCGTATTGGTACGTACGCGGCGCTTCAAAGGGCGAGATCAACACTTCATGCAATTTCTCGCCTGGACGTATTCCCGTCACCTTATAATCGAAGGATGGACGACCTGCCTGTTCCAACATGACGGATGCAAGTTCCGTCATCTTGCAAGCTTTCATTTTCATCACAAAAGTCTCTCCGCCCACGGCCGCCTCAGCCGCCTTAAGCAGTAAATGTATAGCTTCGGTACGCGTCAGGAAAAAACGGGTCATGCCTTTGTCCGTAATGGTCGGGCTTTTGCCTTCATCGATCTGACGCCGGAACAAAGGCACAACACTGCCGCTGGTTCCAAGCACATTGCCCCCGCGGATGCAGACAAACCGGGTACCTTCACTTAGCCAGTTGGCACGGATCATCATTTTTTCACCCAAAGCCTTGGTCATGCCATATACGTTAATCGGATCTACCGCCTTATCGGTGGACACATCGATGACTTTGGCAACCTGCATGCGTATCGCAGCCCGAATAATATTCTGCGTCCCGATTACATTGGTCTTGAACGCTTCATCAGGTTGGTCCTCGCAGACCGGAACGTGCTTCAGCGCAGCCAGATGGAAGAGCACATTCACACCTCTGCATGCATCTTCCACTGCCCGATAATCGCGGATATCCCCAATGATGAATCGCAGACGCGGATCATGGTTGAACTCTCGCTGCATCGCAATCTGGGCGTATTCATTACGTGACAGAAGGCGAATCTCAGCCGGGTCCTGCTCCAGCAGTACCTCAGTCAGCTTTTGACCCCAGGAGCCCGTTCCTCCAGTGATCAGAATCGTTTGTCCTTGAATCATGGATGAATCCCTCCCTGATCAGATCATGAATTCGCGTAGTACCTGTGCCATCTCATCCCGGCTTAACCGGTCTTTGGGCGGTACCTTTTTGGTTGAAGTATTGCTCGAATGCACGATGTTGACATAATTGCGCGGAGCAAGCAGCTCGTGCGGCAGTTCAATGACATTGCCATGTGTACCTCTGCCCGGAAGCTTGACCCGGTATCCTGCTGCGTATTCGGCTGTCTTATATAAGTAGACATAGAATTGCGGAGAACGGTGAAACGCTGGTGCCATCTCGTTATTCACACTGTCCCACAGATATCCGTTCTGGTTAATCAATGCCATCGTCTGCTGCTGCGGTTGAATATCGTAGAGTTGTTGAACAAAAGTTTTATGGTATAAATCATCCGAATCCAGACGGGCAATATAGAGCTGCTCCGTACCTTTGGCAAACGCCAAAATGGCACGCACACTCTCGATATTGGTTCCAAAACGAATATTGGAGGGAAGCGGCTCCTGACCCGCCAGAATCTCCTGCATTAATTCCCCGGATTCCTTGGACAACTTCACCACTGTGAGGAAATCCTGATTCGTCTGTGCCTTCAGGCAATGCAATGTGAACGTGCGGAAGATGCTCATCCGACGTTCCAGCCATTCCCGCGTCAATCGCTGCGGGTCCATCCCGTAATTGTTGAAGTTAATCTCAATCACAACTTTCCTGGACATAACATTCCTCCTCATGAACGCTGCAAATTCCGTTTACCGGATACAGACTGTTTTCATAGTTTTGATGCTGTCTTCCTACGAAGACCATCTTCTATCTATCTGATTGCTTACAAGCCACATCTCGCTTGTGAATCCAGCACTCTATATCGTATGAAACGTTGATAGAAGCGGTACCGACAGATGTACTAACTTTCATATAAATAGATTGATATACAACTGAAGATGACGCCCTTTGGGTCAAACGTACATATCGTTACGGTATTCGCAACATAGAATAGAACAGTTCAATTTTCAAAGGAGGCAACCCATCAATGAATTCGATCTATCTTGAAATGGAAGGTGTGCTTGATCAGCTCGAAGCGGCACTTCTGGAACACCGACCGCTGTCTCTTGTAAGAGTCGGTGATGGCGAGAATATCGTCATGTCTCAAGAAACCGTATGGCCTACGGAACAGGTCCTTCAGGAGCGTTGGGCCAAGAAAGCCAACCTAGGGCAAAAGGGACTTCGTCTTCCCAACCCGAAACTACGGGATGAAGTCGCCGCTTCCTTGCAACGTGCCGATATCGTGGGCATTCTTCCTCGTGGTGACAGCACCATCAATGCTCCCGATTATCTCAAAAGACCCCTGACCGACATGGTATTTGCACACTTTGGCATCTCTCCTCCACTGACTTGTCACGCCTGTGTCAATCGGGAACTGGCGCAGAACCCGCGTTTCTGGCAGATGCTTGCAGGCAAGCGTGTGTTACTCGTTACCCGTGAGATTGAGGAACTGCGTGTGATGCTCGAACGTGAGCCCTATAATCTAAACATTGTGACTGCCCTGCCCTTCGACAGCTATGATCAAATGGATGAAACGCTGCACTGGATTCAGAATAATCAACAGACCTTCGATGTCGCTCTCTTCTCCTGTGGCGTCAACGCGGTTATCCTTGCGGAGCGAACAGCCGCACTCGCAGGCAAAGTTGCTATCGATTTTGGCAAAGCCAACAACATCATTCTGAAAGGCCGTGCCAACTGATCATGGACAGTTCCAAACTTTAGATTCGTGATTTGTATTGAAACGTGCAGATGCTGTACGGCAAAAACCCCCGACTTCTTAAGCCGGGGGTTTCTTGCTGAGCGCTAGTCGAAACCTATCGCTGCATTGTCTTGCGTTTCTGGGGTATGAAGCGAACTCTGCCGTCAACGGAAGTGATGACGAAGCACTCTGCCTGTTATATTTCGCCTTTCACTACTAACCGGTGGCTGCAATACCATATAACATCTCCGGCCCGGTTCTTACTGCTGTGGACACCCCCGAGATGAACGAAGTATACACACTTTCCAATGCTGGTGGTGCAGCTAGATCCTGAGCTGTGAACGAATGAAATTCGGCACCTCCGTTCTGTCCAATCGTACCTTCAGCACGGTAGATGATATAGAAAGGATCATATAAAAAACCCCGCACAAGCTCCACAACAAAGGTATCTCCCAGTTCTCCCGTAACACCTACTGTCCCGTTCAACGTAATAATGGGATTCACCACACCCTGCGTCTGCAGACCAATGGTGCCGAAAGCTGTCGGGGATTCTGACAGTGACAAACCGGGCTGTCCTACGGTTGCCGAGTTCATCGAAGTTCTCATATCGAGAAACACGCCCATGAGTAACACCTCCAATGCTATGGGATACCCTATCCTATGAATCTCACTACTCTTATGATTGGATGTATAGCAGATTGTATGAACCTATTTTTATTTGTCGACTGTTAATGGTATATTGAACTGCATAACGAAAATGAACGGATCGTATGCACACAAGCGGTACAGGCTGTTCAGAAGGAGATTACTATTCATGAATAAACGCAAACGTCCAACAGGCAAGACATCGGCCTCGGCCAAGGGGAAATCTTATACAGGTTCATCTTCAGCACGGTCCGGCAAGTCCAACTTCTCATCTGCCAAAACATCAGGTGCTTCCGCATCTCGTAATACGGAGGAGAATAAGAAGCCAATAACCGCGAAATCATCGGGTGCACCCAAGAAAGCTGGAGGCAACAAACTCAAAAATGCCAGCGCATCCAAACGACCAGGTAATTCCTACTATCGCAAGCAGGAACCACCACGCCAGTACAAAGTGACCAAACCCGATGAACTGTTGAACTTCCTGTTGCAGCATTTGAAATCAGGACGGAACGCAGTGAAGTCCATTCTGGGTCGTGGACAGGTATCCGTGGATCAGAAGGTCGTAACCAAGTTTAATGAAGCGCTGACGCCAGGTCAGATTGTCTACATTCGAAAAGAAGGTGCAGTCGCTGCTCCGTCCTTAACGGGTATTAACATTTTGCATGAAGACGATGATATCATTGTGATCCGCAAGGAAGCCGGACTGTTGTCCATTGCCGCAGACAAGACAGATGACCTCACGGCTTATCGCCAACTGACAGAGCATGTACGCCGCACCAATCCGCTCAACCGGATCTTTGTTGTCCATCGTCTGGATCGGGATACATCGGGTGTGATGATGTTTGCCAAAAGTGAAGAGGTGCAGCAGAAGCTGCAAAACAACTGGAAAGAAAATGTGCAGGACCGCGTCTACGTTGCCCTTGTTGAAGGTTCAGTAGCCAAAGAAGAAGGCACCATCTCTTCTTGGTTGAAGGAAACCAAAACGCTGAAAATGTACTCCAGTTCTCGTCCGAATGATGGACAACATGCCATTACACATTACAAACGTCTGAAATCGAACCGTGAGTTCTCCTTGCTGGAAGTGCGTCTGGAGACAGGTCGTAAAAATCAGATTCGTGTGCATATGGAAGATCTCGGACATCCGATTGCCGGTGACAGAAAATACGGCGCACGCACAAGAGATCTTGGCCGTCTCGGACTTCATGCACGTATACTCTCGTTTATCCACCCTACAACGGATGAGTTAATGTCATTCGAAACGGATATTCCGAAGCCATTCCTGTATCCGTTCCGTGCAGAAACTCCACCTGTGAAATAACTGCACCACTAATGTGTGCATATATAGAAAATTCACTGATCAATTGATCATGCCTGAAAGGAGGAACGGACACTGAAAAACCTGTTGATCACCGGTTACCGGGCACATGAATTGCAGATTTTTGGACAGAAACATGAAGGTATTCCTTTTATCAAAAAAGCCATCTCCTCCCGACTCACTCCCCTTGTCGAGGATGGCCTGGAATGGGTGCTGACGCCGGGACAGTACGGTGTGGACCTGTGGGCCTGCGAAGTGGTGATTGATCTAAAGAAGACGTATCCACATCTGAAGCTGTCGATCATCACTGCCTTTCAGAACCCTGAGGAGCAATGGAAAGAAGACAAGCAGGAGTATTACCGTTCCATCCTCTCGGGTGTGGACTATTACGGTGCGATTAGCAATCAACCTTATATCGGGCCGTGGCAGTTCACTGCACGGGATGATCTGTTGCTCCGTAAAAGCGACGGTCTTCTGCTCGTCTATGATGAAGATGCCGGGGAAGGCAGTCCCCGTTTTGTGAAGGAAAAAGCCGTGAAGAAACAGCAGAACGAGGACTATACAATCATCAGTGTCACTTCAGAGGATATTCAATCTGTAGCTGAGGATGAGCGCATGAACGATGTTATAGACTTTGACGATTCTTCATTCTGAAAAAATGTAGATCATCTGAAGTCCATTCATGCATAGCTTTCATCAGAGGAGAATCGTATTTTGAATGACGTACATATGTTTTTTTTCGAGGCAGGTTGGGTATAAGTAGTATTATAACTGCGATGATATGTCGTATGGGATAAGGGGAACTGCAACCATGACAATTACGCCAGAGCAGCGCATTCAACTGCATGGATTTAACAACCTGACCAAGTCGCTCAGTTTTAATATGTACGATATTTGTTATACCAAAACCAAAGACGAACGCGAAGCTTACATTGAATATATTGATGAACAATATAACGCCGCCCGGCTGAGTAAAATTCTGAACAATGTCTCTGACATCATCGGAGCCCACGTTCTTAATGTTGCCCAGCAGGATTACGTGCCTCAAGGTGCGAGTGTTACGATGCTTGTCTCGGAAGGTCCGATTGTGGAAATCCCTGAAGAATCACTCGATGAATCTCCCGGCCCTCTGCCCGATAACGTTGTCATGCAGCTGGATAAAAGCCATATCACTGTGCACACCTACCCTGAATTTCATCCTAGTGAAGGTATCAGTACCTTCCGTGCGGACATTGATGTCTCCACCTGCGGTGAGATCTCACCGCTTAAGGCGCTGAATTATCTGATCCACTCATTTGATACGGACATTATGACGATGGATTACCGGGTGCGTGGTTTTACGCGAGATACGAGCGGACGCAAGCTGTTCATTGACCATGAGATCGGCTCGATTCAGAATTATATTCCGGACGAGATCAAGAGCAGCTTTGACATGATTGACGTGAACGTCTATCAGGAGAACATTTTTCACACCAAGTGTAAACTGAGGGAGTTTGATCTCGACAATTATCTGTTTGGGTACACCAAGGATAAGCTCAGCAAGAAGGAACAACAGGAGATTACGGAGTGGCTGAAGCTGGAGATGGACGAGATCTATTACGGTAAAAATATTAATCGTCCCTCTTAAAGAGGTTGTTCAACGCTGATCCATAAGGGCAAAGTCTAAGACAAGATTTCATGAAGGCAGGGTTCTTCTTTTCGGGGGGCCTCCGGCATGTGCTTGTCTTTTTCTTTGTTATGTTGACAGTGTGCAACTTTATTTCTTATTATAGAAGTAACTGTACAATCTACAGTGAAGGAGACTGAGCCCGTGATCGAAACGAATACGACAAGACGTAACGAATCACTGTTACAAGCGCTTACTGCACAACACAATGCCATTACCAACAACATTGCCAATGCAGACACACCCAACTACAAAAAGAAAACGGTAGAATTTCAGGAAGAGCTGAGACGTATCGTTGAAAATGGCAAAACAGATCAGCTCGCCATGAAGCGGACTCATAACAAACACTTCCCTGTCAGTGATCCCAATTCTTCCATCGTGCAGTACCGAATTGTCGAGAACAACGAAACTACGATGAACAATAACAACAATAACGTTGACATTGACAAGGAAATGGCGGACCTTTCAGAGAACCAGCTCATGTATAACTACATGGTTGATCGGGTCAGTGGACATTACAAAAAAATGAAGAATTTATTGAATGATCTGAAATAATGAATGTACAAGCAGCCTGAAACGGCTGCTTTTTTTTATGGTTCTTTTCCACTGAGTATAGCTCGTTTGGTGCCATTTTTCGGTATCCGCTTCTGTTCATAGTATAATGGGGAGAAACGATTGATTTCATATCGAATAAAAGAGGTGCAACATGTCTCCACGTCATTTAAATGGATTTCAAGGTTCCAAAGTCAGATTAGCGGCCCCATGCCCGGAAGATTGCATGCGTCTCTCCCGCTTCACAGACGATTATGAATACTTGCGCAACATGGATACCGATATCGCGATCCCGTTAACGCCGGATGAGACAGGGTCTTCCTCTGTCCGCCGAGACAACGGATTTGAATTTGCATTACGTACACTGGAGGGCAACCGATTCATTGGCTTCACAGCCCTGTACCGGATTGAATGGAACAATCGCTCTGCTCGTCTGGCCATTGGTATCGGCGAAGAAAATGATCGAGGTAAAGGGTACGGCAGTGATGCCCTTGCTCTGATTCTTCGGTATGGCTTTCACGAATTGAACCTGAACCGAATTGCGCTGGAAGTCATCGAATACAATGAAGCTGCTAGACGTGCATACCTAAAAGCCGGATTCCGGGAAGAGGGTCGCCAGCGTTCTGCAGTTTTGCGGGATGGCATGCATTATGACCTGATCTCGATGAGTATCCTTGCGGAAGAATGGTCGGCACAGTCTGGGCTTCCCTTATCATTCCGGTCTAATCGTACTCCTGAATCTGGGGAAATGGACGCGGGTGGTTTTGCACAACCTAATGGGAACGAACAAGCTGCGCTGTCAATGTCGGAATTAAGTTCAGATCCAAAAGGCGAATCTGAGATTTCACCTCGCATCGGCGTAGGTGCGGTCATCCTGAATGAACGGGGCGAAGTGCTTCTCGCCTGGCGGAATCGTCAACCCGAGCAATACACCTGGAGTATTCCCGGCGGGAAAGTAGATCCCTACGAATCACTGGAAACTGCCGTCATCCGTGAAATCAAGGAGGAAGTGAATCTGGATATCGCCATCGACAGTCTGCTCTGTACGGCGGAGACGATCCAGCCACAACATAAGGAACATTGGATATCCGTGCTCTATTCCACCAAGGTGATTGGCGGTCATGCTCGTAATCTGGAAGAAGGCGGAGCCATTGGTGAGATCGGTTGGTTCCCATTGAATGATCTGCCCTCTCCACTCGCCTGCTTTGCCGTACCTGGGCTGGAAGCTGCGAAGAAGTTATATAACCAGAATTAAGCTTGGAGGTGCTTGCAAATGTTGGAGATTCCTCTTCCTCGACCTGTACCCTTCATTCTGCATGAATCGAGTTCCCAATTCGATTGGAAAGGCAGCGGCTCGTTATCACTGAAAACATTCCGTAACGGAAAAACGCTCTATGAAGCGGGCCGCGGTCACTTCGCAGTTAATAATGAGAACTATCTGCTTCTGAATGAGGGTCAGGAATATAGTCTCCACATTGATTCATCTACTCCAGTTGAATCCTTCTGTATCTTCTTCCCTTCCGGTTATGTGGAAGAGATCGGACGGAATCTAATGACCAGTGATCTTCGTCTACTTGATGAGCCGTATAGTTATTCATCCTCTAACAAGATTGAGTGGGTAGAACGTACATATGCCATGGATAATCGGCTTGGCGCAGCTCTGAATGATTTGCGGAATTTGTACAGTCAAGACACACTGGATTCCTGGGCAATAGCGGAGCAGCTTCATCAGCTCGCTTTTCACATGCTGGATCTACACCGTAATGTTCAGCAAGAGATCAACGAACTGGATATGATCAGACGTTCAACCAGAGAAGAGTTGTACCGAAGAGTGTATATCGGGCATGAGTATATCTCCGCCTACTATGATCAGCCGTTAACGCTAGAACAGACTGCAGCGGCTGCACAACTATCCGTGAATCATTTTCTACGCAGTTATAAAAAGTTGTTTGGTACTTCACCCCATCGTTATCTGACCGAATGCAGACTATTGGCTGCGAAGCGGCTTTTGCTTGATTCGGACAGGTCTGTAACTAAAATCTGTTATGATGTGGGCTTCGAAAGCCTCGGTTCGTTCAGTTCATTATTCACTAGACGCTTCCATAGCTCTCCTTCCCAGCTGCGGGCAAAAAGGTGATTATGAAGAAGAACCTCTGAAGAGGAACATCTATAATTAAATTATCTCATCAGATGGAGGTATTCCTTATGAATCATGCAGAACAGATTAATCAACTATTTCAGGCTGCACAGTCTGGAGATGTGGCCAACCTGCAATTATTGCTCGCTTCTCACCCGGAACTCACCAATACTGAAAATCAGGATGGGTTAACTCCGCTGGGATATGCCTCTCATTATGGACAAGCAGAAGTAGTTCGTCTCCTTCTGGAGCATGGAGCAGATGTTAACACCCTTTCTCATTCAAAGATTTCCTTTATTCCGTCCAATACTGCACTACATGCCGCGCTTGCGGGAGAACGTTCGCCAGAAGTTATCCGCCTTTTACTCGAACATAGGGCATCCACAAGTATTCTGGACAGCGATGGACAATATGCATTGCACTCCGCAGCATTTCATACGGATCAGATCGAACTTATTGAGATGTTACTCCAGCATGGAGCTGATCCAAACGCGCTAAACTTAGCGGGCCAAACCGCACTGGATATTTCACTTGAGCGTGGTAACACGTCTACAGCTTCATGTCTGCTAGCAGCCGTTACAGCGCATCAGCAATAATGATTAGATAACGTGAGCAGTACCGCGAATAACCGTCAGGACTCTTTTTGGAGTACAAAGAGAAGGTCTGACGGTTATTTGTTGTCCTGTATGTTCTCATGCAAATACGTAGTTCAACTATTATAGAAATCAGGTACATACATATTTTTCTAAGAAAACAAGAACCGTTTGAAGCTTTACACGGTCTAATACTCAACATATCGATGAAAGGAGGAGCCATGTGACCCCTTCTCAGCTCACCATCGCCGCACAAAAAGGGGATGCCGAGGCTTTTGCAGCCTTAATGGAATTACATCAGAGCCAACTGTACCGTATCGCATATGCCTACCTGCATAACGAAGGTGATGCGCTCGAAGCGATTCAGGAATCAACGTTCAGGGCGTTCCATAAACTCAAAAAATTAAAAGAGCCCTCCTACTTTGGCACTTGGCTCATCCGCATACTGCTCAACTACTGTGCGGACGAACGCAAACGTAAAAGTCGGTTCAGTCCCGTCACCGAGATTATTGAATCCAGCAGTTGGGATCGTCCTGCGGACCCCGATCTTGCTGCCGCCGTATCCACCCTTGACCGGGATTGCAAACAGATTATTATCCTGAGTTATTTCGAAGGTTTCTCCTTAACTGAAGTTGCCGATATTCTCGACATCCCGACCGGAACTGTAAAATCCCGATTACATCGGGCACTCGGACAGCTCCGTGATCAACTTGAAACGAAAGGAGATGTATCCTGATGACGGATGAACAAAACTCATTCGACACATTGGAAGAACGTCTGAATGCTCGAAAGACGGAATACGAAACCATGCCTGTACCGGATGCCGCCTATCAGGCTGTTCAGTCCGGAATCCGCCAGGCTGCCCGCAAACGCAAGTCCCGGCTGCGCTGGTATATGAGTTCCATCTCGGCAGCGGCTCTCATCCTGCTGTTTACCGGATGTATCCGTGTCTCTCCCGCTTTTGCATCCTTCGTGGAGCAATTGCCCGGAATGGAGGGCATTGTGAGTATGATTCGCCAGGACAAAGGATTAATGATGGCCATCGATAAGTCCCTCTTACAGCAGGTCGGTGTCACCGACGAGCATGATGGTACTTCCTTGACCGTTGATGGCATTATCACAGACGAGTCACGTATGGTTATTTTCTACACGATGAAAGGCATGAAAGATTCCGAGAAATTCAACTATGACATTGATTTGCTGGATGAGAACGGTAAAGACCTTCCTGTTGCGTTTAGCTATTCCTCTCTTAATCCAGCTTCAGAAAGTGGAATTTATGAGGATAAAATCGATATCTCATTCATAGAATCTTTACCGCCACATGAGCTGACCGTTATATTTAAGGAACGAGGTAAGGAACCGAATAATAAGTGGAAAGTCACCTTCCCCGTGGATCACAGCTTAACAAAAGGCATGAAAAAAATCATTCCCGTAAACCAAACAATGACCGTGGACGGGCAGCGTATCCATGTGAAACAGGCCATTCTGTATCCCACTCGCCTTGTACTTGATATCGAATATGATCGGAACAATACCAAAACAATCTTTAACATTCGTGATCTGCACTTGGTAGATGAGCAAGGCCGAGCATGGCGAACAGATTCATCTTCTATCTCAGGCTCTGGAAGTTCCGTCTTTTTCGAAAGCATGTACTTCTCCACTCCGAAAAAACTGACTTTGCAAGGGTCTGGCCTTTCAGCGGTGGATAAGGAAGAACTGGTTATCAGCATTGATCCATCTTCAGGTGAAATACAAGGCGGCCCATCCAGTTTGAAATTGCTGCAAAGCACGGTCCAGGGCAAAAATCTGATCCTCGAGTTTTCAATTGCAGATGCTCAAAATGCTACTTCGGGGCTATCATTTACCAACATTGAGGACAGTAAAGGAAACCCTTTCGACATTAATGAAGTAGGCTGGAGCCCTTCCGTCTTTGAAGCAAGAGTTGTCATTAAAAATGGAGCCGCAGCCAAAGGAAATCTGACAATGGAAATATTCTCTTACCCTGATCAAATTCGCGCACCGTTCTCTATTGAAATTCCTGTGACTCCCTAAAGAAAATGTAACCGCCATAATTGCAAGCCACTCGACGTTGTCATGCACTATAATGAAAATATTAAACAGCTACATTAAATCGATATGTTCACAAGAAAGGGTGTTTCCACAATGAATAATCGTTCAATCCGTTATCCGCAACCACTCGCGCAAGGGGACATGATCGGTGTGGCAGCCCCCTCCAGCGGTGTAGGCGAATCCCTATACCACTATCTTGAGGAGAGCAAACGTAATATGGAGCGCCTTGGTTTTGGCGTGCTGGAAAGCCCGTCGCTCCGCCACAACACCAAATGTGTGAGTGCCTCCAAAGAGGAACGCGCCGAAGAAATGAATGAATTTTTCCGCAATCCAAATATTCAAGCGATTATCCCTCCATGGGGCGGGGAATTTCTGATGGATATCCTGCCCCTGCTGGATTGGGAAGCTTTGAAAACATTACCGCCCAAATGGGTCATGGGATATTCGGATATCAGTACGTTCTTGTTCGCCTATACCCTGATCACCGGAACAGCATCCGCACATGGCACCAATTATGTTGATCTAAGATCAAACGCCCTCGATCCCGTGACTGCGCGCTGGATTGATGTGTTACAGACCAAATACGGCGGACAGATCACACAATCGTCTTCCACACATTATCAATCGGCATGGAAACCGGAATCTCCTGGATTTAACCTGGATACACCTTCGCAATGGAAACAGCTCGGCCACTCGGAAGATGCAGATACCGCTGTGTCGTTCTCCGGTCGGCTGATCGGTGGCTGTATGGATACGATCTCCAGTCTGATTGGTACGCCGTATGCACCCGTCCAATCGTATTTGGATCAGTACTGTGCAGACGAAGGTACCATCTGGTATCTGGAAAGCTGTGAGATGAATGCGGGGGATATCTACCGTCATCTGTGGCAGATGAGACAGGCTGGCTGGTTTGCAGGTGTAAAAGGTTTCATGTTCGGCCGACCTGCGGGTTACTCCGATACAGCCGATTTCAATTTTACCGATGCCCTATCCTCTGCACTTGGGGATCTGGATGTACCTGTACTGTACGATGTGGATCTCGGCCATGTTCCGCCCCAGCTCACCTTTGTGAATGGAGCATTGGGCAAAGTCGCTTATGAAAATGGACGCGGGAGCCTTGAGATGGCGTTTGTGTAATCACCTTTTATAGGCAGATGCATACCTTGAAGTAAGAACTTATTTTGAGGAAGGGTTGTGCATCATGTCTGAATCCACATCCACGCCATCCGCGCGTGTCGTGTATCAAGCCAATCAACCGATGCTTCAATCCGTGCAAAGTGTGCGGAATATGCTTCATCATACAGCCCGGCAGCATATAGGCAAGAAGGTACACGTCCAGAATATCGATGGGCAAGTGTGGGAAGGTGTCATCATCAGTGCAGACCGGGGAATTTTGTATCTCCAGGTTACCCCGATGCACGGATATCCTGAACCGCGCGCCTTGTTTGGACCAACGATTTTGCCGCTTGTGCTGTATGAATTGTTGGTTATCACACTCTTGATGTAGGGGTATTGTACTTCCATATCCGAACCTGTTCCAAGAAGCTTCGCTCCTGAGATCTTCAAGTCTTGGGAACGAAGCTTTTTTATGGTCCCGGCCATGGTGCGGTATGATTCCTTGCGAGCGTGTGAAATATGATACAATGGTGTCGCACCACCCCATATCTCATATGAAACGGAGCTTGATCCGGTTGGAATACATACGTCATGATTCATCACCCGTATCACAAGCCGAGACGGGTATGATTGGCAGCAACCCTACTGAACAATCCCGCGTGATTGCAATCTGTCTGCTCGCAGGCAAAATCATGCTGCAAAGCGGTGGTGAAACCTACCGTGTGGAAGATACGATGAAACGTATGGCGGCTGCGCTGGGTTTACCCCATTCGCACAGTTACGTTGTTCCGACAGGCATTTTCTTCTCTGTTGATGCAACCGAACCCGCCAAGCTGATTCGTATCTCCGAGCGTACGACGGATCTGGACAAGGTGTCTGAGGTGAATGCAGTCTCCCGCCGCATTGGGCAAGGTGAGCTATCCGCTCAGGAAGCTCATGATCTGTTGGTACAGATCGAAGGCAAGCCCTCCTCCTATTCAACGGCGGTGCAGCTTACGGCCGCAGCGTTATCCAGTGGTTGTTTTACCATTATGTTTGGCGGGGGCTGGAGCGACTTTCTTCCGGCGTTAATCTGCGGGGGCATAGGTTATGCAGCCGTTATTGCCTTTCACAGGTTGGTGCGGGTCAAATTCTTTGCCGAGCTTACGGCATCCTTTGTTATTGGCTTACTCGCTTTTCTCCTGATCTACATGGGAGTAGGTCATGAACGGGACAAAATCATTATTGGTTCGGTTATGCCACTGGTTCCGGGGCTGCTGATTACCAATGCTGTACGCGATCTAATGGCCGGACATCTTGTCTCCGGATTATCCAAGGGAGCCGAGGCATTTCTGACCGCCTTTGCCATAGGTACCGGCATTGCAGTTGTATTTTCACTTTTTATGTAAGACGGAGGAATGCAGGATATGCTCCATTTTATTGAACAAGCCTTGACCAGTTTTGTCGCTTCAGCCGCGTTTGGGATCATCTTCAACGCACCACGGCGCATGCTGCTCCACGGTGGATTTGTCGGCATGATCGGCTGGATCATCTATATCGTGCTTGAATATGCAGCGGATGCGGTGCCTGCTACACTTGCAGCGACCATAGCCGTAGGTGTCATCAGCCAGGTATTCTCTCGCATGTTTCGCGCACCTGTCATCATCTTTAGCGTCGCAGGCATCATTCCTCTCGTTCCTGGTGGACTGGCGTATAATGCGATGCGAAGTTTTGTGCAAAATGACTACAGTGCCGCTATGGAGATGGCCGCCAAAGCACTCATGTTATCCGGAGCTATTGCCGTAGGCCTGGTGCTCTCCGAGGTATTAAACCAGATGATACGCCGAATTCCCGCCTCAATTCGGGAACAATCATCATCGAAATGATTATTCTTTTCATATATTCAACACACGTAAAGGCCCGTTAGCATACAGGATGATCTCTTGTATAGCAACGGGCCTTACGTGTCACTATCCTATAGAGCACTATAGTGCAGTGAGACAATCGAAGAAGTCTATTTACTTCACAAACGTATTTTTCACACGTACCGACTTTAGGAAATACGGGATAAAGATACAACATGTCAGAAGTGATCGTACGATCAACTGAAAAGCCGGAGTTGCATCAAGCACATGCTGTTCTCTTGGGATTTCATTGCGTGCAATCAGAATCCACGTCACGATGCTTATGATCACATTCATCAGGTACATCACCATCATCATACGTGGAAACTGTCTCTTCCGTTTATATAAAAGAATGAGATTCACGATAACGATTATCAATAGAATGGTACTGCTTATGAAACCAAACCACAGGAGTGGACGGATCATCTCCGTGTAAATCTGAGGATCGACACCACGGCCTACTTCCCATCTGGCAGGGTCCATGATGACATTCACCTGCGATACATCCGAGATGAGAAACACCAACGCAAACCAAAGACTGATCTGGATTAAAATGAGCCAGCCGCCTAATCCGGAGATGCCAGGCAGCTCTCCATCCGAATTCATGTGTCTATTGTTCATTTCATCCTCCTCATACCGAATATTAAACGTCTCCAGTAATAACCGCTTGTGCCTAAGTTCCACTTCGTTGCCTGGCCTCAAATATAATTCTGATCCGGGTATACCTTAGCATAATCTGTTGGCTATGCTTTTCCCTTACCTGTTCAAAGTATACCACCGAGGGATGAAACTGCGAAAATCATCATGATCTTCACGGACACGTTCGATCTTGGTCATCATCTCATGTGTCTCTTCCGGCTTCACCTGCTGAATCCACACCACAGAAGACACCAGCGCCATGGCCGTATACAGTGAATACAATCTCCAGAATAACTCATCCGGTTCATTGCCATCGAAATAACCCTGAATTTGACCTATGGAATATGGAATACTGATCTCCGAAGCAAACAAACCCAGCTTCAAAAATTCATGAATGGGATCACCTTGATCATAACGATTAAAATCAACCACTCCTGCGAGTTTATCCTGCTTAACGACGAGATTGCTCGGGTGAAAGTCATCATGCTGAAATCCATCTGGACGATTTTTCATCCAACCAAGATGGTCTGCAATAAACGTTAGAATAACATGATCCTCTTTCATCACGATAGGGCACTGTTTATAGCGCTCCACGTAACGTTGATGCTTGGTGCTCTTGCGTATGTACCATGATTCGATCTGTCCCTCCATCGGCAACTGGTGAATCAGCTGTAGCTGCACTCCTGCTTCCAAACCAACCGCCCACTGCTGCTGTTCATTCAGCTGAGGCAGTCTCTCGGAAGCATCTTCGCCTTCAATGTAGCTAAGAATCATATATCCGTTCTTCTCATCCAATCTACCTGTGCCCAACGTTGCTGGACACAGTACACCTAATTGTTGCATGCTCTGCAAATATTGATATTCCCTTTGCTTCATCCATTCCTCAGCAATATCATACACCCTCACCAGCACATGGCCTTGACCAGGGATAAACATTTTGAATTTAGTATCTGCTGAATAACCCTTCATAACAGGTTCAATCCGCGTGGCCTGACCAAGTTCAGGAATCTGTTTTAACCTGTCAATTAACGTATTGTCCATCGATGCATTCCATGTATCGTGTTGTTCCACGTCCCGAATCCTCCGTTATTTCACGTATGGCGTGTAGTATCGTCGGTCTATTCCCACTTTAACCCATGATATTTCCTATAACATGCTTATATGTATTCTATCCGTTTCTATTTAAAAAGTACTGATTCGGGTTCTTTGCCCGTCAGGGTCAGCATCGTATACAATTGTCCTCTGTGATGATATACATGCCCCATAATCTCAAGTAACCACTCCAGCCGACTATAGGAAGCTCCCCAGTACGAATCCGTCACATGTAATAACTCTTCCGTGTTAAACTGCCTGTACCGTTGGTATAGATACATCTGGTTATCAATCAAAGCCTGCTTGATCTCACCGAGCGAATGCGCCTGATTCTCTGCATAGAATTGAGCCATCTCTTCCTCCGATGCACCTTCGGAAATATAAACATCCGCTCGGCAGATCACAGACAGATGGGCTAGTAATTCTCCAACAGGCCGTTTACCTTCAATTGGAGTCAAAGCCAAATCTTCTTCCGACAACTGATCACATATATCAATCAACGATGTTACGGCCACGTCAATATGTTTGAACGCAGATTGAATCAACAGACACACTTCCTTTTTATCCCATTATACAGAACATATGATCGGTTATCAACCAAGATATCCCTCCCTAATATATAAACAAGTTATACCTCAAATTTATCAATCTACGAACAAAAAAGTCCTTCCTCCTTCTTATAGACGGGATTCAGGACATTTTGTTGCCTATTTGTTTTCAAATCTTTGCTCAACTTGAGTATAACGAACAATACGTTTGCTCGAATCGTCCAGCCTCCAAGTCAGACTTGCGAATGAAAAATTGCAGTTCCCCGCAATCCCACCATTGGAAACCAATAGCATCATGCGTATCTATCTTCAACAGCAGCAGCGTATCGGATAGTTCCTGCCATGTCCGATCCTCATCACCGCCGTAATGCTTGGTCAGCTTCTTCTCACACTCCTGCTCATTATAATCGTACTCTTCTCCCAGTGCGATCTGTAACAAGGCACGATGCTCGGCATCCGGATGCTGCCCGTCAGGATATCCAAACATCCCACCCCAATTCAGCGTACTTGGATGATTCCAACTCGACTCGAATTCAAGGTAACGGTCATACAGACTCACTTCCGCTTCGGCCTCATCGTTCTCAAGCCTCGGCGGCGAGAGCTCATTCAGCCCGTTGGAGTCAATATATGCATATGTAGGAAACTCAAGATTAGGCAGCACAGTCACCGAATGTGCAACAAACGGTGCTCCATCCAGCGCGGTATCACCCTCAGGTTCTCGCCTTATCAGGTTATGAGAACTTGGCTCAAAAATCACACGATGTTCAATGGGACAAGCAGATTCATCCGTGCCAATGAAAAAGTATAACATTCCACGTTCAGGCAAAGTCCCGCGCCCATCATTCGGCGTATACGGCGACAAATCCACCAGGTTCAGTTGGGCCAGGAAAGTCATTAGAACTCCTTCTTGTGTTACGGGCCATTCCATGCGACTTGGCAAATCCGGATGTCCACCCACACGTGAGTTTCCTGTTCTGCGATATTCGTCCAGTGTGGATACATCGAGGCGAATTCCCCAGCGGCTTGAAGACAGCAGCAGATCGGCAGCAACTCCCAAACCATATTCCTCAAGTGTTTTACGGGCTTTTCTGGTCAGACGTTCACATTGTTCTGGCTTAATCATATAGATCCTCCCCTTTTGACAATACACCTATGCTGAGACATATTCAGGTTCACACCTGTATATTCTTCCGCCCGGACGTCTTTCCCTGCTTCTATATAAATTGAACTTAAGAATATTTTACACTTACCACTCCGATGACAGAACAACCTTCCGATCGCTGTTATCCCCAGAATTTTTTAGATTCACCTTTGCAAAGGTAAAAATCCGGGGATAAAGGCGAACTCTTCGATTCTTCAGGTTCTTTCTGTCCTCTACGTTCTCGTGTAAATGTGCAGTCCAATTTATATAGAAAAAAGAGACTGACATTCCTTGTCAGTCTACTTCCTTAATTCTATATTCCATTTAACGATTTGGATCAGAAGACTTCTCCTGGTAAGCACGCATATGCTCCTCACCATCCAGGAATTCATGGGCCTGATGGGCTGCCATCACCCCATGATAGCTGATATCCAGACCCAAATCTTCCTCTTCTTCTGTCGAACGCACAGGCACAATTTTGCCAATCAACTTCAGCCCGATCCAGGTCATGGCGAATCCCCAGATGACTAAGGCTGTAAGGCCAAGTGCTTGAACTCCCAGCAACCTCCAGCCGCCGCCCATGAATAATCCACCATCCGTGGCAAACAGACCCACAGCAATCGTGCCCCACATCCCGGATGCGGCATGCACCGGGAAAGCACCAACTGGATCATCAATCTGCCGACGGTCCAGCCAGTTAGTGGCTGCCATCATCAATAGACCGGATACTGCCCCAATGAATATCGCTGCTACATCACCAACAAAAGCACAGCCTGCCGTAATGCCGACGAGTCCCGCGAGTGAACCGTTAATGACCGATGGCGCATCTGAACGATTGAAGCGGAATAACGTATACAACAACGTAACCGCACCACCCGAAGCCGCAGATAACATCGTAACAATCGCAATGTGACCAATTCTTACATCCGTCGCACTGAGTGTACTACCAGCATTGAAGCCAAACCAGCCGAACCATAACAGAAATGCACCTACAGATGCCAGTGGCAGATTGCTCGGGAGTGCAATGGCACTTACGCCAAGTGGCGTGTATTTGCCTTTACGCGGGCCAATAATAATCGCAGCCGCCAGTGCCGAGAATCCGCCGAGTGCATGGATAACAGCCGAACCGGCAAAGTCCTGCATCCCCAGCTGACTAAGCCAGCCGCCGCCCCATGCCCAGTGTCCACCAATTGGATAGATAATCGCCGTCATCAATATGATATACAACAGGTAGGCACGGAAGTTGATCCGCTCGGCTACCGCTCCTGAAACGATGGAAATAACAGCAATGGTAAAGGCAGCCTGGAACAACCAGAATGTCTCCAGAGATACCGGTACGTCCAGGTGAGACAAATCCCCATTCAGGAAAAATCCCGTTACTCCCGCAAAACCGCCAACGTCCGAACCATACATCAGTCCAAAACCGATAGCATAGAACAGCAACGTTCCAATCGTAATGTCAGCAAAAACCTTCATAATAATGTTCACACTATTTTTATAACGCACAAAGCCAGCCTCGAGCAGGGCGAATCCACCCTCCATCAATAAAATCATCGCTGCACTCAGTACGACCCAGACCGTATCAATCCCGGTGCTTAACGTCTCCAAAGTCATGTTTATACATCCTCCGTTTCACTAAGCTGTCTGAGTTCACGGATTGTATCGGGCGCAAGCTCAATCTCGTCCCGCTCAATGCTGTCCGGATGCTTAATTCGTTCTGCGATCTGATCCAATTCACGTATGCGTCTGCGAATCTGTTCCATCTTGCGAAAACGTTCCTTCACCTGCACCATATACTCTACCGCCTGATGATGGGATGCTGGGCGGCCCGCAAACCATTTGCGTACGGGCGACAACGATTGATAAGCAACCTCTTCCGCTCGACGCTTCTGTTCGAACTGTTCGATCTTCTGCTTGAGCGTTTGGATCTCATTTTCTTTTTTGACCTTCAGCCGTTCGATAAGGTACAATAAATCGGACGATGATATTTGCAATGCTGTATGGTGATACACCTCGTCGATTACTAACATATCATGTCAGGACTCCTTACATATCAAGTTACTTGTACCGATTATAGTTTGCCGGGGTCTGCCCGTCAATCTTTTTTTGGACTTGGGATGGATTTAAATGAACCGTTCATGGAGAACGGCTTTTTTTATTTGCCACAAATCACATCTAACAAAGGCTAATCTTGCCTAGGTTCGCATTCACTCTTTCCATTCTCAATGCTTCAAGAATAAGCATCCACATTTTGGGTAATGAACATACACAGACTACCCGCATCATAGAACCCGTATATAAGGAGAGGATTGCACGATGTTTACTCGTAATGACAATATACGCAACCAAATTTGGGAAGCCATCTCAGGACTCGAAGAAGAACAATTGAACCGAAAATCTTCACCCGAACAGTGGAGTATTATGCAAGTACTACGTCATCTGAATCTGATGGAAAATGTCATTGGAAAACAAGCCCGCCTGGCCCTCGAGAAGGAACAGACGGTGTCTGTGGACAAAAAACCATATGAATTATCGTTGGACCGCAGCCGCTCCGTAGAGGCACCACCCCATCTTCAGCCTCCAGCAGCGCCCGAAGCACTTGCAGACGTACGCAATGATCTGGACGAATCTCACCAATCGTTAAATAACTTTGCATTGGATCATGATCCTGACCTGCTGCGCAGCAAGTCCTTTCCTCATCCCGTATTTGGTGAGATGGATCTAACCCAATGGATTGACTTTACAAGTTATCATGAGGAACGTCATCTGGGACAGATCCAAGAGATCAAACAGCAGCTTGGCGTATAAACACAACCTTACTTTCACATAGCAAAGAATATAGTTGAACGACAAAAAACCTCCAATCCTATTAATTTAGGTTGAAGGTTTTCAATGTTCTTATCCTACGAATAAGAACGACACTTATATTTTTTTGCCCAAAATCGCCAGATCTCTATTCACACCATCCAGTACGGCAACTTCGGGATAATATCCCCACTGTTCAAAACCATGCTTGCGCAATAACCCCAGACTCGGTTCGTTATGCCCAAAGACAAATCCGAGAATGGTCGTAATCCCAAGTGCAGGACACGCCTCAAATACCGTTTCAAGCAAACGTCCGCCAGCCCCAATTCCGCGGCATTGCTGATCGACGTATACACTGACTTCCACCGTTCCGTTATACGCAGGGCGTCCATAGAACGAGCTGAGACTTGCCCAAGCTACCACCTGTCCTGCTTGCTTCATCACCCAAAGCGGACGATGATCGGGTGTATGTTCCTCGAACCAAGGCAAACGTTGCTCCACCGTCACCGGCTCCAAATCCGCTGTTGCCATACGGCCCTCAATGGTAGAATTATAAATTTCCACAATCCTCGGCAAGTCCTCCAGGCGCGCATATTCAATCTGCACATCTTCCAGTTTCATCACTATTCCTCCATCATTCCAGATCGTTCTATTATCATAGAGGATATTATAATGGAAAATAGAAGCCTTCGTCACCTCTAACATTCTGACAGAGAATTACTCCATCATTACTCTGGAAGTCCCTGAATTGTGTTCCCACGAGTTAACTGCTGAGTCTGGTCTGCCCAACGAATGTTAATTGAGCGAGATGTGAACAGATCCGGGCCATCCGACACCTGGAAATGCAGATGAGCTTCACTGGAGTTCCCCGAATTACCAAGCTCACCGATAGGGTCTCCCTGCTTGAGCTTATCTCCTTTTTTGACCGAAACAGTACCTTCCTTGATGTGTCCTGTGATGCTGTATTCATTGTTGCCATGGTCGATCACCACATAATTCCCCGCTGGCTCTTCGGGATTCATGACGCCGGGTATATTGTCTGGTATGTCATTTTTGGTATCGACAACTGTTCCGTCCGCAGCAGCATAGAGTGGTTGACCAAAAGCATGGTAGTTTGCGTTCACCTTGGCATCCCCGTTATAGCTAAAACCTTCTTTTGAACGAATGATATCCAGCGCATAGCGCTGTGTTTCATGCTCATAATGATAGTTCGACATCACATCGTTACCTCCCCAGAACACATACCATTCACCCTTTAAAGGGAAATGGAATTCAGTTTTGGTGAACTTTTGATCTGTATTCTTATGGGTTTCCAGCGGCTGGATCAACAGACCATCAATCTGATTGGCCTCGGTAAAATAGGCTCGAATCCCTTTTGTCCCTGTTTGATCCTTCCAGGCGAACTCGGTCAGATTGTTCATCTCAGCTGCGAACACTTGATCCAGGGAAGTTACTCCTTCCAGGAACTCGTCAGCAGACGTTTTAAGATTTTCAAGTGTGATCGCTTCCTTCATTTGAGGACTCAACTGACGGTAAATATCTTCACTGGAACCCTTCATGAGGGTATCAACAAAATTGTCGGGTGTAACCATTGCAGTTCCTGCTGAAGCAGAATCCTGTTCCTGATGAGTGTTCTCACCCTCTTTATTTGTATTGGATGCCTGTTCGGCTGACTGCTGCTCCGCCTGGTCGGAAGTAATGGAGTTGCTGTTGCCGCAAGCAGACAATATCACGCAAGCTCCAAGGGTAATCGCAAGCACCTTCCACCCCCTTTTATTCTGCAATTTCAATTGTGTATTTTGTTTTGATTTCAGATGACCTTCTCTGTTCATTCTCAACATCCCTTTCCGTTAATCGTTATACTTTCCAGTTAAGTGTACAGAATGAGTCTTATCCTTCGTCTAACCCCATCTTACATGTAGTTAAACTTGCAACGCCTTTTGAGGCTGCATAATTAAGATTCCGTTAAGATAGCTCATACACTATACAGCCTTCTTGGATGGTATGATTAGCAATACACACAACGGAAGGATCAGGAGGTCATTTTTAAACTATGGATAACGTCTCATTACTGCTTGTGGATGATGAACAGGCTATTCTGCATATGCTCAAAACCGTTCTGCTCAAAGAGCAGTTTCTCGATATTGATACCGTTACAACAGGCGAAGCTGCCATTGAGGCATGCAACAACAAGACGTATCATTGCATCGTGCTCGACATCATGCTTCCTGGCAAAAGCGGACTGGAAATCTGTCCTTTTCTACGGCAGGTCACCGATGCTCCCATCCTGTTTCTGACGGCCAAAACAACGGATTATGACAAATTAACCGGGTTCGCCGTTGGGGGCGACGATTATGTTGCCAAACCCTTTAATCCTCTGGAAGTGGTTGCTCGAATTAAATCATTACTGAAGCGTTATTTACCTTCTAAAACCGCAGCGATCTCGGATCACAACCCATCTAACGTAAATACGTCATCTCGCTGCACATCGGAAGGCGTGTACGATTTTGGACGATTCCAGGTACTGGAGTGGGCTGGTGAACTTCGGGTTGAAGGTGAGCCCGTACCCTGTCCGGCACTTGTGTTTCAACTGCTACTCTTTTTCTGCAAACATCCCAATCGAATCTTCACCAAATCAGACCTCTATGAGCGAGTCTGGGGCTCTGAAGCCATTAGTGATGATAATACCGTGATGGTTCATATTCACCGCATTCGGGAGCGCATTGAAGCCGATCCTTCCAATCCGGTGTTTCTCGTCAACGTCCGGGGTCTGGGTTACAAACTGATTCAGCCGGAACATGTGTCACGCCCATGAGTATTCGTCGCAGGTTAATGACCCGGTTTATCGGGATGCTTGCCGGTGCAGTTGTTCTTATCATCCTGCTTGGGTCTGTAGCCACTTACTGGGTCGTACAAAAGGTAAATGAAGTGAATCTGGTAGATGATTTTGCTGCCAACGGTCTGGACCAATTAATTAATACAGCAGAGATCATGCCGGATGATACCATCCGATATGACCCCGAATTGCTGAAGCAAGTAGATAAATATCAAGGCTGGCTGCAAGTTCTGGATGAACAAGGTTACGCCATAGATGCATACCACACCCCGGCCGATGTTCCTACTCACTATAAACCGGGAGAATTGATTGCATACTGGGAAAGCCAAAAGCCCTTCCCTTATCAGATCGTCATGCTAATCCGGGAGAAAAACGGGAAGGAATTCACCTTGTTATATGGTGAGAGTAACCCGGCCAAGTCCTTAATGAATAAGATTCGTTCAGACCTTGCTTTCACCAACGGGAAGCTTGATCTTAAGACCGACCAACAGGAGGCCCTCCGTGCCGCCAATGCTTATCTTCAAGTATTGGACGCGTCAGGACGCGAGCTCTCCTCCTATAACAAACCGGACATGGGCGTACCTAGCGAATACACCATTCAGGAACTTGTTCTGCAAGTTCGCTATCCGAGTCGATCAGGTATGTCTGTTGCAACGTGGTACGACGAACAAAATGAAACTACCTGGCTGATTAGCATCCCTGGTGATCCAGCGGTGAACACTGATCAGAACCCCTACAATTTTATTCTGGAACCGGCATTGGTTGTATTGATTGTATCCATCATCATTCTGCTCATCTTGCTTGCCTTCTGGTATGCCAATCGATTCGGCTCACCCATGCTGCATATGCTCCAATGGTTACAGCGTCTGGAGCGAGGGCATTACGAGGAACCCACCGGAGCTTTAGGAGTGCCTCGCAGCCAGCGTCGTAACGGAAAATGGAAACGGAAATATCACGTGTATGCTGAGGTGCTCCGCTCCATGCAGGCCTTGTCTCACACATTGAAACAAGATGAAGAACTTCGGAAACAGACCGATTCACTACGCGAGGAGTGGATTGCTGGCATAACACATGACCTGAAGACACCCCTCTCCTCCATTCAGGGATATGCTCATATGCTTGAGGCGGATAAGTATAGCTGGACCGCGGAGGAAGTCAGGGAATTCGCAGGCATAATGCTCGATAAGTCCATGTATATGGACAGGCTTGTCAACGACCTTGCCATGACCTATCGATTACGCAGCGGAGGATATCAACCTGTGGTTGAAGAGACTGACGTAAATGCGTTGCTTCGTGATCTGATCCAGCGCGCCGAACGGAATCCTGCATATGGGGAAGGTCGCATCCTATTCCAACCTTCCGAAGTGCCTGTGTATGGACTTGTCCATATTCCGTCGTTTGAACGAATTGTGGATAATCTGACTGCCAATGCCCTTCTTCATAATCCGCCCGAGTCCATCCTGGTTGTCAGTGTGCATTCTGGTAAGCAGGTAGATGAATTCAGCATTCAGTTTGCCGATAATGGACGAGGCATGGACTCCGAGATGGTATGGAAGTTATTTGAACGATACTATCGCGGTACAGATACAGGTACATCGGACGTTGGATCAGGGCTGGGCATGGCGGTAACCAAAGGTTTGATCGAAGCCATGAATGGTCGTATTGAGGTACAGTCCACCCCTGGTGAAGGAACGATCATTCGCTTAATATGGGATGGGCCGTCCGAAACCAATTAAAATGTTCCACTTGACCTTTCCATTTTCAGTCTATATAATCGACACTCAACAACACCTGTTCCAATATATTGATATTGAATGCAACATATTTCAGAATAATTTGAATGAGTTGATCTAACATATTTGGCGATGACCAGAGACATGATTTCGTTTGCGTGCTGCCCAGAGAGAGAGGGGATTGGTGAAACCTTCTTCAGCGAACGGACCGGAATTACCCCTCTGCAGCCGTGACCTCCAACCTCAGCATTTCGGACCTCCTTCGGATGTTCGGCATGCTGCCAGTAGAGTCCACCGTCTGATCCCCGATAACGGATTCCAATGAGGGTTATGATGTTTCCTGTTCACGACGGCTGGTCGAGATCAGGGTGCACCATAACCAAATTAGGGTGGAACCACGAGCCAAGCGCACTCGTCCCTTTTCCGGGACGGGTGTTTTTTGCGCTTTCATTTTAAGAAATGGAGAGTGGTTCACATGAGCAAACAGGAAAACAGTAACTCAGCAAGCAACAAATCAGGTAACGAAATTAACAACCAAGCAAATGATCTTCAACAATCCAGCCATTCCATTGAGGTCCGTCTGCAAGGTGGCGCGGTACGTTCTTACGAAGCAGGCATCACTGTCGGTGCGGTCGCCTCATCCATCAGCACAAGCCTGGGAAAACAGGCTATTGGCGGTATTGTAGATGGTCAAAATGTCGATCTCGATTGGGTGCTCCAGCAAGATTGCGAACTTGTTATCGTTACTTTGGACAGTGCGGAAGGTCTGTATCGTTATCGTCACAGCGCAGCACATGTGCTCGCACAGGCACTCAAACGCATCTACGGTGCAGAACAAGTGAAACTGGGCATTGGCCCAGTCATTGAAGATGGATTCTATTACGATGTTGATCTGGAGCATGCCTTGTCCATCAGTGATCTGGCTGCCATCGAGCGGGAAATGAACAAAATTATTCAGGAGAATCATAAGATCAGTCGCCGGGTCGTTAACCGGGAGGAAGCCCTCCGGATCTTCGGAGAGATCCAAGACCCCTATAAGCTTGAACTCATTCAGGATTTGCCAGAGGACGCCGAACTTTCAATCTATGATCAAGGAGAGTTCTTCGATCTGTGTCGCGGTCCCCATCTTCCATCCACTGGTCGGATCAAAGCGTTCAAGCTGCTGAATGTGGCTGGTGCGTACTGGCGGGGTAACTCGGATAATAAGATGCTACAACGCATCTACGGCACTGCTTTCCCGAACAAAGCCCAACTGGATGAACATCTGCACATGCTCGAAGAAGCGAAGAAACGGGATCATCGTAAACTTGGCAAAGAGCTTGAACTGTTCATGTTCTCCGAAGAAGCGCCCGGCATGCCCTTTTATCTGCCCAAAGGCATGACTGTTCGCACTGAACTGGAGCAATTCTCGCGTGAGCTGCAATTACAGGAAGGTTATCAGGAGGTTCGGACTCCTCTCATGATGAACAACCGGCTGTGGGAGCAATCCGGCCATTGGGAGCATTACAAGGACAACATGTATTTCTCGGAAGTGGACGATGCTACTTTTGCACTGAAACCGATGAACTGTCCTGGGCACATGCTGATCTTCAAAAACACACTTCATTCCTATCGCGAATTACCCATTCGCATGATGGAATTTGGTCAGGTTCACCGCCATGAATTCTCAGGTGCCCTGAACGGTATGATGCGTGTGCGGACATTCTGCCAGGATGATGCCCATCTATACGTCATGCCAGAGCAGATCGAGGACGAGATTAATCAGGCGATCTCACTGATCGGACGTATGTACGACATCTTTGGGTTCGAATATAAGATTGAATTGTCCACTCGCCCGGAAGATTCCATGGGATCGGAAGAACTGTGGGATCAAGCTGAAAGAGCTTTGCAGAATGTACTAGATCGTCGAGGCGTGGAGTATCGCATTAACGAAGGAGACGGTGCCTTTTATGGACCAAAAATTGACTTTCATATCCTCGATGCGCTGAAACGCAGCTGGCAGTGCGGAACAATCCAGCTTGATTTTCAAATGCCGGAGAAGTTCGACCTCACTTACATTGGCGAAGATAGTCTGAAACACCGTCCTGTCGTGATCCATCGTGCCATCTACGGTTCCATCGATCGTTTCATCGGCATCCTGACTGAACATTACGCAGGAGCGTTCCCACTCTGGCTTGCACCTGTACAAGTGAAACTCCTACCTGTATCGGATCATTATGTAGACTATGCGCTCCAAGTACAGAGCCAACTCCGGGCTGCGGGCATTCGGGTAGAAACAGATCTGCGGAGCGAGAAGCTCGGGTACAAAATCCGTGAAGCCCAGATGGAAAAAGTGCCTTATTCGCTCGTACTTGGTGAGAATGAGAAAAATGCCTCATCCGCCTCTGTCCGTGCATACGGTCAGGGAGATCAAGGCATCCAACGCATTGAAGCTGTTATTGAAATGATCCAACAAGCTGTGAAGGCAAAAGTATAAAAGATGTAACGACTCTATTCATGGGTCACTCATCAGCTTGTGCTGAATTACAACTTCTCGTCAGGCTTTAGCCCCACCTGTTCTTCGCTCCATGTCCAGAAACGCTCAGCTGAAGCATCATCAACGGCATGTTTCTTCAGCTGCTGCTCTTTCTGTTGATAGAAGTAACGCCCGGTGATGCCGACGACTTCAGGGCTTGTGGCCAGATAAACAGCCGTTCGCGCCCCTTCTTCAGGGGACAGAAAGAATGGAAGTTTACCTGCAAACGCCATAATACGTGTGCCAAATCCGGTATTGCGATCTACGCCAATACTCGTTCCCACCGCACCAGGGTGTAGACAGTTCACTGTGACAGACGTACCTGACAGTTTGCGAGCCAGTGTACGAGTGAACAGCACGTTCGCCAATTTGGATTGGGCGTAACTTTTGATCGGATTATAACCTTTGTGCAGATGTGGATCTTCGAAGTGGATTTTGCCGGCCTTGTAAGCACCTGACGAAACGTTCACAACCCGTCCCTGCTTCGCGGCTTTCAGAGGTTCTATCAAAAGTAAGGTCAGCAGGAAATGCCCCAGATGGTTAATCCCGATACTTTGTTCGAACCCATCTGAGGTTTCCTTCCGCTTAACCATCACTACCCCTGCATTATTAACCAGAACGTCAAGGCGATCATGACGCTCGCGGAATGTGCGGGCAAACTGGCGTATACTTTCGAGTGAACCCAGGTCACACAACATCAATTCAATCGCAGAAGAGCCGGACTGACGCACAGCTTCCTGAAGAGCCTCTTGTCCGCGCTTCTCACTGCGGCATGCCATGATTACGCGATATCCTTGTCTTGCAAGTTCAATGGTGGTTGCCAACCCCATACCCGAGTTAGCTCCTGTTACAATTGCTGTCTGATTGGACATGAGGTACTTCCCTTCTGAACCTGAGGTTCCGAAATTAGAGGCGCGACGACGGACAATATGAGATAATGATAGGATCACATCTCGGTTTCCATGGGAGGACAAGTATGCTGACCAAAGAAGATTTTAAAAAAGTTAAAAAACAAGCCAAACTTGAAATCGCACTACTCGAACAGGAATATCAGGAAATCTTGCAGAACGTTGACTCTACGCTGTATGAAAAATACGGTATTTTGGACAAAGAAGAAACACGTGAGCTCACCCGAAAACGCAAAAACCGAAGATATGCTTCACTGGTCATCGAATTATGCGCCATTATTGAACAAATGTTACATCAACTGTACAGAGACGTATATCAGAAAAAGTTTAATTCGACCCAGCTGATGAAAACTCCTGCCTACCGTGCACGCTCCAACATGGAGATTATTCAGTCCGAACTGAGTAAAGAGTTCATTGCTCTGGAATCCGAAAAAGAACACTTCGCTGAAGCCCTTAGTCTGGTGTATCAGACGAGGAACAAACTTGTTCATGATAACTTCTCGTTTGTCTCCATCGTTAAAGATGGCAGTAATGAAGAAGAAACGTTCGAAGCGCTGCTCCATACCGTTAAAAAATATAGAAAACACTTAAAATACAATCGCCCTGAATAACAACAATCATTGCTAAAAAAGAAAAGGAGGTGTACCGGACTACGGTCCGGATAACCATGAGCCATCCAACAACTTCGATTACTGTGCTAAATCTCCAGATTCCCACACCTTCCGGGAACAGCCCCATATTCCCCGTCATGCTTCGTGATGCAGATGGCGTTACCCTGATGGATACGGGCATGATTGGACAATTTGCCGAACTTCAATCCGCATTGGAACATGAGGGCGTGCAGCTCGCGGACGTCAAACGGGTGATTATTACCCATCAGGACATTGATCATATCGGTAACTTGGGCGCTCTTCTGGATGCCATTCCCGATCTTGAAATCTGGGCACATGCCGATGAGATTCCATATCTAACCGGTGAGAAACCTTTGATCAAATTCACGCCTGAACGTCGTGCTCTGCTGCCCGCGCCCGTTTTGGCACTGGCAGACCAACTGCTCTTGCAGCTGCCTGAAGTGAACATTAGTAGAACTCTGGCGGACGGAGACTTGTTACCCCTTCAAGGTGGTACACAGGTCATTCATACACCGGGACATACGCCAGGTCATATCTGCCTGTATTTCGGGGAGCAACAGTTCCTGCTCGCTGCCGATGAACTTCGTGTGGTCGATGATGAACTGGTTGGCCCTGCACCACAAGCGACACCGGACATGCCTGAAGCGCTGCGAAGCCTGAAGAAACTGACCAACCTTAAGCTCAATAAGGTTCTCTGTTATCACGGTGGAGAGTACACAAATGATCCGACTCAGCGTATTGCCACACTTGCGGAGAGCGCAGAGTAGTAAAGAACGTGGAGCTGTGAGTATTTTTGGAATGACACAAGCATCCTATTAACGCTGTTTCTCTTCGTGCGGCATTGTGCGTTGTAGCTCATTCAAGATTAGGATGACACATAGATTACAATCAAGGAGCTGTCCCCAAATGTCATGAATTTGACGGGGACAGCTCCTTTAATTAATTAACCATGTGCATCTACTACTGCACTGGAGTTGTTTGTAATGAATCTCAGACTACGAACGCCACCAAACCTCTATTCAAGGTGCGTCAGGTTCGTTAGAAAAATTTTATTGAATGCGATTCAGATTCAGGGCACTTCAGGGCTTTGACTCAAGTTGAGTGGTAACCGTTCGTTTTAAACTTACTTCATCCTCACCCTTACGGGGATACCAATCCGGTTCGACACTGTCCTGCAACACTGATTTTATCTCCCCTGACTCCAGACTTAACTCTCCGGAGTAAGCACTATCAGCTTGTCATCTCCATCTCGTGGCGATCCTCGTCCATCCCGATTGTTCGTAAGCACATATAACTTCCCGTCCTCGCCAGCACTCACATTGCGAATTCGACCCCATTCATCTTCGAAGAGGGGTTCCACCTTCTTCACCTGTGTGCCATCTTCCGAAAGGGTAACCTTCAGCAACTGCTCTCCACGCAGATTCGCAGCAATCAGAGATCCAGCCCAAGGACCTTCTTCTACAAAAGCTACACCAGACGGCGCCCATGTATCATTCCCACTATGTGCAAGCGGAGCCTGATATGCGTCGTTGCCATCGTCGTCTCCCTCCACCTCAGGCCAGCCATAATTCTCTCCAGCTACAATCCGGTTAATCTCATCGTGATTCCGCTGCCCATGCTCGGTAGAATACAGATAACCGTTGTCCGGGTTCCATGCCAGTCCCTGTGCGTTGCGGTGTCCCATACTGTATACAGGTGAATTCGGCCATGGGTTGTCTGCCGGGATCGATCCGTCGAGACCAATCCGCAATATTTTACCGCCAAGGCTATCTTTGTTCTGTGACAGTTCCGGTTCATAACGTTCACCTGTCGTGATATAGAGCAACTTGTCCGGGCCAATTTTGATCCGCCCACCGTTATGATTTGTTCCGCCTGGGATGTTGCCAAGCAGCTCTTGATCTATGACCGCTTTGCCATCATTCACCTTGAGGCGTAACACTCGATTCGCAATGTCATCGTCTTCCAGATAGGAGTGGTACGCATACAGATAACCGTTCTCCTCGAAGTCCGGATCAGCTGCCAGACCCAACAGACCTCCTTCACCTTCTTCATTAAACGGGGCTGAGAATTCAATCAGTGGTTCAGGGGCTAGTTTTCCATCCTCGATGACCCGAATCGCACCAGGCCGTTCCGTTACAAACATCCGACCATCAGGCACACTCACAATCTCCCACGGTGCATTCAATCCTTCAACCAGAACGGAAGTCTGATACGGAATAACCGTCTCCCCCTGCGCTCCACTCTCATTCCCACTTGCACCGGTATTGCCTCCATTCGCTGTCTGTCCCTGACCTGCTCCCTGTCCCTGAGGCGTCTGCTCTGCTCCTCCCGTTGAGGGTTCGCCTGAAGAACATGACGCGGTTAACAGTGCTACACTTAATAATGAAGCATACAGCGGAACGGTTACTCGATTATTCATGATAACATCTCCCTTCGTATATCGTTCTTTTGTATAAAATAAATAAGTCATGCTTAACGTATTGTTAATGTTTTTTTCTCTATAGTTGAGGTGTTATTATTCATCTGTAAAGCGGTTTCGCCCTGTATTACCCTTCACACCAGCCGCTTAAACCGAGAATTCAAGGTATTCCGAGGACATGAAATCACCGCAGTTTGGAATTCCATCATAATCTTTTATAATAGAAGGATAGTATGAATGGAAAGGTGGACAACTACACTTATGAATCAAAACCCTTTATCTCGTCTTGAAGCCGTTCTGTCCGGGCAAGGATTGGACGCCATGCTGATCACAGATCCAAAACATATCTACTATTTAACCGGATTTGCGAGCAATCCGCATGAACGCTTCCTAGGTCTGGTTCTCGCACGCGGCGAAGAGCCCTTGTTGATTGTACCTGCGCTCGATGCTGAAGCTGCCGCTGCCGCTTCCTCGGTATCCAACATTGCCACTCACACGGATACGGATAATCCATACGCTTTGTTCGAACGTTATCAAGGGCGCTTGGGTCGAGTAGGTCTCGAAAAAGAGTACGTGACGGTCGCACGTTATGAGCAACTGACCGCCGCACTGGGTGCTGCCAGCTTTGAAGATGTTGGCCCCCTGCTTCGCACATTACGTGTGAAAAAAACACCTGATGAGGTAGCCCGCATTCGCCATGCCATTCATCTGATTGAAGAAACATTGCGTCAAGGACTCTCTCATGTTCGTACAGGCGTAACTGAGATCGAGCTTGTCGCCGAGATGGAGTATCAGATGAAAAAGCTGGGTGCCGATGGTCCTTCCTTTGATACCATGGTGCTCACGGGACCCAAAACAGGTCTGCCACACGGTACACCAGGTGAACGGAAACTGCAACATGGTGACCTGTTGATGTTTGACATGGGTGTCTATGCCGGTGGATATGCTTCGGATATCACGCGTACATTCGCTTTTGGTGACATCTCACCTGAACTCAAAACCATCTATAACACCGTGCTCGCAGCGAACGAAGCTGCCATCCAAATCGTGAAACCAGGCATCACCTGCGCTGAAGTGGATCGTGCAGCACGCCAGGTCACGGAAGAAGCGGGATACGGCGAACGTTTTATGCATAGAGTAGGCCATGGACTCGGTATTGACGTACATGAGTATCCTTCTCTCCATGGAGAGAATATGGACATCCTGAATGAAGGTACCGTATTCACGATTGAACCGGGCATATATACCGCAGCAGGCGGCGTCCGCATTGAGGATGATGTAATTGTGACCGAGACGGGTGTGGAAGTTCTGACAACATATCCAAAAGAACTGCAAATCCTTACCGACTAATGTAATTGGATCTATGTCAAAAATAGCCCATATACATCAATGCTCAGCCGATATTTATGCATCATGAACTAAACTGCACCAAACTGTGCTGAACTGTATCTTCTAAATAATATACTCCTTTTGCGTACGCCTCAGGCCTGTATACAGAAAAGTACACACGCGAACACAAAAATCCCGCAAATCCATGAATATCATGGGTTGCGGGATTGTAATTAATACAAAGCATATCCTAGATTACTCCGTCTGCATTCTACGTAATCTTATTCCTGCTCACTCATTTACCATTAACCAAACTCTTGCGTGATATCCTGCCAAGACTCCAGCTGTGGCAGCTGTTGCTTCCCCCAGTAATCCAGAAACCATTGAATAATCCCGGTTGGATCTGTTGTGCTGTAGCTGTAATGCCGGAAACCGTCCTCGCCTTCCTGCAAACGAATCTCTGCCACCATTTGCCCTGGTTCCTCAAGCGCAGCAGCCTGCATATACATACTTCCCTCCACCACCTCCGAAGGTTTAAGTACTACGTATTCATGCAATTCCAGATTGGAGATCAACTCCACCAATAACGAGGCATTAATACTATCATTCTCGTAGGTTGTGCCATTGCTTTCCAGTGTATAACGCAGTGTAGAGTACATGTTCGATTCCCCTTTGGTTGAAATCATCGTTGGCTAATGATACACGCTCATAACGACAGGTTGTTAATATTATAACTTTTTCATGAAAATGTAAAAAGGATTTTTCTTGTTTCGGGTCTGTTTTCTATAAAAAAAACCCTTGCAGAGTCCGAATTACAATTGACTGTGCAAAGGGTGATTTTAAATGATACTCTTTGAATATTGCCTAAGCCTCATCCTTAAACTTAAAGCTGCGTGCAGCATACAGAAACGGCGTTCCAACCGCAGTTAATACAAATTTAATAATATACGTCGTCAGGAAGATTTCCAGCCAAACATCCCAAGGGTAGATGAACGCAAACGCGATCGCGCAGAACACCAGTGTATCCACGAATGAACTGATGATCGAACTACCGTTGGTGCGTATCCACAACTGATTGCGTCCTGGGGCTACCTTGCGTAACCAGGAGTACAATCGTACATCCAAGAACTGACTGATGAAGTATGCCGTCAGACTTCCGAGGGCCAGTCGTGGCAGCAGACCAAACAATGTTTTCATCGAATCCTGTGCAAAGTCCGTTGGTGCCGGTTCAAAAAACAACACCATCTGCATCAGAACCGTAGTCATAATCAACGTGAAAAAACCGAACCATACGGCTTTGCGTGCCTCACCTGGTCCATATTTCTCATTGAGCAGATCACTGGTCAGGTACATGCTGACATACATCGTGTTGCCTAACGTCAGTACGATTCCCATAATATCTATCGTTTTGGTCACCTGAATGTTGGCTATAACCGTAGCCACACCAATCCAGGCATAGAGACCTTTTTTACCGAACAAGCGGTAACACAACAGGAAAAATCCATAAGTTACGAGAACAAAAACTGCTCCCCACCCTAAGTTAAACATAAATACATACACTGCCTTCCTAGTTTTGATTACGCGGGATGGTTACGAACCGCGGTTTGGCTCAGGGCCAAAACATGAATACTCTATCACATTTCTCGCCCCATGAACAGAACTAAATAACTCCAAGTGTGCCTGAGTGACTACGAACCCGCCTATACTCCTCCCGTGTCCCTCTCGACCATACTAGTTTTTCCTACCTCTATTCCCCTTGCACCGTGTATAGAAAAAGAAGACTGCTTCACCACTGTGCACAGCATAGTTTGATTGCCGTAAAAAAACCGCCCTCCGGATGGTATTATCCCCTTTAAGTAGACACTTGAAAAAGCCTTCATGTTATCATGAGGGTTCAAGTGACACTTGGAGGGGATATTTTTATGGCAAAAAAAGGACAAACATTTCAGACGTATACCGAAGAATTTAAATTGAATGCGGTTAGATCCTATGTCGAAGGGTCTTCAAGTTATAAAGTGGTAGCTGAACGCGAAGGAATTCGAAACTGTTCACAACTGAAGGTGTGGGTGAAAAAGTGGAAAAACGGGGAATCGTTCGATGAGCGAAAAAACAATGTTCCGAATCCAATGAAAGGACGTCCCCGTACTGCCTTTAGCAGTGTAGAAGAAGAACGTGACTACCTTCAAGCACAGGTGGATTATTTAAAAAAGCGGTATCCAAATCTAGTAAAGGAGAAGCGCTGAGCCAACGGGAGAACTACGATATCATAGACGAATTGCGCTGCTCGCATAGCATTACACGCCTATTATCGATTACAGGAATACCCCGTTCCAGTTATTACAAATGGCGAGCAACACAGCCGCAGCGAGACGCAAGACAAGACCGTGATCGTGAGATCAAAGAACACATGATGGCTATTCATTTTGCAAACCGAGAGTTTGGTTATCCTCGCATGACAACGGCGCTCTGGGAGGCTGGTCTGAACGTTAATCACAAGAAAGTATGGCGAATCATGCGGGAACTATCGATCCAATCGGTCATTCGTAAGAAGCGGAAGAAGTCCAGCTATACGCCATCTGTGATTTATCCGAATCGCCTGAAGCGCAAATTTCATGCCACAGCCCCCCAGCAAAAAATGGTGACGGATATTACTTATATTTCGGATGGAAACACATTCGTTTATCTGTCTGTCATTCAAGACTTGTTCAACAACGAAATTGTAGCTTGGCAATTATCTAAACGGAACGATGTTCAGCTCGTATTGGATACGGTGGAACAATGGACACAAAAAAGAGACGTTTCGGAAGCCGTGCTCCATTCGGATCAAGGCTTCCAATACACGTCTCAGGCGTACAACACACGATTAGAAGCATTCGGCGTGAAGGGTAGCCACTCTCGCAAAGCAACCTGCCTGGATAACGCATGCATCGAATCCTTCTTTTCGCATCTCAAGACAGAGAAGCTGTACCTTAACCAGTGTAATTCAGAAGCAGAGATTCGACAAGCCGTGGAAGATTATATGTACCATTACAACTACCGACGTTTTCAAGCCAAACTCAAACAGCGCGCACCGATTGAATATCGATGCGCGCTGGCAGCATAGCTTTTTTCATCTGTCTACTTGACAGGGGTATGACCAGGATTCCTCCGAAGGACGGCTTTTCTCACTTGATTTGTAGACGGCTCTAGCTATCTTAATGTGAGTTTCTATCTAATCCATTCTGTAATTAAGCCTGAGCCGCAGAATCCAGCTCACGGCTCTGATCGTTAAACGTGTCCCGATCGTTTTCTTTCAAAATTTTGCTGGTTACAAGTCCAGAAGTCATGGACCCGTTCACGTTAAGCGCTGTACGGCCCATGTCGATCAGCGGCTCCACGGAAATGAGCAGTCCAACCAGAGCCACAGGCAGATTCATGGTGGACAATACGATCAGGGAAGCGAAGGTTGCCCCGCCGCCAACGCCAGCCACACCAAACGAACTGATCATGACTACGAGGATCAAAGTCACAATGAAGTCCCAGCTCAGCGGGTCGATGCCGACCGTCGGAGCAATCATCACCGCCAGCATGGCCGGATAGATCCCGGCGCAGCCGTTTTGCCCAATCGTAGCACCAAAGCTTGCAGACAGGTTCGCAATGCCGTCCGATACGCCGAGTTTCTTCGTCTGTGTCTCCACATTCAGCGGGATCGCTGCTGCACTTGAACGGGATGTGAAGGCAAATACCAGTGTTGGCAGCACCTTCTTCAAATACGTAATCGGGTTGAACCCGGACAGCGAGATAATGATCAGGTGAATAATAAACATCACGATGAGGGCCACGTAGGACGCAATGACGAATTTGATGAGCTTTAATATCTCTTCCGCATTGGTTGTCGCCGTTACCTTTGTAATCAGTGCTAGAATCCCGTAAGGCGTAAGCCTCAGCACCAGCGTAACAATTCGCATAACCACCGCATATACCGCATTAACCATACCGCGGAACGTCTCCGCCTGCTGAGGTTTTTTGCGATCCAGTCCAAGTACGGCTACACCGATGAACGCGGAGAAGATAACCACCGCCAGTGTGGATGTACGACGTTCTCCTGTCATATCTGCAAATGGATTCGAAGGAATGAATTCCAGCACTTGCTGCGGGATTGTCTGATCCTTCACATCAACAAGCCGTTCCTCCACCTTCTGAATCTGCGCATTCTCCCGGTCTCCTCCTTGAATCTCAATGGAAGTCAGGTTAAAGCCAAGGCTCGTTACAATGCTGACACCTGCGGCAATCGCTGTGGTGATCAACAGAATGGCAATAATGGAAACACTCATCTTGCCGAGATTTTGCTTGCCCTTCAGATTCATAATGGCTGAGATGATCGACACCATGATTAATGGGATCACAACCATTTGTAACAAACGAACATATCCTGAACCGACCAGATTGAACCAATCGACTGATTTTGTAACTACATCAGAGCCTGATGTGTACACCAATTGAAGAATAACCCCGTAAACAATCCCCAGTCCCAGACCCGCAAATACGCGTTTCGTAAAGGAGATATGCTTTTTCTGCATCCAGTAGAGGATGCCAAGTAAAACAAGCATAACCACTACATTCAATATGACTAGAAAAGTATCCATTTCTTTAAATCCTCCTCAGGCATGTGTGTAACCGGAACATATCCGGTTTTCTCTTCTATCTTTTGTACTTCCGACAAAGACATTTTACAATATAACATATAACAAACTATTCTGGTAGGTATTAATTGATATTATGTAATATGCATGTAATAGATTCATGTATTTCTGAAAAAAATACACCAAATCGTGAAAATTGTTCTATTCAACCTCCGGTTAATTTTGTAATATAGGTATATCCGCTTATTCCCAAGTTTTCTCAATGTATAATTTAGGTCTTTCTTCATTGGTAGATAGGTCTTATGAATACGGAAAAGCGACAATGTTAATGAACTTGACGTGAAAGGATGATCATATGTTTCGTAATCGCACCGTTGCCGGTAAAATCAGAGGCACCTTATTCCTCGTTCTGCTGGTTGCTTCCCTGTTGTTCAGTATCAGTTTCTACGCCGTTTCGATGAATATTATTCAAAGCTACGTGCTCCCGCAGTTTGACAAAGTCCTAAACACGTCCATTCAGGATATATACAAAAATACTTCAGCTTCCAAAATCCTACAGGTACAGAGTGGCGGAGCCGGTTCTGAAGGTGCTGCCATGACCGTGGAATCGTATCTGGCAGATAAAGCAAAAGAACATAATCTGGATGCTGCTTACGTTGTTGCTATTCAAGATGGCTCAGCCAAAGTGGTTGTGGCCAACTCTTCCTCAGGCATGAAAGCCCAGGATGAGATTAGTGTAGAACCTGCAATGAATGCAGCTATTGAGAACAAAGAAATGGTAATCAGTGAGGTCTACTCCGATTCCTTTGGTGTACATAAAGCAGCCTTTATCCCCATTGCAGGAAGTAACATGATTATGGCTGTGAGCATGGATGCCCAGTTCATTCAAGACAAGATTACCCAGATTTTCTGGTTGTGTCTGGGGATTACAGCATTAGTGTTTGTGCTCGGCTGGCTTATCTCCACTAGTATGATCAAAAGAGTTACCAAACCAATCATCAAGCTCGTCCAACATAGCAAACAAATATCCCAAGGTGATCTGACCGCTAAACTAGAGATCAAAGGTAAGGATGAAATTGCCCAGCTTGCCGCAAGCTTCCAGACGATGACGCATAACCTGAAAGAAATGATTAGCCGTGCCTTGTCCACTTCCAATGAAGTTGTATCAGGCTCCAATGACCTGCTTCAGCGGGTTGAATCGATGTCCGGTATGGTTCGAAACTCCAGCCGCTCTGCAGAAGATGCAGAAAAAGGTAGCATCAGCATTGCATCAAGCGCATCCGAGAACGCCAGAGCTATGGAAGAAATTACGCAAGGTATCATGCATATTGCTTCTTCTTCTGCTGAAGTGTCTGACCAGATTGGTGAAGCAGCCAACGAGGCAGTTAACGGTAACCGCCTGGCTCAGAATGCCATTGAGCAGATGGAGCGTGTAGGCCAGACTGCAAGCGAATCGTTGCGTTATGTCGAAACTATGAATGAACGTTCGGTAGCCATCGGCACCATTGTTGCTTCCATTTTTGAAATCACCAAACAGATTAACATGCTGTCACTCAATGCCTCCATCGAAGCAGCACGTGCCGGAGAGCATGGCCGAGGATTCGCTGTTGTTGCTGGAGAAGTTCGTAAACTTGCCGAGCAATCCAAGACAGCCACGGAAGAAATATCGGATTATCTGGGTACCATTCGTGAAGATGCTGAACGCTCGGTTGATGCCATGAACCGTGTAACCCAGGAGATTGGTTCAGGCACAACTGTCGTTCAACAAGCAGGCTCAGCCTTCCAGCAACTGAATGAATTGATTCAGAACGTGAATCTGACCATTCAGACTGTCTCGGCTTCTACACAACAAGTATCTGCTGGTGCTGAAGAAGTGAGTGCATCCGTTGAAGAAACGGCACAGATTACGACCAAATCCCGTGAGAGCATGTTACAGATTGCTTCAACAGCAGATCTTCAGCTTAGCGAGATGGATTCCCATTCGAATACAGTTCGTCATCTGCATGAACAAGCTGTAGAGCTTCAATCCGCCATGAAAAATTTCAAAATAAACTAACAGGTTAACCATTAACCTATCATCACCTGTTTTAAACCTCATCTAATCATAGGATATACAATACCCCCATGTCGCTAACATTCCGTTTCTAGAGAACGGTTAGTCGGACATGGGGGTATTGTTGTTTCACTCGGGTGCCTGAACACCCATAATCTCGTACACGCGCTTCATATCCAATGCCGAACGCAACGATTCGGCTACCCGATCGAACTCCATCTCCTTACGTTCATGCGCACTATACGTCTCCTGAAGTGGAGCCAGTCCCTTTCCTTCACGCAAGGCATTCAGCCACGAACGTCGGAATTGATCACTTTCAAACAAACCATGCAGGTAGGTTCCCCACACGCTGCCATCTACTGAGCCCCAGCCTTCTTGGAAAGGTTGACCACCTGGATGTGAGATTTCAAACAACGCGGTTACCCGTTCAGGCTCGTGGCACTCCGTAACACCCATATGAATCTCATATCCGTTAATGGGTAATGGAGATACCTCCACATCTGGTTCACCATACAGCCGAATCGGATTCTGAGGTTGCACTCGTCCGGAAGCCCTGACTGTCTGCTTTTCCTGAAGAAACGTTGTGGATAAAGGAAGCCAGCCCAGTCCCGTCGCTTCCTGGATCTGATTCGCCTCCACAGCAAACGGGTCCTTCAGATGACGTCCCAGCATCTGGTATCCGCCACATATTCCTACCAGCTGAACATGCTCACGCTCGGTCTGACTGGCAATCGCCTGCTCCAGCCCAGACTCACGCAGATATGCCAGGTCACCTATGGTATCCTTTGTACCCGGTAGAAGAATGGCATCCGGACTGCCCAATTCCTCTGGCGAGGTCACGTACCGTACATTCACATCCGGTTCACGGGAAAGTGCGTCAAAGTCTGTAAAGTTGGAAATTCGCGGATATCGGATCACCGCCAGATCCAGCTCGGTTTTGCCGGATTTACCATGACGCATGGAGTCCAGCACCACCGAATCCTCTGCTTCAATCTGAATATCTCTTATGTAAGGCAAAACCCCTAATACTGGAATGCCTGTCCGTTCTTCGAGCCAGTCGAGTCCTGGTTGCAACAGGGACAGATCACCGCGGAACTTATTGATAATGAACCCTTTGACACGCGCCACCTCATGGGGTTCCAGCAGCTCCAGCGTACCTACAATGGAAGCAAACACCCCGCCCCGATCAATATCGGAGATCAGAATCACCGGTGCATCGGCCCAACCTGCAAGATTCATGTTGACGATATCCCGATCCTTCAGATTGATCTCGGCCGGACTGCCCGCTCCTTCCATCAGCACAATATCATAGGTATCCCGCAGCCGGTTCAACGCATCCATCACCGTCTGCTTTGCTTGAGGCAGGAAATGCTGACGGTAGTCCGATGCACTCATCTGGGCAAAAGGTACACCGTGAACCACGATCTGCGAATGCATGTCCCGCACCGGCTTGATCAGGATTGGGTTCATATCGGTTGTCGCCTCAATACCGCAGGCTTCAGCTTGTGCCCCCTGAGCCCGACCAATCTCCTTGCCATCTTCTGTCACATAGGAATTCAGTGCCATATTCTGTGACTTGAACGGAGCAGGCTTGAAGCCATCCTGCTTAAAAATCCGGCACAATGCCGTTGTGATGACACTTTTGCCTACATCGGAAGCCGTTCCTTGCAGCATCAGTACCGCCGCTGGTTGTGATGGCCTATTCTCCACGCTCTCTCCCCCTGTCTCCGTGTTATCTCCAGATCACCTTGCTCCCAACCTCATGCGTAACACTTTCATACTGCTTCATACTTCAAAAGTTACAGCCAGAACAGTCCTTGAAGCACACTCAGCACGATTAACAATGCCGCCTCCAGCAACTCATTCATAGCACCATACGTATCCCCGGTTAAACCGCCGAGCCGTTCACTGATCCGGGTAGCCACGAATCGGCCGATATAATAACACGCTACAGGCAGTATAATTACTGCCGCCACCGGGTATAGCCACCATGGCAGTGTACCCAGACCACTCACCATCGCATCCGCAATCCCCATATCCGGCTTGAAAAGCCACACCGCGGCAAACGTAATTGCCCCTGCGATTAAGGTCAGGCCCACAGCTGAACTTCGTGCACGCTGGACCTCCTTCCGCTCACCCAGACCTTGGAACAATACGGCAAGTCCATCATCTTCGCGCGCATTCGGCCAGGCCGACATCGCATACACCATGAACCAGCGGCTCCAGATCATGGGCAGGATCAGCAGCGCACCGTACACCCAGTGGCCCTGGGCAATAAAATCGGCGATCAGCGCAGCCTTCATCATCAGAAGCAACACGCAGGCGATCACGCCCATTGCCCCGACACGGCTGTCCTTCATAATCTCCAGCATCCGTTCACGGGTACGATAACTGAGCAAGCCATCCGCCGTATCCATCCATCCGTCAAGATGGAGCCCTCCGGTTAGCCATACCCATAACGTCAGGGTCAGGACGGCAGCCGGAAAGGCCGGAAGCACTGCACCACTTAAGGCTCCCGCGAGCCAGACACACAGACCAATCGCTGCACCGACCAGCGGATAAAAGACTACACTTTCCCGCAGCAGTGGCGGGACAAAATCGATTTGCATTTTGACAGGGAAACGGGACAAAAATTGAAAAGCGGCTGCCGCCGCATGTTTGCGCTGAGGAGCAGGCGTGCCATCCTTCATAAGCGGTACTCCTTGCTTTTTAGTTCAATCGCAATACCTACGGTCACCAGAAACACTTCACCGCATATCGCCGCAATACGCTGATTCAGTACACCGGCCAAATCCCGATATTTCCTGCCAAGGGCATATTCCGGTACGATCCCGTCCCCCACTTCATTCGTAACCAGAACAAGTAACCCGGGATAGGTTCGAATCGCTTCAACCAGCGCATCCAAATGTCCCTGTAACACCTGCTTCTCGTCATGCTCATGCGCTAACAAAACATTTGTCAGCCACAGCGTCAGGCAATCCACCAGAATGGTGGGTGCAGAAGTCCCTGTATGCCCTTCACCCATACGGCTTATCAAAGCAGGTAGATGTATCGGCTCTTCTGTTGTATGCCACAGATACCCTGATGCCTCCCGCTGATGCTGATGCATGGCGATGCGCTCACGCATTTCATCATCGTACGCCTGAGCTGTCGCCACATACCAGGCCTCCGAGGAACGCTGCATGCAGAGACGCTCGGCAAAGGAGCTTTTGCCACTGCGTGCGCCGCCTGTCACCAGTACGCTCATCGAGAACTCTCTCCTTGCAGGGATGAATCAACCGACGCAGCGGAGTCCGAAGCATGGCTTGCCCCGTCCGAGACACCCGCGCTTGCAAAAGTCGCCATCTCGTTCAGAATGAGACATGCTGCGTCAATCAGATGAAGACTGAGCACGCCGCCTGTGCCTTCACCCAGACGCATGTCCAGATCCAGCATCGCTTTCAGGTCCAGTTCACGCAGCAGCGCTCCATGTCCATTTTCGTGTGACGTATGAGAAGCGATCATATAGGCTGTGCTCAGAGGTGCAAGTTGTCTCGCCACCAGCGCTGCCGCGGTAGAGATGAACCCATCTACAACGACCGGGCAACGATGAGCAGCTGCTGCGAGAATAACCCCTGTGAGTCCGGCAATCTCCAGTCCACCCACCTTGCACAGAACATCCAGTGCATCTTCCGGGTTCGGTGTGTTTACGCTAAGCGCCCGGCTGACTACAGCAGCCTTGCGCTGCAAGCCTGCATCATCAATGCCGGTTCCTCGCCCCACGGCGGCAGCTGGTGCAACTCCGGTTAACGCGCTCATTACCGCAGCACTTGCAGTAGTGTTGCCAATTCCCATCTCCCCGGTGACAAACAGCTGTGTTCCCTTCGCCACCTCTGCCGCTACAACTTCGGCTCCTGCAAGGATGGCCCGAACTGCCTCATCCCGGGTCATCGCTGCACCTCGGGCCATGTTGGCCGTGCCTTTGCGAATTTTACGGGAAAGCAGGCCCGGATGTTCCAGATCGGCATTCACACCGATATCCACACAGATCACATCAGCTACGGCGTGACGAGCAAGCACATTCACCGCAGCGCCTCCAGCAAGGAAATTCAGGACCATCTGCGGGGTCACTTCAGCAGGAAAAGCACTGATGCCCTCTTCCACTACGCCGTGATCTGCGGCCATGACAATGACCGCTCTGTGATCAAAACGCGGACGTGCATTGCCCGTCATGCCTGCCAGGCGGATCACCAGCTCTTCCAATTTGCCCAGGCTCCCGGGCGGCTTCGTCAACGAATCCACATGCGCAGAGGTTTCTGCCGCGACTTCCTGATCAGGAGCAGTAATCTTACTTGTTAAATGCTCCAACACCTGTTCATTATTCATACAACCAGCACTTCCTTCATCAAAATATGGGTTGCCCCGCTTCATTTAATCGATGTCCCGCCGCAGCAGCAGTTGAGGTATGGCATGGTCGGGATGGGAGACAATCGCGGGTTTGACGCGAAATATGTCCTGGATGTTCTCATCGTTGATCAACGTATGAGGCGTGCCCTTTCCAACCGTCAATCCCTCACGCAGCGCCAGAATGTGATCGCAAAATAATGCGGCCAGATTCAGATCATGCAGCACAGCCACAATTGTAATGTTAGTCCTCTGTCGCCATGCCGATAACAATTCCATGAATTGCAATTGATATTTAATATCCAGAAACGTAGTCGGCTCGTCCAGTAGCAGTAACCTCGGCTCCTGAGCCATAACTTTGGCTAGTGCGACCCGCTGCCGTTGCCCGCCACTGAGTGCGTCCAGCGGTCTGTCCGCCAGCTCTGTCAATCCCAGGTCTTCGAGCACCCTGTCCACCACAAGTGCCCCATCACCCGTTTCCCGCCCCAGCCAGTTCTGGTACGGATATCGCCCCATCTCCACCACGTCTCGCACGGGATAGGAGATAGCTGGCAAGCCATCCTGCTGCAATACAGCGATCATGCGCGACAGGTCCTTACGGCTGTAAGAGCCGATGTCTCGACCATCAATATGGATCTGACCTTCGCTTAACTGTTCCGTTCCGGCAATAAGCTGAATCAAGGTGGACTTGCCGCTGCCGTTTGGTCCGACAACTCCCCACCAGTCACCTTCGCCAACATGCCAGTCTACATTGCGCAGTGCCTGATGATTGCCATATGACTTCCCTGCTCCCTTAATGGAGATAAGTGAAGTCGAGTTGGAACTGTTACTGGAATTCATGGCATCATCCCCTTCTGCAACTTTTTGTTCCGGTGCAGCAGGTAAGCAAAGAACGGCGCACCAACAAAGGCGGTGACGACACCAAGCGGAATTTCAGTTGGCGCCAACAACGATCTTGCGATGGTATCGGCCCACACCATGAAGATCGCTCCACCAATGGCAGACAAAGGTACCAGCAGTCGGTAATCCGGCCCCACCAGCAGCCGCAACATATGCGGGATCACCAACCCAACGAATCCGATGACACCCGATACCGAGACAGCACCTGCGGTCAGCAGTGTGCCAACTGCTAGCACTGACAGCTTGAGCTTGTCCACTCCGATCCCGATATGTGCGGCTTGACGTTCTCCCAGTGCAAGCACATTCAACGAGCGTGCGCGGCTCCAGAGAAAGACCAGCCCTAACAGAAAATACGGGAAAAGGATGGCCGTATACGACCACCCACGCAGAGCCAGACTTCCCATCGTCCAGTATATAATTTCATTAATCGTCTGTTTCGACATGGTCGACAGGAAGGAAACAACTGCGCCCAGGAAACTTTGCATGACCACACCAGCCAGAATGAGGCTATGTGTAGGTATTTTACGCCCTTCACGAGCCAGTGCCATAACAAACCATAACGTGATTACACCCGTCAAAAACGCAATCAAAGGCAACGTCCAGATCCCAATCAGTGCATACTGCAATCCGAAGAAAATCAGAAAGGCTGCACCCACCGAAGCACCGGATGATACACCAAGCGTGAACGGGTCTGCCAGCGGGTTCCGAAGAACCCCCTGGAATCCCGCACCGGCAATCGCCAACGATGCGCCCACGAGCACGGCGAGCAGTACACGTGGGAATCTGACTTTCCAGATAATCTGTTCGGCTGCCTTATTCCAATCCGGTGTAATCCAATCGCCCACCCAGGGGATTTTGTGAATCAGGATGCCTGCAATATCCCGGATCGGCAACGCTACTGAACCAATGCCCGTGCAGATGAGCACGGTGAGCACCAGCAGCACCATGCCCGTCGTTCCGAACAGGATCAGCTTTTTACTCATTGGAACAAGTCAGGGTAGATCGCTTTGGCTACTTCTTTCAACCCTTGAGTTACACGTGGACCCGGACGGCTCAGCAGGTTGGCATCCAGGCCAATAACCGCGTCATTTTTCACAGCCGTAATTTGATCCCAGCCGCTGCGCGCCTTGATGATCTGATCCAGTGTTTTGGAGTTTTCGTCAATTACATCATTGGCATACAAGATCACATCCGGGTTGGAGGCAATCACGTTTTCTTCATTAATTTCATACCAGCCCTCTTTGTCCGAAGCAATATTGGTACCGCCGGCTACGGTGATCAACTCATCCATGAACTCACCCTTACCTACGGTCCAACCTGGGGAGAACTCAATATATACTTTTTTCTTTTCCTCCGGTTTAACGGCTTTCACCGCTTCCGTCACATCCGTTACATCCTGCTTCATCTGTGTGATTAACTTCTGTGCCTGCTCCTGATGATCGGTAATTTTACCGAACGTTTCGATATTACTCATGACATCGTCGATGGATTTGGGATCCGTTTTGAATATGGTAATACCCAAATCACGCAGCTTTTTCACCGCATCCTCGCTCATTGAAATACCTGTGAACACGATGTCCGCATCTGCTGCAATAACCGTTTCTTCATTTGGCTTGTTAATGCCACCCATTTTCGCTTTGGTTTTTGCTGCTTCCGGGTAATCGTCATAATCGGATACACCAATAATCTCATTGTCCAGTCCGAGGGCAAACAGGGATTCCGTCTCAGCTGGAGACACAGATACAATTTTGGCTGGTGCCTTTTCAAATGTGAAAGACTCCCCCGTCGCATCCGTAATCGTCAGTGGATATTGTGTTTTGAGGTCCGTCTGCGTCTGGCCTTGGGACTGCTCCTGTGCCGGTTGCTGTGAAGTACCTGTGCCCTCGTTTGTTGTTGCATTGCCACATCCGGCCAAAGCCAGTGCAAGTGCCGCTGCACTTAGCAGGGACGCTACGTTTTTCCAATTTTTGAAATTCATTCTGTTATTCTCCCCTTCTCTATTTGTACTATTTTCTTGCATCGTGCTCGAACCCTTATTCCCCATGTCTTGGTGTTCCTGTACAAGTAAAACCCATCCATTTTACACAAGTCCACTCCGATTGCAGTACCATCTTCCGATCGCAGTTATCCCCAGATTTTTTTGATTCCCTTTTCGAAAGGGAAAATCCGGGGATAAAGGCGAACACTCCGTTTCTTCAGATCGGTTCTGCACTCTTCGTTAACGTGTAAAAGTTCGGTTTTTTTACATGAACAATAAAAAATCCCCAATCCATACGTCCAGGATCAGGGATGACGTCTCGCATATGGCGATCTGTACATGTTCAACCAAGGGTTGTCCATGCGCATAGAATAGCCCGAAACGCTGTCCTTTCCTCGAAGGAACACCGGTTTGTACGTCCAGGGCAGGTAACCTGACTTACAGGAATCATCCTGTTTTACAGTGGCGGGACCGTGCCGGATTTGCACCGGCTTCCCCATTTCACCCTTGTGTGTTCATGACTCATACTAATCTGCCATGAAAACAGCCTTCACACGCGGGACCCTTGGTCGCTGATATGGTAAACCATTGCCGTGTAACTTCTGCATGCTGCATACTCCTTCAGGCTTCACATCCTGCAGCGTATCTGTATCCATGCTGAAGTCACACTTCTGTTGTGATTATAGGGTATATTGTACATCCTTACAACCCGATCGGCGGAAAAGCCACTCTGCTGCCAGACCACTGATTCCCCTGTTGATCAAGCTGAACCTGAATCGCCTGTCCCGGTACGACATGTGTATCCCAGAACCCAAGCCCGGCAATCAGACGGGACAAGGCATACCGGATGACACCACCATGTGTGACCACAACTATGGTTGGCACTTGCCCCTCATCAACGTGCATCGAAGGACGATCCTCCAACAACATCTCTTGGAGAAAGGAATCCAACCGTCTGGTAAACTCCTGCCATGATTCCCCGCCGGGCGGAGTGACCTCCTGCGGGGTATCAATCCAGTTTCGGTACACAGGTTTATCCTTAAGCTGATCATACGTCAGCCCTTCCCACTGTCCAAAATCATTCTCGCGCAGGCGCGAGTCGAACTTCACCTGTCCGCTGGCATCAGGAAGAATCTGTTCCAGCGTCTGTCGGCAGCGTAGCAGATCACTGCAATATACCTCATTCCACGAAACACCGCTTAATTGTTCATGAAGCGGAGCCAGCTCTTCTTTGGCATTTGGCAGCAGACCGATGTCGGTATGCCCCAGATATCTTTTTTCCACATTCCACAGCGTTGTCCCATGACGGACCCACAGAATGTTTCGTTTCAGCGGCCCAGGCTGATTCATATGTACTTCATTGCCTGCATTTCCTTCATTTATGACCATAGCAGCCTACCTCCTGCCAGCCACACACCCAGCGTTATGAACAAGCATAGTACCACAAAAGCCCCTGCCGACCAGAACATCAGGCGTGACGTTTGCACAATATCCTCGGCTTCCATCGGCCGTGTGGCTTCACCCATGTAGGCACGAAATGAAGCAACTCCGTGATACACGTTATGTCCGCCAAGCCGGATGCCCAGTGCTCCAGCCACCGCTGATTCGGGAAAACCGCTATTCGGACTTGGATGTAATCTTGCATCCCGTGCAACCATGCGTGCTGCTCCTTTGGCGTCCAGCTTCATGACCCAGGCACCCACGATTAACAGAATCGCGGTCAGCCGGGCAGGTATCCAGTTCGCCACATCATCCAGACGGGCCGAGGCCCAGCCAAGATGCAGATACTTGTCATTTTTATATCCGACCATGGAATCCAGCGTGTTGACGGCACGATAAGCCATGGCAAGCGGAGCGCCTCCAATGAGCGCATAGAATAACGGGGATACAATGGCATCCACGATATTTTCGGCCACCGTCTCTACCGTTCCCCGCACAACCTCCGGTTCATCCAGATGAGCCGTATCACGCCCAACAATCATGCTCAGTGAAGTTCTGGCCGCCGGCCAATCCTGCTGCTTCAGATGACGATACACTTCCATACCTGCATCCTTCAGCCCTTTTGAAGCAACGGTTGTTGCAATGAGCACCACTTCAGCTGCCGCTGCAATGACAGGATGAATCAGCCCAAGCATATATACGAGTCCCCACGTGATGGCAAAAGAACTCCCCGCGATCACCATCGGGAATAACAGCCCGGCTCTCTTCAGCCCCGAATCTGTGCGCACACGCGAGCGAATGACACGCTCCAACGCCGAGATGCCTTTTCCCATGCCAATGACCGGGTGGGGAATCCAGCGTGGATCTCCGATACATCGGTCCAACAGGTACGCAAGTATAATAATCCAGGCTCCCGCCATGCCTGTCCAGAACGGCCAGGTCCATAGATGCTCCACATCAAAAGTCATTTGTGCCTGATCCTCTCTTTCCATAACAGTCCGGCCCGAAGGCTTTCCGTCACCGTGTCGTATACCAATCTGCCAATCGTTGCCCCTGCCGTAGTCGCTGTTCCGGCATAAGTGATCATCGGCTGAGGTTCCTCCACTGCCTGACGTACCGCAAACACAATGGCATCGGTTGTGGTGCCGGTGGCGGGCAACCCGTTCTCCGAATCCGGAACACCCGCATCCGCCAGCGCTGCCGCTTTGGCTTCCACCGCCGTCTGTACCGCATTCACCATCGCCCCGGTGGTCATGCGTCCATTCAACCAGAGCATGGTGTTAATTGTACCCGGGACATAGGGTGGCAACGTTAGATTCTGTGCTGAAGGATCAGAGCGCTCCCGGCCGGAAGACATCGTCTTATTTCCCGCCGTATCAAATACCGTTCTCTCCGACCCCGCGCGTGCGGCATTTGATACACCCGCAGTGGTGCAGCACAGAAGACCAAATTCATCACTTGTATATTCCTGAATGGAGGTATGCTCCAGTCTTACGGCCGTCAATAATCCGGCACATTGATCCCGCGGCTCTTGCCATTGGTTCAGCGCTTGTTCGATATCACGTGGCGGATCATCACAGCGGTAATGCCTGTCCACATAGATGTTAAATATGCGATCCAGTTCAAGCATCCCGCCGCCATATACTGCACTTGACAGCGCTTGGGCAGCCCTTGGGCTCTGTGCTTTGATATGTCGTTCATGTGCAGATATGTTCAGTCCAGGCCAGGAAGTGGCCGCATATTTATTCTCACCTGTTTCTCCATTCGCAAAGTAGTTATAAAACGGGAGTGTCACTGCCGCTCCCCTCCCTGTTCCTCATCTTTCGTCTGATCAACATTCGGATATCCCTTGATTTCCAGCACGCTGCCCAGCACTTCCAGTAATGTAGCATTGGCATCTGCATCCTTGACCGCGAAACGTACATGCCCTTTGTCAAGCCCCTGATACATGGCACAGCTGCGAATCAGTATACCTCTTCTACCCAGCGCCTCCTGCATTGATGCCGCTGTCCAAGGGGCCGGCACACGTGCCAAAATAAAATTCGCCTCTCCCGGTGTCACCGCACATCCGTACGCCTTCAGTCCTGCGATGAGATGACCCCGTTCCCCCGTGATCTGTGATATGGTCTCCTGTTCGTACCGTTCTCCGCTGCGCAGACAGGCTTCACCTGCCATGAGCGCCAGACCGTTGACACTCCAGGTCACCTGTTTCTTTGTCATCGCCTGAATGTATTCGGCACGGCCCAGAGCATATCCGAGACGCAAGCCCGGAATGGCATAAAACTTTGTCATCGAGCGAATGATGATCACATTAGGATAGTCATTCAGTTGTGCTGCCAGGGACTGACGCCGGTCTACCGGAATAAAATCCATAAAGGCCTCGTCAATGACAAGTACGGTTCCCGTTTCTTCCGCTTTGCGGGCAAGCCTTTGTAATACCTCAAGTGGATATTGTACACCGTTTGGATTGTTGGGCTGGCCAAGGAAGAGCAGGTCTACCTTTTCCATGAGCTGCTCGATGTCCTCGGGTTCCGCTCGCCACGCCAGTTCTTCTCTTCCCTCCGTATGCACAACCTCGGCACCGAATTGTCTTGCCAACGCGCGGTACTCGGAGAATCCCGGTTCCACCGTACCCACCTTGCGCGGGGCAAGCCCCAGCAGAATGAGCGCCATGCTTTCGGCTGCACCGTTGCCCACGGAAATCTGCTCCTGCATCACACCAAGACGCTCGCTCAGCAGTGCTTTGAATCCCCGATGCGCCGGATCGGGATACCGAATCACCGACTGCAATCCTTGCTGTATAGCCTCCAGCACCCCTCCCGGCGGACCGAGCGGATTAATGTTGGCACTGAAATCCAGAAAATCAGTAGCTTCCCTCCCAAATCGTGACGCAGCCGTCTCCACGTCCCCGCCATGTCCGAACACTTCGATATAACCGGTCATTCTTCCGTCATCCTTTCTGTATGTCCTTTTTATTATGGATGGCACGGGAGGTGTGGGTCAATCCTGTTTTCTTTGTGTCCCAACCATAATTCGTTTACAATAGAAGAGGAATTTCGGTTCCTTTTGATATACAAGGTTCACTACATAAGGGACTAGCAATCCCTCACATACATTAATGGAGGAATGACCATGCTGTTTGTAGACAACCAGGGCATTACAGATCCTTCTGTAAACCTTGCCATTGAGGAGTACATTCTGAAGCATCTGCCGATGGAGGATGACAGCTATCTGCTGTTCTACATCAACCGTCCGTCGATCATCATCGGAAAACATCAAAATACGATTGAAGAAATTAATATCGAGTACGTTCAGGATAACGGTGTGCAGGTCGTTCGTCGTCTTTCGGGAGGCGGAGCGGTATATCACGATCTGGGCAACCTGAATTTCAGCTTTATTACAGCGGATGACGGTCAATCCTTCCACAATTTCCGCAAGTTCACCCAGCCTGTGGTCGAAGCACTGCACGAGCTTGGTGTAAATGCCGAGTTGACCGGGCGTAATGATCTGCAAGTCGGCGAAAAGAAAATTTCGGGCAACGCCCAGTTTTCCACACGTGGGCGCATGTTCAGTCATGGCACATTGATGTTTGATCTGAATCTGGAGCATGTTCAGGCTTCCCTGAACGTCAATCCCGAGAAATTCAAATCCAAGAGCACCAAGTCCGTGCGCAGCCGGGTCGCCAACATACGGGATCTGATTGACACCAACCTGACGATTGAGCAGTTCCGCGATGAGCTGTTACGTCACATTTTCAGAATGGAGCCACAGGACGTCCCGCAATACAAGCTGACTGACAAGGACTGGGACAAAATTAAGGAAATCTCCGCTGAGCGTTATAACAACTGGGACTGGAACTATGGCTTGTCTCCAGAAAGCAATGTGAAGCACACTCGCAAATTCCCTGTTGGCATCATCGATCTGCGCATGAACATCAAGGATGGACGCATCGAAGATATCAAAATCTTTGGCGACTTCTTCGGTGTAGGCGATGTGGCGGATATCGAAAATATGCTGCGTGGAAAGCGGTATGAGGAATCCGAGGTGCGTACTGCGCTTGAGGGCCTGAATGTAAAACATTACTTCGGCAACCTTGAACTGGAAGACTTTATTGGCCTTGTTTTCCTGGAAGAGTAGGTATATAAGTTCAACCCAAGAATGTTTACACCTGCCACTCCGATGACAGAATAACCTTCCGATCGCTGTTATCCCCAGATTTTTTTGATTCCCTTCTTCATAGGGAAAATCCGGTGATAGCTTATGCTTCCGATGTAGCTTTCTTTCAGAAAGCTTTCAGGCGAACGCTCCGCTTCTTCCGGTTTTTTCTGTCCTCTCCGTTCTCGTGTAAAACGTCTAGTTGAACTGATATAGTTAAGTCGGGTATAGATACAAATAGATACAGATAAAAAAGGAGAGAAATACAGATGACCTACAAATTAATCGCAATCGACATTGATGACACCTTGATCAACGATAACAAGGAAGTAACCCCTGCTACACAGACTGCACTGGAACAAGCGGTTGCCCATGGTGTAACTGTAACACTGGCGACTGGACGTGCTTATGCTTCCGCACAAGCGCTTGCTCGTCAAACCGGACTTAACGTGCCAATCATTACGTATCAAGGCGCATTGGTGAAAAACCTGCTGGACGAAAAAGTCCTCTATGAGCGCTACGTTCCACAGGAATCTTCCCGTAAATTGTATGATTACTGCCTGGAGAACAATCTCCACCTTCAAACATACATTGACGACAAGTTATATGCCCGTGAGGAAAACGACAAGCTGCGTGATTATGCCAAATTAAACGGCACCCAATATTACATCGAATCTGATTTCATCAAAGTCATCGAACAAAAGACACCGAAGCTGCTCATTATCGATGAGCCAGACTACTTGGATAAGGTTGCCGTTGACCTGCGTGAATTGCTCGGACCACAAGTGCATATCACAAAATCCAAACCTTACTTCCTGGAGATCATGCACAACGAAGGAACTAAGGGCCATGCCCTGACCTTCCTGGCGGACCATTTCGGTCACCAGCTCAGCGAGTGTATTGCTATCGGCGACTCCTGGAACGACCATGAGATGCTCGAAGTTGCTGGTCTTGGTGTAGCGATGGGGAATGCCATCCCTGCCCTGAAAGAGCTAGCGGATTACATTACGGCAAGTAATAACGAAGACGGCGTGAAAGAAGTTATCGAGAAGTTTGTGCTGAACGCAGAGTAAATAAGATCAACGAACAGCCCAGTCGGCGAATTTCGCCGTACAGGGCTGTTTTTTTGATTTTAAAAATATGTTCATTATCCTGTTTAAACGATTATATTAGGTATATTTCTCTGTTATTTTTTATGTTTTGAGAGCAACAATGCGGTAATCAAGGATAATTGTAATGAAATCGTAATCGCCATAGATAAAATGACACGATTTGTATCTTGGATATCTGCAAAAAACAAAACAATAAAAAATACAATGAATGAGATTACAATGCTAGCTATGAAATTTAAAATTATTCGTTTCATATTTGCCTACTTTCGCACCAAGATTCATTGTTTTACTTGCTCATGGCATGCTGGAAAGACTCCAGCAGTTTTTTGATTTGCCCATCAAATTCCAATTGAAATGACGGAATGATCTCATCTATTCTTTGTTGGAACAGCTCCGGATCTTGGACACCAAGCTCTGCTCTCAACTCCATTTCTTCTTCGGAACCATTGTCGTTCAGGATCATGTTCAGGATTTCACCTTTAAAGTATTCACTTGGAGGAAGGATTAGAGCATTCATCAGGAACTGGGTAAAAAAAAGATGTTTATTATTTTCCTGACTCGCCTTTTTCATCGCCTGCTTAGTAAACAAGTTTATATACTTCTGAGCAAAAGCAACCCCTTTCATTCGGGAAGGCCCAACATGTTCGACCCCTTTCCAACGCAGATCAGCCACAGAACTAAGCCACCAGGCCGGTTCAATGGCCTGCTGCATACGAAGCAACACTTGGCGCTCAAACTGCGGCTCAGGATGCATTCGCTGCTCATCCAAACATTTCGCTATGGTCTCGACTTCAATTGCAGCGACCGTCATGCCTTGGCCATGGATCGGATCGAAACTGCAAAATGCATCGCCAAGGACAAGTAATCCGGAGGGCCAATTCTCCATGAGTTCAAAATGTTGACGGACAGACTCGGAAATACGGTATCCCCGCGGCCCTTGAAAAGGCTCCAGCTGGTCTGCCAATGCTACGATTTCATCCGAAGCAAACAGATGTTTGATTTGCTCTTGGAACTCATCCGGATGAGTTGAAGGATATTCATCTCCCCCTGCGTTGAACAGTAACAGTCCGGCGATATCATTTTCAATGCGCCACAACATGCCTGCACGAATTCCTTGCACAGGATCGGACTCTGTTATCACCGTGCCCCATTCATTTTGAATAGAGGATGGTATCTTATAATAGCGGGTGCTGTAACCAAGCGACACCTTCAGCACTTCCGGCTCAGGCACGGAAAACCCTATCTGTTCAAGCCATCTGATCAATTTGGAAGAACGTCCCGCGGCATCAATAACCATATCTGCTGCAAGCATTTCTTCCCGGTTATCCCGACCTCTTATTTTGGTATACACGCCTGTAATCGAACGCTGATCTTCTGATGCCATTAACCCGGTAACTTCCGTACTCGTTAAGAAGCTTATATGATCTATGTTCTGGACTCGCTGACGCAGTACCCATTCCAGCAGAGCTCTGCTGCTCGATGCAATTTTGAATGAGGAAGCAGCATTCGCCTTATTAACTAATCTACCGTAGCGATTGGCAATCATAAACTTCTCTTCATGTGAAGGAATGGCACCAAGCGCGACCAATTCGTCATTGTATCCGGGAAAGTAATGTTCCAGAATGAGTCCGCCGCGCGGCAATACACGATGTGGATGAAAGGATTGAGGCACACCCTGCCGATTTGCCGGCTCAGAAGGCAATTCATCTCGCTCAATGATACATACCTCATCATAATAATCAGATAACATCCTTGCAGTGATTAACCCTGCAATACCTGCCCCGATCACCACAGCTTTTTTCATTTCGGACATCGCCACTTCATCCTCTCTAATCCATCATATTTTATCTACACTTGTAGCCCTATTAAAAAATTACTTATAATACCAATATACACTTGGAATCTCGTATCATGTAAGAATCATTGTGTTGATAATATATAGCTAAACTACAATAAGGAACTGATGTAGATGAAAATGATTGATAAAAAGGTGGATTTGAGAGTTACCCGAACTCATAAATTGTTAACGATGGAGCTACTCGATCTGTTATGTGAGAAAGGCCAGCTATTTTAAAACAGATTCGGAAGCCTGCACTGTCATCCTCGCACGACTTCTTTTCTTCAACCAGCTGCTCACCTTCTCATTCATCGCCAGCAGACCTGAAACGACCAGCACCACACCGATCCACGTAACCCAGCTGACATGTTCACCATAGACAACAGCACCAAGCCCTACGGCAATGGGTGGTGAAATGTATAACCATGTTGCTGGAAACAACGGGTTGGTACGCGACATAATCCAATAGAACAGACTATGCCCCACCATGGAGCCAATGACAGTCAGATAGATCACCGACGAGACGGCAGGCACCCAGTCCAGAGTAGACATATTCCACGATTCTGTTCCGACTGAGAGCAGGGATAACAGCAGTCCCCCATACATCATCTGCACCGCATTGATCGCTATAGGACTAGCCTCCTTGAACTGATGAATAACCTTTTTGGAGTACAAGGCACCTGCTGAATAACAGACCTCCCCCACCAGTACCGCGATACAACCCCACATGAACAGGGAACCTGCACCAAACGATACACCTGGCAACACAACCAGAACCACACCGGAGAACCCGATCAGGCAGCCTGTAATCATACGGGCAGATGTTTTTTGCCGTAACAGCGCCGTCTGCATCAACATAATCATCAAAGGCCCTGTCGCTGACAAAATCGCACCAACGCCCGAACTCACATATTGTTCAGCCCAATATAAGGTCGCAAATGTACCAAACGTCAGTCCTGCACCTGTAATGAGCATTTCTTTACGCCATAGCAGGGAAATATTGACCTTTCCCTTCATCCACATCCATGTAAACATCAAAGCCCCTGCAATGATAAAACGGAGTCCAGCGGACAGAAAAGGCGGCATGCCTGCTTCCACTCCAATTTTAATTGCCAGAAACGTTGTTCCAAAAATAAGACACATTACGGTAAATGCGATCCCAACCATGCTAGCCCCTCCTTCATCTGTTCTCCATCATATAGCACTGTCTACAGAACAGAATGAACAAAACAGAACAGATATCTTCCGTTTACTGTTACAATAGAATTCAAAAGGAGCGTGAGCCGGGTGGGCAAAACCATGATGATGACAGATAACAGCCTGAAACTATATGAGCAAGTAATCCATTATCTCGTCGTGCGTATAGAAGCGGGAGAGTGGGCTGAACATGAAAAACTGCCATCTGTACGAAGCCTGTCCGAGCTACTCGGCGTACATCGCTTGACCGTTTTCAAAGCCTATCAGGAGTTAAAGGAACGTGGAAATGTGTATGTAAAGGATAAGTCTGGCTATTATGTTAGTCCAGCGACCCCATTCTCTGTAACGGATCAGGCGGATGATCCTGCTGTGTCTGCTTGGCTGCATTGGGATTCACTAGCGCGGGTACAGTCTCTAGAAGCAGAATACCAATTTTCCAAATCGTTAATTGATCCCTCTCTGCTGCCCAACCGGTATTGGGGAGAACTGATGCGTGATCTGCTGGATCAATATCCCCGTTTGCTCGGAACGTATTCCACAATTCAGGGAGATCTGGAATTGCGAAGTGCGCTGGCAAGCCATCTAACAAAAAAAGAACGCTTCTATCTCTCCGCAGACGAAGTGCTCATTACTTCGGGTGCCCAGCAAGCGATCGATGTCATCTCGCGGACGCTGGTCAAACCCGGAGATCGGGTGTTGATGGAACGGCCTACGTATGGACCGGCAATGGAGATTTTCCGCAAGCAGGGTGCTCGTCTGATCTTTACGGATATTCACTCGGAAGGTTATGATCTGGAGCAGATTGAGCATTTGATGAAATCGGAGAAACCACGCTTATTCTACACGACGCCAACTTTTCATAATCCAACCGGCGTTAACGTTCCAGTAGAACAGCGCAAGCAGTTACCCGAACTTGCAGAACAGTATGGATGTTTTCTGCTCGAAGACGACAGCACCTATGATATCTATTTTAAGGAGAAACCTCCTGCACCGATTTTCACCTACGACACCACTGGACACACCCTGTACATCCGTAGTTACAGCAAGTATGTTGCACCCGGACTAAGGATTGCAGCCATCATATGCCGTCAGCGTTTCATGCCAGGACTACAGGCTGTAAAATCACTGACAGATAACGGATCGCCCCTTCTGAACCAGAAGCTTTTTCTCCGTTATTTTCAGTCAGAACGTATGCATCAGCATCTGTCCAAGCTGCGGACCGCCATCCAGCTACGGATGGAAGTGATGGAACAGTGTCTGCTGGAAACGGACTGGACGTGGACCCGGCCGGAGGGCGGACTCAACTTTTGGGTGGAGCTTCCTGAGGGTGTGGATACCGGAAGACTGCTTCACCGATGCATGGAACAATCCGTTGCATTCGTACCCGGAACCGTATTTGATTCTTCGGATAATTCAGCCAGTCGCAAGTTGCGCCTGTCCTTCTCTTATGCGCATGAGCAGCAGATTCGGGAAGGGATGAGCAGACTTATTACGCTGGCCAAACAAATGTAACGTTTGGATTCCCTGGAATTGACGTCACTCCGAAGAATATCTAGTGTAATTGCCCTCTCACCCTGCTGCATCAAAAAAAGTCGCCTTGTGGCGACTTTACTTTTGGTGTTCTATACTCTTTACCTGCAACCCGCTCTGTGCTCAAAGGTCTTTTCTTGCAAACAAGCGAATGGTAATCAGATAGGACGCAAAAAACAAACCTATAATGCCTACGGAAACCAACGTCATTGTCGTCGTGGTAATTATGCCGTTCTCGTTGGCCATACTCATGAGGTACGCAACGGGTTGCGCCAAAATAATCATGCAGACCATGAATATCGCATTGATGATGCCAGCACCTTTTTTGCTAAGTCCGTAGAAAAGAGGCATGTATATGGAAACCAACGCAAGCACCATACCTATGGAAATGACAATATCCCTAAGTGAATAATTCGGCTTGTTCAGTTCAGGATAATTCAGGTTCACAAGCTCGTGAATTCCGTACGACGCGAGCACCCCGAATAGCGCGTAGACTATGGCAGACAAGTACTTTGCTTTTACAATCTGTTTACGGCTAACAGGGAGCGTCACCAGAAAATTATGATTATGGTTCTTGATATCAATCATGGTTGCCATAATAATGGAACCAAATGCAGTATAGATGCCTACAAAATACATCGACATTTCACTCTGCGGTATGAATGCGAGACTGAATACCACCAAGTATAATGCAATAATCCATAGTGAACTTTTCAGTACAATGAAGTCTTTACGAAGTAGGTTAAGCATATTTGCGTCCTCCCTTCGCCGTAAAATAAATGAGGTCTTCCAACGTAGGTCTTTGTATAAGAGCAAGCCTGCCAAATAACTGTTCGGCCTCTGCCTTATGATCCGACAATGCTTCAAAACCAACGGCTGTCTCGCGTATTCCGATGAAATGTTTCCGAATGTCGGAATCAAGCAGACCCATATCCCCTTTTACAATCGTATACCTTTCCAGCACATCATCTTTTGCCTCGTTGAACACCAGTTTCCCTTGATGAATAAACGTAATATAGTCTGCAATCCGTTCCAGATCCGTCGTAATATGCGTCGAGAAAATAATGCTCCTTGTTTCGTCCTGTATCATATCTGCAAGCAGATCGAGCAGTTCCCGCCTAAACACAGGATCAAGTCCAGATGTCGGTTCATCCATAATCAGCAGATCCGCTTCATGCGACAAAGCTACGGCGAGAGAATACTTGATTTTCATGCCTTTGGACAGATCCTGGATTTTCTTTTTGGGAGACAGTTCGAACTGATCCAAGTAGTCATTGAACGCTTTATTGTCCCATTTGGTGTAAAAAGGAGCGATCATTTGTGTCATCTCACGGATCGTTAGATGCTCATAGTAAAAACATTCATCGGACACAATGCCAAGGCGTTGCTTGATATCAACTTCCTGATTGGGCATCTGGCTGCCCAATGTCTTGAGGCTCCCCTTATCGGGATGGATCAGACCCGTGATCATTTTGATCAGAGTACTCTTTCCCGCTCCATTCGGACCAATAAGTCCCGTAATATATCCTTTTTTCACGTCCAGAGATACATTATCTACTTTAAATAAAGGATACGTTTTGGTTACATTACGTAATTCGATCGCGTTCATTATGCTTATTCCTCCTCAACCAACAATGTAAGATGATGGATTACATCCTGTGAACTCATGCCCAGTTCTTTGCTCTCACGAATCACTTCGAGCATCTTCTCTTCCAATTGTTTCATCCGCCGCTCCCGAATAAAGTCCTGATTGGCTCCAGATACGAAGCTCCCTTTGCCTACAACTGAATCGATCAGCTTCTCCTTCTCCAGCTCTTCATAGACACGTTTAGTTGTAATGACACTGACTTGCAGATCCTTGGCGAGCTGCCGAATGGAGGGGAGACTATCTCCAGCAACCAATTCTCCGCTCAAGATGCTCTGTCTGATCTGAGTTAAAATCTGCATATAGATCGGATCGCTCGAAGCGTTCGATATTAAAATGTTAATCTTTCCTCACTCCATTGATGTTAAATAATTTTCGGTAGGTATAGTGTATATATATAATATATACACTATACCTACCGATGGTCAATCCTTATTTCACATTATTCTCATTCTGATTCGATCCATAGACGTGGACTGGCTAATCTGGACGACAAAAAAGAGGACGTCAGTTTCCTGTTCGTCCTCTTGATTAATCAAGCCCGGAAGGTCACATGACCTTCCGGGCTACTGTTATGAGCTGGATATGACCTTATCCACCAATCCATATTCGACTGCTTCAGCAGCGGTCAAGAAATAGTCTCGATCCGAGTCCTTCTCAATCCGCTCAATTGACTGTCCTGTATGGTCGGCTAACAGCTTGTTAAGACGTTGTCGATGCTGAATGATGCGGTTAGCATGAATCAGCATATCCGACGCCTGCCCCCGCGTACCACCATGTGGCTGATGGATCATAATCTCGCTGTTGGGCAATGCCATACGTTTGCCTTTTGTTCCACCCACCAACAAGATCGTGCCAAAACTTGCCGCCATACCTGTACAGATCGTGGAGATATCTGGCTTCACAAATTGCATCGTGTCATAGATTGAAAATCCCGCAGTCACCGAGCCACCAGGACTGTTGATGTACATCTGGATGTCCTTCTCCGGGTCCTCTGCAGTCAAAAACAACAACTGAGCCACAATGGCATTTGCCATCTGATCCTCAATCTCCCCGGACACCATAATGATCCGGTCTTTGAGCAAACGTGAATAAATATCATAACTCCGCTCTCCACGAGCTGTTTGTTCCACTACATACGGCACTACATTCATATGTGTCGCCTCCTCGATTTAGGCAACCATGTTGACCGTGTACCCACCTCCATATGACATCGAGTTCATGCCAGAAGTAGAGTACCCGTACATCATTGGCTGCATGGATGGAGACGGCAAAGTCTGCTGCAAAATCGTCCCCGCCACAGCCATCGGATCATCGGTCCGGTTCAGGCACAGATCAATAATTCGGGCTGTATCTCCATTACGAAATGCCAGCAGATAGCTGCGCAGTTCCTCCCGATTGTCCTCCACTGCGCCTTCCTCATACTGCAATTCTGTGTCGTCCGATTGTTCCAACCTGTGCCTCACTTCAGCTATGGCAGAGCGGGCTCGACTTAACGCTGCTTTCACAGCACCTTCTGTCGTATCCAACATTTCCGCAGTCTCTGCCGCCTTATAACCCATTAATTCACGTAATACATATATCACTCGCTGCCACGGAGGTAGCGTATTTACAAGAAGTTGTACGGCAGACTCCAATTCCTCGAATTGCCTTTCCTCCTCCATCTCGTGCAGGAGCGGCTTCAAGCTATCCAATTTACATGCTAATCTCTCCCGCTGACGTAGGATATCAAACCAGCTGTTGCGTGCAATACGAATCAGATAAGCTTCCCAGTTTATATCTTTATTCATCCCATAAGTTCCAACTACACTCGACGACAACACTTTGAGACAGGTCTCCTGAACCAAATCCTCCGTGTCTGGAACTGATTTCGTCAGAGATAAACAATACGCATACAACGAACCCATCAGATCGGGTAGTAGAGTACGGATGCTTTGGTTCAATTGATTTTTTCTGTCGTTGCCATTAAAATCAACATCGAATTTATCTTGTTTACCATCATCATGTGGTCTGTTGATTCTGCAATCCACGGACTTCACAAAGGCCATCTTGGGGGCCCCCCTTTGCTGGTTCCTGATTGATTTTGACTTACACTATGTAAACGAAGAACCCCTTGTAAAGGATACGCTCTTCTGAATTTATTTTATTACGCTAGTTAAGTTGGGTTACGCATTCGTTTCCAGCTTTAATGTTCCAAGCGGCACCTTCATCCCGGTAAGGGCAATCGTAATGCCTTGATCCAGATTATAATTCTGCCGTAGATCGACGTCATGAGACATATGTGTAAAATAGGTATGACCTGGCTTCAGTTCCCGCAGCAGCTCCTGCGCCTCACCCATATCGTACACGGAACGTGTCGAGAATTCCGCAAGCTCATGCACAAAGCTCGTTCCGAGCACCAGCAGATCCAGTCCGTGCAACGGCTCTTTCTCGGTTGCTTTCAGGTCAATGGCATCCGAACAATACGCCCAGCTATACCCTTCCCGTACGAGTCGATACGCATAGGAATAACCGTTTTTACCGTGGCAGACCTTCCATGAATGTACCTTCCAGCCGCCCAGTTCAATACCGTCATCCGTTTCCAAAAAGTCCATATGACGCCCCAACCAGGGAAACTGTCCCTGAATCGTAACAATCACTTCACGTGGCGCATATAAACGCCCCTTCACGCCCAACCAGCGACACGCATCCGCCCATTCCGGCAATCCTCCAATATGGTCAAAATGGGCATGAGTGATGAGCAGCGTATGCACCATACGCACCCCCTGATCCTCCATCTGTGATCTCCAGTCTGGTCCGCAGTCAATCATGAATCCTTCGCTAGCACCATCGCCATCACCGTCAATCAGAACAGAAGAGCGTTTCCGTTTATTCTCTCCCGTAAGCCTCGCCTCTGTACATACGTCGCAATCACAATACACACGTGGAACGCCCATCGCATCGCCAGTGCCCAGAAATGTTAGCTGATCCAATCCGCATTCCCCCTGAATTAATGATATGTAAATTGTAATCGTCCACCCCTGTTTTTGCAAAAAAAAGACCATCCCGCTGCAGTTCTACACTGCAATTCGGGACAGTCTGTGGTCTGACACTTCACCGTCAGACTTTAATTCCATGCTTCGCTCCATTCGGGAGCGTACGCTTCGTCAGCATGTAGTGCAACCTTATAAGCGGGTCATCCGCATGAAGATCAGGACTTACCTTTTAAACAGGCCACGACTGATTAATTCGAGTCACATCCACTCGGCGCTGGAACTATACCAGTGCCCGCAGCTTCAACGTCAGTTCCTGACCCGCAGGTACATCCTTCGAATCCGTAATCACCCAGTTCGACGCAAGCCGCTTCGCCAGTACCTCTGCCTGCGCCGGTTTCAACTGTAATCCGGTGATGATTCCTTCACCCACCGTGAAATCTTTCTCTGGCTGCACTTTAAAGGCCTTTTCCAACCAGATTCCGAGTCCACCACGTGTGTTAAAGGTAATCCGGTACCCATCTTTTACTGCTGCCTCCAGATTTTCACCATGCTCATCCGCATACGAGAAAAATTCGTTATATCGGTATTCCTCTTCAGACACGGCGTCAAAAGCGGAAACATCTTTCGCTTGAATGGCTTTTAATATTTCTTCCTCAGGCATACCCTTACCGCGGGCCTGCTCCAGTCGAATCGCTGTACTTTGGGATAATTTGATCTCTGCACTCATCCAACTCACACCTTCCTGCACTATGTAACAATCATGATTCAGTATACCCCTATTATAACCTTTTGGCAGTAAAAAACCTCCATCTCTACTTCCATTGAAATGAAGAGTTAGCTTCCGGTCTCAAGTTTACTTTCATTGTTTTGAAATGTAACTATCATAGCTTAAAACAACAACAAGTTCTTCCAAAAAAATTAAAAGATTTACAAATTCACAAGGATAAAGCTGAAAGTAAATTCCAAATAATGGCAATTGGTGACTTAAAAACGGTAGGTGTTACCCCTTTCAAACAGGAAACAACATATTGGTGTGGACCAGCTACGTCTAAGCAAGTATTAAATTACCTAAATGGCAGTTCAGAATCACAATCATATTATGCACAAAAAATAGGAACCACAAAAGATGGAACTGACTTTACAGTTGTTGATGACGTACTAAATAATCTTCAATCAAACTATACTTATTCATACTCTACGTCACTTCCAATTGAATCATGGAAGTATGCCATCATGTATTCATCCGATAACTACCATCCAGCTGTGTTAGATTTAAAAATTACAGGAAATGAATTAGAAAATTATACGGGAACTGTAAGCGGTCATATAATAAATGTCTCAGGTTATGATTTTAGAACAAATGATGCAAAAGTAAGACTCACTGATCCTTACGATCAAGGAAATAGAGGGAAAACGCATGGTAATAAGTGGTACACGCTTGAAAAAGTGTGGCAAGCTAATCAAAACCACTTTAGACAAGCAATTATATGGTAAAATCAGGTTAAAGAAGGGAAGCATGCTTCCCTTCTTTACTACTCTACAGGAGGCTTCGACATGAAAGAGAAGTATAGATGCATTTATTTCTATCTCATCATTGTGCTTATATTACTACTTACAGCCTGTAACCAATCAACTCCAGCAAATCAAACTATAGATCAACATTCACTTGAAAAACCTTCTAGTACATTGGAAACTGCACCTGAAACTAATTTAACAGATTTATCTCAAAAGCCAACGTTATCCGAACTTCCACAAGCTAAACCCGATGTTAAATTTAAGCTTCCTTACACAATCGATTCAATTACAATTAAAAATGATATTCTAGAGCGTAACACCATCGTTTCCAGCTATAAAAATGATAACGGTATCGTCATTTTTAGTAGAGATTTTTCTACAACTGAAGTGATGGAGATGGAAATCATTCAGTTTGACACGAAAAACAATACCTATATCTCCCAATATCGTGCTGCGAAAGGCATGATTATTAATACCCTGGTGTCCGTTGGCGATGACTTATTTTGGGTAGAAAATCCATCCAAGTCAACAGATAATACTACTCCATGGAAAATTAAACGAATGAAACGAGATGATCTTGATGCAACCGCTACCGTTTTTGCCGAAGGGATTAGCGAAGATCAGATAGCCGTTCCAGTATTAAGATCCAATCAAGATGAAATTAGCTGGATAGAGAAGAAGATTACCAATCACATCGTGAAGAACGAAGCTTACATTTATAATGTGAAGACTCGTATCAAGACCACGGTAGCCACACAATTTCTAAATGAACAATCAAAGAACAGAGAAGGTATCTTCCTTGATTTACAAAGGCCTGTAAAAGAAGGATTATTGATACAACAAACGGTTTTTGAAAATAAAGATCAGAATAATGAAAAACGGTTTGACATTGTTATGTATCCTAAAGACCATTCCAAACCTGAGCTTATTGTTAAAGATCGTGAAGACATTTATGATTTCACAGTAAATGAGCAATGGATTGTATTGACAACGGAGAGTACTACTGAAATCTTAGATAGAAAAACTAAAAAACTGATATATTCCATTATTCACGACAGCTCGCTACTCGGTGGATACTCGCCTTTTTTATTTGAAAATCAGCTTATCTACAAACAATCCCCCTATATTATGGCTGTAGATTTAACCACAGGTAATAAACAACGGTTAACCACAAAAGAAGGAAGTTATACCCCTATTACTAATTTCGGGGATATTCTTACCTTTACTCGTATGGATTTTGGAAAGGACAGGACTCAAGCAGAATTATTTTTTGTCAACTTGAATCCTTAGAATACCAACAATACTGATTAATAATATTTCTAGAGAAATCCTGTTATAACTCACTCTCACTGTAAATGGCCTCCCCATGGTTAGACATTATCTAACCATGGGGAGGCCATTTCAATAATATTCTAAACGATTATCACACAAAACTTTAAGCCTCTGTACTAAGTAAACAAACGTCCAAATTCATAATTCAACCTATAATCCAGCGAGCACCTGATACCACACGCCGCGTTTGGAGTACAACGTACTGCGTACCTCATCCCATCCACCCAGATAGTTGATATCAAATAACCCTTCAGGCGTTGGGAATGTGGACTCCGTCTGTGCAAATACATCCGGATCTACTGAACGAAAACCATGTTTCGCAAAAATGTGCTGTGCTTCTGGTGTACGCAGATATGCGACAAAAGCTTCTGCCAGTTCACGATTTCCATGTTTGTCGGCATATTTATTCACCACGACTGCCGGGTTCTCAATCAGGATCGTATTCTTCGGAACGACGATATCATAATCTACACCTTTGGCGATCCGGGCAAGCAATTCATTTTCATATGTGACAATTACATCACCCACTCCATACTCGAATGCGGCCATCGAAGAACGCCCACTCTTGTCCAATGATTCAACGTTACGATGTACCTGTTCGAGAAAAGCCTTGGCTGCGGCAGGATCTTTCTTACCCTCTTGCTCCTCCGACAGTTTCAATCCGGCACCGTAAATGGCATTAATATCCCATTGTGCGCCCCCGGATGTCTTTGGATTAGGGTAGAGTACCTTCACTCCCGGCTTGGTTAAGTCCTGAAAATCACGAATACCCAGCGGGTTGCCTGCTCTTGTGCCCAGAACAACAATCGAACGGGTGATCATGCCCTCATTAGGGGTCTGTTTCCAATCGGAGCTAACCAGATCGGCTTTGACCAGCTTGTCGATATCACTCTCCATTGCGAGCAGGGCTACATCAGCCTCGAATCCCCCAACAATGGCTCTTGCTTGTGTACCCGAAGCTTCATAGGATTCTTGAAAGTTAATCGTCTGTCCGGTTTTTGCCTTCCACTCCTCTTGGAACTTGGGTAGCAATTCGCCTACAGCATCTTTCGCTACACTATAAGCACCAATCACCAGTGTATTGGATGAATCGTTACCAGAGGGCTCGTTCTGTTCACTTGCCCCCTCCTGCTTGCTGCATCCAGCGGTCATGCAGACGAGCAGAAGCATGAGGGCAACATATAAGAGTATGGCTTTCTTCTTCCTCGTCTGCATGGGCAGCCCCTTTCTTCCACTTGATCTAAATCATCACCGGCATCGGATCTTCCTTCAGTCGGTTCTCAACCACCCAACTGTTGGAGTCATTGAACAGGTATGCACGGTGTACAAGGACTCGAATTTGTTGACCGATCTCCAATGTCGTTTTCTCCAGGGAACGATATGTGATTAACTTATGACCCTGTACGTCCACCTCTACCATCCATTCACTGCCGCGGAAATGAAGATGTTTGACTGTACCTTTTTCCGTTGCAGACAGCATGGTGAATTCGTTTTTCAAGCCGATCTCAATATACTCCGGTCGGATCAGCGCTTTGGTACCTTCACCCTCAACCGCATGTTCGAATCCTTTCAACTGGGAGGCATCCTCCACAACCGTAGACTCCCCGATAAATGTAGCGACAAAAGGGGTCTGCGGGTTTTTGTATATATCCCAAGGTGTGCCCTTTTGCTCCAGACGACCTTGGCTGATAATCATAATCTCGTCCGCCACTTCAATCGCTTCATCCTGGTCATGTGTTACAAAAATCGAAGTGATTCCTACCCGCTCGATTAGCTCACGTAACCATGAACGCAGTTCCTGACGGATCTTGGCATCAATGGCCGCGAACGGTTCGTCCAGCAATAACAGCTGTGGCTCCGGGGCGAGTGCTCTGGCAAAAGCAACACGCTGACGCTGCCCACCAGACAGCTGATGCGGATAGCGCTGTTCGAAACCTTTTAACCCGGTCAGTTCAACCAGTTCCATTACCCGATCACGGATCTGGGCTTTTGGTGTCTTCTTAACCTTGAGTCCAAAGGCGATATTCTCAAATACCGTCATATGTTTGAACAAGGCATAGTTCTGGAATACAAATCCGATGCCCCGCTCCTGTGGAGGCAGATGGTTCACGACTTTTCCGTGAAAGCGAATCTCCCCGGAACCCGGATTCTCCAGACCCGCAAGCATCCGCAGAATGGACGTTTTCCCGCCTCCGCTGGGTCCAAGCAGACCGATCAGATGGCCTTTGGCAATATCGAATGAGACATCTTTTACCGCATGAAAATCACCGAAATGTTTGTTCAGATCACGGACTTCTACATGCATATCAATGCACTTCCTTTCGCTTCTTGGCCCATTCCATCATGAGCAGCAGCCCGACGGAGAAGGTTACCAGCACCAACGCCACACCATTTGCGGCAGCCACATTAAAATTCTCAACATCCTGATACACCAGGGTTGTTGCGGTCTGCGTTTTGTTCATAATATTACCGGATACCACCAGCACTGCACCGAATTCCCCAAGCGAGCGCGCAACCGTCAAGACTAGACCATACACTACCGCCCAGCGGATCGAAGGCCATGTCACACTCCAGAACGTTCTCCAGCCGTATGCGCCAAGTGTAGATGCGGCCTCCTCTTGCTGGGAACCGAGTTCCTGCAGGACAGGCATAACCTCTCTGACCATCAGTGGAAAGGTAACAAATAACGTTGCGATCACCATACCTGGGAAGGCATAGACCACATTGAATCCAATCCCTTCAAAAAAAGCGCCCATAATGCTGTTAGGTCCCAACATCAACACAATCATCAAACCGCCAATGACAGGAGATACGGCATAAGGCAGGTCTACAATGCTGTTCAGCAGCCCTTTTATCTTTTCACTCAGCCATCCGGCACGAACCAGATACAGAGCCATCATGATGCCAAACAATGTATTTAACAGGGTGACCACCAGGACAACCAGTCCGGTCATCATCAAGGCATGTAGCGCCTCAGGACGCATTAACCCTTTCAGGAATCCACCTGCCCCGTCTTCAAATGCACCAATAAAAATGCGTCCGAGCGGGATGATCAGCAGTACAATAAATACCGCAAACGTCAGTCCGATTAAGAGTCGTCTCATCGTCTTCTCCCCCGCATCTGCACCAGATTGATCAGCCAGAGGATCAGGAAGGAGAGCGTCAGGAGCAACACGGATACAGCAGCAGCTCCCGTTGGATTATCACTTTCAATCTCCCCGTAGATAAATACGGAAGCGGTCAGTGTTCTGCCCGGAATGTTACCAGCCACCAGCACGACAGCACCAAATTCAGCCAGTCCTCTGGAGAAAGCGAGCATCCCCCCACTGATCATGCCAGGTGCCATGGAAGGCAAAATAACCTGCATGAACGTGCGAGCCTTGGATGCCCCCATCGTGTACGAGGCCTCTTCCTCGGAAGGATCGATTTCTTCCAGCAAAGGCTGCACCGCACGGATAACAAACGGAAACGTGACAAAGGTCATCGCGATAACAATGGCGGGCTGGTGAAATACAATCTCAAATCCCATGGATTCTGCCAGTTTCCCGATGGCACTGACCGGACCCAAAAGCAGCATAATCATCAAGCCGCCCACCGCTGTTGGCAGTGCAAACGGGAGATCAACCAGACTGTTGAGAAACGATCGACCTACAAAGCGATACCTTGTCAACACCCAAGCGATCATCGTGCCCAAAACCACATTAATCAGCGTGGCAATCACGGCCAGCCGAATGGTCAGCAGTACGGCTTTCCACGCGATGGGGTCCATAATGCTCTGAACAAAGTTGCTCCATCCTTCAGAGAAGGAATTGACGTACACACCGATGATTGGAAGTACAATAAGTACGATAAAATATAACAATACGGTACTGCGGAATCCCCAAGTCCATCCCTTATGACGAAGAACGGTATTCATTGCTGCGTTCCCTCCCAGCCTCCGGCTTTAGCTCCGGTCGGCAGTCTTCCTGGCTTTAATACGACATTTTTCCTAAGTTGGATGATATTACTTTAATATTATTCCCATTAGTCTACTTGGTTTTGCTTTTCTGATACTTTACCAGTTTGCAGTGCTAATCGTCAATGCTTTTATTGAATATAATTGGGCCACATATGAGATTAATTAATTAAAATCACTTCAGGTTATTTCTGTCCTCTTCGTTATGGTGCAATTCCCATAATCAGCGTCATATGTGGTTTGTTTGGTATGTAGTGGTTAAGGTACAATCGAGGGTAAGAACAGAGATGATAAGGAGTGATCTAACATGTTATATACGAAGAATATATCCACTTCCACACGAGACGAAATGAAGGATATCACATGGGACGTGAAGCAGGTTGTCCAGAGTAGCGGAGTGCAGAATGGGACGGTGCTCATCTACTGTCCACATACGACGGCCGGTATTGCCATCAACGAAAATGCAGACCCGGATGTGAAACACGATGTCTTGTTGCGTCTGGACGAAGTATACCCTTGGGAGCATCCCGAGTATCGACATGCCGAAGGCAATACAGCCTCTCACCTCAAATCGATCACTACAGGGCCATCACAGACGGTGATTATTCACGAAGGCAGGCTGCTGCTTGGCCGCTGGCAAGGCATTTACTTTTGCGAATTCGATGGACCACGTGAGCGGGAGTACTTCCTCAAAATCATGGAAGGTTAGTTGGGTCCAATAGGCCTGCCACCCACTCGTTCATTTTTGATAAACACAAACAGGCGGTCCACCCTCATTCCGGGTCGGAGCCGCCTGACTTGGTTTGCTGCGCATACTAACTTTCGCGAGACAACGTTATAAAGGATTAAAGTTATGACAAATCACCGCCCTGAAGTGTAGGGGTGCAACAACAGCGCCATTATTGGTCGCCAGACTGCTGACCCAGATTGCGGCACAGCACTTTGACATGAGACAGCGCAGACGATTCAATCTCCACAAACGTTAAACGGTCCTGAATGTAATAAGAAATGAATCCGTGCATAGCCAAAAATAGCGTACGCGGTACCCTTTGAATATCCTCTTCCGTACAGTTCTCTTCATTCATATACTGCCTTATAATCGATGCAAACAATTCGAAGCAACGTCCCTGTTCGGCACGACAATAAGACAACAGTTCTTCGTCCCTGATCATAAACATAATTTCGTATTGGTATGGATTCTCCAGACCAAAGCGAATAAACTCCATCATGATATGCTCTACCTTGCTCACATCATCACGAACCGGCCTGACCATGGCTTGCAGCAGCAAATGCCCCAGATGATTAAAATCTTCAACCACGATGGCATAGAACAGCTCTGCCTTTTCCTTAAAGTGATAATACAGCGACCCATGACTATAGCCCAGATGCTGGCCGATGCTTCGCATCGAAATGGCGCGGTATCCTTTGGTAATAAAAAGGTGCCTCGCCGCCTCCAGTATCCGCTCCCTCGACAACTCCTGTTCGACTGCTCTTCTAGCCATATATTTTATTCCCCTTCAATAAAATAAAGCCGCTGTCCCTCCGTGATCCGGGATTGCCCTTGCGTCAAATCCGTGATCCAGGCTACAAAAGCCTCGGTTTCACTATCCGGCGGAAGACAAGTCAACGTAACCTTATCGGTGAATCCAGTTTCACCTGTACGGACTTCCCGGCTTCTTAACTCATTTTCCACTTTACCCAGCCACGTATAATCCAGTTCAACAAACACTTCACGATGCAGCACGTTGGTAATGGCTTCTCCGGCTTCAATGGCTGCTACAGCTCCATCCGTATAAGCACGAATTAACCCGCCAGCTCCAAGCATAATTCCCCCGAAGTATCGCGTAACCACAATTGCCACATTTTTTAATTTCTGATTTTTGATCACTTCAAGAATGGGTTTCCCTGCTGTTCCGCTGGGTTCCCCGTCATCGGATTGCTTCTGGACTTCGTCCCGCTCCCCAATCATGTATGCAGAGCAGTTATGAGTTGCATTCCAATGTTTTTTCTTGATCTCATCGATGAAAGCAACAGCTTCTGCCTCTGTCGTGACCGGCATAATATGACCGATAAATCGCGACTTCTTGATTACAATTTCCAGATTGCCCGGTCCTCGAACCGTGCGATAACGTTCAATCATCCCAAATCCAACTTTCTGATCTTTTCCTGAGTCTATTTTACAAGAAAGCAGTTCACCGCGCGAACGCGGACGAACTGCCCTGGTTATCTACATCCGGGAACCCTGCATCTTACACAAACAGTGATTCCCGGTTAGATTTACATTACCTTATTCAACTATATGAGCAGACCGATGAATTATTCGGAAAGTCTCGCTTCGAGCGCTGCTTTCTCTTCTTCAAAGCCTGGTTTGCCCAGCAATGCGAACATATTCTTCTTGTAAGCTTCCACGCCTGGTTGGTCAAATGGATTGACGCCCAGCAGGTAGCCACTGATACCGCATGCTTTTTCAAAGAAGTATACCAGATATCCGAAAGAATATGGAGTCATATCTGGAATGTTCACAATCAGGTTTGGCACTTGACCATCTGTATGTGCAAGCAGTGTTCCCTGGAATGCTTTTTTGTTAACAAAGTCCATAGTTTTGCCTTCAAGGAAGTTCAAACCATCCAGATCGTCCGGATCGGATTTGATTGAGATATGCTCAGCAACTTCAGTAACCTGAATAACAGTTTCGAAGATATTCCGGCTACCTTCCTGGATGAATTGACCCATGGAGTGCAAGTCTGTAGAGAAATCAACGGATGCAGGATAGATCCCTTTGTAGTCTTTACCTTCACTCTCTCCAAACAGTTGTTTCCACCACTCGGATACGAAGTGCAGGGAAGGCTCATAGTTTACAAGAATCTCAGTTCCTTTACCTTTGCGATACAATGCGTTACGAACTGCAGCATATTGATATGCTTCATTCTCAGCTACGTTCGGGTTGCTGTATTCTTTGGATGCGTCAGCCGCACCTTGCATCATTTCTTCGATGCTGATACCAGCTGCTGCGATTGGCAGCAAACCTACAGCTGTCAGAACGGAGTAACGTCCGCCTACATCATCCGGGATAATGAAAGATTCGTATCCTTCTGCATTTGCCAGTTCTTTCAATGCACCACGCGCTTTGTCTGTTGTAGCATAGATGCGTTTGCGAGCTTCTTCCTTACCATATTTCTCTTCCAGTGCTGCACGGAAGATACGGAATGCAATTGCCGGCTCTGTTGTTGTACCGGATTTGGAGATGACGTTAACGGAGAAATCTTTGCCTTCAACCAGATCCAGCAAATGAGTTACATATGTGGAGCTGATATTGTTTCCTGCAAAATAGATTTCAGGCGTTTTGCGTTTGTCTTTTGGCAGATTGTTATAGAAAGAGTGAGTCAGCATTTCAATCGCTGCACGTGCACCCAGGTATGATCCACCGATACCGATAACGATCAGTACTTCGGAGTCGCTTTGGATTTTGGCAGCCGCTTTTTGAATGCGGGCGAACTCTTCTTTGTCATAAGCCGTCGGCAGGTCAATCCAGCCCAGATAATCGGAGCCTGTTCCTGTTCCGTTGTGAAGCTGCTCGTGAGCCAGACGAATCGGTTCTGCAAAATAATCCACTTCATGCTGATTTACAAATTGCAATGCCGTGCTATAGTCAAATGTCACTTTTTTTGCCATGATCTCAAAAACCTCCTGATTTCGGTTATATTTTTTCCGTATCCGTATTCCATTCTAAACAACTTGCCTTAAGGATACTTCAAATCCACGGGGCTGACAAGCTTGCAGCTCGAACTTTGTCGTTAGAATTCAAGAAGCAAAAAGGGTAAACCGAATCCGCGGGTTGCGGTTCTGCTTACCCTTCTTATGTTATTCCGCCGGGTACGAGCAGACGTAGTCAGTAACGCTGCGTATCTCCAGTTTAAATTTGGATTCGGCAGGCACGTGGAACGTAGCTTGGCCTTGAATCTCTTGCCACTCTTCTTCTCCGGGAAGCAATACTTTCAGATCTCCGGACAGAATCTCCATAATTTCACGGGAATCCGTACCGAACTCATAACTGCCTGGAAGCATGATGCCTAGAGTCACTTTGCTGCCATCCCCCAAAATAACCGTTCTGCTGGTTACCTGACCATCATAATAAATGTTGGCCTCTTTCACTACACTGACTTGATCGAATTGTGACATGCGTACCCGCTCCCCTGAAGTTAATGAAAACAAAAGGCAAAACAGATTAGGGCAATAACGAGTTACCGCCCATGCTCTGCGGAAATAACTTACTGCCATGAATCAGGACAGCATGAAGCTCTCCCGACCATAGCAGCGCTTATGAAGCTATAAGTGTGTGTTCAAAAAGACAGGTTTTCAGTACCGAGAAGATGGGATGAAGCTAGAAATGGAGTAGCGGAGCGTAAGAGAAAACTACGTGAGCAACGGACATTTCGGCTGAATCCCATTTTCGACGCTGATGATGCCGTGAGGCATCCTTCGTAATCAAAAGCAGACTTTTTGAACAACCTCTATTACAGCAATGCTTTTACGCGGCTAACCACGTTGTCCACTGTAAAGCCATATTCTTGGATAACACGGTCGCCAGGCGCGGATGCACCAAATGTGCTGATTCCGAGAATGTCACCTTGATCTCCAACATATTTTTCCCAGCCCATTGGATAAGCCATTTCAATCGCAAGACGAGCTTTAACATCCGGAAGAAGAACGGACTCTTTGTAAGCTTTGTCTTGTTTCTCGAACAGATCCCAACTTGGCATGCTGATTACGCGAACTTGGATGCCTTGTTCTGCAAGTGCTGCTTGAGCTTTAACAGCCAATTGCACTTCAGAACCTGTAGCGATGATTTGTGCTACCGCTTTGCCATCTTTTGCATCAGAGACAACATAAGCACCACGTTTCACGTTCTCACGTGAACCTTCAACCGTACCTTCCAGGATCGGCAGGTTTTGACGAGTGAGTACGAGTGCAACCGGGTTGCTCTTGTTCTCAAGCGCATAAGCCCAAGCAGCCGAAGTTTCATTACCATCAGCCGGACGAATAACCGTCAGGTTAGGAATGATACGCAGGGATGCCAGTTGCTCGATTGGTTCGTGCGTAGGACCATCTTCACCAACAGCGATACTGTCGTGAGTCAGAACATACGTTACAGGCAATCCCATCAGGGCAGCCAGACGAACAGCCGGACGCAGGTAATCGGTAAATACGAAGAACGTACCTCCGAATACTTTCACACCGCTGTGCAGTGCCATACCGTTCATTGCTCCAGCCATACCGAATTCACGGATACCGAAGTAGATGTTACGGCCGGAGTAATCTTCAGGTGTGAAGTTCTCCAGGTTGTTCAAGTGAGTCATTGTAGAGCTTTCCAAGTCAGCAGATCCACCTGTCAGTTGTGGCACGTTGTGCGCCAGACCGTTCAGAGCGTTACCGGATGCTACACGAGTGGAAAGAGCTTTGTCTGTTGCTGCATATTTAGGAAGATCACGGTCCCAACCTTCTGGAAGGTCGCCGTTAATCGCTGTTTCGAATTGAACTGCCAGCTCAGGGAAAGCTTTTTTGTACTCGGCAAATTTCTCATCCCAAGCTTTGTTAGCAGAGATACCACGATCTTTCACTTGTGCAAAGTGATCGCGAACTTCAGCTGGTACGTGGAAGTTTTCTTCGTAAACCCATTTGTAATACTCTTTCGTCAATTTGGCTTCGTCTGCACCCAGTGGAGATCCGTGAGTACCGCCGTGGCCGCCTTTACCTTGTTTGTTCGGGCTACCATAACCGATAACCGTTTTAACTTCGATCAGTGTAGGACGCAGTGTATCTGCTTGACCTTCCTGAATTGCTTTTTCGATTGCAGGCAGATCGTTACCATCTTCAACGCGCAGCACTTGCCAGCCATAAGCTTCAAAACGCTTCGCGATGCTTTCGGAAGAAGACAGATCCAATTTACCATCCAACGTGATGTCATTGGAGTCGAACAACATGATCAGTTTGCCCAAGTGCAAACGTCCAGCCAGGGAAGCTGATTCATGAGATACGCCTTCCATCAAGTCGCCATCACCACAGATTGCGTAAGTGTAGTGGTCAACTACGTTGAATTTGTCTTTATTGTATGTTGCGCCCAGTTGAGCTTCAGCCATCGCCATACCTACAGCCATTGCAATACCTTGACCCAGTGGGCCGGTTGTTGCATCAACACCTGCAGTATGTCCAAATTCCGGGTGACCCGGAGTTTTGCTTCCCCATTGACGGAACTGTTTCAGTTCTTCCATTGGAAGATCATATCCGCTCAGGTGCAGCAAGCTGTACAGCAACATGGAGCCATGTCCTGCAGACAGGACAAAACGGTCCCGGTTAACCCAAGTTGGGTGGTCCGGGTTATGAGTCATCGTTTTTGCAAAAAGTTGGTACCCCATTGGAGCGGAGCCCATAGGCATACCCGGATGTCCGGAATTTGCCTTCTCAATTGCATCAATCGCCAAAGTACGTACGGTAGTAATCGACAGGTTGTCGATTGTGGTGTTCTCGTCCTTTTGAATCGCTTCGTTCTTGTCAGTCATGGTTTGTCCTCCTCATGTCTTTAGATAAGTCGGGTGCGCAAGCGAATCCCTCTCATCATACAAGCAAACCGAATTTCACAATAAGTGAATCCGCTTGAGTGTTTCATTTTGACTTATTCACTTTTGTATTGTATCACTTGGCGTGAAGCTTTTCCATAACCTTCTTTTAGAAGTTCGTGAAAAATCGGTGGTTTGTGATGAATAATCCTTGGCCTATCAAGCAAAAATCGTACTGTACAAGGTACTAAATTCCAAAAACAGACTTAAGGAGCCTCGCAAATCCATCGCATGAAGTATAACCTTTAACCTGAAAACCATGCATTTTTTAGATATTCATCCTCAATTCACATATAATGTTCCTTAATATGGATTACAAAATTCGGGCTGTGGTTTACTTTTTTCAGATGTACACGCGTCAATCATAGGAGGTCTCGATCATGCCAGATCCTGCTGCTCACCCATCAACATCGGCAAAACACTCATTACCCTGGATATCCGGTATTTTAACGGGAATTCTCTCGGGAGTTGTCCTGGGATTTTTCCTCAAAATGATTCAGGCCATCACAGGTGAACAAGTATATACTCTGCTGCTGAATATTGATTTTGTGCCTGGTCTTCCGCCAACCTTACCCGAATTCTTTGAATTTGCTTTGCATCTCATCGTGTCCGTTGTCATCGGTATCTTCTATCTGTGGTGGGTAAGGCATTCAGGCCGCCCTATGATCAAAGGGATTTTACTTGGTGCAGTCTCGTCCTTGCTCTATATCCCACTCTCTCGATTGTCATCACGTGTGCCAGACCTGTACGATGTGTCCGCCATCCTCTACTGGATTGTAGGACATCTGCTGTTTGGTATTTTGCTTGGCTTGTGCGGAAAGTATATCAACACAACAAAAAAAGCGACTCCCGTTTCGTAAACGAATTGGGGTCGCTTTATTGTTAGTCTATTACGTGGTTCCGAATCAACCTTGCACAGTATTAAAGCGTGAGCTTAAAATACAACGGTTTTATTTTCGTGAACAAGAACACGGTCTTCGACATGCCATTTCACGGCACGTGCGAGCACAACACGCTCAATGGTACGTCCAATACGCTTCAGCTCGGTTACATCGTCCCCGTGGCTTACACGCTGCACATCCTGTTCAATAATCGGGCCGCCATCCAGTTCTTCCGTAACATAGTGCGCTGTTGCACCGATAATTTTGACACCACGGTTGTACGCCTGCGCATACGGTTTACCACCCACAAAGGCTGGCAGGAACGAATGGTGGATATTAATGATTCGATTACGGTAGTGCTCAATGAACATGGGAGAGATGATCTGCATGTAACGAGCCAGAATGATCACATCCACATCGTTGCCGATGACGTCCAGTTGGCGCTGTTCCGCTTCTTTCTTCGTATCTGCTGTAACCGGAATATGATGATATGGAATACCGAATGATTCTACATAGTCCTTCATGTCCAGATGGTTGCTGACCACAAGCGCAATATCGGCATCCAGGTCGCCTGCCTGCCATTGCCACAACAATTCAACCAGACAGTGATCCTCTTTGGATACAAAGATAGCCAGTTTCTTCTTGCGACTGACCGCAGATAACGTCCATTCCATCTGGAAACGGCTTGCTACTTCTGCAAAATCAGCTTCGAGTTTCGGCAAATTGACCAACAATTGCGGAAGATCAAACTCAATTCGCATAAAGAACATGCCGCCAGCAGGGTCCATTGTATACTGGTCCGACTGAACAATATTTGCACCATGCTGGTGCAGGAAGTGAGAGACGGCAGCTACAATTCCTGGACCATCCGGACAGGAAATAAGCATGCGCGCACGATCGGCGCGGTTTTTAGAATCAGGGCGTACTTGTTTAGCGTGGATCTCCATCGGGTTATTCTTCCTCCTTCAATTAAGCCATGACCTGCGGGATTAACCCGCAAGCCATGCAATCAAGCGATGATTCAGTTGTTCTTCATTCAAATGCGGGAATAGTGCAGCTTCAGTCACCATGTCATAGAGGCGTTCCAGCGGTTCGCGCGGATCTGCCTTTTTGGCTTTGGCATCATTTTTGAGCAACGTCCACACATCCAGAATATACGAACGAGACTCAATCTCTTTACCTTTGAAAAAGTGTTGCAACTGTTCTACTTCTGTCAGGAAATCCTGGCCGAATCGACCGGCAACATCCCCACGAAGCAGGGCAATCTCCACCTCATACATTGGACGCTGTGTCTTCGCCTCTTTACCAATCCAAGGTGTCTCCAGAATAAATGGACGTCCTTGAAGCTTCTCATGGTTGACGATGCGGTTAATCGCTTCAAACCCGATCCAGCCAGAGCCAATCGGTGTATGACGGTCCTTGTGCGCACCCACAGCATTCTTACTATCATTAATATGCATTACGGCAATGCGGTCAAGTCCTACCGTACGATCGAATTGTTCCAGTACACCGTCAAAATCATTAACGATATCATATCCGGCATCATGAATGTGACATGTATCCATACACACAGTCAGGCGCTCGTTATATGTTACTTTCTCGATAATCTGAGCGATCTCTTCGAAACTGCGACCCATCTCCGTACCTTTGCCAGCCATGGTCTCCAGAGCGATGTTCACATCCGTGTCTTTCACACCCTCCAGTACTTCATTCAATCCTTCTGCGATCCTTCCGATCCCATAGTGGGCATCTTTGTCTGTAAATGCGCCGGGATGTAATACGATGTTCTTCACACCAATAGCATGTGTCCGACGAATCTCTTCCTGAAGGAAATCTACAGCCAGTCTAAACGTATTATCTTTGTATGAGCCAAGATTAACAATGTACGGTGCATGGACAACGATATCTTCCATTCCACCCTCTTGCATGGCAACCTTGCCTTCTTCAATATACATGGACTCAATTGGCTTGCGACGTGTATTCTGTGGTGCACCCGTATATATCATAAACGAACTGGAACCGTACGAGGACGCTTCCTTCGTTGCACTCAATAATCCCTTGTCCGAAAAGGACACGTGGGAGCCGATTTTCAGCATTATTGATCCCCCTTATTCTGAATTATCCCTTATTCTAACGTGATTATCGAAATAAATCTAGAAATGCGCTATAATTCGGGATAGAGGCTATTTTTGACAGCTAATATGTGGAACATGGGTAGGCGGAATCCGTCTTTCCGTGAAAATCAATGAACCGAGGTGACTCCGCAATGATTTTCGACTCCTACGCGATGATACTGACCAGCAGTTCCCCCAGCAATTGGTTTATGAATACGATCGCATTCTGGACTTTTTTATTGCTTGGCAGCATGTGTATCGGTGGATTCTTCATGATGCGCAAGTTTTTGAAAGTGCTACCAAAAGCGGACGGAAAGTCCAAACTGGATTGGCAGAATTATTGGGTTGAAGCCAGCCGTCACTTGTGGACAGATGAAGCCAAGGCTTTTTTGGATCAACTTGTAGAGCCTGTACCTGGGCCATTTCGTGACATTGCCAAACATTCCATTGCTGCAGAGATCGGTAAAATTGCAGTTGAAGACAACGCCACGGAAGTATCAAGAGATCATTGCATCAAAGGATACATTATTGCCACACCGAAGCGGGATAATAAGTTTTTGGTAAAATTTTTGGAGAAAAACAAAATCGATTATTCCCCTTATCAACATTTGATTAAATAAAATAAAAGATGAGTTAAGTGACATATAGATTTGGTTAATTAGATACAGATATGCTCCGTCAGGTAAGTTGTTCCCAACAGGCATTGCTTACCGTACGGGGCTGTTTGTCGATCCAACGGTATGTATCAGCGCAGTGAAAATACAGAGAGGATGTTTGATATGAAAATTGCCATTTGTGGAGGTACCGGATTTGTAGGAGGAGCACTTGTAGATTACTGGCTGCAAGCCGGGCACCATGTGAAAGTTATTACACGAAAACTGCCTGACTTGCATAATCCAAGTAAAAATCTTACATATATATCGTGGGAACAAGTCGAAGAACAACCTCACTTGCTGGAAGGTATGGACGCTCTCGTTAACCTTGCCGGAGAAACGCTGAATCAACGTTGGACAACCAAAGCGAAGCTGGAGATTGTTGAATCCAGAGTCACGACTGTAGCGCGGGTAGCCCGATTGGTAGAATCCCTGGAACAAAAGCCGGAAGTGGTCGTTCAGGCTTCTGCCATGGCCATCTATGGAACCTCTCCTACCGAAACCTTTGACGAGAGCAGTCCGCAAAAATCAATGAACTTCCCGTCCCGGGTCTCAGAACAATGGGAAATAGCTGCAGATGCCATCAAGCATGTCAGACTCGTCAAAATCAGGGTTAGCCTGGTGCTTGGTCATAAAAAAGGAGCCTTTCCATTGATGAAACTCCCTTACATGCTCGGTGTTGGCGGCAAGATCGGCAGTGGCAAGCAATGGACCAGCTGGATTCACATTATGGATATCGTAAGGCTAATTGACTTTAGCATTCAAAATAAACAAGTGTCAGGTCCGGTCAATGCTTCCTCACCGAACCCTGTCACCAATGATGAATTTGGTCGTACGGTCGGCAAGGTCTATCATCGCCCTCACTGGTTCCCCGTACCCAGCTTTTTAATTAAAACCTTAGTTGGTGAACTATCCGTTGTTCTGCTTCAGGGGCAGAAAGTCATTCCGCAAAAAGCACTCGACCACGGATTCCAATTCACTTTCCCTACCTTAACCCAGGCACTGGAAGATCTGAAGCACCGCGGCTTATCTGACTGATTGAACTATGTCTTATCCAACCGACCGATAAGTATAGACTGATTCCGCAAGTGTAAAGGTGTCTCCATCCGCCAATGGATACTCCTTATACGGAGCAAGAATATTGCCCTGAAGAATGGTGCCATTGACGGAACCCAGATCCTTAATCACATAGCCCGATTTGTTCCGGCTCAATTCCACATGAGCACGGGACACGCCGGTCGCTGTGTCCACCCACTGAACCATGTCTGCTGATCTTCCGATGACAAAAGATGCGCCTTGCACATCCATCCGTTCATGTCGGTCACTGGTGCCAGATCTTCGTTCAAGATAATAAGACGCCATCACCGGGCCTTCCCCTGTAAATTTACCATTAGCCAGATTCTGCAAATTTACGGTTGCTTCCGCAACTGCATCATTTCGAATTAGCTCTGAAGTTGAAGCTACCGTTTCCACATGGCGCTGAACGAACGATGGTTCGGAGTGTTCAGGTGTCACATGCAGACTTGGATAACGGGAATGCTCGCTACTACCTTCTGAGGCGGATGCAACCGTTTGTTTTATGCGTTCCGCTGGCCTTTCAGCTGTATTCCAGCGCCAACTTTCCTGAAATGGTTCCTCTTCATCTTCCATTTGCTTGCCTTTGTTCTTACCTAAATTGAATGAAAAAGACCGCTTATTCTCTGAATCATTATGAGGGCTTCCCTTACGTTTCCACGTCCATCCTGCTATACCAAACAAGCCAAGGCTTAGTACCATGCACAGGATCATCTGCGTCTGTCCCGGTTGCTCCATGTAAATAAATCTCCATACCAATGCCATGGCAACCATACAGCCCAATATGATATAGGTTACTTTGGAAGATCCGGGCTTCTCCTCCACTTCCATATCAACACGCTCTAGCGAATCATACGGGTTACTTCCTCTCTTATCCATACCATTTGAACTCTCTAATGAAGATTCAGCATTTTGAACGGGAGTACCGGGTTGATATGGCCGAGAAGTACCAGTGGCTAGCCTGATATCTCGCTCAAAAAACGACGAATGAAGATCACCTCTTGAATCATTGGGTGTTTCCGAAGTTCTGGACGAGAGAAATGCTGCGCCTCCTCCATTCTCTTGCTCGTCAGCGTATAATTCCAGCAGAAGCTCGCGCAACTGTCTGATATTCCAGCGTTCGTTATCACATAACTGCAGAACACGCTGAATGCCTTCTCCTTGAAGTTCCTGCACCTGGGCCATCAGCCTGATCACAAGCTCACGGAATTGCTGCGGCGTTGGATCAACTTCAACTGTATCCATGATTGGTACATAGACCATTCCAAGCTCACCCTGTTCGAATGAACCGTTGATGAACAAGTACTCTTCCTGGATCAATAATTTACGAGGCTCCAGCATGTATTGCCGGCATCCCGTGAAGGCATCAGCTAGTTGGAACAACAAACCATACAGAACACGCAATTTGATTTTGCTTGACTTTAACATCTGAGATAACATCTTGTACCCTGATATGTCGTACTGCAAAGTTACATTTCGATCGACTTCCCGAATATGAACAGGCAGAAGTCGCGGAATCTGATTGGAGGACAACATCCCCATCTGTACCCGGCTTAATTCCTCCATTCGTAACCCGTCCTCTTTCTCCAAAACCATGAATGCTCCGCCGTTACGAATAAAGTCTCTCGTTAATCCATACATGCCAATCCTCTCTTTCCATTGTTATTTAGGTCAACTAAAGAAAGTTACACTGGGAACTTCGATGACGGAACAACCTTCCGATCACCGTTATCCCCAGATTTCTTGATTCCCTTTTATAAAGGGAAAAGTCCCGAGACAAGCACCGTGATAAATCCAGGTAACACCGCCAGCATAAACGGAAACTTCAATGTCTTCTCCTTGTTCACCAGCTTGAGGGAACCATGCATGAAGAACCCCGCAAGATTGCCTGCCATGCCTCGAATCCGTTTCGCTGAGTCCTTTCGGAATAGAAGTATCACTAGACCAATTGCGCCCGCGTACAAAACGGAGTAAATAATGACATGAATGCCAAAAGCAAGTCCCGTCCATGCACCAATCCCACCAAACAATTTCACATCTCCTGCTCCTACGGCGCCAATCGCATACATCAGAAACAAAATACCAAAACCTGCTGCAAATCCAGCGACTGAGAACAAGAAACCATCCCAACCTCCCCATATGATATGGGCCAATACGCCTGCAACAGTCACGGGTAAAGTCAATCGATTTGGAATTTTCATGGAACGAATATCTGTAATAAAAGCTGCAATGACGTATAAGCCACAGACAATGTAAAACCACTCCACCTCCATCATCCCCTTCCTTATTTTCTGGAGGCCACGGTAAACGTAGTCTCCGTCTTGGCACCGTCCCCTGTCTCGACAACAAAACTCCATGTTCCTTCTGTTGTCCGAGTACCAACAAACCAGTTCCATTCAATAATTCCATTCTCATCTGCGGTGGCCCAGCCGATGTGCTTCGCAGAACTTTCACCTGACTTGTAAAATATCGTTAAGTTGGCTGTCTCTCCTGGTTCTACCTCCACCTTGATCATTGCATTGTTGCCTATGTAAGCCGGGTCAGGCTTCGACAGAACCGTTGCTGAATCCGCAGTATCCCCGTCTCCTGCACTGCCATCCGATCCTTCTCCGGTATCCCCAATCCATACCCGTTCTGCCGCAGCGGCCTGAATCCGTAGCGGTTTACTGAGAAAGGGGACTTTTAGCGGCAATTCATAACTCAGTTCAAGTCGGAAATACGGATTTGTTTTGTTTTTAAGATCAGGTACCGAAATACCATTCACATGAACACGTTCCATATTCAGCAGCGTTGGCTCGATAAATGGTTGAAGCATCGGTTTTACCGTGGGATCAAGTACGGTTTCCAAGACGGATGTTTTGATCTCCTGTAGTGGTTGTTCACCACTGGCCGCCGCTGAACGTACCCAATCACTTAATGGCTCGGGTAGAGAAGAAGCATAACCTTCTGCCCATTCCGTCAGAGATAACTCTGGTATCTTCCAACCCCCTCCAGAACCTTCTCCGCCGGCAGAATCAGAAGGTGTGAATGCAAGGGAAACGGGATATATTTTCGTTGATAACTGCTTCACCGCTTCACCCGCTGTGCTTTGTAACGCTGTGGAGATTAGAGTCATTTGCACTATGAAGATGAGAAACATGATAAAAAACAAGAAGACAGGTAACACTAGTGAGGCTTCCAGAACCATGCTACCTTGTTCCTTTTTCGAAGAATATATGTGCTTATTCAGAGACTTCAAACGCTGCAATCTGATTATTCTTGTTAAACGAATCTGCATTTGTGCGCTTTCTTTTTCATAATGTTGCTGCTTATCCATAATCCCTCCACCGAAACGATCCTAATTATTCAATAGGAATAATCCGCCTTCCGTTCAATGAAAAATCGTCCATCTTCAACTTGGTCCGCACTACCCATAACTGCACCTATGCTTCTAACCACCCCTGGTAAAAACCACAGCTTGATACTGCTGCGCATGTTACCCGAAGCATACGTCTGTTTCTCATCTGGATTCACACCCGTATTCAATCGAATTAGCGCCAGCATTCTGGACATTTTGCGTTCATTGTTACTATGCATCAATAGGAACAATCGGAGATGGTCCCTGTACGTCAGTTTGACTTTGATATACTTGGACAATTCCACACTGCCCTCTTTTGCTAGTTTCACCATATCCGCGATGGCGTTTGTAATCCCGTATAAGATTGCTGCCGATAATACCAGAAGTGGGTTCCCCAGCTTGCTGTGCTCAATTAACCCTTCTGCGGTTCGAATAGCCAGCCGCATCCCAAATATCTCCGCATATGCCGCAGCGATGTTACCCGAAGGATTATGAAACCCATAAACGATATACTCCAGTTCCTGATTCTCCAGTTTGAAAACATCACCAGCATCTCCACCACCTTCAGTCCAGGTAAATAACTGACCAAAATCCATGGAGTTGAAATAGGCTAAAGCATATTCATTCTGAAATAATTCGTCGCCAAGACTGTCCAACAGACCGGACATCCCGCCAAACAAACTGTCCATTCCCTTCATGGCATCGCCACCAGAGTCATAGGGATCTCCAGCAATCTCTGCCTTTTTGGCTTCCTCACGACTAGCCTCGTTAAAAGAAATATTAGCGTTATAATATTCCTCCAACTGTTTGAAAGTGTCCATGGAACCCGAACTTCCATTCTGGATCTGCGACAAGATTCGTTTGACTTCCTTCAATTTCCCTTTGGATTCTTTGTCATTCGCTTTGCGTTGGGCATCCGACCCACGACCACTCTCCAGCTGCTGCTTACTCTGTTGGATGAGGTTGGCAGGACCACTATTCACATAGGTATCCATATATCGTTCCGTAATCTGACTTGCCTGTCTGACCGCAGGTTTAATCGGAACCCCACTCATTCCCGTAACGCTGCGAAGCTGACTATTCAATTCCATGTTGTCTCTTCTGACGTTAGAGAAGTCCGCATTCTGGGAAACAACCCGTGCCTTCAACTGATCAAATAGGCTATCCGCCCTCACTAGCTCCGAGGCGAGGGAGCGTGTGCTCTTAGCTTCACTGCCTGATCCAGTAGTTGCAGGACTCGTCCCAGGCAGATTCGAGTTGCCCACGTTGTCGTAGCTGGCATTCTGCGAACGGTTCTCCCCCTCCGCGATCACACGTTTCATTTCCTCATTAATCTTGCGTGCTTCTTCGATCTTGGACTGTGCTTCCTCCAGCTTTGTTTGATGGGCCTGTAACGCGGGCTGTATGATCATGCTGATGCCTGTCACCACATTACCAACACCAGTCCGATAACGAGCCAGTTCCAATATGTATTGTTGCTCTCTCAACGGCAGTCCCTCATCTGCCTGTTTCTTGTTCAGATAATCTGCATAACGTGCTGCTGCCTCGGCAGCTGTCTCCGGTGTTTCTTCCAACATTTCTTCATAGATCGCTTGTGAAGGCGGGTCCATGATCAACTTTGGAAGATTCTTCAGCTTCTCCGCGGATTCCGTCTGATTGGCAATGGCTTCGTCCAGTAGTTCTTCACGTTTGTCATATAACTTCTGTAATTTTTTCAGCAAATCTACCGTGTGCGCGGCTTCCTTCATCTCGTCTGACATTGGTTTGAACCGATTGATCACTTCAAGGGTAAAATCAACCGGAGCCCGATACTTCATATCCTCCTGAATCTGGCGATTAAATATATCGTATCTGCCCAGTTCACGCTCCATGCTCAGCGTAGTTGTATCCCACTGGATATCCAGAATGGGAAATCCATCTTTTACAGCTGAAGGCTTCACGCTATCATTCAGTACTTTAGCCATAATTGCATCCCCACTGCTGTCGCCATACCCGAATAAACCATACTCTCGTAGTGATGTGTCATAGGCTGACATGACGGATCTCATCGCAGCATGTGTCATGCGTTCAGTCTGCACCTTGAATGCAGCTATACGAGCGTAATCAATAAATATAGCGACAAACATATAAACTCCGGCCAATATTAATATTAAAAAAAGGGTTACGGCTCCCAACTCACCGTCTTTTTTTCTAAACAGCTCCGCCCTCCTCCTTTTCTCACTTTTTACTTTTGCCAAAATGCTGCACAACCTGTCCGGCTTCTGCCGCTGTACTGGTCGCCGCACCGCCTTTGCCTTTAAACTTGGCTGCGTAATAACGAACCAGATCGACCGTTCGAATGAATTCAACCGGTTCAACAACTGCGGATGATCCCCGCGTCAGTACACGGTTACCTGAATCGAACAAAAAAGAAGGAAGAGGCAAAGAAATTACTTGTTCCAGCTTGGTTGTTACTTTCCGCTGAATCAGAGAATTCTGATACTCAATCGTTCCTTTCATGGCTGAGGGCATATGTTGCACCGCTTGTGCTAATTTCTGTTCCGAGAGATTGCCCCCTTCACCAGCAGGTATAGAAACGCTAACCTGATTATCCACTCCCGACCAGCCAAACAGCGCTCCAAGCATACGATCGTCCGTCAGTCTCCAGTACAGATTGTCATGTTCTCCAACACCATATTCACCTGTCATCGCCTGTTTGTGGCTGTTGTCCCAGCTATAGGCTGCACGTTCGGAAGCTGCATAGGCATGTTGATTCAGGAATGTCTTTTGATACATGTACATGGTGAAAAAGAGCAATACGACAAGAATAAACAGCACGACAGGGAAGATCAGGGAGGCTTCAACGGTGAAGCTCCCTTCTTCCTTCTTCAGCCTGTTAACCCGGGAAAAATTCATTACTTTTTGTATCCACTTTGCTAAGAAGAGACTTGATTAGTGCCGTTATTTGGTCTTTAAAAATCAAAGCAATAATGATAATAACCCCGATAATCAGAATCAGCTCCAACGTGCCGAGTCCGTCCTCTTCCTCCCAAAATACATTTACCTTGTTTTTCAATACTTCCATCATCCCAATTCCTCCTACATATTCATCATCATAAAAGCAGGTGCCCCGATCATGACCACAATCGTAAAAAAGATCAGTACCATCGGAAACACCAGTTTGGAAGAAGCCTGTTCTCCCTTCGCCCGACTGACAGCCTTGCGTTTCTCCCACAACACATGTGACAGATCCCGCAGCGCCAATACAAAGTCACCTCCCCCACGCCGGAAATTCAGCAGCACCGTTGTTGTAAAAATCGTCACTTCCTGTACACCGCAGCGGCGACTGAACTGTTCAAATGATTGTTGAAACGAGTAACCATTATTCCAATCTCCCACGGTCTTTCTGAGTTCGTTGTACAACGGATGATTCCGTTCACCCTGGCTTGTCACACAGTGAACGATGGCACGTTGCACGGTCTCCCCTGCGCCAACCAGCAGTACAATTCGATTCAGCAACTCAGGCAGTTCCATAAGAATATCCTGGTCTCTTCGCTGCACCTTCGTATTGAGATCTTTGTAGAGCGCAAAAGGCAACGCTGCACCGAGCGCGAGCCCACCTACCATACCTCCGATGCCCATATCTCCAATGAGTGATAACAGGCAGCCCACCAGCAGCATGAGCCATGTGTAGGTCAACATTTCAGCGCAATACAGCATCGTTTTCTCTCCACTGTGCTGTATGCCATACATTTTCTGAATGGCATGTTGCATTCGAAACATGAGCACTGGCAATCTGCGTCCAATCTCGAACTTGTCCAATATAAACAGGAAGGGGCCATGCAATTTCTTCAATCGTAATCCTTCCATATCCAGCTTGCGCAGATGCCGGTAGGTCTGCCCCCGGGTTCGATCCAGCACCAGCCATCCCGCTCCGAGCATCCCTGCGACTATAACGGGAAGCAGCATCGTTTCAGCTCCTTATACTTTGATATCCATAATGCGATTAATCCACAGATAACAGCCGGCGAGTACTGCCAAGGCACCACTAGAGATGAGGTATCCCATCCCGCTATATAACGGCTCCATAAAGTCCTTGGCGGTCAGATTCAGAAATATCAGAAAAATAAACGGAGCTGCAAACATCACCTTTGATTCGAACTTTTTCTGCGATACCGCGACCATAATATCCTGCTGAATGTCCAGCTTTTCACCAATCACCGCAGAGGTACGACGCACAACCTCAACCAGGTCCCCGCCAGTTCGTTTGCACGTAATGAACACATCTGCAAAGTTCGTAATATCCTCAATCTGAGCCCGATCCGAAAAATCCTGAAGTGCCTCTTCGATTGGTTGTCCATACTCCATCCGTGTCCGCAAGATCGTGAACTCACGAATCAGATCGGTATCCACTTCCGGGTTCAACATCCGCAGATCCTCTACGGATTCCTTGAATCCATTTTCCACCGATTTTCCTGCGGCCAGTGCCGAAGATAATGCATATAACGCTTGCTTAAAATGTAAACTGAGTGTCATTCTTTTTCGTTCCAACAGCACTTTAGTCCAATGTTTTGGTACCCATATGCAACCCGCAGCCAGGATCGCTCCAGCCAACCAGTGATGGTAGAACAGAATTCCGATGCCAAAAAACAGCAGACCACTAATCAGCATACAGACCATTCGTTGTCTCCGGGAAAGCGTATATACGGTGTAATCCGTCAACATCTGTCTGGCTTCACCCAACAGTAATCACCTTCCAATGACTTTAATTCACGTTGTTATCTGATGAACCTATTCCAACACTATATTGTTCTATGTATTCATCCAGCCATTTCCCGAGCCCAGCCATCTGAATTTTATCCACCTGATTCAACTTTCCAACCTGTACTAACCCGCCAATAATTTTGCCTTCATGCTCTTCTTGTTCCTGGAAACGAAACAGTGGATTCAGCATAACCTCCCCGTCCTGCATGCCAATCACTTCACTAATCTCTGTCACCCGCCGTGAGCGGTCTCGTAGCCGGGACAGATGTACAAAAATATCGATTGCTGAACTAATCTGCTGCCTTACAACCGCAATAGGAAGATCCGCACCGCTAAGCACCATCGTTTCGAGTCTGCTGATCATGTCGGAAATCGTGTTTGCGTGCCCTGTAGACAATGATCCATCTTAGACAATATGGTAGTCATAACAAAAAAACACCCAACCAATTGGTGGGTGCATTCTGGTTATGCTTCGCGAATTTCCATTATCTTAACTGTCGTCTTCGCAATTTTCTCCGCTTCCTGTTGAATTAATTTTTCTACCTCTGCATCATCAGTTAATTCCGTCTGTATTAAGATGGCCTTTTCAATCTTCTTAGGTCCATCGAAATATATGTATTGAGCTGCAATGTTTCTCATCGTCTCACCTCCAGGGTCCATTATAAAGCAAAAAGACCCTGCCGTCATAGCAGGGCCTCTCCTCTTAACTGGCAATCTTTCCACCAGCCTTTTTAGCTTTGTAGTCTATATAGGCTTTCTCAATGGATGCTCGGATCTCATCACCAGTAACGGAGATGCCCAGCGACGCAAGTTTCTCGCTCGCATAAGTGTACGCCTCGCTCAGCTTCCGATCACCTTCATATGTCTTGTAGATTGTCTCAGCCCACGCGAATGCTTCAGCCCCGATTTTGTGCAGCTTATCGCGGTCTTCTGTCGTTGTTTTAGCCTCGTAGTATGCCTTCGCTTTAACTTTAATTACATTAATAGCGCCGATGATTACGATCGCCACCAATCCGAATAGAGCATTTACAATCGTATCAATATAAGGCTTGGCATTTACCATAATGTCTTCCATGTCTCTCACTCCTTAGTTTTTAGGGTATATTTCTACTCTGCTTGGTGTCGTCTTATCCCAGAAGATGCGTGCGTCCAATAGCTTCGTCAGGTCACGCGCCGTCACGTATCCCACGCCATCAATGTTCATGGTCTCTACCGCTTCACCGTTGATCGTCACTTTTCCCTTGGCGTATCCAATACGACCACCAATCAATTCACCAATCGGTCTGGAAGGTACCCATGTTGTTCCCTTCACGTTGTATCCGGTGTACGTCGATCCTGCAGCCGTATGAACGGTAACACTCATTTCTGGATACGGCGTGACTTTAACCGGTTCCTGTCCTGGCAGCGTTGGTGCCTGAACATCGAATGGTACGCCCAGGTATTCGCAGATCCCTTGAGCAATCGCCAAGGCCACACGGTTCTGGAAGTCATCCTGAAACAGTTTCTTTTCTTCCTCAGGATTGCTGATGAATCCAACCTCCAGCAGTACCGCGTCCATCTTGGTGTCCCGGATCACTGCAAAGTTGCCATAGCGTGCGCCACGATCCTTGAATCCTGTGGCTGCCAGCATGTGGCGCTGAATTACTCCGGCCAGTGGTGCGCTTGTGGTGCGGTTATAAAATGTCTCTGTACCGTTTGCAGAAGATGATGCGGCATTGGCATGAATAGAGATGAACAGATCTGCAGGTTGGCTATTAGCAATCTTTACGCGTTCTTTTAACTCAAGAAAAACATCTGTGCGTCTGGTTAGACTAAAGTCGATGTGCGGATGGTTCTTAAACAACTCTTCCAATTTAAGTGCCATCGTCAGGTTAAAGTCCTTTTCTCGCTTGCCTGTTGGTCCAATGGCTCCCGGATCTGAAGCACCATGACCAGCATCGCCCTTAACTTTTATTTTTTTCGCCATCTTTGAGTACCTCCGTATGGTGTATTTGTTTGCAAGCAGGGCATAAGTAGTAATCGCCCAGGATGATAAGTAAAATCTGCTTGATAGACTCGCTGTAGCTTGCGGTTTTTCGCTTGAAATAGTCGCAGTCCATGGCTCCAATCCCATTCCTCTCATAATGATCTCCTGATTACGCATGATGACGATTTGGTTCGCCATGTACGCCTTGATTTCGTTGTCATCCTGGAACATCCATGGAATGAATTTCCGCAGCTGAGCCTTCATTTTTCGCTGTTTTAGGATCAAAAAAACGACCGCACCCAATGAGCTTAGGGTCAGGCCGTTCTTGAATAATGTGTGAATCAAATCCACTATGAAGTCGTACATCGTCCACTCTCCGATAGAGCAGTTTATCTCTTACTTCTGGTCCACAAAATATTGATACGAGGTGCAGGGTGTCATCTGATACTACCGACTCCTGATACTCGTCTTCGTCCATTTCTATCATATTATCACCTCAAATAGTAAAAGGACCCGGGATGCTTTCCCTGGGTCCTAACGGGTGTATGTTGTTACGTGGTGTACCTTTATTTTACCACATCTAACACGGGAATAAACTACTTTTGCATAGCGTTTCGCGATATTTCATTACGTTGTGTAAGCAGCGGTTCGATCTGATCACGCTTCTGTTTGGCTGTCAGGTTTACATCGCCCTCGATGGTGCGGATCTGCTTGTTGATCTTACTCATCATGTCTGCTGCATTCTCCAGTTGTTTAAGCTCAATCGCCTTATCAAACGTGGTACCGTTGAGCTTGGCTGATGCTTTCTTCTTGGACAGCTCCTCTTTGCGCGTGTACAGCTTGTCAGTTCCTTTGGTCGATTGCAATGGATCGACCAAGAACGCTTTTGCAAACGGCTTCTGCTCCAAACGCTTCTCTGGACTCGCTGGACGATCAACAGCACCGACACCTTTGAGGATACTGTCAATTGCTGAGGTGGCATACGTTCCGAGTCCTGCTGTCAGGCCCTGAATCGTGTTATCCATGATCCGCGGAGAAGAAAAGTTTTTAAACATTCCCTTATCACCAGTCATTTTGGATGACAGAGAAGCTAAAAATTTAGCAACTTCAGTTGTTCTCGTAGGATCGTATTGGTCTTTAAACTCCAGTCCTTGTTCTCGCAAAGGAATAATATCACCATCGCGGAAAAATGAATAGTTTGATATTCCTTCTACAAAAGGCCAAAGCGCCGTGATTTGCATGGGTAAAGATCCGCCACTCATTGTACGCCGTATGAAACCGTCGAAGGCTTCAGGATCTTTGTCCAAGACAAATTGAGAAGCTCTTTCAGGTAGATTGGCGAATATAGGCGCGATATCAAAAGGTTTCGGTATCCGAGCCACCATGTCAGTGCCTGGGATAGCCATAAGCCAGAATGTGTCTCGCATCCAGTCTGGTGCATCAGCGATGGTCTGCTTCTGTGTCTCGTTGGCGAACTGACGATTTGCAGCAATAATCGCAACTGTTGGGAGTGTTACAGCTGTAAACATTCTCGCTGTCGTTCCCCAAGGGTTCTCTTTAATAGAACGAACCAGTTTTGATTTACCCTGAATGTTAGCATTTAAGAATGCAACAACTTTATTGATCTGACGTACACTTGAACCAGAACGCGCAAAGTCCATCAGGTCACGAGATCGATATGCCGCTTCCTGTTTACTTACACCTTGACGCAGGGCAGCTCGATACTCTCCCACTTTGGTTGCAGACTCTGTGGTATCTGTGATAGCGCGAAGAACATTGATTAATGTTTTACCTGTAAGTACATTGACAAATTTCTTTCCCGGAGACTCTCGGAGTACACTTTGTAATGCCTTCTTATGCACTTCACGGTCCATTGACAGGACGTTTCCGTATGAACCAAGTTCATTGATCCATTCCTTATACAGCGGACCCTTCTTGATGGACTGAATCAACCCTGCTGTAAAGTCAGTAATCGGATTAAACCCGCTGTTACTGGTTACGTATGCTTGTAATACGTCACGCATAGGGTTTCGCAAAGAAAACTCTGGTGTCAGGGTAGCTCCTGAACGTAACAAATTCGTTGGTTTAGCGAAAATTTTGATAAGTAGGTTGGAAACCTCTTTATCCAGATTCAACATGGCCCGATATACTTCTGGCTCAACCTCATACTTGACGTTCTCACCATTCACCCGTACGTTGACTACGTTTTTGTTGCCTACCTGTTCATCAGGATCGAGGCGACGAATGAAATTTGCTTCAGTATCGATGTCAGACAATCTCTTCAACTGAGAAGCAACCTTATTCCGTTCAGCTGCATTGGTGCTTTGGAAGATGTTCTTCACCATGTTAATCAATGGATCATCAACGTTACGTTCTGAGCCTTTCAACGTCTTGATCGGACTGGCCACATTCGCCAATGCCTGGGATACACTGCCGCCGAATCCCTCAGCAGTGTCATCGAATGCACGGAACATTGGGATGTAGTTCTTCCATCGGTCTGCGAGTACATCGGCAAGCTGCTGGCTCACCACGCCGCTATCTACCAGTTCCTTCATCATGTCCTTGTTTAGTTGTACAAGTCCTTGCCGAGCTGCTTCCAGTTCGGTGTTTTCGTACTTCCGGATTACTGCTGCAATCTCTGCATTGGTAAAGCCTGATTTCATTTCTGCCGCGTTGATATCACGAGCATGCACAGCAACTGCGTAGTCACCCAGTTCATCAGCAGAGTAACCAGCTTTCTCGACTTGGTTAATGAGCGGTGCAAGCTTGTCTTTAACCACTTGGTTGGCCTTCTCAGGCGTTCCTTTGAACAACCTAGCCATCTTATAAAGGCTGTTCTCTGCGCTGTCCACCTTGCCTGTAACACGCTTCTCCAGCCCTTCAAGCGGTGCTGTCTCATCAACAAACTGAGTACGTACGCGTTCCCATTTCTTCTCGAATGATGTGGTCTTTTTCTTGCGGCTACCCCTGCTCACTTTACCGCTGAACGTCTCCGCATTACCTGTGCCACTCTCGTTAAACACCTTCGCCGCCTGGCCTTCTTTCGTGGCAAGCCGTTCCTGTCTCCGCAATTCTTCCTTAGCTTGCTGATATACTTTCTCTGCACTCGGTCGAAACTGTTCGCCCAGATCCTTGACCATTTCTTCTGTCCAGTCGCTGAACTTAATCGTCCCTTTACCCATCTTGGCAGCGCCAATAATGGCGTAATCACCCCACTCCGGCAGCGGGTTGGAGTTGATGTTGCCCCGGCGCTTGGCGATGCGTTCACGGGCCGCTTGTTCAGCAGAATCCAGCATGTCATACACTCGATCACGTACACGGGATTTCTGTACAGCATCCACCACTTGCGCCGCTTCTTGTTCTACACGGTTCAATGTTGGTGTTGGTTCGGGTGTGATCGGAGCAGAAGTTTCACGTCCTGGACGGGATTTAAGGAAGTCGTCCGGTGCTGCTGGCGCTTGTTGACTTGATTGGAACTTGCGTACTGCTTCTGTCCTTGGGTTCACCGTCTGCGGGCTGATATTTGTTGCTGTATCGACTTGATTAATCGTTGGTTGTTGTGGTGTGACTGGATCTGGTACAACCGATTGTTGGCGCACTACTGGCGCTTCTTGAATCGGCAATTGCTCTGGCGTACGCTGTGCCACGCTTACAGGCGGTTCGGAAATATCCAACCTCTGTGTTGGTGGTGCGATCGGTTCTGTTCCTCGACCCAGCGGCTGGCCGCCAACTTCGGGTAACTGTGCGCCTTTTGATTTGGAAAGTAGTGACCGGATACCAGCCCCAGCTCCTGCAATGAGCAAGTCACCGCCAGCACCCAATCCAGCGCCCAGAGCGGCGTTTCTCAGTACGTCGCTATTGCTGTTCTGCCCTTGAATCAATCCCATGCTTGTGTTGCTTATAGCACCTGTAGCAGCTCCACGCAGGGCCGTTTCTGCCACTCTGTTTGCTGTGTTCGGGCTAATACGAGGTAACACCTTGCCTATACCGCCACCGACCATGTTCGTCAGGCTGTTCCCGGCACGAGTTGCCATCAATCCATTGGCCGCTTTCCACGGCGCGGTGATCAGGTTGCCGCCGCCAGCAGGGTTAAATCCTGCGCTGAGGATACCACCAGCAATACCAGTAATGTCGGCCACTCTATCCGCTGTAGCGTTGCCTGTGGAGCCGGGAGCCATAGATGGACCGCCAAGCAGCATACCTCCGCCTGTACCAACTGCGCGGGTCACAAAATTACCAACGTTGTTCCCGTAAGTAATATCATTCATTAAGTTACTGAATGGTGATACGAACTTGGCAAATGAACTTTTAGATGCGCTGTCCGCTATTTTTTGTTTGTTTATTTCATACTGCGTTGGTTGTGGTGGGATAGGCGTTGGATTAACACCTGTAGCCTGCTGGTACGACTGAATCGCCTGCGGATTACCTGCAAGCGATCTGCCCAACGTCGAATTCATGTAAATGTCTGAACCCGGTTGAGTAAGCGCAGGCGGCAAGGCTGTCTTCAGGTCGTTCATGGACTTCTGACTGGCGAAATAATTCTGTACCGCCTGAGTCCGTGGGTTAATTGGCGCACTCGGCTGTTGTAAGCTTAGTGTGCCGTTCATTGCTGATTCACGTATTTGCATTGCCTTCTTGCGCTGTTCCTCCGAAAACTGTTCAAGCCTTGTCGCCATACGCCTACCTCCTTAGTACGATTTATTCTTGTCCCAATACTGCAACGCTTTTACTGGGTCTGAGTACCGATCCTTGATATATTTCAAACCTGCAAGAGATTGCTGATATGGATCACTCCAATCAACCTTATTACCTCCATAGTTTTTGCGCGTCATATTTAAAAATTGAAATAACCCTGCCGCAGTTGATTTAGGGTTCTTCGCATTCGAATTAAAACTTGATTCCCTAGCTACCAATTCAAGCGTTGGCTGTAACCAACTATCAGGATAGCCAAGTGTTTTCAGGGCTCTACTCACTGAACTACTGGCAGTGGCATAATTCTTAGGATTCGCTGCCGCATCCTTGGTCGCTTTGTAGTAGTTATTATAACTTAGCGCCCCACCAGTCCCGTTGGATGTGGGGCTGGCTACTTTCCCGCAGTGTTTGCCCCTGTTGGTGTAGGCGTTGTGATGTATTTCTTATCGAACTCCTGTATCTCTTTCGTGGTCAGACCCATGGACAACATGACTTGATCATCTTGCCCCTGTGGTAAACCGTATCCAGCAATCTGCTGGTAAATTTGTTCTTTGGTTGCGGAATCTTTAGGTGGAGCATACTTCTCTGTGGTTGGGTCGATGTACTGCGCCTGTAAAGCACTCAACACCTGACCAGCATTCATGCCGCTATACTCTGCCGGTTGTGTGTTGCCCAGTCCAAGCCATGCACGAGAGTTTTCATCCTGACTAATGCCCAACATAGCTTGTTTATATAAACTGTCATCTTGCTGTTGCAGCTGCTGGAGGGCGTAATTAAGGCCAAACTGTGTTGCGTTCTGCTCAAACTGCGCAGTCCATTGACTGTCTCCGATGGCGTCACGTGCTTGCTGGTAGGCAAACTGATCTGCTCTAAATTGATTGTCTACACCCACCTGTTGTTGGTTGAATGCTTGGTTCTGTCCGGCCAGACTAAGTGGTGCATTTGGATTAGCCGCCTGTCTAGCCAGCCCAGTCCAATCGTTCTGCGGTGTAATGATACGTCCAGATGCATCCATGTACATGCCAGCTGCCGCTAGATTCGCCTGTCTGTTACCCAGATCTACTTGTTGCCCCGCCAATGTGCGGATACCTGGATTAACTTGTGCAGCATTCGAACGACTTACATTAGCGCCGTATTGACTTGCGTCTATACCCATACCCGTTAATTGGTTACGAATGAAGTCAGCTTGTTTGCTCAGGACTGATCGATCCTCTGCCGTAATCCCTTTTGTCTCTGCCTGTTCCTTGAGACTAAGAAGGTTATTGATTGCATCACGCGCTTCTGTCGGAAGGTAGTTTCCCGTAACCTGTGCTTCCTGCAACGGATTCTGGAAGTACTCTTGATTCTGCAAGCCGTATAGACTGCCGAGGTTACCGATTGCGTCCTGTCCCACGCCGTAATTCATTTGCTGTACCTGTAGATCACGATTCGCATCGTCGTTATAACGCTGGTATGCCTGTTGCATCAGCTGTGGTACGAGGTTATTGGCGATGCTCTCCATGGCGCTGTTGCCAAGACTATTCGCTACCGTTTCGCTCCAGGAAGATTTTCCTTGGCCTGTTGCCCGTAACCCTGCATTCGTGTCCGCCTGCTGGTTCATGACGTTCTTTTTCGCTTCAGCCAACTGCGCTTGGTATGCAGGGTCAGTGTTTTGGTCATATGAGAAGGCATCAGGTCTGTTGAATTGGAACTGTGATTGGTTATTTATAAAGTTGTCGATCTTGCCAAGCGTGGCTTCGGTACGACTACCCGGTACCGCATGATTCTCAGGTGGCTTCACCCCACTTGCCTGCACGTTGGCTGCTGCCTGTGCCATCGGACTTTGGTATCCCAGATTCGTATTGAGGTATTTCGTCTGTGCGCCAGTGTCCAAACCCTGCTGCTGCCGGTTCGTGATCGTCGCCAATGTCCGGGCTATCTCACTTTGCCGATAATCATCGTTGTTCTTAATCTGAGCTTGATTCGAAGCAATCCCTTGCCGCCCTGCTGTGTTGGCTGTGGCGTAGTTGATACCACCATTACCGAGAGCAGGGTTTGATTTAACGTTTGCTGCTGCTTGTGCCATGGGTGACTTGCTTGTTGTAACGGTTCCTGTGACACTTGGAATAGCTGATGCTATACCACCAGTCCCAGCAAAAGGATCTTTCTTCTTCACCACTGTTCCTGTTGTCTCGTAAGCCATGTTGCACCTCCCTTGGGTAATAGAAAAGGGTACCCGTGTGGGCACCCTTAGGTTAAACCTTGATTAAGTTATTAATAGTAGATATGAAGTCCTCGAGCGTCACGTCATGCGGGGATAAACGGTCAAGGAGTTTGTCCAAACCCTCCGAGTTTGTTACTCCCAACACTTCACATATGCTCTCTTGAGTCATGGTGAAGGTGATCTTTTCCATGTTTTCCCCCTAAGAAGTTCGGGGTGTTGCATATACAATGTATATGTTATACTACACCTGAGGTAGGTGTTTACTTTGTACACACCTAACATTCGATGCAACATGCAACACCTTATATTTTTTTGTCACCTCTCAACCGCCAAGAAGAATAGGTGACGACGGTAGAGTCGCTATGTAGCGGCTCTTTTTATTTGCTTTTTTTGCATTTCAACGTAGTTCCTCCTCTCATGTTATATACATGGTAGCACAGGTTCAATAATATGCGGTAATACTTTCGTGGCAATTTTTTTTAATAATTATTCCGCCTACTCCAGCGAACAAATTTATCGTATCATAGGAAGCTGTCACTACAAAGTTTTCAGCAATATTTTTACGCTGCCTTTTTGAGTGACAATCTGTTGATGTAATTCGATAGCACTACTTTACGTTCTTGAAACTCAATTCCGCCTACGATCAACCCGATGTCTACTCTCTGTAACGTTTCGATGTTACGGATCTGTTCAGTCGTGAGGTAAGGACGGATAGACTCGCCTTTTTTTATCCCGTGTTCTTCCCTGAAACTCTTGGCGCTCATCCCCAGAACAATGCGATTAATCATATCTGCTTCATTAATGAAGTGATGTGGCTTAGGCTCTTCACGTGCGTTATAGATTGCTTCTGTCAGAGCTGGATATTCCATTCGAGCAGAATTGAGCGAAAAAATGAATTCTTCCATTGCTTCAAATCGATTCAGCAGACCGATCTTAATAGCTGTAGCCTTTCTTCCACTAAACCCCATTACGATTAGCATTGATCCCTTACGAGTCATGAGGACTTGTCTGTTTTTCTTACCAGAAGCATCCTTATATTTATCTTCAAAGAAATTCTCCTTAAAGAATTCTTCGATGTTCTGCCCTGCAAGTAATTGGACTGTCTCGTCACTCAGCGCATTTTTGCGCTCAGTGAGTTCAGCCCCACTGACCACAATTTTGTGGTGAGTGATTTCGTCTATACTTCTTAAGATAGTATCATGTCTTTTATCAAATTCCTCAGCCACCTGTCTACTACTGTACAATGCCTTTCCCTTCATCTCATACAACATACAATCCGGATTAAGAATCAGTTTGGTACTCATTAAGAATCCTCCTTGTAAAAAATATTTTACAACAGTAAAATAAACTAATGGTTGTTAAGATACCTCTCTGAGAAGTTCGTCGATACAGGATAGTTTGAAGATATCCTTCAATGAGTCTGCTGTTTCGATAGTCAACTTCGACTTACCTTTTTCTATCTTGAAGTAGAACTGTTGGGACATACCCAATGCTTCCGCTACTTCTTTTTGAGATAGAAAGTTAATCTTTCTCAGGTATTCCAATCGTGTAGATGGTTTAGGCATTTGTTTTTCCACCTCCTTCCACATCTATGAATTTAATAATACAACCATTTGTTTATAATATCAATACCAAGGGGTAGATTTATTTGGATATTTTTTCTTTGCGCCTTAAATGGCTTAGAGAACGACTGAACATCTCTCAAAAAGAAATGGCAGAGAGAATAGGAGTTTCACAGCAGTATTACAATAAATTTGAAAAAGGTACTGGTCAACCTAACCTTGAGACACTTTACAAAATTCGATCCGTTACCGAGGAGTCGATTGATTTCTTAATTGGTTACCATTTCGAAGATAAAAAAGCTCTTGATTTATACGATTTCTATTGCGACTTCAGAATAATGCGAACCAATGCTGAGGAGATGCTTGAACATGCAGCCCTAAACGTCGACGAGTTTGATCACGATGAAAAGTTGCTACAAGAAAAATTCAAAATCATCCAGAGTTATCACGACCATATAAGAGACGCAAGATCAAAGGAACACAAGTCGTTTGAAGTGTTCTTTGAATATATTTCTCAAATACCTGGGTTTGGTGGACACGTAGCTACTAAAGAATATTGGATCAACCTTTTCGATTACTACCACGATAATGATGTTGAACTTTCAAAAGAGTTTTTGGCCGAATGGAAATCAGATCATCCTTCTAATACTGTAGAATAACTTTGTGTACAGAGGTATTGACAATACTTTTTTTAAAACTAGCTAAAGCTGAATAAAATACTGATCAAAAAAAGGACTCCTCAAACTGAGGGGTTCTTATTCTGTTATATACTATTCATGCTGTTTTCGAATTTAAACAAATATAAAACATCACTCAGTGACACGATGTCACTATGTCACAAATTACTTCGTCCATATTAAGGACGAATCAGAAAATTCGGATACCTCGTAATTTACGACGAAGCAACGAGGCTCACATCAAATTGATGCCACCCTTTGAAAGTTACTTCGTGTATATTACGTACGAAGCTTGCTCTCCTTGTAATTTCAAGGACAGGATTCGGACCCCTCGATTCAGAAGGTCCCAATTCGAAGTACTCATATAGTGAGTATGGTAAATATTTCTAACATTCCGATTCAGAAGGTTAGAATTTCGGATATGGCAATTTACCATGTCTGGGTTTTCCCCAGTTTCGGGGAAAAGTAGCTCGGCTGACTTTTCAGCCCAGCGCTATCCACTTAACGGATACCATCCAATCTGGATGATGTGAATTCTATCCACTTAACGGATAGTAATCACTCGGCCCAAAGTTGGACTCAGCTCATAACCGTCAATCTGACGGATGCAAAAAGGGACTCCTCAAACCGAGGGGTCCTCTTCTCAATTCTCGTATGCAGTGTACCACCAACGAGTTGTTGGATAAAATCAAATCATTAAAAAATTTATTTTGTAGCTGTTAACATACTATAACCCAAGATCCCGCGTTTGTTCAGTGGTTTCTAAAATTTATTTCAACGCAGCCAGTTGAGCTTCGAGATCGGCAAGTTCTGCTTCGAGAGTGGGTAAAGAAGTTTGGGCTTCTTTCTTCTCTGTATTCATCCGGTCGAGCTCAGATTTATAATAATTATAATCTTCCTCTCTCATGGAACCGCCTTTTCCGTTCTCAAAATTATCTACGTATATCTTGGATACTTTGTAAGAGGTGCTTTGTTCAATGTTTATTTTATAATTTGTGTCGCGAATTTCATTTTCGGTCTTTTTTATTTCACTTCTTAAGGCATTATATTTTTTATTATATTCCTCTGTTTCTTGCCACATTTTTTCTTCTTCTTGCTTTGCCCTTATAGAGTGATCACTTGTTTGGTTTTCAGAAGTTGATACCAAGTTTACTTCACTAGAATTCACACTTCCCACCTCAATTCCATCGACTGAATTAACTACTGTTCGTACAGGAAGATAAGTAGTATTGTTAATAATCCCACCTTCTCCAATTACCACTCCATCCTTTTTAACCGTAATTACCTTTGCCACTTCACCGCCTAGGAGTTTTGAAGTAGCGGCCTGAATGTCAGGCGCAAAGGAAATCGTTACGCCAATTACAGCACCAACGAACAGAAGTCCCAAATTTTTAATTGAATTTTTCATAAACGCACCTCTTGTTAGATTTTGGCACGATTATATCATTTTTTTTAGAAATCAACTAGTTTGTTCGTGGGTATGAGTTCCTGCGACCCTGTATGTCCAGGTTACGCCATTCACATCCTTGAACTGAGTACCGTCTGGAATTCCATGGTTATGAGCACCTGATGCTCCAGTAGAAATACCAGCGACTGCCTTCTCATCAAGTTCGACTCCCAGGTTGTAGCCATCGCTACTTAGGATATCAGTGAATCTGGGTAACGTAAGATTACCGCCAGTGACATTTATCTCCATACCCCCTATACCATCAAGAAGGAGGGTTCCGAGAAGTGTACTGAACCTAGCCTTCACTGCTCCTCCGTGTACAAATACAAAGGAAGGTACTCCAGAATCATCGGAAAGAACTCGTACAAAGTTATTGGCATCAATATATGCTCCAAACAAATTATTTGTATTACTCATCTCCGCTTTTGGATACCCTGTTTTGTTAGTAGAAATATACGATCCATATATCTCCACGGACTCTATCAACCCTGCTACGATATGCCCCAAGTTAGCGCTGATGGCGGATAGCTCACCAACGTCTATCTTGTCGGCTACTACTGCGCCTGCTTGGATCTTCTCAGTCGTGATTGATCCAGCTTGCAGCTTCTCGGTGGTGATCGCCTCAGCCTTGATGCTGCGTGCCTCTATGCCCTCAGCCCGGATGTTGTTCACGTCCAGCGTGCCGTTGATCATAAAGTCAATATCCTGTAGGCTCCGTGCGATTTTGTTAATGTTGTCTTTCAGGTACGACTTCACTTCTTCCAGATCCTGAAACGTTGGTGGGTTTCGGAATGCTGGTGCTACGTCTTGAATTCCCATGGTACCTCCTTAATAGAGCGGTAATTGCCGCACCTGACGTGTGATCTCGTGCAATCGAATGTAACCTGTTCCCTCCAGCTTGATCCGGACTGTGTTTTCCAACACGAACTTTCTGACCGGAATAATAATCCGCTGGGCGGCTACAGATGATGATGTAATTGTGCTGACCAAATCCCAACTTTCTCCCGATGCCTGGCTGGATAAGCTAATGTTCATCACGCTTCCCACGGACATCTCTGCGATGATCCACATCTTCAACCAGCGCTGACGCTGTGCAATGGATTGATTGGTGAACGGTTTGGTCACTGCTTTCCACGCGATTGGGCTTGCAATATCCACCGTGCCACCCAGTTTCAGCACCTGACCCGTAGCTGTACCGATGTACAAGTCCTGACCGATGGATGCATAGCAAGTGGGTACTGGTGTGACCCAGCGTGTCCATGAACCAATGCGCGGATCATACACCAGCGTTTCTCCGCTTTGTGTGCTGAAGTATAACCGTATCCCGTCTGATCCTGCCGCACTTGCTGTGCTGACATTGGGATAGAATGTTTTGATTGCCTCGCTGAACCCTTTGTCCGGCAATGCGGCAGCTGAGTACTCGTAGATACCTGACTTATGCATGAAGCGCAGTGCACCTTCGCGTGCGGTGACTGCGTTATTGTTGGCTACACCTTCATCATCAGTAACCACACGGCTGTTAAAGTCAGACGGCTGACCACCCATAAGCAGATGAATAGATGATGGCATGCCGATGGTCAGACGGTACAGGCTACCAGACAGCATGTTGATGTCTTCACCGTGCGAGGACTCAATCGTTTTACGGTAGCTGTCCTGTTGATTGCCTGCGAATGCATTCCAGTTCTCTGGCTGATCCAATGCAGATGACCATAGCTCGTTCCCTACGGCGCACCAGAGCCTGTTTTGGTACGTGGTGATGTATTTTCCGTTGGACGGTGCGCCACTCAATACAGATACTGTAGAGCCGTTGTACTTACGCATAGAATCTACGCCATTACAGCCAATCAGATTCACGCCATTCAAATTACCATCGAAGTTCGTGAACGACCATTCAGCTGATGTGTTTAGGCCACTTACCAATGTAGTCCAAGCTGATCCGCTCCAACGCCGCCAAGTGCCATCGCTGAACACCGCATGAAGCTCACGCCCACGCCACACACCCATGCCTAACACACGGGTACCGAACGTACCCAACAACGTATAACCCGGCCTAGTGGAGATAGCCGGGTAGTCGTCGGTTGTCAGGTTCTGCATCTCAGTGAAGTACGTGTCTTCGATGGAGTACGGATCAAACGTATTCAGTCCACGAAACTCTCTGATCGGAATCGGTTGCATCATGCCTTCCAGCGGCTGATTTTGGGACGGTTTATATTGTACGGGCCTCATTGTACTGCACCCGCTTGATAGTTCTGTGATGCCACGTTCCACGCTGCCTTGTACTGGTTCTCGTAGTTCGATGCCTTCACGCTATCGTCCTGGCTATTTGCCAGCATTGCCGCCAGTGCAGGGATAAATGTCCAGTGATACTCCTCGGGCGCATCCGGTGACACACTGAGTGCGGTAGACAGGAACGTTGTTGTGGCGATTCGATGGTAACGCAAAAAGCCTCTTAGATCAGCATAAGGGGCTGGGTAGAGCGATATGGTTTTGGTTGTGTCGTCGTATGCAAATGCGTTCTGAAATGGTGTTACGTCCTCACGATCCATACTGCGGTACTGCGATGGGCCGACCAGCACCATGTCAATGTTCTTCTGCCTGACTTCTGCTGGCAGTGGGTAGTCGGTCTGCCCAGCCACACAATCGAATTGCGCAACCTTCGGGATCTTGACCACATTGAAAAAGTCCTGATTCAGCGCGTTCAACCAGATGACTTTGTCGGCCACCGGGACATCGTTGGGCACCAGCATATTCGCTTCTGAAATGATGTCAGATAAGTTCATGAGATCACCCCTGTTCCGTAATCAGGTCTCCATGCCCGTTAGCAGTCAGGTAAGCATCGATGCCAGGCTTCAAGTCTGCTCGTCGCGAGATCACGTAATCATACGTGTACACCTGAGTAATAATGCGATAAGCCATGTAATCTGCCATTACAACGCACCTCCAAATACGAGATCGTCTATCGCTTTCTGCATGAGCTGTTGGTTCCTCTGTAGATCCTCAATAGCTTGTGTCACATCGGTAGGATCTTTCGGTTTTAGCGACTCATCAATCTCGAAGTTTGTACCGTTCCAGCGGTAGTACCCTGCGTTTATTCCTGCGGGTAGGTGTGTCATGTCCAGTTCAACCTCTGTGTAGCCTTCGTGTGGGTATGTGATGGCGTCTCGGATAATGTTTCCATCCAGTTGAAAGTAAAATTTATTCATAGTCTACCTCCAGATTAATATTGCATCTTTGGTTTCATTTGCAACGCCTGCTGACAAAGCGTATCCAGCTCCCGCTGCGTCAACCAGATCAGACGCGAGGTTATTACTTTTAAGCGCTATTAGCGAAAGGTCGTACAGAGAAACAGCTGATGCCAAGTCGAAGACTGTTACAGCGACGGTATTTGTTGTAGGCTTGAAATCTAATGATGTGCTTTGAGCAGGTAATACTGGGCTCGGATCAGACATTTTCTTAAATGCATCGCCATTGACAATGTAAAGAGTAATGTACGCGCCCGTTGCGTTGCTCACTCCTAAATAATTACCGTCCCGACTATATGCCACAAACGTTCCGTTGCCAGATGGTAGGCTAGATGGGTCATCCAACTTAGTGAATGTATCCCCACTACGCTTATAGATTATCAGTCCACCAGCGGCATTATATGCCGCTGCCAGTTGGTTACCATTTGGACTCCATGCAACACTAACAGCTACCGCCAATGGCAGGATTGAAGGGTCTGATAGTTTGGTGAATGTATCTCCACTACGTTTGTAAATTGTCACGAAAGGTGATGTCACTTGCCCTACTGCCAAATACAATCCATCACTGCTAAATGATACCCCTCTGCCGTCACCGGAGGGCAATGTCGCGGGATTTGCAAGTTTGGTGAATGTATCTCCACTACGTTTGTAGATGGTTAAAAATGGTGAGTTTGCATGAACAACCGCTAGATACACTCCGTCTGAGCTCCATGCAACACCATAAGCGGTGCTTGCAGGCAATGTCGAGGGATTCGCAAGCTTGGTGAATACATCTCCACTGCGTTTATAAATTGTTAAAAATGGTGAGTTTGCATGAACAACCGCTAAGTACACCCCGTCTGAACTCCATGCGACACCATATCCTGCCCCTGAGGGTAAAACAGTAGGGCTTGCAAGCTTGGTATAGGTACCTCCACTAATCTTATAGACGGTTATAAACGGTGTGACTGTATGCCCTACCGCTAAATACACTCCGTCTGAACTGTACTTTGTCGAATGAGCTCTGCCGGTTAGCGTAGGTATTGACGCACCTAAAGGCTTGTTTTGTAAAACTATAGGATCATTTGCCGCAATTGTATCAGCGTACATAACGGATTGTTGTAATTGTCCGTTAATCTTCACCTCCCCGCCGCCGCTATCTGCTAAAAAATCCAATCCCACTTTGCGGAAGGTGTACGGTGTATTGGCCTTCAAATCCCCTGCAGCGTACGCTGTGCCATCCTGCTTTTTAAGGGGTGTTGCGCCTAGATCGTTAATGTTCAGTGTTGGTCCAGCGGCATTTGTTATATGCGGCACAATCGTGATTCCAAATCCATCAGGAAGTGTTGTTGGAACAGGATCTAGTGTCACCGCATAAGCAGATGATGTTCCCGATGTGGCAGCGTATCCCGGTTGTCGGATATAGTTCGCAGTGGCATTAGCCAAAGCTTGATTTACCTCAGCGCTAACCTCTGCTGTAACACCGTCCGTATATTCATTTGCTGATATCAGCGCCGCATCTGCTTTGTTCTGTGCTCCTGCTTTCGTTTCTCCTTCAATCCGTACAAACTGAGCATCGGAGCCACTCATTAAACCAGCGTTACCATTGGTTATTGCGTTAGGAATGACATCAGTTCCTCCTGTGATGTGGCTTGACGCATGGGCACCAGGTGTTGCTGATCCTGTCGCTGTGATTCGTACTTCTTTAGTAATCGGGTTCGTTGTAACTGTGATGCCAATATCTCCGACAATGAAAAACTCATCAGTTGTATTGGCAGCTGACAAATTGTTTACCTTCGAGAATGAGTTCTGGTTGACTTGCGCACCTGTCTGTACCCCGTCCAGTTTCCCCTTATCTGCTGCTTCCATGAGTCCATCCGTTGATGGAGTAGCCAATTCTCCAGTGGCTTTGCTATTCCATTCCGCTTTTTCAGCATCCGTTACGAACCGGTTGTCCGAGTCCTGAGCGATAATGGAAGGTGGATGTGTTGCAGGGTGAATATAGTTATTGGCGCCAGATGCTACACCGTCCAGTTTCGCTTTATCCGGCCCAGTCATGAAGCCTGCTACTCCACCAGCAACCACTACCGCATGTGCCACCCCACCTGTCCCGATATGCGCATTCAGGTTTTCGTCCGAATAGTCTTTAGCCGCCTGCTCAGCTGCGTCTGCCTTCTCCTGCGCACCACCCGGTGTCTCCCATTGGGACTGGGCTTCTTGTGCGATATCTTCACTTGTATTCCGCCATGGGTATCTACTCATGCTTACCACCTCTCTGTAACGGAATACCGTTCGTACCCGTTGTTTGCTGTTTCGTATTCGTTCAACACCTGACGGTACCTGTAGTCAAATTCCTCCGACTCTTTCCCGCTGGTGATTTCTTTCAAAACGCCGTACACGAGTACCATGTCAAAGTCCGGATCAAATCCAGTAGGGCCATCCATGTCCGCTAAAGCCAGTTCCCGTAGTACTTCAGCATGGAATATTTTGATACCCTCTGGAGTGTCTACCTCCGGGTTGGGCACGATACCGATACGATCACCGGAAAAATAGTAATACGGTTTCTCCTTTAGCCTCTCATTGAATTGCCGCAACGGAATGCGTCTCCAGCCATCGTTATCGTTGTGGAATGAATCCATCTTCACGTCCACGTCTACCACGCTTCCTGGTGGGCACGGGAGAACATACAGTGCCTTGTCCTTCACCAGGTCGATTGCGGTACAGATGACATTCGATTGCTGTTGAGCAGATCCGAAGTTACGGACAAGTCTGTCACGCACTTGCGACACCTTGCGAACAATGGAAGCGGGAGAGAGGAAATTAGGCGACTTCTCCGCAATCTCCTCCACAACGTCTTTTAAGAGCATTTCTCACCACTCCTTCATATTTGCCTTACGCGTTCTCTAAAGCTGTGATACGGGCCGCCAGTTCAGCGAGAATAGCTTGCACGTTCGTTGCTGTGCCCGGTGAAATCGCTGTAGCTGTAATCGTTGTTGCTGGGTGCACGTGGTTACCAGCTGCGGCTGTGGAAGCTGTGGTGCCAATAGTCAAGTTTGATGTACCTGCACCAAGGGCTGTACGGGCTGCGGCTTGGTTTGCGGCAGTCAATACGCTTTTACCTGTAGCTGTGGCATCGGTGATACTGTTTGATGTGATGGTACCTCCACCGCCTCCACCAATGTCGATAGGCCCACCGTTTGCGTCAACGAAGACTGTGTAGTTAGGCTCCCGCTTTTCGGGCAGGCTTGGCGCTTCGGCTGCGGGGATGATCTGTATGAAGTCCGGCTGTCTGCTGTGATTCAATGGCATCTGTGTTCCCTCCAATCATTTTTTCCAGCAGTTCATTGGTACGCTGCTGTTCTTTATAGATCGCATTGAGTGCGTCCAGTTCATCACGAAACATGTGATTACCTCCAAAAGAAAAAGAGGGGCAATATGCACCCTCTTAGTCTGTTACGTTATGGCCGTAGATGAAGGAGTAATTAGTGAATCCATAACCCCAACGTCCAACAACTTTGAATTTGGTTACCTCAGTGTCGAAGTCCGTTACCGAACCATTCTCCGGTTTACGTCTCCACTGCCAGTGATTAAAGCGTTTCATGCGAGCGAAGTCAGCAGCAAACCAATTCTTACGATGGGACGCCGCAATGAACGGGTTCACAATGACCTTGATGTTACCCATGTACATGTTGGCATCAAAGTGGTTGCTTCCTGGCTCATATTTTGGCAGTTCAGCATCTGGCAGACCAGCGATTTTAAAAGCAGCACGTGCGTTGTAAGGAGATACAATCAACGTGTCTGGAATGACTGCCAATGGGTTCCCTCTATCGTCTTTCCACTCTTGCATGGATACAGCTGTTTCGTCCCAAGCATCCAAAGTCAGCGGCTTGTCTCCCAGGTTGGACTGTACATCCGTTGCATTTTTTGGGCTGTACGGGTGATCTGCTGCACACAATGGCTTACCGTCAGGTCCCAAGAACGATTCCATGCGTCCTCTGAAGTTTGCTCCATCAGGAACGAATGCGTTGTTTAGGAACTCCACCGCCTGTAATTGCTGTGTTTTGTACACGGCATCGGCCAGACCCATGATACGTGTTTTGATCTGAGTAAGCTGCAGATCATCGATGAAATCTCGCTCGATCATGCGGCCATCCGAGTACTTGCGGTTACGAATAACTTTTTGCCACAACTCGTCAATGTCCTCATAGTAAACTTGGTTATTCGAACGGCTCCATTCTTCCATCAGACCTTCAGCACCGATACCTTCGTATGACTCGCGGTCTTTTGTGGAGCTGCTGACGTTGTACATCAGAGGGATATAGTCTTTTTTATCTTTTGTTTCGAGTGAATACAGCTCTTTGAAGATAGGCTCAAGGACTCGTTGGTCCCATTGAAGTTTTGTTTGCATGTGTTATGCTCCCCTCTCGATTACGACAACTGGCGGTTCTTAACTTTGAACCGTGCTGTCTTTTTATTTGTGTTAATCGCCATTACAGACAAAGGACCGCCAGTTACGGTGGCCGAGTTTGCCGACAATCCATCAGCCGCCAATGCAATTGCAGATGCGCCTGGAGTAAATCCTGCCGCTGCTGTTCCACTGTAAGGTGCGTCATACCAGTCACCCTCCCGAGCCAAGATAACCTCAGTCTCTTTGTCCGTGCCTGCTTCTACATTTGCAGTCAAAAATCCGGCAATCGGGTCAGTGGCACCAGCTTTTGTCCAGCGTCCTGCAACCAGCTTCACAGCCTCGCCAGCAAAACCAGCTTCATCGTTAGTCATCAGAAACTCTGTGATACGAGTGGGGTCATTACCGTAATCGTTGTATACATATTTGAATCCTTGTGCCATGGCTTAACGCCTCCTGTTTATTCAAAGTTTTTTGCATATTTGTTAGCTTTTTTCGGGTCAAGCCCAAACATAGCGAATGCACCGGTTAACTCTGCTGGTGCCTGTGGTTCCAGCGTTCCAGCCGCTTGCGTCTCCACCTGTGCCCGTTTGTTCAGGCGTTGGTTTTTCAACACCGTCTGTTCCGCACGTTTACGCTCGGTGGCGCTCAGTTTATCGCGGTGCACAAGCTCATACGCATCAATCGGGTCGTAACCACGTTCAATGCGTGCATGCATCTCTTGGGTAAGCCAAGGTGCTGCGGCTCCATCGTCCGTGACTTCCTGTGCTAGTTCCGGGTACTTCTTGAACAGATCCTGCCAGCCTTGCACCAGTTGCTGTTGTTGCTGTTCCTGTTGGCGTGTGGTTTGCTCTGTTTCCTTGCTTTGAAGGACCTCGCGCGCTTGTTGTAATAGCGGGTGGTTATCTAGGTACTGATCAAGCACGTCTGGGTCAATGCCTGCATTCATGGCTTCTTCCCGCATGCTTAGCTTCAGTTCATCGAATTGGTCCTTCTGTCTCTGCTGTGCTGTGGCTTCAATCTGGTCGATGTTGTCCAACAGATCGGCGTGGTCTTTGTATCCCTGCTGTTTTGCAAGGCGATCAAGGGCCGATTCATATTGCTTCACTCGACCTTCCACCTTCTCGTAATTCAGTCCCTTACGGGCATGTACTGCCACTTCTTCGTCTGGGATGAATACGTCTTGACCGTTGTATTTGACTGTGATGCCTTTCGGTTGTTCGTCAGCTTCGAGTGCTGGCTCTATGGGTGGAGCATCTTCCTCGTGCTGATCGTCATCCGGATCTGGGTCATCGTCGTCTCCATACGGTAAGTTAAAGGCTTCATACGCATCACGCATTGCTTGTTGTTGATCGTCAGCCTGTGGGTGGGCTGTTTCTGGTTCTGTGACGGTATCGCTATGGGTGGCGATGTTGTCGATGTCTTCCATGCTTAGTTCCTCCTAATCCGCTATGGGTGGCGGCAGATATAAAAGGCCAAAGGATTCTCACCCTTGGCCGGGCCCTGCTGGTTGCATCAGTTGTTGGGCAACTTTAGCGCCTTCCAGATTCATCTTCTGTTGTTTCAAACCTTGCTCAAATTCACGGTCACGCTGTTCACGCTCCATCTGCTCACCACTAAACTGCTGTAGTGCCTGCTGCATGGATTGGTTCTCTTGGCTCAACTGTTGTACCTGAGCTTGTGCCTCCTGCGCTTGTTGCTGAGCCTGCATGAATTGTTGTTGCTTGCCTGATTCTTCCTCGATACGACGCTTGATTACGTCCATCGGCTCCATGCGACCTGTGGTAATGACGTACCGGACTGCCTCTGCATCAATCATCGGCTGTTGAGTGATCGGGTCCACCGTCTGAAGTAGATTGAAAGCCAGTTGCAACCAGTACTCCCGGTCCTGCGGCTTGTCCACTCCGATCTGCACCAGTATGTCAAACTCCGGTACAAACTCTTCTTGGACCTCCACAGGCTCTGGCATCATGCTCATTGAGTCCATCTGACCCATCATGTCCATTCCTTGCATCGGATCAGGCGGATGCATGTCTCCTGCACCCATCTCCTCAACCATCGGGTCAGGTGGCATGTAATCAGACGGTACACGGGAAACCATGTTGTCTCTACTCATCGTCACTGTACGCCCTGTCACACGGGCGATACGTTCCGTGGTATAGAACTGGGCTATCAACTCCACATACTGGCTGAACACCTCTTCTAGCGCGTCCTGTATCAAGTCAGAGACGGTGTTGAGCCTTGTACCCGCCGCTGCCATGAGTGCTTTGGCCTGTGCACCACTGGTGACGTTGCTGTTGGCCTGCCCATTGGCACTGTCGAACTGCCCTGGGATCTTCTGCAGCATCTCGTCATAGTAGTTCAGCATGTTCATGATCGTCCCCGGCACATTAACGCCGTCCAGTTCCTTCACACCACCCATGCGCCCAGTTTCTACTGGAAGCATTGCTCCGGGCATAGAACGTTGTTCAGCCCATGTACGAGGCTTGGATATAGCTCCTTCTTCGTACATCATCGCCGCGTTACCCTGCTTCGCCATGGTCTCGACTGCAATCTCAGCGTATTTGTTCTTCATGATCTGCGGCTTGATCATATCCCGCATGAAGCCCTTGCCCCACGGATTACCTTCTGATGGGTACAACGTTCGGGCTACGAATGGATATTGGCCGTGATCGAACACATATGCTTTATGCTCCAAGAACACGCCTGATGTGGTGATGTAGATGCAGTGCACGCCTTCCATCTTGCCATCAGCCTTTGCCAGATACTCGGAAGGGTCAACGCCTTCCATCAGCTTCTCCTCAGCCATTTCACGGAACAACTTCTTATCCTCCGCACTCACCTGCTTAGGCAGTCCACGGTACCAGTACTCAATGAGTCCGGACATCTGTTGCCGTGTAGCGTCTGTGCTCAGGTTGCCATCGTCTGAGTCAATATTGAACACATCAGTCTCAAGCGTGCCGATATCCGGCTGTACCTTCTTACCTTGCTTGGGCCAGCGCTCTTTAAAGTACTCCAGCGGCTTGGGCACGTTTATGATGATGCCGCCCATCTTCTGGAGGTAAATGAAGTCTTTAATGCGTGGGTCCGGGAAGAATGTACCGAAATCAACTGGAATGATGTCGTTTCGCCCTTCGTACCGGTTCATCCCACGTCCACCTTCGACTGTTGGGTCAAAGACAGTTTTGTATATTAACGGGCCATGAATGACCATGCGCCGGACAGCTCGGGTGTGTTTCTGTTTAAACTTGATCTGTCGCAGTTCAAACGGCATGAAGTCGTTCAAGTCCCGGGCTTTTTCCTCGTCTCCCTCTTCCTGAGCCGTGAAGTTCGGGTAGGGCATCCATCCAGTCAGCTTACCGACAATGGACTCAATCTGCGAGAAGGTGATGTTCTCCACCGCATCCGGACGAAGCTTAGACACCGCATCTGAGCGCAATCCCTTCCAATGGTCGCCCATGTAGAAACGTTGTTCCTTACGCCAGATGTCGTCCATCTGCTGCCGTGACTGCTTGAACACTTGGTAGTCCTGGTACACCGTGTCGTAGATCCGTTGTTCCTCCGGTGTATTCGGGTTTACTGAGTCTTTCTCAGCTCCGTTCTCTGTGAACAGCCCCTTGAATCCTTCCTGTATCTTTTTCAGCGTGCTCATTTGTCATCAACCTCCAGCACGTTCGGATCGTCATGCCAACTCATCGGGCTTCGTGTCTCCAGCGGTTCGGCTGGCTTCTGCTGGTTGTTGTACATCGCATACTCACCAGCGTTACGGGCTGTCAGGCGGTTGGTCAGATCCTTGATGATCTTGTCTTTGTCACGGTGCTGCAAATACAAAAAAACGTTGGTTCCCAGAACCACCGCTAATAGTACGTATTCCATTTCATCACCTCACCAGAATGAAACTACCTCAGGCAGATCATCGTCGTCGTCATCAAAATCAACGCGTTTGTTCGGCAGGGACTCTGGATTAGCTCCCCATGCCCCTTCATTTGTGCTTGCATACGGTTGGCTCATCACCCAATACCTCATTGCATCAGGTACGTGGTCAAGTCTGTGTGCTGCTACATCTTCAACATTGCGTTCATCGTGCATCATTGCAGGAATCGCTTCAACGGCGTGTGCACAGGTGTTAAATATCTTCAGTCTGGAATGTTTGTACTGATTTCCGGTGACATGATCAACCTTATCCGTCACGTGCAACCATTCCCTGAGCCGCTTCCATCCATTGATCCGTTCTTTTTTAGCCTGAATCAACGGCACGTTCTTGGTCGCAAATATCTCAGCAGGAGTGATATTCTCCGTCTTTGCCTTGTTCCAGAAGGACGTATCCGCCACATTGTACTGGTACTGTTCATACACCGGACTGTTCAAGCGCACCAACTCAACCTGTTCACTCGTCAGCAACTTAGTTTGAACCAATTCCCGATACAAGTACCCAGTACCATCTGGCCCGACTGCAAACCACAGGCACACAAACGGGTCTGTATAACCCTCATCCAATGCCCTGTACCGTTTCCACTCCCTTGGTATTTCGAACGGCTCTATGACGTGTACAGCGCGTGTAAACTCAGCAAAGTACTGTCCTGCGAATACATCCCAGTCACCTTCAAGTAATTGTTTACGTTCCACATCAGACAAAGCCATCAGACGCGCCAAATAACCCGGATCTTCTCTGAGCAGGGCTTGGTTATCATATAGGTTTGCTGGTATGAACAACCTACTCCGTATGATCGGTTCTCCTGGTGTAACCCCTGGTATACCTTCTGGCCAGACTAGAATGTTTCCATCTTCGTCCGTCTCAGGTACTTCATACGTAATCTCTGGTGGTCCCAATGATACAAATCGCTTCTTTACCCACGAGTGACCTGCACCTCCGGGGTTCGTCGTGCTTCTAACACTACGAGGGAAAGGCTTGCTACCACGTAGACGCGACAACATGTATGTGTACCATCGTTCCTCGAACTGGGTTAACTCCTCCCACCGGATCACGTCATACTCAGCGCCCTGGTAGTTCATGTAGTCAGCGTCACTGTCCCAGTATGCTAATTCCAATATGCTCCCGTTGATGAATGACCACTCGTGCTTCGAACTGTTGTACTTGCCCAGTTCTTTCGGATACACCTGAAGCGTCCTTGAAATGATGGATCGCTGCAAATCGGGGAATTTACGCCGGAAGATGATCTGACGGCTACCCGGGTATTGCATGGCGTATTTCAGCGCATCGAATATCGTCCCTTCCGACTTCCCTCCACCTGCTGCGCCGCCGTACAATATCTCATCGGCTTCTGCTTGGTGGAATACTTGTTGTCGTGGTTGCGGCTTATAAGGAATAATCACCTTACTCATCCTTGCTCATCCCCGCATCAAATACGACTTGCAGCGCACCGCCATTTGCTCCTGATACTTCCACCTTGTCCTTGAACATGCCATAGTGTTTTGCCACACTGTCCAACGCGCCTTTAGCTACAGCTGGGTCCTCTGTCATGTTGTTTTCGATAAGATCCTTGTACCTCTCTAGTACCCATTGGACACTCATACCTGATTCTTCCTGTAATTTGTCCGTTCTTTGTCCGATTTCGGACATTACGTCAACATTTGTCAACAAACGGCTTGCTGCACGCCTTGCTGCCTCCTCGGTACAATTGTACCCGGCACGCAGATAAGCTGCCGTTCCGTTCATGTCTTTCATGTATTCGTTAACGAAATTCATTTGCTTCTCTGACAATGCCATGGGTATCACCTTCCTCTCTACTCATCCTCACAAATTACATAACCTTCCGGATAATCGAAACTGAGCACTCGCACATACATTCCGTATACTGGGTGTGCCTCATTCATCCTGTGATAAAGGTTTGGCTTGCCCTCGATCTGTCTTTCCAACTCTTCTGCGGTTGCTTTAATGTCGTTGAACAATCCTCGTGTTCTTGGCCCACCCTCCCCTTCGTTCCCACGCTTGCCATTGATAATCCGGATGTTTTCACCCGTGGCGCTGTATCGTTGCATCGGATCAACTGGGTTGTACAGTTCAATACATCTGTAGTTTATCTTGGGCATGTCTTTCACAATGGGTGTAATGAATCGGTTGACCCACTTTTTGATGACTCTGCGCTTCACTATGTGTTATCCCTCCTTCCTATCCTGTGTCGCTATAGCTAATGCCAACAACGCTGTTGATCTCGCTTGAATGAGCGCTGCTTTGGCTTCGTATGAAATGTTCTTGCCCAGCCTTGTTGCAATATCTTGCATTTGGCTTTGGCACATCGATATAACCTTTTCATTGTCCATGTCTCTTGTTATCCCTCCTCTTAATGACCCAACCCTATCCGGCCCCCGCGTTGCTGGGTGATTCGGTCGGACTCGATGGCCTTCGGCAAAAACAAAAAGAGCAACGGCGCTTAACCGTCACTCTCATGCACTACATATTTAAATATTGGCGTATTTATTAATTCTTGATGTGGGCAGGGACTTCCACTCCTGCACGATTTCCCCTAACTTTTCCCGACCTTCTGAGTGACGGTACTTGCACATGGGTTAGGTACTCTCCGATCCATTGACCTGCGTCTCTCTTCCGCCACCACATCATAGTTTTGGCATGCAAGGAAGGAACGTTGTAAACGACGACTGCGCATACAGCTATCGGCGCTTATCAGATGTTCCTTATGATATTAGTTTAGCACTTATGATGGGGAATTTGTGGGAAATAATGCGTAATTCGTGGGTAAAAAATGGGGAATCACGCTGGTTCCTTGTACACCCACTCTGGGTCGAACATGTGATCAAGGTTGGTAATCTCCATGTAATCCTGCTTGAGCGGCATCATTGCTTTGCTCAGACTGTTGAGCGCCTTCTTGTGCTGGGTCGATACCGTCTTGCGGTCTTTATGCAGTCTGTCGGCAATCTCGCTAAGGTTCAGCTTGTTGCGGTCCATGTACTTGAGCTGGATGATCGTCTTCTGATCGTCACTCAGTATAAAGTCCACAGCCGATTCCAGTAACGTGACGATACGCGAGTACCGACTCTGGTCACTGGTTCTGTCATGGTTGCTCAGACGGGATCTGACTCGTTCATCGTATATGCCCATCTTGAACATCCACTGCATCTCACTGTCTATCATCATTCCACCAAGGTTATTCAGCGCAAACTTGTAAGATCTATAATCCGTCAGCAACTTGATCACCTGATTGTTGTCCATGTTCTCCCTCCTCATACTCTTGGATAAATTCATGATGCCGGTATACTCTCCATCCCTTTTCAGGGGAGTGTACGATCCAGCTACCTTGTAGCACCTTGAAGTAATTCTTCTCTACAACGACGCTAAGGTATGGCTGTTGCACTTTTTGCATCACTCGGCCCATTTGTACCAGACCGCCTGTAAACTGCTGTATCTGCTCTATTAAAGCCGGAGAGTAATCCGTTAAACGGATCGCCCTCACGGTTTCTGCTTTGCGGTGGTAAATCATGCTGGATCGTATGTCTTTTCGAATATGTCAGGCTTGCACGGATAGAATTCGCCATTCACGCCCTTGATAATCCAATCTCCGTGATCCGCAACCATGGTTCCTTCCAGTGTAGGGATCAGTATCATCCCATCTCTTATTTCATAGTTAAGATCCATATCTGCCACTTCATCGAGATTTTCACCAGTCCACTGAATCGCTTCAATCACAACCGGTCTCTTCCGGAACTTCGGCATTACGCCACCTCCGATTGTGGCAATTCCAGTGCACTCACGCGTCTTTTGAGTTCCTCGAATTCTGCTCGCGTTGGAGGCCCCTCTGTCTCCTGATCAGCACTTCCTGCCATGTCTCCTTGAGCCAGCTCGTGTCCTGTGCTTTCTTGCGTGGCTTCGTCCCCTTCTGGAAACTGCCAAGTGGGAGGCGTTAGTTCGCCGCCCTCTTCCAGGTCGTTAGTCCGTGCCAGATCCTCATCAACACGTTGGGGTTCTTCGACTCTGATTCGAAATTGCGGCGCCTCTTCGGCGCTCACCTCCCGGTACTTACCAGCTTCCAGATAGTTGAATGTAATTACTTCATCCGTTGCAGCAAGCTTAGCTCTCTTCATGGAACGTTTGTCATCTACCCACTCAACGTCATAGATGGCTGGCTTGGCTTCTTCCTCGCGCTGTTTCTGTTCTTTCCAACGGGCATAGGAATCACCTGTATCAATCTCTTTTGGTGCAACAACCGTATTAACTGACAACTGCTTGCGAAGACCGTCATTCTCTTTGCTCAGTCTGTCAATCTCGGCGTTTTTCTCCTCAAGCTGAGTAACAGCAGCATCGCGCTTGCTCACTACGTCTTCCAGTTCCATACGTGTGTTACGTAGCTCCACGACCATCTGTGCGTTGGCCTCGCCTGCTCTGGTTTCACTCGCCTGTGCTTCTTCTCTTGCGGATCTCTCCAGTTCAAACTGCGCCTGGATCTGATCGTTCTGTTCTTTCCAGTACTGTTCACGCTCCAGAATCAATGCCTGCACTGCGTCACGCACAACCTCATATGACATTGCCGCTGTCTCTTCTTTGTTGTTCAGGAAAAATTCCCTTACCTGTGTTCCATGTACGTTCAGGTTGTCCAACACATAAGTCACTGTAGACACCGCTGTTTCGTTCTCAATCTCGTTGATTTGCTGTTCAATTTCGCTAATCTTGTTCGAATCTGCCAATGCACCACGTTGTTTTTCTGTGTTGAGTTCGTACCGTAATTGCTCCAATTTTTCAATACTCACCAGACATACACCCCGTTTTCCGATAGTAATAATGATATATCTTATTATAGCACATTTTGTGGTTATAAAGTACTTTTTTCGCCGTTTTACACAATATTTTGTGGTTTATCTGCAACATGTCACATTTGACTTTTACGATCATGCAATTTCTGATCTCGATTCCAGTTTTCCAACTTTCCACCCATCCATTTTAAACCACCCTGTTGGCTCATAGAGACGTTTTTGTGTTGATCCTAGTATTTGTCTGTCCAACTCTAGTAAACGCCCTCTACACGCCCCAGATTCGTCGAGGAGCACCCACCCGTCCCCTACATGCACGTACCGTCCAATCATTTCACTTTCCACCTTCCATCGGTTTTGGTCACCAATCGCAAAATGATATCTGGGTTCCTCACATCGAATAGCGTCTTCCTCAACGAAAAGTCTCTTGCGGCAAACCCCTTTACATCCTCCACGATGACTTGTCCATTCTCCTTGTACATGAAGTCTGCTGTGTATTTTATTCCTCGCTTCTTTTTGCCCATCTTTGTGAATGGCTCTACCAACACGAATGCCGGTTGTAAGGTCAACTCACTTATTTCACCAGCGCGTTCGAGTAACATCAGCATCCGATATCGCTCAGCCTCCATCTTGCTTGCGAATTCAATTCCATCCTTAACCGTCTTCTTAGCGCCGTACTTGTTACCCCTCAAGCTGCACCACCTCCTCTCCGTTTTACAATCAGCTCATGGTTAACCCGTGTCTTGGGTACGCCTACTTCCTTAGCGATGTCCGACCGTAGCCAGCCGTAGTCTGCCAGTTCGATGATCCGGCTGGACTGCTCTGGTGTAAGTGGTACGTCCAGGCTTTCCATCAACCGATCTGTCCTTGATTCTGATCTCCGTATGCTCACGTAATTTTTGTATGCTTTTTCAGCCTTCGGTTTCTTTGGCTTCTGCTCCTTGATCTGTCCGCCGGATGCCCAATGCTTCTTTTTCATGCCGCTTCCTCCTCAGTGTCGTCTGCAAAGGCCTCTCGGCCCCTGCGCATAAATTCTTCCCAGTCTTGGTCCATCAGGTCGTAGTCGTCGATTGGTTTAGGCATGTTTCTTCACCTGATTGATGAGATTGACCGCTTCACCCTGAGGGTGAGACTGTACGACTTGTAGTGGCTCAAAAACCTTCACCAACATCTGTAGCATGGTGGATTGTTCTTCCGACAGAGCTACTGGATACAACACGCCTTTCATCGCGTAAAACAGGACTGCTTGATCTTTCATATTCATTTTCCTCCCCTTATGCTGATTGGTTGTGCTGTTCTGGCCTGCGGTCTCTGCCGATCATCTCAATCTCTCGCTCACCAATTCTGCCCTTGATCCGACTCACCAGCTTTGCTCCGTTGGTTGGAAGCCGTCCTGGGATGCGCTCTAACTCATAATTGCTCGTCATGATGGTTATCTTGCCTTCACGCTCTCGTCCATTCAGGATGCTGAACAACTTGTCCTCTGCCCAATCCTTGTACTGTGCGGTGAATAAGTCATCGATCATCAGGATCGGAACCTTGCGGAATCGTTCCAGCACCTCCGACTCTGTTTCGTCTGTCTTTTTGCTGTTTCTGTTGTACGTCTCTTTGATCGCGGAGTACATGTCATCCTCAGTCACGTAGATTCCCGGAATCTTCCGATGTGCAAGCGCATTGGCTATACACACCATCAGGTACGTCTTACCAGTTCCGAACGCCGATACATTCTTTTCCTTTGCCCGGTGATCGTCACCGAAGATGTACATCCAACTCCCCTTCTCCATGTGGTCCTTGATGTTTCGTACAAAATCCATCGCGAGCTTGAGTTGCGTTTCGTTCTCCTTGTCGATCACTGCCGTTTTGAAGGTGTACTCTTTTTCATCCGGAGCAAGTCCATCTGTAGGGTTGTAATTTTTGAACTGCCGCTCGTAATAGCAGTCACAAAGTTTAGTGGTTGTGACTTGGCGTCTCATGGGCGTTCCGTCTGATCGGGTGTACGTCTCATCCTCGACCCATTGCATGTTGTTTATCGTTCCGGTGTAATCGCAGACTTCACAGCCTTCTCTATTCGAAGTTCCTGAGCTGCTGTTCGAAGTCGTCCGGAACAATGACTCTCCGACTCCCTGGAGTTCCGATGTATTCTGTTGGTTTCTGAGATGCTCGATCCGAGCCAGTAGTCCTTTCATTGGTCCGCCCACGTCCACCTTGACCGCCTCCCTTTTGTTTTCTATACGTTTCAAATGGATTGTTCTCAGACTGGAACTGATCCAGGTTCTTCGGATTCATGAACTTGTCCAAAGTGAACTTGTATGTGTACCAGTAAAGTTCGCTGGAAATGATAGTTTTATAGTTTTGCATGGCTTGTATGATTTCCTCAGCTGTTCTGCCTTCTAGCCGAGCGTTAATTCCTGAACTCATCTTTTGTGTCAGTTCCCGGTGTTTGATAATTTCAAGAGAATTCCAAAACTCATATATATCTTTTATTTCTTTCTTAACATTCATATCTTTATTATCTTTATTATTATTGTTCCCCGACTGTTCTTCCTCTGTTCCAACACTGTTCTTCCTCTGTTCCAAGTCCTGTTCCATGTTCTGTTTTACGAATGACCCAAACCCTTGGTACTGCTCGTAATTTAGCACCGTAAACACTGTTCCAAGTTCATGTGTTCTCGTGCATATCCTTTGCATGCGTTCTAACTTCTTTATGCAACGGTTAATCACAGAAGTTGAGTATGTTTTGACTTGGCGATTCTCGATGTATTGCAAATCTTCCTGAAGTTTTCGCGTTGATCTGCACCATTCTCCCCGCTGTAATACCAGGTCGTCCGCCAGCCGATAACCCTCTTCGGAGTAGATGGCGTTGCCGTAGATTAGAAAGAATAGTCTGAACTCAACGATGTTTTTCCATATCGGATTTCCGAAGATGTCCCGGCTGGTTTGGAACGATCCTGCCATTTAACTCACCCCTAAGCTCCTTTTTTACTTCCCAAGCTGTCCCGTATATCATTTATCTTCATCTTCGCCCACCGTACCCGTTCCTCGTGCCACTCAACTGCTCCGCGGTCATCGTACTGTTCTGCATGGTGCAGATCCGCTACCGCTCGGGCTAATTCGTCGTCCCAGAACAACAACTGTGATCGCAGGTATCCGTTGTTAGACGCCATCCTTTGTATCCTCCTTGGGTATAGACTCCCAAACCTTCTGGCATCGTTTCAATGGAATACTGTACAGCTCTTCATCAAAAACCACTTTTGCATACCAACCAAATTCAAACCACTGAAGGCTCTCGACCTTCACATTTTGAAGGAATGGGTGGTGAATTTCCTCAATCACGTTTACAATATCGCCCGGTCGAATGTCAGGAGCAAACTTTCCCGACTCGACTTGTTTTTTAGTACGTCTCAAGGCAACTTTCACGCCTTCACCGTAAGCGAAATACGGCATTCTTCCGTTTGATGTTCTTTGTATCCATTCCAACAGCTTATCTGCATCGATCAGTTTCATGCTTCATCCCTACCCTCTAGTAAGTGTTGGTGTTCATATATGTTGCCGATGACCTCGAAGAACTGCCCATTACCGTGTGGTATGCTAACCAGATATCCGCACATTTTTGCGTATTTGTTCTTAGTGATCCTTCCAAATATCAATCCACTAGGCTCACTCTTAATCTCGCAAATTTGGTTCGCTTTCCATCCGTAATCGGGACCAGGCTCATATACAAAGTGGACAATATCTCCCTCATAGATGTTTGTACCGTCCTTATCTTTCAGACCCGTGTACTGCATATATTTCAAGTGGTGCAATGTCCGAAACTCTTCTTCGTCCTCGGTGATCGCTGTGGCTTTGATGCCTACGCCAGTCAGTTCGAACACCACATCGTCCTCTTCACCAGCGTGGTACATTCTTTCCTTAACGTCATCCCATGCTCTAAAAAGTATCTCTCTCATGCTTCTTCCTCCCCAGGTAGGTTGATACGCGTTTCCGATCCATCTTCAACCAGAATGATACCTTCCTTTGCTGTATGCCTATCCAGACACCCTTGGCCACAATAAACGTGTTCGTACTTGATTAATGGTTTATCATCTGCGGTCAGGTGTTTGAAGCAATTAAACCCTCTTTCATTGACCCCATAACATTCAAACCACCAACCATCTTGGATTAATACCTCTTTAGGAACGTACCTCTGTTCTGCATATTTATCATAATCAGGCTGCCTTACAGCTCTGACGTTAATATATTCATCCCATTGAATTGCTTCGCTTTTTCGGATGGCGTCACTTCTCTTTTCAGCGAATACCAGTTCTTGATGTTCGCCGTCTGCTGTAGATGTGAGATAGCATTTCATCTTGTATATCCTCCTATTTGGGGAGACCGACCAACACCTGATACGGCCTCCACTGCGTTAAGTATTGCGGTCGAATCGGACGCCTTCGGCCAATTAGTGAATATCTCTGATTCGAAATGAAACAATTGATGTCTGCGACATTTTGTCTTGCTGGATAATCTCACGTCTTTGTTCTACCCACTCACTGCCATGATCGTAACTTTGCTCTTCAAATTGTCGAACCATTTTTTCCACAATGGCAGCGTGCTTCTCTTGACCCTCTTGCCAAGATGTTTGAATGTAATAAATGATCCCATACCACCCAGCAGGGCAAAACTGATTTAGCACCTTTCCATAACTTACTGTTACACCATCAACTTCCACATACATTCCCGTTTTTAAATGCTCCACTGCTGATCCCTCCTATGAATGTTATAAGTCCAGTACAGACAATAACGCGGCTTTGCAACGTTGTTCAGGTGTTGCGTGGATGTAATCAAACGGATACACTAACTCCCCAGTTCTTCCCACAACCTCTTTTATCTTTTGGTAATACCTCGTTTGTAGCCCGAGTTCCCTTATCTTCCCCTCAACGTAAAACCACGCTGCTGAGATGTCCCTCGACCAGTTTTGTTGTATGAAATACGATAAAAATATGTTCCCTCTCGGCGGCATCATTGCGTAAGCGTCGGCCTCGCTCATTGTAGGTGGTATTAGAACCTCTCCGTGCCCTACAGGTCCGTCATAGTCGTGCGTAGGGACTGGTATACGGTGCCATTTCAAGAGGTGTTCAGCTACCATCACGTTAAGTTCGATTCCAGGTTGAGCATTTATCACTTGCTCCCATTTCAACGCCATCTATATATCCTCCCTACATGCCAAATGGCACAAGTTTATCAAGCGATTCCTTCAGGCTATCGATGCAATCTTTCATACTATGACTTAAATACCGTGGCTCTTGCCGATAGTCAGCGTATGCGTAAATGACATCGTGAACTGAGTACGTGTACCCTCTGAACAGAATGAACTTCCGGACACGTTCCCATGGATCTGTTTCCTCCTCAATACTGCGTTCATTTTCTCTACGTTGGTACTCCGTCATGCAGGCCGATTCGACCTTCGTCGGCTCATATTCACCCTGTTCGTCCAAGCTAATTACGACATAGTGTGGAACCACCTTGTACTGCTTACCGCATTCCGTGCATGTGGGAGCGGTGAACGTGTAGACACCATCAACCACTGGCGGTTTATCAAAATCAAAGTCTGCATTTTCAAATACGATGAACCCTTTGCAGTTTGGTACGTTACAGTGATGTGCTTCGATTGACATTGTTATATCCTCCTTAGTAGGGAGAGGCCCAAAGGACCCGATCCCTGAAATTCAATCTTGTTTACGCCGGATCTTCCTCAGCCGATTGTGGCAAGCAATGGTTATAAACTTCGATAACTTCCCACGGCCACGTACCTTCCACGGTTACTTTGAGATTGCCTTTCTCTTCGATGAATGTGATTGAAATCTCGCCGTTCGTTTCATCATCAAACAAGAATTTAAAACCGCCGCCGATTGAAACGAATTCCCCATCAGAGAAACCATATCGTTTTTGGATGTTCGCTTTAACCGATTCAATAATTGCATCCCGTTTTTCGATGTTGTACCAAAGCGTCAATTTGTTTTCCACTTCAATCTCCCCTTTTTCTTCGAATTTAAGTTCGTGTTCCTTGTATCCGGCGTTGGTGAGAGTGACCTCTACAGTCCGTTGGTTCCCCTCTCCTTCCTGACCCACCTGTAAATCTTTCAACGTCATATAAGCAGCCTCAGCCCTCTGGCGTGGTGTTGCTCTAAGCATCGCCTCTGCTGTGTCATAAGTTAGTCCCTCATGGTAACTGTGTCCTGTGGCGTACGTCAGGTGAGCCTGGTATCCAATCTGATCAGCTTCAAGTGCTTTGTCTTCCAATTCCTTGACGTGATTGTATTCCGAGCATGGGATGAAAAAATCGGAACTCCCGTCTTCCCTTTTAATCACAAAGTTATGTGGTGGAGCTTCTTGCTCGAAATACTCGAATCCCAGCAAATCAGCCAATTGCGATGTTAAATATTGATCCGTCATTTTTTTGGCTCTCATGACTGTTCTTCCTCCCCTAAACGATTTCAAGTTTTAGTTTCTTCCGTCGTTCATCCAGTAGCTTCGATTTTGCTGTATTGCGGTCCACCGGATACACCGGACGGGCTAGCATGTCGATTACCAGATCAGTGCTTTTCAGGGCAATGCCCGTGTATTCAGTGACCTTGTAAATATCTCCCTTGATGGAGTGGATCGAGCCTAACCGAATACCTGGAACTGTTTCTTTCCACTCTTTATGCGGTATTTCTATGACCATTTCAATGTTGCTGGATGGCTCCCTATACGCTTTCGCTTTGCTCACAAAATCCTTCTGATTTAGTCGTTGACAGGTGTAGCGCACAAGGATCATCTCGCTGAATATTTCGAAGTTCTCAATTCCCAAGACAAGCATCGGTTCACCACGAACTTCTACTGTCTGCCCGACCTTGTACGGCTGCTTGAACAATTTGAACCTGATGACGGCTGTTGTGATTAAACTGTCCGTGGTATATCCCTCCTTGGTTAGAGGCCGAGCCTCAAGCCTGATTCTTCATGAACACGATCCAGTGCGTCTTACTACGCTTATTCCCGAATAACGGCGGCTGAGGAAACAGTTTCTTTAATTCAGCCAGGCTTACCTGATCCTCGTTCCACTTGAAAATGAGCGTCCCGTTCGGCTTCAACACTCGCATGCATTCCGCAAATCCAAGCTTGATATCATCCTTCCAGGTATCCGGGTTCAACTTGCCGTACTTCTTGGCCAACCACGATTCGTCACCAGCTTTAAGCAAATGTGGTGGATCGAATACCACCATGTAAAACGATTCATCCTCAAAAGGCATGTTGCGAAAGTCAGAAATCACGTCTGGAGCCACATTAAGTGTCCGTCCATCGCATAATGTGTCAGTCAATTCCCGGATGTCTGCGTAAACAACATCATCATTCTGTTTGTCGAACCAGAACATCCGACTGCCGCAACATGCGTCCAATACTCGTTCAGCCATGTGTGTTATCTCTCCTTTGGTGGGCCTAAACCCGTGGTTTTAAATATCCGATCGATTTCGCATACTCACGAATGAATTCCATATCTTCTTCTGGGTATCCCCAATGCGGACAGTACAGGCCGCCGTATCCGTTGTTATGGTTCGCATCATCATCACCCAATATATAATCCCTAAAGTCGCACACAAGGCCCCACAGCGTCCCTCCGTGGCTGAAATGTCGGTGCTGCCCGCTCACTTCCTTGTCCATGAGAAGCGGTCTGTCAGTGTAGTCGTCTACTAGCCAAAGCTTTCCGTCTGCCCAATGAAATGCGGCGAATCTATCATGCTGCTTGCTGTATAAGAATTTTCGTCCTGCCCTTCCGATCACGCGAATCAAACCATTGATCAGTTCAATTCTCGCCTGGTTCGGGTAAGGCGCTTCATTTTTTCTTGGCGTAGACTGACCAATCTTACGCATCTTCACCACTTTGAGAAAATCCATATATTTGACGTCTGGATCATAGTCACTGAATGATCTGAATTCTGCACTCTTGGCCTGTCCTGGAGTTGGTGCTATCTGCAAACTCGTGAATGCCTCGTCAAAGTGCGTTGCCGAATATGTGAATTGGTATAAGTTCATTGCTTGCATGCTTATCGCTCCTTTGTGTGGTGGGAAGGGAGGGTATTCCCTTCCTCTGTTATCCCCGGTGGGGTGGTGTATCCTCCCTTAGATGGTTTATTGGTGGGTTATGAAAGCTTCTTTTCATCTAAAAACCCTAATTCGTAAGCAATTTTGGCTGTTTGGTGATCCACCAGCACCCCATTAATTGTGTTTGCATAAGGCGATAGTTTCTTTTTGTTTGGGTCATACCACCCCTTTTCAAGCTCTACATCTGAAAACGGGTGACCTTCTCTCAGAACAGGAAATCCATCCTTGTATTCCGGTTTAATAACTGTTCCATACTCATCACGCTCGCCTACGTACCAATTTCTAAGTTCGGGCCCAATCTCGCTTGCTCCACAGCTTTCGCAATGATAGGGACCACACTGTGTCATTCCAACTCCTACATCCACAAAATCCGCATGGCAATCATCACCACAGTATGGGCATGGTTCCGGATCGTCGTAACTTCCATAATTACTTCTCATCTTCTATCCCTCCCTGTGGGTTATGCGTTGTATTGGTGATAACTCCGGTGAGCCCAGCTTCATAGCAATTACGTGGTCCTGTAGGATGGGCATCCATGTTTTCTTGCTGCTGTGTACCAGCCGATGCATTTCCGCGCTCAGCAGTATGCAATTGTCCGTCTCGTACTTGCCACCTTGTGATCCGTACACGATGCGGTGTAACTCAAGCCCGGGTCCCGGTACGCCACTCAGGACGCACCAGTTTCCTCCCTCGCGCTCGATTACCGCCTGCCGTACCTTTTCCTTCGTCCTGTACTCCGGGTCCGTGTTGCGCTCTCTCTTCGCCTTAGGCTGCTCTTTCCGGTTGTGGTGGTTGAACAGGTTCATCCGCCAGGGCATGATGTTCTTTTCCTTCTTGCGTGCCAGTGACATGGTCTACCTCCTCCGTGGTAATGTGTGGATCAGACATCCGATTGCTATCCCCATTGAAGTGCCTAACATCAGCATCACTATTCCAAAAGCAAGTTGATTCATGAGCGTGTATCTCCTCTCCGAATGGTCCGTCTGTTACTGGGATGATTAGGCTGCCGTCGTCGTAGAATAGGGTGTCTTGGTATCTCATCAGGTCACGCTCCTGCTGGGTATTCGTTAAGTTGGTTGATCAACACACTGGCTTCCTTTTTGGTCAAATCTTTGATGCTGTCTTTTCCGTTACCAACCTGACTGACCAGCAGTTTAAAGTCATCGTCTGATATGCGTTTATCATTCTTCAATCGATGGCTGTATTTGATCTGTGCAGCACTTATAAGCATGCTTGTGGTTGTGTTATCTTCGTTGTTATTTGTAGTATTGTTTTTCGGTGCCTCTGTTTTCCGTTCTTCTTGTGGTGGTTGAGTGTCAGTGGTTTGTCGCTTGGCGTTGTATTGGAATCCCTCTGGCAATGCCCATGAAGGCAATTGGGGTTCGGATACAAGTACGTGGGATCTACCTGCTGCCTTGATCGGCACCCACATGTTCTCAAGCTTGTACAAGTATCTTCCGATTCCCCATTGATAGGCCGCACGCTTCATGGCATCAGACAATCCGCCTTTAACAGCTTCCATGTTGCTATCATCTGCACCGTCCCACTTGGTGATCCACTCACCCTCAACCTTTACGCTGATTCCGCACAACTGGCTTTTCTCTTTCCATTCACGGTACTCATTGCGCCATCCAAACACGCCGAACACTTCGTCAAGCCGGTTCTGTATGGCACGGTTGGTTACATAGGCCAAGGCGATTCCTTTCGTTTTATCACCATTCGTTGAACCTACACGCCACTCAATTTCCTCCGGCGGGAATGGGTCCTGGAGCCGCTTCATGATCTCCTGTGCATCCATCTACCTCCACCTCCAGTTCGTAGTCAACTCTCATCGTTTTAACACGGAAGTTCTGCGGATCATCTGGCCCGAATCGACCTGTTAACCAGCGTTCCAAGTCATCCTCCCGATTGAATCGCACCGCCTTCATAAAGTCCTGTACCGGTTGCGCATACAGATCAACGAAGTGTCCCGATTTATGCTGTGGGATGTATCTGTATTGTGTGGGCATTCCATTCTTCCTTTCGTTGTGGTATAATTTGCTCAAATGTAATTTCTTATCTGACTTTCCAAGGCTGCCGCTGCTACGGCGGCCTTTTCTCTTTTGTACTCAGCTACCAGCCTGGATAGATATATCCTCTGCATCATCGGCTGTGTTCCGTTTTCCTTCGCATGCTTCACAAGTTGTTGGTACTTTGTGCGGTAATTCTCCGTCAACATTCTGCTTCTTCACCTCCACTACCTTAATAGGAGCCTCCCACCCGTAATGCCGCAGGATGTCGTCCACACTCTTGAATGTCTGTTGTTTCACGCTGTCTTTCGTTCCTCCTCAATTGCCTGTTGCAACTCATGATGTAGGCGTTCCTGTTCTTCGCGATCTGCAATCTCGGCTTCGTACTCGCTTAACGGTTTGGCGTGCACCGGAGTGTGTCCACGGGCTTGCATTCGGCGGAACAGATCCTCAAAGTCGAATGCACTCCAGCTGAATATCCGCCCCGCTGTGGTAACCACTCTGAATTCAGTAAGTTCAACTTGCATCGTCGTATCCTCCAATCCTCCGTACTGTGATAAACACGCTGTTGTCTACCGCTTCAAGCATGCAACCTCTGCAATGTGGTTGCCGATCCTTGCCCTCATACACTTCGTACTCAGCGGGACTTCCGCATCCGCAGTTAGTTACTGTTGGGCTGATGAACGGGATCATGTTGTCTTTCATCTTGCCGACCAGTTTTAAGTTAGGCATTCTTCTTCAGCTCCTTTTCACGTTCTGCTTGGATCTCTTTCCAGTACTTCCGGTTCAGCAGGATGGCCATCTCATGCACCTTCCGCCACGCTTTGTCTGACATGCCAGGATTGTATCCGTTCATACTGTCGCCACCTTCCGATATTTTGTGTACAATATATAGGGCTTGTCTTTACATACATATCTGCATGTTGTGTTTACTTATGCTGCTCTTCACGCTCAGCAAGACGGAAAAACATTTCATAAGCCATTCCGAGCAATTTGGCATGTGTGACTGGGTTACCTGACTCGTATTTACGTAACTTGCTACTAGAGACACCGATGCATTCTGCAAGCTCAGACAGGGAGTAACCCCATTTTTCTCTTAACTTTTTGGCTTCAGTTCCTTCGTTTTCCCATGCTGATTTATTTCTTCGCATGAATTTCATTCGGTTAGGTTCACAATCGCGGTGGTAAGCGACTGAAGTATTGGACCCAATTTGAAGTACATGGAGATCGGATTGTTTTACAACCAAGTAGCAAGTCGGGCATATTCCCAAGATGTTATCTTCCATAATTAGTTCGCCTCTTCTTTCTTCTTGGGGTACCATCCGTGAATCAGGTCTATTGCTAATTCGAAGTCTGAACGTTTTATCTTGTCGTATTTCGGAACTGAAAAGTGTGATTTTAGCGCACGGTAAATGGATTGGAAGTGTGCTTCATAACCCTTTTTCATCAGAAAACCTACACGGGCGTTTACAGTTTCTTGAATGTCTGCTTTTTGGTTTTCTGTCAGCCAGATTTCATTGTCTACAACCAGTTGCAGGCGTCTGTTATCTTTTTGCACTTGGTTAAGTTCTTGACGAAGATCTTTCATATTCAAGACAGCCAGTTCCAGGATTCCTTCAATAGTAGTAGGGACTGTTGTTGGGACGTTCATGTTTTGGAGACGTTCAACTTTATCGAAGTAATCATCTACCAGTGATTCGTATGCTTCCCATGCTTTGTCGGTGTTAATGGATTTCGCTAAAAGAAACACGCCCTTTTTAGTCCAGAGATATATTGTTTTAGCGTGCTTTGAACTGTCGTGAATTTCACGATTGTTAAAAAGAAATTCTTTTCTTTCTTCTCCGCTGAGGACAAAATAGTGTTTTTCTTCTGTGAACCTCTGTTTGTTGTAATTGAAGTTGTAACTAATTGACTTTGTATCAGTCCCAAAATGTGTTGCTACTTGAGAAGTAGTAAGTACTCTCTGATCTTTTTTTTCGATTGCTTTCAATTGGTTCATGGTTATTCGCTCCTTTTAAGCTGTTTTTTTAGGTTTTTGACTCGTTTCGCGTCCAACATCTGCAAAAAAAAGGTTCATATCAAATCCTAATGTCGCTGAAATTAACTTTGCTGCCCGTCCACTCGCATCTTTGCGTCCTTGTTCAATCTCGGCGTAATAACTGCGGGAGATACCAGACTGCTTGGCCGCGTCATTTTGCGTTAATCCTTTAGCCTTACGCATTTGTACTAGCCAGTGGCGCATGTGTTTCACCTCCTTGACGCGTTTTGCGTCGTTGCTATGTTTTGATTATATGACGCACTTTGCGTCATGTCAACAGTCTTTTTAAAATTACTGACGAGTTTTGAGTCAGGATGTATTGTGATTCATTTCGCGTCGTTATAATACTGATAGAAGTGAGGTGGAGTATTTGCTTAGTGAACGACTGTTGGAGTTAAGAAAAGAAAGAAGATTAACGCAACAAGAAATCTCTAAATCATTGAAAATGGCAAGAACAACTTACTCTGGTTATGAAAATGGATCACGGGAACCAGATAACGAAACATTAAATAAGATTGCAGATTTTCTAGAAGTTTCAGTGGATTATTTATTAGGAAGAACAGAACAGAGAAAACAGGTTCTATCGGAGCCGTCAAGAGCATTGATCGACTCGCTGAACCTGACTGATGAGGAAATTATGAAGAACATCCGATTTGAAGTGGATGGCATCGAGCTTGAAGAAGATGATGTCAAGCGATTCATTGGACTTGTAAGACTTGAAAGATCTATGAGGAAGAAACAATCAGAGTAAGATACGCTCTGATGTAAACAGGTTTTACTTCATTGGCGTCCATCTCAGATATCTTTTCAACTATGAGATCCGGGCTTACGCCGACTTCTAACAGCGTCTCTCTTGTCACATCAAAAACGATCCTTTTATCCATGTTTACCATCTCCCGTTCTCGTAGTTGCCTTTTGGTAATACCTATTCTAAGGGAACGTATGTTCTGTTACAAGATAAAAAAATATATTAAGGTGGCAGTGCGATGGAACCTATCCCCGTCCGCTGTCGTATTCCCGAACATCTTGAGAGGATTGGAAAGAAACAGCAATGGCTTGCAGACAAGGTAGGAATGAGTAAATCACGTTTGTCAGAAATTGTGAACCTTCGAAGCACCAATATCTCGATAAAACGAGCTGTACTCATTGCCTATTATCTTGAATGCAAAGTTGATGATCTGTGGAAATGGGAAGTACGGTAGCAGAGTGGCGTTTCCGCTGCTCTAGGGAAAAAGTTCCGAATTAACGCAACTTTTAGTATGTACCTCCATCAACTCAAGTTAAATATAGCACGAATTGTTGAATATTGGCGATAAAATATACTAGGGAAATCCAAGGAAATAAATTACAATAGATCAGGCATACATAAATAGACAAATACCGCAACCGATGTGGAGTACAACGGAGAGATTTTATGTTTGAGCTTATCATAGGAATTTTCGAAGATTTATTATCATTAGTTACTAAGCTTTACTCATTGTTGGGGTACATACTTGGAGGGGCATTTGTATTTGCTCTAGCTTATTTTTTAGTTATACGACCAGTAATCAAGATGTTTACTGATCCAGGAAAACGGATGTATTGGTTTACTGTTATAGTAATCCTTGTATGGGGCATGTTCATTGGTCCTATATTAGTACTAATGTTATATTTCGAGTACAAATGGTCAGGATTAATTTTCGGGATCATAATGTATTCAAGTATAACCGTTCCATCTTACCTGTATGGAAGAAAGTTCGAACAATAACAGGCACCCTTCTGGGTGCTTTTTTCTATCACTTCGATTACAATTCTCATATCAATGTTCACAGGAGGACTTCACATGAAAGCAGCTATATACATCCGGGTATCTACTGACATGCAGGCTGAGGACGGATTCTCTATAGAAGGACAACGTACACGTTTGGAAAGCTTCATACAGTCTCAGGACTGGTCTGTGCATGATTACTATATAGATGAAGGTAAATCAGCCAAGGACCTCAATCGGCCTGAGATGCAGCGTATGCTTCAGGATATGGAGGCCAAGCAGTTTGAAGTCATCGTAGTGTACAAGCTGGACCGGCTCACTCGTTCCGTTGCAGATCTGCACGGACTATTGAAACGCTTCGACCAATTCGGAGTCAAGTTTAAAAGCTCTACAGAGGTGTTTGAGACGACCACGGCCATGGGAAGATTCTTCATCACGCTCGTTGGTGCAATGGCTGAGTGGGAACGTGAGACGATCTCAGAGCGTGTCCGGTTCGGTGTGGAGCAAATGATCATAGAGGGCCGACGGCCAGGCGGTGTGATTCCATATGGTTACACCCAGAGCGAGGAACTAATCCCGGAGGAAGCTGCGCTCATTCGGTATGCGAGAGACCTCTACATGGGTGGCTTGGGATACAAAGGCATTGCTATGAAGTTAAACCGTGAAGGTAAGCTACGCCGTGGACAAGAATGGACATCAGCTACAGCAGCCTATACATTGGAGAACCCTTACTATGCAGGGATACTGCGGTTAGGATCAAAAACATCAGACGGCAACTATGTTAATGGCAATCGGGACAGACGGGTGAAGTGTCTGTATGGCGATGGATCACATGAGCCTATATTTACTAGAGTAGAATATGAGCAGCTAAAAGAGTTTATGGAGCGAAAATCACATGGCGGTTTCAGCCGCGTGCAAATATATTGGTTCAGCGGTGTACTTCGATGCGGACGCTGTGGAGCTGCCATGTTTGGACGAATGACGACAGCGCGTTCAACGACTAACGGTAAAGTTCGCACCCCTTACTATATTTGTTCGAACAAGCACTCGAATAAATCTTGTGACATGCCTATGTTCCGCCAGGTACACGTAGAGCATTTGGTCATGGAGTATATTAGCAAGATTAAATGGGACATGAAAACGGCTGGGGAGATCGCGGCAGGAATGGAACAAGCGGTAGCCGATAAACAGGATGAAGCCGCAGAAGCTCGCCGGGAGATTAATCGGATTACTGAGCGCCGGGAGAAATGGCAGTACATGTTCGTTGAAGGGTTAATTGGGAAAGATGCGATCCGTAAAAAGATTGCCGAGGAAGATGCAGCTGAGGAAGCGGCTCGTAAGAAGCTGGCAAGCGTGAAGAATTCACTTTCGGTTATGCCGGATACGGCTGTTCTGGAAGATCTTCAAACGTTGTGGAAGCACATGGATGATGAGGAGAAGAAGACGATGGTCTATGAGGTGTTCGAGAAGATTGTCTTGAATACGCCAGAAACAAATGTTAAAGGTGTTAAGAACAAATTTTTCAATGCTGACATTGAGGAGATTAAGTTCAATTGACTACCATTATGTACTATATGGAGATCCATCGTGGCCAGTGTTCATGGCCTGTAACATATCCAGCGCTTCTGCGCCCCTGACTTCCCCAATCACAATCCGGTTTGGACGCATCCGTAAAGAAGATTTGATCAGATCCCGAATAGATATCTGTCCCTTGCCTTCGGTGTTTGCATTCCGCGTTTCCAGTGATACCAGATTGGGTACCGTAACAATCTGTAATTCAGCCGAATCCTCAATGGTAATAATCCGCTCATCGGCAGGGATGAACTGTGATAATGCGTTCAGAAAGGTCGTTTTTCCCGATCCGGTCCCGCCTCCAATGAAGATGTTGTATTTGCTACGTACCAACTGCTGCAATAATTCTGCTGCTTCTTCATGCAGGGCTCCCTTTTCAATCAGATCAGACATCTTCATCGGTTCACTGGGGAATTTACGAATCGTCATCGTGGGTCCTTTCAAGGCAATAGGAGGTAACACGATATTAACCCGTGAACCATCCTTTAAACGGGCATCTACGATTGGAGAAGACTCATTCACAATCCGGTTTACCCCGGATACAATCATCTGGATGATATCCTCGAGCCGTTCCCTGGACTCAAATTCAAGGGTGATCTGGCTGACTTCACCTTCCTGCTCCACAAAAATCTCCTTGTGACTATTGATCATAATCTCGGTAATATCGGGATGATCCACAAGTGGCTGCAAAATATCCAATCCACGAAAAGAATCAAACAATCGCTGCACCAGCGTATGACGCTCTCCTGAGGTCAGATCATCCAGCTTCGGGTCAGTGAGAACTTTGCGTTCTATCCCCTGCCACAGTTCATCATCTCCTGCTGAAGAGGTTAAATCGAGGCCAGCCCTGACTTCCCTGCGCATCATCTGAAACTGTTCTTCACGATCCAGTATTCGATTCGATGACTCCATCATAGTGCCCACCGATCCTGCTTCTGAATTCGTCCCGTCTGCTTCAATTCTTCTTCGCCACCCTGTACCAGCATGGCACATAATCTCTTCACTTCACGTTGGAAGATCGGAGAACTAAGCATGACTTCTTCCTGACTGAGTTGTTTCCAAGAAGGGATGTAAGGCAACACTGCATCCAGATGCAGATCAGGGTGTGGGAGTGCATTGACGACATTGTCCCGATATTTGTTAACCACAAATCGTGAACGATCCAGCATACTTTCGTACAGGTCTGGCTTCGTACGCTCAGCATGCTGTAACCATTGTCCCCATCGATGCATGGCAGATATATCATCCTCAACCAGCCAGACAAATGCATCTGCTGCATCCAGCACCCCTTCACTGCGCCCATCCCAACCGGAATCCCCATCCAGAATCAGCACGTCATACTGTCCACAATCCGTTAAATAACGAAGCAGATTCGACGTATCCTCACGAGTCATTTGCAACAGTTCTTTCCGATTTGATAATGGCCAGAACACATCGGATTTCAGTGCTTCATGCCGGACCACATATCCATCTACGCCCTTCGATTGCACCTGTAACTGCTTACCGGATTCCTTTCTGCCCACCTTCAGATCGTATAACAGACGGGACAATCCCGTCTCCGCATCCGGGTGACGCTGCCCACTTCTAGTGAGTCCCTTTTCCAGAAACGGGAGCGTACTGTCCAGCGTCTCCAGATTCAGATAGAGAACAGCATATCCTGCAAGTCCCAATTGCTTCGCCATATGCAGGGCCACTGCCGTTTTGCCACTTCCACCTGAAGCGGATACTACACCGATGGAGAGAGTCTCTTGCCCCGGATGGTGAACCTTCTTACGGCGTGGCTGCCGGCAAGCATGCATCACAGCATCCAGCAAAGCAGGCAAGGGTTGGTATTTCATCAGCCGCTTGGCCTCATCCACCTCCTCCATCCCTTCACTAAGCATTAGCCAAGGTACACCTGATACTTCTCCCCCGTTATTCAGCCAGTCATTCAGAAACTCCGGTTCCGCAATAACCAGATCCGGTAATTCTCTACCTTCTTGCTCTTTCATGTGATCCCTGAACGAATCTTCTTGGGAGAATGCCGTGAAACGCACATGTAGACCAGCCGAATTCCCCTGTACATAATCAAGCCAGGCGCTAATGTAATCTCTATCCTTTGAAACCAGAACAACCTTCAGTACAATCAATTTCTCCTTCCCTCCCTGTCAAAAAGCACAAAAAAGCACCGTCCAATAACCGCATAAGTATGCAGTATATGGACGGTGCTTCCGTCACGTGCTATGAATGTATGGATAATATAGCATACAATTTCTGGGGGAGCAAGGGATTTATTCTAACCCTTTTTCCCTTAAGAGTTGTACGGTGAATCGAACTCAATAATGTTACGGTCCGGATCAAGCACAAAGATCTGCGCGAATCCAGCCACACTGTCAGGTCTCGCTTCATACTCAATTCCCTGCTGCTCCAGCCAGGCTATAGTCCCTGAATAACTGGTGACCCAGATCGCAAAGTGACCGTCTGTAGTATCAATCCCAGCCTCACGTAACGTGTGACCCTCCGGGTGCTGTAACAGATGAAGCTGCTGGCTACCGATGGCATACCATGTACCTGTGGAGCGGAAAGGCGGACGTTCAATCTCCTGCATGCCTAATAACCCCGAATAGAATTTCTTCGCGATTTCCAGATCACGTACAGCCAGACTAACATGGTGGATGTGTGCATATTCAATCATCTTTTATCTCCCCTCTCTACTTCAATATGACTATACTATAACACCTTGAACCCTGACCATAATCTCCGCTAAACAGAAAAACACCCCTGATTCTAATCCGGTAAACCTCTCGGCTCACACAGATCTATCTCAGAGGTGCCTGTTTTATTTAGCGCTATCCAATGCTTCTTGTGGAATCTTAATCTCTTCCACTTGATCCTGGTTAGAAAATGTACTGTTCATCTTCATGTCCATCGTCATTTTCTGTCCATTCTGTTCCATCTCCATGACCATGGTTACGTCCGTACTTGCAGGCAGATAGGTTTCTTTGTTGATCATGTATTTCATCTTCATGCTGGTGATATTCATCTGATCAAGCATGGCTTGCATCTGGGCATCCGATCCGTTCTGCTCCATCACGGCTTTCGCCAGTTCCTTCACATTATCACCGGATACGTCCGCATTAATCACATAATTGTCGCCTTCTTCGGTCACTTCAGTATCTTCTTCAATCTTTTTGAATTGCTCCAATTCACCTTCCGGATTCATGCTTGCCTTCATCTGCTCAATCAGTTCCTTGGTTTGAGCTTCAGGAATCGCAACCCATTGATCCCCAACTTGAGAGTAGATTTTATCCGAAGTGATATACTGCTTCACGTTCTGAGCTTCCTGTCCCGACATTTCCATTTTCATCTCTTGATAGATCATCATTGGATCTTTGATAATATCCATCTTGAGCGATGTTTTAACCTGTTGATCCTGGGACTGTTCCCCAGCATCCAGTTTCAGATTCTGATCAATGTTTGCTTCAGTTGTGAAGCTTTTCATTTCTTTCGTTGCTGCATTGGTTTTGGTAATCAATTCGTCCAGAGTAGGAACCTTTGTTTCCTGCTCCGCAGGTGTATTGCCCTCGTTAGATGTTTCGTTGTTAGTCGCTGGCGGCGTTGCCGTATTATCTGTATCGTTACCGCATGCTGCCAAGCTCACTGCTAATAATGCCCCGATAAATAATGTAGTCCACTTCTTCAAGTTGTTTTCCTCCCAAAATAGATATGATCTGTAGTCATTACCCAATTATTTCCGTTATTAATCACACTCACAAAAATCGATCTTTGATCTCCGGTGTAGGCAACATACACGCTTCATCCTTGCCAAACCAGCGATAACGGTTGCGAGCAACCCAGTTATAGACTGCATTACGAATAAATCTCGGCACAATAATGAACACATATAACAACGGATAAGGAAACTTCAGACCTTTGGCCAATCGCAGTGCGGCGGTTGAACGTGTATAGTATTTTCCATTTTCAATCAGAACAAAGGTGTCCATGCTGTCTGTCGACAGATTGCCCTTCGCCAGCAGTCCCTTGGCTACATCCGATTGGAGCGATGCAAAATGATATTTCCCTTCCGGGTCACGCTTGATAATCCATTTGGTTAAGCCCTGGCAGAAGTGACAGACGCCATCCACCAGTACGATCGGATGTCCCTGATGCACATCTGTTTGATTTGCTGTCATATTGGCTGCCTCCTATTGTTGCGGTTAGAGTAACTTACCCAATCTGGACCTTCTTGTTCACTAATTCTAAATTTATTTCTGGATGTTGTTCAAAAAGACTGAAAACCGTTCTTTTTGAACACACATTAATGAGAAATATAAAGAAAAAGAGCGCAGGCATTGTGCCCACGCTCGTATCTGTCCGACAATTACTCCGTAACTGCCTTTTCCATCCATTGGTCATCGATCATCTGTTGATGCAGGTCACTTGCCCACTGGTCCATACATTTGCAAATAAAATCTTTGCGACATACTGGACAAGGCGTTTTCTGCAGACGGCTGATATTGGTCATCTTCCATTCCGGGGAACGGGTGTAGAATACACGGCATTTGGTACCGTCTACCAAATTCATTTTGAATTCATACAATCCGTCTTCCTTGTTACCATAAGCTAATTCTAAATCTGCAATACGCGGTCTATAAGACATGGATATCACCTGTTTAATTCAAATTTGGTTCATGCAATGACACTACTCAGTACTAAGTTATATTAAAGAAAATTCAGATCAATGTCAACTCGCGCATGTCTACCCGCCAAACAGAATATCCAGAATAGTCCCTACCTGCCCCTGTTTTTTCCCTTTCAAGACATCCGGATCAAATACTTCAACATACCCGCAGGAAGCACAAGCCACGAACAAGTAGTGATTATGCTGTATATCGAACATCTTGCTCAGGCCTGCTCCTGACATGGAAACTTCCTTAATGTTACAATCCGTGCCTCTGCATTTCGTACACACAAATCGCCGCTCAATCATCTCTTCAATACTCATCTTTGTTCCCCCTTTATGGAATGTGTAGCATGAAGTGGGAGTGCAATTATGTAAAATAGTACGCGATCTGGCATCTAATCTCCTGCATCATGTCCTAATATGATAATCAACACAAAACCCTGCCGATTGCCAGCAGGGCTTTGTAGTCGAACATCAGGTATCTGGGATAACCTGCTCTATATGTTCCCTTTATTTACCAGGAGTCAAATCTTAAACTACGTTTAATACAACATCAATGTTGCCGCGTGTTGCTTTGGAATATGGACAGAAATCATGCGCCTTGCGGGCCAGTTCCTCTGCTTGACTGTGATCTACACCAGGCATGCTAACGTCCAGACGAACAGACAGCTGGAAACCGTCATCCGCAGGGTCTTTACCAATGGATACGTTACTTGTAACGACCACATCCTCCAATTTCACACCTGCTTTGCGTGCTACATTGGCAAGGGCACTTTCATAACATGCTCCATATCCAGCGGCAAAAAGTTGCTCAGGGTTAGTACCTTCACCACCGGAGCCACCAAGCTCTTTTGGCATTTTCAGATCATGCTTAAGCACGCCATCCGAAGAAGTCACCGAACCTGTACGTCCACCTTTAACTGTCGCTACTGCTGTATATAAAGCTTCCATTCAGAATCTCTCCCTTATCCATATAGTTTTTACTGCCTTCCTTTCAATTTAAACTTCTGGCTCATTTTGAAACGCAATTTTGTATCTTTATCAGCTTTTACATCTTTATTATTTTCATGCATTTCAATGCCATGGCTGTATTTTCCCTAAGGTTGGGTAATATACGAAGGGGCATCTTCAAGCTACAACCGAAATTTTGTGCTGATACATAAAAGTTGCACTAGACAAAAACAATTGAAGGAGTACAATGTAACAATAAACATAAAAACTTAGATATATCAAGAGTGGTTTGTACCGCATCAATATCTCCAAATCAATAATTCAAAGTCAGGTGATTATCGTATGAGTAAAAAAAATCCGTTCAACGCTCCTTCAAGAGAATCATTGTCTACTGCGGGCATGACCCCTTCCCTTGGAGAAGCACATAGTTCCATGAAAGTTCCGCAGAATGTTGCATGGTGGAAGAAATTCCTCGCCTTTGTAGGCCCAGGATACCTTGTTGCCGTAGGTTACATGGACCCGGGGAACTGGGCAACAGATATCGCAGGCGGCTCGCAGTTCGGGTATACCTTGTTATCCGTTATCCTGTTATCGAACCTGATGGCCGTTGTCCTTCAGTCGCTGGCTGGCAAGCTCGGTATCGTCACTGGACGGGATCTGGCTCAAGCCTGTCGTGAACGATTCAGCATGCCTGTTGTTATGATGTTATGGATTCTGTGTGAGCTTGCCATTGCAGCTACCGATCTGGCTGAAGTCATTGGTTCTGCCATCGCATTAAAACTGTTATTTAACATCCCCATGTTATACGGCGTTATCATCACCGCAGTTGATGTACTACTGATCCTTGTTCTGCAAAACAAAGGCTTCCGCGCTTTGGAAACTCTCGTCATTGTGCTGATGGCAACCATCGCCCTCTGCTTCGGGATTGATCTGTTTCTGGCAAAACCGGATATGGGCGGTGTTCTCCATGGTTTTGTACCAAATGTTGAGATTCTGCAAAACCCGGCCATGCTCTATATTGCCATTGGTATTATCGGAGCAACCGTGATGCCGCATAATCTGTACCTGCATTCTTCCATTGTGCAGACCCGTCAGATCGAACAGACACCACAGGGCAAAAAAGAAGCCATTCGGTACTCGACCATGGATTCTACGATTGCGCTGACACTGGCCCTGTTCATCAATGCAGCCATCCTGATTGTATCTGCTGCTGTTTTCCACAGTGCTGGTATGACGCAGGTTGCTGAGATCGCTGATGCCTATCATCTGCTGACACCTCTATTAGGTACTACGGTTGCAAGTATCTTGTTCGGCGTGGCGCTGTTAGCATCAGGTCAGAACTCTACCCTTACAGGTACACTCGCTGGGCAGATCGTTATGGAAGGTTTCCTGAACATTCGCATTCCGGCATGGCTACGCAGACTGGTCACACGTCTGATCGCCATCATCCCGGCGGTAATTGTCACAGCGATTGCAGGAGAACATGGCACAGAAGAACTGCTCATTTTGAGCCAGGTCGTGCTGTCGCTTCAATTGCCCTTTGCTGTAATTCCCCTGGTGATGTTCACAAGTGATAAAAAAAGCATGGGTGCATTCGCCAACAAATTGTGGCTCAAAATCATCTCATGGGTCATTGCCGCGATTATCGTTGTGCTGAATGTATATCTGATCATTCAGACGATCCGGTTATTCTAATCTCGTTCTCATCGACAAAATACTAAAAAGGCTGATCAACTCCGGTATGCTATACCCAAGTTGATCAGCCTTTATTGTTGCAATACAGCAAGGTGTTTTCTTTTATAGTAAAACTCAAACTCCAGTAAACAATCATCTAATCCTGATTTGGTATCAGTAACGGCAGGAGTTGATCCAATGAATCAACAGTCCAATCCGCACGTTGGTCATCAGATAGTTCTGGCTGGAATCTTCCGTAACCCTGCATAATTCGAATCGTACGCATGCCCAGCTTCAGAGCAGGTATAATGTCGTTATCGATCCGATCGCCGATCATGACGGCTTCCTCCGGTTCACAACCGGCCTGTTTCAAGGCCACAGCGTATAACTCAGGGTCTGGCTTGGACACTCCTTCTTCAGCCGAACATGCCAGAACATCAACATACTTCCGCAAGCCGTAGCTCTCCAGTCTCTCTTCCGTTCCAGGACTCTGATTGGCAATAATGCCAATGCGATAATGCCGTGACAACTGCTGAAGGACGTAATCCGCTGATGGAAAAGGACGTTCAAGATCTTTTTGAAATTTCAGCTTGTCCTGAATCTGCTTCTGGTGTCCGTCGTCTTCAACGAATGTGCGAATCGCCACTCTCATCGGCCATTGCTCATATCTCTGGTAACAGTTCGCGAACAGTTCGCGTACCGCCTCAATCTTCACCGGATACCCCAATGCACAGACTTCGCGGACGAACTGTCCGATAATATCATCAACCGGCTCCCATTCATCCACCAGTGTATCTCCAACATCAAAAAACAACCATTTCAATCCACCTACATCCGGCACGCCAATTCCTCCTTGTAAGCCACAGGTGATTCCTGATCCTAATCGAGTTCAAAAAGTCTGGTTTTCAGTACCGAGAAGATGGAATGAAGCTAGAAATGGAGTAGCGGAGCGTAGGGAAAACTACGTGAGCAACGGACATTTCGGCTGAATTTCATATTCGATGCTGATGATGCCACAAGGCATCCTTCGTAATCAAAAGCGGACTTTTTGAACAACCTCTAAAACCATAAAAAAGAAGACTCACCATCCTGCATGAGTCTCCTCAAACTTCCGTTTATCGATACATTCAATTATAACAGGCACCTTACACCTGAGCAATCAGAAGCTATGGCATTAACCATTGAGGAGAAAGCCAACTTCCCCATTGAGCGAATATACAATCCGGTCTGCGCCCATGCCCCGATAGATGCCCTTAGGATGACTCTGCTCCGTAATAACGCACAGAGATTTCGAAGTCCATGAACGGCAGATCTGTAAATAACGACAGGTCAGATTCAGGCTGTTCTCGAAAATAAACACATTGCCTACGCTGCCCTGCGGCAAAAACCATTTTTGAGCTGCAGCCGTGTTCATGCGAATGACATGTTCTACTCCGATTCTACGGAGTCTGCGCTCTTCCCCTGCACTGTTGGTTAGAACGGCAAACGGCATTTTTTTGTACATCAGCAATTTGATAAATTTGCGTCCTGCTTCATTTGGAGCAGTCACTAAGATCATCTCAGTATCCATCATTCGTTCCTCCCTTGGCGTGAAAAGACAACAAAAAAGAAGCGTGGGGGACCAAGGCCTCCCGAACGCTTCTTAAAGTACCCATGGCGAAAACGCCATGAACCAGCGTACGGCTTGTTGCCTCTCCCTTTAACGCTTACGAGGTTAGCTGACGGATTCGGGCGCGAGAGTCGCCCTATTTCCGGCTGTCACCGGAAAATTCACCCCATGAATGCCACTGTCCTGGACAGCGCATTCCGTTGGTTCCCCCGTTTCCCACTCATCAATGAATGGAAACTCAGCGATTAAAACATCGTTCGTATATCTTAAGGATAAGATCGAGCGATATTATCGTTTGTTTCGTTTTTCAGGTACAATTTAGTTTAAATTGAAATTACGTTATGAATCATACACCCGCGCCATGTCGGTGTAAAGTCCGCCCAGATCACCGAATCGGCAGATTTTTGCCAATTCCCATCCGTAATAACGCTTACAACAAAGTTATACTCCATCTATCTCTTCAAGGCTATCTAATTCTCACTCTGGCGTAAATCACTTCCCAATTCATTCACGTATTCTGCACAACTTGCCTGTTTTGATTCTTTTAACACCACATTAGTTTTGCAATATTTAATTGTAACCAATATAATAGAAGATATAAGAGTAAATAAATGGAGGCGATTTAGATGACAGTCTACGATTACAAAGTGAATACACTTCGCGGTCAAGAAGTTGAAATGTCCGACTACCGTGACAAAGTGTTACTGATTGTGAATACGGCAAGCTCATGCGGCCTTACCCCTCAATTCAAAGGTCTGCAAGAACTGCAAGACAAGTTTCAAGATGCTCCATTTGAAGTGCTTGGTTTCCCAAGCAACCAGTTTGCACAGGAAAAAGGATCTTCCGACGATATTGCCGAGTTCTGTCAGATGAATTATGGCGTGAGTTTCCCCATGTTTGAGAAAATTGATGTGAACGGCTCAAGCGCTCACCCTCTTTTCCAACACCTTAGCACAGAAGCTCCTGGCCTGCTCGGCTCCAAAGCAATTAAATGGAATTTCACCAAATTCCTTGTGGATCAGAACGGACAGGTAATCAAACGTTATGCTCCCAAAACAACACCGGACAAGATTGAAGAAGATATCAAGAACTTGCTGCAAAAATAATACATTGGCCACCCGTAGCCGGAAGATAGAGCACCATTGCCCCGGTAATGGATGGCCTTTTTTTTCTCAACTCTGATGTCAAACTGTTCAAAAAGACAAAAAAAAGAAGCCTTCCATTAATGGAAAGCTTCTTTTTAATCGTTCATATGATGCGGTCGAGAGGACTCGAACCTCCACGGGCATACGCCCACTACCCCCTCAAGATAGCGTGTCTGCCATTCCACCACGACCGCATGTCGTAAATAATCGGCAACAGAATTGATTATACCGGGTCCAGAACCAAAAGTAAAGTATTTTTTAATACTACTTTTTCAGCTAGGCAATTTCATCAAAAATCGCATAATCTCGTCATCTTTACCCATGAACTGCATATCATTAGATTTGATCCCCTCTTTTCCGGCTTGAGCTGATCTTATTGATTCATTTATATATAGTCCTTCCTTATATATAGTCCACCCTGCACTTCACCATATAAATAACACAACAAGTTATATAAAATAACACAATATTAAATCCCAGATTTAATTCATTAATTTTCACGGATTCTATTGACAAAAAGCGGACATTTATGGGATGATAACTATCATATGATTCGGATTTTTAAACACAAAGCAAACAAAAAGGAATATAAATGTCACTTTAAGTGACATTTAACGAACACAGGAGGCGAATGATTGTGAACCGTGGGAATAAGCTGCTCGATTATGTCAAACTGCTTGATTCCTCTATTCAGGTTGGAGGGTTCACCCATTCCTTCGGCATGGATATCCATATCAGGGAGGGTACCATTCGTAATGCTGAAGATCTCGAATCATTCATGCGTTGTCAGTTGCATCCCAGCATAGTTCGTCTTGAAGGTATGGCCATCAAAGGCATCTATACCGCAGCAGATCACAAGGATACATGGCGGATAGCTCTGATCGACAAGCTCGTCCATGTTCAGCGAACCCCTGGAGATCTCAGAGAACAAGCTGCCGCGATGGGTAAACGATTGATCAGACTCGCACGCGCTCTGCACCCCTGGATTGAATTCAGCCAGCTCGAACAGATCTTTGCCAAATACGATTCGGTTGGCTGCCTCTCCACTGTTCACGCCTGGATTAACCACCACCTCGATATCCCGGTCGAGGAGGCGGTCCTTGGTTACCTGCATTCAGCCATGAATGCAGGTATAACCGAAGCCTCCAAAGTCATTCCCCTGAACAATGATACAACCAAGGATCTGATGGTCCGCCTGGCCACAGATCTGGAGAATGAATGGAAGACCGTCAGCGCCTCGGCTGCGGATGGACTGGCACAGCCAACCTCGATGTCCATGAAATCGTTTTTCCCCAGTTTCCATATGCTTGGAGCTGGACTTCATGCCTACAGGGCCTAATCCTCTTCCTCCTCATACCTGCTCCCCTTCATTTAGACAAACTAAAAAACACGCGGCAACCTCCTTGCCGACGTGTTTTTTGTCATTTTATTTGTTTTATTTACGTATTTGCGCCATTTATCATCACAAAATACACTTTTTTCCGTCTTTTTTAATTGTTAGATGACGAATTTACGTATATAATGAAACATACAGCTCGCATTTCTATATATTCTACATGAAGAAAGGGCGGCTGAATACTACATTCTAACCAGGGGTGAACCCTTTTGAACAAGAAAAAACCAGTTACTCCGTTCGGATGGGCCATCAAACGACGGCTAACCGAACTTCAAGTGGACCAGAAGACCTTTTGTGAACAGCATGGCATCCCACCCTATCGTTTATCCAATCTTATTCACGGCACACGCAAAGCAACCCGATTCAGGCACCTGGTCGCTGATATTTTGGATATTCCAGATGAACTGAGATAAGATTTCTGCCAAAGGAGGGTCTCATCCATGAGACATGTTACATCCGATCTGGAGAGGCTGTCGTTCCAGTCCATACGTCACCAGCTCATCATCGTTGATCACAATTGGATTATCCAAAGTTGTAACCGTGCCTGGCAACAGGGACTCGGTCAATGCTCACCAAACCCGGATATACACAGTAGTCATAGACATTACCTGCACCTGACGGAAGCCTGGGCAAAACGAAGCAAGAACGCTAACATGGCACTTGTCGCACAGAATTTGAAAGAACGCGGAATACCCTTTAATCGAAATCATACATATGACATCTGCGTGTATACTGTATACAACGAAAAGAGGTGGTTTCGTGTAGAACTCACCCCTCTATCTTATGCAAATTCAATTCTGGATACCGATCTGGCTTTGATTGCACACATGGATATTACCGAACAGAGAAAGACAGAACACCAATTGAAGAAGGCATTGTCTGAAGTGCGTACATTGCGCGGACTACTGCCTATTTGCGCCGTCTGCAAACAAATCAAGGACGAAGAGGAACACTGGAACTCCGTCGAAAGTTATCTGGAGAAGCATACCCACGCCGAATTCACCCATGACATCTGTCCGGAATGCATTCGGCGGTTATATCCGAAATACTCGAATATCCTGGACAAGCGTTCCTGAAACCTCTCTCCACTCGCCGACTAACTACAACTATACGGAGAGATGATGTTCAAACTGCGACATATCCAGTTCTTGCGGTGTCCCATGCAGGGTTATGGTTCCTTTGTCCATGATATAGATGTAATCTGCGGCACTTCGTACAAAATCAATACTCTGCTCTACCAGCAGAACCGAGAGGTTCCCCTTTGCCTTGAGCTGCAAAATAACCTGCCGAATGTCCTCCACGATAGAAGGCTGGATGCCTTCTGTCGGCTCATCAAGTAGCAACAACCCCGGACGCGAAGCCAATGCCCGAGCGAATGCCAACTGCTGCTGCTGTCCACCACTCAGATCCCCGCCCTGCCGTCCATACATCGTCGCAAGCACTGGAAACATCGCCAGTACATCCTCGGGGAACGTTTTTACTCCCGGTGCACTTGTCTCCAGACCTAGCAATAAGTTTTCTTTCACCGTAAGCTGCGGGAAAATCTCCCGCCCCTGCGGTACATAACCGATCCCTGCCCTTGCCCGCTTGGCTGTATCCAAGGTGGATAACTCCTGATTTTGCCACTGAATACTGCCCTTGCGTGTTTTGAGCAGCCCCATTAATGTTTTCATCAACGTTGTTTTCCCTACACCGTTACGGCCCATCAGACACACCACCTGTCCAGGCTGTACATCCAGGTTCACACCACGAAGCACATTGCTTTCCCCGTAGCCGGATTCAATTCGTTGCAGCGACAGCATGGTCATCCCTCCTTTTGCCCAGATACACTTCGGCCACTTTCGGGTCTGCCTGTACCTCCGCCATCGTACCTTCCTTCAGCAGTTTCCCTTCATGCATCACCGTTACCTTGGCTGCGAACTCTCGCACAAACTCCATATCATGCTCCACCACCACAACCGAGCGCTCACGCGCAATTTCTTGCAGAAGTCGCCCGGTCTTGTGTGTTTCTTCGTCCGTCATGCCTGCGGCTGGTTCGTCCAGCAACAACACCCGCGGCTCCTGTAGAAGCAGCATACCAATCTCCAGCCACTGCTTCTCCCCATGTGATAACGCTCCTGCACGAGCATCAACGCGGTCTTGCAGACCAATCTGGAGGGTAACACGCTCCATGGCAGCACTCATTTTCCCATATCGACGAATACCGATGGCTTGCAAAGGGGAACGGCGAGTCTCCGCCGCCAGTGTCAGATTCTCCTGCACCGTCAGACCCGCAAAGATCGATGGCGCCTGGAATTTGCGTCCCACACCTTTGCGAACAATCTGGTGCTCCTTCAGTCGTGTTAATTCCGTACCATCCGCCATCTTCACCGAGCCGGACATGGGTTTTGTTTTGCCGCATATCACATCCAGCATCGTTGTTTTTCCAGCACCATTGGGTCCGATCAGAAAATGCAGGTCATGTTCATGCAGCTTCAGATTCATGCCTTTGACAGCAACGAACCCACCAAAGGCCACCGTAATATCCTCGGCTACCAACACCGCTGATTCCTCAGTAGACTTTAGGTTTTTCCCGAGTGACTTGGACATGCGCACTCTCTCCTCTCCGCTTCAACAAGCGAACGATATGACGATATACACCTACAATACCGTTTGGCATGAACAAAACGACCGTTACAAAGAGCCCACCAATGACAAACAGCCACCCTTCGGGATAAGCCTCACTTATGCCTGTTTTGGCTGCATTCAGCACCACCGCTCCGATGACCGCCCCAATAAGCGTACCGCGACCACCCAACGCAACCCACAGGACCATCTCAATGGAGGGCACAATCCCCATCATTGATGGCGAGATAATACCCACCTGAAGAACAAACAACATGCCCGCGATGCCTGCAAGCGCACCGGAAAAAGCAAAAGCCAGCGTTTTATATCCTGCCGGATCATATCCGAGGAATCGCACCCGATTCTCCCCATCCCGCGCAGCTTCGAGCACTTGACCGAATCGACTGTTCACCATTCGACGACAGAGCATATAAGCGATCACCAGAACAGCAAGCGTTATATAGTAGAGAGCAATCGTCGTTCCAGCGGAATGAAGTGTAAAACCAAAGATCGAATTATATCCGGTGATGCCATTTGTTCCGCCCGTCCATTCCTGTTTACCAACAAAGAGTGTTACCGTAATGAGAACCAAGGCTTGAGTCAGGATGGTAAAATAAACACCGGTGATCCGGTTACGGAACGTAAACCACCCCAGGGCAAAGGCGAGCAATGCCGGAAGGGCTATCCCCAATAACAGCGCCACCGGGAAGGAGCGAAACGGCTCCCAGAACCATGGCAGACCACTGAGACCACTCCATCCCATGAAGTCAGGAAGTGTTGCTCCACTGGCCTGAAGCTTCAGATACATCGCCATCGCGTATCCACCCAGTCCAAAGAACACCCCATGCCCAAGACTCAACACACCTCCATATCCCCAGATCAGATCAAGACCAATGGCCAGGATTGCCAGCGCCAAAAACTTGGCTAACAGACTCAGACGAAACTCCGTGGAGATCAGTGGAGCAAGACACATCATAATCAGCACAACTGCCCAGATAATCCTCATTTTCAGACTGCCAGTCTTGAGTAAAGCGGACATGAACTAACCCCCTTTTTCACGTTAATCGAGACTCCGTGTGCGCATCGCGACCAATCCGCGTGGTTTCCATTGCAGGAAAGCAACGATACATACAAACACAAGCACCTTGCCAATAGAGGCCGAGGTATAGGTTTCGAACAGCGTGTTGAACATACCAATCCCCAATGCACCACACACGGTTCCGACCAATTTCCCTACGCCACCCAGGACAACGACCATGAACGCATCCACAATATAATACGTACCAAGTGAAGGACCTATCGGACCAATGAGTGTTAATGCACAACCTGCAATTCCGGCAATGCCCGAACCAATAGCAAAGGTCATGCCATCCACCCGCCGGGTAGAAATCCCAAGACACCCCGCCATGCTCCGATTTTGCATTACAGCCCTCATTCGTCTTCCGGAAGATGTTCGATAGATATAGAGGTACATACACAGCAGCACAACCGCAACCAGTGCGATAATGAAAATTCGTTTATACGGAAATACAATTCCATCCGAGATCGCCAATCCCCCATTGAGCCAAGCTGGACTGGATACTCCCACATTTGGTGCCCCGAATATGGTACGGGCCAGTTGTTGCAGCATCATGCCTACACCCCATGTCGCAAGCAGACTGTCCAGCGGCCTGCCATACAGATGCCTGATCAGAACCACTTCAAGCAACCAGCCAATCAGAGCCGCTACAATGAACGCAATTGGCAGAGCCACAACAAAGTAAGCACCAAACCACGCAGCTGGAGCATAGGACATGAACAGATTTTGTGTTACATACGTTGCATATGCACCAATCATGATCAGTTCACCGTGAGCCATATTGATAACATTCATCAGCCCAAATGTTACCGCCAGACCGAGTGCAATCAACAACAGAATTGAACTGATACTCAGACCATTGAACATCTGCAGGATAAACATATCCATCGCTATCCCCTCCTCCATACCGTGACTCTCGATATTTCACATGACTTCAATTAGCGGCAGTAACATTTTTCACATCACAGTAACGCTTTACCGCAATGCGGTGAGAGGATGTGTTGTCACACCCTCGTTTATGTTTCGGCTGCTTTGAAGCGAGTTGCCTGTTTTATTGCGAGGTTTCTATGTTATTTAGCGCTGAGGGAAGCTCCCCATTCATACGTTTTCAGATAAGGGTCCGGCTTGACAGGCTCACCAGAATTCCACAATTCCTTGAACTGCCCATCTTCCTGCACCTCACCGATCCGTACGGTTTTGTAGATATGCTGATTCTCTCCATCCACGGTTACCTTACCTTCCGGAGCATCAAACTCCAGACCCTTGGCAGCTGCCTTCACCTTCTCCACGTCGGTTGATCCTGCTTTTTCCACCGCCGCCTTCCAGAGATAAACCGCCACATATCCCGCTTCAATCGGATCAGCTGTCACTCGATCAGCACCGTATTTTTCTTTATACTTGGCAACAAATGTTGCATTTTCAGGTGTATCCGTTGTCTGATAATAATTCCACGAAGCCAGATGTCCCTTCAATACGTCTGCGCCAATACCACGGATTTCTTCCTCCGCCACACTTACCGAGAGGGTCGTCATCTGATCCGAGGAGATTCCGGCATCCTTCAATTGTTTGAAGAAGGCCACATTACTATCTCCGTTCAGCGTATTGTATACAATATCCGGCTTCGCAGCTTTGATTTTGTTAATGATGGTACTGTAATCGGTATGGCCCAGCGGTGTGTATTCTTCACCCACTACTTCGCCGCCTTCTGCTGCGAGTTGTGCCTTAATGACCTGATTGGCCGTTTTTGGGAATACATAATCTGAACCGAGCAGATAAAACGTCTTGCCCCTGTTCTCCAGTAACCAGGTTACGGATGGAACGATCTGTTGATTGGTTGTTGCTCCTGTATAAAAAATATTTGGCGACGATTCCAATCCCTCATATTGCACCGGGTAAAACAATAGACCTTTATTCTGTTCAAACACCGGGAGCATAGCCTTCCGACTTGCAGAGGTCCATCCACCAAATACAGCAGCGACCTTATCCTGTTGCAGTAACTTCCCAGCCTTCTCCGCAAAAGTAGGCCAATCCGAAGCGCCATCCTCAACTACAGGCTCGATCTGTTTACCCAAAACTCCGCCAGCGGCGTTAATCTCTTCAATAGCAAGCATCTCTGCATCTTTAACAGATACCTCACTGATCGCCATCGTTCCGCTGAGAGAGTGAAGAATACCAACTTTAATCGTATCACCGGATGCAGCCGGCTCTCCTGTACCACCTGAACCCGAAGCTTCAGGAGGCGCAGCGCCCTCCACACATCCTGTCATCACAATGACCGCACCCAGCAAAATACTCCATAACTTGACCGACCTCTTCTTCAATAGCCTACACTCCCTTTTTTTAGTCTATTGACGAACATTAAGGTCATTTACGTCCGAAATGTTCGTTGATCCAAATTATGGAGGGTTACTCTCTTCATGTCAATATAGCTTACATAATTTTATTTCATGCATACTCGTTTCATGCATACTGCTAATATGCCTTGAAGCTTATTGACAAAGGATTCACCCTGTGTGAGTATATTTAACATACAATATGATCCATGAACATATCAGACATTATAAGCGAAAGGTCGGATTGCCTTGCACTGGACTGAGCAGGAAAAAGAAAAACTCCTGATTACCGTGGCCGCTAACCTCGCCCGTGAACGAAGAGCACGGGGACTCAAGTTGAATGTTCCCGAAGCCATCGCCTTGTTGACCTCCGAACTGATGGAACGAGCACGGGATGGAATGAGTGTTGCCGAATTAATGAGATACGGAGGCACCATCCTGACACGTGAAGACTGTATGGATGGTGTTCCCGATATGATTCCTGAAGTACAGGTAGAAGCTACATTTCCTGACGGTACAAAACTGGTTACCGTACATGAACCTATACGCTGAGAAAGGCAGGAGAAACCATGATTCCTGGTGAATACCGTTTGAAGCCAGATGACGACATCATCTGTCATCCAGATCGTTTAACCCTACGACTCCTTGTCCTTAACCGCGGCGGCCGCCCCGTCCAGGTCGGCTCTCACGTTCACTTCTATGAAGTTAATGCAGCACTGGACTTTGATCGCACGTCAGCTTTTGGACATCGCCTGCACATTCCGGCAGGCACCGCAGTTCGCTTCGAACCCGGTGAAGAGAAACCAGTTGAACTCACGACCTTTGGTGGCAAACGCCAAATTCACGGGTTCAACGGACTAACCGAAGGCTCTGCGGATCAAGCTCCTGATCCAGTGAAACTGGAGGCATTCCTGAAGACGTTCTCCCCTCCCATACAAGATGGAGGTGAACCTTCATGAAACAAATGAGCCGTGAACAATACGCGTCCATGTTTGGACCGACAACCGGCGATGCCGTAAGACTTGCGGATACCGAACTATGGGCAGAGATTGAACATGATTATGCCGTATACGGAGATGAGAGCAAGTTCGGAGGTGGTAAGGTTATCCGCGACGGAATGGGCCAGTCCACCACCGCTCTGCGAAGCGATGGCACTCCTGATACGGTTATCACCAACGCTATCATTATCGATCATTGGGGCATTGTAAAAGCGGATATCGGCATTCGGGATGGTCACATCTGCGCCATTGGCAAATCCGGTAACCCGGATACAATGGATGGTGTTCATCCCGCACTGGTCATCGGTGCTTCCACCGAAATCATCGCTGGTGAAGGCATGATTGTAACCGCTGGCGGCATTGATACCCATATTCATTTCATCTGCCCACAGCAGATTCAGACTGCGTTATCCTCCGGGGTCACGACCATGATCGGCGGCGGAACAGGACCTGCAACAGGAACCAAAGCCACCACCTGCACACCAGGAGCTTGGCACATCCACCGGATGCTGGAGTCCGCAGAAGCTTTTCCCATGAACATCGGTTACCTTGGCAAAGGCAACAGTTCCAGTACCGCACCTTTAATTGAACAGATTGAAGCTGGGGTAATCGGCCTGAAGCTGCATGAAGATTGGGGCACTACCCCGAGCGCTATCGACGCTTGTCTGACTGCCGCCGGGGAACATGATGTTCAAGTCGCTATCCACACCGATACACTGAACGAAACCGGATTTCTCGAAAACACCCTGGCTGCGATCAACGGCCGGACGATCCACACATACCATACGGAAGGCGCTGGTGGCGGACACGCACCGGATATTATCCGGGCCGCTGGGGAGTCCTACGTTATCCCCTCATCAACCAACCCAACACGACCGTACACACGCAACACTGTAGAAGAGCATCTCGATATGTTGATGGTGTGTCATCACCTGGACCCTTCCATCCCGGAAGATGTAGCTTTTGCCGATTCGCGGATTCGTCCCGAAACAATCGCAGCCGAAGACATTTTGCATGATCTTGGCGTGTTCAGCATCATCAGTTCCGATTCTCAAGCCATGGGCCGAGTGGGCGAAGTCATTATCCGCACCTGGCAGACAGCCGACAAAATGAAAAAACAGCGCGGCAAACTTGAACTCAACCCGAATTCCCCCTCCGATAACGATCGGATCAAGCGATATGTCGCCAAGTACACCATCAATCCAGCTATCGCACACGGAATCGGTCATCTCGTCGGTTCGGTGGAAGTTGGAAAGCTGGCAGATCTAATCATATGGAAACCGGCTTATTTCGGTGTAAAACCCGAGATCGTCATTAAAGGTGGCATGATCACGTTTGCCCAGATGGGTGATCCCAATGCGTCCATCCCGACACCTCAGCCCGTATTTGGCAGACCGATGTTTGGAGCCTATGGTAGCGCCATTGCCAGCGGATCGATCACCTTTGTCTCCCAAGCCGCAGCAGATGCGGGGATCAAAGAGTCATTGGGCCTGAAGAAACGGGTTGAACCGGTCAAGGGCTGTCGCTCGGTCAGTAAAAAAGACATGATTCATAACGACGTCACCCCCGTTATTGAAGTCGATCCCGAAACCTACGAAGTACGCGCCGACGGCGAGCTACTCACCTGTGAACCCGCAGACGAGTTGCCTATGGCACAGCGGTACTTTATGTTTTGACAGGAATACGGATTGGCTGATAAGGGGGCACTCATGATGAACAGTGGCACAAAGCTACTCCGTTACGTTCAGTTGCTGGATTCAGCCCTGCCCATCGGTGGTTTCTCCCATTCCTTCGGTCTGGAAGCTTACACGCATGATGGCACCGTGCAAAATACCGCGCAGCTTGAACAGTTTATTCGCAGCCAGCTTCACTCCAGTCTTGTACGACTAGATGGTCTTGCCATCAAAGGCGTCTATCAGGCGATAAAACAACAAGATGCCGCTCTACTTGCCCTGTATGACAAACGTGTCCACGCCCAACGCTCCCCTCGGGAACTCAGGGAAAGCGGCCACAAGATGGGCAAGCGATTGCTCAAGCTCGCCCGTTCACTCTATCCATGGATGGACTTTTCCCTGATCGATGAGGCCATACGGGAATACGGCGCGTATTGCGGCATTACGACCATTCACGGTTATATCAACTATCAATTGGAGATTGAATTGGATGAAGCCGTTACCGGGCATCTGTATACCTCAGTGAACGCTTATGTGAACAGCGCACTTCGCCTGCTGCCCATCGGACAAACCGAAGCGCAGATGTTGATTCAGAAACTGCTTGATGATATCGAAGCGGAATGGGCGCTCATTCGGGAAAATGACCCGGAAGATATGCACAGCTTCGGAATCGCCCAGGAAATCTACGCCATGCGGCACGAGACCTTACCCGCGCGGTTGTTTATGTCTTAACTACAACTTTTATCTAACTTAGGAGGAATTGTTATGTGTGGAGGAGCTAATCATACGCATCATCCGGAGTGGGAACGTAAAGCATTTGATCGGAGTCGTCCGATGCGAATTGGAATTGGCGGACCGGTAGGTTCAGGTAAAACAGCCCTGGTGGAGAAGCTGTCCAAGGCACTGCGTACACGTTATAGCCTTGCTGTCATCACCAATGACATATACACCAAGGAAGATGCCGAAATCTTGCTGCGTCAGAATGCACTGGCACCAGAGCGCATTATCGGTGTAGAGACAGGCGGATGCCCGCACACGGCTATTCGTGAGGATGCCTCCATGAATTTCGAAGCGGTTGACGAGTTGATTGAACGTTTCCCGGATCTGCAACTGATCTTCATCGAGAGTGGCGGCGACAATCTCTCCGCTGCATTCAGTCCGGAACTGGCCGATGTGTTCATCTACATTATCGACGTTGCCCAAGGGGAGAAACTCCCTCGCAAAGGCGGTCCCGGAATCACACGTTCAGATCTGCTGTTAATCAACAAAACCGACCTCGCCCCTTACGTTGGTGCAAGCCTGGAAGTTATGAAAAATGATACCGAACGGGTACGCGAAGGCCGCCCTTATGTCATGTCTAATCTAATGAGCGGTGAAGGTGTATCCGAGATTGTCCACTGGCTTGAACATCAATATATGGATGACGATGCTTCCGCTGCACATCTGCATTCACACAGCCATGAACATGGCACTCACTCGCATTAATTCATCTTCTGTCCCCACGGAAACAGAGCTAAATGGGAATGAAAGTGCAGGTTCGCCCGTCACACGCCGCAGCGAGCTTCGGGCCACCTTTGCCTTTCAAGGCGACCGGACTGTCATGACTGATCGTTATTACAGCGCACCACTCCGGTTTAGCCGATCCTTTCGACCTCCCGGAGGCGGAACCGAATTATGTGTGTACACGTCAGACGTCTCGCCTGGAGTCCTTAACGGGGATCATTATCATTCCGAGTGGGAATTAGGTGAAGGCACCCATGTCATGCTGAGCAGCACATCTGCTACCAGACTCCATCCCACACCTTCCATTCCTTCATCCGTTAATCATCACTTTCGGTTGGGAAAAGGGGCCACGCTGGAATACTTCCCTGAATGCGTCATTCCCTTCAAGGGAAGTTCTTCTTCACTCGCTGTAACCTTTGAGCTGGAAGAACAGGCAATCCTGGCCTATGCAGATATCTGGTCTGCCGGACGGATTCATCGGGGAGAAGCGTTCCAATTCGAGCGTTACCGCAGCTTGACGGAGATATGGCAAGGTGAGCAACTGGCTGTCTGGGATCGATTCGGACTCGAACCGGATACCGATGATCCCAGACACTCAGCGTCCCTCCTTCACTACACACATACCGCTGCGTTATGGATGATTGCCCCGGGGCTTGGTACTGCGGAGTTGGAGCAAGTCAGATCTGCTCTGCCACCAGATGGACGAATGCTCGCAGGTGCAAGTTTGCTGGCAACCGGTGGAATCGGCGTTCGACTCCTTGGCATGGCAGCTTGGGAACTTCAGGAGCAGTGTCTTCAAATCTGGAATACACTCCGCCCCCATCTGCTGAGCAAAGAAACCCTCGTCTTTCGTAAATAAGGGCGTGAAGTAAGGATGGTTAACACAAAAACCTCTGAACTGTCTCCGAGTGTGTTCGGATTAGTCCAGAGGTTTTTGTACATTCAGTCTATGGATGCTGCTCATATCACTTACGCTTCGTTTTCCTCAGAATCGTTCTCTGACTTGTTCTCAGGTTTATAGCGATAGTCGCCTGCATCCTTGCTTTCCTTGGATTTGCGGTAACGGGTGAACTCAATATATTCGCTGATAAAAGACTGTTCCACAGTCGATAATTCACTTTCTTGGCAATTCAATTGCCGCAAAACGTCAAAAAAATAATCCTCCCGTTTTTCCCGAACCATCGCTTCCTTCGATGGACGTCCAATCATGAGCCAGTCGAGGCTCACATCAAAAAACGAAGCAATCTCAATTAATTTATTCGTACTCGGAATAGACTTGCCACGTTTCCAATCACCCAGATTGCCTGTGCTAATCTTCAGCTGTTGGCAGAAAGCCTTCTTGGTCATTCCTCGTTCGGCAATCAGGTGTTCAATTCGCTCATAGATCGACTGCATACAAGAACCGCCTTCCAACCGTAATAATCAACTCATCTGCTTGAATTATACCACATTATTCCTGAATGCTCAGCCTTTATATGCCTGGAACAGGATAAGGTATATCGTATAACACAAAGATAGACTCCCATGAATGATCATAGAAGTCTATCTTATATTGTTGCTGTGATGCGGTCGAGAGGACTCGAACCTCCACGGGTATACACCCACTACCCCCTCAAGATAGCGTGTCTGCCATTCCACCACGACCGCATATTCAATTGTAAAAATGGTGAGCCATGAAGGGCTCGAACCTTCGACACCCTGATTAAAAGTCAGGTGCTCTACCAACTGAGCTAATGGCTCTTGCTGTAAACTTCACCGGATGTGCCATGCTTCATTCTTGTCTATAAGAGCAATGACTTTGAGGATTACTCATCGAAAATGTAGATCTCATGAGGTGGTGAAGATATGACCCGTAGGGGATTCGAACCCCTGTTACCTCCGTGAAAGGGAGGTGTCTTAACCCCTTGACCAACGGGCCTTAATAACAAGTTGTCTTTCTTGGCGACAAGAATGAGTATACCACAGGACAATTTGAACTTGCAATACTTTTTTTGAAATTTATTTTTCAAGCCTTTTTGTCCATTGCATACTGTTCTTCAGAGGCCCGTTAATCGCCACCTCTCCTATTCATGCCAGTGTCATCACTGTGCAGGAAAAATGTAAATCATTCATTAAAACACTTACAAAAACTTACGTTCACTTATAATATTGCAAATCACATTAAAAATACTTATAATTAAAGTATCAGTATAAGTACGGTCATCCATACACTCGGAGGTGACATGTTTGTTTCAAGAAGAACGAATGCAGCTCATTGTTGAACATCTACGCAAACACAATCGCATCTCAGCCGATGATATTGTCGCCTTGTTTGATGTATCACGGGATACTGCACGCAGGGATCTGATTAAGCTTGAGGAACAGGATGCCATTATCCGAACACGTGGCGGTGCGATTCTCCCCCCTCCTCCGCAAGAATTCAGATCCTACAAAGACCGTTTACTCGATGTATCTGAGGAAAAGAGGGCCATCGGCAAACTCGCTGCGGCCATTGTAAGGGAAGGCGAGATTATTATTCTGGACTCTTCCACGACTGTGCAGGCCTGTGCCGAGAACTTAAACGGCAAATCCTGTACCGTCATTACTAATTCGATTCATTCCGCTGATCTTCTCTCCAATCACACTGCTGTCCAGATTCGTTTGCTCGGAGGCAAAGTAGACAAGGAACAACGTTATGTCTACGGTACCTCTGTTATCGAGACCCTCTCCCACTATTATGTAGATAAAGCCTTTATCGGAATTGGCGGTATCACCATGGATGGCTTCAGTGCTTCCGAAGAGGAAGGGAAAATTAAACACCAAATGATGAAAGCTGCCAAGAAAGTTGTTGTTCTTGCAGATCAATCCAAGTTTGATAGACGTTATGGTTATCGTTTTGCCGACTGGTCATTGGTGGATGTATTGATTACGGATCAATGGCCAACCAAAGAATGGCTTGTTTTTCTAGCCGAACAACAGGTTGAGATTCTCATTCCTGAACCTACAGATGATAAGGAGTTGTAAATTATGAAATTATTTGCCACAGATTTAGATGGAACTTTGTTGAACATTGATAGCCAGATTAGCCCGGAGAATGCCGCAGCCATCCAAAAGGCCCAGCAATCCGGTATGAAAGTTACCATTGCAACAGGACGTGTCTATTCCGATGTTGTGACCATCAGCCGCGAAGGCGGAATCAAAACCCCGATTATCGGCTCCAATGGAGCGACAATTCATGATGCAGACGGTGAACGTTTATTCCATCTTCCGCTCGAGCGTGACACAGCAGCTTCCGTCATGCAGTGGCTGGAAGATCATGATGTCTATTATGAGGCTTCAACGCAACAAGGCATCTATGCCCCGCGTAGCAGTTATGAGACCTTGCTCGCCGAGATGGAACGTGTTCTTGGTTCAAACCCTGGTGAGGACATTGCACGCATGATTCGCTCCATCAAGAAACACTATGACAAAAAAGACTACCACCGCGTAGACAGCCACCTCGAAATTCCGGCAGAAGCCTACATCTATAATATTATGGCCTTCTCCATGAATCCGGACAAAGTAAAGACTGGTCGAGAATACTTCGCTTCCCGATCCGATGTCGCCATGGTTGTATCCTTTGAGCATAACTTCGAAATGCAGCACCCGGACGTATCCAAAGGTAATGCCCTCACCAAACTGGCGGCTCACCTGAACATCTCCATGGAGGATACCGTAGCGATTGGCGATAACTTCAACGATGTCTCCATGTTAAAAATGGCAGGACTCGGCATCGCCATGGGTAATGGCGAACCCGAGATCCAGGCATTAGCCAAAGCCATAACGTTGACCAATGTGGAGCACGGTGTAGCCCATGCTATCGAGTGCCTGCTTGAAGGTAAACCGGTGTCCCGTCCAGAAACGATTGTCGGAGAAGGTCAGTAATTGAACCCATACTGAATTAAGTACTGAACCTGCATGGTCGCCTGTTGATCCATGCAGGTTCTCTTCATTTTAACTCCGCAGATCGAACGTGAGGCACGTCCTGTAACAAAATAATCAGTTGCTCACCCCGGTACGAACCCGGTAGTTGCAATGTGAACTCAAGCACAGTCTCTTCCACGGAGTCTGTGCTTGTTTGCTGTTCTGTCTTAAATCCGATGACTGATATCTTCTCCTGCCCCAGCAGTGCCAAAACAGTCTTCAGGGCCTCTCCCTCATTTTGCAGATGGATGGTTAACGTCTCTGTTCGGGCGGATACCAACCAGCGTGTGGGTCTATGCAGTAACATCTGTGCCACGACAATAAGCAGTGTCACGCCTGCACCCGTCCAATACAGACCTGAACCCACAGCAAGTCCCATGCCTGCCGTAGCCCATATGCCAGCCGCTGTGGTCAATCCCCTGACCGTGTGACGCTGTGTGAAGATCATCCCGGCTCCAATGAACCCCACACCGCTAACGACTTGTGCAGCAATCCTTGACGGATCAAGAGACAGATTGGCCCAGCCAGCCTGATCCTGGAATCCGTATTTGGATACAATCATCATCAGGGCAGCACCAACGGCCACCACAAAATGAGTACGAATCCCCGCCTCTTTCATTCGATTCTTGCGCTCATAACCGATTAGCACACCACATATTCCAGCTATGAGTACACGCATCAAATATTCCACTTCCATGCACATCACCTCTTTCATTATGTATATGCTTACATGAGTCTATCTTTACTATTACCCAATCTTTACATGACTAATAAAAAGCCTCTACTCAGGTCACTTCTCTGCCCGGAAATTTTCCCCTTGTCTCTTGCCCAATCCGAAATATTGTCTGAAATTATATATCAGCGGATGCCATTCCTCTGGATTAATCTTGTTCGGTCCAGATATTAGTCTTGTGTGCACGTGCACCTTCAACGCTTTCACTTCCACAATCGCCATGAACGGTGTATGTTCGGGAATACGTATGTGTTGTACAGCCGCCTCAATCTGGAGCGGACATTCAACTATTTTATCTGGTGCCACCTGAACCGAGCATTCAGATGTTAGTCCAGCTACAGTGAATTTATCATGACAATATTCATAGCCCATCTTCCTTTTCTCCTCAGGAACCGGTGTGACTCCCGTATAACGTCCTAATGCCTCAACCTGTCTCCACATGGTCGCATCTGGTAAATTAATCACACACTCCGGATGTCGACTCAGATTTTCATAGGCTTTGCCCTGTGTACCTAGACCGAGAACCAGACAATCCCCCAGCGCCCAAGACGAAGATAATGGTGACAGGTTGGTTGACCCATCCTCATTTAATGTGCTTAGCAGCAATACGGGCGTACCATAATATAAAATACTGGGATTAATCGTCTCATGTTGAATCACTGCTGGACTCGCGGACAACTGCTCTGTAGCAAAGTCCTGTTTCGTTATCTTTTTCATCCTGAACCTCTCCTGTTCCCATTCCGATGATATATAAGCTCAATCTGACCGTAGGACGATACAACTGGATTGTAATACAGTAATAGTTCAGATATGATCGAAGTATGAATGTATATCCGAATATTACTGTTATTGCGTCGTTAATCGCTGATCCAAGCCGCGCTATTTTTCTGTCATCCTTACTGGATGGCCGTGCGTTGCCCGCAGGAGAGCTTGCTCATATGGCAAGTGTCACTCCCCAGACGGCAAGCAGCCATCTAGCTAAACTCGTAGAGGGAGGATTACTCGAAGTTGAACAACAAGGACGCCATCGATACTACCGTCTTGCAAACAAAGAAATTGCTAATCTGATTGAAACGATGGCCAGTATTGCTCCACCTGTACAGATCCGCTCTCTCAAACAATCCGATCAGCTTCAACAACTGAGTCATGCACGGACCTGTTATGGTCATCTGGCCGGGAAATTGGGAATCTCGCTCTGTGAAGCCTTAATACAGAAGGGGTATCTTTCAGAGCCCGAAGAGGCACACAGCAAGGATTATCAAGTTACAGAGAAAGGAATACAGTGGTTCACTACGTTTGGAATTAAACTTCAGATGAAGCCAGGATCACGCCGGGCCATCGCTCGCAAATGTCTGGATTGGAGCGAACGCCGTCATCATCTCTCAGGTATACTTGGGGAACAACTCAGACATCGATTATCGGAACTGGACTGGATTCGTCAAAAAACAGGAAGTCGCTCTGTCGAAGTAACGGAAGCAGGCAAGAAAGGTTTATACGAGGTGTTGAGCATCACACTTTAAGCAGAAGCGTATACAAGGGATAACCAAAGATCAGTACACGCAAAAAATCCCCTTCACACTGACCGTTAACCGGTCTAATGTGAAGAGGATTTTTTGTCATTCAGAACGGAGAGAGAGGGGTACTCTCACTTCGTTCGAGACTGCGAAGTATTGCTAACGAAGCTTATGCTCCGACGAACCTTTAGGGTTCTCATCCCTTTGCAGAGAAGTTTAATTCAGAACGGAGAGAGAGGGATTCGAACCCTCGCACCGCTTACGCAGTCTAACCCCTTAGCAGAGGGTCCCCTTATAGCCACTTGGGTATCTCTCCAAGAAATGGCTCCCCGAACAGGGCTCGAACCTGTGACAACTCGATTAACAGTCGAGTGCTCTACCAACTGAGCTATCAGGGAAAATTAACTTGAATAAGACTAATCTATCATGATTAATAATCCAAGTCAACATGCCTTTCATCACTTTACTTACGCGTAGTGAACAATGCACACATCAGATATTCTGAAGGCCCAGCTTTCCCGCGCAACGACCACAACGGTAACGCTTCGGATCTATTTTCCGCTTGCGCAAATATTCCGTACCACAGCTCTTGCACACCAGCTTATAACGATATGGCAGCGGCTTTCTGCCTTTACCGTCAGGAAGTGATTGGCAGTAACGCGAGCCGCCTACCTTCTGCAATAAAGCCTTGAATTCCGGGTCACGATGCTGATAGCCGCGCCCACGAATATGCAGATGATAGTGACACAGCTCATGTTTGATGATTTTCTCAACCTCATCTCGCCCATAGGCTTCGAGTTGATGCGGATTGATCTCAATCCGGTGACTTTTGAGCATATAACGCCCACCTGTTGTGGTCAGGCGACTGTTAAACAACGCTTCATGGGTGAACGGCACTCCGAAATGATCCAGTGATACCTGTTCAATCCATTGTTGCAATTCCTCATTTTCCATCGGTATCCTCTCCTTGCACCCCCTCGGAGCATTTGTTTTTCCGGTATAATACTTGAATTTTAACCGTTTCGTAGGCTACACTGTCAAGTAGAATGTATGAGGGGAGATTATTACTCGTTATGCCTACAATGCGCTATGTCATCCTGCAGCAGGAACAACAATTGCAGTTCGTGGAAATGCCGGCAGATTACGCCTATCAACTCAGTGCGCTCAACCTGCGCCTGCACAAGGAAATTGATAAACTCACTGCAGCAGATGTCCCTGTCCTGCCTTGGGCGATCGCCGAATGTGACAGCCTCGATCTCCTAAACGAAAATCTTACTATCATCGGCGGCCTTGATTATATCAATGCGCTTGAAGAATCTTTTGCAGCACTACGTGAAAGCCATTATCCTTTGATTTCTCTACTTACCGAAATCCGGGCTCTCCAGGCCCAATTGGAACAGTGGTATGAAGAAGAGATGGAAGCTCTCTAATTCACCGCAGGTATCATTTTATAATGATGAGAACGAAAAGCACATCTCCCTGAATTGGGATTTGTGCTTTTGTGCTTTTTTTTGAGTGAACAAGATTGATTTGCCTGTGGCCTCCACTTATCCCGCACAGTCCAGGCTATTGCCACATATGCTAACGTACAGATGAATTATGCAAGAGGAGGAGATACCCTTGCCTCAATGGCTTTGCAATCAACTGATGCGTGCATTTCACAAAAAGGACAGCCGGCAAATCAAGTTGCTGAACGAATGCTGGTTCTTTTATCGCAATAAACCAGCAAATGGCACACCACGCAGCGCGGAGAACGAACTTTAAGAGGTTGTTCATAAAAGTCTGCTTTGGATTACGAAGGATGGCCTTTTGAACACGCTCTTTAAGAAAAAGCCATCATTATTCCCACCGTACTTACTAAAGGAATTAGAACGGACAACGGGAACATTACTGTCGACAACAAACAGCCTTCCTGGTTAGGGAAGGCTGTTCTCCAATCCTACTATTTAAGAAGACTGTTGCGCAGAAGCAGGCTTCTTCATCGTCAGGCCGACACGGCCTTTTTTGGTATCCACATTCATAACCCAGACCGTTACATTATCCCCGACAGATACAACATCCATCGGATGTTTAACATACCCGTTGCTGAGCTGTGAGATATGGACAAGCCCATCACTCTTGATCCCAATATCAACAAAGGCACCAAAATCAATAACGTTCCGAACCGTACCTTGCAACTCCATGCCTTCCACCAGATCCTCAATTTTCAATACATCTGTACGGAAGATTGGCAACGGCATTTCTTCACGCGGGTCACGACCCGGACGCTGCAAGCTGTCCAGAATGTCACGCAATGTAGGCACACCTACGTCCAGTTTCACAGCTAATTGCTCTGGCTGTTGCTCCGACAGTAACACCGACAGTTCCTTGCTTCCCAGCTTGTCCAGTGCAACCTGAAGCTCCTTGAACAGCAGATCCACCACCTTGTAGGACTCAGGGTGAATCGGTGTACGATCCAATGGATTCTCGCCCTCACCAATACGCATAAATCCTACGCACTGCTCATAGGTTTTGGCACCCAGACGTGGCACCTTCTGAAGCTGACGGCGGTTCGTGAACCGGCCATTCTCTTCACGGTACTTCACAATGTTTTTGGCAATCGTAGCGTTAACTCCAGCAACATATGACAGTAACGAAGGTGAAGCTGTATTCACGTCCACACCCACATGGTTAACTGCGGATTCGACGACAGCTTTCAAGCTTTCTTCGAGAATTTTCTGGGAAACGTCATGCTGATATTGACCCACGCCAATGGCTTTTGGATCAATCTTAACCAACTCCGCAAGCGGGTCTTGTACACGACGTGCGATGGAAGCTGCACTGCGCTCGGCAACATCCAGATCCGGGAACTCTTCCTGGGCCAGCTTGGATGCAGAATATACACTCGCGCCTGCTTCGTTAACAATCAGATACACAAGACTTTCATCACCGTTCTCCTGAATGATCTCGGCAACAAATTGTTCCGTTTCACGTGATCCGGTACCGTTACCAATGACGATCAGTCCGATATCATATTGCTTGATCATCCGATGGAATACTTCCGCAGCTTCACGTTTCTTGTTGTGTGGTGGCGTTGGATAGGTCACAGCCACTTCCAGCAGCTTGCCCGTATCATCTACTACAGCCAGTTTACAACCGGTACGATAGGCCGGATCGACACCCAGCACACGTTTGCCATGAATAGGCGGTTGAAGCAAGAGGTTACGCAGATTAGCCGAGAATACGGATATGGCCTGATTTTCACCCTTTTCCGTGAGTTCTCCACGAACTTCGCGCTCGATGGAAGGCGCAATCAGCCGCTTGTATGCATCTTCAATCACATCACGAAGGATATCCTGCACGGCAGAAGCACCACGAATGATCTGTCCTTCCATATGACGATGGGCAGGTTCTGCCTGTACGTCTAGGCCGACTTTCAGAATACTCTCACGTTCACCGCGATTAATTGCGAGAATACGGTGTGGAGGCATCTTTTTGGCTAATTCACGGTAATCATAATAATTCTCGTACACGGACTCCTCTTGAGCATCCTTCGCTTCTGAAGTCAGCATCCCATGATCCAAGGTGTAGCGACGAATCCAGGCACGAATGGCAGCATCGTCTGCAATATTCTCCGCCAGAATGTCTTTGGCTCCCTGAAGCGCCGATTCTGCATCTTCTACACCCAGTTCAGCATTGATATATTTCGCAGCTTCCTGGAGTGCATCTCCTTGTTTCGGTTGACCCCAGATCCATACAGCAAGGGGTTCAAGACCTTTTTCCTTGGCCACACTGGCACGTGTTTTACGCTTCTGACGGTAAGGTCGATACAGATCTTCCACTTCCTGCAGCTTCACAGCCTGCGTAATGGATTGCTTCAGTTCTCCGGTCAGCTTGCCCTGTTCCTCTATAATACGGATGACTTCCAATTTGCGATCCTCAAGATTGCGCAGATAAACAATGCGTTCTTCAATCGATCGCAGCTGGTTCTCATCCAGCTCTCCAGTCATTTCTTTACGGTAGCGGGCGATAAATGGAATCGTATTGCCTTCGTCCAGAAGCTCCGACGTGGTACGGACCTGCTTCAAGGACAGTGACAGTTCCTTGGCTACCTGTTTGATGATTCGTTCATGGCGTTCTGCCTTTATTGTTTCTTCATTGGGTTCCAGAACCGTTTCCTGTTCAGACAAAATAAATCCCTCTTTCCTTCCTGAATCGTTCGTTATAATCATTTCAGGGCAGCTTTGCTGCTGTAATTACAGTATAGTTGAACCATTTGTTTCTTCCACTCTACCCTATATTATCACAGAATCCCGTCCAGATTTCCATCAATCCGCAAGCATACAAGTTCTGACAGAATGATGTCATCCTCCAGCCTTCCCCAATACGTCAAAAAAAGACCGAAAAAACGTCAACACGACGCTCCTCGGTCCTTCCTTTTTTTAAAACTTTAAATAAAATAGCAATCTAATAGTGAAACTGCTCATTTACACGATAACGGAGAGGACAGAAAAAACCTGAAAAAGCGAAGCTACAAGCTTTCTTCAGAAAGCTACTTCGAAAGCATACACTCGCCTAAAAGCTTTCTGAAAGAAAGCTACATCGGAAGCATACGCTATCCCCGGATTTCCCCTTTGAGAAAAGAGAACCGAAAAATCTGGGGATAACAGCGATTGGAAGGTTGTTCTGTCATCGTAGTATCCGTGTAAATAAAATGTAGTTCACTTATCTAGACGCGCTCGAACCGGAACAGTTCGCTCAGATAGTCTCCTGATGTGCTGCCTACCGAAATACCGCCATACATGAGGGCATCGCCGGTAAAGGTCTCCGATCCGCCTTTCAGACGGTAATCCGCATTAGGATCTAATCCCTTCAGCTTCAAGCGCTGAAGTGGCGCATTAGGCTCAGAGAGCACGCGGAAGTAGAATACCACAGCTTCGCTTCCATCCGGTGCAATAAACATCCACGCTGTCTCATTGCCTTCAAACGGACTGAGCAAACGACGGAATGTTCCATATTGCACCGTTCCACGAATCTCTTTGTACAGCTCAACCTGGGCTTTCACGATGTCGTTCTCTTCCTCCGTGAATTTTGTCAGGTCCAGCTCGTACCCGAAGTTGCCCGACATCGCAACATGTCCCCGAATCTCAAGCGAAGTGATCCGGTTGACCTGATGATTCGGTACCGCTGAGATATGCGATCCCATCGAACTTACCGGGTATACAAGACTCGTACCGTATTGAATCCGCAGGCGGGATATAGCATCGGTGTTATCACTTGTCCACGTCTGTGGCATGTAATACAGCATACCTGGATCGAAGCGGCCACCCCCACCTGAACAACTCTCGAACAGAATGTTCGGGAACGCTGAAGTGATTCGTTCCATGACGTCATACAACCCGAGCATGTAACGATGCGCGGTCTCACGCTGTCTGTCTGCCGGAAGCAATGCGGAACCCACTTCCGTCATATTCCGGTTCATGTCCCATTTCACATAAGTGATTGGTGCAGAACCAAGTACGTCTGTTAACATGCGCACAATCTCATCACGTACATCCTGACGAGAGAAGTCGAGTACCAATTGTTGACGCCCTTCTGTCCGGCGACGATCAGGCACATGCAGACACCAGTCCGGGTGCGCACGATACAGCTCACTGTCTGGTGAGATCATCTCAGGCTCAAACCACAATCCAAACTGCATATCCAGACCTGTTACGCGGTTAGCCAGATCATCCAGTCCCTGTGGCAATTTGTTTTTATCTACAATCCAGTCGCCCAGCGAGGAGTTGTCACTGTCCCGATGTCCAAACCAGCCATCATCCAAGACAAACAGCTCAATACCCAGCTTCTGTCCGGCGCGAGCGATCTGCTCAATCTTGTCTGCATTGAATCCAAAGTAGGTTGCTTCCCAGTTATTGACCAGAACCGGACGTTCCGCATTGCGGAACTTACCACGCGCAAGACGCTCCCGATACAATTCGTGGTAGGACTGTGACATGCCGTCCAAACCTGCAGCCGAGTACACCATAACCGTCTCAGGTGTCTGGAACGTTTCTTGCGGCTCCAGCTTCCAGCTGAACTCGAACGGATTGATTCCGAGTGACACACGGGTGGTGTGGAACTGATCCACTTCAGCCTGTGCAGTGAAGCTACCACTATAGACGAGACTGAATCCATAAACTTCACCTTGGTCTTCATCCGTGCCTGGTGTCATCAGTGCAATAAAAGGATTCTGTTGGTGACTGCTTGAACCGCGACGGCTCTCAATCCCTTGCAGGCCTGACGCAAGCGGTCTGCGAACAATATCACGTTCCCGTGTCCATGCACCTGACAACTGCAACAATTCATAATCTGCATGCGGAAAATCAACAGATGAACTGAGCGCACGCGCCACATTCACTGAGGTAGCGCTCTCATTAACGATACGCATGGAGCGTGTAATCGCATTAAATGCCGTAAAGGCTGTATAGGAAAGCTCGATTTTGATACCCGCAACGCGGTCTTCCAACTCAATAACCAGCGTCTCTGCTTCTTCATCGGATTCAACATACGTTGCTGGCAAACCAGTAAGCGCTGTCTTTCCTTTGACCAATCGATGGCCTGTATACGTAAACTCCGAAACCGTCGAGCCATTCTCAAGTTCCAGTTGGATAGCCGGATTACGGAAATCACTCGTGCCATACACTGGCAATTCCACTGGCAACGTATCGAATGAGATCGTACGATCCTCTGGCACCGGGTTGGGGCTAAAGGACGCTCGTTCTGTCCGCACATGCAACCAGCTCAGATCGGTGTCGCGTAATTTTTTGCCATAATACAAATGCACCAAATATCCTGAGGGCAGTACCTGGAATACGTAACTGGCCTCGCGGGTCTGTAAATGAAACTGAAGTTTCTCTTGATTGATGTAAATGCTCATATGTCTCCTCCACTTCTATATATAGGTCTTTCGGGTAAACGGTTTCTCAGGTTTCATTATAGCGAAAAGATCGCCAATGTTCTACGCTTTCATCAAGCTTTAATCAAAAGAGCGCATAACAGCCCGAAGGATGTCATACGCTCTTTTGGTTACAGTCTGAATTCAGTGTGTTCCCTTACAGGAACATCCATTGCCAACGGACGGCAGGGCACCGTACAAGACGCTGGTTGCTGCCTTAAAAATCGATTAAACCAAGGCTGATCTGTAAGGCTTCGTTGACCAGTTTCATGGTCTCCTCGTCCAGATGGGTAATCTTGTCAGTCAGCCTCTGTTTATCAATCGTCCGTATTTGTTCGAGCAAAATAACCGAGTCCCGGTCAAAGCCGTGTGCCGCCGCATCAATTTCAACATGCGTTGGCAGCTTTGCCTTCTGGATTTGGGCGGTGATAGCCGCCACAATACAAGTTGGACTGAACCGGTTGCCGATATCATTCTGGATCACCAGAACCGGCCTGACTCCACCTTGCTCGGAACCGACAACGGGAGAAAGATCCGCAAAAAAAACGTCACCACGTTTTACGATCAATGTCTACACCCCGCTAACTAAGCGGTCCAGAGTGCTGTCCGCATCTTCCTCCGCATGAAAGGCTTCGGATGCCATGGTCAGATTAATTTTTGCCATCTCCATGTACCCTCGCTGCATCGTTTCACGGATGTAACGTTTCTTACGCTCCGTTAAATACAGCTTCATAGCCTGCCTAATCAATTCGCTGCGGTTGGAATTCTCCAGCGCTACGATGCCATCCACTTCCTGCAAAAGATAATCAGGTAAACTGATCATGATCCGCTTCGTGTTCTGCAAGTTGGCCACCTTTCTTCCACCCCCACAAACCTTTCGCCATTGTGAACCAGTATTACGTTTTTCCAGAACTTTTATACAAAGGAATATATATGCCCCGAGTATATCAAGTATGCTGTACTCCATTATAAACACGGGGAACAATATTCGTACAGACCAAACATCTCAATTCAGGAATTAAATCCTTACTGTCATACATAATTCGAGATGCTCCGACAGTTTTCCTTCTGTTCTGAAAAAAAGTTTATTGGTAATGACGTCCAGTTTACCTATCAGGATGTCAAAAGTGGATTGATTCTGGCGACTACTGCTTCCCCGCGGGTATATACCCGTGGAATGCGGTGCGCCATCATGCAGATCACTTCATATGCAATCGTACCGAGTTGGGATGCCACCTCGTCTGCGGTTATTACGCCACCAGACTGATGACCGATAAGGACAACCTCTTCGCCGACTTGAATTTCTTCCGCCTCTTCCGCGAAAGATTGTAACGACACCATACACTGATCCATGCAGATCGTACCGACGACAGGGACGCGGCGGCCGCGTACAAGCACTTGTGCTTTACCTGTCAGCATTCTGGAGAATCCGTCTGCATATCCGATCGGCAGGGTCGCTATTCGTTCATACCCTTGCGTAAAATAACGGGTTCCGTAACTGATCCCCCAATGGGGTGGCAGTGTTTTGACCAGAACCGCTTTTGTCTTCAGCGTCAATACCGGGGACAACTTCACCACCTGATGATTCACCTCAGCCGAAGGATACAGTCCGTACAGGCTTATTCCCACACGTACCATATCATAGGACAATTCCGGTGTATCAATGGCAGCGGCGCTGTTCGCCGTATGTATAATCGGGATGGAACATCCCTGATCCCTGAGCGCATGAACCACGCTTTGGAACCGTCTATACTGCTCCAGTGTATAGGTTTTGTCTTCTTCATCTGCTCTGGCAAAATGGGTAAACATGCCTTCCAGCATCACCTGATTGAGCGAAGCTACTTCCTCAATGAAAGCCAATGCCTCATCGCCAGGCAACAGACCTAATCGGCCCATGCCGCTGTCGATTTTAATATGAACCTTCAGTTGGTTAGCGAATGTGCTCGCATCCAGATGTCGAATGGCGTCAAGCACTTCCCTGCTGAACAGTGTGACGGTCACATCATGTTGCCATGCAACAGCGATCCCTTCAGGCGGCGTATAACCCAATACCAGAATTGGAATCGTAATCCCATGTTGTCGCAGTTCCAGAGCTTCGTCAAGAAAAGCCACACTTAAGTAATCCACACCCACTCGTTCCAGTTCTCTAGCCGTCTCCACCGCTCCATGTCCATAGGCATTGGCCTTCACACAGGCGAGGAATTTCATGCCCTGAGGCAATGCCTCGCGGAAAGCTTCTACGTTAGTACACAAATGATCCAAATTGATCTCCGCTTGGGTCGGCCGATATTGTCCTTGCACGTTAAGTCACCTTCTCTAATCATCTTAATCCGGCTCACGTCAGACTCCATCGTAATGCTCCAGCATGTGACTGTCAAATGAACCGAAGTTTCGCATTCAAAAACAGATGTAAGTTGCGCCGTTTGAGGAACAAATGCGAACACAGAAGAAGACCGATAAGCGAGATTGGCAGGGCAAAATTCCATTTTCCACCCCGGCAAAATCTGCTTATATCGATTATTTACCCGGTTCCCTCTGCGTAGAAGCGCGTTTTACATTATTGAGTGTATCTGGTAAGAAAAACGGCGCCAGATGAATACCTGTCTTACATCAAAACAAAGCACCGGAGAACAGGTCTCCGATGCTTCTTAGCATTCCTTATGTTTATGCTGCTATTCGTTCATTTGTTCAAAAATCATTTGCCTGACTCTTCCTGCATCGATGTTGCAATGCGTGCCATTTCGTTCTGAGGCAGGTCGGCACTGGTGATCCGATATTCTATGCCATCTGTCATCCATGTCAGAGTCTTCAATGCATCTCCGCTGATCATCCCCAGTGTGAATCCAAGATCTACTACACTGGATGGAGCAAGTGATACAGCTCGATCCTGTGGTCTGGCTTCGAATATCGTGTAATTATATGTTCCTTCATAACGAAGCATAACCGAATAGTCTCCCGCTTCTTCCAGAATCTGATCGTCCTTGAGCTGCACGCCTTCCGGCGCATAGGTCGGCTGAATTACGCCAAAGCTGTCTGCACCTTCCGGCTCTGCAAGCGTTGGTTCTTCGCCTTCCTGACCAGTTGCAGCACCTTCTGTACCTTGTTGCTCTGTGTCACCACCTACACCGGTCTGTCCATCAGTGACAGCTCCGTCAGGTTCAGGCGCAGTCTGAGGATTGGCAGGTTCTTTGGTGCTGTCCTCACCTGTTTGCTCCGCAGGAGCCACACCCGAATCTGTTCCTGTTTGGCCGCCTTTTTCTGTAGCAGCAGTCATGTTACGTTGCATATCAAAGGCATCTTTTTCAAATTCAGTCCCGAATTTGAAGGAGTCGAATTTCACATCAACCACAACATTGGCATTGGAGTCGGATACTTCCACCTGTTTAGGTGCATAATCACTTTTGTTCAGCCAGATTTTCTGTCTGACAAGTGCGTGTGTATTATAATTGGCAGCTACATCAAAAACATAGCTTTCCTTCTCGTCCGCAAACTGACGGGTTGTATCCCCCGTAATGCTCCGAATCAATGTTTCATAGAGATATACCTGTCCCTGATTATCTGGCCAATTGCTCTGAAAACGGAAGCTTTTGTTCTGGCTGGGCGTCAGAACAAACACACCTTCATCGTTACGCAGTACAATCTGTGTTACATCCTTTTTGGCATTCGTTAACGCAATACGATAATAGGAAGGCTTCTGATGCCATACCTCGACCTTGTACTGCTGCGGCGTATCTCCGGTATGCAGCGTCATCACGCCTGCCCCCTGGTAACTTTCCATCTCTCCTACGACTTCGTTCAGATCTTTGACCACAGCTGCCGCATCCTTCTTCCCGCAGGCGGCAAGCAAGACCGATAAGACCAATACCATGGCAAGCATCCATGATATTCGGCGCATGACATCATCCCCTTTAGCACATGTTTTCACTTCAGGATTGTGCTTGCAGCAGAACCCCTACTTGATTAGTACATGTTATGAGGGACTTGTTCGATATATGCGGACTAGTTTGACAAGCAATCGGTGAAGTCCGTTAATACGGCATTGCTACGCAAAATCAGTCTCGGGGAGGATGTTAACTTTATCCAGAAAAGGCATGATAAATTGTAGAAAAACTATTCATTTCATTGACAGACCTTTGTCTTATTCTTGTTTGCGAAATCACATAATATTCTGAATATTGGGAGGCCAAAGGTATGGTGAAAACAAAACTTCGCACATCACTGGAAGGACTGGATGAATTCATCGACGAGCAGCTTCAACTATGGAATGGTGTCGGCACGGCGGTGGCTGTGATTCATAAGGATGAAGTCGTCTGGCAAAAAGGCTACGGTTATCGTGACCTGGAGTCCAAACTTGAAGTTACCTCGAATACACTTTTTGCTATAGGTTCAAGTACCAAAGCCTTTACCGCAGCAACCGCTGCTCTGCTTGTAGATCAGGGGATACTGGATTGGGATACCCCTGTGAAGTCGTATATGAAAGATTTCCGGATGTTCGATCCGGTAGCAACAGAACATATAACTATTCGCGACATGCTGTGTCATCGTTCGGGTCTTCCAAGGCATGAGTTGGTATGGTACAACTCTCCGCGTACAAGAGAAGAACTAGTTCGTACATTACAGTACCTGGAGCCAAATCAGGATTTCCGAAACAAATGGCAGTATCAGAACCTAATGTACATGACGGCAGGTTATCTGGTTGGACAGCTCAATGAAACTTCGTGGGAGCAGATGGTTCAGAAGTCCCTATTTAATCCGCTGGGTATGAACTCAAGTCTGTTCTCTGTTGAAAAAATGCAACTTCAACCTGACTATGCTTACCCTTATATGGAGAAGGATGGTCAGAATACTAGAATACCTTTCCGAGCCATTGATGCCATAGGACCTGCTGGTTCCATTAACAGTAATCTAGTCGATATGATTGCATGGCTTCAATTCCAGCTGCATCAAGGTCAATGGGAAGGATCATCACTCATATCTAAAGAACAGATGAAGATTATGCATAGTCCTCAGATGCCTAGTGATTCGCCATTCATAAGCCATGAACTGCCTGTGAGTACATATGGTCTGGGTTGGATGATTGAGCCTTATCGTGGTCATGCCATGATTCATCATGGTGGGGCTATTGATGGCTTTGCATCACAAGTCGCCTTTTTGCCAGAGGAGCAGATTGGAATCGTGGTTCTGAGCAATACCAACGGAAGTATAATTCCGTATACGGTTGCTTTTCATATCATGGACCGACTACTTGGATTGGAGCCCGTCAATTGGAGTTCCAAATTGAGCAAATTAATGGGGGAAGAACCGTCAGAACCAGAGACTAATCCGGAAAATTCTTCGGATTTAACTATTCATCCAGAAACTGATGTTAAGGAAAAAATTGAAGAACCTCACATTACACCTTGTGATCGTCCTTACACCGCTTATGCGGGTATTTACACGCATCCTGGTTATGGCGAGATGTCTATTAAGGAAACATCGGACGGGTTACAAGCAACCTTTAACGCCATCGAAATGCCCATGGAATACACCGGGAAAGATACGTTCTCCGTCGAATTTGTGTTATTCGGTCTGAAGATCACGTATACGTTTACCCTCAATGAATCTTCAGAAGTTGCTCAATCCATCTCCATTCCTTTGTTGCTTGAACCGGGTACAAAGCCTATTGAATTCATCAGGGTTTCGTAAATGATCTGAACTGGTGAACGCCCGATTCATTCCCGTTGTGGTAGTCGTTCCTACCTACCACAACGGAATATACACTGGGTAACTCGTATCCTCTTTCTCGGCACCAGGTCTTCTCTTCACCCACAATCTGCGCAGATCAGGCAGACCATACCCCGCAAGACGATAATCTCGCAACGAATCATGATGGGCGTGTTCTTCCTTGAAGCTGTATGTGGGCAGAAGCAACGCCTCCTGAATCAGTCGATCTTCTAGCCGAATCAATCTACTCAACCGCTCCGCAGGTTCCTGGATCATGACCACTCGTCCACATTCCTGTTCCAGTTCATGTCTCCAGTGATCATTCATCGCAATCAGGAATAACGTGTTCTGGAAGGTGTACATCGTCACGAGACTCAGCACAACATGATCATTGAAGATTTCTCCTGTATAGATCAGATCACAATCCCCGAACCCATCTTGATAGACTGCATAGATCGGGTCTCCCTGCATAATGTTGATATGTAGGCCAATCTGTTTACTTCTCTCTGCAAACCAGACCATATCTGCCTCCATCTTCTCGCCTTCTTCCACCCACAGACTTAAACTCTGCCCTTGATAAGAGCTATGACGCAATAATGCTGAGGCCCGCGCCAGTGAGGTCTCTACGGAAAGTTCAGGTACAGGTGTGACCGAACCATCCGGTTGTTCCGATTGCTGTTTCCATGGCTCCCCTTGATCTGAACCCACCTTTAAAGGTTGCTGTACTCGTCCTCGAATCAGACTATAAGCAGCCTGCGTGTTCGTGCTTCCGAGCGCTTGCGACAACTCTTGCGCATTCAATAGCTGTTGAACAGCCCGGCGAAAATTCACATCATGCTGCGGCCCTTCCTTTTGCATATTAAACGTCATATACATGCCACCCTGCATCTCATGCTGCACGGCACGAGGCTCCGCATCCGGAAATATATTATGCTTGATGACGGACTCCACCCTCCCAGAATGGGGAAGTTGCCATATTTCAACGCGGTCAATATAGGCTCGGCCTCGGAAGTAGGAAGGGAAGACTTCCAACACAAGCAGCTTGGAATCATGACGCGTCAACCGATAAGGTCCTGTTCCAATCGGATGGAGCGGATTCATCTCCACATCTCTAGGCAAGATCGATGCAGACATACTACTCATCAGATCCGGGAACATGAAGTTTGGCTTGTTTAACACAAAACGTACAGTCAATTCGTCCAACGTCTCTACGCGCTCAATAGATCCAAACAGAGGCCTGCACGGGTTACTATTGTCAGAGATAATGCGATCAAAGGTAAACTTGACGTCCTCTGCATCCAGTATCCTTCCATGATGAAAAGGTATGCCTTTGTGCAGATAAAAGGTCCATTCCCTTCCATCTACATGACTCTCCCATGCTATAGCCAGACTTGGCTCGCATACTTGGCGTTCAGCATGATAACAGACCAAACGATCAAAGACTTCTGCAATGATGAAAACTTCTCCCCACATCCCTGTCTGCGTTGGATCGAGAGTCTTAAAAGGTGTATTCTGCGGAATCCGCAATGTATCCACTCGTCCTCTGTCCCCTTTATTCGAACGCAGACCGAATTGATGCTGCATTTGCTGCATCAGATGTTCTCTCATCGTAATTGGCAAGGCGGCAGCCAGTTCATAGGCGTCCTCCATCCTGTTCCCATCCAGGAGATGGCCAAATCGTTCACGCGCCACTTCAAGCAACGGGACACAAAATACCAGCATCGATTTTTTGCCTCTTCCGCGTTGCGGGTTCCACCTGACCCATCCGTTCTCCTTGAATTTGTTCATAATGAGGTTCATGTTGCGCATGGTACAACATGATAGATCAGCGAGTTCACCTACCGTTGTATGTACTTCTTGTTCATCATGTACATGTGGAAAGTTTAATCGCAGTTGAATGTAATGTTCTGATATGTCCATATATGCCCTACCTTCTGCTAAAATACGAAATCCATCCGGATGCTTCTACAGTTTTTCTTCAGGTTTTCCTCCATTATACTCAGTAACATCAACATGACCAGTGGGAAGGAAGAAAAACGACTTATGAAATACGCCGATCTGCACCTGAACATCAGGATACGTATCATTACTGATTTTTTCACCGATCTGACCCAGAAGTCCATCATTCCATTCATGGCGATCTATCTGAGTGTTCAGATTGGCGCAGGTTTGGCGGGGTTATTGCTGACGGTCAATATTGTAGCTTCCATGATTGTGGGATTGTGGGCAGGATATTGGTCTGACCGGATTGGACGGAAGAAGTTAATGGTGATCGCACAAAGTCTCCAGGTCATGGCTCTACTCGGCTTGGCCATCGCCAATTCGCCGTGGATGGATTTAATCATTGTCACTTGTCTCATGTTTCTGCTCAGCAGTCTCAGTTCAGGGATTACCGTGCCGATTGCTAATGCCATGATTGTTGATGTAAGCAGTGAACATGAACGTCATTATGTATATGGATTGCAATATTGGACAACAAACGTTGCTGTAACTTTTGGTGCACTGATGGGCGGGCTATTTTTCGAATCATTTCGTTTCCTATTGTTCAGTCTGGTATGCCTTGAAAGCCTGGTTACCCTGTTTATTTTGATCTTTATGATTCGTGAAACAATGGATAAACGTGTACTTGGTTATGGCGATGCTCCCATCCAGAGGAACATACTGAAAACGTATTGGGCGGTCTTTCAGGACAAACGTTTCATGATATTTTTCACGGCTACTGTACTTGCAGTCTCCCTGGAATTTCAGTTGGATAAATACATTGCTGTTCGTCTAAAAAATGAATTCACCGCCCAACTGTTCGGCTCAGATATCTCAGGTCTGCATATGTTCAGCCTGATCATGGTCATTAACACCGTACTGGTCGCCTTGGTTGCCATTCCATTCTCCAGATGGATAGGTCGCTTCCAGTCCCGATCTATTATGACTGTCGGTATGCTCCTCTATACCGCAGGTTTCACCGTACTGGCTTTCAGCAACTGGGCCTGGTTACTCATCTCATCCGCTATATTGCTAACCATTGGAGAGTTGATGTACGCCCCTGTTCGTCAGGTCATGCTTGCGGGTATGATTCCAGATTCGGACCGTGCTGCCTATATGGCTGCTGACGGGATGAGTTACAACGCCGCTGCCCTCCTCGGCAGTCTCGGGTTAACCATTGGAGCCTTTCTGCCCTCCTATGCGATGGCTGGTCTGTATATCCTGATGGGGCTTGGAGCGCTCGTCTTTTTCCGAATGATACTTCGGAAGGCTGAGAAACAGAATCAACCTCTGCCGTGTGCAGATGCATCTTGATTTCACTTTTCTGGCAACTTTTCCGACAACAAAATAATCATCCAAGGGAGCCCAGAAGGCTCTCTTTTTCATGTCCATTATCAACGTTCAGAAGTAAATGATCTTTAACATTTTGTATATTATAGTTTACATTTAAGCAATTATCATGTACATTAGGTTCATGGAGGTGAGCAAGTGGAAGAATTACACAATCACGTTCGGGAGTTACGAGCCAGAGACCGGCTATCCCAAGCAGAACTGGCCAAACTCATTGGTGCATCCCGTCAAACCATTGCCCTGATTGAGCGTGGAGATTACTCTCCGTCGGTCGTTCTGGCACTAAAAATAGCACATGTATTTCGTGAACCTGTCGAAAAAATCTTTGAACTGAAAGGTGGAGATTAAAATGAAAAATTCATCATCCTCGTCCATCAAAAAGCGGTTGCGTCTTCCCTTGTATGCAGCAGGTGGCGCTGTAGTTGGTTTTCTTGGAGCTAGCGGAGTCAGTAAACTCCCTTCTGACTTGAACTGGACGCTGTCCGTGTACTATGACTATGATCTTTTATTCGCAATACTGGCGGCTCTTGTAGTAGTTATGACGGTGTGGAACATTTTCAGTCTCTCCCGCACGCCATCTGTCCCTCCCATGGAAGATGATGCTTATGGAGATTCCGATTCACTCATCTCTCCAGCAGAACGTTCCCTCGGAAAAGCGATGATTCTCAGCGGATTCAGCGTTATTCTTACGTTTACCTGGGCAGCACTTGCCTTATCCTTGTATGCATCCAACCGAACCATGCCGAATTCTCCAGAACTGTTCAACCTCTTGAATCTCGTTGCTTCATGTATCTCTATTATCATCGTCGTGGTCGTGCAAACTCTGACTGTGAAGCGATACAACCATTATTATCCTGAGCGTACTCTGGATCTGAACTCGCGCAACATGAAGAAGGATCATTTTGAGAAGCTGGATGAAGGCGAGAAATGGATTGTCTATCGCGCAGCCTATCGTTCTTTTCAGATGATGAATGTACTTCTTGGTGTTGGAATGGTCTCTATGGTTCTATATTCGATGCTCTTTACCTTTGCTCCATTCCCGATTGTAGTGATCTCTGTGATCTGGATTGCCAACATTGGAATCTATTATCGTGAAACCTATCGGGCGAGTAATCAGTAATACATGGGTAGGTAACTATTTTGTAAATATTTTCATAAAGGAGTGTTTGCATGCATTTATCCAAACGAAAGACCCGTTTCAGGTTCACCTCCCTAACAGGAGCTTTTATGGCTGTGGTCCTGTCTCTCAGTCTGTCGGTACCCGCAGTACAGGCGGAGACCGCGACTCCAGTAGCTGCTGAACAAGGAAAGACGAAAGCGCTGACAACCGAATCGGCTACAGCATTTCTGGATTCATTCTTCGATTCACCTGAGGCAAAGCCCCATTATGTTGGAGCCTCCGTTGTTGTTGTGAAGGATGGCAAAGTTCTGGCAGAAAAGGGATATGGCTTCTCTGATGTGGAGAGCAAAACAGCGATCGATCCGAAAAAAACTGCTTTCCGTGTAGCCTCTGTCTCCAAAACGTTTACATCAGCAGCTGTAATGCAGCTGGTGGAGCAAGGCAAGGTTGATCTGCAAGCTGATTTTCAGACCTATGTGAAAGGGCTCGAATTCGATAATCCTTTTGACAAACCTGTAACTGTGGAGAACCTGCTCACCCACACGACCGGATTCGAGATTCGTGATCCGCAGCAGGAAGACATCCATACTGATTTCGACAAGTACATAGCGATGGAGGATTACGCAAAGCAACATATGCCTCCTGTCGTTCGAGAGCCTGGTAGCGCCTACATGTACGATAATTTCTCGTTCTTGTTGCTTGGCATGATTGTTGAAAATGTAAGCGGTGAGCCCTTTGAATCCTACATGCAACAACATATCTTCAAACCGTTGGGAATGGATAACAGCAGTTTCATGCTGGACAAAAAGTTCCAAAAGCAGCTGGCTACTGGCTATGATGCGGCACACAACCCGCTTGATCTGTACACCATCGCTCCAACACCTATGCCTCAAGGCGGCATGTTGTCTACCGCAGAAGACATTGGGAAGTTCATGATCGCTTTCCTGAATGATGGCGTGAAGGACAACGAGCGGATTCTCAAGGAATCCACGGTGAAAAGCATGGAACAGTACCGTTCTTCCATTCACCCATTGTTGCCAAACACCACGTATGGATTCGAAGCTGCATTTCAGCTTCCCGGTGCAGGAAGTAGTCCAAAAGTTATTACAAAAGCAGGCGACCTGAACGGATTCAGCTCTTATCTCTTCTTTATTCCCGAGCAAAATACAGGCGTTTTCCTGACGTATAATCAAAATGGAGCACTTCGTAATCTGTTCTACCCGGCATTCATTCAAAGTTTCTTCCCGCAATATGCAGAGCCTGTACAGTTCAAGGAATACACGCCGCAATCCGCAGCTGAGCTGCAACGCTTCACCGGATTGTACGCGGATCTGCGAATTAGCACGATCGTCAGTTCCCTGAAAAATGCTGGCACAGAGCCAGGACAATTGAGCATTTCGGACGTTTTTCTGGGTCAACGCAACCTGATTCAAGTGGAAGATAATCTCTTCAAAGATGAATTGACCGGTCAATTCACAGCATTCAAGAAAAATGCTGATGGAACCATCTATATGAAAGAACCTTACCTCAACCCAATGGGTTATGAGAAAAAAGGACAAAAGCCTATGGGCTTCCGGGATGTTCGTGAGAACAGTCCTTATGCTGAAGCAATCTATGCCATACAATCTCTTGGATATTATGAGAATGATGCTAACAAGTCTTTCCAACCGAAATCAGCTGTGACACGAGCTGAATTTATTGAGAACACGCTTAAACTGAGTGGATTGAAGCCCAGCAAAACAACACCTCCTGCAGGCACTGATTGGGCCGACCATGCAGCAGCCGGATATATTCAACTTGGATATGAAATGGGTATGATTACTGGCAAGGACGAACAGCAGTTTAAGCCGGATCAAGTGATTATCCGACAGGAAGCCATGGTCATGATGTGGAGAATTCTGCAACTGCAATATCCTAGTGAACTGTTCACGGATGTCAAACTTGCGGGACACACGGACCCATGGGCTGTACCAGCCGTTCAGATGATGGCGAAGCTTGGTATCCATGGACCTGAGGTAAAAGTGCTGGAAGATGGATCCGTTGATTTCCTTTCCCGCAAACCTCTGATTCGTCAGGAAGAGGCTGCGATCATGTATGCGCTGCTTACCCAACCAACAGATCAAATCGTCGCTGAACTGATGGCTGCTCAGCAGCCGCAAGCGGAACCTGCTGAAGAAGCCGAAGCTGCAGAGGAGACATCTGAAACTGCACCGGTTCCAGTACCAGCGCCGGTCCCTTCTGCGACTTCAGCACAATAAAAATAAAACATCTTCATACCGATTAGATTGATTATGCTTATGATGCAAGAAAAAACAGGCTTGTTCAGAAGGGTACGATCCTTCTCGAACAAGCCTGTTTCGTTACTTTTCATAACTTATTATAGCGATCTGTTACTCAGTTATATCCGTCTCTATTCGATCAACGAAGATACATGGTGGTTCCCGTTGCGCTGATCAAACTTGGCTGCAGCGGTCTGAGCATACTCCGCAAAGTAATCGGCCAGCTTGAGCAGGTCGCCTGGGTCACCTTCATACGGGAAGGACGCTGGCAGACGCAATCGGTATTCTGGAGATTCTTCCACCCAGCGGCGAAGCAACGATGCTGCTCTGGCATAGAAAAACATTTTGGCGTAAGGATCTTCATGATCGGCAGCGAACACCAGTGTTTCCTCCAGCACATCAATGCCTTTTTCCGGATTCATACGTGTGAGATAATCCATCTGCTCCGCAAAACTCTGCACAAAATCGTTCTGGCCTTTAATCATGCGATATCCCTTGGTCTGATGTTTATCTGCTTCCGCAGTCCGTCCCAACCGATATAACGGCATCAAAATTTCAGACAAAGTCAGATGCGGAATCTCTGCACAGCTCATACGCCCTTTCAGGATAGGCTGTGCCACCTCCAACACCTTCTCATCGTCTCCTTTTAACAAGAAATAACGCATAATCTCATCCTGCTCACAGGCTTCGCAGTCACTCATGAAGTCACGATCCATCGTTCTGAATCGATCATAACTGCGTCCCGCTTCCTCCAGCTCCCCAAAATCCATAAAGATCCGGAACCGATAATACCAGTAAGAGCGTTCGCTGTAACCGTAGGACTTGAAACGCCGTCCGAAATCCTCCAACAGCTCCAGGATCTTCTCGCGTGATATTTCCGGGAAGTCGGGCATCTTGCCCAATATCCATTTGTACGACCACATTAACGTTTCTTCATCATATTCTTCGGGCTGTTGGTCGAACTTGCCCAGCTGCCAGGAAAAAGCAATCAGTGCTTTCATCGGATAACCGCAAAATGTTGCTGTCTCCACAATCTCCGATCTTGCTTCGTATGCCTCTTCCTCCATGCCGTTCACATCAGCAACTCTTGCTGCTTCCTCCAGCATACCGAGCTTCGCCGGACCATTGGGCAAGCCATAGGCCTCGTCCATCAGTTCTTCAAAATCCATCTCTGTCTTCATCAAGCATCCCCCTTACGGTCCGTATTTGCACGTAAACCCCAATCAATAAAACGAACAATGCCCTGATTTAACACTTCAAGCTCCTGCTTGCTCATGGCATAATGCCCCATCATCAGCGCATTGACGTATAACATTTCGATGGCAATCGGTGTCATCTGATCATCCGGTGATGTCAGTACCCGCTGAATGATTGGATTACTCACGTTCAAATACAAGGTTGAGTACCCTGCTGAACTCATGCCAGAAGACAATGAACCCAGAACAGACGAGAACAATTCCGTGCTCTCCTCGCTTGCTTTTTCAAGCGCACGAAGTGTTGAGGATTCCTGAGACAACGTGAACAACACCGGCAGATCCGATGGCTTAAACCCTTTCACCTCAACTCGACAACGGAAGCGCTGTAAGGCAGAATCGGCCAGTCGCAACGCATCATAATACTGATTACGCTCAGCGGGTGGCACATCGGTGAAACTCATCGAGACCTGATCCGGCTGTAACCGCTCCGTGTGCACGTTTTGCACGGTCATCGGCAGTGTCGCCATCAAATCGCTGTCATAGATATAACCACCGTTAATTACCAGCATCGATTGTGCGGAAGCTACATGATGAATCTGACGGTACTCATCAACAGAGGACGTGAAATACAACGTCTCTCCTTCATCGATCAGCTCACCAAGTTCACGTTGACCCCTCGTACTCTCAAAAGGCAGCCAGCGATGAATCATCGCGTAGAATGCTTGATCCTGCACAGCCAGTGCCTTCATGGACAGAGCATGCAGGCGAATCAGCTTCTGCAGCCGTTCCGTCTGGCTCTCAGCCATGTCGGCCAGTCCCTTGCGAAGTGCGTCTCCGAGTTCGGAGCGAACTTCCTCCAGCTTCTCATTTTCATAAAAATGTTCCCGTGATGCCGTCGGTTGAAGCTCATCTGTCCAGATCAGGCATTTCACGAAGAAAGCCCACTCTGGCAAAATGTTCTCAGCCTTCTCCGAAATCAGCATTCGCTTCAGGTAAACCCGGTGAGAACGCTTGGCATTCAGATTAACCGCGTGTGGCAGTACAAAAGCAATACCCCCGGTACGGCCTGAAGCTGTCGTCAACGGAATGAAGTCTTGGAACTGCTCACCAAGCAGACGTTCACCAAATGCCAATACCTCTGATCTGCGTGAACGTGCGAGTGCAGGGTCCATCAGCCAGATCGGTGTCTCGCTATTCACCACATGTTGCACGCCGTCATGATACAGCGTGACCGGATACGGCAATAATGCTCCGTAATAGAACAGAGCTTCTTTCACATAATCCGGTTCAAAGTAGTGCGCCGCGTCCGGTGTGCAACGCAGATATACTTTGGTCCCCGGGGACAGCTGTGTGTCCAACTGTCGAATCGTATAGGTGCCATCCGGCTTGCCCCGCCACTCCATCGAAGGGCCGCCCTTCGCGGATTGCGTCAGCATGACAATTTCGTGACTCACCATGAAACAGGATAACAACCCAATCCCGAAACGTCCGATAAACGAAGTCTCTCCATCCAGCAGCGCTTGCTGCCCCCTCTTCGAGGATTGTCCAATCATCGCCAGGAATTCATGGATGTCCGCTTCAGTCAAGCCGATGCCGTTGTCCTCCACCATCATGGTCAATTGCTCACCTGTTCCCGTCAGTTCAACACGCACTTCACCCTGATACCCTGACTCCGCCTCCGTTCGTGCGGTAATCGCATCCGTCGCATTCTGCATCAGTTCTCGCAAGAACACTTTAGGACTGCTATATAGATGGTTGGATAAAATCTGGATCATCCCGCTCAGGTTCACTTGAAAACGATATTCATTGGATGCTGTCATGACTCACTCACCTTCCTCTACGTCCAAACACAATATGTACCCATACGATGTATTCATATGGATGTGTTAGACGAATTCATTATGTAATCGTTAGAAACAGACGTTCCCCGTGACAGGCACGCCAAAACATCACGTCAAGCCGGCCCTGGATAACCAAGACCGGCGTTATAAGCATATTTCACGCATTCATGAGACGTAAGGCCTTATCTTCCATTACCACGTTATGAATAGCAATGAAACGGATGTTCTACCCTAAAATAAGGATACATGTTACAAGGCAGAGTGAAAACAAACCTGAGACCCGATTTCAGGCAGACTTCAGGGTAAATGTGCATTCTACATTCGGGACTATTGAAGGAGGAAAATATCTTTTTTGTCGTCCATTTGAACGATATCAGCCTACCGCACGTATAATCTCCAAACTCAGATCGGACGGTGAATATGCATGATCGAAGTACGTAACATATCCAAGCAATTCAAGGTGCATCAAGCACTGCATGATGTCAGTTTCACAGTTAAACAAGGCAGTGTCACCGGGTTGATTGGACCCAACGGTTCGGGCAAAACCACACTGATCCGTATCATGAATGGGGTCTTGGGCGCTTCCGGTGGACAGGTAACCATTAACGGATTGGACGCCGCTTGTGAGGCGGAGAAAGTACTGGCCATGTGTGGCACTCTTACCGAACAAAGTGGATTATATGAAAATATGAGCGGGCGTGACAATCTGACTTTCTTCGCAGATGTTTTTGGCCTGAAGCATGCCAAGAAACAAATCGACGAGCTTGTAACTCTGTTTGAGTTGCAGGATTATCAGCATCGAAACGTCGGCACCTATAGCACAGGCATGAAGAAACGCTTGGGCCTTGCACGAGTACTCTTGCACCGTCCTTCCATCCTGTTTCTGGATGAGCCTACCAATGGCCTGGATCCGGATGGAATTCAGATGGTGCTGCGCATTATCCGTCAGTTAAATAAGGAAGAAAAGATGACAATCTTGGTCTCATCCCATGTGCTGTCCCAACTGTCAGCCGTCTGTGATCATTATATTTTCATGGAAAAGGGGCGCATCGTGGAGGAAGGCACGGAACAGGAGATTGTTAGCCGGTACCTGTCCACTCCGAAGCTCGAAGTAGAAGCCGAAATGCCCGATGGATGGCACACGGCAACCAACTTTACGCCTGAAATAATCTCCGCACATCAAGCAGTATTTCAGCTAACATCGCGTGAAGATATTCCATTACTGCTAAGGCAATTAACGGAGCACGGTCAAGTCTATCAGGCCCGCATCACGGGCAGTGATCTGGAAAGTATCTATTTTGCCATAAGGGAGGCACACCACCATGAATAACCGCCAAGCCATACGTGCACTGGTACGTAAAGATATCCGGTCCGTCACAGCCAGCGTTCAGCTCTGGTTGCCCATGTTGATCGTCCCACTGATTATCGGAATTATTATGCCCTCTGCCCTCCTGTGGGCGGCCTCCAGAATGGAACTTCGTTCACTGGGCAACATCAGCTTTCTGCTTGAATCATTGGATGCGTTAACCCAAAGTGGACAGATTCCTCAGCTTGCTTCCATGCCTACAGATAATCATCGTATTGTCTATTACTTGGCCATGTATATGTTCGCTCCCTTGTTTCTCATCATTCCGGTGATGGCCTCCAGCATTCTGACGGCCAATAGTTTCGCTGGTGAAAAGGAACGCAAGACGCTGGAAGGGTTGTTATTCACACCGATCAGTATGAGCACTCTTTTTAAAGGCAAAGTGCTAGCTGCCCTGATCCCTTCCATTCTATTATCCTGGGTTACTTTCCTGATCTACGGAATCATTGCCAATATTCTGATGTACCCCATGTTTGGAACGTTGATGTTTCCCAATCTGAACTGGATCATACTTGTGGTGTGGGTTGTTCCCGCTTGTAGTCTTATGGTCATTTTATTGAACGTCTTGATCTCGGCCAAGGTCCGTGGGTTCCAGGAAGCGTATCAGCTCGGCGGATTAATTGTCCTTCCCCTCATTGCCTTAGTCGCTGGTCAAGCCAGTGGCATGCTGCTGATTGGTCCTTGGATGTTACTCATGATTGGAGCAGTGCTTATGCTCACTAGTGTGGTTCTCCTTCGTTTCGTCACGCTATGGAATAGTCGTCAACAACTGGCGGAAAGTCAGATCTAAATGATGTGGAGTGTAGCGAAGAAATTCAACAGATTTACACTGTCGCTCCGCTATACAGATTGAGAAATAAATATACGCGGGTTATGATGTGGAGATATATGTTATGGGATGATTCTAGAGAGGAATGGAACAACTGTATGGAATCCAAACTACTTCAAAAATTAAAATATGCTTCACAATTGACGGCACAGGAGAAACATATTGTGAACCATATCCTGAACAATCCCGAAGTTGTATTTGATTCTACAGCCCATGAATTGGCTCAGCAGACCTATACAAGCTCATCCACCATTGTTCGCTTATGCAAAAAGCTGGGTACCAAGGGGTACCCAGACTTTCAGCTCAAGCTTGCCCTTGAATATCAACAGATGCCCTCCGCGTTGCAAACGCAGGATCATGCAATTGCAGAACAAGGGAACGTGCTGGCTGCCATCGACTCGGTTCCTTACCTGTACCAGCAGGCGCTGGAAGATACACGCCGGATGTTAAACGCTCCTGTTTTGTTACGAATCGCGAACTGGGTCAAAGAATCCGTACGCATTGATGTCTATGGCAGTGATATGAATTATTATCTGGCTCAACAGGCTTGTGCCAAATGGAATGAACTCGGCATATCTGCGATTGCTCACAATAGTCCCAACATGCATTATTTGAACACGATGAACCCCAATAACCTGACGCTGTCTTTTGTTATATCACACACAGGTGAGAACCAATCCATGATTGAAGCTGCCAAAGTGCTGAGCAACAAACAGATGAAAGTCATCGCAGTCACGGGCAACAACCATTCAACCCTGTCCAGACATTGTGATGAAACGTTACTGGCTTACGGATACAATGAACAATTAAGGTTATCCAAAATGTCTTCGATGGTCTCGGTACTCTATCTTTTCGACATGTTATACATGGGCAGCATTAGCGATACGTATTAACGATTAACGTTGGTCCGCTGCAAATACGATCCCGGCATCCTTACGCGCACTCATAAGTACACTCATCACAGACTGGCTGTGTTCGAGCAATTCGTAACACCTTTTGTAATCCCCATTTGCATGGATGTCCCTGAACGCTTCCCACTCATAGTACAGCCAATTGGATTGGCTCTGGGCATTATACGCCGCAGCAGGCTCGTTCCCGATCTGAAGCTTGATCTCCCGGCAACCGTTTGCTCCTCCCACAACCTGAAGATAACCTTTCTCACCCTGAATGAGCACAAAGTTCATACTGTTTGTGTCTTTGGCACCTACACATTCCGCAATAAACTCCGCATATTGGAGAACCACAACACCTGATGTATCAATGCCGTTTGCATGCTGGTTCGCGGTATACGATACGGCATTCGGACTGCCAAACAGATTCATGACCAGATGCAGATTATAAATATTGATATCCATCAGCGCTCCACCAGAGAATTGTGGATTGAATACGTTCGGCGTCTCCCCTGCAAGCAGATCATTGTATTTGCGCGAGTATTGACTGTAGTTACACTGGATGAGTCTGATCGGACCAAGCTTTGGTAGTTGCCCCTGTATGACTTTAATATTGGGCAGATGAATGTTGGAGATGGCTTCAAACAGCAACAGATTCTTTTCTTTTGCAAGTGCAATCAGCGTTTCTGCTTCCTGAAGCGTGGACGTGAACGGTTTTTCGCAGACGACATGTTTGCCATGTTGAAGTGCCTGATAGGCCTGTTCGTAATGCATGCTGTTTGGTGAAGCAATATATACGAGATCTACATTTGTATCTGAAAATAGGGATTCCAGGTCCGTATAGATGGTACTGACCCCATACTTACCCGCAAGCTCCTGTGCTGTCTCTCTCTTCCGGGAGTACATCGCTGTACACGTAACATCATCCAGTTCATTAATCGCAGATAAAATGGCATCCACAATGGACCCTGTACCAATCGTTGCTATATTCATCATATCTTTTCGCTCCTGTCGTTGGATTGTCAGTTGGCCTCTGCTCTGGTTGAGTGTAATGTTATCACGATCATGTCAGGCGGAGAACGCTTTGGGAGGGGAATGGCAGCATCATGCGCAATTCGATTTCAGGTTTGGACAGGTGTGAAATTCAATTTCATCCTCTTCTTTTTTTCATGTTTGAGATCTAACATATCTTCCATAGTTTACCGATATAACATAAGGAATTAACGACATACATATAGAAGAACGAAGGGGACGATGAACGAATGAAAACAAGGCATACATACTTACAACGCACCATCTGTACATTGCTGTTATTTACACTCATTGCAGCAGTGACATTGGGAGGTGGAACCTCAGCCCAGGCAGCTTCACTTAGCCAATCCACAGTGTATTATGAATCCGACGGCGTTTTGTACAAAGTATCCGCGGATGGCAGCAATACAACAGAAGTATTAATTGATTTTCAAGGTGTGGACTTGCACGCGGCAGGCTCTTATCTCTACTACACGCAGACTGCTTCTTCCACAACACTGCTTCGGGTTCCGAATGACGGGTCCAGCGATGCGGCAGAGACATTTGCTACGGATGTACTCAGCTATTATACGGATAACGGATTCATCTATTATCTGGATGCTACAGGTACCATTTATCGCGCGAATGGCAATAGTGACGCTTCAGCTGTCACCAAGATTGCTGACAAGGCTGATACCGACTTCCCATTCCTCCTGGTAACCAAAGGGCGTGCCTACTATAATGCGTTGGTTAATGGAAATACGTGGATTGTGTCCAAAACGTCCAACGGTTCTGGCGCTGTGCAGCGGATTGCCGCAGGTGCAGTAGAAGGACGTTATTTTACAAATCAATCCAAAAACGAACTGCAACTGATGGTAAATACAGACCCCTACGAGGATTTCTATTCTACCAATGCTGTTGTCATGTATAAGGTGAACTACAACACTGGCAAAGCAACTTCGGTTAATCCCAAAGCCAAACTGGATGTGAATGCTGTATATTCCGGTGGTTGGGGAAACAATCTTTACGTGTATAACAAAGGAATCGTTCTCGACAGCAATAAGGATTACAATTATGCCAAAGGCAAAGCGTTTGCGTTAACAACTTCAGCCAAAACACTTCAGCTTCATAACAAAAGCGTTCGTGAAGTAAGTGCCTTAGGTACAGACAAAGTTGTCCTTATCGATGCAGACAAAAAGGCTTATGCCAAAACGGTCTCGGGCAACAAAGTGACCAAGTCTGCCAACCTGAACCTGACAAATGTAACTTATGTGGCGAATCAGTTGACCAATGGTACATCTACGGCTGCATACATCTCTGGCAACAACGGACTCTATTCGGTTAATACAGCTCTCAAGGTAACGAAACTTACCGGGGACGAATGGGATGCATTCCATATCAGAGATGATGTTGCGGGCCTCTTCTACATCAATGCCAAAGATCAATATCGCTTGTATCACGTGCAAACGGGTGGAACAGGGAAAAAAGTAATGAGTGACGTTTTCCTCGACAATATTCTATTGGTGACACCGTACTAACATATATGTTGATTCAGGCGTATAGCCCATACAACGGACATGTCCGTAACAAAAAGGATTACCTTGCAGCCATCATGGCTCCTGGTAGTCCTTTTTTGGTTGTCGAAAACTATTTTTCAAAAACATCTTCCATATGAGAATGATAATTGTTATCATTAAGAAAATAAGACAAAAGGATGGTCCGTATGACTGAACAGTTTCCCTTCATTGCTGAAACCTCATCTCTACCGCTCCTCTCCTCCATGTGCCGTGTGCGTCGTGGGGAGAATTTCCGTGTGCAAGGCAAGACGGTGTCACGGCCCATGCTCTGTCTTATTTTGCAAGGAGACGGTGTTCTGGTCCTGAATGATACAGTCTATACGGCGCAAGCCGGTAGCTTATTCGTACTGAAGCCAGGAACAGCCATTGAGGCCGCTGCACGCTCGAATATGACCGAATGTATATTACTAAGCATGGATACGGTTTGTTTGCAGCAAGTGCGCGGTGAATGGAAAATGACCTCTTCACCCGCCTTCCCGCTGGATTGGCAGACAGGCAGGTTGCTGGTTCGTCATGAGCAGCAGGCTGTATTACGTTTGGAACAACTGTATGAAACCTATCGCGGTCTGCAACCGGATCACTTTATCAGCATACATAGCCAGCTGCATGAACTGTTGCAATTTCTCTCAGAGAACCGGCTGGAAGCCAATCATGAGAAAGTGGACCCTGCCTTGGAACGCAGTATTATGTATATGCGACGTTACATGAGTGAAGGAATCAGCATGGATCAGCTTGCCAAGATTGCTGGACTCACCCCCAGCTCTTATTCACGCAGTTTCAAGAAGGCCAAAGGCATGTCACCGACCGATTACCTGAATCGTTTACGTATAAACGAAGCAAAAAAACAGCTGACAGAGGAATCCTGTGTCCTCAAAGACGTCGCGGTATCTGTCGGGTATGGCAATGAATATTATTTTAGCCGCAAATTCAAACAAACCTTGGGGATCGCTCCCAGCGTATATATGAAAAGAGATCAACTTCGCGTAGCTACGGCATCCATTATGGGATTCCATGAGAACTTGGCCTCGCTTGGACTGCGCCCGGTAGCTGTGCTGGAAGATCAAAGTGTGTTTGACCGAGAATCGGATGAATATGAACAAGAACGCCGATTAACCAGACAATTAGACCAACTTCGGCAGGCGAAGCCAGACTTGATCATCGGTGACTTTTACCACAAGCCTTATTACGATCGCCTGAAAAGTATTGCACCTACCATCATCTTGGAGTCCACTGATGACTGGAAAGAGAACCATATTCGCATCGCCGAACTGGTCGGACGTGAGAAACAAGCGTTACTGAATTTCAAAGAATTTGCGTTTCGCAAGCTTGAAGCAAGCCTGAACCTGCAACCCTATTTCGGACAAAACAGGTTGGCTCTGATCGAGGTTACGAATCAGTTCATTCGCTTACAAGGGACTGGCGAGCATCCATTAAATCACTTGTTGTATGCTGAATTGGGACTTCAGCCCGCTGAGCTTGTATCTCCCGAAAGCTCCAGAAATGAGTATGTTGCGGATAGTATCCCGGTGCTGGACACGGATTACCTGTTGATCCATCGTGCTTCGCTTCAGCCTGCCAATGAAAAGCTGTTCCGACGCATGAAACAAACGGCTTCATGGAATCGATCCCCTGCTGTATTGTATGGTAACGTTCACGATATTTCGAACTGGCAACGGTTATGCTGGACCCCGGCTGGCCGGTTGCAGATTCTGAACGAACTGAAACAGATTGCTCAGCAATCTGTAGTCTTTCCTCAGGCAGGTCTGATCGGACATTAGATGTGAACATAGGTTGGTACGATGGGCAAGATTATCTTTTACATCGTGTTCCTTCATTATAAATCAGTAAGATATTGCACAGACCAAAGGGCCCTCTCCTAAACGGAAAGGGCCCTTTGCATGTAATTATGAATGTTCCTTAATCTCTTCCTTCGGAACCAGCTTGTATATCTCTTCATCTTCCATGGTATCAATCAACCGATCCAACCATTTGTAATATGCTTCCGCTTGCAAAACCTTGTGTTTGTCTTCCATCAGGATGTGGATAAGTTCAGCATCCGCCTCTTCATCCAGATCTTCGACTAATCGATTCAGTTCATCAATTGATTTGCGTAGAACCTGAAGGTTACTCTCCACGGCTTTTCTCCACTTAATTGCAAAATAATCCGTAAACGTCTGATGCCAGTCATATTCGACTTCATATAGGTCTTTTCTGGAGCCCTTGCTCCACACTTTATTTACCATTTTCAAATCCAGCAGTGTTCGTACACCTGTACTCATACTCGTTTTGCTCATTTCCATTTCCCGTCCCATATCGTCAAGGGTCATTGGTTTGTCTGCAAAAAATAGCAATCCATATAAGTGTCCCGTTGACAGCGTAACGCCGTAAAGATCCATATTACGTCCAATAGCTTCAATGACGCGTTTACGAATCTTCAGCACGGTTGCCTGCTGTTCCTCTTGTAAATGGTCCAAGCCCATGCTTGCAACCTCCATTCTGAACATTCCACAGTCTTTGGCGAAATCATTGCAACACTTTAAAAGTCCTGCTTACATGGGAAAGCTCTCGGCCGGACATCATATATGCCAGAGGGCTTTCATTCACCCAATGTATGAAAATGGGAACTTTACCAGGCTACAATTGCCTATGACTATCTTTTAACCAAAAAATTCAGCTTCAATTCAGCTCATTTTCTATTGTAGGAAAAGCAATGTCAAATGTAAAGCTGCCTTATTAGCCAGAATAAGGAGAATGACGGAGTATTTGGACGAAAAACTTTGTACAGTTTTTACTGTACAAACATTATGTACTGTTTATTCGGTTGATATACTGGTTAAGTATTGTTAGTATTAAACTCGTTACCCAGAAAGACGGGAAGCGAAGCAACAACTACCGGATTTCGTGGCTGGGCGCATAAGTGTATGGGCTTATGGATGCTGAAAGCCGTTCGAAGTGCACAACACATCAGAAGGGGTGAAAACATGACCATACTTGAAGTGAAAAACGTAAGTAAATTGTTTGGACCCCAAACCGAGCAAGGTCTGCAATTACTGGAGCAAGGTTGGGGTAAAGAAAAGTTGGCCAAAGAAAAACAGATAACGGTTGGTGTCAACCGGGTCAACATGGAAATTAAGGAAGGCGAGATTTTCGTTATTATGGGACTGTCCGGGAGTGGTAAATCCACACTGGTTCGGATGTTCAATCGTCTGATTGAACCAACATCCGGAGAAATTCTGGTCCATGGTAAGGATCTACGCAAGATGAACAAAGAACAATTGCGCGAAGTGCGCCGGAAAACGATTAGCATGGTCTTCCAGAAGTTTGCGTTATTCCCGCACCGTACCGTTCTTGATAATGTGGAGTATGGATTGGAAATACAAAAAGTAGATAAGGAAGTACGCCGGGAGAAGGCAAAAACCTCACTTGAGCTGGTTGGCCTTAAGGGCTGGGAAGACAAAATGCCAGATGAACTCAGTGGCGGGATGCAGCAACGTGTCGGCTTGGCGCGTGCACTTGCCAATGACCCGGAAGTACTACTGATGGATGAAGCCTTCAGTGCACTTGATCCATTGATTCGCCGTGATATGCAGGATGAGTTGATCGAGCTTCAGGATAAAATGAAAAAGACGATTATTTTCATTACCCATGACTTGGACGAAGCGCTGCGCATCGGCGATCGTATTGCCCTCATGAAAGACGGCGCAGTTGTGCAGATCGGTACACCGGAAGAAATCATGATTCAACCGGCCAACTCATATGTGGCCCGCTTCGTCGAAGACGTGGATCTGTCCAAGGTCCTTACAGCATCTCACGTAATGCGTCGCCCTGAAACAATCACACTTGACCGCGGACCTCGTGTTGCCCTCGAATTAATGCGCGAAAGTGGCGTTTCCAACCTGTTTGTCATTGACCGTTCGAAGAAGCTGCTTGGTGTCATTACAGCAGAAGACGCTTCTCGTGCGATGCGTGAAAACAAAGTATTAAAAGACATTCTGATCACGGACGGGCCTACTGTGTCGCCTGAGACCCTGATTCATGAATTGTTCGAAATTGTAAGTTCAGCCCATGTGCCTCTCGCTGTTGTTGGTGAGAATGGCCGTCTGCAAGGTGTTATCGTCCGCGGTGCCCTGCTGGGTGCACTTAGCGGTGAAGTTGCAGTAAAGGAGGAACTTGTGAATGATTCCCAAAATACCACTAGCGTCGTGGATTGAATCCATAGTTGACTGGATGAGCTCCTCGCTCTCCGGATTGTTTAATGTAATTTCCACCGTTATTCAAGCGGTTGTCGGATATTTCTCCGGGCTGTTCTTGCTGCCCCATCCACTCCTGTTCATTGCCATATTGGGTGTTCTTGCGTTCCTCGTAGGACGACTCCCACTGACACTATTTACGGTTATCGGGTTCTTGCTCGTAGATAACTTGGGATACTGGTCCCAATCGATGGACACACTCGGTCTGGTTATCACTTCAGGATTGGTTTCGATCCTGCTTGGTGTACCTGTCGGAATCTGGCTCGCATACAGTAAAACTGCGGCGCGTATCATTACACCGCTGCTTGACTTCATGCAGACGATGCCTGCATTTGTTTACTTGCTGCCTGCGGTTACATTCTTTAGTCTAGGTGTCGTTCCAGGTGTTATCGCGTCTGTTATATTTGCGATTCCGCCAACGATTCGTCTGACTCACCTGGGTATCAGACAGGTATCTGGCGAATTGGTTGAAGCAGCTGATGCATTCGGCTCAACTTCCATGCAAAAGTTGTTCAAAGTACAACTTCCACTCGCTTTGCCTACCGTGATGTCCGGTATTAATCAGACCATCATGCTGTCACTGTCCATGGTTGTTATTGCATCCATGATTGGTGCACAAGGTATTGGTGCGGAAGTCTATCGTGCCGTAACACAACTGCAAATCGGTAAAGGTTTCGAAGCCGGTCTGGCCGTTGTTGTACTCGCGATTGTTCTGGACCGTTTTACACAAAATGTGTTTATGCCAGGTCGCAAAAAGAACTCAAGCATTACATCAAAGCAAAAAGCATGGATCACTGCTGCGGCAACATTCCTTGTGCTTGTAGCTGGTTTCTCACAATACTTCGTTGGTGGCACAACTTCCGCTGGTGGCAACAATTCAGCAGCCAACGCTGTAGGTCAAGAAGTGAACTATCAGATTATCGGTATCGATCCAGGGGCTGGTATTATGAAGTCCGCTGCAAAAGCGATCGAAGACTATAAATTGACTGACTGGACTCTGATTGAAGGCTCTGGTGCAGCCATGACGGCCACACTGGACAAAGCGATCAAAAATGAAGATCCAATCATTATTACAGGTTGGACTCCGCACTGGATGTTCAACAAGTATGATCTGAAATATCTGGAAGACCCTGAGAAATCTTTCGGTGATGCTGAAGAAATTCATACCATCGCCCGTAAAGGTCTAAAAGAAGATCACCCTGTTGCGTTTGAATTCCTGTCCCGTTTCCAATGGACCTCGGATGAAATGGGTGAAATGATGACTGCTATCCAGGGTGGCACATCCGCAGAAGAAGCAGCTAAAGCTTATGCTGAGAAACATGCCGATCAGATTGCTGAGTGGACCAAAGGTCTGACTCCAGTGAACGGTGATGCATTCAAACTGAGCTATGTGGCCTGGGATTCTGAAATCGCAAGTACCAACTTGCTGAAATATGTGATGGAAAACGAATTGGGTTATAAAGTTAACGCTCTACAGGTCGAAGCCGGACCGATGTGGACGGGTGTTGCCTCGGGCGACGTAGATGCCTCTCCAGCAGCTTGGCTGCCATTGACACACGCTGACTACTGGGAACGTTACAAAGATCAGGTGGACGATCTGGGGGCCAATATGACAGGTGTACGTACAGGCCTCGTGGTTCCTAGTTACATGACCGAAGTCAATTCGATTGCAGATCTGGAGACAGGTGCCGCTTCTTCCACTCCATCGGCAAGTGCTAATGTGGGTGAAGAGGTTAATCACCAAATCGTTGGTATTGATCCAGGTGCAGGTCTGATGAAGGCCACTGCAAACGCCATTAAACATTATGATTTGTCTAACTGGAATCTGATTGAAGGCTCTGGAGCCGCGATGACTGCATCGCTGGACAAAGCTTATAAAAATGAAGAACCAATCATCGTTACGGGTTGGACTCCACACTGGATGTTCAATCAGTATGATCTGAAGTATCTGGACGACCCCGACTTGATTTTCGGCGATGCAGAGGAAGTTCACACGGTTGGACGTAAGGGAATCAAAGAAGATCATCCCGTTGCCTATGAGTTCTTCTCTCGCTTTAATTGGACTGCGGACCAAATGAGTGAAATCATGGTAGACATTCAAAAGGGCGTTTCGCCTGAAGAAGCTGCCAAGACTTATGCAGAAAAACATCCGGACCAAATTGAAGAGTGGACCAAGGGGTTAACCCCTGTTAAAGGTGACAATTTGCGTCTCGGTTATGTTGCATGGGACTCTGAAATTGCGAGTACCAACCTGATGAAGTATGTGCTGGAGACAGATCTCGGTTATACCGTCAAAGCACTACAAGTTGAAGCTGGACCCATGTGGGCAGGCTTGGCAGCAGGTGATATCGATGCTTCTCCAGCCGTATGGCTCCCGCTTACACATGGAGACTACTGGAAAACATATGGAGACAAGATCGAAGATATCGCTGTCAGTATGACTGGAGTCAAGCAAGGTCTGGTTGTTCCAACGTATATGGATATCAACTCTGTAGAAGACTTAAAAGATAATTAAACCAGATTGAGATGGATAAACCTGAATTTGGTAATAAGACCACCGAAATTTTTCGGTGGTCTTTTTGTTTTGACTATGATTTTTTCAGGCATGCTATTTGATTTGATATTCTATCCTGGTCATACCGCATACTGCTAATTTACGCTTTCACACGCTTTTTCCATTTGACTCTTCTCACATATCCTCTTACTTCGCCTTCGCTCATGAACATCGTATGTAGATGATACTTGGTGAGTTCGTTTATTTCCAATATCTATCCGATCAGTAACAGTAGTACACCAATGACAATCATGACAACACCGAGAATACCATATACCACTCTTGCGCCCTATCTTCCAATAGTCTTCACAAAAATCCCTGCTCTGAAACTCTTCATAAACCAATCCCAATTGTTGATACCACCGAGCAAACTAAAAATTCCTGCCGCTATGGCAAATAGCGCGATTAAAACGGGTTGTTCTTGCATGTCGTCAACACTCCTTCAATATAATCCTGTCTACTATACCTTCACTTGGTGAAAATTAACAGGCATTAATTAGTAAAAAAAACAGCATGCAGATGGCAGTCTGCATGCTGTTTCTAGGGCGTTAAACATATTATATTCATTTGCCTATAGAGAATTAATTTTTACAATACCCGCTGATTTTCGCGAAATCTTTCTAAGCTATATCACGTCTGGAGAATGAATACACCCTGCAATTATTCGTAGATTTTTGCCGATTGTTAGCGCGTAAGAGGGTTTTTTACATTAATCGTCATCTCGACTTTAGGCCTATCCATGGTATATAAAATCGAACTTCTGACACATATTAATTAAATATCTTTTACTTCGACATACAATCCCTCAAACTTTTAAGCCATACTTTTGTTACTTGGCCTGTGATCTGACATAACCTGATAACGTTCATCATGTTATCGACGCGTTTGTTCAAGCAGGCTGTACATTAAGAAAAATCCGTCTTAGGTCTCAGAGGATACCATAAAATTACAACAGATGCGACGATCATTAATAAGCGCCGCATCTGTTTTTAATCCAAAGCGTCTACAGTTATTTCTTCACTGTACTATTATATTGCGCAATCTTGTCTGTAATTTGTTTGGCTGCTGCATCCAATGCTTCCTGTGGTGTACCTTGTCCATTCAGGACGGTTTCAATCGCTCCTTCGACAAGTTGTCTCGCTTCCGGGAATACACCCATTAATGCCCCGGATGTTGCTGTCGAATCCGCAGAAGCGTGCAATTGATCGACTGCTGTCTGGAATTGCGGGTACTTCGCCATATTATCCTTTAATACTTGCTCATTGTAGGCTGCTGTCGTAATAGGGAAGTATCCTGTCGCAACACTCCAGTTCGCTTGCACCTCTGGTGTAGCCAAGTACTTGATGAACTCCCATGCCGCTTGCTGTTGTGCTTCGGATTTGTTGTTCATGATGTACAAGCTTGCTCCACCCACCACAACGCCGCCTTCTTTGGTATCCGCTGGACGAGGCAGGAAGCCTGTTCCCAGTTCAAACTTGCCACCTGAACCTTCTACGATTTTACGCAGGCCAGCCGTAGAATCCAGGGTCATACCGATTTGCTGAGCGGTAAATGCTGCTGTTGTATCGTCTGTGCTACGTCCCAGATTGGAGAGGGTTTTCTCATCAATCATCTTTTTCCACCACGTTAATGTCTTCACTCCAGCTTCGGAGTTCAGCAGAGAATCTGTAGCTGCTTCGGTTCTTCCGTTTCCATTGTTTACATAATCTGCATTCTGGTTCGCAAAGAATTGTTCCATGAACCAGCCGTAGATCGCCATGGATGCACCTGGCTTACCGTCTTTCGCCAATGTTTTTGCCGCTTGCTCAAACTCTTCATACGTCTTTGGCGGGTTCTCCGGATCCAGACCTGCAGCTTTGAACATATCCTTGTTGTAGTACAGGATCGGGTTCGATGTGTTAAACGGCATCGCGTTCAATTTGCCATCGATGGTGTAATATCTTATGATGTTTGGCTCCAGTTGGGACAGGTCAAACTGATCCTTGTCGATGAACTGTTGTACTGGCGTAATCATGCCCGAATCAATCATGAACTTGCTACCGATCTCGTAGACCTGGATAATGTCTGGACCGCTGTCTGAGCCCATCGATGCTTTGAGTTTGTTCAAGCTCTCATCGTACTTCCCTTGATAGATGGGCTTTACCTGAATGTCGGGGTGGCTAGCGTTAAAGTCGGAAGCGAGTTGGTTAATGGCTTTCTCCCCAGCGCCAGACATGGAATGCCACCACGTCAATTGTGTTGTTTCAGCTGCGGCCGCTTCTGCTGGTGCTCCACTTGCCGGACTGCTTGTTTCAGCTTTTGTTCCGCAAGCTGAAATGACCAACATGAGTGCAGCCAGCATTAATGCAAATGTACCTCTTTTTTTCAACCGAAATCTGTTCATAATCGCTCTCCTTTTATATGGCTCGCTTCAGAATAAATCTGGAGATTGACACGGCGTGGCCGTTACGGTTACGAATCGTTCTTCTGATTGCTGTTATCCCCGGATTTTTTTATATCCCCTTTTAGAGGGGAAAATCCGTGTATAAAGGCAAACGCTTTGCTTCTTCAGAATCGATTTCGTCCCCTCCACTACTACCGTGGTTTCTCTCTTAAGATCTTATTTCAAGACACGAGCCTTGTTTATTCGCTCCTGATAACCAAACCGTGGACCTTGTACGAAGATACAAGGTTTAATTCAAAACCTCTAAATCACAATCTTTAGATCAAAACCTTCAGAGCTTCCACTTCAATTTCAATTTAATAGTTGGAAACCTTACCCCTCTCACCCCTTCAGCGCGCCTGCGGCCATTCCGCGGACAAGCTGTTTCAACCCGAAGATCAATAACAGTAAGGATGGTAGAATGACCATGGCTGTTCCGGCAAATACCAGATTCCACGCTGTGGATTCCTGGAACTCCAGCATCGAGATTCCGATCTGTGCGGTTCTCATTTCCGGTGTGTTTGTCACCAGCAGCGGCCAGAGATACGAATTGTACATGCTTAAGAATGAATAGATTGCCAGTGTTCCAAGTGCCGGACGGGACAAAGGCAAGACGTGCGATATGAAATAGCGAATATGACCACAACCGTCGATCCTCGCTGCCTCGAACAATTCCTTGGGCAGTTGCATGAAGAACTGTCTTAGCAGGAATGTACCAAACGCCGTTGCCAGAAACGGCACGGTAAGCCCCTGGTAACTATCCAGCCAGCCCCAGCTGCGAACTGTCAGGTAGTTGGGGATCATCGTCACTTCCCACGGAATCATCATCGTTGCGACAAACATGCTGAAGATGACGTTTTTGCCTTTGAACTGCATTTTCGCAAAAGCATAGGCTGCCATACTCGCTGTAATCAATTGACCAAGCGTTGTCAGTCCTGCGACAAGAAAGGTATTGCCGATAAATCGGCCGATCGGAACAATATCAAATACTTCGCTAAAGTTGGACAGATCGATGGAATTTGGAATGATATGCGGCGGATAAGCACTCGCATCTTCCGGCGTCATGACGGCCATGAAAAAGGTGTACATCACCGGATACAGTACAAGTGCTGCACAGATCGTCAGTAATACATACAACAGCGTTTTGGTCCATGTCGCACTCATTGGTAATGCACTTTCCTTTCTACCCATTTGAACTGGATCAGGGTCAGCAGCATAATCACCACGAACAGGATCAGTGCCTGTGCACTACCTGTACCAAAGCGGAAATTAACAAAGGCTTCCTGATAGATGGAATAGACAAAAACATTTGTACTGTCCATCGGGCCACCCCGGGTTAGAATGTTGATCTGACCAAACGATTGAAAAGCACCAATGATCGATACGACCGTAACAAAGAATAACGTAGGTGACAGGAGCGGCATCGAGATTTTGCGAAAAGTAAGTACTGGACCTGCGCCGTCAATCTTGGCACTTTCATAGATCTCATCCGGGATGCCTGCCAGACCACTGGATAGAATAATGTAGTTGAACCCTAGATTCATCCAGATTGTCATGATGGAGATCGAGATTAACGCCCAATCCGGGCTGGTAAGCCAAGGAATTGGATCAATACCTACTTTGCCAAGCAGATAATTCAGCATGCCCAGGGTCGGATGGAATAGAAACTTCCAGATCACCGCTGACGAACCGACGGATAACACCACGGGCAGAGAAAATACAAATTGGAACACACGCATTCCCTTGAACCGGTTGTGAGTCAGTGCAGCCAGAATCAGAGCAGCCAACATGCCTGTGGGGACTGTAAACAGGACAAATAGTAATGTCACTTTCATCCCTTGCATAAACAGTCCTGATTGGAACACGTCCTTGAAATTATCCAGTCCTACATAAGCCGCAATCTGCCCCGTCGGATCTGTGGAATGCAGACTGAGATACACAGATTTAAACATCGGGTAAAACAGAAACACTGCAAACAAAAGCAGCGATGGTGCCAGGAAACCATAGGCCAGCATATTCTCCCGCATTCGCTGCACACGCAGCGAGGCTGTCCGGCGCTCACTCGTACCGGATACGCGCCGTTTGGCGGCGGGCAAGCTGATCCGGTTATCAAGCTCACTCATCGGATTTTCTTCCCCCTTGTTTCACGCATTCAGTGTGTGTGAGATGTTACATTAACTTCAGCACCACGTTATCTAGTGTAAGAGTCGAATGTCACAGCAAAATTCATTCTGAATCAACGTAACGTTAATCATGGACAAGGGACTTTACGCAAATGTGTATCCATTCGAAAGCGGTATCCAGACCGGATTTCATGACAAAAAACCGCAAGAACTCCCCTGTTTGGAGATGTCCCTGCAGTTTGATGTGTAAATAGAATATGAACGTTTGCCTATTAATGAACGTGACTCATTTTACAATAATCTGTAAATCTTCCAAACGAGGTGAAGCGATTAACCGTTCGAGTTAACGATTAAGATGATATGGCACCGTGGTGACAATCACGTCTTTGTAATTGATCAGATAGGCCCGGATCATGAAGCTGGTCTGGTTGTGCAGTACATTTTGCCACCAGTGCTTGGTGATGAATTGTGGAATTAGAATGGTGATATGATCGGTCTCGGCCGTTTTCCACTCTACGGTATCAATGAATTTCTTGAGCGGCCCCATAATGCTACGGTATCTGGATTTGATCACGACCAGACGAACGCCTGGATTCCACTCTTCCCACTTCTGCTCCATCTTGCGTATCGCCTCATCATCAAATCCAATGTACAGCGCGACCACGTGATCCGACATCGTCTGGGCGTAACTGATCGTATTCATGACGACCCGGGTAATGCCCGCAACAGGAATGACTATCGTATTGCCTTTCTTGGCTGGCTTATCTACCTGAATATCAATCCGCAGCTCATCGGCAATGTTGCAATAATGACGGTGAATACGCATGAACACATAAACAACGAGTGGCAAAAAGATAAAGATGACCCATGTCTGCGTGAATTTGGTGAAAATAAAGATCAGGGTAATCGATAATGTAGTCAGCATACCGACGGTATTGACCAGCAACTTCATCTGCCAGCCAGACGGCTTCACTTTGATCCAGCGAATCATCATACCGAGCTGTGACAGAGTAAATGGAATGAACACCCCTACCGCATAGAGCGGAATCAGGCTTTCCGTATTTCCTTTGAACCCGACCACCAGCAGCGCAGACATCACACTGAGGAAAATGATCCCGTTTGAGAAACCAAGGCGGTCTCCTCTGACCATAAATGCATGCGGCATGTATTTATCCTTTGCCATCATGAAGGATAACAGCGGAAAAGCCGAATAAGCTGTGTTGGCTGCCAGGAACAGGATCAGTGCCGTTACACCCTGGATGATAAAATACATCGTGCCCCTGCCAAACGTCGCTTCAGCAATCTGGGAAATGACCGTTGCTTTGGGATCAGGCTTCACTCCGTACCCATAAGCCAGTAAGGTGATGCCGATGAACATGGCTCCCAATATACAACCCATAAGTAGTAATGTACCCGCGGCATTTTTCTCGGCAGGCTGCTTGAAGTTCGGGATCGCGTTACTTACCGCTTCCACACCAGTCAAGGCCGAACAACCGGAGCTGAATGCTTTCAATAATAGAAACATACTCACATGGGATAGACTTGTTCCGAATTCAGGTGCAGCTGCTTCCATCCCCCCGGCAAGAAATTTGATTCCGCCCGAAATAATCAGAACCGCAATTGAAAAAATAAACAGATAGATCGGGATCGCCAGCACAGACGCTGACTCCGTTACTCCCCGCAAATTCATAATCGTTAGAAAAACTATCATAATGAGTGCAATCACAACACTGTAGTCATGCAGCATAGGAAAAGCCGACGTAATCGCATCCGTCCCTGCCGACGAACTTACCGCAACGGTCAGAATATAATCGACCAGCAGAGATCCTCCGGCAATCAGACTGGATGTTGTACCCAGGTTATCCTTGGCTACGATATAAGCGCCGCCCCCTGTTGGATAAGCAAATATCGTCTGGCGATATGAAAAAATTAAAATGACGAGTAATCCCAGCACGGCGATGGAAATCGGAACGGAGTACCACAGGGCGGCGAATCCGGCCGCAACGAGCACCAGCAAAATCTGTTCCGTACCGTAGGCAACGGACGATAGGGCATCCGAGGACAGGATGGCGAGTGCCTTCCATTTCCCCAATTTTTCTCCATCCAGTTCAGCCGATTTCATGGGCTTGCCTATTAAGATTCTCTTCATTTTGCCAAGCATGATCATAACTTCCTTCCGTCTCTCATCTGTGAAGCATTGTTATTATGCAAAATCGCAGAGCCATTGACAATACGTCATTTCACCCGAAATTCGCCAGCGCGTGATAATGCATTCTACGATTCAATAATCGATAACAAAGCCATTCTTGTTCAGCAATTTGAACTTTTTTGAACCAAAATGACGATTGTTCGCCAAAAAAAAGGAAATGGCCTTTGGTTCAATGAACCAAAGACCACTTCCTTGATTTATGCGTTGACTATATTGCAATAAAACATCCTTTAACTACCCAGAATGCCGGGACGAGGAGTAACACCAAACGCTTGTGCCAGTGTGGTCAGCTGCTCATCTGTAATTCTCTGCCGGATCTCGTGACCAGCAACCAGCATATACACTTGGGCTGCCTTCTCGATGGTTTCAATCAGACCAAAAGCCTCGTCAATCGTTGTGCCCGTTCCGAAGATGCCATGTTGCGGCCAGATCACCGCGTGGTATTCTTTCATTTTCTTAGCCGTTTCGCGCCCAATCTCATTCGATCCAGGGATCATCCAAGGAATAATGCCGATCCCATCCGGGAATACAACCACACACTCCGTGCACATCTGCCAGAGGGTCTTCGTGAATTTTGCCTCATCCAATTCGTGGATAAACGTCATCGCCAGCACATGAGTCGCATGATTGTGCATAACAACACGGTGGTTCGGGTCCAATTTCAGACGTTCAATATGGCTCATGAAATGCGTAGGTAATTCACTTGTTGGATTCGCCCCCGACTCCAATCCCCAGAGCACTTCCAGCTCCTGACCATCTTGCGATACACGCAGCAACCCCAGGTTGCTTTCGGGATCAGCGAGTACATTTTTGAAATATTTACCCGATGCTGTCACGATAAAATACTTGCCTGCCAGCTCTTGCACCGAAAATGCCGGTTTGATCTTGCGAATCACATGCTGGATATCGATATATTTGGCTACTTCCTCTTCCTCCAGCAGATAGCTGACATTACCACCATTGCGCTCATCCCAGCCATTTTTCCACATATGTTGAGTAATTTCAGCCATCTCACGGACAAATGGAATATGGAAACCTGCAGCCTGCGTTGTTTCATTGGTAAGGGTCACGTTCATGATCAATCTCTCCTTATATTGAAAATCAAATGGCTTGCCACGTACATAGTAAGTTCCTTATTTCACATTCATTATACCTTTGTTTATCTTTGATAGTCAATAATAAACACAGAAATATACTTTTATTTGTTTTTGTTTAGTTTTGTTTATTTGAAAATAAAACAAAAAAATACCCCACCGGCGCCCGGCGGGGTCAGTCACACATCTATTTAACACGAGAAGGGGTTTACAAGAGTTATCATACCTCTGCTACCTTAATAGAAGCTGAAAGCGAAATAAAAAAAGCATGAAACATATATCCTCTTTGGACAATAAAAAGGAGATAGACCTATGGCAGTCCTTTCTACAGGCCCGATTGAGAACAACATGGTATTCGGATCAAGACTCACCCAATCGCCTAACACGCAATCCCTGTCCTTCATTGGCCGGGGGTTTCTTATTTTCGCAGCATATACGATGGATGCATCTTCCCTGTCGGTTCATAGCGTTCATCACCTGTATACTCAAATCCCAGCTTGATCAAGATGTGACGTGACACTTCATTATCCGGATGATGCCCCGCAAACAGTGCCTTCACGTTCATTTTGTCAAAGGCATACGCAATCACCGCACGCGCTGCTTCCTGGGCATACCCTTTCCCCCAGTGATCCCGGGTTAGATGAAACCCCAATTCATAGATCTCCTCTTCAGGAGAATACGGACGCAGGCCACAGCAACCGACAAACACCTCCGACTCTTTCTCAAAAAGGGGCCAATATTGCACACCCGCTTCCTTCTGCCTTTGAATCTCCTGTGTCAATCGCGCTTCTACCTCATCCTCGCTCAGAAATCCCTTGCTGCTAATCCACTTGGCAACCTCATGATCGCCCCACAATGCAAACGCCAGCGCACGATCTCCTTCGTTCCAAGTCCCACATACCAACCGTTTGGTTTCAAATAAGATGGTCCTGTTCATCATCGACTAACCTCCTGTATGCCAACACCAGTCTGCGTGCCGCCTATACCTTAAATTAATCGAATGACCGCCAAAGTAAACAAGCCTGTATAAAGGCACTGTTAAAGTTTAAAGGTAATACGCATTTATTATTTACTCAACTTTCGCACTTAAAATAATGAGTCAACCCCCTTGTGGGCCTAAGAAGATTTAAACAGTACTGTTTCTAGTGACAAAAAAACACTTCTCTTGTTTGGTATCATGGAAGTGTGGATCAACCATAAAAAAGAAAGGTGTGTAAATGGGCTGTTTTTTGTATACTACAAGAATGGATTTTTGGTTTACCCAGCTATATCAAGGTGATTTAAGCTGGGGAAGTTGAGTAACAATTTTATCAATATTCATTTCTTACTTTCAATTTACATCTTTTCTTAACTTCACCCCTTCTATCTTTTAATAAGGGGGTTCTAGGTTGGAACTAACGTCAATCTACAATTACTAACAGATCACAATTCATTTACTGTACCACAACCATAAGGTTGGCAAGTCTGAATTTTCGAAACAGTATTAATAAATCCAGTATAATCATGATATCTCCTGCTAATGCCTGTGGAGCGTAACTGAGATCTTCATAAATGGGTCTAACTTTTTTGATTGCATAATTCACTTCGCCGGTTTGCAGATTTTCATACTTTACTTGCTATCATCGACTTTTGTAATTTTCAACTCATCTTCTCCATTTGAATCGGTCGCAATATAGTAATTGTCATATTGAACTAATGTAGAACCATCTGTAAAAGTTACAGAATTACTGGTTGTGCTTTCAACTAATCTAAGAGGCTTTTATCCACTTGTGACACTGGCAAAGAAGATGGTAAATCTACCTGATCCTGAGCAAAAGCTGGTAGTGAGATAGATGTAGAGAGCAGAACTCCCGCAAAAAATGTTTTAGAAATTTTTTCTTTACTTCTATTTCTTCTTTTTCCTGAAGAAATCGAACTTGATCACATAATCAAAAAGAGACGTAATTACAATAGCTCCAATTGGAATCAATAAATAAATCCAAAACGGATTATTTGGAGCTTCACCAGGGGGGGGCATCAGTTAAAAAAACATAAAGAACAACACAATAAATTATGGCCACTACAATACCTGTTATGTTTCTATTTTTCATAGTTGTTTTCCACCTCTTGTTCATAGAAATTCAAAATATTATATTTCCCACCCAAATATACTATAACACACATTTGGAATAATTTACCTATTCTATCTATTACTTTATAATATCGATTGTAAAATACTAGATTCTGTGAAGCCAGATCTCCACTACATACGGCAACCTATGGCGGGTTATTTCTTTTATAATTTTAATTAGGAAGCGGCAAGTAATTTATTAACTTTTATTATCTCAAAATCCCCTTTTAAACCTATGTATATCCATTTTAAAAAAGAAGACCCCTGCCGACAAGATGTCCGACAGAGGCCATTCCATTCAAGTTCACACCAATTACAAATCTCCTACGGCGAATTGAATTGTTCCGGAAGCTGCGCCTCCAAGGTTAGCTAATAAGGCAAAAACCAGAACTCCACCTGCCGAAATGGTAAGACTGCTGTTTACAGGAACAACGTAAGTGACTACTGGTGCATTAACACGTGTGATCACGAGAGATACTGGAAAAGGTCCAAAGTTGTTCACTGTAGCGCTGGCATTGGTACCTCCAGCCAAGTTTTCATAGTAGGACTTGCCTACGCCGGCTGGAAGATTGTAAAACTGTTGTGGTAAAAGGATGGCCATTGAAATCACCTCCTTTTTGCTTTGATACGGTATTCTATGCTTGAAATCTATTAAAGCAACGGTGAATTACCAGCGTCATAATGTCCAATTTTGATAGACTTTATAGATTAATAGACGACTGTACGCAAAAAAGGCCCCACCGGACCATCCGGTAGAGCCAACTAAGCTTACTTTAAATATAACAAGTTTAATTACGCATACAGCATGAAAAAGTTCAGTTCATGGCCCTGCTGCTTGAGATAGTTATACAGCTGCGAACGGTGATGGAATACATGCGTTACCGTTTCAATCTGCCATTGAACCTGCAAGTGACCATGTTCCATATAAAAAGCTTTCGTTGAACGATTCAAAAAGTCATCTTCGCTCAATCCCGTGATATAGGCTTTGTAGGATTCGAAATTGCTCCATAACGTTGCTTCAAGCTTCTCGATATCCTCAATCCCCGACAGACTATTCTCCACCAGACCAACCTCAGCTTCACCTTTTTCCTGCATAATAGCAAGATCGGATGCGGTAATCTGGATAAAATGATGCACTAGCTCCACCAAAGAACGCATATTCTCCTGTGGACGATAAGACCACTCCTCCGAACGGATCAAGCGAATTAACGAAGCTCCCGTCCGTACGCCTGTTTCCAATTCATTTAACAAGTGATCCCGAATCTGCAATGTTCCATTCATATATGATGTCTCCCTTATCTTTTATTCTCACGACTTCAGTATAACCGAAGGTGCTACAGATCTATTGTACAAATCGGACAACATTCTGCCATACTCCCTGGCTGCTGTCAACGGAGTCTCTCCATAAAACTTGCGAAATTGCCGAATCAGATGGGCTTGGTCAAAAAATCCATGATTCTGGGCAAGCATTGCCCAGTCTGCCGTGTTCCCCTGATGAATATCACTCAGCACACGATGAAAACGAACCACCTCACTGAATCGCTTGGGGCTGATTCCGACCCATTCCGAGAACTTGCGATGCAACTGCCGTTCACTGATCACTTCACGCATCGCCAGCTCTTGGACACTCATACGTCCCCCATCTATAAAGATACGGTGCAGCACATTTTTCATCAGATCGTTCTCAGATGTACTTGCCTGCACCGACAGCGGACTCAAATACGCATTCATAACCTCTACTCGTTCTGCAAAACGATTCGTTTCGGCCATCCGTTCCTGAAGCTCATTCAGCTTCTCCGGCCAACATTCCTGAAGTGCAATTCGCTTATCCGTAAACCACTCCAGAGGCATGCCATGGAAGACATGCGCTCCACCCGGGAAGAACCGGACACCAAAGGTGTAGTCTCCAGCAGGGGAACCATCATCGGATGGCTCAGGCACAGCGAACGGCTGTGTATAATTGCCACAGTAAGCATAGGAGTGCTCTGAACAGACTGGGTCATATGTAATCAGCATGTCCGTGCAACCATCCGGCAATACCCGTGCAGGTACCGTTGTCATCGATCGCTCTGGACCTTCTCTCTTAGCAACATCCGCATATGTGTTCGGAAGAGATCCTGATTCCCAATAACAGGCCACATAAGCCATCAGACCGGCAGCAGGTATTTTCTCAACATAATAACTGTTAGGGTACGTTCCATTCATCTGAATAGGTTTAAACAACGGGTGCAAGCTGTGATCCACAATTCCATCCTCCGGTCACTAGAGTTGGTTACACATTATGTATTCATCTATCATACCACCAACCGAAGATATGAAGAAAAAAAGTGCCCTACCGGAGGACAATCCGATAGGGCCAGTCACACATCTATTTAACACGAGAAGGGGTTTACAGGACTTATCTTACCTTCCCAACCTTAATGGAAACTGAAATTAGGATGAATAACAGATCAAAATTCAAAATGAATACCAGCATTCAGACTTTCAATTCAGCCCGTGCAGTTTGCGAAAACGTTCTGGACTCATGCCTGTATGCCTTTTGAACATCGCACAGAAATAACTGGCATTCTCGTAACCCACCCGATCAGCAACTTCATATATTCGAAGCTCTCTCTCACTGAACATAAGTTGTTTGCTTCGATTGATCCGTTCCTGGTTCACGTAAAATACAGGTCTAGTATGGAGTGCCCTCTGAAAGAGCCTGCACAAATATTGGGGAGAGACCACAGCCACATCGGCCAGTTCCTTCAGGGAAAGTGAACGATCCAGATGCTCTGCGATATAACGCAGCACAGGCTTCAAACGCTCCAGTTCATCATTATAATTGGCTGATGCGATGAGTAGTGGCTTCAGATCCAGCAGAAGGGCATATAATTGTTTGGAGCATTCAACATCGTAATCTGCGTAATCCGTATCTCCTCCATTCTCTCCTCTAACCAGAAGTTGCTCCAGGCCACGCAGCAGCGTTGCTGTCCTGAGTCTGCATACGCGTGAGCCGGTTATCCCCGCATATGACAATAACTGGCTGGCCTCTCTCCCCTGAAACGAGACCCAAGCCAGCTCCCACCGATCACTGATGGGCATATATCGATGCGGGACATCAGGATACAGAAAGAAAACGTCACCTGGTCCAACGATATACTCGTCCTCTTGTATAATCAGTCTCCCCTGACCATGAATAATCTGGTGGATCTGATAATCCGGGAATCCCTCTGGACGCTCAGTTTCATATTGGTGTTCCCAGTAACCGACCGTGGTCATATAGATCGGCAGGCGAGCAGCTTCTTCTGTTTTACCAAAAAAAATCCGGGTATCCATCCAGTACACCACTTTCTCCATCGTTAGTTTCATATTGTGATACATATGGGCAATATTCTTTATTCTCTAAGTCATCATTCAATTCTATAATGACAATATTATAACATTTCAGAAGGAGTTGCTGTTATGCGAAAGAAACTGGTACACACCCCCCCGGCAAATGGATACCCGGAATGGAACAATAATCCCGAGACTTTTCAAGTAAACCGTCTACCCGCACATGCTTCTATGGTAGCGTTTCCATCTATAGCAGAAGCATTGTCCAATGATTCCAGCGCATCGCCATGGTACGAATCACTGAATGGTCAGTGGAAGTTTGCCTTTGCGGAGACACCGGAGCAACGGATTACATCCTTTTATGAGAACAACTATGATGCCAGTGAATGGGATGAGATCGCCGTTCCTTCCAACTGGCAGTTGCAAGGTTACGATTATCCCCAATATACAAATATGACGTATCCGTGGGTCGAGCGTGAGCCTGAACTGAAGCCACCATTTGCACCAACAACCTATAATCCTGTGGGTTCATATATCCGTACGTTTACTGTTCCTGCAGACTGGAAAGACCGGCCTGTCCTGCTGCACTTTGAGGGTGTTGAATCGGCCTTTTATGTATGGGTGAACGGGGAGCTGGTCGGTTATAGCGAAGACACGTTCACACCAGCAGAATTTGATATCACTCCGTATCTGACCGAAGGTGAGAACAAGCTCGCTGTAGAGGTATATCGCTGGTGTGATGCAAGCTGGCTGGAGAATCAGGATTTCTGGCGGTTAAGCGGAATCTTCCGTGGTGTATATTTGCATTCACCTTCACCAGTTCAGATCGCCGATTTCTTTGTTCGTACTGAACTGGATGACGCGTATCAGGATGCGGAGCTACTTCTGGACCTGAAGTTATTTAACCATAATGCCGCGCAGCCCCCTAGCGGATTGTCCGTTCAGGCGCAGCTCTATGATGCACAGCAGCAGACTGTACTGAAGCAACCCCTTACTGCGGCCGTTACTTTCCAGGGTGTGGATGAACTTTCATTCCAGTTGTCAGCAGAGGTTATCAATCCGCTTCTATGGAGCGCCGAGACCCCTCATCTATATACACTTGTGCTGTCCATTCAGAATGAATCGGGTGAAACACTGGAGGCTGTTCGCAGCCGGATCGGATTCCGCAAGTTTGAACTGAAGGACGGCCTGATGCAAATCAACGGTAAACGCATTGTGTTCAAAGGCGTCAATCGTCATGAATTTTCACCGGATACCGGTCGGGCTATTGGGCGGGAAGACATGATCCGTGACATCGAGCTGATGAAGTCCTATAACGTTAACGCGGTGCGTACATCCCATTATCCGAATCAGTCACTCTGGTACGAACTGTGTGATGAATACGGCCTCTATGTCATTGACGAAACGAATCTGGAAACCCACGGTACTTGGTACTATGGGCAAAAGGAAATGAATGAAAACAATATTCCCGCGAGTAAACCGGAATGGCGTAGTAATGTAATAGATCGCTGTAACTCGATGTTCCAGCGGGACAAAAACCATCCGTCTGTTATTATCTGGTCTCTGGGTAATGAATCCTTCGGCGGCGATAACTTCATCGCCATGTACGATTATCTGAAACAAGTCGATCCAACCCGTCTCGTTCATTATGAAGGCACCTTCCATTATCGCCCTTCTGATTCGGCAAGTGATATTGAATCGACAATGTATATCAGCCCACAAGATGTGGAGCAATACGCGCGCATGAAGGGTCCGAAGAAACCTTATATTATCTGCGAATACAGCCATGCCATGGGTAACTCCTGTGGAGGTCTGCATCTGTATTGGGAGTTGTTCGATAAATATGATGTGTTGCAGGGTGCTTTCATCTGGGACTGGGTCGATCAGTCCATTCGTACCACTACGGCAGATGGTGTAGAATATTATGCTTATGGCGGCGATTTCGGTGAATCCCCTCATGATGGCAATTTCTGCGGGAACGGACTGATTCTGGCCGATAAGACGGTTACACCGAAGCTGGAAGAAGTGAAGAAATGTTATCAGAACGTTCGTATGGAAACCGTTGATGTCAAAGACGGCCTGCTGCGCATCCGAAACCAGTTCCTGTTCACGGATCTGAGCGAATATTCGCTCGTATGGACAGTAACACACGATGGAAAGTCTGTAGAGAATGGCACGTTGGACATCGCGGTACCTCCTGGTGAATCGGCTGAAGTCCGCATCCCTTACACGCCATCGTCCGATCTGTTCCAGGAAGCAGTGCTGACTGTATCTCTGGTTACCAAAGTGGCAACCAAATGGGCAGGAGTAGGTCATGAGATTGCTTGGGATCAATTCGTGGTATCTCCGCGATTACGTCCAATCCAACCGGTACACCAAGGGCAAGGCAATGCGCTGCAGGTACAGGATCTGCAAGATGAATTGAAAGTGACTACAGGCCAAGCCAACTTGAGCTTCAATCCAGCCACTGGCGCGTTAACGTCCTATCAAATCAACAATCAGGAACAATTGCTCGCACCTGTTCGGCCAAATTTCTGGAGAGCCATGACAGACAATGATCTGGGGAACCGCTTGAATGAGCGTTCTGCGTTCTGGAGAGATGCTCACGCTACCAACAGATTAATTCGCTTCGAGCACCATGCAGACGAGCAAGGCATTCTCGTGACGACCGATTATACGTGGGATCAACATCCGGGATGTACGCTGTCCATCACATACCGAATTGATGTGGATGGTATATTGGAAATCAGTCAAACCCTTATTCCAGGCGTAGACTTACCTGATCTACCGGAATTCGGTATGCTGATGCAACTGAATAACAGTCTGGATACGATATCCTGGTACGGCAGAGGACCGCATGACAACTACGCAGACCGTCTGACCAGTGCACGTCTCGGTTATTACACAGGTGCGGTTCGAGATCAATTTGTTCCATATCTGAAACCACAAGAGTGTGGTAACAAAACGGATGTACGCTTTGCTGAAATTGCGTCAGTGGATGGTCAGCTTGGCCTTCATGTTGAAGCCACCATACCCTTTGAAATTAATGCGTTGCCGTGGACACCGGAGGAACTGGAAGCAAACGACCATGTGTACAAATTACCTCAAAGCACGCAGACTGTCGCTCGCATCAATTACAAACAAATGGGTGTTGGCGGAGATGACAGCTGGGGAGCACGTACCCACGCTGAATACACCTTGCCAGCCAACCGCGCGTATCACTTCACCTTTACGGTAAGACCTGTATAACACCAAGCAAGCACTGCTGGCAGTATGCCGGCAGTGCTTTTTTTGTTGGGGCAGTGGGTAGTGAGAGTTTGAAGTTTTCCATGGGAACATTATAATGAATGAGGTGCAAGAAAGATTTTTACCAGCTATTACTCTATTACGAGGTGAGAATTTGCAATATCTGTTTACCACTCTCTTCATTCTTGGCTTTATTACTTTTGTGGGATTTCTTATTCTGATGATCTTATCTATTCGCAAAGGTAATAGGTTGCCGATCAGATATATTTTTCTAACGACGGCCTGTTTTGCGATTGCTTTAATAGGTTTGTATGGGACGCTGACTTTATCTTCGAACTCTACTCAGTCTGAAATAGATCAGGCATTGGAACACGAATCAAGTGACGCTACAACAGAAAAAAATCCGGCAACCTCACCCCAGATTAAACTTTCTTGCCTCCACATGACTACCGATGAATTTAAAAACAAGTTTAATGGCGCTGTGGGCAAATATCGACTGAATGGTTTGAGTATTACCCGCTTGAATATACTGGACTCTTCCGAGCAGGGCACTGGCTCTTTCGAGTATGTATTTAATGACGAGTTGCGTTTGGTTGGTGCAGTGAATGCAGATGAGAGCATACAGGAAGTCAGGTTATACAGAACTGGTGATACGCGTAAACCAACAGGTGGAATTCTTTTGACTGCTATCGCCACACTCATTCTCACAACCAATAGTGAGTACTCGTATAACGATGCACAAGATGTCATCCAGGATATCGGTCTATTGGATCGCGATGTGAATCAGCCTGATTTTGATGGAAGGACGGTTCGCAACGGATTGGAATATCGCTTCAGCGTACAGGATCATGATCACTCTACTTTTGAAATAACTGTTGCGAAATAAGATGCGATTGTGCAAAAAGGCCGCTCCATGAAGGAACGGCCTTACGTGTGATAAGTACTATAGGAGTGATTCAGTAATTGCCACCAAACCAATGATGAACACCTCCCGAATGCGAGAGTTACTCAAAAGTTACAATCTCGCTTTGATTGTTCCAACTCATTCTAAAGGTAATTGGGTCTTTCGTTTTCTCCGCCTCAGTAACCGTTCCCGACATACTGAATGGTACCCCTTGTTCTTCAAGCGCTTTCCCCTGTTGTTCTATATTATTGCCGGTAAGGTCAAACACAAAATCTTTTATACGCTTTTCATCACCTATATAAGTAATACTATAGTTCCCTGTTGATCTCTGAAGAGACACATCCCAGTTATCGCTCTTTCCGTGTAACCTATCATCCGCACCACAAGCTGACAAAATAGATACAATTAATATAATACAAAGAATCAATGGCAATTTAAATAATTTCATAAAACCCCTCCAATACAATAAAATAACCAAAAATTGAAAAATCAATCTCCGTAAACGGCTGATAAATCAATTGGCCAGATTATCAGATCAGATCTAAGCTAGGTTACGTGTGATAAATCATGTATGTGTTACCTATCTTGTGTATCGATCAATGTCATCGATCGCAGAGTCGTGCTCTCTTCGATGATGGTCTTCATGCTGCCGAACGTCGTTCTTTAACTTTGCTAAGAATCCCCAGCCCATAAAGGCAAGTATAAGTACGGTAATCAGTGCATAAGCAAAGCTATATAAATTCATAAAAAAGTTGATAAAAATTGCAGCGAGCATCAAGCCCAGAATCCATAATGTCCACTTTGTACCCTTACTCAAAATCATTTCCTCCTCAAGTCGTTGCTGATAAGCTCTCTATGTATCACAGTACATACGAAATCATAGAAACAAGGTTTCAATCTCAGGGCTTCAAATCTGCATTTAGAGCGAATTACCGAATCTTTAATTAACATCAGTTCCAAGAGAAACATCCAATATGCCAGACATCCCTTGCGCAGAAGAGGTACTTACATAATACGAACCCGTCGACAATGCTTTGTCACTATAATATGTATGCTCTTTTCCATCTGCTGGAACACTGCCAGACGTTATCGCCGTTCCACTAGTAGATCCTTCATTGATCGTGAACGTGAAGTGTTTCGAACCCGTGTTTTTAAAACTCACTTTCACATAACTAAACCCTGTTGGAATATCAAACCAATGCGTATTTGTAGTACCTGCGAAATCCTCATTATTGATTACTGTGAGTGTCGTTAATGGAGTATCACTAGCTTCATTTACTTTTACAAATTTTCGTTCGGAATCAGAAGTGAAATTATAAATTAAGATAATAACAGCAACAGACATCAAAACTGCTAATATCATTTTTCTAATATGTTTCATGATATATGCCCTCCATATCTCTTAATACTGACTTTGATTATACCAATATTCAACAACACAAAAACCACTCCTTAATAATTACTAAGAAGTGGTTTTTGTGTTGTTTATAATTTGTATCAGTGACTGCTTCACAAATTCTTGTCACATCGTAACGAGAATTCACTCTGCTAGGCACATGATGCTTTAAAGGTTTTTACACCTTTATTACATCATGCCGCCCATTCCACCCATACCGCCCATGTCAGGCATTCCGCCGCCAGCACCTGCTGGTTCTGGTTTGTCAGCGATAACTGCTTCAGTAGTCAGGAACATTGCTGCTACAGAAGCAGCGTTTTGCAATGCATAACGAGTTACTTTTGCAGGGTCAACGATACCAGCTTCGATCATGTTAACCCACTCGCCAGTTGCAGCGTTGAAGCCGATTCCTGTTTGTTCTTTTTTCAGACGTTCCACGATTACGGAACCTTCTTCGCCAGCGTTAGCTGCGATTGTGCGGATTGGTGCTTCCAGAGCACGCAGGACGATGTTTACGCCTGTTTGCTCGTCACCGGACAGAGCTACAGCCGCAACCGCGCTATATACGTTCATGAGCGCTGTACCACCACCGGATACGATACCTTCTTCAACCGCAGCGCGAGTTGCGTTCAGGGCATCTTCGATGCGAAGTTTGCGTTCTTTCAATTCTGTTTCAGTAGCCGCACCAACTTTGATTACTGCTACACCGCCGGACAATTTAGCCAGACGCTCTTGCAGTTTCTCTTTGTCGAACTCGGAAGTTGTTTCTTCCAGTTGTGTACGGATTTGGCTAACACGTGCATCGATATCGGATTTGTTACCAGCACCGTCAACGATGATTGTGTTTTCTTTAGTTACGCGGATTTGACGAGCTGTACCCAGTTGTTCCACAACAGCGGATTTCAGGTCCAGACCCAGTTCTTCCGTGATCAATTGGCCACCAGTGAGGGCAGCGATATCTTGCAGCATAGCTTTACGACGGTCACCGAATCCTGGAGCTTTAACAGCTACAGCATTGAATGTACCACGCAATTTGTTCACAACCAGCATAGCCAGTGCTTCGCCTTCGATATCTTCAGCGATCAATACCAGCGGTTTGCCTTGTTGAACGATTTTCTCAAGCAATGGCAAGATATCTTGCGTGCTGGAGATTTTTTTGTCTGTGATCAAGATGTACGGATTGTCCAAAACAGCTTCCATTTTGTCCGTATCAGTGATCATGTAAGGAGAGATGTATCCACGGTCGAATTGCATACCTTCAACCACTTCAAGCTCTGTAGCGAATCCTTTGGATTCTTCTACTGTGATAACGCCATCTTTACCCACTTTTTCCATAGCTTCAGCGATCAGTTCGCCTACTTCTTCGTCAGCTGCAGAGATTGCTGCAACTTGTGCGATGGATTGTTTGGAATCGATTGGTTTGGAGATGGATTGCAATTCAGCAACCGCAGCTTTAACCGCTTTGTCGATCCCTTTACGGATACCGATTGGGCTAGCGCCTGCAGTTACGTTTTTCAGACCTTCTGTGATCAGCGCTTGCGCCAATACAGTTGCTGTTGTAGTACCGTCACCGGCAACATCGTTGGTTTTCGTTGCTACTTCTTTAACCAGTTGTGCACCCATGTTCTCGAATGCATCTTCCAGTTCGATTTCTTTAGCAATGGTTACACCATCGTTAGTGATGAGTGGGCTTCCGAATTTTTTCTCCAGAACCACGTTACGGCCTTTAGGACCGAGTGTTACTTTTACTGCATTAGCCAATGCGTCCACACCACGAAGCATGGAGCGACGAGCGTCTTCACTGAATTTAATGTCTTTAGCCATGTTAAGAAAACCTCCCTAGTTTTTGTTGGAAAATGGTCGTGCTATATGGTTCGGTTATCCGATTAAATTTGAATTAGTCGAGAATCGCGTGAATATCGCTTTCTTTCATAATCAAATATTCTTTACCTTCGAATTTGATTTCTGTACCGGCATATTTGGAGAAAATAACGCGATCTCCTTCTTTCACTTCCAGAGCTACACGTACGCCGTCTTTCAATACTCCAGCACCAACTGCAATGATTCTACCCTCTTGCGGTTTTTCTTTGGCGGAGTCCGGGAGTACGATCCCGAAAGAAGTTGTTTGTTCTTGCTCCAGTGGTTCTACCAATACGCGTTCACCTAAAGGTCTGATCATGAAAAATAGCCTCCTTTTGAAATTATATAACGTTACATTGTAGGTTGTAGCCATATGTATTAGCACTCGACAGTGTTCAGTGCTAACAACCAACTTTATGATACTCAACTTGAAGCATGATTTCAAGTCCTTTTGACGAATTCCTGCGAGAATTTACGTTGAATTTACACAAACATAGCCAAATTACACCCGCTGTGGCTGGTTCTATGTTGCAATTCACTAATCTTATTCTACGAAATTGTTTAGCCCTTCTGCAACGTTAGCAGACAGTCCCTTTCCCATTGTATCCATTGTTGAACATAATATGCCTGCTTGTCCTGTAGTTTGGTCGGCAGTCTACAGAAATAGCCCGGATAAGAACATACCGTCTTTTCCGGGCACATTACAGCTTATCCTCATTCAGCCTGCATGTTTCTTATCCTCGGCACGAACGTAGCGGGATTCGATCTCTTCATCGGCTGCAAGCTGCTTGCGGTATACGATTGCGGATAATAACACACTGATCTCATATAACAGGAGCAAGGGAATCATCACCAGCAGATCGGAAATAAAGTCTGGAGGTGTAATGACCACTGCAATGAAGATCAAGACAAAATAAGCAACTCTGCGCATCTTGCGAAGGCGAATTGGATTCAGAATCCGCAGTCCTGTCAGAAACATAATAAGTAAAGGAAGTTCAAATAACAGGGACACAGGCAGCACAATACCAAACAGGAAGCTGAAATACTGTTTTATCCCGTAGGTCTCCACAAGCCCCATCTTCTCCGTAATTGCTGTTGTGAAGGCAAGTGCCATCGGAAATATAACATAATACGAGAAAGCCATACCTGTCAGAAATAAAAGAAACACATAGGGCACATACTTCAGCGTTGCTTTTCGTTCGCGCGGCTTTAGTCCTGGACTAACAAACTTCCAGATCTGATACACCGTAAACGGCAGCGTAATAATAAGTGAAAACAAACCGGCAATCTTCATGTAGATGCCTATCCCATCCCAGAACGAGAAGGCATGTAATACAAAACCTTTTGCCGACTCTGCCTTGGTCAGATATTGGTATACCGGGTCCGCCACAAAAAATCCTGCAATTAGGCCCAGCACAAATATACTTAATACGTAGATCAGCCGCTTCCGCAGCTCACTCAGATGTTCCGTAATCGACATTTCTTCCATTTGCTGCGTCATGCCTGCCCCCCATTATTGCCAGCTTAAAATACAAAACCCTTCCGGCAGGAAGGGATTTCTCTTTCATTGCCGTCAAGATTATTCCGGCAGGCGTTTATCAGCAGGCTTGTCTGCAGGTGTGCTCTCAGCCGCCAGCGGTTTCGCCTTCTCCTGCTCTTTGCGATTGGACGAGTCATCCTCAGAGATAATCTCGCGAGCGCCCTCTTTGAATTCACGGAAGGTACGCCCAACTGCACGTCCCAGTTCCGGAAGTTTGTTGGGTCCAAACAACAACAATGCAATCACGGCCAGCAAAATAAAACCCGTTGGTCCAATGGAACTTAACATTGATAATCCTCCTCGTCTCAAGCTTCGAAGATGCGCATACTCGGCCAGATGTTCATAGATGTCTCTGCTGCGTTCTTAATTTAAGCCCATCATACCATAGATGTAACCACTTACATAACCCGCAAAATTCACAAATAAGAGATGTCACTAGAACAATCTAACAACGGTCATGGCTAATCGGATATCTTGCCCAAGAGTCCATGCCCAATTATTGCTTGAACTGACCCGTAACCATCAGCAGCGCTTCCGGAAGCTGATCCATAATGGCAGCCAGATGTTCGTGCACACCCTTTGGTGTACCTGGCAGATTAACAATCAGCGTGCGTCCACGAATGCCACATACCCCACGGAACAGCATTGCAGAACGGTTTTTGCTCATTACACTGTACCGCATGGCCTCTGCCATCCCGGGAACTTCCCGCTCAATTACGCGCCGGGTCGCTTCCGGAGTAATGTCACGAATGGCCAGCTCCGTGCCACCGGTTGTCAGCACCAGATCGGCGTGAAAATAATCCGTCATCTCAATCAAAGCCGCAATAATCTCATCGGGTTCATCCGGAACGATACGGTACTCCACGATTTGACCACCCAGCTCTTCTTCCACCAGCTCCCGAATGACTTGTGCACTCGTATCCTCACGTTCCCCGCGGGCTCCTTTGTCACTGGCTGTCAGGATTGCTGTTCTCCACACCATAAAGATCACCCTTCTCCTCTATGAAAATAAATATTGCCTATCGGCTGTAATCACCGTTTTTGCCACCACTCTTGGAATTCAGCATGGTTGGACCGATAATCATATCTTTTTGCATGGCCTTGCACATGTCATAGACCGTCAGTGCTGCAGCTGAGGCAGCCGTGAGCGCCTCCATCTCAACACCCGTTTTGCCTTCGGTTTTGACAGTAACTTCAATGTGTAATTCATCCACTCCGTTATCATGAAAACGAATATCCACACCCGTCAGTGCCAGTGGATGGCACATCGGAATCCAGTCCGACGTTTTCTTCGCGCCTTGAATCCCGGCAATCTGAGCCACAGCCAGAACATCACCTTTACCGATTCGGCCCTCCCGAATCGCTTCCAGTGTATCTGGATTCATCGTCACTTTCGTCACGGCCACAGCCGTACGTACGGTAATTTCCTTACCCGAAATATCAACCATCCGGGCCCGGCCCTGTTCATTAAAATGGGTAAGTTTACCACCGGAATCCTGGCCGTTGTTCACTTCTGAACTCAATCACATCACAACCCTTTATTCGATATGTAATATACCTTCGGTTGTTATCAACAGATCAATCCGCAGATCGAGCAGGTCCATCGGGATTTCCTCCTGTAACTGACCCGGCAACACCATCGCAGCCATCAACGGTTTCTTGCCCGGCATCGCACATGTTGCTGCAAGCGTCTCGGCAAAACGATCATAATAACCGCCACCATAACCAATACGCCCGCCATGGAGATCATAACCAAGCCCCGGTACCAATATGAGATCGATACCCGGCCAATCATCAGGCGTCAGGACTTCACAGGAATCCTTGGGTTCCGGTATCCCCCATATGCCTGGCTCCAGATCTTGTTCTCCGGTCACTCGCCGTAGCTCCATTCGAGGTGGATTCGCCAACACTTTTGGTGCAAACATCACATCTCCATGTTTCCAGCCCTCTTGAAACAGAAAAGCTGTGGACGCTTCGCTTCCATAGGACAAATAACTGAATATGACGAGTGGTCTGTTCACGACCTTACTCTTGGCCTGTCTAAGGCGCTCCAGCTCCCGCTTCACTCCAGCGTTAATCTTAGTCATTGCCTGCTGACGCATGCTTGCATCCATCAGATCACGGCTCTGTCTCAGTCTGGATCGAAGCTGACTTTTCAGTTCCGCATGATCCTGCATATCCTTGAATAACCTCCTGTTGATAGGGAAGGTAGAAAAAAGCTCTCATTTAAAACAATTTATATGTTATGACCAGTTGTCATCTTGTTGAATGGTTAAAATGATTCATTTTCTGCAAAATCCTCATGTAATAACATGCCTTCTTTCAGTTTATCATTGATTGATCAAAAAGACTACATACCCCATGCGTTCCCAATCGGTGCAATTGCTCTGTATTTCATGTAAACTGGGATATAGTTGTCATATCAAGAACTGGACCTATGGAGGAACTTAATTTTATGCTGCTGCAAGTATCCGGAATTATCAAACGTTTTGGTGTCGATCCTATCCTGGACGGCGTGAACTTACAAATATTAGAACGCGAGCGCATCGGCCTCGTTGGTGTAAACGGTGCAGGAAAATCCACTTTGCTCAAAATTGTAGCCGGTGAAATGTCCTATGATGGAGGACAGATTTTCAAATCCAAAGAAACGACGCTCGGTTACCTCGCTCAGAACAGCGGGCTTCAATCCGACCGTAACATCTGGGAAGAAATGATGAACGTCTTTGCTCACCTGACACAGGCTGAAGCCGATTTGCGTCAGATGGAACGCGATATTGCCGACCCTGCCCAGATGGAAGACGAGAAAAAGTATGCGGACCTGCTGGAACGTTATGCAAAACGCTCCGACTGGTTCAAGGACCATGGCGGTTATGAGATGGAAACCCGCATTCGCAGCGTACTGCACGGGATGGGATTCGGCGAATTTTCGCCAGACACCCCCATTGCTACGCTGAGCGGCGGGCAGAAGACACGCCTTGCGCTTGCTCGAATTCTGCTTCAGGCACCCGATCTGCTCATGCTGGACGAGCCTACCAACTATCTCGATATCGCCACCCTTACTTGGTTGGAAGATTATCTGAGAGGTTATTCAGGCGCACTGCTCGTGGTATCCCATGACCGGTACTTCCTTGATCGACTCGTAACGACCATCGTTGAGATCGAACGTCACCGCTCCAAAAAATATACGGGAAATTACAGCCGTTATATGGAGCTCAAAGCTGCCGAATATGAAACTCAGATGAAGCAATATGAGAAACAACAGGGTGAAATCTCCAAAATGGAAGATTTTGTCCAGAAAAACATTGTACGTGCTTCGACGACCAAACGGGCGCAAAGCCGGCGCAAAGCCCTCGACAAAATGGAGCGCCTTGATAAACCGATGGGAGATTTGAAAAAAGCCCACTTTTCCTTCGAAACAGCTGTTATGTCCGGCAAGGAAGTACTTCGAGTGGATCAGTTGTCTGTCGCTTATGACGAGGCCTCTCCATTGTTCCGCAATGTATCCTTCGATCTGCGGCGCGGGGAGACCGTTGCTCTAATTGGTCCAAACGGTATCGGTAAATCTACCATGCTGAAGTGCCTTACGGGAAGTTTACGTCCGGTAACCGGGGAGATCCAATGGGGAACAAAAGTGCAGATTGGCTATTATGATCAGGAACAGACTGGGCTCAATCCGTCCAATACGGTTCTCGAAGAGCTGTGGAGTGCCTACCCTGGGATGGAAGAAGCCCGTATTCGGACTGTACTGGGGAACTTTTTGTTCAGCGGTGACGATGTGCTCAAGAAGATTTCCTCCCTCAGCGGAGGTGAGAAAGCACGTGTGTCTCTCTCCAAGTTGATGCTGAAGGAAGCCAACATGCTCATTCTGGACGAGCCTACCAACCATCTCGACCTGTTTGCCAAAGAAGTGCTGGAAGCGGCATTAATGGATTATGAAGGCACTCTGCTGTTCATCTCCCATGACCGGTACTTCCTCAACAAAATGGCTGAGCGCATTGTCGAGCTTCATCCTGCCGGAACGGAACACTATCTCGGTAATTACGATGATTATGTGGAGAAGAAACAGGAGCTTGAGGACATCGCACGTGAAGCCGCTGTGGCACGTCAGGTTTCGTCCAAGAACTCGTCCAAATCCGATCTGAACACAGCCACAACCGAAAAATCCGGAGCGGCTTCATTCGAAGCGGAAAAACAGGCGAAGCGTGAAGAGCGTAACCGGCAACGCAAGCAGGAAGCTCTGGAACAACAGATTGCGGAGTTGGAAACAAAGATTACCGAACTTGAGGCACAGATGGCTCTGCCTGAAATCTATCAGGATTATATGAAGCTGCAAGAACTCCAGCAACAATCGGAGGAACACAAAGCAGAACTCACCAAAACATACGAGGACTGGGAAGAACTAGCTATGGAATAGTAGGACGAATTGTACAGACTCAGACCATGGCTTGATCGCGTCCATACAAGTATAGTTGTACCACCGGCTGATTCCTTATTGGGATCAGCTTTTTGTTTGTTGCGGATGAGTATTGAAGGTATGAACCTTATGTTCTGTATGTTCCTTGAGATTGATCTCTAACATACGGAGGTTAGGGAAGCTGTTTTGACTTTTGTCAAATTTACTCGAATGAAGAGAAATATTTTTATCCCCTTTTCCCTCACACTTATCCACAAGAAAGCAAGATAGCAAGCACATTAATAAGCTTAATTATACAGCGGTAGAATAGCATTTTACACACAAAAACCATATTTATCCACCAAGTTATCCACTTTATCCACAACTTTGTGGATAGTAAGGAGTCATTCTATCCCCTAAACCCTTTTCGTTTCGAAAACTATACTGGTTTGACTTTATCATAGTTACCCACAATTTTCACTGGATATGTGGATAACTATAGTCACACCTTGACAAATGCATCCTTCCACTCCTCAATGCTCCTCCATAATAAGACAAAAGCAGACCTTTGTCGTTCAAGGCCTGCCCGTCATTGATTTACTATATGCCATGCATATTTACAACGAATTGCAATTGCTACTATTACCACTGTAGATACGATCTGGCAAAGATGTTTTACGCATGTGCTTCTTGTTCATGATGTTCGGAAGACTCCGCCTTCAGCCCAGCAGCATTACAAGCCGCTACATAAGCAAGACCGGCAGCCATGACGATATCATTATGTGTTGCCGTTCCCCGGAACTCACGTCCTGCACGCTCCACGGTAACTACAGCTTCTGCACTTGCACCCTCTCCCCCACTCAAGGCATGCATCTCCATATCAACAAACGCAATATCATCGGAAATGCTCTGACCAATCGCACGGATGGTTGCATCCACGGGTCCCCCGCCAACAGCGGAGTATGATTGTTCTCCAGCGCTTGTGCGAATGCGAACGGCGGCCATTCGATCCGTCATGCTGCCCGCTGTCACCTGCAATTCAACCAGTTCATAGTCCTGTGCAGGAATATTCATGGTTTGGCTAACCATCTGTAATAACTGGTCGTCACTGACCACTTTTTGCTGGTCTGCGGTTTCTTTGAACACCTCATACAATTGCTCCATCTGTTGCTCATCCGGCTCAAAACCGTATTTACGAACCCGATCCTTCAGGGCGTGACGACCGGAGTGTTTCCCCAGAATAATCATGCTGCGCGGAATCCCCAGCGCTTCCGGGTCCATAATCTCATAGGTGTTCCGATTCTTCAGCAGACCATCCTGATGGATGCCAGATTCATGCTGGAATGCATTACGTCCCACCACTGGTTTGTTGTATGCAATCGGGAAGTGCATCGCACGGCTAATCTGACGTGAAGTCTCATACAGCTGATTCAGCTTAATGTTCGTCGTTGCACCAATTGCGTCTCCCCGAGTCTCCAGCGCCATAATCAGCTCTTCCAGTGCACAGTTCCCTGTCCGTTCTCCGATACCATTGATGGTTACTTCAATCTGGGTAGCTCCATTGGCAATCGCAGCCAAGCTATTGGCTACGGCCAGGCCCAGATCATTATGACAGTGGGCACTATAGCGAACCTGATCGCCACCTCTTGCACCCTCACGCACCCGGCGGAACATCTCGCCATACTCATGTGGCAGGGCATAACCGACCGTATCCGGCAGATTAATAATGCTCGCTCCAGCTTCAATGGCGACCTCAACCATTTCAATCAAATCGTCCATCTTGGTACGGGCAGCATCCATAGCTGTGAACTCTACGATGTCCGTGAACTGGCGTGCATAAGATACCATCTCACGAGCGGTAGCCACCACTTCACTGCGCGGACGGCGCAGTTGATGCTCGATATGAATATCCGAAGAAGAGATAAACAGGTGAATTCGGCGCCGTGCTGCATCCGCTGTTGCTTGAACAGCTGCATCGATATCACCTTTGACCGCACGCGCGAATCCGCAGATTTCCACGTTCTGCAACTGTCTCGAAATCGCCTGAACCGCCGCGAACTCACCTGGACTGGAGATCGGGAATCCAGGCTCAATGACGTCGATACCCAGAGAAGCCAGTTGGTGTGCCAGTTCAATCTTTTGCTCGGGCTGCAGACTTGCTCCTGGTGCCTGTTCTCCATCACGCAGCGTTGTATCAAAAATCTCAATCATGCGTTTGTTATTAGTTGTTGTCATATCCATCAACCTCCATCAAATTTTTATAAATATTTTCGTTACGATCCACGAGCCACAGAACACCTGCTAATCGCCGTCACTGTTGTTATATATTTTGTTTGTAAACACATATGTTGTTTGTAGCTTAGTCCTTGGTGATCAGTAATACCTATTGAATGTTTCGTGCCTATACTTGTTGTTCAATGTTCATTACTCGTTCGTTGTATATCATGCTTACCTTCATGACAGAGTGTACGTCGACTTACACCCTGACCTTCTGATTCTTCAATCTCCATATGGTTCTTCCCATGCCCACCCTGCTGCCGGCAGCAAACACAAATAACCCGCCATCTCATATAAGAGACGGCGGGTTATTATCCCCTCCGCGGTACCACTCTCGCTTGATGGGCCGGGCTTGCGCCGGACTCCATCCACCTCGTCGTCTCCGAGATCCGCTGGATGTGCGTGCAAGCACGACATCACTGGAATTCGGAGAAACACCCTATAACGGGGGTTAACCGTTGCTGTGTAACACATGTTGTTGTCCATCAGGACAACTGGGCGATAGATATCGTCCCCACGCTTCCACAGCTCCGTTCCCGGGCGAGATTCGAATGATTCCAGCCACTGCGTCGCACCACCCCGCAGCTCTCTGAGCGCTTTATCGTTCTACTGCTCCCGTTCATCACATTTATAATATGACCTAACTTCATTCATCCTTATTTTGAAAATCAAAAAAAGCCTGCCACCTCATGCAATAATGCAAGAGACGACAGGCTGTTCACCTTCGCGGTACCACTCTTGTTGACTTCCTTCCTGTTCATTCAAGACAACCCCTGAATGCTTTCGCATATCTGGATCACTTGAAGCAGCCTGAAAGCCCCCTCAATTATCGTCAGTTGATCCTTGTAATAACGGTCCTACCAACAACGGCCCATTCACGGAGGCAACCCGTAACCATGTACTTTGGGCCATGATCGGCCTTCGGATTCTCCCGGGGAGTCACCGTGTTCCATCGTTCCGCTTCCAGGTGAGTTTCAGGTTTCCTTCGACTGCGTTGCACCATACCGCAGCTCTCTATAACCGGGAATGACCTTACTATTCCTGTTCATCGCGTTTATCAGTTCAGGAATCTGAATTCCTGTTTAAATTTGTAACTAAATATACATTCTTTACATCCCTGTTGTCAACTCTTAATCTCAAACTGCTTGCCTATACGGACTGAACGGACCATTCCTCCAAGGAAAGTCCCGGATCTGCCTTCGCATCAAATTCAGCAATTTCTCCCCGCTGCCATTTCAGATACGCAGCCGCTCCAATCATGGCCGCATTATCTGTACAATATTCCATTGGCGGGATTAACAGTTCAAGCCCTTCCTTCGTGCATCGCTCCTGTAAAGCCGAGCGCAATCCCCGGTTTGCTGCAACACCACCACACAACAGCAATTGTCGTGAACCATACTCACGAACTGCTCTAACCGCTTTCTCCACCAGTACTTCAACAACAGCTTCCTGGAAACCACGCGCAACCGCAGACGGCTCCAAGGTTTCTCCGCGCATTTTAGCCTGGTTGAGCACATTCAGTACAGCAGACTTCAGACCACTGAGACTGAAATCGTACGAACCTGCTTCCAGCCATACCCGTGGTAATGGCACTACGTCCTCCGCTTCAGACGCCATCCGGTCCACATGCGGGCCACCAGGATAAGGACAACCCAGTGCACGTGCTACTTTGTCATACGCTTCGCCTACAGCATCATCACGTGTACGACCAATCAGCTTGAACTTGCCCTCGGATTCCATATGCACAAGTTCTGTATGTCCACCGGATACGACCAGTGCCATCGCTGGATATTGCAGTTCATGAGTAAGTCGGTTGGCATAGATATGCCCGGCAATATGATGTGTGCCAATGAGCGGTTTGCCCAGTGCCATCGCCATCGTTTTGGCCGCAACGATACCCACCAGCAGTGCTCCGACCAGCCCAGGTCCCTGTGTTACAGCAATTGCACTTAGATCACGTGGACGAATGCCGGACTGTTCGATCGCTTGTTCCAGCATCAACGTAATGACTTCAACGTGTTTCCGTGAAGCCACTTCAGGTACTACTCCACCAAATGCCTTATGCGTCTCAATCTGACTTGAGATCAGATTGGACAGCACTTCCCGTCCATCCTTCACTACTGCTACCGACGTTTCATCACAGCTTGTCTCCACCGCCAAAATGTAGGATGGTGCAGAATTTATTTTTTCATTAAGTTCGTTCATGAATCCAGTACGCTTCCTTCCTCTTCGCCGCTCCGGCCTGCAGACGGCAAGTTCGCCCACATAATCATCGCATCTTCCCCATTATCGGAGTAATACCCCTTACGAAGACCCGCCGATTCAAACCCTTTTTTCTGATATAAACGCTGAGCAATGCTGTTCGAGACTCTGACCTCCAACGTCATTCGTTCCATCCCGAGATAAGCCGCTGTGCTCATTAATTCATCCAATAACTTTTCGCCAAGCTTGCGTCCACGATACGCGCCTCTGACTGCAATATTGGTAATATGGGCTTCATCCATGATTGTCCACATACCTGCATAGCCAATGGCCTTGCCTTCCAATTCCATCACCATATATTTAGCAAAATGATTGTGTGTCAATTCATTTTGAAATGCTTCTTCCGTCCAGGGCAGGGTAAAGGCCTCATGTTCAATCTCCATCACATCGGGAATATCCGCGAGTGTCATGAACCTGAACTGAAGCGTTGCTTCCTGCTTATTATTCGCCACATTGTCCATCTGCTTCCCCTCCCCCTTTAGCCTTTGCGCAGCAGATTGGCTTCCGCTTCAGACAGCTGGGTGTAGTTCGGCACCAGCGCATGCACGTCATCACGCTGACCTGCAAGCAGCGCGGCAGCGCCAAGGCGCCCAACCCAGCGGCCTTCCAGCTCATAAGGTACGAGCTGGAGCGCCGTTCCTGCGGGGCAGTGAAGCTCCGCCGCTGCCGCAGCATGAGGGCCCGTCTCGCCGACGATCCAGACGGCTGCGGGCCGCTCTTCCGGCGCCGCCTCCGCCATGCGGGCGGCGAGGGCTTCCAGCCATCCGTCCATCTTGCGGATGGCATCAGGCGCCAGACGCCGGGGGGCATCGCTCCCGGCGGAGGCAAACAGCGCGGTGCACGCTTGACCGCGCCGTGCATCCACAAGCGGAACGATCCAGTGGACAGGGGCAGCACCTGTGCTGCCCTGGTCCGCGGATGGCGTTCCGCCAGCCCCTGCTGCGGCATCCTCTGCCGCAGCTTCCGCCTTGGCGGCAAGGCCGCTGTGCCAGCCGCCCCAGGCGATGGCCTGAAGGCTGGACACCCCGGCTACGGGGATGTCCCACGCCCAGGCCAGTGTCTTCGCCGCGGTCACCGCAATGCGGATGCCCGTGTACGAGCCTGGGCCAACGCCAACGGCAATGCCGTCAAGTTGCCCTGGCTGTGTGTTGCTGGCGGCCAGCAGCTGCTCCATCACCGGTACAACGTGTACCGAATGGTTGCGCTCAGCCCGTTCATTGCGTTCTTCCAGAAGCGCATGATCTTCCATCATCGCAGCTGCCATCACTGCGGTGGATGTATCCAACGCCAAAAACCGCTGACGCGGCTCTTTTTGTAAATCTTCCATCATCATTTGACCCCATTCTGTCTGAACTGTCGGCACATGGCTGCATAAGTCTCGCCGTACCCATCCAGTGTAATCGTTCGATCCTCCAGGCCCGTTGTTTCAATCTGCACATGCAAATGCTCTTGCGGCAGCAATTCGGGAATGATACTCGACCACTCCACCAGACTGACTCCGGCTCCATAGAAATATTCATCAAGTCCAAGCTCATCCGCTTCTTCCAGCGATATGCGATATACATCCATGTGATATAAAGGCAAACGCCCTTCGTACTCCTTAATTAGCGTGAATGTGGGACTGCTTACCACATCACGTACACCCAAATGCCAGGCAAATTTCTGTGAAAATGCCGTTTTACCCGCGCCCAGATCACCATCCAAAGCAACCACCATGCCGGCGTTTGCCTGTCTGGCGAGTGCGGAAGCGAGTGCTTCTGTATCTGCAATGCCATGGGATTGATACACCCACTGCTCGTGCGTCTGATTCAATATTCGCCCCACCTTTGGCGGTCCAGCCGCCTGAGTTCACTTTGAACCTTATTATATCGGTCCCTTTCTTCCCCCGCAACATCCAAGGAGGCAAGCGGAAATATAACATGCATTATTAGACGTGTCACAAAACTCGCTTCCTTCGAAGTTTCAGACACCCACTAGGAAAAACCAAAAACCGGCACCTCTCGGTACCGGCCGTGTTATGCATAAATTTCAGCTTTTATTCATTCTCAAATCCCTCAATAACTATATGCTACTTGTATCTACTCCTCCAAACGATCCACACGTACCGTATGGGTATTTCCCGGGTTACTGCCCACCTGAACGGTTGCCATGCCATTGGCTTCATCCACACTCTCGATCCAGACCGGATCACCTTCCAGCGTAACAGCAATAGTATCCTTCGAATCATAGATCGCTTTGGCCCGCTTTGCATCCATCATCTTATTCATACTCCCCTTCCGGATCTTCGTGGTCTTCCCTAATCATGGTGTCTGTTGTGCTATCACCAATATAACCGTTATCTTCCGTAACCTGTCCCCCGCCTAACCCTTCATTCACCATCCGGTCAATGTCGAGCATGAACGACTCCCGATCAAGGGGCAATTCTTCCGAAGTGACCGCTTCCCAGTTTACAGCTGTAGCAGGTGTATAGAATTCTTCAGCACTTTCGGCTTCGGCAAGAGGATATGGAGAAAATGCATGCTTGTGTGCTTCTTCCTCATCACGTCTGTTCTTCAATATTGCACCTCCCGGCATATGTGCTGCGAGAATAACTACCTATCCCATGCTCGTCTTCCTGTCGGAATCCAAACATGTTTCTGTTATCATCCCCGAGTCTCGCCGAACCATACGAATTCGTTCGTCTACAAGACGATTATCCCTCGCGCCAGATGCCCATACTATTGAATATAATCCGTGTTCAAAAAGTCCGGTTTTCAGTACCGAGAAGATGGAATAAAGCTAGAAATGGAGTAGCGGAGCGTAGGCAAACTACGTGAGCAACGGACATTTGGGCTGAATTTCATATTCGATGCTGATCATGCCGCTAGGCATGATTCGTAATCAAAAGCGGAAATTTTTGAACAACCTTTTGAAAGGAGCCGATCTATGCATACCGTCTGGAAAGGTGCAATCAGTTTTGGCCTTGTGCATGTCCCTGTCAAAATGTTCTCGGCTACCGAAGACAAAGACATCTCGATGCGCTATATCCATAAAGTCTGCGGCAGCCCGCTCGCTTATGTTCGTCAATGTCCCTCCTGTGAAGTGGACGTGAAGTGGGAAGAGATCACCAAAGGCTATGAATATGAAAAAGGAAAGTTTGTTCTCTTCGAGAAAGATGAATTGGAAGCGTTAAATGATTCCACCAGCAAAACCATTACCATACTGGATTTTGTCGACTTGACTGAGATTGATCCGATCTATTTTCAGAAAACATATTACCTATCGCCCGATCAGGCTGGGGGAAATGCCTACCAGTTGTTGATGAACGCGATGCGAGATACCGGCAAAATTGGGATCGCCAAAATCTCCATTCGCTCCAAAAGCAGTCTGGCTGCCATACGTGTGCTGGAAGATTGCCTCTCCATGGAGACGATTTTCTATCCGGACGAGATTCGTCCTGTCTCCCAGGTGCCCAACTTGCCTGAAGTGCAGAACGTGAATGAAAAGGAACTCACGATGGCAAAGTTGCTGATTGATCAATTGTCCACGCCTTTTGAACCCGGTAAATACACCGATGACTATCGCAGCAAACTGCTGGATCTTATTCAGCACAAAGTGGCAGGCGAAGAAATCAAGATTGCTCCAGCCAAACCTGAAGCCAACGTGATGGATTTGATGGCTGCCTTGCAGGCAAGTATCGAGGCCGTGAAGCCTATTCCGGCTGACCCTGGGACAACAACGGCCAAGCCTAAGAAACGTGCACCGCGAAAAACGCCTGCTCAAGCGGTTGCCGGAGGAGAATCCGATACACCTGCTGCACCAGCCAAAAGAAAAAAGGCGACACCCAAACCAAAAGTTTGAATGTCGCTAAGGCAAGACCGATTCCGTTATATGACTCATGTAACGAGGTCTACTCCGATCCGGCTTCACAGTCGGATTTTTTTGTTTTACAGAACGATTGAAGCAGTACTAGTCAATAAAACTCCAGTTATAATTGCAAAATGCGATTGACGAAAGCTGATTTATATTTTATATTAACTTATGAAAAGTAACTTATTTATGAATATACAGTCACCCTGTAATTCTGCTTCAACAGTATGCAATTAAATAATCCGTTTTCAACGCATATACACAATCAAACGAGAACCTATATTATCTATTCTCAGGAGGAAACCATCATGAATACAACGTATCAAATCCCTGCCACAACCCATCTGGGTGAAGTGAGTCTGCGAATTATGAACCTGGAGCGTTCAATTAAGTTCTATACCGATGTGGTTGGATTAAAATTACTTGAGCGGAGTGGCAAAGTGGCTACGTTGACAGCCGACGGAAAACAGTCCCTGCTGCGATTGGAAGAGCTCACGGATGGAATTACCCTGCCGGAACGCTCACACGCTGGCTTGTATCATTTCGCCATCCTGCTTCCTGACCGCAAGTCCCTGGGTCTTGCTCTTCGTAATCTGGCTGCATCCGGCATCGATATCGGCCAAGGCGATCACTTGGTCAGCGAAGCTTTCTATATCTCCGATCCCGATCAGAACGGAATTGAAATCTATGCGGACCGCGCACGTGATACCTGGAAACGGGATAGCGACAATAACTACGTAATGGCAAGTGATCCTGTTGATGTGGAAAGCCTTTTTGCCATATCAGAGAATGAACCTTGGCAGGGTCTGCCTGCTGGCACTGTTATTGGTCATGTACATTTCCACGTCCGCAGCCTGGAAGAAGCCCGCAACTATTACACCGGCATACTCGGTTTTGATATCGTGGGCAACTTCGCCAACATGTCTGCGCTGTTTGTTTCCGCTGGGGGTTATCATCACCATCTGGGACTTAATATCTGGGCAGGAGTGAATGCACCTGCTAATCCAGATAACGCTACAGGAATTGACTACTTCACCATTGTGTACGCCTCAAAGGAACAATTGGATCAGGCACTTGAACAATTGCGTCATTCCGGTGCAGTCGTTACACAAGTGGAGGGTACCTGGTTTACGGTAGACCCACAGAACATCCGTGTACGTCTAACCGCTGCCAATTGATTTTGTTAGGACACACACGATCATTATGGAATAATTTCATAACATAAGCCCGAGTACCTGATTTCTCCACATCACAGAGAGATCGGATACCCGGGCTTTTTCATTCGCTTTTTATAAGACCGTCCATATTAGTGCATCCTAACGACTACTCCGACAAGTTAAATTCAAAAAATATGGAGATCGAAAAGACGCATGATGTTTAGGGCGTTCGTTTCTCTAATGCTCCGGACAAGAAAGGAGTACCCCATGTTCAAACCGTTGATTCCATTCGAACCCATCTCCAGAGATACCTTACCAACAGGACCGCAATGGATTGCCCAGGTCAAGTGGGATGGAGTCCGCATGCTCGCCTATGAGGACGGGCATGAGCTGCGCCTGGTGAATCGCAGATTACATGATCGAACCGCACAGTATCCCGAGCTGGTAACACCACGCAATTTATGTTCAGGCTCCTCTTATATTTTGGATGGAGAAGTTATTGCGCTGGACCCAGACACCGGAAAACCTTCGTTTTATCATGTTCTTCGGCGGGATCGGATGAGCAGACCCGAAGGTATCGCCCAAGCCATACATCAGATTCCGGTCACATATATGGTATTTGATATCCTGTTCTATGAGGGGAAATGGGTGACGGATCAGCCTTTGGCAGATCGACAGCGCCTGTTGCACGAGGTCCTTAACACCGCTCCCCATGTTCAGGAGGTCACCAATACGCTTGATGCCGCTTCCCTGCTTACGGTCATGAGACAACATCAGATGGAAGGCATTGTCTGCAAGGATCTCACCAGCAGTTATGGCATACAGGGCAAGGACCAGCGCTGGCAGAAAGTCAAAATCATGCATGATGTATATGCCATGATCGGGGGAGTCACGTACCGGAGCGGTATTGTGAATGCCGTCGCGGTCGGTGTATATGATGGGCCTAATTTTGTCTATATTGGTCATGTCGGGACTGGCAAATTGAACTCCAATACGTGGCGGGAACTCACCCATCAAGTCGAGCCTTTGATCAGACAGGACAGACCGTTCCATAATGTACCCGAGCGCAGTGCAGAGACCACCTGGGTGGAACCGCGAATAGGAGTCAAAGTGCAATATATGGAGCTGACTCACCATCACACTCTACGCCATCCCAGTATTCAGACCTTCGCGGATGTAACCCGCGAGGATTGCCTGGCGAACCAGCTTCTTCAATGACTCAGTCCAAGATTGATTACACGTATAGGAGGTGTTCCATATGGCCCCCAAGATCCAGGGAACCATCATAATAGAAGGCACAGAACTGACGGTAACGAACCCGGACAAGCTGTTATGGCCGGATGCGGGTGTCACCAAAGCCATCTATCTGCAAAAGCTGGCCGCTCTGGCTCCTTATCTGCTCACATATACGAGCAATCGACTTCTCACCACGATAAGATATCCCCACGGCGCTGGAGGGACATTTTTCTATCAAAAGAATGCCCCTGAGCCTATACCAGATTATGTGCGGACTGAAGTTCACGACGGCATCCGCTATGTGGTCATGAATGGACTTCCCGAATTGTTATGGCTTGGCAATCTGGCCGCACTTGAATTTCATCCTTCTCTGCATACTGTGGGAAGCCATCTGCCCAGTGAATGGATGATTGATCTGGACCCCTCTCAAGAACACGAGCCGCGGATCATGCAAGCTGCACTCATCGTTGGGGAAACCCTGACTTCCCTTGGTCTGAGGTCTATTCCCAAAACTTCGGGCGCAACAGGAGTTCAAATCATTGTTCCCATTGTGCAAGGAGTAACCTTTGATGAATTGAGAGAGATCGGTTATTTTGTGGGCAAATATGTCACTCAGAAGCACCCGGAACTGTTCACACTGGAACGACTCAAAAAGGACCGTGGAGACCGCATTTATTTTGACTATCTCCAGCATTATGGAGGCAAGACCCTTGCCGCTCCCTATACACCACGTGCCAAATCCGGGGCCACTGTCTCTACACCCCTTACCTGGGACGAGGTTAGAAGCAACGTCTCCATCCAGGATTACCATCTGATGAACATTATTGAACGCTTGAACAAAACCGGTGATTTAATCGCAGCTGTTGAACCCCAACCGGTGGAGCTCATTCTCAAACATTTGAAGAAAAAATAGCCGACTCCCTCATCACAAGGGTGTCGGCTATTATCATTCATGCGTATATCAATCGCTAATGGATACCTTTTTTCTTGAATCGTCCGCCCTTCACATCATGAATGTTACCGATAGCCACAAAGGCTTGCGGGTCCCAATCTTCAACGATGGTCTTCAACTTTGCTTCTTCCAGACGGGTGATCACGACAAAGATGATCTTTTTCTCGTCCCCGCTGAATCCGCCCTCTCCATCGAGGAAAGTCACACCACGACCGAGACGGTCTGTCAGGGCAGAACCGATATCACGATACTTCTCACTAATGATCCATACCGATTTGGACTGGTCAAGTCCCTCATTCACAATATCAATCATCTTCATCGCAATATAATATGCAATCATGGAATACAGGGCGTTCGGCCAGCCGAATACAAATCCTGCACCCGCGAAAATAAATACGTTAATGAACAATACGATCTGTCCTACAGACAACGGTGATTTCTCACTCAGCAGGATGGCGACAATCTCCGTACCATCCAGTGAACCACCAGAACGGATAACGAGTCCAACCCCCACACCCAGGATCAATCCGCCGAATACGGCTCCGAGCAATGGCTCTCCTGGTGTTAATGCAGGAACATGGTGCAATAATGAAGTCCCGATGGACATGACCACGATCCCCAGCAGCGTGGATAATGCAAATGTTTTACCAATCTGCTTGTATCCCAGAATCAGGAAAGGCAAGTTGAGCAAGGTCAGGAATATTCCGAGCGGCAGATGTGTAAGCTCTGACACCATAATCGAAATACCTGTAATCCCTCCATCAATTACGCCATTGGGCACAAGGAATATTTCAAGTGATACAGCCATTAGTGCAGCACCAATCAGAATCATCACAATACGTTGCAGCAGCTTTAATGTAAACACCGAGCTTTTGACCCCGCGGTCAGCTGGCTTGGCTGTTAGTTCTTTCACCGTTACATTGGACATGGTATCCCCCCCGTTAAATCAGTGTGTGAATCCATTTTATAAATCATTTAAATACTCAGGGTGAATCTACATCTAGAAAACAGCGTTCTACATGTACCCTGGCTATACAAGCACAAGCATCTAAAGGCGATATAAAATGGATTCAAAATGGTCTTCATCCCGGTTTGCACTTTCAGAAGAGAGCAAAAGGGAGCCTGTTTTCCCGCAGACTCCCCTCCTCACCAAGACATAATTTATATATCTATTATATCATAAAAGATCAAATTTGCGCAAAATACTTAGCAAAAAGAAGATAAATTCACAAAAAGTGAACTTATCTTCAGAAATCTGCCCTAAATCGGCTAAAGAAGCGGAGAAAGCATCCGAGAAAGCATTTCTGCGCCTTTTTGCCGTCGTGAACGCCTCTGAAATACCTCCCCATTGATCTGACTGCATTCCCCGAGATCACGTTCAAAGTCAGTGATCAAACGACGAATCGGAGAGGACTCGAACAGGACAGCCGTTAACTCAAAATTGCAAAAAAAACTGCGCATATCCATATTGGCCGTGCCTACCGTTGCAAGCAACTCATCCACAATCATCACTTTGGCATGTACAAAACCTTTGCGATATTGGAAGAACTCAACACCTGCTCGCAGAAGTTCCTCTACATATGAAAGGGATGCCAAATGAACAAGCTTTGAATCGGATTGATACGGAATGATAATTTTCACATCAACGCCACTGACAGCGGCTGTTTTGAGTGCCTCATACAGGGCAGGATCAGGAATAAAATAAGGTGTGGTAATGTAAATCCGGTCACAGGCTACCGAAATGGCTCCAAAACACATTTCCTGAATGGCATCCCAGTCCTGATCCGGCCCACTGGCCAGAATCTGAATTCGTTCTTCCCCGCTACAGATATGAGGTGGAAACAATTCCACAAGCTGGGGTTCGGTAATTCGCTCACCGGAAGCCAATTTCCAGTCGTTAAGGAACGTACTTTGCAGGAAATATACGGCATCTCCCTCAATCTGCACATGTGTATCCCGCCAGAAACCCACCTCCGGATATCGTCCAAGGTAATCATCGCCTACATTAATGCCACCCACGAAGCCAACCTGTCCATCCACAACAACAATTTTACGGTGATTCCGGTAGTTGACTCTTCGGTCAATCGTTGCAATCAGTGGTGGGAGAAAATAATGAAACTCCACACCTGCATCCTGCAGTTTGCGGATAAAACTCCAACTCATCTTGTGGCTGCCGAGACCATCACAAATAAACCGAACCTTCACGCCCTCCTGTGCCTTGCGAATCATGACATCCTGAAACTTCGTACTGATCACATCATCACGGAAAATGTAAAATTCCACATGTAGATGGTGCTTTGCTTTTTCCATTTCACTCAGCATTGCCGCAAATGCCTCTTCACCATTTGTGAGCACCGTACTGTTGTTACAACCTGTAATCGGGCTCTCCGACAGATGGGATAACAGGTTAAACAATCGATGCTGGTGGCTGAAACGATCACCAGGCATATGTTCGACATCTCCAATGATGTGGGCTTGTTCCCAGATCGTTTCCTTCATTTCACGGAAGATCCGCGATCCACCTTTGCGAAGTTTTTTTCGTTTGTTATAATCCTGCGCTACGAAATAGTACACTACAAAACCGATCAAAGGCACGCAGAACAAAATAAACAGCCAAGCCACAGCTTTAGCCGGATTACGAAATTCCAGCAGTAGAATTGTGGCTGCCTGGAAAATAAATACGAGTAATATAATGACCAGCCAGAACATTTGGCTTCCTCCTCAAGTAGCAAGCTTCATGACCTTGCCCTTCTCTCACCTACACAGCTTTGACGATTATGTAATCAGCTAATCATAGATACCCATTGTACCCCCTATTCGTAACGTTTACTTAGATAAAACTTTACATAAGCAGACGGAATACTTGATTCTGGAAATTCAGATTTCTACTTTGTTCATTGTATATTTTGACTGTGTTACCTTCTACATATCAGTTTAATGATGGAGCAGATTCGCTTTGTGACGCCAATCTGCTCATTCCACCTTCCAGACTCTTCCTCATTTCTTTGTCTGGAGGTGGTCTTCTTACGTAAAATTAGATATAATAATCGTTAAAAACTTATTACCTAAAGGAGAAGAGCAGTGAATGGAAAGTGAGAGGTATGCGTTAAATTTAGTAATGGTTGCTTTTTTGATAGGACTTTCGGCGTTTTTTGTTGCAGTGGAATTCGCTCTGGTGCGGGTTCGACCGAGCCGGATCGACCAAATGATTGCAGAAGGAAACAAGCGTGCGCTGGCTGTTAAACAAGCCGTTGCCAATCTGGACGGATATTTGTCTGCCTGCCAGCTTGGAATCACGATCACATCTCTGGGACTGGGCTGGCTGGGTGAACCGACGGTAGAGAAGATTCTCCACCCTGTGTTTGAAAGCTTGCAAATTCCTGAGGCGGTTTCTTCATTCTTATCGTTTGTTATCGCGTTTGCTTCCATCACGTATCTGCATGTTGTGGTTGGTGAACTCGCTCCAAAAACGATTGCAATCCGGAAAGCCGAGACTGTTGCACTGCTGACGTCTACACCTATCATCTGGTTTAACCGAATTATGTATCCTTTTATCTGGCTGTTAAACGGCTCAGCGAACCAACTGGTGAAACTGTTCGGAATCAAACCTGCTTCCGAGCATGAAGATGCACACTCCGAAGAAGAGTTGCAGATCATTATTAATGAAAGCTTTGAAAGTGGTAAAATCAACCAAGCCGAGTTCGGTTATGTAAGCCGGATCTTTGCCTTTGATGAGATGTTAGCCAAAGAAATCATGGTACCCCGGACCGATATGGTCTGCCTTTATGTGAATAGAACGAATGAGGAAAACCTGGAGATCATTCGTGAGGAACAATATACCCGTTTTCCGGTAGTTAATGAGAGTAAAGACGATATCATCGGTATCATTAATACGAAACAATTCTTCCTGGAACTTTACGGAAACGATGAACCTGTCGATCTATCCTCCCTGATCCAGCCTGTATCGGCTGTTCACGAAACAACTCCTGTGAAGGACTTGCTCAAGAAAATGCAGAAGGATGGCGTACATATCGCCGTGCTGGTCGATGAATATGGCGGAACTTCCGGAATTGTAACCATCGAGGATGTACTTGAGCAGATTGTTGGTGAGATTCGCGACGAGTTCGACGCAGACGAAGTGGAAGATATTCAAGTCATCAATGAGAACTATGTCATTATGGATGGTAAGGTTTCCTTATCGAAGGTGAACGACATGTTTATGTCCAGCCTGGATGCAGATGAGTGGGACACCATTGGTGGATGGCTCTACAGCCATCGTCCCGAGATGAACGAACAGGAAGAATATGAGTTCGAGAATCTAATTTTTGTTTTGCTGGAAAAAGATAAAAATCGGTTCTACAAAGTGGCCGTTGTTCCCAAGGAACCACTGACCATGTCTGATTATACCGATGAAGACGAGAAAGAGTCCAATTGGTCTAAATAAAGCAAATTTGTAAAAAAAGAAAAGGAGCACTTGCCTATATCGGTAAGTGCTCTTCTTATATATCTCGCCCCATCCGTCACTTCTCCAATTTATCATTCAACCAAGAATGGAACTCCCGTTTTTAGTTAGATTTTAATACCCACTTTGCAATATCATCGATAATGGCTTTGGAGACATTAGATGGCTCAGCGTACTCTTGACCGATTGAAAGTCCATCATAGCTGGATAAAAGATGATTTACCTTTGGATAGCTATTGAACGTTACATTGGAATGACCTTGAAGCGACGATTTCCAGGTTTGGAATTGATCCATAGACACTTGCACATCATTTTCGCCTTGTATAACAAGCATAGGTGTATTTTGTGTTTTAGCCAGTTCCGCAGGCACATAATCTCTCTGCTCAAACCACCAATAAGCAGGTTGAAGTGGAAACGCCTCAGGAAGATGATCTACAGAGTATTTTGGATCTTTAACCATCGCAGTCACATTTTTATAAAAATCGGCTTGTCCTTGAATCATCTCCGTGTCTAAACCAAGCTGCTTCATCCGCTCTACCAATTCGTCCTGCTGCTCGGTAAGCACATCCACGAAGCTACTACTTGGTGCAGCAAGTAGAATACTTCCTGCAATATCATGTTGTTTATCCTCAGCAATGATTAATGGCATTGCAAACCCGCCTTGACTATGTCCAGCTACAAAAATCGCTGTAGAATCAATATGTGCATTCTTTTTAAGGAATTCCACTGCATCATTTACCTGATCTACGCTCTCTTGTTTTAATGTGAATTTAGGCTGTGAAGCCACCTTATAGGTATGCTCATACGTGACCTTATCGTATCTTAATACAGCAACTCCTTGTGAAGCTAAACCTACCGCAAGATCGCGAAACGGCTTTGCACCACCAATGGCAGCATCTTGATTGTTAGGCCCAGATCCGTGTACCAGAATGACAACCGGGAAAGGTCCCTCTCCCTTGGGCAAAGTTAATGTCCCTGGCAAAGCCAAATCACCCTGACCAACCGTAATGGCTTGTTCTGTATAGGCAGATGGGTCGTCGTAGCTTGGTTTTTGATACACATCTGGCGTAGCGGCGGCAATATGCAAATCATCCACAAGTCCGTTATGATTCATTCTGACCGTAATATTCAAACGAGTCAGCTCTGTTTTGAACGTATAGGTAACATTGCGATGCACTGTATTATTTTCTACATGCTTAGCTATGGCTTCACTTGTAATTTTGCCATTTTGTCCTTCTAAAGCTCCCCACAGCTGGCTCAACAACGTGGGTGACAACACTCCACTCACAGAGGTATGAACATACTTGGCAGCCTCCTTGCCATCGCCCTCACTAATAAGTGAAATGAATCTGTCCTCAGGTGCTGCCTTCAGCGTCTCGGAAAGAAATGCCCCATCCATATAGGTAGTTCCTTTCGTTAACTGAACAGGATTGTTTAAGGATATGGCTTGCCCATCCACCATCGCCTGTTTCTCTCCTACCTTAACTATAATCGTAAGCTCACTTTTTCGTATTGTGATTTCGCCTGTCTTTTGTTGCCAAGATACCTCTGCCCCATTCTTTTCTGCAATCTCACGAATAGGAACAAGATTTTCACTACCAGCAGATTTTTCAGCAGCTTCTGAGATGGATGTCACCGGAAGGATGAGACCTACGAAAGTAAGAGAAAGTAATAGCTTTTTCCAATTGTTCATTGTAATAATTCCTCCTAATCATTTTATCTATCATATGCATAGATCTATGAGCAGTTATTGGCTCAGAACTATACTTATAACAACAATAGCAATGATGAATAACAACAGGACCCAAGATAGTGGACGAGCGAAGTTAATCGTCCAACCTATTCCATAACGCTTTTCTATGGTTAAAGAAGGATCATTGGCATTGAAGTAAATAAACCCAAGCTTCCAATAATCATCGTCATTCACAGGCTGCTCCTTAGATCGTTCGTGATCCTTTTGTTGATTACGAATTTTCCCACCGCCTTGTCTGCCTGTGAGAGACAGCCATACAACACCTAATACGATCACCACAGGAGTGATGAGGCTAATAGCTGTTAACAAGACCAGATTAGGGACGAACATACTGATCTGAATGAAGGCAAATAAAATGGTAAGAAGTAAGCCTGTTACAATCGTAAATAGGGACCATTTACGGCGGAATTGAATATTCTCAGCAGCAAATTGGCCCGGATTAGACGTAGTAAGCTGTTGTTTGCTTGATTTAATACTCCAGTTCACCAACATCAGAAGTGCAATGATTCCTAGCTGTACAAGATTAATAGCCAGTACCGAGAGGTAGGTTTTAGGTACACTGGAAGTGACATGGCCCTGAAGATCATATTTTATGGGAATGGCGTTAGGGAGTGCCTTATAATTCAGGATCGTAATGATTGCAATAGCTACAATAATAGCCATGTGAACGAGAAACCAATAGTTGGAATAGGTGAGTTTATTTTGGCGGAAGGTGGTATCGATTTTAACTCTTTGAGGTGCTTCTACAGTTGTAAGTGTTCCTTTTATCTTTTTCATCTTGAAATGGAATAAGATGTGTAGTGCTGCCCAGTACACAATAAATATCATTGTACTAACACCGGTAATCATTGCGGTAGAATCTTCATTAGCAGATCGGAGAAAATACAGACAGATAAGTATAATCATCCCGTTTCCGATCAGACTTACGGTAGCAAACGTACTCCTTAGCTTACGTAAGGTGGGTGTGTAGTAATTATATTGACTTACCGTAACCCCAAAGCTAATGGTTTCCCTTGTCAGATATGGTGCAAAGGATAGAAGTAAGGCTAATGGGGCAAAGATTAAAATGATAGGTAATATATTAAATAGCTGCATACATAACACACTCCCTTGATTTTTTATTCTTTGTTGTGACCCATCTTTACATCGTAATACATTTGGTCTAACACCGCAGATAGTTCCTCTTTGGTCATTCCGCGACAGATCGCTTCTGCAATAATCGGTCTTAATTCTCTTTGCTGCTTTTTCAAAAAATCATCCGTTAAACCAGGCATTCCATCAGGGTTCACTACAACTCCCTTTTGTCTATGAATCAGAATGTATCCATCTTGCTTGAGTAGTGTATAAGCCTTGTTGACCGTATGAAGGTTAACACCAATATCTGCTGCCAAATTCCGAACCGAAGGCAACGCCTCACCTAGCTGTAACTCACCACTAGCAATGCCTTCAATAATTTGATAAACAAGTTGCGAATAGATGGGAAGTTCGGATTGCATATCCAGTTGAATAATCAAGGGTTCACCTTCTTTTTGTTATCTGTTATATATCAAGTATAACAGATATAACATGGGTGAACAATATGTATGGAAAAAAGCCACATATCAATGGCGAGGGTAAACTTACCTGACCCTTCACCATTGATATGCGGCTTATCCTGATGAGCTTATCGATGTGATTCAATAACAAACATTAGTAGTGGCACACATGATAGCGTTGTATTTCAACTTCCATTTAAGTTTCAGTCTTATCTTCAACAATCCGATAATGGATTTTGCGAACTATAATTTTCAGAATCATATATAGAGGAATTACGATGATCATACCCAAGATATTTCCCAGGTCAGCACCCACGAGCAAAAGGATAACGGTAGTCAGTGGATGAATATCGAGCTGCTTGCCATAGACGTAAGGTGAGATCAGGTTATCCTGGATTTGCTGTGCGATTACAATGATGACCAGTGACCAGATCGCCATCGAAGGTGATTCGATAAACGCAACAATGACAACCGGAATAGCTGCCAGCAAAGCACCCACATAAGGGATGAAGTTCAGAATAATGGATACAACCGTCAGCAGCATTGCGTAAGGCAAACCTAAAATGAGAAAACCGATGTACATCAAAATCCCCAGGGCTACATTAACAATAACCCGGCCAACAATATAGTTGCTTAGTGCTTCATCGATCTCATGGACGGTTTCTTCCCCATCCTTCCGATAATGTCTTGGCAGCAATAAAGTCAGATTCGTTCCAAACTTGCTGCCTTCCTTGAGCATGTAATACAACATGATCGGAAACGTTGCCAGGATAATAACCAGATTGGATACCACGGAGAATAACCCTGAGACATAATTGGTTACCTGTGTGATCCCTTGGCTCAGAACATCGGATAATCGTGAGAATAGATTGGAATCATCAGGCAGGTATCTGAACACAAAATTGCTCTTTTCAAGTGCATTCAACTGATCGCTGAGTGAAGTAACCAACGCTGGAGCATTCTCCACGAAATTCATCAATTGTTCACGCAGGGAAGGCCATACAAGCACACTAAAACCTGCAAGGATTAGTGCAATTACGACATAAATAATCAGAACTGACAATGCACGTTTGATCTTATGCCTTTCCATATAATCGACGAGGGGGCGCAGCAGATAATAGAAGAAACCAGCAATCAGCAGCGGAATGATGATGATATGAATCAGTGAGGTCAAGGGGCTGAAAATAAAGTTCACTTTTTCCCCCAGATACACGATGAGCAGCAGCAGAATAATCGCTGTGCATATGCGGTAGAACTTGTTATTTATCAAGAAACGTGATCCCTCCATGCGCTGCTCTGCCAAATTGACTGGAGCGTTCATATGTATATCTAGTCATTTATAAGTACCCTTAAATGACAGTCATGCCACAGGCGATGCTGAATATACACTTATTTTCTTTCCAAAACAAACATTGGAGCAAAAAAAAGAAGCAGGCGTTAGCCTGCCACATCTCTTTTGCTGAATACAACCCAGGAAATCACCATGAAAATAACGTAATACACCGCCAGAACTGCAATGGAGAAACCCAGTGTCATTCCTGCACTTGGGCCACCCATTAATGCAAAATCCGCCCCGGAGGTCATGTATTTGCTCAGATCCATGTTGTTGAATAGAACATACTTGGCCCACTCATAACGGACCGGATTGAATATGAGCGAGAAGATACTCTGTGAGAACATAATGAACAGGGATAATCCAATCGCAAGTGCACCTGAACGAAATACGGAGGACACCATAAACGCAATCGCAAGCGTAATGAACAGATCAACGTACAAATATCCCCATAACGTCAGAGCATTCGTAGCCGGACTACTGCTTCCTCCCGGAGCATCATGCGAGAAAAGGATATAAGACGTTAGCATGGCCATCGCGATGATCAGCAATGTACTGACAATACTGAAGCCAACAACGGTCAGATATTTGGAAGCAAGAACTTTGCTTCGTGACCATGGACGGATCAGCAATAGCTTGATGGTTCCCCAGGTAAATTCGCCCGCGACCGATTCCGCTGCAATCACGACACAGAAGATTGTGTTCAGGAAAAACGTAATCTGGATGGTCGTTACAGCCGCTTCCCAGTACAAAACTTCATTGGACCCCATGCCTTCTCGCAGTAACACTGGCATTAATAGCGAGATCAGCGCCAGAATCGATAACATGATCCAGGTACGGGGACGACGGAAAATTTTCATATTCTCATTCAATATCAGATTACCAAAACTACCCAATGCCTCCACCCCCAGTGACTTGCAAGAATTGTTCTTCCAGGGTGTGAGTCACGTTACGAATACCGTATACCTGAAACCCTTCACTAACCAGCTTGGCATTGATATCCGGAATCTGCTCACGAGACACCCGCATCACCAGGACATTGCCCTGCACGATAGCACCCTGAATCAGATCCGCAGCGCGGTCAGCATCATTCAGCTCAAAAGCAACTTCGATTAATGCATCCGAACCGGCTTCAGCCCGAAGGTTTCTTACATCGATCAACTTGCCGTTCTGGATGATGGCCACTGTATCACACATCAGCTCCATCTCCGACAATAAATGACTGGATACAAAGACCGTAATACCTTCCTCTTGGGTGAGCTGACGCAAATAATCTCTCAGTTCCCGTATACCCTGTGGGTCCAAACCATTGGTTGGCTCATCCAGTACAAGCAGCTTCGGTTTATGTAATATCGCTTGCGCGACCCCCAGACGCTGGCGCATGCCCAGTGAATAGGTTTTGACCTTATCATGAATACGAGCCGTAAGCCCTACACGCTCAATCGTTTCCGCAATACGTTCTTTCGTAACTCCCGGCGACATGCGGGCAAAGTGAACGAGATTCTGGTACCCGGTCAGAAACTTGTACATTTCCGGATTTTCTACAATAGCTCCTACCTGGGCTACCGCCTGTTCAAATTCATTCTTCACACTGTGTCCCGAGATGAAAATGTCACCTTTACTGATGGACATCAGTCCAACCATCATCCGAATCGTTGTTGTTTTCCCCGCGCCATTAGGTCCTAAAAAACCAAAAACCTGCCCCGGAGAAATATCCAGAGTCAGGTCGCTGACCAATGATCGGGAGGATATAATTTTGCTGACGCCCTGAATCCGGACGACCGGCTCCTGCTGCATTCAATCCCCTCCTTCATGGACGAGCACATCATTCATGCCCGTTTCTCATATGAACATAGTGTATCATAATCTTTAGTATATTGTCCCGCAAACTGGGATTTCCCCTGACGTTTCGCTTCAACTACACACGCTTCACAGCATCCAAGCGGCATTTCACTCCGGTAGAATCCGGTGCGAAATACGTGATTGCCTCCATTGCCCTCTTCCTTCATTTCGACAGAGCTTCTAGTGACCGACACAATCATCCCACAACTGACACAGTAAAAGCGGCCCGTTTCGATCAATGATATTCCTTCCCCTCACAAGGAGCTTAGAAGTCCTTGTTATTTGTCGTTAGACGCTGAAAATTGATACATTTTGTATCTATCTCGTAATTTACTTGACACCGGGACTAATGTCAAGGCTTCAAAGCCATAAAAACAAGCAAAATACAAAAAAAGCTCCATAAATGCGACAAAAGTCTCGCATTTATGGAGCCAGATGTTAGGTAAATGATACAATTCGGTTCAATGTATGGGTTAATATTATTTCTTGATCAGTCACTATTGTCGACCTGCGAGGTATCCTCATTTTTCTGATTTGGATAATACCAGAGTAAGGTCCACTCATCGCCATCCTCTACCAGATAACAGGTCTGCACAATATCGAATTGGCCAAAGGTACCTGAGTACTTCTGGGTGACCCGAATTCGGTAGGCTTCAGAAAATGGCTTAACGCCATCGATCACGGTTACATCGAACTCGCGCTCCGGCTTCTCCATCTCCAACTCAAACGTTTCCACGCCAAAGTGCTGCATAAATATATGTGCTCTGTTCTGTACGTAAGCACTCTTGGGAAACCGCTCTTTCATCAGGGGATGAAAAAGTTCCCATGAACTGCCGAAGTCACCCGTCTGCTCATATTTGTAGAACTCTTCGGCAACAGCAGCAGCTTCATCCGTTGTATCTGCCTGAAACAAATACGGAATGGTTCTGGCAATCAACCATAGCAATAATACAATGATCGTGATGAACCCGATCTTTTTGAGCAAAGCATTCCGGTTCCTTCTTCGCAGCATGTCCAGTCCTCCTTGTCCTACTCCATACTTATGATGGATGGCAGACAAGTAGAAGTTGAACGATACATCTAATTTCCTGGGAAATCACTCGCTGTGAATGGAAGTACGCTTTCCCTTTCTGATCCTTCGGATCATGGACTGAAGCCCTGCATATATGGCAATCCCACAGCAACCGCCGAGCAAATCCACTCCAACATCACGTATCGAGCTTGTCCTGTCCGGGCTGAACTGTTGAATATACTCATCAATGGAGGCTATAACAAACACCACAGCCAGAGCAGAAACGATACTGGTTACAAGGGATGTTCTTCTGTACCGCAGCCCGCCATAGACAAGCACGGCGAGCACAGCGTATACAAATAAATGCGCACTCTTGCGAAAGATGAACTCTGCAAAATCATACGGCCTCTGCTTCAGCGAATACTCATATTCCCCGTAAGTGAATTGCACATCAGGAAGTGTAAAACCGATGTGCAATTTTTGGGACCATTTATGAAGCCAAGGCTGAATGTCTTGCTGTTGAGAGGATTGCGTGGACATGGACCAAATGACCAGAATCCAGATCACAATCAACAGCAGAGCAATGAGAAATCCGTACGTTCTTCGTACATGCTTTTGTCTCGTGCGCCCGGAGTCCTCCTCCATCATTTTGATCTTCACCACTTTCATATCTCTCTCGTTATTCTATTGATCCAACATACATGCCTCTGCCATTTGTACCTACATATAGCTGACCATAGATTTGACGGTCTGCCGCCATAATTTGCGGTTCATTGCCCAGCCCGATTCCATTACCTAAAGGACCTATATTGTTCCAGGTTGCCCCCATATCATCTGAACGGAAGAATCCATTCACGTTATTTACGGTGCCATATACATAGACAGCTGGAACTAATTTACCCGGCTTCGCTTTTCCAAAGGCAAATAATTTGGAATTCTGCACACCCGGGATCTTGGAAAAGGTATTTCCAGAGTTCGTTGATGCATATAATCCATCGGTTCCCAGACTCACCCATACATTATTCGCCACGCCAGGTGCAGCCTCGACTTTAATGAAGCTTGTATTGATATCCGTATTAATAGGAAGGCGAACCGCATTGGCCTTGGACCAGTTGGCTCCTGCATCCGTAGACCGATACAGATAACCGGCAGCATACATATAAAATTTATATCCATTGATGCGATCCGCAGCCAGTGGATGATTATAGGCAAAGACCATATTCCCCCCGATGGCCTGAAATGGGGCACCATTCATATTTTGCCATGTTGCGCCACGATTCGTGCTTCTGACCGGATTACCGGTCTGGGGGTAATAAACAATTACATTCGGATTGATGGCCGAGTAGGCGACCCTCCCCAGTTTGGAGCCAGCCGGAACATTCATTGGAGTTACGGTAACCCCGTTATTGGAAGAGACAAATAAGCGTGTGGTGGTACCATACCAGTCACTGCTTCCCAGAAATATCATGTAATTCGGGTTTGCCTCATGATAGTCAATACTCACAATTTCTCGCATACCTGAGAGTGGGATTTTATTAATAGGAACATCGGTTACATTTTCATGTCTAAATCCGACCTGATCCGTTAAACCACTAAAGAATGAAACACCCTGAGGTGGTGTGGAGGCCGTGAGTGCGACGACTTCTTCATGTCCATCGGTGATAGCTTCCCAAGTACTCGCTGTACTGCCAGTCAATCCATTGGTACCATTAATATTTTCCGTCTTGTACACGCCAAACCAGTCTGTAGCGTATACGGTGCCCGGATTATGCGGATCAAATTTGATACTGGATGTTGCTGAGAAAAACATGTTGGGTGTCCACCATGACGGTTTGGATACCAACGTTTTGCTCACTGTTGTCCAACTCAGCCCGCCATTAACGGAACGATACAGCGGAAGATTATCTCCGCCTGTTCGAACGGCTGCCAGGATGTGATTATCATTATTCGGATCAATCGTGATTCCATAATAAGATGAGTAACTGGAGCTGGGTGTTATATTCGTCCACTGCACACCATTGAACTTGTATACGCCCTGATTATCCGTGGTCACATACAACGTCCCGTTCTTTGCCACAGTCATACGTGCAGGATATTCGGGGCTTCTCCCGGTAAGTTGCCAGGTGGTCTGCCCATTGCTTCTTGGTGCTTTGCTATACACACCAATGCCGCGAACCCCCGCATACACAACTTGACCTTGCTTCGTCACGGGATTCAATCCATATGCTACACTCCGAATCCCCTCACCGGACAGCCCGCTAGGTACATCCCATACCTTGCTCCACGTGGATGCACCATCACTGGAAGTATACAATCCATCATATCGTGTACCCACGTGCAGGTAATTGGAGTTCGTGGGATTAACCGCGATGCTCTCTCCCATGGCTCGATGGATATTTCCATTCGATTCATTCCGAAGATTAAGTCCGGTTCGAATCCAGGTTTCTCCCCGGTCTGTGGATTTCAGAATATCACTTGGCCCCACGTTCCCGTACTTCCCAGCAGCGATATACACAACGTTGGGATTTTGCTGATCCAGCGCAATTCCATCCACGCCGTACAGATTACTGTCCTCATCTCCAAAATGATCCAGTAGTGGAATCCAATCTCCTGAAGTTACATCCAGTCGGTAAGCTCCTCCAACATCAGTTCGAGCGTAAACCAGATCAGGCTCAGTCGGATGAATGACCACCCCCGTAACGTACCCCCCACCACCAATAGGTATATTATTCCACTGATAGTTTTGAGCTGATTGAACATAATTTGTACTTGCCGGTATCATGAGCATATACATGAGTAGCACAATCAGGGACAATTTCATTAGTCTGGAGATACGCATCTGGTTCACCGCCCTATCCGATCATTTTGAATGTTCTTCAATCATCTGATGTATCCTGTCTCGTTCCGACTGTTCCACGATATAGTAGTACACTCCGTCTATTTTCTTGCCCGTGCCTTTAATCTCAACGGATTCAATATGATCCAGTACCGAACGATAATTGGAGAACATCTGCTTCATCTCATCAAAGGTAACGTCGGTTCTGACGTGAGCACTGACTTCGTCCAGCAACGTCTCCAGTTGCAACACGTTGGATACCTGGACCGTATTCTTCAGCACTTGTTTGATGATCTCCCGCTGACGGTCATTCCGCCCGAGATCCCCCTTCGGATCATCATAACGCATCCGCGAAAATCCCAAAGCCGCTTCACCATCCAGATGAATCTTCCCTTGCTCGAACCGGTAACCCTCATAGTCAAATGCAAACGGGTTATTCACATTCACTCCACCCACCATGTCGATGACTTGTGCAAAGCCCTCCATATTCACTTTCATGTAGTAATGTATGGGAACGTCAAGCAATTGTTCCACCGTTTGCACAGACATGTTAACGCCCCCAAAAGCGTATGCATGGTTGATCTTATCCTCCGTGCCGTGTCCAACAATATTTGTTCTGGTATCTCGGGGGATGTTAAACATAAGAGCGGATTGCTTCGCAGGATTAACACTTAATACAATCATGGTGTCGGAGCGCCCCCGATCATTGGAACGTTCATCCACACCCAGGATCAAAGCATTAAAAGGTTCTTCATTCTCCATGTCCACAGGGAAATCTCCCCCACCGCGCTGGTCGACAATAGATACCTGCTTGATGGGTTCCCGGGGTTCATACATTTGATCCGCCGCTGATTTGACATGCGAATACAGGTACACAGAATATCCAATCATAACAACTGCAACAAGGGAAATGGCACCTAATGTTATTTTGATCCCGCGTCTCATGTTATGGCCTCCGTTAGATGACTGCCGTTTTTCTACCATCGATATTGGTTAGACCTGGACGACCAACGGAGTAGTATTGAAAGGACGTATCTTTAATCTGATCTTCTCCGTAGATGTTTCTTCCATCAATCAGGATGGGTTGGTTCATATGCGCTGCCAAATCAGTCAGATTAACCTCCATGAACTCTTTCCATTCCGTCAGAACACAGAGTGCATCAGCACCTTCCGCCGCTTTCATGGCACGCTCTTCCCACGTAATGGATGGGGAATCCACCTCTTTGCGGAAGTTCTCGGTAGCGATGGGGTCATATGCCCGAATCACTGCTCCCTGCTCAAGCAAACGTTGAATGATCTCAATCGCCGGAGCATCCCGAACGTCATCGGTATCCGGTTTGAAAGCAAGCCCCCAGATGGCAATCTCCTTCCCTTCGAGTGAGCCCAGTGCGTCTTCCAGTTTACGAATGACGTTGAAGCGTTGATCTTTGTTCACTTCCACCACGGACTTCAGCAGTTTGAAGTCATAATCCACATTACCTGCAATTTGAATCAGAGCCTGTGTATCCTTAGGGAAACAGGAACCTCCGTAACCAATGCCTGCCTTGAGAAAGGAGGCACCGATTCGTCTGTCATAGCCCATGCCTTCGGCAACACGGCTGACATCTGCTCCTACTTTTTCACAGATGTTAGAGATTTCGTTGATAAATGAGATTTTGGTTGCCAGGAAAGCGTTGGATGCATATTTAATCATTTCGGCCGAACGAATATCTGTAACAATAATCTGATCGGTTAATGGCTGATGCAGCTCTTTCAGTGTGGCAACCGCCCGTTCGCTATGTGTCCCAATGACTATCCGGTCAGGATAGAGTGTATCCTGGACAGCGGTACCTTCTCGCAGGAACTCCGGTACCGATGCCATGTCGAATGGGTGATTCGTCAAACTGCTGATCCATTCCTGAATACGATCATTGGTTCCGACAGGAACAGTGCTTTTAGTCATTATTATTTTATAATTATCCATATAAGAACCTATTTCTCGCGCGACAAGCTCAATAAAGCTCAGATTTGCTTCGCCATTAGGCAGGGATGGCGTACCCACCGCGATGATAATAATATCCGAACGACTGATAGCATCCTGAATGTTGGTGGTGAAGGACAGCCTTCCTGCTTTCATATTGGCATTCATGATATCCTTCAGACCCGGTTCATAGATCGGAACATGACCGTCCATTAACATATTCACTTTTTCCACATTGTTGTCGACACAGATCACGTTATTTCCCAGTTCCGAAAAACATACGCCTGATACCAAACCCACATACCCTGTGCCAATCACCGTAATATTCATTCCATAATCTCCCCCATGTTCTAATGTGTTGGTTACGCGTGCTTCACATATGTCTGAACAATGTCCTGCCATTCGGTAGACACTCTAACGATATCTTCCTCAATCAGCTGACTGCCGATCTGTACCTCAATGATCTCCAGTTCCGTAACGGCTCTGACGGAATGAAGCATACTCCGGTCAATGATCACCGTATCTCCTTGCCCGATCATTCGGCTCTGCCCATTCAGAATCAATTCCCCAGTTCCCGATACAACCGTCCATACCTCATTGCGAAGCAAATGGTATTGATAACTCAGGTTTTTCCCGGCACTGATGCAGATTCGTTTGGTGAGAACCTCACCGCCAGCTTCGTTTCTTGTGTAATCCAGAACCCGGTAGCAACCCCACCTGCGCTCCTCATACATGGGGCGTTGATCCTCGTTCTTTAAGATTTCCTTGATCCGTGGGCTGGCTTCTTTGTCACTGACCAGAATGCCATCCGGACTCACGGCGACCACCACATCCGACAATCCCAATATGGCAACCGGAATGTTCAATTCATTGACCAGGTGGGTATTCAAAGAATCTCCCGTAATCCACCCTTTTCCTACAACCGAGCTTCCCATCTCTTCCGTGAGTGTGTTCCACGTGCCTAGATCTTTCCAGAAGCCGTTATACGGAATAGCGATAATCTGATTTGCCTTCTCGACAACCTGGTAATCAAAACTGATCTTGTTCAATCTTCCGTATTGCTTCAGCATTTCGTCATACTGGATTGGCAGTTCCATCTCAATGAGCAGATTAATCAAATAACCCAGCTTAAAAGCAAAAACCCCGCAATTCCATAATGCGGCCTGCTCAATCATGAGGACCGCATCGGATTCGCAGGGTTTCTCCTGGAACTTCGCTACATTCACGTATTCATTGTTATTGTCACTGGAAGATAGGGATTGCGGAATGATGTATCCGTACTTCTCTGACGGGTACGTCGGCACAACTCCCATCAAGGCCAGATCAGCACCAGACTTATCAAGCATCTCCGGTAAGGTTGCCAGCACCTCGAAGAATTCTTTTTCAACAAAGGGATCTACAGGCAACACTGCAATCGTCTCATTCAGACTCACACTCTCTACGGAATACAGATAGGAGGCAGCGAGTGCAATCGCAGGAAACGTATCTCTGCGCTCAGGCTCCACAACCAGTCTCACATCATCTCCCAGCTGAGAAGTCAGAATCTCCACCTGTGGCAAACTGGTCGCGATCAGCGCTTCTGATGCAAGTCCCGCATGATTCAGCTGTCGCCATACCCGCTGTACCATGGATTCCGGACTTCCCTCTGGCCCATGAAGAACTTTAAGAAATTGCTTGGATCTGGAATCGTTGGATAACGGCCACAGACGCTTGCCAGAACCACCAGATAACAGAATACTTCTCATAGGGCTGCACCATCCGACAGCACAACCGTACTTGCTCCCTTACCAGTCTCGGTTGGCTTGTTATATGTGCTGGTCTGATTGGACTCCAGTCTGCCTGCCGGATTACTCTTGGTCCAAGCTGCATAATAATTCGAGTTCTTGCCGTATGAATTATCCAGCAGGATGTTCGGTTGATCCAGGAGACAGGCCAGAATATGTCCATGCAGACGGGATGTCGTAATGGTCTGGTATTGATTGAATTCCTTAATGGCCGTATGTACCATCCGATCAGAGTATTTGTACCACAACCAGCGGGCGAAAGAGCTGCCTTTCCCTGACTTTAACCGGGACGTAATCATGCGAATGATCTTCCGGTCTACCCGGTTGTACAATGTCTCCCAGTCTTTAAACGTGGCCTTGGGTCCACTGACGGATTCGTAATGCACCTGATTCTGAGTTTTCTCAATGTCTTTCCGGAAGAAATACAACATCTCTGCGGTAGGCTTGCTCTTGGACTTAAGAGGCCACAACTGATGCGCCATATCCGGGGATAGATACACATTGGTTTGTTGAAATTCTTTACTGGCTATCTCATAAGATAAGGTATCCCGGACAAAAAAGTGCACATCCTTATGACGATTGAATACTTGGGCTGTCTTTTTCAATTCAATATCACTCTTGTAAAACATCGTCTGTGGCAGAATGACAATCCGGTGATTCGGATGCTGGGCGATCATGCGCTCTCTCAATTTCTGATGGGCAGGGTACAGATCACCAAAGTTACCTCCCCCGTGCAACACAATCGTGATACCTTCCGGTACCTTGAGGGACAAAGGGCAATCCAGAATGCTGTATCTGGCACGTACATGAATATCATTGTCCCGGAAGAAAGCCTCAGTACCTTTCATAATCAACAAGTCGCCACCATTGCTATGCACCGGGTAATCCAAATAATAGATTTCGGTACGCGGTGGAATGACCTTCAAAATCTGACGTAAATGTCCCTTCAACTCTTCCATTGGATGAATATTGTTAGTGCCCAGCATCTCCATCTCCTCCTTGGGTGACTCTTCTTCTTTTTTTGTTTAACCGTTCATAGAGAAACGGTATATCTTCCTTGTCATAGAACATGGCGGCAAACTTCACCTTAAATACAATCTTCATCGCAGCCACAGTAACCACCATTCGTACAATGGACCCGATCAATAAGGCAATTGCAATTCCGTTGAGCCCCCACAGCGGAGTGAATACAAAGAACAAAGCCACCGTCACCGAGAGTGCAATAAGTTGTCTGATCATCACAAGTCCTGGCCGACCCAGTGCATTAAATGCAGATGCTAGAATCCAGGAGCCACCACCAATGATGCATTCCACAGCCAAAATATAAAACGCAACGCTCGCTTCCAAAAATTCGGAGCCAAACAGAAGACCCATCAGGTAGTTCCCCACAAACATGGTGGGTATTACAATGATCATCATGACCATGAGCGAGATGCGGAAGGCTCTGCCAACTGTTCGAATAATCTGCTCTTGGGGCAATCCGGTCACTTTTGGGAAAACAACATTGCTGATTGCCGTTTGAACGGCATTGTAGATTCGGGATAACGCAAATACGACGGAATACAGTCCAAAATCACGCGGGGTGAGCAAAGCCAAAATAATGATTTTATCAAACTGGGTATACAATGTTCCTAGTAATTCAACACCATACACCCTGCTGCCATAACCAAAAAGTTTCTTGGCCGAACTCTGGTCCACCCGATCCTTGAACCATCTCAGTCTCAATTCATCACGGTTCGCATAGATAGCCCACGCCACCACGGAGAAGCTGGTTACAAAATAGATCGCAGCCGCGAGCTGAATGCTCAGCATCCCCAGGCCCCATAACACAAAAAGCCCGCCTACATTAAACAGGGGGATCATTAACCGGATACCATTATATACAGCGAATTTCTCCCGACTCTGCGAGAGCGCTGATATGAGATTGATGACAATAAGTACAGGAACGGTAGCAATCGTATACCATCTGGATATCTGCACGACCTCCGGCGGAAAGCTGGAGAGCCAGAAAGGTAATCCAAACCAGGCCACAATACCAATAATGATGCACACCGGAACTTGAAAAAGAAAACTTAACCGAACATACTGCGCACTCTTCTCGGTTGCGCTCTGTTTGATGTTATAAATGATGGATGTCGGTAGTCCGAAACCGACCAATCCGGTTAGTAGCGCCGGCCAGAACAAGATGGCCGAGAATGCGCCCTTTCCCTCTACACCGAACATGCGTGACGTCAAAATGGAAGACAGCATCGTCAGTGTCATGACCAGCAGATTGGTTCCACTTGTCTGAAATATGGCACTCATTAAGCCGTTTCCTCTGAATACTTTGCGAAGTGCAACTTGCGCCATAGCGATCCTCATCCCTTACTGTTTTGACGAAGCGACCCAACAATCATGCCGTTTCGGTAACATACTTTGGCAAGCTGACGTGTGAACCGATCTGCATTATAAATGTAGATCAGTGAGGTTGTGATCCCCTGTGCAAGCTTAATCCCATGTTTGGCCGTACGCACAACACCACGATCCTGATCACGAATGGCATCACTCACACCCTGCCAATAGATTCGGCGCAGAAACCAGTTCTTTGTCGTTCGCTCTTTGGCTACTTTATGTTGTACCGCGCCATACGGCGTGTAATATACCTTGAACTTTGTCCGTATTCTTGCAATCAACTCACTCTCTTCACTGGAGAGGAGATTGTTACCCACTCTTCCAAGATCTTCACGGAAGGGAGCCAGTTGATCAAAGACGGATAAACGAAAGGCCACATTTGCGCCAAATGGAATATAAGGATTTTTCATTTCAGTGACTTCATCTGCAAAATCCAGAATGGTGAACAGCGACCTGTTTTCCGGTGGAATCCACATTGGCTCAGGCACTTCCCAGATCGGGTCAATCTTGCCACCGACACAACCGATATTTTCATTCATCTCAAACACGCTAACGATCTGGCGAATCCAGTCCCTGCAAGCAAAGGCATCATCGTCAAGAAACAGGATATACTCGCCGCGCGCCTCGTGAATGGCCCGGTTACGGGCTACAGACAAGCCTTGCTTTTCTTCCAACACATAACGGATCGAATGGTTCTCATGCTGCAAGATGGTTTGGAGCACGATTTCCCGGGTGTTGTCTTTCGAATTGTTATCAATGAGTATGATCTCATAGTCGCTGCTTGCGTAATTCTGTTGTATTGCACTTCGTATGGCCTCTACCGCATCATGTGCACGGTTATACGTACAGATCGCGACGGTTACCTTCATCATTTCATCCCCATATTTTTCAATTAGGTCCACCCGTTCATCTGCACTAACTGGAGTACAGGGTAAGTGTCCTTTGGGCAATCACTGGCCAATCCAGCCGCTCCAACGCTTTGACAAAACCACTGCCTTCCTGAAACTCCGATTGTTTTAATCGGATCATATTCATCGCTTTAAGCAATCCATCCGGATCAGAAGGTTCGTAGAGTACCGCACAATCTTCGGGCAGGTATTCCTCCAACAAGCCAATCCGTGGTGCCACCACCGGTTTACAGAAGGTCAATGCCAGAATCGCACTGCCTGAAGTCGCAATTTGCTTGTATGGAAGAATGATCGAATCGACTGCATCAAAATAGTCCGAATATTCATCATCTTCGATGAAATGAAAATGGGTATGAATATGTCCGCTCTTGAGAAATTCATCTCCAAGGTCATAATCCTTTACCTTTTTGCCGGCAATCAACAGATGGGCTTGTTCGGAATCCAGATCCTTGAATGCCTCCAGCAAATCATCCACGCCTTTGTAAGGCGACACCTGACCGAAGAAAGCATACACATAACTATCCTCCGGGATGCCAAACCGGGAGCGGATATTCACGCCTTTTCCCTGATACACTCCCTTGTAATGTCCATGCGGAATAACCTCGATCCGGCTGGAATCAATCCCGAATGTCGAACAGATCTCAGAGATCAAGGGTTTACCCATGACAATCAGCTTGGAGCAATTTTGGACCAGTATTTTTCTCATCCAATAATCGAACCGCGTCTTACCGCTGTTGTGAGGCCAGATGTTATGCACTGTCCAGAACAATTTGGCCCCGCGCAACCGTGCAAAACAAATCATCAATACATACAGAATGGACTTGATCACTGTTGTCAGTACGGATGAACCTCTGTAATAAAAGCTGGGCCAATGAAAATGCAGCACATCATTTTTTTTCAGTTTGAGTAGATCTCTTTTGGTAAACTGTTTCACTTCCCATCCCTTGTTCTCAATGGAATCGGATAACAGCTCATTGAATTTATTGTTCTCAATCATCTTGGGCAGCATATACACCGTCGGATTTTCCATCCAGACACCTCTTACTTTAGTTTCATTCGCACAGGTTCCTCTGTATACGTTCCAACTGCGCGCCTTGCATGAAATCTCATTAGAAATCCTTGCATCATAATTTTGGTATTACGCTTGAGCAGCACCCAATCTTTCCACCAAGGGTACAGCGACAGTGCTTTTTTCAAATAAACGTTATTGCGAAGTGTATTTCTCGACCATTCGAGCATTCGATAATGGTGTAACTGACGGCGCTTCTGTTCCTTGGACATGTCATTGTAGTATTTCAAAATAATCTTACGTTGGCCCTTGTACTTGGCCGTTGTAGAGGTTGAAATTCGTGGACCACTATGGATGTTGATATCCACCAGCGGTTCTTTCACATTCACGGCGATGTAGCCTCGTTTCAATATACGAAGATAAAAGTCGTAATCCTGAGCGGATGTCAGATTTTCATCGAATCGAACTTCACGGGCCAGTGAGGTAAGTACCATGATTTTGGACGTTTCCCCAATCCAGTTGAATGTAAGCAGATCCTCATACCGAATAACATCGCGAGGTTCCACCGACAATTTCCGTTTGACCACCTGATGCTGCTCATTCGTGTATGCGAGATACTTGCTGCAAAAGGTGAATGATTCCTTTGTTCGTTCCAGCACTTCCGCCTGGGTTTTTATTTTGTCAGGTAGCCATTCATCATCATCATCCAGGAAGGCAATGTACTTGCCATTGGCTTGGGATATCCCTACATTCCGTGCATGGTTGGCTCCTTTGGGATATGGAACCCGGATGTACCGAATCCGTGAATCTTCCCGGGTCCAAGCCTGACAGATCTCTGGCGTCTGATCTTCTGAACCATCATCCACAATGAAAATCTCCAGATACGGATGTGTTTGCTCACGTACACTTCTCAACGCATTTTTCAATAAATCGGCCCGGTTATGGGTCGTAATGATGCAAGATACCAAGGGGTTCATTTCATCACCTTTTCCTGTTCACTAGGATACCTTCACTTGAAGTGCATCATATATTCCTGATAATCTGCCCACGAGAAGATTCATATCGAACTTATCCGATATAATCTCTCTGTTATGTGAACCCATTCTTGCTCTAACCTCTTCATCCGTGATGAGATATTCCAGCGCTGATATCAGCCCGTGCACATCTCCCGGCTCGATTAACAGCCCATTATGACCGGATGTAATCACTTCGGGGATGCCTCCGACGGTGGTCGATATAATGGGCAAGCCACAATTCATTGCTTCAAGTATGGCCATAGGTAATCCCTCATGATAAGAAGGCAGGACCAGTAGATCCGCTTCCCGCATCAGCTTTTCCTTTTGCTCTCCGTTAATCCAGCCGAGTACATTGACACGATCCTCTATTCCATACTGCTGCACGATTGCTTTGACTTCTTCGACTTCGCCATCCCCTGCCAGATTAAAGGTAGCTGTAACGCCCAGCGCCTTCAATTGCTGAATGGACTGAAGCAGATCGTAGACTCCTTTACGCTCACCGAGTCTACCCATGAAGAGAGCATTAACGGCTGTTTGTTGTTCTCTCACAAATGGTTCTTTGACAAAGACCCCGTTATAAAGAACCTCAATCGCTGTCTCCGGCACAATCGTAGCAAAGTATTCTTTCCACGTCTGGGACAAGACAATCAACTTATCTGCCTGATTCAGAATGTAGTGACAATACTTACGCTGCAGAGCAAATTGGTTGTAGAAATCATCAAAGCTGGCCGCATGAATATGCAGAATGACTGACTTTCGAAACAACTTTCGTGCGGTTAGCAGAAATAGAGACTTCCGATAAAAGCTCCCGTTGTTTGCCATATGAATATGCACGATATCCGGCTTAAACGTATACAGCTTCATCCAGAATTGAATGAATCCCCGTATAAAAATAAGCAGCCGTGAGAACACGCTGCCCGTGATATACGTTTCGACCCGCTGCATGGCATACATTTCCGAGATGGAGGAATCCTCAATATTTTTGATGACACTCACAATTCCACCCATATCCTTCAAGGATGATCCAACAACCAATACTTTTGGTTTCATGATAGACTCCTTTTTTTCATGGTTAATCTTCATACCTCTTACAGACTGTTCACGTAATTTTTAATGGATGAGATCAGATCAGACTGTTTTCTCACATAAGGCTGGAACGTCAGCTCCTCTATGCACGGAACCAGTTTTTGCAATTCATCCTGACTCTCCGCGACGGCCACATAGCCGTTATCCTGAAAAACCTTGGAGATTTCAAGCTGATGGTCATCCACATGCTCGCCCCATTCTTTCCGGCGTGGAATGACAATAACCGGCTTGCCACGTTCAAGACAATTTGTGATGGAACCCACACCCGCATGAGAAATAATGCATCTGCTGCGCTCCACATATTCATTCATCTCTTCCTGGGTAAGGAAAGGAATCACAGTGAAATTTCGGGGCTGAACCTCGGTATATCCGGATTGGGCAATAACCTCTTCTTCAATAATTCCTGCCTCAATCGCCTCATCAATAAGCTCAAACATCCGATTGAAGGGAAAACGCTGGGTTCCAACGATAGCAAATATCAAAATAAAGCCCCCCTGTATTTTGCATTGGGATAGCTATCCTGCAACGTTTCCCATTGGATGAAGAACTCATCCGAGATTTTGTACATCAATCTCCCGGTTGCGCTGGAGGAATAGATTTTGGCATAACTTTCGATATAAATCAGCTTGGCACCGAAGATTTTACCAATGAGGCAAAAAGGATAGGTAGCTCCTGCCCCTGTTGTAATGATCACCTTTGGACGCTCACGCAGATATAGAAAGAACGACTTGATAATATTAGCCACAAAGATTAGCAAGAACATCGCATTCTTCCGCTCTTGCTGCATTAAGAAGTATACTTTGCCCTGAGACGATTCTACTTTTCTGCTTTTATTTTTCTCGGTAATCAGGAAATAATCATGTTCTTCAACCGCAGGAATAATTTTGGTTAATTCATCAAAATGACCGCCTGTAGAACTGATCAAACAGACCTTCATGTTCTAATCTCCTTTGAAAAGGATACGTCCTTGGCTCGCTGTATCTGTATATCCACTTCTGCTTCAGCCCCTAACTTGGAATGAACTCCATTTCCCGTAGCATATAACGCGTTCAGGAAGATACAGAATGGAGCAATCAGATGAACCGTGGACAGGGTATTGTCAAAAAAGGAATAGGTCAGGAAACCGATAATCATACCGGCAAAATACAACCGGATCATGCCGCCCAATCGGAAGTACACAGCCCGAAACACCAGCAGCAGCGATAGAAACAACAGGATGGCTCCAACTAAACCGCCATCGTAATAAAAACGAATGTATTCATTATGCGGAACAACGAATCCAGAAAAAATACTTCCATCATTCGCTACAAGTGTTGAGCCGAGTCCACGTCCAAATATCGGATACTCATTTGCTTTGCCAATAAAATAATTCCAGGCTACATCCCTTCCCGACAGGCCTTTGCTCTCTGACCTCATCTCATAATTGTCCCACTGCGCAATCACCATATAGGCCACAGCAACAACGAACAGAATGAGAGGAATAATGGCACTGACTCTGCCTTTGATGAAGGCTTTCAGTTGATCAAAAAGATAGACCAGAATAATCGGAATAAGCGCAATAAGTGGCCCCCTTGTTCCCGTCTGGACCAGAATGACCAGATGTGTCAAGGTAAGCATGTAATACAGAACAACCTGATGGCCTTGCTTGATCTGAATCAGACAGACACAGATCGAGATAAAACACAACATGGCCAGATGCGCGGCGATGTTAGCTCCCTGTAACCGGGTTACTCCCGACATCTCCAGGTTAGTAATGGACAATATGCCGGCGAGTTGCAGAATATAACCACCAGCAAGACTGAACAGCGGCAACCATGCGAGTACCCGTATAATTCGTTGACTGATCTCTCTTGAAAAGTGGGGCATCAGCAACAAAAAAGGAACAATGACTCCCAGAAAAGCCTTGAATGGATCGAGCGGACTAACTTTACTTGGCAGATCCGATAGAAAATAACTCTCCACAAATAAAAAACCAATCGCCAGTGCAGGATAGATCAACTCTTTGCGAATACCAAAGCGTAAAAAAAGAGAGACGACAAAACCCAGAATCGCCAGCTTGTAGAAGGACAGCGAATCCAGTCCTGCCAGATGAATGCTAAATATCTTATCAATGGACAATGAAAAACTGACGATGAGAATCATAAAAATCCAGCTGGGCTGTTTAATATAAACGCCCAGCAGAATCACAGCTATGAGTGCAACAACCGAGACTAGTGGAAGATAGATTGCTGCGAAGACAATTACCAGCGAAAAAAGAATGATATTAAACGACTTCATATTTAATGCAGCAAGTATACCGGTCTTTTGCATATCTGCTATGCCACCTTAAAGCCAGAATCGTGTTTCAAAACGCATCCTTCGAACCTACCAGCACCTTGAACGTTCTGAAGATAATTTTGATATCCACCATCATGCTGCGCTCACGGGCATACGTCAGATCCAGCTCCACCATTTCCTCAAAACCAACACTATTTCGACCGCTGACTTGCCATAATCCCGTACATCCCGGAATCATCTGAAGACGTTGTCTGTCATAGGAAGTGTAGTTCTTCACTTCTCTGGGCAGAGCCGGTCTGGGTCCAACGAGACTCATCTCTCCTCTGAACACGTTCCACAACTGTGGCAACTCATCCAGACTGGTTTTCCGAATGAACTTGCCAATCCGGGTAATGCGGGGATCATTTTTCATTTTGAACATATTCCCGTTCACTTCATTCTGATCAATCAGCTGTTCCAGCAGATCTTCTGCATTCGCAACCATGGACCTGAATTTGTACATGTGGAACTCTTTTCCATTCTGTCCGACCCGTACCTGACGAAAAAAAACAGACCCCTGCGGGGCCTCGATTTTGATCAGTAATCCGATGACCGCAAACAAGGGGCACAAAATGATCAAACCTATGAAAGAACCCAGCAAATCGAGCATTCTTTTCATAAATAGATACACTTTATCCGCATTTTGTCCTGACATCGTTGATGCATTGTACCCCAGACTTGGGTCCATAACGATCTCCGCTTCCTTCGTTTGGGGAGATGGACTCATTCAAACTCCCCCCCGGCTACATGTTCTACCGACTCTTTTTCCAGAATCTGTTGCAGAGCTTGCAGCATTGGAATTCTAAGTTCCTGTTTTTGCAGAGCGAAGTCGATGGTTGTCAAAATGAATCCCAGTTTCTCGCCCACGTCATAACGTACTCCCTCGAAATCGTAAGCATACACTCCTTGTGTCTCATTTAAACGCTGAATCGCATCTGTTAATTGAATCTCTCCCCCTTGACCAATCTCTTGTTGCTCCAGATGTTCGAAAATCTCTGGACTCAGTACATATCTCCCCATAATCGCCAGGTTGGAAGGCGCTGTGCCTTGGGCAGGTTTCTCTACGAACCTGAGAACCTCTGTCAAACGGCCATCCGATTGAAGCGGGTCTACAATGCCGTATCTGTCTGTTTGTTCAGCAAGTACGGTTTGTACGCCAACAATGGAATGTTGAACCTGATCATATTGATCAATCAATTGTTTGGTGCATGGAACTTCCGATACGACGATGTCATCTCCGAGCAACACGGCAAAAGGTTCGTCACCGATAAAGTTACGTGCACACCAGACAGCATGACCAAGTCCTTTGGCCTCTTTTTGTCTTATGTAGTGGATATCCACGTTAGAGGATTTGCGAACCTCTTCAAGCAGGCCCAGCTTCCCTTTTTCCAGCAAGTTATGTTCCAATTCAAAAGCGTTGTCGAAATGATCTTCAATTGCCCGCTTCCCTTTACCGGTTACGATGATGATGTCTTCGATTCCAGAGGCAATGGCTTCCTCAACGATATACTGTATAGTTGGTTTGTCCACAATAGGGAGCATTTCTTTGGGCATCGCTTTTGTGGCTGGCAAAAATCGTGTACCTAGTCCAGCTGCAGGAATGATTGCTTTTCTCACTTTTTTCATAAATACCACCCTATCCTCTTTTTTTTTAGTTTGATAAAAGTTGAACCAGGGCATCTAACCCGTCCTCACGTCATACCTTCGACGATTAACGTCTAAGGTTCATTGAACCCACAGCATGACCGAGTGCCTACAGTGATAAAGGTGCAGTAGACATTACCTGTTTGCTTGGGAGCATTGGATGAAAGGTTTACTTCTCTCCGTAGCCCACCGGTACTGCAACGTTTTTGATATTGTTCAGAATTGCGCCCAAGATCCGTGCATTCACATGTTCCAGAGCAGCCTTGGTCTTCTTCACCAGTTCCTTCTTGACCTTGCCCGAGTTCACGACCAGCAGCACACCATCACACAGCGAACTCACAATGAGTGCATCCGTTACCGCGAGCACCGGCGGTGTATCAAACATGATGACATCATATTGATCCTCTAACTTCTCAATCAGCCTTTTCATCCGGTTGGAACCGATCATCTCGGAAGGGTTCGGCGGAATTGGGCCAGAAGTGAATAATTGGAGATTGTCGATGTAGCTCTCTCTAAGCACTTCTTCCACACTGTACTGATTAGACAGCACACTACTAAGACCGATATGATTCGGTACGGAAAACACCTGATGCAAGGAAGGATTACGCAGATCCGCATCGATCAGCAGAACTTTTTTGCCTTCCTGGGCATAGGTTACCGCCAGGTTGCTAATGGTTGTGGTCTTGCCTTCGCCGGATTCAGCGGAAGCTACCATGATTTTTTTGATATGACTGTCGATTGAGGAGAACTGGATGTTCGTCCGTAATTTACGGTATCCCTCCGAGATTTGAGATTTGGAGTTGAAATAGGTCACCAGACTGTTATTTTCATTGGTTAGCCGCGACATATTTGCCATCCCCCACTTTCTGTTGAGATACGTAATTTTTCGTATTTTTCAGATCATCTTTTTTCATTTTGGATATCACTGTAAGCACAGGCAGGCCCAGCTCTTTTTCAAGTTCAGTTTCGGATTTGAATGTGTCATCCAGATAATCCATCAGGAATACGAGTGCAATCGCGAGCACAAGACCTGCAAACAGACTGACAATGATGCTTAATGTGGTTTTCATATTGATTGGAGATGCGTTACTATCCACTTTTGCTTCACTGAGGATAGCCACATTATCGATTTTCATGATCAGGGGGATTTGAGATTGGAACACGTTGGAGATGGCATTGACCGTTTTTGCGGCTTTTTCGTAGGTAGTCCCTTGTACAGTTATGCTCATCACTTGGGATTCGCTGGCTGTAGAGACGGAGGTGCTATTCATGAGCTGAGCAGAGGTTAAGCCCAGGTCTGGATACGTGGTAGCGACTTTATCCATAATGGCGGAAGATTTAATAATTTCTCTGTAAGAGTTAATGAGTTTGATATTGGTTTGAATCATGCTGAAGTCCATCATCGCTTGGCCTTGAACGTTAGAGGTCTGGTTCACGATCAATTTGGAACTTGCCTCATAGATGGGCTGGGTGAAGAAAATGCTTTTGACCCCTGCACCCACACCGGCTATCAAAGCAATTGCAACAATCAACCACAGTTTCTTTTGTAAGAGTCGAAAATATCCTTTCAGTTCCACTTTCATTCCTCCTATACGTTGTGATCTATCCTATGTAACTACCAGATGGACAGTAGCCATTTGCGAGGTTTCCAGCGTTCTGTGACCAGACACGAATTCGATAGAATGTGCGACGCATTCTCTGCCAGCCTCTTAACGGCTTCAGCTCCAAATCGACGCTCGATGACCCGCTCTCCTTCACTTATGGCAAATGTCCTTGTGCACGTATCATGTGCATCTGATGAAATGAAATGAAACCCGTTTTCTTTGCAAAAATGGAAACACCACTGCCGAACTTTCCGTCCGAAAAGCCCAGTGAAAGATTGAGCTGTGAGCTGACATAGTCCGCCTTGACTCAAGTAATCAGCCAACAACTTTGGCTTCTTCAAAATGACACGATTGCGTTCCGGATGAGCAATAATAGGGGTAATTCCCGCTATTCGTAATTCATGCAGTATCCTGGGGAACTGTGAGGGAATATGACCAAAGGGAAGTTCCAACAACATGTAACGACTTCCGGCGAGTGTGCAGCACTTTCCTGCATATAAGTCTCCAATCAGGTTGTCATGCACCCTGATCTCCTGTCCGGGACGGATCTCCAGGCGAATGTTGCGATTGCGAAGTTCTGCGTGAAGCAGGTTCACGGCCTGATTGACCACCATCGGTTCATTGTTGTATTGCCCGTTCAGGTGATGCGGAGTAGCAATAATGGAGGTAATTCCTGAGGCTGCCGCCTTCTCAGCCATTGCAATGGACTGCTCCATTCGAACAGGACCATCATCTAGGCCGGATAATATGTGGCAGTGCATTTCAACCATATCCAAACTTCCTGAAATAGTATGAGCCCCCTCGCCCCTTTATTCATTGCGCAAATGCTTTTGGTGTTAAAGAACTAATGCATAACGCTATGAAATATAGTAAAATGGCGTTAAGTACATGTTTTGTTCAGAAAATGTTAAGAATCGACTTGGAATTATATGGTGAAATCAATGTAATGATAGGGTTCCTGCAGAGCCTTTTGTTCTGTTGCCTTTTCATACTGAAAACGGGAAACCGCGGGAAACTGAACTTCAGTAAGCATTGTGTTTAACTGTCCAGTTATATATAGTTTCTGTTCGTGCTGAATATGCAAGTTCGAATGATACATTGTGAGCTCACCGAAGGGCTGTTTCCATTGCAACCTTGCGTGAAGTCGTACACATACATGTTGATCTTCAACATCCAAACCAATGAGCATTTCTGATGATACCGGCAAGTTCAGGTCGCTCAGGAAGGTGATTGCTTGAGTGTCCATTCCAAGTAACAGAACAGGGCGTCTTTTGCGGTCTACCATTTTCCCATGAAACTCCTGAATGTACATATGGACATTTAATTTCATATCAGCCCATTCCTGAATTATTGAATACATGGTTTCATTCCTTTAGAATGGATTAGCCAACTGGACTGCCTCCACTTCCTTCTCACAGGTATATGGTCCAGGCAACAAGGAGATACTTAAATTATTCCAAATGATACATTTTGTAACTCCATACGTCCAATTTACGATACAATACGTATCATGTCAAGCGGTATTTGGACATGGTTCTTTTGATTTACGACAATTTGAGATGTCCTTAGACAGACCTATTTACAAATGGGAATGGGTTAAAGGAAACACATGAGGAGTTACTCTTTTGCAGGAAAGCTGCCCTGATCAAACACTTGGCTCAGGATTGTTTCAATATATATTTGATGTCGTTCAGGGGGAAATAGCTTATGAGCTACGGAAATCGCATTGCTGAATTACGGGAACAGCGGGGACTTACTCAAGAAGAACTTGCGAGCTCCATTCATATTACCAGAGCTGCTCTCTCCCACTACGAGAAGAACCGTCGCAAACCGGATTTCGAAGTGTTAACGAGACTTGCTGACATCTTTGAGGTGTCTATTGATTATCTTATAGGACGTACAAAGCAAAGCGATGTCGTGATGGATGAGGACGTACGCGAATTCGTTGATACCTTGGAGTTATCGGATAAGGAAGTGTTGGAACGCTTCGATCTGATGATTGATGGGAAGTCCTTAACAGAAGAAGAGGCACGTCGTTTTATTGCGTTTGTCCGAATGGAACGCAGCATGGACTAAACCCGAAAGAGGACCCAGTTCCCGAGAGATAACCTCTCTGGCTTCTGGGCTTTTTTGTGTTTTAATTCCCTTCCATTCCCTGTTTGTCTATTGTGTCAAGGACGCTTGTTGTTGACGGAGGATACGAAATGGTTCCAACGCTCCGGGTCGATTCCGCATTGCAGTAAAACCTTCATGATGTCCATCTGGGTTGCTTCGACTTGTTTACCTGTCGGCCTACGATCGTCCCTGTTTGGATGCTTCATATTCATTCCGCTAACCTCTCTTATCTTTATACTTTCCCTGCCCTCCAAAACTAGCCTTATTATACTTGAGAAAGTTCCTCGATGTTGTCGTCTCATGGCGATAACGTTTTTTGAAGGGGTTCTAATTTTGTCGAAAGCAAAATAGGAGCAATATGGTGCCGGAATGGCAACCATATTGCTCCTATTATTCTTAATACAACCTGTTCATGCACTTCCACCTTTGAACATGGAAGTTATTAACCTCCAGCACGTGCAAGTTCACGCATATTCGCTTCAAACGCTGCAAGCAGCGCCGCTTCTCCTGTCAGACCTGTTGCCTGAATCCGTTCGATCTGTTCTGTCATCCGCTTGAAGTCCTTCGGAATAACCCGAACGAACTGATTCAGTGCATCTTGCCAGTTATCCAGAACGCGCTGGCCGACAGCACTTCCTGTATTGGCAACATGACGTTGAATCATGCCTCGCAGATCTGCACTTTCGGCCACATCTTCGATACGCTCCAAAAGAACCATTTCCAGATTACAACGTTTCAGGAATGTGCCTTCCGGATCATACACATAGGCAATACCTCCGGACATCCCTGCTGCAAAGTTACGACCTGTATCGCCCAGTACAACGACACGTCCACCTGTCATATACTCACAACCATGGTCGCCTACACCTTCAACGACTACTTTGGCGCCCGAGTTACGTACAGCAAATCGCTCACCCGCAATACCACGGATGTACGCTTCACCGCTTGTTGCTCCGTAGAGAGCCGTGTTACCGATAATGATGTTATCTTCCGCCTCAAACGTTGCTTTCGGGGAAGGCATCACGATCAGTTTACCTCCGGACAATCCTTTACCTACGTAGTCATTGGAATCCCCTTCAACGGTCAAGGTCATACCTTTAGGTACAAAGGCCCCAAAGCTTTGTCCGGCAGAGCCTACAAATTTGAATTTAACCGTATCTTCAGGCAATCCTGCGAGTCCATATTTGCGTGTGATCTCACTACCCAAAATGGTACCTACTGCACGGTTAACGTTTGTAATTGGAAGCACCGCTTCAACCGGTTGACCGGATTCAATAGCAGACTGTGCCAGTGGCAGCAATTGTTGCATATCCAGCGTTTCTTCCAATTGGTGATTCTGATGCTGTGTGCGGTAACGTGCAGAGCCTTCCGGCATTTCAGGCACGTGCAGCAATACAGACAGATCCACACCTTTTTTCTTCCAGTGATCTACGGCTTCTACCGTTTCGAGGCAATCTGTACGTCCGACCATCTCCTGAATCGTACGGAAACCAAGATCAGCCATGATCTCACGCACATCTTCAGCAACAAATCGCATGAAGTTAACCACATGAGCCGGATCACCCATATAATTTTTACGCAATTCCGGATTCTGTGTTGCTACACCAACCGGACAGGTATCCATTTGACAGACACGCATCATGATACAGCCAAGTGCAACGAGCGGTGCTGTAGAGAAACCATACTCTTCTGCTCCAAGCAAGGCTGCAATCGCCAAGTCACGGCCGTTAAGCATTTTGCCGTCTGTTTCGAGGACAACACGGTCACGCAGATTGTTCAGCATCAACGTTTGATGTGTCTCTGCAAGACCTAGTTCCCAAGGCATACCTGCGTGGCGAATCGAACCTTGCGGTGATGCACCTGTACCACCGTCATAACCGCTGACAAGGATAATATCGGCACGACCTTTGGCTACACCAGCTGCAATGGTACCCACGCCCACTTCCGATACAAGCTTCACGTTAATCTCAGCACGCGGATTGGCATTTTTCAAGTCATAGATCAACTCTGCCAGATCCTCGATCGAGTAGATATCGTGATGCGGTGGTGGCGAGATCAGACCTACACCTGGTGTTGAACCACGGACTTCAGCAACCCAAGGATACACTTTACGTCCTGGCAGCTGTCCGCCTTCACCTGGTTTAGCTCCCTGAGCCATTTTAATCTGAATCTCGTCGGCATTAACCAAGTAGTTGGATGTAACACCAAAACGTCCGGATGCTACCTGTTTAATCGCACTGCGGCGGGAATCCCCGTTGCTATCTTTAATGAAGCGAGCCGGATCTTCTCCACCTTCACCGGTATTGGATTTACCTCCAACACGGTTCATAGCAATGGCAAGATCCTCATGCGCCTCTTTACTGATCGAACCAAAGGACATTGCACCTGTTTTGAAACGACGCATGATATCTTCTACGGATTCAACTTCTTCGAGTGGAATGGAAGCTCCCACCGGTTTCAGTTTCAGCATGGAGCGAATGGTCAACAATTGATCATTCTCACCTTGTACAAGTTTGGAATATTTTTTATACAGCTTGTAATCCCCGGTGCGTACTGCATGTTGCAGGGTATGAATGGTTTGCGGATTGAACAGATGCTCTTCTCCGTCGTTACGCCATTGATAATCCCCACCGGAATCCAATACTTTATCGTTACCGTCTTTTTCCGTAAAGGCACGGTTATGATGTGTCAACGCTTCGGCTGCCACTTCTTCCAACCCAATTCCACCGATACGGGAAGGTGTCCAGGTAAAGTAACGGTCAACGAAGTCTGATTTCAGACCTACCGCTTCGAAGATTTGAGCTCCACGATACGATTGAATCGTAGAAATCCCCATTTTGGACAACACTTTAGTAACGCCTTTGGTAGCTGCTTTAATGTAGTTTTTCACTGCTTTCTCATGCGAGATGCCACGCAGCAACCCTTGCTGAATCATGTCATCCAGCGTTTCAAAGGCCAGATAAGGGTTCACCGCACTTACACCGTAACCCAGCAGCAACGCGTAGTGGTGAATATCACGCGGTTCTGCCGATTCAAGCATAATGCTGACTTTGGTTCTGGTTCCCTGGCGAATCAGATGGTGATGCAGACCTGCTACAGCAAGCAATGCAGGAATGGCAGCATTCTCTGCGTCCACACCGCGGTCAGACAGAATCAGAATGTTATGACCTTTATCGATGACACGGTCTGCAGCTTCGAAGAGCAAATCCATCGCTTTGCGAAGTCCTTCTGCTCCTTCCGCAGCGGTGAAGAAGATTGGAATCGTCATGGAGCGGAACCCTGGGCGACGCACATGGCGAATCTTCGCAAAGTCTTCATTGGACAATACCGGTGTATCCAGACGGATCTGGCGACAACTCTCCGGTTCAGGGTTCAGCAAGTTGCGCTCAGGACCAATGGTTGTTGCCGTAGACGTTACAATCTCTTCACGGATTGCATCGATTGGCGGGTTGGTTACCTGGGCGAACATCTGTTTAAAGTAGTTGTACAGACGCTGCGGACGATCCGACAGCACAGCCAGCGGTGCATCATAACCCATCGAACCCGTAGCTTCCATACCTGTTGTTGCCATGGGCTCCAGGATTTTACGCAGTTCTTCAAATGTATAACCATATGCCAGCTGAAGCTGGGTCACGTTATCATGTTTTGGATCAGGAAGTTCCGGTGCTTCCGGCAACTCGCTCAGATCCATTAAATGCTCATCAAGCCAATCCTGATACGGATTCTCGGCTGCAATGATTGCTTTTACTTCCTCATCCGCGATGATGCGGCCTTCTTGTGTATCCACAAGCAACATCCGACCTGGACGCAGACGATCTTTGTACAGGATCTCTTCCGGCGCGATATCAAGTACCCCAACTTCGGAGGACAGGATAATACGGTCATCCTTGGTTACATAATAGCGAGCTGGACGCAATCCATTACGGTCAAGTGTTGCACCAATTTGCAAACCATCTGTGAAGGCCATTGCTGCTGGTCCATCCCAAGGCTCCATCATTGTGCTGTGATATTCATAAAATGCTTTTTTGGCAGGGTCCATGCCCTCATCTGTGCTCCAAGGTTCAGGAACCATCATCATCGCCACGTGTGGCAGGGAACGACCACTCAGATACAGGAACTCCAGCGTGTTATCAAACATGGCTGTATCCGAACCGTCCGGATTGATAACCGGTTTTACTTTCGCGATGTCGTTACCAAACAACTCGCTCTCAAACAAGGACTGTCTAGCATGCATCCAGTTCACGTTACCACGCATCGTGTTGATCTCACCGTTGTGGATCATGAAGCGATACGGGTGGGCACGTTCCCAGCTTGGGAAGGTGTTAGTACTGAAACGGGAATGCACAAGTCCAATGGCCGATTCCACGAGTTCTTCCTGCAGATCCAGATAGAACCCGCCAACTTGTTCAGTTGTCAGCATGCCTTTATATACAATTTTGCGACAAGACATGCTCGGAAGGTAGAACGAACCACCTTCTGCTTCATCTGCCGAATAACGAATAGCCAGCTCAGCGCGTCTGCGAATAACATACAACTTACGCTCGAATCCAAGCTCATCCTTCACATCTGCGGATCTTCCAATAAACACCTGACGTACATAAGGTTTCGCTGCAAGCGCAGAACGGCCAAGCATTTCATCAAAAGTAGGAACATCCCGGAAACCCAGGAACGTCTGACCTTCTTCTTCAATAATCTTCTTGAGGCTCTCTTCATGCGCACTGCGAATGGCAGGGTCTTGGGAAAGGAACAACATACCTACGCCATAGAATCCCTGTTCAGGCAATGCAAAACCAAGGCGTTTCGCTTCCTCTGCAAAAAAGCGATGTGGAATCTGAATCAGGATACCTGCTCCGTCACCGGAATTCGGCTCACTTCCCTGTCCTCCACGGTGCTCCATGTTACTGAGCATGGTCAGTGCCTGACTAACGATATCGTGTGAAGGTACTCCTTTGATGTTGGCAACAAAACCCATTCCGCATGCGTCTTTTTCGAACTGTGGGTCATACAGACCCTGTTTTGGAGGTAATCCGATGTGTCTCATGGAACGCAACCTTTCTATAATGAAGTATTTCGGAAAGATCAAGAACATAGGCAACAGGCAACAATGAAACGGGAGGAGCTGGCCTTTCGCTTGCGATAGAGCCTGCTAGATAGAAGAGGTGACAGCATGAGACTGTCAAAAATAATGCCTGCTATTGGGCAGAAGCCATTGTAATGAGATGAGCTGATCCGGACGATCCGGCAAACAGCCTGTATAAATCAACACGCAGCCGCTGGCACGGCTACTGAAATGGAGCGACGTTTTTTTGATATAGTTCTATTATTTTAACACCGACCTAACATCAGCGCAATTTAAACTTTTTAATACCTCTGATAAGAAATGTTTTGCAGTACAGCTTTACAGTAGTGACGTTTAAATTCATCTCTTTTTCGAATAATTATACACTTTTTAAGCCAGAGTACAACTGAATTAAATTGCTGACAGAAGAAAATCGTTCCATGTGCAGCCTATGTTTATCCATAATTCCACCAAATTTTCACTGCTTAAGCCAGCGAAACTTTACTTCTCTATGCATTTGTATACAAAATAGCCTGCAACCCCTTTTTGGGGTCACAGGCTATTTGCACTATTTGACTACTATATTGCATAATTTCACTACAAGAAAATAAAGTTTTTCTCAAAAATATGTCCCTGCTGAAGATCAGGTTCGACTTATGCCGTCACAACTTGACCAGAATCAGCCTGTTCGACTTCTTTTTTCGGACGTCTGCCATTCCAGAGGAAGTAAGCAAGCGTCAGCAGAATGGATACCCCTGCATAGATGCTAAGAATACCTGCCTGATGCCACATCACATCCAGATTACCACTCGATACCACGGCTTTGAAGCCCATAATGCTGTGTGTCATTGGCAACCAAGGGCTAAATGCCTGAAGCCATGATGGAATCAGTTCTACCGGGAAGGTTCCTGCACTAGCCGCAAGCTGGAAGACCAGCAGCAGAATGACAACATAACGTCCAGGCAGATCCAGCCAGGTTACAAGTGCTTGAACAATCAACATGAAGGTCAGCCCCGTAATAATGGTAAACAGGTAGAACAGCCCTACGCTGTGTGTCTCCAGTCCAAGACCATATAACATGAAACTTGCCACAATAACCGATTGGAAAATGCTCACGGACCCAAATACCAATGTCCGGCTGACAAAACGATTCCAGCCTGTTGCACCAGGTACGGACGTTTCCCGCATTTTCAATACAATCGTGGAAATCAACGATCCCACAAACAAACCGATCGACAGGAAGAACGGTGTCAATCCTGTACCATAATTGCTCACGTTCTCTGCTGTGTTCTCCGAGGAGTTCACCGGTTCAGCGAACATGTTCACTACATCATCCGTTTTCTTAACTTCGGATGTTTTCTGAGCGGCGTCATTCAGCTTGGTTGCCAGTTCACTTGAGCCATCTTTTAGCTCGGTAAGACCGTCAGCCAGTTTGCCCGCGCCATCACCCAATTGCTTCGAACCATCGGTTAGTGAATTAACGCCACCACTTAGTTTACCTACACCCGTTTGCAAAGCTGTTGTCCCTGAGCCCAGCTGCTTGGCACCATCTGCAAGCAATGTACCGCCACTTGCAGCATCACCCAACTTGCCGCTGAACTGCTTCAGGCCATCGGAGAGCTGTGCTCCTCCTTGACTAAGCTGCCCGGCACCAGCCAGCAATTGTTGCTGACCATCCACTAACTGGTTCGCACCAGCCAGAAGTTGCTCCTGACCTCCATGAAGCTCGGCTGCACCCGCAGCCAGTTGCTGGTTACCCTGATGCAGCTGATCTGCACCCTGCGCCAACTTCTGCTCGCTCTCATGCAGTTGTGCACTGCCATCAGCAACAGCTTCACTTGCCGCAAGCAGTTTCTGTACATCTGCATTTTCGGCCAGTTCCGGATTTGATGCAGCAAGCTGTTTCAATCCGGCGGCTACACCCTGTGCACCATCAGCAACCTTGGAACTGCCATCTACTGCCGATTGTAGGCCTGTTGCCAGTGTACCGCTGCCCTGAACGGCACTTTGCAGACCATCCGACAGCTTCGCACTGCCCTGTTCTGACGATTTCAGGCCAGCCTGCAACTTACTTGTGCCATCCAGTGAAGACTGGAGTCCGGTTTCCAACTTGGCGCTGCCATCCTTCAACTGATCTGCTCCGCTCTGAAGCTGGCTCGAAGCAGCTGCCTGAAGCTGTTGCAGACCGGATACAAGATTCGATGTTCCACTTTCAAGCTTGGTTGCCCCTGTATGCAGCGCGTTAACACCATCACTTAATGGAGAAAGTCCTTCCTGAAGTTCAAGCGTTCCTGATGCAAGCTTCGCCAGATTATCCTTGAGCTTAACAGCACCATCATCCAGTTTGCCTGCGCCGGTATTCAGTTCACCAGCCCCATCACCTGCCTCAGCCAAGCCATCGGATACTTCGGAGAACTTGTCGAGCAATGTCTCTGCATAGGATTCAGTTACTTTGGCGGAAACTTTTGCTTTCAGGTCCTTAATAGCGGTCTTACCGATCTGCGCACCGACAAAGCTGTAATTGCCATTCGGTTCATAGATCAGATCAGCCGGCTCCGGCTTGTCATCGAGCAATGTTGTTGCTTGGGATGAGAAGTTCTCCGGAATCGTAATTTGCATATAATATTTGTCATTACTCATGCCTTCTTTGGCTTGACTCGCACTGACAAAGTCCCATTTGAAATCGGCATTTTTCTTCAGTTCATCCACTAGATCACTACCCACATGGAGGGATTTGCCCTCCAGCTCAGCGCCTTTATCCAGATTGACAACAGCAACCGGCATCTCATCCACATGACCATACGGGTCCCAATAGGCCGCAAGATAGATGCCACTATACAGGATCGGTATAAACATAATTGCAATAACAGGGATCAACACCTTCGGGTTTCTCACGGCCGATCCCACATCCTTGAAAAACACGGATAAAGATTTCATGTCATTTTCTCCCCTTAATCTCTCTGCTCCATGAGCAGGAATAACCATAATGAAATACAATGCGGCATTCCAGAAAACATACTGAAACACGAACTGACCACTTTCCTCAAACGGTCATTTTAGGACAAAAAAACAACCTGTCTTCCGACAAGCCTCCCTGCTTGATACGCGTGATAATCCATATATTATAGTAGATATAAATTCGGATTACGTTATAGCAGCAATTCCTTCCATTAAGAAAAGGCGAAAGTAAGTCTTGATTTCCTCTTTGCTCAGCGGTTGATGTTGTTTGCTCCAGTCTGAGGTGAGTGCAATGTACAGGCGAATCATCATAAATGCGACGACTTGCGGATCACAATCTCGAATCTCTCCATTGTCTTTTGCTTTCTCAAGCTCCTTAGCCAGAAAATCGGAGATTACTTTCTCCACCTTGTCCAAACCTTCCTTGGCCTGCAGCGTTCCAAAGTCCTTCAGCTCCTGAGATAACTTAACGAGCAGGTCGTGATCACGACGAAACTCTAACAATGCATCCAGTACCCGGAACAGATTATCGAAAAATGCACTTTCCAGATGTACTTCACGATGCGCGATGTTCTTCATTTCCTGAATCACTTCTATCAGGATCTGATCAAACAATTGTTCCTTATTGGTGAAAAACGTATAGATCGTTCCTTTGCCAACGTTCGCAATCTTGGCAACCTGATCCATCGTCGTTGCTTTGTATCCAAACATGGCAAACGACTGGGCTGCTGCATGAATAACCTGCTGTCTCCTGTCAATCGGAGCCATCGTATCCCTCCTTTAATCACATTCATGGTTCAATCGCTCTACATAAATGACCAGAAATACGATTCGGTCATTCGGTCAAAAACTACAATACCACCTTCGAAAACAGATTGCAACCCTAACATTTTAAAAATTGTGTTAATATTTTTTAACCTAAATGCAGTGGAAACTACTTCTGTCGTCGTCTATAGTGTAAGATGACTCAAATAATACGTATATATAATGAAGTTTAGGTTGTCTCATTGTATGATATATGGTGTAAATATTCATAGAAGAAACATGATTTTACGCTTCAATGTATATTCATGTAATAACGCATTCCCTAGCTAGAATAAACAATGAATATCTTCATTTTGAATTAAAACTTATGAATAAAGGTGAACTCATGCGAAAACCAAGAGTGCTCTTATTATCGGAAGGTTTCGGTACCGGTCACACTCAGGCCGCTCATGCGCTGGCACATGGCATCAAAAAAGTCAGTCCACATGTTCACAGTCGTGTCATTGAACTAGGCAAATTTTTGAACCCAACGGTAGCTCCACTAATTTTCTCTGCATATCGAAAGACACTATCGGTTCAACCCAAACTGGTCAGCCTGTTGTACCGCACACAGTACAATAAATCATTAAATGGTTTTACCAAGCTGGCGTTGCACCGAATTTTCTATACACAGACGGCACAGGTCGTATCCCAACTGAAACCCGATGCGGTCATCTGTACCCATCCTTTTCCGAATGCGGTCATTTCCCGGCTCAAACGCCAGGGTCTGAATATCCCGCTCTATACGGTCGTGACGGATTATGACGTGCACGGAACATGGATTAATCCGGAAGTGAACAAATATCTGGTCTCTACCCCTCAGGTCAAAGCATTGCTTGAGATTCGGGGCGTCGATCCCTCCCATATTCAGATCACGGGAATCCCTGTGCATCCAGACTTCTGGGAAGCAGGAGATAAGGTGAAGCTACGGGAAGAGATGGGGCTTCAGAACATGCCTACGGCGCTGCTTATGGGTGGTGGATGGGGACTTTCGTTTGATGAGGACCATATGAAAGCTCTCACGTCCTGGGCAGATCGTGTTCAATTGGTCTTTTGTCTAGGAAGCAATGAAAAAATGATCGCAAAAATGAAGGAAATGCCTTGCTTCCAGCATCCGAATATTCGTATTCTGGGATATACACGGGAAGTAAGCAAACTGATGGATGTATCCGATGTGCTGATTACGAAGCCAGGTGGCATGACATGCACCGAAGCACTGGCCAAGGGTCTACCGATGTTGTTCATTCCTCCGATTGCAGGTCAAGAGGAAGAGAACTGTGAATACTTTGTACAAGCCGGATACGGCCAGGTCATTCATTCTGCCGACGTGATCACCAATCGTTTCAGACAACTAGTTGAGCAGGTATCTACTCAAACTGAAAGCCCGCTGAACGTAGCACATATTTCAGGTAATCAGTCGGCCTATGATCCGAAGTGCTGTGCTCAAGCTGTTCATAACTTATTGTTCCCGACTACAGCCGAAGTCACAACAACCTCCGTGGAGCGCTTCACAGCCGGAATTGCTGCCACGTCCTTGTCAGGTACCAGAATACCATTCTGACGCCTCTAGGGGCCTATAGAACAGCTCTCACGAGGTGTTATAGGGCACAAGACAATTACTCAAGATATACAAAGAAGGTTCCCTTCCGAATTTTTGGAAGGGAACCTTCTTTTATTTTCACTAATTCCACCGTATGATTTGGCAGAAAAAAGGGTAATTTAGAGTATAACGATATTTTAAAATAACGAAATAAAACTACGATTCAGGCTTTTTCAAGGGCCGTGTGATGCCCACACAGTTAACTACCCTGCCTGTTTGCAGAATTTACGGGTCGATTACTTGTAAAAAGTATGATGACCGATCGTTTTTACTTTTTTCTGCGAGCGGGCAACTGTCAGATCGTCGGCAAGCGTCAATGATAAGAAATAATACGTATCATCGGCGACTTCCTTCTTCCCGTTCAACGCAGCATTCACTGCTTTGATGCTGTCCTCGTTAGGAACCACACGTTTCATACGTCCGTTCGCTACAGGACTAAACTGGGATTTCTGATAGATGACCTTGTAAATGGTATCGGGAAAATTGGCTGACCGCAGCCGGTTTAAGACAACATTGGCAACTGCCACTTTGCCTTCGTACGGTTCACCTTCTGCTTCTGCCATGACGATTTTTTGCAGCAGATGCAGTTCTTTATCGGACACACTGTATGACCAGGTTGCGAGTTTCGAGTCTTCCTGGTTCAGAAGTTTGGTCCGTGTAAAGTATAGTTTTTGGGGGGGAGTTGTTACAGCAGCAACTTCTTTGGCACGTTTCACTTTGGCCAATTTCAGTGCAGCTTCTTTTTTGGCTTTGGCCGCAGCTACCGCTCTAGCTTTGTTCTTGGCCTTCGCTTCTTGCAGTTCCTGCTCTTCCTGAGCAGTCGTAAGCCAGTTCTTCGCTGGCAGAGATTCAGTCCACGCTACGGTTTGGGCAGACAGATTAGAGGACAGACTTGTCCCATCTTCCATCATGCGCCTCTCTTCTTGCGTAGATGTTTGGTTATTTTGCACAGAAGCCGCAAGTTCGGTCATCTGTTTACTATCACTAGCTTCATTCCACTTCCCCGTCGCCTGAACGACATTTACCCCCACTATACATACAAGCAGCACTGATAACATCGGTGCTACCCAACGATTTTTGCTTATAATGTTCATTCGAAGATTCCTCCTGTCGAAACAATTCCCTTAACTAAGTAACCCAAAAAAAAGAATTTGAATAACGTTGGCTAATATTACATAGGGATAAACGTTATGTCAATGTGATTTTATGGCATAAAAATGATTATCAGGAAAAAGTGAACGTATCCACGACCTCATACATTGGCGATTGCCCCAGCCTTGTCACATAAAGTACAATGTCCTCCACCATCCATGAATTAGCACCTGTGGAATGTTCCGGAAGCACGCCAGATACCCCTTTATTCTCATTACCTGGAACTTGTCCCAGATATTTTCTGGCAACGGTAATATGGGGAGCATACGGTCTTAATTCAGCTTCATACCCAAGGGGCGAAGTCGCCTGCACGATTTGTTTTTGTAATGAAAACAAGTGCTCTATCTCTCCGCTAACACCTTTCCAAAGTACTTTAGGGGCTTCTTCAAGTCCAAATGTACCCCAGTTCGAAAGCTGAAGTTCAAATGGCTGAAATCCGCTTGTTGCTGAGCGCAATGCTTTTCGCAGGTGTCCGATGTCACTAACTAACGTATCCCCCAGAAATTGCAAGGTTATATGATAATCTCTATGATCTGTCCATTTACGAAAATCCAGCTTGTTCTGTACAAGCCTCGCATCCATCTGAAGAGACTGCTGAACAGCAACAGGAAGACGAATTGCTACAAACAATCTTTCCCGTCGGGATGATTGATCCTGATGTGATTGGTTATTCATTGCATACACCTCTCTAAAGTTCGCTCTATTATTTCATAACTATACATATCGTTTCAAGTTGGGTAAGTATAGATTGACACAAATATAACCATTTGCAAATAAGGCTAGATTCCTGCATTTCCCACCTTAATGCACATCCAACATCAAATCTGATACACTTTAATTATCAAACTCATCAAACTATTTATCTCAGGAGGACCACACATTATGGGTAAAATTGTATGTTTTCCATCTCTATCCGAAGAACAGCAACAACGCATTCAGAATGCTGCACCGGGATACACCCTGAAATTCGGAAAAGCCAAGGAATTGGACCCCGCTGAGTTGAAAGAAGCTGAGATTATTCTCGGCTGGTCCCCACTCGTCACAGAACATGCATTAAAACAGGACAGCCTGTTGAAGTGGGTTCAGGTCTGGTCTGCTGGTGTGGACAATCTCCCCTTCGCAGATTTGCAACAAAAAAACGTTCAGGTCACCAGTGCAAATGGAGTTCACGCGATTCCAATCACCGAAATTATTCTGGGCATGATGTTATCCCACAGTCGCTGGCTGAGACAAGCTATGCTGCATCAACAGCAGGCCGAATGGAAAGCTCCTGCCCAACCACTGCCAGAACTGCATGGCAAAACAGCGGTCATCGTTGGTGTAGGCGAGATCGGTACGGAAACAGCCCGTATTCTCAAAGCACTCGGCATGCGCACGATCGGAGTTCGCCGCTCAGGTAAGGATGTCTCCAATGTGGACCAAATGTACGACATGACCGGTTTACATGAAGCCTTGAACCAGGGCGATTATGTAATTAACATTTTACCGCTAACTGATGAAACCAAACATATATATGATCAAACTGCATTTGAGCAGTTCCGATCCGGTGCCTGCTTCGTTAATGTGGGCCGTGGCCCCAGTGTGAAAACGGAAGCGTTGCTGAATGCACTCCAAAACGGCCAAGTTGCCTTCGCTGCACTGGACGTGTTCGAAGAAGAACCTCTTCCTGCAGACCACCCGCTATGGGGCATGGATAACGTGTTAATTACGCCTCATATCGCAGGAAGTACAGAGCAATACACGAATCGAGCAGTCGATATTTTCGTCAAAAATCTGGAAGCTTTCGTCGCTGGCGATACTCTGCCGTTGAACCTTGTGGATTATAGTCATAAATATTAACACAAACACCCGTTCCCATGCAATATTGTGCAAATCAGATCAACGATATCAATGGAACTAAAGAAATATTTCTGTCCTCTACGTTCTAGTGTAAACGGTTAGTTCAATGGATATGTAAGCAATAAAAAAATCTACCTCTGGAAATTTTCTTAGAGGTAGATTTTTTGTTTTTTACGCTTACATACACAGCCAAATATGACGTACAAACGTGCCTTTATGTACTGTTCGGTACTCTTTTACAGTCCATCCTACTTCCAACAAGTGCTCTTCTACCCACTCTGTGGAAACAATCACTGCCCGTTTTGCCAATCTGCGCAAACTCTCCAGCATGGCTCGTTGCTCAGCATCTGGAAGTACAGAGCAGAGATTATAGGGCATATCCAGAATTGCTGCATCATACAAATCTTGCAGTTCATTCATATCCCCCAGTGTGATTCGATCCGAATCATATCCATAATGCGGCAGATTGATACGTGCACCTCGGACAGCCAGAGGATTGAGATCGTTACCTTTTGCGTCAATTCCCATGGATAAAGCTTCAATCACAACTGTTCCCATACCACAGCATGGATCAAGCAACCGATGGTTTTCTACTCTCGGAACAGCAATATTAACCAACGCTCTCGCAAGCGTGATGCCAAATCCAGTTGAGTAATTTTGCGGCTTCTGCCGATGAATCTGCCATGATCGATCGGCTTCTGTCCACTGGCCCAAGATCCATTTTTCTCCTGTTCGGATTAGGCCGAAAGTCACCTTAGGTAGTTTCATCTGCGCCTTGCCTTTAATGCACATGCCAATTTCTTTTTCCAGTTGGCGAGACTGTGCATAATCAGGGGCTCGATCCCCTTCTTTCAGACAAACTACCTTAAATGTCTCTTCTGGCAACAGATGAATATCTCTGGCAAAAGGAAGCAGATCAGTCACGCTGCCCCCTTCGCCGATCACGTCCAGTCTGCCATGGATAAAAGGACTGCGTCCAGGTGGAATACATCGTTCAGACCACACATACGACCCCATATCCATAGGGATCTCCGAACTCGGTTCAAGCAGCGTATTCAGCTCCAGCATGCATAATTCTTGCTCGTTCTCGTGGCAAGCAAAGGTATAGAGGTGTTTCCCAGAAGTGGCGTACATACCAAGTGTTTCATCAGGCAAAATTCCCCTCTCCTTCCTTCATTAATCATGTTTCTTCTATATAAATAGTAAGCTCATTGAAGACATATCAAATACGACTCAAACGTTTGCTTCAGGTAGCCATTGTATACAATGTTAGGCTCCTAGACAACAATCCATTTCCTTGCACGTATCTATTTGGAAAGAAAAAAATAAGGTGTTCCCATTGTTGAGGAACGCCTTACTTTATTTTGAGACTCTCACTAATCGCCACCTGCGTGATTCCAGCTTCTTCTATTATAAGGAGAAGGTTATATTTTTAATTTTTCAATGGATGTAAGCAAATCTTCCGATAATTCTTTCAGACTTTGAATGTTGCCGCTAATCGTTTCCATAGAACTTACTTGCTCTTCCGCCGATGCAGAAACTTCTTCCACACTCGCTGCCGATTGTTCCGAAACAGCGGAAATCTGCTGACTGAAATCATTCATTCGTCCGCTTGCTTCCTGCATGCCTGCGAGACCATCTGTCATCGTGCCGATGACACCAACCATGCCTTCCACCGATTCATTAATTGTACGGAAGAGTTGACCTGAAGTAAGCACATGTTCCTGACCCAGTTCGGTCTCCTGAACGTTCGTACGTAATTCCGCAACCACCCCTTGTGACTCCTGCTGAATATCCTCGGTAATCGCCGTGATCTCTTCAACCGAAGTCTGCACAGCCTCAGATAACTTCCTCACTTCTGATGCCACTACGGCGAATCCGCGTCCACTCTCTCCCGCACGTGCTGCCTCAATGGAGGCATTTAATGCCAGCAGATTGGTTTGGCGTGCAATGTCATGAATGACTTGAACCAGCTTGGAAATATCTTCATTTTTACGATTCAACCGTTCCATCTTGTTCATGGAAGCCGAGACCGAACCGGAAATCTGTTGCATCTGCTGCACCGACTGTTCCATCACCTTGCGACCATTCAGCCCTTGTTCCAGTACAAGATCCGACATGACGCGCAGCTGGCTGCCTTGTTCCGTATGATTCTGAATGTGATCATTCAACACTTCAACCGTACGGGCTGATTCCACGGCTGTCTCTGCCTGGCTCTCTGCGGCCTTGGCTGACTCTTCCATGGTAACAGCAATTTGCCGACTGCCTATCTTAACCTCTTCTGAGGATATTGCCAGTTCCCCACTTTGCAGATTGACAGCTTCGGCAATTCGTCTGACGCTCAGAACCATGGAAGTCAGGTTACCTTTCATGTCATTCACCGCTTTGGCCAGAACACCGACTTCATCCTCATGTTTGGTATGTATGTCCTGAACATTCAATTGGCCTTCTGCAATCAGTTTCACCGCACTAATGACACGCAGCAGTGGTTTCACGACCTGTGAACGAATAATTGGAATGCTGATCGCTGTAATGGCAATCATAACAAGAACACCGATAATGATGATTAATCTACCATCCTGTACCGATCTGATCGTTTGGGCCGCCGCAAGATTGGACTGTTCCTGATTGTATTCCACGAGATAATCGAGGTCGACTTGCATGGTGTCAAAGGAATCAGCACCTTTATCAGCTACTTCCTTCGCCAGCTGTGTCTGCCCCTCATCACTCAACTTGATCGCTTGCGTATTAATCTTGAGATACGCTTCCCATTTGTTCTTGAACGCTGTCCAGTGTTCGAGCTCATCCGCAGACTTCTCCTGCTGATCATAGATTTTAATCGCCTGCGTCGTTTCACGAATATACTTGGTACGCTCTTCTGACAAAAATGCCTTGTCTGTCTCTTCCGCGTCAAAGTGGCGATAACTTAGTGACAGGACATGCTCTGTGGTATAATTTAACCGGTTAATTTGCTGGATTGATGGCATCCAATTGTTCGTAATTTCATTGGTATTGGTTTCGATTGAATTCATCCGGGTGACAATCGTGACACTCAAAACAATTAAACAGAGGATTAACAAGTAGAACGCGATGCTGATACGCAGACCGATACTCTTGATCTTGAATCTGCTGAACATATGATTTCCCCCTTGACCTCTTCGGTCATCCCGAATACAGGTGCGTTTGTCATTGTTTTCCCCTTCTATTTGACCTCTTGTCAAAAGAACTTATCTATATTATATCGGTAGGAAAATAGACGTAAAGTATTATAACATTATTTTGTCATTAAGATGCTTGATTTTGTAAAAGATTGTTGAATCTTGACAAAGTCCAAACTGAAGAGCTGCAGCATACGGTAAAGTCCCGATCTGCAGCTCTTCGGTTTGTTCAGATTTCAACGGCTACCTTCATAAAGCGATCAGCCTAGTTCAGTATTGCTGTCACCTGCTCAGCCAGCAATCGATATGAATCCAATCTGCGTTCATAATCCGGTCCTGCCGTAACCAGAAGCAACCTTTTCGTATCCAGCCTGCGACTCACCTGTTGCAATCGAGCCCATACCTGCTCAGGTGTACCTGCATAGTGCCGTACCAATTCATTTTGATCACTAACGGCCTCATCATTCGTGTTAGAGACCACGATACCACTTGAATTCGGCCCGGTCGAACGTTCTTTTCCATCCAGCTTACGTCTCTCCGCCATGTTAAGACTCCAGCCCAAAGCATCCGTCTCTGACTCGGCACACAATACGCTGACTGCCACCATAACCTCAGGCTCCTTCATCGTTGCACTAGGAATAAATCCTTCTCGGTATCGCCTTACAGCCTCTGTACCATCGGCATCACTCATGAACTGACCAAATACATATCCCATGCCAAACCGAGCCGCAAATTCTGCACTCTTCACGTTAGTTCCCAACATCCAAAGTGATAACGGGAGCTTGGGAATGGGACGAGCTGTCACGGGATGATCCTCGTACATGTATCGGTCTTCGAGCAGTTCTGTGAGTGCTGCGAGCGATTCAGGTAGCTTGGACACATGCTGCAAGTAATTGCCACTGAGTGCCATCGTGGCATGAGGTCCACCGCCCGGAGCACGTCCGAGCCCAAGCTCAATGCGCCCCGGATAGAGCGCAGCCAGCAAGCGGAACGACTCCGCAACCTTGAGCGGGCTATAGTGTGGCAACAAGACCGCACCAGAGCCAAGTTGGATCGTTGTTGTCCTTGCTCCGATGTGCGATAACAGTACTTCGGGAGAGGCCGATGCCAGTTCAGCCATATCATGATGCTCTGACGTCCAGTATCGGGCGTATCCCCAAGCCTCGGCATGTTGCGCAAGTGTCACCGATTGTTGAAGCGCCTGTTCCGCTGTGGCATCGTTCAACCTTGGAACAAGGTCAAGTACGCCAAGACTGAACGTCTCACTCATTCGCTTAGCCACGCGTCTCATCTCCCTTTATATCGGTTAATTTTAATCCAGATCGTAGATCGAACCCACCTTTAGACCGTAGAGTTCATTATATATTTTCTCGGCAAATGCATCTGTCATTCCTGCGATATAATCGATCACCATGTGTTCCCAAGTCCAGATTGGCTGGGCTTTGGCTTGATCCTTCTCATACCGCTGCAGCCAGTCGGATGGAATAATCGATTTGGACGTTTCCGGATCGAGGAATGCATCCCATAAGCGCTTAATCATCCACTCACTGCGCTTCTGTAGCCGCTGCACACGCAGGTCACGAATCATGGTTACCCAGGCAAAACTCTTGAGAACACTCACCGTACGCAGCATGTCGAGGTCTTCAGCCCCTTCACGGACAAAGGTTACCTTCTTCCAGTCACCGTCGTCAATAACGCCCAGACTGCCTACAAAAAAGCTCACCCAATAGGCTTTCACTTCACGACGAGTACGCGAGTAATCATGCTCGCAGAACGGCATCTTCTCATTCCAGATGCGCAGGAACGAAGCGAGGACCTCTTCTACCTTTTGTCCAATCGCTTCTCGGGTCCATCCGTTCCAGAACAGATCCTCCAGCGTTGTAATTTTATCCACAATCAGTCGATTCACATGCGGATCTTGCAAAAAATGCTCATGTACTTCAATTTTGCCTGCTTTGATGCCATCCTCCAAGTCATGCGAGGAGTACGCAATATCGTCGCAAAGGTCCATCAACTGTGCTTCCAGCGTCTTCTTGCCTGCCGGCACGTTCCAGCGATCACGGATCTCCCGAATATATTGCCACTCATGATGATACATGCCTTTTTTGCTCTCTATCCCAGGGTACGGATACTTGTTGATTCCTAGTAATACCGCATCAGACAGGTTCAGCCCGTCGATATCTTCACGCTTCTCCAAGTGCATAATGAGACGGAAGTTGTGCGCATTGCCTTCAAAATGCTCGTATTTCCGTTTTAACTCGGCACGGACTTCAGACTCCACCTTGGGAACTTTGGCGCTGCGGCTTTTTTTCATGATTTTCTTAGCCTCGGTGTTGATGAGATCATCCAGAATGCCATCCAATACTTCTTCACCTTTATGTCCAAACGGCGGGTGACCGAAATCATGTGCGATTGCAGCGCACTCCACCACTTCTGAATCAATAATAAGGCCGGGGTTGTCCGCGCGGTCCCAGTCCACCTCGGGAAAACGGCGAATTAGGCTTCGGGCAGCTTCTCGGGCAATCTGTGCCACCTCCAGGGAATGGGTCAAACGAGTACGATAATAATCACCCGTTCCTGCGCCAAATACCTGCGATTTGCCCTGTAACCGACGGAAGGTCGGTGAATGAATAAGTCTCGAATAGTCCCGTTCATACGCTGCACGAGATCCATCCAATTTGGTTAATTCAGGATATTGTCTATGTTCTCTCAGATCGTTCCATTGCATGGGGATCACTCCTAGCCGACTGTCTCTATTTTGAGTGATTATACACAACATCTGTGGTTTCGAAAAGTAAAACCTGTCTGTGATTGTCATCTCTTCTTACATCAATTTGTGATGAACAGTCATCTTCTCTTATTATACCCTGCCAGACTATCATCCGTGCATCTAAATGATAATGATTAAAATTGAACTCATTATTCACATATGCTCGCTCCCATAGCAGAACAACCATAAGTACTCACTGTGACACCAGGTAGCCGTTTCGGTTACGGATCGTTCTTCTGATCGCTGTTGTCTCCAGGTTTTCTGAATTCCCTTTACTAAGGGAAAAACCCGGAGAAAAAGGCGAACGCTTCGCTTCTTCAGAATCGATTCCGTCCCCTTCACTACTTTTGCTGTCCTTATAATACATAATGGTATTCATCATTCAACTCGCTAAAAAATCGAGTGAAAATCAAGTTCAATTTAGAAAATATCATCATTTGCTTCAATGATAGTCTGCCTCCCCCGCTCCTACCCATTGTGGGTAAAAAACAAAAACCGACAGGACGGAAATGCCCTGTCGGATGAATATGGTGGATGCAGCGTTGCGATTTAGCTACTAAACTTAATGTTCACGCAGTCTACTCTTGAAGCTACATGAACTTTTGCATCAAGGATATTATCGCACCCTTGTACGAAGGATTTTCACACCATAACCTTACAGATATCGTTGGTGAACTCTACTGGATCTTGAATTGGCAATCCCTCGATCAGCAATGCCTGGTGGTACAGGAGGCTGGTGTAGAGGTTCAGCTTTTCCTGATCCTGTGCGAAAGCGTCTTTCAACGATTTGAAGACATCGTGATTTACATTGATTTCGAGCACTTTGTCGGCTTGTACGTTTTCGCTGTTTGGCATAGCTTTCAGGATTTTCTCCATTTCAATCGTCAATTCACCTTCGGTGGACAAACATACCGGGTGGCTTCTGAGACGTTTGGAAGCTTTAACCGCTTTGACTTTACCCGCCAATTGAGCTTGCATCGCTTCAAACAACTCTTTGTTGTCGTTGTCCTGCGCGTCCGTTTCTTCTTTATCCGCGCTATCTTCGATACCCAGGTCACCACTGGAGATAGATTTGAATTCTTTCTCCTTGTAGTTCGTGATCATCTTGATTGCAAACTCGTCGATGTCATCGGTAAAGTACAATACTTCGTACCCTTTCTCAAGAACACCCTCGATCTGTGGCAGCTTCTCAATACGGCTAATCGATTCACCGGATGCATAATAGATGTACTTCTGATCTTCCGGCATTCTGGAGACGTATTCGTCCAGGCTCACGAGCTTGCTCTCTTTGGAAGACGTGAACAACAGCAGATCCTGCAATGTATCCTTGTTCACACCATAGTCGCTGTATACGCCATATTTCAACTGACGTCCAAACGCTTGGTAGAACTTCTCGTAGTTCTCACGCTCGTCCTTCAGCAGGCTTTGCAGTTGGCTCTTGATTTTGTTCTTGATGTTCTTCGCGATCAGGCTAAGCTGACGGTCATGTTGCAACATCTCACGGGAGATATTCAGGGACAGGTCTTCCGAATCCACCATACCTTTGACAAATCCGAAGTAATCTGGCAACAGATCCCCGCATTTATCCATGATCAATACACCGTTGGAGTAAAGTTCAAGGCCTTTTTCATACTCTTTGGTGTAGTAGTCAAACGGCGTGTTCTCCGGAATAAACAGGATTGCATTGTATACCACTGCGCCATCTGCGCTGATATGCAGGTGTTTGAGCGGTTTGTCAAAACCGTAGCGTTTTTCCATATAGAAGTTCGTGTAGTCTTCTTCGGTCAATTCGCTTTTATTTTTACGCCAGATCGGCACCATGCTGTTCACGGTTTGTTCTTCTTGGTATTCCTCGAACTCGTTCTCCGTGCCCTCTTTCGGACGTTGACCCGTTACATCCATCTTGATCGGGTAGCGAATGAAGTCGGAGTATTTCTTGATGATGGATCTCAGGCGGTACTCTTCCAAAAATTCGTCATAAGAATCTTCTTCGGTATTTTCTTTGATCGTCAGGACGATTTCCGTACCTACGGAATCTTTCTCAGCTGGTGTGATCGTGTAACCATCCGCACCTTCGGACTCCCATTTCCAAGCCTCGTCGCTGCCCAGCGTTTTACTTGTTACGGTGAGCTTGTCCGCCACCATAAATGCCGAGTAGAAACCAACCCCGAATTGTCCGATGATGTTGTGGCCTTCTTTAGCTTCATTTTCCTTCTTGAACGCCAAGGAACCACTCTTCGCGATAACCCCCAGGTTGTTCTCCAGCTCTTCCTGCGTCATCCCGATTCCGGTATCCGTCAGTGTGAGCGTGCGGTTTTCTTTGTCAATCGTGAGTTTGATGAAGTAATCCTCTTTGTTGAAAACGAGCGCATCATCCGTAAGTGCTCTGTAATAAATTTTATCAATGGCGTCACTGGAGTTGGAGATCAATTCTCTCAAAAAGATTTCTCTTTGGGTGTAAATGGAGTTGATCATCATATCCAGCAAACGTTTGGATTCTGCCTGGAATTCTTTTTTAGCCATGAGTGGTTGGACTCCTTTCAAATTGGGATATCGAATGATTTGATTGAAAATAGAAAGTAACTGAGATAATCCTGCGGCCATTAGTAGACTTAAAAACTCGATCGCTCTAGTCCACAGATATTGTGCTTCACTTCTAACTGGCTCATTGTTAAAAATAAGTGCACGACGTTCTGCAATGTAGCCGTTCCGGTTACGAATCGTTTTTCGGATCGCTGTTATCCCCAGATTTCTTTGATTCCCTTTTTAAAAGGGAGAAATCCGGTGATAAAGGCGAACGCTCTGCTTCCTCCAAATCGATTTCGTCCCCTGCACTACTTTTGCATCTGATCAGCACTGATTTTTTAGGATAGAGCACATCAATGAAGTGATATCTCTTAAACGTGGAATGCTACTTCAAGTCTGTTGCTTCCTTGGCTTCGCATGTCCTACTCAGGTTCAATCTCTATTTTCAAAAACAGAATCATTCCATATGTAGGCGTACAGTAAAAACATCATTTGTTAGCACTCTAATGATCGGAGTGCTAAACCCTTCCTTTTATATAACATATGGGAAAATTGGGTGTCAATACGCAGGCGGTTATTTTAACAAAAAGATCGAATAACCCTTCGACTTTTGCACATCACCAATCATTTTAACGTAATCCAGCAAGTAAAACAAAAGCCGCCTCGAACCAAAGTTCGAACCGGCATAGGGAAAGATACTACGGTTAGGATTAGAAAATTTTACTTTTTCACCATTTTCGGATCAAGGGTGTCGCGCAGGCCATCGCCCATTAGGTTGAAGCCGAGAACGGTTAACATAATGGAAACGCCGGGGAAAATCAGTGTCCACGGTGCTTTTTGTATAAACTGACGGGAGTCCGACAGCATTTTACCCCATTCGGGATCGGGTGGTTGTGCGCCCATGCCTAGAAATCCGAGCGCAGCAGCTTCGATGATCGCCGTCCCAATTCCAAGTGTACCTTGCACGATCAGCGGAGTAAGACTATTGGGCAAGATGTGGCGAAACAAGATTCGCCCATTACCCGCTCCAAGTGTCCGCGCCGACGTAATGAATTCCTCCTGTCTCAAGCTGAGTACCCGTGAACGCACCAACCTTCCGTAGGTCGGGATGTTCACGATGGCGATGGCGAGCAATGCATTTTGCAACGACGGGCCCAATATCGCCACAATGGCGATGGCCAGCAAAATCCCGGGAAAGGCGAGCAAGATATCAAATAGACGCGAGATAAGCATGTCAGCCCATTTTCCATAAAATCCGGCAATTAAACCAAGCAACGTGCCCGCGATAATGGAACCAATAACAGAGAAGAAGCCTACCCATAATGAAATACGCGCCCCATGCATCACTCTGGAAAACACGTCACGCCCCAGATCATCGGTACCAAACCAATGCTCTGCCGAAGGGGCCTGAAGCCGATCCACCAGCACCTGTTCCTTATAATCGTAAGGAGCGATATATGGCGCGAGGAAGGCCAACAGGATAAAAAACACGATAATAATTAGACCTGCAAGGGCAAGCCGATTTTTCCGAAACGTTCTCCACGCTTCCCGCCATGGACCGGATGTGCTCGCCGACGCAGCGTCTATGGATGGTCCGGTATTGGTTGATAATTTGGCCATGCGGCGTCTCCTTTCTTGGATATGAATGAATGATAAATCCCCTATTTATAACTGATCCGTGGATCAAACACGGCGTAGAGCAGGTCCACAATCAGGTTAATCACCACGAAAAAGAAGGCCACTATCAAAATCCCACTCTGGATCACCGGATAGTCCCGCGAACTAATCGCTTCATATATATAACGTCCGACGCCCGGCCAAGCAAAGATCGTTTCGGTCAACACCGCACCCCCAAGCAGCGATCCGGTCTGGATGCCGATAACCGTGAGCACGGGAATAAACGCATTTTTGAGTGCATGCCCATATACAACAAAAAACGGACCCAGCCCCTTCGCCTTTGCTGTACGAATGTAATCGGAACTCATCACTTCCAGCATGCTGGAACGCGTCATCCGGGCAATAACAGCCATCGGAATCGTTCCCAGTGCAACACTTGGCAGAATCAAATGTTTCGTTACGGTCCACAACTGATTCCATTGTCCAGCAATCATCGTATCCAGCACATACAAGCCCGTAATGGCTTCCACCGGATCACGTGCATTCATGCGCCCAATGGATGGTAACCACTGTAACTTGTTCGCAAACAGCCATTGTTCCATCAGACAGAGCCAGAAGATCGGCATGGATACACCCACCAAAGCAATGACCATACAGCAATAATCAAACCAGGAGTTGTGCTTCCATGCACTGACAATACCGGCATTCACCCCAATAATGACAGCAAATAACATACTCGCCATCGTTAATTCAAGGGTTGCTGTCAGATAAGGCACAATTTCCTGGGCAATAGGCACCTTGGTGCGGATAGACGTTCCCAGGTCACCTTTGAGCAAATCGCCCAAGTAGGCGAAATATTGCTGGAACCAGGGTTTATCCAGACCGAGCTGGTCACGAAGGGCCTGCTTGGATTGTTCGGTTGCCTTTTGCCCAAGTATGGTCTCGGCCGGGTCACCCGGAATGGCGTGGATGATGGAAAAAACAATCAGGGTCATGCCCAGAAGTACGGGCAGCAACACAAGCACACGTTTGACAATATAGCTGTTCAATCCTGTTCACCTGCCTTCGACATATCGTGCAAAATAAAAAGCGCCGGCAAAAACGCATGCTTTGGATAGTTACGTCCGGATGTGGGTTCTGCCAAGCATTTCGTCTCACCAGCGCTTTGAAAGAAAGAATTAAAACGTAATCACTCCGAACTGTAGTGCCATCTTCAGATCGCATTTATCCTGAAATTGATAAGTTCAGCTTACAGCTTACTCGAAATAAGCACCGGCATAGGATTCGGTGCCCAGTGGAGAAGGAACGAAACCTTTCAGGTTCGATTTACCCGCCAGAATTGGCGTCGTGTGTACCAGAGGAATCCACGGTGCGTCTTCCTTAATAATTGCCTGCGCTTGTTTGTAAAGCTCCGCACGTTTCTCCTGATCTGTTTCTTTCTGCGCATCCGTCAGTAGTACGTGCAACTCTTCGTTAACATAGAAGCTGCGGTTGTTGCCCGGAATGGCGTCTTTGTCGAGCAACGTGTACAGGAAGTTATCCGGGTCCCCGTTATCACCTGTCCAGCCGAGCATGTAGATATCGTCTTTCTCCCCGGCTTTCGCATCATCCAGATAGGTCGCCCATTCTGGGGATTCAATGTTTGTGGTAACACCAATTTTCTCAAAATCAGCTTGGATCGCTTCCGCTACCTTCTTGCCATCAGGCATATACGGGCGAGATACCGGCATTGCATAGAAGGTTACCGGATCAGGCAAACCGTCAGGGAAGCCAGCTTCGGCGAGTAGAGCTTTTGCTTTTTCCAAATCATATGGGTAATCCTCAATGGTATCGTTGTATCCCCACAGCGTTGGAGGCATCGGGTTCACGGCAGGCTCAGCTTGTCCAGCAAAGAATGCATCAATAAGGGCCTGCTTGTTCACCGCATGGTTGAGGGCTTGTCTGACTTTGACATTATCAAATGGTTTCTTCTTGAAGTTAAAGCCGATATATGCCACGTTGAACGGTGGACGCTCGATCTTCTGTAACTCGCTGTTGCCTTCAAGAATGGACAGATCGTCCGGGTTCAGGTCTTCCATAACATCAATCTCGCCGTTTTGCAGGGCATTGAAGCGAGCGGTATTATCCGGAATGGAACGCACGATCACTTTGTTCAGCTTTGGCAGTCCTTCTTTCCAGTAGTCCGCGTTTTTCTCCAGGGTGATGGAGTCGTTACGCTTCCATTCTTTGAATACAAATGGGCCGGTGCCCACAGGCTCGCTCTTAAAGTTTTCCTTTTTCTCCTGAATCGCGGTTGGGCTGGCAATGCCAAATGGCGTCATCGCAATATTTTGCAGGAAAGGTGCTTGTGGCTGGTTCAATGTGAACTCCACCGTAGTTTCGTCGGTCGCCTTCACTTCCTTGATCACACGTCCGTCCTCTGGACCAAACATGGAGTCGTAATAATCGAAGGAATCTCCCTCGAATTTATATTCACTCGCCGGATCACCCCAGCGGTTGAAGTTGAACACAACAGCCTCGGCATTAAAATCAGTTCCATCATGGAATTTCACACCGGATTTCAGCTTAAACACATACTTCAGCCCATCCGCCGAAATCTCCCAGCTCTCTGCTAGTCCAGGAACGACTTCTGTTCCACCTTCCTTGTAGTCCAGCAACGAATCAAACACCTGATGCCCAATCTTAAGCGACTCCCCATCGGTTACAATCGCCGGGTCGAGTGCTACCGAATCCCCACCACGGCCCATAATCATCGTATCCTGTGCTACCGTTTCGGTTGGAGGGTCGATTCCTTCCGCCGGAGCAGGTGTAGCCTCTCCACTCTCATTACTGGAGCAACCAGACAACACCAATACGGTACTCAAAGCCATCGTTAGAACACCGGACATCCATTTTTTTCTCATTCGCATACGTACAACACCCTTCCCTGTCTCATAATGTGTGTGATGCTGGCATGAAAGATCTCCAATGTTGGCAATCGGTTTGGTGCTATGTATCATATAAAAGGCTTTAGATGCCTGCGATACCTGAATTAAAGTTCTGGGGAAAGTACGGCATGTATATGAAATGTAAAAACAGCATGGGACACGTATGGAATACAGGTAAATTTCAGATCGTGCACATGGATTGAGGACGTCGGTTGATTACTTTTATAAAAAAAAGAAAAAGGTTCGACAACGTATCTTGTGAGATGAATCTATGAAAATGAATGAAATTGATGCGTTTTATTTGAACTTAGGTCAATAAGCAACAGCGAGTGGGTATGGACTGGTAAGAGCAAGTTTAAGTTGGTAGATCGAAAATACAGATGGGCATACGGATACTACGCTGCTGGCTACGCAATAAAGTCTGTTCCTTGAGCGTGTCGTCTTGAGCATGGAGTGTGGAAGCCGGATTAGGTATCGTTCGTTTGCAATACGGATGAAAGAAACTCAACAAAGGCTAGGTTGTTAGCTGTGTAAGTTGTTTATTAGAGTGGTTTTCTCTTGCAGATTGGATGTGTAAAACGTATGAACGAGTCATCTTGAGATGTTGGATTGTACAACAGGAGACATTACAATAACTTCATATGTTATGGTTTTGTCATGATGAGGAGGATTGTGTAAATAAACTGTGGTGAAAAACAATTTCGTGTAACTTACTTTACATCACATTAATCAATTAGACAAGAGATTTACAGACATAAGTCTTCAACTTTATTATATGTGTTAATATCACTTACACTAAATACAAAAAAGGAACACAGTTCGACAAGAAACGTCCCGTGTCCCTTCTCCATTCAATCCATATTCAGATAAGATCAACATTTTAATTTGCTAAGAATCAGCTCACTTTTTAAACAAACCTCTGCGATGCATCACGGTAATAAAACGGTAAAAATCATAACTCGCCCCATTATCGATGCTGAACAATGGATTTTTGGTGTCATATGCTAGTGCTGCATCCACAGCTGCCTTTGCCCATACTGGAACTTCCATTTGCTGACGTGCCTGCAGTTTATCGACCTGGGATTTGAGCGCATCAAACGCTGCTTTCTCTTCGGCTGTCATTGGTTCGCCCCCTTTCGGTGGTTCGGTTGGTGGATTCGGATGACTTGGATTCGTCGGATTGCTCGGTTCGGATGGCTCCGGTGGTTTCGGCGTAGCCGCTGTGTACCTTGCTCTGAGCTGTGCCGCTGTTCCCTCGAATTCATTCATATCCACGTTGCCGCTAATGCCATTCACCTTGCCGGAATCCGTATACTGCCAGAATGTCCAACGCTTCCATGCTGGATGGTCGTCTGGTACACGGGTGTTGCTGTAACGTGCGATCCACAGATCGTAAGAGCTGAGTGATGTGTCAAAATTCCCGGCAAATGAATTGCCTGTGTATATGATCGGTTTTACACCTGTCAGACGTTGTAATTCAGTTAAAAAAGCTTTGGCAACTGTATTCATCTGCGCTTTGCTCAGGTTGCCCGGGTTGTTCTCGTAGTCCATGACGGGTGGCAGTTGTAGCGCTTTGGCGCCTCCGACTTTTTTCAGCGTATTCGCATAATGTGCCGCTTCTGCCTTGGCACCATCGGTGGATGTCGCGCGAAAGAAGTGGTACGTTCCAACCAGCATGCCCGCTGCAAGTGCACCTGTTACATTTTTTTGATAATTCGGATCGGTATACGTCTGTCCCTCGGTTGCCTTGATGAATACAAATGTCATGCCACTTGCCTTCACTTTCGCCCAGTCAATATTACCCTGGTATCGGGAGACGTCAATGCCCTGTGTGTTGCCCGAACTCCTCGTTTGCATGTTTCTCACACCCTTTATGCGGCAAATTGCCGTTTGTATCAGCATTTTACATCATTCGATTCAAGCGTTCCCAGGTACAAGTATAGACAGATTAGAGCATTCTGATCTATACATTGCTGATTGGATGTCACTCTCTGGATTGATGCAAAATGCTCCTATAGTTAATGCGGTTGGATCAGGGGTTGCTTGTGTGCGTGTCCTTGATGTGTTGGAAATGAACTGAGCCTTGTTCACACGGACACTCCGATGACAGAATAACCTTCCAATCGCTGTTATCCCCGGTTTTTTTGATTCTCTTTATAAAGGGGAAAATCCGGGGGATAAAGGCGACCGCTTCGCTTTTTCAACTTTTTTCTGTCCTCTCCGTTATTGTGTGAAAATGTTAAGTTCAATCTGTATAGCCGCCTAATATAGCTTTGCTTATTTAGATTAGTTCTGTTTAATCTGACATTCGTACTAATCAACAAACGTTTAATATAACTATACACTCGCAATATTAATCGCTACTTAACGTTATCTTTGGTTGTCGGTGATTCTGTGTCGTCCGGATCTGCCTGTGAAAAAGAGTCTTTGGCACTTGGGGAGAAGTTACCGGGGAGTTCTCCGGTTCCCCCTTTGCCCTTGAGCACTTCAATTGCTTGCCGAATCACCGGCGGAATGGGTGCACCCAGTTTGCCTCCATTTTCGATGATCGACAACAACTCATTTGCGATATAAAAAAAGGCGACCGCATCCCTGAACAAATGTCCGTCTCCCAGAACACCGTCCACCAGATGAGCCACCGATACCATTGCAAATATAAATACCTTTCGGGCGATGCCGAACATTCCGACATTGCTCTCTAACTTGCCAGTCATACCAGCCGCCGCGATGCCCGTTAGGTAATCGAGGATGACGAACACAAGTAGTACGCCGAGCACGCCTGACCAACCTCCGAAGAAGTAGGTTACTGAGCTGCTCATGAGTGCAATTCCCCATTTCCATAAGGTATCCCATCGTTCCATGGTTTCACCTCCTTTAATTTTTGTGATAACTGCTTCAAAAGGTAGTAAAATAGCGCTCCGTATTCGGAACGCTTGTTACACAATACTTCCGTTTTGGTCTATCCCTGCTGTTTCCAGAGCAGCCCTCACTTTATCACGATTACCGTTTGCAGTCGGAACATCGTCAATACCGATCATTCCTTTATGAATCATCATTATATATACAGCCAACATATTCTCACCCCTTTCGTGAGTGTTACAGCCCAACGGATTAACAATCTTGCAAGTTTATCCCGCATCAGGCATCAAGTTAAGCAACATCATGTGCAATTCCATGAGCGCCAATTGATTCGAGTTGTTTTCTTCCCGCAATCGCTGATTTTCTGCCGCCAATTCAGCAATTTGAGACGTGAACGATACCATAGGTGGTTGCGTTTCCTCGTCTCCTTTGGGTGGATAATCGAATAACGGTTCCAATGTTTCCAGATCAACGCGTGCAATCATGCCACCTTCTGCACGATCAAGGATGTACGCTCCGTGATCCAATTGAATCATGCCCACCGAATCAGGTACTTTATCAGCCAAGGCTTGAAACAATTTAAAATCCTGATCCCGCGTGGTTTCGACAACGATCCCGGCACTTTCTGGTGTAATAACAATGACGTTACCTGATTGCAAGTCGTAGTAAACCTTGTTACCGATTTTATTTTTCGGTTCTTGTTCGGTCATTTTTCCACTACCTTTCTATTTCTACTTTGCTACCGCTTCGAGATTGAGAAAATATATCTGTATTCTTTGGGTTGCTCCAGTTGTATTTGTTGCGATCAAGGAAAAGTAAACAGGACCATTCACATCAAATCCAGCAGGTTTATTTGCCAAGTCTGCTTTATTCCACCCTACCGTGGCGCCAGATGTTTCCATTGGCGTTATTGGTGATCCACCGGATACGGACGTCCATACGGTTCCCTGTTCTAAGTCAACAAAAATCGGTCTAAGCCATAAATAATAAGTTACTACAGTCGTTATTGGCCATCTGTTTCCAAACCTATCGGTTAATGCGTAGTAAGCAGTTATACCACTTTGTGACGGTACGCTTAGTCCCAATAACGTATACGTTGCAGCAGCAGACGGCCCTATTCGTAAGATTTTTGCGCCGCGAATTGTAAAAAATGACGCCATCTCTCTTTCACTTGACCCATTCGGCACATCATAACTAACGGGGTTACGCGTCGGGAGGGATATACGTTGTAGTTTTTCAAAAGCTGACCCGTCAATTGAACTATTTTCCAATGAGTAACCATTAATTAAAGGCATCTATACCACCCTTTCTAAAACGATTGAGACTTGGACGGCTGCTGTTGTCACAACCCCTATACTCAATGTTTTAGTTGGTAAAAATATATCAGGGTTTGGAATAATAAGAGTGTCATTTGCTATCACACTTTGTTCTACCATTAACTTCCTTGTTGAATCAATGTCGATAGTTACTTTGGCATCCACGTTTGTCGTATTACAAATAACTATGGACTTGATAAGATAGTTGTAACCAAATCCGCTAAAATTTCCAGATGTAGTAAATAAAGCTGTCCGTTTAGAATAATCGTAATCAATTGCTACATAATCCTCTTCAAACCCACTTATCGTAAACTCTACTTCACTCCCCCCTGATCCTTGTACTTGGATAGTCTCCCCCGCCATTAACGGTATATCTAAATCGTTAATAACTAAAGTTTGTGACCCTTGCAAGCTGTGATCATACGCAATATAAGCGCCGCCAACTATCAACCGAAAGGTTCTATATAAATTGGCGGTAGTATTAACAATTACGATTGACTTTATAACGGCGTATTTACCAGCCGGGACAGAATAAACTGTTGTCGCTGCCGATGATGCCTTACCTGCGTATAATGCCTTTATTGTAGCTGCCATTAACTGATCGGCCCCCAAACGTTTCGTTTTGGTGTTTGCAATTCCCAAGGGTTCCAATCAGCATTCATTTTCACCCTTTGATATGTTCTTGTCCTTCCTGAATAATTCGCTTGTGTCAATCTCTGCAAAGTCCAAGTTAAACCAGAATAATTCCGTGTCAACACTTCCACATGGTAAGCCCCGCCATTATTGTTAGGACCATTAATGAAACCAGATATAAAGTAAAACCCAGTATTCAATAACGTATTCAAGTCAACCGACCCAGTCAGATTGGTAACAAAACCTTCGTCACTGGTAAGTTTGTATTTTTGCCACGCTTTATCATCCACGTATTGTTGAGCCGCTAATCTAGCATAACTGAGCGCCTTTTCAGTAGGTGCAAGTTTTTCAGAGTCACCATCAATTTTATTAGATAACTGGACCTTCCCTTTCTGCGTCAAAGACGCATCGGGAATATCCATCTGACTCACAGCTTCACGAAGCGTATCCAAATCCTCCTGCGTCGCCACACCTGCGTCAATCTTTTCAAAAATTCCATTAATACTCTCCCGGGTTACATTCTCGTTCCCCAAGGGCAGAGGCAATTTCAGTCGATCTGTTTCTTGTGGCATTACGCCCACACCTCCAGTTCATTCCACGTCAAGGACGCGGCATCGAGTTCGTCCCATGTCATCTGTTTGTTGTCCAGATCGTCCCAGACCAGATAGCGATATTCATATTCCACGGCCATATGGGCCGGTTTCAATTCTTCAATCGCCTTTTTCAGATCATCGATATTGAGCGGGCTGCCCATCGTATCCACAAAGCTCACCGTAAAACTCCACGTTTCCGGCTGAAATGTCACATCTACCTTGCCCCCATCATACGCCTCAGCCACATTCGCAACTTGCCTGCCCGAGAACTTTCCTGCCCCGCGCAGCTTTGACTCCACCACCGCACGCCGTTGCTCCACAGGTTTGAGACGGTCCGTCTCAATACCTAGCTCCTGCTCCCAAAAGTCCAGCCCCCACGTCGCTGTACGGACAAAAAACTGCTCCAGCGTCTCATCCAGCGCCTGGTACAGCAGATCCATTTCGCTGCCTTTGGTCTGCATATCAGCCTGCATCACACGTGAAGTCTCATAATACCTGGGCAAATACGAGAACAACTCCCGCCCTTTCTCACTCGTCAGTCCAACATCTACAGTAGAAGGAGCACTCATGCCCTGTCCCCTCCCTTCCTTGCACATCATCATGAAACGTCTCGCTCACCAGCTCTAACTCAGATCGGCGTACTTCTCTCAATCTCCCTAGGCCTCCGCACTCCCAAACTACTTTCTCATCCACCATCTGCCCAACACTACTCATACACATCCACCGTCCCCAGCACGGCCACCTGGCTCGCGGTCATCTCGATATTCTGGTCACTTACACCGTTCACAGTAAGCTCCGAATAGTCGATAATCGGCGGAATGTCCAGCAAAATCGCGGCAATGCGGGTGTAACGAACGAGTGGATCGGCAAAAGCCAACTGCTTCAAGTACGCGGTCACCCCGCGTTCGATCAACGCCCTTACATCGGCCAATGTCGCATCACTGGCAAGCGTCAGTTTCACCTGAATATTCATCGGCACTTCCACGGCTGGCATCACGGACACGACTGGCCCCGCCGGTGCCACGCCTTCACCCTGTCCATCTTGCGTGGGGTCAACGTACTTCTGTACCGCCGCCACCAGATCGGTGCCCGCAGCACGTTTTTCCGTGTCCAGCAAATATAGTCCCACCGTGCCAGGGCCTTGCCATAACGGAATAACACGCGTTGCGCCAACACCTGGCACTTCACTGGCCCATTGCACATATTGTGCTTTGTTGCCGCTTGTCCCTTGGTTGCGGACTTTGGCATAAAAACGTTCCAGCAATGCCATATCTGCCTCAATATCTGCACCGCCTTTGATCACATCAACATTCGTGACAGAGGTCACGCCACTTACAGGTGTAGACAGCACAGTTACGGTGCCCGCAGGCACATTGCTTTCTTTTCCGGCAACAAGCGCTCGCACGCCTACCACCCCGGAACCATCTGCATCCAGTTCCAAACGTCCCACTGTCTCATATTCGAGCGAAGCTTCAGCAGATACTTCATCCGCGAGTGTAGCCACGACCGTGCCCACAGGCACAACTTTCCCCGGCGTACCCATGAACCTCACTGCACCTTGTGCCGCCACAGCAGCCCGCCGCGTGATGCCGTGCTCTCCTGCCCGCAGATCCAGCTCTTCCGAACGAAAATTCGGATCACTGCTCGCCGCCGTACTAGCAAACCCGCGCCGCAGTAATTCCTTCGCCCACAAAGCCGCCTCAGACAGCATAAACGCAACCGGAGCCTCCGCATCCCACAGAAACGAACCCTCTGACTTATCCAGATCCGCAGGCAGACGATCCAGCATGCGCTGCATAATCTGTTCCTCCGTCTGGTCCTCCAAATAACGCGGAATCTCAGCCATTCCGTCAGATCACCTCACTTTCCAGAATAAACATCTCTTCCTGCACACTCGCCACCCGGCACGAGAACATGCACTGCTCCCGATTCCAATCAAACGTGAACTGGTCTACCGAATCCGTGCGTGGATCAGCCAGCAACGTCTCCGTCACCATCCGGGTAATCTCACTTTCCATCACACCCCGGCTGTCACCCTGCCCCACCAGATCCTCCAGCTCCGAACCATAGTTTCGGGAGTAAATCACATGTCTGTACCGCGGCGTCTTGACCGCCTTGATGCACCATTGCACCCAGGCTTCATGTGCATCCGCCGAGGCTACTTTGCCACTTGGGGTCAGCACAAAATCCCCTGCATCGTAATCGAATCGCCAGCTCCGTCCAAAGCGTACCTCTTCCGAAGCTGCCCCCGACAGATCCTCCTCATCTCCCCAGACCACACCCGTTTCCGGAAACAAACTAGGCATGCGCACTCACCACCTTACACAGCACCACAATGTCGTTACCGCCATTCACCCGCATCGCCAGTACGCGATCTCCCGCTTTTAATCCTTTACCAAGAGACCACACCGCTTCTTCCACTTCCTCTTCTTGCAAAAGAAACCGTCCCGTGCCCGTTGTTCCGCCGTTTGCCACGTCAGGTATACCGGAAATCGCGCCAGCAGCCTCGCGCTCCGGCAGTCCAAGCGTGCCCGGCAACTCGGCCACGAGGTAATCCTGCACTTCGTGCTTGAAATCATCCAGCTTCACGCCGGACGATGTCATCGTGCCCAATACCGCGCCCAGCCCGCTCACAGCCTGACGGGAATGCATACTCATCACACCCCTCATGACGTCGGCAAAATGCCCATACGGATCATCTTTATTCAAGGTAATACCTCCTTTTCACCAGCTCAGCCGTCCCCAGCTCTAACGTCATCGTTCCAGGCCCGGCAGATAGATCACGGCTTACCGACATGACGATTAGCTTCAGCCCTTTTAACAACACCGCGTCCCCGGCCCGAATCGTATTGACATCCGGTGCAGATATCGTAAAGGTCTCCTGAATACCCGTCAGATGACTTTTCGCCAGTTTCTTGGCGGCGGTTGTCGATTTCACCTGATCGTCCTCGACCAGCTTTTGCAATGTGCCCAGTTCTTCCACATTATCCTGCTCAATCGCGAGCACTTTGGAAGGAACTTCTTTGCCACTTGTAGACTCCGACGCTGCCATGACTTTAACTTTGGTAACCGCCCCTTCGAGCGTACGCATCTGGGTCAGATCAATCAGTCGATCCAGCTCATACACCTTCGCATTACTTCCGACCTTGAAGAGCTGCAGCCCACCAGGTGTCATCCGTGGATGGTACATGTCCCCGCCGGACTTCGCCGTTTCCTTCAGATCGGCAAACATCATCGAAAAGATCGTCTGTGACCGATACACGGCTTTTCCCAGCTTTGTCTTGGTTTCCGGCAACGTAGCATATGGAATCTTCCACTCTTTGGCGTAGGTTTTGAGTCGTTGCGTAGCAGTCTGATCCTTCGGCAGCAGGAACTCGTCCTCCGATTTTTCCAGATAAATCATCCGGTCGTACACCGTGAGAGACAGCCGCTTGGTGCCGCTGTTGGAACTCTCCACCTCCCAGATGACCGCAGGATGCAGCAAGTGAACCATGGATTTTTCACCAAAAGGAACCCCACTAATCCGTACCGCCATGCCCGGTGAGATCGAAGGCAGACCCGAAGAAGCGGACACCGCCAGCCGGATGTTGGCCTGATAGGCAATCTGGTCAAGCGAGTCCTTCAGCGTAATCGTCTCCACCAACTTGGTGATGTCGTATTTGTCGTCGACAATGACCTTGTAGGTCATGGCATCACCAGCTTTTGCCCGGGCTTGATCCGGTTTGGATCACTCCCGATGATCTTGGCGTTGAGCTTGTAGATCTCGTTCCATTTGGAACTGCTGCCCAGCTCAAGCTTTGCTATTTTGGAGAGGGAGTCGCCAGATTTGACGGTGTAGGTCTTGCTGCTCTTTTTCAAATCGGTACGAGAACCTGACTTGCTCGCGGATGCCGCAGAGCCCACCTTCTCCACCTTGGAATCCCGCCATGTGCGTAGGGTCAGGTCGAAGTAAATATCTCCTGTCTCCCCCCCACGAAAGCTCGAATTAAGCGAAACAATAAAAACAGGCACGTTCACACCCGTCTCTGAAATGATGAAACGCAGCGGCTTTTTGGAGATCAGAAACGTGTTCAGGACATTCATCGCCACACGCGGATCAGGCAAATTTTCTTTGTACATGCAGTAGAAGGCATCATACTCTTTGGGAAAAAAAGAAGAGAAGGTGATCTCCTTCACCTTCTCCCCCTGAGCAAAATCAAACTCGCCATGCTCCAGCATATTAATCGTTTCATAGCCTTTGGACCTGGAAATACTCACCTCTTCCGGGTTCACCGGGAATTGAAATGAAGTGCCGCCATCCTTCAGCGTAAATGCCATTTTGTTAGGACCTACTTCATCTTTAAGTACAAACATACACGGCCTCCTTTCTGCTTAGGCCATAATCGTTTTTCGGTTTTCCATCGCACGGCGGAACTCGCCCGTAATCCGTTGTCCGACCTGCTTGGTAACAGCATCGTAATCAATCGCATTTTCGCGCACAGTCACCTGCACCGCACCTGGTGGAATATTGATTGCAATCTGATTGGTAGTTTCTGTTTTGAAATCCTTCAAGTATCCGGACAGACTGCTCATCTGGTCTTCGGATATTTGTACCGTCATTGTGGAAGATTTCCCATTCGTCTGCGCACCGTTACCAAGCGCCATTGCTTGGTTCTGCATCATGCTTGTTCCCATGAATCCAGCAGATGTAGGCTGACCGACCTTGCTGTTCATATATGCGGCTGGGCCTGTCATGGTCAGTGCAGGTGGCATATAGGCAGGTGCCATCTGCGGGCCGGTTGCAACTGGAGACGGTGCAGCCACCGTTGCTGCCGAGATCGTCTTCTCTTCTTTTTTGGAACCAAATCCAAAGAAGCTGGATATACCATCGGTGATATTTTTTGTTTTCTCAGAGACGTAATCGGCTGCACCCGACAATGCATCACCTACACCTTCGGTAGCACTAGACATAAAGTTTCCAATATCCTTCGCTTTGTCTCCAATCCAACCGCCTGCTTCACTTCCGGCCCAACCACCTACTGCACCACCTACCCATGTCCCGATGCCAGGCAAAAGAACGCTACCGATGGCGCTACCAATCGCAGTACCTGCTGTGCCGCCAATCATGGAACCCACAGCTCGGCCACGCTCTTCCGGGGGCGCTGTCGCTACATTCGCAACATCAGCAAGCATGCTGATGGGTCCGAGCAACCTTTTTGCTCCTTTGGCAAAGCCACTACTTAAATTATCCATCAATCCATTACCAGCCAGCATGTCGGTTAAAGATCCCAATCCACCATCCGCAAATCCTAATCTACCGCTTCCTCGTATTCTTCTACCGCCTCCCCTATTACGGTTGCGATCGGCCGGAGGAGTTGGAGTATCAGGTACAGGATTGGGTACTGGTGATGGGCCCCGGTTCGAACGGTTACTTGACCTTCTACCACTTCGATAATTTCGTCTGCCACGATCTGAGCCACCGCCATCTGCATTCGGTGAACGCACTCTACGGTTCTTGCCCATCTTCCCACCTGTGCAACAGCAGCACTTGGATGCTGGACTTCTGGTTGGATCTGATGCAGGATTATCTTCTTTTTTCTTTTTGAAACGATCAATAATATCTCCAATATTGTTGAACGCATCCATAATGCTATTAGCTACTTCTAGTGCCTTTTCCCACCACTTTTTAGGTTCTTCTTCCTTCGTATTGTTAGTAATGTTTTTGTTGTTCTGAATCATGACAGCCATAGTTGGGCCAGTTTGCCCTCCTTTACCCATCGCCACTTCAATCTTCTGCCGAACTTCAAGGGATACTGTTCCCGAAGCCGTAACCATCTGGTCCCTGAATTTATTCAGTTTAACCCATGCGCGATCCAGTGCCGGACTCAGCTTATCAATCAACCCAATCGTCGGTGTAATTCGCAGCCTGCTGATTCGCACAGCCATACTATAAATATGCTCCAGCCTGCGTCCGGTCGTTCTCAGTTCATTGTTCACCTTAATCAGACTCTGATAACGAACTCTGCCCAGACGTTCGGTTGAGCGTTGGATCTGATCCAGATAACGAAGGGTTGTCCGCATTTCCGCATTGGACTTGGATAAACCTACAATCATTTCTGCCATTTTTTCACCTCCTGCCCTATATTGTTATCGATTTATTTGCGAAGTTATCGCTGACATTTCCTCTTCCGAGAACGCAATTAACAGCGAGCGCTCCCCACGTGGCAAAGACCAGAACTCTCCGGGCCGGAGATGATGACGCACCCACATGTGATACAGGAACGTGGTCATCCCGCCGGAGTGAATCAGTTTTTTAGGTCTTCAATCTCCACACCAAAGCCGGACAGCTCCAGCACTTTATCACCTACGGCATCCAATTCACCAGCCAGCAGCATACGACGTACTGCCTGTTCGCCACCGGACAACTTCATGCGGCCGGTAATGCGTGTGTCACCCCAGCCGGACAATTCCAGGCTGCGGACTTTTAATTTCACCGTTGCTTCGGAAATGAGCAGCGCGTTAAACGTTTCGGTGTCCACCTTTTCCTCGGTGCGGCCTTTGGTCGTTTTTCGAATGGTACAGCGTTCGCGAATGTGATCTACTTTGGAGGACGTCAGCCCACGCAAGGTCAACAGCAGATCCAGACGCTGAATGCGCACATTCTCCTCTGGCAAACGTTCTGCTGCTTCAAACAACTGATCCAAAATCTGTTCTTCGGACATATTTTCATTCATACTCATCGGGTGTTATCTCCTTCTTATTTCATAAATGGGTTTATCATGCCAGCTTCCAAGCCTGTAGAGACAACAAAGAGACCGAGATCATCTCGGCCCGCATTGGTGTCCATATTATACGAAGTAACTATGCAATCACGCTTGAGCATACTAGCCTAATCACGTGACTATTTCAAAGCTTAGTTCGCCACAATCGGATTCAGCAATTCAAATCCTTCAAATGTAAAGCCCGTTTCCTCCGGTACTTCCTCACCCGCTGTCCAGTTGGCAAGCTGGATTTTGTCCACCATGCAACCTCTCAGCAATACACTCTCATGTCCATATGATTCTGGGTCGTTCAGCTTGGAAATGATCTCGAATTTGGTGAAGCCGCGCTGGATCATATCCGAAGTGACTTTGTAACCCGTCATCGTGCCTGTTCCTTTTTTTGCACCATTTTTGTGCACCTTCCAGTCGTTACCGACCAGGTTCAGCTCACGCTTTTCAATCTCCACACTCGCTTCCAACTTGTTAATGTTTGTCTGCCACACACCATCGATATGCAGCTGACCATGGGTACCGAGAATTACTCTTGACGCATCCAACATATATTTTCCTCCTTGAAATTATAAAATATCGTTCTTTCCTTTCACACAACCTTATTGCACGTAAAATGTACCAAACAACTGCTCCATTACATCCGTCAGCTTCACATTCCATTGCAGGAATACCTGATCCGCTTCCGGTTTGAGAACTGGTGCCGCGCCATAATATGCCGGGTCAAGAATGACATCATAACCGTCAGCTTCAATCACATTGCTCTGTGCGAGCAACGCCAAATAGGCCTTCATGGCACTAATCAGTGCCTGACGACCCTCTTCGGTATTGTTTACTTTACCGATATACGTATCTTCCGCGGAGCGCTGCAAATCCGTGTTGATGGCATCCAACACACGAATGGAACGGATTTTTTTCCACGCATTATTCTGTCCAGCGGCCGGAGTTACCAGGGTGTTTACACCGCGAAGTGCTTTCACCTGCCGTCCATCATGGAAGAAAATAAATACGCCATTCTGTACCGCCTGCTCCTGTTCTGCACGCGTCCAGCGACGTGTCACATCATCGAACGGAGTAGCTGCATAGGTTGTGGATTGGTTCAGACGTTGTCCGGCGATCAGTCCTGCAACATAAGCGGATGTTTCCGCCGAGCTGTAGAATGCATCTCCAAGGCGTACGCCTGTACCTACATTAATCACACCTTCATGGTTGAGCGCAAGCGAACGTGCTGCTGCTTTTTGTGCTGCTGTAGCAGAAGTGTCATCCGCTGCGGAACCGCCAAATACAGCCACCACCGGTTTACCTTCACTACGCACACGTTTCACCCATGCCGCAAAACTCGCAAGCAGAGGTGCATCTGCCGCCTGATCCAAAGCCAAGACGTCGAATTGCTCCCCTTCCAGCGTACCTTGCACAGCAATATACTCTGCATTGGTCAGGTCATCATTGCCACTTACTCCACCTTTGAATGCCGCACCCGCAATTGTTGCAACTACACCTGCACCATCGCCAATCGCCTGAGCCGTTACCCAGACATTTTGTTCATCCGCGTTAATCTCTTTTGCCAGAGAAGCTGCTGTAATATCCGCTGTCAGGAGCGCATACAACATCCGGTTACCTTCGAAGAGACGCACTTCATGCTTCGTATTATCAATCACACCTGGCTGGATGGTGACGTAGAATCCATTTGCACGATCCCCCGGATACTTCGCATCCAGTTGCAGCACATTGGCGTCACTGCTGTCCTTCAAAGTAAGCGTAGCAACTTTAGCCGCAGCACTTGCTACACGATAAGCGAGCAACTTCTTCGGCCCACCCAACAGGGCGAGCTTCAAGGACGTATAAGCCGTACCGTTGTCCAGCACATTCGCCGCATAGATACGTTCAATCGCCGCTTCGCTCCCTACTTCAACAAAAGTTCCTACCGGACCCCAGTTGGCCTTGATTGGCACAACGACCGTCCCCCGTGTTCCCGCTTGAATGGCCGAGGATGCCGCCGCCTGAAAATTCATATATAAGCCCGGAAGGACCGGACGATTCGTTTGCTCCCAATTTCCGCCTGCCATTATCCCTTCACCTTCGCTTTCATAAATTGGTTAATTCGTTCTTGCGTTTCTTCTATGGAAAACGTCTCTTGCGCCGCTTCGTACAGCGCACCGTACAGCACCTCTGCCTTAACGGCAAAGAGGGCTTCTGCATGATTCATCAGTTCTGCCCGTGTATACCGCGGGGCTGTCTGTTTGCTTTTTTTCACTGAGCTTGCCATTGCCATCTCACCTCATTTGTTGGACTACTGATTTCGTGAAACGATGATCTTTAAGCTTGACCTATGAATTTTTGATCCTATGAACCTATGAATTTGAAGCTATAATGTTGAAGCTAAAGCAATCTACTCAAAGCTATAATCTGGAACCACTCTTAAAAGTGCATGTTCAAAAAGATCGGTTTTCAGTACCGAGAAGATGGGATGAAGTTAGAAATGGAGTAGCAGAGCGTAGGGAAAACTACGTGAGCAACTACAATGTTTCCAAAGGAAACATACTTCGTAAGCTTATGCTTATTCGGCTGAATTCCATATTCGATGCTGATGATGCCGTTAGGCATCCTTTGTAATCAAAAGCGGGCTTTTTGAACAACCTCTAATAGAAGGTTCCTCTCGACTAACGTTTACTCCATACCTTTGCTATGGTAAATCTCACGGATCAAAGGTACATTCGTACCCGGACGACGAATCCGCTGTTGCAACGTCAGGCGAATCTGTCCGTTCAGATACGCATCCGTCTGTAAGTCTGCCGTGACTTCATCCACTGTGATATATCGCGTGTTACCTTCGTGCTCTTCGCCACCCGCTTCAGTGATGGCAAGACGAGATTGCACTGCAAGTTGCTCTACCAACCGAGTAACGGTCTGCCGTGTTAGCACCGGTTGATCGGTGAGCACATGCCCAATCCACTGTTGTCGAACCTCCAATGCCGAAGTCCCCGCCACAGACGTGCTGCATCCAGCCAATCGCCATAACACAGACGGCATCTCATATCCTCCGGGCCATGCATCACCATATACCGACCAATTCGAGCCAAGCTCCTGCAGTGTCCAGCCTTGAAGCGTAGCTAACCACGCATCCCCTATTTCAGTGACAGCAGTTCCTGAGTCTTCAGGAACATACACCCCGAATCGCAGACTACGTGTAAGCATTCCAGACCCTGTATCCACCCGGTCACTATCTGAAGAACCCAAATAGATGCAAGTGAAGGCCTCACCTGCTTCATCCACCAGCCTTACCTGGTGCAACCCTTCGATTAGAAGGGCTGACCAAGCTTCCACCTGTTCAGCGCCACCATCTTCTGGACGAGCGTATGGGGAGATTTTGATGATCCTTCGGTATCCCGCCCAGGCAGACTTCGGCACTTCTTCGGCAAACGCAACCACTGCACAAGGCCCGGCCAAAACTTCGCCTGACGCAGGTGCATCCAGCACACGACCGTCCCAATCTGGGACAAGTACCGCGAGCTTCTGTTTCAGCGTTTTTTTAATGAGTGTACTCATTTTACTGATACTCACGGCAGTGCTAATTTCATTTCTCATAGACACATTCATTTCGCCCCCTTTGGCTGCAAGTTTGAGATCTGCCCACACCGTGCAGCGGCAATGCAGCAGCTGCAGTAGACTCCCCCTTTTAACTCAGAGTCTGTATTCCGACCGAACCAGTACCGGGACTACATTCACCGCATCAAAAAGACCGGCCACCTGGCCGGTCTGTACATTAGCGTATGTGCTTTCGGTGCGTCCCTTGTTATTGATCCGATAATACAATCTTACACCCTTTCATTCCTAGCGCGGATGGTGTTCCGTACGACTTCGGTGCGATTAAGGGCGTCGTTCGGGTGGAAAAAAGACGATTCTGGAATCATCATTTTAAAGAATACCTAAGTAAGCTTTAAGATCAAATAATTGATAAATTTATCCAAATATATTAATATTTTATTATCAAATTCATTGTCGCTTACGTAAAAGAAGGAGAAATACCTATGAGTAAAACATTCAAGATCACTTCACTTGTCATCTTAGCATTTATACTCGGGATATCCTGCTGGGCCTACTTCGGACTGCTTGGTAATCCGCTGAAGAAAAATGATGCTGAACAACAGGTAACCACTTACCTGATTGAACAGAGAGGTTATTCACCCGAACAGCTTATCGAAGTACAAGGTACTTACTCCTCAAAAAGTTCTGAAGCACCTTACGGTGCCTCCGTAACATTCGCGGATGAACTCGAAGCGAAGTATCAATATATCATTTTTAACAACGGCGAGATTAAGCAGTACAGTCATACCAGTGATGATCCCAAACATGAGGAGCCCATGGTGAGATAACAGTTTAGTTCAGCGTAACCTGCGGGTTCAACGTAATCTCAAATGCACGCCCCCAGATGAAATCGGGATTTCCATATTCCAGCAGCGCACTGCCATACGTCGCATAGGACAATTCGTCATTACAGATCTGCTTAATCGCCACATTGCCTGTCTGGAAGGCTGTTTTATTCGCAAGTGCCGTTGTGTAAGTTTGCATCAAGTCACGAAGCAATGTTTGCAAATGGGCATAGTCTTCCTCTGAGTTGAACAGCAACATATTTTGATCCGAAAGGGTAGCCACGTTGGTATAAAGCGCATGAGCTCGGGAATACGTGCGGATCTCTGCAATCGCTACCGCTTTGTAGTAGTAATCCTTCAGGAAACGCTTAAACAACAACGAGCCATGCGCGTTCATCGCATCGCGCAACTTATGCTCATGCTTCTCTGTTGTGATCAACGCGTACCTCGCCTGCCCCATGCCTACAGCAATACCGATCTTATTACCTGGCGTATTCCATGCACTATAACCCAGAACCCGTCCGGTATATGGACTGTTTAGCAACGCTTCAGCAACATCAACATTCGCTGGTCCTTTACCCACAAAATCAATCAATACCGAAGGCAGACCTTGCTCACTATTCAGCGTCAATTGCTCCAACGCAGCCTGCACCTGATCCAGAGCCGTAATGGCGATAATCTCAATGTCGATGCCCGTGTTCTCCCCGGAATTACCCGGGTGACCCTTCGTCATACGATCCAGTTCGGAGGTCATGTCAAACGGGACAACTTGATCAACTGCTACAGCCACTAGCTGTTCATTTTCCACACTAGCACTCACATCCGTCACCACCTCCGGTTCAGGATATGCCGAATCCGCTACAAGCACACCACCTACAATATCCACATGACGAACCACATTCTCGTGTACATCCATGTATTCATACGTGTTAATGATGGAATTGCCGTGAGGACCAAAGTATCTCACTGCGTAACGTGTCCTCGCCCCGCCTCGGAACAATTGGTTAGCCATCCGAGCGACCAAAGCGTGCCCCAAACCATCTGCATCCGGCAAGATGATAGCACGATCCGGATTTTGCCCATTGGTTCCACCCAGCCATTCATTGATCCGCGCTTCTACATATTTGATTTCATTGATCTGAACACCCTGCGTGTTGGCATCGTCGACTCCAACCGCGAGGAAATCGATATAACCTGTGCGAGCCAGCCGATCCAAAATGTACAGATTTGTTTTGAATTTATGCTGTCTTGTATTGTAATACTGTTCTTTATCAAAATAGGTCGTTGTCCCATATTTCACTCCATCCGGGGACAGGTTATAACCTTCGATAATATCCTCAAACTCAGTGTATGTCTGACGTGGCTGCTGCATCAATGCACGGGACTCATTATATGCATCAAGCGCCAAGCCATCTGCAAACGAAGTTGTAGCCAAACGCATGATGGTGTCCATTACAAATACGGGTTTGCGTGGATATTTCTGCTTGATCACGCGGATCACATCCAGCAAACGCGTCGTCTCATCATCGTATTCTGGATAGGCGCCTCCTCCATCTTCACGGAGCTGACGACTACCAATCAGGCCGCCATAAGCGAGCATATCGGATGAAATAATGAATCCGTCGACTTTGGCAGCATGTTTCAGAATAAAGTCGTGAATCTTGGACGGTTTGCCATAAACCGGCGTGGAGGTGCCGAGCAGCGTTGTGCCATCTACGGTTTTCTCCGAGTCCAGACGATTTTTAATATCACTCAGGTTCGGTGTAACGATATGGATACCGGCTGCTTTCCCTTGCACAATCACATCATCCAGATTCGCTGGACGATCATCCAGTGGAACATACAATACTGTTTTCATATCACGTAGCCTCCTGTTATCTAATTAGTCTTATTACCCGATCAGGGCAAGGAGGCAATCACCTAATTAAAAAACCGGCCCCATGGCCGGTCCGTACTTTAGCGTATGAGCTGTCGGTGTGTCTTCCTTGCTGCTGATCCGATAATATCATCTTACCGCCTTTTCCCACTCGCGCTGATGGTAATCGGGATGAATTACGCATGAATGTAGTCGTCTCTATGGCGGTTAATTGTCGGTTTCTCGAGAGAAACTCCTATCGATAGTCCAACCAAACCCATCCTGATGATGTTTATATGACATAAGTAGCTTTCAAATCCTACGAACAATAAAGGATGGATATGACCATGAAAAAGAGGTATTTCTTTTATCTTTGGATTGCTGTCACCAGTTATATGGCGGGCCCCGCTATGTATGCGTTGGCGATGTACATCTTATATCAGGAAACAGATGTTGTAACAACATCTCTCATTGGATGGACCGCGGCAACATTCTTATCCGTTGGTATCCTGTTCATCCTGATCACAGTCATCATACTACGATTTTTCAACATCTATTATTTCTGGCTGCAAACCCTGCTCTTCGAGTTGTTTTTCCTTGTCCTCGTCTATATGACCACTGTTCTTCTTGGGGCTGGCAACAGGGGACTGCCCAAGCTATCCTTTTTATTTACGCCCGAAGGCATCTCCTTATGGATGTTCTGGGGGAGTATTGCACTTATGAGTTCCTGGGGAATATGGGCAGCGAGTCAGCCCGTACGAAAATCACCATACATGCTTGTGTCCAGAGTCATGCTGATCCTTTTTATCCTTGAAATTTGGCCCCGTTAATAAGGTGCAGGCTGCCCACGATTCGGTAGACTAGAATAATGCCTAGAAGGGGTGTCCGTCATTACGGACACCCCTTCTTAAATGTATGTTTTTACTCACGCGATGATATAACGAAAGTTCTCCCATGTTTCCGGTACGGGCTCCCCGTTCTTGGCATGATGATAGAAGCTGAACGGGAATTTGAATACATGACCTCCGTTCCAGTCGCGGGAACGTCTGTCGGTGAGCCAATATTCCAGCTCATGAGGGAGCGCCACTGATCGTTCCGCCCGTTCTAGTGGCAGCAGATCTACGGGTGATTGCAATGTCGGCATCTCCTGTTCAATATCCACATCTCGGCTTAAGCGTAGCGCCTTCACCATAGTAAGGAAAGGCGGAATGCCTTTGTGGAATAATGCCGGATAACCCAATTCATATAATATGTTAAGCGCATGTCCGTAGGTGAGCATATGACCGATTAGATCATGGTGCGCTTCCGCGTGATAGATGGTCTGGAACGCCCCAAGTTCATCCAGAATCAAACGTGACAACTGAATTGGATCATCAATCTCGGGGAAACCATCGCTTTTTTCCGGCTTCAGACTGCGAATTTCTTTCATCGTTGTGTTCATCCAGGATCTTCCCGGGATGGTCCGATCGAATGAATCGATCAGTTCAACCAGCCGACCAATATCCTCTGCAGTACCCCATCCATCCAGTTCACGAATGGCTTTCAGACTGATTTGCCCCGTAGATGGCCTGGTGCCCAACCCAGTGCAGCTCTCCAATCGTTCGATCCAATGCGTCCGTAATACGCGCTTCGGCATCTTCCCTGGGCATCATCTCACCAATCGGAGAGGTCTGGCCAGGGCTGATTCCATGCTGGCGAAGCATGGCTTTTGCTTCGGCCGTAACACTGCCGGCGGCAAGGGCAGTGAGACGATTTTCCCGTAACCAAAAATATGCCGCAATCGCACCCGCCCCATAATGGGCGTGCCACAGATCTCCTGTACGTTCCCGACTGGAAACGATAATCGCTAGTCCATCTTCCAACAAACGTCGATCCAAGCTTGCCACCACCCTTCATCAAATGTAAGCCCATCAGAGAAACTACCCTGGAATAAATAAAGCGTTTACTTCTATAACATGATGGAAATGCTCCACATATGCCCGTTTTGCCCCGGAATGCAAAGTTTAGCCAATTCGAAGCTTGCCCACCCCACGGATGGATACTTCCAGCGGATAGATCTCAGCTTTTTGCTTGGAGAAAAACCACGTCCGATCCTTCTTCACCACAATAAATAAACCATGTACATCTCCTACAGGAGCAAAGGTATCACTAACCTCACCCCATCGCGTGATTCCAATCTGCTGAAGCTCATTCACCGCAGACAGAACATCATCCGTCACCAGGCCAATCTCACACACCTGTAATATATCTTTAGTGGAGAAGTCATGGTCACTCTCGTTCTGAATACGATGATGAGCAATCAACTCGATAATATTGCCTGCCGGATCTTCAAAATAGAGGGAATGAGAGTCCCAATTAGCAGAGTATGTCTCATCCCGATGTTCTTCCCTGCTTAAGGCAACACATGATGCAGCCCACTGCTTCGCTTCCTTGAACCGATTTGTCGGAATCAACCAGGCTACATGATAGAAGGGCTCCGGATCTGTTTCACACGGTTTGAAAATCATCTTTGTCCCTCCAACCTCCAGGTTGAAGGCCTGATCTGTCGCATTGGACACCTCCATGCCCAACGTATCACGATAAAAATGCTTGAGGTCCTCCAGCCGTGTTGTATATAACTGTAATTCTTCAATCATCATACGGTCTTCTCCTGCATCTCCTCCCACCGACTCCATGGCACCATGCCAAGCTCAGGCTTCGCTTCATCCGGGAGCATAGCAATGAATTCAAGCGAATGGCCATCTGGATCGTTAAAATATACAGATACTGCGGGCATCCAGCCGAAGACGTACAGTTCACCGATATCATCATTCAGGAAGTTCTGTGTCTTGATTCCTTTGTTCTCCAAGTGAGCCATCGCATGTTTCATATCCTCCAGAGATACATGAAAAGCAAAGTGCTGACGCCGCACTTCGGAAGGTTCCTTTTGCCACAATCCCAGCATGGCATTGCCTTTTCCACCAATCCAGTAGAAGGAGTTTCCACGTTCTTTCTGCCCGTAGGCATGAGGTAATCCCAGGACCGTTTCATAGAAATGATGGGATCTCTCCAGATCCGTCACGTTTAGATGTGTTTCAAATATGCCTGTAATCATAATGCTCAACCTCTTTTCCTTTTCCCATTTTCATCTTCGCTTGTTCTCAACTCATGGTTGAATTCCGCGCATTTGTTAACGTCTGTGCCAGATTTAAAAACGATCCAATAACCCGCTGCACCCGGTCCTCTATATCCTGACTGCCTTCGTACTCTTCGTATCCGTCAAATGTTGCTTCGAATCGTCTGCGCTGCGCACCACCAATCGAAATCCACTCTTGGGCATTGATGCCATGCAGATTGCGAACAATCGCTTGCAGTTGTAAAAGCGAACTTACCCCCACCGCTCCGCCAGAGGAGCTGATGGACAGGACGGGCTTGCCGCTGAAATGAGTCTGACTCAGATGATCCAGTGCATTTTTGAGCACACCGCTTATACTGCCGTGATACTCTGGTGTAGACAGGATGATTGCATCAGCCGCGAGCATACGTGTATTCAGGTCTGCCAGATGTTCATGATCCGCTTGTTTTTCATCTGGCGCGTAGAATGGAAGTGATGTCTGATACAGATCAAACAGGCTGGCCTGATGCCCCTGACCTCGAATAATCTCCACAGCATACTCTCCCAGACGTGTACTGGTTGCATTGTTCCGATTGCTGCCTGCCAAAATAACGATATTCATTCATGTCACTCTCCTTGGTTTTTTAATAATTCAAACGCTCATGTTTCAACCGATCTGTTATTTCTACTCTTATCTTACCTTTCTTTGGCATCCAAATCGTCAGCAGATAGACTTAACTTGAAATACCAAAAAACTCAACCTTTAGGTTGAGTTTATACGACTTAAGTATGAACATATGTCGGAATTGCTCAGACGACCCAGCCATTTCTTACGGCATGAAGAGCCGCTTGCGTCCGATCCGCCAGTCCCAGTTTGTCGAGCAGATGACTGACATGTGTTTTGACCGTTTTTTCGGTGATGACCAATTGAACTGCAATTTCCTTGTTGCTCAATCCTTGAGCAATCAACCCCAAAACCTCTTGTTCACGGCGAGTGAGCATATCCGGACCACCAAGGGATGTTTCATTTGATTTTCCAACCTGCTTCAGCTCTTGAAGTTGACTGTCTGCTGACTGATCTGTCGGTATATCCTGTGGTTACTGTTCATTTATAGACCAATCGGATGAAGCCATCACATGCATCAATTGACCTGCTGCGGCAGGATGCAATTCTACCTGACCTGCATGCACATTGCGAATGGCCACAGCCAGATCCTCCGGTTCAATATCCTTGAGTAGATACCCCTTCACCCCTGCACGTACAGCAGGAACCACATGATCCTGATCCGAAAACGAGGTGAGCACAATGATTCGCGTTGCTGGCATTAATGCACGCAATCGTCTGGCTGTTTCAATTCCGTCCATGACCGGCATATGCAGATCCATTAATACCACGTCAGGTTTTAACGCTTCCGCCTGCGCCAGTGCTTCCTGCCCGTTCGATGCTTCACCGACAACCTCCATGTCTTGCTGTGTGGTCAAAAAAACGTGCAAACCTCGTCTCACCATCGCATGATCATCTGCGAGCAAAATCGTAATCGGCATCTCTTCTTCCCCCTGACTTTATACAGATTCGAACGGAAGTGGAATGACTGCCGTTACTGTTGTTCCCTTACGGGAAGAACTCACTATTTCTAAGCTACCCCCGAGCGATTGAGCCCGTTCCTTCATAATGGACAGGCCAAGGGAGCTTCCAGACGAGGCTTTTGGCCTTTCCGTACCACCTTTTCCCTGATCTGTGACGGTGAGCACCACTTCATGATCACTTAATTTGAGGGTGACCTCAGCAGAAGGAACATCCGCGTGTTTCCGTACATTATTCAGCGCTTCTTGTCCGATTCGCCACAATGCTTCTTCTATATTACGCGGTAAAGACATCATTCCCGTCCGATTCATCACCACTTGAAGACCCTGGCTGGTGCCGTATTCCTGTAGCGCATGGAGCAGCCCAGCTTCCAGTCCCGCGGGACGGAGCTGCATAATCAATGCGCGCATTTCCTTGAGAGCCGACTGAGACAAAGCCCGAATATCCTTCATCGCTTCCGCAGCCGGGTGTAACTTCTCGGAGTCGGATAACATACTTTCCGCGCCTTTAGCCGTTAATGATAGTGAGAATAAAATCTGATTAACCGAATCATGCAGATCGCGAGCCAACCGGTTTCTCTCTTCCATTCGTGCAAGTTCGCGGCGATTCTCCGCCAGCTTCAGACTCTCCCATGAGGCCGCAATATGTTCGGCCAGTGCCTCCAGCACCTCACGATCCGCCTGCGCAGGACCTGATGTTCCTATTCCGATCACCAGAATTCCCTTTTCCCCTGGCGTATGGTATGGAAGGGGAGCGGCAATTCCGGAGGCAATGGAATTCGTATTCTGGTCAGGCTTGCACAGGGTAAATATCTCAGTGATCTCTGTCCCAGACAGAGATGTTACACGATGACTATTGATTATATGGTTAATCTGGCTCGTCACTTCGGAAGATAACGGAGTACTTGATAACGTTCGAACCGTATCATTTGCATAGGCTGCCTGCAGAATGAACATTCCATTTCTCTGCTGAATAATGGTAGCGAAAGGCCAATCATACTGCTGCCCAAGCAACTGTACAACTTTTAAAGAAAAAGCATCCGAATTGTTGCATTCGTTCACTGCAAGACCCAAAGCCGTGCTGAACTCCCCCAGCTTGGCATACAGATCAGCTCGTCGCTGCTCCGCACGATACAATCTCATCCGCTCTATCGCACTACCAATCTGGTACGCCACGCCCTGTAACAGCGCCAGTTCACTGTCGCTGAAATGTTCCTTGGCTGGCGCAGCCACATTGAGCAGGCCGAGCATCTTCTCACCTGACCTTAACGGGACGGTTGCATGATGGGTAATATCATGGGTATCTCCCCATTGGAATTCCACCGCATCCTCCAGCCGTTTACAGTTAATGATGTTGACCACATGATTGAGCTGACCATCCTTAAAGCGGTTCACACACCAGCAGGTACCCGTTCGCATGGGCTCTTTATTTTTACGCAGTAATGCCGGGGGCAGATTGTAATCCGAAACACAGGTATATTCTCCACGTTCATTAATCAGAAACATCCAGCCTGCCGTTAATCCGGTCAACTCCAGTAATTTGCCGACCACGGTATCCAGCATTAAGTTCAGATCATTGGACGTATTGAGCGTTTCTGCGATTGTCTTCAATGTGACCATTTCCTGCATTCCGACTTCTTCCGACATGGCAGACTTCTCTCCATATTTATAAAATTTTAATTTCAATGAATAAATGCATCTACTTCAACAAACAAAAAAAAGGTATCTGCTGTTATTAGCAAATACCGTTTGTCATTTTTTGAAAACTAATCTTTATCAGCATATTGTTCGGAATTAAGTATTAACTCATTTATATCTTGAGATTCAATGAATTGGTGAAAATTAATAGTAGGTAGAATAATAGGATTATGATTACTTTTACTCGTAACATCAGTCAAAACTGATCTAAGATAAGGAAATAACACAGCACATCCATTTGTAAGAAAAAATCTGCGTCTATCATCAAAACCAAAATTATCTTTGTTATCATTCTTGCTGTTGAATGAGTAGAATCCACGTAATACAACTTCTGTCATAAACGGCACTCTCTCTTCCTCATCAAAACCTATTCTTGTGCCAATTAAAATATTAAAATAATTCTCGTCTTCTTCCCTACTGGTTTTTGGCTCCTGTTCAACAAGTTGTACCAAGAATTCTGGCGATATACTTATATTCAAATTTCTCTCATCTGGTCCAATTTGCTTATGCTCATAATTTAGCTTTTCAAGCCTAAATCCATGAAATTTAATTATACCTTCTATCATTCTATTAACACCCCATTATCAAACTATTACGCAACAAAAGGAATCTCTATTTCATTAGAAAACTTATTTTTCAAATTTATACTAACATTGATATCATTACTCCAATTAACTTCATTCTTATATCGAGTCCATGTATCTTCAGGAGGACTAACATTAAATATGTTGTTCATATCCTCAAACGTTATTTTTTTTACAGTTCCATCTTCTTGAAGAACTGTAGGATAATCACTGTTCAAATCATATCCAAGACCATATCTTCCGGCAGTTTCTTTGATTAATTCTTGAATAGTTTTGTCCATTGTGAATCATCTCCAATCAAATTTAATCTTTGGTTTTATCGGATACTTATCACTAGGGTATTCAACACTTACAATTTTTATACATGAATCAGATGTAACACAAATTTGACGTTCTTTGTAGTGAACATTTAACTTGAAAATTTCAGAATTGAAACGTTTGGTGTCCACACTGCTGTATGAGGGAGATCTATCAGTATGTTCAAAGGTTTTTATAACAACCTGAAAACCATAAATTGAAACAAGTAAATCTAAAATAAAACATCGATTCCTATGTTCATCTGAAGAAAAACCCACTGTTTTCAAATGATCTCTAAGCTCATAAATTCCAGAATAGAACTTATCAACGCCATCTATAGAATCTAAATCAAGGACAAGATCTAATTGTGATGTTATTTCTGCAGTTATAAGAGCCAATTTAGTGCCCTTTCCCTTTTTTCGAAAATCACTCTCACTATTTTTAGTTATGAACCAATGAGCAAGTTTCGGATCATCATAAAAATATACTCCTTGACCTAGCCAATGATTATTTCTATTGACAGTTGAAAATCCTTCTTCACTTATATACTCTATTACTTCAGAAAACGTGCCATGGTAACCAAGAATTCGAAAATCACTCAATAGTAATACACCTTTCTAGGTATTATATCGGTCTACTAGTTATAATGCTATATAAGATATTTTTTAAAATTGCAAGGACTTACGCATATAAATAGAATAACACAATATTTTGGAGAATTATACCACGAAGATTTAATTAAATGATAATGAAGACATTTGTCCTCTATCATTACTAATGAATACTCTCGCTCAGCCCAGCTTCTGTCGCTCTTTGCGGGATACAGACAAAGGCTCCATATTAATCAGACCTCGATCTGACAGTGCCAGCGCCATTTTGTAGAAAGCACGTGTACGAATCTTCGTATACGTATCCTTGCTGACAGGTGGATCAAACACATGGTTATACACCTTATAGTCAAACACATCATCGTCTTTCAAATATCGTTCACAGACGAGTACACGTTCCTTTTCACTCAGCCGGGACACTACAAAATCAATCGTATCGCAGTATGCCTGACGCGCGCGCTGCACGTCCACATTGTAGATCGCCGTTCTCGCCGTGGAATCCCCCGTCACATTGGTTGCACCGTGGAAACGCTCGGCATAACTTGCCGTCACCATAACCTCTCGTTCTTCAAATGCAATGGTTTTATAAATTCGGTATTTTTCCAGCGCAGCTTCAACAGCTGTTTGCGTTTTGCGTCGGTCCAATTCGGGCAGCATCAATTCCATAATCATTTTCCTCCTTCAGTATTCGCTATAGAATGAAAGTCTAGTAGCTTCGCATATTCACTCTGATGATAGAACAAGCTTCCGATGCAGCTTTCTTTCAGAAAACTTTCAACTCCGCTTCTTCAGGTTATTTCTGTCCTCTACGTTTCCGTTCAACTTATATACTCAAACATTCAAGCATCTCATCTGTAGCACTTTTATTTCTCAGTTCATATCAATCACTCTATCGTTCACATGATATTGCTTTGCCATCGTTTTTTTGAACGATAGCAAAAGACTCTTATTCATAGAGTTGTCCAGTTCTCCAAAAAAGTAACGACAATTCTTCAATTTTCCCTGTTGCCTTTTGGAATCAATCCAAATCCCTATATTTCGCAGAATTCCATTGTTCGGAAGGTACTCCACCAAACTCTAACCTGTATCAAGTTTACATTTTGTTCGTATAGTGTTCGCATTTCTATTTGAGGATACCACTTTCTGGAGATCAGAGTAAACCTCCATTTTGGTTCGTTTTGACGATAAAATAAAACCTTCGCTCTCATTTCCTATGCCTTTTGGCATAATTGTTTCATATCTCTTTACCTAATGGTATATATACGTTATAGTACTGTTTAATTAATGAACTTCCGTATAAGTCATTTGATTTTTAATATTAAGAAGTTCCCCTTCTCCTTAATGCCGCTAAGGTACATATCAAGCGCATACGTAGTGAAGGAGACGGAATCGATTCTGAAGAAGCGAAGCGTTCGCCTTTATCAACGGATTTCACCCTTTAGGAAAGGGAAACAGGAAATCCGGGGATAACAGCGATCAAAAGAACGATCCGAATCCGGAACGGCGCACCCGCAGAGGGTTTAGGAGTTGTCGCATTCAAGTTTCTTCTTAATATTAATTCAAGTACTTGTACGAATCGAAGGAGTTGGCATAATTGTGGAGCACGCTTTTGGTCCTTATATGAAACAACTGCGCGAGCAGCAGGGATACAGCATCAATCAGCTCGCCGAAGCAGCCGGAATAAGCAACTCACAGATTTCACGTATTGAGAATGGGGTCCGGGGTGTGCCGAAACCAGCGACCATTCGCAAGATTTCAGACGCACTCTCGGTGCCCTATACAGAGATGATGAAGCAGGCCGGTTATATTGAACCAGGGAGTGCTGCTGAACTTCAGGACGTACCGGAATGGGCTACATACAAAGACCGTCGTGATTTCAAAAAGATGCTGGAAGACGATGATGATCTGATGTTTGACGGCATTCCACTCGATGAAGAGGACAAGAAACGAATCAAGGATGTGCTGACAGGTCTGTTCTGGGAAGCCAAACAGATGAACAAACGCAAAAAGACAGACGAATCGGACAATCGCCCATGAGGCATGACCCACTGAATTTAATGAAGCAGCAGGTGAGATCATATGGATGACATCGTAACAAAGCTGATTCGCAAACACCGGACCAACTGCCCGTTCAGCATTGCCCGCGCGGTTGGAATACAGATTCGTTTCACCAATTTGGGGAAGTCCACCAAGGGACTGTACTTTCGCAAGCTCCGGCGCAGGTTTATCGTCATACACAATGATTTGCCGCCGGAATGGCAGCGGTTCGTGTGCGCACATGAGCTTGGTCATGATCGGCTTCATAAAGGAATCAATCGATTCTTTCTGGAGGAACATTCCTATTTTGCTCCAGGCAAGCTGGAGAGACAGGCCAATCGTTTTGCCATTCAATTGCTAACCTCCGGAGTGATGCCTGAACCGGATGAATCTTTGGAGAAATTTTGTTTACGTACCGGACTGCCGCGTGAAGCGCAGCATTTTTTTTACACTCTTTAAGAACATATGTTCCTTCCGAAGATTATATTATCCAACAGCAGATTTCACATGTAACTTTCAGGTTAGCTATTTTTACGTAATTCGCGAGATTTCCTAATAATAGTCTGTTAAAATACTACGTGAGCTGTGTAAACGCTCAAGTAGATTATTAATTGGGGAGGTTTCGGATTCATATGAAAATCTGGAAGAATTACGTTTCACTTCTGCTAACGGTCTGTTTGCTGTTTAGCAGTGTAGGTATTGCCGCGGCTGCAACGGATACTACTCCGGGCACAGGCAAACACATTACCATTCTACATACAAATGATACGCATGCTCGTGCAGTTGAATCTTCACCTGCTATGGGTTTTGCCAAAGTAGCTGGAATCGCTGACAAATATCGCAGCGAAAACCCAAACACGCTCCTGCTTGATGCTGGAGATGCTGTACATGGTACAACTTTTGCCACTCTCGTGAATGGTGAGAGCATCGTGAAAGTCATGAATGAAATGGGCTACCAGGCCATCGTACCGGGTAACCACGAATTCAACTATGGTTCGGATCGCTTGATCGAACTGGCAGACATGATGAATTTCCCAATGATTAGTGCCAACGTGAAGAAAAAGGACGGAACTCGTCTCTTCGATCCTTACCTGATTGAAGAAATTGATGGTGTAAAGGTTGGAATCATTGCCCTGTCCACACCTGAAACGATGTACAAAACGAATCCGAAAAACGTAGCAGGTCTAGATATTACAGACCCATCTGCAGAGGCTAAAGTTCTAGTGAACGAGATCCGCAGCAAAGTAGATGTTGTGGTGGTATTGGGACACCTTGGACAAGATGCGTCCAGCACAGATACTAGTTTAAAAGTCGTTAAAGAAGTTCCTGGCATCGATGTATTCATTGATGGTCACAGCCACACCATACTGCAGGACGGTCTTGTGTCCGATAACGGAACGTTGATCGCAAGTGCAGGAGAATACACTAACTACGTAGGTGTCATCGACCTGTGGGTAGATGGTGGTAAAGTAACGAAGAAACAAGCAACATTAATTGATGAAACTGCAGCAAAAGACATCAAACCAAATGAGAAAGTCGCAGCTCTCGTGAACTCCATTCAAAAAGAACAAGAGCCTATTTTGAAAGAAGAAGTAGCCAACACAGCCATTCTACTGGATGGTAAGCGTGAACAGGTACGTGCAGGTGAAACCAACCTGGGTGACCTGCTTGCAGATGCCATTCGTGATGTCAGCAACGCTGATATTGCACTGACTAACGGTGGTGGTATCCGTGCTTCCATTGAAAAGGGTATCGTAACCAAAGGTGATGTTATCACAGTGCTTCCTTTTGGTAATCAAGTGGTAACCCTTGAAGTGAAAGGGTCTGATATTCTGGCAGCCCTTGAAGTTGGTGTAGCTTCCTACCCGGAACCAAGCGGTGGATTCCCGCAAGTATCTGGAATCAAGTTCAAAATCGACACTTCCGCTGCAGAAGGTAGCCGTGTACATTCCGTAACCGTTGGCGATAAAGCCCTTGATCCGAAAGCAACATATACACTGGCAACCAATGATTTCACAGCTGTTGGTGGTGACGAATACACCATGTTTGCCAAATATCCAACTACGGGTATGTATGGCGCATTGGATGAAGCATTGATCAACTACATGCAAAAGCTTGGCGCTGTAGACATCAAAACAGATGGTCGATTCAGTGAAGCGAAAAAAACTGCAGTAGAGCCGGAAACTCCGGTAACAGAAACACCAGCTCCAACCAAGCCAAAACCAGAAACACCAAAACCGGAAAAACCGTCTAAACCAACACCAAGTAAACCAGCTCCAGCCAAACTGCATGTTGTGAAATCCGGAGATTCCCTGTACTCTATCTCCAAACAATACGGCACAACTTGGCAGGCATTGCAGAAGCTGAATAATATCAAAAATCCACACTGGATTTATCCAGGTCAACAATTGAAATTGCCTGCAGCTTCTTAAGCTCAGCAAAGCAAAGTGCATATAGGCATGATCGCTTATATGGCGCAACAACATAACGAATCTATCTTGTCATACCAAAAGGGTGTCCCCCAAACCAGATTACTGGTTAAGGGGACACCCTTTCGTATGTCAGTTCTTAAACATCCATCCACATCAGAGACTTCAACATTTCCTGTGGACATATCCTGCTGATCCTGACAATCATCTGAGGCAAAAATAAATCCCAGCGCAGCCTTTACGGACCAACTTTATCATGTAACTTCGACACCGAACTATATAAAAACTCTCCGGAATGACCGTGTTCATGCGGTTATTGTACATTTAATTTCGACATGTCTGTCTTCTCAACATTGCATACTTGCACATAGATCCGCCTGAGTAGGATCATCTTCAAATCCTAAATCATAAAACCATTTGCATACTAAATACATAGATCCAAATATAGTTATTTCGTATGATATCACTCATAAAATCCTGCCAAATTGCATGCCTATAGCCCTCTTTTTCATGCTCAGATTGGAATTTCAGCAATCAAAATCATCTACCGCATCATATTCGGTACTATTATATGAACTCATATAATTAGAAGATCCCCTGAATTTAGGAAGTGAGCTGTTCCTTCACATAACGTACAGCTTCCTGAGCCATTAACCCGATTCGTTTCGATTCACCTGATGCTGCAAGTGCGTGTGATCCCAGTTCGACCTGTCCTTCTGCTGCTCCTCTGCCAATGACGATCTGCACAGGCAATCCGATCAGCTCCGCATCCTTGAATTTCACACCCGGACGTTCATCCCGATCATCAACCAATACAGTGAATCCGCCATTGATCAATTGTTGTTCCAGTTCGAGAGTGAGCTGACGCTGCTGCTCATCCTTCCAACTTACTGTAATCAGATGCACATTATAAGGCGCAACAGCAACAGGCCATTTTATGCCATCATCTCCTGCATACTGTTCGGCTATCGCAGCCATCAGGCGGGATACGCCAATGCCGTAACATCCCATGACTGGCGCACACTGGCGACCATTACGATCCAGGAATGAAGCACCCATGGCATCACTATATTTCGTTCCCAATTTGAAAATATGTCCAACCTCAATACCTTTGGTAAACACAAGTGGTGATCCACATGTTGGACAAGTATCCCCTTCCGCAGCAAAGCGAATTCGTTCTACTCGCTCCAATGCAAAATCAATACCTGGGCGTACGCCGGAAACGTGTACATCCAGTTCATTGGCTCCTGTAATTGCACTCTTCATCACTGACACGTCAGCGTCTACCACCATCGGCAGATTTAGTCCAATCGGACCCAGGAATCCTACCTTCAGATTTGGATGTGCCGCAATGGCTGCATCGTCTGCAAGGATCAGTTCCTCTGCCCCCAACGCCTGTTTCAATGCGATGTCATTCAGTTCATGATCTCCACGCACAAGCGCAGCGACGAGCTGACCATCCGCTACATAAAGCAGCGTTTTGATCATATGTTCAGCACCTTTGCCCACAAAAGTGCTTAACTCAGCGATCGTACGAACGCCAGGTGTCGAGATGTGTACTACGTTTTCCGCTTCCGAATGTTCATCCGCTTGAAGCGCGGAGTCTGCACTCGCAGAGTCGGCTGGAACTTCCAAGCTTCCTTCTGTTTTCTCCATATCTCCAGAAGTCTGATAATCCGCTTTCTCCAGATTTGCAGCATATCCACAATGTTTGCAGGTTACAATCGTGTCCTCACCCACGTCAGCAAGAGCCATGAACTCGTGCGTTTCACCTTGACCGCCAATCGTTCCCGCGTCCGCCTCAACACGGATATAGTCCAGACCACAACGCTCCAGAATGCGACTATACGCCGTGTTCATCGCCTGATAAGTACGATCAAGCTCTTCCCAGTCCGAAGCAAAAGAGTACGCATCCTTCATGATGAACTCACGTCCACGTAGCAATCCAAATCGAGGACGACGTTCATCCCTGAACTTGGTTCCGATCTGGTACAGGGTGAATGGCAACTTCCGATACGAGTTCACTTCATCCCGTGCTAAAGCGGTTACGACTTCCTCATGTGTTGGTCCAAGAGCAAATTCCCGTGCATGACGATCCTTCAGACGCATCAATTCAGGACCATACTGTGTGTACCTTCCGGATTCTTCCCACAACTCCGCAGGCTGCATAATCGGCAGCAATACTTCCTGACACCCCGCACGATCCATCTCTTCTCGAACAATACGTTCAACGTTCAACAATATCCGCCGTCCGAGGGGCAGATAACTGTAAATTCCCGACGCCAATTGACGAATCATACCGGAACGCAGTAACCAGCGATGTCCCGCCGCATCTGCCTCCGCTGGCGCTTCACGTAAGGTTGGAACAAGCATTTCACTTTGACGCATCTGAACACTCTCCTAATTTTCCTTTTTTGTTATCAAAATACGGCGCATAAACAGCAAAAAGACACATCCGTCAAGGGACGAATGTGTCGTGGTACCACCCTTGTTTAACTGCAAATTAATCCGTTCGCAACCTATGCGATCTGTGACCTGCAGTCCTACGGGGCGTAACGGGCCCTGCCGGCGGAGGTTGCAACCCTGGATGGGCATTCTCTTCCGCAGCTCGCGAGGTAGGAATTATGAAGCAGCTACAGGAACCTTGCACCACACTGTTCCCTCTCTGTTGAAGCTGGCTTGCACAATCATGTCCTCGTTATAACGCTGTTCTCATTTTTGACCACATTAGTTCATTTACAAGTAATTGTCAACCAATTAGTCGAATACAACTCCTGAATAATACTCCACTACATCACGAATGAGCATAAACGCATCCCCATTGGTAAGTTTGTTCTTGTCAGCAATGCCAGCAAGCGTGTCGTCACTTATAAAGTTTTGCGTTTGCAATTGAGCAAGTGCCTGTTCAAGTGAAGTTTCCGTTTCTGAAGATCCCATTGCCAGACATAACATATACGCAGCCTGATCCAACGTTAAAGGTAGGGTTAAGGCATTCTCCATATTTGCTAGAGCTTGGTCGGCACTGCCTGTGTAGGCTTCTGGAAACATCGCTTGCATTCTTTTCAATTTACTTAAAAATCGTTCTGGATTCATTCCTTTATCCAGTTCCCAACCATCGTTATTATAATTGCCTGAAGTCATATACATACTCGCTGCAGCCAATAATCCCCTGTAATCCTTATGCTCCATATAATCAGGCTGCTCGAAACGATGTACTTTCAGATCCATCCCCTGATTCTCCAGCATCTTACGTAGTTCAGATGCTCGCTCTTCAGAAGTTGAGAGTTCGCGGAAGGACTCCTTATGCATATATGCCAGCTTGACCGCCGCTCCTGCTGCTTCTCCCTCTGCCATTCCCAGTGGGACAACTCTTGCACTACCGTGTGGGATGGTATCATAACTTGCTGCACGTCCAACGACGAGCAAACCGTCAACCTTTAGCGGTACAAGCGAGCGAAAGGGTACACCATATTGAATCGGACTCAACATAATCGTGCCGGGATTTCCAACACTCGTGCTCTGAATATCAATATCGTATGAACCGTATCCAATGGCATCCCAATGATCACGATTTTCCATGACATCAGCTAATGTTAATCGGTACTCGCCATAGATATGACGTGACTCCCTCACGTAAAGCTCGTCTGCTGTTCCAGCATATTGTAACCCTGCAAATTCATCATAATTTTTCTTCAGAAAATCAACAATTAGTGGGGCTTCTTTACGCCCGATTTCCAGACCTTTTTTCACAGATATCGGATCTAACGGATCTACCCCAAAGATCTGCATTGTATTAATCAAGATTGTATCATCATTTTGTCTTCCGATATTCAGACTGCGAATCTTAATATGTTGTGGATTGGAGGATTCATATTTTCTAGCATCACCGTACCCCCAAGCACTCATCTTATCAACCCCGGTTCCCTCTCTTTCCCTGAATTTTTGCCATACCTCATCAGTAACACCGCTTAACTTGAATACAAGCGTAGAGACCATTTTGGATTTACCATCTCCAATATCTTGTCTGCCTATGGAATATGGAACCCCTGCAGCGGCTGCAATATCCGCATCTTGCGTTGCATCAATGATGGAGCGGGTTGAGATCTGAACAGTTGTTCCATCTTCTTTAGTTATACTCATACCCGTTATTGTTGTGTGATCTCCCGTAGATTGTTCAGTAAGGGGAACTAATTCCTTAGCATTCATCAACAGGTCAATATTAGGTTCGGAACGAACCATCCGATAGAACATGTTAGCCGCTGTATTGGTATCAAATGAACTACCCTCGATCTGGTCAAACCATTCCTGGAAAATGCCTTTGTTCAAAAAGTCAGGCTGCCGCAAACTACTCAATAACTGCGGTTGTTCAGGGGAATAATTTAGATCCAGCGTATTAAGGCCTCCCTCGGTCAACAATCCTCCCAACATGTTGCGATCTCTTGCTTCCACCAGCAATACACGCATCCCATTACGAGCAGCTGATAAGGCAGCAGTAATACCTTCCGGATCCGTTCCAGCTACAATCACGTTATAGGAATCTTTCAGGTTTAGTGTAGATTGCACGTCCTCCAAAGGCTGCCATACATAATTATTATTAAATTTATAATTTTTGTTCCAGATATAGAATGCACCATATGCAGCGCCAATTAACACAATAAACACACTAGCTGTAATTGCTGTTATTTTCAATTTTCTACTAATCAAAGAAACAAACCTCCATATGTACTTTAAATTCAATAATACTAACTCGTGAACTAGTTTTCCTATGTTATACCAACAACCGACTAACCTTTTCTCCTTTCCTGCATGAGCATGCTATACATAATAAAAAACTCCCCAACACTTTAACGGTGTTAGGAAGTTTTGATAATAAGACGGAAAATTCTACTATTATGTTACCATAAATACAAACAAAATATAGGAAAGTCCCTAACTTTCCTCATTATAATGACCACTTTTTGACTCTTCGTTCATCCTGACTATAATGAATTCTCTAGCGATGGCTGACATGGCAGCACGTTCCCTGTAATATAGAGAAATAGAAATCTATCACAGGTATTAATCGATAAAGGAGCTTGTCCTATGCCATATATCATATATGATCTTGAATTCACGGTAAGCCGCAATACTCGCTATTCTTCTGAAATTATTGATATCGGTGCTGTCAAAGTTACGGAAAGTGCCGATGGATTGGTCGTAACGGATACGTTCCATACGTATGTTCGTCCTTCCAACAAGTCCGTGCTGTCCACTGACACGATTCAATTTACAGGTATCACGCAGAAAGATATTGATGCAGCCCCTCTTTTCCCGGCAGCACTGAACCAATTCATTGCCTGGATGGGAAGTGACCCCTATTACATGTGTTCCTGGGGACCCGATGACCGCAGCAAACTGATCTCTCATTGTCGTACCCATGAACTTGATGTGGCCTGGATCACCAATCATAACGATCTCCAGCAACAGTGGTCCCGCACCGTCCGCAAAGAAGGCAAATTCCGTCAACTCGGACTCGCTCAGGCTCTTGAAATCTGCGGAATCGAATTTGATGGTACCCAGCACCGTGCCTTGGATGATGCCATCAATACAGCAAAGGTATTTATGCATCAATTTGACCGATTCACGCTCGAAAACAACTGTGCAGCCGATGATGAGGGCATTACATCCAAGGTTGTCTATTCCAGCTCCACAGAAGATGAAGAGAAAGAATCACCTTTTGGCAATCTGGCAAGCCTTTTCAAAACCAAAGAGTAACTGTCCAAAGCACAGTACTTAATCGTGTTTTGCCTTAGGATGGATGGCATTCTAATCTCAACTTTTATTGTACATTTGTTGCCAATCATTCAGACGTTCTTTCATCTTGATGCGGCAGATCTCCGGTTCGAGGATTTCCGCATCAGGTCCATATTTAGATATCCATACGAGAAATTCGTCAACATCACTTAATATGGCTTCAAATAACAGGCTACCTTCCGGTTCAATGGTTAGGATCGGTCGCATAAAAAATTGCTCCTGCATCACACGCTCCACAGCATGGGGTGCAAATCGAATTTTGAACGCTGTCCACTCCGTACTTCCCTCGTATGCCCAAGGAATGCGGAAATGCGATTGTATGAGATGATCCTCTTTGCGAAACGTGCGTGGCAATATTCGTATCCTCTGCAGCCGACTTACCTGAAAGATTCGAAGTTTCTCCGACAGGTGACAATATGCTAACAGTTCAAATCTGTACTCGCGAGGGATAAGACAGTAAGGATCTATGCGTACGATCCCTTTTTTACCTTGAGACAGATATTCCCCTTCAATGGTGTTCTGTGAAATGCCAGCCTGAAGCAGGGGAATTAGAGATTGATTCTGTGGATCATTTCTCTCATTTTGCCATGCAGGCAACCCCAGTTTAAACAAACTACTAATATGCTCCGACCATTCCACTCGTTCTGTTTTGTTTTTCTGACTCGCAGCAACCACTTTCTCATAAGCGCTCTCAAAAGCAGGTTTCAGCAAAGGACGAATATTCTCCATAACTTCAGCAAGATGCATGAAAGCTTGGGCTTCTTCATCAGACCAATTTAGCGGATACATGGCAAATTGGCTGATAAACATGTACCCTTGCCCGTGTCCCATATTGGCGATCGGGATATGCATTGCACTGAGGGCCTCCATGTCGCGGTATATCGTCCTTTCCGTCGTCTCGCATCGCTCGGCAAGCTCACGTGCCAGAATACCTGGCTTGGCCTGTACCAGCGTTATAATGCGCATTAATCGGATTAGTCGGTCTGTCATTTTGCCGGACCCTCCACGATGTTGTTTCAATAAATTTGATACAACTCCATCCATTGTTTAATATGATATTGATACATACATTCGACCTTCTCCTAAACTTCACCTTCAAATATGTAGACTCACTCTAACCGTTACCATTTGAAATCAACCCTATTCCCCTAATATCTTTTTTTCACGATCATGATATCCGGTTGTAAACGTGATCTCGTAGTGATAACGTAGCTTTTCGACGATCTCGGCTTCCGCGTAATAGTCCAGATCCTGTTTCCGTGCAGCTTCAATTAACAATGCATCTGCATGACGACGCAACATATTGTTTCCCTCTTGAACCCGTCCTCTTTCGTAAGCGCGCAGGGCTTGTTTGATCAAGGGCACCGTTTCACTTAATTTGATCGTTTTCTCCACCTTGGGATCTTCGGGCTGTCGCAACATGCCCAGATGACTGGTGTACTGAATATACAACTGTTCTCTTCGTAACAATACACGTTGACTTTGTTTCAACTTCCTTGTGCTCCAATAGGCTGAACATACGGCAGCTTTTCCTGATGCACGGGGTCCCATGACGAATTCAAGCAAAATTTGCTTGCTTTCCCCCTTGTACATATCGCCAAGCCTCAGTACCCAGCCAATATCCGTTTCTTTGGAGCGACATCCATAGATACCTTTTAGCTGTACTCCATATTCCGGTTTGAGCAAAAGTTCCAAATCTCTTGATACAATTTTGGGTGCTATTTTCCTAAGTCTTTTGGCAGGGGCACCGTTACGCCACTCTACCATCATATATACGGGGTCGGCTCCCCCTGTCGGTATGGCCTCTTTATTCCACGAATAAGATACTTCAAAGACTGAGTTCACTGGTAGTCTCTCCCCCGATTTATATGTATTATCTTCTAAGTTATCAGGGTGAATGGACACTATATTGTCACGGAACACATGTTCTCATTAAATTTTTCCAATATATTAGTTTTATATCCCTAAATCCGTCTCAATACGACAATAAACGACGAAAAAGCCTGGCGCTATGCCAAGCTTTTCAATCACTTATCTATGACAAGTCCCAAATTAAACAGTAGGATGATCGATTCCCATTTTGTGTAAATACCGTGTGTTATCTGCTTCGGTTACCGGAGCATAGGTGACACTGTCAATGACCAGCTTACGGCCTACTGGCTCTCCATTAACAGTGATCATAATTGTTTTGGTTGATGTGTTCTGATCTGTTGTGTACATATCTTTCTACTCCTTCATGTTCACGATCTTATATTCAATCGGATATATTGGCATCATTCATTAAATTGCGCATTTGTGAATAGCATGCACCCGGAACTGAAGTAAAAGATCTGTAAAACGGTCCGGTGTGCTTGCCTATCGTTCTATTACCCCACAGAACTGTAAGTTAAACAGCCGTGTTCCTAAATCATTTTAAATATTTCGGGTAATAAAACGATATCATCTTGAACCCATCGTCCCGGTTTTGACGTATAATGTAAGAGCCGTATTTCAACAATAGACGACGAATTCGGCAATTGATCTATCTAACCGAAGAAAGAGGTGTTAACGATGCCAAAATCCATTCAGGGTTATTTCATTCGGGTGTTATTCACCACATGCATTCTATTTACCGTTTCGATCGCTTCGACAGTAAGTGCAGCCAGCGCCAATATTTTTACGGATATATACAGCGGATGGGAGCGAGTCTCCGAACTGCCCGGAGAAGTGAACGCTCTGCAGGAAAGTTATAAGCAAACAATGGAGCAATTAAATCAAACATCTGCTCAGTTGGGACAAGCCCAGGCCAATGTCGAAGCATTTAAGACCCAGAACGAACAACTGCTGGCTCAGAACCAGAAACTCACTGAAATGGTAAGTAAATTACAGGACGACCAGAATGCCAAAGCAGCTACCACCAAACGAATTCAGACGACGATCATCACTGTCGTTTCTCTCATATTGGGTTACTTTGTTCTGATTCGTGTGATGCGCTGGGGAATGCGTCGCCGTTCAGGCCGAGTATAAAAGAACAGGAGCAACTGCATGAACATACACCTGAACAATGCTGAAGCAGGCGGAGCAGGACAAGTCGTCACATTTTCACTGATTAAAGATGACCGCCTTCATATTTTGCATCCGCAGCAGATTGTGGCCTTTCGCGGTCCAAGTGGGAATCGCAATGATAAATTCATGAATATCACGGGCATATATCGCAAAAAAAAGCTGATTAAATCCGAAATCACCGGACCTTGCCAATTTGTGGCTGCCCTGCCTCCCGGATTCACCATGAAGGAAGTGGAGCTCACGGAGGACAGTGATCTGCTCTATGACTTCCGCCACCTGTTCTTCTACTCTGATGGTGTAACCATGCATACCAAAATTCAGAAAATCAAAAATATGCTGATCACCCGTGATGCAGTGAAAATGAAATTTTCCGGCAAAGGCAAAATCGGATTGCTCACTCAAGGTCAGGTCTGCCAACAGGAACTTCACCCAACAGCGCCGCTCTATGTGGATGCTGGCAGCATTATTGCTTATCCCGAAAATGCACATCTGGAACTCACCGTATATGGTAACAACCTTGCCAGTCAGCATATGAATTATCATTGGAAGATGACAGGACATGGATCTGTGCTCTTTCAGGCTGGACGTGAGAATCACCGCTTGGAACAGGATCTTAACGATGAGGGACTGTTCAAACGAATTCTGAAAGAAGTGATCCCTTTCGGTAATGTACTGATCAAGTAAGCTGTTATAGGATGGAACCGACCGATGAGCTGCCACTATGCTCCAGTGGGGTGGTCACCACACTGTTTCATGTTATAATGGTTCAGACAATTGAAGAAGAAAATCCATGCCTGTGGCATGGGAGAGGTTCGCGAACTCCCTCTACAAGACTTGACCATGCGATGGTCAGTATAAGTCTTGCGTACACGTTGCGGTCACCATGCAATCATGTACGTAAAAAACTAAGGACACTTACTCTTGCCTGCTTTTTTGAAGCGGTTATCAAGAAGGTGTGTTTTTTGATGGATGCCAGTTCATGAACTTCTCTGTTCTTCCGACACTCTATGCCTATGTGCATGGTTTGATCTCAAGAAGATAGAGAGGTTTTTTTATGTTGAACGAAGAAAAAGCAGTCGTTGTATTCAGCGGAGGTCAGGATAGTACCACGTGTCTGTTCTGGGCCAAACAACAGTTTGCCGAAGTCGAGGTTGTTACGTTTGATTACGGTCAACGCCACAAGCTGGAGATTGAATGTGCAGCCGAGATCGCTCGTGATCTGGGCGTACAGCAAACGGTACTTGATATGAGGCTGTTAAATCAGCTTGCACCCAACGCGCTTACTCGCACGGATGTGGAGATTACCCATGAAGAAGGCGAACTGCCGAGTACATTTGTAGATGGACGGAATCTGTTATTCCTCAGTTTTGCGGCCATTATGGCCAAGCAAAAAGGAGCTCGTCACCTGGTTACAGGTGTATGCGAGACGGATTTCAGCGGATACCCGGATTGCCGGGATTCATTTGTAAAGTCGATGAATGTGACGCTTAACCTGTCGATGGACTATCCATTTGTCATTCACACCCCGCTCATGTGGCTGGACAAAGCCCAAACGTGGAAGATGGCCGATGATCTCGGCGCCTTTGATTATGTACGCGAGCGTACCCTCACCTGTTATAACGGCGTGATCGGCGATGGCTGCGGAGAATGCCCTGCCTGCAAACTGCGCAAAGCTGGACTGGATCGCTATGTACAGCAACGTACTACTGCTGAATCGGCGGGAGTGGATGTACGATGAGAGAGCCGGGAACATTCCGTATTGTAGAGCATCTGCAACGCATCGGAGAAGATATTCTGCCCACCCAGCTGCGCTATCACCGCAAACGTGTGCTTGTAAGCAAAGAATTCACCTTTGACGCAGCACATCATCTGCATTGTTATGAAGGCAAGTGCAAGAACCTGCACGGTCATACGTATAAAGTTATTTTTGGTATCAGCGGTTATCCGGGTGAAACCGGGCTGACGGTTGATTTTGGACATATCAAAGATATATGGAAAACTCAGATTGAGGGATATCTGGATCATCAATACCTCAACGAGACACTTCCTTTAATGAATACCACGGCTGAAAATATGGTCGTTTGGCTGTTCGAACAAATGGAACATGCGCTCCAGACGGAACCATACGCCGGGCTGACCGATGGTGGGCGGACGGAGTTTGTCCGACTTTTCGAGACACCCACCAGTTACGCGGAAGCGAGACGGGAGTGGATGATCCATGAGTAGTGTGACACACCAGAAGCATACGGTGAATGAGACGGGATCTCGCAAAGAGGCTCGTATTCCCGTGATGGAGATTTTTGGACCGACGGTTCAAGGCGAAGGCATGGTCATCGGGCAAAAAACGATGTTTGTTCGCACCGCGGGCTGCGATTATCGCTGCTCCTGGTGCGACTCAGCCTTTACCTGGGACGGCAGTGGCAAGGACCAGATTCGAATGATTACGCCAGAGGACGTATGGGAAGAATTGCGCCGCGTTGGCGGCACCCGTTTCTCCCATGTCACCATCTCCGGCGGTAATCCCGCCCTGCTCGCTTCGCTGGGCGGATTGGTTGCCCTGCTGCGGGAGAACGGCATCCGCACCGCGGTGGAGACACAGGGCTCTCGCTGGCAGCCTTGGCTGGCGGACATTGACGAAGTCACCGTCTCGCCCAAGCCACCCAGCTCCGGCATGGACACCGATTGGGCCGTGCTGGATGATCTGATCGGACGGCTGGCAGCTGGTCCGGTAGAACGAAGTCACAGTCTGAAGATCGTGATCTTCGATGAGACAGACTTGGACTATGCCCGCCGTGTACATGCACGGTATCCGGGCACGGATTTATTTTTACAAACCGGGAACCCGGATGTGACTTCCGCTGAAACGCCAGATCTGGCGTCCTCACTGCTTGCTCGTTATGAGTGGCTGATCGACCAAGTCAGCGCCTCCGATGACCTGAATGATGTTCGTGTGCTTCCACAGCTTCATACGCTGGTATGGGGCAACAAACGCGGCGTGTGATGGGCAGTATGGGTGGAATGGGCGGCATGATGTAAGGATGAGGACGAAATGTCCTCAGACAAAAAAGAGAATTCAACAGGCAAAAATGCCTATTCATATATACCGCGAGGCTTCGGGCTTTGACGGAAACAAGGAGCGTTTAATAACCGATGAGACAACCTGATGAGATGCAAGATGTGACGTTGCTGGGTAACCAGAACGTAAAATATACGTTTGAATATGATCCGGGCATCCTGGAGAGCTTTGATAACAAACATCCGTACCGCGATTATTTTGTAAAATTCAACTGCCCGGAGTTCACCAGCCTGTGCCCGATTACGGGTCAGCCGGATTTTGCAACGATCTATATCAGCTACATTCCCGATGTGAAAATGGTCGAGAGTAAATCACTCAAGCTGTACCTGTTCAGCTTTCGTAACCATGGTGATTTCCACGAGGACTGTGTGAACATCATCATGAACGACCTGATCAAGCTGATGGACCCGCGTTACATCGAAGTATGGGGCAAATTCACACCGCGCGGCGGTATTTCCATTGACCCGTATACGAACTACGGTAAGCCGGGAACAAAGTACGAGCAGATGGCTGACCACCGCATGATGAATCATGATATGTATCCGGAGACGATTGATAATCGTTAAACTGGCGGGTAAATCAACTCTGCTATAACTTAAATAAATTATAGGACACAGAAAAGCCGAACTCTTCAAAACTGAAGAAGTTCGGCTTTTTCTTTGGTTAGCATACACCTGTATGAAACTTAAGTGTCTCAACGGAATGAGATCGCAGCGCATTCAAGTAGATTGATCTTCCTTTAGTGCTTTGACTTTTTTGACGTAATGTCTCAACATCAGCACACCAATTGATTGAAAAATGATAAATATGACGATGGAAGCAGATAGAGATTTCGGTGCAACATAGACAGCCAGAAACGTTATTACAGCCATATACAAAATAGTCATCACCAACTCACGTTTGGCGGATTCATAAGGTGATAAGGATTTCATATCCATCCCTCCTCTATGCTTCTTACACATAAATATGGATCTTCTTACAGTAGATGCTAAAGTAATACGTTTCTTTTGTAAATGTAATGGCTATAAAAAAAACATCTATTGAATTCGTCAACGTTTTCTCTTGTTCCCCTTGTCGGTCCAATCAATCTATCCTATTATGTAACAATATGCTTACACGCATATATTACAACATCAGGCGCTGATCCCTCGTGACCGCGACCAAAGGAGAATTGTACATGTCTACACAAACCTCATTAACCAAGGACGCCACAGCACGTTCGAAAAACCCACCCGGATTGGATGCCCAAAGCACCGTATACCGGATACTCATTGCGATCAGTCTGGTTCATCTGTTCAATGATTCAATCCAGTCGGTCATTCCCGCCATTTTTCCGATTCTGAAAGACTCTATGCATCTCACGTATACTCAAATCGGATGGATCTCATTTGCTATCAACTTTACCGCTTCCATTATGCAGCCTGTCGTAGGCTGGTTTGCTGATAAAAAACCGACACCATCTATCCTGCCCATTGGCATGGGTTTTACATTTACCGGCATGTTGCTGTTGGCCTTCGCTGACAGTTATATGGCTGTCCTGATTTCCGTTATCTTTGTCGGTCTGGGTTCCGCTGCTTTCCATCCGGAAGGTTCGCGTGTATCACACATGGCTGCCGGGCAACGCCGTGGACTGGCACAGTCCATCTTCCAAGTCGGTGGTAACGCTGGGCAATCCCTTGCCCCATTGCTTACACGTTGGATCTTTATCCCGTTTGGACTGTTCGGTGCCATTGGATTTACAGGCATTGCTGCCATGGGGATTGCAGTTCAGATCTACATCGCCCGTTGGTATGGACGCATGCTGCAATCGGGAGGATACCTGCGTAGACAGGCTGCTGCTCGTCGTGCACCCAATCCTGCTTTACGCAAAAAGATTACTGCCGCCATTACGCTATTAATTTTGCTCGTCTTTGTTCGTTCCTGGTATATCGCTTCCATCGGCAGCTTCTATGCGTTTAATCTGAAAGATACCTTTGGATTGTCCACAGAGGACGCGCAGATCTATATCTTCCTGTTCCTGGCTGCCGGGGCGCTTGGTACGTTCTTCGGAGGCCCACTGGCGGATCGATTCGGCAAACGTAATCTGATCTTCCTGTCCATGGCCGGAGCTGCTCCACTGGCTCTGTTGTTACCTTATGCGAATCTGTTCTGGACAGGCGTACTGCTAACCATTATTGGTTTTATCATGTTATCCAGCTTCTCGGTTACGGTTGTATATGCACAAATGCTGATTCCGGGCAAAATCGGAACGGTTTCCGGTCTAATTACTGGTCTGGCATTTGGTATGGGCGGCCTGGGCGCACTCGTGCTGGGTAACTGGATTGACGTTTTCGGTGTATCACCGGTAATGCAGATGTGCAGCTTCCTGCCCCTGCTCGGGATCTTCACGTTCCTGCTTCCATCCGATAAATTACTGAATATCTGGGCGAAAGAAAATGGTAGTGAAGAGTAACCTACATCTGCAGTCTAAATAAAATGTTTGAATCGCAAGAAAAAGGTTCCCGCCATCTCTGTAATATACAGAACGGCAGGAACCTTTTTGTTATATTGGTTTTTCTCGTATTTAGCTTCAAACGTATTATTCAACGTCACACATGACAATGCTGCTGCCATGAGCTGTAATCAGTTCCTTCACATCTTCTAATTCAAGGAATACCGTCGCCGTATTTTCCATGGGATGAATTCCAATTTTCTGACCAACTAGATCCTTGTCAAAAACTACGGTCACGTTTTTCTGAATATTATTGAGAACCCCCATTGGATTTACATGGCCCTTTTCCAATCCGAGGAATTCCAACAAATCCTTTTCACTGGCAAAACTTAATTTGCGGCTAGGTATCTTTTCGCTTAAACTTCTCAAATCAACGGACTTCGTCCCAGCAATCGTCACCAGATAATAGTTGCGCTTCTTGTCATCACGCAGAAACAGATTCTTAACAATACGTTCTGTATGTGGAATCTGATAAGAGAATATTTCCTCCATCGTGTATACTGCGGGATGTTCAATACTTTCGTAAACGATATTATTGCGATCCAAAAGATCATAGAAACCCTGTTTGTTTAACATATCAAATTCAACTCTTTCAATATAAATATTCTTCTCTAGTATTACTTCTTCTGTAATATTACTTCAAACGCTGAAGGATCAGCCGTTTTTTGTACAACATTTTTCCTGCTTCGGCTACATCTCGGATTGTATTTTTGTTGCTCACCGAACCAAACACCATACCGGCAATCGGCACGAGTTGGAAAAGCTTCTTCCAGCCGAAAGATTCACTGTAGGAGTTAAACACTTCCCGCCAGCCCTGCATCTGCGATACCACCTCAATGGGCTTGTCCGGATCGTCGTAAGCTGCGAGTTCTTCAATGATCGCTTTCTTGCCTACAATATCTGCGGAAGAGAATTGCAGACATTTGACAATAAAGATGCGCTCCAGCGGTTCATCGGGATCATAACCGTAACACAGAGCCATCTCTTGCATTACCTTCAAGGAAAGCCCCATCACCATCGGAATATCTGCTGCAATGGTTACAATGCCACCAAACCCTGTAGCTGCTCCCTGTGCCGCGGCAAACTTCGTTCGACTGTCAGTAATGTTATCGGCCACCTGGTCCAGCACCTGAAGTGGCAGATTCTCTACACTATGAATCTTGGCTGTCCCCTCGGCTTCAGCATCCTGCTCCAGACGATAGGTCGTATCCATCATGGAATAACCGGACCTCTCGGCTTCCTCTTGCAGCAGCTTGGCTACTTTTTTCTTCTGTACGAGGAACTTGCCTCCATTCTGCACATACTGACCCACGTCGTTCAGGGAATCTCCGATCTTTTGTTTTAACGCTTTAGGCATCACTTTATCCAACATCGCAAAGGGCAAACGCCCGATTTTATCCCAAATAAACAAGTCTTTCTGTTGTTTCTCCCATTTCAAAATCTGTTCAAGTTCCTTGTCCAATGTCTCGCGTGAATCCATATGTGATCCTCCTAATAGGTTCTGCATCGTAATCTGTATCTTTCTCATACGCAGAAATCATCGTTGTGGTTGCTTTGTTTTTATGTCCAGGACACATATGTTCAGACCGCTCTATCTTATCACATACGGAAGAGCCCTTAATCAGCATCACTCGCTAACTAAGGACTCTCGTATGAAAGGTTTCACTACCTCTTATTTTGCTTCTGCTACTGCTTTTCCATCCGGAACCGGAACACCGAAATCAGGTGTGCCATCTTCACGCCAATGAATCACTTGAGCACGGGCGTGACGGTTTGGATCATACAAGGGATCACCCTCGATGTCTTTGTAATTACGCGCATGATAAATCAGAATATCGGTCTTGCCATCCGGTGACACCGTAAAGCTATTATGACCCGGGCCGTATTGGCCGTTCGCTTCACAAGTCTGGAATACCGGCTCGGGTGATTTCACCCAGCTGGCCGGATCAAGCAAGTCGGCATTTTCATCTGCGGTGAGCAGACCCATACAATAATTGTAATCGGTCGCGCTTGCCGAGTAGCCGATAAACAACCGTCCATTCCGATGCATCACGGCTGCTCCTTCATTGACCTTAAAGCCGATGATCTCCCAATCATACTCTGGCGTAGAGATCATGACCTGTTCGCCGCGTAGCGTCCACGGGTTTTCCATTTCGGCAATGTACAGGTTCGAGTTGCCCACAATATCAGGATCTTTCTGTGCCCAGACCAGATAGCGGATACCCTTATGTTCAAAGGTTGTTGCATCCAGCGCAAATGATTCCCACCGTGTGTGTATCTGTCCCTTTTCTACCCACTCTCCTTCGAGTGGATTCGCGGAATCGTTCTCCAGAACATACATCCGATGATCGAACAGACCTTCGTTGGTCTCACTGGTGTGAGCCGCAGCATAGTGTATGTACCATTTTCCATCGATAAAATGAATCTCCGGTGCCCAGATGTTGGCACTCATTGGCCCCGTGTCATGCTTGGTCCAAGCCGTTACCGGCTCAGCATTTCTTAACTCTTCCAATGTCTCTGCTCGCCGGATCTCAATCCGGTCAAAGGCTGGTACGGAAGCGGAGAAATAATAGTAACCGTCTGTATGGCGGTAAACCCACGGATCAGCGCGCTGCTCCAGGATGGGATTAGTAAAGGTAATGGAATCAGTCATGGGAATGCTCCCCTTTCAAATGTTGTTTGGCTCGAAGTTGGGGGATGTAACCCAATTGCGAAAAAAACGAAAACCCTTTTGGGTGGTGCACAGCGGACGTTCGGGGGTGGCAGGGCCTTGGTGCTCTCTTGTCCTCCGATTTCTTTTTCCCACCGCTCCTGGCGGTTGAAATCGGAGGACAAACTCGCTCCTGCGGCTCCTTCCTCCCCCTCACTGCTTGTGCACCATCAGAGCGGCAGCTCGCTCTTACCGCGCTCGCTGGGTTACAACCTCACTTCGAGCCTTTTTTGTTGGCTCGATCTTATGGGGTCGACCGCTTCGCAGGGTCAACTCTCCCCGTATTTAGAGCATGATTGGCCTCAGACATAGGCCAACTTTGTCATGCACAGCGGACGCTTGGGGGTGGTAGGGCCTTGGTGCTCTCTTGTCCTCCGATTTCTTTTTCCCACCGCTCCTGGCGGTTGAAATCGGATGCCAAACTCGCTCCTGCGGCTCCTTCCTCCCCTCACTGCTTGTACACCCTTGGCGCAGCAGCTCGCTCTTACCGCGCTCGCTGGGTTACAACCTCACTTCGAGCCTTTTATTGTGGCTCAGTCTTATGGGGTTGACCGCTTCGCAGGGTCAACTCTCCCCGTATTTAGAGCATGATTGGCATCAGACATAGGCCAGCACAGATGAATCTTGGGTGTCTATCTGCGTTAGCGCAGCTTAATAGGACAGCTTGGATACACAGCGGACGTTCGGGGGTGGTAGGGCCTTGGCGCTCTCTTGTCCTCCGATTTCTCTTTCAACCGCTCTTGGCGGTTGAAATCGGATGCCAAACTCGCTCCTGCGGCTCCTTCCTCCCCCTCACTAACCTTGGCGCAGCAGCTCGCTCTTTTCGCGCTCGCCGCACGCCCCTTATTCCTCCGCTGCGCTGATCTGCTTGCCCCAGACCGCGATGCCGTGGTCATTGAGGCCTGTCACCACCAGCGCGGGCTGGCTTCGCTCCCAGTCCCAGGACGGGAGCAGTCGCAACTCTTCCGTGGAAGCTCCGCCCCATGGGCTTTCTTTCCACTTCAACGTCAGTGTTTGTTTACCATCAAATGTCCAGGTTCCTGAACCCTTTTCGCTTTTAATCTTACCGTTGCTTGTTAGGGTATAAGGCACGGCTTGAATCTGCCCGTCCACGGACGGATCAAGTGCCATGCCTTCCCACTCCCCGGCAATCATGGACTTCGGAATGTCCTGTACAGTCTCACCGGCGTAACGCTCCGGTGAAACGACAGGCCAGCCGTCCTTGGTCCATAACATTTTGCGTACATGCAGATAGGGCCAGTTTTTATCCGTCTCACCCCGTGCATGATGCACGATGTAATAATCGTCTCTGTCCTTCAGAACGGAGTTATGTCCGGGCGCAACCCAGCCCTCGCCTTCTGTGAAGCGATAACCGCCGAGAATTTTGGTGCCGATCTCATATTGCGGCAGATACTCTGTATCCAGCATGTTATTGCCGTTTATGTCCGTGTACGGTCCTGTGATTGAATCAGCACGCGCAACCCGCACGTTATAGTCCTCGAATAAAGAATCATAGGAGACGAACAGATAATACTTTTTGAACTCCTGGTTATACACAATGTATGGACCTTCGACTGCACCTTCTTCGGTAGCACGATCCCGAGCAGCAATGCGAGTACCATAACCCTCGTCCTTGAATTTCCCGGTGTCGGGATCAAGTGGCGCAATGTAGATGCCGTCAAAGAATGAACCATATACCATCCACGAATTGCCCTCAGCATCCACAATAGGATTGGCATCAATGGCATTTAATTTGTCCTGTTCATTCGCAGAGGTTTTCACAACCAGTCCTTCATCTGTCCAAGGACCTTCAGGAGATGAGGATGTCTGAAGACCAATAGCCGACTGGGTGCTGCCAAAAGAAGAAGCCGAATAATACATCCGATAGGTATCACCAGCCTGAATTACATCCGGTGCCCACAGATTGACCGCACCTGTCCAGTCCAGCGCTTCTTGCGGAATCCCGGGCAGAGCTTGACCTACCCACTTCCAGTGGATCAGATCATCCGATTTGCGTACCATAACGCCGGGTTTCGCTTCTCCTGCTACACGAACGTCTGTGGAATAGACGTAGTATCCCTGATCGGTTTTGATAATGGCCGGATCATGCGCATTGTTGACCGTCCAACGGGATTCATCATCCAGTATGGAAGTGTCATACAGCTGAGTATCTTGGGGAGCTTCAGGAAAGACCGGCCGGGACACCGTTTCTTCTGCCCCTTCTCCATCACAACCCGTAGCCCCAGTAATCAACAACAGCAACATGGAAGCAACAACCCCTCTCTTCGAAAATGTCCACCCTCGGAATCTCTTCCGCTGATTCATCCCTTCACTCCCGAAATGGCAACCGATTCAATAATCTGTTTCTGGAAGATCAAGAAGATGATTAAAACCGGTAACAGAGCCACAATCGACGCTGCCATAATAAGTGGATAATCCGTCTGGATTGCATACGTGGCATTGAAGTTCGCTATAACCAGCTGCAGCGTCTGCTTCTCCGGTGAATTCAGATAGATAATCGGTGCGAGATAATCGTTCCAGATCCCCATGAACCAGAGAATTAACTGTGCAGCAACGGCAGGTTTAATCAATGGGAATGTGATACTGGAATAGAGCCGGAAATAGGAACTTCCATCAATTTTGGCAGCTTCAATAATGGCATCTGGCACACTAAGCAGATATTGCCGGAGGAAGAAGATCATAATCACATTACCGAACAACCCCGGTACAATAAGCGGCAATAATGTATCAGTCCAGCCAAGCTTAGAGAACATCATGAATTGTGGAATCATGACTGTTGGATATGGAATCATCATGGAAGCAAGCAAAGCAAGAAACAGTTTGTTTTTATGTGGAAATCTCAATTTGGCAAAAGCAAACGCAGCGATACTGGATGTAAACGTACCGACGATCGTTACACTTACCGCGATAATGAGGCTGTTTTTGATCCCGCTTAGCAACGGGCCTGCTTCCCAGATTTCCTTATACTTTCCAAATTGAAATACTTCAGGTATCCACACTGGTGGAAGCGCGAATACATCCTGCTTCTCCTTCAATGAAGTGGATAGCATCCAGATCAGTGGTGCAACCATCGCAATAGCACCGATCGCGAGTACGATAAAAATGATCGTGTTCGTTAAATTCCTTTTTTGACTGTAAGACATCTCCGATTCACTCCTTCCCTTGACAATTAATCCCCATCATAGGCTGATTTTTCGTTCATTTTGAATTGCACCAAGGTAATGACAAAAATGAAAATACCAAGAATCATAGCCATGGCTGACGCATAACCCATCTGAAGGTTACTGAAGGCTTTCTGCCAAATGTAGAAGACAATCGAAGCGGATGAATATTCAGGACCACCTGTAGGCGTCATAATGTTCATCTCGGTAAAGATCTGGGAACCGCCAATGATATTCGTAACGACGAGGAAAAAGGTAACAGGCTTCACCATCGGCCAGGTGATATTGCGGAAAATCTGGAACCCATTGGCTCCATCCAGTTCAGCCGCCTCATAATATGTACGTGATACACTTTGCAGCGCTGCCAGGTACAATAACATGGTGTACCCCAAACCTTTCCATACCGTCATAATAATCAGTGCTGGTTTGACTGTGTCTTTGTTCGCGAGCCAGTTGGGACCCTCAATGCCAAACAGGCCGAGGAACTGGTTCACCAGACCGTAATCCCCGTTATACGCCCAGTTCCACATGATGGACACCGCAGCCAGGGAGGAGATGACCGGAATATAATAAATGACACGGAAGGTCGTAGTCCCGGGAATTTTACGATTCAAACCCATAGCCAGCAACAAGGCCAGCAAAAGGCCAATCGGGATCCCGAGCATCAGGAAGAATGTATTAAACATCGCTTTGTAAAATAAGTCATCCGTTAGCAAGTCCTTGAAGTTGGCCAATCCGATAAAGTTCATCTGTCCCAGTCCATCCCAGTCGGTAAAGGAACCATAGAGGGAGTAGAGGAATGGGAACATGACAAAGATCAGCAACCCAAGAATCGGAGGTAAGATAAACAGATATCCGTACAGCATCTCTTTGCGATACAAACTCGATTTCGTAATCACGGCGTTCACCCCTGTTTCTAGTATCAGCATGTGGCATTCTTCGATTGAACCTTGCCGATCAACGAATGCCACATGCCCGTATGGAATCCAATAATACCCAATACGAATGATGCCAGCAGCATGATTGCAGGCTGCCGGCATCACCCTTTCCTATCTACTATTTCTGAGATTTCTGTTCCTGTTCAACCGCTTTGTCGAGCAGCTTCTGCATTTTGGGCTGTTGTTGCTTCACATAATCTGCGGCTGTAATCTTGCCATCCAAAACCGGCTGGATGTCTGTGAAGAAGAGGTCATACCATTCCGCATTGTACGTGTAGTTACCTGGCAAAGAACGTCCGTAATCCTCTACGATATCAATGAATTCCTGCTTGTTGGATGGTTTCGTGGATGTATCTTTGGCCCACTCGTCTGCCATATCAAGCAGATTCGGAATCTGTACCTTGGCATCTACCAGTTGCTGCATACTTTCTTTCGAAGCAGTTAGGTAGTTCACCAATGCTGCCGCTTCTTCCGGATGTTTCGATTTAGCAGATACCCCGATTCCCAGGGAACCAATCCACGTAGCCGACTTGCCAGTCGATCCCGCAGGGAAAGGTAACAAATCATACTCAAAAGGCAATTTCTCGAATGTACTCATATCCCAAGGACCTACAGGGAAGAAGGCCATTTCGCCTTTCATCCAGCGTTGGTACGTATCCAATGTTTGCGCTTCCTCAATGGAAGGTGTAATGTTGTATACGTTCTGCATATCCGCGAAGAACTGCAGAGCTTCTGCGAATTTCGGATCATCAATGGTTACCTTCGTTTTGCTGTCATCCAGCCAGTCCCCGCCATTGCTCCATACAAAGGATTGCAGTGCCCACTGTACGTTAAAACCTGTACCGAATACATCCGGTTTACCGTCCCCGTTGGTATCCTTAGTCGCTTGCTGATTCACCTTAATGAACTCTTCCCATGTATATGGTTTATCCTTGTCAGGGAGTGGAATGCCTTCTTTTTCAAACAAAGTCTTGTTGTAGCCTAGTGCAAATGGCCCGAGGTCCTTCGGCATGCCGTAAAGATCACCCTGTCCTGCCATCTTGCCATCATAACGGTATAGATCCACTCCATATTTCCAGATGTTATTCAAATCAACATCCGCATTATTTTCAATGTAAGGTGTAAGATTCATGAGAACATTGCTGTTCACATAGGCCTTAATATCGCCTGGGTTAAAATAAAATACGTCAGGCAAGCTGTTGCCTGTAATTGCCGCTCTCAGCTTGGTCGCATATTGATCTGCAGCCGTTACAATAATTTTGACTTTCACACCCGGATGATCTTCTTCGAATTTCTTGACTACCGCCTGGTATGCTTTCTGCTCATCTGTGCCCCCGCGGAACATAAACGTTAACTCCTTGTCCCCACTTGCACCGTTGCTCCCTCCTCCGCAGCCCGCAAGTACCAGTGCACTTACCAGCATAAGAAGCATAAATGTGACCCAATTCTTTTTCTTTACCATCTGAACCCCTCCTGATCTGGATTTGTAACCGTATTCAATTGGATGAAATAAGATTTCTGTTGTTAATTTATCAAATCCAGATCACTTTAGTCAACACTTTTATAAAACATTTTATATTTATCTAAAACAAATCAATACTTCGGCCATCCATTAGCGTCCCACAACAAGTCATTAATCAACAATTTCGGATTGCCATTATCCTCTGCATCATAGGCGTGTCGTGCAATGACATTCCCGTTATACACGTCCTGACCACCTGGCCCTTTCCATTTCACATTGCCGGTATCGAGTACCGTTCCGCCGCCATTCAGCATATTCACTCCGTTTTTATCCACATAAGGGCCTGTAATACTGGTCGAACGTCCATAGACCATTTTGTAGGTACTGTTCACCCCTTGGCAGCAAGAATCAATGGAAGCAAACAGGTAATAATAACCACCACGATATACAATACTTGGTCCCTCAATAGCACCTCCGTTATTCGGGCGCGCAGCAATGGAAGTTATACTTCCCGTTGGTTTCATCGTATTTTTGTCCAGCTTGACAATCTTCAGACCGCTCCAGAAAGAACCAAAGGCCAGCCATGGATTACCTGAAGCATCAATGACCAGATTCGGATCAATAGCATTATAATTATTGGCGGTCGTGGTTTGAAGCACCAATCCTTCGTCCTTCCATTGCCCTGCTCCAATGCTGTTCGCAGAAGCAAGACCAATCGCAGACCGATTGGAGCCAAAGGTGGAGATCGAATAATAGAGCCATACTTTTCCGTTATACTGCTCTACATCCGGTGCCCATACATCCAATCCGCTTTGTCCCGGAACGGCAGAAGCCCACCAGGATGGCTTACTTAAGAAGATTTGTGGAACACGATACCAGGACGATCCATTATCGGATTTCAATACTTGAATGCCCGGACCCGTTGAAAAGGTGTACCACGAACTGCCCTCTTTGATAATCGACGGATCATGAACAGCGGTATCTCCGGTCAGATTCCAGAACGCCGCCAAAGCTTTTGACTGACCTGCCAGCAGTAATACCACCACAAGTAATGCCGGTAACGTCAACCGTTTCCACTTAAACCTCTTCACATTGCTTAACTTTTCCAAACCAAACTCCACCTTTCCTGATCAAATGGTTAATTAGGTTCATGAAGTAATGAATCAATTTAGGTATAATAGGATTATAAAAGCGGTTACATGACATTTCAATGGTATATTTCAAATATATGTGAACTGATTAACACTTATTTTAACCGGAATAGTGAACAAAATATAGATTATATTTTCGTATTTGCGCTATACACAAGGGTTTTGGCTTCTATTTCTCCACCCTTCCCTTCCATGAGGGAATGATTTATAATTATCTGAAATAAAACATATAAATGTGCAAATGTCTGTGTCGAAGACTTTGTTCAGAACGGGGAAAGGAAATCCACCTATGATTTATATTAAAGATCTGATGTCGGGTGTGAATATCTTCAAAGCGCTCAGTTCGGAAATCCGGATTCAGATCATCGAGCTTCTGGCCAAGAACCAAAGCCTTAATCTCAATGATCTCGCAACCAAGCTGGGATTGAGCAATGGCGCCATTACGATGCATATCAAGAAACTTGAAGAGAGCGGATTGATCGAGATCAACACCGCTGTTGGCAAACATGGAATTCAGAAGATATGTTATCTCAATGAGGAAAAATTGATGGTTGATCTGCGTTCACAGGAGATTAACAATCGTTATGAAGTGGAAATACAGGTCGGTCATTACAGCGATTATCAGGCTGCACCTACATGTGGTCTCGCTACCCGGGACAGCATTGTTGGAGAGTTCGATGATCCGCGTTACTTTGCTGATCCACTGCGAATTGATGCGGAGATGATCTGGCTGGCTGAAGGTTATCTGGAATATCGAATTCCAAACTATCTCAAACCCAATCAGTCCTTTAGCGAAATTCAATTGTCGATGGAACTGGGATCAGAGGCCCCTGGTTTTTGTGACAATTACCCTTCGGATATTTACTTCTATGTCAATGGGATTGAGATTGGCTGCTGGACAAGTCCAGGGGATTTTGGCAATACACGCGGTACCTTCAACCCGGAATGGTGGCCTCCCCACTTGAACCAGTACGGCATGCTGAAGCTGATCCGAATCACGCAGGAAGGCAGCTATATTGATGGGTGTCGTATCTCGGATGTAACGCTGGACCAGATTGGGCTGGATTACAAAAGCGATATTCACTTCCGTATTGCGGTTACCGATGGACCTCTCAACAAACGCGGTTTAACGATCTTTGGCAAAAACTTTGGTAACTATGGACAGAATCTGCTCGCTCGGGTTCTCTATAACGTGCAAGAGGAATAGAGCCTACTCTGACTAAATGCCCATAATAAAAGCTCAACAGAACTGCCAAGATACCTAAGATACCTGTTCTTCTTCACAACAATAATGTACCTTGTAAAGAGTGCGATCCAGCACTCTTTTTTGTTGCTTCATCCCAACCAATCCCTTGTTCATTCAGGCTGGGACAAAACATAGTAGATTATAATGACCCTCTGTAGTCATCCATCTTGTTCACTGTGTCGTGATATAATAATGGCCTGTAATGACAAAATGGAATAACGGGCGGGGATACCTTTTGAAATTGGAGCGCTTAATCTCAATCATATATAAACTGCTGAACCACGAAGTATTGTCTGCTTCCACCTTGGCAGAAGAGTTTCAGGTGTCCCCAAGAACGATCTATCGGGATATTGATGTGATCTGTGCCGCCGGCTTCCCGGTCGTCTCCCATCAGGGACTCAAAGGCGGCTACGGCATGATGGACGGATACAAGATGGATAAAAGCTTGCTCGGTTCTTATGATGTGAATTCCCTGATCACGGTCCTGAGCAGTCTATCCACAGTATTCGAAGATGCACGTGCACAAGGCACGATTGAACGTCTGCAAACGATTGGACAGGAGCATCAAACCTCAAGTCTATCGGTGGATCTGGAGACTCGCCGAACAGAACCGGATGCCCTCCCTCATCTGCGTAAAGGTATTACGGATCATCAGGTTGTCCGTTTTGACTACATCAATACTAAGAATGAACATACACCCCGCCATCTGGAACCGGTAAGACTCCATTTTAAATATCGTAATTGGTATGTATATGGATTTTGCCAGACACGGCAGGATTATCGCGAGTTCCGACTGTCCCGGATGATGAACGTGCAACTGACATCGGAACACTTCCAACCCCACCTTGAGCTTCCCCAAGAGACGGTTGTGTCAGATCCGTCATGGCAAGATCAGGTAAGTGATGTGGTATTCCGGGTGAACCCGGAAGCGCTCGCGGAAGCCATGGATCATTTTCAACAGGCAGATAAGCAATTTCACGAGGATGGAAGTATGACGATGCGTATCTCGGTTCATCAGCCGTTACAAGCTAAGTGGTTATGGTCGTTTCTGCTTAGTTTGGGTAGTGGCGCCGAGGTACTTGAACCGATTGAATTACGAGGCATTCTGAAAGAACAACTTCGAAACGCACTTAAGCTCTATGAAGAAGTATGACACGCTGTTGTCATACTTCTTTTTTTATAATCATCTCAGTAAGTTCATCCAATCCATCGCCAAATTAAAGGAGACGATCATCAATGAATTATCCGGAACAAATGTATAACTACCACGCATGGGCCAACCAAACCATCCTGGGCAGAATCAAGGAACTTCCCTCTTCTGTCCTGAGTCAGGAAGTGAACAGTTCATATCCAACCATTGCTCACGCACTCAGCCATATCTATACAGTGGATAAGATGTGGTATCTGGTGTTAACTGGCACCGGGATGCCCGAGGCACTGCAAGCATGCATACCACTTAATAGTGAAATTCACGGTTCTGTGAATGAGTACATCCAATGTTTTACCGACCTGTCGGCACAATACAGTGAGTGGTTACGAGGCCAAGCTGATCTGGAGCAAACCATTCTACTCGATAATCCATTTGCAGGAGTTCGCGAAACCAGCTTATCGGAATTGGTAATCCATGTGGTTAACCACGGAACCTATCATCGAGGCAATATTTCTACCATGCTGCGTCAATTGGGGCATGCCTCCATCATGAATGACTATTCACTCTTTTGGTATCAGGAACCGGCTCAAGTATAGTTGACAATCGAATGGAAAATGTACATTGTATCCCCGTGACATCGAGGGAAGAATTGAGAAATTGGTTGCAGGAGCACGGAAAAGTCCAGCAATCTTGCTGGGTCATTGTAAGCATGAAACCAACTTCTGATACCCTGCTGTACTTGGATGTGGTTGAGGAGTCGCTATGCTTCGGCTGGATCGATGGTGTCAAAAAGAAAATATCCGAGACCCAATTGGCACAGAGATTATCTCCTCGAAGCAAACGAAGCTCTTGGACTGAATTGAACAAGGAACGTGTCCGTCGTCTTGAAAAGTTGGGCTTAATGCATGACGAAGGTAGAAAGGTTCTTCCTGTGATGGACCCGACTGCTTTCATCATCGATGCCGTCATCGAACAAAGGCTGAAAGAGGACCAACAGGTGTATGCGAACTTCTTGGCCTTCCCTGCCCTGTATCAAAACGTTCGGATTGATACGATCCAAAGTGTCAAGAAACAGCCAGCATTATTACAGAGCAGATTGGATAAGTTCATAACCAGCACAAAGGAGAATAAAATGTACGGTCTGTGGCATGACAATGGACGGCTTTTGGACTATTGAATTTACCCGAGACAGCATACAGGACCTCCATATGAGGAGGCCCTGTTTGGTGTTTTATATTCAGTCATGTATTAATGAGTCTGTCTGTATGTTTTGGGAGACTTGCCAAAGGCTTTCTTAAACTGGCGGGTAAAATAATTACTGTCGTTAAACCCGCATTCATACGAAATTTCCGTAATGGACAGGTTCCCGTTTTTCAACAAATGACATGCCTTCTCCAGACGCAACTTTTGCAGATAAGAGATCGGGGTCATCTGATAATAGGATCGAAAAATCCGATTCAGATGCCTTATTGAGATATTCGACTTCCCCGCAATATCCTCCAGCGACAGTGGCTCAAGATAATGATCTTCAATAAATGAAATGGCATTTGCCAGATGCATCAGATTATTACCTTCGATTCCTTTCTCCTGTGTATCATATTGCCTCGACAAATAAACAACCATCTCCGTAAGACGTGAGATCAACATCGTCTGATACCCTTGCTGTTTACTCTGATACTCCTCAATCATGAACGATATCAGCGATTCTACATACTCCAGACTGGAAATGGATAACGCCAATTTACTCGGAAAGGAGTGAATATTACGATAAATCGGTTCCAAAACAAACAGCGCCTGGAAGCCGTTAGATTTTCTCAGATCGGGCCCAGCCGAAGCAAGCATCTCGGGACTGAACATAACATTACAGATCCTAAAATCATGAGGGTCTTTGTACGCATGATGGGTGTCGCCATTGATCACAAACGCGTTTCCTTTTTTGATAAAAAATTCTTCGGTGTTCACCACATGAGTTGCATGACCATTCAGTACAATCACAAGTTCCGTAAAATCCATATGATTATGAAGTTCCATGTCCTCAACATGTCCACCGTACTGAATAAAAAACGGAAATTGTTGATGATCTGAAGTAAACCATCTCAAATATGCATTACTCAAAAGCATTCCCCTCCACGAACATTGTTGGGTTGAATGTCTATATCATGCTATTCCAGGACCGAAAAATCAAGGTTCCATATACTTATAAGCGTTATAATTCGCCTTGTAGCAGGGATTTTCAATGTGTCCAGATTCATACTAAACTCTCACAATGAATAGGAGCATAACATGATAAAATATACCAATCCGGTGATTCCTGGGTTTTATCCAGATCCGAGTATCTGCCGTGTAGATGAAGACTATTATCTGGTAACCAGTACCTTTGAATATTTCCCTGGTGTGCCCATCTTCCACAGCAAAGACCTTGTGAACTGGCGACAGATCGGCCATGTCCTTACTACCCCAGAACAACTTCCTTTAGCAAATGCAGGCAGCTCTGGCGGCATTTATGCCCCAACACTCAGGTATCATGATGGTTGGTTCTATATGACAACAACCAATGTCAGTGGCGGCGGAAATTTTTATGTACGCAGCATCCAACCTGAAGGGCCATGGTCTGCTCCCATCTTCGTTGATCAAGATGGTATAGATCCCTCTTTTCTATTTGACGAAGATGGTCGTGTGTATTTCCAAACAGCCTGTAATGGAAATGAAGGCGAGGGCATCTATCAGTGTGAGATAGACATCAAGACAGGAGCCAAACTAACCAATAGCCGATTGATCTGGAACGGAACCGGAGGAGCAGCCCCCGAAGCCCCCCACCTGTACAAAATAAACGACTTCTACTATTTGATGATCGCCGAAGGTGGAACCGAGTATGGTCATATGGAGACCATTGCTCGGAGTACAGATCCATACGGACCATTTGATCCGTGTCCTCATAATCCGATTCTATCCAATCGAAGCATGAAATCCAGTATCCATGCAACCGGTCATGCAGACCTTGTCCAGATCCAGGATGGAAGCTGGTGGGCCGTATGTCTGGGCCTTCGTCCAGCAGGTTACCCCATGCGGCACCATCTGGGACGCGAAACCTTCCTGGCACCTGTCACTTGGACAGATGACGGTTGGCCAATGATCGGTGTGGACGGACATATTGAGCCGGAGATGTCCAAACCTTCGTTGCCTGAGCACCCTTGGACACCTCAGGCTATCCGGGATCATTTTGACGAACCAACATTGGACATGAACTGGATCTTCTTGCGAAACCCGGCTCCGGATAGTTGGACGCTCACAGAAAATCCCGGGCAACTCATCCTGCGGGGTAACCCGGTTTCACTTGATGATGGACAAAATCCAGCCTTTGTTGGACGTCGATTGAGCCATTTCTTATGCAATATGGCTACCGAGCTGCGTTATGAGCCAAATGCGAGCGGTGAAGAAGCCGGATTAACCTTATTTATGAATGATAAATATCATTACGATTTGGCTGTAACACAGATCGATGGGCAGAAGAAAATCGTATTGCGACGAACCGTCGGCTCTCTGCGAACCGAACAGGTGCTTGACTGTGACACGGGGCGGGTTGTATTACAAATCAAGGCTGACCGGAATAACTTCACGTTCCTCTACCAGCAAGGTTCGTCCGATGCCATCGAAGTGGGTTCAGGGGAAACACATCTGTTATCTACCGAAGTGGCAAGTGGTTTCACAGGTGTGATGATCGCCATGTACGCTTATGCTCCATCGGGGGAGTGTACGCCTGCAAGTTTCGATTTGTTTGACTATGAACCTCTGGAAGAATAATCGTTTTAACTCCTATACTCAATAATTAGAAAATATAATATATGATCAGCTCAAATATATCCCCTTAAAGTAGATACTCTTTGAAAAACCTTGTGTGGTAGCATAAGGAAATGAGTGAACTTTGAGGGGATTTTGCTATCTTTATATCTTTCTCGATAATTGCTCTGAAATTTATTAAAGTTCTCCATTGCTTTATTAGAGAAGTTCTCCTAGTATTTTTAGTAAGAACACCCCAGCAGCTCTCATCTGGCAATACCTTCACTGCCCATATGAGAGCGCTATCGCTGCAGCACGAAAGAAAACGGGAGGTTGCAGATATGAAATGGAATCACTTCAAGTCCAAGCTTCTGCTTAAGTACACACTATCCTATATCTCCATTTTCCTTATCCCTCTTGTTATTTTAACCATCATTATTTATCACAACGCTGTGAACACGCTCCGTTCAGAGATTGAACAGACCAATGTCAATCAGCTCACTCAAGCCAAAACCGTCATCGATGATCGCATGAAGGAATTACAGGACATCGCTTTTCGCATCGCGTACGATGAGCAGTTAACGCGGTATTGGACCCACCATCCGTACTATAGCCGGGAATCAATCGGTGCATTGGTCAAATACAAAGCCACCAGTTCCATTATCGATGAGTTATTCCTGTTCTTCCGCGGAGATGATAACATCTATTCTTCTCAAGGTTCTGAGAATCTGGATGTATTCACTGGCCGCTACAAATTTACTACGTGGAACAAAACAGACATGATCCGGGATTTGAATAACGTGCAGTCCCCCACGATACGTCCAGCGGAGCAGGTCGTCCAAGGAACCAGAATACCCAATTCCATGCTGGCCTATCTTGTACCGATTGCACCTAACAATACACCCGCCCATGGAACCGTCATGTACCTGATTCACGAGTCCAATCTGACAGGCTTAATTGATTCCATCCTCAGTGACTATCACGGGATGACGTATATTTTCGATAATTACGGGCAAGTACTGGCGGCCAATTACAAGGGAGAAATCATATCCGAGCAAGAAGTTAACGCTCTGTTTACTCTTGAACCCGGGACGCATAGCATCTCCTTAAATCAAGAACCACATTCGGTTGTATCTGTTAAATCGGATGCGGGTTGGACTTATGTGACCGCTATGCCCAGCAACCAATTTTTCAGCCGAATCGTTCATATTCGCACCTTTGTTGTTCTCGTTTTCTCCTTCATGGTGGTGATGGGCACGTTCCTCGCCATTATGTTGGCCCGGAGACAGTATCATCCGATTTCAGACTTAATGGAGTTCATTCGGTTGAAGAATGATCCTGATCCATCTTCCACCACCAACGAGCTGGAATGGATCAAGAAAACACTGCATGATTATAGTCAGCGTGTAGATCTTCAGGAGCCCTATGCCCGCAATCACATTTTGCTCATGTTGCTGAAGCATGGTCACACCGGAGATTTCCCCTCTGAGTTTACGGATAAGCTTGGCATACGCTTTAACCGATCCCATTATTTTGTCATGATCATGGGCTGGGAAATGCATGCTTTTCCTAACGGTGATAACCCCGAGCAACCTACTGTCATGCAGCTGATGAACGATGTGGAGCTGCCGGAGTTGTCCGCTTATGCTTACGGCGTGGAGCAGCCACAGGCAAACCAATTGGCCCTTATCATAGGATTTGATGCCGAAATAGAGCATGAAGGTAGCCTAAATGCCCGTATGGAGCCTATTGTTGAAAAACTGCAATGGATGGTGACAGATCACACCAGGGTCGCGCCCGCAATCGGGATAGGCAATCAGTACACTTATCCGAAACAGCTGAATCAGTCCTACATCGAAGCCTCGACCGCTCTGGAAGCATCGATGCTGCATGGACAGGGAAGCAGTACATACTTTAACGACCTTTCCGGTTCCGGTGTACAGGATTCTTCCTTCTGGGTCCCCAAGGATGTATTGTTGAAGCTGGTTCAGAGCTTGAAACAAGGCAGCTATGATGTGGCGGTTCAGATGGTGTCAACTGCATTGAATACCCTGAAATCCGAAATACCATCTGTACCGCTGCTGCGTTGCATCTGCTTTGATATTCTGAATACAATGCTCAAAACCGCTTCGGAGCTTGGAATCCATCATGTGGTTGATCAACTTCCAAGGATCACTTCCTACGACTCGTTGGAGGACTTGGAGAAAAAACTGACAGGCCTTGCCGCCGAAATCTGCGCCCATGTCGAGGCGAAGAGTGAGACGGAAGAAAGCTCTCTTATGGATGAAATCGTTGCTTATATCGATGCCAATTTCTCTGATTATGATCTCAGTCTGGGTACGATTTCATCAAAGTTCACGATCTCTTCATCCTATTTCAGTCGTTCTTTCAAAGAAAAGATCGGCATGAACTTTACCCAATATATCTGGCAGAAACGGATGGATGAGGTCATTCGACTACTGCTGCATACTACCGATCCGTTAAAAGATATCATCACGCGTGTCGGTTACCTGGATACACCAAACTTCATCCGCAAATTCAAAAAAGAGACGGGTTATACCCCAGGGCAATACCGTAAAATGCACCGTCCCAACGGCTCCGCCGATTCCCCTGATGATGACGACGAGGAATGTATTGGATAAAGGGAGACATCGTCTAACATGTGCCTGATTCATTAGACCGAACTAACGCAAACAAGGGGCCGTCCTATACGTCATGCTCATAACGTATAGGACGGCCCCTTCGTATGTTTTTAGTCCGTAGACATAATCTGATTCGTCGCGGCCGGCGGCCTTATCCGATTTTCCCAACCGGAAGATCCTTCAGCCCTTGATGCACTGCACCCAGCAAACGGTGAGTAGGATCACAACCGTACTCCCAGAACATGATTCCGGCCAGACCTTGTTCCTTTACGTAATCACATTTGCAATGGATCGATTCTTCATCATCATAAGATATGAGGCTGGACCCATTAAACAGAAACGGTGCACAGGCTTCCTCATCCCAATAACGGATGTATCCATTCTTGTTGATGTACTTCGCTTCCAGCTCTGCAAATGACGGACCGTAGCCGCCTGTGCTACCAGCCATTTGATGGAGCCCGTGGTTTTGGTCAGGAACCTCATTCCAGATCCGGGAATAGAACGCAGCTCCGATCACAATTTTCTCCTTCGGGACACCAGCGCGAACAAACAGGTTCACGGAAGCATCCGTACTAATTCGAAACAGATCTCCTGTTGGCGTGTACAGATTCGTATGGTGTCCGGTCAGAACCTGAAAACCGCCACGCATATCATAGGTCATCAACTGAACATAGTCCAGGTACTGCTGCACCTCGGCCATCTCTGTACCATCAACGTAGTATTGATCAGCCCCTGCCGCAATGGTGAGCAGATAATGACGGCTATCCTCGGCTCCCTTGGCATCCAGTGACTCCCGAATTGTCTTGAGTAGCAAGGTGAAATTCCGTTTATCATCAGGACTGGATGCGATACCAGCTTCACCATAACAAGGATACTCCCAGTCCAGATCAATCCCGTCAAAAGGGTATTCCTCCAACACCCGGACTGCCGATGCGGCCATGGTGTCCCTCCCCACTTGAGTTGAGGCGGCCTCTGAGAAACCGCCAGCACTCCATCCGCCAACAGACAACAGCACTGTAAGATTCGGATGCTCCCGCTTGATGTTCCGGATCACATGGCCGTTTTTTAAATGCTCGGTGGTGATTGCATCATTTTTGACATGTCCGAAGGCTACGTTCAGATGTGTTAACTTCGACAGATCCTCATGTGCCATATCGGGGAGAACTGAATCAACAGCATAACCCGCAGCAATATATTTGGTCACTCTCTTCACTCCAATCCGTTCGATGATTGAGATATCGCAGCAGCTATCTGCAAGGCTTCCTTTCCCGTACCGATCTTGTAACCGGAAGCCGTATAACGGATTTGATGCTGAGTATCCAGTACAAATAGATGTGGATAACCCGCTTCGTGAGCTGCAGGCTTCGAATTGAAGCCGGACAAGGAAGCATAACTGGAATCTCGTACAAAAACCGTACGTACAGGCAGCTTTGGATAACCAGCAGGGTCAAAGGCAGCGTTCCATTCTGCATCTCCGATTATGAGTACGATTGGTATACCCAGCTTATCCAGCGGCTCTGCCAGCTCGCACAGTTCACGAATCAGATGTTTGCTCGGTTCCCTCTCCGGCTCAATCCAGGCAGCAATGGCACCCTCCGATCCCAGAAGTTCCTCCAGTTCTGCCTCTGAGCCATCCAGACGGGTCAGATTACTTCCTGGTGCCAGTTTACCCAGTACAGGAATATCAACCTCATTCTCACGATAAGACAATACAACTTCAGTGGTATCTCCGGCGCTCACGGTAAAGTAAACAAAGCGTACTTTTGCCGTTCCATCTTTCAGACGAATGCCTGTCGTTAAGCGATAAGCTCCTGCTTCAATCTCGTATGGCTCGCTATAGACATTCGTGCTGCCATAAGGATATATCAACGTCTTGTAGACGCCATCCTCCAGACGGGCAAACGAGAAGTTTTCGAAATAGGATGCTGCAGGTGTATCCTGTGGAGCTTTTATATCCCTATGAAGTTGGAGCATTCCCCAGCTTCTGCTCTCCTGAGTTAGAGGTGAGGTGAGACTAAATACTGCATCCTCCCAGCCTCTGTCACTTAGATACTGTGGTTTCTGTGCGCTCGGATGTAATCGGGCCGGAATACCCAAACTGCGACATACAGCCACAAACAAAATATCCAGCGACTGAGAGTCTCCCTTCATTAGACTATACGTCCCTATTGGATTCCCTTTGCCTTTTAGATTGGGAAGATCTTCATAGTATTCATATTGCTGTTCCAGTATTTGGGCAATTAGCGAGGGATTCTCCCTGAAAGTTGCCGCTTCATCTGCCGAAAAGGCATTCTGGAATACACCTCGATAAGGGGTCAGCATTTCATAGGAAATCCGCGGGCACAAGATGTAGCTCACGAACGTATCTTCCGCCCATGACCCTTGCTGCGAGAGCGCACCGATCAGATGATCGTCCAGCGTCTGACGAAAGGTATCCATTAAATCTTTTTCATTCATCGACTCCAACAACCGGAGCGGCCACTCACCATATGCATTGGAACGTTCCTCCAGAAAAGCTGCGATTTCGCGACTGTTCCCTCGTGCCTTCCGTAGAATGTCCCATACCCGTTCCGAAGGCAGTCCAGCCGAACGAGCCAAAGCAAACGCCTCTTCCTCACTCAGGAATGTACCCTCATATCCACTCCGAATCTTCGTGCCTTCCTCCAGGCGGCGGTTGTGATCCCGGATCTTCTCTTCCGGTAATGCAGTCACTACTTCTCCCTCCCCTTCCGGAGGGGGAACCATATCAAAATCCACGATCCCTGATGGCTGCTCTGACGAGTTCAACACTAGCTCAACATGATCGCTGTCCTGAGCCTTGTATAGGATTTCACTCCACTTGCCGCCGCTGACCGCACGAATCAAAAGGTCGCCATAGCCTGTCTTAAAAGCAGCTTCCCCTTGTGCGTCCGTCCTGATTTCGGCAATCGGATAGAATTCAGCCGAATTGTACAGCTCAAAGCGGACGCTCGCTTCCGGAACGGGCTCTCCCTGCTCATTTTTCACCTTCACATCAATGACTCGCGTAGGCGCATAGTTCTCAAGCAAATTAATTTCCGTATATCCCTTTTCGGAGAGCGTTATATCCTCCGGTCCGGGATAGTCGGCATAGATCCTCGTATTAATCAGCATGGCCCTGCGGGCTGGCGGGCTGAACCACCCTTGGTTCAGACGGGCTTCAGGCTCGCATGCCCCGATGTAGTACCATTGACCATCTGCCCAGGCTTCTACCCAAGCATGGTTACTGTCACAGTGAGCCCAGCGCGGTGTGTAGACCTGACGGGCAGGTATGCCAATGCTGCGAAGAGCGGCCACCGCCAGCGTGGATTCTTCGCCGCATCGGCCACGAGCATTTCGGATCATCGTCAGCGGTGATATCGTACGCAGATCGCTGCCAATATAGGTCGCTTTCTCATGACACCAGTAATTGGTCTCCAGAATGGCATCCGCCATGGATAACTTCGCTGTCCGCTCGGCTAATTCGTCATATATCAAACCGCGGAAATCTTCAATATTCTCCGTATTTATGCGATAAGGCAGTACAAAATGAAGGAACAAATGATCAGGAACGCGTTCTCCCCAAGGCACACGTTTGCGGGTGTCCAAAGCTCGGCGCACATGACTTAAGAACATTTCCCCGTTATAATCAGCCATGTCGTTTACCGGCATATAGGCATAGACATACTTCAGTGCCCATGTCTCTTCTTGCGTTAGCTCCTGCTGAAAAACATGAAACAATTCCGATTTGCGGGCCTCTGCAAAACGTACCTTCTCCTGGAACTTCTGCTCGATCCTCTCCAATGACTGTGCATCAAGGGAAAATACCAAGGTTTGGCTGGTCATAGCGTTCTCACTCCTTCCACAGCTTTCCGTCTTCCCGAATACAGATCAAGGCCGTTCCGTCCGAAGATGGCGCAGTAATCTGGAACAGGCTGCGGGTCGTTTCAATAACAGGCTCACAGCTCCACGATTCCTCACCCATAAGCAGCTTCACATCCTGTGTAAATTCACCATGGGTTTCATAATAATTGCGTTCACGGTAATAGAGCTTGCGAAGCTCCCATTTGATTCGTTCGTCTTCCGTCAACTCAAACGAATGATCCGTTCCGTCATCCGAGAATACAACATAACCCCATAACTCCGGGTAATGCATATTGATAATCCCCATAGGTGACCACACCCAGTTGTCCTCCGGATAAGGTTTACCCGTATCTGGATTCAGCACCTTGCGGTACTCACCGTCCTGTACCTCGGTTTGCCACTCCACACGCGAGAAGTTGACACGCCAGAACTCACCCGGCGCAGGTGGACGGTTTCCTTCGGCACATTCCTTTAGACTGGCCCAGGGAATCGCAACTTCCACGCTCCATTTCCGGTTCTCTGCACCAGGTCTGTTCAGTTCCCCATCGATATATACGGCCGTCTTGAGACCGTTGATATCCCAACCGTTAACCGGAGGCCCACCATCCCGATAAGGCTTCACTAATAACAGGTCCCATACCGTATTGAGCGCATTGATCTCGAACTCATAATATTGATGGGAATCCCCGTCGGGATCGATGAAAATTTCAAAGTCATTGTCATAAAAAATAACGGAATCACGTTCAGTCAGGGTAGCCCAGATCTGATCTTCAATCAGCTCGGCAGCAAAATAGAAATAGTCGTCATCCCACAGCATTTTTACCCGTGTCTGTTTCTCTGGCTTCGGACGAAGATCACCTTCGATATCAACGAAATCCTCCGTCCAATGAGCCGCATTCCAAAATGCCTTATCCACACGACCGTCTAACACCAACGGTTCCTGCGCACGCTTGCATATATAATGTTTGGGAGCATACTCAATCCTGGGTTCTGGCACTCCACTTCTGTTCATCTCACTCTCTCCAATTCGTAGGGGAGGGCATGCCTCTACCAGCACACACCCTCCCCGTAATGGTTAGTTATGGGTGACAACAGCTCCAGAGCCGCCGTACATTTCCAGCTCCTCATCGAATTCAAGCTTATGAACGGTCACCTGTTCATGCGTGTCCTCCGGGGTCATCTTGATCCACGTTGTCCCCGGGACATTGAACCAAGGCACGCCCCCATGAATCTCATGATTCAGCTCTTTGCCCGAATGTAGCACGGTAATTTTCTTGATCGGATTGCAGAGACCCTTGATGCACACATTCTCTTTTGGATCGTCATACACAAACAGATACAGCGTCTTTCGATCCTCGGATACGGTGCTTCCCCCCAGATAATAGCGAGGCATAATGCCTTCACCCGTACCGAAGACGGCCTCTTCATGGGTTCGGATCCATGCTCCCAGCCCAAGCAGAATATCCTCCTGCCTCTGATCGATGGTGCCATCTTCACGCGGACCGATATCCAGCAACATATTACCGCCCATCGAAATGCAGTCACAGAACATTCGAATGATCTGATTTAACGATTTGTATTTATGATCGGTTGGCACATAACCCCATGATGTGTTGATCGTGGTGCAGAATTCCCAGGGTCCCTCCGGTCTTGTGATCGGAATGCCTTGCTCAGGCGTTTTGTAATCCCCATAACCCTGCAGACGGGAGTTAATGATAATATCCGGATTGAAAGATTGCAGGTAACGCTTGAACTCCGGCAGATTCCACTGCTGGGCACTCCGTTCCCAGTCCCCATCAAACCACAGCAGATCCACCTTTCCGTAATTTGTTAAAATCTCTCCCAGTTGGTGGTTATTGAATTGCAGGAACTTCTGCCACTTTACCTGATCCTGAACGCCGTCCACAGGACTTGAATGCCGGTTGACTCTGCTGAGATCCTCGGGTACTTTTCCACCTTCATACACGCTAGGATAATCCGGGTGTGACCAATCAATCAGTGAGTAATACATCCCCAGATGAATGCCCTTTTCCCGAATCGCTTCCGCATATTCCTTCACAATGTCACGATTCGCTGGTGTCTGTTTGACAACATTGAGGTCACTATATTGCGTATCCCATAACGCAACGCCGTCATGATGCTTCGTTGTTAATACGGCATACCGAGCTCCAGACTTTTCAATCAAGTCGGCCCACTTCTCCGCGTTGAATTCCGATGCCGTAAAACCGTCCAACTGCTTCATATAATCTTCATAGGACACCCTTCCGTTATAGAAGGACCATGATTCCGCAACCCCGTCTACAGCATAGATGCCATAGTGGATGAATATCCCCAGCTTGGCTTCTTCAAACCATTTCTGCATAGCTGTCCACACCTCTTTCGAGAGTCCTTATCTGTGAAAAATCTTTAGGTCATTCTCCAGTATTCCAGCGGTCATATGCCCCCTGATACAGTTCGATGATACGGTCACTGCCCATTTTCTTCATCTGTGCAGTGTACTTATCCCAGTTCTCAAGCGGTTCCTGACCGGTCACAAACTTCGCTTCCATCTGTTTGACGTACGTATCCAGGTCAGACAATAGAGCGGTTGCTTCGCTTTGCTCTTCATTCGTCAGATAAACGTTAGGAAATGGTGCTTTTCCGATAGGTACCAACTTCTCTTGATTCTGCTGGTCAATCCACTCATCAAATTCGGTGCGTAGCCCCTTCGCTACATCCGGATCATTAATACCCGGTGTCAGGATACCAAAGTTCGGCGTGATTTTACCCCGGTATTCCTCACGATCACCGCCGCCAGGAACAGGGAGCCACTCTTTCACGTGATTTTCCTTGTCTTTGAATTTCCACAGCACACCTTCTGGACCTTGATTGAACAGTGTCGCACCTTCATAGCTGTATAAGTAATCGATCCATCGCATCGTCGCCTCGGGTGACGGGTTGCTGCTTGTAATAGCAAAGGTACCGCGAGCCGACATCCCCGGATGCTTGCCGTACACTGGAGAGTCTGCCACCTCGCTCTTCACGGGTGTCATCAGCGGATGATCCGTGCTAGGTTCACCACCAAGCGTGAAGTATGGATGGTAATCGTTGAACAGTGCAAGTTTGTTGCTTTCACCTTTAGCTTTTTTCTGATCACCTGTTTGAGAGAAGGTCTCGTGATCCAGCAAGTCTTCCTTCCACAAGCGGTTCATGAATGTAAGATAACCTTTGTAGCCTTCTTCTTGATAAGGATAGTGAACTTTTCCGTCTTTATCGGAATAGATGCCTTCGTTGTACATTCCCCAGAAGCCGAAGAAAAACATGCGAAGATCATCCAGTTTTACAGAAGTAAGCGGTATTTCATCTTGCTGGCCATTGCCATTAGGGTCTTCTTCTTTTACACGCTTAAGATACGTATACAATTCTTCCGTAGTCTTGGGCTCTTCTACGTTAAGTGCCTTCAAGAATTCCCCGTTGTACCACATTGGGCCTCTATACCACACGGCCGCTTTATCAATGAATGGGAGTGCATACATATGCCCATCAGGTGTTGTAAATGATTTGCGGACATCCGGGTTCTCATCGAGGATCTTTTTGATATTGGGTGCATAACCTTCGTCAATGTATTTTTCCAACGGAATCAGAATGCCCTGGCTACCATAAGTCACCTGCTCAGCTGGCTTGAGGTCTGCAGCATAGAACATATCTGGCAAGTCCCCGCTCGCGAAAACCAGATTTTTCTTCGTTTCAAAGCTATCGATTGGTGAGAGCTGGTACTCCAGCTTGATGCCCGACAGTTTCTCCATTTCTTGCAGCACAGGCATGGTGCTCCAGTCGGCTACGCCCGCATCCTGGGACATGACCTTCAACGTTAGTGTTTTGTCTACAATGGGGAAACCTTCTTTTTTGACCCCTTCTACTTTGGAGGTCGTGCTTCCGTCTTCATTGGTTGAACCACAAGCTGCAAGCAATGTTGCGAATAAGGTGAGACAGAGTGTAATGGATGAAGCCTTACGAAGCTTTTTCATGACAACAACTCCCCTTGTTTAATGTGGTATATGGATTAAGATCATCCCTTAACGGAACCGATCATAACACCCTGTACAAAGTAACGCTGTAGGAACGGATAGACTGCAATAACCGGAAGGGTGGCAACAATAATGACGGCATATTTAACCAGTGCAGCGATCTCCGCTTTGGTATTCATCGCCGTTGCTGAAGACGTATCGATAGCGCCTCCCCCTTGAGCCGCCATTTCCTGAAGCACCAGAATCTGGCGCAGAAAGAGCTGCAGCGGGTACTTGGAAGAATCATTCAGATAGATCATGGCACTAAAATAGCTGTTCCAGTGTCCGACTCCATAGAAGAGCGCCATCACTGCAATGATTGGCATGGAAAGCGGGAGCACAATCTTGATGAACAACCGGGTGTTGGTACACCCATCAATATGCGCCGCTTCCTGTAACTCCTTGGGAATGGTCGATTGGAAGAACGTCCGGCATACGATAATATTCCATATGGATGCAGCTCCAGGCAGAATAAGTGCCCACATGCTGTTCACCATACCAAGATCCTTAACGAGCAGGTAACTTGGGACAAGCCCTCCGCCGAAGAACATCGTTACCATAAACATCGCCATGAAGAATCCACGTCCCACAAAGTCCGAGCGGCTGAGCGCATAGGCTGCGGGTAGTGTAACAATCAGGTTAACGATGGTGCCTACAACGGTATAGATGATCGTGTTTTTGTACCCAATCCAGATGTTGGTGTTCTCAAACACCCGGGCATAACCTTCAAAAGTAATGCCTTTGGGTAGCAGCCACATCTCACCGGAGGCTACATATTTGGGATCACTGATTGAAGCACTGATGATGTATAACAGCGGATACAGCACAATGACGAGCGCTACCGTCAGATAGATGTAATTGCACAATAAGAACAATTTATCACTTCTGCTTTCTTTCACAGCGGATGACATGTGTATTCCCTCCTTTTACCATAGGCTGTTTTCACTGGTGCGGCGTGCAATCTGATTCACGGTAATAAGCAGAATTGCATTCACTACGGAGTTGAACAATCCCACCGCCGTAGAGAAACTGTACTGCGCATCGACCAGACCGGACCGATAGACAAATGTTGAGATGACATCGGACGAGCCCATGTTCAGCGGATTTTGCAGCAACAGGATTTTCTCGAATCCGACGCCCAGAATACTGCCCATATTCAGAATTAACAAGATGGTGATTGTAGGGATGATCGCTGGAATGTTAATATGCAAAATCCGTTTAAACCGGCTCGCACCATCTACCACAGCCGCTTCATGCAGTTGCGGGTCCACACCCGATAGAGCGGCAAGGTATATAATGGTGCCCCAGCCTGCACTTTGCCAGACTCCTGACAGAACATACACTGTCTTGAACCACGCAGGGTCCGTCAGGAATTGAGGTGACTGAAATCCAAGGGCCTGTACCAAATTGACAATCATGCCTGACGATGGTGATAAAAAGGTAATGATCATCCCCGACATGACAACGACCGAAATAAAATGCGGTGCATACGTGACGGTCTGTACGGTACGTTTGAAAAAGGAGTCCTTTACTTCATTGAACGCTAACGCCAGAATAATCGGCAGCGGAAAACCTATAGCCAGCTCATACAAGCTGATGCTAAGAGTATTCCATAGTAAATCCCAGAAATAATAAGAATTGAAGAAACGGATGAAATGATCGAATCCGACCCATGGGCTTCCCGTGACACCAAGCGTTGGGATAAAGTTTTTAAATGCAATTTGTATGCCGTACATCGGACCATAATGAAATATCAGAAAATATAGAAAGGCTGGCGCGATAAACAAATACAACTCCCAGTTTCGAATCATCCTTCTCCATAATTTATTTTTCTTGCTGTTCGGAATCGTGTTTACCGCTAAGTTTTGCGTCGAGGGAGACTCCCCATTTAGCTGCATCAGTTGTTTCCTCCTTTTATAATGAAAATCCGGCCGTTTGTGAGGAAGAGCCCAGCACACCTGTTTAAATATAAGGAAGGATTTCCGAACCGTTTCCATGACGAGCAACTCTGTTCCCCTTCCTATTTGGTAACGCTTACATACTGAGTTTATGGATCATTCTCTAATTCGTAAATATGCCATTTCTATCTTCACTCTTAAAATCACGGAATATACTGTTATAACGGGGGTTTACACTTTTGTTATCAGCTTGTCATTGTCATTTTGGGGAAGTAAAACATGTAGAATTTGACCCTTATCCCTCCTTTAGATGTCATTTGGAGTTGTATCCTACGAACTTGGAAAGATGTTAGATCTAAACGGAGGTTAGAAAACAGGCCTTAAAGTCAAAACCCACATACTTACCTGACCAGGGTGTTCATGTCTAAACGCACATACTGCAGGGAAAGCCACTTAAATGTTAAATCGAAGTGTAATATTATCTTCCATATACCTATCGCATATTACATGCCAGTAATTGGCTTGCCCTTATTTTATAATTCTCCTCCCTCTTTCGTATATATGTTGTTTTTATCTTTGCCTATAGGATACATGAATGCCTGTAAACACTGGGAATATCGAGTCGTATATGTAGATTTTGCACAAGGCTTGTAAACTGGGTCCGGTGAGTTATTTGGAAAAAGACCATAATGTAAGCCGCTACGATAACACAATTTAGCTATATAACCTTAACAAATACCCATTATATATTTCATAGATTATATATTTATGTTAATAAACATAACACAAATGATTTATAAAACTTCATAAAGTGTAATTTAAATTATCATACAAAAGAAAAGTTGTCATGTAACCCGACTGAGATGTTCACTTCAACTCAAATGAAAAACCCACCTTCCATACATATATGGAAGGTGGGTTTGAGGATACATATCCGTTTAATCAGCGTTTAGTTTGTATGGTTTGCAGTGAATTTACTTACCAGAAGGTTGAGCTTCTGCCGTATATCCCGTTGGGATATCCGTTTCTGCGGTCACATTTGTGATAACCATCGGATACATCATGTCTGGATCAGGTTGAATAATGGAGTAAAGCACGATAGCGCGTCCATCCTTCTCCAATTTTACATCATCAATCTTCAATCCATAACCAGGGTGTGGCATTTCAGCACTGAGTTTAACTTTGGTTGTTTTGTCATCAACCTTCGTCGTTGTTACTTCAGGTACAATCGCTTGTTGGCCTTCACCTGGATTAGTTGGAGCTGGCTCTGCCGAGCCGCCATTGCCGTGTTTATCCACAAATTCAAGTGCATTGAAGATCATGCTTGCAGCCTCCATACGGGTAAGCGACTGATCTGGACGGAAGTTACCGTCCTTATCCAGTTCAATGATGTTCATGTTCAGCAGGTTCTGGACTGCAGATATGGCGTCCTTACCGATTTTATTTTCGTCCTTAACAAGATTATACTTCATGATGACCGGATAATTCCCGGTTGTGTTAATCCCTTCATGTAGCAAAATGACAAACAGTTCACGCGTCATCTTGCCCTGCGGGTTCACTTCAACCGGAATGGACAGTCCATTCTGAGTAGCGGCTTGAACAGCGTCAGCATACCAAGTGTCCGGACTGATTTTATTCTGAGCGGATGCTTCCGCAAATTCATTTTTCAGACCAAATGCATTCACAATCAGTTGAACACCCTGTGGCTCGGACAATGCAAGATCTGGACGGAACAGATCCGCTGTTACTCCGTTAACAATGCCTTTTGATTTCAATGAATCGACAACCGACTTCTGCCCTTCATCTTTCACATCTGAAAACGCGAGTACCGATGCACCTCCTGCTGTCAAAGAAACGCAGAGCGCAAGTGTTGCAGCCAATCCTCTTTTATGTTTCATTTCCTGGCACCTCCATATGTTTAGTAAAGCCTATTTGTTACCTCTTCATTCCTACAGACGGGGTATCCCTAGAAAATGTTTCAGTAATTTCGACATCTGGTGAATACAACACGAGAACACGGCATACAACTCTTCTCCGCTGTCACTAATCGGGGCCACCTGCTATTGCTAACTGGCTTCGTTGACATCCCATCGGATTAGCGCAAAAATAAGAATAGAGAAATCCATCGGATGACGGATAAACAACGAACTGGATCGCATACAGTAAGAGGGCACGACGCGCTAATAACAGGTGTCGGCCCTTTTCTTGACTCCACCTGCCTGAACTGACTTCACCTATAACAAAAGGAGAACAACGCTTATGTCCAAGAAAGGATTACTTCGCGGTTATGTTGTGTCGAACTGGCCTGTTTATCTGGTTGCTGTTCTTCTGATCATCGCCTCCAATGTCGGGCAAGCATCCCTGCCCCGCATACTCGGCAGCTTCACGGATCAGTTGATGCAGAACTCTCTTCAGATGCAGACGGTCGTAAGGTACAGCCTGTCCCTTCTGGCTATTGCCATCGGGTATAATCTGCTGTTCGGTACCGGGCAATTCATGATTATGAAGCTGGGTCGACGCTTCGAATTCATGACACGTGAGCGTATATTCAGTAAGTTTTCCGAACTTAGTGAGCACTATTTCTCCAAACAGGGAAACGGAAAGCTGCTCAGTTATGTCATGAATGACGTGACTTCCGTCCGTGAAGCGATATCCAATGGCGTAACGCTTATGACCAATGCTACTTTCCTGCTGTTATCCTGCATAGTCATGATGCTGCTTAGCGGGATTCCACTGACGCTCATTCTGATCAGTGTTGTGCCCTTGTTGGCGATTCCATTTCTGGTCGTGTTTTTCGGTCCGCGAATTCGCAAGCGCTCTCGTGACGTACAAGAGGCCCTTGCGACCATGACGGAGTCCGCAGAAGAACAACTGGGTGGTATTCGCGTAACCAAGACATTTGCCATCGAAGACAGTGCCCGTGAACGTTTTGGAACCACCGTCGATGCGATCAAAAGCAAACAGCTGCGGCTTGTCCGCCTGTCTTCCCTGTTTCAGGCAATGCTCCCGCTGCTGGGAGCGATCTCATTGGTTGTTTCCCTTCTTGTCGGAGGTATTATGACCATGCAGAATTCTATTACACTCGGGAGTTTTGTCGCCTTAACCTTATATCTGCGCATTATTATGGGACCGCTTCAACAGATCGGCAATGTTATTAATACCGTTCAGCGCTCAGGCGCATCACTGGAGCGGGTAAATGACCTGCTCAGCGAAGTAGCGGATGTACGTGAACTCCCTGAAGCCACAGCGCTCCAAACCGTACAAGATATCACCATGGAGAATCTAACCTTCTCCTATCCAGGCAGTTCATCTCCTGCTCTCAAAAACATTCAACTCCATATCCGTGCCGGGCGAACGGTCGGTATTGTAGGCAAGACCGGCTCAGGTAAAAGTACCCTCGTTAAGCTATTGCTGCGTACATATGAACCACCTGAAGGAACAATTCGCATCAATGGTACCGATATTCGGCAGCTGTCGCTGGAAAGTCTAAGAACGCGCATCGCCTATGTCCCTCAGGATGGATTCCTGTTTAGTACCACCATCCGGGATAACATCGCATTCAGCGACCGGGAAGTATCGCTGGATACGGTGGAACATAGTGCACGGCAAGCCATGATCTATGACAATATTGTCCGTTTTCCTGATCGCTTCGATACACTGCTTGGCGAACGTGGACTCACCTTGTCTGGTGGACAACGTCAGCGAACCAGCCTTGCAAGAGGACTGATCAAACAAGCACAGTTACTTATTCTGGATGACAGTATGAGCGCGGTTGATGCCGTCACGGAGAGTGGTATTCTGCGCAGTTTGCGCGAGATCGGCAAGGGCAAGACTACATTAATCATCTCTCACCGCATCAGCGCAGTCCGTCATGCCGACGATATTATCGTTCTGGATGAAGGGCGAGTTGCTGAACAGGGAACACATGCTCAGCTGATGGCTGCCAAGGGATTATATGCGGCCACCTACCGTTTGCAGGAGGAGGGATTACATCATGTCTAACGCTAACGCTGAACTTCACCCAGATGCAGAAGACGATCAGAGTAAACGAACTTCGTTTAAGGCGATGATGGCATACGCCAAACCGCATAAATGGGCTTTTGCCGGTATCTTCTTCTGTTCACTGCTTGGCATATCGGCAGATCTGCTGCAACCCTATCTGGTGAAGATCGCCATCGATGATCATCTGGCCGTGGGCCAGACCAGTGTGGGCTTTCTCGTTCAGCTCGCAGCCATCTTTCTCGGGCTGGCTGTCATCAGTTTTATTTTTACCTATATCCAGAATAATCTGTTGCAGCACGTAGGACAGAACATTGTATCCCGGATCAGAAAGGACCTGTTCAAGCATATCTCCAAGATGTCCATGTCCTTCTTTGACCGTTTTCATATCGGCAGTCTGGTCACAAACGTATCCAGTGATACGGAGACCATCAGCAGCTTTTTCACTCAAGTACTACTCAGTCTGATTCGAGATGGTATGATGCTGGTGCTCATTATCGTCTTTATGTTCCAACTTGATCCTGTGCTGGCGACATACTCCCTGATCGTTCTGCCTGTCATTGCGGTGGTTGCGGTATTATTCCGTAGTCGACTGCGGAAAGCTTATCAAAATGCGCGTACCCGGCTTTCCCGTCTGATCGCATTTACGGCGGAGAACTTGTCCGGCATGTTCCTGATTCAGGCTTTTCACCAGGAGGAAGAACAGAAGAAACGTTTCTCGGAACAGAATGCGCTCCATCTAAAAGCCAACATTGCGCAAGCTCGTTCCAATGTCATATTCAACCGGACGTTTGATATCCTTGGCAATGCGGCTCTGGTCATGATGGTCTGGCTTGGAGGTCGCGCCGTACTGGGTGAGTCCCTGCAAGTCGGGGTATTATATGCGTTTATCAGCTATATTCGTCAGTTCTTTCAACCGATTAACCAGATTACGATGCAATGGAATACATTCCAGTCCACGACCGTATCGATGGATCGCATCTGGAACATTCTGAATACACGGCCTGAAGTTGCCGATCCCAAACCCGGGATGGCCTCCTCGCTTGAACCACAAAATGTGATGGGCCAGATTGATTTTAATGATGTGTCGTTTGGTTATCGGGCTGACCGGCCCTTGATCCAACAGATGAACCTGCACCTCTACCCGGGTGAAATGGTAGGTATCGTGGGCACAACAGGCGCTGGCAAAAGCACACTGATCTCCCTGCTCAATCGCTTCTATGATGTAGACAAGGGCAGTATCGAGATTGATGGTACCGATATCCGGCATCTGCCGCAGGCTAAGCTTCATCGGATCGTCGGTCTGATTCAACAGGAACCCTTCCTGTTCTCCGGTTCCATTATTGATAATGTGAGGATGTTTCGTGAGGATATTACGCGAGAGCAGGCAATTGAGGCCTGCCGATTTGTCGGAGCACATGCGATGATTTCACGTTTGCCTCAAGGATATGATACGCATCTATCCGAACGCGGAAGCGGACTGTCCGCCGGGGAGCGGCAGTTGATCTCATTTGCCCGGATTGTGGTGTTCCAGCCCCGCGTGCTCATCCTGGATGAGGCAACCGCCAATCTGGACTCACACACGGAACAGCTTGTGCAGCAGGCGCTGGAATCGGTATCCCATGGACGCACCACCATTGTCATTGCTCATCGTCTGTCCACGGTGATGCATGCTGATCGAATTCTGGTGATGGAGAATGGTGAGATTGTGGAGGAAGGACCGCACCAGGAACTAATCGCAGCCAAAGGTGTATATGCAGACTTGTACACCCATGCGCGTGATGCAGGTAAAAATTCAGCTATATCAGGGTAATGAACCTGAGTTATAGTAGATAGAGAACGTTGAACATGCCGCTCTGCTTATGCAGGCGGCACGTTTGGCATATCGATCAGCATAGTTAATTAGGAGGAACATCTATGCAACAACCCGAAACACCCAAGCGTGACCATCAGCAGATTCGTTACCGACGCAGCACAGCCCTATGGAAAGGAAGTTTATGCTTCCTGTTCCTTCTCTTGTGCGTGAGCTTATTATGGATCATCGTGGACGGACAAGCCGAAAGACTGGAGACCATATACTATTCCATTGCAGCCGTGCTGGGTATGTGGTTGATCGGGCCATTGTTCTTCATGTTCCTGTCTCGACTAACCAGAACTCCCACTGTTTTGTTGTCTTGGGATGATGATGCGTTGAGCACGGGCAAACGGAAGATTCCTTGGAGCCTTATTCGTAAAGTTGAACTCGCCTCACCCGCCCGTAGTAAGTGGCTACTATCCACCTCACCCATGTTCGTCCTGTACCTGAAGGACGGCACGCGATCTCACGTTCAGACCGATCACCTGCTCAGCAAAAAAGAGCTGAATCAGGCAGTGACTTTGCTTCAGCAGGCTTTACAGGAACAGCAGCAGGATCGTTGAACATCGGGATGGATGAGGACAAGCTTCCCACACATCACTGTGATTTCTCTACACCTATGGACAGGCTGACTTTGTAATTGCCGTAAGGAAGTAATGCTTCCAGCAGTTGACCAAGCTGCTCTGTGGTGCCGGTCTGCACTCTCATCAGATAACAGCCTTCCCCGCTCACACGGTGGACTTCAACGATGTCCTCACGTTCGGCAGTAAATGCACGAAAGGCGGTATGTCTGTCGCCGGAGTTCAGAAAAACCGTGACAAAAGCCTGTAGGCCGAGGCCTATACGTGCGGGGTTCCATTTTACCGTGTACCCTTCGATTACACCCAGATCTTGCAACTTACGCACCCTTGCACCAACAGCCTGCCCTGTAAGATGCACCTCTTCACCAATTTCTTTATGAGAACGCTTGGCATCCCGGATCAGGATCTGCAGAATGCGTATATCTGTGTGATCTATCGTTTCATTCATTATTCAGCAATCCTTTCACCGTGAAATTAGTGCAACCTGTTTCCATTCATCATGTTATGTACGACGTCAAACGGGTTGTATACCATATAGGGTAATACTATTAAACAACCTGAAGGAGTGCAAATATAATGAAAATTCAATTGATTCGCCATGCTACACTGTGGCTGGAATACGGAGGGCTGAATATCCTCGTTGATCCGATGTTGATGGACGCTGAAGTCATGCCTGCATTTCCAAACACACCGAATGAGCTGCGTAACCCGAGAGTCGGTCTGCCTGAAATCGAAACGGATTATCTGAGTCCGGATCTGTTGATTGTCACACACACCCATCTGGACCACTGGGATGAAGCAGCAGCGAAGCAATTCCGCAAGGACATTCCCCTGATCTGCCAGCCTGGGGATGAGAATGTATTTCTGGGTGCCGGATTCACGGATGTAACAGCTGTAGATGAAAAACATGAGCATCACTCTGTCCGATTCGCCCGTACATCCGGGCATCATGGCACAGGTGAGATCGGTGAACGTATGGGCAAGGTGTCCGGCTTCGTACTTGAAGCAGACGGAGAACCTGTCACCTATATTGCGGGGGATACGATCTGGTGTGAAGAACCTGCTGAGGCCATCCGCCAATATACGCCTGAAGTCATTGTCGTGAATGCAGGAGGTGCACGCTTCGTGGAGGGTGATCCCATTACAATGGACGGGCCTGACGTTGTCGCCGTGAAGCGCCATGCGCCGTCTGCTCATGTCATCGCTGTGCACATGGATGCAATTAACCATTGTGTGATGTCTCGTACGGATCTTGCGACTTATCTGGCATCCGAGCAGTTGGATGGTCAGGTGCTCATCCCACGTGACGGCGAAAGTTTTGAGTTTAAAGCGTAAGTGAGACCGTAGCACGTGACGAAAAAAGCTGGATGCGATGAACTCGCACCCAGCTTTTTTGATTGAAGGAACACGCTGAACTGCTGGCTTCCTTCTCGAGCATCATGTCTCCATTGCGCTCTCACGTGTCCCGTGCCTTTATGCTATCCCTTACTGGACTTTCAAACGGATTACGTTCCATGATGCTTTTGCCAAGCTCGCCGTAATCAGGGTCTCGGATACAACTGCACCCCCGCGATTATGAGGAGCAACACGGTTTGGTTGTGCTGCCGTATTCGATGCTTTGAGATCATCACTTTCCAGCACGATGTGCTCGATCACGGTACACTTCCCGAAGCTGCGCAGGTCCACTTCGAGCGGAAGGGATTCTTCCAGATGGCGGTTGACTGCAAATACAGTCACTTCACCCTGCTCTTCGTTATGCACTGCAATAGCTTCCAGATAAGGTACATCTGTGATTTGTTTTGTATCGTATTTTGGAGACTGGATCAATGGCACCAATGCTGTTCCACGCCCGAAGAGGGACGTATGCATGAATGGATAGAAGATTGTCTGTCTCCATGAACCACCACCCGTATCTGTCATGATCGGCGCAATCACGTTAACGAGTTGTGCCAGACAGGCCATTTTAACCCGATCCGCATGTTTGAGCATACTGATCAACATACAACCAACAAGCAGTGCATCCTCATGATTGTAGATATCCTCAAGCTGTGGCGGAGCAATCTGCCATGGGTCCATCTTCGAATCATTTTCATTGGAGTGATACCATACATTCCACTCGTCAAAGGACAGATACATCGTCTTTTTGCTGCGCTTCTTCGCTTTGATATAATCACAAGTTGCCTTCACGGTATCGATAAAACGATCCATTTCAAGCGAGCGTGCCAGGAACGTTGGCGTATCTTGCTCTTGATTGCCGTAGTATTGATGCAATGACAGATACTCCACGTGATCATACGTATGATCCAGCACCGTTGCTTCCCATTCCGGGAAGGATGGCATATTCAGGTTTGAACTTCCACAGGCTACCAGTTCAATCGTCGGATCTGTCCACTTCATGACTTTTGCCGCTTCCACAGCTAACCGTCCATACTCTTCTGCCGTTTTGTGACCAATCTGCCAAGGGCCATCCATCTCGTTGCCCAGACACCATGTTTTGATCGCATGAGGCTCTTTATAACCATGCTTGATGCGAAGATCACTATAATACGAACCTTCCGGATGGTTGCTGTATTCCACAATATTACGAGCTGCATCCGTACCCCGTGTTCCCAGATTGACCGCCATCATCACTTCGGAATTGGCCTGTTTCGCCCAATCCACGAATTCGTTGAAGCCAAATTCATTGGTTTCAATCGTTCTCCAAGCCAGTTCAAGTCTGCGTTTGCGCTCAGACACAGGTCCTACTGTATCTTCCCAATTGTAACCGGATACAAAGTTACCCCCAGGATAACGTACAATCGGTACATTCAACTCCTTGACCATCTCCAGCACATCCGTGCGAAAACCCTGTTCGTTCGCAGATGGGTGTCCCGGCTCATATATTCCACCATACACGGCACGTCCCAGATGCTCAATAAATGATCCGTACAAGCGCTTATCAATTACGCCAATTGTAAAATCCTTGTCTACCGTCATTTTTGCTTTTTCCATAATGAATTTCAACTCCCTAAGATTAATATAAAAATTAATTGATATTCTATGGATCAACGTTCATATTTATATTAAAATCGATTATAGCCTTAATTTCAACCTGAATTTTGCAAAATGTTATTCTTTTCACTGAATTTATGTTTAACTTAATTCTATACAGATATAATGGAGGAACAATTGTGATCAGAGCTAATACCGATGCCGAATGGCTACCCCTATATGAAGCACTTGCCAGTGAAGTCCGTTTACAGATCATCCGCCTTGTTGCAGAGACACCCATGAATGTGAAGGACCTCGCTGCTTCACTGGGTTTGAGTAGTGCCATCGTGACCATGCATGTCCGCAAACTTCAGGATGTGGGCATTATTCAGTCCAAAATGATACGTAAAGACGGCGGCACACATAAAATGAACAGCCTTGCTGTAGACTGGATTGGCATCTCCATGCCGCAGGAAAGTGGCACAGCCCGCAAGCTGCACGAAGTTTCTGTACCTGTGGGACACTACACCCACTTTGATGTCTATCCGACATGTGGTCTGGCTACGTCCAATCATGTTATCGGACAGTATGATGATCCTCGTTATTTTCTCGACCCTGAGCGGATGCATGCCCATATTCTGTGGTTTGGCCGTGGATTTGTGGAGTACAAAATTCCAAACTATATCTTATCCGGACAGCAGATCAATGCCATTGAATTATCTCTGGAGATTGGATCAGAAGCCCCTTCGGTGAATCCGAATTGGCCCTCGGATATTACATTTATGCTTAATGGCATTCGATTGGGGGAATGGACAAGCCCTGGAGATTCAGGCAACGGACGCGGCATGTTCACCCCGGAATGGTGGAGTGACAGTATCAATCAATATGGCATGCTCAAGGTGCTGCGAATTACGAATGAAGGTACGTTTATCGATGGACAACATCTATCCGACATTACACTCGCAGATATCCCGGTCGAACGCAACCAATGGACTCTTCGTCTTTCGGTGGAGGAAGATGCTCAGCATGTAGGCGGGCTTACCTTATATGGCGAGGGATTCGGCAACTACAATCAGGATATCCTGTTCCGACTGTACTATCACGATTGAGTTCTTCAAAATAATAAACAACACCAAAACACCTCCCAGTCGCCTGTCAAAGGCAGAATGGGAGGTGTTTTGTATGCATATGAACATGCGTGGATTATTTAAGAAGGTTCTTGTTCTAACCTACAGCGCACTGCCACCAAACAGGAAGCGATACTCCCAGTGTTTGCCGGAGATATCACTAGTGGTTACACCACCGCCAGCGTTGGAATACGTATGTAATACCTTGCCGTTGCCCAGATAAATCCCTGTGTGCGTAATGTTTGCGCTAGATTTATTCACGCCCGAATACGATGATGCAGAGCTGCCTTTATACGACATGAAATACATCAGATCACCGCGTTTCAGGTTTTTCCAGTTCGTCTGAACTGTACCCTTGGCTTTTACATAAGCTCCCTGTTTGCGGGAATCCGCTGGAAGTTTGATACCAAGTGCATCGACGAATGCCTGGCGTACAAAGCTGGAACAGTCAAAAGTAGCTGTGCTGTTACGACTGGCTCCGAACTCATACGGTGTTCCCAAATATTTCATTCCCGCCGCAATCACTTTTTCCACAGATGCATTACCGGTCACCGATGTACCACTATTCGAACCTGATCCGCTTGTGCTGCCACTAATCGCTTGTGTGTATTTGGATGAAGAAGATATGTAGCCTGTCCGGTTAGCAGAATCCTTAATCTTATACCAATCCGAACCGGATTGCTGAAGCACCGTTACCGTTTCCCCTTTAGCGACCATGCGAACAATCTTCGCAGAAGAAGAAGGTGTTGTGCGTAGGTTTACGCCCCAGATTACTTTTACTTGTGAATTGTTAACAGCAGCTGCCGATACCTGTGCCGTTAGTGCTCCTGTCGTCAGACTTCCCATCAGCATCGTTGCTGTGACACTTGCCGTAACAATCGTTTTTTTCCAGTTCATGATGTCGAGTTCCCCCTGATGTTACAGAATTTTAACCTGGCTTGGTTCTCCCGGGCTTGCCCCATTGTAAACGGGCTATCCATAACGTTCATCAGTCGAAAGTCCTGTATTGATAGAGGCGAACTTGAGCACTAAGTATCAGGGTGTGTCCATGGATTGCTGGAAAAATTCACTGCTGATTCCTTCTTTTTGAAAGGTTAAATTATTGTAACTATTTGATATGCTTGATTTTTCCTCGATACAAGAGCTAGGCCGTTTCTCATTCAGTGCATATGCCATATGACCTAGATTTTAATGTTTAAAACCGCAAATATGGTAAACATTACTATGATTCATTTGCCGATTACCGTTCCCCGAATTCACATTTTTGCCTCCAACCTCAATACGGATCGATTTATCAGCAGTGTCCGTTTGATTATTTTGTATTTCATTTTTGCTTTTCCATAAAAAAAGAAAAGCCAGGGATTTCTCCCCGGCTTAACCTGTATGATGAGTAACATCACTCTACAATTGGTTGATCAACTCATTTAAGGTTCAATTCCCCATACCTTGGCGCCATCCTGATACGCTGTCACTTTAGTCCAGGCACTGAAGGCCGTATTGGTGGAATCAAAGGAATAATCGTTCGTTTGGTCAAAAGTAGTCCAGTTGTTTTTGGAGAAACGTCCCTGGATGACTCCGGTCTCGGCACCCGCAGCCAAGCTGCCAGCATCCGGTTTGAATCCAATCTCCAGATAGGTGTCTGCCGTGCCCTTGGCCGGATCTACCGAAACAAAATGTCCTTCCACATTACCGCTGCCAATCTGTGCATAATCACACCAGAAACTCAGATCAGCTGCACTATCCTTGGTGAAATAATACCGGACCTTCACTTTGCTCAAGTCCACAGCAGTTGTACCTGTATTCTTCACATTAAACTGTGGAGTAATCGCATTGACCGAAGTTCCTGAACTACCATTACGGTATTGTACTTCAAGCGTTCCCGTTGTAACTGGAGGTGCCAATGGGGTCAACACCAATACATTTGAATTCGTCTGACCACTCGTATTAATGGCTACGACTCTATAATTATAAGCCGTACCATTCACCGCTGTAGCGTCGGTATACGTCAGTGCGGTCAAACCTGTTGCCAGATCAGCATATGCTCCGGTGCCAACCGAACGTTGTACCTTATAACTCGCTGCTCCAGTTGATGCGGTCCATGTCAGTACCGCCTGGGCATTGCCAGCCGTTCCAGTAAGGTTGAATACGCCGGGCACAACGGTACCTGCGAGTGGTGTTGCAGATGCCTGTGTCGACGGTGCAGACTCACCTACGGCATTCACCGCAGTGATGACATAATAATACGTTGTGCCGTTGGTCAAGCCTGTGTCCGTGAATGTTGATCCTGTGACTCCTGTCGCTACAGACGTATAAGGGCCACCGTTCACTTCTGCACGTTTCACCGTATATGACGTTGCACCAGTGGCTGCGTTCCAGTTCAGTACAACTTGCTCGCTGCCACCAGCAGCCGTTACGCCGGCAGGAGCAGCCGGGACTTCAACTTCCGGCGTATCGGTATCACCGAGCAGACGATCATACTCTCCATACGCTGTAGCCATATCCACCTGTGACCAGAACCGGTGATACGTAAAGGTAGGTGCACCGTTTTCCCACTGTTTCGTGGTTGTGTTATACGACGTTTTGTACAGGTTATCCAGGTAAGCCCATGCCGGATCTTGCTTGATGGCCGGACGCAGATCGGAGTATCCAATGTATACGCCATTGCCACCTTTCGCCGGCTCGGAAGGTACACCTGCTGTACCTGGAATCGTATTGCCTTGACCAAAGGTTCCAGACCAGTTTGCCGGGATATAGATCTCTTTGGCAAAGAAGCGGAAGTAGTCTTTACGTTCTTCTTCCGTAACAATCCCCACACCATCATTGTAATCCCAAGCTGTATCCAGCAAAGCCTCAGCCAAATCCTTGGCTTCTTGGCCTTCCGCGCTAAGTGTACCGTTCTCTGCCTGTGTTCCCGCTGCGAAGAAGGTCAGAGCTTTAACGTAACTTCCCAGAACTCCGGTGTCCTGCACTGGATCTTTGGTCGTTACACGGAAGTTCGGATTTTCCGTAAACGAACTGAATCCATTCCATTTGTCCGGTTGACCATGCCATTCCTGACCACCCGGAATCCAGAACTCTCCCGGAGCCGGCGTTGTTGCTACCTGAACATTAGTTCCACCCAAAATGCGCTGTCCAGCCGCATTCAGATAATAGCCTTGCGCATCCGTCACCGGACGCTCACCTACAAATACATAATCCTTACTCCAGTCGATCCACTTCGTGATTACCTTCTTGGCCATCTGGAAGTTCTCAGAGGTCAAGTCCCCGCTCTCCGCAAGAATATAGTACATCTCGGCTACACGCTCCAGCGGCCATGCCTGGAATCCAAACCAGGTGTTGGAATCCGGATCACGATATACAGGTGCCTCCTGATAAGCCATGTCATAGAATGTACTTACGCCTGCCGGATAGGCTTTGTATGAACCATCCAGACTGTTGGTTGCTCCCCCGCCGATAGCTCCTTCATGGGATTGTAGCCAAGTGTAGAATTCCAACTGACGTTTCAGCGTAGCATTCCAATCTGCCTTCGCTGTTGCTGATTCCGGAATCAAGCCGCCAGCCGGATCAGACAAAGCATACGCTGCAACCGGGTTTTGATAAGCCTGATGGGTATGGCTCGCTCCAATGCGCCAAGCCCAATCCCCACCTTGACCCAAGCCACCTCCCCAAGACGTATACCAAGCCATGAGATACATGTTGGAATCCTTGCCTGTACCCGGAGTTGGTGTACCGCTCTTTGCACTTCCAATTTTCTGGAAGTATTTATCATACATACCATAGCGCAGATAGTCCCCCATCTTCTTCGCTTTATCCAGATATTCCGGATTGTTGTATCCCATCTCCTTCGCCCAATACAGCACCTGTACTGCACGTGCATCCGCATCCGTTGCGTTAGTGTAACGCCATTGCGCTGACGGTACCTGAGTTTCCTTTGTGAACAAGCTCATGAAGCCTTCGTTTGCCTTACCAAAAGATTTATCATCCTGGGATGGATGCGGAATGGCTTCCCACACAGACTCCTGCTCCCCACGCTGGAACGTGTTCACATAGGTAGCCGTATGTGATGGATTCAACAGGTTGCCATATCCATACCAGTCATCCACATCGACCAGCCAGTGCATGAGATAAGTCTGATTGTCACCATAGGTCGCCTTAAGTTCGGCATCAATCGGGTCTTTACCCGCTGCATATTGACCATTAAGTGGCGATGGATATTGATCAGGAAAAGGTTTTTCCGCTGCATACGTAGCAGGGCTGTTCGGATTGTACGAGCTCATCGTAGGCTGTTCTTCCTTGCCGTCACCTTCGTTGACCGGGATAATGTATTTCTCCATACTGTCCCAAGCTGCTTCCAGTTGGGACCAGTCTCCCGTGTAGTGACCATACATGGTTTCCAACCACAGCCAGTAACTGTATGCCTCTGACGTCGTCATATGACCATAATCCGGGGCCTCACTCAACAGGGTCTCAATGGAATGATACGGTAGACCCTCTGGCGAAAAATATCCGTTCGCCGGATCTTTCAACTGATCATATAATTGCAAAAACCGAACTTCATTAATGCTGTCTGCCTGAATCTCGATGGCCTGATCTGCGGCATGGGCTGTTTGCGGCCCTGCCCAGAGTCCGGTGTATCCGGTCAACATGACCGTTCCTGCCAGCATGGCTGTTAAACTTTTTTTCGCAGCTGATTTCAACATTAATATATACCTCCCTGGAATAGTGGAAATTGAATATAAACGCTGTTGGTCTGTCCATGCTGCTCTTCTGCTTATGATTCAGCCAGTTACGGCTCCAAGCCCCATACTTTGGTATTTCCCTGATACGCGGTTACCTTGTTCCATGCAGCAAAAGCCGTCTTGGAAGCATCATAGGAATAATCATTACTTTGATCGAAATTGCTCCAGTTATTTTTGGAAAAGCGTGCTTGAATCACGCCGGTCTCTGCTCCAGCAGCCAAACTGCCTGCTCCCGACTTGAAGCTGATCTCCAGATACGTATCTGCGGTACCCTTCGCCGGATTCGCTGCGACAAATGTACCTTCAACATTGGCCGTGCCCATCTCGGCATAATCACACCAGAAGGTCATTTGATCCGCACCATCCTTGGTGAAATAATATCGGATCTTCACGGTACTGAGATCAATCGCCTGTGTTCCGGTATTCTTCACGTTGAACTGCGGAGTCACCGCATTACTTGAATTCCCGGACCCTCCGCTGCGGTACTGCACTTCGAGTGTACCGGTCGTCACCGGAGGTGCAGAAGGTGTCAGTGCCAAGACATTGGACAGTGTCTGTCCGTTCGCATTCACAGCTGCAATCCGGTAATTGTACGTGGTGCCATTCAGCGCTGTTGTATCGGTGTAAGTCAACACGGACAATCCGGTTGCCACGTCTGCATATGTCCCGCCTGCCACCGAACGTTGTACCTTATAGCTAGTCACGCCCGAGGCTGCTGTCCAAGTCAGGACTGACTGTGCATTACCAGCTGTCCCACTTAAAGTCAGTGCTCCCGGCACCGTCGAAGCTGCTTGCGGGGTAGCCGACACCTGTACAGAACCCGATGATTCCCCTGCTGAATTCACAGCAGTCACTACATAATAATAAGCTGTCCCGTTGATCAGTCCCGTGTTTGTGTAGGTCAATCCATTAACACCCGTCGCAACAGTTGTATATGGTCCTCCACTCACCTCGGAACGCTTCACCGTATACGATTCGGCCCCGGATACAGCGGCCCAAGTCAGGTTAACCTGACTGCTTCCCGCTACAGCCTGCACGCCAGCAGGTGCGCCTGGAACCGTGACTGGTGTAACACCAGGCTCCTGTCCATACACCTTCCCCCCTGCATCATAGACTGGAAGGTATATACTCTTCACAGGAGTGCCTGTGGTCAGTGTCTGGAACGAATGGTCATTGCTGGCATTCCATGCACCCTGTGGGCCTGTAATGCGGAACTGTACTTCTTTACGATAATTTCCTTCCCCACCTGGATAGATCTTGGTATTACCGAAGTTTGCCGTAATGGCATAGATATGCTGGGCTGCATTCACCACAACTGGTTGGGATACCGTCGCCCCCTCCGTATAGGAGGTTGTCACTTGCACGTCCGATACCGTACGTCCGGCAGCATACACTTCACTCAAATCCAGGAAATACTTAAAGGACAGTTGATCTCCCATTCGGGCAGGCCAAGCGGAACGATTATTAAGCTGTGCTCTGATTTCCGTATAATTGGCACCTGATGATTTAATCGCAGCCTCCACATAGAACTCATCTCCCTTCACCTCAGGTGCAGGGAAGTTCGCAAGGGGCTGATGATTCTGACCAAACAGCAAATTCATCTTTGCCAGTGCGCCGGTAAAACCAGCATTGTAATCGGTTGCGACCTCATTACTCACATAATCCCCGATATCATCGGTATATCCATCCGATGCATCTGGTCCACCGACCATGGCACCATACAGAATGTGGCGATGGTTAGCCGGGATATCTTCGTTATTCAGCCATGAACCGTGAGCAGTCCGATGATGCGGATGTTGAGGTGCATTTTGCCCATATCCGACCACATAACTGCTCTGACGCGGATTATCGCCCAGAATATAATTCATCTGTGAGACAGCAAAATCCTGATATCTTGACTTTTTCACAGGATCACTGACCCAGTCGGAGTATACAAAAGAAATAAAGGATGCATTCGCTGCATATCGGAGCGAGCCCCACTGATCCAGCCATGCCAGACCTCCTGGCGTATACTTGACTCGTGTCCCGTTGACTCCAATCGTCCAATAATCCAGATTACGCTCGGTGGACTGAATAAATCTCGTTGCCTCCGGCATGTTCAAACTGGACGTAATTCGGGCAAGCAGGATCTGGGCACCATAATGTTTACTGTCCCAGCCCTGTGTCCAGGTATACGTCCAATTGGCTGAGCCGCCGCTAGAAGACCACCGGTCCGTAGCTGCAATGGCTTTGGACAAGTAAGCGCTATCATTAGTGGCTAAGTAAAGCCATGCTCCGCCCCATGCCAGCTCGTCTTCGTATCCTGTCCACGAGTTATAAAACGCTGCGGCATCCGTGATACAATCGGTGTATTCCCCCCGATATGTGTCTGCGAAGTTGTACAGCTCTTTCGCATGTTGGAGCAGTCTGGCCGAATATGCCGGATCATCATCTGCAAATACAATCGAAGACGCTGCCAGTGCTGCAGCCGTTTCTGCTGCCAGATCACTGCCCGGGCATGTAGCATCGATCTTGAACGAAGGACGGTTCATCTGCATGACTTCTGCCGGCCCCCACCAGGCATGGTCGGTATTCCCGGCTCCGACTTGTCCCCATAATTCATTAGGTTTCGTATGCGCTTTCATAAAATAGTCGGTCGCCCATCGGATATTATCCTTGATCTCCTCCAGTTGTCCGGCCTGTTCATATCCGTCCCCGTATTCCACGACAGACCAGGCGAGCATCGTTGCGGAAGCAGCCATCGGAAAGCCAAATTTCACGTGATCTCCGGCATCATACCATCCTCCGGTCAGATCAACGCCTACATCAGCCCCATCCTGCATGCCTGAATTACCACGCCATTCGACCCGATTACTCGCTGGCAACGGGCCCGAACGCTGTGCTTCATAGAAGTAAATGGCCTTTTGCAGTGCTTCAGCATAGTTCTGATCTCCAGCGGCCGCATCCGCCTTACGAATTCCTGTGCCCATCGATAAACTCCCTGCCAGTAGTCCTGCCGATAACGCGATCATAGCGACTCGTCTCCACCAGCTCCCCTTCATGTTCAACTATTCATCTCCTCTTCATCAATATTCCGTATGCATTACTCTGGACTGCAAGTTTATATCGCTCCTCCCCATGGTGTATTTCAGTGTAAGTTCCACCATTAATTACCATTATAGCCGTTTGTTTCACTAGCTATATAAGCGTTGGTGACTTCTGAAATAACATTGTTGTGACCTGCTCTGCGTCATGTGACAAAAAAAGCTGTTTCTCTAACACATATGCGCGTTAGAGAAACAGCTTCTCGCCGTTGTTATCATCAACAGTACAAATCGAATGGCATTCTGACCATCAGTATGCTCCTGTACACCTTAAGAATCGGAACATCTCATTAGTTACACTTTGAACTTGTTAATTTGCTCCTGCAGTTCTTCCGCCATTTTGGATAATGAACCTGCGGATGAAGCGATCTCTTCCATGGAAGCCAACTGTTGCTGAGTTGCGGCAGATACATTATGAACGCCGCCCGCTGCCTCTCCAGCAATGTTGGAGATCTGGCTTACATAGCCTACAACCTCAGTTGTACTCGCCGACATTTCTTCTGAACCTGCAGATACTTCCTGGATTTCACCCGCTACTTTGTTGACCGCATCCGAGATCTGTTCGAACGCTTGTCCTGCTGCAGTAACCATCTCGATTCCTGACTCTGTCTCACTGCTGTTCACTTTAACTGCCTGAACAGCATGATCCGTATCTTTCTGAATCAATTGAACGAGATCCGTAATTCTTTGCGCAGATGTGGAAGATTCCTCAGCGAGCTTCCGCACTTCTCCCGCAACTACGGCGAAACCACGTCCATGCTCTCCTGCTCGTGCGGCTTCAATGGCTGCATTCAGTGCAAGCAGATTGGTCTGCCGGGCAATGTTGTTGATTACCTCGGTAATGGTTCCAATCTCTGCTGAACGTTCCCCCAGCCCTGTAACCAATTCAGTCAGCGAAGCAATGGAATTTCGAACAGAACCCATCTGTTCAACCGCTTGCTGAATAATCATATTTCCTTCGGAAGACTGATTCGCCGCATCCACAGCAGATACGGATACACTCTGAGCAAGCTCGGCAATCTGCTCCGATCCAAGAGCCATCTCACTCATCGCCTGTGAAGAACGCTTCACAATATCAACTTGATCAGATGTACCTACAGCCAATTCCTCGACTGTTTGGGAGATCTGTTCCGAGGCTTGAGTATTTTGCTCTGCACTTGCAAGAAGCTCCTCCGATGAAGCAGCTACCTGTTCGGAAGTCATCGATACCGATTCAATCATGGAGCGCAAATTGCCACTCATGGTATTGAAAGAAGCCGCAAGCGTTCCCAATTCGTCTTTGTTCTTGAGCACAATCGTTTCACCCGTCAGATCACCATTGGCAATAGCCATGGCCGCTTCATTCATCTTTTTGATTGGACGTGAGATGATACTTGCAATGAAGAATGCAATGAATATCGCAACCAGGAAAGCAAAAATCGTCACTGCCAAAATTACATTAAATGTATTTTCGGCCATCACAACCGATTCATTTGTTGCCGCGTCTGATCCTTCATTACCTAAAGTGATTAACTTGGTGATAGAGTCGTTTGCTGTGTACCACATCGGGTAAGCCTCTGTATGTAAACGACTGGACTCTTCATAATTGTTCTTCAAACCAAATTCGATAAATGCTGGCATTTTCTCCACATAAGCATCATAATTCGTACTGAAATCATTGTAGAGCTTCATCGCTTCATCATTGTTCTCAATGAACGTTAGTAGCTGTTTACGCTCATCCTCCATCTTGTTAAGCAGCAGCTGTAATGCTTCATTTAACTTAGCTGTTTCATCTTCGTTCTGCTCAACGATAATCGCCAGCGCCAATCGTTCTACGTCTGAAATGTCACCATTCATCAAGCCCAAGAGGCTTACACTCGGCATCCAGGTCTGATCCACATCATTGGCTTTGCCAGACATTTCATGGATCTGAATTAGCGCATAGCTGCTTACAATAATCAACAAAGCTACGACTATGAGAAAACCAGTCAGTAACTTGCCTCGAATCGTTAACTTCAATTTCCCCAACATGTTTCCCCGCGTGTCTTCCATGTGTCCCACTCCTCAAATAATACATATTTATAGTATATCGTCACCTTTAGTCATGAATTGTAGATGTTAGAATTCAATTTCTCTAAATTTCATGTAACTTCCAACATAACACAAAAGAAGCCTCCCATCTTTGGCAGAACCAGAGATTAAGAGACTTCTTTCATTCAATGAGACTACCACCACTTCACTAGACATTGTTTATCAGACATTACTGGAAAACACGTCGGTGTATGTTAATGAAAAAGTCTGGAATCGACTTGGTATAATTGCGTGTTGTAATCAGAACCACACTAAGCAGACTTCCGAGGATGAATCCTCCCAGAATATCTCCTGGATAATGCACACCAACATATACCCGCGACACCCCTGTCAACACAGCGAGTAACAACATCCATAACCCGAAGCGACGTCCAATAAAGAATGAAGCAGCCGCTAGAGCAAATACAAAGGAAGCATGTTTACTTGGAAAAGAAGGATCAGGTACATGGGCAACCAGCTGATGCACAGTCCCTTCTACAAAAGGTCTTGGATGACAGACCGCTGGTGATATCCCCCATTTAGCCAGAACTAGCGCTACAATGGATGCCACACAGGCATAGAAAACAATTCGCTGTTTCGATGGTTCGCCGAGAAACCATACGATAACAAGCAGTGCGATCATGACCCAAACCGCATACTCGGATGATGTGATCATAAACCAGTCCAGAAACGGTATTTGGTCTGCATACTGATTAATCCAATTAAATAGTGATTGATTCATAACTAGCTTTTAATACCCCCATTACACAAAACAAGATTAGTTTTTACATAATAAATATACACTAACTATTTGTCAAACATTCCTCACATTGACCGATGTTACGAAATCAAAGAGGACTTTTTGCTTTCTTTTTGTTAAACTAGTTTGGGTTACATATCAGTTCAATCATAGAAAGGTGAAGATTATGCTTAAAAAATGGTTATGGGGTACAGCCCTGACCTTGGCACTTGCAGTTACAGGTGTCATTGTCTATTACGGATATTCGATTGTTCATTTTGCCAATAGCATCTCCACTGCTTCCGGGACTTCATCCAACTCGTCCTCTTCCGGCACAGACAGCGATTCAGACACACCAACGACAACGATTCCCAGATGGGAGGGCCAGGAACGGGTGAACATTCTGCTCCTTGGTGGAGACTCAAGAGGCGACGATGCAGGACGCTCGGACTCGGTCATGGTCGCTTCCATTGATCCGGTCACCAAGAAAGCCCATCTATTCTCCGTACTGCGAGATACCTATGTCGCAATTCCCGGGCATGGCAAAAGCAGACTTAATGCAGCCTTTTCCTACGGGGGTGCGGAGTTGACCAAACAAACCGTAAGTGATCTGCTCGGTATTCCCATCCAGCATTATGTCTACACAGACTTTACAGGTTTCATGGCACTTGTTGATGCGGTAGGCGGTATTGAGATCGATGTGGAGAAAGACATGTATTACACCAGTAAAGCAGATAAACATATGTACGACATTGACTTAAAAAAAGGATTGCAGCATATGGACGGCAAGACCGCCCTGCAATATGTTCGGTTCCGGCATGATGCCACCTCGGATTTTACGCGCACCGAACGGCAGCGGATCTTCATGACCGAGCTGGCCAAGAAAATGCAGAGCACCACGTCACTTTTCAAAATCCCGGATATCCTGGAAGCCATCGCTCCCTATATTAAGACGGACCTTAGTCCAACCCAGATGTTAAAACTCGCATCACTTGGCTTCGATATCCATGTGAACGATATCGATCAACAGCAGATTCCACCGAACAAACTGCTCACCAATGAACTGGTCGGCTCAGCTCAGGTGCTGGGTGTTGATGTAACCAAACTTCAGTCCTACATTCAGAAACTGTTTGAAGAAGATGCCGAGTCCTCAGAGACTCCATCATCAGAGGGACAGAACTAAAAACAATCAAAAAACTGGAGCATTGATTGAACAAGATATGCCTGAGTGATATATCAACAGAAAAGACGGCCAAAGCCGTCTTTTTTAGTACCTATTTTCTCCATTTAATGCAGTCTTAATGTTTAACAGCTACCCTTATAGGATGAACTCCGGTTTCTGGAGGGAGGATTATAATGTGAAAAAACCGCGAATAGCGGAATGGACCGAACTGCGGGGCATTGCCTTTCTGGCAATCGTCATGCAGCATAGTATCGCTGAGTATATCTATCGTGCTGATATTGAACAACCGGATTCCATTATGCTGACTATGATTTATCATCTGACCCGATTTGGTACGCCAACGTTTGTATTTTTATCGGGTGTACTGTTGTTTTACCATCACCGTAACACCAAACCGGAATATCCTCGCTTCATTCGAAAGCGATTTGGCGATATCTATATGCCGTTTGTCGTATGGACACTGATCTACTGGCTTGCTGTCCGTATCTTCACTCCCGCGTTCTGGCGTGGAGGCATACCCGATTTGCGCAGTCTTGTTCGTGAACTATTTATACCACAGACGGGATATCATCTCTGGTTTGTCATTATGGTGTTTCAGTTCTATATTCTGCTCCCCCTGTTCTGGACAGGAGCAAAAGCCATTCAGAGACGTATCCAGAACACCTCACGTTTCACGCCCATGCAAGTCATTATGGGGCTAATTCTCTTTGCAGCAGCACTATATGCCCTGCTTATGCAATGGTCCTACTATAATATGGGGGGCTGGACAGAATCCATGTCTGAGCCTTGGTCAACGTTGCTGCAATATCGCTCCTATTCATGGGTGATGTACTGGTTCTACTTTTTACTGGGTGCCGTGTGTGCCTGGTCAGTGGATAGCTGGAGGAGTTGGACCACCAAGGTGCTGCCATGGACGATCTGTCTGTTCATAGGGATGTATATATGGCTTGGTTACGATGTGCTGCGTGGGTCCGGGGATGTTGTTAATCTGAATATCTCCACCTATCTGAAACCAACCACATTCTTGATCATTATGGCTCAGATGTTTATGATGTATGGTTTCCTTGTACTGATGCGGGGCAAAGATACACGGTTTCAGCGCCTGTTATCCTGGATTGGCCGCTATTCATTTGGTGGATATCTGGTTCATGCACTGGTGATCTACGCGATCGCTTATATAACCAGACCGCTTCAACTCAGTGGATGGCATCTGCCTGTAACGTTGCTATCATTCCTTGTAACCGTTGGTATTGCTCTTGCAATCAGTTGGGCGCTGTCCAAGCTTCCTGGCTCCCGCTTCACCGTAGGGTTAATGCGCAAACCACGTTCTGTACCTAATTCATCTGTTAATGCGGATAAGAGAAACTCACCCCAGCCAAGCCCCTCACCTATTCCCGCTCACAGTCGGGGAACGCGTGAGACATTATGAAGCAAGAAGAGCGTCCCCTCAAGGAGACGCTCTTCTTTATTTCACTTCGCTCGAAGTTGATCGTCCAGGAACAGGTTCCTGGGGACCCGGGGCTGGATGCACGTTGCCCTTCTGATTCACAAATCTCTTCAGATCACCCGTTAATTGTTCCTTCAGCTTGTCCACCAGCTGCGTTTCACTAATGCCTTTTGCCTGAGCAATCTCAGCCAGGGACTTCCCTCCCTGAAGCTGCTCGTGCAGTTGAGCAGGAGTGACTCCAATAAACCGGGCAATTTCGCCCTTATCTACCATGGAACGTTTGCCATGGTGGGCAAATTCACGCCGCAAATCACGCAGCGGGGTATTGATGACCTTTTTCAACTTGGTATCCATGTCCGCCTTCGTGGCCGCAGCTTGTTCCTTGGTGAGGCACCCCTCATCTACAGCTTGATCCAGACGCTGTGCAAGTGTAGGCTTCAACTTCTGCAATAACTGCTCCTCACTAAGTCCCTTACGCTCTTTGGCAATCTGGGACAACGTCTTGCCAAGTTCCATCTGTTCTTTCAGATCCCGAAGTCCAATCCCAAGCAAGTCTGCCGTCTCACCAATCATGAACAGACCGTGTCCTGCCTGCATGCATGGCTTCGCTGGTTTAACGGAGGAAGAAGCTTTTGACGCATCGTCATGTTCCTCAGCCCGAACCGTTGAATCAGCGAATACTACATGTCCTGTTGCTGCTGTTATAACTACGGCTGCCAATCCGGCTGCCATCCATGTTTTCCATTTCAAATTCATTTTTCTGCCGCCTTTCCGATGTCGAAATCCTGTGCCTTCCTAGTTTGAGCCTAAAATCCACTTTTTTATGCCATAAAATACAAAAAGTCATCATTTTTCTCACAATTGATCACAAAAAATCCTATTTTTTTCAGTTTATTTCCGCTATACTAAGTGTAACTTCATGATTATAGTCGAACAGTCCTTAGTCACCTTATCGCAGGAAGGACGATATGTAATAATGCGGAAAGATTGGTTAGATCCGTTTAGATCCGATCTGGAGGTCGTGTTTGCTTCAGCGGAGCAACTCGTACGGGAATATCCCGAACCCTTGTCAGGACATGCATTAGAGCAGCTTCGTTCGGTTAATCCGCTGTTACGAGATTCGGGACACAGCTACATCGGGTACATCACTCCACTTTGGATGCAACACTCAGATAAACTACCCCCAGAGAAAGCACACCAATTAAGTACAGCCTGTCTCATCCATATGTTATATTTTCTGAATCAGGACGACGTGATGGATGAACAACCGGAGAATGCCACATTGAAGTTATCCCTGGGTAATCTATATTACATGGATGCACTTCAATCTTACTCGGTATTATTCAATCCTTCCTCCACGTTCTGGGTCTATTTCAGACAATATGTAGTGGATTGGGCCGTGAGTGTTACGGGTGAGCATTCCATTGATTATTTCCAACAGAATCCCTTGTTGATTGCGCAAAAGGCTGCCCCTCTCCTCATTGGAGCTACGGGTGCACTGCTTCTGCTGAATCAGTCCGACCGGATCATCCCGGTGTGTTCTGCCATCAACATCACACTCATGACACTCCAGATGACCGATGACTTCACAGACACGCAACAAGATGCTGTGCATGGAAACTACAACAGCTACCTCTCCCACATATCCGCAGCACTGAATCACAACTATCCAGTTCATCCTCTAAGCGAACGTATACATGACAATGTATATAATACACAACTCATGAACTCTTACGTAGACATTGCTTATCACTATAATCGTACATTAACATCGTCTAACTTAGGAACATCGCATCTTGAGGCGTTTAATTCTTACTTATGCAGCACTTTAGTACAAGCTATTCAGGACATTACACAACGGAAGAAACGGCTCCTCCAAGGCGGGTTTCATCACTGGATTAGCGAGCAACAGTTGGGATTCTGAACATAAGGACTAAGCTGATTCAGTTTAATTTTAAATATGAAGGGAATGTTGACGATGATGGTATCAGAGAAAACGTTGCATGAGGATATTATTGAAAAGGCTTGGACTGACGAGCACTTCAGACAACAATTGCACTCCAATCCGAAGCAGGCGCTTCGTGAAGCGTTCGGCATCGTAATCCCGGAGAACATTCAGGTGCGTACCGTTGAGGAGCAGCAAAATGACTATGTGCTTGTCATACCTCCCAATCCTTCCAAAGTAAATTATGATGTGAATTGTGGACCTTGGAGAAGTTAAACCGGGTTAGGTATTGGTAATGTAAGAAATTAGGGGTAGGAACAAAAAAAGCCGCTGTATCCTTCTGCGAGTTCGTCAATCGACGAACTCGGCAAAAGATACAACCGCTTCTGTTCCTACCCCTTTGGTGCTTGTAAAACTGATCTGTCCTTGCATCGCTTCAACAATTCGGAATGTCACCATCATGCCCAGGCCTGTGCCTTTGATTTTATTGGAGAAATAAGGCTCACCCAACCGGGAGAGTGCTTCCTCGTCCATTCCTTCTCCGTTATCCCTGACATGCACCTTAATCATTCCATCCTGCTTATACGCCCAGATATCAATCTGGCCTTGTCCCTGCAGAGCTTCAATACTGTTCTTGATAATATTGATAAAAGCCTGCTTGAACTTCGAGGAATTGCCTCGAATATATAGATCTGGCGGAATGTCAGTGGTGATTTTACCACCTTCCAGGTTAGCCATCGGTACAAGAATGCCTTCAATATGATTGAATTCATCCGAGATATTGAGCGAGATAATATGGTCAAACTCAGGTTTGGCAAAGGTAAGAAAATCCGTTATGATGCCCGAAGCCCGATCAAGTTCTTCCAGTGCAATTCGCACATACCCCTTATTTTTGTTGTCTTCCTGTTCTGTCATAAGCTGCAGGAAGCCTCTTGTCACCTGAAGTGGATTACGTACTTCATGGGCAACGGAAGCAGCCAGTTCGCTAATAATCTCCATCTTTTCGGATCGCTGCAACTCATTGTTGAACAGTTCCAGTTCCTTGGAATACTCTAGAACTTTAGTATGTTTTTCGGCAAAACGACTTCCGAGAATGGCAATCAACGAGATCACAAATGCAACCATGGACCATTTCCACCATAACAGATGATACGTCCCACTCCGCTGATAATACCACAACAGTTCAGCCACACTGATCAAGGCAAATGTACCAAATCCCGTTGCAAGCAGCATAGCTTCCCGATTTCGTTGCAGCGCTTTGGCGATGGTACCAACCAACAGGATTGTCAGCAGAATGACCAACACAATGCCAACCACACGCTGTACGAGCAGATTGTAGAGGATCTCCCATTGCCCACCTGAAGTCACATAGATACATAGAGAGAACACAGCGATAACTGAATATATGAATAGTATTTTTCGCAGTTTGGTGAAGATTCCATGCAGTCCTGGTCCGATAATTTGTTCAAAAAAATAACATAACGCTGGCATACCCAGCAGCATCGCCAGATCAAAGACTACGGAATACAGGTCACCATATACCTGATAGAACGTATACAAAAATTGCGAGTACGTGATGATCATCGTGCCGATGGAACCCATCACGATGCATAGCGAGATCCATAATCCCTTATGGAATTTGCCAAGGAAGAACGTACAACTCAGCATCGTAATCGCTGTGAAAACAAAGGTCGCGCCCAAAATTACATCAATAAGTCCATTATGAATATATTTCTCCTGTAACGCGGCATAAGGTCCAACCTGAACAGTACCTTGTATCCCCAGACGGCCTTTTTCATTTTGCGACCATACATAGAGCGTGTCACCTGAATTTTCGCTGGATAAAGGCAGCAACACAGCATTATTATCATAATTGTAATGATAGTTCTCGTAGACCTTGCGGTCTTCCAGATAAACAACAATATGATTGCCTTTAATGTTCTCAAATCGAATGGCTGAACTTTCCTCACTCAACTCAGGAATGGTCAGGCGAGTCCATAAAGAATTCGATCGATCCGTATTGCTATACTCTAACATATCGCTGCCCTGCTTTTCCCATATTTCGTCTGCTCCCTTAACCTCACTGATGAATCCTTGATCGTCAACGTTCCCCCATTTTACTTCCCATCCTGTAATGGATACAGGTTGCTGAACCGCTCCTGTAGTTGCAAAGACTATCCCATGTGGCATGCCTAGAATAATCAATACACTCATCCATAAGATGACGATAGCTTTGGGCACATTTTTCATTCACAGCACCTCAAAGTTCTAATTTTCCCTACCTTAGATTCTCTCATTTATCATTCGCCACCGTTTGTCACGTCACCTTCTTGAGATAAAATGAAATTTCACATTTAAGTCGATTTATAGTCTTATTTCCATTTTATTGTTAAAGTTATCCGATTAATCACGCAAGTCTTCGAACTGGTTCACTATCATTTCCCGTTCTTTCTGTTCAACTTGACTGCGAAATTCAAGCCACTGCTCTGTCTCCTCATCATCATAGATGGTCCATATGTCGGAAAAAAGGAAATCCCGTAACTGTACAACTTGCCCGGACCATATACCGCCTACCCAAAACAAACCATCCGGACGACGGATGACGGTACGGGAGAACCCGGGTGTGGACGCCTTTTGCCCGATACGGATGCGTGTGATCATATTGCCCAGTGTGAACCAGTCCACATGAAATTCCTCCCTTACATATTCAAGCTTCATCATAACATAGGCAAAACAGGAAAAGCTGTAAAAACGGTGGCTGCGATTCAATCCTTTGCTCCGGGTGTAATGGTTTCTCAAAGCAAACAAACACGCTAAGGAGATGATTACAATGAATGAGCCACATCGTACGGTTGAGGTGGAACATAAGGATGTTCAGCATAAATCGGATTCAAGTATGGTCGCTTCCACATTTATTAAATATGCCGCATATATCATTATCTTTTTCGGATTCTTATACTTCTTGGTTAAATATGTATTCCCCAAATTCTAAGGCATTCATATCGTAGTGAACACCCGGAGATAATAACCTGTGCAAGATTACAACACTAGCGCTTTGGGTAACTACGGGGTAAGAAGTTTTGGACAACCGACAATGAAAGGAAGTGTTACTCATGTCTGACAAATCAATTAATAACGAAGAGAGCGACCGCTATTATGACCGTTATCAGAGGTCCCGCGATATTCCCCCAGAGACGGAAGTCCCGGAAGGCGATATGGATACCTTTGATGAAGTTTCCGGCAGACGGATTGTAACGGAAGATTCGGATCTGGCACCCGTAGCTGTAGCCGCTGTGGACGAGCCGGAATTGGATTCACGTTTGGCTGAGACACCGCTGGAATCTGTACCGGATGCAGATCTTCTGCAACCAAACAGTCCGGTTGATCCTGCTGCACCCGATCCGGATGCATTGCATGGTACCGATCTGCTTAATGGTGCTGGTGCGGACGCCAAACCCGAGAACGACATTCCACCACGCCATTAACAGCTATTATGACATCCTGAATGAGGAGGTGCATACACGATGAAGGAAGATCGCCAAAAGCAGGTGCATGAACCGGATAATCTCGTGACCGAACGGGATATTGACCCGGACTTCGGACTGTTCACTGAGGACTCCTTCCCCGAAGCACTTGAGGATAAGGATCAACGTGATGCGGTCGAGCATGCCATTCCCAAAGAGAAGGCTTCTCGTAAGCCCTCTTCGGATGATCAATGATCACTCGGAAATAATTCCAGACTTTAAAGAAACCTCTTAAAAAGGGGTTTCTTTGCGTTTAATCACCGATGACTGATCTGACAGTATAGTAAAAAAGGTTCCCTTCCATTATTATAAAAGATACATATTACAAAAGTTATTCTAGTTGAAGGAGAATGATTATATGATTCAGTCTATCGTACATATTGCATTGGTTGTGAAAGATTATGATGAAGCAATAGCATTTTATACAAAAAAGTTGAACTTCACATTAGTTGAAGATATATATCAACCGGAACAAGATAAACGCTGGGTAGTGGTTTCTCCCCCTGGCTCTGTTGGTACTACAATCTTACTTGCCAGAGCATCTAAACCAGAGCAAGAGCCATTTATTGGTGACCAAACTGGTGGTCGGGTATTTCTGTTTCTAAACACCGATGACTTTTGGAGAGATTATAATGAGATGGTCTCTAGGGGAATCGAATTTGTTAGAGCCCCCAAAGAACAATCTTATGGAACAGTAGCTGTATTTAAGGATTTATACGGAAATTTGTGGGACCTGCTGGAAATGAATGAGGATCACCCCATCTCCAAACGTGTTAAGTAACCTCCAAGCTTCCAAGATCAGACTGGGATTGACGTGTTATACACTCGGCCTGAAGTCCCTGCTATCTGAATATGTACCAAAGAGAGATGACGACTGTATGATTACAGCGCCATCTCTCTTTGCATTTCTATAGAATTCTTATTTTATTTCTCACACCCTTTTAACTTCAAGGAGATCCGCTTTTAATGCCTGCTTTAGCATCACCGTTTAGGGGAGACCTTACTTGCCACGGGCAGTTTGTGATCCAAGCCTGACCACTTCGCTACAATCGCAGTGATGATCAATGCCACTCCATTAATGATAAAAATCCAGCGAATCGGCAGCCAGCCACCGAGAACACCACCAATGATCGGCCCCGCCATCGTCCCAATTTGGGCAGCGGACTGATTCAAGCTAAATGCTCTTCCCCTGAAACCCGATGCGGTAGCCTGCACAATCATGGCGTTAATCGCTGGATATACAGCTGCAAAGAATAAACCGTACACAAACCGCAATATACCGAATCCGATATACCCTGTTGTGAAGAATTGCAGAAGGTTACCTATAGCTCCGCCAACCAGTCCAATGATCAGCACTTTACCGTATCCAATCCTTGAACCAATCTTGCCCCAGCGCGGTGCCATGATGACTGTTGCTACACCTACCGCGGAGAAAATAATACCCGAGCTAAGTGAGGCACGATCAGGTTGCACACCCATCTCCATCACATAGACCGTCAATAGTGGCTCCAGAATCATGACGGAGAATGTACATATACCCATCATGCCAAGCACTGTCATAAACAAACGATTCGCTCTCGCTTCACGAATGTCATCCATGACGTGGGAACGAGCTTTGTTCCGGTTGAAGTTCTCTTCTTTTACCCAGAAGGTTGCGATGATTGCTGAGACTAACACAACAATAGCCGAAAACAAAAATGCATTCCGGTTCCCATAATAATGACTCACCACGCCACCAATTAACGGTCCAATAATACCACCGGTGGCTCCCGCCGTAGACATAATGCCCAGTGCATACCCTGTCTTCTCTTCCGGTGTATTCGTACCAACCAGGGCAATCGCTGCTGGAACAAACCCTGCAAGCAGACCCTGGAACAATCGAACAACAATCAGTGAATAGGGGTCCTGCACGAAATAATTGATTAAATACAAGACGGCAAGGCTGTATCCCGACCGGATCAGCATGGGCTTGCGTCCGTATTTGTCAGCCAGTGATCCCCAGAACGGAGACACGAGTGCACTCGCGAGAAACGTAATGCCAAATGCCAGTCCTGACCATAACTCCAGGTGATCACGAACCCCCAAGTCAGCACTTAGAAACAGGGGCAGAAATGGGATCGAGATCGAATACGCGGTGCTGCAAAAAAATACACCAATCCACAATATGACCAGATTGCGCTTCCACGAGAAGTTCATATACCCGCACGCCCTTTCCGTTACCGACGCCGGGACTGCCGTGTATTGGAGCGGACTGAACAGACCCGTACGTCCCCGATGCGGAAGCATTTTCCTTATTTTACACCCATCATTCCACGAAGGCCATCCCTTGTTCACCACAAACACATGTATTACATTGCCATCCTGTCCACAAAAACGGTATGATAGTTGGGTAAATATCCAAATATGATTTGGAGAAAATATATAATGCAGAGATGCAAGGAGGAACGTTTTCATGTCTTTAAGGTGGAAAAAAAATACAGTGGTCTCGCTGGTAATCGCGATGCTGCTTATCGTCATTAGTGGTTGTGGACGCCCTTCAAGTGGCGCTACAGAAACACCAGCTCCAGTTGAACCAACGGGTCCCAATCCAGTAGCTACTATTGAAATGGCAGATGGACAGAAGATCGTCATTGAGCTATATCCCGAAATTGCACCCAATACGGTGAACAATTTTATTTCACTAGCGAATCAGGGTTTCTATGATGGCACAATCTTTCACCGTGTTATTCCAGGTTTCATGATTCAGGGCGGAGATCCAGAAGGTAATGGTCGAGGTGGCCCAGGGTATGCCATTAAGGGTGAATTTACATCCAACGGTCACAAAAACCACCTGAATCATACCCGCGGAGTCATTTCCATGGCACGCGGAGATAATTTGGATTCGGCTGGTTCTCAGTTCTTCATCATGTTAGCTGACGCGGATCATTTGGATAATGCCTATGCTTCCTTCGGTAAAGTAACCGAAGGTATGGAAGTTGTTGATAGTATTGCTGCTCAGGAAATAGGTAAAGGTGACAAACCGGTTACCGATCAAGTTATGAAAAAAGTTACGGTAGACACCCACGGTCTGGAGTATCCAGAACCGGTAAAAATGCCTTAATTAATATCCATGCCAAACGGATGATAATCCTTGGGTATGACTTGTAATGAGCTCTAAACAAACAAAAGCTCTGTCCTGTGCGAATGTCGCAAGGCAGAGCTTTATTTATTGATTTTAATGATAACGGTTACATATATGACTTTATAAAAAATGACCTCTTCCGGCATCATCCTCAATACATCCATCCCATCAAACGCAACCAGCCGATAATCGCAATCCATAACGGGCAGCTGAAGGCAACGCCCCATGCAAGCCCTTTCAGTAAACCACGGTTTACTTCCACGAACAACGACTCCTTTCTCCAGGGAATAGTCGCAGTATCGGTAATAGTATATGATTTTATACCCGATTTCATTCGTCACGCAACACTCGTTTTCCTGCTTTTGTTCCGCAGATTCATGGAATGCTTTACGGGAACCTGATATACTATGACTACTGTACGATAAATGGAACCTGATTCATGTTTGGAAAGGAGATTTTCCTATGGCAAAATCCAAAAAACGCACTCCTGCTCCCAAAGCAGCAGTAGCACAGGATAAACCCACAACACTGAAGGATCTGCTTAGCAGTGATGTGCTGGAGAAGCTGAAAGCTCAGGCGGATGAAGCCAAGGCTGCCGAAGCGGCTCTTAAAGAACAGGAACGTCAGCAAGCAGAAGAAGCTCGCCAAGCGGAGCAGAAGCGCCGGGATAACGATTTCGAATATTTGCTCAATAACAGTGCAATGGACTGGAAGAAACATAAGTAAGCATCGGACATGACTTGAATGAGTTTCCCACCATTCACATGCCAAAATAAGTTAACAGCAGACAGATGATGAAGTTGATCTGTTCCAGAACAGGGCCGCGTTGCGGTCCTGTTCTTTTTGATATATACACATATGATTCATCAGTCTTGAGCCGGGTATGTAAAAGTAGAGCGTACAACGACAATCTATACCATACGGAGGGATCAGAGATGACTGAACAGCGTTTGGAAGGCAAAGTCGCAATTGTAACCGGAGGTGGATCGGGTATTGGCCAGGCTACCGCTATTCGTTTCGCCGAGCATGGAGCCAAAGTGTACATGCTGGATCGCACACCCGAAAATGCGGAGGAAACCAAGCAGACGATTGAAAAAGCTGGCGGAGAAGCGTATGTGATCGAATGTGATATCTCCAAACCGGATAATGTGCAGAAGGCGATCAATCAGGCTGCGGCTGAAGCGGGTAAACTGGATATCATATTTGCAAATGCTGGCATCAACGGAACGATGGCCCCGATCGAAACGATGGACATCGAGGACTGGGACCAAACGATGGAGATCAATATGCGCGGAACCTTCGCAACCGTCAAATATGCCATCCCCCATCTGAAAGAACATGGCGGCAGCATCATTATCACCAGTTCCATCAACGGTAACCGGGTCTTCTCAGGGATCGGTTTCTCTGCATACGCTTCCAGCAAAGCGGGACAAACTGCGTTTACGAAGATGGCTGCACTGGAGCTGGCTCGTTATAAAATCCGTGTTAACGCCGTCTGCCCAGGAGCCATCGATACCAACATTGATGATAACACCTACCCGTCGGATGATCTGAAAGAAGTACAGATTCCTGTTGAATTCCCTGAGGGTCACGAACATCCGCTCAAGGGCGAACCTGGAACGTCGAAGCAAGTGGCGAACCTCGTTCTGTTCCTCGCTTCCGATGAAGCCTCTCATGTTACAGGTACACGAATCTATGTGGATGGTGCGGAATCTTTGCTCCGTGGATAAATATAAATATTTAAGTTGGCCCATTCAGGGACAACAACGCCCAAACATCCCGCAAGCGATCTGATCCATTCAGATTACCGCGGGATGTTTTATTTATATAGAGTTTATAATGCGGCGCAGGCGCAACTACAAGGATTATCCCTATACCGCGGAGCTTTTACCTTTTTTCACACGATGCTTCAACCGATCTGGAATGGCAAAGAGCAAAATGTACATCAGCGAGAACAAAACTAGCGCAAGTATCTCTTCTCCAAGGATGTACATGGGATACGGACCTAACATATCAAGCACCGAGGGTGTACTCGGCTTGTGTCTCAAAAACATATAATTCGCGTCAAGCATAATATCTACAACGTATACGATTAATGCTGCCACATTCACAAATATCATCGAACCTGCTACAGATCTCCAGCTAGGTCGCAGCTGTTCCACCCAGGTCATGTATAGTAAGGCCATAATGATAAAGGCATGAGCAACGAAAAATTGAATGAATCGAAAATGAGCATAACCATAACCCAGATTAGGCGTCAGGATCGCCATAAGGGCTCCAGCAATACCTGCAAACAGCAGTGCAGAATGTAACAGTCGACTGCGTGTCAGTAGTAACAACGCCGATAATAGCAGAGACAGACTGCATAGTTCGAGCGGCAGTGACGTCTGCAGGCTCCAAATCCCTCCATACACATACCAGAGTTGCAGCACGATTTCGCAGGCAAGCATGATACAGGCCAGAGCAATTCGCAGTATGCGGCGTGCCCTCTCTGACCATGATCGAAGATGGTGTCGAAGTAAAAACATCAGTACAATACATGCTGTAATTACGCTAATTGAAACGATATGTGAAGTTGAGAACAGCATAAACGGCTCTGCATCATACGGGTCCAGCCATGGTGGGTACGCCATGCATCTCTTCTCTCCTTTACAAAGATTTCACCAACATTATCTCTCTTTAATGTTAACTTTTTCATTTTGCCATTGAATGAAAATGCTGTCCAGTTGGAATTCTAAATAAGCATTGTAATTTAAATATCTTTATGTTAAGATAAATCCAGAACCAAAACAAACTAAAAGTTAGTAACTTTCTTAATAAAGAATAAATTTAAATAAACTCAAAAAATGTTCAACTGAACTTTTACACGATAACGGAGAGGACAGAAATAACCTGAAGAAGCAGAGCTTAAAGCTTTCTGAAAGAAAGCTGCATCGGAAGCATATGCTTCGCCTTTATCCCCGGATTTCCCCTTTCAAAAAGGAATCAAAAAATCTGGGGATAACAGCGATCGGAAGGTTGTTCTGTCATCGAAGTGCCAGTGTAAATGAATCCTTTGTTGAACGTATAACCTAACTAGGAGGAATTATTATGCAAATCAAAGGACTTCACCACGTATCAGCTCTAACAGCACATGCCGATCAGAACTATCGTTTCTACACCAACATCATGGGTTTGCGCCTCATTAAAAAAACGGTCAATCAGGACGACGTGTCCGTCTACCATCTCTTCTATGGCGATGAGAAAGGCAATCCGGGTACCGAACTTACCTTCTTCGAGATTCCGATGGCCGGACAGACTCGTGAAGGTGTAAACAGCATATCTGGAACGTCACTGCGCGTTCCAAGTGATGCGGCACTTACTTACTGGCAGCAGCGTTTTGACGAATTCGAAGTCCCACATGGAGAGATTGTTGAACGGGGTGGTCGTGCCACGCTCTCGTTCACAGACTTTGAAGGACAACGTCTGATTCTGGTCTCGGATGAAAATAATACAGGTGTCGCTGGTGGTAAACCCTGGGATCAGAGCCCTGTGCCTGCCGAGTATGGCGTTGTAGGCCTTGGCCCTATCCATCTTACGGTAAAAGATGCTTCCCTTACCTCTCCGGTTCTTACCGAACTGCTCGGTTTCAGAGCTAAAGGAAGTTACCCTGCCTTTACTCCAGGTCAACCTGATGTACTCGTTTTTGAATCCGGTGAAGGTGGCAGCGGCTCCGAGGTGCATGTTGAGGAACGGAATGACCTTGCCCAAGAGCGTCCTGGACGTGGCAGCGTACACCATGTTGCGTTCCGTGTGGATAATGAGGAAGAACTGAAACAATGGGTGGAACGGGTTCGTAACTTCCAATTCCCTAACTCCGGGTTTGTAGATCGCTTCTACTTCCGCTCCCTATATTTCCGTGAAGCAAACGGTATTCTATTCGAACTTGCAACCGATGGTCCGGGATTTGATACAGACGAAGAATTGGAGCATCTGGGTGAATCGCTTGCTTTGCCTCCATTCCTTGAAGGTCGCCGCGCCGAGATTGAAGCCAATCTCAAACCGCTGGATACCGTCATTCGTTAAACATTAAAAACGATTATCACCATGTGTGTTATGGACTTGATCCAGCAACACCATCGTTGATAATCGTTTTTTTTATTATGTCTATTTTATTTAACCAAATACGATGTTGTAAGAGGTACAAATAGCGATGAACCTGGATCTTCTGAAACAATTTCAACAAACACAGCTTCAGTGCCCGATACATCCACGTCAAGGCTAACCAATCCGCTTCCCGGCGATATACTCAACTTTTTGAGAACCGTATTGTCCTGGTTGATTACCTGTATCTCCTGATTCCCTTGAAGAGCGGCCAGTTCCAGATGCAGGGAAGAATACTTTTTGCCCGTCATGATCTGGAAGTCGTCTCCTTGCTTCACGGAATCTGTATGCAGATATACATCTTTATAATCCTTGCCTTTGTAAGTAGTCTCCGCAGGATCTTTGGTATGCCATGCAGTAGATCCCAACACCGTTGTTCCCAGTGTACTTAGTGTTACTTTATCGTTGGTTACTGGCCCGGTTTCACTTTTTCCACCAATCAGGACGGATGAAGTTGCACTGTCATAAGTGATCTCTGTCCCAAGCAAGGATCCCACAGCACGCACAGGCAAATAAGTCGTTCCGTTGTAAGTGATAGGCAACACTGTTTTACCATTGGCATCTTTGGCTGTCACCGTGGCACCATTCATTTTTAGCGTAATCTTGCTGTTCAGATAGGCTTTAATCTGTTCCAGTCCTGTTGCTGCGAGTGCACCTGTTCCGATTCCAAGCGTTAATGTGCCTACCATCAAACCCAGTACAACCTTTTTCTTCATCAAAATCCCTCCTGAATGTTAAAATGATTTGTCCTTTATACATTTAAACGACTAAAGTGATAAAGTCAATTGTTTCCTGCATTTTTAGTGCACAGTGCCTATTTCCGGGCAGCACAAAACGAGGCTGTATGTCCCGATTTTTTTCAGCCTCGCCCTGTTTCCCACTGTCCGTAAACGGAGTAAGGAAGATATTCTTGTCAGATGTTCACTTAACTCCACACTCGAGAACTTTCAATTCCCGCTGCATTACGATATCAACATGACGCCATTAATCAAAAGTTTCATAATATTCTTCTTCATACACTTCCATACTGTACTTCAAATCTACGGCCTTCCACTCACCATCTTGATACTCATAAGTAAATGTCAGATCACCCGCATATAAAGCTGCACCGTAAGATCCTGCTGCTGATACGACAAGCTGGCCATCTTCTACACTGTAATAGGTTACTCCACCGAATCCCAACTCTTCGTTATATACGCCGCCACTCGTATCTTCCTCGATCCGTAAAGGTTCTGCTTGAACGCCATCAACGGCGACATCAACATCCACACGGTCTGATCTAACCGTAACCTTCGACTTCACATGTTGTTTCGCAATCTCATCCAGAGATTGCATCTTCATCTCTTCCAGCGTTACCGGATTAATGATACGTGCTTGTCCCAAATAAATACCTGTTCCATGACCTTCCGTGTACAGAACAATAATTTCTTTCTGGCCGTCTCCATTCAGATCCAGCTCGTGCACTTCGGGTTTGTAAGACCCACCTTCTCCCTGCCACTCACTAAATTCTCGCGTTTTGCCGTCCACTTCCAAAATCATTCCGTTATATATATAACCTGAACCCTCAACTTTCATAGGATATAATCTGACTTTCTTATTCTCTGGAGCTACCGAAACGTATTCCTCTTTCACGGGAATGGATTCCTGTGTTGTCTTCGCTGTGTCATGCATTTTATCTATATTGGAAGCCTCGACCCCTGCGGTCTGGCTGGATTGATCATCTATGTTAAGCTGTTTTTGCGATTCATTCATGGTTCTGGCAGCCGAAGTTGTACTAATCGTAGCTACCGCCAAAATAATCATCAGCAGGATACCTGTCCAAGTTTTCAATATACTGGGCTCCTTTATCTGTTGTGATAATCCTATTATATCTTCATTTATCGCCTGCAAGTTGCGAATTTGTTAATCTTTCATAAAATAATCTTTACAAATTTTCGTTTTCACGAAAGAACGTTCGGTTTTAACCAGAATAAGCAAATTTCCATGCCAAAACTGTTCTCCAAAAACAAAAAAAATCCCGAACACAGCTTAAGGCTGCATCCGGAATGCTTTGGTTTTGTCCAATAACCGATCGGTTAATTGTCTCAGTTCTTCAGCCGAGGATGAAATCTCCTCCATGATGGCTGTCTCTTCGTGTGCGGCATCCATAATTCGTCTCGCCTCATCCGAGAACGATCCAGCTTTCCCCTGGATCTTCTTCACATGACCGTGCGTTTGCTCCACGCGACCGGTCTGTTCTGCGATCTTGGAACCGATATCATGAGCACCCTTCATAAATACTTCCACTGTGCCTGTCAGCTCATGCAACGTCTGATCCACAGAGATGGTCCGCTCCGATTCATTGACCACGAGACCATGCTGCTCATGAGACAGTTGGGCTGTCTCCCTGATCCGTTGCTGCACACGACTAATCAACTCATTAATACGATGTACCGATTCCTTACTTTCGTCTGCCAGCTTGCGGATCTGCTGCGCCACGACTGCAAATCCAGAACCCTCTTCTCCAGCTCGTGCAGCCTCAATTGAAGCATTCAGGGCAAGTAACCCTGTTTCCTCAGCAATGTTTTTGACAGAATGGGTAATTACCTCGATATCGGAGGCTTCCTTCTCCAGCAACAGCATAATGTCGCGGGAACGATTGTGCGACTCGGCCAGCTCGTCCATCCCTTTCATCAACGATGAAAAAGTCTGTTTGGTATGATCCACCGATCGTTCCATCTGACCGGACATCTCTGTCATGTCCATGGACTGGCTATGCATACGCTGGAAATCGTTCAGCATCTCATCCGCAGTGATCAGAGATTGATGGGAAGTGACCTTCTGCTCCTCTACGCCTACCGCAATATGATCCACCGCATCCGACATCATCTCGATCTGTTCCGCGGCCTGTGTAATCGCTTCACTCAGAGACTGTGCGTTCTGTGAAGTCGTTCTTGTGCTGTCTGCAATATCATTTACAATGCTTCGAAGGTTAGAAACCATTGCGCGAAAAGCATCATATAATACGGTAAGTTCATCCTGCGTGCGTCGCTGCGGAATTTCGGTTGTCAGGTCACCCGCTGAAACCTGCTGTGCAGCCCGGGACAGGTGAACGATTGGACGAGTCAGCCAGCGTGAGGCAAACCATCCCAGAATCCCGTTCCAGCATACTCCCATGATCAGGATAATCGATATGTATACCCAATTCGGAATATCTAACGTAATCCAGTCTTTGACAAAAAATATAAAAAAGCCGCTAGTTCCGTAGGTAATAATCGAAATCAGTACCAGACCGGCGACAGTCTTTGCTCCTAAAGTCCATTTCATGTGCACACCCCGTAGTCCTTTTTTCCTATTTTACCAATCAAGTACCAAATATCATGTGATATACATCACTGAAAACGTTCTATTCCTCCCATACTTGCCGTTCATGCATGACTTCTCTACCATAAAGCGCATAATGTATAAGACAAGCTTGGCCACCCCTCCCTTTCTTAAAAATTGAATAATATCCCAATTCAATATCCCTAATTTTATTTATTATCGGCACAAGAGGACAAATGATTTAGATTGGCATCCATTTTGCTTAAATGATATACTGAGTGCGCTTCAGCAACGCTGAAGCCGAACTATTTTTATTGATGCCACTGGAGGCGAACGAGATGTCTACTATGTCCACACGGACGGAGAAAGATTTTATCGGTGAAAAAGAAATCCCGGCTTATGCTTATTACGGAATTCAGACGGTACGGGCCGTGGAAAACTTCCCGATTACCGGCGTTCCGGTACACCGGGAGCTGATCACGGCTCTGGCTGCGGTGAAGAAGGCAGCAGCGATTACCAACATGGAGTTGAAAATGCTGCCGAGCAAGATTGGCGATGTGATCGTCATGGCGGCTGAAGAAATGATGAAAGGCCATCATTTGGATCATTTTATTGTAGACTCCATTCAGGGTGGTGCAGGCACCTCCATGAATATGAATATGAACGAAATTTTGGCCAACCGCGGGCTGGAACTGTTAACGAAAAGCAAGGGAGACTACTTCCATTGCAATCCAAATAATCATGTGAACATGTCCCAGTCTACTAATGACGTGGTTCCTACAGCACTGCGCATTGCGGCGTACCAACTGTCGGAGACGTTACTCGCTACCATGAAAAGACTACAGGATGCATTCCGTAAAAAAGAACTGGAATTCAACGATGTGGTCAAGGTTGGCCGTACCCATCTTCAGGATGCCGTACCTATTCGCCTTGGACAAGAATTCGGAGCTTATGCCCGTGTAATCGGACGGGATATTGAGCGTCTTGAATTCGCCAATCGCCGCTTGCTTACCATTAACATGGGTGCAACTGCCGTAGGTACAGGACTTAATGCCAAACCCGAATACATCGTCAAGGTTACAGAGCACCTGTCTGATGTTACCGGACTTCCACTACAAACAGCTGAGGATCTCGTGGATGCAACGCAGAACACAGATGCCTATCTGGAACTTTCAGCAGCGCTGAAGGTATGTGCGGTTAGCCTTTCCAAAATCTGTAATGATATTCGCATGATGGCTTCAGGTCCGCGTGCAGGATTCAATGAATTGCGCCTGCCACCACGTCAGCCAGGTTCGTCCATTATGCCGGGCAAAGTTAACCCCGTTATGGCGGAAGTCATTAACCAGGTATCCTTCCAGGTGATGGGGAACGACCATACAATCTGTATGGCGTGTGAAGCCGGCCAATTCGAGCTGAATGTCATGGGACCAGTTATTGCATTTAACTTGCTGCAATCGCTGAAAATTATGAATAACGGCATCGATGTTTTCACGCGTTATGCAGTTGAAGAGATGGAAGCTAACCGTGAGCGCTGTGAATTAATCATGAACCAAAGTTTCAGTGTGGTTACGGCGTTGAACCCGCATTTAGGTTATAATGTGGCAGCTTCCATCGTGAAGGAAGCGCTCAAGACTGGGCTTTCCTTGCAAGAGATTATTCTGGAACGCGGATTGCTGACACCGGAAGAACTGGAAGAGATTCTTCATCCGGAACAGATGACTACACCAGGGATTGCCGGAGAACACTTCCTGCGTAATATGGAACGATTGTAGGTATCAGGAAATTGGTACAGCAACCCAAACACGAATGATTAACAAGAACCCCCGCAGACCGTTCATCCGGTTTGCGGGGGTTCTTGTGTATTCAGAGATGATAAGACGCGAGCTACTCAATTAAGCCCAACGTTTACGCTCAAGGGAAGGCAGAATCTGAAGTTCCTCCCTGTACTTGGCAACCGTTCTGCGGGAGATGACAATCCCTTCCTCGGCGAGCAGTGTAGCCAAACGACTATCCGAGTATGGACGCTGAGTTTGTTCCGTGCGAATGATTTCTTTTAATCTGCGTTTTACCACTGATGCTGATGTTTTATCCCCTGACGTTGTACTGATTCCCGAGGCAAAAAAAGCCCTGAGTTCATATACCCCATGTGGGGTCTCAATGTATTTACCGTTCACCGCACGACTTACCGTTGATTCATGCATGCCAATCTTCTCTGCAATAACAGCCAGATTAAGTGGTTTTAGTGCGGATGGGCCTTTGACCAAAAAATGCCTTTGCTCTTCCATCACTGCCGCCAGCACACGCACTAAAGTCCTGCGCCGCAAGCGTACACTCCGAATGATAGCCCTCGCCTCTGCCACGCGGGTAGACCAGATTGCGTCCGGAGCCTCTTCCCTGATCCAGTGGAAGCACGCATAATTCATCGATACACGAGGGTTACCTGCTGCATGCAGGTTAAAATGGGCCTCACCGTAACGCAATCCGACAATGGCATCCGGAATAATGTAATGTGGCCGTTCTGTACATCCGATGGATCGACAGGGCTTGGGATCGAGACGTGTAATATAGTCATAGGCAGTCTGAGCTTCCTGCGAAGTCATGCCTAATCGACTCCCTGTTCTACCTGGGTGAAAAGGAACCAGCGCTTCCAATCCGGCTTCCACCATACGTTCAGCGTACTGAACAGCCAATGGATCGCGTCTGATCTGAAGCAATAGACATTCTTGCAGATTCCGCGCCCCCACACCAGCAGGGTCCAGCGACTGGAGAAGCTCCAGTCCCGCTGCAATCTTGCTCATCGGAAGCTCAAGTGTTGCTTGCACCTCTGCCAGTTCAACCGTTAGATAACCATCGTCATTAACACACCCTGCCAAATATACGGCCATATTTTCCAATTCGTCTGGAATTGTCATTACTCGAATTTGCGCAATCAGCAATTGTTCCAGAGTAGGTTCGGCACCTTTGGCCTGAAGCAACGGATCATAGGAATCATACCTGCGCTGATCCATTCGCCGCGGAATCCGGGCGAGGGGCGCAGCTTGTTCTTCCAGTTCAAGTACTGGATTCTCCTCCGCCGCATCCAGCAAGTAACGGGTCAGATCCTGGCCAGACATGGTTAACAAATGAAAGGATTGTTTCATCTCCGGCGTGATGGACAGCCGAATACGTTGTTCCTGTACCAACTGAACACCTAACATCCGTTACCCTCCTTATGCCTTCGGCAATAAGCATCTGTGTTTCTTATACGAACAAAAGGATTTGCAGGGATAATAGCATACTATTCAAATGAATGTAAGAAGTTTTTAGTCGGATCATGGGATTCTGACTAGTATTTCTCCGACACCAGCTTCGCCTGGGTAAACAACAGCAGATAGTCTCTTCCACCTGCCTTGGAATCCGTGCCTGACATGTTAAATCCGCCAAATGGATGTGTGCCTACCAGTGCTCCGGTACATTTCCGGTTGAAATACAGATTACCCGCAAAGTATTCGCGTCTTGCCTGTTCCAGATGTTCACGATTACGTGAGATCACCGCGCCGGTCAGACCATAGTCCGTATTATTGGCGATATCCAAAGCATCCTGGAAAGATTCGGCTTTGATGAACGCAAGCACAGGTCCAAAAATCTCATCCTGAGCAATTCGGGCTTTTGGGTCAACATCGGCAATGATGGTTGGTTCAATGAAATAACCTTCAACGTTCCCTGTACCGCCACCGTGCACAAGACGCCCCTCACCCTTGCCGATTTCAATATATTCCGTGATCTTTGCATATGCCTTGTCATCGATAACGGGCCCAACCTGACTGCCAACTTCAAGTGGACTGCCCATCGTCAGTTTCTGTGTCCGTTCAATCACTTTTTGCAATACTTCATCATATACATCCTTATGAATAATGGCACGGGAACACGCCGAACATTTCTGTCCTGAGAAACCAAATGCCGAAGCGGTAATGGACTCTGCCGCGAGTTCCAGATCACTGTCGCTGTCTACTACGATGGAATCCTTGCCGCCCATTTCTGCAATAACCCGTTTGATCCACTTCTGACCTGGAGCTGTACGTGCTGCACGTTCATTAATTCGCAGTCCTACATCTCTGGAACCGGTGAAACTGATAAACCGGGTGAGCGCATGATCCACGAGATAATCGCCCACTTCGCTGCCTGGTCCTGGTAAAAAGTTCACGACGCCATCCGGCAGACCAACTTCTGCGAGCAGCTCCATAAACTTCGCGGCAATCACCGGAGTTGTACTTGCGGGCTTTAACACCACCGTGTTGCCGGATACCAGTGCAGCAGAGGTCATGCCTGCCATAATTGCCAGCGGGAAGTTCCAAGGCGGAATAACAACACCCACACCCAGCGGTATATAACTCAGTTCATTATCTTCTCCTGCAATCCGCACGAGGGGCTGCGGTTCACTCAGTCGCTGCATATCCCGTGCATAGAATTCCATAAAATCAATGGCTTCCGCTGTATCCGCATCTGCTTCAGGCCAAGTCTTGCCAGCTTCATAGACCATCCATGCAGAGAATTCATGCTTGCGACGACGCATAATGGCAGCTGCTTTGTATAGATAACGAGCCCGTTCATTCGGGTCAGTATGTTTCCATGTGTGGAATGTCTCCGCCGCTGTCTGAATGGCCTTTTCGGCCAATTCCTGATCTGCCTGATGGATCGTTCCGACCACTTGATTCTTGGCTGCGGGGTTCACGGAAGTTAACGTGCGGCTGCTTGTTATTTTTTGCCCACCAATAATGATCGGGTATTCCTGCCCAAGTTCAGCTTCTACCTGACGAAGTGCGTCTTCAAATGCTTCCTGGTTCGCCTGGACTGCAAAGGGTGTGAATGGTTCGTTAACAAAAGGGATATTCATCAATGATTCCTCCTTCAGGATGTGGGATTCGCTGGCTGCTCGCCTGAATTATGTTGCATGTTACTCATCACCAAATATATGTAGCAAAATCCGTGCCAACTCCGGTTGGGACTGAAATATTTTTCTCGTTAAATTTAACTAAAGAAAATTCACAAGGGTCACTCCGATGACAGAATAACCTTCCGATCGCTGTTATCCCCAGATTTTTCGATTCCTTTTTATAAAGTTAAAATTTCCATGAAAAATAGTAGACCATCGCCAAATCTGGCACGTTTCTTGCTTGAATTAAGGATGCACAATGCTGAAGGAGGAAACGAAAATGAGTGTGGGAACGGAAATATATCGTAAAACCTTATTAACCGTGGCAGGCAATAAAGCTGTAGAGAACCTGTCCATTAAATATGGTAAGAAGCTGGCAGGCAAGTTTATTGCAGGAAACACCTTGGAAGAAGCGCTCGAAGAGATCCGCATACTCAATAATAAAGGCATTATGGCTACGCTCGATCATCTGGGCGAAGGCATCACCCGCCTGAGCGAAGCGGCATTGTACAGGGATGAGTATGTACGACTGGTAGAAGGCATTGCACGTGAAGGCGCAGACTCCAACGTCTCGCTGAAACCAACCCAGATGGGCCTCGCACTTGACCCGGAAGAGGGTTATCAAAACATCCGTACCGTTGCCGCACAAGCCAAATTGCATGATCTATTTGTCCGAATTGATATGGAGGATAGTCCATTTACTCAAGCAACGCTGGATATTGTGCGAAGACTGCACTCGGAAGGACTGCATAATACTGGCACAGTATTGCAAGCCTACCTGCATCGAACCGAAGAAGATACACGTGATATGATTCGGGAAGGCATTCGACTTCGTCTGGTTAAAGGTGCTTACAAAGAACCCGGATCAGTCGCCTATCAGAGTACTTCTGAAGTCATCCATCAATTCAAAACGATGATTCGTAATCACCTCGATCAGGGTGTGTACACTGCGGTTGCCTCGCATGATGATCACATCATTAACTGGACGAAACAATACGCCAAGGATCGGGGAATCTCGCAGGATGCCTTTGAATTCCAGATGTTATATGGTCTGCGCATGAGCGAACAGGAACGTCTCGCCAAAGAAGGCTATCGCATTCGCTGTTACGTTCCTTATGGCACCATGTGGTATCCGTACTATACCCGCCGTTTGGCCGAAAAACCGGCTAATCTCTGGATGGTCGTTAAGAATATGTTCCGATAGTTAGTTTCCAGCTGGATCAATATATATATGAAAAACAGCAAAAATAAAACCATGCTGCCTCTTTCTTTCTGGGCACATGGTTTTTTCTGTGCGAACACTTTACGAGAACATCCAACTTGACGAATGGTCTAAACAAAAGTTGACAACTATATAGTTAGGTGCCATACTATATTCATGGACAATCAAAACAAATCAACAACTAATATGTACCTCATCCCTTCGTTAGTACAAACGAAGCGTCAGGTTGATCGCTATCAATTGGACGTGGATGCACAAGCCGTGCTTGTCGCATCCAGACTGATGGTAGCAGGAGCCAAACTTGGGCATGCTGCGGAAATCCATTTCTCCAGATTTGGTTTATCGACAGGACGATATCGTCTGTTGGCAGATCTTGAAGATCACGAAGGAGAAGAACTGCCCTCCCAACTGGCGGAAAATCTGGGTGTAACCCGTGCTACCGTAACTGGTCTAATCGAGATTTTAGAACGCGACGGACTGGTTGCTCGTCGGACGAGTTCTGTTGATGGTCGTCAGAAGTCAGTCATTTTGACCGCCAAAGGTGCGAAGAAGCTAACGGATATGGCTGCGGAACATTTTGCCAGACTGGAAGCGATGGTCGGATTACTTACGATCGAGGAAAGGAGTGTGTTTCTCAACCTGCTGGGGCGTGTAACACAAGGTATTACTGCACTTACAGATGAGTCACACGACTTCTCCGAACCAAAATCCTAGGAGCATAACGAAGAAAGGTGAACCGGGCTAGTTCAACTAGCCCATTTTCATCCCCATATAGTTAGGTTCCTAATTACTTATAGATGAAAGCAAATCAGTGATTTCTAAACAAAAAAAGGAGTAGTGATATGGTTAACCTTAATGACCCCATTCATTCCGAGGAAGCTTATCCAAACCGAGCCGCTAATCCTCCCCCAAAACCTTTTGTGCTGTGGCGTGAATTAATCCCGGCCTACTTGTCTCCTGCCATCATGGCAAGCATCGGGGGAATCGTTACCGCTGATAAAGTCCTTCAGTTACGAGCTTTAACAACGATTGGAGGGGCGTCTCTGCTTATGGCTCTATGGGCCGGACTCTGGCTTCGTAACCGTAGGAACCGCACACGGTGGGTGGCGAAAGCACCCCGAATCATTGTCGTGGGCTGCTTGGCACTTGCAGGCGCAGGGTTTGGCTTGGTGGCGGCGTGGGGGATTTCTAATGTATTGCAGATCGTAAACCCGAGTTCTTCATGGACTTGGTTGGATCATATTGGGTTCGATTTTCCATTGTCCGGTGCAATAGCTTGTACGATCATGACATGGCGCTGGCGAGCTTACATTACCAAATAAACAAGTTCATTATAAGGAGAGATTAAAACATGATTACTATTATTGGAGCGACGGGCATGATTGGAAATGCACTTTTGAGACGTTTGATGGAAAGAGGTATTCCCGTTCGGGCAGTAAGTAGAAAGCCGGATAAGCTTCGTCAACAAATGGCGGACTTGGCGTTGTCCGGGATTGAAATCTGTGCTGCCGATGCAAATGATTCCGAATCCATGCGCAGAGCTTTGGCGGGTACCAGTCAACTATTTCTAGCGTTATCCAACAACCCTAAACAAGTGGAACTAGAGACATCCATTATTCAGATGGCTGCACAAGAGGGAGTCAAGCATGTCGTCAAAATATCCAGCCCAGCATATGACGAACGTTCACCAGTAAATGTAGCAGGCTGGCATGAACAAATTGAGCAAGCACTAGTTAAATCCGGGATGACATATACAATGCTGCGGCCCTATGCTTTTATGCAAAATCTGCTCCGACTCGCACCAACCATTACAACCCAAGATGTATTCTTCGGCTGCATTGGAGATTCCCCGTGCAACTTCATTGATTGCCGAGACATCGCAGATATTGCCACAGAAGTGCTGACCAAAGACAAACCAGTGAACCGCATCTATACGCTGACGGGTTCCGAAGCATTCACTTATGCACAGATTGCAGATAAAATGTCCACCCTGTTCAATCGGCCGATCGGATTCCTCAACCTCAGACCCGAGGAGCTTCGAACGGATCTGATCGAACATGGACAGATGCCTCCTTGGCTTGCAGACCACGTTGTGGAAATTCAGACGATGTCTACCGTTGTACCAGAGAAGCCGACGGATACCGTTCAACGCTTGCTTGGCAGAGCGCCGCGCTCACTTGATGCATTCCTGAGAGAGCATCGAGATGCATTTAAACCAAGGCTTTAAACCAAGTTATACAATAACGAAAAGTCATAAAGAATTATGGACAAACAACTATGAGATCTACAGGAATCATAGGCGATAATAATGTTTTTAATGAGAACCACAATTTTAAATGTCTATTTTTCTGGACACACCCATTTATTATTCAAAAGTTAACCACTTAAATTGTAGCATTAGGATAGAGGCATTCGCATTGATCTGTGTTCCGCCTGCCAGGGTCTGCAGATCAACTGCCGATGCACTGGAATGATTCCGTAATGTCAGTACATCACTTGATGCAGCAGTGATAATGATCATTCCTGGATTGGGCAACGATGAAAAACACCGCGTAGTCCCCAGCATTACAAAAACAACATTAACCACGATTTCCGATTGCCTTATGTATGATTCATGTCAAAAAATCTATACACACTTCACTTTGAAAGCTATACTATGGATAACTATCTCACTCAAATATTTCCATCTACTCCGACCATAAGAGTTCCTTGTAACAGGTACAGTTCTGAAAGTTATGCCCAAACTGAGGTGATACCGATGAAACATTTACTTCCAGATTTAATGTCTCTATTGCGCACGGATATGGGTACTCTGGATACAGTCCTCCCCACACCCTGTATCCCTTCATCGACATCGCTGGTAGATGCCATCTCCTTATTCGACACATCTTCTTATCTGTTCATTCAGGATGAAGGACCCGTAATGGGATATATCGTGGTATCCGATGTCCTGCATGCCATGATGCATGCGCATCGCCTAATAGAAGCTTATTTTGAGACCACACTGGAGACAGCGGGTTCAGCTCTGACATTAATTAATGAAGATGCCAAGGTGGCCTACTGGACAACTGGCGCGGAGCATGTTTTTTCGATCAGCAAAAATGATATTATCGGACAGCCTGCGGCAGACTTTTTTCCGCCTGACCGACTTCAGTCTCTCAAGACGTTGTATACCGGCGAAACGGTCTATCGCAAACAGCATCAGCCACGGCCCGACCTGTTCGCCCTGATTAATGCTCGTCCTGTCCAACTGGATGGACATATTGTGGGTGCAGTTGCTGCCGAAGTGGATATAACAACTGAAATTCGATTACATCAGGAACTATTACATATGACATCCAAAGTTCAACATCTGGAAAAAGCCGTTGCCAGACTGCGTCCTGACACAGATCCCTTTGCTCGCATCAAAGGCAGCAGCCCAGTGATTCACCAGTGTTTGGAGACCATTCGCAAGATCAGCACCACCTCAGCAACCGTACTTATTCTCGGGGAGAGTGGCACAGGTAAGGAGTTATTCGCCAAAGCCATTCATGATCTTCGTGAATTGCAGACGGCACCGTTCATCGCGATTAACTGCGGGGCAATTCCCGCTTCCTTGTTCGAAAGTGAATTATTCGGCTACGAGAAAGGCGCATTCTCCGGAGCGGATCCCAAAGGCAAAAAGGGCAAGATCGAGCTTGCCGAAGGGGGTACCCTTTTTCTGGATGAGATCGGTGAGATGCCATTGGAATTACAAGTGAAACTGCTTCGGGTGTTGCAGGAGAAGAGTTACTTTCCTGTGGGGGGAACGCGAATGAAACAGGCCGACTGCCGGATTATCGCTGCGACCAATCAGAATCTACGGAGTATGATTGCCCGCAATCAATTCCGAGAAGATCTCTACTATCGGCTTAATGTCATTAACCTTGTCATCCCTCCTCTGCGTGTGCGCAAGGAAGATTTATATGAGTTAACCCAAACGTTCCTTCAAGAATTCTCATTACTCTATAACCGTCATATTGAGTTGGTTCCACCCGAAGTATTCAAATTGCTGTTCCAATATGATTGGCCAGGCAATGTACGTGAATTACGAAATGTGATCGAACGCCTGACCATTCTGACGACAGATGGTGAGGTGAAGCAGGAATACCTGCCTGATACCCTCACTTCCCTCACCACGCAAGAACAGTCCGAAGTTCAACTGACATCCGGAATTCATTCATATGCCAACAACGAAAATCAGCAACGTCAGGATTCGGCGGGAGCAGAACCAGAACCTCGATCCATTGCAAATGTGGACGAATTAGATCCCTCGAATGATTCCGAACTTGTCTCGGGTGTTACCTACCAGCAAAAATTGGACACCTATGAGGCGCAACTTCTAATTCAATATCTGAAAGCAGCAGGTGGCAACAAACGAACACTCGCCAAGCAACTTGGCATCTCCAGGGCAACGCTCTATAACCGCATGAAGAGGCTTGGTCTATGACCAGCCTCTTCTTGTCGTTATTATCGGTATGATAAACGAATAGAACCCTATAAAATCCGCGCCAAGCGAGTCAGCGCTGTTCTGAGATGGCGATAGAATGTCGCCCGACTCATGGAACACGTCTGGGCTGCGGCAGTTGGATTGCCAGCATGCGTCCAGTAGGCCGCGTATAACAGCATCTGATCCTGTGGAGATAAGCCGTGTACCCTGCCTTCCAACAGATCCATGACATACAGCTGTAACTGGATTCCATCCTTTACTCCTCTAACCCTGTCAGCATATTCATGCAATTCTCCCGGGGAACGAAGATCCCCCAACATCTTGCGAACATCCTGTTCAGTCCAGATAACACCATCCACTTCTGTTGTTTCCGGCTGTATACGATCTTCTGTTGATTTCGGATCAAGCAGAGACATGACCCACTCTCCGAATTGCCCGCTACGCAAATCCAAATCAAGTATGTCCGCCCGGTCCTCGAATCTGTCACAGACACGAGTGCGGGTTCTTCGCATCTGGAATCCAATACTTTGCAAAAATAGTTTCAGGTGAGGATTCGTTGCAACGAGCATCGCTCGTGCACCATCACCCAGTAGAGATAGTCGATCCAGTGCCATGTATCCCACCAGTTCTTCTCGTGTATAACCAGGCACATCATCTCTTGCCGCAGCCAGCAATGCAAAGTGAGTATCACTCTGATCGGGGTCATTCTCAAGCTCCTGTAGAGTGAAGCATTCATGCATCTCATTCGGAAAATATTTCAAAAGCAGCTCACTACTACCCCTATGTACAAGTACCGTGATGAACATGGCGATTGTCTCCCCAAGCTTGTCACGCATCAATACGATTCCTTCAGGATAACGGTATGCCAACTCATCCAGGAAGGGACCATAGGACACAGCCTGCCATGGTTCCACGCTGTACTCGCACCATTGCTGTAACAAGCTGTGCAGAGCGGGCAGATCCTCTTTTCTCATCGTCTCAAGAGGGGAGAACAGGGAATCACGAGACACGTCTGCGTACTTGCGGTGTTGAAGCATCGATTCCTGACAGAGCAGCAGCATCTTTCGGGCGATTTGACGACGCTCATGAGCCCCTGCGTGTTCATGTAGCGGTTTCAGCAGCTTCGCAATCTTGATACGCAATGTCTGCAACCGATGTGGCTCACGCTGTCGAAAATCCCGTAGCAGATGCACCCTTGCCATGTCATGCAGTCCAAGACCATCCGGACCGGAACGGATAAACGACATCTGTCTCAGCATGTGGTAGTCTTCTTGCGTCACAGTCATGTCCAGGACAGATGATAACAATTCCTGATTGGCTGTCTCAATCAGTGTCAGTACCTCCACCATGGGATGTAGACGGGAATTCGTCAGTTCCAATAATAATCGTGCACTGATCATATGTGACAAATCAGCCCATTCGGACTGTGGAAGATTCCTCCTCTGATCCGCAGCTTCTACAGCAAGGGCCAGCCCCAGCGGATGTCCATCGGTCATTCGCGTAATGGTACCTGCCATCCCCTGATCCAGAAAGCCTGCCAACGTGATATATTCCGTAATCTCATCCACTGTGAAATGTTGAAGCCGCATCTGTATAAACCTCTGATGTAATCGGGGATGTGTCCGCCAGGTGGACGCCAGTTCCGGGCGTGATGCAAGAATGACAAGTATCCCTCTTAACGGAAGTTTGGATACAAAGACTTCCATGAACCAGCTTTCTAACAGAGCAAGCTCTTCATAATTATCCACGGCCAGGACCAATCTCTTCTCGATTGATGTGTCTCTCAGCAGACTCAATGGTCGTGGGTATCCTTCACTATCCATTGTTTCCAAGCCTAATGTAGAGGACAAATAATCCATAAAAACGGAAGGAGTTGCTCCACATGATCGACCATCCATCCATATTGCCGTCGCACCTCGATCCCGAGAGACAGATAACATCTCTGAAAGCAAGGAAGATTTACCAATGCCTCCCATGCCCGTAATTGAAAATATGGTTAATGGGGCTTCCGGATGATTGAACCACCGCTCCAGTGTCGTCAGTTCCTTGGTTCGACCAATGAAACGTTTGCCATCCTCAACATATTTGTCGTATTTCGCCTCACTACTGTTTCCCATATATGTCCTCCGTACTAGATACTGGTACTTTTAATATACTTTTTTCTCTCACAAAATTGAGACTATATTGAGACGCGCAATTGCATGTGAAGTGATAGAATCTTGTTAAAAGCCAATTTAATGGAAATATTCAAAACAGCGGACATGGAAACGTATAACAAGGTATACATAAACGCCTCCGCATTATTTCTTATCATAATGGATCATTCCGCCGATCAAACTGCAATCAACATGTTACATGAGCATTTACTGATCTCGAATTCATGCTTCCCTTTCATACCCTACTACCAGCCCGATATTCCAGGAAAGGCGGATTTGTGTGAGAATAAACCTCGATATCTGTAATCTGAGCGGACAACTCGGAATCAATCCCAAACGACTTAATGAATGGCTGCACCAAAGTGGCATTTCAATGGAGGACAACGACGCAGAACCGGAAGGACGCCCTGACCGGTCATCCCCTCCGTATCGGCTGGCTGCACCTTCTTCCTTATCACTGGCACCTTCCTCCGGTCAAACGAAGCTATATCGGGGCCGACGCTCCACTCCTACCCTGCAACACCTTCCCGCCTCGTTACAACGGACTCGGCGGATCAGTAAAAACTGCTAGACTGTGCACGAGGTAGTGCAAGCTCAATGCACAGTCTGTCTGTCTTACATCTCATATCACCCCATCAAGAGGATTGCCACTGCCCATTCTCGATCATCGCGTGCGCGAGCAGCGCCATCTCCAGACAGATTCTTCTCCCTTGATCCATGTAACCTGGACCCATCAGTTCTTCCAGCTTCTCCAGTCTGTTGTACAACGTTTGCCGATGAATAAATAACTGGGCAGCTGCATCCCGTTTGGAACCAAAGTTCTGCAGGTAAGCATCCAACGTCTCTACCAATCGCAGGTGATGCGTTTGGTCATGTTCAATCAACATACCCAGGTGATCCTGGACAAAGGGTTGCAGGAAGGAGTGGGGTAACGCTTTTAACATTTGATATATACCCATACGTTCGTAAAAGTGAACATGTTCCATCAGATCTACCGATCTTGAAACTTCGATCACCTGATAGGCCTCCTGAAGGCTCTCCGGCAGGCTGGTCAAACGGTTGCGTAACTTGCCAAATCCCACATGAATCATAACCTGTTTCAAGTTACGACTGGCAAACCGTTTCACGTCCTGGGCAATCCCCTCCAGCAATCGCAGCAGTTGATGACGTGCAGCAGCCGTTACCGCTTCCTTCGCACAGCACAGGTATACCTGGTTGTTCTTCAGCATAATCAGGCTAGGCAGATTGTTCTTCTTGAGCAGGGAACGCAGCAGGACAAGAACATCCTGATGATTGGCTTCCATTCTCTCCCGGCCTGTTCCCTTCAATCGATGCTCAATCTCGATGACCCCTCCTGCAAACCAGTACTGTCCCTTCACCAGCAAACGAAGCCCCATTCTAGTCTGAGCCTGTTCCTCCTGATGGATATTGCCATTCATCAGATCCTGGATCAGTTCATTCTGATTGCGAACCATCTTCTCCTCAAGAAACTGGGAACGAAGCGTGAGCGCTGCCGCCGCCTTCGCTGTATAGTCGAGCAACAGCTTGAGATATTCGACTGGAGCTGCGGGATGCACAATCATGCCTACAGCCGAAAATACCTGGCCAAAACAGACGACCGGATGACACAGCAGAGCCTTCTCTTCGTCAATGTGGAACCATAATTCGGTATCTGAATCATTCAAATCCAGATGTTCTACCTCATGCTCATACCAGGTATAGATGGCCTGTTCCATCTCCGGAACAAGTTCGGGCACAAAACTGCCCGGCTCCATGGACGAAATGTAAACCACCGGTTTGGTAGCATACTCATGCAGCAGGTTCAGCACAGCAGACATATCCGTACTCTGTAATGTTCGTTGCTGAAGCTGACGGGAGTATGCTTCCAGACTTTTCAGCAACTGGTGTTGATGATTAATGAGCAGAGAGTGAATATCCTGTGTAATCTCGACAAAACGGACCGGTTGTTCAAATACGATCAGCGGAAACTGGTGTCTGTTCGCCAGTTCAATCAGTTCTTCCGGGATTCCGTATATGCTGGTACCAAACTCCACACATAGCCCCGCTGCCTCACTGCCAATGAGCTGAAGCAGATACTCTTCGCGTCCTTCTTCCGATTGAAGCCACAGTCCAGTGGATAAAATAAGATCATGAGGGCTTACGAATGGAGATACATTTGTAATCTCCAATACATGAACCCAACCAACCTGACGGTTCACTCCATCCTTCCCTGCCGCTAGTCGTGCTCGGCCAAATACTGGACGTGCAAGGATATCTTTGATCGTAAACACACGGTCATTTCGCAATATCGATCCCTCTTTGTGTTATTTTTTCTTACATTATAATCTATGGACAAATGTCCTGAACAGTCTTTTTCGACAATATGTTGAGTTCGATTCCTAAAAATTAGACATGAAGTAAGGTGCAAAACGAATATTCAAGTCATAAACTTGTAGTATAATCTAACAACCAATAAATGGACGAGGTGCATGGTGATGAGAATCGGAATTCCCAAAGAAATCAAGAACAATGAGAATCGTGTAGCAATGACTCCGGCCGGGGCTGCTGATTTCATCAGAGCCGGTCACCAGGTACTGATTGAACAAGGCGCGGGGATCGGTAGTGGATTCACGGATCATGAATATCAAGCTGCGGGCGCCGAGATTCGGATTGATGCCAAGTCAGTCTGGACCGAAGCCGATATGATCATCAAGGTGAAAGAACCACTTGCCAGTGAATATGGATATTTTCGTCCGGGCCTGATTCTGTTCACATACCTGCACCTCGCAGCGGAACCGGATCTTGCCAAAGCCCTTATTAAAAGTCGGGTAACGGCTATTGCCTATGAGACGTTGGAGGTTAACAATACCCTCCCCCTGCTAACTCCTATGAGTGAAGTTGCAGGCCGCATGGCCTCCCAGATCGGAGCACAACTACTGGAGAAAACGGAAGGTGGAAAAGGCATTCTGTTGTCCGGTGTACCAGGCGTCAGTCGGGGGAAAGTGGTCATTATTGGTGGCGGTACAGTCGGAACAAATGCAGCCAAAATTGCTATTGGTCTTGGCGCCGATGTGACCATCCTTGATCTGAATCTGAATCGTCTGCGCCAGTTGGATGATATCTTCGGCAATCAGATCCACACGCTGGTATCCAGCCCATCCAACATCGCAACAGCTGTTGCGGCGGCAGATCTGTTGATCTGTGCGGTGCTGATTCCGGGCGCCAAGGCACCAACGCTTGTCAGCGAGCAAGTGGTTAAGACGATGGCACCGGGTTCGGTCATTGTGGATGTGGCGATTGATCAGGGCGGGATCGTTGAGACCATTGATCATATCACAACCCACGATGAACCGACCTATGTGAAACATGGCGTCGTGCATTACGCGGTGGCGAACATGCCAGGCGCCGTGCCGCGGACGTCCACGGTGGCGCTGACCAACGCCACCATGCCTTATGCGCTGCAGCTGGCGAACCACGGTGCAGCCGCCGCGATTCGCGGCAGTTCGTCCATTCGCAGCGCGGTTAACGTGCTGAATGGACACATCACGTATGAGGCGGTCGCCCGGGATCTCGGGCATGCCTATGTTCCTGCGGGTCAGGCGCTGGAGAATACCGCCGCTGTCCAGTGATCTTGATATGATCGTTCCATCCGGCGCCTTGTCGCCAGGCCTGTGGAACGCAATAGAAGCGCAAGTCGGGCAGATGATGTTCCCGGCTTGCGCTTCTTGATTTTTTTCACATAGGATAGCTTGTTGGTTGGTATAAGGCCTTTAGGTTGCTCCGGTTTTTGGCGCTTCAAACTGCTCGCTCACTGCACACTTCGCGGAAGTTGCAATCCCGGCAGGACCGGTGCGAAGGCATCGCTGTGAAGTAGGTGACGTCCTTGGGACGGTTATAATACTCATCCTCCACGCAGGATCGCATCTCCTCAATGTAACGACCCACGTTCTCCTCCACCTTCCGGATATCCTCTTCTGTCGCTGTAAACTCTCGGTGCTTTCCGGTTAATAAGTACTCCACTCGCAGCTCAATCTGCTCCAAGGGAACCCGGTAGTGTTCTCTCACATAGGATGCGTATAGCATTAGCTGATCCGAGAAGTCATCTTCCTTGCCCGTCTTCCAGTCCACAATGACGATATTACCGTTACTGCGCCGATACAATAAGTCCATCTTCACATACACGCGCGTATCGTGCAGCATCATGGTATCCCATTTCTCGATCTCCAAAATGTCCGTACTTGCCCGGGACAAGTCCTCCCACGTAAGCGTCTGGTACAGGTTACTGACACAGGCCGAAGCCCGTTCCTTAATCGTGGCAATCCGGTCATTCAACGTATCATCCCCGTAATAGATCTCGGACAGCATCGTGCGATTCTTGGGGTTCAGCCGCCACTGATCCGCGTCCATGGATTCCACATACGCCTGATTCAGCAGCTTGCGTACCGTCTGTTCCAGGAAGTGTTCACGCGGTTTATCTTTGCCCTCTTCCCTGCTGCGTACCGCCGACTCACACATCCGATGCGCGAGGTCCCCGAAGACAAGATACAGATTGCTGAGCTGCTTCAGACGGTACAGACGAACCTGCATCTCATCAGCAGAGTCTGTCTTCCATCCGTTATGGGCACCGTAATAATGATAATAATATTTGCGCAGGCACTCATCGAACATACTCGCCCGCGACTGCGAATAAGACCACTGCGGGTATTGTGCCATAAGTAATCTGCCTTTCTGTATGCCGGATCTGCATGAGATCCCTTAATGCTCACAGTATAAAGCCCGGGCAACCTTGTCGCAAGCGCGCTTCCGTTATTTTCTTCTGACGCAACCGTTTCCGATTCGATCCGTATCGTTTATATAGTAACATCACCAAAAGATGAAATTGCGGAGCAGAACGCTTAATATACTCTATAGAGGACAGCGAATCCGGAACCGGGAGCTAGTACGGGTCCAGCCCGGGGCCAGTGTGGGCCCGGCGCTAACGAATCTCACACACCTTATCATGTGGATCACGTGGTTTTACGGAAACTAACAAACCCCAGACACGCTAATTAGTCTTATTTCGATTGTAGAACGTGTTTATTTTATAAAAAAATTGTACAGGCATATCCTAAAAGGAGGCACTACCCATGAATCGACCGGATTGGTTCCAGGCGGAAGAAGCATTACAACAGATCCAAGTCATCGGAAGCGACCGGAATGAGCTCGTGAAGATCATCGGCGATGTAGAAGGATTGAATTGCATTGGCACAGGTACGGATGCGGCTGTATTTACGTATGACGGCTTGCCGCAGTATGCCTTCAAGATGTACTCGGATCATGCCTTGGACAAACTCGAAAATGAAAAACAGGTATACGAGCAGCTCAAAGGCCTGACATACTTCCCTACCTATTATGGCAGCGGCCGGAATGTACTCGTGATCAGTTTTGAACCTGGGGATACCTTGCTGGAATGTTTGGAAAAAGGAATCCCCGTCCCCGAGCAGGTCATGCTCGATGTGGACGCAGCGCGAGAAGCCGTTCGCAGCCGCGGGTTGAACCCTCGCGACATTCATCTGAAAAATGTAATTCTTCATAACGGACGCGGGAAAGTGATTGACGTATCCGAGTATATTCAGGACGGCAATGACAATCGCTGGGAGCATCTGGTTTGGGCTTATCACAACATCTATCCACGGATCAAAGGAACGCCCATATCCCCACGCATGCTGCAAACGATCAAATGGGGATACAATCAACTCGATCATGCCAATGTCAAAATAGACGATCTCTCCAAGAAAGCCAATCGTCTGTTCTCCAGGTTTATGAAATAAGCATGTTGTACACATAGATGATTGTCTTGATATTATTGAATCAAAACCACCCGGATAATAGCCTTGTAGAGGCCTTTATCCAGGTTATTCTTTGTATATGTGTGTATGCGTATGATTATGGTTACGGTAATCACTGCTGTGTGCTCTGCTTCTGCTTCTGCTTCTGCTTCTGCTTCTGCTTCTGCTTCTGTTTCTGTTTCTGCTCACAATTGCGACTGCGAGTTACATATTGCCACAACCTTCGTTATGGACATTTTATTCGAGACTACTGGTAAACTGGTCGTGCTCAACCTTCTTTTCTTCCACGTCCCTGCGAGGGAGTCATGCCCTTGTATTGTTTATATAACTTGGTAAAATAGTTGGCGTTGTCGCAGCCAACTCTGGCGGCGATCTCCGTAATGGTCAGACTACTGCCTTGCAGCAGCTGCTCTGCCTCACTCATCCTGCACCCGTTCACGTATTCCACAAAAGTACGTCCGGTCAGCTTTTTAAACATTTTGCAGAAGTGATACGCATTCAATCCCACATGACTTGCCGCTTCCGTAACAGACATCTTACCTGTGGGGTCCGCTTCAATCTGTGCAATCAACTGTTTGAAACGTTCGCGGTTTGGAAAATACGATCCGACCGTTTTATCCGGTAGCTGCTGCGGCATAAAGGTACGCGCAAGCAGGGTGAACAAGGCATGCAGCTTGGATTTCACCACGAGCTGATAAGCCGGGGGCTGTAACGCCATTTCCTCCACAGCTTCATTCAGCAAAGAATAATAGCCTGTGCAGGCTGTGTTTTCTTCTGTCGGTTTGACCGGAAACCTCACTCTTCCTTCCAAATACGGCGCGACATATTGCTCATGCACAGGATCATGAGTGAAATCATGGAACAGTGCACGGTTCACTACAACGGAATCATAATGCACATCCCCCTCATCCAGAGCATATCCGACATGCAGTGTACCTCCAGGAATGATGATGACCTCACCTGCTCGAACCACATAAGGTTTGCTATCAATATGAAACAGCGCACTGCCCTTGCGCATAACAATCAGTTCAAAGTGTTCATGCCAATGCAAATACAGAATACATTCTTCAGCTTTCATATCTGAACACCGATTTTGGAACAACTGAAATGGATGTGATTTATGATCAATTCGGGTATTTTCGTGAAGCGCTTTCAGATCCAGCACGACTTCTTCCCCCTCTTCACAAGATCCGACTATTATTACACAAGATTGTTTAGAGCCATCCCGTTAATCCACGGCTATAATGAGTGTGTCACGAAGTACTATAAGCCAATATTGGAGTGAAATACAACCATGAATAAATCATTACGCATCGGTACCCTTGTAGGCGGGCAGGACGCCGTCCGCGTTATCCCGCAGATCATGCAACACGGCTTCGAATCATTTAACCTGACCTTCTGGCAAACGACTGGTGATCTGGACCTGGCAGAGACAGCCAAACGTGTCCGTGAAATTGTGGACGAACAAGGCATTGTCATCTCCTCGGTGAGTGTATTTGGTAACCCGCTAACGGGAGCCGGAGACAACGCCGATACACTGGCAAGCTGGGAGCGGGTGATTGATCACGCACAGCTCTTCGGTGCAGATATCGTCTCCGGGTTCACCGGACGTCTGACCGATCAACCCATTAACGAGTCCATCCCCCGGTTCAAGGAAGTATTTGGTGAACTGGCACGCCGGGCAGCAGACAGGGGTGTACGCATTGCTTTTGAAAACTGTGATATGGGTGGAACCTGGCAGACAGGCGACTGGAACATTGCCCATAATCCGACGGCCTGGGAGATGATGTTTGATGCTGTTCCGGATGAAAATGTAGGCCTGGAGTGGGAGCCTTGCCATCAAATGTCCAGCCTGATTGATCCTATTCCACAGCTACGCAAATGGGCTCATAAAGTCTTCCACGTACATGGCAAAGATGCCACGATTGCCTGGGATATTGTCAAGGAATACGGCGTGCATGGCCCACGGGAATTTGTCTGGCACCGCACACCCGGCTTCGGGGATAACAACTGGGCAGACATTATCACCATTCTGCGTCAGAACGGTTATCAGGGCACGATTGATATTGAAGGCTGGCATGATCCCGTCTACAAAGACGAACTCGAAATGACCGGACAGGTGCATGCTTTGCGATATTTGAAACAATGCCGCGGCGGCGATTTTGTGCCAAATCCAGTATAGGAAACCATGCGAGCTGTATAACACAATCCATGCGAAGGAGATGAGAACATGACTCATCCTTATCGGGTAATTATCGCTGGCTGCGGTGCCATGGCAAACACGTGGGCGGACTATGCCTTGCAAAGGTCAGATACAGAAATCGCGGGACTGGTCGATCTGTATGAACAGACAGCCCTTGCTTTTGCTACAAGACATGGCCTCACCTGCCCCACGTTCACCGATATCCGTGAAGCCATTCAAGCGACTGGTGCAAATATCGTATTTGATGTCACGATTCCGGCGAGTCATTACGGCATTGCCATGACGGCGCTGAAGGAAGGATGTCATGTATTTGGCGAGAAACCACTGGCAGAGTCCTTCTCCGATTGCACAGATATTGTGCAAACCGCTCGCAGCACAGGACACATTCAAGCCGTCATGCAGAATCGCCGTTTTGATCCGCGTATCCGCGCCTACCAGCACCTCATTTCCGGCGGAGCTATAGGGCAGGTAGGTTACGCAGGGGCTGACTTTTTCCTCGGGCCACACTTCGGCGGATTCCGGGATCTGATGGATAGTCCGCTGCTGCTCGATATGGCGATACATACGTTTGATCAGGCACGATATATTCTCGGAGCCAACCCGGTATCGGTATACTGCCATGAGTTCAATCCTCCAGGTTCCTGGTATCAGGGCAATGCGATGGCGTTATGTATATTTGAGATGTCCGACGGGTCCGTATTCAACTATCGCGGATCCTGGTGCGCAGAAGGTGTACCCACATCATGGGAAGCAAGCTGGCGCGTAATCGGTGAAAAAGGAACCGCCATCTGGGATGGTCATGATGACATCTATGCTGAGGTGCTTACTGCGCAAAGCCTGGATGCTGACGGCAAACCATCCTTTTTCCAGCCAAGTGAGCGGATTGAAGCGGAACTGCCTGTCATGGACAAAACAGGTCATCACGGCTGTCTCGAAGACATGTTCGCCGCACTGGAATCCGGCCGACTGCCTGAGACCGATTGCAGCGATAACCAGTTTAGCATGGCCATGGTCCTCGCTTCCTTGGAAAGCGCACGCACAGGCCAGAAAGTCTTCATCGCCGATCTACTGAAAAACACATAGCGAAGCGCCTGTGTTTTTCATATTAAACAAAGCCCAACTGCAAAGTTCAGCAGTTTGGGCTTTCTTGTTTTTACCTACTCCCCTTGCCTATACAAGGTACAAAAAAGTTTCTGACAAAACACGAAGTAGTGTAGGGGACGAAATCGATTCTGAAGAAACGAAGTGTTCGCCTTTATCACCGGATTTCGACTTTACAGAAGTCGATCAGGAAATCCGGGGATAACAGCGATCGAAAGAACGATTCGTAACCGGAACGGCCACTTTGCAGGCAGTGAGCAATTATTTTTTTGAACTACATCTTTTATAGAATTCCTTTTTTCATTGCCTTGTACACTAACTGCGAGAACAGACTGTTGGACCAAGCAAACCATGGTCTAGTGAACGTGTTTGGATCATCGGCGTGGAAGCCCTCATGCATATATCCAGTACCCGCATCCGTGTTCTCCAGCAATTCAATCATCGCTAGCATCTCCTCGTCATTGTCTGCGGTCAGACCCTGCATGGATAGTGCCATATGCCAGATGTATCCCGGAGGGGTGTGAGGGCTACCTATACCTTTGGCTACCTTCCCTTCATAGTAGAACGGATTTTCCTTACTTAAAATGAATCGACGTGTGTTCTGATACACCCTGTCTTCAATCGAAGCATATTCGATATACGGAATGGACATCAGCCCAGGCGTGCCCGCATCATCCATCAGACAAAAGTTACCGTAACCGTCCGTCTCATAGGCATAAATCTGCCCATACTCTGGATGACGGTAAGTACCGTACAGGGCAATACCATGTCGTATTTCTTCTTCCAAACGAGCCATCCGGCTTACCAGTTGTTCATCCCTGAACACCCACTTCGCGATCTCCCCCATCTGGCGCAAGGTTACCGCAGCGAACATGTTCGCCGGAATATTATAATGAAAATCACAGGCATCATCACTCGGACGAAATCCGGACCAGATCATGCCCGTGTAATTCACAGGCATACCCAATCCTTCATTACGCAGCGTATCATGGGCTGGACAATTACGGCGCATGAACCGGTAAGGTGAACGCTCTGAGTGATGCTGTTCTGTCTCCCACAGGTGTACGATATTCTCCATCACTTTCTTGAAGCGCTCATCGAATATATCTGTAAGTTCAGTCTCCCGCCAATATGTATAAGCCAGCTTCATAGAGAAACAGAGGGAATCCAGTTCAAACTTCCGTTCCCACACCCAAGGTGACATCTCCGTCTCATCATTGGCATCCCAATGCCATCCATTCGCCGTTTCATTGAATGCATTAGCATAGATGTCCATATCAGCATAGAACGTATGCCGTTTGATTAGGCCTCCGATAATACGCTGCAACTTCTCGTCACCCTTGGCAAGCGGAACATAATGCATGACCTGCTCTACGGAATCCCTTAACCACATCGCGGGAATATCCCCTGTAATCACAAAGGTTGTTCCATCATCCAGCAGCTTCGTGGTCGTTTCCAGTGTATTCGGAAAACAATTGCGAAACTGAGCAAGCAATCTCGGTCGATGTTGCAAACGCTCGTCCGCCTCAGTAAGAATATCCTGCACAGCTTGTGGCAATTCCAGTTGTGGCATAGGGATTTTCGGTAATCTGAACTGTTCCATGGATGTCGTCTCCTTACAACTCTATTGTTATTTTTGTTATGATAATTTATAATAACATTATTATTTGTAAGTGTACTGTGTCAGAAGATGATCGTCAAATGAAGGAGTAATGATATGTCACGCAAAGTATCCATTCAGACGCTGGCTGACCAGCTCGGATTATCCAAATATGCCGTCTCCCGCGCACTCAGTGGCAAGACGGGTGTCAGTGAAGCAACACGCGCACGAGTTCTGGAACTCGCTCGTGCTTTAGGATATCGCCAAAGTACTCCAGGTGCTAACAATATTCCTGCTGCAAACCATGCAGATTCGTCCGATCCACCGTTCGCTCTCATATGCATGAATCAGCTCAACCGCGGTGAACCCCACTACTGGCAACGTGTTCTGTCAGGCATGATCTCCGCCTGTAATGAGCGCGGTTGGCATCATGCGATTGTATCTCCCTCACTCGGAGTGATGGACGAGAACACCTCTCCCGAAAAAGCCATTGCTCCTCATTTGGACTGGGAACGATGTGCTGGGATTATTGTCATGGGGGCTTTTCCTCATACAGTTCTGCAACGGCTCTCTCAGACGGGTCGGCCTATTATTCTGGTAGATCATCAGGAACCCCTGCTGAATTGTGATACGATCAGCCATGATAATCTGGAAGCTGGCATCACCGTCGCGAGGTATCTAATATCTATGAATTGCCGAAGGATCGGCCTCATCACAGATGATGGTCGTGCTGCGAGCTTCGCCCAGCGGAAGATCGGGATTGAGTTGGCTTTGAACCATTTCCATGTGGATACCAGTCATACGACCAGCTTCAGAGAATGGAACATTCCGTACGAGAACGGCGAATGGGTTAACCAACTGGCTACCACCATTCAAAACATGCCAGAGGACGAACGCCCTGATGCCTGGATTGGTGTTAATGATGATATTGCTTTGCAATGGATGCACAAATTACAGGAGATCGGCATCTCTACTCCTAAAGATTGCCTTGTCATCGGTATCGACAATGTACACTCTGCGGTTACGTCCTCCCCGCCCCTGACCACAGTTAATCTGTGTAAAGAGGAACTTGGACAGCGCGCGGTCGAGGCTTTGCAACGCCGAATCGAACGCCCGGGGACACCAAAAGAAACCGTCATGTTATCGACCACGTTGATTCCAAGGGAATCGGCATAATTCGGAAAGGGTAACTGCACTTTTCTGAAGATGGATTCGTTATGTACTTGCTGTCTCCGTGAATCTGGTACATACAAAAGAGGCCCCGCATACCATTATGCAGGGCCTTTTCGTATATTAGGCTTATATCCTTATATTCCTGTACATTTACACTTAAATCTACTGATCCCTCCACCCATCCTTATACATCCATTCGAAGCTTCATTTACTTTATGTCTGAGAATTGTACTACTGGTTATTTCAGCCAAGGCAGGCTATCGTACGACGGAAGATCCACTTCCCAATTCACATCACGGACCTCTCGGTTAACTGCGGTTCGTTTCAAAGTGAATTTCGTTCCATTCTCTTTTTTAAAACCATGGATAATCAACCTGAGATCATCTACGATGTATTCTTCGTTTTTATTAGGCTGATTCGTAGTTCCCATCACTTCAACGGGATACTCCTTTCCTTCATGATCTATAGCCACCCATTGATCTCCATTAATATCATTTTGGAAAGTCCCTGATCCCTCCAAAACAAGAGAAGAGGTCCCTTCAAAGTTTCTTTCAGGCAGCTTTAATGATTGCTGCACTGGCCAATAATTGTATTTGGAAAATAAAACTTCATCTCCAAATTGTTCAAACTGTAGTACGTAGGTGTAGAATTCAGCATCCTTACGCATCTTTTCCAAATCCACTTCCAGGGACTTCTCCTCCCACACCGGGATGGTGTAGCCATCGAGGACAAAGCGAATTTTCTTCGCATCCACCGTAACATAAGCAGGGTCCCATGTCTCAGACAACTTCAACTGACCACCGTTCTGGTTCAGTTCGCTCAAATCTCGAAGACGGAACTTGGCTTCACGTGTATCCGGTCTGTTCCCATTGAATATTCGATACTCATTTTTTTCAGGGATTTCGATATGATACATAATGTCCATATCATCTGCCCAATCCTCATCAACTTTGGCACGAAGTTCATTATCCAGACTTACATTCAGGTCAAGCCGGGTTCCGTTTGGCGTACGTACAAGCTGGGTCATATCGAACTTGAGCCCTTCTGGCGTCGTATATGTGTTATCCATAGAATTTTCAACAGCCAATGATTTAGCTTTGGTCATATCGATATTGAATTGGAAGCTCCAATCCACCGTAACTTCTCTATCTTCGTAGGATTTCTTCTCGTAATCATAATAGCTGCCCACATTTAAATTACGCAGTTCACCCCGCACGACCACTTGATCCGGAATTTCATCATGGAACTGGAATAACAATCGTTCAGTTACGGAACCCTTAGTTCTGGTATCTCTTGCAAGAGTGGCAACCTGTCGCCCCTCTTCATCCGTAACATGAATTCTCCCCATCGCAGACAGTGACCGTGATAACCCTAATCCATCAGGTGTTGTTTGTTGCATGGTCATTACCATATGAGATCGGTCTACAAGCACGTCTTCAATTTTAAGCGTGTAGCCCTGGTCATTGATATTGATATCCGGATTAACCACAAGTCCAAGAGGTTTAAGACGTTTATAATCATCCGCAAAATAGGAATATTTCAATGCTTCCGGCACAGGCATATTCGGTAGCGGAGGGCGATCCACAGCGCTCACTGAGGGGGAGGGTGGCTCTGTTGTACGGTCAAAAGCAAACCAGGCTCCTCCGGCAAGAATCACAACTGCCGCTGCGGCGATTCCAGTCCGACGCATCCAATGCGTTCTCATGGATTTTTTCTCGAATGGATGCTGATCTTCTCCACTTTCCATAGACACGCCATCCAACTTCTGCATGACCTTAAGCGTAAAATCTGCGTCCGGCTCCTCACGGTACAAATGCTCTTCCCACAACCGATCTTCATCCTTTGAAATAGGCTTCATACGTAGCTAAACCTCCTTTGCGTTCCATTAGCTTCCTCAGCGTTTTTTTCCCGCGATAAAGGGCATTGCGCACTTTGGTTGAACTCATACCTGTAATGTCTGCAATCTCTTCATAGCTCAACTCGTTTGTGTACTTCAGTAATAACACCAGGCGATACGATTCAGGTAACTGTTCGAGCTGTCGATATATTTCACGCTGCATCTCTTTATGCAGCACACGCTTTTCAGGTGTTTCATTACTGACGGGTTCGATCCCTTGATCGACCGGAGACATGACGGGTTTCTTTTCCCGTATAAAATCCCTCATCCGATTCACCGCAATGGTGTACACCCACGACGAGAAACTTCTTCCCTCCCGCCGCGACGGGAGATGACGATAGATACGAATGAACGTATCCTGAGCGAGATCCTGTGCATCCGGATGACTCGCGCCCATTCCGCGCATGATGCCGTAGACTTTATTTTTATATCGATCCACTAGCACGGAGAACAACTGCTTATCCCCTGCAACAATGCGCTGAATAAGCTCCTCCTCCGGTATCTGTTGAGTCATGTAATCCCCCTTCTCTACAGCTTCCATGCATGGTTCTGTACTATATAGACGGAAGCCGTTCCCGAAACCTCTCACTTTATCCAAAAAAAAGAATTCGCCCTCATCGGCGGAGCCGACTGGGTGAACTCTGCGTACCAACATATTGTGATCGCCGCTGCACATTCTCTACAGGTTTCGTGGTGAATTTTATGGCACCCGAATCACACATTCCGTGGTAACCTCTTCCTGCTATCTTACCTTTCCTGTCTTATTTGCCTCTTAATCTTCCCTGTTCTTCTCCGCAACAAAATCAGCAAGCTGGGAATAGATCGCCACAATTTCATCCATCGACATGCGCACGAGTCCACTGGACGACGGAGCGACGAACTCCTGAATCTCCTTGACGACCGGGTCGTCCTGGAATCCCCATTCCACTTTGGCGCGCTTGCTGTACTGGGTGTATACACCTTTTCCGACAAAACAAGCGATGTCCGGTCGGTATTTCTCCAACTTTTGCCGTAAAATCTGTCGTCCTTCGGCATACTCTTCCTTCGTAATATCCTCCATACCTCTGGTGGGCCGGGCCACTATATTCGTGAATCCATACCCCAGCTTCAGCAACTCTCCATCCTCCTGTGCATCATATAAACGCGGGGTTAATCCCGATCGTTCAAGGATGGGCCAGAACCGGTTTCCTTTGTAAGCATAATGATGACCTGTCTCTCCAGACGTAATGCTCGGATTGAAGCCAATAAACAATATCGATAAACCAACATCCAGATGATCTGGAATCATGATGGGAAGCCCCCTTATCTTTTTTAACTAATTACATCTTTCGTGTGTGTATAAAATGATATAATAAGCAAAGTATTTTCGAAATCGGATTGAAATTTTCATGAAAAAGGAAGCTGAACTAATGATTGCAGACATCATGCTTGAAGTCGTCCTGCCCGTCTTTCTCTTGATCGCCGTCGGGTCCTGGATGCAAAAGGTGTTCAAGCTGGACTTGTACACACTCGCCAAAATCAATTTCTATTGTATTACCCCCGCAGCCGTCTTTATGAGCATGTACCACTCAGATATGTCGGGCGAACTGCTTGGGACCGTGACACTCTTTTACGCGATATATGTATTGATTCTCTATATTGTAGGTTCTGTATTTGCGCGCTCGCTTCGGATGAATAAAGGCATGAAGGCTGCCTTCAACAACAGTATCATGCTGGACAATGCAGGGAATTATGGTCTACCCATCAACGCACTGGTATTCCGCGGCGATCCACTCGCCTCATCCATTCAGGCGCTGGTCATGTCTTTACAAGCATTACTGACATTCACCTATGGCGTGTTGTCCATTCAGGGCGCGAAGCTCAAAGGTAATTACCGTGCGGTGATTATTGGATTTCTTAAAATGCCCGTTCCGTATGCACTCTTGCTGGGGATTCTGTTACACATGTGGAAGGTTCCCTTGCCTACGTTCCTGTCCATGCCGTTGACTTATGCGCAGCAAAGTATGGTTGCTGTGGCACTGTTGACACTCGGAGCACAGATTGTAAAATATCCAATTCAACTGTACCGTCTTGATGTGTATATTAGCACATTTTTGCGCCTTCTGATTGGCCCAGCCATCGGCATTTCAATTGTGCTTCTGCTTGGGTTGGAAGGTATCGCTGCACAGGCACTCATTATCGCTTCCGGTATGCCAACGGGTGTCAACGCATCCATTCTCGCGGAAGAATACGATAATGAACCCGATTTTGCAGCCCAGACGGTGCTAATCTCAACGTTGCTTAACATCATCACGATAACAGCACTGATTTCTTATGCCAAAACGTTCTGAAATGAAAAATAAGTCCATGACCCATGAGCAGGGTTGTGGACTTATTTTTGCGGTGCTGAAACTATGTTTCAAACGTCGTTCGTTCCGGGAACTTGCCGCCTTCCCTGAATAAACATCGTACCAGTCGCTGCGCAGCTCGGTTAAAGAAAAAACTCGGACTTACCCCATCCACCTGGACAGGTTCCAGTTCCTTCACACTTTCCTTGATCTTATTCATCTCAATGAGCCCCATCTTTCGCTCATTCGGTCCGAATCGATAAATAACCTTCTCATCGTCCTCCGTCTGTTTCACCAACAGAATCACGGATGCCATACAGGTTACCCCCTATCGTTACGTTATGAGATTCCATTAATTACTTGCCTACTATCATTATTACCCAGATTCTAGTGGAAGGATATAGGACTTAAGTTAGTTATACCTAAATTAAATATCCTGATATAAAGATTCTCTGGAATGAGTCGTTAGGCTCACAAACACCGTGTTTACACTATCCTAATGGATAGTCACTGTCATGAAAGTGCGTACTGCCCAAGTCGTTTTTCTCCGTTTATACTAACCTTATCTTGAATTCCCAAAGGAGAGAAATATATGTCTACAGCTCAAATATATAGCCACGGTGTCCCGTGGGAAGAGGCATTCAGTGTGGCTCAGGGATACAGTGTTAACGGTACGATCTACATTGCAGGACAATTTTCACATGATATGCAGGGGACGTTTATTGGTGTCGATGATATTGAAGCACAGGTTCGCCAGACACTCGATAACTTGGATCGTGTGCTCGCCGCATTCGATGTAACCAAGTCGAACATTGCTGAACTGGAGATTTTCTTAGTTCATCCGCAGGAGCATCTTGAGCCATGTGTTGCTGTGTACAAAGAGTATATTGGTACGCATCGTCCGGCTGTTACGATGGTTGGCACATCGGGTCTGGCCTTCCCTCATCAACTGATTGAGATTCGCGCCGTTGCTCATACCAACTGATTCGGAAAAACCCTAACGCTCCAGCACTAAGAAAAACGACCTGATGAGGTATTCGCTTTAACGAAGTTCATACACACAAAAAAAGCAGGGTCGGATAAACTCCGAACCTGCTTCATCATTTATTCTTTTCACACTTTACAAACGCGGGTCTACTCGCTCTGACTCCAGTGATAGCGTTGCCAGCACACATTCATGAATTCGCTCCACTGGCTCTCTGCGTATAAAGCGCTCAATCCCCTCCATGCCCAAAGCACTCTCCATTAAGGCGTGGCGTTCTTTTTTGGATGTTTTACGTTTACGAAGTCGGGACAGATTCTCGGGTGCCAGGTAATCCATACCATAGATGATGTGCAAATATGCACGTCCTCGTACTTTAATCGCAGGCTGGATGATTTTATTTCCGTTCCAGGCGCGGAACGTTTCAGGTTTGATCACAATCCCCTCATGTCCTTCCGCCGTAATCTCATCCCACCAACGAGTGACATCCGCTTCATCTGCCTCACTTGCGATCACACGATATTCCGTCTCCATCATCATGGTCGATATCCGGGCGAACTCACGGTTCTGCTCCATATGCCATTCATGCGTTTGCTCCCAAAATGCTCCCGTGCTATGTGCAAGTGTATGGAACGGCGCAATCCGAATGTCCCCGATATCATCCACATCCCAGCAGTATTTCTGGAATACATCGCGGAACGTCTCGGCATTAGCGAGTTTACCTGCTGTCTCCTGCAACCACTCCTCTACGTTACAACCTGCTGCTTGAGCTTCGCGCAGTTTGTCCATCACCGTAGAGCGATCCATCATGGAGGCTTCAGCCACATGTGCATATTGCGAAGCAATCAGCTCACGTGCCTTTAGATTCCAAGGTACAATCTCCGCATCGAGCAATACAAACTCCGTCTGATGATGATCAAAATAACCATCTGCAGTCAAGTCCGCATGTAATCTGGAAAGCACATCCTGCTCTATCGAAGGGGCAAAAAAGGATCGGCCCGTCCGGGTCACAATGTTCCCCAGCATCGGTCGGCCTACTCGCTGCACCGCAGCTTGCTCATCGCGGAAAAGAAGTAAAATGGCCCGGCTGCCCATGTGTTTCTTCTCGGCAACCATACGGGTAACACCCTGTGAACGATAATATTGGAACGCATCCTGTGGATGCTCCAGATATCCCTCTACAGAACAGACACCCGGCGGCGGACTCATCGTAGGCGGGATGTAGAGCAGTTCTTCCAGCGGCACAGTATAATGGGAAAATGTATCAATCGCCGTCTTCGCCACCTCACCGTGCACAGACACATCAAGTTTGGATGCTGTCTGAACCGTGAAACCCTCCTTGAACTTACGTATGTTGGGCGGAGCAAAACGCCGCTGTTCCCAGCGCTTTAATGGACTATCCGGATCTCCAGCATAATCCTGCTTCGCCTGAACACTGACTGCCTCACGTTCTGGCATTCGCCAAGCAGTGAGCATGCCACCAAAAACGACACCTTGATCAATGTTGACCGTATCATTCACAATCGTAGGATATGGACGGGGATCATGTCCCCAGACGATGCATTCACCCGAATTGTGATCCACGTACCAATCCTTGCGCACAGGCCGCCCCTGCTCATCCGTACCCTCCACATCGCCATATCGGCAGTAATCCTGAATGCGTTTGGACTGTTTTCCGATAAAATGATCTCGAATCCCCGCGTGTGCTACAACCACCTGTCTTACCCCGTTGCGGGAAAAGACCAGATGAGATGGTGCATCAAGCAGAAATGCCCTAAGCTCTGCACGTACTCGCTTTGCTGTCTCTTGGCCTTGCTCCCGCTCAAACTGTAGCAATTCCATCTCCACCCGTTCGTCACCATGACTCAACGTAACGTCACGACCATCCAGATAACGCGCGATCTTCCAGCCGTGATTACTGTCAATCATGTAGGCGAGCTCGGCGGCACAATGACGTTGCCAGAACAACAGACATTTTAAAGATTCTGGCCCACGGCTCGTTACGTCACCAACGGAGACCAATTTGCGTCCTTCAGGGTGACGGTACAGGCCACTCCCATCCTCGTCCACATACCCGAGACGCACGATTAATTCCATCATTTCATCGTAACAGCCATGAATATCTCCGATGATATCAATACCTGTACCCATGTCGGTCACCAGTGGATTGGATGTGCGGACAAACGTAATCTCATCCGGCTGCTTCAGCACATAACTGGCATCGAAGCCATCCTCACGGATCGAGCGCAATGTGCGCTTGAACTGCTGCACCTGTTGTTTCACCCGTTGACGTCCACGCGGATACTCCCGCTGGGCATCACGTTCCAGCAGCTCTTTTTCAGGGATATCCAGCACCACAGCAATCACAGGCACATGAGCCTTTCTTGCCACCTGAATCAGGCGCTCGCGATCCTCGGGATACAGATGTGTCGCATCCACCCAGGTCAGCTTGTTCAGACGGCAGCGGGTTGCCAGCATCGCCTCCATCGCCTCAAATGCTTTGGCCGATACTTGCTGATACTCCGCATAGATCACATCCGCTTCACTGCGGGGACGGTGTTTCCAATCCACATACTCATCATCTCCAACCAGCATGCGGAATTGATCTGACGAGACGGCTTCTGTGCGGCGAATGACACTTTCTGCAATGAGACGATCCAACATCGTACTTTTGCCACTGTTGGACGGGCCAACAAGAACGACGATACCTGCATAGGGCAGACGGATCTCCCGCTGTCTTTCCTTCATCTCATTTTTCCGATCCTGCTGTCCTCTGCCCACACTAGCTGTTTCGCTAGAACCCTTTTCTTTACTCATGATTGACTCTCCTTTCTCCGCTCAAAAATGACCAGTTGGGTAGGTTGTCCATAGCCTTCTGCATGCTCACCGATGCCCTTAATTTCATAGGCATAGTTCCCCTGTTGCGTCCATTCCTCACACCGGGAAACCAGTTCCGCACGGGTCCACTCGAAGCGATGATCATGGTGACGGAAGCTTTCCTGCTCCATTGCATACACTTCGTTATATTCCTTGTTTGGTGTAGTGACCAACAGCACATCTGGCTGATATTCGTTCATGATTGTATCCATAATTCCGTTCAGACGATATTCCTCAATATGCTCAATCACTTCGCACAGAATCATAACGTCCTGGTTTTGCATCTGCTCGTCAAAATAAAACAATGAACCGATGATCGGCTCCGGCATAGCCACCACTCCAGAACGACCCTCGAGCTTCGCGAAGCGCTCCATGGCCCGAAGTCGTGACTGGCCCGAAGGTTCAACGGCCAGAATCGACTCCACACCGGGAATGTACGCCAATCGGGCAGATAGCTTGCCTTCCCCTGCTCCCATATCTACAATGCTCCGTTTCACTGGTAACGCTGCAACCACATCTGTGATTGCACGATAACGCAACTCGTTTAACCTCACAGGAGGTTCTGATTGGCTGCCATCGCTAACAGACTCGGACCCACGCTGCTCTTGTTCTCCGTCTTCTCGATGTTCCACGTTAACCTCCTGAATAACCGCCTCCGAGATGTGGCCTATTCCTCTCTCCTGTCCAAAAGACGCAGACAAGGCACCCTCTTGTCGCTCATACTGTCGGATCAGTTCGGCAAAACGCAACGTACGCTTCACAATGAGTTCTTTCAGTGGGTGAGCATCCAGCCACCCTTCACCATATCGTTTGATTTTATCGATCTCATCTTCACTGATGAAATAATGTTTGTAATTATCCAGCACTGGAATCAGCAGAAAGAGCTGACGCAGCGCATGTTGTACCGTGTTACGACCACGCAGGATGATATGGCGAACCGTGCTTCTATTTTTCAGATCAAATGAATACGAAAGCTCTCCTCGTTCCACCGAAACGGAGTATCCTAATGGCGAGAATAATTCCTCCACAACCTTATCGGGCAGATCGGAAGCCACTGGGCCAAATTTCAGTTCCAGTTCAAAGGCATGATTCACCCACTGCACATAGTCTTCCTTCGGCTTACCATTCAAGGCCGTCCCGAGCGCCGCACGTATGTAGGAGCAGAACAGACTGCTGGTCACGAACTCACGATCGTTAATATATTGCGTTATGTCATATCCATCAGGTGTACCTCTGACCAGATCCACAGGATCAGGCTCGGCATGAATCAGTACTTCTGTTTCGTTCTCTGTAGCCGCAGTGTACACCATTCTTACACGCACACCTTTGTCTACGCGGTCATATATATTCAGCGGATTCTTCGCTAACAAATGGGATACAACCCCCACGTCAGCGCCGCTTGCTTTCAAGATCAGATGCATCAATTCTCCTCCTTCGGATCAATTCCATTCTCTTTCACGATTTCCGTTGTCATCAAGCCCTAATTAGTTCCCCATACCTCTTGCAATGCAAATCGAAAAATCCGGTCCAATTCTTCAAATTCAATAATTTGCTCATTATCCATCTTGCCGGCCATTCGTTCAAAATGCTCGATCTTCTCCGCCAAAAAAGCTTGTATTGCGGGCAACTGCGGCTCCAGATCCAGTTCCTCGCCCGCCTTTTTCCGGCGCAGCAATTCATGAATCTCCGTATATAGCGGTGTAGTCGCAGGTACAAGTTCTTGCACCAGCTCTTCAAATGCCATCGGTGGCATTGCATCATAACGTTCAATCCAGCCACAAGCGAGCAATGGACGAAGCACGTAGAAATACTTTTTGATCTTCACCTGCTCACCTTGTAAATAATCCCGGAAGTTCCCCTTTGCCATATTCAGATAATGATACATGCAGGACTTGGGCGAGAAGGTCAAAGGTGACAGTGCACGGATATGCTGTGCCACGTTATACTGTTCATCATACTGAATCGGGGATTGCAGCCACTCCAGTAACGGTGGATTGGATTTGCGAAACAGCTTCAAGGCCTTGCGCAGATCCCAACCATTGATGTCGAGCTGATCACTGATCGGGCGTTCGATCACATCCCTTTTATCCTCAATCGACAAGTACCATTCCAGTGGTCTTACATACAGAAAACGCACATCATAATCACTATCCTGGGAAGGAAATCCCCAAGCCCGACTGCCGGATTCACAGGCATAGATAATCCGAACTTGCTCCTCCTGTTCAATCTGCTTCAGCTGTTGTCTAATCGTATCTCTCATTTCTTCATGAACATGAGTCATGTCAGTCGCCTCCTTTTAAAAAATTACAATATGGATCATGGATTCCTATTCCCTTCTCGCATTGTTCACCAGATCGATTAAACGTGTTGCCCTTCCTCGCTCATAACCTCATTATGACCCAAGCATGATCATACGAACATGGCAGAAGTATGGCGACGAATCACTTCCATAACTCATTAAATTATCGTTTACCTTCATAAGTTTAAAATGAAACCTGCCGCTCATCCTGCTACAATGAAGGGATAACAAGGAGTGAATGTTCATGGCAAGAGAGAGTTTTGACAAAGAAATTCAGTTCTTACGCATGTTATCCCTAACAAGCGGTGCATATAACCGCAAACAATATGCCGAGCGGCTTGGCATATCCGTACATACCTTTGATAAAACCAATCGCAGATTAAAAGAAATCATGCAGACCGTCGCCGACCAACGCTCAAGTGCCGAAGCAGGCCGGGAAATGGCAGATCTCGTTCGCTTCCAATACGGGGAGTCGGCAGAGCCTATGTTGCTCTTCCTCTTCCGCGCCAAGTCGATGAAAGAGACTGAAGTTCAGCGGCTTTCTGTCCTTTTGCATACCTTACAACATAAAACCCTGACCGCAATGGAACTGCTGGACGCCTGCTGTGCTGATCTGCCGGAAGATCTGGCACTACCTGACGAGAAAACCATTCGTTCCGATCTGAAGTATCTGGAAGAGGTTGGGGTTATCCGAAAAGAGCCAGGTGGCAGACCATATCGATATGCCTTGCAACAGGATGTCCTTACCGAATTAACAGTGGAGGAACAGCTGGAGTTGTATGATTTTGTGGATATGATGGCGAATACCCAGGTTCCGTCCGTACAGGGATATTTATTGCGCGATAGTTTGAAAAAAGCCATTACGGCAAGTTTTCCGCAAGAAGAAGCTACCGAACCCTATATCTATAAGTATCACTATTATTCTCGTATCCTGGATGAAGCTCATCTCTATACGTTGCTTAGTGCGATTCGTCAGCGCAAACGTGTGCAGTTCCTATACTATTCACCAAAAAAACCATCCAGCAACAGTTCACAGAATACGAATCCACGCTTTGAACGGGAAGCAGATGGTCGATCCAACCGGATCGTGCCCCTTGAAGTGATTTATGACCATCAGTATGGTCGTTGGTATGTAATTGGATATCAGGGCCGCCGCGGCTTTGTGAAATTCCGCATGGAAGGCATAACCCAACTGGAGGAACAGGATTCAGTAGAAGAGCAATACATGCTCGAGTTGAAGCAGCAGTGGACCGACATTAGTCGCTACAGTTGGCTCGTCGATACGGGGAATACCGTGACGGTTCAAGCACGCTTTTTCCACCCGGAGCGTGGTCAGCGCAATTTCATTCTGGATCGGGTTCGTCTGCAAGGTCAATGGGGCAAGATTATACCCGAAACGGATCATACCTTTCTCTACGAAATCCAGGTCAACGGTACCACCGAGATCAAACCGTGGTTACGGAGTTTTGGCTCAAGCTGCGAAATAATTGCACCTCAGAGACTACGCCAAGAGATGATCAAGGAATGGAAGGAGATTGCGGAATATTATGAACCTGTTCGAGAAGATGTTCAATTACCAGATGATGACACGACTGAATGAAACCGGACTGTTCACCTGGACTTCACAGGAACGAGCCTGGCTTCGCATGATGCTGAATCACCCTGCTGCAAGAGAAGCGTTGAGCCCTGTAACGTTGGATAAAATGCACAACATGTTGAATGGTGAGCAGGACCTGAACCTTCAGGATTACCTGACCGAAAAAGCCAAAAGCGAAGAAAATAGTGTCTCTCACCCACTACTTCGACAGTTACGGCTAATCATTCTGCATCATCAGGGATTTCGGCTGATCGGTCGCGTCCGCAATGGACGCACAAGCCAAGATGAATTCGGCTTCCCGTATAAACTGGAATATTCCATGGTCAAAAAAGAATGGTACGTGCTGTGGTATGCTCCTCGCTTCGACAAACTCATGTCCACCAAACTGCACAGCATCGTTACCGTGGAAGCCCAACCGGTTGAACCGGATACCGCTTCGGGTTACACTGCCCGAATTGCTGCGATAACGGAGAAGCGTAAAACGACCATCACCATCGAGGTACTGCCCCAGTTCAATCAGGAACTGTCCCGAATCCTCTATGCCTTCTCCTGCTTTGAGAAACAGGTCGAGTACCTCGAAGCCAAGCAGACATATCGGATCGAGCTGACCGTTCCGCGCAATGAGATGGATTACGTCTTATCCAAAATGCGGTTTCTCGGCAAACGGGTTCGAATCGCTGACCACACAGTGCTGCGGGAGCGGATGTCCGAAACAGCTGCGAAGGCATTAGCCCGTTATGCGCAAGCTGAACCTGATCAGCATTCTGAACGCACACGAGGCGTCATACCGCACCAGCATGATGAAGAACCTCTCGCGAATGCCGATGTCCATTGATTTTATGAGAGTGGGTTAAATGTCTATTTGTCAAATGCAGCAATTTCATCTACGCAAATAAGGTCTGGATGATATTATCCAGACCTTATTCCTCTATTCCTGTAGAACTACCTAACTGCCTGTGAACCCCATTATTCTGCACTACGTTCCGCCACTGCTGGCAGCCGAGTTCCGTCTTTTATTAATCGCGTGCACGCCCATGACCACTGCAATTAATTCATACGTGTCCAGTTGTTCCGACTGGTTATCTAATACAAATGCCCCTGAACTAAACCAGCCGCTGGTGCGACGGAAACTGGCCACGATGCGGCCACCACTGCCGCTTATATCATATTCCTGCGAAAATGCTGGAGCAGACACATCATATGTACCGCGTGATCCTGCGTCATATTCATACTTTTTGCTAAAGAAACTGAACCTGGCCCGAAGCACACCCAGATGTCTCCCATCTGCTGCAGTGATATCCCAACGATTCGTTAACATGCGAAATTTGCCGCTGCAGACCAATCCCGAGTTATCTGATACATCGAGTGAAGAACCAAAGAGACTTTTCAAATCCAGATGCCCAGCCTGTTCCTGATTTGGATTCATAATCTCGGTGTAACCTGCGTTAAAAAAGTTATCCCTGAAGTATAGTTCCATAACGCTTTCTCCTTTCCCTTACATATCCTTTTGTTCTCTATAACTTAATCTCGCATCGAGCACACAATATATCTATATATACGTATAATTAATGGTAGTGGATTCAAAAAATGGATTATTACTGGATGTAAAAAAACGAGCAACCCTGGTTGCTCGCATCACGTTCAAGTTATCCTGTTATCAGACTTCGACTTTTTTGTTGTTCAGGTAAATGGTAGCCCACACCAAGATGACCGCCACAATAACTTCAAATACAATGCTTCCCCACATGCCGTCCGACCATAATACGCCATTGGCTGTGATCGAGATCCCTGTACTTTCTTCCGTGTACCGGAACATTTCATTTGGACTAAAACGTCCTGTCGTAATGATATTCTCCAACCAGCCAAGCAGATTAACGAGGACCAAGAATGCAACGATTCCGATCCATGGCCCAGTTCTCCAACGGAAGCTGCCTGCAATCGAGATCGAAAGGAAGATAATGACGGTCATGAATACCATAACCCATGCGCTAAACAGCAACAAACTAATATAATCCGAAACATGTAGACCCGAAAGATCAATATTGCTAGCTATGTTCATTCTGAGCTTCATTGAAATATAGATGTAGGCATGAGTCGTAAAAATAATGACTAACCCCAACCCGCAAAGAGCTCCAAAGATCAAAGGAGACAACACATGTGATAGGCCCGTTACGGGTAACAGACGGCGATTATAAGAGCGGATATTGGACGTGTATGTTTTGATCATTTTCACATAAATAGCCACACCTACTCCAACATATCCCATAATGCCAAGCACAATCCCTGTGACCTCAGACACGAAAAGGGAAAGCCCCACTTGAGCGATAATCAAAATAACTAGCCCCGCCAACAGTGTATTCCAGTTCCTTCTAAAGTCATACTTCAATAATGTCATCATTCCGCATAGACCTCCTTGAACATCTCATCCACACTTTTCCCATATTTCAGACGGAGCGTTTCCACTTCTTCCCGCATCACCAGCTCGCCCTCGCGAATAAAGACAACTTCATCAAAAATCCGTTCGATATCATTCACAAGATGCGTGGAGATGATGAGACTGCTGTCTTCATCATAGAATTTGACGATCGCATCCAGAATCTTGCCACGCGCAACCGGATCTACTCCGCCAATCGGTTCATCCAGCAAATACAGACGAGCCTTACGAGAAAGTGCCAGTGTTAATTGTAGTCGTTCATTCATACCTTTCGACAGATGCCGTACCCGGTCACTCTCGACAAGGTTCATGAAGTCCAGCATCTCCCGCGCCTTCTCCTCATCAAAATCAGCATAGAAATCGCGATAGTACGCAATCGCATCCCGCACTCTCATCCACTTCTCGGTTAATGGACGATCCGGCATGAACGAAACCAGTGCCTTCGTCTCCAGCCCAACAGGCTTACCTGTGACTTGAATCGTTCCGCTGCTCGGATGCAATAAACCTGCAACCAGCTTCATGAGCGTACTTTTTCCACTACCGTTGCTCCCCAGTAGACCTACGATTCGTCCCGGTGCAATATCCAATGTAATATTACTTAGCGCTTTCTTATTGCCATATGTTTTATTGATCTGGTTCAGTTCAAGGATGTTACTCATGCGTTGTTCCTCCCTTTCCTTCCGCAACGGCATCGGCTACGATGGATAAGATATCCTGCTCTTCGATCCCCAGTTCTTGCATTCCGGTCAGAAAGCGTTCCAGCAATTCACCGGCCATCTCTTTTTTGATCGTCATAATCTTCCGCTCCTCACTGGTCACGTATCTGCCCAAGCCCCGTTTGGTTTCAACCACTTCTTCCCGCTCAAGCTCCTGAAATGTCCGTTGTACTGTATTGGGATTGATCTGTAGTTCAGCCGCCAGTTCACGAACCGAAGGAATTTTGTCACCTGCCTGAAGTGTTCCGGTTACAATCTGTCTTTTGATGTACTGCATGATCTGCAGATAGATTGGTAAATTGTTATCAAATTCCATAGTCACAAAGCTCTCGCTCCTCTCTGTACTGGTGTGTTAGTTACATAGTACACTAGTGAAATAGTGTTGTAAAGCCCATTTGTTAAAACCTATTTTTGCTTTGGTCCTGCGGAAGCTTCGGCTATCTGTTTATTGGAGTAGGTTTGTATAGATACATGGGCACAAAAAAGAGCAGATCGGGTAGATCTGCTCCGCATGACTTATTAGTCGTATTTTCATCTATTTCACACGATATCCAAAGGTACCTTACCTTTAGGTGCAGGAAATGCCTCATCCAAACGGGCGAGTTCCTCTTGTGTCAAAACGATATTCACTGCTGCTGCATTGTCTGCCACATGATTCAGCTGTACCGCCTTGGGAATCGCCAGCACATCTCCATCGCTGATCACCCAGGCTAATGCGATCTGCGAAGTCGTAACTCCTCGATCCTGTGCAATATCCTGAATGACTGGATGCTCCAACAATTCACTTCGAAGTCTGCCACCCTGAGCCAGGGGACAATACGCCATTACAGGAACGCTACGTTCCCGCATCCAGGGAAGCAGATCATGTTCAATACCACGCGAAGCTGCATGGTAGAGCACCTGATTCACCATGCACTGAGACCCCTCCGGCAGACTCCATAACTCCTGCATATCCCTTGTATCCAGATTTGATACACCCCAGCGAAGGATTTTACCGGATTGCTTTAATTGTTCCAAAGCCTCAACCGTCTCTTCGAGCGGTACTCCCCCTCGCCAGTGAAGCAAATACAGATCCAGACGATCTGTACCAAGACGCGTGAGACTACGCTCACAGGCCGTAATCATCTGCTTGCGATCTGCATGATGGGGATATACTTTGGATACGAGAAAAACTTCATCACGATGGCCCGAGATGGCCTTTCCCGTAACAACTTCTGCCCCACCTTCTGCATACATCTCCGCCGTATCAATCACAGTCATTCCCAGTTCAATACCAGAACGCAGTGCCCGCACTTCTTCTTGCTGGCTGGATTGCTTCTCTCCCATGTTCCATGTGCCTTGTCCTATCGCAGGCAGGGCAGTTCCATCCGGAAGTAGAATCGTGCGTGTTGGATTACCATGCATCATCTATATTCCTCCATTCTGAAGACTTATGGACATTCTGACCTCTCTAACGACGATGATACGAATCATACATCATGTTATCACTCACATGTCTCCAGTGGCTCATCATCATGATATACAATTGATCCAGTGGCACTGTGAGGCTACTTTGGGCAACGCTGATGGTCGCATCGACCATATTGCTGTTGACCGTCATCAATTTGCGTTTCATCCCGTTCTGGCGATCCAGAAAGGCTTTCTCGTCCCGCAATTTTACCCCGATCATTTTCTGTCCCATTAATTCATACATAAAAATATTCTCAACGTCTTTCCAAGCCACGGCTCCTCCTGCAGTATAAGAAGATGCATCCACAAACCCATCCTCATCGATTACAAAAGAAGGTTCCTTCTTAATCATCTTTACCAGACTGTAGCAGAAACATAGCCCAAAAAACAAAATGGAAAGAAGTCCAATCACATCCGAAAGGATGGAATCATTCGTAACTGAAGAACGATCAAAAATCAAAAAAAATCCGGCTGCCACAAAGAGTGCCGCCCCTGCCGTAAGCCACGCCATTCGTTTCCGGCTTGGATATTCCACATGCTGCTCATAGGATGTGCTCAACGTGACGTTCCTCCTCCATTGTGACTGAATCATACAAGTTCTATATAAACGAATGGCTATGAACCAAATAGCTGAATGTAGAACAGGAATTGCATTGTACATTAAACCAAAATCACCAATGTTAAACATTAAAATTAGACCGTTTTTCCTCATTTCTGCGCTTATTCAACATTAGGATTCGTCATCCTTCGAGCAAATCCTTTAACACCCCTATATGAATTGAACAAAGAATATTTACACTTGCCACTCCGATGACAGAACAACCTTCCGATCACTGTTATAAATGTCTCCCCTCCCATCCTTAGTCATATTGTCCTGTCCCTAGCTTTCCGCTAATATAAATGGAAAGGTTAGGAATTAGCCAATTCTAATTCATGGTGGGAGGACAAACAATGATGAGTCAGCGCGGCATAACGTCGGAAGATCTTTATCAGATTACATGGGTTAATGATCCAACTCCGTCCCCTCAAGGCGGACAACTGGTATATGTAAGCCGGAAAACGAATGAAGCACGTGACGGTTATTGTTCTCACCTGAGACTGCTGCATCTGGGGAGTGGAAAGGACAGACCCTTTACCTCTGGTGAGAAGGATCATTCCCCTGCCTGGTCGCCCGATGGGTCTCAATTGGCCTTTTTAAGAGAGGTTGATGGGAAATCCCAGGTGTGGATTATCGCATCAGATGGAGGAGAAGCACAGCAAATCAGTCACCTGAAACATGGCGTCAGTTCCCTGCTCTGGTCACCGGATGGTCATACTTTGCTTGTGAAATCATCCGTGGATATGAGCGGAGATGAAGAATCAGAGCATACAGATCCTGTAGACGATAAACCTAAACTGCTGCAAGAACTTGTCGTAGACCGGATTCGCATGAAATCAGATGCCAGCGGATTATGGAACGGTAGACGTTCCCACCTCTTCGCTCTCGCACCGATCGATGTGGAACCACTCCCTGTAACTACAGGTCATTATGACGTTGGAGACTACGCTTGGTCACCGGACGGAAGATCCATTGCATGGATTGCCCAGCTGCCCGAAGATGGCGAGGATCATAACGATTACACTCTAACCAATCATGTGTACCTTGCCAAGGCAGACGGATCGGATGTGCAGCAGTTGACCCCGGAAGGATATACGTTCAGCCGGCTGGCCTTTGCACCGGATGGACAATCCATTGCACTGCTCGCCAGTGACCGTTCCTATGGAAATGCCACGCTTGTGAAGTTGTACACCCTTCCAATATCAGGTGGTGAACTCGTATGTCTGAGCACCGATTGGGACGTACAGTTAAATCACAGCATTGTTGGCGACATGAGATCACATCTGACAACCACGGGGCCTGTATTCAGTCGGGATGGTTCCTCCATCCTGTGCCTAGCAACCATACATGGTAGTGTCCGCATCGCCAAATTCGCGCGAGACGGCAGCAGTGCCGACTATATATGGCCTGACGAACGGGAGATTTATCAATTCGCCGAGTTGGAAAACGGGCAGATCGTTGCCGCTGTTGCCGACACACGAAATCCTGGTGATCTCTATATGTATGAAAAACCGGAAGATCCCGGAGTAGACCCGATTCAACTCACCCGCAGCAATCCACAACTTGAGGATGAGATACATCTTAGTACACCGGAAACCTTCTGGTTTAATTCCTCGGATGGCCTGCGGTTGCAAGGATGGATCATGAAACCTCATGGTATGGTCGGCGGGGTCAAAATCCCGACCATTCTGGAGATTCATGGCGGTCCACACATGATGTATGGTTTTACATTTATGCACGAGTTCCAGATTCTCGCCGCACAAGGCTACGCTGTTGTGTATATCAATCCACGCGGTGGCCTCGGATACGGGCAGCAGTTTGTAGACGCCTGTCGCGGAGATTATGGCGGCGGCGATTATCGTGATCTCATGGAGAGTGTGGACTATGCCCTGTCCCAATATGCGTTTATCGATGAATCCAGACTGGGCGTAACAGGGGGCAGCTATGGCGGATTCATGACCAACTGGATTGTTGGACACACCGATCGTTTTAAGGCCGCTGTTACCCAGCGTTCCATCTCCAACTGGTTATCTTTCTACGGCGTAAGTGACATTGGCTATTTCTTCACAGAAGATCAGATTGGCGGTAACGCGTGGGATGACACGGAAAAACTGTGGAAGCACTCCCCGCTCGCTTATGTCGGCAACGTCAGTACTCCGCTGCTCATTTTGCATGGCGAACAGGATCTGCGGTGTCCAATTGAACAGGCTGAGCAATTGTTCATTGCGCTGAAACGGCGTAAGCAGACCACAAGGCTTGTTCGTTTCCCAGGTGCCAACCATGAGTTGTCCCGTGGAGGCCATCCTCATCTGAGGGTACGCCGTCTGGAGCATATTGCCGGATGGTTTAACGAGTACTTGTAACGGACTAATATTTAGACTATTAATTCAGAGTATAGAACCAGATATGGATTCAACCCTAAAAGCCGTCCAATGAAATCTGTTACGATTTCAACGGGCGGCTTTGCTGTTCACCTTTTATAGAAGGGAAGATTATTCTTCTCCCCACACCACAGTGATTTCATTCAGATCCTTGTTGGTTGCAGACACCGAACCTGTGATCGTCACGGCATATTTACCATCTTCACTACCCACAATGCTGAAGCCGTCTGCCTGGATATCCTGTGTGTTCTGGCTTAGATTTTTGGTCTGGTAGTAGTCTTTGTAGGATGTTCCAACGGTCAGCAATGATTCTTTGGTTGTGTACGTAAGCACGACTTTTTTATTGTCGCCGTCTACATTGCTTTCAATGAGGCTGATTGCCTTTGCATCCTTCGGTAATGGGAAGTCAGTAGGCAGATACTTGGACTTCACGCCTGACGCCTGTGTGTTCGTGCCTGTGGATGGTGATGTTGATCCGCTGTTGCCTGTGGATGTTGACCCACCAGAAGAGCTTGAAGAGCCAATGCTTACTTTATTGTTATGTGAATCATACTTCACTTCGGTCTTTAACGCATCTGCAATCGAACGAATGGGGAGATATGTACTGCCTTGATATGTAATTGGCGCAAGCTTTTTGCCCTGGTCACCCGTCGGTGTAAATTTCTGTCCGTTCACTTCGATAGCGAGCCCATGGTTCAGATAAGCTTTGATTGTCTCCAGTTGTGTACCTGCATATACACCTGCCGATCCGGTTAACACCATGCCAAACACACCCGCAGCAATCAACCACTTTTTGCTTTTCATTCCTAAACGCCTCCTGAGTTCAAATGTCAGCCTTATGCATAATACGATTCAAGCGATCGCTCGATGTACGCGAAAGACTCATGTAGTTATGCTCATCATGTATGGGTACGATATGTATGGGTACGAGCTTATTCGGATAACAGCGCGTTGTTCCACCAAATGTTAGCAATATAATAGCATCTAACAAGAGGTTGTAAACGATAAATGGACAAAACAGGACCAAGGGCATACAAAAATAGTCTTTGTCGTATGCCCGCTGTTGTCTTGGTCATTAAGTTGTTCTTATATGAATAAAGTCCTGAATTCCGGACCATACATATGAAGCTAATTATTCACGCACAACAGTTGCGAAATTAACCAATGTATTAGATAATTATTTGTCGATTTGTGGTCGAAGGAACGGAACTCAAGGGGGATTAAATACGATGAATAACAATAGCAGTACATTTGACCAGTCTATTAACCGGATCTCTACCGGATCAGAAAAATGGGATGCGCTTGAGGATATCTTCGGCGCTGCTGATGCTCTTCCGATGTGGGTGGCCGATATGGATTTTGCTGCTCCACCATCCGTTATTCAGGCCCTGCAAACACGGATGGAGCACGGGATTTTTGGTTATACAGTGCGGACTGAGGCGTATCATGCAGCTGTTGCAGGGTGGATGGAACGGCGTCACAACTGGAAAATTAACGATGACTGGATTGTATTCACTCCAGGTATTGTGCCCGCACTCAGCATTGCTGTACAACGATTCACAGAGCCGGGAGATGCAGTGGTCATCCAAACTCCGGTGTATGCTCCCTTCTATGAAGTAGTACGTGGCCAAGGTCGTGAACTGATCACCAATCCTTTGGTAGAGAATAACGGTCATTACACGATGGATCTGGAACAACTGGAATCCAGCTTGCAGACCGGTCGGGTCAAAATGCTGATTCTGTGCAGTCCTCATAACCCGGTTGGGCGGGTATGGACTCGTGAGGAACTTGAAGGGATTACGTCACTGTGTCTGCAATACAACGTACTGATGGTTTCAGATGAAATCCATGCCGATCTTGTTCATCAGCGCGGAACTCACACACCACTGACCCTGATATCGGACGCCGTCTCTGATCTAAGTATCATCTGTACGGCTCCAAGCAAAACGTTCAACATTCCTGGCCTCTGCACATCCAACATCATCATCCCCAATGCCAAGTTACGAGAATCGTTTGCGCAGGGTGTAAAAACGATGGGACTTGCCAGTATCAGTACACTGGGAGCTGTGGCAACCGAAGCCGCATACAATGGGGCCGAGGAATGGCTGGATGAGTGCCTTGCCTATATCCGTGGAAATATGGAGTATGTACAACAGTATGTTACGGAACACATGCCACAGATCAAAATGCATCTCCCCGAAGCAACCTATCTGTTATGGATGGATTTCCGGGAATTGAATATTCCCCATGCACAACTATGCAACATGCTGCTTCATGAAGCAGGGCTTGCTTTCAATGACGGGAGCTTCTTTGGAACAGAGGGTACAGGGTTCATGCGTATTAATGTAGCCTGTCCACGTTCTACGGTTGAAGAGGCGATGCGCAGGTTATCTGTGTTGGTCAGCAATGTGTCGGGCAAATAAACTGTCAGTTACATCTATGTACGTTGCGAACAAAATGTGTACTGTTCGTTAAATGACGAATATTTGTCAAAAGTGAAAAGGGGTGCCCCGTAGTCAAGTCCATGACTCACATTCATGGACAATGACTTCACAAGGGGCACCCTTTTGTATTCAATCATTTTATTTATTCAAAACATAATTAAAACTACAGGGACATCGACATCGGTGTAATTCTGTCGCACAACCTGTTCAGCAAATCCCGATCATGGCTTATGATTAGTAATCCCAGATCACGCTCGCGAGTCACTTCCATCACGGTGTGCCAGATCTGTGCCTGAGTGATCGCATCCAGCATCGTTGTCATCTCATCTGCAATCACGTAACGTGTCGATGTACCGAGTGCTCGTGCCACACAGAAACGCTGCAGTTCTCCACCGGATAATTCACTCGGTCTGCGGTCCAACCAAGTCTGCTGAATCCCCAATGCTTCGAGCAACTGTTCATCCTGCACAGACGCCTCCTGAAGTACACGACGCATCCGCCAGCGTGGATTCACAGCCTTCTCCGGGTGCTGGAACACCAGCTGAACCGGACATACTCCTGTACGTGGGAGTGGTTTCCCATCCAAAAGGACTTGCCCTGCCACAGGTTCGGCATATCCTGCCAGGATGCGACCAAGGCTTGTTTTGCCACAGCCACTTGGTCCCCACAAGCCAACCACTTCTCCCTGTTGCACCTGCATGTTCATCTGTTGGAATACCCATGATTTCTGATCGTAACGATAACTTACCTCCCGTGCTTCAAGTGACATGGAAACACCTCACTTCTCCGCCCCGTACCTTACGAAGCTCTGGACGTTCATCGATACATACAGCGGTTGCTGCATTACATCGGGGAGCAAATGCACAGCCTGTGGTGATCTCTTGACCTGCCAACGGTTGGGAGCCTTGGAGTGGCTGAAATCCGTTCTGCGGCAACGCATTCCAAAGCGCTTTTGTATATGGATGACGCAGACGTTCTCCATTCCCTTTAAAATCATCCACCTGCGCCGTCTCTACATTGGCCCCCGCATAAAATACAGCGATACGATCGGCTGCCGTCAGGGCTGTCTTGACATCATGGGTAATCCACAGAATGCCTACACCTTCATTCGCAAGCTCGCGAAATTGCCTCATCGTCTCGGCCAGTACTTCGGGATGAATACCTGGTGTCGGCTCATCTGCAATGATCAGCTTGGGCTGACCTGAGGTCGCTGTCGCCATCAACACCCGCCTTGCCATACCTCCGGACAACTCAAACGGGTACTTCCCGGCTGTTCCTTGAGGAAGATGATAACGATCCGTCAGCTCCTGCTCCGTCTTTTTCAAGTGAGTTTGATTCATGAATCTACGCTTCCGTCCCAAATTTAGGGTCACCGGCTGAACTTGCCTTCCCACCTTCATCAACGGGTCCAAATAACTAACGGATTGCGGGATTAACATCAGTTCATCACCACGCAGTTCAAGCTGCCGCTCTGGAGTCAAAGGCTCGCCACTATAGCTAATACGCCCCTCCAACCTGGCATTGGTAGGCAGAATGCCCATGATGGCTTGCGCCAGTACACTTTTACCCGATCCACTTGCGCCTACAACAGCCACGATCTCGCCCTCGTTTATGGAAAGATCCAGATTCTGAATGACATACGTCTGTTCGTGCCCAAACCAACCACGAGCGCGCCGAAATGACACGGACACTCCCTCAATATCAAGCAGAGCCATATTTACCTCACCTCCCTTGAACTACCCGTACCCGTTAATGTCTTCAGACTATTGCCCAATACATCAAACGCACGAACAACCAGTAACAATGCCAGTCCCGGGAAAAAGGCGAGCCACCACATGCCAGCAGATAAATATCTCATCGACTCTGACAAAATAATTCCGATGGCCGGTTGTTGCGGGGACAACCCCAACCCCAGAAACGTAATGGCTGCCTCATGCAGAATGGCATGGGGAAAGATTAGCAATACGCCCACGAACAGCTGCGGGACCAGATGTGGCAGCATATGCTGCACCGCAATCTGTAACCGCGATTGACCCAACTTGTGTGAAATCTGAATGTACTCTGCGGATTTCAGTTGGATCATCTCCGCTCGTACAATCCGGGCCAGATTCGGCCAGTGCGTCAGCGCGATCGCTGCCGCTACTCCTGCCAGACCTCCACCGAATACAAAGGCCAACATGACCAGCGATACCAGATGTGGCACACTCAGGAACAGGTCGATGATCCATGAGATTACCCGGTCAGCAACCTTGCTAGAAGCCGCCCCCAGTCCAAGCAGTAGTGCGATCAGTCCGCCACCACAAGCTGCAAGCAAACCAACTTGAATACTGGTTGCCAATCCTTTTAACGTACGCATGAACATATCTCTTCCGATCCAATCTGTGCCAAACGGATGCGCCCAGGTTGGAGCCATATTCCGATCCATTAATGAAGTCAGCGTAGAACCAGCCGGAAGCAGCCTGCCCGTCAACCACACGATGACAATCCAGATCACCGCGAGGCTTCCCCAGATCACCGCTCTTTGGCGAGGATTTCGGAAACGTTGATTGCTGACACCCATGTACCTTCTTCTCATTTGGCGTGTTGTTCCTGTTCCTGTCTCAGCTTGTAGAGACCCTGTATTAACGTTGTACCGTACCTCTTGATTCGCAGTTTTCACTTTCTGTGCTTCGGCTGTTTCTGCCGTCTGTTCGGAGGAGCGTTCTACCGTCTGCTTCATGACATCAGCTCCTCCTTCATCCGTGGATCAATCAAGCGATACAGAATGTCGGCCACCATATTACCTGTGAAAACAAAAATCGCACTGCACATCACAAGTCCAAGCAGCAGTGGAACATCTCCACGCAACCCCGCCTGAACCGTTGCCTGACCAAGGCCGGGGTATGAAAATACCTGTTCTGCAAGCACAGCCCCTCCAAACAATTCACTGAACGAAGCAAACTGTAGTGTTATGGCTGGCAAAACAACATGTCTGAACCCATGTCGACGGAACAGCTGAAATCCACGTTCACCTCGCGCTCTCGCAAACAGAATATAATCTGACTCCAGCACATCCATAAGCTTCTGGCGTGTATGCAAAGCAATGGAAGCTACCCCGGTCAAACTGAGGGTCAACGCTGGCAGAATCATATGAATAACCCGATTTCCCCATGTGACCTGATCAGCCGACATCCCTGCGGGTACTCCAAGCCCAACCGGAAGCCAACCGAGCCATACCCCAAATACCATCAGCAGCAACAGCGCAATCCAGAATACCGGCGTGGAGGCCAGCGTATAACAATACCAACAGATCAGGCGATCCAGCTTCGAATCCCGTCTCATGGCAGCAACTACACCAAGAGTGAACCCAATGATCCCCGACAATATCCAGGCTACAGCCATAAGTGCGACAGAATTCATGAACCGTTCCTGGATAATATCCGCTACAGGCTGTCTGTAGATCATTGATGTCCCCAGATCTCCCTGAATCAGCGCTTGTCCCCAGGTTAGTAATCGTTCCACGGGAGATTCATTTAACCCCCAACGTTCTTCGATTAAACTGCGCTGTTCGGCGCTCACCCTGATCATGTCTCCACCAATGTAGGCTTCGATCGGATCAACAGGAGAGAATTGCATTAATATAAAAGACAACACACTGACTCCAACCAATAGAGATACAAGTCGCAACATTTTAAAACCAACAAATCTGGCCCATCCATTCCTGCCTGTCATCCAATCTCTCCCCAATTCAGGCTAAGCTATTGCTAGGTTTCCTATTTCTTGTTCGTACTGTTATCCCAGGACCATTCCTCCAGATTGGTTGTCACCGGCCAGCCGTGACCATGAGGATGGATCTGCTGCTCACCAATGTTCAGTCCATTCGTAACCAGATACAGATGATCTATATTTACAAGCCATGCCCATGGCGCATCCCCCTGATAACTGAAACCTGTTGTTCCATCCCATTCCGCTTTCTGCCAGAACGGCAATGCCTCTTCTTCACTTGTTGCCTGAAGGGCTTTGTCCATCCAAGAATCCACGACAGGATTACTGTACAGCCCCACATTGTAATACCCTTCTCCCTTATGAGTACTGCTATAGAGGTTATAGGTTTCCAAAGGGTCATGACTGCCCCACCCAAACAATACAGCGTTGGAGTAAGCCAGCTTTTTTGTCTCTTCACGGCTTTTGCCTTCAACATTGATTTTGATTCCCGCCTGGGCAACCATATCCGCAGTAGCTAACGCCAGAGATTGTCTTGTTAAATCACCTGCAAAATAAAGCAGATTGAATTCGGCCTTAACGCCGTTTTTCTCGACGATACCATCACCATCCTCATCTACCCAGCCACCAGCGGCCAGAATGCGCTTCGCTTCTTCGAGACTGGCATCCGTAAATACAGCTTCTGCATTGCTCCAAGGCAGATCATCACTGACGGAATACGCTGGACGACCGTACCCTTCCAGTACACCCTCAACCAAAGCCTTACGATCAATCGCGACATTCACCGCTTGGCGAATCGCCAGATCGGATGTCACATCATTCCCTGCAGGAAGACCATCGCCCGACTTGGCACCAGCAGGTTGCATGGGGAACATGATGCCCCGGTTATCTACGGTTTTCACGGCCTCTAAGCTCATGCCATTCACCTGTTGCTTGCTAAACGCTGCCGGGATAGCAGCGATATCCACCGTACCTGCCTGTGCAGCGGCGTAGGCTGCATCTTCATCCAGATAGAGGAAGGTGAGTTTGTGGAATGCAGACTTGTTACCGTAATATTCTTCATTGGCTTCAACGATAGCCTGTTGTCCTTTGTCCCACTGTACCAGCTTGTACGGTCCTGATCCGACTGGATGTTCCGCATAATCAGCGCCATAGGCGTGTTCAGGTACAATGCCAAGGGTCGTCAGCAGACTGATGAATGTAGACTGCGGCGACTTCAATGTGAATATAACCGTGCTATCGTCGGGTGCCTGCACATCAGCCATATTCGTCAAATCAATCACAGACCCACTCTGAGCAGCCGTATTAAACGTAAATTTTACATCTTCAGCCGTAAGTGGCTCCCCATCAGAGAATTTCACATCATTCCGGAGTGTAACCGTCCAGGTCAGCCCATCTTCACTAACTGAGTATGCGGTAGCCAGATCGTTAACCAGTTGTAGCTTGGCATCCCGCTTCAGCAAGGTACTCTGGAAAAGTGGTGAGCCATATTGCCCCCATCCGGTTGTTGGATCAAATCCACCTTCCGGCTCGGTGCCAACGGCCAGCACCAATTCGTCTTTGGTTAAGGCTGGAACTGACTGTCCATTCTCTGCTGATGAAGCTGTTGGCGCTGTGCTCTGTGCACAACCAGATAAACCAATGGAACATACAAGCAAAATGCCTAATCCTGTTCTACCTTTTCGTTTTCCCCATTTCCATGAAAATCTGCCCATTCTGGTCGTTCCCCCTCTAAATATGTGCTGCACTCCCTTTTTTCGTGTTACTTTTTAGAGAAATTGTAGCACAAAACACAAATCATATGTCAACAAAGTTAACTTCATAATCCATATTTTTTCATATTTCAGAATTAATAATTAAAAAGTTATATAACCGAGCATTTGTAGCGCTCTATAAAGTCAGGTATTATAACAAACAAAAAAAACAGACGTTGGCATTTAACCAATAATCTGTTTTTTTAGATTTGTTATATTTTCATAGAAATTACACTCGTATTTGTCTTACTCCGCAGATCGATGATGATGGCTGTGACCATGCTGACCCGCACTGTGATTGTGATCCAGACTTTGATCCGGATTGCCATCCTGACGACTCTGAGCATGAGCCAGTTTGTTAAGTTCATCTACATAAGTCACAGACAGCTCCGCATACAAAACACCTTTTTGTACCTGGATCTGTTGATGCAGATGACGCAATCGTCCCAGGTTACCCCGTACGGCAATAACCTCCAAGCATTGGTCATGGTTCAGGTGCACGTGCATATTGGAAATGATGTCATGATGCGCCTCATGCTGGAGCTCCATCAAACGATTAGGAAGATCACTGATATGGTGATCGTAGACCATCACAATGGTGCCAGCCACATCCTGATCAGATTGCAGTGCAGAAGGTTGCAGCAATGTTTTGCGAACAAGATCACGGAAAGCCTCAGATCGGTTTTTGTATCCCTGTTCCTCAATATAGTGGTCAAACTGCTCAATTAGAGGTGTAGGAAACGCCACCCCGAACCGGGTCAAATCTTCTTTATCTGCCATACTTCTCCTCCTGCGCCCTCATTTGCTTCGAGTGTACCACAGACTTGTCTGCTCATCGACTATACTGTTGCATGAATCGTACTGCCGAATGTATCGCATGTTGTCCAGCGTCACTCTCCAGATCAAATTGATAATCATGTCCCAGCTTCTCTGATGAGTTCGAGAAAAACAAGGTTTCCACCTCAACATCAAGGCGCTTCAATACTTGTGCCAGCTCAATCGATTGACTGGTCAACGGGTCATCATTGCCTGAGGTAATAAATGCAGGTGGATACGCTGCTGTGGCCTGAAGCACGGTCGACATTTCATGCAGACGTGGATAGTCTTCGAATGTTTTGACTCCGGTATATGACCAGAGAAATGTCCGTATAAGCGGAAATCCCGTTTCCGCTACTGTACTCAGATTGTAAGGACCACAGAATAGAAGAACTCCACGCAACTCTTCCGGCTGGGCGGCTGGTGTTATATTCATCAGTTTGGCGAGGGAAGGATTCGTCACCACTGCCGCAGTCTGACTTGCAATCTGGGCACCTGCCGAATTGCCTGCGAGAAATATTTTTTTTGGGTCACCCTGATACTCACTGACATGGTTCTTCACGTAAGTCAAAGCCTGATTCGTCTGGATCACGGAAGTGGGATATTTCGTATCCGGTGCGAGCGCATAATTCATACTGACCACAACGTAACCCTGCTTGGCTAATTGTACGGCATAATCTGCGATGTCCTCTTTGTCACCCAAGACCCATCCACCACCATGAACCCACAACACAACAGGCAAAGGTTCCGATGTTACGGAAGGATAATAGATATCCAGCGTACTGTCATTACTCCCTTCGTCTGCATAGGGTACATCCGCAACACGAGTTATCCCTTCCGAGAGCATAGTGTCCTTAGTGTCTGGATTAGCAATTTCAATCAATGATTTTAATAAAAATACTGTTATTTTGGGTGTCCATTGTGTACCAATCCCAATAAAACCTATGATCAAAATTAGTACAACGCTGGGAATCCAGTAACGTTTACGTTTATAACCTTTGGCCCCCATACGTTTCGTTTCCAACTTGGACTGCAATAGTTCCACCTCGTTCCATCATCATCGAAGCGTCTTTACACCTAAAGTTGTGTACGTTGCGGAGAGGACCGGGTTTCCTCTTATTTGGGTCTCTTGGCGATTTCCTGTCTGACTTTCACATACGTAGTGGATACTTTTTGCTCCAGTGTGTGGATATGTTGTTTTGTGCCTGCCCACTTCTCTGCTGCAGACGCCAAGGTGTTCAATGAGCTGAGTACACGTGACGGTTGGCCTTGCTTTGTGCTCTGTTTGAACTGTTGCAGGGCGTTTGCATATCGTTCTTTCGCCAGACTCGTCTGTTTTTTAGCCGTTTGAATCTGTTTCTTCGCGGAGTCGGCCCCTGCTAGCATAACTCGTAAACGTTTTATTTCAGCGCTCTTCCGTTTACGTGCTTCAGCAAGTTCCTTTTTCTTGATCCGGATATCTTCTCTGGCAAGCTTCACAACGGGTCTCAACGTCTCTGCCTGAGTACGGATTGCTGCACTCCATTCCTTATTTTTGATGGCTTTGGCTGCATCCAACTGTCGATTGACTGAACTATAGAGGGCGAATAACGGTTCATATCGGGCTTGGGTTTGCTTTACCTTTTCAGCTAAAACTGCGACCTTCGCATCATCGGTTTGTCTTATTTCTACACGTAATCGTTCCAATTCCGCGGTATTGGTGGCATGAAGTGTCTTTATTTTTTGTTCCCAAACCTGCTCTTGTGTCTTCCAGTTCCCCACTTTCTCGTACGCTTGCTTCAACGTTAACTTGGTTTGTGCATCGGCTTTGTTCAATACGGAGTCCCAGGCTTTTTGCGCGGTTACGCCAAGATCTATATCCGCTGCCTCGACTGAAGAAGCAAAGTAGATCGTGCTTGCGCTGAACAGAATCACAAGCCCTATGAGCAGGCGTGATCTGAAAATAAGATGAGCGAATGATGATAATTGACGACGCCGGACGTTACTTTGTTCCATCATGTGACTATGGCTACCTGCTATTGGAGAAGGAAATAGTATGTCACTCGTCTCCATTAAAGCTATATCTTCTGTAGCTATACCTTCGATATGCTGTCGCCCCTTCTTTTCTTCCAGCAAGCGATGATGATCTAAGAAGTCATGTTCGCTTGATCGTTCCAATAAGGAGCAACAACACTCCATTGCCTCCTGTTCATTTATCGTTTCCTTCCACGCTTCTGTTTGCATCCGTCACTACACCCTTTCTTCTAAAATATTTAGCAGAATAGCCAACGAAATCAGCGAACGACAAAAAAGCACCCGCAAGTCAGGCATTTGCCTGCTCTTACGGGTGCTTCCCTCATAAGCCGTTCCATATGAGATTCGATTGAACGAGTCACTCGAACCTCACCTTTTTCTAATATATTCCATTCGTTGTATCTGGTCAAGTAAATCTGGTTTCACTGGTTGAATAAAACTTTCGATCAACGGGAGAACCCTTCCCGCTTATAGTTAACAACTGATACAGTTCAGCTCATTGATTGACCAAAATAGCTTTCATTTCCTCGGTCAGATCCTCTTCTTTCAGCATCATATAGATGTTCTCGCCACGAGTTACATTCAACTTGATCTGATAGATGGTATCTTTCTCTGTTAGATAACCCGACCGTTGACGATTGAGTAGATCGCTAATTATTTTTTTGTTTTTGGTCGCGACCTGCTTCTTGATGCTAAGACTCCCATCGATATATTCTGACTGCGGAGTGGCCCACTGAAGCGAACCCGGACTGTTGATCTCTTGCTTCACAAACTGAGCGGAGACAATCTCGTCTGCCTGGACAAGCAACTGATCGTATAATTTGTTCTCCTTCAGCCAAGCCAACACCCGATCATAGCTAGGTTTGATCTCAAAATTCCACATCTCTTTCGGTTGAAATGGATCTTTTGAAGACGAATCCTGATTCATCTCCGCGTAGGCAAACGACTGCCACGGGGAGCGCTGTTCTTCATAGGTCTGATCCAAAATGTCCTGTTTCAACAATGCTTTGAACTCACGGACTTGCTCCGGATTGCTAATATAAACCTTCCGGTATGAACTTATGGCAGAGCGAATGCCGAAACTTAATGCATCTTCATCCAGCTTATACGTTTCAAAGGCGACTCTTTTGTAATCCTGGGACTGTTTCAGAGCCATTAATTCCTGATGGAATTCGGCTTCTGGAATGTAGTATTTACGTTTCATCACTTTGCCGTTATCCAGCTTGTAGTTAATAAATATATACTCATCATTACGCATACCTGTATTGATCGGATCATTCAGTAAAGGAAGATCGGAATCCACGATTTTTTGATGAAGAGCTATAACTGCCCCCATGTATTCCGGATCATTAGAATAGAGGTGAGCATCGCCCTTTTTCTGACTGACACCGTTACTGTAGGTATAACTCTCCCCACCAAGCTTGATGCTGTTCACCTTGCTCATTTCAGGCACTCGAGCGGCGTATCCATTCCAGTCGGCAATAGGTACGTATAGTATCAGACCAGCGATGATACCATATAGAATCAACTTGGGTAGCAGCCTGCTGCTCCAGATCAGCCATGTTTTGCGAATAATCATCTCGGCAACGATATAACCTACAATTCCTCCGAGGATATATCCGAAGATTCCCCATCCAGCTGATCCTCTTGGAGCAATCATTGTAAAGTAACCTCCGCCAATCAGAACCAATGTAAACATCAATCCAAAGCGGAATATAGGTTTTATAAGCTTAAACGTAACTGCTTGAGTAGCAGATTCAACCTGTCTCTTCGCATAAAGCACATAAGTTAGAGGAATAAACAGGATTGCAAATATCCCATAGATAATTAATTCCTGACGGATTACAGGGAGGATACTAATCGAACCCACACGCAGGACAAGTGAGAGTTTCTCCGCATTAATGCCTACTTTATCATAAGCATATCCGAGCAAATAATGTTGGAGATGAAGTGACATAATGAACCACACGACAACAGGTAACAATAGGAGCGCGTACACGGTGAGCCCCTGTAATACAGATTGCCCGATACACATACCGACCGCCACAGTTAGCATGAACATAAACAGCGAGTAGATACTCATGCTCAAGCCCCACATCCAGATCGTACTGCCATCGAACAGAAAAGCCGGTTGATCCAGTACCGCCCACACCCAGCCGGTAATCGCAGTTGTAATCCAGATTGGAATCAGGATCATGGCATATCCGGTCAACAGATTCACCGTTAACAGATGTTTACGACGTAACGGCAAACTATGGAACAGATCCGAAGGTGCACCAGACTGAATATATCGAAAAAGAAAAATACCAGCTGCTACGGGCAGTGTGATAGCGAACAGAATCTGCACTTCACCATTGGCCTGAAACAAACTTGTAATCTGCTGTGGCACATCCCTGTACTCGGTAGCGATATATAGCGGAAGTGAGAACAACAATGTGATGAGATATAAAATACCTATCCATCCATGCTGTCTGAAATTTTGGATCAGGATGCCCCGGTTACAGAACAATCGGTTGAATATCATACCCTGCGTCCTCCATTTCATAGATAAAGATTTCTTCTAGTGTAAGTGGCAAAACATCCAGCAGATACGGATCATGTATACGGAATTGATCGGTTACCTGTTGTCGGTTGCCTTTGACAATATACAGGGACACGCTTCCCCGTTTCTCTTCATGCAAAATATCAATCTGCTCCTCCATGGCTTTGGCATGGTCCGGGTGACGGAAAGCAACCTGGATTTTATGCGTATCGGCCTTCAGATCATCGAGATCCTTCTCTACAATAATTCGGCCTTTGTGCATAATCGCCACATGGTCACACAGATCTTCGATCTCACGCAAGTTGTGCGACGAGATGACAATGGTTACTTGACGCTCAGCTGCTTCCTGGAACAGCAAGTTTTTAATCTGCTGGCGCATGACGGGATCAAGGCCATCTATCGGCTCATCCATCAGCAGCACTTCAGGCATACAGCTAAGTCCCAGCCATACAGCTGCCTGACGGCGCATGCCTTTGGACATGCGATGTAACTTACGTTTTACATCCAGTTTGAACACGGTAGCCAGTTGCTTGAACCGTTCCTCATTCCAACGCGGATATACCGAACGATAAAATGCAGCCATCTGAGTTATTGAAGATTGCGGGAAAAAGTAGGGTGAATCTGCCATAAAAATTGTGCGGCCTTTGAGATCCATATTTTCATAAATCTCATTATCTTCGATACGAATAGTTCCGCTGTCCTGACGATAAATGCCAGCTATCATTTTGAGCAGCGATGTCTTGCCTGCCCCGTTGGAACCGAGCAGACCATAGATCGATCCCTTATGTATGTGCATCGTTACGCCATCCACTGCCTTCTCCTGTTCAAACGCTTTGACGACTTGATTCAGCTCAATCATGAGGCTCCTCCTTCTCTATACGGGCCATCGCTTCCTCAAACAAAAGCTTCATATCCGCTTTGGTCAAACCAGAATACGAAGCTTCTGCAATCAACTTCACCAGAGACTCTCTGATCTCATCTCTCATGGCTTCATTCGGATGTTCCACTGACGATGATACGAAGCTCCCTTTTCCCTGCAAAGAATAAATGTAACCTTCACGTTCAAGCTCACGATACGCTTTCTGAATCGTATTTGGATTCACGGTCAGCTGCGTGGATAACGCACGAACGGAAGGAAGCTGCTCGTCGGGCTTTAGAATACCGTATACGATCATTTCTTTGACTTTGTCCACAAGTTGCTCGTAGATCGCCTTACGGCTGCGTACATCTAATTCGAACATCCCGCACCTCCTTTCTGTAAATGTGTGAAATAACCCATGGGTTTTAAATGGCTGTATCTGAGGTGTATGTGCAAATATCTGGGTGTAAGAAGGCATTACCTAAGCTGTGCAGCTGTACGTATTCAAATCTTAGGTGTATTAACTGTACTACTATTATTAATACAGTTAAATCAGATTGTCAACCGTTGACTTTGACTTCTTGTTTTATTGGGAGTACGTTAATAAAGAGAGGTTATATGGTTTAAATGACATATGTATTTTTGGGAAGCAGGTTCATTCCGGCTTAGGACGCGGCATGATCAGGGTGGCGTTCACATGAAGTGAAGCAAAACGGCTATCTGAAGCGATGTGGCTAGATGTGGCTACTCGAAGTGATACGGCTACCCAAAACCTTTGCTTGACCGCTTTTGACAGAATTACATGCAAAGGTTGTTCAGGTCTTTCCCCTTCCGTTATGATGGAGATGAAATATTGTTCAATAATCACTGTATCTTGATTACTATTTTGTGCGCGTTTAATCTGATTGGTTGTTTGTTCTGTTATGCGTTAGTTGTGTTGTGTTGTGTTTGTTGTGTTATAGATCTAATGTCCCTCACAGCGATTGGACGAACATCGAGCAACTATATTAGAGTTAGCGAGACTGTCTAATTGCTTTAGTTCGGGTTTGCACAAATGAGCTACTATATAGGGATCGAGTGCAGACTCCGCCCGTTATACGTTTGGCTGGTTGGTAAAAAATCCGATGGCCCGATATATAATTAGCGTTGAATGGGTCGGGCAGACTCCAGCCTTTTCAATCGTTTATCTGTTCGTTTGGAGTGCCAACTCGTGATGTCCGTACTGAGCATACATATTGTAGATATGTCTTTCAAAGGGTGGACACAGACATGAGAAAGCACTACGAAATTGATATTCTACATATAGATAATTTTTAATTTTATATCTAAAAACATCTATATATAGTATTTCATTTTCCTGGATGGATATAGTATCTTTTGAGAAAAAGTGTCCATTCTTTGAAAGACAAAATGAAGATAAATGTCCTTTTGTAGTGAACAAATATATCCCGAATTCCATTTATATAAGTTGAACTATACATTTACACGAAAATATAGAAGTCAGTAATAACCCGAAGAAGTTTAACTAGAAGCTTGCTGTAAGAAAAATACTATGGAGGCATATGGCACGCTTCTAATAGCTCATAAGGAGAATCCGAGATGAATGAACAAAGACAGGATGAAGATCAGAATAATAAACCAAACGCATCATTCGAAAATAGTGGACACCACGGGGATTCAACTGGGGAAATAAACACTTCAGATATAAGTCCGGTACAAGCAAATTCATCACAACGTGTGTTAATCGTAACCGCGGTTGATGCGGAAAAAGATGCGGTCCTCCGTGGTTTGGGAGATACGGCCGCGGAACGATTTGACGTCATCGCTGCGGGCGTTGGCCCAGCCTCGGCCGCAGCAGGAACAGCCACTACATTGGCATATGCCGTAGCGGCTGCAAGTACTAGGGCATTGGCGCAGGGTTCCACTACGCCAAGCCCATCCGATGTGGCACAGGCATCTGCCACATCTTCAAGGCCGGGGCCCCTTGCCGGAGCCGGATCTTCACCAGCCTACATGCTGGTGATCAGTGCCGGCATCGGCGGCGGATTCCCCGGCCGGGCAGACGTCGGCTCCCTCGTGGTAGCGGACGCCATGGTTGCCGCCGATCTGGGCTCGCAGACGCCAGACGGCTTCCTTAGTGTGGACGAGCTTGGATTCGGCTCGTCCATTGTGGCGGCGGACGCGGAGCTTGCCGCTCGCCTGCGCCATGAGCTGCAGCGGGCTGGGCTCGCTGTCAGCGGAGGCACTGCGGTCACCGTGTCCACGGCGACCGGAACAGCGGAGACGGCCGCGGAGCTATTGCGCCGCGTGCCGGATGCCGCCGCCGAAGGTATGGAAGGCTTCGGCGTGGCAACAGCTGCCCAGCAGTTCGGCGTGCCAGCACTCGAACTGCGGGCCATATCCAACGCGGTCGGTCCACGCGACCGCGACGCTTGGCGCATCAAGGATGCCCTCGATGCGCTTCAGGCTGCAAGTTCCATTTTACGGGAGGTTATTACATCATGAAAATTGCATTTTCCCCTTGTCCAAATGATACATTTATCTTTCACGCGTGGGTGCACGGTTTGATCCCGGGCGCACCTGAGCTGGATGTCCGTTATGCTGATATTGATATTACCAATGGTCTAGCGGCAAATCCCGATGGACCTGACACACCTGAAGTGATGAAAATATCTTATGCAGCACTGCCATACGTGTTGTCTGACTATGCTCTGCTTCCAGCTGGTGGTGCACTCGGCAGAGGATGTGGTCCGTTGGTTCTGACCGCAAATGGCACGACCGATCCAGCATATCTGTCTGGACGACGGGTTGCAGTGCCAAGTGAACGCTCGACAGCATATCTGTTATTCCGTCTGTGGGCAGCGCAAAATGTTCCGGGTGGTGTAGGCGAGATTTTTGTCATGCCATTCGACCAGATCATGCCTGCTGTGCGAGACGGCAAGATCGATGCCGGACTTGTCATCCATGAAGCACGCTTCACGTACCAGAATTATGACCTCAAACTAATGACGGATCTCGGGAACTGGTGGGAAAGCGACACAGGCCTTCCGATCCCGCTTGGAGCAATCATCGCACGTCGCAACATGGATGCTCACGCCCTCGCCGGATGGGCACGCGCGTCGGTTGAATATGCATGGGCTCACCCGGATGAGTCGAGAGCATACGTTATGGAACATGCCCAAGAAATGGACCCTGACGTAGCTGCACAGCACATTGGACTGTATGTTAACGAATTCAGCGCCAACCTGGGTGATGATGGTTACGGTGCAATCACTGCACTGCTTGGCCGCGCCATGAAAGAAGGACTCGTTCCTGAGTTCGACCTTGATCTGTTGCGAATCTAACATCTATATCTGTACGCTCTATAACCCAGCGCACCTTATTTAGCCGAATAACGTGGTATGAGAATTCTAAAGAATCTCAGACACCGTATTCGGCTAAAATTCGTTCATATCACCGACAAACTCGCTTCATTCCACACAATAACCCTTCTTCGATTCGTTAGAAATTGGTATGTGCGGATTTTCGGCGTATAGCGTGCGCTCGTTTCGTTAGGGTCCTGTATAGGGTGTTCATTTGATACAAACTTCTTAGTAGCCAGGGTGATGGCGATGTCCTTGCCATCTTTTATTTTTAGAGCTTAGTTACTTAGGGGTAGTAAAGGTCGTATTCAGGAGGGCACGAATCGGAGTCTGTCCTTTAACTTCCCCGTACCTGTTTTGCTGAATTCCTACTTTCCAGCAACAGTTGTATAAGCCTTACCGGGTTTCGGGTTTCGGGTTTCGGGTTTCGGATTTGAGGTTTGCGGTTTGCGGTTCGTGGTTGCGGTTTTAGAGTCTAATCTTTAACTAGGCAAAAAACTTTCATCAAGATACTTTGCTGCAGACTAGTGACCTCACTAACCATGTTGGACTACACTACACATGACACACGAAATAGAAAGAGCTGTCCCTAACGTCAGACTTAAGACGATGGGACAGCTCTTTTTTCACTCTATGTTCAACTTCATATCTATACTCATATCCAACACTCTACTCAACCCAAGATCGAAGCGGAAAGAAACCCATGCAACTCCACGCTCTCCACGTCATCTTGAACCCTACTGTAACCCATCCCAACCCACTGCTCTCCCTCTCGCAACGGCGGTCTACGAATCCAACCAACCATCGCCTACGATCTGCTGCAACCGCAGCCGAACAATCGGAACCATCCCTATGAATCAGCCACAACCGTGCGAATCATGATCCGCAGCGCATCCAGCATCATGGGAATAGGCAGCGACGGAACGGAAGGCTGCAACACAGCCATCTCTGTTGAAGCGGGAAAGTGTACAAATCCGGCACGGATCGGAAGTTGCCCTACTCGAATATAATCCAGCACCCGGTACATTGTATTGTTGCAGATATATGTACCTGCTGTATTGGACACGGTAGCAGGAATACCTGCTGCGGACATGTCATTCACCATGGCACGTATGGGCAAGGTGGAGAACAATCCATCTGGGCTGCCGTTTACAATTGGCTCGTCCACAGGACGCTGTCCCTGGTTATCCGCGTAGGAGCCAGGCGGAATGTCTTTGACATTAACGGCGATCCGCTCCGGTGTAATGGACGTTCTGCCCTTGGCCAGCCCACAGGCGATGACCACATCTGGCCGATAGGCTTCCATCTCTGCGATCAGCAGGTCTGCACATTCATCAAAGTGCACGGGCAACAGTACTGTTTTTAGCTCAGCACCCTCGATCACTTCGTTCGCAAGAGCATCCATTAACGCCCCCGTCGGATTCACTGCATCCCCGCCAAAAGGTTCAAACCCGGATATCAGAATCTTCACCATCACACGTCAGCTCCTGTCTGTTTACTCCGATTTGTAACGTAATCCCCACTGGCCCCGAATCGTGTCCATCAGCTTCATGATTTCCAGGGATTCGTCCAGTTTAATGGTGTTGCTCTCCGTCCGACCTTCGAGGATACAACGTCCCGCTTCCTCTGCCTCAAAAGCATAACCAATACATGTTCGATCATCGGTGAACTTCTCAGGTTCATCCTGACCATTCACATGCAGATAGGCTTCTTTGCCCGCCAGGAATAAAGGGAGACGAATCTTGCCTTCCGTACCGTATATGACCGCTTCATTGCTAAGGTTCAGACGAATGGCAGCACTCAGTGATGCAGATCGTCCCTCGGAATAAGACAACAACACGGAAAACTGCTCGTCCACACCCGTCTCACCGATATTGGCCGTACTCCAGACATGCTGGGGCTGTTCGCCAAAGATCATCGAAGCAAAAGAAATGGGGTACACCCCCGCATCCAACAATGCGCCCCCACCCAGATCCGGATTAAGCAACCTTCCTTCCGGCTCCCAGCCGACACGGAATCCAAAGTCTGCCTGAAGCATACGTACTTCACCGATTCGTCCTTCTGCAATCCATGCTCTGGCTTGAGCGATCGGTGGCAAAAAGCGTGTCCACATCCCTTCCATCAGGAAAAGGTTATGCTCCCGTGCCGTCTCCACCAGTTGCTCCAACTGACGTGCATTCATCGTAAACGGCTTTTCACAGAGCACCGCCTTGCCTGCCTCCAGACAAGCCATTACATTCTCCTTATGCACAGGGTGAGGTGTTGCCACATAGATAATATCTACCTCAGGATCTTGCAGCATCTCATCATAAGAACCGTAAGCGCGTGCAAAACCATATTCAGCTGCAAACTTCTCCGCACTTCCCGCTGTCCGTGAACCTACCGCTGCTTTCACTGCGTTCCCCGCATGCTCCAAATCCCTTGCAAACTGGGATGCAATCCATCCCGTGCCCATAATGCCCCAGCGTACTTTGTCCCGTCCCACTACTTCTGTCATATTTAAAGCCTCCCTACTGCAATTTGAGTTGAAAAGGTTCATGATTCTGATCAGGCCAACATGTTATCCCCTTTATTTTACCAAAAAGAAACGCTTACGTCAGAAAACGATTTCGATTATGTGTTTTCGATAGAATTCAAGCTCATCAGGGCCTCGAACATATCTGGGTACATTTCAATTCTCCAGTAGATTTGCTAAGATTATCAGCAGACCTTGGCCAAGAATTCTTGTCCCTAAGCTACTTGCAACTAGCGACAATCTGGTTAAACTATCGATCACATAACAGGATCAGGATCATATACCCTGTGCTATTCATAAAACATCTGACTATACTGCAAACGCGCTTTTGACAAGACAGCCAGTAATCATAACATCATGCAAAACGCATCAATAGACGTTCAAGAATGACGTTCAGGTCCGAGAAAATATAGTGCGTTCCAGATTCAATCATTACCTAAACTGTTCAAAAGAGAGGAGGACGCATAACACCATGACTACCATCCCGGGTACCGCCCACAGCGGCATGAATCCACACATGTTGCATAAGCAGACAAGTCCCAATGCAGAAAAGGAATCCTCAACCCGAGCAGACCTGAATGCATTCCTGAATGATACCCTGATCGAACTTCGTCAGGCAGAACATATTATAACCCGTGGGAAATGGCGCTGGTCCACAGCTGAGCTAGCTCATCATACCTTCATATACATGCACAAATTTACAGGCCAACTGATCATGAATGGGACCAAATCCCACGTGGTTCGCAAATCAGCCTGTCTGTCCCTACCAGGAACTGCAATTGAACTGATTAGTGATGAAGACCATGATATTGAACTATATATCATTCACTTTGATCTGTATCGGGCTACGGAGAAAACAAAAGCCAGACGAATCTATGAACGTGAGCTCAGTTCACCTGTTACAGGCTGGATTCAAGGCCCATTTTACGGTATACAGCGCATTGCCGCACAGCTTACACAATTGAGCAATGAAGGTTTGGAAACAGGGCTGAAGGCACAGCTCTTCCTGACGGAACTGTTACATATGCTCTGGCCCCAAGAAGACCAGACTGACGTAGGGGCTGGTCAGGAAGAACCCGAACAGTGGCTCAGATCCACCCTGCAATACATGCGCGAAAACTATATGCACGAGATCAAGCTGGAAAAGCTGGCTGAACTGGCTGACATGCACCCGTCCTATTACTCGCAGCTATTCAAGAGCCGCATGCAGAAAAATCCGATTGAATACATCACTCATCTGCGTATGAACCGGGCCAAGGAATTACTGCTCACTTCCGATCTGCGTATCCGTGATGTGGCTCGTGAAGTGGGTTACCGTGACGAGTTTTATTTCAGCCGACGTTTCCGAAACCATGCCGGTTATGCGCCAACTTCCTATTCGAAGCAGGTCCACCGAAATATCGTGTCACTCTCCTATCCATACACGGACCACCTGATGACACTTGGCATCACACCATGCGCAGCTCAGATCCAAGGCCATCTTCCTCATATGCCCAAATCGCTGACGCTGCCCTTCCACGCCTATGAACCTTGGGAACAGGGACGTCAGGCTTTCCTGGATGTGAATCCCGAATTGATTCTGACCAAGGACAATGCAGCTGCCAAAGCCATGGAGCATATTGGCGATGTCGCCCCCATCATCACGATTCCCTGGAACCAGACAGACGTCTTTGGTCATCTGCATCAGATTGCATCCATCGTGGATCGCACCCAGGCAGCGAAAGATTGGCTGGATCGACATGAACGCAAGGCAGAGCGTGCACGTAAAAAAATCAAGGAATTGGTCGGGAACATTACCGTTGCCGTGGGCACGTTAACGCCTAAAGGTCCACGGATGTACAGCCATCGCAACTTCGGACATGTCTTTTATCGAACCTTGCAACTGGCCGCTCCTCAGCTTATTCAGACCGAACTGGCTGGCAAATCTCCCGGCGTTGGATTCAACTGGCTGCCCTTCACACCAGGAGAATGGGACGGACTGGAGGCGGATGTGCTGGTACTGGCGATTAATTCTATGCATGAAAAGGCAACACTGTTGAAAGAGATGGCTTCGAATCCACTGTGGAACAGCCATCCTGCGGTAAAAAACGGACGTGTACATCTCATCGACTGGAACTCATGGGTTGTATATGCTCCATATTCCATCAACATCCAGCTCGATGAAGCGCTCTATATATTGACGAACAAACCTTCACTTTTGTAATCTAAAAAATGTCCATCTCCAAAATCTTAATTTATGCCATGTACGGGCCTGAATTAAGATTTTATAATGATCACTAATTGATAATGATAATCAATAACAATGAAATACGTTGTTGGTACCAAAGGAGTGACCCGTATTCAACATCCGGGACTGCCACATCGTCCGTCTAATTCAAGAAAATCTGCAGTGACTGTTGGGCTGACGTTTTTGTCTGCCATAGCCATACTGCTGCTAAGTATGTTTGTCGCAATCTCTTTAGGTGCCAAAGGGTTAACGCTGGAAACCGTATGGGCTGCCATATTTCAGTACAACCCGGCTTTGACACCACATCAGATTATTCATGAGCTGCGGCTGCCTCGTGTCCTTGCCGCGGTTATGATCGGCGCTTCCTTTGCTGTTGCAGGAGCTTTAATGCAGGGCATTACACGCAATCCGCTGGCAGACACAGGCATTCTGGGCATCAATGCTGGAGCCACTTTTGTTGTAGCACTGAGCTTTGCCTTTTGGCCCGGACTGCCATACGGCTGGATCATGTTTCTATCATTCATGGGGGCTGTTCTGGGCACACTGCTTATCTTCCTGCTTGGAATGGCAGCACCTGGTGGTCTGAATTCCATTAGACTGACCGTTGCCGGAGCCGTTATTGCAACCATGTTAACCTCGCTCAGCACAGGCGTTGCCATTTATTTTGACCTGAGTCAGGATCTGGCCTTTTGGTATGCGGGAGGTTTTGGTGGAATAGAATGGCGGCATCTCAAGCTGATTCTTCCCGTGCTGCTCGCCACACTAATACTGATTATGCCACTTGCCCGGCGTGTATCGCTTATGTCACTCGGTGAAGAAGTGGCGATTAATCTCGGGATCAACCTGCGCTGGACGAGATTAATCGCCCTTGCAGCGGTTGTTGTGCTGGCTGGTGTGTCCGTGTCGGCAGTAGGCTCCATTGGATTTGTCGGACTGGTCATCCCTCATATCTCCCGTAAATTGGTGGGTGTGGATTATCGACTCATCATTCCGATGTCTTCTCTGCTTGGAGCGATATTACTGGTGCTCGCCGATCTGGGCTCACGCATCGTGAACCCGCCCGAGGAGCTTGCGGTAGGCATTATGGTCGCTTTTGTCGGTGTACCGTTCTTCCTCTATCTGGCCCGTAAAGAAAGGAGGGCCTTGTAGCGATGAATTTCAATACACCTTCACGAGGTAAACGTTCGATCATCGTCAGTATCACGCTGCTCTGCATCGCCATTGCCGTTATTGTGATCAGCCTGAACACGGGAACCATTCGTCTCTCCCCAGCGGCTGTGTTACAGACTTTGCTTGGTAATGGCAGTTCGGATGATCAGATTGTACTGTTTGATTACCGACTGCCTCGCATCCTGGTAACTGTATTGGCTGGAGCAGGACTTGGTATTGCCGGAGCGGCCTTGCAAGGGATCACCCGCAATCCACTTGCGGACCCGGGGATTCTGGGATTACATGCGGGGGCAGCCTTTGGACTAATGGTGTTTGTTAGTCTCTCCTTTACGATGGATGGCTCTGTGGCCTTGCTGATCCCGTTGTTTGCTTTTGCAGGCAGTGTGGCCGCCGCTCTGATCATCATGCTGTTATCTTATGATCGCCATAACGGCGTATCGCCCATTAAGCTGATTCTGGTGGGAATCGCGGTAGCGGCCGGGTTCCATGCCTTGACACTCTACCTATCCCTGCGTCTGGATGAAGACACCTATTCCTTTGCCGCTCGCTGGTTGGCAGGAAGCGTCTGGGGCCGGGATTGGATTCATGTGCAAGCGTTGCTTCCTTGGGTGGTGTTATGTATCTCGTACATCTGGAGTCGATCCAAAACGCTCGATGCCTTCAATCTTGGAGATGCTGCCGCAACCAGTATCGGGACACCTGTCCGATCCCAGCGTATTATTTTGCTGCTCTGTGCCGTGGCTTTGTCTGCCGTTAGTGTATCGATGGCTGGTGGGATCGGTTTTATCGGTCTGGCAGCGCCACATCTAGCACGCAGACTTGTTGGTCCGATGCATCGGCATCTGATTCCTGCTGCCGGGCTCATCGGTATGGTTATTCTCGTGACCGCCGATACGATCGGGCGAACGATCTTTCAGCCTAATGCCATTCCGGCAGGCGTGGTGGTTGCTGCGATTGGTGCACCTTACTTTTTGTACCTGTTAGTACGAAGCAAGTGATCCTTTTTCAGAAAACAATAAAGACATCCAAGAGATGTTCAAGGAGATTGTGACTACCCATGTTAAAGAAAAATCTTATGCTTGTCATGAGTATCTGTCTGGTACTTGTGCTCGCAGCCTGTGGAACGACCAATAATTCATCATCTGCTTCTGGTGGTTCGTCTACGGATACTTCAACCAAGAATCAAGACAACAGCTCAAGTTCGGGAGAGCAACGCATTGCCTCCATGTCGATCCATCTGACCAATGATCTGCTGTCTCTCGGCATTACTCCGGTTGGTTCCGTTATTGGTGGTGAAGCTAAAGGCTTCCTGTCCCATGTTGCTGATCAACTTCAAAATACAACACCACTTGGTCCGGTTAAAGACCCGGATATGGAAGCTTTGCTTGCCCTGAAACCCGATGTGATCTATCTGGACGAAGAATTCTCCGGTGGTGACATTGCCAAATTCGAAAAAATTGCTCCGGTGCATGTATTCAATCTGGATAACGGTACATGGCGCGACCATCTGAAAGACATTGGCAAACTCGTGAATCGCGAGAAAGAAGCTGAGCAATACATTCAGGACTACGCAACCGAAACTGAAGAAGTGAAGTCCCTCATTAACGACACTATTGGTGATGGTACTGTGATGGCAATCCGTGTTACTGCCAAAGAATTGCGTGTGTTCAGTACACGCCGTCCCATGGGTCCCATTTTGTATGAGGATCTCGGTCTGACTCCTGCCAAAGGGATCACAGATATCGATTCGACTAAACCGTATCAAGTCGTCTCCCGTGAAATATTGCCGGACTATGATGCAGATGCAATCTTTGTGGTTGTGAATTCGGATGATGAAGCCCAGACCATGTTCAAGGAGCTGCAAAACAATCCGATCTGGCAAGGCCTGAAAGCAGTCAAAGCCGGCCACGTCTACCCTATTGGCGCACAACCTTGGCTCGATTACTCATCGATCGGTAATAAAATGGCCATGGATGAAGCCAAAAAAATGTTCTCCAAAAAATGATTTTCCTTACACTCCACACTTAACGTGTCACAATACCAAAAAACCTCTCTTAGAGACCGGAACAGAGTTAGTTATCATACTCTCTTCCGCTCAAAGCAGAGGTTTTTGTTTTTTTCTTATCTATTTTACTTGTTTACTTTCCAGCCAATCGACCTGGAAATACCTTAAATCCAAAATTAACGACTTGTATTCACTTGACGATATGTCAAATCAAACTTAAGATTTATTTAGTCGACTAACTAAAAGGATACGAACGGAGTAGATGATATGAACCCAGTCCAAAATGATCGGTTAATGGGGCAGCTATCCGAACTCGTGAAACTGAAACGCTACAAGGTTCATGAGAAACTTGTGAACCACCCCGAGTTATACCCGGGGCAGCCCCCTTTGCTGTTCCAGCTTGAACGAAAAGATGGCCAATCCCAGAAAAACCTGGCCGAACAACTTCAGCGCAGTCCCGCAACGGTAACTGTCATGCTCAAGCGCATGGAATCATCCGGTTATGTGAGACGCGAAGCAGACCCGAAGGATCTGCGCAGTCTGCGGGTATACCTGACGGATCAGGGGCGATCCGCGCTACAAGAATTGAGAGAAGTGATTCAGAAGTTGGAACAGCAGGCCCAGAAAGATTTTACACCGGAAGAACTCCGGATCATGTCTGCACTTGCACAGCGTATGCTCCAAAACCTGCGTGAATCCTGAGGCGATGCAGACTCGCAATTGAAGCAGCTAGAGGTATTATGAAATTGATTCACTTATGCAATGAAGATTGAGGTGATTCCCTATTGTGGACGTTAAAACGATTCTTGACCCCGTATAAGTCGGCGGCAATCGTCGCCCCGCTGCTCATGGTACTTGAGGTTACCATGGACCTGCTCCAGCCCAAGCTGATGTCCAGCATTGTGGATGATGGTGTACTTGCAGGGAACCTGCCCCATATCGTGACCACAGGTCTGATCATGTTACTTGTTGCGTTAATCGGCTGGGTTGGCGGCGCAGGCTGTACACTCTATTCAAGCAAAGCTGCCGTTGGATACGGCACAGATCTGCGCCAGGAACTGTTTGACCATATTCAAACCTTCTCCTTCCGCAATCTGGATACGTTTCAGGAAGGTTCTCTGATCACTCGTCTGACCAGTGACATTACCCAGATGCAGACCTTTGTACAGATGCTGCTGCGGATGTTTATCCGTTCGCCAATGCTGATCATCGGAAGTATCATCATGGCGTTTACGATCAGTGTGAAACTGGCTTTGATTCTTATTGCGACAGTACCGGTACTGTTTATTATTTTATTTATTCTAATAAAAGCTTCCTATCCGCTGTTCGCCAGTGTGCAGATCAAGCTTGATCAGGTCAACGCCGTGCTTCAGGAGAATCTTGCCGGCATTCGTGTCGTCAAGGCGTTTGCACGTGCACGTCTGGAGAAAAAACGGTTCAAGCAATCCAACGAAGATTACACTACAACCGCCGTCAAAGCCTGGCGTATTGTAACGCTGAACGCACCCGTACTCAGCCTGATGCTGAACGCTACCATTGTAGCGGTGCTGTGGTTTGGAGGTTTCCAGGTAGTGGGAGGCGATATTGCCGCCGGGGATCTGATTGCTTTTATCAACTATGTCACGGTTGTACTCTCTTCCCTCACGTCAATCGGCATGATGATGATGAGCTTCTCCCGTGCCAAGGTATCTGCTGCCCGGATCAACGAGGTGTTACATACAGAGCCAGATATTCAATCGGGAACTGACAACTCCGGGAATGTACAGTCACCCCCGTCTACCCGTGATCAATCCCGATACCTGACGTCTCCCCTTCCCTCGCACACAGGCGGTCAAGTGGAGTTCAGAGACGTATCTTTCCGTTATGATGGAGACCATGCACTCACCGGAATTAATCTGAAGGCTCGCCCGGGTGAGAAAGTGGCTCTGATCGGTTCTACAGGTTCAGGCAAAACCTCGCTGGTGCAGCTAATTCCCCGTCTGTATGATGCTTCGCAAGGTGAAGTGCTCGTGAATAGAGTGAACGTTCGTCACTGGGATCTTCAGGATCTTCGCAGCCGTGTGTCCATTGTGCTCCAGGAATCCATTCTGTTCAGCGGCAGCATCCGGGATAACATTTGTTTCGGCCGGCCCGGTGCAACGGATGCTGAATTGCATGCTGCGGCACAAGCGGCGGCTGCGGATGATTTTATTATGAAACTGAAAGATGGGTATGACACGGAGCTGGGTCAGCGCGGGGTTAATCTGTCCGGTGGGCAGAAACAGCGTATTTCCATTGCACGCGCCCTGCTTATGCGACCTGAAGTGCTGATTCTGGATGATAGCACCAGTGCTGTGGATCTACGCACGGAAGCGAGCATTCAGAAGGCTTTGCAATCCTTGATGAAAGACAGTACCACCTTTTTGATTGCACAGCGGATCTCCTCCGTGAAGGATGCAGACTGTATATATGTCATTGATGAAGGACAGATCGTAGCCAGGGGCACACATGATGACCTTATGGCTCATTCATCACACTATCAAGCCATCTATTATTCGCAGCAACGGAAGGAGGATATTCAATTTGGCTAAACCTGCATCTTCCTCCATACAACAAACAGTCGTGTCTCCCATCGGAAGACCCGGACCTGCGGGCAGAGGACCTGTTCCCAAAGTCAGAGCCAAAAATGCTCGCCACGTCCTGATTCGGGTATGGTCGTACATGGGACGTCATCGCAAAGGAGTTATTGCTGCATTAGTGCTGACGGCTCTTGGAACACTGCTTAACCTGGCAGGACCTTATCTTCTCGGCCGCGCCGTTAATGAACATATCGTGCCGAAAGTAACTGCGGGTTTGCTGAAGGAATGTCTCCTCTTGCTGAGTGTTTATGTCCTTGGCTCATTCCTGATGTGGGCTCAATCCTATGTCATGATTGGTGTGTCCCAACTGACCGTCAAAGATCTGAGACATGCGTTGTTCTCCCGACTGCAAGAGCTGCCTATTAGCTTTTTTGATAAAAATCAAAGCGGGGACCTGATGAGCCGGGCCACCAATGATATCGATAACGTATCTACAACGCTGAATCAAAGCGTAACCCAATTGATGTCCAGTGCCATCCTGCTCGTTGGCTCCTTGTCGATCATGTTTGCACTCGATGTTCGGCTCACCCTGCTCAGTCTGGTGACTGTACCCTTGATAACCATCGCCACTCGCCTGATCGCGTCAAGAACACGCAAACACTTCACCGCCCAGCAGAAATTGCTTGGTGAGCTTAATGGGTATGCTCAGGAAACCATTGCTGGACAAAAAGTCGTAGCTGCCTATAACCGTCAGGATCAGGCACATCAGCATTTTCAGAATCTGAACGAGAAACTGCGCACATCCAGCACACAGGCCCAGACCGTTTCAGGTTTGGCTGGACCCACGATGAACGTGATGAACAATATCGGGTTTGCCATACTCGCTTCTGTAGGTGGATGGATGGCTTATCATGAAATGACGTCCATTGGACTGATCGTCAGCTTTCTCGCTTACTCCCGCCAGATTGAGCGGCCACTCAACGATCTAGCCAATCAGTACAATCTGATTCAGGCTGCAATCGCAGGTGCTGAACGTGTGTTCCACATTATGGATACACCTGGCGAATACGTGGAGGAACAGAAGAAACAGCTGGATCAGATTCAGGGTAGAGTTGTATTTGAAGACGTCTCTTTTGGGTATAGTGCGGAGCGAGACATTCTCAAGAAGGTTAGTTTTACTGCAAAACCTGGTGAGATGATTGCACTTGTTGGACCCACCGGCGCAGGTAAAACGACCATTATCAACCTGTTGCCCCGTTTCTACGAGATTACAGGCGGACGGATTACCATTGATGGATGTGACATCTCGGAACTGGAGAAGGATCAACTCCGTCGGCAACTCGGTATTGTGCTTCAGGATGCCTACCTGTTCTCGGGTACCATTCGCGACAATCTTGCCTACGGCAAGCCGGACGCAACGGATGAACAGATCCGACAAGCGGCTGAGCTGGCGAATGCACATTCGTTCATCCGCAAACTGCCACAGGGCTACGATACCCCCATCATTTCCGGGGGAAGCAACCTGAGTCAGGGACAACGACAACTGCTGACCATTGCCCGGGCAATTCTGGCTGATCCGGCCATTCTTATTCTGGATGAAGCAACGAGCAGCATTGATACGCGTACAGAGATGAAGATCCAGGATGCGATGCGCACTTTAATGAAAGACCGTACCAGCTTTGTTATCGCCCACAGACTGAGCACGATTCGTGAAGCCGATCAGATTCTCGTCATTGATGATGGACAGATCGCTGAACGGGGCAGCCATGACGAGTTGATGCAACAACAAGGGTTCTACTATCAGTTACATCAGGGACAGCTCAATAAGTCGAACTAATGATTATTTACACAGACACTACGATGACAGAATAACCTTCCAATCGCTGTTATCCCCAGATTTTATCGATTCCCTTTTCACAAGGGGAAAATCCGGGGATAAAGGCGAGGTGCATGCTTCCGAAGTAGCTTCCTTTCAGAAAGTTTTCAGCTCCGCTTTTTCAGTTTTTTCTGTCCTCTCCCTTACGTGTAAATGATTAGTTCAACCCAATATAGTCTGATCTGAACCGATGTGGTCTCCACACATTAACTTCTGAATTGAAATACTAAACGCCGCATGGGGTTCTTCAGGACCCAAGCGGCGTTTTTATATTTTTGACTAATGACTATGTTATTGCTATCTCTGGGTGGTTATACGATTTACGTCTCCATGGGCAGATGAAGCGTGAAGGTAGAGCCAACCCCCATTTCGCTATGGACGGTAATTTTACCATTGTGATCCTGAACGATTTTCTGGCAGAGTGCAAGTCCAAGCCCCGTACCTTCTTCTTTGGTTGTATAAAATGGATTAAAGATGGTGGATAGCGAATTTTCCGGAATGCCGCTTCCTGTATCTGTAATTGAAATGAGTACTGCGTCCCCGTCCTGCAACAAATCCATATGAACCTCACCAGGGTCTGTCATTGCTTCAAAAGCGTTACGAATCAGATTAATCAATACCTGCACAATTTTATCTCGATCCATGATGATCACAACTGGTTCATTAGTCATTTCAAGCGTAATTTGATGCCCTCGGGATGCCGCATCTGACTCAGTCAAAGACATCACTCGTTCAAGGCAGTGACCCAAATGTTCAGGCTTCATGTGATTGGCATGTGGTTTGGAAAACTGCAAAAATTCAGCTGTCAGATCGGTTACTCTCGTCACCTCACCCATAATCACTTCATACCATGGCGCGATATTAAACGCTTGTCCACGGGACAGCTGCAGGAATCCCCGAATTGCGGTAAGCGGGTTCCGAATTTCGTGAGCCATACCCGCAGCCAGTTCACCTACAGCCCTCAGTCTTTCGGAACGAAATACTTCTTCTTCATTTTTCAGCCATTTGCTGCGCTGTTGTTGAAGCAGCCTATCCTCGGCTACCGTCATAAAGTGCTGCAACGAATCTGACATTTCCGGGTACAGGGAGATGCTGTAGCTCACCTGGAGTCCTTGAAGCTGCAAGGATAGCAGTGACGACATTCGTTCTTCCACATCCTGTATCTCTGGCAAAACGACCGCAAATCGGTCTCCTGCATACCGAGATATGCCATAGGCTTCGGTGAAATGATTGCTGATCATCTGGCCTGTACCTGTGATTACCGTACACCAAGGATCTTCTGAATCTTTTTTAAAGCCGCTAAAGTTATTGACGTTCAAAAGGACAAGCAAAAAAGACCGTTGCTCTTCTACTGTCTTATGTAACATCTCCATGTAACCTTCGTAATTCAACAGTCCGGTAAGCGGATCATGCAGGGTCAGGAACCGATTCTTTTCCCGAAGCCTGCGCTTCTCGACCTCACTGTTGATTAAGGTATGATACAAAAAAATGATAACAACCGAGGTTAACAGGTCAAATAATGAAACCAGCAAAGCATATGTATCTACAGGCACATACGAAAGCCGAATCAACGTATATTGCAGCATAAGCAGCAACGAAATCGGCAAGGTCTGTGCCAACCTTGGTTTGTCCTGGATCATTGAAATAATGAGCATATAATACAGCATGTTGCACCAGTTCAGTTCACTGAAATAGTGGAATATCCCGAGAAAAATCCACTGAAATTTTCGCAGCACAGGATATCGTCTCTCCCCATAAATACTTGCTACCAATAATGTCGCCGAAAGTGACATTATTGCCATATTAGGGGTAAGCCTGAGAACATAAGAGGACAGAATGACAAGCAGACAACCTAGCGGGAATATCACCATTTTCATCGTGTAACTAAGCAAACAGCCTCGCCCCCTTTGACATAAAACTCACATCAAACAACTTATGTACATGTATTATATCGATTATGATTAGCTGATGTTGTCGATTAGTGGAGGCTCGTCAAATTCGCACGAATGTATAAATTATGAAGGCAATAGGACATATGATGTAATTGTAATCAACAAAAGTGAAACAATTCCTCTTCGCATATTTCATTATTGTGGTACAATACAGTAATGGATTAACTTAGGATAAATACATGGTTATGGAGGATATCACATGATAACACAACGAAAACCACTGGGCCTCGGAACGCTCTCTCTACTCGTACTATTGATGGGTCTCGCCTTTAATTTCCAATGGGGCAAAACAAATTTTATGATCAGTCACTATCTTTTTAACTTAATAAACATACCTATTTATAGCAACGGAACTCAAGGACTGCACATTCCTTTTGTAGTAGCAGCCCTCTTCTGGATTCCAGCCTTCTTGATCGCCAAAAAAAATCGTTCACATTATGGCACAAGTGTATCTTATAACGTCGCCGGATTTATGTTGCTCTTATGCATCATTGGACCAGTTATCCCCGTTATCGATTGGATGGTCAATGGTTAAACGCTTAAAGCCAGCTCTCTATATTCAGAGGGCTGGCTTCTTTGCTGCTTTTCCATATAAGATGAACAAATTGTTTACACGATAACGTAGAGGACAGAAATAACCTGAAGAAGCGGAGCGTTCGCCTAAAAGCTTTCTGAAAGAAAGCTGCATCGGAAGCATATGCTATCCCCGGATTTTCACTTCTTTTAGAAGAGAATCAAAAAAAATCTGGGGATAACAGCGATCAGAAGGTTGTTCTGTCATCGGAGTGACTGGTGTAACCTCTTGAGACTCATCTTATTTCTTCGCCATATACTTACGGATATCAAAAGCCACCGCAGCAACAATGATCAATCCTTTGATAATCAACTGCCAGTATGGGCTCACACCAATAAACGTCAGACCATAGTTAATGACCCCGAAGATCAGCACACCCGCCATAACCCCAGGTACCGTTCCAATACCTCCTGCCGTTGATACACCGCCTACCACACATGCGGCAATCGCATCCAGCTCATACATGTTACCGTAATTGTTTGTTGCTCCACCTGTGCGTGCTGCCTCAAGTACACCGCCCAGACCATATAGTGCACCCGCAATGGCATACAGCACAACCAGGTTGCGTGCCACATGAATCCCCGATACATGCGCTGCCTGAATATTGCCACCAATTGCGTACATGTTTTTGCCGAGACGTGTTTTGTTAAAGACCACCCAGCAGATTAATGCCACCGCAATAGCAATGAGGACAATATACGGGATGGAATAACCTCCGCCCAGATCAATGTATCCAGAGCCAATAACAGTGAAGTCCGGTCGCAATCCTCCGATCGGCTGTGACTGATTGGGTTCCGTATCAAAATAAATGGAGTTCAGCCCGTACACGGCAACCATCGTACCCAGCGTTGCGATAAAAGGGGGCACATGTAATTTGGCGACAATGAGTCCATTGACCAATCCCACAAACAGACCTGCGGTAATCCCGACAAGGATCGGCAGACCTACCCATAAGTGGGGCAGATCGGGGAAAAAGCGATTGGCATACTCGTCAATTTGCAGCATCGATGCCGATACAACCGCTGTCAGACCAACCACCCGTCCAGCGGACAGATCGACCCCGCCCGTGACAAGGATAAAGGCTGCACCGAGCGCAATAATGGCCCGTGTGGAGGACTGCTGCAAGATGTCCCGCAGTGTGGAGAAGGCCAGAAAATTCGGATCGGCAATCGCAATACCAATAATGAGCAGGATCAGTACAATAAAGATGGCGCGTTGTGTTACATATTGTTTTACTTGATTGATCATCTGTGTATTCATCTATTTTCCTCCTGACTAAGCCATCCGCTGCTGCGCGGACAGCCTCATAATATCCTGCTCGGTTGCCTCGGCTCCGTCCACGATTCCGGTGAGACGCCCTTCGCTCATCACCATAATGCGATCCGACATACCCAGCAGTTCGGGCATCTCCGAGCTAATCATGATAATGCTTTTGCCCTGACGAGCCAGTTCCGTAATAATGGTGTAAATCTCAAACTTGGCCCCTACATCGATTCCACGTGTCGGTTCATCCAGCAGGAGTATCTCCGGGTCGGTCAATAACCAACGGGCCAGCAGAACTTTCTGCTGATTACCACCAGACAGGTTGCGAATCAGCGTGTTAACTGAAGGTGTTTTGGTTCTGAACTTCTGCGTCTGCTCACGCGCCTCTTCGCGGCCCTTTTTCTCGTCCAGCAAGCCCACGCGATTTCGGTAGCGCCCCAGACTGGCAATGATCGTGTTCTCATACACCGACAACACCGGGAAGATTCCTGTGACTCTTCGTTCTTCGGTGAGCAACGCAATGTTATGACGCTTCGCTGTTGCGGGGGAGTTAATCTTCACCTTGCACCCATGAATCGAAATCGTACCTGAAGCGAGTCCCCGCAGTCCAAACAAGGACTCAATCAGTTCTGTCCGCTGTGCTCCAACCAGGCCACCAATGCCAAGCACTTCACCTTTTCGCAGATCAAAGGATACATCACAAAACGATTTGGACTGGCTTGATGTCAGACCCTCGGCTTTTAATATCACTTCACCGGGTACGTTCGTCCGTTCCGGGAAACGTTCGTCCAGATCACGGCCAACCATACGCGTAATGATCAGATCTGTTGTTAAATCAGCAGCATCCCAAGTTCCTACAACGAAACCATCACGCATGATCGTCACTTCATCCGAGATCGTCAGGATCTCCTCCATCTTGTGTGAAATATAGATAATGGATACGCCGCGACTGCGCAGTTCATTAATAATGGCGAAGAGCTGATCCACTTCCTTGCCTGTCAGGGAAGAAGTTGGCTCATCCATGACGATGACTTTGGATTGAAACGAGACCGCCTTGGCGATTTCCATGGATTGAATCTTAGAGACAGACAGTGTTCCCGCCTGAGCCTTCGGATCAATATCCAGGTTCAAGTCCTTGAACAGGGCCAGCGTATCGGTATACATCCGTTTCTCGTCCACCAGTATTCCCCTCATCGGAAAACGACCCAGCCATATATTCTCCATCACCGGACGATGCGGGACCGGATTCAGCTCCTGATGAATCATGGATATGCCTTGCTGAAGTGCCGCTTTGGAATTCGGAATATCCACATCCTTTCCTTCGATGCGTATCGTTCCTTCATCTTGGCGATACATCCCGAACAGACATTTCATAAGTGTAGATTTCCCCGCTCCATTCTCTCCCATCAAGGCGTGAACCGTCCCCGGTTTCACTTTCAATGTGACCTGACTTAGTGCTTGCACACCCGGAAATGCTTTGGAAACTCCATTCATCTCCAGCAGGTAAGTTGACTCCATCTTGGTTCCTCCCTTCCATATGACCGGCAAAAAAGGGACGCTACCCGAATGTCGGACGTCCCTGTCTCGTGCTGTTATTGGGCGTCGGCGATGTTGTCTTTTGTAATCTTTTTGTATGCAATCCAGACGTATTTACCATCTGTAATATCGTATTTGGTATTTTCCTTTGTTGGTGTCTCACCTTTGGCAAGTACGGAAGCCAGTGCCACCGTGGCCGCACCCTGATTCTTGGCATCATTAAGCACCGTGCCCAGCATTGTACCATCCTGGAGAGCCTGAATGGCTGGAGCTGTTGCATCCACACCTACAACCGGCATGGATTTGCCGTCCTTGAAGTATCCGGCTGCTTTCAATGCCTCAATGGCTCCCAAGGCCATGTCATCATTGTTTGCGAGAACGGCTTCAATCTTATCACCATGTGAAGCCAGGAACGCCTGCATTTTCTCCTGACCTTTTACCCGATCCCACATCGCCGTGTCTTCCGCCAGCGCTTCCACTTCAATTCCGGCATCCTGGATCGCCTGAACCGAATATTTGGTCCGAAGCTCTGCATCCTGGTGACCCGGTTCCCCTTTCAGCATGACGTATTGCAGTTTGCCATCACCGTTTTTGTCCGCTTCCGGATGTGCTTTCCAGTAATCCACAATCAGCTGACCGGAGATCGTACCGGACTCCTCCGCTTTGGCTCCTACGTAGTACACTTTATCCCATTTGTTCATATCTTCCGCCACCGGCTCACGGTTGAGGAATACTACTGGAATATTCGCTGCCTTAGCCTTGTCAATGATGACACCTGCCGCCGTCCGGTCCACCGGGTTCACGGCCATTGCATTGTATTTCTTGGATACAAACAGATCCACTTTCTCATTCTGGGTCGGCTGTGCATTCTGGCTGTCCACGATATCCAGAGTCGCAATGCCTTCCGCTGCCGCGGTCATTGCATTACGTACACCCGTCATGAATGTATCATCGAATTTGTAGATGGCAACACCAATCTTTGGCGTTTCCGTACCGGCTGCTGTCTGACCTCCTGTATCTGTTCCCGTACTTCCACCTGCACTGTCTCCGCCGCTGCTACACCCCGCCGCCACAACCATACATGCCGTAATCAACAGTGTCATCCACGTTTTCTTCATATTCTTCATATCCTAATGACCTCCCCCAAGTTCATTCGGCTTCACCGATGTCTTTATTATGAAAGGGTTTACATTAAATTCGAATACAATATCTTCACCTGTTCTATCGAAATCTTCCTCAAGTTAACAAACTCCTTAATTTCTTCATTCAGCATTCGTTCCGGCATTGGTTCATTGTACAAAAGGAAACAACAGCTTCTGGTTATCCATCCAGAACATATTGTCTGTACTAACCAGCTTGGTCTCAAGTAACACTCTCGCTTGCACCTGTTGATTGTTCAGCCGCGCAACGGCTTGATTCAACCCCAGATAACCTGCACTGTATCCATTCTGGACGATGAGATGATCAAAGACCCCTTCTTGCAATTGCTCCAGTTGCTGTTGTTCACTGCCGAATCCAACAATCCTTACCTTGGCCGCAGATTTGCGTCGATTCAGTTCATCGGCTGCTCCCAGAGAAGCCGGTTCCTGAAGAGTAATGAAGCCATCCACCTCCTGCTGGTCCAGCAATTGCTTTGCAGTCTGCCAACATCCATCCCGTGTATTACATATCGATTTGGGTTCCACTTGAATATCAGGATGCTGTACCAAGGCTTCCATAACTCCCTGCTCTCTCTGAATCAGACCAGAATTAAGAGGATCGGGGCCCAATAAGGCCACAAGCCCTTTTCCTTCCAGAAGCTCCGCCATAGCCTGGCCGGCCTGTCTTCCCGCCTCAACATTATCCATCGAGATGAAACTGGTGATGCCTTTCACGGGAAATTCATCGTTAAGCACAATGACAGGAACAATGGTTCCATCGGAATTTGTTGTCTGTGCCTCCTGAATGATGTCACTAAGTGCCTTCTCACTTAGGGGATCAACCAATAGAGCTGATGCCCCCTGCTTCAGAGCCGATACGGCGGCCCCCACTTGAGCCTGCTCTCGCGCACTGCGAGACAACGTTTGGCTATTGATATTTGCCTGTTGGACCTGCATCTGACTTCCAGCAGAGTCCAGAATGGCAGGCGTGTACACATCACCATCGGAAGGGTATGCTTCCACGGTAATCAGTTCGGCCCCACTCTCTTTGGCAGCTGCTTCGGCGCCAAGCCGGATGGCTTCCGCAAGTTCCCCTGTCCCAGCTGGCGTAATCAGCGCAATACGTGGCGTTGCTGCCGTAGCATCGGGACTCGATAAGCCACAGGCGCTGCATATGATCAGACAGCAGCTTGCAACTGTCTGGGTTACTAACCGACGTTTCCGAATTCCAGGGAAGCTCGCAGCAACCTTTTTCCAAAATGTACGGATATTCAATCCTGTAACTCTATGAGCATCGTTCTTATTCACTTGGTTGTCTGACATCAGGCTCGCCCTCCTTCTGCTGCAATTGAATGGGAATCCGAACCCAGACCGTGGTGCCTTCTTCCAACTCACTTGCAAATTCAAGGCCGAAGCCCTCCCCATAATAAAGCCGAATCCGGTCATGTACGTTGCGTACCGCTACGCCGGAGCCTGCACCGCTTTTGACCACAGGACGACCACTCAATAATCCCGACATCTGTTCTTCCGTCATGCCGACCCCATTATCTGTAATGCGAAACACCAGCTTGTTGTCCTCATGATAGACATCGACCTCAATACTTCCTTCGTCCATGTGGTACTCGATGCCATGAACAATGGCGTTTTCAATCAGGGGTTGAAGCACCAGCTTTAATGTCAGGCAATCCAGAAGCGTATCATCGGCCTTAATCGTAAAGTTGAATTTGCGCTTGAACCTCATCTGCTGAATCGTCAAATAATGCTGCGCATGCTCCAGCTCTTCCCTGACCGTGATAATCGTTTTGCCTTGGCTAAGACTTATGCGGAACAGGCGCGAAAGAGATGTGATCATCGTGATCACTTCTTCATTGCGGCTCATGCCTACCATGCGCACCACAGAATTCAGCGTATTATATAGAAAATGCGGATTAATCTGAGCCTGTAAAGCCTCCAGCTCCAGACGCCGCTTCTGTTCCTGTTCATGGATGATCTCATCCATCAAGGTGCGAATTTTATTGACCATCAGGTTGAAGCGACGGGATAGTCGTTCCACCTCCAGCGGCCCTTCAATAGGCAACTCCACGTTGAAATCCCCGCGCTCCACCGCCTTCATCTTACGTTCCATTCGCCGGATCGGACGCGTCAGACTGGAGGAAAGAAACAGGGATACGAGAATGACCAGTACCAGAACAACGACCAGTACACGAATGAGATATCCATTGACCTCCTGACGCGTTGTCATAATCTCATCCAGATAAGCAACACCGACGATTTTCCACCCGATATTGGCAACGGACTTCACGGTATTCAGCCTTTTCTGTCCATCTGCTTCATCTTCGTAACTGCCGGAAGCCACCAAAGCCTGTTCAATATTCTCGCTTTTGAGCCCCATATACATCAATTGCTGCTGCGGATGGTACACGATATTGCCTGCACTTTCATCGATGATATACACGTATCCTCGTCGCCCCAGACTGACCCGACGGCTCAGTTCATCCATCTGTTTGAAATTGATATCGACCAGCAAAATAACCTGCCGATCCTGACCATTTTGCCGTATCGTTATGCCTTTGCTCATGGAAACGACCCATTTATATGGGCCTGTGTACATGTTCTGAATATGAGGTAACGAGAAACTCAGGTGATCCGGCACACGAAGCGCAGACTGAAACCACCCTTGCTGTGTCACATGGGCACTTGGTTTTAATTCAGCTGTAGGTCGGTTCTTGAGCAATTTCCCCGTGGAATCAAGCAGAGTAATCGAGATGATATCTTCACGACTGCTGAGCAGTGTGTCGAGTTGTTTGTCCACCAGTTCCCCTTCCCATGTCCCGTCACGCAGCATATGTTCCTCAATGGCACGGTACAGATGAGACATACTGCGGACGTAATCCTCCAGGTTATAACTGACCTGATCCACAATCTGTCTCGTCGTCAGTTCCGCACTTCGCTCGGCAGCCTGCGTGAACTTGTCATGCAGAAGCATCGCCATGATGGTCAGTACCAAGACGATGAAAACGGAAAAGGACCACGTAATAATAAACCGGATACTGCTGACTCTGGACGAACGCAGACGAGAGCGTAATTGAGGTCCCATGGACTTCACCCATCTGGACAAAAACTTCATCGGATCGAACCTTCACTTGCTGTCTGAGAAGCCTGTTTACGATATTCTTTGGGCGAGACGCCAGTATGTTTTTTGAAACAAAAACTGAAGTAATTGGGTTCAGCAAAGCCAACCTGCTCCGCAATCTCAAATGACTTCAGTTCTGTCGAGCGAAGCAGTTCCCGCGCTGCCTCCATTCGGATCTGCATTAGGTATTGCAGAAAGGTAAGTTGTACTTCTTTTTTGAAAATGCCACAAAAATAACCGGAGCTGATATGCAAATGCCCACACACCTTCTGAATGGACAGGTCCGGGTCGGCATAATGCTCTTTGGTGAAGACTAACGCCTGCTCGACAATATCCTTGTATACATGCTGGCGTCCGCTGGCAATGCGATGTTGTACGAGTAGACAGACTTCCCGTACCTTCTTCTGTGCATCAGTAAGTCCCGGCAGTCGGAACAAATCCGCATACAACTGGAACCCTGCACCAAAGATGTCCTCCATTTCCTCCCCTGATGCCTGTGCCGCCTTCCATACTGTTGTTAATACTTCAATTAAATAGAGCTGAATATCACTTCGCCCGTGTTCCACTGTAATTTCCCGGAAAATGATCGCAAGTGCTTCCTCCAGCTCCGCTTGTGTACCCGCCTTCAGGCAACGTGTCAGCGTCTGCTGCTTCAACTCGTCGAACCGCAGCTTGCCCGCTGTCTGTCGCTCCACGTCCGCGATGTATATAATTGAATCCGTTCCGGGCACAAGTCGATAATCCAATGCCAGCAGGGCATCTTCATAGGCATGATTCACATCCGCAAGTGTATCCACAATCTGACCAGATCCCACCGTAGCCGGGATACGTAAATAGTGGTTGATGCTGCGCATCACATTTTCTAACGCTTTCTGTTGCCGCTTCGCTCCATCTGTACCGCCCGAGCGATCCACATAGAGCAGGACAATCGTCTCCTGATGCATAAAGGCATGACCAGCCCCATGCTCCGCCCAGACTTCTGCCGCAATGTTAAGTGCAGCAAAGCGTTTCAGCTCAGCATCCTCAGATTGACGCAAGGAACCTCCGGGAACCAATATCTCAGACTGATCCGCTACCTCGGATGATGTTTTGTTATGTCGCTGTGGGGGCTCGATAAATACTCCCTCAGACTTCTCCTTCTGTACTTCTCCATCCATGTGCAGTGTCAATACGGACACACCATAGCGTTCTCCTATCAGGTCCAATCCGCATTGTTTGGCTTTACTATGAATATATGTCGAGGATTTCTGCCGATGGAGCAAGGTCGCCATCAGATCTGCCTGTAATAAAGGCAAACTGGTATAATAGTGCTCACGCAGCTGCTGTACATCTTCACGCTCAGCCACTTCAGCCGCCATCTGGGCGCGCAATCTTGTGAGCAGTTCGGTGAGATGTCCTGCCGAGAACGGCTTCAGCAGATATTCATCCACACTTAATGAGATGGCTTGCCTCGCATAATCAAATTCATCATATCCAGTCAAAATGACCACCTTCACGAGTGGATTACGCTTCCTCAATCTTTGTGCGAGTTCCAGACCATTCATGAATGGCATGCTGATATCTGTCACCACAATGTCCGGTTCTACCCGCTCCGCCATCTCCAATGCTTCCCGCCCATTCTCAGCCAAACCGACAATCCGCAGATCGAGCGCTTCCCAATCGACCTCTACAACAAGTCCTTCACGCACATCTTCTTCATCATCCACCAACAGTACCCGGTACATGTTTGGATTCCTCCTTTTGATGACGGCCTTATGCCCTAGCAACGAATATATATGTAGCATTGTGAATCATTTGATTTCTTATGGCTCACCGAATTGAAGCAAAATGCAAAGGCTCATGTTGATCTGCTCCAAGGTTGCCATCATAATATACAATATTATCAGGGATATGTAATCGCTTTCTTTATTAGAGGTAAGGCAACCCTGTCGGGCAATGCCTAAGTGAAATGTGAAGGATAGTATATGAGTGCTGAAGGCAGGTTAAAGTAATACAAACACGGGAAATTTCGAAGTGCTTCTAATAAGAGGTGTTTTGATTCTAACTATAATTCAGACTTCATTCTTGTTCTTTACGATGATTTGTACTTAATGCTTTAAAATAAATCATGGTTGTATCTGGGTTGGTGTGTCCCATTATCTCGGCTAAACGGTGCAGTGGCGTATGCTCAGCCATGACGTAGCCAAAACGATGACGCAGATCGTGTGAACTCAATCCTTCCAGCCCTGCTGTTATCATTACTTTTTTAATCAGGTGTCGCAATGCTCTCTCCGTTAAACGATCGTTTGTCTTCTCTGAAGGAAAAAGGTAAGCAGGATCGGTAGCAAGATCAGATAAGTACTGATTCAACATGACAACACACTGTATATTCAATGGGATCTTACGTTGCACGTTGCGTTTATCGGCTCTCACTGTCAGGTGACCGCTTCGTCTACCAAGTTCGATATCCTGAGGCTTGAGGTTGCATACCTCCATCGTTCGCAAGCCTGTGTGAAACATTAAGGTCAGGATCGTCTGATCACGAAGGGAATTACCGCACTCCACTGCCGCGAGGAATGCCTGCTCTTCTTCTAATGTCATTCGGCGTGGACTTACTTTGTCTTCCGGAATGAATTTTAATGGTTTGGAAGGGTCATGACTGAGCCTGGATTCCAAGACAGCCCATTTGAAAAAACGCTTCAGCGTAATCAACCTCCGGTTAATGGTGGCTGGTTTCAATAACATAACGTTGTGAGCATTTTCACGATAACTGACTAAAGTGGATGTATCCACATCTTCAATTCGCAGTGAGAACTCTTCGCTAAGCATGGTGCTTTCCTTGTACCATTCGATAAAGTGTTTCAGATCACTTGTATATTCCTTCACGGTTTTGGGATGCAATTCTCCCTCATTAGCAAGCATATGTATGAATTCTTCTATCGTCGGTTCCCGCTGCACCGAAATCCCTGATGACTGATTCATTAGAAAATACCTCCAAATCTTGACTTATATTAGCGGACATGGTATTATCATATTAATCGATACATTAGCGGACATCAAGTTCGTGGTTTAAATGCACCAGGTGAGTGTCAATTTTTAAATAATACTCGTCATAATGATCGGCTAAAAACTTATTTTTTGGAGGAATCACATGCAAACAGGTACAGTGAAATGGTTCAACGCGGATAAAGGATTCGGCTTTATCGAAACTGAAGAAGGAACAGATGTATTCGTTCATTTCAGTGCAATTCAAGGTGAAGGTTACAAATCTTTGGACGAAGGTCAACGCGTTCAATTTGAAGTAACTCAAGGTAACCGTGGACCACAAGCTGAGAACGTTACTAAACTTTAATTATATGAAAGCTGCCTTATTAATAAGGCAGCTTTTTATTTACACATATGTTGCACAGTAAAGAAAAGATTTCACATCACAAGAATGAAAGCGAGGTATTCCCATGGATAAAGAACAATTGATCACAGAAGTAGCTAAGGCTGGCGGTTTCTCCAAGAAGAATGCTGAAAAAGCTGTAACCGTTGTACTGGACTCGATTCTCGAGGCTCTCAAAGAAGGTAAAGAAGTTCAACTGGTTGGATTCGGGAAATTTGAAGTGCAGAAGCGTGAGGCAAGAACGGGAAGAAGCCGGAAAACAGGCAAGGAAATTCAACTACCTGCAGGTAAAGTTCCTGTATTCACAGCAGGTTTAAGCATGAAAGAAGCTTTAAATTAAACCACGTAACAAACGTAACAACCCATTGAAAAGAGGTTTTTATTCAAACACACAATGATAATATGGATTTAAATGTCGTGTTTACTACCGTTGATGATATCATTAACTTTTATTCAGGCAAACAGACAAACTCGGATCATACAGAAGCTCATACTCATTTAAAGCCCCCATCAGTACAGTCTGATTGCAACCTACGACCACCCACCCGCTAAATTAACATTTCATCTTGGACAACAAGAGGCCCTGATCCGCTCAAAACGGTCCAGGGTCTGATTTGCTTGGAAGCCGGCTCCGTCAGGAACCAGCTATTTTGTCTTTTATGCACAATGTACAACCATCCTATTTGCTGTTCAGTAGTTCGCGCAAGATCTGGAGATCATATGTAGAGACAAGACGTTCCAAATGCGTATCCAGCCATTCCTCATCCTGATCCCACCACTTCAATTCCAGCAGCAGTCCAATCGTCTCTTCGTCAAAACGCTTTTTAATAGTCTTGGCTGGATTACCACCAACAATCGTATAGGGTTCAATGTCCTTAACAACGGTTGAATTGGAGGCAACGATTGCCCCGTCTCCAATCGTGATACCAGGCATGATCGTTACATTTTGTCCAAGCCATACATCGTTCCCCAGTACCGTGTCACCCTTATATGGAAGTTGTTCCAGTGTAGGTGTCACACGTTCCCATCCTCCACCAAAAATGTTGAACGGATAAGTGGTCATACCCTCCATCCGATGATTAGCGCCATTCATAATGAATGTCACACCTTCCGCAATTGCACAGAAATTCCCAATGACCAGGCGATCACCAATAAAGTCATAATGATGCTGTATCCGGTCATAGAATTGCTCTGGCGGATTCGTGTTATCGCTATAATAGGTATAATCACCGATGTCCACGTTGGAACGCGGCGGCAGGTTTTGAATATAACATACCGTACGGATATTCTCATTCGGGAAAAGTTTTGTTTTATCAGGGGCCATATTGTAGTCCCTCCTTTTCCCTATTGTAACAGATATTAAATCTTAAACGGACTAAGTGAGGTCTGGAGCTCTGTCGACACATCAGACAAAATAGCCGCAGATGCCTTGATCTGTTCTACCGACTTGAGCTGTTCATGAACAGATCTTGCAGCCTGCTGTGAATTGGTACTGGCCGTCTGCGCATGGCGAGCGATCTCATGCACAGAAGCCACGATCTGTTCCACGCCTGCGGACATCTCTTCACTCGTCGCAGCCATGTCCTCAATCTCTGTAGCAATACGCAGGGTTGTATCCCGGATCAGGCTGAAGTTTTGCTCCGTTTCCCGGGTCAAGCGCAGTCCTTCCTGTACTTCGTCCTTCACTCTCGACATGGCCGATAGCGATTGCTGCATATCTTGTTCCATGGCTTCGACCAGTTCTTCAATACGATCTGAAGAGTCTCCAGCTTGTTCAGCCAGTTTACGAACCTCGGTAGATACGACGGCAAATCCTCTGCCATGCTCCCCTGCTCTTGCCGCTTCAATGGATGCATTGAGGGCGAGTAGATTCGTTTGATTTGCAATCTCATGAATGGCGGAAACCATCTGGCTAATCTGTGCCGACTTCCCTTCCAGCATACGAATGACTTCATCCGTTGTGGTAACGGAAGATTCAATTGTAGACATCTGCTGAACGGTAAGTTGCACCGCTTCACCTCCGGTTTCTGCCTGTTTGCGTGAATACAAGGCAGAGTCCGAGATACTGGAGGCCTTGTCCGCCATACGTTGTACACCTATAGCCACTTCTTCCATGGCCTGCAGATTTTCTTCTGTACTGATCGTCTGACTATCGGCTCCGTGCGCCACTTGTTCAACGGAGGATGCAATCTGCGCCGATTCTTTGGCCGTTTGATCCGCAATCTTGAGTAGCAGTCCAGTCGAATGCTCTGCTTTCTCCGCAGCTTGAAGTCCGTCTTGAATGATGACCTGGAGATTACTTCTCATCTCATTGTATCCCGTACCCAGCATGCCAATCTCGTCTTGGATGTTGTCCACAACTGGCTGTGTGAAATCGCCCGTCCCCGCACGTTTAATCGCCACAGATACCCGCTCGATTCTTACTCTCACCCTGCGAACGTACAGCAGGATCAGGGTAATTGCGACCAACATTGCAAGCAGGAATACGATCAGGAATGTCTTGAGGAACGAGGAGATAATCACATCAATTAACGATTGAGAAGCACCCACATAGAAAATTCCAATAATGTCTCCGGATGCGTTCTTGATTGGTTCATAGGCCGTCTGATATTTCTGACCCACAACCACGGCTTCACCGTAGTATTTTTCCCCTTGCTGCAAAACGGTCTGGGCGACCTCGTCCGATACCTTCGTGCCGACAGCACGCTTTCCGTCCACCATGACATTTGTTGCAACACGTTCGTCACCTCGGAAGATCGTCACCGTGTCCCCAGACGCTTGTCCAATCTCATCCACCAATTCAAAGTTGCCTTCCAGCGCGGCATCTCCCTTGAATAATTGTCCATCCTTAATGGCCCAATCTCCTGGATGCTTATATGTAATGATACTATTCGCCATCTCCAAATCTCGCTTTGCCTTCTCTGTAGCAAATGTCGTAATCCCCTGTCTCATCTCCAGGATTACACTTACCGCCACGGCTGAAGAGAAGGTGATAAATATACTGATAACGATCAAACTGATTTTGGTACCGATGCTCATGCTTGGCATGTGTGTGAGCCACCCTTTTCCCTATGTAGTTGTGGGGATATTCAAGCCAATTTCGAATCCGTTTCGAATATCACTATAGTCTTATCGGTAGGAGTGATAACAATATTTATAATATTTCAGTGACTTTTATCACAAAAATAACTTGTTGAAGCCTAATATTTTACGAATTATCCGTAATCATGTAAGAATGTTCTTTAAGTGAAGCCAATCAAACACATGCCAAAAGTAAGGCCAGACATGAACGAGGCCGGATTTTGCTGGATGTTCGCTCCGTCTAACCTGACAAAGCAGAGCAAAAAGGGATTCGATCTGACCATCGAATCCCTTTTCTTATTCTCCATACAACAACGTTGCTCTTGAGAAGATATCTCTTATTTGGATGTAAGGCTTACTTGTGCAGCGGTTTGATCCCAGTCCACGGTAAGTCCCAGTCCTTCTGAGATGAAGCGTACAGGAACGAGTGTGCGACTGTTTTGAATGATCGCTGGTGCATCAATTTCGAGTGTCTCTCCATTTACGGTTGCGGTGCTGCTTCCGACCTTGAGCACAAAGGTCTGATCATTCAGAACCGCCGTTACCGTCTTAGCCGTTTTGTCCCAAGTCACTTCTGCACCCATTGCTTCGAGGATTGCGTTCACAGGTACCATTACTCGTCCATTTTGCTGCAGCGGGTCCTGATCCGGGAATGTGATCGATTTACCATCGAGTGTTACGGTAATAGTTTTGTCGGTTGTTCCGGATGAAGTATTCGAACCTGTCTCTTCCGAATTCTCAGGTAAAGGCGTTACTTCACGTCCGAGTTGTCCTTGCAGATTTGCAAGACGGTTCAGTGCAAATGTCGTCAGTGATACGGCTGCCATGGAGCCCATGCCTCCGCCCCCGCCGCCAAAGTTACCACCAGGGCGTGTCTGAGTATTTCCTGTATTCGTTGTTGGATCTGTTGCTTCATCCGGAGGTGTCATTCCTTCGAAACCTTCAGGCGGCGTCATACCTTCCATGCCTTCAGGTGGGGTCATTCCCTCAAATCCTTCTGGTGGTGTACCGCCCATACCACCTGCCGCATCTGCATTGGCAGAATAAGCGATGTTGGATTCAAACTGTTCTGTCGTATAAAATTTCGTTGGATCTGCTTCTACATAAGGACGAATCTCATCGGCAAGGCCAGTAATACGATCTTGAATGCCTTCCATGTAGTCCGTCAGTTCGTTGACGTAACTCAAATATTTTTCCTTATACTCCGGCACAGCAAGCAGGTTATTGATCATCGGTACATTTTCCATGCTGATGCCCAATACAGGCTCGTCTACAGATACGTTCGTAGCATTGGTGTTAGTCGTGGTTGATCCGGTTGTTGTGCCATGTCCGCCTCCGCCCGAGTACCCGTTGAAGGACATGTTGAAGTCCCAAGGAACAACCGTGAACTTGCCAGCGGCATCACTGTAGAGCATGTAGTTGTGTCCTTTGTCGCCGTTATAGCTGTCATAGTTGCCAAAAACCATGTTGCCTGCAATATATTGAAGCGCCGAATCTACGTCCAGTACACTTTCAATATCACCCTTTTCTCCTTCTGGCATCTCATTTAGTGTTTGGATGAAGGTTTTGAGTTTGGTTTTGTCCTTATCCGTACCCAAGTCTTTGGTGATTGTACTGTAGTCACTGCCCTCTTCGTATTGAAGATAACTCTTCTCATCCGTATCATAGAGGTCACCTTCTTCGTAATTCTCACCGTAGTTGCGCTCCAGATAGCTATCATCCACTGCTTCAACGCCAGTATAGAAACCAACAAACTCGCCGTTAACGTACAGATTAACATAGTTCGTCATTGGGACATCCATGCCAATACTCCGCAGTGCTTCATAGTGTAGAACTTCACGCATATACGACGGATCGGCGTAGTTATTGTTCAGCACCATTTTGTCCAGTCCAAGCAGGCTTTGTGTTTTATCGTATTTATCAAACTTCAGTCTGAAGCTGTAACGGTCCGAATCTTCCATTGAGGCTACAGCTTTCAGGGTCAGATTGCCCTTGGTGGAAAAACCGACGTTGTCCAGCTTGTTGCCGTCCACTTCCACACTCACATTCTTATAATCCTTATCCAGCGGACTTTCGAGCATGCTCTTCCAGTCTGCATCATCAATCGTTACATTCACATCTATGACGTTATCCGTCTGGAACAATGATTCATAAGCTTGCGTCACGCCTGCACTCGTGGTTGTCGCTGTACTTTCTGAAGCATATGCCGCATTCGGACTTCCGATCAGCCCAAAAGATGTCGTTACCATCGTCACGGACAATGCCGTTACTGTAACTTTTCGTAATAAAATATTCAAAATGATGAATCCTCCTTCTTGGTTTCTATTAAGCTACTGAGGCTTATGTAACCATGGTAGGGGACTAACCTTTAGTGAATCTTAAACGCGATTAAAAATGATATGTATCACTATGAAATTTTCATGGACATACAAGAAATATAATGAAAAAAAGCGCAATTATAACCTTGGAACCGGTTCATAAGTCCTATTTTATTGCAATTATCTAACATTAATATGCCTTTATAACGATATATCTGAAGAGTAGAACTTACCTGGAGTTCATATACGTGAATAGCAAAACTCATTACAAAAAGCTTTTAGAAACAAAAGAGAATTTGAGCAGAAAAGATATTTAGGGACCTCATTACATTTTTTAAGTCAACAATTACATAGCGTGTAAACCCCCAGGATAAGTCCTTCGTCACAATCGTAGAAGGAGTGAACCATCTTGTTTAATAAGCTTCGCTGGAGTACCATGCCTTTCTTCATCAAAAATTTGGTGATTTCATTCGGCAGCATCATGTTGATCGGTGTAATCCTGATTACTGCCGCGTATCAATTGCAAAAAAATATCTTGGTTGAACAGTTGCACGACCAAGCTACCGTCATCACCCAGAAATGGTATGACGATCTCGACACTGCCAAAGTGGCAGAAGCGGCTAAGGAAAAAAGCTACTCCGGTCCTGTACAGCTGGAAATGAAAACTTATCTTGATTCCATCCATGAATTCTATCCAAACATCGCGCAAGCGTACATTTTCGGTTCAGAACTTGAGCAAGGAAACGGAACGTCCATCATCGCGATTCCAACGAACCTGTTGGAACCATTCGAGGAAGGTAATCTGCCTGCAGGTGCCATGTACCCGCTGCCCGAGAATAACGTCGTAGTGCTGGAACAGATGAAAAAGGACGGGAAACCTGCCTTCAGTGATTTCTACACGGATGAGTACGGAACCTGGACCACTCTGATCTATCCGATTAATAACGCAGATGGCTCCATGTACGCTGCTCTTTACTTCGATGTAGATGCAAGTGCCGTTCCAAAAGGCCTTAACAAACTGCTTACGTACGGTTTGATGTTCCTGATCGGTTTCTTGATCCTGTTCATGGTGTTGCAATTCATTTTGCTGAAAAGAACGTTGCTTCCGATCCGCAATCTGATGAAAGGTATCGAAGAAGTCAGCACGGGTAATCTGGACGTAACCATCGATACCGGGCGAGATGATCTGGGTATCATCAACGAGAAGTTTAATGCGATGATCCATCGATTCAATACAACCATCTATAAAGTACAGAATACTTCGCATCACCTCTCGGAATCTTCCAAACAACTACTGGGCATTTCCGAGAAAAATAATGTGAACATTCAATCCATTAGCACCAATATTCGGGAAATATCTACTGGACTGGTGTCACAAGACAAAGCCACTGTGGAGAACGCACGTGCCATGACTGAGATGTCAACGGTAGTGCAGACGATCGCCAGCAGCTCAGCCGATGTGGCAGATGAAGCACTCAGCATGGAGCAGCGCTCCAGCACAGGTAATGTGGTGATGCAACAAGTCATTGAGCAGATGCGCCTGATCTCCGGTGCGGTGCAAAATACGTCAAACTCGATTCAGTCTTTGGAAAATAACTCGAACCAGATTAGCAACATTGTTAACGTAATCACGGAGATTGCCGGACAAACCAACTTGCTTGCACTTAACGCTTCAATCGAGGCAGCCCGTGCAGGTGAAGAAGGAAGAGGTTTTGCGGTGGTTGCAGGTGAGGTACGTAACCTGGCAGAGCAATCGCAGGAATCAGCGAAGCAAATTCGACAGTTAATTGAAGAAATTCAACGGGATATCATGCAGTCTTCCGAAGCGATGCAGTTGGGTTCCAAGGAAGTTACCAAAGGCTTGGAAGTTACCCAAGAGACTGGTGTATTCTTCGAGAATATTCTGACTGCTACGAATAAAGTTGCAAACCAGATTCAGGATATCTCCAGTTCTACTGAAGAGATCTCGGCAAGCACACAAGAAATGTCTGCTACGGCCGATGAACTGTCTGCCAATGTCAGCAAGGCAGCAAGCAGCAGTAAACAAATTGAGCAGTCAATTGATGAGCAGGAAGCCTCCATGGCAGCCATTGTGAGTGCCTCCGATGAGCTCTCGGTTGTATCCGAACAACTGCAAGAACTGATCTCATTCTTTAAAGTACGCGCAGAATAGAATTAATAGGATATAGATAAAAGTAATAAGACACAGTAAAAACCAAGGCTCATGAGTGACTGAACTCAAAGCCTTGGTTTTTTTGTTGTTACCAGGGTAGGTGGGTAGGTTCTAGTTCTATACTTCTCGGTATCATTTAACAGACAGTGGTGTCATCAACTGATTGTTGAACCTCCAATCCACTATAATCCTGCAGCTGCTTTAATTTCTTTTCTCTGAGAAACGATTAATGATTGTATCTTTTCTGTTCCAAATGTACCTGCTGAGAAAGCATTCGCTTTGGGATAATAAACCATTCGAAAAGATGTTCCATCTTGAAGGTGCACACGTAAAAAAATCCCTGTCTCATGCTTGGATTTCTTATACACCTCATCAAAGCCAACATATCGCAACAGCAAAAGCTCGTTCATGAATTCGGATGCGGCTTCCTGGGGAAAGTCACCGATTGGGCTGCCATCGTTCCCGCTTTCAAGGCTGACTTTTTCCACTTTGTCTTCAATGTCCATCAGGTCTCCCATTGTCTTAGCATTGGGATTTTCTTTTGCTTCGTAAACCTTTTTATTCGCTACTACGCGATAATGCGACTTATAACCTTTTAGTTCATATATAACAGTTCCAATTGGAAGATATGCCGCATCACCATTCTCGGTCACGTGATCCGCACACGCATGCTCGTTCAGCATGAAGCTCACTTCCCCTACCCTATCCCCAATTTGCTCTGCGGGTACCTCTTTGGTCCCCTCGTTGTTTTGAAAATATGTAATATTATTGAGCATTAGAAAATCAATCCATTCAAGGGTTCCCGGGCATCGCTTCGTTGATTCCTTTGAAACTTCTTCCGTATCCGTTTCCTGGGGTTTGGATGTTATTTCACCCTTATTCGATGTTCCACAGCCAACAATAATGACTAGAACAAAAAGTATACTCAAGCGCTGGCTCCAATATTTAAATGGTTTCATGTTCAATCACCTCAACTTATTAGACGGATTTAACTAAGACTTAGTTACGAGCTTTTTACGATCAGCTATTCAACTCAATAAACGCCTAAGAACAGGGAACAGTTATTGGGCCAATGTGCTCCTCCTTGGTGCACTTCATGCAAGCTGCATCTCTGTATCATTCAAAAAACAGGTACTCGTAGTTCTATCCGTCGTTATACAAAAAAACACAGACAGTACAACTATCTGTGTTTTTTTACAGGTATGGGAGCTCAGTTAGATACAAAATCCATTCTCGTCCTCTTACCAAAATTTCAATCACGCACTCCATACAGAGTACGATTTAGAATACTTGTACCAGCATTATTTACTGTAATGTTACTGCTACCGCTGGTTTCAATTACCTAAACAACATTTAAAGTTGATTTGGCTTGTAATACTCGCATCCCAGCTTCTTAAAATCACTGTCCCATGTTACTACTGGCATGTTAATTGTTTTTGATTTTGCGCTAAGATAACAGTCCACAATGTCAACGTTACCCTTTTCAACAAACAGCCTTAACGCATCTTTCATGTAATCTTCCTCAAAGATAATGTTATCAATTTGCGATAGACTAAACAGGGCATTTCCTACATCAACATTAGAATGCTTGTAATGTGATCTCAGTACCCAACATGTTTCAATAATTACTGGTGATGAAACAATTATCTGAAAATCTCCGCTATCTAGCATTTCAGAAACTTTTTCAAACTGCTCCTTATCGTCTTGAGTGAACAACCGTACTAGTATGTTTGTATCAGCCAAAAAATCCATTGCTATTCCCCTTTTTTGTAACTGTTCCCCACCCAGTCAATCGCTGACTTCCTAGCTTCCTGAAGATCATGTTCTTGCCCTGTCTTTAAGATTCCTACAAGATCAGTTAACTTTTTCTGTTTCCTAACTTCTAATTTTGCTTCGCCATTTTGGATAATTACAATAATTTTGTCGCCTGTAGCTATACCTAGTTGTTTCCTTACCTCAACTGGAATTGTAACTTGTCCTTTCGAAGTTACCTTACCTGATTCATACATACTCATACACTACTACCTCCTACTCTATTACCTATATTACAATGTACTACTTTAATGTTCAAGTATTACTTTTTACATCAAGTAATATACATTCCAAGTATAGTCATTTGGAATTGAATTTCTAATGCTGAGTAATTTCAGCGTCAATATGTAAGCCCAAAGCTGTTTTACATGTTCATGTGTATTATAAACTTCAACTTCCCAGTCATAAGTAGGTATTTGCCGTTCCAATGTACTTCTTTAATGTGAGTTATTTCCCATTAACATGGTCATTAAGGACAATATTTCAATCCACGCACTCCATACGGAGTGCGACAGCGAAAAAGTACGTATTTTAACGATTTGAGCCATCCAAAACACGTTTTTTCACTATTATTCTATGACTTTCCATATCATTATTCAATCACATTATGCCTACGTGTTGCCTTAAGGTAACAATTTTGCCCATTTCGACAAATTCTGAGGTGCGAATCCCCCAGGGTTTTCATGTGAGCATCACATTCGCACCTGTCCCATCCGTTTATGACAATGATCATATCTAGCTCCCCTGTTCAAGTGCTACAGTTGTTAACGACCAACTGACCATAATAGTAAAATGGTCAATATAGGACTTACCTTACCATTATCCTTTCAACCTACAAGGAGGTGTATATGCGATGAAAACGATAGATCGAAGGCAACAGGTGATGGATTCTGCCGAGAAATCCTTTGCCCTGTTTGGCTACAAAGCCACAACGATGGAGCAGGTTGCGAGACTTGCCAATGTGGGCAAGGGAACGATCTATACTTTTTTCGAAAATAAAGAAGAACTGTTCAGCGAGATTCTGTGCTCGATCATTGCGGATATGAGACAGATTACAGAGCAGACGGTGAAAGAAGAGAATTCCTTTCTAGATAACGTGCATATGAGTATGGATTCTTTGCTGGAGTATCGTGAGGAACATGAGCTGTTGATCAAGCTCTTTCAGGAGGTTAACGAGTTCGGTACACCACAGGCCAAAGAAGGTCTGCAAAAAGTGGAGACAGCCATTCTCGAATATCTGGAGCGTCAGGTGAGCCGTGCCATGGAGTTAGAGCAGATTCGCAGGGACGATCCCAAGCTGGTTTCTTTTGTCCTGCTGAAGCTGTATGTCACCTTAACCTCAGATTGGAACAAAGCGCATCCAACGTTGCACAAAGATCAGATCAAGGATTTTGTGGGCCTCTTTCTCAAGAATGGCTTATCCCCCACCTAGAGAAAGGCATGCACTAGATTCAACACATAATAGAGATAGAACAAACGGATTAGCGTAAGGATAGGGAGAGAACATGATGAAATCATTCCACGTATTTGGGCAGGATCTGAAGTCCGCCTTTAAGAAACCAAAAGTATTTATTCCAATTCTCGTTGTACTGTTCATTCCGGTGCTGTATAGCGGCCTGTTCCTGAACGCATTCTGGGACCCCTATGGCAAAATGAATGAATTACCTGTAGCCGTGGTCAACACAGATCAGGGTGCAGTCTACAATGACAAATCACTGGAGGTCGGTCAGAATCTGGTCGATGAATTGAAAAAAAGTGATGATTTCAACTGGCAATTCGTGACTCGTGAACAAGCAGAACAAGGTATGCAAAACAACACGTATTATATGACGATTGTGATTCCAGAGGACTTTTCCACCAAAGCAACAACCCTGATGGATGAGCACCCCGAGCCGGCCGACCTGATCTACGAACCCAATGAAGGATACAACTTCCTCGCGGGTCAGATTGGCGGCACGGCGGTCAAACAAATTCGCTCCAAAGTCGCTGCCAAAATCACAGAATCGTATACCGAAACGCTACTGGATCAGGTGGAGAAGATCTCTAGCGGTTTATCGGATGCCGGAGATGGTGCTAGCAAGATCAACGAGGGCGCAGCCAAGCTGGATAATGGTGCCTCTACTTTGAAAAAGAACCTGTCCAAACTGGCGGATGGAACCGACAAATTGGAAACAGGTATGGCACCATTAAAAGAGGGAACAGCTACCTTGGCACAAGGAATCGGTACGCTTCATGCAGGAGCCAGCTCCCTGTCGGATGGATTGTCCCAATTGGCGGCAGCAGGCACGAAACTGGGTAACGGTGCATTGCAGGCTGAAACTGGCGGCAAACAGTTACAGGCAGGTATTCAGTCCGCTCAAGAAGGCGCGGCTAAGTTGGATGCTGGACTGGAAGCTTCCGAACAAGGAAGTGCGAAGCTGGTAGCCGGATTGCAAACCTCAGTGGAAGGCAGCAGCAAAGTAAGTGAAGGTGCCAAGGCCGTTGCACAAGGGCTTGCCCAATTAGCCGAAGCAAGTCCCGATCTTGCCGCTAACCCGGCTGTTCAGCAATTACTGGCAGCAAGTCAGGCCGTTGCCGCTGGCAGCGAACAGGTCTATCAAGGTGGACAGCAATTAGTGGAAGGCAGCAAAAGCCTTCAGGCTGCGCAACAGCAACTGCATCAAGGCAGCAGTCAGCTAGTGCAGGGTGAACAGCAACTTTTACAAGGAGCAACACAATTATCAACCGGACATACGCAGCTTGCAACGGGCCTTCAACAATTTAACACCAAGTTGACCGAAGCAGCAGCCGGAGGAGCCAAACTTGCAGAAGGTTCGAGTCAGTTAAATACAGGTGCAGGCCAATTGGTTACGGGTATAAACCAGCTTTCAGACGGAATCACCACCATTACCGAAGGTTCCCGCAAGCTGGATGATGGTGCGGGAACATTAAAAGAAGGCACTACCAAATTAACCGACGGCTCTGGCGAACTTGCCATCAAGTTGAATGAAGCGGCTGAGCAGACGGGTAGTGTGAAAAAGACGGATGAGCTGGTAACCATGTATGCAGAGCCTGTTCAGGTCGATGAGCATAAATATAATGAGGTACCCAACTACGGTACAGGATTCTCGCCATACTTCCTGTCACTTGGGCTATTTGTCGGGGCATTGATTGCGACATTGGTTGTGCCAACACGCGGCAGCACGGTTAGCGAGGCAAGTGGCTGGAATTGTTTTGTGAGTAAAACGCTGGCTTTCACACTCATGAGTGCAGTGCAGTCCCTACTTGCTTCATGGCTGGTCTTATACGGCTTGGGTCTGGATGTTCAGAGCGTTCCATTATTCCTCTTGTTCAGCTTTGTTACCAGTCTAAGCTTCATGTACATCATTCAGGCACTGGTGACTTGGCTGGAGAATCCGGGTCGATTCCTCGCGATTCTGATGCTGATCTTTCAGCTTACCACCAGCGCAGGCACCTTCCCGCTCGAACTGATTCCAAATTGGCTGAAAGTGTTTAATCCATGGCTGCCTATGACCTATTCGGTAACAGGTTATAAAGCAGTTATCTCAAGTGGACAGTTCGGTGTGGCTTGGGATCAGATTGGTATTCTGTGCATCTTCGCCGTGATTGGCCTGGGAGGAACCTTAACGTATTTCCTGATGCCTCATACCACGGAGAACGCAAACGTCAGCAGTGAAGTCTCACTTCACCTGTAAAAAGTAAAATAAAAAGCAAAGGTGTATACTTAAGCTCCATCCTCTTCTACAGGAGATGTGAGCTAAGGTACGCCTTTGCTTTTTTTAGTTTTAGATACAATCTAAGTTTGCTAACTTCATATTTCTAGTATGTAGAGTAAATTTCAGAACTTGAGATAGCGAAACTAAACAATAGCACGAGCAAAATAAGTAATACATACATCGCTGTACCGATGATTCCACAAACAAGTCCAGCAATGGCCAATCCTCTGCCTTGCTCCATGCGAACTCTGATCTCTTTGAAGGCTAAAGATGCAAATATAATCGCGACGATTCCGATTAAAATTCCCACGTAAGGAATCGTGACGGACAGAATCCCCAGAACTAGTGATACAATCGACTTGCTATTGGTCTTTGGTACTACATAAGGCGGTGGTGGCAATGTGTCGTTATAATAACGATCTACATCATTTTCGTGATGTTCCAAGGTAAATCCTCCCTGTTCTTTAAGTATGTTCATTATAATCAATTATTAGGAAAAATAATATCCATATTGTGTTAATTATGAATTACCATTAGATTTATTTTATTCTCATCATCCCCGGACATATACCTACATCCACAAGCTTATAAATTGTACTTCAAGGATATGAATTTAAGAACCGTTTATCCGTGTGATGATATAAACCAAGAATACCTCTAACATATAGATATTATTATAGTCGTAATACTTTTCTGAATATCTTTGGGGGATCACTACGATGAAAATCGATAAAGTAATGAACATACTTATGATTGTGATGCTTCTACCTATTGCTCTATATCGAAATAATGTAGCTGTATTATGTTTTAGTATTGTTTTGTTTGGAATCATGAGTTACACCACTTATCGAATGCGAACACGTTGGAATGTAGTAACTTATATCGTGTTGACCCTTGTATTGATGATCTGGAACATATACCTGTGGACATAAGCCATTATTTCAAAAAAGAACGCAATCCCTTATTAATCAACGGATTGCGTTCTTTCACATCATATAATTTGAGGTTTCTTCTACCTCTCCACTTCCACCCGCTGCAAAAACGTCCGGGTACGTGCAAGCTTTGGATTGCCGAAGATCTGTTCTGGAGGCCCCGCCTCTGCGATCTCGCCGTTATCCATGAAAAATACACGATCCGCAACGTCACGGGCGAAGCCCATCTCATGCGTGACGATTAACATCGTCATATTTTCCTGCGCCAGTTGTTTGATTACACGTAACACTTCCCCGGTCAGCTCTGGATCGAGTGCCGACGTTGGCTCATCAAACAGGAGGATATCCGGTTGCATCATGAGTGCTCGGGCAATAGCTACACGCTGTTTCTGTCCACCGGATAGATTGGCCGGATAGGCATCGGCCTTGTCCGACAGCCCTACTTTTCCAAGTAATTCAAGACTGCGATGCCTGATGACGCTTGAACTTTCTTTTTTCAAAGTCTTCGGTGCGAGTTCCAGATTAGCCTGTACGGTCAGATGCGGGAACAAGTTAAAATGCTGAAACACCATGCCCATGCGATCCGTAATCTTGCGAATATCCGCGGCACCTGCGTAACGGCCATTATCGACCAACGTCTGATCCTGAATGCGAATCGTTCCGCCCGAAATATCCTCCAGATGAATCAGGCTGCGCAGCATCGTACTTTTCCCCGAACCAGAAGGCCCGATCACGGCAATTACTTCGCCTGGTTCCACGTTGAAGGATACCTGTTTCAGCACATCAAGTGTGCCGAATGATTTTCTCAACTGATTTACTTCTATTATATGTGTCATATGCAGACAGTCCTTTGATTGATCAGATTTAATTTATTCAAATGAAAACCGCTTCTCAAGTGCCTTGAACAGCACGGTGAGTACAAGTGTCATGAGCAGATACATAACCGCCGCCACGAAGAAAGGTAACAGCTTTATGTCGCGATTTACCGCCGCTTGGGCGTAATACAACAGCTCAGGCACAGCCACGGCATAGAGCAGAGCCGTATCCTTGATGAGCGTAATGGACTCATTGGCCGTTGCAGGCAATACTACACGAATCATCTGAGGAATAATGACTTTGGTCATCGTCTGCCACTTCGTTAATCCAAGGACCTTGGCTGCTTCATGTTGCCCCTTATCAATGGAAAGCAGTCCGCCCCTGAAGATTTCAGCGAAGTACGCCGCATAGTTCAGGATGAACGCAATCCCCGCTGCAACAAAACGATCAAACACCAGATACTCTCCAATCACCGGAAGCAACGGTAAACCGAAGCAGAAGAATAGAATTTGGAGCAGTAGCGGTGTTCCTCGCATCACGTATACATACGTATGGGCAATCCACGCCAGCAGTTTAATCTGGCTTCTCATCGCAAGCGTGACCGCAAATCCAAGCGGTACAGATAACACGATCGCTAGCAAGAACATGAAAATGGTGGTCTGCGCACCCTCTAGCATCGGTTTTAAAATGGTCGATAAATAATCCCAACTCATTGTTTCGTCTCCTCTAATCTGTTAACCCCGCATTCCTCTGGGGCATAAATCGCTCCAGCATGGAATACGGGGTCCGTTTTGTTTCTAACTATATATCAGGTGTGTAACCTGCCTATTTCAGAACCTTATCTTCACCCAACCATTGGGCGGAGATTTTAGCCGCTGTTCCGTCTGCATTCAGCTCATCCAGCGCTTTTTGTAGCTGATTCAGAAGCTCTTCATTTCCCTTTTTGATACCAATGCCATATTGTTCCGGTGCAAGAGATTCATCCAGCAGTTTGAATGTTCCCTCTTCTTTGGACATGTAGTATCTCGCTACCACTTCATCAATGATGACCGCATCCAGACGTTTTGTCTTCAGATCCGTCAGTGCAAGCACGTTATCCTTGAATTCGGAAGCTTTCACTTTATCCTTCAGAGGACTTGCTGCCAATGCATCTGCCGCGGAGGACAGCGCCTGCAATCCCACATTTTTGCCATCGAGTTCATCCAGCTTTGTGATTGGCGAGTCTGCCAAGGTAATAGCTACTTGGCTGTTTTCCAGATACGGCTTCGTGAAGAGCACTTTCTCTTTACGCTCATCCGTAATGGTGTACCCGTTCCAGATCATATCGATCCGGCCACTGTTCAGCTCTGATTCTTTGGAAGACCAGTCGATTGGCTGGAATGTGATTTCTTTACCCATTTTCTCCGCTGCAGCTCTTGCGTAATCAATATCAAAACCAACAATTTCATTTTGCTCGTCCCGGAAGCCCATTGGAGCAAACTTGTCATCAATTCCTACAACAATCGTGTTATCGTCTTTGCTTGCGGAACTGGAACAACCAGCCACAATCAATACACATATACTAATGAATAATAGTAGAATCGCTTTTTTTCTCATCTCTCGAACCCCTCCATGTCTATAACCAAAACCCAAACGCTTTAGTTCGTTACCACGTTATCAGAGATTTATAATAACATAGCATGGGAGAAGAGTCGAGTCTCTTGCCTATTTCCTTCTATTTCATGCAGCTTAATTGTCAACAATCTGTGAAAAAGCCTTTTTCACTTGTGCCGGTTCTACCAGCTTCTCGCGTACAGTCGAATTCCATAGCTCCAGGTTCTGAAGCTCCTTTAATTCCGTACCTGTCCATTGTTGGGCAGATTCACGACGTAAGGTATGGCTGGTATTCTCAAACTGGTAGACGATCTGCTCCAGATTATCAATCATAACAAAGTTCGCAACCGCATTATATACAAGTATCCGCTCAAGTTCCTCTGCATCCATCTCACGCGTATCCAAGCTATAATTCACTTGGACCGTGAACGTCTCCGGGTACAGTTGGTAACCATTCAATCTTTCACGTAAAGGTAAAGCCTGATTCAGATGACTAAGGTTTGAATTATCACCCATGTAGGGACTGCGATATTTGGCTAAAGCGGCAAAATCATGTGTCAGCGGATTCTGCTGCTCTTCCTCGTACCGAGCCTGTTTCGCCTCGATCTTCGGATTAACGTAGCCTTCAACAATCACTAAGCCAATGATGCCCAACACAACAAGTGTTATAATCCATATGTTTCTAATTCTCATAACGCATCACTCACTTCATACTTACTAACGATCCGATACGCCCGATGCACTACCAAAGGGATAATAACGCTTAGTAACGGGATGGCAAAGGCAATGACGATCACAGCAAACTGGTAGGGTCCATCCACCTGAATGGGTCGATTAAACCAGATGTTGCTTCCGAATCGCAACGCTGCCTGCGTTCCCCATAGTACGAGTATTAATGCCGCCCACAACCACCATATCCTGCGATTCCACTGCACTAAGGCAGGGATTCGAATAACCGTGGTTTTCACGGAAGTTGCAGAATCGTTCGTCTTGTTGATCAACAGATACAATACATACATGCCACCAACAATGAGACTCACGATCATAAGCAGATTGTTTATGGCGGAGCCTTGCATCAGCACTCTCATTGGAATGGTAATGATCCAGGCTATGAGGCTATAAATCAGAGCAGACTGCAACAACGCTGTCCAGTAAGGAACACGTTGTACCCTTCGATGGTCACTCATCACTTCATCCATACCAGCGATATGCTGAATGGCGGTCTGGAACGCCTTCTCTTCACTCATACCCTGCGAGATATAATCGTCAATCCGCGCAGCGAGATTGCTGTGAATCTCTTCTTTTAATTCTCGATTGTCTAATGTATCTTGTGCGTGAGCGAACAAACGATTCACATGACGAGTGATGCGAGCTTCCAATCTCATAGGTCTTCATCTCCTTTTTCTCCAGTGACAATCATGCAATCAATCAGTGCCTTGGCTGCTTGCCAAGCATGAACCTGCTCTCTATAGGCTTCAAGGCCTTGCGTTGTAATTCGGTAATATTTGCGTCGTCCTCCCTGCGTCTCTTCCCCCCAGTAGGACTCCACATATCCACTCTTCTCCAGCCTCTTCAAACTGGAATAAAGCGTAGGTTCCTTCAATTCAAACTGCTCTCCGCTCTTACGGTAGATCTCCTTAATAATGCTGTAACCATAGTTATCTGCGGGTATAAGTACACTCAGAATGATGGGGTCAATATTGCCCCGAATCAGATCACTGTTAATCACTTGCACATCCATCTACGAGTTTCACCGACTTTCTTCCGTCCTGTGTATACTATAAGACACATTACTATGTCTGTAAAGGTAATATGTATCACATGGTAAATATGCATCGCAAGAGTAACACTAGCAACATTCCTCTCTTGCAAATAAAATTCTTCAATACGATAAGAACATTGACCACATTGTTATTTCTTTCAACTTTGCTTATATTATCCGGCTGTAATCCTACTCCAAGTCATGGTACAAACAAAACTGCCTCACCCTCAACAACCAATGCAAATCAAGCCAAAACGGAATTAAAACAAAATCAGGAACTGCCTACACCAGTGATACAGACTGAAAGTGGCACTCCTATTCCTGCTATACAGGGCAGTTATTGCTGGGAAAGTATGTGTGCAGACTATGCAGGTCATATGGAACTGCTGGAAGGTCAAGTACCTGTCTCCGTGTTGGTAGGCGAGAATATATCTATTCATCTGGGTACAAATGTACCACCTGACGAGTTAACTCTTGTCGAATATGTAAATGGAGTGGCACGTCCCATCTCTTTGCGAGAAGGTTCATTCCAGTTAGCGCAGGAAAAAGGTACTCATTATTATGGAGCCTTTGCCCGCTGGACTTCCTCTCAAAATTCGCAGGTTTCCTTGGGTGATACCTCTTTTGCCTTTGTTATCCGTGGTGTCGAAAAAAAATAGAAATAAACAGGCCCCTCCAATTTTGGAGAGGCCCTTACACATTTTTATCTAATGCTGCACTTTCTCGCGATCTTTCCCTTTATCGGATTCACCCGCGTTTTTGTTGGCAGCATCGCGATCCTGTTGCATCTCTTCAACGGTTTTCACCTTAAGACGTGCTGCACCTTCATATTCCTTTGTTGGAATAAGGTCGCCAGCAGCAAGTCTTGCTTCTGCAGCTACAATCGCATCCCCATACTGCGGCAACCACTGGGCCTGCGCAACTAGCATCTCATCGACCATCTGCCAGATCTCTTTCGGATTACACACGGCACCCACGAGCGGGTCCATCATGAACGCCTGACGAAGTAATTTGTCGTCTCCGTTCACCGCTGCTTCAACCGCAAGACGTTGCACGGAAATACTCACATTACATACCGCAGCCGGACCAAGTGGCAGATCGCCTACATGAGGCATGGAGATGCCGTTGCGGTCCACATATCCCGGTGCTTCAATAATCGCATCATCCGGCAGGTTCGAGATTACTCCATTATTAATGGTATTGAAATGTCCACGATAGACACGTCCCGTCTCCAGACCTTCGATAATATACGAACCGTGCTCCTCGCCCCGTTTTTCCGGAATGAATTGCATCGGTTCATCCTTCATCCAGTTAGGAAAATCAGTCTCAAACCAGTTGCGCCCCTCTGTACACACCCGCAGATAACCACCTGTCTCTCCGTTGATCCAATTGCCCAGGTCGATCCATTCGTTAATCTCTTCCGGACGTTTGCGGTACCACGGCACATATTCACTCAGGTGACCATTCGATTCTGTGCTGTAGTAACCGAAGCGGCGCAGCATATCGATCCGCACTTTCTCAGTGCGGCTGTACTCTGGATGTTTCTCGAAGGCTTCGAGCAGATCACCTGTAAGGTCTTTGCCCTCATGAGACGCTTGAATATACCAAGTCTGATGGTTGATGCCGGCACAGACAATATCCACTTCACTCTTTTTCAATCCAAAAGCTTCCGCAATCTGATGATGACCATGCTGTACGCCATGACACAGTCCAATCGTCCGCACACCACCATATTTGTTGCATACCCAAGTCAACATCGCCATCGGATTGGAATAGTTCAAGAGCAGCACGTCGGGTGCACTCTGTTCACGAATATCTTTACAGATGTCCAGCATCTCGGCGATTCCGCGTTGTCCATACATAATGCCGCCTGCACACAGCGTATCGCCGACACATTGATCTACCCCATACTTCAGTGGAATGTCCACATCGGTTGCAAATGCTTCCAGTCCCCCTACACGAATCGTACACAGTACATACTTCGCATCTTTTAACGCTTCTTTCCGATCTGTTGTCGGCTGAATCTGAATATTCAATCCATTCTCACGGATATCCCGCTGACACAGCTCAGTCACCATGTCCAGATTGTGTTGGTTAATATCGCAGAACGCAATTTCAATGTTGTTAAACTCTGGTACCGTGAGCAAATCCCTTAACAATCCCCGTGTAAATCCGATACTTCCTGCCCCGATAAACGCCACTTTAAACGACATCCCTATGTCCTCCCCTAATCCGAATCTTTCGCTTCGGTTAATGACTCTCTTCATGAAATCATTGTACCAACCGCAAATAGGGAAGCGTTATCAAAATCATGACCTGTTCATGATCTTGTTGTCAAAAATCCTAACTTAATCTTCTGACTCGATGAAACAGCCGTACCTCTGCTACAACTGACTGTAGCTAATGAGTTGAATACCTTGTTCTGTCACATATTCTTTCAACGCTGGATTCATCAATAAAGCAAGATCGTGCTCCCGTTCATCTACCAGAGATGAGATATTGCGTAATTCTTCATCTGCATATCCTGGATGTCCAGCAATTTCAACGATATATTCTGTATCCTTATACTGCTCCAGCACGCTGCGAAACCATGATTCCTGTAGAGAAGGCATAGCTGGATCACCACATAACCTATCTGTAGACCGAATACCTGCATCCGCCAGCTTCCCCTCAAACTGGCCAGATAAGAGGTCATCTCTTCTCATAGGAACGTTATACTCCCGAGCCAGTTCCATCACCAAATCAAGAATTTGCGTATCTTTAATACTCACCCCATGATGGGTATCCAGATGATTTAACTTCAATCCGGAAGCCAAAAACTTCTCGATTTGTGCCTTCAACTCCGTGCGCACTTCCCCAGGATCATAGGATGCAGGAATAAGCCCAGGTTTTCGATAGAAACGACCCGACTTGTCGACGATACTCTGAACTGCTGATGCTTCCAGCACCGGAGCCATGAATGTCAGATTCAAATGAACGCCCATAGCCGTGATGCCTGCTTCAAGAGCCATGACACTACTCTTCTCAAAATGTACCGAATTCACCAACGCCGAGGTATCTGTAATCAGACCCTGTTTCATCCCATGAAGGATGCCTTCGCTTACTCTCATGGTGATGCCATAATCATCTGCATTAACAATCAGCTTCATTTTGCTCCTCCCCTTCTCTGTATCCATTTATGATCGAACAGACAACAGCTCGTCTGTTGCAGCAACTGTCCCTTCTGACTGCAACGGCGTAATGACGCGGAATTGATCAGAGTTCGTTACAACAATCGGAGTCGTCAGTTTAAAGCCTTCGTTCCGGATCTGATCCAGATCAAATTCAATCAGTACCTCCCCCTTACGGATTCGGTCACCTTGCTGAACTTTCTGTGTAAAATACTTCCCTTTTAATCTCACCGTATCTATGCCGATATGCATGAGAATTTCGACGCCTTCATCCGAAGTAACCGCAATGGCATGTGCGCTTTTCATTGTTACAGAAACAACGCCGTCTACCGGGGACACCAGCTGACCTTTGGACGGAATGATCGCTACGCCTTTACCCATCGACTCTGAGGAAAACACGACATCCTCCACTTCACGAAGTGTAATAACAGTGCCTTCAAGCGGACTGGTAATCAAGCTTTCCATCGCTGCATTCGTGTGTACATCAGGAGCTTCAGTCCCCCGATCATTTTTCTTACTCTCGTAGCCAAACAGCACCACGCACAAGGCTCCGCCCGCAATGGCAGTCAATACACCAATAATGTAATACAACATCGGACTCTGAGCAGGCAGGGTGAACACATTAAGGAAGAAATTGAACACAACCAACTTCACGCCGAGATAACCCATCAGACCACCGCCAATGGCTCCAGCGGCCACCAGATAAATGAGTGTTTTGCGGTAACGCAGAATGATACCGTACAGAATTGGTTCAGTAACCCCTGACAAAATTGCAGAAAGGAAAGACGAGCCGCTTAAAGCCTTGAGATCTTTATCCTTTGTTTTCAGGAATACCCCGAGACCGATACCCATGGAAGCAGCTACCGATGTTGCCGCAAGGGGTGCAATGAGATCTCCCCCAGCGCTTAGGTTCCCCATAATAATAGGCACCGTCGCCCAGTGTAATCCAAGCAATACGAGAAAAGACCAGGTACCCCCAAGAATAGTCCCTGCGATGACAGAGTTGCTGTTAATCAGGAAATTAACAATATTTCCAATCCATTGGCCCACATATTGCCCGAATGGACCAATCAACATGGCTGTTAGTGGTACCATAATGACGAGTGACAGGAATGGAACTGCGAACAGCTGCACATTTTTGTGCATGATTTTCTTCAAAAACTTCTCCAAAACCGCATAGATGCTAACGGCGATAAACATCGGAAAGACCGACGAAGCATAGTTCATTAACGATACGGGTATCCCGAGAAAATGAGTGGTGCTTCCTGCTGCTGTCAAAGCCGTAAAATTCGGTTCCATCAATGCGGCCCCGATCGCCGCTGCCACATAAGAATTCACATTTAGAACTTTGGCAATCGTGATGCCGAGAAGAATCGGCAGGAAATAAAAGATCGAGTTCCCCGCCGCAGCCAATATAGCGTATGTTCCACTATCCACAGCGATCCAGCCTGCTCTTTCAAGAACAATTAACAGAGCCTTAACTAGCCCTGCTCCAGCAAATACCGGGATTAATGGCGTTAAACTACCCGATATCAGGCCAAAGATGGCTGAACGGATGCTCCTTTTTTCTTTCTCTGAGCTTCCATCGGACCCTGCTCCGTCGAATTCCCCTTCGGCAACGATATGTTTGTACACCTCGGAAACATCATTACCTACAACAACCTGAAATTGCCCACCGCTTTCAACAACCTTCAGGATGCCTGCTGTGTTTTCCAATATGTCTGCATCAGCCTTTCGGTTATCGTTCAAGACAAATCTTAAACGGGTAGCGCAGTGAGTCAGCGATTGAATGTTATCCTTTCCTCCAACGCGGTCTACAATGTTTTGTGCTAATTTGAGATGATCCATGTTGTTCCCCCCATACATTTGTTTAATTCCTACAGTTCACGTCTTGACTCCATCATTTCGAATAACATATTACGATGGCAAAATAAAAACCTGAACTGAAGCTCGTCTACTGACCTTAGTCAATACACAAGCCTCAATTCAGGTTTCGCCTGCCGAACAGTCACAATCCCTTAATATATAGTTGTATCAGTATTCCTTCATTCTTCCGTCAGATCCTGCTCACGGTTCGTGACCCGGTGAATGTGGATCATGAAATAAACCATTTCCTCATTCGTTGTTTTCTTCTCGTAATTAATCTCCAGGTAGTTTCTAATCTTTCTGGCGCACGCATACGATTCGGGGTACTTGTCCTTTACATGATCATACAAAGAATCTCTCTCTTCCGGAATCAACTCATCATGTAGAATTCTGTAAGCAAAATACCGCAGATGTGTGAGGAAACGGCTATAATTAATCGAGCTTTCGTCCAGTTTAATTCCAAAATGATATTTCACAATATTCGCCAAATCATTAACAATCTTTGTCATCTGATAGGTTTGTTTCATATCCTGTCCTCGCTGCTGTGCATTGACAAAATGTAGGGCAATGGAACCTGCCTCATCCTCCGGCAGTTTCACACCTGTTTTCTGTTCAATAATGTTCAGCGCATTCAGGGCAACTTCATACTCGGCTGCATAGAACTTTTTGATCTCCCACAGCAAAGCATTCTTGACAATAATGCCTTCTGGAAACCTTCTTATCGCGAAACTGATATGATCCGTCAGGGTGATGTAGATGTTATCACTGAATTTGAGGGCAAGCTGTTGTTCGGCGTATTCAATAATTTCATTCGATAACTCCAGATGTTCGGTTGGAATCTCACCAATCAGACCCATCAGTTTGTCAGATGTTGCTTTTTCAACCACAAACTTTTTCTCTACCTGCGAGAAATCAATCACATCACTGTTATGTTTGTTATACCCAATCCCTTTTCCCATCACGATCATTTCGTCCCCGTTATCATCCGTCAGTAAAATCACATTGTTATTAAAGATTTTCCTGATCTTCATCTGCATCACCCCCAACTCATCACACGCTCATCCCATTAATATTCCATTAGAACTTCAAAAAAATCTCCCATAAAAAAAACCTAAATTGAAGCAGCAACATGTACAACTCATGTCTACTACGAACAATTTAGGTATCGCCTGCCGAACAGTCACAATCCTGAATATATGAGATTAACCACTACATTATCGACGAATCTGTTACTTCTGAACAAAGGATATCATGAATACCCTTTCAGTTCAACATTTAGTTTCTACCATGCCTTGTCAGCCCCAGGTGTTGCGCCTACTCCGATTCCTCCGGGTAGCTCCACTCTATTCGCTCCATGGAACCCCTGTATTGAACAGGTGTCTTACCCGTATACTTTTTGAAAAGCATATGAAAATACTGCCGACTCCCCACACCAACATAGTCTGAAATTTCGGAGATGGGAATATTGGACTGTTGTAACAACATCTTGGCCTTTTCCATTCGAAGCATCGTCAGGTAGTCGGTAGGTGTGCGCTGCGTGTGCTGACGAAAAATACGATGTAAATAACCTGGATGCAGATTGACGGCTGCCGCGATATCCTTCATCTGAATGTTGCGATCCATATTGTGATGCATGAATTCAATGGTTCGTTTGACATACAACTCCGCCTGATCTGGCGCACTCCGGCTCATTTCTCCGCGCAGACGCGCAACACGGACCAGCAACTGGATAAACAGCGTACGCACCAGCATGCCCTGTTCCGGGGACGAGAGATTGCGCGCCTCGCGGTGATACAACCTTTCCTCTGGTGGAATGATCTTCATCGGCACAGTTGATCTTCCTTGCTCCAGTAGACCACGCTGATCGAGTTCCAACACCAGACTTTTCATAATGTGATACACCTCTTCCGGGTCAGGCAGTACCAGATATGGCGAAGCATTAGTGAGTAGAGTGTGAACTTCTTCCTCTTCCAGCGCAAGCTGGCGGATGGATAGCTGTCCGGGAGACGAGGTGGAGAAACCAAACTCCACATTGAGCATCCGGCAAGGGACACCATCTTCCACCAGCAAACGGTGCGGGACACCTGCGTCGAGCATAATGAACTGCCCTTTTTTCAAAACGGTCTGCTCCGAACTCCCATCCGACATCTGCACATCCACCCGGCACATTCCCGAAATAATATACATGATCTCTGTGGAATCATGATGGTGATAGGACATACGATAGTTGTCCCACTGCTTGTAATAGTACGCGTAGAAACGCGGCCCGCAGTCCTCTGTTCGCAATGCCTCCTGGTACAGGCTTCCTGTCCAACGCTTTCTGATGCTCATGTCCATGCCTCCATTCCTGCGACGATCGATCCTCAATTTTCTCCATTGTAACAATTCCGTAGGTTGAATATAAACTGTCTTCGTTAAAAGCTTTATTGCATTGTTAAATTAGATAAATATATAATTAGTATATCATCTAATTATCTGTGTAAATTATCTATACTTAAGGAGGTTTCCACGCATGAGTACCACCTATCATCTCGTGAGACATGGTCTCAAAGAACGACGAATCGGTGATGTCTCCCTCACTTCCGAAGGGGTCTTACAAGCCGAAGCCACGGCACTTCATTTTGCCAGAGCTACCTTTCCCGTTACTAAAATCCTTACCAGCCCACTTCGACGAGCCCAAGAAACCGCAAATATGATTGCCCGCCACACCCATTCCCATATAACCGAAGATCCTCGCCTGCGCGAACGTGCCAATTGGGGCGATTGCCCCGATCAGTCATTCGAAGAATTCATTGCAATGTGGGATCGATGTACGTCTGATCCAGATTACGTTCCAGCCGTGGGAGACTCGGCCAAACAGGCTGGTGAACGTCTGGCCTCCCTCCTAACCGCATTAGCTAATGAAGAGCCAGAGAACAGTAACATTATTGTGGTTGCACATGGTGGACTCATTACTGATTTTCTGGTGCAAACCTTTAGCGAGGGCGAGCTTAACGTCTGGCATTCCAATTTTATAGCTATGCAGAACCAATTGATCCCCGAGTGCTCCATTACCACATTGATCTATGATCAAGGAAATTACACCATTAAAGCGTTCGCTTCTACCGAGCATTTAGACTCCAACGATGTAAAAGAATGACGTAACATGGGTGGCTGGGAACTCGCCAAGGTCTGTTTCGCAGATCCTAATGTGAAGAAAGCTCTGAAACCTCCATGTGCTATACACATTGGGATTCCAGAGCTTCCAAGCTTCGATGCTAACTCTCAAAACTAACGATGCTTCCTTACGTTACAGCCTGATCTTGAACATGTGTTATGTTGCTATTGCTCATCCGGTCTGCTTACTTTCCACCCTTACCTGGCGTGTAAAACTTAGGCAGCGTTACTTTGGACCAGTCAATATCCGATGCCATGTAGAAGGACGGATAGGAAGGCTGGTTGTATCCACTGTTCTGTCCGGCAATGCCCACACGATACATCGCATCATGCATCAGCGTGTACAATTTGCGGTCCGTTTTCTCGGTACTCAGATAGATACGAATCGCTGAACTGTCCGTGGTTCTCACCAACATCTCTTCCCGCCAATCCCCGAAGATATCAGCTACGAGAGAAGGTGTACCTTTGGTGTGATTGTTGGTCAATGTGCCTGTTGCCGTCAGCAACGTGCCACGATTCCAGTCTTTGATTGTAGGTGTGACGTCGATGGCACCATCAACGATCTGTGTCGTCATATCACCAGCCCAACGGATATTCATATTCGTTCCCGGCATCTGATCACTGATTTTCTCACCCTTAGCTGTCCACAAGCCTACAGCCCATGTCTCCAGTCCACGACGAGTCGGATCAACATCCCCCACCATGCCGCGACCGGTATCTTTCCCTGTGTATCCACCGTAGATCACTTCTCCGGTCTTCGCATCACGCAGGGAATAGCCGTACGGCGCCCACGGGCCGCCCTCGTGAACCATGAAAATCTCAAGTCCCGGACGATCCGGGTCGATATCTGCCACATGAAGTGCGTCCCCATGACCCAGACGGGCAATGGTTCCCGGCGCAGCACTCTCGGCAGGCATCAGGTCTGTGGAGCTGTACAGCACGCTGCCGTCATGATCAATCGTAGCGGAGCCATAGATAATCTCCTGTTTGCCGTCTCCATCCACATCCGCCACACTGAAATAGTGCGCTCCCTGGGTTGTTATGGAGCCATACTGCGGATCTGTGCCATCCACACCATGCGGTCCGTCATTGAATGGGTTCTTCATTGGCGTCCAGCCGCTGTCCACTTTCCATTCCTTTTTCAGCTTCTTGCCGTCCCAATTGTAGGCAACCATCGTCGAACGTGTATAGTATCCGCGTGCAAAGATTGCAGACGGTTTCTTGCCGTCCAGATAGGCCACTCCTGCCAGGAAACGGTCCACTCGATTCCCCGGTTCAATCCGTGCCATGGCATAATCGCCCCACATCAGACCATCATCATGACGCTCGGGTTCATATGGAATGGTCTCCAGCTCTTTGCCTGATTTTCCTTCAAATACCGTAACATACTCCGGTCCATCCACGATAAAACCTTCAAACTTGCGCAGCTCATTTCGGTTACTGCGTTCTACCGCATACACATCAATGAAGTAGTCGGCCAGGCTCTCGGCATCTTGCTGAGATAATGGGTAGTTATACTTTTTCTCCATTCCAAAAGCCTCTTCCAATGTCGCAGGCCAGTTGCCCTTCACAACCTCATCATGTTTATGCCAGTTCTTGAACATATCCACCACGTGATCGTAGTAACCATCCGCACTTAAACGATAATCATCTTCGTTCGAGTACCCTGCCTTGCGATCCTGCTTGGGAAGTGTGATGTACTTCTCGGAGGTTACTTTTCCTTTTTTGTTATATTTAATAATCTTTGTGCCCGGAGCGGTCTTAAACATCATCTCGGCTTTGCCATCCCCGTCAAAATCGTAAACGAGCATCTGTGTATAATGAGCACCTGCACGGATGTTGACCCCAAGGTCGATCCGGTACAACAATTGTCCGTCCAGGGTGTAAGCATCAATATAGGTTTTACCGGTGTACCCTTTTTGCGATACGTCCTTGGCGTTGGAAGGGTCCCATTTGACGAAAAACTCATATTGGCCATCCCCATCCACATCACCCACGCTCATGTCATTGGCGGAATACGTATAGGCTTCTCCTGCTGGCGTCACGCCATCAGCCGGTTTTTGCAGTGGAATGTCCACATATCCGTTCGCCCAAGGTTTGACGGATGCACTGCGTTTGCTTTCCTTGCCCTTCTTGTTCACCGCTGCCACTTCATAACGGGAAGACGATTTACCCGCGGCATCAACATAGTTGGTGCTGTCGGTGACGGTAGCGATCTTTTTGCCATCACGATAGACGTTGAAGTCCGTACCTGTCAGCCCGTTGTCGCTGTACCCTGTGGCCTCATCACCAAGCAATCTCCAACTGAGAAAAACACCTTCAGATGTCGATGCAGCCACCAAACCCCGATCCAGATATTCCAGTTGAATCTCTTTCACGTGACTGCCCCCCTTATGTGATTGCAGGCTGGCCTCCGGCGCCCCATTACCGTTCGAAGCTTCCGCTCCCGTAACGCCAGCTGTTCCTCCAATGAGCAAAGCTACGCTGAGTGCCGAAGAGAGCACCTTGGCTGCAAGTGGCATACGTGCCTTCCTGCGACCTGATTGTCGACCTGACACCGATCCCTTATGTACCGGCGCTGTTGTTCCTGAGTTCATCCACCTTCACGCTCCTTGAGACAGAATAGGTGACGCATATACACATTGATAATGATTGGACGTTCGATAATTCATAGAGGCCTTCTTCGAAAGAAGGTTTCAACCCGCAATGATTACGCTTACAAAATTAAAAAAGAGAAATCAGCTTGCCCGACTACCAGAGTACGGTCCCCCTTCCATTCTCTTTCCAATCCGAGCGAGGTGATCTCGCCCATCGGGTTCTATTATAGACATCCTGCTTACCAGACCCTAGGCAAATATCCGTCCAAAACGATCAATAATCAGTGTTTATAGGAGACATTTTGAAAAAAAGTACTTGCAACTGTGAGGGATAGCCGCTCCGGTTACGAATCGTTCTTATGATCGCTGTTATCTCCGGATTTTCTTCTATCCCTTTTCCAGATGACTCTTGTAATGCATAGCAAAAAACCGCGATCCTCTAACACACAGAGGATCGCGGTTAAGACAGTTACAAATAAAGTTTAAGGCTCAATGCCCCATACCAGGTTTCCACCTTGGTAGAGTGTTACCTTGTTCCAATCCTGATAGGATGTTTTCGTTGGATCGAAGGAGTAGTCATTCGTCTCGTCCAAGTTGGACCAGTCTGTTTTGTACATGCGAAGCTGGATGTCTCCAGTCTGTCCACCAGCCTGAATGCTGCCAGCGCCAGATGTGAAGCTCAGCTCCACATACGAATCTGTGAAGGTCCGCTGGATATTGGCTCCGCCAACTTGAGCGTAATCGATGGCAGAATCCATCGCAGCTGAGCCTTCTTTGGAGAAGTAATACCGGATCTTCAGATCACTCAGATTCACAGCAGTACTGCCCAGGTTTTTGATGTTGAAATACGGTTTGATCTGGCTATCTTGAGCATTGGTATCTCCAGCACGATATTGCACGACAAGATCACTGGTTGGTACAACGACACTTTGAGGTGTCGCGGAAGCTACAGCGGAATCGGCACTTTGCCCTGCAGCATTCACTGCACTTACCACATAATGATACGTTGTGCCGTTCGTCAGGGCAGTGTTGGTGTAGGACGTGCCACTCACATTCGTGGCGATCGTTGTGAACGGACCTGATGCACTCAGCGCGCGTTTCACATCATAACTTGTTGCACCTGTAGAAGCGGTCCACGTCAGGCTCACCTGTGCATTGCCTGCGGTTGCTGTGAGAGCAGTCGGTGCTGCTGGCGCCGTCACACCTGCAACGGGTGTAGCTGTTGCTGTTGCAGAGTTAACACTTTCACCTACTGCATTTGTTGCTGTTACCACATAATAATAGGTTGTACCATTGATCAGGCCGGTGTTGCTGTAAGACGTTCCACTTACATTAGCTGCAATTGTTGTGAATGGACCTGATGCACTCAGTGCCCGCTTCACACTATAACTTGTAGCCCCTGTGGAAGCAGTCCACGTCAAGGAGACCTGGGCATTACCGCCAGAAGCCGTCAATGCTGCTGGTGCTGCCGGAGCTGTTGTTCCGCCCGGAGGGTTGCCTCCACCGTTACTGGCAGGCAGTACAGGGAATGCGTTTTTCACCAGTGCCACGAATTGATCATGGAACCAGTGGCCCGATACTGGGGCATTAGGCAATGCACCTGTTAATACACCATCCCGCGTTGTGAAGGTTGGATCACACATCCGGTCGAAACCTTTGCCTTCGTTATTCGGAATTTCAGAGCTGGAGCCATCGGATTCACCAGGAGGTTTCACCCATACATAAGCATCCAGATGCGCTGGTCCTGGTGCAGCCTTAGGTGCTTCACCAATACCTGCGCCACTGGCATTACACCAGTTCCCCCGATGCTCCCGGCGATCTACACGTCCGGTATTCACATAATCGTTGATGTTGCTGCCCGTAGCAGATGCTGGACGGTCTACCCCGCCCCAGCCATTCCGGCTAGTATCAATCAGGAAACCTGTACTGCTTGGCCAGCCAGCTTGTACAAAATCGGCATACAGCGCAGCGGTGAAATCGGTTTCGTCAAAATAAGGATTCCACTCATAAAACTTGGCAGATTTAATCGGTTGTCCACCGATATTGAGATCAGGGTTAGACAGGTTCGGCTCCCCCAGCGGTGTGGTGTTCGCTGTATTCGTAATGAAGCCATCTGCACTGCTCAGACCCGCGGCTGTCCCTTGCACAACACTTGTATACAGCGCGACTGCTGCAGAACGGTTGTTATCCCATCCAAGCCAGCCGGAATGGCCGATATCCAGATAGTTGTACACATTCGGAATGGCGTGCAGCTTGTCCAATGCATACTTCACACCCGCCTCATAGATACCTGTTGAGCTGGCTTGACCACAAGCTGGTGTACTCAGGTTGGTCACAAGGTTAGGCAGACTGTCCGGTTCAATGACGGCAATAATACGAATATCCTGATACTTCGGATCTGCAAAGATATCTGCAATGACATCAATATAATCTGTTTTATATGTCTGCAGTGCTGCCTGTGTTAGTGGAAGTTCACCATTCGATGCGAGTGCATGACAATCCCGTCCAGGCAAGTTATAGATAACAAATGAAGCCGTTATAGGCGTACCCGGTTTCTTTTGAGCGAGAACGGCATCCAGATGTTGCTCTACACTTTTGCGACCAGCGTTGTCCGTCCCGCCATAGATTGCAGCAATCCGGTCAACCCATACTGCGGTTGGGTACGATTTGACTGTCTCCATCTTGGCCTTCAACGATGCATCATTGGTCATCGCAATGGATGTATCCACGAGAGCTGAATAATCCTCGTTCAGATAAGCGGTTGCCCCTACAAATGGATTATCCACATGTGCTTCAGCGGCCTGAGTCAAGCCTGGAGACAGTCCAGGGAAAATCCCCGCAGCGAGCAGCGTTGCTGCAAGCATTTGTTTTACACCTTTGCGCAGGATCTTCTTACCTCTCGATTTGGTTTTCAATTTAGTCTTCATAGTTCCACCTTTCCTTTAGTTAGATTGGGTTGTACTCATGTCTGATCCTCTGTGTCATTATGATGCTTCGCACGAAGAGAACGTTCGGATGAGTTGGTTGTATCACCTCCAAAAGAAATGGTTGTATAACTGGAATCTTGAGCAAACAAATAGTGTGTGAGGGCGAATCATGCGAATGAGTATAATATGGTGGGTGTGGTTGTACGTGTGTTAGACATGAAGAAGTGTGAAAAAAGACTTGTGGGATGTCTGATTCCTAAATCGGGTAAGCGCTTTCTTCAAGCAGTTAAAAAAAAGGTCTTCGCCTATCCATCTACAAACATGATGTTCGGTGTCACCTCCTTATGTTCTAATTATACGACATGTAAATATTACTGTAAATTGAATTATATAAATTTAATTATATTTTTTTCCATAATCCAGGCAGGAATCTGAACATCCCTTGCCCCTCACCACAGTAAAGGCTCATCATGGCCATATGCCACAATGAACCTTGTGTTTTTCAAGGTCGAATCGACCGCTCGTCTAGCTAGTCATTACATATAATGCCTTGTTCATAGTTTCCTACGTCTACGGTAAAACGACAATGTCTCCCGGTTTCAACCCACTAACCACTTCCGTCTTGTCCCCCGTTTCCATTCCAGCCTGGATCGTCAGCGGCTCGGTCTGTCCGTTCCCTTTGTCTAACAGTACGTAAGGCTCAGTCTGATCCCGCATGATCGCGAGACTGGACACTACCGTCACTTTATCCTTCCGCATTGTCTCGATATCGCCTTCCAGACTCACGCCTCCATACATTCTGGCGTCCGGCTTCAGATCAATGACCACGTCAAACTGTGAAGCTTGCTTGAGGTCCGTATCGGTACTCTTGCGGGCGAATTTGGATACCTTACTCACCTTCCCGGTGAATTGCAGGTCTTTCTGCGCTGTCATTCGCACCTTAACCGGCATTCCCACCTTGAGCCTGAACATTTCTTCCTCACCGACGATCGTCATAAATTTCAGTTTGCTGATATTTGTAATGGATCCGATCAGCTGTCCTTCCGTCACCGCACGTGTCTTGCTATCCTCTTCATTCATCTGAAATATACCGGAAGCGGAAGCATATACAACAGACTTACTTATCACTGCCTGCTTTTTCTGTATCTCCTTCTCCTTGAGAACCAATGCTTTTTGATTCAATTCATTCGTCAGGCGTTTGCCTTCCCGGTCTGCAAATGCCTTCTTGCGCTCCTCTTCCGTCACGCCAAGCGTCTCACTCATATTCGCCTGATCCAAGCTAACCTGATTCATCTTATTTTCCAGCTGGGCTTTCTCCAGATCACTCTGCAACTGTTCAACTTCTGTTTGCAACGTGGAAGTATCGAGGGTGAACAGGATATCGCCTTTGCTCACCTGCTCACCACTTTTCACGTTCCACTGCTTGATGTTGGAAGCATACGGAGCGAAGATATCCGTCTGATCGGTGTATACGGATTTCCCCTTCACCTGTATCGTTTGCGTCATCGTTTCCTGTGTCACATCAAAGGTAATCGGGGGTGGCATCTCTATAGGTGCCTCCGGTTTTGGCTTGTACTTTTCATATAACCAGTACCCCGCACCTGCCAAAAGTACAACGGTGATGATGATTTTAATCCATTTCTTCATGTGCCCTATTTCCCTTTCGCTGATAAAATTACATCGATTTGATCACAGTTAATGCATTGGTCCGAGATGCGCTGATTGCCGGATATATACCCGATACAATGCCAACCAGAACAGCAAAAACGATGCCCAGTGGCAGAGCCGACTGCTGAATAACGACGGTCATCGGACCATTCATCTGATCTGCCATCTGACTCGCCAGCAGACTGTTCACCCCGCCGAGGGCAGCAAAGGCAATCCCCACACCAGCCACACCGCCCATTAATCCAAGCATCGCTGCTTCCGTAATAAACATCTGGCGGATTTGCCACAGATTTGCGCCCAGCACCTTCATTACACCAATCTGCTTACGCCGTTGATGCGTAGACATAATCATTGCTACAATAATGGATAATGAGGCCAGCAGCATGATAAAACCACCGATGCCCAATGCCGCTTTTTGGTACATCGCCAATTGACCTGACATCGCTTCCTCCTGGAACAGATTGCTCTGTGTGTTTAACGTTAGCTTTTGGATCTGTTCTTCCACCTGAGATACATAGCGTTTATCCTCTACCTTGACCAAGGCCGAGTTAAGATGTTTGGCCGAACTATTGTCTGTCTGTTGCAATCCAAGCTCATCCTGCAATGCACGAGCTGTATCGAGTGGCAGATATACTTTTTTGTCACCCTGAGCAGTCATATCATCCATATTGGAGGGTTTCATTAGTTCTCCAGATACACGTATGGAGCCGCTCATTCTGGTTTTGCTTGCATTCACAAAGTCTTCATATCGAAATTGAACATGCTGCTGGACGAGCTGATCCTGCTTCGATGCAATCGCCATATACTCTTCCAAAAGCGCATTGTTGTATGGATCAGCATTCAACTGCTCGAATAACTTCTGAGTTACTTTCGGGTCTACGAGTCCGAATGCGGTCCCATAACTGGTCACCGCCATACGACCATCTTCCGCACCACGCCCCTCAGCATACTTGTATCCAAACCCACCCAGGGTCTCGAGCTGTGTACCAATGACTTCAACATAGGTACTGCGACCATCTGGAAGCACCATTTCCAGCGAATCCAGCTTTAACATGGGAGCCACGGCAACCACATGGGGGAGCCTTTGGATAATCTGGATCTTTTCCAACGTCAACGCGCCCCGTTCAAACTTCGATGTCTGACCGCTCCCCTTGCCGTTCCCTGTACGAATGCCTTCATTGGGCGTAATCGTAATCTCATCCATCTTGTAATTGTCGTTTAATGTTCTCTCGCTATAGGTCTGTACGGACTGCCCCACACTAAGTGCAATGATCATGGCGGCAGAGCCGATGGACAGCCCCATCATGCACAACAGAGTGACCATTTTTCTGCGAATGATCTGTCCCCAGGCCATACGTGCTACATCCCGTATTCTCACATTTCCTCTCCTTTTGCCTCAAACTTTCCTTACAGCTTCTTCGACCAGTATCCCATGTTGCAGGGTAAGAACGACCTGCATCTGCTCGGCGACCTCTGCTTCATGTGTCACAATCACAAAGGTTGTATTCATATCCCGGTTAAGCTGCTGCAAAATCGCAATGATCTCTTCCTCCGTCTCGGTATCCAAATTTCCCGTCGGCTCATCTGCAAAGATCACCGAAGGTTCGGTAATGAGCGAACGTGCAATACTGACACGTTGTTGTTGACCGCCCGACAACTGGGACGGGAATAAGCTTGCCTTTTCCCCCAGTCCAACCTGCTCCAACAGCTTCAATGCTTTTGCTTTGCGTTTCGAAGGGCTTACACCCATGAACACCAAGGGTAACTCTACATTTTCCCGGATCGTAAGATTGGACAGCAGCTCATAGGATTGAAAAATAAACCCGATATGATTGCGCCTGAACTCCGCCAGGCGATTTTCACTGAAACGTACAATATCTTGTCCAGCAATTAGAATCTTGCCCTGATCCGGTTTCATCAGCCCCGCCATCAGATTAAGCAGTGTAGACTTGCCTGAACCCGAACTGCCCAGCAGGGCCACCATCTTGCCTTCTCCAATCGTCAGGTTGATATCTTGAAGAACCGGCACGGTTCCCTGGCCATTGCGGAACGAGTGGGATAACTGTTCAACTTGAAGCATTGCTACATGTCTTCCTTTCTACTTACTAAATATGTACAGAGGTTGTTATGTAAAGATTCGCGTCGTACATTCCCTTTTATTATAGGGTCGAGATGTATCCGGACTGGCCGGAGTTGTATCCAACTTGTAAAATATCAAAACAAAAAGACCTTGTCCGCAGAGTAGCTATCGCCAGCTCCATCCAGACCCAAGGTCTAATATTCTTGTACCTTTTGCCGCTTACCAGGCTCTAAAACTAAAGCGGTACATCTCACTTTTATCCATCGTGCTGCCCACTGCAAATAGCTCATCGTCATTCCATTTCAGATTGATGAAGTTATCAATATTGCGGTAGATCACCGTATCCGACGAAAGATTGCTGTCATTCAGGTAGGCAATATGCAACTCATTCTTCTGATTCTGATTATCCATCGGGTAAAAGTATGCGATTCGCGATTCCTCTGCATCCAGTTCGAAGTTCCAGATGGAACCTTTTAATACCAGATCATACTGCTCCTGTGCTGCACGATACCGATACAGCCCCTGTACCTTATTCATCGTTCCCTGGATGAGCATGTCACCACTTTTCAGTAACTTGAATTGTTGAATGTCTTCCATTGCAGCATATGCCATCACTTCATGCTCGTCCTCAAGCGATACACGATAGATGGCATAATTGTCTTTTAGCATCACCAGCATATAAAACTGTTTCAGGTCTTCACTAACCTGCAAGACATCCATCACGATAAACGTATCATTCGAACTTTTCCCTTGTCTTGGTCCTGTGAACATGTCCATCAGCTCATCATATGTGTAGATGACTTGACTCGTCCCCTGGCTCAGATCTACTTGTTTGAATAAGAGATCATCCTGACCGATGTAGGATTCGTTCCCTACAAACACTCTATAATAGGAGTTGTCGTTCGGAAGCTTGCGACGTTCCCCGCTTTCAATCACATACTCATACGTCGTCTTCAGCGTCTGACCCGCCCGGTATTGGGAGTATATGATCTTCTTGTGATCCGGGCTGATCGCTACACCGTAATCTGTATTACTCGCAATACTCTTCACTTCATTATCATCCAGATGCAGGAGAGACAACTGAAGTCTGGAATAGGAAGATTCCAGTTGATTTAATATAATCGTGTTCCGGTCTACCACTTCAAAATCAAAGATCGGAAAGTCATTTGGAATCTTGGTAGCTGACTCGATCTGAATTGTGCTGCTCGGTGGCGGCGCCAGACGGCTATTGAATTGCTCACCTGGCAAAATTACGGTTCTTGGTTTGAGGTTTGCGATACTGAACAGGCTGCCAATCCCGAAGATTCCGCTGACAAATGCAATTAACAGCCCTGACAGCATCAATCTGTCGCGGTTTTTACGCCAAAATCCGGGATGTCTCATGTGTTCATTTCCCCCGGAAGACTGATATTTACTTGTGTCCCTTGACGCATGATACTCTTCATCTCCACTGTTCCTCCGTGACGTTCAACGATGTTCTTCACAATAGACAAGCCGAGCCCCGCGCTGCCTTTCTCCGCCCTATTGATCTCTTTATCCTGGTAAAAAGGTTCAAATACATGCTGAAGTGCCTCAGCACCAATACCCTCTCCCTGATCACGAATTACGATAGCTATGACATCAGCCAACCGGAAAGATTGCACCTCGATGATTGAATTCACATCACTGTACTTGATTGAGTTATCCAGAACGTTAAGGAAGACCTCCTTCAACTTATCCCGATCTCCCTGTAAATACTGATGTTCCTCCAGCTCATAATGGATGCCTATATTGTACTTGCCCGCCTTAATCGACATGTCCTCACAAGCTTCACGAATGATGTCCGATACATCTATACGTTCAAATCGGTACGCCTGAATGACCGCAGACGAGACCGACACCTCCAGAATATCAGCAACCATCGTGTTGAGACGCTGGCTTTCCTTGATAATATAATTCATGCCTTTGTCAAAAAAGTCCTGATCGGTGAATCCGTTATCTCGCAAAATCTGGGCGTATCCCAGAATCGTCGTGAGCGGTGTCTTTAATTCATGCGTCACATTGTCAAAAAAGACTTTGCTTCGCGCCTGTACTTGTTTCACTTCATCCCGCTCCCGCTCAATCACATCAATCTGCTCCCTTATCCGATCAATCATGACGGTGAAGCTTGAAGCCAGTTCACCGATCTCATCCTTGGTGGTAATCTGGATGTCTGCGTTCAGACTCCCTTGGGCCACTTCGGCAGAACGTTTCGTGAGTACACGGATGGGTTGTGTAATTTTCCGGGAAATAAAGATAGATGCGATAAATAAAAATACAAAAATAACCGCTGCGAACAGCTTGATCGTATTTTGAAAACGAAGGTTGCGTTTGAACAAATCCGTATAATCCTTCTCCATCTGTACGATTCCAATCAATTGTTGATCCATCTGGAGCGGGAAGGACAGACTGGCCGTGACCTGGCCTTTATCCACAACTGTGGTGTACGCGATTCGGGAGTGTTTGGCTTCTTCCATATCAGGATGGTCAGACTGCTTAGCCACGTTAACCTCGTTGCCCACCGATCCGTATGACGAGGCATCAGGACGAAATACTGTAATCTCCCCTCCAACGGCTGATCCAATCTGCTCCGCGAGCTCGCGACTTCCGGCTTCGAGCGAGTCTCTGCTCATTCGTTTGTTATGGATCAGGAAGTATTGATTCAGCGCGATGTCCAGATTTCGTTTGGATTGCACCATATCCTCATGCACTTCCCGGTACATATTCTCCTGAGCTACCTTATTGGATAGAATCAGCAGAACGGAGAATCCGATAAAGACGATGACAGAGAATAACACCACCATTTTGAACTGGATCGTCCACTTCATGTCTGTACCTGAATATTCAGCTTGTACCCCACACCGAATACCGTTTCAATCATCGAAATGCCTTGCACACCACTATCCAGTTTCTTGCGAATCCGTTGCACATGAATGTCCACTGTTCGGGTATCCCCTGCAAAATCAAATCCCCATACCTTGTCCAGCAGTTCAGAACGTGTATGAACCTTACGATGATGGGTCACGAGAAATAACAACAGATCATATTCCTTGTTCGTAAGTCCTGCCCGTTCCCCGTCTTTCCACACTTCCCGTTCATCCTTGCGAATCTCAATATGCTTGCCTAGCCTTACAACCTCATAGGACTGATTCTCCAGTGTCTCGCTGATGAGATCAATCCGGCGAAAAATCGCCCGAATGCGCGCAACCACCTCCCGGATATCAAAAGGTTTCGTGATATAATCATCCGCCCCAAGCTCCATGCCAAGTACCTTGTCCAGCATGTCCGACTTCGCAGTGATCATGATGACAGGTATCTTGGAGTTCACAGATAATTGTCTGCACACATCAAAACCGCTCATATCCGGCAGCATCAGATCCAGCAGGATCAGATCCGGCTTCGAATCCCGAAGCAGATCCAGGCCCTCTTTTCCCGTAGCTGCTTCCTTGATCTCAAATCCTTCCTTACGTAACGAATAGGACAAAATATCGCGAATGGACTCCTCGTCCTCAATAATTAAAATCTCTTTTTGTCTCATGATACTTTCGTAATCTCCCTGCTCTATGAATTTCCTTCATCTGCCTATATTTTGTATCCCAAGCCGTATGCTTGGATAGAGGGAAGCACGAAATGTTACAACTCCGATACAACTCTGAACCTTTTGGAAACAACCTCCCGATATACTTGGATCATAAGAGACTCATACCAGACCGGACCCATGCCTGATCTGTATCCAAGGGGGATTCACATCATATGAACAGCACACGAATTAATGAAGCTTATATCAACTATAAATCAGAAATCACGAGGTATCTATCCCATATCGTCAAACAACCGCAAGATGCAGAAGATTTGGCACAGGATTGTTTCATTCGATTAATGAACGTTACCGTGGATATCCCTGAAGATCGCATTCTCTATTATCTCAAACGCATTGCCCGTAACCTGGCGATGGACAGCTTCCGCAGGCGGACCCGTACACTGAGACGAGACAGCCGTCTGGAGGTACCTACCCACCACGTCGATACATCCCACCTTGAAATTAGCGAAGGTGTTCATGATCTTGTTTCCCATATTAACAACACCGAACATCGTAAAATATTAGAACTTCGCCTCATCCATGGATACTCCATTAAGGAAACGGCAGAGCTGGTGAATCGGAGTGAAGGTATGATTAAATCCTCTGTCTTCCATGCCGTCAATCGAATTCGGGCCAAAGTCATCTCATAAGAGATGGCTTTTTTAATGCCGAAATCAATATACGAAGGTAGATTGGATAAATAAAGACAGGATCGAATTACCTATGGATATGTCAAAAGACCCAATTTTACAAATATCGAGTTAATTTTTACAAATTGTTATGACTATGTGAGATTTTCATGTGGTAGAATATGGACGAACTCATGAATCAACTAATATTTGGGAGGGATTTGGTTGGATAAATTAACAGGTATGCGAGGAGTATTTTTAAAATCACTCCTGGCATTGTCCATGGCTTTGCCACTTCAGATCGGATTATGGAACGGAGATGCATCGGTTCATGCGGAAGGACCGACAGACCCGGCACCGTTCATCCAGGCAAAGATTGTGAACCAAAATGCAGGTAAGAAAGTACTATTCGACAACTCTCACGGCCAAACGGCTGGAGCTGCAGACTGGGTGATTGATGGAGGTTTCTCCGACTTCGGGAATGCACTCGCGAATGATGGTTACGATGTCAAAGAACTTCGCAAGACAACTCCATTTACCTATGATGATCTGAAAGAGTATAACGTATTCGTTATTGCAGAGCCTCAAATTCCTTTCAAAACATCCGAACAAGCAGCACTTAAACAATATGTTGAAACAGGCGGCAGCATCTTCTTTGTTGGAGATCACTATAATGCCGACCGTAACAAAAACCGCTGGGATGGCTCTGAGGTCATCAACGGCTATCGTCGGGGAGCATTCGAAGATCCAGCCAAAGGTATGAGCACTGATGAGCGTAATTCTGAAGTGATGCAAAATGTAACCGGCTCGGACTGGTTGTCCGATAACTTTGGCGTACGGTTCCGCTATAACGCACTTGGCGATATCAACGCCAATATCGTCGTACCGGCAGATCAAGCCTTCGGCATCACAGAAGGGGTATCGGCTGTAGCCATGCACGCCGGTTCAACACTTGCAATCACCGATCCGGAAAAAGCAAAAGGTATTGTGTACCTGCCAAAAACCAACGCAAAATGGAATAACGCGGTAGACCAAGGTGTCTACAACGGTGGCGGGATTGAAGAAGGTCCTTACGTAGCAGTATCCAAGCTGGGCGCAGGTAAGGCTGCTTTCATCGGTGACTCCTCTCCAGTAGAAGATGCATCACCAAAATACTTGCGTGAAGAGACTGGCACACGCAAAACGACGTATGACGGTTTCAAAGAAGCCGATGATGCCGTGTTGCTCGTGAACACCGTGAACTGGCTTGCTACACAAGAGAACTACACAAGCCTGACTGAAGTGAACGGACTTGAACTGGACACAGCTACAGCGTTGTTGCCATTCGAAGAGCCGGCTGCTTCCACAGAACCACAGGCTGAACCTTGGTCCGCACCTGCTGCCGGATACAAGTGGTACGATCGTTCCACGTTCAAGGCTGGTTCTTACGGCGGCCCTGCATCCAGTGCAAATGCTGCCTACAGCTTCGTGAAACAGGATACTCTCCCAAATGCAGAAGACTTCCAGGTTCGTGTAGTTGTGGAGAACATGCCACCCAACACAACCGTATCCGGTTATAGTGCCGGTATCTATCTGACTGGCGGAACACAGGTCGCCATGATCCAGAATGAAAGTGGTACTTGGCCGACTTCGTACGGCTACAGCTCCACATTCAGTGTAACCTCAGACAGCAAAGGTCGCGCGATCAAAGATCTGAACGTACGCATCAAACCAGGTACAACTGGCGCTGCCAGCTTGCGTCTGCGTCTGAATGGTAGCAACCTGATCACTAATGCCGTGACCGTAGGTAATGTGCCAGCAGAACAGCTTCCAGAAGAAGAAGGACCGATTCCAGCAGGTATCACCGTTGCTGAAGCACGCACCAAAGCAGTTGGCACTACCGTAACGATTGAAGGTGTTGTGACGACAGAGCCGGGTGCATTTGGTGGACAAGCCTTCTATCTTCAAGATGAAACTGCTGGAATATACGTGTTCCAGCATACTAGCGGCTTCCATGCTGGTGACAAGGTGAAAGTAACGGCAGCAACAACCATCTATAACAGCGAGTTTGAGCTTACCGATATCGTTGCGATTGAGAAAACAGGTACAGCCTCCGTACCTGCTCCAATCGAAGTTACAGCAATTACAGATGCGAACCAGGGTCAACTGGTTCAATTGAAGGATGTAACAATCGAGAATATCATCAGTGCTACACCAGTTGGATCATTTGAATTCGACGCGGTAGCAGCAGACGGAACAAGCACGCATATCCGTGTAGACACCCGTACAGGTGTGACAGATACTTCCTTCCCTTATGTTGCAGGGGACAAGATCAGTATCACAGGCATTTCCGCTATTTTCAAAGATGTATATCAATTGAAACCAAGAAGTTTGAATGATTTTGTACCTGCTGTAGATCAAGGTGGAGGCGAAGTGCCTTCCACTCCAGCTGCAGGAGCACCGGGTAAACCGATGCTTTCTTCTGATAATGGATATACCACTGGCCTGTTCGAAGGTTCGTATAACGTAAACATGAACCTCTGGTGGGGCGAAAATGGTTCCGAGTACAAACTGTATGAGAACGGCGTTCTAATCGATGCACAGAAGTTGACTGCGGCTTCACCATCGGCTCAGTCCTCCAAAACGGCTATTACAGGTAAAGCCAACGGTACGTATACCTACGTAGCCGAGCTGACCAATGACAAAGGCACAACACGCAGTGACGTGCTGACAGTACAAGTAACCAATGCTGCTCCAGGCAAAGCTACGTTGTCCCAAAACAACTGGGATGGTGATGGCAACTATAACGTATCCATGAACCTCTGGTGGGGTACAAACGCAACTGAATACCGTCTCTATGAGAATGATGTATTGATTGATACACAAGCGTTGAACGCAGCAACACCAGCTTCTCAAAGTGCTACAACTGAATTGTCCGGTCGCGCTAACGGAACGTACACGTACCGTGCTGAGCTGATCAACGCCGCAGGCGTAACCAGCACCGAGACAATTACGGTTCAAGTTACTAAAGCATTGCCTTTAGCTAGCTAAGTCTCAGCAAAGAAGCCTAACATTTCACCAAGCAACGAAAAACCGAAACCAACATTGCCTGATTCACAGGGCAACATGGTTTCGGTTTTTTTCATTCATTTCAAACGTTCCGGCTCATATCCATTCCTAACAAATAGAATGCTGTTCCATACAGCAAAATAAGCGGCCACGGCGATGACACTAATGACAAAAATTAAGTTCATGTTCGCAAACGTATAACCGCTTCCCATGTAAAAGATCAGAATCACACTGAGTCCAATATTTTCTCTGTTATGTTTTTTAAACTTCTGAAAAACCATTCTGTACAGTAATAGGAGTACCATAAACCCAATCCATATATTTTGAAGTAATTCCATAGGTCACCTTCCTTATCCCTGAATTCCCTTTATATAGAAACCTATTAATTTTACATGTATTTGGAAAATAATTCAATCATCTTTATACATATTTTTGGAATTCTCTTATTCCTCGACGGTTAGCTGAGCAACAAGAACGCACCGTTGTTTATTTGCAGACAAAAAAAAGACTATCCCTGCCAATATTCCGGCACCGAATAGCCCTCTCTTCTTACGCTATCAACTTATCTTAATTTATCATCTAATATATTCGTAGCGCCATATTAACTCTACACCAGCTTCTTACGAATATACCCCGAGATCAAGTCGATAATCGTGATCATCACGATAATACCCAGCAGGATTATACCTACTCGCGGCCAGTTCCGGGTGCTCAATGCAAAAATCAGTGGTGTACCAATCCCCCCTGCTCCAATTACACCCAGTATGGTCGCGGAACGTACATTGATCTCGAAACGATACAATGTATAGTTCAGGAATCCAGGCATAACCTGTGGCAGGATGGCAAACCACAACTGCTGCATACGATTGGCTCCGGAAGCAAGCAGCGCCTCAGATGGACCATAGTCGATATTTTCAACTTCATCCGCGTACAATTTTCCTAACATACCGATGGAGTGTAACCCAAGGGCGAGAACCCCTGCGAACGATCCGGGACCTACTGCCTTAATGAACAACAAGGCCATGATAATCTCAGGGAACGTGCGGATAAAGCTGAGTACCATTTTACCTGCACCCGAGATGGAACGATGCCCACTCATGTTACGGGCAGACCAGAATGCAAACGGGATACAGAGCACGGCCGAGATTACAGTACCTAGTACGGAAATTGCCAACGTGTCTAGCAGTCCGCGCAGCAAGTCTTCTCCTTCAGGCAAATATACAAACGCCCAGTCCGGTGAGAAAATTCCGGCTACAATGGCTTTCATAATCTGAGCGGCAGTTTCCTTAAACCCAGTAAACGGTACACCGGCAAGAGCCCAGACATACAAGAGGATTAACAGTAATACAATGACCCAGCGTAGCGGGTTTTTCCGTGGTTTTGGCCGGATGCGGCTTGTTTCATTTTTCATCATAGCAATTTCTCCCGCAGCTTAGTACTTACATAATCAATGACCAGAACAATGACGAGGGTAAACAGAATGATTACGCTGGTCTTGTCATACTCCAGGAATCCAAGTGTTGCCTCATAGTAGAGTCCAATTCCTCCGGCTCCCACCAGTCCCAGAATGGCAGCGGCACGTATATTAATTTCGAAGGCATACAGCACATAGGATGTGAACTGGGCAGCCAGTTGCGGCACCACGCCATATACAATGAGCTGAATCCGGTTCATACCAACAGCCGTCATCGCTTCCAGCGGCCCCTGATCAATGGTTTCCAGCGTCTCATACGTCAGCTTCGCGATCAGACCTATCGAGAACACAGCCAGTGCCAAGATTCCGGGGATTGGCCCCAAACCAAACACAGCAACGAACAAAGCAGCAAGCAACAGATCCGGCACGGTCCGAATCAGGTTCAGCAGAAAGCGCGCCGGATAGTAGATCCAGCGACTTGGCATCAGGTTACCGGCACAGATAATCGAGACCGGAATCGCAATAATTGCACCAATGGTTGTCCCAATCAGGGCCATTCGAATCGTTTCCAGCATGCCTTGCACGATATTATCAAAGTAACTCCACCGGGGCGGAAACATCTCCTTCAGCAGATCCAACATGTTGGGGAAACCTTCAAACAACTCCGTAAAACTGGCATCCGTCTGTTTGGCACTAGCCCACAAAAGGAGCAGAATGATCACTAAGGTGAGCAAATGTTTCGTACGCCCAGGCGGTTTCGGGCGATTCACAACTTGAGCCGGGCTGGAACCAGGTTCCTTCCCCACTCCGCCTGAATTCTGAAGTGGAACGTTGGACTGCCCCTTCATACCACAACTTCTCCCTGCTCATGCACAGCCTGCTTGTCCAGCAATTCGTCGGCCAGAATCGGTCTGCCGTAAATCTCTGCAAAGCGCTCATCCGTTGCCTCTTCCACCGGGCCGTCGAAGACCACCTCACCTGCTCGCAATCCGACAATACGGGTCGCATACTCTCTCGCCAGATCAATAAAGTGAAGGTTGACGATGGTCGTAATCCCAAGGTCCTGATTAATACGTTTCAGGTCATCCATAACCTGCTTCGTTGTAAGCGGGTCGAGTGAAGCAACCGGTTCGTCGGCCAGAATGATTTTTGCTTCCTGTGCCAGTACACGGGCAATAGCCACACGCTGTTGTTGTCCACCAGACAACTGATCTGCACGGGAATAAGCTTTCTCCGAGATATTCACACGATCCAGCGCAGTGAATGCCAGTTCAATATCCTCTTTTGGAAAACGACCCAGAATGGTACGCATGGTGGAATGATATCCAACCCGTCCAGCGAGTACGTTACGAAGTACACTGGACCGTTTCACCAGATTGAAACTCTGGAAGATCATGCCGATGTCACGTCTGATCATGCGTAACCGTTTGCCTTGTGCCTTCGTGATGGAGCTTCCGTTAATCAGAATCTCTCCCTCACTAATGTCGTGCAGTCGGTTAATGGAGCGTAAGAGCGTTGATTTACCCGCACCGGACAGGCCCACAACAGCAATGAATTCACCCTGCTCAAATTTCAGATTAATATTATCCAGGCCCTTGGTGCCGTTAGCGTAAGTTTTGGTAACGTTATGAAGCTCAATCATGACAATATCCTTCTTTCATTCATAATGATCAACCATACATGAGTCCTTGCTATAATAGCACAAGCCAGCGCAGCGTAGATCACGCTGAACTGGCCTGTCCATTGCTACGATTAAGCTGTTCCCATCCAAGAAAGCTACTACAAAGTGAACAGATCCCGAACTACTTTTGGATCAGAATTATTCACCTTTCACTTTTTCGCCATACTGACGAACGATCTCAAACTTGCTATCATCGGACTCTACATAACCTTCATGCGTATAGATTTCTTTGATGATCTGGTGACCTTCAGTATCTTTACCGATATCGATGAAGGCTTGTTTGATCTTCGCAGTCCAATCTGCATTCATGTCTGTACGAACGGCAATGGTATCGTTAGGAATAGGCTCAGTAAACGCCAGTACACGTGTATCTTCAAATACAGTCGGATAGTCTTTAGCTACCGTGTTGCGGGCATCCTGGAAGATAGCTGCTGCATCAACGTCACCGTTCAATACAGCGATAACTCCTTGGTCATGACCTTTCAACGTTACAGGTGTTACATCTTTTAATGGATCAATGCCTCTGTCCAACAACAGACCTGCTGGCCATACATAACCTGCGGAAGACGTTACGTTTTGGTAAGCGACTTTTTTACCTTTAAGGTCCTCGATGGATTGAATCGGCGAATCTTTTTTCACAATGAACATGGATTTATATGAATCTGCCAGTTGCTCTGTAGGAGCTCCTGTCTCATCATTTACACCGAAACGTTGTGCTTGCAAAATAACCTGCGCAGCGCCTTTTTCTTTAGCCAGTACATAAGCTGTCGGAGGCAAGAAACCTACGTCTACTTTGTTGGAAGCCATTGCTTCAATAATTGTGTTGTAGTCGGTGGATACGCTGACTTTTACCGGAATGCCCAGTTTGTCACCAAGCAGCTTCTCCAGCGGTTTCGCTTTGGCTTCAAGCGTGTCTGCGTTCTGGGAAGGAACAAATTGAACCGTCAATTCAGTTGGCACATATCCTTCGACAGCTTTCTCTGTCTCTGCCGTAGACGTACCGGATGCATTAGAACTCGCATTTTCCCCGTTAGCCGAACCTGTTGTACTACTACTAGACCCACAAGCACTCAGAAACAGAACCAAAATCAACAATGGTAAAAATAAAGCAGACTTCTTCAAACGAACACCCTCCAAAGAGTTTCTATTTTTCAGTACTTATCTACTATAGTTGCCAAATATTAGCGCGATGTGAAACGAAATTTGGAGTTTTGTAAAGTTTCCTGTCAGGCTGTCAGCGCGACTTGTATCTGTTAGAATAGGCTCATTATGGTTGAAGATATAGGAAGAACATCGGAGATCACGGCGTATGCTTCGGTTCTTCAGGCTATTCATTCTTCTCCGTTTTATGGTAATTCCATATATCTGAACTTATATATTAGAGGAGATTGTAAAATGACATCCACAAACCATACGGCAAGCTTCGATATTCTGTATACCAGTGATCTGCACGGGGCGATCCGTCCCATTCATTACAATACCAATGCCTACCGCCCCGCTGGGCTTGCCCTGCTGGCTTCCCTGATTCGTAAGGAACGTGAACGTTCACCTGAATTGATGCTGGTGGATAACGGGGATCTGCTGCAAGGATCACCCTTGGCCTCCTATGCAGCTTCACAGGTTTCCACAAACGAAGTTCATCCATTCATAACGGTACTGAATGAACTCGGTTATGATGCTGCGGTGATGGGCAATCACGAGTTTAACTATGGTCAGAGTCTGTTGCGCGGAGCAGTTGAAGCTTCTAATTTCCCCTGGCTGTCTGCCAATATTGTAAAAAATGAGCAACCAGATGTACCTGCCTTCGGTCCTCCGTATCTAATCAAAACCTTATCTTCTGGCGTCAAAATTGCCCTGTTGGGCGCAACTACGCATTACATTCCAAACTGGGAGCACCCGAAAAATATTGAGGGTTTACAGTTCCTTGATGCCTTGGAGACCATTCGTACATGGGTTAGCTATATACGCGAGCATGAACAACCAGATGTAATGGTTGTCAGTTATCACGGCGGATTTGAGAGTGATCTGGAGACAGGCGAGCCCGCAGAACGGTTAACTGGAGAAAATCAAGGCTATGCCATCTGCCGGGACATCGAAGGTATCGATGTGTTGCTTACCGGACACCAGCATCGTCAGCTTACCGCTAATATTCATGGTGTAACCGTCATTCAGCCGGGCTTCAGTGGAAATGGTGCGGGGCATGTATCCATTCAGTTGGAACAATCATCGGGCGGCAAGTGGCAGATTACAGATAAACAGGCTCGGTTGTTACTTCTGGATGAACATCATGAGGTTGAACCTGATGCAACCGTCATGAAACTAACGGAAGAGCTGGAAACTGAGGCACAAGCATGGCTTGATCAACCCATTGGCGAGGTGGCTGGGGATTTATCCATCACCAATGCTACGGCTCTGCGACTCAAGGCACATCCATTCATTGCTTTTGTACATCAAGTGCAGATGGAAGCGACTGGAGCGCAGCTCTCCAATACCGCCATGCTGAGTGAAGAAGCTCGCGGTTTCGGGAGTCACATCACCGTTCGGGACGTATTATCCAACTTCATCTATCCTAATACTCTGACGGTACTTGAGTTAAGTGGTCAGGATATCCGGGAGGCACTGGAACAAACGGCACGTTACTTTGAAGTGAATGCTTCTGGTGAGGTGGCAGTCAATCCGGCTTATATGGAACCCAAACCCCAACATTATAATTACGATATGTGGTCTGGCATGGAATACGAGCTGGATATCTCCCAACCTGTTGGCAGTCGAGTTGTAAAGTTGGAACATGAAGGCAAGCCAATGGACATGGATGGCATGTACTCTGTGGTGATGAACAGCTACCGCGCTGCTGGCGGCGGGGATTATGCAATGTATCCGGGCAAAAAGGTACTGCACGAAGGTGCCACGGACATGGCCGCACTGGCGGAGGATTATATTCGCAGACACCAGCCGTTAACGGTGGAGCAGGCTAATAACTGGAAAGTTATTGGAAGTTAAATGAGAAAGAGCAGGTCCTGTGATCAGGATCTGCTCTTTTGTTTTCAACCTATTGCTTACTTGTTCTTGTTGAATTATCCTGTCCTGTCCCGTTATCCGACATATTGAAGAATTAACTGATATAACGCTATTGAAAATCCTAAGATACTCGCTTTCATTTTAGATGGATGATTTCTTTCGCTGCGAATCAAATAAAAGAAAACCAAAATAAACCCTGCGGGGATCCATAGCTCAAAGACACCTTCTGATGTACTTTGAGAATAAATTGGAGTAATGAACGTACTGATCAAAAAGTAAAAGAAAACCGTAAAACGTCTTGTTTCTAACTGCTTGCTCCACCTTACTAGAATGAAAATAATAATGATTGCGATAATCGTAATGTGTAAAGGGGGAAAAAGAAGAGCAGCATTCCCAAATTTAAATTCCATTCCGCATTGCCCTCCTCTCTTTTAATGCATCACATGACTGACTACAGGCATACGTGTAAAAATTCATTCTCATGCTTCAAAACCGCTGGCAACCTTCCAAAATCGGACCTATTCCAATATATCCTTATTTTAACATACAATCACAGTTCCATTTCCCACGTTTATTCAATAAAATATGCAAAAAGAGCAGAAGTGAGGAGCACCGTGCCCTCATCCCTGCTCATTTTACATACCTACAAGTTTTTTTCTAATACATGTCACATATTATCCATAATGACTACTGAGCTTTTTTACGCAGCTGACTGTAATACAGCTCGCTGTAGAAACCGCCTTGTTCCAGCAATGAATCATGCGAGCCTTGCTCCAGTAGTTGCCCATCCTTCAGCACCAGAATCCGGTCGGCCTGACGGATCGTGTTCAGCCTGTGGGCAATGACAAAGCTGGTACGGCCTTGCATCAGGCGTTGTAGCCCTTCCTGGATTTTAATCTCCGTAACAGTATCAATACTGCTCGTCGCTTCGTCCAATACAAGTATGGATGGATCTGCCAAGATTGCCCGGGTAATGGCGAGTAGTTGCTTCTGCCCCTGACTAATGCCGCTCCCGTCGGCCTGGAGCACTTTGTCGTATCCATCCTTCATCCGTACAATGAAGGAATGGGCATTAGCCAGCCGGGAGGCTGCTTCCACCTCTTCATCCGTCGCGTCCAGACGGCCAAATCGAATATTTTCCCGAATCGTACCCTGAAACAAAAATGAATCCTGTAATACAAATGCCATATGTGACCGCAGATTCTCACGCCGAATGGTGGTCATATCGCGTCCATCTACCGTTAATGTGCCACCTGTTGGATCATAGAAACGGGATAACAGCTGAATTAAAGTTGTTTTCCCCGCTCCGGTCGGACCCACAAGGGCAATCATCTCCCCCGGTTTGGCTTCAAAGCTGATCTCATGCAAAATGTTACGCCCTTCATCGTATCCAAAGGATACTTTGTCGAAACGAACGGCTCCCTCTACCTTGTCCAGAGATACCGCTGCCCCTTCATCCTTCGCTTCCTCATCTTCATCCAGCACCTCAAATACGCGCTCAGCCCCCGCAATCGCGGACAATAACGTATTCCACTGGTTCGCCAGATCATTCAGCGGACGGGTGAACTGACGGGCATATTCCACAAAGATAATAATCACCCCGACCGTAACGGAACCCTGAATCGCCAGAATACCACCGATGCCCGCCACAATCGCAAAGCTCAGGTTGTTCAATCCATTCATCAGTTTCGGGATAAAACCAGAGATCGTCTGTGCCCAGAAACCGGAAATCCGGATGCGGGTATTTCGTTCCTCAAAACCGCGAATCACTCGCTCCTCTTGGGAGAATGCCTTAATGATCCGCTGCCCGGATAAAGTCTCTTCGATATAACCGTTAAGTTCACCGAGATTGCGCTGCCGCTCCTTGAAGAGCGGTCCCGTTCTGCGCGTAATCCAACGCATGCCGATGGCCATCAAAGGCACAACGATAAAGGTAAGCAGGGTCAGTAGCGGACTGAGCCAGAGCATAACCCCAAATGTTCCGAGCAGTGTTAGTACACTCGAGAAAATCTGGATCGCCGAGCTATTCAACGTACCGCTGACATTCTCGATATCATTGGTCACCCGGCTCATAATCTCACCCTGCTGGCGTTTACCGAAGAATGGAATCGGCAGCTTGTGCAGATGGGAGAACAGATCATACCGCATGCGGAACACAGTTTCCTGTGCAATTTCGATCATCCATATATTTTGTAACCAAGACGTAAGAGAGAACAAGACATACACTGCAGTTAATCCAATCAGAAACCGAGTCCAGCTTGAGTCGACTTCACCCGCGATGAAATCATCCACGGCCACCCCTACCATGTAAGGGCCAAGCAAAGCGAGTGCGGAGCTGGCAAACACCATCAACAGTACCATGGACAGCTTAACCTTGCGACGTGCCAGATAGGTCCAGATACGACCTAACGTACCGGACCAGTTCTTCGCCCGTGCCTTGGGTTTGCGACCACCACCTGATCGTAACGTCTCCGGATCAATCGGCGGTGGCGGCTGACGGAAAGGCTCAATGAATGCTTTGAACATGCTGTGCACCCTCCCCGTATTGTGATTCATGGATTCGACGATACAGCTCTGACGATTCCATCAGGTCTTCATGTTTTCCTTGCCCAATGAGTTGTCCATCATCAAGTAGCAGAATCAGATCCGCCGAAGTGGTCGAACTGATCTTCTGGGTGATGATAAACGTTGTACACGACAATTCTTCCAGCGCATCCAGCAGTCTGCCTTCTGTAGCCACATCCAGTGCACTTGTGCTATCGTCCAGAATCAGAATCCTTGGTCTACGTACCAGTGCTCGTGCAATGGAAAGTCGCTGCTTCTGTCCACCGGAGAGATTAACTCCCCGTTGACCCAGCAATGTATCATAACCGTTTGATAAATTCTCAATCGTTTCATGGATCTGCGCGCGCTTTGCGGCTTCCACGATCTCATCCAAGGTAGCATCTTCCTGACCCCAGGCAATATTCTCCCGTATGGAACCGGTAAACAGGACAACTTCCTGAGGCACATAACCAATCGCACCACGCAACATGGACAGATCCAGCTCTGATGCATCGGCACCATCAATCCGTACCTTTCCTTGATCCTCTGTGTATAATCGTGGAATGAGCTGTACGAGCGAAGATTTGCCTGAGCCAGTTGCTCCCATAATGGCAATGCGCTCCCCCGCTTTTGCCGTGAATGTAATGTTATCCAGTACTGTAATTTCACTATTCGGATAACTGAAGCCTACACTGCGGAATTCAACCGCTCCCTGTACAGCTCGCTGTTTCTTCGCCGGGTATACAGATTGCGGAAAATGCGAAGATTTCACAGATCCAGCAGATGGTACAGACGCTGATAACAACTTCGTCTGTTCAGTCTCCGACGTGTCCTCCGTATTAAACACTTCATTCAGTCGTTGCGCCGAAGCGCTTGCTCTGGAGAAGGTTACCAGAATCCATGACAACGCAGACATGGCACCAATTGTACGAAGCAGGTAGTTAATGACAGCGACCACTTCACCCACAGTTGCATTACCGGAGGCAATGTCGACTCGTCCAAACCAAAGCACGGCGATGATACAAACGTTCATCATTAGTAGCATGAACGGCATTGTGGTCTCCGTCAGGCGCAGCGCGGAGATTGTGCCTTTCATCAGCTTGCCGCTGAAACCGGCAAAGCGCTCAATCTCATGGCCCATCCGTACGAAAACACGGATCAGCCGAATGCCTGTCAGATTCTCCTGGATGACTCCGTTGACGGCATCCAGTCTGCGCTGCACATTGCGGAACAGCAGCGCTGCCTTTTTGATCATCCACACCACAACAATGAGCAGTACAGGCACCATGACAACCAGCAGCAGACCCAGCCTCGGGTTCACGATCACTGCCATAATCATGCTACCAATCACCACAAGGGGCACACGCGTCATGAAGCGCAGACTCATGAAGACGGTGTCCTGAACCTGGGTCACGTCCCCCGTTAATCGTGTAATCAGGGACGACGTCGCGAACCGGTTAAAGACGGCATAAGAGAACGTTTGCACTTTCTCATACAGCTTCTCCCGCAGATCGTATCCGAACCCCAGACTTGCATGGGATGCAAAGAACGAACTCGCAATTCCGGCAGCAAAGGCCACAACAGCACTACCAACCAGCACACCGCCCCACAACCAGACGACAGATAAGTCTCCCTGCTGAATCCCGTTATCGATGATCTTGGAGATCAGATAAGGCTGAGCCAGCTCCACCGCAAGCTCAATTAACATCATGACCAGGGCTGCAATCGCGGCAACTCGGTACTTCTTCAAGTAGTACAACAGCTTGATCATAAGCATTCCTCCGGCTTGGAGCACCCTAAACCGATAACACGTTCCAGCTCAGAGCCTCCATTAGACATGTTGTTTTCTCCACAGCGTCCAATATGTAATCATTTCTATGTACACATATGGTTATTATAGCGTATTTTACAATGCCGCTTCTATTCTTATTACCCTACTTTTCCCATTACAATAAACTTCTCTTCATTTTGGCAGTAAAAAAAGGAAGGTCTCCCTCCCCGCGCTAGTTAAGTGCTTACAGCTGATGTAGTTTTTCACTTAGATACTCCCGACGTTTCACCACATATTCGCGAATTCTTTCCGGTTCACCTGCAAATACATCCATGGGCCATTTCATGTAAGGATCTTTGTTGACATCTTCACGAATCTCATTGTGTAACCGATTCACCAAGGGCATAATTCGCTTCTCTGTAAAAGCATTCATCAGATGCTGTCGCAACAGCTTCTTATATTGCTGACGGAAACTGCGGAATGCCAGCAATCGTCCAGTAAGTCTGTTATACCCCTGAATACGAACAAGATTGGGGTCAACTCGTGTTCCATAACAGTTCCTCCCCCAAGTACCCTCATAATCCCAAGGCAGGATGCCATATTTACCGCTTTTGATTTTCTCATACCATGTGTAATTCTGATGAAATCCGTCGAAGTTCCCTGTAAGTACAGCTCCACTTAACCAGCGTAAATAATTGTCTGTATCCACCCTCGACTGTAAAAAACGAAACAATTCCAGTTTGGACTTAGTGTTCAACTGCTGAATAAAGTTACGCAGCCTTGTGCGATCCACATTTTTGCCACGAATTAAGCTGTACCCTGACAATAGATCGGTACTTGTTGAAGAGGAATCCGAATTTATCGTAAAACCAGCATGATCATTCACCGCATAGAAGATACTGCGCACAGGGATTTTCCTTTGGCGAAAAAAGAAGGATTTCACTCCTTCGATCCTCAGGTATACACCCAGAAGCTGCCCGTTCAGATAGAGTACGCAGTGTTGTGTAGACGGTGCGGGTACACGAATCGACTCAAAAAAACGAAAAGAAAGTGCATTACGCAACAACGAAGGATCATCATACTCCGCATTAAAATGATACGTCCGGCTGGATGTACGAATCTCAAATGATTTTTTGGGATAACCGCGTGTATGTCCTCCCCGGTATCGAAGCCGGATCGGAAACGGCTTGCCGTCCATCTGCATCGTGCTGTTCACAAATGTCTCTGACCATATATTGGACGTTAACTGTTGATATTCGGTTGGAGACAAGCTGATATGGTAGACAGGTAGAGCCATTTCCATCCGCCTTTCGAGTACCTGTAAGATTCGCCCGTAGGCTCTTACATCATCCTATGCAGATGCACAGAAAGTCGTACGGGCAAATGCACAGTTCTGATACTTATCACATCCCAATTCACTTGTCATAATGCGGAAAAATCGAGTTATTAATCTATAAATTTACATCATTTTCATAGATTATAGCCGAAATGGTATAAATATAGTTAACTGGCTAGTCCCTCCAAGAAGCATGTCACATATGCTTAAACTACAGACAGACACGAATGACGAATGGAAGGGATCATAATTACATCCACCATTTTTGTCCATCTGAACTTATATCATGGAAGGGGTCAAACACAATGTCTATGAATGGTCAAGGAATAAGAGGTTTGTTGGGAAGAGAGATTAAGATTAACCGGGGAGGACCTGATTCAGTACAAGGTACACTTACGGACGTACGCTGGGACTATATGGCGATGAACTGCAAAGAAGGAATTGTCTACGTTAATGAATCACATGTCAAAAGCATAACAGATACAGGCCGTTCCGGTGGTAACCGAAATGCAGCCATGGGGAATCCTATTCCTTCCAACACGTTTTTGGGCGTTATGCAAGCACTCCGCTTCCGCCGTGTTCAGATTAACCGGGGAGGACCTGAAAAAGTCGAAGGCATCCTGGCCGATGCCAACCAGAACCAATTGATCATGACTTTGAAAAATCAGGAGATTGTTCGTATTCCGATGCAACATGTGAAATCTGTATCCCTCGTACGTGGTGGCGGGAACAACAACAATAGCAGTAATAATACAAGTCAAGGAAACCAAGCAGCCCAAGGTAATCAGGCGGCTCAAGGCAACCAGTCGCGTGGCAATCGTTCTCAAGGGAACCAAGCAGCTCAAGGCAACCAAGCTCAGGGGAATAAGTCCGGCGGCAACAAGTCGCGGAGCAGTCAAGGCAATCGTTCTCAGGGGCAACGAGTTCAAGGAAATCAATCCCAAGGCAATAAGTCAGGTGGCAACAAGTCGCGAGGCAATCAAGGCAACCAAGGCAGTCAATCCCGTGGTAACAAATCCGGCAATAAAAAGAAGTAAATAAAATAAACTGACAACTTAAGTTATCTACCAGCTTAAAGGGGGGAATTATCATGTTGATCTTCGTCGCATTAGTCTTGATAGGTGTGCCTTTTTACTGGATCGTTACACCCGGAAGGCCCACTCCATCCCATGAACATCTGCTTCAGGCTTCGTCAGGACTTCTCCCCCTGGGAGGTGAATCACAGTAAATGCCTGACTACCAGTTGTGGTTAACCTTCGGGGTCTTTATCATCACTGTCATTTTCCTGATGTGGCGTCCCGGCGGATTGAATGAATCTATACCCACCTCGCTTGGCGCCCTTCTTCTTATTTTAACTGGAGTGAGCAGCTATGCTCACATTGTTGGAATCTTCGGGATCGTATCTGGTGCAGCCGTAACAATCCTCTCTACCATTGTCATGTCGATTATTCTAGATAGCATCGGTTTTTTTCGCTGGATCGCTTTGAATATGATTGAGAAAGCAAGAGGTTCCGGCTTTCGATTGTTCTGGCTAATTCTATTACTTTGTTTTCTCATGACCATCTTCTTCAACAATGATGGCAGTATTCTGATCACAACTCCGATCATTATTCGAATCTGTTCTATACTTCGTCTGAAAATGCATCAACAGTTACCCTACCTGATCTCCGGTGCTCTAATCGCTACGGCTTCCAGTGCGCCAATTGGACTTAGTAATCTGGCTAATCTGATTGCTTTGCAAATGGTTGGCTTAAATCTGAATACTTATACTCAGATGATGTTTGTGCCATCCATGCTTGCGATCATGGTGATGACTGTACTGCTATTCTATTATTTTCGCAGAAGTATTCCCAAAGTTATTCATCATTTCCCTGTATCCCTACAGTCTTCATCAGGTTCAGGATATCATCCGCTGCAGACAACTGAATCCGAGAATAAAGTAGACTGGTGGCTGTTCCGTGTCTGTATTGGTATCGTTGTATTTATCCGTGCAGGATATTTTCTAGCTGAGCAAGTCGGTATACGTATGGAGGTAGTTGCAATTACTGGTGTTATTCTCATGCTCGCTGTGCGTTGGTATCGCACCCGGACTGGACTCAAGGATGTGATAACACAAACGCCCTGGCACATTCTACTCTTTGCCTTCAGCATTTATGTCATTGTGGATAGTCTTCACCGCGCAGGCTTGACCGCGTCAATCATTCAGTGGATGAAACCTATAATAGAAGGAGGAAATGCCAGCATCATTGCTGTGTCGGGGTTAATGCTTACTCTGCTTTCCAATCTATTCAACAATTTGCCCTCCGTCATGATTGGGACCTTTGCTGTTACAGATCTTCCACTAAGTGAATCTCAACTGCATCTTGCGTATCTTGCCAACATTCTGGGAAGTGATATCGGAGCCTTGCTGACGCCTATTGGCACCTTAGCAACGTTAATTTGGATGTATATATTAAAGACCCATCATATTCGAATCTCTTGGAAACAGTATATGAAAGTTACCTTTATTGTGATACCAATAAGTCTAATTGTTAGCCTAATTTCACTATATATTTGGACATCTATTCTCTATTGAGAGGAGGAATACTGTGGAACTTCTTACTCATTGGCTGGGTAAATCCGTCGAATTGGAGCTGTCTGGCTGTAAACTACCGATCCAGGGTGAGATCATTGATGTAGGCCAGGATCTGATTGTAGTCTACGGAAACCAGCGATTTGTTTATATTCCACTTCATCATGTTCAATCCATGCATGTCAATACGGCAGATGATTCAAGTATAGTTTTGCCAACACCTGACCCCGAGATGGATCACACCAACATCTCTTACCGCAAAATGCTGATGAACGCCCGTGGACGTTTCAGTGAAATTTCCATCGGAGGGAAAACATTGCATGGTTATATTACAAATATTATGAATGACTACTTTATGTTCTACTCTCCGTTATATCATTCTATCTATGTTTCCATTAATCATCTAAAATATATTATTCCTTCCCCTACTAACAGCACACCCTATTCTCTTAGTAAGCAACATTTCCCTATGCAACCTTCGTCCATGTCACTCTCCCGTACACTCGATCAGCAACTTCATAAAATGATAGGTGAACTTGTTGTACTCAACCTCGGTTGCAAGCCTTACCGAGCAGGGTTATTGAAGAATGCAGACAACCACTTGCTTGCGTTGGTAGAAGCAGATGGGACTTCTTTAATTATGCATACCGATCATATCCAAACCATTCATCTCCCTTGAGTATCAGAATAACAAAAAGGTTCATCTGCCTATGGCTGATGAACCTTTTTTCAACTTTACATCCTACCATCTTCTACGTCCACGATCACCCCGATAGTCATCATTCAACTCACCAAGACGATCATATGTTTCTTTATATATCCGAATCACAGCCTGAACTTTGATAAAATCAGCATCTTCCGGTCCAAGTCCCTCCATAAACATTCTCTGAATGATCTGTTGGAAGAATTGCACTCTGGCCTCAATCTGTTCTTGCTCAAGCTGTAATATGTCTTCGAAACTGTGGTTCCCTATGTAATCCATCAACTCATCATCAGGACTGGAATAATCTGCGTTTCTTCGATCTGTAACCCATTCATCCGGCTCATTGGACTGGAGGTTAACACTGGTGCGTAATTGGGATAAGATGATTTTCTCTTTGGCCAACATGACATGAAAATCTTTGTTACGGAGCAGCTCCGATACAATCAGACTGCACATTTCACGATTTTGGATCAGTATGCCGTCAAATGGATGCAGCGTCCACTCCCCGTTTGCATAATACAGGTTAAAGTTAAAGAACTCACTGCCATATTTGTATTGAATATTAATCTTGGTCTCATCAATAATCTCAAATGAAAAGTCCAGCATGTTCAGCAAGCTCCTTTGCACAACCCCAGATTTTACCTTCATTCTATCAAATAAATGAAACAAAGAGACGCACTCAGCGTCCCTCGTAGAAAATAAAACCATGTATCACTGTCGATACGATATGCAGCGAGTCTCACCCTAATCCAGGAAAGACCCTAATGCACTGGAATCCGGTTTGTTTTTCTCCGGAATGGCAGCAGCCTTCGGCCCTTCCAGACCCAGTCGATCGCTCATTTTGGCGTTAAGTGTTGTCATCTTGTTGGTATAGTCATTACAGCTCTCGATAATCCGGCGATTGGACTGCTCGGACAGATCCAGCGCAGACATCAGATCACCCATTGCCTGATTGACTGCTTCAAGGGACATCGCCGGTTTGGACAACAGTTCATTCGTTTTCTCTGTTGTTGTCTTCAACAATCTGGCGTTCTCCTTAAATTGATCTTCAATCGTCTTATTCGTAGCTTCCACAGCAGAAATGACCTTCTCCTGATCATTAAGAGCCATGGCAATCATGGCCGAAACGGTGATCAGATTCGCTGTTTTATCAATGGCATTATTCACTGAATCGATCAGCTTGTCATTGTTATCATTAATGATGTCGGTAGCTGCGATCGCCTGATTGTACAGCATGATCATCTCTGTCATGGATTGGGTACGTGTTACCACTTTGCGCAACCCACGCTCCAGATGTGCTTTACGATTCTCGTTCTCAGGCTTGGCGATCTCGGTTTCGAACAATGCTTTCAATTGATTACCGAAGGAAATTTTGGTCTGCAGATTGTAGATCTCCTGAATGGAAGAACGTTTCAACTGACGCATATTCACGATGCTTTCTTCCAGGTTATCCTTACCGTCACGCAACCCGTTAATGATGGCATCAATGTTCGTGCGAACGGATTGATAACGGTATACGTAGTTTTTCAGCGGGCTTTTACGTAACAACTTCCCAACAAAACTCACATTTTTGCTTTGCTGCAAACTCTCACATTCATCACGGAGCTTCAGGATCATGTTGGATACCTCTGCCCGGTTCCCGGACATCAGTTCATTGACTGGACGATCAAGCAGCTTGAGAGTCTGTCCTGCTCTCTCTTGTGTTTTCACGCCCAACTTGCCGATATCATCCATTAAGGTATCCAGGTGAGCCGGATCACTTTGGGACACTTTCTGAATAAGCTGCGTTGCTTCCTGATTAATCCGTTGCTCATCTTCCTGCTTCAACTGAGCCCATTCCGTTGCCATGCCAATCCCTCCTATAATTCAGAGCTGTTATACCGTTGATGTATTAGTTCCGCTTTGTTCTGGAGCTCCATTAAGTCTTTATGTTCAATCGTTGATACAATATCCGATATCTTGGAATCTACATCTCGAAGACCATTCAGCAGCATACGCCGATTGTTGCGTTTCGCTTCTCCACTTAAACGCAGAAATGGATTAATAAAACCGTTCAGGTCTTTCAAAATCAGTCTGCGCACCGTATGGTTAATATCCCCGTTGTTCAGCTCCTGAAGGGAAGGAATCACACGCTGCAAACGGGCAAACAACGCCAATGATTTCTCCACGATCTCATTATCCAGTTCGTTCTTCTGACCTTCGGAGATGATCATGTCTTCCAGAACTTCCAGGTACTCAATCACCGGATCAAATACAGGATCTGGTTCAGTCCGGGAAGGCTTCGCTTGTTGTTCTGAGCCCGCGTGTTGTGCGGGAGTGGAGCTCGAATGGGACTGTGCCGGAGAAGCTTCTCTTGCCCCTGTTGGCACTGCGCTCGGCGCTTGTCCACCATTCAAACGGGATGGTTCATTTCCGATATCTGTGATATCTGTAATGGGTACAGGGGCTGATGACGAACCCTGGACCTGTGTACGTGGCGTGGAACGTGAAGGAATCAATCCTCCGACCACAGTTGCCAGTGCTGGAATTGCCCACGTGATGACATCCGGTAGAAAGGGACTCGAGATTGCCGCGAGACCATAACCGACCAATGCGCCTATACCTATCTTCGTTTTCCGTAACATTACTTGTCCTCCTGCCTGTAACAACACTTATACGTATTGTAAGAAAACCATCCAGAAGGTGTCAATGTTGAGGGAAATTCTCAGCTAGACGTGGTGTACTCCGCTTACCTTCTGAACGTCGATTATAAATGGCTGTTCGATATGACTTCCCAGAAGGCCAAACTTCGGATGAAGTGGTCCAATATCATGGCCAAGTGCAGACTTGACCGCCAGATACGGGAAGTTCACGCCCGACAGACAAGACATGTGCAACCCACCCGACATACGCGGATTAATCTCCAGTAGTTTCGGTGTATCCTTGCGATATTTCATCTGTATATTAAAATTATAAGGAATCCGATATACCTCTGCCACATTGCGGGCAATAGCCAGTAATTCCTCGTTTTCTTCAAGCAAACGCAAACGTCCTCTTTCTTTTCTACGCGGGATGGCCGTTATAAGTTTCCCATTGCGATCCGAAAGACAATCAATGCTGTATTCATACCCTTCCAGTACCTCCATCACCATGACATTTTGAAAGGACGGAGCAGAAGAGAACGCACGCAGGGCATCTTCATATGAAATCGAGTTAAGCGCATACCCGAACAACTCCTGCAACGGATCACGTTCATTGTTAATCACCCGGAATCCCATGCCGCCCTCACCATTACATGGTTTGAAACATACATCGTGTCCACTTGCGCGCAGCGCCTCATAGGCTTGCTGGAATTGTGCAGCATTACTGACCGTGAAATAATCCGGAATCTCCATAATGCCTTTCTCACGCACTGATTCATAGAATCGGTCTTTCTCCATCAATTGTTCCAGCAATTCCGTATCCGAGCATACGATAACCCGTGTACCGATCTCTTCGAACAAGGAGATATGTCTGCTGATGTCCAGCATGTTCCAGCGTGGAATAAACACATCAATCTGATGACGACGGCAAAAGTCGAGGCAAAAATCAACATATTCCCGACCCGTTACACGCGGTTCAACTTCTGCAACATCACAGCCCTGTAATGCCATGTGTCCCGGATCAGGATGAGTACCGTAGATCTCAAATTCCATGCCGTCCTCATTGTCCCGAATTGCATTCATATAATGATACGTTACAGAGAACCAACGGTTGAAGTAAATCTTCATTTTTTTCATTTATACGGTCTCCCTTATCTCGGCATGGTCTAGCTGAGTCTGTTGATCGTTGTGAATACGGTGAACGTAATCGAGAATCTCATCTGCTGCAAAAGCACCGAATTGTTCCGTAAATTGATACGGCACCAGCTCAGGTGCACGCTGTCTCTCCACATGTAATTCTCCGTGGGACGGAGCAATGGCATGCTGCGCAAAGTCCAGCAAACAGCGATCCAGCAAGGAATCACCCGAAGCAATCACAGCCACATCGCCAATGCGTTGCCTAATGTGCTCCACTGCAGCTCGTTTGTTCACGGCCGAAGGCACCAGATAGAGCTTCCGACCCTGGATCGAACTCTCCCATCCCAGCGTCTCTAACACCCGAATCTTGTCCGCAATACGCTCCATTGGAAGCTTGTCACGTTCGATCAAGAGTGCATAGAACAGCTCATCACACAATCGCTGATTAATCACCCATTCCGGGCTGAGTACATCGTCTAATAAATCCAGAATCTCTTCGGGAGTGGCTGCCTGCTGACGAAGTAAAGAGCGAATATGCAGGTTCCACTCATTGTCTACCTGACCATCAACAATAATGTTGCCACCATTGCTCGTCACCGCATATTTCGGAATACATTCGGTCTGAAAAATATGAATGCGTCGGTACTGCTCCACAGTACGTGTCGTCACAGGCATAAATACAATATCTTGCGGCAAAGACTGCAAACGCTCCAGTGCATATGCTGACATAAAAGCGGACAACTTGCCGTTAATCCACTCTGCGGGAACAAGTCCCGGTGTATCTTCGGGAATACGGAGCGCACGACGGGAGTACACCAACGTCTGGTCCAGATCACTTGCGTAGATCATCATTCTCCGCCACCTCCCAGGGATTGAATAATGCCGCAACAGGAATAGGTTAATCCCGGATATACCTCAACCGGCACATTTCTGTCTATGGCGAGCATCATGATATGTTGCAAATCCGGATTATCCAGACGGTCCACAAGAATCTTCCAAGGGACCCGGCGCAGTAGCACCCGGGTTGTTTCTCCGATTCCAGGTTTAATCAGATTGATGTTAGCAATGCCAAAGGATTGCTGAATGGACTCAATATCCTGCCAGCCTTTCCAGGTGATTTCCGAAGTACCGATAACATTGGCGTCCGTACGAAGTTCCGCTTGATTCATCACCTGTGGAAAATGCCGTGCAATGGTATCCACGTATTGGTTCGACACATCGTCAGAGGACCATTCACGATACCATTTAGCTCCGTGAAAATCTGTCGGCCCAATCAGATCATCCCGAAGCACTGTACGACTCACCAGTCCGGAGACGGTGGAATTCAGACAAGCGCTAGGAATGAGATAATCTTCTCTTGTCCCAAATGTGCCTGAACATTGCCCCGGATCGGCCAACACGGCAAGATCATCATCGAGGTTTACGCCATAAGTCCGTTCCATTTGGTCACAGGATTCTTTCAGCACTTTGCGAATAGCCCCTTTGCCGGTCCAACCGTCTACAAACTGAATGGCTGTTTCCAGCCCATGCTGCTGTAAAATATATAAAATTGCGTTCTCATCCATACCTTTGCCACGAATAATGGAAATGCTATAATGCGGAATCGTCACTTTGTATTTCAATTCAATATAACGCTTGATCAGGATGCCAACAGGGGTTCCCGCTCGAGCCAATGATACCAGCACAAGATTCAGGCCCCTGCGCTCTACGATCTTCTCAGCCACGATGGCGGTATGAAGTGCTATTCTTGCAGCGGATTGTTCCAACGTCTGGTGAAACAGCTCGATGTATTCGGCTGTGGGCTGATATTCCACGGGCAGCATCTCCGAATAATGAACCCCGGATTGGATCGCCTGCTCCCGTTCACCCGTTCCCTTTTCCAGATCCACATGGCTGATATCCTTCAGTAGGAAAACAACGTCCGATGCATCATAACTGCCCATCGGCTCGGGAGACGGAATCTCACGTTGTCTGATTAGCTCCAGTGTAGTTAAGTTCATTGCTCATTGTCCCCTGTCTTCTCTGGCAAGCCGCAATACACAATATGAATGTGACCGCATCCCAACTGCTCCAGTACCTTCACCATCGGTTCCATTCGCTCTTCGGACATCTGTCTCTCCAGCAGAACAAAAACCTCGTCATATTGTCCCGGGGCGATGTTGTAGATAAAGTTACGAACAGATGCGTCTTCCGGTGAGGCATATCCGGCACCACTACGAACAGCATATCCTGGAGCGGGATGTGTATGGATTGGACTGCGGGTAGTGGATTGATACCACACACCTTCTCCCATCTCGGCAGCAACACGCATTGGAATGTACATGAACTCCCCTGTTCCCATCACCAAAGTCCGTTCTCCCGTACGCTGCAACCGAAGTCGTTCTGCAATCCGGCTAACCTCCTGACGTAATACGCTATTATGACGGGATTGCACACCAAACCTGCCCGTATGCTGGACGTAGCTGGCTGTGCTACGTTTACCTTCACCATCCTCGGAAGTGGCTTGCAGCTGATGGAAGGCATCTGCAACGGTAGAAGTCTGAAGCGTTACGGCAGAATGAGATAACTGCTCATCTTGCTGTGTTGGTTCCAACTGTGGAGTACCTACCACTTCAATACGGCCCTTCAACAGGCTTAACGGTGTAATGGTAATTCCCAATTCTGCTTCCAGTTCGGCAAATCGAAGTTCGTCCGCTTCCGTACGCCAGTCTAGCAGCGAAGCAATCACATATTGCTTCCGGGGATATCTGGCCTGAATATCCCGAATGATATTCAACGTCGTTTTGCCCGTCGTAATCTCGTCGTCCACCAGAACAATCGGGCCCTCTCCTGCAAAGGCTTCATGATCCAGCGCATAACAACGATGAGCCATCGCGTGAGAATGTTCTTCTTCAAATTGAATATCTGGATTCATCGCTGGAACATATTCTCGAGTGGTGTGAATATAGGAAGCTTGATCAGCAAACATCTCGTACATGCTGTGGCCCAGCGCTGTCGCTGTCTCGGCAAAACCAACAAAACGAATCGTTTCCGGCAAACTCAAGCTTTCTTGCAACAGCATGTTGTACACTTGCCGAGCTTGCTGGGGATCAATCAATCCTTCGACCATTTCCCGTTTCCACTTGGTGATCTGATCTTTGGTCTCTTCCGTCTCCTCAGTCAGGTGCTCATATAACAGAACAGCCAATGCCGCGCCGCTCAGAAGCGAGGTATACGGGTTAACCGGGATGTGCTTGCCCAGCAGTCTGCTTACAAACAGAAATGAACGTTTCTTATTGATTCGTGCAGCCATGGAAAATAGAGATTCTAGTGGAAGTTGCAGCGGGTTATGTGTAACCTGAACGTTCAGACTGAATTGATCAAGAATTGGGAACGTAGTTGTGTTGTTGCTCATGTTTGGGCAAGAGCCCGACAAAATGCTGCTGTTCATGTAACACCCCATATATTTGTGATCGGATTAGAATTCGATTCGCCCAGCTCAAGTGTGGTTTAATCTCATTCATTTTGTTATAGTAATTACTTTTGAACACACCCAGGCTACCGTCATTACGGGCGATGATGTCTTGGGCATCAGAATATTCTTCATGTGTAACAACGTACATCGCTTGTACGGGCTTAATATGAGAAGGATGAATGATCGTTTTGCCAACAATTCCATTTTCCTTGTCCATCATGACTTCACGCATCAATCCATCCATTGTGTTCGTAATATATTTCATTCTCAGATGCAGCCCTGATTTGCCCAGGGTTTCTTCGAATGGAGTCTGTCGTAATTGAGGTTTGAACACGCGCTCCCGCTGACTGAAATATTCCCAGACAGGACCTGAGATCACATACGGCTTGTCCATTCGTCCAAACAGATTGATAATATCCGAGATGCAGTCACGGATCGTGGCGATATCGTATATGGTCAATTCAGGACTTCGGCGTAGTCCAAACAGGCTTGAGAAATCGGTCGCACCAATGCGTACATTGAGCACATATTCAACATGTTCATCGAGGATGTTTCGAAGGCCCAGTAAGGTCTCCCAACGTGTCTCCCGATATATAATTGAAGCCGTTTCCAATATGGGCATTCCATAGAGAACGGGATAATGATCCGGTTTCCGTTGATTATACTTGCGGATCTGGTCAAAATAGGCTCTTCCATTGCCCACACAAAACTTGGGCAATGCCACACCTGTCAGCATGGACACCAATTCTCCCAACGTATCAATCAGACGTTCCAACTGTTGTGGTGAACGTACACGAGCAAACAGAAGAGGCATTTGATCCTGACTCAGCATGCCTGTCTCCATATAAGTCATCAGTTGAGTTAGATGCTGTACCAGGCACTGCTCGGCAAACTCTACTTGGTCGTCACCTACAGCGTCCTCCAGATCAATAATAATGGTCGTCAGACCTTCATGCTTACCATTTATAATGTCGTCCGCGATATGTGCGCGCGTCGCGGGCATATATAAAGCAGCCCCAACAGCATATGCCAGTAGATCTTTGGAAGTCCGGTGATTGAACGAGACGGGTGAAGAGAAAAATAAAGTATCTTCTTCTTCCAGACTCAAAAAGTTAAAATATTTCAGGATTGTCTCCTCCTCGCACCTTTGGCAATAGCCAATCTGCAATAGTTGATTCCAGCTGTCGGGGCATAAAAACCAATCCCTCCTAATCTGGAGGGATTGAATGAATACATACGAATGATTACTTTCTTCCCGCAACCCACTGCATTCCCCAATCATGAGCCTCGTCCAACGCCTGATGCCCATTATAGAACTGCACAATTCGTTCAATACTGAATGTCTCATTGTTCACATTGCGTAACATCGCGATGCCACACATGCCAAGCGGGCTCCCGTATTCATTCATTCGGACAATGATATCCGGGCCGTCCTTCTGCTGGATGGTTACCACACCGTCTACTTGAGACCAGTTGGCCACACCACCATAAATATAGGTAAATACCAAGATGCGCTCAATTTCCGAGATACGTGCACCATTAATCCGCAGATTTTCTCCCGTCTTAACAGATCCCGTCCGGTCATCCCCATCCAGTGCAATATAAGGGAAACGGTTCAGTGAACCAAACCTCTGTCCCAAGGCCTGAATCACATCTCGTGTACCATCCTTCATCTCGAACAGGCAGCCCAAGTCCAGATCCACACTCTTGCTGCGACCAAATAACCCTTTGCTGCCCTGTTGATTCCAGTTCAAGTTAATCAGGATTTCACCAAGTCCCCCCGCATTTTTCTTGAGGTTAATGGTGTCGCCCTTCTTCTTCAATTCAATTTTGCTGAAATTGATCGAATTCACAGGAGCAGGCGTAGGTTCTGGTACGGATGCCGGGGGTGGTGGAATCGGTGCAGCTGTCGGGGGAACGGTTGATGTGGTTGGCGCAGCGTCTGATCCACCATCCACATCTACACCAAAGTTAGCGCAGAGTGCATTCAGACCACCTGCAAAACCCGACCCTATTGCATTGAACTTCCATTCTCCGTTATGGCGATACAATTCACCAATGACAATCGCGGTCTCCACTGTAAACCCGCTACCCAGATCATATCTCATCACTTCCTGACCTGTAGCTGCATTGGCAAACCGTAGAAAACCATGCTGAACCTGTCCAAAATGATGGCGTCGTGCTTCACCGTCATGAATCGTCAGGCTGAAGGCAATTTTCTCAATTCGGGCAGGGATTTTGACAAGATCAATGGCGAATTGTTTCTTCTCGCCACCAACCTGTCCACCATCCATATACGTGATGAACGAGGTAGAGGGCTGATTATAGAAGATAAAATCTTCATCTCCAGCCACTTTATTGTCTGAACCCAGAAGGAATGCTGATGTGTCCAGCTCCACACCCGAGGCTGCCTCCCAACCAATGCCTACTGTTAGACGGGACAAGCCCGGATTGGTTTTGGTCAGATCACTCTTCTGGCCTTTCACGACAGAAATCGCCATAGCAGAATCACCTTTCTATGCCAAGTTATTGTGCATCCAGTCCGTAATTTTTGCATAAAGCAGATAGTCCACCTGTGAAACCGCTGCCTACCGCCTGGAATTTCCAGTCCGCACCTGCACGGTAAAACTCACAGAACACCACAGCTGTTTCTGTGGAATAGTCCTCTCCGAGGTCGAAACGAAGCACTTCCCGATCACTTGCAGCATCTACAACACGAACAAAAGCGTTGGAGACTTGTCCAAAATTCTGCCCTCGTCCATCTCCATCATAGATGGTTACCGTAATACCGATCCGGTGAATGTGCGCAGGGATTTTGCTGAAGTCAACGACAACTTGCTCATCATCGCCGTCTCCCTCACCCGTACGATTGTCACCGGTATGTGTCACTGAACCCTCACCGCCGCTTGGATTGTTGTAAAAAACAAAGTCATCCGTACCTTTGGCTTTTCCATCTTCGTACAACAAAAAAGCCGAAGCGTCCAGGTCAAAATCGACTCCACCACTATATTTGTTTGTATCCCAACCTAAACCAACTACCACACGGGTAAGGCCCGGATTCGTCTTAGTCAGGTCAATACGTTGTCCTTTGGCAAGACTGATCGTCATTTGTTTTTCCACCTTTCCAAGTTATGTGATTAAATGAAAAGGAGAACCGTCCAGGAGACGGTTCTTCCCATCCTGTAAGTCGCTCTGTACGTCCTATTGCAAACCGTAATCGCGTGTTAATCCAACCAATCCATCCTGGTAACCACTACCGATGGCACTGAACTTCCACTCGCCGTTATGACGATACAATTCACCAACAACTACACCCGTTTCAATGGAGAAGTCTTCTCCCAGGTCGAAACGAATCAGTTCTTCGTTGTTTGCTTCGTTAACAATTCGCACATAAGCACGGGAGACTTGTCCGAAGTTCTGGCTACGGTCCGTAGCTTCGTAGATCGTAATGGAGAATGCAATTTTCTCTACATTTGCGGGTACGTTAGGCAGGTCGATATTGATCTGCTCATCATCACCATCGCCATCTCCTGTACGGTTGTCACCGGTGTGAACAACAGAACCATTTTCATTTTGTGGATTGTTGAAGAAAATGAAGTTTTTCTCGCCTTCTACTTTACCGTTTGCATTGGCACAGAATACCGATACGTCCAGGTCAAAGTCTTTTCCGCCATCATACTTGTTGGTATCCCAGCCCAAGCCTACTGTGATTTTTGTCAAACCTGGGTTCGTTTTAGTCAGATCGATTTTTTGACCTTTAGAGAGATTAATTGCCATCGTATGATCATCCTCGCTTATTTATAATTTATTGTAGTTATCGTTACATATGAATATCAGGATAATTGTCGAATTAGATTAAATCTTGTACTTAGGAGTACTTGCGAGCGAGTTCGTTGATATGTACCGCATGGGAACCCTCTCCAATTGCCGAGAATTTCCATTCGCCTCCATGACGATACAATTCACCACAGATCAACGCTGTTGAACCTGTGTAGTTATCGGATAGATTGAACTTCACGAGCTCACTGGAATTTTTACCATCCAGAATACGAATATAAGCCTTCTCAATCATGCCAAAATCTTGCTTGCGATTGACACAATCGTAGATATTAACAACGATTAATACTTTATGAACATCAGCAGGAATACGGGACAGATCCATTTTGATCTGTTCGTCGTCACCGTCTCCCTGTCCTGTTAGATTGTCACCTGAATGGATAACCGAACGACATGCACTTTGCTTGTTGTGGAAGCAAACCAGGTTGGAGTCCTTGACCAACTTGCCTTCCTCATTCAACATGATCGCCGATGCATCACAATCGACATCCGCTTGTTTTTTTCTTCCGAAGAAACCTTTGGCAGTTACCGGGTCCCAACCGAGACCAGCAATCACCTCAGTAAGTCCTGCATTGCCTTTGGTTAAATCAATCTTCTGTCCTTTGACCAAATTAATGCTTGCCACTGATTTTCACCTCCCTTCATATGTAAAATAGCTACTTAGAGATTGAATTCACTCGGGTTCAGTCCAAGTACGATGCATATCTCGGCAACGACTCTTTTCTCCTGATCATCAAAGTTGCCGTCAGCTGAACCAATCGCACTGCATACACCCACAATAACGCGTCCTACATCCGGCTTGGCTTTGAATTTCCCAATGGCTTTCAGCGCTTCCTGCTTCCCGATCTCTGGAGAGAACTCAAAGTTTGCAACATAATGATTAAAGCGTGTAATCACTTCAGCCATATCAAATACTTTCAATTCCTGACTCAGGTTGATATAACCGGCCATCTTGTTCTTTTCCGCTTCGTCAATGGAACCATCTGCAAAAGCAACCAGTGCACACCCTGCAACCACGGCATCCATAAAATCTTTATTTTTAAACTTTTTGACTTGCTCTTCAAGTCCTTGTTTTGTTGAATTTAACCAGCCTTTAAATGAACTCATACTCAACCTCCAATAGTTTCAACCTGGTGTTCCATACATTCTTTTCATGATTTTTCAGTAACTTTCATATCTACATCATGTTGAATATAAGTTAAATTATTCCTTAACTATACTCTGAAATACGGCAATATTCTACATTTAAAAACAATTAATACCTTATGATACGCATCGTTCTGGATATAGTTTCATGCGAAATGCGAGAACTTTCTATTCACTTCATTTTTCAGTCAAATATTCCCCTATTTGAAGCCCAAACCTAAAAAGGCTCTGATCAGGGGATCAGAGCGCTTATTTCTACCAATACCAAAATTATAAATCGTATGAATGATTTGAATCCTTGAATTCACTCTGCTTTTTCAAAATCAGCTTGTTGCTGTTCATAGATTTCATAGAAATCGTCCCAGACCAATACATTATCCTTTTCCTTGCCCCACCAGTCTTTGTACCATGCTTCAATCTCCGGGCCACCGCCTTGTTCCCACTTCTGCTGTGCTTCCGTTGCAGCCTGTTCGATCGTATATTTGCTTCCCCCAATGATGGAACGGGTAAAAATATCGTTGATCGCTGTTGTCACATTGGTCAACTTGACCTGAAGCTCCTTGGGTAGCTGCGGCATATGTTCTGAATGGGTAACGCCCTCTCCCACCGGAAGATCCGTCATGTATACCTCACGCGCTTCCTTGAATAGTCGAAGTCCTTCCTTCTGCGACGGGATCTCTTCGCTGAACAGCATTTCTGTGTACCCGCATTTGCCTTCCTCCAGACGGCTGTACAACATGGCGTAATCGCCTGCCCAGCTGATCTCCTGCTTGTATTTCTCCTGATCAGAGATGCGCGGACAGCCTTGATCGTTTAACGTATAATGCGTGTTTCCAAATCCATTTTTGAAGGTTCGGCCCGACTCTGTTTTGGTCAGAAAATCGATATATTGCATAACTGCTTCCGGATTTTTGGCTCGCGCATTCACAGCTGCAGTCATCTGAACGGGGTTATTCCACACCATCGTGTGCTGTCCTACGGACGTGGTTGGCAGAGCGATGACCTTTAATCTGGCCTCAGGAACATTCTGCATCAGTGTATCCAGTTCCTTCGCTGCAAACCCGGTATAATCCGAAGTCATGGCCGCGTACATACCGATTTTGCCGTTCAGGAAATCCTGCTTCGCCTTGGCCCCGTCCTTATCGGTCAATAAGTCCTTATCGACCACACCTGCTTCATATAATGCACGTTTGAATGCCGTGGCTTCTTTCATGTTGTTGGGACCAACCACCATCTCCCCGTCCTCCACATTCACCCAGTTAGCGTTGTACATATAGCGGAATAGACCCGCTGTATCGCCGAACTGAAATCCACCGATGCCGTATGTATCCTTAGCTCCGTTTCCATCGGGATCATTCTCCGTGAAGGCCTTGGCTACCGCCAGCATCTCTTCTTCATTGGTCGGTACCTCCAGATTCAACTTTTCCAGCCAGTCTTCCCGAATGAAGAAGCTCGTTAGTGGAAACACCTCGTTCATACGTCCCACTTCATAGAGCTTACCATCGCTTTTGATACCGGCCTTCTTGAGCTGGGGATATTTCTCCATCAAAGCTTTGTATTCCACACTTGAGTTCTCGATCAACTCATCCAGCGGCATCAGCTGTTTCTGATTAAACAGTGTGTTACGGATGGGCGTACCGAATTCAAAAATAATATCCGGTGCACTGCCAGAAGCGAATAATACGTTAAGTTTCGACTGAGACTCCCAGCGGGGAACTGCTGTATATTTTACATTTGCCGGGCCATTCTCGTTAATCCACTTGGACCACATATTATCTTCGATCGTACCCATGCCGCTTGGGACCGCGCCCCGATCATAGATCGTTGACGTAATGTTCCCCCTGTTGCCTTCGCCTTCCGCCTGTTCGCTACCGTTACCTCCTGTACATCCCGCCAGCAAACCACCGATCAAGCCCAGAACGAGACCCGACTTCATCCATGCCTTCATCGTTAACGCCATAGATAAGACCCTCTTTCTTTCCTGTAATATGAACCCATGCGGGTTAACCCACAGCCTGCTTTAACCTTTAATTGATCCGAGCATGACCCCTTTAACGAAGTACTTCTGCAAGAACGGATACACTGCCAAAATGGGTATGACCATCACAATGACAGCTGCTGCCCGGATGCCTTCCGGGGTCAGATTCGATATCATCGTTGGATCGGTAAAATCCTGTACATTCAGATTGGACATAATCATATTTTGGACGAGCACGGTCATGTTGTATTTGGACGTATCATTGATATAAATCATCACACTCATGAACGAATTCCAGTAACCCACGCCGTAAAAGAGAGCAATAGTCGCCAGCAAAGGTTTGGATAATGGCAATACGATTCGGAACAAAAGCCCCAGTTCACCACAACCATCGATGCGCGCAGCCTCGTCCACTTCCCCCGGCAGATTTTCAAAATAAGATCGCATAATCAGCATGTTGTAAGTGCTCACCAGGCCCGGTAGCCAAAGCGCGCCGTAACTGTTCACAAGACCGAGATTTTGCACGACCAAATACGTCGGGATGAGTCCACCGTTAAAAATCATCGTGAACACCATCGCCATCGTAAAGAAGCGCCGGTGATAAAAATGTCTACGTGACAGCGGATATGCCGCCATAATCGTCACCGCCATGCTGAGCCCTGTACCGATCAATGTGATCTCCACACTGTTCCAGAATGCATTCAGAATCGGCGTTCCCGTAATTAGGCTGTGATAGGAGAACCAAGTGAAATCGACGGGCCATAACCCCACTTGACCTGAAACAACCGCTCTCGCATCACTAAATGACAAGGCAACAATGTTCAGTAAGGGCAGGATACAGCTAACGGCAACCAATGACAACAATACATAATTGATTAGATAAAAGACTTTTTCTCCTTTGGTTTTTCTCATGCTGTTCTCCCTCCTACCACAAACCTTCGTTAAATCGACGCGCGATATAATTTGCACTAAAAATGAGGATAAATGCAACCAGTGATTCGAACAATCCCATCGCCGTTGTCAGGCTGAACTGTGCTCCCTGAAGACCGGTGCGGTAGATATAGGTACTGATTACATCCGCTATCTCATTGACATTGGAATTCTGAAGCATATACACCTGGTCGAATCCGACCTCCATCACCCGCCCCATCGACAGAATCAGCAGAAGAATAATGGTGGAGCGTATACCCGGAAGGGTGACATGCCAGATCTGACGCATTTTGCTGGCCCCATCCATCTGTGCAGCCTCGTATTGGCTCGGATCAATGGTCGTTAGTGCCGCGAGAAAAATGATGGCATTGAAGCCCATGTCCTTCCAGATCCCTGAGCCGACAAATACCGCAACCCATGAACCCTTGTTGTACATGAACGGATAAGGTGCTCCCGTCCAGGCCTCGACCCAGCGGTTTACGATCCCATTTTCCAAAGAGAAAACCGTCATGATCATCATCGCAATGATGACCCAGGAAAAGAAGTGTGGCATATAGACCACCGTCTGCACCGTTCGCTTAAAGGCCATGTTTCGCACTTCATTCAGCATAATGGCCAGAATAATTGGAATGGGAAACCCGATAATGATGCTTAACAGACTGAGGAACAAGGTGTTGCGAATAATCTCCACCGTGCGCGGATCACTGAACAGCGTCTGAAAATGCTGAAAGCCCACCCATGGACTGTTCCACAGCCCATCATAGAAGTTGTAGTCCTTGAAGGCCATGACCAGCCCTCCGATGGGTGCATAACGAAAGGTAAGGTAGAACATAATCACCGGAACAAACATCAAGATTAACGGTATATTCATCTTGAATCGTCGAAGCCGCTGCTGCCGAATCCGTTGCTTCATTTCACTGTCCGGCGGTTGTAATCCAGACGGCGGACCTGCGGTCAGTTCCCCCTTCACATCCATCACTCCTCTCTGCTGTTGATGTACTATAGTTGTATTTTAGATAAAAATGTAAGCGTAAACATTTGTTATTTAACGATCCTTTTATAATTTTCTACGCAAAAATAACCCCACATGGTGGGGTTGCCCTTGGAAACGAACAGATATTAAGAGAAGGCTTCTCTTTAATTGTGACCCTACAGTAGTTCAAGGGGGATTGCTACCGGGCACTTCACTTGGCTACTTGCTTGCGATATTCGCGGGGCGATACCCCCGTCATCTGTTTGAATACGGTTGTAAAATAACTGGAGTTATCGAACCCAGTCAGTTCCGCGATATCTGCCATGCTCTGCCGAGTGCTGTGCAGCAGCAGCTTCGCCTTATCGATTCGGCGCTTGCTGACATATTGGCTGAAGCCTTGTCCTGTTTCTTTTTTGAACAAATGGCTCAAGTAGTTGGGTGTCACATGAACATGGGCAGCCACGGCCTGCAACGTGCATGTGCTGGAATAGTTCATTTCAATATACTGTATAACACGTGTAACGACATGATCCTGCTGTTCCTGAGTTAGCCGCATCAGCATATCCACCCACTCTTCGCTCTTGCATCTGGCCCAAGCGATGACTTCAGGTATGGTATGAATCCAGAGCAGTGGATCTGGGGCAGTTGAGTCCATACCACCGGATTCCTGAGGCTGAAGCTGTTGTACTAGTAAGTCCATCATGACCTTCATAAGCATATGAATCTCCGCTTTGCCTTGTGACAAGCTCATCCCGGATACTTCTTCCAGCAATATCTCGATCCGATTCATTATCGATCCGAATTGATGGTGGAGCAGCAACGAAGTCAGTTCCTCTCGCAGTCTCTCGGTACGGTCCACCTGGCTGTATTGTTCCCTGATCCGAATGTCGGACTGTTTTCGGCGATATCGTTCATGTGCCTTTTGTAACACCTGACATGCTTCATCGAGCGAGAACGGCTTTAACAAAAATTCAATTGCCCCATACCGGATGGCACGCTGTGCATATTCGAACTCACGATAACCTGTCAAAATGATAATCATAATGTCCAGTCCACTCTCGTGTATGCGTTCGGCCAAATCTAGACCATCCATCACAGGCATGTTGATATCCGTAATGATCAGATCAGGTGTGCAGCTATGTACAGCCTGTATCGCTTCTTCTCCATCGGCCGCTTCCCCAACGACCTCCCACCCGAGGGGGTTATTGCGAACCAGATGAATCAGACCCTGACGAAATAACGCTTCATCATCCACTACGAGCAAACGTCCATTCAACAGAACCTACTCCTCTCAGTCACCTGAATTTCCCGGCATGAGTCCTCACCGATCTGATAAGGCAAACGAAGACGTACTAGCGTACCCTCTCCCACAGTCGACTCGATCTGTACACCGTAGGGTTCACCGTGAATCAACTCAATTCTTCGAAGTACACTCCGCATGCCAATGTGCTGACGTTCCTCATCTGCATGTGCCACTGGCGTCATAATGCGTTCAATGACCGATGCATGCATGCCGCAGCCGTTATCTGAAATTTCAATGATGAGCAGATCCGGCTCTCCTTCATGCCCGTTTTGCCGCGAGCCACGAATCTCCAGATGGCGGTTGTTCCTTTTGTCCGAGAAGGCATGAACAAAAACATTCTCCACGATGGGCTGAAGCAACAGTCGGATCACCTGACAGCGAAGCAATTCAGTAGAAACGGCAATTTCAATCAACAAGGCTTCCTGATACCGGGCCTGCTGAATCTGCAGGTAGTGATCTATTTGCTTCATCTCATCCTGCACGGTCGTCAGTCGCTGCACGGGTTCCAGCGTATACTGCAGCATCTCGGACAAGGCAGTGACCAGGCGCGCCGATTTCTCATCACCAAGCATATAGAACTTCCAGAAAAACATGCTCAGCGTGTTATACAGAAAATGGGGATTCAGCTGGGCCTGAATAGCTTTGAGTTCAGCTTCTTTTTCACTGAGTTCGCGCTCGTACACTTCATGTATAAGCGTATCAATCCGGGAAGCCATTGCATTGAATCGTTCACCGATGAAACCGAGCTCATCCCGTGTCTCGATCCGTACCCGTGTATCGAACTGTCCATCACGCACTCTTTTCATCGCGTTGACTAGACTCGCAAGTGGACGCAACAGTCTGCCGCTAATTACGGTAATGATGAACCAGGAGCATAATATGCTGGCTACCGCAGAGAACACAGCAACTTTTACAATGATCTTTCCCTTGTTCTGAATCTGAGCGAGTGAGACCTTGCTGACCAGGGTGAAGCCCGCTTTGTCTGACGTTTGCTTCGTATACAATTGGGTTGTTCCCTGCTCGTCCCTGATCTCCGTCGCCCCTAGGCTTAGCTCGGTAAGTGGTGGTGGATCCGCATCCTGATTATGAAAGGCATAAAGAAGCTCACCATCTGCGTCAAATAAGTAGACAGCAACTTCCTCATTCAGTCGCAGATCTTTGAGATACGATTCGAACAACGAGGTGTTAAACAGAATTAGCATTACGCCATAGGTCTCCAGATCAACAGACCGCATTAATCGTCCCGCCAGAATCCAATTGGATTGTTCCTCCTGCAAGAAGGCATCCGGCCCCAAACGATTCCAACCATATTCGCCGCCCGTTCCTTCCAGTCTATGAACCATCTCTGCCAAATAGGAAGGATCCATCTGTTGAAATGAGCCAGCAAAGGCGCCGAGATTAAATATGTTATCCTTCAGGTCATATATGCGGAGCCCCATGATCTCCGGTGCATCCAGCCTTACCTGATACAACTGATCATCCAGTTCATCTTCTAGCTTCATCTGATCATAGGAGGAGATGCCAGAGGTCTGTGCTTTGATGGCACTTTTTACGGAAGGATTCAGTGTGATATAATCGGTGACTTTATACATGTCGTGTACCCTGGAATCCAGACGTGCAAGAATCTGCTCTGCGGTAAGACTATACTGGCGACTGACCTCTTCATTAAACAGGTCGATATGGATGCGATAGGTGATCAACCCTGTGATTCCGGAGATTAAGACCGTTGCGGTAGATAAAAACAAGATTAGCTTCGTTTTAAATTTAAAGCGTTTACAAAAGTTCATCCACCACATCTTTTACACACCTCACCTATATTCCGTACATGTCTTACTCCTAAAAACATATCATACACCTATTGGAAAAAACCAGAAAAACCCTGACCCCGCTTCAATCGGTAGTCAGAGTTTGAAGGCATGTGATCCAGACATGTTACCGGGATGATCCAGATTAACTCTGAATCACGGCATTTTTATTCCCCGTAAATCTCTTTGACCCGTTCTTCCTCATTCGTAGACAACAGAACATTAAGCAACCCCATGGCATTATTGGCATCGGTTCTCGTCGTCTTATACATCTCGGCAAACGCCGCTTCATCCTGCTCCGGGTCCATTGCAGCAAGCTTGCCCCACGACGTGCGGGCTTTGTCGTATAACGTACTCAACGTGATGTCACGCGGATGTTGTGCAACAGGTGCCATGGATTCAAATTTCGCTGTGACCCTGAAGAAATCCTTGGAATCTTGGAACGATGTACTATTATAATCCTTATTTTTCATCGCATCTTCGGTAATCAGCAGACCTTCACGGGCGATAAACAGTGTTTTCACCATGGCACGCTCCAGATTGGTTGCTTCTTCCCAAGTTACATAAGATTCATCAGGTGCTTGTACGGTTGTGAAAAAAGGAAAGGCATCATCAATCAACCGCTGCGAATCGGAGTGAATCGGCACCCCTGCATTCATGTCCACAACGGCATCGCTATAATTAGCGACATTAATATTTTTTGAACCTTCCTCACTAACTCGACGTACTGGATGATCTGTAAGCGGGATACGGATATAACCGAGTTTATCGGCATACTGCTGCTTCAACTCTTCCAGTGTGGAGTCCTTTCCAATCTTGCCATCATTAGTGGAAGAAGATTCTTCTGTAGTTGAACCTGTCTGCTCACTCCCATTCGAATCGGTTGCTGCGGTTTCTGTTACGGCAGTATTCGAGCTGCTTGTCTCTGACGAAGCGACTTTTGTACCGGAAGCAGACTCCGGCGATGACGTCTCCTTCGCTCCACCACCACAAGCTGTCAGAATCGCTGCCAAACCAAACATGACTGTGAACGTCTTTATCGTATAATTCCATTGCATCGTATAATCTTCCCCTTATCCTATGTATATTCCTGAGAACCATTAACCTCTGCTCCAAGACTCGAACACTTACTTACAAAAATATCCTTTCATATAACATGCTTGATTCACACAATTGGACATGGTCTACATTCTATCATAAGTTAAAAATCGGTTGTATACGACGATATACCTGTGTCTAAAGCCTTTTACTATGCCCACATTAACTACCACCGCAGCACAAAAACACTGTCGCCCGTATGGACAACAGTGTTCGTGAAACGTAATTATTTAATCCCTTTAGCCTTCTCCATATGCTCTGACCGAATCTGAGGGTCTGTCGAATTGACCGATGATAACAGAGCGTAGATCGCCTGAATATCTTTCTCTTGAAATACGGTTTCAGGAACCTCACTCTCAAGTCGTTCCGTCTTCCGCTGAATCGTTTCCACCAATTCATGATCGTAGATGATCAGTTCATCCGAATTCACATACCTCACAGCAGGATCAACACTGATGCGGCAACGGTTGGTGAAGGTCACCATGGAGACGAGACGTACTCTTTTGTAGTCTCCGAGGTGTGCATGGATGGCTTCCACATGTGCACGATGCTGCATGAGTGGATTGTACATTTTGACCCGGCTGCTGCTGACCGACCAATTGGCCTCTCTTCTTCCGCCGCGAATCTCACCTGTCGTCAGATTTCGGGTTTCGATCACAAAGATTGCCCGCGGACCGATTACAACATGATCAATCTGCGAATAACCGGAGCGTGACTTCGGATTGGTAACGAGCAGGTCGTTCAGCACTTTATATTGACTTGGAAGACCTATCAGCTGATCTGCTGTACTGGGCTCCTCCGGCTGGCGTGTCCAATCCCCTTCCGCTTTTTTCTTGCGCTTACTACGGACCATACGCGGGGGAATGGTTGTCGTTGATGGTAACGCTGAAGCGGAGGCTGTAATCTGGTTCGCAAGTTCTGGTTGTGTCTTGAACAGAGACAGGATTTTCTTGAACATGGGCAAGCTCCGTTCTATTATAGTGTGGGTTACGGGTGACCATTACAGGAGGAATAACATCCTTTGACACATTCATTATGTAAACTTCTATTACTTATGTCGGATAAAGCGGGGTAAAAATAAAGGGAAAACGATCAAAATCTCTCCAATACGCAAAGTACATATGAACATTTAACCAATTTTGTGACTTTAGACGCATAACCAAGTTGCAAAATTGAAAAAAAACAGCGTATCTTTTCTGAATCGAAAAAGAATTACGCTGTTGTTCTCTTGGATGTTAAGCCTGAAGATAATAGGTGTAGAGTACCTGTGTACCTTTCTCATCCAGACCATTATTCGCTATTTCCTGATACAGGGATTCGGCCAGAGCCAGCCCGGGCGTTTTCATACCCATCGCTTTTGCAGACTCCAGTGCAATTCCCATGTCTTTGATAAAATGTTTCACATAGAATCCAGGCTCATAATCGCCTGCGATCATGCGCGGACCGAGATTGCTGAGCGACCAGCTTCCGGCTGCACCGGTAGCAATGCTCTTCAGCACGGTCTCCGCGTCCAGACCAGACGTCTTGGCATAGGCAATTGCTTCGCATACGCCCATCATGCCAGAGGCAATGGCAATCTGGTTGCACATTTTGGTATGCTGCCCTGCTCCCGCCTTGCCTTGCAGCACAATGTTGGTGCCCATCTGCTCAAACAACGGACGAACGGCTTCAAAGGCCTCCGAACTACCCCCAACCATAATGGACAGCTTCGCGTTCTGCGCTCCGATATCACCGCCCGATACAGGCGCGTCCAGTGCATGCAGTCCTTTGGTTTCCGCAGCTTCAAAGATTCGTGCAGCCAGTAACGGACTTGAGGTCGTCATATCAATCAGATATGAACCCGGTTTGGCATTGGCTACGAGCCCATCCTCACCGAGATAAATCTCCTCTACATCCTTCGGATACCCCACCATCGTGATGATTACATTACACGCGGCAGCCAGTTTGCCTGGTGTATCATGCCATACGGCACCTTCCTTCACCAATGCTTCCGCTTTGGCAGCAGTTCGCGTGTACACATGCAGCGGATACCCTGCTCTCTGGATGTGCCCAGCCATACTTTTACCCATCACGCCTGTACCAATAAAGCCAACTTTTGTCTCTCCAGGTGCCTTAGTCGTTATTGTCATCGTAGGTTTCCTCCCTATTTCTCTATGCCTCGCTCAGTGCTTTTCTTCGACATTGCTATATCTGTATGTTAAAGCTTTCTGCTGAGTCCGTCCATATCGGTTGCAGCTTTCTGTGAAAAAATCTGAAAAAGGAATCAACTTCCTGTGTGCTGTACAACCTAACGGAAACTTCCTTCATTGGAAAGGAGGATTCGCATGAGTCGTGAAAAAGGTCAGATTACCATCTGGTTGTCCTTTTCCATCATTTTATTAAGTGCCGGATTGGTCTGCCATGTCTTGTCCATTCCAGGAATTCTCGAAGCAGCAGGCAGGGATGGATGGTTGTCTGTCGTGGCGGCTGGCCCTTTTTTCATGTTGTTTCTATGTATGATGTACATCATTATTCGGCGTGTACGTGGACAGCGATTAACAGATTGGATTACGCGAGAATTCGGTGCTGTTCCTTCATGGATCTTCCGGATCTCCGCTTCCATTCTACTGTTCACGCTTGGCACACATACGTTGTATGAGACAACCAACTGGACCGTGTCTACATATCTTCAATTCACACCTCCCTATGTTCTGGCCGGTGGCGGAGCACTGGTTGCCGCATGGGCGGCAGCTAAAGGTATACGCTCCATTGCGATGACTTCCAGTCTTCTACTGCCTTTTGTAGTTCTGCTCGGTTATTTTGTAATGTCCGCCAATATGAAATATAAAGACTACAGCCTATTGTTCCCGATCATGGAAAACGGCATGGGGCCCGTGTGGCGGGGTATGATCTACTCTCTTGCCGGACTTATGGAGATCTGGATCCTCATGTTATTCCAACATGAAGTCAGAGGCAAAATTCGGTGGTGGTATATTCTGATCCTCGGCGTTTTCATGCTCAGTATGGCTATCGGACCAACCATCGGAGCCATCGTGGAATTCGGACCTGAAGAAGCAGCAAAACAACGAAACAGTCCCTATGAGCAATGGAAACTTGTGAATATCGGCAAGCTGCTGCAACACGTTGATTTTTTGTCTATCTATCAGTGGCTCAGTGGTTCCTTCGCAAGGGTCTCTATATCCATGTATCTCATTGTGGATCTGCTGAATTTCCGAAGACCGAAGAAACGATATATCGCGATTCTCACCATCACCGTCATCATGAGCTTCATGGCGATGCAATGGTGGCGCATTGATTACGTCGACTATTATGTGGATCATATTCAGTTCCCGGTCATGCTCGCTTATGTATCCATCGTTACCGTAATATTGACCATTGCCGCATTAATCCATAAAAAAGACAAGGAGGCTCCCGAACGTGCCGATCTCAACCCAGCCCAAGAATAATCCTGACGTTGAACCGTTCCGAATGAACGAACATAACCTGAATACCTTTTTTGCCGGATCTGACGACGTCATCATCAATAGTCACATGATCGGAGAATCTCCGATGCAGATACTTATGGCCTATTGCAGCGGTATGGTAGACAGTGAAGCGATCTATGATATTATTCTTCCGGAACTCAAACGAACGTATGAGCACACCCATTTTGTTCGTACATCCGACATCGAAAAGTGTATCAATCTGCAATGGAATCGAATGGATCTGCAAGACCCGGCATATGGCACCGAACTAATGTCTCTCCGTGTTTTTGAAGGTCATATGTTAGTCTGTATACCATCCCTTCAAGCCATGTGGAGTATTGATATATCTAATATCCCTACTCGGACACCGGAGGAATCGACCACCGAAGTTTCGATCCGCGGGGCAAGAGATGGGTTCATTGAACCACTTGCCGTCAATGTTGCCTTGATACGTACCCGTCTGCGTACGAACCAGCTGGCCTGTAATATCGAACTGATCGGTTCACGTTCTGCAACCAAGGTAGCCCTGATGTATATCAAGAATATCGCGAACCCGGAGCTAATCGAAGACGTCCAGGATCGGTTGCGTAAGATTGAGACCGAACGCATCTTGACCGCCAATGAACTGGAAGAATTGCTGTCCCCTTCGAAGATTACTTTGTTTCCCGTCACTCATTATACGGGCAGGCCTGACTTTGCTGCAGAATGTCTCCTGAACGGACGTTTTATCCTCATTGTCGACGGTAATCCCAGCGCTATTATTGGGCCAGTCAATCTGTTTCTTTTGCTCAAATCACCGGAGGATGCCAGCTTTCCCTTCTTGGCTGTGAACGTAGGACGGATGCTGCGCTTTCTTGGCCTGATGATCACCGTGTTCCTGCCCGGATTCTATATTGCGCTGACATCCTTTCATATGGATCAGATCCCCTTTCCTCTAGTCGCGACGATCTCGGTTGGACGCATGGGACTTCCGATGGAATCGGGAATGGAGATGTTTCTCATTATGCTGCTGATGGAGCTGTTCCGTGAGGCAGGGGTACGTTTGCCAAGTGCCATCGGCCAGACATTAACTGTCGTTGGAGGTCTGATTATCGGAGATTCCGCCATTCGAGCCGGCATGGTCTCTCCCCTCATGATTGTCATCATCGCAGTTACCGTCGTAGCTGGAGCAACCATTGTGAATCAGGTCATGACCAGTTCTGTGCTGATCCTGCGGTTCCTTTGTTTTGTCTTGGGAGCTTCCCTCGGCATCTATGGGTTCATCCTGTCGTTGATTCTGTTCCTCATCTACCTGACCGATCTCAAATCATTTGGCATTCCGTATCTCACGCCGTTAACACCACTTCATTTCAAACAAGCGATAGCTTCATTATTCAAACTGCCAAAGGGGTTAGGTAAACGAAGACCCGTCTATCTTGAGACTCAAGAACCGCGTAAGAAAGGAAACGGACGATGAAACACTTGTTACAGCGATATCTGCTGGGTCTGTTAAGCCTATCGATGTGTGTGATGACGAGTGGATGCTGGAGTGCCTTTGAGATTCAACAGGTAGACTACGCCAACGCATTTGGCATTGATTACAAAGACGGCATGTATCACCTGTATGTACAAACGCTGGATTTTGCCAGTGTCGCCAAAAGTGAAAATTCAACAAAAAGTGCAGATACACCCCCTGTATGGGTCGGACATGCCGAAGGGAAAACTATGAGTCTGGCGCTGAACGAGCTGTTCCGCACGGCTCAATTACACATGGCTTGGGGGCATGTGACGGCCATCGTTATGGCCGAAGGTGTGCTAACCAGCAAACACATCAAAGAAGTATTTGACATGCTGGGACGGTTTCCAGAATCCCGTTATACAACCTGGGTGTATGGAACACGAGAGCCTCTGGAGAAAATCCTGAGTGCAACGTCCATCTATAATATGTCGCCACTGGACAGCATTCTTCACAATCCACTCCCCACGTACATGGAAGAATCGTTATACCCGCCTGTGCTTAGCTTTAAGCTCATTGCAACACATAATGATCCGGCTACAACAACGTATCTGCCGAGTATTGCATTGAACGATACCCAGTGGGCTGAGAATGAGAAGAAACATGATTTGTTTCTGGTGGAAGGGGCCTTTTTCGAGAAGACTGGCTATGACTTTGAATACTTTCCACGCAGTCAGCTTCCCGGTTATCATTGGCTAATCAAAGACATGCGGCGTGCTCCCTTGCTTGTGCAGAAGGATGGAACGATCTATGGGGCACTCAGTGTAGGATTGCCAAAGATCAAAATTAAACCTGTCATTCATGGAGAAAACGTTACGTTCAACATTGACGCCCAATACCTCACTGCCCTGTACGAATACCTGGTGCCCACCTCGTATGAAGAGATGATCCAGATTAGTGAAGTGAAGTTGCGCGAGCAGATCATGCAGACCTATCGTCACGGCCTTGAGCGTGGTGTGGATATTTACGGTCTTCAGGAGAAGCTGTATCGCAAGAATCCGAAACTCTGGCGAAAGTTATCAAACAATGGCAGCAAGATGATGCTTACGGAAGACTCGATTCAGGATCTGAAAATCCACCTCACCATCCCGTATACAGGGAAATATAAACGGAAAGTATAGCAAGAACGCGAAACATCCCTTGTCCGTCTGGAGCCGGATAAGGGATGTTTATGTAGATGGATGTCGTTCGTTTGCAGATGGGATCATGCGGATCTATGACTGCGAAGTTTCCATTCCATCAGCCAGCCTGTCAGTATTGAGAAAGACAAGCCGAACAGCAGGATTGGCACGTTGTAAAACAGTGTGTTCGTGTATTGGTTCAGCCAACCAAAACGGTATACTGCCGAATTCGGATCATTCGTAAATCCATTGAGTTGCATGCGTAAGTCATTGATGATACGTAACTCCAGAAAGACTGACAACACACACACAGTAGGAGAGTAACCAGGGGTACACAAACATGCTCCCTTCCTCCCCATCGCTGACGCTGATCATATAACCACCATTTGGACAAAGGTGCCGTCCAGATACATAGAATAAGAAAGGTCAGAAGAGATGGAGCTAACACTAGAAGTCCCAGGTTACCGTTACCAGACACGCCTCTACCGGGCTCATGCTGGAAGGTTAACCCCTGTACAGCACCAATCATAAGTACGTTCCAGATGAGGAAGATGAAGTATGGCTTGTTGATTCTTTTGATGCGACTCATATTTGCTTCCCCCTAATATAATGCATTACCCGCAACCGAGTAGTCAGGATTAAGGTCTGAGGAATGAGCACAAAGACAATATACATAAGTACAATTAACCATAGATGTGCCGCAAAATGTTCTGCACCGAACGATGGTTTCGGACGCTCGATGAAATACCACCAACACGGGATGGCAATAAACCATGTCAATCCCGTCGAGACGAACAAGTCTTTCACATCGCTCCACAGGAAGCAGAACAGCGCGACAAACAAAATGGGACCCGTCCACGAATCCAATATCGGGCCCCAGCTCTGGAAGACAAAGATAATGGCAGGATATAGAAGATTGATGGTCCAGCGCCATATCAAATTGTTATAGATATACATAATTCCCCCCAGTTCGGAAAATAAGGACGATTAATAAGGGTACTGAGCTTTGCGTCGATCTTCGCGGTCGGCCTCTTCCATCTTCCTTATATATTGTTTTAATTGTTCTTTGTGTGCTTCTAACTCTGCTAATTTGGATGTAGTTCCTTCAAGAAATGTCGACATTTTTGCAGACAACTGTACTGCAGACTCCCCCTTCCAATCGTGCAGTCTTCCATATATGTTTCGCATCTGCTGTTCCTGTTGAATCAAGCGTTGCTGCAACTGTTCACACTGCTGGATCGCTCTTCTCAAATCTGACAGAGAGACAGATATTCTCCCCATATGTACACCTCCTGTAGTTCATTGCAACTAAACTATTATCGATCTGCCAGAACAAAATCCTGTCTTTTTCGTTCGATATAATCTGCGATCTCTGTAATGGATTCTTGGTACCACCGATTGACCCGCTCCAACGTTGCTGTAGCATCATAGGCAATGGGTGTAAAGGACTGGCTCTCACTTGTTGATATATGCGCTTGAAACATCTGGATTGAAGAGCGCGCATCATTGGCAAAACCATGTAGACTATCCCGCATCTGTCTGGAAGCATGTCCAAGCTCCTCAGGTGTTAGCTGAATGGTGCTTCCGTGTTGGTCGCCAACATAGTACGCTGAGTTCTGTCTATTCATATCGACTGGGCTGATTCCTAGTAATGCTGCCGCAAGTTGGCCAAAACCTCCCATAGCAGAACCATGCTTCTCGACAAGCATATTCATCGCTTCCTTAAACTCTTCTCTTGCCTTCATCATCTCTGAATAATTTTCTACTCTAGGCTGACCATCCACACGTCGCCCATCTATCGTATACAATGTATTACTTATGTTCCCTTTCTCATCGAATGTAAAATGATCCATACTATGTGTTCTCTGACCCACTAGCATGGAATCCAAAAACTTAGATAGTACACTTTGTTCTCCGGATATAGACGGAACACGAATAAATTCAAACGACCACTTGTTACCAAACAATCTTTGTTCCCACCACGTCTCCCGAGGTGCCGGTAAGAACATGGGGATGGTCTCGTATCGATTAGCATCTTCAAAAGTCGAATTGATATAATAAGTAGCACCGACATGCTGCTCAGCATTCTTCACACCAGAACCCACAGAATCCCCTGGATGGACATAGGCCACATTCGTTTTCAGATAATCTCCGTTCCGAACCTTTTCTTGTAAATCATCAGGAAGTAAATGCACAATACTTGGCGGATTATAACTAGCTGACGATATTCCATTACGAATCGCCACATATTCCGCCTGAGCACCTCCCAACGAGTGTCCAGTCGTTGATATATCAGCTTCTGGGTACTCCTCCTTCACTTTATCAAAGAGGTTCATTGCCTGAACAAATTGATTATTCTGATACCTAGACTCAGCCTCAATAAAAGGCATTTGTTTATGCAGAGGTAGCGAGGCAATCTCTTCCTTATATTGCTCCATATAATTGTGAGTTTCCTCCAAATTCTTGGTTCGATTACCCACAACATCATTTAAATCAGTCTCCCAGTCTGTTAGTACACTCCATTTGGGACGATCAGGTGGTTCAGTTCCTCTATAACCAATAATAACTTGATTATTATCCTCATTGTAAAACACTGAAGCATCAAATCCCGAACCATTCGTATCGTGGAGTATTGCTCCCTTCGGTTCAACTATTGTCCAACCTGGAAGATTTTCATTTTTATATCCGGATGATGGTAATTCTCGTATGTATACCTCATCAGCAATGGTCCAATAGGTCTTATCATTTATGTATGTCATGATACCCCACCTTGTCTATTACAATAATTTGTATTAAAGTGTCTTTAGAGTTTATTTCCATAAAAGGAGAATTAACGCTTATGCAAATAAAGCCTATAGCTCTGACCGTACTTATTTTTCTATTCTTATTAGGAGGATGTTCAAGTATGTCTACCTCAGAGAAGCAAAGTATTGTAGAAACAGCTAAACCAATAAGTGTTCAGTACATAAAGAAATACTATAATGCGGACTTTATTGTAACGAGTCACGATATTGATGATCCTTCCATTCATTCACGTCTATATCTATACGGTCATATAACGGGACATGAGGATGAAAGTATCACAGTTTCCTATAACTACGACTCACAGGAGGTTATCAGTGTACAAGGACCAGGCTGGTTTATCGATAGTCGAAATCCAAAAAAGGAAGTACCTTCTTCCCCAGAAAAAACAGCAAAGTAATATACCAATGTTAATGTTTCATTAGAAATGACCTGGAGAAAACGTCCAGGTCTCTTTTTTTGCAGTTGTTAGACGTAGTTTATTTGTAACAATTTACCTGTATTTATATCCATTTATTATAAATCAATATCTACACACCCGAAAACACATGCCTGCAAAAATAAGTAGAAAGTCTGTAATTTGAGTTTAAATAGCAAATAATAATGAATCCTTCTAGGCCATTTTTACCAGATAAAATCAGTGATATGCTTAATTATGGGACAGAAATGAAGAGAAGAAGCATGATTTTGGATATTATAGCTCATACTACCTTCAGGAAAATTATCGAAGGAGTGACAGCATGAGGTTAAAAAGTATCATCGCCGTTGGAGCCGTGTTAACCTGCTCATCTCTGTTATGGGGCTGTGGTAATGGCACTGCGAACAATGCTTCCCAGCAACAGAATGACACCGTTCGGTCGGAGAGTTGGAGCGATCCCAAACGACTGGAAGCTTCCCATCTTGAGGCGCTTGAACGTATGGAGAAAGACCATATTCACCGAATGGTTTCGCTTAGTGCAAGTACAGATGGAGACAAAGTAATGACCACACTTGAACGGTCGAGCCAAAAGTTGGAGGAAATGAGACCGCTCGCCGAAATGCTCCAACATGAAGGACATCCGGCATTATTACAGCGAATCCAGGACATGTCCGGTGATATCCAAGGTTCCAAATCCGTCATTGCTGCGATGAAAAATCTGCCTCAGGACGGTAAAATTAAGATTCAGTCCGAGAATTCTGATTCCTTGCATCACATCAGCAGCTTCCGCGATTACCACCAGTATATTCAAGAGAAAATTCAAACATTGAACAGGAATACTACTGATATACACTAATCAGTTATAGCACTGCTTACCCAAGGAAAGTAAAGAGTTAGGTAGGAGGATCACTTCCTATCTGACTCTTTACTTATGAGCAGATTTAGACAATTACTGTATCTTACTGCAACCTTCCATGAATCGTACGTATCTTCTGTTCCTGTTGTATCAGTCGTTGCTGATCAGCGATTACGAAATCTTCTCTCCTTCATACAAATTAAGATAGGGCAGTTCCGAAATTTCCTTATATGTTTTATCAGTTATATAGGTATCCATAAAAACTCTTCTCTGTTTACTGATCTAAAAAGTTAAAGTATATTATAATGTGTTAAGTTAACATATATAGGAGGTTAAAGATTATTTTTAAAAATATTCAATTTGTATCTTTTATACTTATAATCTTATCCCTTATATTGGGAGGATGTAACTCTATAACGAATCAAGACAAGATTATTGAAGAAGCCACTCAAGTGGGTCATCAATACTTCATTAATCACTATAATACTAAAGTGGAATTCATTGATCATAAATTTATGCCGAAAGATCTTAGCCACAATATTAGTTTGAGTGGACATGTTAAAGATCATAAGGAAACCGAAATCACTATCCTAATTGATTATGATACATTTGAAGTTCAAACAGCTGTTGTACCGAAAGAGTTACTCGACAAGAAAATCAAATAAGTTCCAACAAGGTGTGGTAGATGTGCTCAATAAAAAATATCGCACACTTCTAACGCTATTAATAATGATTGGTTTAAGTATCACTGTATTTTGTGCTTGTATGTCCAACGAGCAAAAAGAAATTGTACACAAAGCGGAGATCGCAAGCCAAGTTTATTTTAAGGAAATCTATGGAATTAATATTGAGTTTACAGGCCACAAATTCATTCCATCTGACTTGTCTCATACAGTATCACTGACAGGTTACGTAAAAGGGAATAAAACTCAAGAAATATTTGCAATGGTGGATTATGATACTTATGAAGTCAAAACAGGCTCAGCACCTGATGACATCAAACCTCTTAAGTAGATGTATGAGCCTAAAAGAATTGATAGTACCCAAGAGCCTTGTAGAGATGCATGGCTCTTGGGTCAGATCAGTTGTACTTCGTTATATGCAAAAGGTTAGACAGTGACGAGTAATCCTCCCCCCCTCACTGTCTAACCTCACCTCTCTGCTACTCACTCGCACCCAGATACGTCAGTAACGCCGCCAGCGTCATCACAATAAAGATGTGAATCCATACGTTCGCAGCTCCATACGTCATGTTGAAAAACCCCAAATAGGTGAACGAGTCACCTCCGTGACTCACCAATTGGAATATAAGTAGCATACACAGCAGAATACTGAATACGACCACTGTCAGCGCTCCGGCTTTTACCCTTCGCTCCTCATCCATCCGAAAAATCAACAAAGCACCAAATACGATCGCAATAAAAAACACAATAAATAACATACGGGGTCCATCCTCCTTATCTCTCTAGCTGTCCACTACTCTACCCATAGAGATACCCAGATGAACATGCTAAATAACAGGACTGGTGCAAGTGCACCTGTGGCTAAGATGATCCAAAGTGTCACGGGTTTGATCTTTTGACAGTATGCATCAACCTTGCGCATTCGATCTTTGCGCCACTTGGCGAACCTGAGCTGTTTGATCATCCGACTCAGAACTATTTGGCGCTGCTCACCCTCTTCGAATTCATCGATCGCACGCCGCAACTCCTCGTATAATTGAGCCTCTTCCTGACCAGCCACTGTAGGTGTACTCATCTGACCCTTCCTCCCATAAGAACATTATTGAGATATAGCCACTACTTAGATAACACAATACAGACCTTCAAGGTTTGAAGTTTTAAAAAAAAATGAACAACCCAAAAAGCCCGGGCATAGCCCGGACTTCGCAGAATCATGTTAGAACTATTTAACTGAGTGCTATTTAGCCCGCGTTAGCGATCAATGCATTCAGACATACTGCGCCTTGTGCACGCACATTAACGACAATGATTGGCGTTTCCAGCATGTCGTGCATCCATGACATATACTCTTCTACTTTTTCGTTTGGAAGGATCGTCAGAATAACCCCTGCGAATCCACCACCATGAATACGACAAGCGCCATCACCCAGGTTTTGCAGATAATTCTCGGTCAGTGCCAGCGCGATGCCAATCTCTTGTTCCTTCACAGCACCACTCTGATATACATTCTGCAACCACTTCCATGACGAGTTACCAGACGCCGTAATCAGTTTCAAGAAATCAGCAAAACGTCCATCACGCAACGCCTGAACCTGACCATCGACACGATTGTTTTCCTCCAGGAAATGAAGCGCACGCAGCACGGCACGATCCCCAGCAGCTTCACGAACCTTCTTGAGGTTGGCATAGATGGCGTCTGCAGTAATTTCCCGAACATACTCACTGCCCAGTGCCTGAGCAACCGCTCTCATCTCATATGGCACAGCAGCGTAATCTTCTGTCAGATCAGCGTGGTTACCGCCCGTATTCACAATGACCAATGAGTAGCCGTTTTGTTGGAAATCCCACTGAACAGGCTCGATGACTGGCTGTGCAGGATTTTCAAAATCAATAGCAATGAGTCCGCCGTACGCACAAGCCATCTGATCCAGCAGACCGGAAGGTTTGTTCCAATAGTGATTCTCCGCATACTGACCAATTTTGGCCAAGGTTACAACATCCAGTGCTCCATCGTTATAGAAATGATTCAAAATCGTACAGATCAGCATCTCAAATGATGCCGAGGAACTCACTCCTGATGCCGAGAACACATTACTTGAGAGGTACGCCTGGAAGCCGCCTACCTTATATCCGAATTCTCCAAATCCCGCAGCCATACCACGAATTAATGCAGTTGTGCCATCGTCTTCCGTATTTGGCGTAAGATTCGTGAGATCGATTACATATTTCTTGTCATAACCTTCTGAGTAAAACGTAATAACGGAATCCGCAGTTGGTGCTGCCACTGCAATCGTATCCAGCGTAATGCTGCCTGCCAGCACTTTACCATGGTTATGATCCGTATGATTGCCGCCAATCTCGCTGCGTCCTGCTGCGCTGAACAACTTGCTTCCCTCTTGCGCGCCAAAGTACTCTTCAAACGTTGCGTTCAGCTTTGTGTAACGTGCGGTCTGTTCCTCTACTTGTGATTGTCCATACATTTGGGCAAGCAACGCTTGGCCCTCCGTGGATTGGATCAGATTCAATGGTTGTGTCGTCATTCATAATCCTCCTATGGATATGCAGCTGTTATTTTTAGACTGTTGGTGAACATGGTTGTTGTGTCTGTTTCATGCCTTATTCCTCTCCCATTATCTCAGCTTCGTAGCTGAAAAGGTAGGGTAGAATTGAAAGTTTGTAAGCGTTTTGTGAAGTTATTTATTGTAAAAATAGGATTGAAAACCATTTTACAATAACTTAAATTTGATTTAAGTGAAAACACATTATTTTCCAACCTCAATGTTGCTATGCTATACATCTTATTGGTGGAGGGAACGATGAAAATCAAGTCGAACTATACCAAGTTATTCGGTGCATTTTCGCTTACATTTTTGGGTGATGGACTTACACTGGCTGCGGTTCCTTGGCTCATATCAACCCTTACGAGCGATACGCTGTATGCCTCCGTCACGATGACGGCACTTCGTTTACCCTGGCTTCTCTTCAGTCTACCCGTGGGTGTCCTCATCGACCGTTACTCACGCAAACATATGCTGATTGGGGCAGGCTTTACTCGAATGATCCTTCTACTTGCTCTGACGTTATGCATCTGGGGAGGATGGGTGAGCATTCCGATTCTGGCTCCGTTCATGTTTGGAATTGGCCTTAGCCGAGTCGTATTCGACAGTACAGTGCAGACGGTCATCCCACAACTTGTAGATGAAAGTAAATTGGAGAAAGCGAACGGGCAATTCACCGCGGGACAGTTAATCACGAGTGATATTCTGGGCGTTGCTCTGGGAGGATTTATCATAACCCTGCATATTGTTTTTCCTTTTGCCATAGACGCTGTAACGGCTGTTATTGCTCTGCTCTTTTTGATCAGTTTGAAGGGAAACTTCTACCCAGGGGATACGGAAACAACCAAGAAGGAAACTCGCCCGATGAAGAATTGGAAACGCGAGATGTGGTCCGGTATTCAATATGTCTATCATGATCGTTTTCTCCGCGGACTAGCGATTCTGTCTGTCACCATTACGCTGATGTATTCGATCATTCTGGCTACTCAGATCTTTTTTGTACGAGATGTGCTTCAGTTGGATGCTTTTGCATTCGGTATTCTCATCTCCATTGCAACCATTGGTAGCATTGTAGGGAGCCAAGCTGTTGCTTATATGCGCAAGAAATGGAGTACAAAACAATTGATCACCTCCTCCATTTTGTGCATGGGAATTATCTACGGTGTGGTGGGTCTAACCACAAATGCGTATATGGTAGGTAGTCTGTACTTCTGTGCTGCATTTTTCATCATTGTCTACAATGTTACCCGTTCCTCCATCCTGCAACGTTCCGTTCCTAATGAGATGCTTGGCCGGGTTGGAAGTGTGTTTCGCTTTCTAACCTTTGGCATTAGTGCCATTGGTACGCTTCTCGGCGGATTATTGGTGCGGGTTAGTGAAACGACGTTCGACCGCGTATTCTCGCTGCAACTCCCTTATCTCTTGTTAAGCCTGATCTATATCCTGTCTGGTCTGATATTCGCAATGAAGATGCAGAATCATTCTGAGAGCCAGCAGCGTAACATCAACGCTTGACTGTTACGTTAGGTCATACTTGATAATGATCTCAAGCTAATAAGAAGGGGAGATTAAGGATGAAGATTACCGCGTTACGTTCAGATCAAATCTATGAGGAGATCATCCAGGCTGCACCCGATGAGAAATTGGAGTTATACCGCGAGCACATGATGAGTCCATTCATGAACAAATGGTACATTCAACAGATTCCGTTTCGCTCTCAAGAACCTCACGGCTTCGACGTGATCATGATGAATAACTTTATGAATATCGCTCCAGCAGATATTACACCTGAAATTAACGCATCGTTAGCAGCGATTTCGTCTGAAACATTTTGGCAACAGTGTCATGAAGCTGTTCGTACGAGTCTATCCACCTTTACAGATCACGGGATTGAGCTATCGGTCTCCGAATATCTATACACGATTTTATTAGGCGACAAGAACAGCCCTTCACTCATGATGAACGAAGGCATCAGCGGAGATGGTGGAATCCCGGGTTATATTATTGCGAACCTGATCCCCAATAGCTATACTCTACCTCGTATGCAATCCGTGTTAGCCCATGAATGCAATCATAACGTGAGATATCAATATATCCAGTGGAATCCACAGATTACGCTTGGCGAGATGGTTGTTAGCGAGGGGTTGGCTGAGAGCTTTGCGACATCCCTGTATGGAGAAGAGTTGCTAGGCCCTTGGGTAGCCAAAACGGATATGGAGACTCTGAATAACGTTATCAAACCAAAGATGAAAGACCAGCTGCATGTCACCGGTTTTGACCAGATTAATCCCTATCTATACGGCGATGAACTGGCCATCATGCAAAACTTCACACCCGTAGGTATGCCCTATGCGGCTGGCTATTCTTGCGGTTATCACTTAATCCAATATTATCTGAACAAAACAGGTACACCGATTACCGAAGCAACTATCACTCCGGCAAGTGTCATTCTTGCTGAAACAAAGGACTTTTGGAATGAAGACACCCTATTTCACCGTTAAAGATATCATTCAGATCACTGGAATCACCAAACGCGCATTACATTATTACGATAAAACGGATCTATTGAAACCGAGCAAAGTCGAGGACAATGGCTATCGGTATTACGATCAAGAGGCACTGGGGAATCTGCAGATGATTCTTCTGTTCAAAGAAATGAATTTCTCCTTGAAAGACATTGCGGCCATGATGCAACTTTCCAAAGAAGAACAGAAAGAGATCCTAAGAAAGCACCGCAGCACACTCGTTCAACGCAAACAAAAGCTCGAAACCATCATCCATCAATTGGATGAGTATGTAGATGGGACGGATATCTCTCATCTTAATCTATTTGACGACTCTTCCATTCTGCCCATCCAAGAACAATATGAATCCGAGGCGAAGTTTATATATGGAGATACCGAGAAATATCAGGAGTTCGAAGCCAATGTGAATCAACTGTCTGCGGAAGAGCAAGAAAAAGCCTACCAGCAGTTCTCGGTCAACATGGAGCAGGTATTTCGGGAATTGGCTAAATATCAGGATCTGTCTCCTGATTCTGGTGAGGTACAAGCGTTAGTACGTGAATGGAAAAGTTGTCTGGAACAGTTTATGGTCTGTGATGCTGAGATTCTGAGGTGTATTGCAGAAGCCTATACGACGGATCGCCGCTATGCGGGTTATTTTGATCAGTTTGGTGATGGGGATTTTTTGAGGTTTTTGTATCAGGCGATTATGGTCCATGTGGAGGGTGGGGTCATATCAACTGTGAAAGATGTTAGATGACCTCCGAAAGAACGCACAGAAAAAACACGGAACAACTGTAATATAAACTTAACGCCCAATTATGTAGATGATGTATCTAACAAACCCATGGCTAGAGCACCTTAGCCATGGGTTTGTTGATGAATATTTTAATTTCTAGAAATGTTTTTATCTGAATTCACCAACTAGATCAACTCCGTCAAATGTAGCCTTTGGATAATAATAAACAAACATAGGTAGGCCTGTGAATGAATCAGACTTATTTAAGGTAAGGAAATCCACTTTGCCAGACGATGTCTGGCTTACTGTATTGTTATAGATTTTACCTATTGCTCCAGTTTCAAAATTTACAATACCTACACAATCAATTTTAACTTCTGCTCGGATGTTTCTTTTTATGCCAGCTGTGTCCCATGCGTCCATATAGAAATTCCAACTATTTTTACCGAATCCGTTATCGTATTCTACATAACCAGTTAAAGCTAATGTTTTATTGTTACCTGTGAAAAATTTCTTTGAGACCGAAAAGACTGATACGTCCCCTTTATTTTGAATATATGTTATATTATTGTTTAAATCTGAGTTTTCTTTTAAATATTGTGTATCTTCGTCAGAAAATGGTTCGTTCACTTCATACTTATCTAGTATATTTTGTATTTTTAAGGCTGTATCTTCCTCACCTGTACTTGCGTGGGCTGAATTAGTAAAAAGAACGGAAATGGATATTGAAACCAAGAATAATGTCAATAACATACTGATCTTCTTCACTTTAAATACCTCCTAAAAATTATTATGAAAGGGGTTTCGACAATGCACATTGTGTGGAATAATATTCTTATTCTCGTTGTTAGCCTTCTTATCTTAGCTGGACTAGTTTCTGGCACAATCTACTTTTTAATAAAAAATAGGTCTAAATAGTTCACCTCCTTATGACGATACCACTTCCATATATTATATATTATTCAATAAATTATAATAAAACCCTCTTTTAATATTAATAATATCTAATCTTTTTATATTGATATATTTGTTGTTCGATCTCTCTTCAATTATTAGACAGTTTCCCTATTCGAATAATATAAGTGAACTACAAAAAGTTAATTTCAAGTAAGCAAAAAGCGTACCGCTATTCCACTGGTACGCTTTTTGTTTTTTCTGCTTGGTAAATTTTTATTTGCCAAGTAAAATTTCAATTTGACTGACTGTATAAGAACTTCTTCTCGCTACTTATCAATAACTTCCTCGCTCAAAATACGTATGCAGCCGATACAGACATATATCCCGTGTCCAGCGATATAACACTGCCTGTTCCTCTCTATCCTGCACTTTTACATTCAGCGAGAACATGCCATCCTCGAAACGGGTCATACTACCCTTCGCCCCACTCCACATAGACATCGGCATGTCGATAATCAGTTTCTCAATCCGCGTTGCCGTCTTCTCATTCCATTCCCATAGCGCAAGTTTGCCTTTGTCCGAAAAGTCCTTCCGTTTCCGGTACTCCTTCTCCGTCAGATACGTATGGAAGAACCTTGCCATCTCCCCCGGTGTGATCGGGTCCATCCAGTGGGCTTCACCTCGCTCCAGCATGTACAGCAGCACGATCATTTTGTAGCTTTTGTTCATGAGTGTCTTCTCCACATCACGCAGCCACGCCTCATGCCGAACGTACACCTCTCCCTCAACCGGGGACAGTAGCTCCGCCCAATAGAGAAACCCAACATAGGAGCCAAATTCGTTCCGGTACCCGATACTCTTCGAACGTCCCATCAAATGCAGCTCCAGATACGTCGGAATACGCCCCAACTCTCGTTTCACATCCAGAAAATCCTGATGCAACTTCTCGCGGCGCGGCAGCCGTTTGCGGCTTAGCTCCTGAAGTAGGTTCACCACTCGAGTCTCCAGATGAATCCCACAGTTAGCCGGAACTTCCGGCACAGCCGAATCTCGGACCTTTGCCGTTCCCTCCAGCTCCCCGCGCACATCCAGCAAACTCAGCTTCACATCCGCATTTCGGTAGTTTCCGATCAGGTCGATGATAACACAATGTGATTTGCCCTCCGCTAACCTTAGACCACGCCCCACCTGCTGGGTGAACACGGTGAGTGACTCCGTTGGACGCACAAAGAGAAGCGTGTCCACACGTGGAATATCCGTTCCTTCATTGAACAGATCCACCGTCAACACAACCTCCAGTTCACCCGCATCAAGCTGGCGAATGGCTTCCTCCCGGGACATCTCCGATGTGCGCGAATGTAGACTGAGCACCTTCACCCCCTGACTGCGAAAATACGCAGCCAAATAGTCCGCCTGCCGGATCGATGAGCAAAATCCAATCGTTCTCGTCTGCTTGTGCCGCAGCCAGGCCGCATAGATCGTCTCCACATGCTCCTCTTGCAACTGAACAGCCATGAGCTGTTCTTCATCATACTTCGTCCCGATCCAGCGGATCTGCGAATAGTCCGTATCGTCGAATACTCCATAATATTGAAATGGCGCCAGCCAACCTCGCCGGATCGCTTCAATAAAATGCATCTGGTAAGCCACATTCCCATCACAGAGCGCATACACATCCTTGCCATCCAGCCGATCCGGGGTAGCCGTGATGCCCAGAAGGAACTTAGTCTGAAAATGCTCAATCACCAACATGTACGTCTTCGCCGCCGCATGATGGAACTCATCCACCACAATCAGATCAAAGGCATCCACCGCAAATCCATCCCGGTGCTTCTGCATACTCAGCGTAAAGATCGAAGCATACACACAATCCGCGGTTCCATCCTTGTACTCTCCGTTATATATCCCATGACTGCGCTCGGGCATGATCCGTTGAAAAGACTTCTTTGCCTGGAACAAAATCTCTTCCCGATGCGCCACAAACAACACCCGCTTGAACCGCTGCGCGAAGAAGCCCGCCAGATACGTTTTGCCAAGCCCGGTCGCCATGATGACCATCGCCTTGTCGTACTGCTCCTCCATCGTGCCATGGAGTGCTTCAAGCGCATCCAACTGCGCAAAGCGCGGCTGGATCGGGGCAAGCGACAGCTCGGTGGCGGTTTCTTCCTCTTTGTCCTCAGGTAGACCTGTGCCAAACTCCGCTTCTTCCATCTCCGTGATCCGCTGGATCATCTCCGGGTTCTTCTGGTGATATTTGAGATACTCTTCCTCATACAGCGCAATCGAATCCGAGTTCACCGGCAAGGTTGTCTCGTGGTAGAAGCTCTGCATGAACTTGTCCAAAGCTGACTGAAACGTATATGGCTCCGCCTCCGCATTCATCGCCAGATTCCATTCATACCCTGTCTTCAGCGCCGTGAACGAAAAGTTCGACGAACCAACGATCAGCAGTCCTTCCCCATTGTCATGATCGAACAGATACGCTTTTGGATGAAAAGAAGTACCCATACTTCGCCACAGACGTGTCTCAATTCGTGAATCAACCTCACAGAGCGCCCGCAAACCTTCCGGCTGTGTGATATACAGATAATCTCCTGCGAGCATTCGTACCTCTGCTCCACGTTCTGCTGCCCGTTTCAAATGCGGAGCAAGCAGCTTCACACCAGACTGCATAATAAAGGAAGTCATAATATAAATCCCGGACGCATGCTGCATCCGGGAAATGAGTTCGTCTGCCAAGTTATCTGTAATGAGTTTAACATTAAGCTTCGTCGACATCGATCAGATACACCCGTTCCTGGAATCCACCGCGCTCCTCGGCCTTGTCCGCCCGCAGCTTATCCAACTGTGCTGCATTCGCTCCATGCACCCCCGCCAGCGCCCGGATCACCTCCAGCATGTCAGCCAGTTCTTCTAGGGCTTCCTGATCACTCGCTGCATTTACGTACTCATCCGATTCTTCTTGCAGCTTCGTTCTTAGTTCTTGCTTATACTCCTCCAGGTCCAGAATGCGCGTCCGGCATTCCTTACCACTGGATGTGATAATATGCGGAATCTTGTCCCGCACCAATTTGTTGTATGTAGGCATGTGGTATAACATCCTTTCTGCTGTGAGAGCCTTCGAGCCTTGCGCAAGAATCTCCCTTTTTGCCATTATACCATTTGCTATGGGGAGGGATGGGTGATTTTGTAAAGTAGTGGATTGGATTGAGGAGATAAAAATAGCCCATGACTACTCGTATTCGAGTTGAAATGGGCTTTCTGCCATTATTAATGTCTAATTATTTTGCAACAAACTCTGGTTCAGAAGGATTCTAAGCCAACAGTTTTGAGACAATAGCATTCATATTCGTTGTTTCTTTATCAATCTCAACCAAACAAGTGTCATCATCCATAGCTGGTTCATAACCGATTCTAACTTTTTCAATTGCATACTTCTTCATAATATCAAGAATATACTCTATTAACTTCTGAGCATTTAACGTTGTCTCTGAATTTTCTCCGCTGAACAACTCCTCTTCAGGAAAATTCATAACGATATCTCCAGATTCCTCATCGAATGAAAATACAATCATCACGTCGTTAAAGGTATGACCCAGGTAAAGCTGAGACAATAATATATTCCCCGTTCCCTTAGGAGAAAGAATCTCTTCAAGGCTCTCTATTTGCTGAAATTCAATATCGTTTTCACTACGGTTATCATAAAAGTGAGAACTTTTGATATGATCCAACTGAATGTTCAAATCATTCTTAATGAATCGATCTAGATTATTTTTGTTAAAATCAATCAAAATAATTTCTAAACTTTCCATATCCAAACCTTCTTACATCATATAATTCTTTCATTTTCCCAATGTTTTCAATTCGGTATTGTAGGCGGATGTAGTTGCTTATGTTCCAACTCAAACCATTGCTCAATATGGTTACATAACAATGGGATGTCTTGAAGCGCTTGCTCACAGATTTCTTTATATGAATCTTGAAGCACTTCTTCAAGTTCCAAATTCACCTGATATGCCTCAGTTTGTTTCGCATGGTATACATCAGCAGGCTCAATGACATAATTTTTATTTTTGGTTGAAGGACTTACATAGATCGTCCACTCAAGGTTACCCTTAAAGTGCTGAATACAATGCTTTAATTCCTCGTAAAGCTGATCAGCGTTGTGGAATCTAAAATAAAAACCCGCAGGTTTCTCATATATCCGATTCGGATTATACATCTCTGTTCTATTCCATTCATACGAACCTAATTTGGCCAAGGTATACGCCATAAGTTCCGGTGCAAGCACCTCTTCTTTGTTCTTCATATAAATACTTTTTGACACCATGCCACCCACTTGAGAGTCCGTTTATTCATTTGTTGAAAACTATGTTTTCCTGATTACTTTCAATGATCTTATTATTAATCCTCCATTGATTGGATCGCATATTCTATGTCTTGCTCCATATCCAGATCAGGATACTTCTTTTGCAATTGAAGAAGACAATCTATAAATGCTCGACTTTGGAATTCAGAAGATAGATCTTCAAATATCTCACTCAGCCAATATAAATCTTTTTCTCCACATTGATTTAGAAATGATATGGCACTTTGCTCGTTCACTTTTAGAATGTCTACCATCTCATTCCATATCGTTTGAATAGCTGGATCGTCAGGGTGTAAATCTTTTCTTTTCTTTATTAATGAGATAACTTTTTCACTGTAGTCTACCAAGTTTTATTCTCCTCACGGTTGTCTTGAATTATCTGGAGTAATCGTTCCGATCTGTCCATCGTTCTTGATTACGCCTACTCTAACGTTATTATAGTTTCCAAACATCCATTCACCGTCACCCTTAATTCTATTCTCAGGCAGATTTGCTACATGCTCACCTGACTTTTTGATATCTTCCGATGTCCACTCCTTAGGGAACCATGCTTGGCCCTCTCCACTTCGCTTTGCTTTATTTTTGTGATTAGGTATATTACCAACCCGTACACCATTTTCATATTCTTTAGCAATGTTAAATGGGATCTTATTTTTAAGTAGGTAATTAATATTATCTTGACCGTGACCACCATTGATCAATCTATTTTTAGAATTAAAATCTCCAAGTGAAGCATGGTGAATTCTTTCATTACTTACTGTAATTCTTCCACCAATCATACCTTTTGGGAGTGCTAATCCTTCTTTCGGAACCTTATAACCCTTATTATACATTCCAGTAAAAGCCAATACGAGCTTAGCAGTCTGTAAACCTCCTATAGAAACTGCTGCTTGCCATGCTGGTATGGATTCTCCAGTTATGGGATGACGACCTTCCTTAAACGCAATAATCTGTTCATCATATAGATCCCCACCACCAGACTCCGGTTGCTTAGGTCCAGCTCTCATTTCTTCATAACTGCCACCATTTTCCCAATACTTAACAAACTCTTTTTGCCCTGGCATACCATCCTCTGCTTCACTCGCAGGCATGTTAACTCCAAACAAAGGATTATATACCATTCGTCTTTGTTCTTCTGTGTTACCTATATTATGGTTCATCATTGTAAGGGCAGCAATCTGTCCAGCAATGGCTCCCAAGCTCACCTGTTCCTGATCCGCTTGTTTGAATCTCTCAGCAATCGCGAACATATCTTGGGATGACATAACCATACTTTCCAGTGCTCGATCCAGTACAGAACGTGACTGCTGAAAATCATAGAAAAACCGTTCTTGCGTTGCTCCCGCCCACTGAGACTGGATGAATCCGATCCGTGCGATCAGGTCATTACGTATACCCTCCAACTGCTGCCTACCCTGCTCGATTTGTCTGGATACATGCAGCAGCTGCTCTGGTGTTACTTTAATTGTACTCATATCATTCTCCGCGTTTGAAATAGGATTTTACCATGTTAGCAGAAGCTTGATGTATATACATCCTTCTAACATCCTGATTTTTCCTTTCCCACCATAACAATATTTCCAACAACGTACTTCATAGATCCTAATTTAAAGGAAATCTTCTTAATCTCTTGATTTAATAGAAAATAATTAACAAACACACCAACGGGCACGCCGTCAACAATGCCGCTGTAAAACTGATCTGTGCCGCGACTCGTCCTCCGGTAAACTCTTGCCGTGAAAAGAACATCCAGATCGAGAGGTACGTAGCGCCTAGTGGGAATGAAATTATCCCTCTAAACGTACTCGGTTCCATGTATCCAATCATCATGCTTTTACCAATTAGGATTAATGTAACCAATTCCATTATAGATAATATGAAAAACGCGATAGCAATTACTCTTTTCAAAATGTACACCTACTTTCCAGATGCAAAGCAAAGAGCATCCTTTGTAATCTCTGCATCATATACCCTTTATTTGGATGATGTCATCTTGTAAGCGTAACACAGATAAATCAAACATTTAACCCAAATGATCAATTAAAAAAACATCTTACTCTGATGAATCCTTCATCATACGTGCAGATAAATCATCCAATATCTCTTCTGTTCGTTGAATAAGCTTTTCGATATTGTTCGGTTCTAGTGGCTGGTCATATGGGTAATCCGCTTGGGATGACATATGTTGCATCGTGCCGATGAACAAGGCAATATCTAGTCCGGGTTCAGTCTCCGTATGCACTAAAGGCAAGATTTCATTCATGGTGAGTTCTTTGGGTGGATGAACTGAATGATACTTATGGATATAAAGCGCCTTAATCATGGAGGCTAGAGCCCAATCACATAGAATTAGGCAGGCTTTAAACTGATTGTGATTACACATGATGGCGGCAAGTTGGAGATGATACATAGCATGTTGGTGATAGCCCATTATTGTGGTACGTAGCATATGGTAAGCAGGAATATGTTTGGACCTAGATTGTGTGGAGATATCATGGTCTTGCAAACGTGGGGTAAAATCTACTTGGTGATTACAATGTGCTTCGGTTATGGACCAATTTCTTGCCATTGTCATCCCTCCAAAGAGTTAATACCAGTATTATACAATAAAATGATACATATAGTAATCAAATAAACGATTTGTATTTTTCGTTTGGTGTTTACCTTGAGGAAACTTGTCTACACTTTTGAACATAGAGAGGTGAATACCATGAACGAGGACAGAGAAGTTTTGAAGCTAGTCGGAGCCAGAATTCGCGCACTACGCAAAGAAAGAGGGTATTCACAGGAATCCCTCGGAGAAAAAGGTGGATTTCATTTTTCATACATAGGACAGATCGAACGTGGAGAAAAGAATGTTTCTTTGGTGAACCTGGCAAAGATCGCTGAGTCACTTGAAGTAAACTTAATACAGCTTTTCGCTTATGTAGACGAGGATTTTCATTTCACAGAGTCAGAAGTAGTTATACAGGAGATTTTAGAAATGTTAAGAGATGCCTCCCCTGACAGTATTCAACTAACCAAAAATGTGATACGAGAAATATTAAAGTGATCTTGAACATAAAAATAACAAAGGCAAGGCAGCTTACAAGCTGCTTCGCCTTTGTTTCACCGTCATTTTATTGAGGTCATTCAGATAGCTTTCGTTCTTCTACAAGTAGGGTAGCTACTACATCCCCAAAATTCCGCCCCAGCTTTATTCTTACGTTTAACCATTAAAGAACCACAACTACATTTGATATTAGATAATGTCTTAGATGACGCTTGCTCGTTCTTAATCGGTGCAATTTTCATTTTTCTATTGGATGGCACCCATTTACCCCAACTGCGAAGCTTGCTGTCTACTAAACCACCGTGCCAATAATCCACTTTGAATTGATCGGCTTCTTTTCTTGCTGGACCCGTAAGATCAGATGTGGTCACGATTAGAGACAAAATACAGTCATGATTCCTTTTCGCACCTACCAGCTCACGAACAGTCATTACTTGCACCTTATTATGATCGGCATAACATTTGGCTTGGACTGCTGTTTTTTCACCGCGCTTATCCGTAATAACCAGATCTACTCCTCCATCTTTACCCCCAACGCCAACTTCTTTTACGGTATAACCGTTGTCTCTAAAATAGAGTGTAAGTAAACGTTCGAACTCTGCTCCGGTCATTTTATCTAGTGGTAAAGTTAGAATCACTTCGTCTGATCTACACGTAGAGGAAGCACGATTAAATCTACTACTCACAGTTTTTTTAGTAGTCTGTTTCTTCCGTGGGTTGGACTTTTTTCTTTTTTTCTTTTTAGAAGGCTGTAATAGTCCAGCAACAACTGATAATGTAACAACACCAATAACGAGCCATATTATTTCATTCATTCACTTATTCTCCTTAGAACTTATAAAAATATAACCGATTTACCTTTTTAATGGCTTTCATACTTTTAGCAATACGAAGTATAGTTTTTTCGTTTTCATCAAAAAAATCTTTTGATACTTTAACGTAGTAGTTGTATTCAATTTCATCATCAGACATCCAGGATAACTAATACTGAAGCTGAAGCTGCTGTTTTGATATGTGGTCCACTCCACATTGCTTTTCTCATTTTTCAACACTCTCATATGTACTTGACTCAGTAGTTATAGTATTTTCTTTGTTAGTCAGATCGTTACTAGAATCACAGCCTGTAATAACTATGATCAACATTATGACAAATAAATGCTTCATCGTTTTATTTTCCTATTCAATCAGCTGTATAGCAGTAATTTCATTTCTTCAGAATTAAGGAAGTCTAATAAAGAAGCGTTTTCCGAAACCCAATGTAGAAGTTGTTTCTGTTCCAAGCTCCATTTTAAAATTGAAACAAATATTAGATCTTGTTGCGTAGTAACGCCACTTACAACTGAGCTCCCAAACAAATTGATCCCTGTACTAACCCATTCATTATCTGACTCTTCTACTGAAGAGTTTACGACCCACTTAACAAAATCGTCTTTGCTTGGATTTGTCACGGCAAGCAAAATCAATATAAATCCAATTAAGATCCAAAATTTATAATTTCCACTTTTATTACTTGAGTAATGTACTTCATCACTTTCCATGTCTTTATCACCTTCCTTATTTATCTTAATTTCTACATATAAGTCTAATGGACTAGATAATTGAAAGAGAATCAGGCTTATAGAATCATTATCAAGCATTAATCCACTTATTTCCACTATTTTTCAAACAAAACACCTTATCTAACAATAAGCCCTTACTTTTGCTATTCATACAATACACTTATCAACCCCTACTAACAAAACTTGGTTAAATAAAAAACCTTGAAAGGCATTTGCCCTGCAAGGTTTAGATAATTCTACTTTTCTTTCTCGTAGAAGCGAACAATCTCATCCGGTGTTTGTGCTTCTAAGACGATCTGATTCTTTTCAAATACAATGACATGTGGATAAGTTTGGATCTCGAAAATCTCCTCGAAATTATACTGTTGCTTCTCACTAATATCAATATAGCTCACATTCGCAATAGGATTATCTGTTCTCAAGTTCTCATTGATGAATTGGAGATCCTTTTGCAAATCTATGATGTAGGAACGCTCAGATGGCTTATCTCCAAAAACGATGACAGTCACATCATTGGTTTGATTCTTCACAAGATAATCTATTGCCTTTTCTCGATCATTTGAACTGCAACCAGTAATCAATGTAACTAGCAATGCCAAAAGCAAGAGTTTCTTCATATTTCCTCCTTAGAGCTAAAGCTCGTTAAGGTAATTATTGAACTTTAGCAGTTATATCATGTGTGTAAGTATCTGTAAATGTAGTCCATTGAGCAGGCTTATTGCCAAAGGAATAAAATGCTCCGATTTTAACATATACGCCTGCTTGAATTTTCACATTCTTACCTTTACCTGTAATGCTTGTGACACCTTGTATTGTATATTTATCTAGGTCTCTACCACTTGAATTTTGAAGCGGAATGGACATACTTTTTAGATCCCATCTAGCAGGGTTTCCCTCATTACTTGTGTTACTCGAACCAATAGGGATCTGGATTTCAGTTCCTATTCCTGCATAGGATATAGCAATTGGAATGGAGCGCTGACTCGACGTCTTAACAATAGGTCTGGTGTATGCAATAGCATATGTCGAATTAACATCGTAAGATTCATAACGAGTTAAAATCGTATGGATGTCGGATTGTTTCTTAATGAGCTGACCTGTACTCCCATTCGGTGCTTTCCAAGTTGCCAGATTAGAAAACAAAGGTTGGAATTTAATTTGCATGTTATTATCGTTATTTGACATCAAATTCGTTGTATTCCACTGTACGTTCGAGAACGTATATTTACCGTATTTAGACGACTTAACAACAGGCAAATTAGCAGCAGCCATTGGTCCGATCACAGAAGGAACTTCTCTTGGCTGTTCATTAGTCTGAATTCCTTCATGCATCTCCTTTAAAGAAATCCATTCATTATTATTGAAATGAATAAAGGTCTCATCAGGAAATTCATTTCCCTCTGAAGTGGATGTAATAATAATGTCTCCGTTAGCGTTCTCCTTCTGATCGTAACCTAACTTCAATACAAAAGATTTACCATTTTGCAACATCCCACTAGCAGAAATTAAAGTTGTATTCGATTCGTTATCATAGTTCATTTCATAAGCAATATCAGTCACATTTAAAATTTCTTCTCCTGTATCCAAAACCATGGATAAGCTATTATCTGACAACAGTTCCACGTTTAAATGATCATACTGTTTAATTTTATCATACGTTTCATTGTTATATTCATATACATTCTTTATTGTAAATTGATCATCAGTTGCAGCATATGTTGACTTAGGAAACAGAGTAACAAGCAAAATCACAGCCAAAAACATTATACTTTTTCTCATTGGATAAACCTCCTGAAAAATAAAAAATACAGAAACTCTCTAATTTTGTATGCTGGCCAGCTTAAGAGAATCTTAGCCCACATTTGAAATTCGCCGTTTAATTACTCTCTTCAACTTCCAAATCATTAAACTTGTCAATCTTATAAAGACATATAGTATTGATAAAGAGTAAATATGAATTGTTAGACGAATTATTTCTAGTGAGCCATCATTCTTATAACACACATGAATATTACTAATTCCAGGTTTACTTCGCAACGGTTATCATTAAAAATGAGGAAAAAGACCCTGAATTAATGATTCTTAATATGACTTTTGAATGAATAGTCTGAATATCCTATTCCAGATAATTCGACATTTTCTTTTCAAATAATCAAGAACTTTCATATGAATAAAATTCAAACAAAAACCTGCTACCTACAGCAGGCTTTACCCTCTACTAATTCAAACAATACACTTATTCGCCACCGCTACCATCTTCGCAGGCATCTCTTCCCGGAGTCGCCATACAAAGCTCATCGGCTTATTCCCCTCGTGACTTACATAATCCGCTTCGCCCAAGAAAACAAATGGAGACGTATAGCTATGCTCCTCCTTATACTCCCGCACGAAAAGGGCAATCCGATTGCCTGTCTCGCGATGCTGAATATAACGCTGCGCCGTAGCCGTACGCTCTGACACTCGGCTCTGTGTCTGCCAGTGGAACAAACGCTCGTTAATCGCATAATCCTCATACAATGTGGATGGTGAGAAATCTTTGTCCGATTTGTTCAGTGTAATGAAGAAAATATCCGTCTGTTCATCGGCAAAATACTTCACGCCTTCACGGAAGGCGGGGGATTGCTGAGCATTCCAATAACCGAAGGCGGCAAGCACTTGGTCGATGGAGTACATACAGTGGATATCCAGTGGACAAGTGTACGGGAACGAATTGCTTTTATCCACAAATCGCAGATGAGCCCGATTATATTTGAAAATATCCACAAGCTCTGCTCGGAATGCTTCACAAGACAGCACACGTTGCACACCCTCTTCGATGCTGCTCAACCCTAGTTTCTCAGGCGCGGCCCGGTGGAAAGTGTAATAGAACATAATCAACATGCGCTGTTCATCAGCGTTGGTCGGTTCTTTCCCTTTTTCAATATAGTCGATCAGGAACGTTAGCCAGCTTCGGGAGTTAATTGTAAGCACAGATGGCAGTCTGCGGATATATTCCTCGTGTCCATCTTCAATGGGTGCTGTTAATCCAGCTTCGGCCAACATGCCACGGAAATACCTTTTGCCCGTACGTCCACCATACAATTCAACCAGTGACATCCCGTGATGCTCTACAAAATGAGCCAAGGTCAGTGGCAGTCCGGTGTCTTGCTGGAACGTTTGCAGCTGCTGGATCAACGCTCTGCGATTACGACTCATTTGCTTGAGGTTGCGCATGATGTAATCTTTCGCCTGTTTCTCCAACTGAATGAACGTGCCGCGAGGCAGGTTCGAGAACCCGTTCTCGACATAGTGCGAGATGGAATGTTTGGTGGCGCCGATCAGGGAGCGGAACTTGTCCTGGAACCTGTACTCCTGATGCGCTTGCCCGATGAAGTCGAGCACGGTCAGGCACTCTTTGCCCTCCGCCATCCGTAGTCCACGTCCCAACTGTTGCAGGAATACGGTCAGACTCTCGGTAGGACGCAGGAACAGGATGGTGTTCACCTCAGGGATATCCACGCCCTCATTGTACAGATCCACGACAAAGATCATACGCAGTTCCCCGTTTACCAGCTGTCCTTTCGCAGAATGACGCTCCTGTTCGTTCGACCCGCCATGTAGGGCCGTGGATGGAATGCCGGCTTCGTTAAATATTTTGGCCATATACATCGCATGATCCACCCCTACGCAGAAACCAAGCCCCTTCACATCGTCCAGATCGGTTACGTATTTGTTCAGACTTTGGATGATCTGGTTGGCACGGATTTTGTTATGGGTATAGAGCTTCTCTAGTTCATTCAGGTCGTAGCCTTTACGCGACCACTTCACCTGAGATAGATCGACAGTATCGGTGACGCCAAAATATTGAAAAGGACTCAGTAACTTCCGGTCAATTGCATCGGTTAGACGGATCTCGGCGGCAATCGTATGATCGAAGTAGGCGGTAATGTCTTTGCCATCCATCCGTTCCGGGGTCGCTGTGAGTCCCAGCAAGATCTTCGGTTCGTAGTGGGACAACAGCTTCTGGTACGAAGGTGCAGCGGCATGGTGGAATTCATCCACAATGATGTAATCGTAATAGTCTGGGCTGGTGATCTCCGTCAGCTTCATGGAGTTAAAACTCTGAATACTAACAAACAGGTGATCCAGCGCCTCTGCTCGGTGATTCCCGACATGCAGCTCGCCAAAGTTCATATCCTTCAGGATATACCGGAACGTGTCCCGGCTTTGCTTCAAGATTTCTTCCCGATGGGCGACAAAAAGAAGCTTGGCTCCCGCATGGCTTGCACGGAATCGTTTGTAGTCGAAGGCAGAGATGACCGTTTTGCCAACACCTGTGGCGGCGACGATCAGGTTGCGGGTTCTTCCATACAGCGTACGCTCAGCGTCCAGCTGTTCCAGCACTTCCTTTTGGTAATCGTATGGCTGGATGTCGAGGTGAAAGTGGTTGAACTGATCTTTTTTACGATTCAGAGCCGCCTTCAACTGTGCCTCATGGCTTTCATCTTCAGCTACATACCGCGTGAATTCACGGTCATTCCAGTAACTCTCGAAGGTCGCTTCAATCTTGCGCAGCACATCGAGTGAATCCTTCTCCGTCACCTTGAGGTTCCACTCCATACCGCTGGTCAGCGCCGGGTTGGATAGGTTAGAGGAGCCGACATAGGCTGTGGTGAATCCAGTATCACGGTGAAAAATGTACGTTTTGGCGTGCAGCCGAGTCACTTTGGTATCATACGAAATCTGGATCTCTGTGTTAGGTAATTTGCTAAGTTCAGTGATGGCCTTCAGGTCGGTTACTTCCATGTATGTAGTTGTGATGATCCGCAGCTTCCCGCCACCCGCCGTAAATTGCTGGAGCTGTTCCAGCAACAGGCGAAGCCCGCTGAACTTGATAAATGACACCAACCAGTCGATCCGATCGGCTGTCACGATCTCCTTTTGCAGCTCCAGTAACATACTCGGTTCGGACTTCGCACCTGTGAACAAAGAGCTTTGGGAGATCGGCGTATCTGGACGAACGATTTTGGTATCCCGGACCGCACGAATGCTGTTCAGCTTGGAATACACATGGGTCAGCACTTCCCCCTGCTCGTCCAGTTGCAATTCATTGTACTCTTCTTCCCCCAGTGTGCCTTTCAGAGTAGCAATAATCTCATTACACGTTCGAATCTGCGCCAACACTGCTGTCTTATCTTCTGTCTGCTCCCGCACAATCTTAAGCGCTCGCCGGGTCACCGCCGCCAAATACGTGGACAGCAGTTTACGTGCTTCCTCTGCATCCAACTTCTCGGTCCCAATGTTATACACATCCGGGTCCAGCGCCGAAATCTCATGTCTGGTGATTGTGTTGATAAGCTGTTCATATATACCTTGTTTCATGATGTACCTCGTGTGGGTGTAGGATGGTTGTGGATATGTACGTGACTTCATTACATGCTTGGTATTGGTAAATATGGTCTCTACTCTATTATCGTCCAGCATGGGAAAAAATTCATTAGTTGTTTGTATATAAAAAAATGAGCACTCTCTATTGCCTATGAATGGCAGGAGCACTCTTGTTTATCATTCGTATCTTGGATTCAAAGCATCTCTCCAAACGTCATCATCTACGAAGCCAACCTTTTTTTCACTAAAATAAGCTTGAGTTCCTTGCTCCAAATCATTCAAGATTTGGGGCCAGTCCTTCTCGTTAGTTTCCTTGGATTCAAAATCCCCAACAATGTTCAGCCATCGCTGGTTTAACTGCTGATACTCCTCGATCCTGGCTTTAAGTTCAGGTGTTACAGGATAACTGGTTATGTCCAGTCTCTCGAACGTCATTCGCATGCGGTGAAGTGTAGGTGGCATTACATCATCTTGACCTAGATCGTTTGTGAATAAAGATCCGGGTATTACCAGCCAGTTAGCTTCTTCACTGAAATTTAGATTCATCAAGTTATACTTATCTATAATCTGCGTCATATTTGTAAAGTTGTAATAGAGCTGGCTGGCTTGTTCTCCATCCTCAACCATCTCGTTTGTTATTTGCTCATTCTCAAGTATTCGATCAAACAAAATATCATTATTTATAATTGTACTTTTCATATCAACCATATCTTGTCGTACATTCATCGTTAGATACTGTTCATACATTCTTTTTTCTTTATAAAAGCTATAGGTTAGAACAAGTAATAATGCTAAGCCAATACAGCATCCAATCATTACGAAGCGTTTCTTTAAAATCATGGCAATTTGTTCTCCTAAGATTTTATAGTAAGAAGCACCTCTACATTTGTCTGGTAGAAGTGCCTTTATACATTATTTATCTGTAATTCAGTTGTGAGGTTTCTTAAAAATTGAATACTCAATATTTTCAAGAAGTTCTCCGTAATGCGTTTGGAGTAATTCAAGATATGTTACGTTGAACGTATACGTTCCGTTTTTATAGAAAAATATCTCTTCTCCAGATGTGTGATAGAATACTCCATCTACTTTGAGTGATCCGATAACATAAAAGGAAATTTCGTACATTGTTTTATACCATAATTCATATTGTTGATTATTCTCCAATTCAAAAGATATGGTTTGTTGATACATAAAATCCTCTTCTTGAAACATAGTTTCATAAGAAGCTGCTGGATGATCAGCCGGGAAAATATTATCATAAGCAGTTATTTTCAAACCACCGCTTAGATCAAACTCATGAATGAACAATGCATTGTGTTGTCGGTTCATATAATTCACTTCAAAACTCTTACTTTCAATTAATCTTTTCAACCATAAAGGATCTTGTTTTCCATTCAACTTCAGTGAATATTCCATAAACTTGTCTCCTCTACTTTAAGGGAATACTGATATGATCTTACCGTCCTTTTTGATTGCGATAACTTCTTCTAAACCTTGGATTTCCCATTCTTTAAATTGCTTAAGCAACGCAGAATCATCTCCAGACCACTTTGTTAAATTAATCACCACATTCTTGGTTTGTTGTTTAATCACAACCTTTTCTTGAACCTCACTCCAAATACCTCTAATACCTTTATTTTCAGTTGGTGCATAACAATCAAATATACGCCCTTCAATTCTAAAATCGGGATCTCTTTTGGAATCAATTCCATCACTATCTAAAACTTTAGGGTTCTGTTCAATCCGATATCCACTTCTCGCCAATTGATCAGCAGCATCATTTTCTAATTCTAAAGACTGTTTAGTCGCCTTATCCGCATTATTTGGAATTTTTGTTCTCGCTCCACTTGGTAAGGCCTCTGGATTAGGTGATTCACTTGGCTTTATTAGATCTCTGGGACTGTCAATTCCCTTTTGAGGCTCCTTCTTATCTCCCCCTGATCCCCCAGATCCAATGTCGTCCTTCGAACGAAAAGCTCTGCCAAACAAAACATACGCTAGGGCCTGTCCCGTCATCGCTCCACCGTAATACCCTGCACCACTCTCATCAATCTGCTTCTTCTGCTCTTCTACAAATTGCTCTATATCCGACCTCGCCGTTCCCGTACCCCAAGCGGTGTCCCATGCAAACTGAATACCACGCCCAACGTCCACAACTTTGCCCACTGTCATGGCATATGCCACACTGCTTAATGTACTGAACGGGTTCTCGAAGAAAGCTTCTGCCGTCTGGCCCATTCCTGTTAATGTTTCTCCTACTGATTTATCGAGAAGCCCTACAGCGAAATTTCGCTTTAGTTCTTCTGGAATATACAGCGCAACCTCACCTGAGCCGTCCGTTGTTCTGAAGTTCATGGCGATAAACGTAAACTCTTTCTGGATTTCGTCCAACAGCCCGAGTGTAGTCGGGAACACTTCTTTCACCTGCATAAAATCCCAGAAGAAACGCTCTCCTGTCACACCCGACCAATCGGATTGCAACATATAGATGGATTTCTCCAGTTCCCAGACCATTCGCTCCAGTTCCTGTTTCTTCTGTTGGACCAACCGGGCCTTTTCCTCCAATAGATCGGGATGTACCTCGATTCGCTGCATTTCCTTATCACCCGCCAACCTGACCTTAGTTTATGTACCTAAATTTTAACAAGTAAGAAGGAGGATTGGAATCAAACGGAAGGATCATTTCCTCAGAGGTTATCCGGTCGTTGGGCAACATCCTTGGGTAACTATTTTTGCACATTAATGCATGGATGAATGCCGTTGAGTCGACTGGGTATCTTGTACAAAAAGAACGACTTCTATCACAGATAGAAGTCGCAAAAGATAACGATACAGTAGGATTAAATCTTCTTTAAGACACTACAAATTGTACGACAATTGGAGTCCCATCATTTAATGCATCTCCACCGGGAATTGTAATTGTAGTCGTCGTAGCCGAGGATGTATCTGCTGTTTGCATAAGGCCATTAATATAAAGATTGTAGTAGTTGTAGGTGCCTGGAAATGCGGTTGCAGCTACACCAGCGTCGTTTGTAAAGGCAGTCGCAGCAATGGCAAACGTTGCTCCAGTGCCGGTCCCATCACCAATGGTTGCAACAAATCTTAAACTGTTCTGAAATGGTGTCACAAGTGGCATGTTTCTCACCTCCTACCTAACATAGTATATGTGGTAGGTTTGGGAGTAGTGAAGGCAAAGGAACCAGCAACTAAATCCAATTTTAACCATTTATAATATTGGCTGTTATTATAATTATCTCGATAGTGATAGGTGTCCCTGCAAAGATCACACCGTTTTGTGACGAAAAAAACAACCTCTCCGCACTTACACTGTATGAGTTTCCTGGTTGTACAATCCCGTTTATATAAAGATTGTTGAAACTAGTAAGTCCAACCCCAGCAAATTCGGTTATGCTGTCGCCATCGTCATTTGTGAATTCTGTGGCAGGAATTATAACTGAGGTCGACAAATCCAGATCGGTGTCCGGAAAATAGAAGTAACGGTTTGCCGTAGGAATGATTTCAATTCCGGGCACGGTGCCCGGCGGACCTTGCTCACCTGGGGGACCCGTTGGTCCTTGGACTCCGGGAACTCCCGGTTGACCTGGCTCACCTTGAGGCCCTGTAGGACCTTGCGCTCCAGGAAGCCCTTGTTGACCCGGCTCACCCTGAGGACCTGCGGGACCCTGCGCTCCAGGAAATCCCGCTTGACCCGGTTCACCCTGAGGACCTGCAGGACCCTGCGCTCCGGGAACTCCGGGTTGACCCGGTTCACCCTGAGGACCTGCAGGACCCTGCGCTCCGGGAACTCCGGGTTGACCCGGCTCACCCTGAGGACCTGCCGGACCTTGCGCCCCGGGAACTCCGGGTTGACCCGGCTCACCTTGAGGTCCTGCGGGGCCTTGCGCTCCGGGAAGCCCCGGTTGACCCAGCCCGCCGTGATGACCAACGAGACCTTGCACTCCAGGAAGCCCCGCTTGACCCGGTTCACCTTGAGGACCAGCGGGACCCTGCGCTCCGGGAAGCCCCACTTGTCCCGGCCCGCCATGAGGGCCTGCGGGGCCTTGGGCACCGGGCACACCTTTCGTTCCAGGGAAGCTCACAGTCTCCAATTCATGTTGTCTCAACGGAGCGAGCAGGGGAGTAGGCTCACAACATACCGGGTTGCTGCCTCCCCCTCTCGGTAATGCAATGACTTTTTTGTCACGGGCCATTTTCTGTGATCTTAATGGACGCTTCAGTGAGCAGCGCTTTCTCCGATAAGATCTACGGATAATATGGCATTTCTTTCGTTTTCCCAAGTGTTTTTTTCTACATTTCAACGTAGAACGACTGGGCCTTAATTTGTTGAGGGTGGCTGTCCTCTTGTTCAGATACTTCAAAATGGTCATCTCCTTAGGCCAAGGCACACAGTATATATGCCCTATACTATGTCCTTAGCACATTCGGAGAGTGTGCGAATAACTATGAGGAAAGCCCAATAAAAAAGACAAGAGTCCTGCTATAGTTGTCCTTTGTCTTACCAGCATGGCTTCATTGTTTAATTTTGAGGGAAGCGGAATACCCTTATGAAGCGGAGCTCAACTTTCTTTTTGCCGTCCAATAGCTCCAGCCTTGGAATACTACAAACAACGCTACTGCCATGATCAAACTCATCCCCATCTCCACCAATCGCTGCATATTCCCATTCAAGAAAACGCTGTACCCCTGAGTTACCGCGGAACTGAACTGTTCTGAGGCGAAAAATACATAATAGAGACTAAACATCAGCATATGAACAAAGGTATACACGATGGAGAAGGCAAAAGGACAGCGGGGGATGGGATGATCTATAATACAAATATTACCACACCACACAAGAGACAAATTCCGTGATAAACTAACGCTATGCTCCATTACAGCGACGATGCGTTGCTTGATAAGATTTTATATTGAAACTCGGAGGAATATGGATGAGAACGGCATTAACGAAATGGAACCGAATGAGTCTTATTAAACGAATTTTACTAGGAATTGTCTTGGGGATTGTCTTGGCCCTGATCGTGCCCGGTGCAACAGGAATTGCACTTTTTGGTTCCTTATTTGTCTCAGCATTAAAGGCGGTTGCTCCAATCTTAGTGTTACTTTTGGTGATGGCCGCTATATCCAACCATCGAAAAGGTGTTCAAACCAATATGAAAAGGATTATCGTCCTTTACGTTATGAGTACCTTTCTGGCTGGGCTGCTCGCGGTTGTGGCAAGTTTCTTATTTCCGGTTACATTGACTTTGGTATCGGGCGTGCAAGAGTTGACCCCACCTGATGGCATTGTTGAGGTCCTGAAGAGCTTGTTATTGAAGTTGGTTGATAATCCGGTAAGTGCACTGATGAACGCTAACTATATCGGTATTCTGGCTTGGGCCTTGCTGCTAGGTGTTGCTCTCAAAAGCTCGAGTGATAACACTAAAAACCTGATTACTCAATTCTCGGAAGCTGTATCGAAGATTGTGAAATGGGTAATCCAGTTTGCACCGTTCGGGATTATGGGTCTTATTTTTGACTCCATTACAACAAGCGGACTTTCGTCTTTGTTGGGTTACGGAAAATTACTTTCCGTTCTTGTTGGATGTATGGTGTTCACCGCGCTTGTTGTGAATCCACTAATCGTATATCTGAACATTCGTAAGAATCCATATCCCCTCGTCTTTCAGTGCTTAAGAGAAAGCGGGATTACGGCATTCTTTACACGAAGTTCTGCGGCGAACATTCCAGTCAATATGAGATTATGTGAAAAGTTAGGCTTGGACAAGGATACGTATTCGGTATCCATCCCGTTGGGCGCTACGATTAATATGGCGGGGGCAGCCGTTACCATATCGGTCTTATCCCTTGCAGCTGTTCATACGATGGGTATTCAAGTGGATTTTGGAACAGCGCTGATTCTCAGCGTGTTATCCGCTGTTGCTGCTACTGGCGCCTCGGGTGTGGCGGGTGGCTCTCTTCTTCTTATTCCTATGGCATGCAGCTTGTTCGGCATATCGAATGATATTGCGATGCAAGTCGTTGGGGTTGGCTTCATCATCGGAGTGTTGCAAGACTCATTTGAAACGTCCCTGAATTCATCCTCGGATGTCTTGTTTACCGCTACAGCAGAATACGCTAAGAAACGTAAAGAAGGTAAGAAAACAGCAGTTCAACTCTAAACCAACAGCAGTTGGCCTACCATATCCCCTCCTGGTTACAGTGAAAAAAGATCACATGATGACATGCGATCAACACCGTGGACCCGAGGGGATTTCTTCATTACAACGTAAAATGGAACAATAACTTCTGCAACATTTTTTCTCCATAGAAGAAGGCATGAGCGCTCCGTTTTCTTGCATCAGCGTTACACATTATTAAAAAATCCCCTTCAAGTAACCACATGTTCTGAACGAACACCGTTTACTTGAAGGGGATTGATCTGTACTCTACTTCTCGAATCGGAACCAGCCGAAGTCAAACTGACTGCCTGGCAGGAAGATAAAGCTTACTTTCTGTTCACCTTTCACCTGTTCAAGCTCAAACACCCGTTCTTCGTATCCACTCGACTGTGTGAACTCAACCAGCTGGTTGCTCTGTCCGTCCGCACCTGCGAAGCGAATATGAATCGTATTCTTATCAATCGGTGAATGGCCGTAGATCACGAGCTTCGACGTGCCTTCTGCCGTAAAGTCCATGTTTTCAAACTCCAACGACACGTTGTTCCCGATACCTTCAACACGGTCACCCTCAATTTTAAACGTATCTCCGTAGAGATGGTCACAGGATGCAGCCGCATTCTGCTCGAAGGCCCGACTCTGACGTTCGAAGGAGAAGCCTTTAATATGAATCTTCTGCTTCAGTACAAAACAGATCGACGTAATTCCGCTAAGACGTTTGGACAATTGGTATGTCTCTTCCTGGTACACATTCCAAATGGACTCTTTGTCATACACCACATCTGCGATCATCGTACTTCCTTCTTCATCCGGCATACCTTCCCAGATCTGAATGAAGTAGTCCTCCGTAGACAACGTAAAGATTGGAATGGTAATCGTATCGGAACCGTATGGCCCGAAGTCAATATTGCGGAAGCCTACATGCGTCTCCCCATCCCGACTTGTCGCTACCCCGCGCTCATTGCCGTTACCAACCTCACCTTTGGTGTAATCGTACAGTCCGCCCGTGATGAAACCGTATGGATCTTTGTACGCTGTGCCGAGACCTTCCGCCTTGAACTCCAGCTGGGAGATGAGTTTCGTTTTATCCGTACCGTTGGTACTGGTTGCGCGAAGGCGGAACTCTCCGTCACCTATAGCCGATACCTTCACCGCATGTTGATGCTCACCGTTGTCGCCTGCTTCTGCTTGAACAGCTTCCACTTTAGCAATGTTGGACTCGATTCCAGCATCATTCACAACGGCCCACTCAATATCACGATAGGAGGTGTTCTCCGGATACAGCTTGGCGGTTACGACCAGCTCCGGGTTGGACGGATCGAGCAACTGTCCTGCTTTACTGATGATCTCAATTTTCCGCAAAGGAATCTCCTGAGCATTCCCCGTTAGCACCGGACGTTCTTCATTGTTCATGAAGACAGCTTTCGCTAGTTTCTCATCAACCAGTTCCGCATCTACAATACGCGATTCAAACTCAGCTACAGCCCCTTCCAACCCTTCAGAAGAAACTTCAATCCGTACTGTTCCAGGTTCATTTGTCGCTCCGATGATCGCCATCAGTTTGCCGCTGAACAGTCTTCTGCTCAAACCTTTATATGGATCGTAGTCCGTGCTGTCACCGTTATCCAGACCCAGCAATCGTCCTGCACCGGTCACCTGAACTTGCACGCGGTTATTCGCATTGTGCACGGGATTTCCAGCTTCATCTTCCACATCAATTTCTACAAAAATCAGGTCTGTGCCACTGGCTTGCAGCTGCTCCCGATCCGCTTTCAGACGAATCTTCTTCGCATCCGTATAGGATCTTTGCACATCAGTTGCAATGATCTCACCGTTCTCATCGTAAGCGATCGCTTTCAGCTCGCCCTCTTCATAAGGCACTTTCCACCAGCCGGATAGTTGTGTTCCATTGGCATGATCGATATCGTACGTGCCAATCGTCTTGCCGTTGAGTTGCAGCTCAATCTTCGGCGCGTTGCTGCACACGCGTACATCAATGATCTGACCCGGGCTGAAATCCCAGTAAGGGAACAAGTGAACCATCGGACTTTTCTTATAATCCGTCCAAGCCGCTTGGTAGATGTAATAGGAGTCTTTCGGGAACGTTGCTGTATCCAGCTGTCCAAAATACGAATTCTTCGTATGATATGGTGTCGGCTCTCCGATATAATCGAATCCAGTCCACAGAAACTGACCCAGTGAATACGGCGTATCCCGCTCTGCCAAAATGCAGTATTCTGCCGACTTCGCGCCCCAACTCGTCGTACTGTTACCCAAAGCCGAGCACTGCTCGTCATCATCTGCCAGAATCGGCTGTTCGAACGGGAAGTGATAAATGCCGCGGCTCTGCACCACCGAAGACGTCTCACTACCATAGATGATCCAATCTGGATGTTCTTCATGATGTTTGTCGTAGTATTTTTCCGCGTAGTTGTAACCTGCCAGCTTCACGATATCCGCACATTTTTGTGCATTTTCCCAAGGCATGTAATTCGAACCAATCGTCACGCCTGCATTGCCTTTTGGATCAAATTCCAGCACATAATCCATCAGCATCCGGGTTACTTCCTGTCCACGCTCATCCGCATGGGTATCATAGATTTCGTTCCCGATACTCCACATGATCAGGCTGGCATGGTTACGGTCGCGCTTCACCCAACTCTTCACATCGGTATGCACCCACTCTGGGAAAAATCTCGCATAATCGTATGGCGTTTTGGCACGTTCCCACATATCGAAGGCTTCAGACACAACCAGCATACCCATCTCATCCGCAAGTTCCATGAACTCTTTGGCAGGCATATTATGCGCGGTGCGGATGGCGTTAACACCCATTTCTTTGAGCAAAACAAATCTTCTACGCAATGCCGTCAGGTTAAAAGCAGCTCCCAGCGCACCGAGATCATGGTGTTCACACACCCCGTTCAGCTTCATCTTGACTCCGTTCAGGTGGAACCCTTCATTGGCATCCAGCTTGATATCCCGGAATCCAATGCGCTGTGAGACCGATTCAACTGTCCGATGTTCCTGATCATCCGAGATCAATCGCAGCTCCGTCACCAGTTCATACAGATGCGGTGCATCCGGGCTCCATAGGTTAGGATTCACAACCATAAGCTGTTGGCTATCTACTGATGCTGCCGCATTCTCTCCCACCGAAGCTGTAACATTCGCCTTCGTCGATGCCACCACCTGACCTTCATACCGGATCGTATGCACCAGCTCTGCTTGCTGATTCTGTTCCAGGTTCAGCTCCGTATCTACTTCCACCTGCCAGCCATTCGGCTGTTGCTGAATCGATACATACGTTCCATCCGTCACGATGTGGTTGCGGTCTCTCGTTTTCAGCCACACATGGCGATAGATTCCGGCTCCGGAATACCATCTGCTGTTCGGGCTCTGATGCACCACTTTGACTACAATCTCATTGTCGCCTTCCACCAGTGCATCCGTGATCTCATGTTCAAAAGCAGAATAGCCATACTTCCACTCCCCAACCAACTGCCCGTTCACATACACCGAAGAATCCATGTACACGCCATCAAAACAGAGCAAAAGCTGCTGCTCATTCTTCGTGTAATGGAACGTCTTACGGTACCATCCAATGCTGTCTTCATACAGTTCAAGCGTATTATATATCAGCCAATCATGGGGAAGTTCCACAGGTTCATACACCAGACCCGCAGGTTCCGTAACATCCAGCTTACTTTTCGCAAATTGCCATCCATCATTAAAAAGTCTCTTCTGATTCATGGTAGATTCTCACTTTCTTGAAGTAAATTATGATTACGGTTACAACAGTAGATGTCGCTTTTTCCGAAAACCTTTTCGGTAATACACAAGTATGACTATAACACATAACCCGATTATACCATCAGTCTCTTTCCTGTACCTCCATTTCAGAAGATTTTTTAGCCAGATTAATGAACGTTTTATTCCCTCCAAGCATTAGAACGCGCGATAACAACAAACCAAAAAGGCAACCCCTCAAACGGGTCACCTTCTATATTTTTCCTATAGCACGCCACTTCTTCTCTCTACACTCCTACACCAACCATACTCAACCTCTATCCCTTGTAAAAAGGGTTCCACCCTATGCCTTTGCCCGATGGCATCGCGCCAGGCACCCCATCCGCTTCAAGCAGCGGACGGACAACTAACTTCACGGGCCACTCCCTGCTCTCGAATATCGCATGAGCGAGGGCGGCCCGATCAGATTCGGGAAGCTGCACATGTTGCAGCGCTTCCTTCCAAGCCTGCTCCGTGATCTCCCATAACTTCGTTTCCGGGATGTGATACACCTCGCTCAGTGCCTCCATGATCGCAGCCAGATTCACCTGCGTCCCCAAAGACTGCACATAGAAGATCAGCTTCTGGATCGTCTCGTTATACAGGCTGTTCGAGTAGCCCGGGCGAATATGATAGGCAGGGTCTGCAATGCCATGCTTGTCCAGATAAGGCTGATGCAAACGCACCGAATCATGATCGCGGAACAATAGACCTTTTACCTGATTATCCCGTAACACCAGACAACAGTTCTGACCATGAATCTCAGGCACAACGCCCACCTTGAACAGACGTATCACGATGTCATAAAACGTCGTAGCTATACTGGTATAGAAGTCGAGGACATCCGTGCTACTCAGGTTATCCCCCAGAATCTCCGTTAATAGATGATGCCCTTCCAGATTCACACCCAGTGCGGCCATTGGAATTACTTTATAATCATCATCCAACAACTCAGAGGGATACACACGAATCTGTGCAGCCAGGTGGCGGGGATGATCATCGAACAGTCCCATGGATTCCGGCATGAAACCCCACCAGTTCTGCTCTTCGCACATATACACCTTGTCCTTCAACGTCTCGTCACAAGCTACAGCTTGCCTTAGCATACGTTCTCCAGCAAGACCATTCAGCAGCTTCACTACCGGAAGATAGCGAGCTGCCCCCAGCGACAGCACACTAACCGGTAGCTTGAACATTAGGGTAGATTCGGTTGACGGAGCCATCGAGCGCAGAGAGGATGTGGCCTGTACGTCGCCCCCTTCTACATCCAATACGACAATGCTGCCTTCCTCGACCTCTCCAGTGAAACGGGGCAGGATCACATGTTCCAATTGCCATGGATGAACAGGCATCGGCAGATATTCGTCCAACGTGATCCCTTTGCGGGTAAACTCGGCTTCCACTACTCCACGCTGAACATCGTCTAACACGTCCAAAATGGACATCCCATCTTCGCAACCTTGCTGCACTGCATCCAACCGTATAGCCACCCAGCGCAGCGAAATCGCCTTCCCGAATTCCGCTGCATACCGTGTGACATCCTCTGCATTGAATCCCACTTTGGCTTTGGACGATGGGTGAAATGGACGATCCCGTAATGCCGCAACGCGCTCCCCCTTGATAAACCATTCGTAAGCAGAAGCTGGGACGTTGGTGGACAGATACTGGACTTGTTCCCAGCCCAGAGCATACTGCTCCACAGCAATGTCCAGACTAGCAAGAAACTCCGCCACTCCGGGCTGCGCATAGGCCTCATCCGACAAAGCCTTCTGTAACACGGCACGTCCAACCTCTACCGGAGAATCAAGGAGAACCCAGCTTCCATCTGCTTTCTCCTCGTAGATCGGTGAACCCTGGACCCACTGAATCCCCTGTCTCACCCCTTCTTCAACCAGACACAGTACACCTTGAGTGTGTAATCTGTAGCGAGAAGCTACATTCTGATTAAGCTCTTCGCTGTCATATTCCTTATACAATCGACGGAACGGTGCAGGGGCCTTAGCAAAATCATTGAACGAATAACCTTCTAATGGAAGCAATTGCTCCGACAAGAAGGCGTTCATTAGATCCGCCATAATCCGGCGTTCAGCGGCTTGCAGACTGGTACGCTTCATCAGTGTTGACATGATCATTGTCCTCCGTTAGATAATGGAATGCCGGGTGCGGATGCCCCAGAAAATCATGATGCGAGATGGTCCAGCAATAAGCGCCAGACTTTTCAAACAAAATAATATCTCCCACGCGCAGCAGTGCTACCTCCGCATCGGAATGCAGGCGATCCTTGGGTGTGCATAGCTCACCTACCACATGAACTCGACGATCTCTTACCTCTGGTCGGGCAAACGAGTGTTTCCAGCGATCTGTCGCCATAATCTGAAACGGATGGTTATGCCCCCATGAAGCAGGCAGACGATTGTGGTGCGTACCTCCCCTTAACACGGCAAAATACTGATCATGAGAAGTTTTGATATCCGTAACCTCTGCTGCGTAATATCCGTGGTCTGCCACCAGCAGTCGACCCGATTCAAAATACAGCTGGCCTCCGCGTGAAACAAGGCGCTGTCTGGCTTCACTTTGCTCCAGCAGAGAAGTGAATAATGGCCAGTCGAATCCGGGACTGCCATCATACGTGACACCGAATCCACCTCCTGCATTCACCACTTCCATAGGTAGATCATACTGCTGCTGCCACTGCTCCACCTTTTGCAAATACAGCTCGATCATCTCGGCATGCAGCCTGGCATCCATATTGTTGGACAAGGAATGGAAATGGAACCCGCTTAACCGAACCACACCCGCGCCTTCCACACGAATGAGTTCAATGGCTTCTTCCACTGCCTCTTCATCGATTCCAAAAGGACTCGGCCCACCACCCATAACAATCTTCGTCCGAGGTAACGTACTGCTTCGCAGGTTGATTCGGAGCAGTATGCGCACTTCCTGCGCTTGCTCCTGTTGTTGCTTGTGTTTTGGCTCATGTCCCGGGTTCTGCTCCCATTCTTGCTTCTGCCTGCTCTCCTGCACCTGCTCCTGCTCCATCGCCCTCTCTTTCGCAATCGCAATGATGCGCCGAAGTTCCAACAGACTCTCCACATGGATGTAGCTCACGCCATGCTCGATCGCCAGACGCAGTTCGCTCTCCTTTTTCCCCGGACCTCCAAACAGAATCGGAACCTCGCGACTTACCGCTCTAACCTTAAGTAGCTCTCCAATCGAAGCCACTTCAAAGCCCTTCACCAATGGAAGCAAAGCCTCAATGATCCGCGGATCAGAATTCGCCTTAATGGCGTAGAACAATTCTGTGTTCCCAGGCATGCTGCCCAACATCTGACGTACTTGCTCCTGAATGCCAGCCAGGTCGTAAACGTACGCACACACCGGTTCTTCCATCCCGCGTTGCAGTTCATCAATCGCATGCCATACACTAGGTTTCATATCTGCCCACCCGCATTCCTGTAGTCATTCCGTTTTTGGGCATAGGCCCGAAACGCCGTATTCCGATCATCACCAAGCACGTATATATGTACTCCCCGCTCAGCCCAAAGCGACATATCCTCCACACCTCTGGTGACCGTTGCATAAGGTACTTTGCACTGCTGGGCAGTAGCATGTAATTCATCCAGTGCACGTCTCACATCCGGGTGCTCCGTCTGCCATGGCACACCGAGGGATTGCGACAGATCCGCCGCCCCTTCCAATACAAAACTCACCTGAGGGTGAGACAGAATCTGTGCACTTTGCCGCACACCCTCCACACTTTCGATCATGGGGACAACCATCACTTGTTCGTTCGCTTCCCCAATGTATCCCGTGAGCGGATATTTCCCGAACACACCGGGACGACCACTGTTCAAGCTCCGCATGCCAACTGGATGATAGTAGGCGTGACGAACCGCTTCCTCCACCTGCTCCAATTGCTCGACATGCGGAATGACGATGCCTTGGGCGCCACAGTCCAGCACTTTCAGAATCTCTGCTCGTTCCACTTTCGAGATACGTACCAGCGGGGTTAGGCCCACCAGTTCCGCCGCACGAACCAACTCTTCCACCGATTCCATCGATGTTGCGGCATGTTCCAGATCAATAATGACAAAGTCATACTCCGCATGTCCGATCATCTCAATGATAACCGGGTGCGGGATCGATACAAAAAGGCCATAAACCGGTTGTTTACGTGCAATTTTTTCCTTCAGCGTGTTAATTCTCATTTGGCGATTCCCTTTAATTCGGGTGTTCTCTTTGATTCAAGTGCATCCTTTGATACCTTGAGCGGATTGCTCGCCTTGCGGAAATATAACTCTCCATCCCCATACAGACGGCGCTTGGTCATCTCTTCGATCAGTGCATCTTCGGCAAAAAGGTCAAATGCAGCGAAGCGCTCCTTGTACTCCGGGTGCTCTCGCTGATAATCCACAATCACACCTGCGCACAGTTGCCAGAACGCTTCCTCCGACAACCCAAACTTCTCCAAAGCCAGCGCAATATCCGTCATACAGATAAAAAAGAATGCATCATACGTATAGTCACGGACTTCCGATACATCTCCCGCATAGATGAAGGAATACCGATTGAACTTGCGATGGGTTTCCGGCTCGGGGTTCAGCTTCGGTGCCCTTTCCGGGTACATCAGTTGATCCGGTACGTAGCGGACACCATCATGCAGATCCTTGATAATGATTCGTTTCGGCAGATCGCCTTCCAGTACCAAAATAATATTCTGAGCATGAGATTCCAGCGCAATCCCGTGTGCATAGAGCAGATGAATAATCGGCAGTGTAACTGTGCGAACAAGGGCCTCGCTCCACTTTTCCACACCATGTCGTTCTACAGCATCCTGGATAAACGGAACACCATTGGGCTGCACCAACATCAACGCATTCAGCGGCCATGCCGTCTCACCTTGCTTCAGGTGAACAGAAACATTCTCCCGCCAGATGGCACCGAGTGTACCGTAGGCCCGTCCATATTGGGTTGCAGGCAACTGCTCATAACGAAATGACAGTCCCATGATTTCTTTCAAAATGCCAAACTGCACCTGTTGCAACAGCTCATCCTCACGAATGAGTTCTTCCAGCCAATCGCTGATCAGCGGTGCGTTCTGGGTTGTATGCTGTGCCAGAATGCGCGTACTCGACGTGTTGGTAATACTGAGGGCCAGCTTGATGTAAGGGGCTTCCGGATTTATCCGGTTCGAGAGTGAACGGATCGACTGCTGCGCACGATAGGGCGAAGACGATAGTCCAAGATACACGATGTCCCCATCCATCCGTTGACGGGCATATACCGACTCCAACTGATGCTCCCACTGCCATGGATGAACTGGAATGAACACATAGCGATCATCCGCGTCAGAACCTCCCATTTCCCCATCCACCTTGCTGTCTTTGCTGCCAACGCTAGAGCCTATTGAGCTATCTTGAACCGCTGTTATTTCACCAACCTCGGCACTGCTCTCAAGCTGATCTGCACTCGTCGCATATGCGTTGACGTTTTCGCCCATGTCCGCACGACCTTGTTGTTGCAGGATCTGTTGAAATCGCTGCATATCCTCTACGGTCAGATGTTGCCCTACCAATTCTTCAGAGCTATACCCTGCGGATACAGCGGTCTGAGCCAATTCTTTTTTCACAGCAACCCAGACTAATGCAACCTCCGTGTTAAATTCAGGGCCATAGGCCAGATTGTCTTTCAAAGAAAATCCCAGCCTCGACTTATAACTCGGATGGTACAGATGACCGTCAGTCATATGACTTTCAAGCGCATCATAATGCCGATCCTCACTCGGAATGTTCGAAGGTAATATCGCCCGGCACTGACTATCCTTTGCCATCGTTTCGAGCAGTTCCTGGATAAAAGCCGTGACATTTGCACCTTTCAAAGCATTCAACACCATTTCTTCCAAAAACAGATCCAGATCGGTGCAAGGTACGCCTTCTCTTTGGATCGAACCCTTCTTCACCTTCACCCGGCCAAATGAAAACTTCCGTTCGGCTTCACATGTGTACGCCACAGGTTTTCCTGACGATGTAAGTCCCTCGGTTCGCCATTCGCTCCCACTTACATGACTGTCCAGAATGCCTTCGAACCACATCGCCTCCAACGTCTGCCGCATGATCCGTTCCTGTACACCCACGTAGACTGCTTCTGTCCTGCCGCCTGCTTCAGCCCTGTATCCCACGACTCCCACGTACTTCACTCCCCATTCGTTTCATTACATTGCTCACCGGCACGTAGGCCGGGGTCTGGCTGATCCCTCTTAGACAACTCACCAAGTTTTGTTTGGCCAGAAAAGCATCCGTTGTCAGCAGATGTTGCACATATGCATTGCCCGTTCGTTCCAGTTCATCTACAAGTACCTCACGTACCTGTTTCCAGAAATGCTCCTCGGATACGTTCACATCTCGCGCCATGGCATGAATTAGAGAACCCAGATGATTGACGATAAAATAGTAAGAAGTCCGCGCCCAGGCTTTCTCTCGCGAATAAAATAATAAATCGGACGCAGCACGATCCTGCTCAAGGATAAGTTCCTCATCCACACTGACCCCTTCCAGATCGCGGACGATAAAATCAACAGGCAACCCATCCTTTAAGGTCACAAGGGTATTCTGCAAATGAGCTTCAAAATGAATACCTTTCTCTCCCGCCGCCCGTACAATCGGCAGCAGAGAACATTTCAGATAACGATCCAACCAACGCTCAGCTATGTCACGTCCACCACCCAGCATCGTCATCAGTCTCGACCGCATCCTGGGAAGCGGTGCTTCTACTAGACTGGATAAGACATACGTATTCTCGACATCAAACTCAATGGGCCGATAAGCTATCGTAAACAGACTGGTTAACTCTTCATCTTCAAAAGCACAAGTCGCAACACCTGTCTCATACGCAATATACGTGTTCGGTTCGGCGCCGAAGCAGTCATGCTGCCTGACGTACTTGGAGGCATCCAGTGTTCTGCGCATCTGCTCAGCACTGTTAGTGCGAATCATGTTGGTGATCTGCATATTCAGTGACAGCTTGATATTGCAGTTCCATTCGGGAACATAAACTGTACGGACCGAAGAGGTTGGATAGACGGTAGGCCCCGCACTACCGAGTAGGATTAATTTTTCATCTCGAATATAGTGCTGTACCTCTGACAACCGTGATATGTATGCGTATTGCCATGGATGGACAGGCAGCAGCCCATACATTCCACTTTTTTCTTTTAAAATAGGCTCCACATGGCTCCGCAGGAGATCATGCAAATCCATTACCGCCTCATCATCCACCCATTCCTGCACGTAGACGTCCTGCCTCACGGCGATATAACAGAGTTGAAACGATGTCCGTAACTCCGGACTGTAGTTCTGAACATCCTGCTCGCTAAAGCCTTTGGAATTCTTCGGGAAAGGGTGAAACGGATGACCATACAACAGTGACTGTTCCGATGTGCGATAATCGTGGATGTCGAGACCGGCTGCTTGTTCGATATACAACGTAAGGTTACCGACACTGTTATCTACCTTTTGTGTAAAATCTTTGGCATACGTCGCATCTACACGATTCGTATTCTCGCCCTTTGGATGTGCAATATCCACCTCAAGTGAACGCTTCATTTCCATCACACTTTTCTTCATTCCATGTTGGTCCGAACTCGCTCCCTGTTTCCCATTCCCGCTTAGCTCAGATGTGATCCAACGAACAAGGTCACGATAATGCACCACTTCCCTGCCAGATTCCATGCTGAGGTATTCATGCTCCCCCATGGCAGAGTAATAAGACAAGCGGCCTGTCACCGTCACCCCGCTGGCTTGAAAAGCAACAGCGTACGTCAGCGTATTTGGATTGATCCGAATATCGTTTTCCTTCTCTAGTGCAAGCTCACGGATGTAACAGTTCATCAGCAGTTTGCATGAATGTTCATGGGCCTGCTGCTCAGCCTCAGACCGGAGCTTGTTTTCCATCTCGAACAATGATGCCAACCTTCTTTCGGGTTATAAGTAAGACCAGGGGAAGTGTAAGCAGTATGGCGCAGCCAAGTCCGATACAAATCTCTTTGAGCGCTCCCCATTTGGCCATCTCCATGGACGTTCCTGCCCCGGCAAGCCATTGCCAACGCATATCGTAATATAGGGTCAAGCCCATCACCGCAAACGAAGAAGCGAGCCGCTCAATTGTGGTCGATAACACCGAGCCTTCATGCATGTCTTCCTCCGGTAAAGCCTGTAAACCAATAGCAGAGATACTCATGCCTGACAGACCAACGCCAATTCCCCGGCACGCCATGAGCATACCGATGATCCAGATCGATGCTCCCATGGGTAGAACCGCAAACGACAGAATGGATATCGACACCAGCAACGTGCCCCATGCGATAAAATGTATGGACCGACCTCGGTCCAGCAAGCTGCCGCCAATCCACATGAACAGACTTGTGCAGATGGATAAGGGAATGAACAGCGCACCGGACATGGCTGGTGACAAGTGGAAGACATCCTGGAACAACAATGGCAATGCAAAGATCACGCCAAACATCACACAATCCTGAATCGTCGAGATCAGCACGGTCAGCGGAAAGACGGCATTACGCCGCAGCAACTGGTATCGGATCAATGGTTCCTTGCGACCGTTCTCTGTCTGGATAAAACGAATGAGTAATCCCACACCCAGTGCAATCAGCAGCCAAGGTACCCATACCACCACAACTGGACTCGCGTACAACTGTACCCCCAGACTAAGAGCACCTACAGCACTGATCAGCAGCATGACACTGGATGGATGCCATTTTTTCCTACGGGCAGGGATATAGGTCTGAATGACTCGACCGCACCCGATCAACGAGAATATAGCCAGTGGCACGTTAAGCCAGAACAACATTTCAAGCCGTCCATACTGAATGATGAAGCCCCCCAGTGTTGGTCCGGCAGCCGGAGCGAGCATAAGCAGCAAACCCCACGCTCCGGTAATTCGCCCTCGTACCTCCGGGCCGTATACATCAAACAACAGCACAAGGGATAACGGAATCATCAGCCCCGCGGCAACGCCATGCATGAAACGAACCAGCAACAGTACTTCAATAGAGTGATAAAACAACGCACCTGCTACCGAGAACAGTCCATAGATACTGATGCCCAACATATACGTCTGCTTACGCCCTAGTCGGTCCACAATCAGGGAAGCCAGCGGCATTGTTAACGTCATAGCCAGCATGTACAGCGCGATGATCCATCCTCCTGCTGTCGTAGAGATCTGATAATATTGCACAAAATAAGGCAGCAGCAGGTTAAATGCACTGTTGGTCAGCACCAGCGAAAAGGCACCGATCAGAATCGCGAGTAATACTGCATGCCTCTTCATCAGGGATAGCTTCAACATGCAGCCGTTGCTAAAGCAATCGCTTCAGCTACCGATTTCTCAAAGATCGCAAGGATTGCACCCGATTCTTGTTCCGTAATATTCAGCGGCGGCAGAAAACGAACAACAGCTGAATGACGCCCGCCCAGTTCTACAATTAATCCATTCTTGAAACATTCACGCTGAATAGACTCAGCCAGCGCACCATTAGGCAGATAATGACCCAGACGATCCTTGCGTCCCATTGGATCAACCACCTCAACGCCAATCATCAGTCCTCTACCTCGCACATCACCAATCTCTGCATACCGCTCTTTCATTGCATTCAGTTGATTCATGAACTGCTCACTGCGTAGATGCACGTTGTGTAAAACATCCTGTTCCCGAATATAACGAAGTGTCGCAAGTCCCGCTGCCATGGCTAGTTGATTGCCACGGAACGTGCCTGTGTGTGCACCAGGTTGCCATTGATCCAACTCTTCCTTATAGATGACGACAGACATGGGCAGACTTCCGCCAACTGCTTTGGAGCAGATGATTACATCAGGTACAATCCCGGCATGTTCGAACGAAAACATTCGCCCTGTCCGTCCGATGCCTGTCTGCACTTCGTCGATGATAAGCGGAATGCTTCGCTCTGCCGTGATTCGGCGCAGCTCCCTAAGCCATTCAATATCTGCCGGAATGGCTCCACCTTCACCCTGTACCGTCTCCACAATGACCCCACACGGTGCGGCAATACCGCTCTCGCAATCATCGAGCAGGTTCTCGATATACTGTGCGCTCAACCGGGCCGTCATGCCTTCACCAACACCAAATGGGCAGCGGTATTCATAAGGAAACGGCAGGAAATGAACATCCGGTAGCAGGCTTTGCAGATGTTGTTTCTTGCTCAGGTTGCCACTCATCGACATTGTCGCTTGGGTTGAACCGTGATAACCTCCCTGAAAGGCAAGAATAGACTTGCCACCTGTCGCATGTTTGACCAGCTTAATGGCTGCTTCTACTGCATCCGCTCCGGTTGGACCACAGAACTGGATTTTGGCTTTATCTCGCATCTCTGCCGGAAGAATGGAGAACAGTTCTTGCATATATGCAAGCTTCAGCGGTGTTGCCAAATCCAGTGTATGAAGCGGAATCTGCTGATCCAGGACATCACGAATGGCATTGACCACCGTGTCATGGTTATGTCCCAATGCCAATGTTCCTGCACCAGCCAAGCAATCGTAGAATACGCGGCCTTCCGTATCGGTAATCTTCACCCCATGGGCCTTGTTAATGACAAGTGGGAAATGTCTGGGGTACGATCTTGCATTGGACTCCTTCTCATTTTGCATCTTCAGATATTCCGTCTGCACCTCTACTGACATAGCCCTCTAACGCTCCTTATAATCGATTCAGGCTGAACCTGCTGCCTGTGTTTCTCGTTCTGCATCTTTTATCCGTTGTTATCAGCTATATTCCTTTATGCTCAAGTTGCTCCTGACACAGGTATTCCAGGTATAACCGAACCACATCACGAGTTGTTCCACCATGGGGAAAGACGTGGTGTGTCATATCTGGCAAGGCGTTCACTTCCAGGATGCCTCCCTGATCTCTGGAGATCGGCGTGCGGATATCACGACAACGAACATCGACTCCTGCTACATCGATCTGAAGAGTCTTTGCCGCCTGAATGATCATTTGGGCATTATCGGGATGAATGATCTCGGTACAATCCTTGTAGAATTCACTGATTTTTCCGGCGGCAGAATTGCGGAGATCGTATAGCTCGATTTCTTTTCCCGCGGCAGGAACTTCATCCAGTGTTGTCCCTTGTGCATGTAATACCTCCAGCAGTCGTTCCGCTGCTGCATTAACCTCGGGGAACGCTTCATACTCGCCAATGTGCGTCATCTCGATTCGATCCTGATTCAACTGCTCTATCAATGCCCGAACGGTTGAAGTTCCGTCTCCCTCGACATAGACAGGCCGATACTGGTTCACAGCCGCCACTTCACCGTTAATGATCAGCACTCTGTAATCGATTCCGGTTACATATTGCTGCAACATGATGCTGCTGCCGTGGACACTCGCAAGATGAATGGCTGCCTTCAGTTCATCTTCGGTACGCACATCCAGAGTCACGCCCATGCTGCTGCTCGCATCCAGCGGTTTCACCACAATGGAGCGGTATCTATTCAGAAAAGCTGCTGCATTGCTCCCCATCTCTGGGATCACGATAAACGATGGTACAGGCATCCCCTGCTCATGCAGCAACATATTGCATGCCTGCTTGTTCTTCGCGAGCAGTCCAGCGATTAACGGCAGACGATGAGATCTGGTTTTGTTAATGATGATCTGCTTGTCCCCTACAGACAGCTTCAGAAAATCTTCGCATCCCTCAAGAAGTGGCTCACAGGTGATGCCCATTTCTCTCGCTTTGCTTATAATGAGTCGGTTTTGCAGATTATGAATCCCTTTCGGAAACACTGAAAATCCTCCTCGATCGAATGAAAGTACTCGCTCCTATATAAGTTGAATAACTGCTTTTACACGAAACCACTGCGCGGTCAGAACCATCTTCCGATCGCTGTTATCCCCAGATTTTTTGAATCCCTTATACAAAGGGGAAATCCGGTGATAAAGGCGAAGCTTATGCTTACGAAGCAGCTTTCTTGCAGAAAGCTTGTAGCTCCGCTTCTTCAGATCTCTTCTGCCCCCTCCGTTAACGTGTGAAATTTGAATTAAACTTATATTGCTCATACTCTCATCAATTTTTATTGTAATATGATATTGATAATGATTATCAATATCATATAAAATCTATTTTATGGCAATTCAAGTTATATTGTCAATAATAAACTTTTAAGGAAAAATAAGATTTAATTTTATGTGAGTTTAAGTCGCCTTATGTGGTTTAGGATCGAATAACAGGCACAACAAACCAGGCAAGCCTGGGACATGGTTTTACCAAAGGCTTGCCTAATTTGTCATCTGCATGATCATACAATGGAGTTGATGTGGAGTTTTGAATAACTGTTGAACGAATCAAGAGCGGACTTTTTGATCCTCAAGCCAGCTGAGTGTAACGCTGTTCCCCATTCAGCTTCCTCCCTCTTCCATGCGGGATGCAGGTTGGTGTACCGAACAACGGATCAACTGCAATCTCACACTCCATCTGGAAGACTTTACGGACCATGTCCTGTGTAACGATATCCTCTGGTTTACCTTCCGCGTAGATCGACTTGTTGTGAACAGCCACAATGTGATGCGCATAACGACATGCCAGATTCAGATCATGAAGTACCATGACAATCGTGCGTCCTTCCCGTTCGTTCAACTCAAATAGCAGATCAAGGATATCAATCTGATGTGTCATATCCAGATAGGTTGTAGGTTCATCCAGCAGTAGCGTTTCGGTGCCCTGCGCAAGTGTCATTGCAATCCAGGCACGCTGACGCTGTCCACCGGACAGTGCATCCACAGGCCGATCCGCGAGTTCAGTCAGATGTGTGGATTCCAGTGCCAGCTTGACCATGCGCTCATCCTCTCGTGACCATTGCTTCAGCCATGTTTGATGTGGATAACGTCCTTGCTTAACCAGTTGGTTCACCGTCAGGCCCTCCGGAGCGGTCGGACCCTGTGGCAGGATGGACATGCGTCTTGAAATTTCCTTGGTCGGCAGCTTTGCAATCTCTTCACCATCCAGCAGCACCGAACCGGAGCTGGATTTCAGCAACCGGGCCATCGTACGCAGCAGCGTAGATTTACCACAGCCGTTGCTGCCAATCAGGACGGTAATCTGTCCCTTGGGAATGGTCAGGTTCAAATTTTCAATAATGGGATCTGCTCCATAGGAGATCGTAAGCTCCTTGGCTTCCAGAATACTCACAGCTCGCTCCTCCTCAAAACTGATTTCGATTCTTGAACAACAAATACAGGAAAAATGGTGCGCCTACGCCTGCAGTGAATACCCCTGCGGGAACATCTAACGGTAGAAAAGCTGTGCGGGCAATCAGATCTGCCGCAAATACAAGCAGAGCACCCACCAGTCCAGACACAATCAGCATACTGCCAAACATCCGTCCAACCAGCTTCCGTGCAATATGTGGAGCGATCAGGCCAACAAACCCAATGGTTCCGGCTACTGCAACGGCAATTCCCGCCAGCAATACACTACATAACAACAACGCCGAACGATGCCGTTGAACGGTAACACCCAATCCCGTAGCCAGATCATCTCCGAACTCCTGTGCATTCAGGCTGCGGGCGAACCAGATCGCCAGCGGTACAACGATCACGATAACCGGTAAAATCGTTTGGACATCGGTCCACGATGCTCCGTATACACTTCCTGTCAGCCAGATATAGGCTTGACCTGCCGTGTAGAACGGACTCAGGATCAGCATAAAGGTCGTCCCGGCCCCGGTAATGGCCGATACTCCAATCCCGATCAGCACCAGACGGATCGGACTGACTCCCTTTTTCCAGGCAAGCACGTAGATAATCAAAGCCGTCACAATTGCGCCAGCGATGGCGAACAATGGCAACAACTTGATACTTACCGCTCCACCCAGCAACGTAACAAAACCTACAGCTGCAACGGCCGCGCCGCCTGTGATGCCGATGACATCCGGTGAGGCCAGCGGATTACGGATAATGCCTTGCAGAAGTGCGCCTGACATACCAAGGGCTGCTCCTACGAGCAGAGATAATAACACCCGTGGCAGTCTTAAGGTCAGCACGACGAAGTCATGCTCCCCTTCATTCAGACCGAATATCGTTCGAAGCACATCCAGCGGAGAGATAAAGTCACTGCCCACACTGGTACCAACAACCCCTGCCACCAGGAACAGGAGTATACATATGCCGATGACAACCAAAGATTTTCGTTCCATTTGCACCGAGATGGTGTCTTTTTTGTTGCGGAAAGTTAACAGCTTCCTCATATCTTCGTCACCCCCTTGCGGGCAATGTACACGAAGAAGGGTCCGCCAATCAGTGCAGTCATGACACCAAGTGGAACTTCCTGCGGCATAATCACCAGCCTTGCAACCACATCCGCAGACAACAGCAGAATCGCTCCCCCTACAATAGAGTATGGAACGAGCCAGCGGTAATCATTGCCCACCAGTGCACGCATGATATGCGGGACAACCAGACCAACGAGACCGATTGAACCGGCTACGGCAACCGAACCACCCGCCAGCAATACCGTAACAATTCCCATGAGCACCTTAACCAGAATTACATTCTGTCCCATGCCTTTGGCGATATCATCACCGGTCAAGAGCAGATTGATGGCTTTGCCCATGAACAGAGAGACAATGGCTGCGGCTGTCATGTACGGCAGAACAGGATATAACATATCCAACGTCCGACCACTTACTGATCCGGCAAGCCAGAACAATACATCCTGCAATCCGGTTCCATCCAGCACCAGAATGGCCTGTGTGAACGAGGCAAACAATGCTGAGATAGCCGTACCCGCCAGTACAATTTTGATCGGTGTCAGGCCATCACGACCGAGGGAACCTAGCCCATATACAATCGCCGCGGCAACCGCAGCTCCAGCAAAACCAAACCACATCATGGTGGTGAGCGAAGATACGGACAATACCACGATGGCAATGACAATAAAAAAGATTGCACCCGCATTGATCCCGAACACACTTGGTGATGCCAGCGGGTTACGTGTCAATGCCTGCATCAGTCCGCCTGCCACAGCCAAACTTGCTCCCACAACAGCAGCAATAACCGTACGTGGCAATCGTTCCGTCAGCAGAACCACATGTTGCACAGAACTCTCGTCATAGAATTGCAGTGCTTCCCATGCCATCTGAAACGTGATATGCGTACGTCCCAGAATCATACTGGCTAGGCAAGCTAGTAGAAGTAATATGCATAAACCAACCAGTCCATAGATCTTGGAGCTTGCCTTTGTAAAAAGGGGAAACATATTCTCACTCTTTCATCTGTAAAATGACAAAAGACCTGCCTGCCCATACACTTCGTTAACGAATGTCCTGGTGCATGGCAGGTCCTGCTCCTGTTAGTTAGTTCAGGTTGAACTGCTTATATAGATCGTCCAGCATCATGTTGGCCGATGTGTATCCACCTGCCATGTTCCAGGCCACTTCATCGACCTGAACCAATTGGTTGTTTTTGACTGCATCAAGGTTTTTCCACAGTGGACTGCTGGTCCAATCATCATAATTTTTCTGAATGGCATCGGTTTCTGTACCTGAGTTGAAGTTAAAGATCATGTCTGCATTCATATCCGGAATGTTTTCTTTGGAAGTCAATTCAACTCCCCATGTGTCTGCGTCATGTCCCGCAGGTCTCGTGAACCCAAGTTCTTTCAGAATCTTACCTGCGTATCCCATGTAGAAAATACGAACCTGATCGGCTCTAAAGTTCGTGATGGTTGCTTCAATCGGCAGACGATCCCCCATTTTCTCTTTAAAATCAGCTACACGGCCATCCCAATCAGACAACAATTTATCCGATTGCTCAACCATATTCATCGCTTCCCCAACAGTTTTCACCGTTTCTTTCCAGTCAAAAAGCGTCTCCGTCACTACCGTTGGTGCGATCTGCGACAGTTGCTCATAGATTTCTTCATGTCTGATCTTCGTAGCAATAATCAAGTCGGGTTTCAATTTGTTGATCTCTTCCAGATTGGGCTGCGATTCCTGTCCTACTTGTGGAACTCCGTCCAGATCTTCTCTCAGATATTCATATACCGGCTGCTGAACCCATGATTCCACCACGCCTGTCGGTTTCACGCCAAGTGCAACAACGACATCATTTGCACCCTGGAACAGTGTCACGATCTTTTGCGGGGTTCCCTTGATTGTGGTTTCGCCCATGGCATGTTTGATCACTCGGGTCTGATCTTCAGTCGCACTGGCGGTTGTATCACTTTCTTTATTGCTCTCATTGCTGCTTGCAGCTTGGCTGGACGTATTCGTTGTCTCGGCACTTCCACCCGAAGCACAACCAGCAAGTAGTGAAATCATCAGAATAAGCGCTGCATAAATGTATAGCTTTTTCTTTACTTTATACATGAAATCCGTCTCCCCTTTTTTATCTAAATGATATTGAATCTCATTATCAATTGTATTGTAATGGAGATGAAATCATTATACAAGCATTTTATTTGGAAAAACTTCTCACTCCCTGTCGAACTCTATAACTTCATAAAACAACATTAAATAAAGATATATGAACCCAACCAATACAATATATATGAATACAATACGCCTCCACATAAACCATATATGTAATTTTTTCTCTATAACTTAACATGCACATTTCTCTTCTTACTTGTAGCTTCATCTAATACATGTCCTTTTGGATAGTGAATCATTATTCATTCATATACGTTTAACTGATGAATCAACTGTAAAACAATTCCTGTAATTTCTTGTCGTACTATGTTAGATTATCCATTGGAATAAAATCACATCTATAGATAGGGGAATTTTTAACGTGAAAAAATCTTGGATTTTATCATTTATTATGAGTTTTGTATTGCTCGGCGGGGTGTTCGCACCTGCAGGGTCCTATGCCGCTGCTGCAGATGACTCAACCACTACATATTCGGAAGACGAATACTATGAAGAAGTTGACACGTCAGAACAAGAACCGATTCCTACAGTCGAAGAAGAAGATTTCCTCAACTATCTGGATGCATTGACTGATCCTGCCGTATACGAGAAGAAAGCGTTGAATGCAGTGGGTGGTAGCACGTACATCACATCTTCCAATCGCAAATCCTTCTATCTGAAACTGAACAATACAGCTATCCCTAACTACACCAAGTATGTCTCCATGCTGAAACAGATCAAACCGGAGAACGCTGAACTAAAAAAAATCCATGCCAAACTGATCAAAGGCAGCTATGCTCAGCTTGAAGGATATCAATTGTTCAAAAAGTCTGTTGCCAAAACGAAAGTAAACAGCAAGCTGCTTAAACAAGGTAATGACAAGATTGCATTAGGAATCAAAAGCATTCAACAATACCATGCTGAAATCAGAGCCTATGGCGAAAAACTCGGCTACCAAATGTAAAACAGCCACACATGTATAACGTCAGACTGCACTATTCTGGCGTTCACGTGTGAATGGAATCATCGTTTTATCCTTTTTAAGAATTTTTGAAATTTAAGGAAAAAAAGTGTTTTCTTTTGCTGAGTTAGTTCGTATAATAGCACTATAATCAAAAGGCTATGCTGCCGAAAGGTACAACCTCGTGAACAATTGAGGTTGTGCCTTTTTTGCGTTTAATGGCCGCTTTTATCTGAATTTCATCATCTGACGAGGAGTGATTTACATGATTCTTGAAGCCATCTACCACCGCCCCAAACTCAATTGGTCTTATGCTTATGACCGCTCGACTATGCACCTCCGACTTCGGTCCAAACGTGGGGATCTGGATGCGGTGATTGCCATTACCGGTGACAAATATGCCTGGGATCGGACGATCACACATATCCCTATGCACATCTTTGCCCGGGATGAAATGTTCGATTATTGGGAAGCCGAGACTTCACCTCCCTATCGCAGATTGCGGTATGGATTCCAACTGATTCAGGGAGAGGAATCGGTCTGGATGACAGAACGCGGATTCGAGCAGGCGCTGCCTGATCATCCACTTGAATTCTTTGATTTTCCATTTATGAATCCAGTCGACATTTTTGAACCGCCTGCCTGGGTTAAGGACGCTGTGTTTTATCAGATTTTCCCTGAACGTTATGCCAATGGCGATCCATCCATCAGCCCCAAAAATGCAGAACCCTGGGGAGGAGAACCTACACCGGTGAACTTCTTCGGCGGTGATCTCCAAGGTGTGCTGGACCATCTGGATCATATAAGTCAGCTTGGCATCAATGCCATCTACTTCTGTCCGCTGTTCGAGGCCACGACGAATCACAAATACAATACAGGCGATTACATGAAAGTTGATCCTCACTTCGGAACCAATGAACAGTTCAAGGCGTTCGTGGACGCCTGTCATCAGCGCGGCATACGTGTCGTTCTGGATGCGGTATTCAATCATTCCGGCAGAGAGTTCCCTCCTTTTGTCGATGTCATGAAGAATGGAGCCACTTCTCCCTACGCAGACTGGTTCTATATCAAAGACTGGCCGCCACGTGTGGAGGATGGCATACCGACTTATGACACTTTTGCCTTTGAACCGCTTATGCCGAAGCTAAATACAGAACACCCTGAGGTGAAGGCATATCTGCTGGAGGTAGGACGTTTCTGGATTGAAGAGATGGACATTGACGGCTGGAGGCTCGATGTAGCCAACGAGGTGGATCATCAGTTCTGGCGCGAATTCCGTCAGACGGTAAAAGCCATCAAACCTGACGCCTATTTGCTTGGTGAGATCTGGCATGATTCGCTCATGTGGCTTCAGGGAGACCAGTTCGATGCCGTGATGAATTATCCGTTTACCAATTCGGTATTGGACTATACGGTGCATGGCAAGCTCGATGGACTTGGATTTGCCAATGAGATTGGCAAACTGCTTGCAGCCTATTCACAGCCTGTAACGGAAGCCGCCTTCAATCTGCTCGGAAGTCATGATACACCCAGACTGCTGTCCTTGTGTGATGGAGATGAGCGCAAGATGAAACTTGCCGTTACGTTACTACTTACGTATCCAGGTGTGCCATGTATCTATTATGGAGACGAAGTGGGACTTGATGGAGGATATGATCCGGGTTGCCGCAAGTGTATGGAGTGGGATGAGACCAAGCAGAATCGCGAACTTCTGGAATTCTTCACCCGTACGATTGCCCTTCGCAAACAGCACCCTGCCCTGCGCAGCACGGAACTGAAGATTGTATATGCAAAAGCCGGAGACCCTTGTCTTGCTATTGAACGATTGGATTCGCATACGGGAGAGCGCATGCTTCTTGTGCTGAATGCGGGTGATGAGACGTGTACCCTTGAACTCCCTTTGGCAGATCGTAACGTCTGGCGAAATCTGTTCACATCAAACACCGTGGAAGCTCGGCAAAATAAACTGACCCTCGATCTGGAAGCATACGGATTCTCCTTACTGCAAATGGAGGCCAAACAACCCGCGAAAGCCTGATATGAATACGGCTAACAAGGGAAAATAACTTCAAAGAGGCTGTCCCCTAGGTCATATTGACGACCGGGGAACAGCCTCTCCTGCATCTTATACGTCTTGTGCATCTTATACGTCATATTCTAACGAACCCAGCACACGTTATTCGCTTCATTATACACGGACTAAATGCCTAACGAATCAGAGAGACCTTATTGCGTTCAATAAGTCGATTTTCGCAAGAAGAAGCCGTATTTTTGACGCAATAACGTTACTGAGATTCGTTAGGTTTTACTTTTCTTGATTATCCCCCCAATACGATGTTTGAGGTTCGTTAGCGATACCGATTCAAGCAAGGTGAACCTCTTCGAAGCAGCGACCTATTTCCCAGCCGAGGCGAAGGGTGTCGAAGTCATCGGTTTTCGTATTTTCTTCATTCTTGAACTTACGAGAGCTTCCTGTGTAATTACGATTTTCTGCGGAATCTTGTATGAAGGCAGCTTGTCCCGACAATATTCCCAGATGGATCGCCGCAGATCGGTGAGAGTACATTCTGTAGCCAGCCGGATCGTCACCTTCACCCTCTGACCGGTGATACCGCTGTGATCGCCCGAAACTACGGCCGCTTCAATACATTCCATCTCTTCCAGAACACCCTCGACCTCGGCAGGATACACTTTCCGTCCCCCTACGTTAATGATCTCGGAACGACGGCCCAGAATACGAATGTATCCCTCTTCCAGCACAGCTTCATCACCTGTTCGCAGCCACCCATCCTCTGTAAAGGGCGATGGTGCATTCAGATATCCAATCATCGCTGTTGCTGTATGAATCTGCAATTCTCCTTCCACTACCCGGTACTTGACTCCCTCGTCTTGAATGGAAAACAGCAACGAGCCTGGCTCTTTGGAGCGGGTTGGCAGAATGCCCAGTTCAGACATGCCATAGGCTTGTATCGTCCTTAGTTGTGGAAATCTCCGGTTCCAAGCTGCCAGTACGGATTCTGGCATCACTTCCGATCCGTATGACACAACTTCAAGACTGGATAGATCATACCCCTCATCATTTCTACCCAGCAGCAACAGATTCATGAATGTTGGAGAGACCGGAAGAGCCTGCACACGAAACTTCTCAATCGTTCGGCACACTTCTTCGGGAGATCGATCCGCAATGATACACAGACAGCCCCCACTGGACAGGGATTGCAGCATGGTATTTACACCACCGATATGATCAAACATCATGAATGGAATCGTTCGCAAAGGCCGAACTTGCCGCCGAAAACCATGTAACAGCCGATCTGCACGATGCACAGTCGCTTTACTCACTCCGGTTGATCCGGATGAAAAGAGTACCAATCCCCCTACGCCATCCTGTGCCAGCGAGGATAACAATACAGGAACCTCTCCAGATAATTCACACGTTTGCCGAATGCACAACTGGCCATCCTCAATGCCCAAACGCCACTTCACCTGTGCCAGCTGGATATATTCCTGTCGTTTGGCTTCAACCAGGTACCGATCCATGGGAAGCACGATACACCCTTGTCCGAGCAAAGCAACCAATGCTGCCGCTGCATAGGGGGAATAGTCTTCCTCCAGCGTTACAAGTTGCCCAGTCAGCCCTTCTGCTGTAATCCACTTACTCATGATGCCAACCTGTTCCAGCAGCCACCGATAGCTGTACTCCTGATCTTTCCAGATCAGTGCAGGATGCTGTCCCTGTTCCGCGAATCGTTCAAGTAAGAATTGGTTCATCATCTTGCATCCTCCTCACGGTCAGGTGCCCATTGCTGTGCGAGATAATCAACAAGTGAACCTACAGTCTGATATGGGCTTTCCGGCATGGAAGCAGCAGCCATCTCCGCCAGTGCGGCTCCCATCCCCGTCCCCCATCGATCTTCGATTCCCTGCTCTACCACTGCAAGTAATGACACGAGTTCCAGCGAATCCAGTTGCCCACTTCGTCCATACAGTGGAGCGTTACCACCCTCACCAAGTGGAATCGATGTATTATGGTACGCGTTTAACTCCCGACAACTATCCAATACGATACGGAGCAAATCCTCCCTGTGTTCTTGTCCAATCATCGACACAGTCTGGCGTGGGAAGCAATCTGCCTGAGGTATGGACTGTCGAAGTGACTCATACCAGTGCCATTCATCGGTGACCAACATTTTAATTACACCTGTTAGCTGTACTTTCCACTGCTCACGCTGTTTTATTCGACTGACCTGAAGCATATTGTAGGCCTTCTCCCAACGTACGATAATTTCGCTGAATTCTCTCGCATATTGATCAAGTGGAGAACCGAGCCATAAGGCCGACTCCTGAAGAAGATCTCGAAGAAAATATCGACTCCATCGCATATCAAACAGCAGACCGGATATCAGCATTTCATTGTCCTGCTCCCCTTCACTCACCACATGCAGTGCATGTAACAGTTGCAGCGATACCGCATGTCCAAAATAATAATTGCGCTCTCCTTGTGTAATCGTCCGGCCTGTCAGAAATTCTTCAATCTGCGTTGTTAACGCCTGGATCAACATGTCTCGGTAACCGTCAGAGTCCAGCTTCACAGTCGCCCGAATGTCCATGGTGCCATACGTTCGGAGTTCTTCTTTGCGTTTGGCCTGCGCAAGCTCGGGTATGCTTTGGTTACCTTTCCAGAAGTCATGAAAGGCCCTTTGAGCAACCTTCCCCTTATACTTGGAGGGCACGGGATCGTAGACGTGAACATGCTCATCTTCCATACCATATACAGCAATCCAATGGTCTACCAGATGCAGTCGCGAGCCTTGCTTCACGTGTTTGCGAATGTACTCGGGATTCTGATAATCCTCACAATAAGGCAGGTGATAACTGGTTCCTGTAGCCAGAAAAAGCTCACCTTCGCCGATATACTGCCGGATCAGCGTCTTCCCCTCTTCTAAGCTTCCCAGCTCCCGCTGACCATACATCTCCCAGATCGGTTCTACATAATCCAGCTTGTGAAAATAAGGCTTCACCAGTCCCTTATCCCCACAGGAAGGAAGGCTGTACAACCGACTTGCCGCCAGCAGTGCAAGACTTGTGATGGATCCTTGTCGATGGATCACTTCATGAATCAGAGGAAAATTGCAGGGATAATAATAGGGAATGTCCAGCACCGGAGCGAATGAGTGAATGATCATTTTTGGCCTCCTGTTCCCATTTTGGCAGACGCACTGCCCCATGACTGGATTTGGTAATCCACAGACATATCATCTGTTGCTCGAAATACCCGATTGGCAATAGGTTTGCCATCCACATCGGTCTCGAAACGACGGAAACCGCGAGTAAATCGGAAGGAGAAACCACTATCTCGCGGGACTCGGTAACTACCTTCATATCGACCTTTACCAGAACGAACAAGCTTCATGCCCATACCACCATATATCGTTTCCTCCAAGTCTTCGTCGGGAGCTACCTCTGCACGAACGCAGACCTCCACATGAGTGGACAATTCTGGAATGACAGAGTAGATGCGTGTAGCAGACAGTTCCCCCACAGTCAGCGTGATGAATGCACTTCCAATACCGACCGGAATTAACTCTCCACTCGTATTCACCTGAAGTATATTCGGGTCACTCGAAGTATAATTCCCATGCAGCAGACTCTGAACCAACCCACTCTCGTAGTGAATCTGTGCATTGATACACACGGTCATTCCACCCTGTAGTCCGATGACATCCCTTCCAAGCAGTTTGAGCGAAGAGGGCTTACCCACGTGGCCGAACATGTATATTAACGGGAGATGAACGCGTGCTCCCCAGTCACCTTCCTGATGACAGGCACCCTGCTGTTCCAGAAATGCCAATTCCTCACCCGATCTGACTCCCCGTTCAAGCAATTGATGAGCCACCCTTCTGATCTGGGAAGGCAGAAACAAACCTTCCGTATCTCCAATATCCATCCACATTCGAACGGCAGGTACTTCCTCTGGCAGACGGTACATGTTTTCTTCCAACAGTCCGTTATCCGACGTTTCGTCCAGCTGCACATCCACATAGAATGGTGACATCATGATCAGTTTTCCGAAAACATCCGGATTTCGCATCCCCATGTGCAATGTACAAAGCGCCGCGGCAGATGAACCCAACAGTCCGGTATTCGACTTGTCCGGCAGCGTACGGTAACGATGATCAATGAGCGGTTTGAGCTCATGAATGATGAAATGTTCATAGGCAATGCCTGAGCAACCCACGCTCACGGCCTCTCTCTCAGGAGCGATGAAGTGGTAGAATTCGTTGTGCGTGACTGGACGGACATGTGCAATACCAACAATAATCAGTGATTCAATCTGCCCGGAGGCAATCAGACCATCCGCTGCCTGATCCATATTCCACGTTTCATTGCCTGGCCCAGATGGACCAAAAGCCCGCTGCCCTGCATGAACGTACAGCACAGGATACTGCCGGTCTGTCTGCTCATGGTAACCTGGCGGGAGATACACATAGATGTTGCGAATATTGCCGAGCTGCGAGGCCTGAACACTTTCCAAACATTCGATGACAGAATGGGTACTCAACTGATCATCAACCGCCTTTCTTCTCCCGATTCGACTGCATCATAGACAAACAAATAACCCCGCCTCAGTAGAGACGGGGTTGTCCCAGAACATGTGAATGTCCCTGGAATACATAGCCCTTATATTGTGAATCTGCGAATAGTTTAAATCCCCGGACATGCTTTTGTAAACATAAAAATAGAAAATAAATGCTCTCAAAAAAGTTATTGACATAAGATCCAATATTTCTTACGATAGCGTTGTGATCATAACTCGAGGGCCATGCTTTTAAACCAGAGCGGTTTAGGACAACCCCGGTAACTCCCGAAGGAGATGCCGGGGTTGTTGGCGTGTCAAAAGGAGGGAAGTCTTCAATCCATTGCGTAACATCCTGTTGTATTGAAAGCGCTGTTATTCAAGAGCCAGGTTGGTTGTTTATCTAAACTACTACATTCACGAGAAGGGTGGATTACTATGTTTCAAATGGCCAAACGCGTACTCCTCAGCACAACACTGACACTCAGTTTACTTGCAGGAGGCGCACTTCCCTATCTGCCTGCTTCCGCGATCTATGCCGATGCGGATACCGCGGTTACCAACAAGCAGAACTTTAGTACAGACGTCATCTATCAGATCTTTACGGACCGCTTCCTGGACGGCAATCCTTCCAACAATCCTACCGGAGCTGCCTACGATGCCACTTGTAGTAACCTGAAGCTGTATTGTGGCGGCGACTGGCAGGGTTTGATTAACAAAATCAACGATAACTATTTTAGCGATCTGGGCGTAACGGCATTGTGGATCTCCCAACCGGTTGAAAATATCTTCGCTACCATCAACTACGGCGGCGTGATTAACACAGCGTATCATGGCTACTGGGCACGTGATTTCAAGAAGACCAATCCGTATTTCGGAACAATGGCTGACTTTCAAAATCTGATTACGACTGCTCATGCCAAAGGCATCAAGATCGTAATTGACTTTGCACCAAACCACACGTCTCCTGCCATGGAAACCGATACGTCCTTTGCTGAGAATGGCAAGTTATATGATAACGGTAATCTTGTTGGCGGATACACGAATGATACGAATGGATATTTCCATCACAACGGCGGCTCCGACTTTTCCTCCCTGGAGAATGGAATCTACAAAAACCTCTACGACCTCGCTGACCTGAATCACAACAACAATACCATTGACCAATATTTCAAAGATGCAATCAAGCTCTGGCTTGATATGGGCGTGGACGGCATTCGTGTAGATGCGGTGAAACATATGCCTCTCGGCTGGCAAAAGAGTTGGATGTCCTCCATCTATGCACATAAACCTGTATTCACCTTTGGTGAATGGTTCCTGGGATCTGCTGCATCCGATGCGGATAACACAGAATTTGCCAACGAATCCGGGATGAGCCTGCTTGATTTCCGCTTTAACTCTGCCGTACGTGATGTCTTCCGGGATAACACTTCCAATATGTATGCTCTGGATTCGATGATTACAGGCACAGCGGCAGATTACAATCAGGTGAATGATCAAGTTACGTTCATCGACAACCATGATATGGATCGGTTCAAAACAAGTGCCGTGAACAATCGTCGTCTGGAACAAGCGCTGGCCTTCACGCTGACTTCACGCGGCGTACCTGCCATCTATTATGGTACCGAGCAGTATCTGACGGGTAACGGGGACCCTGATAATCGGGCCAAAATGCCTACCTTCTCCAAAACAACCACTGCCTTCAACGTGATCAGCAAGCTGGCCCCTCTGCGCAAATCCAATCCAGCAATCGCCTATGGCTCCACTCAGCAGCGCTGGATCAATAATGATGTGTACGTCTATGAGCGCAAATTTGGCAAAAGTGTAGCTGTTGTTGCGGTGAACCGTAATCTCTCCACACCAGCAAGCATTGCGAATCTAAGCACTTCACTGCCAACAGGCAACTACACCGATGTATTGGGCGGTGCACTGAACGGTAATAACATCACTTCCACCAATGGCAACGTCTCTTCCTTCACACTGGCAGCTGGTGCAACAGCGGTATGGCAATATACAACGAGCGAGACAACACCAACGATCGGACATGTAGGTCCGGTGATGGGCAAACCGGGTAATGTCGTTACGATTAGCGGACGCGGATTCGGTTCCACCAAAGGCACGGTATACTTCGGTACATCAGCCGTTACCGGTGCAGCCATTACATCCTGGGAAGATACACAGATTAAAGTTACGATCCCAGCTGTTGCCGCAGGCAATTATGCTGTAAAAGTAGCTGCGAATGGCGTCAACAGCAATGCGTATAACAACTTCACCATCCTTACGGGTGATCAGGTCACTGTACGATTTGTCATTAACAATGCTTCCACCACACTGGGTCAGAACATCTATCTGGCAGGTAACGTGGCAGAACTGGGCAACTGGAGTACGGGTACAACAGCTATTGGCCCTGCTTTCAATCAGGTTATCCACGCCTACCCAACTTGGTACTATGATGTGAGCGTGCCTGCCGGGAAACAACTGGAGTTCAAATTCTTCAAGAAAAATGGTGCAACCATTACGTGGGAAGGTGGTTCCAACCACACGTTCACCACACCAACCAGCGGTACAGCGACTGTAAATGTAAACTGGCAATAGGATATTCAGTCCACAAGGTAACCCGGAGTTACGCTAACGCAGCGTATGCTCCGGGTTTTGCTGTACCTAGCGAGCTTGCTTAGATTGCTTCTATCCTCTCTCTGTTGAATGTGTACATGTGGGTTCAATTCATATCATTTTGATGTATCTTAGAATGTTATTGATAGGTTCGAATCGACTTCAATGTTGTAGCAGCCAGAATACCTGTCGCCAGCAGTAATATGCCCACGCCTTGCAGCACAGAAGCTGCGCCCCATTGATCTGCCAATACGGAGACTACCGTTAATCCCAGAATAGGCGCTGTACTGGTGATTGTTCCAACCACGCCATAGACCCTTCCTTGCAGCTCGTCCGGAACGGCTGTCCTCAGCATAATCTGGGTGAGCATCGTACAGCAGGCGAACATCGCACCTCCGCCCACGATGAACGGTAACGCCATGATTGGTGAGGATACATTCGCCAAAAAAATATAAAGCGGCCCTAATACAATCAGACCGATAAATACCCATCTCCCTCTTTGCTTCAATCGTTTTCCCGAAGCAATCAACAGCGCAGAGCCAATCATGTATCCCAGCGGAATACAGGTCTCAATTAATCCAAACTGTACCGGATTTGCCTCCCATACCTTAACCGCCATCACTTGAACCAGCATCATCGCAGACATGAAAAACAAAATCAGCACGGGATTGAGCAATACGATGGATCGAATCAGACGATTCCGATAGATGTAGCCAAACGAACTGCGCCACTCCTGAGCAAACGTGGTCTGTTGACTAACGGATCGCTGCACCTCTGGAAAGCGGCCCGCCATCACTACACATACTGCAGACAACAGGAAGGTTGCCCCTGTAATTAATATGGCAACGAATCCGCCAAATGCAGCAACAGCCACTCCCGCTGCGGCTAGTCCACTGATCCGGGCAAGATTATCTACCATATGAATGGTTCCGGTTGCTTGTTGAATATGCTCCCTGCCTACCATACTTGCTACAGAGGCGTGGAATGCAGGTGCCTGAAAAAGACTTGAAAACATGGATAGTGAAAGCAACAGCAGCACCACCGGGAACGGCGCATGCCAACCGAACAAGCTAATCGCAATCATTATAGCCATTACGCCCCGAAATACATCCGAGGCCAGCATCAGCTTCCTGCGATCCAATCGGTCTGCAACCGTACCCGCCACCGATCCAAACAGAAAACTGACGGCCATATTGCAGATCTGTACGGCTGCCATGCTCTTTGCACTCCCCGTGGTCTGTAACACCCACAGGCTGATCGCAATCCCATTGAAGCAATCCCCGAAGACCGAGATCCCGTAGCCGTACAATATCCTCCGAAAGGTAACATTACGCCAAAGTGTTGCTGGAGCTATAGTATTATGCAATGCAGCTTGTCCATCTTGGTATCCGATAATCTCGGGCTCACTGGACGGGTTCATGCCCATATATCACGTTCCTCCCTAATCATCATTCGAGCCCATGCAGAATCAGGCACTTCCGCTGCAGTGCCAGTCGATAAAGACATGACATCACGGAAGTGCCTGGTTAAAGTGCCGCAGGGATCGCGGCTGACTATGCTGTTATGGCACGGTATTACCCCTTCGAAGCTCCTGCCGTCAGACCCTGAACAAGGAATCGTTGCAGGAAAACGAACAGCAGTGTAATTGGAATCGCGATCAGTACCGCACCCGCAGCAAACATCGTAAAGTTACTGTCCTGATAACGGTTGACCAGATCCCACATACCCACCGCAAGCGTCCAGTTCTCCTTTGTCCGCAGCACCAGCCGGGCGAAGATAAAGTCCATCCATGCACCCGTGAAACTGGTTAGTGCCACATAAGTCAGCATCGGCTTGGATAAAGGCAGGATGATGCTGGTGAATACCCGCAGGTGACTTGCACCATCCATGCGGGCCGCTTCATCCAGACTGCGGGGAATCGTATCAAAGAAACCTTTGACGATAAATCCGCCCAGTACCGCCCCTGAAGAATAGACCAGGATGAGCGCAGCGTGGGTGTCGAGCAATTTAATTTGCAGCAAAATGATATAGATGGCAATCATGCTCATGAAACTCGGGAACATGCCGAGGATTAGCATGGTGGAGAGAATCGTTTTACGTCCACGGAAGCGGAAGCGGGACAAGGCATACATCCCGAGTGTCACCATCAACGTGGAGAAGATCATTGTGAAAAAGGCAATTTTCAGCGTATTCATATACCATCTGCCGTACATAAAGGACGGGTTATTGAACAGCTCCCCGTAATGGGTCAGCGTGAAAGCTTCCGGCCATAACCGCTCACTGAACAATGCCGCACCGGGTCTCAGGGAAGAGAGAAAGATCCAGAGTACCGGATAGATGGAGACAACGGCGACGATCAGCAACAGCACATAACTCAGGGCCACACGCAGCGGATTATTACGTGTCTTCATTGAATCATGTCCTCCTCCTTGAATGATTTGGAGCGGCGGAAGTTCCAGATAGAGAATGTAGCGATAATAAGGAAGATGATAATGCCTACCGCTGAAGCCATGTTGAATTTGTTATTGTCGAGCGTGAGCTTGTAGAGCCAGGTCACCAGCAGGTCCGTTGCCCCTGCGTACTGGTAGTCTCCCCGCAGTGGATTTCCATTGGTCAGCAGGAAGATGACATTGAAGTTGTTGAAGTTTCCGGCGAATTGCATGATGAGTACCGGGGTTGTGGCAAAAAGAATGAACGGCATGGTAATGATCCGGAATTTCTGAAACGCAGATGCTCCGTCCACTTCGGCAGCCTCATAGAGGTCACGAGGGATGGCTGTCAATACACCCAGAATCAACACCATACTGACCGGAATACCGATCCACATGTTGACGACAATAACGGTGACCTTAGCCCAGAATGGATCTGTCAGCCAAGGCAATCCTTCCAGTCCAAATGCTCTCATATACGTATTGATTGGACCAAACTGACCATTGAACAGATTACGCATGAGCAGCAAGGAGATGATCTGTGGGATCGCATAAGGCAAAATAAAAATCGTCCGCCACAGCTTCTTGAAGCGTATGCCACGCTGTTCAATCAACAGTGCTACTAACACGCCGCCAAAATAGGTGGTGACTGTCGCCAAGATGGCCCAGATGACCGTCCAGGTCAGAACGCCGTAGAATGTCTGACTCCAGGATTTCAGCTGGATCAGATCACTGAACGTCTTGAAGCCTACCCAGTCCACGAGTTTTGCTGGCGGAATATGATCCGGGGCCGAATAGTTGGTAAACGCGATCGTGATCGTAAACAGGATGGGCATAACGGTGAAGAAAAGAATGCCCAGGGCCGGGATGGACAGGAACAGATACGGAAAGTTTTTGTCCATCATGTTCCGAAGCGATGCCGCTGCGCCTAGGGTCTGTTTGCCTTCCTCCCTCGCAAGCCCCGTGACGTACGCATCCCGAATATTCAAGATGTAGATTAAGATAAACACAAAAAACACCAGCAGTACGATAATGCCATCAAGCAGCAAAAAGATGGAATGGTCTCCCCTTTGAAGTACAGTGGACCCATTCACTTTGACAAAACGCTGTGTATTTTCCCCCAGTGTCCATATGCCCCATACGGCCTGTGACAGGCGAGGAAGCAGGTACGCAAGCCCTGCTCCCTCCAGTAACAGTAGACAAATCCCCTTAATCCATTGTCGATTGTACAGCTGTCCAAGACCTTGCAGTATGATGGAACATATGGCCGCTGTCATCCGATGCTGTCTTTCCGTGTTCGGTCCAACAGGCACCGGGACATGCTGCTGTTGCATTCGCTCTCTCCTCCCCGCCTATTGCTAACCTGCATACATTGAACAAAAGTGTACTTACACTGACCACTCCGATGACAGAATAAGCTTCCGATCGCTGTTATCCCCAGATTTTTTTCGATCCCTTTTCCAAAAGGGAAAATCCGGTGATAAAGGCGCACGTTTTACTTCTTCATCTTTCTTCTGTCCTCTACGTTTTTGTGTAAATATGAAGTTCAATTTATGCAGCTCTTATGCATATCTTCGCATTCGTCGTTCGTCCTTATTGGACGGTTGCAAGGCTTTCCTGGATCTGTTTCACGGCGTTATCCAGTGATGCCTTCACGTCCTTTTCGGTATCCCATATATCCGTAATGGCCGAAGTGATCGGTCCCCATACGCTGTCCATGGCAGGAAGCGAAGGCATTGGAGTTGAGTTGTTGAACTGTTCCAGGAACGCCTTGTTGATTGAGTCCTCTTGCAACTTCGGATCAGCAGCTACGTTTTTGTTCGCAGGAAGTGTACCGTTCAGGTCAAAGTTCTCCATCTGGGCCTCTTCATTGGAAAGGAACGCTGCCAATAGCTTCGACGCATTCGGATATTGCGTAAATGCATTCACATAATAGGCTTTAACGCCTGAGAAGGAGGTCATCGGTTTGCCATCAATTGCCGGAAGCGGAGCAACGCCAAAATCAATACCTGCATTGCGATAATCGGCAATGGTCCACGGACCATTAATGTCCATAGCGAGTTTTCCGCTGGAGAATAATCCTTTTTTGATATCATAGTTCACGTCACCCATCTTAAGCGGCAGCACCTCCGACTTCAGCGTCTGCAGGAACTGTCCACCCTTCTGGGCTCCTTCGTTATTCAGACCGAGATCCGCGCTGTCCATTCCGTTGTCTCCAAAAATATAACCGCCCTGTGAAGCCAGGAATGCATAGTTATAATAAAACTGCTGCAATTCCCACATCAGTGCGTACTGATTGGACTTCACATTATTGAACGTCTTGGCGAAACTGATAATCTCATCAAAGTTTTTCGGAGCTTCCGGATAGAGTGCCTTGTTATAGAAAAGGGCGTAGGTCTCCACGCTGTACGGATAGCCGTACAGGATATCCTTGAACGTCACTGCCTTCAGCGCGTTGTCGCTGGTGTTCTCTACGGTTTCTGCTTCGAATATGTCATTGGGCAGAATAAGTCCCGCCTCTGAAGCGCTACCAATCTTATCATGCGGGAAAACAACAACATCTGCCGCCAGACCCGCTGGGCCATCCGTCGTCAGCTTGGTTACCTGATCGGTTGGAGGTAATTCCTCCATTTTGACCGTTACCCCATATTTTTCTTCGAATTTTTTGACCCTTTGTTCAATAAAGCTGCTTTGATTTTTATCCTCCCAGATCACCAGGGTCGCCCCTTCTTCCGGTTGAAGGTTCTCGGCTGTCAGCTCTACAACTTCCTCCGGATTCTCACCTGCCGTTGTTGGAGATGGACTTCCGCCTCCAGCCCCGCACGCAGCCAGTGTAAAAGCCATCATGACGGACAATGTTGCCCCTTGCCATTTTCTCATGTAAAATGTCCCCTTCCCTCTGCTTGGTCCAACAAAGTTCGCGCTTTTCACCCTTTTGTCTGCGTATGTTGTCAGGTTCTGCACCCCATATCCCCTTTTGTACAAACGTTTGCTCAAATGGAAGACAAGATGACCTCTCCGTTCAATATGTAGGGGTAAACAAGTCAAGAAGTATGTAAATCCACTGATGTAAGCGCTACAATAACAATCACATCATACAATAACAAACTTTATTTGCACAAACGTTTGCACAAGCCATATTTGCTCAATTTCAACCATTTTCTTTCTTCTACCTACAGTAATTTCCTGTTTCCTTGTTCTGACTCTTTCTTCCTTAATATTACTTCATGAGTATCCCTTACTCGGCAGTTAGCAATTGATTTCTCGTATCCTTTGGATTACCATAGGAGAATATTTATACGATTGTTCAGAAGGGATTTTTTACATGATTACGATCAAGGATATTGCCAAATTGGCGGGTGTTTCCCCTTCTACAGTGTCACGGGTGATTTCCAACCATCCCAGAATCAGCACCAAGACATCTCTCAAAGTGAAGCAAATCATGAAAGAATTAAACTACCATCCCAACATCATCGCGAAGAGCCTGGTTTCCAAAACAACACATACCCTTGGGATTATGCTTCCGCGTCCTGCAGAAGAGTTGTTTCAGAATTACTTTTTCGGGGAACTGCTGCGAGGTATTATTACACATGCCACCCGTATGAATTATGAATTGCTGCTAACAACCGAAACATCATCAGACAATGAACTGCATGCAATATCACGCCTTGTTCATGGCCGTAGAGTGGATGGCATTCTACTGCTTGGGTCCAAACGAGACGATCCCATCATTTCTTTTTTGGAAGCGGAAAAGTTTCCTTTTGTGTTAATCGGTCGCAGTGAAGCTCATCCAAATGCCCCCATGGTGGATAACGATAATGTGCAGACCGCTTATGATGCGACTCATCATCTGATCGCTCAGGGCCATACCCGAATCGGATTTGTCAGCGGTCCTCCGGACATTACGTTATCGCATGATCGTATGTTAGGATACCAAAAAGCGCTTGCCCACGCCGGGCTGGATGCGGATAGTGACTGGATTGTGGAAGGTGAATTTCTGCAGGAAAGTGGATTTAGAGCGATGTCGCTGTTCATGTCCTTGCCGGACAGACCCACCGCAATTGTTGTCATCGATGACAATGTGGCCTTCGGGGTATTGAGGGCTCTTGCGGAGCTTCATTATCTGGTGCCTGAAGATATCAGTGTGGTCAGTTTTAACAATATTGCATTATCGGAACTGGCTTCTCCACCCCTAAGCTCTATCGACATCGGGACTTATCAGCTTGGTTATACAGCCGTTCAGGTACTGTTAAAAATTCTTAGTGGGGAACCACAGCTTCATAATCCGGTCATTATCCCCCATCGTCTGATCGTGCGCGAATCCTCACTCTTTTCCAAGCCAAAGCCACCCTTAGATTGATTCATTTCGAGTATTCGCGTAGTAATGCAAACGTTTGTCCTACACGGAATATGATGCTGTTATCCACCGTACGTAGGTGCATAGGTGCAAAAAAGAAGCCGCATATACACATGCGGCTTCCTTAATTCACACACTATTTCCGTACTCCATGCTTGTCTGCGCTTGAATGGATTAGTAAGAGCTCCACCCAGCATCTGCTGTAACGACAGTTCCATTCACGAAGCTGGACTCGTCAGATCCAAGGAACAAAGCCACTTTGGCGATCTCTTCGCTCGTCCCGATGCGTGGGTTAATTGCCATCCCAAGCTGTTGCCGCCCTGCACCGAAATGGCTAATACCTGTCATGGAAGAGCTGATATTGGTTGCCACAGCGCCTGGAGCGATTGCATTACAGCGAATGCCTTGCTCAGCATACATATAGCCTGTATTTTTGGTGAAGCCCACAACCGCATGTTTGGACGCCGTATAGGCTGCCCCTGCACGTCCGCCGTGTAGGCCCCCTGCCGAAGCAATATTCACGATGATACCTTTTTGTTTTTCCAGGAAAATCGGCAATACTTTACGTGTTGTCCGCATCACACTGGTTGTGTTCACAGCGAACAATCTCTCCCACTTCTCATCCGTTACATCTGCTGCCGGCTCCATGCCATCCATAATTCCCGCATTGTTAACCAGAATATCTACTGTACCGTATGTGCTAACTGTCGTATCGATCAGATTTTGCACATCTTCTTCTTTGGCTACATTGGCCAGAACGACAATTGCTTCTCCGCCCCGTGCTTTAATATCATTAACTACCGCTTGTGCGGACTCTTCGTTAATATCCGATACGACGACTTTCGCGCCTTCTTGAGCATACAACGTGGCAATTGCTTTCCCCATACCTGAACCAGCACCTGTAACAACTGCAACTTTATCTTGAAGTTTCATTCCATGTATCCTCCTTTGTGTATTCGTTTACAATAAGTTAACAAACAAATGTTCATTAACTCTTATCCTTAGTATAATAAGTCATAGCGTTTTACATCAATCAGTAAAAGCTTGCCCAGTTGTACGTTAAACAACACTTACAAGCCTGAATGTACTTTAACTAATAAAGTGAACTCGCGAGGAGGTAAATAGATGTCTGAAACTATGAATTCGATGGACCGAAGAATTAAAAAATCAAAAGCTGCACTGAAGGATGCACTCATCCATTTGATGCAAAAACATCCCTTTAAAGAAATTTCGATTACGGATATTGTGCAGCGTGCCGACCTGAATCGGGGAACCTTCTACAGGCACTATCAGTACAAAGAAGACCTGTTCAACGAGATTATCGATGATGTAATTCAGGATCTGGTGACTTCTTTTCGTAAACCCTATCAGGATGAGGAAGAGTTCCAAGTCAATCTGATGCCCTCTTCGGCGATCACTATATTTGAGCATGTGCACCAACATGCACAATTCTACACATTGGTTGTGAAATCTGAGGCCTCCTCCAACTTCCAGCGTATGATCTGTGATGTTCTTCGGGATCTGGCCTTACAGGATCTGAACCACATCTTCCCGCAGCACATCAACCATGAAATATTGGCAAGCTACCAATCTCATGCGATATTCGGCATGATCATGGAGTGGATCAGACAAGATTTCAAGAACAGCCCCGCCTACATGGCCGAGGAGTTGTTCAAGATCATCCATTACAAGCCAGATAATGTCGTGTTGAGAAACTGAGATTCTGATTTGTCTTACTTCCCTATAGCAGGGTGATTGAGAGTGATTTAAGAAAGCTCCACCACCAAAATTATGTAAATGCATTCCTGTAATTTCTGGTAATGATATGTTAGGTTATCCAATGGAATACAAACAAAAGGAGGATGACATTACATTTGAAGAAGTCGTGGATTATATCATTGATTACCAGTTTTGTTTTGCTTGGCGGAGTGCTTCTCTCTCCAGCCATTTCTGCTGATGCAGCCAAAATAGCAACCTCTACATATTCAGATTCAGATCAGAGTTATGCAGAATTTGAAGAGTACACTAATCAGTTATTTGCTCTTGAAACTTATGAGGCCAAGGCCATCACAGCTTTGGAAAGCATCGACACCCAAGTAACTTCAACAAATCGCAAGTCCATGTATCTTAAACTTACGAATACGGTGATCCCCAATTATACTAAATTGGTATCCAAGGCAAAACAAATCAAGCCTACCAACCCGCAAATCAAGAAAATCCACGCCACATTTGTTAAGGCAAGCTACACTCAGCTCGAAGGGTACCTGTTGTACCAAAAGGCAGTATCCAAGAACAAAGTGAATTACACGTTACTAAAACAGGGTAGTGCCAAAGTAAACACCGCTAGTGTTCTAATGGATCAATGCGAACAACAGTTATACGCTTATGCAAGAAGCTTGGGGTATGACAGTTAGTACCAATCTTCATAAAATCCAAAAAGCGACCATTCCCCATGTTTAATGAGGAACGGTCGCTTTTTCTAATTATAGAAATAAAGATAACAATTTAATGTGTATTTATTTCTCTCTTTTCTGATTACAGCCCCAGCTTCTGCCCTTTCTCTAATCGCTGAATCTGCTGCTCGCCGGTATCCGCAAGTTCACGGAACTGGTTAATCGTCTCACGCATTCTTGGCAGAGCTTCCTGCTTATAAAGACTGATTGAATCGAGTGCTGACAACACATCGGTAAACGCCTGTTTCATCGTATCCACGGAGATGCTAGCCTCATATGCTTGCTTCTGAATGGCAATCCCCTGATCCTTGAGCATCTTGGATGTTCCGGCGATCAGATCGTTGGTTGTCTGGTTCAGCAATTCAATCTTCTGCAATACAATCTTCTGATTATACAAAGCACTCGCTACTGTAACGGCAATCTTCAATGCCGAGATCGTTACATTCTTCGCCCGGTCTACCCCTCGGATCAGTTCCTTGTTGTTGCGGATCACCACTTCGATCGCCATGATGCCCTGCTGGTTCACGACCAACATCTGCTGCAGATCCATCACACGCTGACGGAGCGGGAACAGCACTTCTTCGGTAATAAACCGGACCTTCTCAGGGTCCTCATTCCGAACCTTGGCCGCTTCAATCTGCGCATCGATGGACTCATCCATAAGCACGCCAAGCTGAATCTCCTTTTGCAATCGTTTGGTGAGTTCCCGCAGGTTCTGTTGTTCAATCTCCAGCGTTGTATTATCGTTACGCAGGGTGGATCTGCCTTTATCCAAAGAGGTTACGATGTCAGCGATGACTGCGTCAGCCTTCTGGTATTTCAGGAAATAGGCGCGAAGCGGATTGAACAATTTCCCGAGGAAACCGGTCTTGGCAAAGTCGACCACGCTTGGGTCGAGATCCTTCAGTTGCATATGCAGCTCGGTCAAACCTTTGGCGACCTGACCGCCCTCGTCTCCCGTCTTGGACAGATGTCCAACGGAGACTTGAAGCAAGGCGTTTTTCTCAGAAGAGGATCTCATCGTGTTCATGCCAAAGCCGTCAATGGATTGCAGAATTTCTTTGCGCTTCTCCAGGGATTCGAGATCCAGTGTCATGATCATCTCTACGTTGGCATTTGCCACTTGTTGAAGCTCCGCGACCTCGGCGGGCACGGGTTTCACTTCTTCTTCGATCACCTTCTGAATTTCCTTCTGGCTCGGTATTTCCATTGAAAATGACATCTACAATTCCCCCTTTAAATACGTGCTGTAAAATGATTGATATTCCACGCGAGTGACTCCGATTGCAGTACCATCCTCCGATCGCTGTTATCCCCAGATTTCTTCATCTTCCTCTTTAATCGGTTGAAATCTAGTGATAAAGGCGAACGCTATGCTTCTTCAGATCGGTTCTGCACTCTACGTCTTCGTATTAATAAATTTACATCTGTACGTTAAACAGGTTTCCGATCTTGTACACAACATCGTCGGTATCGGCATTGATGCTTGCAGCCTCGTTAATGCTGGAGATGCTCTCCAAAGCCTTGATGTCCGCATTGTATCCAATCGTATAGATCGGCACTTTGTACGTCTCGACCAGATCCCGGATATCCTTGAGGGTATGACCTTCGTTGGTCTCGCCATCACTCAGGACAAAAATCAGCGGCTTCACGTTCGGATTAGCAGCCATATAATCTTCCAGCATCTTCATTGCTACCACGATCCCGTCAAAGGTCGCCGTACCACCCCCAGCTTGCAGACTATCAACTGTTCCGACAAACATGGACTGCTGGTTCGTATCATACTTGGCAATTGGCAGATTCACAGTTACCCCGCTAGAGTAAGAAACCAATCCAATACTGTTCTCTGTGCCCAGATACTTCTGACCTTTGCGTAAAGACTCCTTCAGTCGGTTAAGCGGCTCGCCGTCCATACTTCCGGACACGTCTGTCACGAACACGGCAGCAATAGGTTTACTGCCATTCTTCTTCTCTTTCCATACTTTCTGTGCAGACAGCAACGTACCGCCATCCACGGTAGCCAATTCGGATTTGTAATCCTGCAAACCGTTGAAACCAAATTCTTCCGCCGATTGTTGGTACTTCGCCTGGGTTACGAATTCCGCAAACTTCTGGATAATCTCCTGTTTGTTCTGCGGCAATTGTCCCAATGCATACAACGGGCTATCATGTCTCACACCAAATGGTGTAAAGACGTATCCACTCTTCAGATCAGCGGTATTCACATACGTCTGGTATTCGAGTACAAAGGCATCCAGTCTGCCTGACTTGGCAGCTTCCCGCATCTGAATCGTTGTTGAGGCTGTAAACGGTACATTCGTCTGGAATTTTTCAAACCCTTCAATGGCCTTCTCGCCAAGCGGGTTGGCGCTGTCATACGTATTCAGTGCAGTCACCAGGAAATTAAGTCCTGTGGAGCTGGCAAATGGATCGGTATATCCCATCGCGAGTTCATTGTTGGCAATGGCTTCGGTTACGGTTTTTACATTAACGGAACCGTACGTATCAACCAGTGCATCATATTTGGCTTTGGAGATGACAATACCCGGAACATTCCCAACCAATCGCTCGGATACCATCTCCGTCTTCACCCCACTAGCCTCAACCATCTCGCCCCACAGTTCATTGGAAGGTGTGAATGCATCCGGCATATACTTACCAGACTTGATATAATCGGTGGCCGTACCAGAGGCAATGTTGCGAATTTTGACCGACACCTGTTTGCCACCAATGGTAATATTAGCTTTGTTGAACTCCTCGCCCACTTCGGTTAACCAGCCGTCTACCCCGCTGCCCGACTTCTCTGTGGAAGAAAAGATTTCGACGTAATCATTTGTTGTATTCTCTACGGCAATTGCAAATTTGGAGATATCCGGCAGTGATTCTGCCACATCGACCGGGTCGAGATCAATCTGTCCTTTGACCGGTTCCGCCGTCGCTGGCGCAATGTCCGCGTACAGTTTCCCCAGTTCCTTACCTGCATTCTCTGTGCTCACCTGTGTGGTCGACTTGCCAAAGTTCGATGTTAGTGTAATTCCTGCATAGACCAGACCAAATACGAGTACCAGCATCACGATTGATATGAAAAAAAACTTTCCCTTCTTGGCCATACGAGCAACCCCTCACTGTCTGTATAATTTGGTGTGCTTGATTAACTGATCAATCTCCTGCATACAAGGCATCTGTTCAATATCTCCGGCTTCAAAGCTGTCGAGGCGTGAAATCTCCAGTAACAACTGATCGAGCTTGAGCAAGATTTCCTCATTGGTGTGTAATGCATTTTTCACATAAGACAGATAATCGTTGTATACCTTGGTTTTTTCCTGAAAAAGCTTCTGGGGAAGTGTTGAGGATTTGGATTTCATCATGTTGGCATAGTCAGCTTCATCAAATACATTCAATCGGTTCAGCACACTGCGGATGTTCAGGTACAACAGCTTCTCCACTTCCAGTGTGACCGAAGCAAATTTCTTGTAGCTCAGTTCTCCTGGATCAAACCGTTGATGAAGCACATTCAGGAGGGTTTCTTTTTTCTTTTTCATTCGACTAAGTTGGGACAGCCCCAGTGTAATATCTTCTTCGAGAACTTTAATGCGCCTATAAAAAGATAAGGCTTCCACATAATCTTCATGCGTTTCAATATGCTTCACAGGCAGGACTACCGGTTGTCTGAACAGCAAGGTGTAACTCCCATATAGGAGTGCCATTGCACTGCCGAACAGAAGGGTAACGGATAGTGCAGTTGTGAATGCACCCTCATCGAAGTTCAGCCCGATGAAGCCGGGTGAGAATGCCAGAACATTCACAGCCACAATACAGAGGATTAATCCGAACAATTTTATGTACTTGATCATGTTCAATCATCCGACCTCCTTTCATGTTATATATTGGTGCTTGATGTCGTAATTTTCCTGTTCAACTTATTCTTATTGTACATGATGTTAACGCTCTCAGGTGGATATGATTGGATATTTGGATACTCATAATATACGTGGTTTGGGCTTATCCCATTTCATATTTTCAGGGACAACGTAGAACTTGGCAGGAAATTTGGTGGTCAATCGTAAAAGTTCGTCTTACCAGACGGCAGATTGTGGAGAAGAAATGTTATCAGATAATACGTGGAAAATAGCTATGCGTGTCATTTTTTATATAAGACTTGTCTGAAAAGGAGTAATGCAAAAAGGACGAATCGGAGCTCATCCGGTTTCGTCCCTTTTGCGTTGGTTCATCATTTCTCGTGTTCTTATTGAAAATCTCGATGCCGTATTCTCTACAGCTAACGAACTGAGGTGACGCTATTAGGTACATTCCAGCTCTTCTGAAAATGTAACGAACCTGAGACACGTTATGTTCCCGTTTTAGGTGAAAAGGTGTTGTTTATCGCCTATTTCGAATGAAATAGCTTCGCTGAGATTCGTTACATTTCCCACCTCACCAAAATTCCCTATATAAGGCCTGTGCGGTTCGTAAGAATAAAAAAATGGCCGCCTTATTGCTTCGCCTGTAGCGAACAGGTTGACGCTTCGCACTACCTCAACTTGAACAGCGAATCCATCGGGATTACCAGTTCGGGATATAAAACCGATTGAATCGTTTCCAGCTCTGTATATAGATGACGGGTCTGGTAACTGCCATCCTCCAGCGTGTACACATGGACGGTTTGATTGCCGGGGTCAACAATCCAATATTCGTTCACACCATATTTCTGATACAAGTTAAATTTTTCGTTGAAATCCTTTAACGCAGTCGAAGGCGATAACACCTCGATAATTAAAGAAGGTGCACCGTGACAGCCACTTTTGGATATCTGGTCTTTGGAGCACACCACAGATAAATCAGGCTGTACAACTTGATCTGGTAGGTCATATTGTTCATTTTCGCTAAAATACACATCAAAAGGGGCAACAAACACGAAACATTTCCGATTCTGAAAAAAATTCCGCAAAGAGAAGTGCAGCTCACCCACAATAAACTGGTGCGATGAAGTAGGTACTGGCGACATATTAAAAGCTTTGCCGTTAATTAATTCCCAAGATCCTTCCCATGTTAACCAATCCTGAAAGTTATAAGTACCTTTATCGTCGGGTTTTGCCACACTTCCATCCTCCTCTTCCAACGAACCGTAATTTATCTCCATTATAACATTGTGTTTTGCGCCTTTTCACACCATGCCTCTTATTATGAAAAGATGGATTCCGGTTTGCTCCGCGTGGTGCGTACCTCTACAACTTTCCCGGCACAACCATTGTCGCCCTTCGCCTGGAACATTACCGTAACGCTGTCTTTGCCTGATGTAACCGCCTCAGGAATATCATAGGTCACATAGAACACTTCGCCGATTTTGTTCATGTGAATTCGCTGCTCACCAACGAGTGTTCCATCCACGGTAATGGCGAATTGTCTGTCATATAACGTACCTTCCCATCCAAACGTGGAATGATCTCCGCCCCAATAGGCCACACATAGATAATTGGATGCCGTTCGATCCACTGCCAGTTGGTAACTGAAGTAAGCCCCATTGACGCCAAAAGCCTCTCGCCACATATGCAACTTCTTACGTCCATCTGTGGTTGAACCGTTGTGATGCTCACCACGGCAGTTGCTGTCCAGTTGATGTCCAATCTCATCTTGCTGACCGTCAGCTTGAACCCTGTCGATCGTGATATCGTTCAATTCTTTCTCCAGCGCATCTCCTTCATCGTTAAACGGCCAGTAAACGGTATAAAATTCATGATGCACATCATAGAAAGGAATGAGCTTCACGGCTTCGCCCGTCGAAGTGACATCCTTGCTAAGTTCAAATGTTAACGTATCTGCATCTACAACCTTAATCCACTCTCGTACATCCTCCTGCTCTGTCCAGATCACAGGTACGGGAGCAGTCTTGGGATTCAGCGCTGTTTCGTCCACAATCGTATCCTCAGGGAGCCCCTCGTTTCCTAGTGCACCAGCGAGCACTATTGGTCCGTACAGGAATGCCACTTTGTGGGCATCATCCCGTGAAGTGTACTGGCGGAGTGAAATCGGCAGTGTGATGGTGATGACATCGCCCGTTGTCCATGTGCGGTCGATGGAAAGATAGCCGGGTTCCATCCGTGTATACGGATGTTCCGTATCCCCGTTAACTGTTGCCGTCATTGGCTCTTGCAGCCATGAAGGCACACGTAATCTTAGATGAGCCGAGGCGTTGCCTCCGGTGATCGTCAGGGTCACCTTTTCCGAATAAGGAAAGTTGGTTTCAAGCTTCAGGGATAATCCCTGTGACGCCCAATCCAATTGGGAAGCGATATACAGGTTGACGTACAGGTCCTGTTCATCCTCAAAATAGATGGCCTCGGCATATTTGCCCGGGTTCTCCATGCCTGATCCTGTGCAGCACCACCAGGCGGTATCGTGAGTACCATAGATTTTGTAGTGGCCTTGCAGCGTTGATGCAAAATACGTTTTGTTCCCTGTATCGGGGTCCTGCGTGCCCAGGATGTGATTATAGATGGCGTTTTCATAATAGTCCATGTAGGCGCTATCGTGATTCCAGGCGAAGAGTTGCTTCGTTAAATGTAACATGTTGTGAGTACAGCAGCTCTCTCCTGTTTTGATGCCCAGACTCTCCATACCCTTTGCTTCGTAATGCTCCGAAATGCTCGTCGCACCAAATACGTAAGAACGATGATGCACCGTTGTGTTCCAGAAAAACTCTGCCGCTGTCCGATAACTCTCATGAGTATGGTCCTGATTGTAGATTTCGGCTGCACCGATCACTTTGGGAATCTGCGTATTGGCGTGTTTGCCTTGAAGATCGTCCTGCTTGTGCTCCAAGGGTCTCAGGATCAATTGATGGGTGAACTTGTTAGCGATCTCAAGATATAAGGCTTTGCCGGTAATCCCATACAAATGTGCAAATACTTCATTCATGCCCCCGTGTTCACTTTGAAGCATCGTCTGCATCTGTTCTTCTGTCATCGGGAGCAAACCTTCGACCGCCCAGTCTGCAAATTGAGTAACCACCTCAAGTGCCTGTCCGTTGCCAGTCAGTTTATAGGCGTCAATCAGGCCGCGATAGATTTTGTGCACACTGTACCAGGGAACCCAGTATTCACCGATATTGAATCCACCGATATTTTCTGCTCGAAAAGCCATGTGGAAAGGTTCTTCGGACAAACCACCGATATATCCGCTCCCCGTGGTCTGCTGGATTCTCGCCAGTTCGGTGACCGCATAATCCAGTCTTTCTTTTAACGTGATATTCCCGGTTGCCTGATACGTCACAGCCAGGGCAGACAGATAATGTCCGAGGGAATGTCCGCTGATGGTACGAGCCTCCCACCCCGCGTAACGTTCTTTTCGGGCCGGTAACCCATGAGCTTCGAAGCATGGAGCCAGGAATCGATCCATATCCAGCGATAACAAGTAACGCTCCCCCACCTCTTGTGATGTTTGGAACACACCATTTAACAGATCTACATGTTCCGGTCCCAGAAATCCTTTTTTCGTATCAATCATGACACTCACTCCTTCTCGGGATGTAATAGATATCCAGATATACTTCCTTTCGTTCTTAAGGGGTAAAATCCGTGTTCTGTTCCATATGACTAATACTCATCAATCTACTGTATAGCTTGAATATCCCCATAGTATCAAATAAAATACAATTACATCAGACTCATAATCCAAGAAAAGGTGGATAAATCCGTCCTATGCAAAAGCCACTGGAACATTACCTGTGCGGCAAGTTCATATCCGAAGGCAACTGGAGCCACATGAGACGCAGCATGCCTGTGCATGAGATCATTTTGATGCTGGAAGGTGAGATGTACATCGCGGAAGAAGAGGAACAATATGTCGTTCGTGCCAACGATCTGTTGTTTCTGCGCGCCGGCCGCACCCATTACGGCTACCAGATGAGCGACACACCCGTCAGTTTCTACTGGGTTCACTATGATGCCATGTCGGCAGAATTCAACTGGTTTAGGACACATGCCACCATTCAGGTACCTTCCATGGCCAATCAGTTATTCAAGCAATTGCTGCATGTGTCATCCTTCTCACCGGAGGAAGCCAACGCAGCCTTGTTATTGTTGTTCAGAGAACTGGAGCGGAATATAGAGGCGGATTATCGCCCGCACAATGCAATTGTGGACCATATCTGTAAGTGGGTCGATATTCATCTGCATACAAACATCACGGTGAGTCAGATTGCGGAAAATTTTAATTTTAATAAAGACTATATCTCCAAAATGGTGAAACGTGAGAAAGGTACTGGACTCAAAACCTATATCCTCACAGAACGAATTCGCCGGGCGAAACAATTGCTGCTGAACACCAATGCCAGTGTAAAAGAAATCGCCGGACAATGCGGCTTCTCCGACTACAAGCTGTTCCTGCGCATGTTCAAACAATACGAAGGCAATACGCCAACCGAATATCGCAATCATCTGTATTCCACACAGCTTAATCGCTGATGTGCTCTGATCCATAGAAATGACTGAGTTAACTATAGAAAATTCGAATTAATCAGATGGAGTCAATTGTGGTAAAATGCAAGAAAACTATATTCCACACTTTACCTATAAGAGAAGAGGAATTATACAATGACAACGGCTGCCGTTACGATTCATCCTGCCACAGAAGCAGACCATCCAGAGATTGTAGATATCCTTGTTGCAAGTTATGCCGAGTATCGGGAGACTTTTGAGCAAAATGAACGATGGGAGGCCTGCCTAAAAGATATTCGAGAGTCTGTGGTTAATCCGTACCTGACACAATTATGGATCGCGAAGATTGATGATCAGATTGTTGGTACAGTCCAATTATTCGAAACAGCACGCAACGCTTATCCCAACTTTGAATTGCCAATTGATTATCCGTTTATTCGGCTGCTGGGTGTTGATCCAAAATGGAGAGGTCACGGGATTGCCAGAGTATTGCTCCAGCAATGCGTAGATTCTGCCAAAGAAATGGGCAAAAATATGGTGTATTTATATACGGGCGGTCAGATGGTCAATGCCATCCGTTTATATGAGCGTTTTGGATTTACAGAGGATGAGGAATTCAGCTCCGAGAGTGGCGGGGGCAAGGCGATCTGTTACCGTTATGATTCCTAGTGATAGTGTTGGGTAACAGCAACACGGGATCAGCCAGCCGAGAATGAAATGTAAAAAAGACCGATCATCTTCATGACGGTCTTTTCTACGTTTATAAATGATCAATCAGCATCTGAAATGATGCATCGCTATTGATTTTTTTAGCCGCCAATCTCCACCAAAATCTTCGCATGGCTCTTGTCGCTCATCAACAGTTCAAGTCCTTCCTGCACGATGTCGTCCAGTTTGATTTTCTTGGTAATGACCTGTTTCACATCGAGAGATCCTTCCGCAATTAATGAAATTACTTCAGGGAAAATGTGGCGATAAGCCAGCGTTGCCGTCAGATTCGCTTCTTTGACCAGAAGATCGAAGAAGTTCACTTGAAGCGGATTGGGTATCGCAGCGATGACAACAACTTCTCCACCTTTTTTGACCACCGCAATGGCGCTGTCCATCGTTGGTTGCACACCTGCTGCTTCATAGGCCACATCGATGCCACCCGATTGTTGCAAGATCACCTCGGTTGCATTGACTTTGGCACTGTTCACCGGAATCGCTCCCAGCTTGGCTGCCAGGTCCAGACGTTCCCCAAATACATCAACTGCATAGATTTCAGAGGCTCCTGCTGCTTTGGCAGACAGAATGGTCAATAATCCAATTGGACCTGCTCCGTATACAGCTACCTTGTTCCCCACTTTCAACTTGCTGTGACGAACCGCGTGAAAGGCTACTGCCGTAGGCTCTACGAGCGCGCCTTCTTCGAAAGATACGTTATCCGGTATGGGATGAACCATGTATGCTTCAACAACAACATACTCTGCAAAACCACCATCACCATTCAGTCCAACGAATCCAAATTGAGTACATTGGTTATAACGACCCTGGATACAGTATTCGCATTTTCCACAGTGGTACAACGGCTCTACCACAACACGATCCCCTACGCTGATACCGCTTACATTACTTCCCAATTCACTCACGGTTCCTGCAAATTCATGACCCAGTGTCAGCGGTGCTTTTTGTCCTGAGAGCGGATGATTCTCGCCTTCTTGAATCCCCACACCATGATGATAGGCATGCAAGTCACTGCCGCAGATCCCTGCATATTCCACTTTAATTTTGACCTGACCCGCTTGAGCAACCGGAACCTCCCGCTCTTCTACACGCACGTCTTTATGGGCATACCATACTGCTGCTTTCATGAAGTCCATCCCCTTTATATGATTGTCTATATAAGTTGAACTAGATATGTTACACCTGATCACGCTGATTGCAGTACCATCTTTCGATCGCTCTTATCCCCGGATTTTCTTCATTCCCTTGATCCAAGGGAAAAATCCGGTGATAAAGGCGCACGCTCTGCTTCTTCAGATTGGTTCTGCACTCTGCGTTTCTGGTGTAAAAGTTAAGGTTCTACTTATATAGTAAAGAACTATAACGCTTGTCTATATATTATATCGCTGTTCATGTATTATTCATATTTATAGATACTAATGTTAACATTAGTTGTATTAATGCTAAACGGAGATGAAATCATGAATCTGGAACAGCTCGAATATGTCGTTGAAATTGCGAAAACGAAATCATTCTCCGCCGCCTCGGAGCATCTACATGTCACACAATCGGCGATCAGCCAATCGGTTCATCGTCTGGAGAAAGAATTGGGTATCATCCTGTTCGAACGCTCGCGGCAGGGAACTCATCCCACTCCCGAAGGCAAACAATTCATTGCCAAGGCACTGGACATTTTGCAGCGGATTGATGAATTGAAATCCCTGAACGCAGAAGCCTCCTCTCTTAGCGGAGAGCTTCATGTGGCTACTTTTCCAAGTGTCATGCCCTATCTTGTCCAGTCTGCTGCGGATATGAAGCGTGAGCACCCGCAACTTAACATCTCCATTGAAGAGAAAGGGTCCATGGAAATCATCGAAGATATTCGCAACAACAAAACCCATCTGGGCTTTATCGCGATCTATGCGAAACAATTGCGGGAATTCGATGGACTTCACTTCAGTCCCATGTACTCGGGCAAGCTGGTCGTCGGTACTCATCACCTGTCTGAACTTGCCAAGCACAGCCGCGTTACACCGGATCAATTAAAAGAACACAAACTGGCACTGTATCGAGATGGTTTCATTGAAGACTTCATCAAGGAATTCACGTATGATCATGGATCTCTGTCCATTCTGTTCAAAACAAATAATTCAGAAGCCATCAACATGGTGTTAAGAAACGATATTGCCGCCACAATTGGTCACGACTTTTCCTTTCACCAAAATCTCTTATGGAAAGAAGGTCTGGTGAAGATGGTAGAGATCGCTGGAATTGATCAACCGAAAATGCAAATTGGCTTCGTGCAGACGGAATCCAAGGAGGTCGCCGTAGCCGCAGAACGATTCGCCCGACGCTTCAGACAGGCGATAGAGCTGGATCATTTAACAGTTTAAATCTAAAAAAGTGCTCCACCCTTTGAATGAAGTTTGGGATGAACACCAACTTCTCCAAGAGTGGAACACTTTTCTGACTACCTCTTGCGTTACTATTACTACACCTTACTCAAACTATACTTTAACTTTGCGTACGGCTTCACTCATCTCGTTCGTCTGCTGCTCCAACATGGTTGAGGTCTGCGCCACTCTGTTGAACATGGCCGACTGTTCACGCATCAAGCGATAGATTTCATCCGAATGATCCGATACCCCGGCTGATATCTGCGAGATCGTATTGACGGAGGCTGCAGCCTCTTCCGATCCTGCCGAGATTTCCTCTGCCGCAGCGGAGACTTCCTGAATGCGGCTGGTCACCAGTTGGAACGCATCAACCACATGGGCGAAAGCTTGCTCCGCTTCTGCGGTAATTGTAACCCCTTGTCCAATCTCGGTTGCAGTAACCCCCATCTGTGAGCCAATCTGTTGTGATTCTTGTTGAATACGAAGCAGCAAGTCGGAGATCCGTTCCATGGATGTGCTTGAGGCCTCTGCAAGCTTCCGAACTTCATCCGCCACAACCGCAAAACCTTTGCCGTGTTCTCCTGCATGTGCTGCCTCAATGGATGCATTAAGCGCAAGCAGCTTCGTCTGACTCGCAAAATCACGAACCATGTGCAGGGCACCACCAATTTCCTGGGAGTAGTTATTCAGCACCTGGACCATCGCTACAACTTCACTTGAGACATTTGAGATGCTCTCCATCTGTGTTTTCATCAGTGTCATGCTCTGTTTACCGGACTCCGCCGTAGCAAGTGCACTTGTTGCTGCATCTGATACAACCATCGAGGATTCGGATATATCCGTTATGCCTTTTGCGATCTCTTCCATCGCATGCGCACTATCGCTCGCACCCTGCTTCTGCGTATGTGCGCCCTGCCTAATCTGTTCGACAGACTGATCAACCGTCTTGCCCATCTCAAGCATCTCTTCGGTACTACGATTAAATTCCTTCGTTGACTCTGATAAAATATCTGTGGTTACTGCTACGCCTTCAACCATGTTACTCACAATCTTATTCAAGTTCCCGGACATATGTATCATCGCTTGGTATGTTGTTCCAATCTCATCTTGGCTGCGTAAACGATACGACGTCAGAATTCGATTAGCTTCTGCAAGCTCACCTTGTGCCATCTTTTCCACACTCGCCTTCAGCGGTTGAAGTGGTCGCAGTCCTCTTACGATAAACCACGTGACAACAGCAATGCCTATAAGTGTAATTAAAAGTAACAAAGCATAGAAAGGAATACTCGATTTCATAATATCCGATTCAATACTCCCGATCACCGATACCGCCGTATCAATACCAATTATACCTGTTACAGCGCCATTACTATCCAGCATGGGAGCGTAAGAGGAAATATAGTCTCCGTACTCCTCATTGTTAATGATCGAAGAACTGGCTGTTTGCCCCTGCAACAGCTTCTGAACAGCCTCCTGAGGGACATCCGTTACTTCATTAATCGGTGAGGCTTTATCTGCATCCTTCATGCCGTCCACCATAATAAGTGGCGTACCTTTTTCATCTATTTTGACGAAATACACATACATTGCACCAATGCTTACGCGAAAGTCATCCAATTCATCACGAATCTTAAAGAATTCGTCATTCTCCTTGGGGTCCTTGGCAAACTCGGCATAAGATGCTGTATCCAGCTGATTCACATAACTCTGAGCAATCTGGATGTTGTAACTCGAAATGGCCTCCTGTGCAGCTAGTTTCATATTGGCCACCTGTAACAGCATGCTTCCCACGGCTATAATCGTAATGACCAGTATGACTACTGCAACAATGCGCACAACCAAACGTTTTCTAAAAAAACCAATCATCCGCTCCTCTTCCTCTCCCGTGAACCCAAGCCTTTTTGACTAGGCGCTACCCAAAAAACGCATGCTTGAAGCACTATGTATGGGAAAATAGTAAACGAATATGTCGAATTAGGCAAGAAAATATTGGGTTAACGTAAAAACGCTATCATAGCCGTGATAGCTTTGTTCATTGGAACTGCATTTAGGCTTTATCTCAGTTTGTTTGCCAAACAAAATCTGCGTCATTATAACTGACCATGCAGATATTAATTACAGGTTTCTTTCATAAGGAATTTATGAGTTATGTTTATTCGGTATTAGGAGTTTTGTGTATACACTATTGAGTCATCTGTGTTGAATATAAAGTTCATTCTTTACATCCTTTACACGGAGATTGCATTTTTCAGATTGAATCAACACATGTACTATAATAATGGAAATTAAATGAGGGATGGTGTTTCTCAATTGAAAACTTTTTATTGTGATCTGGAAATTACCTTGGATGTCATTGGCGGAAAGTGGAGACCTCTTATTCTGTATTACTTATTAAAAGGTCCTAAACGGACCGGTGAATTGAAAAGGCTCATGCCAACAATTTCTCAGAAAATGTTAGTCCAGTCATTACGGGAGTTGGAGGGTGATAATCTGGTTATAAGAAAAATGTATAATCAGGTACCACCAAAAGTGGAATATTCAATATCAGAAATGGGTATGTCACTTGAACCCACTCTGCGAGCTCTTTGTGAATGGGGTAAGAATTATGCAGAGAAGACATTGAGCAAGGATGAATATCAGAGAATAAATGTAGAATAGAGTAATTTCAAAAACCAAGTTATTTTGTACTTCGTCCCAATTATCACCTTTTAGTTACTATATAACCTAAAAGTACGTACTATTTTAAAAGTAATACATGGTACATAATGAGACTTGTGACCATGAAGAAAATCAAAAAATAGTAATTCTAATATGCGTTTCAAAATTTAAACCTGGTAAGGAAGGAGTTTTCTGCGACAGTCTATGGTCATACAACTGGTGGACGATCGGAGAGTAATGATTAGATTAGTTTCTAATTGTAAGATTTACAGCAGTATATTAATAAAAGTCCAAAGGGGGTATTAATATGGGTAAAATACTTATTACTGGAGCAACAGGTAATCTCGGCAGCAGGACACTAGAGCTTCTTCTTAAAAAAGTTCCGTCAAGTCAGGTCGCTATATTGGTCCGTAATCCGGAATCTGATAAAGTGGAAAGGTTTGTTAAAGAAGGTGTGAAAGCTTACCAAGGCGACTATTTTGATTATAACTCCCTTCTGCGAGCATTTAGTGGTGTTGAAAAAGTGATGCTTATTTCCGCGCAAGCATTTACCGACCGCAATACGCAACATTTCAATGTAATCGCAGCTGCAAAGCAGGCTGGTGTTAAACAAGTCCTCTTCACGTCGATCATACGAAGAGAAAATTCAAATCTTATTGTGCCCGAAGTATCGACGTCAGACCTATTTGCTGAACAAACACTTAAAGCATCTGGATTAGCCTATACCATTCTGCGGAATCCACCGTATCTTGAAGTCATGCATTCGTATTTCGGAGATGCGCTTAAAGTTGGCGTGCGAGTACCAGAGGGTTCCGGTAAAGTAGCCGCTGCATCTCTGGATGATTTGGCGGCAGCCATCGTAGCCGTTCTCACCCAAAACGGGCACGAAAATAAGTCATATACTCTAAGTGGCAGCGAGGGAAGCTCTTTTGCAGACATCGCTGCAGCCCTCTCGGAGATTAGTGAGATAAATATCCCTTATGAGGCAATTAGCGAAAAAGAATATATAGACACTATGGTAACAAATGGCTTACCTGTTCTTATGACTGATTTCTTATTAGGTTGGGTGCGAGGAATCAACACTGGAGAATTCTCGGAGACATCTGGGGATCTTGAACGTCTGATTGGCCGAAAACCAATGACATATAAGGAATTCTTTAGAATCAAATCTCAGTTTTCTAAAGTTGAAGATTGAAAGCTGACATGTTACTAACCTGACTCTAAGAAAAGTCAGAGTTATTTCGAACGTGTTAATGTCCATTCTAGCAAGCGGTTCTGGTTATAGAACAAAATATATTCGCTCACTTGCTGCTCAACATCCGCTTTTGCTAACTGCTTCATTCAAGTAATTTTCTCAGTCTTTAAATGAGAGAAGATGACTCGATACAGGCATTGTCCAGGCAATTCTCACGCCTAGAGTGACTTCTTAGCATTCCAAGTTGTTTCAGTTTACTGTTGAAGGGCTTAGAAGTGTATAAAATAGGGACTGCTGAAAGCAGTCCCTATCTTACTTATAAAGTTTTCTCATTAATTATGACTACCTAACCATACTAAACTGTTCGTCCATTCGTCTTCCTGAATCGAATCAGGGACCAGATAATCAACAACGCGAGCACGGCAAGACAGATGCTAATACTGAACCGATTACCTTCATCAAACACAAACATCACCGCAATCACACTAAGACATAGTACCACGACTCCGGTTATGTAAGGGAATCCCCAGACTTTGAAGGTCGGTTGAACCGGATATCTCTTCCGCAGTTTCAACTGTGATGAGGCAATACAGATCCACACAAGGATTACGACAAACCCCGGAACTGCGAGCAATACGCGGAACAGTTGATCCTGCGCGAACAGGCCAAGCAAGGAACCTCCAAGCAAAACTACTGAGCACACCAGAAGTGTGTTAACAGGGCTACCGTTGCGATTGGTCTGTGACAATGCCTTCGGAGCTTCCCCGCCCACTGCCATGGAGTGCATCATCCGAGATGCACCATAAATCCCTGAATTCGCAGCAGACAGAACTGCCGTCACCAAAATAAAGTTCATTATATGTGCTGCTCCCGGCAGGCCTGTAGAGGCAAGCACCTGTACAAACGGACTGCTCTCCGGCCCAATTTCATTCCATGGGATAAGACCACAGATGATGAGAATCGGCAAGGTGAAGAACAGAATAATTCTGAGCATGAAATTGCCCACGATTTTGGGCATAACTTTTTCTGCATTTTCCGTCTCGGTCAGGGTCAGACCAATCAGCTCCGATCCCCCGTAAGAGAACATAACCACAAGCAGTGCCGAGAAGATCGATGACCATCCGTTCGGGAAGAAGCCCCCTGCTTGCGTATAATTCTGCAGATATGGCGTGTTATCACTTGGGATAATACCAAAGATCAACCCTGCACCCAGGAAGATAAAAATAATGATCATGGCAATTTTGATCCCGGCCAGCCAAAACTCAAATTCCCCGAACACACCTACACTTAACAGATTAACGAGTATAATGAACGCCGCACAAGCCAGACTCAGCATCCACAGCGGTACTTCCGCGAACCAATACTGCAAAAAACTCCCGGCAGCAATCACCTCAATGACACATACCGATAACCATAGAAAGCAATACATCCATCCCATAACAAAGGATACTCGGCTACCAAATGCCTCCTGCACGAAGTCTTTCATATTTTTGTTCTTGTACACCGTAGCCATCTCAGCCATCGCGGCCATAACAACCAGCAGCAATAATCCAGCAAAAATGTACGTGACAATCACGCCCGGACCTGCGAGTCCAATCGTCTCTGCGCTACCTTTGAAAATCCCTGTTCCAATGACACCACCCATAGCCATAAAACTGATGTGTCTTGGTTTAAGCTTCTTCTGTAATGTTCCTTCTGTCTGAGCCAATTCAAGTCCTCCTGATGTAAAAAACGTCTGTAATGCTGTCTTGTTTCATAGACATAATGTCCAGTATACCCTATTGTCCATCAATCAGCCCAGAAGTTCCTTATGGCCAATTCATCCCAAACGTATAGGGACATAACCTATGTTTTATACCCCACAATCGCATGAAGCAATCTGTGCACAATCCAGGTTAGCACCACAGCAATGATGGGACATAACATAAAGACAGCAAACAGCGGATTCATATGATCGAACAACCAATATATCATGCACGACTCCCTCCACATTCTTCGTCACAAGGCCACGTTGCTTTAATGCTGTATTATTTAGTTTATTCTACTCGTTTTCCAACTCTTAAAATGTACGATATGTTGCACAATAAAAAAAACCAGCATCCTGTAAAAAAACAGAATTCTGGTTTCTCATGCGATTCCACTTAGATTGTTTTTGTCATAAACATGCTGTTCGGGTCCAATATATAATCTGCGAATGGTTCGCAATATTCGAAACCGAAGTCTTCGTACAATTTCCGTGCCGGGATAAATGAATCCATTGAACCCGTCTCCAGACTGATTCGCTTATAACCACGGTCTGTGGCAACCTTCATAATATGAGCCAAAATTTTTCTCGCTACGCCTTTTCTCAGATGAGCCGAAGCGGTACGCATCGACTTCAACTCTGCATGGTCTGAATCAAGTTCTTTGATAGCCCCGCAGCCGAGCAAGTCGCCCCCTTCCCAAGCACACCAGAAAGTAATTTCGGGCTTCTTGAGTCCATCCAGATTCAACGCATGTATACTCTCTGGAGGCGAATCTACCGCCATCCCTTGCAAGTGCTCCGCAATTAAAGCCTTAACTTGGACTCCACTCAAATCATCCACTTTGATCTCCATAACGTACCACTCCCGCCGACATTTTTATTGTTTTTATCACTGAATGTATATCAATCATTTCATCTTACTACCGTGTTAGGTTTTATGACAAGAGGTTGCTTATATCCACTGAAATACGCTATTGTGATTCACCTATAATTTCCAGTATGATGAGGCTATCAGATGCCAAAGGGGCGAGGTCTATTGCGAATTATACATAGAGTTAAATGTGAAACCAAGGTGAAGCCATCTTAACCTATTTTAAAGGAGACCCCTATGACACTAAGTACGGACAACCTGTTTTATAGCCAACGATTAAAAATGACGCCCCCACGTCCTGAAGACGTGGAGACCATGCTGCAATGGAACGAAGACCCGGAGTACCTTCGGAATGTGGATACTGATCTGGCCATTCCCTATTCAGAGAAACAGTTGGAAGATGAGGGCGAAACGAAGAACAAGGAAGTTTACTTCAGACTGCGCACGCATGAAGAGGATACGCTGATTGGTTTTGTCGTCATTCACAGCATTGAATGGAATAACCGCTGCGGACAACTTGCTATTGGCATCGGACTTGCCAAACATCGTAACAAGGGATATGGTACGGAAGCGTTGAATCTTATTTTACGATATGCGTTCCATGAGATGAATCTGGACCGGGTTGGCCTCGACGTCATCGCCTACAATGCCAAAGCAATCCGTTCCTATGAGAAGGTTGGTTTTCAGTTGGAAGGTCGGGCACGCTCAGCTGTATATCGTGATGGTAAGCGTTACGACCGCTTGATGATGGGAATTCTAAGACCAGAATGGGAAGCACACAATCAGATCCATACGGAGGGTGAACAAGCATGACCAAGAATGCAGAAGTCACTGAGTTTATTGAACAGATTCAGATCCCCTGGCAAGTACAAATCGCTGAACAACTGCGTCAGTTGGTACATGATTCCATCCCTGACGTTCAGGAACGCGTGCAATACAAGAAACCTCATTTTCTAAAAAACGGGAAGTACGCTGCGGTCATCTCGCCATCCAAACAGGCCGTATCCCTCACCATCTTCCATGCAACCGGACTCGATCTGCCCGATGGGATATTCGAAGGCCCGGAAGAGCGCAAAACGATCAAGCTCAAGGAAAAAGATACGCCGGATTATGAATGGCTGTCGGGACTGCTGAAGCAGGCATCTGCAGAATTGTAGGAAAATCTGACGTATATTAAATAGGCATCCCATGAAGTTCAAGAACTTACGGGATGCCTCATTGCTTCCACCATCAAGATTGCTGGTACGATACGGCGGTAATCTGGCAAGGCTCACATATGAACATGTAATACATACCCTCACCATATTCCTCAACCTCGCCCCAATCCAGTTGTGCGACAGCCTTCATTCTCGTGGAACAGCGTGGACATGTTGGGTACTCCGCATCCTGAACCCATCCTGGATGGCCGCCGACCTGAGATAGCGATGGTTCCATCGCCCACTCACTGGCATGGAATACATGACGTGGTGCGTTTGCAATCCGAAACTGTCGGCCCATATCTGGTGTAAGTTTTACATCGTCCTCCGGGTCAATGTCGTCCGCTCCCACGGGCATGACATTATGTGAACTCCATAGCGGTTCCCCCGCTGCATCCATCTCCATGTTAACCACACCGTAACTGCTGCATATCACGCAAGTCTGTATCTGAAGTTGCTGGGCATGCCAAGACACGTCCTTCAGAGCGGGATGTTTAACATCCAGACTAATTAAGGTGGTTAACGCATTGCCACACCATGGACAGCAATTTTTGCTAGGGTTCAGCATCGATAGTGAATTTCCGGTTAACTCCACGTTAGCTCCTTCATTCTCTTTTACTTTATAGAGTGAATAACTTGGGGTGGTGAATAATTCCCTGCGCTGCCCGTCTTTTGTAAGCTCCCAACCAGCTTCAGTGGTGTAATGCTCTGGCGCCACGTACAATTCGCTCGCCCAAGATGGCGGAGACTCTCTCCATTGCCGGAACTGCTGCACGACAACATCATCCCCGATATGGGCCAGCATGAGCAAAATATGGTTCCGATTCTCATCATCGGTGTTCACCTGCTGCAAGAGACGATCACGAACCTCACCCGAGGCACCTTCATACAAAATGGCAGGATAATAGATCTCCTGTTCCAGCAGCTCAGGAATTTCAGCAGTCAACGATATATCATGGTAGCAGACCAGATATACCAGAATGTCTTTGCCCGTATCTTCATCACCTGTACAAATCCGTTGCATCGCGTAATCCTTCATCTGATCTTGTTGCTCTACAGACAAAGACAGATATACCTGTTCCTCGGATTGTTCATAGGGTGTATAACGAATTAGTGGATCGCGAACCTGAGGTTTGTGCATGATTTTCAAAATTTCGACCGGGTCTGTGATACCTGCATACAAGTTCACGTCACGTCGATTCGCTTCAATGTATCTCTGGCGCTCCTCACGTTCCATCTCCTGTTTGCAAGGCATGCAATAACCACCCGTTTTCGCTGCTGTTGTTGGTAAAACGGTATTTGCACACCCCTCCCGTATACACGGAATTCGTTCTGTCATATTCCAACCTCCTTCAACTATCGGCAATGGAAAACACGCCACAATGTGACGTGTTTGTCCCTTACTCCATATTTAAATGCTGTCGGTCTTATATCGCAAGACGCAATCAGTGATGTCCCAACTGGTCCTTGGTGAATTCGTAAAAGGCAAGCGCATCTTCACTGCTGGCAAAGCCTGCCTGAGCTATCTTTTCACTGCCGCCACCTTTGCCTTGGTATGCTCCAAGATTGCCTTTGAAGAAAGGTCCACAAGCCCATTCAGGCGGTTGGCCGTTCTGTGCCAGAACTACTTTGGCCTCCGAGATACTCACAAAGAGTACAAGCCCCTCATGGTCTGCGGTCAGCTTGGTGGCCAGGCTCTGCATATCCTTGAGCGATTTGTCTTCAAAGACCTGAGCAATCACCAGCCCTTGCCGAGCGGCCAGAAGTTCCTCCGCATAATAGGCATCATTGGTTGTTTTCACTGCATTCAGCTCAGTTTGCAGCTGCTTTTGCTCCAGTTCCATTTTCTCAATGCGCTCCAACAATTCGTCCTTACTGGTCTTTAATTTAACCATGATGCTGTTGAGCACATTTTGTGTAGCTGTGAATTCATTCAGCGCCCTTGTTCCACATTTGAAATAAATGCGGGTGCTGCCCTTCACTTTTTCGGTTTTCAACAGTTTGATGATGCCGATCTCACCTGTCGCCGACACATGAGTTCCACCGCAGGCGTTATACTCCACACCCTCGATCTCAACGATGCGAATGTCTTCCGTTACCGTAGGCTGCTTCACCAGTGGTAATTGTGCAACCTCTTCTGCTGTAACCCAGGACGTGTTGATGCGAGCATTACGATAGATCTGACGATTCACTTCTTGTTCAATGGCGGTTAATTGATTCGCTCCCAGTTCAGCCGCAGCCACATCAATCGTGTCATACTCCGTACCAAGATGGAAACTGAGCGTCATCGCTTCCGTCAGCTTTAGCGTGATTGCCGATAACAAATGCTGACCCGTATGCTGCTGCATATGATCGAATCTTCGCTCCCAGTCAATCTCACAATGTACTTCGTTCTGCTCAGGGGTGCGTTCCAGCTTATGCCACACCTCGCCCTCTTCGATGTTCACATCCAGAACAGCGATGCCGCCAATTTGTCCCAGATCACAAGGTTGTCCGCCCCCATGCGGGTAAAAAGCAGTCTCCGCCAGCGTGACATATACGCCGTCTTCCTTGTCCACTCTGCCTGTAATCGTTGTATGCCACTCTCTTGTATAAGCAGAGTCATAATAGATTTTTTGCGTCATTGAATCATCTCGATCCCTTCTCGTTCAAATGGGTTTTCATAATCTCCAGATTACACTATCTGGAACCCTCAAGCCAATTTATGGCATACAAAATCGCTTTCCATATCCAAAATAACGCTCTGTGAGCGAAAATACTTTTTGAATAAGAAAGAAAAATTTTGCAGGATGATGCTCGGCATTGATCAAAAAAAAGAAGAGTGAATAATCACTCTACTTTCTGAAAACCATTTTAACAAACAACTTTTTATGAAGCCCTGTAGCTAATAGATCGCTATCGGTCCATACGGACCATCGATAATTTCAATTTTCGTTTCAAAAATATCTGTTAAAATTTCGGGGTCCATCACTTCTTCTACGGTTCCAAAAGCGGCGATTTGACCATCTTTCATGGCACATATTCGATCCGAATATTTGGCGGCAAAATTGATATCATGCATAACCGTCAGAATGGTTCTCCCGAATTCATTAGCGGCATATCTCAAATGCTCCATCATCCGAACAGAACGAGCAACATCTAGATTGTTCAGAGGCTCGTCCAAAAGTACATATTCCGTCTCCTGACACAAAACCATTGCGACATAAGCTCTTTGCCTTTGACCACCAGAAAGTTCATCTAGATATCTATTTTCCAGAGCAGTTAGGTCTAGAAAATCAATATATTTAGATATAATAGCTTCATCCTCATCCGTTAATCTTCCCTTAGAATAAGGAAACCGTCCAAACCCAGCAAGTTGTCTAACGGTAAGCCTTGTGACAAAATGATTTTCTTGTCGTAAAACCGTTATAATTTTGGCCAGATCCCTTGATTTGGATGTGGAAACATCCATATTGGCAACCTTGATCTGACCTTCGTCCAAATCCAAAAGTCTTCCGATCATGAGAAGTGTCGTCGACTTCCCCGCACCGTTGGGTCCAATTAAAGAAGTAAGACCGGCTTTGGGTATATGAATATTCAAAGGGCCAATCTCTACCTCGGCTGCATAGGTTTTTTTGACATTATTGATCTGTATCATAAAGAACCCTTCCTTAAAATCACAATTAAAAATGTTAGTCCGCCAACCAATTCTATAATGATGGAAACAACACCTTGGGCATTGAAAACATGATTCATAATAAAGTATGCACCGGTTAAGATCACAAACCCTATCGCAAGAGCCATTGGGAAAACATATCTGTGATCATAGGTTTGAGCGGCCTGATAACTCAAAATCGCAACTAAAAATCCATAGAATGTAAGTGGTCCAACCAAAGCCGTCGAAATGGCCATCAATATGGAAACCAGAACCAGCGTATAAATCACACTACTTTGATGTTTAGTTCCCAAGGAAGTAGAGACATCCTTACCCAGCGACAGTACATTTAACCTCTTGGCATTAGCAAGCAGCAAAATCGCTGCAATGATGACGATAGGAATCGCAATCGGGAAATAGGCAGAATCCGCATTATTCACGGAAGCAAACATTCTTGCCTGCAAAATATCAAATTCGGACGGTGCAAGAAGTCTTCTCATAAAAGAGGATACAGACCTCAGACCGGTCCCGATAATAATACCGACTAAAAGTAGAAGTTGTAAATTGCCGTATTTTCCGGAAAGCAACCATCCATAGAGGATTAAACACATGATGACCATTGCAGCAACTTGATATAAAAAGGAATCAACACCGCTAAAATTCACAAATACCGTAGCACCAAGGAAAAATATAGTACTCGTATGAATGGTTGAATAAATAGCATCAAAACCTAAAAGGGACGGAGTTATAATTCTGTTATTCGTAATCGATTGAAAAGCAACCGTGGATAAACTTTGGCAAATTGCAGCGATCAGCATTGAAACCAGAGCAACTACTCTTCTTGTAACAACAGGTATGAAAGAAGGCGAAGACACAGGAACCGGATTGTTATAAACCAGTAGTCCAACCGATGCAAAAACGCCCAGAACAATTAATGTTATCAGCAAAATCCAATAGCGCTTTTCTTCTTTTTTGGTACGGAAGGCTTTAGCTGATCTTTTTTTAGGACGACGGCTAGAATCGATTTCGATACTCAGTGGATTTCTACTTGCTAAGTTGCTCATCTTACCCTCCTTGTTGACCGCCTTTGTCTTAACAAAATGACAATGAATACGACGGCTCCCACTGTTCCAAGGATCATCGAGACAGGTATTTCAAAAGGCATAATAATGACACGAGACAGGATATCACACACAATGATGCTGCCCATCCCTAATAAGCACACCCATGGCAAATTGCTCCTGAGATCGTCCCCCCTAAACATGGAAACAATATTGGGGACTATTAACCCTAGAAAAGGCAAGTTCCCAATGACCGCTGCAACGATTCCAACGGCTAGTGAAATAAGCGCAGTACCCAAAAGAATGATCCTGTCATAATTTACGCCAAGACTGGTAGCGACGTCTTCCCCTAGTCCGGCTAATGTCAGCCGATCAGCAAAAACAAATATAAGAATAGTCACCAATACGATGAGCCATAAATATTCATACCTGCCAATTTGCACAGATGAAAAGGAGCCTGCAAACCAGCTTTCGATATTTTGAGTCATTTGGAACACAAGCCCGACGAAAGTTGAAAATGCAGAAATGACAGCTCCAAGCATCATCCCAATAATCGGGACAACTAAAGACGAACGGAGTTTAACTTTCTTTAGAAACATAAAAAAAATCATCGTCCCTATAAAAGAAAAAATGATTGCACCAGTCATTCTTAGCGTTAAGCTCGGGGCAGGAAAGACCAGATAAATAAACATGATCCCCAGTCCTGACCATTCCATTGTTCCGGTTGTGGTAGGTTCCACCAAGCGATTCTGTGTAATAAGCTGCATGACCAGTCCTGCCATTGCCATGGCGGCACCGGTAAGCATTAATGCAACAGTTCTTGGGACACGAGTAATGAAGAACATCTCCATTCCATCCGCTTGTCCTCGTATGTCATAGACTCCAATAAGCAGTGATGTAATGCCTAAAATAATAGTGGCTATAATCGCAATGATAAAAGGTATGGTCCATAGCTTTTTGGGATTATAACGCTGGGGTTGAGAATTCTCAACCCCAGCTAATTTTGGTATTAAATTTTTCTGCACTGCAGCATACTCCTTTTTACTGTTTAGCTAAAGCTTTCGTAAGGTTGTTAATCAACTCCAAGAAAGTTTCGATGGATTCATTGGTGTACGTGTCGTTTGGAGCATAAACGATTTGTTTTTGAGTAATAGCAGTGGTGTTTTGCAGAGCAGGTGAATTATCAATAACGTCCTGAGCCGGAACGGCACCTTCTTCAGCAGATACAGCTGCATCACGATCCAGTACGAAAATCCAATCCGGATTGCTTTGTGCGATCGCTTCAACAGAAATATCATCACCTTGATGATCAGAAGAAGATTTGTCCACTTCTAGTGCCGGAACCCAGCCGAAAATGTCATACAATGGTCCCCACACGCGTCCAGTAAGAGGAGCCGAGAAACCAATGTTTCCACCAGATACGACAACACTCATAATTTTATCTTCACCGTTATAAGCGGCCTTAGCTTCTTCAATAGCTTTATCAAAATCAGCAATCAATTGAGTAGCTTCTTCTTGCTTTTCAAAAATTTTACCTAGATTGGTTGTTGCATCTTTAAGACCATTAACAAAGTTTTCTCCAGGTGCTGCTGTTTCTTCAAGCTCAATATTAAGGTCAATGACTGCTGCATTAGGCACTAATTTTTTGATGTCTTCATAAAAGCCAGCAAATCTTTGACCAACAATGACAAGGTCAGGCTGTATAGATGCCAATAATTCAAGATTTGGTTCACGATGATTTCCAATATTTTGTACCGATTCATCCGCCACATATGGTGAATCTGCTGGCATTACATCCTTCGGCGCTGCTGCTAATTTGACGCCCCAAGTGGACAGAGTCTCAAATGTTCTGTTATCCAGAGCTACGACCTTCGTTGGATTTACAGGCACAGTTACCGTTCCATGAGCATCCGTAATTTCAACTGTTGTGGCTGTAGCTGTAGTAGCAGCATCGGAAGTTGCAGCCTCTGTATTCGCAGTATCCGTCGTAGCAGGTTCATTACTTGAACAAGCTGCCAACACCAAAGTTAAAGCTGCAACCATGATAAACATTAATTTTGAAGAAATAGACTTTCTCATTTAATTTATATCCCCCTAAATTTAGAAAATTTGGATTCCCACGCAGCGTAGTGTGTTGGATAAACTCAGTATCATACCTCCTCCGACGTAAATTTAGAGAATAAACTTAACCCCTTTTCACTGTAGTGCTGAGTAACAAACAACAAATGATAGTGATTATCAATATCAATAGGTTATATTATAACAAGTTAGAAGGCATTTTCAACAACCTAATTGTTTTAATTCATGGCGAAATTATGAACCATATTCCATTGTAGGTATTTATATGCATAAAAATCGACATTTCAATACAAAAAAAGAAGCATCACTGTGTGATACTTCTTTTGCGGTAAGAACTCTTTATACATTTATATTTCTCATCGAAATGATCTAATTTTTCACTAACATTCTTATTTCATCGACTCAGATAATTCTGTGAAAATAACACCCAGCGCATACGCGCCAGCATCCGGGTAACCCAGACTACGATCGCCGACGGCACCTGCACGTCCCATACGTGCCACGATGTCTTCCGTTTTCTTCGCACCTTCAACGGCTGCTGCTGCACCTTTGGCAAATGCTGTTTTGAAGTCATCTCCAGACTCCGCACTTTGTGTCCAGGAATCGGCACATGGAACGAGTGCATCAATCAAGGTTTTGTCGCCAACAACGGCACCACGTCCGAAGGAACGCTCCCCAGTAGACTGAATCCCTTGCACGGCTGCATGAATCATCTCAGCAAATTCAGCAACGTTTAATTGCTGTTTATCCCCTGCTGCTTTGCCAGCCGCACGGAATGCCGAACCCCAGATTGGGCCGGATGCGCCGCCACAATATTCCATGATGACCAAGGAACATGCATCCAGGAATGATCCGATGTCTTTTTTATCTTCGTTAATAATGTGATTCCATTCGCGTTTCAACTGGCGGAAGCCTTTTGCCACACTCATACCGAAATCGCCATCACCGGCATGGGAATCCAGTTCACAGAACGGTACCTCGTTCTTGATGATGATTTCACCCATTTTATCGATCAGATAGACGATGTTGTCCAGTGAAAATTGATTGCCTTGGATGACAGCAGCTGATGCATCCGTCTCCACTTCGTAAGATACAGGAGCGTCTTCACCAACAACAGCTTCCAGCGCTTCGGAATACGCCACTTGTGCTGCTGGAGGACCGGATACTTTAAATGCAGGTGTATCACTTTCCTTGAACAACAGAGTTTTCAACTCATCATCCAGTTTCAGGATCGTAACCGACGCACCCGCCATATCGATGCTTGTCATGTAGTTGCCTACAAACGTTGTAGCGACCTTTAGACCTGCATGTCCTGCAAGTTCACGCTGCACGGAATTGTTGAGCAGATACAGTTCTTGCAGTGGCGTTGCACCAAAACCATTCACCAGCACGGCAATCTCAGCGGAAGCATCCTTATCCAGCTTCATGTCTGCGAGCAATGCTTCGACCATACGTCCTGCCAATTCATCAGCCGATACAATTTTCTCCCGGCGAATCCCTGGCTCACCATGAATCCCTACGCCGAATTCCATCTCATCTTCAGCAATTTCGAATGTAGGCGTGCCTTTGGCGGGCACCGTACAGGATGTGAATCCAAAACCAATACTGCGCACGTTCTGAGCTGCTTTCTCAGCAACGGATTTCACATCAGCCAGACTGCGGCCTTCTTCGGCTGCTGCTCCGGCGATCTTGTGAACCAGTACAGTTCCGGCAACGCCGCGACGTCCAACGGTATACAAGCTGTCTTGTACAGCGATGTCATCCTCAACACGTACATACTGTACGTCGATGCCATCTTCTTCAGCCAGATGTGCTGCATTCTTGAAATTCATCATGTCGCCGCTGTAGTTCTTGATGATCAAGAGTGTACCCTTGTTGCTGGCTGTTGCCTTGATCGCTTGATACACCTGGATTTGGGAAGGAGATGCGAATACATCTCCACACACCGCTGCATCCAGCATGCCTTTACCCACATAACCAGCGTGAGCCGGTTCATGTCCACTGCCGCCGCCACTGATCAGGCTGACTTTATCGGCCTGAATCTCTCTGCGTTTGATGACCTTATATTTTTTCAGAAATTCAAGCTCCGGGTGTGCAAGCGCAATCCCGTTGCACATTTCCATAACAACATGTTCGGCCTGGTTAATAATTTTCTTCATTATTTTACCTCCCGGCGAGCTGCTTTGTACTCACGGCCCATGCGGTCAGCCGCTGCAATGGCAGCAGCCACTTCAGGAACGGTGATCGGGAATGGCATCGCGTGAATGGATTCTTCCGGAATACAAGCGATCTCTGCCACTTTCAACAACTCTTCCTGACTAATCGTATCTACACCGATGTCCGCCAAGCTGATTGGCAGTCCCACTTCGAGACAGAAGTCCATGACTTCATGCAGCTCTTCGGTTGGTGCATTTTCGAGGACGAGTTGTGCAATTGTACCGAAGGATACTTTTTCACCGTGGAAGAAATGATGTGTGCCTTCCAGAACAGTCAAACCGTTGTGAATCGCATGTGCTGCGGCCAGACCGCCACTTTCGAATCCAAGACCTGACAACAAAATGTTGGTCTCCACGATGTTTTCCAGCGCTTGTGTCACGACGTTACTGTCACTTGCTACTTTTGCTTTTGCACCGTCAGTCAGCAGCATTTCATAACACAATTTTGCCAGTGCAAGCGCCGCATTGGTACCTACTGCAGATGGTGTGTATCCTTCGCGGGAACCCATTGGCAGACTTGCGTTTACACGGGAATAGGATTTCGCTGTTGCTCTTGCTTCGAAGTATGTAGAGAGCGCATCTCCCATACCGGATACGAGGAAACGGGTTGGTGCATTGGCAATTACGGTTGTATCAACGAGAACCACACTTGGGCTTTGTTTGAAGTAAGCATAGTCATCAAAAGAACCATCCGGTGTGTACAATACAGCGGAGTGACTTGTCGGTGCGTCTGTTGCCGCAATCGTTGGGCAGATGATCAGTGCTTCGCCTTCTGCTACACATTTGGCCGCATCAATGGCTTTACCGCCACCAAGACCGATGGTAGAGTCACATCCTTTTTCCTTTGCGATCGCTTGCAGACGCGCAACTTCTTCACGGGAACATTCCCCTTTAAAACCGCTTTCAACAAACGTAATGTTAAATTTCTCAGCTGTTGCATCCAGCTTTGCTTTGACACGCTGTACATCATCCGGATGTGCAATCAGCAAGGCTGATTCTCCGAAGGATTTAACAAAGTACCCCAGGTTCAACAATTCATCTTCGCCTTGTACATATTTGGTTGGACTGATAAATGCTTTTCTCATAATAATATATGCCTCCTAATGATATGAATTGGTGTGGTTATTACATCAAATTTTAATTTCTTACAATTGACCTTAATATAACGCATGAGCAGCTGGTTTACAGTGGACTTTGATAACAAATTATTATAATTTACAATCGTAATTTTTTGCTTTTTGGCACAATCATGGTATGTTATTGTCATGAGATGGTTCAATTTTGACCTCCCATAATACATTACCCGTCATCATTACATCTTAATATGTACAACTTGCTAACTTTTAACGGCCTAAATTATGAATCAGGTTAGCCTATGGAGGTTGCACCAATGATTAAAGAATATCTGCATATCAACAAAATTCTCGACCTTAATAAATGGAAGCGCCTACAAGATTCTCTCGCAACAGTCACCAAACTGGCGATCCTCACCGTTGATTATAAAGGCATTCCCATAACCAGCCACAGCAGCTGTCAGGCTTTCTGCCAGAATGTGCGTAAAGACCCCGAGCTTCTACCCTACTGTCAAAAATGTGATTCACGTGGCGGTCTGGAAGCCGTTCGGTTGAATGAGCCCTATGTATATCTATGCCATTTCAATATTATTGATATCGCGATTCCGATTACGATTGATGGCAAATATATTGGCGCTGTCATGGCAGGACAAGTGAAACTTGCCGATCCGGAAAAGGGTAGTGACTTGGAGCAAATTGTCACGTCCAAAAACGTACCCATGCATGCAGCCAAGCTGGAGGAATTAAAGGATGATTACGCCCAGCTGCCCGTGATGACCTATGAAGAGATCGTGAAAATCTCCAACATGTTATCCCTGCTCTGCAACTACATTGTGGAAGAAGCACTCAACAAAAATCTGTTAGTTGAAATGTTCGAGAAAGCCTCAGGTAATCAGGAGACTCTAAACCTCTCCACCATTCTGCCGGGTTACTCCATTCGTAATATCGAGTCGATCAAAAAAGAGATGACCAATGCGATAGCGGATGCCTATCTCAAAAATAGCCCAAGTGACACGAAAAGCTCCAGTCCGGTCCTTCAGCCTGCTTTTGAATACATTCATAGTCACAAAAGCGAACAAGTTTCACTCAAACAAATGGCTGATCTATGCCACCTGAGTCCGAGTTATTTCAGCAGACTGTTTGCCAAGGAAACGGGTGAGAACTTCACAACCTACCTGGCAAAACTCAAGATAAAGTGGGCCAAGCAATTGCTGGAGGTCACCGACATGCCTGTCTCACAGATCAGTGATGAGCTGGGATTTAATGAATCGGGATATTTTATCAAAATATTCAAAAAGTTCGAGGAAATTACGCCTGCTCTCTATCGCAAATACATCCAAGAGAAAATGTAGATTCACTGATACTTTTTTCGTATCAAAGATGAGGTTAAAAGATATTTCACCTATTAATCTGCCATTGTTACAATGGAGTCCAGATGACTTAGGGAGGCGACATGAATGGAATATCGCAAATTAGGAAACAGTGGATTAACCGTCAGTGAGATTTCACTCGGCAACTGGATTACACATGGAGCGCAAGTCGAGGATGGAATAGCAGAAGCTTGTGTGCGAACTGCATTGGATGCAGGTATTACCACATTTGATACCGCAGACGTGTACTCCAATACCAAGGCTGAAGCCGTACTGGGACAGGCTCTTAAGGATATACGTAGAGAAAGTATTGAAGTATGCACCAAAGTCTGTCACCCAACCGGCACAGGTCATAATGACCGAGGACTTTCACGTAAACACATCATGGAAGCCTGCAATGGTTCATTACAACGTTTACAGACGGATTATATTGATGTCTATTACGCTCACCGTTATGATTACAACACTCCGCTGGAAGAGACGTTTCTGGCATTCTCCGATCTGGTGCGCCAGGGCAAAGTTCATTACATTGGCGTAAGTGAATGGAACGCGGATCAGATTGCACGAGGAACCGCTTTGGCGAGGGAACTTCATGTACCCTTTATTGCAAGTCAGCCCCAGTATTCAATGTTATGGCGTGTGATTGAGCAAGAAGTCGTGCCTGCAAGCGACCAAGCAGGACTTGGACAGATTACATGGTCTCCTCTGGCTCAGGGTATACTATCAGGCAAATATGCGCCTAACGAAGCATTGCCCACCGGATCACGTGCAGCTGCTGAGGCAGGAGCACCCTTTTTCAATAAACTGGCTGGTCAGTGGTTACGTGAAGATGTTCTTACCGCTGTGCAAGAGCTTGTCCCAGTGGCCAAAGAGGTCGGTCTAACGCTCCCCCAACTCGCCGTTGCATGGGTTCTTCAGCACACGTATGTCAGTTCCGTTATTATAGGTGCATCCCGGCCGGAGCAGGTATTGGAAAATGTAAAAGCTTCTGGTGTGAAACTGGACCCTGCTATCATGACTCGTATTGATGAAATATTGAATCCATGGATTGAGCGTGATCCAACCAAGACGGGATAGTTTCTTTTTTTACTACTCACAACATACTAAGTTGTACTAATCATTTACACGATAACGGAGAGGATAGAAAAAACCTGAAAAAGCGGAGCTAAAAGCTTTCTGCAAGAAAGCTACTTCGGAAGCATACACTTCGCCTTTATCACCAGATTTCCCCTTGAGAAAAGGGATCGAAAAAAATCTGGGGATAACAGCGATTGGAAGGTTGTTCTGTCATCGCAGTGTAAGTGTAAATAACCTTTAGCGCAACTCATATTCCCCATCAACAAAGTTCATAAAACGTGATACCACTTCCTGATTCATATCCGTCCGCCATGCCGTGTACAAAGGTACGGAGGGCGGATTTTCTTGTAATGGAAGAAAGACCACACCCTTTCGCTGGAACACATCCACCGATGACGGAACAATAGAAACGCCCATGCCCGCCGCAACGAGATTCACAATCGTATACATTTGGATCGCTTCCTGCGTAATTCGAGGATCTACGCCATGCTCCCTGCAATAATCCAGAACGAGACGATGGAACGGAGAACCCAGATGCCGTGGGAATAAAATAAAATCTTCATCCGCCAGTTCTCGAATTGAAACTTGAGTCTGGGAAGCCAACGGGTGATGATCTGGCAATACGGCAATCAACGTTTCCATCTGACAGGGGCGGAACGAGACATGACGAGTGTCTTCCTGATATCGCAAAAATCCAATATGGATCTGTCCGTCTTCCAGTGCCTGCAATTGTTGGGATGAGGTCATCTCACGCAGCGTCAATTCAATCTGAGGATACGCAGCGCGAAATTTCCTTAGGACATCCACCATAATGCTCCCCGAAGCCGAATCCACAAAGGCTATGGTGATATGCCCGATGATGCCCTGATCTGCCTTTTGTGTAAGCTGAATGGATCGTTCGAGCTGGGCCATGATCAGTCTGGCCTGTTCCAGAAATACGGCACCTGCCGGGGTGAGACGAACCATTTTTCTCGTGCGCTCCAACAGCTTCACGCCAAGCTCATCCTCTAAATTCTGAATCTGCTGGCTCAGCGGTGGTTGCGTCATGTTTAATTTTTCCGCTGCACGGTGGAAATGAAGTTCTTCTGCCACGGTGATAAAGTATCTTAACTTCCGAATATCCATAAGTCTGTTGCGCTTCCTTCCGTCTACCCTGTTAATTCATCTGTTCCTGAACCCAGATTGCGGACTCAGCCAGCATCGTCATCAATTCATTAAAATCCACAGCAATCTCCTTCAGAGGAGTTTCCCCTGCATCGTGGATCAACATCAGCACCTTGCCTGAATTTCGATCCAGTATAGCCGTACTTCCTTCACCAAATCCACCAATCGGGAAAGGCTGGAGGTCAGCTGGCAGCTCGTATTCTTTCTCATATTCACGGTATACTTCCAAAAAATCCGGATAAGCCCAGCTCAGTTCTTTCACCGAATACAAGGCAGGGTCGCCGAAATTACATGCACCGAATTCAAGCAAAAGTGCGCGATACGCTGCGGGCAGTTTTACATTATGCTTTTGCTCAAAATCCTCAATGCTCTGTTGTTTCTCAGGAGTACATCCATCTCCCATTGTTGTATCGTAGGCCTTCACCAAAAGATCACGAATCGGTTCCAATTCTATTGACGTCACTTGAACTCCCCCTTTACACTAGAATCCGCTTGTTATCTCACCTGTTTATGCAACTCTTGATCCAGCCATTCCAGTGCTGCACGCAGCTTGTCCTGAGGAACTTTCTCATAACGATCACCCATAGACAATTCAAAGGCACAGCTGTTCCCACTTGTTTTGTTCAGATATGAAGTCAATCCTACGCCATACTGCTGAGCCATTTGCACAAGAATTGGTTCAACTTCGGCCGCAGCGAGCGCAAAGTGCACATGGAACATATTGGATACCGGCACCTCGGGTAAGGTTTGTATTCCGTGACACGCATTCAGTAAGAAGGCGAGTTCTTGAGCCTGCTCGTAATACAGCTCCATTTTGCCAATCCGTTCATTGTAATAATACTGAGAACTCAGAATGTACGGATACAGGCCGATCAGATCACCGCCGTGCCGACGTTTCCATACTTTCGATTCCTGCATCACATCGGGATCTCCCGCCAATATAGCCCCCGCAATACCTCCAATGCCTTTGTAAAAGGAAACATACACCGTATCAAACAAACTGCAAATCTCCGCAGGCGTTTTCTCATAATAAGGAGTGATCTCAAACAGGCGTGCCCCGTCCAAATGCAGCTTAATCCCGCGTTCACGGCAATAGGCCGAGATCGCTTCTAGTTCTTCATACGCCGGTAATTGCCCACCAATCTCACGTTGTGGCAGTTCCAACAGCAGACAGGCAATGTCCTGATCAAGCGCTTGTACATCTTCCAAACGAATCAAACGATCCTTGTCCGCAAGTAAAATTGATTCAATCTGATGCAACTCTTTCAGTCCGTCTTCCTCATGGATTTCCAGATGACACAGAGGGTGATAAGCTACTCGTTTTACACCTTTGCGGTCACACCAGATTCGTAATGCTATCTGCTGCGCCATCGTTCCACTTGGAAAAAATACCGCCGATTCCTTGCCAAGAACGTCAGCCATCTGTTGCTGAAATTCTTCAATGAGTGGGCCGTTCCCGTAGTGGTCACTGAACAACTCCCCATCGATCTGGTCCAGTACGTGCTGAAGTACCTTCACTTGGCGACTGCCATGACCACCTACAATAAAGTCTGCCTGATTAAATGCATCAGCCAACGTTAACACAGTTTCTTTCAAGATCACTCACTCCTTTATAGTGCATTTTCATAAACGGACTTTTGAACGACCTCTCATAGTTCTGGTTCTGTAATAATCTCAACCAATGCGCTGAGCGCACTAGATATATGTTCACCACGGGAATACACAAATCCTACTTCCAACCGGCAATAGGGATCAGGCAAAGACATCACCGCGATCTCGCCTCTTGATTCTGCTTTGGTAACCGAAGAACGTGGCAGCAATGATACACCGAGCCCGGCAGATACACCATTCAGAATAGTGTCCAGTGTTCCATATTCCATGATGTTAAGCGTGTGGATACCCTGATCTTTCAAAAAGGATTCCGCCTGATTGCGATGTGTGCATCCGATCTCAAAAAACAACATCGGCCTGGACAATAACGTGTACATCTCATGTGCTCCAGGTTCAGCGATCAACACCAATTCCTCGTCATACATCTTCATATAGTTCAGCTCAGGATGATCAATCGGGCCATATATTAAGGCTCCATGCAATTCATGTTGGATGACCTTCTGGTTCAGTTCATGGGTCCCACCCGTGACAAGCGAATGTTGTACTTCCGGGTAGCATGAAGTATATTCAGCCAAGAGCGGCGTCAGAAAAGTAGAAGCTGCTGTCTCTATGGCACCTAGACGAAGCATGCCCGCTGGTGGGTTACCCACTTGTGTGGCCTGCTCTGCTTCATATAATAATTCCAATATTCTATCCGCATACCCAAGCAGATTCTCGCCTGCTGGTGTAAGCGACATCCCCCGATTGGAACGATGAAATAGCGGTACTTGCAGTTGAGTCTCCAACTGTTTAATTCTTGTGGTTACATTGGACTGCACATAATTAAGTGCGAGCGCAGCTTTACTGATACTACCTTCGCGGGCAACCGCCTGAAATATTTTCAAATCACCTGCATCCATACCCTGATCACCTGCTCGTCGTTATATCGGCATTCTGCATCATCCGATTCATGCAAAGTGCTTATCTATTATTTTTAATGATACTGACAATCATTTTTGTTCATTTTACGTGAATCTGCTCCGTCTGTACAATGAGGCTCAGTAGTGAAATCTGGCTACACAGACAGGAGGAATATTGAACATGAAAACTATTGTCCATTCAGGCCAAAGCGCCCTTGCAGGTCTTCAATATACAGAGTCAAGCTCTCGGGCACCAGAAGCCGGGGAAGTGCAGATTCAATTAAAATCCGCTGGTATCAACCATCGGGATCTATTCATCATGGCAGGACGCGGAACCCAGGACACCCCGCTCATTCCCGGTTCCGATGGAGCAGGTATTATCGTAGCGATTGGCGAAAGCGTAAGAGGGTTCGCAATAGGAGATGAAGTCATTATCCATCCTACGCTCGGTTGGGAACATGCATCTGAAGTGCCGACCGTACCTGATATTGTTGGTGGCCCTACGGACGGAACGCTCGCACAATATATAACGTTGCCTGCTGCAAATGCCCTGCCTAAGCCAGCCCATCTATCCTGGGAGGAAGCAGGCGTGCTGTCCCTTTCAGCGCTGACGGCCTATCGCGCCTTATTTACTCGCGGTGTAATGAAGAAAGGTGAACATGTGCTCATTCCCGGTATTGGCGGTGGTGTAGCGACCTATGCTCTGCTCATGGCGGTTGCGGCTGGTGCCAAGGTGACCGTCACCTCCAGAAGTGAAGCCAAAAGAAATGAGGCACTGCGCTTGGGTGCTGCCCATGCACTGGATAGTCATGCCGATTGGTGTATGCAGAACGATATGGAACCTGTGGACCTCATCTTGGATAGCATCGGACAAGCCATGTTCCCAAAATATTTTGATATAATCAGACCAGGTGGACGTATCGTGATGTATGGTGCAAGCTCGGGGGATGATCTGACCGTACCCATTCGCTCTATCTTCTTCCCGCAGATCAATCTGATCGGCACCTCTATGGGCAGCCGTGAGGAGTTTATCCAGATGCTGCAATGGGTGGAGCAACATGACATACATCCTGTAATTGATAGTGTTTATCCGTTACAGGACGTAGCAAAAGCATTCGAACGCATGGAAAACGGCGAGCAGTTTGGTAATCTGGCTATCCTTATGGAGTGACATCTATTTTGAGATGGGCCTTCATGAATTGTTGAAAATTGATTTACGATAATGGGGTGAATCCATCTGACCCGTCTCGCTAAACGTATACTAATTGTTCTTATTGTTATTATCATTGTGGCCCAAATTCCTATGATAAAAGAAACCTTAGCCCGAGGAGTTACTACGTTATATGTGAAGATAAAGTATCCCGAACATTCCTTTCAATTCCAAGACTTCAACTACGAGTCTCATTTCGGGAACTATATCATTTCATATACTGATCAAGACGAACAACGCATTAGTCTGATGCTTGAGCCCAAATTTTTTCCGGTGCTCATTATATATGATCCTTTGAATCAGCCCATGAAAGACTAGTTAGTTCACACTATGAATCATTCAGGAGGTATCGATATGGACAATCGATTACATTTGGTAGAATTGGTTCGCAAACTGATGGACTCTGAAGGAACGGAAGCCGAGTTGGATGACATGTTGACGGAGCTACAGCAGCAGGTTCCACATGCGGAGATCAGTAATCTGATTTTCTGGGATGATCGAGACCTGACACCTGAACAGATTGTGGAAGAAGCCTTGGCTGCCCGTCCCATCCTGCTTCCACCCCAATCTTAATATTCTTCAGGAGGTGAACGATAGGATATGTCTGACATGTCTGATTTAAATCATAATAAAAACAATGAACACCCTGATTTTAACGAAATCAGCGGAGAAGAAAAACTACAGGCACTTCGTGATCTGATCGACCTAACCGATAATCACCTGACTCAGCAAGTTCTCGCTATTGGCATGGATACACACGAAGAGGATCTCATCCGTATCGAAGCTTGGCGGGCTTTAGGCATGGCGGGCTCCTCTGCTCTTCTGGGCGAAATCCTTCATGCTGCCGCGCAACTTGTTCGTGACTCAGAAGAAGATGAGGATATACAGAATTACGTCTTGCAAACGCTCGCTCTACTGCCCATCACAGAAGCCGAGATCCAATTGGCCCAGGAAGTTCTGGAGGGTAATGCCTACATATTAGTCAGAGGAGCGGCCTTTGCTATGCTTGTTGCACATCAACAAGTTAATGGCGCAGCATCCGCGCTAGAATCGCTTCAATCCGATCCTGATTTTGGCTCTTCTGCAATGCATGTACTGCATTCGAATCAAGGAAGTAATAATCAATAAACCAAGTTTAATCTCCCCAATTTCCATAATTTCGTTATAATGGTAAGCAAGACATCATGCTATTGGAGGAGAATTATGGAAACGGAAGCTTTACGCAACGTGGAACAACTAGCTTTGAAGAAACACAAGATATACAAACAAAGCTTAATCAGGTACCTTGCACGCTCCATGTTGGCCAGTATGTTTATCGGATTCGGCGTCATCGTGGCGTTTAAGACAGGTAACTTCTTTTATATGGAGCAGTCCCCGTTTACCTATCCGATGGCGGCAATCACGTTTGGCGCAGCCATTATTCTGATCGCCTATGGCGGGGGTGACCTGTTCACGGGCAATACGTTTTATTACACGTATGCGGCGCTGCGCAAGAAACTGCGCTGGTTCGAAGTGATCAAGCTGTGGATAGCGAGTTATAGCGGTAATCTGATGGGCGCAGCTGTGTTTGCCCTGTTAATCTACCTGACGGGATTATTCGATTCGTCTCAGGTGAATGGTTTTCTGTTAAGCGTGGTGGAACACAAGATGGAAGTTCCGACGATGCAGCTCTTTTTCCGGGGAATCCTGTGTAACTGGCTTGTATGTATGGCGTTCTTTGTGCCGATGTTCATGAAGGAGAATGGAGCCAAAATGTTTGCCATGATGCTCTTTGTGTTCTGCTTCTTCATCTCGGGATATGAGCACAGCATCGCCAATATGTGTACGTTCGCGATTGCACTTGTGCTGAATCACCCGGGGACGATCTCATTTGAAGGCGTGCTTCACAACCTGGTTCCCGTGACATTGGGTAATCTGGTGGGTGGTGTGCTGCTGATGGGCTTCATGTATTATGCGGTGAACAAACCGTTTCTGGATGAAGAGACTCATTAATCTTTGGCAAAAAAAGACCCCCTTACAGCCCGGTCATTAGACCGTGGCTAATCGGTAAGGAAAAACCAAAACACCCCGGCAACCTTCCCATCTCAGGGAGAAGATTGCCGGGGTGTTTTTCTATGGACAGGCTCACGGATAAGCAGCCTGCCAACCCGATCCGTGGCTTAGAAGTACTCCCGCCACGGCGTATATTCAATATCGTTGTCGCCGCGCGTGACCACGATCATATTCTCGATTTTGCCCGTGTCCTTATTGGTACGGTAGATCATCGTACGTGTCTCGCCTTCTTCAGGCACAGAGAACAGGAACTTGTCCGCGACGAAGGAAGAACCCAGTCCAGTGGCATGTTCTGTAAAGGCAGAGCCTGTCTTGCTTGCGAGCAGCAGACCAATACCGTAGGCTGTAGCCGTTTGGGCTGCTTTGCCAAAGAGATGCTCGCCTTGACTGGTGGTGTGCGTTTGCTCCGAATACTTATACTTTTCCGTATCTTTGCTATAGTCCACCACATTGCCCTGTTTATCCAGACTGATGGTGGTCGTTTCGCCCTTATCGCTTTTCACCTGATACGTACCCACGATGGAATCCTCGGTAATTTTCACCGTCTTGCCCGTATTGGGGTCAGTCTGATAGATTACATCTTCATACTGAAGCCGAATGATGTTCATGCTGGCCTGAATCTGCTGCGCCAGTTCTTCGTCACCCATCTCTTTGGCTTTCTTCAGCATTTCCTCATAGTTCTGATATTTCTCGGCATCCTTCTCATCCCATTCATCCATGTTCTTTGGTGGACCTGGCGTTTTGTCCAGATCATCGCCTTTATTTTTGCCCATGGTTGATAGCGCCCGCGCTGCGGTCAGCGCCGTCATGATTGCCTGGCTCACTGCCTCTTCATCTGTCGTGCGGAAACGCTCGGCAATCTTCTTAAGCTCCGACTGAATGGACAGAACCAGTTCCAGAACAGATTTCATCGTGCCTTGAGCCGTTGAATAATCGTTATAGAAGCGTTCTCGTTCCATGCCACCCCAGTTGCTGCGCATGACACTCATCTTGCCGTCCAATGTGGACATGAAGCCCGATAATTGCTGATGTGCCTGAGCGAACTGCGCACTGACCGTCTCCAGTTGTTCCGGTGTCACCTTGATCTGTGTCATCCTGCACACTCCTCATCCTGGTCATTTATAACTCGTGGTTATCCATTACGACAATCTCTCGGCCTCTTCCTGTTTGATCTCCAGATGCAACAGTGGAAACGGATTACCGGAACTATCCAATTCAGACCGCCCCATCTGTACAAATCCCATCTTTTCATAGAATCGGGCTGCCCCAGTATTCTGCTCATTAACATCCACCTTGAGGTGACGGCCTTTGATTTTGAAGGTATGGTTTATTAGCAGACGTCCCAGACCCTGTCCGTGCTGGCTCGGATCTACAAACAACATCTCGATAAAGTTATCATCCACACCAATAAAACCTACGGGTTGTTGCTCCGTATTCAGCGCTTCCCAAACCTCGACTTGCCTTTGTTGCAACACATCACTCACCACTTTTTTGTAGAACTGAATGTGATGCTCTTCCAAAAACGTATGGGTTGCCCGCACAGCACTCTCCCAGATCTCGACCAACTTGTCATGATCCTGTTCCCGATATGCAGCGACTAACATGTCCAACGTAATCTCCTTTTCTAGTAAAAGTAAAAGGTTATGTAAAAGCCCGATCCTGGGATCGGACTTGTTTAACACTTCAAATTTGAAATAACTCTACGTTTATTTTACCATGTCCATCATTCAATCTGTACCCGTAATTTCCAATCATGAGTCAACGTTCTCCCTCCGTTTTTGGCTTCCAACGGAAGGTTGCTGCCGATTGGGAAGGCAGTATATATCGAAACGAATCTCCATCTATGACTACATCAAAGGAAACTTCCGCCTCACCCGTGTTAGCTGCAACCAGCACCGTCGTTCCATCCGGATTGCGGAAGGTTACGTTCTCGAGCTGGCCCTGTTCTTGCGTAGAAGCAACTCTTATGGCTCCCGGACGTACATAACGGCTGATGTGGCCTAACGCATAATACTCGACATTTCTGATGATTTCATCACTGTCGGGGTCAATCGTCACAACCCCACGACAGTTCTCACAGCCACCGTTCGTGGGTCCACCTTGCGGATCAAGTGCGATGTTCCAGAGCAGCACATTTTTCGCCCAGTTGCGAGGTGCACCAATAATGAGATTGGACATCTGCCAGCTCAGATTCTCGCCAAAATCAGGACTCCACTCCCCACCACTACATTCGGTAAAATAGATATTTTTGTCCGGGAAGCGCTCATGCACTTCCGACATGACAGATGGATCACCTGCATAACAGTGAAAAGCAGATCCATCGATATAGGCAGCAGCCTGTTCATCACCAATCACCTTGCTGGTATATTCGACCGCCTGATCCCAGTTATGATCATACGCGATGATTCGCGTATCCAGTCCGGCATCCTGTAGCGCCGAGCCTAGATAATCCCGTATGAACATCGCTTGTTCTTCGGCGCCCATACTCATACTCGGATATTTATCCGAGGTGAACTCCGGTTCATTTTGCAACGTGATCCCGTAGATCGGAATGCCCTTTGTCTGATAAGCTTTGATATATTTCACAAAATATCTTGCGTACGCTTTGTACACCTGAGGATCGTTGTAATCCAGATACCAGCCGTTCGTGGTCTTCTCCCCATACTTCATCCAGGCCGGGGCCGTCCACGGGGTGCCCAGCACTTTAAGATCCGGTTTCAAACCAGCTACACGCTCCAGCATATTCACGACTTCCTGATCCTTTTCAATCGAAAAGTGTTCCATGTCATAATCTGTGCCCGACTCGATATCATCATAGGTATAACTTGAAGCCGCGCCTGATTCATCTACCGAATAATCGGAGGCACCAATCGTGTGACGCACCATATCCATATTCAGTCCTTCCGTCGTAAATAACTCCTTTAGCAATTGTTCTTGCTGTTCCGCTGGGAGCTCGTTGATCAGATGTGCCGATGAACCCGTCATCGCTGCGCCAAATCCATCCATAGTCTGATACGTCTTGTCCGAATCAATCTGTATGGTGAACGCCGACGAAGACGTGTCTGACTCCTGCGTTGAAGAAACTGAAGAACTTATGTCTGCATCATGGTGATCGATAATTGGAATGGGCTTCTGTGGTGTAAGCAGATTTTGCTGATCTCCCGTGGTTAACCAGACTTCGGCCGTTCTCTGTTTGTCCACAACCGGTGTCGGAGCGGGTTGTTCACTTCGGTTGAAGGTAAGCCCGATTCCTATACCGATACAACAAACAGCTGCGATCAACAGGATCATCCATCGTTTGGAATGCTCTCGCCAGCCTATGTTCATCACGCTTCACTATCCTTCCATTGTGGAAAAAGCCGCGGCCACTAGGCCACGACTCAATTTCCTAATCTATATAAAGTAGAACCAACTGCATTTGACACAAATAACTTCACTGGGAGAACAACTTTTCGATCTCCCTGATTGCACTTTTATTTACCAGACTTGCTTCCGATATTCACACTGCCTGTCAGACGAATATCATCCGATGCACTGCCGACATACACTTGAACTTTACCCTTAGGCATTACCCATTCATGTGATGCTTCATCCCAATAGGACAGTGCGCTGCGATCCAGTTGAATATTGACGCGTTGCTGCTTGCCTGCTTTGAGATCAACTTTCGCCCAGCCAGCAAGTTGCTTCTCTGGCGTTTCAACTTTGGTTGGCAGATTGCCGACATAGACCTGTACAACTTCTGCACCGGAAACTTTACCGGTATTACGCAGATTCAGGGATACTTCTACGGTTTCCTTATCACCTTTGCCAGTGTTTTTCACATGCAGATTACGATAATTAAAATCGGTATACGACAGCCCGTGTCCAAAGGCAAACGCCGGTGTCATGCCTTCTTTGTCATATCCTTTATACCCTACAAAGATACCCTCGGAATAGTTGCCCACCCCGTTAACACCCGGGAATTGTTCCGCAGTGGATACCGGGGTCTGGGAATCATCTGATGGGAACGTCACTGGCAACTTACCGGATGGATTCACATCACCAAACAGCACACGTGCCACTGCATTACCTTGTTCCTGACCTGCATACCAAGCCTGAACGATGGATGGCACTTCTTTTTGCCAGGAATCCATTTCAACAGCGCGACCACTCATTTGCACCACAATCGTTTTTGGATTGGCTGCTGCTACCTTGCGGATCAGCTGCTCCTGGTTATTCGGCAGCTCCAGGTCGGAACGGTCGACGTAACCTTCACTGTCATACGTACGAGTTACCACGACGGCAACATCGGATTTTTTCGCCAGATCAACTGCTTTTTGCATTTTGATATCCACAGCGTCTTCTCGAGCTTCCCAGCCAAAACGAACCTGTGCACCCATATCATGATTAGTCTGTACCGGGAAATCCGTACGATACTCAATTCGAATATTGTGGGACTCGCCTTCTTTGAATGTGATTTCTTTCTTTGTTGTACTCAATGTTTCACCTTGATTGTCTACGAGTAACTCATCATCCACATACAGTTTCGCAGAACCCAGACTGGTCAGAGACAGTTTGTAATCACCTGTTTGAGGTGCTGTGATCGCCCCTGTCCAACGAGCAGACATCTTGGCATTGAACTTCGTTGGTGTCACTGGAAGCTTGGAAGATTGTGCGTTAAAACCTTCATAGTTGTAGAATCCAAGATTCATGTTGACCTGATGATCTGTACGGACCAGAGATGGGTCACCCTCCATATCTTTATTCGTCCAGTATTCAGCACGCAGACCGTATTCCGCACGATCTGTACCATAGTCTCTTTCACTTTCCTGAGCATCCGCTGGTGATAAAAGAGTAGAAGGTACGGCGGATGGTCCATTAAATGCATCCCCTGCGGAGATAGGATCGGTTCCGGCAGCATATTTTACATCCACACCGTTACCGGCACGGTTACGAATGCCTTGAAGTGAACTTACGGTATACGTCGGATTAACCAGACTGCTACCTCCACCAGCAGCAGATGCGTTATCTGCATCCGGACCGATGACAGCGATGGATTTCACGTTTTTCTTGGACAGCGGCAGCACATTATCGTTGTTTTGCAAAAGAACCATGCTCTCTTCTGCAATTTCACGTGCCTGTTTGCCGTCTTTCTTGGCATTGATTTGTGTATTCGTTACAGGGTTATCGAACAGCCCTTTATCGAACATTTGAAGCAAAATGCGTCTAACCTTCTCATCAATGGTTTGCTCGCTGACTTCGCCATTGTTCACGGCTTCCAGCAATTTGTCTCCCCATTTGCCGTAAGGCTCTCCCGGTGTCTCCAGATCCAGACCCGCATTGGCGGATTTGGCTGTGCTGAAGTTTGCACCGTAGTCACTCATGACAAACCCTTCGAAGCCAAACTGATCCCGAAGGACATTGGTCAGCATCTCCTTGTTCTCACAAGCATATGTACCGTTCACCTGGTTAAATGAACACATTGCTGAACCAAGATCCGCTTTTTCGACCATCGCCTGGAACGGACGTGCATAGACTTCCTGAATGGCACGTTCGCTGGCTGTTGCATTGGTCGTGAAACGTTCCGTCTCCTGGTTGTTCAGGATATAGTGTTTCGCTGTAGCGATAACCGGATTACTTTGAATCCCATTCACATACGCTGCACCCATACCGGAAGCCAGTAGCGGATCTTCCCCCAGAGATTCGAAGTTCCGGGAACCCCATGGTGTACGTGCAATATCCAGTCCAGGGCCGAGCACTACATTATGTGTTGTATCATGTGCTTCCTGACCGATCAAATCGCCATATTTCTTGGCAAGATTGGTATCCCAGGAAGCGGCAAGCGCGATGGGTGCAGGCAATGCCGTGGACTTTTTGTCCTGCACATCCGGGTTAGCCACACGTACCCCTGCAGGTCCATCTGCCATCTGTAATGCCGGAATGCCGAGGCGCTCCAATCCATCATTATAGAAACCATAATAGTTATTTACTTTACCAGTTACGAATCCAACTTTCTCCTCCAGCGTCATCTCCTTGAGCAGCAGCTCGGTGCGTTCTTCCGCAGATAGAGATGTGTTCATCCATGGCCGATCAGTCCCGGATTCCGCCTCCGCGGCGAAGGCGTGTAGCGGCATAGCCGCAACCGCCACGATGATTAATAACATAAACCATCGTTTGAGGAAAATCAGATTGAGTCTTCTGTTCATGTTGTAAGCTCTCCTTCTCTCTTGATCATTTTTCTTGTGCACACATTGAATACATGTATACAAGGGAATGCAAACTGGCTTGATCCCAGTCTTTCAAGCATTCAGGTCGTCCTGCACATGGCTTCCGAAACTGCAGCCTGCAAGCAAGTCAGCAGATTTCGCTTCCTAACGATAGCCGACATGATCATGAATTACATCCCCTTAAATTTGGTAAATGATCGATAAGAACAAGCCTAGTTCTTTGGAATCACCACATCAAAAATTCAGATAACAAGATAAGAAAACGAATTATTTACATTTCCGTAACTACTTTAGAACAGATTCTTTACTTTTAAAAACAGTCGGTTCGACCCACTCCCGTTCAACCAATTAATGCAATTAATTATCAGATTAAGGAATATACCCACACACCCTGGGTCCTAAGTCTATTTGAAAACGGAACCAATCCGGTCCATTGAAATATCCAAAAATATAAAAGCAACTGAAGTCCCTTTTAACAGGTTCCTCCGTTGCCTTTATGTTTGGATTTCTCCATATTGTTCACTCCGTCCATGATTATTTGTTCTACACTCGTTATATTGAGATTCGGAGTTACATTGAAAATCGGGGTTACAAATAAAAAAACCGCCCCACGGGGCGGTTTAAATCTAGTTCGTTCATTTCTAATTCTGTAACTGTGCAAGAATCTGCGGGTCCTTGATCTTTTTGTCATCGGCGAGCAACATCACCTTGGACAGAATCTCAGCTGTTCTCGGATCTTCATCGAGGAATGGCAGGAAAATTCGACCCCGATGCTGACTGTGCACCGGTACGATATGAAGTGCACCTGTGGCTTGTTTGAACACATTACCACTCCCCAGATGAACAGCATACTCACCCAATTCACCATCAATTCGTGCGTAGTTCCCGTCCAGACGTACATTGTCGATCTTCAGCAGACGCAACGACTCGGTCACAATGACGTGGCGCATCTCGATTGTTGTCAGGCTGGCTTCCGGATCTACGCCTCCTACATGTGCAACGCTGACCACCAGATCGATATCACGCATGACTTCGGAGAAGAACGTCAGCGGCACATCTTGCAGCGCTACAGGTTTGTAGCTCTTGCGATCGTAGAACTGCACCGTCTCCAAGGTAGGCGCCTCGGTATCTGCTGGTGAGAACCAATCTGCCATGGCATAGAGATTCGCGATCAGATTGTGCTCATAACTTACCTTCTGCAGACCTTCCTCATAACTGACAGTCCATTGGCGTCCTTTAAGCAGAGCTACTGCTTTTTTCGGTTGAATCTGATACCCGGCATATCGGCGGGACACCGTACCATTAGCCAATTCGTCCTCGTTAGGAAGATACAGCTCACGGAATACCTGCTTGAACGGCTGACGCTCCTGACGGGTGAACAGATCCCGCTGGAATTCACTCCAGCTTCCGTTCTGATACAGATGAAGCGGGTGAGCTATCAACAGTTGATCTTGTTCCGCTAATGCATGGATCGTACCCTCCAGCCCTGGAGCAACCAAACCACTGGACGATACATCGAATCTTCCCGTCTTGTCACCTGACTGGAATACAAGTGTTCTTACCAGCGGATGTATAACCGGATTTTGCATCAGACTCGCAATTTCCTCACGTGTAAAGGATGTTCCAGCAGTCATCGAACGTTCCAATTCCTGCCTTGCCCGTCGATACTGATCCACCAGATCCGTTTTTAGCTCTTTCAGTTCAGCGATATATCCATCCTTTTTGAACCGGGCAGGTACAGACTTGAGTGTCTTCCCTTTGCTAACGATAACCATCTCGGGTTGGCCTTCCTCATCGATGACCAATTGTGCTGTCGTGTCAGCATCCAATGCATGAGGTTCAAAGAAAGATTTCATCTCATCCAACTTGCGTGCTTCCATGTCCCACATCAGCCGCGTAACATCAGCATAACCTGCATTACGAGCAAGATTGCCCAGTGCAATCTGTGATGCCACACCTTCACTGGCGCGGCGTTGTGCACCGAATTGTTTGCTCTGCATCAGGAACTTCTGAATGAAGTCGTATCGCTCACGCAGATCCTGTTCGCGATTTACAGCGAATGGAATCAAACTGTAGGTTAACAAATGATCCTTGTTTCGCTTGTCTGACACGGACTCACGCATATCGTCCAGTCGAAGCTTACCCAGTGCAGCATCTGCGAACAATTGGGATCTGCGGTGGTTAGATCCCCCGGAAATGTACTTGGCACAATCGTATAACAGATTGAATCGTTCCTCTCCGACATCAGCATAGGCTTCTTCAAACCACGTGATATCAAACGCACCTTCGTTAAAGTCCTGTGGTGAGATTGGAGAATAGTGGGCCACGATGGTTTCTTTCTCCGCAGTAAAGCGTTCATTAATATGAGCATGGAAGTACCAGGCTGCACTGCGTAGACCTTCCCATCCCAGATGTTTCGCAACAATCTCCATCCACTGTGGTGCGTACATGGCTGCTTCCAGCAATTTTTTCTCATTCACCGGATACTTCTGGAGCAACTCTCCAAGACGCTTCTCATCTTCTCCATCCCGTGGATGACAATTCTGAATCAGATAGCTGAACGTCTCTTTACGTGTTGTGTTGTCCCCATAGCTATAGATATATCCACGGACAAATGTATCCTGATCCATCGCAGAGACCAGATGTACCCAGTGTTCCATGTCTTCAATTCGATTCAGCTTCATGGCAAGTGTACTTACTTCTGTGGATAGTTCACCCCGAGTAAGCTCGATCTCCAGAATCCGGTTAACGACTGTATCTCGTAAGTGAATCAGCTTTGGATCACTTGCGATCCCTTCTGTACGAGTGGATGTTATGTCTCTAACAAACAACAGACGATTCGCACCGACCAGCAGCTGACGATATATCTCCTGTTCACCAATCAGATTCAACTGGTACGCACGCAGGAAATCTTCAAGTGACAGTAAAGACAGCGGCTGATTACTCTCTACAAGACTGGTGAACTGGTAAGCCGTCTGGAAGAACCGTCTGAAGCTGTTATCGTCATGGATTTTGCCCCGAACCACATAATTCCAAGGTCCAGTCAGAATATGAAGCATGCCTGACTCTTTCTCGAGTTGATCAGCAGGCATACTCGCGATGATAGAAGCCCAGGTTCTCTCAGCTATCTCAAACGTGTCGATTGGATCGCTATCCAGAAATGCCGCCGATATCAGCGCCACTACCTGATCCTTATACGTTAACGAATCCAGCATCTGCTGCAGCTTTTCGATGTCATCCAGAGGATAGATCTGTTCGGCAAACGACTTGCGCCAGCCTTCCAATAACGGAATCTTATGCAATTCGTCATAGTCATACTGCTCACGGAAATAACTGTAATGGTCGCTCAAATTGCCATTGAACTCCCGGAGCTGTATTGTCATGTATAGCTGCATCAGTTCCACACTGCTGAACCCGGCATGTTGAATATAGTTCTCCCATACGTCATGAAGCGGAAACTGTTCCATCTGCTTCATTTCATTCCGCTCTCCATATGGAACCTTGGAGCGAAGACTCGCTCCGACTAACAACGTGTCTTTGTAGCCAGCATAGTACTCCACTTCATACTCATAATCCCTGTGTTCATGCACTAATTCACTAAGTCCCTCCAGAAATGGTCTGGTCTTATCCAGAGAGAGTGTAAAGATATCCTTCGGATTATGGCCCTTGAGGTCACGCTTCTCATCCAGCAATAGCTCACGTCGCTTCGGATCGAATAAACCAAATCCATTAGAGGCTGTGTAACGACTCCCCTGATCGGTCAGCTTATCCAGTAGTTTCTGTTCCTTGGCAGTGGCTGTCTCAATCAGCTGCGCCAATGGCTGCAATGCCTCCTGCTGATCTATCCGTTCTGGATCTGCCGCAATCTCGGTCAGTAGTTCGAGCGCGCCCAGACGCTGCAGTTCACTCTTGGCTTGCAAAAGTCGCTTCAGTGAGACCGTCAATTGGTCCACGGGTTGCAGTAACAGTACATGGATGACCTTCTGACGAAGTGAGCCCGTCTTGAGCTTCATCAACGCCTCCATCTGTTTCATCTCTTCAACCGTCAACGTGAGCAGCTTCGCCTTGGCGAGTGCACTCTCCCGATTACTGATGCTTTTATCAGACAAGCTCTCAAACACAAATTGTCTTTGCACCTCATTCTCGGGATGCTGAACAAACTGGGACAGCAGTTCTCCGCGTAGTTCCGGGCTTAATCGGTCCTTGATTGCAATAACTTCACCAATCCATTCCGGGTTCATATCATAGGCGGCCAGATATAACATTTTCTTGACTACATCATCCGTATCAATCCGGTAGTGAACATACTCAAGTACACCCGATGGTCCACCTGACCCGCCTTTGGGAATGGCAGACAGCATCTGTTTGAACCGATCAAAGTCCTGACGCCGCAAGGCCTTATCTCCCAGAGCAGGCAATGGCCACACGTAGACGCTACGCTGATTCTCTCCATTCTCAAAACTCCAGTTGTACATATACATCGCATCATAGTTGGTCACAATCCAGTGCATCAACTCGGTATCCTGCGCCTCCAGATAACGACGTGCAATGTCCAAACGCAGCTCTCTGTTCTGGCTGTTAGCCAGTACGTATTGGGCAACAATCTTCTGATATAGCTGACCTTGATCCATAATCTCGATTATCTTGCTCTTCAATTCCTTCTCTTCAATGACCGCTGTCGCCCACAGACTGATAAAGAGTTTGTTGGCGTTTGCTTCCTGCTGCCAGGCCTCGCGTACTTCTGGTTGCACAAGCGCCTGATATGCTTGTTCAATCAACTGTGCGGCAATACGCTGGTTGGCTGCTTCTATGCCGATCCCCGTCCATACGGCGAGTGCTCTTACCACGGAACTGAAACGAATCAGGTTGTTGTCGATAATGATTTTTAATATGTAAATATAGGCTTCCAGTGTCCCTTCATCCATCCGCTCCACAATGCTTTGGCGCAGCCCTTCCTGCAACCTTGCTGCAACGAGCAGCTCACCCACCATCTGATAGGCATCCGCCTGATCGCTCATGAATATGCCTTTGATCATTTCATGGGTTAACAGTGCAGTCTGATTGTCACCATAGATAATATCGTGCAGTGCCTGCTTCATATCCCCGCCCGCATGGTCCAGTTCATATGCAATGCAATCCGGCAATACCGAACGGATCTCATGCAGATAATCCAGCTTGTACTCACGAAGTGACACATATTCTTCTAGGGAGAAATTTTTCATTTCCATTCGGAACAATCCCATCAGTTTGCGAATGACCTGTTCTACATGCTGCTCCGGATCAGATGTGCGGAAAGGCCGGCGTTCATAGTTGTTACTGTATGGGAAACGAGTCGCACGCTCTGCAATATAACGGAATCGTGCAACCAATGACTCGCTCGCCAGATGCTGGAGCACATCCAACAGTGGCTCGAATAATGGTTTCTGCGTTTCTGCAGCCAGCCTTCCAAGCAGCTTATCAGTATTCAAAAACATCTTTTCGTCTCCACGCAAATACGTAGACCCGGCGATCTCCACAACATAGCCTGCCAGCTCAAGCTGTACCCCTGTCAACGACTTGGCTCTTTCCTGCAATCCATCCATATACACCTGTACTTGCTCTTCCTGATTCATCCTGTTCTCCTCCTTCATCGCTCTCTACCAAAGACGTCCCGCAAGCATTGTAAAACGGATAAACACCACGTTATCTCCGTCTTTTACAACAAGTGACTCATCCAGTTCCTGCAATTCTTCATCGTTGAGAAACACTTTGTACAACCCATCCTCATAGGCGGTTATCGCTGTCTCCATCGCAACATTCAGATCTGGAACACCCTCATTGTATACTGCGCCAAACCCGACTTTCCCCGCCGCTCCCTGCACCTCAATCTCATCCTGCATCAGGTAGGCGAGCAATTCTGTCTGTTGTTTCTTGTCCTGAAGAGCTTTTACTTGCAGAGTCACCATGTTCTCAATGAGCTGCCTTAACGTATGAGTTGTTTCCGGAAGTTCGGCAGCTTGCTTGGCAAGTACCGGCTTGCGTTTGCCCAGACTTTTTACCGTTATCCATACGTTCACTGTCTTGCCCCCTCTGTCCTGCCCTATTTGAAGAAGCTTCCATAAGCCCCGATATCTATACCACAATGCGGAATAACCTAAACTCGAAGTGACGATCTGTCTCTAAATAAAATATAAAATACGTACATATGTACCCCTAATGAACATCATAACTAAAATTCAATCCATATTCATGAGCCAATCCTCATGTTTACGTGGAACCACGGAACTATGGCCTACTTGCGTACATATACGCAAAAAAAGCCGCACAGTCTCATATAAATATGGACTGCGCAGCCGCTAAGCTAATATTAGAGTAGCTTATGACGCCTGAGAACCTTTAATAAATTGAAACCTGTATGAATCATCTAACCAAGCGCAAAGGTCGAATGGTTACAGCCGCTGTCTTGAACCCAGGCATCCGGCAGAACGGATCTAGCTCTGGTCTGGTGGCCCGATTCACATTCTGAATGCCGCCCCAATGCATCGGCACGAACAAGGTATCCTCCCGAATCGAATCTTTGATGCGCGAACGAACCGTAAAGCTTCCGTACGTCGATTGAATCTCTACCCACTCTCCATCGTGAATACGATAACGGGCAGCGGTAGCTGGGTGAAGTTCAACAAAGTTCTCCAATTCACGAGCTGCCAGTGCCGGACTTCGATGTGTCTGCACCCCTGTAAGATAATGAGGCAGCACACGCCCATTGGTGAGAATTAGGGGGAATTTCAGCGATACATCATTCCATCCCAGGCTGGATTCAAATGTGAATGCTGCTTTGCCGTCTGGGTGAGCAAATCGTTCACCGAACAGTAGTCCTTCTCCCTGATCCTCCAGGGCAGAACACGGCCAGTACACCCCTTTCTCGTTACGCAAACGCTCATAGGAAATGCCATAGTAATCAGCAACTCCGCCACGACTCGCCACCCGAAGCTCATTAAAGATATCCTCAGCAGTGTCATATTCAAAGTAAGAAGCTTTACCCAATTGCGCGGCAATCCGGCATAATATATCCCAATCATCAAGCGTTTCTCCCGGCGCAGGTCGCCCCTGTTCACGGAGCAGAACACGCCCCTCCAGATTGGTCAGTGTACCTTCATTCTCCATATAAGATGTAACCGGCAGAACCAGATCAGCCATGCGCGCTGTCTCCGACAGAAACATATCTGCCACGATCAGAAAGTCCAGCTTGCGCAGACCTTCTTCCACCAAACGCACATTGGGATTGGAGACGACCGGGTTGGAGCCCATTACGAGCAACGCCCGAATCTCCTGATCATGGACCTTCTCCATCATCTCGTAGGCGGATACCCCTTTGCCTGGTAAACTTGCAGGGTCCACGCCCCAGACGGATGCCACATAGGCACGATCGGCTTCATTTTCAATGGATCGATAGCCCGGCAGCTGGTCAGCCTTCTGCCCATGCTCCCGTCCGCCCTGCCCGTTCCCCTGACCTGTGATGGCACCATATCCGCAGCCTTCTCTACCAATTTTTCCAGTTGCCAGCACCAGGTTCAAAAAGTGTCTCACTGCCATATGTCCATCCGTCTGCTGCTCTACACCACGTGCTGTCATGATCATGCCTGTCTCTGCCTCACCGTAAGCCATCGCCGCCTGACGAATCAGCGCCAGATCAACCCCGCACGCTTGTGCCGCCTGTTCGAGTTGCAGATCAGCCAACCCTTGTATCAATTGCTCGTAACCATGCGTTCGTTCGCCTATAAAATGAGGATCCACCAATCCGGCATCCATAATCACCTTCAACATGGCATCCGCTAGCAGAGCATCCATGCCGGGCTTCACCTGCAAATGAAGGTCGGCAATGGCAGCGGTTGCCGTCTTGCGTGGATCAATAACAATAATGAAGGCTCCGTTCTCCTTCGCCTGATTAAAGTATGGCAGAAGAGTAGGTTGGCATTCTGCAATATTGGTACCTGCAAGTACAATGCAGCCTGCCTTGGGAATATCGGACAGACGGAACGTCAATCCACGATCCATCCCGAACACTTTACTGCCAGCTGAAGCCGCAGCTGACATGCAGAACCGTCCATTATAGTCGATATATTTTGTCCCCAATGCAACTCTGGCGAACTTGCCGAGCAGATAGGCTGTTTCATTTGTCAAAGATCCGCCTCCGTAGACTCCGACTGTATCTGCTCCGTATGAATCTTTCAAGTCCAGAAACCGCTCTGCGATGGTCTGAATGGCCTCCTCCCAGGAACAGGATTCAAGCTCGCCATTGCGACGAATGAGCGGATGCATTAATCGTTGACCACTGAGCGCATGTTGATGAGCATTCATACCCTTCACACACAACCTGCCCTGGGAGGCTTCATTCGGAACACCCTGAACCGTATACTCACCACGACGCTGGCCCGCAACAGGTGCAGCCAATTCTTCAACAGTCATCTTGCACTGCACACTACAATACGGACACTGGGTTTCCTTTACATAGAGCTTGGAGGCTGTTGGTTCTGAACTCACGGATAATCCCATCTTTCCATCCCCGCCTTTCATCTATATATCAGCTTGAAGTGTAGCTGCCAGTTCCTTCTGTAACTGGTCATCCAGCAGCGTTTCCCGAATGGACATGAATCCCAATCGTTCCGTCCATGCCCATAACGGCTCATCATACCAAGCGGTTTGGCGATACCATTGAAGGCAGGCTGATGCGAGTGCTGCCGCTTGTACCTCTGTTTCAGCCACCCCGAGCAAGCCACCTTGTTTGACCGGATGTTCTGCATGACCGCCTGCATAGATCTCCCAACCAGCTGGTGAAGCCAGCAAGCCAATATCCTGCACCAGTGCGCTCACCAACGAACCAGGCCCTGGTGCAACGCCCATATTTACCGGCGACGGCATCGCAGCACCGATCCAACTCGCACGAAGCTGTGCAGCCAACCCTCTGGCATCTCTTGCATAGGATGAAATCGGGATCTGATCATCCCAGCGTACCTGAACCTCTGAGTGACCTTCGATCTCATCATCCCTTGAAAGTTCAGCCTGATTTCCATTCCGTTTAACTATCCGATATTCCTTATTCATGATCTCTCTGTCATTAATCGATCGATTGGATACCTGTAAGTAATAGTCGATCACAGGACGACATACCACGCAGCCAAACTCCGAACCCCAACCCTGCTTCTGCAAGATCAAAGATTTGTCTGGTAGGTCTATCTCCATAACAACGATGTCATCCAGCATTTCCTTCAGTTCTGCATGCCCAAGCTCCGTACAACTGCACACAGGCATTGGAGCAGGTTTATCCGGTGTGGCGACCACTCCAGTACCCCCGTTATTTTTCAGATTATGCGTATGTTTCAACAGTGCAGCCACCATCGGGCGACAGCCACCACATGAACCAGAAGCCTTCGTCTGTTCCTTCACCTGATCTGCCGTCTCGAGACCCTGTTCCTGAATAGCTTTCATAATGGCAGCCTTGGTCACATTGTTGCAAGCACATACGGTTTCCTGAGCGAGTAATGCCGCAGCAGCCATCTCAGCCGGGTCCGGGGCCCCTTCACGCGGAGCCAATTCCGCTACATCCGCACCTCGTTGCACCAGTCCAAGCAAAGCCGTCCCTTCGGTTGTATCTCCAAATAAAATGGCGCCGCGCACTTTGCCAGCCTGCATCAGTACTTTTTTATATGTGCCTTGAATGCCATCCAGATGTTGAATTGCAGTCTGTATGCCTTCCCCACTGATCTCACCCGCCGAGAAAACATCAACCCCCGATACCTTCAACTGTGAGTAGGGAATAGATCCTTTATATTCAGGCGTTTCCTGACCACAGAGCGTACGTGCGAGCACTTTCCCCTGCTCATATAAAGGAGCCACCAGCCCATAACTGATTCCCCGATGTTCGGCACATTCCCCAACTGCGTAGATATCCGGTACACTGGTGCGCATATAGTCATCTACCATAATTGCCCGATTCGTAGCGATTCCGCTTCGTCTAGCCAGGTCCACATTCGGCCGAATCCCAACAGCGACAATGACAACCTGAGCTTCAAGCTTGGAACCATCTGTAAAGAGCAGCCCCTGCGCCTGCGATCGTCCGGTAATTTTCTGCGTATTTTTAGCCAAAAGAAAGGACATGCCCTGCCTTTCGAGTTCCTCCTGAAGCATCGCGGCAGCCTTCTGATCCAACTGCCGGTTCATAATGTAAGGTGCGTTATGGACCACCACAGCTTCCATGCCCAGATGCAGCAACCCGCGTGCAGCCTCCAGCCCAAGCAATCCACCACCAATGACGGCGGCCTTGCGATAGGTTTTGGAATAATCAGACATGCGCGTACAATCGTCAATCGTTCGGAAGGACATGACCCGCTCTTTATCAATTCCCGGAATCGGTGGGATAAAAGGTGAAGACCCTGTCGCCAGAATCAGGACATCATAGGTTTCTTTTAGTCCGGATTCCGTCTCTATATATTTTCCACGGGTATCAATGCGGTGCACCGTCTCACCTGTACATAGCCGTATTTGATGCTCGGCATACCAGGTCCAATCATTGATAATGATATCCTGTAACGAATGCTCACCCTGCAATACTTTCGATAGCATGATCCGATTGTAGTTGGGACGGGGTTCATTACCGTAAATTACAATCTCATACGTATCAGGCTCCAGTGCGATAATCTCTTCGACACACTTCACTCCAGCCATGCCATTCCCGATAATCACCAGTTTGCTTCTGCTCATGGGCTGCCCCCTATCTCTCTCACTCCTGAAAATAAACAGAAAAATCCCTTCTCCATGATTCGGAAAAGGGCACCGTTGCCTCCGGAATCCACACGCCATTGTGTGGATTCATATTAGATTCAGATTAAGGGAATCTCAAACATATGTCAACTAAATTAACATCATAAATGTAGAATACGATTAAAAAATGAATTATTTAAAATTCCGTGTAATTTTTGTTGACATCTCTATTTTCTCTTGATTATAATTTGAATCAAAATCACAGTGCTGTGATCAACTCAGATGCGGGAACACAATGACGTGTACCGCCTGTCGGCAACGGGGCCGCAAATCGTTCATATCTGGACGAATTGCGGCCTTTTTCTGCCTTAACAAGCACATAGACAAATCACGAAGATCTCAATTGGATGAGGAGCGATGATGGATGATGGAGAGCAAAAGTTTTTGGAAAAGCGGGCATAAGCCCACCCTCTTCGGGGCGTTTATGTATTTTGACATCAGTTTTATGATATGGGGAATGTTGGGTCCACTCGCAGTTGTCATAGCATTGGACTATCCGATGACTCCGCTGGAAAAGGCCAATCTGGTCGCATTGCCTATCCTTGGTGGCTCCATCCTGCGGCTTGTGCTTGGCTTCATGTCTGATTATATAGGTCCGAAATTGACCGCACAGATTGGAATGCTCGTCACGCTGGTTCCTTTATTACTCGGCTGGTTATGGGTTGACTCCTTAAGCCAACTATACGTGGTAGCACTCTTGCTTGGTGTTGCAGGTGCCTCCTTTGCCGCTGCACTACCTCTGGCGGGTCAATGGTATGGCAAGGAGCATCAGGGTCTGGCCATGGGTATTGCCGGGGCAGGTAACAGTGGAACCGTACTCGCGACGTTGTTTGCCAATCGCTTGGCTACGCATTTTGGCAGCTGGGAAGTTGTGTTTGGACTTGCTATTATACCGATCGCTATCGTATTCATCCTCTTTTCTATCTTTGCCAAGAATAGCCCTAACCGGCCTGAACCCAAGAAATTGTCCCAATACGGAAGTCTGCTTAAACAAAAAGATGCTTGGGTATTCTGTGCCTTCTATTGTGTAACCTTTGGCGGCTTCGTTGGATTATGTAACTATCTCACCATCTTCTTCAACACCCAGTATGGACTCTCTCCTGTTCGTGCCGCTGACATTACCACCTTCTGTGTAATCGCAGGCAGTTTCTTCCGGCCTGTCGGGGGTTATCTGGCGGACAAAATTGGCGGAACCCGCATGCTAACTTTCCTGTACACAGGAGCCTGTATTATGCTAATTGGCGTATCCTTCATGCCACCTCTGCCTGTAGTGGTAGTCATGCTGTTCCTCGGTATGATGTGTCTGGGAGCCGGAAATGGCTCCGTGTTTCAACTGGTTCCGCAACGGTTCGGCAACGAGATTGGTCTGATGACAGGTATTGTAGGTGCCGCTGGCGGATTGGGCGGGTATGCACTGCCGCTGATTCTCGGTCAACTGTACAGCAGCTATCAATCCTATACACCAGGCTTTGTCATTCTTAGCCTGATTGCAGCAGCTTCCCTATTCCTGGTTCTCTTCATGCAATCCCGCTGGCGTGTAAGCTGGTTGAGCCGAGGCAACAAAGGCATGGCGGAATCGACATCCCTCTCTTCGTAAGGCGTACAACCACACGGTCGTTAACCAATGGTACGGTGTATGTGGATGATCCCGAAGTCGAAGTAACCAAAGAACAGCGTAGCCTGATGGGGCTGCGCTGTTCTTTCTACTTAAGCCTGTCTTTTTGCTTAAGATGAATACTTTTGAAGAACAATAACCGCATTATGACCGCCAAAACCAAAGGAATTAGACATCCCAATCCGCAACTCTGCTCTTCTTGCCTCGTTTGGTACATAATCCAAATCACATTCGGGGTCCCTCTGCTCCTGATTGATAGTTGGAGGAATGATACCATGCCGCAGGGTTTGAATAAGCGAGATCGCTTCCGCCCCGCCTGCTGCGCCAAGCATATGTCCCGTCATGGACTTATTCGCTGTGACCGGAATATCATAGGCACCTGTCCCGAAAAGTTGTTTGATCGCTCTCGTCTCGGACAGATCACCTGCCTCTGTACTGGTGGCATGAGCGTTAATCACATCAATGTCCTCAGGTCCAATCTTAGCCTCTTTAAGTGATGCTTTCATCGCCAGATATGCCCCCCGCCCTTCCGGGTGGGTAGCTACCATATGATACGCATCCGAACTGGCACCATATCCAATCACTTCGGCAAGAATGTTTGCTCCTCTTCCCAGTGCATGAGACAGTGATTCAACGATTAGAATTCCAGCACCCTCCGCCATGACAAAACCGTCTCTCCCCGCATCAAATGGACGGCTTGCTGTTTGGAACGCTTCATTTCGTGTAGACAACGCTGTCGCATTACCAAAGCTTGCCAGTGACACCTCTGTTACAGCAGCTTCTGTTCCTCCAGCAATAATAACATCGGCTCCGCCATGACGGATTAACCGGAATGCCTCTCCTATGGCTGTATTGCCAATGGAACAAGCCGTTACGGGCGACAATGTCGGTCCCCAACAACCAAACCTCATGCTGACCATAGCTGCCGCCATATTGGATATCATCATGGGTACCAGTGTTGGGCTGACTCGCGCAGGTCCCCGATCGGACAGGACCTTGCCTTGTTCCATCAATGTCTGGATGCCGCCTATGCCTGAACCAATATATACACCTACCCGTTCACGGTCCAGTTCATCCATCACAAGACCCGATTGTGATACAGCCTGATCCGCAGCAGCAACAGCAAATTGAACGAATCGATCCATGCGCCTTGCTTCCTTGCGTCCAAAACGCTCTTCACCATCAAAATCACGGACCACGCCAGCGATTCTGGTTTTGTACGAAGCTGTATCAAAATGTTCTATCGGTGATACACCTGATCTGCCCTCAATTAATCCATTCCAGAATGTATGTACATCATTTCCCAAAGGAGAAGTAACTCCCATTCCTGTAATCACGACTCGTTCCATGTCCATCCTCCTTCAGCGCTGTTGTCTACCTTAATCTTACGCTCTGCCACTAATAGTGCACTTTTGAATATCCTATTACAAGTTGTCAGTTATAATAGTATAATGACTACCATGATAACGAGGATTGAAGGTGATCGATTGAACTACGATGTCAGGTTACAGGCATTGTCCACTTTTCTGAAAACACAGCGTTCCAAAATTTCTCCCGAATCGGTCGGTTTACCCACTGGAAGTCGGAGAAGAACGCCTGGGCTGAGAAGAGAAGAGGTTTCCCAACTGGCAGGAGTGAGTACAACATGGTATACCTGGCTTGAGCAAGGTCGGGATATTCAGGTATCCCATTGTGTGTTGGATAACATTGCTTCGGCACTGAGGCTTACTGCAGATGAACGAAAATATCTGTTTTCGCTCGCTATGGACCATCACTCGGAGCTGCCCACGCCGGAAGAAGAACCGGTTCAGCTTCACCCTTCCTTGCAGAAAATTTTGCAGGAACTTCATCACTGCCCTACCGTGATCTCGGATCGGCGTTGTTACATTGTCGGCTGGAATGACGCCGCCCGCCATGTTTTTATGGACTTTGAACAGATTGCCCCCGAACAGCGGAATATGATCAGTCTGTTATTTGATCGCAAGGAATTTCGCAGGCTTGCGGTGAACTGGGAGGACTTTGTTAGCGGATTTCTGGCGATTTTCCGTGCCTATTATGGTCAGTATGTCGATGATGAGTGGTATAATTTATTTCTGGATGACATGATGAACAGACATCCTGATTTCCATACCCTTTGGAAACAAAGCAGCGTCAGTAGTGCTCCGGATGTCTTAATCGAATTCAGACATTCCAAAGCAGGCAAAATGTTGTTTGATCTGACTTCGTTGCAGGTTCAAGGCAGCTCCGATCTGCGTTGCAGTGTCTACACGCCGGCACCAGAGACCGCTACCGAGCGTAAACTGATGCGCCTGATCGAGCGTGAAGCAGATTCACATGTTGGCAAGCATTGACTCAGAATCTCTTAGGTCTTGCCCAATGATGTTAGAATTCTGACATCCTTTTGTTGCATATTTTAATTATCAGGGTATACACGATCAAGTATATTAAGCTAACCCATGGATCCTAGACCTTCTACACGAAGTCGATTCAGAAAGGAATATCATGACCAAAGTGCTTATCATTGAGGACGATAACATGTTAGGAGATACATTATCCCTGTATTTGCAAGGTGAGGGGTATGATGTTATCCGTGTCGCTAACGCAAGAGATGGTCTTCTACAACTTCAAGCGCGGCCTGATATCCTGCTACTTGACCTGTTGCTCCCTGATTCGGAAGGCAAGAATCCCTGTTCTCTCATGCGTCAGCATACAGCAATTCCCATCATCGTCATCTCTTCGTTAACCGAAGTCTCGGAGCGAATTCGATCATTAATAGATGGAGCTGATGATTATGTATGCAAGCCTTTCAGCATGCAGGAAGTGAAAGCACGTATTGAGGCTGTATTACGTCGTTACTCCATATTGAACAGCTCCATTGTCACTGTACAGAATTGCGGAATTTCTCTCGATTTGGCTCGGCGAGCCGTCCTGTTGAATAACCAGCGAGTGGAGATGACATTCTCCGAATTTGAGATCATGAAGCTATTTGTCCTCAATCCCGGCAAAGTCTACAGTCGTTATGCCTTGATTGAAGCCATTCGTGGTATTGATGCTTATATTAATGATCGCACCATCGATGTACACATTACCAAGCTTCGTAAAAAAATTGAAGAAAACCCGAAAAACCCCCAATATATTCAAACTATCTGGGGGGTCGGATATAAGTTCACACCTTAACACATCAGCTTCATTCATGTCACCAAGGCAGAGACCCGGTAATGATATCAATCTCTTTTTGTACCTTCTCCAAAACCGAACTCAGTTCCTCTTCATCGAATAACGAACGGGACAAAAGCGATTCCAGTTGAAGAATTAGACGTAACAGCTCCACTGCATGCAGATTGGCAGCCACGCCTCGGAGAGAATGAACGCTGCGGATCGCACCAGCAATCTGCTGCTGGCGAAGTTGAGTGGTCAGTTTGTTCTGAAACGAGTCATACTCCATCCTGAATTTCGTGAGCGCATATTGCAGAATATGTGGCTTGCCGTCCATCTGCCTGATCGCCTTATCTACATCAATTCCGCTAATCTTCCGCATACCTCTCAGATCAATCCATGTTGCCAATATGTCTGTCATCTGTTGTTCATGGATGGGTTTGGTCAGGATGGCATTCATCCCAGCCTCCATACATCTCTCATGATCTATTTGTAGGGCATTTGCTGTTAGTGCGATTATGGGCGTACGATCATACTCCCTCATCTTGCGAATATGTCGCGTTGCTTCCACTCCATTCATGTCAGGCATGTACAGATCCATTAGAATCAATTCCCATACTTGTTCGTCTAACTTTCTCAGAACCTCTGTGCCACTGGCTGCCAGCGTCACTTGGAACCCCTTATGTTCCAGCATCGCCCGAATCGCCAGTTGATTGATCTCATGATCCTCAGCTATCAGGATATGTCCTTTCTGATCAAGCGAATAGGGATCGTCGCCTTCAGCCAACTGACTTTTGGCCAGCGGACCTTCGCCCTGAAGTGCAAGAATGACTTCGAATAATCCCAGACGTGTAATCGGTTTGACCATCATGATATCAGGGTGCACGGATCTCTTCTCAATCCACAGCGCATTTTCGCTAAATGCCCGTGTGTACCCCAACACCTGAATTTTCGTTCGATCCAATCGCTTCATGAAGTTGTCCCATAACGAACCGTTGACTGTGTCTTCTATATCCATATCCAACATGATCAACATCGCTTCGGCTTCAGGAGTATACCCACCACTCTCCATCATATGGTTCAAGGAAGTATACTGGGTCGGATTCATCCCGAATGAATAGAGCAGCTGCTTCAGGTTTTCGCCCATCCGTTCATCATCTTCAATGATAACCACATCATTCGCACCATATAGGAGAGGGTGTGTATGCAGGGAGAAACTCTCTTCTTCTTCCGAATCTGCAAGTTCAAATATCAAGTCGAATGAAAATAGACTGTACTCTCCAAGCACGCTGTCCACCCGCAAGTCTCCTCCCAATGAGGTTACCAGCAGGTAACAGATGACCAGCCCAAGTCCTGAGCCACCATATGTTCGATAAGTGGAAGGCTCCGCTTGTGTAAAAGGGACAAAAATATGCTCCAGTTGTTCAGATGAAATTCCAATCCCCGTGTCTTCGATCTCAAAACGAACCTGAACTCGCTCGGCCTCCAATGAAATTACCTCTGCCTGCAAGATAACATATCCATGTTCTGTGAATTTAATCGCGTTACTGAGCAGATTTAATAACACCTGCTCAAGTCGAAAAGGATCACCAATTACCGTTAATGGCAGATCAGGGTCGGTCTTAAAGATGACTTCGATCTCCTTGTACCCGAGGGCCACACCGATCTGATCTGCCACACGCTTGAACACATCCTCTGGTGCAAAGGGTACTTTCTCCAAAATCAGTTTACCTGCCTCCATTTTCGAGAAATCAAGAATATCATTCACCAGAGTAAGCAGGGTTTGTGAGGACGCATTGATTTTACTCAAATAATCTAATTGTTGTGAGGTTAGATCTGTCCGTTGCAGCAACAACGAAAAGCTGATAATTCCGCTCAGTGGGGTACGAATCTCATGACTCATGAATGCGAGAAACTCACTCTTTGCCTGACTGGCTTTGTCCGCCTTGACACGTCGGTACTGATCCGAGATGTCATGAATAACTGCCTTGACTTTCTCGCACGAGTTAGGGGCCTTTACAGGGTATAGGTGAACCCGAACATGCTGTTCTTTTCCCTTCCCAACAATGAGACTCAATTCCGTATCCTGAGGTACATTGTGGTGTAAAACTTTTTGAAAAGATAACACCCAGTTCGCCGACTGCTCAATGAATATCAATTCTTCAAGCTCACGGCCCATGACTTCATGCCTATCGAGATCAAGAACATCCAGAAATTTCTGATTAACTGACACCACACATCTGTTGCCATCCAAACCGACAAACCAGTCTGTCGACACTCGTTCAAGTGTCCGGTAACGCTCCTCACTCTCTTGAACCCTTCGTTTAACTGCTCTGTGTTCTGTAATATCAAGTCCATACCCTATGACATACTTCACCATACCTTCTTCTCGCAGCGGACGAAGCTTCACCAGTGAATAGTAACCTCCATGCTCAATCTCGTAAAAGAAAGACTCCCCTTTCCATGCCCGGTCGAACTGCTTCCGCAGGAACTCTATCTTCTCCTGAGGTAAAATGTTCAACGTACCCAACGTGTAATCTTGCTTCAAACTACTCATATCTAGTCCCAGTTGAGAGAGCATCTGCCCTTCAAGCAGAAGATATTCAAATTTCCCATTCTGTTTATGGATTTTGAACGTGAACCCGGGCTGCATACGAAGCATTTCGAGCATCTCCTGATCCCTCTGAATGACCAATCTCCTATATCGATGATTTTGGTTCAGATAATACAGGAATAATATAACGGACAGTAGGCAGATACATTGAAAAAAGAGAATCTGCCCCATCATCAGCAGAGAAGGGGAATTTGTCTTTAGTACAGAAAACTCATACAAAGTAATCAGCAGCAACGCTCCGGACAACCACTTCTGCATAAATCCCCTGATATACTTAAAGATCAGACATATGGCTATAACAAATAACAACTCAGTCAACGCATACTGCCAGTTCTCCAACAAGGGATTACGCCCCATATTAATCCGAAACATCCACATGAATGCAAAAGTAACGAAAGCAGAGCCACTCCCACCAAAATAAGCAGCAAGCAGATACACAATGGCCCGGAAATTCAACAATGTACCATCTTCAAGCACAATAGAGAAATAATAGAGCGCCGTGCCCAACATGCTCAGCGTAACACCAATAATGATCCGAGTCGTGATGGATGTTGAACGGGTAGCATTTGTATGATTCAGATAGTGATGAATTAGGAAAAGAAAGCTCAAAATCAGCGTAAAATTCAGTACAAGATCGCGTAGCAAATGGTCACCATCCAAATTACGAATTCAGGAATTCATGCACTCAATGAATATTGCCGGATTCACGGCCGCAGTTCCCCAGTATTCAAATCATAGTATGCCGTGCTCCCTTATTCAATTGACGATATTGACCATTTTTTAGAAAATTACTGATCCTTTCAGCTAACATACTCTTATCGCTAGATGACGTTTTTTCTCATGAAAGTTCATCATTAAATATACTGATATAAAAGAGAGAGTCATCCAAATGTACCGATGTTATGGTGACCTGAGCTTCCCATACTTCCTGATCAGCCTTCATTAGTTTGGCTACGCCGGACCAGGTCTGGTTCCCTCTCCAGTGGGTATCCATCAGCAATCGGGCAGGCTGACCTATGGTGCTTTCCCGTGAGAATCCTGTTTTGGTTACATAAACGGAATTCACATCCAGAATCACACCCTCCTCATCTGTAATCATGACCGCATCCGTTAGCAGTAAGAAGGCTTTGAGTTCCAGTTGCATGGTTGTCCACTCCCTCTAATGAAACATGATGTGATGCTGTCCCTGTGTGATACTCTCTTCTACGATCCCTTTTAATACTTAAACTGTCTAATCAGGCGCTGTAGCTCTTCAGCCAGGGTAGACAAGCCCCGAGCCGAGGAAGAAATCTGCTCCATCGCTGCCAATTGCTCCTCTGAGGAAGCAGCCACTTCTTCGGAGGCCGCGGCGTTGCCTGAAGCAATACCTGCCAGTTCATTGGACACAGCAGATACTTCCTGTACACCTGCTGTGATCTCTTGCGACGTGGCAGCAATCTCTTCAATCTGAGGTGTCGTTTCCCGCATGCTATCCAGAATGCGTTCAAACTTCCGAATGGCCTCTGTCGAGATTTCCATACCCTCTCCAACCTCTGTGGTCACTTTCTCCATCATGCGAACGGAAGCAGCCATATCTTCCTGTACTGCTGTGGTTAGCACGGTAATTTCATTGACGGATTGCCCGGATTGCTCTGCCAACTTGCGTACCTCCGCTGCTACAACGGCGAATCCATTCCCATGCGTACCTGCACGAGCTGCTTCAATGGATGCATTCAGCGCGAGCAGATTGGTCTGCTTGGCTATATTTCCGATTAACTCCGTGATCGCTGAAATTTGGTGTGATCGTTCATATAACGCGTGAATCAATTGGTTTGTCTGTTCTACCGTCTCTTGAATTGATTGCATCTGACTCACCGTCTGTTTGACGGTGTTGCCGCCTTCTTCCGCTTGTACCGTTGTATGTTTCGCCAAATCAGCGACATGTATGGAACGTTCGGCGATTCGTGTTATCCCAATTGTTATTTCATTCATGGCCTGATGGTTGTGGTCAATACCTTCAGTCTGTTTCTCGGCACCACTCGCAATTTCCTGAATGGCTCGCGCGACCTGCTCACTGGCCGCACTGGTTGATTCCGCACTCTGAGTCATCTCATCCGATGAGACGACAACCTGGCTTGTACTGTTTTCCACATTTTCAATCAGCACACGCAGATTGTGCTGCATTTTGTCAAAGGCATCACTCAGTTCACCAATCTCATCATGGCTTGTGCTAGTAATCGTTTGGGTAAGATCCCCTTCACTCACCTGGATCGCCTGATCCTTCAACTGACGAATGGGTCTAATGATGGATCGCATCACAAGCCAGATAATCACAATACCAACAACGAGGCAGGAGACAATCACCATAATCATTCGTTTTAGAATCGGTGCTGCCGCATCGTCTACCTCAGAAGAGAACATGGTGCCAGCGACCTTCCATCCCGTGGATGCATTCGTGGCGTAATACATCACTTTATCCGTTTGATCAACGGTATAGTTGAAGTTGCCCGATTCATTCGCATACACCGGTTTCCAAAAATCCTCTGTTGCATCTGTTCCGGGTTCTACCGTGGGATGGTAGATATACTTTTCGCTGGCATCCAACAGGATCAGATATCCCTGTTCTCCCACGTTAATTCCACTCACCAAGGTACTGATATTCGACAGATTCAGATCCAGCTGAACTACACCAGATTGGTCATTCAATGCCTTGGCGATGGTGATGGTGATTTCGTTTGTCTCGGCAGAAATATAAGGGTCTGTAACAATGACCTGCTCTGGAGTACTCATCGCTTCTGTGTACCATGGTCTTGTTCGCGGATCGTAATCTTCAGGCATTTCCGCATCGGAGGACATCAGGTAGACACCGGCTTCTGTTCCCACTCCTATGGTGATGATGTCTTTGTTCTGTGCAGCGTACCCCTTCAATTCGTTCACAACCCGAACCTCTGCATCTTCTTGACGTAATTCCTCTGCGAGTGCATTCGCATAATATTCAATGTGGTCGCGCTTGGCATTAATCGAAAGATCGATGGTCGCACTGGCAAGGTTCACGTTTTCCATTGCACTATGTAGAATTTGCTTCTCAACTTCATTCTTCGCACTGTTATAAGACAAAACTCCAATACTGAACGATGGAATGGCCAAGAAAGCAATAAAGGACACCACCAGTTTCGTTTTAAAGTTATTAAGGATCTTGTTGAACCAATTCGATTTGCTATTTTTGGGGGACAAATTTCTCTACCTCTTCCAGAATTAATTTAGTTTTACTTGGTCTAGCTCTCTTAGATACAGAGCCCTCCTTCCTCAAGATATTAAAAATTAGGTCCTGTCTCTCGAAAAAGACAATTTTCGCACTAGAAATATTACTTAAATCTCTTAATTTATAATCCTAAAGAACTACTTTCAAACAAATTATACGAAAAAACTATTAAATAAAGTAACCCAGCGATATGACCAAATTGTTAAATTTTTAAATACTTGTTACAGTAACCTGCCGAATTCCATAAAAAAAGATCCAAGCGTTATCGCTCAGATCTAAAGGTTATTTACATTGGACCAACGTATTCTCTATTTAAATGCCGGGATCGCGATATCTGCATATTTCTCTTCGAAGAAGGCTTTGACCTCTGGACCCGCCATGCGTTTAGCCAGCTTCTGGATCGCTTCGGAGTCCTTATTATCCTCACGAGCAACCATGGTGATGGCAAAATGGGAATCATCCTTCTCGGTTAACAGCGCATCCTTCTTCGGTGTAAGACCGAGCGGACTCGCATATGCCGGTGTCATGGCTACCAGATCAGCATCATCCATCATACGAGCCAGCATCAACAAGTCCACTTCCTCAAACTTGAAGTTCTTTGTATTCTCGGTGATATCTGCCTGTGTGGCGTTAAAACCTACGCCTTCTTTCAGCTTAATCAACCCGTTCTGCTCCAGCATCACAAGAGAGCGACCAATGTTGGAAGGATCGTTTGCAATTGCAATCGTTGCACCTTCTGGCAATTCCTCAATCGTTTTGTACTTTTTGGAGTAGCCGCCATAGATGGCATTATAAATAGGCTGTACAGCCACCAGATTGGCATTGTTCGCTTCATTATACTGGGTCATGTAAGGCACGTGTTGGAAGAAGTTTGCATCCACTTCCTTATTCGCGAGTGCCGTATTTGGTTGAACGTTATCCGACAACACAACAACTTCCAGATTGACGCCATCTTCCTTCAATAGTGGTTTAACAATATCCAGTACATCTGTCATCGGTGGAATCAACGTGGCTACTTTCAGCGTAACTTCTTGCGCAGCTTGTGTATCTTCTTTTGTTCCTTCAGCCGCAGGTGTTTCTTCTTTTTTGCCACAAGCAGCTACAACCAGCATTACTGCAAGCAACATAAGCATCATTTTTGCTTTCATTTCATGTCTACCCCTCATCGTATAATCTGTATTGGTTATTCGTAATAATGCACGGTCCAACCGTTCAGGATCTGCGATCCAGCCAGTGGGACAGTCTGCTACCTGTGAATTGGATCATCTGTACCAGGATAATCATAATGATGATCGTAAATACCATAATCTCCGTTTCGAAGCGCTGATAACCGTAGCGAATGGCAAAATCGCCAACCCCGCCGCCACCTACAATACCCATCACCGTCGAGTAGGAGATGAAGCTAATCGTAGCTGTCGTGAGTCCCAGTACAAGACCAGATCGTGCCTCCACGTACAAGAATTTCAACACAAGTTGCATCGTCGATGCCCCCATGGAAGCAGCAGCTTCAACCACTCCCCGCGGTACATCCAGCAACGCTTGTTCCACCAGTCTGGCGTAGTAGGCAATGGCAATAACCGAGAGTGGCACGGTTGCCGCCAGCGTACCTATGGACGTTCCCACGACAATCCGTGTGAATGGAATCATGAATACAACGAGCAATAAGAACGGAAACGAACGAACGATGTTGACGATACTACCGAGTACAAAGGACAGCGTTTGATTCTGATACCGTTGTCCTCTCCGGAATAAATACAGCAGTGTACCCAAAGGTAACCCGATCAGAACAGCTGCCGCAATGGACATGCCCACCATGACAAAAGTCTCTCCGATCGCCTGCCATATCTCATGCTGATATTTCAGCACAGACTCAGGTAACCTCATGACTTGTCCTCCTGTTCTGCCTGACGGAAGAAAGACGAACCTGTCATCCCGTATTCGTCACCCGCAAGCAAGGAGGTCAGCAGATCAGGCTGCGGAGCAGGGATACTGCTCACTTCCGCTTTAGACAACGTACGAACGAGTCGCCCATCCTTCATGACGGATATCCTGTGACATAGTCTGCGAGCCACTTCCATCTCATGCGTTACTACAACAATGGTCACGCCCAGCGTTTCATTGATATGTCGCAGCACATCCAGGATACCGTTCGTGGTCTGTGGATCAAGCGAAGAGGTCGGTTCATCACAGAGTAGCACATCCGGACGACTAGCCAGCGCTCGTGCAATCGCCACACGCTGCTTCTGTCCTCCGCTAAGCTGAGCAGGATATTGATCTTCCTTGTCTTCCAGTCCAACAAATCGCAGTACCTCCAGTCCACGTTCAACTCGCTGGGCACGAGATATACCCGCCAGTTCCAATGGCATGCAGACATTGCCACTCACCGTTCGGTTACTGACCAGATTGAAGTGTTGAAAGATCATGCCAATGGATCTTCGTGCCTGACGCAGACTCTGTTCATTCATCTGGGTCAGGTGCTGCCCATTCACAACAACCTCACCATCATCCGGCTTTTCCAATCCGTTGAGCATCCGCAGAAGCGTGGATTTGCCTGCACCACTCGATCCGATGATGCCATGTATTTCTCCTTGTCCCACTTCGAGGGACACCGAGCTTAATGCTTCGAATCCCTGATCTGTACGGGAACCGCGCTCGTTATAACGTTTGCTTACACCATATAATGAGATCATGGAGAGTCCTCCCGTGAATGATCATGCATGGTTCTTCAAGAACACATGAAGAAAGCCCGCACAGCCGATAACCGGAGCGCGAGCAAGCCTGTCCATTTATAATAAATCAACATCCCTTACGAGACAAGCTTTTAAGGTGAGATTGCCTCCTGAAGGCGGCTGGCTTCATATACACGAAAACGTCCGTTGGACGAACCCACATACACTTCATTACCGATCCGGTTGATCGTTCCATTCTTCGCATCCCGGTCCCGGTGCTCCGGGTTTCCTATCACAACGTCATGTACACGACCTAGCAGTGCTCCATTCTTTTTGTTAATTACGAGCAAATTCTCGTCCATGGGCAGCAGCAACTGATCATCAATGACCAGATAACTTCCCTGATTCGTCGGATGCCTTAATGTTGCAATCGTATCTTTGGTATCCCAGCTTGTCTCCCCCGTTTTATAATCCAAAGCCGCCGGGTAGCCGTTCTTAATCACATACAACTGATCCTCTTCCACCAGTCCTCGTTCAATCTTGCCCTTTAGCGTCCAGCGTGTTTTACCTGTCTTGGCATCGTACAAGGTGGTTTTAAAATCTTCATTTTCTCCGTAATGATCGCCGTTTTGGTTCTCACGGATCAACAGCATGCCATCATTCAGTACCTCAAATCTCTGTCCTGCCCGAGCAGGAAATTGTGCAAGCTTCTTTCCTGTGTTCAGATCAAGGAGCAGCCACTGATTATCCAGTGATATCCATCTTTTAGCATTCATGGTTGCAAAGGGGTCACGACGTTCGATTCCATCAAAATATGGATCATTCCCAAGTTGTTCTATGGTGGTTCGTTTTCCCTTTAAGCTCCATACGGTCCGGCCTGATTGCGGATCGGCTGCAATCAGCTTATTCTTTTCCCAAAACAACACATAGGGGTCATCTGCACTCTTGTTCAATAATTCATAACCCGTAGCCAGTTTTCGCGTCCACAATGTTTTTCCGTTTGCATTGTTGAGAACCGTTAACCAACTGTTGCTTGAGCTCTCAACAACCGGGTTATCCACAACCACAACGTTCTTCGCAACGGTGATGCCATTTAGTCTAAAATTTTGCTTAGGGGTGTACGTCCAGGTAACCTCTCCATTCTTCAAGTTCAGATGACGAATACGATCCACGTATTTTTTCTTGTCAGGGTCATAATCGGTGTAGATTGTAACGTATTGTCGTGCTGTATCCACCTCTGCCTGCTGTCTTCCAAAGCCTCCATTGATCCCCCATAATTTCTGACCCGAATGTCGGTCAAGAGCATATATGGAACCTTCGTAGTAATCCCCGCTAAATCCACCGTCATCCCCTTTCATCAGGAGTACATCATCCGTGGCTGCTTGTAAAAAAGTGTAGTTAATATCCCCCTGGTTGGTCCATACCGGTTTCCAGGGGATTGTTGTCGGCAGCGTTGTGCCATAGATTTTTGTTGTGAACCCATATTCATCCGTCCGACTGATGTTCCAATCAGAAACGGCAGCATTTCGATTATCCTGTGCTAAATTCCATCGTGTTCTGACCAGTCTGCCATTCTTGTTGAATGTGACCAATAATTGCCCATCTGCCCGCTCATATCTCCAGGTCTGTCCAATACTCATTGAATCACCCGTGTAATTTAGATTGCTTGAACTCTCCTTCCAATCCGGCTCGCCTAACCACCCAGCCACTTGTTTGGAGGTGGTTGCCTTGTCCAGCTTAATATCTGTCAGATGGCGTATAACCAAAGTTGGCAGCGATGCATCCTGTTGGAACCAACCATCCGCCACATTCATCCTCTGTTCTATAGCCTGTGCCTTGATCCAGAAGAGTCCTGGCCGATACGTGAAGGATTCTTTATTCCAGACTCGTGGGGCAATGGAGACCCCATACCATCCTTTCCACTTTGCAACAATAACAGCCTTATCTGTTAGCGCTTTCTCAAAAGACCAGGTTGTAGAACTATCCGGAGCCAGATACAGCTTACTGCCTGATTGGAGCGTGAAGCTTTGGGGAGCTGTTTCCGTCATGCTTCTGCTCTCCTTCAGTGCATACCAACTTGGCAGCCAAAAGTCTCCATGATCGGTTGACTTAAGCTGCACCCACTCGCCTCGAACCGAGGCCAACGTATACTTTTCGTTTTTTGTTGTATAGTATTCAATCCCCAGCTGGTCAGCAGCCACACTGCCATCCCTCCTGTTTTTGAACAGAGGAATGTCATTCATAAGTGTAACGGGTTCTCCTTGTTTGTAGGCCAACTGTGTTGATAAGACTTGAGAACTTGCACCCAAGGCTTGTGGCGTTGTAGCCAACGCTTGTCCTCCAAGCACGACCATTTTGGAATCCAGCAGCATCCATCCCGTCAACAGCACAGCTGATAATCCAGTCATGGTAATCCATTTGTACCCCGTTCTCTGCCAGTCAGGACCCCTCTTCACTCTCGTTCATCCCCATCCATTAGAAGTTATTTCCAATAGAGACGCAGCTATAAGGAAAAAGTTACCGTTTACCTCAATATATTTCTATCTATCTCCCAATATTACCTCACATCCACCATCGTAGCATGATAAGGAAAGGTGACCCCAATGTAATAAGCCGCTGTTAAGGTGAGCATATAATAAAATACAAACCACAGATCAGCTCGCGAATAGCCAATCTGAATGTAATACGTCCGGCTTGCGCCATCCGTGAATCCCTTCGCTTCCATCGCTACCGCCATTCGCTGTGCACGGCGAATACTCTGTGCCAGCAGCGGAATAGCGTAACGCTTAAGTGTACCATACACATTCCAGCGAGAGCCACGTTGCCGTGTTCCACGAATACGAATGGCGTAACGGAGTGTCTGGAATTCATCCAGCAAAATGGGGATCATGCGCATCGCGGCCAGAAAGCTATAAGCATATTTTGCAGGAAGCCGCCACTGCTGCATCAGTGAATAAAACAGCCTTACCGGCTTCGTTGTCAGTCCGAACAGCAAGCCAGCCGCTGCCATGCTCAACGAGCGAAAACCCAAGTGTAGACCGCGATAGAAACTCTCCTCGGTTATGTGAATCAATCCCCACTTATACCATGTGGTCTCTCCCTTACCAAACATCATCATACCTGTGGACGTGGAGATAAACACCAGAATGAATGGTGATGCGTACAGCATCAATCTATACCACGGATGACCTGTCCAGCACAGTAACAGCATCATCGCCACCGCAACGTTGGCCATTACATTCAGATTGTGAATGAGGATAACGATGACAAACATCATCGTCAGAATGATCATCTTTAATCCCGGGTTGACGTTATGAAGCCAGGTTTCACGGTGAGGAAACGACAGTTGCATCAGTTAACCTCCCCTCATCTACCGTCCAGATTCGGGTGCAATATCTTTTTACAATTTCATGATCATGGGTAACCATAACAATAGCTGTTCCTTCACGCCGCAATTGCTCCAGTTGTGTTAACATGGCGAACGTATTACGGGCATCCTGTCCAAAAGTAGGTTCATCCAACAGCAGTATTCGCTGCTCTCTCACCAGTGCAGAGGCAACGCTCAAGCGTCGTTTCTGCCCCATCGATAATTGGTAGGGATGACGCTCGGAGAGGTCGATTAGTCCAAATTGATTCAACATATGATCAGTCCTGGCAAGTCTTTCTTCCGTTGTAAGCCTGCCCCCCAGCAATGAGAATTCTACTTCTTCCGCGACGGTGTTGGTCACAAATTGAAACTCCGGGTTCTGAAATACAAACGCGATTCGATCTGCAAGCTGCTCCGTTTTGCCAGAAGGCTGACCGTCCACCTCATAATGACCTGTTGTTTTCAGGATATTCATCAGAGATAACAACAATGAACTCTTGCCAGCTCCATTAGCTCCGACAATACCAATCCAATCCCCATGCCATACTTTGGCCTGTTCTACCTGAATGAAGGGTCTTTTCCCACGCCATCCGGTGAACTGCTGCAAGTCCAGTGCAGGCTGATAGGCGGGTGATACAGGCGATAAGGATGAGACGTGAGATATGGGGGATATACCCGGTGTATCGGATAAGCCAGACGATTGCTGTGTTTCCACACTTGAGATGCCGTGATCCACACGCACTTGAAGCTCTCCAGAAGCACTTCCCTCTTCTTGCTTAGCTGCCTGCTCGTGCTCATCCCACACACCCGGATACCAGATTCCATAAGCCTTCAGCTTGCCCCGTTCATCCGTAAATACCTGCTGTGCTGGCCCATCCGCCACAATCTTTCCTTCAGGTGATAACACAATGATGCGGTCGACCATATCTACAATCTTGTTTATTTTGTGTTCAACGATGATGATCGTTTTGTCACTGGCTATCCTTCTGACGGTATCCCACACCTGGGAAGTCCCCTCATCATCCAGCAGTGCAGTGGGTTCATCCAAAAACAATACCTCCGGGTCCATGGCAAGCATTGAAGCAATCGCAAGACGCTGCTTCATCCCCTGAGACATGGACTGGATCAATACACGATTCTGTTCAAAGGATAACCCCACTTGTTTCAGAACATATTCAATCAGAGCAGGCATCTCTTCACGCGAAATATTTCGGTTTTCCAGAACAAATGCGATCTCTTCATCCGTAAAGGACATACAGAACTGGGTATCCGGATCTTGAAAGACCACTCCTGCTTTGGCAGGAACCTGAATATCATCACATTTCATCGGAATCTCTACCGAACGTGGAATTAAACCGCTCAAAATTTGCAATAACGTCGATTTACCGGAGCCACTCGGGCCAAGCAACAGCACTTTCTCTCCTTGACGCACAGAAAGAGACAAGCCTTGAAATACCAAGGCTTTCTCTCCCGGGAACTTGCATCTTAGATTAGTCACACTTACCGCTTGCGAATTCCCTTCCCCGTTCATCTAATCCAGCGCCTCATAATCCTGTTTCGATACCGGTCTGAGTGAACGTGTTACACCGGTCAGTTCCAATGCTTTGGCGAGATAATAAGCGAACACTCCTGCAATCAAGATGCTTCCGATGAAGCGGAATCCGATAAATAACGTATAATTCCAGGCCGAGAGTGAATCAATATACCCGTATTGGTAATCCAGCAAAAGCGAAGCCGCTGCGGCTCCTATGGCTGCAAGACAGGTGACAAACAGATTGGTTTTGCGATACAAAAATGCTGCGAAGAATATCTCGGCTCCCAATCCTTGCAACAGACCGTATACAAGTGTGGACATGCCCCATTCACTGCCCAGAAAGGCACTTACCGTTGAAGCCGCAACTTCAGCAAGAATAGCCACGCCTGGTTTACGAATGATGACAAAAGCAAACGTGCCCGCCATAAACCACATGCCATAGATCATCTGCTCCGCATGAACGCCAAATGGTTTCATCAAGTCATATGTAGGTCCCCATATCTTGTAAATCACCCCAAACACTACTGCGATCACGATGGTTACCAGAATATCCGTTAGTTTCAATCGCTTGTTGCCTGCTGTTGTTCCCATGTTCTCTACGTCCTTCCTTTGTTCCCTGTGGGGTTTATCATAATAAACGAAAAAGCCTCCCCGGTTCCGGGAAGGCCATACGCAAAGTGTACAATCCTCACAATGATGTATGGGATGGATGTCGAAAAACGGAATATCAACCAGCTCCCTTCCGCCCTGGCAGATACACCACCACAGTTCAAAGAGGTCTGTTGTTCATTCACGTTCATTCCCACAATTCACCCTTACATATCGCAAATCCATGTTCTCTACGCTGGCATTACCCAGATCAGATGTACGGTCAGCGGCACAAGGCCACTCTCTCAGCCCAACTTCATTGAGCTCCCGGTTCACTTATTTCATTGCTTCTAATGTACATCAGATGGGTATTTGTGGCAATGGTCTCTACAAAAATCAAAAGTTGGCATAGGAAAAGGCATCCCCCTGGATGCCTTTTGGACATACTTCACGATGTGAAATAGCTACCTTATCCGTACACGCCTTCAATCCGTATTCCAATGTATCCCTGTTCTTAATATTGCGTGTTCCCAGACTGGCTCGTTTTCCCTGAAGCAAACCCCTTGAACAACGTTGGTACTTTGGAATAACGAGTATTCGTAATTTTCCCTTGTGATGTGCTGCTGTCTGTACGCAAAATCGAATCTTTTACATTAGAAATGTTGGAATTATCCAGCGTCATGTTAACTGCGAAGGAAGTTCCACCATTTTGGCGAACCAGTTTGCCAATATCATCTGCACGGAAATTTTTGATGTTAATTGTTCCAGCTGCATTCATCTGGAACACTTTATCATAAGCCTTATACGCTGCCCCACCGGTAATGTTAACCGTTCCGGCAGACTTCAATGTCAGTGCATCCTCGCCAACGTCCTGCCAGACCACATTCGATATATTACAGTTGCCATAACAGTGAACACCATCAGCAGCAGGTGATCCGATATTTACATTTTTGAGCGTAGCCCCTGCCTCCAGACGGAAGACTGGCTTCTGATTTTCTGCTTGAGATCCGTCGCCCAGTGTGGAAGGATTGGCTACAAATGTTTTACCTTGACCGTCATAGGTCGTGCCCTTTGGAACAACAATCGTTGAATTTACAACGGTAGGTGCAGCCGCAGCCGGAACGGCACCAAATATGGAAGCAACCAAACCAGCGGACAGCAACAACGTCAACATTTTTTTCATAATTTTATTCCTCCCTTATTCTCTCGTTATTTGGTATTGTACAAGCCTGAGCTTGTACTGGAAGATCGTCAGAGGTGCACCTCTGTCCGACCCACAACCTAATCCTACCAAATAAGGAAGGTAACTAGAATAATCATTAGATCAGATATATCATGACATCGCACAATCCCTGTCATATCGGCATTTTTTGCATGCCAGGTCCCTCAAACAATATGCTGATATCAACCTCAGGTATGCTCATTTGTAGTGTATGTACCCCTCACTTGAATCCCCGATTACAAAGAAAGACCACTACATTTGTCTCCAAATGTGTGATCTTGAATGTCTTCTGGCTTCCTCATATAAGATATCAGGCTCCGAATCTCTGACGATAACCGCACTTTCGACACAACTCTTCCACAGCTTCACGTTTGGAGAAGCCATATACCAGATTGTTCGCTCGCTCACCCTCAATAATCTCCGAGAATGACTTCTCGTGCACATTACCAAGGTTAATGACACCCTCACCATCAAGACAGCATGGAACCACCGTTCCATCGACAAGCACAGCTGCCTGACCACGTAATGCATGGCAGAAGCCTTTGCCGTCATCTTCAGGTGCATCCAGGCTTGGCCACTGGAACTCATGGTCTTGATTCAGGTATACATTTGGGGCAATTTTGACCCCGCTGCCTGGAACCACTTTCTCCTCAATGCGGAAGTCCAGATTGAACTCACGTTCCAGCACTTCAAGGGTCTCCCGATTTCGATTCATCTGAGCATTCGTGAAGTTATCCTGCGTCAGATTCCACAGCCGGAATGAGATGATGACATTGTGCTTCACCGCTTCGTGTACAAAAGACAGAATGTTGCTCAGGTATCCGTCACGGTCAGTTGAACCTTCATGCCCATCGAAGCTGTGCAGAGAGAAGTTCATCTGTCGCAGCGCCGGTTTGCCAAGCAATTTATGCTGAGTCTTGGGCAGCAGCGTACCATTCGTTGTAATGTTCACCTTGAGTCCCTTCTCATGTGCGGAATCAAGCAGCAGATCTATTTTGGGATGCAACAAGGGTTCACCTTTGACATGTAAATAAATATGGTTGGTATGTGGTTTAACTTGATCCAGTATATTGTTGAAGACTTCAGGGTCAATGAATCCTTTGGCACGTTGTGTCTGCGGACAGAAGCTGCATGCCAGATTGCAGATACTTGTGATCTCAATATATACTTTTTTGAACGTTTTCAACTCGGGTCCCCATTCTGCTTCGGAGGGAGCAATCCCACCTGCATTTGTGATCCGGCCAATATGCGCCATCCCTATTATATCGGGTTCATGAGCCGAGGTAAATTGTTCAGTTGTTCAGGTCTGACTCCAAATTCATCTCAAGAATTCCATCAAGCTGCCTCTTTACAGTTCATGTTCGAGTGATATATGCTGAACACATAACTGCATATCTTGAACTTTTGCACTAGGGGAGCCTTGCGGCTGAGACGAATATGACTATTCGGACCCTTTGAACCTGATCTGGATCATACCAGCGGAGGGAAGTGGAGCGGCCTTTTAGTAAGCGGAATTCTTTCATGTATATGTGAAGATAAATTGCGGATCTAACTTACAAACCCACTCATTTCTCCGGAAATGGGTGGGTCTTTTTTTGTTCCTTTTGCAGAGTATAGGATGCCATTGTTATTGCAGCAGTCTGACATCAAGGGGGTGAGGATCAGATGAACAACCATGTAACCATTGAGAACGTTAGCTTCGCTTTTCCTAAAAAAACGGATTCCCCCGTGCTCTCCAATGTGTCGCTTCGGGTTCAACAAGGAGAATTTGTCTCGCTCATCGGCTCCAGCGGATCAGGTAAAAGCACGCTCTTCAAGCTGCTCGCAGGCTTGCATGAGCCAACCGTCGGCACCATCAATATAGCTGATGTACCGCAAGGACAACGGCTCGGACGAGTGGCTTATATGCCGCAGAAAGATCTGCTGTTATCCTGGCGTACCGTCATGGAGAACTGCATGCTGCCTGCCGAGTTGGCACCAGGCCGACAGGACAAGGACAAGTTACGGGCCAAAATCCTAGCTGGGTTGGCAAGGTTCGGCCTGTCGGGTTATGAACAGGCCTATCCAGATGAGTTATCCGGCGGCATGCGGCAGCGGGTGGCATTGCTTCGTACCTTGCTTACAGGCGGGCAGCTCATGTTGCTGGATGAACCCTTCGGTGCACTCGACGCCTTAACCAAACGAGAAATGCATCGCTGGTTGCTGGAGCTGTGGGAGGGCTTTGGCCAAACCGTATTGTTTATTACACATGACATTGAGGAAGCCCTGCTGTTAAGTGACCGTATCATTCTGTTAACTCCAGGAGGGCAAGGTCAGCAGTTGCGGGAGATGACGGTTCCTTTACCACGCCCAAGGCATTCGGACATGATCTACCAACCGGCTCTCGTGAAGATGAGACAACAACTGGAGGAACAATTACATGCGAAGCGATAGGGTTATGGTTAGCGTCCAGACGTGGCTCTCGAAGTGGTTTTCCCAATATGGTTTGTTTATTCTGCTCATGCTCTTTCTACTGGCGATCTGGGAAACGATTGTGCGTATGGGATGGGTGCCCTCTTTCATCATTCCTGCACCCACAGCCATCATAGGTTCACTGGTTGAGCATCGTCGTCTGCTGTTGACCATCCATCTGCCTGCTACCTTTATGGAGGTTGTGGTTGGTTTTGTCTTGTCCATAGTGACTGGAATTACGCTGGCAACAGGCATGCATATGAACCGGTCGATCGAAAAGGCCTTGTATCCCTTCATCGTGATCAGTCAGACCATCCCGCTGATTGCCTTGTCTCCCGTATTTATCTTGTGGTTTGGTTACACGTTGTGGAGCAAAGTCGCGGTGGTGTTCTTAATCGCATTCTTCCCCATTGTGGTCAGTACCTACGATGGACTCCGCCAAGGCGATCCAGAGCAGCGTGAACTGCTGCTCACCATGGGAGCCAGCAAGTGGGATATTTTTCGCAAACTCCAGATTCCACTGGCACTTCCCTCTTTTTTCTCGGGGCTAAAGATGTCTGTGGTGTACTGCGTGGTTGGTGCAACGATTGGGGAATGGCTTGGTGGCAGCAAAGGTCTCGGATACTTCAGCCGTCGTATGTCCAGCAACATGAACACGGATGCGATGTTTGCATCTATTGTGCTGTTATCCCTGCTGGGGATCGTTTTGTTTGTACTGATTGCCTGGCTAGAGAAACGGTTTAGCATACGGCGGCATGGACATGGAGGCAAAAGAAAAGTTGGATAATACTTAGACAGGAATTAGATGTAAATACAAATCAAAACGATGAAATGAGGATCTTCAATTTATGAATAACAAAGGTATATACTCCCTGCTTCCCATCATGCTCATTAGCCTTTTGCTGATCGTTAGCGGATGCAGCACCACAAATACCAGCAAAAACGCACCAACAACAGATTCTGCAACCCATGCACAACAAACAGACAAGTCTGCAGCCGAACCAGCATCAGACGCCAAAGATAAGCTGTCCATCATGCTCGACTGGTACCCGAATGCAGTACACTCCTTCATCTATGTGGCACAGGAAAAAGGGTACTTCGCAGACCAGAATCTGGATGTCGAAATTCAGATGCCTGCGGATACCAATGATTCAATCAAACTTGTTGCTGCCGGGAAAATTGATCTGGCTCTAAGCTACCAGCCCCAAATTTTGCTCGCGCGTGGCGAGAACATTCCTGTACGATCCATTGCTGCTGTTGTTCGGCATCCACTTGTACATCTGTTAACCGAAGCAAATGGCAACGTGAGCTCACCCAAAGATCTTGAAGGAAAAACTGTCGGTTATTCTTCGATTCCGCTGTATGAAGCGATGGTTCGTACGATGATCAGCCACGATGGTGGCAATCCCGACAACATGAATCTGGTTGACGTTGGGTTCGATCTGATTCCTTCGCTGGCTTCCGGACAGGCCGATGCAATTATGGGTGGTTTTATTAACCATGAACAATTGATTTTGGAGAAAGAAGGACATGCCATGAAATCGATTAACCCCGTCGATTATGGTGTGCCTGATTATTATGAATTGGTCCTGACTGCGAGTGAGGCTGGCATTGAAGCGAAAAAAGATCAGCTTACCCGGTTCGTCAAAGCGATCCAGGAAGGACAAAAATATGTAACGGAGCATCCAGAAGAAGCCTTGAATATTCTGCTCGCTCATGAGAATGAAACGTCTCCGCTTGACCCGGAGATCGAAACCAAAAGCCTGGCTATTTTAATGCCACTTATGAATGAGGAAGGTCAACCGTTTGGACGGCAGGAAACGGAGTCGTGGGAGAATGTACGTGCATGGCTCGTTGAAAAGGATTTGATTCCTGAATCGGTGAAAGCCGAGGATGCTTTTATTAATCTGCAAGGAGAGTAAATAAAGGAGTGCAAGGTGAATGAAGGAAAAGTGACTGAACGCAAAGGGGAAGAAAGCAAAGCTATATGCGCCTTAATATCTCTGGAATAGAGCATGGAGCGAGTCCTAACGAATCTGAGATACGCTATATCCGAATAAACAACCGTTTACAGCTTTTTGGTCAAAGGATTCAGGAAAGCATACAAAACAAGGAGGAAATTATATGTCTTATCTGGAACGTGTTCGTACGCAAAATCCGCTGGTACACAATATCACCAACCTTGTCGTGGCTCCCTTCACAGCCAATGGTCTGCTTGCACTCGGTGCGTCCCCTTTTATGGCCTATGCTCATGAAGAGGTCGCTGATGTCGCCAAGATGTCAGGTGCCGTGGTACTCAACATTGGTACTCTCGATGACAAAGTCGTTCAGGCGATCCGTCTTGCAGGCCAATCGGCTAATGCGCATGACGTGCCTGTGGTGCTTGATCCCGTCGGTGCAGGTGCAACCGCCTATCGTACAGAAACCGTGCAGATGCTCATTCGTGAACTTCGTCTCACGGTACTGCGCGGCAATGTGGCAGAGGTCGCCAATGTCATCGGTGAGAGTTGGAGTATTAAAGGTGTGGACGCAGGATCAGGTGAGGGCGACCGAATCGGCATTGCGGAGCGGGCAGCGCATAAACTTGGCTGTGTCGTGGTCATTACCGGAAAAGAAGATATCATTACTGATGGACAATCCATATTCCTCACGAGTAATGGTCATGCCCTGCTCACTCAGGTCACGGGTGCTGGCTGTCTGCTCAGTTCAGTGATTGGTGCTTTTACAGCCATAGCGGAATCAGGAGCCGATCTTCTAGGCAGTGTTGTTGAAGCGCTCGCGTTTTATGGTGTAGCAGCTGAACTGGCGGCAGAGCGGACAGCTCATCAGGGGCCGGGCAGCTTCCAGATTGAATTGTTGAATCAACTGGCACAAGTAACACCAGACCTCTTGGCAGAACGCGCACAGATCCGTCAGATCCGTGGAGGTGCAGTATGAGCATTGCTCAAGCGCTAACCATTGCAGGCTCTGATAACGGGGGCGGCGCAGGCATTCAGGCTGATTTGAAAACATTCCAGGAGCTTGGCGCATACGGCATGACCGTTATCACGGCTATTGCTGCCCAAAATACAACAGGTGTGCAGGGCGTTTTTCCCATCCCTTACGATGGTATTGCCCAGCAATTGGACTCGACCGGCGAAGACTTTCAACCAACCGCAACAAAGACCGGCATGTTATATAGTGCCGAGATTATTCGTCTAGTGGCTGAGAAATGGCAGCAATACCGTTGGTCGAATCTGGTCATCGACCCTGTGATGGTAGCCAAAGGTGGCGCCCCCCTTCTCCAGCAGGAAACTGTACAGGCGTTGGTTACGGATCTGTTGCCCCATGCCCTGATCACAACACCTAATATACCGGAAGCGGAACTGCTTACCGGAATGTCTATCACGAATCTGAGTCAGCGAGAAGAAGCCGCAAGACAGATTGTACAGATGGGTTCAACGTATGCTTTGGTCAAAGGTGGTCATGATGAAGGAAGTGGCATGATCGTGGATGTGCTCTACGATGGGCAGTCTTTTCATTATCTGGAGAATGTTCGTGTGGTAACACGTCATACACACGGAACAGGATGCACATACTCTGCTGCGATCACCGCAGAGTTAGCCAAGGGTTCACCTGTTCTGGCTGCCGTTACGACCGCGCGAGCATTCATTCAGGCAGCCATCGAAGATGAGCTGGGGATTGGGGCCGGACATGGGCCGACGAATCATTTTGCGTATCAGCGCAGACAGCGGGGTGAGAAGTGATGCGCCCGTGGGATGCAGAAGCGGTACGACACGCGATGCAGGTGTATTTAGTGATGGGAAGCGTCAATACAATGCAAGACCCGGTGGAAGTGCTGCGTCAGGCCATAGCTGGCGGCATCACGCTGTTCCAGTTCCGTGAAAAGGGAACTGGCGCCCTGATTGGCGAAGCTCGCATCACGCTTGCGATGCGGCTTCGCGAGGTGTGCAGCCAGCACGGGGTCCCGTTCATCGTGAACGATGATGTGGAGCTGGCTGTAGCGGTGGAGGCCGACGGCGTGCATGTCGGCCAGCAAGATGCGGACGCGGCGCTGGTACGCGCCCGCATTGGAGATGGGCGGATGCTTGGCGTATCCGCCCACTCCGTGGATGAGGCGCGCCGTGCGGTGCAGGCGGGCGCCGACTACCTTGGCGTCGGGCCCATGTACCCGACGCGCTCCAAAGCGGATGCCCACGCTGTGCTGGGCCCCGCAGGGGTGGCGGAACTGCGCGCCGCAGGCATCGCAGTTCCGATTGTGGGTATCGGCGGCATTACGCCCGATACCACGGCCGCCGTGATGGCGGCTGGAGCCGACGGCGTAGCCGTCATCTCCGCCATCGCGGGCGCGGCCGATGTGCGCGCAGCGGCTGCGCAATTCGCTGCGGCAGTGCGCGGGATGCAGGCGTAGCCTTGCTCTCCCTGCACTGCCAGCCCCGTGGGCTGCACCGAATAAATGTTGCAGCCATAACCGCTCGCTCTCCTCTCCATAACAGAGGAGCCTCTCCCCTGCGGTGCGGCAATCTATGTCTTCGACTTAGAAGCGCATCCGCTCCCCTACAGTGACTGAATGTTACAATAACCCAGTCACATCCAGTCATCAATCCATGATCAAGATGCAGCTTCCATGCTCGCATCTTGTTTTTCATTTTCAACGGTTGACTCTCACGTAACGTGACACTGTACAATCGGTGTTGTAAGGAGGTTTCACACATGGCCATGAAGGTAAAAGAAGTTGCCGAACTTGCCTCGATCAGTGTGCGCACACTGCATCACTATGATGAGATCGGACTATTAACCCCGGACGAAGTGACTTCTGCCGGATATCGATTATATTCAGATGCCAATCTGGAACGGTTACAGCAGATATTGTTTTTCAAGGAACTCGACTTCTCTCTGAAGGAAATCAAAAACATTATAACCAACCCCTCCTTCAATCCGGAAGAAGCACTTAAAATGCATCGACTTATACTGCTGGAGAAGCGCCAACGCTTGGACCAGATGATTGCTACCATTGATAAAACGGTTTTACACGTGAGAGGAGAGATTAAAATGACAGCCAAAGAACAATTCGAAGGATTTGATTTTAGCCAGAATCCGTATGAACAAGAAGCGCGGGAACGTTGGGGAGACCATGCCGTCGATCACGCAAATCAGAAGCTGAACAGTAAATCAACCACAGATCAGAAGGCTCTATCCAATCAAATGAACGAGATCTACAAACATCTGGCGTCACTTCGTCACACAGAACCAGCATCTGCCGAGGCACAGGCCGGTATTCAAAAATGGTACACCTGTCTAAACCAAATGGGAAGCTACTCACCTGAAGCATTCAGAGGACTTGGTCAGATGTACGTGGAAGATGAACGCTTCACGCGTAATATTGATCAGTTTGGCGATGGTTTGGCAGTATTTATGAGAGATGCTATGGCTGTATTTGCTGACCAAAACAAATAATATAGCCCTGTCTTCAACCACATACAGTATTATTCAACTCTCATTGCCGTCCAGATGTGGACTGTAAACGATAGTCTGGAAGTTAACACCTGTCCTGTAAAAGGTAAAAATATTCTCATCATCAGTTTTATTCGCTGTAAATGACATGACCCTTCGGATACTTGAACCTACCTCCTGGGGTGACCATATCTTTCTTGTGATTAACCTTATGAACATGTTGGATATATACTAGAGTTATGTGGTAAGTAATTTAAATCGATCCGAGTTGTTGCAAAAGTTATGAGCCGCATCCCACCTACTAGCTGGTGAATACACAAAAGGGACGTACACCCTCAGGCGTATCGTCCCTTTTATGTATGTAAGTAACTCAGCCGCAATGTGAACAAGCCTAACTGCTGCTCACTCTGAGTACTTTATAAATATCTTTTAGTGTAGATGCTTTACTACGTTTTTCTTCTGCTCCCAGTCCTTCGATATAACTTCATAAGTGCTTAGGATGATGAGTTAAGTTTCGTCTGTCAAACGTTCTTCATTTTGCTACCAAGCGTCCACCGTCTATCCGATTAAGCTCTTGGCGCGTGATCCGATGAAGATGCATCCGTGGCTAGACTGGTTCTCGCCATCCGGCCAGGAATCTGCCATGCAGATACAATCGCAAGCACGATGAATAACAAATCAATCGGTTGACTGAAATAGTCCTGGAAGGTTTCCACAAACGCACTGATCATCTCGCTATCAAACACAAGTTCCATCACGCCTACATCACCAAACAGTTCGGAAGTAAAATAAACCACCGTCAGATATTTACCCAGCAAAATGCCTACGAGAGCAAACAGTACGGCAATAATCTTATGTACTGTCGCAATTCGTTTATTGGAGAACAACACAACTGCGTAGCCCGTGAGCACTCCAATCAAAATCGCAATTAATCCCACCTCATACTCGGTCATTGCAGCAATAGCTGCCCATACGATGCCTCCCAGAATAGCTGCAATTAAGCCACCAATGATCGGCATACCGATTTTAACTCCTTGTTTCTCTTCCACGTTGTCTTTCCCTCCTGAGTCATGCATATGCTTCTTTTCCAGAATTCACCTTTCCTATGAAACCACAAAATGTCCTATTATTCAACATTTTTCTACTTTTGGTGACCATGATTTATATAATAGAAAAGATATATTAAACATCCATTTCCTTATTCACTCGAATATATCCTCTTAGTTTTGTCTACATTCATCTCATCATCATTCCCTTGGCACATAAAAAAACATCCCTCCAACAGCATAATAGCCGTAGAAGGGATGTTATCCATATCTGTATCATAAATATAACCAATGTAACCCAGAAAAATACATTGTAAAACTCGCTCTATCTTACCTTTGCACTTCCTTGGAAGGCTGAATGACAGCTGCAATCTGTGCCAAAATGGCATCCACCGATGCTGGATCATGCACATCATACTCATCAATGTTCAGACGCAGCACAGGGCAAGCCGTAAACTGATCAATCCACACGGAATAGCGCTCGTGCATGTGCTCCCAGTACGAACGATCCGTCTGAATCTCCATCTCACGTCCACGTTCCGTAATACGGTTTAAAATCGAAGGCAGACTGCCTTCCAGATAGATCAGCACATCTGGATGTGGGAAATAAGGTGTCATCACCATCGCTTCAAACAAACTGCTATATGTCTCGAAATCGGTAGCAGACATGGTTCCTTGATCCGCATGCATCTGTGCAAATATGCCTGTATCTTCATAGATGGAACGATCCTGTACGAATCCTCCACCCAGTTCAAAAATCTTCTTCTGTTCCTTGAAGCGCTCTGCCAGGAAATAAATCTGCAGATGGAAGCTCCAACGCTCAAAGTCATGATAGAACTTCTCCAAATATGGATTATGATCAACTTGCTCCAGAGAGGTCTTGAAATTCAAACGCTGTGCAAGTGCAGCTGTTAACGTGGATTTACCCACTCCAACCGTACCTGCTACCGTAATTAATGCATTCGATGGAATGCCATAGTTATTCATATGATATACTCCTTTACCTGATTAACAATCTGCCTGAAGTGCTCAGGATGTTCGACAAAATCGAGTTGCTCCGCATTGACTTTAATGATTACTGGTGGATTTGAGCTATTCGCCAGATGATCCATGCCTGTTTTGTAATCGACGATCAGTTGTTCCATATATGCCGGGTCCATATCCTGCTCAAATGAGCGTCCACGCTTGTTAATGCGGTACATCAACGTATCGAGTTCAGCTTCAATATAGAGCACCAGATTGGGCTTTGGCAGATCATCTGTTAACAGATGATAGATTTGACGATATTTATCCCGTTTCGTTCCCTTTAAGGTACGATCGGCAAAAATCATATTTTTATAGATATGATAGTCTGAAATGACTGGGGTATTCTGCTCTACATAATGAGCGCCCGTGTCTTCCAGTTGTTTAAACCGATTACACAGAAAAAACATTTCCAATTGGAAACTCCACTCGTCGATATCCTGATAAAAGGAAGCCAGAAATGGATTCTCTTCTACGATTTCTTTAACTAACGGAAGATTCAATTCATGGGAAAGCATCGTTGCCAGCGTTGTTTTCCCCGCTCCGATCGGACCTTCCACAGCAATAAACGGGGCTGATTTCATCGTGTTCACTGTTCCTCCTCGTACTTATGCGTGTTTCCGTTTTCTATATAGACCTCACCTATTGTATCACAGCTTTAAGGATTGGAACGCCAGTATTTTATGTATATAACAAGTCTAATCGGAACTAAAAATTACATTCAAATAAAAAAAGACACACTCGATATCCTCAAGTGTGTCTTCTATTGCTTGGCGGCGTCCTACTCTCCCAGGACCCTGCGGTCCAAGTACCATCGGCGCTAGAGGGCTTAACGGTCGTGTTCGGGATGGGTACGTGTGGAACCCCTCCGCCATCGCCACCAAACGCATAGCTTAGCTTACATTTCAGAGATCGTTCTCTGAAAACTAGATTCGAAACGAAACATGCGAATTACAACTTGCTATTGGATAAGCCCTCGACCGATTAGTACTGGTCAGCTCCATGCATTGCTGCACTTCCACCCCCAGCCTATCTACCTCGTCGTCTTCAAGGGGTCTTACATACTGGGAAATCTCATCTTGAGGGGGGCTTCACGCTTAGATGCTTTCAGCGTTTATCCCGTCCGTACATAGCTACCCAGCGGTGCTCCTGGCGGAACAACTGGTACACCAGCGGTACGTCCATCCCGGTCCTCTCGTACTAAGGACAGCTCCTCTCAAATTTCCTACGCCCACGACAGATAGGGACCGAACTGTCTCACGACGTTCTGAACCCAGCTCGCGTACCGCTTTAATGGGCGAACAGCCCAACCCTTGGGACCTACTTCAGCCCCAGGATGCGATGAGCCGACATCGAGGTGCCAAACCTCCCCGTCGATGTGGACTCTTGGGGGAGATAAGCCTGTTATCCCCAGGGTAGCTTTTATCCGTTGAGCGATGGCCCTTCCATGCGGTACCACCGGATCACTAAGCCCGACTTTCGTCCCTGCTCGACTTGTAGGTCTCGCAGTCAAGCTCCCTTATGCCTTTGCACTCTTCGAATGATTTCCAACCATTCTGAGGGAACCTTTGGGCGCCTCCGTTACTCTTTAGGAGGCGACCGCCCCAGTCAAACTGCCCACCTGACACTGTCCCCGCACCGGATTACGGTACCAGGTTAGAACCTAGATACGATCAGGGTGGTATCCCAACGTTGCCTCCATGCAAGCTGGCGCTCACACTTCAAAGGCTCCCACCTATCCTGTACAGATCGTACCCAAATTCAATATCAAGCTGCAGTAAAGCTCCATGGGGTCTTTCCGTCTTGTCGCGGGTAACCTGCATCTTCACAGGTATTAAAATTTCACCGGATCTCTCGTTGAGACAGCGCCCAAGTCGTTACGCCATTCGTGCGGGTCAGAATTTACCTGACAAGGAATTTCGCTACCTTAGGACCGTTATAGTTACGGCCGCCGTTTACTGGGGCTTCGGTTCACAGCTTCGGGATTACTCCCTAACCACTCCCCTTAACCTTCCAGCACCGGGCAGGCGTCAGCCCGTATACTTCGCCTTACGGCTTCGCACAGACCTGTGTTTTTGCTAAACAGTCGCTTGGGCCTTTTCACTGCGGCCCCCTCGTGCTATTCACACTACCGGGGCACCCCTTCTCCCGAAGTTACGGGGTCATTTTGCCGAGTTCCTTAACGAGAGTTCTTCCGCGCGCCTTAGAATACTCTTCTCGCCTACCTGTGTCGGTTTGCGGTACGGGCACCATCACCTGGCTAGAGGCTTTTCTTGGCAGTGTGAGATCATGACCTTCGCTACTACAATTTTCGCTCCCCATCACAGCTCAGCCTTACAATGTGCGGATTTGCCTACACATCAGCCTCACTGCTTAGACGGACATCCATCAGTCCGCGTCACTACCCTACTGCGTCCCCCCATTGCTCATAACGGCTTACGGTGGTACAGGAATTTCGACCTGTTGTCCTTCGACTACGCCTTTCGGCCTCGCCTTAGGTCCCGACTTACCCTGAGCGGACGAGCCTTCCTCAGGAACCCTTAGGCTTTCGGCGGATCAGATTCTCACTGATCTTTTCGTTACTCATACCGGCATTCTCACTTGTATAATGTCCAGCGCTCCTTACGGTACACCTTCAACCCTTATACAACGCTCCCCTACCCCTGATGCAAAGCATCAAGCCATAGCTTCGGTGGTGTGTTTAGCCCCGTTACATTTTCGGCGCAGAGTCACTCGACCAGTGAGCTATTACGCACTCTTTCAATGATGGCTGCTTCTAAGCCAACATCCTGGTTGTCTGTGCAACTCCACATCCTTTCCCACTTAACACACACTTGGGGACCTTAGCTGATGGTCTGGGCTGTTTCCCTTTTGACAATGGATCTTAGCACTCACTGTCTGACTCCCGGAAGTAAGTCTATGGCATTCGGAGTTTGACTGAGCTTGGTAACCCTTGCGGGCCCCGCACCCAATCAGTGCTCTACCTCCACGACTCTGTTTTCCGAGGCTAGCCCTAAAGCTATTTCGGGGAGAACCAGCTATCTCCGAGTTCGATTGGAATTTCTCCGCTACCCCCACCTCATCCCCGCATTTTTCAACATGCGTGGGTTCGGGCCTCCAGTGCGTGTTACCGCACCTTCACCCTGGACAGGGGTAGATCACCCGGTTTCGGGTCTACGTCCACGTACTAAGTCGCCCTATTCAGACTCGCTTTCGCTGCGGCTCCGGCTCTTCACCTTAACCTTGCACGGGAACGTAACTCGCCGGTTCATTCTACAAAAGGCACGCCATCACCCCTAAAACGGGCTCTGACTTTTTGTAAGCACACGGTTTCAGGTTCTATTTCACTCCCCTTCCGGGGTGCTTTTCACCTTTCCCTCACGGTACTGCTTCACTATCGGTCGCTAGGAAGTATTTAGCCTTGGCAGATGGTCCTGCCGGATTCATACGGGGTTTCACGTGCCCCGCACTACTCGGGATCCGTCTCGGAGGGAACAGACTTTCAACTACAGGGCTTTTACCTTCTTTGGCGGGCCTTTCCAGACCTCTTCGCTTAACCGGTTCCTTTGTAACTCCATGTGAGACGTCCCACAACCCCAAAGAGCAAGCTCTCTGGTTTGGGCTTCTCCGCGTTCGCTCGCCGCTACTGACGGAATCACTATTGTTTTCTCTTCCTCAGGGTACTTAGATGTTTCAGTTCCCCTGGTATGCCTCTACACAACCTATGTATTCAGTTGTGAGTAACTGGAAATTACCCCAGCTGGGTTTCCCCATTCGGACACCCCCGGATCAAAGCTTGCTTACAGCTCCCCGAGGCAGTTTCGTTGTTCGCCACGTCCTTCATCGGCTCCTAGCGCCTAGGCATCCTCCGTGTGCTCTTAGTAGCTTAACCATTTTGTTCCGGTTTCGGTCGCTCGCTTCCCTTGTTTTGCTTGCGCAAAGCCAAAAGTCGCTCTCACCCGATACCATCACAAAAGCAATTTAACTACCTTTATACACTTGACTTGTTTAACACAAGTTCAGCTAAAAAGGAATGTTCTAATTCGCGTTTGTTTCGTTTCGATATCTAGTTTTCAAAGAACAAGCTCCATGCAAAAGCAAGCTGTTTGAGAGTTTGAGCTCTCAAAACTGAGCAACGAGTGAGTGTTTTGCAGCTAAGCTGCGTATTTGAATGTTTCCACTCGGGAAACGATTCTCCATAGAAAGGAGGTGATCCAGCCGCACCTTCCGATACGGCTACCTTGTTACGACTTCACCCCAATCATCTATCCCACCTTCGGCGGCTGGCTCCTTGCGGTTACCCCACCGACTTCGGGTGTTATAAACTCTCGTGGTGTGACGGGCGGTGTGTACAAGACCCGGGAACGTATTCACCGCGGCATGCTGATCCGCGATTACTAGCAATTCCGACTTCATGCAGGCGAGTTGCAGCCTGCAATCCGAACTGAGACCGGCTTTGTTGGGATTGGCTCCATCTCGCGATTTCGCAGCCCGTTGTACCGGCCATTGTAGTACGTGTGTAGCCCAGGTCATAAGGGGCATGATGATTTGACGTCATCCCCACCTTCCTCCGGTTTGTCACCGGCAGTCTATCTAGAGTGCCCACCCGAAGTGCTGGCAACTAAATATAAGGGTTGCGCTCGTTGCGGGACTTAACCCAACATCTCACGACACGAGCTGACGACAACCATGCACCACCTGTCTCCTCTGTCCCGAAGGAAAGATACATCTCTGTACCGGTCAGAGGGATGTCAAGACCTGGTAAGGTTCTTCGCGTTGCTTCGAATTAAACCACATACTCCACTGCTTGTGCGGGTCCCCGTCAATTCCTTTGAGTTTCAGTCTTGCGACCGTACTCCCCAGGCGGAGTGCTTAATGTGTTAACTTCGGCACCAAGGGTATCGAAACCCCTAACACCTAGCACTCATCGTTTACGGCGTGGACTACCAGGGTATCTAATCCTGTTTGCTCCCCACGCTTTCGCGCCTCAGCGTCAGTTACAGCCCAGAGAGTCGCCTTCGCCACTGGTGTTCCTCCACATATCTACGCATTTCACCGCTACACGTGGAATTCCACTCTCCTCTTCTGCACTCAAGTCACCCAGTTTCCAGTGCGATCCGGGGTTGAGCCCCGGGATTAAACACCAGACTTAAATGACCGCCTGCGCGCGCTTTACGCCCAATAATTCCGGACAACGCTTGCCCCCTACGTATTACCGCGGCTGCTGGCACGTAGTTAGCCGGGGCTTTCTTCTCAGGTACCGTCACCTTGAGAGCAGTTACTCTCCCAAGCGTTCTTCCCTGGCAACAGAGCTTTACGATCCGAAAACCTTCATCACTCACGCGGCATTGCTCCGTCAGGCTTTCGCCCATTGCGGAAGATTCCCTACTGCTGCCTCCCGTAGGAGTCTGGGCCGTGTCTCAGTCCCAGTGTGGCCGATCACCCTCTCAGGTCGGCTACGCATCGTCGCCTTGGTGAGCCGTTACCCCACCAACTAGCTAATGCGCCGCAGGCCCATCCCCAAGTGACAGATTGCTCCGTCTTTCCAGTTTCCTTCAGGCGAAGAAAACAATTATTCGGTATTAGCTACCGTTTCCGGTAGTTGTCCCAAACTTGAGGGCAGGTTGCCTACGTGTTACTCACCCGTCCGCCGCTAACTATCAGAGAAGCAAGCTTCTCTTCAAGTCCGCTCGACTTGCATGTATTAGGCATGCCGCCAGCGTTCGTCCTGAGCCAGGATCAAACTCTCCAATAAAGTATTGAAAAGAGCGATAAGCTCATTTTGAATCTGACGAGATTAAAAATCTCATTTGTGCTCCAGTCGATTCAAGCCAAGGCTTGTTTCAAACTTTCGCGTTCATTCTGCAAGCAGAATATTTACTCACTCGTTGTTCAGTTTTCAAAGATCAAACTTGTTTCGTTACCGAATGTCGTTCTCTTCAGCAACTCTTATATAATATCATGTCCGAACCAACTTTGCAAGCTCTTTTTTTAAGTTTCTTTCGAAGCTTAATTCAATTCGCTTGCCGCACCAGTGTTAAACCGTGTTTTCTTGGCCGGACTAATAATATATCACGTATAGATATTAATTACAATACTTTATTTAATAAAATTTATTTTACTACAAATCAACTACCTCCACCGCGTTGCTCTCCTATCTCAGTGTAAAGTTTATTATAGTTTAAATGACATTCTTTCCATTCATAACATCACAATACATGTCTAATTGATTTTAAAATTATTAGCCTACATCTCCTCTGATATATTTTAGCTTCATTAATATGTTCAATTTAGGTTTTCCTTTTCTCAAGGTCATGCAAGATTACTGGAGCACTGTAAGTTACTACGAGTATAAGTAGAGGTATTATAGAAGATAAACAAAAAAAGTGATGCACGTATAAAGCTATACGCGAACCACTTTCTTGTGTGTTATTACATTATATATAGAAGGAAACTCTTAATGTTGTGCCTGTGCTGATGCTGGAGGCGTCATCGTCATTTGTCCATTACCTGCTTTTTGCAAGCCAACTCGCAGCAACGTAATCCCCCATGTAATAATCGAGATCAACAGAAGATGAACCATGTATCCACCCACTGCTTCTCCACTATAGATCAAACGCATAAATCCCTGTACCCCATTGGAAGCGGGCAGAAAGTCTCCTATATAACGATAGAATGGCGCCAGCATCTCGGCTGGAATGATATTTCCTGCAGTCATCAACTGGAGTGGAACCATCGCTACATTAAATAGAGGGCCTGCATTGCCAAACAGAGCAAAACTCATCTGTGTAAAACAAATACAAGCCAGACTCACCAGCACATGATACAGATACAAAGCGCCGAAGGAGCTCGCCACATCCGTGAACAGAAGAGCAACTGTATCCACAATTAGAGGAATGATCACAGCTATACACAATAATAGCAATTGCCGTCCCCAGAAGATTTCCCATTTGGAATGGTTACGCTTCATGATATTCGAGGTAATATTGAACTGAATATTCATGGTCATCGAAGCAATATAGGTGATAAAACCCAGAATCATGGGCAGCATCGATGTTGCAAAATCACTCACGCTGTTCGTTTTATTAATCTCAGCCTTCACAGGCCCTTCATTCATCTTCGCCATCGCTTGTCCAATAGCTGCACTAAGTTCATCGCTGTTTGTACTATCGTTATTGAGTGTCACTTGAACTTTGGATTCCAGAATCCCTTGACCCATTTGTGCAGTCATTCCGGTCGCAGCATGTTCCACAATGGATTTGGCTACATCGGCATTTCCCTGATTGATATAAAAGGACAAGCTCGCCTCTGTACCTCCTTCAATCTGGTCAGTGAATCCTTCCGGAATAATAATAACCATCGCATAGTTACCTGCATTCATCTGTTGCTCAGCTTCCTCGGCAGAACCCAGTACATTGACATGGAAAGGCGCGAGCGTTTCAATCTGCTTCTGCACCTCAGTTCCCTGTGTCCCATCTTCGTTCACCAGAGCAACTTGAAGTTGATCCACTCTCTCCGTGGCTTGATGATAACCCGTCATCCAGATCACAACAAATAACAGCGGAACAACCAATGCAAAAACCAACCCTATTTTTGTCTGTGGCACTTTAAGAAAATTTTTGAAGCTTTTCATTCGTTCACGACTCCCGTTAGTTAAAATTAAAATAATTGCACTACATATATATGCACATGCACATATTTGGTCAAAAAAATTTATTTCATCTTTTCATAGATGCGATTCATCACATTCATGAATGCTTCGAGCTCTTCAGGGGAACATTCGGCGAGTGCCTCTTGCTCTTGCTGTTTTGCCTTTGGTGTCAGAATGTTATTCATTTCCATTCCTTCCGCCGTCAAACAAAGCAAAACCGCTCTGCGGTCCTGTGGATCTTCTTCTCTTGTCACCAGACCTTTACGAATCAACTTGTCTATAATTTTGCCTACCGTTGTCTGGTCCCGCACTGTTAATTCGGCCAGTTTTTTCTGTGATATATGGCTTCCCGCCTTGCTCAATTCATTCAGAACTGCAAATTGTTCCGGAGTAATATCCTGTTCACTCAGATTTCTGGTTGTTGTTTTTTTATATGCCAGATACGTCCGTGAAAGAATCAGTCCAAGTGGATTATCATCCATATTAACAGGCATGCTGATGCTCCTTTCTCTATATAGTAGCACTACCATCTAATTTGCGTAAGCTCTATATTATTACCATATTTACACTACTGTCAATTTAATTTTTTATCTTTTCAAGCAAAAAGAGACCCACCCGTTAGTCAGGCAGCTCTCTCCTCTGGCATCGTCAAGCCATACTTACTCGGGCTTGCCACTTGAAGTTTCGGTATCGTCCTTCTTCTTTGTACCTTTACTTTTATAAGGCTTCGGGGCACTTTTTGCCCGGTTAGCAGCGGCTTGCCAACGGTTCCAGCCTTTTTTACCTGTACCACGGCCGGTGCCGCCTTTTCCCTTTGCATTGCTCATGTTATCACTCCAATAATCCTGTATATGCTTAAAAATGACCGTCCTCGGTAACTTATTATGCAACCCAGCCCATCTAATTCACTTCCAGCATTTCTTATTATACCAAAAATCCACGTCTTTACGTCCATTTCCAGAAATCATTGTATTGTTATTCTGTTATGAAAGCGGTATAGTGGACATAATTGAAAGAGGAAGCTGCGTCTTCTTCGGGATTGTTACTGGTAAGCAGGCGATACCCAAACCAAGGCTGTCTATTAAGCCTTAGTTTGGGTTTTTTTTTATTATTACGACCAATTGAGGTGAAACACATATATGATCATCCGTCAGATTTTTAACAACAATGTCATCCGGGCTGAGAACCAGGTTGGTCACGAATTTGTTGTCATTGGCAACGGTCTTGGCTTCAAAAAGAAAAACGGACAGCCTGTGGATGAGGATAAAATCGAAAAAACCTTTGTGCTGAAATCGGATAAAATACCGCAAAAACTAATTGATCTGATTGGGGAAACATCGGTTGAATATTTGAAGTTGGCAGACGAAATTGTGGGCCATGCCAAACAGGAAATGGGCGATATTTTTAGTGATAATATCTATATATCATTGATCGATCATATTCAGTTTGCTATTACCCGGTACCGTAAATCCGTCGGGCTGAAGAATTCTCTTTTGTGGCAGATCAAGAAGTTTTACAAGAAGGAGTTTGGAATTGGCATGAACGCTGTGGAGCTGATCCAGGAACAATTCGGCATCCAAATGGATGAACATGAGGCCAGCTTTATTGCCATGCATTTTGTAAACGCTCGTCAAGATGCTCAAGGCATGAAACAAACCGTTGAAATTACGGAAGTTATTGATGATATCTTCAACATTGTGACCAACCATTACCACATCGCCCTAGATGAAAATTCATTTAATTATTCCCGGTTTATTACCCATCTTCAATATTTTGTGCAGCGAATGTTGAGTAATGAACAGGAGCAATTTGCTTCAGGAGATAACTTTCTGTATGAGCAAGTGAAGGACAAATATAGCACTGCTTTTGAGTGCACACAACGGATCAATCAGTACCTTGAAGGCAAGTTTGAAAGTGCGATGTCCATTGATGAAAAGGTGTATTTGACGATCCATATTCAACGGGTCACTTCCCGTAACGAGTTAAGTTAGTGGACACAGAATAAATAAAGCTTGCAAACGATTTCGGCGTCATATATAGTAGGTCTCACAACTTAACGACAAGGATTGTTACTGCTCAAGCAGGCGATACCTAAATGATTGGCAACAGGTCATCTTTCCGATGATCATAGCCATTCGTTTAGGTATTTTTTTGTTTTCAGGCAATCTTAACAACAAAGGAGAATGAACATGGATCATAAAAAAATGGGGGATGACATCGTTCGTCTCGTCGGCGGAGAAGCCAATATCAATGGTCTTGTCCACTGTGCGACCCGGCTGAGATTCGACCTGAAAGATTCGAAAAAAGCCGAACGTGAAACGTTGGAAAAGCATGAGGGTATTATTACCGTTGTCGAAAGCGGCGGCCAGTTCCAAGTGGTCATCGGTAGTAACGTGGCTCATGTATATGCGGAGATCATGAAAAACCGGGATTTTGGAGGAGATTCCTCCTCATCGGCTGAGTCCACAGGGGAAAAAACCTCGCTATTATCCAAAGTTTTTGAAATTATATCCGGAAGTTTCTCGCCGTTAATCCCGGCCATGGCAGGATCAGGTATGCTAAAAGCTTTGCTGACTGTCCTGACCATGCTTGGATGGATGTCTGATACAAGTGACACATACTTAATTTTATCCGCTGCCGGCAACGCTGTATTTTATTTCTTGCCCATCTTCCTTGGGATTACACTGGGTATGAAGCTGAAAGCAAATCCTTATGTAGCTGGCGTAATCGGTGCCGCTCTGATGGAACCGAGCTTCACCGGGCTGATGGATAAGGGCTCAGATGTATCGTTCCTGGGTATACCGGTTGTCATGATGAATTATTCAGCCAGCGTATTCCCAATCTTCATATCGATCAGCATCTACGCCGTTCTCGATAAGTTACTCAAAAAAATCATTTTGAAAGACCTGCAATTGTTCCTTGTACCGATGATTGCTTTGATGATTATGGTTCCGCTGTCCGCAATGGCCTTCGGACCATTCGGCACCACAGTAGGTGACTGGATCTCCTCCGGCGTAACTTGGCTCATTGGTGTCAGCGGTATATTATCAGGGGTTGTACTGGGTGGATTCATGACCTTCATGGTTGTCTTTGGACTCCACTGGGGCTTCACTCCAATCACGATACAGAATATCGGGGTTGGCGGCGATCCGATAGAAGCCATGGCTGCTGCAGCTGTATTTGCACAAATCGGTGTAGCTTTCGGTATTTTCCTAAAAGCCAAAAAGAACAAAACCCTACGTACTCTTGCTGGTTCGACCAGCCTTACAGGTTTACTTGCAGGAGTCACTGAACCAATTGTATACGGTTTGATCCTGCGTTATAAACGTGTGATTCCTATCGTGGTTATCGCAGGTGCGATCGGCGGTGCCATCAATGGTCACTTTGGTGTTAAAATGACTGCTTATGTGTTCCACAATATATTTGCCATTCCCGTCTATACACCAACGGTTGTCTACGTAATTGCGATTGCCTGCTCCTTTGCGGTAGCAGCAGTACTAACGGTGATGTTTGGTTATGAAAGCAAAACGAAAGACACAGCTTCCGAGAAAAATGAATCTGTCTCCAGCACATCGGCTGAAAGTACGCCGGTAGAGCTTCCTGTCGTACCTGAGACCAAAACAACGGAGATCAAGAAAGAACAAATTTATAGCCCACTTACAGGTAAAGTCGTAGCACTGAGTACCATTAATGACCCAGCTTTTTCGACTGGTGCTATGGGCAAAGGTTTGGCGATTGTGCCTGAGATTGGCGAAGTTGTCGCTCCGGTAGACGGTGTTGTCACTTCCCTCTTCCCAACTGGACATGCCATTGGATTAACCACCAACGCAGGAACGGAAATCCTGATTCATATCGGCATTAACACAGTAGCGCTGAAAGGAAAACATTTCAATCCTGTCGTTCAGGAAGGGGATATCGTCAGACAGGGCGATCTGTTAATCCGGTTTGACATCGATAAGATCAAGGAAGCCGGATACGAAACCGTAACCCCTGTCATTGTTACTCTTACGCAGCAAGAAGTGGATGTGTTCGAAACAACTCAAGAACAGGTACAGAAAAATGATGTCCTGCTGACTCTCGTTGTCTGACCCAACTTATCTTATACGAATTCAACTTAGGAGGAACTAACTATGAAACATACTCAACTGAAACCATTTCCTAAAGATTTTTTCTGGGGAGGTTCAACCTCTGCCTATCAGATTGAGGGAGCCTGGAATGAAGATGGTAAAGGCCCTTCTGTCATCGACATGGGGAATCATGTGGAAGGCGTAACCGACTTCAAGGTAACCAGTGATCATTATCATATGTACAAAGAAGATGTGGCGTTGCTCGCCGAAATGGGCTTCAAAGCCTACCGTTTCTCCATCGCATGGACACGCATCTATCCGCAAGGAGCGGGTGAGGTGAATCCGAAGGGGCTCGCCTTTTACGATTCTCTCATTAATGAGTTAATTAAATACGGTATTGAACCCATTGTGACGATGTATCACTTCGATCTTCCTTATGCGCTTGAAGAAAAAGGCGGCTGGTCCAACCGAGCAACGATTAATGCTTTTGAACAATATGCCAAGACCCTATATGAGAACTACGGAGATCGGGTTAAATATTGGCTGACCATCAACGAACAAAATATGCTAATCCTGCATCCTGGCTCTCTGGGTACACTGGATACAACACTTGTTGATCCGCAAAAAACACTGTATCAGCAAAATCACCACATGCTGGTTGCTCAAGCTAAAGCTATGGTACTGTGTCATGAAATGCTACCTGAAGCCAAGATTGGCCCAGCTCCTAATATCGGTGTAATTTACCCGGCGAGCTCCAAACCAGAAGACACACTCGCGGCTGATAACTATGCTGCCATTCGTAACTGGCTCTATCTCGATATGGCGGTATATGGACGTTATAATCATATTGCCTGGAGTTATCTCGAAGAGAAAGGATATACGCCCATCATTGAAGACGGAGATATGGACATCCTTGCTCAAGGAAACCCTGACTTTATTGCGTTTAATTACTACACTTCCCAGACGGTTGGTGAAAGTCTGAACGATGGCAATGACTTCTCCCATACAGGAGATCAGCACGAAATCGTAGGTGAACCTGGCGCATATAGAGGATCTGTGAATCCGAATCTGCAAAAAACGGAGTTTGGTTGGGAAATTGATCCGGTCGGCTTCCGCTCTACCCTTCGTCAGATCTACTCCCGTTATCATCTGCCATTGATTGTTACGGAAAACGGTCTGGGTGCCTTTGATAAACTGGAGGAAGGTGACGTGGTTAACGATCCGTATCGCATTGAATTCTTCAATAAACATATCGAACAGATTCAACTGGCGATTACGGACGGCGTGGATGTGTTTGGCTTCTGCCCTTGGTCTGCGATCGATCTGGTGAGTACACATCAAGGGTCAAGCAAACGTTATGGATTCATCTATGTGGATCGTGAGGAATTCGATATCAAGAAACTGAGACGTATCCGCAAACAGAGTTTCCACTGGTATCAAAAACTGATTGAAACGAATGGGCAAATCCGTTAATACACGCACTAATAAAAAAGTCGACTGCACATGAAACATGTGTAGTCGACTTTTTTGGTGTTGATGCATTGATATGGAAGCTTTATTTTCCAATTATAAAATTACATTTCAGCCTTCGGTTGTTTTACCGTTTTGACCCCTCTGAGTACCCGCAGGGATAACAGGAAACAGATTGCTAGAACGGCAGCTGCCGAAACGTAAGGATAATTAATATTCACATCAAATAGTGCTCCAGCTACGATTGGACCTGCGATATTCCCCAAACTTGTGTAGGCCGAGTTCAGTCCGGCCACAAAGCCCTGTTGTTCTTGTGCCAATTTGGACATCTGTGTACTGATCGCCGGACGTAAGATATCCATTCCCAAGAAGACGATAAAAGTTACAACAAGAATGAGCCAGTACGTATGCACAAACAAAGTCAACAGTACAAATACCGCTACGAATAACAGACAGACCGAAATGACCATCTTTTCACCAAACCGGTTGAGCAACCAACCGATCAATGATACTTGCACAACCGCACCCGCAATGGAACCAAATGTAATAATGAATGCAATATCTTTCGTCGTGAAACCAAACTTGTGATCCACAAACAGTGAAAATACTGTCTCATAGTTCGCCAGACCAAATGCCATAACAAACACAATGATCAAGCTGAAAAAGTATGGCTCACGGTACGAATTCAACAATTGGGCTACCATACCCGGAGCTTTGACTTTCACTGCGCCAGCGACAGGTTTACTTTGCTCTCCTGTGCTTCGTGCCGATTCAGGCAAGATAATCATTGTAATGATCGCTGCCAATAAACCGGCAACCCCTGCGGCGTAGAACGGAATTCGAATGCCAAAGTCCGCAATGTATCCACCAATTCCCGGACCGATGATAAATCCAGTTGTAATGGCTGCATTAATCAAGCCCATACCTTTACCGCGTTCTTCCTCTGTTGTAATATCTGCGGTATAAGCCATAACCGCCGGGAAGATCATCGCCGCACCAATACCGCCTAACATGCGGGCTGCGAAGAGCAAGACTGGTGCATTGACCGCACCAAACATAAACTCCGATACAGCAAAGATCAGCATGCCGCCGACTATAATTTTCTTACGTCCCCATGTATCCGACCAACGACCCGCAAGCGGGGAGAACAGAAACTGGGTGAAGGAAAATGCCGCTACCAGCAATCCAACCGTGAATCCGGTGATATGCAGTAGATCCATATACGCAGGCATGATCGGTACAACCAGACCAATACCCGTAAAAACGAGAAAAATATTAAACATTAACAGCAGCAGTGCGCCCCTGTTCCGTGTTAGTAATGCCATGATTCCATCCTCCGTAGTTGTCAAAATGTTGCTTAAGCTTTATCTTTTGCAATCCCGTGCAAGAATACACTAGCGGCCTGGCGGTATAACGCAAGAGCCTGATCAGGCTCCATCCCCCGTGACATCTGACTAAGGCCAATAATGGTACTTTCCAATATGAGCGCGAGATTATCTACATTGTCTGCTTTGAACTCACCGCTCTCAATGCCTTGCTCTATCATTTGTTTATTAAATTGAATATGCCGCTCAAACATTAAGGAGATCCGCTCCTCAATATCATTTTCTTTCTTTTCCCCTGTGAAGAACTCATCAGCTGCCTTCGTCAGCGGGTGATTCATATCATCCATGACGAGTTGTTCCGCCAAACCATAAATTTTCTCCGTGGAGGTGCGATAGAGATGTTCTTTGGCCGCCCAGCTCTCTTCCCACTCCCGGTCCCACTCATCGATTAGATAAAGGAACAGACCTTCCTTACTTTTAAAATGGTAATATATATTGCCTTTGCTGCTGCCCGTCGCAGCTACAATATCCTCAATGGACGTTGCTTTATAACCTTTTTGTACAAAAAGGGCTTTGGAAGCATCCGCAAGTTTCTTCTTGGTCTGCTCAGTCTGTAGTTGTTTTTTATTCATATTCATTCCATTTCACTCCGTCCCATCCATACTGAACATTCGTTCTGTATTTTAACAGATGCACCCAATATAAGCAATGAAAAAGGAGAATTGGCACGCATGCCTACTCTCCCTCAACAATCATTTCACTTTTTTACCTTTACCATGCAATATTTTCAGTTGACCATTCTCATAACCCAACTGATACTCGACCCGATATTGCGATAGTATATATTCCCCATCTTTGCGTTCATTTGCTGTAATCATTGCCTTCACTTCCATCTCGTCATCGCCTTTATTAACTGAGGATACCTCACTGATGGTCACCTCACTTGTATTCAGATATCCTTCTCTGAACTTGGCATATGTTGTAGCACTCTGCCACTCGCTTCCGAGCAGTGCATAAGCGGTGACATAATCACTCAGATTAAGACTTGCATAAAAGTCCGTTACAATTCCTTCTGCTTGCAATGTCTTAGTGGCTGTACCCAAGTGAGTATCTCCAGCCGTCCGCACCGACGTTGTGCCAGAAGGATTTTTGGACCATGCCTGAACCTGCTTGAGCACACTAGTCATAGGAATACTGAATCCTATTCCCCCCTCCTGTTCCACGACCGCCGAATTAATGCCGATCACTTCACCAGTCTCCGCACTAATGAGTGGTCCACCACTGTTGCCATGGGTTATTGGTGCCGAGATCTGATAGAGGTTACTATAGATGTAAGGCGCTATTTCAAAGCTACGCCCCAACCCACTGATGATTCCGGTTGTTACGGTGTTCTCTAGCCCAAGTGGACTACCCAATGCCAGAATCTCGTCTCCGGTCTCAGCTTTGGATTTGGCGATGATTAACGGCTTAACTTTTTTCAAATCAGGAACCCTGACCACAGCTACGTCTGTTTCATCCCCAATACCAATAACCGTCCCCTTATATTCCTCATGGTTCAAGGTCCGAATAGTTACTTCATTCGCCCCCTCCACCACATGTGCATTGGTCACGACATCTCCCTGATCATTGTAGAGAAAACCGGAGCCCAGTCCGCTGTTACTCTCGATCGTTACAACTTTCTTCTGACTTTCTTCTATAATCTGTTTGCGTGTCTTCTTCACAGGTTGCTTGGAGGCTGTCGTCGCTGCCGCATTTTCCGTTTCCTTCGCGGCAACAACTGCCAGTCTGGGCCCATCCTGCAACTGATCTGCTGAATGCTGGTGTATCCAGAACACGCCTCCTGCTCCAGCACCAATGATAATAGCACTGGATATGATCGTACTCCATGTTCGTTTGGCCATTCCAACCTGTCCTCCTATTCGAGATACCACGTTGCATTCACAACAGAGATTTCCGCTTCCTCGTACACACCATAATAATAGGTTTCAAAAAAACCTTCTTCCCCCACATCCAGCCAGTTTGGATACACATCTGCATAAGTTTGGCCCAGGTATATACCGTCTATATCATATATATCAATCAAAACTGTAACGGAAGAGATCGGACGAGTTGCATTATTGATCAATGAACCGCTAATATAAAGATCCCCGTACATATCAAGCGTCGCATCAACGTTCACGACACTTACTGCCGCCGTTCGATTCATCAGATCTTCTTCTGCAGCCTGTTGCTCCGCCAGTTGAATCCGATCCGCTTCCGCTTTTTCAAATGCCTTTTTTTCACTGAGCACCCGTTCACGATACGAAGTCAGTTTTTCATTTTCCGGCGCATAGGACAATCCCTGGTCGACCGTTTGTAACGCAATTGTGAAATTCTTTTGCTTTACCTGCTGTTCCGCCTCTTTATAACTTATGCTTGCGAGCTTGTCGACAATTTGCTTCTCTACTGTCTCAGCTTCCTTGCCTTTCAAGTCTGATATGGTGTCCAACTTCTCGGCTAGTGCCTCAATTGTTGTCAAACTGTCGATTTCCTTTTTCACCTTCAATACGGCCAGTGTTACCTTTCTGTTGTTTAATACCGCACGCACTTTGGCAAAAACAGGTTCTTCTCGCTCCATCAACGCTTTGACTACAGCCTGAATGGCCTTGTCTCCTGCGGACAGCTTTCCTGTCTTCAGACTTGTGGACGCCTCATCCAACTGGTTCATCAAGTTGAACGCCTTCGCCGTAATTTGCCGATCCTGTATAAGTGCATCATAGTTCGGTCGTTTCGTTAGAGCGCTGTCCAGCAGTTGGAGAGCCTCTTTATATTTCCCCTCTAGTGCAGCCTGTTCCGCCTGTTGGTGCAGTGATTTAACCTCTGCATTTATACCTGTTTCCTGCTTGTAATAATACGTTAGCAAAGCTCCTACAACTACTGCCAGAAGTATGGGAATAATCCAGCTAAATGCAAGGCCTTGACCCGTATTTCCCTGTTTGGAAGCTGGTTGCTGCTGACGGGACAACGAATCAATTGCTTTTTGCGTTCCTTTATCCAAGTCAATGGCTGTTTCTGCCCAGATCTGTTCCTCTGTAGAGCTTGTTTCTTTCAATTTGGTTCTACACTTTCTGCACGTGTTATCCGCCGGACTGTTTTTGGTCCCACATACATGACAATACACCCTGATCCCTCCACTTAAGAACATATGTATACTTCGCTTTCCCGGGGTTCGCCTATCGCATCAATTGCTAAAAAACACCAACATGAATCGATAATTATCATATAGCAAAAAGGAATATTACACCATATGTTCTGTAGATATCATGTTTAAACGAGTCATACTGGATGCAAAAAAACCTTCCTATTAATCTAGGAAGGCTCTAGTTATTTTCATTTTATTACTCCGAAGGAAAAGCGCTGAGATCCATATAGGAAACTTCCCACAGGTGATCATCCAGATCCTGAAAACTCCATCCATACATGAATCCGTGATCTTGTGGTTCGTTGGATGGCTTCGCTCCTGCATCGAGGGCAGCTTGTACAATCACATCTACCTGCTCACGGCTATCTACAGACAGGGCAACGATAACTTCGGTTGTATCGGCAGCATTGGAGATTTTTTTCGAAATGAAGGATTGGAAGCGTTCCTCCACCAGAAGCATGGCATAAATATTTTCCCCGATGATCATACAAGTAGCAGACTCGTCCGTAAAATTGGCGTCAAACTCAAATCCCACCTTGGTAAAAAACTCAACGGATTTCTTCAAATCTTGAACAGGTAAATTGACAAAAATCTGCTTAGCACGAATAGCCACCCTGGATCACCTCGAACTCATAGAATAGATTCCACCTCAAAATAACACCTCGCGTATACGCTGTCAATTGAATATAATTAATGATATTCCAACTTGTGAGGTGACATGGATGTTGCTCCGAATGGTTCGAAGTAATTAGTCGTCGGGCTGGGTCAAAACGCGTACCAGCTATCAAGGGATACGTCTGTCCAATTTGATCCTATTCGCCCATGCACCCATCATTCCTGATTTCGGAAAGGTAGACACTGACTTCGAGCGATTCCAGCAGTTGGTGAAAGAACATCACGACGAAAAGGGCATTCGTACCAACTCGGCACGCTTTATGATTACTGCAAGGAAATAATGGCGAACTTTATCCTAAACCTATTGGAGGAAACACAATGTCAAATCAAGTTGAAATCTCTTATCGTTTCAATGCTCCACGTGAACTTGTGTTTAAGGCATTTACCGAATCAGAACATCTGCAGAACTGGTGGGGCCCAAAAGGTTGGACATTTACTGTTGCTAACTCAGATTTTCGTTCTGGCGGTGTCTTTCATTACAACCAGAAACCTGATGATGGCGACACCATGTGGGTTAAATTTGTGTACAGTGAGATTATTTCATCAGAGAAAATCGTGTACACCAGTTTCTTTTCTGATGAGAAAGGTGACACAGTCCGTGCGCCCTTTGACGAAAGCTGGCCTATGAAAACCCTGAATACTGTGCTGTTCAGCGAGTACGAAGGTGTAACAACCATTAAAATGATTGTTGCACCTGTATCTCCAACTGAGGAAGAAAATCAAACTTTTGAGGCTTCAAAAGAGATGGTACACACCGGATTTACTGGAACATTCCATCAATTAACCGAATACCTATCAAAGATATAAACCGTTTGATATAGCCTCAGACAAAAAAACACCGTCACCGGTGTTTTTTGTTATTTACAACTTCACTTTGTTTCTTCGCACACTTTATTCGTCTGCAAAGTTTACTTTATCCGCAATCTCCAACTTTTCCAAAAAAGGCTTCAATTTATCCACGACATAGTGGCTTCCACCTCGGCCGTTCACCTCTTCAATTACAGCGGATAACAGGAAGGTCGGAGAGTCGGTATCAAATACTACGAAAAATCCATTTTCCTGCCCCTTCTCTCCCTTCTTTGCTTTCAGTTCCGCTGTTCCCGTCTTGCCCGCGAGTCCTCCAGGTATTGAATTCAAGGTATGGGCGGTGCCTCCCTGCCGGGAAACAACTTCTCCCAAAGCATCCTTAACCGTATTTGCGGCTTCCGGAGTAATGATTACCTCAGGGTCAGTGCTTTCTTTTCCCTCGATCAGAACAGGTTTCACTAGTTTCCCTTCATTAATAAAAGGTGTAAATGACGACGCCAGATGAATCGGGGACATTAACATCTCCCCTTGCCCGTAGGACGTATCCGCGAGTAACACCTCAGACGACAGATCCAGATGTGCTTCGTTGGCATATTGGCTTGGCTTCAGATACAGTTCATCCAATCCAAAGTTATCGCCAAAACCAAACTTCTGGATCCCATCAATAAACTTGGCGCTTCCCATCTCGATCGCTTCCATGGCAAAGTAAATATTGTCCGAGTATACTAGTGCATCGACCATGTTAACCGGGGATAAGCTCTTCACACGCTTGACATAATAACCGCCCCAACTATCGTCTTTCCGCCATTGCAAGCCAGAGATATCATGGGTTTTGTCCGCTGTGGTCACCTTCTCCATCAGTCCCGCTGCGGCTGTAATCGCTTTGAAAGTTGATCCTGGTGCATACCGGGTAGTGACTCTGTTGATAAAAGGAAGCTTCTCATTCGCCGAATAAGCATCCCACTCTGCCTGAGTAAGTCCTGTAACCATCTTGTTCGGGTTATAGGAAGGCGCACTGACCAACGCTAACAGGTTGCCGTCCGTCGGATTCATCAGAACCATCGCACCGGCGTCTCCACCGTTGGATAATGTCTGATATAATTTCTTTTGTTGTTTGGAGCTAATCGTCAGTTGAACATTCTGTCCATCTACAGCATCCTTGCGAATAAGCTCAGAACGGGAGTTACCGGATTCATCTGTGATTTCAATCAGACCTCCACGCTCACCACGCAGCTGCTTCTCCATGGACTGCTCCAAACCTGCTTTCCCGATCCAATCCTCTGCGCGATAATACCCTTCCGTATCCTTATCCAGATCTTCCTTGGTGGCTTTGCGCACATAACCAATCAGGTGCGCAGCCGCCTCGCCGAGTGGATAATAGCGGATTTCCTTGCTTTGCATCGTAACCCCGCTTAAAGATTCTGGTACGTCAAACTCCTCCGTTGAACCAATCGGGACAAAATACTCCGGCTTCACCCATGTCTGCGCAAGCGCCTTATGAATGGCATCTTCCGAAACCTGATAATGGTTCGCAATTCGCGCAATCATCTGGTCCGGGTTATCACCAAGTTTCTCAGGTACAATGCCCCATTCATTCATCGTGCCCTTGGTAGCGAGCGGCAAACCATCACGATCCACAATGTCTCCACGATCCGGGAACAGTGTCCTCACTCGTACCTTACTGCCCTTAACCATGTCATTCAGGATCAGCGAAGGCTGCCAGTTAATTTGCCAGTTTTTCCCTCCGTCCTCAAGCTCTTGTCGGACCAGTTTCAATGTATGCGTCTCACTGACTTCACCCAAAAAAGTTGTCAGTTGCAGGTTGTAATCCACCTCATACGTATCCGGGTTTTGTTTCTCTGTATCGGTCTTACTGCCATCGGAAGCAGTTTCGGCAACATCCACAGGTTTAACCTCCGCCTTGACGGTGGATACTTCCATACCCGAATAGATCACATTGTATTTCTCAACAAATTGTTCCTTGTTCATGCCCGACTCTTGCAGCGAAGCAGGTGTCATCAAGGTGTACAACTGGTCAAATTCTTTTTTTTGCAGATGCTCTATGTACTGATTCACGGTAGTCTGGGGTTTGGCCTCTGCTTCTTTGTTGTTCTGCATGTATAGATACATTCCGATTCCACCTGCAAACAAGATGGGCAGCAGTCCGTACATTAATTTACGTTTGGATTTCATGGTTACATCACCTCTAATATACACTATAGATTTCCAGAGCCATTTAAACAATGAAACAAATCTGACGAATTTATCATTAAAAATAGCCGAAAGCTCACATAATATGTTTAAATAAGGAGAGTGAGATTACATACTAAAGCTTTTTTGCTATGCAAAAGGCTGAAAAGGAGCCCGATGATGGAAATCAGCTATTTTTTACTCCCCAAAGCCGAAGTGGCCTATATCAAGTCTACCGCTTCCATGAAAGATGCTATTGAGCAATTGGAATCGCAACACTACACCGCCATTCCCGTGATTGACCAGGATGGAAAATATGTTGCTACCCTGTCCGAAGGCGATTTGTTATGGAAAATGCGAAATACACCCGGATTGACTTTTGATACGATGGATCAGGTTCAGGTCCATGAGATTAACAATCGGGTATATAATGAATGTGTATTCATTGAGGCTGAAATGGAGGATATGCTGACACTTGCAGCAGACCAAAATTTTGTGCCCGTGGTGGATGTCGATCGTGTCTTCCTCGGTATTATCCGTCGTAAGGATATTATTGAATACTATACGCGTAACATTTCGGATTAGATGAAGCCAAACATCCCGTAATAATCGAAAGGGTACTCCAGTGGTGATATTTTGGCCAAACCGGGGTACCCTTTTTGTACATGGTATGGTCGGAATCACTCTACTTGCGCTTAGCCCGCTCTTCAATGTAATAACTCAACACGTCCCTCGGGCTTCCCTGAAATGCACGCTCTCTGCCGAACTCATACGCCTGATGCAAATACGAATACGCCTCGTTATGCTGTTCAAGTCTCATGCAGATCATGCCGAGATCGATCAACGGACTCGTATTTCTATCCGAACTCCGCGTACTTAACGATATCTCAGCCCACGGCTTCGCCAGTTCATACTGCTTCAGATCGATATGTGCATTCGCATGGCAGGATGCGATCCAGCTTGCAATCTCCCATTCCATCTTCGGCTCGGGCAACATGTCCCATGCCTGATCATAATAGATAAGTGCTTGTTCATGCTGCTGCGTCTCATCCAGTACATTACCGGCTTCTACCGTTTCTACAATTTGTCGCTCCAGTTCGGCATGTTCCGGTGTTAGATCTTTCATTGCACCGTCTCCTCCTCCAGGACGAAATACCACTCCAGAAAAGCATTGAAATCAGCCCACTGCGGCTCACTCTCGCCATTAAGAAACCGTTCGATCGATTCGCCCAGTTCCACCAGCACCACTTCTCCAGTCTGACGGTTGTAGAAAAATCCACCCTCACCTTCAAAACTGTCCAGTGGAATATACGCCTCGGGAAGTCCCAGTGTAAGCTGTGCTACATTCATGTCTTCCATATATACGGTGTTCTCCATAAACCAGCAGATCTGATACAACTCCTGATGCCTGCTGTAAAAAGTCGGACCATCCTCTGCATGTAAATAAAATTGTGCGAACTCCGACTGAAAGTCGATCTCCAGCTTTTGCAATGCTTCTTCGTATGCTGCTGGAACATCTTCATGCCACCAGCCTTGCTCCTGGCAATGTTCAATCACTTTATTGGATAACATCGTAGGCCTCCTAATTCAATTTTGCTCATAATACATGTTCAAAAAGAGCGGTTTTCAGTACCAAGAAGATGGGATGACGGTAGAAATGGAGTAGCGGAGCGTAGGGAAACTACGTGAGCAACGGACAGTTCGGCTGAATGCCATATTCGATGCTGATGATGCCTCCAGGCATCCTTCGTAATCAAAAGCGGACTTTTTGAACAACTACAGGTATTCAGACTTGGGGAGGTGTGCCGTGACCTCTATACACTTCAAGTTCCGGAATCCCTGCATGCTTATATGTAGTGGAAGGAAACCACTCTGCCATAATATGGTGCCACAACCGTTGTATCGCCTCTGGCTTTAATTCATCCGCTTCAAATACAACCCAATGGGACGCGGGAAGTTCGATGGACACCAAACCTTCACAGATTCTCACCATCCACACAAGATAATGTTCGTTTGATTCCCACAAAGGTAAGGGACTGTTGTTCGATCACCTTATCATTCACATTCATTAGATGGACTCCTCTCCGAGAGCGAGATGGGGCACGGTTCTCCATGACCCATTCATGAAAGAATTGCTCCATACACGATATATACCTCCGAATGTCCTACAGATACTGTATCAAAAGAGTAAGTAGATTGGAAATAGTGCCAGTACTCCTGCAAATAAAAAAAGCCCGCAGTGATTGCGAACCTCATTTCCACAAAAAAAAGGAATTACTCATAGCTTCACTCAAGAAAACACTTCTCGGCCGTGGAATATACGATATGTGGCAAGTACAGTTGAAACCGTAATGAAAGCCATCACAACTATATATAAGGTTAAATAAGACATATTCAGTCCGAATAAGGAATAGTTTGTTGGTGTTTGATAAATCCCTGTTACCCGTATCATGGTACTTATCGAAAATTTTTCGACCCACTTTAATGACCCGGAATTTAAATTTAATACGTCAAAGGCCAAGTATGGCAGACCTACTATCACAGTATTCACAATTATAGCTATAAAGGATGTAGAACTGAGGACCGATACCAGTAAAACAATAGATGCAAAAACCAAGCTACCTGCTATATGAGTAAACAATTGAACTAAATAATATTGAAAAGCAGTAAAAGTATACGGTGAGAACTCATAATCAAAGCTGTAAACATACATGCCCACGCTCTGTATGGAAGTATTCGCCCCAGCCAGATTACCAAACCTTAACCAATATAAAATCAAGTTTACACCAGTAAATAAAACGGCACACATTACAACGTACAATATGGAAGCAATGCATTTTGCTGATACAAGCTTGCTTTTGCCTCTTTTGCTGCTGCGCAGTAATGATGCTGTACCTAGTGCATATTCTTCGGTAAATATTGGAGCCAGCCCTAGGAGAATCATAATCATCATAAAAACTACACCAAATTGATCAATGTATTCCAGTAAGTAGCCCCAAGGTTTATTATAATAAATTTCGGATACATTTACTGTACGCTCCATGATGTTGCCGCGATCATCATATCGTGTGCTGTTTTTAATCGTCTCTGGGGAAAAAAACACAATATCGTAGAAAGCACCATATTGGTATCTACTTTTTGTACTATCCCAAATGGAATCATATTGATTATGTGCGACTTTTACCTTCTCTGTTGTAATAGCACCTTCATAAGGTTTGTAAAAGGCGGAACCATCCATTACCCCAGGATGCCTCCAAAATGAGTATACGACTAGAAAAACAATTAAAATAGACATTGCTATACCAATACTTTTACGCGTTATAATTTTATAAAACTCGAATTGAGTTAAACGAATCAAGACTTCGTCTCCTCTCCAAAATAGTGCATATATACATCTTCAAGCCGAGGTGATTCTGGTACAGCTTGCGGGACAGGCTGTTCTTTGGCCAGTATTCTGGCTACGATTCCATCAGACTCATAAGACAAACCACTCACTTTGAAATGAGAGGTAAGATCAGCAAGTTGCTGAGGATTTAATTTCGCTTTCCATACGTTATTTTTTATCCGGTTCATGATCTCTTCCGGAGTATTATTGGCGATGAGTTGCCCTTCATTCATCAGAATCATCTCCTTACATAAAAACTCCAAATCAGAAATGATATGCGTAGATAACATGATAATACGATCTCTTCCCAGCTCGCCGATAATGTTACGAAATCGAATGCGTTCTTTGGGGTCCAATCCAGCTGTAGGTTCGTCAAGAATCAAAATTTGTGGATCATTCAGCAAAGCTTGGGCAATTCCCAATCGCTGCTTCATTCCTTCGGAGAATGTACGGATTTTATGTTGTGCTTGATTTTCAAGACCCACCATCACCAACGTTTCCTGCACACGTGCTGAAGCTTGATTAATACTGAGCCCTTTCAAAGAGCACATATACATGAGAAATTTATAAGCACTGAATCGGTTATAAAATCCAAATCGCTGGGGCATGTAGCCCAACAAACTTCGATAACGGTCTCCCATGTTTTGGATAGACTGCCCGTTCAACAAAATTTGTCCAGACGTGGGCTTGGAAATGTCTACAATCATGCGAAGCAATGTTGTCTTCCCTGCCCCATTCGGCCCAAGAAGACCGTAAACACCACCACTGGATAGTTCCAGTGAGACTTCTTTTACCGCCAACTTGTTCCTGTATTTCTTGGATACGTTATCCATGGTCAGTATCAAAGGAGTAACCTCTTTCTGTCTGTAATGTATATTTTCTTGCCATCTCATAGATCTGACTGATTAATAGTAAAACTCCGCATAGAGCCATTGCTATAAGTACTGTGGGCTGGATCGATTGAAGTAGAGTCTTCAATTCGGGATTACTTAGTACAAGCCAAACCAGTGAGAACCATACAATTAAAAAGATACTGACGGCTGTCCCACCTCTGACACGCATCGCAAGCCATAGACTTGTACCTGCTGCAATCATAAGCTGTGTATACGAAAGGCCGATAGCACTCCATGATATGGAAACCCCTGTTTCGTTTGATATAAGTAGATTAAGCAAAAAAACAAACGCCATATTCCCAATGAGCACTACGATTAGACGGGTAAGCATCAGTTGCTGTGCCGTAATTTTGCAGGTCAGTTCGATTTCCATTAACCCTTGATCTCGACCTTTAAAAACTTCTAGCAAACCAAGTACAAATGGAACAGGGACTATAAAGAGCACACTCATGTACGGGTCTGTCGTACTGTGGGTACCTAGCCAATAGCCGAACAACAAGAGCATTGAGCAGACTAACCAGTAAGATTTGTGGAAGACAGCAACCTCACCATAAACTAACTGGAACAATTCCTTAACTGAATTCCCAGATGATTTTTGTTTCAGATGAGCATTCATGTGATCTGGCATATATGTATCCAGTATTCTAATTGTCTTGTCAATCTCCATCTCGGATGGAAATTCGACCGGATACTCATCCAGATATGAAGCAATTTCGTTGTACTCTTCTATTTCCAACTCTGCTACAGGGTTCGATTCATCTCCGTTTCCTCTGCTTTTCATCCCGTTCACCTCCCACAATAATCTCCTTTAATTTCGTTATCCCCAATCGAATGCGTGACTTTACGGTCGATTCGTTGGTTCCCGTAAGTTCAGCAACTTCCCTGATCTTCAATCCATTGTAATAGTTTAGAATGACGGCATCTCGCTGGTGATCAGGCAAACTTAATACAGCCCGCCTGACTTGCTCATTCTGAAATCGCTTATGAAAAATATTCCAAACATTCTGTTGTTCACTGGCAGGGAACGCATCCTCAGTTAATTCACTCTCTCTTTGTTGCTGCTTGAACTCCCGCCCACGATAATAATCTCTACAATGGTTCACTGCAATCTTCAGTAGCCAGTGACTGAATTGTCCTGTGTTCTGATACTTGTCCAAGGAATTCATCATTTTTACAAATACCTCTTGTGTTAGATCATAAGCAGTATGGTACTCTCCGGTTTTCCGGTAAACATAAGCAAATATCGACTTATAATGCCGTTTCACCAGTACTTCCATGGCAGCACGGCTACCTTCGCGAATCTCTTGAATAAGCTCTTCATCACTCAACGCTCCCTCACCCCCTCTACAAATAATTAACGAAATTTGGATAGTAAAAGATCAAAAGCATAGAAGTTTATTTTTCTGAATATAACAAAATCTCAAAAAATTAATACATTGACTCTGGTGCAACTTTATTCTTACTTGTTCGTCTAACTACTGACCAACAACTAAGGAGATGACTATGCGAATAACTTGCAGCCCTGGTTTCCCAGGAAGCATGATTGGATCGATTGATCTACAGCCATCGAAGTATTACAGCACACCATCCATGAACAGCAAGATCACAGATCATGTTGACCCCGAACTCATTACCATTCCCTATGTAGAAGATCCGGAATTCGGATTACACTTTGACGCCATGAAGGTTATGAACGGAACTTATAAAGATGAAATGCATGTAAGCTATGATGTGGAGTTTACGATTGATGTAGATAAAAAAGGTTATATTACACAATTCGAGCATACGTTCCAGCTGGAACGTTATTTGGATCTGGTGCGAACGCAGTCCTATAAAGTGATCAAGACAAACTGGCGCGGACAAACATTTCACGTGATGACATACAGTTACCTGGAGGAAGTTATTCATCCGAAGAATGTTCTTTTTAGATGTAACAATGCCGAGGATGTCTTCGTCGTGGCTGAACTTATGCCCCATCGTGTTGGTGGGATTGTAGTACAACCTAATAATCTTTATCTTCATTTCCGTGCATTAATCTCGGCACGAGATGATCTGTACCCATTAGATTATATGTGTGAGCCTGATTTCGACCTGAGTCTCGACTAAAAAGTAGATACATATGTAGAAAGAGCATAAGCTGCCCCGAATCAGCGGGGTGGCCTGTGCTCTTTTTTCAACAAATGAACCACTAACTTCCTAATTCCCCCCTCCTTCATACGCTCGGCCTTATGCTCCTATGCCTGGCTCTAAGCAAAACCAGCTGTAATGTCGATGAATATACCATAATGCTGAACTTGCATATGTTCTTCGTGCGTTCAGAAATGAGAGGGGTTGGAAACATGGTTTACCGGAAAAATAAAATGCATTCACTGTTCACTCTGCCGTTGGCAGGTTTACTGTTTCTGTTATGGGGTGCTCAAGCGGCACATGCAGAACAGGTTGACAGTTTGTTACCTGAGCGAAGTCAGCAGGAGATCGTTCAAAAGTGGAATCAGTGGATGATGAATGGCAATGATACATCTCCCCTGTATACAAAGACACCTTCGACAAGTGCTCCCTACTCTGCTGGTGTGGTAAGTGATGCCTATCTGGAGCAGGGGCTGAACGCAGCCAACTTTTATCGTTTTATCACGGGGCTACAGGGCGATCTTGTTCTTGATTCTACCTTGAATCGTCAAGCTCAGCATGGGGCTGTTGTGGTCTCCACGGGTGGATACCTGTCCCATTCTCCGAAACAGCCAGGAGATATGCCAAAGGATTTCTTTGACACAGGTTCAAAATCTGCCAGCAGCTCCAATCTGTACGTTACCAGCAGTGCCAAGAATAACGTCCTGACCAAAAGCATTCAGGCTTACATGGATGATTCAGATGCCTCCAATATTGATCGACTCGGCCATCGGCGCTGGATCTTGAGCCCACAACTGCAAAGAATCGGTTTTGGACTCGCTACTCGTAGTGAAGCAGGCAAGACATATGATCAGTACTATAGTGCCATGCAGGTATTTGATAAAAGCAGAACGGGGGGAACTTCGTTTAACTACAGTCTGTTTCCGAATCAGGGAGCTTTTCCAATCGAAGCCTTTGGTAGTACACAGGCCTGGTCTGTTCAACTGAATACAGATGTATTCGCGAAACCATCACTGTCTGAGGTACAGGTCGAGATGACTCGAACTTCCGATCAACGTACATGGACCTTTAATGCCAAGAACCAGAACACTGGCTTTCCAACGGGTTATTACAACGTGGACCCTGCGGATAAACAATGGTTTAATCAAGCCTATTTCAATGTAGAGACAGGTGGATATGGATATGGCTACGCCATCATCTTCCGTCCCGACGATGTGCAATTATTAAAGAACGGCGATACGTTCAACATTCGAATTACAGGTCTGCAAAAGAAGAACGATACAGCAGCGGAAATCTCATACTCCACACGTTTCTTCCATGTGGACGGTGTTCAAGATACAACACTTACCCGTATAACGCCAGAACAACCAAACCTGAAAGTCCGAGCAGGAGAACAGATTGATCTGCCTTCGATCACTGCCGTGAATGATAACGGAACATCCTATGTTCCACAGTCTAACGTTTCGTTCACCACGACGTCAGATCGCATTGCCATCAAGGATGGAAAAATCATTGGACTTCAGGCTGGTAAAGCCGAAATTCGGGTTCGTTTTGAAGGGAAAGAAGTGGTTGTCTCTGTTACGGTAACGGGAATCCCCCAATTAACTGATATCCGCACACATTGGGCGAAAGATGCCATTCAATGGGCCGTTCAACAGGAGATGGTCAGTGGATACGAGGATGGAACGTTCAAACCCAACAATCAGGTGAGTGAAGCCGAATTCCTCTCCATGTTGTTCAAGCTGTATGCGAATTCCCATGTCATTCAGAGCATCGATGCTGCAGAGGGACAAGCTATCAAAGGAAACATCTGGAGTGATCGTTATTATACCTATGCTTCCGCGTTGAATCTGAAGCTGGATGCCAGCAATCAGAATCCGAAGATGCGCAATCATGCCTTAAATCGAACAGAAGTAGCCGTAATCGTGGCGGGGCTTGGTGGTAAAAATTATACCCAGGATGACGATGCCATCAGGTATCTGCTGAACATGGGATACTCTTCAGGCAAAACCGCAGCTACGGTGCAAGGTTATGCGGGACAAGAATCCTTGACCCGGGCAGAGGCCGTTGTTTTTCTCCAGAACCTGAAGGAAAAAGGCTTCGAATTATGGAGCAGACCGAAGAATACCACTGAAGCTACCGAGAATGAAAAGAACGGCGGACTACCGGATCAGACCATGAAAGCAGTATATTCTGCCGATCACACGCTGGTCCTTCAAGGTACATTCCCGGCGTATGCCAACCAGACGATGCCAATTAAAATTCATGGTCCTTCGCCTGCTGCAGAGCACATCCAAACCCAGCAGGTTACAACAGATGCCTATGGCAATTTTAAACTAACGGTAAGTAACCTTGATGCGAAGGAACTTAACCTCTATGTGGACGTACGCGAAGATTATTCCTACTGGATCAGTGTAGAAGCGGGGCGTACTGCGATAAGTGATTATACCGAGTAACATGTAAAAACCAGCTTAGGAATTCTACATTGAATTCCCAAGCTGGTTTGTTTGTTATGAGGACTGATTCTGGTATGAGTCATGACATACGTTCAATATTAAGTGTTCAAAGTATTGGTGGATATAACTTTTTATGTGTAGACTTTAAATTGGATGATTGAATTGCTCTGCCTTTTCTGTCATCTTCCTCTCCAACCTCGCTCTTAGTCCGCTCATCCACTCTGGCTCATGTGACCACTGCTCTGCAACAGATCGAAGCATACGCACATAGCCGTACAAGTTGGCAAAACGGCGACAAGCGGGGAACATACTCTCCAGATCATAACGTTCTCCTGTCTTCGACCAATACCCGTTCAGGAACAATTGTTTCTTCACTTCCCATTGCTCAGGCTCGATTTCCTCACGTAAACTATCCAGACTCTGTTCCACGTCCATCGCGTACCAGTGATACATCGAGTCATCAAAATCAATGGCATAACAAGACTTGCTTCCTTCGTCATAGAAGACATTGTCCGGTTCAAAATCGTAGTGGATGAGTCCGAAATTTTGCTGGGTCATCGGTAAAATCGCAAAATATGTTCGGAGGAACTCCACCTCGTTCAGAGCAGCCCTTTCACCAGGAAAAACCTTCAGGATCTCCTGCATCCAATCCAAAACATCCGTATAGGTCCAGCGTTTCTCCTTTTGCTCAGGCATGAATGTACGTGATAAATGATGCAGCTCACCCAACGCCTGACCATAGCTGTACAGGATGGTGTCATTCAAATCAATACTTCCTAACTGCGATCCGGGTACTCGTTTGAATACGGAAGCATAGTACGTTCCCCATGGGGTGTGAGCCTCTACAAGTTCTGTCCCTGAATGAGAAGGTACAGCCTCCATGGCTCCATACTGATTCGTTCGAAGATAACGGAGGAACTCCAATTCCGCGCTAAGGTTGATTAGATTTTTCTCCTCTACCGGAGCAAATCGAAGTAATCTCACTTCCCCCTGATCTCTGAACGGATACACGGCATTGGAGGATATACGATAATACTGAAACATATCCAGCGACTCAGGATCATAGTTCCAATTCTTTAAAATCATCTCGGCAAGATCATTATTTTGAAATAAATATTTTAAATTTAACATGGGCATTTCTCCTTTTTGGTCGTTTCATGTGCATTGCTTGTAGGCAACGAATGCCTATTTTTGCGCGCAAAAAGCCGCAGGCTATGCCTGCGGCTTCAAAAAAAATCTGAGTGTATGGGAAATTTGCACAAGCAAATAAACCTCGCATACGCCAGAAAAAAATGAGCAGTTATATCCCTATTTATCGACAGATCTCAGACCGGACTGGGCAACAGGATATGTCCCACACTGTATCTAAATGGTCTGCCGGAATTATTCAGTTCATGCTTACCTTCATTGTAGTAATAGAACATACCATCTTAGACCGTCGTTTCATGACGCTCACTCCCTTCAAAAAACCAGTTGTTACCATAATAACCCATAAACCGAATGTAAGCAATTACAAAATAACGATATTCCCAGCATCTTTTACTGGACAACCGCCATCCGTTCGACCGTCTCGGTGTTGTCCTTATACCACACCATAACGATGTCTTCTTCTTGAAGATCAGATACTTGAATGGATGAATTCGCATTTGGGCTGGAATTACCCGAACGCGGCGTTCCCATGCCTTCAGTGATAGCAACCTCATCAGTTATATTCAATTTCATTTCCATTCCGGTATCCTTCCATTCCATGCTTGGAGATGAGGTATCCTGCACCTCAAGCAACGCCAGAGTGACTGTGTTTCCAGTCACGGAGATGACCCTACCTGTAATATCAGCATTTATCATCCCCTGCATCATGTCCGGACTGCCTGTACGGTCATTCATGCCCACGGCGCCTCTTCCACCTCTCGATGTTCCTCCGTTCATGCCTTGCACAGAACTGGTCTTGGTAATATTCTGGGCAGTTATCACATCACAGCCCGTAAGCATAACCGAGCAACCCAGCAAAAGGAGTATTGTAACCGATGTGAAATATTTATTTTTTCGCATATAATCACCTTTTTCTCAGGGAATATCTCTCCAAGGTACCTTTACGGTGGAGTATGAAATCATACGTATCTTTGAACCCCATATAGGACAGCACAACCAACAGCGGATATACAGGGTAGATGTATCTGGACTTAATCTCCCAGAGAATATAAAATCCAATGAATCCGAGAATGACCAGGATTATTGAGACTTCATCATACTGTTTACGACGAATTCCTCCGACCAACCGGATGAAAATAAAACAGTACATCAAAAAATTCATCACATATACAATCCAGAGCAAACTTGTCCGATAAACCGAATCCCCTTGCAACAGTTCTGTTATCGCATTGGTATAACTATAGGAGCCTGCGATTCCACCTACCCTTCCTCTTCCTGCACTCAAGGAACTTTCATTGCCAATTCCGTAGCGGTCCATCTGGTACGTCCCTTCGGTCCAGGTCCATATAATCTTTTTGTAATACATCTGTACCAAATCACTCGCACTTGCTTCAGACAGCTTGTTGCCAATCTCTTGTTTAAATAAAGCTGTGCTCTCAGCCTTACTGTAGTCGGCCTGTCTCTGATAGATCTGATAACTCTCCATATTGTCCCAGAAGCCAAAACGCTCCAGATTAATCCCCATATTCAACCACATATAGACTGGTGCAGCATTCTCTCCGACAGGTTCGCTCACAGCACCAGAGGATTGAAGAACCGCATTCTGAGTCCAGGTTGGTACATTAAACAACATAGCCAGCGTACCGATGGAAATGACAACTTTCTTCGCTCCAATGCTCCGCATATTCAGCAGAATATATATGATGGCAGCGATTAGCACGATCACCCCAATGCTTCGAAAGTAATTGCCCAACGCGAGAAAAACGGCAGCAATGACGATTATTTTCCAAGACTTTTCACGTACAAAACGAATGATGAAGTATAAACAAGATGTCAGAAAAGCTGTGGCAATCACATCGTTATAGATCAGGTTGTTCAGGAACAGAGAAGGCAGGTACGTCGCTGCAAAGATCAACACACCGTAATCACGTTCCGTGGATCTGTCATTCACTTGTTTATAAATAAGATAAATCATGAACGTTGTTAACGTTGAAAACAAAATATTAAATAGTTTGATGACCAGATAGTTGTCTGGAAACAGGTACAGCAACGTCTTCAAGTACAACACAATCGAGTAGTTAAACGGGAACATGTGCAGATAACCACCCGTTTCAAACGAAGAATAGTCTTGGTCATACAGCATGTTCATGGCTAGTGAAAGAACGGTCTGCGAATCATCGGTGGGCACTCTCGGAAATACAAAAATGATGATGATCTGAATGACCAGAGAACATAACAGCACAATCGGAATGACAACCTTCGGACTGTATTTGTTCAGTTTCAGACATAGAGCATATAACCCGACACCTGAACCCAGAAGCAAAAGAATGACCGGGAGAAAAACACTCCACTGCTGCCTGCTCAGAATGGGATTGTCCCCATACAAAGCGTAGTTGTACTGCGCCCGAACCAACAAGGACGAAACAATAAACACCGCAACAAACACGAGCAGAATGAGATAAAACGATTTTTGCAGCATCTTAGACATACCAAAACTCCTTTTCGAATACAGGATTCCGTGAGTATTATAAAGGCTCTGGCTGAAAAATCGCTGAATTCGAACAAACAATTCAATTCATAAATCTAACGAATTATCCCTCTAATGTCGATAATATACATCGAATACATAATATTAATATTTTTAACTAAAAGGAGATCAGAAGATGGTTATTCAAAAAAGGTACATCCGCTCGTTACTCTCTCTTCCTCTGGCAGGCCTGTTATTCCTGCTGCTCGGAACCCAGCAGATCGCTGCGGCCCCTGTCGACAGTTTGCTGCCTGAGCGAAGTGAACAGGAAATCAGTCAGAAATGGACGCAATGGATGAGTAGTAAGGACCAGACAGCCACTTTCACACAGAACCCCTCGACCAAGGCACCTTACGTTGCTGGTGTAGTAAGTGATTCCTCATTGAAACAGGCTCTAGGTGCAGCGAACTTCTATCGTTATCTATCCGGGTTAGAGGGCGATCTTGTCCTGGACGCTGCACTCAATCGTCAAGCCCAACATGGAGCAGTTGTTGTTTCTACCGGAGAATTGACCCACTTCCCGGCTCGTCCGGCAGATATGCCGAAAGACTTCTTTGATCTGGGAGCCAAGTCGACTTCAAGCTCCAACCTGTACGCTTCCTATACTGCTGCCGGCAACCTTGCAGTCAAAAGCGTTGAAGCATATATGGATGATTCCGATGCCAGCAACATTGCAGCACTCGGCCATCGCCGCTGGATTTTGAGTCCGCAACTGAAGAAGGTTGGCTTCGGGATTGCATCCCGGGACAACAAAAACTATGCAAGCCATTTCAGTACCATGCAGGTTATGGATACAAGCCGTTCAGGAAAACTCAATTACAATTACAACTTGTATCCAAACAAAGGGGCATTCCCGATTGAGGCATTCCATGTGTCTCAAGCCTGGTCTGCACAGCTGAACCCGGACGTCTTCGCAAAGCCTTCCAATTCCGAGGTACAAGTGGAGATCGTCCGTTCATCAGATCAGAAAACTTGGGTATTGGGATCTAAAACCCCGGTTAGCAGTGATCCTGCAAAGGCCTTTTTCAATGTAAATACTGATGGTTATGGGTATAACTATGCTGTCATTTTCCGCCCGGATAATTTGAAATCCTTGAAGGCAGGCGACACATTCAACGTTCGTATTACAGGTTTGAAAAGGAAAGACGGGGCCAAAGCAGAAATTTCATACCAGACTCGTTTCTTCTCAGTTAGCAATCCTTCACAAGAGCCTGTGACTGATCCACAGAATCCTGGGACAGAACCACAAGACCCTGGAACAGAGCCACAAAAACCGGATACGGGGAACGAAGATTATCTCGATAATCATCTGATGCAGTTCGAATATACAGCGGCTCGTACGCTGAAAGTACGGGGAACACTCGCGGCTTATGCGAATAAAACGTTCTCTTTCCAAATCCACGGTCCTTCTCCAGAAGAAAAACATATTCGTACGGAAACGGTGAAGCTGGATGCTAACGGTCGATTCAGTCTGACGGTTCCTAATCTGGGCGTGTCTGATCTGACCATCTATTTGCAAGTGGACCCAAGTTTCATGTACTTCATTCCTACAGCAAGTAATTCAAACGTCACCTATTCCTTTGAATAGAAGTGAAGGAAGAGAATAGGAACAGAACGAAGTACAGTGTAGTAACGACCAAAGTAAAATCTAAAAACACAAACAGGCGAATGCGTAGGCATCCGACTGTTTTTTGGTTTATGATATGAGCTTTTGAGAGATTGAACTCAAGAATTAAGTATACTGTTCCTTGAATTCATTCATGTATAGAACCTCAATACAACCTGACCAATTCAGAATCGAACCGATAAAATCCTGTATGTCTAATCCCTTCATTTCATACGTTTCTGCTGTATTTACTGTACCCGCCGCATCTTCAATCAGGGTTACTTTAAACCCCTCATGTTCAGCATTAATCGCTGTAAACAGACAACAATACTCCATGTTGAATCCAACAATGAATACATGTTGAATCTGATGATCCAGCAGCCACTTTATCAGTTCCGTATTACTGAACGCACTCGGTTTACTTTTCTCAAGAATAGGATGTTCATTGGTATCAACTACAATCTCCAAATTGGCACTTTTCTCATAATATAGAGAGGATTCTTCATTGTCCTGGTCCAGATGTTTGGTAAACACAATAGGCCAGTTCATCTTTTCAAAAATGGTAATAACAGACTGAATCTTTGCAATTGTAACAGATACATCCCTCAGACTTGTAAGCCCATGCTGCACATCAAGTACAATTAACCCTTTATTCACCCGCTATCTCCTTCCATAGACAGGCCTTTCAGCCTCCAGCGCTACCTTTTTTGCGTTTTTTTTCTGACGCGATCTCCACATTTTCTTTCACCCGATACTCCACAATCCGGCGGATCAGATCCTCCGGCAATGGCTGGTCCAGCGGAAACTGGACAGATCCCTTAGCCCCTTTGTACTTGGAGAGTTCCTCCTTGAACGCCAGAATCCCCGTGGGAGCAGGGTAAAACCCAATATGATGCTGGTATGCGGCAAAATGAACCAGATTCCCATGCTGTGCATACGTGGGCATCTTGTAACTGATCTTCTCTTCGGCGTTCGGAGCCGCTTCACGAATAATCTGTCTTAACGCCTGTAATCTCACCTGTACATCAGGTGCAAACTCCGAGATATATTCATCTACCAGCACCGAATAATGGTTACTCTCAGCCATCTTGGACTCCTTCCACCACGGATACATCAATGGATTCGTGGTACAGGCATATTTGCTTATATTGTACTTCAAATGGACAAACGGAACAGCTATTTTCCTGCAACTTGGAATGTTAAATTTGATTTTTAAGTGAACTAAGCCTTATAATACGTTTAAACAATTAAACATTATAACGGAGTGAGCCATGAACGAATCGATGGGTAACCAAAAAGTTATTGATATTTTCGAGAATCTAAGTCCTTATCTTCAAGGTTTGGGAGACCCCGTTCGCCAGCGAATCATATCGCTGCTCATTGATCAAGAGAGCATGAACGTATCGCAGATTGCAGAGCATGTCCCCATGTCACGCCCTACGGTCTCTCATCATTTGAAAATATTGCGTCAATCCGGACTGTTATCGGTTCAGAAAAAAGGTACGGAGATGTATTACAAGCTGGAATTCAACGATGCGATCGAATTGCTCAAACAGCTCGTTCATCTCGTAGAAGTGGAATGTCAGAGCTAGCGCGTACCGCGCTGGTGAACCGCATTCCTTTTCTTCACTCTATTATGTTCAATAGTTTAAACATATAAGTACATAAACATATCAACGGAGGTTTATCGAATGAATAGAAAAAGAGTTCTTATCGCTGGAGGTTATGGTGCTGTAGGTGCACAGCTTGCCCGCATTTTGCATGACAGGCATCCTGATCTGGAATTGGTATTGGGAGGTCGTTCTGCGGGTAAAGCAGCACCTTTTCCATCCAATCGTGTCCAAACGGTTGTTGTTGATACCAATGCAGACGATCCACTGATTCACGCAGGAGAGAATATATCGTTAATCATTAATGCAGTGAACGATCTGGATGATCGGCTACTGGTATCGGCAGTGCGGAGGAGAATCCCACTCATCGATATAACACGCTGGACTGAGGTGTTCAATCAAGCGATCCGTACAATAGAGCAGGAAGAGCTTCATGCTCCGGTAGTGCTGTCCTCTGGATGGATGGCAGGAACGGCGTCACTCTTTGCCATGATACTTTCTAACTCTCTGCAACATGTCGAAGTAAACATTCATGCCCTATGGTCGCTGCGGGATAAGGCCGGCCCTGATTCGGCAGCCTTCATGGACCGGATGAGTATTCCTTTTCAGATAACCGAATCCAATACACATCGACTCGTCTATCCCATGACAGATCCGATCAAAGTTCATTTCCCGAACGGGTATACGACTCCATGTTACAGATTGGATACACCCGATCACGTCACATTACCTCATACCAGTCATATTGATTCATCCAGCTTCCGCATTGCATTCGATAGTAAAGTATCTACCTATGCACTCACGGGACTGGTTAAAACTGGAGTCTGGAAGATGATCAGCGGTGAACGTTTCAAGCCATTCCGGCGAAAGTTGCTCTATAATCCAGGAACTGGAAGTGCACATCATCTGGTCATTCAATTGAAAGGGCTGGATGCAAAAGGAAACGACGTTAAACGAACGATGACAGTCTCTGACCCACTCGGTCAGACCCACATGACTGCACTCGGCGCTGCGGTGCAAGCCGAGAAGATACTGATGATGCCAACGGACAAGCCTATGGCTCCAGGCATCTATTATCCTGAGCATCTATTCGATGATCGAATGGATATGGATGCGGTTACTCATTTTTTCAAACAATACGGCGTTCAAGTAACCCACTCCTGATCCAGACATAACCAAAAATCCGCGAAGCCGCTCACTGCAAACAGTGGGACCTTCGCGGATTTCACAAATTATAATGGAGGTATCTATCGTGTCCAAGTGAAAGCTTGGGTCTGGAATTACAACGTCATGGCTCGACCATTGCGCATCAGATAATCTTCTTTTGTTTTGTAATCCGGCATGATACTGCCAATACGCCGCCAGAAAGAGCGATCATGATTCATGTGGTGAATATGGCAAAGTTCATGAATGATGACATAATCGATCACTTCCAGTGGCGCCATCGCCAGGCGATAATTGAACGTAAGTTTTTTGTCCCAGCTGCAACTGCCCCACTTGGTGGGAGAATCTACGATCTCTACTGACTTCGGTTTCACCTTCAACTCCTGCTGATAACGTCCGATGCGCTCCCCAATCATGCGTTTACACTCGGCAAAATAAAACTTCTTCAAATTCGCTCGCAGCTCTTCTTCTGTAAGCCCCTCTACAGGGATTAAGTCATGCAGTGCATGCTCCTTGCCAAAAAGCAGAAACTTCCCCTTGCCCTCATCTTGATATTCCTTGGCTTGAGGACCGTCAAGCGCCCGCTGCATCAGAGCGGATTTCTTCAGAATCACATCCCCATGTTGCTCCACAAGTTGCCGGATCATGTCTTCACTGGTACCATTGGGTGCTTTGATTGTTACCATATAAGGCAAGTCCATCGTGATGGAAACTTTCTTGCGTTTACCGTATTGGATATGACAGTTAATGTTATGGCCTTGCATCTCTATAGTTAACATAATGCGCTCCGCTTCTGGCACTCCGATGACAGAACAACCTTCCGATCGCTGTTATCCCCAGATTTTTTTGATTCCTTTTTTAAAAGGAAAAATCCGTAGATAAAGGCGAACATTCGCTTCTTCAGGTTATTTCTGTCCTCTCCGTTAATGTGTAAAAGATATATACATTCTTTCAATCAAATCAAATTGTATACCATCTCCGGCTATAATGCATACTGTTCGACGATATATCTATCCTTATTGTATTTTTATACATTATTATGTATTATTATTTAATCATAAAATCGGAGGTTGGATATGACGCATACCATAGATTCAGAACACAAAACCATTGAAGAACTATCGCTTAACCACTGGCAACCCTTGTCCACCTTATTATATGACGGCTGGGTACTGCGTTTTGCCAAAGGATACACCAAACGTGCCAACTCCGTTCAACCGATCCACTACTCCACGCTAGATGTGCATGAAAAGATAGAGGAATGTGAGCGCATCTATGCTTCCAATCAGTTAAATACCATATTTAAAATCACGCCGTTTATTCAGCCGGATCATCTCGATCAACTTTTGCAAGACAAAGGGTATGCTGTAGTGGATCTCACCCACCTCCAGACTCGGAGTCTGGAACATATCAAAGAGCCTGAGCACCATGCTGTACAGATTGACGAGCAGTTGACCGCAACGTGGCTGGATCATTTTTGCAGGCTAAATCAGGTGAATGATCTGCAACGGGAAACGACCAAATTAATGTTGGACAATATCCGGACAAAGGTAGGTTTCATTTCGCTGTTGATCGACGGGCAAGTCGTCGCTTGTGGGTTCGGTGTAATTGAACGTGGCTACATTGGATTATATGACATCATTACAGACGCTAACTTCCGAAATCGTGGGCTTGCTGAACAGATGATCCTTCATCTCCTCCATTGGGCAAAAAGACAGGGCGCTACCTCCAGTTACCTGCAAGTGGTTGCGAATAATGCACCTGCCTTGAAGCTTTACGCCAAGCTGGGTTATTCCGAGATTTATAGCTATTGGTACCGAGTCAAAGAATCGAGCGAGTCCTGATCAAGCTGAAATTAAAAACTGCCCTCCTTCTATGAAGGAAAGGCAGTTTTTAATTTGCTTCGTGGTTGTTCAAAACTCTTCACATCGTTCAGCATTACTCCTTGCGCTTTTCTACAATGGCAGCTTCACCAGCACCTCATATTTCACGCCGGCTTGTATGTTCTTGATGATATCGCCTTCAATTCGTTGACCGTCAACATGCACTTCAATCGCTTGGACAGCTGCATCCTTCTTCATGTTCACGTTCAGCTCAGCCCCGCGGAACAACCGTGTAACCGACGCCTCGCTCCAATCCTCAGGCAGTTGTGGACGCACTTGAAGTCCTTGTGCATGACCTTGCAGTCCGAACAGGCCATCGATCAGGCAACGATACACCCAAGGCACCGTGCCGGTGTTGAACAGATGACTGGAACGCCCGGCTGTACGTGGGAATTGATGATAGGCTCCACGATAATAATTTGGGATAAATACAGGTAGCTGACCCCGTTGGAGAATATCCTCGGCATCGGGCCCCGGAATCATTTTACGCAGCAGACGATACGCCTTCTCCTTCTCGCCCACCAGGTACAACGCATAAATATAGAAAGCCGCCGCGTGATTGTACACTGCACCATTCTCTGCACTTCCGGGATGTTTCTGCGTAACACGTCCTACATCCTCCCGCATGGCTGTAAAGGACGGCGCAAGCTTTTCGACACCATATGGCGTCTCCAATTGTTCCTCTACGGCACGGATTAACTTCTCCTGTTTCTCCTGATCCGCAGCACCGCTCATAAGTGCCCAGCTCTGAGGATTGATATAGATGCGTCCTTCCACGTCTTTGCTTACACCAAACACGACGTTATCATCTGTAATTCCGCGGGCATACCAGTCTCCATCCCACAGATACTCATTGGCTACCGCATTGGTCTGATTGGCTTCCTGACGGAATTCCGCTGCAACCTCGGCATGCCCTGCCTGTTCACCAATATCTGCCCACACATTGAACGCATATGCCGTCGCAATGGTCAGCCAGCCGGATACGCCTTTGCCTTTGTATCCCACCATGTTCATCGGATCACACCAGTCACCCTGATTGATATAGTTCAACCCACGCGCATCACGCTCATGGATCAACCAGCGCATTGCAAGATTCATATGCTCCAGTACGGTAACCTTCTGTTCACTGTCTGTAAAAGCAACCTGTTCCTCCAAAATGCTATAGTCATTCGTTTCATCCAAATAGGTCTTCATACAGACCGGAAGCCAGATGCAGTGATCGGTATGAGGAACCTGGTTAATATATTTCAGTTCTGCGTCCGGGTGCAAAATAATGCCATCTGGCATGGCGCCGCTTATATGCTGCTGAGAGAGAGCGGTCAAGAACGCAGCCCGCGCAATCTGCGGCTGAATGTAACTCATGCCCATGTTGTCCTGCAAATAATTCCGCGTCTGCGGATCAGTTGTCAGACGATTCGTTTTGCCATGATAATACATCTGGCGAGGCAACCAGTGATTCACGACATTATCTAACCAGCTGTCCGGTGTCTCAATCTGGATGTTCCCTTGCCCTTCTGCAATATATTCAGCATATTCCTGCTCGGCTGCGGTGAAACCATCCTGTCCTGCCTCATTCTGCTTCACAAAATAATGCTGACGAATGCCCTCAATCTCTGTCTCATCATGAGCCGGGCCAAAAATAAATCGATATGCCTGCTCCGCTCCCGCTTCCAACTCTACTCTGTATTGCAATACGGCCACTGGTGTCTCATAACGTGCATCTCCACCAGCGAGTGTCTCCGACTGAAGGGCAGAAGGATTATGAAGTCCGCCTTCGCCTTCAAAGCTCTCATGATTCACTTCCCACGCGGTCGGCTGGTGATCTGCAAGCAGATAGGTTTTGTCGCTGTAGTTTTTGATTTTGCTATAATCCTGATATTTCTGATACGGCGTAACCGCCGAGCAGACAATGCCCTGCAAATCTTCCACATATGAACCGGACTGGTTCATCCATGACATATAGCCAACCGTATAATACGGGTAGATACTAAGCTTGCGTTTTCTCGAAGACAGATTGGTTACCTTCACACGCCACAGCTCCATGACCTCTTCCTTCGGCAGACGCAGGGACATCTCGATGCAAATGTCGTCTTGGACGACTTTCCAATGAATATCGTGTTTGCCTACGGCGAACGTATAGCTATCCGCTTGCTTGCGAACCGGTTCATACGGAGCGGAGAAGATTTCGCCACTTACTTCATCTTTAATGTAGACAAACCGTCCCGGATGGTGTGCATAATATGGCTGCTCCGGTTGCATAAACGTCTTCGCTTCCAGGTTGGGCGCATACGAGTATTTAGCAGGTTCGGGCTGCATGAATTGGGCCACCGCGTACCCCCGGCAATTCACATGAATCATCATCTTTTCATTCCAAAGGAATCCGGATGCCTTCGGTAAACTTGTAGGGCTTGTTAGTTCAACATATTGATTATCTTCCGTTGCTTTAATCATCACTGAACCTCACTTTCAGATAATAGTCAAAAGACAGAAAACGTTTTAGGTAACTTGTATACAACTTTGTCCATTATAACACGGGAACGCTTACAAAGAACTGAAAACTAAAAAAGAGCTGAGAAACTCAGCTCCGATTACGTTCCAATTGTCTCTCGATGCCCAACCTGTCGATCTGTATCCAATACTCTGCAATTCGTTCGTTTTCCACTCGATATACCGCACTGGCAATTTCAATCACCGGGAGGTTCGTTGGACTGTATCCGTCCACTTTGCCGATATGGGTTCCCGTTTGTCTCCAGCGCACATAGACTTTATCGCCTTGCGTCAGCAACTCCTGAATTTCGAGTGAAAACTCCCCGTAAGCTTCGATCATTTCTCGGACATGATCCGCATAATCGGAAGGGGTTCGGGTCACTGTGACCTCTTCTTCAGATATCACTTGATGGGCATTACCTGTTCCGCCATCACTTTGTTTGCATAATCAGGATTTCGGCCTGATCGGACCTCTTCAAAAAAGGTTCTGACAATCTTTTCTGCTGTCATACGCCACCCCAGCCTCCTCAGATTATTCTGTTATATATATAAATATGTAGTAACTCTTGTATTTTAACATGGTCCCCTCGCTACATAATTACAACTGTTCTATTGTTCTACAGGACTTAAAACCTACCATATCGCCTTGACAATGCGTCAATATGACCATAAACTAGCAAAGGATATTAGGAAATTAATAGGAGGTTTGTCCGTTAAGAGGTTCGAGTAAGGGTTTTAACCATATCTGATAATCTTTCGGTGTGTAGAAACGTAGCATTAGAACAACTCAGAAAAACAAGAAAGCGGTGTATCATGAAACGTCTATTTTTCATTATGTTTGCACTCACCCTGTTACTGGCTGGATGCCAGAGTACTGAACAGGAGAGTAGTCCGTCCGAAAATAACCCTACAGAAGTAGTAGAAGGTTCTACCATTTTAAGTTTGAAGCAGAAATACGGCTCTGAATCGGAACAAGCGATCATGCCGATGTACAATGTAGCTCAGGATGAAGAATTTACGTTCAATTTTAAAGCAGATTTAGGAAAATCTAATTGGTCCCTGAGAGATACCATATCCGTACATACCGATATTAAAGCACTCAAAGCAAGTGAAGTACCTTTATTATCAGATATTCATGACAATAGTATTTCTATTAGACCTCTTGGATGGGGCGTTTTAAGTTCAGATTCCATGATGAACAGGGGCCAAAGTTCTTGGGGTGGTGCCCCCATTTATTACATTCGTCTGAATTATGATCCTGACGCAGAGAACATGACGTTGCTCGATGAACCCATCATTATTCCGTTTACAGTGAAGTCAGAGTTACCTGTACCTAACCTAAGATACGAAATTGACAAAGATAGACGGTTCAAGTTGGTCTGGGACAAGGTTGAAGGTGCCACAGAATATAAAATTTATAAACGTTCTGACCTAACCAACTTCGATACAAATGTACCTCTAACTGGCGCAGAGGACGCGTTCAGTAATAGTCTGCCTTTAGATATTGCGGTAACGACAGAGACGTCTTTCAATGATTTTTTGAGAGACGGAAAAGGCGGGCTAGGCACTTATAATGAAATGATAACTACCACTCAGAACCATGGTATACGAGGAGAATATTACGTCACTGCAATCGGCGGAGGCAAAGAATCCAATTTTAGCAGAGGTGTCCCTACAGCTCCGCTTGCTTCCCAGTTGCCAACATCTCTGAAAGAACAATTGTATAGGGAGAAATTAAAGAATATAGATGTACTTCCTCAGAAAGCAACAGTTGAGTACAATGACGGCTCTCTAGCTCGTGAAACCATTGTCTATGATACCAAAAGCGTAGAAATTTCAGAGTTCAATGAAACGAATATTCCTTTTCATATTAAAGGAACAGCTCTGAAAAGTTACGTGCGTGTAGAAAATGTGACCCAAGCAGACCTGGACAGACTTGCTCAGCAAACCGTAGCCGATTCCAGCAACGGACTGGTGGAACCAAAGAATGACACACCTTACGTTCCTGCACCTGATGTGCCAACGATCATCAACAATCATGATGCACCTGAGTCTGCAACGGAAACAGAGGAAGCACCGGCTTCGGAAACTTCAACTCCAGAGTCTACAACCGATACTGGAACGTCAGAAGATGCAACTGATCCTCTATCTACTGAGGCTTCCGATGATACTTCTGATAATTCTTCAGATATGGCTTCTGAAGAAGCTTCCAATGAAGCACCTGCTCCAGCTCCCGAAGCTGAAGAAGACAACCTGGTAGATGAACAGAAATCCAATACACAGCAAAATGTAGAACAAGGTAATCAGGAAACCGTGCCTCAGCCTGCTACAGGTGATGCAATGATCAATGCAGATTCCGCATTGGAAGAAGTGTTAGCCAAAAACATGATTGCGGCACAAGATAAAATTTCGTTGAAAGCTTTTCCCGAAGCTCAAAATTTCTCGACACTCTCGGATGTTGTTCTGAAAGTGATGTACCAGAATCCATTGATTCTTGGTGTGGAAGGTTTCGAATACAACTATGGTACACTTACCCTTTCCATTTATTACAATGAATCGGCTAGTGGAATCCAGAAGAAGCAAGATGAGATTATTGCCAAAGCAAACGAAGTGGTGGCTTCCATTATCAAGAATGGTATGAACGAAGACGAGAAACGGAAAGCCATCTACGATTATCTGAACGATAACGCGAAGTATGATGATGCAGCGCTGGAAAATGCGGAGCAAAACAACTTCAAAAATGTCGATCCACAGTTTAATGACTCGTTCACCACATACGGTATTCTGGTCAAAGGAGTTGGGGTATGTGCCAGCTATGCTTCCGTTTACAAATTGCTCTCCGATCTCTCGGGATTGGAAAGCATCGTTGTAACGGGCGCTTCCAGCGGCGTTCCACATGCATGGAACAAGGTCAAAATCGGGAACGAATGGTTCCATGTCGATGCCACCAGCAACCTGACGAACTCCGGCATCCCGTATTTCCTGTACAATGCCAATGATGAGACTGCTGCAAGTCAGAAAACGATAGCGGATCAAGATTATTGGCTTGATTCCGAGCTCACGATGTTTAATGGCGAGAGCGATGCCAATGATTATTATGTGCAGAATGATCTCGAAGTCGCGTCCATTAATGAGTACAAAACCAAGGCTGAGAGTGAACTCAAAAAAGGAGAGAACCGGGTCATTCTCCGTTTCGCCTCACCTGTTGACTCTGATGAGCTGATGACAGCTGCCGGTGAAGCCCTCGCTGCAGTGGATGAAGCGCTTCTGAATACAGCACAATTAGCCACGCTAGGCAGTTATGCCATTCTGGACCCGAAACCAGAGCAGAAGTAACTTAGTTACACAGGAATCCCCCTTGCTTTCTAACAAGCAAAGGGGATTTTTTGTCTATTATTAGATGACTTCAAGCCATTGATTTAACCTGTTGCAATCTGGTAATAAAAGAAGAAATAAATGCTTTTTCTTTCATGAGATTCTGTTGCAGCCTCTCACTTATTTTACTAAGTGTACTTGCATCACGCGTTATATTGTATTTCAGAACTATATTTCTCAATTTAAAGTAGTCCTGTTTCAGAATAGTGCTTAATTCCATGAAGGTTGCATCTCGTTCAATGATTGATTTCTCCATTAAGTAAGATAAACGTAACTCCATTAATAGCTTATGTTCATACAAGAGATGAAAGACTCGTGAATCCAACGCTTCTCCAACTAGGGCTGCCTGCTCAATGTCGGTAAAGATACGTTGAATGGCTTTCATTCCAAAATCGTATTTCTGATCTCTCACTAAGTCATATGTCTCGCTTGAATTAAGATAGTTTTCCATCGCCGTTATCATTTGCTCCACATGAATTGCATAATTGATATTCTGGATAGGCTTAAGAAATCTCACTTCTGTCCAAAAACTGTATTCGTTAGACATGGCCCAGTAGCCTTTCTCAAGTTCATCCAGACTGCATGCGGTTTGTATGAATTTACCATCATCTAGATTATCAGCAATGTATATCAAATTTTGATCCAGGTCATACCCGTACACCAACAATTCATGCATAAGATGTTCTTTCTGATAATAGTCTGTACACGCAATGTAGTATCTATCTGCATAAATATATAGATAATATCCCATATCTATCGCTTCTGTAATCACTTGCTTAAGTGATGTTCCCCATTTGCTAATCACAATTTCTTGTGGCAGGTTGTAAAAGGAAATTCCCGGACAGGTACTTAGCAGAAACTGATGAGAATCAAACGAAAAAATTCCCCATCCATGTGCATACCTGATTTGTATAAAGTTATTGAAAATCCATGGCCATAAATCTTCGTTCATAACGGATGTTAATGTCCCATACGATGTGTACGTGCTTATGACAGGGTCACCTAGTTTAAGTACATTCTTGGCCATTACAGAATTCCTCCTTCGATTCCTAGGCATAGTATATTGATCTGAACAGATTCATTGTATAAGCAACGCACTCTCAGAGCTGGGAGCGAAGAACATGTTCTTGAATATATTACCATGTACCTTTCCTATTTTATATAAGAACGCTTTCATATATAAAAATATTTTATTTCTCTCATCTTAATGACAAAAAAGAGGATACCGCCCCCCAATATGGAGACCGTATCCTCTTATACAATGATCGGATTACCTAAGATATTTAAGGACTAACCGTACCGCCATTTGCATTCAATGTCTCGCCACTCACATAGCTGGATTCCTGGCTTGCCAGGAACACAAATGCCGGAGCCATCTCGGCAGGTTGTCCTGCCCGACCAAGCGGTGTATTGGAGCCGAAATCAGCCAGCTTCTCGACTGGTTGTCCACCCACGACCTGGAGCGGTGTCCATACCGGTCCTGGTGCAACAACATTGACACGGATCCCTTTGCTACCCACCTGTTGTGCCAGCGCTTTGCTGAACGTGTTAATGGATGCCTTTGTTGTCGCATAATCCAGCAGGATTGGCGAAGGTTTGTACGCCTGAATCGATGATGTGTTGATAATGGAGCTGCCCGGCTTCATGTGTTTCACAGCTGCTTTGCAGAGCCAGAACATGGAATACACATTTGTTTTGAACGTTGCATCGAATTGCTCGGTAGTCAGATCCGCAATCTGCTCCACAAACTGCTGTTTACCTGCCACGTTAGCTAGGATATCAATCCCGCCAAGCTCTTTTACCGCAGACTCAATAAGTTCTTCACAGTATTTCTCATCCTTCAGGTCACCTGGCATCGTAATTGCTTTGCGACCGGCTTCCTCAATCAGCTTCACAACTTCCTGCGCATCCGCTTCCTCTTCCGGCAGATAAGCCAGAACAACATCTGCACCTTCACGGGCAAACGCAATTGCTGCCGCCCGACCAATTCCGCTGTCGGCTCCGGTCACAACTGCTTTGCGTCCCGTTAATCGTCCGCTGCCTTTATAACTTTTCTCACCCGCATCGGGAACAGGCGTCATCTCACGCTGGAGCCCCGGCTCATCCTGCTGCTGTTTCCACTCCGGTGTAGCCTTCGGATATTGGGTCGTTGGATCTTGCATGGTGTGCTGGTCTTGATTAGCCATGTTCAATTTCCTCCTTGGTTATTTACATTGATCACTACGATCACAGAATAACCTTCCGATCGCTGTTATCCCCAGATTTTTTTCTCTCCCTTATATAAGGTGAAAATCCGGTGATAGCGTATGCTTCCGATGTAGCTTTCTTTCAGAAAGCTTTTAGGCGAGCACTCCGTTTCTTCAGATTATTTCTGTGCTCTTCGTTATCATGTAAATATTAAATTTATTATCAGAAGTTGTTTGCGTAAAAGTTGCACTCTTTCCTTTGTAACCGAGATAGGTGGAATTTAAACTGGACCTGCTACATTTCCTTGGCAACTATTCCGGTATTGAATCTCCAGTGACTGGAGGTTGTATAATGAATCATGAGGTGATCTCGTTGAACCCAAATAAAGAACCCTATTCCATTGGTGAAGCAGCCAAACTGATCGGCTCCACGGTGAAAACGATTCGTTATTACGATGAGATTGAACTGTTACAACCCTCCAATCATACGGAAGGCGGGCATCGACTCTATACAACACAAGACCTGTGGCAACTCGAACTCATTACAACACTACGTTATCTGAATTTCAGCATACCGGATATTCGAAAGCTCATGTCTGGTGAACTCGCGGTAGCACAGGCATTGGATCTGCAGATTGAAGCCCTGGAAACCCAGATCGGCACGATGAATTCCATGCTCTCTGTTTTACACCAAGCGAGGCAGCATGAAGAAGAAACTTCACTGCGCTCGGAACAGTCTCTCACTTATATCTCCAGTCTGGTAGAATCTCTGACGGCCAATGCGAGTAAGCGAAAACAATTTGTTGCTGCCAAGGTGGATGAATCCCATCTGCTGGACAGCATTCCGCAGGATTGGAGAGTATCGTTCCTGCACTTTTTCGACAAATACATGATGAAAGATACCAAACTGACGGCTCAGCAAACACTGGCCTGGAAGGAAATTCAGGAACTGATCAATGATCCGGCCTATTGGGCCGATCTGGCTCAGCTGGAGGTTCCATTCTTCATTATGGCGAATCAGCCACAAGTCGAAGCAGACGTCTGGGTGAAAAAAATGGAAACAATTCGCATTCGCACTGCCGAAGCGCTGGACAAACGTTGGGCCATCGATAGCCCTGCTGTGCAAAGCATGGTGTGGGACTTTGTGTTGATGTATGCAAGTGTCGAGCATGCCGAAACACCCGACGTATTTTTCAGCAAACAGGCCCGATATATGCTGGACTCTGTGACCGATCGCATTCTGCGTTTTAACAAGCTGTGCAAGGTGATGAATCCCGAATGGAGCCAGATTGTAGATGGCATTAACCTGTTGCAGGAGGGCATGCGGTTACGCTTAAAACAAATGGAAGAAGACTGAGCTTCAGTCTCCTTCCATTTTTACGTTTAGCCTTTTTTTAACGAATAGGATTCGTGCTCTCCCACTTCCTTGTCCATATAGAGCGCTTGCCCTTTCAAGTAGTGGTTGAAGAAATCAATCGTTGTATCGTTAACCAACTGTTGTGTCCCCCGCGCATCTACACCCTGCGTCCATTCGAGCAGTGGAGAGATCAGGTAGAGGTCGGAGAAACTCAGATGTTTGGTGTTGGTCAGCTCCATCCAGTAGTTCCCTCCTGCGGTTACCGGCTCATAGCGCTCGTACACTTCCTCGTAATATTTCTCGGCTTCCGGACGGGTCGTGCCCATCGCAGCAATTTCCTCGTCACTCATCACACTTGTACCTGCAACGGTTGAGTCTGCACTCATCATCAGGAACGGCTTGCCCACGCCTTCCGCAGGGATACGTTTCTCGCCAAACAATACACCATCCATATTCATGCCTGCTTTCACACGCGGATCATCCATTAACATCTGTACTGTCGTTGCTCCGCCAAATGAATGCCCAAACATGCCGATGTTGTCCAGATCCATATGTCCTGTAAAGCGTCCACTCGGGTCTCCCTCAGCCAACTTCTCCACCTCATCCAGTACAAACTGTGCATCCTTCACCCATGTCTCATTCAACTTGTCCATGTAACTGAACTGCAGCTGCTCAAAGCCTTCTTTCCCTTCGGATTCAAACTGCGCCACACGTCCATCCGGAAATACAGACACCAGACTGTTATACGTGTGATTGATGCCTACGACAATGTAACCTTGACTGACCAGCTGCTCGACCTGGAACGTATTCTGATTTTCATACCCATGCAGACCATGAGAGAAAAGAACAACCGGATACTTGGCTTCGGCATCAGACAACTGAGCTTCCTGTATCGCATGTGTTTTAACCTGACTCAGACTGGAAAATAAAAGCTTTGGCAGTTTCAGCACTTCATTGAAGGCTGTCCCGTAGATCTCCGGCTTATTAACATAAGGAGCTGTTGCGCCCTCTGCGTCTGGATTCGTTGGGTACCAGATCTGCACCATCAGCTCCCGTTTCTCTCCGGCGTTACTCGTCAGAAGTTCGTCACGGCTGTTATCTGTCCAATCGTAGGATACCGTTCCGATTCCATAAGGACCTGCTGGCTTGGCAAACGAAAATACCGGGAACAGTAGTGGCAAGCCAATGCTCACAATAGCGTATACCAGCACCAGAAGAGACGTTGCAATGATTCGAACACGCCCGAATTTGCCCGCCACAGGTGATGTGGAAGTGGATACCTCCGAACGTTTACTATTCAGCGAGGTTACACCTGACTGTTGCTGGCGTCTTGCCTTTGTAAATAACACAACCAGTGGAACCAACGTGAGCAGATACGCCGGAATCATCGGCCAACGAAATCCCTCGACTATACCATGGATGATCAACAGCACACCTGATATGGCGAATCCACCCCATACCATTTTCCGAAAATGTTGACTCTGTCTCCCGATCCCGATTACCCCCACGAATATAAGCAGGTTGAAAATAAGATAAATCCATTCTACTGTTTTCATAAGATGTATGCCCCCTTGTCTGCCTCCAATCTTAAAACCTCCAGTTACAGGAGATTCAAGCATGATTTTTGCGGATAAAAAAATGCACTCCCTGAATGACGCTGAATCACCCTCAGGTTCTCCAATGGTTTCAAGGAATGCATGTATGATATTACGCTATAAGTTGATTTTTGAATATTAGACTAGCGATCGTCGCCGCCGTCTACCCGTTGTCGTTTCCCTATGCCAAATGCGAAATATCGAGCCACCACGATAACCATAAACGTAGCTCCAACAACCAGAGGCAAGCGCGTATCCGGGTTAAACGGCATACCGATAATGACAAGAATCAGATACACAATAATAATGCTGATTGCTGATCGGGAACCATCCACAACCAGAATTATCCTGATTCTTAGATAAGTTGCCCGGCATCCGACATTTTCTGTGAAATCATCCGTAAGGCAGGTAAACCATCACCGTTGTCCCCACGCCCACCTGACTTTTCATTTCGACAGTTCCGTGGTGAAGCATCACGATTTTTTTGACGATGGCGAGGCCCAGACCGTTACCACTGATGCTACGATCGCGTGACAGGTCTGTTTTATAAAACCGCTCGAAAACATAACTCAGTTGCTCCGGCGTTATTCCAATGCCCGAATCGGTTATCGTGAACAAAATTCCATCCACAGACTGGCTCGTGCGTATTTCGATACGGCCGCCCATGGGAGTAAACTTAATACTGTTGCCTAGTAAATTCATCCACACTTGGTTAAGCTGGTCCTGATCTGCCCTTATTTTGATACCGTCTGCCAATTCTAAATGAACTGGAATGCCTTTGGCTGACCATTGAGGCTCGCAAGTCACCACCACTTGTCTGATTTGCTCATCAAGATTATAGGTGGTTGTCTCGAACGGATGATGATCGGAATCCAGAGACGCAAGCTCCAGCAGATTATCACTTAGTCTGGATAGTCGTCCACTCTCCGTAATAATGATATCGAGGTAATAGTTACGATCGGCCTCAGCGACCAGGCTGCTGTTTTTCAACGCCATAGCAAAACCGGAAATAGAGGTCAGCGGCGTTTGAATCTCGTGAGATACATTTGAAACAAAATCCTGTCTCATCTGTTCCAGCTGTTTAAGCTCACTCGCCATTTCATTAAAACTCTGCGTCAATGCTCCCATTTCGTCCACGCGCTTTGTTTGGATTTCCACATTAAAATCGCCCTTCGCCAGTCGTTTGGTTGCCCGCGTCAACACCTGAATCGGCTTCACCAAATACCTTGCAGCAATAAGGATACAAAAACTTCCGATCAACAGTGCAAGCAATAACACCAGCAAAATCATCCGATTAATGATATTTTCGTTCTGCGGAGAATACTGCATAAACATGGCTTGTGGTACCCCTTTGTATGGAAAAGGAAGACCGATGAACGTCTGCTCCACTTCTCCGGGAGAACGATAGACCTGACCCTGCAACACCATTTGAACCGCTTCTGGTGCAATTTCAACGGTCTCTGTATGGTCTAGGTCATAATAGGTTACGTTACCCGAAACGTCATATAGATGTATGGGGTAGGTGGACACTTTCACCATACTTTTGATGAAAGCATCCCTGTCCTCAGGTTGCATCTGCTCATATAGACCGATCAGTTCCTCCCCTACAGAAATCATATCATTCTGACCGATATGATTTACTTCTTTTTTGAAGAGGAAGATTCCCATGAAAAAAGAGGTTAGCAAGCTGAAAACAATGACAACCAGAAATGTGCAAATAATACGAACATATAAGGTTTTGATCATGTGATGACTAACCGGTAGCCCAGACTGCGAGCCGTTTCAATCTGAAAATGGTGTGCATCCCCAGCGAATTTTTCACGTAGTCGCTTAATGTGAACGTCAACTGTCCGGTCATCCCCTTCGTAGTCACTGCCCCAGATCTTGATGATTAACTGTTCCCGGGTAAAAATCTGCCCAGGCTGGTTCGCCAGCATGAACAGCAACTCAAACTCTTTTAAAGGCAAATGGATTGTTTCTTCTCCACGTATCACTTGAAAACTGCGTCGGTTAAGCATAATGCCCCCTAGTTGAATGGTCTGGGAGGAGACAATCAGGTAACGTTTTAGCAAAGCTTTTACTCGCATCACAAGCTCTAGTGGATCGAAGGGTTTTGTTAAATAATCATCTGTTCCCAGCTGAAATCCCTTCACTTTCTGGGCCGATTCCCCTTTTACCGTGACCATTAGCAATGGCATATTCAGATCCATACGCCGGATTTCCCTGCATAATTCCCAACCATCCAATCGCGGCATCATAATATCCAGGATCACCAGATCAATTTGGGATTTCTCCACAATCTCCAGTGCTTCTGCTCCGTCTTTGGCTACCACAATCTCGAATCCTTCATTGCGCAAAAACAAGGTAATCAGCTCACGAATATGCACATCGTCATCCACAACTAGGATTTTGGTCATATGAAATGTATGCCTCCGATATCCATCTGTTCTTCCTATCTGGGCGCAGGTTTTCAACCAAAATGCCACCCCAGCAGGTTCCAATGATAGAAAAATAAACTCATGATCACTGCTGCTGCCATGACGAGCGTATAGTGCACACGCTTCAGCAACGTCCAATATTGATTCTTCCAGGCCAGTACGCTCATCATGAATATGGACGCAGTCAACCCAACAAGGATAACCGGCATGAACAGATAGAGACGTAAGGATAGTGGAATATAGCTAAGCCGATCAATCAGATCCATATTCAACACCAGAAGCGTTGCGCCCAACGTCAACAATCCCCATATAGACGTCATAGCCGACAGCCGGACTGCCCATTTCTGCGCTTTTGGCATCGCTCTGATTTCGCGTCTGCGATAAACAAATCCATGCAATACAGTGATGAACAGAACAACCGAAATGCCGAGCAAGAGGAGCCAGAACTTCGATTGGTTGACTAACGGTGCAGGTTCCAGCGGCATTGGGTTTAACATATCCAGAAATAGATACGTGACCTTGCCCTCTGCATCGGTGCGGAACCCCATCTGATGTGTCCCACCAACCTCCTGGAATAAATTCACGCCAATCGGAATATATACTTGCTGATCTGCACCATTTCCAATAAACAGTCGGTTATCCGAAACCTCAATATTGATTTGAGTCAGAAAACTGAAAAACTTATCAATTTTGGTGTGATTACGACGAGTAAATTGATAGGAGCCTGCATATTTTTCCAAGGACTCCCCTAATTCGATAGAAGTCTCATTAGGCCGCTCAATTGCATGTACAGGATAATATCGGTCAAAAAAGGCTTGCACCAACCCTTCTGCTGCCGTCCCGCCTTCCCCTCCACTATAGGAAACAAAGATGCCCACTTTTTTGTCCGGTACAAGATAAAGCGCTGTATTAAACAGCTCATCGGCCCCTCCATGAGAGATCACACGCAGTCCATTCATATTCAACTCGTAAAAGCCCAGATCCATGGCAGGTAAACGTTCATCAAACTGGAATGCCGGAGAATGCATGAGCTTGGCAGTTTCCGGCTTGAGCATTTGTTTATCTTCATATCGCCCGTCTTGAAGATGAGCAATCATAAAATGTGCCATATCGTTGGCCGAGACGCTCCCTGATCCCGCAGGACGGAATCCGCCCTCATACGTTGGCCGTTTGGTTACAAACTCGCCGTTAGCTCGGGTGTATCCAAGGGCGGCATAAGGTTCCAGAGACGCTGGAACAGGCTCCTCTACCGTAGCATAATTCATGCCCAGCGGATCAAATATATTTTTCTGTATATAGTCATTGTAGGCAACACCGCTCACTTCTTCGACGATAAGTCCCGCGAGTGAGGCGCCATAATTGGAATACGACAGCATCTCGCCTGGTGGCTTAACCCTTGCAGGCATATGTTTTGCCATCGTTTCAGCAATAGAGACGGGAAGTTTCCCCGGATTGGTAGTGATCTGGTAACCTACACCGCCTTCCTCGAACCCTGCGGTATGGGTCATGAGATGGCGCAACGTAATCGGTTCCTCATAGGTTTTCGGTATTTGCACCGTTTTCAGATAAGTGTTGACGTCTGTATCAAGATCAAGCTTGCCCGCCTCAACCAATTGCATCACGGCGGTCCATGTGAACAGCTTTGTTGTTGAAGCAATTCGAAATAAGCTGGTTTGGGGATCAACGGGTTTATTTTCTTCGATGTTCGAATGTCCGTACCCTTTGGAGAGCAGGATCTTCCCATCCTTCACAATCGAAATGACTGCGCCTGGAATCTGTAAAGATCGCATTTGCACATCCATCATCCCATCCATGAATGCCGTTAACTGATCAGTATCCTCCAGATTAGCTACGACTTCTTGCTCCAATTTACCCGAATTTAATCCCGGATTGGATACTGCTGCCGATAGTGGCATGGTCCCTAATCCAGTTGCCCCTAATATCATGCCGAACAATAACACCAGTAAAATCATTTTCCCAAAAATCTTTCTTATCAACGATGACATGACTTTCCCCCACCACTCCGCATATTTTTTAATACCTGTTCCTTACGCTTTCTTTCGAGAGCATATCAAGCACGTATGAACGGAGCGTGAACCTCTTTTTCATATTTTGCCAAATCAAATGACCTTTAGTAAGATAGGAGCAGATTGAATAGGAAAAGGAGACTTTACATGCCTGACTTTTTACTGGTTTTATTTTTGTTTAACCTGTCTCTCTTTCTGCTTCACGAAATGGATGCCATCCGGCGGTCCGAGTGGAAATTGTTCATGGTGTTAAAAGATATGGAAGATGATAAGGCCTATAGGTATTTCACTTGGATTCACCTGCCAATGTATACCATCATTCTCTCTCTTCTTTTTAGCTCATATCAGACCATTACATTTTGGGTGCTGGATATTTTTTTCATCATACATACCGTATTACACTTCTTTTTCGAAAAACATCCTCGTAATGAATTTAAAAACGGGTTCTCCAGATCATTGATCTACCCTATGGGAATAATCGCTTTAATTCATTTGATATTCCTAATCATCTAATCTGTTTACACCGACGGAATGAAGGAAGCTGGAACGGTATTGTAGAATAACAGTGAATATGGAGGTGTGCCTATGCAGCAGCATCATGCAGAACGAGTTGAATTATTTGTTTCCAACACCCAGATCATCAAGAAATCGTTCAAATGGCAACATGCGATGATGCACCGTCTGGCTGCCCTGCTCTATGCAGCGGAGAATAAAACAGCGGATGGGGAAGCCATTCGTCAAAGCCATGAGTTGATTAAGCAAAACACAAAACTCTTCTCTGCTTTTAGAGGTAATTCGGCCGTTAGCATTGCTGCCATGCTCTCCCTTACAACGGATGAAGAGACGAGACTGGCAGACACCTTGCATGTCTATGACTTGATGAAAGAGATCAAATTCCGCAACTCTGATTATCTGGTTATTGCTGCCTATCAGATCGCTACTCAGACATCACCTGACCAGTTTCAACCTACGGTGGAGCGGGCCAAATCATTTTATGACGGCATGAAAGCAGAGCATCGTTTCCTCACTGGACAGGATGACTACATTTTCGCTGCCATGTTAGCCCTTTCCGATCTCGAAGTAGATACCGGTGTGGCACGTATGGAACAACTTTATGGCGAATTAAAACCGGAGTTCTCTTCCAGAAACAGTGTGCAGGCATTAACACAGGTCCTGGTTCTTGGAGAGGATATCCCGGATGCAGGTGCTCGTGTGATTGCCTTAAATGAAGCTTTTCGCAAAAGGGATCTTCGAATGGACAAAACGTATACGTTACCATCTCTCGGGATACTCTCCCTGTTGCCCTCGGACAGAGACTCTTTAGTGGATGAAGTCGCGGAAACAAATGACTGGTTACGGACTCAAAAAGGCTTCGGTGCCTGGTCAATCGACAAACAGGAGTTGCTCCTGTTCTCGTCTGCTCTGGTAGCCATTCAACATGTGGAGAATCTGCGCAACGGTGTGCTTACGACAGCAATTTCAACCAGTATCACAAACATTATTATTGCCCAGCAGGCCGCCATGGCCGCAGCTGCCACAGCATCGGCTGCTGCCGCTTCTTCATCATCATCCAACTAACAAGTGACCCTTACCTTCAATATAAGATGAAAAAGACCCTCCCGAGTTCAAGTTGACTCGGAAGGGTCTTAAAACATTCAAACCTACACCTAAAATAATGTTCATCATTTGCTAGGATATAATCCCCGTATCCCGGAACTCTTCCACGAAACTATCCAGCCAATCCGAACCATAGTCCAGCGCACCCATATCACTCTCAATAAAAGCAACATCTAATCCCATCACCCAGAATCGGCGAGCAACAATAAATAGATCAACCGCCTGCTCATCTTCGGCAGAGAAGCTTCTGACTGAACGATAACCTGCCATTAACGCATCCCATAATACTGCTTTTCGCTCATCAGACTGCCTTTTTCGAACTTTCACTTGAGCTAAATCGTAAGCACGCCAGCCTTTGGCTGCCCACTCGAAGTCATAATGGATGAACTGATGTTCCTGTTGAAACACATTGTTATTCCCATGAATATCGCCATGGCACAGACCAAAGTCCAGGTCTTGTCTGGAAGCGGCAACGATGCGTTCTTTTAACGTTGTGGCAAACGTATGGAGAAATGCTGCTGCTTCATTGTTCTCACCGATATAGTGGATAATTCGCTCAAGGGGTTCGTCAATAAGTAACTTCAGATCCAGCTCATATCGTGGCAGCTCCATGTTCACCTGATCCATAGCCTCATGCAATTCAGCGGCAGATTGACCAAAAGCGTAACAAGACTCCTCATCTTCCAGGTTGTTCTCCGTACCCTCAATATACCGAAACATTACAGCAACCCGCTTGCCTTCCGCAGCCTCCAACATCGTATATCCTGTATGATCTTTCTTCTCGATGTATTCTCCAATGTCGGTATGTTCCGCAGAACCTAGAACGTTCTTCAGTTGAGACAATAACGAAAGCTCATACTGAACATCTGCCTCCGTAATTTCAGTGCGGTAGATACGGAGAATGTACATGCCGCTGGAAGTACGAACCCGGTAGGTATCATTTAATCCTCTAAGCCAAAACAAACATTCTTCCCATGTTCCAATGTCATAGTGATTCCTCAATGCAGACTCCAGGTACCTGGGGTTAAGCACTGAACGTAAAGCAGTCGGTTGATTGGACATATGGTTGCTCCTTCGGTTTAATATGATTATTTCTCATCTGATGAACGAGGTAATCCTTTCACCTATCAACCTATAACATAGTATATTTTTCATTTATTTTCCAGAATATATATTTTAATGAGTAATACTTTTTGGACTCCTATAGTTCCTTCTCTCATCAGCAGGTTAGATAGGGCTATTTACATTGACTCGCTTTCCAGGTTTCAACAGGCTATTACACTCTGGGGCGTTGCCAGCGCTCGACAATGCAGCACATTCACGAAAGGCAAAATGTTTGCACCCCCTGCATTTCTGAACATCCAGATGTACTAATGCATAATTGATGGCTTCACCCGTGTGCTCAAACATATGATCCGAACCAATCCGTTCAATCAAACCTGTTCTCTTCAGCATCTCCAGAGGTTGCGCCTGAGTGCCTGAAAGTAAAACCCTGCCCCCGGATCTCTCCATATGTTTGACAACACGGGCCAGATTGGATTCACCTGTCGTATCCATAAAAGGCACCTTGCCCATGCGCAACAGCAGAGTACCTGGTCGACGATGAATCGAATCCATGACCGACTTCTCGAACATATCCGCTGCGCCGAAAAAAAGTGGCCCTTCAATTGTATAGAGGCTTATTTGCGGACAGTCATGTCCTTCCCGAACCATGTGGGCCATGACTTTCTCATGTTTATGATCGGGATCAGGCAGTACTTTGGTAACCTTCAACATCTCACTCATCCGTTTAACAAATAAAAGGACCGCCAGAATCAACCCCACCTCTACAGCCGTTGTTAAACTTGTAAATATGGTCAGCAAAAAGGTAATCAGCAGCACGAGTGAATCACTCGTTTGGGTTTTCATGACATGTATGAAGGATCTCCGTTCACTCATATTCCAGGCAACCAGCATGAGAACGGGAGCCATACTGGCAAGAGGAATGTGGGATGCATATGGCGCAAAGAGAACAAGTACCAGCAAAACCACCACACCGTGAATCACGCCAGACCATGGCGATACTGCGCCGGATTTGATATTTGTTGCTGTACGTGCAATCGCTCCTGTTGCAGGAATACCACCAAATAACGGCGTCACCATATTAGCAATCCCCTGCCCAATCAACTCTCGATTGCTGTTATGCCGACTTCCGGTCATGCCATCGGCAACAACTGCGGATAGCAGCGATTCAATTCCACCCAGCATGGCGATGACAAAAGCGGGTTGCAGCAAGTTCACGATACGCTCCCAAGTGATCTCAGGCACATGAAACTGAGGCAAGGTGTTAGGTATAGCGCCAAAGGACGAACCAATTGTAGCCACCTGCCCTTCAAAAAAGAACGCCGCGACTACCGTCGAAAGAACCAGCCCTACCAGTGATGCAGGCACCTTTGGTGCAAACCTGGGCACAAGCAGAAGAACAGCCAGACAGATTCCAGCTGTAAGCACACTGTATATATTAATCGTCGAGATATGCATCCCGATTTCTTTCATATTGGACCAGAAATCCTCGTGTTTCTCGATGCCTCGAAGTCCCAGAAAGTTCGTTATTTGTCCGCTAAAAATAATGACGGCAATCCCTGCCGTAAAACCGATAGTCACCGGCTTTGGAATAAACTTAATTAATGCCCCAAGCTTGAATACGCCCATAAGTACAAGCATCAAACCGGCCATCATTCCGGCGATCAGCAGATTCTCATATCCATACTGCATCACAATGGCAAAGAGGATCGGAATGAATGCCCCCGTTGGCCCGCCAATCTGGAACTTGGACCCACCCAGCAAGGAAATGAGAATCCCGGCGATTACTGTGGTATACAATCCATACTCCGGTTTGACCCCGGAAGCGATGGCAAACGCCATACCGAGTGGAATCGCAATGATACCCACAATCAGTCCTGATAACAGATCTTTGCGAAAAGCGGCAGCATTGTACCCTGCATATCTCCCCATCCATTTCATGCACAAAAACCTTCTTTTCTTCATATATTTGAATATTTGAATATATTTAAAAGATTACTCCCCTGCATACGTCCTGTCAATCGGATTACGCACAATCCCAGCAGGAACTTAACACAAAAAAACAAGAACCTCCGGTGATTACACCCAGTTGCTCTTGTTTATTGTGTCAGGACTCTTTACGAATATCTTCCAGCATGGAAATGGCATCAACCAGATGATTGTCAAAAATCTGTTTGGTGACTGCCAACAGGTCCTTAATCAGCGGATCACGCAGCGAATAGGTGACGGTTGTCCCTTCTTTGATTCCGTGGACAACGTTTTTGCTGCGCAATACAGCCAGTTGCTGTGAAACGGCAGAGCCTTCCGATCCCAGAATGCTTTGCAGTTCATTCACGTTTTTGGCTCCTTCACTCAGCAGCTCCAGAATCTGAATTCGCATCGGGTGTGCCAACGCTTTGAAAAAATCCGCTTTAAACTGTTGTATGCTCTGATTCATACGCTATGCCCCTTCAATCGAACTTTTGAAGATGCAAATATCATAACATAGAACGGGTACCATGCTTTACTCTAACCGTAAACGGTTTTTTAATATAAAAGTTAAGATTGACCTTGAAGTACACTTCAACCTTTATACTTTACTTATAGTCTCCACAGATCGTATATCTGAACTCCATCAGGAAGGGTGATTCCTTAATGAACATGTATATCCATAATCACAAACGCTCGTTAACGAGCTTTCTATTCGAGAAATATATCGGAACGTTAGATACCAAGAAAACTTTTTCAACACGCGAGCTTACCCGCAAACACCTGGATCATATGGGCTTGGAAAACATTAAACCTTATACCTTGGGTAAAACAAAACTGTCATCTTCCATTAAAGATCGCTCCCATGAAGACATGCAGGTGTTTACCTTAAACGATCAGCATTCCCGTGAACAGAAGGTCATTCTCTACATTCATGGCGGGGCGCATACACACCAGCCGCTGTCTTTACATTGGAAATTCATGGACCATATGGCTCAGGCCCTGAATGCCAAAGTTGTTGCTCCCATCTATCCAAAGGTTCCGCATTTTAACTATCAGCACACATATCCGAAACTGCTTAATCTATACCGGGATCTGCTTGCCTCCGTGGACGACCCGGCACAACTCACCATTATGGGGGATTCCGCAGGCGGGAACATATCCCTGGCCTTGGCCCATTATCTGAAGATGCATGATCTCCCGCAGCCCAAAGATATCATCTTGTTATCACCTTGTGTGGATATGGTGCTGGACAATCCGGTCATATTCGATTACGAGACCCGCGACCCTATGCTCGCTGTGGAAGGGTATGATGTCATCCGGCGGATCTGGGCAGCTGACAAACCGTTGAACGATCCGTTAATCAGTCCAATCTACGGAGATTTCGCCGGTCTGGGCAAAATTAGCATCTTTATCGGAACCCACGAGGGTTTGTTTCCTGATAATATGAAGCTCGACAGACTTCTGACGGATCAAAGAATCGATCATCAAACGTACGTTTACCCCAAAATGAACCATGTCTTTGTCCTCTATCCGATTCCGGAAGCCAGGGATGCGCAGCGTAAAATAGTTAACATCATAAAAAGCTCAGCACATGAAGCTGAACAATAGACTGTAATGCCTCCCCATAGCCCTTTCGCAAAAAGAACGAAAAAAAGCTCAATCCCTGGACTACCGCCACCGGATTGAGCTTTCTTGCTGTTATTCTGTCATCTAAATATTATTTATATGAACCATATTCAAACCAGTCAAAGTCTGCTACCTGATCGGAAGAAGTACCGTTGCTGCTGCTGAACATTCCGATACAACAGCCAACAAAGCCACCGGCTACTTCGGTGCTCAGGCTGCTTGTATCCACCTGTTCCGCCACCAGATGATACCGACTTCCATCCGTGCTGTAATAGAAGTTGAGTTGCTGACCTGTCGCAGCCAGTTTGATATACACTCGCGATACTTCATCATCCAGCGCGATTTGCGCAATGTGGCTATCCTGACCATCTATAACGGTCACCACACGCAGCACCTGCTGATTCTCGACCAGAGCACGCTCAATCCGTACGTGATACTGATCGTTCTGAATGACGACAAGACCAGCCGTTTCGTTTGCATTTCCGGGCACAAATTCCATCGCTGTAGCTGCGACATAATCCATATGCCTTTGACGCAGACAAACAAAGCTGGAATTTTCTTTTTCCTTCAATGTTTGCGGTTTCAGCTTCAGTCGCAAGTATCCTTTTCGTTCGGTTAATGAATAGAGATCCTCCTGAGGATTGCGCAGGAACATCCATTGTAAACCCAGACGATCGCTGTCAAAATGGTCAAAACGCAGTTGTGGCTCCACCGGAACAGGCTTCAAATCCAACGTGCCCTGCTCCTCCAGGATGCCGCGGCCCTCATTGACAACAGGCCATCCGTCCTCCCAAACAACAGAAGCAAGGAACGTCTCCCGCCCCAGGTTGCTATAGCTCCCTCCATATGGACGCGAAGCAAGCATGACCATGAACCATTGACCGTTCGCAGCCTGCACCAAGTCGGCATGTCCTACATTAACAACAGGGTAACGCTTACCCAAATGGCGATGTGTAATGATTGGATTATTCGGATTCCCGACGTATCCTTCGGTCAAACTTTTGCTACGAGCAATGGTCACCGCATGGTTTGGCCCTGTGCCTCCCTCTGCAATCAATAAATAGTAATATTCATCGATCTTATACAGATGCGGACCTTCCGGCCAGATAACATCCACCATCGCCCCGCGCCACAGAACGTAACTGTCTCCCACCAGCTTCATACTGCCCAGATCAAGCTCTCTCAGCCAAACTTCCCAATTGCCATTATAACGAACTCCCTCAGAGCAAGGACGTGTACCTAGGTAATACGCTTTGCCGTCATCGAAAAAAATCGTAGGATCTATGCCTTCTGCGCCTTCAATAAAATAAGGATCAGACCATGGCCCAGCCGGGTCGGTAGCGGTTACAATAAAATTGCCGCCATGTGATACATTGGTTGTAATCATATAGAAGGTGCCTTCATGATACCGAAGCGTTGGAGCGAATATCCCTTGTGAATGGCCTGCTCCCTGAAGATTTAATTGCGAAGGGCGGTCCAGCACATTGCCAATCTGTTTCCAATTCACTAGATCACGGCTCTGAAAGATCGGAACGCCAGGAAAATAGGCAAATGTGGATGTCACCAGATAAAAATCTTCACCCACCCGGCAGACGGATGGATCTGGATAAAACCCGGGCATAATCGGATTATCAAACGTGCATTGTTCGACTTGATTTGCATTTTTCATTCTTTTACCCCTCCAATGGTTAGTCCAGTCACAAAGTATTTTTGCAAGAACGGATACAGTAAAACGATCGGCATTGCCGTCACAACCGTGATGGCTGCCCGAATGGACACAGGCGTCACCATGTTGGTTACATTTTTGAATGAATCCACGTTGACGGTTCCCCCCTGTGAGGTCGCAGAGGATAACAATTTCATCAGCTCATACTGCAAGGTGGTCAAATTCCGATTTCCCGCCGTGTACAACATGGAGTCAAACCAGGAGTTCCACTGACCTACAGCAATAAACAGTGCAACCGTAGCCAGAACCGGCTTGGATAGCGGAAGCACGATACGCATGAAAATCCTAAAATCTCCGGCTCCATCCATCTTCGCGGATTCAATTAATCCCTCCGACAGTCCCTGAATGTAGGTACGAATGACGATCATGTTGAACACCCCGATCAAGCCGGGAATAATGTATACCCAGAAGCTGTTCAGCAGCCCCACTTGTTTGATCAGCATGTATCCCGGAATTAAGCCCCCGCTGAAATACATCGTCATGACAAACAGCGTCGTGACCAATTTGTTAAACATGTACTCTTTGCGGCTCAGTACATAGGCCAGCATGGCTGTACAGAACAGCTGTACAACCGTTCCCACCACGGTTCTGGCAACCGAAACAAATGCGGCTTGCGTCAGATTCGGATTCTGGAATACGGAGACGTAATTTTGCAGCGTCCATTCCCTCGGCCAGAGATAGATCCCCCCGCGAATCGTATCCAGCCCGTTATTGAAAGATACGGCAATGGTGTTTAAAAAAGGATATAACGTAACAACCATGACAAGCAACATAAATATGCCATTGGTGATGGAAAAAATAGAGTCTCCCAAGCTTCGTTTTCTACTAAATCTCTTCACAGCTCTGCCCCCTTATCATATCAATCGCTCTTCACCAAGAGACTTGGCAATCCCGTTGGCGATAAATATGAGCACCAGACTGACCACACTTTTGAAAATGCCTGCTGCGGTGGCAAGTGAGTAGTTGCCGAGATTAATCCCGTATTTCAAAACAAAAATGTCGATCGTCTCGGATACATCCTGCACAAGTCCGTTCCCCAACAAGTATTGAATCTCAAAACCTGCGTTCAGTACGTTACCAACGTTGATGATGAGCAGGATAATAATCGTTGGTTTGATGCTTGGAAGCGTGACATTGAACATTTTACGAAACCGTCCGGCTCCGTCGATGGAAGCTGCCTCGTACAGGCTCGGATTAATCGACGCCATGGCCGCCAGATAAATAATCGTGCCCCAGCCAATTTCCTTCCACATGCTGGACAGACCTACAATCCCCCAGAAGTATTTGGGTTCGGCAAAAAAATTGATCGGTGCATCAATCAGGCCCAATTTCGTCAACAGCACATTCACTATTCCTGTTTCGGTTGACAATACATTCGCAACGATACCTGTTACGATGATCCACGACAGGAAATGTGGCAGATAGGAAACCGTCTGTACCACGCGTTTGAACAATACCATTCGCAGTTCATTCAATAAGAGCGCCAGACCAATTGAGCCGACAAATCCCAGAAACAGACTGATCAGGCTCATCGCCAGCGTATTGCGAATAACACGTAAAAAGGTAGGGTCCGTGAATAACGTTCGGAAATGTTCCACTCCCACCCAATCCTGCTCCATAAAACCAATGCCCGGTCTATAATTCTGAAACGCCATCAACCAGCCCCATAATGGTCCATACGCAAAAATAGCGATAAACGCAATAAACGGAAATGACATCCACATTAATTGTCGCTGACTTTTCATTCTGGAAAGGTTATACCCGATCCAGCTTGTTCCCGCTGGGATATGGCTGGTTTTTAACGAAGGCTGCAACTCCTTTTTGGCCATGTTTTTTCTCTCCTTGCTTACGAGTTTATCTATATCACCCAGTCTGGGTGAATCGATTCCATTCCTATCCAATCTCCCAATCTAGCGTGTAAGAAAGGCTACGGGGTTCCCCATAGCCTTTCTGTGTGACAGGCCTTTATCCCCACAGTTCCATGCGTCTGCGGACTTCTTCCGTCAGCGCATCTTCATACGCTTTAATATCTGCACTTTCCTTAAGCGTGGCTTGATATTCTTCCCAAGCCTTATCAAATTCGGATGGTGAAGTCATAATCACTTTTGGCAACCATTTGCGTTTTACATCGTCCATTTTCTGTCTGGCGATGGTCTCCGGTTTATTTGGTTCAAAATTATAGGTATAGATTGGGAACCACGGTTCATTTTCCTCCGCAGGCTCAAGGAAGTCGGTAAATTTCGTGAATCCGTAGGCCTTCAACACTTTTTTGTCGATGTCATTCAATGTGGCAAGGTACTCCTCCGGCTGCTCCTTAGGGTCAAGGGCATTCTTCCCGTCAGCGGTCATGCCCTCATGATGCGGGAAATAGACCAATGGGCTTCCCGTGTTCGCCAGTACCCAGTCCGGATCTTTGGAATTCGCACGTTGCTCCTCATTTCTGGAGAACACGCCTTTGTCATCGACTTGATAATCCACGCCTTCCTGTCCCCAGGTTCTCAATACTTCCATCTCAGGGTCCAACAGATCATTAATATATTGAAGTGCTCCCTCGATATCCTCGCAGCTCTTTGTAATAGCCAAGCCACCATTCACATTAAGGATTGGATTGTTCTGATAGCGCCCTTTAACATCCTCGGAGAGTGTAATGGACAACGGTACATAGGTTTTGTCATACAATTTTTGCTTCACGAGTGATGCCTCGGCGTCAAGGAACTGCCATCCTTGATCCACCATGCCCAGCACACGTCCGGTTGAAATTTTGGAGATATATTGATCATAGTTTGCTGTGAAGGTTTCGTTATCGACCAGGCCTTGATGATATACCTCATTAATTTTCTTGAAATATGCCTTTGCTTCCGGAATGGTATTATAGTTTTTGGCCGTCAGCGTTTCTTTATCAACGATGGCTGCGCCTTCGTTCGGATAACCAGCCATGAAGAGCGGAGGGTTCTCCAGTGCGAAATAACGCCAGTCATAGGAGATAATTTCAAATCCAATTGTTGGCTGACCATCAACGGTCGGGTGAGCTGCTTTATACCGTTCAATCAAGTCGAAGTATTGGTCAAGCGTTTTAATTGTCGGATAATTATCCCACTCCAGTACGGCCTTCTGAATCCAGAATGCTTCTCCGTCATGGGATACTTTCATCGACTTTTCTTGTATATTTCCGAATTGAGGAATGAAGTAGATATGTCCATCCGTCGTATTTTTCATCTTCTTCCAGTCTTCGCCCAGGTAATTTTTGATGTTTGGATATTTATCGATGTAATCCTCAAGTGGTACTAACGCCCCTGCTGCTACCAGTTGCTGAGTACCATCACTCCCATCGATAAAATCGGGATATTCGCCGCCTGCAATGAGTACGCCAATCCGCTCTTTGGCTGTTTGGCCCGTAAGCCAGTCCATCGTGACTCTGACGCCTGTTTTCTCCTCAATGGCCTTTAACACCCGATTATCGTCAGGCGCAATTTTTCCCGGTACGGCAAAAAATGCGGAAAATTGTTTCAATTCCCTTCCATCTGCTGTCTTTTCCCCTTTCGAGGATGATCCCGTTGTACATCCAGTGAGTGCGATGACCAGTATTAAAGCTAACAGAGCACTATACTTGATTCTTTTTCTAACATCCTTTTTCATCATGACCCCTCCATCGATTATATTGACAGAAGCTTTTTGGAAAGCGCTTTCCAAAGGCTGACTTAAAATTATCATGCTTCCATGCCCCTCTCAACGGGATAAACTATAGATGGAATCCCACTAATTCCAGCATCTGCGAAAAAAAATATCCCGCCGCTCCGTCAAGGAGTGCAGGATGTTAATCAAGAGAGTACGCAGCATGGGCACTTTTACGATATTGTGCAGGAGTCTCCCCCATGAGTTTCTCGAACCGGCTAATAAAGTAATCGGAATCCCGATATCCCACCATTGTTGCGATTTCGTATACTCTTTGATCTGTTCTGCGCAACAGCCGGGCGGCTTCCTCAATACGCAATTGATTCAAATAATCACTGAAGCTGATCGAGAAATGCTTTTTGAAAATCTGACCCAGATACGCACTATTCATGTAAAACTGCTCCCCGAGCAATTTCAGACTGATATTTTCTCTGTAATGCTCGTGAATGAAGGCCTCAATTTTGGCTAATACGCCCATCGCATTCGACTTTTGCTGCTCCTTCAGTTTCTCTGCGCACATGAGCGAGAATTCGCATAAATGTTCAATGTTTTCCTCCATCGATAACATCGCGTAGTTCACCTTCAGAAAAGTCGATTCCATCAACCCGGAATCTGGAGTAACCGTATCGTTGTTCACGAGATCCAGCAAAGTGTATGCCAGATAATGCAAGTGGATGCGGACAATACCAGGCTCGATTCGCTCATCCAGAAAAAATTGAAAAATCGCCTTTGCATGACTGTATAACTCATCCGTCTGCTGTTCCTCAATAGACTTGACTAGCCCATCAAACAATTGTTTTTCGAACTGTCCCGGCCGATTAACAAATAAGGTCGTATCCATAAGTTCGAAGTAATAAATGGGCCTGCAAGTGGTGAAGAAACGTAAGCTTTTCATTATGCCGCAAGATTGATAAGACTCGTGCAGCGCCTCCAACTCATGTACTTCCTTCCCGACATAACAAGCAATAGCCGCCTCTTGACCATGGATCAGATCGGCATGTAATCGGGTCAAATATTGCTCCAAGGTCACTGCCTCACGGTTCACCATCAGGTCCGTAACCATGAGCAGAACCGCATTTTTATCACCTGTGAAGGGCTTCAAAATTTGTCCCGGCAAGGGCTTGCCCACCCACGCCTCAACCCGAGCGCACCAATCCGTTCCCTGTTCTGGACCGGCTTCCGCCTCAATCAGGATGCAACGCAGTATGCCGGCATCTTGATAGTGGGACTGCAGACTCGTAACAGCATCCTCCTCAGCCACCCCAAGCAAGATTGACTGCATATGCTGAGCCATAATAATCCGATCTTTTTTTTGCTGATATCGCTTCTCTTCCGTCCGCGCATTAAATGCGCTCCTGAACTCCTCAAGCACCTGAACCAGTTCGGTCTTCACAATAGGCTTGAGAATGTAGTCATCCACCTGGTATTTAATCGCCTGCTTGGCATATCCGAACTCATAGAATCCACTTAGAAGAATCAGCTTGATGTCACCGTTATATTGCTCGTACAAAGTTTTGGCAAGCTGCATTCCGTCCATTTCCGGCATCTTAATGTCGGAAATCACCAGATCGGGCTGCATAGCGCGTATACACTCCAATGCCTGCATGCCATTGGAAGCCTGACCGCAAATCTGAAATCCGTAAGACTCCCAATCAATTAACAATAGAAGTCCTTGGCGAATAAATGGCTCATCGTCCACAATCAGCACGTTGATCATATCCTCGCTCCTTATTCTTGAGATGCCTGCATAAGAGGAATTCGAATGCCAATCGTTGTTCCCTTCCCCTTTTCACTGAATATGTGCACCTGAACGAAATCATCAAAATACATCCGCAGCCGAATATATGCATTCATCATACCAATGCTGCTAAGCTCGCTCATCCGATCCATACTCGGGTCTTGCATCATTTTGCGGAGCGAGGCCAGCTTGTCCTGATCCATACCGACTCCGGTATCTCGAATGGAAATGTACAGCTCATTACTTCGAATTTCGAATAACACCTCCACGACCCCATCATTCGACGTCCCCTCAATACCATGGATACAAGCATTCTCCACAAAGGTGAGAACGGTTAGCTTGGGTATCATCATGGCAGCAATGGATTCGTCTGTGATCCGGATTGCAAATTGCAACTTTTCACCAAAGCGATACTGCTGGATACTCAGATAACTCTCCACAAAATTGATTTCCTCTGCAATTGTAATCAGATCGTTGCCCCAATTGACCGTCTGACGTAACAGCAGTGCCAGTTTATGAATGACATCGGAGGTTTCAAGTTCATCCTTGATCAAACTCCGCATACGGATCGTTTCAAGCGTGTTGAACATGAAATGGGGATTCACCTGACTCTGAAGGGCTTTCAGCTCCGCATGTTTCTTGGAGAGCTCAAGGGCTTGCCGCTCCACCTGGCCCTTAAACACAATCTCAATCAGGTTCTTGATCTTGATGACCATCATGTTATAACTATGGGTCAGGCTGCCGATCTCGTCTTTGCCCACAGGTCCCGATATCACCTCAAATTTCTCATGCTTCACTTGATCCAGGTGCTTCGCTATCCGATCCACTCTGATGACCAGTGATCTGGATATCAACCAGATTAGCAGTGTCGGCACCAACAGATTAAGAATGATTAGTAAAGTCAAATTAAGCTTGGAATTAACAATCTCCGACAGAACGTCCAATTTCTCTGTGCTGACGACAATCTGCCAATCCTCGGATACGACGGGGATCGATTGCATCGATTGAACAGGGTCAATTGGACTGTTTGCAATCAGATTAAACGGCTTGCGCGTCTGATTCATTTTTGAATCGTTCGAGAAAATGACCCTGCCATCCGATACGACATACACCTTCCCATTTGCTCCCTCATTTTTAAGCGATTTGTTGATGAAAGCGTAGTCCAGATCAACCTTTAACACCTTTTCAACCTGCTGCTCCCCAAAGTAATCCAGCTTACGAATAATGCTTACTTTGCGTCCTCCCTGACTTTGCGACATCTCCGCCTGCTGTTTGTCAAAATACGAATAGATCATGATATGGTCGCTTGTGTTCATCAGCGCTTGATACCAATCACTTTTCTTCACCTCATCATCCAGCTTAATGAAGTTTCCTCCATTGACGAAGGTATCATTGCCAACATAAAACGTAATTTGATTCACCTGCTGGTAGCTGTAGTAGTACCTGACCAGATTGTTGTTGCTAAGCATATCATAGTAGGCAGAGTAATAGTCTTCCTGATCGCGATACTTGAACTCCATGAACCGGTTCAGCGTTCCATCGGTATAGAGAAAATTGGACACATACAAGCTATTGTCTATACTGTTCCGCAGGTTGAACTTGATCCTTTGCTGCATTTCATTGAATCGGCTATGCTCCTTCTCTTCAATGTTACCTTTGATGCTTTGGTAAAACACGGTATTTGTGACCAGGACCGGGACCAGCACACAAAAAATGAACAATATGTACAACTTGGTTTTGAGACTCCAATCATCCAGAAACTGAATGCGCTTACAGTATGTCTTTCGGCTCATGTTATGTCCTTGTCTCCTCTAACCATGTCATATATCAACATTATTATAACGAGTACAGGATGGGTTGGATACTGCAATCCAGGATTTCCGGGAAGCCTTTAATCAACCTCCCGTTCAACTGGCCCAACAAGACAGACACTAACACCCCACATATTTTCGTATGAACTCGATCTGATCTTAAGTCGAAACGGGTATCTCGTTATAATTTCAAGAGCATTTCGTACTGGCCCACATGATATGCAAAACCTGATTTGACCAGGAGGAAATCTTGCATCGGTTTCAGATGAGACTCCACATTGAGGACACTGATTCTAGGCGATTCTGTGCGTTGGACCATCTCTGTCAGGATGCTGCTTGCAATACCTTTGCCCCGGTAATTTTGGTTCACTGCAAGCTGGGGAATATCACCTGTTTTTTGATCTATAATGCCATAACCAACAATGCTGTGATCCTGACGTGCTACCACATAGATAAAAGCCTCCGGTACAGCGTAGATGGAATCAATTGAATTTTGCCAGGAGGGCTCCACATCCCAAAATTCCTTAAACTGTTCCACATCGATTCTCTCCACACATTCCACCGTGCAGGTCGTTTGCGGAATGAATTGATCTTTTTGCAACTGGAAACATGAAAATTCCCTTTGAATTTTGAAGTTTTGTTTACTGTACAGCTGAACTGCAGATTCGTTGGATTGGATCACTTCCAGCAAATATTGCTCTACATTTTTTTCTTTTAACAGCTTTTGAATATTCAAGAGCAGATCGCTTATAATGCCCTGCCGTCTGCAATCTTTTACAACGCCTGTCCCAAGGTCATATGCAGTTGCCTTTCCATTCCAGCTTCGAAGTCCATTGATAACAAATCCAACCATTCTCTCATCTTTAAAGGCTCCCATAGATATTTCGGGGTGATACCCCCTTCGTTGGAGCATTTGTTGAAACTTCCAAAAAGGCAAATCCATTTTAACCTGGTAGTCGGAGAACGCATCCACAAACGCCTCGTGAAGTGTTGCCATGCTTATTTTGTCCAACATTTTATAACTGTACATTAGGGCATTCTCTCCTTTAAAAAGATGAAACAATAATATATTAGGGCTCATGATCCCTATCCTTATTTAAATATTCTACTAAATAGTGTTAACACTATACAGTAAGTTTCTTTTAACTAATAACTGAAATAGACCGCTCCCTGGTTAAGGAATACGGTCTATTGAATCATTATTCTATGGGGATACCGATTTTGTTAAACCAATTTTGGTGATCACCGTATCATACGGGTCCAATTCCACGGTCTGTTTTCCATGCTCTGTATTGATTGTCGTAGACTGAACCTGATCACTATTATTGATCACAACCAATATGTTGCTCTCAGGGTAGTAGGCGCACTCAGTATACAAGTTATCCGTGATGTACTTTGTTTCATGGAATTCATTGCCCGCAAATCGAATCAAATTCAGAAGCAGTCTTGTATTTTCCCAGCTGAATTCGAAGGAAGGCAGGTAGATCCCTTTTCCTTTTCCAAAAGCATGTGTGGACAGTGTGATCTGACCATCCGTTTCACTCACTACAGCTGCTGATCCATCAGTAAGATAAATGTTATTTTTCGGAAGTATGCTGGCCCCCTTAGGCACCAAACCATACTCATCATTAACCTCATACGACCATTTTCCATGAACAACCCTTGCACCTGTATCCTCATCCACCCCAAGCACATGAGCCATTCTGAAAAAGCTGTCGTACCCGTCCATTGCCGAAGGCTGGTTAATGCCAATAAAGGTCCCACCCTCATACACCCATTGGGTCAATAAGTCCACAGACTTGTGTTCACTCCAATGCGCTCCACCGCTCCATGCTGAACCTGCAGAGCCGGCATTAATGACAACATCCACATCCTTCAATGCGCCCTGACGAATATCATCAAAATCAATAAACTGCACGTCAACAGGCAACCCGGCTAATGCCTCATTCACATGAATCAGATCATGCATATGCGTTTCATGAAAATGACCGGACAAGGTCCACGATCTTAACTTGCCCCAGCTATGCAGCACGGCTACCTTTGTTTTGATCTGATATGGTTTTCCAGCCTGATGCAGCTCTTTCATTTCCCTGAATTCATGGGCAATCTTCTCGATATAATCCACAAAGTCCGGGTAAGGCTCAACAAGATGCAAATATCCGCCCAGTCCAATCCGGTCGATCGACTCACGTAGCAGCGCACGCCGGATATTAATCCAATATTTCTTGGCATCCAGGGTAGGGTCTCCGCCCTCCTTGAAGGTAGGAAGCCCGCCTAAGCCAACCGGAAACAAGTAGGGATGCAAGCGAATCTCATGGGTATCAGCCTTAACGCCTGAGCACATTCTTGCCTCATAACCGGAGAACACACATTTGATCATGCCGTCGAATCCAAACTCCTCAAAGCGATCATTGTACGGCTCCATGCCTACCCAGCTGTCATCATAGAAGACATACGCCAGCTTGTCATGCTTGTGGACAATATCAATTAATTTCTTACCGAATTCAATGACAAAATCATTGATAAATGCCATCCAATCCAGCTTTCGCTGATCCGCAGGCATGTGAGTGACCCGATATTTACCGCCATTCACAAAGTCCTCGGCGGAGAGTGAATACCCATATTTTTGAGCAAACAGATCCAGTGCTCTCGAACTTACGGTAAAATCGTATGAACCCCAATCCGAGAACAGATGGCGATTCCGCTCATCACTGCCCCAGATCCAGGCGAAGTTATAAAATAGGGACGTAAAACGTACAACGGTTGTTTCCGGATGGTCTTGACACCACTTTTCCATCCAATCCAGCAGATAGGTTTGTGTGTCCGTATAGATCGGGTCAATCTGCATCAGATGCTCTTTGTCCCAATTATTCGTTGTATGATTGTACATGGAAATCTCTTCCCAGATCCGATAAACCATGAAACTCACCGTGTATTTATGCCAAGGAGAAACGCCGGTAATGACAACATTGCCTGATTCCCTTTCATAATTCCACTGTCCTCTAGGTACCTCTTCCCCAGTCGTTCGGTCATACACCTGCCAATATTTAAACGCTTCTTTGGAATCATTCACTCTGAATTGTTCAGCGAAGAAATCCTCCATCAGATAGATGGATACATAATCTTGTACAGCGACTTTCGGATTGGTAATGAGAAAACATTGCTGCAGCTTATCCAGATTACGGGATGCCCACTCATTATGATCCCGAATAATGCAAATGGTTGAATAGATGCCATATCCGGCATTAATAATCTCATCAGACAATTTCGTACCGTCACTGTCACGGATCACATCGGCACCCCAGCGATCAGCAAGTTCCAGCGTCAGTGCCTCATAACCGGATTCTCCCGGCAATGTAAAAGAGCCTTTGGTTGGTTTGGACAATTGGGTTCCCTCCCTATCTCAACATATCGGACAGAAAAGCGAGTGCCAGGCCCTGACCCCAGCCCTGAATCCAGTCTTTTGGAATATTGCGATAGCCATCCCGATCCTTCATCACCGCCGTACCGCCAGATACACCAAGCACGCGTCCATCTTCGCTAATGTTGTTCAGGATGCCCTCCAGTGCCTTTTGCACGTACTTGGTATGCAGTGGATTGCCGTTATTGATCATGGCTGCTGCAATACCAGCGGAGGCTGACACCTCTTCATACGATTCTTCGTCATCCAAAACGGTACGCCACAAGCCATTCTCGGTCTGCACCAGCTTGAGAGCTGCCAATTGATCGCGAAGGGCACATTCTACATCCATACACTGCGGATACAAGTACCAGTCGTTCAGTTGCGGTTTCACTTGAGACATTGTATAGGCTCCCCAAGCATTCGCTCTGCCCCAGTAAAATCCGGACATGTGGTCCTTGTTGATATTGTTATAGCCGTGATACCACAGACTGCTGCTCGGATCTTGCAGGTATTTGATATGCCAGTAATACTGATTCAGCGCATCCTGAATCATGGCTTCATCTTTTAATTTGCTACCTACGCGAAGCAGGAAAAATGCCGCCATAAACAAGGTGTCCGCCCAAGCCTGTTCCGGAAAATCATTGGAAACGGATACCGTATGCTGAAGCACATTGTCTCCAAAGCGAAGTGCATGATTCTGGAGATAATCAACCTTGCTGAGGACAATATCCCAATATTTCTGATCTCCGGTTTCTTCATATAAAGTGATGAGCACATGGCCCATGGCACATGTATTTACCGTCCAACTTGGCAGCCCCAGCTCGATATATTCGTCTGCCCATTTCACCAGCCTGTCCAGAATCTCTTGGTTGCCTGTCGTTTGATAGGCCCTGGATACACCATAATAAGCCACTCCACCGGGCCAATCCCATGTCAGATCCATATCCAGTGTTTTCTTGGTAACGTTCTCGATTACATGTAGAATCTGTTCCCTGTCATATTTCACTTGAAGCATTGTTATTCCCCTCTCCCTGCGCACACGCCCCCAAGTGCGCCCTGAGAGGTGTCCGTCCATTTTTGTAAACGCTTTACTTATTCCATTGTACGCAGTAAAATAGTCTCATTCTAAGCATATTCATAACAAAACTGCGCAATTTCAATCATTTATACATAGGAGTCCTCGAAAATGCCCAAACCGAAGAAACCGGTCATTGAATATCGTCACTACAGCCTGCCCATTGATTTCCCTGTCCTGTTACTCAGTGGAGACCGCTGGAGAATATCCGATATCAAAAGTGAGCATCTTCATTTCCATAACCACATGGAGATTGGCATCTGTTATTCAGATGGAGGCATCATGGAGATTAAGGGAGAATCTGTGCCTTTTCGGGCAGGCGACATCACGTTCATTCCCCGCTATCTTCCGCATACCACATACAGTTCACCTAATAACGCCAGCCTGTGGGCTTATATCTTTTTTTCACCGGAAGAACTCTTCCGTCATTCGCTCAAAACAGCACAAACTCACATTGAACCGAATCTATGGGCGATTCAGGGAACCAATTGCATTCTGAATAAGGAACAGCATCCCAAAATTCATATGCTCGCAACTTCAATCGTTGAAGAAATGAAGCAGCAGTCCCCCTACTATCGGGAGAGCGCGTACGGCTTGTTGATGTCTCTATATATCGAACTGCTTCGAATTCATGCGAGCAGCGAACGCTTGTCATCTCAGGATCACGAACGGGAAAGAGACCTCCAAGGTGACTTGGTCATCTCACCCGTGCTGGAGTTTATCACCGTAAACTATATGATGCCTGTGACCATAGATTACCTCGCTGAACTGTGTCATCTGAGTACAACGCATTTTCGCCGCAAGTTCCATGAAATTATGGGAACCACGCCGCTTGATTTTCTGAACAGTACCCGGATTGAAGAGGCATGCAAACGATTAAAAAGCACCGAGGCCTCCATTCTGTCCATCTCTGAGCAGGTCGGCTTCCGATCCATCTCCAGCTTTAACCGCTGCTTCGCCAAACTGATGGGAGAATCACCCAAAGCCTGGCGCAAAGGGGCTCATACAGAAGCACAGTCTGCAAAAGCGTCGATATTGGAATTCACGGGTTGGGTATGAAGGAATTTGTCGAAATGTGATTGCGCCCCCCAGAGATATTCGCTACAATGCCGATAGAATACAAGAGATTTTGTCCGAAGCTACCAAAGGATTGAACAATCTCTAAAGGAGCAGCATTTCGTGTTATTAAAAATTTCAGGCATTGTCCTGACTGTTGTACTTGCCATTACCGTACTGCTGCTGTCAACGATCAGAGAACCACAATCTGCTGCGCTTCATGCCCGTCAAGGTGTTCTGGATCTCTCGGTCTGGAACCCTGAACAAGACGAGCGGATCAAGCTGGACGGGGAGTGGGAATTTTACTGGGAGCAATTGCTTCCTGACGAATCTGTAACATCGCATCAGGCTGGTCCAACGAAAGCACCCGACACCTATGCAACCGTTCCCGGCTCCTGGAATCGACTTAAAGTGGATGGCGAACGACTGCCTACCCACGGATTCGCCACGTATCGACTAGTGCTGCGTAATGCACCTGTTGAAGGAACGCTGGCGATCAAAAAAATGAACATTCGTTTTGCCAGCGAGATCTACATCAATGGCAACAAGTTGCTGGAAGATGGGCATGCCGTGGCAAAATCCGCAGGTTACCGACCAGGAAACTCCCCCCAGATTGGCTTTTTCCCCTATCATGGCGGTGACATTGAGATTTTGATCCGGGTGGCTAATTACGATTACACGGACTCGGGCATTCCAGGTCCACTCTTTTTCGGCGAACAAGCAGCCATGCTGAAAAAACATCAGTTCAACACAGCTATCGAATTTGGCACGCTTGCTGTACTGGGCACCATTTCGATCATATTCCTCATCAGTTACCTGGGGTCTGCACTCTACCGAAACAGGGACGATTCCCTGCTGCTGATTGGTCTAATCTGTCTGCTGTATGCACTCTATAACGGCATGATCAGCGAACGTGTGTTATCCATGGCGGGCACGGAAATTTCCTTTAGCACACTCTATAAATTAAAAGATTTCTGCTCTGTGGCATGTCTGGGTCTGTTAACCTTTTACTTCTACCGATTCAAAACAGGCATCCTGTCCGGTATGCTCACGGCGGTGATCCTGATCATCTTCGGAGCATACTTATGCATGGTCGCGTTCCTGCCTATTTCCATCTATGGGCTGGCTGCACCTTACGTCGTCGTTATGTACACGTTGATGCTGCTCTGGTTGCTGTATCAATGTGCAAAACAGTTCCTAACCAGTGAGAAGGGCGAACGGCTGTCTACTTTTCTGTGGTACGCAGCCCTCTTAAGCATCATGCTGTACTGTCTGGACATTAATCTCTTCTCGATCTCGCTCAAGGAAAACATGAATATCGGGCAGGCTTCCATTGTCCTGTTCAGCATCCTGATGCTGTTTCTGGCGGTGCTTCGGTTCTTTGAGGCCTATCGTACGGTCCGCACGCTCAAAGATCAGCTGCTCTTACTCGACAAAGTGAAGGATGACTTCCTGTCCAATACTTCGCATGAGCTCAAAACACCGCTGAACGCGATTGTTAACATCAGTGAAAGCCTACTTAAAGGCGCAGAAGGTCCCCTTACCGATGAGCAAGCGCACAATCTGGCGATCGTGACGGGAAGTGGCAGACGATTAACCTATCTGGTCGATGAATTGCTGGATTATTCGAAAATGAAACATGGCGACATCCCGCTCCACCGGTCTTCGACCGACCTGTACTCGTTTGTCGAATCGGTCATGCGTATGCACTCCTTCCTGCTTGGCGCGAAAAAGGTGGAGCTTATCAACCGCATCCCGGTGCATTTCCCGCCGATCCATGCAGACGGCAATCGACTGATTCAGATTTTGCATAATCTGATCGGCAATGCAGTTAAGTTCACGGAACGTGGCACGGTAAGTATCAAAGCTGCGATTGTGCAAGGCAAAGCGGAAATACGCATTGTGGATACCGGACGTGGTATCGGTACGGACAAGCTGGAGCATATCTTCCTGCCGTTCGAGCAGGAAGCAGACACGGGGCCAGTCGTTGCTGGAGGCACCGGTCTAGGACTGAGCATTACGCGCAAGCTGGTCGAGTTACATGGGGGAAGCATTCATGCGGAATCAGCACCCGGCATGGGTGCCACGTTCATCCTGACGTTCCCGCTGGCAGAGAAAAAAGGAGAGAAACGTTCCAACGTCATGCCGCTTACCATCGCTCCTACAGGTCCTGGTCATCGGCTACTCCGGTTCGAAGAACCAACGATTGTACAAGGGAATAAAGATGAATGGATCATCGTTGTGGATGACGACTCAGCTAATTTGCAGACGATTGTTAATCTCTTGAAGCTGGAAGGATACAGTTATGCGGTCACTTCAAGCTCCCCTTCCGTACTGGAGCTGCTGGACAAGCTACCTACTGTGCATCTCGTCATTGCTGATATCATGATGCCCGACATGTCAGGTTACGAATTGCTGGAACGGATCAGGGAGCGCTTCTCCCCTTCCGAGTTGCCTGTACTCATGCTGACGGCGAGCAATAAAGCTAATCAATTGAAGCTGGCCTTGGAGAAAGGCGCCAATGATTTTGTATCCAAGCCGTTCGAATCGGAGGAACTGCTGGCACGGATCGGCGGTTTGACTCGGATGAAAACATCCGTCCAAGCTGCGCGAGATGCGGAAATATCCTTTTTGCGGTCACAGATGAACCCACACTTTCTGTATAACGCCCTGAATGCCATTGCCGAATTGTGCGTGGATGCGCCGAATCGGGCAGAACAATTGATTTTGCAATTATCGAGTTACTTAAGACGCAGTGTGCACTTTAAACATCTGGACTCAAAAACCAGCTTGATGAACGAACTGGAGATGATCGAGGCATACGTAGCGATTGAGCAAGCCCGCTTTGGCTCAAGGTTGGAGGTCATTATCGACGTGGATGCGGACGTGAACCGGAACATGGACATTCCACCGCTCACGTTACAGCCCCTGATCGAAAATGCGATTCGGCATGGGCTGATGTCCAGCATTCGCGGTGGCCGGGTCATGTTATCTATCCGCAATCTGAATGATACGGAAACACGTTTCACCATCGAGGACAACGGAATCGGCATAACCAAGCAACGGATGGACGAAATTCGGCAATCCACAGACGGCAGTAAAGGTGTTGGCCTATGGAATATTTCCAGCCGGTTGAACCTGCTGTATGGCAGACACCTTCAGATGGAAAGTCTGGACGGCGAGGGAACGCGGATTACATTTGATCTTCCAAATCAACGTCTAAGCACAGATGGGAATGGGGGTTATGAATCATGATGAAAGTCATCATCGTGGATGATGAGGATTTGTCGCTGAAGCGACTGAATCGTATTTTGACAGAAAGCGGAGAAGTTGAGGTATCTCGTGCATTTCATGACCCGGAGGAAGCCTGTGAATATGCGGCAGAGAATAGCTTCGATGCGGCATTTCTGGACATTACGATGCCTCGCATCTCGGGTATGCAACTCATTGGTGAATTGCGTAAACATCACCCTTCGCTTCCCATTGTGCTAGTGACCGGTTATGAGGAATATGCAGTGCAGGCTTTCGACAAAGAAGTGATCGATTACGTCATCAAGCCGGTCACGGCTGAGCGACTGAACCGCAGCATCAAGCGATTGCAGGAAAAGCTTCACAAGTCCGTGACAACACCTGAATTAGCGGTACCTGGACCCAAACTGAACGTTCGTCTGTTCGGTGAATTCACTGTGTTTGGCGGTGCCGGAGCAGACAGTCCCATCAAGCTTAGAACGCCCAAGACGGAAGAGTTACTTGCATTCTTGCTGTATACCAAATCAACCACCCGCGATGCCTTGGCCGATACGTTGTGGAAGGACCTCAGTCCGCAGAAAGCCTGGACCAACATCAATTCCACACTGTACTATGTGCGACGTGCCATCGGTGATAACAGTGACGTGCCGATCATTCTCAAGGACAGAAACGGTATCCGTATCGACCGGGAAGCGATTAACTGTGATCTGTACGAGTTCGAGGCTTTGTTCCGGCAGATGCGTCAGGCATCGGCACATCGCCCCGAGCTCTTCGAGCGGATGGACACGTTGTATACGGGTGAACTTCTGAAAGGAAGGCATTATGAGTGGGCTTTCGCGTGGTCCAGACAGCTGGAGCTGGATTTCATCATGACGATGGAAACTGCGGCCCACTATCACGCGAAGGCAGGCGAGCCGTTACGGGCGCTGTATTATTTTGAACGTATCCTCCAGATTGATTCGATTCGGGAAGATATTCATCGCGAGATCATCCTGTTGTATCTGTCGCTTGGACGAAGAACCGAAGCGCAGCGACAGTATCTGGTGTTGGAGGAATTGCTCAAAGAGGAGCTTGGCTCCAGTCCGGCAGCGGATATCAAACAACTGTTGCGACAGTCATGAAACAGCAAAAAAGCCCATGCCTTGGCGATAACGAACTGCTCCCATCGTAGTCTTCTGCGGTCTACTATGACAGGGAGCAGTTCAGTGTTGCTTTTGGCTTGGGCTTTTTGCAATAAATGGACGTTTATTCGTCCATAACTGATGATTTTACATCATCATTGTCTAGAATCAATTACTCATTTATAAGTTTTTCTGTATTAAGGGTAAAGCCTTCAATCACAACATCTTCGTCCACTTCAATCATGATGCAACGTCTGCCTTGATAATTTACCTGCTTCACATATCTCAGGTCTTGCGGGCTAACCGAAATCGTAGCAACCTTGGTCTCAATCTTAATGGACTTGGACGTAAACTTCGGCATAACACTGGTTGCCTTCATCTCATAGTTCTTGTTATCAACGATCGTTTCGAAGGCACGTTCTACTTTCTCCGTTGTCAGATCCTCTATACCGCTTGCGGTCAGTACACGTTCCAGATCTTTATAATCCAGCTTCGGAGGTTCTTCCTCATGGGACTCTTCGTTAATCTCGATGACTCGGTTGATCTCCTCGTATACATGTGCAATGGTGGCTGAATCGAGCTGTTCACCGGCCACTTCCTTGACGATATCTTCGAAGATCGCCCGTTCTTCCAGTGCGGTAACGGATCTTTCTCCATTCAATACATTTTCAACAAAATGCGGATCCGGGAAATTAGATTTCCCTGTACAATACAGTACACGATTCACATCGGAGTAGTTGTCCGTCACGCTAGGGTACAAGAATCCTTGCTCTGGCGTGCTTAATTTGATAATCGGATCGACAATAATGTTGTATTTGAATTCTCTCTCCACATAATCAAACAAGAGTGTCTTCCGCTGTTTCTCCGTGGAATTCACACTGCACAGAATAAACGGATGGGCGAACACCTCATTCTTCTCGCTCTCTTCCGTAGCTTCGTTTCTAGCCTTGGTCGGCAAGTAATACTGTCCACGCACGAACGTAGCTACCATGTCCCGCTCAAACTTCGTATCCACCAACATTCGATCCACGAGCAGCAACATCAGATCCTGCCATTCATCCGGATCACCTGTTACCAGAGCCTGGTGAAGCAGTACCTGAGCCGGGTCCTCCGCGGCTTCCTGGAACTTCAACTCAAACAACTTCTGATCCAAATCACCTGTCAGCAATTTTTTGAAATTGCCCATGTACAGTTCCTGCTTCTCTCTGTCCACCAGTTCGAACGGGTGACGCTCCCAGTGATAGACCTCATTGGTTTCCTTCGTAATATACACGTTGAGAATATCGTAAATATTCAGTAGATCGTGATCGAGTTTAAACTGCTTGCGTATATGCGCGACTTCTTTTTTATTCATATTGGATTCGGCAACTCCTTAGATATGTTTCTGGCTTTATTAGTATAAAGGATCGACAGAAAATTTGTTGACTAAGTTGTAGCTTGACGGTTACTAGATTTCAGTTACCCAAGTACGTGATATTCACAACAACACAAAAAGGGAGACACTCTCTACATTCATACGAGCACCTCCTGCATGTGTTACATCTCCTGATGTTCTAGTCTATTTTACAGCGATTCCCATTAACATCTTACATATTTACGCTTGAAGCCCGTCCGCCCTTTTTCCACTGCCTTTTGGATGTTCTCAGAGGCATTCAGCAGCTTGCTCTTGGGCATGTTCTTGTTCACTTCGACAGGGCCAACGGCATTGGCAGTCTCTACCGCCTGATCGTGCAACGGTTGATAGGATGTTGCAACGGTATACAGGAAGTTGTTCATCGAATATTTGGTTCGTTCCGGAGATTCGTGAATCGTCTTTTTCACCTGTTCCAGCATCTCCATCAGTTTATTCTCCGAAAACTCAGCATCCTTTCGACTGCCGAGCAACCAACAGTAACAGCTCCATCCTGCTGACATTTTCAGCTCATCTCCGCTCGCGATCCACTTATCCGAAACTTCTTGAGCAATATCCGTCTCTGCCAACGTGACGGCAACGATGAAGTCAGAGATCATGTAAAAATAAGCAGCGTCAATCCAACGGTCAAAATCCGCTTCCGTCATCGCTTGAGGATCGGCAATCACACCCGCAAAGTACATCGCATCATAATTCCCCGTCGCGTATAGTTGCTCTGCCAAAGGTTGATCCTTTTTGATCCGCTTCGCCATTGGTTTCATCGCCCCGGTTGCCACGCCAAATAGCGGTTCATGCGCACCATTGGAGATATAGATTTTTTTCGTTCGTTCTTTGCCCAGCGCTTCAAGCTCCTGCATTACTTCATCTAGATTCATTTCACAACACTCCCAATCCTATAAAATTATATATCTAATCAAATCAAACAGACACTTATGTTTAACGAATAAGCGATGGAAAATCGCACATTATCCAATTCGAACCATTCAGCCATATGCATAATCATTCCGGCGAGATTATTACCTTTCTTATGAGGGATTCCCCACTGGGGTATTTTTCCTAAAAAAACTGAATACTATTCAAATTCCCTGTTGCTCTGACAACCTGTTCGAGCATTATTACCGATCATAACATCTATATCCTTGTTTCGCACAGATCCCTGAAAAGGTAGATATAACTTCTTTGCAGACAGACATTTTTCCTTTCTTATACTTCTACCGGCAATTTCTGAATACCTGCCGAGAGCCTGATTGGAAGAGCTAATTCCCACAGCACAAGCGGAGCAACATACGTCCATGTTCAAGCAACGTTAAGCTATGGCAGGAAACGTCGCTCATCGTTTATGTTCAGTTTAGTGTTGTTAACAAAACCGAGATGAGGAAGGATGCGAGAGCATGAGCAACAATCAAGTGTTAGGCTTTGCCCCTGCCCTGGGCTGGAATTCGTGGAATACCTTTACGTGGGATATTAACGAACAATTAATTCGGGATGTCGCTGATGTGTTTGTATCGGAAGGTTATCTGGCTGCTGGCTACGAGTACATTGTCATTGATGATTGCTGGAGCCTGAAGGAACGTGATGCGAGTGGCAATCTGGTGGCTGACCCGGAGAAATTCCCGAGTGGAATGAGAGCGCTTTCTGATTATATCCATAGCAAAGGACTAAAGTTCGGCATGTATTCATGCGTGGGTACACATACATGTGCCGGGTATCCAGGCAGCTTCGAGCATGAATTCCAGGATGCTGCCCTTTTTGCCGAATGGGGTGTTGATTATTTGAAGTATGATTACTGCTTCAAGCCGCGCCATATCTCAGGAGAGCTGCTGTACAAACGGATGAGCCTTGCGCTCAAAAACTGCGGACGCGATATCCTGTTCTCCGCCTGCAACTGGGGAGCCGACGATGTATACGATTGGATTCGGGAATCGGGCGCTCATATGTACCGCTCCACCGGCGATATCCGCGACAATTGGGATTCAGTGAAGGAACTTGCCCTGTCCCAATTGGGAAAACAAAGCTACACCGGCTCCTTCTGCCATAACGACATGGATATGCTGATTGTTGGTATGTACGGTGGAAGCAATAATGATTATATTGGCAGCATCGGCGGATGCAACGACGTCGAATATAAAACCCACTTCTCACTCTGGTCCATGATGGGTTCACCGCTAATGATTGGATGTGACGTGCGTAAGGCTAACCAGGTTACAAAGGATATTCTCCTGAATCCTGACCTAATCGCTATCAATCAGGATGTAGAAGCACGCGGAGCTTACCGCATTAAACCAGAACCGCAATGGTTTCACACAGACGATGTATTTATGCTGGTGAAGGTGCTCACAGATGGTGACCTGGCTATTGGCTTCTTCAACCTGAGCGACAGCCAGCGGGAATTATCATTGCAATTTTGGGATATGGGTCTGCCTTACGCTGCCGGTTATGCGCTGTCCCTGTATGACTGCTGGGAACATCAAGAGCTTGGCGTGTTCCGTGAACGCTTCGCTCCCGTTGTCGCAGCACATGATTGTTTAATTGTGCGTGCCAAACTGGTGAAATAAATGGCCCAACATCGCCTGTGCACCTCCTGTCAGGTTCCGCTCTCTTCAGACGATGTGGGCATCTACCTCAAATTGATCTCGCGCTCTGCCCAGCAATTTCAGTGCATCGATTGTATAGGAGTGAAGCTAAACTGTGGACGTGAGCCTATTGAGAAGCTGATTCGTTATTTCCGAGAGTCCGGGAACTGCGCCCTGTTCCGTTAACGTTATGCCTTGGTCCGGTGCAGCATCATGTACGATGTTGGCGTGTGTGAAGTTACTTTCTTGAATACTTTGGAAAAATATAACGGGTCATTATAGCCGACAGAATAGGCTACCGATTGAATCGGTAGACCCGACATCTTCAGCAGTTCACAGGCGCGCCCGATACGGCAGGATGTAATATACTCCAAAACAGACTTGCCGGTTACTGCCTTAAAGAGACGAAACAAATAACTGCGCTCCAGATTAACTGCCTTTACGATCTCCGTGACGGTCAATGTCGGCTTCCAGTAGTTCTGCTCGATGTACTTTCTCGCCAGCCAGACATAATCCTTGGCGTCCACCTGCGGCTCTTTCGGATAATGCTCCATATAGTAGGAGAGCAGCAGACGCAAACGTGCATCCGCCCGCAGTAATTCATAGGACGATGCACCCGCGTTCCAGGCAAGGTGGAAAAAAGGCTGCAATGTCTCCGGCGATACCGTCACCACGGGTTGTACCTCTGAGAGCTGTGTCAGCCCCAGCAACCGCCCGGCATCCTCACCGCTAAATTCCACCCAGACGTACTCCCATGGATCTTGCGGGTCTGGATAATAGTAAATCTCCTTTTGCGGAAATATGATAAAGCTTTCCCCCGTAACGAGCCGAAAAACGCGGCCGCCCGTCTCCAGCGTCCCTTGGCCGCGGATAATATAGTGCAGCGCATAAACGTCACGCACGCCTGGCCCCCACTGGTGAGGGTTAGCTGGCTTGTGACCACCGCTGATAAAATACAAATTACTGGCCCTACTGCTCTCATGCCAAATCGGATTCAACCTTGATTCCCCCTTTCTAATGCCACGTTGATCAGATGTCCGGTAACGCTTACACGCTAAATCCAGAGAGGAGAATGTTGTATGCTTAGAATGGTTACGGTAGAACATGGACAAGTGCAAGGACTGCCCGCGGCGGACCCGCGGATTACCAGCTTCAAGGGAATTCCTTTTGCCGCACCTCCTGTAGGTGAGAACCGCTGGCGCGCTCCGCAGCCGCAGTCGAACTGGGAAGGTGTACTGCAAGCTTTTGATTTTGCCCCCATCTCCATGCAAGCCCCAACAGTCATCGATGATAACAATATCTATACCCGCGAATGGGCCGTTGATCCCGACCTGCCTATGAACGAGGATTGTCTGTATCTGAATGTCTGGACACCCGCCAAGCGCATGGACGAGAAGTTGCCTGTTTTTGTCTGGTATTTTGGCGGGGGCCTGCAAGTCGGCCATACGGCCGAAATGGAATTTGATGGCGAGCGAATCGCTCGCAGAGGTATTGTCGTTGTAACGATTAATTATCGGCTGAATGCCTTTGGCTTCCTGTGCCATCCTGAGATTAGTGCCGAATCCCCCCATGCACCCGCCAACTTCGGGCATCTCGATCAGCAAGCAGGTACCCAGTGGGTCAAACGCAACATTGCCGCCTTTGGCGGTGATCCAGACCAGATCACCATCGGCGGACAGTCGGCAGGCGGAGGAAGTGTACTCAGCCAGATGACCTCTCCGCAAAATAAAGGCTTGTTCCAGCGAGCCGTCATCATGAGCGGTATAGCTACCGAGTTGTACCCGAAGGTCCGAGTGCCTTCTGTCCGTTCCACACTAAGGGATGCAGAGCAAGCAGGGGTTGAATTTTTTGGCTTCCTGGGCGTAGCTTCACTGGCTGAGGCGAGACAACTGGACGCTGAATATCTCCGTGACAAAGCACTCGAATACAAAAGCTTCTGGGGAACCGTCATCGACGAACAATTCTGCGCAGGCGATCCGTTTACTCGTTTTGTTCAGCAGGAGCGCGAGGCGATACCCGTAATGCTGGGGCATACATCTTCCGAATTTTGGACCCGTCCCGCCGCAGCCAATCTGGAAGAACTGAAGCAGATGGCTGTGGAGCTGTTTGGCGAGGATGCTCCTGCCTTTTTGCAGCTATGTGAGGCTGATTCCGGCCAAATCGAACATGCTCTGCAACAAGCATCGGTCCGCATGATCCAACATGCCATTCTGCTCGCCATCCGCGCGAACAGCGGTCATCCGTCTGAAACGCCTCTCTACTATTATAACTTCGACGCCGAGATTCCGGGCTGGGATCAGCCAGGCACTTTTCACTCCGTTGATCTGTGGTTCTTCTTCGAAACACTCGCCAAATGCTGGCGGCCTTTCACAGGCAAGCATTATGATCTGGCTCGCCAGATGTGTAATTATTTATCCAATTTTATTGCTACAGGTGACCCAAACGGCTCGGACTCCACCGGAAAGCTGATGCCTTATTGGACTCCTTGTACTGCGGAACAGCCGTATCTCATGGAATTTGGCGATCAGGCTCAATTACAGAAGGCTGAGCCCGGACCGATGCTTGCATTTCTAATTGAACAATATTTCAAGAAACAGAATCCACCTGTTGTTTAAAACATGAGGTTTGCCCTCTCGCGATATATGTAAGAGCCATGCTGTCGCATGGCTCTTTTTGTATAGTGTGAATGGTAGAGCGATGTTCTTTCGCCTATGCCTATCTAGCAAGCTTCTCCACTACAGCAGTCTAAGGTAACAAAATTAGACAGCCAGAGAAACCCCACGGAAGACCATCAACATCATTCCAAGAGATTCGTTTTTGTTGCTCGCGATAATGAAAACGCCTCTTTCCCCTCCATTATATATGAGTCTGTGTTAGTTTATTGAAGATGACAGGTAGCGTAATCTGTAATGAGAAGATATCTTTTTCCTGCGACACCGTCAACGTCCCGTTGTGCTGCTGGATCATTTTCTGACAACTAACAAGCCCGATTTCGTTGCTATCATTCTTTTTGCCAACATGTTTAATCTTATTCTCCACCGCAAGAATGACCCATTGTTGCTTCAAAGAAACCTGGATATGAACGGGATGCCCTGGATCGGCGTATTTTCGAATATTTGAAAATATGTTATCCATTACGCGACGCATGGCGACCAGATTGATTTCCAGCAAAAACTCCTCATGATGAGCATCTGTCTGAACCTGCACATCTATATCGTCCAAAACCACTAATTGCTCATCTATGAGTTGATCGATAAGCGCTCTGCCCTCATACATTTCAAATTCTACTTCCTCTTCTTCAGCGGCAGAGGATACCGTAAAATATTCGAATAGTTTGTCCGACAACACTTTGATCTGATAGGCCTTCTCCCGGCTATTATGAATATACTGCAACAGATCCTCATGTGTCTTATATTTGTTAAGCTCTATGATATCCATATATCCTAATAGAATCGTGAGTGGCGTTCGCAAATCATGGGAAATCGCCGTGATCAATTCACGGTTGGCCATCCTGACCCTCTCCTCGCTGCCCAGCCGTTCCACAAATGATTTCCTCATCTCATCAATACTCTGGGCCAGAGATGACAGTTCATCCTTTCCCGATATCGTAATTGAATAGTCCAAATTTCCACCTTCGAGTATTTTGATCTCTTGTTCAAGCACGCCAATATAAGATGTTTTCTTATTAATCATCAGTAGAAAGGAAACAATAAACACAATCGCCGCTATGAAAACACCAATAATCAGAATGAGGTTGTAATATTGATACTCATAAAAGCTAACCAAGTATATCTGGGCATCCTGATCCGCAAAATGGATGGTGGTGATAGGTATTTTTGATGGCACGAATTGAGTTAACAACTCTTCATTAATGGCAGGATCAATCTCCGTGTTGGAGGAAAATATCAATTTGTCTTTTGCAAAAATATACAGATTTAAGTAGCGCTCATGTCTTATCCAAGCAGACAATTCCTCATGATCACGGGTTGACACGTTCTGGTTATCCACAAATGCTTCGAATCGATCGAGCGCATCTTGCTGCCTGTTCTCTACAAAAGTGGATTTGCTTAAATAACTATCCAATACAGTCTCGCCAACAACTTGTAAAATAACGAGTGCACTTATGGAAATGACCAAAGAAATGATAACCGCCAGAACCAGTTTAATCTTCAGCTTTTTTCCGATTAATAATCTATTCAATTTTGTACCCCTTCCCCCAAACGGTCTTCACATATTTAGGGTTCTGCGGGTCATCCTCCAGTTTGCCTCTCAAATTACGAATATGAACCATGACCGTGTTATTACACGTATAAAAATAGGGTTGCCCCCAAACACTCTCATATATATTTTCTGCCGAGAATACCTTTCGTCGCTTCTTAGCCAACAGCAGCAAAATCTGGTATTCAATTTCAGTTAGAGCAATCTCCTTCTCTCCAACAAACACGGTTTTTGAATCCTGATGGACGGTAAGATCCTTAACGATAATCTGGTCCTGTTCTTCGGTCTTCTCCTTGCCCCGATAAACATAATACCTCCGCAGTAAGGCCTTCACCCGCGAAACAAGTTCTGTATAGGAAAAGGGTTTGGACAAAAAGTCATCACTGCCTGAGGAAAAGGCCAATTGTTTGTCAGAATCCTGCGTTTTCGCCGTGAGAAACAGGATCGGTGCGCTTGTTTTTTCACGAATCTCCAGACACGCCTTCAGCCCCGATTTATTGGGCATCATCATATCCAAAATAATGAGATCCGTCTCTTCGTTCACTTTATCAATCGCATCTTGACCATCTATCGCTTCAATCACTTCATAATTCTCACTCTCTAACAAAATCCTTACAATTTCACGAATTTCACTGTTATCATCAGCAATTAGAATTTTCTTGCTCATCTGATCCCTCCGTCTAATTTCAGTATAATATGCGCTATTAGCGACTACCAGCAAATACAATCGACTTAAGAATTCTTCAGAAGTTATGTAGGTATCTCTTAATAATTTCGTCTTATACTGTAAATATGTAGAAGTTATTACACAAAGGGGTCGTCAGGAATGCCACAAACTTCGAAAAAAGTAATGATTAACATATTGTTGGGTCTGTTCATCATGTTGTCCATTGGTCTACTGGTGTATTATTCTCCTGCCCTTATTAAAATCATGTCTTCCATGGACAACTTCAGAGCGTATATTCACTCAACAGGCCATTGGGGTCCGGTCATGTTTATTTTATTCCAGATTCTTCAGATCGTGGTTGCACCCATTCCAGGAGAAGTGGTACAGATTGCAGGCGGTTATATCTATGGGGTTACACTTGGGTCCTTGTATACTACAATAGGTTTGATTATAGGCTCAGCGATTGCTTTTTATTTCACTCGTTTTATCGGTCGCGCTTATATTTCACGGCTAATGCAAAAGAAAAGTAATAAGTGGATGTCGTTAATTCATGATGAGAAGAAGTTCTCCGCTTTTTTATTCATCTTTTTCGTAATTCCCGGCTTACCCAAAGACATGCTTGTATTTGTCGCCGCACTTACATCGATTAGTTCGTTTAGGTTCTTCACGATCCTTATCGTCGGTCGTCTGCCATGGATCATCGCATCTACCGTTGTAGGGTCCACAATTCATATGCAACAATACACAATCGCCATTATTATTTCTGTTATCGCTGTAATCGGGTTTGTACTCGGTTATATCTATAGGGAGAAATTGGTGGGATTGTTCTCCCGGTCAGACAGTACCAAAGCCAAAGCCAAACCCAAGGCTATACCCAGTTATAGTACGAATAGGGAGTCTCGTAAAATAAAAAGAGATACAACATGAACAAAGCCAATCTATTGATATGAAGACCGGAGGTATATCATCTTATGCAAATACTTAAAACCAATCGATTAATCCTGAGAAATTTCACCTTAACGGACGCAGCCGGACTGTTGGAATACACAGCAAATCCCAGAGTAAATTGTTTTATGGATCAACGAATTTCAACGTTGGAAGACGCTGCGGCAGAGGTCGCAAAAAGAAGCAGTGACGATTCCCACATCGCGGTTTGCCTGAAAGACAGTAACGAGTTGATCGGTGAGCTGTTTGGTATGAGGGAAGATCGGGATGCCGATACGGATAAGGATTCGAATTCAGATACGTATAGTATAGGTTGGAATTTTAATGGCAGATTTGAAGGGAAAGGGTACGCCAGTGAGAGCGCCAATGCTTTCATTGAGCACCTCTTTATGGAACAGGGAATAAGAAGACTGTACGCCTATGTCGAGGATGATAACTTCCGTTCTCAGAAACTGTGTGAGAAGCTGGGCATGCGCCGGGAAGGTCTTTTTTTGGAGTTCATTTCATTTGTCAAAAATGAGGACGGCACACCGAAATACGAGAATACGTATCAGTATGCTTTGTTGAAAAAGGAATGGCTGGCACAGCGTGAATCACAGAAATAAAGAATGACATACCTATGCCTCATCATTAGTTTAAAAAAATTATAGAAATGAGAACGTACCTATACGTATACGTACGTTCCACAACAAATACGGCGGCTTCTCCCTGGATAGATTCCAGAGGAAAAGTCGCCGTTTCATTATTGCACAGAACACTATTGATTTTATAAGGTCACAATACATTCAGCTTAAATTCTAGACGGTGCTGCCCCAATATTGCTTTGCAATCTTCTGGCCTTGATCAATCTTCGCCCATTGCTGAGCTTCGCTTAATTCGTTACCGCCATCACAAGATGCAAAGCCGCATTGGTGAGACAACAACAGCCGATCCTTATCGATGATTTTGGATGCTTCGTCCAGCAAACGAACAACGCGCGCTTCATCATCGAGTGTACTCGTTTTGGATGACAACAGACCCAGTACAATTTCCGTTTCAGGTCTGTCTTTGAACACTTCCAACGCTTCAATTGAACCCGCACGATCATCATCCCACTCCAGGAAGAAACGGTCATACTTCAATTGCTTCAGGAACAGATTCGCAATTTTGGCATACGATCCACCACCCATGTTGCGGGAATCATAATTGCCGCGGCAGTTATGTGTCCACATTTTCAAGCCCAGGCTATGTCCGAAGTCAATCACGGTATTATTAATATCAATAAATTCGGTAGCGAGACCCTTTACTTCATCTTGATTAATATTTTCCCCTGTAAACGGTGAGTTCGGGTTGTCGTCTGCAAACAGTTCCCATAAGCAATCATCGAATTGCAGAATTTTGCCGCCCACTGCAGCGAATTCCTCCACGAATTCCTTATACGCGATCACAAGACCCTCTTTGAGCTCCTGTATGTTTTGATATACAGCATCCGTTCCACCAATGTTATCCGACCAGGAAAGCTCACCGAAGATATGGGAAGGAGACGGTACGCAAAGTTTCGTTTGTTGCTCGCCAGCCGTGTCTTGCAGTTGTTGGAACAGTTGAATGAAATGATGGTTCTTTCCACTCAATTTATCAGTGATGCGCAGTCCAATATCTTTGCGTGTTTCATACTTCGAAGTTCCGTCCACATCTCTGAAAAAATAGCCATGATCCGCGATGTAACGCTTCACTCCGCCAAATCCCCATACAAAGTCCAGATGCCACATCGATTTGGAGAATTCGCCATCGGTAACCACGGACAAGTTATGTTCGATTTCCTTTGCGACAACTTGTTTGATTGCCTCGGTCTCACACTTCTCATATCCTTCGTAGTTTTCATAGAACGGATATTGGATATCATCATTATGTTCAATTTGCGTTTTATATTTCAGCAGCTCATCCGGCCGCAATAAACTTCCTACGATCTGGAACTTATCAGTCATGTAAAAAACCCCCTCGTTGTATACAATGATCATATCACGCTGAGAGCAGTTAGAAGGGATACTTAAAAACCATAACTGGTTATAGTTAAAAGCTATATCAAAAGTTATTCAATCTCACAACGTACGACGACGCAGTTCATAAAAATATTGTACCGCTGGATGCTTTAATTTGACCTGCTCCGACATGTTCAGAATTCGCTTTTTGCCAACTCGTCTGTCCATTAAAGCCAGAATATTAAACAAGATATCCTTGCTCTCCAGATTATCCTCTATAGAAGTGGATAAATACGTCGTAGCTGCAACGGTAAAATTTGATTTACTGAGTGCGGTCTGAGCCAGCAAAAGCTCTTTGGCATGCACGGAGATTTTTCTACTTCTTGCCATGACTTGAAGACGATCCTCAGGAATGGGTCCTTTGGAATCTTTTCGAATAGCTTCAATCTCTTCATCGCTCACAGGAATCATGATCTCCGGGTCGCTCTTGATCTCCTGCTCTGTCTCATACCATCGGATTGGGGTTGTTGTATCGTTCATGTTGAGTACATTCTTTTTATCTACAGTAATATAACAATTGCCTGATTTATCAGGTGAATAGCGATAGCTGGTAGCACGGTACTCCACACTTCCAACTAACGCAGGACTAAGAAAACTCTCCAGTTGTTGCTTCAATTTGCTCCAGGACATAAATCCTCCTATTATCAAAAGCCTACCGCACGATTTGCGGCGATCATTTCAAATATTTTTCAATCCGTCTCCAGTATCAACATTCATCTAAATTATAACATAGCAAACCAAATTGACGATGGAAGAAACCCAGTTATTGGTTTTAAATTTCCCTATGTGATAAAATTGCAGAAAATTATCTACTTACTATTAAATCGTCATAGCCTACCATTGGAACACACGTTGTTATTCACAAAGGAGAGGAAGAGTGTAATGGCTACGAAGAAAGCAACCTTACCTGCTCATATGGAAAAACTCGTTAAAGATAATGATATCGCTACCGTAAAAGAGGTTTTCGAGCAATGCGAATGCGATGCCCGAGGGGGCTACAGCAAAGGTACGACCCTCAGCTTTCGTCAAATATCGGATGAATTGGTCCGCTGGCTGGTAGAGCAAGGGGCAGATATTAATGCACGTGACAAATATCAACGCACACCTTTACATGCCCATGCCTCACACTGGTCAGGAAATGTACCCCTGTTCCTTGAATTAGGTGCGGATCTGGACGCTGTGGATTACCAAAATGAAACTCCGTTACATGCAGCGGTCAATGGGTATCGAACCAAAGTGGTTCAAGAGTTGGTAAACCAAGGCGCTACTATTAACGTAGAAAATAAACAGGGAAATACGCCATTAGCTAAGGGGTTAGCCAATTGCAGGAATAGCGATATAGTCAGTCTGGCAGAGATTGCCGCAATTCTGCTGGATGCCGGAGCATCGGTCACCCCCGATATGAAAGAATCGGTGAAGCGGATCGGTAAGGATTTTGAATTCGTCCGTGAGAAGTTTAATAAGGACAAGGTCGATGAGGTTTCAGACGCACTGATCAAACTGTACCAGTTATTTGATGTCGAAACGGTAGAGAATCGGGTCATGCACGATGGGACCACCCCCATTCAGGTAAAGGCAACCACTTGGACCAAACAGCACCAAGAGCTGTGGGAATATCTCATTCCGGCCCAAGGTCACGCTCAAACGGTGCAGGGAGAGGTCATCCGCATCACAGGACGTGTGTCTCATGAAGTATTGGATAATGGCGGTGGAAACTGGGACGCGGAGTATCGTAAGATGCTGGATGCACTGATTCGTCACCTGGGCTCTGGTACGCCACTCGCCCCGGCCCTGCTCCAAGAGGCAGCAGACTTGGTCAGCAGACTTCACAATGGATACGATTTTGATGCGCCTGCAAGGTTATCCGAGTTGGCTGTGTTATGGGTGCTTGCCAATCCTCAACCGGTCGCTATGGAGAAGCCTGCGTATACGCGTTAAACAGCAAAGCAAAAAAAAGAAGCGGAAGAGTTACCGCTTCTTTTTTGCTATTAAATCTACCTGAATCATACTCCGTATCCATGATTACGTCTTACTCTACTCCACCTGTTCATTACTTTCAAAATCAATGAGCAGTTCGCGTACTTTAGAAGTGGTTTTGGCGTTCATCAAGCTGTTTCTCAGCTCACTAGCACCGCGGAAGCCACGAACATAGATTTTGAAAAAACGGGCCAGCGGGCTGAACGAACGTGGGTCAAGCTCGGAATATTGATCATGGAGATCCAAATGCAGCCGTAGCAAATCAAGCAATTCCGTGCTGCTGTGTTCCTTCGGCTCCTTCTCAAAAGCAAACGGATTCTGGAAGATACCACGTCCAATCATAATACCATCCACGCCATATTGCTCCACGAGTCTAAGGCCTGTCTCACGGTCAGGAATATCCCCGTTAATCGTCAGCAGTGTATTAGGAGCTATCTCATCACGAAGCTTCTTAATCTCAGGAATCAATTCCCAGTGAGCATCTACTTTGCTCATTTCTTCTCTCGTACGCAAGTGAATGGACAGATTCACGATGTCCTGTTGCAAAATATGGGTCAACCAGTCGCGCCATTCGTCGACCTCAGTAAATCCAAGACGCGTTTTTACACTGACCGGCAGCCCCCCGGCTTTCGCCGCCTGAATGATCTCTGCCGCAAGGGCTGGCCGGCAGATCAATCCACTTCCTTTTCCATTCTCAGCTACATTCGCTACCGGACAACCCATATTGATATCGATGCCTTTAAAGCCTTCTTTCGCCATACCGATACTCATCTCACGAAAGAATTCCGGTTTATCTCCCCAGATATGAGCCACAATCGGCTGTTCATCCGCTGTAAACGTCAGACGCCCGCGCACACTATGGTGCCCCTCCGGGTGACAATAACTCTCTGTATTCGCAAACTCCGTAAAAAACACATCCGGTCTGCCCGCCTCACCTACGACATGCCGAAACACAACATCCGTCACATCTTCCATGGGTGCCAGTATAAAAAATGGTCGTGGCAATTCACGCCAAAAGTTTTCCTTTGTCATCTCCAAAAGCTCCTCTATACATTCCAGGACAGTCTTTATCCTCATTAATAGTAAACATAATAAAACACGTAACTCATACATCTGCTTGCTATCATTTACATGATCATTCGTTTTTCGTTGCAATTCACTTTATGGTGTCCTAGCTTCTTCACTTATACCATGCAAATGAACTTCCTTCAAACAGCAGCATCTGTTATTACTTCCATTAGATCTTCAAATTATTGAAAGTTCGATGATCTCAAAATTGCCCTTTCCCGATTTTATCACGTCTTTATTAGATTTTCAGCCCGATTGCTCTTGCCGAACTGGAAAAGCTCCTCTAAAATGAAGCTCGACAGGCTTTTAACCTGCAAATATCGAGATTTTAAGGAGGCCTGAATGATATATGGAAATTTCACTTGATATGATCAGAGACAAAGTCGAATGCTTGCAGGCTTATGACTTCCGTGAATTGGAACGAGCCATTGAAGAACGAATCGGAATGAACAAAGCGCTAATGTTGCGGGTGAAGCAAGTTCAGCATCAAGTGACGTTTGACCCTTTTCGCAACAAAATGTTATATAGTGCAGTCGTACATTTCGCCGTAGATTAATGGAACATAGAACAGTCAAGGGAAACAGAAAAAACGGATTGATCTATACTCAATCCGGGTTTCCTCTGTTTCGTAATATGCTCTTTTCAATCTTGTATTTTACAATGTTGATTACCTAACCCAACTACAGAATTACAACATATCTTCTGCAGGGTCAACCTTATACCAATGCTCATTTGGATTTCGCTTACACTCTAATGCAGGAACCTTTTTTGTAACTTTGCGCTTAATACTGCCATCATTGTTGGGTCTATTTATCCATTCCACTGGTTTATTATAATATTTCATCTCCCCACCACATTTAGGACATTTGTGCGAATGTATTTTTTCCAATGTCAACCTATTATCGTATCCATTAATTGCAAAATTGAAAAATAAGGGATGCCTCGTTTCGGTTTTAGCAATTCTTCTAAGACTAAGAAGTATCACAAGTAAGATAATCAGAATTACAAATGCCATTAAATATATTGAAAATTCAAACCCTACTACTGGCTTCAATTCTCCATTGAAAATATCTAAACTATTTTTCACCATTTTAACAACAATAGGAATCAATCCACCAACTGTTATAACAAAGCTAATCCACGTTAAAATAGCCAAAGTAAATGGGCTTCGCCATACTGGTTCAGGCGTATAATTAGCCTCTTGATTATTGGTATTTGGTACATAATGATTATTTATATCTCCAGCAGCAATTTGTGCCGGCCCATGAAAGTTTACTTTTCCCCTAAAGTTGTTTTGATTATTATTTTTTTGGTTTTTCCCCATATTTACCTCACTTATTTTCTATTGATATAACCATTCCACTCATGAGCCACTAGCTTTCTGATATGTAAGGTTAAAGAGTCAAGAAATAATATCCCTGACCCTTCTAACCCGCCTCTTACATTTACATATGAATACCTAATATTTTCAGCTGTTCATTGATCTTAGCTTCAAGTTCAGCAATTTCTTTTCGATCTTGCTCTAATAGCTTATTCACTTCAGCAAGATCTATCGTTTGCTCTTCTTCAAACGTATCCACGTAACGAGGAATATTTAAGTTATACTCATTGGCTTTAATTTCTTCAAGTGACGCCACATGAGCGTATTTATCGACATCTACACGATTTCGGTAAGTTTCAACAATTTTATTAATGTTCTCATTCGTAAGTTTGTTTTGATTCTTACCCTTTTCAAACTCGTGGCTTGCATCAATAAACAAAATATCTTTTGCTTTACGATTTTTTTTAAACACCAAAATTGTGGTTGGAATTGATACGCCGTAAAATAAGTTAGCAGGCAAGCCTATAACTGTATCAAGATAGTTTTTCTCAATTAAAGTTTGACGAATCACACCTTCTGCTGCGCCACGGAACAATACACCATGCGGCAATACAATCGCCATTGTTCCCTTATCATTCAGAAGATGATACACACTGTGTAAAATGAATGCATAATCTGCCTTTGTTCTAGGAGCAAGTTTGCCATACTCTCTAAAGCGTGGATCTTTGAGTTTTGTTTCACTGTTATCCCAATGAGCAGAATAAGGAGGATTCGCAACCACGGCATCAAAAGAACGTGGATGATCGTTACCTTGGGCGTCTACTCCATCAGGCCAATCGCTTTCAAGTGTATCCGCATTAGAGAGGGTTATATTGTTAAATGAAACACCGTGCATCATCAGATTCATCCGGGCCAAGTTGTAAGTAGTTGTGTTCTTTTCTTGGCCATAAAACTTAATAGCTCCTGGTCGATCTCCACCAGGCAACTCACCTTTTACTGTTAACAGTAGTGATCCTGATCCACAAGTCGGGTCATAAACAGAGAATGTATTACCTGAAGCTTCAACACCGTCCGTTACAATTTTAGCCAACACTTTAGACACTTCATGAGGTGTGTAGAACTCTCCACCTTTTTTACCTGCACTTGCTGCAAATTGGCCGATTAGGTATTCGTAGATTGCACCAAGAATATCTTTGTTATCTTCACCTTTGTAACTGATGCCATCAACGAGCTTCACAATGCGGTTAAGTGATTTTGCACGTTCATTAGTAGAAGAACCCAGGCGCGAATCTCCAAGATTGATGTCGTTAAAGACCCCACGGAAATCTTTCGCCGCTTCTTGGTTTAATTCAGCATTCTTATTGAAGTTATCAAAAAGTGTTTGATAATCACTTGGAATCACCATACTATTCTCGATCTTATGAACCAACGATTCCCAAGTATCCAGTGGAGCAATGGCATAGCCTAAACTAGAAGAAATATCCTGCAAATAATCTTTCAAATCGTCGCCAGATGCTTGTTCTAAATAAGCTTTATTAATTGATTCCCCCTCAGCAACTTCAAGAATATTGTTCTCAACCAGATATTGTTCTTGATGCTCGGACAGATAGCGATAGAACATAAAGGCTAGAATGTAGTTCTTATATTCTGCCGCATCCATGCTTCCGCGTAGCTCGTTCGCCATCGCCCACAGTTTTGTTGTTATGCTTTGTAGATTGTTGCTCATTTTTTTTACTTCCTCCCAGATATACAATCGCTCCATTTACTGTTCCTTATGGAGATCTTCTGTCTTATACACGTAGTAACCCTCGTAATGGTAGCTCGCATCGATGCCTTTCATATAAATCTCACGGTCATTGATCTGATCCGTAAGAGCTGCTTGAAGAAGAAACTTAATCTCGACGTCTTTAATAGGACTTCTTTCCATGGCAAGCAAATAGTCTTCTTTATCAACCTTACTCCAATCGATAACTTGCCTGATTTCCTTTTTCAAGATGCAATCAAGCCATATTCTTGCACTTCTCCCGTTTCCCTCTCGAAAAGGATGAGCCACGTTCATCTCAACATACTTTTCGATGATTTCGTCAAAAGTGGATTGTGGTAGCTTTGAAATATTCTCCAGTGCAACTTCAAGGTACATCACAGGTGCGAATCGAAAACCACCCTTGGCTATATTAACATCACGTACTTTTCCAGCAAAATCATATATTTCTTCGAAAAGACATTTGTGAATATAGGATAATGCCTTAAATGTGCCAACTTCTAATGTATCCAGCAAGCCCGTCTCGAACATTTCCAGCGCTTTTTTCTTGCTGAGCTTTTCTTCAACACGAGCAAGTTCTGCAGAATTAGTAATGCCTAACTTGTTTTCCATAGCCATCACTTAAACCTCCGATCATACAAACATTTGTATAAGCAATACTTTCTTCTGTTCTTGCAAATGTTCTAGCTTGCGTTGATGTAGGGTGATAAGGTTGTCGAGATTGCTAAAAAATTTACCAATTTGGGATTGTTCCTCTAATAATGGAATAGAAATTTCTTGTTTTAAAACGGCATCCCGTGCAATCCCGGCTATTAAACCTCTAGCATCTTTTTTAATATTTTCTATTACTGAATTCAATAGGTATAAATTAAACACTTTATCAAGATTAGGTAGATTTTTCAAAGCCATAAATTGCCTAGCAATATGTGCTTTATCTTGTGCCAATACAGCGATTGCTCCATAACCAGATCCCTTACAGACAAGCAAAACGTCACCCTTTTCTGCTATACATCTAGCAACTGTTGTCCAACGGTTAACGATAGTCTCTCTCCCAACTATACAACTAGCCCCTGTCATGTAAGGTATACCATTACACCTATCGTTATATTCTGAAGGCGAAAAGTCCTGTCCCGACAATAAATCTATAACCTCGCCATACTCACGCTGTTCCCAAGCGTCAGTGAATCCAGGAAACCGAACCTCAGGAAAATCTTCACCATTTTTCGGAAACATTTTTTGAAGCAATCCAGCCTTTAAACTTTTCACGTTAATTAATTTATGTTGATGAAAGGTAATGAGCTGATCAAATTGTTTGAAAAAACGGCTTATAACTCGTTGTTCATTTTTCGGCGGATAAAAAAAGGATATTTTCGAAATCTGTTGAAAGTTTAAGCCTTCCCTTCCTCCGCCTGCTTGATTTAGCTCAATTTCCTTTTGTCCTTTACTGGACGACAAATTCAATTGAATAAAGTCTGCTTCTACACCATCATCTGGTCTTATAATACAAACATGCTGATTTACATTAGCTGGATCACTGTGTTTATATACTGCACTTCTTCCGATTGAAGCACCTGTTATGTTCAACAATACATCATTTTTTTTCACTCTACTATTCTTCATGTCTTCATCAGTTTCTGAAGAAATATACACTACATTATCTGAATGAATACAATTGTCATAAATATTTTGAGAACGTATAAGAGGAACTCCTGTACTTACATACGAAGAATTTCCTCCCTTTGGGGTTTTTCCACTTCCGATTTTCGTTGTAACATCCCCCAACCTACGTTCTTCCCACGCTCCGCTAAACTCAGGAAATCTTAATTTAGGTACATTTTCTTTATGCTCACTCATTGCTGCTCTCCCTGTATCGTCTTAATGACTCGATCAAAATCTGACACTATTTTTTGGTGTTTGTTAAATTCTCTATACTCCCCAATCGCCTTCTCTTTAGCCGAACTTTGTGAAATACGTCCGGTACCATCTAATACTTCATAGCGATTGAATGTTAGAAATTCATCAATGCTCTTGGCAAAGTCCTGCATACCCAATAAAACCTCATCTTCGAGCAATCGTTCTACATAATCAAAATAAGCGGATACGTTACGCTCCAGACTGCGAATTTGTTTTTCCGTTAAATAATTCTTCGCAACAGTTACATCGGATTGTAAGATTCGGCCATCAGGTGAATTCTTCCATGACGTAAGCCCCATATGCTCTTTATCTTTATCGGCACTGTTATACACAATTTCCGCCGCAGTTTTGCCTGTAATCGCATAATGAAACTTGTTCTGAACGGTCGCATAAAACTTCTTAGTGACGTCTGCGTTCTTGTCATAGTCGTATGAAATTTCTGCAAATACATCTGATATTTGTTGCCATATCCGCCGTTCACTTGCGCGAATGGAACGGACTGTTTCAATCAACTCACGGAAGTAGTCCTTGCGAAAAACATGCTCCCCTTGTTTCATGCGTTCAACATCAATTTTAAACCCTTTAAGAATGTAATCTTTCAAGATATCTGTTGCCCAGATTCGGAACTTCGTAGCCTTTTGTGAATTGACACGATAGCCAATTGAAATAATAGCATCCAGATTATAATATTTCACTGGTTTGGTTTGAGTTTTTTCGTCTATTGCTCCATGTTGAGTGGTTATTTCCAAAATGGAAACAACCACTTTCTCATCTAGTTCCCCAGTTTGAAAAATATTTTTCAGATGTTTACTGATTGCCGGGATTCCAACATCAAAAAGCTGTGAAATAATCTTCTGCGTTGCCCAGATCGTATCATCTTGCACAAGAACTTCTACTTTCTCATCCCCATCATACATCAAAAATTGGATTTCTTTCATCAGGATCTCCCATCTATGCACGTGATTAAACCTGTTAGACTTTATTAACTTTAATTCTCCACCAAAGTATCTGCCAATTCATAAATTGCGTCACGCAAACCATTGCGATATTTCATTTTGGACAAGGACTGTATATGTTCATCATGAGCGAGTGTTGTATAGTTAGAAGCGGCTTGAACAATAATGTCACGTATCTGCCCTGTATCATCCAAGTCCTGCACACCATAGCGATGTCGGCTGAACAATTCCCGCATTTGAGCGCTCGTAATTATATCCGTGATTCCCCACTTCACTCGAAAATCAAGAAACATACGATCCAAGCTGATGTTGCTCGCTTGCTGGATAATTTGTTCACTATTTCCGTTTAGATCCGCAGGATATTTGAAGTTAGCACCGGCAGGGGGGAAATACCCTTCAACAATAGCCGAAGCCGCATTCATAATCTGGGTAGCATAGTTACGGTCATCCAATCCATTGGCAAATTGATTGATTTTTTCTTGTGTCTCTTTGGCTTCCTGATCTTTACCTTCGTGAACCTGATTTAGTAGTTTTTCAACGAGTTCAGTGAGATAATCATAATCCACTTTAACATCCTTCACATGTGTCATTCTCAGCTCGATCTGATATACAGGGATTTTCTTTTCTTTTGCAATATGCGACTTGAGTTCATTCGTTAAGACCGTTGTTAGCATGACTTCTTGCTCTGACGTCATTCCTAGCTTCTCTAGTAGCTCCTCGGGATCATCATAATTAAATCCAACTGTTTCACCATCAACTTCATCTGGATCATATTGTTTTAATTTGGCCATACCTTTGTTATATTCTCGAAGCAAATCAAGCATTTCTTCCTTTTTCTTTTCCGATGGAGGCAGCTGTTGAAAATCAAATGTTAGGTCACTCAACTTATTAACTACTTTTTCCACTTCATTAAATACATTTTCAAATGGTTCGGCAATAATTCCATCTTGCTGATTAAATTCACGCATTAGTTCATCGGATAAAATCGCTGAGTCTTTATTAGCATAAATCGCAAGAGCTTTATTCATCAGCTTTTCATTCTGAGCAGGCCAGCGATAGTTCACCACACGTCCCCATGGTTTCAATTGCATATCCGAAATCCGGTTTGTTCTTGAATAAGCTTGAATCAACCCTGCACCTTTTAGTGTTCGATCCACATATAGCGTATTCAGCTCAGGCGCATCGAAACCAGTTAACAATTGGTCAACCACAATAACAAGATCAAGATAATTACGATCATAGGAAGATTTATTCAAGCGTGAAGCCACATCTTGCGTATAACCAGAGATATCATCCATACCAAATGACGTACCAAATTCAGCATTGTACGCAGTAATCGCCCTGAACAAACCTTGATTGGAGGCAAGCATACCGTCATTATTCGTTGTATTTAGGCTGAATGTCACAGCAACTTTTAGTGTTTGTCCACTATTCTTTTTATGTTCTTCATTAACACGCTGAAACTCATCAAAATACATCATTGCCATTGGCGTACTCGCTTTACCACCACCCACATGAGTCGTAAATAAAGCATTGTACTTCCCTTCATTCGAACGATTGCGCCAGTTCTTAAAGATGTCTTCGACTACCAATCTGACATGATCCACATTCTCGTCGTAGAAACTCGGTTCAACCGCATCATCCATATCTTCCTGGGAGAGATTGTCGATTTTCTCCTGAATTCGTTCTTCACTCCACTTGGGATAACGTTCACTGTAGAATGCAGGAAGATATTTTTCCTTCATTTGTTTTTCATCAATAGTGGTCTCAAAATCTACTTTAAACCCTAGTACATTGCGATCAGCAATGGCTTCACGAATCGTATAGGCATGTAATAGGGGCCCAAAAATATCTTCTGTTCGAAGACCCGTTGTCGTTTCATCAAACATAGGCGTTCCTGTGTACCCTACCCAAGCTGACTTCTTAAATGCTTTTTGAATATTATTGAACGAGTCACCACCTGTTGAGCGATGAGCTTCATCCACAATAAACACAATATTTTTATCTGGAGCTGTAAATGTTTTGCGTTTCACCAATGTGTCCAGTTTCTGGACAGAAGTCACAATGATGTTATTGTCTTTACTTTTAAGCTTTCTGCTCAAATCAGTTGTATTGTTCGTGTTTTGAACGCTGCCAAAGGTATCTTCTGTAGCATCAGGATCATAGGCTTTGTAATTTTCATTGGTTTGCTTGGTTAACGCAATGCGGTCCACAACAAAGACCACCTTGTCCACCTTTGGCATACGACTTGCCAGCCATGCTGTTTTGAAACTTGTGATGGTCTTGCCCGCTCCAGTCGTGTGCCATATGTAGCCGATCTTATGTGTGCCAAGCTCAAAATCTGAACGTTTCAAGCCCTCAATCACATTCTGAGTAGCATACACTTGATACGGACGCATGACTTTCAACATCTGTTTATTCTTTGTTCCGTCCAAAATCATATAATTGGTGGCCATTTGGTGTGCCATTGGAATTGAAAGCATAGAATCTGCGAACTCTTTCCAGTTACGTACAATCGTATTGTCACTCTTACGTTGCCAGTTAAAAGCAAAATCCTTATTAAATTTATCTGACGTTGTGTTCGCCATATACTTCACATTGCTAGGTGTTATGGCAACCAGAATTTGCAATGTTGAGAAAATATCACGATATTGATTTTCATCAGCATATTGATTCATTTGATTAAGCGCTTCATTGACATCACGTGTATCACGCTTTTCTTCAATTTGAATGATAGGCAGACCATTAATTAACAGAGTCGTGTCAAAATATCGAGTTTGTTTCCCAGCAATAACGGCTGGTCGTTCAATCTGATTGACCACTTGATATATGGTATCCCCAGCTCCGATTTGTTTTTGATCAAATACAGTAAGGAACACATGACGTCCATCGTCCAAGTCAATCTCAATTTGCGAAACTCCGTTTAAACCATATAAAAACTGTCCTGCTTCGTAAGGGGATTGAATGTCAGAGATAATTTTCTTAACCTGATTAAACTCCACAACACTCAGGGGACGTTCAAGTGTATTCTGATTGTGTTGTTCCAGAATGCCTTTGAAGTTGTCCCAGAGTTGTTCGTTCGTTTTAATCTTCGATTCATATTTCCACCGTTTCGTCTTCACTATGTAATCCGTATTGGATTCCTTTACAACAAAGTCACTTATTCCTTCTAGATATTCGGGTTGTGTAATTGTTCCGCTTGTAAGGTATTGAATTAATTCAGTCTCAAACTGAGTCTCGTTCATTTATTATTTGCCTCCTCAAGTCCCTCTAATACCAGGATCGTTTCCAATTTTGAGTTACGATTTCGTAACGCTTCCAACCGTAATTGATTGAAATAAAGCTCACCAATCATTTGCTGCTTTTCTAATTTAGGAATATTAAATAATTCAAGCTCTTTCAATTGTTTTAGCGTGTATTTTAGAACTTGAGAACCTTGTAAACCCAATAGTAACTGCTTTCTTACGAATTTATCTTCATTAAGCAAGTAAGCAAGATATTTGGAGTCCACGTTCTCACCCGTTACTAGCTTAACGTAGTTTTGTGTGTATAGATAACCCTCGTGTCTTGCACTAACGATTGTAGATTTTCCCGATACTAAACTAAACACAAGATCGCCCTGACATAACGTGTTCAGCTGATCAAAGGTTCGTACTTGTTTCCGATCACCAGGATTAGAATCCATACCAACAAGATCATTTTCAATCTCAGATTGCCTGTAATACGTATAAAGTGGTGCTTTATAATCGATTGCCTCGGCAATCCTGAACTGCGGAGATCCAGTTATGAACTTAACTATATGATCCAGTCTTATCATATGTATTCTTGCCTTTCTTAAATTAAGTTTTATTGAATGTGTACACTTTACCAAATTCAAATTAGAAAATCAATACTATAATTTCGTAATTTTTATAAATTACATTCACTACAAAGGAGCAGCTTAACGGGATTCACAGAAACTTATACAATTAATGCATTAACGATCACCTATTGCGAGTCAGAAATGGAGGTCATTATATGCCAGCATCCATAGATAAAGCCAGGGACTTTGTATATGCTAATGGTTTGCTCTGGGAGCAAGCGTTCTATCTGATTTTACTCTCAACATTTATTGACTGAAAGATTCATATCTTCAAAAGGGGGATCAGAAACTTTTGTCGAATAATATCTGGTAGAATTGTAAGTTAGATCACTTAATATTAAACTTATCGAGAGCAGAGGAGTATACCATGCAAGAATTAATATTTATGAAGAATTATAAAAACAATGAAGTACTGCGCAAGAGTTTTTTCGAGCTTGCTGTCAACACGTTTGAGATCAATTTTGAAGATTGGTATCAACAAGGATACTGGGGCGAGCGTTACATCCCTTATTCATATGTCGATGGAGACCAGGTTATTGCCAACGTTTCTGTTAACATCCTTGAGCTCATCATTCACGGTGAGAAGAAAAAAGCGATTCAAATCGGCACGGTGATGACACATCCTGATTATCGGGGGAAAGGACTCTCTACAGATTTAATGAACAAAGTTTTAGAGGAATACGAGAACAAGTACGATTACATGTACCTTTTTGCCAATGAATCGGTGCTTGATTTTTACCCCAAGTTTGGGTTCAAGCCTGTGGAAGAACATCTTTTTTCAATGAATTATACGGCAAAAAAATCATCCAAGCCTGCGAACATTCAGAAACTCGATGTTACTAACGCGGATGATTTACGTCTTATTCAAAAATTGGCATCGGAAAGATTGCCTGTTTCTCGCCATTTCGCAACCCATCATGCTCAAGGAATACTCATGTTTTATTGCCTGAATGTCTTTAGTGATGATATTTATTACTTGGAAAACGAAAACGTCATTGTTATTTATCAGAAAGAAGACAATCATATTGAGCTCTTCGACGTTGTTAGCTTAAACGAAATGAATATGAAAGATATTTTGGATAAGATTGCAGATGAGGATACGGAAAAAGTAACCTTTCATTTCACTCCAGATGCAACAGATGATATCGTTCTAAAAAGTTCGATCATCAATGAAGGTTTATTTGTAAGAACCTATGGTGAACACCTCTACCCTGTGCACGTTAAACATCCGATTACATCTATTGCTTGATGATTTATTTATTAAGATCTGCCACACAGACCATACTTAAAAAAGGTCAAAAAGGAGCAGGATTTCCCTGCTCCTTCGTTATGTGAAACTTCTTTCTCTCATCAAACGTAAATTCACAAGGTATAATGAAATCAGATGACCGTTCAGCATGATCTTATGACCATCATAATGAAGGAGGGGACATTCGTGGCGTTTATCCCGCTAAACTGCCCCAATTGCAACGGAAGAATTGAATACAAGAAAGATGAAGTTTTAAAGTGTCCCTATTGTGAAACAGAGCTTTTATTGAAGCAAAATCATGTCTATTACGTAGACCAGACTATTAATCATTACCATGGAACGCCCCCTAAAGTACCACCGAAGCAGACTGCCTCCGTAAAGGTAATGCTGATACTGATGTTAGTCCTAACTGGCGCGATCGGTACATATTTTTATTATAGCAACAGCTCCACCTATCCAAAAACAGAAGCCAATCTGCCTGTACGAAAGATGCCTGAAAGCGAGGTTCTGCTCTCATTTTTGCGAGATATCTTTGATAAAGGGTCCGCCTTGCCAACAGAGGAGGAATTGGCTCGTATTCGCTATTTAACCGTAGAGCATTCGGAGAATGATCAGTGGAAGTTTACATATAGCCTCTCCGATCCCTTCAGCGATGAACAGGCCGAGAAGATCACTTATATTACTCAGGACAAGAAACTGAATAGCCAGCGGATTGATCAGCGAGATTTTGAAGCTTTTAAGGGACTGACGGCATTGGACCTGACGAATACCTATGAAATATCCCAGACGGACCAAACCACTTTGGCCCATATGCCCGGATTAAAAAGTTATGGTGGCGCTTTTAACGAATCCTTTAGTACATTTTCGGGCTACTTTGGCGACAAGTCTAAAATTACGGAGCTTTCCACTCAGCTTCGCAGCAATCAGGAGTTGGCCCTACTACTGGAATTCCCCAATCTGAACTCTTTATCCATTACCTATGTGGATGAGTCCGTAACAGATCTTCACTTGTTAAACCAATTGCCAATCAAGTCCCTGTCGCTCACCTTTGTCAATGAACTCGGATGGTTGTCGTCCATGACCGGGCTATCATCCTTGTCTATACAGTACAGTGAAACCACAGTCCTGCAGCCGCTGTATGCCTTGACCCAGCTTCAGGAGCTTCAGTTGTCCTATTTAACGAACGTAAAGTCCATCGACTTTGTGCAAAATATGCCTGCTCTACAAACGCTAGATATTGAAAATGTAAACATCTCGAGCCTGGAGCGCTTGACCGGCAAAAACTCTATTACTACACTACGCCTGGCTTCTCTAAGTCAACTTGGTTCGGTAAAAGCCATCAATAGCCTGTCCTCTTTGCGGGAATTAACGTTGTCCGGCTACTACGAGAATGCAGAAGCGCTGACACTGCCTAAAGTAGAGCGAGTGGAAATTCCAAGCTCCTTTCTCCCCGGGCTAAAGGCCCCGGCTACAACCAGTCTGACGCTCCGTGGCGGAAGTGGGGAATTGAACTTGGCTGCGCTGGGGAAATTCCCGAAACTGGAGCAACTCTCGCTCTGGGAGATCGATGAAATAACCCGTCTTGCCGCCCTGGACGCCTTGTCCCGCCTAGAGACCTTAAACATTTACGACTCGTCACTGTTCAAAGAAAGCGATGCCTTATTTCGTTTGAAGCAGGTGAAATCTTTGGTGTGCTCCGAGTGTAGGCTGAATTTTGAACAAAAAGCGGCCGCGGAGAACAGCGTACTTGAACATTTGACCTTAGAGCAGCCATATTTCAGCATAAACAACACCTCAGTTACTGAAGTTGACCAGATGATGCCTTACTTTGCCAAAATGTCCGCTCTACGTTCCTTCACTCTACAAGACAGCAATTTGGCTTCTCTCGAATTTATGAGTAACTGGCAGGCCATAGAAGAGCTTCATCTCGAGAACAATGCCATTTCCAATATAGAGACCCTAAGCCAGCTGCCTAATCTGCAAAAGGTATATCTATCCGGCAATGCCGTACAAAACAAATCCGTGCTTGGTACGGGTGTGCACGTATATTAATTACCGGCTGGGATGATGGGGGAGTTTTAGAATACCATAGTTAATGGATGGTATTAAAACAAAGACAAGATGGGGTTCGAGAATTATGTATAAATTCTCAAACCCCTTCTGTTTATGTTTAGCTTCTAACCAACATCGCTATACTCTCCACATGGGATGCATGCTGACGGTGCAATAAACTAATACGATGTGGCTGAATCCACCTATTCAAGCAATCTTATATCAGCCGCTTTCACTCAGTCTTCCGATTGTTGAATACTTTACCCTATCCTTAGATGTCGCACCAGAAAAGGCTCTTACAAAATGATTAGGGAAGCGACCCTAGAATCAGGAATTCTGTTACAGTAAGTCCCTCATTTTCTTTCTCCTCGTCCCTTTACTTTTAATTCGAATCAGAACGCGGATTGACCGTGCCAAAAATATGATACGGTGTTATCCCCTTTGCAAATAGACTATCGATCAGCTTGACCAATTCTTCTGACGATAGATCTTTGTCGTTGCGTATCCAAAGACGAAACATAGATATTAATGTTGAAATGTAAAACTCAATGATATATGGTGCCAAGACATCATCTGTTGGTAAATCCACAATCAATCGCTCAAAGGGAATTTCTCTTTTCAAGCGTTCCACAAAATGAACAGAACCATAGTCGCCCAAGAGCGCTTTCAGAACTGAAATGTCCTCTGCATTTTCCAAGCATTGAAGTGCATCCTGGAACGTATGTGTAGAAAACTCTCTGCCTGCCATTTCCTCGTTAATGGATTTCAAAACACGCTCTTCAATGCAGTCCAACAACTCATAGATATCTGTAAAGTATTGATAAAATGTACTTCGATTATATCCTGATTGGTTAGCAATCTCTTGAATGGATATTTTTTCGATGGGTTTTTGGCTATATAAATCGCAGAATACATTTATGAATGTCTGCCTTGTTTTGTCCGTAATTTCGGGTTGCTTTTTCATTATTTGCCTCCGTTTGCTGTTCGATCAATTATCCGACAGATATTAAAAATCTGATGGTTGATGAGCGTATAGTGAATCAATACAATAACATTATACAACACGTTGTTGGATCATCAACAAGGATGAATATGGATTATTAGGAGGCTAAGATGAGAATTTTATTTTTCGGTAGAGGTGTAATATCGACCCAATACGCATGGGCTTTCGAAAAGGCAGGGCATACCGTTGAGTTTTACGTTAGAAAAGGGAGAAAAGAAACCTTCGGAAGTCATATAACGCTTGAAATGTGGGATGCGCGAAGAGGGAAACAGTTAATCCAGGAAAGCTGGAAAGTCAAGTTGCATGAGGAGGTAAGCCCAAATTACGATCTCATTATTGCGAGTGTCAACACGAAACAACTTCCCGAAGCAGCACAATTACTATCGACTACCGCTGGTAACACCCCGATCCTAATATTCAATAATATTTGGCAAAATTTAAAATCATCGATCTTGCCCTTGTCTATGAACAATGTTGTCTTTGGGTTCCCAGGAGCAGGAGGCGGCATTGAGGACAATAAGCTTAGGGGCGGCTTTTTAAAAATGATATTTCTGGAAAAACCACGGGTAGGCACGGAACAGATAAACAACAAGGTCAAAGAACTATTTGAAAGCGCCCATTTTAAAATCAATTGGATACAGGATATGCAAAGCTGGCTATGGAATCACTTTGCCATGAATGCGGCGATGGAGACCGAGGTGTTAAAACGGGGAAGTTTTCCAGCACTTATGAATCATCGTGAATCATTCGCAAATGTTGGTAAGAATATGCGTGAAATGGCACCTGTACTTAAAGCAAGAGGCGCAAAGATGGACGCTATTACTCTACTGTTGACCAAAATTCCATCAGCACTTCTCGGCACGCTGTTTAACAAGGTTATTTTTGCAAAGGGCAGCTTGCCGCGACTTTTCATTGAATACAACAATAGTAAAGCCGGCTTTGCAGTACAAGAAGTTGTGAGAGAAGCAAAAAAGTTAGGTATGCCTTCACCACGGCTTACTGCGGAATTTGCAAACACTGAGCAACAACACAAAGCTATTGAGAAATGATAAACTGAAAACTGGATATTGTTCAGACCAACATCAACTCTACTAATGGTTATAACAACTATAGCCCGAGCTTTAGAAGCTTCGGGCAAAGTAGCTATTTATTAAAAAGGTAAATGTAGCTTCAAAACACTACACTCTAACCAACATCGCTACACTCTCCACATGCACTGTATGCGGGAACATGTCCACCGGCGTTACCTCAACCGTGCGATATCCGCCATCCTCCAGCACACGCAGATCACGTGCCAGCGTACTCGGATTACAGCTCACATACACCACTCGCTCCGGCTTCATCTCCAGAATCGTTTCCAGCAAACGTGGATCACAGCCCTTCCGCGGTGGATCGACAACGATCACGTCGGCTTCGATACCTTGTTCTTTCCAGCGTGGAATAACGTCCTCGGACGCACCAACTTCGAACTTCACGTTACGCATCTCGTTCAACATCGCGTTACTACGCGCGTCCTCGATCGCTTCAGGCACAATCTCAACCCCGTACACCTGATCCGCATGTTGCGCGAGGAAAAGAGAGATCGTACCGATGCCGCAATAGGCATCAATGACTGTCTCTTTGCCACTCAGTCCTGCGTACTCTACCGTCTTCCCATACAGGACTTCCGTCTGTACCGGATTCACCTGATAGAATGAACGCGCTGAGATTGCAAACTGCACATCACCAATATAATCATAGATTACATCACGGCCCCACAGTACGCGGGTCTCATCGCCAAAGATGACGTTGGTCTGTTTCTTGTTCACATTCTGGCAGATGCTCGTCACATGCGGAATTGCTTCACGGATACTGCCAATCCATTCATTCTTGTACGGAATGTCTCGACCATTCGTGACCAGTACGAGCATCATCTCGCCAGTACGGAATGCCTTCTTCACAACCACATGGCGCAATAAGCCGCGACCTGTCTCTTCGTTATAGGCACTAATTCCAAAATGACTGCCGATCTCCTTCACCTTCGCAACCACTTCATCATTATGTTCGTGCTGAATGAGACAAGTCTCCATGTCAATGATCCGGTGGCTTCCTTTAGCGTAAAAACCACCTACCAGACCACCCTCGGTAACGCCAATCGGCACCTGTGCCTTATTCCGATAGCGCCATGGCTCGTCCATTCCCATCGTAGGCAGTACACGAATGCCCTGCTCCGTATCCTCTTCGTTCATGACACCTTCGAGACGAAAACGAATACGATTGCTTCCAATCATTTGTGCTTTAGAAGATGCTTGTCCAGGTTGAGTTGGCTCATTCTCTTCCTGTACCAACCGCTCCTCCAGCTTCGCCTCACCAACTGAAACGTCATCTTGCACGTGCTGTTCGGCGCCCTCATTATCATCCTGCACGTTGGATGCCAACGTCTCTGCATCCTCCACCATCACGTTCAACTTGCCAATCCGCTGCAAATTATCGACTACCAACTGGCGTTTCCACGCAAGCTGTCCGGCATAACTCATATGCTGGATCTGGCAGCCGCCGCACTGATCGTAGATCGGGCAAGGCGCGGACACACGATCTGGGCTTGCTTTCACGATCTCCAGCAATTTGGCGTAGCCATACTGCTTCTTGGTTTTCAACACACGCACACGAACGGTTTCACCTGGAAGCGCCCCCTGCACAAAGAGCGTGTATCCGTTGGCACGACCTACACCCTCACCGTCATGGTTCATGCCAATGATGTCGATGACGGTCTCTTCATTTTTGCTAACGGGCAGTCCTTCGATTGGTGCAGATTCACGCGTTCTTCCCTTTGGACGAACGGCAGAAAGAGATGCGCCTTGTGGTCGCACCTCTTTTCCCTGCTGACGTGTAGATGGACGAGATGATTGACTTGGCTGACGGGACGCTGAAGCGTTCCCTTGCCCCTGAGAGGCAGCCGAATTCCGGCGGTTTTTTCCACGACCGCTGCGGTTCGTATTAGACAACGTACATTCACTTCTTTCTTTTTAGTATTTAGCGATACAACATCAGATGATGACGCAAATTCGTAAATGTAGCTGGCAATGTGCCACCCAACTCTCCATCGAGGTTCAATTGTACATATCCCGGGGACGTAACTTCCATATGACTCGTCTGGAAATGAACCACTTTCTTGTCGTTCAGATGCTCCCCACGCAGCGCGAGCGTTACGAGGCGGATCATATCGGCCAGATTACACTTGCGGACTCCGATCACATCGAACAGACCATCATCAATGGTTGCACCTGGAGCCAACTTCTCAAATCCCCCGACCGAATTGGTATTGGCGATGAGGAATAACATGAATTCATCATGGATTTCTTCCTGACCGTCAGCACGAATAATCAGCTCCTGTGGAGACAGACTCGCCATTTTCTCAATACCCTTCATATAATAGGCCAGTTGCCCAATCATCGTTTTCAGACGACTCGGTACCTCATAGGTCAGTTCAGTCAGTGATCCACCGCCGGCGATGTTGATAAAATATTTATCATTCGCTTTGCCCAGATCTAATGGACGAAGCTGCTGGTTAATGACCAGATCCACGTAGTCTTCCCACTGTCTCGGAATGCCTAGAGCACGCGCAAAATCATTCGTCGTTCCCAAAGGAAACACACCCAGCGGAGGACGGTTCTCCCGCTCAGCCATACCGTTAATCACTTCATACAACGTGCCATCGCCACCAGCAGCAATAATCATGTCATATCCGCGCTCAATTGCTAGTTCAGCTTCCCGGGTTGCGTCACCTTCACCCGTTGTTGCGTGACATGAAGCTTCAATACCACCTTGATCCAAACGCTGCAAAATATCAGCCAGACGTTTCTTCATTTCTTCCCGGCCTGAGGTCGGATTATATATTAAGCGAGCTTTTTTCATCTCATACGCCACCTATTCCACATTATCCATGAGTCTAAACGACCTCATATTCTTACGTTGCATCAGTCCACAAAAGGGCATATTTTTTACACAATAATGAAATTGTGTTCATTCTGCTCTAATCTTTCGTCTTACCTATATCTATGCATCAGGAATTCCGTCTCATTCCAAAGCCTTTAACTCCTATCATATCATCAAATGTAAAGATGTCCTAGCCTGTAATCCATAAGTATATTTTTTCATATAGGTACCTACTAATCCATCCATTACCCAATAAACCTCACGCACCGCTCCTGAATCTTCCCCACTACCTTTTATGTAAAATAGTCTCATTAATCAACCATTCTGCCCGCTCGGACAGGAATTAGTCTTCGATTTCGATGATCTTCATATGATTATGACATAGATATGCTACAAATTTACAAATCTTAAGATAAAAAGATAAATAACATAAACCTTTTTCCAATATAGTTTTAGTGCACCTCAACTTAGCACCATATCATACCCTTGAAGGAGAATTGTAAATGAAAAAAATCGTGTTAATGCTCATGGTTTCGCTTATGGCCTGTATTCCTTGGGTCACCGTTGTTGAAGCATCCCGCAGTGGATCAACAGGGCAATACCAGCGCTGGCTTGAATACGTCCGGGTCATCGAATGGGAACTGTAGCTCAAATACAGGGCAGATCTACTCCCGCTCCGCATGGCACAATGGGGTGTGGGCTATCATGTATTCGTGGTATTTCCCCAAAGACTCCCCTTCCTCTGGACTCGGCCATCGTCATGATTGGGAAGGAATCGTCGTGTGGGTCGATAATCCGGCAGCTGCCAATCCACAAATCCTCTCCATCGCCTATTCCGGTCACGGCCAGTTTACCAAAGTTACACCGAGCAATAACAATACACAAGGTAACCATCCGTTGATTTCCTATAATAGTACATGGCCGCTAAACCATGAGCTTGGCGTTACTAATGCTGTTGGCGGAACTCAGCCTTTAATCGGATGGGATGACCTGACTCCAGCAGCCCGTAATGCGCTCAACACCACGGACTTTGGCAGTGCCAACGTGCCTATGAACGATAACAATTTCACGAACAATTTGAACAAGGCCTGGTTTAGATAAAAAAAGAAAATCCTCTTCGAGTGAACAGTTCACTTGAGGGGGATTTCATTATAATGCGATCGTATTCCGATCGCCATATAGGTCCAGCTAAAAGCTTCCCGCCAGAAAGCTCCTCGGATCATGACTCGTCTTTATCCTTACTCGAAGAATAAGTTATTCTGTCATCGTATCGCTCTTCAGCCAACCCTCAAAACCCGATTTTTCTGCCTGCACGCAGCTGTTTATACCAGAAATAGATGGTGCAGCCTACACAATAACCCAGCAGGGCCGCACTTGCAGCCGCGAGAAGCATGACGGAGAATACATACCCTGCAGCTACCCAGCCAAGCGAGAACGAGATGAGTGCCAGAGACAGGAAGAGTACAGCCAGAATATTGTTGAATCGCTGCAGCTCCACCGCCTGCGTCTCTGTACCTTTACCAGTCAGCACGACTTTGCCAATTTGCACAAACAGATTCAATTTGCCACTGGAAACCAGCCCCACCACCTGAATGATCCACAGCAAGCCCAGAACTACCAGCGGATTAAACACAAACGAGAGTAAAACAAACAATACAATACCGACCTGATTCGCTTTCACATAGCGCATAGGTACTTCCCGCATCTGTATATCTCCTTATCCCCATTTTATTAGTTGGTTTTATTGTAGTCGGTATGCAGGGAATGAGCAACACTTCATTTAAGGGGAGTAAAATCTCTTTTCAATACATCCCAATGGGGAGTCGGGGTGCCTGTTGTCTTTTTCCAATCGTTAAATGCATTATTTAACGCCTCAATCTCTCCAAAAGAACCCGCAATCAGCTTATGAATTGGAAGCACACTATAGATCTTCAACAGAAGGTGCAACATCCGTTGATGCTTGCGAATCATTTTAGCCTGAATCTCCGGTATAATCGTTATGCCCATAGCCTCAAGCACGCTGAAGCCCTCATCCATCGCCCTAATCATATGTTGGATTTGCTTTCTGTTCCCGTCCAACTTGATCAACTCACGCTTCTCATTAAAGCTCACCGCATTAAGCATCAGAATCGGGATGATATGACTTTTCAGCCAGGCATCAATATCACTCAGAACATTCAACTTGTATTTCACATGTTGGAAAGCTTGGTCCAGCAAAGGTTTAAAGCCTATCTCTCCGTCCAGACTGCCGATTACCATTTGTCCGCTGCCTCCACCGACCGATAACATGCGGTCCTTTTCCCGCTTCCCTGCACTCACATGAAATCCAAACGCGACCTGTTTTGCTACCCTGCTGTTTTCCTCCAAAAAGTTTTGCATGCTTCGTGCATCTGCGTTGTTTCCCACAATCACAATATTGCTGCTCTGATTGTCTGCCAGAATAGGTAACACTGAAGGAAAATCGTTATACTTCATGACAACAAAAATCAGATCATATTGGTCATCCACTTCCAACGTTCTGGCTACCCGAACCTGATCAACTGTCGTTTTGAACTGAAAAAAATGCCGGATGACGAGTCCATCCTTCTCCAGCTCCTCTGCCCGCTTCCCTCTGGCCAGAATGGTGACTTCATTGCCGCCGCGCACCAGAACATGCGTCAGTTGACTGCCCAAAACCCCCGCACCATACACTAATATCTTCATTGGTTATCCCTCAATTTCATAGTTTATAAATAATCGTTGTTTTATCAACATTTGTTGATAAAATAAGAGTAACAAAGCACCTACTGTGCTTCAATCGTTAAAATATCCGTTTTTGTTGAATAATCAACGAATGATTCCTTATTGTTGAAAACCATCATAGGAGGGGCCATGGACAGACGAGTACTCAAGACACGAAAGGCAATAATTGAAGCTTTTGTGGGGTTACTGGAGGAACAGGATTTTGAGCAAATTACGATAAACGATATTGCTGATCGGGCTAATGTAAACCGAGGAACCATCTATTTGCATTACGCTGACAAGTTCGACCTGTTGGATCAATGCATTGAGACCTATTTGCAGCGGTTGTTGGATGCCTGTATGATCGAAAGCCCTACTACAACACCCGTTACGGCCAAGGATGCGTTGCTCCGAACCTTCAGTTATCTGGAACAGCATGCCTCTACCTATACCACACTTCTAACTAAAAAAGGTATTCCAGCGTTCCGTAGTAAGTTGATGACATTGTTGGTCCAGGGAGTGGAGGAACAGATGGATGCCTGTGGCATCCAGGAAGGTATGAAAAAAGAGATCACCATACAGTTTCTTGCTTCCGCTGCTGTGGGCCTCCTGGAGTGGTGGATTATGAATTCCATGCCTTATCCGGCCGAGGAGATCGTTGACCAATTAATAAATTTACTGGAGCTACATCTGCAATTGCACGCACCCATTAATGGATAACCCAATCTCTTTCAAGTGATCTACAACAAACAAAAACCACGTCCTTCGACGTGGTTTGATTGTTTATGAAGCTATGGAGTTCAAATCAATTGATACTGCATTACTACGAGCGATGCGATCACACACCTATGCCAAAGCGATCACTTCAAGAAGAAGCTTTAACTTCATTACATCTCTCCAGCAAAATCTGGATCTGGCGCTCCAGCCACTGCCCAAGCAATGGATGTGGCAACAGTGTCTCACCGCTGTACACATAGTTCAGTTCTTGCAACCGACCCGGGATAACGTTCCTCGTGAAATAACCGGCACTCAAAAACAGCGGCGCCACAATGACTCGGTTCCCCCGCTCTTCGCTCCAATACTTCACTTTGTCGTACACACTCTCCGGATTCAGCAATGCATAATCCGTATGGGCTACATCACTAACTTCCTGCACACGCTCTGCAAGGGAAGAAATTCCGGCTTCCCAACGCTCGCGAAAACCATCATGAATACTCCCATGGCCAACCAGCAGAATCGTTTCTTCCTCCGGTTGCTGCGACAGTACTCGGACTTTGTCCCACACCATCACGGCAATATCCGGATCGTTATCCACCGGATAACCGAAGTGAACCCGAGCCTTCACATCGAACGGTTCCAGATCCGTTTCGCGATCAGGTGTTTCCTTTGCACCAATGGCATATTCAATTTCATCCACATGTGTACTGCCGGACGAAACAAATAGAGGTACGACCAGAATATCGGTTACGCCTTGTGCTTCCAGTCGGTCGATACCGTCCTGGATCAGGCGTCCTTCCACAAGTTCAAGAAAACCGGCTTCAACCGGTAATGGAACAGGCAGATTCAACCGGGAGATCGCGTCATCGACGGATTCCACCCAGGTCTGCTCCTGTGAACCGTGACTGATGATGAGTACACCCGGCTTCTTCATGTTAGCGTCCCAGGCGTTCCAGCGTCATTTTATAACCATCATTACCGTAATTCAGGCAGCGTTTCACACGTGAAATTGTAGCTGTACTCGCACCTGTCTCTGCTTCAATCTGGTTATACGTATTGCCTTTACCCAACATACGAGCCACTTCCAGCCGCTGGGACATGGATTGGATCTCGTTAACTGTGCAGAGGTCATCAAAGAAAACATAACACTCTTCAATATCTTTTAGCGTCAAAATAGCCTCGAATAGTTGTTCAATGCTTTTATCATTTAGCTTTTTCAGCTGCATTTCATCATCATCCCCTAGCGGTTACTGTGTACCTACATTGTACTCACCCTGAGTTGGTATTTCAAGCGTTACCGATTTCACGCACTACAGAATAAAAATACATGTTACCGCTTACAAAAGGTACTATTGTCCTCCCCTCGTGTACATCGGGCGAAATTTCCGCGCTTTTTCCCAGTTTTCACCTGTATATATCCGATTACTTATGTAGGATTTCAATCCTCCTAAATGTTACAATTTTGTGTCTAAACTTCATTTTACTCTTCGTGAACCTGCCATCTTACATGCGCCCAAATCCGCAAATATCCCGTTTTCCGGGATACCCGCCTACGCCGTCTCTCCGCGAATGACATACAGTATAACAAAAGGGAGTTCCACAAGGGTCTATGATGTACATCTGTCATGCAACTCATGGAACGCAATTCCGAAATCCAATAGAAGGAACGTGATTGTTCATGCCACAGCATTATTATCACCGCCAGCCAGCACCAGGGCAGCGTCCGTCTTCTCATGCTCATCGGCAGGCGCATACTTCTGCCTATATGCCGCCCGGTGTGGTTCCACGGTCTTTAAATGAAACTCAGATTCAACCGATGTATCCTGGCGTAGAACCACACTACCCGGGCTTTGGTGAAGTCGAAGCTTCTGCAGTCGTACCCTATGGGCAGGGTGTGGCTGGCGGAAACTTTTATGGAGGTGCAGCTCAGGTTCTTCCCCCAGCTCCGGTACCGGCGCCTGCTACTGGCAGTTCCGGCTTTTCATTAGCCAACATCGGTGAGTTAAAAGGAATGATCGACCGCTTCGGCGGTATTGATGGAATCATGAGTGGAATAGGCAAAATGCAAAAGGTCGTCGGTGGGATCCAGCAGATGGCTCCGATGATGAAACTCGTTATGGGCATTCTGCCTTTTGGAAAAGGAAAAACGGATAGCAGCGCGGCCGATGCAGACTATGAAGAATATAAGCCGTCCCGCAAACGCAAAAACAAACGTCGGAACAAAACAACGAATGCTACACGTCGCCGCAATCCAACTCCAGTCCGTCGCAAATCCAATTCCACAAAGCGCCGTCCCAAAAGTCGCAAAGGTTAAAAAAAATTCAGGCACCCCCTTACAGAAGGCGGGTGCCTTAACACCGTTCATCCGTATACAAATAAATTTCAGGAACTTACGTTCTTATTTCTGTAATTTGAGGTATACTGGATAGTAACTAAAGGAGGCGGACCATGGAACTTATCAAAGACAAATACACTCCCGCATTAATCGATCGGACCGGCGAACAGATGCGTCAATTCTACCCTAAGCTGGATACACAGCAATTTCATGAATTGGTTTTCGCCGAAGGCTGGGAACAGTTGGAATTCAAAGCGCGCATTCGCAGAATCACACTGGCTTTGACCCAGGTACTGCCGGACAATTATGAGGAAGCATTACATATTATCGAACAAGCCGCCCCTACGATGAGAGGCGTTGAATATCTGTTTGTACCGGATTTTATCGAAGTGAACGGACTTGACCCAGAGGATTACGAGTTATCCATGAAGTATCTGACCCTCTTCACACCTTATTCCAGCTCGGAGTTCGCGGTACGCCCGTTTATTGAACTTTATCCAATCCAAACGATGAAACATATGATGGCGTGGGCAGAGAGCAACAACGAGCATATCCGCAGACTTGCCAGTGAGGGCAGCCGGCCACGTTTGCCATGGGGTGCGAAACTCCAGAACTTTATCACTGATCCAACACCTGTACTTCCGATTCTGCATGCATTGAAACAGGACGAGTCCCTCTATGTTCGCAAAAGTGTCGCCAATCATCTAAATGACATCTCCAAGGACCACCCTGAACTGGTTATGGATCTGGCCACGACCTGGTACGGACAACATGTACACACAGACTGGATTGTCCGGCATGCCAGCAGGTCATTGCTGAAGAAAGGACATAGTAAAGCACTAAGTCTTTTTGGTTATAACGAGCAGGATTCGATTCACATTGAGCAGCTTCAGCTTGTCCAGGATACGATTAGCATTGGCGAGGATCTTCACTTTTCGTTTGATGTCGTTAATGAGAGCGGCGAGTCACAGATGCTGCGAATTGAATATGAGATGGGTTATATGAAGGCAAACGGCAAGCAGGCTCCCAAACGATTCAAATGCTCCGATAAAATGTACCCGACAGACAGAACCAAGGTAGCCACTAAACAATCGTTCAAAATCATTACAACAAGAAAATATTATGCTGGACTACATACACTAACGATTGTTGTGAATGGTAAAGAGGCAGCAACGACTTCTTTTGTTCTTGAAGTGGAGTAACAGGAAGACATCATAAGTTATACACAGTTCGTTTCAGCAAAAACTTATTCACATGTGGATACTTTTTTTTCAAAACTTCTAATAGAAGAATCAGAAAGGCCACCTGGCAAGCATCATCTCCCGACAGTTATTTCTGCCCGAGATCATGGCCCAGTGGCCTTCTTCATATGTAGTTCAACTGCAAATCCCCTTACCCACCCTCACCGCTATCCAAAGACCTGCATATGGTCGTAACAATTAGAAAGATACACGATACATCCATGCTGCGCATTCTTGTAACAATATTGGGCTAAATGATGATGTGGGTTAGACATGGCCCAGCGTCTACCAGGTTTCCAACTTCCCGTTGGTGGGTTATGCTCGCTTCATTTGGATAGGGTTACCGACGCAGTTTTATTCCTCGATTAAGTCTATGGTCCAGTTCTTCTCCTGAATTTTAAAATCCAGTTCCCGGTAGGATTTCGAAAGACTATCCACTTTATGTTGAATATCTGCTATGTTCACGGTTCGCTCATACTTCACTTCAGAACGACTGTACCGATCCTGGCGAATGGACGCATTCTGCAAAACTTCGTTAAACGATGCTCTTTCTTGCATGATTCCATCCCGCTCTGCAAGGGCATCTGCAAGCGTAACTCCAGCTGTGAAGTCAGTCTGTGCATTGGTCTTATTAATTTTCTTAACCAATACCGTCAGGTTCCTGATCGTATTCTCCAGGTCGATCATAAGCAACTGCGGGTCCTCTGCTGGCTGTTCACCTTCCTGAACTTTAACTACGCGTTCCAGACGTTGCTTGAGTTGAGCTATCTTCTTCTGCTCATCTGCTCGCAGTACAAGAGCCTCTGCCAATCTCATCGTATCCCATCCTTCCACAATGATATGTATGGATAATTCATTCAGAATCTATTCACATATCGTTATATTTTACCTGTGGATACACGTTATTACAAGTTCATGTTACTAACATCTGATTACACTTGTTCCTACTTAAACCAGCCCCGTTTTACAAACCAGGCCACCATGCTCCCGCCAAGCACAAACATTAACAGCAGCACCGCACCATACCCAAACTTCCATTGAAGCTCAGGCATATAGGCAAAGTTCATGCCATAAATACCCGCGATCAGTGTGAGTGGCATAAATACGGTCGTAATCACCGTGAGTGTCTTCATGATCTGATTCATCCGGTTGGAGTTCAGGGAAATATAACTGTCGCGCAGGTCAGCGGTCATCTCCCGATCAGCTTCAATCATATCCGTCAGCTTCAATAAATGGTCATAGATATCGGTAAAATAAGCCGTATGTTCACCTGTTCGCTGTACATGCTGGGAATTGACCACCCGATAGAGCAGATCCCGCATCGGTACTACCGTTCGTCTCAGCTTCAGCAATCGAGTCCGCAGATCAAACACCTGGTTCATCAAGTCTTCAACTGACTCCTGTCCACCCCGGTTCTCCAGTTCAGCCAGTTCATCCTCAATCGCAAATAAAGACGGAAAATAATGATCGACCAGCTTGTCCATCACCGTATAGGCTGCTGCCACCGGACCTCGCGCCCAGATGGTTCGTTCATGTGCATGGTGCAACAAGCGCTCCCACGCTTCATCCACTTCCTCCAATACGCCATGATGAAAAGACACTAGGAAGTTTGATCCGAGAAACAAGTCAACCTCCTCGGCTTCCAGTGTGGACGGGTTCAATGCATGGAGCACAAGAAACTGCAGATTATCATAATAATCAAGCTTAGGCCGCTGCAATACATGCAGACAGTCCTCAATAGCTAAAGGGTGAAAATGAAAATATGTATCCAGCAAACGGCTTTCCTCTTCCGTTGGCTGGTTAAAATCGGCCCATACCCAGGCGTAATCGTTCAGATCCAGCTGTGTAAGTGGTACGTTAACGGAGACTTGATGTTCTCGTGTAATGGCGAGTGTACGAATCATAAATTAGACCACGTCCTTGTCCTGTATCTTTACGTCATTGTACAACTTTAACCATAGGTACGTCTCCCACGTGTCCAAAATATCCACAGACGCATTCAAACTCGACAACAAAAAAAGCCAACCCTGTTGGCTTCTCTCATTTCCCTATCCACAGTTCCCTGTATCCACAGGAATATCTTCTTTTGGTTTATCATTCCACGGATGGCTATCCACATATCCAGCCTGTCCACACGTTCATGCACAGGCGTCTCTTGATTTTGGTTGTATATTTATCCACATATCCCGATATTCACACAGTTATGAACAGATTGTCTGGTAACTCCGAATTTGTTCGGGATAACTTCTCTTTTTAGAAAATAATCCAGTACAATAATCCTGCCAGTGCCCCAGTAATCGGAATCGTAATGAACCACGTAATAATAATACGTCCAGCAAGTCCCCATTTCACCGCAGAGAAACGTTTCGCGGAGCCCACACCCAGAATAGCTGATGTGATCGCGTGCGTTGTACTAACTGGAAGGTGAAGCAACGTTGCTGTGAAAATAACGGATGCAGCTGACAGATCCGCGGCAAAACCGTTGATCGGTTCAATTTTAAAGATTTTGGTACCCATCGTTTTGATGATTTTCCAACCACCAATGGATGTACCCAGAGCCATCGCAGTTGCTGCTGAGATTTTAACCCACAGCGGAACATCCAGATTATCCTGCACACCTGCTGCAACCAGAGCAAACGTAATAATCCCCATCGCTTTCTGTGCATCATTCGTACCATGCGTGAATGCTTGCAGTGCTGCCGTGAAAATCTGTACCGTACGGAAACCTTTGTTCACGTTATGCGGACTGCGTTTGGCGAAAATATATTTGAGAATCGTCATGACCACATAACCTATCGCAAATGCGATCAGAGGTGATAATAACAAACCACCGACGATATCAATGAATCCGCTCCATTTCACTTTATCAGATCCTGCGCCAACGAGTACGGCACCTGCAAGGGCTCCAATAAGTGCATGTGAGGATGAGGACGGAATACCGAACCACCATGTAACCAGGTTCCAGATAATCGCTGATATCAAGGTGACTATGACGACCTCTATCCCGTTATCCAGCGTGGTGGGGTCGGTCACACTCCCCCCAATCGTCTTCGCAACACCTGTGAACATCATCGCACCGACAAAGTTCATCACCGCTGCCATAAGAATAGCTCGACGTGGCGTCAGCGCTCGGGTTGAGACCGAAGTCGCAATGGCATTGGCCGTGTCGTGAAAACCGTTGATGAAGTCAAACGCCAGTGCAAGGAAGACGACTATACCTAATACCCAAATCGTTGTTTCCATTATTCTCTGGCTCCTTAAGAATTACGCATAATGATGGATTCAAGCACATTCGCTACGTCTTCACAAGCATCCGTTGTTGTCTCAAGACGCTCGTAAATTTCCTTACGCTTGATCAGTTCAATCGGATCAGACACGGTAGCGAAGAGATGTTTGATACACATGCGAAGCACTTCGTCGCCCTGGTTTTCCAGATCATTCAAACGAATGGTGTACTCACGAATAGCCAGCAATTTTTTCTGGGACAGCAGATGGATCGCCTTCTGAATTTCGTAAGCCGATTGGCGCAAAATTTCAGAGAACTGAACGATAAATTCATCCGGTTCAGTCAATTGGTACATATAGAAACGGGAAGCCGTTGCTTCGAGTCCGTCCAATACGTCATCAAGTGTTGTTGTCAGCTCCATGATGTCATCGCGTTCGATCGGCGTGATAAATGTTTTGTTGAGTTCTGTAATAATCGTATGCACGAAATCATCACATTTCGACTCGTACTTCTTCATTTCATTAGCGAAAAGAGTCACATCCTGAAGGTTGGAAACATGCTGGGAGAAATAATCCGCCGCTTGAACAACCGTATCTGCCATGTTCTCCAGTGTCTCAAAAAATATATCCTTCTTCTTCTTAAGCTTCATAGCTCTATCCCCTTTACGAGAAAAATTGCTGATAACCGATGAAACATGAAATGACAACCTTTGATATCTTATCATATTTGTTTCATGGTTTGTACAAAAGGTGTGATCCTTTTTTATATTCTTATCACATTAATCTGAAATGAATCTTAATTATTTGGAATAATGGTAAATTCAAGTCAAGATTTTACACTGCGTTTACAATTCGACATCAAAATACAGAATCGACACGATTCTACTTTTCACGATAAGGTAAGTTATAATGCCTTTTTGACAACAAAATGGATACATGTTTCATTGTTTTCTTTCATTACATCCTTTTATTGGTGCACAGCCAGCTTCACGTGACTGGAAAATTCCGGTTGATTGGGAACAATGCTGATAAAGGTTTTACCCGGCACAAGAGCAACTTCATTACCACCCTGAGCAAATCGTATAATATCCCCCTGCTTCTTCACCCACTGCCCACGAATCATCTTGCCCTTCTGAAACAACATGGCTTCCCCGCCCTGTTCCAAATTAACGGACAACCGACCTACACTATCGAGCACCTTGTGATCTGCACCTGCCACAATGATGTTCGCTGCGCCAAGTTGAGTGCCATTATCCAGATCCTGATCTGCCTTGCCATTCACCATTCTCATATATCGTCCGCTAACTTCATCATAATCATACGTCACCCGGTAACTATCCAATAAATAATGGATATCGAATTGCTTCACTGCCTCTCCTGCGGATGTCGCGCCTTCTTCGTTATAGATGTATACGGGAGACTTGAAGTCATGGCTATAACCCTTGATATCTGATCCTTCTCTCAGCTTGTCCGCTGAAGTATATAGATTATGCGGAGCTTTACGATCAGAGGAACGCCAGAAATATGGTCCACCATTCGAAATTTCATCCATATGCTGTTTCTGCTGCCTTTGCAAAATGGAATACGCCTCCGGACTGCCTCCGGCGTGAACAAGTACCCCATCATAACTCTCGCCCAGCTCAATCAGATATGGACGTATACTGCGGACAGGTCCAACCGTCTCCGCACCGCCTTCACTCTGGAAGATGGCTATGAAACGGGTAATGCCTCCCTCAGCGAGGACTTCAAGAATGATATCGGCTGAACTAAGACCCGATTGGGGCCGAGCTGCTGGTGCATTATTAATCATTACGGCGAGTGGTCGACGCGTAATCGCTTCATCTACAGGCAGACCCGTCAGAGGTGCTGTATAGAGAGACGTGTTGGATTCCTCCACGTTCTGTTCTTCTTGAACAGGTGCGGGTGTCGGTTCTGGCTGAAGTGGCATATGGGTCGCCTCCTGGTTTTGGCAGGCAACAAGACTCAATGAGAGAATAAAGAGAGATGCAGCCGATGCTGCTTTGTTCCATTTAAAAAGCTTCAATATAGGACCTCCTGAACGATATGGCCTGGTTCTAAGTTGTGATATATGTCTCATGTGGGCAACCATTTCACGTATTTCTTTCCATTTAATCACACCCCATCCGATTTGTCTGCGCCTAGAAGGCCTTGATACAGCGTGTAATTCACATTTGAAACAGTGTATTGCGAGAAAAATATGTCCTAAATGTGAACTTCTCAAACCTTACTTAAAATTTGAACTAGATTGTGATTTTAATCACAAACAAAACGACTTTTGAACTATACAATAAAGACATCAAAGGTGATCACTTAGAAAAAGAAAAAAACAACACACACTAAATTCCATGAAGGAGTGGTTCATATGTTCAGCTTCAACCAATGGCTTAGAGAAAACAAAGTGGCAATGTGGATTTTGACAGTACTTCGGGTGTATATCGGTTATGATTGGATGACTCACGGATGGAGCAAATTGACCGGCGGATTCGAAGCTGGCGGGTTCTTGGCCGGTGCGGTAGAAAAAGCAACAGGTGATCACCCGGCTGTCCAAGCTTGGTGGGCAACGTTCCTTGAGAAATTCGCAGTACCAAACGCAGGACTGTTCGACTTCGTTATCCCACTGGGTGAATTCCTTGTAGGTTTGGGTCTCATCCTCGGTTGCTTCACTACACTAGCAGCACTGATGGCTATGGTCATGAACTTCGCGTTCCTCTTCTCGGGAACAGTAAGCACGAATGCTCAACTGGTTGTAATGGAAATCTTCCTTGTCGTTGCTGGTGCAAATGCAGGTAAAATTGGTCTGGATCACTGGGTACTGCCTTACCTTCGCGGATTGTTCACTCGTAACAACAAAGGAAATCTTCCTAAAGACACACCAACGATTAGCCCTACTCAAAAAACAGCTTAAGCAATCATTCATAGAATTCTCGGCCCTGCTCCCAATCCCCCTGGAGAGCAGGGCTTTTTACTTTTCAAAATCAGCCCGAATGCCTGACTGACTTGCCCATCCACAGAAAATCGTATTATGATGAAATAAAGTTGAACTTCAAAGGAGTACAGGATATGCCGACCCAGCGACGTCTCGAGACCGATGCGGACTTCCAGGAAGCCATGAATATGAAGTATAAGGTTCGAGTTTTTAAAGATAATCACCAGATTGACTCCGGTGGCATCATTATCCGTTTTGACAGCAACACCGTAGTGGTACAATCCAGTGTCAGTGAGCTCGCTTATCATTCGCGTACAGACTGTGAATTGTTCGAAATCCGCAAATAAAGATCTATTGCATGAATAAGTCCTTGTATTGAAAAAAGGTTACTGTAGCCCATCAAGGGTGTACAGTAACCTTCTTTTTTGTTTATATATTGTAATTGTATGCATTAATACACGTTATTCGTACGAAACTGGCTTCAAGCACCATAATCAGGCTGTTGTCTGTTCCAAGTTACACGCCGTCTCCAAACTGCCAGCAGTTCAAACTGAGCGTTCCATAAGGGTAAGACTGGAATAGACGCTTCGCTGATCGGGACATATCCGCTGTACCCATGGCGTAGAACAAAGGTGCAATGTGTTCTGTACCATACGACGGAACCGCCGTACGTGCATGAGGGGCTTTTTTCTCATATTGAAACAGTTCTCTTGTGTTCCACTGCTGCAAGCGCTCCCCGATCCAGTTATCAAACTCCACCGCCCACTCTTGCGGTTCATCCGTATTGCCCAGCAATCGCAAATTGTGAACCGTTCCACCGCTGCCAATGATTAACACATCATCATGCCGCAGCTGTTCCAGCATTCGGCCAATATCATACTGTTCCTGCGGCGTACGCAGTGAGTCTACAGATACAGCAATCACAGGAATGTTAGCCTCGGGATACATATGGAGCAACGGTACCCATACGCCATGATCCAGCCCTCGGCCTCGAATCGGCTGATGTGCCAGATTGCTGCGGGTGAACAAAGCACATATCTCGTTCGCTAAATCTGGCTGCCCAGATGCAGGGTATTCCATCGTATACATCGTAGAAGGAAATCCGTAAAAATCATGCAAGGTCTGATGTGTATCATCCATCGTCACGGACGGTTCAGGACAATCCCAATGCGCCGTAAATACGACAATGGCTTTCGGAGCCGGCAGCCTGTCTCCAAGCTGGTTCAAGAAGTGAGTGTAGTCATTGCTCTCCACCGCCAGAGCGGGAGAACCATGCGCAATGAAAAGTGCGGGTAATGTCATTGCTGCCAACCTCCAGACACGGATAGAATGCTTACTCCTCTATTTTACCCTTAAGAAGGCGCTTTTCCAAGCTGACATCCCAAACAGTTGTAATCCTGCCACTTATATCATCCAGTGCTGCCAATCCTGCTCGATCTTCTGACGTTCGCCAAGCCACTCTCTGGTACGCGTAATCAGCTGTTCCCGCTCTTTACCTGAAGAGAAGGTGTGATCGCCCTGGAAGATGATCTCCTTGTCACAGCGGCCCTCTTGGCGCATCCAGAATACCTTTTGATACAGGAATGCGTAGTCTACAGGAATAATCTCATCTGACGTGCCATGCACGACGAGTACATCTCCGCTAAACTTAACTGCTTCCTGGAATGGCTGTTGTTCAGCTAGGGACTCGAAGAACGTCGGTGTGAATTTGTATCCCAGATAATCAGCCGCACCCAGTTTCACGCCTTCATCGTATACTTCCCGTCCCGTAATCTTCACGATATCATTGAATGGATAACCCACGGAGGACCACATAACCAGGTTTTTGACACGTTTGTCACGTACAGCAGTTAGTAATGCAACGGCACCACCCAGACTATGACCAATCAGCGTAACACGCGTAGGATCTACATCACTGCAATTCACCGCGTAATCCAGCACCGATCGGGTCTGCAGCACCATGGACTCCAGTCCCTCCGCTCCGTACTCCCCACTGCTCTCTCCGCAACCGATATAATCGAAACGCAGGACCAGATAACCGTCTTCAGCCAGCTCCCGTGCAGTCTTTACAAACAAACGATCCACGCCGATCCGGCTACCAACAAAGCCGTGGCAGATGACCGCCAGAGGGACCCGTTGCTGGCTCTTCTCCTCCTTGATATCTTTCACAACCGGATAATGAATCGTGGCTGTTAATTCTTCCTGCCCATGACGGATACTGATCTGACGTTCCATACCGATTTCCCCTTTCACGCTTAGCCTGTTGAGCTTCATTTATTAAATATATATAATCCGATAAGTTTAGTGTGTATTAAGATGTTATTCATATATTATCATCCCGTAACCTTCAAGTCAACGTACGTAAGAATCCTTTCTACGTCGACTGTTATTCTACATTTTATCGGTTGATGACCGCAAAAAAATGAGCCACGCTGATAACAGCTGGCCCGGATATCATTTGGAATTCTAACAAGTGTTGCAGGATCGTTATTCGTAGCTTCTACGGAACATCTCGTGGGTCTCCACCCGCCCATTCCACTCATGCTCATGACCCGAATCACTATTGTCCCAGAAACTTCTTCCCTTCAAATTGCCATCTGTCAGTTCTTCTGCATACTCCGTATCCTCCAGGTTCTCTTCAAAGGATACAACTTCGTCCACGACTCCACGGGAGTTGCTGTTCAGTAGCAGCTTCCGCGTCAATTCTGTTTGTTTATCCATAACAAGCACACTCCAATCTTGGATTTCTGTTGGAAATGCTACTATTGTGATGGAATCGGCTGCTCTTTATGCATCCTTCACACAATCGTTAGATCTGGGAGGCGTGAGGGTATTTTTTTACATGAACAGGGGAAAATAAACGAACAAACATAGGCAGCATATGCCTCGGAATCCTTCTGCCGAAAGGAATGAATTCATGGAACATCTACTGGAATGGATTCAACATCACGGTAAACTGGTGCTGTTATGCACCTGTGTTATACTGGCCTGTGTATGGATATGGGTCCACCATGAGCAGCTTTTTTATAAGGAATAACTTTGCGAAACGAGAGCCCTTCCCGTATACTAAAATACCGTCAGGGTCTTCAGACCATTGGAAGATCAGAACGTGTGTAGACAGGGGGAGCAATCATTGGGGATTTCCTATAAGAAGCTTAAAGAAATACAGAATCGGCAAATAACCGAGATGAGTCGAATGACACCTGAACATGTGAAATTGTATGACCAGATCAGCACAATTGCGCGTCATGCGCCAGCGGACGAGAGAACACAGGAAGAGTGGATACTCTCCGCAGGAAAAGCAATCGTACAGGCTCAGCTGGATAACAAATCCGCTCGCGAGTTATACGGACCTGATCTGGAACAAGACATCCATGCACAGCTCGGGATTACAAATACAGCACCGGAGAAGACGGCTGCCGTTGAGGTGGGCGAATCCAGCCCAACCCGCGGTAATAGTCCAACAGCTTCATCGAAAAAGAATGCCAACGCTGTAGAACCACAGCCAACCGAGAATCCAGAGCCTGTGAAACGGACACCAAAGTGGTATGCCATGATCGCTTGGGCGGCTTTGTCTTTTGTCATGTTGATTCAAGGATGTGTGGGATTGTTCGTGGGTTGGACTGGCGGAGATACGGAGCCTTTCCAACACATCAGTCTGTTCTCTCTGATCATTGCGGCAGTTGGCGGGATCGCATTGGTGGAGATGCTTCGCCGCCTTGCTGAGCGACCCGACGATGAAGGAGCGGACAAGAACACCGTACCTAAGGTTAACCTTAAGGGAATCATCATCTACATCGTCATCGTGGTCCTTGTGCTCTTTGTAGGTTATCCACTGCGTGATAAACTGCCGGTATTTGCACTGGCTCCGTGGGTGAGTGCGGTGATTGGAGTTGTGGGGCTTGCAACGTTAAGACCTTTATTTGGACAAAAGAAAACTGCATAACACGTTATATAAGCGATTAAGGGGCCTTGAGGGTCCCTTTTTCATGTTCTGACGAATTTAAACCCTTCTGATATTAGGTACACGTGACATGGGCACGGGAACGCTCACGAATTCGTGAGGTCTTTTTCCATTTGGAGCTGGTTCCGATGTTTGATTCCTTTGCCAGGTGTCTCTCCAAACTCCCGCTTGAACATCCGAATGAAATAGTTCACTTCCATCCCCACGGTCTCTGCCGCCTCTCGCACACTTGCTCGTGGATGCTTGTCCATCCAGTCCGAAGCCTTCTGCAAACGTAATCGCTGCATATATTGATGCCCTGTCACGCCATAATGCTGGTGAAATAGTCGGTTGAGATGCTGCACCGAATAACCCACTGCGTCAGCAACATGCTTCAATAACAGGTCATCCTGGTAGTGCGTATGCATCAATGCTACTGCTCGGATGAGTGCATCCTTGCTCGGATCGGACTCCCGATTAGAGTGTTTTACAGTGCCATCCTGTGCCCTAGATGATCCAATACCTCCTATGCCGACATCAGATGGAATTTTCGATTGTGCTATATCCAAAATAAGCTGGTAGATAAGGGCTGATGTGTTCCACATCTCCGTTGCTCCTTGATCCAGCGCATGCCAGAGATTGGTCATCCGTGACCAGATGATTTCAAAACCCGAGATATGGTACGGTTCGTTCTGAAGCAAACCCGTGGATTGTAGTACCGATCCAGCCGATGTACCGCCAATACCGATATAACCAAGTTCCCCTTTGGATTTGGTATGAGGCACATACTCATGCGCAATATCGGGTTCCACGATGAATAACTGCCCTGCTCCCATCGTCCATGTCCCTTTTCCCGTTATCTTGAACTGCCCTCCCCCACCGTGTGACAAAAACAACTGATACACCGGAAATCCATTCGGTCTATTCAGAACTTTCTCTTCCTGCGTGCCCACACAATACAGGTACAGCGGCAACCGGGAATCCGGCAGGCCCGTCAAACGAAATGCAAGCATTCCATCATTCCTTTCGGCTCATAGGCTTCTACATAAGGTGAACTAAAGATATTTACACTGGCCACTCCGTTTCATGTAAATGTTAGTTCAATCTATATAGCCAACTTCCCTTTATTATCCAATAATTGGTTCAAATGCAACATTGGTCTAAGGAACCGTTCTGACGACAAATTTTTTATCAAGTGAATTGCCGCGAGGATGTTAAGCGGTGTCTACGCGGGAATATTAAAAACTCCCTTTCCGGTTGGAAAGGGAGTTAATGGCTTTAAATTCGACGGATTGTAATATGAAGTGCGACACCCTACTGAAATAAAAAAATGGCTCACAGCCTGATTCGTGTAGAATGAAAGTTACCACACCAGCATTCACACAAGGAGAATCAGTCCATGAGTTATTCACATCTTAGCATAATCGAACGCAGCAAGCTAGAAATCCTCCACAGACAAGGCAAAAGCTCAAGAGCTATTGCAAAAGAACTGGGGAGACATTCGTCCACGATTTGCCGCGAACTAGATCGTGCTAATTCATCGTATCCCTATCAGGCAGAACACGCTCAGAACGCTTATGAGAAGCGTCGTCAATCCTCTGTTTCTTCAGGTAAATGGTCAAGCACCTTAGCTGCTTCACTGGAGGAAAAACTGAAGGCAACGTGGTCTCCGGAACAGATCAATCAACGCTTCCGTACCGAAGGCTTGCAAGCAGTATCCTTCAAAACGATCTATCGCTGGATCTACGCAGGTCGACTGGTTCAAGGCACGTTACAGGTTCTTCGGCACAAAGGAAAGCGTCAGAAACCCGCAGAAACTCGCGGTAAATTTGCCATTGGCAGATCCATTTCGGATCGTCCCCAAGAGGTTCGTTCTCGTGAAACGTTTGGGCACTGGGAACTGGATACCGTCGTATCTAGTCGTGGGAAAAGTAAAGGATGCATAGCCACGCTCATTGAACGCAAAACCCGTCTATATACCGCCATTCTCATGCCTGATCGCACTGCTCTGTCTATGGAAATTGCGCTTGTGTAGCCATCTCACAGTATCCCACAGGCACTTTCCTCACAGCCACGGCTGACCGGGGAAAGGAGTTTGCATGCTATGCCAATCTGGAAACAAGCCATGACCTGCACGTTTATTTTGCTGATCCATATTCGTCTTGGCAACGCGGTTCCAATGAGAATGCGAATGGATTGCTTCGAGAGTTTTTCCCGAAAGGCACCGATCTCGCTCAAGTCGAGGATGAAGATCTTGCCAGTTCACTAGATCTAATAAACCACAGACCACGAAAATGCTTGGGTTGGAGAACCGCTCACGAATCTTTCACAGAGGAACTGTCGCACTTGGTTTGACAATCTGTCATTCCTAAAAATTAATTACCCAGTATGCGTTTCAACCGCATTTGTCTATCTGGATTCATGAACCTGGCGTAGAGGGGTCTGCAGCAGATGATTGAGTGCCATTACCACCTGAAGTTCCCGCACCCTTATTGTCAGTTCCCTGACCATTGCCAGAAGAAGCTGGCGGAATATCAAATGTTCTTTCTGCACTGACAGATGTATATTTCGTCGATTCACTCACCACTGAGACTACCAAAACTTTGTATTTGCCCGCTCCAAAAGCCATATTATTTGAATCATTGGCGGAATTTCCAATATCCACTATTGCTGTCCCTGAAGAAGTACCACCCGTATCAACAGTTTTTAAAGCTTTCCCAGCAGTTCCTGAACCGCTTCCTTCTTTAACAATGTACACATCGTAACGAATAATCCCTAATTCATTTGGCTTATCGAAACTTACATTGATTAAATTATCAGTTACTTTTGCATCTAAAGCAGTTACCGTTTGCACTGGTGTCACTGTCTGTTTCTTCGCATTAATCGTGAATGTATATGAAGCCAAACTTGATTCACGATTATTGTCGTTTGATTCAGATAAAATATACACTGTGTATGATTTGCCTGCTTCAATTTTTTGACCATTGATATCAGACAGTACACCCGGAAGTGTGGCATTTCCACCAGATGTTTCCACAGATTTTATTGTAGTGGAATTGTTTTCTTTTGCTATATTCTTCGCTACATTGAGCCCAAATGCGCTTCCTGTCGGAGCAATCATAACAACATAACGTCCAATGCCTGCTTTGGAAGCTGGTTCGGTATATCTCAAAGTCACATCCGTTACATCACCAGCTGCTTGATCTTCGTTCTTGAAATCAATTTTAGTAATGGTAACTGCTCCTACTGCACTAGTTACTGACAATTTAACATCTGCATAAGCTGTTGACAGCACATTAGATGAATTACCTGTATTACTTACCGCAAGTACAAATATGCGATAGTTCTCATCATTGCGAATAGTTGTACTATCTGTTGCCTTGGTATCGTCTAAAGTCACCGTGTAATCTCCGCTTCCTCCAGCTTTATTTACCACCTTAAAGTTGGAGTTCCGATTAGCTTCCGACAAATCAAATCCACTCAAGTTGGAAGTTTTGACTACAAATACACGGTAATGGTACACGTTCGTCTCATTCGACGATCGATTAAATGTCACACGCAAATCACGTCCATCTCCGTTATCCGCGATGTCCTTCGCAGTCACACTGGTCGGAGCGGTAACAGCCGTGTTCGCAGTCAGTGTGATCTGAGAAGAATATGAAGACAACGCATTTTGACTTGAGTTTCCGCTATTGCTTACTGACATAACGAATACACGATAGGAAACGTTATTGGAAATAAGGGAACCGCTTGTATCATATGCATTAGGAAGCGTAACGGACAAGTTACCACCCGTTTTGTTCACCTGCGTATAGTTGTTTGACGCATTAGCTGCGCTTAGTGTGAAGCTGCCCACATTAGCGGAACGGACTACATACACTCTATAGGCAGAGATTCTGGACTCATCCGCGGCTTTGTTGAAAGAAACCCGTAGATCACGCCCATCACCGTTGTCACCAATATCCGCAACAGCCAGGTTGCTAATGACTCCCGCGTTACCGGTCGTTGTCAGTCTCAGAGCTGTGGAGGAAGCTGACAGCGCATTGGTGTATCCATTTTGCTGATTGCCCACCGCCATCACAAAGATGCGATAATCTTGCAGATTCGTTACGTTATAACCACTTGTGTCCTTCATGGATGAAGGCAAAGTCGTTGTAATGTTGTTACCTGTTTTATTCACCGTATAGTACAGACTGGAGGATAGGTTACTCGCCGTTGTCAGATTGAAGCTGCTGGCAACCGAGTTGCGTACCACGAAGACGCGATAATTCGCCACCTTGGACTCATCCGATGAACGGTTGAAGCTCACCTGAATATCACGACCATCTCCATAATCCGAGTTATCCTTCACCTGGGTAATTACCGGAGACGTTGCTGTGTTCACGGACAGCGTAAGTGAAGATGATGCTGCGGACAGCTTGCTGTCTGTTGTTGTATTCGTGCTTACCGACAAGATGTAGACCACATACGCTGTACCGCTTTTGATCAATTCGCCGGACGTATCCCGTGTCGAAGAAGTCAACTGGCTTTTCACTGCGGTACTGTTTCCTTTGTATATGATCGTGGAGTTGGCACTGGAAACTTTGTTCGCTGCAGCCAGATTAAATGCAGAAGAGTCCTTCGCTTTAACAACAAAAGCACGATAATACGTAATATTCGATGTTGTGCTCGGCTGCGTGAAGTTAATCTCCAGATCGCGGCCATCGCCATAGTCACTAATATCTGCGGCACGCAGACTTGTAACCGCCTGTACTGTGGATTTCACATTATTGAGCTTCAATGCTTGGGAAGACCAGTTCAATGCATTTTTATAATTATTGCTGCTGTTTCCAACAGTCAGTACATACAGGCGATACGTTTCATTGCTGTTAAGCAAATCCCCGTTTACGTCACGCGTCTGTGCATTAAGTGTCAGTTTCGGGTTGCTGCCATTTGGTGTAACCGATGTATAGTTCGCAGAAGGTACGGCAGTTGCTGAGGACTCCGTAAAGCTATTCACATCGCGTGTTTTCACCAGCATAATCCGGTAAGCAGATACCGCCTTCTCTGAAGTTGGACGTGTGAAGCTCACGGTCAGGTCACGACCATCTCCGTTACTTCCGGATACCGAACCGTAGATGTTCCATGCAGCATATTGTGTCTCATCCACTGGAGGCGTTGCCGTTGTTTTGATATCTACACGCTGATTGCGTGAGTTCCAGAACACTTTCTCTCCAAAAGCTTCACTGACAAAACGAATTGGAACCATCGTGTTACCCTTAATCGTGTTTGCAGGTACATCCAGCGAGATCGCTTCCCCGTTGATGTATGCCGTTTTGGAACCGAGTGTCAATTTAACTTCCTGATCATCGCGAGTTGCAACAATCGTTTTGGTTCTGTTGGTGTACGATACCTTCGCATCCAATCCTTCAAAAATGGACCGAAGTGGAACGAGTACCCGTCCACCTTTCATCACAGGTGCCTGAGCAGATGATAACTCTGCATCATTAATATATATACTGATCCTCGCGGCTGCATCCATGACCGATGTTGGAAGTGCGGACATCAGCATGGCCGATACAGCCAGCGCTGACATTACCTTCTTCACTTGTTTTCCTCCCGCTTTCCTCATATCCCATATCCCCATTCTCGCATTTAGTTAACATCGAAATAGATTCGCTGTTCTTTTCATTAATTCCTGTATTTTCCTATGCACAACTAAGACGTTCCGATCGGCTCAAAAGTTTCCAGTTGTACAAAAAATATTTTCGCAGAAAACTTCCTCTATCTTCCACCCTCCAAAAGTTAAAAATAACAGAAGAATTTGTCACCATTCCGCAACCACATCCTGCACCAATTGGGTTAAGGTATAGTGACTAGTGAACAACACCTATCATTTTCTCAACTACGGGAGGTTCATATCTATGACATCATTGTTCCAATCTGCCAATCGTAAAGGCATGCGCACCTTCATTACAGCCACCGCCATCCTCATGCTGCTCCAAACGGCTGTCGCTCCATTATCCGGAGTCGCTGCTGCCGCTTCTTCCAGTACAGATACCAAAGTCACAACTGCCAGTTCAACAACGATATATAAAACATTTCAGTCCATGCTCTACAAAAAGAACGGCTTGCCTGCCGCGGATACTTATCTCGAATCTCATATCAAAAAAGTAACAAAGCATCACGCCACCCTGATGGTGCTTCAATTGGAGAATGCTCGCCTGAAGGCGCTAAGCGCCATGACAGACCGCCTGCTCGTTCCTAACGTTCAGGACAAGATGATCAAGGCTTACAAGTTGAATGATAGCTTCACCAAACTCATGGAGCGTACCCAGGACTCCGATCTGCGTGCACTGTTAAAAGAAGCCCGTGACAGCGGCTACCGCCTCGTCATGCTCGAAGGCTCTCTCTATCCCATAATGAATTATGCGGCATTCGTGAAATATACCTCTGTAATTAAAGAGGACATCTCTAGCTACATCAGTATCATGACAAAGGAAACAAAAAACTTGCCTGCGGATGACGGTGCTCTGGTCATTGGCTATCAGGAAATTCTCCTTCGAGCACTGAGCCAGGAAAGATTCCTGGAGCTGCATTCAAAATCAAATCGGGCCAAGCAGGTGCAGAATCTGTTAAACAGTTATACCCTGTATACCTTTTATGGACTGAACAATACACCGCTGTTTGATTATGACACGAACAAAATGGTTGCGAACGCCCAAAGAGGCTACAACGGCGTCTTGCAGCGTCTTGCATCCGTCGATAGTGAATTCCTCACCAAGCTGGATGCCTTTATGGACGTGGTTAAGGAAGCGCAGTATGAAAAAACGGCTGCTGTCGAGAAATGGCTGGAGCAGAATGTGCCGGTCAGCGACTACGCGAATTATTGAGTTAATCCGCTTCCATGGTTAATATCCTGTTCGAAATCAGGCTAAATTCCCAACAGATAACCACAAAAGAAACCGCGACAGGGTTTGCTCCTGTCGCGGTTTCTTTTTGCTTCTATAATCAAAACTGACTTGACCCGTCAGCGCCTGTGCTATTGAATCGGTTTGACCATATGATTATACTCGTGTCCAGCGATGACAATCACATCGTCTTTGACATATCCCTGCCGTTCGTACAGCATTAGCGCACGGCCGTTGTCTCGTTCTACAATCAGGGATACCTGTGAGTGACCCAGATCTCTGCCCTGCTGCTCTAAAGCAGCCATCAGTGCCCGGCCGATGCCCTGCCCCTGATAAGCTTCACTTACCGAGAGAGTATCCAGATAATACTCCCCCGGACGGGTTTCTTTAACCAAAGCATACTTCTTTTCCTGGCTTCGTCCAGGTCGATCCAGAATCGGCTGGTCCAGACGATCTGCTTCTCCGCCATCATAGGCTACCAGAATCCCCGCAATCAGCCCATCCTGCTCCATCACTGTCACATGACGATAGCTAATCCGGTTGTCTTCCTGTACATAGAACGCCTGCAAAATCTGCATCGCCTTCTCATGATCCGCCTCACCCGCTAGCGAGTAAGCAATGTCCCCGATCGCCTGATACAATAACGGAATGACCTGATCTTCATCTTCTATGCGCGCAGGTCTGATCAGAGAAGATGTTTCGTGGTGATCTGATTGCATACTAGAATGTCTCATCAGATTAACATGTTGAACAGATTTAGATTTTTGTTCAGTTCGGTATAGGCGATACCTTTGCGGTTCATGCGTTCAATGAGCGGGTGGTAGTCTTCCTTGTACATCAGCTCAATGCCCACCAAGGCAGGGCCATTTTCCTTATCATGCTTTTTCGTATATTCGAACCGGGTGATATCATCATTCTTCCCTAGAACTTCCTCCAGGAATTCACGTAAAGCTCCTGCACGCTGCGGGAAATTAACCATGAAATAATACTTCAGACCTTCATAGATCAGGGAACGTTCCTTGATCTCCTGCATCCGGTCGATATCGTTGTTCCCGCCACTAATTACGCAAACCACCGTCTTGCCCACGATTTGCTCACGATACTGCTCAAGCGCCGCAACAGCCAAGGAACCGGCAGGCTCCACAACGATCGCATTTTCATTATATAACTCCAGAATAGTTGTGCAGGCTTTGCCTTCTGGTACTTTCACAATGTCATCAAGTATACTATTGCAGATATCAAAGGTGAGATCGCCAACACGTTTCACCGCTGCGCCATCCACGAATTTATCAATATCATCCAACGTCACAACCTGTTTGCGGAACATCGCCTCACTCATGGAAGCTGCACCAAGTGGCTCAACTCCAATGATGCGTGTCTCTGGACTCACGGTCTTCATGTAGGTTCCCACGCCGGCTGCCAGCCCTCCGCCACCAATCGTCACGAATACATAGTCGGCATTCTCATCGAGACTTTCCATGATTTCCATCGCTACCGTACCATTACCTGCAATAATCTTGGGTTGATCAAAAGGATGGATAAACGTCATGCCCTGTTCGTCACATGCACGCATCGCTTCAGCATAAGCATCATCATACGTATCTCCGATCAGCACCACTTCAACGTTGCTGCCGCCAAAACGTCTCACTTGCTTCACCTTCTGGTTCGGTGTTGTACTCGGCATGAAGATTTTGCCGTTAATTCCAAGGGCATTACAGCTAAAAGCAACACCCTGAGCGTGGTTACCCGCACTTGCACAGACAATACCCTTCTCCATCTCGGCTGGTGTCAGACTGCGAATCATATTATAGGCGCCTCGAATTTTGAACGAACGCACCACTTGAAGGTCTTCCCTTTTCAGATACACATTACAGTTATATTTGGCCGACAATACAGCATCCCGCTGTAACGGCGTTCTTACAATGACCTCACGCAGCACATGATGTGCGCGTACGATATCTTCCATGCCAACACTGGCACGACCGGGACTTGTGGTTCCCGTTGGTTCTTGTTCAACTGGTTTCATGTTGTCTCCACACTCCGCTTTTATGGTCTAGCAATGTCGCGCACTGCTTTTCTTTGTATTGTATCACTTTTGCTCTGTTCTTGCGCCTGAGCTCACGTCATTTATCATTCGTACAATCTCATCAATAATGACCTGAGGGTCTGTATACATAACCAAATGTCCCGATTGATCGGCCCCAATCCATCTCGCATTGGATAGCTGGCTCACCGTCTGGCGATGCGCCGTGATGAGGGCAGGTCTGATTTTCCCCTCTCCCTTGCCCGGGTTCGTACCCGAGATCACGCTAACTTCCAGATCACCCAGAGCCGGAGGATGTTCCAGCAGCGCTGCCATGTCATCCAGAAATGTTTTACCTTCCGCAAGCATCGTGCTGGCTGCCCGTACAGTGAAATCCTCCTTGAGGTGATCCGCTGCCACATCGTCAGGCTGAACACTTCCAGCTTTGCTGCCAAGTTTCTTATATAAGCCAGTCCGCGCCATGATTGGAATAATGAAACCATTGATGGCAAAGCTCTTTCTAGTAAGCTTGGAGAAATACATTTCGCAATGCTCGTCTGATGGATCTACCAGAATAATGCCACGTAATCGAGATAGATGTGCAGCTGCCGCAGCCCGTACAATCGGACCTCCCCAGCTATGTCCAACCAGAATGAATGGGCCCGAACCAAGAGCTGTCAGCAGATCCCCTAGATCTCCTGCAATACGTTCAAGACTGCGCGGAGCCGAGTCGACGTCACTTCGTCCTGCGCCTGCCCTATCATACACAACAGCACGTGCATGCTCAGCAATGGCTGGTGCAACCAGTCCCCAGTTCGATCTGGAGGCGCCCATACCGGACTCAAATACAACTGTCAGTTCTCCTGTTCCCCTGGACATATAATGTAGTTTGCGACCATCGCGGGTCTGAACAAACTCACTTGAACCAAATGTATGTGAGCTAGGGTTAGGATTCATATTCCCCTCCTGATTACGTGCATAGTCATCTTTCACCGAATCTAATTGAAAATGATTATCAATTACTTCATTATAGAATAATCCATGCTTTACGACAACCATGTTGCTTCAGCAAGATACAGCCGTTCTGTCGCTTCTATCACGTTTCAAGGATCATTCCCTGCCCCGCCGTTCTGCTAAGCCTCCTTTTTCCTTATGAAAAAAGAAGACCCGATCCATGATCAGATCGGGTAACTGCCCCAGCCACTATGCGGCTGGCCATCATATATAAAAAACAGCCCGATTTCAATTTCCATCAGGGCTGTTTTTAACTGCTTGAGCTTCACGATACCCAGGATTAAACATATCGCTCATTTATAAGGAAACAACAATTTATGCCTGTGTCTTAAACCAAGTTGCCGCAGCTTCTGCTTCGGTATGAGTCAACTGATGACCTTGACGCTCCCAATGTGTGTTTACATCGGCACCTGCACCGCTCAGCAGCGAAGCAAGTTCCTCCGTTTCACGTCTGGGTACAATCGGATCGTTCTCGCCCGCACCAATGAACACAGGCAGACCTTTCAGATCCGGCAGTTCCAGTCCGCGCAGCGGTACCATCGGGTGATGCAGAATTGCACCTTTGAATACATCTGCTTGATGGAAGATCAAACTTGCCGCAATGTTGGCACCGTTAGAGTAACCCAGTGCATACACGTTGGACCGATCAAAACCGTATTCCACCGCAGCTGCATCGACAAAAGATCCCAGCTCTGCCGTACGAGCAATCAGATCTTCTTCATCAAAAATGCCTTCGGCCAGGCGGCGGAAGAAACGGGGCATCCCGTTCTCCGATACATTACCCCGCACCCCAAGTATGCCAGCTCCTGGTGCGATCATCTCCGCCAGACCGATCAGATCGTTCTCGGTTCCGCCTGTACCGTGAAGTAACAGGATTGTTGGCGCATCCGGCTGAGCACCTGCTTTATAGATATGTTTCATTGTATTGGTTGTGGTCATGATTTGGACTCTCCTTTCCATTCACGTACTTCAATTCGTGGCAACAATTGTTCAATCTGCTCACGCTGTGGTTCATACCATTCAGGCAGCATCAGTTTCTCACCCATGCTCTCTGCTGGTTCATCCCGTGAAAATCCTGGAGGATCCGTAGCCAGTTCGAACAGTATACCACCCGGCTCCCGGAAATACACAGCGTTGAAGTATTGACGGTCAATGACTGGCGTTGGATGATATCCGGATTGTTCAAGATCCTGCTGAATTTGTTCATGTTCCACGTAATCTTTGGCACGCCATGCAATATGGTGGACCGTTCCGGCTCCACCAATCCCGCGCTGGATGCCTGTGGACTGAATATCGATGATCTGACCGATATCGCCGCTTGCCTGAAGACGAAGGAGTCCGTTCTCTTCACCGACTTGCTCCAGACCCAGTTTACTCACCAAGACGTCCATGGTTTTCTCAGGAACGTGGCTGAACAATACGGCTCCGCCAAATCCTTTGATGGCATGCTCCGGTGTCACACCGTTGAAAGTCCAGCTTCTTGGCTGACCACCTTCACGCTCAACCAGTTCAAGCAACAGACCGCCTTTGTCGAAGAAACGAATGTATTGCTCACCGAATCTGGTTTTATTTTCATATGGAATATCGAAGGAAGCAAGACGTTCTTTCCAGAAAGGCAGGCTTCCTACCGGAACCGCATATACGGTAACTCCAGTCTGACCGGAACCAATGACACCTCTTCTTGAATTTTGCTGTGGGAAAAAGGTAATGATTGTGCCCGGTGCACCCTGCTCATTCCCGTAATACAAGTGATACACGTCCGGTGCATCAAAGTTAATTGTTTTTTTCACCAGTCTGAGCGCCAACACACCTGCATAAAAATCAACGTTTTTCTGCGCATCGTCAACAAAAGCTGTAATATGATGAATTCCTGAAGTTCTGAACATAATCTCCACTCCCTTGGTTTTAGTTGTATCATAGGTTGTTTTTGCTTCTTTTATTATTGCTTTTCGTTATTTATCTTTAAATTAAGATTCTTTAAATTTATATTAATCCATTGGACCTCAATATGCAAGCTTTTATTTTAAAATTAAGATTTAATACAAAAAGCAGGCCCCGATCACTCCGGGAACCTGCATATCGTTATAACGATTGATTAGGTTGCTTCGTATTTCTGTATTACTTTTGTATTACTGCTTGTTAAACCAGTTTCATTCTTTTTGGTGGATTCACCAAATCTTTATGCTCGTATTCATCCTTGATATCTCCGACAATCTCTTCAAGAATATCCTCCATCGTAACCATACCTACCGTAGCACCTGCCTCGTTTTTCACGGTTGCAATGTGTACACGGCTTTGCTGCATCTGGATCAGTACATCCTTGATTGGAGAACGTTCGGAGAAACTTGGCGTATTGTGAACAAATGTCTCCATATTGAAGTCTCTGCCCGCAGCTACACTCGTCAGCATTTCTTTGGTGTTGATAAAGCCCACAAAATGCGCCTGATCCCCATTTGCAATAACAGGGTATCGCGTGTATTCATGTCGATTCAACGTCTCAATGATCTGATCAAGCGGCATTTCCTTATTCAACGTAACAATTTTATCACGTGGAATCATGATCTCCTGAAGCAGACGCTCATCAAAAGCAAAAATGTTTTTGAGATAGTCCAGCTCCGTCTGATTGATCTCGCCACTCTCATAACTCTTTGCCATAATCAGTTTCAACTCTTCCTCCGAGTGAACGGTATCATGCCCGGCAGGTTTTACACCAAATATGCCAAGCAACAGACGAGCAGCTCCATTTAATGCATAAATGAACGGATTCATGATTTTACCGAACCAGTACAGTGGTGGTGCCAACAACAACGTCATTCTCTCTGCAAACTGGATCGCCAGGGTTTTTGGTGCCAATTCACCAATAACCACGTGCAGGAACGTAATGATCGCCAGAGCGATACCGTAGGAAAGAACGGTAGACAATGCCGCCGGCACTTCCATGCGCTCAAACAGCGGATGCAGCATTTTCTCAACGGTAGGTTCACCCAAGGCTCCCAATACCAGCGCCGTGATGGTAATACCCAATTGACATGCCGACAGATAATAATCCAGGTTGTGCGCCACTTTTTTGGCCAGTACTGCCTTTTTGTTCCCTTCCGAGATCAATTGATCGATTCGGGACATCCGTACTTTAAGAATTGCAAATTCGGCTCCAACAAAAAAGGCTGTCAGACCTATAAATACGGCTACTAAAAATAAATTCAAGGCTATTATTCCGTCCAATGATTTCCCTCAGGTTGAGGGATTCACCTCCAAGTAAAATTTATATTAAGGTTGCACGAGTGATGTTCCGGTGACGGCTCGTTCTTCCGATCGCCATTGCCTCCAAATTTTCCTGATTGTTGTTTTCAAGGGTTTAAAATTGGTTTGCAAACGCGAACGCTACGCTTCTTCAGAATCGATTCCGTCTCCTACACTGTTACGTTGCCAAAACGTTTCAAATTCTTAGGGCAGTAGCCAAATAGGCAGTCAAACCCTAGATTACAGTCAGATCGAACCAACCAAGATCACGCCAGATCGCTTGTAGCTTCCTCAACATGCGCGCCGCTCACTCGTTCCAGAAGAACTTGCTTGATGTGATAATTTTCGGTGTCCACAACGGTCCAGACATAATCACCGTGTTCTACCGTGTCTCCTTTTTCCACACCTACACCCTTCTGGTATTGAATCCATCCAGCAACGGTATCCATCTCTTCATTACCTTCAAAGCTAAGTCCGAACTGCCGCTCCACTTCATCCAAAAGTACCCGGCCATTAATGAGATATTGATTCTCTCCGGTTTCCTGGATATCCGCCACCTCATCGGCATCGAATTCATCACGAATCTCACCGACCAGTTCCTCCAGAATATCCTCCATCGTAATGATTCCCGAGGTGCCGCCGTATTCATCCACGACTACAGCCATGTGTACACGTTCCTGCTGCATTTTAATCATCGCATCCTGGATACTTGTAACTTCGGAAACAAATGGGATCTCACGAACGAACTCGCTTAGTTGATACGATCTTGCGGCTACCATGTCAGGCAAAATCTTTTTCACATTCACAACGCCGATAATGCGGTCCTTGTCCCCATCCTCGATGACAGGGTAACGTGAATAGTTATGTTCATCCAATATAGGAATAATATCGTCATAGGTCATATCCTGATCTAATGTCACCAGTTCCGTACGTGGTACCATGATGTCTTTGGCATCACGTTCGTCGAACACAAATACATTTTCCAGATACGAAAGCTTGGTCTTGTTGTTCTCGTCCCCTTCATAACTCTGGTTCATGATGATTTTAATCTCGTCCTCCGAGTAGGCTTGATCATGTTCAGCAGGCTTCACACCGAATCCCCGTAGAAGAACACGGGAGGCTCCATTAAGCGCCCAGATGAATGGGTACATGACTTTACCAAACCAGTATAGCGATGGGGAGAGCATCAACGTCAGTTTTTCCGAAAACTGAATCGCCAGCGTTTTGGGCGCCATCTCACCTACAACCACATGCAAGAACGTGACGAGTATAAAGGCGATCGCATAAGAAGCAATCGACGAGATTGAAGCAGGTATGTCTAAATAATTGAATACCGGATATAACAATCTCTCAACCGTCGGTTTTCCGAGTGCACCCAGTCCCAGTGCGGTGACCGTAATACCGAGCTGACAGGCTGACAGATAATAATCCAGGTCCGAGACAACTTTTTTGGCGAGTACAGCCTTTTTATTGCCTTCCGCGACCAGTTGATCCACTCTTGATGTACGAATTTTGACTACAGCAAATTCAGATGCTACGAAAAATGCAGTCAATGCAATCAAGATAATAAGTAAAGCGATATTCAATATGGTAATTATGTCCAATGATTTCCCCGGTTCTCAGGGATTCACCTCCAGAGATAGTTACAGCGTGATCCGTTAACTACGTTAACCATTCATCCGCTGTTTGTCGTTCATCATGGCTTATGCCTTATATGAAATCGAATAATGATCATATTTGTATATGTCATACGGTTTGACCTTGTAAAATACAAAACAGGAATTCAAGATGAAGTCAATGACTTGCAGAAACTTCTTCATTCAAATCGGGTTACCCCTCATGCTGTCAATTGTTCCTCGCTTAACTCCACCTAGATTCGCCATTTGGACAATTTACAATATCGCCTACCCAATAGATATCCACCTCCCCTCATACGCATTCCTGTTTCCAAAAAGTATACCATGATTCCAGCACAACCATCCAGTTGCACGTTATGGTTTGGCACAAGCTTACAGTTTAATGTTCACAAATTAGTCTCTATGTATGTTACGTGCTCTATATAATATGATTGATATTACCTTATAATGTGATAATCTTCACATGTTTAGTATAGTCCAATTTATAAAAATACTACCCCTTACTTTAGGGCATTAAACATGCCTGATTTCCCTAATTTAATCCTGTTTTGTATCTTTCCCATGTTCTTTCCCCATATGGACAAGTCCGGCCATTTGCACAAGATACATCTATATACGTAGTAAAGAGCCCGCAGGATGCAACAACCTTACGGCGCACATCTTTACGGGCTCTTAATATTCATTCTACACCAGTGCTTTGGCAGCAATATCCGTCCGCTGATGTTTGCCATCAAAATGGATACATTCCGCCTGTGCATAGGCTTTGTTTCTAGCTTCTGCAATATCCGCGCCAAGGCCAACTACGCCAAGGATCCGTCCACCATTCGTGACCCAGTCTCCTGCTTCACTACGCGCTGTACCTGCGTGGAATACCACGGCATCTTGCACTTGTTCGAGACCTTCAATGACTACGCCTTTGGCATAAGGACCCGGATAACCTCCTGAAGCAAGCACCACACATACTGCGGCTTCATCGCTCCATTCAATTTCAATGTCTGCCAGCTTACCATGAACAGTTGCCCAGAAGATATCGAACAGGTCACTCTTCAATCGTGGCAAAACAACCTGTGTCTCGGGATCACCGAAACGTGCATTGAACTCAATCGTTTTGGGTTTACCATCTGGTGAAATCATCAGTCCAGCAAACAACACGCCTTGGAACGGACGCCCTTCGGATACCATGGCCTTGGCTGTTGGTTTGATGATCGTCTCTACGGCTTCTTCAATAATGGATGCAGGAATGTGTGGCAAAGGTGAATATGTACCCATACCGCCGGTGTTTGGCCCTTGGTCGTTGTCGAATACAGGTTTGTGATCCTGTGCTGCCGCCATTGGACGAACCGTCTCCCCATCGACAAAAGCCAGAATCGACATTTCCTGACCTGCGAGGAATTCCTCGATGATCACTTTGGCTCCTGCTTCACCAAACACTTTATCCACCATGATACTGTGAAGTGCCTGATCAGCCTCTTCACGCGAATAAGCTACCGTAACACCTTTGCCCGCTGCCAGTCCATCTGCCTTGATGACAACCGGAATTGCTTGCTCATTCAGATATGATTGAGCCTGTTCGTAGTTGTCGAATTTCTCATAGGCTGCGGTTGGAATGTTGTATTTGTGTAGCAGATCCTTCATGAACGTTTTACTTCCCTCGATCTCTGCTGCATTACGACGGGGTCCGAATACCGGAATACCTGTCACGTCAAATGCATCCACGATCCCATCCGCAAGTGGATCATCCGGACCAATAACCACTAAACCCACTTTAAGCTCTACAGCAAGAGCCGTTAGTTTATCGAATTCATTTACCGCAATGGCATGACACTCAGCGAGCTGAGCAATGCCTGCATTTCCCGGTGCACAGTGAATCTTGTCTACCTTTGGACTCTTTGCCAGCGCCCAGATGATTGCATGCTCCCGGCCACCGCCGCCTACTACCAGAATATCCATTCGTTCTGTTCCCCCTCCGTGCATAACTGGATTTGTTACGTTATTGCGTGTTGATAAGCCTAAAAAAGAGGGGGTGTACCATAAGTCATAAATATGACTGGCGACACCCCTTATTAAACCTTTTTCGCTCTAGTGCTTGAAGTGACGAACGCCTGTGAAGACCATGGCAATTCCGTATTCATTCGCTACTTTGATGGATTCTTCATCTTTGATCGAACCACCAGGTTGAATCACTGCTGTAATTCCGGCTTTTGCTGCCAGTTCCAGCGTATCACCCATTGGGAAGAACGCATCAGATGCTAGAATAGCACCTTTTGCTTGCTCGCCAGCTTGCTCAATTGCAATTTTGGCTGCACCCACACGATTCATTTGTCCAGCGCCCACACCTACCGTCATATCATTCGCAGCAAGTACGATCGCGTTCGATTTCACATGTTTAACTACTTTCCAGCCAAACAACAGCTGTTTCAGTTCTTCTTCCGATGGCGCACGATCCGTTACCACGTTCAGCTCGCTCGCTTCAATGGAGTGCACATCGGACTGTTGCACGATCATACCGCCGTCGATGGACGTAACCACGAATTGGCTCTCCCGTTTACGAGCAGCATTCAGTTCGCCCGTTTTGAGCAAACGAATGTTTTTCTTCTTCGTCAGGATATCGAGAGCCTCTTGCGTAAAGTCAGGAGCAAGTACGATTTCCAGGAAAATCTCGCTCAATTTGCCTGCTGTATCGCTGTCGATAATGCGGTTTGCTGCCACAATGCCACCAAAGATAGACGTTGGATCTGCAGCATATGCCTTGCTGTAAGCTTCATAGATACTTGCGCCAATGCCCACGCCGCATGGGTTCATATGTTTAACCGCGACAACGGCTGGTTCTTCAAACTCTTTGACAATCTGCAATGCTGCGTTCGCATCGTTGATGTTATTATAAGACAACTCTTTGCCGTGCAATTGCTCGGCTGTTGTCAACGTATCTTGAGCAGCCAGCGGTTTGCGGTAAAATGCCGCCTGCTGGTGTGGATTTTCGCCATAACGCAAATCCTGGAGTTTTTCGTAAGTAACCGTCAGACGCTCTGGCAGTGGATCACCATTTACGTTGGACAGGTAGTCGGAGATGAGTGCATCGTAAGCCGCTGTATGGCGGAACACTTTTGCCGCAAGCCGTTTGCGAGTTTCGAGAGTGGTATCTCCATCGTTGCGCACTTCCTCCAGCACTTGGCTGTAATCAGATGCGTCTACAACGACACTGACAAAGGCATGGTTTTTGGCTGCCGAGCGAAGCATCGTTGGACCACCGATATCGATGTTCTCGATGGCATCTTCGTATGCCACGTCCGGTTTCGCAATAGTCTCTTGGAATGGATATAGGTTCACGACAACCAGATCGATATAGCCGAGACCGAGTTCTTCCATCTGGCGTGTGTGCTCTTCGTTATCACGCACAGCCAACAACCCACTATGAACTGCCGGATGCAATGTTTTGACACGTCCGTCCATGATTTCCGGAAATCCGGTCACATCCGAAATTCCGATGACAGGTACGCCTTCCTTCGACAACAGGCTGCTTGTACCTCCTGTCGAAATAATCTCCACACCCATTTGCGACAGCTCGCGGCAAAAGTCCACGATGCCCGTTTTATCCGATACGCTAACCAGCGCTCTTTTGATACTCACAATATGCTCCTCCTTTAATGTCCCATGGCTTCGCGTTTCCTGACGAAACACAGCCGATTTATTTCCCGAGAAATATCACAAAATGCGTACCAATATTCGACTTCTGTTATATAAGTGGAACCAAGATGTTTACACGGGACACTCCGATGACAGAACAACCTTCCAATCGCTGTTATCCCCAGATTTTTTGATTCCCTTTTCTTAAAGGGAAAATCCGGTGATAAAGGCGAACGCTTCGCTTTTTCAGGTTTTTTCTGTCCTCTCCGTTAATGTGTGAAAAAGTTTAAAACTATATCAAACCGGTTTGTTAATAGTAACATGACGTCCGTCTAACTGAACCAGACCTTGCGCGAACCAGGAAACAACTTCAGGATATAACTGCTGTTCAGCCGCATGAATGGAATGGCTAATGGATTCAGGCGTATCTTCTGGCAAAATGGGAACCGGATGCTGGGCAATAATCGGTCCGGTATCCATGCCTCCGTCTACAAAATGCACGGTCACACCCGTAACTTTCACGCCATATTCGAGAGCCTGTCCAATCGCATCCTTACCTGCAAATGCCGGCAGCAAGGACGGATGAATGTTAATCAACCGACCTGCGTAACGATCCACCACAACCGAAGTCAACAATCTCATATATCCCGCAAGAACAACCAAGTCGATCTCTTTGGATTCAAGCACTTCCACGATCTCTGCCTCATAGGCTTCACGGGAAGCGTAATTTTTCGGAGTAAACAGGTGACAATCCACGCCTGCATCCTGTGCCCGCTGCACAACACGTGCAGCCGGTTTATCACACACGAGCAGATCTACGGATGCATTCAGCCCACCGTTTCGTACTGCATCGACCAATGACTGAAAGTTAGTCCCTTCACCCGAGGCAAATACAGCTATGCGGTAGTTCCCCATTAAACATCCGCTCCCGTGAAGGTTACTCGCGCATCTCCTTCAGTAACTCGGCCAATGATGTACGCTTCTTCACCAGATGCTTTCAGTTGTTGCAGTGCTTCTGTTGCATCTGCTTCATTAACGACAAGTACAAGCCCAACACCCATGTTAAATGTGGTGAACATGTCACGGTTCGAGACAGCACCCTTTTCCTGTAACAGGTTGAAGATTGGCAGGATTGGCCAAGAGCCGTAGTCAATATCCACGTTCACGTTGCTAGGCAGCATACGTGGGATATTCTCGATGAAGCCACCACCTGTAATGTGTGCCATGCCTTTTACTTTTACTTTTTCCAGCAGGGACAACAGAGGTTTAACATAGATCTTTGTAGGTTCCAGCAGGGAATCACCCAGCTTACCGCCCAGTTCCGCTACTTCATCATGCAGATCAAGTCCCGCTTCTTCCAACAAAAGTCGGCGTACCAGCGAGAATCCGTTACTATGCACACCACTAGAGGCCAATCCAATCACTGTGTCGCCAGATGCGATGGTTGTACCATTGATGATCTTCGCTTTGTCCACAATACCCACCGTGAATCCTGCAATATCGTATTCGCCTTCACTGTACATGCCTGGCATCTCCGCCGTCTCGCCACCGATCAGCGCACATCCAGATTGATGACAGCCTTCAGCGATTCCCGCAACAATAGCTTCGATCTTCTCTGGAATGACTTTGTCACATGCCAGATAGTCAAGGAAGAAGAGTGGTTCTGCACCCTGTACCACAATGTCGTTCACACACATCGCTACCGCGTCGATTCCGATGGTATCGTGACGGTCCATGGCAAATGCAATTTTCAGCTTGGTACCTACGCCATCCGTACCGGATACAAGCACCGGCTCATCGTATTTATCTTTGTTCAAACCGAACAGGGCACCGAATCCACCCAGATCCGTCATCACTTCCGGACGGAAGGTACGCTTCACGTGTTTTTTCATCCGTTCAACCGCTTCATTACCTGCCGCGATATCAACGCCGGCCTTTTTATATGCTTCGGACAAGTGGAATCATCTCCTTTTTTTTCGCCCCACCTAAATCCTCCCGCCCGGGAGGACCCCATAGGACCTTGGCAGGCCCTCTGGACACCCGCCAAAAAAGCGGTGCAGAGGTGGCTGGTGTGATCTTGCTATGGTTGATTCGTGCGTGATCTCGCGGGATTGTTCGCCGATTCCGTTGGCTGCAAGCCATCGGTCGGCGAACCCCGCTCAGCTACGCTGCGGGGCAAGCCCGCTGGGCAGCTGCTTCGCTCGGCTGCCAGGCCCCTGTTGCTCCGCAAAGCGGGGCTTAAGGGCTCGGGCTTGGCCCGGGTGGCAGCTGCTTCGCCTGGCTGCCCTAGCCCCTGTTGCTCCGCAAGGCGGGGCTTAAGGGTTCGGGCTTGGCCCGGGGGCAGCTGGCTTCGCACCGCTACCTGGGCCCCTGTTGCTCCGCAAAGCGGGGCTTGGGGCTAACAGCTGCAGCCGAATTTTTCCTCGCCGCCAAAGTCGAGGCGGGTTGGGTAATCATGATCAAAACATGCGAGGCAAAGCCCGCCCTTGGGATCACCCTGATTATCTCCCTGTATCGATGCAATCAGTCCATCGGGACTGAGGAACTCCAGGGAGTCCGCATTAATTTCACGGCAAATTTCTTCCACCGACAACTGTGAAGCAATTAATTCGCGGCTGTCAGGCGTATCAATACCGTAGAAACACGGGTTTTTGAAAGGTGGTGATGTAATTCGCACATGAACCTCGGTAGCTCCTGCATCACGCAGCATGTTAACGATCCGACGGGAGGTTGTTCCCCGTACGATGGAGTCATCAATCATGACCACACGTTTGCCTTCCACAACGCGACGTACAGCGCTCAGCTTCATCTTCACGCCCTGCTCCCGCAATTCCTGGCTTGGCTGGATAAACGTACGTCCAGTGTATTTGTTCTTGATCATACCCATCTCATAAGGAATGCCTGTCTGTTCAGCGTATCCAATGGCCGCCGAGATGCTGGAATCTGGTACCCCCGTAACCAAGTCCGCATCCACAAACGACTCAATCGCCATCCGGCTTCCCATCCGTTTACGGGCAGCATGCTGGTTCGTACCATTCATATCACTATCCGGACGGGCAAAATAAATATATTCCATCGCGCATAATGCCTTGCGGTGTTTGTGATGATCAAAGCGATCCTCGTGCAGACCATCTGCATCAAGCACAAGCAGTTCACCCGGTTCAATGTCACGGATTAACTCTGCGCCGATTGTTTCCAGTGCACACGTCTCGGATGCAAACAGATACGCATCTCCCAGCTTACCCATCGTCAGCGGACGAAGTCCGTGTGGATCGGAAGCCACAAGCAGCTTGTCATTGGTCATGATCAGAAACGCATAACCACCCACAATGCGCTGGAATGCCTCTTTTGCCGCTTCCACAAGCCCTTTGGAGGATCGTGCAATCAGATGCGCAATAACCTCGGTATCACTTGTTGTTTGGAAAATGGACCCGCTCTGCTCCAGCTCACGCCGAATCGTTGGTGCATTCACAATGTTTCCGTTGGTTGCTACTGCCAGATCACCATCACGGTATTTGAATACCAATGGCTGTGCGTTCGTCAGTTTACTGTCACCACTTGTTGAATAACGGACATGTCCAATGGAAATATCCCCGGTCAACGTCTGCATCAGGTCTTTGGTGAATACTTCCTTCACCAGACCCATGCCGCGATGATAGTTAAACTGGCTGCCATCACTCACACACATGCCTGCACTTTCTTCGCCCCGATGTTGCAGCGCATGCAGTCCATAATAGGAGAGTGAAGCCGCGTCAGGGTGTCTGAACACCCCGAACACGCCACATTCTTCCTTCAATTTGTCGAGTCCTTCCTTGCCGGACCCTTCATTATAATAATCGCCTGTCCACAACGGTCCTGTCGTCAGTTCATGAGACATGGAATCGCATCCTCCCAGACCTGAGCCAAACCTCCTACAGGTTCGCTCACGGCTGATGTTCCGTTCAATTCAATCGTCAGGTTACTTCCTTCTACACGTCCAATCACAGCTACAGGTACACCGCGCTCACGTACAAATGCTTCAAGTTTACCCGCTTGCTCTGGCGTAGCCGACAACAAGATACGGGATTGGCTCTCACTGAACAGGGCGTGATCTGCACGCAGTGCAGTCTCCACATTCACCTGTGCTCCTACGTTACCGCCGATACAAGACTCTGCGAGTGCAACAGCCAAGCCGCCTTCAGACAAGTCATGTGCCGAGCGAACGAGACCGGATTGAATAGCTTCCAGCACCGTGCTGAGCAACGCTTTTTCCGTTTGCAAGTTCAGTTCTGGTGGACGACCTTCCGTCTGACCATGAATCGCATATTGCAGCTCGCTGCCACCCAGTTCAGCTTTTGTCTCACCGAGGAGGATGATAACATCACCTTCGGACTTGAATGCTTGTGTCGTGATATGATCCGTATCATGAACGAGACCTACCATACCGACAACTGGCGTTGGATAGATGGAGCCTTTGGCGTTTTCGTTATACAGACTTACGTTACCACCGATAACCGGCGTATCCAGCACACGACAAGCTTCCGCCATACCGTCTACCGCTTTCTCCATTTGCCAGAAAATATCCGGCTTCTCCGGGTTACCGAAGTTCAAGTTGTCGGTAATCGCCAGCGGCTCAGCACCGGAACATACAATGTTACGCGCTGCTTCACTTACGGCAATCCGTCCACCAACTTCAGGATCAAGATACACATAACGTCCATTACAGTCGGTTGTCATCGCGAGACCTTTGCGTGTGCCACGAATCGTAACTACAGCTGCATCCGAACCCGGACGAACGGCAGTGCTTGTACGCACCATATAGTCATATTGATCATACACCCATTTTTTACTAGCTACTGTTGGTGAAGCCAATACTTGTTTCAACGCTCCGCCGAGATCCGACACTTCGTCGTAACGAAGCGTGTCGATGGAAGCACTTTGCTCGTAGTATGCAGGTACAGAAGAAGGTTTGTCATACACTGGGCATTCGTCAACCAAAGCCGTTACCGGCATATCTCCCACAACTTCGCCGTGGTGGATCAATTTCAGACGTCCATCATCCGTTACTTTACCGACTTTGGCACAGATTACGCCCCAACGTTCAAAGATTTCCATCGCCTGCGCCTCATCCTTCGGCTCAACAACGAACAACATGCGTTCTTGGGACTCGGACAACATCATCTCGTAAGGCGTCATGCCTTCTTCACGCTGTGGCACCTGATCCAGATACAGTTCCAGACCGTTACCCGCTTTACTTGCCATCTCTGCACTTGAACATGTCAGACCCGCAGCACCCATATCCTGAATACCGAGCACGATGCCCGTGTCGATCAATTCCAGACAGGATTCCATGACGAGTTTTTCCATAAACGGGTCACCGACCTGAACCGCTGTCCGTTGGGACTCGGATTCTTCCGTCAGTTCAACCGATGCAAAGGTTGCTCCATGAATACCATCCCGGCCTGTTGGTGGGCCCACATAGTAAACCGGGTTACCTACACCTTTAGCTACACCGCGCTGAATCTTGTCATGATCAATCAGACCCACACACATGGCGTTAACCAGTGGATTACCTTCGTAGCTCTCATCAAACATCACTTCGCCTGCAACCGTAGGAATACCGATACAGTTACCGTATCCAGCAATACCCGCTACAACATGTTCGAACAAATATTTAACGCGATCGCTCTCCAGCTTGCCGAAACGAAGGGAGTTCAGCAAGGCTACCGGTCTTGCGCCCATGGAGAAAATATCACGGATAATGCCGCCCACACCTGTTGCCGCACCTTGATAAGGCTCAACCGCGGAAGGATGGTTATGGCTTTCAATTTTGAATACAACGGCCTGGTTATCACCGATATCCACGATACCGGCACCTTCACCAGGTCCCATCAGGACACGTGGTCCAGTGGTTGGGAAACGGCGCAGCAATGGCTTGGAGTTTTTATAAGCACAATGCTCGGACCACATTACACTGAACACACCAATTTCCGTGTAGTTTGGCTTGCGCCCCATGAACTCACAGATCAGCTCATACTCGCTGTCAGATACGCCCATTTGTGCGTAAAGTTTATGTTCTGCGACCTGTTCTGCTGTTGGTTCCTTAGCGGATAGCTGCTGCGTCATGCCGATCCCTCCATGCTTTCAAAATAGATGTAAACATACGTTTGCCGTCTTCCGAACCAAACAGTGAGTCCACTGCACGCTCTGGATGCGGCATCATGCCGACCACGTTTCCAGCCTCGTTACAGACTCCTGCAATATCACCCAGAGAACCGTTCGGGTTGGTCCCGTACGTAAATACGATCTGGTTGTTCGCTTGCAGACTCGCGAGCGTCTCCTCGTCGCAATAATAGTTTCCTTCACCGTGAGCAATCGGGATGATAATCTCTTCGCCCGGTGCATAGTCACGTGTAAATGGTGTATCTGCGTTTGCCACTTTCAATACCGTATCGTGACAACGGAATTTCAGGGAAGTGTTACGGATCAATGCGCCTGGAAGCAATCCCGCTTCCGTCAAGATCTGGAATCCGTTGCAAATACCCAAAATATATTTACCTTGTTCAGCAGCTTTCGCTACCTCGTTCATTACCGGTGCAAAGCGGGAAATCGCTCCGCAACGCAAGTAGTCACCATAAGAGAAACCACCCGGAACTAAAATACAATCATAAGCCGATAGATCTGTAGCCGTGTGCCATACATAATCAACCTCTTGCCCAATGGCATCTTCCACTGCCTTATAACAGTCGATGTCGCAGTTGGAGCCAGGGAACACAAGAACTGCAAATTTCATGAGATTAACCCTCCAATTCGTAGCGGTAATCTTCAACAACGGTGTTGGCCAGCAGCTTTTCACACATGACTTTCAATCGTTTCTCCGCTTCCGCACGATCTGTTGTATCCAGGTTCAATTCCATGACTTTACCGATCCGTACACTTTCCACTTCGTTGAATCCCATGGAATGCAGGGCTCCTTGAACAGCTACGCCTTGCGGGTCGAGTACGCTTTGCTTAATAGTGACATATACGGTTGCTTTGATCATGATCCTTATGTTCCTCCTCAGTAATGAACGGGATAAATGCTTTACGCTGTTAAAAAAGGTGACTTGGGGCGCTTGCTCCGGGGCGGATTGTTCTTCCGGTCGCTTGTTGTCCCCAGGTTTTTTGATTGTTTTGGCCCACTGTGCGGTCAAAACCCGGGGACAAAGGCGAGCGCTATCGCTCCTTTAAGAACAATTCCGCCCCTCCGCTAGTCCATGCGACGTTTCTTAAAGGCCTAAACCTTTTACGTTGCACGGTGGGTAATGGTCTAGCCTGACCATTCCTTCAAAACAGTGAATGGTGAATGGTCTTTAAGTTACTTTAGTAACCTTATTATTTTTATATTTGTAGACTTCCTGTATGTGAAGAGAAGTCTTTGTCTTTAATTGCCTCACCCACCAGTTTTAACACTGGCGGAGGGAAAGATTTGAGCTAGAGAAACGAAGTGCTCGCCTTTGCAACCGGAATGTTTCCTTTTAAAAAAAGGATTCCAATCAAAACATTCCGGGGGCAACAGCGATCGAAAGCCAAACTTTCTCGTAGCCCGCTCAAACGTTAGTCTCCTCAAACGTTATTATTTCGTTAAACGGTTATAAATATCGACGTATCTAGCGGTTGTTGCTTCAACTACCGCTTGTGGGAGTGGATCGGGTTTGCTGTTCTTGTCCCAATCGGTTCCGGCAAGATAGGTGCGCACTGGCTCTTTATCCATGCTGTCGATCTCGATGTCGAGTTCATAATTCTCTTTGGCCCAGAAGCGAGAAGCATCTGGGGTGAAGATTTCGTCAATCAGGATGACCTTGCCATCCACGATGCCAAACTCGAATTTGCAGTCTGCCAGAATGATGCCACGTTGATCACAGTAATCGCGGGCGAATTCATACAGGCGCAAGCTTTTTTCCTGAAGCTCCACTGCGAGTGCGTCTCCCACCAGTTCTTTCATGCGATCCATTGGGATGTCCTCATCGTGACCAACATCGTTTTTGGCTGCCGGTGTGAAAATGGGAACTTCAAGCTTGGCGTTTTTGCGAAGTCCATCAGGCAGTTTAATGCCATTCACTTCACCACTCGTCTCGTATTGTCTCCATCCTCCACCAGTGATGTATCCACGCACGACACATTCAATATCAATGCGTTCTGCTTTGCGGGTTACCATGATGCGGTCTTTGAGCAATTCAGGGTCTGTGATGAGATCACCCAGTTGATTCACATCGGTATGAACGACGTGATTCTCCATCATGTCACCCGTCAGTTCGAACCAGAAGCTGCTGAGTTTATTCAATACGTTTCCTTTCTCGGGAACTGCCGGGTCCAGCACGTAATCAAATGCCGAGATTCGGTCGGTAACCACGATCAGAAAATGTTCACCCAGATCGTACAATTCACGTACTTTTCCTTTATATAACAGAGGTGCTTTAACGAGATCTGCCGCAGTGGACAGTGCCATGGGCTCACCTTCTTTCAGGAGATGTAAAGTATACGTCCAATTCCCCTCTTCACGCGGGGCCACTACGAATGCAGAACAACCTTCCGATCGCTGTTATCCCCAGATTTTTTGATTCCACTTTTGCAAAGTGAAAATCCGGGGATAAAGGCGAGCGCTTTGCTTCTTCAGGTTTTTCCTGCCTTCTCCGTTCCAGCGTAAACACATAATCAACCTATACTTTTAGGGAGTAGAATAATACAAAACTTTATTATATTAGTCGTTCAAGCCGAGCTTTTTGAAGATGGTGTCTACGTGCTTCAGGTGCCATGACGGGTTGAATGCATCTGCGATTTCCTCTTCGTTCAGCACTTCTGTGATTTCCGGTGTGGATTTCACGATATCCTGGAACTGGCGTTGTTCTTCCCATGCTTGCATCGCACGTGGTTGAACGGTATCGTACGCTTGCTCGCGGCTGAAGCCTTTGTCGATCAGTTTTGTCATGATGCGACCGGAGAACGGTACCCCGTAGGTGCGCTCCATGTTGCGTTTCATGTTCTCAGGGAAAACCGTCAGGTTCTTCACGATGTTACCAAAACGGTTCAGCATGTAGTTCAGCAGCATCGTTGCATCCGGTAGAATGATACGTTCTACGGAAGAGTGCGAGATGTCGCGTTCATGCCAGAGCGTTACGTTCTCGTATGCCGATACCATGTGTCCGCGAATAACGCGGGACAGACCTGAGATGTTTTCACTACCAATTGGGTTACGTTTGTGCGGCATTGCAGAAGATCCTTTTTGACCTTTAGCAAAAGCTTCTTCCACTTCACGGAATTCACTCTTCTGCAGTGCACGTACCTCTGTAGCAAACTTGTCCAGGGACGTTGCGATCAATGCCAGTGTAGCCATATATTCTGCGTGACGGTCACGTTGCAATGTTTGAGTCGAGATCGGCGCAGGTTTCGTGCCCAGCTTCTCACAGACAAACTCTTCGACAAACGGATCGATGTTCGCGTATGTTCCTACTGCGCCAGAGATTTTGCCGTACTGTACATTGTCTGCCGCATGACGGAAACGCTCCAGGTTCCGTTTCATCTCTTCATGCCACAATGCCATTTTCAGTCCAAATGTCGTTGGCTCCGCATGCACCCCGTGCGTACGTCCCATCATTGGTGTGTGCTGATAAGCCAGAGCTTTTTCACGAAGAATTTCAATGAAGTTCACGATATCCTTTTCCAGAATCTCATTCGCTTGACGCAGTACATAACCCAGAGCCGTATCCACGACATCTGTGGAAGTCAGTCCGTAGTGCACCCATTTCCGCTCCGCACCCAGACTTTCAGATACTGTACGTGTAAATGCGATAACGTCATGACGTGTTTCCTGTTCAATCTCATAGATCCGGTCGATGTCAAAAGATGCGTTCTGACGAAGCAATGCTGCTTCTTCCTTAGGAATTACACCCAGTTCAGCCCACGCCTCACATGCACAAATTTCAACTTCCAGCCACGATTGGAATTTGTTCTCTTCGGTCCAGATGGCTCTCATTTCGGGTCTGCTATAACGTTCAATCATGAATTTGTATTCCTCCAGAGGTTAGTTTGTTCAATCCATTGCAATCCTTCTTCAACATCCTGACAGAGCAGATTCACATGCCCCATCTTCCGTCCTGTTTTTGCTTCAGTTTTACCATATATGTGAAGCTTGGGAATCACACCGAGTTCTATCGCTTCTGCATCAGGTTGCCCTGTTCTGGCGATAATGCCTTCCAGATGTTCTCCAAGCACATTGACCATAACGACCGGACTCAATAACGAAGTGTCCCCAAGTGGTAACCCGCAGATGGCACGGATATGTTGTTCGAACTGTGATGTTGCACAGGCTTCCATCGTATAGTGTCCAGAATTGTGAGGTCTTGGTGCCAACTCGTTGACGTACAGCCTTCCATCCGCCGCTACAAACAGTTCCACAGCCAGCAGTCCAACAGCCTTCATCGATTCCGCCACCGCAGCTGCCAGTTTCTGTGCTTCTATCTGGACGTCTGCTGCGACTCTAGCCGGCACGATTGACGCATGCAAAATGTTGTTCACATGAATGTTCTCCGCTGGCGGGAACGTCTTGATCTCCCCATTTGTGCTACGCGCTACAACGACCGAAATCTCGCATTCAAACTTGATGAATTGTTCCAGTACCAGTTCCGCACCTGTAGCTACAAGTTCTTCGTATGCCGCAACAGCCTGACTCGCTTCCCGGATGACCCGTTGGCCTTTGCCATCGTAGCCTCCAGTCACCGTCTTCAGTACACATGGAACACCAAGTTCGCTTACAGCTGCAAGCATTGTATCCGCACTTGTGATTTCCCGATAAGGCGCTACCCTTACTCCGGCGGCTTCGATCGCACGTTTTTCACGCAACCGATGTTGTGTGGTGTACAGTAACGCACTTCCTTGCGGAACGTAAGACTCACGTTCAAGCAGCCCAGCTACTTCTGCATCCACATTTTCGAATTCATACGTAATGACATCGCATTGCCGAGCCAGTTCAAGTGCAGCTTTGGCATCGTCATAACCAGCTTCAATCTGACGAGCAACTTGACCACAAGGTGCATCCGCAGCCGGATCAAGAGTAACGAATCGATAACCCATTGCCGTTCCTGCGAGCGTCATCATACGTCCGAGCTGTCCGCCTCCAAGAATGCCGATGGTTGTTTTCCCGGGCAACAGGACTTTTTTTAGCTCTCCTGCTATACCGGATTGGTTCCCGACTCTATTCATAGTTCTTCACTACTTTCGAGTACTTCTTGTTTGATGCGCTCTCGGCGAGCTTCAGAGCGACGTTGGACATCCGGGTCAAAAGCACCGATCATTTGAGCTGCCAGCAATCCTGCATTCGTTGCCCCTGCCTTGCCAATCGCCACAGTTGCGACGGGAATACCACCAGGCATCTGAACAATGGACAACAAGGAATCGAGACCGTTCAATGCTTTGGACTGAACCGGAACGCCAATGACCGGAAGCATCGTTTTGGCGGCAACCATACCGGGTAGATGTGCTGCCCCGCCTGCCCCTGCAATGATCACCTTGAATCCTCGATCAATTGCTTGCTCTGCGTATTCAAACATCAAATCCGGTGTACGATGGGCGGAGACCACCTTTTTCTCATACCCAATCTCCAGCTCGTCCAGCACCTCGCACGCATGTTTCATCGTTTCCCAATCCGACTTGCTGCCCATAATTACAGCGACTTGCAGTGACATGAATACATCCAACTCCCGTCTGAGCTTTTTTGATTACATCTGACTATTAAGTGACTCTTATTACGTGTGAAATGAAAAAATCCGCTACCCGCGAAAACATCACATTTTCTCCGGACACCGGACTCCAAGAAATACGTATCCCTCATTTGGGCATGCCAAAAGGGGGCTTGCTGTCCGCATCTGGTTGCATGCGACTCTCAGCCGTATCTCCTCGTAGTCCGGAAATTTACGGTTCCCGGGTAGATACTTCCGGGCCCTATTCCCGGCGTTATACGAGCAAATATCTATCAAACTATCATCGTTCATTTTTGTTATCTCTTATTACATATTTCGTTCCTACTCGACCTTATTCTTACCTGATCGACACATCTAACATTCTAACAATCCCCTACAGCTAATGTCAACTTAAAGACGAACATTTAACATATTGACAAATATAATGTTCGGGAATTGCTTCTTTAGATTCGCTTAGTCATCCATTTCATCCCATAAAAGAAAGCCGGCTCCTCTTCAATCTCTCGAAGACAACCGGCTTCCTGCTTTTCAGTGCGTACACACTTCATCCATTATTATTTTACGACCAGTACTGGAACCTGCGCATGCTGCACCACATTGTGACTGACACTACCCAGAACAAATTCCCGAATACCACCCAGTCCGCGGCTACCAATAATAATGATATCAGAATCATTTTCTTTGGCAAAATCAAGCAATACTTCCGCAGCCGCTCCTTGAATCAGATCCACATTGGCCGTTACACCCGCAGCCTGAATTCGTTCTTTCGCTTCATCTGTCGTCTGTACTGCCAGATTGTAATAGTCATTATTAAGGGAAGGTGGCAGTGGAGCCAACCCCTCACCGATGAATACACGCGGGAAATCAAAAGCATGAATGACATCCAGCACTGCATTCGGGGACACTTTCGCTAGCTCAATCGCACGATCAAGTGCTTTATTTGAAGCTTTGGAACCATCATAAGCCACTAATATTTTGGAAAATAACATGTGAATCCCGTCCCTTCCTTTATATGTAGAGCACGCGAAGCAAGCTTCGGTCTGACATGTAATAAACTAACAGTTAAATAACAGAACCATGTAACTCCTTAAACGTTCCAGAGCCACAATGAACCATTTATAAGAATGAATTTACATATGAGACCACAGTATGAACGGTTACGCATGTGTTCATTGAATAAAGTAACCGTAGATTACCGCATTCAAGAATAACAACAATGGAATACCAATGGTGAAGCTGGGATGTTTAGTCTTATGCCTTTTCCGATACATTGCGATCCAGACTCCCAAAGCACCGCCTATAAAGGCTAATAAGAATAACGTCCGTTCGGGTGTACGGTCACGACGCTGTTGTGCACGCCTCTTATCATCCGACATCACCAGATAACCAACTACATTAATAAATAAAAACCACAATATAAGTCCGGTTTGCATATAATTCTAGCGATCCCCCTGTCCCGGGACATCTCCCTGTCTCCATTATAGTCCTCATTCGAGACATGTTCAACGCACCGGGTAGGGAACCGGAAATTGGTGTATAAACGCTAACTCACTCTGACCTAGGACTCCTGCTTGGGAATACCGTTCAGACTTGGTACTCTTTTGGCTGCTTTGGCTGGACGAACAGCGATGTTTTCTTCCCGAATGCTATCTTTGTTCTGCTGGTTATGGATCTTTTCGGGTTTGTTATGCGGCATGTGGGTATCACCTCCTTGGCTTACGTTGCCTGAAAACAGAGGATCTTATACCGCATCACATGTATGATTAGGGATACGCGCAGCAATCCCTCTCCATAACGTCAGTTATTCACAACTAGCATTACATGCGTGATACGCTAACTCAGAGCTTGCTCTACTCTCCCTTTTTCTCCATAGCCGCCTTCAGCAGATCTCCAAGGTTTGACCCAATGGACTCCTGCTTCGCATACTGTTTCACCAGCTTTTGCTGATCGCGTTTGTTCACATGCTGTTTGTCCTTATCCAGCGTTTCTGTAATGCCGCAAGGCAGACATTGTACATATAACCCCGCCTTGCCTTCTTTAATTTCCATCTTTTTGTGGCACTGCGCACAACGACGATTGGACAATCTTTTCTCTGCCGAACGACGAAATCCACAGTCCTCGGTAGGACATACAAGAAACTTACCGCGCTTGCCTTTCTTCTCCAACAACCGTGCGTTACAGTCCGGACAATGGCTATTGGACACATTATGCGGCTTGTACTCTGCTTTGCTGCCTTTTACCGTAGACACCAGCTCTTTTGCCATGGATCGGATACTATCCAGAAACGGCCCCGGTTTCCCTTGCCCACGAGCGATGCGTTCCAGTTCAGCTTCCCAGCGAGCAGTCAGATCCGGTGTACGAAGCTGCGGAGCAGCCAGTTCAATCAACTGTTTTCCTTTGCCAGTCGGGTGCATGCTGTTGCCTTGACGATCTATTGTATCGGAACTGACCAGCTTCTCGATAATATCCGCACGTGTAGCCGGAGTTCCGAGTCCATGCTTTTCCATCTGGGAAAGCAAAGCGGCTTCGGTATACCGTTTGGGCGGCATCGTCCGTCCACTTTTGATATGGCAACGCTGAACCGTCACGGACTGTCCTTGCTGCACATCTGGCAAAAGCGCACGCTCATGGTCTGCTGCATCATCAGCACGGTCATCGTCATCATCGCTGTAATCACCGCCGTATACTTCACGCCATCCACTTTCTTTCACTGTTGTACCTTTAACATGGAAGGAGTCATTCCCCACCTGAACCGTGATCGCAACCGAATCGTACTTCGCTGCCGAGTAGAACAGGCTGATAAAACGACGTACGATCAGATCGTACAGTTTGCGTTCCTCTGGATTCAATTGATTCAGGAGCACCGTCTGCTCCGTGGGGATAATCGCATGGTGATCCGTAACTTTGCTGTCATCCACAATACGTTTGGTGATATTCAGATTTTTGCGCAGTAATGGACGTGCCAAAGACGCATAAGGTCCAATGGCTACACTGTCCAGACGTTCTTTCAATGTAGCTGTCATGTCCGAAGTCAGGTATCGACTGTCTGTACGCGGATATGTCACAAGCTTGTGTTGCTCGTACAGACGTTGCAGGACATTTGATGTTTGCTTCGCCGAGAAACCATATTTCCGGTTGGCATCCCGTTGCAGTTCCGTCAGATCATATGCCAGTGGATGTGGCTCTACTTTCTCGCTTTTCTTCACTTGGGCAATCGTGCCCTTGCGCCCGTCCACCCGTTTCTTCAATTCTTGCGTTTCCTGAGGGTCGAAAATTCGTGAATCTCCCCCAGCTGCCCGCCACACAGCCTGAAAACCTCCCAAATCCGCCGTTAACGTCTCATACTCCTGCGAGCGGAAACCATTAATTTCATTTTCCCTGTCCATAATCATGCCCAAGGTCGGAGTTTGTACACGTCCAGCAGACAACTGGGCATTGAAACGAACGGTTAATGCACGGGTCACGTTAAGTCCGATCATCCAGTCAGCCTCCGCCCGGCAACGTGCAGATTCATAGAGGCGGTCGAACTGACTGCCTGGCTTCAGCGAAGCAAATCCGTCTTTGATCGCCTTATCTGTCTGGGATGAGATCCACAGGCGTTTAAAAGGTTTTTTCCACCCCGCCATCTGCATGATCCAACGAGCCAGCAATTCTCCCTCACGTGCTGCATCGGTCGCAATGACCAGTTCGCCTACATCCTGACGTTTCATCAACTGCTGCACGGCTTTATATTGATGGTTGGTCTCTTTAAGTACTTTCAATTTCGTACGATCTGGCAGAATGGGCAGGTCCTCCAGATTCCATGTTGCATACTTTTTGTCGTAATCCTCGGGTTCAGCTAATCCAACCAGATGTCCAAGCGCCCAGGTAACGATATATTTCGGGCCTTCCATATAACTTTTATGTTTATCACGCGCACCCATAACTCTGGCTATTTCGCGTGCTACAGATGGTTTTTCTGCGAGTACCAATGTCTTCACTTCATATCTCTTCCTCTCTGGTAGAACGTTATGTCTCTTTTATTCCTATCTTTTCATTATATCATTTCACACTAAAGGTATGCTCTGTCATCTCTACTTCCTAATCTGCTCGCATCCTGTAACCTCATGTTTAATCAACATATCAAACATATGTTATATTTCTTTACATTATAATATGTAATAGTTTTTCTGAGTACGTGTAAACAGAAGTATGAATAAGTATTAACACTGTAATGTATTGATGTATACGTTATTTTGGATAAATATAAACCTTGTAAGATTATCTGACATAACTATACAATGTGTCAAAGCATAGAAACAGAATCGCTGCTACACACATCAATGAGACACAGAAGGGAGCGTGGATGCATGACTTATCATGGATCTGTATTGAAAAAAAGTGGGGCTTTGTTACTGGCGGGAGCTGTTGTTGCCACAACTTGGGGAGGAACGGTTCCTTCGGCATCAGCCGCAACGGCAACGCCTACGAGTAAAACAACAGTAGCTGCGGTATCCAAAGGAAAAGCGCCTGTTACTCCGGCCGCATTTGTTCAGGCCATGGAAGAAGCGGCTACACTTGCAGGTGTTCCTTTTACCATGGACAAACTCTCCGGCACAACCGTACAACGTAAAGATGCTGCGATCGCCTTGCAACAATGGCTCGAACTTGATTCGACTTCCGAATCATTCAAGGATGTCCCGGATGAAGCCACTTTCGCAGGTGCTGTTGGTGCATTGAATACCGCAGGGCTAATGAAAGGTTATACCGATTCCCTCTTCCTTCCAAACGCTGTACTTACCGAGAATGACCTCTCCATACTGAAAGACCGCATTTATAACTACATAAAACCGTTTGTGCTGGAGGAAGCAACCATTATGGATCTCCAGGCCGCAATGACGCAAGGAAAACTGACATCAAAAGAGCTAGTTCAGAAATATCTGGACCGCATTGAGAAATACGATGATCAAGGTGTAAGCATCAACGCCGTATTAACCCTGAACCCGGATGCACTCCAAATTGCGGAGCAATTGGACGAAGAACGTGCAGCTCAAGGTTCTCGTGGACCTCTGCATGGCGTTCCGGTTTTGGTGAAAGACAATTTCGATACCAATGACATGCCAACAACCGCAGGCTGTATCTGTCTGAAAGATTCCGTCCCTGTTCACGATGCTGAACAAGTGAAGAAACTCAAAGCAGCTGGCGCCATTATTTTGGGCAAAACAAACCTGCATGAATTCGCATTTGGCATCACGACATCCAGCTCATTGGGTGGACAAACATTGAACCCTTACGCCCTGGACCACTATCCAGGTGGATCAAGCGGTGGAACAGGTGCAGCCATTGCATCTAACTTTGCCGCAGCCGGTATGGGTACAGACACTGGCGGTTCGATCCGAATCCCTTCCAGCTTCAACAGCCTTGTGGGTATCCGTCCAACCATTGGACTGTCCAGCCGTGAAGGTATTATCCCATTGGCTTTGACACAGGATGTCGGTGGACCTATGGCTCGTACAGTAAGTGATGCTGCAATCATGCTGGATGCTACAGCCGGCTATGATAAAAAGGATGTCGCTACAGCTTATGCGGTTGGAAAAATCCCTTCCAGCTACACTGATTTCTTGGATGTAAACGGGTTGAAAGGTGCACGCATCGGTGTGGCCACAGAACTCATCCCAAGTACCAAAGCTGAAGAAAAAGCCGTTGCTGACGTGATCAACACGGCTGTGGAAGAATTGAAGTCACTGGGTGCTACCGCAGTCCCCATTTCTATCCCGAACTTGACTGAGATCAATAAATACCCAAGTCTCAGCGGATATGAATTCAAGTTCCAACTGAATGACTATCTGGACTCATTGGGCGCAGATGCTCCATATCACAGTCTGTCCGAGATCATCGCTTCCGGAGAGTTCGACAAGTCTCAGGAGCAATCCATGAAAACTCGGGATGCACGCCAAACGTTGGAGACTACAGAGTACAAGGACATCGTCCTGAAACGTACCCAAGTTACACGTGAGTCCCTGCTGAAAGTTATGGCAGATAATAATCTGGATGCCATCATCTATCCTACGTCCACACAAGCCGCTGGTGTTATTGGCGAAGGACAAAACTCTGGGGGTAACAACCGATTGAGTCCTTTCTCCGGCTTCCCGGCGATCACGGTCCCTGCTGGTTTCACAACAGAAGGTCTGCCAGTAGGCATGGAGTTCCTGGGTCGTGCCTTTGATGAGGGTACCTTGATCAAGCTTGCTTACAGCTACGAACAAGGAACTCATCACCGCCAAGCCCCTAAGCTTACGCCGTAAAATATTTATGGGATTAAGCAATTCCGGTTAACTCGTTTCAAAAAACAGATGCAATCATATCACTTTTTTGAAACGAGTTAACCCACTAAAGAGACCACCCTCTTCATGACTACATGAAGTTTGGGTGGTCTCTTTTATTTTCTCTATTTATTTTTTTGTTGCATACAGTCGTATGTTACTCATTCCTGAACCTTGTCCGGCACGCCCCATTTCAGCACCAGACCTGCGTACGTCAGACCACCGCCAAAGCCAAAGAGAGCTACGCTCTGTCCTTCTTTCAATTTCCCTTCATCCACTGCAAGCTGTAAAGCAAGCGGAATGGAAGCAGCAGATGTGTTCCCACGATACTCGACACTGGTTAAAGTACGTTCCAAAGGAACCGGACCACGTTCACAAACAGCTTCAATCATTCTCATGTTGGCACTATGCGGGACAAACCAGTCAATCTGGTCAGGGCTTAATTCAGCTTTCGTTATAAGTTTACCCAATTGCTCTGGAATCGTCCGTACAGCCCACTTATAGATCTCTCGCCCATTCTGAACTAAACAACCTTCTCCCTGTAAAGGCACACCATTCATCTCCGAAGAAAGACCGCTCTTATAGAGATGTAGACCGCCTTCTCCATGTGTACCTGATATGGCTGCCATAAAGTCACCTTCAGCACCCGATGATCTCTCCACCAAGAAGGCCCCCGCTCCATCACCAAACAGTACACAAGTCGTGCGGTCTGTGTAATCCGTAATTTTGGATAATGTCTCTGCTCCAATAACCAGTACTTTGTGGTACATTCCACTGGTCACCAGACTGTCGGCTAGCTGTAGCCCGTAAGTAAAACCTGCGCATGCAGCATTTAAATCCAGTACGCCCGTGTGTGGGATTTTAAGGTTAGCCTGTACCCGGGATGCCGTACTTGGAAAAGCATATTCAGGTGTACTTGTAGCCACAAGGATCATATCCACATCTTCCACACTTACATCATAACGACGTATCATATCTTCTACAGCCTTCGTAGCCAGGTCAGATACAAATTGATCTTCAGCTGCAATTCGCCGTTCTCTCATCCCAGTACGCTGCACAATCCATTCGTCACTTGTCTCGACTAATTTCTCCAGATCAGCATTCGTTAATATTCGATCCGGTACATACGTCCCCATTGCCGTGATGGTTGCCTTTGATTGATGATTCATACCGGTAGTCACCTCACTTGTTTTTTTCTATTATAGCACTAAGTCTTAGTACTTGGTACTAATTTTTTTATAATCTTTACTCAATTTATACTCGGAATCCGCATTACTTTTATCCGAGTGAAGAGAAGTTACTGAACCATTACCCTATTTACGAGCTTTCTATAGACACTTTGTCCTTATAAAAGGGTTACATCAATCGAATTAAAAATTACAGGTTAAGGTCAACCTCAATAAAGGGGACGGGGAATTGACATTTCTGCTAGCTACGTTTGAAGAAACGGATACAAAATCACATAAAAAAACAGGTTGTCGCAATATCGACAACCTGTTCCATAATTATAATAACGGGGTTATGAACTTCACTTCCGGGAACCGACTATTCGGTCCGTTCATTAAGATTCCGTCCTTTTCTTTCAGATACATGTCAAAGAAATCCAACATATAGGAATTAATAATGAAATTCGCTCTATCGGGCGCAATCTTCCCTGTAATGCCCAGAATTTTGAAAATTGGAGAAATGAACTGCACGTCTGCAAAATTTAAATGCTCCGCATTATCGATATATAGAACTTGTCCCCCTTCGGCAACTGTTTTACGCATCCGATCAAGCTCCAACTGTTTGTCTTTCTTTTCTTGATCCACCCACTCTCTTGTATTACCCATACGCTTAAGTTCAGCGTCCGTGTAGACTCGGTGATCGATCAACATTTTTAATTTTTCGTATCCACTTTCCGAGTTCATGAACAAAATCCGCTTCCGCAGGCCCTCTTTGTCATGCAGACCATAAAGTCCTCCATCAAGGTCTATCCCAGCTTTTATTCGTGGATCGTAAGAAGCATCATAGGCCGTCGCTCCTCCAATGGAATGACCGAACACTCCGATATGAACCAGATCCACCCTCCCTTTTAGCTGACTTGGAATTTTCCCCGATTGAATCAGTTCGAATTGGTCCAGCGCAAACACCACATCGGCGGTTAACACTTTTCCCAACTCGTCACGTTTTTCTCTTTCTGTTCTGTAATCATGTTCGGGTGAAAACAAATCGCTGGTTGTATTGGTCGTGATTTGACCGTCCGGAAACTCGGTTGCAAATGTATTATAGGTGTGGTCGATCACTGCCACGATATATCCGTGACTCGCCAAATTTTCGGCTTGTGACGTGTGAAGAAACCTGGAGGAACCAAAGCCGGGATTTGCAAGAACCAATGGGTATGAGTCCTGAGCTGAAGAGACTTCAGTCGCCAAGTAAGCATGACTGGATACATACTTCAGGTGTTGAAAAGTAAACCCAGGAAGGCCATAACTCTCCGCCATATAAGATAAAATTCGGGGATTAGGTATAAATGGAGTATACTTCCCAGTACCAGCTTCAGCCGGATACCATACCTGAACCATTAATTCTCTCTTGCCTGTCTCTGATTTCCCGAATGTCTCCTCCCGGTTTGGATCGATGAAATGAAAGACTTGTGTGCCTACTTTTAACTTGCCAGTTGGTGCTGGAGGGTCAAAAACCGGAAACACATAGTGGAAACAGACTGTTGCGATCAGCCCAATTGCAATGAAAATGGGACCAAGCACTCTAAGAATTCGGGAGACTGGCCACACGCCTTTGTGCGTTCGAACCACTTTTATAAGAGAAAACATGAACATCAGGGTCGTAAATCCGTATAAAAATAAAAGCTGAATTCTGTATCTTTCGACAAGAAGATGTATCACTAAAAAAATGGAGCCTGCTCCGCTTGTCAGGAGCACAGCAATTCTTCGTATACGTTCATTGGGAATGAACAAAAATGCCAATAAACAAACACTTGAGAAGAATAATAAAATTTCAATAAATCTCACGCCAACTCCCCCTGAAAATCAACCTCATCGATGGATAGGGTTAGTATACAGGAGCCACTAGATTGATTGTATTGATCTAACTTACAATTGCCTTACAACCGTGTAAGTTAAGTGAGAGGGCAATAATAAGAAAAAGCCCAACAAATGTGAGCTGTTCCTCTTTCATAGATCAGATTAGATAAAATAAAAAAGACACACTCGATATCCTCAAGTGTGTCTTCTATTGCTTGGCGGCGTCCTACTCTCCCAGGACCCTGCGGTCCAAGTACCATCGGCGCTAGAGGGCTTAACGGTCGTGTTCGGGATGGGTACGTGTGGAACCCCTCCGCCATCGCCACCAAACGCGTAGCTTACATTTCAGAGTGTTGTTCTCTGAAAACTAGATTCGAAACGAAACATGCGAATTATCACTTGCTATTGGATAAGCCCTCGACCGATTAGTACTGGTCAGCTCCATGCATTGCTGCACTTCCACCCCCAGCCTATCTACCTCGTCGTCTTCAAGGGGTCTTACATACTGGGAAATCTCATCTTGAGGGGGGCTTCACGCTTAGATGCTTTCAGCGTTTATCCCGTCCGTACATAGCTACCCAGCGGTGCTCCTGGCGGAACAACTGGTACACCAGCGGTACGTCCATCCCGGTCCTCTCGTACTAAGGACAGCTCCTCTCAAATTTCCTACGCCCACGACAGATAGGGACCGAACTGTCTCACGACGTTCTGAACCCAGCTCGCGTACCGCTTTAATGGGCGAACAGCCCAACCCTTGGGACCTACTTCAGCCCCAGGATGCGATGAGCCGACATCGAGGTGCCAAACCTCCCCGTCGATGTGGACTCTTGGGGGAGATAAGCCTGTTATCCCCAGGGTAGCTTTTATCCGTTGAGCGATGGCCCTTCCATGCGGTACCACCGGATCACTAAGCCCGACTTTCGTCCCTGCTCGACTTGTAGGTCTCGCAGTCAAGCTCCCTTATGCCTTTGCACTCTTCGAATGATTTCCAACCATTCTGAGGGAACCTTTGGGCGCCTCCGTTACTCTTTAGGAGGCGACCGCCCCAGTCAAACTGCCCACCTGACACTGTCCCCGCACCGGATTACGGTACCAGGTTAGAACCTAGATACGATCAGGGTGGTATCCCAACGTTGCCTCCACACAAGCTGGCGCTCATGCTTCAAAGGCTCCCACCTATCCTGTACAGATCGTACCCAAATTCAATATCAAGCTGCAGTAAAGCTCCATGGGGTCTTTCCGTCTTGTCGCGGGTAACCTGCATCTTCACAGGTATTAAAATTTCACCGGATCTCTCGTTGAGACAGCGCCCAAGTCGTTACGCCATTCGTGCGGGTCAGAATTTACCTGACAAGGAATTTCGCTACCTTAGGACCGTTATAGTTACGGCCGCCGTTTACTGGGGCTTCGGTTCACAGCTTCGGGATTACTCCCTAACCACTCCCCTTAACCTTCCAGCACCGGGCAGGCGTCAGCCCGTATACTTCGCCTTACGGCTTCGCACAGACCTGTGTTTTTGCTAAACAGTCGCTTGGGCCTTTTCACTGCGGCCCCCTCGTGCTATTCACACTACCGGGGCACCCCTTCTCCCGAAGTTACGGGGTCATTTTGCCGAGTTCCTTAACGAGAGTTCTTCCGCGCGCCTTAGAATACTCTTCTCGCCTACCTGTGTCGGTTTGCGGTACGGGCACCATCACCTGGCTAGAGGCTTTTCTTGGCAGTGTGAGATCATGACCTTCGCTACTATAATTTTCGCTCCCCATCACAGCTCAGCCTTACAATGTGCGGATTTGCCTACACATCAGCCTCACTGCTTAGACGGACATCCATCAGTCCGCGTCACTACCCTACTGCGTCCCCCCATTGCTCATAACGGCTTACGGTGGTACAGGAATTTCGACCTGTTGTCCTTCGACTACGCCTTTCGGCCTCGCCTTAGGTCCCGACTTACCCTGAGCGGACGAGCCTTCCTCAGGAACCCTTAGGCTTTCGGCGGATCAGATTCTCACTGATCTTTTCGTTACTCATACCGGCATTCTCACTTGTATAATGTCCAGCGCTCCTTACGGTACACCTTCAACCCTTATACAACGCTCCCCTACCCCTGATGCAAAGCATCAAGCCATAGCTTCGGTGGTGTGTTTAGCCCCGTTACATTTTCGGCGCAGAGTCACTCGACCAGTGAGCTATTACGCACTCTTTCAATGATGGCTGCTTCTAAGCCAACATCCTGGTTGTCTGTGCAACTCCACATCCTTTCCCACTTAACACACACTTGGGGACCTTAGCTGATGGTCTGGGCTGTTTCCCTTTTGACAATGGATCTTAGCACTCACTGTCTGACTCCCGGAAGTAAGTCTATGGCATTCGGAGTTTGACTGAGCTTGGTAACCCTTGCGGGCCCCGCACCCAATCAGTGCTCTACCTCCACGACTCTGTTTTCCGAGGCTAGCCCTAAAGCTATTTCGGGGAGAACCAGCTATCTCCGAGTTCGATTGGAATTTCTCCGCTACCCCCACCTCATCCCCGCATTTTTCAACATGCGTGGGTTCGGGCCTCCAGTGCGTGTTACCGCACCTTCACCCTGGACAGGGGTAGATCACCCGGTTTCGGGTCTACGTCCACGTACTAAGTCGCCCTATTCAGACTCGCTTTCGCTGCGGCTCCGGCTCTTCACCTTAACCTTGCACGGGAACGTAACTCGCCGGTTCATTCTACAAAAGGCACGCCATCACCCCTAAAACGGGCTCTGACTTTTTGTAAGCACACGGTTTCAGGTTCTATTTCACTCCCCTTCCGGGGTGCTTTTCACCTTTCCCTCACGGTACTGCTTCACTATCGGTCGCTAGGAAGTATTTAGCCTTGGCAGATGGTCCTGCCGGATTCATACGGGGTTTCACGTGCCCCGCACTACTCGGGATCCGTCTCGGAGGGAACAGACTTTCAACTACAGGGCTTTTACCTTCTTTGGCGGGCCTTTCCAGACCTCTTCGCTTAACCGGTTCCTTTGTAACTCCATGTGAGACGTCCCACAACCCCAAAGAGCAAGCTCTCTGGTTTGGGCTTCTCCGCGTTCGCTCGCCGCTACTGACGGAATCACTATTGTTTTCTCTTCCTCAGGGTACTTAGATGTTTCAGTTCCCCTGGTATGCCTCACACTAACCTATGTATTCAGTTAGGTGTAACTGGAAATTACCCCAGCTGGGTTTCCCCATTCGGACACCCCCGGATCAAAGCTTGCTTACAGCTCCCCGAGGCAGTTTCGTTGTTCGCCACGTCCTTCATCGGCTCCTAGCGCCTAGGCATCCTCCGTGTGCTCTTAGTAGCTTAACCATTTTGTTCCGGTTTCGGCCGCTCGCTTCCCTTGTTTTGCTTGCGCAAAGCCAAAAGTCGCTCTCACCCGATACCATCACAAAAGCAATTTAACTACCTTTATACACTTGACTTGTTTAACACAAGTTCAGCTAAAAAGGAATGTTCTAATTCGCGTTTGTTTCGTTTCGATATCTAGTTTTCAAAGAACAAGCTCCATGCAAAAGCAAGCTGTTTGAGAGTTTGAGCTCTCAAAACTGAGCAACGAGTGAGTAGTTTGTGCAGATCTAGTCTGCGATTTGAATGTTTCCGTTGCAGGAAACGATTCTCCATAGAAAGGAGGTGATCCAGCCGCACCTTCCGATACGGCTACCTTGTTACGACTTCACCCCAATCATCTATCCCACCTTCGGCGGCTGGCTCCTTGCGGTTACCCCACCGACTTCGGGTGTTATAAACTCTCGTGGTGTGACGGGCGGTGTGTACAAGACCCGGGAACGTATTCACCGCGGCATGCTGATCCGCGATTACTAGCAATTCCGACTTCATGCAGGCGAGTTGCAGCCTGCAATCCGAACTGAGACCGGCTTTGTTGGGATTGGCTCCATCTCGCGATTTCGCAGCCCGTTGTACCGGCCATTGTAGTACGTGTGTAGCCCAGGTCATAAGGGGCATGATGATTTGACGTCATCCCCACCTTCCTCCGGTTTGTCACCGGCAGTCTATCTAGAGTGCCCACCCGAAGTGCTGGCAACTAAATATAAGGGTTGCGCTCGTTGCGGGACTTAACCCAACATCTCACGACACGAGCTGACGACAACCATGCACCACCTGTCTTGAATGTTCCGAAGAAAAGGTACATCTCTGCACCGGTCATTCAGATGTCAAGACCTGGTAAGGTTCTTCGCGTTGCTTCGAATTAAACCACATACTCCACTGCTTGTGCGGGTCCCCGTCAATTCCTTTGAGTTTCAGTCTTGCGACCGTACTCCCCAGGCGGAGTGCTTAATGTGTTAACTTCGGCACCAAGGGTATCGAAACCCCTAACACCTAGCACTCATCGTTTACGGCGTGGACTACCAGGGTATCTAATCCTGTTTGCTCCCCACGCTTTCGCGCCTCAGCGTCAGTTACAGCCCAGAGAGTCGCCTTCGCCACTGGTGTTCCTCCACATATCTACGCATTTCACCGCTACACGTGGAATTCCACTCTCCTCTTCTGCACTCAAGTCACCCAGTTTCCAGTGCGATCCGGGGTTGAGCCCCGGGATTAAACACCAGACTTAAATGACCGCCTGCGCGCGCTTTACGCCCAATAATTCCGGACAACGCTTGCCCCCTACGTATTACCGCGGCTGCTGGCACGTAGTTAGCCGGGGCTTTCTTCTCAGGTACCGTCACCTTGAGAGCAGTTACTCTCCCAAGCGTTCTTCCCTGGCAACAGAGCTTTACGATCCGAAAACCTTCATCACTCACGCGGCATTGCTCCGTCAGGCTTTCGCCCATTGCGGAAGATTCCCTACTGCTGCCTCCCGTAGGAGTCTGGGCCGTGTCTCAGTCCCAGTGTGGCCGATCACCCTCTCAGGTCGGCTACGCATCGTCGCCTTGGTGAGCCGTTACCCCACCAACTAGCTAATGCGCCGCAGGCCCATCCCCAAGTGACAGATTGCTCCGTCTTTCCAGTTTCCTTCAGGCGAAGAAAACAACTATTCGGTATTAGCTACCGTTTCCGGTAGTTGTCCCAAACTTGAGGGCAGGTTGCCTACGTGTTACTCACCCGTCCGCCGCTAAGTATCAAGGAAGCAAGCTTCCTATCAACTCCGCTCGACTTGCATGTATTAGGCATGCCGCCAGCGTTCGTCCTGAGCCAGGATCAAACTCTCCAATAAAGTATTGAAAAGAGCGATAAGCTCATTTTGAATCTGACGAGATTAAAAATCTCATTTGTGCTCCAGTCGATTCAAGCCAAGGCTTGTCTTCAACTTTTGCGTTCATTCTGCAAGCAGAATGTTTACTCACTCGTTGTTCAGTTTTCAAAGATCAAACTTGTTTCGTTACCGAATGTCGTTCTCTTCAGCAACTCTTATATAATATCATGTCCGAACCAACTTTGCAAGCTATTTTTTTAAGTTTCTTTCGAAGCTTATTTCAATCGCTTGCCGCACCGTGTATCTCGTGTTTTTTTGGCCAGAAATATAATATACCATGTACAGTTATGGAACGCAAGTCTTTTTTCGATAAACATTTAATTCTTATAAAATGAGCACCCTATAGACCTTTTAACAAGTATCTCCTTATAACCAGCTAATTGATACATCTCCGCACTAACTTTAATGATCGAAGTAATTAACTTACATACGCAAAAGGTTTCCCGCATGATCCTTAATCCAACTTATATAGAAACTCATGTTGTATACAGTACAGACTCAACACGCTATAGAACTTATAAACCGATGATTTCATCGGTTAAACAACCAACAGATCTTAGAACATTATACTCATTCCTTCTATTATAGAAGGTAAACATTTTTGAGATTCATTTTACTCAAGAAGGAAAACAAAAAAAAGCGAAAGCTCCGGGTTTGAATCCCGTAGCTTCCGCTTCCTTTCATTTTATAAGATAAAAACTTATCTCCGTACTCTTCATAAAACTAAATTAAGTTTACTCCCCGCCAATAAATACGTATCGGCAGACTACGATGAGCGCCAAGATCCACATGAGCCAGTGAATTTTCACTTTGCGTTCTGTAACCAAGTTGCTGAATACCGCCAGAATCACATAAGATACGATACCTGCCGAGATTCCGTTCGCGATTCCACCTGTGAAAGGCATCAATACAATCGTAAGGAACGCAGGGAAAGCTTGCAGGAAATCATCCCACTCAATGCTGCGCACTTGACTCATCATAAGCACACCCACGATGATCAATGCCGGAGCCGTCGCTGCGGATGGAACAACAAGCGCAAGCGGTGCGATAAACAGGGCCAAAATGAACAACAAACCTGTCGTTACCGAAGTAAGTCCTGTACGTCCACCCGCCTCAACGCCTGAAGCACTTTCAACGTATGCTGTAATGGTACTTGTACCCAGTGCAGCACCTGCGCTGACACCAACTGCATCGACGAGCATTGCTTTACCGATTGTTTTCTCGCCTTTTTTCTTATCCTTCATAATCCCCATACGTGTTGCAGTACCTACCATCGTACCAAACGTGTCGAACAATTCAACGAAGGTAAAGATGAAGATGATCTCGAACAATCCGAGACTAATGGCACCTTTCAAATCCAGCTGTCCAACCGCCAAATCACTGAAGTTAGGTAACCAGCTTGCGCCCGAAAGACCGCTCAGATTCGTAACGCCCATCGGAATACCAATCAGCGTTGTTGCTACGATCCCGATCAGCAGAGCGCCTTTGACACGCATAACCATCAGTATAGCAATAAGGAGCAAACCAATCAGAGCCAGCAATGCATCGTGATGTGTTATAAAGTTACCCAATGACAGGTTAAAACTACTACCTGGAATCGGCTGACTCAGATCTGCGTCTGGTGCAACATTAACTGTTACAGCCACGAGATTAGCAAGTTTGAAACCAATAATGGTAATAAAGAGACCGATACCCACCGTTATGGCCATTTTGATCGACTCCGGAACTGCTACAAGCAGCATTTGCCGAATCTTTGTCACGGTCAAAATAATGAACACGATACCGGAAAGGAATACCGCTCCGAGAGCAGCCTGCCAAGTAATCGCTCCATTCGAACTTAGAACGACAGTCATGAAGTACGCATTCAATCCCATACCTGGTGCAAGTGCGATCGGAATATTCACGAACAATCCCATAATAATAGTCATTAATCCAGCGCCGACGGCTGTCGCAAAGAATACTGCATTATCCGACATCCCCGCACCGGCTTGTCCCAAGAACAACGTATTTACAAAAAGAATGTAAGCCATTGTCATAAACGTAGTGAGACCCGCAACAATCTCCGTTCTAACGTTTGTTCCGTTTTCTTTTAATTTAAAGAAACGATCCATAATTACTAACTCCCCCTTAGAGATGTTGAAGCCATATTGAAAAACGACAAATGACCCTGATGAAGATTCTTCACCCAGGGTTCAGCTGACAAGGAGTGGCATGACGCCTTTACTAAGAACAAAAAAAATTCTAATGTGCGTGATGTCCCCGCAATCATGTAGAATTCATGTGCTTAGCCTTCTCCTCTTCGTAGCCAGATCATTAGGGTGATCTCGTAGAGACTCCCGGGCCAATCCCCAGGATTATACGAATAAGTATGCGCTATTTGTTTGTTTCCCATCACTATTTTAGGAGGGCAGTATGTTTTTGTCAATGAGAAAAACGAATATTAATATCACGCTTAAAGAATATCGTTCGTATTATTTAACAGATTGAACCAGTTCAGCGGTTTACAACCCAATTGAATACGCTTTTTTCGGTGTAATCTCAATGGGATATGTCCATTCTTTCAGACTGAAAGTTCCGCAGGATAACATAAAAAGCTAGCCTGATCAGAGGGCGAGAAGCACTCTAATCAGGCTAGCTTATGTTTCTGATGTGTTTTAGCAATCAGGTGAATGATGATCTAGGAATAACGATGTCTCGTATTCCGAAGGCATATACTCATTAGGTATATGGAGCAAATTGCGACATGTTCCGGAGCATTTTTTTACCGGATCAGTCCTATGTTAATTATATCTCTGTCTGCGGAGCATCATCCTGTATCTCTTGTTGTTCCTGATTCGTGTTTGTTGTTAAGTCAGAGGATAACTCCTGGTTTCTGGTCTGATCGGAAGAAGCATCCGCTGCCTCTAAATTCACAAATGGAAAGTCCCCCGAACCGGAAGCCAGATCTTGCATACCTGAACCGCATCCTGCCAGCATCACCATCAGAAACGCACTTCCAATGCCCATCTTCCATTTGCTCATATAGTCGGTTTTACGCATACATTCAATCTCCTTTCAGTAGCCATATAGCTCTTAGTATATACCTATTGTACAGGCCCGACCTGAAAGGATCATGAAGTGAACTTTAAAATGGGATGAAATTCGAGAGTTTATTACTAGTGAGAACAGTCCCCTGATAAAAGTTTAATCATAATATATGCAATAAAAAACTCCCTTCTATCTACGATAGGCCGCAGATAAAAGAGAGCTTTTTAAAAAATATTGTTTGGTGTATACCCTACTCCCACTCGATTGTTGCAGGTGGTTTGGATGTTACGTCATACACAATACGGTTTACGTTATCAACTTCGTTAACGATCCGTACGGAGATTTTCTCCAGCACATCCCAAGGGATACGTGCCCAGTCAGCTGTCATACCGTCGATGGATGTTACAGCACGGATACCTACAGTGTAGGAGTACGTACGCGCATCACCCATAACCAGCTTCAATATTTGGTCATTACATGTCTATTATTGTGTTATTTTATAGATCAATTGTAGCGGGTGAACACGGTAAAATCAACTGCTAATCTGCCCATTTTCACTCAGAATTTCATTTTTGTCCATCCACTAGAAACCACCCCATCAAGTATCAGACAGTTCAACACTTATTCATATTCACGTTCCATATTAGCTCTTGCTTCAGCAAGCCATTCAGCTTCCATCTCTCTTTGAATTTCTTTCCATTCAGCCTTCTGTTGCTTCAAGTCATCTAATGCCCCATCCATGCCATCAAAAAAGTTACTCAGTTCTTCCATACGTTGTTTTAGATTCACAATATCAATTCGTTCTTCTTTATTGAATACTGGATTCAAATGTTTAGTGATAGGATACCTAAAGTTGAAAGAACCCTCGTCCATATCGTGATATTCTTTAACATAGGATTTAACTGTGCTAACCAGTTCTTTATGATGGACAGTATTACTTGTGCTCAATAAGATTGGCTCAACCTTATTCCATATTTTAATTAAATTATGGCTTACTTTATTAATTGTCTCCAACCTCTTTTTCGGTTCGTCATCCGAATAGTCCAAATAAAGTGATTTCAACGATAATTCTAAGAACTGCCTATAATTAAATATTATTGGAAAGACGTATGTATCCAGTTTAGCTATATCTTTTGAAGTGACCGCCAATTCCACAGCGGCATCACTAACCGATTTATAACCTTTAATATAGCCATAGAACTGAGATTTCAAGCCCCATCCAAAATGAGAGAAGTGATAATACTCGCTTGTTCCTTTGAATAGCCTCTCCCCTTGTTTAGGAAGTTTAAACAATAAGCGTTCTCCAGAAGTATCTTCAATATCAATATCCTCAAAATTCGACATAACGTTTCCCCCTTTTTATGTGTAATCATAAAGAACTAACATATCCCAATAGATTAGAAATAAAAGTAGAAAATAAATTGGTGATAAATGACTGATGAGCAGTGATGTTTGAAAAAGACCTTAGACAGCTCATGGCGGTAAAGGAAATTACGGCGATGCTATACTTGTCAGTCTCAGGTTACGGTTAGATGGTTACGAATCAAAGTCAAGAAGTATTCTATTTCGAGAATATAACGAATCAATGGTGAAATCTACTATTGCGATCGTCAATATCAATAGTTTAGGTGAATTTTAGTGAGAGCTTACTGCTGAAGTTGAGCAACTCAACAACATCAGATCCCCTCCTCCCTCTAGAGATTTCTTCTCATGTAAATAAAAATACTGTTCGAAACTTTGAAACAATCGTCCGTTATTACAGACATTCATGCGTGATGTATATGATACGAATTCAACTTTGTTGTTTGCAAAACATTGGTTATCTTTGTACCTCCACATGACTGTAGCTTAAAGATTCAATAATTCGTTTTTCTACACGGTTACAACTAAGTATTTCAGGATCGAATAGCATAAGATTATATCCTGTGGTACTCACAGTACTTTCAAAGACAATTCCATCGTACCCTACCCCTGTTGTCTCATTGAGACTTTTGATAAAGTCTACAATAAATTGTGTAGGGAGGTAATCCAATTTGCTGTCACCACTTCTCACAGGCTTCGAAATATCTTTATTCATTAGAATAAAAGTTTCAAGATTAATTGCATATATAACAGGATCTTGAAATACAAATACATCTAATTTCTTTAAAATTCTAAAATCTACTACTTTTAAAGGTTTCCTTATAGGAAATTTACCTAAATATATTGTGTCACCCTTGCTAGGTCTGATTTCGGAAATTGCTGTTGAAGTATCACTTGCAAGGTATAAATGACTTATACCTTCTGAATTTGCTCGACCAGCAGTAGCAAATTCTTTTGGAGGAGCTCCCATTTTATCAAGTGTTAGCTCCGACCTATTAGAAATTCTCGCACGAAAGAAAACATCATCATCTAAAGTTGAAGTTAGTCTTCTCAAATACTCCTCTAACACATTGTAATTTATATGTTTTGAATGGAACCTGTTCTCATGTTTGATATATTGAACAAACTCATTCCACGACTTCCCTTTTAAAACTGCATAATCATTAAGATACTGTTCATTCTTCCATTCTAGTATCCCAACTTGATTACTTAAAAAGGGTAGTTTATCGGGATAATTTGCCTCCAATAAAACATGTAAAAACTCATGAATCTTAGTACTACTCAAATTATTAAATATACTCCAGTTCTTTTCGAAATCATCTTTAATACTAATCAGTTTATATTGTGAATAATCGTATGTAGTTAGCTCAGATGCAAGTTTAAATATGCTGATTATATCGTTAAATCTTTCATCAAGACCTGAGTCTTGTGGGATATTATATACGTGTACTTCTACACTATTGCAAAAATGGCAATTTCCTATATTCTTCAAACTTTTAATAATGCTTTTTATCTCTTCAGACAAGAAACAATTTTCGCAACAATTCATTAGTCCCCCTCCTCAAGAAGGTTCCCTATCAATTCTAAGTGGTGCATAATAGATAACTTTTTTAAAGTGGGTAAGCCCGGGTATGTTCCATTTTTATAATGTTCACTGAAAATACCCATCGCTATGGTATTCATTCTAGAATCCTCTAGATACTTAGAATACCATGCTATCAATTTCTCTAATGCTTCAGAAAATTTCCCCGCTGGATCACTAGTATCATCGTTAGAATCAGAGACAAAATGTCTTATTTCTAACGCATTCTCTTGGTTAGGGTATACAATATGAATTGCTACTGCATATGGAGCAAACCCACCCTCGTTATATTCCGCTCCAACAACTGAGTAATCTGAAAATCCTATATATCCTTCCTCATGGAAGTACAAATGTTCTTCAGAAAAAAACTCATTTTCCACTTCTAAATAATCCACATTTCGTGTAAGTTTGTTAAACTTATCATCTAACCCGACTATATTTACATTATTTAATTGTCTTTTAAAGGCATTATCAGTCGGGATCAAATTTAAAAATGGTTTGTTATCAGCAAACTTATCTTTGTATAAGTTAACAAGGTTCTTTTCTGAATGAATAATAACAATACTATTCAAACCTATATCCAAATTATGAATTAATGAACTTAGTTGACTATCAGAATTCTTATTAAAGTGATGGGCTACAACAACCCCTTCACTTCTTAGTATGTTTTCAAAATTGACTTTGCTAGTAGATAACTCTAATTCTCCTAATAGTGAGCCTACTTTAGGATTACTTATTACAATAATCTTATCTCCTTGTTCCACAAAAATATTAACAGTTGATACTAGAGTGGGACTTAATTTAATCGGTTCAATAATGGGTATTATTTTATTACTCAACCTTCCTTTACTTTTTAATTCTCTAAGTGCAAGTAAATCATACTGTCTACCTCTAATAATCGGATAATACATACCTAGCCCCCCTCACGATCTAGTTTAATAAGTATTTCATTTATTTGTTGTATAGAAAAATTGCCTGAATAAATCAGCCACCTGAGTGAATCGGGCAATTTTTTTAACATTCCGTAATCAAGCATTTTATTTCTATTATTTAATTGTTGAAATGTCGATTTTTGAGCTGTACCAATATCTAACTTTTTGAATTGTGTAAGACATGCTCTAAAGTGATACACTGGCTTTGTTTCAGGCAGAAACTTAAACTGGTTTAGTAGTATAGTTTCATACTCTTTTTTACGTAGTAACTTGAAGATCGATTCATAATTTAATAATGAATCATCCATAATAGCCTTTTTTCTAACACTTAAATACTTCCTCTTATTTAACACAATAATTCCTACATTTGGACAGACTTCTTTTAAGAGCCTGTAAACTGGATAATAGTTTTTCTCTGATGTTACAACATACACTTCGCTAAATACAGTATAATAGTCATTAATCTGATAAATCAATCTATCCAAATTATCTAGATCAGTTTTTATTTCAAAAACAGTTCCATTAGAATGATTGATTAACACGAAATCGGCTTTGGAATTGTTAATAACCATCTCGCTAAAAGCCGCAGATGTATTTAGACTGTACTTACCTAAAACTAGCTTGTTAAATAAAACATTCTTAAAGAAAAATTCATTCCTATAACTTTCACTTAATACTTGATAATTTCTTTCTACGTCATTTAAATAAGTGTTAGAATCAAAATTAACCGATAAAACTGCATCAAAAAGAGCCTTCCTTGTGAAAAATTTATTTAAATAACTATAATCCATATTTATCACACTTTCTTTACCACTTATACTACTTATATTATTAACATATTCATCGCTTATATCCACCTGTTAATTTATAATAAAAATTTGTTTTTATCAAACAATTTCCTTTGATAATAACAAAACTGAGCATTCTCAGTTTAGCATTTCATAAGATGCTGGATACTAAATCGATGCACTGTTGTTCTGATGATGTACGTAGTACGAGGGTTACTCTTTTCATTAAAAATGAATATATTCGAGACTGCATAAGCACAAACAAAGATGAGTCCACCCCCTAGATCTAAGAGATGGACTCATCTTTGTTTGTTATTACTTTATTTACACACACATGTATCTGGAAATAAATATTTCAATCACTTAATCATCATCCTAGTCGGACATAGTCTCAGCACTTGACCCTTGATATTCTTCGCTCTGTGAGTGGAAAAATTTGATACTATTGAAATCCAAAATTTCTACCCCTTGCTTGTTAATTACGCACTACAAATTAATTCTTTTTTCCATTAACCTAATTTGATCTTTCCCCTGAAAAACTGCTTATGTAAAGAGAATTTAATCATTTCCTAGCAGGTAGCTATAATCTGTGGTACCATGTCTCTCCTTGTTTTCTCTCCAACTTTGCACATGCCTATCATCTATCTCACTATCAAGAATATATCTAATTTGTTCTGTGCTTACAGCATCTTGCACGAACATAGCCTGTTGTTCTTGTTGAATTTTCTGCATACCCAAACTATAAAGTTTATCCATTTTTGCTTTACCTGATGGGGATTTTGAAATCCCTTTAATTCTTGCTAACGCATGTTCTTCAAGAATCTCACACTTGGTAGTCAGATATACATACATATCATCTTTGTCTAGGTATTTATCAGTAAACCAATTGTGCGTTCTTGTTTCAAATGATTTCTGTTCTGAGGACATAGATTTCAATGCTTTGTTCATCTCTTTGTTAGAATTCCATTCGTCCTTATTTTTAGTTTGAACAGAATACCTATTCGTTTCCTGTCGTATTGAACCGTCTGGTTTAGTATAATATTCTCCTCTTTGCTTTGAAATAATTCCTTTTTCTCTGCATGTTTCAATTAAAGTAACAGCAGTTTGACTTGAAATCCCAAGTACACTTGCCCATTCACTGAATGGAATACTATATTTAATATTCTGTCGCCAAGCGGTGTATATTAAAACTTTAAATTCTCTGGCTGAATCGGTTTTAGTAAACATCGTATCTGTTGCAGATAAGTAACCTCTGTAATTAGATCCACCGCTATAAACTGGAGTAGTATAAATGTTATTATCAAGATGCGGCAGAGTGATTTCCAAGTATGTTGTATATTTCAAATCACTTATAGGATCAATGTTAATATAACCTTTAGATTGTAAACCAAGTATTGCGTTTACAATTCGCTTTTTGTTTCGAGAGTCGTTTGTTTTATCGAATTGAATTATAGAATGGAGTAATTCAACATTCACAATTGCAACTAGTGGATTCCTAGCACTGACTAATCTGCCAATATGAAAAAAAACAAGGAACTCATCGTCAGAAGCAAAGTAGTGAGTTTCATAGGCAAACATCTTCATGGGTATAGGGACATAGGGTTCTTTCATTAATAACATCGCACTCCTTATTGCGCACAGCACCACTCCTTCTCATGTTCTTATGTTAGTTTATGTTTTTATGTTATTTCTTTTTATGGTATCTACTTTAAAGAAATTGTACGTGAGCATACATATTATTTGAATTTCAATTGCATTTTGTATAAATCCCTACACTCTTTATCAAAGAAATGTACGAATCAATACAGTATTCCCAAAAATATGACCTCCTTTCTATCAGTTAGAATAATATTGTATCAGAATAGAAAATTCCCGAAAACTACTTCCACTTAAATTTGTTCATATATTTTGAAGATTACACAATTTTATTGAACAAAAAATTGTGAAACTTTTGCGCGTTATGCTCTAACAGCAATTTTGCTGTCATTTCTACCTCTGTACCCTATTCATACAAAAATAGGCACTCCAATTAGTGGAGTCTCAGAGTGCCTACTTAATATCAATCAATACTATAGCTTTAAAACTGGCTTAATCATCCTCATTGTCGTGCATAGCCTCAGCACTTGACCTTTGATATTCTTCGCTTTGTAAATGGAAAGGCTTTATCTTGCTATCGTAATACTTCATCGTTACCAATCTATCTATAAGTTCGTTTCTTGATAATAAATTTAAGAATCTATCCTGATCTACCAGTTTTCTTTCAATTTTCCACATCAATTTCTCTACGGCAATAATTCTCTCATTCATAGTTGAAGAAGTTGAATTCACATTTTGAGAGAGAATCTTAATCTCTTCAGTAAGTTGGTTAATCTTATTTTCAAGTTTATCATCTATATTCAATTTTCCACCTCATCATTCATTATTACTGTCAATAAAATATCGATTCCATTGAGTGTATTCATTAAATTACTCTTCTGCTAATTCTGATTCCAAAAGTTCATCAAGTTTCGTTTGTGATTCCTCTGTGTAATAGCGAAAAAAATTAATCACTTCATGCCAATCAGGTGTGCATATATTAAGGATTCTGCCACCTTCAACTTGGCTGATTTTCACATTCGAGCTGTTGCATACATACCTTCGGGACTCATATCTGGATGGATTGCAGATAGTACCATCATCATACTTTTTATGTTGATGTAGAATAAGGATAATGATTTTGTAGTCATTAGTTTGTGGAATACTTTCAATGTCTAAAAGGATCTCAGGCTTTCGATCACCAGATATACGTTTAGAATCATTTTTTGTCTTGAAATATGCTGGTTTTTTATTATTAACGTAGTTCACAATAACTTCTTTACCAATTAACTCGAAAAGTGGAATGCCTTCAATTGAACATGGAAAATTAATCAAGGTTCTTACCTCCAATTTCATATTTTCACTTTATTCAACTTGTGATTTTCACATTCAACAAAAGTTAAATGTCGTCAATTATGCTCAAATGAGCATTATCCTTACAGCGAATAGATTAGAGCACCCACAATGAGTACCCCTATTCTGTTTATATAAGGAGTCTCTAAAACAGCGTTTCATATACTCATAACTGAGTATGCAATACTATACAATGTGAGTTTCAGTTACTTGGGGCAAAGGTTCATCCATTGCCGCCTTTACTCTAGCAATTAGTATCTCGCTTCCTTTACTGAAGTATTCTCTTTGGCAAGCTGAGCACTTTGCACCCTTAACCTTAAGGCTAATTACTGTTTTCATCTCTGAAAACAGCGGAACATCTATTTCCATATTAGGTACATCACCATTATTGCAATATACGCAATTATTGATCTTCAAATTAACATAATTGTTTTGGAACTTTTCATTTAACTGCTGAGTATATTCTTCAAATTCTTTGGGCTTCATAAGAAGCATATTAGAACCTTGTCTTCTTTTTCTGTTCTGATCTTCATTTCTAATCATTCTAAACATCCTCTCATATATAATTGTTTAATTAACAATTGCGATATTCCAACACAATGCAACCAACAATACTCACACAAGACTCACCTCCTCTTATAGAAACTGAATAAAGTACAGACTTAAAATTATTAAAAAAAAGAGCGAGGCGGCTCTATTAGCCACTTCGCTCTTTCTGAAAGCAATGATATGTATAGGATTTATCAATGCCATATGCTTTATCTTGAATTATCTGTTCCATCCTCAACCTCCAATTAGCTTTTTCTTTTGCATATCAAATTCACTTTCAGTCAGTATACCTTCATTTTTTAGTTGTTGTAGTTTTCTCAATTCATCAGCAACCGAAAAATCTTGTGATTGCTTATTAATTTGCTCTTTTCGCTTATCTTCATTATCAGCTTGTTTAATAAGAACCCCAATTAGCTGATGACAGTGATACGCTGTATTGTAACCATCTTTATACTCTTGACTGTCCTTTGAAAATGTAGAAAACTCTGAATCTAAGAAGGTAATTTTATGTACTGGGTTCACAGTATCATTAACGATTACATTTAGCTCGATCTTTTTCACTTTATCTTTACTTGTCGTAGAGCCAGAAAGTCCTCCTATTATTGCCCCAACACCGCCAGCAAGTAAACCACCTAACAATGCACCACCCAATTGACTCGCTCTATTTGTAGAAGTAACACTAATGCCATCAGTCAAAATTTCTGATTTTAAAATGTCGTGATAGCTATATACTCTATTTTCGGATGTAGTTAGGGATATAAATGATATCCGCTTGTTCTTCTCGTCTATTGATAATGTATCATTTCCATTTAGTGAGGTGTACCTTTGAGATGGTTTATAATTAGGAATTTGCTTTAATCTATGATCCATTTCATCTTGCTTCTGTATCATTCTCTCTTCTTCAAGTTGTTTATGTCTCTGAAAGCAGTGCCACGAACCAAGCCCAGATACAACTAGTAAAACCCATATTAAAAATGGATAATCACCACCACCACTAAGGGCGAAGATGAGCATCAAAAAAGAAATAACTGCTAGTACACCTCCAAAACCGAGATACATTTGCATTTCCCCCTAAGCTGTATACTTAACATTTGCTTACCTTTTCACAAACATCAAGATATTCATTTAGTAAATTGTTTTCTTCCTTTAAAAAATTTATTTCTTTATCCAACTCTTTCAGTCTCGCCTTTCTTTTATCGCTCTCCGATTCACAAGCTGTACCCATTAGAATAAAACAAATACATGTAAAACCTACTATGTAATTCTTTATTTTCAAGCGTTCGAACCTCCCTAGTTTCACTCTATTATATTCTATCACAAAATCCCTAATCCTGTATAAGTTTTAGGATAAAATTCTAGTTCGAACCCCTGTAAACCGAACATCCCCTTCCATACGCTTGTATAGAAGGGAAGTGAGCGCTAGTGACTTCAGATTTCATGAAGATGGTTGGTTACCGCATTAGAACTTTGAGAAAAGAACGAAACATTACACAGGAATCTCTCGCTGAAAAAGCAGACATCCATTCTACTTATATATCCGACATTGAGCGGGGTGAAAGAAATATTTCAATGGAAACACTCGAAAAGATAATAAATGCATTGGATGTTAATCCAGTTGAACTGTTCAGGATAGAGGGAATTGAAGGTCTAGAAGAAAGATCTAGTAGACGAGAATTGACTGATGCTCTTAACTCGTTCTTATTAGGCAGAAATATTGAGGAGGTAAAACTTGTGCTTCGTCTTGCTAAAGATGTTTTAGGCACATATGACAACCTAAACTAGCACAACTCCCATTCGTATTCAACGGGTGGGAGTTGTTTTATAGATTATGCAGTTAAAAAAGGTATACATTTTTCCTTACTATTAGTAAATAAAAATATACATACGTATTTCCCTTGCTATAAGAATTCTTGCCAATAGCTAGAAAAGTGATTATTCTGATATTGTCACTTTTTGTATATGTTTTTGAAATACGATTATATTAGCAATATTACAATAATCCACTGAGTTAATATTAAAAGTGAAAAATGTCTTTATTAGTGTTTTTAAGGGGCGATTAAGTTGAGAAAAAGACCTTTATTCCTGTTGGATAAATTTAAATTATATTTAATATATGAATTTAATACTTTTGCTTTTTTCATTAATACTTTTATATTTTTGGTATTATCTTATTGTGTATATTTAATACAAAAAAATAATATAGATTTCCATGTAGATGTAAAAGATTTTCAAAGTATCATTTCATTAACAATTTATCTGTTAACATTATACGGAATTTTCTTTGCTTTTCTACAATTTTTAATCGGCAATAAAACAGAAAAATTCTCATTTTGGGGAATAAACAAGATACAATTCTCTATTTTAAATAAATTAATTTATCGCTTAGTTAATTTGTTTGTAACTAGAGTAGCATTAATAACTCTAATATTAATTCCAATAATTATAACTTTAATAGATAATTTGGAATCGAACTTCTCGTCGGACATAACTCCAATTTTGAATAGTGTGTGGGAAGTTAGCTTTTTATATTTGATTATTATGTTTGGTTTTCTATTAACACAATCACTTATTGGATTATTTTTAGTTTTTGCAATAGAAAACAATTCTGATTGGAAGATCAGAAATAAAATTAAAAATTATATTCTGAAACAAGCCTTATTGAATCTGAAAAAAAGATATTTTTGGGCATACTTTGATTACCACAAAAAATATATTGAGAAAGACCAATTATTTGACTTTACAAAATTTATATTTAATGGGGTATTAAAACACATACTCAGTAAGATACCAAAAGCAAGACAAGATTTTTACTCTTACCACAAAAAAAGCAAATTATCGCTTTATAGTTTTTTAAATAATCGATGGGAACATGTCAAAGAATTGTCTACAAGAGAGAAAATAACCATTCTAAAAAATGAGATTGATCAGTTAAATTCTTTTTCAATATTCCATGAAAATAATACCATATTTAAAGAGTGTTTAATAAATAATGAAAATTTGCTAGTACCTTTTCATGATATTCTATCAGAGATTAAATCAGCTGAGAACTTGCAACTATTTCTCAAGGTTATGAATAATCGCAACTATTTTGATTTTATTAAGAATGAAAGTGAATTAAATAAAATCTCATATGAATTATCCTATTCAATAAAAGATAATTTTCCTCATATAACTAACGATAATGTTAGATCTGATTTAAGAGAATTAAACATTAATAATAGAGCAATAGCTAACAATATTTTTGAATTTTGCTACTCTCATGGATATGAGAATAATGAGGTTGAAAAAAAAATTATTAAGTTTATCCTTAATACACTAGATTTAAATTATGTTTATGCCTTCATATTTTATTGTGTACTACATTATGGGAGTAGTAGTGAAACTGCATTGCAAGAAGAGTTAGATTTTTTTAGAGATCTATATTTTTCAAACTCAGAACTTAGTGTAATTGATAATAAAAAAATCTGTAACTTAGTTGAAGGAACAAATATTGGGCATAGGGTAGATGGTGAATTAATAAGTTGGTTACTAACCAATATGAATAAAGATCTTAACAATCAAATACTTGAAGATATATGCAATTTCACCTATTTAAATTATTCTAAATTTTTAAAAATTAGGTTTATTTTTTCAAATACTTTTACTCGTGAAGGTCGTTTCCCCTTTGACTATTTTGATCGTGTAGAAGTGAAGAAACTAGAACAAGATAATATTGATGAAATTATTAGTAGCTATTTTGCGTATATCTCATCTAATATTGGGTCACTAAATTACTCCTTTATGATCGAACATCACAAGGTATTTACAAAAAAGTTTGAAGATGACTTCGTAAGTTTCATTGAGAATAAATTAAAATATTACAACTACGCAAACAAACATGTTATCTTGTATCTTCTTAAAGATGTTCCAAAAGTTAAAGAATATCTATTATCCAAAAAGTTCATTTCCAAGTCCCATTTTGGTGAAGACATTTATATTGATATTGAGGATTTCTTTATTGATTTTATTCTTCTTGCTTTTGAAGATACACAGTTTCATAGGATATTTAACACAGACGATATTATAAAAACAAAAATAAAGAAAAAATTAGAAGACCTCAATAAAGAAGGTGAATTGAATGATTATTTTGATAAATATAATATGTTAATTGATAAATGTAATTATTTTATAATGACAAAAAACTATAAGGCGAAAATACTTGAATATTTTAAGATAAATATATAGCCAAGAACATAAGGATTTAAGCAAAAATAAATGCTTATGTAACTTTTGCTAAAGGGATTGTTAATGACAAAGCGAATGCTCACGCATTCGCTTTGTTTTTCAATAATCTTGCCAAGTATTTAGTTCATTTCATTTTTAAGTATTATTACATTTGGATAGCCTTTACTTCTTTTTGCTTCTATAGCGACTATATGCATCTTTATATTCTTTACGCTCAATTTGTGTACAATTTGATCATGGCTTCTTGCCATAGATGACCATTCCTTTCACTTGATTCTCAGCATTTCAATTGTATTGGAATGATCATGATGGTCAAATCCTCAATACCTCTATCCGCTTAATCTTTTATTTCGCGCATTTCACGTACTTAACTGACTAAAAAGCCTTAAATATAACCCGCCAACCAAGAATTTTCGAATATTCTTATCTATCTTATAGATTTTCAAACCTTTTAAACAAATAGATTATATGATTTCCATAGCTCACTTTGAATTAACAAGAAGCTTTTTCGTCACTGCGATAGAGACTTATCGTGAGTGGCAGTATATCCCTTCGTTCTCAGATCAAGGTCGGATTACTGAGAGGATGTGTACGGGAACTAATTCTTGAAATAAATTAGTTTTCATCTGTAAATCATCCCCTCTCACTTTCGAACATTTCCACATAATTGTAGTTATATGAAAAGAATTATAGAATAACTCTCAGACAACTTAGCTTTAAATAATATTAACCAGCTCCAGTTAGTTTTAGTGCTTAATCATATATTTCAATCTAAGAGTGTAATTCCCCCTCTCTCGTATCGCATAATAATTGACACGCAATTTTTCTCGGAACAGTTCACAGTGGGTGTCCATGGAAGCAGGTTGTATTAATAATTGCACCATAAAAACATATCATTTTTAACGCATTCTACGGTACTACAGAGCAACTTCCACTTTAACCCTTCCTACTTCTCAATATAAGCCATTCAATTCATCACAGAGCTTATTCTCTCCTTCTGATTTGCATATTCGATGAATCAGACCATGCGTTCCAAAAATTTCTGATGACCGCTAATGTACAACTTAGTAATAGCACAAGATATGAACATTTGAGAATAATAAAAAAGGGATAGCAAACCGCTACCCTTATCTTTTTTTAATAATACTGTTTACTGTGCTTATATTCGCATTCTATTCAGTGGACTATACACTCTACCTATTTCTAATATATCGTGCTGTTCTAATCCTCTTAAATATTTAGAAGTAATCTGAGTATCAAAATGCCCCATGAGGCGGCTTAGGCTGTATACATCGATTCCGTTCTTTAATTGTTTCTGAGCAAAATAATGACGGCAATCATGCGGTGAACACCTTACCTCCTTTCTTACTCCTGCTTTTTTGCAATGCTCTTTCAATATCTTATTGATACGTGAACGTGATAAACGCTCAGCAGATTGGTCTAGGAAATAATAATCCTCTATCTCGTCACCTAGTCTGTGCTTAAAGCGTTCCTGCTTCGCTTTCTCATACTTCCGCATATACTTTCTCATTATCTTGCTAATGTAGATTAGACGCTCCTTAGAGCCTTTACCATGGATTAGAATGTGCGCTCTTGATATATCATCATTCTTGATGTTACACAGTTCTGAAACACGTATCCCAGTATCAAATAGCATAATAAGCATTAATTTATCCCTTAGATTAGAGTAGGTCTCTTCATTCACATCATTAATGATGCGCCTTACTTCTTCATCATTAAATGTGATGATAACCCTCTTATCTTCCTTTAGGTTCTTAATTCTTCGCATAGGATTATCCTTCTCATCTATATATTCCTCATCAACAAGAGTCTGGAAGAAAACTTTAATCGTAGCGATATGACCATTGATTGTAATGTTGGCTTCTTTACCTCTACTCTGACAATGCTGAATGTATTTCTTAATATGCATTGAAGTCACTTCTTCCACTTCTTCAATTTCTAGTTGCTCCTTAGTAAATTCCATCCAACGATGCAAGCGATACATACAGCCAGTAATATATTCTTTTTTTCTTCCTTGGATTTCTTGGCTTAGCTTAAAGTCAGTAATTAATTCATTGATTTTTGACACAAAAAAACTCCCCTCTATTTGTTAAATAACACAAATAAAAGAGAGTAATTTTTGAAGACCAATAGTTGCAGGTGAATGAAATGTGCTCTTCAATCGTTGTCTGAAAATCCTTATACAGCAAGGTTCTCAGTCAATAATCAATTAAAAAATACCCAGATCATTCCCACTCGATCGTTGCAGGTGGTTTGGATGTTACGTCATAGACGATACGGTTTACGTTATCAACTTCGTTAACAATCCGTACGGAGATTTTCTCCAGCACATCCCAAGGGATACGTGCCCAGTCAGCTGTCATACCGTCGATGGACGTTACGGCACGAATACCTACAGTGTAGGAATACGTACGCGCATCACCCATAACACCAACACTCTTCATGTTCGGCAGGGCTGTGAAGTACTGCCAGATCTCACGATCAAGGCCGGCTTTGATAATTTCTTCACGCAGAATGTAATCCGAATCACGAACAATTTTGAGCTTGTCCTCTGTTACTTCGCCAAGCACACGAATCGCGAGACCCGGACCTGGGAAAGGCTGACGCCATACGATAGCTTCAGGCAGACCGCACTCTTCGCCGACTTTACGCACTTCGTCTTTGAACAGAGCACTCAGTGGCTCAATCAGTTTGAAGTTCATGTCCTCAGGCAGACCGCCCACGTTGTGGTGGGATTTGATGGTCTGTGCAGTTGCTGTACCACTTTCCACGATATCTGTGTACAGTGTACCTTGCGCCAGGAATTCAAAATCATCAAATTGCTTGGATTCTTCATCAAATACGTAAATAAACTCGTTACCGATGATTTTACGTTTTTGTTCCGGATCATCGACGCCTACCAGTTTGGACAGGAAGCGTTCCTGTGCATCAATTTTGACAACTTTCATGTCGAATTTGCCGACAAATGTCTCCATTACACTTTCTGCTTCGCCTTTGCGCAGCAGACCATGGTCGATAAACATACATGTCAGTTGGTCGCCAATGGCTTTGTGTAGCAGTGCAGCAACAACAGAAGAATCCACGCCACCGCTCAGTGCACACAGAACTTTACCGTCGCCCACTTTTTCACGAATATCTTTGATCGTATCTTCAATGAATGTCTCCATGCTCCAGTTGCCTTCGCAACCACAGATTTCGAACAGGAAGTTACGAATCATATCGTTACCACGAACAGAGTGACGTACTTCCGGGTGGAACTGAACAGCATATAATTTGCGCTCGTCGTTACTCATTGCAGCGATTGGCGCACTTTCCGTGCCTGCATCCAGTTTGAAACCCGGAGGGAGTGTAACCACGTGGTCACCGTGACTCATCCATACTGTGTGCTCACCGTCGATACCTTGTGCAAGAGCAGCACCTGCTGCGAACTCGATGTCGGCTTTACCGTACTCACGCTTCTCGGAGCGTTCTACTTTACCTTCAAGCTGCTGGGCCATAAGTTGCATCCCGTAACAGATTCCGAAGATGGGAAGTCCAAGATCATAGATAGCCGGGTCCACATGTGGTGCATTTTCTGCGTACACACTGGATGGTCCGCCAGAGAAAATGATTCCTCGTGGTGACATTTCTGCGATCTTCTCTGCCGGTGTGTTATACGGCAAAAGCTCGCTGTATACGCCGAGATCCCGAATTCTTCTGGCGATTAACTGGTTGTATTGGCCCCCAAAGTCAAGGACAACCACAATTTCATTTGGTTTATTCATTACCGTGCCTCCCTCAATTCAATGAAACTAATTATACGCAACGACAAAACATACCGTCAAGGAAAGGCGAAACTCCTTTTTTCGACATATCAAAACAGGATTACCAATTGCCTCTAAATATGAATTTTCGATTAGAAAAGCTTGGCAGCAAGATGCTGGTTCAAGTGTATGATCGTGGAAAGACGCCTCGTTCGCAGCGAAGCGCGAAAGGCGTCTTATGTATGGCATGCAGCGATGAACCAAACGCTGCATTTAAATAACAATGCGCCAGCCAATGGCGATCTTCATCTGCCCACAAGTGGCCAAGCTCTATTGGAAAGCGATAGCGATTGTATGGCAGCTGCTTCGCATCTCTGGTGTAACGTTGTAACATCCTTGTGTTACAACGCCTGCAACCGCCGGGCCAAACGAAGTGCCCGGCGAAGGAAGTCCAGACTGTCCGCGCGCAGCGGACGGTCTGGCCCATACAGCAGCCGTTCCCAGTCGGCTGCAAACCGCGCGATGTCCGCGCCGTCCGCGCCTGCGGCTAAAGCCGGTGATGCTGCATATTCACGCAGCGTCATACCCGGCGGCCGCGGGCCGTACCGGCGCGCGAGCGCGGCCCAGACCGGAGCGGCAGCGCGCAGCAGCCGCTCGCGGTCTGGAAAGCTGCTGCGTGGCCACGCCAGCAGCAGCCCTAACCGCAGCGCGGGGCGTAGCCGCCGCATGCGGACCAGAGCAGCGGCGCCCAGCAGGGCCGCTGCCACAAGGGCTGCCGCGAGCCATGGCTCCGCGGCAATGGCCCGTGCGCGGGCGAGCAGCCATGCGCCCGCGTAACCCAATCCGCCGCTCATATACGGCGGACTCTCCGCAACAGGATGCGGCCCGGCGAGTGCTGCGGCATCTTCGCCTGCGCCTTGCGCCATGGTGAAGCCTGGCGTGGCCTCGAACGGCATCCAGCCTGCACCCGGAAAATACACCTCTACCCAGGAATGTGCATCTCCCTGTGAAATCACATACTGACTGGGCACATCCGGGTCAGCAACTCCGGGGCCAAAACCTTTAACCCAGCGTGCGGGGATGCCTTCTGCACGCAGCAACACAATCATGGCTGTGGAGAAATGATTGCAATACCCTTGCCGGGTGACGAATAGAAAATCGTCCACAAAATCTGTTCCTCGCGGTGGCATGCGGGTATCCAACGTATACTCGGCATGAGCAGCCAGATAAGTCTTTACAGCTTGCACAGCGTCATACCGGGTCTCACTGCCTTGAATGATTTTCTTGGCGAGCGTCTGCACTCGATCAGGGAGTGTTGTAGGTAATTGCAGATAGTCCCTCCGAATGGATGCCGGATCTTTCCCTTTATTCGTTTCCTCAAGCAGACGTAACTGTTCAGGTGATGCGACAGGAACCATGACGTCAGTCGAATAATGTTTAACTATCTTATCGTTTCCGGAGCCTGCGAGCCACAATGTTGCCGAATCGCGATTAGACAGCAAAGAAAACATATTTTCCTGATTATCCTTGTTCTTATCCTGGAACGATACGTTGACCGGTATGCCCCCGGTAAAGAGTGGATTTGGCCCTTTCCACTCTCGCTGCATCGTAACGGTTTGGCGAATGCGACTCCAATAGGTTGGATTCTCCCAACCATCAGCACGCAGCATTCCGGATGGACTTGCCGTTTCGAAGCTTTGACCCGGGTCACTCCAAGTACTACCGTTATAATATGAACGGGTCTCCCCTCGCCAATACGTTACTTTCGGACTCTTTGCGACAAAAAAGATGGAATTCCCCTGCACCAACGGTGCTCCCATAGGCGCGTCCGCTGTGCTATATCCCGTGACTGCCGTTGCAGCAGGGATACTACTGTGCTGTGTATAACCTGCCCAGCGAGCTAGGCGTTCACCCATCTGCTCCAAAGATATGCGTTCCGGCTGAGGAATGGAAGCCAACTGGCCAGGTAACGCGGAGAGAAGCACCATACCTGCGGAAACAGCGATAGTTACTGCACTCCAACGGCCATAGGGGCTACCGCGATAACTCGGAGTAGTGACTCCTGCATTGAGACGTAATAGCTGGAGCAGAGCCTGAATAAGAAAAGTCCATAGGACAGACCGTATTACAGAAGCATACACATCCAGCCCCGCAAAGGATTCAAGCAAAAGCAAATAGAGCAGCGTTGCACTGCCAAACAGCATAACGCTTCGACGTAACAATACGAGAGATTGCACAGAAGCCATGAGCATACTCCAGCCGCACATCATGAACAAACCTCTCGTTTCTGTACTAATCGAGTGAAATCGCCAGTTATTTATAAAAGTGTCCATATCCGCTGAAAATATCCCCGGATAAGCGACCGCCCAACGGACAGGATCACTTCCTCCGTACATCAGACATAAAGCAGCGAGTGCAATGAATAATCGGATCAGCACTCCGGTGATCCATCCTGTACGAATTAACCCCGCGAGCAACAACGCTCCCGTTAATCCCGTCATTACGGACAAGAACCGTTCACTGCCCTGCTGACCTGATGATGTAACAGGATATATCCACTCCAGAGACAGTATAAGTAAAATGGCCGAAATAACAATTTTGTACAGGACAGGTACGCTAACATATCCCTCATCCTTTATGTCCGTCACAGAATTCTGGTTCACAGCTTTATATACAGAATGGGCCGATTCTATTCTCGTATGGTCCGTTGACTTTAAGTCGGCCACAGTGAAATTGGGTTGCTGGTTACCATTACGCTCCCACATCCGTTACCTCCACCTTTCCCAATGAAGATAACGCAACGTCTGTAACCGCGTGGATCGGCACCCCGCTGTGACGAAGCCGTTCCAAACTTAAGCTGTCATATCCCAATCCATTCATCAATCTATCTGTTGATTCTAACTGGTTCTGGTTCGCTTCAGTCAATTGCACCTCGACACGATAACCCGACCCGATTGCAGTTATGATCCATTCGGCCAGAATCGGATCCAGCTTACCTGTGAGAACCACAATTCGCGACCCGCTCGCCAGTCCATCCAGCATCTCCGTTCGGAGCGAAACAGAACCTGATTGTGCTTTGGATATTCGCGCCCCCGCTAGCTTGTCCAGTCCATGATCCTCATCATCTGCATGGAACGGCCCATGTTGCCATTGATTTCGTGTATCATAGCTCTTATCGCCACCTTCCATCCACAGATGATAAGGAATGTCATCCCGCTCAGCGGTATGAATCCAGCGGGCAGCTGCACGAACCACTCGTTCAAAAGCAGGTGCATCCAAGTTCTCCCGCTGTTTCAAGTCATACCCCGACGCGCCTTCATACACAAGGATGCCGAGCGAAGCTAAATCCGTGGTATCAGGCAGGAAGGTTTGAAGTTTTCCCGTTTTGGCTGTACTTTTCCAATGGACACGTCCCAGTGGGTCACCCTGCTGATATTCACGGAACTCAGGACTACGGTTACCCTGGCTATTTCTTCGCTCTGACAGAGTCCCTTCGATCATCGCTGTTAATTCTACCGAATCTCCCTTCCCCCAAGCCGTTGCTTGAGGAACAACAATCAGGGGTGTACCTCCTGCGGTCTCTGCGGAGAGGGTATTCCAGCCAAACATATCCCCCCAATACAATCTGCCCGTATCCCATCTGTAGACTCCTCTGCGTAACCCGGAACATTCATATTGATAGGAAAATTGTCGCCGTGTTCCCGGGAAAATCAATTTGCGATGAACACCTGCAGGTGTGTTCTCACACAGTACGATCCATAACAATGGAATACGACAATTGAATTCCAGCTCGACCAGAACCCGTACCTGCTCGCCTGCCTCAATCCGGTTCGTGTGTATTTTCCGACGGATATGAATACGCCGGGGTCCGAACCAATGGAGAAGCAGACCTCCTGTGAACATCAAGAAAGCTATAACGGATAGAAACAACGCCGCTTTGCCCCCATGCCACTGATACAAGGAAGCAAAAGCCACCACCAAGACTGCACTCACAATCCGTTGTCCCAGCGCAGTCATTGCCTCTGTCCCCTTCCCTGTGATGTCATTTGTACAGGTACCGGGACCGATGACAATGCTTCTTCAATGACTTGTACTTGCCCCCAAACCTCCGCTCTGTTCTGGGCCTTCAATTGAATACGGTGGGAAAGGACAGGCACAGCTACCTCTTTCACATCATCCGGAATGACATAACTGCGTCCTTGAAGATAGGCAAATGACTGCGCCGCAGCCATCCAGGCCAGTGTTCCACGCGGACTGATGCCCAATCTGACCGCAGGAAGGCTGCGAGAGGCTACAGCAACGGCCACCAAATACTGTTTGACGACCGGATCAACATGTACCTGTTTGACTTCACGCTGCATGGCTACGACCTCTTCAGCAAGCAAGACAGGGCGAAGTTCATCAAGCGCTTCTCTACCTTGCATGCGGGTTAACAATTCCAATTCCTGTTCCGGATCGGGATACCCCAGTCCAATTTTCATGATAAATCGATCCAGCTGCGCTTCAGGCAGACGGTACGTTCCTTCGAACTGTAACGGATTCTGTGTCGCCAGCAGAAAGAACGGGCGTGGCAAGGCATAGGTTGTGCCATCAACCGTAATACGTCGTTCCTCCATTGCCTCCAGCAGGGCAGACTGAGTGCGTGGTGAAGCGCGATTTATTTCATCAGCCAGGACAACGTTGGACATGACGGGTCCGGGCCGAAACTTGAATTCAGCTGTATGTGGATGATAGATTGAAGTCCCCGTAACATCTGCCGGCATGACATCGGACGTGAATTGAATCCGACCCATGGAGCAGTCCAGTGCAGAAGCAACGGCACGAACCAGCATCGTTTTCCCGGTACCGGGCACATCTTCCAGAAGTACATGACCTCCACTAAGCATTGCCGTAAGGACATAACGAATCTCTGTTTTTTTGCCAATAATCACACTCTCAACACGCTTCATGACCCTGTTTAACAATTCAACAGCATGTTCATGTTCCATTCGGATATAAGACATTTCTCCTGATCTCCTTCCGTTCATCAGCATTCCTGAACCATAGTAATCTATGATTCAGTGTTGCCCGGAAGTAGAGAGAATAGTCCTGCAAGAATGACTTTCTTCAGATCATTTTATACTCAAATATACTGTTCATTGCCGAAATGGATCTGGAAGTGCCTGCCTTCACCGTCCACTCTGCTTCATTACTGGTTAAGGAATTCACCCTCAACCCCATCTGCTCCAGCAACTCACGTAACGGAACCCAGATGGTTCCCCCCTGACTCTGTACGGCTCCCGTTTCAGTTGCCCCTGTTGTTGTCAGTGTCCCGCTCACACTGTCTGCCTGAATCGTTCTTTCTTTCCATACTGCTATAGCTGTCCTTGTTTCAGAGTCCCAGCGAGTGCTGCCCCCGAATTTTTTCATGAAAGTACGCAAAGGCACCATGATTCGCTGACCCTCCATGCGGAACTCACCCGGTTGCAAGGTAGCCGCAGTCAATCCCACCTCTACCTTCAGCTTCTTGCTTGCAAGCCATAACGTCGCGTTCACTTCCACATGTTCCGCGATCCAGGCCTTTCCCGGCGCCTTGCGGGCCTTATACTTACCATCTGGATGTACACGGAATTGAACTGGTTGATCTGTACTTTTTATGGTGTCAAAACGATATCCATGATCACGATAATATTTGATAATACCCGGGAGTGCCTTTACCGTTTCCGCATGTGCACCACCGTCATGCATCAGGACAATGACCGAACGTGCTCCCGCAGGTACTTTGGTCGAATTGCTGAGGATCTCTTTGGCCGGAACACCTTTACGTTTGGAATCCCCACTATCGACGTTCCAGTCCATGACGGTGTACCCGCCCAATTGCAGCAAATCAAAATAACTCTGGTCAAAATGCCCATAGGTACCACCTGGTGCTCGCACCAGATTCGGACGGAAACCGGTTATACGCTCCAGCACTTCCTCTGTCTGCTTAATCTGTTTCCAGAACACTTTAAAATCACTATACAGCTGTTCGTATTGATGATTAAAAGTATGATTGCCCAAAGCATGTCCATCCTCGACAAGTCCCCGGATTAACTCGGGATAACGCTCTGCCTGCTCACCCAGCACAAAAAATGTAGCCAAAACCTTCTCCTTACGCAAAATATCCAATACTTCACGGGTATGGTTACCCGGTCCATCGTCAAAACTCAGATAGACTACCTTGTCTTGAGTATTCTTATCTTCCGAGATTGGATCACCTGAGCCGGAAGCAGAAGATGCATAAGCCGTGCCTGCATATACAGCAAATACACATAACAATATCGCAATACGCATGAGAATGACATACCATTGTCCAGATAAAAACATATGTATGGTTGTTGCAGAGTTTCCCCCTAATTCCTTGATTCTGAATTCCGGTCTCTGTACCATTTACGAATCGACCTCCACCGTCTCTAGTAATTTGCTGATAGACTTCAGCAGATTTGTTAGAATTATATGGAGACTACATGGAAAAAAGACGCGATTTTGTTTAATATTTTTTCACAATTTGCTATGTAGCCTGATTGATTCTTCGCTTCAGATTAGGTAGCATAATGAACAGGCAGAACACATTAAAACACCTTGGAGAGTATTCTTGCTCCCACCCCGTATTCAGGAGAGTGAAATCTATTGGAATTGCTTGAGAAGATCCAACATCTGTTTGGGTCCTACGGATACAGCGTATTGTTTTTTGGCTTGTTGCTTGAATTCATCGCACTTCCCTTTCCTGGTGAAACAACGATGGCTTACGCAGGGTTTCTCTCCTATAAGGGACATCTTGATTTCGGTATCCTCACCATACTGGCTTTTCTGGGAACGACGATTGGCATGACAATTACTTATTTTATTGGAGCCAAAGCAGGTCTGCCCTTCATAACTCGGTACGGAAAATGGTTTCTGCTGAAACAGGACAAGCTCGATAAAACACAAAAGTGGTTTGCCAAGTATGGGAATGCCTTGATATTCATCGGTTATTTCATTCCGGGGGTAAGACATTTCACCGGATATTTCGCGGGCATAGCCGCGGTTCCTTTTCGCAAATTCGCTCTCTACGCCTATTCAGGCGCGCTGTTCTGGGTTGTGCTATTTCTGGGCATTGGCAAAATATTTGGCCCCCAGTGGAATGCCGTATTCCATCTGGCTCATCAATATGCAGCATATATCGTGGGAGGAATCGGCCTGTTACTTATCGTGGCTGTGCTCTACCGTTACCGCAAAGCATGGGCAGCAAGATCCGTGTCCAAGCCTACCACTGTTCGACAAAGACAAAAGTAAATTCGAACGAACGTCTATCTATAATTTCAAGTAAGGAGCTGCGTGTCATCGCGGCTCCTTTTTTGTGTTATCCAAACGGAAGGAGAACCTTTCATTCTTTTTTGTGATAATCCGAATTCATCCAGGTCATACTAACTTGCAAATATAGGATGTATAAGGAGGATACATGATGAGTGCATCGGTACAGGACGGTCAAGGTCTGAAGAGAATCTCTCCAGATCTGAATGAAAATACAACGTACTGCAAGCAAGTCATGGGACACAGTAATGACTTGATGATTCGTCCTTTGCAATGTTTGCATAAATGGCCTGCCGTCATGCTGTACATTGATGGAATGGTCGATGTACAAATTCTAAATCACTCCATCATGGAATCCTTATTACATAAACGTGATCTTCCAGATTTTTCAGCGGATGCTGAACATCTTAGTTACCTCCAAAATGATGTTCTGATCGCAAGTGATGTCCTGCTCGTCAATGATATAGATGAAGTGCTGAATGCCCTGCTGTCGGGATCAGCCGTACTTCTGCTTGAAGGTTCTGTACGAGGGTTGAAAATCGGTGCAGCCGGTTGGGAAGACCGGTCCATCGGGGAACCAGTCTCTCAGACTGTCGTTCGGGGTCCGATGGAAGGCTTTAATGAGAATCTGCGTACCAACACTTCATTAATTCGCAAACGAATCCGAGATCCTCATCTCTGGATCGAAGAAAGAGAGATCGGTCGAGTCACCAAGACTCGCGTTGCAGTGCTCTATCTGGAACATGTCGTGGATCAGGAGATTGTGCAGGAACTAAGGCGAAGACTGGATGAGATTGATATCGATAGCATTCTTGAGGGAGGATACATCGAAGAGCTGGTTCAGGATAAGACAAGGACCATTTTCCCAACAGTATATAATAGCGAACGACCCGATACCGTGTCCGCGGCACTGCTGGAAGGCCGGGTTGCAATCATTGTCGACGGGACACCCTTTGTTTTAGTTGTTCCCGCCTTGTTTGTTCATTTCTTTCAGTCACCTGAGGATTATTACCAGCGAGCTGATATCAGTACACTGATTCGATTGATCCGATATCTGGCTTTTTTTATCGCGTTGCTCTCTCCTTCCTTTTATATTGCCATTACCACTTTCCACCAGGAGATGCTTCCTACCAACCTTCTAATCAGTTTGGCAGCTCAGCGAGAAGGCGTTCCTTTCCCCGCCTTTATTGAAGCCCTGCTGATGGAGCTAACTTATGAAATTTTGCGAGAAGCGGGCATTCGGATACCAAAGACGGTCGGTCAGGCTGTGTCCATTGTGGGTACGCTTGTTATTGGTCAAGCCGCGGTGGATGCTGGAGTTGTATCTGCTGCAATGGTCATCATCGTATCCATCACTGCGATATCCAGTTATGTCATTCCTGAAAATGGGCTCTCCATCTCGGTACGCATGTTGCGGTTCGTTCTGATGATCCTGGCCGCTGCCTTCGGATTTTATGGCATCCTGATTGTATTGTTAATTACCATAACGCATCTTTGCAGCTTGCGTTCTTTCGGGGTACCTTATATGTCTCCTTTTGCACCCTTTATTCAGAAGGATCTCAAAGACACGATCTTTCGTGTACCCTGGTCTCGTATGAAGACTCGTCCACTCTCTACCAGCACAACAAATGAAGTTAGACAATCCACCAAAAAAACGAAGCGGTAATTCGGTAAGGAGCGCACACCATGCATAGATGCTTACGCTTAATATTATCCTGTGTCATTCTGCTTCCTCTCCTTACCGGATGCTGGGATCGGCAGGAATTGAATGAACTTGGCATTATGTTGGGTCTCGGTGTGGACAAAGATGGAGATCTGATCAAAGTAAGTGCTCAGGTCGTTGTTCCAAATGAGGTATCTTCCAAAGCAGCGGGAGGGAAAGGGACACCCGTTACACAGTACGAAGCGTCGGCTACAACCTTGTTTGAAGCCATTCAAAAATTAACGGAGACAAGCCCGCGCAGAATCTTCCTTGCACATATCCGGGTTCTGGTATTTGGTGAAGAATATGCACGTAAAAACGGAATATATGATGTTATTGAGGCGTTAATGCGCGAACCTACAGCAAGACCTGATTATTACGTCTTGGTTGCTAAGAATACTACTGCTTCCCAGCTGCTTGACGTACTTACACCTTTAGATAATACTCCAGCTGAAAAAATGTATAATTCTCTCGATATATCTTCTACGACCTGGTCTCCCACTACCACGGTCACCGGGGATGAATTACTGGAGTTCATGATATCGCCTGGCATCCAGCCCGTCATTACAGGTGTAGAGATCCTCGGTCCCAAAGGTCAAAGCGGGAATAAAGAGAATATATCGACCATTCGCTCACCAGCTCGCCTCAATACGACGGGACTGAGCGTGTTCAAGAAAGACAAGCTGATTGGTTGGTTAACGGAGGATGAATCCAAAGGCTACAATTATATCCGTGACAATGTAGAATCAACGGTCAACCATATGCCTTGTCGCAAGCAAGGCAACGTGACGTTTAAGGCCCTCCGTACAACAACGAAAAGAAAGGCAGAAATCGTAAATGATAAGCCCGTAATCCACATCGATGTCAAGAATGTTTCCTCCATCGGTGCAGTTGAATGCGGGATCAAGATTGGTTCGATGAAAGTTCTCAAAGAACTTGAAGCCGATAGTGAAGAACGATTAATTGAACTGATGCAGAACTCTGTCAATGCAGTAAAACGCAAATTCCATGTCGATATATTTGGTTTTGGACAGGAAGTGTACCATGCAGATCCCAAGTTCTTCAAGAAGATAGAAAATGAGTGGGATAAACATTTTGAAGAACTGGACATCAAGTACAAAACCAATGTGCAGATTAAACGTGTCGGTACACTGGATGATTCATTCAGAAACGAATTAAAGGAGTGATTGAAGCGTGCTGATTACACTTGCGGTTATCGTCGTAGCAGCTAGTATTGGCTGGATCGATCTGCCTGGCCTCATTCACCGGAAAGAATGGCGAGAAACAGCCGTATACAGTGGAATGCTTCTCACTGCTACGGTGTTCGGCATTATTGCTTCCAATCTGTGGGAGTTCCCTAGTCCACTCTATATCATCATGTGGATCTATGACCCTGTGAACCATATATTAGCACGACTGACTGGAACTTAGGAGACAAGGGAGGGTATATCATGCTGGAAAAGGGACGGATCGGAACAAGACAATTATCCACCCTTACATTTATGTTGGTGGTTGGAGATATGATGCTGATCTACCCCTCCGTTATTACGTCCTATGCCAAGCAAGATGCCTGGATCTGTGCTCTTATTGGCATTCCACTCGGAATGGCTCTCATGGCCATGATTATGAAATTGGGAAGTATGCATCCGGGAAAGAATCTGGTACAGATTGCCCGAAGTATTTTGGGCTTTTGGCCAGGCACCTTTTTCTCCTGTTTCTACTTATTTTTTTTCATCATTGGTACATCCACATACACCCGGGAAGTCGGGGATTTCATGACTTCCCAGATCTTTCAGTACACTCCTATACGTGTCATCATTCTTATGTTTGTTATTGCTATAGGATGGGGTGTGTACCATGGCCTAGAGACGATTGCAAGAACAAGTGAACTGCTGATACCAATCGTCATTCTTTTCACAATGGTACTCGCCTTCTGTCTACTTCCACAGGTTGAAACCAGTAATCTGAAGCCAGTAACAGACACCGGTGTTGTCTCTATTGCGCAGGGTATTCTGGTGAGTATCATATATCCCGTCGGTGAAACTATCCCCATTTTAATGATCCTTCCCTATGTCGCAAACAGTGCCCACCGCATGCGTGACATTGTCATTTCAGCAGGGCTCGGCAATCTGATCCTTGCCATTCTAGTTACCATATCCATGCTCGTTCTCGGTCCTTTCCTTACCCAACATAATATATACGCTTCGTTTGTCTTGTCTCAAAAGATTAGCATCGGTGGAATCTTTGAACGAATTGAGGTGATCATGGCTTGCTCGTGGTTTATCTCTACCTACTTCAAAGCGGCGATCTACTTATATGCCTTTATTGTTGGATGCGCAGAACTGTTCAAACTTAAGCATTTCAAGATGCTCATTTTACCATCGACATTGCTCGTTTATGGCATGGCCAATCTCGTTGCACCCAGTCTGACGTTTATCATCATCACCATTGTTCCGTACTGGGTGGATTGGGATACCACGCTAGGGATCATTCTTCCCGCTATGCTGATTCTTATCGCGTCAGTGAAATCCCGCAGAAAATCCAATTCGCAATCTCAGCCAACCACAGAAGGTTAACTCTGAAGGGTGCTTTAGACGTCAAACCATGGAAAGGAGCAGAAGGGCATGTTGATGAAGGAAAAACTCACAATTCGGCAGTTCACCTTGCTCACTTTCCTGGTTATGATCGGAGATATGGTTCTGATCTACCCTTCACTTGTTACCGCAGTAGGCAAACAGGACGCATGGTTCTGTTCTCTCGTTGGTCTGCCAATCGGTCTTGGCATCATCTGGGTTCTATATAAACTGCATCGAACATATCCTCAGTTGTCCCTTTTCGAAATATGTAACAAGTTACTTAGGACTTGGGTTGGTTCCGTGCTTTCAGTTGCCTATCTATTCTATTTCGCTATAGGTGCAGCCACATGTGTTCGTGAGGTCGGTGACTTCATGACAACCCAGATCTATCTCAAGACCCCCATTCGGGTCATTATTCTGATGATCATTTGCTCTTTGGCCTGGGGACTTATCCATGGTTTTCGTACGATAGGTTTAAGCTCCGAACTGTTAGCCCCAATCGTTGTGGTCTTTATAGCTTTTCTCTTTCTGGGGCTTCTTCCTCAAGCCAAGACTGCTAATCTTCAGCCTTTCTTTGATATTCCCTGGATACATTTAGCAGACTCTGTCATCCGTGGTGCATTTACTTCCTTTGGTGAACTTATTGTTCTTTCCGTATTTCTCCCCTACGTGAACCCCGGGCCTCATCTCAAACGGGATTTCTTGCTGGCTACCTTCTTTGGGGGATTACTATTAAGCTTGTTATTGCTGCTCTCACTCATGGTGATGGGACCTACACTGACGCAGCACAGTATCTATATCTCATACGCTCTTTCACAAAAGATTAATATAGGTAATTTCTTCGAACGAATCGAAGCATTCATGGCTATCGCCTGGTTAATTTCGACCTATTTCAAAAGTCTGCTGTATCTATTTGCCTTTGTGCTGGGAACAGCACAATTATTTCGTTTAAAGACGTATAAGCCTCTCATCTTGCCTTCTTCCCTGCTGTTATTTGCCCTGGGTGTACTGCTTGCTCCAAATGTTATTTTCTATACGGATACGATCATGCCTGTATGGGTAGACTGGAATATCACCGTCAGCTTCATCATTCCATTGTTCCTCTTGCTGGTATATCGCATTCGTTCATGCAAGCATAAGCAACAGTTATAAAGGGCTGGAAATCCGCATATGCAAAAGGCTGTGTTCACGACAAATTCCGCGAACACAGCCTTTATATTGTTAATTATATGTTGCCGGAGCAGCTTATATGGACTTCAGCGCCTCAAGTGCTGCCTCGATATGTCCTTTGACCCGAACTTTGGACCAGTCCTTGATCAATTTCCCCTCTTCATCAATCAGAAAAGTGGAGCGAACCACCCCCATGTACTCCTTGCCATACATTTTCTTCAGATGCCATACACCGTATTGCTCGGCTACAACGTGCTCTTCATCCGATAACAAGGTAAACGGCAGTCCATATTTGGCAATAAACTTGTCATGTTGTTTCATCGGATCGGTGCTGATTCCGAGAATGACCGTGTTCAGCCCTTCAAATTCAGCATGTCGATCCCGGAAATCACAAGCCTGTTGTGTACAGGACGAGGTCATATCTTTGGGATAAAAATAAAGCAGCACCCGCTGTCCGCGGTAATCCGAAAGCTTTACCGATTCTCCCGTACTGGACGGAAGCTCAAAATCCGGTGCCAATTCGCCTACTTTTAACGTCATGTCAGTTCCTCCCTAATCTCCCCCATGAATTACTATAGGGCGTTATTATGAACCTGCTCCGCGATACCGCTTCACGCCAAAATTCCACAGAAGCAATCCCATAGAACCAAACACCAATCCCATCACAGGTGTAAGCAGCGCCATGCGATGCATCTCGGACCTTTCCAGGAACAAGGCTGCGGGATAGATCCCCACGAAGGCAAACGGAATGATCCAGGTTAACAGCACCTGAATGGCACGGTTATAGATCGTGACAGGGTAGCGTCCATATCCTTGAATGTTATACATCAACGGCAGGATACCTGTTGGCGCGTCCGAATAAAAGGATAGTGAAGTCAATGTGGTGTAGATTCCGGCATAGATCATGACTGAGCTGAGTGCCAAAATAATTAAGGCAGGGATATGCCACCACTCCAGCATCAGACCCATCTCTGCTCCACTGAAGATCATGATGATCAGGCCGATAAATGAGCCCACGAGTGCAGGCGGATCCACATTTTCAAGCAATATTTGGAACAGATTATGTGCAGGACGTGTCAGGATCCGATCCATCTCACCTTTGACGATGTACCGCTCACTGAATCCCCACAGATTGATAAAACAACTGAAGATGCCATAGGGCACCATAAAATATCCATAAACAAAGAGCACTTCACTCTCACTCCAGCCGCCCAGGTTATCCGTGTGGCGGAAGACCACAAAGATAAAGATCAGGTTGGTTGCCTGGAACAGCAGATCCGATAGGATCTCCACCCAGAAATCGGCGCGGTACGTAAGTCGTGTTTTCATGTAATTTTTCAAATATTCCCAGACCAGACCCATATAGTACATATCTGTTATCCCCCTTGCACGAACAGACGCTTGCGCGCCTTACGCCAGATCAATACCATCGGAAGCAGCAGTACGGCAAACCAGAACACCTGAATACCGAGTACACTCCAGATGGCGGTACCTTCCACTCTTCCAGTGAAGACGGAACCGGGCAGATACGTAATGGCCTGAAAAGGCAATACTTTCATCACTGCGGACATCCAGCCTGGATACAGGCTGATCGGGATGATTAGACCGGAGAACAAATCAACCACGACGCGTTTCATACGCATCATGCCTTCATTGTTTTCCACAAAGAATGCCGCCAGTCCTGTTATCACATTAATCTGGGAATTAATGAGGAAACTGAAGAACAGCATGACGAGAAAGCCAATCCACGCCGATGGCGCCGTAGGCAATTCAACCGGGAACAGCAGAATGGCAATGAGCATTCCCGGAATCATGAGAAGCAGAAAGCGGAAAATACCTTCCCCAAGACCCTGCATCATTTTGACCATAACGTAATTGATCGGTCTGATGAATTGAATTGCAATGGAGCCATCCCGTATATCTGCGGCAATCTCCCGGTCCAGGTTGTTAAAATAAAAGGCACGTGCCATCCAGGATACAGCGATGTAAGTGGTCATCTGCGCTGCCGTGAAGCCGCCGAGTTCACCACTGCTACCGTAAATGGCTTGCCAGGTAAAGTAATACACGCCGATATTCAGCGTATATATCAAAATGCCGGAGTAATAATTCACCCGGTATGCCAGCATCGTTAGAAAACGGATGCGCATAAAATCAATAAATGCACTATTCATCTCAGGATACACCCACCGCTTCTTTCCCTGCTCCCACAATCTCTGGACGCTCGGCGGAACCGGATTGGTAAATACTGCGCACAATCTCATCCGTGTTAATCTCGATAATCTGAATATCGGTAATATCAGCCTGTCCAACGACACGTCCGAGTACATCCGAGACATTCAGTTCCAGCGGAATCCATACAGATGCGGACAATTCATTCTCTACCGTCCAACGGACAGGCAACGCAGCAGTCCATTCCTGCATCTGACTGATGTTGTGAGCTGAACCAAACTTGAAGCGGATCTCGCGCTCCTTACCCCACTGGGACTTGAGATGATCCAGACCTCCATCATAGATAATGTTGCCTGCATCAAGCATGATCACCCGGGAACACAGGGCCTCAATGTCCTGCAAATCATGGGTTGTGAGCAGTATGGTTGTTCCATGCTCCTTGTTCATGTCTTTCAAGAAATCCCGAATTTCCGACTTCACCACAATATCCAAACCAATGGTTGGCTCGTCCAGGAAAACAATACTCGGATTATGCAACAAGGCTGCCACTAACTCGCAGCGCATACGCTGACCAAGACTGAGCTTCCGCACCGGACGACTTAACAAATCCTGAAGCTGCAACCGCTCAACTAGTTCATCCAGCCGTTTGCGGAAATCGACCTCTCCGACACGATATACTTTGCGCAATAAATGGAAGGATTCGATCACGCCAATATCCCACCACAATTGACTGCGCTGACCAAAAACAACACCAATATTCTGTACAAACTTCTCCCGTTCCTGATACGGAACATATCCACCAACCGATATTTGCCCTGAAGTAGGCACCAAAATGCCGGTCAACATCTTGATCGTTGTTGATTTACCGGCACCGTTCTCCCCAATATATCCGCATATTTCGCCTTGCGGAATCTGAAATGAAATATCATTTACAGCCAATACCTCTTGGTATTGACGTGCAAACAGGTCCTGAAACGCGCCCTTCAGCCCACCTCGGCTTTTCTGGACGCTAAACGACTTGCGCAAATCTTTGACATCAATCGCCAGCATGATTATACCTCACTTGGATTTTGTTGAAATTGCTTGTAGCCCAAAAAGAAATTATAATGGTATCAGTCAAAATTCAGCAAGCTTTAAAAATAGTCTGGAGCCGCGTCCTGTGCCTGATGACGATGGAGACGTGAGCGGAAAGCTTCGGCTAGATTATAACAGAAACAACTTTGGACTTATTTTATATTTTATCTCAAATACAAAGGAGAGCTAGCATGACCAGAAAGACGAAGAGAACCATCTGGATTTCTCTTGCCGCCTTCGTGTTAATTATCGGAGGAGCAGCGACATATTATTTCGGTTCTATTCTCAATCAGTTGGACGGTTTGGCAAAAGACGGTGACGAATCACCATTCGCAGGTATCGAAAATGTGGAGAAAGTAAATACTCCTGACCCACCCAAATGGGAAGGCACAGAAACGGTAAATATTCTCGTTATGGGTGTCGATGCACGTGGATTGAAAAAAGGTGAAGTTCCTCGCTCCGACAGCATGATGGTTGTATCGCTCGACCCACTCACCAAAAAAATTAATCTGTTCTCCATTCTGCGTGACACTTACGTCAATATTGACGGGTACGGTAAGGAGCGGATCAACACCGCGATCACGCATGGCCCTAACGCAGCAATGCAAGCTGCAGGCGACCTGCTCGGCATTCCTGTACAGTATTATGTGTATACGGATTTCCAAGGATTCATCAAATTGGTGGATGCCGTTGGCGGCGTGGATTTTGATGTGGAGAAAGACATGCACTATACAAGTAAAGCAGACAATAACGAATACGATATTGATCTCAAAAAAGGGTATCAGCATCTGGATGGCGAGACAGCGCTCATGTACGTTCGTTTCCGTCATGATGCGATGTCGGATTTCGCTCGTTCCGAGCGTCAGCGTGAGTTGCTGAAAGCTGTCACAGCGAAAATGCAATCCACAACAACCATTGCCAAACTTCCCTCCATTCTGGAACAGGTTAATCCTTATGTGGATACGAATCTGACACTCTCCGACATGTGGAAGCTGGGTGGACTCGGATATCAGAGCAGCATGAACGGCAGTGAGCAGATTCCGCCAATGAACCTGCTGAAAGAAGAACGTACAGCAGGCGGTGCGCAAGTATTGACGGTTACCAATGAAGAGAAATTGAAGCAGCATATTCAGGATATTATTCACCCGCCTGCTACAACGGATGATAGTACGACCAGCACCGAAGATAAAACAGCCAGTGGTGACGATCAGAAGTCAGAGCAACCGGCTCAGTAATCTAAATATGCAGAGGGCAGCCATTACGCTGCCCTCTCGTTGTGCCCGGCTATACTATTATGAGAAAATCATCATATCTTTCTGTGGCTTGTTTCTTTATCATATTTTGAATGACGAAAGGAAGTTATCTTATGAATACATCACGTTCCCGTTCCGAACTTCTATACGCAGAAGCACTTGAACATATTGTAGGAGGTGTTAACAGCCCTTCACGCTCGTTCAAAGCCGTTGGTGGCGGTTCACCTGTATTTATGAAAAAAGCCCAAGGGGCCCACTTCTGGGATGTCGATGACAACCGTTATATTGATTATCTGGCCGCTTACGGTCCGATTGTTACAGGACATGCTCACCCGCATATTACACAGGCCATTACGGAAGCAGCAGCAAATGGCGTGCTGTACGGTACCCCAACAGAGCTTGAAATCAAGCTCGCCAAAATGCTGAAGGAAGCCATTCCTTCCATGGATAAAGTTCGTTTTGTAAACTCCGGTACAGAGGCGGTCATGACTACGATTCGGGTCGCTCGTGCCTACACCAAACGCAACAAGATCGTAAAATTCGCCGGATGTTACCATGGTCACTCCGATCTAGTGCTTGTCGCTGCCGGTTCAGGCCCGTCCACGCTCGGAATTCCTGACAGTGCGGGAGTTCCAGCCAGTATTGCACAAGAAGTCATTACTGTGCCCTACAATGATCTGGAAGCCCTGAAAGATGCTTTGGAGCGCTGGGGGGATGATGTTGCCGCGGTCATGGTTGAACCGATCGTGGGTAACTTTGGTATGGTTATGCCGGAGCCTGGCTTCCTGGAAGGCCTCTGTGCCATGACACGTGCTAACGGCTCACTGGTTATCTATGACGAGGTCATTACGGCTTTCCGTTTCCATTACGGTTCTACTCAGACGTATGCCGGACTCGATAACCATGCGGAGATTGAACCCGATCTGACGGCTCTTGGTAAAATTATTGGTGGCGGCCTGCCAATCGGTGCTTACGGCGGACGCAAACATGTTATGGAGCAGGTTGCTCCGCTCGGACCGGCTTATCAGGCGGGCACGATGGCTGGTAACCCTGCATCCATCTCGGCTGGTATCGCATGTCTGGAGGTCCTGCAAGGCGAGGGTGTATACGAAGAGATGGAACGCCTTGCTATCGACCTGACGGCAGGTCTGCAAGCTTCTGCTGACCGTCACGGGATTGCACTGACAATCAACCGGATTCGTGGTGCGTTCTCCACCCATTTCTGTAATCATCCGGTGACGAACTACGATCATGCTCAAGACACAGATGGAGAGCTGTTTGCTTCCTTCTTCCGTCATATGCTTGACCGTGGCATTAACCTGGCTCCATCCAAATATGAGGCCTGGTTCCTGACCACGGCTCATACAGATGAGGATGTTCAGGCTACATTGGAAGCCGCAGAAGCTTCCTTCAAGGCGATGGCTCAGGAATAAATCGGATTATTTCCACCACACTATAGCGTACAAGCTGTAGTGTAGATGGTTAACAATTCATGGAAAAGGCGTCCAACAAGTGATTAACTTGTGTGGACGCCTTTTGTTATATACGGACAACATTCCGATTCTTCAATTTATTTCTGCCTGATCTGAAGTTTCAAAATTTCCTCCCGGATCTTCTGCATCCCTTCCTCGATTCGCTGCTTCGGCACATTGGAGATGTTCAAGCGCAGCATCTGATCCTGATGCACCTGATATGTTCCCTCCGGATAATACCGTTCAGTCGTATCAACGATCACTCCGCGCTTTTGAAGCCGGGACAACAGAACACGAAGTGGCAGATCACCCGCCAAAGGCAATACGGTATGCTCGCCTCCTGTTCGAGGAGCCTCCATAAATGGAGCAAAGTCTGGATATGTGTCCAGTTGCTCATGCACCGTGTGCATCCGGGCAGCATAGCGGTTACGAATCACTTTCCTGTGATGAGCAAACATTCCGCTGTGGACATAGATCTCCAGAGCAGCTTGAGACAGGACGGACGTGTCGATATCGAGCATTTTTTTGTAAGCACCAAAAGATTGAATTAGAGGTGAGGGCAGAACAGCTACACCAATGCGCAAGCCTGGAAACAAAATTTTGGAATAACTCTTCAGATAGATGACCCGGCCTTCGGTATCATAGGACCATAGCGGGTCCTGTTTCGTACTGTCCTCCAGATCGGCCAGATAATCGTCCTCCACCAGATAGACATCGTACCGCTGTGCAAGCCGGATCAGTCTCTTCTTGTCAGCAACAGTCAACGATATGCCAATCGGATTGTGAAAGCGCGGCATGACATAGAAAAACTTGATATCTCCTTCAGCAAACTGATGTTCAAGCGATGCCCAGTCCAGCCCATCCAGGGCACGTCTCACACCGACAATCGGCACATTCAATCCACTCAGTAGCGAGGGCATATTGTGATAGGTCGGTAGTTCAAGCAGTACTTTTCTCTTTCCATTGGGGAAAGGCATCAATGCAAGTACAGCCAGTGCCTGTTGCACACCTGACGTGATAAAGAACTGCTCTGTTCTCGCAAACACCTGATAATCTGCAAACTGCTTCTGCAACAACATGATAAGCGAAGGTAATCCCTGATCTGTGCCATACATAAATAACTCTGCTTGCTTCTTCTCCATCGCCTGATCCACACAATGACGAAAGTCTGCATAAGGGAACACCTTTGGATCGGGAGCCGCTGAAGCAAAGTCCAACGCTCCCTGCCAGTCCATGTCCTGAGCACCTGTCCCGTTCTGTACGGCATAATAACCGGATTGAGGTATGGCATACACCAAATGCCGCTGCTCCAGCCACTCATATGCACGAATTGCTGTGCTTACACTGCATTGATATTGTTCTGCTACAACTCGAACGGCTGGAAGACGGATGCCCTTATCTGCCCACTGGCGACGATCCTGCTGCAGCATCTGTTCCTGAATCCACTGCTTTAATGCTTCGGCAATCACTTCGTATTTTCTCACTGCACCATCCCTCTCCCACAATTGTACCGTTACAGTTTACCCTTTTATCTATTGTAGCACGATACACCTGGCAGTATATTGAATAAGGCCAGCACATGCCTCGAACCTGACATAATTCAGGATAATGAAAGATAAAAGCGCTATGACTACTGTATTGGAGGAGCATTCATGAACACAACACACACTCGGGGATACACTTATATCGCAGCTGTATTGTACGCAGCCATTATCGGTCTATCTTTTCTATTTGTTAAAATGACCGTCACTGTTGCACATCCCATTGATGTGCTTGCCCACCGATTCGCGCTGTCGCTGATCGTTGTCAGCATTCCTGTCATTTTTGGCTGGATCAAAATCCGACTGAGCCTTCGTGATCTGTGGCGAATCATTCCACTGGGGCTTTTATCTCCCGTCTTATTTTTTGCCTTTCAAGCCTTTGGACTTGTCTCTTCCAACTCATCGGAAGCGGGTATAATACAGGCCATGGCCCCTGTATTCACACTCGTTCTCGCTTCAGTCTTCCTGAAGGAACGCACATCCACGATGCAGAAGCTGTTCCTGCTTCTATCTGTTGCTGGAGTGGTCTTTATTTTCATCATGCAAGGAAGCGGTATGTCTATAGGTAACCTGAAGGGCATTGCATTATTGCTGTTATCCACGGTCTGCTTTGCAGGTTATGGTGTGCTTGCGAGACCACTGACCCAGAGGTATAAACCGTTGGAATTAACCTGGGTCACACTGATGGTTGGCTGTATCGTATTTAACGCCGCTTCCCTGATCCGGCATGCGTCCAGCGGTTCCATGATGGACTACATCAAACCGCTTGGAGATACATCCTATCTGGGTGCACTCGCTTATCTGGCAATCCTCTCCACGATGATCTCCACCTTGCTCGCGAGCTATGCTTTGACTCATCTGGAGGCTTCGCAAATGAGTGTATTCAGCAATCTGTCCACGCTTATTTCCATAGTTGGGGGTGCATGGATATTGCATGAACCAGTGGGATACTACCACTATATTGGTGCATTGTTGATTATCGCTGGTGTGCTTGGCACCAATATGAGCGGTCGCAAACAGAGGCTGGTTAATATGATCAAAGCGTGAAAGAGATTCTTATCGAAGGGACTCGTGAAGCCAGAAAGATCGCCCGGGAAACGATGCTAAAGATACGAGAAGCCATGGGCACTCGTTATTTCCACTGACGGTATGAAGCGCTCCATTCACGTTAACACTGCTGAGGACAGTCTATTGGAAAAAGGGGACCCCTCAGCATGAAACGAACACAACCTTCATTTTTACAAGCTATGATGTTGATCATGTTATCCGTTGGCTTGATCAGCCATGTTCTGATTATTCCTGCCCTTTTGGCTGCGGCCAAAAGGGATTCTTGGATTTCCGTCCTATTATCAACCGGACCATTTCTCGTATTTGCGCTAATGCTCGCCTATGTCTCTCGCTTCCTCCAGCATCAAACCCTGCATGAATGGTTATCATCCCGTCTCGGCAAACCCATTGGCCTGTTCTTTCGAGTTGGAAACAGTCTTTTTTTTCTGAGCGTAATTTATTTCACCCTGCACGATACAACGACTTGGGCCAAAACAAACTACCTGACAGAGACACCTGTTTTGGTAACCAGTATTGCATTGATGTCCCTCTGTGCTTACGCTGCGTATAAAGGTATTCGCTCACTTGCTTTTACAGCTGGATTGATCCTGCCACTGGTGGTGTTATTAGGGTTCTATGTCTCTATCGTGAATACTCAATACAAGAATTACAGCCGTCTGCTGCCCGTTCTTGAACACGGATGGCATCCTGTACTTAATGGCATGGTATACAGTCTTGCAGGCATGTTTGAACTGCTGTTCATCTGGTACATCCAACCCCACCTCACCAAACGTATACGTGTATGGCAGTACCTCATGCTGGCACTCATTATTGTGGGGCTGACTGTCGGCCCACTCATTGGGGCCATTGTGGAATTTGATCCTTTTGAAGCTGCCAAAATGCGATATCCCGCCTTTGAAGAATGGCGAATTGCCTCCTTGGGTAAATACATTGCCCAGACCGACTTCTTTTCCATCTACCAATGGCTCGCAGGCTCGTTCACCCGGATTAGTCTCGCCATGTATATTATAGTAGAAATATGGAATATTAAGAGCTCCACCAGAAAGCTCATCAGTTGTATCTCGTTAGGTGTGTTCTTTATTCTAACCATGTTGTATCCTCTGGATGATATGACCTTCGAAAAGCTTCTGGTCGAATACATATTTCCGTTCAATCTCGCGTATCTGAGCGGACTTGCGATTATAGCAACGGCAGTTGCCTTTATTCACTCACGTCATCAGAGGAGGAAACATCATGGAGCATCAGAAGATTGACACCACGTCCCATGAAACACTGCTGGCCTCATTACAAGATCAATTTGATCCGTGCGCCGATGTCGTTCTTCAAACTTTTCCTGCCAAAAGTGAAAACGGCCTGCAAGTGATTGCACTATATTGCGAAGGCTTAGTCGATGCAAAACAAATCAATCAGTTTATTATCCCTCGTCTTGAACAGCATTCCATGCATTTGGAAGAGACACATCCCAAAGAAATGAAACTAGCCATGAATCCGGTAGAAGATTTAAATGACACCGACAATCTGAATTTATTAATTTTTAGCGGACAACTGCTACTGATTTTCGGGAATGGAGACCACGCGTGCAGTCTGGATATCGCAAGCATTCCAGGTCGAAGCCCGGAAGAGTCTGCCTTGGAGTCATCAGTAAAAGGGCCACGCGACGGATTTACAGAAGAACTATCCGTAAATATTGCCCTTATCCGTAAACGAATGAAAACCTCTTCAATGTGTTATGAAAAGTATGTAAAAGGCGGACGTACACAGACAGCCATTGGACTTCTATATGTAAAAGATATTATCAATCCAGACATTCTGAAAGAAGCTCGGCACAATCTGGATCAAATTGAGATTGACGGCATTCTGGGCACCTCAATCATGGAGCGAGCTGTCATGGGAGGGATTAGGAGTATCTTTCCACTTACAGATAATACCGAGCGTCCCGATTTTGTCGTCGATTCCCTGTTAAACGGTCGTTTTGCCGTTTTGATCGAAGGTTCTCCTGTAGCAGTCATTGCGCCAACTACACTTTTCAATCAATTGAAGTCTCCGGAGGACGAAAGTACGCCTTTTTTTATCGTAACTTTTGAACGGATATTACGTATTTCCGGACTGCTGATCGCCTGTTTCTTCCCAGGCTTTTATATTGGCCTGACCAGCTTCAATGTGGAACAGATTCCTCTGCCTCTTCTCGCAACTATTACCGGAACACGTATGGGCTTACCCCTGCCGGTAACATTGGAGGCATTCCTGATGATCTTCATGTTCGAACTGTTTAATGAAGCCGGCCGTAGACTCCCACGCGCCTTGGGACAGACGGTCAGCGTAGTTGGTGGACTAATTATCGGTGATGCGGCCATCCGTGCAGGAATAACGTCTCCTACCATTATTGTAACGGTAGCGATCTCTGTTATTTCCAGCTATATACTGGTGAATAATGTTCTGAGTGGTGCGACAGCTCATATCCGCATCGCAATGCTTGCCATATCCTCCATACTTGGACTATTTGGTTTTATGATTGGATTATTTGCTCTACTGGTCCACATCGTATCACTGGAGTGTTATGGTGTATCCTATCTGGCCCCGGTGTCTCCCTACATTCCCGAAGACTTCACCCAAGCCGTATCCATGCATTCCTCGATGAAACGAACCAAGCGCCCAGCCGCACTTCATACCCAGGACTCCACCCGTCGGAGAAAACGTCCTTGACAAGATGGGCATCCTTGAGCGGTCTAATTGTATGTTGCTTGATCCTGTTAACGGGGTGCTGGGACTCCAAAGAGGTACAGAGCATTAACTTTATTACGGCGGTAGGGATAGACTATAAGGATGATCGATATATTACTTACGCTCAACTGATTGATTTCTCCAGTATTGCTAAACAGGAAGCACCAACTTCTCGGGAGGCAAAGGATATCTGGATTGGGCGGGGAGAAGGCACAACACTCAGTATGGCTATTAATGATCTATATGAGACTTCACAACAGCAAACACTGTGGACCCATGTCAAAGCCATTGTTTTATCCAAAAATGTGCTGAACGGACGACTCGAAGATACTTTTAATACACTGTTGCATTCCGGTCAGTTGAGATATACACCATGGATCTACGCTACAGAGCAGGACATTCCTGAAGTGCTCTCTCCTTCGGTCTTGCTGAATCAATCCGCCCAGACGATCGAGATATTTGAGCCCATGAGGTTATACAAACAGCATTCAAGTTACGAACCTATCCGGCTCCATCAGCTTCTCGATGGACTACGGGAACCGGCTTCCGTCGTTCTTTTACCTTCGGTTTCAACAAGGAATGAGACCTGGTTCAACGGCGATAAGACGCCACCCCTTGTTAAAATGGATGGATTTTATGTCATTTCCAAAAGCAAAAGTCAGGGTAGAGTTGGGGGAGCAGAAGCAGATGGTACACGATACGTAAATTATGAGCGAGTACATCAGTACCCACTATACGTATATGGGAATGGTGGAAAAACTCCTGATTTAACCTTGTTGCTTCATCATCCCAAGACAAAAATCAAGGCGAGGAAACAAGGAGATGGCGTCACATTTGATCTGGTTACCTCGGCCAAAGGTACCATCACTGAAGATCATGGGGCTCCTCGGTCTCCAGATGCCATGGAACAAGAAGCCGAGAAACAGATCGAATCCCAAATCCGAGATACGTTCGAAAAAAACAAGTCGCGCATGATTGATTCCTATGGTCTTGTGGAACACTTATATCGCCACAACCTTCCCTTATGGAAACAGGAAGTCGATAACCGGGCGGATCCACTCAAACGTTTTAAACTTGGTAAAGTGGAGGTCCACGTGGATATCCTGAATGCGAGCACGTACAAATACGGTAAATAAAATGAAGAAAAGAAGCCCCGTACCTGCATTGAATGCAAGGTTACGGGGCTTCTTGCCATCTCCAACTATGCTGTCGATTGGGGAAGTTATCCTAATGGATACGCCATGACACTCATCAAAGCCAATTCAGGCTGGGTCGTGTCCAAACGGCTGTACTGGACGATAACGGGGATGTTGCTCGAAACCGTAATCGCATAAGGCACGCCCGGCGGAATAGACTGCTCCCCGGATCGTAGCGATGCAGTCCGAATATGCTTCGTCCTTCTTGCTGGCACTTCAGCGACCATACCTTCGAGTGGTTCTCTGTCTTCAAAATAAATCGTGATGTGCAGCTCCGCATCCGCGGCACTGGTGTTCAGTACACAGATGCTCTCATGACTCTCCAATGTGCCCCGGCTCTCCGGGGGAATGTAACCATCAGGAATAACCCAGTAGGTGTGACCTGTAGCTGCTAAAACATTCTTACGGGCAGATGTGTCTGATTCTGTCTGGTCAGGTGTCATTGAAATACATCCTCCTTTTTTTCACGAGTGCAATATAGGTTAAAAATCCGTGGGCTCGCGGGGCAGTCGCTTCGTCGGACGGATCGGGCTGTGGGCCGCTGTTGGCTCGGGATTTCTATTCAATTCCCCCTCAGCAGGGGAAATCCCGCTCCAAAGGCGGACGCTTCGCTCCCTTTACCCGATTCCGCCCTCCTCCGCTGCTACGCTCGCCATTGGCTTTTAAAAGATTATTGCCTTCGCTCTTCGCTGGGCAACTTTTGTTGGCTCGTTACTTCGTTTAACTCGCTACAGCTTTTAAACCCTGAATAGCTCGCAGGGCAGCCGCTTTGGCGGACGGATCGGGCTGTGGGCCGCTGTTGGCTCGGGATTTCTTCTATTCCCCCTCAGCAGGGGAAATCCCGCTCCAAAGGCGGACGCTTCGCTCCCTCTACCCGATTCCGCCCTCCTCCGCTGCTACGCTCGCCATTGGCTTTTAAAAGATTATTGCCTTCGCTCTTCGCTGGGCAACTTTTGTTGGCTCGTTACTTCGTTTAACTCGCTTAATTATTAATGGCATGAACCTACCGCAGATACATCTGCAACGGTTGCAATTGCAACTCGCGTATGGCTTCTGCCACCTGCTGGGCAAGGCGGCAGGCGCCTCGTTCCTGAAAATGCGTGTTATCCTCCATGCCTGAGGGGAAGTTCACATACTCGCCTGGAAGTACCCACATAAAGTCATCCTTGGTGCCTTCAACGCCCGCCTGCTCGAACAGAAGACGGCTACGCTCAGCCAGATCGATCAGCGGAACATCTTCCTCTTCGGCAAGCTCACGCACGGCGATGATATAATCCCCGTGGGTATCGGTCAATGTGCCATCATCCGCAAAATAGCGCCGATGCACCGGGGTGATGAGCACCGGACGAGCCTTGGCTTCGCGTGCAGCGTCGATATACTTTTTCAAATATTCCTTATATGTTGTGAATGGGTCCGTCCCACGTTCAGGGTCCGGCTTCTCATCGTTATGTCCAAATTGAATAAACAGAAAAGCTTCGGGCTTGATTCGCTCCAGAATGGCGCTTAATCTGCCTTCATTAATAAAGCTGCGGGAACTGCGCCCTGACTGGGCGTGATTATCCACTGCCACATCATGTTTGAACTGTGCTGGCAATAACTGGCCCCAACCGCAATACGGATATCCGCTTTCCGGCTGATCTGTTACGGTTGAATCCCCCGCAAGAAATACGGTCATGGTCTGATTCGCAAGAGTAATCTCTAACGCATTGATTCTCGGTGCAGGACCGGAGAATGACAGACGAAGTCTGCCGCCGCGAACAACAACCGAGAATCTAACCTCTGCGTATTGTCCGGGAAGTGTGCGAATGGTTGGCAGTACAAGCCTGCCTTCACCAGCTTTCACGCGGGTCACTGTCTCAGCCAATTCATCCCCTGCAACAAGTAATACTTGGTAGGTTCCGTCGGGAACATCCACGATGAACGATGCTTTGAGCGGAATACAGAAGCCTGAACGCAATCGGGCAGACATGGTTGTCTGCCCCGGATTGATATGATGTTGTTTCGTGGGATCCGACACATCGTCATAACGAATGCGTTGTTTCTCATACACCAGAGATCCTGCCTCGAATCCGTATCCTCCGCGTTCCTCATATGCGGTGGTTGCAGTTACTTTCAGATAATCCCCTGTCTCATCTGCTCTTCCCGAGTCCGGTCCAAAGTTAAACTTCCAGCTGGTCACGGACACTGCCTGGCTCTCTGCCGCTGCCCCCATGGCAACGGCCTGACTACCTTGAGCTTTATTCAAAAGCGATAACCTCCTTGGTTAACTTTTGTAAACGTTCATTCGGGCGAAGATACGAAGATACAGTGAATCCGGCTTATCCTTTCAATCCGCTGGTGCTCATCCCTTGAACAATTTGTTTTTGGAAGATGAAGAACACAGCTACAACCGGAACCAGACTGACGATGGACATCGCAAACATTGCGCCCCAGTTGGAAGCAGATTCGCTATCGAGGAACATTTTCAGCGCCATCGACACGGTGTATTTATCAGGCGAGTTCAGGTACAATACCGGACCGAGCAGATCCTCCCATCTCCAGTAGAAGGAGAAGATGGCTGCAGTCGCCAGAGAAGACTTGATCAGCGGCATAATAATCTGGATATACAGTCTGAATTTGTTACATCCATCGATGGTTGCTGCCTCATCCAGTTCCTTCGGAATCGTTCGAATGAACTGTACCATCAGGAAGATGAAGAACGGCATTCCGAAGAATGTAGGTACAACAATTGGCAAGATAGTGTTCAGCCAGCCGAGCTTCGTGAAAATGATGTACTGAGGAACCAATACCACGTCATGTGGCAACATCAGTGTTAACATCATCAAGGAGAACCAGAATGTACGTCCCTTGAAATTAAGTCTGGCAAAACCGAAAGCGATCAGCGATGACGATATCACAGCACCGATGGTAGATATCACTACGATTACAAGTGAGTTGGTGATGTAATCCATAAATGGTCTTCCAGCTGTGCCTTTCCAGCCATCCACATAGTTGCTCCAGATCCACTCCGCAGGAAACAGGGTATCCGCTGTGACAAAGATCGTACGGCTTTCCTTGAATGAACTGAATAGCATCCATAGGACCGGATAGAGCATCAGGAGGGCAAGAGCTGCAACGAACAGGTGATAAACGGGCCACTTTACATTTCTCCAAACCATCGTTACTTCCCTCCTTCAGATTCGTAGAACACCCAGTACTTGGATGTCAGGAAGACAGCTACCGTGAGTATACCGATCATGATGAGCATGATCCAGGCCATTGCCGAAGCATAACCCATGTTGTTAAACATAAACGCCTGACGGAACAGATACAGGGAGTACAGCATCGTACCGTCCATTGGACCGCCTTCGCCTTTGGAGATAATATAGGCAGGTACAAACGTCATGAATGCTCCAATCGTCTGCATAATCATATTGAACAGGACGATCGGGCTAAGCAGTGGCAAGGTGATGCTGAAAAATTTCCGTATAGGATTCGCGCCATCCACACCTGCTGCCTCGTACATCTCAGTAGGGATATTTTTGAGACCAGCCAGGAAGATCAGCATGGACGAACCAAACTGCCATACAGACAGTGAGATGAGCATAACCAGGGACGCATTCGGGTCACCAAACCAGCTGATTGGCCCGATCCCGATTGCCGTTAGAGCACTGTTGATAACACCCTCATTACTGAAGAGGTTACGCCACATAATGGATACGGCCACACTACCACCGATAATGGATGGCAGGTAATACAGCGTCCGGTACGTTCCAATCATACGAGAGCCAGTGTTTAGGACCATCGCTACGAAGAGGGCAAAGATCAACCTTAACGGTACCCCAATGAATACATACAGAAACGTCACTTTGACCGAGTTCCAATATTTCGGGTCATCAAAAAACATTTTGGTGTAGTTATCAAGCCCAATCCACCGCGGAGAAGTGAATAAGTTATAACTCGTGAACGACATATATAAGGACACAAACATGGGGATGAGTGTGAAGCCCAGGAATCCAATAATAAACGGGCTTATGAACGCATATCCAGTTAAGTTTCTACGTAACGACGAATACTGCCTCAATGGAACGAACCTCCTTCATGGATCAGCTTGCTCCCCCATCCTTGCTTCGGGTTATCTGGACGGGGAAAGGCCCTCGCATTCGCGAGTAGCCCCATTCCCGACCATCCCTGAAGTGGGACGAGCAAGCCATCATTCAATTCAACTGTTATTTATTGTTCGCAAGTACAGATTCGGCGTTCTTGCGGAATGTTTCTGCTGCCTGTTCAGGTGTAATTTTGCCAAAGTTCAACTCTTCAGCCACATCTGCCAGAGCAGAGATTACTTCAGGTGAACCAACCGGTGGCGGAGAACTCATTGGTGAAGCCTTTGGCTCCATGGCTGCTACGAATTCAAAGACCTGTTTTGTTGCGTCACTCAGCTCAGGTGCGATGGCTTCTTTGATTGCTCCTGAAATTGGCACACCGCGCTCACCTTTGATCAGTTTGTTCGCTTCTACGTCATTCACCCAGAAATCAATGAATTTAGCCGCTTCTTCCTTCACTTTGGAGTTGGACGTTACACCCCAATACATACTTGGTTGCATATATAGTCCTTTTTCCATATCCGGTCCTGGCATTGGAGCGATTTCGAGTGGACGGTTCGCCACCTGTTGCAAGGCTACGAACTGGTTGGACCATTGCCATACGCCAATTCCTTTTTCCTTCACGAGATCTGATTCCTCAATAATGCCTTTGGTTTGGTTGGCTACATCCGGCGTAGGTGCTGCACCCTGCTCGATCATGCGGCGCATAAGTCCGAAGAACTCCACAAACAATTGGTCATCATCATAACCAAGGCCAGTTCCTTCTGCATTGTAAAGCGAATGTCCTTTGGTACGCAGGAAGTAATGGAAGAAGATATCAGGAGCTACCCCTCCATCCAAATACAGGCCTTTCTCTGCGGCTTGTTTGCCCAGTGCTTCGTATGATTCCCATGTCATATTTTCAGGCATAGCTTCTGCTCCCGCTTTTTGAAGCAAAGCAGGGTCATATTGGAAGCCCAGAACGTTAACACCGGCAGGTACGCCGTATTGTTTGCCGTTAATTACACCTGTGCTAATAACGTTCTCGGACACATCGTCCACTTTGATCTGATTGCCCAGATAAGGCGCTAGATCCTCAAGCTGACCATTCTGTGCATATTGGCTGATGTAGGAAATATCCATCTGAACGATGTCAGGCAACTGATTTGCAGCTGCTTGTGGTGCAAGCTTTTTCCAGTAATCATCAAATGAAGCATATTCCACGTCGATTTTGACATTCGGGTTTTTCGATTTGTACAGGTCAATGACCTTCTGTGTATATTCATGCCGTGCATCCGAGCCCCACCAAGCGATCCGCAGGGTAACTGAGTCATCTCCAGATGCTCCTTCAGTTCCTCCACCTGAGCTACATGCCGCTGTAAACACGAGCAAAGCAGCCATCATCAGGAATATTGCCTTTTTCACCATGCCAATCTCCCCTTTTATGTTGATATGGTTGTGTGAACGAGTTATCCTTTTGTTTCTGATAACGCTTTCACAAACTTGTTAATGTCATTTTCGCAAATGTACGACCAGAGTTGAATACACAAAACCGTCTTGTTGGTTCAAAAAACAGAGGAGGACAACAGCCTCCTCTCGGCGCTGTTCGTCCTCCCCAGACATGAATTACATGATTGGTAGTCCATTGTTATATGCCGATTCTGCGGAATTCCGTAGGTGTCATACCGGTCCACTTTTTGAACACCTGACTGAAATATTGTGAATTCCCACCGAATCCGAACAATTCAGCAAGCTCGAATACTTTCACATCCCCGCCTCTGCGAATATGGTCACATGCGCGTTCAATGCGCAGACGATTCACGTAATTGGAGAAATTCTCGCCTGTGACTTTTTTGAAAATCTTACCCAGATAATCTGGATTCATATACAACATCTGATGGGCGACTCCATTGAGCGAGAGATCTGCCTCTCCATAATGACGATCCACGATATCCATCATCTTCTCCACGGCAGAAGACTGGCGACTGATATGGTTTTTGTAATAACCGGAAGTTAATCGGGCTGCACTGCTTGCAACAAAAGACTTCAAACCAGATAACGTATCGATATGCGGCAGTTCTGCCATACGCTGGGTGAATTCCGTTGCCTCCTCAGGTGGACAGACATGAACCATCGCCGAGTATAGCTGCACTACGTAAGAGCGAGTCACTTCAATTTCCAGCTGCTGACGTGATAATAGATCAAACAGACGATCCACCTCTACCGCTGTTTCCTCGGTATTGCCCGATTTGATCAACTGACACAGTTGCTCCGCATCCTGCTCTACGTGCACGCCGTCGCATTCTCCCGCCAGTACCAGATCATTCTTCGTGATCAGCTTGCCTTCACCGATAAAAAAGCGATGGTTCAGATACTGCAATGCCTCACGAAACAACCGCCGGGACTGGATCATTCGATCTGCTTCACTCAGCGCAGCGGTCACTTCCAATTTATATAGTCTGGTGAATGCAGCCCGAACCTCTTCAATACTTTCTTTCAGTCCGGCCGGATCAGCTGAATCCGCAAGCAGGATGAGGAGTTTGCCTTCAATGGTCGTGCTTAAAAGGACATGTGGGAGCAGGTCACTGGCAATGTTTTTGATCGCAAATAAGTGACTGTAATCATGTTCATCTACAATTCGGAACAACAGTAACCGAACTGCGTTCTCTTCAAGCTCCAGATCAAACAGCTCCTGATAATACTCCAGATCAACCGGCCCATAGGTGCGGTTGGTCATGAACTCCAGCAGAAATTGCTCCTTCACATGTGGAAGAACACGCTGCAATCGCTGTTTCATCTCACCCGCAACATGCTCCTTGACCTGGGCATCCTGATGCTCCTGCAGCAGTTCAATTAACGCATCATGGATCTGATTCTCGTTGCAGGGCTTCAGCAAATAATGCTTCACACCATATTGCATCGCTCTCCGGGCATATTCGAACTCCTTGTAGCCGGATAACATAATGAAACGTACTCCCGGGTATGCTTCGGATGCCTTCTCTATGAGTCCGAGACCATCCAGACCTGGCATGGAAATATCCGTAATAATAATATCGGGTCTTGACTGCCCAATTTTGTCCAATGCTTCGATCCCGTTCCTCGCCGTACCCACCAATTCCGTACCTGCTGCGGCCCAATCGACCACTTGGGAAATCCCCTCCAGAATGACACGTTCGTCATCTACGAGCATCACTTTGTACATCGTCATCGTCCTCTCTGATCCAAGGTATGCTGATCGATACTACAGTTCCTGATCCGGGCTTGCTGCTCATCACCATTCCACCTTCATCGCCGAAGGTCAGTCTGATTCGTTCCTGGATGTTAGATAACCCAATGCCCTGTCCTCTTGTCTGAATACGTCCTTCGTGTAGTTGTTCCAGGAATTCCGGTGTCATCCCCGGACCGTCATCCTCGACTTCAATAATCACCTTGTCTCCATCTGCTCTCGCCCGAATACGAATCCGGCAAGGGTCAATGCTTGGTTCGAGTGCATAATGTATGGCGTTCTCCACCAACGGCTGTAATGTTAACTTCGGTATCCGCGCCGTTCCTACCTCTGGGGCAATTTCCATGTCGAAATCCAGTCTTTCCTCAAAACGTGTGCGCTGAATTGTCACGTAACTGCGGACAATATCCAGCTCTCTTTCCAGCGTGATCCACTTCTCGGACATATTCACAGAGCTACGCAGCAGAAATCCGAGAGCCTCAACCATTTCCGAGATCTGTCGTTGCTTCTGTACTTTAGCCAGCCAGTTAATGGATTCAAGCGTGTTGTATAGAAAATGTGGATTAATCTGCGCCTGAAGCGCTTTCAACTCAGTCTCACGAATCACCAATTGCTTGGCATAATTCTCATCAATCAATTCACGTATTCGTTGAAGCATCATCTTGAATGTGCGATGCAGCAGCCCAACCTCATTCTGTGGAGATATCGGAACATTGCCAAGGGCTGCCTCCTCCAGCTTATCCAGATCACCTTTTTCGATATTACGCATCTTTTTGATCAACTGCGCAATCGGATGGGTAATACTGCGAGAGAATCTCGCTCCAATGATAAGCGCCGCCAGAAAGATCATGATGAAGATCACCGTGACCAACTGTTTGACAAACTGGATCTGTTTAAACATCTGGTCAAACGGGGTTGTATACAGATAGGTCCAATCCGTATAGGAAGAATGCGCACGAGCTACAAAGTGTCTCCCATGCTCAAACATGGCAATTCCGTAGGGCTGGGTGCGCTTCAGTTCAGACTCAATCTCGGCTTCACTGACGGCTGATTCTGTTGGATAGATCACTTCTTTTCCATCCGTAATGAGTAATTGGGAGTCCTCAGCCGGTTCTTGCATCTGGTCCTGTACAATTCGGTCCAGCCGGACGCGGATGATCAGTGTGCCGAGTTCCTCCAATGTAAATGCTCCGCCAATAAAGGATTTCACCTGTCGGACCGACAAAAGCCTGGACTGTTTATCCCCACTGGTATGCCAGGCATTGGAGCCCGAGTATTGCTGTCCCAGTGCAACCAGTTCCTTTTGCTTCGACTCCGAAATTCCCTCCCGATTGCCTGCGGCCATAACGTTATTATCATTATCGATAAATAGCATGGAATAGACGTATTTTTCGGAACCGGCATAAGCGACTAACCTGTTGGTAATTTTTTTACGTAATCCATTTTTCTCGTAACCCGTTTCGGCCTTTTTCAGTTGGAGCAGATATTGCTGAAGCGGCTCGTCCGACATTACCTTGAAGGAAAGATTAGAAATTTCACGAAGTTGATTCTCAATACCTACCGAAGACATATTGAGGACCTGCGAGGATTTCTCATAGATCTGACGGTCATAGATACTGAACACATAACGCAGTACGGACGCATAAAACGTAAAGCTGATTAACATCAAAAGTCCGATGAGAAGAATCGTTTTGTGATGAATCGGTAGTGTTGTGAAAGCGTTCTTAATTTTGTTCATCCTAAGCGCTCCTTTGGGTTGCGAAGGGTGCTGTCATACGATGCGTTAGTGGTTTTATTGTAAGTTATTTTCATATTTACACATCCATTGGTCATCTGACAAGATATATTTATGCAACATTTCAGGTCATTAGAGAAGGTATGCATCTGTGTCAGCAACGCAAAAAGAACACAAAACGGCCAGAATACCTTGAACAGATCAAGGCATTCTGGCCGTTAAATAACATCATGTTAAAGCATGAAATACAATTTACGGATTAACAAAAACAGTTTTCAGCTTCGCTACATATTGCACATCAAAGCCAAGACCTTCAGCCACCATGGCAAGTGGTACATATGTTTTGGACTCTTTGCCTACCTTGTTCAGGAATGCAGGTGTATCCACAGTAACCGATGCTCCATTTACCTTCACAGCATTGGCACCAATCTTCACAGCAACCTTTCGGTCTCCATATGTAATGGTTGCGGTTGAAGTTTTATTATCCCACACCGTAGTAGCACCTACAGCGTTTACGATGTCTTGAATCGCCACAAAGTTTTTGCCGTTACGGATAATCGGTTTGTACGGTGTATTTAGTGTTTTGCCACTCACGATAATATTCATTGGTTCACCTGTGGCAGGTGCAGTCAGCTTGGTGTAATCTCCCCAGATCGTTTTGGCAAATACTTCGGCAATGGCCGCATATCCAAATTGGTTCGGGTGGAAATCACGATCTTTGATCATATGTGTCATCGTGCCTTCACCACCAACAAACTCCTTGGCCACGTGTGCGACTTTGACATCGGTACCCTGAGCAGTGAATTGTGCTGCAATACCATCAATGGTCTGTGTGAAACCTTGAGATGCCTCCATCAGTTTGGCATAGAGTGCTTTGCCTGCTACTTCTGGCATCGGTTGATACTGGTCGGCGATGACAATTGTAGCTGTCGGGTTAATTTCATGGATATCATTAATCGTTGCACTAACATTGGCTGTATAGGTTGCGAGTAATTCTTTTACCTTCACTTGCAGTTCCTGATCACTCAGTTTGTCTGCTGTACCGAGAAGCTCCGATACATCATTTCCCCCAATGGTAATTGCAACCAGATTGGCCTGTGCTACACTCTCACGGATTGCAGCAGTATTGGCTCCGATCTGTCCCGCTCTTGGATCAGGAAGACTTGGTTGAATGGCTTCAGAAGTCAGCGTTTTACCATCCTTAATTGCAGTAGTGAAATTTTTCAGACCACTGGTTTTCAAACCGGCAATCCCGTAGTTGTCCACCTGTGTACGTCCATGCAGCAAACCCTGCTCATACAGACGTTCTACATAACCATAAGGCAATTCTTTTGTGTTGGGCTCATAACCTACCGTTATGGAATCTCCCAATGTGACGATGCGGAACTCCTTAGTTACGGCTACTGCATCTTTCTTCGCTGTCAGCGAAGTCTCGTTTGTACCCGCTGGCAATACACCGGTTTTGGTGTCAGCCGCGTGTGCAGGTAATGCAGAAGATGTGAAGAGCAGCACTCCTGCCAACATGCTTACCGTTAAACCGGCAGCTGTATTTTCCCATAGACTTTTACGCTTCATTCAGGTAACACTCCTTCTCGTGAATCTATAATTACACTAAATGTACGTGTTCAAAAAGGTCGGTTTTCAGTACCGAGAAGATGGGATGAAGCTAGAAATGGAGTAGCGGAGCGTAGGAAAACTACGTGAGCAACGGACATTTCGGCTGAATTCCATATTCGATGCTGATGATGCCGTTAGGCATCCTTCGTAATCAAAAGCGGACTTTTTGAACAACCTCACTAATATATAGTACATTGGTCATTCCAATGACATTGGTTGGTGTTACTCTATTCTATCATTTTAAAGTAGGTGTTGTCCTCTCTACTAAGAGCACACATGAAATAACAGACTCCCTGGTGGGGAGCCTGTTACTGGTTAAGCTCAGCTATGACGTTCAGTGATTCGTTAAGATTGCGGCTTATTCGAATCTTCAGCGATCGAATGACCCTTGTCACTCTCCGGTTTGTTCCCGGTAGCTCGCTCCAGATACCGATCATAACGATCATCCACTTCGCGTGCCATCTTCCGGTACTTTAACGTTTCCTCGACAATTGGATCACGTTCTGTCTGGATTCGCACTTCATATTTGGGAGGAATCAGCTGGCGTTCACGCTGATCGGTGTCGCCGGACTCTTCCATGTCCCCTTCCGTCAGCATATCACTGAGCCGTCGTTCCAGTTCTTTGGATTCATCCATTGTTCTCGCTCCTTTAATTAAAGTCATACTTGTGTTAATTATTACTATTGTACTTTCACTTCGTGTACAGAACCATCTTTCGATCGCTGTTATCCCCAGATTTCTTTGATTCCCTTTTCCAAGGTAGAAATCCGGTGATAAAGGCGAGCGCTCCGCTTCTTCAGATGCTTTCTGTCCCCTCCGTTAATGTACAATTAAAAGTAATTAAAGCATGGATGAGTTGAATAAACTCACTCCAGACCGGTTGCTTTCGCTTCCTTCAGTACATCCGTCAGTGCATCATGGATTTTGCCATTGCTGGCAACGACATGGTTCACAGACAGTTGGTAAGGCGTTCCGATGGTATCCGTCACCTTGCCACCTGATTCTTCAACCAGCAGCGCACCTGCTGCAATATCCCACGGTTTTAATCCAACTTCGGTGTAGGCGCTGAGACGTCCTGCTGCAACATACGCCAGATGAAGGGCGGCTGATCCACCAGCACGCAAGTTACGAACTTGCGGAGCAAGCGCCTGCACAGCGGCCATATTCAGTGGCAACGCAAAGGTTGTGTCTGCCGGGAATCCAACCGCAATCAGGCTCTGAGCCAGTTCCTGTTCACCAGATACAAGCATCCGGTTTCCGTGAACATATGCTCCTTTCCCTTTTTCCGCAACAAACATCTCATCACGGGAAGGATCGTAGATCACGCCAACAATGACTTCACCATTGTGAGCCAATGCGATGGACACCGAATAAAACGGGAATCCGTGTACAAAGTTCGTCGTTCCATCCACAGGATCAACAATCCACAGAAATTCTTCTTCCTCAGCCTCTTTCAGTGCTTTTGCCGAAGCTTCCGGTCCCGGTTCGACGCCTTCTTCACCCAGAATGGCATGGTGGGGAAAATGCGTAAGAATCAGGCGGCGGATCATCTGCTCCGCTCCTTTATCCACTTCGGTCACCAGATCTTGGGGTGAATATTTGGTGCCAAGTTCAGCTACCGTCCCAAGACGGCTTTTGATCCATTCCCCAGCTTTGGAAGCTGCATTAATGGCAACGGCAGTATAGCTTTTGCTTGTCACGACATAAGGTGTCTTTTCCTTCTCATTCAAAGCGTTCACTCTACTTTCTATATCAATCTACGAAAAGTTGAAATACTTGTTAAAAGTATACGCCCCACAGGTCGTAAAGTTTCTCGTTGCCCAGGCCCCTTTTGGCACTACGGATGAATGATGACGGTAGACTCGTCCACCCACTCCACACCCTCTTCGTGATAGAATGCCAGCTTCTGCATCAGTTGTACAAGTGCCTCATCCTTGCGTTTAGCCTCGATCATCACGTCAATCCTTGGGGTATCTGCTGCGATATGACGCAAGAAGTCGAGCACCGGCTCTACCTCTACCCCATCGGCATGACCTCGCAGATCCTTCTCACTCTTTGGACTGGAGACATGGATTTTGGGTGGCAATGGGTGATCAGCCGGTGAATCTGCCTGGGCAAGCGGCGACTGCCAGGTCGTTAGAATATCAGGCCACAGATCCCATGCCTGTTCTCCTTCGTTGTTCACCCAATGGTGATGGATATCCAGTACCATGGGCAATCCCAAGCGCTGGCACACGGCTAGTGTCTCAGGCGCATTGAACGTTTTGTCATCATTTTCGAGTGTGAGCCGCTCCTGAATGTCCCGATCCAGCTTCAAAAAGTTTTCTTCAAAACGAAGCGCCGCCGAAGGCTTGTCCCCGTATGCACCACCAATATGTATATTGTTCTTGGCAGTGGCATTCAGCCCCATGGCATCCAGCATCCGAACATGATGACGAAGGTCGCGAATCGAGTTGTACAGAACTTGCTCGCGGGGGGTACTAAGTACGGTAAAATGATCCGGATGAAAGGACACACGCATATGATTTTCCTTCACAAAATCACCAATGGCCGCAAAGTCCTGCTTCAGTGCCGGGAACGGGTCCCAGTCATTCAGGTCCTCGTGTGTTGCCAGTGGAATCAATTTGGAAGAGAAGCGATATACATGAATATGGCTACCCTTGTTGTGCCTGAGCAAACGTAATGTATTGTGCAGGTTCTCGGCTGCAATCCGTTCGAGCTTGCGGATCGCTGCTTCCCTGTCATCGATTTTGTTAAAACTCGACATGGTCATGGTCCGGGAAGGCGAGGCATTCTCTATAAGCACGGACATTGCCACGTAACCAAAGCGTACGAGCATGAATCTCTTCCTCTCTATTAGGGCGGAGAACCCGCACGGCATATTCAGCCGTCAGGATGTACCGTCACTGTATATAACCAAGTTTTACCCTAAAAGAGTGACCATAATCGTATTCTGGCAAATCCGTCCTTCCGACCCGCACTTACAGTCAACAACTACTCCTGTGCTTGCTCTCCAAAGAACATCTCATCCGCAAGGGCAGTCTGGATGCGTGATTCTTCCTCAGTCAATTTGCGGATGAGTTGCATCTCCACCTCGGTTACCTCTTGCCCCTGGAAGTTGATCTCCGCAATGGAAACCACGATCTTGACGATGGCTACAGCCACGTTATCCGGTGTGTATGCAATCACTTTCTGGCCGGTAGGAAATACCCGGAAGCCCTGTTTGACCATTTTACCGCGTCCGTATTCAAGCAGTTCGAACAGCTCCTGCTCATTCTTGAACTTGCATACGGAATTGAATTCAGTCTGAAATCCCATGCATATCCCTCCTGATCTTGTGGTCGCAGGCTACACCTGTACGCCGTTCTCGTAATTCAGTGCCTGCTTGCGGTTGTAACGCTCCAGTGCCAGCTCAATCATGCGATCCAGCAGTTCGGCATACGATACACCTGTCTCACGCCAAAGAAGTGGATACATGCTGTATGGTGTGAAACCAGGCATGGTGTTGACTTCATTAATAAGCAAGGCGCCGTCATTTTTCCGAATGAAGAAGTCGGCACGTGAAATACCGTTACCTTCAATCGCACGGAACGCCTGCAAAGCTGCCTCGCGAATGCGGTCTGCGGCCTCTGGGTCCAGTGGAGCTGGAATCAGCATCTGTGATTGACCATCAATATACTTGGCTGCATAGTCATAATACTCACCAGAGGATACAATCTCGCCTGGAACGGAAGCCATGGGCTCGTCATTGCCGAGGACGCTGACCTCAACTTCGCGGGCTTCAACGAACTCCTCAATGACAACCTTCGTATCATACCGAAGTGCGAACTCGACAGCTGTCTTCAGTTCATCGCGGTTACGTGCTTTGGAGATGCCTACACTGGAGCCCAGATTCGCCGGTTTGATAAAACATGGATACCCCAGCTGATCTTCGACCTGCACGATCATTTCGTGCTCTGTCTGTTTCCATTGTGTCGCGTTAAAATACGTAAAGGCACATTGGTCAATGCCAGCCTGTGCAAACAGCTTTTTCATGACCACTTTGTCCATGCCGCCAGCCGAAGCCAGTACACCTGCACCTACATATGGCATATCCGCCATCTCAAACATGCCCTGAATGGTGCCATCCTCTCCAAACGTACCATGCAGCAGAGGGAACATCACGTCCAGCGCTTCTGCTCCACCATACAAACGGCCAAACAGGGCGTTCAGCGCATCCTGTGTTCCACCCGCCGATTGCTCCAGCTTCAGATCTTCAATCTGCGCGAACGGCGCATGCATGACAGGTCCTTTTTTCCACGTCCCCTGCTTGGAGATATAAAAAGGAACCAGTTCATACTTTTCATAATCAAATGCGTTTGTTACAGCAAACGCCGTTTGCAGCGACACCTCATGCTCGCCCGATTTTCCGCCGTACACGACGCCTACTTTTAATTTATCCATACTCATGTGTACCCTCCGATTATCTGTGCCTGATGCTGTCATGTTTGCATGCTCAGCACCCTTGTTATTCTGCTTGCGTTATCTGGTCTTATTTTACACGGAACTGGATGTCTGCGTCACCGCATCCCGAAAATCTTTCGTCATCAAAACTCATCTGCAATATGAAAAAGCCGGTATACCGTCCGCTCCGTCCAAGCGTAAGAATCCCGGTAATCCCAAAATCGGTGACGGCTGCTAACCGTATGTGCGTTAACAAGCGGCATGCCGCCCGCATCAAACGCGGTCACAACGGTGCTATGCTGAAATCGTCCGTCTCCATCCCAATCGTAGAGAATAACATCGCCGAGCATCAGCTGCTCAGGACGCTCCACTTCTGTCGCGGTCAGACCCCAGCTGCTGCCTGACAAATAACGCTCCAGACTGTTGGAAACTGCCCAACTGTAACTCCACATTTCGGAGCCGTTCACATACCCTTTATACCACCAGCCGGCTTCTCTTCTACCAGTATAGTGGATGGGTGCGCCCCCTGCAAAGAGGCATTGGGACACGTAATTGGTACAATCCACATCAAATTCCTCAAATGCCGGATTCCCCGCATTCCACCACCGATCTGCATAGGCAACTGCCAGATCTCTGCGATATGACTGTTGCCGTGAGCTTCTTCCTTGACCCAACACTTCCCGATTCAGCAGCGGCCGATTCATCGCCTGTACAAAATCAGCTTGTTGAAACGGACGTCCTTCCCCAGCAGGGCGACGCTCCGGCACTTCTCGCTCGACCCGCCCAATGATCCATCCACCACTCTGCCGCAGAAAGGTTAACCGCTCCCGCTCAATCCGGTCCTCCCGGTGGGTGATCCCGCTCTTCTCGTAGAACAGTCTGCTGTACAATTGTACATCCACCACCGCTTCTTCCTGGCCATCCATAAGCGTGCGCACAAGCTTGGCGCTGGTCTCGCTGCGAAGAGGCACGGCGCGCCGTTTACGATACCATTCGTCCAGCCTTGCCATACGCTCTCCCCGTTCCACCACGAAGTCAGGATCGGTAACAATCCGTTCGCTGGTCTGTGGACGGTAGTCGATCTCACAGCGATTGTACTGGTTCACGTAAGTATATAAGGCACTCTTCCATTCCCGTTCCAAGCCTATGTCCCCCTTTGGCATAAGTTCTGTCTGGAATATTTCATTGCGTATATAAACTCCTACTATTCATATGAAAGGGTCTTCGGTTGTATGTACACGGCTCAGGAGGGAGATCCGAAATTCGGCAAATACAGGTACACGAGATATCTTATTCCTGCTCACTTCACGAAAACGCCTTCATTGGTCCAAAAGCTTGCTTGATCAGGCAAAAAGACCTTTACGTACGGAGGTGAAAACGGTATACTTAAAACTAAAGTTATGATTATGAAATTACGTTTCATCTGATGAAACTAACACACAAGAACACGGAACGATGAAGGCCTGTTCTTCACCTAAATGAACGTTTTCTTCATCTCACCGACACATCCCAAGGAGGTACATGTATGTCAGCAAAGAATCATTTCTCCGCCGCTCGCAGTCTTGAGGTTGGAGGCAAGTCTTACCGCTACTACAGTCTCGATGCTCTTCAGGAAAACGGCCACGGCGATCTTTCCAGGCTCCCTTTCTCCATTAAAGTGTTGCTTGAAGCAGCAATTCGTCAATTCGACGGACGTGCCATCACCGAAGAACACGTAAAACAACTGACCGGCTGGGCAGATGGCCGTGACAATAACAAGGAAATTCCATTCATCCCTGCACGTATCGTTCTGCAGGATTTCACCGGTGTACCGGTTGTCGTTGACCTCGCTGCAATGCGTGATACTGTGAAAAAAGCAGGCGGCGATCCAAAACAGATCAACCCGCTCGTACCCGTCGATCTCGTTATCGACCACTCCGTTATGGTTGATGCTTTTGGTACCAACGATGCACTTGATTACAATATCAAAGTTGAGTTTGAGCGTAATGAAGAGCGTTACCGTTTCTTGCGTTGGGCGCAAACGGCGTTCAACAACTTCCGTGCAGTTCCACCATCCACAGGGATCGTTCACCAGGTTAACCTGGAGTATCTGGCTTCTGTGGCAGCAACAAAAACCGTTGACGGCGAAACCGTTGTATTCCCGGATTCCCTCGTAGGTACAGACTCCCACACCACCATGATCAACGGACTTGGTGTTGTTGGTTGGGGTGTTGGTGGAATCGAGGCCGAAGCAGGTATGCTGGGCCAACCGCTTTATTTTGTAACACCAGACGTTATCGGTTTCAAACTGACAGGCAGCCTGAGTGAAGGCGCAACAGCAACGGATCTGGCACTCACCGTTACCCAATTGCTTCGTAAAAAAGGCGTTGTTGGTAAATTCGTAGAGTTCTACGGACCAGGTCTTGCCAACATCGGTCTGGCTGACCGTGCAACAGTAGCCAACATGGCACCAGAGTATGGCGCTACCATCGGTTTCTTCCCTGTTGATAGTGAAACGTTGAACTATCTGCGTAACACTGGCCGTCCTGACGAGCAGGTTGAATTGGTTGAAGCTTATTACAAAGCTCAAGGCATGTTCCGTACTTCAAGCACCGTTGATCCTGAATTCACAGATGTGATTGAACTGGATCTCGGCTCTGTTGTACCAAGTCTTGCCGGACCAAAACGTCCACAGGATCGCATCGAGCTGACACAAATGAAAGAAAGCTTCAACAGCATCATTCGCACACCTGTAGATAAAGGCGGCTACGGTCTGAGCGATGAGAAAATCGAACAATCCGTACCTGTGAAGCATCCGGACGGTTCCAACAGTGAACTGAAGGCAGGCGCTGTTGTGATCGCGGCGATCACAAGTTGTACGAACACTTCGAATCCAAGTGTTATGGTTGGAGCGGGACTACTGGCGAAAAAAGCAGTTGAACGCGGCCTGACCAAACCAGGATATGTGAAAAGCAGTCTGACACCAGGTTCCCTTGTGGTTACCGAGTATCTGGAAAAAGCAGGTCTGATCACGTATCTCGACAAACTCGGATTCAATGTTGCCGGCTACGGTTGTGCAACATGTATCGGTAACTCCGGCCCACTGCCGGACGAAGTGAGCGAAGCTATTGCTGAGAACGATATGACCGTAGCGGCTGTATTGTCCGGTAACCGTAACTTCGAAGGCCGTGTGCATGCACAGGTTAAAGCCAACTACCTGGCATCACCACCACTCGTTGTGGCATATGCACTTGCGGGTACAGTGAATATTGACTTTGAAACCGATCCAATCGGTTATGATACGAACAATGAGCCTGTATTCCTGAAAGACCTCTGGCCTACATCCGAGGAAATCAAGGATACCATCGCAAGTTCCCTGAACGCTCAGATGTTCCGCAACAAGTACGAGAATGTATTTACAGCCAATGAGCGTTGGAATTCAATTTCTGTACCGGAAGGCGAATTGTACGAGTGGGACCCGAACTCCACGTACATTCAGAATCCTCCATTCTTCCAAGAGCTTGGCGACAAGTTGAACGATATCGCAGATATCCGTTCTGCACGTGTTATGGCATTGCTTGCAGATTCCGTAACAACGGATCACATCTCGCCAGCAGGTAATATTGCACCATCCAGCCCGGCTGGATTATACCTGAAAGAACATGGCGTAGAGCGCAAAGACTTCAACTCCTACGGTTCACGCCGTGGTAACCATGAAGTAATGATGCGTGGTACATTCGCCAACATTCGTATTCGTAACCAGGTGGCTCCGGGCACCGAGGGCGGCATCACGAAGTACCTGCCAACGGACGAAGAAATGTCCATCTACGATGCTTCCATGAAGTATCAGGATGAAGGACAGAACCTGATCGTTATCGCTGGTAAAGAGTATGGTACAGGAAGCTCCCGTGACTGGGCGGCAAAAGGAACATTCCTGCTCGGCGTCAAAGCCGTTATCGCAGAAAGCTTCGAGCGGATTCACCGTAGTAACCTGGTCGGCATGGGCGTAATGCCATTGCAATTCCAGGAAGGTCACGGCTGGTCCAGCCTTGGTCTGAACGGACGTGAAACGTATGACATTACTGGCCTCAGCAATGATGTGAAGCCAGGACAAGAGTTGAAAGTTACCGTAACTCGTGAAGACGGTACACAGTTCGACTTCCCTGTTATCGCTCGTCTGGACAGCATGGTTGACGTGGATTACTACCATAACGGCGGTATCCTGCAAACTGTATTGCGTCAAATGATGAAAAAAGCTTAATGATATAAATCATTAATGTGATGAAGTTATCCAAAAAAGCTCCCCACCACGTGCTAGTGCACGTGGTGGGGAGCTTTTTTGGCTTTGCTTTTTATAATCGGGATACGTTTAAAAATCAATTTTCAAGCCAACTTCCGAATCATCAGGTGGCTCAGCTATACGATATATACCTCTGCAGTTTAGTTTCTCTACGTTAATCCAGTCTACAAACTCATCTCCTCCGTAGCATCTTACAAAAACGGCATATTCCAGCTCACCCTCATAATTAATGGACTCTATGTATTCTGTGAATGGATGTTTCCCCTCTATACTCTGCAAAAAATCTGAAAATTCAATTCTCCACTCTTCCATCTTCTCTGCATATTGATCGGGGACATAATAGTAGAATCCATCTGGTGTATAATACGAAATTTTCATTATCATCTTGCAGACCTCCTATCAGTATGTCGGGTAACGGTCTAGAGTTTCAAAATTTCTATACCTTCTTTTAGAAATGATGAGACAAGCGTATGATATTCAATTCCATATGCTAATTCCTCTTTGGTTTTATGTATCAGATAGTAGGAATATTTCTGCATCAACTCATGCTCGTCTAACTCAATGGGAAGGTTAATAATCTCAACGTCTTCCGAATTAAAATGATAACGATACCCTCTTTCTGACCTTCCTACGTTCATCACTGTTTGGATGACCATTAATTCATCACGTGTGACACTATTTATTAAAGCTGATCTTCTCTTTTCCATACCAAGTATGATCTCTTCAGCCTGTTGATCAATCTTAGCTTCAGCAATTTCAGTTTCAATTTGCATAATGGCTTTCATTGTTCCTGCTAGTTGTATAGCTAATGAATACAATGTATGTCCTCCTTTTTTATAAGGGATAGGTACTAACGCATCATCTCTACTTTACCTCATTTGCGATGTTACTCGCAAAGTTCACTGGTCCTATGCTAAATTCGATACCTTATGAAACAATAAAAAAAGCTCCCCGTAACGTGCAATCTGCACGTTACGAGGAGCTATGGTTTCAGTATGTGTGTATTCTCCGTTGCTTCGAGGCCAAACTTCCTTTTAATGCCCAATGTGATGTGAGGCTTGATCTAACAGTTGAATCGTACCCATGATCAGAAACAGACACGACAGAGCAATTAACGAGCCTCCAACCCATCTAGACATGATCACTCGCTCCGCAATCTGTTTTTCCGAAGCATCCGTTACCTTGTGTGGATAAACGAGAAACATTAGCCCTGCGCTAATGAACAGTACAGCCATTATAATCAAGTTGTTCCCCTCCTTACACGTGACTTTCCTTAGAATTTAACTTTTTCGTCGTCATGCGGGATTCTCCTCCCACCAACACCTTTTTCAGACCCAGAGCCATAGTGAAAACAATATATCCAATGAAGCCGCCGAGTGTATTAAGCATCAGATCATCCACATCGAATATCCCCATGCCAGTCAATAATTGTGTCACTTCATAACCCAGACTGAGCAGCAGAGACAGCAAGAGTACCTTTACTCCAGAGAATAACTTGTTGCCCGTCAACACAGGGATGAAGATGCCCAGAGGGATAAAGGCCAGTATATTGCCTACCAGATGGATTGCGGTGCCAGGACGATGTAACGACAGGCTGTTCCAGTCTCGTGAGATTTCCTGAAATGGTGTCAGGTTGACGGTTCGGTTATGGACCAGATCCGGTTGTTGCAAGAACGCCATCAGTCGATCCTTCACGATGCCAAAATCGACTGGGTTTCCTTTGAACAGGATCAGCTTAGTCAGCAGATATAAATAGATAATGAAAACGGCAATCCAAAGGATGTAATGTTTGCTTCTATTCTGGTTGTTGTGCTTCATGTTGTTTCGCCTCCCTTGTGTTGCCCTGTTATTTCTTTACGGTGACGATGACGCCACCCATGTTATCACCCGATATTTCAGTTTGGCCTTGCTCAGGTATGTAAACGGTTGTGTCTCTGGTGGCCCGATAATAGCGGATGTGATACTGCTCTTCCTCTACTTCCACAGTAATGTTCTCTTTCTCTTTAAGCATATCGAGATACTCTTCCAGCACCAGATTATTCTTATACATGACAGCACTGTGCGGCAGCCCTACATATCGAAAGTGCCATGGTTCATACTGAATACCCGTGATGCGCACTTTATCCTTTGGGTAACGTAAAATAAATCCGTATTTCCATGCATTCTTCTCCAGCCATGCACCCTCTGGTGCTTCATTCATCGCAGCCAGACTGGAGCCAATATCCAGGGATAACCCAAGATTGTGCTCACTGTGACCCGCAGGAAGTGCATAGTCTGAACCCTTTTCCCGATATAACTCGTCCTGCTTCGTAAAATCCCGGTATCCGCTGCTGACGAGAAAATATCTGACTCCCTCTTCGCCTGCTGCTTCAACCATCCTCTGAAATTCCTGCGCCACCTGCCGTGATAACATGATTTTCTGATCCAGTATTCCATATCCACGAAGCAGATCATCCTCATGTGCCACATATACAATATCGGATTTAACCCCTTCCGGGTGAACGGGGTATTGCTTATCCACCAGTAACAAGTTGCCCTTATGTACCTGATCCTGAATGTTTCCGGTGACGGATACGGTGTAACCTGCGGGATTCTCACGCGTATTCTGAATCTCGATGGGCAACTCATCCTTCTGCTGAATCCATCCCGGTGATTGCGTAACGATATATCCGATCAAAATGATACATATCAAAAAGCCCCACTTTTTCATGCTTGCTCCTCCTTTTACCTCATGCATCAAGGATAGACAACACAAGTTAAAGAAAAAGCAGGGCAATTTTAAAGTTTTTCTTAAATTTGATATCAGACCTCATTGAAATACGGGCAAACGAACTTCGAACTGCGTCCGTACCACGTCGCTCTGGGCCGAAATTGTACCGTCATGTTGCTCCACAATATTGCGAGCGATAAATAGGCCGAGGCCTGTCCCACCCTCCTGAGGAGTCCGAGCACGATCTCCGGTGTAATACATATCGAAGATATGTGGCAATTCCTCCGGACGAATATGTCCACCATAGTTAATTACCTGAATGATGACCTGTTCTGCATCCCGATATCCATTAATATCTACGTACATACCATCCTTGCCATGCCGTGCAGCGTTAATTAGCAGATTCTCGAACACACGAGCCAGCAGCTCGCCATCACCGGAGACCGTAAGGTCAGTGTCTATTTTTAGTCGGGCGACTAGTTGGTTCTTTTCAAATACAGGATAGAGCTCTTCGTTCATCTGCTTCAGCAGTTCGCTAAGATCCAGCCGTGTCTTGTTTATAGGCAGCATGCCATAATTCATGCGGGTTATTTCGAACAAATCATCAATCAGCTTCTCCAGACGCTGTGATTTGGTGAATGCAATCGACGTAAAGTGCCGTACCTGCTCCTCCGTTAGCTGATCATCCTTCATGAGCAGATCCAGATATCCAAGCACAGACGTCAGCGGTGTTCGCAGGTCATGTGCCAGATTGACAACAAGCTGGTCCTTACTATTTTCAGCAAAATCCCCTCGTTCCACCGCTTCCCTTAACTTCTCACTTGCCAGGTTCACATCCTCCGCAATCGTACCTAACTCGTCCTTCGAGGAGATCTGCACACGATGCTGAAAGTCGCCATTGGCCAAATGTCTGATCCCTGTAGAAATGTCCTTGAAATACGTCGCGTAAGGCTTGGTAAACCAGAAGAAAAACAGAATGGCCAGTGGGATAAATAAAATCAGGAAGAAATAAATATCTCCGATACTTTTCATAAAATGACGATATTCAGCAAGCTGATCTTCTGCACGGACACCCGAATAATAGGCTTGTAAAAGCTTGTAAATCCCATAAGTGATTGCGCCAGAGGCAAGCATGCTTAACCCTAACAACATAATCATGGTTGTGCGAAAACTTCTTCTTTTAGTCATTAAACGTGTACCCCACGCCCCAGATGGTTTTGATAAACTTGTTCTTGTTCACATCTTCCCCCAGCTTTTTGCGCAGGGTTCGAATGTGGACCATCACGGTATTCCCACTCTCGTAATAGGCTTCTCCCCATACCTGTTCAAAAATATTTTCTGCACTGAACACCTGCTTGGGGTGGCTCGCGAGCAGATACAAAATGTCGAACTCCTTCGGTGTTAGTTCCACTGGTTTGCCGTAGAGTGTAACGCGATGTTGATCTGGCGTGATGATGAGCCCGCCCTTCTCCAGAATGGACCTCTGAACAGGCGCAGACTGGCTGAATTGCAGAGAACGACGCAACTGGGAATTCACCCGGGCAACAAGCTCCATCGGATTGAACGGTTTGGTCATGTAATCATCCGCACCCATCACAAGTCCCGTAATTTTGTCCATATCTGACGTTTTGGCACTCAGGAAAATGATCGGTAAATGATGCTGCTCCCGAATTTTGCGGGTCACCTCATACCCATCCATGCCGGGCATCATAATGTCCAGAATCGCCAAATCTATCGCTTGGGTCTGAACAGCTTGAACCGCCGCCTTCCCGTCAAAGGCCTTGATGGTGTGATATCCTTCTTTTTGTAGATGTAAAGCAACCAGATCAGCGATCTCAACTTCATCGTCTGCGATCAGAATCGTAATTCGCTTCATTGCTTATTCCACTCCTATGTGTGATGCTCAACAATATAACATATTTGAATCCAACAGATAAACCAATGAAAGGAATCCATACATATGAAACTGGAGCGTTTATTAGCCATCGTCGTGCTGCTAATCAATCGTGGGCGAGTCCAAGCCAAAGACCTGGCAGATATGTTCGAAGTATCGATCCGGACCATCTACCGAGACATCGATACATTGGGTCAATCAGGTATCCCTGTGGTGACGTATCAGGGAGCAAGCGGCGGGATTGGTCTGGCAGAGGGTTACCGTCTGGATCGAAACGTATTAACAGACAAGGACCTCGCCTCTATCGTCACTGCACTGCGCAGTGTATCCACTTCCCATGCTAATGCGGCGCGAGAGCTTCTGGTCGAAAAACTCAGCAGTATCGTACCTGAATCCAAAAATGACGATTTTCAGGCCAATACCAATCGATTCATCGTGGATTATTCAACCTGGACGCATCCAGAAGCGCTGAAAATCAAGCTTGAACTTATCGAACAGGGTATGGATCAATTACGACCCGTAACCTTTACCTACTGCAGTGCGGAAGGTATCCAGACTCACCGAACTGCCGACCCTCATACCATCGTACTCAAGAAACATTCCTGGTATCTGTATGCTTTTTGCCACGAGCGGAATCAATTTCGCATGTTCAAGCTTGTGCGTATGCAAGATGTCACGCTTGCTAATGAGCAATTCGAGCGTAAAGTCATCAACCCACAGGACAGACCCTGGCAACAGGAATGGAGCCGTCCGGACAATCAAGCCAGGTTAACCTTGAAATTCCATCCTCGCGTCCGTCATATTGCGGAAGAATGGTTTGGGATCGAGAACGTCATGCCTGATGGGACTGGGTATTATATTAGCCAAGTTGCTTTTCCCGAGGATGGCTGGTTATATGGGTTCATCCTGGGCTTCGGCGCGGACGTTGAAGTATTGGAACCTCAGCATATTCGAGACGAGATCTGCCGTATCGCGGAGCAAATTGTACAAAATTATATCTCCCCGACTCAAACCTGACAGACAGCTGTCCAGTTCCTCCCCGTATACTTCAGATATATTCAATCAGTACCTATATAAGGAGGAACTAATCATGAACGTCACTGTATGTCAAAGCTGCGGCATGCCGCTCACAACCCCTGCCCAATTCGGAACGGAAGCAGATGGAAGCACAACCCGTGAGTACTGTATTTATTGTTACAAAGAAGGTCAGTTCGAGCAGCCAGGTATGTCACTGGAAGGCATGACCGAGATGTGCACTGCCATTCTGAAGGACGAGGGCATGGACGAGGAATCCGCTCGTTCGATGCTGCGTAATCAGCTTCCTTTTTTGAAACGTTGGCGCACGAATACAACGGATCAACATGCTCAATCTCTTGTGGAAAACTCTACTGTTTCCGCTAATCCTGGTCAGGTAACTACAGATCATTCGTTCTCTGCCCAGCCCGTTCGTTATGTCACGCTCCCAGGCAAACGTCTTGCTGGCGTATCCGCCCGCACAACCAACGCCATTGAGATCAGTGGCAAAGGCTGTATTCAGGGACTCTGGAACAATTATTTTGCCTCAGATCACCTCCCTGCACCTGAAGCCGCCCGCTATGGCTGTTACACGGATTACTCCGATGGCATAACCGGTGAATACACCATACTGGTAGGGCATGAGGTCAGTCCGAACGAATCATTGCCTGAAGGATTGGACGACATTTTACTCCCTCCTGCAACTTACGCCGTATTCACTTCCAGAAAAGGACCGATGGCAAAGGTTGTTGGCGAAGCTTGGGGAGCCGTGTGGGCATGGGAGAAACAAAGCGATCGTACGTTCACCGGGGATTTTGAATTGTATGATGAACGCAGCCTGAATCCCGAAAGTGTACAAGTAGATATATACATCGCTGTTCATCAAAATAGATAAAACCAACACAATGCCACCTCAGACAGGATCAAAGTTTCCTCGCATCCTTTTTCATATCACGCAAGCTGCCGGGTTCGCTCGGCAGTCTTTTTGTTATATCCGGAACTACATAACCACCTAAACAACCCGACCATGGTACCAAGTTAGTTAGCATGCTTTGCATCATTTAACCAGATAATATGCCTCATATGTCGGTACCATTGACTTCCTTAGAATTGGGACTATTCACATAACAACCGATTCGATCCTCCCATCTCAAACCTCTCATATCAGGTTCTTTACTCCTGAATTTCCCTAAAACCGTTTACATCTCCTTAAAACCGGGTAAAATCACTACAATCCAATTGGATTTATATTCTAAAGTCATTTATTTCGTCTAACAAGTCATATGTACCTATATGTGCACCTGGCAACATAACCAGTCGAAATACATAATTTAAAAAAAATGCATTAAAGGAGGAACCAAGATGATCCGCATGCCTATTCAGCAAATGATCCCGTACCACCACCAATATCCGCGCAACACGGCGACCACTGCTCCTAAAAAGGAGAATGAGAACACTCAAGGTCTATCCTTTCATGAAATTCTGCAGCAAAAAATGGCGAAGAAGAGCACTTCTCCTTCCCTTCGATAAAATGACACCAGAACCAATTAGTACGGTTATCAACCGTCTTTCCGCAGTTTGGCGGAAGGGCGGTTATTGGCGTTGAGCAATATACAGCTGTACAGTTCTCAGGTGTGTTTCTATAATGGTTTAAATATCTACAAGATCCATGACATATACGAACTGTAAAAGGGGACTTAGCACATGATCATCATTGGTTGTTTTCACGCTCATTATTCCAACATCGCCTTAATTGAAGAGACGCTTGCTCCTTATGAAGTTGAATTGGTCCATTACGTCGATCCAGGTCTGGACCGTCTTAAACATGACGCTGACTTTTCCGAGATCGTCATTCACCAGAAAGTAGCCCAGACGCTCCAATGGATCGCCGAGTGTCATGCCGATGCCATTCTGGTCACATGTACCCTCTTTGCGACAGTACTGGAGCAGGAAGCCACACAGGTCCCTGTGCCTGTGATCGGCATAGATGATCCGTTATTGCAGGAGATGCGGCGAGTACCAGGAGATTACATAATAGCATTCACCAACCCGGCAACTATTGAAGGAACGATGGCACGGGTGAATCAGGCATTACAGCAAGAGGATGAGAATGGGCAACTACACGTTGCCAAGACATCTCAGACGGATGCGGTGTGCATCCCTGGGACATTTGAGTTGATTATGCGTGGAGATCAGCAAGGGTATCTCGAAGCAGTACGTGAAGGATTACAGCAGATTGCTGAGCATTATCCGGGTAAAACGGTAGTGGCAGCCCAACTGTCTATGGCTCCCGCTGCTGCACAGGTTACAATAGATCGCGGTATTCCAATCCATAGCCCGCTGGCATTGCTTGCGGCGTATTTGGAGAAGAATTTAGGCGTGGCTCGATAATAGTAGCGGATTTGGAGTGAAGTAACAGGTTCTATCTGAACTATGCAACTATGAACTCACTTACTTAGTAACACCACAAATTAACGAGGTGAACTAATATGCGTTTCCTCTATATTGTTTTACTGTTTATAGTAGGTTTTTCCTGTTCCGCATTTCTATACGGAGGATCACCAAAACTCAGTGACGCTCTTTTATTCGTTATCGCAGGAATTCTGTATAAAATATGGACCACACACAGTCACAAAGCTAATTCTGATAAAGGCTGAGTACGGTTAAGAATACACACATGACATAACACTAAAAAAAGCCGTTCTTCTCTGCAATGACAGAGAGAAACGGCTTTATCTCTATTTCAGACTGCCCAGCTTGCGCTGTATCAGCGCCTAGGAACGTGTCCGATATTCCTCGGCCTTTTCCTGCATCCCGGCAGCTACAGCCTCATTCTCGGACAATCCTTTATCCGCGGCAAAGGCCCGAATGTCCTGCGTGATGCGCATGCTACAGAACTTCGGTCCGCACATCGAGCAGAAATGAGCTTCTTTGGCTCCTTCTGCTGGCAGTGTCTCATCATGGTAGGACAGCGCACGTTCAGGGTCCAGTGACAGGTTAAACTGGTCACGCCAGCGGAACTCGAAACGTGCCTTGGACAATGCGTCATCGCGGCGCTGAGCACGCGGATGGCCTTTAGCCAGATCGGCGGCATGAGCTGCGATCTTGTAGGCGATGACCCCTTCCCGCACATCATCCTTGTTGGGCAGGCCCAAATGTTCTTTTGGCGTAACATAACAGAGCATGGACGTGCCAAACCAGCCAATCATGGCCGCACCAATGGCGGATGTGATGTGATCGTAACCCGGGGCAATGTCGGTCGTCAGCGGCCCCAGCGTATAGAACGGTGCTTCTTTACAGATCTCCATCTGCAAGTCCACATTCTCCTTGATCTTATGCATCGGCACATGCCCTGGACCTTCGATCATCACCTGCACATCATGCTTCCACGCGATCTGCGTCAGTTCCCCAAGCGTAGCCAGTTCCGCCATCTGAGCTTCGTCATTGGCATCGTAGATACTGCCTGGACGGAGTCCATCTCCCAGCGAAAACGCTACATCATACCTTTTCATAATCTCGCAGATTTCTTCAAAATGAGTGTACAAAAAATTCTCCTGATGATGCGCAAGGCACCATGCTGCCATAATGGACCCACCGCGAGACACAATGCCTGTCATCCGCTTGGCCGTCATCGGGATATATCGCAACAGTACACCTGCATGAATCGTAAAGTAGTCCACGCCCTGCTCTGCCTGCTCAATGAGTGTGTCACGGTACAACTCCCAGGTCAGCGCTTCCGCTTCGCCATTCACCTTCTCCAGCGCCTGATACAGCGGTACCGTACCAATCGGCACAGGTGAATTGCGGATAATCCATTCCCGGGTGGTATGAATGTTTTTGCCTGTGGACAGATCCATTACGGTATCCGATCCCCAGCGTACCGCCCAGGCCATCTTCTCGACCTCTTCCTCGATGGAAGAAGATACAGCAGAGTTGCCAATGTTGGCATTGATCTTCACATGAAAATGACGACCGATCAACATCGGCTCACTCTCCGGGTGATTGATGTTAGACGGCAGGATGGCCCGTCCACTCGCCAGCTCCTGCCGTACAAATTCCGGTTCCACGCCCTCACGAATGGCGGCAAACTCCATCTCTGCCGTAATGACTCCTTGCCTCGCGTAGTGCATCTGGGTCACACAGCGTCCTGGCTGTGCCCGCATTGGTTTGCCACGTAATCCGGGGTACTCTTCGGCGCCAGCTCTCTTCCCTCCGGGCTTCAGTCCGTTATCCTCCGGTTTAACCGTACGGCCCTGATAAGCTTCCACATCGCGGCGCTCTGTGATCCAACGGGTGCGCAGGGATGGCAGACCTGCACGGATATCCGCATGAAATGCGGGATCGGTCATGGGGCCGCTCGTATCGTAGACACGCAGCGGTTCATTATACTCCACCCCTTGGGGAGTATTCGTGTCATGAAGGGCTATCTCACGCTCCGGTACAGCAATGTCCGGCCGTGAGCCCTGAATGTAGACTTTGCGGCTGCCCGGAAAGGGCTGAACACGTCCGGCCGCTCCTGTTTCCTTTTCCACCTGATGACTGGTATGTTCCTGTTCCATCGCTTGTTGTCCCGTTTGATTTCCTGCACTCATGTCGCTTGTCTCCTCCTCATTGTTCGTTCGCTTGGTTTTGGGTTGGCATCATCATTAGCTCACTTACGTACCTGTCCCAAATCATGCGCAATGCAGAGAAGAAAGAGCGATCCTACTCCAGACCAGGGGAGACAGTTTTCATGTACAGTTAACAACAGACGGAGGCTGCCACAGATCATGGATCTATGGTGCATTCTCTATTCATCCAAGCCCACTTTCGCAGGTTATTGAAAAAGAGGCCCATAGAATCCGCGCTATACCGCCTGTTCACTGTATATAAAAAAGCCGGTCCCCGAAGGAACCGACTTTTAATGTCCATCACCAATAATGCACCTTTATGCAGCTCCTTAACGGAGCCCTACAAGGGTCACATCATGTGGTGGTTGTGGTCATATCGCCGATTACTTCCCTACGCTGGTATGATCCAGATCAGGTGCAAAGGGTCCGGAATCTCATGCGATTCCGTCTCAGTCCGGACAGTTCGGACTCCCCCAGTAACGTTAACAAGTTGCGGCATACACATGCCGCAGTTCATATTCAATGATGCTGGCCCCGCTGGGCCGTCCATAACAGAGTAGCGCAACCGGAACATAAAAACAACCTTTATATTCCAGAACACCAACTCAATTGGAGAAAAACCTTACCTCAACATCAGGATAACATGAGCCCCATCTGCGTAGCAGCTTCCTTTAGCACAGGTGCGTATTCATGCAATGTCTCCTGTGAGAGTCGGCTGACAGGCCCTGAGACCGAGAGTGCGGCTGCAATATTGCCTCTGCGATCCATAATCGGTACCGATACCGCGGCAGCTCCCGGCTCACGTTCCTCATAACTCGTCGCATATCCGTTATCCCGAATGTCTACCATTTGCGCCAAATACACCGCTGGATCGATAAATACCGGCCATTCAGGACCATTCATCAATTCTTCACGATCCTCGTCCGTGGCAAACGCCATCAGGACTTTGCTGGAAGCACCCACAGACAGCGGCAGTCTAACACCAACGGGAGCAACTCGGCGAATTGCCTGATCACTTTGCACAGCCTGAATCCGAATCCGTTCACTGCCATCACGCAGGTACAGACTCACGGTCTCCCCCAATCGATCTCTCAGTCGCTCCATCGCAGGAAGCAGCAGAATAGCGGGATCATCACTGCGGGACATATGAGCTGACAGCTCCCAGATTCGGATGCCAAGTCGGTACTTCTCTGTTGCTGCATCGCGGATCACGAACCCTCGATCCTCCAGCGTAGCCATCAAACGGTGCACTGTACTTTTGTGCAGGCCGATCTGGCTGGCAATTTCGGTGAGTCCCAGATCACTGCGTGTGGTAAAACATAATAATATATCCAGCGCCCGTTCCACAGCCCGGACGGTTAACTTGCGATCTTCCATGGCATAATGCCCTCCTCATGTTTCATCACATGAAACTTGGTTACATAAATTATATGAGAAACGGTCTCATCTGTAAACCAAAAAGAGCCAAAATATAAATAGTATAACGTGCAAATTTTTCCTTTTTATAAGACTTAATCCCCTGTAATTTACACACTAAGGTAATGTTACCCATATATCTTAAGAACTATATAACAATTGCGTAACAAATGCCCTCAATCAATTGACTTTGACTATATTGGAACATACGATAAAGATATATTACATTAAGATATCGCTCTGAAGCAGGCTCTGAAATCGACGCAATTCTCTTTTCATGTCGTTGTTATCTTCAACTGAACTTCAAAGGAGGGGCATTCATGTATCCAACATCCCAGAGCGAAGCCCCGCTGCAAACAAAAGTGTCCGATCTGCCCTCTTCCCTATCACCGAGGCTGATTCGGTTCAAACATATTATCGTAGCGTTGCTGCTCTCCGTTGTATTTTTTCTACTGTTTTGTTTTATTGCACTGCATGGTTACATCGCATGGGTATTATCCAATCCAACGGTAGCGCCGGTCTTCTCCAATCCAATGCAGGCCAAGAACATGAAGTACGAAGACATCACGTTCCCGGCAGCAGATGGCAGCCGGACGATGCAGGGATGGTATATACCTGCTGACAATGCTGCAAGCAAAACGATTATTTTCAGTCACGGCTATGGTGCCAATCGTGAAGAAACATGGGTACCCATGTATGACCTGGCACACTATGCCCATCAACTTGGGTTCAACGTGGTCATGTTCGATTATGGCTTCGCCTCACAGGTGAACAAAGCTGTAGCCACAGGTGGCAAAGCTGAGTCACAGCAATTGCTGGGTGCCATCCAGTTCGCCAAGCAGCGAGGTGCGCAGGAACTGGTTGTCTGGGGTTTCTCCATGGGTGCCGGTACAGCGCTTCAAACCGGACTGATTACCCAGGAAGTGGATGCGATGATTCTGGACAGTACGTTCCTGCTTGAACCGGATACGCTGTACCACAACATTCATAACCAGATCGATCTCCCGCGTCAACCGACACTCGAGATCATGAATCTGTTGTTCCCTGTTCTGAATGGTACCGGATTACAACAGATTCCATACCAGGAAGTGAAAAAGGAAGATTATCCGTTCCCGATTTTCTTCATCCATGGCACAGAGGACGAGAAGGCGCCTTATCCAATTGCGGAGCAACTCGCCGCCAACCAGACCAATCCGTACTCCGATGAATGGATTGTCCAGGACGCGCATCATGAGTTGATCTTCCGGGAGCATCCGAAGGAATATCTACGCCGTGTCTCAACTTTCCTGAGTCATGTAACGAAAACAAGCAGTGACGATGTACAGAACACGAATAGTGGAGAATAACCAAATTCCAATCATCCGAATTTTTTCCAGAGCCCTCAGGGGCTCTTTTTTTTGCACTCATAGGACAACAAGCTCGCGGAATATACTCTTGGGACGCATGAACAGACGGTCTGCATGCAATGAATTTCATCTGAAGGAGGTTCAAAATAAAGATGAACTGGTATGGATATGGTCACCTGCTGCCTCTGCGGACATTGGAGGAAATCCGTTTCTGGAAAGAGCAGGAGAAAGAACATACACTCGTCATTCGTGCCCTGGTTCCTGATCTGGAGCCCCCATACGTCAAGCTACTGGAGGAATGGGAGGTTACCTTTGCAAACAGTGAGCGAGTAGCCAATCAGCTTTTAAAACAACTATTGCCTGGAACCCATCCGCCTGCTCCCTACATCGTTCGTTGTATCGATCAACTTGTGTTGGCAGCTCGGCAGCAATCGAGAGAGTTCATCAAACAGCTATACGTTCTTCTGGAGCAAAGTGCTGCTGTGCAAGCTGTTCCGCTTGCCAAAGTACTTATTCTGCATTTTATCCGCGAGTCGGAGTATTTTCTAGGCGTATTGGATACACTTGGCCAACCTGGCATCTTGCGCGAAACGGATTCGGAGCCATCACTTTTTCTGGAAAATGCGCTGCATACGTCAGGGCCAGGAAGCATCCATCGCCAAGCTTCAGAAGCTCCAACTTCTCCAGAGGGGAATGTAAATGCACCTGCCGCATCAGCTCAGATCCAATCCGCAACCGTTCAACCGCCTTCTATCGGAACAACACAAGCCACACCCAGCTCTACAGCACCTCATGTAAAAGAAAAGCCGGTTCCCATTGGAGGACACACACTGCCTCCCCTTCCCTATGCGTACAATGCGCTGGAGCCACATATTGATGAGCTGACGATGCGTATCCATCATGACAAACACCATCAATCTTATGTGGACGGACTAAATGTAGCAGAGAAGAAGCTGGCGGAATCGCGAAAAAAGAATAACTTTGAACTCATCAAACATTGGGAACGTGAACTCGCCTTCAACGGGGCAGGCCACTACCTGCATACGATCTTCTGGACAATTATGAACCCTGCTGGCGGCGGTAAACCTTCCGGTATGCTCGCAGAGCAGATCAAGCGAGATTTCGGGAGTTATGAAGCGTTTAAGAATCAATTCACGGAAGCCGCGAACAAGGTGGAAGGCAGTGGCTGGGCGATGCTTGTCTGGAGCCCGAGAGCACATCGTTTGGAGATTTTGCAGGCGGAGAAACACCAGAACCTGTCCCAGTCCGATATCGTACCGCTTCTGCCACTGGATGTGTGGGAACATGCCTACTATCTGAAACATCAGAATGAACGCAAAAAGTATATCGAGGATTGGTGGAACGTTGTCTACTGGCCCGCTGTGGCTGAGCGTTACGAAACGACACGCAAGTTGTTGTGGCCGCCTTATTAAACTTGGAGTCAGATGGATTAGAGAGAAAAGAGATATCTCCAGCCGAATGACTGAACGATATCTCTTTTGGTGTATACAAAAAAGCAAGCCTCTTGTAAAAAGAGACTTGCTTGTATTTTGAGAGACTTCCTATTTCTAAATGTTCACTTAAGAAGCACAGCCCTCGCACGCCACATAGTTGTCGCCAACCTGTTTGCTAATGGAGATCAGATCGCCCAGCTTGATATCAGACTCATCTGTAAACTCCAGATCGGCTATACGTGCAACGATCAGTGCAGCAGCCTCTTCCTTGCTTGTTGCCATTTGGCTGAACTCGGATTTTTCGCCTGTTGATACAACCTCATATAAATACGTATATCTCAATGTGTCCATCCTAACACTCTCCTTCCGAAATCACATCATATCATCTCTATTAACCAATTCCAAGCCCTAGTAAAAAGTGTTAATCGTAGCGCAGCTTCATCTGCTCAGCTGTCAGGCGTACTTCTTCAGAGCCAACGCTAAGCACCCTGCTGGTCTCCGCCTGCGGATAGCGATCGCGCAGTGTTCGAACCAAAGCCGCAGTATATGCCGCAGCTGAAGGTACACCTGCCAATTCTTTCAGACTTGCCATCGTGCCGGGCTGAACATCGGGATATCCTTCACTCGCCCCGCCTGCTGCATGCTGATAGAATTGTCGCACATCTGCTGCCAATTGATCACCCTGACCGTCCACGATGATAAAAGCCGTAATGATATATGCCTTTGCCTGCCTGCGCTGGGCAATACCACAGAATTTCAGCCCACCTACACTGACATCATAATCTCCCGGGCAAAAAGCACCATGAACCTCGCCTGTCTGCGCCTGATTCGACCACGGCGTTAGCGACTCGGCAATAATCGAAGCCATCTCCCGGAAATCATCATGAATATTGATGGCATGTCCGGGATTAGGCAGAATCAATGACACATTAACTACCCCTGGATTCAAGGGTACTGCCGCTCCACCGGAAGGCCGAACACAGACCGCTGTCCCTTGGCTTCTTATCCGTTCCATCGCTTCTACAGCCTGTGGCAACCTGCGGTCACGCAGACCCGCTACAAAGGCATCTGGGTGCCTCCATATATGTGCAACAGGCAGATGCCCTGCCCCAACCCGCCTGCACATAACTTCTTCCCAAGCAAAAGCTTCGAGTACACTACTACCTTGTCGCATGAGTGGTGTCTCCCAGATTTGCAGACGCAATGTAGCCTGTTGATCTGCCTGTAGTCCCTTTTCCGGCTGAACCGGTTGATCTGAATGGGAAGGTACACTCATCGTTCCATTACCTCCGGCTTAACGAATTCATATGTATTCAGTATACAGGAATGACAATGCCATATGTAAATAAGCCGGTTCCCCAGGGAACACGGCTTATTCATATCATATCCTATGGCCTAGAAACTGCTGCTTCCAAAACCAAAGGAACTTACTCATCCGGCTTGTCCAGCGAGTGGACATACCTGACCTTAATCTTTCACCAAAGACAAGAACTCCGCACGTTGTGCCGGATTCTCACGGAAAGAACCACGTACAGCAGACGTTACCGTCTTGCTTCCCGGTTTCTTCACGCCGCGGGAACACATGCACAAGTGCTCGCCTTCCACAACGACCATAACTCCATGAGGTTCAACGGCCTCTGTCAGAATGTCAGCGATCTGTGAAGTAATACGTTCCTGAACTTGAAGGCGACGTGTTACGGCTTCGACCAGCCGAGCCATTTTGCTCAGACCAACGATCTTGCCGCTTGGTACATATCCAATGTGCACCTTACCGAAGAACGGTGCCATATGGTGCTCACATTGACTGTAGTAGACAATATCCTTGACGATAACCAGTTCTTCGTGATTCTCGTCAAACGTGACACCGAGCACATCGCGCGGGTCTACTTCATATCCACCAAAAATTTCTTCATACATTCGGGTCACACGTGCAGGCGTTTCAAGCAGCCCTTCACGTGTACTATCTTCTCCGATCAATTTCAGGATCTGCTCTACATGATACTCGATCTTTTCCCGATTGTCGGATACTTTTGAATTCAAATAATCTTTAACGCCAGCCACTGCCAAACGCCTCCTTTCGAACCACTACTGTAAGAGGTTGTTCAAAAAGTCCGCTTTTGATTACGAAGGATGCCTAGCGGCATCATCAACGTCGAATATGAAATTCAGCCGAAATGTCCGTTGCTCACGTAGTTCACTACGCTCCGCTACTCCATTTCTAGCTTCATCCCATCTTCTCGGTACTGAAAACCCAACTTTTTGAACACGCACTTTAAGCAGTTATTCCCTGCTATTATTTTCGGCGGCCCGAACTTTTACGCGCAGGATGCTGTTGCGGCTGAGGCATTTTCGCTCCTGGCTGCTGATTCTTCATCATCTGCTGGGCACGCTGCATTTGCTTGCCATTCAGGTTGTAGCCCATTTGCTTCGCCATTTTCTGAAGCATGTCCGGATTGCTTTGCATTTTCTCAAGTTGTTTACGCAAGTAGAACACCCCGATGAAAAATCCCCCGACCAGACCAACAATCAATGTAATAATCGGTATAACAATATCCATCTCTTAGACACCTCTGTATGCATTCTAAAAAGCCTGATAATCCGTGTAAACTTCATGATGTTCGACACATATGTTGCAAGCCTGACACAGACCGGATTTCCTGAAAGTATCATAGCATTTCCGCACGCCTTGAGCAAACGGATTTTCCAGTTGAACCGTACACAAGCTACGTCATGACAGCTTCAATGAAAACGGTTGTATGCTGAGCCAGATCGATTTCAACCACATCCAGAGAATAACGCGTACTTCCGCGCGCCACCCTGATTACAGGTCTGCCGGGCAATCCCCGATGTTGACGCACAATGACTCCAGTCTCTTTGGTGGACAGTCGTACCGCTGTACCATTGGGATACACGGATACACTCTTGTTGAACTCAATCAGAATGTCCCGATCCAGCTTTGTACCAGACAACGCCATCATCTCTTCACAGGCCTCATGTGGCATCAAACTGTCCTTGGATAAACCATTAATGAGATTATCATAGATATTAGCCACACTAACGATTCTCGCAAACAGATGAATGTCACTCCCCTTGATCCCTCTCGGCATGCCTGTACCATCTACATGCTCATGATGTTGCAGGGCTGTATGAGCGACCAACAGACTGAACTCCCGTTTGTTCTTAATCACTTCGAATCCACGCCATGTATGGTGCAGCGAAGAATTCGCAGCAGAGCCACTGCCCGGAGGTTCCCCCACTTTGCCTATATCATGCAATAATGCCCCCACAGCAAGGTCCTTCAGTTGATTATAATTGAGTCCCATATTCAGTCCGATGACCGAAGACAACAAACATACATTCATCGCATGAACATACTGTGCATTGTCTTTGGTACGAATATCGGTGAGCTGCACAAGCATTTCACGCCCGTTCAGTACATCATTCAGCAACTTCTCTATACTGAGGGCAACTTTTCTCGGACTCCAGTCTTTCCCGGATCGAATGGATTCGAGTGTGACACTCATTTCGTTAATTATTGCCCGTTTCGTGGTTTCATCCAGAATGTCTTCTGCATCCACATCTTTATACGCTTCATCCTGGATGTATAACATGGTCACGCCAATACGCTTCAGCGTATTGACCATGTATACGGTGAGCTGGACTCCGGCAGACAGCAATACTGTGCCGTTACTGGAATATACCGTCTTGCCCAGAAGCTCCCCCGCTTCCACGCTCTCCACGTTTACATACTTCATGAACGTCCCCCGCTCTTACGATAGCTGCTCCAATGCGAGCAATTGCTCCTTGGTTTGCAGACCGCCTACATAACCCACCAGGGTACCGTCTTTACCACTGATACGGTGACAGGGAATAATAATCGGAATCGGATTCTTGCTAATGGCGTCCAGAACTGCACGAACAGCCTTGGGTCTGCCGATGATTTCCGCAACCTGTTGGTGTGATGAGGCCTCTCCATAAGATATATCGGACAGAACTTGCCATACTTGTAGCTGGAATGGTGTTCCAAGCCGATCAAGCTGCAAGTCGAACGTTTTTCTCTCCCCTGCAAAATACTCCTTTAACTGCTTTGCAGCTTCGCTGAGCTTCTCTTCATTCTTCTCATATCGATACTCGCCAATCCAGATGCGGGCCCATTGTTGCAGATGAGCTTCGCGCACGTGGAAGGCGCCAAAATCAATGTGACACAGTCCTTCATCCGTCGCGCATAACGTAAGAGTACCAATCGGTGTCAGTATCTCATCGTAGTATACGGGCTTGCCATGAAGACCCGTAACGGCTGAAGGTTTCCACGCTGCGGCTTCCGGTTTGGCAGGTTGTGCAGACTGCTCACTACCCGGTTCAATCCCGGCTTCCATTTTCAAATCCTGTTGTAACGCACGTAAGGCCTTGTTCTCGTTATTCTGTTCCTCTTGCTGCTTCTCACTCACTTGCCCAGCCTGTGGCTGTTTGGGTAAGGTCTCGGACGAACTCAGTCGCTCCTCGGCCTTCTGCAGCATGCTTAGTACGTTCCCATCTTGTTCGTTAGCGGCAGCTTCCCCAATTGCTCTCATGGCGTCTTCTCCTCCAATTCTGCTTAACGCCCAAGCTGCGGTTCCCCGCAACTCGGGGCGCGGATCACGTTTTAGTACTTCTGTAAGTTTGGGTACAGCACTTTTGTCTTTGAAATTGCCCAGGGCAATAACGGCGTTGCGTTGAATCGGCTTCTTGCCCCGCCAAGCGGCGGAACTCTGACCGAAACGTTCCTTGAATTCCCGGTTACCAATGTCCAGTAGCGGCAGCAGGAGTGGCTTCACAATCTCCGGATCGGGATGAAACTCAGGATGGTGATCCCAGTTCTTGCCCCGGTTCTTCGGACAGACAATCTGACACGTGTCACAACCGTACAGACGGTTGCCTATTTTCAGCATAAATTCTTCATCCACGAACCCTTTCGTCTGGGTTACAAAAGAAATACAACGCTGTGCATTCAACTGCCCAGGCCCCACCAATGCTCCTGTAGGACAGGCATCGATACATTTTGTACATTCACCGCAGTCTTCGGTCACAGGTGTGTCTGGTTGAAAAGGAATATTCGTTACCAGTTCTCCGAGAAAAATCCATGAACCGAATTTGGGTGATATAATCGCACAGTTTTTGGCGCTAAAACCAATCCCCGCACGCTGGGACACCGCACGATCCACCAGTGCTCCGGTGTCTACCATGCTTTCGATCATGGCCTCAGGTACACGTTCACGTATAAAGTTCACCAGCTTGTCCATCGCTGCACGCAGGACCTGATGATAATCCTGGCCCCAAGCCGAACGGGCAAAAATACCCCGATATGCACCAGGCTCCGATTTCGGCGGATTTACCATTTTGGATGGGTATGCCACAGCTATTGCGATCAGTGAAGCGGGTTCGCCATCTTTTAAGGCAGGGTGCACCCTTTTTTCAATATCCGGCTCTTCAAAACCTGAAGCATACCCCTTATCCCGCGACTGCTCCAGCAGCGACTTCAGGGAAACAAAGGGATCAGCCGAAGCAAATCCGATATCATCAATGCCCAGTCCGGGGCCAGCTGCCTTGATCTCCTGTTTTAACTTCTCCCATACGGAGGCATCCTGTGCTGCCCCGGTCTGTACGCTCGTCATTTCTCTTCCCTCTCTTCTTCCGACACTTATTCCGTAAATAGTGAACGCCCGCCTCACGGTAAGAGGACAGGCGCTAATTTCTATATATGCCTTACATACTTGAATTCAAACGGAACGAGTCTATATGGTTTAACGCAAAATGCAGTCTGAAGTTGTTGTCCTGTCAGCATTTTACAATTTCTTCAATTCAGAAAACGGCCAGAAAATAAATTCAGCCTTGCCTACAATCTGATCGGATGTAATACTGCCAAACACTCGGCTATCCTTACTTTTGCCTTCATGACGATTATCCCCCATCACGAAGAAATGATCCGGCTCCAGTGTGATTGGACCAAAATCCGGGTCCTGCACCTCAATATCGGTGTACGTTTCCGCTTGTTGCTCGCCGTTCACATATAGATGGTGATCCCTAACTTCAATTGTATCTCCCGGAAGTCCAACGATCCGTTTCACCAGAAAATCTTTCTTCTCTACACCTTCACTTGGATCACGAAGTACGATCACATCTGATCGGGAAGGAGTACCCAGATGGTATACAATTTTGTTGACGAAAAGGCGATCTCGCTCAACCAGTGTCGGCTGCATGGACTGTCCCTTGACCATCGACAGATTGAACACAAAGAGGTTCAGCAGCATCATAATTACAAAAGCAACAACAATCGTTTTGACCCAGTCCCACAGCTCGACAACCCAGGATTTCCCCGGTAGTTCAGGCTTTGAAGGTTCATTACGTTGCTCGGAAGTCACATGTTCCATTGAATGATTATTGGAATTCAAAGGGACACCTCATTTATTAAATAGTTAAATTAAACTTGTAACCTGGTGACCATACTCCCTTTCAGTCTACTTCATTTGGGAGAGTGAAACAATTGGTTATGAGCACCAATACCCTGGTTAGCGTGAATACAGCCGGGATAGTCGTGGTGATTTAAATAAAATTCGGAGATTTTGAAGCATGTTCATAAAATGAGGAAATCAGAGGAATATGACGCGAAGAACACTCATATAAATAGAAAGGCACATCCCTCACGTTCTTACACGTTAAAGAGATATGCCTAATATGAAATGAAAATCTTTTTTTATTTCTTTTTAAACATGCAAACTAAGCTTTGGACAAAATACTAAGAGTCTGGAAAGCGCTCATAATCTGATTGGCACCGTAACCCATTGCTTCATATAGAGGCATGGCTACTTTGTTGTGCTCATCACCCGCCACCCATACTTGGCTGACTTTACGCTGCTGGAACCGCTGTTCCATAGCCTCAACAAGTGTTTTGCCGACTCCACGGCGACGATAGTCTGGATGAACCGCAATACGGTAGATACAACCCTGGTTGTGATCAATTGTACCGATCAAAGCGCCTACGAGGTCTCCCTCTTCTTCCGCAACCATGATCAGGTCAGAATCCCATGACAATTGACGGGCAAACGGGCCCATCGTGTTCTCATAACACTCTTCCGATAGTGCAACCTGGAGAAGCTCCGTCATCTGGCTTGCATCACTCAACTGAAAGGAACGAACGTGCATGTCTTAAATCTCCCTTTTCGTTAGCTTAGATGAGGTTTTTTATAAAAAGGGAATCCCTTTTTACCAAAAACCCAATGTTCATATAATGACAAAAAACGAGAAAATACCGCTTCTTCGTCAATTAAACCATACTTTTCTCCATAAAACACGCATTTTCTTTTGAAAGCGCTTAATTGTAACCGTTTACATACGAATATTAAACTTTACATCCATTTTAACGCCTGAAAACACATAAATAGTTGCATAAAGGGTAAAATATGTTTGTTATCTCTGGCCCATCATTAGATCAACGCCTCGGGGGACTTAATAAACAAAAATGTTGCTTAATTAGCCCGAATGCGGTTTAATAATAGTGGCAAGGGTATTATTACATATGTACCTGTTTTCAAAAAAACCTAAAATCTCAGGAGGTATTTCATTATGGCTTTTCAATTACCGGCACTTCCTTACGCTAACGACGCACTGGAACCACATATCGATGCACAAACGATGGAAATCCACCACGATCGCCATCACAATACTTATGTAACCAACTTGAACGCAGCTCTGGAAAGTGCTCCTGAACTGCAAGAAAAAAGTTTGGAAGATCTGATTGCTAACCTTGACAGCGTACCTGAAGGCATCCGCACAGCGGTTCGCAACAATGGTGGTGGACATGCTAACCACAGCCTGTTCTGGGAAATCATCGGACCTAACGGCGGCGGCGCTCCTACAGGCGATATCGCAGCAGCAATCGATAGCGAACTGGGTGGCTTTGATAAATTCAAAGAAGATTTCGCTAAAGCAGCTACAACTCGCTTCGGTTCCGGCTGGGCTTGGCTCGTAGTTGGCAAAGATGGCAAGTTGTCCATCACTAGCACACCTAACCAAGACAGCCCTCTCTTCGAAGGTCTGACTCCGGTTCTGGGTCTGGATGTATGGGAGCACGCTTACTACCTGAAATATCAAAACAAACGTCCTGATTACATCGGTGCTTTCTGGAATGTAATCAACTGGGATGAAGTGAACAAACGTTACGCTTCTGCAAAATAAGACTGTTAGTATGCAACAGTTAACATAAAAGAGAGCCTGATTCGGTCGTCGTGACCGTGATCAGGCTCTCTTTTTGCTACCACTATAGTTATAGTAATGGGTGGTTTGTTTCTAACTAACCCAGGACATGCTATCGCTCCATATTTCATCGTATCGCGAACCTAACGAATCTCAGAGTAGCTATTTCCCCAAATACGGGCTTTGATGCGCAATTTTGGGTTGATTTGGTTATGATAACGTCACTCAGGTTCGTTAGCTCCCCCATTTAATCATTCACTTGATCATAAGCTCCCGCAAAATAACTGCTGATCAGCTTCAGAAATATATTCGGGAATGCCATCTTATCCATATCTTCCGGACCGATCCAGCGGTAGGTCAAGCCATCGCCTTTACCTGTCAGTGTCGTAGTACTCAGTGCTAGGTCACTAACGTCAGATGATGACATCAACATCTCTCCATCGTTAAGCGATGTTGAGATGTTCTGCGCATGAGGCGTGCCTGGCTCCAATGAATGCGTTGTGTCTGACTCAGGTGACACAGCTGCTGATGAGGCTGTGCCCTCCCTTGTTGCCGCCTGTGCATCGTAGGCGGCTCTGGCTTCCGCTGCGATCAGCGGAAGCTCACTGCTCTGGTCCTGCTCCGTACACTTGTACACCTGCAGGCTCCAGACAATGTGGCTGAACACATGCTCCGCATGGGTAGCCAGCCCTTCCGGGCGGGCAGCGAAGCCTTCCGCCCACAGACTGCCGGCCAGCAATGCCATGGCCGGCTCATCCGCCAGCGGCGCCGCCTTCTTGCTGGCTGCGGCGGGCGCCGCGAGCACATGCGGCAGCTCCCACATGCGGGCCAATAGGCCCGTGTCTGGGCGCTGGCGCACAAGCACTTGGCCGCGATGAGCACCGCGGCCCTCCACAATCGCGACCAGCCGCTGCTCAGGGCGCGGCGGCTTCGCTTTGGTCTTCACCGGCAGTGTAAGCTCTCTTCCGGCAATACGGCCGGAACATTGCTCCATGACCGGGCAAGTCAGGCAGTGCGGCGCTTTGGGTGTACACACCAACGCGCCAAGCTCCATCAGCGCCTGATTGAAATCACGCGCCCGCCCTTCCGGAATGAGCTCTCCTGCGAGCTCTTCCATCAACACCCGGGTGCTGCCCTTCATAATGTCCTCATCGATGAGGAAGTATCGGGACAGTACCCGCATGACATTGCCATCTACCGCAGGCTGCGGCTGGTTGAAGGCAATGCTGAGAATGGCCCCGGCAGTATACGGGCCCACCCCTTTTAATGCAAAGACAGCCGGCTTGTCCTGCGGCATCTCGCCTCCGTGCAGCTCCATGACTTGTCTCGCGGCTGCCTGAAGATTACGTGCACGGGAGTAATAACCGAGTCCCTCCCAATTTTTCAACACATCCTCTTCGGGTGCTTCCGCCAACGCCTGCACAGTCGGGAAATTCCCGATAAAACGATTGAAATACGGAATTACCGTATCGACCCGAGTCTGCTGAAGCATAATCTCCGATACCCATGTGAAATACGGATTGTTGTGGCGACGCCACGGCAAATCCCGTCGGTTGATCATATACCAGTCCAGCAGATTCACGCTGAAATGTTGTTTCTGTTCCTGTAAACCCATATTTCCGTCCTCTCCTATTGCCAAGCTAACTACTTTTCCATCTGTTCCACGATCGCAAAGGCCGCTGCCAATTCCGTCTGATGCGTAATGCTCAAATGAATGTCATATTGCTTATCGTATGGCAGCTGCAGACGTTCCCAGGCTTGACTGGACAGCGAGGCCACGGGACGTCCTGTCCCATCAGGCAGCACCTCAATGTCAGTGAAGCCCATGACACCACCAATACCGCAGCCAAATGCCTTAGACACCGCTTCTTTCGCTGCAAATCGACCGGATACAAACTCCGTCATCCGCTTCCCTCGACGAACCGCGATCTCCCGCTCTGCTGGCGTTAAAATTCGTTTTATGAAAGCTTCCGCATGGCGACCAGACAACAGCTTCCGCATACGTCCAATCTCCAGCACATCATTACCTATGCCATATATCATCAACGCTTCACCCGCTTAATCTTTTATACTGTAAGAGGTTATCCAAAAAGTCCCATCTTCTCGGTACTGAAAACCGCTCTTTTTGAACCTTCATTGTAAAAGATCTCCATTCAATCACATGATCCGTAACTCTCCGAACACGTATTCTATTGTAGCAGGAGGGGCGATCAGAAGCGAGTACCTATCCGCATTACCATATATGCTAAAATATGAATCAGGAATCGTCTGAAATTCTTAGGAGGTCTGAATCATGCCCATAACTTTTGATTTGCCCACTGACGTAGATGCGATCATTCGCGGAGACTTTTTCCCTGCACAACAATCCGCTCAAGGCGTCATCATTCTGTCTCACGGATACAAAGGCTTCAAAGACTGGGGCATGTTCCCCTATGCAGCTTCACAGCTAAGCGAGACGCATCATGTGCTGACCTTTAATTTCTCTCACAACGGTATCGGCGAATATCTGGAGCAATTCTCAGAACTTGAAAAGTTCGCAGTGAATACCTACAGCCGGGAGCTTGCCGATCTGGCCCTGGTACTGGAACATGTGGCTACACAACCTGAACTCACAGGACTTCCTGTATACCTGGTTGGTCATAGCCGCGGTGCGGGCGTAAGTCTCGTCTATGCACTGGATCATCCCGAGCAGGTGGCAGGTGTCATCTCCTGGAATGGTATAACCAACCTGGATCTCTTCACAGCGGAGCAAAAAGAAGAAATGCGTACACATGGCCGCAGCCATGTCGTTAACGGACGAACAGGCCAGCAGATGCCACTGGACGTGGCTATTCTGGAAGACCTGGACAAGCATAGCGAACGTTACGCTATCATTGACCGCTTGGCTTCTTCCTCTGTGCGTGTAGCACTGATTCAGGGAACAGCAGATGGTCAACGTCTGAGAGACGGTTCTGCCGCACTGGTTCAAGCCCGCCTTGATATCCCATGGCACCAGATTCCTGATGGGAATCATACCTTTAATACCGTACATCCATTTAAAGAAACCACTCCGCAACTGGAGCAAGTCATCACCCTAACCCTGCAACAAATCAAAGACTGGAATAGCTAACTCATCTTTAAGATAGTAATCATCTGGATTTCTGCGGTTTCTCGTTCCATATAACAAAAAGAGTCACTGCGTGAACAGTGACTCTTTTTGCATTCCCTAAAGGGACGTTATTTCAATGTTGGTGTTAACAGCTTATAACCAGCATGCTTTTCCACCCGTATTAGATACCAGGAATGGCATTGCGTTTGTGATGTGTGCGCTTGTAGAACGCTTCGAGGCGCTCTTGTGCAGCCGGATCGATCTGTTTGCCTTCGAGATAGTCACTGTTCGCTTCATACGAAATTCCCAGCTCATCTTCGTCCGTCTGACCTTCCCACAGTCCTGCCGATGGTGCTTTGTCCAAAATAGCCTGTGGCACATTCAGATATGCTGCCAGCTGGCGTACCTGACGTTTGTTCAGAGTGCTCAGTGGTGTGATATCCACAGCACCGTCGCCCCATTTGGTATAGAAACCCGTGATGGCTTCGGACGCATGATCCGTACCTACAACGAGCAGGTTCTCTTCAAACGAAAGCGCATATTGCATAACCATACGAGTTCTCGCCTTGACATTACCTTTGCCTTGGTGAGTCATATGGCGTGGGCTTCCCAAGGATTTGAAACCTTGCTCCACTTCCAGCGCAATCTCGTTAACTGCATCTTCGATATTGGTTTCCACGACATGCTTCAGATCGTATGCCTTGGCTACAGCGTAGCTGTGGTCGATATCGGATTGTTCACCATAAGGTTGGAACACACCAAGCGTTTTGTACTCTTGGTTGTTCTCTTGCGTAAGCTCGTCCGTTGCTTTTTTGCAAAGCGCCGTAGCCACTGCACTGTCAATACCGCCGCTGATCGCAATCAGCAAACCCTTGGCACCCGCATTTTTCACATACGTCTTCAGAAAATCAACACGCTTGCGTACTTCCTCTTCTTCATTAATGCTTGGTTTAACCTTCAATTCAGCGATGATCTGTTGTTGCAAACTCATCGTTCACACACCCCGTTTCTAAATGAATGAAATTTGATGTCCAGCTTGAAAGGTCCGAATGGTTCAATAACCTTATCTATCCAAAATGAAACGCCCCGGCATCGGTGATCCGAAGGGCGGGGCGTTCTATTGGAGCAAATTAACGGCAGTAACGGTCAAATGCACTTTTGAGATCAGCCGCAATATCCTCTGCAGAACGGTCTTCCACTTGATGACGCTCGATAAAGTGAACGAGTTCGCCGTCTTTCATCAGAGCGATGGACGGTGAAGATGGAGGATACGGTGCAAAGAATTCACGTGCTTTTGCAGTTGCTTCTTTGTCCTGACCAGCAAATACAGTGTACAGGTGATCCGGTGTAATATCGTGCTGCAGTGCTTGGGACACACCTGGGCGACATTGACCTGCGGCACATCCGCATACAGAGTTAATGACAACCAGCGCTGTTCCTTTTGCATCAGGAAGACTTGCTTCCACTTCTTCAGGAGTACGCAACTCCTGGATTCCTAGACGAGTTAAATCATCCCGCATCGGTTGAACCATATCTTTCATGTATTGATCAAATGACATCGACATTCGGTTTCACTCCTTATAAATGGTTGTTCTATGATCTCGATAAAATTAAAGGCCAATAAACTCTCCAAAACAACGTTACATTCATATCGAACATTATGGATGTAATGATGTGCTATTCCTATTATACATCCATAAGCAATGAAAGCAAGATTCAGAAACCGCCTGCGGAAAGGCTTCTTCCATAATATTATGTCTCAATGTCTGGCAAAATATGCTGAATGACTAACGTTCAAATGCCACTTTGAAGGTCGTGCCCTGTCCTTCCTCCGATTCCACAGTAATGGTTCCATTATGTCGTTCCACAATACTTAGGCACATGGACAATCCAAGTCCGGTTCCCTTGGCTTTTGTGGTATAGAAAGGCTCAAACAGCTTTTCCTTCTTCACTCTGGGTAGACCAGGCCCTGTGTCACGTACACACAGTTCCACTTTGTCATCGACTATCCGCGTCTCCAGCGTAAGCACGCCCTTCTCATTCATGGCTTCCATCCCGTTACGGGCCAGATTGAGTACCACCTGTTTGATTTCCTTTGGATTGAGGTGCAACTTCGGTACATTATGGTCCAGCATGAGTTCAATACTCTGACCACGCAGATTCGCATCGGCCCACAACAATGGACTGAGTTCATGAATGATATCATGCAGCTGGGATTCCTCTTTTTCCGCAATCCGATCCTGGGCCAGCGATAGAAAATCATTAATGATACTATTCGCCCGGTCCAGCTCTTCCAGAACGATCCGGTAATAGTGATCGAGGGAATCAGGACTCTTTTCCTGCATGAGTTGAAGAAAACCACGCACAACCGCCATTGGATTACGCACTTCATGCGTAATGCTTGCAGCCATCTGCCCCACCAGACTGAGACGATCCACATTATCCAGTTCACTTCGCAACATCTCAAGCTCCGTGATATCCTGAATGATCAGCATGGCTCCTGTAACTTCACTCGCAGACTCTGTTGAAAAGGCATAAATCGGTACGGTTCGGGACTGAAATACGTGTGCACCGTAACGAACGGTCAACCCACTAATCTCACCATGAACGAGGGCTCTGCGAATGCTTTTATCCATCTTGTCCGCCTGACCTTGTTCAACAAATTGACTGGCAGGCTGTCCAATGAGATCAGGCGTGGACGTACATGGTAGCTGCTCCCTTGCGGTTTGCTCCATCATCTCATTGACAAATATCACTGTGCCTTGTTTATCTACGGTGGCAATGGAGAGAGGCACTGCGTTCAGAATCTGATGAAGTTTCTCCGTTTCGGCTATGTATCGATGGTGGACTTCCGAGAGATGCTGCTCCAGCCCGCGATAGTGCTTCATCCGTTCCAGCCATAGCAGACTCAGACTACCCGCAACAATGGCTCCAGTGGTATACCCAAGTGCTGTAAGTATTATGTAGGTCGCAGAGTACGTGGATTCATTCTGGAGGGATGCGATCCATAACAAACTCGTTACAACCAGTTCCATTGTAATCAGGATGATGAGGATCGTCATTTTGCGCGAAGGTGTATTATGCTTGAATCGTTTGGCAGACAACCATACAATAGGATAGAGAAGAATACCTGTATGAAGGAGAAATCCGTACAGATCATAGGAATGCGCAAAAAGGAAATAGAAGAGAATATGTAGTATGGACAGCGTTAAGCCTATAACGGACTTACAATACAAAATAACAAGTATTACAGGTACGATGCTTAGTGATATGGGTACAGCCAATGGACTCCCGTGAAGCGCGAACAGCAAACACAATAGCATACTCGCGACACTCGTCACAGCAAAAACGGTCTGCATCATTCCGGCATGTTCCAGCTTGGCCACAGCCCGCTTGGAGAGCCCCAGATGTAATAAGGGAATCAGGTATACCGCCGACCCCGCCAGCAGTACTTGTAAAAGAATGTCCTTTAACGCAACCACAATGCCATCTCCTCCTCTGCCTGCACATTCCCTCATGTATTTCTGATTAAAACATAGGCGACAGTATATTACAATATATCCCTTGAGACTCCATAATAGAACTACTCATAACTCCATTATATTTCAGAAAAAGCCAGGAGTAGACACGGTTTATGTAAAACAGACAAAATCAATGAAAAAAGAGGGTAATAACATATGTATGATGTCATTGTAATTGGTGGTGGATCTGCGGGCCTGATGGCTTGCGTTGCTGCTGCCGAGCATGGAGCCTCCGTGCTTCTGCTGGATAAAGGAGATCAACTGGGTCGTAAACTCGGCATCTCTGGCGGAGGTCGATGCAATGTAACCAATGCCAAGGAAACGGATGAACTCATCCGACATATTCCGGGTAATGGACGCTTTTTATATAGTTCGTTTCAAAATCTGGACAACCAGGGAATCATGCGTTTCTTCGAAAATCTCGGAATTGCCCTGAAAGAAGAAGACAACGGCAGAATGTTCCCTGTAACTGATAAAGCGAAAACAGTCGTGGATGCGCTGGTAGGAAAGATTGTTTCCCTCGGCGTTGAGATTCGCACCAAAGAACCGGTCAAGGAAATTATTCAGAACGGTCAGCAGGTACAGGGTGTTAAATTGATATCAGGTAAAACCATTCTTGGGCGCTCTGTCATCATCGCTACCGGCGGCAAATCCGTACCCCAAACCGGATCAACCGGAGACGGTTATCCCTGGGCTGAGGCTGCGGGTCACACCATTACAGAGTTATATCCAACCGAAGTGCCTATTGTGTCTGGGGAGAGTTGGATTCAATCCAAAGAACTGCAAGGTTTGTCTTTGAGGGATATCGCTCTATCCGTAGTGGATGCCAAAGGAAAAACGGTCATCTCCCATCGCGGGGATATGATATTCACGCATTTTGGAGTATCCGGACCCGTCGCACTGCGTTGCAGCCAATTTATCCGCAAGGTTCAGATGAAGTCTGGAAACCCACAGGTCATTATGAGCATTGATCTGTTCCCGGAGCTGTCCCTGGGTGCATTGGAAGCACAGGTGCAACAGGTATTGGAACAAGAATCCCGCAAGGCTGTCAAAAACATTTTAAAAACATGGGTTCCTGAACGCATGATTCCCTTAATGATGAAACGGGCAGAGATCAGCGATGACCTTACGTTCCACCATTTTCCCAAAGGTATGTTAAGCGACTTGTGTGGGCTAATGAAAGCTTTTACCTTCCGTGCAGACGGAACGAGATCGCTCAAAGAAGCCTTTGTTACTGGGGGAGGAATCCACTTAAAGGAGATATACCCAAAAACAATGGAATCCAAGCTGCTGCCTGGACTATTCTTCTGCGGTGAAGTTTTGGATATTCACGGCTACACTGGAGGGTATAATATCACCGCTGCATTCTCCACGGGATATACGGCTGGCATGCATGCGGCTGAATATAGACACGTTACATCATAATAGAGGTTGTTCAAAAAATCCGCTTTTGATTACGAATCATGCCTAATGGCATCATCAGCATCGAATATGAAATTCAGCCGAAATAGGTTGATGCTTACGAAGTATGTTTCCTTCAGAAACATTTTAGTTGCTCACGTAGTTTTCCTACGCTCCGCTACTCCATTTCTATCTTCATTCCATCTTCTCGGTACTGAAAACCGAACTTTTTGAACTCTCACTACTAGGTATTACACACTTAAACCGTATTATGAATTAGCTCAGATGCCAAAAACCCCGATATCCACTATCTGTGGACGATCGGGATTTTTGGGCATTGTTCCATTTTAAAAAAATTGGCTCGAACTGCTCTTAGCTTGTGATACTTCTATGCTTTCACACTACCTGAGAATCCATCAGCCGAATCATCGTATGTCGGGTCATCGCTATAGTTATGTCTGCCTTGCTCCGTCTGACTTCCCTGGGTTCCGTTCGCATAACCCTCATGCCAGTCTTCATTCACGAGATGAGCCGGAATCGATATATTCTGAAACTGATCCAGCTCTTCCGTTTGCGCGGCAAATACGGCACTTCCTCCATGAGATTGTACAATCTCTACGGCAGACTGAGGATCTTGGCGATCTGTAGGGATGTACAATTCCAGCGGGCCGGACTGATACGGCTTATATCCCAATTCCTCCAAGGTTGCCCTTGCGGCATTCAACGCTGAACCGTCTGAAAAATGCACCTGTAGTTCGCTATTATCCATCATCGTCTCTTCCTCCTTGCTACAGCTAATCTCTCATCATCCATGGATGAGATTCTTCTTCTATAGCATGGGCAGATATAGCGTACGATATGCTCTGACTTAGAAAGGAATTCCTTTAGGCTCGAGTAAGTCGAACCCATCCGGCAATAGATAACACACAGAGTCCGAAGGCCACCGCACCTGCAGCTGTCAGAATACCGACGATCCAGCCCAGCCAGGCCAATCCCAGCGCGAATCCCATAAGAATACCAATCGGGATGAACAACATCCGAACCATCATTGAACCTGCAAGATGCAGCGCCTCCGAGTCATACGTTATAAGCTGAACATAGTCCGACGTGGCAAAAACATCCCAGGAACGATAAAACATCACCGTCAACATGATGATTAATAACGCACACACGATGATATTGACCGGAAAAGGTGGTAATGCAACTGCTGCGATGGATAGTCCTCCAAGCTGCAGATACAATTTCATCGTGGCCGAGTTCCGGAAAAATGCCTTGAATGCAATCTCCGCTGTCCGATTCGCGATGGAACGATTGCGTAACAGTTTACGCGGTTTGCGGAAGATGATGGACCGTGTTCGTGGGGCTTTCGGCTTGCTCACCGCCCGGCTTAACATTAGAGCTGTCAACTGCAGCCTGCTCCGCAGATCCTCCCGCACATCCCCTTCAAACGTTCCCTTCATCAACAGCCTCATCTGTCCAACTGTAATCAGAAGAAGCATGATAATTACAATTCCAAAACTGATTTTCCACGTCTGTCCATGCATCCATGATGTCGCATGAATGGTCATGTAACCCATGCCAATGACGAGAGGGATCATCTGAATCCAGCGTCGCCATCCTGTATGTCGGACCTTTGTCATATGTAGTGTTATGGCTTGGAATGAAGCTACTGCACCAAACCAGACAGCCATAAGTGTAATCTGGAGATTCGACATCTCATAGACATGGGACCATAGGGGAGCAGTCAGCGCTGTAATCAGGATCATTTTGCCCAGATGTTGCAGACAGGACCGGTAGAGTCCTTGCCTCATTAACGTGCGCATCCACAACGGCCTTGATTTCAGAAACAATACATCCGCTTCCTCCACAAATATCAACACACCACCGGTAAGCATAACGACGTCAATCAGCCCAGTCAGTACGGGGAGCGGTAATCCTGTCGCCCATTCAGGCAGTGATTTGGTCCACAGACTCGTGTACCATCCAATCAGATAGAGCAGACCCGGAACAAGCAGGTATACCCACACTGTCCAATCCACGACGAGTCTGAGATTTTTCATCTGTTCCCTGAAATGTTCTTTGCGTCTTCGTCTGTATAAACGAAGTGGGGTATAACGCTGGGAAGTTTCCATTCTCTCTCACCCTCTCTCTATCTAAGACGTCAGTACATCAAAACAGTCAAACAAAGAGGCTTCCGGCAATCCTGCCGCTTCACGGATCTCATCCAATGTTCCCTCGGCAGCCGATCTGCCCGAAGCAATCAGAATAAACCGGTCGCAGATTCGTTCAGCGGTATCCAGTACATGCGTAGACATAAGCACACCCGCGCCGCGGCGACGTTCATCATCAAGTAATTTTAGAAAATCCTTGGTTGCACGAGGGTCCAGTCCGATGAACGGCTCGTCCACAATATAGATATCCGGCGAAGACAGAAATCCGATCATCAACATCATTTTCTGGCGCATGCCCTTTGAGAAACTGGCTGGAAGATCATTCCGAACATGGTCCATACCGAAACGAACCAACAGTTCCTCCGCTCGGGCAACAAAAGCTTCTTCCTCCATTTCATACGCCGCTGCGGCCAGATCAAGATGTTCCCATAGGGTCATATATTCGTAAAAAACCGGTTGCTCCGGAATATAGGCATAACGACCATCTCCCCCAATCGTCACTTCATAGTTCGCATGTTCCAGCAAACCAAGAAGTGTTTTGATAGTGGTGCTTTTGCCGGCACCATTTGGTCCGATAATACCTACCAGTTCTCCTCGCGCCACATTCATTCGAATATTACGTATGGTCGATTGTCCCGGCTCGTATCCTGCCTCTGTAATATGTACGTCCAATATGGACTCTTGTACTTCCGTACTGTTATATTCCGTTCCCATATCATTCACTCCCTGTTCTGATCAGGTGTTTATTTTATTCTTTATGTTTTATTGTAATCGAGTTGCGGGTTGTGTGTTTGATCATTTTGAGCATTTCTATATAGATGGCAAATAAGCAAAGCAATAAATCATAGTAATGTATGATTTATTGCTTTGCTTATTATTCTTCATTTTCAGTAACACAGTATGTACGAATAATTGAGACTAATTGTTCAAATGTGAACTTGTGGTTCACCATATCGACAGTAAAGTCCTCAGCAAAAGTTTGATCCATCTTAAGATACACATTGTTATAACGTAGAAAGATTACCAATGCGGTAAAAGCCGTTCTTTTATTAGCATTATGGAAAGGATGGTTTTGACCCAAAGATTGAAAGATCGCAGCAGATTTTTCATATATAGATGGGTAGGCTTCATTACCAAAAGCTGATGATTGTGCTCTTACAACCGCAGATTCAAGCAGACCAGAATCTTTAACTCCAATCTGCTCTCCAGGACTGTAACGCTTAATCATAGCGACGTTGATCGCAATAACCTCTTGAATACTCAAATACCGGGTCATGCTCATCTATCCTTGAGACCTTTCAGGGTTTGATCATATTCACCCATCACATCAGCCAATGTATCCATAAAATCACTACTGATTCCGTTAGGCAAATTTACTTTTGCAGACTTTTTAATAATAATCTCCCCGTTGGACTGATTTACCTCGATTTGAACCATATCGCCTTGCTCAAGACCAACTTGTTTGAATGCATCTGTCATTGTTAATCCAAGGCTATTACCGAATTTCGTTACTTTTCGTTCCATCTCACTCACCCTATTCATTCATTACTCCCCCTTAGTTATACTATTCAACTGTTATAACAATTATACTAAAACTTTTATCCATTTGCATATTATTTCTAATTGTGAAATGCAAAAAAGAAGCAGGGGTTCCGGAGTCCCTGCTTCTTCATATTACAGTGAAAATCTCATATTACCGATTTGTCTCCACCACAGATGTAGTTTCACTCTCTGCATCCGCATCCACGTTCAGATCTAGATCCAGTGCGCCACGGCTTTCGCTCGCATAGCTGCTGTTTACGTTACGCTCGCTGTCTTTAACGCTGTTATTGCGTTCGGATTGAGCCATTGTTGCACTCTCTCCTTCGGCCTTCGCGTTCAGACCCAGATCCAGTGCGCCGCGGCTTTCGCTCGCGTAGCTACTGTTCACGTTACGTTCACCGTCTTTCACGCTGTTAGTGCGTTCGGATTGAGCCATTGTTGCTCTCTCTCCTTCGGCATTCACGTTCAGACCCAGATCCAGTGCGCCACGACTTTCGCTCGCGTAGCTACTGTTCGTGTTACGCTCACTGTCTTTCACGCTGTTAGTACGTTCGGATTGAGCCATTGTTGCACTCTTTCCTTCGGCTTTCGCGTTCAGACCCAGATCCAATGCGCCACGGCTTTCGTTTGCGTAGTTGCTGTTCACAGTACGCTCGCTGTCTTTCACGCTGTTAGTGCGCTCGGATTGAGCCATTGTTGCACTCTCTCCTTCTGCTTTTGCGTTCAGACCCAGATCCAGTGCGCCGCGGCTTTCGCTCACGTAGCTACTGTTCGTGTTACGCTCACCGTCTTTCACGCTGTTAGTGCGTTCGGATTGAGCCATCGTTGCACTCTCCCCTTCGGCATTTATGTTCAGACCGAGACCCAGCGCCCCACGGCTTTCGCTCGCGTAGCTGCTGCTCCCGTTACGCTCACGATCATTCACGCTGTTAGTGCGTTCGGATTGAGCCATCGTTGCACTCTCCCCTTCGGCATTTACGTTCAGACCGAGACCCAGCGCTCCACGACTTTCACTCTCATAGCTGCTGTTTACGTTCCGATCATCGCCGCCTCGTGAATAGTCGCTCATCGTTGTACCTTCTCCCGACACATTGGCATTCAGGCCAAGGCCCAGCTTGCCAGAACTGCTACGTTCAACTGTGCGCTCGGAAGAACGATCATTGTAACGGTTCATACTCTCGGAAGATAAGCCGGCATTAAGGCCAAGATCCAGATTTAATGCTCCGCTTGCACTGGATGAACCTCCGAAGCTCCCATGGTTACCGTAACCTGTGTCACGGTGTCCTGACAGAAGAGATCCCAGTTCCAGGCGCAAACCTGCATTTAGATCCAGATTACCACTGCTGTTATTGCTATAGCTATCTGCGTAAGTTGCCTGCGAAGCTCCCAGCAATCCAGCCACCAACGTACCCGACAATACCGACAATTTTACCCAACGATTCACTTTTTTCATGATGATATACACTCCTTCTCAATTTTGGTTGAATTAACGCCATTGTTGCCTAAGAGAAAGAGGTATATTGCGGCGGCCGCCCAGGCGGTGCCTGTGACCATTGACTGAATCCATCGAGCCGTTCCATTCGGAAGGCATAATCGTAATCTGGCGTAACCAGACCCGTGGCTGCTCCCGGAAGTGCAGCGGCTGGAGCGGTTGCTCCACCTCCAGTTACACCGGACGAACCGGAGCTTGTCCCTGCGGAAGCATTAGCTGCTCCGGGAGAAGTTGCTGCAACAGACCAACTGGTTGGTCGTTCTGTGCGAGGCTGCAATGGAGATGATGTTGCATCAGCATCATCTTGTTTCTGATCGACTTTCTGGTTACTCTGCACTTGTTCAGTGACAGCTGGTTCAGCAGATGTCTGATCTACGAGGAATAACTCGTTATCTGGCAAACCTGCATTAACATCGGAATCCTGTCTCAGATCGGTTCCTTCCACAGGCAATGCCTGTGGGACAGCAGGTTGTTCTGGACTTACTTCTGGTTCCGTGGTGACCTCCACCACTTTGCCCGTAACCTGTACTGCGTCCTGTCCTTCCTCGGTGTTCTGTGGTGAAACAGGATCTGCGAGTGCACTCGTATTGGAAGTTTCAACATTCGGTGTTTTGACAACCGTCGGCTTTTCCGGAGTGACTACAGGCGGTTCCGGCTTCACACTTGGAATATCCACCTTTTCCTGATCAGGATTGAGTTCAGCGGTCACGTCTACAACTGGAACTTCTGCTCTCACAGAAGGAAGCTGGACATTTCTCTTACTCAGATCCACTCGGGATGAAGAGATATTGATGGAAGTAACCTCAGGCACATCCACCTTAACCGAAGGTAATTCAACCTTGCCCTGCCGAAGGTCTGTTTTCACAGCAGACGTCTCTGCCTTGATCACCTCGGGTACCTCTGCGGTAACACCAGGCAAGGAAGCAGTACCTTCGTTGAGGTTCACCTGACTGCTTGATACATCGGCTTTGATCACCGGTGTATCCGCCTGTACAGACGGCAGTTCGACGGTTCCCTTCTTCGCATCAATCCCAATCTCTGATGTTCCGGCCGATCCAAGCGGTGTATCTACTTTCAGCTCAGATACACTCAGCTTACCTGTCGATTCATTCGCTTTGATCGACGGAACTTCAACATTCAGTAGTGGTGTGGATACCGATACCGACGGAGTCAGGTTCAACCCGCCATCCGAATCACGTGAAAACAAATTCAGTGACAATCCGCTGGACGGTTTATCCGAAGATACCTGAGCATCATCCGCATACACTTGTGACGTTCCAAACCCCAGCATCAAAGTCCCGGCGAGTATAACCAGTGGTATGCTTCCCAGACGTACAATCGATTTTGGTAACTTTACATACAAGTTGCTTCACCCCCTTTCCGCAAATGCGTTGGTGGGACAAGGCATATGAGTTTTCCCCTAGGAATAATTAGAATACAGGGATTTCTGCCTGTTCCTCATTAAACGTGAAGGCGTTTACTCAAACGCTTTTTAATCAAAAACTTAAAATTTGAAGAAAATTCAAGCCTTCATTTCAACTGTTCTAACCTGAGCAGATCCGGCCTGTTTTTAGTCGCCTGCAATCATTGTTTTGGCTGCAATGGAACCATTCAGATCGGCTTTTTCCCCATTGCGTTTCATCAAATAAATCAAACCAAGCAGGGTCATCAAAATGCCTGAACAGACAAAAGCCGGCACTACACCAAATGAGGTGACCATAAATCCGCCTACCACCGGGCCCATAATATTACTGGCAGTCATCACGCTGCCTACCGTTCCAAATACCCTGCCTGTCATCGCCTCAGGTGTCTGTTCCTGCAACAGGATCTGAAAGGGTACAATCGCAAACCCAATTCCGACACCTGCCAGGGCAAAGAGGGATACTAACAACAGATTGGCACCTAGCCCGGCATGCGGCCAAACCCCAACAATAACTCCGGCTCCGCCGATAACCAGACCCATGAGTATGGTACCCAGACCCATTTTCAAAATATGCCCTGCATGCTTCCACTTCCGTACACTCATCGCTGCAATTAATGTACCTACACCACTTGCTGCCACGCACCATCCCAGTAGATCACTTGAAATTCCGGGAAGTTGTCTGAATAACACCACAGTCTGTGAATCGGCAAATTGCAGAAAAAGTATGGCTGAAGCAAGCAAAATCAGAGACGTTCCTACGTGAGAGAGAGATGCGAGCATGCGAATGCCCTCCTGTGTTTCCTTCCAAAAAGAGCCTTTTGAGCGGTTACGAACACCCCCAGCTGTCTCTTCCTCTACTTCTGTTACGTTATGAATTGCAGATTGGATCACCCGAGTTCCAGGAATCCACAATAAAATGATGCCGGAGATCAAAAAAGACGCTGAATCGATAACAAAACACCAGGTGATGCCAAAAGCGGCTACCAGCAGTCCACCAAGCGCTGGACCAATAATTTTGGACATCTGTTCAATGATCGAGCTGATGGATACAGCTTGCGCAAGTTGTTCGTGAGGTACAATCTCCTTCAGCTTTCCGTTTTTGGCCGGAGAGAACATGACATCGAACAGGGATTTGAGGACCAGCAGTATGTAGATGTGCCAGATCTGGTCAGCAAAAATTAACGCACCCACGATGATGATCCGTGCACCATCGGCTACAATCATCAGCCATTTTCGGTTCAGGCGATCTGCAAGTGTGCCTGCGAATGGCCCTGTTAACAGAATGGGTATTGCTGCGGAAAGTGTGACAAATGTAATCTCCCATGGCGTTGCATTCCAGCGGATACCCACGAGGGTCAGTATTGCGAGCAGATGCAGCCAATCACCCAGATTGGAAATGGCCTGTGCCACCATCAATGTTACAAAAGATCGGTTATTCTTCAGTGGTCGTTGTCCTTCAAACGTTAAATCACTTGTCACCCTTCTTCTCCTCCATTATCTTCCAATTCATAGTATGAACTCATTATATAGAGCAGCCCTTGACTCGACCTCCTGCCAGAGGCGGAGAAAAAGCGACATCTGAAGGATGATTTTTCAGCATGATGAATGATCAAATTTTAAATGCTAAAAATGCAAATCTTGTGACATATCGCATGTTTTTCGTAGAAATAGAAGTTTACAATTAAACCATGGCGACAACCTGAATCGTCAAACATAAATAACCAACTCATATAAGTTGAAATACTCTTTTACATGAACAGCATAACGGAGAGAACCCCTCTTCATCATTTCAACTTATAAAACTAATCTGAAAAGGCGGGATCAGCATGCTGGAATTACAAGAAATCGGAACCGAACGTTCACTTCATCTGTACCGCACCTTGGCCCAGACATTCAAGAGCGTGAATGAACACGCTGTATCCGGAAGCAAAGTGCATGGCTTCAACCCCACCGCATACGGGGTGCTCGAAGTGTTATATATGAAAGGAGCTCAGCCGATTCAACAGGTTGGCGCACAACTTCTGCTGCAAAGTGGTAATGTGACCTATGTGATCGATAAGCTGGAGCAAAAAGGATTGTTACACCGCAAACATTGTCCGCAAGACAGACGTATCATCTTTGTGGAATTGACCGAAGAAGGACAGCGCACCATGGATGACATCTATCCAGGCTATGCGTTGAAGATTGATCGGGCTGTAAGTGGACTAAGTGAAGAAGACAAGGAATTGCTGTCCGAACTCTTGGGAAGGCTTGCACATTCCGCAGACCGTTTATCAGCAAGCAGCTAGAGCGTGTCTTCAAACCTGCCGAAAGCCGGAGCGTAACAGAATGTACTGGAGCAGCTATGGAGCGCTAACGCTAACGAACCTGTGACGACTTATTCAGGGGTTTGAAGCGCTCGCAGCATTTTAAGGAATCTGACACACGCTATCTTTGAATAAACAGCCGTTTACAACGTGTTTTTCAGGTGATTTCGGGAAATAACGTGTCTCATGTTCCTTACAATTTAGAAAGAGGAGCAAAAGGTCAAATAAGACATCACTTGCCTGAGTTGGAAGATGCTCTCTAGTCCACTGCACATGTGCCAACAAAAATAACCGGATTTGCCTGACATCGGCGAATCCGGTTTTTCGTATACATCCACTTTTACTTTGAGCCTTGTGGCTGCGGTGGAGCATCTGCATCTTCGGGTACAATTAAACGTTTGCGTAGAGCAAGCGTCGTTACCCACGAGACCAGTGCAATGACAAACATAATGACAAACAGGGAATGCAAGCTTCCTTCCAGCACGTTACGCAGCAGCGCCCATTTGTCATCCGATAGCGCAGCATCCGTATGCGGTGCGAGCAGTTCATTCAGATCATTCTCCGATATTCCAGCCTCCGCCAGATTCTGCTCACTGGATAACGTGGAAATCCGATAGTTCAACCATGTACCAAAAGCCGCTGCACCAATCGTCTGTCCCAATGTACGCATGAACGTATGCAGTGCGGTAGAGGAGCCACGCTCCTTATACCCTACAGAAGACTGCGCAATAATGGTGAAGATCGTAAACGCAAATCCGAAGCCGAGACCATATATAAAGGTCAGTATAAATAGCACAACCTGCGGAGATGTCCCGCCCACCAGAAAGAGTCCACCCGACCCGATCGCAATACCAGTTAACCCAATCAATGCGGTCATACGTGATCCAATCTTCATCAATAGGCGGCCTGCCAACACACTACCAATGAGCCAACCCACCGACATCGGTGCGAGCAGCAGCCCGGATTCCGTCGCATTACCTCCCCGAACCCCCTGCACCCAGAGCGGCAAATAGCTGGTCAGGCCGATCATCAAAGTACTGGTCAGCAGTCCGGCGATATTCGCCACACGGATATCCCGAATTCGGAACAAATGTAGTGGAACCATAGGGGCCTGAGCTCTTTTTTCCACCACGAAAAATAAAATAATAAACAGAGCGGCGACCACACTCAGCACAACAATCAACGGAGAACTCCAGGCATAATACTGCCCACCCGCCGACAGGACAAATAGCAATGCAGTAATGCCCACCGTGAAGGTCAGTGCACCGACATAGTCAATTTTGGCCGTTCGCGGCGAGATATCTTCCTTCAGATAACGAAATACAAACCACATCGCAAGCAGACCAAACGGCACATTAAAACCAAAGATCCACTGCCAGCCCAGATTATCTACAAAATAACCACCAAGCAGCGGTCCAGCCAGAGAGGAAATGCCCCACACGGAGCTAATCCAGCCCTGGATTTTACCACGTTCTTCAATGGCGTAGATATCCCCAATAATCGTAAATGTAACAGGAACTACTGCACCCGCACCAATCCCCTGAATAGCACGGAAAATAATCAATTGTTCCATATTCTGCGACAGACAGCACAAGAGGGAACCCAGTAAAAATAAGGCACAGCCAATTAGGAATACAGGCTTTCGTCCATATAAGTCACTGATTTTGCCGAAAATGGGCGTACTCACAGCCATCGTCAACAGGTATGCGGTGAAAATCCAGCTCAGCAGCTGTACACTCCCCAGCTCACTGACAATGGTCGGCCCTGCCGGACCAATTACGGTGCCTTCAATCGCTGACAGAAATGTCGCGAGCAACAGCCCCGTCAAGATGAAACTGCGCTTCAAACCTCCAGTTGCATTCACACAAACCCTTCTCTCTTCGTTTCTCTATATAATTGGTACGTTAATTTACACATCTACTACGAACCAGAACAAGCTTCCAATCGCTGTTATCCCCAGATTTTTTCTTCTCCTCTCTAAAGGAGAAATCCGGTGATAGCGTATGCTTCCGATGTAGCTTTCTTTCAGAAAGCTTTAAAGGCGAACGCTTCGCTTCTCCAGCTTTGTTCTGTTTCTTCGTTTACGTGTAATTTAAAAGCAATTATCTATTGTCTCTTTTATTTACCTTTCTTGCGAAGGAACTCATCATACAACATTGAATACATCACCATATCCTTGTATCCGGTGGACGTATGTTGCACCTGTCGTAGCAACCCTTCTCGCGTGAAGCCACGGTTTGTCAAGAACTCGCCGGAAGCCAGATTACGCGGATCAACCAGCGCTTCAATTCGATTAAGACCCATGGTCTCATACCCGAAGGGCAGCAATGCCGAGAAAGCCTCCGTCATATAACCGTGGCGCCAATAGTCACGTCCTAGCTCATAACCGATCTCACCCCGGAATGCGCCTTCAAGCTGCCATGTGTTAAAGCCACAGCTGCCAATGAGCTTGCCTGTTTCTTTGAGTTCTATCCCCCACCGGATCGCATCCTCTTCTCCTGCCATTTGGTTGAGCAGTCCAATCATGTCTGCCGCTTCGCTTGTCCCAATCATGGGCGCAAGATTCATGTAACGGGTCACCTCGCGATCTGACCAGCATGCGAACATCTGGGCCGCATCCCGGCGACGCATTTTACGCAGACGAAGCCGCGCAGTCTCCATTTCGGGAATTCTTCCTTTGCATTTATACATATAAAGACACTCCGATCCGATCTATCTCCGCAGACCATAATATTCACTAGTCATCTAATCATAACCTGCGCCGAATGGCAACTATTCAGTCATGGACACACGTCAAAAAACCGGGCCAATTTCGCTCCCGGTCTTGTTGTACGTATGGAACAATTCAAAGTTTGAGTGAATTACGGAATCATGGCTTGTCCAATGAATTTTAAGCTTTGGACGTTTTCTTGCCCTTCCCCAGTAATTCATCGCTAACCCGGCCAAACACAGCCGTGATTTCCTTGAATTCTTCGATGCCAGTCCCGGTTAGGCTCCATTGGTCCCCGTGGGCGGTCAGGAAATTCTCCTGTGTCAGGTGTTCAAGCTCCTGCTTGATCTCCCGTTCTCCAACGCGATATCCCCGTTCTTCCAATAGGGGCAGTGCCTCGCTAACGTTCAAATCCTGATTTTGCGCGAAATATAGTAGATGAATCCGTACAAAAAGATTCTGTACCTCTGCATGCATAAGCCAAGCTCCTTCCCGGGTTATAGCCCTCCGTGGTTGCTAAGTATTTACCCCACGCAAGAAGCTGAGAAACAGGAGGATTCTTCAGCTATTCCCTTCCCTTTCCGAAATCCTCCGCTTGACTAACCGCATCCTCTGCACTATCTTGAAAATAAGTACCATTTTGCTCGGGAGGGTGATTTACCATGTTTCAAGCTGTTTCCTATGAAGGAACACGAAGTGAGCAGCACACCGCCGTCCTGGGACAGTTAAGTGCTCTGATCCGCGATGAACCTAGTGCGATTGCCAATCTGGCGAACGCTGCTGCGCTGCTCAATGTATTTATGACCGACACCAATTGGGTCGGCTTCTATCTGTATGATGGAAAAGAACTGGTCCTCGGGCCATTCCAAGGACTGCCTGCCTGTATCCGAATTCCACTGGGACGTGGTGTATGCGGCACATCTGCTGCGGAAAAACGTACCCTGGTCGTTGATGATGTTCATGCCTTCCCAGGCCACATTGCCTGTGATGCAGCATCGAACAGTGAGATTGTCGTACCGATTATCAAAAACGGCGAACTGTACGGGGTGCTGGATATCGACAGCCCGATCAAAAATCGTTTTGACGACGAAGACCGCGTCTTCCTGGAGAAAGCCGTAAGCCTGCTCACAGAGCAGTTGGAAGCAACCATACCCCTTTAGGAAATGATGAATAAGGTGATCGGAGTCTCATCATACACAATGATGAAGAACCCGTAATAACAAAGAGCGCAGTCCTCTCAGAGGTCTGCGCTCTTTGTTATCCATTATGATTCACACCCATGTTCTTGCTCGCCCATGTTACTTTATGCATCTAGGATAAATCATGTTCCGCTTTAATCATCATCCCATCCCGCAGGAATTCAGCCAGCCTCGGGTGGTAACCATCATACATCTGACGGAAATTTTTATGCTCTACATACAGATTGGCTAAATCCCGATAGATCTCAGCGGTGGGTGTATAATAACCTTTAATCCATTCAAGATGCCTGCCAATAATCCCTTGTACTTTTGCACTACCGGGTTCCAATCCATCCTCAATGGCCTGTTGCAAGTCCAGATGAACCTGGTCAATTCTCGCCTGGGAATCCAGATAATCTTCTTTTGACTTCAACTCCTGATTTTCAGGCAATGTGGATGTATTGGAAGATTGGATGTCAGACCTCTGAGTACCGTCTGTCTGCACATGGTTCATATCATTAGTGACTACAGGGTCAGAACCCGATTCATTCAGCAACTGGTGACGTCCCTTATTTACAAAACCGATATACAGCTCATGTTCATCAAGTTCCTGTTCACCTTGCAAATGAGAGATCGTTTTGTCCAGTGTCTGAATCAATCCATGCAGACGGAGTGCCTTCTCCAGCATGTCAATCCGATGCTGCTTCATGATGCGTATGACATCCTGGGGATTATCCCGGAGCATCGGGGCAATCTCATTCTCCTTCATACCCACTTCCTTACAGAAAAGGATTTGCTGGAGTCTTAGCAATTCCTGCTTTTCATAATAGATGTCCTCATCTACATCCCCAAAGGCCGGATTCAGAAGACCTGTCTCTGCATACTGGCTCAGTTCGTTCAGACTTACGCCTGACATTCCCGATACGTCCACCATGGAATACGCCATTTGAATACACCTCCTGCCTGTCCTGCAACTCCAGAGTTCAGGCTTAATTCATACTGCATTTTATTTGAATAGTGAGAGAATATAAGACTTTCGGCAATGCTGTACCGCTTCATTCCGCTCGTGCTCTGGATGGGTACATCATGCTTCGGTGATATGAGCGGCGTTTAGTCAGTTATGTTGCGGTATGTTAACTATGTTATACCCGTCTCATCAGATGTGAACCCGCAGTCAGTGAAGAATCAGCATGTATTTTTGAAACTTTTTCTATGATCTTCATATAAAAAAAACCTGTGCCATTATTCTGGCACAGGAGGTGTGTGGTTATGTTTTCATTGGCATACGGTATATTGAGTAAAAGAATGGAAGAAAATCACCCTTTGTTAAACATAACAAACTTCAATTCCATCATTTCCTCTACAGCATATTTTACGCCTTCACGCCCAATCCCACTTTGTTTCACCCCGCCATAGGGCATGTGATCCACTCGGAACGTCGGAATATCGTTAATCATAACTCCGCCTGCTTCGATCTGATCGACAGCATGGAGGGCGGTATGAATATCGTTTGTAAATACGCCTGCCTGAAGCCCGTATATCGAATCGTTAACATGTTCAATACCCTCTTCAACGGAATCTACCGTATTGATCACAACGATGGGTGCAAACACTTCCTGACAGGATACCTTGGCATCACGCGGAACGTTAATCAGTACCGTTGGACGCAGAATGCCTCCTTCAGCTTGACCGCCTGCTGCCACCTCAGCTCCTGCCTGTTTGGCTTCTTCAATCCAATCGTGTGTACGCTGTACATCCTTGGAAGTAATCAGCGCAGAGACCACCGTATCCGGGCTCAGCGGGTCTCCGACCACTACTTGTTTGGCCGCTTCAGCGAAACGCCGGATGAATTCTTCCGAGATGTCACGATGTACGTAGATTCGCTGTAGCGAGATACATACCTGTCCCTGATAGGTGAAAGCACCGGTCACGCATCGAGGAATCACTTTGTCCAGGTCTGCGTCCTTATCCACGATCACCGCTGCATTTGACCCAAGCTCCAGTGTCACGCGTTTGAGTCCTGCTTTGCTACGAATGCTCGTGCCTACTGCTGGACTGCCTGTAAACGTAATGTGAGCAACATGGGGGTGCTCAACAAGAACATCACCAATCGTTTTGCCATCACCGCTCACCACGTTCAATGCACCATCCGGCAATCCGGCTTCCTGAAGCAGATTAGCGATGTAGTAGGATGAAAGAGGTGTCTGCTCCGCAGGTTTGAGAACAATCGTATTGCCCGCTGCCAGCGCTGGGCCTACCTTGTGGGCTACCAGATTCATTGGAAAATTAAACGGTGTGATCGCACCGATGACGCCTAGAGGTTGCCGCATCGTATAGCCAATACGACCTTCTCCACCTTTGGCTGCATCCATCGGAACCGTCTCTCCGGTCAGCCGCTTGGCTTCTTCGGCGGCAAAACGATACGTTTCCACCGTCCGGTCAACCTCGGCCAGTGCTGCCGTAATTGGCTTTGCCGCTTCAAGCGCAATAATTCGCGCTGCTTCTTCCTTGCGTTCTTCAAGCATGGAGGACAACTTGTACAGAATATCTGCACGCTGATGTGCAGGCATCTGGCGCATTGCCTTCCCAGCTTGAACCGCAGCTGCAACGGCAGCCTCCGCTTCCTCGGCTGAAGCCGAAGAGACTTCTGCCAGCGTTTCCCCGGAGTATGGTGCTTGAAGTGTTTTATAATCTACGGATTTGGTCGGTTTGCCCCCGATAAACAGATGTTGTTTTTTCATATGCTGCATCCTCCACTCCATCCTTTTCGAGCCTATTGAACTTAATCTATTTATACACTATTTCCGTGCTATCAACCCACTACGATATTCGGCAATCATAGCTTGTAACGTGTCTGATGAGCCATTGTCGCGATCTTGAGCTATTGCATTATAAAGGATTTCATAACCTATTTAACCGTCAGGACGGGGCACTCTGCATGTTTTAACACGCCATGGTTGACACTGCCTACGATCATCTCTGCGAGCATGCCTTTCCCGCCTGTACCCATCACGATCATTCCACAATCTCGTTCGCGCGCCACACGGCAGATCTCATTAACGGGATCACCTGCGCATGATCCGAACCATCAACAGCAACCAATATATGTTTCAGCATTGCAATTCCTCCTGTGAATTAATGAGATGTAATGGCGGAATCGATATCCCGCAGATGATGACGGCGTACCAGCAGTACCACGACACCAATCAGAACCATTAATGCGCCAAAATAAAACGGCGTTTCCGGCAGGAACCACTCGGACAATTTACCCGCAAGCCATGGAGCAAGTGCACCACCCAGGAAACGAACAAAGCTGTATGCAGCAGAAGCAACAGAACGCTCCACAGGTGCAGCTTCCATAACAGCCGTTGTAATCAACGTATTGTTAATCCCAAGGAAAATCCCCGCTACAATGACTGCAACAATAACGGTAGTTGGTGAACCCATCACCGTACCTACTGCCATAACAACCAGATCAATCGCGAACAATGTAAGCATGACACTCATGGACGGAACCGAACCGAATCGGCGTTGCAGTCTTGGTGCGACGAATACCGACGTAATTGCCAGCATCAGTCCCCAGCCAAAGAATACGTAACCCAGGCCGTGCTCATCCAAATTCATGACATATGGTGAATAAGCCATCAAGGTAAAGAAACCAAAGTTATACAGGAAGGCGGTAATCGCCAATGTTTTCAATGAAGGATAACTTAATGCTTTGAACGGATCGGACAAAGAGCTGCGTGTTTTCGGTTTAGCCATTTTGGGCAGCATAAATGTAATGCTTATAAAGGCAATCGCCATCAGGACAGCCACCCCATAGAACGGGCCACGCCAAGAGATGGAACCCAGCTCACCACCAAGCAGCGGACCAACCGCAATCCCGAGACCAAGTGCTGCTTCGTACAAAATAATCGCTTTGGCTGTCCCCGATGTGGACAGTCCAACGATTGCAGATAATGCCGTTGCGATGAACAAGGCATTACCAAGTCCCCAACCGCCACGGTAACCAACCAGTGCACCTACCGTGTCTGAGGTACCGCCAAGGAACGAGAAGATAATAATCAGCAATATACCGCTGAGCAGCGTCCACTTCACACCAATCCGGCTGGATACGACACCTGTAATCAGCATCGCTACCCCGGTTACAGCGTTATAACTGGTAAATAGCAGTGACACTTGGCTTTTCGATGCATGCAGCTGATCTGCAATCGCGGGCAGAATCGGGTCAACCAGACCCAGACCCATAAAGGATATGATACATGCAAAGGCAACCGCCCATACCGCTCGCGGTTGAGACAGTAAGCTCCCACGTGATGACGGCAATTCGTCCGGTAATGATGGCTCTCTTTTCATACGTAATTCCTCCTGTGAATAATTTATGTGGTGAAACTTTTTATTTGAAAATAGCAGTGAAAACGATGAAAATATCGCGTTCATTTTCATGAATAGAGGTAACAAAACGGCACAAATGACACCGAAAAATCCGGTGTTTGTACAGGATCGCCATAGGTACTATGGTGCTCACTCCATGTAGCGATTATGTGTATACAGTTTTGTTATTAAACATTAGATGTTAATTCGGTTAGCCGTCTTCATCACCCTGCGGATCATGTGCCTGTAACTTCTGAATACCACTCCGAACGCGTTCACGCAGCTCTTCCAGTTCAGTCTGTACGGCATGTATGCTCTGAAGTTTCTGCTTAATCAGTTGCAACTGACCATCCAGCGTTGTTTCCATCGTGGTGAGTTTCTCGATCCGTTCTCTTACTTCGGTCGTCTGCTGGTAGTCAAAACGTTGTTCGTTCAAGGCATCTGCCGTTGCCACATAGGTATGTAACTCCTGAAGGGAGAATCCAAGTACCTCTTTGGCGCGAACCACCTTCTTCAGATAATCGATATCCTCCCGAGTGTACAACCGCGTACCGCCATCTGTCCGCTGAGGTGAAGGCATGACACCAATCTCTTCATAATACCGAATGGTTCGCTTGGTCAAACCGCATTCCTTGGCTACGTCGTCGATTTTATATAAACTCATTTCCCTCACCTCTTCCATATGTCTATAATGTTATGTACATAATTATATATAATATTAACGTTAACGTCAACGTTAGATTTCAGGTATGAAGCCTTAGCAAGTTAAAATCCTCTTACAATTTTCTATCTCAACAAAAAAAGACCCGCTTCACACGCAGGTCTTCCTCTGTACACTATTCATTCAAATTACCTTAAACGTTCTGCTCATTCTGTTGCTGTTGAGCACGTTGCATTTGCTTCAACCGGCCTTCAACTCTGGTAAACAGTCTGAACGTATAGAACCCTGTAGCCACCAGACTCAGCACCAACGCTCGCACATCTGTAAGCCAGAAACCGATAATGCCGAATATCGTAATAATCACACCAAATTGCATCATCAGATTGGCGCTATAACTTTGCGCTTCATCCCACAACTCAGGATTACTCATTGCACGCGGAGTCCGATACCCATATATTCCGTTAATCATTTTAGGTGGTTTTTTGAACACCATGAACCCCAGAATGAAATAACACACTCCAATGATGATCCCAACTATTGCTCCTGTCAAAACGTTCTCCCCTTCACTGTTGTCTTCCATAGACCTGCTTACACTGACACTCCGATGACAGAATAACCAGCTTCGCTTCTTCAGGTTATTTCTGTCCTCTCCGTTCTCGTGTAAATGTCTGGTTAGACTTATCTACATAAAAATATAAAAACGGCTCTACGTATATACGAAGAGCCGCCTGGATCGTTTCGTAAACTTAGATATTCTTCACTCGAAGTACACGCATGGCGTTCAGTACAGCTAGCACTGTGACACCGACATCGGAGAATACCGCTTCCCACATGGTAGCTATGCCGAACACACCGAGTAGCAGGAAGATCGCTTTAACCCCCAAAGCAAACGCGATATTTTGCCATACAATCATTCGTGTACGCTTTGCAATGCGAATTGCACTCGCTAGTTTCGACGGTTCATCGGTCATGATGACCACATCTGCCGCTTCAATCGCAGCATCTGAACCAAGTCCACCCATGGCCACGCCCACATCGGCGCGCGCCAGTACAGGTGTATCGTTGATGCCGTCACCGACAAACACCATTTTCTCCTTCGGAGATTTGGCAGCTTCCAGTTGCTCCAGCCGCTCCACTTTGTCCTGTGGCAGCAATTCAGCATAGACCTCATCCACACCCAGCTCGCGTCCTACCGCTTCACCTACGGCTTTGGCATCACCTGTCAGCATGACCGTTTTGCGAATGCCGAGTTTCTTCAGCGCCTGAATCGCCGCGGCTGCGTCATCCTTCACTTCATCGGCAATGATTAGATGACCAACATACGTGCCAGCTTCAGCCACGTGGACAATCGTTCCGGCTGTTTCTGGTGTGGTATAGGATATACCTGCCTGCACCATTAATTTGGCGTTGCCTGCAAGCACTTCCCGACCATCCACACTCACCTTGATCCCGTGTCCGGCAACTTCGTCATAACCTTCCACACCTTGCGTGGGAATGGCCTTAGCCCAAGCTGCGCGAATGGATTCGGCAATCGGATGATTGGAATTGGCTTCGGCAATAGCTGCCAGCTCCATCAGTTCTTCTTCCGTGCGTCCACCTTCGGGATGAATGGCTGTTACTTTGAATACACCTTTGGTTAGTGTACCCGTTTTATCAAAAACAACAATTTTCACATCGTTCAACGCTTCAAGGTAGTTACTGCCTTTAACGAGAATCCCGTTACGTGAAGCTGCTCCGATACCACCAAAGAATCCAAGTGGAATAGAAACGACCAGAGCACAAGGACATGAGATAACCAGGAAGACCAATGCGCGATAGATCCAGTCAGCAAATGTTGCACCACTAAGTATCAACGGCGGAACAAATGCAATCACGGCTGCAAGGATAACAACAACCGGTGTGTAATAACGGGCGAATTTACTAATAAAATGTTCTGTTTTCGCTTTCCGGCTGCTCGCGTTCTGCACCAGGTCCAAAATTTTGGATACCGTTGATTCACCAAACGTTTTGGTCACTTCAATCGTCAACATACCATTTTTGTTCACAAATCCACTCAGTACATCACTTCCAGGCTCCAGCTCACGAGGTACGGATTCACCTGTCAGAGCAGAAGTGTCCACCATGGAACGCCCAGCTCTAACGATACCATCCAGCGGTACTCGCTCTCCTGCTTTCACGACAATACGATCACCAATCCGTACGGCTTCCGGAGATACACGACGAGTCTCGTCACCCGAACCCGTCAGGATATTCGCGTAGTCCGGGCGAATGTCCATGAGCGCCTGAATGGACTTGCGTGACCGATTAACCGCCATACCCTGAAACAGCTCCCCGAGCTGATAAAAGAGCATGACCGCTACCCCTTCCGGATACTCTCCAATAGCAAAGGCACCCAAGGTAGCCACGGACATCAGGAAGTATTCATCGAATACCTGGCCACGAATAATGTTTTTGGACGCCTGGAGCACAATATCTCCCCCGGCAATCAGATAAGCGAGTGCATAGAGAGCAAATTGTGCCCAGCCCTCCAGCGGCGACCAGATTGCGGCTGCGAGCAACACAGAACCTGCAGCAAGACGAGCAAGCAACACTTTTGTCTGTCCTGCACCATGTTCATGCGAGTGGCCTGCATGGGCATCATCATGTGTATGGCTGTGATCATGTCCAGCATGACCTCCGTGCTCATGCACATGACCATGTGTGTGTCCCTCTGAATCTGAGTGATCATGAGTATGCGAGTGTTTGCCATGTGAATGTGAATGTCCATGATCATGTCCGGTATGGTCATGACTGTGGTTATGCGCACCAGCTGCACTCCCTGTATGGGTGTGTACATGTCCATTCACGTGTTTTCCTTTTTCCGAAATGCGAATATGCGGCTCCAGCCGAAGCACTTTGCGCTTTGCTTCTTCCACTACCTGTTCATCCATATCGGAAGTGGTGTGTAGCGATAATGTTTTGGTAACAAAATTGACAGAGCATTCGTTAATGCCTTTAATTTTTTTGACGCCATTCTCAATCTTCAAAGCGCAGTTCGCACAATCCAGTCCCTCAAGCAGCAGTTCCCTTTTCACCTGTTCCTGTCCGGTTCCCATGTGAATTCTCCCCTTTGCAGTACAAAAACGATGTTATATTTCAATTACATTCAATATATGAGCACTCATTCATATGTTTGGTTAACCCTATTATATGCACGCCTAAACATGAGTGTCAACAATCGTTGTTGATTTTTCATACAGATTATGCTAATAGTAATCATTTCGCTTTAGGCGGGTTTTGGATATAATAGAGCTATAGTTGTTAACATAGGCGGTGATAGGAAATGGAACAACCGGTTAAAGCACCAAGCGAATGTGATGCAGCCTGCTCAGGCACTGAAGCCGACGTGCAGACGATTCGCACTTCACTCATAGATCGGGAGACGTCTTCCGAGATGGCAGATTGGTTCAAGGCATTCAGCGACCCCACACGTCTACGTATTATTGATGCGCTGTTACAGAAGGAATTATGTGTTCATGACCTGACGGTTCTGCTCGACATGGGACAGTCGGCCATTTCACACCAGCTGCGTTCTCTCCGCAACATGCGGATCGTCAAGCGACGCAAGGAAGGCAAGACCGTGTACTACTCTCTGGATGATGCTCACATTGAGCAGATTTTCCTGCAAACGCTCCAGCATATTAAACACAGCTAGGCAGCAGCCAAGCTTGTTCATGAAGAAGAACCCCCGCCTCTCGGCTGTATGCCGATGGACGGGGGTTCTTCTTGGTAAGGGTACCTTTTTATACAGGATACAGAGTGACTAGATCTTCTGATTAACTATCCATTGGAGCTTGCCACTTTAGTCATAAAAGATTGTTTTTGTTCGGATCATACAGGCCGGATCTGTCCTTGAACCAGTTGAAGATATGCGATACACATACTTTCAGCACCGCGTATCCTGGAACAGCGAGCAGAATGCCCACGACTCCAAACAGATTACCCGAAGTCAGAATGACAAAGATAATCGTGATGGGATGAATCTTCAGCGTTTTGCCCATGATCTGTGGTGAGATGAATTTACCCTCGATTAACTGCACGATTGTCCATACGGCAACCATCTTCAGCAGCATCACCGGCGAAGTAACCAGGGCCACGATCAACGCAGGTGTAATTGCAATTGCTGGTCCCAGATACGGAACAACACTCGTGAACGAGGCGATAATGGCAAGAATCAGTGCATAATCCAGACCAATGACCATATAACCGATGTAGAGTAGAATACCGATGCAGAAGCTGACGATAATCTGTCCACGAATGAATGAACTGATCTGGTGATTGATGTCTTCCAGCACATGCATTGCGCCCGTACGGCTCTTGATCGGCAGGAAAGACAGAATTTTCGCTGGCAGCTTCTTGCCGTCTTTCAGCAGATAGAACAGAATGAACGGAACCGTTACGATGGACAGCACGGTCTCAGTGAAAGCTCCGAGGAATCCGCCCAATTTGGTCCAGGTCGAGTTCAGAATTTCAGTAGCCTTTTGGGAGATTGTTCCCCACCAGTCCTGCGAATTCAGATTCACCGTCTCCTGGAACTGACCGAACAGTTGGCTGCCCGTGAGTTCCTCAAACTGCTGTTTTACCGTTTCGCTGTATGTTGGGAAATTTTCGATCAGCCCCATAATCTGGTTCCGTACAACCGGAATGACTGCCAGCACTACAACGGTCAGAATGCCTCCGATGGCAAGATACAGGATCAGAATGGACCAGCCACGCTTGATTTTCCATCTTTCCATCACATCCACAATCGGATTCAGCAGATAGTAGAGTATGCCTGACAGAATAATAGGTAGCACAATGGTTTTGATGAGTACTGCGAGCGGATGAAGAACAAAAGATACTTTGGTCAGAACCATCACGTTCAGTCCCACCAACAGCAGAATCAGCAGAAATAGGACAAACTTGTTGTTAAGAAAAAATCGCTTGAACCGCTCCGGCCAAACGCGGGGTTGCTCAGGTTGCTCCATAGGCGTGTCGTCCTCTCTTATGACCCTTAATCAAAACTTAACTATAAAGCTAGATAAATGCCCATACACACGAATAAAAAAATACCTTGTACAAGCCAACATATGTATAACACTCTGGATTTATACGTATGGTGCTGATTAACCGTTTCAAATTAAACCGGGTAAAGTCATTTTACCCCAAAATGAGTCTTCTGCCCCACACGAATCATTTGCAAATTCTCCCTATTCAAAAACGGCTCGCCTCACTGGGAGACGAACCGTAAATTTATAGCTATACCCTACGATTAAGCCAGTTTTAACGCTGAAAATGGAAGATTAAGCTTTTCCCGCCAATTGTGCAATCAATTCATAGGAATGCAGACGTGCCTTATGATCATAGATCATCGACGTAATAATCAGCTCATCTGCCTGTGTCTGCCGAATGAAGGATTCCAGCTGTCCACGTACCGTTTCTGGTGAACCATTAACAGCTGCCTTGAGCGTCTGCTCAACACCAGCCTTCTCACGATCCGTCCATTTGCCTTCCATCTCTGCCGGAGGCTGTACCAATCCCGTTGTGCCACGAATAATGTTCAGGAACTGCTGCTGCATCGTTGTACCCAGCCATGCTGCTTCCTCGTCTGTATCTGCAACAACAGCGTTAACACCAACAATCACATGCGGCTCCTTCAAGCTTTCAGATGGTTGGAAGTTGTTTCGATACGTCTCTAATGCAATCCGGGTGTAATCGGGCGAGAAGTGGCTGGCAAAAGCAAACGGCAATCCTAGCTGACCTGCCAGACGTGCACTGAAATCACTGGACCCCAAGAGGTAAATCGGAATATTCAATCCTTCTCCAGGAACTGCGCGAACAGGCGCATGATAAGATGTCGCCGAAGCATCAAAGTATGCTCTAAGTTCTGCCAACAACTCAGGGAAATCTTCCCCACTGTTCAGATCTTTGCGTAGTGCAAGCGATGTACGGCGGTCACTACCTGGTGCGCGACCCAGTCCCAGGTCAATTCTGCCAGGATACAAGGATTCCAGTGTGCCGAACTGCTCAGCGATGACAAGCGGTGCATGGTTGGGCAACATGATGCCTCCTGAACCCAGACGAATCGTTTTAGTTCCACCAGCCAGATATCCAATAACAACCGAAGTTGCGGATGAAGCAATACCCGGCATGTTGTGATGTTCAGCTACCCAGTAACGGTGATATCCCCACTTCTCTGCATGCTGTGCCAGATCCAGGCTGTTGCGCAGTGCATCAGCAGGTGTTGCACCCACTACAACAGGAGCCAGATCCAGGATGGAAAGCTTAACGTCATGAATATGTTCTTTATGGGATGTAGCTGTATTTTCTGTAGTCATTATCGTTTAATCTCCTCGATGATTATATTTTTGTATATCCAGATATATAGATTAATTAAATCGCAACTGGATATGGTGATGTGATGATAAACTAGCCGTTTACATCCGGACGGAATCCCTGCGTGCATGTGCATCCTAGCTTCCGTTCCGGCATCCGGCTTATAACTCGTTCTGCACGTACTCGGCAAACTGACGGATTGTCTCCTCGTTGCGCCGATAATACGTCCATTGTCCTCTTCGCTCGGAGAGCAGCAATCCTGCCTTGAGCATAGTCAGCAGATAACTGGATATAACCGACTGAGCCAGTCCAGCCTTCACTTGAATCGTGCCAACACAGATTCCGTTCTTGCCACCATCCGGATGCTGTGATAGTTCCAGCGGTGGAAAGTGTTGCTCCGGGTTTTTGAGCCACAACAAGATTTGTCTACGTGTCTCGTTCGATAATGCTTTGAATATAAGTATAGGTTCCATGGGTACGATTATACCCCCTTTCATCCATTTTGCAAACACATGAACAAACAAACCGACTCTTGATCGAGTCGGTCTGGTATCATATGGAATCCTTATAGGGAACCAACATCTATATTAGAATTTGGTCGTTACCGTCTGTTTAACCTGATCCAACATCGCTTGATATGCTGGTGCATCCAGATATCCAATACTACCAAAGAGCAGATGATCTACGGCTTCAATACCTACAAAATCGAAGATACCTACATCTGAAGTTATTTTCAGTCCAGCAGTCATGCCGATCTGATCATAAATTTCACTTGGTGTACCATGGGTGTTGATAATGAGGCCTTTTTTGCCTGTCAGCAATTTCTCGATTCCTGCTTCACCTGCTGCATACGCAAAACCATAGGCGAATACACGGTCAACGTACCCTTTCAGAATGGCAGGAAGACCTGTCCACCAGATCGGATAGATGAATGTAATGGCTTCTGCATCTGTAACAAACTGTTGCTCTGTAGCGATATCCTGTGGTGTCTGTCCTGCGCGCATGGAAGCTGTATCTGCTTCAGTCAGTACGGGTTGGAATCCAAGCTTATATAAGTCACGAACGACTACTTCATGGCCTTGAGCTTCGAGAGCTTCTACAGCAGTATTGAGGATTGCGTTATTCAAGCTGTCTGTGTGCGGGTGAGCATATACGATAAGATGTTTCATAGTGTGAATCCCTCCAGGTTTGGTTTGAGTTAGGTTGCGAAAATGGGGTTACATTGATACGTTCCACATACATAGACATCTATGCATTTGGTTAAAAAAATATTTGGGTTCCTCTGCCTCCACCCCATCCAAATCTGGAAGGGTTGCAGACAGAAGAGTTCATTCATTATAACTTTCGGACAATCATGGACAGCAAGCTCTCCAATTGCTCCGACTGTTCATCGGACAAGCCACTATAGATGATGTCATTAATCTGCTCTGATACCTGATGGAAGATCGGTTCAAGACGCTTCCCCTGATCAGTAAGGCGAATCATCGTCACCCGGCTATCTTCGGCACTCTTGCTGCGTTCAACATAGCCAAGCTTCTCCAGCTTGTTGACCAGTACTGTTACCGTTGGTTGCGTGCGTTGGACACGTTCAGCCAACATCTTGATCGACAGCGTCTCTTCCCGGTACAAGAACATTAATACATCCCCATGAGAAGGAACAATCCCTGTTACCTCATGCTGTTCCAATTCGTGTACAATCCGTTTGTTGACATGGTCCCTGATTCTTGCAATCAGTGCAATTGCGTTGTATTTAGGCATGACCTCATTATACATAGACATCTATGTATTTTCAAGTTCTTTTTTATAAAAAGAAAAACAGCCCTTTCCATGCTTCTAACAGGTGGAAAATATCGGGCTGTTTCGATTCTGCTCTGATCCTGATCTGTAATGTAAGATCTTAGATAATCATTTTTGAATTCATGCTGGATTCACGCTGAATTCAGTTAATCCATTGCGTGATTTTCTCAACGGATTGTCGGGACTTCTCACGTTGGGGCTCCTCTACCCGATAACCGAAGGCTGCCATCATAGAGACGCCCCATGCGCCATTTTCCAGCAAGCCCTCTTCTTCCATAATACGGTGGACGTCCTCACGGCTGAAACCTTCGATTGGACAAGAATCAATCTCGATCTGAGCTGCCGCCGTCATCATGTTGCCAAGTGCAATATAAGTTTGTTTAGATGCCCAGTCAAATAATGATCTTGGATTATCCAGAATTTTCTGATTACTTTGGAACTTTCCATAAGCCTCACTTGTTAGCTCAAATACGTTATTTGGCATTCCCTTTGTTTCCTTCAACATGTACTCCGCATAAGGAGAATTATAACTGGCATCTGATCGGGCCAAAATAACAACAAAATGGCTTGCTGTAGCCAATTGCTTTTGAGCGCCGGAAGAGACTTCGGACAGACGCTTACGCAGGTTCGGATTTTGTACAATCAGAAACTTCCACGGTTCAAGGCCAATGGAACTTGGAGATAATCTGCCTGTTTCCAATATAAATTGGAAATCCTCATCCGAGATTTTGCGGGTAGCATCAAATATCTTTGTTGCATGCCGGAAATGATACGCCTTTAAGATGTCTTCCTTTGTCTTTGACTTTGTTGTAACTTCCATGCAGCTCCACGTCCTTTTATATATTTTTTTATGTTGAACAATAATGTTAAAGTGATTTCATCTCAAGTATTAGTTTAGGACCTATGCGTATAAATTAAAAGTACGCACATTATTGTTTCTTGGTTTATAAAAGTAAGTATTGGATGAAGACAGCAATAATCCACTAGGCACTTACATGGCCCTAGTGGATCATCTGCGACTCTCTCCTTTTAAATCTTGAAATCTTGAACCAGCTTATTCAGATTTAATGCACTATCCTTGACTTGATCAGATTGTTTAACTACTTCCACAGATTGCGCAGCAGAGGCGACCATATGTCCTGCGATTTCCTGACTGGATGCAGCGGATTGTTCACTGGCTGATGCAATCTCGTGAATGGAGCCCACTAGTATTTTGATATTTGCAGTCACTTGTTGTGAGGTTGCATTGAGATCTTTAACTGCATTGGCATGATCAAGGGAATCGACATAATACTGTTCAGCTGTATCCTCCAATAATTTATAATCTTTGCCAACCTGATTGAACATAAAGGATAGCAATTCTTTAGCATTCGAGGACAGATTGGTTACAGACTGCATAACTTCTTCCGTGACCTGCTGAATTTGATCGGCAGCCTGTCTGGAATCATCAGCCAACTTTCGAATCTCGCTTGCTACAACCGCAAAACCCCTGCCTGCTTCTCCAGCCCTTGCAGCTTCAATGGATGCATTGAGTGCCAGCAGATTAGTCTGCGCTGTAACATCCAAAATAGACTGAGATAATATACCAATCTGATCTACAGCTGTTGCACGCTCCAGCGCTTCTGTCATCTTCTTACTCGTATGATCATACATGTCTATGGCTGCTCGGCTCGATTCGCGGGCTTCCTGCTTCAACTTTTCAGCCTTCGTGCTGGTCACATACGCGGACTCTGCTTGTTTAGATGTCCGTTCCGATATATATTCAGCTCCCTGTTGCATCTCAGCAGCCGAATGATTCATATTTTCCGTATGGGCTGAAGCCTCTTCCATTGCAGCAGAGAGCTCTTCAACTGTAGCTGATACTTCACGAATTCGTTCATTCAGACCAGCCATATTCTGGTTGGTAAGATCGCTAACCTGGTTGATATGATGAGATTCCTGAACTACACCACGAATGACATTTGTTGTGGAATCGGTCATTGTACGAATAGCTCGTGCGATGACACTTATCTCATTATTTCCCTGTGTTAGGTGCGGATCCAAGGATGCCGTTAAGTTGCCTTTTGTTATTTCTTCACAATAACGGGTAATTGCTTTCATTCGTTGACGTATACTGCGAATCATTACAAATGAAATCAGAATGAGCGCTGCAAGTGAAAGCAAAAGTACCGAACCGAGCACCAATGCTCGCTGCTGAATTACTTCCTGTGTATCCGCATAGAGCTTGGCCGACTCCTCTTCGTTATACGCACTCAAAAGGGTGATTGTCTCCACAATCGCTGTACTGCTTTTGTTAATTCTTCCTCTCTCTTCACTATCGTAGGTGCCCGACATCTTTTTGGTATCCATGATTTGCTCAATATCCTGATAATATGTATCCATCTTTGCTACCAAATCTGCAAATATCTCTTTTTCTTTGGTATCCAATGTTCTTGCTGAAAATTCATTCAAACCATCGGTAATACTCTTCTTACCTTTCTGAACCTGATCGTACTGTTTGTCGGTATACTCTGCATTATCAAGAACCTTTGTATAATTGGCGCGCATATTATAGAAATTACTTTTCAATTCAAGAACATTGGTTTGATGCTGGAAGCGGTCATTGTAGAGGATACCTTGTCCCGTTTTTGCTTCGTTCATTCCGAAAATCCCAATCAGAAAGACAGTAAACAAGCCGATTAGACTAATCACAGTCATGATGACCATCGTTGTTGTTAATTTTATATTTTTGAGTTTATTTCCTTTCTTATTTTTTGGCTTAGACTGAATTGACATGATTATTCCCCCACTTTAAATAGTAGATAGCCTTATATATCTTATATCTATATCGTATGTATCCATATTGTTTGTTAGCATTTCAGGAAAATTGACTTTATTCTTTTAATGAGAAAAGTAATGGGAGACAACAGAAAAGCCGCCAGAATATAATCCAGCGGCTTTTCTGTGAATATGAAACGATATCTATGCGACCTATAGTTGCTCCATCCACTCATTTTCAGAAATGACGGTATATCCTTCTTGTCGCAGCAATGCTGAGGTGACACCTTCTCCAGTTACCTTTTGATTGGCAAAATTCCCATCATAGATCTTCTGTGTACCACAGGACGGACTAAACTCCTTCAGTACCACACACGATACATTCAATTCTCGCGCCCATTCGAGCGTCTGATAGGCTCCCGCTCTGTGACGTCCTTGCCACTTTTCTCGATCACTTTTGCAGTGCCTGCCAGCACGTCCTTGCCTGTGCCACCGATAATTTCAGCCGGTTCTCGCGGAGTGGAGAATCCACCAAGCAGCTCCGGGCATACCATCTTAGCCTGGTCCTGCTTCACAAGCTCCTGAATCTTCTCATCCAGGCTCGCTGTTCCATTGTAACGGCAAGCTACCCCCGCCAGACATGAACTCACCAAATATTTCATCGTTATCTCCTTATACTCATTCCATCTATGAAGTAAATTGTAACATATAAGATCAAGCCCTATAACTCACCTCTGGTAATCATCTTGATCCGTCCATCTTCCCTGTATTCAACCTGAAAAACATCCGTGCTCGACTCCAGTTCAAATGTGACCATGCCTGGATGGTCAGGATTACGGTGAAGTTTATACGCTTGAAGATCCATTTTAAATATTTTTTTAATTATAGGTTCTACTCCTTCTCTAAGAAGAGACTCCTGTATGTTATATAGTTCCTGATAATAAGCCTCTATTTCTTCCCAGTCTGCAAAGTCTTGCTCATAATGATTAGCATCCCCAACCGTATAACCCAAGCCCTCTTTTCCTTCGGTCATCTGGACAAAGTAGTTATCTTTAAAGGAAAAGGAGACTGTATCCTTGCCGAGTTCATCATCTTTGCTTCGGCTTGCTCTTACCAGATCAAGATTGGCTTTACCAGACAGAGCCTCAATCGCGTTTCTGGCATCCGCCAGCGCTGCCTGTGATATTTGATCAGGTCTAAGGTCGCCTGTGATCGATACAGCCTTGTCCTGCTGCCATACAATCTCCCCATAACCATGGCCAGTCTCATTCTCTAACGCTAATGTCGTATGTGATATCGGCTCCAATTCCCCTTGCTTCATACTCACAAAACGTTTGACTGATGCAGGTTTAAGCGTTGGAGTGCTGCCTATACTTTGCAAAAGCGTTGGAACTTGACGCAGATAACGGTGCTCCAACTCGCTTGGCTGCATCTCACGTCTCATCTGTACTTCACGCAGATTTCCTGTTGTCGCATCGAGCCATATCTGCGCATACTCCTTCTCGCTTTCATTTCCAGCCTCTACATATATTCTGCCGGACACAGGCAGGTCTTCCACTTTCATAATCTTCAGCTGTTTACCCAGATCATCTCGCATGGTAGTCGCAACATTTCTTTTCATTTTGTCGGTTAGCAGATTCGTGTTCAAACCATCGGATAACTGTAACGCTGCTGTCGGATAGACCTGCTCGATCACGGGTTTCACCAGCTGTCCATCATTCCAGATCCATAGGAACAATCCAGCCGCAATAACCAACACACCTGTGCCGGCAACAAGAGGTCCTTTTCTAGGGCGACGCTTGTGGGACACGTTGTTCACTTTCAGTCTAAACGGCCTGGATGGCCTGGAACTGTCCTCTGACCTATCTCCCTTGCTCCCCTCTTCCGACTTCTTCATCCACTCCACCTGTTGAAGCACCTTTCGCTTGTGATCCTCCGTAAAAGGAGACGAAGCAAACGGTCCCTTCCGGATTTCCTTCTCCCATTGCTCATCCTTGTGTCTCATTTGCTTCGCTCCTCCCATTGTTTCCGTACCTTGTCCTTACCTCGGGATAGTCTTGATTTTACTGTGCCTGAGCTGATTTTCAATATCTCAGCAATCTCACTCGTCGTAAGCTCATATTTCAGATTCAGCAAAAGGATCTCCCGGAACTTCTTCGGCAACGCCAGAACAATATCCCAGATTTCATGGATATGCTCCTTACGCATCACTTCCATCTCGGCCGAAGGATGTGCAGGCTGCTCTGCAATCATGACTCTTTGGCTTGAATCCCCACGCTCTGTCTCAATGGGTAACGTCTCTCCCCACAGGCTACTACGAAAAAATCTGGATTTTCGATATGTAAAAGTCGTGTTCCTAGTAATCGTCAACAGCCATGTTTTCAGTGAGCAATCCCCACGATAAAGAGCGATCCCCGAGTACGCCCGAATAAATACCTCCTGTGACAATTCATCTGCCTGTTCGGCACTTTTGGTCAGAAAATAAGCGTAATTCCACACGTCATTTCCGTAGTCATCCATTATGCTGCTAAGTGTGTAATTGTCTATGGTCTGAGCTTGTGCCAGTAATTGATCATCCAACTGTTGTTCACCTCACTTAATATGACTGAGTCTAATGTGATTTGGTTCCCTGTTTTGGACATTATTTCTTATTATTGTAGCAAAATAAAAAACAGCATGTTCAACATCGCTGAACACGCTGATTCCTTCAAGTTTGCTTGTTAGAAATCTCTATCAGGAAGCTTATAAGCGAACGCACCACTTCATCAGTTAATTCTGCCCTCTGGTCTAACGTATCATTTTCTTCGTTATACTTTAACCGCAGCAATCATCAGAAACATCGGTCTCCGATTCTCGTCTCGCATGCCTGGGACCTGTTCAATCATCTCCGGTAATGGTTTGGATTCAGCCACCTTTTGAATAGCAAACCCCGCCTTAATCAGTTCATTGAGATGTGTTGCCAGTGTGCGATGATATTTGACCACATCCTGATTCAGAAAGTTCGCCACACGTTTCCCTTCATCGTGGTAATCATCCACGGGCCAGTGAAGAATCTCACCTGTGGGTCCGTAATGCCAATCCTGGGCAGCACGAGCGGTGAAGATGGGATGTTCGGAAGATAGTACAAATGTGCCCCCTTCTACGAGAAAATCATTGATCTTAGCGTACACCGTGTCTAACCGTTCAATATAATGCAAAGCAAGTGAACTGATCACAACGTCGAATTGTCCCGGTGCAAAATCAATATCTTCAATCGCCAGCTGCTCGTACCGGATCTGTGGATCGTCCGTCATTTCACGAGCACGCTGAAGCATATTTTCAGACAAATCTACTCCGATCACTGAACTCGCTTGCTGCTCCCGCGCATACCGGCAGTGCCAGCCAAAACCACATCCCAAATCCAGCACACGTTTGTCCTTCAAATCAGGCAATAGAGTCTGCAGTTCATGCCACTCCCCCGCTGCATCCAGCCCTTGAACGGAACGTGCCATCTTACTATAGTTATTGAAAAATTCAGATTCATCGTATTTATTTTGTTTCATCAAGAGAATCCTCCCGCTTTATAAATATCAACCTACTCTACCACATAAACGATATTTAAACGCAAAAGTTGCCAAGAGAATTCATGGCGTGTTATCATACAGAACGAACGTTCAGTATTATTATATACAGAATGAACATTCAGTTTACTAACGGAGGTCATTATGAATACGAATTGGACGCATCCCTTGGAAGGGCAATCTGTAGGTAAAGCTTTTATAAGCTACCTCGTGCCTTCTGTATTGGGGATGCTGGTAGTTGCTTTTAATTTTATTATCGACGGCATTATGGTTGGACACAAACTGGGTTCTACCGCGATGGCGGGAATCGGCATTGCCTCACCTGTTTACACACTTTTTGTTGCTATGTCGCTGTGGATCGGTATGGGCGGGGCAACCTTGTACTCCAACGCTATGGGTAGAAAAGATATCACATCAGCCAAACAAATTTTCACCAAATCCATTATGCTGATTATGCTAGTTACGATAGCCATTGGATATACTGCATTTACGTTCAAAGACAAGCTGGTATACTCCCTCGGTGCTAACGCCGAGACCTTCCCGTTTGCTTCGGATTATATGAATATCATGTTATTGTTCGGATTCGTTTTCACGATTGAGAATGCACTCTCTATCTTTGTACGAAACGATGGTAATCCCAACACGTCCATGTACGCTCAGATTACGTTTGCTGTAGCCAATATCATCATCAATTATATAACATTGTATGTACTCGAATGGGGTGTACGCGGTGTGGCCCTCGGTACAATCATATCGGCATCTCTTGCGTTAATTGTCCTGTTCACTCACTTTTTCAAAAAAACAAATAATCTCACGTTCACCCGGTTCAAATGGAACAACAAACTGCTGGCTTCCCTGCTGCTCATTGGTTTCCCCAGCTTTCTGGCTGAACTTGGCATGTCGGTCTTCTCTGTCTCTCACAATATCTCCATGGACCGCATTGCGGGCACGGATGGTGTAGCATCCTTTACCGTATTGAACTATATTCATGGTGTGGTACTGTTAGCGTTCCTGGGTCTGGCGTCTGCTGCCCAACCTCTGATCAGCTATTATCACGGTGCAAAACAAATTAAACGGGTACAACAAACGATACATTTAGCAACCAAAACGGCTCTCGCATGCGGTCTACTGTTGCTTCTTGTTGTTCAGATCGGTGCACCTTATTTCGTGCAAATCTTTGGAAACTTCAGTAGTGGCGTAACGGATAATGCCGTTTACGGATTACGTATATTTACATTTGCCTATGTATTTATGGGTGTTAACTTTGTTATGAGCACCTATTTCCAATCTGTAGGTAATGCCAAAATGGCCATTTGGATCACAGCTGCACGTGAAATGATTATCATGATTGCGTTGATTGCGATTCTCCCTTCATTCTTTGGTGTCACGGGTGTGTGGCTTGCCGTACCGCTGTCCGAAATGCTGGTTCTCGCAACCATAGCCGTATACTATAGAAAACGATCCCTTACGGATCGAATAAACGCGTTGCAGTCTGAGTAGCATAACGGATTAAATGAACGTATAGAAAAAAGATATAGCCCTGCTCGGTCTACATAGATCGGGTAGGGCTTTGTTATGCTTGAAGTAAATATAATCAGAACCAAATATCGTATCGTCCATGTGCTATTAACGGTTGCTTGAAAACTATAGCTATAGAAAATGTGAATGATATATGAATAAAGTATATATTTAACAAAAAATAGGATATAAAACTCTCTTATATAATTGTATATATTTGTTAATTGGAGTACAGTTGTCTTGTCAAACTAAATACGGCGCCAGACCTCCCCTCACTTTTATCCTAGGAAATGACTGTGAGGAAAGTTACTGTGAGTATGATCAATCTCGACTTTTATATATGAAAAGGAGATGTTCGATTGTGAAGAAATATCAAAAAACTGCAATTTCAGCTCTCTCTTCCATGGCTTTGCTCCTAGCATCTGTTTCACCAGTATTTGCTGATGACCCGTCTATGCCTATAATCCCTTCACAAGATGCTCAGATAAAACAGGAACAAGAAGCTGCTATCTTTGCCCAAAACCTTATAGTAGAGTATTTCGATGGAGGTTACTCAACGGATATCTATTTGAGTGGAAATGTCACGTTTTCTTTTCTTCCTCGTTCGACTGGGGAATATGTATTTAATGTTGTTGATATGAGTGGAAATTTGAAGGGAAGTGGACGAGTAATCGCATCAGACTTGAGAACAAAAACCATCACTTTAGGGAATCTGTATGGTTACCATAAAATCGTAGGGTACTCACCTAATGGTGGCGGAGGAGATTACCAAATTCAATATTAAAATATACTAAGTCGTAGGAATCACACTGTATTTGTTTACTTACGGAATGTCATACAGCGCAGGGGAGACCTATCGGCTTTCACTCAATTCTTTATATGCAATGTATAAAATAGTAACACAAAAAATACACACTCGATATCATCAAGTGTGTCTTCTTATTGCTTGGCGGCGTCCTACTCTCCCAGGACCCTGCGGTCCAAGTACCATCGGCGCTAGAGGGCTTAACGGTCGTGTTCGGGATGGGTACGTGTGGAACCCCTCCGCCATCGCCACCAAACGCATAGCTTAGCTTACATTTCAGAGATCATTCTCTGAAAACTAGATTCGAAACGAAACATGCGATTTAGAACTTGCTATTGGATAAGCCCTCGACCGATTAGTACTGGTCAGCTCCATGCATTGCTGCACTTCCACCCCCAGCCTATCTACCTCGTCGTCTTCAAGGGGTCTTACATACTGGGAAATCTCATCTTGAGGGGGGCTTCACGCTTAGATGCTTTCAGCGTTTATCCCGTCCGTACATAGCTACCCAGCGGTGCTCCTGGCGGAACAACTGGTACACCAGCGGTACGTCCATCCCGGTCCTCTCGTACTAAGGACAGCTCCTCTCAAATTTCCTACGCCCACGACAGATAGGGACCGAACTGTCTCACGACGTTCTGAACCCAGCTCGCGTACCGCTTTAATGGGCGAACAGCCCAACCCTTGGGACCTACTTCAGCCCCAGGATGCGATGAGCCGACATCGAGGTGCCAAACCTCCCCGTCGATGTGGACTCTTGGGGGAGATAAGCCTGTTATCCCCAGGGTAGCTTTTATCCGTTGAGCGATGGCCCTTCCATGCGGTACCACCGGATCACTAAGCCCGACTTTCGTCCCTGCTCGACTTGTAGGTCTCGCAGTCAAGCTCCCTTATGCCTTTGCACTCTTCGAATGATTTCCAACCATTCTGAGGGAACCTTTGGGCGCCTCCGTTACTCTTTAGGAGGCGACCGCCCCAGTCAAACTGCCCACCTGACACTGTCCCCGCACCGGATTACGGTACCAGGTTAGAACCTAGATACGATCAGGGTGGTATCCCAACGTTGCCTCCATGCAAGCTGGCGCTCACACTTCAAAGGCTCCCACCTATCCTGTACAGATCGTACCCAAATTCAATATCAAGCTGCAGTAAAGCTCCATGGGGTCTTTCCGTCTTGTCGCGGGTAACCTGCATCTTCACAGGTATTAAAATTTCACCGGATCTCTCGTTGAGACAGCGCCCAAGTCGTTACGCCATTCGTGCGGGTCAGAATTTACCTGACAAGGAATTTCGCTACCTTAGGACCGTTATAGTTACGGCCGCCGTTTACTGGGGCTTCGGTTCACAGCTTCGGGATTACTCCCTAACCACTCCCCTTAACCTTCCAGCACCGGGCAGGCGTCAGCCCGTATACTTCGCCTTACGGCTTCGCACAGACCTGTGTTTTTGCTAAACAGTCGCTTGGGCCTTTTCACTGCGGCCCCCTCGTGCTATTCACACTACCGGGGCACCCCTTCTCCCGAAGTTACGGGGTCATTTTGCCGAGTTCCTTAACGAGAGTTCTTCCGCGCGCCTTAGAATACTCTTCTCGCCTACCTGTGTCGGTTTGCGGTACGGGCACCATCACCTGGCTAGAGGCTTTTCTTGGCAGTGTGAGATCATGACCTTCGCTACTACAATTTTCGCTCCCCATCACAGCTCAGCCTTACAATGTGCGGATTTGCCTACACATCAGCCTCACTGCTTAGACGGACATCCATCAGTCCGCGTCACTACCCTACTGCGTCCCCCCATTGCTCATAACGGCTTACGGTGGTACAGGAATTTCGACCTGTTGTCCTTCGACTACGCCTTTCGGCCTCGCCTTAGGTCCCGACTTACCCTGAGCGGACGAGCCTTCCTCAGGAACCCTTAGGCTTTCGGCGGATCAGATTCTCACTGATCTTTTCGTTACTCATACCGGCATTCTCACTTGTATAATGTCCAGCGCTCCTTACGGTACACCTTCAACCCTTATACAACGCTCCCCTACCCCTGATGCAAAGCATCAAGCCATAGCTTCGGTGGTGTGTTTAGCCCCGTTACATTTTCGGCGCAGAGTCACTCGACCAGTGAGCTATTACGCACTCTTTCAATGATGGCTGCTTCTAAGCCAACATCCTGGTTGTCTGTGCAACTCCACATCCTTTCCCACTTAACACACACTTGGGGACCTTAGCTGATGGTCTGGGCTGTTTCCCTTTTGACAATGGATCTTAGCACTCACTGTCTGACTCCCGGAAGTAAGTCTATGGCATTCGGAGTTTGACTGAGCTTGGTAACCCTTGCGGGCCCCGCACCCAATCAGTGCTCTACCTCCACGACTCTGTTTTCCGAGGCTAGCCCTAAAGCTATTTCGGGGAGAACCAGCTATCTCCGAGTTCGATTGGAATTTCTCCGCTACCCCCACCTCATCCCCGCATTTTTCAACATGCGTGGGTTCGGGCCTCCAGTGCGTGTTACCGCACCTTCACCCTGGACAGGGGTAGATCACCCGGTTTCGGGTCTACGTCCACGTACTAAGTCGCCCTATTCAGACTCGCTTTCGCTGCGGCTCCGGCTCTTCACCTTAACCTTGCACGGGAACGTAACTCGCCGGTTCATTCTACAAAAGGCACGCCATCACCCCTAAAACGGGCTCTGACTTTTTGTAAGCACACGGTTTCAGGTTCTATTTCACTCCCCTTCCGGGGTGCTTTTCACCTTTCCCTCACGGTACTGCTTCACTATCGGTCGCTAGGAAGTATTTAGCCTTGGCAGATGGTCCTGCCGGATTCATACGGGGTTTCACGTGCCCCGCACTACTCGGGATCCGTCTCGGAGGGAACCAACTTTCAACTACAGGGCTTTTACCTTCTTTGGCGGGCCTTTCCAGACCTCTTCGCTTAACCGGTTCCTTTGTAACTCCATGTGAGACGTCCCACAACCCCAAAGAGCAAGCTCTTTGGTTTGGGCTTCTCCGCGTTCGCTCGCCGCTACTGACGGAATCACTATTGTTTTCTCTTCCTCAGGGTACTTAGATGTTTCAGTTCCCCTGGTATGCCTCTACATAACCTATGTATTCAGTTATGAGTAACTGGAAATTACCCCAGCTGGGTTTCCCCATTCGGACACCCCCGGATCAAAGCTTGCTTACAGCTCCCCGAGGCAGTTTCGTTGTTCGCCACGTCCTTCATCGGCTCCTAGCGCCTAGGCATCCTCCGTGTGCTCTTAGTAGCTTAACCATTTTGTTCCGGTTTCGGTCGCTCGCTTCCCTTGTTTTGCTTGCGCAAAGCCAAAAGTCGCTCTCACCCGATACCATCACAAAAGCAATTTAACTACCTTTATACACTTGACTTGTTTGCACAAGTTCAGCTAAAAAGGAATGTTCTAATTCGCGTTTGTTTCGTTTCGATATCTAGTTTTCAAAGAACAAGCTCCATGCAAAAGCAAGCTGTTTGAGAGTTTGAGCTCTCAAAACCGAACAACGAGTGAGTAGTTTGCAGCTAAGCTGCAGTTTTGAATGTTTCCGTTGCAGGAAACGATTCTCCATAGAAAGGAGGTGATCCAGCCGCACCTTCCGATACGGCTACCTTGTTACGACTTCACCCCAATCATCTATCCCACCTTCGGCGGCTGGCTCCTTGCGGTTACCCCACCGACTTCGGGTGTTATAAACTCTCGTGGTGTGACGGGCGGTGTGTACAAGACCCGGGAACGTATTCACCGCGGCATGCTGATCCGCGATTACTAGCAATTCCGACTTCATGCAGGCGAGTTGCAGCCTGCAATCCGAACTGAGACCGGCTTTGTTGGGATTGGCTCCATCTCGCGATTTCGCAGCCCGTTGTACCGGCCATTGTAGTACGTGTGTAGCCCAGGTCATAAGGGGCATGATGATTTGACGTCATCCCCACCTTCCTCCGGTTTGTCACCGGCAGTCTATCTAGAGTGCCCACCCGAAGTGCTGGCAACTAAATATAAGGGTTGCGCTCGTTGCGGGACTTAACCCAACATCTCACGACACGAGCTGACGACAACCATGCACCACCTGTCTTGAATGTTCCGAAGAAAAGGTACATCTCTGCACCGGTCATTCAGATGTCAAGACCTGGTAAGGTTCTTCGCGTTGCTTCGAATTAAACCACATACTCCACTGCTTGTGCGGGTCCCCGTCAATTCCTTTGAGTTTCAGTCTTGCGACCGTACTCCCCAGGCGGAGTGCTTAATGTGTTAACTTCGGCACCAAGGGTATCGAAACCCCTAACACCTAGCACTCATCGTTTACGGCGTGGACTACCAGGGTATCTAATCCTGTTTGCTCCCCACGCTTTCGCGCCTCAGCGTCAGTTACAGCCCAGAGAGTCGCCTTCGCCACTGGTGTTCCTCCACATATCTACGCATTTCACCGCTACACGTGGAATTCCACTCTCCTCTTCTGCACTCAAGTCACCCAGTTTCCAGTGCGATCCGGGGTTGAGCCCCGGGATTAAACACCAGACTTAAATGACCGCCTGCGCGCGCTTTACGCCCAATAATTCCGGACAACGCTTGCCCCCTACGTATTACCGCGGCTGCTGGCACGTAGTTAGCCGGGGCTTTCTTCTCAGGTACCGTCACCTTGAGAGCAGTTACTCTCCCAAGCGTTCTTCCCTGGCAACAGAGCTTTACGATCCGAAAACCTTCATCACTCACGCGGCATTGCTCCGTCAGGCTTTCGCCCATTGCGGAAGATTCCCTACTGCTGCCTCCCGTAGGAGTCTGGGCCGTGTCTCAGTCCCAGTGTGGCCGATCACCCTCTCAGGTCGGCTACGCATCGTCGCCTTGGTGAGCCGTTACCCCACCAACTAGCTAATGCGCCGCAGGCCCATCCCCAAGTGACAGATTGCTCCGTCTTTCCAGTTTCCTTCAGGCGAAGAAAACAATTATTCGGTATTAGCTACCGTTTCCGGTAGTTGTCCCAAACTTGAGGGCAGGTTGCCTACGTGTTACTCACCCGTCCGCCGCTAAGTATCAAGGAAGCAAGCTTCCTATCAACTCCGCTCGACTTGCATGTATTAGGCATGCCGCCAGCGTTCGTCCTGAGCCAGGATCAAACTCTCCAATAAAGTATTGAAAAGAGCGATAAGCTCATTTTGAATCTGACGAGATTAAAAATCTCATTTGTGCTTCAGTCGATTCAAGCCAAGGCTTGTCTCTAACTTTCGCGTTCATTCTGCAAGCAGAATGTTCACTCACTCGTTGTTCAGTTTTCAAAGATCAAACTTGTTTCCGTTACCGAATGTCGTTCTCTTCAGCAACTCTTATATAATATCATGTCCGAACCAACTTTGCAAGCTCTTTTTTTAAGTTTCTTTCGAAGCTTATTTCATTCGCTTGCCGCACCGTGTATCTCGTGTTTTTTTGGCCGGAAATAGAATATACCATGTAGATCATACACTTGTAAAGAGTTAATTTCAAAACATATCAAATCCACGATCTAACCATATTAAGGACCTTCAATCTACAACGAACTCTTAGGTTCAATTGTATTATCCTACAGCTTGATCTTCTTTATTTAATCTGTCTTTCTTCTATATATAAGAAGGTAACTCTCTCAACTCTTATATTCGAGACGAAAGGGTTACCTTCTATAGTAGTCTATATTTATTTACGTTCTACTTTATATCCTTTATCCTCAAGCAGTTTCACGATGCCGTGATCACCCAAGTAGTGTGCCGCGCCAACAACAATGAAATATTCCTCACCTTTGCCGTTTTTCAAGTAACCATCGATTTTGTCCGCCATACCAATGTTACGATCAACCAGCATTGCTTTGTTATATTCCTCGTTAGTGGAGAAGCTGTTTGTCAGTTCAAGCAGTTGCTCGTCATTACCCGTTTTCCACATTTCAGCCATTTCATTCACACTGTTATCCAACACGTCGAAGTTTTCAATTGTCGCTTTCAGTGTTTCCTCTTGTGTTTCTTTGGAAAAGTCGTTAAACATGCCAAGTTGAGATTGATAACTCTCTAACTCAATAACTGGAAGTTTGCGTTCGATCGCTTTCTGGATGAAATACAGATCCACTCCTGCTGACGCTTCGTATCCTGCCGTTGTGGACTTCAAACTTGCAAGTGTGCTCTCTACTACCCAAGGCTTAAATGCATCCAAGGCGTTAGACTCCAGACCATTTTTCTTCAATACATCACCCAGCTTAGTATACGTTTCACTGGAAATGTGGTCTTTCAGTGTTGTTCCATCTTGATACGAACCCAGACTTAGAACCAGCTTTTGCTGCTCTTCGTCAGCGGCTTTGCTAATATCAATCTCTACCCCGAGATAATCAGCTTCCGCAAAGGCTTCTTCAAACTCCGGACGCAATGGATAGAAGCTCTCATCCGCAATATGCATGGACCCTACCAGATAGACCGTGTTGCCATTGCTTTCAACTTCCCACATGAAGCCACGTCCACCAGTTTGCGCAGTTTCAGTTGCTCCCCCTTTGGATACCAACAGCACGGTGCGCGTTGCAGCATCCCAGCGAACTTCATAACCCGCAGCATCACCGACGATGCGGATTGGCGCATACGTTACACCGTTAATCCGTGTAAGCTTGCTTTTGAGTGTAATCGTTTTGCCATCTACTACAGCCGTGATCGTATCATCTGTCGCAGTTGTTAGCTTCACGTCCATGGCATCCAGCGTAGTCCGCAGTGGAACTAATGTCGTACCTTTATCCAGGATTGGTGCTCCTGTGGCATATTTCACAGCTTGATCATTAACCTTGACGGAAGTTCCTTGTGGAGCAGCCATAGCTGGTACTGAAGATGCGAGCAAACCTACCGAGATTGTGAGAGATAAGAGCATGCGTTTCCAATTCTTCATATTATGTAATCTCCTTTATTGAATATAGTTGCCAATCCAATTTTTAATAGAATGAACATACTTAGATACTACGGTTAAAGATAGGGATTGGTGCCACTCCACAAACGGAGCAGCACTTTATCCCTGCATTACACTCATTAGATAAGAAACAATACATACGAAACCGTCATATATGTTCAATGTTAGATATTCGCAAAATCCAAGCTATTCCATGATAAATAGATACTGATCATTGCCAGGAAAAAGAACGCTACAGCAATCTTCCGATTACCCCGCAGCTTCACTCCATATGCAACGAAGAAAATAGCGATTGCTAATTTAGCGATGCTTTGGTAATAGACCTGCTCTGAAAAGGCTGAACTACTGAATACAATGGAAAGTAGCAGTGTAGTCAGGATCAATGCTTTAAACCACAGAGGTTCCCTCGAAAACTGTATATAGAACCCTTTTAACTGCTGCATGATCGTCAACCCTCTCCTGAACTCGATTTAATATAACACTACCGACACAGCACACCACTAACCACCACATCACACACCTTACCTTCAAACACTCAACCTAGATCTTATATGCCTTCATGGCTTTGAACAATTCCTTGAAGGTTGGGCGTTTACCGTACATCAACACACCTGTGCGATAGATTTTGGCTGCAAGCCATCCGAAGACGATAATGGATACAATGAGAATCGCTAAGGACGTTAGAATCTCCCAAGTTGGCGCAACTCCTGCGCCGATCCGTACCAGAATCGCTGTCGGCGACGTGAATGGAATGAAGCTTGCGATTTTCAACAAGAGAATGTTCGGCGTAGAAATACTGAAGATCGCAATATAGAAGGAAACAAGCGATAACATCGTAATCGGCAGAACAGCCTGACCGAGTTCTTCAGTACGGCTTACCATTGAACCAATGGCAGCGAACAACACGGCATACAGGAAGTAACCCAGAATGTAGAATATGAGTCCGTACACAATAACTGCACTATTCACATCACTCAGACTCATATTGAAATCACCTAATACTGCACGGTTATGCGGCAGCAAGATATTTCCGGCAACTACCGCTCCGAAGATCCCGATTTGCAGCATCCCCACCATGAAAATCCCGATGATTTTACCAAACATCTGACTGAGCGGAGATACACTCGTAATCAGAATCTCCATAATACGCGAGCTCTTCTCAGCTGTGATCTCGGAGGCAATCATGTTACCTGTCATCATCGTTGAGGTAAACAGCAGGATGATCAGCAAATACACTACAATATAGTTAATCGGGCTCATTGCACCTTTAGACTCAGTACCCGCCCCGCTCTCATCTGTACTCAAACTTTGCTCGGTGAGCTTCACAGGTGTTGTAATCAGTTCCTTCTGCTCCGCTGTGAGTACATCCTTCACAACCACATCAAGCTTCACACTCTGTAATGCCGCTTCAATGGATGCAATGATCTGAGGTGATACGTCTTCTGCTGAATATAGAATGGGCTGCGGGAACTCTTGCCCGGAAACAGATTCAAACTTCAGATAACCATCAGTAAGCCCTGCTTCCACATCCGCCGCAAGAGCAGCTTCATCTTTGTCACCACTGGCAATGAATCGATAGGCCTGATTTCCTTGAGCTGCAGAGAAGCTCTCCAATTTCTCGGAAACTTCAGGCTGCCCTGTACTCAGAAGACCGATATTTACAGGATTACTGCTTGAAGCTCCACCGATGGAACCCCCATTAAATAAGGTAATGAAATACGGGACATTGAGTCCGATTGAAATTAAAAGTGCAAGTACAATGGTCGTCACCATGAATGATTTCGTTTTAACTTTGTTTTTAAATGTAAAACCCGTAATCGTTCCCATTTTATTCATTCGACTCACCTACCTCACGAATAAAGATTTGGTTAAGCGTTGGTTCCTTCAGTTCAAAGTGTTCCACTGTCGTCTGAGTCATCGCTGTTCTCAGAATCTCTTGAGCTGCTTCCACCTGACTAATATGTATCAGGTAACCGCGCTCATTCCGCTCGACTTTCTTCACACCAGGCAACTGTTCAAGTCCTTCCACACTACCAATCGTACCCAGGAATACCTGTTCACGTGGATACCGGCTCTTGATCTCCTTGATCTCTCCTTGTACCACCGTGTTGGAACGATGCAGAATGGTGATCTGACGACACAACTCTTCAACGTGCTCCATACGGTGTGTTGAGAACAGAATGGCCGTGCCTTCGTCACGCAATTCTTTGACGGTGGACTTGAGTAATTCCACGTTGACAGGATCCAGTCCACTGAACGCTTCATCCAGAATGAGAATCTGCGGTCTATGCACTACAGCTGCGATAAAGCCCATTTTCTGCTGATTACCTTTGGATAACTCCTCGATCTTCTTATCGTAATACTCAGGTACCTCAAACCGATTCAGCCAGTACTTGAGGCTCTGATCTGCGTCCTTACCATTCATGCCACGAAGTCGTGCCAGGTAATTAATCTGTTCGCTGACTTTCACCTTCGGGTACAATCCGCGCTCTTCCGGAAGATAACCCATAATCTGTTGCAGTTCCGTATTATAGGACTTGCCGTTGTACAGGATATTCCCTCCGTCCGGGTGAATCAGTCCGAGCACCATGCGCATTGTTGTTGTTTTACCTGCACCATTGGCTCCGAGCAATCCGTAAATCTCCCCCTCTTTTACATTGAGCGTGACTCCATTAACGGCTGTTTTGTCTGCATATTGCTTGACGACTTGCTTCAATTCCAATCGGTTCATCATTTATCGTCTCCCTTCGGTTATTTCCACTGTACGGGTGCATACCCGGCAATCCAGAATGCCAGCACTTCATCCAATTCCAAGTTACGGATTTTCAATACTCGGTTATTCGACAGCTCCAGCCTTTCCTGCGCTTCGCTGACCCGGGTTGTAATTACGCGAACCAGACCGCCCTCTTCCAAAGAAGATTCCACAACACCAGGGATGCTCTCTGGCCTTAAGTCTCCTTCATACCAGACTTCCTTCCACTGATCGAGCACCATATCTTTCTCGGCCATTCCCAGTGACTGACCACGGTGCATCAATACGATGTAATCCGCAAGCCTTTTGACTTCGTCCGCAATATGTGTGGCAATCAGAATCGTGGTGTCTCCCCCCGCCATGAAGGTACGGAACTGCTCAACCATCACTTTCCAGGCAAAGGGGTCCAGTCCTGATGAAGGCTCATCCAAAAGCAATAGTCTTGGGCGAGCTGCAATTGCAGCTGCAATCTCAAATTTGCGCCGTTCTCCCTTGGACATCTTGTTCAGCTTCACATCAACAGGTACTTCCATATCATGAATCAGTTGGTCGAACAACTTCATATCCCAACGTGGGTACCAGTACGCCCGGAAATGGGCTGCTTCCTGTGCTGTTATCCGGTTCTCTTCTGAACCAGCGTTATCTGCCACAAAACCAATCTGTTGTCTCAGTTCAATGGGAAGTGGCCCATCATGTTCCTGACCAAACCATATAATCTGCCCAGCATCTGGCAGCACCACTTGCTGCAGCATGTTAAGAAGGGTGCTTTTGCCTGAACCGTTGTGACCGAGAATAGCCACTATATACCCTTCCGGGATGGTCAGATCAATTGGGCCAATAACTCTGCGTTTTCGCATTTTGGATACGCCGTTCAACTGGATTGCTATGGGTTCCACGTATGAATCACTCCCTTACTTCACGTAAATAGCCTTCAGGACTTCCCGGAACAGGCTCTCCATCTCTTCTTCCGTACAGCCTACCGATTTCCCGGACTGCACCGCTGCCTGCATCGCTTCTTGTGCGGCCTTTAATCTATAATTTTCTCTATCGCCGGCTTCTACTTGGGCCACAAATGTCCCTGTCCCCTGCTTCGTACGAAGCAAGCCTTCATTCTCCAGATCCTGATAGACCCGTCTAACCGTAATAACACTGCAATTCAGTGCTCCGGCGAACTCACGAATGGACGGCAAATGTGTTCCCTCCCCCAACTGACCCGTAATTATTAAAGATCTTAACTGATTTTCAATTTGGTGATATAAAGGTTCAGCGCTATTTTCATTAATTTGAATGGGTATTTTCACATCTTGCACCTCGCCCTCCGGTACACTCCAGTCTGTTACCTGACCGTGCCGGTTTCATCCTGTATTCGTACATAAGCTCAATTCTCATTTTAATTCAAATCCCGATGAACCAGCTTCTTCAGCGTCAAGCGACTAAACAGCCATAATCCCGCTACGCCAGCCACCAGAGCAATCCACATGATCGGGGAAAGTAGCCCCCATGATTTACTTCCATCCATTACAATCCGTAATCCGTAACTGCCTGACATTCGAATCAGTATGGATATGCCAATGGCGATGGGTATAAAAAGCGTACTGAGAAGCAAGTATTTCTTGCCACTGTTCAGAAACTCTCCGTAAATATACAATCCTGTTACCAAAAGGCCATAACCTGTACAGGTAAGGCTAAAGGCCAGGTACTGATCCCATCGGAATCCTTCGGCATGAAAGTTAACCACGTATAACGATCCGTAGAAAAAGATTCCATTGTACGTAAAAGCCATCAGAGACTGCTGTAGCCTGGACCACATCACCACTTGTTCAGGGATGGGAATTCTACGATAGTAGGCCAGCATCTGCGTATAAGAATCCTCCTGTATGTAACGGAAGGAGCGCCTGCAGAACATAAACCCTTGAAATGGCAACATGATTAAAAAGAAGGAATCCACTACTGGATTAATAATATCTGTCTGTTGTTGTCCTAAAAACATCACACCGCTCATGCCGCCAGTGTATATCATGAATAATGCAGACCATAGCCATTGGAGCCTATCCTTACTCATCTGGCTGCGGGTCAACCACCACGCCTGCTTCCATTCGTTCATATGCATGCCTGCCTTTCACCTGTCATTCACTCACTCATCTTGCTTACTGTGTTCACTGTGTTTACTGTATATATCAATATACACAGTATACAGACCAAATTCTCATCCCGTCAACCCCTAAATTTCCTGAATCAGGAAGACGGGATGGGACACTTTTCAAATTTAAGTTAAAATAAACTATAGTACCGAATCAAAGAAAGGAAGGTTACAACTATGGATTGGCTGGTTGAGTTCGGGTTTGTCCTCCTTTTCCTTATCGTCGTTATCTGGTTGGTCCTCCGGGATGAACCTCATCGTCATTCTGCCAAAAAAGGCAGACACCGCATTCGCCGTAACAACGGTTATACGGACTCTGCTTCGGGATACCCGGTCATTATGGGAGATGACTCCTACGATCGACATGCCAGACACACACCGGATCACAAACATCATGATTCGGATTCTTCATCAGGCACACATTCTCATCACAACAGCGATAGTGGTAGCAGCAACGACAGCAGTGGAGATAGCGGTGGCGGAGACAGTGGAGGTGGCGGGGATTAGACTTCATTCGGCAAACACAAAAGAAGGGCTGTACCCATTATTGTGTAAACACAATTCGGGTACAGCCCTTTGCCGTTCTCTAGCACCTGTTTACAGAAGAGGTCTTACGATTAAACGAGGTTGTAGCCACTAGGCAGACTGCGATCCCTGCGGATTGCACGAATCTGAGCCAGCGTTAACCGTTGATTGGTGGAGATCAGGGATTCCACATCATTGCCACGGATAAGATCATCCAAATCTCTCAAGTTGGTGTTGCCTCGGAAAACCCGGAATCCACCTTGGAAGTTAGGACGTGTAAACACAACCAGTGTTGCATTGGAACTTGTTGAGAAAAAGCGCAGGCTCTCCACCCCATCCAAAATATTGTCCAGGTTGCGGAGCCCCGTGTTGCCACGATAGATGCGGCTTCTCCCTCTGTAGTTCTCTTCTGAATACACGGTAAGACGTGGATACGTTTGACTGACGTTGACTGTTTTTTTCATTTTGTTTCCCCCTCTCGAAATCATTCTATGAATGAATGAGAGAGGAAGCGTGGACGAATCGTCTACTAGATTCGTCCATTTTCATATTTTCAGAAGGTTATAGTGACGCACGCCCGAGTAACCGGAGGTTATATCTATACTTTTATACGCCGAGGATAACTTCCCATACCGGACGTGTATGACCACCAGGATATAAGAGGTATAGAAGAACATACACGACAACACCCGTTAAGGCTGATCCGAACCAGATCATGGACGTGAACTTGCCCCAGCGGCGATGTGTTCCGAACTTCTTTTTGAACCCCAGAACCAGTGTAGAGATGCCGAATATCGCTGCCACTGTAGCCAGGATAATGTGAAAGATCAGAAAAATCCGATAAAAGATCTCCAGATCCGGGTCTCCGCCCCAAGCTGTATTACCCACAAACACTGTACGAGACATATAGATCACAAAGAAGATTAGAGCTGCAATCGCACCTGCTACCATGGCGGACTGATGAGCCTCACGTTTACCCCGAATAATCAGTACCCATCCAATCCCCACCAGTACTGCACTAATCACAATGAAAGAAGTACTGATCGTTGGTAGCCAAAAATACATATCCATCGTGTGTTCCCCCTCTTGTCAGAACATTACTTCATTATTTGGCAGCCGGATTGAGCGGCCCCCCTGTGTCCCCTGCAGGATACGAATCATCATCATCTTCCTGCTTCTCTTTCCGATACCATTGGAAAAAGACATAGGCCAGCATGGAGGCAAAGATCCCTTCCTGAATAAACTTCATTACAATGCCACCGACCTGCTGATCTTCCTTCGCGGAAGACAGGAAGTTGAAGAACGCAGGCCCACCGAAGGAGCGAAGTAACGCCGTAGAATCTCCAGACACACAATACCGCATTGCTTCAGCCCATACTGCCGGGTTGCTGTACGTCTGATACAATGGCTCGGACGCAAAGATAATCAATCCGCACGCAGGCGTAAGCAGCACCATATTCAGAAAAATAAAACCGATCTTGGATAACCCCGATGCTTGTCTGCCTTCTGGCAACGGATTCAGCAATGTCCACCACATGAGCATCGAGGTGATGAACAATGCAATATAATACAATCGGTGAACGGTAAAATTCAGCATGACGTAATCATGTACAATCGGTAGGTGATACAGCGAGAACAGCCCGTTAAAGAGCACTGCCGCAACGATTGGATGAGCCAGGAACGATAGCTGACGTGTAGGCAACCAGCGTACGACTCTGCGCCATACCCATATCGGCAAACCTTTCATCATCAGCGGCGGAGCTACCAGATAGGAGAACGCCATGCTCACCATGTGGAAGCTAAACATCACGTGACCAAGCAGATTAAATGGTCCAGCTTGAGCCAGATACAGGACAAACAACCCTGTAATAAACATGATTTTCTGTGCAGCACTCGCAGGTTCTGCATCCTTTATTTGCTCGCTTAAAGGTCCCACAAGTACCAGATAAGCCGCAGCAATGATTAGAAATAAAGCCAATATAAGCGGACTCCATAAATCGTTAAAGCTAAAATATTGCAACCCGAGCATACGGGAAACCTCCCCGTGACCTGATTTGGTTGTTGCCATCATTACTTTGTGAAGATTCATTCGGCAAAAAGGGGAAAAGACGGCGGCAATGCGCCGCCGCCATCTCTTTTACCACCAGACCCAATAGAGTGCCATAATGATGCACGTAAAGGCTACGAAAAAGCCAAAGGCCATGAACAGAATCGGCATCAAGTGCCCTTTGTCCTTCAAGTGCATCCAATAACCCAATTGAACGAATACTTGAAGAATAGCCATGACGAGCAAAATAATAATGATAAAGGTTGTGTTGACCCCTCCGGCAGAAGCAGCCGCAAACGCAATCAGCGTAAGAATAATGGAGAAGATAAACACCACGACGTGTTTCTGTGGCCCTTCCGTCCGGTGACGGTGTTTCACAGGCTGTTGATCTGTCTTATCCTGTGCCGACATGTGCTACCCCACCTTTCCGAGCAGGTACACGACCGTAAAGATGAACACCCATACCACGTCAATAAAGTGCCAGTACATTGCTGAGACGTATACTTTAGGTGCGGTTACGACCGTCAATCCTTTTTTGAACAGCTGACCGATAATGATTCCGATCCACACAATACCAAAAGCAACGTGGGCTCCGTGGAACCCGACCAGTGTATAGAATGCTGAACTGAATGCACTCGTGGTCATGCCAAATTCTTTATGTTTCACATACTCGTAGAACTCGTAAATTTCCAGTGCGAGAAATCCCATACCCAGTACTACCGTGATGCCAAGCCACAATGCCAATGCATCTCGCTTGCCCTTATGCATGGCCTGAATCGCGAATACACTCGTCAAACTACTGACCAGGAGAATGAACGTTGCAGCGGCCACGAGTGGCAGGTGGAACAGTTCATTCGCCGTAGGTCCATCATTGGTTTGGCCACGAAGAGCCAGGAAGGTAGCAAAGAGTGTACCGAACAGTACCGTCTCGCCGCCAAGGAACAACCAGAAGGCAATAAGCTTGTTACGGCCTTCCAGCGTTGCTTTCTCCGGTTCATGCGGCAATTTGTCGTTCACCGGTTCGGCATGTGAGGTTGTCATGTTCTAGCCCCCTTCTCATCCTGATCCTCCGGTTCAATATGCCAGCCATGATCATCATAAAGTGAACGAAGTGCCATTGCGCCAAATGTGATTACGAGACCAATAATAACTACAATATAATTGTTAAAAATGACATTCATAAATGCATTTCCGAATTCATCCTTGCTGAACATCAAGCCAAGTCCGGCGATAAAGATACCTACTGACATTACAAACGGCAACGGCGTTGCTGAAGGCATATGAATCGAACCTACAGGTTCTGCCGGTGTCATCTCCGTATGTCCTGCCATTTTTTCCTTCCAATATGCATCAATTCCGCGTACCAGCGGTGTCTGCTTGAAGTTATATTCCGGCGGCGGAGATGGAATAGACCATTCCAGTGTACGGCCGTCTTCCCACGGATCGTTTGGCGCGCCAGCCGGTTTTCTCATTGTGATTACGATGTTCACGAGGAACATGATAACCCCAACACCCATTAGAAACGCACCGACGGAGCTGACCAGATTGAGCAGGTCAAAGTCCTGATTCGGCAAATATGTAACGATCCGGCGCTGCATCCCCATCAGACCGAGGAAATGCTGTACAAAGAACGTTAATTGGAAACCGATCATAAATGTCCAGAATGTCCATTTGCCCAGTGTTTCACTGAGAATACGTCCGAACATCTTCGGCCACCAGTAATGTAATCCTGAGAACAATCCAAGTACGAGTCCCCCTACAATAACGTAGTGGAAGTGGGCTACAACAAAGTACGTATCATGGAACTGGAAGTCTGCCGGAGCAGATGCAAGCATAACGCCTGTAACGCCACCCATAACGAAGGTTGGGACAAAACCAACTGCAAACAGGTTTGCCGCTGTAAAACGGATCTGTCCACCCCACATCGTAAAGAGCCAGTTAAAGATTTTGATCCCGGTAGGTACGGCAATCAACATCGTGGAGATGGAGAAAAGCGCGTTGGCTACATTACCCAGACCTGTTGTAAACATGTGATGCGCCCATACCATGAAGCCCAGGAAGGCAATCAGGATGGTGGCAAATACCATGGAGCTGTATCCGAACAACCGTTTACGCGAGAAGGTCGGGATAACCTCCGAGATGATACCAAATGCCGGCAAAATCAGAATGTATACTTCCGGGTGCCCGAAGATCCAGAAGATGTGCTGCCAGAGTACCGGGTTACCGCCACCTGCGACATCGAAGAAATTCGCTCCCAGTATACGGTCAAACGTCAAAAGTACAAGCCCTACCGTGATGGCAGGAAACGCAAAAAGGATAATGGCAGATGTAATAAATGTTGTCCATGTAAACATTGGCATCCGCATGTAGGACATGCCTGGAGCACGCATAGTAATAATCGTTGCGAGAAAGTTAATGCCCCCGATGAGCGTTCCCAGACCCGCGATCTGAAGGCCGATGGTGTAGAAATCCACACCATGCGTTCCACTGTACTCACTGCCCGAAAGCGGCGTATATGAGGTCCAGCCTGCATCCGGCGCTCCACCCATAACCCAGCTCAGGTTCAGCAGTAACCCACCAAACAGGAACGTCCAGAAACCCAGCGCGTTAAGAAACGGGAAAGCAACGTCCCGTGCCCCGATCTGCAAAGGCACGACAGCATTCATAATGGCAAATATAAGTGGCATGACACCAAGGAAAATCATTGTAGTTCCATGCATTGTAATCAATTCGTTGAAGACCTGTGCCGATACAAAATCATTCATAGGCTTCATCAGTTGAATCCGAATCAAAATGGCTTCAATGCCGCCGATTCCAAAGAAAAATCCACCCGCAACCAAATAGAGAATGGCGATTTTTTTGTGATCGACGGTGGTGATCCAATCCATCAAGCCCCTGTACCTCTTGACGCTATGCGCATGAGCCAAGGTTGTGTACCCCCTTCTTCGTCCTTGCTGTTCTATTCATAGTCCAATTTGTAGTTGGCCAGATATTCGGCAATTCCGTCGATTTCTTCATCCGTCAACCCAAGATCTTTGGGATTCGGCATGGTATTGCCCGGCTTCACGGATTGTGGATCATGGAGCCATTCTTTCATGTTATCCAGTACCGGACTACCTTCTTCCTGTCCCTCGCGAGAATTCAGCAAAATGCCTGCGACAGATTCCTTGCCGCCGATTCCCGTCAGGTTAGGTGCAACCGGTCCACCTTGATCACCAACAGCGTGGCAAGAAAGGCAGTTTGTTTTGAACTTTTCGGCCAATTGAGTATCTTCAGGAAGGACTGCGGGTGCTTTCATCTGGTTCACCCATCTGTCAAACGATTCCTGACTCACTGCTTTTACCTTAAACTCCATGAAAGCATGTGATCTGCCACATAACTCGGCACATTTACCGCGGTAAACGCCTTCATTCGGTGCAGAGAAACTGAACTTGTTAAGTGTTCCATCCGGGTTTGTGTCCATTTTGCCCGCAAGTGACGGCACCCAGAAGGAGTGAAGCACGTCAGCGGTTTTTAATTCGAATGCGATTTTGGTTCCGGTCGGGATGATGAGATCTTGAGCGGTGGTTACGTCATATTGAGGATAAGTGAATTCCCACCAGTACTGATGCGAGGTGACTTGGACCTTAAGTGCGTTTTTGTCATTGGACAGATCTTCGCCTTGGGCAAAAATCGTTTGGACCGTCGGTACTGCCAGAACAATAACCAGCAATAACGGAATGGCTGTCCATATTACTTCCAGCTTGAAATTACCTTCAACCTGTTCGGGCATCTCAGTCTGCCCGGCTCGTCTACGAAACCGGATCAGAACGTAGGCCGCTATGGCAAATACAATGATGAGCACCACGATCATAATCGCGATGGATAACTTCATCAGATCATATTGGCCTTGCGCTACAGGACCCTGAGGTTTCATTACCGACAAGTCTTCCCGCCCGCATGCGGATAGCAGCAAAGAGAACACCGCCAGCAAGGGGAGAATTCGCTTTGCAACCTGCCACTGTTTCATCATTGATCTACCCCACTTTTTTACGTTTTCGTAGATTACCGTTGTCGTTCGGTAGAAAGGCAACAAAAGGTACGTTTCAGCACGATACGCATAATCCTCTTCATCATACAGAACGCTTCCAAAAATAACGCTTCCAGTACTCCCGTGATTTCCTGCTCAGGGCATGTCTGCGCATTCTTCCAATTCATTCTATATGCTTCAATCACTTATTAAATATAAGTTGAGGGTATGATTTTGTCAATCTTTGGACACATGTTCACAAATTGTTCACTTTATGTAAAAAACCGCTCTGCAACTTGATTTGCAAACGATTTCAGTTAAAAGTATTACACTCTACATTTGAAAATTTTTGCCAAATTTCGGTGATAAAACTCGATTTATTGGTGATTTTTCTCACATTGAAAACATGTGCTATTATGCAAAAAAAAGATCAGAATTTATGGAAAACCTCTTCCATATCCATTCAGAAGACATGCCTATCGCTCCATACCGCTATCTTCAAGCTCAAAACAGCATGGAGCATGTCGGAGAAAGTTCAACTCAAGTCCTCTTCTTCACTGACTTCATCTCACGTGCCATCGGTCAGAATCAAGGGGCCATTCCCAGTAATCGCAACCGTATGCTCATACTGGACCCCCCAGCTGCCATCTACCGTCCTTACCGTCCATCCATCTTCATCCCACACAACGGCCCCGGAACTGCCTTTTGTAAAGATGGGTTCAATCGTAATAACCATGCCCTCTGTCAGCATCGTGCCCGTTCTGCGTTTGCCATAAGGCAACACATTTGGGGGTTCATGAATATATTGACCAATTCCATGACCAATGAGAGGCTTCACAATACCGTACCGATACAACCTGGCTGTTCGTTCAATGGCACTTCCAATATCTCCGAGTGTATTTCCTGGAACTGCCTGGGCAATCGCCCGCTCAAGGGCCTTCTCCGTTCGTCTCATCAGCTTGCGAATGGATCTGCTTGTTTCACCAATTCCATATGTCCAGGCCGAGTCAGCAAGCCAGCCGTCTTTGTTCACCACCATATCGATGGTCACTACATCCCCGCTCGCCAGCTCCTCTTCCCCAGGAAATCCGTGGCAGACCACTTCATTAACAGAGGCACATGTCGCGTACGGATATCCTTTGTACCCTTTTTGCTCCGGTGTGGCTCCTCGTACTGCCAGAAACTCTTCCACCCGCTCATTAATCTCTGCTGTCGTGATACCGGGGATCATCCACTGCTCAATATGCTGGTGACAACTTCGCAAAATTCGGCCAGCTTCCCGCATGTAGCCAATCTCTTCTTTGGTTTTCAAAATAGGGTCCACATGCATTCATCCTTCCCGCTGTAGGTGTACTCCCATATATATGCAGCAGGAACGCAAAAAAAACCGCCTGCCGGAGCTTATCGCCCGGGAGACGGTTCTATTCATTATCGGAACAGTATAATCAGAGTTGTGTGTTGTTTCAGGACACGGAAGAATCCATCTTGACAAGCTCATGCTCAACCACAGAAGTCAATTCTTCCTCGTATCCACCCGTAATCCGGTATTTTCTCACGTACTCCTTCACGAATTTTTTTGGATCTTTAGGACGGAAAATCCGAGTCATTTCCCTCAAACTTTCTTTGACCTCATTGTGACCTTTCGTTGCCATTGTAATTCCCTCCCAAAACGTTGAAAGTGAATGCTCCGTTTAGAGAATGCCGAATAAGTCTTAAATGCCATCCATGAAGTTGTGTGCGCGGCTTAAAGCAAGCTTTAGGTCGGGAACCTCGCTAGAAAGCAAGTACCTGACACTATAAATACCCGATATGATTCGGAATGAATCATAATCTTATTGTAGCATATTCGGAAGTATCTTACGACTTGACGATTTCCTCTAATAAATATAACGGTTTTCAAGCCCAAAAAGTTTAATTCCGAATCATATGTTATGAATGCCGCCATTCTATACGGAATTAATATATCCAGCATAACACTGAACTATTCGGGGGATATTATCACGGACAACCCATACAGTTAAATTACTGGTATCCAAAGGAGGCGTCGTCTCATGGACCGCAAAGAACAGGATATGCTGCCCCTTTCGCATGAAAAGGTGGAAGTAGACGGAGTTTACATTAACGAAGCCGGACGAGAGGAACATCTTCACCGGGGGCAACACTTCCCGTCTGACCCCGTTCTAGGCAAGTCGGAATGGAAACTGACCGAATATGCATTTGATAATCATCATGAAGGACGAACCGATGAACGTTTGGTTCCCAAAGAAAACGACACCGATAAAAAAGGCAAGATCGACAGCCCACGCAGACAGTTTCAGGGTGGGTAGTGATTATTTTTGTTAGAAGTACCGAGTTCTTCATCCGGACAGGGGCAGATCATGCTGTAACTCAGCTGATCCTGTCCCTGTTTCTTGTTTTTGACTGTTCTTTCACTCCATCCTATTATAGGCAAATAAATTCATCGGTTCAGTTCTGTCCACCTCTCTCATAACCTAGTTAAAAAGGTCAAAGGAGGCTGGACCGGATGTCCCCCATGAAATCGTCTAGCGGTCTGGATGAAAATATTGCTGGCATGCTTTGTTATCTGTTTACCTTTGTAGGTGGGATTGTCTTTCTCGCTGTGGAGAAGCGGAGTCGGTTCGTGTTATTTCATGCACTGCAATCTGTAACGGTCTTTGGCATCATTATGGTCGGGCATGTATTATCAGCTTTCCTTCCGTTGTTCGGACCACTGGTGGCATCGCTGTTATCCCTGCTCGGTGTAGTGGTCTGGCTGGTTATGGTCGTTACCAGCCTGCAGGGGAAGTGGCTAAAACTGCCGTGGGTTGGCGATTTTGCAGAAAAACAGCTGCGTCATCTGTAATCCCCGCTCATCATAGTTAAATAAAACAAAAAACACCGAAGACACAACTCTGTTGAGCCTGTATCTTCGGTGTTTCGCATCTAAAAGTGTCTCTTTCATTCGTTCATGCGCTTGAACATTCATAGCATAAACGATGTATATCATAAACCATTCATGCTGTATATCATCATGATTAACCTGATTCATTATTCATCTTGTGAATCGTCTATTAATAACAGTTAACATAACAATCCTGCTGCACGAAAAGCCTGGCCTAATTCGGCTAATTAAGCTGACTTGCCCGTCTCTCCAAGGATGGCATCTGCCTGTTGTTCAGCCATCTTGGCAGCTGTTTCCTTGGTGCCCAGACCATTAAACAGCAGGTTCATGAAGATCGCTGTGAAGCTGCCTGCAATGATACCATTACCGAGCATAATCTGAGCCCAGGCCGGTGCCCCTGCAAACAGCTCAGGTACAACGGTAACCCCAAGCCCCATACCTACAGAACAAGCGATGACAAACAAATTCTCATGTCGGTTCAGATCGACCTGACTGCCGATAATCCGAATGCCTGATGATACCACCATGCCAAACAAGGCCACCATGGCTCCGCCAAGCACTGCCCCTGGAACGAGCTGTGCGAGGGCTGCAATTTTTGGCACAAATCCAATAACCACCAGGATTCCACCAGCTACTACAATGACATCACGCGTCTTCACACGTGTCATCTGTACCAGTCCTACATTTTGCGAATACGTTGTATACGGGAATGAGTTGAAAATACCACCTAAAACAATGGCCAGACCCTCTGCGCGATAACCGCGCGCCAGATCCTTGGACGACAGGTCCTTGTCCAGAATCTTGCCCAGAGCCATAAATACACCTGTGGACTCGGCCACGCTGACAATCGCCACCAGAATCATCGTCAGGATCGGTACTATTTCAAACGTCGGTCTGCCGAAGTAAAATGGCTGAACAACGTGGAACCAACTTGCATCGCGGATAGGAGCAAAATTAACCTCGCCCATAAACCCTGCCGCAATCGTACCTACAAGCAGACCAATCAATACTGAGATGGAACGGATAAAACCGGTTGTAAAACGAGTCATTAGAATGATAAAGAGCAGCACGCCGAAGCCGAGCATGAGATTAACTCCGCTGCCAAAATCTTCTGAACCCTGACCGCCGCCCAGATCGTGGAAAGCAACCGGAATCAAGGTTAAACCGATGATTGTAACCACCGAACCCGTAACCACGGGTGGAAAGAGCCGAATAAGCTTCCCAAAGATTCCGGAGAAGATCAATACGAACAGCCCTGAGGCAATAATTGCTCCGTAAATGGCAGATACTCCACTGTTCATCCCGATTAGGATCATCGGAGACACGGCCTGGAATGCACAACCGAGCATGACAGGCAGCCCTACGCCGAAATATTTATTTCCCCATACCTGGAGCAGTGTAGCCACACCACATGCGAGCAGGTCAATGGCAATAAGATAGGTTAGTTGTTCCTGTGTAAAACCCAATGCGTTACTGACGATCAATGGGACAACGACGGCTCCTGCATACATCGCAAGCACATGCTGTAGTCCGAGGGAGAACGTTTTGATTGGATGCCGATGCCGTTGAAAAATACGCTCGCGTGCCATATTAGTTCGTGCCCTCCTCGTCCGCAAATGTAACCTGTCCATCCGACAGTGCCCCGATACGAACCAGCGATTCCACGCGGTATCCTGCTTCTTTCAGCAAGCGACCTCCCGGCTGGAATGCTTTCTCAATAACAATACCGATACCCACCACTTCGGCTCCAACCTGCTCCACAATGCGAGCCAGACCAAATGCTGCTTCACCATTCGCCAGAAAATCATCAATGATCAGCACACGATCACCAGGCTTCATGAATTTCTTGGCAACGGTAATTTCATTGGTCTCCTGCTTCGTGAAGGAGTAGACCTTCTCCACCAGAATGTCTTCTGTCAGTGTGAGCGACTTCTGCTTCCGAGCAAAGATCAGCGGCACGTTAAGCTCCAACGCAGTCATGATGCCCGGTGCGATCCCTGACGACTCAATTGTCAGCACACGTGTGATATTCTCACCTTCAAAGCGGCGAATGAATTCCTTGCCCACTTCCTTCATCAAAACCGGGTCCATCTGGTGGTTCAGGAATGAATCCACTTTGAGTACTTGCTCGGACAGGACAATGCCTTCCTGTCTTACCTTGTCTTTTAACAATTGCATTGTAATTCTTCCCCCTGAATGCCCTCCGCACAGTGGCTCACAAGCTCTTCCAATCGCATGGGTAAAAAAGCAAAAAGCCCGCCTTTTCACACGCTGCGGAATAACCGGAGACGGGAAAGACGGACTTGTACATATATGGACAAGCCGTATGGATGCTGCAAGTGTGCTGGATGGACAGAATGACAAGAGTTCAATCCTGTTGTGAGAAACCTCAAACAGTGTAATCGGAAACAGATAAAAACCACTTGAACCTGCTCTTCAGTCAAACTGCCTGAGAATGATCTCATGCCAACCATACAAACATTGCAACATCTTTCCCGTAGTCCGATCATTCCGGTGATCGGGTAGAGACATGCAGGCCTATTCCTGCACATATACGAGTAACGGCATATTTAATTTTGGCTCCATGATTCGTTACAATGTATGATCGCGAACCTGAATATAAAAGGTTAAACATAACTGACAATGTTAGAAGTATACCGAATCGGCGGCGTGAAATAAAGAAGTATTTTCATGGAAGTTGCGGAAACTTGTCTTAATTTGCAAACAGGGGGTGATTGGAATCACTTTTTTATGTACAATATGAGAACGGAAGCGCGAATCCGAACGGAGAATAGATGGAAACGCGGCCTATATTTTGAATTGAATGATCAAAGGAGATATGCAAACATGAAAGGCGTACTTAAAGAATTCAAGGAATTTGCCGTCCGCGGCAACGTCATCGATCTGGCGGTCGGTGTCATTATTGGAGCTGCATTTGGTAAAATTGTCACATCCCTTGTGAATGATATCATCATGCCCCCGGTTGGAAAACTGCTGGGCGGGATCGACTTCAGTCAGAAAATCATCAACCTGGACGGGGATATCAAAACAGCAAACGGACAGGACATCACCACACTCGCTCAAGCCAACGAAGCTGGGGCTACCGTGATTGCTTATGGTCAGTTCATCAACGTCATGATTGATTTTCTTATCGTCGCGTTCTGTATTTTCATGCTTGTGAAGGGCATCAACTATCTCAAAAGCAAAGAACACAAAAAGCCCGAGCCGCAAAAAACGACCAAGGCTTGCAAGTATTGCCTATCGGAAATTCCAGCCGCAGCTACCCGCTGCTCACACTGTACTTCAGAGCTTGAAGCTGAAGGCACCGGCGCTCCGGCATAATCACGATAAACGTTTTAAAGACGCGCCGAGTTGAATTACGGATATAAATCCTAATGCGAGGGACAACCTCTTACTTGCTAGGGTTTATGTATGAAAAGCTAGCCATATGGGCTTCCTTAACAATGGGTTGCGTAGCTTAAAGGTTTGAAGGTTCCACCGTAAAGGTGGGGCCTTTTTTGTGTCTATCATACATGTATTACATATGCTCCCTCATGAATTTCATTCGCGGCCATGCTCATGAATTAGAAACGGCGTGGCAGCAAATGCTCCAGGATCGACTTCAGATCTTTATCTTCTTTGTAAACTTCTTCCCCAGTATCAAGCTCTGTCACACGAATATATTCAAAGTTTGCCGAAGCATCCACTGGCTTGAACAACAACTGTGCCTCATCTTCCAAACGTACATTAAATCCCATATCCTTAAACATGCTGCTTAACTGACTGTTAGCTGGTTCCTGACCTTGCCCTACAAATATAAGTCCTCTAAGACTTTTACGTTCCTGAGGTTGCGGATAAATCACCTGAAAGTGTACAATGCATTCCATACGATGGTTCCCCTTTCGTTTAAAACATACTTTGTGAAATTTTGAACTTTAAAAACTGCTATATAAGGAGATACGTTACATGACCCCAGAACGTTTCGACATTTATGACGATCAGCAAAATTGGATCGGCACTTCACTACGCAGCGAGGTCCATGCCAAAGGATATTGGCACCGTTCATTCCACTGCTGGATCGTGCGTGACGAAGGCGAGCAACGACAGGTTCTTTTTCAGCGGCGACGTGATATTAAGGATACCTTCCCCGGATGTTACGACATTACAGCAGCAGGTCATCTCACCGCAGGTGAACAACTGCAAGACGCCAGTCGTGAGCTGGAGGAAGAACTGGGTGTCCATGTATCTTTCGATGCACTAACCTATCTACTCACAGCTACACAGCAACTCCAAGGAGAGGTGCGTGGTGTTCCATTCATAGATCGGGAATTCAGTGCCGTCTATGGACTATGTCTGAACCAGCCGCTCGAAGCCTACGTTCTGCAGCCCAGCGAGGTGGATAGCCTGTATGAAGTTCCGCTGGATGATCTACTCGCTTTGTTTCGTAATGAGATCGACGTGATTCAAGCTACCGGAGTTCAGGCCCAGCCATTGACATTAACACCGCATTCCATCGGTCATAAGAACCCATTAAGTGATCATGCAGCTGATGATCCGGAACGTATCGTTCGCGAGATTCGGGCAGCAGAATTCGTGCCTCATGGCACAGCTTATTATACGGATGTGCTGGAAGCTCTGTATCACGTGCCCAAAGATTGATCACGTACACTCTTGTTCAACCCGATCCAGTTCAATCGAATGTTCATAGCTTCATTTTCTCAAAAATAGCATAACTTCATACCTTTACTATCGACTTGACTGGGAACAGATGCTGTGACAAACATCACTGTCATATCTCAAACCAGCACAAACAGGCGACTGCCTTCGGGCAACGCCTGCTTTATGTACACACGTATTCGTTTCATCAAGATAGGTACCTTTGTGCTGGCATGCTCCATCAGAGGTGAATTAGTCGCCGATCTGTCTAGCTGTGTTCACCCTCTCCTGAAGGAGAAGACCAATAACGCGCAGAGAGTTCTTCGTACCGGTGCCCATAGCGGGACTCCAGTTCCTCACCCATATCCTGTTCCAATTCGTACAACACCAGCTCTTGAGCAAAATGATTCAGCAGCAGTCCGGTCATTACCGGATGCTCCGTCACCACTGCCTGTGTGGCGCATGATTCCCCTCGCATGCCTAGCATGCACCAGCGGCGGTCCACCACCAGAGAGAATTTCCGACCATTACCTGTGCCGTACAATGGCAGACCCGGCAAAGGAACAGGCTGATCGAGCATGCCTTCGCCACCATCACACGACCATAACAACCGCACACCGCGAGCTTCAGCCTGCTGTAAGTCATTACGTAGCAGCTCTGCCTCTTCACGCCAAACGTCTACGACAATCTCATGCTGAGCCTCGGCCAATTCACGGCTCAGATTCTCAAACACATTTTTGTCCCCTTCGACGTTATAAAAGACAGGCTTCTCCGGTTCACTCTTGGGCATGCTGCTCTGAACATAATCCAGCGAGGTACGCATTTGATCGGAGATCATGCGTGTCATCTCCTCCGGCTTCAGCACACTATACTTCGCCGGTTCCCCCGGACTACACCGCAAGAACCCACGCTGTTCCAGCCGTTGCAGGGTCGCATATACATTAGAACGGGACACGCCAAGCCGCTTCGCAACCTCATAGCCTGAGGCTGATCCCTGACGGGCGAGTTCCACCATAATTTTAGATTCCATCTCGGTAAACCCAAGATGACGCAAATGATGCAGCAGTTGGTCCATATTCCCGTCCCCCCATGCTGTCAGCAACCCGCACTGCCTCACAATGATGCAGCAGTGCTTCTACTGCATCAGATCAGATCTGTTCGGCACCACAACGTGGGCACCACTTCGACCCTTTGGGCAGCTCGGCTGCACAAATCTGACAATTCACCATTTCGCGTGATACTTCGGTCTGTACGTCCACCGTGTTCACAATCGGGTTGTTTTCTTTCCAGTAGCGGATGCGTTCGTCCAGTTCCTGCTGACGCTCACGTTCCCGTTGCATCTCTTCATCTCTGCGACGTTCCCACTCCGCATCGAACGCTTCCTTTTCTTCCTGGGTAAATTCCGTACTGTTATATTCCGATTCCGTTTCCAGATCCGCTATGGACGGAATGACCGTATGATACGGCTCGTCTTCCTCCAGTTCCAGTTCAGGTGGCGCATCGTAGAAGTCCGGCTCTGGAGTTGGGGTCTGAGCCACAGCTGCCTCCTGTCTCGCGGCTGTGGTGGCTCCTGCGACTCCTGCAGCTCCTACTGTAGGTGCTGGTGTCTTGAGTTCACCCAACTTGCGTCCGCATTTAGGGCAGAAGTTGGCATCCAGGGAAGCGACGTGTCCACACTCGCACAACCGTTCGTTCTTGAGTTGTGCAATCTTGTTGCGCAGACCATCAATCTCGTCCTGCAATTCGTCGCAGAGCTGCGACAGATCCACCATCTCTTTTTCTGCACGCGTCATATCCTGTGCCCGATAACCCTCATAGAAGATGCGACCCATATCTGTAAAATGGACTTCCTGTTCCTGTTGCAAGCCCACAATCTGGTTGTTCAGTTTCCCAATCTCAACGGCGTGCTGGGCACGCTCTGTTGCTTTGTTCGCTCCGTCTTTGATGCGCTGAAGCAGTTTCATGACCATTCCTCCTCTGTCCCGTCAAAACCAATATTATCATTTCAAATTTTAGAGGTTATTCAAAAAGTCCGCTTTTGATTACGAAGGATGCCAGTGGCATCCTCAGCATCGAATATGGCATTCAGCCGAATAAGCATATGCTTACGAAGTATGTTTCCTTCGGAAACATTGTAGTTGCTCACGTAGTTTCCCTACGCTCCGCTACTCCATTTCTAGCTTCATTCCATCTTCTCGGTACTGAAAACCAGACTTTTTGAACACATACTTGTGGTAAATTAGCATATTACATCCTTCATGCAAAATGCTCAGGCATATAACTTATACGAAATCATGCCAAAAAGTTGCGTAATCTCGTGCAGGTGCCCGTTTTATACCGATACTGGATGAAATCGGGGGCTTTCGTCAAGACCATATGTTCGGGTATAATGAAGCTTTGACCATACTTAACCGCCTGATTAGGCGACTAACTCTATCATACCAATTTACAATGCGATTGTGAAAAGGGCAAATGGTTTACTTTTAGCCGGGATAGTCCTATCCCTGAATGCATACAGAGGTGGATGAAACATGTTAAGTCCGAACTCAACGTTCTACCCCCGTCCGCTCGGGGTTACCCCGGCGGCGTCCCTGCCCCAGTCCCCGTCTGCTCCGCTGGAGACCAGTCGACAACTCGTGGGCAATGATCAACAGGATGCCTTTTATTTTCGCTCGCTGGAAGAGGCAGGTATCAAGTTAAACGCACCACAAATCTCGGCAGTCCGTCACGGCAGAGGACCTATTCTGACGCTCGCCGGAGCCGGTTGTGGCAAAACAACTGTACTGGCTGCAAGAGCCGGCTACCTCATAGAGGTCAGCGGCGTACATGCAGGCAGTATCCTGCTGGTGACGTTCACGAACAAGGCCGCCACCGAGATGAAAGACCGGATCGCCGCATTGCCAGGCATACGTCCGGCAGCCGCGAGAGCCGTACAGGCTCGCACCTTCCACTCTTTTGCGCTGACATTATTACGTCATTACGGTGTGCAGGAAGAGATCTTTGGCGAGTCGCGAGCCCAGCATACGGTGCTGAAGATGCTTCTTCGCCAAAATGGCATGAGTGAAGCCTTCCAGCCTGAAAGTCTGCTGGCCATGCTGTCCGCATGGAAGATGCAAGGATCGGAAACAACCGACTTGCCTGAGAAATCGCAGGAAGAACGCGATGCGAAGCGTGTCCTGCTTGGTTACGAAGCCTGGAAGCAAGATCGGGGCAAAATGGATTTTGATGATATTTTACTGCGGGCAGCCGCGCTGCTTCGTGATCCTGCTGTTCTGGGGCCGCTTCAGAAGCGTTTCCAGTACATTATGGTGGATGAGTTCCAGGATACCAACCATCTGCAGTATGAAATTGTGCAAAAACTGGCTTCCGCTCACCGCAATCTGATGGTTGTGGGAGACGATGACCAGACGATCTATACCTTTAATGGCGCACGCCAGGAATCAATTTTGGAATTCGATAAAGTATACCCCGGTGCACGCATCGTGACGCTGGATATCAATTATCGTAGTGATGCACGCATTCTGGGACTCGGAAGTGAACTGGTCGCCCGCAATAAACGCAGACGTGACAAACGGCTGCGTGCCGCTGGAAACCGCGGCGATGCCCCCCGTTTCGCTACACCCTCCAATGCGGAGGAAGAAGCAGCGTGGGTCGTAAACCAGCTGTGCCAGCAGGTTGAAGAAGGACAACACACCTATCGTGATATTGCGATTCTTCACCGGACAGCCAGCAGCAGCCGGGCTGTATTTGAGCAGCTTGTGTTGAAAGATGTGCCTTTTGTACAGCATGGTGCTTCTCCGGTGTTCTATGACCAGTCTCTCATCAGACCCCTGATGGATCATTTGCGTCTGTCTCTTGATCCACGTGCCATGGATGCTCTCCCAAGTGCATTAGGACCGCTCTATGTATCACGGGATGCAGGGCTGGAGTGGATTCAGCGCTGTGAACAACAACAGGCGAAGAAATACCCACTCATCCATCTGGTGAAATGGGACAAGCTGAAACCGTTCCAGCAGGAACAGGTCAAGGAACGCATCAAGCTGATCAAATCACTGCACAAACTAAAGCCCATCATCGCCATTCAGGAGATGCGCAGGCAGTTCTACGACAAGTACATGGAAAGTGGTGATCCCAGCATCTTCACCCATTATAAGGAAACGATGCTGGAAACCCTGGATGAATTCGAAGCTGCTGTCAAAAAATTCGAAACGGTAGAAGAGTTCATCCAATTCGCGGATGAGCTGTCCCGCAGACACCGTGAGATGGAATCTTTGCGTCGTGCGCAGGATAGTGACGCGGTACAGCTGATGACGATCCACCGGGCCAAAGGATTGGAGTTCCCTTGTGTGTACTGGATTGGAGCCAGTGAAGGCATTGTGCCTCACAGTACAGCACTTCGCCAGGATATTCCCGAGGATCAGAAAGCTGCGCTTGCTATGCAGCAGACAGATGCCGAACTGGACATGGCGCTGGAGGAAGAACGCAGGCTCGCCTACGTTGCCATCACACGGGCCAAGCAGTACTTGTATGTCACCTCACCGGCGAGCCATCACGGAAAACCAGCGGATGTGTCCCGTTTCCTGCTTGAAGCCTTCGGCATGGAAGTACCGGACAAACGCAAACCTCGTGAGGAGAGCCGGACGAGCAGTCAGGCTTCATATGGTAAAGGCAACGGACAGTATGCCCGCTCGTCCGGCTCAGGTGCCCGTTCAGAAGGTCGGGATGCAGCACAGCGTCGTGCCATCAGCCACAGTGACCGTCGTGACTACGAGGTCCACAACGAACGTGATGAGGATCGCCTCGGTGAACGGTGTGGTAGTGGGGAGATTCGCAACCATAAGGCATTCAGCACCACAGGTCTGAGTCCAACAGCTGCAAGTTCCTCCAGTTCACATTCGCACACTTCAGGTTCAGGTAATGCTGAGCGTACGGAGACCGTTGCGGTCTGGAAGTGTAGTTCATCCACCTGTAAAGCTTGGCTAAGACAGAAGCCGGCTGTGCCTTCAAAAGCAACCAAGAAGGCATCCTCAGGCCCTCCCGCCTGTCCCCTGTGTTCAGGATCGATGGAGGCTGGCACCCGCCAAGTTCCCGTAACGGGGAGATTTGGGAAATAACTCAAAGGAAGAGGTCCCTTATGAAGTTAGAGATGATTATTAAAGAGCGGATTCAAGAAAGATTCGACACCCTACAGGAATTGTACGATATTTGGTTTACCGAAAATCCCGCTTATATCGCTCCCAAAGAAAAACTTTTTCCACAAGCACATATTGAGCGACTTAGAACCATTACTTATCTATTGGATAAAGGGTTCATCGTCGTTAATCCCGTTAAAGATGAACCATCTCTCGTGTCAGTCAGTATTACAGTAGATGGAATTGATTTTTTTGAACAAAGTCGATTAGAAGGAAAAGGTAATGGCTGGTCATATGTGACTGAACATGTGGATGAGTAAATAACACACGAGCATAGTAGCTCGTTTCAGGGCGCTTTTTGCTGTTTATTAACAGTAGAAGCGTCTTTTTTCCATTTCAGAATGGGGGTTGGATTATGCAGGACGACAAACAACATCTGTATGTATCGGTAACACATAATCTTATTGAGCAAACCAAGAACGAATCTACACCCTTTGAGGTGTTGGTGGATGACAAACAGTTGGGCCGATTAAAAGATCTGATGAAGGTGCTGGAGGATGATGACGCCTATACCTTGCAACGGGCTCCGGTACCCTACAAGTCGGCAGATCATGATGAGGCAACAGAGCAATTTTCGGATGGCATGACCTTGCTGTACACTTTTCTGTATGACCATGGCACGCCGAACACCCGGCAGGCGATCGAGAGCATGAACGTGCTTCCGAGGCTGCAGGATACGGATTACGATGACCCGGGGTACGAGAATTCACCATTGAACAAATGACAAGATGCCAAAAAGCATGCGCAACCGCAGATCACGCGGAAGACGCATGCTTTTGTTATATGAAGGACAACAGGAACGGGAATGGATTTAATCCAGACGAATCTCCTGCCCTTTCTCAGCCGATTCGTAGATTGCGCATAGCATGCGCGTGGAAGCCACACCATCCGCGATTGGACTGATCGGTTCTGTACCGTTCAGGCAGCAATCCACAAAGTGGTCAATCTGGTTCTGGAATGCACTATGAATATGGAGACCCGTATTGTCCGTCTGGGGTTCAATATTCAGGATGGTATTATTTTTCTCCGTGACGATCAGTGTCTCCGGCTCCAGTTCGAACCCACCACGCTCGCCGTATAATTTCACCGAAGATTCATCTCCGCGTGCATGCAGGGTAAAGCTCACATCCACCGCCAGCGAAGCCCCGTTCTCAAACCGAATAAGTGCATTCGCCATATCTTCCACGTCATTCACAGCTGCGCTGTAGTCGGCTGCTTTGTAAAAAGAAAGATGTTCGATATGGGCACGATTGCCCAACTTCCGATACGTATTACCACTGACCGAAACAGGTTTCGGCTTGCCCATGAGGTACCAACACTGGTCAATAATATGTACGCCGAGATCAATCAGGGGACCACCGCCGGAACGGCTTTTATCAGCAAACCAACCGCCTGGATTGCCGTGACGCCGCAGAATGGAAGCTTTGGCATAATACAGTTCACCAAACTCCCCGGCATCAATGAATCTGCGCATCATCTGCATATTGTTATCATACCGCCGCACAAATCCCACGATAAACGTACGTCCGCTCTTCTTCACCGCTTCTTCAATCCGGAGCGCATCTTCCACATTGGTTGCGACCGGTTTCTCCAGCAACACATGCTTACCTGCCTCCAGTGCAGCAATGGCAAATTCGGCATGTGTATTATTCCAGGTACAGATACTGACAGCATCCACATGCGGGTCCTCCAGCATCTCCCGATAATCGGTGTACACGGATTGAGCATCGTACTTCTGCGCAGCAGCCTTAGCCCGTTCTTCGTTCAGATCGCAGATGGCATAGATGACGGCATCCTCGTTTTTGGCATAACACCTCATATGAAGATCCGAGATTGATCCTGTACCAATCATTCCGATGTGCAACATTTGTTTCGTGCTCATCATCGTCCTCCCTTCCTTTTCCACAACTTCCAGAACATCATTATCGTCTAGTCTGCCCGCAGCATGCCTTCGTAAATACCCGGCGTTGAATTTTCAATCTTCACGGCACCCAGCGTCCGGGCATAGAAATCCACAGGGCCCGCTGATCCGATAATGGCATACCCGTAACCGTCTGCCTTCATCGCATGCATACAGGCCAGTAACAAGGCTGTGCCTACACCTTTGCCCCGTGCATCCTGGCTCACACCTGTCGGTCCGAAGAAGTTGCGACATGTCGCTTCGTAACAGGCAAATCCAATCATTTTCCCATGCTCAACCGCAATATAACAGGACACGGGCTGACGTGCAAAAGCGACATCACATTCATCCACCCAAGCCTGGCTAAAATGTGACCTTACCCAATCCAGTACAAGCTGTTTCTCTGGGGCAATGGCTCTACGAATCACAATGGAGGATTCCTCCAGCGTTCTCAGTCCACTCTCTTGCTCCGGCAAACGATAGAGCGCTACCAACATATCACTCATCTAATCCGTTCCTCCTCGTACTTGAATGTGAAATAGGACAATGGTTTGGCCACTACCTGAAATTAACCTGATCCTGCTGCGGATAACCTGCAATACAAGCGATATTTCTAATTTAAAATAACCTACCGCTTACGTTCATTGCATCAACTGCAACACTTAGACGATTTGTCCCGTCTATTAACTTGAAGCGCGGCCCTAAGGAAGATTTTACCGCGACAGTACACAGATTAGAAGGGATGAATATTGATGAACAACAACATGAAAAAAGTAAGTGCACTGATGGCCCTATCCATGGCATTGGGTGGCGGAGCCGCTTATGCAGCAACACTGGACAACACACAACCAGCCCATCAAACATCCGTTTCAGCAGATAGTAACGCAGTGAGTGTAGTAAACGTATCCGTGAATGGTGCATCCATCTCTGATGGTTATTGGAACAAGGATGGCAAAGTAGCCATGATCCCGCTGCGTGATCTTACCGACGCCCTGGGTATTGAACTGGAATGGAATAAAGAAACCAAAACTGCAGAGCTGACTCGTGGTGCTCTCTGGACACAGGTAATCACAGGCAAGGATCAATATTCTGTGAATAAAATGCTGCTCACACTGGGCACAGCGCCCGAAATCACAGGCGGCAAATTGTATGTACCGGTTTCTTTTGCTGAGAAAGCACTGCATGGACAAGTGAACACAACAGGAAATCAGGTGACGATCTCCAGTGAAGAGGACGTGAAGACGGTTACTGAACGTGGTGTAATTACCAGAATCTCGAACCAAGATAAATATAAGTCCATCCAGATTGGCGGTGCAGGTACGGATGGTATTGTGCTCAATCTGAGCGATGAGACAAAATTCATCTCAGTTGAGGGGAAAGAGATTGCACTGACTGATCTGGCCATTGGCATGAACGTGGAAGCTGAGCATTCCCTGATCACTACTCGCAGTCTGCCACCACAAACGCCAACCTATACAGTCACTGTACTGGATGCGGCTACAGCATCTGAGGCACAACCTAAAGAGCTTCTGGGCACAGCGGGTACAATTGAAAATGTAAAAACAGCTGAAGGCAGCATCTCACAGATTGAAATCACAGGTACACGGTTAACAGAAACAGCTCCTGACCATGTCGTGCTGAACATCGACAAAGACACACTGATCGTGAACCACGAAGGTGAAACGGTAAAAGCTGAAGAACTGACCAAAGGCGCTAAAGTCATTGGGTTCTACAGCCCTGTGTTGACACGCAGCCTGCCTCCAATCGGAACGGCTTGGAAAGTGGTTGTTGAAGCACCTGCAACAGAGCTGGAAGCGAAATAATATGATTGGAAAAACGTCTGGCTGAAACACATGTTATATGTTGTTGCAGACGACCGCGTGCATCGCTTAGCACGGGGGCATGAGTGTGGAGCATCATAATGACCAGCCATCCGCATGTATCTCCTAGCGCGCGGTGTCATGAGTTTGGTGCATCAAGAGCTCAGCCGTGCGGCCAGGCAGCGAAGTTAATTCAAAACAACCTTATCCGCTTGTCTTCTGACAGGCACGGGTAAGGTTGTTTTTTGGTTTGGTTTTGGTTTTTTTTAGAGCGTGTCTACAAACTGCTTCAAACCGAAGCGTACCTGAAACTTGTCCAGAGCAGACACGCGCGATGTGCGCTACATACGAAATAGGTTTCATACTGAATGTGAGAGCAATTGGATTTAGCGCTAATGAATCTGAGGCGTCTTATTCAAGGATTTGAAGCACCCGCAAAAATCTAAGGAATCTGAGACACGCTATCTTAGAATAAACAGCTGTTTACAGTGTTTTTATCAGAATTCGAGAAATAACGTGTCTGGTGTTCTTTACATTTTAAGAAGAGGACCTGAGGGCCAGATAAGACGTCCTGTGTTCCTTAGAATATCTTCCGGGTATTCGCCAGAATCAACCGGCTTGGGTTTCATCTTCAACGATCGCTTCCACTTCAATCTCAACCATCAACAAGGGATCAATGAGTGCGCTAACTTCAACCATGGTGGCTACAGGCTGGATCTGTCCAAAAAATTCACCGTGCGCCTTGCCAACTTCCTCCCATCTGGAGATATCGGTCACAAACATTCGGGTTCTCACCACATGCGACATGTCAGCCCCCAGTTCTTTCAGTGCATTCTCGATCGTCTGCAAAACGAACCTTGTCTGTGCGTACGGATCACCTGCCCCAACAACTACACCATCTTGCATCGCGGTTGTACCCGCCACTTCAATTCGGTTCCCTACACGGATGGCACGGCAATATCCCACCAACGGTTCCCATGGGGAACCGGTAAAAACCTGCTGTCTGCTCATTCTCTCGTCCCTCGCTTTGGTTGTATTTATATCTAAATGGATTAAACATGAATTATATCAGTCCACCATCATCTCAGACAATGGAATGAAATTAATTCTATCTTAATTCCATTAACATTTTTGCACAGAAAAAAATCCCTGAATGACTGCCCGTTGTATAGATCAAGGACGGTTCATTCGGGGATTTTATGAGAAATAGTATCTTTTCTTTTTCTTTAAGGATGAAACATCCAAATTACAACTTGATATTAGCCTCATCGAAGTATTCTTCCAGAGTTAACCCACTCTTCGCCACATCCGGTGCCAAATCTGTACCGATGTACCGGATATGCCAAGGCTCATAGACGTAACCTGTAGTATCTTCTTCACCTTGCAGATAACGGATGACATATCCGTATTCTGCAGCATGTTCAGCCAACCACTGGCCTTCCTTCGATGTGCCAAATACCTCTTCCAGCACATTGCCCACACTCGGACTCGATACATCGATGGCAAGACCCGTCTGATGTTCGCTTCGGCCTGGCACAGAACTCACACGATCTGTGTATTCTTGACCTTTGGTTTTGACATTATTGTTATAGATGGATACCTGACGCTGATATGAACGATAACCGGACACCGCACGAAGCTCAATGCCATCCGCTTTTGCACCTGCAAACAACTTCTCCAGCGCCTCCGCAGCTTCCTTGCGCATATGCCGCTTCTCGTGTGGTTCGTCGAAGGAGAACGGTACATTCGGCTCTACCAGATCGTTCGGCTCGTACCCGTCAGGCAGACTCCGTTGTTTGTTCACAATGACGGTCATAGACTCCGCATTGGTCACCACGGATTGTGCATCAATCGTCGTTTGCAGTGCGCTGATACTGCGTTTCTCCAGCAATGGGTCTTCCGCTGTCGCCCCGTTACCATTGTCCGAAGAGCCCTGCTCTCCGCCCGCTGAAGCATTCCCAGACTCGCTATCCGTGCCTTCACCGCTGTTGCCAGAAGATGATGTGTCATCCCCGCCAGCATTGTCGCCATCAGTTCCTTTATCCTCCGTAAAATGAACCGTTGTGCCGTCCGTCTCCTGTTGTGTGTTACCTGTTCCATTCGGATTCTGGCTTTCCTCTGTGCCTGAACCGTTCTGGCACGCGGCAAGCAATGCTCCGCATATCATCAATGAGGACAGCATAACCACCATGCGGCGCTGTCTTCCTGTAGTTGATTTCATGTAAAAACTCCTATCGCAATAATATAAATGTTGTCTAGTTGTTGTATGCAATGTTCCCTGCGACAGTATACCTTAATTGGGAGCGAAGCTCCACTAGTAAAGACGTCCTTTAGAAGAGATCCGAATGAACATATACGGGCTGTACAGCCTGTATGATCGTTTTTTGGACTTTTAGAGCAACATGCTGCAATAAAAACAAGCAGGGGTGATCTGAGATCTCCCCCGCTCTGATGGGTGCATCATTTGGTTGCCGGGCTGTCCGTCTTCTTCTGGACAGCCTGCCACATCCGCGTGGCTACACGCTCGCGGATCAAATCCAGCCCTGCGGTGGCCGGCACGCCCGGCAGCAGCGCCGTCAGCTCCGGCAACGCCGGCGGCTTGCCCGGCCGCGTAAGGCGCACCTCAACGGCCCCAAAGCCCGGCCCCGGCTGGTGCATGGCGCCGTCCGCGGCCGCCTCGGCGATCCACTCGCCGACGGCCGCGCCGCCTTCGCCGCCCCGCACTTGCGGGCGGCCAGCCGTTTCCGCTGCGCGGCCGGGGCCGCTGGGATCATGCGCGAGTTCCTCCGCCCATGATCCCAGCACGCCGGCGAGCAGCGCTTCGCGCGGCAGGCCGGCGTGCGCCAGCTGCAGCAGCGGCGCGGCCGCGAGGCGCGAGGCTACGGCGCGCTCAGCGGCCGCGGCATGCGCGCAGCCCGGGCGGCCGCAGGTGCACGCCACGGCCGCGCTGGCCGTTGCTGCACCTGGCGAGCCCTCGGGCGCTTGCGCAGCCGGTAGTAGCCCCGCGAGCTCCTCGGGCGCCGGGCCGCCGCGCAGCAAGGCGTACAGCGTCAGCGGGCGCTTGCGCAGCTGAGCCAGTACAGACTCGCGCTGCGCTTCGCTCAGTCGCGCCGGCGTTCCCGTGACTGTGAACATGCCTGCGGCTGATCCAGTCTTGCCCTCAGCAGCGGAAGCGGAAGCAGAAACGGAAACTTCCTGATCCGCATCCGCTGCTGTATTTACTTCTGCTGTCCATCCACCGGGGGACATATGCAGCTCGATCTTCCATTTTTCACTCACAACAATCCCCCTTTCTCAACATCTATATTCCTCTGAATGTTCAAGGTCACAGCCACGTCTCACCCTGAAGAGAGATCAGACCACGCAGCTCATCATCCGACATCTCGGTCAGCCAATTCTCACCCGAACCAACGACCTGCTCGGAGAGTGCCTTCTTACTTTCGATCAGCTCATCAATCCGTTCTTCCAGTGTTCCCTGACAGATCAACTTATGCACCTGCACGTTGCGATTCTGTCCAATTCGGAATACACGATCCGTTGCCTGATTCTCAACCGCAGGATTCCACCACCGATCATAGTGAACGACATGACTCGCGCGTGTCAGATTCAGACCTACACCTCCGGCACGAAGAGATAGAACAAACATGGACGGCCCCTCTCCTTTTTGGAAAGTCTCCACCATATCATCTCTTTGCGCTTTCGACACACCACCATGCAGGAAATAAGGTTCTTCCTCATATCGCTGTTTCAACCTCGATACCAACAGATCTCCCATAGCAACATACTGCGTGAAGATCAGAGCCGATTCCCCGTTATCACGGATGGCGTCCAGCAGTTCAAGCAAACGTTCCATCTTACCAGATGCCTCTGCCTTGCCATGGTCTTTCCGATTGCTGTCCGCCAGCACCGGATGATCACAGATCTGCTTGAGCTTGGTCAGGGAGGACAGAACAATCCCCTTCCGGGCAATGCCATTTCTGCCGTCCAAACCACCCATCAGATCATCCACTACACGCTGATACAACACCGTCTGCTCCGGCGTCAGGGAACAATAGGATTTCAGTTCAAGCTTCTCTGGCAGATCCTTGCGAATATCCGGATCACTCTTCAGCCTGCGCAGCATGAATGGAGATACCAGTCGATGAAGTTCACGCAAGGATGCTGCATTTTCTTCGGATGGCCCCAGTCCCGTATACCGCTGGCGGAACGATGAAGCTGTGCCCAGATACCCCGGATTGAGAAACTGGAAGATCGACCAAAGTTCGCTCAGCCGGTTCTCTACAGGCGTTCCCGTCATCGCAATACGGTGAAGTGTAGACAGGCGCATGACACTTTGCGCTTGTTTGGTACGGTAGTTCTTAATATATTGTGCCTCATCCAGCACTATGGTGGACCAGTGCAACGAAGCCAGATCCGGGCCATCTCTGCCTGCCAGATGATAGGTCGTCAGTACAATGTCATGCGTCTGCGCTTCTGCCTGAAAATCATTCCCGTGCAACCGTTGTCCGCCATGATGAATGTACAGCGACAGATCCGGGGCAAACCGCTTCAGCTCACGCTGCCAGTTTCCAAGCAGCGAGGTAGGACACACAATAAGTGCTGGCAGATGAACAGGCTGCTCATTCGCGTGCTGATCCGCCGGGAAAGAATCATCCAATCCATTCAACAGCTCATTCTCACGGGCTTCCTCTTCAGCTGCCTGGCGTTCCTCGTGTTTGCGGTCCAGCAGACAGGTAATTACCTGAATGGTCTTCCCAAGTCCCATATCGTCCGCCAGACATACGCCAAAGCCCAGCTCACGCATCGCGGATAACCATTGGTAACCTCGTTCCTGATAAGGTCTTAGTTCACCATGCAATTCTGCCGGAACCTGACGAGGCTCTATGCTGCGAAGCACCTGTCCATCGAGCAGGAAAGCAAGCATCCCATCAGATTCGGCGCCAAAGACGGAAAGGCCCTTCCATGCGGAATCCTCCCCTTCATCCGCTGCCAGATGCAGCCATTCGGAGAGAGGCATATATTGTTCTTCTTCTTTTTTCATATAACGCAGGACTTGGCGAATCTCTTTTGTATCCACTTCAATCCATTCACCGCGGAACATAACATACGGAACTGTGGATTCAGCCAGTGCTGCCAGTTCCTCCGCCGTGACCGGTTTCCCATCCAGCATAGGCTCCGTCTTGAAAGCAACCAATTGTTCCATGCCCAGTGCCGATGTGGCTCCAGGCAACCGCTCTGTTCCCCGATTCAACATCTGCAGACGCAGTCCCGCACGACGTTTCCCGGCACGACTCCACCTTGAAGGCATGAGAACGGTTATCCCGGCCTTCTGCAAACGTGGAACCGCATGCGTGAGAAATTCAAAGAAACCCTGCTGCTCCAGCTTAATTTCCTCCGGACGGGCGGTAAGCAGCGCCGTCTCCAGTTCAGGTGCCAGTTCTGCTGCTTGCCCGAGTGCCATCAATAATTGCTCTGCCGCCGAGGTATATAACACCTTCCCCCGGTCCAGATCTCGCTCTGGATGTGCCCAGATAGTCCGTGCAGGCAACCTCAGGCTTGGTTCCTGCTCACTGTCCACCCAAAAGCTTATTCCCCAGATCGTTTCATGTTCGCCCAGTGGAGGCTCCAAGCGGAGCACCAGCTTCAATTGGCCTTCAGCAGGTGCCATCTCTTCTGCTCCCACGATTGGCATTGACGTTCCACCAACTTCTTGCAACGTATGAATAAACGCTGTCATATCGTCCGTCGGCCCTTGCACCGTCACAGGACGGAACATCGAGATCAGACTGTTCCACCAGAGTTCGGCTACTGGCGAAGATCCTCGTCGATATGGGGTGCGGTAACGGGACAGCTCACTGTCCATGCCCTCCAGTTCACTTGTCACTACAGCATGAATCATGCCACTCATGAATGAAAATAATACCGCAGCCCCTGCTTCTTCACGCGTTTCCGGTTCCAATGAAGCATAAGCTCCAGGAGCAGCCAACCCAATCGGAGGCATCGCTTCAGCAAGATCGCGGAAGCGTTCGATGTCCTCCTCCTGCTGCAAGCGTGGCCGCCATACGCCTGTTAATGTCTCTTGCCCGGTCCGTCGCCGTGCTCCGGTCTTTGCTGCGAATTCAGCCGATGGAGCAATTGCTCCCCGCAACAGCAGCTCCTGTGTGAACTGCGCTGCTTTGATCCAGTAACGCATCTCTTCTCCAACCTGAATTCCGGCTGCATTTAACAAACGGTCATCCCATTGCAGCAGCAACCTGAAGGCATCCTTAGGCGAGACTGCCAATCCTTCCAATGTGCGCCCCAGCAGTTGACGCCGCTTCGTGTTCTTCGCTTCAGCCGTGTTCCTCAGCGGATTCGGCCAGCGCAGCTCCGCAAGACGCAGAGCGGCAGGCTGAAACAGACGACCCCCGTCGCCAAAATTCAACCTTCTTACCACGTGGCTCCATGCATCCACACGTGGTTCCGATGTTTCACCGGAAAAACAAAAAAATACGTCACCAAGCCATACTCCATACAGCGATTGCATCATTAAAGTCTCCCGTCATCCCTTCGCATTGTTACTCTCCATCATATACGAAAATGACCGGATTTAAAAACCTTTGCCCATAAAAAGTGGTTATTTCGATGGTTAGGGGGTGTCTCAAAACGCCCTAGAGGCACAAAAAAATGTCCCTTCTCCCGAAAAGCGGATGAGGAACATTTGGGTCAACCGAAGGATAATACTGAATATTGAAAGAATTACGGATTGTTATACTCCTATGATCTGATCAAGCTGCCCAGTAATACATCCAGGTTCAAAATACCTGCACGATGATCTTCACAGAACCCGATTTTGTCAAAAACGCCAAGCATGAAACGGCGGTGTTCCTCAGCGGGTTCCTCGAAACGATCGTAACTTACGACAGAATCGACCATATCTACGATCAGCGGTACAAATCCACCTTTGTAAGGCACCACAATAATACGTGTAGAAGAGGTATCCTCCTGGTCTGGCATGCCTAACAATACACGAAGACTCACCACTGAAACGACCTTACCGTACAGCGAAGCAAAACCTCGGATCTCCGGGCTTCCAAATGGAACTGTTGTCACCTGCACCATTCTGATGATCTCATGAACTTCATCGATTCGTAGTGCAAAGATCTGGTCTCCTACCGAAAAATTAATATATTGCATTCCCTCGTCCATAGTTATCCCCATATCCTCTCATTCCGTATAATCAGACTACTTTCGTCCCATTAGATGTTACTTTGGTGTATCGGTTATTTTTGACCAAATGTTTAGGCTTCAGATCAATTTTGCCAACTTCAACAGACGTTGCATTACGGTTGCTGTCTCCGCTCTGTTCATTTGCCCTGTTGTGGAGGGTGGTGGAAGTTAATCGTTTTAATATTGAGCGTAAGTAACCTGACATAGGATTGAAAAATTATATTCAAAAAAAAGACCAAAGATCAGCTTTATACCGATTTTTGGTCTTTTTTATCCCCATATATTATGGATCTGTTTCTATGTTTTCAAATACTTGGAACAAAAAAACGGAATTTCTGTGGATAACTTATATTTTCGCTCCAAAAGGGCTGTTTTATGGAGTGAAAACATGAGTTATACCTGATTTGTGGATAAGTTGTGCACATATTGCACACATGCTGTGGATATGTTTAGCATTTCATGTGGATATTCATTATTTTAATGTGGACATGTTGTGTATTTGTTTGTAAATCTGACGTAAAATCTGAATTTTCGCCCCAGTTATCCATTACTGTGGACACGTTGTGGACATGCCTGATTTCCTTCACTCTGGTTATTCCACCAGTTCACCCTGACGCATAATCAGCTTATCATCGATATACACATCCGGCTTTTGCACAACTGCATCGATATGCACACCGGCGGCAATCGTTCCACCGAATGTATTATTGCTGCCAAAAGCCACATGAATCGTACCATACACTTTCTCATCTTCCAGCACTACACCCGTGATTCTCGCCTTGTTATTGGTTCCAATTCCGAATTCGCCGAGAAAGCGACCATCCCCCTCGCCAAGTGTTGCCAGTAATTGTGCCCCATCCGGGCCTTCAGCTGAAACTAAACGTCCTCCCTTGACGGTTAATATCATCGGTTCACGAAGTGCACCGATCCCAGCAACGGAGCCATCTACAACAATACGGCCTTCGCCTTTACCCTCAACCGGAGCAATATAGGCTTCTCCAGATGGCAAATTGCCTGATTCACCGGGGTTCAAGTACATGCCTGTGCTCGGTACACCGTTACGATCTTCAATGGAAAAGGACAGACTATGCCCCTGCTTCTCTATTCGTACATGACGACCTGCAGTTAATAGAGCTGTCACCTTCTCGGTTAATGCCTTTACTTGTGAGTATTCAGCCGTAATTGCTCCGTTCACAAACATATCCTCTGTCATGCCAGGCATGGTTGCCACTCGGGTCCCTGATGCAGCGGCTTGTTTGCGTGCTTGGGTATGCGTTAATGAATATCGCGTTACACACACGGCTACATCTGCCCGAATCATGGCATCCGCGATTGGCGCAGGTGGCTCTTCGCCGGATCTGCTGCGTTCCTTCATGATTAATAGGACTGATTCTGCTCCAAGTGCTTTGCCTGCCTCATAGATGGATTCGGCCAAATCCCGTTTCATATCGTCTGCGACAACCACCAGATTCTCTCCGCTACGTAGTCCTAGACACTCGATTAGTACATTTTTACTAATCTCCACACGTTGCTGACTCATACATTCATCTCTCCTGTCTTTGGTTCATCTCTTCACAACTCGACTTGACCCTTTCGACAGTTTACACGGGATTCCTGCATATCCGAACCGAATCTGAACTCATCTAACGTTATCAAACCATTCAGCGAGGATTACAGCTGTTTCCTTATACTGAAACGTCGGAAAGTAATGCCCATAGGGCACATCTATGCGTTTGATCTTCGGGTTCATATCCCGGGGATAGTGATATTCCGGATCTTCCTTGGCCCATACGACCAGCGCATTCTTGGCATAATGCTGACTTTCCATTTTCGCCCACAACGTTGATCTGGCGCCTTTCCTCTGACCCGAGTGGATCCAGCGCAACAAGTCTGCATGCGCTCCTGCAATGCGAGGGGATTGGAGACTGGAACGTATTCTCTTGCCCATGGTATGGGCCATAACACTGCCGTCGCCTACGCCGCTATAGGCACTGAACATTTGAATCCAACTTTTCTCCGATCTGCCACGCAGCAGAGAGCGCATCAGCCCTCTTGGCAAACGCGAAATCCATCTCAGCACATTCGGATTCGAATTGTTAGCCACTGGCTGAAGCAACCCCAACCGAATGTCTGTCCGCCCGCTACGCATATGTGCCGCAGCTGCAATAGCTGCACCGATCGAATGACCCACCAGCTGCACCGGACCTTCAAACTCACCGAGCGCCTGAAGCAATGCAACAACCTGACCTTCAAATGCTTCATCCCCCTGATGTACAGGGGACCGTCCAAATCCAGCGAGATCGATTAACCATACCGGGTTTCCAGTACGTTCCCTAAGCTGTTGTCCCAAAGGTAACATCTCATCCGCAGATTGAAGCAAACCATGTACAATAATCCAAGGCTCTCCCTCACCCTCCCAACCAAGCATAGCCATATTTCCGCTCCGCGACCGAATATAATCTGTCGGAAAACCCTCAGGTAGCGGCGTATAACGAAGACGATAGTCCAGATCGGCTGTAACCAGCGGAAGCTGTTCCCTTATGTCCGGCCAGGATTGCCCCATACGTGTGAACAGAGCCTCCGTCTCTTCAACCGGGAATGACCTGTTGGTAATAAAAGCAACCGACTCCGCTGGAACACCACTGATGCGTGTGCCCCCAGATTTCATGATCCATTGAATCCATGGTAATGGCACAGCCCCTTTGGGCTTGGGTACGTCCAATTGCTGTGCCAGAAGCTGCAACAGTTCCTTCATATTGGGACTGTTTTCCTTCCGCGCCAATAGTGGATAGGTTCCTCCGACTGGAGCGGTTTCCCTCGATAGAAAAACAAGCGTCTGTGCAACAATGTCATTCTCCACAAGCGGTAACCAATAGGATGAACCTCCCGGCACGACCGGCATAAGTCCTTTCTGAATCGCCTGAATGAGCAGGCCAATCCCACCCGTTTGCTCGGTTTCACCGGTGGGACGCGGTCCAACCACTGTACTCGGATTCACAACGGATAAGGGATAGTTATGCTGCTCTGCATGCTCGCGAATATGCAGATCGGCATGAAACTTCATCTCTTCATACGCACTTTCATTGTTATCCACATGCTCAACCTGTAGATAATTCCCCTGTGCATTCCGCTCTCCATAAGGACTCATATAACCAACAACGTGGATAAAGTGTCTTAATCCGTGGTTACAGTGGATTTCCCTTGCAAGCTGTGCCACTTCTCTGGCCCCGTTCATAAATATCTGCTCTGCTACTTTTCGGTCCAAGGTAACGTCCATGGTTCCACCCGCATGCATGATTACATTTGCTTCAAGAGCACGCTCCCGATCCGCTGTAGTCATTCCAAGACCCGAATGGGATAAATCACCCGTAATAAATGTAATTCGGTCGAAATCCTTCACTCCGTAAGCCTTCAGCACCGTTCTGGCTCGCTGTTCCGAACGAACCAACAAGAGCAATTGTGCGTCTCCCTGCGTGAGTTGTTTGACCGTTTCTTTGCCGATAAAACCTGTACTACCTGTCATAAAAATGGTCGTAGCTGCAATATCAGACTTGCTTATTACCTGATTCATATTTGTTGAATTTGCTGCTGCGTTTTCTTCATTGGATACACGGTTAGTATGTATAATCATTCTGTTACGGCTCCTTTTTAGTACTACATAGTACTAGTTATATTCAAAAAAAGAGCTTCGATTAACGAAGTATCTGACAAAACGTACGCGCCGATTGTTCTATAATCCCAACATCACGGGCAGTTCCCGCTAGGATTAGCGAACCTTCCAGTGCTGCAATAAACAACAACGCAGCTGGCCCCGGTTCGATTTCTTTGCGGAATTCACCGCGATCCAAACCTTGCTGAAACAACTTCTCCACCATAGGTCTAAGCTCACGAAAGAATCTGGATATGCTCTCTTTCACTTGGGGTGCACTATCCGGTGTCTGCATATATAACGTAACAAAAGGACAGCTCCCTTCGTAATTTCGGCCCTCAATACCTGCCGACAGTAATGCCATGAATGAGTAGATACGCTCCTCCACTCCTCGCTCACGCTGACTGAGCAGCAGATACAGCTCCGACTCATACTGGGCAATCCAGTATTGTACCACGGCCTGAAGCAGTTCCTCCTTGTTTTTAAAATGATAATAAATATTTGACTTGGATACCCCACTCACTCGCACGACCTCATCCATGCTGACGTAGCTGTACCCCTGACGCAGAAATAATTGTGCCGCCACTTCAACTGCCTTGGTCCGGTTCACCGGATTGGAACTCTTGGATTTGGCAGGTCCTGTGTTCATTTTTGGATTCGTCATATTTAGAACTATACAGTACTAGTCAATTGAAAACAAGTACTTCTGTTAACAAAAGATCCTCTCTGGCTTAAGCTTCTCGTTACTTGTCCACATTTAGGTCATTATACACACAGGATATCCACATATAGTATTAACTCTGTGTTAAATACGTCATGAGATCGTTAAACTGCTTTTGGGTTATCCACATTTCAGGGATATTACCATCTATCATTTTTCCAGTAAGCACTTTTTAGCTCCTCGGAAAAACAAAAACAGGCCAACCAGAATAAAATTTTTGGTTGGCCTGTTTAAATTAACTTATATATCAGATAGACTAACTTTTCTATCCAAAAATTTTGAACAGTTTTCGGTAACCTGTGGATACCGTCCATGATCCAGATTATTTTTTCAGACTATCCCAGTTCTGTTGCAACGCATCGAGCAATCCGGCTTTATCCGATTTGCCTGCAACGTAAGCCTGAATTGTGCTGCCGTACTCTTGTGGAACCCCTTCAGGGAAACGGTTGAAGTTCCAGCTGAGTGTTTTATTTTCCTGGCTATACTTCATGATCTCTGTGGCGAGGTCACCCAGATCCTCTTCGGATGCCGTGATGGAACTGAACGCCGGGATGAATTTGAATTCTTTCGTCATGTATTGTTTCCCGATATCCGAAGTTACGAGCCACTCCAAAAACTCTTTTGCTTCCGGTTTCACTTGAGAGTTCTTGTTCACAACCCAATAGTTCGGCACGCCGACAAACAATTTGTCATTAGGTTCATTGTTAATTGGCATTGGGAGGATACCCAGATTCAGATCCGGATCGATTCCATCGATCTGTACTTGAGTCCAGTTCCCTTGTTGCATCATCGCCGCTTCTCCACTCGCAAACAACGTAACTTGCGTATTGTAGTCGGTTGTCAGTGGGTTTTTGTTGCTATATTTCAACGTTAAGTCGAGCAAGTTGATCCAGTCGGCGAACACTTGGTTGCCAGGAATTTTCTCCGTACTTTCATTGAGTCCTTGGATGAATTTCACCGGATCTGCCTGATTTGCAAATGCGACGTTTACGTTATGATTGCCCAGCACCCACCACTCCTGATATCCGTTCGAGAAAGGCGTAATGCCTGCGGCCTGAAGTTTCTGTGCAGCTTGATCCAATTGTTCCAGTGTCGTTGGAATTTCGGTAATACCTGCTTTTTGGAAGAGGTCTTTGTTATAAATGAAACCATAACCCTCCAGCGCGAGCGGCTGTCCGTAGAGCTTGCCGTCTTTGGTCATTGGCTCTTTGGCTACTTCGAGTGCATCCTTCGCCCATGCTTCTCCAGACAGATCTTCCAGATATTCAAGCCATGTATCCAGCTCACGATAACCACCTACGTTGAAAATGTCCGGTTGTTCGCCAGCGGCAAACTTGGCTTTTAATGCAGCACCGTAGTCACTGCCACCACCTACAGTTTGAATGTCCAGTTTGACGCCTGGATGGGAGGATTCATATTCAGCTTTGAGACGATTGAGCGCTTCCGCAATTTCGACTTTAAATTGGAATATTTTAATGGTTTTATCTCCAGCAGCAGCCTCTCCACCACCTTGAGCATCCGTGTTGACCGGACTGCCACTCTTGTCTCCATTGCCACAACCCGCGAGCATTACCGAAAAAGCAATCAGCATAAGCAACGTCAACTTGGTCATTCTTTTCATACATACACTCTCCCTATAGTAGTTTCAGTATAACAGTTCCACTAATGAATATTTACACTGGCACTCCGATGACAGAATAACCTTCCCTTGAAGCGTGTTTTCATCCTAACGAACCGAGCGCACGTTATTCGCACCTATTTGCACAGGCTCCCATTCTAACGAATCACAGCGATGTTATTTCGTCGATTTGGTCGATTTTCAAGGCTCTGACGCCGTTTTGTACCCGAATAACGTTGCTGAGATTCGTTACAATTTGTATTCCTTGATTATCCACCTATTAAGATGCGGTGGATTCGTTAGCGCTTTGAAAAAGGAGCTTACCATCACTTCACTCTGCAGAAGAAGTTCCTGGCTCTACAAGCGTCTTTCTTGGTCATTTCTCTTTATCAGTCTTTTCTCTTTATTGCTCTTTTCCCCAGGAGTCATGCCCAAGCTATGCGGGCATGACTCCCTTTGCACACCTCCATGCGAGGTGGGAGCAGAGGGATCAGGATGCGATGGAGGAGCGGAGCGTTCGCCTTTGATACTCGGTGGCTTCCTTGCCCCAATCCATTCAGGCCACCGAGGAGCAACAGCGACCGAAAGCGCAACTTGATCCCGGAGCGACCTGCACTCGCACTCACCCTTTAACTGATCCAGCCGTAATCCCCTGAATGATGTATTTCTGCATCAGCAGGAAGAAGATAATAATCGGCATAATACCGAGCACAAGTGCCGGCAAAGCCAGATCCCATTGCTTCGTATATTGACCGAAGAGTGCAAAGGTCGCAATTGGGATCGTACGCAGGTTGGAGCTTTGCAGGATCAGGGATGGAAGCAGATAATCATTCCAAATCCAGAGTGTGTTCAAAATGATGACGGTTACATACATCGGTTTCATGAGTGGAAATACGATCCGGAAGAACACCCCGTAGACAGAGCTTCCATCCACACGAGCCGCTTCCTCAATCTCCAGTGGGACGGATTTCACGAATCCATGGAACAGGAAGACCGACATCGGTGCCCCGAAACCGAGATAACAGATAATGAGGCCGCCAAGGCTGTCGATCAATCCCAGATTACTGGTTACAGTAACGAGTGGAATCATGATAGACTGGAACGGAATCACCATGGCTGCAATGAACATGCCGAACAAAATCCGGTTGAACCGGGTATTGTTGCGAACCATTCGGTACGCGGCCATGGAACTGATCAGCACAAGCAACAGATTGCTGACCACAGTAACGATAAGCGAGTTCATCAGCGCGGACGGGAAGTTAATTTTCTCCCAAGCGTTAGCATAATTGCCCCACTGAAATACTTCCGGCCATGCAGCCGAATTGGTGAGCAGATCACCGAAGGTTTTGACCGAATTCACGAACAGGAAGTAAAACGGAACAAGGAATAAAAGTCCAAGGAGTACCATGACAATCTCGGTTACAATGGTACTGAAGCGGTAATTTTTTGTCGTCTCCATTAGGCTTCTACCTCCTTGCTCTTCGTCAGACGTACCTGAATCATGGTGATGATGGCAACGATTACGAAGAACACGAGCGCTTTGGCGGTTCCGATACCATATCTGTTATTCACAAAGGCTTCATTGTAAATATTAAGTGCAACCGATTCTGTTGATCCGAACGGTCCACCTTTGGTTAGCGACAGATTGAGATCGAACATTTTGAACGACCAAGAGATCGCCAGGAACAGACAGATCGTTACACCCGGCATAATGAGCGGAAGAATGATGCTCCGCAGTACCTGCCAGCGACTTGCGCCATCAATCTCGGCGGCTTCCAGCAGATCAGGGGATACATTTGTCAGAGATGAGATGTAGATGACCATCAGATATCCTGCGGTCTGCCATACAAACACAATCACGATTCCCCAGAAGGCGGTTGGTTCGTCTCCCAGCCAAGGAAGGTTGAAGAAGGACCAGCCGGTTACATCGCCTACTGCTGAAAACCCTTTCACAAATATGAACTGCCAGATAAAGCCGAGCAACAACCCACCGATCACGTTAGGCATAAAAAAGATCGTACGCAGAATGTTTCTCGTCTTAAGCGGTTTGGTCAGGAAATACGCCAGGAAAAAGCCAATCACATTGGTCAGTACTACACCAACCACGGTGAAGCGCACCGTAAACCAAAACGCCGTTTGGAACTTGGGATCATTCGCAAAAACATGCACGAAGTTGTCAAACCCTACCCAATTAATGTTCTCGGATACCCCGTTCCAATCCGTGAAGGAATACACCATGCCAAGCAGGAAAGGGACCACGATGATGAGAATAAAAAACACGATGGAGGGACCCACGAACACAAGCTGCTGTAACAGCTGTGAAGATTTGCGATGCTTCATATCGTTCTCCCCTTCTATAGATGGATGAAATTGGTCTCTTTTTCTATTAAACCCCATTATCGCCGAGGGAAACACCGACCCTTGTGAACAGTTGGGGGTAAAATATTGTCCTCTCTTAACCTGCAACCAGAAGGGGTGTTCCGATGTCCAAATACTACAGTATACGCACCAAATTAATTGCCTTTATGCTCATTGCTACCACCCTTCCGCTGCTCGCATCGATCAGCATGACGTTTATCCAGACCAAGACAGCCCTGCGTGAACAAGCTGTTGAAGAGAACAAACGTCTGATCTACCAAGCGTCCACCAATCTCAATAACTATGTGGATAACGTGGCCCGAGCGTCGCTCGCTGTGTATAACGACCCGAACTTTCTGCGTAACTTGGCAAAGATTCCTGGTGATTATCGTGCGGTTGCCGAGGTGTACACCACTTTGCAGACGATCCGCGCGGCTGTGCCGGATGTATTCCAGCTGTATTTGCACTCTTTTGCCGCCAATCAATCCACCTTAATTACCAATCCCTTTCCGAAGCGGGAGGAACGCAAACAGGCCTATTCCGGCTCGCTTCATGGAAAAACAAGTGGTGACAGCCCGGATATCTGGGTGGAATCGGCACATATGAGTCACACGTACGGATTCAAGGCTGCTTCCCCCGATGATCCTGAAAGAACGGTCATTACCCTGCATCGGGTGATCAAGGATATTCCGTCCACTGAGCGTCTGGGTGTACTCGCCATTGATCTGAATATGAATACCATTGCAGCAATCTGTGGCAGGCTGTATGATCCGGCTAAGGAACAGATCTATGTTGTGGATGGTCAGAATCAGATCATTTACCAGGGGCGTTCCGAGGTCAATCATACGGATGCACTACGAGAGGAAACGGCTAGTGAACTGAATATCGCACGATCTGGCGAAGGTACAGCCCAGAATGTCGCAGGGCATTTTGAACAGGATCGTTCCATGTATGTATACCAGCAACTTGGCAGCACGTACGCTGACTGGACCATCGTCAAACAGATTCCGAATGAGACGTTATATGCCAGAGCCACCACACTTACGTGGAATAACGCAATGATTGCCATTGCAGCACTTGTATTGGTCATTGTCGCAACCTTATTCATCTCCATCCGAATCACCGGTCCGCTCAAGCAACTTATGCGATATATGAACCAGATTCAAGCCGGGCGTCTGCATGTGGATATCCATCTATCCAGCCGAGATGAATTCGGGGTGCTCGCTCGTCATTTCCGAGATATGATGGATACGGTAAATAATCTTATTTTGCGGGAATATCGACTCGAAATCGCCAATAAAACAAATCAGCTTAAAGCGTTGCAAGCGCAGATTCATCCGCATTTTCTATATAACACACTGCAATCCATAGGTACACTTGCCCTTCAACAGCAAGGACAACGGGCGTATACACTACTCTCTAGCCTGTCCAAAATGCTGCGCTACAGCATGCGGGATCAGACCTGCGTGACTTTACGCGAAGAGGCGGAGCATGCCCGGTTATATCTGGAACTGCAGCAGGAGCGGTTTGGTGACCGCCTTGAGGTGGATTTGGATTTTGCCGAAGATACCCTGTCTGTCGAAATGCCAAGAATGACGTTACAACCTTTAATTGAGAACTATTTCAAACATGGAGCAGATATTCAGCCTGGCAAAGGTCACATATCCCTATCCAGCCGCCGGATCAATGATCATTGGATTGAAATAGAACTGAATAATAACGGCCCCTCCATACCAGAAGATAAATTACTGGAGATCCGCGGATGGCTGCATCAAAGTCATACAACAACCGGGTTATCCACACAAGAATCCAACGAGTCTGAATCCATCGGTCTACGAAATGTAATACGCCGACTTCAATTGAACTCACACCCCGGTCATTCAGCCAGGCTTGAGATCAACAATCAGGAACCCAATGGTGTGAAGATCACGGTTAAACTATACGCGGGAGAGTGAACAACATGAAGGCACTGCTTGTAGATGATGAAAAACATGTCCGCGACGCCATAAGGTTGCTTGGTCATTGGGAAGAGTTTGGCATTGATACTTTACTTGAAGCAGCAGACGGGGATGAAGCCATCGCCGCCATCACGGCACATCAACCTCAAATCATACTCAGTGACATGCGTATGCCGGGAAAGGACGGTATGGCATTGCTTGAATGGATATCGGCTCATACCCCACACAGCAAGGTACTGGTCATTAGTGGATATGATGATTTTGAACTCGTGAGGCATGCCATCAGACATGGTGGTATGGACTACCTCCTGAAACCTGTGGAAGCAGATGAGCTGAATGCATCTCTATTAAAGGCCGTTACAGCTTGGGAAGAGGAGGACGCCATTCGGATACAATCCACCAGGCAATCCATTGTCGTTAATCGAATGCGCCCCCACTACCAGGATCGACTGCTCACCGAACTTGTCGTCGGAAGAGGCAGCAGCCCTTCACACATGCAGCGATTGCAGGATGAGTTAAATCTCCCCTGTCTAATCCCTGTCTGTAGTGTCGCTGTCACCAGCCTGTCCCACCTGGATGCAGATTGTCTGGCAAAATACCGCAGTCAACCGGACCTGCTTGTGTTCTCCGTGCTCAATATCGGTGCCGAGATGTTATCCACACCAGACGAAGGCGTAATGTTTCGTCAGTTGGATCAACCGGACGAGATTGTTCTGCTGCATTGGGGTCCATCCACTTCATTGGAACATATTCTGGACAAGGTCAATCATGGATTGGAACAGACGATTCAGCGCCGGCTTCATTTTGGCATCTCCACCTGTGAGTCTTATCCTGGCGGAATCTCAGCGGCCTATCTGGAAGCAAGTTCAAGGCTGTGGCGACGTAATGCTGTGCAAATTAAACAGCGAATCCATGCCTCAATGGAATCATCAAATGGGAATAAAATCAGGCGTTTAACCGCCCATGAAGAACCCCTGCGTATGGCAGCCATGAGCTGCCGGGCTTCCAGTGTATCTGCTGCGGCCGCCGAGTGGCTTGACCCGATTACTGATCTTGAGGTTGTCAGTGCTGAGCAGATCCAGCAATGGATCGACGAGCTGGAATGGATGCTGAGCCGCTGGCTTGATGATACGGCAGGTTCGTCATTCCAAGAGGAAGAAGTGACGGAGGAACAGTCTATTCCCTTTGCCGAGTTACCTTTGGACGCTGAAGGACTGTTATCCTTCCCCCTGCTTCGTTCATTGTTGGAACAACGACTGCTTGCGGCCGGTAAGGCGCTCACCGCTCATCACCACGCCAATCCTGATCCCATGAGTGAGATTGCACGTTATATGGACGCCCATTATCAGGAGGACCTGTCCTTGCAGCAGATTGCCGCGCGTTTCTATCTGAGCCGGGAGTATATCTCCCGCAAATTCAAACAGCAATTTGGTCTGAACTGGTCGGAATATCTGGGCAAACTGCGGATCAACAACGCCAAGCTTTTACTGCAAAATCCTTCCCTGCGTGTCGCCAAAATCTCGGAGATGGTTGGATTTCAGGATGAAAAGTATTTCAGCAAAGTGTTTAAAAAGATGGAGGGCATCACGCCAGCGGAATATCGTAAAACATTATTGGAGGCTGGTACGTAACGAGTACCTGATCCGAATTAAAAAGAGTACTCCCGGCATGGCCCATCGGAAGTACTCTTTTTGATTTTACTTTTACAGAAAATAGCCTATATCATGACGACTTGTTGGCTCTTTCTTTTCTAAGATAGGATACGATCCGAGAGATTGTACCTATTAAAATTACACCCATAAATCCATAAGCCATATTATTTCCTGTCTTATGAGCTACTACGGGGAAATAGATGAGGCTGAACAGTAATAGGACAATATCCAGGTAGAACATAATCTTTCGATAAATAGGGATTCTCACCTTCCCCTTTTATTTACCAAAAATGGTTTTATTAATCATGTTAGATCATAACATAGATACACCCTAGTACGCTCACCGATCCCGCAAAATCACCGCAGGTACAAGTCGAATGTAGATTAGCTCCCCTGCAAGCTCCACCAGAGTCTGTGTAACAATAACAGCCGCTGCAATGGTTGCCCATTCTGGTGGGAGTGCCAGCGCTAGCGGCAGAACAACCAGCGAATTCCGTGTGGCTGAACTGAAAATCAACGCCCGCCCGGCGGCTGGATTCAATCGAAACCCCTTAGCAATGATCCGAGATATCCAAGGCATAATGATCAGAAAAGAAACGTAGATCGGAATCACGTTCACGATAATCGCCATATCATTGTAGACTTTGCCAATCTGGGAAGCGACAACCACGATCAGCGCAAGTGCCATCATCGGAACCGGGAGCCATGCCGTCCCATTCATGACCCGCTCCCCGCTCACCTTACCTCTGGAGAAAACTTGTGTAACAACAGCGAGCAGCAGTGGAATAACGATCAGGAACAGAAAAGCCTCTACAAACGGCCCTACCTGCATGATCTGCGCCACCTCAGTACCCATCAATAGCCATAAATAAAACGGCAACAGGATCATTTGTATAACGAATAAAAGTGGTGTTGCGGCGAGCATCAGCTTCTCATTGCCCCTGCCGAGTTGTGTGAACACAATGACGTAATCAATACAGGGCGTTAACAGTACCAGATAGACTCCGATCAGAACGCCTGGTGATTGCGGAAAGACAAGTGTGAGCAACCATACAACTACAGGTACTACGATAAAATTAGCCACCAGTAGCGCCCCCATAAATCGAAGATTCGACCAGGACTCTTTTAACTGTAAAAAGGGAATCTGTACAAACATGCTGTATAACAGAACGGCAAGAACTGGGGACACGGTGTAGTGTAAAACATTCCCCCATACCGGATTACTCAGCCCTATCGCTGCTCCTAAAAACAATGCAACTACATAGAACCCGGTTTGCTGTCGCTCCATCGTTTCTCTTGTGAGCATTATCTTCCTCCTCTTCTGGTGGGACATCGTGGGCATGGACATATTTCCGCTTCGTTTCGCGTACATTGGGACAGAGTACCGTTCCAACGTAGTGGCAGAGCACAAGGATCTGAAAGATCCCACTTGTGAATTTTTTGCGGCTGTTATTAGAATGTGCAAGAACTGGGTATATTCATTGTAGACTGACCCGTGGTTCATTCATTCGTTAAACCAAGGAGGAAACACAATGTCACGTAACAATCCGTACAAGTGGTTAAACGCCATTGGTTTTATCGCAGTAATTATCGTGAATTACCTCTCCAACGCTCTTCCAATCGGGGGCAAGACCAATAAAGAAGTATCGGATATGTATCCTGTGCTGCTCACACCTTCTGGCTATGCATTCGCTATATGGGGTTTGATCTACTTGCTGTTGGCAGGGTTTGTGATCTATCAGTTCGTGCCCGCTTCCTGGAAAAGGGACTCGATTACCCGTCTCGGGTACTGGTTCCTGGCAAGTTGTGCCTTCAACGTAGCATGGATTTTTGCTTTTCAAAACTTGCAAACTGGTCTCGCTTTACTGATTATTGTACTGCTTCTATTGTCCTTGATCATGCTGTATGTAAAAACACGTACTATTACCGTGCCAACCACTGCTGAGATCTGGCTTGTGAAGCTGCCATTCAGCATCTATCTTGGATGGGTTAGCGTGGCAACAATTGTCAATGCAGCTGTTCTGTTATATAAAATTGGCTGGGATGGTTTTGGTCTCAGCGAACCGACCTGGACGATCATCATGCTGATTGTGGGTATGGTGCTGGCTGTACTCGTTAGCTTCCGTTATCGCGATAGCATATACCCACTTGTATTCACATGGGCGTATATCGCCATTGCACTTAAACAAAAGGATGTCACTTCCGTATATTATACGGCAATCATCATTGCGATCGTACTAGCGATCTATGCGGTATGGTTGTTCTTCGCCCGTAATCAGGATCGTGATTGAGCGACTTCCATCATATATAACGCTTAAATGTAACGTAAAAACGTAACGCAAACAGCCGATTCTGGTCTTCGACCTGAAATCGGCTGTTTATGTATAAAAAGAACGAATAAGGTTGTCCTATTTCAGGGCAATAACTTCAATCTCCACCAGTGCATCTTTTGGCAAACGAGCAACTTCCACTGCACTGCGTGCAGGGTACGGCTGTTCAAAGAACGTGCTATACACTTCATTCACAGGAACGAAGTCGTTCATGTCTTTCAGGAACACCGTCGTTTTCACGATTTTATCCATACTTGTACCTGCTGCTTCAAGAATAGCCTTCACATTGCTCAAAGACAGACGTGTCTGCTCCTGTACATCTGCGCCGAATTCTCCCGTTTGAGGATTCAGACCAAGCTGTCCGGAAGTGTAGATGAAATCGCCTGCATCAACGGCTTGACTGTATGGACCAATGGCGCCTGGCGCCTGATCGGTAGAGATTGGTTTTTTCATGGGACGAGTTCTCCTTTGTGTTCGTTATCCTGCTGCCGCATGGAGTCAGGGTTCGAACTCATTTTTGTTGCCTATTATACCACGATCTACCTCAAGCGAGAAACGCTCCTGCCTTTACAGATGAAGCAAACAGCTCGTTCAAAGGTTTCTTAACCTCCGTCCGCGCCAAGGACATGAATGACTTCATTCGCATACACATGGTTTCCCTTGGCTTGCACCAGTGCAATATTTGTCATGGCCTGTGCAATGGTTGCGGCGTGGACCGCCCGGTATTTGTCCGCTCTGCCTTTCATCCAGCGATCCAGAAACTTCATGGCATGGGCAGCCATCTGCTCACCGAACCGCTTCTCGTTTCGATCTCCCAGAATTAAGGAAGGGCGGAAGATATGCAATGACGGTAAACCGATATCGGATAACGCATCCTCCATTTCCCCTTTGGTCCGACTGTAAAAGACTCTGGAACCTGCACTCGCTCCCATGGAGGAGATCACCAGCATCTGTGATACACCATGTCGCTTCGCAATCGTAGCTGCACGAACCGGGTAATGATAATCCACCTGACGGAAACTGTCCTGACTGCCTGCTTTTTTGATCGTTGTCCCCAAACAACAGTACAGGTCATCGATTCCATCGAATAAGTGGTCTTGGCTCTCCAGCTGTTCCCAGTCCACCACATGCTGTTCCAGTTTGGGATGTTGCAGCTCAAGCGGACGTCTAACCAGAACGCGAACCATGCTGTATGCCGAGTGTTCCAGCAGATGATGAACCAGTAATTCGCCTACAAGCCCCGTGGCTCCAATCACCATGGCTTTCCGTTCGAGACGATTCAAATGCATCCCTCCACTTCGCCATCTTTTTTTGAAGTCATACCAGATATATATGATCAACCTAATCATTTACACGATAACGGAGAGGACAGAAATAACCTGAAGAAGCGAAGCGTTCGCCTTTATCCCCGGATTTTCCCTTTTCTAAAAGGAATCAAAAAAATCTGGGGATAACAGCGATCGGAAGGTTGTTCTGTCATCGAAGTGCCAGTGTAAATATTCATGAGTTGAAATTATATCGTTTCTATTTTAACAGTACACGACGTCCAAGGGTAAATGTCAGAATCAGCATCACGACACCAACCCCCACCTGAAATCCATAGGCTGAGATCCAGGCGAGCGCATCAGACCAGGTTTCCATCTTTTCATACAACCAGCCACCCAACAACGGCCCAAGAAACGAAGTGACTCCGGTCAGAGCCGAATACACCGCGACAAACATCGGTCTTTCACTTTTGGGTGTGTCTCCAATCGTAAAGTTAAATGCCAGCTGATTGAATCCACCTACACCGATCCCAAGGAAAATATGAGATAGAAATAGTGCGATCAATACGGGCATGAACGACATTAACCCCCACGACAAACAGGAGAGTGCAATGACTGGCAATGTCCAAAATAGGAGGGTTTTGTTGCTGAATCTGGCATTCAGATTGCCCCAGACATAGAACCCGGCCATCATAACCAGCGTCTGGACTACCGTGATCAGGGATACCGTCTGATAATTGATATTCAGCAGATCAAGCATCACATAGGAATAGAGCGGAACAATCAAGGTCTGGATCAATAACCAGACAGCCAGGAACAGCGTTGCTTTCAGGAAAGAACGATCCTGGAACGGCTTGATAAACATGCGCCAGAAAACCTTTTCGGTAGAACGTTCAAAGGGCACGTCCGGATAAAAGAAATAGATGACTGTATTGGCAATGGCACAGATCCACACCGGAATAAACAGGATCAGAAAGCCCATTTCTCCAGGGTAACGGTCCAAAACAATACCGCCTGCGAATAAGCATACGCTTCCAAGAGCATTCAGAATCGTATTTCGAATTCCAAAATAACGCCCTCTCACCTTAGCAGGTACGATATCGCCAATTAGTGAAGTCCAGATCATACCGCCGATGGTATTTGATATAAAAGCAACCGTATACACGCCAATATATACACTTACCCACCACTCTTTGGGGAATATAAACGGAATCAGTCCCGTTGCACTCCACAAGATACGATGTGTGCCCACAAATAACAGCAGCATGCGTTTTCGGCTGCGAATACGCTGCATCCAGTAAGCTGCTCCGATCTGGGCAATGTTCACAAACGTGGTAATCGCGAGCACAAAGCCGATATGTCTCGACCCGGCCCCAAGGTACAGCAGAAATCCGGTTAAAAACGGGCCTCCCAGCAAGGTCTGTAAAATAATAGCTGGTACACCCTCCCATGTTGCAATCGATAAATTCGTGCGTTGTGTCGAACCCTTGCGCCGTGGTTTGCTTGCTGACGGGGGAGGGGTAACGTTGACCGTATTCTGTATGGGGATACACTCCTTAGACCGGGTCTCAAAAGCCGGTCGATGCTAGTTGTCATCCCAAATTCTACTCACGGCGCGAAGGTTGTCAACTCATTTTTTCACGGTCCAACGGGAGATAGAGATAGAAGGTGCTTCCTTTACCTTCAGTGCTCTCAAGTTCAATCGATCCCCCCAGTAATCTCGCTAAATCCCGACTGATCGACAGGCCTAGTCCGGTACCGCCAAATTTCCGACTAATCGACCCGTCAGCCTGCTGAAATGCTTCAAATATGGAATGATGCTTGTCCTCAGAAATACCAATACCTGTGTCCTGAACGGAGAAAATGAGCCATCGATTCTGAATACCTGCATTCTTAATCTGCTTGGTGCTTACGGTCAGCGTGACCTTCCCCCGGTGAGTGAACTTGATGGCATTGGACATCAGATTCCGCAAAATCTGTTGAACCCGCTGGGGATCAGACCAGAGCGTATCGGGCAGTCCCGGTTTCTTATCCATTTGCAACTGAATACCTTTTTTCTCGGCAACAAGCTGAAAGTGGCTCATGGCATCTTCTGTAAGTTGTGCAACACTGATATCCTCCAGTACAATATCCAGCCGCCCCGCTTCTACTTTGGAAAGATCCAGAATATCGTTAATGAGCGTAAGAAGTTCCTGCCCGGAGTGGTCGATCATATTGGCAAAACGTACAATATCCTCCTGATCCATGTCGGCATTCTCGCTGATCATCTGGGCAAAGTTAATGACACTGTTCAGTGGTGTACGCAGTTCATGGGACATATTGGCGAGAAATTCGGATTTGTACTGTGAGGCAATCATCAATTGTTTCGCTCGATCCTCCAGTACAATCTGGGCTTTCTGTAACTCTTCCTTTTGCACAGACAATAGCCGGTTTGTACTCTGGATCAGCAAAATACGATTCTGTTCATTCTGAAAATCACGTAAAATAAATGCAAAAACAAGACTTAACACAATGCCTGTAGGGAGTGTATAAGGCATAATATGTGAAAAGAAGTATGTAGCCGGGATCACACCAACGATAGCAATGTTTACACTATTGACCACATTGACGATAACTGTAACAAGGATTCCTTTAATAATCAGCCTGTAGTTGCTGCGTCTCATCCATATATTCAGACCTGCACACATCACGCCCAAAATAGACATGTTAAGTACTGCCGCCAATGTAGCATCCGTGATGCCAAAAGTCAGCCTCGACAACCCGATTCCAATACCCACGATGATTACGCTATAGGGTTGTCTATACGTTAGAACGGCAACAATTAAAGGAACATATCGAAGATCAAAGACCACTTCATCGGTGAGTTGAAACCCAAACACCGTACTGATCCAACCTGCAAATATAAGGACAAGCACGGAACTGATCTGTTTCACTCGGGAAGAGGTACGTATTACGACATATTTATAGAACACACTGGCAAGATATGCAATGGTAATAAGCATCCCCATATTCAATACGAACATTTTTGAAAATTGCATTCACTCACTCCTGTTGTACCGACTTTACTGGCCAAAGTGCCTTCATCCGTATGTGTCTCTATCATATCATGCCCATTGAAACTTCCGCATTCCTTCTTCGTCAAAAAAATACACAAAAATACACAAATCAGGATTCAATTTGTGCGCTGGTCGTAGTAGAATATATTGTTGTTTAAATTTAAACTACTATATAGATTGAACTAAAGAATAATTACACTTGCCACTCCGATGACAGAACAACCTTCTGGTATTTCTGCCTCTGCGTTCTCGTGTAAATGAATGTATAGTGCAACTTATATAGTTATTGCTGGGGTCATGTTCCTCTGGAACATGAATGAAAGGAGAAAGATGTTGTGCAATTGTTAAAAAGCAAATCCTATTGGCTGTCATTGAGTTTAATGCTGTCTTTGGCCGTCATGGGGCTGTTCTATGATATTCTTAATAGTCCAGAACGCGGGTTCGTAGTGCTTGATTCGCCGCTCGACCGGATCATTCCCTACGTGCCTGGCATGTCCATTCCATATTTGGGCTGGTACCCGTTTGTATTCGGTGTGCTCGCCTACCTGTGTGCCAAGGATCGACTGACGTACTACCGCGTCTTGTTATCCATGAATATCTGTGTCTGGATCTGTTATCTGATCTACTTCAACTTTCAGACCATGGTACCGCGCCCGGAACTGACGGGTACTGGCTTGGGAGCATCTGTTCTCGGATGGCTCTACAGCCAGGATCGTCCTTATAATTGTTTTCCAAGTATTCATTCTCTTCACTCTTATCTGGTTATGCGTGCCGTTCTCTCGGTTCCAAGCATCCGCAAACCCATCAAGATTTTGGTAGCCGCCGGGGCAGCAACCATTATAGTATCCACGCTAATGATTAAACAACACGTGATCTATGACGCCTTGGGTGCAGTCATACTCGGCGAATGTGTTCTCACCATCATAACAGGCCTCGCTCTTCACCGGAGACGCAGAAAAGAATCGAAGTGGACCGAGGGAATCAGCTGATCCCTCACTTCGATGGTTTCTGAAGATGCTGTTGTCGTCTCCATTCATCAATAAACAAACCTGCAAAATAGGGGTCCCATTGGGTCCCTTTTCCTTCTTCCAAAATCGTTAGCGCTTTCTCGTGACTCATCCCATTCCGATATGGTCGATCAGACGTCATGGCATCAAAGGCATCCGCTACCGCAATGATGCGGCCAAAAAGGGGAATATCGTCACCAGCCATCCCATCCGGGTATCCTTTGCCATCATATCTCTCATGGTGAGATCGTACACCTGGCAAAAAGTCGGCCATGGCATCAATAGGCTCTATTTGCAACAAAATACTCTCTCCCTGCACGGGATGTGTGCGAATAATCGCGAATTCCTCATCGCTTAGTTTTCCATCTTTCAGCAGTACCTCATCAGGAATGCCGATTTTCCCGATATCATGAAGCAGGGCTGATTTGTACAATAAATCCGCCTGTTCCTCATTCATTCCGCTAAGCTTGCCAATCATCAGCGAATACTCTGCCACACGCATGGAATGCCCTGCCGTGTACTTATCTCGGGCGTCTAAAGCAGCAGCCAACGTAGAAAAATAACTTTGCAATAACTGTCGATTGCGTTCCTGTCTCATCTCCAGCCGGTTAATCATCATATTAAAGCCGGAGATCAGTGCCGAAAACTCATCCGCATATAGATCCGGAGCTCGTCTGCCAAGATCTCCCCCCTGAATTCGGTTCATCTCATGTGTCAGTTCAGCAACTGGATCACGAACATCACGAATCAACAGCCAGCTTCCCACCAGCGCAAACCCCGCGCCCAGAACAACGATGAGAATTCCCCACAGTATGTACTCTTTCGCAAATTCACTGTCCATATACTGAAGTCGGATATATGTAGCCAGGAAAAATAGAAATAAAGGAAATAAGCCAATCAGTGCCGTACTTAGCTGAAATTTACGCTGGATCGATACGAGAATACGCCCTCCCAGTGAAGGTTCCATCCCGTATTGGACTTTGCCTCGATGACGAATCTCAAGCAACAGGGGTCTAATCGCCCGCACCGTTAGGTAATACTCAATCAGCGCATGCATGACGGCAATCAGAAAGGCACACGCAGCGGCCACGACAATATACAAGTAAGGGAATTCAAGCCACCCTGTGGATATCATCCATATTGTTAATCCGGCTGCCGGAAGTGAAAAACCAAGCATGTGCGGACCCATGATCCGATATATGGTCTGTCCCGGGAAACGATGAATTTTCTCATACATGTGGTTCAATTCGTCTCTCTCATGATGCTCGGAAGTGAAAAATTGTCTTATAGGGCCAAGCTGCACCCACAGGGTAATTAATTCTGCAACCAGCATGAACAAGAGTGAGATCAGTACAATGAAGATGAGTCGAACAAATTGAATATTGGGTATCTGCAGAGTAGATACCATAACTACTGTACCGACAACAAAAACAGCTGCCAGTGAACCGATCAGATAATTGCGTATCAGGCGAAAGATAAATGAACGGTATGCTTCCAACTGAACCCCTCACTCTCTATGTGCAACCAGTTCTCCCTTGAGACACAGGGAGATTAAGGGTATTGCCTTCTATTTGTTTATCGGTTACTCCGACTAAAAAAATTAATAAAATCCAATGGGTGGGCACCAGAACTGGGAAACACAAGAAGGCTGCTCCACGAGGGAGCAGCCTTTGGTAATATATCCTATATTTATCCTTTAATCTTGGCAGCCAGAATCATTGTACCGCGCGGCTCATCTCCCATTGCATCCGGTTCAAGCGTGATGGCAACCGTGTCATAGTCGTTGACCGAATCCAATGTGTAGTATACTGCTCCCGTTCCGTCACGACTAAGGAAAGTACCCGCATTCTGAGGGGTATCTCCTTTGATCAACCAGACCTGAAAAGCCTCGTTGCCTTCCAGGTTCGGCAGGTTCTCAGCCTGCACAACCAGGTGAGTGCCTTTGCTGTCAATAACGATGGTTGCGAGACCCTGAGCTACAATGTCCTGCGTTGCAGGATTCAGCTTCACTGCCTCGCCAGTCTGCATGCCCTGTGCGGGCTTCAGTGCTGATGCCAGCTGCTCTTGCAGCTGTGCATTCTGTTCCTGTGCCTGCACCAGTTGCTCTTGCGTAGCCGACGAGCCCGCCGCTTGCTGCGTCAGCGAGTCGATCTGGCTCTGCAGCTGCGCCGTGTACACGCCGAGCACCAGTGCCGCGGCCGCAAGGCCGGCACTGGCCACGCGCCAGGCGCGGCTGCTGCGCGCACGCGCGCGCGCTTGTGGCTGCCATGGCTGTGCCTCGGCAGCCTCTTCCACCCGGGCCGCACGTTTGTGCTGCGGCGCAAGATCCTCCTGAAGCACCACGGGTGCTTCAGGCTCTGCAGGAGCAGCTGCTGGCTTCGCCTCGGCGCTCTCCTGCACATGTCCGAGCACGTTGCCCAGCACACGTGCTCGCATGCCTGGCGGCGGTGCTACAGGTTCCGCCGCAAGTGGCAGGAAGCCAGTCACTTCCTGCAATTCCCTTACCTCCTGGCGGCAAGGTTCGCAGGTTGCCATATGCGCTTCAAACGCCGCCACTTCCTCTGCTTCCAGTCCGCCCAGCACATACATCGGTGCCAGATCAGACCACTCCTCATGTCGTTCCATCATGGATGTATGCCCTCCCTTCCCGCGTCCGGATGCAATTCAGCATCGGCCAGCAACTTTTGGAGCTGTCGCATGGCAAGCCTGACACGGCTCTTTACTGTACCCAGCGGAATCCCGAATCGGCTGGATACTTCCTGCTGGGTTAATCCCGCATAATAAATCGATTCTATAACTTGTTGCTGATCACCGTTCAATTGGGACAACGCCTCTTTAATTCGGGTGCCTTCCCATTTACGCTGCACTTCTTCTTCCGTATTTGTATGCTCATCGGCATAGGCCGCCAGTATCTCGTGTTCAACTGAAGTAGCCGCTGCACCTTTTGATTTCCGCCTCAGCATGTCCACTGCAATGTTACGCGTGATCGCAAACATCCATGTGGTCAGCTTCCCCTGTGAGGCATCGTAACGTTCGGCATTATTCCAGACCCGCATAAAAAGTTCCTGAACGGTCTCTTCTGCCGTCATGGGATCACCAACGATCCGGTAGGCAAAAGAGTACACCGCTCGCTCATAACGGTCATATAAAAGCTCCAGCGCGGAGGCATCACGTTCCGCGATCTGCCGCATTAACCTGCTGTCCTCCATCGATTCAGTCATGCGAGGGCCCCTTTCTGTTTCTTCCCTCTTATTATAACCTACGCAGAATCTTTTGAAGAGGATTACCCCTATGAAGAAATAGTTTGGAAATTTTCCTGTATCTTTTCAAACTAACCTTTCACTTTCTAACATAACAGTCCGAATACATGTTGCTCTGGTCGCGCTTTCCTTTTTATTGCAGAAAATTACAACCTGTGGTATACTATAAAAGTTGTATTAAACAACCTCATATGATTTCTGTCTTCTTTAAACCCCGGAATATTTTCTTCATGCTGCGACCGCAGCGAACTTTAAGCACAATTAACCTATGAAGATTGAAGAACCTGAATCACAATAACCCGGTAGTACAGAGTTTCACAAGATGTTCCCATTCACACTGGCGCGGTCATCGGAGCCGCAAGGACAAAAGAGAGGTAGGGCTTTTGTTGTTTTGGATATCACTTATTCTTGAGAAGATTGAAAACATACACAAAGCACCCGGAATTGGGTTCCGGGTGTTTATCCATGTCTACATATCCAATTTAGCAACATCTACATACTGTCGGACACCGTTCCTTTCTTTGAGAAAAGTCTTCCTTTCACTCACCAGACGCTAACGAAGCTTACACACCTTATATTAAGGATTTCTGTGCTATGTGAAATCTAACGAATCTCAGCCACGTTAATCCATGTTACTTCATGAATATAGGCTCCAAACATGCTCAGATTCAGATAATAAGACGTCTACGATTCGTTGAACTTTTGAAATGGCAAAAATTCAGGGAATAGCGTCTGTGGAGTTCGTTAAAGAAAGTAATTCCAACGCTCCTTCACCTAATTCTAATAAAAAAGGGACACCGCAGGATGAAATCCTACGCTGTCCCTTTCTGAATCATAGGTACGTTATGCCCCAACATGGAATTCAAACTCGGAGTTTATTTGGAGCACCTACTGTAACGATCCACGATCAGCAAAGTCTTCTTGCACTCACAGATACTTAGATAAACATCGTTTTGGAGATGATGACCAGCAAGATGAACAGTACAAGGATTGTACCCATGGAACCCCAGCTTCCGCCGCCATGACCATAGGATACTCCACAACCCTGTTGATAACCGTGCATCATTGGAGCCTGATTGGCATGGTGTCCGTATCCATAGCCATATCCCATTGGCATTGTTCCACAACCATATCCATACCCATGCATTTCATGACCTGTGTATTGGTATCCTTGCATATGCTCATAACCTCCCATATGTCCGTATACGTGTCCCTGTCCGTTCGGTGAATTCGGTTTTACTTCGCTCATTGTTCATTCCTCCTTAACATTTGCCTACACCCCTAAGCTATGTATTCAGCCTACCTCTGGACCGGGCTATCGCCCTTATCTTGACAAAATGGGCGTTTAGCCATGAGGTACCTTCCCCATTTTCGAAGCATACTCCATCCTTCCATTTCTTGAATTCCACCAATTCTTCCGTTCAACCACAAGCTATCTTATCTTCCTGGCTCTCCACCATGCTTGTCCTCTAAAAAAAAAACCCCACCGGTTGCCCGGCAGAGCTCGCCATATTATACCCAGAAAGATTTAGTGATGATTACGAGCAGAATGAACAGAACGAGGATTGCTCCAGTCGATGTCCAGCCGCCGTATCCTGCGCCTCCGACTACTTCACTCATACAGAACCCTCCTTTACGAATATATTAGGGTCCAAGCGTTTATTAGATCAAGAATGCTTTAGAGATGATGACCAACAAGATAAAGAGAACCAAGATCGCGCCAGTCGATGTCCATGCGCCGCCGTATCCACCTACTACTCCACTCATGTAAACCCCTCCTTTGATTTGAGGTACAGTTCACTATATGCACCAATCACACATGGGACCGGGCTCAGGTCGAAAATGGGCTGTTTTTTTCACCGACTATTGGCTAATTGCACCTACATAAAGGGTTAGTCCTTAAGTCGGAATGTTATGTTCGAATACGTTTAAGTCATAAATAAATCTCACGGTTATATCCATCAAATGTATGTACTATCGTTCAAAATGGATACCCATACGGTTTATTATTGCTTCTAACTTGTTAAATACAGATAAATTACCTTTTTAGTAATTATGAATACTGAAATCTTGATATATGTTATTATTTTACTAATATAGTAGAAAGGGGTTCTATGCCCACCGCCTAAACTGGATTATCCCAAACGAGATGATGACCTTAGAAAAAATCCCAACCGATGGGAATCATATTAGGAGAAATTAGACATAATGAAGAAACTTATTACGATTTTGGCATTAGCCACATTGCTTAGTGCCTGTGGTAATTCAGAAACAAACACAACAGCCGATAGCCAAACGACAGAAGCATCCAAGGCAACTGAAACTGTCTCAACAGAAGCAAAAGCAACGAAATACACTACATATCGTGGAGAAGGATTTTCTTTTGCCTATCCTGAATCCTGGAAAAGCGTAGATACAAGTCAAATGAATGCTCCATCCATTAAAGCTGCTTTTTCAAACCAATCTTCATCTGCCACATTTGCAGATAATATGAATCTGACGATTGAGGCCAGTTCAACCGGTTCAATCAATCCTGAAGAATACGCCAATAATATAGTTGATTATTACACACAGAGCGGTTCAAGCATCGGCATTTCCGATTATACAAAAACTAGCTACACGAACAAGCCTTATAAAGAATATAGCGCTGGTGTCTTGGAAGGAGCCTATAAACACACCTCGGGTACAGATGTTGTCCTTGTGCAGTATCTGATTCCGACCAATACAGAACTCTATACCATGACGTTAACCTACGCCAAGGATACTTATAATCAGGATGAGATCAAAGATATCCTTGATTCCCTGAGCATTACTGTTCCTTTGGAGCAAACAGCACCAACTGCAACGACTGGAAATTCATCTGCCACAGCATCAGTTGCCGATTTCTTTAATGAGTTAACTCCGTACATTACGGAAGATACAGCTTTCATGGAGCAGGCTTCATATAATTTCTTTGGCAAGCATAGCGATGTGTTCCCTGCCAGTACAGCAGAACTCCGCAAAAAGGCAAAGGGGCTCGTTGACTCCAATGTAACGACCCGTCATCTGAATAAAAATGTAGCCAACTATTACAATACTTTCGTACAAGTTAACGGGGAAGTCATTTCAGTTGAGGAAGATAACTCTCTCGGAGCAACTTTCTCTGTCGTTCATGTCATGGATGAGAACGGAAACGATATTATAGCGTTATATCCTGCAACGACCGGAGATTTGCTTGATGGTGATTATGCCACTGTTATCGGTGCTCCAATTACCAACTTCTCTTTTGGAAATGTTGGCGGTGGTTACACCAACGCCACTTTGATTGGAGCCTCATTGGTAGTTGCAGATTAATTAAAATGTTAAATGAGTATACAAAAAGACCAGCTTAATGAACGTTAAGTGGTATTATCCCCTTTAAGTAGACACTTGAAAAAGCCTTCATGTTATCATGAGGGTTCAAGTGACACTTGGAGGGGATATTTTTATGGCAAAAAAAGGACAAACATTTCAGACGTATACCGAAGAATTTAAATTGAATGCGGTTAGATCCTATGTCGAAGGGTCTTCAAGTTATAAAGTGGTAGCTGAACGCGAAGGAATTCGAAACTGTTCACAACTGAAGGTGTGGGTGAAAAAGTGGAAAAACGGGGAATCGTTCGATGAGCGAAAAAACAATGTTCCGAATCCAATGAAAGGACGTCCCCGTACTGCCTTTAGCAGTGTAGAAGAAGAACGTGACTACCTTCAAGCACAGGTGGATTATTTAAAAAAGCGGTATCCAAATCTAGTAAAGGAGAAGCGCTGAGCCAACGGGAGAACTACGATATCATAGACGAATTGCGCTGCTCGCATAGCATTACACGCCTATTATCGATTACAGGAATACCCCGTTCCAGTTATTACAAATGGCGAGCAACACAGCCGCAGCGAGACGCAAGACAAGACCGTGATCGTGAGATCAAAGAACACATGATGGCTATTCATTTTGCAAACCGAGAGTTTGGTTATCCTCGCATGACAACGGCGCTCTGGGAGGCTGGTCTGAACGTTAATCACAAGAAAGTATGGCGAATCATGCGGGAACTATCGATCCAATCGGTCATTCGTAAGAAGCGGAAGAAGTCCAGCTATACGCCATCTGTGATTTATCCGAATCGCCTGAAGCGCAAATTTCATGCCACAGCCCCCCAGCAAAAAATGGTGACGGATATTACTTATATTTCGGATGGAAACACATTCGTTTATCTGTCTGTCATTCAAGACTTGTTCAACAACGAAATTGTAGCTTGGCAATTATCTAAACGGAACGATGTTCAGCTCGTATTGGATACGGTGGAACAATGGACACAAAAAAGAGACGTTTCGGAAGCCGTGCTCCATTCGGATCAAGGCTTCCAATACACGTCTCAGGCGTACAACACACGATTAGAAGCATTCGGCGTGAAGGGTAGCCACTCTCGCAAAGCAACCTGCCTGGATAACGCATGCATCGAATCCTTCTTTTCGCATCTCAAGACAGAGAAGCTGTACCTTAACCAGTGTAATTCAGAAGCAGAGATTCGACAAGCCGTGGAAGATTATATGTACCATTACAACTACCGACGTTTTCAAGCCAAACTCAAACAGCGCGCACCGATTGAATATCGATGCGCGCTGGCAGCATAGCTTTTTTCAAGTGTCTACTTAAAGGGGATAATACCATAAGCTGGTCTTTTTTGTCTTTCAGTTTATAGATGTCAGAAATTCACGTTAACTACACAATCTAAGCTTTAATTAATGACTTATAACATACTGAATAACCGAATATACGGATGTTTACACTAAACCATTAATTCGGATGCGCCTGATGTGATGTCAGTTTATCCTGAACCGATTGTAACTTCTGTATACTTGAGGCATCCGGTTTATCACGACGGTCGTCAATTTTGACGGATGTGGAAACACGCTGAGCTCCTGACAAAAACGGCGCTTCATGCAGAGCCGCAATTGCTGTAAAGATCTCGTTAAGCGGTCCCTCAATAATGGTGCTCATGGAAGTTAACTGATATGTAATGCCCCGTTGATGTTCCAATACCTTTTGCATGTCCGCCACATAACTGCTTAGACTGGTTGTACCCGTTCCAATTGGAATTACAGTCACTTCTGCTATTGCCATTTTGCTCCGCCTCCTCTGGGCCCCGTGAACAACCGCTGCCGCTAATTTTAGTCGATTTTTGACTATTATTATTCTACCAGTTGAATGCGTTACAATTCAAACTGACGTGAAGACGTCATTCAAATTGTTCAAAAATTTTTTTTGATAAATCTTCAAATCTTCCAGTCCTTTTCCTTTGCGGATTCCTGGCTTAAATGGTATACTCGGAATTACGTTTTACTGGTTCTGCCCACTTTACAAACACAATATGTTGGGTTACAGTATGTTGACAGCTACAAAATGTAGTAACACTAGATTTCTCCGCTTCTATTAGTCACCTTCTGCATTCTCGCGAAAAACAGGATGAAATCACCTCCAAAGGCACGTCCCTGTAGGTGTAAATCGCTTTCTCGAAACAGAGTTGACATGGAGGTTAACGGGGCTGTTTGGACTGCATCCGGTATCCTCAAACTACAGACACATCTGCAATAGACAAAATCTTACATAAGCACCCTTTTCTGTCGATATTCTGAACTTCTAAGACAGTAAGGAAGCCAGAGCATCCATGGGCATTTTCAGCCGCGAGGCAAGGAGAATGCTTTTTATATGAGTATGTTCTGAATTGTGCTGTTTTGTGCTCCTCAAGTTGAGCGATTTAAGACATGAACTTGTCACCGCCGTTTCAGTCTGCCAAAAGCAACCTTTACCTTTTTCTCACCGTAAGACAACACTCAATTCTTTATATAAAGAATTTCTCCAATTTATCTCTTAAACATGCGAAAGCGAGGAATATTCATGCCACAAGTTGTGACCAAGCCGAACAACCGCCAGCTTGCCTTTGATGATATGCGCATCTCGGTATATGCCGACCGTACTCTGGAAGGACTGGAAATGCTGGACAAGGAACGTCTGGTACGTGGGGTAAACAGCAAGCTCCGCCGTGATGAAGTTACCGGAGACGAAATCAGCAACGCTTTTATCATGAGCGCACTGGAACTGGTAACTAAAGAGGAGCCTAATTGGAAATTTGCAGCGGCGCGCTCCCTGCTCACTTCCCTTTACAAAAAAGCGGCTACCAACCGCAGATACAAGTCTTACCCGGACGAGCCTTATGGCGCATTCCATCCTCTTCTTGTAGATCTCGTGAAAAAAGGTATCTACCGCGAAGAATTGCTGGAATGTTACACCAAAGAACAGATCGATGAACTTGCTGAGTGCATTGACTACCGCAACGATCTGCTTTTCGATTACATCGGCTTGCTCACACTGGCAGAACGTTACCTCGCACACGATTTTGATGGAAAAGTAATGGAATTGCCGCAAGAGCGTTATATGGTTATCGCCATGTTCCTAATGCACCAAGAGCCTGCCGAGAAACGTATGGATCTCGTCAAGGAAGCATACTGGGCAATGAGCAACATGTACATGACCGCAGCTACTCCTACGATGTCCAATGCAGGTAAAAAAGTAGCCGGTCAACTTTCCAGCTGCTTCATTGATACGGTGGACGACTCACTCGAAGGTATCTTTGATTCCAACACGGATGTAGCTCGTCTGAGCAAAATGGGTGGCGGCATCGGCGTTTACCTCGGCAAAGTCAGAGCTCGTGGTTCGGATATCCGTGGTCACCAAAATACAAGTTCCGGTGTAATCCCTTGGATTCGCCAACTGAACAATACAGCGGTCAGCGTAGACCAGCTCGGTACGCGTAAAGGTGCCATTGCTGTATATCTGGACGTCTTCCACAAAGACATTCTGGCCTTCCTCGATCTGAAGCTGAACAACGGTGACGAGCGTATGCGTGCGCATGACGTATTCCACGGCATCTGTCTGCCTGACTTGTTCATGGAACGGGTATCCAGCCGCGGCGAATGGAGCTTGTTCTGTCCACACGAAACAAAGAAAGTGATGGGCTGGAAGGACGAGAATGGTCGTGCACTCGGACTGGAAGATTTCTATGATGAGTCCTTTGGTGCAGGTGCGTTCCGTGATAAATACGAAGAAGCGGTGAATCACCCACTGCTGTCCCGGATTACAGTACAGGCGATTGACATCATGAAGCGAGTACTGAAATCCCAACTGGAGACAGGTACGCCATACATGTTCTACCGGGATACGGTTAACCGCTCGAATCCTAACCGTGCACACGGTATGGTATACTCCTCCAACCTGTGTACCGAAATTATGCAGAACCAGTCTGCCACTGTAATTGAAAAGGAAGAACTCGTAACCAAGGATGGACAAACTCGCATCGTGATTTCCAAAGTGCCTGGCGACTTTGTTGTCTGCAACCTGAACTCCATCCATCTGGCACGTGCTATACCTCATAATGTATTGGAGCGTCTCGTTCCAATTCAGGTGCGAATGCTGGACAACGTTATCGACATTAACAACATTGAAGTGCTGCAAGCCCAATATACCAACAGCCAATATCGCGCAGTCGGTCTGGGAACGTTTGGACTTCACCACCTGCTTGCTCTCGAAGGCATTCATTGGGAGTCTGACGAAGCTGTAGCGTATAACGATAATCTGTATGAAAAAATTAACTACCTGCTTGTGAAATCCAGTATGGAGCTGTCCAAAGAAAAAGGACATTATCCGAAATTCAAAGGTTCCGATTGGGAAAGTGGTCATTACTTCGACCAACGCGAGTACACATCAGGTGAGCGCGTAGGTGAATTCGTGACAACCGAACAGTGGAAAGAACTACAAGCCGAAGTAAGACAAAACGGTGTACGTAATGCCTGGTTGTTCGCCATTGCACCTAACGGTTCCACGTCCATTATTGCTGGTTCAACGGCTAGTATTGATCCGCTCTATGAGCTGTTATCTTATGAAGAGAAAACAACTTACAAAATTGCCAATCCAGCTCCGGATCTGTCCGAAAAAACAAGTCCTTATTACCAAACGGCGTTCCAGGTGGATCAACATGCTTCCATTAATATGGCGGCTGCCCGTCAGCGCCACGTCGATCAGGGACAAAGTTTCAACTTCTACGTTCGACCAGATATTAAAGCAACAGAATTCCTGGAATTGCATCTGCACGCCTGGAGAGCCGGCATGAAATCAACTTATTATGTTCGTAGCCGGGCATTAACAATTGAAGAATCTTGATTTTTGCACAATTTACGCTTTATCCATGATAGAGAAGATATACTAGATTCGAGGTGACTACCAGGGCATCCTGTTTTGATTGCAAAATGGCGTTGCCCTGGTTCTTTTTTGCCTAAAACACGATCACAGCATCGCAAGATGTTGATATAGATGATTCCCCAAAGTTCTGTCGGCAGAACATTATGAAATTTCAAGGAGTGAACGGAACAATGCAAGTACAGAAAATTTTCAACACCGAAGCCCCTAACCAATCAACACGTATTATTGAAGGTGAATGCTCCGGTATCCTGAACTGGAACGACATTCGCATGCCTCATATGTACAAATTATACAAAGTATTGCTGCTCAATCACTGGATCGCAGACGAGATTCCAATGTCCAAAGATGCTTCCCAGTTTGCTCAACTGGACGAGGAAGAGCAACGTACGTTTAAAATCAACATCTCTCTGCTCGCGGTACTTGATTCCATGCAGACGATGTTTGTTGGTGACGTAAAACGTTACTTTACCGATTCTTCACTCGAAGCGATCTCGGCCATTATCGGACAACAGGAAGTCGTTCATAACCAATCGTATTCCTACGTCCTGTCTTCGATCGTATCTGATCGGGAGCAAAAGGAAATTTTTGAATACTGGAAACATGATCCAGTTCTGCTTGACCGTAACCGTTTCATCGCAGACATCTACCAAACATTCCGGGATGAGCCGTCTCCACAGACGTTCTTCCAGGCTATGGTAGCCGATCTGGTACTCGAAGGTATCTTCTTCTATAGTACGTTTGCCTTCTTCTACAATCTGGCCCGTGACCAGAAAATGATGGCAACCAGCCAGATGATCTCGTATATCCAGCGGGATGAAAACCAACACTGTTACTTCTTCGCTGAAGTGTACAAACAGTTGCTGGTAGACTTCCCTGAACTGAACACACCTGAGAACATGGACTATGTATACAAAACAATCCATCGTGCTGTTGAACTTGAAACCAACTGGGCACATTACACACTCAGCAACGTGCGCGGTATTGACCTGAACGAGTTGGAAGATTACATCAAGTACATCGCCAACAAACGTCTGCGTCTGATGGGGATGGAAAAAGCATATGAAGGTGTGGATGTAAACTGCATGCCTTGGATCAAACCATTCTCCGATGAAGCATTGAATGCAACCAAAACCGACTTCTTCGAAGCTAAATCCCGTAACTACGGTAAAGTTGGCGACGATAACGGATTTGACGATTTGTAATAAAGAATAGACTATAAATAAAAACAACACTCCCTGAACTGTGGCTATCATGCCTAAGTTCAGGGAGTGTTGTTTAATTCGTATGTACAAACATTATATCAGCGTTGAACTATTATAATTTAATAGAGATATTTCTTAATCTAATAAATTCAAGAATCGTATATAATTCTTGAAATTTTTCATTATTCAATCTTCTTTCATTTGCCGTATGAATATGAAACGGGTCATACATCGTGATATTAGCGGGTGTTTCATCAGGATGATAGTGAGCATGGAATTTCATAACCAACTCCTTTTGATCATCATACCAATCATACCAATATAACTCGATGAATCCCCCGTTTCGATCTATCTCCTCTACACAGTACATCTTCGATAAATCATTAAAGACAATTGTTTTACGAATAGTTCTAGTGCTGCTTGGAAGACCCTGGGCACCATCTCGAATCTCCATAATAATATCTGAAAAATCATTCTCAATAAAACGAAAATTACTTTTCGGTATCTTTAAAGCCAAGATGCTGCCTCCCCAAATGGTGTTTCCAAACTTGTGCATCGGTTTCTTCTTCAGGTGTTAAATTCAATTTAGTTCCGAGTGTCCGTTCGAATTCCCCTTTGTATTTATCTTCGTATAAGGCAATTTGCCCCGTGTGGTAATCCAGGTCACTGACTTCTATTGTGGATTGGCGTCCTGCCTCTTCCTTTTTCCACATAGTCACAATCTCTTTAATCGTCGTTCTTTTACCTGATCCATACACATATGTAGTATCGTCTGGGATGAGATTATGTTTGTTGGACCCGGCTCTTTGAATCCCCATAAAACGGCCTTGATCAATCCAGTTAAAAATCGTCGTAATACTCACTCCAAAAAATACAGATAATTCTTTAGGAGTATAAGAACGTACAGCTTCAATAGAAGGAACACCACTGTCTGTAATTCCTGTCGGTACATTCACTGCTTGACTTAACGCATGTTTGAGAAGAGTAACATACTTTTCTCTAAAGATATCAGCATCTTCAAAGATAGATTCATCCAGGCTACGAACAAATTCAGTATTATTCTTGACTGCAAGTGCCAGCACTTTGAACAGTAAAATGCTATTATCCGTATTGCTCAAGCTCTGAACTAACTCAGAAGCAATCTCATCTGTGTTCTGACTAAATATATTCTTTTCAACTCTTGTAATTCCCATATCCATCTCACCTCACACTCCTAGTATAGGATAGTAAAGTTTAACTTTCAACACAATACTTAAACAAAGTTAAACATAACCTAAACTTTATGGATTAAACTTAAAGTATACTTACACAGTATGCTACGAAGATGCTGATTTATACATTCTCCAACCAACACGCACTTATTATATAATGAAAGAGATTCATACCCCTCCTACGGAAGTGAGGCCTATTCATGGAAAAAGAACTGCTGGAACAAATTAATTTGTGGCATGAGCAGGACCAATTCAGTCTCATTATTGAACATATTGAACGTATCCCCGTCTCAGAGCGGGATTATGATCTGATTGGTCAACTCGCCAGAGCCTATAATAATGATGCACGTTGTCACAAAGCCATTCAACAACTGTTGTCTGTCGAGGAGCAAGGAGTAAACGACCCGCTCTGGCAATACCGCTTGGGTTATGCATACTGTCATATAGCGAGTTATGAACAGGCACTACTGGCTTTTGAGAGAGCTAACGAACTTCAGCCACATGATGAATCAACCCTTGAATTTCTAAGTCAGATTCGACCTTTCGCTGAGAAGATGCGGCGGGATCGACAACGCCATGAAGAACAAGTAACAGAATGGGAGCAGCGTGGCACGTTGAACCATCTTCGTGCTGCTTCAGGAACCTACGACCCAGGGACATTCTGGAAACAGAGTGATTATGCACGGGACAACCATGTGTCGGCTCCCTTTGACGAAGCCACGATTGTTTCGATTGAACACGAATTGGGTTACAAGCTCCCTGCCTCCTATATTCAACTGATGAATACGCAAAACGGCGGTATCCCTGCGCTCACTGTATTTCCCACCCAAGAAGCGACTTCCTGGGCTGAGGATCACATTGCCATTTCAAGCATTATGGGAATCGGACACGATAAAACATACGCACTCGCTGGTGAGCTGGGAAGTCGGTTCATGATCGAGGATTGGGGATACCCCGACCTGGGGATTGTGATCTGTGATTGTCCATCCGCTGGTCATGATGTCGTTATGCTGGATTATCGCTTCTGCGGCCCTGAAGGTGAACCTTGTGTCGTTCATGTAGATCAGGAAAATGATTATGAGATTACATATCTTGCGCCGAATTTTGAAGCTTTCATCCGTGGATTGGTCGATGAGGATACGTATGACCTGTCTGACGAAGAGAATGAGGACTAATATCCAGGAGGGTCCGGCCATATGACAACCCGTATATATTTTGGTTCCAATCAACTTGGCGAAGTGGCCGCAGTTTCATTGCAGGATGCGCTGAATGAGCTTGACCTGGGAACCCTTGAAGATTATCGACGAACAGATAAAGGTGTTATGGGTCAGACACTGCTCATTCGCTCTTCCCGTGGAGAATATATTCTGAAAGGCAATCCTTTATATGCAGGACAGTTACAGGAAGAAAGGTTCTTTGTAGAACAACTGGCAAAACATACGTCCATTCCTGTCCCTGATCCATATTTATTACATGAAGATACCCATCTGCTAGGCTGGAGTTATGCCATAATGCCGCGCCTGCCCGGGAATCACCTGTATGATCCAGCATTCCAGGCTTCACTGTCACAGCAAGATCAGGAAGAGATCGCCTGTATGTTTGCCCATACTTTGGCTGAACTGCACCGCTGGAAGGTGCCCGATGCCGGGGAATATGATCCTGTAGCGCAGCAGATTGTTTCCTTTGCAGGCGATTATCTGGACTGGTTGTACGGGACCATTCGTCACTGGTTACATGATGCTGAACAGTACTCGGTGATTACGGATGAAGATGTTCAGTGGGTGGACGAGCAATTCAAAAATGCTGAACCGGCATTTCGGTCCAAAGCTGTTCCATGTTTTGTCATGGGAGACTTCAAGGTCGAGAATATTTTGATTCAAAATCCGAATGACCGTTCTTCAGGGTGGCAGATTAGTGGTTTGTTCGATTTTACAACCGCCTACTTCGGAGATGGCACAGCCGACCTAACCAAAATATCCACCAGGTATGTTCGTGAGGGTCAACCAGAACTGGCCGCACAGTTCCTTCGCTGCTACCGGGATCTGGTCTGTGCAGCAGATGAAGAGAAATGCCAACACTTCCGCACACGTCTCAGCATGCATCTGCTCTATCAACGTATCTTATGGTGGGGGGAAGCCAAAGCGACTGGACAAGTGACGTGGGCAGCCGACCTGCCTTTGGCACAGTGGGCGCAGCAGTCCATTAATTCAATTGTCACATTGCTGGATTAGTAGATTAATTAGTAGATTTGAACAGGTCGCTCAATGGATAACAGTCTTCCAAACTAACGCATGTATCGTTCCATATATGCCGCCCAACAAGCGGGCGCACGCATAAAACCGCCAAAGATCAAGGATGATCTCTGGCGGTTTTCCTCATCTCACTATATTTTGTTCAACGATGGAATCCCTCAACTTAAGCTTGTGCAATCGGTGCCTCCTGATGTTTCTGCAAAAACTCCAACATCCGGCGGTATACGAGAATCTCATTTGCCTTTCTGGAGAATCCGTGGCCCTCATCGTCCAGAACGATGTATTCCACATCCATTCCCTTGGACTGGAGCGCGGCCACGATCTGATCGGATTCGGCCTTCACGACCCTTGGATCATTAGCACCCTGAATGACCAGCATTGGATTCACCATCTGATCGAGATACGTAATCGGTGAATCCTTCGTTAAACGTTCGCGGTCACGGATCGGATCACCCAGCCAGTTATCCATCATCGGCTTCCAGTCTTCCGGCACGGATTCCAGGAATGTGAACAGGTTACTTGGCCCAAAAATATCGACCGCAGCCCGGAACAGCTCCGGATGGCGACCTGCCAATAACAGGGTCATATATCCCCCATAACTTCCCCCTACCACAAACAACCGTTCTGGCGAGGTGATTCCCTGATCGAACAACCAGTTGATCCCGGCAACACAGTCCAGCCTTGGACCATCACCCCAATCACGCTCAACCATCTTGACGAATTCCGCACCATATCCGGTACTGCCCCGGAAATTCGGTGCAAAGACATGATAGCCCTGAGCGAGCATCATCTGGAACATCGGCCGAAAAAACTTCGCTTCGGATGCTTGCGGCCCACCATGAGGCCAAAATACGGTGTAGCCATTGGCCTGCTCTGGTTTTGCTTTGAACAAGAGAGCTTCGATCTCCAGTCCGTCGTAGGAGTTATACCGAATAACGTCAGGGTACACGAGATCACTTGGGTCCAGTCCGGTTACCCGATTGGCAGTCAGCGGCTCCCAGGACTCATCACCTGCGATTTTGCGATAAATGTTATGCGGTTGGATCGCTCCACGTCCGAGGATATACACATTACCAGCCTTCGTAACGTTCACCTGCTCTATCGTATCCAGCGGCATCTCTATGCGCCGAGGCTCATCGGCATTTTTGCCCAATACGTACATACGATTCTCCGGCCCTGTAAGTGTCCAGAAATATAAGGTCTCGGAAGCCTGATGCCAGCGGATAAACTCCACATCTTCCCCTTCGATTCGGCACAATAAACGGAATTCGCGGGTATCAATACGGTACTCAGCCACATAAGCGTATGCGGAGTCATCATTGGTAATGAACAGAAGACGATTATCATCTGCAAAAATCAGATCGGATACCTGACTATGACGTTCTGAAGCTGGCAGAATCTCCATTTCTTCATTGTTACGATGCAAATGCGCCGTCTGATACGTATTGGAGTACATTTTTAAAATGACATAACTCTTCTCGTCAGGACTTACAGCCACCAGGCTGCTCGTAACCTCTTCTCCACTGTATAACAGTTCATCTTCTCCTGTCTCCAGATCGATGCGGCGTGAATTCAGATAATTCGGATTACCCGCGTTGGTGACATAATAGAGACGTTGTCCATCCTCGGACAAATCAGCGAAATAACAGCGATCATTAGGTTCTGCCGGAACCACAGGCAGTGGGACACCACCCTCGGGCGGAAGTGCATACAGATGATAGTTCTCATCTCCATCCCGATCAAATGCAGTAAGAAGATGACGTCCTTTCGGGTCTGCTTTGATAAATTGACTGCTCTGATTCAAGTACGTTAAAGGATACGGGTATCCTCCAGGCAAATCCATCGCCCAAATATTCGGCTGACCGTTCAGATTGCTGTCCATGAACAAACGTTTCTCGTCTGCCGATACGGCAAAATGCGAAATACGGTACGTCTGAAAATATTGCTCGACATCCGGCTTAGGGAACTGAATCATGACAAACCTCCTTGGAATTGAACCAACGAATTTAACATTGGTAAATTAAGGTAACCTTTGTCCATATTATAGGTAATTCCAATGTTTAGACAATAGATATGTGAGTTATAATTGCAGATTTTCTCAATTTGCACATGAACTCACGGATAAAAGGTCATATGAGCCTTGTCTTCGCGATAATAATCCAGCCTTTGCTTCATCGTACCTGTATGCAGTTCGAACAGATGACCATCCGGATCGGTGAAATATACAGATAATGCATCCCGCGGATCTCTTGGCCTTCCGGGAAGAATGTCAGCACCCGCTGCTCGCAGCTGCTGCACAGACGCGTTGAACTCCTCTTCTGTAACGGTAAATGCAATATGGGTATAGGTTCGTTCCGTATAGTTGCGAATAACATCCTCCTGATTCAGGGCAATCCACAGACCGGCAAGCTCAAAATAAGCCAGTTTGCGTCCTTTCACCTGAATTCGGGCACCGAGAGCCTGCTCATAAAAGGTAATGGCCCGCTCCAGATTGGATACGGAAAAGCACAAATGATTAATTCCTTGAATATTCATGTGGCTCCTGACACCTCCATCGATTTAAGGATCTATCCTTATTATGGTATATTCTGTGCAATAAAAACAACCGTTCTGCTGCTTCCTCCCGCACCTTCTTCTGGGCGAATGCATAGGTTATCCGTATCAATGAACGTTCGAGGAGGATGTAAAGCGAATGAATCCTGTCTATCCTTTTTATGGTAAGAAAACGGTATGCAAGGACCAAAAACTGGCATTTCCACCCCAGCATCAGGACCAGCAACCCGGTCTGGAAACCCTGATGGTGCCTGAACCAATTAGTGAAGATCCTGCCTATATCGGCAGCTGTAAACTCCAAGGTAAAGTTGCCATTATTACGGGTGGTGACAGTGGAATCGGCCGGGCGGCCGCCATCGCTTTTGCCAAGGAAGGTGCGGATATCGTCATTGCTTATCTATATGAACGGACAGATGCCGAAAGGACTCGTGAACGGATCGAAGAAATCGGACAGCGCTGTCTCTTAATCGAGATTGATCTCCGCTTAAAGGAAAACTGTGAAGCCGTCATCCGCACAACCATGGAAACGTACGGGAAGATCGATATTCTGGTCAACAATCATGGCGTACAGTATGTGCAGCCAAGTATCGTTGATATTACAGAAGAGCAGCTGTATCACACCTTTCAGACAAATGTGTTCGCCTATTTCTTTCTGATTCAGGCCGCTCTCCCCCATCTGTGCAGAGGTGCCTCCATCATCAATACGGCTTCCATTACGGCATATAAAGGCAATACCCAACTGATCGACTACTCTTCTACCAAAGGAGCCGTCGTATCGCTGACTCGTGTACTCGCCCAATCGCTAGCTGCACAGGGAATCCGTGTGAATTCTGTCGCCCCGGGACCCATCTGGACACCACTCATCCCTGCCAGTTTCTCTGCGGAGGATGTACAGGTATTTGGAACAGATACGCCCATGGGTCGGGCTGGTCAGCCTTACGAACTGGCGGCAGCCTACGTTTATCTCGCTTCCCGCGATTCATCCTACGTCACAGGTGAATGCATTCATGTGAATGGCGGCGATATGGTAACGACATAGGCTGATGTCAGGTTGGATTTGGCAGGTGTGGCAGGATATCAGTTGTCCAGTTGCGAAGAGGGTTAGGAGTATGATCCGGTTATCCGGAGCCTGACATCTAGCGACAAGGAGCTGAACAACCTGATGAACTTCGATCCACTCTACCAACCGTACCCCTCTTACCGCGTGCCTGTGTATGCGAAACAAGGCATGGTCGCCACGTCTCAGCCACTGGCTGCACAAGCCGGTCTGGATGTATTGAAAAAAGGCGGCAATGCCATTGATGCCGCCATTGCAACTGCGGCAGCACTCACGGTGCTGGAGCCCACGTCTAATGGCATTGGAGGCGATGCTTTTGCCCTCGTATGGACCGAGGGCAAACTGCATGGCCTGAATGCCAGCGGCCCTGCGCCTCAGGGCATATCCATTGAGGCGCTTCAAGCGGCAGGCTATACGGAGATGCCGAAGCTTGGGGTTGTTCCGGTGACGGTGCCTGGCGCACCGGCGGGTTGGGCTGAGTTGAGCCGCCGTTTTGGGCGGCTCACGCTGGCGGAAGCGCTGGAACCGGCCATCCGCTATGCGGAGGAAGGTTATCCGCTTGCGCCTGGGCTGGCCCGCCATTGGGCAAGGGCAGCCGAGATCTATGCACGCCAGGGTGATGCGGAGGCAGGCCGTGCGTGGTTTGAGACATTTGCTCCAGGCGGGCGTGTTCCCGCAGCTGGAGAGATGTGGCGCTCGCCGGATCATGCGGCGACTTTGCGCCAGATTGGCGAGAGCGAAGCGCGAGACTTTTACGAAGGAGAACTGGCAGAGCGCATTCATTCCTTTATGGCAGAGCACGGTGGTTATCTGACTCGCGAAGATCTGAAGGCTTTTCAGCCGGAGTGGGTTGATCCCATCTCCGTCTCCTATCGTGGTTACGATGTATGGGAGATTCCGCCGAATGGACAAGGACTGATTGCTCTCGCGGCGCTTAATCTGCTGAAGGGATATGATTTTGACGAGAAAGAATCCGTTCTGGCGTATCATCAGCAACTTGAAGCCATGAAGCTGGCGTTTGCCGATGGGGAGAAATATATTACCGAAGAACGCAAAATGGGTGTGACCGTGGAGGAACTGCTGTCCGAGGCATACACAGAAGAACGGCGCAAACTCATTGGTGATACCGCACGCGCACCTGAGGCAGGTGATCCACGCGCAAGTGGAACCGTCTATCTGGCTACGGCCGATGGTGAAGGCAATATGGTTTCCTTTATCCAGAGTAACTATATGGGCTTCGGGTCTGGACTCGTTGTTCCGGGGACGGGCATTGCATTGCAGAATCGTGGACACAACTTCTCACTGGACCCGAATCATGCAAATGCACTGGAGCCGGGCAAACGAACGTATCACACGATTATTCCGGGGTTCCTCACCCGTGGCAGCGAAGCGGTTGGGCCATTCGGTGTCATGGGTGGTTTCATGCAGCCGCAAGGTCATGTGCAGGTGGTCATGAATACGATCGATTATCATCTGAACCCACAGGCCGCCTTGGATTCTCCGCGCTGGCAGTGGACGAAGGGCAAAACAATTCTCGTGGAACCGGGTTTCCCACAGCACATTGCACAGGCACTCGCCCGCAAGGGACATGATATTCAAGTGGCACTCGATCCATCCCAGTTTGGACGTGGTCAGATCATCTGGCGCAACCCGGACAATGGCGTATTATGCGGGGGTACGGAAACCCGAGCGGATGGCTCGATTGCGGCTTGGTAAAACTCGCGTCATTTTTATAATAGGATGATTACCTTATCATCCGTATAGGGTGCTATTCTATGGCACAAGAGAGATGATTCACGTCATCTCTCTTGTGCCTTTTTTGGACTTCTAACATCAGCAAACAACATACTGTAGATATTCAGGTACCCTTTTAACCAGAGAAATGTAAAAATAATGTGTAATTCATGAAAAATATTTATTTTTTCGTAAATTTTCACTACATATCATAAATCACAGTGCCTTTCTGACCGATATAGATAAAGGGAAATCCTCACCATACGTGTCATCATGTATACGTCATTCCCTGGAGCTAAGGAACCATGCAAAACAGAAAAATGCGACTACAGAAATGAGGGTACCACATATGAAAACAAACAAGAACAGACGCGCAGGTCTAGGTCTCACCCTAATGTTGATCCTGACGGTACTGATCCTGGGGGCATGTTCGGCCAATAATACAACAACGGCAACAGACACAAGAACGAAGGTTGGAATCGTGCTTACGGAAGTGGGTCTGGGTGACCGTTCTTTTAATGATGCTGCTTTTGATGGACTGGTTCAGGCCAGAAATGAGAAAAGCATTGTCTTTGACTATCGTGAACCAGGCGAGAATGCCGAAGTTGCATTTGAAGAGTTTGCGGAAGCCAAATTTGATCTGGTTATCGGCCTGAGTGATGTTGTCCAAGCGGATATGGAGAAAGTTGCAGCCAAATATCCTGACCAGCAGTTCCTCATGATTGACAGTCAGTCCGAACTGCCTAACATCGCCTCCATTTCATTCCGGGCGGAAGAAGGAAGTTATCTGGCAGGCGTTATTGCTGCTATGGCTTCAACGGAAGATCATGTTGGCTTCATTGGTGGAATGGAGATACCTGTCCTTCGTAATTTCGAGCAGGGTTTTAAACAAGGTGTTCTGGCTGTCAAGCCGGATGCAACCGTTGATGCCGTCTACGCAGGGGACTTCGGTGATGCTGATCTCGGTGAACAACTGGCTGCACAGATGATTCAGGAGAAGGGCGCTGACGTGATCTACGTTGCTGCCGGTCTCACAGGCGTAGGCGCACTGACGGAGATTCAGAAATTAGGGAAATACGCCATCGGTGTAGATACCGATCAATTCTTTTTGGCGGAAAAAGCCATTCTTACGTCCATGCTGAAAAATGTGGATGTCTCTATCTATAATGCCGTTAACACGTTTGTTCAAAACAATCATACCTTCCCTCAAAAGGAAATCGTGGAGGGGCTGGCGGAGAACGCCGTGGGTCTGACTGCTCTACATAATATCACGCTCAGTGATGAACAACAGCAAACCTTCGAAGATCTGAAGGCAAAGATCTCTTCCGGTCAAATCAAAATTAAGCTTGATCAATAACCCATCGGATACGAGGAGGTACGCTCATGAAACTACAGGGAAAACTGATATTTAATGCTCTAATTTCACTGCTTCTATGCCTTGTGCTAGTGGCTTATATCATCATGCAATTGCTCGGCATGAATGCCAAAAATCAAAATCTGGTACCCGCCATGCTCAAGGTGAGTGAACTGAATGCCAATCAGATTCAGACCCAGCAGGCGCTGGATGTCTACTCATTCTCCATGACAGCAGGAAACCAGGACGCCGTACTTCGCTTGCTGGATGAAGGCCAAACGATGATTCAGGAGCTTACGGACGGATTGCTCGAAACAGATCAGCAGTTACAACTTATTCAGTCCATCGAGACAAAATTAGAAGCTCTCAACCAGGGAGCCACAGAAGCGATGAGCAAGATGAACAGTGCGGAAGCAAAACGTTACAGCACTCGGGTTCGGGGCATACAGAATGATATCTATTCGTTAGATGAGATGACTCGGGATCGTTATGATCAATATACGGTTGATTTGGAACATGACATTCAGCAAACGTGGCAAGCCGCTCTGGCAGGAGCCATCGTATTGCTCGTCGCCGTAATGCTGTTTAATATGTATACTTCACGTCAGATCGCCAAACGTATTCGAACACTCAAAGACGCCGCTGGACAAATTGCGGACGGTGACCTGACCGGACAATTACCGGAAGCTCGGGGCAAAGATGAACTCGATGACCTGAGTCGCTCCTTCGGTATCATGACTCATAATATTCGTGGCATTATTCAGTCGATTGGTGAAGCGGGTCAGCGGGTCGATCTGATGGCACAAGATATTGACCGCGGTAATGATACAGCCCAAGCGATCGTACAGCAAGTATCCCGCACCACGGAGGAACTCTCGATTGGCAGTCAAAAGATTGCCGAGGATCTGAGTGAAACGGTGATGGTTGTGGACAAAATGCAGTCTACTTTCAATAGCAATCTGGAGGCCACTTCCCAATCGGTGATCGATGGTCGTGAAGTATTAACTACCGTTGAGGAAGGTAATAAGGCTGTAGCAGAGCAACTCCGCCTGGCCGAAGTGAATCGCATGGCGATGTCCGAGGTGGAACAAACGGTGCGGGAACTGGAAGAAAGCGCGGTTCGAATCACTACGATGACGGCATATGTATCGGAGATTGCCAAACAAACGACCATGCTCTCGTTAAATGCCTCCATAGAGGCTGCTCGCGCTGGAGAAGCCGGACGTGGCTTCGCTGTTGTTGCCGGCGAGGTGAACAAACTCGCCGAACAATCTGCGCAATCGGTCAAACATATCTATGCGGCTGTGGGCGAAATCACAACCTCCATGGACAAGGTGAAGAACTCTGTAGCACAGAGCATGCAGCTATTCGGCGAACAGGAACAAGCCACAAGCCAGACTCGTGAATCCTTCTCCGCCATTCGTGGAAGTGTGGAACGGATTAGTACCGGCATCCATCAGCTTGCTGAGGACATGCAACACTCCAATGAACTCAGTACACAGGTGCAACAGGCCATCGAAAATATCAGTGCCATCACCCAGCAGTCAGCTGCCAGCAGTGAAGAGATTACCGCCTCCACGTCGGAACAACAACGTTCCTTCGCTGATGCAAGTATCAAGGTGAAGTCATTGCGTGATATCAGCGCAGAGATGCATCAGGAGCTGCTGCGATTCCGGTTGTAATCAAGATGTCGGGAGAATTCGGACCGGGCGTAGTTCGGATGTCGTTTAGATGCAGGTTAGATGCAGATTATAGGCAAGTTATGGGCAGGTTATAAGCAAGCCAGGATCAGGTAGCGTGAACATACAAACATAAAAACAAATAAAGGGGAGTCTCCGTCATGGATCATGACAGGGCTCCCCTTTTCAATAGCTAATCGCTGTTTCATCTAATCATCGTTCCCATGGCACGCGCAAGACGGTAAGCAGACACGAAAGTTGATAACAAGGTATCAGCGTTTCAGATCCAAACGTTTAACAAACTGAGCAAACCTTATTGGGCCACTCATTGCAGATTCTAAAAACTAACGAATCTCAGGCATTCTATTCCCTAATTCAGCCTGGTTTTACAGGTATATTCTCTGAAATACACAGAAATAACGTGGATAAGGTTCGTTAGCTTTTGCTCCTCCATGTATACCGTGGCATAAGGTGTGTAAGATTCGTTAGAGCACTGACGAGCTTGTCCCACACCTGCCCCATCCTCACAGTGCGTCGATGATGTCTCCGGCCAGTAGAGACGACGGGTCACCGCGCAGCAGGGCTGCGCGTTCGGCGGCCTGTCCGTGGAGATATACGCCGAACGCGGCGGCTTGCTCCGCGCTGAGCCCTTGGGCAAGCAGACCGGCGATGATGCCGGTCAATACGTCTCCGGCACCGCCAGTTGCCATGCCGGCGTGCCCGGTGGTGTTGATGTACGCCTCGCCGGTTGGCGTTGCGATGACCGTTCGTGCTCCCTTGAGCACAAGGGTCACGCCCTGCTCGCGGGCGTATTTTGCAGCGTGTCCAATGCGGTCACGCTGCACTTCCTGGGTCGACATGCCCAGCAGTCGGCCCATCTCGCCAGGGTGCGGCGTCAGGATTGTCGCCGCACTTCGCTGGCCCCAGTCGCGAGGCCCCTCTGGGCCAGCGTCTGCCAGCATGTTGAGGGCGTCCGCGTCGATGATCAGCGGACGATCCGTATGTTGCCACAGACGGCGCAGCCATTCTGTGTCGCCCTGGAAGCGGCCAAGGCCGGGGCCGGTCGCGAGCACGTCGCGGCTCTCCGCGAGACGCAGCACGGCGTCGGCGGAAGCCGCGTTCCATTCGCCGCTGTCGCCATCGGCGGCGGCAGCGAGCATGAGCTCGGGTACGGTGCCGATGACATGCGGCAGCAGTGCCGCGGGCAGCGCCCATGTGGCGAGCCCGCAGCCTGCGCGCAGCGCGGCTTTGGCCGAGAGCAGGCCAGCGCCGCTCATCGGCAATCTTCCTGCGGCCAGCAACACGTGGCCGTAGGTGCCCTTGTGGCCGTCCGGTGCCCGGAGACGGCCTGTATCCACGCGCAGCGCACCGCGCAGCACCTCGTCCGTCAGCAGACGGACCGAGGGGCCATGCTCTGGCGCAAGCCGCGCGGGAATGCCGATGGCGCTCACCACGATGCGCCCCGCGGCAGAAGCACCCGGGTACTGCACCAGCCCACGCTTAAGCAGCGCGAGGCATACGGTCACCCGGGCTTGAATGCAGGGCTCGTACACCTCTCCGGTGTCGGCGTCCAGCCCGCTTGGCACATCGGCGGACACGACCGGCTTGCCGCTGTCGTTCGCCGCCTCGATCAGCGCCGCGTAAGCTCCCCGCGGCGCTCCCTTCGAGCCGGTGCCCAACAGCGCATCCACGATGCCTGTGCACCGGCTGAAGTCCACGGCTTCGCGCCCGTGGACAAGAGCAGGGATGCCAAGCTTCGCGGCGGCATCCCGTTGCATTGCGGCTTCGCCCCGCAGTGCATCAGGAGCATCGGCGTAGACCAATGTCACGCCAAGCCCCGCTTCAACCAAATGGCGCGCGGCCACCAGCCCATCGCCGCCATTATTGCCCTTGCCGATCAGCATGTACCACTGCTGATCTCCCGGGCGCTCCATCACCAGCGCCGGATCGGCGATGATGTCGCCACCATACCCTTGCCGATCACCGGGCCCGGTGTGTGCCCGCCTCGCATCTGTCTTGCTGTTATAGCCAAGCCTTACTGAATCCGCAAGCCTGCCTTCTGCCTGCCCTTCCCGGCACAGCTTGATCACTTCCTCAGCAATGGCTCGTCCTGCATTCTCCATCAGACTTGCTGCCGGAATACCGAGCTGATGAATGGTATGCTCGTCCACAGCTCTCATCTGTTCAGCGGTTACGATAAACAACGTTCATCCCTCCCCGTGACAAGCTCATCTCATACCTAAAAGCAACAACTTCACACTAAACGCTGCATCCTATATTTGTATCTCTATCTTTCCCTTAACCTCATATAGTTACCACGATGCGCTCCATGCATCATTGGAAGCTCTATTAATCCCGTGTACGAGACCTTCAGATTAAATCATCCATTCCAAAGCATGTCTACGCTTAATAACCTACCGTAAACCGAGCTTGGATAAATTGCGGATCGTCCAGTTCATCCACCAAAGCCGCTGCAAAATCACCAACCGAAATCGAGCTTTCCCCGATATCATCCGTAATCACACGGTTCATGCCAACCCGGAATTGGCCTGTCCGACGTCCTGTTGTGATTGTCGCAGCAGGGCTCATGTAGGTCCAGTGAATACCTGATGCTTCAATCAGGTCATAGGCTTCTGCATGTGCTTTTGCCAGTGGTTTGACTTCTTCCGGGAATCCCGGCGTATCCATCAGCATATCACCGGATTCGGTTAGCAAACTTCCCGCTCCACCAACCACAACCAGCCGTCCTGCTTTTGCACGGCGCACACCTTCAATTAATGAGCGTGTGATTTCCAGCATTTCTTCTTCTTCTCCAAACTTCGGTCCATACGCACTCACAACCACTTCTTGACCCGCTGCAAAATCTGCCACCTGATCCGGGTTAAGCAGATCTCCCTGTTCTACACGCAAACGCTCATGAACCATCTCAATCTTCGACGGATCACGCACCACCGCTGTCACTTCATGCCCACGATCCATCAGCTCCCACAGTATCGTCTTGCCAATCGCTCCGGTTGCTCCAAAAATGGTTACTTTCATATGAATTCCCTCTTTTCTGTAGATATCATCTCATCAACTTACCGTTATTTTAATACTTAATCCTATTGTTATATACCTTAAACGGCTCACGCCATCTTAAACCGGATGTGAACAACTTGTAAACCTATCTCTTACAGCTTATATGTAGAAAAATAATCTTTACTTCAACTAGCGGAAGAAGCACCGACACTCTTAAGTATCCCCTCTCTCCGCCAGCACTCAACACGAATCATGAAAAAAGCCGCTAAATGCGGCTATACTAAGATAATTTCATACGACCTAAGTCTATTCTTATCTTAAAATTTCAGTTTTCATTCCGCTAGGTAGTCGGTCCTTCTTCTCCCTGCCTCCACCACATACCCTCCGATTTTGGGCTGGTGTATTCAAATCCAAATTGAGCATACAGGCGATCAGCCGGAACATCCGCCAGCAGACTGACCAGACCACGGGCAGGTACTGCTTCACGCAGATAATTCATAATCTCGCTCATGATCAGTCTTCCATACCCCATTCCCTGAACATCCGGGTGTACAGCAATATCGACGACCTGAAAGAAACAACCTCCATCTCCAATCACTCGCCCCATGCCTATCAGCATATCCTCTTCACGCAGACATACGGCAAACAGGCTATTCGGTAATCCAATCTCCGCCCCTTCCCTGCTCATTGCACTAAGGCCGGCAATCTGCCGCAAGGCAAGATACTCCACCGCTGCGGGTGGTGTGTGTTCAATATTCACATGATCCATGAATTGTGCCCCTTTCTGCTTGAATTCATCTACTTCCTGTGTAATAGTGAGAGAAAGCTTACGTGAAGCGTGTTTCATGATACGTGAAGTTGGTGCAAAGGAGGAACAAGTGTGTTTCAACGTTGGATTGAAGATCTAACATCGCGCCCAGGCGCCGTGGCTATGCTGTTTGGAGTCATGGCTTTGCTTCTAGGGATATACATATGGTCTGCCACTGAAGTTCGCCGCAGCCACGAAAGGCGAATGAGAAGGATACGAGATACATTATACATAAGTACAGCCCTCTTGGGACAACTTACCATCCAGGAAAATCGGAATTATGAACGATCAGAACACGAACATAATGATCTGATAACAGCCATGTTAGCCTGCAAAGCTGCATCTTACCTGTCCCCTCAGCTACAGGACCAGATCCGTGACTGTATTAAGGATCATGACCCTGCCAGACTCGGACTGATGCACAGAGCACTGGAACGGGAATGCACCGTATTATCGGATGAACTCAGCCGGGATACACATGCAGATCATTGGGGCACAGCGGTCTGGACCATCCTTCGGCCCATAGCCGAACCAGCTGCACTGGCGGCCACAGGGTTTCTGATTACAGATCTGGTATTTCGTCAGCGGATGTTGGACGTCTCTGTAGACTCATGGGACAGCATCTTGCCATGGATTCGCGCGATTTCCCTAATGATAACCATAATATATGGTTATCTGCTCTGGGCCAGCCCACGCCGGGATAGGCCACGTACAGTAACCAAAATGCTCTCCTTACTGATCGCACTATGCTCCTTGCTCCATCTGATTGGACCTGCTGCTGCGCCCTACGCCCTTGCATTACAGCTGATTATATTCACTTCGGGTTTCGGGTTGACTGGGACACGCTCTCGAAGTGATCGCCCCTACGCAGGACATACGGATCTGGAACCAACGAAGCAAGTCTCTACGGAACTGGAAGGAAATACACGTCGTACATCTGGTACCAACACCGACGAATAACCTACGCATCCAGCCGCTTCCTTATGATTAAACTTAGATACCCACCTCGATGATACGAGACTCGGCCCTCCCTCGGCTGGATTTTCACAGATCAGGTCGTGTCTCCTTACTCGGGATGCTATACGAGGATGGATGTCAGTGTCCCAAAATTATCGAGCTCCCGTCAGGCTGTTCCTATTGAGTAACCAGTCGATTTTCTAAGGAACACAGGACGTCTTATATTACCTCTACAGCCTCTTTCAAAATTGTAAAGAACCTCAGACACGTTATTTCCCAAAATCGCTCGATAAAAACGCTCTAAAACGCCGTACATTTCGATATAACGTGCCTCAGATTCGTTAGCGCTCAATCCCTGCTCATGCTCTGTTCCAAGCGCGACTGAGAGGACAACCCCTGCCCCTCTCGTACAAAGCGAAAATTTTCATTGGTAGAGGAAAATAGGAGAATCGCCTTTGCGACATCCTGATCGCTAGCTCGTACATTCAGTATTTAGCGCTTGCCTACTCCGGACACTTTCAGATACACTTCGGCTTTCAGGACGTATTGAAAACATCCCCTATATCCAACGTATCTGTACGCAAAAAGGGCTGAAACTACATTGTAGTTTCAGCCCTTTTCTATATTACTAATTTTGTCTTGCGAAGAATGATCGGAAGGTTATTCTGTCATCGAAGTGGCATGTGTAACATACTTTAGTCACTTTATATCATGGATAATTACTTCACTTATTTGGCTACAACATGTGCAATGACGCGGCCCTTTTCGTACGTGACAGTCACGTCATAACCATCTGCCGTTACACTGTCGAATTCACCTGTGATTCCATTAGCCGTGATTAACGTAATATCTTTGGAACCTTCAATCTTATGCTTGGACAAGTCGAGTTTGAGACTTCCTCCATCAATATAGAGCTTTCTGCCGACATTCAGCTGACTGTTGTTATCAGTCACTACCAATTCCAACGTACCGTTATCCATGGTAAAGTTTCTATTTAAGTTGAGTGCGCCGTCGACATCAACGACAACTGTTCCATTTTCTACATACAGATCACCTGTACCAAAAGCAGTTTCAGATTCGGCTACCAGCGTTCCTGCTTGCAGTAAGGTTCCGCTAGTGTAGCTATTTTTCCCTGTCAATGTAAGGGTTCCTGTTCCTTTTTTCGTAAGCATTCCACTACCGGTAATGTCATTTCTCCACCAGTCTTGTGCATTAAAGCGCTCTTTGGAAGCGTCCATATCCACAGTTACATTGTTCAAGAATGCACCGTATCCATCCGCAGCCGTGACCAGATCAATTCTACCCCAGCCCTTGGATTCATCCAGTACAGGATATCCAGAGTCAATGGATGTTGTATACAACACTTGTCTGCGTTGCTCATCTGTTAAATACGGTTGACGCGTTTCCAACAGGACTTCTGCTCCTTGCGGTACAACTGGAGCCAAACCTTTGGTTCCGGTTTGTGGTAGACCGTAAGTCATCTTTTCTCTATAGAAGGCTTTATTGGCATCATGATCTTCCCATTTGTGTTCATCATAAGCACTCTTGAACGTGTAATCCTCAGTTACGGTGTGTGCATACTCATACAGACTCATATTTTTTTCCTTGGCTGCAGCTCCAAATACTTCTCCGGCATTCTCATAACCTTTCTCTAACACATCTTTGTTCTCAGCCTGATTAAGTGCATATGCAGCCATGGCTGTGGATTGTATTCTTCCTCCTATAACATCAAGCGGCGAGTGCATCCCCGTTACGACTCGATTCTCTCCCAACTGAGCTGCTCTCGTTAACAATTCAGCAAATCGTTCTGGTGTAGCGTATGCCAAAGGAAATACGGATAAGTAAGCTGCACTGGTATGTCCGCTCGGAAATCCGCCATCTTTTCCTCTTCCATCCTCAGCGATTCGTTTGACATAACTTAAGGCAGGAATAAGCTTAACGTTGGTTTCGTATTGCTGGTAATGTTTTTCTCCTGTTGATTTGGTGCCGCCTGAAGCCAAAGGTACTTCTTTTTTCTCACCTTCGCCCATGGTTTCCCATACAGGCAATCCTTTGCTGTCAACAACTTCTTTCACTTCTCCATTGGAATTCATTCTCCACGGTCTAGGGGAAGAGTAGAAATATTTAGAGGGATTAGATGAGGCAGGAATTTTGAATCGAACCAGATCAACCAAATGAACCAAGTCTGAAAGCTCCGTTTTTTCATCCCAATCTCCAATACCTTGGCTTTCATCTTCCACTGTTTCTTCGGTCAATACCACATTCATCTCGTCCACCGTTCGTTCAACGTTTGTCTTTGGCTTGATGATATCTACATACGTGTTAGCCAACGGACCAAAGCCCTCCATCACGCTATAGATCTTATCTCTTTGGTCATCATAGTAGGCTGCCAAAGCCTCTTCACCCGTGCGGTTTTGCGTGACCTTTTCGACATATTTGATATTGGCTTCCCAAGTCGCTTTGTTTCGGATCTCTTCATTTGCATATGTTTTCTGATCAGCGACGGCTACGGTTGGGTCATTTTTAAATCCGTCATAATAAGGGGACGGTCCATCTCCATACTTTGCATTTTTTCCGTCAGCTCCAATTTTGGTTGCCGCTGTTCCATCTCGCCAATCCGCTTGGTTCATGGACCACACTTGATCAAAACCGTCCAAAATATCAATAAACGGATTGGTTTCCGCAATATTTTTCAAGGTGTCGTCTCCAGCATTGGCTCCGTGCTTCACGGCGGACAACCGAGCTTCATCTGCTGGGGGGTTAACATTCAGCACGGTTGCCGTTCCTTTTGGCTTAGCTGGTTTGGCAGCTGTAGTAGCATCTGCTTCCACAGCCTTAACGAGCGCAGACACCGCTTCCGCACGAGTAATGGAATTAAGCGGTTTGAAGCTTCCATCTGCATAACCAGCGACAATTTTCGCTGCTGCCGCTCCACCTACTGCTCCCTTGCTCCACGCCGCAATAGACGATGAATCGCTAAATACATTCGCTGCTGTTTCATTTGACTCCAAGTTCAAAATGCCAGCGATCACTTTAGCTGCTTCTTGACGGGTAATCGGATCTTGCGGCTTCATTGTGCCATCGGTGTAACCATCTATATATCCATTCGCATTTGCAATAGAAATTGCTTCGTAATACCATGCACTCTCAGACACATCGTTAAAGGTAATTTTAGCTTGTCCGGAATATCCAAAAGCACCGTTTACCAAATTCATAAATTCTGCTCTGGTAATATACGTGTTCGGTTTGAATGAATGATCCAGGTAACCTCGAATTAATCCTTCATCACCCCATGCTTGGATATTTGCTTCCGCCCAGTGTCCCTTAATATCAGAGAACTGAATCTTCTGATCGGCTGCAAAACTCTTCTCTGCAAATGTCGGACCTACCATAGACAACATTAGAAGTAATGCCAGTGACTTTTTAAGTGGTTTTCTCATGGCTTGCAAATACACGCTCCCGTTATGGTAAATTATTTTTTTGCTTCTGCATCTGCAAATGAGTAAGAAAGACTCTATACAGATGTCTGATCTGCCGTTACTGTAGCATTAGGGAGCGTTTCGCATCTATAGAACAAATTCCGTTTTATATCAAAATCGTACGTTCCGGAGCTTATATGCCAAGAAAAATGGAGTTAGATACTACATTTATCAATTAAAACACCTACTTTTGTAAACGCTTTATTAACTGAAAGTAAATTATGGAGTGGGAGTTTGTTAAATTTCGATCAACATGATTTCTAGTCCTCGGCCTGCTATATAATGATGAAGTTGTTTAGAAACGAGAAACGAAGGGGGAAAAAGAATGCATAAGCCATTTCAATCTGTGAGATCCAAAATGGTTCTTTCCTACCTTGCTGTCGTTCTTGTCATTGCGCTTCTTTTCGGCTCCATTCTATACCTCTTCTTCTCTCATCAATACAGCAAAGAGATTCGAATCAATAATCAACTTTCGCTGAAAAGCACCGTCAATACTATTGAGAGCTCCGTGATCCAGAAGGTGAATCAGGTCTATCTGTCCCTGGCACTCGGTAACGCAGCAAGTATCGATTTAGATAGCTTAAAAGGAAACCATAGCAAAATCTTGGACATCGAACAGTCCCTCAAAAATATGGTGCAAAATTATTCGGATCTCATTGAAGCTATTCATGTGTACGATACGAGGAACCACTTCATCGTCTCATCTGTATATGGGCTATTGCTCTATGAGGACACGCCTTCGAGTGTGGATCATACGACGGATTGGATTGCTGCGATGAAAGAGACTCCAGAAAGCTCCTTATGGATGAAGACTCGCATGGTGCCTCAGGATGCTTATATCGAATCACGGGAACAGGGCAATATGAGTCATCTAATTTCCTATGTCCATAGTTACCCGTTTCAATCGTCTGGACAAGACAGTAAGGCCATGATTGCGATTGATATCAAAGAATCAGCGATCAGTCAGATCATTAAAAATATGATCCCTGCTGACTATGCAAATACATTAATCATCGATCAGGACGGAACCGTCATATCTGCCGCGGACAAAACGTTGATAGGCAGCTCCACGGAGGAGAATCTAACGCAGTCGCTCCTTGCCTATCATTCTTCAGATGAGAGCTTCGCACCTGTATTTAACTATGACTCTCATGTCGTCACCCAAGATCAATTTAAAGGAAATGCATGGAGAATATACACAACCACACCTAATGAAAGCTTCTATTATAAATTGGATAGCTTAAAAGAAATTTCGGTTTTTCTTGGCTTGTTGGCTGTCGCAGTTGGGATCGTGATGTCCTCCATTTTTACCAGGGCCAACTATAGTCCTCTTAAGCGAATCATGAATAACATCAAGAGCCGGATGGACAGCCCAACCAGCTTAAAGCAAGACGAATATCGGTTCATCGATACAACGTTTAACAGTCTGTCCAATAAAGTTGATAGTCTTGAAGAAACCTTACAGGCCAATCACAGAATGATTAAGCATAGTATCATGCTTAATATGTTAAATAATCGATTTACACCCGAAGAACTTTCGGAACAGCTCCAGTCTGTTCACATTTCAATGGCCTACTCTCGCTTCCGTTGCATCGTCATTGACCCCGTCAATGAGAAGTGGAAGGATCTGCAGCCACGACAGTTGCAGCATACATTGTATACGATGATCCAGCAACTGGAGCTCACAGAAATGGATGGAACTCAACTGCTGGCAGAGGAATTGCAGGATCACAAAATAGCAGTAATCATCTGTACCAACCAACCCGAAGAACCGCTCTCTGATCACATTGTTGACTTTATTCACGCTGAGGCGAGCAGCAGATTTGGCCTGGAATTTGTACTATCGTTAGGCGGATGGGTAGAACACTTCACGAAGATTCACACAAGCTATCATCAGGCAAATATCCTGATTCGCTACAGCTACTTCTTTCCCGAGCAGTCTGCCATTCAGGATCTTGATCTTCTGAACAGGGAAGCCAGCAGTTTGGAAATTCCGGAGTCATACCTCGTCAACTTTGAAAAGAAATTGCAGACTCGGGATGTGCAAGGTACGGTTGAGGCCATTCAGAAATTGGTCGCGACAATAAAGGAAGGCCCCTATTCCGCCGAATACAGCCGTATCATATTATTAAAAACGGTATCTATTTACGCGGAGTGTATTAATCAGATGCGCCTGCAACCCGCCGAGGCGAGCTCATTGAATCTGTACAAGCAATTTTCATTGTTCTACAATATCAACCGCTATTCGGAATGGATGATTCATCTCGTTACCGAATTTGTGATGCAGATGGAGAAGCGCAGCGAGGTACGAAGTGTGGATACCATCTCGGCTGTCAAAGCCTATATTCACGAGCACTTATCGGGCGATCTCACGCTGGATCATGTCTCAGAGCAAGTATTCATCAGCCCTAAATATCTCAGTAAACTTTTCAAGGAAGAAACCGGGATTGTTTATTCCGAATATGTTACGAATCAGAGAATGGAACGCGCACGGGAACTCATGACACAACGCGAAATTACAGTTGAGCAGGTCGCAAGTTCGGTCGGTTACCGTACCCCTGCTTATTTCATTAAGAAGTTCAAAGAAATTCACGGCTGTACACCAAAAAACTTCATGCGCAGTCTAATGGAACAGGGATCTATATAGGTTCAGTTTAACATTTACACAATAACGGAGAGGACAGAAAAAACCTGAAGAAGCGAAGCGTGCGCCTTTATTCCCGGATTTCCCCCTTTAGAAAGGGATCAAAAGAAATCTGGGAATAACAGCGATCGGAAGGTTGTTCTGTCATTGGAGTGTCCGTGTAAATACTCTTTAATTGAACTTATATAGAATTTAAAATTAAGAAAGGAGCTGCTATGAACCTTAACCTGTCAAGAAAGCTATGTCTATTGATTGCTACATCTATTCTTATAGGATTGATGAACGGTTGTACCTTTCTAAACAGGGAAGGATCACAAGTGCAACAGCAGGACCATTTGGAAAGTCCTGAGAAGGAGACAGTACCGCAATATACGATATCCTGGACCATGCATCAAAATATTGCTGTTCCTGAGGACGCGGAGATGATTGCATATATTGAGGATCAGTTTGATGTCGATCTGGAGGTGTGGAATCTTGAGAACAAGCGGTACGAGGAACTGCTGGACCTGGAGCTTGCTCAAGGGAAGATACCCGATCTGTTTCGAATCAGACAACCGCATGATCTGCTTAAATATCAAATGCAAGGGGTCTTAGCGGAAATCTCCCCGGAAGTCCTTGAACAATATGCGCCAAATATCGTGCAGCGAATTCGCGATTATGATTCACGTTATTTAGAGTATGGAAAAATAAACGGTGGCTTATATGGAATTCCGGCCATTAATCAGACCAATATCTATCGAACTCCTGTTGTATACCGAGAGGACTGGCTTAAGCAGCTTGGTCTGGAGGTTCCGAAGACATTAGATGAATTTGAAACGGTTATGTATGCTTTTGCCAAAGATGATCCGGACGGAAATGGTAAACAGGATACGTATGGCCTATCCAGAGAGGGCTTAAATGTCGTGTTTGGCGCTTTTGGACAGTCCGTTTTCACCGAGCAACTGTATTTTAATGAAAAAAACAACCAACTTGTGATCGGCGCTTTGGAGCCTGAGATGAAAAAAGCATTGGCTTATATGCAAAAATGGTATCGGGACGGGATTATCGACCCTGAGTTCATAACCGGTGAAAATAAAGGCGGCTATAAACATCTATCCCATGCTTTTATTAATGGAAAAATTGGGATGACCTCGATGGGCAACTATTATCATTGGAATCAAGAGGGAGACTACAGTGTCCTTAATGAACATGGCCAAGAAACTCCAGTGGGGGCCTCGTTTAATGTTAATGAGCTGTTACAGAAGAACGCAACTGCAGAGGTTGTATTTGGTTCTCCTGTTATTGGTCCTGATGGACATAGCGGTTCAAAAGGGAACAATCTGCTGATGAATTTTATTGCTATAGGTGCTGAGGCTGCGAAGGAGCCGGGAAAACTGGAGAAAATTCTGGAGATACTCGATTATGTAAGTGCCAACCCCGATCCGGAGGAGCAGATCAAAATGGAGTATGGCCTTCCAGGAAAACACTGGAATTGGAGCACTGAAGATTCAAACTCGTTCCATTTACTTTACCCATACAACAGAATGGAGAATTATATTAATAGGATCGGCTCAAGTATCGGCATGACGGTTCCAGGTACACCCTCGGATAAACGTGAACAGTGGGCTGCATCTGCAGGGTTGACGGAGAATGGTATCTATAATCGCCTGGAGGTTGCAACCCCTGCCCTGATTCAATATTCATCTGAATTGATTCGCATGAGAGACAGAGCGTACATCTCCATCATCACTGGCGATCAGCCTGTGGGGTATTTCGATACCTTTGTGGAAGAATTCATGGATGCAGGTGGACAACAGTTGCTGCTTGAAGCGAATCATTGGTATAAGGAGCATATGGAGACAAGTCGCGCACAATAGATAGGATGATTTGGAACATGCATTTCCCATGAGTTTCTGAAAAGTATACCTTTGTGTTCCTATGCACCCATCCTCGATTCCTGACGCCATGTCACTCGCTATCCCTTCGCACTCGCATTGGATCCGCGTAGTGAACGGGCTGAACTGCTTCGTGCCGTGCTTCCGGATTTGGAGGCGCTGCCTGAGGGAGTGTTCTCAAAACGCTTGCGTTCGGTCCGCTCCATCTGCACAATCTGACCTTCGTGCACCACGATATGCAATGAACCAAACTCCATGTCATTCAGCTGTCCGGCAATTCGGTCCAACCATACCTCATCCACTTTTAACGGCTTAGCCATAGAGCTGCCTCCTCTTCTCGGGCTATTGCCCGCCATATTCCTAAGAACGCTGTCAGCCAACGGATTTATAAATCATTCTTATCCAACCTATATACTTGGTTTATACATTAGCAGGGCTTCCAGTAGCTGTCAATCTGTATTTTCTTCTTCTCATAATCACTTTTCTGAAACGGCTTTGTGTCCAAGCCAGCTCTTGAGCAGCAACGTGGCAAGAGCCAGAATCAGGAGCAGTGAAGCTACGGCAAACGAAGCCGAGAATTGATATTCGTTATACAAAATCTCGACATGAAGTGGTAACGTATTGGTCTCTCCGCGGATATGCCCGGACACCACAGATACAGCTCCGAACTCGCCCATAGCACGGGCATTACACAGAATAATGCCGTACAGCAGTCCCCATTTAATGTTGGGCAAGGTTACACTCCAGAAGATTCGCCACCCGGAAGCCCCTAGTGTAACCGCCGCTTCCTCTTCCCGGGTTCCCTGGTCCTCCATGAGTGGAATCAGCTCCCTCGCTACGAAGGGGAAGGTAATAAACAGCGTTGCAATCACAATGCCTGGCAGCGCAAAAATGATTTTGATATCATGTTCGGACAGCCACGGCCCTAACCACCCATTCGAACCAAAGACCAATACAAAGATCAACCCGCCCACCACAGGCGAAATGGAAAAGGGAAGATCAATCAGGGTAATCATGAGTCCTTTGCCCTTGAACTGGAACTTGGTAATGACCCATGCGGCGGCCACACCAAATATCGTATTCAGCGGCACGGTAATCGCCGCAACCAATAACGTGAGTTTCAGTGCAGACATGGCATCCGGCTCGGTAAGAGCCGCGATGTACACACCCCAGCCCTGCTTCAACGCCTCCATGAGCACAATGGCCAGTGGTAAAATAAGGAGCCAGATGAGTACCAGGCTTGCCAGTCCAATCAACAACCATTTGACCCATGGAGCTTCCGTTGTTGCACGATTAGTTCCACGCCCGGTCTTTACGGGTGGAACAGGGCTCAGTGGGACGGAACCCGCCATATGCTGCACCTCCTTTGGTTTGGGTGAGTGACATCTGATTGTATCCATACTCCATCATGTTTCATCGTCATGCTCTGCCCGCCTTCCGGCTCCAGCGCTGCAAAGAATTAATGATCAACAGCAGGATGAAAGAAACCAGGAGCAACAGCAAAGCTACCGCTGTAGCGCCTGCATAATCGAACTGCTCCAGCTTGGCCATGATCAGTAAGGGAGCAATCTCCGTTTTCATCGGCATATTACCTGAGATAAACACAACCGAGCCATATTCGCCAATGCCCCGGGCAAAAGCCAGAGCAAAACCCGTCAGCAGCGGTGGAATCAGATCTGGCAGCAGAATGGTGCGGAATATCCGCCATCTTCCTGCCCCCAGTGTGGCAGCCGCCTCTTCCACCTCAGCCCCCAGCTCCTCCAACACCGGTTGCACCGTGCGAACTACGAACGGAATTCCGATAAACATCAGCGCCAGCGTAATCCCGGCCTGTGAATAAGCGAGCTTGATGCCCAAAGGCTCTACAAACTGCCCAATCCAGCCATTGCCGGCATAGATCGCCGTAAGAGCAACCCCTGCTACCGCTGTCGGCAAGGCAAAAGGTAGATCAATGACCGCATCAAACAACCTTTTGCCCGGAAATTCATACCGAACAAGCACCCATGCCAGGAGTAACCCCAGCACGAGATCAATCAGCGCCGCTGCACCTGCGGTCAGGAAGCTGACCTGGAATGAAGCCAGCACCCTGGGATTGGTCGCAACCTCAATCATGGTTGCCCACGTCAGCCCTGTTGAGTTAAATAACAGCGCAGCCAGTGGAATAAGTACAACCAGGCTCAGGTAGAACACACTGTAACCCATCGTTAATCCAAATCCCGGCAATGTGCGTCTCCGCGCCACCATCACCTTGCTCATGCACGTTCATCCTCTCTGCCTTCAGCCGGTAAGGCTGGTTGGCCGCTCACAGCGCGATTGATCGGGTGTTCATTGAACAGAATAACCTTAGCTGCCTGGAACATAGATCTGGTCGAAGATACCACCGTCATTGAAATGTTTGGCCTGAGTATCCCGCCATGTACCGAATACATCTTTCAACGTGAACAGTTCAAGCGCCGGGAACTGATCCTTGAATTTTTCCTCCACGCTGTCCAGCGTTGGGCGGTAATAATTTTCAGAGGCAATTGTCTGTCCTTCTTCACTGTACAAATATTTCAGATAGGCATCCGCCACGTCGCGGCTTCCTTTTTTGTCTGCATTTTTATCCACAATCGCAACCGGTGGTTCAGCCAAGATACTAACCGAAGGCACGACAATATCGAATTTGTCCGGACCCAACTCTTTTACCGATAGGAAAGCTTCATTTTCCCAAGCAAGTAGCACATCACCGATGCCACGTTCAACAAACGTTGTCGTAGATCCGCGAGCACCGGAATCCAGTACAGGCGCATGTTTGAACAATTCACCAACAAATTCCTTCGCTTTCTCTTCATCATTGTTATTATGCTTAAGGGCATATCCCCATGCCGCCAGATAGTTCCAGCGTGCTCCGCCGGACGTTTTGGGATTCGGGGTGATGACTTGCGTATCCCCTGTGATCAGATCATCCCAGTCCTTGATGCCCTTTGGATTACCCTTACGCACAAGGAATACAATCGTAGAGGTGTAAGGAGCGCTGTTATGCTCGTATTTGTCCTGCCAGCCTTCGTTAATCAGACCTTTATCTTCAATCGCATCAATATCGTATCCCAATGCCAGCGTCACCACGTCTGCATCCAGCCCGTCAATAACAGAACGGCTCTGTTTGCCCGAGCCCCCATGAGATTGCTTGATGGTCACTTCCTGGCCTTTCTCTTTCAACCAATGCGCCGCAAACGCTTTGTTATATTGCTCATAGAGTTCCCGTGTTGGATCGTAGGAAACATTCAGCAGTTCGATGGCCTTGGCCCCTTCCTTGCCGCCTTCCGCTCCCCCCGATGTTCCTGCCGCACTGGACCCCCCGCTATCCGATCCGCATGCTGCCAGAACTCCTGTTAATACCAGTGCCAGACCAACCAGAATACCCTTGTGAATTCTCTTTTTCATTAAATACACTCCCCCGATATAGATCTGCATGACTACCTCAGGCCGGCTGATCAGGATGTAACGCCCCATAAAAAACAAGAAGACGGAGGAACCCCCGCGCACTTCTCCCCATAAAGTCATGCCGGCTTAAGGCCGTGCATGCTCCATCTGAAAAGGATGCGCTGCGGTGTTCCTCCGTCTATACGGTGAGAACGTTATTCTGTTCAGGTTGCATGGTTGCATCTGTCTGTAAAATGATCGTTTTCACAATGAAAACAGATTCGTTTTTATTATTCCTACCTGTTTAGTAAGTTATATACGTATAATAAAGGCAGTCTATATACCTGTCAAACGTTTTTTCCGATTTTTACCGTATTTCTGGGCTATTGGCAAAAAAAGAGGAACAACGAACCAGCGTCCGTTGTTCCCTTCAGCGAATCCCATACTTCGCTGGCTATTGTAAACCTAATCGGTAATGGACGGCTACACGTTGTCCATTCTCATCTGTCCGCATACCGAATATTGGGTACCGGTGGTGTGCTCATGCCTTCTCCCAGATAAAAACCAGTGTGTGGCGGTTGATTGTAGGCTACATTTTGCCAAGCGACGCCAAGTCGGTACACCGGATCATGCATCAGCGTATAGATGCGTTTGTCCGTAACTGCTGTTGTGGTATAGATCCTCAGTGCTGAGCTGTCATTCGTCCGCCATACCACTTCTTCTCTCCAGTCCCCGAACAGATCGGCCTGCAGATTCGGCGTAGACTTGGTTCCGTTATTGGAAGATACGCCGGAAGCGGTGAGCAGGTTCATCGTTGTGCTGTTGGCATAATTCCACTTGTCGATTCGGTTGCTGTCCAGCAGTTCACGAAGCAGATCCCCATCCCACCAGATCCCAAAATTCGTGGAGGACGGCAGAGTTGTCCCGAGTTTCTGCCCTTTGGCCGTATACAGACTGCCGTCTGCCCATACTTCAGCGCCTTTATATCTTGGATCAATATCTGCTGCCATGCCGCGTCCAATATCCTTCGTTGTTTTGACTCCCCAGATTAACTGGCCTGTACCTGCATCCCGGAACTCCACTCCGGCATTGGATGGCGTCTCATGAACCTGAAATACCTAAAGTCCAGGGCGATCCGGGTCGAGGTCACTCAAATGCATGGCATCGCCATGATGAAGTCCTGTTGTGTACAATCCTTTGCCGTTGTCATCCACTGCCATGGCACCATAAACGATCTCGTCTTTCCCATCTCCGTCTACGTCCGCCACACTCAGATTATGATTGCCCTGCCCGGCATAACCCGAGTTACCGGAGGTATTGGAATCAAATGTCCATTGTTTGGTCAGCTGTCCATTCCGCCAGTTATAAGCCACGAGCACTGTGCGGGTGTAGTACCCACGTGCCATGACCAGACTTGGGCGCTCTCCATCCAGATAAGCAATGGCGGCAAGGAATCGGTCCACCCGATTGCCGTAGTTATCCCCCCAACTGGATACATTGCCACGCGCCGGTTCGTAGTTCACCGTGGAGAGCGCTTTGCCAGTCTGTCCATTGAAGACCGTCAGGAATTCGGGACCAGACAACACATAACCGCTGGAATTGCGGTGATCCTTGCTTGCATCCCCGATGACCACACCAGTGCCATCCTTGGTGCCATCGGCTGTTTTCATCGCAACTTCGGCTTTGCCATCACCGTCGAGATCATAGACCATGAACTGGGTGTAGTGAGCGCCGGCACGGATATTTTTGCCCAGACTAATACGCCAGAGGCGTGTTCCGTTTAATTTGTAGGCATCGATAAACACTTCTCCGGTATAACCGCTCTGGGAGTTATCCTTGGAGTTGGAAGGGTCCCACTTCACAATCAATTCATACTCACCATCACCATCCAGGTCACCTGCACTGGCATCGTTGGCACTGTAGGTGTAGGCTACTCCATCGGGCGTTGTCCCGCCTGCGGGTACACTGAGCGGTACAGATAGATAGTTATTGCCCCATACGCTTGCTGCCGCTGAAGCAGCCTGCTCCGTTCCACTGACGACAGCGCGAACCGTATATTTGGAACTGCTTGTCCCGCTTGCATCCTGAAGGTTGGTGCTGTTTGTTATGGGCGTAGCATTCACCTTGGTTCCATCCCGATAGACATTAAACGATACATTCGAGCCTTCCGTTCCCATAAGCCGCCAACTGACAAACACACCTGTCCCGGTCTTCACAGCCACCACACCGCGATCCAGATATTCCATCTGCCTCGGACCTGCTGCATGTGTTACCGGCGTGTTGCCAAGGCCAAGCGAAGTAATCAGTAACGCGGAACTCAGCAGGGATACTCCCGCTGTACGTAATGTGCGCTTCCACAATGATGATCGATTTCCCATAAACAATTGCCTCCCCAATTGTATTGGTAAGCCCGATGCCCTTGTAGCGCCATCTTTTTATGTAAGCGCTTTAATATATTCATTTTAAATTAAACATATAATTCCATCTATAGGTCTAATTTAGTAATTGAATGGTTGGTACATGAAAAAAGCCAACGGATTTCTCCTTTGGCTTCGTAAAGTATATTACAGTGTAATCATAATGCTAAATAGATTCAGAACTAAAGTACTTGTTATTAAGCATTAATTCGCTGCATTTCATTAATTAGTAATTTAAGCTTTTCCTTGTCTTCAAAATTTTCACTGCTAAAGCTTTTTTCAAGAAAAGCCATTACATATTTAATGAAATTGAGATCATTATTTTTTTGAATAGAGAAGTTCAATCCTTCTAAAATTCGACTTATTGCAACATCGCGATTGTGGTTTAAATAGTATATCGCCAATTCCCCTAGAAGTTTTGCATAATTTTGATTCATCATTGAAGAATTGTATTGTCCAAACTCTGTCTTGTATGTACGTAAAGGAATGTAATCCGAGAAACGCTCTAAAATATCATCAATATTCCAGTTAAACTTATTCGCTGCCTGGATGATGTAACGTAATGCCAAAAATATCTCATCCGGGTATTGTGTGATGTAATTTGCATATTCGTTAACAACATTTATATCTCCAGATAACATCTGATAGAGATACTTATTAGCCATTGCCCATTCTTCGAATTGCTTCAGCACACGTCGAGACTCATCATCGTCCTCCCGCACCCAGCTCTGTCCACTTGCATAAAGCCCCACAAGTTCTAATGCTTTGTCATAGTCTCCCTGCTCCTCAAATACCGTCGACTGAATCAACCAAGCATATAGTATATAAAAGTAAAGTGGCCGCACTGTTAGTTTCCACTCCTGATTTTGTCGTTCCGAAATGTTAATTGTATTATATTGAATTTTGGCTAACTGTAACATCTTGTCAGCAAAATTTTTAACTTCGCTCCATTTATTTACCGAGCCAAAAACATGAATTAGATCTTTGAAGGCTTCAAGTTGGTATCCCTCATCCAACCGGTCAACATAGGGCTTGAACAAGATAGCCATCCTTAGATTTTCCTCCAGGTTCTCACCTTGTCCAATTAGAAACATGCGATACTGACACATCGCAAGCCGTTCGGAATGCTGATATTTCTCAACTTCACTCACACTCTTATATAACAATGCCGCCGCAGACCGCTGATTTTGTTCAAATAATTGTTCAGCCATCTCAAATAGTTCTGTCGCATAATCCAGGTCGTCCAGTAGCCGATAAAGAATCTGTTCAATGCAGTCCAGCCGATTCAACTCCGCACTTCGGAGAATAAACGGTCTGATCCGCCGCATGGATACGGAATAAGCAAAACATTCTTCCACATAGTCGGCAAAAAAATGATCTGCTGCCACGCCCATTCCTGATGATATCGCAATCAACTGACTCACGGATATGGGACGATTTCCATGTAAAATACGACTAATTGTGCCTGTATTAATGCCAGATACTTCCGAGAATCGGGAGAGCGTCATGCTGTTCTTATCGATATACTGGGTTAATTGCTCCCGAATTGAATTTGCAGGTATCAAGGAAAGCACCACCCTTCGTGCAACATCCAGATTTTAGGTTTTATCCCTATATATCCTGATCATAATGAACGTTCGAACGATGGTCAATAAAAAAATGTGATAATTGCCACTATTTTCAAGTTATTCGCATAAAAAGACTAAAAAAGCTGTAAAACCATGTATTTCTCCATGATTTCACAGCTTATAGACAACTTTTACACCACAGGCGCAATACATACCGGACGAGGCAGTTCCAGCTTGAACCCGTTATGTGTCAGACGTCCGTCTTCTTCACTGATCTGGAAACCTACGAGGTTATTGCTGTCCTGATTCGCCACAACCAGAATCCCACCTGGCAAAATATTAAAGTTACGCGGTGTCTGCCCAATCGTGGACGTCCACTCTACGGCTTCCAACTTACCGCTCTCTTGGTCAATATGATAGAGCACGATGCTGTCATCTCCCCGATTGGATGCATACAGGAAGCGTCCACATGGAGATACACGGATGTCCGCAGCTGTCCCCTCTCCTTTATGCCCTTCTGGAAGTGTGGAAATGTGCTGTACCGTAGTGAACTCCCCTCTGCGCTCATCGTACAGGAATGCCGTAACCGTGTTGTTCAATTCGTTGATTACATATGCCCACTTCGAGTTGGGATGGAACACAAGATGCCTTGGCCCTGCGCCTGGTGGTTGATCCATCTCACGATGGGTAACCAGACGTCCCTCTTCCAACCGATACACAATGATCTGATCCAGACCGAGATCACATACGACAGCATACTGCCCGGACGGATCGGGTTGAATGGAGTGTGCATGCGGCCCTTCCTGGCGGTCTTCATTGATTCCACTTCCCGTGTGCTCCACCCATGCACTCATCTCACCAAGCGTCCCCTGATCGCCAACCGGGAATACATTGACACTGCCGCTGCTATAGTTGGATGAGAACACCCACTGACCATCCGTGGAGACAGACACATAACATGGAGAAGCCCCTCTGGTCTGTTTTCGATCCATCAGGTGCAGCTCACTCGTTGCCGCATCTCTCCGATAGACCAACACCTCTCCCTCGTCCGTTTCACTCGCCACATACAGACAGTTCCCATCTGGGCTTAGCGCCAGATAAGACGGATTATCCACACCATCCATGTGATTGACGATTCGCATCTCTCCTGTATCCGCATTCAACGCACATAGGAATATTCCGGGTTCATCCGCTGACGCATACGTACCTGTATAGAAAAACGTTTCCTGAGTCGTGACTGGTTCCATAACTATATCTCTCCCTTATCCTATATATTCACTGTTCTGATTCTTCCCACTAGTATGTACTTACCCAATTCACGGGCAACTGCTTCACTTCCTGTAACGTGGCTTTCTAAATCGAGAACACCTCCGGTGAGCGCTCTCATATCTGTCATTGACTCCCTTATCGCCTCTCACCATAATACAAAGTATGAGACCTAACAACAGACCACCCCTACAGCGTAAATCTGACGGATTTCGTATGCAAAAACTCATTGTGCTTCCGGACGCCCTGCTGCAAGAAACCGCAGCTTATCCGGTCACGTGCGGATTATACGTAACCGATATCGGTTACTTTCACGAAGCGGAGCATCATTACCGTGATCGTCCCGATGGTTGTGAATCACACATTCTGATGTACTGTGTCCAAGGCACAGGCTGGTATACGATGGATGGCAGCAAGACATATGATGTCAACCCGGGAAACCTCGTTATATTACCTGCACATGTTCCTCATGTGTACGGAGCAAACGCAGCTGAACCATGGAGCATCTTCTGGATTCATCTGCGCGGGGAACACGCTTTATCCTACATAGAACCCTTGTTAACTCATCATATTACTACCATGCCCCCGGCCAAGGCTCAAAAATGGCTTGAGTTGTTCCATGAATGTTACGGCGCGTTAGAGACGGGTTACTCCATGCAAACGATGACGTATGCCTCCCAGATTATTGGTTATATGCTCGGTATGCTCGCTTATGGGCCAGAAACGACAGGAACAGATGGCGGGGTCGTCAGTAGCAAACGTGCGGCTGAACAATCTGTCCAGTATATGCTGGAGCATCTGGAGAACGGAATCACCCTCAAGGAACTGGCGGCACACGCGCGGCTGTCTGTCCCTCATTACTCACAGTTGTTCAAGCAAGCTACAGGGCATTCGCCCATCGATTATTTCCTGCGGCTGAAGATTCAGCATTCCTGCCGCTATCTGGATTTTACTGATTGGACCGTGAAGCAGATCAGTTCCGAGCTTGGATTCAAGGACCCTTACTACTTCTCCCGTCTGTTCAGCAAAATGATGGGTCGTTCACCCACGGATTATCGAAATAAATCCAAAGGTTAGAGGTAGTGCCTCCACTTAGCCCTTTCTGAATGATTATGAATTCAGTTGGAAAATTCCAGCAACCTTTTAAACAGAAGGGTCGTCTATAGGGGCAAATAACTTTTATATAAAGGGATTATCCCTGGAAAAGTGAGGCGCACCTATCATGAGAAAAAATATAATTGCTACATTAACTGCGGGAGCTCTGCTCACGCTGTCTCTGAGTGCAGGCCCGATCAACGCTGCGCAGGCCCAATTCACGGATATTCAAGGTATCGCAGGAGCAGACAAAATTGAATCTCTCCATCAGGATGGATTCATCAAAGGCGTGAGTGACAGCTTGTTCAAACCTGAACTGGAGTTAAATACCGCTCAGGGCATTCAACTGATTGCGGATGGACTGAATCTGAATCTGGACACGATTCGTTTTATCAAACAGCCGCTGCCAAGTGACCACTTCTCTCATGTAAAAGATGGCGTATGGTACAGTGATGCATTTATCCGTGCACAATATAATGGCATTCAGATGTCACAGGATATCGATCCGTCCAAACCGCTTACTCGTGAACAATTCACACTGTTCCTGATGCAAGGCATCGAGGCCAAAGGCGGTCTGCCGATGATTAATATCAAACCTGTGGACATTACCGACGAACAGGAACTTACGCCGGAGTATCAAGGTGCCATTCAGCGTTCACTCGTTCTCAAAATCAATCAACTGGATGCCGACGGCAACTTCAATCCCAAACAAACGATTACTCGTGCCGAAGCAGCAGTGATGATGTATAACGCAATTGAGTACATGCAATCGTTCCATGCACCACAAATCCCGGAAACACCTGAGGAGTAATATTTCCTTGGTGGAAGCAGTAAGCCAAACAGCCGCACCTTCCCTCAACAGGAAAGTGCGGCCGTTTGTATTATACCGTTATTTATACCTATATCACTGATGCAATCATCAGATTTAACTTTCTAACTTAGAAAGAACCTTTAACAACAACCTCAGACAACGGTAAACGTCCTGACGGGCGAGCTGGCTGTGCAGCTTTACCTACAGTAATCAACAACGTTGGCACAAATCGTGCAGGAATGTTGAATGTTTCGATCAGTTTTTGTGGATTATATCCACCGATTGGACATGTATCGTAACCCAGGGAGCGTGCAGCAAGCATAATATTTTGGGAAGCAAAAGATGCATTGCGGATCGCTTCATCGCGAGCGATTTGCGGGCTTTGGTAAGCACCGTTGATCTGTCCAACCAATGCGTCACGAACCTCAGCAGTCAGTGCGCCTGCTTCAACAGCTTGATCGTAGATTACGGTGTTTCGGTTTGCTTCCAAATCTCCAAGAACAGCAATCGTAACCGAACTTTCCACGATCTGACTTTGACCGTAAGCAACTGGCAGCAATTTCGCTTTGTCTGCTTCGGATTCAATCACGAGGAATCTCCAGTGTTGCAGGTTCCATGAAGATGGTGCTTCCGCTGCTGCTGTCAGAATCGCATTGAGATCAGCTTCAGGCAATTCAAACCCTTTTTCGTACTTTTTGACAGCATGGCGTTCGCTAATAACGCGAAGTGTTTCATTTTTTTCAATGCCTGACATGTGTTCCACTCCCCAGAATCTAGTTTGTTTATACTTCTTTACTTTCGCAAGGTAATCTTGAAGAATACTACTCTCCCAAGGATTTGCCTTCCGAAAATAACATCAGCGCAGATAATCTCTCCCCATCTGTGTTCACGTTATGCCCGGAATCGCCTGAGAACATCAATGGATCTTTCACCGGAGCACACGCCAATGCCATAACTTGTCCACCATGCCTGACTAAACCAAGGCCATGTCATGAAGGACCATTCGTTGTGGACTCCGTCAGGACTTCTCCTTTGCAGGCAATCCATTCAGCGACAGGGTTATCGCTTTCCCATGACCTATGCGCTCTTTCACATCCTGAATGGATATACGGTCAAAATAAGCGCTGAGCGCCTCTTCGCCTCCGTTATATATGTTCCCCATCACATCCTGCATATTGGAAGAAACTACGCACGATGAACCAGACTCCCCTGAGCACCAGTTGGGACCGAGTGAACCACCAGCTACCAGTCTGTACAATTCTCCCAGCTTGATCTCTTCACTTGGACGGCTAAGCAAGTACCCACCATGAGCACCTTCCTTGGTCGTCAGGTAACCATGCTTGCGCAGAACACTAAGTACCTTACGGACTCTGGCCGGGTGTGTACCCACACTCTGGGACAAATCTTCACTATTGGCCATACACTCATCTCTCATCGACAGAAAAACAAGACAATGCACCGCTATGGTAAATTCGCTGTTCATAACTTACTCCTTCCCGGCTTACAACACCGATGAACTCCAACTCAAGGTAAGTATAACTGTCATTATATGAATAACAGTTATGTTTGTCAACTTTCATCCCGAATGGAGGTCAAACGTGATTTTTCCTGTTATACCAATACTTACAGCTCATCAACACAATTAAGCTAGGATGAACATCCTGTCTTCATTTTAATCCAAAAAAGACAAAAAAGTGAGCCTTTCGCTACGCGAAGGGCTCCAATAAGATAGACATATGAAAGGGCTTACGTGATTATTATAATCGGTAATCCTCAATTTGAAAACGCTTTTTTTGTAAAGTGCATCATTATTTTAAATTTTTTTTATTTAAATAAAATGAACAGCAGGTATTGCTAAAACTAATGCCATTAGTTATTATACTAATACCATTAGTTTTAAGGAGGGTTTAACGATGCGTATTACCCGAGAATTTGATGTCGTTCAAGTTACGTTTTTCCCAAGACTCTTCCCTGTGAACGTATACCTGGTTGAAGAGAAAGATGGTTTAACCCTGATTGATGCCGGAATACCGGTCAGTCTTAAAGGGATTTTGGCAACTGCGCAGTCCCTTGGAAAACCCATTACCAAGATCATTCTGACTCACGCTCATAGCGACCATATTGGTGCATTGGATCGTCTCACAGAGGCACTGCCTCAAGCCGAGGTCTTCATCTCCAGACGGGATGCCCGGCTATTGGCGGGTGATACTTCCCTTCTTCCCGGTGAGCCACAAACCCCGGTACGCGGCGGGGTGCCTAAACCCAAAGCGGTGCACACCCAGCCAAACCACTTGCTGGATGACGGTGACCAGATTGGTTCACTGGTCGCCATTGCCTCACCAGGACATACGCCGGGGCATATGTCCTTCATGGATACGCGCAGCAGCGTGCTCATCGCTGGCGACGCGTACCAGCTGCAAGGCGGCCTTGCCGTATCCGGCCGCGTGCGCCCGCTCTTCCCGTTCCCCGCGCTGGCGACGTGGAACCGCGAAGCGGCTCTGACCAGCGCGAAGCGCCTGGCGGAGCTGGAACCGTCCGTGCTGGCTGTAGGCCACGGACGGATGCTGCGCCAGCCCGCGGCAGCCATGCGCGCGGCAACCGCTGATGCACAGCAGCGGTTTGATCTTGCCGGGGGGCAACTATGAGCCCCCGGCAAGGGCTGGATCGCGGCGCTCTGCTCAGCGCCGCCGCCCAGCTTGCTGACAGCGACGGCTTTCAGGCGCTGACACTGGCCGCGTTGGCACAGCGGCTGGATGTGCGCTCGCCGTCGCTTTACAACCACATCAGCGGACTTCCCGGGCTTCGCCAGGAAATGGCGCTGATGTCCGTGCAACAGCTTAGCCGCACATTAACCGCGGCTATCGCTGACCGCACTGGCGATGATGCCATCCAGGCCATCGCTGCGGCATACATTGGCTTCGTCCGCAAGCACCCCGGGCTGTACGAAGCCTCATTCCATGCCCCGGATCGCGAAGAGCCACAGCTCGCCGCGGCCAGTACAGCTACGCTGGAGTTGCTGCTACACAGCTTGCAGCCCTACCCGCTCACCGAAGCGGAAGCATTGCACGCCGTTCGTGGTTTGCGCAGCCTCTGCCATGGATTTGCCTCCATTGAGGCACAGGGCGGCTTCGGCATGAACTTTGATCCAGACGAAAGTCTGCGTCTGACCGTATCCGCCTTCCTGCACGGACTCCGGCATCTTCACCAGGACTAGTTAAGCCTCGCATTGCATCATGAAAAAAGACTGCAGAAGATCTGCAGTCCTTTTTGCATTGCGGTGTACCGGTACATCCCATAGATTTGACAGTAATAATGTTATAGTTACGCCAATTATTTTCAACACATTAACATCCACTTTGAATTCATCTTTCATCGGCTTGTGTTCATTTAACGTGTCTGTGATTCGTTACATTTACCAACGTACCCAATTAGGCCATATAAGATGTGCTGAGTTCGTTAGAACGTGCTACATACGGTGCTTCAGATCACGATGTCATAGATACTCGTCCACTCATCATAGCGGCGCACGTCCAGACACACATTAGGGCGATTCTCGATACGGAGCTTACCCTAATCGTGATGCACACGTTAGTACTTGTTTCAGTACGTGTTTTAATACGAATCTTTATAGATCACACTGCATCTACGCCGCAGCGGGATGATTCTTGTTTCGGATCTAGCTACAACTCCCATTGTTCAGGGCGGTAAGAGTCTGAAACGTATTCGATCTCCCCAGTCCCAATCCCCTTTCACTTGGCAATCTGATCCTTACTTGATTCGCCCTGTCTCTCAATTACACTTTTGCCACTCACAACAACGCACTTCTCTATTATGTACATCTCCCGTTCCTCTCGAAGGCTGGAATGGACTTTAGCTTCCCTCTTTCCATCGAAACGGTTCTCGATAGCCTATCTATGGCCATTGCTGCCGTCCATCCTGCACTTCTTTCAAAATATGCTTCATCACGGGCACGTACACCTTCCAGTAGAACATGTCCGGAATATCTTTCTGATCTGGCGTAAGTTTGGACCGGACGACCTCCCAACCCCGGATTCGGCGCCAGAAGGAATAATGCTTCATCTCTCCGAATGACCCTGCCATGTAATACGACCGATTATAGTCGTCGTAGTGGACAAGTGCAGCAAATTCCGCAGGAATTCCTGCATCCACCAGCTTCTGCTCGCCTGTCTCCGTGAGATCCGTCTTGTACCAGGCCAGTATGGAATTCTTCTGTTGCGGCAAAATGATATCGAACCAGCCATTGTAATGTATATCCTGGGTTATACCGCTCCAATCGCTGCCTTCCGGTGTAAATGCAATCTGTATATTGCCTGTCTTCACATCCGGACCTTTCTCCAGTACCATGACCTGTCCATCCATATGTATCAGCAGCATACCCGCTCCGCGATAATGCCATTTCTTCTTCTCCTGCTGCTCATAGTGCGCCCTAACCCAGCGGGGTACTTCTTCTATACTTTGCAGATCAGATACCGATTTCCCCTGCCATCCACTGCTGTCCACACCCAAGATCGGGTATAGCTGCTCTCTTGTCATCTTGGAAGCCGTATTCGCCAATGCACTGTATTCGGCAACAATCGTCACGCCTTTATACGCAGCCTCGCGAATCTTCTGCACATCATATATTGTTAACCCTTCATAGACTTCGTCTTGCTTCCGTTCATTCTTTTGTGCAGACAGACTACTCCGATTCGCCGTCAGATAGATCAGATCCGTGTCCGTCACCTCATCAGGCAACAATCGCTTCATCCGAGGAAGCCCGTCCTGAAGATCATAGCCGTAATAATCCTCTTCATAGGAATAGTGTTCCCCTGTTTGCTGTACGATCTTCTGCTGATTCAGCAACCAGACCAATCCCCTGTGCCCCTGATAGGACTGGTCAGGTCTGCTCTTGTCAATAATCATGATGTTAAGCGGAACCGGGGCCTGGGATTGCCACATAATCCAGGGGACAACCAGCACCACCGATACCACTGTAAAACAAGCCAGCGTCCACATCGTGGCTGGCCTGTAACTTTTTTTCATGAAGCGTCTTCCTCCTTGCTCTGTTCCAAGGTATTACCAGGATTGCCGATAGTTTACCCCAATCCATTCCTGATCTCCTTCTCCTTTTCCTTCCTCAATCCCATAGCCTGCAAAATGCCAAACATACGGAATGTATTGTTCAGCGGTCTGAACCAGAACGTCTCCGAACAAGCATACAATAACAGACGCGTCACTGCTCTGGACGTATACGCTTTGCGTGAACACCATACTTCGAACATTACCATACCTGCGGACAACAGTGAACCATAGAGCGTCAGCAGCAGAACGAGAATGATGCATAGGTTGATATCCACCAACTGTAGCCCTATGCCTGAGATGAACAGCAAAATCACTCCCAGTTCCATCAAAGGGCCCAACAATTCGATCAGAATAAAATACGAGATGGATACCATCCCCATCCAGCCATAGGCCGGATTGAAGATCATGCTCCGCTGGGCCCATAGACTGCTTGCAAGCTGCATGTGCCAACCGATACGTTGTCTGCACAGCTGACGCCATGTACCGGGCACTTCTACCCTGCAGATCGGATCGGGAATGTATATAATACGACCACGTTCCCGAGTTCGCTTCATATGTTTCTGCAACCGCATGACCAGTTCCATGTGAGCGACCTGGTCATCGCGCTTGTAACCGCCAACTTCCATCACCCGGTTTTTTTTGAATACACCAAATACTTCAGACGTAAATAAAAGCACATTAATATTGTAACGAACAAGTCCCACACCACCAATCAAAAAAGCACGCACGTATTCAATCGTCTGCATTACATACAACGTACTGTCCGTAAGTCTTGTGCTGTTATCCGTTAAATCTGTATGATCCGTCTTTCTGGGGGCCATGAGATCTACTCGTCCACTACAAGCAACAACCTCTTCTCCCGGGAGAGCATCCATAAAGGGTTTCATAATCTTCACCAATGCATCCCGTTCCAGAACTGTCCAAGGTCCAACAGAGGCGATATAAGGATATTGCGAGATATTCAGGCCTGCATTCAGGGAGTCCATTCGTCCTCCATACTCCTTGTCGATCACAACCAGACGATGATGTAACCTGGATTGGTAGACACATTTAATCTGAGCTGTCTCCTGGCCGAGTCCCGAATAATGAACTTTACTCCGAATGGGCATCAGGTCATAGGTTTCTTTTAGACGCCGCATTGTTCCATCCTCTGATCCATCATTAATGATAATAACCTCATAGCGTGCATACTGAATATCGAGCAGACAATCAATTCGCTGTACGATCGTATTCTCACTATTACGCATCGGGACAAGCAGGGATACCGCAGGAGCCAGTTCTTCATCCAACATCTCATGATATTGCAGCGGGTCCAGATCCCTCTGGCGAATCAATGTACGAGCGGCAGCAACGACCAGAACACTGCACATCACAATCGCTACCACCAGATAGATAAATATCCCCTCGTAACATGCCAAAACAAAACTCTGCAACATCTCAATCCATCTTTCGTCCATACTGCATCCTTTCCAGCGTTTCCTCCGCTATCTGCCTTGCATATTTATCCGGATGGTTTACAGCCGTTTCCCGGAGTTCTTCAAGTCCCTGCTCGTACCGGGCAAGAGAGTTCGCCGCTTCCTGTCGGATCTGAAAAGAAGGATCACCCATCATTACCTTCAGCCTAGGAATAAAAGCATCCGCATGAACAGTACCCATAAGCTGGGTCACTGTTAGTCTTTCAGAGCGTTGCCTCTCTTCACCAGATTCGTTCCATACCAGCAATAGCCCCTTCAGCATATCTTCGCAACCTCTGCCCACTTGAGCCAATGCCTGATACGCATGGGTACGCAGCAGCGCATCCTCTCCAAGAATGAGCTTCTCCAGTAGAACAACAGCACCCTCCGTCCGGTCATCCCGAATACGAATGGCGTGGACGATATTAGACTGGACCTGATAAGGTACCTCCTTGAAATGATCCTTCAGACGAGTCCAGGATGAATCGGTAAGCAACAGCAGAATCTGCAGATACTGCGAATCGGACCATACATATTGCTCACGCATCAATTCCTTCACGATTCTGAAATAACCGGTTCGGGCATATATGCGCAATATGATGAAGCGTTCAAGCGGCGTACAGGAAGTAACCCGTAGCATATCCTCTAACCTGGGCAGAAGCTCTATCATATGAAACTGTTCAATATATAACAACGTGTTGACCCGTTCACTCCTCTTTCCCGTCTTCAGAACCGACCGGTATGAACTTCCAAAGACTTGCCAGGATAACAGACGAATTCGCAGAGTCTCGTGCTCTACCGGACCTTGAGCAAGCCGTTGCAATAACACCTGCTGCAAAACGCTCTGTTGATCTCCACTCATATTCAGTAAGTCTACTTTTACTTCTCCTTGGCCCAGGTACTTCTGTAACACCGAATCTTCGGAAAGTAATTCCTTCATCAGTGCCGTCTTAACTTTGTCCCTGCGCCCACTGCTATATTTCATCCATAAGATGTAACCGTAGATAACCAGCAAAAAAGCTAGTACACTTGCACATACAAGGCTGACCACATGTACCAACCAATCTGTATTACCTGCAAGCCACCCACTATGATGTGAGCCGATAAGCTTGATATACATCCATTGTTGTCCAATCATTGCATGATTTCCCCTTAATCGAATAAACGGCCTTACAACGGGCACAATAATACAAAATTTTCAAATACACCCTGTGAATACATATCGGGTATATGATACACTAAGCTTTCTATCGGCTTTCTGCGTTTGTGATATAATAGGAACTGAAAATTCCGGCAATTCGTACTGAGTTCCGGATCACCGGATAACATATTATTCCAGAAAGAGGGAGTTCTACGTGGCTCAAATCAGTCCGTACTACCTGCAAATCGGAGCAACCGTGGGCATGCTCGTCATGGCACTGCTTGCCATCTTCATCCGCATGAAAGCCAGTCACAGACCGGTGACCATTCGCAAAATCCTTATTCCTCCGCTCGGCATGAGCACAGGATTTCTCATGTTTGTTGTACCGGCAACTCATGTTCCTCTACTCTGGGCATTCATTGCGTTTCTGGTGGGCTGGTTCCTTTTCTCCTATCCCCTCATTCGCAGTACACGGTTTGAACGAGTAGGTGAAGAAATTTTTGCCACACGTTCTCGCAGCTTTGCTTTTATCTTGCTTGGACTGTTGGCCGTACGCCTGATCCTGCATGAAGTCATTCAGCGATATGTAAGTATTCCGCAAACGGGCGGATTGTTCTTCCTGCTGGCTTTTGGCATGATTGTACGCTGGCGTGTATATATGTACAAACACTACAAAGAAGTGCTGGTCGCCGAACACTAGTCATCATACGCAGACCACGCACAGATTTACAGATAAAAAAGACACGTTCTACTGCACCCTCGGTGTGCAGAACGTGTCTTTTCGTTTTCAACCTAATTTGTACATGTAAACCATTCGATATCTATTCAGGATCTGCAACCTTAACCAGTTGCTTGCCCAGATTATCTCCCGAGAAGAGACCCATGAATGCTTCCGGCGTCTGTTCGAACCCGTCCACAATGTTTTCTTCATACTGGATATGACCTTCCTTGATCCATTTCGCCAACTTGGCGCGGCCTTCCTTGAAGGATTTCGTATAGTCACCCAGCAGGAAACCTTTCATTAATGCTGTATTTGTTAACAGCAATGTCTGTGGTCGCATCCCGATATCCGGCTTCTCCAGATTATAGGACGAGATCTGACCGCATAACGGAATACGTGCATTCCGATTGATGTGGCGCAAGACTGCATCCGAGATGTCACCGCCAACATTGTCAAAGTAGACATCTACACCATCCGGGCAAGCCCGTTCAATGGCTGCTGACATATCCTGCTCCTTCTTGTAATTCAACACCACGTCGAAGCCCAGCTTTTCTTTCAAATAAGCACATTTCTCATCAGAGCCTGCAATACCAACCACGCGTGCTCCCACAATTTTACCAATCTGACCTGCAATCATGCCTACCGCTCCGGCTGCTCCCGATACAACGACCGTTTCGCCGTCCTTCGGTTTGCCGATGTCCTCCATACCAAAATAAGCCGTCAGACCCGTCAGGCCCAGCGCACCCAGGTAAGCCGTGATTGGTGCTTCTTCCGTATCAATCAGCGACAGATCAGCCGTATTCACTGCGGCATATTGCTGCCAGCCCCACATACCGGATACGAGATCTCCTTTGCGCAGATTGGGTTCCGAAGATTCCACAACCTGTCCAATGGCTCCACCCTTGATCACTTCATTTAACGCGTACGGTGCAGCATAGGATTTTGTATCTTTCATGCGGCCCCGCATATACGGATCGACCGACAAATATAATGTACGTACCAGAACTTGCCCAGCTTCCGGTTCAGGAAGAGGTGCATCAATGAAGTTAAAATTCTCTCTGGAAGGGGCACCTTCGGGACGAGACGCAAGTACGATCTGTTTATTTAAAGACACCAAAATTACCTCCTTGTTGCCAAGTGGACACAAGGTTAACCCTTGTCAGCTGAGATCACTTACCACTGGCTCTGTGTTATCACTTCTTAATAGTTTAAACCGAAACAGGCGGATCACAAACGTGGGCCGCCTTGAAATATGCAAATATCGTCACATTGTAGCTGCTTTTGGCTATTATTGTGCTGTCAAAATCACTGGACCATCCGCCGTAATCGCAATCGTATGTTCATACTGGGCAGACAGACTTCCATCCAAAGTACGAGCAGTCCATCCATCTGAATCCAGCTTACTTCGGAACGTACCAATATTCAGCATCGGTTCGATCGTAATAACCATGCCTTCCTTGAGACGCGGACCCCGATGAGGCGGACCGTAGTGAGGGACTTGTGGTTCCTCATGCATCTTCTCACCAATGCCGTGTCCGATAAACTCACGCACAACCGATAGGCCTTCACCTTCTGCATACACTTGAATCGCATTGGAGATATCTCCGATCCGGTTGCCCACCACGGCAAGTTCAATGCCTTTGTACAGAGAGTTTTTGGTTACATCCAGCAGATGTTGTGCTTCCGGAGTCACTTCACCTACGGCATATGACCAAGCCGAATCCGCCAGCCAGCCATTCAGATTAACTACCATGTCGATTGTAACGATATCGCCGTCTTTCAATGCATATTTTCCCGGAAACCCGTGACAGATCACATCATTAACCGACGCACATGTCGCATATTGGTATCCGTTATATCCCTTTTGTTCCGGCGTAGCGCCATTTTTCTTCATAAAAGCTTCTGCAAACTGGTCGATCTCCTGTGTCGTAATGCCTGGACGAATCATCTTTGCAATTTCTCTATGGCATGCGGCGAGAATTTCTCCGGCTTTTTTCATATATTCAATCTGTTCTTTGGTCTTCAATGTAATCATAATAACTACTCCTGTCCGTTAAAATCTTATCCTGTCCTCTATTGTAACTCTAAACACTCAAAATAAAAAATTCCGTGCAATTAGCAACATCCTATTATACGCCAAGCTCCTGTCCAATGAATACAATTATCCATGAAAAAATCGAAACCCCTTCTGATCTAGCCACGTATATGCTTAAAACAGTTGAAGTCGAAAGGGTGAAAGCTCATGTTCAAAAAGATTATCGGCAAACTTATCGATTCCAAATCTTCATCTCACCGCAAACGTCATAGCTCCTCAGACAGGCGCTCCTATAAACGTCACAGTAGTTCCTCAGGCAAGCGTTCCTACAAGCGCTATTCTTCTTCGGATGTGAAATACCGGGATAGCCGTAGTGGCTCCGGGTATTACAAAAGCAGAAAATACAGCTCCAGCTAAGCTGCTAACACGACTGCTTTTAAAGAGCAATGATCACACACCAGCTTATTAGACGCTACAATAAATGAATATGTAATAAAGGGGTGTTCGCTAGCCATACACACGGCTAACAGAACACCCCTTTATTGTTTCTATATAGTAAAAAGGAAAAAGACCCCTGCAGATATCATACGAAGAGGTCACGGATAACAAATATAGGTCCGCCTACAGAGCTTATTTCATTGTAATCTCAGCAACACTTTCTCAATCTCTGCCTTTAACTCTGTCGCCCCACCCTTATAACCTGGACGGAGTCCAAGGAGTCGCTCCAGCATCTGGTGCAATTCCGGCGTAAGCTTAAGTTCCTCCTGCCAGCTGGCGGGTTCACGGCCCTTCTCTGGCTCATAAGCCGAGTACAGCAGAAAGAGAAGAAAGTGGCCGATATCCTGCAAATCATGATCCGGTGTAGCCCGTTCATCTTCAGGTTCAGGGACTTCACGCATACGTCGCTTCAACTCCGGCAACAACGGCTCCCCCAAGCGTCTTGCCAGGCCAAAGTCAATCAGATGCACCTTCCCTTCACGTAAAATAACATTGGGAATCCGCACATCTCCATGTATATATCCCTGCTCATGCACATGCGCCACCGGAGCCAGCAGTTGACCTGCCAATTCCAGACATTCCCGCTCCGTATATCGAAGACCTTGCTCAAATATGCAATCTTCCAGCGTCTGTCCACGAATATACTCGGTAACGATATAACTTCGTCTCCCGGATGTGAACACATCCAACAGTTCAGGGATCGCCGGATGATGAAGACGTCTCATCACGTCCGCCTCCCGCTCCAACAGGTGAGCAGAGAGTCTGCCCTTGCTAGGCTTGGATTCCTTCAACGCCACTTCCCTGCCGTTCTGATCATCTGTACACAGGTATGTCAGCCCATAGCTCCCCATACCCAGCAATTCCTGTATTGTATAACGCTCAGCAATGGTCGTGCCTTCCCGCCGAGGACGATCCGTCCATAATCCGAGCACTCTTTGCCAACTTCGTCGCAGCTCCACAGATCCTCCCACGCCAGCTTCCTGATCCACTCAGTCTTTATCTATACTGAGCAGTCGGTTGCCAGTCTTCATGTTGTATGGAGCTTATTATATCAGGCCAATACTGTAAAATCACGATGGGTAAATGCCTGTTGCTCAAGCTTCCTTATGCTTCTTGGGCAGGAACCCGAACAACATACGCAGGGATACTCCTTTGGGTTTGCGTTTTCTTCCCTGGAAACTGCGCAGATTGGTCACAAGTTCACGATCCCGCTCTTCCTCCAGCTTCTCATTCATCCACAGGCGCTGTTTCTCCATCTGTTCCTGGAGCGCCATATGTGTATCAGCCAGATGCTGAAGGGTCAGCTCCAGTTCATCGACCCGCTGTTGCAGCAGCTGTACCCGATCATCCTGCTGTTGTTCTACAGCACCATAAGTCACCTCACTTACCAGTTGGCCCAGACCTTCATAGGATCTCAGATTACCCATTATTTCAGGTTCTTCAGGGAATACGGATGACATGACTGTCGCTGCACATTCCGTCTCTGACAGACCTTCAATCCCCACCACCGGTACATCCACTTCTACTGCAGCTACAGGTACTTCTGGAGCCAATACAGTCACCACAGCATCAGCCAGGGGGAGATTATGCTCCCTGAGTTCGGTCATCAGGCGTTCAATGCACTCGATGTCGTCGGACTTGAATAGTCTGGATTTGTTGGCGGACCGTTCGAACCGGTATCCCTGTTCTTCCAGTGCCGCCGCATATTTACGAAGAGTACTGGCACCTATGCCCAGGCTCTTGGCCGTTTCCGTCGTTGCTCCTGCTTCTTCAATCATCATTAATTCCCTCCCGGAATGAAGTCTTTTGGGAATCCATTTCATAATACCTGTAGTGAGTTATGAAATGGATTCTTGGATAAAAACATTATGGCTTCAGCGTTCCTTTTTGGAACCGTCATCGGATCGGGGCAACCTGTCTCATGGATCAAGTATGCTTATCTTTTGCTTGTCCGTATGTATTCGTCAGCTTCTCAGCAGATCCCTTTGGCGGTTTTGTTCTGTTTCTGCGGATTCCTAAGAAGTTTTGTCAGGTATATGATCCGCACAAATAACCCCCAATCCGACAACAAGCATGAATGCTGTCATGTCGAATGACACAGGTGCAAATGCCGTCAAATCATATGATTATGAATTATTCATGTCAATTTTGTTAACTCCTTTACTCCAATACGCTCCCGTGATAGCGGATATCATTGCTGTACAGCTTTTTCATGTGTTATCTTATGTAACGTAGAAGTACATTCCAGCATAAAATAAAAGACTATACTTAACATAGAACGCATGAGTAACGGATAAATATCAATCTAAATGGGGGCTGAAGGCAGTGTTAGGCAAATCAGGCAAAGTAGCGGTGATCGGGGCGGGTCTTGTCGGTTCAAGTTGTGCGTATTCCATGATTAATCAATCGATATGCAGGGAAATTATGATGGTGGACCGGACGTATGACCGTGCTGTAGCACAGGCATTGGATTTTTCCCATTGTATGGACTTCACACATAACCGCACCAAGGTATATGCAGGCACGTACGCCGATTGTGGCAATATGGATGTTATTGTCTTAACTGCCGGGGCGAATCCCAAGCCAGGACAGACACGGCTGGATATTCTGGGGGAAGCGGAATCGATTACCAAAGACATCGTGGTCCCGATCATGAACAGTGGATTTAACGGGATTTTTGTCGTCGCTGCCAATCCGGTTGACATAGTAACTTATATGGTATGGAAATTATCTGGTCTTCCGCGTGAGCATGTCATCGGCACAGGAACGTCTATTGACTCTTCAAGGCTCAAAACGCTGCTGTCTGAAGTCTTCTCCATCGACCCACGCAGTGTGCACGGTTATGCTCTCGGGGAGCATGGAGAATCCCAGTTCGTGGCCTGGTCGCATGTGACCATCGGTGGCAAACCGATTATGCACATCATGGATCAGCACAAGGAACGCTTCAAACATCTGGATCTGGACGATATTGCACGCAAAACAAAGGATGCCGGCTGGGAGATCTTTACCCGTAAAGGTTCTACCCAATTCGGAATCGGCAATGCCCTCGCGCACATCACTCGTTCCATCCTCAATGACGAACACAAGATCATCGCCGTATCGGCTATTCTGGACGGAGAGTACGAGCAACACAACGTTTGCGTCGGTGTTCCTGCAATCATCGGTGGCAATGGCATTCAAGAGATTATCGAATTGAATCTGGATGCAACGGAACGTGAGAAATTCAACAGTTCCTGTGAAATCCTATCTGGTAATATCAATCGTCTGACACTGGTATAAGCCATTCCTATACAACTCCACTTTGTATGCTTCGGCTCAACTTCAAAAGCCTACCAACGCAAACATGCCAATAATACTCCATGCGAGGAGTCTTATTGGCATGTTTGCGTTTATTATTTTTCACAGCCAGATGAATCAATTTCATAATTGATTTGAGCTGTTGTTCAATTCGGTGCAAGTTGAGGTTCGTCCCTTGGTCCCCATTGCTGTAACACTCGCTTCAACTCACTCAGCATAACCGGTTTGCTAATGAAGTCACGCATACCCATCTCCAGACAAGCTTCCTTGTCTTCACGTTTGGCATTACCTGTAACTGCGATGATTGGAGGTATGCGATCCTGTGGAATTAGGCGGCGTAACAGGTCTGTCGCCTTCAGTCCATCCATCACAGGCATATGAATATCCATCAGGACAATATCATAAGCATTCTGAGAGATGGCATCAATTGCCTCCACACCATTGGTACATACATCTGCGTGATATCCGAGCTTCTCCAGATATTCTCGCAAAATCTTCCGGTTCACAGGATGATCCTCCGCCACCAGAATACGCATGGCGACCTTGTCACTTTGACGTGTGCGATCATGATGGAACTGACTTGCTGTCTGTTCTGCTGAAGCATCTACACTCGCCGCAGGAACAGCAAACCGGAAGGTTGAGCCCTCCCCTTCTATACTCTCGACACTGATACTGCCTCCCATGATCTCCACGAGTCGCTTGGAGATGACCAGTCCCAGTCCGGTACCACCATACATCCGGTTAATCACCGGATGTAGTTGAGAGAAGGACTGAAACAACTGATCCAGCTTGTCAGCCGGGATGCCAATTCCCGTGTCTTGCACCGCAAAATCAAGAACGCTGTCTTCAGGCTTTCTGCCCTTGATAATATCCACGTTAACATCAATGCTTCCCTGATCTGTGAACTTGAGCGCATTGCCAACCAAGTTCACCAGAATCTGCCGGATACGTATAGCGTCACCGACCATGAACTCAGGGATGCTTGGATTGAGGCGATATCTGATCTCCAGATGTTTCTCATCTGCACGCGGTTTAAACAGTTCGGCAACCTGTTCCAGCATCTTGCGTAATGCAAATGGTTCATAAGCCAGTGCCATTTTCCCGGATTCCAGCTTACTGAAGTCCAAAATATCATTAAGGATGTTCAGCAGAGCATCGCCGCTGTCTCGAATAATCTCGGCATATTCACGCTGTTCTTCCGATAAATCGGTGCCGATCAACAATTCTGTCATCCCCACGATCCCGTTCATCGGTGTCCGGATCTCATGGCTAACCATCGACAGAAATTCTGACTTGGCCTGAGCTGCCAGCTCAGCTGTCTCTTTGGCACGTACAATTTCACGTTCGCCAGTCACATCATTGAACACAACCACCGCGCCCTGAATCTGTCCCTGTTCAATAATTGGCGTCACCTGATATTGCACCAGAAAGCTGCTGCCATCTTTACGCCAGAATACATCTTCTTTGATTGAACGTCTCTGTCCATCCAACACAGTCATGTGAATCGGGCACTCTTCTTTTGGGAAATGACTTCCGTCTGCACGGGTGTGATGGATAATAGGATGTGAGTTTTTGCCAATGAATTCTTTCGCCTCATAACCGAACATCGAAGCTGCTGCAGGATTCATAAACATGGTGATGCCATCCGCATCCAAACCATATATTCCTTCCGTAACCGTGTTGAGAATCAACTCATGTTGCTTGCTAAGCTCCTGAATCCGTTCCGTATATTCCTTGCGCTCGGTAATATCGGACACGATCCCATAGACACCTACCATTTCCTTATCCACAATAATGGGCACATTCGTAACAGATACTTCGATCTTCCGACCACTTGAATTGACGATTCGGGTCTCATAATATTGCGGATCGCCTTGCTTAACCTTGTCAAAGTTCGTTTGACCGTGTTGAACTTCACATTTATCCAGATTGGACAAAAACGATTTGCCAATAAGCTTATTGCGCGGAACATCCAGCATTTGGACCAGCTTGCTGTTCACCGCACTATATTTGCCATCCAGATTCAATGAATACACCGCCGCCGGATTATGTTCGAACAGCGATCTGTATCGCTGACGGCTTTCCCGAAGACGTCTGTCTGCATCCTTATGCTGAGTAATATCCCTGCTGATGCTGACAATCTGGACACTCTTGCCACGCTCTCCAGCCACAGGTTTCGCCAATGTCTCCATCCAGATATAATGTCCCTTCTTGTGCAACACACGCATCTTGCAGCCATTGCCGATCTTGGAGAGATCCATAGGGTCCGGATAATCTCCCGGATAACAATAATCCTTGAAGGACTTTCCTATGACTTCCTCCGGCTTATAACCCAGTAAGGTGTACACGGAAGGGGAGACGTATAACAACTCGCCATCCTTAGCACAAGTTGTAATCAGATCTTGTGCGTGGTCAGCCAGCACCTGATATTTCTCCTGTGCCTCCTTAAGCTCACGTTGCACTTTTAGGATATCGGTAACATCTTTGGCAATGCCGTATATGCCGACAACTTCATCACTCTCTGTGATAGGCACATACGTTATCTCTGCCTGTTTCAGGGAACCATCTTTATGATAAAAAGTAATGGGATTACTGACTGAACGTCCAGCCAGTACCTCTTTAATATATTCTTTGCGTGAATTTTCACTGTCCGGAGGACAGATCTCACTCTGATTCATACGAATCAAGTCATCCAGTGTATACCCTGATATCCGCTCTACCGAGGGATTAGCATCAATATAGTTTCCACGGATATCCATTACATAAATGGCATCCGGATGGTTAAAAAACAGTGATTGGTAAGAACTTCCCTCAGAAATAATGCGCTTCAGGGTTTCCGTTTTATTAACATCCAAGGCTTACCCCTCTTTTCTCAGCCGATATCTACATCTAACAACAGGAATCTTTTTAGTTCCTTAGAAATAGGCCTACCCTCGAATAACCATGTAAGCCAACCTAGAAACAGTTTTTTTTATTTTACCAGATTCTCGTCTCATTTTGCTTACAATCTATGATTCAATTCACATGATGTGTGAGGTAATACTTGGAATTTTGATATTACTCAGGAGGTGTCTTCAAAGGCAGACAATTTATAAGGATCAAGTAAGCCTCTAACAAGCTTGAAGTTCAATTTCAAGTCAGCTGTGACTAAACGATTTTCTAAAGAACTCAGGACATCTTATTTGGCGTCCATGCGCCCTTTGTAAATTTTAAAGAACATCAGACACGTTAATCCCCATAATCTCCTGTCATAAACGCTGCAATCAGTTGTTTCATTGGATATAACATGTCTCAGGTTCCTTAGATTTCTGAGATCACTTCAAATCCTTGATTAAGACTCCTCAGATTCGTTAGCGAGTTGACCATTCATGATGGGTGGGTCAGACATTAGAAAAAATCCTCCTGAAGCCTACATACAATGGAGTTTGCATGTTTTGCTTTAAGAGGATTTTGATCTACGATAACCAAGTGTGTAACGAATTATTCAGATTTCTTTTTTCGCAAAATACATCATGCCGATTCCAATAAAAATAACAGCACTGCCTCCAACAACCGCCAGCATCGTCATCAGTGGCACGTTGTAGGCTCCGAAACCTCCGCCGTCCACGGGTGTCATCAGAATCATCGGTTGTGCCCATGGATAATACGGCCCATATGTCGCCGAGTTTACAATGAGAATATTCGGTATGGTCAGTGCAAAATTCAGTGCGAGCGGTGCGGCAAAGCTGCTCCACACCAATGAAACGAACATCTGCAGGGCAGCCAAGGGTACACAGGCCAGCAACCCAAGCAGTAGTTTGCCTACCAAGAATCCCCAAGGTACTGGCATCGTAATGCCGTGAATCATGCCTGCCAGCAGAATGGACATCAGCAATAATACTTGTGTACCCGCCAGAAGCATGAGTACAATCGTCAGTTTACCTGCATATACACCTGAACGTGTGAGCGGCAAAACCAGCATCTGCTTCCACCCTCCACCTGCATGTTCGAAACGGCAGACAAAGGACGTAAACACGCCAGTCAGCATCGGTAACAATAACAATCCGTGCAGGAAAACCATTGTGGTCATCAATACCTGCCAATTGCCCGATGGCGTGGACAACAGTCCGATGAGCAGCGCAATGAGTGGACTCAGCAGAATCAGGAGCCATATGGGCGATTTGCTCATTTTCAATCGTTCAGCGGACAAAATTCGGAAATACGTTGTCGCAAAGCTCATATCAGGCCACATCCTTCCGGCTAAAATGCATCATACCCAGCAACAGGATTAATAACCCCAGACCTGCCCCCATGCCTGCATACAGGTAAGGATTAGGCCCATTCCAGGCCATCTGTGCCCATGCGAGCGGAAAGATCGGTGAGATACTGAGTGAGAACATACCCGTTATCGCGAGAACGATGCCCAGGGTGACGGGAAGCGCCTGATTCTTGTTAACCATTGTGAGCCACAACTCCAGTGATAACACCGGAAGTGCACCAGCCAAAGGCAATAGACCCAGCTTGATCGCATGTGTCCAAGGTATTTCGCTGGCATGGAATCCGAGGATCAGACCCAGACCCACAATGCCTGCGGTTAACAGCAGGCAGGAGATCACCAGCAGCACACAAGCAAGCAGGAACTTGGCTAAATACACGGCTGGTCTGGGAATAGGCATCGCGAGCAACTGTTTCCACGATCCCTGTTCATGTTCGACATTAGCGATCATGGAGCTGAGAATGGTTGCTCCCAGCATCAGAGACAAGGGCACAAAGACAACCACATTGCCAAGCAATCCGCCCCACAGGTTATCTGCATACTGCTCTTTCAGATAGCCCAGCCGTAAGCCAAAATTAAGCGCCTGCATCGCTGTTAATCCAAGAGGGGCCAGAAAAACAAGAAACCAGATCCCTTTCCCCCGAATCTTGAGCCAGTCTGACGATAATGCACGCCCGGTCATATGGACGCCCCCTCGCCAATGACCCGCATGAACAGATCTTCCAGCGACTGACGCTGTTCCTCTACACGATACACATCATGATCCTGCTCAATTAATCGGCGCACAAGCAGTGCCACTGAACTGTTATCCATATAAGGGAACGTTAACGCAGAACCTTGCTGCTGACCAAATTGTCCCTGTTCTCTCGCCAGCTTCATAGCCTCTTCCGGCTCGGAAACCGTTAACCGGATAGAGCTGCCCGTCTGACTATGCAGACTTGCGATAGTATCCTGAAGCACCATCTTGCCTTCACGGATTATACCAACACGACTTGCCATCTGTTCGACTTCACTCAGCAAGTGGCTGGAAACCAGAACGGTAATGCCATGTTCCAGAGGCATGCGTTTGATCAGTTCCCGAATCTCCTGAATACCGGCAGGATCAAGTCCATTCGTTGGTTCGTCCAGAATCAGTAACTCCGGTTCACCCAGCAAAGCGCTAGCAATACCCAGACGTTGCTTCATCCCAAGGGAATACCCCTTCACTGAACGTTTGGCATCCTTGGTCAGATCTACAATGGACAGCACTTCAGCAATTCTTGATTTGGGTACATTGATGATGCGGCGCAAAGTTTCCAGATTCTCTACTGCGTTCAGATGTCCGTAATAGGATGGGTATTCGACCAAGGAACCCACACGGCGCAATATATCCATGCGATCCTTGCGGATATCCTTGTCGAAGACACGGATCACGCCTTTGGTTGGTTTAATCAAGCCGAGAAGCATGCGAATCGTTGTTGTTTTGCCGGCGCCGTTGGGACCGAGGAAGCCGTAGATATCTCCCTTTTTAATATGCAGATCAAGTTCACGGACCGCTGCACGGTCCCGGTATGTTTTCCATAAATTCGCCGTTTGAATAATATTTTCACTCACTGTATGATCACCTCGGAACTATCGTAACCTTCCAAGGTTAAAGCCAAAGTAGTCTCTAGTTTAAGTTTAGTTTAAAAAAGCAATTTCAGCGGTTTGTTGTTTCCCGGTTTCCCTTACCACTGTAGATATATGTCTGGACACCCGTATCGGAACTGTCTACCCGCTTGCGCAGACCCATCTCACGAATCAACAGGTCTACAATGGATAAACCTAGGCCTGTGCCTTTTGTGTCGGAATTCGGTTGCATTCCCGGACCCCGATCCTGAATAACGATGGCCGTCTCACCCTGAATCTCCTGAGTTGATATACCAATATATTTCCCGCTGGCGGCATGACGGATCACGTTTTGGAACAAATTATCAAGAATACGGCGCATGCCCTGTTCATCCATATGCCAGATCAGCGGTTCCTCTGGCAGGTCAATATCAATCTCAAATTGTTCTTTCTCCCAGACCGGGTACCAGGCAGCCGCCGTTTCCCTGACGATCCGCAGTATATCTTTCTCTTCCAGCTTCAGTGTATATTTCCCACTGGTGAGCAAATTGTAGGATAACATGTTGTCAATGAGCCCGCCGAGGTCCTCCATCTTTGCTTCCATGCGATGTAGTGAACGGTCCCCTTGCTCGCTCAGCTCTTCCTTGTGCAAAGCATGCATATGTCCACGAATCACCGTTAACGGGGTACGCAGATCGTGGGAAAGCCCCGCAATGAGACGTTTGCGCAATTGTTCTTCCTCGCGTTCACGGTGGCGGCTGTCGGATAGTTGATGAACCATCTGATTGAAGGATTCCTCCAGTTGGCCGATCTCGTCTGACCGTCGGATATCTACCGGAAGCGGGAGGCCTTCCTTGCCTGTGGTCATCATGGCCGTCTGCAAACGAATAAGTCGTTTGCGAATACGTGCGAAGAAAAGAATCGACATAATGATGAAGATCAGAAAGATGAGGGTCATTACGATACCAAGATACAAAAGTTCCATCGGCCAGTTACTCTGATTCATTTGCAGAAGTGACCGCGGCACTTCAATGATGATGAATCCCTGTCCTTTGTCCTGCTCATCTCCGCCAATATATGCAACTACGGTCAGTGGATCGCGATAGGTAGCTTCTTTCATGAATTGCACTGTATTGTTCGCATTCCATAAGGATGGAATATGAGTCTCTGCCGTGTGCCCGGAATCCAGTGACCATCTCAATGTCGTATCTGTCCTGCCATCCGGCGACGTGGATTTCAGAAGTGTTACATCTTCACCCCCAAGAATAAAGAGGGTCTCACCGCTCACATTCACATGATACATGGAAGATTTGGGATATGAGTCATGTAATCGCTCCAACCGGGCCTTAATCTCTTCATCCGAAGCACCATCCAGGTTCTTCGATTCACGTGACCAGATGTTACTGATCCGGGTAACATCACCGTAAGGTGCAGCTCGGTTCTTATTCGTGTCCGTGTTATTCACTACAACAATATATATAACGGATATAATCGGAAGCACAACGGGCACAAATAATACAGCCGCCAAGATCAGGAGGATGTATCTGGACATCAAGGACCGCCCAAAGCGAAGCTTGCGCCCCCCGGATTGTTTTTGATCCATGCTTCGTTCTCCCTTCATGATCTTCCGTTTGCTGAACCAGCGGATCATGGCTTCTTCACACGATATCCTACACCGCGGACCGTCTGAATAACTACAGGATTGGCCGGATCAAGCTCCAACTTTTCGCGTAGATGTCGAATATGTACCATTAAAGTTTTGTCCCCATCCAGATAGGGCTCGTTCCAGACGGCTTCATAGATCTGTTCTTTCGTTCGAATCATGCCCATATGTCGTAGCAGGTAGGCGAAGATGTGGAACTGTTTTCCCGATAAAATAATCTCATTTCCCGTCTCCTCATTCACGATTCGGTTGTCCTTCTCATAGATGGAGAGATGATCCAGCTTCAGGGCTGTATCCGATGAGACCGCAGTTCCCGCCTTCCGCAGTTGTACTTCAATCCGGGCAGCCAGTTCATCGGGGTGAAATGGTTTGGTCACATAGTCATCGGCAAAATCAAGACCGTGCAACTTGTCGTCAATGGACGTTCTGGCCGAGAGCATGACAATCGGCACCGCGGGATGCTCTTTTTTCAGTCGCTGGCCCACCGTAAATCCATCCAGCCCGGGCAGCATGACATCCAGAATAATGAGTGAGCAACCGATAGCAGCCTCCGCTGCACCTTCACCACTGCCGAGCCATACCACCTCATAACCGCGCTCCTCCAGATCGGCTCTGACCCAAGTCGCAATTTCCGTATCATCTTCAATATATAACAGTTTGGTTTTCATCCGAATATTCGTTTCCTTTCTGCCCTCATTGGGTTAATGATATATCTGAGCATCATCATAATAAAAGCTGTCTATAACATATGGATTCATGTCTTGTTGAAACAATGTTGAAGTCCTTTACGTTACCACACATTCTAATTATAGCGTATTCATTAACGTGGGGAATGTCATATTAATCAAGTCTACCAAGTACATACTATATCCACACCTGACGGGAGGAAATTCATTATGCTGCTGGAAGCCATCTATCATCAACCGAAACGAAACTGGGCCTATGCCTATGACCAAGATACAATCCATCTGCGTTTGCGTGCCAAAAAGAATGATCTGACCGAGGTACATGCCCTGACCGGGGATAAATATTCGTGGGATGCAACCAAAGCGCTGGTTCCTTTAACAAAGTTCACCTCTGACTCCATGTTCGATTATTACGAGGGTGAGGTGAAACCTCCCTACCACCGACTGAAATACTCTTTTCTGCTCAGAAACGGAGACGAACAGATCTGGATGACCGAGACGGGCTTCCAGGAAGAAGAACCGGACGATCCAGGTCGTATGTTCCAGTTCCCTTATATTCATGCCGGAGCTGTATTCACAACCCCTGCGTGGGTTAAGGATGCGGTGTTCTATCAGATTTTTCCCGAACGATTCGCCAACGGCAACCCGGATATTAGTCCGGAAAAGGTAGAGCCGTGGGGCGGTGAGCCAACACCTTTCAATTTCTTCGGCGGTGACCTTCAGGGCGTGATCGACCATCTGGATTACATCAGCGATCTTGGCATTAATGCGATCTACTTCACACCCATCTTCGAAGCCACCACCAATCACAAATACGATACCGAGGACTATCTGCGGGTAGACCGGCACTTTGGTGACGCAGACACCGTGAAAAGACTGGTCGAGCTGTGCCATGCACGTGGAATTCGCGTACTTCTGGATGCTGTGTTCAACCATTCCGGGAAGACATTTGCGCCGTTTGTGGATGTGCAGAAGAACGGCGAGCAATCCAAATACAAGGACTGGTTCCATGTACACGAATACCCGCTGGACGTGAAGGATGGCATTCCAACGTATGAGACCTTCGGATTCGAAGCGCATATGCCAAAGCTCAATACGGAGAATGCCGAGGTGAAGGCCTATCTGCTGGAGGTTGCCGAGTATTGGATCAAGGAAGTGGGTGCGGACGGGTGGCGGCTGGATGTGGCAGACGAAGTGGACGATGCATTCTGGCGTGATTTCCGCCGTGTAGTCAAAGCGGCTAATCCGGATGCTTACATTCTGGGCGAAGTATGGAACGAGTCTTCCTCCTGGCTGCAAGGTGACCAGTTCGATGCATCCATGAACTACCCTTTTACCGATGCCGTGAATGCTTTCTTTGTGAAAAATACAATGCACGCCGAGCAATTCGCAAACTCCATCGGGCGACAGTTATCCCGTTATCCGCTTCAGGCCAGCGAAGTGGCGTTTAACTTGCTGGACAGCCACGATACCCCGCGGCTGCTCACGCTGTGTGAAGGCGACCAGCGCAAGATGAAGCTGGCTGCGTTATTCCAGTTCAGTTACATGGGCGCGCCATGCATCTATTACGGAGACGAGATTGGCATGGACGGTGAACATGATCCGGGCTGCCGTAAATGCATGGAATGGGATGAAGCGAAGCAGGACCGAGAGTTGTTCGACTTTTATCAGAAACTGATCTCCTTGCGTCATGCTCATCCTGCCCTGCGTGCAGAAGGCACCGTTCGTTTTCTCCAGGCTCGTCCCGATGGCAGCCAACTGGTATTGGAGCGGCAAAGTAAGGAGGAACGAATTCTGGTTCTGTTCAATCGATCAGAAGAGACGGCTATTGTCGAGCTGGAGGCCGGTGACGAGGAATGGACCGAGTTATTCGGCGGAAACCATCGTACCGCCAAGGAAGATGGCGTACTCTCCATTGAACTGCCCGCGTATGGATATGCCGTATTAAGTACGGCTGTGAGCCAGGACTAGAGTTATAATACACATACGTCTGAGCCACATCTAAGTAGCCTATCTTCGCTTCATCTGCAGCATAAAACAAGCGTCCTGCATAACCCGGATTCGGGTTCGCGGACGCTTGTTTTTGTATTTTTGTATTCGCCGTTATACATAATAATGTCACTGATTTATATATAGGTGGTCCCGGTTCAGCTTAAACCTGAGTATCCTTGTCCACTTGAGCATTGTCCGCCCCACTTGTAGTTGTGTCAGAATCTGCTGGCTTCGACTCCGGCTCAGGCTCTGCACGCTTTGCCTTTGGTTTAGCCAGCTTTTGCATCATTTTGCGGCCGGTTGGCGTCTGGGCCAACCCGCCCTGGGCTGTCTCCCGATGGCGGCTCGGCATCGCACTGCCTACTTCCAGCATAACGTCGATGACTTCATCTGATGGAATAGCACTACGCACTCCGGCCAGGGCCATGTCAGCCGCAGCCAGCGCCGTGACTGCACCCAGTCCATTACGGACGATGCACGGGATTTCAACGAGGCCTGCGACCGGATCGCAGATAAGGCCCAGTGTATTTTTTAACGCCAAACCAACGGCATGAACGACCTGTTCCGGTGTACCTCCACGCAGTTCAACCATGGCACCCGCAGCCATGCCAATAGCGGAACCCACTTCCGCCTGACAGCCACCTTCGGCACCGGAGATAAATGAATTGTTGGCAATAACATAACCAATTGCTCCCGCACAGAACAACCCGTTCACCAAATGTTCATCCGTCCAGCCAAATCGCTCCTGTGAACTGATAAACACACCCGGGATAATACCACAGGAACCGGCTGTTGGTGTTGCCACAATCCGGCCCATGGAGGCATTCACTTCAGATACACACAGGGCATACGCCATGGCAAGTGCGGAAGCATCTCCTGAACAAGTCTCACCCTTGCGAATGTACTCGGCCATTTTTTTACCGTCTCCACCCGTTAACCCACTGCGTGATGTTGTATCTTCCGTTAACCCTTTGCGTACCGCTTCCTTCATCACCTGATAATATTCAGACATCTGCTTCACAACATCCGCTTCCGGTGTATTGGTCTCCTGAACCTGCTCCTCGATCATCAGCTGAGCGATGGTTTTGGATTCTGCTGTACAGATCGTATTCAGTTCGTGCAAATGTTTAAACCGCATCCGAATCAACTCCGCTCTTCAAATCGATAACACGAATGTCCAGCACATGGCCCAGCTCCTTTAGACGCTTGAGCATATCAGGATTAGGCACACCATCCATTTCCATCGCGGTGAGTGCTTCGCCATCACGGGCTTTCCGGTCCACCTGCATATACCCGATGTTAACCCCGGATGAACTGATCGTGGACGTCACTGACGCGAGTACGCCCGCTTTATCCGCATGCCGCAGAACCAGTGTTGGGAACTCACCACTAATCTGAACACGAAAATCATTCATCGAATGCACTGATACACTGCCACCACCAATGGATGCACCGATTAAGGAGCAGGCACGTTCTCCATGCCACAACTCAATTTTGACCGTATTTGGATGAGGAGCAGGCAGGCCACTTGTATAAAACTCAACCTCCATGCCCGCTTCCTCTGCGTATCGCTCCGCATCCGGGATACGCGGATCGTCTGTGACATAGTCCAGCAGACCGCCGATCAGTGCCAGGTCTGTTCCGTGCCCCTGATACGTATCAGCGAATGAACCGTATAACGTCAACCGGGCACGATCTGGCGTACATCCCAGCCACTGACGAGCAATTCTTCCTAACCTTGCCGCACCAGCTGTATGTGAACTTGAAGGCCCCGTCATCGACGGACCAATAATTGAGAAAACATCTTTAAATCGCACCTTGTAACCCTCCATTATTAATCATGATTCAATTTTGTAAAATGTATTCGTCATTTCGATCCAGGAGTTCCATCCACAATGACCCTTATTTAGGGTATGATGACATCAAAAAAGGACAGAAGAAGGCCTTAGGCCCTCTCTCTGTCCTCGATACCTGAGAGTTTCACGATCAGTAGTGTCTCACGACAAGGTGCACTGCCTGCAATTACAGACAAAGTCACCGGGCAGACTGATCATATACCCCTTGGGTGGCGCAATTCGCGCACTCTCCAGAGTTGCGTCCAACGATGGTACATTTACCTGAGAGATTAACCACTGCGCCGGGTGCGCAGCAGCTTGCTCCTTCGGTGCCTGAACACTAGCCATTGTGCTCGACTAAGCCAGGTCTCTCCCGCTCGTTATCATCCGCTGTATTATTTTAATTGGATTCGAATTGGTATATTTCTAAATTTTTGATCAAGTATACCCATAGAGTAATGTACAATATCATATATGTCAACAAAAGTAACGTGTAATTATCATAAGTTCGATGTCTATTTTAACTGAAGCGAATAGCATTCAGATTTCTCACTTCCGCTGAGGCACTAGTGACGCTTGTAGTGGTTGTAAATTGGATACTTATCGTGTATGTGTTAGTCGTTGTAGCCGGGGATGTATCCACGTAAGTGTTGGAGGAAAGAAACCTTAACGTGCCGGCAGCATTACCGGTTCGTGAGAGTTGCAATTGATTAATTAAAACTCCGTTACGTCTCAGGTTAATGTTATACGCGATACTCCAGTTAGACCCTACAACTATTGCTACTTGTGTACTATTATCGATTTTCACGCGTTGACCTGCCACTACAGGTACATTAAGTGTCTGAATCGTCGTTTCAGCTACTAATGAAAGACCCAACGCCGTGGTCTGGCTATCAGCAAACAAGGAAGAGTCTGCCGGAGCCGAAGCTGCAGTTGATCCGGTCGCACCTGTAGCCCCAGTGGCTCCGGTCGCTCCCGTCAGTCCTGTCGCTCCTGTAACACCAGTGACTCCCGTCGTTCCCGTTACTCCCGTTGCACCTGTAACACCAGTGACCCCTGTCGTTCCCGTCAGTCCGGTCGCTCCTGTAACACCAGTGACTCCGGTCGCTCCCGTTGCTCCCGTTACACCAGCCGTCCCGGTTGTTCCCGTCACGCCTGTCGCACCTGTAGCCCCAGTGACTCCCGTCGTTCCCGTCAGTCCTGTCGCTCCTGTAACACCAGTGAATCCCGTCGTTCCTGTAACGCCTGTTGCCCCCGTATCTCCAGTGACTCCGGTCGTCCCCGTTACGCCTGTTGCACCCGTATCTCCAGTTACTCCGGTCGCACCCGTTACGCCTGTCGCGCCTGTAACCCCAGTAACTCCAGTCGTTCCCGTTACGCCTGTTGCACCTGTAACCCCAGTATCTCCCGTGTTTCCCGTAACTCCCGTTGCACCCGTAGCACCAGTAGCTCCGGTCGCACCCGTTACGCCTGTTGCACCTGTATCTCCAGTAGCTCCGGTCGCCCCCGTTACACCTGTAGCACCAGTTACCCCAGCTACTCCAGTCGTTCCCGTTACGCCTGTAGCACCTGTAACCCCGGTACCTCCAGTTGCCCCTGTTACGCCTGTAACACCAGTGACTCCCGTCGTTCCCGTTACTCCCGTTGCACCTGTAGACCCAGTATCTCCGGTCGTTCCTGTAACGCCTGTGACACCTGTCGCACCCGTTTCACCAGTAATTCCGGTTGCTCCCGTTACACCTGTCGCACCTGTAACACCAGTATCTCCGGTCGTTCCTGTCACGCCTGTCGCACCTGTAATACCAGTAATTCCGGTGGCTCCCGTGACTCCTGTCGCGCCTGTATCTCCAGTAATTCCGGTGGCTCCCGTGACTCCTGTCGCGCCTGTATCTCCAGTAATTCCGGTCGTTCCCGTCACGCCTGTCGCGCCTGTATCTCCAGTGATTCCGGTCGTTCCCGTCACGCCTGTTGCACCTGTATCTCCAGTGGCTCCGGTTGCTCCCGTCGCACCTGTATCACCAGTGACTCCGGTGGCTCCCGTGACTCCTGTCGCACCTGTATCACCAGTAATTCCGGTGGCTCCCGTGACTCCTGTCGTGCCTGTATCTCCAGTAATTCCGGTCGTTCCCGTCACGCCTGTCGCGCCTGTATCTCCAGTAATTCCAGTTGCTCCCGTCACACCTGTTGCACCTGTATCTCCAGTCGTTCCCGTCAGTCCTGTCACGCCCGTATCTCCAGTGACCCCTGTCGTTCCCGTCAGTCCTGTCGCTCCTGTATCTCCAGTGACTCCCGTCGTTCCCGTTACTCCCGTCGCACCTGTATCTCCAGTAACTCCGGTCGTTCCCGTTACTCCCGTTGCACCTGTAGCACCAGTGACTCCTGTCGTTCCTGTCAGTCCTGTCACGCCCGTATCTCCAGTGACCCCTGTCGTCCCCGTTAGTCCTGTCGCACCTGTAACACCGGTGACTCCCGTCGTTCCCGTTGCACCTGTAGCCCCAGTACCTCCAGTGACTCCGGTCACGCCAGTGGCTCCAGTTACACCTGAAATAGCGCACTGTATCCACCCAGTAATTCCTCAGATACGAGACGGTGGGCGGTGACCAGTTCTCCATTCTGGTTTTTACCCCAGACCGAAATCTGCACATCCTCCACAGTAGCATCGCCCGTTGTAAAAACAAATTCAAACCCGTCCAAATTTGCATAAAAATCTTTGGTTATTACCTGATTAGGTTGAACATTGAATAACTCTTCAATATATAATGTGCGTACACCTACCAAATAATATCCTTGAACAAGAACTGTATAAATACTAATCATATTCCTATTATCCAGCCTTACCGTAATTCTCTGGGTAGGACGCTCGCCGCTTCCCACCACTATATTATTTTCTATTGGCCCTGTTGATAAAACAGCCATCCTGCGATGCCCCCTTCTCCTGCCTCCATCACCAAATCAAGATTGTCTTCTATAAATATGCATATTGAACTGTAAACGTGAAGTTGCCCTCTTGCCTTTTTGGAATGGACTGAAAGGAGATCGAATGGATATCCACCACACCAAAAGGAGAATATACAAAAAAAGCTGCCGCTTCGTTTCTGCGGCAACCTTATTATTATTCTTTAGCTCATCTAGACGGTTTGGGAAGGGTCAGTTCTTCCGCCCAAGCTTGTAGCTTTGCCTTTGTCCATCCTTCGTTTTCACCCATGATGGAGTACCGCAAACCTTTCTCACTCCATGATATGTTCCGAATGCTCTTCATATATGAACCCTCGGTGTTACGAACCTTAATTTTGGCTTCATCCGGCATTAGTGTATCGTCCACATTTTCTTCCGGCATCTTGAATACCGTCAGGCTGACTTCTACCTTGTCGTTACTTACATAATACAAGGTTACTTCATCTCTGCTCAGCTCACCGTGCAATGTAGACATTTCGATCCGTGATAGTTCAAATTCTCCACTCATGTCCTGTAGGAACGGCTGTTCCAACGCTTTTTCCGCTTCCTCTAGGGTCACTTCGGAATTCTGCATCATATCGTTCAAGTCCTTCACATCGACCTCCTTAGGGATATCAATTACGAAAGTATCCTTTGTGAACTCAGGGTCATACTGAATCGGATCATAGACCATTTCTGATTTTCCATCCCCATACGCGCTGTTTACTTTGACAATCATCCACGTTTTGGGATCTACCCAATACTCTGAAGATATGGAGAATGCGCCTTCTTCTTTTGGTGTCAATTCAATATGAATGACGTCCTGTCCATGAAGTTTCTCCTGTCCCATCATATTCACATCATGCGTAGTACGTAACCGCTCTAGTTGATCGAGCAATATTTGCTTCTGGGTTTGATTAGGTTGTTGTGACACAGATGATGCATCCATGGAATATGCTGCCCCTGTTTCTTTTTCATATATGATAATCTTCTTTCCATCATTAACTGCGTAACTGACATTGCCATTCTCTGATGTTTCCGTGCGCTTTCGTCCGGTTTCACTATCTACCCATTCCTTAATTTGCATCGTGTTAGTCAGCTTGTCATCCGCCCATATCTTCATTACACCTTCCGCATAATACGAGGCGGGTTCTGTTTCTGCTGAGACAACCTTCTCAATCATCTCATCTCCTGACATAGCCAGCATATCCCTCTCCGCGCAACCTCCAAGCAGGGCGCCTGCCAACACAGCAGTACCCAGCATCATCCATCCTTTTTTCATCATCTTATCCACCCTCTCTGCGTTTACATTCTCCATGTTCAGGCAATCGGCATGCTGCCAGCGTTCCATATCCTTCGTATGACCACATGCGCATATCCCCTCCGTGCTTTATTGCAACCCGTTTGGCTATACTCAATCCCAATCCCGAACCACCTGCATACGTCTTCTCCTCCTGATTCTGGTGTTGAACATAGGGTTCGAAGATACGAATGAGCTGTTCCTCAGGAATAGCAGGACCTTCGTTTTGTACCATGATCAATGTTGCTCCCGCCCTGTAGTTATCCAATTCAGCTCTAAGTGAAGGAATAATCCATTCAGGAAGCTCCCAATCTGAAGCAATAACCCCTAGTCCCATTACACCGTTCGTCCTTGTGTGGCGTAGTGCATTATTTATCAGATTATCTGTCAGGCGCATCAGTTGTTCGGGATGAACTCGGTACAGTTGATCTGTGCGGACATCCATCTTCACGTCAATCTGACCACGCTCGGCAAGTCCCTCATAGCTCCCAAGCAGCATATCAAAAAACTCTTCACCTTCCACCTTAACCATGGCCATCTCCGATTCACTGGAACCCAACGCCGTATACATCTCAAGTTCACTAATCATCTGTTTCATCCGCTCCACATTCCCGAGCAGCACATCCTGATATTCCTGCCTTTCAAGGCGTTTCAGTTGACGATCACCGTTAAGTACTTCCGTATAGGCACTAATGGACATCAACGGTGTTTTCAGATCATGGGATAACGAGGCGATCATGAGCTCTTTTTCTTTTTGCTCCCTCTCCACATCGGCCTGAGTATGTCTGATCTTGTCTTGCATTGCATCAAACTGTTGGAGCAAGATGCCCATTTCATCATGACGAACAGGTACCACATCCGTAGCAGCCTCTCCCCGTGCAAAAGCATCCATTCGTTCTATAAGATATTTCATCGGCCGAAAGAGCTTTCGGGATAGTAGCCACAGCATTGTTCCGTATAACAGGATAAAGAAAGTAGCAGCGAGACTCATGACCCAGGTAGTCCGCAAGGATATGCCTTCCAGCCAATCTCCACGCAGCATAACGATTTCGTAAATGCCCACCAACTCACCTTTTTCCCATACGGGTTTCTTCAACGAGAATGTACGATGACGAATCTGTAAGTTGTACAAATTACGATACAGCTCCGCCCCCCCAACGGTGTAAGCTCCAGCAGACCATGTACTCCCCCCTGATGTGTACACCCGAATCCCTGTTGGTAAATACAGATCAAAGTTCACCCGACCATTCTCCAATTCGGAGAGTGCAGCGAAAGCATCAGGCGAGTGCAGCTGGTACAGTCCCGGGTCAGATAAAGCCAGTTCAATAGGAGCCAATTGTCTGGACAACTCTACATATTCCGTTACGGCACGCTGATCATTGTAATAGTTATACAGGGAGTACAGCGCCCACCCAGCAGCGACAGGCAGCAGCATTACAATGAGGAAGGCAAGCATTAACCAGTACTTCAACTTCATTCCTCAGGCTCCCCCACGAACCGGTAACCACTGCCCCACACCGTCAGAATCCAGCGTGGATGATGGGGCTCGTCACCAAGCTTGGCCCGAAGGCTCTTCACATGAACTGTGACTGTACTCGAGTTCCCCGCCTCTGGCTGACTCCAGACATGTTCATACAGTTCCGCCTTGGTAAACACCCGGCCCGGATGAGAAGCAAGCAGTATGAGCAAAGCCCATTCCTTGTTGGTTAGTGCCACATGTTCTCCATGAACCTGTGCGCGCTGATTCAAATAATCAATCGATAACCCATCGTTATACTGTCTATCTGTTGAATCCGGCTCTACGCCCTGATATCTGCGGTACCTATTCAGATGAGATTTAATGCGAGCTGTAAGTTCCGTTAGACTGAAGGGCTTCGTAATATAATCGTCAGCTCCCAGCCCAAGCCCCCTGACTTTGCTCTCTTCCTCGATTCGAGCACTCATCATGAGCAGCGGAACATCGCTGATCAGTCTAATGTTTTTGCATACCGTGAACCCATCCATTTCCGGCAGCATCAGATCCAACAAGACTAATTGATAGGTTCCCTCCCTAAAGTCTTCCCAGCTCTCCAAACCGCTTGATGCCCAAGTTACCCCATAACCCTCATGACGTAGATGATCTCTCAAAATACGGGCAATCTCAGGATCATCCTCCACCAGCAATATATTCTCGCTGTCTCTCATCGCTGCTTCATCCTCCCATGACTATATTGTAGCTAAGAAAAGTTGACTCTCCTCAGAGTTTATACTTTCTTCATAAATGTCCATTACGATCGTTATCTAATGCATGCAAAAAGAGCACCCCGATTGTTCAGGACGCCCAGGTAATATTCACAATCTTAATCCTAAGTTATAGCTCCTAGAAAAGGAAACACCTCATAACTCATAGAAGATGCTCTCGTTCTGTACATAGGGTCTACAATACTTGCTGCACAGCTTCGGCATGCGATCTTTCATCCATTCGTGCCTCGACTCATTCGCCATCTGAAAGGCATAATAACCCAGTGTAAAGATCAACATGAACCCTTCCATCAATCGAATATCACGATCCGTCAGTGGTGCGATCTGTTGGGTATAACCGGATAAAAATATGTCACGTCCCTCCCGATTGAACATAAGTGCTGCCCCTCCGGCATCAAAAAGATAATAACCATAACCGTGTAGACAAAAATCAATCATGGAAATCCCCTGCTCCGTTATCAGCAGATTGTTGCGAGTAATATCCCCATGAATGATCCCCCATGTCCCTGCATGCTGCGGGTATGTTTCTAACTGCTCATTAATGTTCTCAAACGTCTCACGAAGCAGATCAAAGTCTTCCGTTGTAAAAATCCCCAGTCGGACACCTTCCTCTAGCTGCCCTAGCATGACCAAGTTCTCATGGCTATTGCCATATGCCGGCCGCACCTTTGTTCGATCTGTCTGATTCTGCTCACGCCCATATTGATGAAGCATCTGCAGTTGTGCCCCAAGATCATAGATCTGCTCTGTTGTCAGGCGTTCTCCCTACTGGATGTCCCTTCCCTCAATCCACTCCAGTACTGTACAGCAGATTTCTTTACCCGCTTCACTTTTCCATACCATGACCCAGTCTCCCGATACATTCCGTACCGGATGCTGCACGCGCAATGCTGTCGTTGCATTTAACTCATGAAGCAGATTCATCTCCGCCTCCAGTGCAGGAAGCGTATGCTGAATGCCTGTCATACTGGCATATGCGGCTTGATGGATACGTAGCAGATACTTCTGCCCGCTTGCTTCATCAACGACATGATATGTCAGATTCTCATTATGACGAATATATGAAACGACAGGTTTCTCAATAGTGTAGTTCTGTATAATCTGAGCTGCCATATGGTCGTAAGACGTCTGATTCGTAGTGATTATCAACATCTCCTTCGAAGTCATGTAAACGTTCTCTTCACACTAAATATCGTAGCATAATGTTTATCCCGCATACAGAAAATCCCACTAAAATTATAAATTAAAAAAGCACAACCCCCGAACAACCGTCCAGGCATTGTGCTTTCTTTTGTCTCTATTATTTCTTAATCTCTCTGTCTATTACTCTATGTTACACTCCATGATCCAATTAACCGAAACGACCCATAATGTATTCTTGCGTCAGACGATTGTCCGGGTTCGTAAAAATATGCTCCGTATCCCCGTGCTCAATCATGCTTCCCAAATAGAAATAAGCCGTATAATCCGAGATGCGTGCTGCCTGCTGCATGTTATGGGTAACAATAACGATCCGCAGCTCCTTCTTGAGCTCGGTAATCAACTCTTCAACTTTACCCGTAGATACCGGGTCAAGTGCAGATGCCGGCTCATCGAGCAGCAGAATCTGTGGTTCAACAGACAAAGCGCGAGCGATACATAGGCGCTGCTGTTGTCCGCCAGAGAGAGACAGCGCTGACTCATGCAGTCTGTCTTTCACTTCATCCCAGAGCGCAGCACGACGCAAGCTTTTTTCCACAATTTCATCCAGTGCCTTCTTACTCTTCGTACCGCGGTAGCGGGGGCCAAACGCGATATTGTTGTAGATGGACTTATGAAAAGGATTTGGCTTCTGCCAAACCATGCCAATCTTCTGGCGAAGCTTGATTACATCGGTTCCAGGCTCATTCAGATCGTTACCGTCCATCCAGATATGTCCCTCTGTACGGGAACCGGCAATCTCGTCGTTCATCCGGTTCAGCGACCGGAGGAACGTGGATTTACCGCAACCAGATGGTCCAATAAGAGCCGTTACGCTTGCTTCAGGAAACGTCAGGCTAATCTGCTTGACCGCCTGGAAATGTCCATAATATATGCTTAACTGTTCCGTACCAAAAGGTATGGCCATGTTGGTTCCTCCTTATTTCGAAGCTGTCATGCGGCGGAATACAACCCGACCGATCCAGCGTGCACTTAGATTGAACGCCAGCACGAGAATGACAAGCACGGCGGATGCACCTGCTGCCACTTCTTTGGAATCTGGCCCAATACCTTCACTATTTACTTTCCAGATATGGACAGCAAGTGTCTCTGCCGGACGGAAAGGATTAAGCGGTGATCTTGGACTCGTGGGATTCCAATCTGTAAAGTCCAATGGTGGACTACTCATACCTGCGGTGAACATCAGCGCGGCTGCTTCACCGAAGATCCGGCCCGATGCCAGGATCGTACCCGTAATCAAGCTCGGCAATGCCACAGGCAACAGAATCGAAGTGATAATCTTCCACTTGGACAGTCCAAGCGCCAGACCTGCTTCCTTCTGTTCCTTCGGAACGGCCCGGAATGCCTGCTCCGTTGTCCGTACCATCAGTGGCAAGTTAAAGATCGCCAGAGCCAAGGCACCCGAGATCAGGGAGAAACCAAGACCAAATTGATTTACTAACAGCAAGAGACCAAACAAACCGATAACGATGGATGGGAATGATGACAATACTTCAACGACCAGACGAATGAAGCTGGTAATCTTGCCTGGCTTGGCGTATTCCGCCATATAGATCCCGCCGCCCCATCCGAGTGGAATGGTAACAATCAAGGTCAGGACAAGCAAGAATATGGAGTTGAAGAGCTGTGGACCAATCCCGCCGCCACCCTTAAGCAACTGTGGTGCGCTTGTCAGGAAGTTCCAGCTAATATGCCCAATGCCTCTATACATGATGAAGCCAAGCAGACCGAGCAATAGAATAACAATGAACAGGGCCAATACAACGATAACGGATGTTGCAATTTTATCTACCGTCTTTGCCTTCATTTTCATACCCGGTTTCTCCTTTCAAGCAGGCGAACCAGAATGACGAAGACAAATGTCATCACCAACAGGACAAGCGCCATACTCCACAGTGCATTGTTATGAACAGAACCCATCGTGGTGTTACCCATGCTGAGTGTAATTACACTTGTTAATGTTGAAGCTGATTCAAGCAAGGATGTTGGAACATGCGGTGCATTACCGATAACCATCTGTACAGCAAGAGCCTCACCAAAGGCACGGGCCATACCCAAAACGACACCTGTCAACAAAGCAGGCAAAGTCGTTGGAATAATGACACGGTAGATGGTTTGCCAGCGAGTGGCACCCAGTGCGTAGGAAGATTCACGTAATCCTTTTGGCAACGCGGACAAGGCATCTGCCATAATACTTGTCACCGTAGGAAGAATCATTACCGCGAGAACAAGACATCCGGCTGCAATCCCGACGCCTGTTCCACCAAAGATACTGCGAAGCAAAGGTACGATGACACTCAGACCGATAAATCCGTACACAACGGATGGAATTCCGGACAAGAGCTCAATCGCAGGCTGCAAGATCTTTTTCCCTTTACCCGGAACAATCTCTGTCATGAAGAGTGCTGCACACAGGCCAAGCGGACTTGCGATCAATGCTGCAAGCAAGGTTGTAATGAAAGAACCTGTAATGAACGGCAATGCCCCGTAGAACGCAGGCTCTCCAGTTGGATTCCACGTTTTCCCACCAAGAAATTCACTTATGCTTATTCCATTTTGGAAAAATGTCGATAGTCCCTTGGACGCTACAAAATAAACAATGGAAAACATGACAACGATCAGGAAAACGACACAAATCGACGTATAGATCCGTCCCGTCCACTCTTCCCAATAATGTTTCTCTTTTAAGGGCCGGCGCGGTTTCAACTTGTTATTCATTACCGTTCCCCCTTCGGTCTGTTCCATAACAACCATCCTTCTATAGTAGAATTAATGCAAAATATGGGATTATTTTAGAGCAAACCGCGTAAAGAGGCGGGACCTAAGTCCGCCTCTTTCGCTGTATGCGCAAGTTCAAAGATTACTGAACCACATTACCTGCTGCATCGCGTTTTACTTTCATACCTGACATTGGAATGTATCCAAGTTCTGTCACGTCGTTTTGTTGAATTTCGTCACTCAAGATGTAGTCCAGGAATGCTTTTGTTGCTGCATCAGGCTCACCTTTTGTGTACATGTGCTCGTAAGCCCATACTGGATAAGTTCCTGCTTCTACGTTCTCAACTGTTGCTTCTACACCTTCGTATTTCAATACTTGCAAGCTGTCATCCAAGTAAGACAAGGCGAGGTAACCAATAGCACCTGGCGTTTCAGATACCAATTTTTTTACGTTACCAGAAGAATCTTCTTGAATCGAACCTTGGATATCACCCATTTTTGCACCCAATGCATACTTCTCGAAAGTTGCACGAGTACCGGAACTGCTCGGACGGTTTACAATAACAATTGCTTTATCCGCGCCGCCAACGTCTTTCCAGTTCGTTACTTTACCGGAGAAGATGTCGACCAGTTGTTGCTTCGTCAAATCTTCTACACCTGCATCTTTGTTGCTAACTGGCGCCATAGCTACTACTGCTACTTGATGGTCAACCAATTCTTTTACTTTGGCTTCGTCCTCCAGTTTCTCTTCTGCAAATACATCAGAGTTACCGATTGTAGCTTGTCCGTCAGATACTTGTGTCAAACCAGTACCACTACCGCCACCTTGAACTTGAACCGTTACGTTCTTATATTCATCAACTGCCATAAATTTCTGTCCAGCTTGTTCTACCAGAGGTAGCAATGCTGTCGATCCGACTGCCAGAATGTTACCGCTAAGCTCAGTAGCAGCTTCTCCTGATCCATTGCTTGCGGCACCCTCTGTACCAGCGTCATTTTTCGATCCGCATGCTGCGAGAACCAGTACGAACGTTAAGGTCATCAAAATAAACGGCAACTTTTTAAACATGTTTTGTTTTCCTCCCCCAATGTAGTGATGGCGTTTTGTGAATTTGTTTGTTCACCATCAACTCTTTTCTCATTGTAGTTTCAGTATGTCATCTTAAAATCAGTGTTTTGTAAACGCAATGTTAAAAATATCGGCAGCATTTTGAAATATCTGGGATTTAATCTAGCGCTGAAGTGGTCGCTTCGGGAACGGACGTTGTTTTAATCCGTATTGTGTCCAGATTTCCATGGAAAAAATTTACTTATAGATATATTAAGTAAGCTGATACCCTGAGTGGCCGTTCCGGTTACGGATCGTTCTTCTGATCGCTGTTGTCTCCAAATTTCTTTGATCAATAATCTTAATTGTTGAAATTCGGATACAAAGGCGAACGCTTCGCTTCTTCAGAATCGATTCCGTCCCCTCCACTACGATCGGGGTTTCCCTGTACTGCGCTGTGTCAGCGCTCGTTGAATCTCAGGCGTCTCAATCTCCTGCCTGGGAAGTAGGCAAAAAAGGCCAGCCCTACAATGGGCTGGCCTTCTGTAAATGCTTTGTTGATTCTTTGATAGAGCAAGAAAATCTGTTTCTTCTATAGAAGGTACAAAAGCAGGAAATAAAAAAACTGCCTCACTTCCAGTGCTTAGCACCAGCTGTGAGAGCAGCCTTTTACATTACAAAAGATTATCTTATTCATACTCAATGTAAAATCCAATTTGCTAACCTAGAATCCATAACCACAATGCCAACCCGGCCAGGGTAACTAACAATGTAGGGATCGTCAGGATGATGCCTGCTTTGAAATAATACCCCCATGTGATCTTCACACCTTTACGGGATAACACATGCAGCCACAGCAATGTGGCTAGTGATCCAATCGGGGTCATTTTGGGACCCAGGTCAGAACCAATGACATTGGCATAGATCAATGCTTCTTGAATGATACCTTCGGTATGTGCGCCCTGGATGGCTAGCAGGTTAATCAACACGGTCGGCAGGTTGTTCATCACCGATGATAATACAGCAGCGATGATGCCCATCCCAAGCGAAGCAGCCAGCAGACCATGCTCTGCTATGGCATCCAGCCAGCGGCTCAGATGATCCGTTAACCCTGCATTACGCAGTCCATATACGACGATATACATGCCCACCGAGAACACCACAATCGACCATGGCGCTTCCTTAATTACCCGTTTCAGATCAACAGCCTCGCTCTTGCGTGCCAACAAAGCGAACAGCAACGCAACAGAGCCAACGATAACCGACACGGGAATCGGCAGAAACTCACTGGATGCATAGGCAACCAATAACAGCCCAAGCATGAACCAGGCGATTCGGAACATCCGTGGATCACGTATCGCTTCCTTCGGGTCACGTGCCGCGGAGATGTCGTAGCGAAGGGGTATGCTTTTGCGATAGAACAAAAACAACATCCCCGTACTCGCTACGATTGAGAACAGATTGGGCACAACCATGCGTACCGCATACTCCACAAATGTAATGCCAAAGAAATCGGCCGAAACAATGTTAACCAGATTGCTGACGACCAGCGGTAACGACGTGGTATCGGCGATAAACCCACTCGCCATCACAAAAGCCAGCACCATACGCTCATCAAACTTCAATGCACGCACCATTGCCAGCACAATTGGCGTCAGAATAAGCGCGGCACCGTCATTCGCGAACAGAGCAGACACCGCGGCTCCCAACAGAATGGAGTAGAAAAACAGTCTGCGACCGTCTCCTCCAGCCAGCCTCGCCATATGAAGCGCAGCCCATTCGAAGAAACCCGTCTCGTCGAGAATGAGAGAAATCATAATAATGCCGACAAAAGCCAGCGTTGCATTCCATACAATGGATGCCACATCCGAGGCATCGTTTAAGCTGACGACTCCACACAATAGGGCAAGTAATGCCCCACCAGAGGCAGTCCAACCGATACCCAATCCACGAGGTTGCCAGATCACCAAGGTGATCGTCACTACAAAAATCAGTATTGCTACGTATACCATAGAGCCTCCTGCTGTATCCTGTATCAATATATTATTTATATGCGCGGAATAACCAGACGATATATTTATACAGGGCAACAGGAACATTGTCTATCTTTATTTTCTTCTATTATAAATAGTGTGGTAAATTATGGTGTTCCAATGTTAGATTTTATTCTTTGCCCTTATCCTTCGGTGTGTCCTCCACCATCTTGAACATGCCAAGCAGTCCTTGTAATTGTTCCGCCATGCTATTCAGATGTGCCGAGGATGATGCAATCTCTTCTACCGATGCCAGTTGTTCTTGCGAAGATGCCGACACGGATTCTGTATTCGCAGCCGATTCCTGGGTCACATTCGAAATATCACTCATCGCCTTGGCAACGTGGGATGCACCGCTCTCCAGTTGCTTTGTTGTTGCGGACAAGTCATCCAATGTATGAACAGCATCTTCCACCGCCTCCCGAATCTGAGCAAAGGATTGTCCTGACGTATTCACGGCCTGAATTCCTTCTCCTACCCGAGTCTGAGCCGCATTCATGGCGATTAGAGCGGCATCCATGTCCTGACGGATATTATGAACCACCTCACCGATCTGCGCTGCCGAACTTCCGGATTCTTCTGCCAGTTTACGTACCTCACCAGCTACAACTGCAAACCCACGACCCGCATCCCCCGCTCTTGCCGCTTCAATAGAAGCATTTAATGCGAGCAAGTTCGTTTGTTTGGAGATGGATGCAATGACATCAACCATGCTACCAATCTCAACGGAACGGGCATTCAGAGATTGAACCACCGTCCCCAGCTGCTCCACCGTTTCCTGGATACTGTTCATCTGCTCCACAGCCTGTCCTGCTGCCTCATTCCCAGATGAAGCTGCTCCGGACGTATGCCGCATATTTGCCGTAATCGATTGTACACGCTCCGACATCATTCGAACATCTTCTGCCATTCGGCTCATCTGTCCCGATCCGTCTTTCACGCTGTTTACCTGCTGCTCTGCACCTTCAGCCAGTTCCTGAATGGCCAGTGTTGAATGTTCAATCGCTTTGGTAGTTTGTTCTGCACTGGCAGACAACTCTTGAGAAGAAGCAGATACCTGCTCTGTCGTTTCCTGTACGCCCAGAATCATCATCCGCAGGTTATCGACCATACGTTCAAAATACTTCGCCAGTTCTCCGACTTCATCTTTACGCCCTGTTTCCATTTTTACGGTCAAGTCACCTTTGCTTACGGCTCTGGCAGATTCCTGCAGTCGTTTAATTGGACGCAGCATGGAGCGTGTAAACCATATAATAAAGAGGAGTGTAAGGAACGTAGCCGCCAGAATAACAATAAATGTGGCCATGCGAATATCCTTACTTGCATTAGTTACTTCACTCTTGAGCATCGTGCCGGCAATTTTCCAGCCTGTTGCTTCATTTGTTGAGAAAATCATCATCTTCGGCTGATCGTTGTACACGTAATCGAATTGACCTTCTGGACCTTCATACATCTCATCCAGCAAGCCACTCGTTTCCGGCGTACCTGCATCTGCTACAGGGGATACAACATAGTTTTTGTTTGCATCCATAATAATGACGTAGCCTTCTTTGCCCACCTTAATGGATGCCTGTTCTTGCAGGTCTGTCAGGTCGAGAGACAAACCGACAACACCGGATTGGTCCTTTAATGTTTTGGAGATAAACACAACTGCAACACCATCCGTATTAACAGACACAGCGGATACAACAGCTGTACCTGGCTTTTCCATCGCTAGTTTGTACCACTCCCGCTCCCTAGGATCGTATGCATCTCCCCGTGTGCTGCTCGCTGTTGGTTTACCTCGAACCATGACTCCGTCTGTTGTTCCCACAAAAATATTCATGGCATCGGGGTGCAAGCCCAGATATTGCTCCAGCTTCAACTGAAGCTCCGGACTATCGTTCTCTCCTTTGACCAGGCTCGGATCAAGGGCATCCGCGAAATAGTTAATGTCATGAATCTTGTAATTCACTTGGCTTTCTACAATGGTATTGGCAGTGCTCACACTTTGCATGGCACTATCCACTAATTGTCCTTGTACGCCATCTTCAGCCATCGTTAGTGTGATCAAGCCAACTGCCAAACTTGGCAAGAGTAGAACGGCCAGGAAGGAGACCAATAGTTTGTTCCTTATATTCCAGACAAAACCTTTCTTTTTCTTCTTTTTATTTTGATTATGTTTTGGTTTGGCAGGTTTTGCTGCTTTCATTGGTTTATTATCCTGAGTCTCACTCATGTCTTTCTCCCCCTCTAAATGTAAAAGGCCTCTTTCTTTGTATGTATGGATCAATCTAAAAGGCTTATCTTATATATCGGCTAAATGAGGGTTTTTATTTGAGAGAAAAATGTGCAGGCACGCCAAACAAGCCACCTCTGATCAGAAGCGACTTGTACAAGGTACAGGTTACTAATTATTACATGAATTAGATGAAGTATTGCAGTACGGACCGCCTGGCGGTTGTGCCGAGGGTTTACCAAAATAGTAGCCCTGTGCAAGCTCAATACCTATGGAACGACAGAATTCAAACTCTTCCATCCGTTCGATCCCCTCGGCAAGGACTTGCCCACCAAATCGACTCGACATCTCAACAATGTGAAGAATTTTCTCTTGTTTGGTCGAATCCTGATCACAACGGTCAATAAGACTTCGATCTATTTTGACAAAATCCGGTTCTAACCGATTCATCAACTCTATTGTTGAATATCCGGCACCCACATCATCCAGTGCAACAGACATTCCACGGGAGCGATACACCTCAAATATTTGCTGCAAGATGGGCATATGCTGAATCTGCTCTGTTTCCACGACTTCAAACACAAAATCTTTAGGGTCCAGCGAAAGGCGTTCAATCGCTTCAAACGTATGTGTCAGACAATATTCGGGATTGTATATGGAGGAAGGCAGGAAATTTACGAAGCGTTTGACACCATGCGGCAGAAAAATGGCACTGGTCTCAATAGCAGTAATACGTGCCAATCGATCCAGAAAAGAATGCAGTCCAGTCTCACGCGCCACTTCAAATAATTCATAGGAACTGAAGGATTTTCCATTCTCAGCAGGACGAAGCAAAAACTCATATCCGATAATCTGCTCTGATGCATCAACGATGGGTTGCATATGACTGCTGAATTGATGCTCCAGAATAATGGAAACCAGCTCCGCATGCTTGAAACGGGACTCCTGCATGGTTAGACTAATCCAGCTTTCTTCATTAGCCTGTTCGTATATAGGCATAATCTGAACAGTTAGGGAATCACGTAATGTCGGATCCATTTCGCCGATCTTTTCTATTAAGCTCTGAACCGTCTCCAGATTCGAAAAATGCATCCACATCATGTCATCCGACGTCTCGATAAGTCTTCCCAGCGTTTGTAGCGCTTCAAGCAAAGCGGGGGAAATGGGACGCAAGTACAAGGTACCTTGGCCCTCTATAGGATAGATTGGACTGCAGCCACTGCAATTCATGTAGGACCCCCCTTGCCAATTTAGATTCCATGTCCATTAGATTTCACTTGTATATACCCAAAGTTTGTAAATATTATATCATGGGTCTTAAAATTAATCTCTACTGTTTTGATGACTTCCTGTATGACGGTTCTTGAAACAATATATTCAAATTTGCAGAAAAAAAGACCGACAGTCTGATGACTGTCGGTCTCCCTCAACTTATTAAACTTTAAGAAGCGGGAATCACGATTTTCTGTCCAACTTTCAGGTTGTGTACATCTGAGATTTTGTTAGCTGTCGCAAGCTTGCGCCAGTCTACACCATATTTCAAACCGATGCGGTACAAGTTATCGCCTTTTTTCACCACATATACCACTTTGCCGCCAGCTGGTTTCTCAGGCTGTGGCTTGGTCGTTGGTTTGGTTGGAGTAGTCGGCTCTGTAGGTTTAGTTGGCTTTGTAGGCGTAGGAGCAGGCTCCGTACCTGGTTTCGGAGTTGTTGTTGCTTCTCCAGTCAATTTCATGCCGTATTCAGCAAAACCATCATCATTTGTACCGATGAAAGACATCGCCGGGTTTGCTTCAACCAGATCTTTTGCATCCGGGGAAGAAGCAAATACCACTTCAAGGTCGTTAAGTGCTGCTGCGGTTAACCCAGCAGATGGTTTAATTGGTGCCAGGGACCAGTTGCCGTCAGCGGTTGGGTTAATTGTTTTATTCTCACGGATATAGTCGATGATCACTTGACGGTTCTCATCCGGTGCAGCCAGAACGATACGTTTACCGTCCGGGTTAGCCAGCTTGGACGAAGAAGCACGGTAGTTATTCGTCGCTACAATGAATTTTTGCGCTGGGTCAATCGGTTTGCCATTAAAGCTCAGGTCCTTGATCCGGCTTGCGGATGCATTAACAATCGTAGCTTTGCTATCGTATTTGGCTGGTTGGGTCACATCAATCTGATACGTTACACCATCGATAACATCGAAGTTGTACGTTGGGAAGTCGTTGTTGATCAGTTGTTGTTGTCCACCTTTAGCCGGGTCGATCTGGTTGAACTGGCCTGCAGACCATTCCAGCCATTCTTTCAGTTCTGCGCCGTTAACCATTACAGCATGTACCGTATTTGGATATACGTACAGGTCAGCAACGTTTTTGATCGCAATGGTGCCTTTAGGGATATTCGTGTAATACGAAGCGCCTGAACGTCCACCGGCTTTGAATGGTGCACCTGCGGACAATACAGGGATTTTCTCATATTCCGTACCTTGCATATGTTTTTCGACATACCATTTCTGTGCATTCGTTACGATCTGAATGGATGGATCATCCTGTACCAGAGCGAAGAAGCTGTTGATAGGTGCAGTCGTTTCGCCGACCGGGCCACGAACATACTCCAATGTACCTTCATGCTCTTCATGAACCGCATCAATGATGTCCTGATCCGCATCTACCAATGGCTTTTTGCCCGCTGTGTCATAGATTGGGCGTGCTTCCGTTTTGGAATCGACCACTTTCCATTTGCCATCCACTTGTTCTAGATCCAGATCAATAATCCCCAGGTGATCCCCCCAGAATCCTGGCTCTACAGCAGGAACGCCATTGATTGTCCCTTTCTCAAGGTCTACCCCTTTTTTGCCGGCAAAATCAGCACTTGGGAATACTTTGTGAGCATGTCCAAACAGAATGGCATTAATGCCTTCTACCTGGCTCAGGTACAATACGGAGTTCTCCATCAGATCCGTTTGAGGGATATCCTCAAATCCGGAGTGAGGGATGGCTACAATAATGTCGGCACCTTCGGCTTTCATTTTTGGAATGAATTTTTTCGCGGTAGCAATAATATCCTTGGCGATTACTTTGCCTTCAAGGTTAGCGCTGTCCCACTGCATGATTTGTGGCGGTACAAATCCGATCACACCCACTTTGATCGTATGTTCTTTGCCCGTCTCATCCGTTACTTTTTTATCCAAAATCTCATACGGTGTGAAGTAATTCTTGTCATTTGTCTCATCATCATCACCATCGTCTACATAGACATTGGCATTAATGTAAGGGAAGTTTGCTCCCTCCAGCGTCATGTCCAGGAAGTCCAGACCATAGTTGAACTCATGGTTACCGATGTTACCTGCATCATAATCGAGCAGATTCATCGCTTTATATACAGGGTGAGTCTCACCCTTTTTCAGTGGATCAATCTTCGCAACATAGTCTCCCAGCGGGTTACCCTGAATCAGATCACCATTGTCAAACAGCAAGCTGTTCTTGGCTTCATCACGCGCTTTTTTGATCAGTGTCGCTGTTTTGGCGAGTCCATACTGGTCTGTCTCTTTGTCGGAATAATAGTCGTAGTTAATCAGATTGTCATGAATATCTGTTGTCTCCATGATCCGCAGTTTAACTTTGGCAGCATCCGCAGCCGATACTGGTACCGGAAACACCGCAAGCACGTTTAATGCAACCAAAGCGGCAGTCAGGCTTGATAATACTTTTTTTCTCATTTTCAAAATAACCCCTCCCGGTTATGTACATTGAATCATGCATTAATGGGCAAACGAAGAGCGCAGAAAAAGATAGATTTCATGGGTTGTGCGTACTGACGCTCTGATGACATGCATCGGAATTTCAGGTAAGTTTATCTCACATGAACATCTATTTATGTCTGTGCTTGTCGTTTACATTCCAAATCATAACGCAATGATCAGCCATTGAAAAGCATTATTTTTTACATTACCCGCACATACCTAGGCGAGTTTACATTATTATGCGTGATTTCGACATTTTTTTCAACATTTTAGTAGGTACTTAGTGCTTATTATCTTTAAAATACGTATATTACATGTGTCTTACATGTATATCCAATTCAGCGTTATTCATCCATACCAAAAACCGTGAAACCTTAATGGCTTTCACGGTTGGATTAAACTCTGCGCGTATTTTCGCATAAGGACGCTACTTTGCAGAGGTTATGTTCATATTCGGATTATTGTTCCCACACATGATGTTCATGATCTTTCCCTGTATATTCAATACGAGTCGGGGTGATGTCCAGAATGACATAGTTTGGATCATTAGGTCCATCGAACCACGCCTTCAGTTCGTCGTTCCACACTTGCTCGCGCAAGCCTTCGTTCTTTGTCACTTCACAGGTTCCTTCGATCTCAACCACTTCTTTGGAGCCACCAGCCTCATAACCAAGTAGCAGGCTAACATTCGGATTATTCTCCAGTTCCTCTACTTTGTGTGTACGGCGGTTCGTTGCCAGATGAATGTTCAGTCCATCGTTGAAAAGCGCCATATAGCGGGATTTCGGTTTACCATTCTCCACAGTGGAGAAGCTGCAAAAAGGGTTGTTTTCCAATGCTTTTACAATGTTTTGTTCCAATTCAGTCTGGTTCATGGGAAGTGCTCCTTTCGGTTTGGGGGAATATTGGAAGGACTATGTAGAAGGCCGTTGCGGGTACGGATCGTTCTTTTGATCGCTGTTATCTCTCAATGATTGATCCTGATCTCTTCCTCGTATACATTGGATTAAAGACAATTTACACTGACACTACGATGACAGAATAACCTTCCAATCGCTGTTATCCCCAGATTTTTTTGATTCCCTTTTCTCAAGGGGAAAATCCGGTGATAAAGGCGACCGCTTCGCTTTTTCAGGTTTCTTCTGTCCTCTCCGTTATCGTGTAAATGTTTAATTCAATGGATATACAAGTGAAAATCCAGGATGCCAGCAGACACTTCGCTTCCTCAGAATCGATTCCGTCCCCTCCACTACGTCTACCGTTCTCCCAATTAAGGGTGGATAATAAAAAGTACAAGAGAAGTGTAGTTGTTACTATCTCTTTGTGTTTAATGAAAGCTCATTATTCTCGTATTACTATAGACAGCTTAATGCAAATGCTTTTGTAATAAGCCTGTACTTATAGTGTACCCACCTCACCTATGGTGAATCCATGAACCGATACGCTAACGTGACAAAATTGGAAAAGTTCTTTATAAAAATGTTTACATAAAGGGGTTAGCACGATATTTCTTCTTGGCTGGTTTAATTCAGATCTCCCAGATAGATTGATGAAGCGCCTGATTTAAGAAGCAATTCGCCAATCGTTTTTGGATATAAACGAATCTGGGACAGCTCTTCAAGTGCAATCCATTCCACGGATACTTGGTGGTCGTCTGGATTGGAGCCTTCAAAAATAGTTGCAGCGGGATCGATCAGGCTGCACGCAAAATAAAATTCAACCTGATGGATATCTGCATCCCACTCGGCGAATTCATGATTTTTACCGATATACTCCCGGATATGTAACAGCTCTCCCACGTTCACGGCCTGACCAATCTCCTCCAGACATTCGCGCGCGACCGCATCCCTGAGTTCTTCACCTTTCTCCTGTCCTCCACCTGGGAACACATAAGCGGTACCATATTGGTCTTCCAGCCGGATGACCAGCAATCGTCCATCCTGCACAATGACAGCCTTTGCCGAGTTGCGTATGGGTTTCATTCTGTTCATTCACTCCTTGTCATTCCAAAATTTCAAAGTTCAATTCGAACAACCTGATAAAACTACTGTTTTCTACTGAACAGGCATATCATCCCGTGGTATGCGGGGATAACTTAATGCCTTCCGATTCCAACACACGACGAATCTCTTGAGCAAATGCGAGAGCGTTTGCTCCGTCACCGTGGATACAGACCGTCTCTGCCTTGATGGGAACCAATGTACCATCCGTGGATACAACTACTCCATCTTTCACCATCCGAAGCACTTGAGCAATCGCTTGTCCCGATTCTTCAATGAGGGCTCCAGCTTGGTTGCGAGGGGTTAGCTTACCATCCGCCCCATAGGTGCGATCTGCAAACACCTCGCTCACACTGCGCATACCGATGCGATCCGCGGCGTGAATCAACTCACTGCCCGCCAGACCATACAGATACAGTTCAGGCTGTACTTGAAAGATTGCCTCCACAATGGCTTCAGCAAGCTTCATATCTTCTGCGGCCATATTGTATAAAGCTCCATGCGGTTTTACGTGATGCATTCGCCCTCCACTTGCCCGGACAAAGGCATCCAGCGCACCGATCTGATACACCACCATGTCATATGCTTCCTGTGACGTAATGTCCATACGTCTTCTGCCAAACCCTTGCAAATCCGGCAACCCGGGGTGGGCTCCAATTGCCACCTGATGCTCCAATGCCCTCTCTACCGTCAGCCGCATCGTAGCCGGGTCACCTGCATGAAACCCGCAGGCAATATTGGCTGACGTAATTAAGGGCAGAATGGCTTCATCCGATAGCGTGCGATACACACCATAACTTTCGCCCAGATCACAATTGATATCCAAGGTTTTCGAGGTATTCATTAAGTGCCCCCCATTCCTGCCATTCTTCTGCGTATCAGCTTATCCATGAGTTGCATATTGATTTCCTGTTCCATATACAACTGTCCGGCTTGATCATGCGTAATCTTTTTAAAAGAAATTTGGGTTCCTGGCCTAGCCTGAGCCAGGATAGGCATATCCACGCGAGCTACCTGTGCAATGACAGGATAACCTCCAATCGTCTGATGGTCTGCCATCAAGATGATGGGCTGACTATCCGGTGGCACCTGCACCGTGCCATAGGTAACGGCTTCAGACAGCCGATCCAGCGGCTGATCCAGTTCCAGTATGGAGCCTTGCATGCGATAGCCCATCCGATCGGATTGTGAAGAAATCACGTATTTTTCGGCATAGAATTGTCCCAGAGTCGTCTCGCTGAACAGCGAACTATCCTTGCTCTCCATCACACGAATAACAGGTTGCCCATAATAGTCAGGTCTTTCCCGCTCAGACAAAAACCACGCAGGCGTCAATATTCGGTGGTTCCGCTCGCTCTCCTTTACCTGCTGCTCCATACGCTGCATCCAACCTTGCACTTCAACAGAAGGTTCACCATTGGATAACAGATCCCCCACGTGCAAGGCTCGGCCCTCCACACCGCCAAGACCTGTCTTGAGGTCTGTACTCCGACTACCCATCACTTCAGGCACAGCTATTCCGCCCGCAATCGCCAGATATCCACGCAAACCATGACGACATGGGCCAAATTTCAGTACACTTCCAGCCCGCACCAACACAGGACGCCACAAAGGTACAGACAGATGATCCACCGTTGCCGTCAGATCGGCTCCACATAATGAGATAAGTTGACTCTCCTGAAATCGAAGCTCTGGCCCCGTCATCGTCATCTCCAGCACTGCCGCATGTCGGGAGTTGCCCACAAGCAAATTGGCTGCTCTGGCTGCAAAGGTGTCCATGACCCCGCCAGGTTGAATACCATACCGGCGATAACCGGTTCTCCCTACATCCTGAACAGTAGATAACAGACCAGGGCGAACCACCTCAATACTCATCGTTCGCCCTCCTTCCGCTTCAACGCCAGATAGTCCTGCATCGTAATCTGTTCAAATCGAACCCGATCACCTGCTGCCAGCAGACTCGGTACGTTCTCTTCCGGCCGAAACAACCGGAGTGGCGTTCGTCCAATACATTGCCATCCTCCGGGTGTGTCCACCGGATAGATTCCCGTCTGTTTGCCACCAATTCCTACTGTACCCGCCTCAACCCGAAGCCTTGGCGTTGCACGTCTGGGCGTAGCAATCTGTGCAGACAACCCGCCGAGATACGGAAAACCCGGTGCGAATCCTATCATATGTACGAGATAATCCCCGGATGTATGAATCGCAATAACGTCCTCTGCGGTCAGTCCATGTTCACTGGCAACGTAGTCCAGATCAGGCCCCCACTCGCCACCATAACATACGGGAATCGTGACCGTTCTGGACTTGTCTTGTACGGATTCCTTCATTTGATTCAACTGCTGAAGCAGAATCCGGCATAACTCGGGGTACGGGGAGATGAACGGATCATAAAATACTGTAACGGACGTATATGAAGGCACCCATTCGATCATGGCTGGCAAAGTGCTTTTTTCCAGCAAAGCACATACAGACATCACTCTGCGCTGCACAGCATCAGACAATTGATCCCCGCAATGGATGATAACCGCTGCCTCACCCAGCGGAGATAGGATTTCCTCGGTCCATGAATACGGCTGTTTGGTCATGCGCCATCTCCTCCTTTTCCCCACATCCATATATCTAGTATCCCGTTACTTTTCTCTCTCCAATGCCTGCAATACCAGTGAACAAACCGCCGGAAAAGGTTCATCTTCTTCTGTTCGTATCGCAATATAGAGTGTCTGTAAAAACAGACGCACATTCAGGTTCCTATGACTGGTTTCCAGAAGTGATCTGTCCTCCGCCTGGTCTTCTTGATGAAGAGAATCGATCCACACCGTAATATCCTTTGGCTCCAACAGATTGCGACGAAGAATGGTAATTACAGCATGCGCTATTCGCTGATCTTCATCATGGATGTAAACCACACTTGATTCCGTTATTTTTACAGCGAGTGCGTGCAGAAGTTCCAGCAGATCCGTTCGCTCCAGATATGGCGACTGTGCCAGATCTTCAACCGCATCCGCCGCGTGTGCGGGGGCGTGCGCCCAGCCCTTGTTATCGGCGTAGCCACGAACATCTTTTTCACGTTCCAGATATGTAGTCAACCGATGATGAATCCCTGCGATATCCTCTCTGTCCAGGAAAGGTCGCTGACGATCCACATTCAGAATTGGAGGCAGTAATAATACGGAGAACGTCCGCGTAAACACACTATCCATTCCCTGCTCTCCGATCCCATAGAACAGGTGCTGATCGTCCAGCGCCAACTGTAACACATGCCTTAGCTGCTCTTCCGAAAATACACCCTGTCCAATCCAGGTTGCAAACGTAACATAGATCAATTCATCCCGCAGGACAGGGTCAGTACTACCAATATGCTTCATCATATGCAGTGACAATTCGTAAGGCTGTTTCTCGTGATCAATGGAATGATTAGACGACTGAATATGCTGTAATTTTTGTTTTAACGTCAGAGCATCCATCTATTAAGACTCCCTGGGCGAATCCAAATGTACGCTGCAATTGTACAGTTCGCATTGCCATGCATTCTCATTCTTGGCGATCCGGGTAATGGATGTGTTGGACAGCTTCACGCTGATATCCAGTTCAGGCACCAGACCTCGCAGTGTATTCCGCAGGACGGCTCCGTGACTGACAACGATCACTCTTCCATCGGGGTGCTGCTGTACAATATCTTCAAGCACCGCACTGCCTCGAACAGTCCCTGCATCTGCAAGCTCACGCCCCAGATCCAGAGTACTCCAGTCCGCTCCCCACTTGGCTAACCGTTCCTCTTCCGTCGTCCCTTCGACCTGTCCTCCGCCCATCTCGCGAAGTCTAGGGTCCAGATGAATCTCCTGAATGCCCAAGCGATCACCAATGATGCGAGCTGTCTCACTTGCACGCTCCAAGTCACTTGAATAGATGGCATCCCAGGATTCCTCGGCCAGTCTCGCGGCAAGTAATACCGCCTGTTCCCTGCCATCCTGATCCAGCGGATTATCCGTCTGTCCCTGCGAACGTTTTTCCTTATTCCACGCTGTGCTTCCATGGCGAATCAATGCAATTTGAGTCATTGTTGTTCCTCACCTTTTTCTATATGAAGTTCATCTTCTGTAAAATGTTTACGTGCCTTCGGCTTGGCAAATTTGCCGCCATTATATTGAGAAGAGCCGTTTCTCGGAATGGAGAGACTGTCCCAGGCTGTTTCTTTAAGCATTTTCGCTGCAAATACAATCTGCCCGACATGATACGGATAATGCGCCAATTGCCGAATAATGGCCTCCATGACGGTATGACCTTCATTCCGAATATATATGATATGAGACAATTGTTCCGGGGTAAATGAACGAATGGATTCGAGTAGACAATTCCAGCCTTCCTCCCATTTGGAGAGCAACTCTTCCCGGGAAGAAATATCATTCACGAATTCGGCATCCCGCTCACGCCATGGTTTCTCACCATCTGTTGTCAGTACATCCGTCCAACGGGACAGCATATTGCCCCATGGATGTTTTACGATTACCGCAATGCTGTTCGCGTCTTCATTCCAGGATTGAAACAATTGCTCGAACTCCAGTTGTGCCATGGCTTTTTCCCCGAGCTGCTTGTAATACAAGAATTGCTTCTCCGCTGTCTCCAGAAAAACTTGATTCATATCCATCCGTTAACCACCCTTCGGAAAAGCATGTTGTCCATGGATCATGTTCAAACAGAAGCGTCACATGTTATTTATTCAGGAAATGAGAATGTGCCGTCTGCATTCGGTTCAAATGGAATGGCTTTACGAACCGCATCCAGATTGAGTTCTCCATAGATATGTGGAAATAGTTCATTCAATTCATAGAGATCCTCATATACCAGTTCCGGCTTTAACGCCTTCTCATCAATACTGAGTAATAACAGATCCGTGCGGCCTGCATAATATTGTCCGGCTACCCATGGGATCTGTTCCTTGGTGGAGCAATGAATGAATCCGTCCGTCTCCAGGCTATCTGGTGCATACTCACTCCCCTTTGACACTTGCTCCCACAACGAACGGGAAATAATACTATAGATCATGGTTCCGCCTCCTTCAATTTCTGCGATGTACCCTATGTGTCATTGGAAGTATTATAGATCATCCCGGATACGGGAGTACAATTTTTGATCCGTAAATACACCTTTGATCTTCAACTGTTTGCGTAGCAAACCTTCGTACGACATGCCCAGCTTCTCCATTACGCGTGCAGAGCCTATGTTGCCTGCATTACATTTCCCTTCCAGCCGATTGCAGTCCAGTTCCCCAAAGCAATAATTCACGATGGGTTGCATCGCTTCTGCTGCGAGGCCCTTACCCCATTGACTACTGGCTATCGCGTACCCTAATTCGGCACTCTGCATGGGTTCGTTGAGATGAAAGACGCCACCCCTGCCGATCAAGGTCCCTGTTTCCTTCAAAATAAAAGCCCAGATATGTACCGTTTTCTGTTCATAATTATCCAGTACCCGCTGAATATATTGAATTGAATCCTCCAACGTCTCATGGCATTTCCACAAGCTTTGCTGACTCACTCGCGGATCAGAGGCAAATGCATAATATTCATCGAGATCATCCATCGCAAGCCGCCTCAGCTTTAACCGCTGTGTTTCGAATTCGGGCGATTCGTCAAAAAGTTTTTCTACATTCATACAGCACCCCTCCATGATTCACTTGAGTTCATGATCCAGCCATCTTATTTCTCAGGAAATAACGATCTATCACAACCATGCACAGAATACCGACCGTATATCGAATCAGATCAATTACCAGAAAACCATGTCCCAAAATAAGAGCACCTAATACGGTTGAACGTATCTCAATCAGCCAAGGCGTCTGAATCAACTGTGAGAACTCAATCATCCAGCTGAATACACAGCTCAAACACATCGCCCATACCAAGCTGCGATGAGGCCACACCATGCGTACTCCGAAATAAATCATGCCCGCCCAACATGCATCCCCGAAATGTTCATGCACCCAACCCGGCAATCGTTCACGAAAGTGTCTGGATGCGAGTCCTGCCGCCATGGTCATCATGACTGCGAAGAAATAGATCAGCCTGTCTTTGATAATTACGCTTTTCAATCAATCACACGCCTTCATCAAGCACTTGTAAAATAAATTGCGTTTTGGCAGCGGTGTACGATTCCCTATCTTCCTTGTTCTCATCAGCAAGCTTTGTCTTCAGGACGGCGTAAGCTTCCACCAGATCTGGGCGTTTTCTCAGCACATCCCGAAACCGAATTTGACGATCCCAGCGTTCTTCTCCCGGGCGCATAAGATGAAGGTGTACAGCTCTCTTGCCATCCTTAACCCTGACCCAGAATCGTCTGTACTCCCGTCCATCCAATTCAGGCGGAACATAGTTCCAGCCTAACGGATTCAGCTGATCCGCAATCAGATTCATGTCGTCCCATGACTGTACCTCTGCCATCAGATCAATAATGGGTTTGGCGGGTAATCCGGGAATGGATGTGCTTCCGATATGTTCGAATGAATGGATATTATACTGCTGTAGAAGACGTTTGAGTTGCTTGATTTCTTCCTGAGCCTGTGCGTCCCAATTGGGGTTGGCCGGAGCAATCTCTACCAACTCTGTCGCCCAGGCAGGCCAGTTCTCAGGTTGCATTGAATCTTTCATTCAGGTACCTCCTCTTCACCATGACATTTTAAATGGTAACCTTCTCTGTATTTTTCATAGGTGCTTTGCTTCATGCGCTCAATCGTAGTGCTCCGTTGAAATGTAAGTATGGAACTTAGGGATAAAAGAAGATATTTCAGGTAAGTCAGATCACTAGAGTTAGCGTCTGAGCTTATAATCGAAGCTTTCATATTCATCCCATCCAATCCCCTTATATAGTTGTTAAAGCAGAAGGCATTTCAGATACATATTTCTATATATCCAAAAAAGGAGCGTATGTCTACGCCCCTTGGTTGTCTGTTACCTTGATGATTTTAACGTGTCATGTACTGATTTTATCTTTGAATTGATGCAAAGCACTTCATTATATAAATATTTATTTTACTGTCACAGGGATCGTCACTTTTTTGTTGCCCCACTTGGCCGTGATAGACGTTTTACCTTTGCCTACAGCCACGATCTTGCCATTTGTTACTGTCGCTACGCCCGGCTTTGTGCTGCTCCACACCGCACTGTTGGTCACAACAGTGGTTTTGCCCGTATCATACTGGGCCATCAGACTCAGCGTTGTACTTCCCTGTGGGGACAAAACAAGTTTTTTCTGGCCTGTAATCAACTTTTTGAGCAAAGGTACAACGGTAACCTCTGCCTTTATTGTCTGATTTTGATAAGTTCCTGTCAAGGTTGCTTGTCCTTCTGTCAGCGTCTTAACGGCTCCATTTTTCACGATAGCTACATTTGTGTTGGAAGAGGTCCATATCACTTGTTTCGAAAGGTTAATGGTTTTGCCATTCGCGTAGGTGCCGATGACCTTCAACGCCTTGGACTTCTTGATGTTCAGCTGCATTGTGGCAGGAGTAACCTCAACTTTGGTAATCTCGTCCGTCACAGCAACAGGGACTTTCACAATCGTTGTTCCGTACTTGCCTTGCAGCAATACTCTGCCGGGTGTAACGCCTTTGATTTTACCGTTTTCCAGGACAGCCGAAGAAGTGGATACGGACCACACAATCTCAGACGTCACATCCTCTACCTTACCATTCGCACGTGTAATGCTTACTTTGGGAAGGGTGCTTTCACTGCCTTTAACAAAACTGTAGGATTTCGGTGAAGCTTTGATGCTTTTGATCTTCTCCTGCACTTGGACAACCAACTGGGCTTTAGCCCCGTCTACTTCTGCAAAAATCGTTGCTTCGCCCGCGGTAACAGCCTTGACTTTGCCTTTCACCATCGTCGCGACTGCTGCATTACTGGTGGACCAAGTCACGCCTTGGGTAACATCCTGCTTGTTATCAAAACCTTCTACCGTTGCCATCACCTGAAGCACAGCTGTTTCGGAGACACTCATTTTCTGCGGGCTGCTATTGGTTATTTCAATCGATGTCACATCACCAGTAGCCGCCAAGGCCAACGAAGGGACCAGTATTGTTAATGCCATAATTAGAGCAAGCGTGCCTCGAAGCGCCAGTTTGATTCTATTCATTTTTAATTTCCAACTCCCATAATCCAATATTTTACTTCTATTATATTATATCGGATACGAATTGCATAAAGTTGAATAACATAAGTGGGAGTCTTGGAACAATTCATGATTTTCATTGTATAATATGGGAAGGTCGCGTAATACTGTTTTAATAAACCTAAAAAATGGGGTGGGATATGTATGATCGAAAAGAATTTGCTTGATATGGTTTCACCTAAAAATAACCGTAAACGTATGAAAGCTATCGTCACTTCGACATCCACCAAGATTCGTCCTGAAGACGAAATGGTTCTATTGATGAAAACAGCCCGCAATCGTTTCAAAAAAGCCCTTGAATCTGGACAAATTGAAATCATTAACGAGCGTGAATGGAAGCTGCGTTAAAGAATATAGGTGAACCATGGAACGTATTCAAACACCAGAAATGCAGGAAAGAATTAAATGGGCTAAACAAAAATTGAAGGAACTTGCAGCTGATGTGACCAAAAGTGATTTAAAAGAGTTCTATGTGATGGGTATTATTACTCCTATTCTTGATGAATTAGATGCAGATCCAGCCATTATTGTTGGAGGACATGCTGTTGAACTATACACTTCTGGAAGTTACAAGACAGCTGATGTTGATCTGGTCATGATTAGAGATGATTTGGCCCGAAGTTTATTTGATCATCTGGGTTTCGTTCACGAAGGAAGACATTATTATGTCTCCGAAATGGACATCCCTATCGAAATACCTTCTGATACACTGGAAGGTTCAAAAGACAAGATTATCAAATTATTAACACCTGAAGGCTACTGTTACGTAATTGGAATAGACGACCTTATTTTAGATCGATTGAGAGCCTCCGAGTACTGGACAGATGCCCGAAGCTTGGAGTGGGCACGTTACCTGATTTACAGTCAATTTGATACGATTGATTTAACATACATGAGAAAAGTTGCAGCCGAAGAAGATCCCAAATTGGCAGCTCGACTTGAACAAGAGTACCAATGGGTAACAGATCATATGTTTAATTAGAAGGAACCCCTGTCAAGGGGTTCCTTTGCTAATTCTTCACTTCCTAGAGCGTTACCTAACCTCTCTACTTCACTTCATCCTGCTCTGGCAAAATCAAGCTCTCGGCACCGCCCATATAGGGCCGCAGGGCTGCCGGAATGTGAATACTTCCATCCTCCTGCTGATGATTCTCAAGCAACGGAATCAGGATACGCGGCGATGCCACCGCCGTATTATTCAGCGTGTGACAGTACGCCAACTTGCCTTCGGCATCCAAGCAACGAATATTCGAACGGCGCGCTTGAAAATCATGCAGATTCGACGACGAATGTGTTTCTCCATATGCACCGCGACTCGGCATCCAGGTCTCGATGTCATACTGTTTGTACGTTTTCTGCGACATATCTCCGATACATACAGCGACAACACGATAAGGAAGTTCCAGTAATTGCAGCAATTCTTCGGCGTGTCCCGTAATCTCTTGCAGCATGCGTTCCGATTCTTCCGCATCAGGGGCACAGAGAATGACCTGCTCAACTTTGGCAAATTGGTGCACACGATACAATCCGCGTACATCACGTCCGCCGGAGCCAACCTCACTGCGGAAACACGTCGATACCGCGGCCAGCTTCACAGGCTCTTGAACATCGACAATCTCATCCGCATAATACGAAACAAGCGGCACTTCAGAAGTGCCCACCAGCCACTTGTTCTCCCCTTGGAGTTCATAGACCTGATCTCGACCGGTTGGGAAGAATCCGGTGTTCACCAGCGCATCCTCCCTGACCATCAGCGGAACCTCCATCGGTGTGAAGCCGTGCTTCAGAAGCAAATCCAGCGCAAGTTGCTGTACTGCTCGATGTAATAACAGACCAGCGCCTTTTAATACATAACTTCGCGTACCACCAATCTTAACTCCACGGGGAATATCGATGAGATCATGCAACTCCCCAAGTTCCACGTGATCTTTGGTGTTATACTCGAACGTTGGCACCTCTCCCACACGTCGCAGCTCTACATTGTCTGCGTCCGACGAGCCATTGGGGGTATCCGGTGATACGATATTGGGTACCAGCCATTGCAGCTTGGTTACTTCCTCCTGCACAGGGGCGAGCCTCGCTTCCACCTGTTCCAACTGTTCATTGATCTGTTTCACCTGGGCCCGCAATCCTTCAGCCTGTTCCCGATTCCCCGCTTGCATTAGCTTGCCAATATCAGCAGATAACGTATTGCGCAACCTGCGACCTTCTTCAATTTCCTGCAAAAGTGCTCTGCGTTCTTCATCCCGCTCTAACAATGTGCGAATGTTGATCTTGATTTTTTTTCCGTCTGCTGCGGTCTGAACCTCTTCTGCATGTGCCCGAATCCATTTCATTTCCAACATGGTCACCGTCTCCTTTGGCTGTAAAAATACAAAGAGCGCCCTCATCCCTTGGGACGAGGAGCGCTCTGCTCGCGGTGCCACCCAACTTGCTGAATCAGGATATCCTGCTTCCAGCCTCTTGGTCCGCGATAACGGGCGGTTCCGGTTAACTTGGGGAAATATCGCTCCCCTGGCGAAAACGCCTCCGAGTTGGATGCTCTTCAACGGCATGGTCCGATCTGTAATTGTTGGTCTCAGTATATACGAACGCCGGACCTAATTGCAACCTTCTGTATCGATCAGGAATTCATGGCACAACTTAACATGTCCTGTTATGATAGACTTTGTCTTCAAGATTGCGCTTTATTGTGATCCTCAATTTATGTATATAAGTAGAAGGAGTTCTTTATGAAAAAATTACTTTGGATCGGATGTCTATCCTATTTCCTGATTGGACTTGCCCACGTTGTGCTCGGTTCCATTCTGCCGGTTGCACTTGAACATTATGGCAAAGATTATAGCCAAGGCGGAACGCTGATCTTCGCTCAATTTGCCGGATTCCTGGGTGGTGTATTGTTATCTCCATGGCTGAACAGACGCTTTGGTAAACGGGGAGGCCTGTTAATCGCCACAGCACTGCTCTGTATTGCAGAATTATCCTATATGCTGCTGCCATCATGGGGCTGGATGTTCGTCATTGCACCCGCAGCCGGCTTTGGATTCGGAATGGTTGAAGCTGTTATTGGCACCATTATCATCGCTGCGATCAAAGACAATACAGCCGTTGCCATGAGTCGACTGGAAGTGTTATTCGGAATCGGGGCGATGGTCATGCCGCTCGTTGCCAGCGGTCTCATTGCTGCCGGATACTGGCGTCTCTCCTTTCTCGTTGTTGCGATCTGCGCAGCGCTGACCTTTGTTTTCTGGGCAAAAGGATCATTCGGTGAACTCGATAAGTTTCTGGAGCGACAGAGTTCAAATCATGCTTCCGTAAATACGCACTCTGCTGGAACATCGGGTGAGATGCATCCCGCATCTGCAAGTACATCCAGTCCAACCTATCGTGGCCGTAACAGGACTCTTCTGGTATTATTCGTCCTGTTCTTCTTCCTCTATGTTGGCACAGAGATGAGTCTTGCGAACTTCATGCCGGCGATCCTGATTGAGAAAATGAACATGAAGGAAGCCGGAGCAGCGCTTAGTGTCACCTGTTTCTGGATTGCCATGTCCGTGGGAAGACTCTTCGCCGGGTATATCGCAGAGAAATTCCAATACCGCGTCTATGTTCTGTACAGTTGTCTTGCATCTGTTCTTTTGTTAATGGTATTTCCATTTACAAACCAAATCTGGTCTGCATTTCTCATCATCTTACTGCTTGGACTTGCGATGTCAGGGATATTCTCCATTGCCCTTGTCTTTGCCAGTAAACTGCTGCCCGGAACAGAAGAATCCACACCCAGCATTTTGATTGCCTCAGGTGGGGTTGGCGGTGCCATTCTGCCTTTGACTACGGGATGGAGTCTTGATCATCTGGCGGTTAATCAGTCTGCATGGATGCTTGCCATTTTTGCAGTTGGCCTGCTTGTCATTAGCGTAATCACGTATCAATGGCAGAACAAACATATAGCGAATTCTGCGACTTAACAGTTATGTGTCGATCCAGTCCTGAGGATTAGATATACCTATTAAAGAAATCGAGATGTCTACTGTCATGACCTGACGGTGGGCATTTTTTTGTAGCGTTACTTTGTATAAAGAACCTAGCACACGCTATTTATCTGCATTTTAGGATATTTGAAATCTAACGAATCCTAGAGACGTTATTATAGATAATTATCTCAAATTCAAGGTCTCGTTGCAGTTTTTTAGCATAATAACGCCGCTGAGATTCGTTAGATTTTTTATTCCCTAAAAACTGGCCTAATAAGATGTTCTCGATTCGTTAGCGCTGTAATCATGGCGGCAAGTGCCCCATCTTTGCCTCTGATCACCTTAAATCAAGGGAAAGAATTCGCTCTATTCATTTGCACAAGATTGCCCAGGAAATACTTATGGCCAACCGAATCAAACACTTTTGTTAACGACAGGCACTACAGGGCCATTGCCTTTGATGAATTTACCGAATACATATCGGACGAGGGGTCCCAAAATGATCAATTGATATGGCAGCGCCAGGCTGAAGTTACGAGCAATGGTATGGAGATACGTACGGAATACGGATGACCCACTTAATTGATCAGCGAAATATGCTGAAACCATCCCATACAAGGACATGACCAGAACCATGCCAATCACCATAAAAAATGACATGGCTAGCACACCCAGAATTTTGTTGGACTTGTCAAAGGGCAAGGAAAAAGCAATCTTTCTCGCCACAGGGCCAACAATGAAAGACTCCACCAGAAACGCGATGACAAAACATAATATGAATTGAAGCAGTATCTCAAGCGGGGACATCTTACCGAGTAACCCACTGTGCCATAAATTGAATGTCATCATGACGACAACCATTCCTGTACACATCATTAATCCGAAAATAATTTGTTCCTTCTTGCTTGTTGGCAATTCTCTCATCCTCTCTGTTTACCTTCGTAATTATAGAGATGAGGAAACCCTCCACATAAGTGAACATTCTGTGAACAATCGTGATTTTTCCAAATTAAAATTTGTAAAAGTAGCTATATCTATTAGCTGGTTCTTCTCTACAACAGAAATCTCCAGAGAAAAGACAGTTTGGATAAAGCTGTGATTGCCATTCGTTTGAAAACAGGGCCTTTCTGATTCGTAGATTCTGCTGGATACTCACCATTATTCACACGTGTACTATGTGCACGTTTGATATCCATAGCTTCTGTTAGTTCGTTGGCGAATGCAAAACCAGAAATGACCACAGCAGATTCGGTATTTAGAAAGGCGGATCTGGGATCAAGGTTATACGAACCAACCATGCTGCGGTAATCATCCATGACAAATGATTTGCCGTGTATGGAATAAGGGCCTTGGTATTCATAAATGGCCAGATTGGTATCAAGCAACCGTTTCTTAGAGCTTAAGTATCCCGCGAAAGCCAAAGGGTTAGGGGTCTGCTGGATTGAATTGGTTACCATGACCCATTCTGCTTTTGGATTCATCGACAGATGTACGGCTTTCTTCATTTTCTTGGTAGGAATGGCATATGGCGTCTGAAGGTACACCTTCGACTTTGCTTGATTGGCGAAATGAACAAATGCTCTCCACATGATCGGGTCTTTATACAGCCTTTGGATTGGATTGTGAATGAAAGCGACGTGGTCGGAACGAAGAGCCTCTTGAGCCCATTCCTTCGGCAACACTTTAACAAAAGGATCGCTCTGAGCCCGAGCTTTTTTATATAACTGAGCCAGCCGAGCCAGCTCTTTTAACCCCTTTGCATGATGTTGACGTTTGGCATGTTTTTCTGGTTTGGTGAATGGATGTTCCCATAACAGATCTATATATTTTTTCATTTCAACAACTGTGCTGTTCGTATTATGGTTTGGATTGTAAACAAGGACATCCCGATCGAATACATAGTCTTTTTTGGGTTGCAATGCCATGTATCTATCACCAATATTTTGGCCGCCAATGATGCCATATGTGTTGTCGACAAGAAAGATCTTGTCATGCAGACGGTTATGCCATGTCCATGGCATAACTATGTTGAGTGGTTCATAATACCTTAACTCCACATTGGGGTGAGCTGCAATGGCATCTGGAATATCACGCAATTCTCCGCGCATGTTGTGAAAAATCCCGTCTAAAACGATTCGAACATGAACACCCCGATCAGCTGCATCGAATAAAGCAGCAAAAAAGAGTTGAGATGTTTTTCCTTTTTGGATGGAGTAATAAGCCAGGTCGATGCTTGTTTTCGCCTCTCGAATGGTCTGGATTCTCACCTGACCGGATTGAAAGCCGTCCTCCAAGAGCAGTACGCGATCTGTCGTACTTCCTGCGGTTAACAATTTTTGCATATCCGTATTTTCAATAGTAGATGGAGACGGAACCAAAAATAAAAGGTAAGCTGTGAAAAAAACGTAGACACAATAGGACAGAATAATTGCGAATATGGTTTTAAGGATCATTCAGTACGCCCCCATTTTTATGTAAAAAGTAATTATTTGTATAGCAGTACTATCTCCTTTTGTATCTAAATTATGTTGTTTAAATGAAGCAAGCGTCTCCGGTCAAGGTCAATCGATCAAAAGCTGATCGCTGAAATAGGGAAAGCAGCCCTGATGCGACGAGATATCAAACATCGGATTTGATCCAAGTATTTGTGGGGAGCCTTCCAGATCTTCAGCACTTAGGCTATGGCCCACTATCCGATGCTTTTGCACTCAGCCAGATTGCCTTATATGATTCGCCACGATAATTATTGAAAATAACACATCTAAACAGGCTGATATACATATGTATAACGACCTGTTTGATAAGTTCATACGTGTCCCCATCCAGTTCCTGACTGGACACGTTCCACCCGCTGGCCTATAATTACACCTAGTAATGCCCGTAACTTCATAGTTTCCCAGGGGAGTCGGAATTGGCCGGCTGAGAGTGTATCCCACCAAGATACTAACCCTTAGACCTGATCTGGATCATGCCAGCGTAGGAATCGGAGTATATCGAAATGGCACAGCCCTATGGCTGAACGCCACCTCTCTAACGCCTGCACGCGTCCCGGAATACGGGACGCTTTTTTAATGTTCTTTTATATAGCCAGAGAGCTAAAAAAGTGACGTTATCCAGATCTCAACTGGTATAAATCTGTCGATTTATGCAAGATGATTGGATATGAAGCCAAGGAGTACCCCGGGCCAATCGGCCGGACATACCGAAGGAGAGAACCACAGATGAAATGGCGTAAAACGATGGGATTGTTGCTCTTATGCGTGCTTATGGTGACTGTAGCCGCATGTGGTGGCAAAGAAGCTGCCCCAGCTGGGCAGAACGGCAACACAAATACGGAAAGCAGCAACGAAGGTGACACTGCCGCCCTGAAAGATATTAAAGTGGTGCTCGACTGGACACCAAATACGAATCATACCGGCCTGTATGCGGCTGTAGATCAAGGTTTTTACAAGGCCGAAGGCTTGAACGTGGAGGTTGTACAACCAGGTGCCGGTGGCGCAGATACGATGGTTGCCTCCAATGAAGTACCGTTTGGCGTAAGTTATCAGGAGAGTGTAACTCAAGCCCGCACACAGGGTGTTCCATTGGTCTCCATCGCAGCAGTTATTCAGCATAATACATCCGGGTTCGCTGCTCCGGCAGATCGGAATATCAAATCACCGAAAGATTTTGAGGGTAAAACCTATGGCGGTTGGGGTTCCCCTGTGGAAGAAGCCGTGATGCAATCCATTATGGAAGGCGACGGAGCCGATGTATCGAAAGTGAAAAACATTAACATGGGTGACGCTGACTTTTTCACCGCAGTGAAACGGGATATTGATTTCGCGTGGATTTTCTACGCCTGGACAGGCATTGAAGCCGAACTGCGCGGGGAACCGATCAACATGTTATATGTGAAGGATTATTCAGAAGCATTGGATTACTACACGCCTGTCCTCGTAACCAACGAGCAAACGATCCAAAACGACCCTGAGTTGGTGAAAGCATTCCTGAAAGCCACCTCCGAAGGGTATCAATATGCGATTGATCATCCCGAAGACGCAGCCAACATTCTGATCAAGGCCGTCCCTGATCTGGATAAAGACCTCGTGCTGGCAAGCCAGAAATGGCTTAGTCCAAAGTACACAGATGACGCCCCGCGCTGGGGAGAACAAAAACAGGAAGTGTGGCAAAACTACACTGACTGGATGTTTAGCAAAAAACTGCTGGATGAACAGATCGATGTGAGCAAGGCATATACAAACGAGTTTTTACCCCAATAAAAATTGCTTAAGTTTAACTTTTTTACACAAGAACGAAGAGTGCAGAACCCATCTGAAGAAACAAAGTGTTCGCCTTTATCTCCGGATTTCCCCCATTGAAAATGGATTCAAGAAATCTGGGGATAACAGCGATCGGAAGAGGGTACTGCAATCGGAGTGATAAGTGTAAACCTGGTTCAATTCATGCAATTTATCACGAAAGGAGCCGTGATCTCTCATGGCAAGCACATTACTTAGCATTCAGGTTATCCCGAAAACGCCAAATGGCGAGAACTCTTATCCTTACGTAGATCGCGCCATTGAAGTTATTCAGCAATCCGGCCTGAAATATCAGGTGAACGCACTCGACACCACGATGGAGGGGGAACTGGAGGAACTGCTGGAGGTTGTCCGCAAGATGCACGAGGTACTCGTGGAGGCTGGCAGCCCAAGCATCATCTCCCAGATCAAAATCGCCCATAGCCCTACTGGCTTCAGCATGGATACCCTGACGGAGAAGTATCGCTAATGCATGCCTATTTCAAAAGTGTATGGCCGCCCATTGTGGCGGTTATTCTCTTTATAGCGATATGGCAGGGAGCCGTCTCCCTCTTCCATATTGAGAAATGGATGCTGCCTGCACCGTCCGATATCGCCCGCGAAGCAGCAACTCAGGCCGAACGGCTTGGCATGCACGCTTCCGCAACCATTCAGTTAACGCTTATCGGATTCGCCGCTGGAACAGCGGTTGGATTACTGATTGCGATGGTGCTGCATTTGGTCCCTTTTCTCAAGTCAGCCCTGTACCCTCTACTTATTCTTAGTCAAAATATCCCGACCATCGCGCTCGCGCCGCTCCTGTTAATCTGGTTCGGATTCGGACTGTTGCCCAAGCTGATTACCATCATCCTGGTCTGTTTCTTCCCCGTCGCAGTGGCGGCCATGGACGGCTTGACCCGTACTGACGCGGCCATGATGAACTATATGCGCATGGCTGGTGCGAAACGTCATCATTTCTTCTGGAAGCTGGAGCTCCCCCATGCGCTGCCATCCGTGTTCTCCGGTGTCAAAATCGCCGCTACCTATAGCGTGATGGGTGCCATCATTGCCGAATGGATTGGTGCAGACAAGGGTATTGGTTATTATATGATGCTGCAAAAGTCGGCTTATCGTACGGACCGCTTATTCGTGGCGATCATGATTATTGTCGCGCTCAGCTTGCTGCTCTTCCTGTTCATTGCCCTGCTGGAGAGGCTGCTCGTGCGCTGGCGGCCACAGAAGCGGTAGTAAAGCATGTAATCTGTATATAGGAAGTGATGACCATATGAATCGACAACAGGATGAACAAGTCCAGCCTGGACGAGGAGCAAGTGTAATAGAGCCAACGCACGGTGAAAAGTTTAACTCGGCTACGCCTGATCGACCTGCCAACACGACTCCTGCTCCGGTTCCACCTGCACTGGACGTTGTTAATGTTCATGCATCATTCCGTGAACGGCGCAGCAAGCTACCGGTTCTGAACGGCCTGTCCCTGACTGTGGAGCAAGGCGAGTTTGTTGCTATCGTTGGACCTTCTGGCTGTGGCAAAAGCACTCTGTTCCATATCATCGGCGGTCTGCTGAAGCCACAGGAAGGCCAAGTGCTTATGAACGGTCAGAATGTAACGGGACAGCGTGGCAAGATAAGTTATATGCCCCAACAGCCCGCCCTTTTCCCTTGGCGTACCATTGAAGATAATGTACTGCTTGCTGGAGAAGTAGCTTCAAGCGCTCCCCCTCGGAACGAAGCACTTGCAGAAGCTCGTAAGTGGTTAAGCAGCGTGGGTCTTGCCGGGTTCGAGCAAGCCTATCCTCATATGCTGTCGGGCGGAATGCAGCAGCGTGCGGCATTTTTGCGCGCCCTGCTCAGTCCGCAGGAACTCATGCTGCTGGACGAACCTTTCAGCGCGCTGGATGCACTGACACGCAGCGACATGCAGCGCTGGCTGCTCGATATCTGGGAACAGAACCGCCGCTCGGTGCTGTTCATCACCCATAATATCGAAGAAGCATTGCTGCTAGCGGATCGGGTCTATGTATTATCCAACCGACCTGCAACGGTGTTGCACGAGGTACATGTTCCTTTTGATCGCCCAAGACGAGAAGAAATTACGGAGGAATCCGCTTTTCTGGAGCGTAAACGGCAGATTGCACAGTGGATGCGAGAAGAACAGCAGAAAGCCCGCCTATCATAATAGCGCGGGTTTTTAAGTTATTATTTTCCTTTAATGGGTGATCCACTACAAGAAATTCTGCGTAACATAGTTAGAATATAAATGACCACAAGGAGGAATTCCCTCGTGCATTCTCAAGCTTTTGCACCATTAATTGATGCTCATATTCACTTCGATCAGTATACCCCTGACGAACAACACGAGATGCTGCTATCTTTCCCGTCTCAACAAGTCGAGGCAGTCATCGCCGTGTCCATGAATCTCGCTTCTTCCCAGGCCAATCTGGAGCTTGCAAAACAACATCCACGTAACATCTATCCAGCCTTCGGTTTCCATCCAGAACAGGAACTGCCGTCCGTTGTAGAAATGGACCTGTTCTTCCAATGGATCGAGAAGCATATTGGACAAGCTACAGCCATAGGAGAAGTCGGCCTCCCCTATTACAACCGTCAGGAAGCGGAGCAGGCAGGGCAGCGCTTCGATCAGAGCGGGTATATCGAGTTGCTTGAACGTTTCATCCAGCTCGCCAAAAAGCACAACAAACCACTTGTCCTTCATGCGGTATACGAAGATGCGGATATCGTCTGTGATTTGCTGGAGCAAAATCAGTTCCGACGCGCCCATTTCCACTGGTTCAAGGGTTCTCGCGAAACCATAAGGCGTATGGCTGATAATGGCTATTTCATCTCTTTCACGCCAGATATTCATTACGAAGAAGAGATTCGTGAACTCGCCCGGCAATATCCATCGGAACAAGTCATGGCCGAGACCGACGGACCTTGGCCCTTCGAAGGACCATTTCAGGGACGAATGACACACCCTGCCATGACCAGACAGGTCATCCAGGCATGGAGTGAGATCACCGGCATGGGAACCGAGCGGGCCGCCCGGCTCTTTTATCAGAACACAAAGCGTTTCTATGGCTTAACTTGAGTACAATCAGGTAACAGCAAGTACTATCGCTTGTCCTGCCAGCACAACACAAAGAAGCCAGTCGGCTTCGCCCCGACTGACTTCTAGTCTACTATTATATATCAGTTGAACTAAATTTTTACACAGGAACGTAGAGGACAGAAATAACCTGAGGAAGCAGAGCGGTCGTCTAAAAGCTTTCTGAAAGAAAGCTACTTCGGAAGCATACGCTATCACTAGATTTTCACCTTCACAAAAATTGGATCAAAAAATCTGGGGATAACAGCGATCGGAAGGTTGTTCTGTCATCGGAGTGGCAAGTGTAACTACCTTCAGTTCAACTTAACGCTTCAAGAATCCTTTGCCTTCCAGGAACGGTCTCACTTGCAACCGTGTCGGCTCAGTCAGGCGCTTCGCCATCAGTTCGGACCATGGAGTCGTTCGTTCACCGTTAGTCCGTTCTTTCATGTACGCCGTCGTTGTCTCATCATACTGCTCAACACCTTTGATGCTCTGCTCGGCATTATAACGATTATGATGCAGGATTGCATCCAGCGGCAGACGCGGCCGAATTCCCGTTTCCTGATCTGCAACACCAATGCACATGCCATACACCGGATATACTCCTTCCGGCAAATCCAGCAACTCAGCTACTTCCTCAATCCGGGTACGAAGCCCCCCAATATATACGATTCCGAATCCTAGTGACTCCGCTGCAAGAGCGGCATTCTGGGAAGCCAGAGCAGCATCAATCGTGGCTACCATGAAATTCTCTGTTGAATCAGCATACGATTCCTTTTCAGGAAGATGACGTTTCGCAGCATCACTCAGCCGATACAGATCAGCACACCATACGAGAAACACCGGACATTCATTGACGTAGGCCTGATTGCCTGCCAATTCAGCCAGCTTGGATTTCTGCTCTATGTCAGTCACAGCAATGACGGTATAGGCTTGTACACTACTTGAAGAAGAAGCCATCTGACCCGCTGCTACGATGGCTGCAAGCTGCTCATCACTCACCGGGTCAGGCTTGAATTTGCGTACAGAGCGGTGTTTCATCATTAACTCAATGGTTTCATTCATGGCTGTTCACTCCCAATCCTCGAAGTACGAACTCAATTGTCTGCTCAGCGAGTTCGTCTGTATTCATATCCTGATATTCAAAGCCAAACCGTGAATTCTTGGCCCGTTTGTGTGCCAAGGCCACACCCATTACCTGAAGCATCGCATAAGTTACGGACTCAATCTGAAACAATCCCTGGTCTTTTCCTTCTTGCAGAAGTTCCTTAACTCGAGTCCAGACGGGGTCCAGAAAACGAAATACGGTAGCTGTGCGATGTGTACGAAGTGTAATTTCAAGCTGCACAATATCGCTCATCTCCCGATCCGTCATCGTGAACTTCACAACTTCACCAATAATTCGTCGGATGCCTTCCACAGGCGAGGACATGGATTCTTCCGCCAGCGAGTTCATCATATGCCCAGGGAAAAAATGCTCAAATAAGGCTTCGAACACCTTTTCTTTGCCGCCAAAATGGTATGAGACCAGTGACACGTTCGCACCCGCCTCATCACAGATTTGACGAACACTCGTCCCGTCATACCCCTGCTGTGCAAAAAGCTTCTTGGCTGCAAGCAATATCCTCGTTTTGATATCCAATTCCGGTTCAGTCATTCCGTCCCGCTCCCTCTTATCCGTTCATTTCATCCGCTTCAGCTCAAGGGCTGTAGTCAGGTACTGTATCTGTCTATTATATTACACCAAGCACCCCGATGAAAATCATCGGGGTGCTTGTCCTATCTATGAAGCAATGGTATACATCTGCTGTATTAGTTGTTTGCCTGAGCCGGGCTTGGAGCCATAGCTGGCATGCGTTGTTTTTTCAACAACGTCACGACCAATGACAACGCAACGGCAACCAACAGTACAATCACGATGGAACCTACAGCAGACTGAACTCCTGGGCCTCCCAACTGCACGCTCAGAATACCCTGAACGGCGTATGTTGCAGGCAGGTACTGCCCAATGCCGCTATAGAAGCTGTTCAGCAATTCACGCGGTACCATAGCACCGGAGGATACCAGTTGCAAGGACAGTGAGATGATGTTGAACAGACTTCCCGCTGGTCCGAAGCAGATCAGGAAGAACTGGGAGAAGAACATGAACGTGCACAGGAAGAGCGCCTGGAACAACCAGAATGCAACGAATCCTTGTGCAATCTGTCCTCCCAGTGCCACGATCAATGATGATCCCAGCAGGGAAACGACCAATGCAGAACCCACGTTAATGACTACTCTCGCGCCAAACAAAGTCAATCGGGAATAGGTAGATGACAGCATACCCATGGCTGTCTGGAGGTTCATCCCCATGATCATGGCACCTACATAGGAAGCCAGTACCATCATCATCGGCACCATCTGATTATTCATCCCGTTAACCGGGTTGATGGACGTTGTCGTTCCTTCCACTCGGGTAGTCAGGTTTGTCGCGGCTTCAGCAGCCTGATCGGCAGGCGCACCTGAAGCGGTCAACACCGTCTGTACCCCTTGTGCTGTAGCTTGTTTGTTAATTGTGTTTGTCACACTTTGTGATACACCTTGCATCATGCTTTTAATCGTAACCGGGTTTGCTTCATTAAGGGTGTATATAATCTCGGCAGTTGAGCCAGCCGTCTGAAGCAATTCGTTAAATCCAGCCGGGATATCCAGCACCATGTGTACTTGGTGATGATTCAGCTGATCCAACGCTTCAGCCGCACTCAGATTGGATACGGTATGAAAAGGCAGTGTTCCTGCGAGCGAATCCGCAATTCCTTTGGACATTTCGCCGTCTTCGTTCACAATCGCAACCGTCAATTCTTTCGTACGGTCATTTACTCCAGAATATGCGGTCATCCAGATCACGCTAAAGATCACTTGGAACATAAGTGCTGTTACGATCCCTACAATCACTGGCGGTTTTTTAAACAATGTACGTAAAGCCTGTAACATAAAAGGTGTCCTCCATTACTCAAATAGTTCTAATTTGATTTAAACAGTTGTTTGAATCAAACGATTGTTTAAATTTTATGTGAATATGTCCATATTGTCAACTCATTTTTGAAAAATTCAGAAAATGAAAGCTTTATTCATGAATACAATCGATCCATTTTCACAAACGTGCATTATGCTATCCTTTCTCCGTAGAAAAGAACATCTATATCAACGATTCAGGCTTACTTTCTGGCGACTCAACTGTATTTTTCTCAACAAAAAACACGGTCCGTCACAGCGGACCGCGCATTTATTCATCCTCACTTCATTAACAATAAGGCGTTGAATATATCTCCAAACAAAGGTCGGTCAGTCATTTCTCTTCAGCTTCATGCGTTGCAGACGTAGGGAATTCAGGACAACCGACACGGAGCTGAACGCCATCGCCGCCCCTGCCAGCCATGGAGCCAAGAAGCCAACTGCCGCAATGGGAATACCAATAACGTTGTATCCGAGTGCCCAGAACAGGTTTTGTTTGATGTTCCCCATCGTGCGCCGGCTCATCTCAATGGCATCTGCAATGCTGTTCAGATCACCACGCATCAACGTAATATCCGCCGCTTCCATCGCTACATCCGTTCCTGTTCCGATGGCCATCCCAATATCAGCAGTAGCAAGTGCCGGAGCATCATTAATGCCGTCACCTACCATCGCAACTTTCAGGCCACTCTCCTGAAGTTTCTTCACTTCCGCAGCTTTACCTTCCGGCAGCACCTCAGCCAGAACTTTACCGATCCCTGCCTGTTCTGCTACAGCGCGAGCTGTTCGCTCATTGTCTCCCGTGATCATGATGACATCAATCCCCATCGCCTGAAGACGCCCAATGGCTTCGCGAGAGGTATCCTTGATGGTGTCAGCCACAGCCACGATCCCTGCCCACTGACCATCCACCGCTACCAGCATCGCTGTACGCCCTTGTTCCTCCAAACGGTTCATCTGCTGAACGGTTTCCTCAGAGACATTCACCTTCGCATCTGCAAGCAAACGACGTGTGCCGACCAGAATCTCCTGCCCTTTTGCTGAAGCTCGCACGCCGTATCCCGGTATGTTCTCAAACTTCTCTGTTGGGGTTAGCTCCAGGCCCTTGGCACGAATACCTGCAACAATTGCCTCTGCCAGCGGATGCTCGGAACTCTGTTCGGCCGCTCCCACTCGCTCAAGCAGATCGGATTCCGTCCAATTCGGAGCCGTGATAACATCGGTAAGCACCGGTTTACCCTGGGTTACTGTACCTGTTTTGTCGAGCACCACGGTCTGAATCTGTTGTGCTGACTCCAGATGTTCGCCGCCCTTAAACAGAATGCCATATTCAGCGGCACGTCCTGATCCAGCCATGACAGAGGTCGGCGTTGCCAGCCCCAGTGCACATGGACAGGCAATGACAAGCACAGCAATCGCTTTTTCAAGGGAACCAGCGAAGTCACCTGGACTTGCAAACAGATACCAGATCAGGAATGTCAGCGCGGCTATGCCAACAACAATGGGAACAAATATGCCTGAAATGACATCTGCAATCCGCTGGATCGGTGCTTTGGAGCCCTGAGCTTGCTCGACTACTTTAATAATCTGGGACAAAGCCGTGTCCGATCCCACTCGGGTCGCACGTAGTCGTAATACCCCGTTTTTATTCAGCGTAGCACCTGTAACAGGATCTCCAGGCTTTTTATCCACGGGAAGGCTCTCTCCGCTTAGCATGGATTCGTCCACAGAGGATTGCCCCTCTTCAACGATACCATCCACCGGGATACTGTCCCCCGGCTTCACCAGGATCAGATCACCCACCGCAACATATGCGGCAGGAACCATCACTTCCTGTCCGTCACGGATGACACGAGCTTCACGTGGAGCCAGTTCAATCAAGCTTTTAATAGCCTGTGAAGAGCGACCTTTCGCCACAGCTTCGAACCATTTTCCCAGTAAAATTAACGTAATCAGAATTGCACTTGTCTCATAATAGAGTTCTACCGAAGGCATGGCGGCTGTGCTCGTTCCCATTGCACCATGATCCATCGTTGTAGAAGGTAAGTACCCACTGGATAACGTCAGATAGAGACTATAGAAAAACGCTGCACTGGTACCCAATGCGACGAGAACGTCCATATTGGCACTGCGGTTACGTAGGGCTTTGTACGCCCCCACATAGAATTGCCATCCAATCACGAACTGTACTGGCGTTGCCAGAATCAGCTGGAACCAAGGGTTCATGAACAGATCTGGGACATAGATTCCGGATGTGAACGAGAAATGCCCGACCATTGCCCACAGTAAAGGAATTGATAACAACGCAGATATCATCCATTTCCACTTTTTGCGTTGCAGCTCACGTTCACGAACCGATGTGGTCTCTTCTTGCGTCAATTGCAGTTCAGCACCGTAGCCCATCTGCTTGATCTTGGCGGTAATATCCGAAGGTTTCAATGCACCAGCGGCATATTCGATATGCCCTGTTTCCAGCGCCAGATTCACATTCGCCTGAGATACCCCCGGTAGTCGGGAAAGTCCTTTTTCAATCCGGGCAGAACAGGCAGCACACGTCATACCGGTGATGTTCAGATCAACCGATTCGGACACCGTACCGTAGCCAAGCGCCTCTACTTTATCCCGCAACGCGTTCACGTTAGTTGTCTTCGGATCATAAGATACGGTTGCCTGTTCGATGGCAAGGTTCACATTGGCCTGATGCACACCTTCCATGCGGGACAATCCCTTCTCCACTCGCGTCGAACAGGCAGCACAGGTCATCCCCGTGATGTGCAGTGTTGCCTTCAGCCCTGGTGCTTCTGCCACAGGTGGTATTGGGGTGGGTTCAGATGATCCATCCATCGGTTTATTCGTTGAGTTATCCATCATGTCAGCTCCTTTCATATCGATTCAATTTATTGTATGTTGCATTCGAACATACCCCTAAGGGGTATATATCAGACAGAAAATTAGGCTTAAACCTGACTCGTGGGAAAAGGGGTTTGCCCTCTTTGTGCCCATGAGCATGTTCGGTTTAAGCCTGTGATCCCGTTAGACTACATCGTATCCCTGATCTTCAATCGCAGCTTTGATCTGATCCACGTTCACTTTCTGCTCATCATATTCCACTGCTACTGTTCCCGCTGCCAGATCAACCTTACCACTCGCACCGGTATTCTTCACAGCTTCTTCAACTGATTTCACGCAGTGATTGCAGGACATTCCCGTAACGTTCAACGTAACATTAGACATTGTAAATTCCTCCTTGGGGTATATTAAAATGATAAATTAAATAGTTGAATTGATTCAGCTTACTTCATTAACTTCCTTACTTCATTAACTTCCGCATCGTAACCAGCAGTTCATCCACAACCTCATGTTCACCAGCCTGAATACGCTCAACGATACAGCTCTTCATATGGCCTTCAAGCAAAAGTTTGCCCACTGAATTAAGAGCAGACTGAGCCGCCGCAATCTGCGTCAGCACATCATCACAGTACGTATCCTTTTCGATCAATCCTTTGATCCCGCGAATCTGACCTTCCACACGGTTCAAACGAGAGACCAGGTTACTCTTCATCTCCTGCGAATGGTGACTCTTGCGCACATGCTTCCCATCACTGCCCTCGGTATGACAGGATACCGCTTCTTGAACTGTAACCGAAGCTTCCGTTGAATCTGAAATGGAGGATTGCATAGGTTCCTCGGGATGGCTCTGATGTTCCATCTGAACACCCCTTTTCTTTCGTTCTTTTCTAAGAGTAACATACCCCATGGGGGTATTCAAGACTATTTTGATATTTTGATAAAAATGGAAGAATCCTTCCTAATTAAATAGAGCGATGCATCTTACAAGGTATACTCCATCCTGCTGCTGCGGACAACCAGACCCATCTGTTCATAGAAAGCCTGTGCCCCAGAGTTAAACGTCGACACGGATAATTCCACGCTGTCTGCCTGAAGCTCTCTCCCTAGCTCGATGAATGCTTGTAGTAACTGTTTGCCTGTTCCTTGCCCCCGATGTTTGTTATCCACTACAAGTTCATGGATGTACAACATCCTGCGATCCACCATCAATGGGTTATCCTGAATTAAACTTAACTGAGCACTCCCGTAACCCAGAATCAAACCCGTTTCGGAAGACTCGGCAACATATAGGTAACGCTTGTCCGTTTCCAGCAGTTCGGTGAACTCCTTTTCCTCCATTCTGGTCTCTAACGCTCTATACAGATCCGGCCGCGCCTCAACATGCATCTGGTGCAGCTCATCCATCAACAATGACACGCCAGGGTAGTCCCTCATTTCTGCCATTCTGATGTTATTCTTACCTGTAATCATCCCCATCACTCTTTCGTCTGCTGAATTTTACATTATTATACAACCAAAAAGCAGATACCATAAGGGTACCTGCTTCGCTACATTTATCTTCATTCCATCAAGCCCGTAGGATGCTCATGTTGTTTATTTTTTCGAAGAAGCATTTCCTTCATTAAAAGCAACAGGTGATGGCTTCGCTGCCCATTCGTCCGCCTGCGGTTCAATGTCTACTCCGCTCAAAATCTTCTTTTTCTCCATCAAGGAATCCCCGTCTTCATCCAGCTTGTTGCGAATTTCCGCCTCGTCCTGAGGTTGATTGTTCTGTGTCATCGTAGAATCCTCCCTTATGTGTTTATCTTCAATATGATGTTCCTTTATATAACTTACCCATTTTTTGCTTTATCATTCTCCGCGAGGGACATGCGATCCCCAAGTTATGTGTTATTTGAATTAAACATTAACTTTATTAAGCTAAATCCATCTCTAAACCCTTGCTCGTACATTACTGACTCTGCTGTACCCTGAAGAAGGGTTATTACATTACAATAGTCCAAAAATAAAGCCATCCCCTCTGGCTTAACATATTCACACAGCTCCATAAACAAACGATCACTTTCTTGACTCAATCTTTTATATTCTTTTGAATTATAAATCACAAGATTTCCGATACTCTCCATACGAAGAGCTTTGAACTGGTTAAATATTTCTTCGAAGTCCTCCATGTTCCCCTCCAAAAAAGTGACGTCACTATGAATATAAATATTAGAGTGACATCACTTAGATGTCAATATGATTGTATATTGAATTATTTTGTAATGATACAATATGAACATTACTTTTTGAGGAGATTTTATTTCATGGCTACAGATAAAAGAGTCTTTACACTTAGGCTGCGAGAAAAGAATTTTGAGAAAATTAAAGTGATTGCGGACAAAAACAAACGATCTATTGCAATGCAAATTGAGTATCTTATTGAACAACATATTGAAGAATTTGAGAAAGAACAAGGTGTTATTTACCCAGATAAACATAATGACGTATAGGTTTTGCGCCCTTAGTACATGCGCATTATCCATACGTCATTTTTCATGATATATCCTGTTACCCGTTAATCGAAATCAACCTGTTTATCCAAAATGATTTCCTCTACTTTGTATTCCATCTCTGGTATTGAGGGAATCAAGGAGAATCGAACGTTTTCCAGAGAAGAAGGAAGAGCAGGAACCACTCGGAAACTAATTTGCGTCTCCCCACCTCCTCCACGACTGCCATGTCTCATGGTGATATGTCTCTGTTCGCTGAATATTTCCAGAGCCAAATGTGGAACCATTTGTATACGCTCAGCTTCATTCCCCTTATATTGAATCTCCACATAAACGAGGCTTTCGCCTTCATATTGCATTGAATGCGTGATCATATACTCACACGAATCTTTGATCATTTTCTTCATAATCGGCACCACACTCGTCAATTGAAGAGGTTCACTTGGAAAGTAGTGTCTTTGCGGCATCGGTTGCACGCTACGGAGAACATATCGGATATCTTCCTCCTTCATATCCAGTAAGCTCACCCATTCATCGATGGTATTTTGAGGGGGTTGGTATTGGACTGCTCCGGTTATGTCCTTTCTGGCTGCAACCAGTTTCAAAAGTTGCTCATCAATCCGCTGTACCTCATCGCTGTATTCATTAGGAATTTCACGTAATTCACTCCAGCCCATATTTAATCACTCTCCTAATTTAATGACATGCCATGCAAATACAATTCGCTACTGTACCTGCATCCCCCTCTTAAAAAGGAAAAGACGCCCCCTGGGTCAAATTCGTGACCTTACGGGACGCCCTTTTTATATTGTCCACCTCAAATGGACATCATCTACCGGTTTGCTTGTAACACTGAGCAAAAATGCATACTTGCCTTAACCAACCTATGCCTGATCCTGGCGAGCAAGCGTGGCAAGTGCGCGTAGCGCTGCATTAATCTCACGCTCCACCGCTTGTCCAACCGCATCCGTATGTGGATCATACTCGGCAGCCAGGTCGCTGTCCGCGAATCCATCGATCGCGACAATGGCTCCAGCACGCGCGCCACGCAAGGTGCTGACAATATAGAGCGCTGCAATTTCCATCTCAGCTGCAAGTGCTCCAGCCTGCTTATACTTGCGGTGTGGAATCTCTTCCACGCCTGCAAAGAACGCATCCAGCGTTACGGTGATACCTACGCCCACTTTACCTGCAAAGCTTGCAGCATCCGCGCTTTCTTGCTCACCAGCAGCTTCGATCAACGCTTGTGTCACCCCAATGTCCGCTACCGCTGGAAAACCTTCCGGCACCAGTTGGCGAGTCAACCCGTCCGTACGAACGGCTGCTGTACTCACTATCACACTGCCTGCCGGATAATCGGCTGTATACGACCCAGCTGTACCTACACGAATCAGAGTTGTTACACCCGCGCGAATCAATTCCTCGAAACACACAGCTGCTCCTGGTGAACCTACACCGTGGCTGACCACAGCGATCTGTACCCCTTCATACAATCCAACAAATGTACGATACTCCCGACTGAACGCCAGTTCTCTCGCCTGCTCCAGCTTGTTGGAAATCTTCTCCGCACGTGCCGGATCACCACAGACGATGGCGTATGCCGGCATGTCTTCCGAATGAATCTGCAAAATAGGCATTAACATCTTAATCAAACTCCTTCTTCGTCCACTCGTCTTCCGGAATCGGCAGATCTTCACCGGAGAAGCGTTGTTCCTTGAACGGATCGGCAAAATGGTGGAAACCATTCACTTCCCAGAATCCGTTCCGATCTTCTGTCATAAACTCAAGACCACGTATCCACTTGGCACTCTTCCAGAAGTAAAGTTGTGGCACAACCATACGCAGTGGAAAACCATGCTTGGGTGTTAGTGGCTCACCGTTATATTTGAATGCAAGTAATACATCATCATGCATCAATTCTTCAAGCGGTACATTTGTCTCATAATCATGATCCGCATGGATCATGACGTATTTTGCCTCCGGCTTAACCCCAAGAAGCTTCACAAAATCGGAAAAGCGAATACCTTCCCACGGCGTATCAAATTTCGACCAACGGGTAACACAGTGAATATCACTCACCGTGTTCACCTGTGGCATCGCCTGCAACTCAGCTAGGGAGAACACCTTCTCCTCTTCCACTTCGCCGAATACCTTCAAGTCCCAAGTGGACAGGTCATATTCCGGCACTTCCCCTTCATGCAGAATCGGGAATTTCTCCGTCAGCATCTGTCCTGGCGGCAGCCGATCTCCGTGATCGTAACCTGTTTTGGGTGCCGGGGTTTTACTTTTTTTCAAACGTTCAGCCTTGTTATGCAAGTGGAATTCCTCCTTCTTTTACTGTCTCTAACATAGACATTCAGGAATTAACGCGAGCTTCCGCCCGCTTTCAGTGCATCCTGTGCATAGGTACGGTCTTTGAAAAAGAACATCGCGACAAGCGTTACAATATACGGCAGCATCAATGTGAAATGGGTTGGCAGGGAGAATCCTTGCAGACGAATACTTAATGCTTCCATGAAGCCAAACAGTACACTGGAGCCCATCACACCAAGCGGATTCGCTTGCCCCAGCATCGTTGCCACCAGCGCGATAAAGCCACGACCAGCAGTCATGCCTTCCGTAAACATCGTTACCTGACCGAGCGACAACTGTGCTCCAGCCAGAGCACACAACACACCGCACATCAGAACGGCACCATACTGGATGCCGCGTACCTTGATCCCGATGCTCTGCGCTGCAATTGGGTTCTCACCGACGGAGCGCAGGCGGAAGCCGGATACACTTTTGAACAGATAAAATTGCAATGCAATCACGAGCACAATGCCGAGGTAGACTAGCGGACTATGTCCCGATATTACATCGCCCACCCACGGAATGTCCTTAATCAATGGAATATCCCACTTGGGAAGTCCCACCATGTCTTTGTCGTAGTATGCACCTTTCACATCAAAAATCGCACGCAGTGCAAAGGTCGTCACCCCTGCAGCCAGGAAGTTGAGCGAGATCCCGACCACGATGGCGTTGGCCTTCAGATTAATGCTTATAAAGGCAAAGAGCGCTGAGAATAACATCACAATTATAATGGAAAAGAGTACAGCCAGCAGCACATTGCCAAACAGATAATTACCAACAATCGCGGAGAACGCACCGATCAGAACCAGTCCTTCAAGACCGACGTTGAACAGACCGACACGAGAACACAAAGCCCCACCGAGCGCTGCAAGCAGGATTGGAGTCATAATCCGCAAGGTTGAGCCAAACATGGCTGCATCAAACAGTTGTTGCATTGGACTTTTTCTCCTTTCTCCGCTTCAGGAATGAATAACCGATCTGAGCTGATACAAATAACGTCAATACAGCCTGGATGACACTGCCAACTTCCAGCGGTACATCCGTGTTCCGTTCCATCCCCATGGCACCTGTCTGTAACGCAGCCAGCAAAATAGCTGCCACAGCAGTACCGAGTGGATGTGAGCGGGCAAGCAGCGTTGCCATAATGCCGCTCCATGCGTAACTTGCCGATGACAGCGAGCCATCAAGGAAACGGTACTGTGTACCAAGCACTTCCCCCGCACCTGCAAGTCCAGCTAGTCCGCCACTGATGACCATGGACAGCATCATCATGCGAATGCGTCGAACACCACCGTAGGTTGCAAAGGACGGGTTGCTGCCGAGCATGCGGATTTCATAACCAGTCACCGTTTTATGTGTGAACCAGTAGATCAGAATAGCTGCTACAATGGCAATAATGAAGCCTGCATGCAGCCCCATGCCCTGGAACAACTTTGGCAACCAGATACTCTGGTCAATCATGGGTGTCTGAGCCATCGCAGCAGATCCTGTAGTGTCCTTGAATGGATAGGAGACCATGTAGCCCCCGAAATAAATGGCAATATAGTTAAGTAGTAAGGTTGTGATCAACAGATTCATGCCGAAACGCGCATCCAGCCACCCTGCAAACAGGGACCAGATTCCCCCGGCAAGAATACCTGCCATTATCGCAGCAATACACACAAACCAGCCTGGGCCTGGCAGATAGAGCGCCGTGAGCGCGGCACTAAGCCCGCCAAGAATCATCTGGCCTTCCGCTCCCATATTGAAGAATCCGGCACGGAATGCCAATGCTACGCCAAGCCCTGCCAAGATAATTGGTGTGGAACGAGCCAACGTATTCGTGAAGAAGTAGAAGTTGCCGAAGGCCCCTTTCCACATCTCCGCATACGTATCCACCACATTACCGCCAACGATCAGAATCGCCACAGCCCCTGCAATCAGACCGATGAATACGGCAAGCAGCGGCTGCACGAGTCCGCGAAGTGTTTCTTTTACCCGATTCATATCCGCTCTTTCCCTCCTGCCATTAACAAGCTGATCTGTTCCTCAGTCGCTTCCTCTGCTCTCAATTCTCCCGCAATCTCACCTTCATACATGACAATAATCCGATCAGATAATTGCAAAATTTCGGACAACTCTGATGAAATGAGTAGAATACCCGCACCCTCGCTACGCTTGCGCAGCAATTCGGCATGAATCGTCTCCATCGCTCCGATATCCACACCACGTGTTGGTTCGGCTGCAATCAGAAACGGTGTATCCTGTGCAAATTCACGAGCGGCAATCAGCTTCTGCAAGTTTCCTCCGGACAGAAACTGTGCCTTGGTCTCCGCAGAACCTGTCTTGATGCTGAACTGTTGGATCCAACTCTCTACCATTGTTCTTGCTGCTTTGGCTTTGATAATGCCGCGTGACTGCAAGCGATGATGGTGTCCCATTAGCCCGTTCTCGCGAACACTCGCATCCTTGGCCGCTCCCCACATGTAACGATCTTCCGGGATATGAGCAAGTCCATGCTCCCGGATGCGCCGTACAGGCCAGTTGGTTGTATCCTGCCCGGAGAGCAAGACGCGACCACTATCCGCCTTACGCAGTCCGGCAATGACCTGAATCAGTTCCGACTGGCCGTTACCCGAGATACCCGCTATGCCAACGACCTCACCTTTTCGAACCTCCATATGAATCTCCTTGAGCGCCGAACGATCCTTCGCTCCGGACAGATTAACCCCTTCCACCTGAAGCACCGCTTCCGCTGGAACCGATGGCTGCTTGTCCATACGCACAAGTTCACGACCAACCATCAGACGGGACAATTCTTCCACATGTGTATCTTTGGCTTCCAACGTACCTGTCACCTGACCATCCCGAAGCACCGTGATCCGGTCGGCTACATCCATGACTTCTTGCAGCTTGTGCGTGATCAGTACAAAGGTTTTGCCCAGCTTGGCGAGAGATTTCATGTTCGCCAGCAGTTCTTTCACTTCAAGTGGTGTCAATACCGCCGAAGGTTCGTCCAATATAATGATGTCTGCGCCCTGATGCAGCACCTTGAGAATTTCAACACGCTGCTGCATGCCAAGCGGGCACTCGGACACTTTTTTCCACGGGTCGACCGGCATACCATATTTTCTGCCAAGCTCGTTTACTTGAGCCGCTGCTTTTTTGCGGTCAAATGCGCCTGCCTTAGCCGGTTCGCGTCCGATCACGATGTTCTCCGCCACCGTAAAGGAAGGGAACAGCATGAAATGCTGATGCACCATGCCGATGCCACTTGCCATCGCCTGGGACGGCGTGGCAAAGCTCACCTCACGTCCGCGGACTTTGATTGTGCCTGACGTGGGCTGTTCCATACCGTACAGCATACGCATCAAGGTTGTTTTACCGGCCCCATTCTCACCTACCAGGGCATGAATCTCTCCCTCACGCAAATTAAAACGGATGTCACGGTTAGCGGTGAAGCCACCGTACTTCTTCGTAATCTGCTCCATCTCCAACAGCATATCTCGCGTTCGCTCCCCTCAATTCAACTTAAAAAGGTTACACACGCCACTACGATGACAGAACAACCTTCCGATCGCCGTTATCCCCAGATTTTTTGATTCCCTTTTGACACGGGAAAATCCGGGGATAAATGCGAACACTTCGCTTCTTCAGGTTATTTCTGTCCTCTTCGTTATCGTGTAAACGATAAGTTGAACATATACTGGTCATTTAATAGCAGCAAAACCGGCTGCCTGATCGGGCAGCCGGCTGATCATTTCCATCACTCATTCATTGAAAAGAACATTCAAAACTATTGTTGCAATGGATCTTTGACTACAATTTTGCCGGATACGATATCATCCTTGATTGCTTTAACCTTGTCGATCACTTCTTGTCCGACGAAAGCATTCAATGGAGATTCGCTATCACGTGTAACGTAAGTCAGGCCTACACCGTCTTCTTTCAAACCGTAGTTTACTGCACCTGCTTTGAAGTTGCCTTCTACAAAATCTTTCACGGTCTCATAAGCAACCGTATCGGTTGACTTCAATTGAGACAATACGATATGTTCCGGGTCTTCAACTGTACGGTCCGTATCCTGACCTGATGTGTAGAATCCTTTTTCCTTGGCTGCTTCGAACACGCCGAGATCACCTACAGCGGATGCGCCAGCGATGAAGTCAGCGCCTTTGCCGAATTGCACCAGCGCCAATTCTTTGGCTTTGGCCGGGTCATTAAATCCACCTACATAGTTCACGAGGAATTCTGCATCCGGATTCACGGATTCCAATCCAGCTTTGAAACCTTCCGTATATTTCTTGATCAATGGTACATCCATTGCTGCGATCATGCCGAGTTTGTCTGTTTTGGTGGACAATCCAGCAGCTGCACCGAGCAGGTACGCCCCTTCATATTCACGGAAACCAACGCTACGAACGTTAGGAAGATCAACGGTTGTATCTACAATTGCAAAGGACTTGTCCGGATTTTCTGCAGCGACTTTCTTCAATGCATCTTCTGCCTGGAAAGTTGCTGTAATAATCAGATCATAATTCTCGGCAACCGCTGCACGCAGATTTTGTTCAAATGCTGCCGGGTCTGTCGATTCAATCGTCTTGGTGTCTACTTTGAATTCTTCACCTGCTTTTTTGAAGCCTTCATCCATCTGTACAAAGAAAGGGTTAACCCCTATTTTTTCGGGAAGTACGAGGGCCATCCGAAGAGATTTCTCAGAATCACTGCCTTGGGCGGATTGTTCGTCTTTGGAAGCCGAATTTCCACAAGCTGCTAACAAAATAGCCAACATGATGATCGATAAGACGAACGATAAACCTCTTTTCATTTTGAAAATACCCCTTTTCAACATTCTTTTTTCTTATCCTAGCGGATACTGTCGATCCTTGTCAATAAATCTTTGAGCGTATACACTCAAATAGAATATAATTGACAATTCACTTTCTACCAAGCTTTGGAAACCGTTCTGTATCAAGCTTTTTTTCGTTGACATCCAGCGCGTCTCCGTGCTAAAGTCAATCCAATTATTCTATTCTGATAGGAATTGTCAGAATTATAACCCAAAGCTAATTATTTTCCAACCCATTTTAAGGAGGCTATTCATTTGAAAAAAATCACCCAGATCACACTGGCGGCTCTACTCGCCGCTCCGGTAACACTCGGCAGCCTAAGCTTGCCCGCTTCCGCTTCTGCAGCATCTGCAACTCCGGCTAAACCAACCACATCACAAAGTGTCAAAGGACCGGTAGCTCAGGCGCCAGGCGCTTATACGGAAAGCGCAGCGGATTTTGCTCAATTCTTGCAAGCGAAATACAACATTCAATTGCCGCAACAGATTACCAAAGGTGATTTCATTCAAGCCATTGCAGCCATCACGGAAGCAACTCAAGCAAGTGACATTGAAGCCAAAGCTCCAGTCTTTACCGATCTGTCTTCTGGTGATTCTTCATATGATGCTGCCGTATCCTTATACAATAATGGGGTTCTTACCGGTACAGAAGTACGTGCCAAGGATCATCTGAGCACTTATGCAGCGGTCTTCATCGCGGTGAAAGCAGCCGGATTCAAGGAACTGGCTTATACATATCCTGCAGAGAAAACAGCCAAAGCGCTTGCCAAAGTTGGCATTAGCCCGAACCGTGTTCAGGGACAAGCCGCACAGGAACTGGCTGCGGCGATCGATACAGGCCTGATTCCCGAAAGCCTATACCCCGCTCTCCTTAAAGGTGGCGTAGCAAGTAAAGATTTCGCTAATACTTTGCTTGGACGCGTACTGGTCAGTCAAGGGAAATACAAACATGAGATTGGGCGTTCCGGCGATGCGGACATCTATTCCAAACTATACGCTGCATATCGCACAGCGGATCTGATCGAGTCACCTGAGCTGAGAAAGATTGTGGATCAGGCCCTGCGAGATGATCTCGTAACAGGTTATAATCTGAAGGATAGCCGCTTTGATTCCAACTTTATCGATGAACTGACACTTACCTATGGCCACGATAATATTCAACATGCTGTACAGTTGGTTGGTTTGTTGCGTAGCGAAGGTATTGATGCTGATGTACAATTCCAGCCGAAGACATCTGCCTTCATTTATTTGAAGGAATGGGGCGAGCCGAAGGAAACACCTGATTATAAAGTGACACAGATCGAGAACGGCAACTATATTGCTTCTGCGAAGGAATATGATATTCAGTTCGAGTTCAACAATGTGGCAGACAAAGTCCGCTTCAACGACATTGTGCTGAAATATGCCAAAAAGAACAGTGACAGTACATCTCCATTGATTCTCAGTTCCTGGTGGCAACCGCTGTATTATTCACCAACTGCATTGGCGAACTATCCTGTCATTTCCAATAATAAGATCGCGCTTGGCAATTACTATGCTCAGTCCTTCTCTCTGAAAGAGAATGCCAAATCCATTCGTGAAGGTTTCCTGAAGTTGGCACCTGATGCGGACATTACAACGTATGACTTCTGGGTGGACCAGCCTTTCTTCAACTATCTGAACGGTGGATCCGAATAAAATAAATTCCGTCTCCAACCGAATTAAAGCTCGTATTTTGGCACCATAAGCAGCCGTCCTTTACCGAATTTTACAGGGGTTTCGACCCCTAGATTCGTAAAGGCGGTTTTTTGTTCAGCATTTTGCAAATTTCTTCTACAAAATCATTTTCCTCATGCAGGAATTACCAATATAAGGTCGAATCCTATATGTACACAAACACGCAATCATATTGCATATCTCCGCACGAACAGGAGTTACTCCATGGTATATGACGGTATTCTACTAGGCTTAATCGTTGGATTTTTTCGGGGCGGGTTGCGGCATGGGCTCAACCAGTTTGCAACACTCAAACTGCGAAGCGGCTGGATTTTCCCTGTATTGTTACTAATCCAGTTCTTTATTTTCTATCTCCAGGAACGATTCGAATGGGTGGCATCCATTAATGGATATCTCTTTGCTGCCGTTTACATTACAGGGCTCGCTTTCCTGTGGCTCAACAGACACCATACCGGGTTCATGCTCATCTGGATTGGGGTATTTCTCAATTTTGCCGTTATGGCTGTAAATGGTGGGCGCATGCCTGTTTCTGTGGAAGCCTCCGCTGTACTGGGTCCCTATTATGTAGACATGCTCAGGGAAGGCGGCGCCGTATCGAAGCATTTTATGATGGATGCATCTACAAATCTGCCTTTTCTCGGTGATATCATCCCACTCTCCAGCCCTTATCCACGGACTCAGGTGATCAGTATCGGTGATGTGGTCATGAACGTTGGCATATTCCTTTTTATCCAATACATGATGGTGAATCGGGACAAAAAGGCTGTACAACCTGCTAAAACTCATCAGGCTTGAAGAAACAGGTAGACTCCAAGGAAGGGAGGTCTTCTCCATGAAAAAATTTGAAGGTATGAAATATTCCCGCATTGTCATCAACGCAATCATCGTGGCTTCTGTCGTTGTAGCGTTAACTTCGGGATACAAGCTGGGCGGCTAGTATCCATACCGCCAAACAAGACAAACAGGCTGCCAGCGGCCTGTTTTTTCTTTCTGGATTTTTGGCAGGCAACTTGGTATGTTATACATCTATATAGTATATCCATATACAAAACACCAATTATATACACATCAAGAGTAGACTAAACCCAAGCAGGAGATTTTTTATGAACTTTATTCGTAACCTTATCCATAAGGCAGATCGAAGCAGTCTGTATGTTATTTTGCTTAGTTTTACCGGGATCGGTGTTTTTCTGTACATGAACAAGTGGTCTTATCTTCATCTAACCACGGCGGATTGGGTTATGGTCTACACCATGCTGGGTGCGGCGTTAATTCTGGATTATTTCACGTTCCAGATTCCACCCAAAGGCAATCAGCAATCCATGGATTCATCGGTATACCTTGCCTGTATATTTATGTTTGGCGGAGCTTTCAGTTTATCTGTGCTGCTTCCTGTCTCCATCATCCTGTTAATCAAAGAGCGCAAGCTTACCTGGTGGAAACATATTGTCAATTTCAGCATCTACAGTCTCATGATTACGGGAGCAGCTGCCGTGTTTGAGTGGACTGGCGGGCAATCGGGAACTCTGGACGGTTATAACCTGATTCCTTATTTTGCAGCACTCGCAGCCTACTTCATCATCAACACGATTACACTTGGCTTATTCTTTCATTTCTCAACAAAGGATGCATTACAGCAGATGAAGCGGGCATTCGTTACCGAATCCCTGCTGGTTTATTTATGTACGCTGATTCTGGCGCTTGTCCTGACGATTCTGGTTGTACACAATGGCGTGCTCGGTCTGTTGTTGTATCTGAGTCTCAGTATTCTGCTCTCCCATGCATTCAAGCAATTGTTTGTCATGTATCAGACCATCGAGGAGAAAGCTAACACGGATCAACGCACAGGTCTGTTCAACCATAGTTATTTTGAAAGTATGCTGGAAAATGAACTGACTACCGCTCGTACGCAAGGAACACCGCTCTGTCTGGGGCTTATTGATATTGATGATTTCAAAAAGTATAACGATCGGTTTGGCCATCTACAAGGCGACAGTCTGCTGGCCCTGCTGGGAGATTTTCTGATGCGCAAGACGGAAGGCACACCTGTTACCGCCTTTCGTTATGGAGGGGAAGAGTTTACTTTGCTCATGCCAGGCATGGAACTGGACGAATCCTACAGGTTCATGAACAAGCTTCGTAAACAACTGAACGACACGCCGTTTGAAGGTGTTGAAGTGTTTCCACACGGTTGTCTCTCCTTCTCTGCTGGCGTCGCGCCCTATCAGGTGGATATGTATAACAAATCCCAGCTCGTGGATCAGGCGGATAAAGCACTGTATTATGCGAAGAAACAGGGCAAGAATAACGTGCACCGCCACGGTAGCAATGATGGCATGGAACACGAGATTGATCTGGTACAGGACGTTCGTGACATTGAGCAGCAGCTCAATCTGTTCAGATACAAGGATATGGATACTTTTAAACATTCCAAACGGGTCTACAAATATGCCCTGGATATCAGTGAATTGCTTGCACTGGACAATGCGGAAAAACGTCGTTTCGTGCTGGGAGCACTGATTCATGACATCGGCAAACTGGAGATTCCTTGGTCCATTCTGAACAAAAAGGACAAGCTCACTGCAGAAGAATGGGAAACGATCAAAGGACATGTCACTTGGGGCAAAAAAATGGTGATCACCAACGATCGCTTCGCCGATCTGATTCCGTATATTGAACTTCACCACGAACGCTATGATGGCAAAGGCTATCCTTACGGCCTGAAGGGTAACGAGATTCCCCGGCTCTGCCGGATGCTGACCGTGATTGACTCCTTTGATGCCATGACGACAGAGCGGCCATATCAGGAAACCAAGAACGTGGAAGAAGCGATTCGGGAGCTACGCGCATGTTCGGGTTCACAGTTCGATCCGGAGCTTGCCGAGTTGTTCATTCAATATATTGAGAAAAGAACCGCTCAGCAACAGTTGCAGTAAGATGAACGGAGCTTCTTCTATAAGCCCCTAAACAAGTCAAAGCGCTATCCCCGGTCTGATCGGAGATAGCGCCATTTTCATTTTCATGGAATGAATCGTACACCAGACAACTTCATTCTCGTGCAGATTCTACATTAAGATTTGGTATTCAGTTCATGTGAGGTCTGATGCAGCTCTTTAATCATCTGCTGCAAAAACATGTTGTCTTGGCGACTGATACCGTGCTGATTGTCTTGAACAAGCATCTGGTGAATGTTCTTTTTGAGCAATTCACTGCGACGTTCCAATACTTCTTGACTCATGTTGTTGCTTCACTCCTTAACATGTTTTGTAATGAATTCACGTTCTATATAAGTATAGAGGACCTTCTCCGATAGGGAAAACGGACTCAGCCTTCCTCAGCTGGTCACACCAACCCTCACCTAGCGTGACAACATTTCACCCCTTGTCATTCTTAGATATCCTTTTAAATACTCCCTGATCCTCCCCAGCTTTCTCCAAAGACACAGACTAGGGTCTTGGACAAGCTTGCGTTATAATGGTCCCATCCCTATATAAATAAAGTACCTAATTAAGCTAATCCTAGATCAAAGGAGTTCTGCATTCATGTCCTATAAACAAATTAAATGGATGATTCTGCTGATCCCCACTTTCACGGTTGGCATCTGGGAATATATTCGCCATCAGTTTCTGATGCCATACCTTTCGATGGACGCCGGGAACTGGTTAACACCCGTCATTGTTTATCTCGTCAGCGTGACACTGCTCAGCCGATTGTTCCACATGCTCGAAGGTGCCAGGGCTGCTCTGGAGCAGGAACGTGCAGCGAAAGCAGCTCTGGAAGCTCGTGACCAATTGGCACGGGAACTTCACGACGGCATATCTCAGTCTCTTTTCCTGCTCTCAGTGAAGACTGATAAAGCAGGCCGTAGTCTGGCAGGCAGCGGACATGAGCATGAGATCCAGGAGATTCAAAAAACCGTGCATGAAGTCAATACATATGTAAGGCAAGCTATCGCCCAGTTGCGTTTTGTTCCTTCCTCTACGGTAACATCAGAAATTATTTCACTGCATGCGCAGGTTGAAGTGCTCGTCAAGGAAACGGTACCTGGTGCACAGATTCATTGGGACCTCAAGGGTGTAACGTTCTCTGCCAAGGAACAAGTGGAACTGCTCGCTTGTATCCGGGAGGGTTTACTGAATGTACGCAAACATGCGCAGGCTACCCGCGTTCAGGTTCACGCGGAAGGTAACCCAATTGCCTGGTTCATTTATATTCAGGATAATGGGAATGGACTACCTGGAGATCCTCTTCATCTGAAGGATCGGTACGGACTGCGAATTACGAAAGAGCGTGCTGCCGAGATGGGGTGGTCTTTTACCCTCGATTCAAGATCAGGGCATACCCGAATGACGATAGGAAAGGAGCATACTTAATATGGAACATGTACGTGTATTGGTTGTTGATGATCATGCGCATGCGCGTGAAGCGATCTGTAGCATTTTATCCGAGGACAGCCTGTTTGAAGTGATTGGTACAGCTTCGAATGGACAGGAAGCGCTGGAGCTCACCGGGCAATGGATGCCCGACCTGATCCTGATGGACGTGCAGATGCCGGGCATGGATGGGCTGGAAGCCACCCGTCAGATCAAGCTGCGATTCCCTTATGTTATTATTGTTATGGTCACGGTATCGGATGATGTAACGTTTCTGTTCGAAGCACTGAAACAAGGTGCTCAAGGCTATTTGCTCAAAAATCTAACGCCTTCCACCTGGCTTGAATACCTGCGCGCCATCGTCAGTGACGACGCACCGCTCAGTAAGGAACTGGCCTACCGGATTTTGCAGGAGTTTCCCGCACCACGCAGTGAAGATATGCAAGATAACCCGCTAACGGCACGGGAGCTTGAGATTCTGCAATGGGTATCCGCGGGATATACCAATCGGGAGATTGCCGATCAACTCGGTATTTCAGACCAGACGGTGAAGAATCATCTCAAAAACATTTTGCAGAAGCTCCAGCTTGAAAACCGGGTACAGCTCACCCGCTATGCGCTAGAGAGCGGGCTTGCGGGACGTAAACTTCGCAAATAGCGCAGTTTCGTAGTGATATGTGAATGGTAGCACGAACGTAACACATACCTATATGAGATTTGTAACATGAGACGAGATGTTGTTCTGCAACATACACATTCATGCTTTTGTCACATTTATGTAGACCAAATCGTTTTTTTATAGCCCAATGTAGTCATACGCAGTCATTTTGGACAAAGTTATAATGGGTTAGATTGTGCTTAGAGGACCATGAATGACTACAAATCTATAACCTGAGGGTGATGATTTTTTGATTTTCACACGCTTTACCCTGAAATGGGGCAAACGGCACTGGGCATTGGTCACCTGCCTGTTGCTCTTATGTTGCCTTGTTATGCCACAGTGGGCATCTGCCCATGCTTATATTGTTAAGGCTTCGCCAGGAGAAAATGAGATCCTCGTAGCTGCTCCGGAGCAGCTGACGCTGGAGTTTAACGAATCCTTGCAGACGGCCTTTTATGATATCAAAATTACCGGCCCTGACGGCAATCAGGCAGACGATGGAAATGTACAGATTGATGTGGATCGCCCTCATATTCTGGAGACTGGCCTTCAGGCTGGACTCGGGAACGGGACTTATGCCGTTAACTGGAAAGCTGTATCTGCCGATGGGCACCCCATCCAAGGGACATATGTTTTCCACATCGGTGAACCATCCGGTTCTCCTGCCGGACTGAGTGATCTTACATCCGGTTCCGGTTCAACAGGTGGACCGCTGAAATGGATCGTTTCCCTGACAGACTGGATTCAGTATCTCGGATTGTCTGTCATTCTGGGGACACTTGCATTCTTGCTGCTGCGAATTGCACCGACATCCATGACAAGAGAACCTATGGACGTTCCGGGTAGCTACAGATTGTTATGGATCAGCTATGCTGCTGCTTCCTTTGCCGCCTTGGTCAGCCTGCCACTGAATACATTGTATGAATCTGGTGTGGCTCTGAACGAACTAAGCTGGGGACTGATCGGAAGTGCGCTCAAGCTGACATCCTTTGGCCAGATCTGGATGTTACAGATCCTCATTGTAATGCTGCTGGCTGTCACGATTCTCTCCGGATATGATCGCGATCGATCCATCCGTGCTCGCATCTGGTCTTCTTACGGCTCACTTGTGCTCGTGCTTGGATGGCTGTTCACGCATGCCATGACGGGACATCCGGCTGCGGCGGATCAACGTGCGCTCGCGATTGCCATGGATTTCACACATCTGATTGGTGCCGCTTTCTGGATTGGCGCACTAACCGCCATGGCGATATGTCTGCCTCCACTGGCGGATAAGCTGCCATCGAAGGTGCGAGGAGAAGTCTACTGGGTTGCTATTCGCAGGTTTACCGCCTGGGGAATTGGCGCCGTAGCCGCTCTGGTTGCTACTGGGATATACAGCAGTCTGATTATTCTACCAGCACCTGTGCTGACTTCCTTGTTCACTACAGCCTATGGCCTTGTCCTGATTAGCAAGATCGTCCTGCTGATTGTGATGGTTCTCTTTGCATGGCGTCATGCCAGATTAGCAAGAGCAGCAACAGGAAGCAGATTATCCGGCAGCCTGAAAGCTGAGCTTGCTACTGGTGCTGTGATTCTCGCTCTTGCTGCCGTACTGACACACCTGTCTCCAGGACAACCGGCTGCGGTCGGACCGTATCAGGAGACCAAAACTACCGAAGATGGCTCAGCGATCACACTTCAGGTGAGTCCCAATGTAACGGGAGAGAACCAATTTGAAGTCGATGTGAAACGTGCAGATGGAAGTATCGTTAACGATCTGGAACAGATCACCCTGTCACTCACACATCTGGACATGGATATGGGAATCTATGAGATCACCATTCCGAAAAATGACACCGGTGTGTACAAGGCTGAAGATTACATCTCCATGCCTGGACGCTGGAATATCAAGGTACATCTCCTGACCAAAACGTTGGATGCACTAGATGCCGAATTTGAGATTGATACCGCCAAGCCATAGTTACACAAAGATCAAATTGAAAAGTGACCCTATCTAAAATTAGTGTTTCTACAAACTGCAAATGTAGTGAAGGGAATGAAATTGATTCTGGAGAAGCGAAGCACTCGCCTTTATTCCCGGATTTCAACTTATTACTATTTAAATTGAACTATTATTTACACTGAAACGGAGAGGGCAGAAAAAACCTGAAAAAGCGAAGCGTTCGCCTTTATCACCAGATTTTCCCCTTTAAGAAAAGGGAATCAAAAAATCTGGGGATAACAGCGATTGGAAGGTTATTCTGTCATCGGAGTGTATGTGTAAACCATCTTTAGTTCAATTTATATAGTTGGATCAATAAATTCGGGAATAACGGTGATCGAAAGAACCATTCGTAACCGAAACGGCCTTTGCAGAACGTAGACACTCATTTAAGAAAATGGGCCGCATCATATATGATAAGAACTGAAAGGGGTTATTTATTTTGAAGAAAACATCATGGATTTCCAAACTAACATCCACTATCGCAACAGGTACCGCAGCATTCATGTTATTCGCCGGATTCGCGAGCGCTCACGTTACCGTTAGCCCATCCGTTGCACAGACAAGCGCATGGCAGACGTACACGATTAAGATTCCATCCGAGAAAGAACTGCCTACGACCAAAATCACCATGAAAGTTCCGGAAGGTGTTGCATTCAAGCAATATCAACCACTGGCAGGCTGGAAAATCACTACAGAGAAGAACGATTCCAATGAAGTAACATCAATTACGTGGGAGATTGACGGCGATAACGAGGGAATTCTGGCAGGACAATTCCAGCAGTTCAACTTCGTTGCACAGAACCCTAAGGCGGAAAGTGAAGTAGCTTGGGATGCATTCCAATACTACAGCGATGGCAGCATCGTAGAATGGACAGGCCAACCAAGTGATGCCAACCCGCACAGTATCACAACGATTAGCGAAGATCCGGCTGCTGCTGGTAATGCTGCGGCAGGTGGAGGTCATGCCAACGATGGACACGATAGTGCAGGTACAGAAGGCGCCACTGGGGATAATGCAGCTACCGACGATAGCAAAGCAAACGATGACACCACGCTGGGCGATGCCCTCAATGACACCGTTACAGGTGAACCAAACAACACGGATACAGACCCGGGTACGCTGAAGCTTCAACAAGCAACGTTGATCGTATCCATTCTGGCTCTGATTCTGTCCTTCTTGGGAATCGCGTTGGCTACACGCCGCAAAAAACGTTAAGAACTAACTCACAGATTTACGAAAACCTGAGAAAAATTCAGATAACAAAGAAGCCTATGGCACCGGGATCAAACCCGGTATGCCATAGGCTTTTTTAGCTATCATCATCTTGATTGGCTACCCATGTTCTTTACAATCCGTGGTTAAGGCTCTAATCATGCCGCTCCACGGTCACACTCTTATCCAAGCTGATTGCCATCCGCAATATGGCATCAGCCTTACCACTCTTTAGCGTTCCTGATCCGTCTGGATCATGATCTCAATGTATTGCAGCAAGCTTTTCTTCTGCTGTTCGATGGATTGAATACGTCTGGACAGGCCCGCAAAAAACTCTTCAATCTGCTGTCTTGTATGATCAGCAGACTGGCCTTTCCAATCGTTCAGGCGACTGTATAACGCCCTCGCTTCCTGTTCATCGGCTTGCAGACGGGCAAGCAGCTGTGTCAGTTCTTTTTCCGCGATTCGAAGATCATTCAATTCCACCAGCAATTGTCCACCCACTTGCATTCCCCTCCCCCATGTACGTGATATCGACATTAACCAACGTGGTTCCTAATTAAAATGAACCGGACTCTCGTCCGCCTGCCGGAAAGCATCTGCTTTCTCATCAATAAAGTTCAGGAACTGACTGGTATGTTTCATATGCCATGTGCTAAGTTCTTGAATCGACGCGTCCAGTTGGGTGACAATCGGCTCCAGCCTGCGACTGCGACTTGTATGCAGGTATTGAGCCATGCGGCTTCGTACCTGGTTTAGCTCAGCATTGCATTGTTGTGCATTTTGCTTCCACCGCGAAGCGACACTTTTCAGTTCTTCCGGCGTTACCTGAATCAGTCCTGAAGCCGCAGCAGCCGAAGCCATACCTCCACCGCCGCCAGACTTGGAACGTAACGGACCTAAGTTCTTGCTGAACGGTCCCATGTGATCCATAAGGCGTGGTGAATAGCGGATTCTCTCTCCAGTAATCGGATCGTACAGGTCATTGGATATGTAACCATTTTTGAAATCATATTGATCCAGACTGTGATAGTTTTCCCCGCCAAATGAGTTCTTGGCTTTATCGATAATACTCACGCCGTCATTCGCCGAGTCATAATCGGAGTTGATGTAATAGGTCGATCCCACATGCCGGTCATATCCTCCCAGCGTTCCGCTGGCTACCAGATCACTTGGATTGGCATAGTTCACAACCTGCCCGTCAAATGCACCCGCTTCTGCCCGGCGCCGCATTTCTGGCGTCAGATTACCCATTACAGATGGTGCACTAAACGTCACGGCTGGAATTCCGGTATAAGCAGATGCATATTGTGCATTTCCCCCGCCCAAGGAATGTCCGGTCATCGAGAAATTCAGATCCTTATGCTTGTTCTGCATGTGATTTGCGTAGTCTTCGGATTGATACATCTGATTGGCCCAGCCTGTAGGGGAAACGGTTTTTTCAATATCCTTTACGCGATCACCCGTCCAGTTCTCCACGTCTCTTACCCTGTCACCAGCCCAATCCTCCACTTTGGATATCCCCGTGAAGTCCTTGACACCTTCGACCCCTTTGTCGAGCCAATCCGGCGTAAGATTATTGACAAAATTCCCGGCCTCCTGCTGGCCCTTACGAATCAATTCTCCGCCCCCAATGCGGCCATCCATGACAAAGTCAGGTACAGAGCGATCCAAGGACGCACTTCCTTCTGTACCACGATAAGCAATGACAGCTTCCTTGGTCTCGGGATTATAAAATGTTACGGCATCAAAACCGGAAAATTTATTGCTTTCCGTCCCCTCAAGGACCTCCCATCCGGGAAGTTCCGTTAATTTGTCTCCAGCCTTTTGATCCTGGTAGGCTAGATCAGACATCGTTTTATACGTTTCATCATCAATATTGGACCCGTTACTCAATAACTACACCTCCCTTTATTTGTCGTATGGATTATGTCCCTTGGCCATCATCACTTCCTCAATCTCAGGGCTAATGACCAGGTTCTTGGTTACTTTCTTTTTATAGTCGTACGAAATGCCAAAGCTCTGATCTTCATGATCTTTCACATGCCCTTTCAGCCCAATCTGGGACACTGCCATTTCCGGCAACAACTCTTTGCTTGTAATCACAACATCCAGTTCAAACTTCTGCTTGAAGTGCTGAATTACGGTTGCTTCAGCTTCTTGGTATAGAGCTTCCTTCTCACTTGCATTCATGTTCTGACAACCTCCCAAAAATATAGTAAACACCATCATTAGTGTGAACAAACCCTTCAACCACCCTGCACGTTTAATACGGATCCCCCCTCATGATAGAATAGAGGCATTCACTATATGTGAAGTACACCCTATTCATCTGTTACCTGCATCATAGTACAAAATCAACATGAGCCATATCGGCTAACAGAATCGTTTTCATGTAACTTTCTTCCTATATGATTCAAATAGGACACTTTGGTGTACATTACCCACTTTCCTAATTCTTGCATCAAGTACATCATAATTTTCCCATCCACGACAAAAAGAGCCTGCTCCTCGAAAGAGCGGCCCTCCTTTTGCATGATTTACTGTTATGCCAATGCCATCTGCAGCGCAGTCAGCGCAATCCCGATAACAAATCCGGTAACGGCTCCGTTGATCCGAATCCATTGCAGATCCTGTCCAACCTTATCCTCAATCATCGAAACCAAAGTGGCATTGTCCATTTTGTCCACATTTTCGCGTACCAGTTTACCGATTTTGGAATGGTTTTTCTCCAGCAGTGTTGTGACGCCATTTATAATCTTGGCATTCATGCCTGTCATCAACTCGTCATCTGCCCGCAGATCAACCAATACCCGCTCAATGGCAGGCAGTGCATACGTATCTACATACTGTCCATCTTCCATCGCGGCGAGCGCCTTGTCTCTCAGTTCGGTGAGTTTGTTCAGCACCGTTTCCTCTGCGTTCCAACCCTCCAGCATATTGTTCTTCCAATTGTTGATTCCATCTTGCATAGCCTCGCTCATTGCCAAACGCACCGTCTGGGTACGTACCATATCAAGCACCTTGTACCTTAGAGCGCTGCCTTCACGTTTCATATCCTCTACCCGATCGAAGAGATATCCTTGTAAAATGCCACCTAGACGCTCCTCGTTCATATAACCCAGGAACGCATTCATCGCAAACTGCATCAATCCGTTCATCTGAATGCCGCTGATGGCTTTCATGCCGCTTTCACCCAAAAACATGATCGTCTCGGGTTTAACCAGCCACTCCTCGGCTTGCTTCAGTCCGTAGTCCAGCGCTTTGGCGTCATAACCCCGCTCTGTCATCTGGTGGGCAGCCCGTTCCAGAATCGGACCCAGATCAAAGGCGCCCGCTTGTGACTTGATCTCACGTGCCACGAGCGGAGCAATCTGCTCTAACGGCAGACCCGCCAGAATTCGCTTGCAGAGTGTATCAATCATCGTCTTGATCCCGTCACTGTGAAGCTCACGGGTCAACGTATCGAGTACCGTCTCTGCTGCTTTGAAATCTGCAATTTTCTCGGTAATACTGTCTTTGTTTAGCAAGTTATTCTCTACTGCGGAGACCAGACCTTCCGTCATTTTATCCCGATTTTTCGGCAGCAATGCCGTGTGTGGAATGGGAATGCCGAGCGGGTGACGGAATAATGCGGTAACTGCGAACCAGTCCGCAAGTCCACCCACGAGTCCCGCTTCAAATGATCCTACCAGCAACTTGCCCACAGGAGCGCCCTGGAACGGCAAGGATGCAGCAAATCCTGCTCCCATCACTACGAGAGACCAGGCAGCTGCTTTTTTGGTTTGTTTAGGTTTAGCCATTGTATTCTTGCTCCTTTATCGTTAATCGTACGGTCCGGTCTGTACCCGATTCCGTACTTCGTCTGTTCTTATGTAAACTCTCCAATTACAAAGTCTTGACTTCCATGTTTCGTATACTTCATCTTATCACCCACAAGCGTCAAAACCAAACCTCTGGTTGAGGAAAAAGGATAATAGCGGCGTTTGTCTCGTAAAATGGATCGCTCCCTTTTCCAATACAAGGAAGAGTTTAGTATAATCATTCAAGACGGCTCTTCGATATCGATTGGCTGCTGAACAGCAGGGTAATTACATAGTGGAACAATGAATCAATAAGAGGAGGAATTTCGGACCATGAAACACGTGCAGGACACAACCACACTCTATAACGGAGTCAAAATGCCATGGCTGGGGTTTGGGGTATTCAAAGTTAAAGACGGAGACGAAGTCGTTCATGCTGTCAAAACAGCCATTCAAGCTGGTTATCGCAGCATCGACACAGCCAAAGCGTATAACAACGAAACAGGTGTCGCTCAGGGTATTCGTGAATCTGGAGTAGCTCGTGAGGATCTGTTCATTACCACTAAAGTATGGAATAGCGATCAGGGATATGAATCCACGCTAGCTGCCTTTGAAGCCAGCATGGAACGACTTGAACTGGAGTACCTGGATCTCTATCTCATCCACTGGCCGGTTAAGGGCAAGTACAAAGATACATGGAGAGCGCTGGAGAAACTCCATAAAGAAGGACGCATCCGGGCGATCGGTGTGAGCAACTTCCAGATTCACCATCTGGAAGACTTGATGATCGATGCCACGATCAAACCAGCAGTTAATCAGGTGGAGCTTCACCCACTATTAATTCAGTCAGAGCTTCGTGAGTACTGCAACAAACATCAGATTCAGATTGAAGCCTGGTCTCCGCTCGGACAAGGTCATCTGATGGATCATCCGTTGCTGAAGGATATCGCCGCCAAATACAGCAAGTCCCCCGCACAAGTAATTCTGCGCTGGGATCTGCAGAACGGCATCGTGACGATACCGAAATCCGTCACCCCTGAGCGTATTCGCGCGAACGCCGATCTCTACGATTTTGAGTTAACTTCGGAAGAAATAGAGCAGATTAACGGCCTGAACGAGAACAAACGCTTTGGTTCTGATCCAGATAACTTTAACTTCAAAATAAGCAGATGAATTCGATTACACCCGCCTTCGATCTTGGAAGAGCGGGTGTTTTGGTATGTGATGTTATAGGCCAACTATTCGTTGTTAAGAATGGAGGCGAGGCTCATTAGCCTATACAGGGCCGAAAGAAAAAAGTTTTTTTGACCGTTTAGAACTATTTTGTCTCCTCATCAGTCTAACGAGTGTCAAGCGAACTCAAGCACTTATATAGAATCCAGGCCTGGAACAAGCGGTGACTTGAATATTTAGGTTGATCAGGGGGGATCAGGAGTGATTAGACTGAACCATAAAAAGACAAAAGAAGAACAGTTCAGCGAAAAAATAACAGAGATTCAAAATAAATTATATCGACTGGCATACTGCTATGTTAAAAATGAACAAGAAGCGCTGGATATCGTATCCGAAGCGGTCTATAAAGGGTTCATCGCTTATGGAAAAATGGAGTCCATGACTTATTTTGATTCCTGGATGTCACGAATTGTGATTAACACGGCGATAGATCATATTCGACGTAACCAGCGAGTGACCTATATGGAGGATCATGTGCAGGAGTTTGTGGCTCCAGAGCGAGGGGCGTCGCTGGAAGAAAAAATGGATCTATATGATGCACTGGACCGGCTTATCCCCGAGGAAAGAGCTTATATTATATTAAAAATCTTTGTGAATCTGCCTTTTCGAGAGATGGCTGAAGTGCTCTCCATACCGGAAAATACAGTTAAGTCCAAATTCTATCGTATTATCAAAAAATTAAAAATTTATTTGATTGAAGGAGAGGTCGAGAACGTATGACAGGAAAAGATCGATACGAAAATATTGAAATCCCTGCTCAACTTAATGACGTTATTCATCGTGCACAGAAAAGAGCCGCTGCTCGCAAGAGTTCATCTCGAATGATTCGTTATGCCTCAGTCATAGCGGCATGTGCTGCTTTTCTCTTCGTGGTGAACATCCCTTCCGTAGCAAACGCCATGTCCAAAATACCTGTGGTCGGAACGATTGTTCAGGTACTTCAATTCGGCGATGGCGGCAAGATTACCGATGGAGTAACTGTCGGATCGGAAGCAACCGAAAATACGCTTAAAATCAATTTTAGCACCGACGAGCAAGATCAGACTAATGATGCGCCCCATTATAATGTGGTACACAAAGAAGCACCGAATCGTATCCTCTTCACTTTTAGCGGTGCACGTTACATGGATATAGAGAAAGTCAAAGCCGACTTCATGACCCAGCCTTTAGTGAAAGATGTTTATGGTTCCATGATTTTAGACGACTCTTCCGTCGGATTCGTAGTTGTACTGAAAGAAGGGGTACAGTATGCCGTAACGGAATTCAAGAACCCTGGATACCTGGAAGTGAAACTGACTTCCGACGGCAAACCGGTCACACCTTGGAAAGTATACTCTCTCCGCACAGAATCAATGCCTTTTGGAGAATCGATGGGTATAATTAAAGAATCCTATCCGGATGAGGACATCTCTTTCCTCAAAACGCCCACTGGTGAGTTTACAGCAGTTATTGGAGAATATCTTACCGCTGAAGAAGCTGAACAGAAGCTTAAAGAACTCGCTCAGCAACCGGATTATCATGAGGAGTTTTATGTGGACAGCTGGATGAGTAACGAGAATCCCAAGTGATCAGTTATTGCCAAAAGTGATGCTTATTCAAAAGGGAATGATCTATCCCTGAACTGGGTACAGACCTTAGCATACTTAATACGCGCAATCCAAAAAAATCCCGATTCGGATGCCTATGCACCTGGATCGGGATTTCGTGATAAAAGTTATACTTAGCCTTTGGATACCAGCTTGAAATCATCAAAGTGGAAACCTGGCGCTACTACGCAAGTTACCAGTACAGGCTCATCGCCCAGCGGACGTGCTGTCTGCCATACGCCGGCAGGAACGAGCACCTGTGGTGATTGCCCCGCAGCAATATCCATCCCCAGAACAAGAACTTCCTCGTTCTCCGGGTTCTCCCCGTTGCCGCCCAGCTTCAGTTCAACCGGACTGCCGCTGTGCCACAGCCAAAGTTCATCGGACAGAACCGTATGCCACTCGGAGATTTCATGTGCATGCAGCAGGAAATATGTGGAACTTGCCGAGAATCGTGGGCCGGAGTATGTATCCGGCAGAACGGACTGTGGAATCTGATAAGATGCCTTCCATTCTTCCTTATACCAACCGCCTTCAACGTGAGGCTGCATATTGAGCGCAGCAACCAATGGCGATAATTCATGTGTCGTCATAACATGTTTCCTTCCTTCCAAATCATATTGGAGACACTCCTTAACCAGAGTTTCGCCTCTCTCCCCCTACTCTAAAACATCATTCAAGTTTTGTCACCTTGACAGTACATATGGGCCATGCCAGATTCGTTCTCTCGGTTTTTAACGATAGGATTAAAGAAATATTTCATTTCCAATGATAGCGTTTACAAAAAGATGGATTTTCCGTTATGATATGGATATCGTTGTTAATCCGTGAAGCAGAGGGGAGCTGTACCATGAGTCTCATAGAGGATCGGATTGGACCCAAATACCGAATCGGTGAACATTCATTTACCATTGAACATATGCGAAGACATGACGGGAATGGTATGCCACAACCTCACGCTCATCCATTCTACGAACTGTATTACTTGCTTGAAGGTGAACGAGTCTATTCCATGAATGGTCAGATTCTGTCCGCCCGCAAGGGTGATTTCATTCTGATTAATCCACACGATGTACATACCACCTCCAAAGGAAGTATTCCCGGCTTCGAACGGATATTAATCGGTTTTTCGCCTGCTTTTGCAACGGGGATGGAACTTGGCATATGTGGTCTGCTGCCTTTTAATTGTTCAAGACTCCTTCGCCTGCCTGAAGCGGAACAGCCCGAGATGGAGCGTATATTGTGGCAGATGCTGCAAGAATGCAAAGAGCGACGCCCTCACTATGAGATCGCCGTAAGAAGTCTGCTTGCCCAACTTTTGATCCGTATTCATCGGGTAGAGGAGAACATCCGGCAGTCATGCCCCGGCCCCTTGCATCCGATGCAGGACAAAATCAGTGAAATCGTCACTTATGTGAATAAAAACTATACCGAACCACTTACGCTGGAGGGTGCAGCCAATCGTTTTTATATCAGCCCATCCTATCTGAGCCGGATGTTCAGCCGATTTACGGGGTTTCGATTCAGCGAATACTTGCGTGTTGTCCGCGTCCGAGAGGCACAGCGAAGACTGCTTTCCACACAAGAGCGTGTACAAATGATCGCAGAGAAGGTAGGATTTGAGCATACGGCTCATTTTAACAAAACATTCAAACAGGTTACCGGTACAACACCGCTGCGCTATCGCAAGGAACACCGGTAGATCATCCGATAACTTCATATAAAAGCCGAGTGGGTGGCCTTGCTCCAGAGATTACGCATCCCTTATATCGTGAAGCACCACGATTACTGGATCTATGGCTACGCCACTGCGGCTGAGTTTGACCAACTTGTATAAACCTTATTACATAACTTTTACCTGCGAATGATCACACCACTTCGTACCTCGGGACCAACAGAGATCTGGCGACCTTCTGTGTCGGCATCACCTTCTCGGCAGACAATGCCTGCGGATTCGTGTCCTGTCACCATCAGAAGTCGGCCATCTGCGCCTTTGCCCTGAATGCTCTCTAATTCTGCCCCTTTACACTGGTGCAAATGAACCAGCGGACCTTCGGTGATCTGCGCCTGCAATTCAGCGATATGCAGATGTTTCGCATGAGCACATTGGATACCACTGCGGGCTTGCACGCTGTAACGCTGGATGATCACCCCATCCAAAGGCAGTTCCGGCAATCCACTCACAAGCAACGCAGTGTCGGCACCAGCACAGACCACATCCGATATTCGAATATCCCGGAACACTGGCGTCTCTTCGCTAATCTCCTGAGACAGATCACTGCCCCGGGCAGAGCCCTCCTGATTCGCATAGAAAAAGGAAAACGAGATGGCTTCCATAATGATATCTTTCATATATATACGCTCAATCTGAATGTCCTCAACCACTCCGCCGCGCCCACGTGCGCTTTTGAAGCGAAGTCCAATGTCCGTTCCGATAAACGTACAATCCGATACTCGCACATGCCGCACACCACCGGACATTTCACTGCCAATGACAAACCCGCCATGACCGTGATACACCGTGCAATCCCGAATGGTGATGTACTCCGATGGCAGGCCAAGCTCACGGCCTTCGGCGTCCTTGCCTGATTTTAGACAGATCGCATCATCACCGACATCGAATATACTCTTCTCCACCACCACATGACGACAGGATTCAATGTCCAGCCCATCTCCATTCTGAGAAAACCACGGATTCCGCACACTCACGTTACGAATGGTGACATGCTCAGATGCCCAGGGGTGCAGATTCCATGCAGGTGAGTTCTGGAACGTTGGACCGTCCAGCAATACCCGTTTGCATCTCCGTAAACTGACCATGTTGGGACGCAAAAAGTCTCTAACTTCTTCATAGGCAGTGGTATCACTTACCTGCTCCTGATGCAATCGATTCGCAATGGTGCCGCCTTCAAGTGCAGCTGTGGTAGGCCACCAGATTTCTTCATCCCCACCGGATTGCTCTACAACACCACCGGAAGCGACTAATTTTTTCCATTGTGAAGTGGTCATTTTGGAGCGTTTCACCGGACGCCACGCTTCCCCGCCACCATCCCATATCCCCTCACCAGTAATCGCAATATCCTCCAGTTGATCACCATCGATCGGGGATTGGCAACGTACCACCTGCCAGCCTTCGAAGCTTGATGCAATTAATGGGTATTGATCGAAATCTCGGCTAAATGTAACCAGTGCCCCTGCTTCCACATGTAGCTCGATCCGGCTGCGCATTACAATCGGACCTGTGAGCCATACCCCGGCAGGAATAACGATTCTCCCACCTCCTGCTTCAGCACATGAAGCGATGGCAAGTCGGAACATCTCCGTATTATCTGTTACTCCGTCTCCAACAGCTCCATAGTCTGTAAGCTGAAAATCCTGAGCAGGAATGACAGGCAAATTGGCTTCATAAGCTCGAACATCGAACTGGGCACTTGCTCCTGTCGACATTGGGGAGTGATATGTATTCATCGTGCAGAATCATCCTCTCTACATGTAATGGAATTGTTATGGGATCAATGATCAATATATCGCTTTTACTTTCTTTACTTACGTTCAAACGGACACTCTCTCACTCCATCATATCAATGGCATGACGTGTAGGGTTGAGCTTTCTTGCCATGTACACGTGGAACTTGATGCTATTTGTTTTGTTAATCAGAGTCATAAATCAAACATCACTTCTAGTATACTCTATACAACTATTCCAAAGGTTGGAAAACAACTAGGAGAATAGATTCATTTTTCTGTCAGGATTCGTCACAAGTGAGTTAATAACATGACAGATATATAACATATTTTCTGGCTATAGCCCTAGGTTACCCATTACTTATGTCATGTTTTATCACAAACCAATTGCCATAAGCAGGATGACTATGTATGATTAAATAACTAGTTTCAATTTATTCCTTATTATCCCTTTTACACACAGACGTTGCAGAAAGGATGGGGTGTACTCTTGATTGAATTTAGGGGTGTCCAGAAGCATTTCGGTCATTTTCATGTCCTCAAGGATATCCATCTTCACATTGAAGAAGGAGAGGTCGTCGTCATTATCGGACCTTCCGGCTCCGGCAAAAGCACATTACTCCGCTGTATTAACCGCCTGGAGACCATTACCGAAGGTGAACTTGTCGTCAGTGGGATTCCTCTACATCAGAAAAAGGTGGACATTAACCTCTTCCGCCGTGACATCGGCATGGTATTTCAACACTTCAATCTGTATCCTCACAAAAAAGTCATCGATAACATTACCCTTGCACCCATGAAGGTGCGCAAACAACCCAAAGAACAAGCAGCCGCAACAGCAATGAAGTATCTGACCCGAGTGGGCATTGCCGACAAAGCAGACAGTTATCCCTCCCAGTTGTCCGGTGGACAGCAACAAAGGGTAGCCATCGCCAGAGGACTCGCCATGGAGCCCAAAATCATGCTTTTTGATGAACCTACCTCCGCACTCGATCCCGAGATGATCGGGGAAGTCCTCGATGTTATGCGTTCCCTTGCCCATAATGGCATGACCATGGTCGTCGTTACCCATGAGATGGGATTCGCCCGCGAAGTTGCGGACCGGGTCATCTTCATGGACGAAGGCCGAATTGTTGAAGAGGCCAACGCTGCTGAATTTTTTGACAACCCCAGAGAAGAACGAGCACAGCAATTCCTGAGCCGTCTGATTCATCATTGAAAATAATCCAATATTCCATTTTGAAAGGGGTCTTTATTCATGAAGAAATTATTGAAATGGCCATCATTTATGCTTGTCCTCATTCTCTCCCTTGTATTGTCAGGTTGTAGTACAGGTACAGATACACCTTCAGCGAGCGGTGGTGGTGACGCCGAGGCGAAAGGCACAATTGAGCGGATTAAGGAACGCGGCAAGCTCATTGCCGGTGTGAAATACGATACGAAGTTGTTTGGCTTGAAAGATCCCGCAAGTGGCAACGTTGAAGGGTTCGATATTGATATCGCCAAGGCACTCGCCAAACAGATCCTTGGAGATGAGACAAAGGTCGAACTGAAAGAGGTCACTTCCAAGACGCGTATTCCCATGCTGCAAAATGGAGACATCGACATCATCATCGCCACAATGACGATTACGGATGAGCGTAAGGAACAGGTAGATTTCAGTGATGTTTATTTTGAAGCAGGGCAGTCCCTGCTGGTGAAAAACGACAGTGCAATTACCGGCTTGGAAAGCCTCAGCGGGGTGAAAGTACTCGCGGTGAAAGGTTCCACATCTGCTCAGAATATTCGCGAGAAAGCCCCGGATGCTGAGGTGCTTGAATTCGATAACTATCAGGATGCATTCACTGCTCTCAAAGCAGGTAAAGGCGAAGCGCTGACCACAGATAACATCATCCTCATCGGCATGCAACAGACGGATAACAGCTTCCAATTGGTTGGTGGTAATTTCACAAGCGAACCTTATGGTATGGCCATTCGCAAAGGCGACACTGCCTTCGTGGAGGAAGTCAACACGCTGCTCAAAAGCATGAAAGACAGCGGGGAATATGACACATTACATGAGAAATGGCTGGGCGCGAAGCCCGAGTAACCCGAATTAAGATAGGTAAGCGGCGAATTCGTCTGCTGGATGCGAAGCATGAGCAGACGTAATCGCCGTTTCTACATCTGGAGAACGGAGGCTTCGCCTATATGGGCACATTGGATTTCAGCGTACTAATGCGACACTCGGATCGTTTTCTGGAAGGGTTCCTGAATACCATTCAAGTGAGCATTATGGCTCTCATTGGTAGCTTTATCCTTGGCGCGATCCTGGCTATCTTTCGGATATCCCCTGTGAAACCGCTGAACTGGATTGGCACGGCTTTTGTGGAATTTATCCGAAACATCCCATTGCTGCTGGTTGTGTTTTTCTTCTATCTTGGACTGCCTGCACTAGGCATCTCGCTGGATGGGTTTGTCTCCGGTACTCTGGGTCTGACCATCTACACCGCAGCTTTCATTGCCGAAGCGATCCGAGCGGGCATTCAGACGGTGCCGCGTGGACAACTGGAAGCAGCAAGATCTTCAGGCTTGTCCTATGTACAGGCCATGAACCTGATCATTCTGCCCCAGGCCATCAAAATTGTGTTGCCGTCCATTGGCAACCAGTTCATCAATTTGGTCAAAAACTCATCCATTCTTGCCGTTGTCGCCGGTATGGATCTTATGTATTTTGCCGACCTGGTTAACTCGGATACATTCCAGCCGCTAAGTGTGTACACCATTGTTGCGCTGTTCTATCTGGTGCTGACACTACCACTCAGCTTTCTGGTGCATTATATGGAGCGCAGGTTTGGACAGAGCGATGCAGAAGCGCGCAGCACCAAAGGCAAACCGAAAAAGAACAAACCGGCAGGTCAGGTCACCATGTAGCAGATTGACTTGTACCTGCGCAGATTTTCAGGGAAATATATCGACTTGTCCATGCCCCATCTATTGATCTTCGATATTCCATTCCTGCATACAGAAGGAGGCTAATAAAATATGGACTTTAGCGGGGCCTATGCGTGGCCCAACCTTCGTTTCCTGCTTCAAGGATTCCTGATTACCCTGCAGGTAGCAGGGCTATCCATTATATTCAGCTTTGTGCTTGGCACTGTGCTGGGTACGATCCGGTATACCCGTATCCCTGTTCTGTCACAGATCGTGGCAGTGATCGTGGATACGATCCGGAATCTGCCGCTGTTGCTCATCATTTTCTTCATTCACATGGTACTTCCGCAGCTCGGGATTAAAATGTCCGTCTTCTGGTCCACGGTCGTTGGACTGAGTCTGTTTGAAGGCGCGATGATTGCCGAGATCGTCCGTAGCGGTCTGAAGTCCGTTGAGCGCGGTCAGGTGGAAGCTGCCCGCTCCTCGGGCCTCAGCTACATGCAGACCCTCGGTGGCATCATCATGCCACAGGCGCTACGCCGCATGTCCCCGCCGATGGTCAGCCAGTTCATCTCACTCCTGAAGGATACTTCACTGGCGATCATCATCTCTCTGCCGGAGTTGATGCACAACGTGCAGATCCTTGGTGGTCAAAGTTTCGATTACATTATCCCGGCCCTGCTGCTCGCAGCCGTACTGTATTTTGCCATCAACTACGCGCTGTCCATTGTCGCAAGGCGACTTGAGGCACGGATGAATTGATAATCAGAGGGAGTAACGCATGAGAACGCCCCAAAAACTCTAAATTCACCTATGCTATGCAGTGGATTTGGAGTCTTTGGGGCTACAATTATGCTCATCATTCAATTCACGAGCCTCCCACCAATTTCTAACGAACTGAGGGAAGCTTATTTAGCTATTTGTGGGATAGTTTCTAATCTAACGAATCGTAGACGCTCTATTCTTCCGATTCACCCCGCTTTTACCCCCTATTACAGGGTTTTGAGTAAAATAACTTCACTGAGATTCGTTACATTTTCCATTTCAGCTATAGCCCCCGAATTAGAAGTCTCAGGTTCGTTAAAATTTACACTGCCGCGAATTAAATAAACACCCACTCCCACTATTAATGATTCACCCGATTCGCCCAATTCGTCCACAATCAGCTCTCATCTGCTAGATCGCTGCTCCGTTGCGACTTAATTCCGCCTGTAACAGCTCGATCGGCAGTTCCACCGGGTCCAGCTTCATCTTCACTGTGAGTGCAGCCGCTGTTCCCGCGGCCTCCCCGGTAGCCATACAGCTTGGAGTCAACCTTGTCGTTGCATGCGCCTCATGTGTGGTGGAGATGCAGCGTCCTGCCGCCAGCAGATTGCGGATATTGCGAGAGATCAGACAGCGATACGGAATATCGTACGCCCCATCTCCTTCTATAAAGGCAGCCACAACGCCTTGACCCGAAGGGTCATGAATATCAATCGGATAACCACTTCTGGCAATTACATCGTCAAATTTTCGTCCTGCAACTACATCCACCTGGGTCAATGCATACTGCCCAATGATTCGTCTCGATTCACGAATACCAATCTGCGGCGCTACTGCCGAGATCGAAGCCCGTTCGAATCCAGGCACATCACGCTGCAAAAACTCAGCGATCATCAGCACCTGCTTCCGGCCTTCCTGTTCCGCAGAGGTCAGATCCTCGGCATCTGTCGCATCAAGTCCCTGTACCCGGGTACAATTAATCAGCACTTCATCCTCTGCCGGTCCGGTAAAAAACAACACCTGGTCGCGATTAATCGGCACACCTGCTTTTTTCCACTGGGAATAGAAACCACTCACCCCGGTTAACGGAATGCTGTCCAGTTCAGCAAAGGGAGTTTTCACATAGAAATCCTCCGGGTGCTCCAGCATATATCGTTTCACTCGTCCAAGATCGACACCACGCATGCGGAATTTCATGGTCATCGGCTGTGACTGGTGGTCTCCGTCTCGTCCTTTTGCCACAGAAGCACCCGCAAGATAAGCCAGATCCGCATCGCCGCTTGCATCCACGAATACGTTCGCCTGGAACTCCTTTCTTCCAGACTTGTTGGTCACTCGAACCACTTCCACCCGATCATCAACAACAACCACCTCGTCCACAAAGCTGTGCAATAACAGCCGGACACCAGCCTCCTGCAACATCTCTGCCGCAACCACCTGAAAGATGGCTGGATGGTACGGCGTGACGGTATGCACAAACCCAACCGTATCGCGCAGATGCCCCGGGGAGCCACCACGTGCCTGCAAACGATCCACAATCTCCTGCGCAATGCCTTTAATAACCTGCTCACCGCGCTCCGTATGGAAAGTCATCCAGGGATAAACCATAGCAGCAGTTGACATCCCGCCAACGAATCCGTATCGCTCCACCAGCACTGTTCGTATCCCCTGCCGTCCAGCCGCAATGGCTGCCGCTATACCCGCAGGGCCCCCTCCCACAATAACGACACCTGCTTCTTCCTTTTTCATGCTCATCCCTTCACGCAAATGTTGTCCCTCCTTCGTTCTATTGCACGTATTACACGGCTTACTCTTTCAGTCCCGTCATGGCGACCCCCTCAATGAAGCGCCGTTGTGCCAAGAAAAAAACAATTAACAATGGCAAGGTCGCCATCACGGTGGCACTCATCAGGTATTGCCAGGCTGTGCCCACTTCATCTGTAAACAGGGATAATCCAAGCGGCAGCGTCATTAGATCACGCGAGTTAATGAAGATCAACGGATCAAAAAACTCATTCCAGATCGTCACAAACGTGAAGATCGTCAGCGTAGCCATACCCGGCTTGGCAATGGGCAGCATAATTCGCGCATATATCCGGAATCGGTTGCAACCATCAATCATCGCCGCTTCTTCCAGTTCCGTTGGCACCGTAATGAAGAACTGCCGCATCACAAAGATGCCAAACACACCACCCGCGCCAAAGATCGGCAATAATATCAGCGGAAGATGGGTATCAATCCACCCCAGCTGCCGCATGAACAGAAACATCGGTATCGCTGTCACCTCATGGGGAATCATCATCGCACTTAGCAGAATGAGAAATACCACATTACGTCCCTTAAACGGAATTTTGGCGAATGCATAGCCGGCGAGAGAGGCAAAAAATACTGTTCCCAGCACAACCAATGCAGAAATGTAGATACTGTTCCAATAAAAACGGTGAAACGGAATCAATCGAAAGACATCGATATAGTTCTGAAATCGGAAAGTATCCGGTATCCACTGCGGTGGATAGGTGAATATGCTCTGGGGTTCCTTGAATGATGTCGATATCATCCAGATAAATGGCACAATCATAATGAGCGAAATCAGAGTCAGCAACAAATACGTCCCCAGAGTACTTCCTATCTTCCGCCCCGAAGGACTAGGCATCGCCTTCATTGAATACCCACCTCTTTCGGAGCTGCCATTGCAGCAGCGTCAGAATTAGCACGATAAAGAATAGTACATATGCGAGAGCAGAAGCATAGCCAAACTGAAATAGTTTGAATGCTTTTTCCCAGATATAATAAACCAATACCTTGGTGCTGTTGCTCGGCCCGCCCTGTGTCATCACATAGATCTGCCCGAATACTTTGAGTGAACCAATCACGGTCATGACTACAGTCAGAAACACCGTTGGCGTGATCATGGGCAACGTGACGTGAAAGAAGGTTCCCCTTTTGCCCGCCCCGTCTAATGTTGCTGCTTCGTACAGTGAACGCGGTACCTGCTGAATAGCTGCAATGAACAGCACCATATTCAGACCGACATTTTTCAGCACACTTGTCACTATAACCGCTGGCATTGCCAAATCCGGATTGTAAAGCCAGGCCGGACCTTTGATGCCCAGCATCAACAGAAGCTGATTAATCAATCCAGACTCTGTCGCATACATCAGCTTCCACACGATGGCCCATACGATCAACGAGGTCATGACCGGAACAAAGATCGCTGTTCGGAAAATTCCGATGCCCCGCAGATTTCTGGACAATAACAACGCGAGCAGCAAGGCGAGCACAATATTAAGCGGCACCAGCCCCGCTGTGAAATAAACCGTATTGGCGAGCACTTTCCAGAACATGGCGTCTGTCATAATATTCCGGTAATTATCCAATCCAATAAAATGATAATCCCCCAGCAGCGGCCAATCGGTCAGGCTCATGTATAACGCGAGACCCATGGGAAATAACAGCAGCAGGGTAAACCCAAGCACCATCGGCGATACAAACAGCCAACCCGCGATCTGGGCCTCTCTGGCGAGCGGCCCCCCTCTTTTGCGCTTGAGTGAATGGGTCAATCAGGCCTCCCCCTTTTAATCAAATTTCCTCCGAAGCTGAACTCTGCGACGATTCTATATAAGGTGAACTATACATTTACACAAGAACGTAGAGGACAGAAAAAACCTGAAGAAGCGAAGTGGTCGCCTAAAAGCTTTCTGGAAGAAAGCTGCATCGGAAGCATATGCTTTAACCCGGATTTCCCCTTTATATATGGGATTCAAAAAAAATCTGGGGATAACAGCGATCGGAAGGTTGTTCTGGCATCGGAGTGGCAAGTGTAAATATTCTTTAGTTCAACTTATATAGTCCGAACGGTTCAGACTGTCCACCGCATTGCGGAACCCGTTTACGGCCCTTCGCAGCTGTTCCACCGTGTTGCCAGTCACGACCGCCCCAAGCATGATCGCTTTTACCCCGGTATCGCGCAGCACCCGAACATCCTCCGGCACCAGCTTTCGCTGGGAAGGGACTAATACCGGAACCTGGGCTTGCAAGACCAGACGGCGATACTTAAGCACATCCGCGAAGCTGAGCGGTGTACCATATTCTTTTCCAGGTACAATGGATGCCTCCAGAGCGGTGAAGCCGAAGTGCGCTGCCGATGTTACGAGGGAAGCATCATATTCTTCATTGATCGCAAACGTTGGGTCCAGCCCCAAGTCATTCAACATGAAGGATGGCAAGTGATGTGCATAGATGGAGTAGAAGTCAAAACCCAGTCCGGAAAGCCTCTCCACATCCTCTCGCCTTGCTCCCTCAATACTGCCAGAAGGTACGACCCCAAGCGGACCACCAAACTCACTGCGGATCGCCCGAAACACCTCGGCATACATGTCTAATGGACCAAAATGATTCCCGCTGGCGCGATGACCGACATTATAATGCACCTTCAGTGCATCAGCGCCCTCTTCCATGGCTGCCCGGGCCAAAGATAGATCGTTCTCTGGCAGGCTGACCAGCAGCGACAGCGGTTTCCGCTCAAGTAATTCTTTGAATTTGCCCATCCTCCCTCTCCTCCTCTTTCTCATCGAATGATCTAGGGTTGCAACACACTTTGGATCTCTTCCTGCATCTGTTTCAGGTTATCCTCAGCTGTCGCTGTCTTTGCAAACAGTCGGTCAAATCCCTGCAATACCGCATTGTCGATATCCTGCCAACGGATATGACCGGGAATTAAGCGCGCTTTTGGCATTTCATCAATGACCGCCTGTACAATATGCTCTTTGCTCGGGTTATTCGGCTGAAGAATGAATGCATCTGAGTTCAGAACAGAGGTACGCGGAGGCACAAAGTAGGTGGCTGTCGCCTGAATCCCCTGCTCACTGGCAAAATACTTCAACAGTTTCTTCGTTTCCTCTGGATGTTTGCTGTCGTTGAACATGGCATATCCGGCCTGCCCCAGCATCGGTACACTGCCTTGAGAGCCGGAAGGCATAGGAGCGATGCTCCATTCAAAATCCGTAATTTCTCTTGCTTTGGAAACATAGCTGTAATTATCAAAGAACATGCCCACATTGCCCGCATCGAAGCTGACCTGTTCGCCTGCCTTCGGGTGTGATTCATCGGTGAACATCATGCGTTCCAGCAATTCAAAGGTCTGTACGCCATAGGCATCGTTCCAGGTGAACGTTGTCATGCCTTCGTCGAATGGACCGCTTCCATTGGACCAGGAGTAGGAGGAAAGCACCGCCCAGGTCTTCCAGTCGCGAAAAAAGTTGGCACCATAGACTCGGTAGGTCGCATCCTTGCTGGTAATGCCTTTGGCGGACTCTTCGAACTGTTCCCATGTCCATTTCCCTTGGGTGGCAAGTGAGTTTGGATCAGTCAGACCGGCTTGGTCAAACAGCGTTTTATTGTAAAACATGACCACCGGAGGTGTAGAGAAAGGTAATCCCAGCAGTTGATCTCCATCACGGAACAAATCCAATGTACTTGGAATATAATCATCCAGCTTAAACTGTGCATCATCCTTGAACTCGGATACATCGGCCAGAATATGGTTGGACTTGAATTGTGGCACCATTCTCTCCGATACCCAGGCGAGATCGGGAAGAGAGCCTCCGGCGGCAAGCACCGAAATTTTTTGCTGGTATTCTGCGAAAGGTACGGATTCCATCGTTACTTTGATGCCTGGATTTTCCTTTGTGAAGTCATCGATCAACTTGTTGTATACATCCATATGCGCCTGATTGCCCCACATCATGAACTTAAGCTCGACCTCACCATTCTCCCCGCCCGTACTGTCAGGTTCACTGCTGGAATTGGAGCCTGTGCACGCGATTGAAGCCATCATCATGAATATAAACACCAGTATCAGTCCTGCTTTTTTCATGGAGATCCCCCTTATGGACGTCGTGGTATACATGTGCAACCAAAGTATAACGAAAGCATCGTTCCCCCTTAAATCACGTCAACTACAGAAATGGTATGGTTTTTCAAGAGATACTGAATCGGTCTCGATATTCTCCCGCAGTCCATCCCACCTGCTGCTTGAACACCAGCATGAAGTGTTTGGGGCTCTGATGCCCGGATAACCGTGCCACATCATAGATTTTGAGACCCGTGTTGATCAGCAACCACTTGGCCCGCTCCATACGTGCCTCCGTGATGTATTCGGAATAATTGATGCCTATTTCATTCTTGAACAACTGGCTTAAATAAGTAGGGTTCAAGTTAACAAGATCTGCTATCGTCTGAAGTCGCAGATCTCCATCGGGATGTTGCTTGATGTGCTCCTTCACATCTCGGATAATCTTCCGTGTATCTCCGCCAGCGTGTTCTGTTTTCCCAGATGGCTCAGGGATAGAAAGAGTTGTTATACCGTATCTGCGATCCAGCAGCAATTGAATCTTTTGTATGGATAATGCCAGTTCATAACGATCGATTGGCTTCAACAGGTAGTTCAACACCCCAAACTCCATCGCTCTGCGTGCATATTCAAATTCGCCGTAGCCACTAATGATGAGCATTAACAATTCAGGGTACATGACTCTGGCTTTGCTTACCAAAGTTAATCCGTCCATTTCACGCATGCGGATATCCGTGATTAACACATCCGGTACCTCACATCTCAGAAAATCCAGCGCCTCGGTACCGCTCGACGCTTCGCCCGTTACCTGAAACTGAGAAGACACTTGTACAATCAGCTCCCTCAGTCCATGACGGATGACCGTCTCATCCTCTACAAGCAATACTTTATACATGTGCTTCAATCCCCTTTCGGTAGAAGTTGAATGGATATCGTGACCACCAGGCCCTGCCCTGGACTTCCATCAATGCTTAGGCTGCCGCCTTCTCCATACATGAGGCGAAGCCTCTGAGCGATATTGTTAAGCCCCAGACTATCCCCGGCATGGCAACGTAATGCCTCATTGGAAGGCTGTTTTGATATGGACTCATTTAACTCGTCAATCTTTGCCTGAGCCATACCCTTACCGTTGTCTCGTACACTAATCAGCAGCTCGTGGTCGAATTTCAAGGCAGATACCCAGATTACTCCACCATTTTCCTGCCCTTCAATGCCATGGTAGACTGCATTCTCCACCAGCGGTTGCAGCATCAGCTTGGGAATCAAATACTCCGTTATTGCTTCTTCGATGTCATAGATAATCTCTAACTTGCCGTCGTAACGTACCTGCTGAATGCGTACATAGGATTGTACAAAAGCAAGTTCTTCCCCAAGTGGGACCATCCGGTCCACCTTATCAATCGTATAACGCAGCAACTTGCCAAGCGCCGTCACCATGTCCGATACCTCAGCATGCTTCTGGCGAATGGCCATCATGTTAATGGACTCCAGCGTGTTGTATATAAAATGGGGATTCATCTGGCTTTGCAACGCTGACAACTCTGCCTCCCGCTCTTGAATGCCCAGCAGAAACACCTCATTGAACAGTCGATGAATCTCTTCCATCATTCGGTTAAAGCCCCGGCTAATCTGTCCGAATTCATCACTGCTGAAGTGTGCTACACGCTGGCTAAAATCTCCCTGCTCCACCCGAATCATGTGGTGCTTCAGTCGAATCAGCGGCCGGGTGATACGATAAGATAACAGAACCGCCAGAATTGCTATACCCGCCATACATAACACTGCGAACCATATTGTAAAGGTGAGCATCTCACCCGACTCCTTTTGAATCACAGCAATAGGTGTAAGACTGATCACCGAAAGCCCGGAATAGCTGGAATGGTGTTGTACATAGAGATAGGGCTGCCCATCCAGAACAACTTTTTGGTTTCCTGCATAGCTTTGAAGCTGTCCCTGCATTAGCAACTGGTCGTACGCAGACATTCCTCCGGTCGAGGTCCGTTCGAACAGCAGACGCTGTTTGCTGTCTACAATCATCAGGCTTGCATCTTGCTCATAATTCAGATTGGATAACAGTTGACCGAAGGCCTCCAAACGGATGTCAATCAGAATGTAACCCAGTCGCTGGAGCGTACCCGGATCTCGAAGCACTCTGCCCACCGATATATACGATTCTTGCTGACCACCCGTGTAATAGCTGGGATGATGCGGAGGAAGCAGGCGCCATGTCCCTTCCGAATCTTCAAGCTCTGCAAACCAATCATCCTGCCTGCTGTCCCATACCGGCTTGACCGCCAGCGAATCGAGATTGGAGAACAAAATGCCGCTGTTGCTGATCAGATGAATTCCCCGAATCTCTGGCCGGTCATAAGCTTGACCCGATGTGTAAAGCTTCATTTTCAGATAGTCCTCAGACCTCGCCCATGTACCCGACCCCATTGAAGCGTTGTATTTGTCCAGAATGCCAAGCACCATCTGATCGTAAAGCGGCAAGAGCGACAACCGCTCAAAGTCCTTCAGCAGCCGGTTCAGATTGGCGTTAATCTGGCGAACCATATCAATGGTGAACTGCTCGGTCTTGCGATCCATCGTCTGCGAGAAATGCTTGTAGTTCATCATTCCCTGCAAACTTAGCGGCAGCAACGTCAGCGCCAGGAACAACAGGAGCAACTTGGTGCGCAGGTTTACGTTTTTCCCGAAAAAAATGCGTACCTTGTCCATCATTTCCGTTCACCCTCCCTCTCCCGATCATTGTATGAGCCCCCTTCACAGATCAATCTGGATATAACTGGGGTCATCATATCCAGTTTTAATGATCATCCGCTATCCTGCCAATCCTGGAATTGGTGCGGAATTTCAAGTTATCCGCATGGATTTCAGGTGAACGCCAAAAAGTCGACTGTATCGCTACAGTCGACTACGCTATTTCTATAGAACACTATTTAGACAAAAAAACCGACTGCATTATGCAATCGGTTGTCTGTTCCTGAGATGGCTTTTATATTTGAATCGATTATATTCATTAATAAGCTCGTCCAGTACCATGGACTGTCGGAGGACTTGGTTGTCCTGCATGCCATGATTCTCCGCCAAACGACTCAACTCATGCCTATTTCGTTCGATTTTATCTTTGATCTGTATCGGTTCACTCACAGCATGCACCCCCTCTTTGTATAACATTTTAGGATACATTGCCAAAAAATTCATATTATATTCCTTTGCAGAACTAATTGATTGTTTGCAAAGGTGGTTTTCATAAAACAAAAATTAATTTATATCTCCCTACTTTAACTGCTTCAAAAAAGCTAAGTCAGGATTGATGCCATCTCCCGTTTTAATAAACGCCTCATATGATCCGCTTAAAGATTACTGATCTCAGCCGGACTCATCTCTTCATCTACATAGGGTTCATTGTCGATTGCAATCACTAGACATATAAATCAGATGTGTACTGATCGCTGCAACGGTATTGACATTGATGATAAGTTTTGCAGGGTTCATCGTAACCTTGATTGGACTGATTGTCTTTGCCTTAAATAATCAAAACAAAAAGAAATAGACCGCCCCAGCTAAGGTAATGGTCTATTTCAGCTACCTATGCACAGCCACCGCCCTTAGAAGCGGCTGTTGTAAAGAGCAGGATGTTCGCGCATCCTTGCTCTTTGTTATTATCTCCAGTTTAACACAGTTTGTTGCATAAGTTAGCTCTTTACTGGTAATTATTGTCGCTCAGTTTTGGAGTAGAAGGGACGTGGCAAAAATGGAGAAACACCTCTCCTCACTTCACCTGCTTCAGAAACGCCAAGTCCGGATTCACTCCATCTCCCATTTTAATAAACGTCTCATATGATCCGCTAAAGGTTATTTTACCTAGATGAATAAAATGCAGAACACACTGGATATTTGCAATATCCTGCAAGTGATGGTTCGAGACCAGTACAGTGCACTCATTATGGAGTGCCAGCTTCTCAATCCTTTTCAAAATATGATAACGCATTTCCGGATCGATACCCGCTAATGGCTCGTCAAAGATGTATAATTTCCTCTTCATTAATGTGATTGCCAGAATACACAGATAACGCCTCTCCCCAACAGATAATTGCCCAAACTCCATATGCCATACCCGCTGTACCAATTCAACCTCTGCTGGACTCATATCTTCATCTACATAAGGTTCGTTGTTCACTTCAATGCGGTTGGAGTGATCGGAATACAGGAAAAAGCGAAAGAGATCTTTGGCCTTCAAAGTTAGAGGAAATAACAAACCCTGGAGCTGGTAGATGATCTCCTTCTCATCCGGAATACCTTGTATTTCTGGTGGACGTTTAATCACATTCGCGATCAGATCAAATAAAGTCGTTTTGCCAGAACCATTTTTGCCAATAATCATATTCACGGTCTGTTCGGGAAACTCCACATGTAAATGATCCAGATTTTGACGAGAGGCTTTGGGATAAGAAAAGCTCAAATTTTCAATTTTAATCATAGATCCTCCTGCTATGTCCGATGTGTTCTGGATATGACTTTCACAAATTTGAGTGCGATAAGTCCGCAGGTAACATAACTAAGTGTGATGAAGCTCATGTTGATCAGACTCAAATGTGGGAAAGGGCTATTCATAAACCATTCTGCTAATAAAAAAGTTAGATTCCTGACGTACTCCATAGGGTTGATGAACACCAGAAGTAGACCATACTCTGTTGAATACGCCAGTCCCTTTGCAGATAGAAAAAACATGACCAGTAAACTCATACTGACCACCGCATTCAGCGACTCCTGCCTTACTGGAAGAAGCATGAGGATAAGCGTTAATAAAATGACCATTACAGACCCCAATATACAGCTTGTTAAAGACACGGCGAGAAACAAAGCAACCTGTCCAAAGCTATCCAGGAATATCACTCCCGATACTAGCGAGAACAGAAGAATGGTCAAGAACAGAAAACCAATCTGGTTCAGAGCCTTTCCCCAGATAATAGGGTATTTACTACCCGAGATAAATTTGAACATCTTGAAAAAACCGCTCTCTCTTAAAGAGATCAGATTGGTCGTCACATCGATGGACATCACGAAGATAATATATGAAACAAATACACTGGTTTGGATGTAAAATTCATTGATCTCAGGCCCCTGAGTAAACCATTGATAATTAAAGATAAAAAAAGCAATGAGGGGAAATAACAGATACCATACGAAAGCTACTTTGTTGCTTAACATCATTTTAGTAAACAGACGGAAGTATTCACGAGTTATTTTCAAAAAACAACCTCCAATTTATCCAAACGGGAGCATTTTCCCAATATTGTGTAATCGATTCTTATAAGGCTTCAAGATTTCGACTTGAGTTGGGTCTATTTTTGCAGCATACATGTGATGGAAGCCTTTATTTGTTATAATTTTAACAATTTTTGTATTTAACTCTCCATCAAGAGCTGGTATATAACAAAGATTAAAATCCATTGCCAATTTTAAAGAGATTTTCTTAACTGTATTATAAAATTCATTAGGATCAGCTTTGTGTCCATCTATTAGTTCACCACGCACTTGATCTGATTTCTCTAGGTATTGAAACTCGCTTTTTAATTCATCTACACCAAGTCTCTCCATAAAATAATGAGAGTAAAGTAATGGATCAACTGAGTATTCCGTATTTTGATAATTTGATTTTTTTATAGGCTGCTCCACAGTTACATATTGGAATAGCTCTTTTAAACTGCCTGTTATTGCACCTTGGTAGTCCCAATCAGCACTTATCCCAACACCTTTAGTTTTTGCTCCAAAGGCGATTGTAATTACTACCTTGACCTCATCACACAACGATATATCGTACATAAAGATCTCATCTACATGTATCCGAGACATCTGGATAATGGATTGAAGATCTATAAATTTTATATCTTCAAGATGAATCTTTTTAGCAGGAGATTTAGTGAACCAACTAAAGAGCAAGCTTTGTCTTTCAAAGAATTCTAAAAATGCAGAATTTATAGACTGATGGGAACTAACATGAGAGGCCATTCCGCAGGTATCGCTATATATATTATCTAGATTTAATTTGTTAAGTATAGGATCATTCCAGTTCAACAAAATACGATGTAGAGGAAATTGTTCTATTGTACCATTCAGCATGTTGACTCCCTCTACTAATTGATCCCTGAATCTATGATAATTGTTAAAAACAGATACCCTCTCTATATGCTCTCCTATTGCTGCTTTAATTGATTTTCTTTTATCAAAATCAATTGCGCTTGCAGGCGGACCATTCTCAGAATACGTAATAACATCACTCTGAAAATAGTCAAGAAGAAATGAATTTTGTTTGATATGAAACCTTTCAATCATAAAAGGTGTGCCGTTAACTGGATTATTTATCAAAGCGTATTCTCTCCTCTCTATCACACTACAATACAGTTAGGTATTTTCAACATGCTTTGCTCGTTAAGATTTATCGTATTTACATTCATAGGGTTTCTTAGGTTAATGTACTCTTTTAAAGGAATATGATTAAAAAGATAAGGAGAGTATATTTTTATACATTTAATTTTTGTAGTTACCGTTTGTTTTAGCGGAATCATATATACTTCAGCCACCCAAGGAGGAAGTATATTTAACAAATTGGAGATTGTTAATTCTTTCATCGTTTTTTCATAATCACTAGTTGAGATACTTCCGTACCCTACAGATAAGTAATCAATAATCTCAGATTGATTTTCATATTTTTTCTTGAACACTCGGCGTGACATAGCAACGAGTTCATTACTTTCTTCTTTCCACTGTAATAAAACGGCTTCTTGTGTAGATTTAAGGATGGCCTCTTCAATGGAAAAAGAGCTACCCACCCCAGAAGAGCACACGAAATTTTTGTAAAGAATAAAACAAAATACTACCTTTAAGGGATAGAAATATTCATTGATAAAAAAAAGAACTTCTTTATTTTTTTGATACATTAATCCAGATAAAATTTTATGTTTGTTTATCAGAGATACATCTAGTTTAATTTTAGAGCCTTGTTTACCATACCAAAATAGATACAATGCATTTTTTTCAATAATTTCTCGGAGAGAACTAACAATTGCTTTTTGTGACGAAATATGACTAGACGTTCCGGTAGTATCAATTGGGAATTCTCCTGATAATGAATACGTTGAGTATTTCTTATCTATAAGTACACTACTTGAATTCACCATATTAATAGCATATACACTCTTCTCATCAAAAGGGATGCCCCCAGCAGATATTGCCCTTCTCTCAATCATTTCTGAAAAAGCTTTGATTAGAGACTGTTGCTTATTAAAATCTATTGCAGTGGAACTATCCGGCCCTATATAGCCATTTTTAAGAAAGTTCCCAATCCTTGAGAAGGATGTGTATATGTCGTCAGTAATAAATTTTTGCTCCGGTATATTAAAGTGAAGAGGATTTGATAAATACAACATGATATCGACCTCATTTTCCTGTTGGATCGGTGTATCCAAACCATTGAAGCATCACTATTGGACACAATCTCACATTAAGACCACATCGTTTAGTTAGTTCGTTATCATTGAATCCAGACCAACTCACCTCTCCGACACCTTTACTCATTTTATGGAGAGAATTTTTAAACACTTGGCTCATGGCTCCTACCTCTATTAGAGCATGTCTGTACCCTCTGATATGATATTTGATTATTGATCTGCGTAAGTCTGCTGCATATGCGATACAAATTTCCGGTAGATCTATTGCATCATGACAGACATACTTCTTGATATGAAGTGCTTCGTCTTTGGCCCAAGACGTTATTTTTAACAATGTTTGTTCTATCCCATCATATACGTAAACTCCTCTTGTCAAAGTATCATGATCTTGGAACACGAGTACCAACGGAACTATGGGATAGAGAGCACCAGCAGAACCATATTTTTTAGACCCCGTTTGTTTATCTCTTATAAAAGCATCATTTAATAATTGGGATAACTCTGCAAAATTGAACAGTCTCTCTTTGTTAAATGATCTGTAACTTCCGATTACATTCACTTCTGTGCTTGTATTAAGATTAATTTTCTGTTCGTAATAATCAGGAGTTATATCTGTGTACTGCGCATATTCAAGCCATGGAATTACGTTATCATCGATGGATTGGTGCTTGGAATCAGGCAACTTTAGCAAAGTACTGCTTTGATGAAATTTAAGAATATAGTTCTCAACTTTCTTTGGTATATAAGAAGCGTAAATGTAATCAGTGAATGACCTTTCCACTGTGTTATGTTCTAGACTTCCAACATACTTATTTTTCATAGCAGTCACATAGCTCCCAATGTAATGAATAATCTGTATAGTAATTATTCGTTTGAAGATCAAATACGGAACATTCATGTAACTCTTCATTATGGATTATTCTACCATTTTCTAAGGCGAAATATTTACTTATTTTATTACTTAATAACGAGAGTATATTCAAAATATTATTTTTGTTTAGAGGAGTATGAACCTTGAATTTGGGTTCATCTTTATAAATCGAATCGATAATTTGCTGATAAGAGATATTCCCAGTAGAATCTACACGCAATTGTGATTCAATGTGACCTATGTGGCAAAAATGACATGGATTAGATGCTTGAGGGCTATAAAGAGAATCAATATAAAAGTTGTTGTTGTATGTGTAGCTCATCAATAAAATTGAGTTCTCACTCCTTCTTACAAGTGAAGTAATCTTACTGGCTATTTCTTTACTGTAAGGATTCATAAACACTACATATAAAGTATTACTATTCTTCTCTGATAGTAGTGTGCTATTTGATTGTTCATTAAGATTTATAATTGAATTTTTCATATTTTGGTTCTCAAAAAGAAACTCTCGGGACACTTTAAGTATTTCATCATTATTACTTAAGAAAACGCATTTTTCTATTGAGAAGTTCACCTCTTCTTTAGTAATGAAGATGTAATTATTTTCTAAAAAGGATATAGCATTTGAATAGTCTTCTTGAAAAACATCCATAAGTTCTTTCTCATGGACTGATTTAATATTATTGTTATCCCATTTCTTTATTTCTTCTATTAATCTTGCTTCTTTTATTTTCACTATCCCATAGTTATGCATTAAAACTAGTTCATTTGAGTTTATTTCATAGATAACAAAGTTATTCAATGTGTACGTAGTGTACTCTTCTGTAATCAAAGTGATATGACACCTCCGCTTTAAACTTCAAGTGCGGCTAATATCCTAAATACGCATATTGCCGCACTCGAATCAATATAATTATGGGGAATCAAAAAAAGTCCTATAGTTCAATTTGTTTTTGTACATTATCCGCTCCACCACCTTTGCCACAACAACAGCAAAGTACACAACTTACATTAACACCACAGCTACCGGTGTTCCCTGTTCCCCCGCCTGTATTTGGGGGGTTTTGAAATCTGATTGCTCCAACACCGAAATCCCCGCTAGTCAACTCGGGGTATTTTGTACTGCCTTTACCAGGTTTACTTGCTCCCATATGCTCACCTCCTTGTTTAATATAGATAAAAAATTCATTTAACCTTTTCAAAAATTGAACTAGTATGTTGATCCCTTTTTTAAAATATAATATTTTGCAAAAAAATTTTATTTTTAAATTATTTGAATAATTATACAAATGAATATATGTAATTATTAAATAACATATCATTCATTTTCTCATGTTCATTCCTAAAGTAAATCGATTATATTCATTAATTAGCTCGTCCAACGCCATAGACTGCTCAAGCACTTTCACATTCGGGATTCCATATTGATCTACCAAGCGACTCAACTCTTGCCGACCTTGCTCGATTTGGTCTTTCAAGATACTCCGTTATCTCATAGCATGTACCCCTCTAGGACATTCTGGAAAATATTCAATATGAGTAAGCTATTAGTTTCGTTAGTGACTACAAGTGCTTTTAAGAACATAATGTATTTTGCATAATTTTGTAAAAATAATTCTTTAGAAAAGACCTTCTGCTCTGCATAGTCATTTCTCAAAATGCAAAACAGCCTAACTCAGAAGCAGTTAGGCTGTTTTGCTTTATTATATATTTATTTACTTAAATACTTGATAATACGTCTCTTGCTGAGACAAAGTAGCGTGTTATCTATAAGTTCCGTTTACATCAACATATTTTACTGTCATATGATCGTCTTGGTTAAACGTTGAAAGAGATAAGTTATAAAGTATTACATTTATACCGGTTTGATAAACTTTTAGTCTGAATTTATACTTTGCAAGTTCATAATTAAACAACATATACGGAACGTATATTGTGCATCTTCTTCATCGTCCCTTCCCAGATATTTCATTATCAAAAAGTTGGTGTGCTTAACTTTTCTATTATATTTTTGTACTTTTTCATTTGTGTTTCATCGGCTTCGCTCCGATACTCCCCGTACAGATCCAAACATTTAATGCACATGAGATCATCTTTACTAGAAGAAGAGAGCTCTAAACATATAAGTAAGGCATCCATTCCAAATGAATAATTGCGTTTTTTCATTTGATACCTTGCCAATTCATAATAAAATTCTTGATGCACGCGGTTAAACATTTGATCGTTATATCCACTTTTATTGTGCATATCCGTATTAATTAATTTGATCTGATTTTCGAATCGAATCAATGCATAGTCAATGTTAAAGGAATACTGATTAGCGGATTGTAAAATATTAACCAATCCAGCTAATATTTCTGACGGGTTATTTTCGATGTAATCCATATAAGAATCGATTACATTCTCTTGACCAAGCATTAATTGGTACAACAGTCGATTACCCTCCCCCCATTTTTTGAATAAATCTATTATTTCTTGATCCTCTTGTGTAGGGTTCTCAATTTCAATTATCCTCATGTATTTCTGCATATACTTTATGGCCTTATCATATTCCCTGCCGGTCTCATATACAGTTGATATCATTAAGTTTGCATAGGCTGCATATGTAAAAAGAGGATAGACTGTTAGCCTTTTTTTATATTTTCGCCTACGGGATAGAATTGTTAATTGAAATTCTGCTTTCCGTTCCAGTTCCCGCGACCACGCATCGACCTTGTCCCACAAATGTATCGCACAATAAACATTGGCTAAGTCTTTAATTGCATCCAACTGTACTTCCTCATTTAATTTATCAATATATGGTTCGAACTTTACTGCTGCATTAAGATTGTCAAGTTTACTTTGTGTTTTATGAAGCAAGAAAATGCGGTACTGGCAAAGGGCCAACCGCTCCGAGTGTTGATACTTCTCACTATCGGCCACACATTCATATAAAATGAGTGCCGCTTCATTCATGCTTTTACTATAGAGACTCTCTGCCACATCAAATAACTCATCAATATAGGATTGATCATCTGTCACATGAGTAATGACTTGTTGAATAATATCCAGCTTACCAAGCTCAGCACAACGATATATAAACGGTTCTAAGCGTCTCCAATGGGGTGCAGATTCAATAAAACACTCCACACCATACATATCACAAAAGTACCCCTGTTCTAAATCCATTGCTGATGTGATTTGGTCTAGTTGGTTCATTGAAATAAGTCTGGTTCCCTTGATGATAGCACTTAATGTGCCCACATTAATGTCAGCGATTTCTGAAAATTGCTGTAGTTTATATCCCTTATTCTTCAAGTGACTTTCAATATAGGAACGTATATTGGACATTGTCTTCATCGTCCTTCCCCAGATGTTTTACTATCGAAAAGTTGGTACACTTAACTTATCTATTAGTTTTGTATACTGCTCTTCCTGGGTCTTACTAGCGGAATTTCTGTATTTTCCGTACAAATCAATGCATTTGATACACATTAGATCTTCATTACATGAAGATGAACGTTCCAAGCTAGTAATTAGATGTTCTATTCCCTGTTCAATTTGGTTCTGTTTCAATCTGTATTTTGCTAGTTCGTAGAATAAGCGTATATATCTAAAATTTGATGCCTGTTCGTTATATACTCCTTTTACATGTCTTGCTGCTTTAATTTGATCAATGTGATTTTGGAATCTATTTAATGCATGGTCAATATTAAAAGAGTACTGATTTGCCGCCTGTATAATATAAGCGAGTGCTGTTAAAATTTCGGCATGATTAACATCTAGGTAATTCAAATAACGGTTTAAGCCTTCGAAGTCACCTGATAGTATTTTGTACAAATATCGATTGCCCTCAGCCCAGCCCTTGAATCGATCTATCAATTCTTGCTCTTCCTCTGTTGGATTTTTAATCCCATCCATAATATCCTCATAAACATCTGTGTACTCCAAAGCTTTCATATATTGCTTACGTTCTTCAGATACATTTGCCATGAGCAGATTAGCATAAGCTTTATAAGTAAATAGAGGATAAGAGGCTATTCTTGGTTTTCTGTTCCGTCTCATAGATTGAAGTTGAACTTGGAATTCAGTTCTTTGAATCAATTCATTAGCCAGTTCAAAAACCTTATCCCATAGATTTATCGCGCCATACAAATTAGCTAAATCTTTAATCGCATCCAGTTGTACTTCCTCATTCAATTTTTCGATAAAAGGTTCAAACTTTACTGCGGCATTTAAGTTATTGAATTTATTCAGTGTTTTATGAAGCAGGAAAATACGGTACTGGCATAAGGCCAACCGCTCGGAGTGTTGATATTTTTCACTGTCTGCCACACATTCATACAAAATAAGAGCTACTTCTTTTAATCCTCTAGCAAAAAAGCTTTCAGCTACATCAAATAATTCTTCTATATATGATCGATCATCCGTTACATGAGTGATGACTTGTTGTATACAATCCAGCTTACCAAGCTCAGCACACTCATATAGATATGGCTCCAAACGTCTCCAGTGGGGCGAAGATTCTATGAAGGATTCAACCCCATAACTCTCATAAAAATACCCTTTCTCTAATCCCATAACAGAAGTAATCTGATTCAGTTGGTTCATAGACATTGGCCTGTTGCCTTTAAGAATGGCACTTAAAGTTCCAACATTAATTCCAGTAATATCGGAAAAATGCTGCAACTTGAGATTCTGCTCTCTCATATATTTCTCAATATGTACTCTTATTTTAGGTACCAATTCCACTATCACACCTCCATCACCAAAATCACTTATAATTCAATAACATATAATAAATGTTATTTTAATCCTGTATTTTACATTGGTCAATCTATGAAAATACAAAAAAAAGCTTACTTCCGTATTCGGAAATAAACCTCTCATGTAATGCAAAATATCAATGTCATTTAAACTAAGCAACCTATTATATGCTTATTACATACGTAACTGTATAAGAAACATAGAATTATAGGTCTCCTAACCCATGTGAGGACAACAATGAATAAATAACAGTGGTGTCATAAGACGAGCTTAATTGTACAACATTAACAACAAGCATACTAAGCAAGATCATATAAAGTATTTTCCGCTTTTTCATAATAACTGCGCACCTCCGCTACTAAAAGTTTATATTTATTATGAATTTCTTTACTGGCAAAATTCCTGTATTCCTCGAATAGTGTCATGCAATGAATAGTATCCATCTGATTATTAGTTCTTACTGCAGATGAGAAACACTCCATAAGTCTCTTCAAACCTTTTTCATATCTGCCCCGAGTAAGGTAGTAGATTGATACTTCTAGCAGAAGGGTAGTAAATAAATCTTGTTTAATCTGCCTGCTATAACCATGAATAAGGTTTTCCTCAGAACTAATTTGAGGTTCGAATTTATGAAGGATATCATCTACGTTCATGTTATTTTTATTAGCCGCTTCCATAATATTCACCAACGCTGGCAATAACTCTGATTGATTATTTTCTATATATTGAACGTATGTTGACAACATACTATCGTCGCCCATGAATAAATAATATAGATATGTGTTTATTTCTCCCCAACCTTTAAACTTGTTAATAAACAAAAATTCTTCGTCATCCGGATCTATTATATTAACTATACTTTTATACTGTGTAGTGTATCTTAAAGCATCTTCGTATTTTCCCATTCTTTCGCATGCATTAGCCTTAAGCAAGTTTGAATATGCCTGGTATACGAATAACGGGTAGGCTGTGACCCTATCTTCTTTATTCACTTTTTTCTTAGTGTACGATTGGATAATTTCAGCTTTCCGTCCCAGATCATCAGCAAGGGAAAATGACTTATCCCAATATCGAAGTGAAGCATACGTATTCGCCAAATCCTTAATCGCATCCAGCTGCCGTTCCTCATCCAGCCGATTAATATATGGCTCAAAGTGCACAGCGGCCCGCAGGTTATCATGTTGATTCTGACCAAGCGAGAGGGTGAAGATGCGATACTGGCACAGAGCCAGACGTTCCGAATGTTGATATTTCTCACACTCCGCCACACATTCGTACAACATCCGTGCAGCCTTCGTCTGTCCACGTTCAAGCATGCCTTCCGCCATCTCAAACAACTCCGAGATATACGAGCGATCATCCGTCACTTCCTGGATAACCTTATGAATACATTCCAGCTTGTCCAATTCAGCACAGCGTTGCAGGAATGGTTCCAGTCTCCTCCAATGAGGTGCCGATTCCACGAAACATTCAGCCCCATAAATCTCGTAGAAATACCCCTCTTCCAGCTTCATGCCTTGGGTAATCAGATCCAGTTGCGCCATAGCGATGGGCCGAGTCCCCTTAATAATTGCGCTAAGCGTTCCAGCGTTAACTCCCGATATATCGGCAAAATACTGCAGGGTGTACCCCTGTTTCCTGATGTAGTCCTCAATATATGAGCGTATCGTAGTTGTAGGTTCCATGTATCCCACCTCCACAATGAAAATCCATAATTTTGAATTTATATGATAAGCACAATTTTAATCCTAAATTTTACAGCGGTCAATAAAAATCGTGGCAATTTCCTTCATATTTATGCAAGGAGCCCTCGCTGTTCCTGCTTATAGAAAAAATCCATTAGAAGAATCCGTGAGAACGTGATACATTTAATTCAACTTACATATCCTACTATTTCAATAGGATTATACGACACAGATACTATCAATTCAGTTCGAGGAGAAGGTCAGATGAAATTTGCCTTGTTTAGTCTCATGATGAATCTGCCTAATGCCGTAACCGGGGAAGCTCTGACAACTCAGCAGAAATTCCACAATATATTAGAGCAAGCGAAGCTGGCTGAACGACTGGGATTCGATGCTTATGGAATCGGTGAACGACACGGTGCGCCTTTTCTATCTTCCTCGCCACCTGTCGTATTAACCGCAATAGCCGCAGCAACCACACGCATTCGGTTACTAACCACCGTCACTGTTCTTAGTATACTTGATCCAGTCCGGGTTGCCGAGGATTATGCTACGTTGGATCAATTATCGGGCGGACGGCTGGAAATGATCATCGGGAAAGGCAATGACCCTCGCCACTATCCGCTGTTTGGCATAAGGGAAGAGGAACAATGGGACTCACTCGATGAACGCTACCATCTGCTAAAACGGCTTTGGTCTGAAGAGAATGTAACCTGGCAGGGAACGTATCGCCCTCCGCTTGATGGAGTGACCACGTGGCCCAGGCCGCTTCAGCAGTCCATCCCAATCTGGCATGGTAGCGCGTCCAGCACGGTCTCGACCGAACTCGCTGCCAAATATGGCGAGCCGCTCTTTACGTCGAATTCTTTTCACCCTCAGGCCAAATACAAAGCGTTAATTGATCATTATCGGGAGCGCCTCGATTATTATGGTCATGATCCGCAGCAAGCCGTGATTGGCTCTGGTGCCGGCAGTCTCTATCTGGCGGATACGGGTGAAGAAGCCATTCGCCGCTATAAGCCATATTATGAAGCGTTCCATGCCACCGCCGCCGCACAGCATAACCAGTCGCCCTTCACCGATCTGGAGGATAACATTGCACGAGGCCCTGCGTTAATCGGCAGTTCGGAGCAGGTCATTGAGAAAATTCTGGACTATCATGCCGCTTACGGACATCAGGTGCTGAGTATCAGCGTAGATGGACTGACGCATAGCGAGCAGTTGGAGCAAGTAGAGCGTTTTGCCAAGGAAGTTGCCCCTGTATTACGCCGCGAACTGCCCAGTTCGGTATGGAATGAACCCCCGCTCTTGAACCAGTCTCTTCCCACTTCCACATCGCATTCTCCTGATTCATGGCCCCCAGCCATCTCACCGATCTTCCAGGTGTAGTTCTCAATTCTCCACACATTCTCCATTCATCCACAAGCCTTTTGCCCCCACACCCAGGGCGATACTTTCGAATCGCCCTCTCCCTCCCCCAAGACGTCCTTCTCTATGATCAAGATTTAATACCTTCAAACAAGGAAACCAACGAACGCTGCACGAATTCAGTATCTAACGGTTCGCCAGTTACCAACATGCGATAGAACATCGCTCCATAGACGAGGTCTATGCACAGTCCGATGTCACAATCCTTTTTCAACTCTCCCCGTTCTACACCTTTTTCAAAAATTCCCCACGCTTCACGCCGACGAGGTTGGATGTATCTGGTTCGGTATTCTTCTGCCAGACCCGGATCAGACTGACCCTCTCCAACAATTTGTGTGATCACTTTTCCTTCCCGGCTGATCAAAAAATCAACCAGATTGCTCGCATGAATACGCACATCCTCAAATACCGATCCTGTATCCGGTACAGGCAATCTTGCCGTTGCCGCAGACATGTACCCATCCATAATGACAGCTCCTTTATTGGGCCACCATTTATATATCGTTGCTTTACTCACCTTAGCACGTTCAGCAATTTTTTCGATCGTAACCGCTCCGAAGCCGTGTTCCAATAATAATTCATAGGAAGCTGCAAGAATTGCATTCTGGGTTTCCACATTACGGGGACGCCCTCTTTTGGCTGTCATCATAAGCCCTCCTTGGTGTAACAAATGTATCTCTAATTCATAAAAACTGTACGTTCATTATACTAAAACACCGATACATTAAACAATTTCGTTCTTACCTTACTTCGACATACAAAAATTCCTATCGCCTATTTACAATACTGAACGTTTAGTTTATTATATGTCTGTGATTAGTAAACGAAGCGTTTAGTAATTGGTGAATCCATAAAAGTGCCGCAAAGGTTTGGACGCCTGATCGGTCATGGTTTGAGTGGAACCATTAGGGCACTAAGGATCATTAACATAAAAATTGGAGGATGATAATCATGCATTTGCAAAACGGTGTGAAGACAACCCCGGTTCCAAGCTGGTTGATTTTGCTTTTGGCCGCGGCATGCGGGCTACTTGCGGCAAACTTGTACTATGCTCAGACAGTTATAGGACCGATCAGCATGACAACAGGGCTTTCCTCTGCTGCTGCCGGACTGATTGTGACGTTAACACAGATCGGTTACGTAATTGGCCTGCTGTTCATCGTACCGCTCAGTGACATTCTGGAGAATAAGCGGCTGATCACTTTTTTCCTCATCATTCTGGTCGTTGCATTGATTGCCGCCGCCTTCTCTCCCAATGCCATATTATTTCTGGCTGCTTCCCTCTTCATCGGTATTGGTTCCGTCGTTGCACAGATTCTGGTTCCCTACGCCACCTACCTCACTTCGGAGGAGCAACGCGGACGGGTGGTCGGTAATGTGATGAGTGGCCTGCTGCTGGGCATTATGCTGGCTCGCCCTGTCGCAAGTTTTATTACGAGTCTGCTCGGTTGGCAAGCGGTCTTTGTCTTCTCCGCAATCATTATCGTATTGTTAACCTTGCTCCTGTCACGCGCACTTCCTGCACGTCAGCCCCAACCGGCGATGAAGTATGGACAATTAATCCTGTCATTGGGTTCCCTGTTAAAAACATTTCCCATGCTCCGCCGCCGAGCCCTCTATCAGGCCAGCCTGTTTGGCGCCTTCAGCTTGTTCTGGACTACAGTTCCCATGCAGCTCGCCAATGAGTATGGCATGTCCCAGCAAGGAATTGCATGGTTTGCATTGGCTGGCGTCGGAGGCGCCGTTGCAGCACCGATTGCCGGAAGATGGGCGGATAAAGGCTTTACCCGCATATTAACCGGACTCGCCATGGTTATCGCGGCTGGTTCTTTTGGGCTCGCCTATCTGTTCCAGGGTCACTCTACCGCTACCCTTGTACTTCTTGTGATCGTTGCCATCACGCTCGACATGGCGGTCTCGGGTAATCTGGTGCTGGGGCAGCGTATTATCTATTCATTAAGTGAAGCAAGAGGACGGGTAAACGGAATCTTCATGTCGATCTTTTTTATCGGGGGCGCGATTGGATCATCACTTGGCAGCTGGTCTTATGCGCATGGGGGTTGGAGTCTCACCACTCTGATTGGTCTGGTGATGCCTTTGCTGGCACTCGTATACTACTTAACCGAAAAGAAAGCTGCCGTTATCAGCAATCATCTATAAGTGCGTGTTCAAAAAGGGCGGTTTTCAGTACCTTGAACAATCTCTATAACGATTCTTTCATATGTAAAGAAGGGCAGAGTGATCGCTAAGATCAGCTTCTGCCCTTTTCCCTTATTTCATGACACTGAATTTTTTGGTCGCTGCCCTAACTTGATCATCCTCGCCCCATACAATGACACCTACCACTTTGGTAGCTTCCAATTCCATCGAAGCAATCTCAACTGCATATTGTTCAAAGGCGTTATTGAGCGACTGGCCTGTCTGTGAAAAAACAACATGGCTCAATCCTCCGCTGTCATCTGAGCAGAGTTTGGCCAGATTGATCAGTTGATTCTCCCCGGCCTTCAAAATGACAGTGCTATATCGGATGCCGGCATGCTGAACGCCGCTATGATCCAGCACAGGTTGATCAGAATATAACTCCGGCTCATTCAGGGCTGCTTGTCCCATTAACAGAGCAGCCACATTAGCGGCGGCGCCAGGTTCCAGATTTTTATCCAGTATAATAGCAATTCTTTTCATATGACTGTATTCACCCTCTGTGTATTTTGTGTAAAACATACCCATGGCATATTGATTCCCTCGCGCAATACTTTGTAGGTCACAAGCCCGTAATGATCAGCGCATAGCTGATTCGTTAGCGCAATGGACTTCTCCGTGTTGTGCATGACCTTCCTGCAAGCTTCAGGGTTGGACGATACGGTGCTGTTCTCTCTATAGGTTGTATCAAGTTCAGATAACAAGTATGTGGTTGCTGGATGATGATAGATAATATCGATCTGATCGGGACATACCGCATGGAAGCCGGATAGAACCAGCGCAGGAATTTTCTCCACAAAGCTCTCAGACACCGCTAGTTCAGAATCCATGATGAAGCTGTTGAGCTTGGGATACGCCCCGGGGACCAGCAAGCCGGATATGATCCCTGATCTCAAGTCTTCCGCAGCCGCTTCAAATTCAGGGTATGGCTTGATACGTTCCGAGTTGCCTAATTTCTTCGCGATATGCATGCTGCAAGTCAGGAATCCTTCATCGTCTCCCAGCGTTCCCAGTATGGCATATTTCTCTTTAACGATCTCCATTTATTTCTATTTCCTCCTTTTTATTTCTAATCCGCTAAAGATCGTATACCAAAAAAATCCTATTGTCAATTAACACTTTAACGCAACACAAATATGTATTTTGGTTCATATTTTTAACCAAAAGGTGTATTCAAAATGGAAAATATTGAGCTATAATGTTATGAAATGAATTTTTACTATTTTTAGTATTTTGTTGAAAGGGGCTATACGAGAACGTATGAAAACCATTGTATACATATCTGATTTCAGGCTTCCAACTGGATTAAACTTCGTTAAACCTTTGCGGAAATTGGCGGATCACAAAAAAATTCTGATTATTGAACGGCATAATTTGCATCATGATGAGGTGCTCAGGGACTTCTTTGATGAAATTAGATATGTCGATCATCTGGAGTCCGTAGATGCCATCCGGGAGCATATGATGCAGATCCGAGAATCCCATTCCATCTCTGCTTTGTTAACGCCGGGTGAGAATGCGATTGAGATCGGTGGTCAGCTCCGTTCCGAGTTCGGGATCCCCGGTATGCAGCGCAATCAGGCTGAGGCTGTTCGCAACAAATGGATCATGAAACAAATGCTGCATCAACGCGGAATTCGGACATCCGAAATTGCAATTGCTCTACATGAACAGGACTATATTCGTTTCACTGCTGTACACGGCTTCCCGATTATTGTGAAGCCACTCAGCGGATATGGAAGTATCAATACGTTCAAATTGTCCAGCATGGATGAACTGGTGCATTATCTTCACCATACAAGACAAGCACAGCAAAAGGATTTGCTGGAGGAATTCATCCACGGTACGGAGTTTCATTGTGATTCCATTGTGTCCAAGGGCAAAGTTGTATTTGCATCTGTTTCCCAATACCTGTATAACTGCCTGGATATTGCGACGAAGCAGAAACCTCCGGCCAGTATTACGTTCCCTGAAGGCACGGAAGCTGATTTTATCCATCACATCAAAGAACTCAATGAACAGGTCATTGCTGCCTTGGGTATCAATCAATCCGTAACACATGCCGAACTTTTTCTGACTCCGGAAGGAGAAGTGGTGTTTGGAGAAATTGGTGCAAGAATCGGGGGATCACATGTTATGCCTCCTTGTATCAAGAACACCCATGGCGTTGATTTCTTCGAAGCCGTCACTGATCTGGAAGTTGGAATATATGAATTTAAGCAACAGGAGACGAGTCATAAATTCACAGGCATGATCTGCTTCCCATCACGCGCAGGGGTAATTCAACACATATCCGGGATAGAGAATTATGCGGATATCCCTGGCATCATTGAGTTCAATGTATCCTATCAAGTGGGGCAGCGCGCCGGGGACGTCAACGATACCATGACCCGATCAGGCTATGCTATCGTGGAGGGTGATTCGTTCGAGGAATTGCGTCAAACCCTGCTGGATATGTACGATCGTTTCAAGATTGAAGTGACGGTTGCTGAAACCGTATAAGATGTACGGATCATCCTCACCGTTTTTGTTCTGGAGTGACAGTTATCTTGGGGAGGGCTGGAATTATTGTCTTTATTCAAAACCTACGCGGGTCTGAGCCGCGATATCTATTATCTCTGTTTAGCCAGAACGATTAACAGCACGGGAGATTTTGTATTCTCCCTGATTACCTTGGTGCTTACGTTACAGATGGGCATGAATGTCGTCAGTGCAGGGATCTTTGTGTCCATGGCAGCCCTGATTAGCGGACCCGGTGTACTTCTCGGCGGCTATTTAAGCGATCTTATGGGTAAAAAAACGATTATTGTCATCGGGCAACTGTTGTCTGCCATCATGATTATAAGCTGCTCTTTTTGGTCAGGCACCATTACCGTTGGTTATCTTCTGATTGCAGTCATGTTTTTCATCAGTATTACCCGGCCTGCTTATAATGCACTGATTATTCAACTGTGTACGGAGGAGAAAGAGCGAAAGTCCGCCTTTTCCCTCATGTATCTGGGGGCCAATCTGGGTATAGCCATCGGACCACTGATCGCCGGTTTTTTTATCAAGGATCACGTCAACATTGTCTTTATAAGTATCGGCACCGTGTTTCTGATATCTACCTTTATCATCATCAACCAGGTTAAGATCGGCACACGCAAGGAATTGGCATCAACAAGCAGCGAACATGCTGGACAACAAGAACAACAACGATCGAGCCAACCGCCTTCGCCGTTATTCAGACTACTGCTGAAAAATCCACTCGTTGCCTTTTTCATCGTTGTGTCATTTCTTAACTATTTTATCTATATGCAATACTCATTTAGCCTCCCACTCCAGATGAATCACTCGTTTGGCGAGAACGGGGCAGCCTATTACGGCTCTGTCATGACCATCAATGCCATTAGCGTCATTATTCTTACCACCGTGATCCTGTCCGCTACACGCAAATTAACTGCCCTAAACTCCATAGCTACAGGCGCACTCTTCTATGGAATCGGATTTGGAGCCTTGAACTTGCTCGGAACCTTCCCCCATTTTTCCATCGTCGCCTTATCCACGGTGCTGTGGACCATTGGAGAGATTCTCGTGCAGACCAATATCAATCTGTATATTGCTTCGCGTGTACCCGATACACATCAGGGGCGGTTTAATGGCTTGCTGTTATTCGTAGGTTGCCTGGGTTATACACTTAGTCCATATTTGACAGGTATTTTCATCAAAAGCATGGACATGGAAAGTGTATGGATCATTATTCTGGCTGTCAGTCTGTTCTATGCGTTGTCTATGATCATTCTCTGGTATATCGAAAAAAGCTCAACAAGAAGAAACGAAATGAAACCGCTGGATCACTCAAAAAGTATCTGAAACTCAGGGCAGGGCAGCCTATTCTGCCCTTTTTTTCACTTTATTTTCACACCAAAATAGGCAAATGTGCATTCGCATCATACTCAATCAATTGCTGACCCGTATGCAATCTCTGTACTAGATCTGGATTGGCAATAAACGGTCTGCCGAACGCAGCCAGATCTACGCTTCCCTTACCAATCGCGTGCTCCGCAGTCTGAACATCCAAATCCCCCACACCAATAATGATTCCATCCCACCGACTTCGAATCCGCTCGTGAAAAGTCTGCTCCCCTTCCCATGCTTTCGCATAATGGTCTGTTGAGGGATGCAAGATCGTAATTCCCGTCTCGCGGAACAAGTTCAGATATGCATCGATCATTCCAGCTTTGTCTGCCCATGCATAGGATGCATCATCATCCTTTTTCTCGGAGAATCGTACTGATATGCGATCCACAGGGATCTCTTTTTTCACAGCCACAATAATATCCCGCAGGAACCGCAATCTACCCTCAGTATCTCCTCCATATTCATCTGTTCTGTGGTTGGTCTTCTCATTGATAAACTGGTCGATCAGATACCCATGCGCAGCATGCAGCTCAATCCCGTCAAACCCCGCCAGAACCGCATTGCGGGCAGCCGTCTGAAAATGCTGAATCGTATCCGCTATATCCTGTGTACTCATCGCTTGAGGAACCTGATACGGTTTATGCAGCTTATGCACTCTTCCCTCTGCCGCAAGGCTGGAAGGTGCAAGTGGAGCGGTTCCGATCAGATCGGAGTGCGACAACCTGCCGACATGCCACAGTTGAGCAATAATGGTGCCGCCATGTCTGTGAACAGCATCTGTTACCCTTTTCCAAGAAGTCGTCTGTTCATCTGTATATAAGCCGGGGATGCCGTAGGTGCCTTTGCCTGCCAGATTCGGGTTAATGCCCTCTGTAATGATCAGTCCCACGCCATCCCGCGCACGCTGCTCATAATAGTCCACCATCTCATCCGTTACCGTCCCCTCCTGATCATCAGCAAATCCCCGGGTCAACGGTGCCATCACAATCCGGTTCCTTAATTGCCACTGATGAATCGTTACCGGGCTTAATAATGTTGAACGTGTATTCATGTTATCCATGTCATATCCCTACTCTCTTTGTCATTAAGGATATTGTACGGCGGCTTCGATATATCGTAAAATGATTGAAATATATAGTTGTATCTCTCAAAGAGATACCTAACATCGCCATCTGCCGAATTAATTGAAGGTAACCCACGTTCAGGAGGATACAGCATGGAACTTTCCGATATCGATATTGTTCTCGCGGTGGCGCGTTCAGGCAAAATCTCACAGGCCGCCAAAGAACTGAATTACGCGCAATCCAATGTCACCACACGCATCAAAAAACTGGAGCAGGAATATCAAATACAGCTGTTCAACCGATTTCCCAAAGGCGTTGTGCTGACCTCCAAAGGAGAGCAGTTCGTCCAGTACGCCACACAGATTCACAACCTTTTATATGATCTGAAGCAGGATATGACCGATCCCGGTGAGCCTTCCGGCACGCTGAAAATCGGCATTGTAGAAACGGCGGCATCCAGCCGCTTTATGGAGATTCTGAATGAATATCAAATAACCTACCCGAAGGTGTCCATCTCACTCGTCAACGCTACTTCACCCAAAGTACTGCGCAAGAAAATACAGGACGATGAGATTGACGGTGCCTTTATCAGCGGGGCTTGTGTGAAGGAAGGACTGAAAGTGGAATACGAGATGCAAGACACGGTGCATATCATATCCAAACAGATGGACACACCACCCAAAAGTCTGTGCCAAGTATCGTGGGTCGTTTTCCCCGAGGGCTGCCCTTATCGTGAAATGACCGAAGAATTTTTGCTGGAAGAGGGGCTGTCCGCTCGTAATATCATCGAAGTGAGTACGATGGAAAACCTGCTCAGCTGTGTGGAGTCTGGAATTGCTTTTACCATTATGCCGTGCAACGTTATTCACAAAAGACCAGATCATTTCTCTGTATTCGACTTAGCCGAGCGATTCACACATACTACAACCACCTTTGTTCGCGGTGAGGGTCGTTATGTCAGCAGTGCGCTCTATCAATTCGTGAAGCTGCTAAACCAGAAGTGCATTACGTTTTGATATAGATAACTTAGCACCCCCTCTTCCAACTGCTGATCTTCTTGATTACTAAATGGACTAGAGCACATTGATCGAGACCCTAAAAAAACAAAGCAAAAGGCACTCATACAGAGTGCCTTTTGCCTTCCTTCCCTCGATAGCTATTCAATTAACCCTTACTCCACCTTGAACCGCGCAGCCGATTCGGCCAGCTTTTGTGTCAATTGATCGATCGTATCGACCATGTTCGCCAACTGCTGCACCGTTGAAGACTGCTCCATCATGGTTGCCGTTACCTCTTCAACCGAAGCAGATACCTGCTCCCCTGAAGCGGACAAACTGTGGGCTGACTCCAGTACGTCATCCTTGTTCTGCAACATCTCTTGCATCTGTCCTGCCATCGTGGCAATTTGTCGATTAATGACCGTTACCTTCTCCAAAATTACATCAAATGCCTGACGAGTCTGCAAGACAAGCTCATCCTGTCTGGATGAGATGGTGTGAATTTCGGCAACACTTTGGTTGTTCTCGGCGACATCAGCCAGATTCTGCTCAATAATACTGGAGATTTCCTTGGATTGGCGGGAACTCTGCTCTGCCAGGTTGCGGATCTCCTCAGCTACAACTGCAAATCCTCTGCCATGCTCACCTGCCCGTGATGCTTCAATGGAAGCATTTAATGCAAGCAGATTGGTCTGCTTCGCAATCTGGCTGATGGCTTCCGTGATCTGACTAATACTGCCCGAACTGGTTTGAAGTTTGACCGTAATCTCCGAGATTTTCTCGACTTCCCGTTCGTTCACCTCATTAATACGCATCAATTCATTGACGACTTCATTCCCGTTATGGAATACAGATTCGATCTCATCTGCTCTCGCCTTCACATCCTGGGCACTGCTGTTCATGGCAGCCACTTTATCGCCGAAGCTGTTGAATTTGCCTGCAATCTGTTCGGTATCTTCGGATTGGGCCTCCATCGCCTTCGCGATCCCCATGGACGTCGCGGATGTCTCATCAATGGATCTTGCCGTCTGTCTGGATGTCTCCTCCAACTCCTGAGTGCTGGCTTGAAGGACATGGATTGAATTATTCATATCGGTAATGAGATTCCTGTTCTGCTCCACCATACCATTAAAGCTGTCCGCCAGATCTTTGAATTCACTGTTATATCTACCATTGGCCTTGACGGTCAGATTCCCTTGAGCAAGCTGTTGGAACAGCCCGATCAGACGAACAATAGGTCTCGTAATACTACGAGAGATCAATAGTCCTACGCCAATCGCCAGAGCAATTCCGATCAAGGTCACGATAACCATCTGACGTTGGATATCATCTATAGGGCGCTTGATATCGTCATAATCGTCAATGATGACCACAGATAGATCTGCACCAGGAATCTGATTAATACGATAATAGATGTTATCTCGATCCATCGAAGTGATTTTCACTTTGTCAGTGGCTCTGGCCTCGATGATTCCCATCGCTTCCTTGTCCGCTTCCAGCGTTTGTCCCACAATGGAAGGGTCCAGTGAATCATACATGATGATGCCGCTACGGCTCAGCACTTCAACTCTGCCTTGGGCATTGATTTTAATGTCTCCCAGTTGCCCCAGGAAAAAGCTGCTGTCCACCGACATGGCGAACACACCCAGTATATTCCCCTGTTCATCGGTGATAGGCTCCGAGAATACAATAATGAGCTTCTTGCCAGTCTTAGAGACAACCGCGTCACTGATGAAGGATTTCCCCTGTATGGACTCCTTAAAATATTCCCGATCTCCCCGTGACTGCCCAATGACTTCCGGCATGGTTCCTGCGACCATCGTTCCTTCCTTGTCAAACACGAACAAGTCCGGCTTGGTGCCTACCGTGTCGGATATACTGTCCGTGAGAATCGTATTTGCTCTGTTGAAATATGGATTCTCATCCGTAAAAAAAGTTTCGTCTGTCATTTCGTTTGTATCACGCAACTGCAAGAGTTCTTTGAACGTGTTATGTACAGATATCGCATGACTCATCTGTTGCTGAAGCTGCATCGCTGTCCAAAGCCCTTCCCCAAGGCGGTCAGCCATCACATTCATTTCATCCTTGCTTTTCTTGACCACAACATCAGATGAAATCATATAACTTGTGGCCGTTGCACCGAGCAGAACCAAAACTACCAGTACACTGATCATGATTGGCAGCTTGATCTTAAGCGACATATTTTTGATCTTATACCCTATTCCTTGCTTTTCCCCCGTTTTTCCCATTCCCACTTCTCCCCGCTTCCCTGAACCATCTCCATCTGAACGATGTAAATACATTATCGGAAAAAAGCATAGTGAAATTGATCAATTAGGGAGATATTGCCACTGTTTTTCTTTGTTATGTTCTGACAGTGCACAAAAAAACTGCCTGTCAGATCGACAACATCCAATTTTGGAGTAGGTTTGCCGATCCTAACAGACAGTTTTCAAATTATATGAATGGATTACGATTACTTGCGCAATCTCCGGGAACTCAGCGCGTGGTGACCATTCTGCAAGAATGTGCTGCGCGTATTCTTCATCTGCTCAATCCGCCGTTCAGCCAGACGATCTGCGGCAACATAGGTAGCGATGCCCTCGGTACGTGAGCTTTCGAATATTTTCTCCAGATTGGAATAGATCTCTCCGATCTTGCCCCACGCCCGATCCGCGTTGTAACCGTTCAACTCATCTGCGATATTAATCACGCCGCCTGCATTGATAACATAGTCAGGTGCATATACGATGCCCATATCATAGAGCTGATCCCCATGACGGGTCTCCAGCAGCTGATTATTGGCACATCCCGCTACGACCTTCGCCTTGAGCGTTTTGAGTGTATCGTCATTAATCGTGCCGCCAAGCGCACATGGAGCATAGATATCACACTCCACACCGGTGATATCTGCGGGATCAACTGCTGTCGCGCCGAAGCGGTCCACGGCCTGTTTCACCGAGTCCTTATGAATATCCGTAACGATCAGATGTGCACCTTCCTCATGCAGATATTTACACAGATGCATCGCCACATTGCCCACACCTTGGACTGCTATCGTTTTACCCTCCAGCAGATCGGTACCAAATGCTTCTTTGGCTGCTGCCTTGATCCCCCGATATACACCCCAAGCCGTTGCAGGTGATGGATTACCGGATGAACCATAACTCGCCGAGATGCCTGTTACATAATCGGTTTCTTGATAGATCAGGTTCATATCCTCTTCCGTTGTTCCCACATCTTCGGCTGTGATATAACGTCCGTTCAAGCCTTGAATGTATCGGCCAAAAGCCCGAAACATCGCTTCATTTTTGTCACGCCGCGGATCTCCGATGATAACGGTTTTGCCACCGCCCAGATTCAGACCAGATACTGCATTCTTATATGTCATACCACGGGCAAGGCGCAGGGCATCTTCAATGGCTGCTTCTTCTGAAGCGTAAGTCCACATCCGTGTGCCTCCCAGCGCAGGGCCGAGTGTTGTGTCGTGTATGGCGATAATTGCTTTTAACCCTGAATTTCGATCCTGGCACAGAACCAGTTCCTCATAATCGTGATGCTCCATTGCTTCAAACCAACTCATGTGCTAACCGTCTCCTCCAACCATTTTTGCGATCCAATCGCATTGTTCTCTATTCATTGACCATCCTCTATTGTACCCATGAATACCCAGTTTGTGCAAAATCACATCGCAATGTCAGAGAAGCATTGATCGATGTTTCTCTTATGGCGGGAGCAAAGCTGTCGAATTTCAGATTATAATTTTATCGTCTATCAATAGAAAAACCTCTCTCCCTTACAGGAGAAAGGTACACTTCCCTCAACTGCATTAACTCAATCGTGCCAAGTAAGCCACTTGATCGTTCACATTTAAGATAGCGTCTCAACCACATTAATGGGATGCAAATCGCCATCCACAGCAAATGAAGCCTGCCCCGTCTCTTCGGAGACAACCAACACAACCGCATCCGTCAATTCACTGAGCCCCAGTGCTGCTCGATGACGGGTGCCTATTTTACGTTCATGCACTTCCGCTTGCGATAAAGGCAATACATTACCAGCGGACACAATCTGATTGCCACGAATCAGCACAGCCCCGTCATGAAGTGGCGCACCAGGAATAAACAGCGATTCAAGCAACGCATGCGTTACTCTTGCATCCACAGCCACGCCTGAGTGAATGATCGACTCCAACGGTATCTCCCGTTCAATCACAATTAACGCCCCATATCTCCGGTCAGATAGATGCTGTACGCTCGATGTTAATTCGGCAAACTTCTCGGTAAAGGGCGACAGATAACAATCCAGATAAAACGAAGAGGCAAGCACCTCGATCTGTTTAATCTCCGCTCGAATCTCTGCAAATTGCCCCAGCAAACAGACACTGTCATTGTCAAAACGGGATAACGTCATGTTCATTCGATCCGCCACACGATGCAGATCTGCCTTGAGCTTCTGCCTCATTGAGGAACTGTCACAGTCTCCTTGTTGAGTCATCATTCACCGCCTCCTCTGGTTGGGTTGAGCTTCACGCCGCATCATTAGTACCCATACCTTCCCCTCCGGAGCAGTTATTTATGCAATGGCAGCATGGCTCTATAGTCGTGATTGTAACTGATATAACAAGCAAAAAAAGAGCCTGTCCGCAAAACTCACGGTCAGACCCTACTCGCATTATTTGATGTCCTGTCTATTTCACTTATTGTGCTTTTCCGTATGAACCTGTCTTAAACGTAGTCGGATCATACCACTTGTATCCCGCCGTAGGTGCAGCCCATGGCTCAAGTTGTGGCTCTGTTGATGCAGACGGAGCTTCCATCGAAAGCAGGCTTGTTGCCGTATCCAATGTCAGTCCTGGCACTTGTGCCAGACTGGTGTAGCTCTCTTTGACCGCGAGCCATTTCACGGTATTCACAAGGAACGTTGCATCATCCACTTCTTTGAATCCATCATAGGTCTTCTTGGTAGCACCGGTCTCTTCACGCAAATATTTCGGAGTCGCATCTTCCACAGGTGAAGAGTCGCCGATAAATGCGGCTTTGCCTGCACCAACCTTTGCAATGGCAGCATAGGCTCCTTCAGCTCGTCCACCACCGTTATATACGCCCTGATCCACGGCATTGCCCCACTTGGACACACCACTTGGTACATACACCAAACCTTTGGCCTTGTTCGGGTCTATAATCGCAACGGTCGATCCCGCATGCATGGCTACAGAATTAACACCAGCCGTAATGCCGAAGGATTGTGCAGGTGCAACGATGTCCGATGCATTTACATCTCCAAGGGCATTGTAGCGGAAACGGACACCAAAGTTCGTCGCGAGCCAGTCTGAACTAGTCACACTCTGCATCGCTGGTGATTCGGCTTCAGCCGAAGACATGCCTTTGGCCGGATTCAGGAAGGCACCGCGGCGATAGCCGTTGAACACTTCGGAAGAATCCCAGCGGTTTTTGTTGCGGTCTGCATTATAGTGGTCGGAGATGAAGAAAACACTTCCTCCGTTCTGCACGTACTGCACCAGCGCAGCCTGTTCAGTCGCTTTGAACGGCACGTTGGCTTCGCCAATGACAAAGACGTGGTAGTCTTTCAATTTATTATAGGTGATGGCTTGCTCACCAAATGTATAGGGGATGCTGCGTTCCAGCTGATCCACGGCAAAGCCTGCGTTTCGCAAACCATTGGCAAAATCCGAAAATGCCCCGTCAATAATCCAGTCGGCAGCACCTGCTGTCTGGGCGTGGGTATTATCAAATAATACTTTCTTGCCGGTACCGTCCGGCAGTGTTGTACCCGGGTTCGGTTCTGGATCAGGATTGGTTGTTCCGGAGGAAAGTGTGATGGACGTTGGGTTTTTGACTCCTGCATAGCTGTTGTAGGCACCGAGGGTTCCGGTTACGATAATCTTTTTGCCTACAAGGCTGGGATTGGACGCCAATCCATATTGCGAACGGAAAGATGAGGGAATCTGTACATCCAATAATCTGGCGTTAGTTCGCTCTGACGCTGAATCTGCAATCAGAACATTAAAATCATTGGCGTACGGAGATGTAAACTTCGCGGTAAGTGACCCGGTGGCATGTCCAACAATGATTCCTTCAACCGTTGCTGTTCCTCCACCGCTCTGGGCAGCGATGGCCTGAGATACCGTAAGTGGTGCTGCAGCTTGCACCGGACTTTGCGAACCCGGCCCCAGCAGTGCGGTTGCCATCATGATAAAGACCAGGAATGCCCCAATCCAGTGCTGCCATAACGCCTTCTTCATATTCCCTTTCTCCTCCTCCAAATTACCTGATAATGGGTTATCCTCCTTTAATTTAATGGTTCATATGCTGAATTCCTCTTTCTTTTTGTAAAGTTTATGAAAAAGTTTAGAAGTTGAGTCTATTGGCCCATACTGATTATCATTAGAATTCCATTTTAATGAGCCTATTTTCAGAAAAAAGTTAAATTCGTTGCGGACTTGGGATTGCATTTTACCAGCGTTCATTGCATAATGAATATATAAACGTGATAATGATTATCATTCTTGAACTTGTCTCTTTGTAACTTTCTACTGCATATAATTTTACGATTTTATAGATAAAGGGGAACGAACATCGAATGAATACAACTCTGCAAAAGGCTGATCTGCAGCTTGACGATTATTTGGATCTTCTGAACCTGGCAACCAACCTGGGTGATACGAGATGGCAAAAGGAAATTATCCGTAAGCTGGCGTATACTTATCCCGCAGTTCAATGTAAACAACCACAATAGCACTCCAGATACATCATAGATCTACATTATGCTCATAACCGATTCATTCGTTGAATCTGTTATGGGCTATTTTTGTTGTACAATGAACAGTAAAGTTACTCAAACGTGAAGGAGTGAACAACGATGCAATTGGAGACCGAACGACTCATCATCAGGGATATTCTGGAGACAGACTGGAAAAGTATACATAGCTACACATCCATGACAGAAGTTACTCAGCATACGGCATGGGGACCGAATACGGAAGAAGATACGCGAGCATACGTGCAGTTTGTGTTGGACATGCAGCAGACACAACCACGAGAAGGCTTTGAACTGGCGATATGTTTGAAAAGTGATGGAACTCTCCTTGGTGGAGTAGGTATTCACGTGATGGAGAAAACCAATGCAGAGATCGGTTACGTCCTTAATCCCGCCTATCAAGGAAAAGGTTATGCCGCCGAAGCAGCCCGTGCTCTAATAGGTTTTGGTTTCAATGAACTGGGCATGCACCGGATTTACGCCAAATGCCGTCCGCACAACACAGCTTCGGAGAATGTCATGAAGAAGATCGGCATGCAGCGAGAAGGGCTATTACGCGAGCACTGGTTCTACAAAGGTTCCTTTCATGACTCTGTGATCTATTCGATTCTCGCCAGTGAATATGCACATGAACAATTTCAAAGAAACACAAAAAGCTGACTTCCCTATATGGGACGCCAGCTTTTCTTTTACTCCGTAACGACCCCAATCGCCAATGGAGATGAAGCCTTGAAGCCTCATTTGCAATCCAAATCAAATTTGTTCCTCAGGGATGCTGCAAACGTTGTTCTTCCCTCAACTCGGAACACCGGAACAAGTTATTTACAGTCGGCAGAGCTCTACCGGACAGCTCGGGAATGTAGGACATCCACACATACAGCGCAGGGCTGCCAGATCACGAATCATCAGTTTGCCGTCCATCATATCCAGCGTACCTTGTTCCTTCCATGCCCCCAGCATCCGCGTTACACTCTCCCGGGTCGCTCCAATCATCTCGGCAAGATCGGTATGGTTTAGCTTCATGTCCAGCACAATACCATCCGGTGTCACCCTGCCATACGAATTGCTGGCACGGATCAGTGTCGAAGCGAGCGCACCCGCCTTGCCATAGAGCAGCAAATCACGGAATCTCGACTGGGTAATCCGCTGCGACAGCGCCATCCATTGCAAGAATTTCAAGGCAAGGTCGCCATGTTTGCTGAGTATACTTTCCAGATCGCTAAGCGAGATAATCGCCAGTTCCCCTTTTTCCGCCATCTCTGCACTGTAGCTATGATTCAATCCGCCGATGCCGCCGAATTCACCGATGAGATCGCCGCTTTGCTGAATGGATAAAATAATTTCCTTGCCATCCTCCGTCGACTTGGTCATTTTCACTCGTCCCGAACGAATGTAGTACAGATATCCGGCTTCATCGCCTTCGAGAAAGAGACTATACCCCGACTTTACCCGTTTGGGTTGCATTTTCGCTTCAATCAGGTCCCATTGCTCAGGTGTAACAAACGAAAGGATTCCGCCTGTTTCTCGTGTCATATTGCCCGCCTCCGTTTGTTTCTGCTCTGTTCTTTGGGTTGTTCTTTCCACAAATACTGTACCCATAACCTTCGTCCCCCTCGGTGATTCCTTATGTATCTATCATACCGCGAAAGTAGCGCGAGGGTTATCGGGGGATTACCTGATCATTAACGAGAAACTCCCTGAGTTTGCTGTGAGAAAAGTCACATTTCACCGATATGCCTCATCCTTCGCATTTCTTCAATCCCTTGGTGCACCTGACTCAGGAGCCCTCCACTGCCCAAGTTCAGTAGATTATAGAACGGAAATAGGGGTTTTCCCTGAATTACAATGTATGAGAAAGGGTCTACAATAGAATTAACATTGTAATACCCTTACTTTAAGTGCATGTTCAAAAAGAGCGATTTTCATTACCGAGAAGATGGGATGAAGCTAGAAATGGAGTAGCGGAGCGTAGGCAAAACTACATGAGCAACGGACATTTCGGCTGAATTCCATATTCGATGCTGATGATGCCGATGGGCATCCTTCGTAATCAAAAGCGGACTTTTTGAACTACCTCTTTAAGATGATCCTGTTCAAAGGTTAATGATAATAATTACAGGTTACGTACGTTATAATTTCGAAAAAGGAAGTGTCCTCTCATGCATGATGAACTGCCATCTGGCATTCAGGAGATGATCGACGGCCTGCGCCTGAACACATCCAGCGACTTCTGTGGACTTGCCTGTCTGAACGGGACGATGCTACGCTGGAAGTATACCTCTGGGGCTAGTAATGAACGGGTGAAACGCATGGAAATGCGCCCCGGACAAGATCTGGTAGGCACAGCCCTTCGGACTGGACGCACAGCCCGATCTGATGCACAATCCACCGGAGAGCATACACCCGGTCGTTGCCCGTTAATGCTTGCTGAGCGGCTGGTAAGTGCCATAGCGGTACCTGTGTTCCACGAAGGAAGCGTGCCTGGTGCCGTGCTGCTCGTTGGCAGCAGACTGCCTTGCACCTTCTCACCCGACATGATCCGGCAGACGGAGCAAGTTGCTCTACATCTTCAGCCGAAGGTGTTTGGATAAAAGTATGAACTAGAGCGTGAGAGAAGCTATTCGGAGATTAAAGCTCTGAATGGCTTCTTTTTTTGTTATGATATAGATAGAACTAAGGAAGCGGACAGGGGGAAATCATGTGATTCAACTATTAGTTGTAGACGACCATGTTGTCGTACGTTCCGGGCTGATCGCCTTACTTGAAGGAAAGAATGATATACATATCGTTGGAGATGCCGCAGATGGCGATGAAGCCATTGCCAAGGCTCAAGAGTTGAAACCAGATGTGGTCTTGATGGATTTCAGCATGCCGCCAGGCAAAGACGGTCTGACCGCTACCGCTGAGTTGAAGAAGTTGATGCCGGATGTCTCCATTTTGATACTAACCATGCATGACGATGAAGAATATCTGTTCCGCGCCATCCACGCGGGAGCATCCGGATATATCCTCAAAAGTGCACCGCATGAAGAATTGCTTGCTGCAATTCGTTCCGTAGCAGAGGGTAGCGCCTATCTGTACCCCAGTGCAACCAAGCGGCTGATGAGTGAATACCTGGACAAAGCCAAACAGGAAAACGCCGGACCGTATGACACGTTATCCGAGCGGGAGAAAGAGATTTTGTCCTGGATTGCCAAGGGTTACGCCAACAAGGAAATCGCCGAACATCTGATCATCAGTGTCAAAACGGTCGAATCCCACAAAAGCAATCTGATGGAGAAACTTGGCCTGCGTACACGACCGGAACTGGTGAAGTTCGCCATGAAAAAGGGGTTGCTGAACTTTGAGTAGTGCACGCAAGAACAGATTAAGTGGACTCGCAGACCAGCCCGTACGCCTCCTGCTGAACGAAATCGATAATCACATTACGGATAATGAATTTCGCAGCAGGTTGAAGGGTTCCCTGCATCAACTGAGTGATCTGAAATTTGCCTTGGATGAATCCTCCATTGTAGCCCTGACAGACCGCAAGGGTAAAATCCAGTATGTGAATGATAAATTCTGTGAAATCTCACAGTATGAGCGCGAGGAACTGATTGGTAAGGATCATCGAATCATTAATTCCGGATACCATGGCAAAAGTTTTATGAAAAACCTGTGGGACACGATATCCTCAGGTAAGGTATGGAACGGGGAAATTCTCAATCGTGCCAGAGATGGCAGTCATTATTGGGTCAACACCACCATCGTGCCTTTCCTTGATAACGACGGGGAGCCATATCAATATCTGGCTGTACGCAGTGAGGTCACCAAGCTGAAATCCGTCGAAGCCGAATTGCAAAAGATGATGTCCCAAGTGATGAATATTCAGGAAGAGGAACGACGCCGGATCTCGCGTGAACTGCATGACGGGATTGGACAGAGTCTCTTCTCTCTGGTGATTCAGATGGACCGACTGCTGGCAGACCAGCCTCACCCCGGGGTTGAAGCACTTCGTAAGCAGGTCACGGGTATCATGGAAGATGTACGCGGTATGGCATGGGAGCTGAGACCATCCGTTCTGGATGACCTGGGTGTTGTTCCGGCGATTCGTACGTATATCGAGAATTACACCCGTCACTACGGAATCGAAGTTGATCTGGAATGTAATTTGCGCAAACGACTGGAGATGAATCGGGAGATAGCTATCTACCGAATTATTCAGGAAGCCTTAACCAATGTCGCAAAGTATGCCGATGTTGCCGAAGCACGTGTTACTATAGAAGACGCTGAGAACATGACAATGGTTATTATTGAAGACCAAGGTGCCGGATTCAGCGAAGCAACCGCTGGCAATGGCGTTGGATTGTTCAGTATGGAAGAGCGTGCCCGTGGTGCAGGAGGAACGTTGAGAGTTTCTTCCGAGCCTGGCGAAGGGACTACCGTTACCCTTTTACTGCCCAAGACAGCACAAGCATAATCGGACATGCCTCGTATCGTAATTTGCGCTTCACCCCAGCTTATCTATTATTTAATGGCTGCTCGCTAAAGGACTGTGCGAGTGGTCTTTTTATTTTCCGATTGGTCGAAATGACAAAATGAAGGCTCAAAATCGGTTAAATTCAATAATCATGATAAATAGATTGACTCCAGTTACGATTCGTCATTAAACTATGAATGCCACATACACATTGTATGATTAGTAAAATTTCATTGTTCATTTCATATAGCGAGAGAAAAGGATGATCAACATGTCAGAGAAACGCTCCTCCAAAGGAGGAGAAATTCCGCAAATGTACAATCTGGACGAGATGGATCGCAAAATCATCGCCGCGCTTCACCACAACAGCCGGATATCCTATACGGATCTGGGGACACAGATCGGGTTGTCTCGTGTGGCTGTTCAGGCACGCATTAATGCTTTATCCGAAAAAGGAATCATCGAACGCTTCACCGTTGTGATCAACCCTGGCAAAGTTGGGCTCCAGGTCTCGGCTTTTTTCAATGTCGATGTTGAACCGCCCTTCCTGGATGAAGTCGCGGAGAAACTGGACGAAGAACCGGCCGTCACTAGCCTTTATCATATGACAGGCCCAAGTACCCTGCACATGCACGGTATTTTTGCGGATATGGAAGAGATGGAGCAGTTCTTGCTCGAGAAGCTATATAAGATGCCAGGCATCGTCAAAGTGGAATCACAGCTGTTGTTGAAACGTTATAAAAGCCGGATGGGCATGAGACTCTAGGAGGAAATCAGCATGGGTTGGAAAGATTACAAAGGTCTCGTCATCGGAATGGTCCGAACCGGAATTCTCGGATATGGCGGTGGACCTTCGGTTATTCCATTGATCCGTTATGAAGCTGTTATGCGTTACAAATGGGTCAGTGATGAGGAGTTCGGCGAGATTTTGGCTATCGCTAATGCCCTGCCCGGTCCTATTGCGACCAAGATGGCCGCATATCTGGGATACAAAACCAAAGGTGTACTGGGCGCGATTGTGTCCGTACTCGCTCACATCTTACCGACCAGTATTGCCATTATTGCTCTGCTCGGTTCCATGTACGCACTGCGCGAGTCGAAAGTGGTAGCAGGCATGGTAGCCGCCGTGCGGCCGGTCATTTTTGTCATGCTGGGCATGATGGCTTATGAGTTTGCCATGAAAGCCTGGAAGGGACTTGGCAAAGTTTTTGCCGCCCTATTCGGCGTAATTGCCTTTGTACTGTTGCAGCTACTGGATATCCACCCGGGGATTGTGATCGCGGTTTTCCTTGGATATGGTGTCTTCCATCTGGAGCTAGTACAGCGCTTCAAATCCAAAGGCAAGTCCGATAAGGAGGTGTCCTAAGGATGCTCCAGACTTGGTGGGAATTATTTTGGGGATTTTTCGTAGCAAACATCTTGGGATATGGGGGTGGTCCGGCCTCCATTCCGCTCATGCAGGAAGAGATTGTGAACCACTACCAATGGATGACCACCGAGCAATTCGGTGATGTACTGGCGATTGGTAACGCCCTTCCCGGCCCGATTGCAACCAAAATTGCTGCATTTGTCGGGTACCACGTAGCAGGATGGTTTGGGGCATTTATCGCAAGTTTTGCCACAATCGTGCCTTCCGCAACCGCACTAATTATATTACTTCGTCTGTTGAACAAACATCGCACTTCACCAAAAGTCAAAGGTATGACTCTACTCGTACAGCCTGTTATCGCCGTACTCATGATTCTGCTCACATGGGAATTCGGGCAGCTGTCCACTGATTCCATCGGCATCTGGCAGACGTTGATCATTGCAGGCATCTCGCTCTGGGTTATGACCAAGACCAAGCTGCATCCGGCCATTCTGATCGTGATCGCTTTTGCCTATGGTGCGCTGGTACTGTCTCACACGATGTAGTTATAGAACATACAGGGAACGATCCCTTAATAAGACGTTTCAGATTCGTTAGCGCTTGAAGACATGCCTAGTTTATAGACCAAAAAACGGTGATACCAGCTATTAGCTGGCATCACCGTTTTTATTTGCACGTTTCACACTCACAGTTGAAACATATCGTTTACTTTGCTTCAACCACTACCGTTACTTTGGTTTTCACACCTGCAAATGTCACTGTAATTGTTGCTTTACCTTTGCCGTTCGCCTGAATAATTCCATCTTTCACCGATGCTGTAGCAATACGGGAAGATTTCCAGAGAGCCGGTTTGGATACATCGGCTTCACTGCCATCGGCATACGTTGCAGTTGCAGCCACAGTTACCTTTTCACCAGGTTTCATGGTCAACGTTACTTTATCCGTCTGCAAATATTTCAGTGTATCCACATCTACAGCAATCGTTACAGACTTACTGCCGTATTTTGCAGTAATTTTAGCTTTACCTGAACCTGTAGCTTTGACTTTACCTTTGGCCACTTGAGCTACTTTGTAGCTGTTCGTTTTCCATTCAGCTTTGTCAGAAACATCACGCTCGCTACCGTCGCTCAAGAAGGCAGTTACCGTCAAATCAGCTGTATCGCCTGATTTCAGGGAAAGAACCGGCTCGGAAGCTTCAATACGTGTGATGACATCCACTTCAACTTGGATCGTCACTTTTTTGGAGCCGTATTCTGCTGTGATGTTGGCTTTACCACTGCTGTTACCTGTGATCACGCCTTTTTTCACATCTGCTACACGTGCATTGCTGGATTTCCAGGTTGCTTCGGATGTAACATCCAGCGTGTTTCCATCTTCATCCGTACCTGTCAGAAGAATATTCTGAGTTTCTTTGGCAGACAGAACAACGAAGTTCACATCTGCTTCCAGTCCACTAGCCATACCTACTTCAACAGGCAGAGTCAGTGTTTTGCCTTCAATCTTCGCGGTAATGGTTACTTTACCTGTAGCAACACCTGTGATAACCCCTTTGCTATCTACCTCAGCGATTTTGTCGCTGCTGCTGCTCCAAGTTGCATCTTCAGATACATCTTTGGATGTTTCACCATACAACGCCAGTACTTTGGCAGAAGTCGTTCCACCAACGGCTACCGATGCTTTCTTCTTGTCCATCTCATACTTGTCTGCTACGTCTACATTCACTGTGAATTTAACCGTTTTACCGCCATAAGCTACAGTGATCGTAGCCGTACCGGATTTGTATGCAATCAGATCGCCGTTTGATACATATACGACATCTGGATTGCTTGAAGTCCATGTTGCTTTGGAAGTTACATTTTCTGTACTGGCATCAATATATTCGGCATTGGCTACCAATGTCTTAGACTTGTTATCACCGGTAACACTCAAGGCGAGCTTGTCATTTACATCTTTGATATCCAGATATCTTGCCGTATCTACATCTACAGCAATTTCTACAGTTTTTCCACTATAGGTTGCTTTGATCGTTGTTGAACCTGCGCTAATGGCTGTAATCTGCCCCTTGAATACCGTTGCAACTTTCTCGTTGCTGGATGTCCATGTCGCCTGATCCGTTACATTCACATCGCTACTGGTTGGATAAGAAGCCGTTAATACGATATTGGCTGTATTCTTGTCCCCACCCAAACGGAAGAAAATACTTTGTTTCTCCACACTCAGCTTGCTGGTCAGATCTACATCCACGTCAACGGATACTGATTTCGTACCGTATTTGGCTGTGATCTTGGCAGAACCTGCCGAGTATCCTGTAATTTCGCCTTTGAGTACGTCTGCAACCTTCTCATTGCTGGATGTCCACTCCGCCAGATCGGTTACATCTTTGGTTGTGCCATCTGGATACGTAGCCGTCACTTTCACACTTTCACTTTTGTTCAACAACAGATTAACTTGTTGTTTATCTACATCTACACGTTTAACCACTTCAACGTTAACATCCACCGTCACGCTTTGGCTGCCAACTTTGGCTGTGATAACGGCCGTACCCGCACTTTGTCCAGTCACTTTACCATTCACAACGGTAGCAACCTTCTCATCACTGGTAGACCATTCTGCAGTACTTGCTGCTTCATTATTTGTTTCATTGTCACTATACGTTGCTGTCAAAATAATTTCTTTTGTATCTCCCGTGCGCAAATCCAGACTTTGCACGTTTTTCGAAAGGGCTTTGACCTTCTTCGTCACTTTCACTTGAACGGTCTGACTCTGACCCTGGTAAGCTGCGGTAATCGTCGCTTTACCTTCCTTTTTGGCCGTGATTGCACCATTATATACAGTTGCTATCGAAGTATCTTCGCTACTCCAGGTTGTACTAATCGTTACATTAGCCGAGGTATTATCTGAATATACCCCTGTCACCGTAACAGACCCAGAATCACCAACTTCGAGCGACATCTCATTCTTGGAAACCACAATTTTGGACAGTTCTTTGTCTGCCGCAGCGGCCAAGCCTACGTTGGAAATACTCAGCATCAACACCAGCATCATCACCATGTACTTGGTCAATCTTGGCTTTAACATCATTTCCCCCCGATTATCATCATTTTTTTCCTTATCTTTAATGTCGGCAAGTCCTTTCCAGATGTTTAGACTTTCAGGAAATTTTCAGGGAATTCTATGGAAGTTAATTTATCTTCTATTCCTGTTTCAACCGATCATACCTGCGAATATAGCGCATACCTATGTATATTGACTGTCTTGAACTTCTTTTAACAGGATTGGAGGAAACATAATGAGTCAGCCTTTTGATTACATCGGGTATTGGGAGGAAACATATCGTTCGGGTGAAACTTCTGGCAGGGGTTCATACGGAGTTTTGGCTGAATTCAAGGCCGAGGTCGTAAACGGACTGATTCAACGTGAAGGGATTCATCGTGTCATTGAGTTTGGATGTGGAGATGGCAACCAGTTGCAATACATGAATTATGAGGACTACCTGGGCGTGGATGTAGCGGCTTCTTCAGTAAAGCGTTGTGCTTCCCAATTTGCCAAGGATTCATCCAAGAGCTTCATGCTGTATACACCAGGCCTATGGATTAACCATGGTTTCCTGCAAGCCGATCTGACGGTCTGTCTGGATGTGTTATATCACATCACGGATGAAACAGACTTTCGCAACACCCTCTATGATATTCTGCACTCCTCAACAGCATGGGTGGTGCTTTACACCCGCTTGAAAGAAAACGGCAACCCGGGGATTGATACAATCCAGGACCGTAATCTGTTTGAATATCTCTTCGACTACCCTGATTTCAAAGTTCATGAGATTATTCCGCAGCGCTATCCAGATCAATCTTCTGCCGACTTTGTCATTCTGAGACGTACGCCTTCGAAGTGAAAATCGATTCTTTCAGTAAAGCATAGCTAAGTCTGCACCCCAACTGGACCTGTAAGAATGAATATTCATATGCCAGATATTCTTTTGTCTTCCTTCGATTATGTAAACCATCCGCCTGTCCGCTCACCTTGATTCGTCTATTCAAAGCTCAAACTTAGGTGTACTCCGTCTCCAATAGTAGGAATATCGTTCCTAATACTGGAGACAGCCTTATGCGGACAGGTGATGATGGTTTGCTAACAACTCGAAGACTCATAACACTACGACCTTACTAATCTGTTCTCACCTTCAGTTCTTCCAGCCCGTAGTTCTCGATTCTTCTTTTAAAATAACCCCGCATGTCCACGCAGCTTCGCCAGCGCTTCCATATAGAAATAATCGCCGTATATAATCGGCACATTCAACCCTCGCCCTTCCGGGTAATGCACCGTTCCCTGCATGATCAGACCTTCTTCCGCTGCCGAGTCGCCGGAGCTATAATGCTCATGCAACCCGCGGACAATACGCTCTCCCGCGGCAGCATAGGTTTCACCGCGTGGCGACAGCTTCGCCAGCTCAAGCAACCCGCTCGCGGCAATCGCCGCAGCGGACGAGTCCCACGCCACCTGATGCTCCGCAGGTGCGCGGAAATCCCACACCGGCACGATCTCTTCGCCAAGCATGGCGAGGAAGAAATCGGCCGCACGCTCCGCTGTCTCCAGATATCGGGCTTCGCCCGTATACCGGAAAGACAGCGCAAACCCGTGCAACGCCCAGGCGGTGCCCCGCGCCCAGGCGGAACCTGGAGCATGGCCCTGTCCGCCATGCTCTCGCAGCTTCTGCCCCGTGTGTGGATCAAACTCCACCACGTGACAGATGGACCCGTCAGCGCGGATGAATTCGCGCGCCACGGTGTCCGCATGCGCTTCCGCCAGCCAGCGGAAGCGAGGGTCGCCGCTCTGCTCGGATGCCCAGTAGAGCAGCGGCAGGTTCATCATGCTGTCAATGATGGCTACGCCGCGCGTATCCATTGCTGACGAGCTGAAGTTCCAGGCGCGGATGAACTCACCGCGCACGTGGAACCGGGCAGCGAGCAGGTTGGCGGCAAGCATGCCGCGCCGCCGTCCATCCATGCTGCCCGTCTGGCGGTAGTTGGCTACGCCACTAAGCAGCCAGATGAACCCCAGATCGTGATCCACCGATTCGGGATCACGCAGACAACCCTCCAGTTGCCGCTCACAGCTTTCGGCAATGCGATGTAGCGGAGCCGCCGCTTCACTTTCTGGAGCATCCCCATAGACCAGCCATAACAATCCAGGCCAGAAACCTGCTGTCCACCATTCCGGATCATTCCGGTCATATGTCCCTTGCGGTGCAATGTGTGGAAAAGTATCCTTGATCCGCTTTGCATTCCGAATTGTCTTGGCAGCCCCCTGTTGCCACGCTTCCTCGAGCCATTTTACCGACGTTGATGTGTTCATGAACATATCCCTCCTCGATTCAATACCAGACATCTATGCTTGATGCTCCAGCTCATCCTCAACTTATCTATAGCGTCGTATGCCATAACTGCAATAGCTATCAGTTAAATATCACTAATCATCCACGAATAACACTTTTAACTATCATTCGAGATGTTCAGAGATCTAATGATCCTCAACCTGAACACCTTCAGTTAACCTCGCCCAATCGGATTGCAAATGACAACCTACGTGCTCCGTTCACTTCAATCCGTGCTTCCTTCAGCAACCCATTACGGGAGGCCACGGCCTGCTCTTCCAGATGAATATTGGCCCCCTGATCCAGCGCTGTAGATTCTACATAGGCCCCCCGATACTCCGTTCGCACGCTATGATCCGTATGGGTAATTACCGCCTGTTCACGGCCATCATGGAACATCAACGGAATGAGTGCCCCTGCTGCCGCGATCTCACCTTCGAATTCATACGTTATGGTCAGCAAGTCTGCCTGTTGCACATAATGAGTACGCAATGTTTCAATTCCGGGTAATGGACCGACCCATGTCACGGCAAAAGAATTCTCCAAGGCATTCACACCATCTTCTGACGCTTTTTCCACCAGATGCTTCTCTACTTTATTCCGCGTACCATGGTCCACCTTCTCGTACACAATGGACCCTCCTCCCTGTGCAGGGTCCAATCCAACATCCCGATCATATGCATCACCGGATGGAATCCCCTCTGCAAGGCTATGCCATACCCCATCTAGTGTCTTCCACGCAGGACAGTAGCTGAGCGGTCGGACCGCCCCTTCGACAAATTCCGTGAATCCAGCCTGCACATGGCTGGCGGCGGACGGGCCAATCAGACCAGGTAACCTCATCTGCTGAATCCGTACCAAACCAGGGATCGTATACGGGTCATTCATCGCCGTGTGTAATACCAGTTGCTGACCAGGTATGGAAGCAATCACGGTTTCGAACCACCCATCGGTCTGCAATACCCTGCTGCCTAACTCGGAAGGAAGGTACACTTCGCTCACATCGTCTCCCGGATCACTCAGACAAGCGTGAGCCAGCGCTGCCGCAGTCCACAGGTTGTAACAGGTATGGTTGGTATAGATTTCATATCCATGCCGATCTTCTGGCGCGTATTCATTGCGTACAATTTTCAAGCGTCCATCATCCATCTTCCAGCGCTCAACAGCAGCAAAACACCGATTGGCCGCACGTGCAAAAGCACCCGCCATCACCGGATCTCCCGCCTCCAGAGCCTGCGTTGCATGTGTAGAACATACATAAGCTGCGGCAGCTTCATTCCACTGATGCTGGGAGCTGCGACCACGTGGTGGAATCTCACCTAGCGGCGAGAGCGACAGTAACGAGCTGAAGGCACCATGGCGCAGCTGCTCACGTAACGTATCGGCAGTAGTTCCCTCGTAACCAGCTTCAAGCATCACCCCAAGGTGATACCGGGTGGCAATATCATAGGAAAATGGACAATTCGGACGGTCCAGCGGTCCATCCTGATACAACCCAAGTGCCGTAAACCGTGGCAGATGATAGGCTTCCAGATAACGATCCATCCAAGTTGTATCCTCACTTGCCAGCTGTTCACGCCACCGCAGATATTCGCCAGAGATCATGATAGCGTTCCAGTTAATCATGCGATTGGGATTGTTCATCTTGCTCATCGTAAATACATAATCCTGTTCAGGACTGATCGTTTTGAGTGCCTCAGCCCAGATCTTTGCTTGTTCCGGCAGATATGACTTCAACAACATGTAAGCTCGCATCATGAGCACTGGATAAAAATCAGGATGATTGTCAGGTACGCTACCTTTCACCACGGCACCAATGCTCTGTGACAGGGCTGCCGCTGCGGAATCAAGCAGACCTGTACGCCCCGCGTCAACCAGAACTGCTGCCGCCATCGCATAGGCTGGTGTAGCATAATATCTCTCCACACCCGAGAACGGGTCGATAATTGCACCCTGGCTGTCCTGATATGGTGTATAAGCACGAACAACACTTTCAACAAGTGCCAACTTGCGCTCCCGACTCCAGCCGTCTGCCGGAGCAGGGCCCGCTTGTTCTGCCAATGTACGGTAACGTTCGAGTTCATCTTTCCATGGATACGTGGACGCAGATGTATATTTACTCACGCATGCTCACCTCGGTTTCTCCCATTTTCAGTTCAATAATGAAGCGCACCTCACATACCGTTTCAAGCGGATTAGGGCGTTCTGTCCGAACTTCCGTCTCATCAATTGCACCTGTCCATGATAGTGACGTCCGATAGAATGTGACTGGAACATTGTCATGATCAACTGTGTCTATTGCCTCCGTAAGGACTTGCCACTGGTTCGCATCATACGTCATATGGACCGTTCCATGTACACCTTGCCAGCGAAGATTACCGCTCATCACCACCTCAGGTTGTACTCTGCTCATCCATCGCTCCACAACACTCGAACATCCTGCATCTGAATCGTCCACCGAAGAGAATCGTTCTGCCGAAGACACCATCCTGCTCTTCCAATGAAAATGGTCAATCAGATGCAATTCTGCTCCATTCCTGCTACCGCCAGAAGCCATCTTCCAATGAAATTGGCGCGTATAACGAGCCAGTGAAGCAGCTCCAGAGTAAGCGGATGTCAGATCCAATGTTGTATTCAGCTCACCGCCACCCTCTGCCAGCTTTGCCTCTAACACATGGGCTTGCGCTTGTCGGCCCGAACTTTGCTCCTGGCCTTCAATGAGCGGAACGTTATGCCCGGATGACGAGATGTGTAACAACTGCTCTCTGTCTGGTGCAAAATACGCTTGGGTATACAACCCTGCTCCTGGATCACACAGAATATTCTCACCACCGCAATGGATAATGAACTGCCCCAGATCATTATGGTTGTGAGGTTCATCGTTATGTCCACCTTTAACGGAAATAGCCACATGAAGAGGTCCGCCGTTTGTACGTTTTGTATCTGGAGAATCAAGCGAGCCTTTTGCAATCATCCAACCCAAATTTTGAAAAATAAATCCCCGTTCAGCCTGTGAAGAGGCACCTTCATCACCATACATTTTCGGGTCGCTCCACATCACGTTCCGCAATAGATGAGCCCAGCGATGACAGGGATCTTCGGTAAACAGTGGAATATGAAGTGGCAAATCCACCTGCAACCCAACCCGGGACGCGAGCAGGGAAAGCAATCCGGAAGGGATCTCTTCCTTCTCGGCACTGTCCGAATAATTCACATATGTGCCGCCCGACAGATGCACTCGCAGCGGGAAGGCTGCGATGGCTGTTATTTTGGAACCCGTCAGCAGATCTAGTTCGCCCTTACTGTACTCACGAAGCATCTCGGCATAATAGGTGAAATAACCGAAGCCATATACCCAATATCCAATGCCTTCGGCACAGCCGCCATCCTCGCCATAACCGCTCAGGAAGGCGTCCATACAACTGACTGTTTGGCAGATCGATTCCCGTAGTGTTGGCTCATCTTCCAACAGCAACAATGCAGCCATGCCACAGCAGCCACCACAGACTGCCGACCAGTTGTGATCCGCTGTCTGCCAGTGGAACTTCCGTTGATCCCGGTAAAGCGGAGTGAAGATTCGCCGCTCGGCTTCGAATCTGATACGCTCTATGACAAGGCGATCCAGGCGCTCGGCGTGAATCGTTACAACTTCGGCCAACATATGTACCGTCTCTGCGGCGAACAGATCGATGTTTCCATCTACCTGATCGACTTCTCCCGTACCCAGATGCGCTGTCAAACACCACGTATACTCACCACATATGTCCCACAACATATCTTCCAACACTTGCATTGCATTCGGCCTAGACAGGTCCAATGCGAGCATCGTCACAGCAGCCAGTCTGCCCCTTCGATCGAAATAAGCCTCTTCATAGGCTTTCCGCTCACCCGTATCGCTGAACTGTCGATATAAACGGAACGACAAGGAAGGCATGGGTTCTTTCAAGGCACGTTCACCGTAAGCCTTCAAGTCTGTGTATAAGATAGCCAATTCAGGCCGGGATAACTTCTCCAAGAGTCTATCGGCACTTAAGGAACTCCATATTCTGTTCTCAGTTCCACGTTGGTTTATATTTTCATTTTCGACTTCATGAATGGAATCTTCCACTGGATTCACCACTCTTCGTTAATGGATTGTCATACTCACATTATAATGTAATCGATTTCATTTTACCGGATATGATAGCACTTTTGAAGAATTATCCATTAAAACTCTTTCCACGACGTTACTTCCTTCTCCTTCCCAACACAAAAAAACGAAGAACCTTTGTCAGGTTCTCCGTTACATTCTGCCTGTCACCACAGGCTTTTATGGCTATCTTAATCCTGAATACCCATTCCTACTGCCCATATCGCAACTGTCCGCTGTTGTTATTACACAATCGCAAGCGAAGAATTCTGTACAACAGACAACCATTGGCGTGCAATCAGCTCATGACCTGCTGCGGTTGGATGTACGCCATCCCATAACCAGTACGCTGCATCCGCCTGTTTCAGAGCGTCATTAAACGTCTGCTGCAATGGCACCCACACAGCTCCGAATTCTTCAGCAAGACCTTGAGCCAGTTTCTGATATTGACCGATATACTCTTCCCAGGCTTCCCATTTCTCCGCGGTCGCTCCGGTTCTCAGAATAAACGGCTCCATCAAAATCAGCCCCGTATCCGGCAACACTTCCCGAGTCTCTTCGAGCAAATGGCGATACGCCCGTCCGAAACGATCCGTGACCCCGCTAGGTTCACCATTCATCGTGCGCCAGGCATCATTAACCCCAATCAGGATGCTGATCAGGTCCGGTTTCAGACTAATTGTATCCTCATTCCAGCGTGCGTACAGATCGGATACCCGATCCCCGCTGATGCCTCTGTTATAGAAGGTCTTTTGCTTGCCCGCCAGTTCCATACCCAGTTTGCTGGAGATCAGATACGCATACCCGTGTCCGAGAAAATGATTCGGATCATCATTGCGTGACCTTCCCCCATCTGTAATCGAGTCTCCCTGAAACAATATAACGGATGGACTAGTACTCATGATTGAAATCGTTCCTTCCTCTTGTGCAAAATGGAAACACTGAACACCTCAGTCTCCATTTTATCCCTTTCGGTCACAATAGAAAATAGCGTTTTCATCACTATATAAGTTGAACTACATATATTTACACTGACACTACGATGACAGAACAACCTTCCAATCGCTGTTATCCCCAGATTTTTTTGATTCCCTTTTCTGAAGGGAAAAATCCGAGGATAAAGGCGAACGCTTCGCTTTTTCAGGTTTTTTCTGCCCTCTCCGTTATCGTGTAAAAGATTAATTCATCTTATATAGATACCCATCTATGAATCTTTTGGTTCTTTCTCTACATGGCCTCCGCCCTGATAGGCTGTCTCATCCTGTTTATCAGGTACGCCTCTAAGCTTTGCCTCTTCCCACAACTCGGCTGCATCATCCTGTGGGCGGTATCCAATTTTCTGGGCCAGATAGCTAATATCATAGTAATTATCTGTATTCGCTGAAGTCCCGTACAGATTCAGATACTTCATATCTGAATAGGCTTCAATACAGCACTCAGCGAGCTGGACCATGTCCCTTGGTGAGATCCAGATATGAGCCGAGCGCTCCGAGTGCGGGTATGTATCACCTGAGAAGTTTCCAATCCGAATGTTGAATGAGGACAGGTCATATTTGTCAACGTAATAACGTCCCAGCAGTTCAATATAACATTTGCTAAGTCCATAGAAGCTGTCCGGCCGGTACGGGTCATCCACTTCAATATCCTCACCTGTAGGATAGAAGCCTGTTGCATGATTGGAACTTGCAAAGATCACCCGCTGAACCCCATTCAACCGTGCTGCTTCATACACATGGTAGGCTCCGGTTACGTTGATAGGCAGAACTTTGCCCAGAAAATCTTCCTCATCCTTGGCCCATGCAATGTGCAGAACGGTGTGAACCCCCTGCATTAGTTCCTTCAGGCGTTCCCCATCTGTCACATCCATGGCTACAATGCCAGCTTCCTCGTCCTCACGCAGATCAGCTGCAACGATGTCATACGCACCCTTAGCTCTCAGCCCCTCCAGCAGACTGCGACCAATGACTCCGGCAGCTCCCGTAATTAACAGCTTGCGCTTCAGTTCACTCATGAATCCAGCTCCCTTCGCTCAGATAGGTTATCTGTCCTCTATAGAACAGTATTAACCGATCCTTCAAAGGAATTACCGGATTTTACAATACAACCTGCAACTATCCAATCCAATATCGCAGTATCATCATAGCCACAATACCAACCAATACGGTTCCAAGCAGACTGCGTGTCCAGATAGCCACTGCAACCGTAGGCAGGGATGCCCACAGAGCTGCATTGTGCGTAATCGGCACTAACTGGTTGTCTGACATGAACAGTTCCTGACCAATTAGCGCTGCCATGACCGCTACAGGTACATACTCCAGCCAGCGTAACAACCACATTGGAATCTGTATCTTGCTGAACAGCATCAGTGGCAGTACACGCGGGATAAATGTTAACAGTGCCGAACCCATAATAATCCAGAATACATCCCATCTTACTTCCATCGTTCCATGAACACTCCCATCGTTGCCGCAATGACCGCAGCCACAATGACACTCATACTGCCAAGTGAAGCCATGCTGGCGAAGATTACACAGACAACGGCGATAATCGCCACATTAATGTGTATTTTTTTGTTTTTGCGATGCACCAACTGGAGTACAACCAGTCCAATAAACATGGCTGGCAGAGCATAATCGAGACCCAGTCGTTCCGGATTGGTGATCCAGCGTCCAAAGTACGCTCCAGCCATATTAGCCACGAACCAGTTCAGATATGCGGTAATATTCAGACCGTGCATCCAGCGTTCACTCAGCCTTTCCCTGCCAATTGCACGTGTCATCGCGACGCCAAAAGATTCATCGGTAAGCAATGAACCAATCCACATATTTTTAAGCGGGGTCAGATGCCGAAAATATGGTGATACAGCTGCACTGAGCAGCAAATGACGAAGATTCACAAAAAATATGGTGAACATGATTGCTACTGCTGACCCATTCGATGCGAGCATGCCTGCTGCAATGAACTGAGCCGATCCTGCATATAAAATCAGGCTGAGCAGAGCTGTTTCCGCCAGACTCAGACCTGCGGTCATTTCAATGACACCCGCCGCAAAGCCAATACTTAAATAACCAAGCAGGGTTGGGATACAATCTTTGACCCCCTGCATGAATGTAGCCTGATCCTGAACCTCTTCCATGTTCTCCTGTCCAGATATCTGTAGTGTACTTTGGTCCAACTGCCGTACAACCCCTCTCCAATTTCTGTCCCCATAAACCGATATATATGGATGAGTATTAATTCAGGTGCATTTTTCGTACCACATTAATTCAGAAATATACCACAAGACGTGCACTAAGGGAGAGACAGATTACTTTTTATAGAACAGATGTAATCCTAAATACCTACAAAACCGAAAAATATTTTCGCAAAACTCATAAATTATGTTGAATAAACGCGAAATTTGTCATACGATAGCACCAGAAACTTCTGGAAAGGATGGAATGAAATATCTTTTATCAGACGGGCTTGTCCACTAGACATGGGGATGGGTTATACAGAGGGGGAATGTGTATGAAGAAAATTCGTAAACAAGGGGTCAAAAGAACAATGCAGATGAGAGAGAAACTGATTTTGTCATTTGCCATTGTATTGCTCATTCCAACCATTAGTCTTGGCATTATCTCGTTCCAAACAGCTGATGCCAAGGTTGAAGAGAAAATGTATGAGAACGCGATCAGCAGTGTTACTGTGCTCAACCAGACCATTGACCAGATCATTGGTGCAACACGCAAAAATGTTGACTTCCTGGCAAGTCAGCTGGATGCAGGCAATGTCGGACCCAATCAGGGTGACGAAACAGATACCATCCGTACCTTGCTCGACGCGTATAAGGAAACGCATGATGACGTGGAACTTGCCTCCATCGGTACCGATCAGGGCGTGTATATTAACTCCCCTGTAACTGCGGTGAACAAAGAAGGATATGACCCGCGCGAACGCCCGTGGTATCAGGCTGCTACGCAGAACAAAGATGTCCCTACCGTAATCACCCCCTACTTATCAAGCAATACCGGCAATGTTGTTGCTTCGGTAGCTCAGACCTCAGCGGATGGCCATGGTGTCGTCTCTGTCAGCCTGTCGCTTGAAGCCCTCTCGAAGACGGTTAACTCCACGAAGATCGGCAAGAAGGGTTATATCTATATCATTGATAATGCCAATAAAATCATTGTACATCCTACCGAGAAACCGGGGACCGAAGGAACCATGGCACCCTATAAAGATATTTTTGCACAGAAAAACGGAAGTCTGACCTATACACTAAATGGAAACCAGGAACACGCCTTTTTCTCCACCAATGAAACGACAGGCTGGACCGTGGTTGGTGTCATCGACAGTGGGGAAGTGACGGCATCTGTCCGTCCGATCCTATACACCACACTTATTGTTGTAGCGATTGCAATTGCGGTAAGCTCCATCATTATTTTTTGGATTGTGCAATCAATCACCAAACCACTGAACCGCTTAGTGAAGGCATCTGACGAAATTAGTAATGGTAATCTGACCATCGAAGTTGCTGTATTGGGACAGGATGAATTCGGCAAGCTGAGCACCAGCTTCAATAAGATGAGCGAATCCTTGCGAACCGTTATTCAGGACGTGCGACACACGGCTGACGAGTTAACCGCCTCATCCACACAATTGGCAGTCAACTCATCGGAAACAACCAAAGCAACTGAGCAAGTCGCCCTGATCACGGAAGAATCCGCAGCTGGACTTGAGAAACAAGCAAGCAGCCTGAAACATACGGCACTGCAGATGAATGAACTTGCTGGAGGTGTGGGACAGGTAACGAACAGCACACAGCAAGTATCCGAAGCTGCCATGCAAGCAAGTGAGCTCGCGGATAAAGGGAATGCGACCATGCAGACGGCCGTATCCGAGATGAGTTCCGTCAGTCGCTTTGTGCAAGGTATGGCAGATACTGCCGGACGACTTGAACAGCATTCCACATCCATTGGTGAGATGGTATCTGTCATTACAGATATCGCTGCACAGACCAATTTGCTTGCTCTCAATGCTTCTATAGAAGCAGCACGTGCAGGTGAGCATGGACGCGGCTTCTCCGTTGTTGCCAGCGAAGTCCGCAAGCTCGCGGAACAATCCAGCCTGTCCGGCCAGAAGATTGTAGAGATGGTCGGAGCGATTCAACAGGAGATTTCAATGGCCAATCACAGTGTACAGATCGGGCAACAGGATGTAAGCAACGGCATTCGTGCCGTTCAGTTTGCAGATGAAGCTTTTGCCCAGATTAGTGAGGCTGTCGGGGTCGTTAATCATCAGCTTGAGAACATTGCAGCCGCCTCACAACAGATGTCTGCAAGTACAGCAGAAGTGGTGCAATCCATTGATCAGATCCACGCCATATCGGAAACCAATGCCGATGGAACGGAGAACATCTCTGCTGCTACGGAGGAGCAAGTGGCTTCCATGCAGGAGATATCATCCTCTGCTGATTCACTTGCCCATCTGGCTCACAAGCTGCAGAAGCTGGTGGAACAATTCAAGCTGTAGTCGTTGAACTAAAGATTGTTTACACTAACACTACGATGACAGAATAACCTTCCAATCGCTGTTATCGTGCAAACGATTAGTTCGACTTATAAAATTAAGTAGTTTGTAGTACCAAAAGCCCCTTTGCCATCATATTGGCAAAGGGGCTTTTGGGTTATATTTGAGTTATAAGGAACGGGAATTCTAGAAAGGAAATATCCCTCCTATTCAGCAGATTGCTTTTTATCTCCGTGGTATCCTTGATCTCCGTAGGGCTCTAACTGTTCAAACCAGCGATTCAGACATTTGGCGAGTGCATCTTTGGGATCGTAATACGGGTTATCATCTTGCTTCAATGTCTCCAGCACCTCGATTACAAACGCATTCTCTCCATATTCATTCCATTCAGCCTGCAACTTTCGATTCAGATGACTACCCATCTGTAACATGAACCGTTGTCCGTTAATGGTTTTCAGGTTAAGTGTGCTATCGATATAAACTTTGCCGTTACGTTCATTCCGAATTTGGTAGACGCCCGCTTCCGTTTTGACTTCTTTGGCCTGTTCCTGCAATTCTTTGCGACGATTCATCTTCTCCTGCTCCCTCTTTTCTTTGCGCTCCGGTTTTCCAACTTCGGCGCTCTGTTGTTCTGCGCGGCTTCCCAGCCAATACTGACTGCCGTCTGGCTCACGTTCCAGCAAGCCATAGTCGATGAGATACCTCCGTATTTCCACGTAATCGTCATGAACTTCCTTCAACAGCTCATTGACCTGTTTCTCGGAATATTTGTGCTCTGTCTCGAATCGTTTGGCAATCTCGATGAGCACGATATATTTATGCTTTTGCTGCATTTGAAACGTCGTCAGCGGACCACCGGTACCCTCTGGAAAAAATTTATTTAGCACCTTCTCCCGATCCTGTACTGTAATATCAAATGAATCACGATGGATTGTATGTCCATGTCTTGTCACCGGTGACACCCATTCGGCTGGAGCCTGGGTATCCTTACTTTTGAGAAGTTCCATTAATGCCAGGAATATTTTGGCCTGCCGTTCCTTTTCCTTTAATACAAACCGATGATTCCGAATCGTGGAGGCACTCCCGATACCAAGGGCCTTTTGTACTTCAGCATCCTTCTTTCCTTCATGAAACTGGGCCAGCAATCCACGCTGGACATCAGACAATCCGGTTACGCTTTTATCCAGCTCCAGCAAATATTCAAATACCGATCCATGAACCTTTTCAATATGCACTCGCATATAACGGGCTGCCTCATAGAGCACTCCTTCTTCAGGATAGATAATCCCGGCTTCCGTCCTGTATCCGCAGCAGACACATATATAGGCGGGACCCTCCTCCGTATAACCACGCTTGATCTCTTCCAATGAAGCTGTTTGCAACCAGGATTCCGATGATTTCATGTAAAAGCTCCTTTTTATCATTGTTATGGTCATTCCAAACGTATATTAATCAAACATATTATATTTTTGTTTGTTCATTTATAGATATAATATAATTTAGTTTATAATATGTCAACATAATGGAAAAGGATACTGTGTTTGAAGACACAACGGATACCCCTTTGTTCAACAGAAAAAAGACCGCAGGGTCGCAACCCTGCAGTCTCATCTCAATACCTGTTACAACTTAAAACGTTCAATCATGCTTTGCAGATCTTCAGCCATACGTGACAATGCTGCCGAAGAAGCTGCAACCTCTTCCATTGTAGCCAACTGCTCTTGAGCCGCCGCTGATCCATCTTCCGTTCCAGAGGCAATTCTGTCCGACAGAACCATGGTATCACTTACTGCCTTGTTGACATGACTCATGCCACCATCAATTTGACGGGAAGCCGTGGATACTTCTCCAGCTTGTGCAGCCACCAACTGTACCGCAGTACGAATGTTATTGAATGCTTCGCCCGCTTCTGTAACCATCTGCGAACTCTTCACCATGCCTTCTCCCGTACGGGCAAAAGTGGATTGTACCGCATTGGTTTTCTCCTGCATCTCATGCATAAGCTCATTGATCCTCTCGGCTGAAGCGCCTGAACTGTGAGCCAGTGTCTTCACTTCGTTGGCTACAACCGCGAATCCGCGCCCTTGCTCGCCAGCTCTTGAAGCTTCAATGGATGCATTCAAAGCAAGAATGTTCGTCTGCTTGGCAATGGCCGTAATCTCGGCCACAATCACAAGAATCTCTTCATTTTTCGCGCGTAGATCCTCAATGACCACAGACATGGCTTTGCTCTCGTCATTCACCTGCTGAATATGGGTGACCGCTTCTTCCACGGTAACCATGCCCGCTTCCGACTTGGTGGAAGCATCCAGAGCGATACGAGCGGTTTCTTCAGCACTTGATGAGATTTCTTTCACTCCAATGGACATTTCGCCCACGAGTTGGCCTGTAGCAGCAAGACTATTGTTCTGCAAATTCGTTCCCGCTGCTGCATCCTGCATCAGTTCTGCCACCTGTTCCGTGGCTTTGGATGTCTGCTCGGAACTTGCCATCAGTTCTTCAGAAGATGCTGCCAGCTGGCTGGACGTATCATGTACTTCTCCAAGCACACTACGTAGTGAAGTCGTCATCATATCGAAACTTTCTCCAAGCTGTCCGAACTCATCCTTACGCTGCAAACCTACACGTACTGTTAGATCCCCTGCGCTAACTTGGGATGCTGCCTGCGTTAATTGCAGTAATGGCCGGTGAATGCTGCGGATAATGAATATAAGCAGAATCAACCCAATAACCAATGCAGATGCCACAATCGTAATTGCACGGATCAAAATAGGCATTACGGCTTCACTTGCTTCGGAAGGAACCATCTCGCCAACAATTTTCCAACCTGTCACCGGATTGGTAAAATACACAGCTTCCACTTCGTGACCATCATATGTATACTTCACCGTTCCACTTTCCTTCGTATACATCTCATTAATGTAGCTTTCATCCGACTGTGTACCGGATTCAATATTGTAGTGGAACAGGAATTTACCCCCGTTATCCAGCATGTACAGTTTTCCTTCTTTACCAATACGTATCTGATCAACGGATTCTTTCAGATGATTGAGACTGACATTGGCTCCGAATACCCCTTTGCCGTCAGCCAGCTTGACCGCTGCGGTCACAACCCATTCGCCCGTCGAAGCCGACTGGAACGTATCCGAGATGACCGGTTCATCCTGGGACATGCCCATCTTATACCATGAACGTTCTCGAGGATCATAATTCTGTTCCTCGGATTCAGGGGACTTCATCCAGCTGCCATCTTCAGCACCTGCAGTAAGTACACCCAGTTCCTTATGATTCTGAGACATCCGATCCATCTGCCTTTGCAGTGCAGGGGATTTAGTAATAATATCGTTTGAAGTCATACCCGCAGCCATCTGAGCTGCGTTATCCTTCTCCATATCGAGCATTTGATTTATCTGCAGACTAAGCATTTCTGTTTTGGCCTGTGCGGAACGAATAATCTCCATTTTAACCTGGTCAGCAGCTTTTTGATAAGACAACCATCCCACGGTAATGCTCGGTACTATCAGGAACAGGAGCAATGCAGCAATCAGGCGTTTTTTTACGGTTAAAGTAAACCAATTTCGAATCCTTTTCTTCATTTTAACTATCCCCCATCATAATCTTCACCCATCCTTTTATCGGACAATCGCTGTAAAAATATTATGTATAGATACTAAATTAGTACAAATTTAATTTAAATGATCTGATCAGATGTTATGGATTATATCCGCTTCATCGTTTTGACCCTCTACCCGAGATCGTTTACAATGCTCATAAGCTGGTTATTCATGAAACGATTGGAAGGAGAGGATTCAAATCTTACGCAAGTCAAATGAAAGACAACGTATTTCCACAGTATATTCATCCATGTTCCGCATTCTGTTAGCGCTCATCCTGTGCACAGGACCGATTCTGGGACAATCTGGTATTACGGCATCCGCAGCGCAGGCAACGCAAGCAGTTCACATTGAAGTGAATGGTGAGCAACAATCCTGGAAGAACGCACCACTTATAATCAAAGGTTCAACGTTTGTTCCACTGCGGGATGTGGTCACATCGGTTAAAGGCACGTTGAAATGGGATAATCGTACCAAGACGGCTACCATTACCGTTGGCAGAGACAAGCTGATCCATCAGGCTGGCAGCAATTCCATTAAAGTAAATAAGGTCGATCTGGCTACAGGTGTGAATTCACGTACCGTTAACGGTACGTTGATGGTACCTGTCCGGGCAATGGCTAATGCAATCAAGGCAGACATCAAGGTCCAACGCACAGCCACGGGGCAGATGAGTGTAAATATGGTCACTGATCAAGTCAGCTTGCTGAATAGCGAGGTTGCCAGCGTGGATACATATCTGCGCGAGATCAACTATCCAGGTATGGCTCTGATCGCCCGCGATGGTGAAGTACTTCTAAAGCAAGGCTACGGACTTGCCGATGAACAGACGCTGAATCGCCCGGATCAGAAGACACGAATCGCATCACTAAGCAAATCCTTCACGGCCGCGTCCATTCTGAGTCTCGTGGAGAATGGTAAGATTAATGTGCAAGATCCAATCTCCAAGTATATCTCTGGTATACCGAAGGGAGATCAGATCACGCTTCATATGCTGTTATCCCAGACTTCAGGTCTGCCATCCGCATTTGGTCGGGGTGAAGGAACTTCTATGGAAGAGACGGTAGAAGAGATTCGTCACAAAACGCTGAAGTTTGAACCGGGGAGTGCCTATCTGTACAGCAACAGCGGTTATGTTTTGCTTGCATATGTCGTTGAACAGGTATCTGGCATGAGTTATGCCGATTACGTGCAACAGACGATACTGAAACCGCTTGGCATGAAAAATTCAGGAGAGGCTTCCCGTAAAGTGCATACCATTAGTGGTTTTGTTCAAAAAAATAACGCATGGGTAACTGCGCCTTACTATGTGTCTCAATCCGGGTCAGGAACCATCTATTCCACGGTGGACGATATGCTGAAATGGGATCGTGCGCTTTATACAGACCAGATTCTAAGCCAGGATACGATTGAGCAGATGTATGAGCCTTATTCCGATAAGAACTACGGCTACGCCTGGATTCTTAAAGAAAACGGCACGAATCGTACCGTCTTCCATAACGGGAGTGGCGGCGGGTTTGCCACAGCTTTTTCACGTAATCTGTCCGATGATATCACGATTATCCTGCTCGGCAACCACGCAGGTATGGACATGACTTCACTTTTGGATGAAGTTGAGGCAAAAACAGCCAAAGCACTGCAATTGCAATAATTTTATTGTCATAAAGAGTAATTGGAGACGGTCCTTCAACAGGATCGTCTCTTTGTTCTAGATACATCCTCAATTCCGACTTCGAATACATACATCTACTAGAAATCCCATCAATGTCCAAAAGAATACGTGCTCATCTATAAATAAATTAGATAATTTAAGATCAAAAAAGAAACATTTTTACATTTTTACCGTTCATACTATGTAGGTATATTTTGGAAGTAAGCTATAGATCTAATACTAGTCGAGGTGCATAATGAAGAAAACCATTTTACTACTGTTTTTGAGCCTGTTCTTACTCGTTTTGCTCCCTCATCAGGGAAATGCCGCTGCAAGCACGTCGAAAATCTTTATGGATGGAGAGGAATTAGTCCTCCCAAATGATGTACAGGTGAAGATTATCAATAAAAACGTGATGATCCCGATTCGTGTCGTTGCCGAAAATTTGAAATTCAAAGTCGATTGGAACCAGCAAGCACACACTGTAAAAATCCAGCAAGATCAACAGATCATCTCTCTAACCGTGGACCAAAAACAAGCCATGGTTGCTGACAAGCAGGTCACCTTGAACACAGCACCGCAAATTTTGAATAAAACGCTGGTGGTGCCCATTCGATTTGTCAGTGAACAAATGGGGCTTACGGTAAAATGGAACAATCAAGACAAGATCGTATACTTAACAAACACCAGCAAAGAACCTGCTGTCGACCCTGGCAACAGTTCAGGGAAAGGGGACTCCTCTTCTGTCGCTCAGGTTACCGATATCCAATTTGCCAACAATCAGCTCGTCTTATCCACGGATGGGACCGTTCAGCCGGTAGTAACGACCCTCAAGTACCCTGATCGTCTGGTTGTGGACTTGCCTGGAGCCACCTTTGGTGATATCTCCCAACCACTGGATCAAGGACTCAATGGCAAGTTGGATGTGAGCGGTTATCCCAATGTGACGGAAGTGAGATATTCGCTTTTCAAACGAGATCCAGGACAAGTTCGAATTGTCGTAGAATTGAATAATGTGATGGATGTCCAGTACAGCCAGAATGTGATTGCCGACAAACTGATTATTGATCTGAATGTTGCGGGAGACAACATCGCACCTGCTCCTGTCACTCCAGTAGGCGATTCAGGACGCAAGGTCGTTGTGATCGATCCAGGACACGGTGGCAGTGACCCGGGGACGATCAGCATCACGAACAAACCCGAAAAAGAATACAACCTGGCATTGGCTCACAAAGTACAAGCCCTGTTGCTCAATGAGCCCAATATCGAATTGGTGATGACTCGTGAAGGTGATACCTATCCGACCCGCCCTGAGCGTGTTCAACTCGCCAATCAATTAAATGCGGATGTATTCGTATCTATCCACGGCAATAGTGTGAAGTCTGCCCCCCAAGCGACAGGTACGGAGACATATTATTATCAACGCAGTAACAGCAAGGAATTAGCCAATATCATTCATCAACGTTTGGTGAAAGCCATGGGTCTCAGAGATCGTGGTGTGAAAAATGGCAACTTGGAAGTAATCCGAGACACGACCATGCCTGCAGTGCTTTTGGAAGTGGGATTCTTAAGTAATGTGCTCGATGAAGAACTGATGTCGTCCGAAGTTGTTCAGACGAAAGCCGCTCAAGCGATAGCCGATGGAATCAAGGAGTATTTGGGCCTATAAATCATCAAATAAATCAGATGAAGGAAGTGATTTTTTGAATAAGAAGCTAGGTTGTGCACTTATATTAACATGCTTGATCCTTATCGGAGTTGGATGTGCCCAGAAGCCAGTGAACGAATCCGGTTCGAATGAACCTGCTGTTCAGGGAGGACAGGCGCAGTCACCAAACCCATCCGAACCGGAGGTGGATCTGGGCACAATGAATACACAAGTCATCGATGTATATTTGGCAGATTCTCAGGTCCTTGAGCTGGAGAAAACAGAACAGAAAATTGAATACAAGGATGATTCCGAAAAATATGAAAAAACATTCGCAGCGTTGCAAACGAACACCGATTCAGATCTTGTTTCCCTCTGGGAGCAGGTGGAACTGCTCTCTGTCCAATATGCTGAGGGTACGGTGACTTTGGATGTTCATATCCCCGCTGAAGCCAATCTCGGTACCAGTGGAGAAATGCTCGCATTGGAAGCTTTAACAACAACGATGTTTCAGTTTGATGAAGTGAAGAGCCTGGATATACTGGTGGACGGTGAAGCCGTTGATAGTTTGATGGGTCATGCCGAACTGGAACACCCCATTCATCGCGAATCCTAACTGATCAAACAACAATGGAAAAAGAACGTCCCCAGGGACGTTCCAATCTGACGCATCAATTCGATTCATGCACTATTCACACATATAGCTCGTCACCAGCAGACAGTGAATGTATAACTGTTCCCGGTGACGGGCTATTTCTGAGCAAACCTTCTTTTAATCGGTCCGTCTCTGCCCGGTCAGCATGTACAAGGACCGTATGTCTTGCTGGAACCTGATGCAGCATCCGTTCAACATCCTTCCAGCCCTGATGCACTTTATAACGTATTTTCCGCACTTCACATGCTCCATACTTTTCAGGAACCCGTAGCAGCTTATCAGCAAATGTATCATGAGCAACATGCCCAGTGAGCAGAATCAGATTCTCCTCCCTGTCCGATAATTGACTATAGTACCAACGGGCAAGCGAGGACTGCATCATGCCGTCCGGAATGAACCATAGCGAAGCAGCATGATGTTCCAACAGTTGTTCCCGCTCTTGGGTGGTTGTAGGTAGATCCCATCCTCGTCCGGTCAGAAAGCAATCGATTTCGTCTTTCAACGAACTTCCGATGACATGCTCTCCCTTCTCCCTCAACCAATACGGAACATGCATAAGCTGCTTCATACCGTCCACCAGCCCTTGTTCCACTACGATTGGAATAGCCGGGAATTGTTGCTGTGCCCACAGTATGATCTCCTGTCCACGCCCTACGACAGGCATGGGTAAGAGCACCTTTCCACCTTGAGCAATCGTCTGGCGAATGGCTCGTTCAAGCTGTTCCAGTTTGTCGGCCTGTGTATCCTGGTCCGTACCGTAGGCCGCATCAACGATTGCCAGATCCACCAGTCCGACGGAAGATATTGGCGCAGCGTCTGCTACGTTTGCTCTGCCTGCTCTGACTGCTCCATCTGCTCCATTGGATGAGAAATTCCTCTGCTTCATGGGTATCTCCATGGATACAAGTGTTCTTGACGACGCTTCTGATGCAACAGATGTCTGATCTTGTGACGTTATGAATTCTCCAGCCTTTTGCCCACTGTTTATAACGATTAGTTGCTCCGTACCCCACCGCTCGCTGCTCGGAGCATCGGACACAGGATTCTCACGAAGCATGCTTTTCTGCCAGAACGACTCCGCTGGACAATCCTCCTGTAAAAGCATTGATTCGGACGTGTAGTCCCCGGAATAGAAAATCCGCTTGCCTTCCATTTCAACCCCAAACCATACCGCTCCAGCCAGATGTCCACTCCGGCCCCACATCACTTTTACTTCGGGAATGGGTTCGAACCAGTTTTGGGATACGACCTCATCTTCCAGATAACGATAACGAATAGCTTGCTCATCTGCTTCATCGTAAGGGAGTTTCTCTCCGACACGTTCTGCAAACCTTCGCCAGTTGGCAAAATACGTACGCAGCTGCGCCCTCGTCTCTCTCGTCGTCCACACTTCACCCTGGTAGCCCATCTTATACAGCAATGGGATGGCGACCGAATGGTCCTCATGGGCGTGGGACAACAGGACCACATCCAGTTGCGGGACGATCTTCGGGTCAATCAGCGGATACTCGCCCGTACCTTCTTTTTTCACACCACAATCCAGCAAAAGGCGAAACCGGCTCCCGCTCAGGAGATAGGCAGAACGTCCATGTTCCCCTGCACCGCCCCATACGTTCAGTTTGATCATGATGCATTCCACTTTCTCTTTGAATTCAGCAGTTCGATTCCAAGCAGCATCAGCACCGTCATACCTACAGTTACAACGGCCATCGCCATGCCAAGTGATACCTGACCTTGTTCAAACTGCGCAAAAATATACGTAGCCGACGTCTGCATCGACGGTGGAAGAATCAACAACGATCCGACCAGTTCCCTTGTTGCAATCGTAAAGGTCATCATCCAGCCCGCCAACATGCCGGGCAGGATCAGTGGGATCAGGATGCGCCGCAGAATATACAGCGGCTTCCCGCCAAACACTTGCCCAGCCTGGAACAACGTTCCGTCAATCTGGGTAAAGCTCGATTTTACATACTGCACAGTGTAAGGCAAGAAGAGAACAACGTACGTGAGCACAACCATGCCGTAGGTGTTATACAACGTGACTGGCATCCAGGGTGAGTTCCAGAACAGAATCAGTCCCACCACCATCACGATGCCCGGCACTGTATTAGGCAACAGACTGAACAAGTCAATCACACGCTGCATGAATGAAGATGATTTGCCGATCGCGAGTGCAAACCCAGTACCGATAATAACAGCAACGGTTGAAGCCGCGAGGGATAATCCCAGACTGTTCCCGATCGCCTTCATACTCACCGAACCCCAAGATAACAGCTCCTTGTAATGATCCAAGGTCAGATTATCAAAAGCAATCCCCGATCCCCGTAACTTCATGGTCGAAGCGGCAATGATGGAGAAATATGGGATACCTATCGACAGGATCAACAGAATTGCAAGATACGCCCCACACAACCATCCTGCTCCGCCACGAAGGGAATATCGCTTCGAACGTTGCCCTTTGCCACCCACCAGACGATACGTGAACTTCCGGCTCATGGCAGACTGCATATACCACATCACCAGACAGACGGATAGCAGTACCGATGCCAGCGAAGTCGCCTTACCGAAGTCAATCGGCCAACTGGAGATGTACTTATGAATTTCGGAGGTCATGACATAATAGCCAATCTTTCGCCCAAAGGTTGCCGGTGTTCCGAATTCCGCAATCGTTTTGACAAAGACCAGCATGATCCCCATGCCGTAAGACGACAACAACAGGGGTAAAATAATACGTCTGAAACGGTATCCTGCTTGTGCACCGTGTACAGCTCCCGCTTCTTCCAGATTGCCACCGATGCGGATCAATGCATCCCGAAGCAGCAGATACAGGAACGGGAACAGGTGCAAGCTCATGATGAGCACCATGCCCCAGAAGCTGAAGAATAGCTCACTCCAACCTGCAGATGAGGGCACCCATTGCTGGAGATATCCCCCTTTTTGCATAAACAGAATCCAGCCCATTGAGCCGATATACGGCGGGGTCATGAACGGAATCATCAGGATTACATCGACCCAGCGATGCTCGCCCATCCGAGTCTTCGCCATCATCCAGGCCAGCGGCAGCGCCAGCAGTGTGGTTACCGCTACAACGCAGATACCAAGCCAGACGGAGTTCAGCAATACACCTGATAGATGATGACCTGTAATCGTGCGAATCGGAGCCATCCAGTCCCATTGTCCGTCCGGATACACACTTTGCCAGAAGATCAGCAAGAGCGGTACGCCAATGCTTATAGTCAGCAGAAAGAGGGCCAGAATCACGCCCACTCTCCGAAAAATTCGGTTGTTGTCCATTCCAACAGGTTTCACTACGTTCACCTCACATGACTTTCCACAGACAGCAGGTATTCCTTTTGCCTAATTTTCTTTTTCGTACTATGTCTTATTTAAAAGTCTCGGAGAAACGAGCCGCAGTCTCTTCGCCATGTTCGCTCATCCAGTTCCAATCCACTTTAAGTTGTGGAATATCCTTCACATTGGCACGGTTAGTCGCTTCAATGTCTTCGCGGCCTGGGATCAGATAGGCATCTGCAACGAGCTTCTGTGCTTCATCGGATAACAGGTAATCAATGAACGCTTTGGCGTTCTCTACATTTGGGCTGGATTTCAGAATTGCTGCCGGTCTTGGGCTGATTACCGTGCCTTCCTCAGGATATACGATATCCAGTGGTTCACCTTTTGCTTTGGAGGAATAAGCCATGTAGTCCACACCTGCCGCTACGATGCTTTTAGCACCCGTAATGACCGGATCCAATGCTTCCTGATTGGCGCCTGCCATCGCTACACCATTGGCTTTATAGGCACTCAGCAGATCCCATCCTTTTTCACCATTCGCACTCAGGTATCCTGTGATGAAGTCGAGTGCTGAACCTGATAATGTAGGGTCGGGAATGTTCACTGCATCTTTCCACGCAGGCGTTGCGAGCTCTGCCCAACTTGTTGGTGGTGTAGATACCAGTTTGGTGTTATATACAATACCCAGTGCAGAAGCACTGCTGCTAAAATAGTTGCCCTCTGCATCCGACCAATCCTTGTTCAGCTTGTCTGCATTGGCTGCTTCGGGGTAAGGCATAGTCAGTCCATCAGCTTTCAAAGCCTGTGCAGAAGGCAAGGAAGCCAGAATCACAACGTCTGCAACCGGATTGGATTTCTCTGCTTCCATACGAGCCAAAATTTTGCCTGTCGTTCCCTGGAACATCTCAACTTCGATCCCTGTTTTGTCTGTAAATCCGCTCACGATATTATCCGCCAGCTTCTGTGGGCCAGCACTGTACAATACCAACTTGCCGCCAGCCGGTTTCGTTGTTTCCGCCGCCGCTGCTGTGTTTCCTTCACCTGCAGGTTGTGCCGCGTTACCTGTAGTTGAGTTCCCTGTGCTACATCCGAACAAACTGATACTCATTACCGCTGTTAATAACAGCATTGCGCTCTTTTTCCGTGTTTTCATACCCAACATATTCGTCCATCTCCCTTGGTTTCTTATAAAATGTGTACTCCTGCTTCCAACTGCGTGCTCGTTCAATAATTTAGTATGCCACTGCGATTGCTTCGTTCTGCTTCACACTCGGGTGGTCATAACCGTCCATTCGGCATATCTGCTCAGGGGTTACATAGAGCTGCACCCGCTCCCCGACGCGCACCCTTTGGTTCATATAGGCTGTCCATACGCCCAGCCCTTCCATCTGCACTCGTACTTCATAACGCTCACCTACATAGCTGACACTAAGTACCGTCCCCGGATAACACAGATCATCATGACCTGTTTTGTTCCAGGTGACATGCTCTGGTCGCACCATCGATTGATTAGGCGTGAGCCAGTTGGACTTTCCGATAAACGAAGCGACATACGGATCACTTGGCGCCGAGTAGATCGTTTCCGGGCTTCCCTTTTGCAATATCCGCCCCTTCTGCATCACCACAATCTCATCCGACATCGACATCGCTTCAATCTGATCATGTGTGACGTACAGCGCAGTCAGTCCCATGTCTCGTACCAAAGACATCATCTCAATCCGCATCTCTTCCCGAAGTACAGCATCCAGTGCACTCAGTGGCTCATCGAACAGGATCACACCAGGTCTGACGGCTACGGCTCTGGCAAAAGCAACCCGTTGCTGCTGTCCACCAGACAACTGATGAGGATATCGATCTTCCATGCCTTGCAGGCGAACCATGCCAAGTGCTTCGTTCACCTTTTGCCGCAGATCAGATTTCTGTTTTCCGGCCTTCAGGCCAAACGCTACATTTTCGTATACGGTCATATGCGGCCATAATGCAAAATCCTGAAACACCATGCCCAGATTACGCTTGTGTGTTGGTATATCAATCCGCTTCGCCGCAGAGTAGATACACTGACCATCTGCCCGAATCTCCCCCGCGTCCGGCTGTTCCAGCCCGGCCAACATGCGCAGCAATGTTGTTTTGCCACAGCCCGATGGGCCGAGCAGGGTCGTGAACTTTCCATGTTCAAGCGTTAGATCTGTCGGCAGCAGTGCGGGTGTTTGATTAAATGATTTTTGAATTCCCGTTATCTCTAATTTCATAAGCATCCCTGCCTGTCTTCTGTTACTTGATCTCTTGCACTGTTTTCAGTCTAACGTCCGCTTTCGCGAGTTGTATGTCTTGTATGTAAAATTGGAATTAACTTTTTAGATGAATTCTGTTGATGTTCATAGATTAAATCTATAGTAGGTGAACTAATCATTTGCACGATAACGGAGAGGACAGAAAAAACCTGAAAAAGCGGAGCGTTCGCCTTTATCACCGGATTTTCCCTTGAGAAAGGGAATCAAAAAATCTGGGGATAACAGCGATTGGAAGGTTGTTCTGTCATCGTAGTGTCTGTGTAAATAATCTTTAGTTCGATTTATAAAGTAGAAGTGAGAGGAGTGCTGGGACATTGAATCTGATCAAATTGCAAATTGTTGAGCTGATCGACAAGCATCATCACATGACAAGCGTGGCCGAGTTACTGGGGATCAAACAACCTACGGTTACATTTCATATGAAATCATTGGAGGAAGAGATGGGTGTGCGATTATTCGAATCACGCAGTGGAAAGACATTTTTAACCGAAGCCGGACAGGCTTTGCTCCACTATTCCGTCAAAATCAATGCTTTGACCCAAGAGGCAAGGCGGGTAGTAAAGGAATATGACAGTCTATATCGGGGCACTCTGCACATTGGGGCAAGTTATGTACCGGCTACATATCTGCTGCCCGCCATACTCAATACCTTTTCTCAGGAATTCCCTGGTATTCGTATCGTCTTATCCGTCAAACCATCACCTGTTATTCGCGAAATGTTAATTCGGCATCAGATTGATCTGGGGGTGATCTCTTCGGAACCGTTTGTCGGACCCGCGCTGCAAGCTGAGACGTTATGTGAAGATGACTTGGTATTAATCTGCTCTCCGCAGCATGGGTTGGCCCAGAAGGAACCATTGACGCCTGAGCATATTGCTCAGATCCCATTTGCCCTACATGGCAACGAATCCAGTACTCGGCGACTAACCAACCAATGGCTTGCGCAACATGACATTCGTTTGCGGAGCACCGTAGAGATGGATTCTCTGGAAGCAATCAAACAGCTCGTGTTAATCGGGGGGCATATCTCGTTCATGTCTCGGATGGCGGTACAGTGGGAGGAAAAGCACGGGCTCATTCAGGTTCTTCCCATTCCCGGAGAGCAGGCACCACGCCATATATACACCGTACATAACAAAGACCGCCACCCTTCAGTTCAGGTAAACCGCTTCAAAGAAGTGCTGCGAGAGGTGAGTCAAGGCTTCCCCCTTTCTATGGCTGATTGCCCTGATCCGCTATAAACTATCGTTTGCCATTCATCAAATCTATGCAGGGTTAACGCAATATGCGCTCCCCGTTAATCGCTTTCAGATACTCGGGCGATAAAGTGGGATCTGTACGTTAATCCAGATTAGGAGAGTGATTGGTTTTGAAAAAGTGGAAAAAGGTAACCGCCTCATTGATGCTGAGCATCGTAACATTGGGAAGTGGAATGACATTTCTGGGAGCACCCCAGGCTTCAGCTGCTGCCAATGCCGTTCCTGCTTATGAAGTAAAGTTTCTGGCCAAGCCGGAACTTGTATTGAATACAGATGGGACACCACGCAGTGAAGTGATTCAGACACTCGGCCTGAGTTCCACGCCAAGAAACATTAACGTAGAGTACTTTGACACCAATGCTCTCGGATTGGATCAACAAGGATGGAACGTTCGTTTTCGCAAAAAGGATGACAAGAATAACTACGAATTGACTTATAAAAAGCGCTACCCTGTAATCAATGGCGACATCAACGGTGCGCTGACCCTGGCTAACCAAGAGGGATTTGATCAATCGGATGATAATTACGAGGCTGAAATCGATTGGGGATATGGCAAACAAACCTTGAGCTTCTCCAACACCAAAAAAGTCGATACCAAGGCAACAGGTGTTCAGCTTCCTTCGGAGCAAGAAGCCTTGAACATGTTACTGGACAAGCTTCCGGGCAAATTGAAAAACTGGACTTCCTCCAACTGGGGCAAGCAGCAACTGACTCAATCCCGTGCATATGGTCCGATCACATTCCAACGATATGAAGGTACATGGAATGGACAAGAACTTACACTCGAAGTATGGCCAATCCGTGACGCAGCAGGTACAGGTATTGAGAATGTCGTAGAGGTCTCTTTCAAAAACGATGATGCTGTAGCCGTATCCGGACTCCGTACCCAACTGCTGCAATTGCTGGAGAACAACAACTGGCTGATTCCTGCCGATGGCTTGAAAACACAGACCATTCTGGAAAGATATTAATCGCAAGCTTTAATAAAAAAGACAAGCCCCTCTTCCTGCGTACATCGTAGGAGAGGAGCCTGTCTTTTTTTGCGTAGAGAACGAATTAAAATCAGTTAATTAAGTAATTCTACGTTTATCAACAGTTGAGATTTTTGCTTATCTACTTCATCTGTTCATCTCGAGTTGTCTACTCACATTAAACTCTGATTTTCAGAAAATCACCTCTTCTTATAGGTGAAAACAAAAAAAGCCCTTGCTATAAGCAAAGGCTCTTCTGTATGTTACTCGGAAGCGGGTGATGGGAATCGAACCCACGCTATTAGCTTGGAAGGCTAAAGTTCTACCATTGAACTACACCCGCAAAATAAAAAAAATCGGGATGACACGATTTGAACATGCGACCCCCTGGTCCCAAACCAGGTGCTCTACCAAGCTGAGCTACATCCCGATACTTATGAAAATAATGGCGCGCCCTGAGAGATTCGAACTCCCGGCCTTTTGATTCGTAGTCAAACGCTCTATCCAGCTGAGCTAAGGGCGCAAATATTGGAGCGGAAGACGGGAATCGAACCCGCGACCCTCGCCTTGGCAAGGCGATGCTCTACCGCTGAGCCACTTCCGCAAAACATATGGTGCGGTCGAGAGGACTCGAACCTCCACGGGGGGTTAGCCCACACGGACCTGAACCGTGCGCGTCTGCCAATTCCGCCACGACCGCAAAATATAATGGTGAGTCATGAAGGGCTCGAACCTTCGACACCCTGATTAAAAGTCAGGTGCTCTACCAACTGAGCTAATGACTCGTAATGAAATGGCTGGGGATATAGGATTTGAACCTATGCATGACGGAGTCAAAGTCCGTTGCCTTACCGCTTGGCTAATCCCCATTAAAAAATCATGGGGCGATCGAGGGGAATTGAACCCCCGAATGCCGGATCCACAAACCGGTGCGTTAACCACTTCGCCACGATCGCCATAGAGTAAGCCATTCATCCACTAAGAGTATCTTAGTATTAACAACTGCATCTATAATATACATTCTATCACAAATTCAGATGTAAATACTAAAAATGGTGCCGGCGAGAGGACTTGAACCCCCAACCTACTGATTACAAGTCAGTTGCTCTACCAGTTGAGCTACACCGGCACGGTGTATATTTAATTAAAAATGGCGGAACCGACGGGATTCGAACCCGCGATCTCCTGCGTGACAGGCAGGCATGTTAGGCCAACTACACCACGGTTCCAGATCACTTTCTCAAGGAAAGTATAATTGCGGGGGCAGGATTTGAACCTGCGGCCTTCGGGTTATGAGCCCGACGAGCTACCGGGCTGCTCCACCCCGCGTCGTTATAGAAGTATTATGGTGGAGGCTGAGGGGATCGAACCCCCGACCCTCTGCTTGTAAGGCAGATGCTCTCCCAGCTGAGCTAAGCCTCCATATTATGACCCGTAGGGGATTCGAACCCCTGTTACCTCCGTGAAAGGGAGGTGTCTTAACCCCTTGACCAACGGGCCTTGCTAAAAAAATTATCTGGCGGAGAGAGAGGGATTCGAACCCTCGAGACGCTTGTGACGCCTACACGATTTCCAATCGTGCTCCTTCGGCCAGCTCGGACACCTCTCCATATGGCTCCCCGAACAGGGCTCGAACCTGTGACAACTCGATTAACAGTCGAGTGCTCTACCAACTGAGCTATCAGGGAATGGTGGAGCCAAGCGGGATCGAACCGCTGACCTCCTGCTTGCAAGGCAGGCGCTCTCCCAGCTGAGCTATGGCCCCATACACTGTGTATTTCTTGTTGTGGTCTTGCTATGGGCCCTGGTGGACTCGAACCACCGGCCTCACCCTTATCAGAGGTGCGCTCTAACCAACTGAGCTAAGGGCCCTAATATATATCCCTTATTCCTTGGCAAGGGGGGCAAAAAAAATACCCCAAAGGGAAATCGCTTGGCGGCGTCCTACTCTCCCAGGACCCTGCGGTCCAAGTACCATCGGCGCTAGAGGGCTTAACGGTCGTGTTCGGGATGGGTACGTGTGGAACCCCTCCGCCATCGCCACCAAACGCGTAGCTTACATTTCAGAGATCGTTCTCTGAAAACTAGATTCGAAACGAAACATGCGAATTATCACTTGCTATTGGATAAGCCCTCGACCGATTAGTACTGGTCAGCTCCATGCATTGCTGCACTTCCACCCCCAGCCTATCTACCTCGTCGTCTTCAAGGGGTCTTACATACTGGGAAATCTCATCTTGAGGGGGGCTTCACGCTTAGATGCTTTCAGCGTTTATCCCGTCCGTACATAGCTACCCAGCGGTGCTCCTGGCGGAACAACTGGTACACCAGCGGTACGTCCATCCCGGTCCTCTCGTACTAAGGACAGCTCCTCTCAAATTTCCTACGCCCACGACAGATAGGGACCGAACTGTCTCACGACGTTCTGAACCCAGCTCGCGTACCGCTTTAATGGGCGAACAGCCCAACCCTTGGGACCTACTTCAGCCCCAGGATGCGATGAGCCGACATCGAGGTGCCAAACCTCCCCGTCGATGTGGACTCTTGGGGGAGATAAGCCTGTTATCCCCAGGGTAGCTTTTATCCGTTGAGCGATGGCCCTTCCATGCGGTACCACCGGATCACTAAGCCCGACTTTCGTCCCTGCTCGACTTGTAGGTCTCGCAGTCAAGCTCCCTTATGCCTTTGCACTCTTCGAATGATTTCCAACCATTCTGAGGGAACCTTTGGGCGCCTCCGTTACTCTTTAGGAGGCGACCGCCCCAGTCAAACTGCCCACCTGACACTGTCCCCGCACCGGATTACGGTACCAGGTTAGAACCTAGATACGATCAGGGTGGTATCCCAACGTTGCCTCCACACAAGCTGGCGCTCATGCTTCAAAGGCTCCCACCTATCCTGTACAGATCGTACCCAAATTCAATATCAAGCTGCAGTAAAGCTCCATGGGGTCTTTCCGTCTTGTCGCGGGTAACCTGCATCTTCACAGGTATTAAAATTTCACCGGATCTCTCGTTGAGACAGCGCCCAAGTCGTTACGCCATTCGTGCGGGTCAGAATTTACCTGACAAGGAATTTCGCTACCTTAGGACCGTTATAGTTACGGCCGCCGTTTACTGGGGCTTCGGTTCACAGCTTCGGGATTACTCCCTAACCACTCCCCTTAACCTTCCAGCACCGGGCAGGCGTCAGCCCGTATACTTCGCCTTACGGCTTCGCACAGACCTGTGTTTTTGCTAAACAGTCGCTTGGGCCTTTTCACTGCGGCCCCCTCGTGCTATTCACACTACCGGGGCACCCCTTCTCCCGAAGTTACGGGGTCATTTTGCCGAGTTCCTTAACGAGAGTTCTTCCGCGCGCCTTAGAATACTCTTCTCGCCTACCTGTGTCGGTTTGCGGTACGGGCACCATCACCTGGCTAGAGGCTTTTCTTGGCAGTGTGAGATCATGACCTTCGCTACTATAATTTTCGCTCCCCATCACAGCTCAGCCTTACAATGTGCGGATTTGCCTACACATCAGCCTCACTGCTTAGACGGACATCCATCAGTCCGCGTCACTACCCTACTGCGTCCCCCCATTGCTCATAACGGCTTACGGTGGTACAGGAATTTCGACCTGTTGTCCTTCGACTACGCCTTTCGGCCTCGCCTTAGGTCCCGACTTACCCTGAGCGGACGAGCCTTCCTCAGGAACCCTTAGGCTTTCGGCGGATCAGATTCTCACTGATCTTTTCGTTACTCATACCGGCATTCTCACTTGTATAATGTCCAGCGCTCCTTACGGTACACCTTCAACCCTTATACAACGCTCCCCTACCCCTGATGCAAAGCATCAAGCCATAGCTTCGGTGGTGTGTTTAGCCCCGTTACATTTTCGGCGCAGAGTCACTCGACCAGTGAGCTATTACGCACTCTTTCAATGATGGCTGCTTCTAAGCCAACATCCTGGTTGTCTGTGCAACTCCACATCCTTTCCCACTTAACACACACTTGGGGACCTTAGCTGATGGTCTGGGCTGTTTCCCTTTTGACAATGGATCTTAGCACTCACTGTCTGACTCCCGGAAGTAAGTCTATGGCATTCGGAGTTTGACTGAGCTTGGTAACCCTTGCGGGCCCCGCACCCAATCAGTGCTCTACCTCCACGACTCTGTTTTCCGAGGCTAGCCCTAAAGCTATTTCGGGGAGAACCAGCTATCTCCGAGTTCGATTGGAATTTCTCCGCTACCCCCACCTCATCCCCGCATTTTTCAACATGCGTGGGTTCGGGCCTCCAGTGCGTGTTACCGCACCTTCACCCTGGACAGGGGTAGATCACCCGGTTTCGGGTCTACGTCCACGTACTAAGTCGCCCTATTCAGACTCGCTTTCGCTGCGGCTCCGGCTCTTCACCTTAACCTTGCACGGGAACGTAACTCGCCGGTTCATTCTACAAAAGGCACGCCATCACCCCTAAAACGGGCTCTGACTTTTTGTAAGCACACGGTTTCAGGTTCTATTTCACTCCCCTTCCGGGGTGCTTTTCACCTTTCCCTCACGGTACTGCTTCACTATCGGTCGCTAGGAAGTATTTAGCCTTGGCAGATGGTCCTGCCGGATTCATACGGGGTTTCACGTGCCCCGCACTACTCGGGATCCGTCTCGGAGGGAACCAACTTTCAACTACAGGGCTTTTACCTTCTTTGGCGGGCCTTTCCAGACCTCTTCGCTTAACCGGTTCCTTTGTAACTCCATGTGAGACGTCCCACAACCCCAAAGAGCAAGCTCTCTGGTTTGGGCTTCTCCGCGTTCGCTCGCCGCTACTGACGGAATCACTATTGTTTTCTCTTCCTCAGGGTACTTAGATGTTTCAGTTCCCCTGGTATGCCTCTACACAACCTATGTATTCAGTTATGAGTAACTGGAAATTACCCCAGCTGGGTTTCCCCATTCGGACACCCCCGGATCAAAGCTTGCTTACAGCTCCCCGAGGCAGTTTCGTTGTTCGCCACGTCCTTCATCGGCTCCTAGCGCCTAGGCATCCTCCGTGTGCTCTTAGTAGCTTAACCTCGTGCTCCGGTTTCAACTGCTCGCTTCCCTTGTTTTGCTTGCGCAAAGCCAAAAGTCGCTCCCATTCGATACCATCGTACGTGCAATCTACCGTTTTTATTGAAACTTGTTTAACACAAGTTCAGCTAAAAAGGAATGTTCTAATTCGCGTTTGTTTCGTTTCGATATCTAGTTTTCAAAGAACAAGCTCCATGCAAAAGCAAGCTGTTTGAGAGTTTGAGCTCTCAAAACTGAGCAACGAGTGAGTGTTTTGCAGCTAAGCTGCGGTTTTGAATGTTTCCACTCGGGAAACGATTCTCCATAGAAAGGAGGTGATCCAGCCGCACCTTCCGATACGGCTACCTTGTTACGACTTCACCCCAATCATCTATCCCACCTTCGGCGGCTGGCTCCTTGCGGTTACCCCACCGACTTCGGGTGTTATAAACTCTCGTGGTGTGACGGGCGGTGTGTACAAGACCCGGGAACGTATTCACCGCGGCATGCTGATCCGCGATTACTAGCAATTCCGACTTCATGCAGGCGAGTTGCAGCCTGCAATCCGAACTGAGACCGGCTTTGTTGGGATTGGCTCCATCTCGCGATTTCGCAGCCCGTTGTACCGGCCATTGTAGTACGTGTGTAGCCCAGGTCATAAGGGGCATGATGATTTGACGTCATCCCCACCTTCCTCCGGTTTGTCACCGGCAGTCTATCTAGAGTGCCCACCCGAAGTGCTGGCAACTAAATATAAGGGTTGCGCTCGTTGCGGGACTTAACCCAACATCTCACGACACGAGCTGACGACAACCATGCACCACCTGTCTCCTCTGTCCCGAAGGAAAGATACATCTCTGTACCGGTCAGAGGGATGTCAAGACCTGGTAAGGTTCTTCGCGTTGCTTCGAATTAAACCACATACTCCACTGCTTGTGCGGGTCCCCGTCAATTCCTTTGAGTTTCAGTCTTGCGACCGTACTCCCCAGGCGGAGTGCTTAATGTGTTAACTTCGGCACCAAGGGTATCGAAACCCCTAACACCTAGCACTCATCGTTTACGGCGTGGACTACCAGGGTATCTAATCCTGTTTGCTCCCCACGCTTTCGCGCCTCAGCGTCAGTTACAGCCCAGAGAGTCGCCTTCGCCACTGGTGTTCCTCCACATATCTACGCATTTCACCGCTACACGTGGAATTCCACTCTCCTCTTCTGCACTCAAGTCACCCAGTTTCCAGTGCGATCCGGGGTTGAGCCCCGGGATTAAACACCAGACTTAAATGACCGCCTGCGCGCGCTTTACGCCCAATAATTCCGGACAACGCTTGCCCCCTACGTATTACCGCGGCTGCTGGCACGTAGTTAGCCGGGGCTTTCTTCTCAGGTACCGTCACCTTGAGAGCAGTTACTCTCCCAAGCGTTCTTCCCTGGCAACAGAGCTTTACGATCCGAAAACCTTCATCACTCACGCGGCATTGCTCCGTCAGGCTTTCGCCCATTGCGGAAGATTCCCTACTGCTGCCTCCCGTAGGAGTCTGGGCCGTGTCTCAGTCCCAGTGTGGCCGATCACCCTCTCAGGTCGGCTACGCATCGTCGCCTTGGTGAGCCGTTACCCCACCAACTAGCTAATGCGCCGCAGGCCCATCCCCAAGTGACAGATTGCTCCGTCTTTCCAGTTTCCTTCAGGCGAAGAAAACAATTATTCGGTATTAGCTACCGTTTCCGGTAGTTGTCCCAAACTTGAGGGCAGGTTGCCTACGTGTTACTCACCCGTCCGCCGCTAACTATCAGAGAAGCAAGCTTCTCTTCAAGTCCGCTCGACTTGCATGTATTAGGCATGCCGCCAGCGTTCGTCCTGAGCCAGGATCAAACTCTCCAATAAAGTATTGAAAAGAGCGATAAGCTCATTTTGAATCTGACGAGATTAAAAATCTCATTTGTGCTCCAGTCGATCCAAGCCAAGGCTTGTTTCCAACTTTCGCGTTCATTCTGCAAGCAGAATGTTTACTCACTCGTTGTTCAGTTTTCAAAGATCAAACTTGTTTCGTTACTGAATGTCGTTCTCTTCAGCAACTCTTATATAATATCATGTCCTAACCAACTTTGCAAGCTCTTTTTTTAAGTTTCTTTCGAAGCTTATTTGATTTGCTTGCCGCACCGTGTAAACCGTACTTTCTTGGCCGGACTTAGAATATATCATGTACAGATTTCAATTGCAAGTCTTTTTTAAAAATGATAATCAACCTACATCATCAGCACAATATGTAATCTGACGCTCCTGTACTATAGAAATAACTCTCAGCATCCTCATTACGGCGCCTCTAATATACTTATCCATTAAACATAACCAGGGAAGCCACTTCCACTGCGAATGCAGTGAACAATTTCTTGTGACTAGCCCTAGTTTTCGGAAATCTCAGTTTTCTTTCCTTCTATATAAATAAGAGAGTCATTCCTTGAGCGCAGCTTACACATTCCGATTCACTTCTCAGTGCTTACAATATGCGCTTACCGAGCAAAGAAGCGATCAGTTCCACACCAAGCCTTGCCGTATGTCTATTGTGATCAAGCAATGGGTTCACCTCAACCAGTTCCATGGACGTAACTTGATTCGTGGAAGCAAGTAGCTCTAATGCGTAATGTGCCTCTCGGTAATTCAAACCACCCGGTACAGGTGTGCCTACCCCCGGAGCTTCACGCGGATCCAGACAGTCCATGTCAAAACTGACATGAATACCATCCGTTCCATCACCAGCTATAGCTATTGCTTGCTCAATAACTTGCTGTATACCCATCCGGTCAATATCATGCATCGTAAATGCTTGGATGCCCAGTCCCTTAATCTGTTCCTTCTCATACTCATCCAGATCACGCAGACCAATATAGACCAAATTGGATGGATCTATAAATGCGCCTGCCCCAGCAATGTGAGACAGATTATATGCAGTATGACCCAAAGAAGCAGCCACACTCATCCCATGCATGTTACCGGACAAGCTTCGTTCTTCCGTATTCAAGTCTGCGTGCGCATCAAACCAGATCACCCCCAGATTAGAATAATGCGCAGTTAATCCGGCGAAAGTACCTATCGCTACACTATGATCTCCTCCAAGCACAAGCGGAAAGGCCCCCTCCTCTACCGCAACAGATACTTCATTAAACACATTCTCGCTGACCTGCCGTACTTCGTTTAAATATTTCACCCGATTCCGCTCAGCAGGGACAGATGGTTCAGTTGGACACTCTACCCGCACTTCTTTGGAAAGCACTAGTCCCAGGCTCGCGATCTCCCGCTTCAGTCCAGCTGTAATTAATTCATCGGGCCCCAACTCTGCACCGCCTCTCGCTCCACCGAGTCCGAAAGGAACCTTAATGATGGCAACATTGCGCCGCACAGAAGTATGACTTGTATTAGTAGAAGTATCTTGTGTGCCATCAAGGACATCATCATTTTTCATGTAGGTCAGCTCCCTCATCGGTTGTCAAAACCAGCTCAATTCTCTCCAATGCCCAGTCAATCTCGGACTCTTTAATCGTTAGTGGTGGAGCAAACCGAATGGTTGTCTCATGGGTTTCTTTGCACAGCAGTCCAGCAGACATCAAACGTTCGCAATAAGGACGTGCTGATCCATACAACTCAACCCCAATAAATAAACCTCTACCCCGAATATCCTTTATAGCCGAACTGCGAATATCACGAAGTCTTTTCATAAAATAGTTGCCCAGATGCTCCGATTGCTCGGCGAGCTTCTCATCTTCAAGGACTTTCAGAGCTGCTACAGCCACGGCGCAGGCGAGTGGATTCCCGCCAAACGTAGAACCATGAGACCCGGGTTCAAACAAATCCAGTATCTCCGCATTAGCAGCGATAGCCGAGATGGGCATGACTCCTCCTCCCAGCGCCTTGCCCATAATCCACATATCTGGTTCAGCACCTTCCCAGTCAGAGGCAAAACGGCGACCTGTTCTTCCAAAACCGGTCTGGATCTCATCAGATACGGTTAGCACCTGCTGTTGTTTGCACAATGCAAAAGCTTCAGCCAGATATCCATCGGGCGGGATAACAATTCCTGCCTCACCTTGAATGGGCTCTACAAGAAAGCCTGCTGTATTCGGTGTAATGGCTTGCTTCAGTGCTTCAATGTCTCCATAGGGAATAATTCGGAATCCAGGTGTGAACGGTCCAAAATCTTTTTTATACTCCGCCGAAGAAGAGAAAGACGTGACCGTCAGAGTTCTTCCGTGAAAGTTACCAGAGCATACGATAATTTCGGCTTGGTTCTCCGGTACACCTTTGCAACGATAGGCCCATCTACGCACCGCCTTCACCGCAGTCTCCACCGCTTCCGCTCCTGTATTCATGGCGAGAATCTTCGATTTCCCCGTGAATTGTGAGAGTTTTTGATAAAAAAGAGAAGCTGAGCTACTATGGAATGCCCGTGATGTCAGCGTAACCTGATCTGCCTGATCCTTGAGTGCCTGTATGATCACAGGATGTCTATGACCATGATTCAATGCAGAGTATGCACTTAACATATCCATATAACGGCGGCCTTCAGGGTCTTCCACCCATACCCCTTCCGCCTGTTCAATAACAATAGGAAGTGGATGATAATTAGGTGCAGCATAACGCTCCGACCAATCCATTAACATTTTGGAATCTGACATACACACCCAACACCTTTCCAAAATATTGTATACAAAATACAATAACAATGTATGCGATGCCACAGCCATTTACGACTACATCCCGCTATTTCCACAGTAGCCTATTCCCAGCCTTTCTCGAATCGAATCCTTTATCACTAGTTATCGAGAAGTAGATAGTTTACGTTCCAACCAAGAGAGCAAGTTGGCCAGTGCAAATGTGATTATAAAATAGAGGCCGGCGGCAACGAGCAGCGGAGCAAGCGGCTGGAACGTAACACCCTGAATCGTTCTGGCCGTGTATATAATCTCGGCTATGCCGATCATGGAGACAAGCGAAGAATCTTTAATGATAATAATGAATTCATTGCCGATAGCTGGAAGCATGTTACGAAAAGCCTGCGGCAGTATAATATAGCGAAGTGTCATACCATGTGTCATACCAAGGGAGCGCGAAGCCTCGGTCTGTCCTTTATCAATCGCCTGAATCCCGGCCCTGAACACCTCCGCCATATAAGCCGAGCTATTCATCGTCAGAGCTACCACCCCCGACATAAATGCCGGCAAGTTCACACCTACAACCGTCAGACCATAATGAATAATAAGAATCTGTACCAGCATTGGTGTTCCTCGGATGAGTTCAATATACGCCGAAGCCACAAATTTAAATGGCCATATTCGGGATATTCGCATTAATGCCATGATCACACCAAGTAACGTACCAAACAATACACCGAAGAAGGAAAGTTCAAGCGTGACCCACGCACTTCGTGCATAATCCTGCCAATGTTCTAATAGAAAGGAAAAATCTAAATTCACGGCATATCCCTCACTCGTCCGGTTTATTCGCCGAGCATCTCATTCGCTTCAACGACGAACCGTTCAATATCTCCGTTCGTTTTGAGCTTTTCCAATGTAGTGTTGATCTGATCCAGCAGCTTCTGATTGCCTTTCTTCACCGCGATGGCCGAACCACCCTCGTCTTCAGCCTGTTCGATCTCCACACCTGCAACAACAAGCCCCTCTTGGTTCTTCACATACTGTTCAGCCACCGGCCTCTCCAGGATGAGTGCGTCTACACGTCCTGTCTGCAACTCCAGAATCAGTTCAGGTATTTTGGCCAGAGAAGTGAGCTTTGCCCCCTCTATTTCCTGTGCAATCCCTTCCTGAATGGAACTCTTTTGTACACCAACCTGTTTGCCTGATAGATCATCCATGGACTTTAATGCCGTATCTTCCCCTTCTCTAACAAGTACAGCCTGCTCTGCATAATAGTAGATATCCGTAAAATCAACATTCTTCTTCCGTTCTTCGGTAGGGGTTAAGCCTGATATTACAAAATCAACCTTATCTGTACCGAGGGCCATAAGAAGGCCATCAAAGTCCATGTCCTCAATCTTCAGCTCGGCTCCCAGATCAGCCGCAATTGCTTTTGCAATCTCGATGTCAAAACCTACAATGGTATCTTTACCATCGATTTTCTTATGAAATTCATAGGGTGCATAGTCTGCACTGGTTCCAAGTACAATTACTTCCTTTTCTGCCGAGTTATTTCCCGAGGATGAATCTGGCTCCGATCCGGTTCCTGTCGTTTTTTCCTGCCCACATGCGGACATGATCACAACCACTAACAACAGCATCATTGGCAACAGCACTTTTTTCACACATCATACCCCTATTCTTTTTTAAATGAGAAACATCATGATTTGTATACAATATACACAAGACAATATATGGACTTATATGTAAGTTATACTAACAAACAATCTGGTTTATCACAATGATTATTTAAACATTTATACGCTTTAATTCCATAAAATGTACTATATATAACACAGTATTTACATCGCCTGAAACATGAAGTTTGCTTGCCCAACTTCCCCCTCGGTGTTAAGATGATAAAAACTTGAAACTCCTGAACGGCGCGTACAGTACGGCCTCACACTCATCTATTTATTCACTATACATAGAAAGGAGGATTCGGTATGGAGGTACCCAAATACCGATCCTTGAAAGATCACGTATACGATTACATTGCCCAGAAGATTCAGGACGGGACGTTACTTCCCAACCAGAAGATCAACGAGGCCGAAATATGCAAAAAGCTGGACATCAGTCGCACACCTACCCGGGAGGCGCTTTTTCAGCTGGCTTCAGACAATCTGCTGCAATACATCCCACGCAGGGGATTTATTGTCACTCCTTTTGATGCAGGCAAAAAACTGGAATTCTCCCAAGCGATCGGTGTGCTGGAGGCACTTGCTGCCACACTTGCAGCAGACCATCTCAGACCATCAGAACTTATGGAGATGGAAACTCTGGTTGTCCGAATGGACGAAGATATCAGCCAGCTTGATCTTGCTGCCTACAACAAAAACCAATATCAGTTTCATAATCTGTACATTCAGCGATGTGGTAACGCCACAGTCATTGAGATGTTAAACACATTGAAGAACAGTTTCATCCGGCAGTCGTATGTTAGTGATAATAAACCAAAGCTATCCGAGGTACTGCTCGAAGTTAATGAAGAGCACCGTCAAATTTTAAGTGCTTTTCGAGCCAAAGATAAGAACCAACTGGAAGCCCTGCTCAAACACCACTGGCGGATTATCGACAACGATATGTTGTAGTACGTACTGTCAGAACAAACCAAAGGCAACCCACACGATTGTGTGAGTTGCCTTTTTCCTATTTTTCCTTTTTGACCTCCAACGGTGCCCTAGCCGCAAAAACAGCATATCCCAACTTTTTGCCGTACTTCGCGAGCAAACGATCATTGGTTCGACTCATTCGCTGCATACGTTCATCCTCAAACCAATTCATATCGATCTCCCGATGTGGATCATGATCAACGCCCCATTTTCCCATGGATCGCGAATGTTCTTTGACCTCTACCTTGGTGAAACCACACTGCTTAAGGCGTTTTCTCCATGCTGTAGCCGTTACCAGAGTTCGTATACCGTAAAATTGCTTTAACCTGCGACACATTAATTCGGTCTTCTGGCCTGATAGAACCATCTCCCGATCCACCAAAAGTCCACCGGGCTTCAACACTCTTCTATACTCAGCAAGTGTACTCCGCCATGGGGTGAAGATCGTGACCGACTCCACGAATACCACATCAAATTGATTTTCCGGAAAAGGTAACGATGTTACATCAGCCTGAACAAATTGAACATCCACCCGTTCTCGTCTCGCTCGCCGAACTGCCTTATCCAGCATATTGCGATGAAGATCAATCGCCGTTACCCGATATCCACTTTTAGCCAGGTAACACGCAGTTCTCCCAGTGCCGCACCCTATCTCAAGAATATGACCACCCACAGGCAGAGATAAGCTATCCAGCAACTTCAGCGTTGCCAAAAATCCTCCAGGATGGGCACTTCCCTCCCCTAACCGAGCCAGCATGTCATGATAATCCACGCGACATCCCCTCCTCACTCCTCCCAGTGTATGGAGCAGATTCAAAAACGGCTCCTCCCCATTCGATTTTCCGGGTACTCGTCCATACCAATTGCTCTTCTTTTTACTATGATATACAAACCGTTGAATTCAAGCGGCAACCGCATCTAATGAGGAGGATTTGCATGTACAGAATTAACCCGGTATGTGAAGAAACGGTTTCTCCGCACGTTGGACGTTCCGTTTGTCTCGTTATGAACGACGGTAAGCATATGTATGGTACGCTTAGTCAATGTCGTGATGGCAAAGTTTATTTGAACGGATGTTTCGAGGGACCACGGCTGTGTTCAGTCAAATCCAAACAGCAACTGGTAAAAAGCAGCAAGAAAAACGCTGTTGCGAAAAAGAAAGTTAAATCTTCGGCCTATGGTCCATATGGTTACGGAGGATACGGTGGGGGTTACGGCTATGGAGCGGGAATCGATCTGGCTCTGGTAGCAACATTGTTTCTGCTGCCATTCCTGTTCATCTAAATTCCAATCTGATCGTGGTAAAATTGTAGTCATAACAAAGACCCTTTTTGCTTATAGCAAAAGGGTCTTTATCTTTTTCATACGATTCACGTCAATTACACTATAGTTTCTGTTGAAAATGATACAAAAAAGGCATTCGCTAAAACGAATGCCGGGAACTTCATATTTAATACCCTTACCTTCGCACAGGGTGTCTATTTGATCTTAAAAAAAAACACCTCGTTAGAGGCGGGTAAGCTATGTTAAATCCGATTTCCTTTAGGCATCGTTTTCAGATTACTATTCGAATTCTCAAGCAATGGTAGCATCCTAGTCGTGCTGACCATCTCAGAAGCACATATCGGACAAGTAGGTACGTTATCAAACGCAAAATTGTCCCGCATCCATCCTTTGCACGTATCACTCGTACATTCCCAGATTGCCGCATCAGCTTGTGGAATCTCTTCCAACGGTTTTTTGCGATTATACATGACTTCTACCCCCTTTGTTATGGAAAAACATCTAACCGACGTTATTTCACAGAAGCCTACACTTAGCGGAAGTTTCACGTTCCACCGAACTCCTGCCTCGACAACTAATGGGCCGAATTTTATATAACTGATCAAAAAAAAGAAGCTGCCTTTACCATTATAACATGTTAAAGGCAGCTATGCTTTAATTACAGTTTTACAACTTCTTCTGCTTGAGGACCACGGTTTCCTTGTACAATTTTAAATTGCACGCGTTGACCTTCGTCCAGCGTTTTGAAGCCTTCGCCTGTAATAGCGCTGAAGTGTACGAATACATCTTCTCCGCCTTCAACTTCGATGAAACCGAAGCCTTTATCAGCGTTGAACCATTTTACTGTTCCGTTTTGCATGTGAATTACACCTCCAAATAAAGATTAACATGTTCCTTTGTTCTTTGCAGCAAGCAAATAAAAATTCACACATTGAAAAAGGTACCAGTCATAAACCTATAAGTGATCGCCCTTTACAATATATGAATTAGGTTTTCCACTCTCTACAACTTGTTTTTATTATAACTCCATTTCAGTCAAAAAGCAAATCTTTGTATTTTCTTTTCAAACAGCTTTGGAAATACATGTTATTAACACGCGTGGGGCCAGGGTTTATCACGCTTATGTGCCTGGTCGCTTGTGTACGGTCTTATGAAAGGATATGCAGATCTAATCCATCTTATACATTTTTTATATAATAATCTGACATGCATATCCAACACAGCCAACGAATCATCTTACTCCAGTATAACACACTATGTCCATGCCCACATAAATGCATCCCGATCCCAGGCGATCTGACCACGATGAAGCTTTCGGAAAGCTTTCTTCACTTCTTTGGACAATGATGTATTGCCGTTCTCGTTCACAAAAACAAACTCTTCGCCAAAATGGGTCTTCACATATTCTATGGCAGCTTCCTGATGAAGTGTTCCTGTGAATTTAATCTCCTGTACCATCCATTCTGCTACACCTTGTGCTGTCTTCTCCACTATATCACCTACTGTTTAAACCTAATGTACGGATAGGCAGACCTCGTATCATGAACATATCTGTCTTCCCGCCAGACTGAAGTATACCATGATCCAACTGCTGACGGGAAACTGTATGATAACTACCTTCAAGCAATACCCCCAATACCATTAATGAACAACCGTATTCGCTTGCTCATTCCCTTTAGAAGGAATGGACGAATGTGTTCGATTGCTCCACACTAACCATGCACAGTAAGCAATCAGTACTGTAAGTATAAACAGATCGTAAGGAAGTGTCCCTGTGTCCTCCAGATCATTCCCTAGAAATTGAATCAGATTATGTATGAAATGAAACAATATAAGCGGTACGATATTTCCGTTCTTCAGCATCAATAATGCAAGTACAGCTCCCAAGAGCAGCGCATAGATCAATTGCATGATCGTATCTGCTATATCCTTACCAGACAATGCGTTCAGCAGATGTGTAATCGAAAACAAGATGCTGGAGGTCACAACTGCGGCCGCTGCACTTTTTTGAAGCAATGTTTTGAAAATAAGTCCACGATAGATCGTTTCCTCTACAAAAGCTACGAGCAAGGTAAAAAAGATGAAAAAAGCTACCCGTGACAAGCTCAGCTCCCCAAACCCTTTCAGGGCAAGTGTACCCAGTACAAGGAGTAGTGGAATATAATACTTTGCATGGTCAGCTGGGATACTTCGCAAAGATCGGAAGCCAGTCTCTCCCCACTTGCGCCTTAACGTCAGATAGATCATCAGAACCATTGCGATGGGTGTAAAGGAAATGAGTACAGGGGAAGTGTAGTCCAGTTGTTTTATCGTTGCAATGGCCCCTGCAGCAAATACGGCTAACAGGAGAAGCAGCTCAATAATCACAACGGTGAGCACAGGTTTGCGCTCGGAAAAGGAATGTTTTGGCTTGGGTTGCGGATTAATCATACATTTACCTGCCTCGTTTCATTTTTGTTTTCCGTTGTCATAAGAACTTATATGCCAATATAGTTGTATCACATCATCCGCATATTGAATATTCCTATTATGGATAAAACTATAAAAGTAACAAAAAAGAGACTTCTCCTGACTTCTTTTCCCCTAAAATCAGGTATGGCTTATACCTTTATCTGTCCATTATAGTATTACAAGAGTTCAAAGCTGCAGGGGTGTTGCGACTCTTCAACGTCATATATCTATGAAGTACCCATTAACGATAGTTTCACAATGCATAATGAAATCAGGGGGATACTATGAAAGCATTCTTTCAGCGCTGGGGGCATTTACTTGCTATTCTGTGCATACCGCTCCAAGGCTCCATTTACGTTTTTTTAGGCAGCAACACCGGAAGTGATGTGTTCTACAATTATGCTTGGATTGACACACAGATTCCTTTTCTCAAAGAATTTATTTATCCGTACATTAGCTGGATGCCCATTCTGTATCTTGGATTTCTCTATTTGGGTCTGACGAACAAGTCGCTATTCTGGCGTACGTTGATTACCTATAATGTTGGTGTCATGGCTGCCAATGTCTGTTTTGCGGTGTTCCCTACCCATGTCCCGCGCCCGGAGATCGGCGGAACTGATCTGAGCAGCGTGTTAGTACAGTTTATCTATACCAATGATGCGCCCTTCAACTGTTTCCCAAGTGTTCATGTTCTGACCAGCTATTTGCTGTTTATTGTGATCAACAGACACTTGAACTTTAAACCTTTGGCTCGGATTTCTTGGTCGGTATGGCTGTGGTTGATTATTGCTTCAACGGTGTTTGTAAAACAGCATTCCTTGCTGGACATCGCTGGAGGCATTTTGTTTGCTGAGGCCGCGTATTGGACTGTACATGTCTTTGCTCTTCGTCTTGGGCAGGCACGAAAAAAAGGCAAGCAGCCACTCACAGCTTCTAATCCAAGCAGTCATGTATAACGACATTTATATATGTAACAGGCGGATGATGATCCTGCTATACAGCAAAAGAGGGCATAGGCCCTCTTTTTTTGTACTCATTTAATTAAACCTACTTATATAGAAGAACTTTATTTGGGTTGGACTACGCGTTTCATACTATAGGTGGACGTTCATGAAGAAGGTCAGACGGTGGACTTCCGGTTATACGTTTGAATATGCGGTAAAAATAAGACAGATCCCGGTAGCCGAGAAATTCGGCAATTTCCTGGATGGAGAGTTGCGACTCGGTGAGCAGATATATCGCTCTTTTCATTCGTTGATCATGGACATACTGGCTGATGGTCTGATTCGTCATGCTTTTGAATAATGCAGCAGCATAATTGGGGGTCTTACCAATCTCATCCCCGAGTTCTTCCTTCGTCACTCTCTCCCGATAATGCCGCTCAATGTATCGCTTCATCCGTTCAGCATGATTATGTCTCTCCGGCGGGATGACTCCCCGATCAAGCTCTCTGTTCATATAAATCAACACTTCCATCAATAAGGCTTGGCTCATCATGACATAATAAGATGGACGCTCCTGCCACTGCTGATGGATAGCGCTCATACGTTGGTGAATCAGTTCATAACATCCAGGTTTATGCCGCAAAGCCTCATACCGCTCCAGTGCAGGTAAACCTTCCGTATGGTCACGTTGCAGTTGAATCACAATCTGTGTGTGCGTAACCGTAGGAATACTCTTGCCGTAATACGGGACACCACCTGGAATGAGTAGCAATTCACCCTTTTCCATGATCTGTTTATCACCGTTCACCCAATATACACATTTCCCATATGTAACCAAGCTAAGCCGCCAAGTCTCTTGAGTTTGCACAGCTTCTTCGTACCAACCAACACCATTAATGTGTCGTACTTCAAGTGGAGTAACCATAACACACCTCATTACTGGACTATACTCTAATCATTGTACTATAGTTCATACCCTGTTTCGACAGAAAACGCTACAATACACATATAAGCTTAAATATGAGGAGGAAATTAGCATGTTAAAAACAAAAATTATTTGTACCATGGGACCTGCTTGTGACTCAATCGAATTGTTGAAAGTAATGATTCAGGAAGGTATGACCGTTGCCCGTCTGAACATGGCTCATGGCGAACTGGAAGATCACGTTACACGGATTAACAATATCCGTAAAGCAGCTTCCGAACTGAACACCTATATACCGATCATGATGGACATCAAAGGACCGGAAGTACGTATCGGCAAACTGAAAGAAGCATCCTGCCACCTGCAAGCTGGCAAAGAACTGATCCTGACTACCGAAGAAATTCTCGGTGACGCTGAGCGTATCTCAGTTAACTATCCGGAACTGAACCTCGTTGTAAAACCTGGCGATCGTATCCTCATCGATGATGGCCTTGTGGATCTGACTGTACTGTCCGTAGAAGGATCCGATATCCATTGTAAAATTATCAGTGGCGGCATTCTGAAACCACGCAAAGGGGTTAACTTGCCAGGAATTAAAACGACACTGCCAGGTGTAACTGAGCGTGACGTTATGCACATCGGATTCGGCATCGAAAACGATATCGAAATTATCGCAGCATCCTTTGTTCGTAAAGGCGACGACATCCGTGAAATCCGCAGCATTCTGAAAGAACGCGGTGTAGAACACGTACAGATCATCTCCAAAATCGAAAACCAGGAAGGTATGACGAACCTGGATGATATCATTGAAGCATCTGACGGTATCATGGTAGCTCGTGGTGATCTCGGGGTTGAAGTACCGATCGAAGACGTGCCTATGATGCAAAAAGAAATGATCGATAAATGTAACCGCGCTGGCAAACCGGTTATCGTAGCTACACACATGCTGGAGTCCATGCAAGTGAACCCACGCCCTACTCGTTCCGAAGTTAGTGACGTGGCGAACGCTGTACTTCAAGGTGCTGACGTTGTGATGTTGTCCGGTGAATCAGCTGCTGGTAAATATCCGGTACAATCCGTGCGCACGATGGCTGCTGTTGCTCGCCGTGCTGAAACGATGATCGATTACAAAGAGCAATTCGCACAAAAATCGGCTCAACAGATCGCTGATATTACTGAAGTTATCAGTCAGGGTGCTGTAAGTTCTTCCCTCGTACTGAATGCAAAAGCAATCATCACTTCGACTGAGAGTGGATTCACAGCGCGTATGATCTCCAAGTATCGTCCAAAAGCACCAATCATCGCAGTTACACAACATGAAGAAGTATTGGCGAAAATCTGCCTGCTCTCCGGTGTCATTCCGGTTATGGGCGACAAAGTAACCACAACGGATGAAATGTTCGAGTCTGCTACACGCAACGCAATCAAAACAGGTTACATCGAAAAAGGTGACATTATTGTATTGTCCGCTGGTGTTCCAATTGGCCAATCCGGTAATACGAACCTGATTAAAGTTCAACAAGTATAATTGAGCGGATGAAAATGTAGCTATCCAATGTAGCTTTAAATTAAAACACAAAAAAACCACCGAGTGGTCATACCCCTGTCAAGTAGACAGATGAAAAAAGCTATGCTGCCAGCGCGCATCGATATTCAATCGGTGCGCGCTGTTTGAGTTTGGCTTGAAATCGTCGGTAGTTGTAATGGTACATGTAATCTTCCACGGCTTGTCGAATCTCTGCTTCTGAATTACACTGGTTAAGGTACAGCTTCTCTGTCTTGAGATGCGAAAAGAAGGATTCGATGCATGCGTTATCCAGGCAGGTTGCTTTGCGAGAGTGGCTGCCCTTCACGCCGAATGCTTCTAATCGTGTGTTGTACGCCTGAGACGTGTATTGGAAGCCTTGATCCGAATGGAGCACGGCTTCCGAAACGTCTCTTTTTTGTGTCCATTGTTCCACCGTATCCAATACGAGCTGAACATCGTTCCGTTTAGATAATTGCCAAGCTACAATTTCGTTGTTGAACAAGTCTTGAATGACAGACAGATAAACGAATGTGTTTCCATCCGAAATATAAGTAATATCCGTCACCATTTTTTGCTGGGGGGCTGTGGCATGAAATTTGCGCTTCAGGCGATTCGGATAAATCACAGATGGCGTATAGCTGGACTTCTTCCGCTTCTTACGAATGACCGATTGGATCGATAGTTCCCGCATGATTCGCCATACTTTCTTGTGATTAACGTTCAGACCAGCCTCCCAGAGCGCCGTTGTCATGCGAGGATAACCAAACTCTCGGTTTGCAAAATGAATAGCCATCATGTGTTCTTTGATCTCACGATCACGGTCTTGTCTTGCGTCTCGCTGCGGCTGTGTTGCTCGCCATTTGTAATAACTGGAACGGGGTATTCCTGTAATCGATAATAGGCGTGTAATGCTATGCGAGCAGCGCAATTCGTCTATGATATCGTAGTTCTCCCGTTGGCTCAGCGCTTCTCCTTTACTAGATTTGGATACCGCTTTTTTAAATAATCCACCTGTGCTTGAAGGTAGTCACGTTCTTCTTCTACACTGCTAAAGGCAGTACGGGGACGTCCTTTCATTGGATTCGGAACATTGTTTTTTCGCTCATCGAACGATTCCCCGTTTTTCCACTTTTTCACCCACACCTTCAGTTGTGAACAGTTTCGAATTCCTTCGCGTTCAGCTACCACTTTATAACTTGAAGACCCTTCGACATAGGATCTAACCGCATTCAATTTAAATTCTTCGGTATACGTCTGAAATGTTTGTCCTTTTTTTGCCATAAAAATATCCCCTCCAAGTGTCACTTGAACCCTCATGATAACATGAAGGCTTTTTCAAATGTCTACTTAAAGGGGATAATACCACGAGAGCAAAAATGCCCCGGTGGTTTTTTTGTTGATACTATAGCTATAAGCCCACCATCATGATGTTAAAACAAACGGCTTTGAGCTTATAAATTCCGAGAATAATTAACCAGATCCTGAGACATGGTATTGATCTCATCCATTGATGCATTCACCTGCTGTGTCAGAGCAGCCTGATTTTGCGTTAACGTGGACATATTACCGATATGCTCAAGAATCTGATCAATCAGTGTTTTCATCTTCTGCATGCTGTCTTCAATATTTACTGTGGCCTCCGAGCTATGATCAGCCAGCTTCCGCACTTCACCAGCAACGACGCCAAACCCCAGTCCCAGCTCTCCCGCTCGTGCAGCTTCAATTGCTGCATTCAATCCGAGCAGGTTGGTCTGACTGGCAATCTCTCGAATAAACACCGTAATATTCTTCGTATCATCTGCACTGCTCTTCACTTGAATAGCTGCATCGGCAGATAACTCCTGTGCAGTAACCAGATCCTGTGCCTGATCGGTAATCGAGTTGATTCCACGTACCATCTCGCCAATGGACTCTGACAATTGTTTTGTTTTCAGATTCATGGCTTCCACGATCTGTTCCTTATTCTTCTCATGGGTGACGTCTCGAATGGTTCCAGCTACACGGAGTGGTACTCCATCCTGATCCCTAATGGTCTCCCCACCCGCGTGATACCACCGATACTCCCCGTCTTTACGCTGCAGACGATAATCCAGATCGTACGGTGTACGACCACTGTAATCGTTCATATGTCTGGCAAATTCGTTGATCGTCCGATCATGGTCTTCCGGATGAAGTCGGCTGCTCCAGCTGCTGAACACATTCGGGAAATCCTGCTCGTCTTTAAACCCTAATTCTTTACGGAACTGGGGTGACCACCAAAATTCGTTATTTGGATTAACTACATCTCCAGCCACAACAGTCATATCCCACGGTGCCTCCACCAAGGCACGGTTAACCAGATCATATCGGGTGACGAGTGCTTCCAGCTCATCCGACTTGCTCTTCTCCTCATGAATATCAAACATGATACCCAGAAGTTTGACCGGAACTCCAGCCTGATTTCGGATGACTTGTCCAAGGCATCGGAACCAGCGAATTTCTCCACTTTTAGTAATCATACGGCTGATGGCGTTATAGGCAGTTGTTGCTCTTATGTCATTCACATGTTTCATAATCTCCTGTACCAGTTGGGGTCTGTCATCCGGATATATCGATTTCGCCCAGCTTGCAAATGAATTGGGATAATCCTTGGCATTATGGAAGCCTAACATTTGGCGGAATTCATTCGAAAATGCGACGATATTGTTGTTATCCAGTGGATCACCAGCAACAATTTCAGATTCCCATAATCCCACATGCATCGCCTGATTCAGCATTCTAAGGCGCATTTCCACGTCTTCGTTTTGAGCTTTCATCATATGTACTGCTTTTTTGATATTACTAGCTATTTCATCGGTATCCTGAAACTCAATGCCATCTTCGATCCATGCGTCATAGTCGCCCTTTTCTGCGTTTGCTACCAGTTTACGACTATACTCCAGTAAATTCTGATGCGCATCTATACGAAGGTGTTTGGTCGATTCAGTACGTTTACGAAACATGCTCATTTCTCCTCTTAGCTCATATGATATATATTTCGACATTATCAGACATTAAGTGTAGAGCAATGGTCTTAATTTTGTATAAAAACAAGAACCAGCACTGAATCAGCACTGGTTCTTATATTAAATGCCTTTATTTTTATGAAAAATAAATCTTAAATGACTGCCTCTTACCAGCTACCAGCCAAAATTCAGTGTTTTACCCGTCTCCACCCAAGTTTTGATGCTACTTAGAATCATCCACCAGCTGCTCTGTGCATTCGCAATGGAAGGATGGTTATCTGTAAACTGATCATTAATCAGCGTCAGCTTCGTACACTCACCAACCGTTTCCAACTGGAAGACCACTCTGGATTGAAGCTCGGCATGATTCGCATGGTACGACGGTCCGGGATGCTCCTGATAGCTAAGTCTGGACAGCGGTTCAAATTCCAATATATCTCCATACACATGGACCGTCTCCGCACCATCATTACCTGGCCCTACATAAGCAAACGGCTGACCTGGTTGGAAATTGGTACGAAGTTCACTGCCGAAAAAACTGTTCCGTGTGCCGTCTGGTGATATTAGAGCATTCCACACCTCTTCCAGTCCTGCATTGATATAGAATTCATATTTCAGTTCCATGGACTCACTCCCTTTATGTATTGGATACGCGATCTGTCAAGCTCGCACTCCTATCCTATCGTTATACCCCAAAGGCCGTATTGTAAAAACGCGACAACAGGTAAAATATAAGCTCTTTATGTTTTCGGGAATGTTATACCCTAATCCAAACGAATTGCGCCCATATAGTGCTTTCCCAGAAGATCAGATATACTAAACTGGAATGAAATAACAGGACTGTTCAAGGTGATGAGACAGAATCAGAAAGGAAATGAGATATGAGCCAATCAACGAATATTATGGGCATCCCTTTTCCCAATATAACGATGAATCAAACGGTTGCAATCCTTGGTGAAGTTGTAGATCAGGAAAGCAATGAACTATTCCATGTCATCACAGGCAATCCCGAGATTGTCATGTCCTGTCAAAAGAATGCCTCTCTTCGCGAGGTTGTCGATCAAGCCGGGTTGGTCACGGCTGACGGTGCCGGCATTGTGATGGTATCCCGTTTTCGGGGCGGACAATTAACTGAACGGGTAACCGGTTGTGATCTGCTGTTTCGTTTATTGGAGGAAGGTGATCGAGAACACTGGTCATTCTACATGCTGGGAGCAGAGGAAAGTGTAAGTGAACAGGCAGTAAAAGTCATAGCACAGCGTTACCCCGGAGTTATCTTAAAAGGCAGACACCATGGTTATTTCCAGGCAGATGAGGAACAACAGATTGTGGAAGAGATTTGTACTTCTCAACCAGACTTTCTTATCGTAGCTCTGGGCGCCCCCCATGCGGAACACTGGATTAACAAATATCGCCACCAGTTGAACGCTCGTGTAGCCATAGGTGTAGGAGGCAGTCTCGATATCATGGCTGGCAAAACCAAACGTGCCCCTGCGATATGGCAGAAGCTTAACCTGGAATGGCTCTATCGCCTCCTCAGTCAACCTTCGAGATGGCGCAGGCAACTCATTTTACCCCGTTTTGCTGTGCGGGCATTGTTGTTCAGAGAACCTAAATAATGTGAGATGAGCAGGGGGGTGTCCAGATGAAACAGGTAGAACAAGGAGACAGACCAAGCATGGGCCTGTTGAATCTGAATGAAGGTGACCATAAATATCAACTGACACGCCATGCTCCTTCCGAAGCACTTCGCCCTTTTGTTAAACATTACTGGATCGTATCGTGGGATCTGACTGGATCTGAACCGTATCCCCAACATGTCGTGCCTAACCCTTGTGTCAATCTGGTTGTGGAACGGAACAATACGTTTTTCTTCGGACCATCGGGACGTAAATTCTCCTATCTTGTGAGCGGAAAAGGTCGTGTGTTTGGCGTGAAGTTCAAACCAGGAGGATTCTATCCCTTCCTCCGGGCTCCTGTCTCATCCTTGTACGGACAGCCGATGAATGTATCCAATATTCTGGACGTCACAGCGGAATCCTTGGAAGACCGACTTCTTGGGTCGGGGGATGATGCGGATAAAACCAGTTACATCGACCAGCTATTGTGTGCACATCTTCCTGCTGAAGATGCTCAAGCGAGAATGGTTCATGATATTGTGCAACAGATCGAACAGAACCGAGAGATGCTGAGAGTGGATGATCTGTCTTCTTATTGGAATATGCATACCCGAAAGCTTCAACGCCTGTTCAATCAGTATGTGGGCATCGGACCCAAAACGGTAATCAAGTTGTATCGTCTGCAAAATGCTGCAGAATGGATGGACCGCGGTCTTCACTGTGACCTGATTAAGCTATCTCAGGACCTTGGATATCATGATCAATCCCATTTTATCCGAGATTTCAAGTCCATTATTGGCAGTACACCAGAGGAGTACTTACACTCTAGACATCTGAATGGTGAGCGCCGAGGGCTAATAAATTAACCTGTCCTGAGAATCAGGACAGGCGAATGACTTCTATGGTATCCCCCGTATGGATTACACCTTCCCGTTCAACCGAGCACACAATCCCACGTTTTTTGCGAGCCGCAGGCACGAATTTTTTGCGCAAACCGTCCTGCTCGTAGAATTGTTCAATCATTTTCCCCGGATGTACACAGGGAAGGTTCTCCCCTTCGCATATTAACCCTGTCCCGTTTGGAAATAGGAGCCGCGTTCCAGCAGGCAGTTCCGTCAATCGATCAATGCCACGAACCAGTATATTGGCACCAAGCCACTCTGGACGCACTTCAGGAATGTTCATTTTCTCAGCAATAAGAGCACATTCTTCCTCAGACACAATACTGAGCTGGCGGCGATTCGCAATCGGTGTGCCACGCTTGTAGATTTTCTGACGTGAGTCCGCCGGACGAAGCAGACCATAATGACGGTCACCCGGAATTCCTGCAAGCTCAATGTCTATAAAAGGTACAACTCGGGTCACAAATGTGGATGGATCATCAGCCAACATGACGAATTGAACTGTTCCCATAGTAATCTCCTCCCTTTCCTGAGCAATATTACTTCTTTATTGTTCATTATTACCCAATGAATGGATTGTCGACAATCGGCGTATGCTTACCTTGGAAAACGATAAATAATTTTAATAATACGCAATTAAATTGTTACAAATTAAATTTGCTCTTTCCGTTCTTGTTGCAAACATTTATACTAGGATGGACAAGTAAATAAATTACATATCAGAAAGCAAGGTGTTTCCTTTGATTAGTATCATTTTTGTAGCTCTTGTAGCTGTCGAACACTTCTATATCATGGTGATGGAGATGTTTATGTGGACTCGTCCACGCACAATGAAAACCTTTAATCTCACGCCGGAATTCGCCAAATCCACCAAATCCCTCGCGGCCAATCAAGGTCTTTACAATGGATTTCTTGCGGCAGGTCTGATCTGGGGACTCGTATATCCGGATGCTGCCGTTGGACAGCATATTCAGATTTTCTTCCTGGCGTGTGTGATTATCGCAGCTCTCTATGGAGGGGCTACTTCTTCACGGTCGATCATTATCAAACAAGGTTTGCCTGCGATCATTGCGTTGTTGCTGGTCCTGTTCCTCTAATTTCCTGTCGATAGGTGCATTGCTTCGATTCATGTTTAAATCCTTTATGGTAAGGTAGTGAATAGATAGCAGTGTACAATGACCAGAATCGTTCTGGAATTGGAAGGAGAACATGTCATGGGATTGTTTGACAAGCTTCGGCGGCGCAAAAAGGAGAAGGTACCTGCAGGTGGTGCTGTGGAATCGACGAATTACAGTGAAACCATCGTGGGTTTTGTCCTGCTGGAGCGTGACGATTGTGATTTTGACCTTTTCATCAGGAACATGAAGAACGAATGGGATATCGAGATTGAAGAACGGCCGGAGGAGGGCAATCTCTTTTTTGAGGTGAATGAGATGCAGGTGGTATGTGCTCACATTGCCGCGCCTGTACCTGACCGTGAAGTTGAGGAGAATGCCAAGCTAAACATCCTTTGGCGAGAAGCGGAGCAAGTTACCTCACGGCACCAGTCTCAGATTATTGTCTCTGTTCTGAACGCAACAAATGCTATTGATGGACATGTTCTGTTCACTCAAACAGCAAGTGCCTTATTACAGTTGGATCACGCGTTGGCCATATACATGGCCCCACTTGTTGTTGAAGCCAGTCAGTATGTCGAAACCAGTCGTGGGATCAAAGATGATGAGTTGCCCGTCTCGCTCTGGATTTTCATCGGATTATTCCAAAATGCCGAAGGCGCTTCAGCTTACACTTACGGACTACGTAACTTTGGTAAAGAAGAGATGGAGATTATGCAATCGTCTGAGTCTTTAAGCGATGTATTTGAGATGATGTTCATAACCACAACGTATGTGGTTGAGAACGACGTCACACTGCATGACGGGGAAACACTTGGTTTCTCGGAAGAACAAAAGCTGAGCATTTCCCTTTCCAAAGGTGCAACTACGGAAGGCAACAGTTTGAAGATTGGCTTCTAACTTACGCAGGAATTTCAATTTATCATGTTACAATCATAGAAGCCATCTGGAGTTCATCCTCTGGATGGCTTTTAGCTATCCAGCCATACTCCCAATGACGATGTGATAACAATCCCTGAATTTAACTTCCCTAGGAATAAGTAGTCCATAAGAACCACTATATTATGAATTCAGTTTTCATTCTCGCTATAAAAAGGTATAATTAATAGGCTTATAGTCTCATATATTACATATTATTTTATTATCGAGGAGTTGCCTACATGTCTGTTAGACGTTTGGATTCAACTAAACCTATTATTGAAATTATCTGGGAAGGTATTGTTTCTCCTGAACATGTCGAACAAGCGAATACAGAAATCAAGAGAATAGCGGAACAATTGGGAAATTCGTTTGATGTGCTAGTAGATATGCGGAATATGAAGGCTTTCCCTCAGGATACCAAAGAAAAAATTGTGGAGCATCAGAAATTACTGACACAGTGGGGGATGAAGCGAGCCAGTGTAGCGGTAGGTGGTGCAATCGCCAAAATGCAATTGAATCGGATTTCCAAAGAATCGGCGCACCAAACTGAATTTCAATGGGAAACGTATGATGAGGCTTTGGCATTTTTGTTGAAATAATATTGAAGTGATACGGACTAAGTATAATAAGAGAGATACCGATGCTGTACATGGCACACAGAAAGAGGCGTTCCCCATGAGGAAGTGCCTTTTCTTTTGCAGTTCCACTTTGCTTACTCAGTTATGCCAGTGATCCGAACGCTCATCATTTAAGATTCAAGTTTACTTACACGCACCATCGTTACCGATGTACCATTTAGGGACTCCTCCACGAATCCTAACCGCTTATATAAGCGAATCGCTTGGTTATCCGGGTCAACACTAAGCGAGACTGCTTCAATTCCCCGCCGTTCAACCTCATCTAATGCGGTCTGAAGCAGTAAGGTACCTACTCCTTTCCCACGTGCATCTTCCGTTACAGCCATTCCCATCTCTGGCGTAGCTGCATTCACATAACCGTATCCCGCATTCTGATCCGCATAGAATCGTAATGTTATTGAACCTAGTCTCTTGCCCTGCTGGTCTACCGCAACATACCCGAAATCCCCTTCTCTTCCCCAGTCTTCAACGTATTTGGATAGCTCAGGCGTATGTATACTTTCGAGTTGGAGAGGTTCATCACCTTCTCGTGTATGCAGGGATGCGTATAACATCTCCCACAGAAAGGGGATATCCTGTTCCTCAATCGAACGCACATGATAGTTGGTCTTGTTCATGTTTGCTCCTCCTTCAGCTTTCCAAAAAGGCGGTCCATCTCATTCAGATTAAACTCATTGGTAATCTCGTAGTCTTCAAGTTCGTCTCTCGTTTTCGCCTCATTGTAGATGGAGATAGACTTTTCATTATAAAACGTCAGTTCAAATCCATCGGTAAAGCGACCTTCTTTATTAATGGTAAGTCGCCATTCATAATAATATGGATTCCTTTCGGAAACGTCGAATTCCCGTACTCTTTTAAGTCGAATATCCTTTAATAGCTTCAGCATGTCTCTAATCTCATTGGGATCTGTAATCGTCACTTCATTATCTTCATTATACGGACCTGCACTTGAAATCTTCCTAATTGTCAGTCGATCCAATCGATCCAGCATGCTCATATGATCTGTAACCTCTGCTCGAAACGTCGTATGTTTGCTGGGGATATACTTAGTATATTGACCAGAGGTATACATACGCACTGCAATAGCTACGACAACAATAATCGTGACGGTACCTATAATCATCTTGATTCTATTTTTCACAGTCTAACCTCCCCCTAGAAATTGAGACCTTACATATTATATATCAAATAAAACTCGTTTTGTGTTCGTTATTCTTCCACATTTTAGTATTTGGTCTCGCCTAAGGATTAAATATTATTTGACGATATATATAATAAGCTTCAAACATACTAACACATTCATGACATCTAGGGGGAAAAGTATGAAGTTAAAACTCAAATTGATGTTAGCCTTCTTCGTCACTGTTCTGCTTACAGCTGGCGCGCTCGCACCACTTGGTTTGGTTCAAACGGAAAACCAAGCTTCTCAGAGTGTGAACAACAAACTAGAAGGATTAATATCTACCGCAACATTTCAGTTGGACGGCTGGTTACACGGAAACGAGAAATTAGTGGAAACACTAGGCCTTGTAATTCAGGAGGCTGTTTCATCTTCTGATCTTAATGAAGATTATCTGTCCATCATGTATAAGGGCACCAACCCTAACAACTTAGAGGACATATTTTACGGAAATAAGGAAGGACAGTTTATAAATGGTTCTGACTTCGTCCCAGATAAAGATTATGATCCCAGGGATCGTTCTTGGTATAAAGAGGCTCTACAAGCAGACAAGCTGATTTTTACTGACCCTTACATCGACAACAAATCCAAACAATTTACGGTGTCTATAGCCATGCCAGTAAAGACAGAAAACGGTGCAATACGGGGAGTGGTTGCTTCTGATATTCTACTTTCCAAGTTAACCGATACAGTCAACCAAATTAACCTGGATGGACTAGGCTACACTTTTATGCTCGACAAAAAGGGAGTTATTTTAGCTCATCCCGAGGCTGATCTTGCAAGTACTTCAGCCGCAGACAACGATCAATTGGGACCGTTGCTTGCAGAGATGAAAACGCATCCTTCAGGACAAAGATCATTCCAATATAACGGAGAAAATCTGCTCCTCTACTTCAAACAAATTCCAAGTACTGGTTGGATTATCGGATCAGTCATATCTGAGAAACTCGCCTATGCGGACTATTATGAATTGCGCAATAACTACATTCTCATTATCGCCATTACATTATTGGTTGTACTGGCAGGTGCCTATTGGATCGCAACACTCTTCATCAAGCCACTGAGAAATCTCCATGAGACCTCCCGCCAAATGTCGAGTGGTGATTTTACAGGAAAGGTGCAGATCAAAGGCAAAGATGAATTCGCTGAACTAGGTATGGCATTCAATCAGATGTCCGATCAGCTTAGCTCGCTGTTCAGGCAAGTAACGGCTTCTGCTGATCGCGTACAAAGTATCTCGGGTGAGATGCAGGAGCATACAGATAAAACCAAACGCATCGCTGAGCAGATCTCCATTGCCACTGATGAACTCGCTCAAGGTTCCAGTACACAGGCTGAATCCGTGTATGATGGCTCAAGCCGTCTGTCTGAGATGAGTGATAGTGTTGGTGGTATCAATCGCAGTGTCGAGCAGTCCGTAACGATGATGCGTGAGGCAGGAGAAGCCATGCTAGCTGGGCTACAAGCGGTAGATCATCAGGTGGAGCTTTCGGATGGTAACCGCCAATCGATTGACCGTGTGGGTGAATCAATCAATCTACTCGCAGACAAATCACAGAAGATTGAAAGCATCGTCAGCATGATTCAAGGTATTGCCTCCCAGACTAACCTGCTCGCACTGAACGCTTCGATTGAAGCCGCCAGAGCGGGTGAACATGGACGTGGATTTGCGGTGGTTGCCGAGGAAGTGCGCAAACTGGCTGAACAATCCGCCGGCTCTTCTCAGGACATCATCGTGTTGCTGAATGAAATCCAGGCGGCTAGCCACCAAAGCGTGAGCGAGGTCGATTCTGCTGAACATGGTATTGAGCAACAGGTTGCTGCCGTACATGAGATGCGCGACTCATTTATGCGAATCAAGCAATCTATTGAAGGCATTGACACTCAGCTTCAACAAGTATCGTCTGCAACAACCGAATTGGATAACAGTTCTGGCAAGATTGCTGAAGTGATCTCCAGTGTTGCGGCCATGTCCGAACAGAGCGCCGCTTCCACCGAAGAGGTTGCCTCTTCAACGCAAGAACAGTTCAATTATATTACGAGTATCTCGGAACGCTCCAATGAACTGGCTCAACAAGCTAATACGCTCGCTGAAGAAGTGAAAAAGTTCAAGATATAAATCAACAAGCCGCGTTCTCCCATAAGGTGAATGCGGCTTGTTTGTTACTTGGTTATATTGCTTTATCACCGATTTGGAATGAGGCAAAACGATAAACCTTATCCCGAGCCATGAATATGACACACGTAGGCTTGGCATCACAACTGATCAGGTTATACCAGAAACCTAATTGTTTTCAGCTCAATACATGACCTGCTGATTCTCGGATAACCAGCTCAGGCTTCAGGACAATCTTCTGCGGTTCTTTACGCTTATCCTTTAATTCTTCAATTAACAGATCTACAGCGCGATGTCCCAGTTCTTCAATTGGCTGGGCAACGGTTGTAAGCGGCGGACTCGTCACCGAAGCCAGAATCGTATTATCAAATCCGATAATGGACACATCCTCTGGCACGCGTAGCCCCAGTTCTTTGGCAGCCTGAAGAGCACCGATGGCCTGGATGTCATTACAACAGAACAAACCTGTCGGGTGATCCTTCTCACCGAGCAGCAGTAGCGCCTCTTTTTTGGCCGAGCTCAGGTCAGCCGCCGATTCTCTGATCTGATTCGGTTCCAGCGTATGACCTGCCTTATTCAATGTTTCGCGGAATCCACGCACACGTTCCTGACTACTGCTGACTTTGGACGGTTCCGACAGCACTGCTACACGAGTATGCCCAAGTTCAAGCAGATGCTGCGCTGCGAGCGTGCCGCCAAGCAAGTCGTCAATGGTGACTGTATGCACCGACAGTGAGGGCAAATGGCGAGCAATCAAAGCGACAGGGATGGACTGCTGCAAGAGGGGTGACAAAATTTCGGCATTATCGATTCCGGTTCCGATCATCATGCCATCGACCCTTTTTTGCTGGAGCAGATTCAGATAACGCTCTACTCGCTCGTCCTTATTATCCGTACTGCAGATGACCACGCTGTAACCCAATTGACGGCTTCGATCCTCCACCGCTCTGGCGAGTTCTGCGAAATACGGGTTTGAGATGTCCGGTACGAGCAGTCCCAATGTATACGTCTGCTTACCTGTAAGTGCAGCTGCGATCGCACTGGGTTGATAGTGAAGGCGTTCCATGATCTCCATAATCTCGGCGCGCCGCTTCTCACTGATCTTGCCTTTGCCATTAATGACCTGCGAGACGGTTGCAATGGATACACCCGCCTCGCGTGCTATATCGTATATGGTTGCTTTCATTGTTTTTTCCCCATCTGTGCTATATATAAATTTCGTTATACATAGATAATTGTTCTCTTCTCATTATGCAGGGGGAAGTCTGCATACGCAACTTGAAGCCAGCACAATGTGCGTAGCATGAACTGTTTTACTTTTTCATCAACCACTCATGGTCAGGATCGTTATGGAATTTCCAGGTCCGGGTTGGTCCAGCCATCACGTTCAGATAGTAGACCTCATACCCCGGAGGAGCGCCTACCGGATGATATCCGTCCGGAACAAGCACCACTTCTCCGTTCTTCACTGCTAGCGTCTCATCCACAGAACGATCATCCGTGTATATGCGCTGAATGGCAAACCCCTGCTCAGGCTGCACACGGAAATAATACGTTTCTTCCAGCAAAGATTCATCCGGGAGTGCATCCCGATCATGCTTATGTGGCGGGTAACTGGACCAGTGCCCATCTGGTGTAAACACCTCAACAACGAGCAAACTGTCTGCTTCCTTCTGTTCTGGCAAAATGTTGTGAATCTGGCGTTCCAGATTGCCATACCCTCTCGCCTCTACCCCTACATCTTCGGGTGCAATGAGACGAGCTGGATACGTGCCTTTACCGGGTGCAACACATATAGCGACTTCCAGTTCGGTACGTGCTGTGATCTGCACTTGATCGGAAGTTGAGACGTAGACCGAGTACGGAGGTATTTTCTCGAAAACACTCATTCTTTTCCCGATGTTATCCCATGTGTGCTCCCGGGTACTTACATTGGCGAAACCACTGAGAAGCACCACACAGAGTTCCTGATCACCGCTCTCACGGGTTAGTGTCTCCCCCTCTGCCAGCTTCGCTACCTGAAAGCCAACATATTCCCACCCAGCCGACTCCGGTGTTACGTTTATAAGTGTACCGTCTCCCTCCGGGTTGACCACGGGTTTCACAATACGTTCTGACATCTTGCCATCCACTCCTTTCTGTAATCGTCCACAACAACTTGATACTTATAAAAACAAAAACCTGGACTATTCATGCCCTCTATTAGAAAAAGTGACTTTAATCATCCACCTATGGCGTTGCTGTTTGTGATTCCAGTGACACCCCAGAGACTTCACTCAGCTTCACAGGTCTTCCCCACTCCATGGACATTTTTGCTGCCAGTGCAATGCGTTCTGCCTGTACTGCATCGTGGCCATCTACAATAACTGGTGTATCATGGAGGATTGCATCGATAAAGAGAGCTGTCTCCTGTACATATGCTTCATTGTAGCGTTCCAGGAAAAAGTGTAACGGTTTGTCGCGCATGAGCCCGGCCGCTGTACTGATCTCAGCCGTATTCGGATGATCATTCGCCGCTGCGGCGCTGCCCATCGAGCCAAACACTTCAACACGCTGGTCATACCCGTATACAGCCTGACGACTGTTATCAATGACACCAATCGCTCCATTGGCAAACGTCATCGTTACAATCGCTGTATCCACGTCACCATGCTCTGCAAAGACCGGATTGATCAGCACGTTGCCCTGAGCGTACACTTCTTCCACTTCACTCCCGGAGAGATACCGTGCCATGTCAAAATCGTGGATCATCATGTCCATGAAGATCCCGCCAGATACCCGGATATACTCCGCAGGCGGTGGACTCGGGTCACGAGAAGTAATTTTGATAATATGCGGATCACCAATCGTACCATCCTGCACATGTGCACGTATCCGTCTGAAGTTGTGATCGAAGCGGCGGTTAAATCCAATTTGCAGCTTCACGCCAGCCTTCTGAACTGCCGCTACAGCCGCTTGGGTCTGTGCCAGATCCATGCTAACCGGTTTCTCGCAGAAGATGTGTTTGCCCGCCTGAGCGGCCTGTTCGATCAGCGGCACATGTGTATCTGTTGAAGAACAGATCAGTACCGCGTCTACATTAGGCATCGAGATCAACTGGCTGCTATCCGTTGTTACAACAGAGATGCCACGGTCGGAGGCCCAAGCCTCCAATTCAGGACCTGCAAACAAGTCACTGATTCCCACAATCTCGGCATGCGGGTTGCGCAGGAGATTGTCTGCATGAATTTTGCCGATCCGTCCCGCACCGATGATGCCAATTCTTACTTTGTCCTTGCCCATTCCGTTATCCTCCCTATGTGCGTCCATATGAGCTGGGCGTTCCCCTTAGCCCGAGTGATGCTCTGGTTGTTACCAGCGCGCCGTTACCATCTTCTTGCGAGTGTAGAATTCAACACCATCCGTGCCATTGGCGTGAAGATCACCGTAGAAGGACTTCTTCCAGCCAGAAAACGGGAAGAATGCCATTGGCGCAGGTACGCCCAGGTTAATCCCCAACATGCCCGCATCAATCGTTTCACGGAATTGACGCATACTCGCCCCGCTGCGGGTGAACAGACACGCACCGTTGGCAAAGTCGGAACGGTTCGCCAGCTCAACGGCTTCCTCCAGCGTAGACACTCTTGCTACCGAGAGTACTGGAGCAAAGATCTCATCCTGCCAGATTTTCATATTGCTCTCAACTTGGTCGAATACCGTGGGCCCTACAAAATAACCGGATTCACTTGTTGCCTGATCTTTGCGTCCATCCCGGATCAAAGCCGCGCCTTCCTGCTCTCCGGCTTCAATGTAACTGAGTGTACGCTCTTTATGTGGTCCACGGATGACAGGTCCGAGGAACACGCCCTCATCCATACCGTTACCAATGATAATGCGGTCTGCTGCTTCCACCAGCTTTTGTACCAGTTCGTCAGCCACATCACCCACAGCCACAACAACCGCACATGCCATGCAACGTTCCCCTGCTGAACCAAAAGCTGCACTCGTAATCTCTTTCACCGTCAGATCGAGATCGGCGTCCGGCATAACGATGGAGTGGTTTTTGGCACCAGCCAGTGCCTGTACCCGTTTGCCATGCTTGGATGCAGTGGTGTAGACGTATTCAGCTACAGGTTGTGAGCCGACAAAGGAGATCGCTTGAACATCCTTATGTTCCAGCAACCCGTTCACGACATCATGCGCACCGTGAACAATGTTGAGCACGCCGTCCGGAAGCCCTGCTTCCTTGAACAGCTCTGCCAAGCGGCCTGCCAGTAGCGGTGTACGCTCGGACGGCTTCAGGACAAAGGTGTTACCGCACGCAATAGCCAGCGGGAACATCCAGCACGGCACCATCATCGGGAAATTGAAAGGGGTAATTCCCCCAATAACACCGATCGGGTAGCGATACATGCCCGACTCCAGCCCTGTAGCGATGTCAGGCAGTTGTTTGCCCATCATCAGATTCGGGGCACCTGCCGCGAACTCGACGCATTCAATGCCACGTAATACCTCGCCGTACGCTTCGGCATAACTTTTACCGTTCTCCAGTGTCACCAGGCGAGCGAGCTCTTCCCAATGTTCAACCAGCAACTGCTGGTAGCGGAACAGAATACGTGCACGGCGTGGAACCGGTGTGCTGCTCCAGGATTTGAACGCTTCTCGTGCTGTCTGAACCGCCAGATCCACGTCCGCTTGTTCGGACAGTGGCACATGTGCAATAACCTCTTCCGTAGCCGGATTCACCACTGGCTCCGTGCGAGTTGACGCTGGGGTTACCCAGGCACCTCCGATCCAGTTTTGTACCATTGTCGCTGTTGCAGACGCTTCAGAAATTCCTTTTCCCATAGCCCTGTCTCCCTTCGCTTATGTGTGATCCCTTATGTTGAACTTATATCATTGATGTTGATCTGTATGAGTGTGTTATTCAAAGTATTGCAAGGTGCTTCAGGACACGGTGATCTCGCCCCGATTGCAACGTTCAATGTAGTCGTTCACCTGTTCCACCGTTGGCATTGCATCCGAACAGCTGTGGCTTGAAATAACGATACTTGCTGCGCCACTGCCATACGCCATACTGCGCTCAATTGTCCAGCCCTGCATCAATCCATACAGGAACCCAGCTGCGTAAGAGTCGCCTGCGCCGAACGTTTTGACCACTTTTGCCGGATAGCTGTCCGCACGATGGGAAAGCCCTTCACGCGTATAAGCAATGGACCCTTCCTTGCCGTGTTTGATTACTACAATATTCGCTGAGAAATCAAACCATTTCTGTGCAGTCACCTGATCGCTATGATCCGGATTGTGGTCGAATGTCTCCATCATGTCGAACTCTTCACGTGTGCCGAGGATGATATCGCATTTCTCGGCTGCAAGGTTGTAATAGACCGCTGTCTCTTCGTCCGATGTCCATGTGTATGGGCGATAGTCCAGATCAAACACAATAACGGTGCCATGTTTTTTCGCATACGTTAGTGCCTGTAATACAGCTTCACGGGATGGACTCTGCGCGAGGGCTGTGCCTGAGATTAGCAGCACTTTGGAGTCAGCAATCAACTGCTCTTGTACCTCTTGCGCCTGTAATAACAGATCCGCTACATTGTCCCGGTACATCAGGATACTGCAATCGGTTGGGCTTTTAATTTCGGTAAAAGCAAGCCCTGTCACTGCTCCGGTGTCATCTGTAACTACATTTGATGTGTCGATGCCGTTCTTCTCCAAATAACTCTGGATGAATCGACCCATCTGGTCACCCGCGATCTTACCGATAAAAGCCGTCTCCATACCCAGTCTGGACATGCCAATCGTAATATTGGCCGGAGAGCCGCCAACATACTTCGTGAACGTCATCGTCTCTTCCATCGGGCGATTGATCTCATTAGCGTTCAAATCGATACACAAGCGGCCAATCGCGGTGAAATCCTTCTTCCTGGATACCGGAAAGGATACGTAAGTCATTGCATGTGAGCCCCTTTCTATAGTGGGATTTTCCATGTTGTATATCGATATCTAGACTAGTTACTCATTCCATCGTAAGAACTCGTAAACGGCTAGAGTAAGTCAGTTTTATTTCCCAATCGTAACGTTATACTCTTGCTGGCCTTCTTCCTTTTTCGCTTCATAGGTGCGGCATCTGACCGCTGCAATGCTAAACGAATCAGCTGTGTTGATATAACGACTCCATATAGTTCAAAGATCGCTTCGCATACTCATATGGGTTATGAATCGCAGGGTCCTGCTCTCCTTCAAGCATCGCCCAGCCATCGTACCCTCGTGTGATCAGTTCTTGCAGAATTGGGGCAAAATCAATGCATCCATCCCCTGGTACAGTGAACACCCCTCTACGAATACAGCCGACAAAGTCAGACTGCTCCGCGCGTGCTTCATCCAGCACATGCGGGCGGATATCTTTCAGATGGATATAAGCGATCCGATCATAATGTTTACGTAGCAGTTCAAACGGATCAGCTCCGCCATAGTAGGCATGACCTGTGTCATAGAGCAGATAGACGAGAGAAGGATCGGTCAGCTCCATCAGTCGATCAATCTCATCCGGTTGCTCTACCACTGTGCCTCCATGATGATGGTATGTGAGCTTCAATCCGTGTTCGCGGGCAATAGCTCCTGCTTCGTTCAACCCTTCAGCGAGGATATGCCATTCAGATTCGCTGAGTCTGAGGACTTCTTTTTCATTCGGTGTCCGTCTTGGATCAAAATGAAGTGACCCACCTACCTCCGCCGTACTAATCACCTTACTGCCCATGGATTGCAGAAATTCCGCATGTCTGCGATAACTGTCCAGCTCCGACTGACGATACGCCGGATCGGAGAGAAGTACCGATTTCCACTGGGAGACCAGCTTGATATTCCTTTTACTCAATTCCTCACGCAATATAGCAGGGTCGGTCGGATATTTACGTCCCATTTCTGTACCTGTCAGCCCAAGACGCTGAATGTCATCCAGAATCTGTGCACACGTTGTCGCATCACCATGCTCCTTCACATCTTCACCGACCCAATTGATGGGATGAATCCCAAGCTGGAATGGCAGCTTGCTCATTGCTCCACGTCTCCTTTGTCGTTCAACATTGTTGTTCACTATATTAAACCGGATTAAATCGGTCTTGCTTTGGCACGGTTGGCTTGCATGGTGTGATGAGCATGAACTACCTTCTCTTCGGCAGATACCTCAGGTACACCCACATTCCACCATGACTCGTATCCACCTGCGTTGGTTCCAGGCACGACCGGAATCTCAATCAACGTACTCACTGTTTCGTTCTTCGCATCTCGGAGTGCCTGTTCCAGCTGTTCTGCTGTCTCCGCTCTATAGGATTTGGCTCCCATACTTCGGGCGTGTGCAGCAAAGTCCATTGGCATGTAATCCCCGGTCAGTCGTCCACTCTCGGATTCCCGATAACGGAACTCATTGCCGAATCCGTCACTACCATGTTCCCGCTGCAAATTATGAATACACTGGAATCCATTGTTGTTGAATAATAGAACAGTCATCTTCTTCTGTTCCTGCAGACTGGTCACAAACTCCGAATGCAGCATCAGATAACTGCCATCACCGACCATGGCATACACTTCCCGATCCGGCTCCGCAAGTGCTGCTCCGAACGCTCCACTTACCTCGTACCCCATACAGGAGAACCCATACTCCATGTGATACGTCTTTGGTTCAGCCGCACGCCACAGACGATGCAGATCACCTGGCAGACTGCCCGCCGCACACACAATAACGGAGGATGGATCAATGGTCCGGTTAACGATACCAACTGCTGTAGTCTGTGCCAGCCCTGCTTCATGTTGAGCTGCATACAGCCGATCCACTTCTGCATTCCACTCAGCCCGGAGATCAGCGATTTCGGATGCGCCATATGCACATCGGTATTGTCTTTCCTGCAATTCCTTCTGCAAAGCCTGCAATCCTTCGCGTGCATCTGCCAGAATGGCTTCCCCGCCTAACTTGGCGGCATCCATGCCGTTCAGGTTAATGTTGATGAATGACACTTCTGGATGTTGAAAAGCAGAGCGGGACGCCGTCGTAAAATCGGAGAAACGAGTACCGACGCCGATCACCACATCCGCTTCTCTCGCCAGCCTATTGGCTGCCAGAGAGCCGGTAACCCCGATGGCCCCCACATTCAGTGTGTGGTCCCAAGAAACTGCGCTTTTGCCCGCCTGCGTCTCGGCGATCGGAATACCAAATGCCTCGGCGAACTCCACGAGCTGGGCGGACGCCTCAGAGTACAACACACCGCCGCCTGCAACGAGCAGCGGCTTACTGCCTCGGGCAATCTGCTCCGTTGCCCGCTCAATGGCTGCCTGTACCGGGGGGCGACGATCCAGATAATGTACTTTGCGGGCAAAGAACGATTCTGGATAATCGTATGCCTCTGCCTGCACATCCTGCGGCAGTGCGAGCGTTACTGCTCCCGTCTCTGCTGGATCGGTTAGCACACGCATGGCCTGTGTAACAGCAATCATCAACTGTTCGGGACGAACAATGCGATCCCAGTACTTGCTGACGGCTTTGAATGGATCAGTGGCTGAGATTGTATAATCACTGCTCACTTCCAACTGCTGAAGTACCGGGTCCGGTTCCCGTGTAGCAAAGTTATCTCCAGGAAGCAATAAAACCGGAATCCGGTTCACCGTTGCAGTAGCTGCGGCTGTAATCATATTCAAAGCACCAGGTCCAATCGATGTTGTACATGCATAGATCTGTCTACGATTCTTCTGCTTGGCATAAGCCGCTGCCGTATGCACCATGCCTTGTTCGTTCTTGCCTTGCATATACGTCAGGCTTCCCGGGCTGCGCTCTAGCGCTTCTCCAATGCCTGTTACATTGCCATGTCCAAAAATACCGATGATTCCCTTCACAAACTTGGTTTCCACCCCGTCAACCGAGATATATTGCTGATCCAGGTATCGAAGCAGTGCCTGAGCCATCGTCAGTCGAATTGTTTTCATGAATTGATCGCCGTCCTTTCCTTTACGGGTTAAGCGCTTAATCTACGTTAAGTTTAAGCGCCTTACCCCTAAAGGTTAAGCGCTTAATTGATATGGTATTACAGGTTAATGATTTACGCAAGCTATTTTTGTAAGCGTTTTTATGAAATGCGGTAAAGGAAAGATATTCTTGTGTTCGAACATGCACTAGACCTTCTCTGTTTGAACACTTCCATAATGACTAAGAACAGACTTAAAAGGGGGGGAAATATATCATGAGGATGGGATACATGCTGGTACATGCTAATCAGCCATATAATCCGTGATCTTTGTATACAATTATGATCAATATGCCTGTGAATGCAAAAAAAAGAAAGAGACGGTGAATACCATCTCTTTCTTATCAATATTTAAGCGGGTGATGGGAATCGAACCCACGCTATTAGCTTGGAAGGCTAAAGTTCTACCATTGAACTACACCCGCATAACAACAATCGGGATGACACGATTTGAACATGCGACCCCCTGGTCCCAAACCAGGTGCTCTACCAAGCTGAGCTACATCCCGTTATCTATACCGGCGAGAGGACTCGAACCTCCACGGTTTCCCACTCGATTTTGAGTCGAGCGCGTCTGCCATTCCGCCACGCCGGCAAAATATGAAGTTATAATGGCGCGCCCTGAGAGATTCGAACTCCCGGCCTTTTGATTCGTAGTCAAACGCTCTATCCAGCTGAGCTAAGGGCGCAAAATATTGGAGCGGAAGACGGGAATCGAACCCGCGACCCTCGCCTTGGCAAGGCGATGCTCTACCGCTGAGCCACTTCCGCAAATAAGGGATGCGCGTGGAGGGACTTGAACCCCCACGTCAAAGACGCTAGATCCTAAGTCTAGTGCGTCTGCCAATTCCGCCACACGCGCATATAATGGTGAGTCATGAAGGGCTCGAACCTTCGACACCCTGATTAAAAGTCAGGTGCTCTACCAACTGAGCTAATGACTCATAGAAAAACTGGTGGAGGATGATGGATTCGAACCACCGAACCCGTACGGGAGCAGATTTACAGTCTGATGCGTTTGGCCGCTTCGCTAATCCTCCAGGATTACATGGTGCCGGCGAGAGGACTTGAACCCCCAACCTACTGATTACAAGTCAGTTGCTCTACCAGTTGAGCTACACCGGCGTATTACATAGTGTTATAAATGGTGGCTCGGGACGGAATCGAACCGCCGACACGAGGATTTTCAGTCCTCTGCTCTACCGACTGAGCTACCGAGCCTTACTACATTAAAAAATGGCGGAACCGACGGGATTCGAACCCGCGATCTCCTGCGTGACAGGCAGGCATGTTAGGCCAACTACACCACGGTTCCAGATCACTTTCTCAAAGGAAAGTATAATTGCGGGGGCAGGATTTGAACCTGCGGCCTTCGGGTTATGAGCCCGACGAGCTACCGGGCTGCTCCACCCCGCGTCGTTATAAAGTTTATATGGTGGAGGCTGAGGGGATCGAACCCCCGACCCTCTGCTTGTAAGGCAGATGCTCTCCCAGCTGAGCTAAGCCTCCATATTATGACCCGTAGGGGATTCGAACCCCTGTTACCTCCGTGAAAGGGAGGTGTCTTAACCCCTTGACCAACGGGCCTTACTGGCTCCCCGAACAGGGCTCGAACCTGTGACAACTCGATTAACAGTCGAGTGCTCTACCAACTGAGCTATCAGGGAATGGTGGAGCCAAGCGGGATCGAACCGCTGACCTCCTGCTTGCAAGGCAGGCGCTCTCCCAGCTGAGCTATGGCCCCATACTCTGGTGTATTTCTTGTTGTGGTCTTGCTATGGGCCCTGGTGGACTCGAACCACCGGCCTCACCCTTATCAGAGGTGCGCTCTAACCAACTGAGCTAAGGGCCCTTATCAATTTTCGAAAAAAAATACCCCAATGGGGTTTCGCTTGGCGGCATCCTACTCTCCCAGGACCCTGCGGTCCAAGTACCATCGGCGCTAGAGGGCTTAACGGTCGTGTTCGGGATGGGTACGTGTGGAACCCCTCCGCCATCGCCACCAAACGCGTAGCTTACATTTCAGAGATCGTTCTCTGAAAACTAGATTCGAAACGAAACATGCGAATTATCACTTGCTATTGGATAAGCCCTCGACCGATTAGTACTGGTCAGCTCCATGCATTGCTGCACTTCCACCCCCAGCCTATCTACCTCGTCGTCTTCAAGGGGTCTTACATACTGGGAAATCTCATCTTGAGGGGGGCTTCACGCTTAGATGCTTTCAGCGTTTATCCCGTCCGTACATAGCTACCCAGCGGTGCTCCTGGCGGAACAACTGGTACACCAGCGGTACGTCCATCCCGGTCCTCTCGTACTAAGGACAGCTCCTCTCAAATTTCCTACGCCCACGACAGATAGGGACCGAACTGTCTCACGACGTTCTGAACCCAGCTCGCGTACCGCTTTAATGGGCGAACAGCCCAACCCTTGGGACCTACTTCAGCCCCAGGATGCGATGAGCCGACATCGAGGTGCCAAACCTCCCCGTCGATGTGGACTCTTGGGGGAGATAAGCCTGTTATCCCCAGGGTAGCTTTTATCCGTTGAGCGATGGCCCTTCCATGCGGTACCACCGGATCACTAAGCCCGACTTTCGTCCCTGCTCGACTTGTAGGTCTCGCAGTCAAGCTCCCTTATGCCTTTGCACTCTTCGAATGATTTCCAACCATTCTGAGGGAACCTTTGGGCGCCTCCGTTACTCTTTAGGAGGCGACCGCCCCAGTCAAACTGCCCACCTGACACTGTCCCCGCACCGGATTACGGTACCAGGTTAGAACCTAGATACGATCAGGGTGGTATCCCAACGTTGCCTCCACACAAGCTGGCGCTCATGCTTCAAAGGCTCCCACCTATCCTGTACAGATCGTACCCAAATTCAATATCAAGCTGCAGTAAAGCTCCATGGGGTCTTTCCGTCTTGTCGCGGGTAACCTGCATCTTCACAGGTATTAAAATTTCACCGGATCTCTCGTTGAGACAGCGCCCAAGTCGTTACGCCATTCGTGCGGGTCAGAATTTACCTGACAAGGAATTTCGCTACCTTAGGACCGTTATAGTTACGGCCGCCGTTTACTGGGGCTTCGGTTCACAGCTTCGGGATTACTCCCTAACCACTCCCCTTAACCTTCCAGCACCGGGCAGGCGTCAGCCCGTATACTTCGCCTTACGGCTTCGCACAGACCTGTGTTTTTGCTAAACAGTCGCTTGGGCCTTTTCACTGCGGCCCCCTCGTGCTATTCACACTACCGGGGCACCCCTTCTCCCGAAGTTACGGGGTCATTTTGCCGAGTTCCTTAACGAGAGTTCTTCCGCGCGCCTTAGAATACTCTTCTCGCCTACCTGTGTCGGTTTGCGGTACGGGCACCATCACCTGGCTAGAGGCTTTTCTTGGCAGTGTGAGATCATGACCTTCGCTACTACAATTTTCGCTCCCCATCACAGCTCAGCCTTACAATGTGCGGATTTGCCTACACATCAGCCTCACTGCTTAGACGGACATCCATCAGTCCGCGTCACTACCCTACTGCGTCCCCCCATTGCTCATAACGGCTTACGGTGGTACAGGAATTTCGACCTGTTGTCCTTCGACTACGCCTTTCGGCCTCGCCTTAGGTCCCGACTTACCCTGAGCGGACGAGCCTTCCTCAGGAACCCTTAGGCTTTCGGCGGATCAGATTCTCACTGATCTTTTCGTTACTCATACCGGCATTCTCACTTGTATAATGTCCAGCGCTCCTTACGGTACACCTTCAACCCTTATACAACGCTCCCCTACCCCTGATGCAAAGCATCAAGCCATAGCTTCGGTGGTGTGTTTAGCCCCGTTACATTTTCGGCGCAGAGTCACTCGACCAGTGAGCTATTACGCACTCTTTCAATGATGGCTGCTTCTAAGCCAACATCCTGGTTGTCTGTGCAACTCCACATCCTTTCCCACTTAACACACACTTGGGGACCTTAGCTGATGGTCTGGGCTGTTTCCCTTTTGACAATGGATCTTAGCACTCACTGTCTGACTCCCGGAAGTAAGTCTATGGCATTCGGAGTTTGACTGAGCTTGGTAACCCTTGCGGGCCCCGCACCCAATCAGTGCTCTACCTCCACGACTCTGTTTTCCGAGGCTAGCCCTAAAGCTATTTCGGGGAGAACCAGCTATCTCCGAGTTCGATTGGAATTTCTCCGCTACCCCCACCTCATCCCCGCATTTTTCAACATGCGTGGGTTCGGGCCTCCAGTGCGTGTTACCGCACCTTCACCCTGGACAGGGGTAGATCACCCGGTTTCGGGTCTACGTCCACGTACTAAGTCGCCCTATTCAGACTCGCTTTCGCTGCGGCTCCGGCTCTTCACCTTAACCTTGCACGGGAACGTAACTCGCCGGTTCATTCTACAAAAGGCACGCCATCACCCCTAAAACGGGCTCTGACTTTTTGTAAGCACACGGTTTCAGGTTCTATTTCACTCCCCTTCCGGGGTGCTTTTCACCTTTCCCTCACGGTACTGCTTCACTATCGGTCGCTAGGAAGTATTTAGCCTTGGCAGATGGTCCTGCCGGATTCATACGGGGTTTCACGTGCCCCGCACTACTCGGGATCCGTCTCGGAGGGAACAGACTTTCAACTACAGGGCTTTTACCTTCTTTGGCGGGCCTTTCCAGACCTCTTCGCTTAACCGGTTCCTTTGTAACTCCATGTGAGACGTCCCACAACCCCAAAGAGCAAGCTCTTTGGTTTGGGCTTCTCCGCGTTCGCTCGCCGCTACTGACGGAATCACTATTGTTTTCTCTTCCTCAGGGTACTTAGATGTTTCAGTTCCCCTGGTATGCCTCTACATAACCTATGTATTCAGTTATGAGTAACTGGAAATTACCCCAGCTGGGTTTCCCCATTCGGACACCCCCGGATCAAAGCTTGCTTACAGCTCCCCGAGGCAGTTTCGTTGTTCGCCACGTCCTTCATCGGCTCCTAGCGCCTAGGCATCCTCCGTGTGCTCTTAGTAGCTTAACCATTTTGTTCCGGTTTTGACTGCTCGCTTCCCTTGTTTTGCTTGCGCAAAGCCAAAAGTCACTCCCATTCAATACCATCACAAAAGCAATTTAACTACCGTTTTTATTTAAACTTGTTTAACACAAGTTCAGCTAAAAAGGAATGTTCTAATTCGCGTTTGTTTCGTTTCGATATCTAGTTTTCAAAGAACAAGCTCCATGCAAAAGCAAGCTGTTTGAGAGTTTGAGCTCTCAAAACTGAGCAACGAGTGAGTGTTTTGCAGCTAAGCTGCGTATTTGAATGTTTCCACTCGGGAAACGATTCTCCATAGAAAGGAGGTGATCCAGCCGCACCTTCCGATACGGCTACCTTGTTACGACTTCACCCCAATCATCTATCCCACCTTCGGCGGCTGGCTCCTTGCGGTTACCCCACCGACTTCGGGTGTTATAAACTCTCGTGGTGTGACGGGCGGTGTGTACAAGACCCGGGAACGTATTCACCGCGGCATGCTGATCCGCGATTACTAGCAATTCCGACTTCATGCAGGCGAGTTGCAGCCTGCAATCCGAACTGAGACCGGCTTTGTTGGGATTGGCTCCATCTCGCGATTTCGCAGCCCGTTGTACCGGCCATTGTAGTACGTGTGTAGCCCAGGTCATAAGGGGCATGATGATTTGACGTCATCCCCACCTTCCTCCGGTTTGTCACCGGCAGTCTATCTAGAGTGCCCACCCGAAGTGCTGGCAACTAAATATAAGGGTTGCGCTCGTTGCGGGACTTAACCCAACATCTCACGACACGAGCTGACGACAACCATGCACCACCTGTCTCCTCTGTCCCGAAGGAAAGATACATCTCTGCATCGATCAGAGGGATGTCAAGACCTGGTAAGGTTCTTCGCGTTGCTTCGAATTAAACCACATACTCCACTGCTTGTGCGGGTCCCCGTCAATTCCTTTGAGTTTCAGTCTTGCGACCGTACTCCCCAGGCGGAGTGCTTAATGTGTTAACTTCGGCACCAAGGGTATCGAAACCCCTAACACCTAGCACTCATCGTTTACGGCGTGGACTACCAGGGTATCTAATCCTGTTTGCTCCCCACGCTTTCGCGCCTCAGCGTCAGTTACAGCCCAGAGAGTCGCCTTCGCCACTGGTGTTCCTCCACATATCTACGCATTTCACCGCTACACGTGGAATTCCACTCTCCTCTTCTGCACTCAAGTCACCCAGTTTCCAGTGCGATCCGGGGTTGAGCCCCGGGATTAAACACCAGACTTAAATGACCGCCTGCGCGCGCTTTACGCCCAATAATTCCGGACAACGCTTGCCCCCTACGTATTACCGCGGCTGCTGGCACGTAGTTAGCCGGGGCTTTCTTCTCAGGTACCGTCACCTTGAGAGCAGTTACTCTCCCAAGCGTTCTTCCCTGGCAACAGAGCTTTACGATCCGAAAACCTTCATCACTCACGCGGCATTGCTCCGTCAGGCTTTCGCCCATTGCGGAAGATTCCCTACTGCTGCCTCCCGTAGGAGTCTGGGCCGTGTCTCAGTCCCAGTGTGGCCGATCACCCTCTCAGGTCGGCTACGCATCGTCGCCTTGGTGAGCCGTTACCCCACCAACTAGCTAATGCGCCGCAGGCCCATCCCCAAGTGACAGATTGCTCCGTCTTTCCAGTTTCCTTCAGGCGAAGAAAACAACTATTCGGTATTAGCTACCGTTTCCGGTAGTTGTCCCAAACTTGAGGGCAGGTTGCCTACGTGTTACTCACCCGTCCGCCGCTAAGTATCAAGGAAGCAAGCTTCCTATCAACTCCGCTCGACTTGCATGTATTAGGCATGCCGCCAGCGTTCGTCCTGAGCCAGGATCAAACTCTCCAATAAAGTATTGAAAAGAGCGATAAGCTCATTTTGAATCTGACGAGATTAAAAATCTCATTTGTGCTCCAGTCAATTCAAGCCAAGGCTTGTCTCAACTTTCGCGTTCATTCTGCAAGCAGAATGTTTACTCACTCGTTGTTCAGTTTTCAAAGATCAAACTTATTTTGTTACCGAGCGTTGTTCTCCTCAGCAACTTTTATATCTTAACACTTCCGAACCAACTTAGCAAGCTCTTTTTTTAAGTTTCTTTCGAAGCTTATTTGTTTCACCTGCAACACTTTGTTTCTCGTGTTTTTTGGCCGGATATAGAATATATCATATGTACAATACAATTACCACTTGTAAAATATCCCATTACCAAGCCAACTATATATCTAGTTCAATTTCTTTATAATCTCTTTTTCCAATGGCAATATCCTTTTACTATACCCTATATACACTCACTGGTCTAATCTATCTCAATATAGGTTGTAAACAGTCTCCTTCAGCATCATTACATTCGTTCTATAAGATAAGAAACATAATACTTCTACTAAATAACGCTGCTATCTATTATGTCGGTATCAAATCTAACAATAGAACTCCATATCCTGTGGGCTTATATAGATTTTACTTTCACTTTTTATACTATTAGTCTCTGAACCTGCCCATCACTATCGTGTCGTGATACTGTCCATCCGTGTGTCGCCGATCCCTTTTCAAAATGCCTTCGATCCCGAAGCCTCTCTTTTGATATAACTCGATCGCCTTATCGTTGGATGCCAGCACGTTCAACGCAATCTTCTCTACACCAGTCTGGTCTGCCCATTCTATCGACTTCTCCAGCAGGTTCTTACCAATCCCATGTCCCCAGAACTCTCGGGCTACACACACGCCGAACTCAACTTTATGGCAAAAGCGCTTCAACTCTGTACCTTCACATCGGGAGTATCCCACAATCTCGCCCGCCACTACAGCAACAAGGAACAGATTCCGTGACTTCTCAGTGTCCAAATGGATGATCTGCCTAAACCCGGCTGCGTCGATATACGCCTCACCCTCTTCACGATCCATGTTCTCGGTTTCCCCATCGATTTGTACACGTAGTAAAGACAAGGCCTCAGCATCCTTTTCCTCTGCTGATCTAATGGAGTAAGATAAGCCTTTAATGTTATATTCCTGCCGATCGATCATCATAAGAACCATATCTCCTCTTCCGCTCTGTATAATTACTGTACCTGTATCGCCCTACCCCACCTCAGACGGACTCTTGCCCGTAAGCATTTTGAACACCTGGCTGAAATACGTCGCATTCCGGAACCCCGTCATCTCGCTCACCTCATATACCATGTAATGTCCCGACTGCAACAGTTCCAACGCTCTCTGAATCCGGTACCCGTTCAAATAACTGACGAAATTCTCACCGGTCACCCTTTTGAAAAGTTGACTCAGATACTTCGGATGTACAAACAGCCCCTTGGCTATCGCTTCAAAACTAATCTCTTCGGCGAAATGAAGCTCTACATACTGTTTCACCTGCTCGATAAGTTTATTGCTTTTCTTCTCGCCCATCTCCTTGCGTATCTGTTCCAACCAGTCGCAGATAATACGATCCATCCAGTTTACCAGATCATGCAAAGCATATTTCGATTGAATTTCACGCAGAAAGTCACTCATCGCCAGCGGCGGCGTTAGCATAGGATGAAGTCGGTTCCAGCTATGCATCAATGTGTCAAACAGACTGACGGCCACAACCTGTACATCCTGTATCCCAACACATTTCCCCTCTTTCAGCAAAAGGCAAATATGATGCCATACCTCTTCCGCCAGGTCAGGTCGAATATCCGCCCAAGCCTCATTCCATTGACGAAGCAATAATGAATAATCGGTCACACTTGGTTCTGTTTCCTTTGATGCTTCATAATGGTAGATACGACTCCCACCTTGAAACTCTGCTGTTTCCACCGCTTCCCTGCTCTCAAGATAGGAATCTATCACCTCACATGGGTGACTCTTGGCTCTTCCGATTCCAGCACTCACTTCAATTTTCAGATACGTAAAGATCTGATCGATCATGCGCTCTACAAGTGGCAGACATTCCTCCAGATAATCTTTATCTCCTAATAGAAGCAACACAAATACCTGATCCGAATAATCAACAATCTCTACCTGACCATTTAGGTGCGCCGCTTGCTCCTTCACCGTCTCCTGAATAATATCGGCCGCCCCATAGCGGAGAAGCTGCCAATCCCGTTCTTTCATTCGTGTCAAAAATACGGGGCGATTCAGTTGCAGACTAATGGCGCGTGTCTGTGAGGACATATGAATACCTATATAGTCCATGCGTTCTTTAGGCAGCTCGTCAGCCCGATATCGCGTAGTCAGCAGTTCGTGAAGAAATTGTTTGCGCAAATACGGAAGTACCCGTCCGACCTCCTGCTTGTATGTCTGCTCCAGCCGCTCATGCCGCTCTCGCACATCTTGTTCCAGTAGCACCTCCCGCAGCACAGACTCAATCTCCTCAACCTCTGCCGGCTTCAGCAAAAAGTGATTCACACCCCAGCGCATGGCTGCCCGGGCGTTCTCGAATTCGTCATATCCACTAAGAATGATGATCGGCAGGTGGGGATGATCACGTCGTAACGTCTGTGTGATCTCAAGCCCAGTCATCCCCGGCAGGTAGACGTCAGTCATAACGACATCTGGATGCATGCGGTGAAACAGCTCCAGCGCATCCAAGCCATTGGAAGCAGTGCCTGCAATGCTGAGGCCCAGAGAAGGCCAATCGATATGATCTGTTAATGCCTTTACAATATGAGGATCGTCATCAACAAGCATAATGGTCTTCATCATTTTTCACCGTCCAGCCATAGATTTAATTGCTCGTCGGTCTCAATACGCGGGAGCGTAATGGTCACTTCCACGCCACCTGACTCTCTATCGCTCAGTTGAACACCATATCTCTTCCCACAATAAAGCTGAATGCGCTGATGTACATTCCGTACGCCGATGCCACACGTCTCTTCGAGTTTCCACCCCTCCGGCAAACCCCGCCCATTATCCGTGATACGAATGACGATATCCTCATGCGGGCCAACCTCTTCGCGCATATACACCTGAATTCGAAGTGTGCCTTCTTCAGGTGTGCCTTCTTCAGGGTGCCCGTGCATAACGGCATTTTCGATGAAGGGCTGCAAAATGATTTTGGGAATGTAACAACCGCGCATATGCGGATCGATCTGCTCCTGATATTGAATGGAGAACGGTAGCCGCTCTGACTGGATGTTAACGTAGCAACGGGCATGTTCCAACTCATCACGAACCCGTATAAACAGTCTCCCTCCACTCAGTCCGATCCGTAACAGCTTACTGAGCTGTACAATCATGCGACTGATATCCTTGGCTTCGTAATCAAGTGCGCGCCAGTGGATCATGTCGAGGGTATTGTATAAAAAATGGGGTTTGATCTGGGCCTCAAGCAAGCCCGTCTGGGCTTCACGCTTGGCCCGGCTCTCATCCTTCACCTGTTCCATCAGCGTCGTGAGCTGTGAAGCCATATGATTAAAGCCATAAGCCAAGTGGGCATATTCCTCCGTAAATGAGAGTTGGACCCGGGTATCGAAGTCCCCTTTCTCCAGTTGTCTCATTCGCTTGATCAATTGTCGTAAAGGCCGGATGATCTGCCTTACAAACAGGTACGCCAGCACAGCCGAGCATAATAGTCCAAGTACGGCGATGCCAAGGATCTGCCAGCCCGCTTGTCTGAGCGGAGATAACAGTGTATATACCGGAATAGTCTGTACAAGGCGCCACTGAAGCATGGCCGGCCTGGAGTACAGCACCAATTGAGCACCTCCGGGTTGGCCGGAAACCACTTCGTATCCGTCTGCACCAGGTTGGACATGTTCCTGAATCCATGCACTATCTATAATAGAAGAAGATGAATTTACAGCTCCACCCGGTTCCTGTACTGTACTCGCTTCATTTCTTCTATCCGCTCGTTCCTTCTCCCCTGCTGGATCAACTCTCCCCATCTGCATTACGACATTACCAGCGGTATCTACCAACAGGACTTTTCCATCAAGCACCATGGGTACATCGGCAAACCTGCGTACGATGTCCGCTCTGCTCAGTCGAATGAGCACATAGGCAACCGTCCCTCCACGACTGTCGAAAATCCGTTGGGCGTATCCGACCAGGGATTGGCCTGATTCGTTCTCACGCAGCGGAACCCAAGCCGCATCAGCCTTTTCCAGCGTAGCAAACCAAGAGTCATGTGCGATGGTGTCCACCGGAAATATGCGATCAGCCATAGTCACTGTCACTTCATTAAAGGCATCCGTATACAGTTCAATGGAAGTGATGCCTTCACTCACGACCATGGTATGTTCCAGAATTCGAGAGACCTCTCTCCGCTGGTGAATCTGTGCAAGCCTGCCCGTATCAGCCGTTTCGAGCAGACTGGACAGTTCCCGATTGCTTGCCAAGGCATAAGCGGTTCCAGTTACCCCTGTGATAAAATCAAATCCCCGACGTGTGCTTTCGTTCAGAAGTGCCAGACGTGCTTTGCTAATCTCGGCAAATGTGACCGTGGAGAAAGACTGATATGCCAGCCAGACCACAACCGAGACGAGCAGAAGGTTAAACGCAATAAAGCAAGTCACCATCAACGTGGAGAGCTTGCTTTGTTGCAGCTTTTGATTAATAAATGAAGACCATCTTCCTTTCCTCATGGAAAAATCAACTCGTTTCGTCTTGGAATTACCCTTTGAGCCCAGAGGTCGCGATTCCTTCCACGAAGTACTTTTGACACACGATAAATACAATGAAACATGGCACCAACGACAACACCGACATGGCAAACATCGGACCCCAATCGGATTGAGAGCTGGAATCAAGGAACAAACGCAGACCCAGTGGCACGGTGTATTTGCTCACGTCACTCAGGTAGATCAACTGACTGAAGAAGTCGTCCCATGTCCACAAGAACGTAAAGATCATCGTGGTAACCAGCGCTGGGAAAGCAAGTGGAATGATGATTTTGGTGTATATTTTCACAGGACCGCATCCATCGATGGTGGCCGCCTCATCCAACTCTTTAGGCAATCCCCGGAAGAACTGTACCATGAGGAAAATGAAGAAGGCGTCAGTCGCCAACCATTTGGGCACGACAAGCGGCAGATACGTATTCACCCACTCCAGGTGGTTGAAAAGGATATACTGCGGGATCAGCGTCACATGATGGGGCAGCATGATTGTCATGAGCATCAGGCCGAAACAGATAGCTTTGAAACGAAAATTCAGTCGGGCGAACGCATACGCCGCCATAGAGCAGGAAATCACATTCCCCAGCACAGCTCCAAGCGATAGAACGACAGAGTTAGTTAGGAACCGGGAGAACGGATTACCCTGAATTCCCGACCAGCCATTCATATAATTTTGCCAATTCCATTCCTGTGGCCAGAACCAGGTCTCTGTAAAGATCATATGTCCCGGTTTGAATGAGCTGCCCAGCATCCAGAGGATCGGGTAGAGCATGATAAAGGCGATGCCTGAGATCAACACATGTTTGCCGACGACCCATGCTGTAGAGTTCCGTTGTCCAATCATGATTTCCCACCATCCTCATAGTGCACCCACAGCTTGCTGCTGCGGAATACGAGCAATGTAAATACGCCAATCAGGATGACCAGCACCCAGGCCATCGCGGAAGCGTAGCCCATCTGAAAGAATGAGAATCCTTTTTTGTACAGATACAGAGAGTACATTAAGGTTGAATTCACTGGCCCTCCGCTACCGTTACTGATAACAAAAGCCTGTGTGAACGATTGAAACGATGTAATCAGCTGCATCACGAGATTGAAGAAGATGACAGGTGACAGAATCGGCAACGTTATATAGAAGAATCTCCGAAGAGGACCTGCACCATCTACCGCTGAGGCTTCATCATACTCGGGTGGAATCTGCTTCAGGCCAGCCAGAAAAATAATCATCGACGATCCAAACTGCCATACGGATAACAGGACGATGGAGTACAGGGCATACTTCGGATTCGCAACCCAATCGGGAGCTTTAATACCTACCATGGCAAGGACACTATTGAGCAGCCCATCCCCACCCAGCATTTTACGCCACAACATCGCAATCGCCACGCTACCCCCAAGCAATGTCGGGATGTAATACACCGTCCGGTAAATACCGAGTCCTCGAATCCCTTTGTTGAGCAACATGGCTACCAGCAGCGCAAAGATCAACTTGACCGGTACGGATACAGCGACATACGTGAAGGTGACTTTGAGCGACTGGGTAAACAGTTTATCCGATGTAAACATCGTGGTGTAGTTATCCAGACCGACCCAGGAAGGGGCGGCCAGGATACTGTAATCAGTGAACGAGATGTATAACGATACCAGCATGGGACCAAGGGTTAGAAATAACAATCCGACAAGCCATGGGGCGAGGAACAGAAGCGCTGCTCCATTGTGGGCATATCTCCGTTTCACCCGCCGGGTAGTTACACGCTCGATTCGGGCTTGACTGACCTGTGATGTCGTCATCTTCGCAACCTCCCCGCAGAATTAGAAGTCTGAGACAGTTTCAATTATTATTGACTCGATCCAAGCGTAGCCTTGGCTCCTTCAATAAACTGGGCAATGACATCTGGAGTACTGCCTTGACCGAAGGCGATCTGCTCGCTTGCGCTCTTGAAACTTGTGTCCACTTCAGCAAATCCTTGCGGGTATGGCGGGTCAATCTCGCTGGAGTTCTTCGATACCGTATCGATAAATTGGAAAATGACTTGCTCTGCTTCCGGCAGCGTAGGTTGCATCTGTTCACGAATACTGGAATTGACCGGTACCCCACGTTCAGAACCAAGAATAGCGGTTGCTTCTGGATCATTGACCATGAAATCAATGAACATGGCAACTTCCTTTGGATGTTTGGTTTTGCCATAACCGGAGAGGAACTGGCCTGGCTTCAGATATTCACCGATTTGCTTTTCACCTACACCATGCGGAAGAACCTGTATGCCAAGCTTATGATCCTGGTTTTTGTTCACCTGCTGGAATGTCAGCAATTGATTAGACCATGCAAAATCCATCGCAGCTGTACCCAGCGAGATCGGGCGTGTCTCCAGCGCATTGGTTGTGGATGCCGTTATCTCCGCTGTGGTCACTCCACCATTCTCGCGTAGTGCGCTCCACATATCGAACCATTGCTGAAGCTCCTCGCTGGTAGCTGTCATTGTGCCACCATCGAACAATCCTTTTCCGGATTGCCGGATAAACACTTCAAACATGTTCGTTGTACCGGAAATGTCTGCAGATCCATAGAACCCCTCACCTTTGGCTGCGGCGATCTTAGTCGCAATATCCCCAAAATCCTTCCATGTCCAGCTCTCTTGTGGTTCTTCGATTCCTAATTCCTGAAATACGGTGGCATCATAGATGACACCCGGTGCGTTAACTCCGAGGGTAATCGCATATAATTTATCGTCAATTGATCCGGCTGTAATCATGCTCTGATCATGGTCCTCTGTCCGCAGCTCTTTGCTCTCTGCAAACGGGGTCAGGTCAAGCAAGGCCCCACGCCGGGCAAAGTCAGTCAGAAAGGCGTAATCCATCTGGATGATATCAGGTGCATTCGAACCAGCTACCTGTGTAGTCAACTTGTCAAAGTAACCGTCCCAACCGGAATATTCAGGTTTAATGGTGATTCCCGGATGTTTCTCTTCAAACAATTGGATGACTTTGGTCGTCAGATCATGTCTAGTCTGTGATCCCCACCAGGTCATGCGCAGTTCAATCTTGCCTGATGAATCTCCTTCACTTCCACTTGCTTCTCCAGAAGAAGATGGTGTATCGGTGGCCCCTCCAGAACAGGCTGTAGCGAACAATAACAGGGACAGGCAGAACAGGGTTACCCACTTTTTTGTAATCATCATAAATGAATTTCCTCCCCTTCTTGCATTTATGGAATCGCTTACATAACCTATTGTATCGGTCCATTGCTGCACATGACATAAACAAAAGTAAGCTTTCCTGTCAAAAAAGTAAGGAGTTACAGGAATCAAAAACCACCAGGAATGATATTCCCGGCGGTTCCGTTCCCGTATCGGTATGATTACGGGTATACATGCATGATACGTAAGAAGAAGATAGCGGGTTGATATGGAACGAAAGTATGAATTCAAATCACGGCATTTCTTTCTACGGGCCATTGAATGGTCGGAAAAGCTCGATGTTCAGCTATAAAAATGTGTTTCCTGCGAGTCTGTCAGGAATGTGAGACTGCAGGTGAAGACACTCTGTGCTCAGCCAGATGTTTCTTCATTTTTGCCACTTCAGTTCCTGCCAGCATCATAATGCCTATTCCGTGATTGTCATTGGTGACGGTACGCAAGTCCTGATCATAATACTCTGCCGTAAACGCATATCTCGAACCGCTGCACACACCATGCACATTCCCTTGACGATCGATTGCTTTGCAGATGAGTCCCTTCCAAGCCCACTCGGCAGCTGCGACATAAACTTCAGGGTCTTTGAACCAGCCAAAACGCACACCTCTCGCAAAACCATAGGCAAACATCGCCGTGCAGGAGGCTTCTTCATACGTCTGCGGAACATTCAACACCTGATGCCACAACCCGCTTTCCCCTTGAAGCGCTGCGTACCCTTCACACAGCTCATTGAAGAAATCTATTAAGGCTGGACGCTCGGGATGCTCTGCCGGCAAAGCTTCCAATACCTCCGTCAAGGAAAACAGTGTCCAGCCATTTCCCCGTCCCCATGGAATCTGCGTTGCCTGTTCGTATTTGAAATCATACACATGGGACATGATCTTGAACTCAGGCATAAACAGATACTTCCGATACAGTGAAAATTGTCTGGCGGCTTCATCCAATGCGGCCGAGTTGCCTGTCACCCGTGCATAACGAACGAGAAACGGCGTACTCATGTAGAGATCATCTGCCCACATGGTATTCTCGGCATACTCCCCTACGCATGTGCGATAAAATGCCCCATCCTCCTGTCGTTCCAAACGGGAAAGCATGAAATCGGCGATCCGTTCAGCAATCGGAAGAAACGTTGGTTCATGACACTCGGAATACGCTTCCAGCATGGCTGAACCAAAAGAACCGCAGTTATCCAGCATTTTCAGCATGACCAATTGTTGATTGACTGCCGGGAAACCATACTGCTCCCGATCCCATAATGAGTACTCATACATCTGGGTACATGCCTGCACATGCTCAGCCGCATAACATGTAATGTCTGGTCTCTGCAAATAACGCCCAGTCCGTAATAGACCATATACAGTGACACCCAATGGATAATCCCAGCGACCATAATTAGTCACACTGCCCACTGTCCATTTGTTGCTTAACATCGCGTTCTCATAATAAGGTCTGATCCAAGCATCCGGTCGATCCAAGCGCCAATATGTCTGTCCTTGCCCCGTTTGATACACTCGGTCCGTTCGAGTCAGATCCGCCAAGTCCGGTTCAACCTCCAATTCAAAAGGTCCAACATATAACCAAGACTCTCCATTAGCACCGTGCACACGCTGAGGAAGTTCCAGTGAGAGCGGCTTGCCCGACACGGTTGCGTTCAAATTAAAATGCCAAGGTCCCGCCGCCGTATCATTGCATTCACTTCGGACAATCAGGTCACTCCGCCCAAAAGAGGCTGGTACATCCACCTCGAACGGACCCGCTTCCTTCACTTGCGCCACAGGCTTGCCACTAATCCATATACTCAGAGAACCGGAAGATTGACCTGACAATCGCACCGCATTCCCGGTTGAATCGTTATTGTTCAGATGGGTCCAAGCATAAGCATGTTTTCCAGGATGATTTCCGAATATTCGTTCGAAAGCTGGCTTGGTTTTATCTTCATCAGACCAGCCTGTCTCAGGCAGCCAGTTCAAGCTGTAATCTGTTTCTTTTCCAAGCAGGTCTGGTTGCTTACTCGCAGCCCGGTTCGGTTGGGAGAACACCCACCCCGCTTGTCCCTGTCTCTCCTGGAATGGAGCAAATACATTCAAAATGCGCACTTTTCCTTCATCTGACCCAAATTGGCAGCCAAATCCGGCAGGGGTGTTTTTCATCTCCAGCCAAATGGTGTTCCAACCAGGCTTGATATCGATGCTGAGCTTCACCGTTGCGTCTGGACTAATCTCATCCATTACGGTAGAGCGATAGACCAACTGCTCATTGAAATAGAAACGAACAGGCCCATAACAGCGGACCAACACGTCCAGATTCCGGTCCTCGTCCCCCCAAACCAATGCAGCTGCGTAGGATATATGGTCTTTAGGTGCATCAGGAAAGCGTTTACCTAAATTCAGATCATAAAGCCCTTTTTCATTTTGCAAAATACCAGACTTCTGGAATACCCGATATACAAAATCAGCCTGCGCATTGGCTCCAATATACCTCTCGGCTAGTACCTTCAACACCTGATCCTGATCTTCTCCAAATCGGTAATACATGCTCTGCGGTTCACTGAAATAGGTCGTCATCGATGGCACACATCCTTCTTCTGTTGAAATAAATTCTTATATCATAGCATTCATACCATCCACACTAGAGCACTAAACTAATATGCAGTAATAAAGTATAGCGCTTAACCTAGGTGGGTAATCCCCTTACCGGGAAATAGGTATGTCCCTTGGTTATCTTCTGAATAGCCGAATAATAATCCCAGTATAACTGACATGTTCTGTGGTGGCTACAGATTTTTGATTACGCTTACAATTATATTGGATTTAGTCGCCTTTTCTCTCTAGGTTAACTTAAATTTAAACAATGGTTTAAAAACAAGAAAACGTTACCGATATAAATACTAGATTGAAAAATTCCACTTTTTGTATCGGGAAGGAAAGATGCACATTGAATACTCTTGAATCTCTGGTAAATGCTATGCCTTTTGTTAGCCAAATGTTCCGTGACGACATATCCATATCCATTAATGATCATGAGAAAGTATTGTATTTTTCCGAGGCAAAAAGTCTGGAGATTGGCGTGAAGGTTGGGGATGAGCTGCATGATGATTATAAACATTTCAAAATGCTGACTAACAGAGATTCCCGTACCGTGGCACGTATGCCTGGTGATCTGCAGGGTAGACCTTTTGATTCCATTCTAATCCCTATTAAAGAGAACGATCAGGTTGTGGGTATATTGGGTGTAAACTACGCGCTGGATAGCCATATGACATTGGAAAATCTGATTCGTGAAAATGAAACAACCATTAATGCTCTCGTTGGTGGCATTCAGCAGATTGCTGCACATTCCGAAGAACTCTCCGCAACCTCGGAAGAGATTCTACGTAACTCCAAAAAAGCTTCAGAGAACTCGGTCAGTGTAGGTAAAGTAACAAACGTCATTCGTGAAGTATCGGAACAAACCAACCTGCTTGGACTCAACGCCATGATAGAGGCAGCCCGTGTGGGCGATCAGGGAGCTGGCTTCGGTGTGGTTGCCAGTGAAGTACGCAAGCTGTCCGATCATACGAAACAAGCAGCGGCTGATATCGAATCATCCCTAGGCAGCGTGCAAGATTCCATGAAACATATGGAGCAGGAGATCAGTCAGATTACAACCGCAACAGTGGATCAGGCCAAGCTTGTTACCGAGTTCATGGAAAGTATCGAACAACTTAGCGAGACAAGCGCGAATCTGAAAAAGTTTGTACATCAGATGCTGTCGCTCGAGTAACAGTCCACAGCAGAAAGAAAGAATGAATGATATGATATGTACATAGACACAGAAAATGATTTAGAATGTGAAAAGCCTCCGGCAACTTCCCTTAACAGGAAGTCAGCGGAGGCTTTGTTTCGTATTTGCGGTGATATCACCTTTATAGTTTATGGTCACACGGCTGTTATATCTCTACAGCGACACCAAAATGGTCGGACACGACCGGCCCGTTTTTACCGTTCAAGACCACGGTAGAAGATTTAGCCTGAATCGGACGATTGGAGAAAATATAGTCGATCCGAAGATCGCGTTTGTTATCTGCCCAGCCGGCAATGGCCTTCACCACAGTTGCTCCTTCATCCTTTTGCAATGCTGTGGTGTACAGGTCATTCCAGCCTTTGCTCATCATATAATCATAACCTTCATCACGCACTTCCGCGACATTATTGAAATCACCCATTATATATAACGGCTGATCCATGTAGGGGGCAAGCTTGCTCTCCGTTAACTCCCACTGTCCCTTGAAAGGTTCCTGCGCATCATCCCACCAGTTATAATGTCCGTTCACAAACCAGGTTGCTTCACCTTGGACGACCGTCTGGATTCCCACAATCTTGCGTGTACGATAGTTGTTATAATCCCGCATGTGGGACACGTATTCCCCAAAAGCCTGCTTAATCGGCGTCCGGCTAAGGATCGCCAGTCCTTCATCGTACTTTTGGAACCCAACATGAGCGGGAATCCACGTCCAGTAATATTGCTCTGTCAGCTGCTGAAGCAGGACGTAGGCATAGTTGTCTTTTTTAATCACAGCGTCGGATTCAGTAACATAATACATCTTCAGTTCTTCTTCAGAAAGCGCGACTTCCTGCATCGATTGGTTGACCTCCTGCATGGAGATCACATCGAATTGATGTGTATTAATAAAATCAGCCAGCTGACTGATCTTGTTCAGTTGATCCTCTTCCGCCCAGGCGTGTGTGTTTAACGTAAGTATTTTCATATGCTCTCTCCTGTTGTGTGTAATATGGCCGTTTCCCCGGCCTGCATCGTTCCTGAAAGGAATACATACCATAAGCATACACAATATGGTGTAATCATGCATTCCGTCCGCCAGCAGAACCGACGTGTTCATCCTGATTCCAGTTGGTCTAAAATAACTTCAAATTCTTCATACCCCATGCACGGATTGGCTCATAACTGATATGATGGATACAACAAATTTACAACATCACGTCATAGACGTGGTGACTACTGAACCTATGTTTACCCCAGGAGATGGAATGATGAACATACCGAATAACATGAGGATGGATGATGCGCAGTGGCAACAGTTGATCAGGCAGGTTGCGGAGCATTTTAATAACCTGACGATCATGCGCGGATTCCAATATTATAAACAGAAACGTGTCGGACCATTAACCTATTCCGAACAACAAGGGATCTCGGCCGTTGTACAAGGATCGGAAGAGTACGAGGTCACACTAAGCATGCAGTCCCTGACTACAAGTCATTGTACCTGCCCGGTGAGTTCCGTATGCAAACATATGACGGCTGTATTAATGAGTTATGCCGAGCAACTGGAGCGACCTGTGCATGCGATTGTGAATGCGCACTCCAGTACTGCGCTCAAACAAACGACCAAACCCGTCGGTGCCATGTCCGCAGGACTATCCAGCTATACAGATGCCGATAAACAGCAGGATACGGACATTCCGGACAACCAATACAGCCAGATCAAGGAACGTGCAACAGAGCTTGCTGATCTCGAAATCTCGGAATGGCACGAGCTATTCCACTCCTGTCTGAGACGGCTGGGTACTGGCACAGCAAGCACGTCCTACGTACAGGAAGCAACGGACGAGCTATATGCCATTAAGCCAAGACTGAACGCTGCAATGGACCAACTTTTTGAACTACATGTACAGCTGCACCTCATCCGATTCTGCGTGCCGCCGGCCCGTAACTCCATCACGCATACCCCCGTGTACTTGAGTTACCCTGCCCAGCTCGCGGTGGATGCACTTCTGAAAGACATTGAGCGGATCTTTAACCATCCACTAGACCTCTCGGGTCTAAAGGGAAACAAGCTTGAACAACTTTGGAGCAGACTGGCCGAAACCTCAGCTTATTTACGCAAACAGATGATGCCTGAGACAGCCAGCATGATGTTCTTCACCCCGATCTATCGACAACTTTGGTTGAACTGGATTGTACCTGAGCTTCAAGGGTCGCGGGACATGTTAGTGTCGGAACAGGCCATCTTAGATGATATAGAGCGCAATATAACCGCCGCTTCGCCACCTTCACAGTCAGGTGGGAGTGTCTTGGGTAGCGCTCAAAATAATGGAAGTAGTAGTGATAGACCAGGCAAAGCCGTAACACTGCCCCTGCCGCTAGTACTAGCGCAGAGCTGGATGCACTTCCATGTAGGGCAAGATGATCAGGCATGGCAGCGACTCATCCATGGAAGCTCAACCTACGGTTTCCCGCCAGAACAACTGTTGCATTTTCTCCATGTACTCGCAGACTCGGCCGAATGGAAGCGGCTTGGGGATTGGTTGGTACAACTTGGTCCCTTGCTGTCGAATCGGCGTAATACACCTTTGAATGATTACATGCATCTGTGGGACACGGCTATTCAACATCTGCCCGATACAGAGAACCGCATGTGGGACACGCTTGTCAGTATGCTTCCCCACTCCCGCCCCGCCTACGAGGATGCTATGCATTCGCGTGGACAGTGGCGCAGATGGATTGATTTTCAGCTGAGTACGGGAACGGAACCTCTCGAATTCCGCGTAGCGATGCTGCAACCGATCGAAAAAGATGCACCTGAGCTACTGCTCCCCTTCTATCATCAGGCAGTGGAGCGTTATATCGGACACAAAAACAGGGACGGATACAAAGCAGCCGTGAAGCTGCTGAAACGTCTGTCCAAAATCTATAAGAAATTGAAGCAAGAAGCGCACTGGGAGCAATTTATCACAACACTCGCTGTTCGTAACAGTCGGCTGCGCGCCCTGCAGGAAGAGCTTCGGAAAGGTAAACTGATCTCATGAGCTTAATTCATCCTTACACTGAAACGATTGAGGTTCACGTCGCTTTAACCGGATATGGCGATGCTTTGTTTTATGGAGCACTCAACACGCACCACTTTGTATCCGGACAGTCGCTTAAGCAGCGATTGTTCGCCTGGCATGTGCCTTCCTTCTACGGCACCGAATTAGAAGTTCGGCAGATTGAAGAGATTGAGCTGGTTGTTCTGCCAGCGGAAGAAGTGATTCCCTTCTTTGCAGAGATGCATACCCTGCTTCATATTGAATGGAAATGGGACGAACAGGCGGAACATCTGATTCGACTAGCTCCCGCACTCGCATCTTCTATCGAAAAACGCAAATACGTACCTAGCTTCGAGGCCTACCGTGCAGGACAGCTTCAGTGGACCTGGGACCCGGATAGCTTGAAGAAGCAGGATCGAGCATCGCTTACCAAGGCGATTCAGCAGACGGACGAGAGTTATGCCGAAGGACTCGGGGCGGCCTACTCCGCCTTTGTATTCCAGCGCTGGTACAGTTCGGAGGAAGCGGCAACCGATCTGCGGCGTGAATTCCCGCAGTTGTTCCCAGAGCGCGGCACTCTCCCTAAGACAGCCGGAATGGACGCCCAGTCCTGGCTCGTATCCATTGGCTGGAAAGCGGATGCTGCACCATTCAGGCCCATGCTGCAATTGCAGGAGCCGGATGAGGATGAGCCATCTTGGCGTCTGCGACTGGTATTACAGAATAAGCTTGATGCCGCTGTATTGGTACCCGTCATGCTGGATTCGCGCGGCAGGCTTGAAGGGGAATGGCCCGAGGTATGGACCCCCTTCGTTCTGGACCGCTCTGCCGGATGGCTGGATCAGCTTCGCGCACATCTGCCGCGTCTCGGAAGTTCCATTAGCGGTAGACGCGATGTGCTGAGTGATCCTTTGGGAGATCAGGAAGCCTGGCAGTTCCTGACGCAGGATAGCGGCAGGTTGCTCGCAGCGGGCTGGCAAGTTCTGCTGCCTGGTTGGTGGGAAGCAGCCCGTAAGAAGAAACCAAAGCTTCGCGCCAAGGTGCAGCCTGAGGAAGGCAGTGAGCGGGGACAGTCGTTCTTTGGACTGGACTCGATAATTCATTTTGACTGGCGCATTGCTATCGGTGACACGGACCTCAGCGAAGATGAGTTCGCCGACCTTGTTGCCCGTAATGAACGACTGGTTCGCTTCCGTGGAGAATGGGTTCCTCTCGACCCCGACCTGCTGGAACAGATACGTCGTGCCATGGGCGGTGTAGATCGGGAACAGGGACTCTCATTCCAGGATATTCTGCACCTGCATCTGCTGCACAATGAGCAACGGGAATATCGCAACCAGAAATGGAAGGAAGGACAACAAACTGAGGAAGAGCAGCAACCACAGGATGATCAGAACATTCGGCTGGAAGTAGAACTGAATGAGCACCTGAACCGGGTTATTGCACAACTCGGGGGCGGACAAGGCGGCGCACCTTCCCTGCCCATTCCGACAGGGCTTCATGCCGAGCTGCGATCGTATCAGAAGGAAGGTTTTGCATGGCTTGGTTTCCTGCGCAGATTCGGACTTGGGGCATGTCTTGCCGATGATATGGGTCTCGGAAAAACCATTCAATTCATCACGTATCTGTTACACATCAAGGATCATGAACCACGTAAGCCGGGACAAGCCCCGGTACTTCTGATCTGCCCAACCTCCGTACTGGGCAACTGGCAAAAGGAAATTAGCCGCTTCGCACCCTCCATTAATGTCAGTCTACATTATGGCGCACGCCGATTAAGTGGAGAAGAATTCCGGGAGCAGACCGAGCAGGTGGATATTATTATCACGTCCTTTGCTACGGCTACACTGGATCAGGAGATGTTACAAACCTATACGTGGTCATGCATCTGTCTCGATGAAGCACAGAATATCAAGAATGCTCAGACCAAACAGTCGCTGGCTGTCCGCAGTTTCCCGGCGAAACACCGCATTGCCATGACAGGTACGCCGATCGAGAATCGGTTGTCCGAGCTGTGGTCGATCTATGACTTTATCAATCCAGGATATCTGGGCAACGCCCGGGCATTCCAGACTCGCTTCATCAGTGCTATCGAAAAAGACAAAGATGAGCAGCGGATGCAGGATCTGCAGCAATTGGTGAAACCATTCATGTTGCGCCGCAAGAAAAAAGATCCCAATATCCAACTCGATCTGCCGGACAAAAACGAGATGAAAACCTATATTCACCTTACGGGCGAACAAAGTGCATTATATGACCAATCCGTGCAGGCCCTGATGGATAAAATGAAAGAATTGGAAGGTATCAAGCGCAAAGGTGCGATCCTCTCAGCCCTAACTCAGCTTAAGCAATTGTGTGACCACCCGCTGCTGCTGACAAAGGAAGCTTTGCCGGAGGAGCTACCCGAAGACGGTGCACTGACATCTGCTTATGATGTGTACAGCCCGCAGGATATGGCGATGCTGATCAGCCGCTCCGCAAAGCTGGAACGACTGATGGAGCTTGTCCGTGAATTACGGGACGAGGGCGAACGATGCCTGATTTTCACCCAATACATTGGTATGGGACAGATGCTGCAACAAGTACTACGTCAGGAGTTGCAGGAGCCTGTATTGTACCTGCACGGGGGTACGTCCAAAACGGCGCGAGATCGCATGATTGAGGAATTCCAGTCCCGTACATTGCCTGAGGATAAGCAACCATCCGTCTTCATTCTGTCCATCAAGGCAGGCGGCGTGGGATTGAATCTGACCGCAGCCAATCATGTGTTCCATTTTGACCGCTGGTGGAACCCGGCTGTTGAGAACCAAGCTACCGACCGGGCTTATCGGATGGGTCAGACGAAGGATGTTCAGGTGCATAAGTTCATCTCTCTTGGCACATTGGAGGAGCGGATCGACGAGATGTTGGAGAGTAAACAGCAGCTCAGCGATAACATCATCACAAGCTCCGAGAACTGGATTACCGAATTGTCGACGGATGAGTTGCAGGATCTGTTCACTCGGCGTCGTGACTGGTCGGGCTAACTTGGATTAGATGAGATATATCATAGAAAAAGAGAAATACAAAAAGAGCGAAGTTTCGGAATTTAAATTCCGGCTTCGCTCTTTTTGTGTTGTTGCAGTTAATCATCCGTTCTTAACGCATGTTACCGATGATGGATGATCTTGAATCCTGCATTTTTTTGACAAAGTTTGTCATTAAATCAAACGCTTCATTGCGCTTGTTGGACATGGACTGCAGACGAAGCATGTCCATCTGTTGCGAGTTGCCCGCAGCATCAATTTGGCCTTTCAGCTTTTGAACAGCTGCTTCATCCCCGTTTTGCTGGGCTACCTGCAATTGAGAGTTCAACTCCGCGATCAGTTGATTACGGTTCTGAACTTCCTGAATTTGCGTTTGCAATTGCGCATCCAGCAATTTGGTGCGTTCGCTCTGAACCATCATCAAAGCCGTTTCGATATCCATACTGCTGATGTTGACAGGTGTTATGCCAGAAATGTTGGAGACTGAAACTGTGCTCGCTGAAGCTGAAGAGACGATGGATACTGCAGCAACAGCAGCAACTACTGTTGAAGCGAAAAATTTGCCTGAACGTTTCATGAATGTTCCCCCAAGTATATATGTAATATGTACCAGTTTTTCGTTGGCATCTTCCGCCATTCTAAATCAAAAGAACTAGTTGTTCAATCAAATTAACTTCAAATTTGAATTAATTAAGATTCGCCTTACACATGCCTACCTCGGCTTACAATTTGAGTAAATTAAGCAGGGCATAATAAGTAAAACTATATTTTTACGGCATATTTACTACTACTAGTTTGTTCTTTACTCCTACGCTTGAAAGTCACATTGGAGATCGACGATACGTTCATGATTTTACTTTAGAAAAAGGTTATGTTATATTCGATAATAGATTTTACACAATTTAATTTTGTGATATTTAATATAAATTGATGTTATATATTTTACGGGAGGTTTTTATATGAAAAAGATTCTGGTTGTTCTAACAAATGTAGATAAGTACGCAACAAAGGACGAGCCTACTGGCTTGTGGCTGAGCGAAGCAACTCACTTTATTGAAGAGTTTGACCATAATGACAATGTTCAGATCGATCTGGTTAGCCCTAAAGGTGGGAGCGTACCACTTGATCCGAAAAGTCTGGGCGACTCTCTGGATGAGAGCACCAAAGCCTATTTCGAGAACGAAACGTTCATGAACCAATTGAAAAATACGTTGAAACCTGGCGAAGTAAACGCGAGTGACTACGATGCAATCTACTTCACAGGGGGTCACGGTACGATGTGGGATTTCCCGGACAATGCCGAACTTCAAGAGCTTTCTCGTGATATCTATGAAAAAGGTGGCGTTGTATCCGGCGTGTGCCACGGGGTTACAGCCCTGCTGAATGTGAAGCTGTCCAACGGCCTACTCTTGATCAACGACAAAACCGTTTCCGGCTTCACGAATGAAGAAGAAACATTGGCTCAACAAACCGAGTATGTTCCTTTCCTGCTGGAAGATGCTTTGAGAGAACGCGCTGCACAATATGATAAAGCTGCTGCCTTCAGTTCCTATGTCACAACAGATGGCCGCGTGGTCACAGGACAGAATCCGCAATCCAGCAAAGCTGTAGCTGAAAGTGTTAAACAACTGCTGGGTCTGTAAAATAAACCGATTGATCCTTCTCCTCCCCCAGGAGATCATATAGATGTACAAAGCAAAACAGCACGTGATCCGTCATAATCTGACAGAACACATGCTGTTTTTTTCTAGTGATTTGTCGAAGCAGAAGCTTCCGTCGCTGTTCCTCCCGCCAAACGCTTCACGATATAAGGCACGGTCACCGACGTCAGGATCACGGCAAACGCAATCTGAGCGATAGCTGTGTCCACATATGGCGCATACACCGGATTGAATTCGGCAGCCATCGAAGGCACCACCATGGACAATCCAGCAACCGAACATGTCGCAGCCGCTGCGTAACCGGGCCGTCTTAATATCGTGCGATCGATTCCAATGAGCGGCAGCATGCAGATCAGCAAAAATAACACCGTGACCAGCAAACCGGACAGACTGGACTGAAATGCAATGCGCAGATCAATATTGGACCCAAAGCTTGTACCTAGGAAAGGCAGCAGAATCAGTGTTCCCGGAGCGAACATCTTCTGTATATTTCTGTCCAGGTTACCAAGCAGTATCCCGATCAAGAAAGGTACTAGCGTAGCAAGTACACTGAGGTAATCGATACCGACACCGCTTGCCGAATTCAATATCATAACCGGAATAATCGGTACGGCGATTAGATTCAGAATGCCAAACGCAGCACGATCCACATCATCTCCGTACGTGTTCATCAAGGCCAGATATAATCCCGGATTACAACTGGTCAGAACGGCAATGAAGGCTACCGCAGAAACACCCCCGAACCCACTTATGCCAAAAAAGTGTACAAACGCCCAGCCGAACAGGCAGCTGATGAGGATACGTGAAATACAGAGCACCCCTGCTCTCTTCAAAGTCACCAGAAGCTGTGACAAGTTAAGCTGTGTTCCTGATATCAGTAAAATCATACCGATCAGCACCATGGTACCTTTCGATGTGAACAGCGCTGTTGTTGGATCTCCGATCTGAAAAAACGATGGAAACACCGTGTTGATGACCGCGGCGGCCAGCATAGGAACAATCAGCAAGCCGCCGGGTATTTTTTTGATACGACCCATAATGTTCATGCTCTGTTACAGTTCTGCTCCGTTGGTACGGATCACATTCTGATACCAGAAGAAGGAATCCTTACGATATCTTTCGAGCGTACCATTGCCATAGTCGTCCTGATCCACATAGATAAATCCGTACCGTTTGCTCATCTCAGATGTCCCTGAACTGATCATGTCGATTGGTCCCCACATCGTGTATCCCAACACCTCGACCCCATCCGCAATGGCGAGTCCCATCTGTTCGATATGTTTGCTCAGGAAATCAATCCGGTATGGATCGTTGATCGTTCCGTCTTCGTTCAGCTTGTCGTAGAAGCCTGAGCTGTTCTCCAGAATAAAGACAGGCTTTTGATACCGATCATAGACGAGATTCAGCGTATAACGCAGGCCAATCGGATCAATCTGCCAACCCCACTCGTTAGCGGGCAGATGCGGGTTTTTATATACACTGTGTACATTGCCTGCCGTTAGTTCGAGCTGCTCTGTATCACTGCTGGAAATCATCGAGTTGTAATACGACATCCCCACGAAATCAGCCGTATGTGCTTGAATGCTATCCAGATCGCCATCCTCGATGTGCAACTGGATCTCCTTGTTTTTGAAATACGTTTTACTATAGTAAGGGTACTCGCCTTTATTGAGCACATCGAGATAGAACTGATTTTTCATCTGATCATCCTGCTGCATCTGAAGCGCATCCTCCGGCTTGCAAGTGTAAGGATACGTTGTGAAATAAGCCACCATACTTCCGATCTGGTTATTCGGATCAATCTCATGAGCCATCTTGGTTGCTCTGGACGCAGCTACAAATTGATGATGCAGCCCCTGGAACAGCATTTCTTCATAATTTGGAGCATCATAATCAATGATTCCCAGCGTTTTGGCCGATGCTTTCACGCTCATGTTGATCTCGTTGAATGTCACCCAATATTTCACTTTGCCCTTGTAGCGATTGAACAGCACATCACAATAGTTCACATACAGATCAATCAGCTTGCGGTTATACCATCCTCCGAACTTGTCCATCAGTACAATTGGTGTATCAAAGTGGCTGATGGTAATCAGGGGCTCCATACCCTGTTTTAGACATTCATCAATCACCTGATCATAGAACTCTAGTGCCTTTTCGTTCGGAGCGGCATCGTCGCCACCCGGAAATACTCGGGCCCATGAAATGGAATAACGAAATACTTTGAAGCCCATCTCGGCAAACAAGGCGATATCCTCACGGAAAGAATGATAAAAATCGATTCCCCGGCGCTTTGGATATTTCACGGTATCCGGGTCATTCCTGGCCTCTTCAATCATCTCCCAATTCACTCTGATCTGCTTGGTCACTTTGCGGTCGTTCTTCTCGTTAAACTTCATCACTTCTGGAATGGTCAGGCTCTTGCCATCCACATTATAAGCTCCCTCGGCCTGACAGGCAGATAGTGCACCGCCCCATAAAAAATCTTTTGGAAAATTGGAATTTGTCATTTTAGTTTCCTCCTGTTATTACGTATTATTAAGGTCTTATTTCAAGTTTTAAGGGATCAGCTTCATTAGCGCTTCGCTCTCCCGAATCGGGCCGTTGGTCGCTGTGGTCAGTACGTCTCCATACTGTTGCATGTTGGTTACCACAATGGATGTAATCGTGTTATAGCCTGCTGACGTAATGCCTTCTGGATCAAACTCCACCAATAAATCGCCGGCCTTGATTGTCTGCCCCTGTTCGATATGGGCGTTAAAATACTTCCCTTTCAGACTGACGGTATCCACCCCGATATGAATCAGGATCTCGACACCATTCGCAGCTTTCAATCCGATGGCATGTTTGGTGCGATAAAGTGCTTCGACTACTCCGTCAAATGGAGCGTATACCTTGCCATCTGTCGGAACAATCGCAATCCCTTTACCCATTAACTCTTGGGCAAATGCCTGATCTTCTACCTCAGAGATCGGTTTGATCTCCCCTGTCATTGGACTAACGATAAGCATGTCCGAAGATGTGGATGTCTGTGATGATACGGATGCTGGAGTCACCTCTGTGGCAACGGCTGGCTGATTGCGGTTTACTTTATCCGTAGCTTGCTGCTTCGATTTACTTCCTTCAGTATCTTCCTTAATGCCCGCTAACAGCGTGAACACAAACCCGAGTACAACTGCGGCAATACAACCAATAACGACATACATGTAACGATCCGATGAATACGTGCCAATGGCCAATACACCTGGAAGTGAAATTGCATTCGCTGTTGTATGCACCAAACTGTAGAATCCACCGACTAATCCGCCTGCTAGACAACCTGCGAAAAACGGACGTTTGTATTTCAGCGTTACACCATAGATCGCCGGCTCAGTAATCCCGAACAAAGCGGTGAATCCACTCGAAGCAGCCGCTGATTTCATCGTTTTACTCTTGGTTAGGACAAACACACCGAAGGCTGCTCCAGCCTGAGCCAAATTTGCTGCCAGTGCCGTTGGTAACAGCACGGTTGCACCCAGTGTAGCCACTTGTTGAACCTGAATCGGCATAATGGCATAGTGCATACCAAACATGACCATGATCGGTTTGAAAAATCCAAGAATCGCACCAGCAAGAACACCTGCGGTTGAGAACAATGAGTTAATGCCGTTGGTCAACCAGTCACCGATATATGATCCTACTGGGCCAAGCACGATCAGTTCCACTGGAATCATAATGAACAAAACAATCATTGGGGTAAGCAGGACCTGCAGAAACTTGGGAATCACTCGATTGACGATTGGATACACATAACTCATAATCCAAACCGCCAGAATGATGGGAATGACGGAAGAGGAATATTTCATCAATAGAATCGGCATACCGAGAAAATCAATACTGTTTACACCCGTCTCAGCAATCTGAGCCGCAGCATTCAAAATGGTTGGATGCATTAGTCCCGCAGCAAGAGCTACCGCCAAATAGGGATTAGTTTTGAAACGATTTGCTGCACTAACAGCCAGGAAGAATGGCATGAAATAGAAAATACAGTCCCCGATCATGTTAATGATCGTGAGGAAGCCGGAGCCTTCCAGGTAACCCATGGCAGTTATAACGGTGGCCAAACATTTAATCATCCCGCAACCAACAAGTGCTGGCAGGACAGGCGTGAATATACCTGCGATAGTTTCAAGCACTACGTTGATGGGGTTACGTCTCTTTTTCGGTCCACTGTCTGTAGACTCCGTAAGCTCGCCAATATGGTCAGAAGTTAAATTCTTCACTTCACTGTATACCGCGTCTACTTTGGCACCGATAACAACCTGAACCTGTCCACCGGAATTTTGTGCCTTGAGCACGCCTTCAAGCTGATCCAGCGCTTTGAGGTCTGCTTTGTTATCATCCTTCAATACGAATCTCAAACGGGTTGCACAGTGTGTCAGACCCGATATATTTTGCTCGCCGCCAACGAGATCAAGTACGTTTTTAGCCAAGTCTTTGTTGTTCATGACCCTTCTCCTCTACATGAGTAAATTGGATATATAAAAAATGACCAAGCCGGGGAATCGTCATTCCCTACGCTTGGTCATGCCTGATCGAATCAGTAACAGTCCAATATGGATTATTCGGTTAGTTCCTTCATTAGGTTCATTCCGTTGGTTCATTCGAAATCAATCGTTGGATATGCAAGATCAGATATAATTTTTCATCATCCGAACAGGTCCAGCCGTAATTATTTTTCAGGAAGTCAGCAATCTTCTCCACACAAGCGAGTTCCTTCGGAAACTTCTCCTTCACCATCAGGAACAGCGATTCATTCTCGTCTTTGAGCGATTTACCGCTCATCTGCCTAAGAATGAAATACCGGATATGTGTGGCAAAGCGCATGAAATGGATGGAATCCTCCTGAAAGTCAATTTTGAGAGCATATTTGATCACAGACAGAATCTCGCCCGTAACTATGGTCACCTTGGTGGTATCCGTCATCTCTCCCGATCCCACCTGTGCATTAACAAAATGCAGAGCAATCAGTGTTGTTTCGGCTGTTGGCAGAGCAATATCCGTTTTTTCCTGAATCAGCTTCAGCGCAGCCTCCCCCACCCGGGTCTCGTCCGGATAGAGTGTCCGCACTTCCCATTCCAGCGGATTTTTGATACGGATGCCTTCTCTGGTTCGGGTTAATGCAAAACTGATATGGTCGGACAGGGTGAGAAGCAGATTCGGGTTAAATGTTTTATTCAGAATCTGACTGCCCAACTTGATGACTTCCTCCGCGAGATAAATATCCTCAATCGGAATACTGTTCAGCAGGTCATACATACGGATGTTCTTTGGTGCCACAAAAATTTTCTCCACCAAGTCCGTCTCCGTCAGCTCATAAGGGGTTTTCAGAAATCCTACACCCTTGCCTACGACAAAAACCTCTTCGTTATGTTCATTAATAGCGATGGCCACGTTATTGTTTACTTTCTTGATAACCTTCAATGTTCTCACCCCCCAACAAAAATAAAAAAAGACCGAAAGCGATTACAGTAAAGCAATCGAATTCGGTCATGCCTGGTTTCCCCAGTAACAGTCCGTGTTATGAATATAAGTTTATTATAGTGCTGTTTTTGAAAAAGTCAATCATCCAATCTTAGGAAAAATCAGCCTCTCTTCTCATTGAAGGGAACGTAGAGACCCGATACGTCATATATAACAACGCCCTTTTTTAAAACTATAAAAAGAAAATGTGACCATATGCCCTACCCGCCAGTCTAATTCATATAAAAACCAGCCAAGTGCTGGCTTCATCCCTCCAATACGAAAGGAGCTGTTATCCATGGGTTCAACCGATCTCGTTAACCAGGCCATCCAAGGAGATCGTGAAGCCTTTATCCGGCTTATTCGAGACATTGAAAACTCTTTGTACAATACGGCAAAATCCATGCTGCGAAAAGAGGAGGACGTGGCCGATGCCATTCAGGAGACAATTCTGAACGCATACAAATCGGTGCGTACACTCCGGGAACCCCGGTATTTCAAAACCTGGCTGTTTCGTATCCTCATCAATGAATGCAACACGATGCTGTCCCGCCGCGCTCTCTCCACCGCTTATGCAGAAGTACCTTCAGATAAGCGGGAGCATTCCAGTCCCTACGATGAGGTCGATATGCGAGAAGCGGTAGACCATCTGGAGGAATCGAAACGAATTGTTGTCGTTTTGCATTATTTTGAAGACCTGTCCCTGCGTCAAGTCGCCGATGCCCTGAATATTTCCGAAAGTGCAGTGAAAATGAGACTTACTCGGGCAAGGCAGGAGTTATATCAGAAATTCAAAAATTTTCGGGAGGTAAACTTACATGTCAAACCCGTTTAATATCGATCAGGAATTAAAGAACCAAGCAAAGGAGCGTCCTCTGATGTCTGAACTTGTTCGTAACCGGATTGATGCCACACTGGAATCTCTGCCGACGTCACCAGACACATTGAAAACGGAACAGACTTTGCGCTCCAGTCGCCGGAACAAGCGATGGCACAAGGCTGCAGCCGCGACGATCGCAGCCGGAGTGTTGGGCGTTACCGTATTTGCATCCGGCTTTGTATCACCGGCCATGGCTGCCTCCTTGCGCAATATTCCACTCGTGGGCAGCCTCTTCAGCTCTATAGAAGCTGATATGGGTCTGCGAACGGCGGGCAACGAAGGCTTGACTACCCCTGTTAACAGCAAGGTTGCTTACCAGGATGTGAAGCTCGAAGTGCTTGAAGCGGTATATGATGGTACACGTGCTGCGTTTCTGGTTCATTTCACTGCGCCTAATCTGAATCAAGGCGAATATGACAATGGCAAGGACATCGTGAAACTGAGCAGCGGAATTGAGAATGTCTTTCTAAAAGTGGACGGGACCCGTCCGAATAGCGGACTGTTCTATAGTTCGGTAGGAGAAACGCAGCCAGATACACTGCTCTTTGAGCAGGTCATTTCCTCCGATCAGGGAACGGCACATTGGCCAGATCAGTTCGACGCCAAAGTTCAATTGACATTGCAGGGTATTGATCATGAGTTCGAGCTGACGGTTCCATTTACCAAATCAACAGATAACATTCATCGGGTTCTGCCTAACACAGCCATGACCAACGATCTGTATACGGCCGCTGTTACGGAAGCTGAGGTTACCCCTGTCACCACTCGCCTAACTACTGTTATCAGTTTGAATGATAAGCATACTCTTACGGCAAAAGAGCAGGAACAGCTGAGTCACATCGGATATGCCGTCTATGATGATCAAGGGCGGCAACTGAGCTCACTCAGCGGCGAGGGTACCTATAAAGGAACCCAATTAACATCCGAACGCATATATGCCACAACTGCCAAGAATATAAAATATCTGATAGTGAAACCTTTTGAGATCAAGGATGACTTCGCTGAAGAGGTTAAAGATAAACAATTCATCAAGGGAATGGAAATGAAGATTCAACTTCAATAGCCTAATATCATTGCCTTATCGAAGGAGCCATTCCATGTCCATCCAATATTCAATCTCATCTCTCATCGTACTTGGTCCGTTATTCATTCTGTTCCTGCTCGCCCTGATGCTCCATACCAGGGTGAGCAAAACCAGGTACACGGTCAGGCATTATGTGTCGATGCTTGCATTTGCCATATATATGTTGGGCGTTATGCATTTTGTATTTTTCCCTATCGACGTGAACATCGGAATCTATGCCAATCAAACGCCATGGTATCAAAGCATTCAATGGATTCCGCTCCTGACCGCGGATGCACCAAGCTTTCTCCTTAACATTGTTCTGTTTATGCCACTGGGGTTCATGCTTCCTTTCTTAAAGCCTTGGATTCATTCGATGCGAACAGCAGCATTAGCGGGATTGGCTCTAAGTATCCTCATTGAAATAACACAACTCATGCTCCGAGTATCCTTGGGCAACGCTCGCAGTACCGATCTGAACGATATAATAGCCAATACAACAGGAAGTGTACTTGGTTATGTCATCCTGAATCTGTTCACCAAAAGTTCCATCGGCCAGCGACTAATGGCCCTATGGGAGTCACCACAGGGAGTATCATCCAAAAATATGCAGTAAAATGAATATGAGCATGCATAACGCCCCTTGAAGGCAAAACATGGTCCATACACCAAGATGAAAAAAGTCGAGTGCTATGGTACAATGAAGGAATTGTGTATTCAGAGACAGACATGTGGATAAAGGCCATGAACGAAGGATTTCTGATGCGCTTTTATCCATTCATCATGCTGCCATTTTAGGGAGGCTTATGGAACAACCATGCTCATTATTGGTATCGCCGGAGGAACCGGCTCCGGTAAAACGACGGTAGCTCGCTCCGTCATAGACCGTCTGGGATCAGCTAAAGTTACGTTTATATCCCAAGACAATTATTACAAAGACCAGTCGCAGCTCACACCTGAGCAACGCCGACTCACCAATTACGATCACCCGTTTGCATTCGATAATGATCTGTTGATTGAGCATCTCACCTTGTTGAAAAAAGGCCAAGCGGCGTATGCTCCCGTATATGACTTCACCATAGATAACCGTGCTGCCAATGAGACGGTTGAACTGGCACCGAACCATATTGTCATTGTAGAAGGACTGCATGTGCTGATTGATGAACATCTTCGCAGTCTGATGGACATCAAAGTATTTGTTGATACTGATTCCGATGTGCGGATTCTACGTAGAGTACTGCGGGATATTGAAGAGCGCGGACGCACGATTCAATCCGTGTACAAACAATATCTTGAAACGGTAAAACCGATGCATGATGCTTTTATCGAGCCATCCAAAAAGTATGCCGATATCATTATTCCAGAAGGCGGACATAATGAAGTAGGTATTCAGATGTTATCCATCCTCACTGAGAAATACCTCACCGGAGAGAATTGGAACGGCGCTTAATTTTTTCAAAGCAACACAACAGAAATCCAGGTTACGAAACAGCGTAATCTGGATTTTTTGATGATTTTTCATTTATAATAGTCCCCAATAGTTGAAAGGAGGTCTACCCCTGTGGCTACTTTTGAAGAATACATGCAGCATGACATCCGGGTTGGTACCGTGGTGGAAGCCGAACCCTTCCCCAAGGCTCGCATACCCGCTATTAAAATGACGATCGACTTCGGACCACTTGGCCTGAAACGTTCCAGTGCTCAGATCACCCAGCGCTATACCCCTGACATGATCATCGGCAAACAGGTCGTTGCTGTAGTTAATTTCCCACCCCGGCGTATTGCCGGTTTTGTCTCTGAAGTACTTGTGCTTGGCGGCGTGCCTGGTGAAGGCGATGTTGTCTTACTCACACCGGATAGCCCATTGCCTAATGGAACACCGATAGCCTGACTTTATTTTGAGTAAGAAGAATAGGGCTTTTCAAATGTTTGGAAATCGAGTATTCTTGATTTATTGATTATTGATGCAACTACATATGTTGGAGACCTTAAAGCATAAGGCTATGAATCTGCGGATTCGTGGCCTTTTTTTGTTTTTTTTGAGGAAATATAGGTCTTGAGAATTAGTAACAGTTGGGTGGAGAGGAGGAAATATATTGATAAATCATACCAACAGCCTAGTTATACATGGTAGAATATTGATTATTATTACAAATTTAGTATCTAGTAGCCTGAAAAGTACATATCAAGGAGAGAAATTCACAATTGAGAGGAGTAAAATTCATGAAAAAAATGTTGATTTCCGGCGTAACGGCATTAGCTTTATTAACAGGGGGTATCGTAGGTTTTGGAGGCGTTGGGAGTTCTGTAGAAGCCGCTCAAGCTGCAACTACATTCAAGGATGTTCCTTCTACACACTGGGCATCTTCAGCAATTAATTCGGCCGTGGAACAAGGTTATTTCAAGGGGTATGCCGACGGGACATTTAAACCAAGCTCACCGGTCACCAAAGCTGAAATGGCAAGTATCCTGGGACGTTTATCCGACCAGCCTAATGCAACAACACAAGAACAAAACAATTTCACAGACATACCCGAGTGGGCAAAAAGTGGTGTCTCTACTGCTATAGCAAAAGGTTTTATCAGCCCTTCTACTTACAAGGGAAAATTGGATGCACAAGGCGCTCTTCAACGAGGCGAAATGGCTACTTGGCTGACGCAAGGGCTAACCGTGGTTGATCCTGATTACAAACAAGCACTCTCTGATGTGACGAACACCGTTGTGCCCGCAAAGGAATATTTCACAGGTAAACTCGCAAGCGCTCAAAAAAATGCAGTAGCCGTTTCCCTGGGAACAGGGCTGATGAGTGTAGCAAACGATAAAACATTTGGTGTCGATCGTACCACCACTCGAGCGGAAGTAGCTGTATTGATCGCCCGTTATGCAGCCGTTGCCAAGACAAAACCTGCCGATTTTCAGGGTCTGAATGAGCTGCGGGCGGTGGGCTTGACGGGGACGAATTTGAATATTATTGCGCCTAAGTATCAGAAAACACCAGAGAAAAAATTTTCACCCAACATGGACTACAGTGAGGTTACAGACGACTTCTCGAAAGTTCGCAATAAAAATATTATTACAGATACTAAATATGCCGATCTCAAGATAAAAAATTGGATTATTGTTAATACCTATGCGAAGGATGCGGAAAGAAGTATTTTTTACCCTGTTTTTGTAGATGAAGGATACACCCTCGTAAGAGGAGCTTATTATTCTTTTGCAGAGCTTGAATTGAGCGTGAAAAGTACTACTATGAATACACTTCAAGCCGGAAGTTTACTTAATTCGGCAACGATTAATCCCATGAACTCTCCAAATTCAAAAGCCTTTGCAGCATATGCTGGGCCTGTAATTAATGATTTCACAAAAACTAGAGGTGTATTCGCTGTTAATAATCCAGTCTACTGGAGCAGAGGACTTCTACATTTTGATAAAGAGCTGATTTCTGCTGTGAGTCTTGTGACCAAAGAAGGACCCGCTTACAGCGTAATAGCCACAGATTAGAGGGATTAAATTTGACGAGGAAAAAAGCTATTAAAAAAATGATGTTGTTCGTGTTATCACTCGTAGTACTTGTATCATCAGTAACTCAAGTCTCTGCAGGTGGAGGGCCTGGAATTAAACCTGAATTAAACACATACCATATGGAGCCTTCTACACCTGCGAAGTCACAAAAAAAGGTTATCCCTGTTGAAGGGAAAAAGAAAACTAATATAGGTGTATATATTTACCAAATTGATAATCTAAAATGGAAGGTTGATGGCCATTGCAATAACATCGAGCTAGAAAACGACCCTACCAAAAATCTTCCGGTATCTTCAACAATCTGTGTCGATCTTGATTTGAATAAAGATGTTTATATTCCGACTGAGTACTTTGATAAAGTAGGTGAATCACATTCTTCTGCGGAAATAGCTGATAAATCTAACGAACCTCACTACATGGATAATACAGCTTACTATGAGCCTGGGTTGCCCATTTTAGTTTCTGTTGAATCTTTTACAGGTCGTAACACAAAATTCACCACTCAAATTGGTGGTGCTATTTCACCTATCAAAACGGAAGAATATTCCCCATCCAAATGGAATGCTGACTATCAATTCAACACAGATTTATACTGGGGTGCTGTAGCTGAAATAACCAAAGAGATCAACCTAACCGCTGGTGGACAAATTAGCTTGAACCAGTCCAAACAACTTAATGCTACGGTCAAGACGAAAACTGGAGATGGAAACTTTGGAGCGGAGACCAATGTTAACACTGGCAGCGGTGGTACAACGACATGGGAATCATCCAATCCTGGTGTTGCTACCGTTAGTAACTCCGGAGTAGTTCAAGCAGTCAGCAGAGGAACCACAACCATTACCGTATTGTGGGAAAAGGATGATTTTGAGCTAACTACCACAACAAACATCGGTGTTGAAGAGAGCCCAGGTACTGGCGAAGGCGACGGTAACGGAGGCGGTGGAGGTTGCACACCAACGATTGGACCACCTTCTGCTGGAACCATTATGAGCATGAATGATCTCGATCCAAATACCAACGGTGTTATCAAGTCAGATAACAGAGATAATGAGACATTCAATGTGTTAAGAGGAATCCCTACTTCCGAGTCACTCTACACAAATGCCTTTGCTGACAATTATCTGTTTAAACAAGCTTGGGCGAAAATGAGCGGTAAAGTTACATACAACTGTAATGTCACAATCTCGTACGACAGAGAGTGGACAGTACCTGGACCAGAGGAATGTGATGATGATGGTTGTACTCCAGGGCCACCTGTACCCGCGAACGACACGGTACCCAAGCCATACAACTTCCAGATCACAAGAGACTACTCCTACTGGAAAATTAACAATCTGGAAGTATACAAGATCGCTAAAGCAACCATGAATAATTACGCTTTGTCCGGTGAGACCGTTACAATGAATCCAACAGGATATACACCACCAACACTGGAGTCTAAAAATGATGAATCCGTAGAAAGCCATGTACAACCAGGGCAAACCACTTCAATCTCATATACTCCACCCAAATTAACAGGTGGTTTGAACCAACCTCCCAGTGTGCCTGATGATACATCACGGTTAAAAGGAATGGCTGAATCCAACACACCTCAGAATAAAGTGAAGAATGATTTGGTGAAATTCAACAACACAACCATTATGAATGATGTGGAAGCAACCAAAGATGGGCCAACACCATCCAACATTCCTAATCCAACGACGATTGGGCGTGATGTGCTGTACAAACCGGGTAATATGATCAGCAATTCCCTGCTGAATAAAGCAAATACCACAAGCTCTGGTGAAATCTATTATGATTTGCTACCAGGTAACGTGAATGGCGGCGCCAATAAAATATTACCGATTAACGGCATCAACACGGTCACGGTACATACCCCTGTCGTCAACTACGCCTGGGTATCAGATGATCAGCCGCATAATCAGAAAACCGTACCAGACCCAACCAGTGCTGCACTCATTCTGGAACGTCCATTCATTGTGCGAATTCCCACATCGGGACAGCACTTGGACGCAGCGAGTTATCCCGGTTATGGAAATCGGGACTATGCCAAATATTTTCGAATCAAACAGGTGCAATTCCCGTTTGATGTCTACAACGCTGACCGGAGTCAGTTTATTCCTGCCAAGACATGGGTTGATATTCCGGTCAATCAACTGGACACCACATTCTATCTCCCTGTATGGGTAGACGAAGGCAAATATCACATTGTATTCCGCAATATTGCAGAGAATGCACCTGCAAACTTTACTGAGCAGCAGGATGCCAATACCAATCTGGCACATCATGTTGCAGCGGACACCGTACCAGTAGATGTCATCGGAAGGTTATATGATTTTCACGTCACTGATATCTCCGATTACAATTGGGAAAATGTATTTCGCAAGCGATTGGGTAGTCCCGAACCAACGGGCTATAGCTACTGGACCGGGATGAATAGCATTGATGGTGATCCGCGAGGTAACCTGGCTCCATTTGTATTGCCCATCCGACCAGGAAGCCATCCGGTGCAGGGATTCGCTAACGCAACTGTGAAGACGGGGTACCATTTCAAGTTCGATCTGAAGACCAAAGGCAATATGTTTGGCAAACAGGATGGTATTCGAATTACACCCACTTTTGCTTTTGTGAGTAAAGACGGGTCCTCCCGACAAGAAGTGGATCTGTACTACCATCGCGGTCAGGAACGCCTGATCCGTATCGGATCGGCACAGGATCTGGAGAAACGATTTGTTGTCCTGAACTCCCGGCTACGAAATGTACCCGGCACAGAGTTAGGCGATACAGCGCGTTATCAGTATACTTATGAACTGTCAACGGAAGAACGCAACCAGCGTACGTTGGCGGAACATATGGTTCGCCTGGTCGATCAGACTTCTCATCAAAAAACATGGGTAGGTCGTTATGACTGGATGATCCTGTCTGCTCCAATTCGGACACTCATTGGACCCAAAACGGACATTCCTTCCGGGGTCAACGTGGACCGGGCCAATGCAGCAATCCAGCGCTGGTACGGGGAGTACAGCTTACCTGCCGATGTATATGCCGTACCTAAAGGAACGGATCTTGAACCCCTTGCTCGACAAAATCAGCTGGATGAGAAATCGAATGTTTTTCTAAAGAATGGTTATATTGTGGTTAACTTCAACATGGAGAGCCTGCGGAATGGAAATACAGAGGCACCCCATCTGCAATATATTCACGCACCTCTGATGAATCAATGGCAGATGGAAGGTTTCAACAAAACGCCAACAGACAGTCAAGGCAGAACCTGGCCCCTGAAGGATGGCGATATTGTCTTTTACCATGCTGATCAGTCCAGCCGGAACGATTTTCAATCCCAGGTACCACATTAGTTTAAATCTCTCATGTCAGTACGACTGGCTAAGCAGATGTAGCCAACTGCATATGGACCGAAGAGTCTATATGCGGAGTACCTCTCCAAAATAAGACTGAATATCTGTAAAGCTATAATCACCCAATGAAGCAATCAATAATTGTATGATGGAATAGCCATGAAGTGCCAGATTAAGTATTATACAACCTGCGCAAAACTATGGTGTACTGAATGCATAGGTGCGCTGAACGACATACGATGAAGCATTCACAAGCTATTGCTTTATCACGTTCCAACTACAAACAACATACCTGTTATACAACAAAAGGGTTACCCTGAAAGTCATCTATGGACTTCTGAGGTAACCCTTCTTGCATCATTCTCATTTTATAACCTTACTTAGACTATAAAGAAAACCAGCACATCCGTGTTATCCTGACAAAGTTTCTCCAGGAGACAGGTAGGTTAGCAGGAACGTCAGGAATATTACACCGGACTTCCCTATTAAGCTTCCACCCTGACGGGCAAAGCACCAAGTTCCACATATTCAATTACACTTCTGTATCAGTATGGCGGGATGACGAATAATGATCAAAACTTTTCTTTTAAATTTGAAACACTAGATGCGTCTAATCTCGATTTCTCGAACCCTTTGGAGACACCCCCGTCACTCGCTTGAACATCTTGGAAAACAGTAATGGGTCTGTATAACCAACCGAATGTGCCACTTCACTGACCGACAGCCCTGGATTCTGAAGAAGTTCGGCTGCCCGATTCATACGGTATTCCAGGAAAAAGGACTGTAGCGACATGCCATATCGCTCTTTGAACAATCCCGACAGATACGTGCGATCCAGCCCCACGGCGTGGGCAATATCCAGAATGGAGGTCCGCTGGCTGTACCTGTTCTCCATAAACTGAACTGCCTGCCTGATGTACTCTTCTTTGTTCGAAAGAAGCTGTCCCTCCTCTTCCTCTACCGGTGACGATGAGATCAACTCCGCTATCAAGCGGTACAAGAGACTCTGGTTCAACACATCGCCTCCCGGACGCATGGAAGCCTGAACCATCTCCGTATACAAGTGTTCCATTGTAGTCGTATCACGGGCATCATACACTGGATGCTCCGGGCTCAATCGGGCACGTTGCATGAATGCCTTGGCTTGCACACCTTTGAATCCAAACCACGAATACGTCCAGGGATCCTTTGGGTCTGCCTCATAATGAATAAGCGTGTCCGGAAGTATGACAAAACCCTGTCCCTGAGTCAACTTGTATTCTTGGTCCCCCATGTACACAATCCCCCGTCCTTCATGGATGTAGTGCACAATGTAAGAATCACGTACACCTGGTCCCCAATAATGCGCAGGATCACATGCCTCCCACCCGAAAAACAACAAAATCAGCTCCATCTGTGTCCAGCCTGCGGGAACCACATTCATCTCAATGCGACTCATTTTTCGCCCTCCATCCTGACTTCGTTCCGCTTATCTCTTCATTAAGACTATTTATATTATAACAGCTAAATTGCTTCCATATTAGTTGAAAGCGGGAACAAAAATGGGATTATGACATGTTTGAAAGGGTTTGAGCCATAGTTATATGTGCCGAATCGGCCTATAGTTGGGGTACAACATTTTTCAGGGAGGCTAAACTTAAATGAATAAAATTACGTTCCTCGGTGCAGGCAGCACCGTCTTTGTTAAAAATGTATTGGGTGATGTCATGATGACCGAAGCACTGCAAGATTTTGAGCTGGCATTGTTCGATATCGATGCTGAACGCTTGAGTGATTCAGAGCGTTTGTTGACCAGTCTGGCCCGTTCACTCGGAAGTCGTTGCGTCGTGAACGTATATCATGACCGCAAAGAAGCGCTGCGCGGGGCCAAATATGTCATCAACGCCATCCAGGTCGGTGGATATGATCCATGTACCATTACGGACTTCGAGATTCCGAAGAAATACGGACTGCGTCAAACGATTGCAGACACACTCGGTATCGGCGGAATTTTCCGTAACTTGCGGACGATTCCGGTCATGCTGGATTTTGCCCGGGATATGCAGGAAGTATGTCCGGATGCATGGTTCCTGAACTATACCAACCCAATGGCCGTGCTTACTAACGTCATGAACGTACATGGTGGGATCAAAACCGTAGGATTGTGTCATAGCGTGCAGGTATGTGTACCGCATCTTTTTGATGCACTGGGGATCGATCAGACGGGTGTCGTAGCCAAAATTGCAGGCATCAACCACATGGCGTGGCTGCTCGAAGTTACCAAAGACGGGCAGGATCTGTACCCCGAGATCAAACGTCTGGCGAAGGAAAAACAGAAGGAACAGCATGACGACATGGTTCGTTTTGAGCTGATGCAGCGTTTTGGCTATTATGTAACGGAGTCCTCCGAGCACAATGCTGAGTACCACCCTTACTTCATCAAACGGAATTACCCGGAGCTAATCGAACGCTTCAACATTCCACTGGATGAGTACCCACGCCGCTGTGTGAACCAGATTGAAGGCTGGAAAGAGATGCGTACCAAACTGTTTGCCAGCGAAAATATTGAACATACCCGCAGCCGTGAATACGCATCGCATATTATCGAAGCGATGGAGACGAATAACCCGTACAAGATTGGCGGAAACGTTATGAACAACGGACTGATCACCAACCTGCCTCGCGAGGCTTGTGTTGAGGTACCTTGTTTGGTCGATGGATCAGGAATCAGCCCTACGTACATTGGGGATCTGCCTCCACAACTCGCGGCACTAAACCGGACAAACATCAACACGCAACTGCTGACGATTGAAGCGGCAATCACTGGCAAAAAAGAACATATCTATCATGCCGCCATGCTTGATCCACACACAGCTGCAGAACTGTCTATCGATGACATCGTAGCCATGTGTGATGAGTTGATTGAGGCTCACGGCGACTGGTTGCCAAAATACACGTCATAATATAAAAGCACCGTTTCCTTTGCTGTTAAAGGGGACGGTGCTTTGTTCGTTCCATGGCGCTCATCTGCATAATGGCGCATCAAATCATTTATCAGAAATGTCTCGCCCCCTTAAACCTTATTCGGCAGGGAGCAAAAAGCGATAACCAATGCCAGGCTCCGTCTGAATATATCGTGGATTCGTTGGATCTTCATTTAATTTTTTACGCAGATGTCCCACATATACCCGAAGATAATGGCTGTCGGACTCATGATGATGCCCTCCCCATACTTGCTGCAAAAGCTGACGCTGGGTGATGATCTTCCCTGCATTGGAGGCAAGCACCTTCAGCATCTCATATTCCGTTGGGGTTAATTTGACCAAAGTTCCCTCCAGTTCGACCTGCCTTTGGGCCAGATCAATCGTAAGTGATCCGAAGCGCAATATGGGCTCATCTGTCGTTTTGGCTACATGACGCAGCGCCACCCGAATACGGGCGACCAACTCACCCATCCCGAATGGTTTGGTTACATAATCATCTGCACCACCATCCAACGCGGTAATTTTGTCTCCCTCCTGATCCTTCGCTGTCAGCACAATAATCGGTACCTGTGACCATTCGCGAATCCGGCGAAGGACCTCCATACCGGACATGCCCGGCAAACCAAGATCAAGGATAATCAGATCCGGATGGACAATACTGGCCTGAATAACACCCTCTTCGCCATCCCCACACTCGTTGAGTTCGAATTGGTGTGCCTGAAGGGTGACCTTGAGCAATTTGCGAATCTGCGGCTCATCATCGATCACCAGTATGCGAGCCCCTAGTGGTACGTTCATGTTATTCTTCAACCTCTCCTTGTTCTGAATAGGGAAAGCGCGGTCCGTGAGCCTCCATAGGGATATCTATGCGTATTCTCGTTCCTCCGCCCGAATTCGACTCTGCTACTATGGTACCTCCATGGACCTCCACAATGCCTTTGCATATTGCCAGACCAAGCCCCGTCCCGGTGACATGCTGAGTCGACTCTGAGCGATAGAACTTATCAAATATACGTATTCTTTCCGCTTCCGGTATACCGATACCTTGATCAGCCACCATGATCGTCAATTGACTTGGACTCTTGTCACTCGTCACAGTGATGACAATCCGGCTCTCATCAGGCGAATATTTGATGGCGTTGCTGACGATATTGACCAGTACCTGCTCCAGCAATACTTCATCTCCGTAAATGAACACCGGATCATCAGGAAGTTCAACTTGAATGTTACGATGGAGACTGAATTCCCGAACCTGTGTCAGTACAACGCTGATTATATCTTCCACGTCACACCATTTCCGGTTCAGTTGCAACATACCGCTCTCCAGCCGAACCATACCCAGCAGATTCGTGACGAGACGATTCATGCGCAATGCTCCATCCCGAATGTTGCCTGTTAATTCTCTCCGATCCTCGGGTGTAAAAAGAGTATCATTCTCCAACAATCCCGTAGCCGAGCCGATAATGGCGGTTAGGGGCGTACGCAATTCATGAGAGACAGAATCCAGCAACGCTGTGCGTATGCGCTCTGATTCGGCAGTGATCTGCGCCAATCTTGCCTCTTCCGCCAGCTTCACTCGGGCAATGGCACCTGCGGCCAGTCCGCCGCATGCCTCCAACAGACGAAGCTCTTCTTGCTGCTCATGAACCTCACCAGCGTCCATGCTCACGGCGAGCACGCCATGAATCTGCTCCTCTGTGCGTAGCGGCACGTAAAGTCCGGTAGATTCCCGCAAAGTGGATGATCCCTTGCCGGCGATTTGTCCGTGAAGATATACCCATTTGGCAATGGCAATCTCCGACTCCCCATTCCCCCACCCATCCTTATCTCCTTCTGATGCGGAAGAGCTTGTAACCAGCAGATCACCCTGTTTATCTGGAAGATACACAGCGGCCGGCTTACCCAGGGTAAGCGATACTTGGGTTGCAATATTAACCAGCAACGTATTCAGATCCGTAATGGCTGTCATCTGACGACTCAATGCGTACAGGGAGTTAGTCGTAGCTTCACGTGCTTTTACCATCTCCAGCTGTTGTCGCAATCGACCTGCAAGACTGGCTGTCAGGATTGCCACCGCAAGATACACAACAAAGGAGATGAGATATCTCAAATCCTCAACCGTGAAGCTCAGATATGGCGGTACAAAAAAGAAGTCAAACATAATGACGCTAATACTCGCAGCATATACAGCTGGTCCCATTCCCCAGTACACGGCACTCACCAAGACGGGAAACAGGTATACAAGCCCAACATTAACCAGATCACCACTCATGCCGATGGCATGAAACAGCAAAGTTAGCAGCGTCACCCCGAGGGTCACCCATACATATGCATATGCCGGAACCCTTTTCCCATGGGCTGCCGGCGTTTCTTTTTTTATTCGTTCAGACAAAATCATTCACATCCCGCTCAGTTCATAATCATAATCTGCAACGATTAATACATCCAGATGTCGCGACAAGTGTACTAGTCGGTTGACCACCGAACCTGAGCCGCGGTGGCCATTCAGCCACCACACCCTTCTTGCCTGCCCGACTACCAGCTGGGTTGCTCTCGCCTCCGATGCCTTTCTTGCCAAAATCCCAGGTACATCCCGCAGCTTTGGACTGTGGTGGATGTGAAATTGACCGCCAAGCCGAATCGTCAGTTGTTCCAAGGATTCCAGATGGCATTTTACTTCGTCACTCATGGACTCACCGATGTGGATATGGTGTACATGCCAGATGGCTTTTAGACGAAAAGCCATGCGGAATCCACGTCGGATCAGCCGCTCGGCATGACGATCACTGCTTACACATACAAAGACTGCTTCCTGTCTGCGCCAAGGTCCTCGAAGTGCAATTTTGGCCTGCTGTGCTTCAAGCCGTTCATCGACATCGTCCGCCAGTTCACGCAGAGCAAGTTCTCGCAAGGCAATCAGATTACCGATTTTGAAGAAATTCGCAAGGGCTTGCTCGACCTTGGCAGTTGCATAGATTTTACCCTCCCTCATGCGCTGCCGCAAGGCCTGGGGTGCCACATCAATCAACTGTACCTCATCCGCCATCTGAATGATCCGATCGGGTACGGTCTCGCGGACACGAACACCTGTAATATGTTCAACGGCATCATTCAGACTTTCGAGGTGCTGTACGTTCATTGTGGTAATCACCGAGATGCCTGCATTCAGCAGGAGCAGAACATCCTCATAACGCTTTTGCCGAACACTCCCGGGTACATTCGTATGCGCCAGTTCATCCACAAGCACCACTTCTGGGCAAAGATGCAGAATGGCTTCCGTGTCCATCTCTTCCAGACAAGTTCCCTGATAAACGCGCTTCGCGCGAGGGATCACAGACAGGTGGCCCATCTGCTCCACAGTTTCCGCCCGCCCATGTGTCTCCAGCAAGCCGATCTGCACATCGATGCCCTTGCGGAGCAAGTCATTGCCTTCCCGCAGCATCATGTAGGTTTTGCCTACACCTGGTGCGGCTCCGATATATATTTTGAATGTGCCGCGCTGAATCTGACCAATCTGTTCCTTCATTTCCTGCTCGCTTAGTCTGCGGTATGTCAGTGACTCCACATCGTTAACTTTAGCCGGAACCACACGTTCACCCTCCCGGGCCGCTCGATCAGCAACCAGAAACAGGTCGACACCACGTAATCTGCGCAGCAGCGAGTTAACAACGGGCCCTTGCCACAGTTCCTGCCAGCGTGTACGCCGGGAGTGTCCCATCACAATGCGGGTAATCTGGTGCTCCATTGCGTAACGCGCCAGCGTAGATGGGATGTTGCGACGGTGTAATATAGACAACTCCTCCATATGGCCGCCAAACTTCTCTACCAGCTTCATCATATTGCGCCGAAATACGGTTGCCTCCTTGGTTAATGGCTGCTTCATATTCCGGAAAACAACGGCGCACAAATCACCATTCAGCCGTTTGGCAATCTGTTGCCCACGCCAGATATAGATGGAGCCATTCCAGTGATATTGTGTAGACACCAGAATCCGTTCCATGATGCCTGTTGTGACGGTAATTCCCATCTCCTCTCGATGCTCACGCAGGGATTCATTCACCCCTTCCGCAACCAATCTCAGGGCCAGTTCGCGCAGAATACCCAGATTGCCTTGACGGAACAGAGCTTCTCCCTCATGCCCCTTCAGATGACCTTCTGCCAGACGGCTCAGTATGGTTTCCGGCGTGACATCAATCAACTTCACTTCATCCGCAAGCTCCAATGTATCGGCAGGTACCGTATATTCTGCTGCGATCCCCGTAAGTTGCCGTGCCAGCTCTGTATAGCCTTCCAGCTCATACACATTCACCGTTGTCATGACACTGATGTTGTTTCGGAGCAAGAACTGAATGTCCTCCAGCCGGGTAGCATAGCGAGCGCCTTCTCTGTTGCGATGTGCCAAACCATCCACCAGCACAACCTCCGGATTACGCGCTAATAGTGCATCCAAGTTCAGATCCTTCATCTCTACATCATCACTCCGGCGCACCCAGTGAATGCTTGGAATTCGTTCGAGTGCGCCAAGCTGCTCCACCGTTTCCGGTCTGCGCATCGTCGAGACGGCGCAGCTGACCACATCAATGCCCTGCTCACGCAACGTATTCCCTTCTCGTAACATGTGATACGTTTTGCCCGATCCGCTGACTGGGCCGATGTAGATTTTGAGCGTACCCTGCTGCAGCTTCGTAATCATCTTCAGCATCTCTTCCGGTGATTTGCGCTTGAAGCTGTCTTCCATCCGTCCATCTCCCCCCTTTCCTTTAAAAATACGATGAAAAAATGGAGAAAGCCCCTCCCGATATATCGTGAGCAGGCTAATTACATTCGTCCTTTATTTTAGTTCTGCTGTCAGCGCCAGATTCAGAGCCGTTACATTCACACGCGGCTCCCCGAATATCCCCATCTGACGGCCTTCCGTATGCTCATTTACAATTTGCATAAGCTGCTGTTCACTAATTCCCGTAGCTTCGCTAATGCGCGGGATCTGCACCTCAGCAGCTTCAGGAGACAGATCCGGGTCAAGTCCGGAACCTGAACCCGTCACGAGATCAGCGGGGATCTGCTGCAGTCCCGGGTTTCCCTGTCTAAGCTGAGCAATCTTTTCCTTCATCTCGCCGATATACTCCTCTGAAGCTACGGCGCGATTCGAACCGGCTGAAGCCGTTGGGTCATAACTGGCATTCGATGCCCGGGGCTGGAACAGCCCCGGCGATTGGATTTCCTGTGCCAGCAGTGACGAGCCGATGATTTTCTCATCTTGCGTAATCAGACTTCCATTCGCCTGCGCAGGAAAGAGAAGCTGGGCTACGCCAGTCGTTACGAGCGGGTAGATTAGGCCGCATATCAGCATAAGCACGACGGATAACCGTATAGCGGGCAAGAACATGTTCATACAGATCACTTCCTGAATTCATTAGGATAAAAGAATAATGTTGATAAGCGTTGTTATCTCGTTAAAGAATTCCTGACAGAACCAAGTCAATCAGCTTAATGCCGATAAAAGGTACAATCACACCGCCTACGCCATAGATAAACACATTGCGCCCGAGCAGCCTTTCGGCTGACATCGCCCGGTACTTAACCCCTTTCATCGCAATGGGAATAAGCAGTGGAATAATAATAGCGTTGAAGATCAGCGCCGAAAGGATCGCAGACTGCGGTGAAGCCAGATTCATAATGTTCAGAGCCTGAAGCTGCGGCATAGCGAGGATGAACATGGCTGGAATGATGGCAAAATACTTCGCGATATCATTGGATATCGAAAAGGTTGTGAGCGCGCCGCGTGTAATCAGCAACTGTTTGCCAATGGAGACGACCGACAATAGCTTGGTCGGGTCGGAATCCAGGTCAATCATATTAGCCGCTTCTTTGGCCGCCATGGTGCCCGAATTCATCGCCAGGCCCACATCGGCCTGCGCCAGAGCAGGAGCATCATTCGTACCATCGCCCGTCATAGCGACGAGTTTGCCCTCCTGCTGCTCTTTTTTGATCGCCGCAATCTTGTCCTCGGGCTTCGCTTCGGCAATAAAATCATCCACGCCCGCTTCCAGCGCTATGGTCGCTGCGGTCAGTGGATTGTCGCCTGTACACATAATGGTCTTGATGCCCATGGCGCGCATCTCAGCGAACTTCTCTTTCAGCCCTGGCTTCACAGTGTCTTTCAGATAGATCACACCATAGATTCGTTCATCGATAGCCACAGCAAGCGGCGTGCCTCCAGCCTTCGCAATACGATTTGCAATCTCATCCAGATCATCGGGTATGCGACCTCCTTCGGAAGCAATATAACGTTTGATCGCATCCACGGCACCTTTACGAATCTTCATACCGTTACTCAGATTGAGACCGGACATCCGAGTCTCTGCTGTGAATTCCACATTTTCCGCATTCGCATACTCCGTCTCAGACCAGCTCTGACCTTGTTTACCTGCCAATTCCACAACAGAGCGTCCCTCCGGGGTCTCATCCCACACAGAAGCCTGTAAAGCAGCTTGCGTCATCTCTGACGAAGTAATGCCCTGAACTGGAATGAATTCAGATGCCATGCGGTTTCCGTATGTGATCGTCCCCGTTTTGTCCAAAATCAACGTATCGATATCCCCGGCCGCTTCTACCGCTTTACCCGACATGGCGAGCACATTGAACTGCGTAACACGGTCCATCCCGGCAATACCAATGGCAGACAGTAATCCACCAATTGTGGTTGGGATCAGGCAGACGAGCAGTGCAATCAGAGTCGCCAGATCCAGTCGAATACCCAGGTAACTCGCCATCGGAACCATTGTCAGAATGACGATCAGAAAGATCAAGGTTAATACGGCGAGCAGGGTTGTCAGCGCAATTTCATTGGGTGTTTTCTGGCGCTGTGCACCCTCAACCAGAGAGATCATCCGGTCAAGGAATGACTCACCCGGATCGGTCTGAACACGCATGACGATATAATCGGACACGACGCGGGTACCCCCGGTAACCGAGGAGAAATCGCCTCCTGCCTCCTTGATAACCGGTGCGGATTCTCCCGTAATGGCCGATTCATCAATGGAGGCCAAACCTTCTGTAATTTCACCGTCCGTTGGGATCAGTTCACTGACTTCCACGCGGACCATATCGCCTTTTTTCAACTGGGTCGAAGACACTTGCCGGATTGTTCCATCCTTCTGCACCAGATTGGCCAAGGTGTCCGACTTCGTCTTGCGTAACGTATCCGCCTGCGCCTTACCTCTGCCTTCTGCAAGTGCCTCCGCGAAGTTAGCGAACAGCAGTGTGAACAGCAAAATGAAAAACACGGCGATGTTGTACCCGCGTCCAGCCTCGGATGCGGCGAATAGATCGGGATTAATGCATAATAAGAGCGTAATGAATGTACCTACCTCGACAATAAACATGACCGGATTTTTGATCATGACCACCGGATTTAGCTTTTTGAACGCATCCAGTGAAGCCTGAAGTATCATATCCTTGCTTAACGACCGTTTCGATCCAGGATCACGTTGAATATTACCGCGATTGTTGCCCGGCTCATTGCCCTTCGATCTGAACATTTCTGTATCCATGTGTTGCATCGTCTGTTCCTTCTTTCGTTCAACTGCATTCATCGTGCACTGCCACCTCCATGCGTTACGTCCTTGCGCCCAATTCCTCTGTCTGTCCCTGTTATAACCCTCATTGAATCATCGCCAGATGCTCTGCAATCGGTCCAAGAGCAAGCGACGGGAAGAACGTAAGCGCGCCGACAACAACGATCATCATGACCAAGATGCCAGCAAATAAAGGCGTGTGTGTACGCAGCGTACCTGTAGTTACCGGTACAACCCGTTTCGTAGCGAGTGAACCCGCTATGGCCAGCATGGCGATCATCGAAACGTACCTTCCCAGCAGCATAACGATACCAATTACGATGTTGTAAAAGTCTGTATTGGCATTTAGTCCGGCAAAGGCCGATCCATTATTGGCTGCACCTGAGGCAAAAGCATAGAGAACTTCAGTCAGGCCATGCATGCCCCCGTTCGAGATGGATACAATGGCTTCAGGCCGCATAAGCGCGAGTGCCGTTGGCGCAAGAATAATCAAAGGATGAATGAGCAACGCAATGGATGCGAGCTTTACCTCTTTCCCCTCGATTTTTTTGCCCAGAAACTCAGGTGTTCGTCCCACCATTAATCCACAGATAAACACAGCCAGAATCACATACAACAGTCCGTTGATTAGCCCTACTCCTTTGCCACCAAACACGTTATTGAGCATCATCTGAGCCAGTGATACCATGCCTCCAAGTGGAGTGAGCGACTCGTGCATATTGTTGACCGAACCTGTTGTAGCCGCTGTCGTGACTGCCGTGAATAAAGCCGATTCGGGTATGCCGAATCTGACCTCTTTCCCCTCCATATTGCCTTGAAGACCCACTGCATCCAGCGCAGGTACACCGCGATATTCGGAGACAAATACGGTGGTCAACATCACAAGGAAAAGAAAACTCATCGCTGCGAACAATGCCCAACCCTGCTTCCGGTTATTGACCATCAAGCCGAAGGCGTATACCAGTGCAGTGGGTAACAGCATCATACAGACGATATGCACCAGATTGCTCAGGGCCGTCGGATTCTCGAATGGATGTGCAGCATTGGTTCCAAACCAGCCACCACCGTTGGTGCCAATGTGTTTGATCGACTCCAGTGAGGCGACCAGTCCACGTGAAATGGTCTGCTGCGCGCCTTCCAGCGTGGTTGCGTTCACCGCTCCCGCAAGCGTCTGAGGCACACCCTGGAACACGAGGAACAGAGCCACGATGAAGCTCAGCGGTAAAAAAATACGTGTAATCGACCGTACAAGGTCGACGTAAAAATTTCCCAGTTCATCCCGGCGGCCTATCAGCCCGCGAATGAACGCAATAGCCACCGCGAATCCGGTCGCTGCGGACGTAAACATCGGGAACGTCACGGCCAGCATCTGTGACAGATACGACAGGGCGTTCTCGCCCGTATAAGACTGCCAGTTCGTGTTGGTCATAAAGGATACCGCCGTATTAAATGCTTGCGCCGCTGGCATATTGCCGATCCCATCCGGGTTAAGTGGCAAATACTTTTGCAGCCGCAGCACCAGAAACATCAATACCAACATTACAAAGTTGGAGAGGAGAACCGCCGTAAGGTACTTTTTCCACCCCATGGATTCGTTCTCGCGTACTCCCATCACGCGATAGAGCAGTCGTTCCGGCCCGCCAAAAACCCGATCCAGCCCCGTTCGCTGTCCATCGAACACGTTCACTACATATTTCCCCACCGGTTTAACCAACAGCAGGATGATCAGTAGCGTCACTGCTACTTGCACTACACCGATACCCATATCCGCATTTCCTCCCTATTCGACGTTCCCTTGTTCCCGTATTACGCACATCGCCAGCATCAGAATTTCTCCGGCTTCACCAGCACATAACCGAGATAAATCACCAGTGCGAGCACAATCATGCCGATGACAATCATCTGGCTTCCCCCTCTCTACCCTCAAGCCTTCTCGCAGAATTTCAAGAATCCCCAAAATACCCCAAACAGCAGCACCACCAATCCAATCATCGTGGCATCATTTACCATGCACCCTTCCTCCCTCTCTCTACCGTTCTCTGCACCTGCTACATGTAAAATCGTAATACGAAACGCTGTAAAAAAGGGGTAAAGAAATACCTCCACAGGTGTAAAAAAAGCGTAAAAAAGACCCGATCTCCTCAGCAATGGGCTGAAAAGAACGGGTCTATCATCATTTTTATACGGAGCACTCCATTACGTGTCAATCTATTACCTACCCGTCATTTCAAGAACTGCGTGTAGGCATTTCCCTAACATTTTGAATACTAGTTTGTGGCTTCTTCGTCATGTACTTGTTAAAAAAGTCGGTGTTTATTCCTGTCATATGATGAAAGAAGGAAGTTTCCGCTTTCCAATCCTCCTCAATCATATAACGAATATCCACAAGACCTTTATTGGAAAGCAGGTCAATAATGGTTTTAATTCGCATCGGCTTTTGAAGTGGAATCTCCCTGTCGAAAGGCTCCTTTTCCAGATATCCTCTTCGGTGCATCGCCGCATAGAAATTACGATGATCTTTAGCTTCCATCATTCCTAGATGTGCTGCTCTGTATCCCAGCACTTGTAGGGAAGTCTTCCATTTATTTTTCAAGTCAAGATATTGATCGGGATTCGTCTTATAAGTGATATCATTCATGTCCGATGAAAACTCTTCTTCGGGCAATAAAAATGCACCCGCAAACAGATTAGCTTCATTTTCAATCAATTTGTGTTCTTTTCGGTCCAGATTGACAAATTCAAGACGATAATGAAGCAACAAATGACCAAGCTCATGTGCAATATCGAAATTCCTACGAACCGCAGAACGTTTGATGTTGCCCAGTATGATAAACGGACGATCATTTCGTGTCCAAAGGCTGTACGCATCAATTTCTTCACCAATCGCTTTTTCAAAAACATATACACCACTTTTTTCGATCCGGAACATCAGGTTCTCATTCGTGGATGGCTCCATATTCAGCCGTTGTCTCGCAAGATGGGCAACATAATGGATCTGAGTCGTACGATCATCGTCTGTATGGTTCATATACTCAATTGCCTCTTCCCGCAATTGGATAATATTCAGTGTGGGAAGGCTGATCTGAGCGGTAATATAATTAATGAACGTGTCCAGATATTCTACATGCTTTGCTTCTGTCTGTGTCTTGGATATCACATTCATCACTTTCGAACGATAGGCAATGTTCATAACATCAATGTTGGCTGCGTTATTACGCTGTGTAAGCATATCTTTCGTATAAAAATACTTACTTTTCACACTGAAAATGCGTTTCAACTCATTCACAATTGGCACCTTCGGAGAGGTATACGCATTTTCATATTGCCAGACTGCTTGTTCTGTCACACCTAATTGTTCGGAGAGCTGTTTTCTCGAATACCCATGCATGATCCGCAAATTGGTCAAATTTTCACCAACGAACATGCTGCTCCCTCCTTACTGAACGACACAGGGAATCACCCCCGCTGTTCTCCTTCCAAAATTTCAATATCATAAGCTGCCGGATCAACGATATCTTCCACATCAGGCGTAAGCGCCTCCCGTTCACTATCATCCAGTTCAGCACCAGAGATGAGGTCCGATAAATCTTCTATAAAATAAGCAATATTATCATGCGGATTAGGCAGATAATGCTGAACCTTCGAAATTTGGTATGCATCATCAATAGCATAAGTGAGTATATGAAACTCATTATATGTAGATGCAAGATGTTCAAGTTCTTCTTTCACACGGCTGACCTGACTCTCTGAGATTGGAAAAGAAAGTTGCTCAACCCTCTCCAACTCACCATGTTCATTACGGCGTGGTTGAATCAAAGAAAATTCCAGATCGTTATTAATCTTGGAGAGATCGTGTAAATAGGTACGGAAAGCACCTTTGTTGTCAACGCCCGTAGGTAGCTTGGCACTGGAAAAACTATTCTCATTAAAGTAGGCTGCGTTCTTTATCAGAAACAGAACTTTTGATTCTTCATGTGTGAACTGGAGATAATCCCATGTTAAACCTGCTTTGGATTTCTTGTGAGTGAATCCTTGTTCACCACAATAATCTGCGATTTTGCTCTCAATAAAATTTCCCTTTGTCCAGGCAAAGGCTGAACTAATCTTCATGTTTCTCTTCCGATCTTTACGGTGATCAATATATTCGCGGTATCCTTCAACAATAGCATCAACAAGCATCTGACTATGTTCCGACTTGAACTTATATTGTTCCATATAGATCACTCCGATTCATAAATATGAAGACAAGTTATATTTTAATCGAAGTTCGTGTGCAAAGATATGATTTTTTTTGATATTTTTAAAGTAAACCTATCTCATACACTTCATCCAAATGGGTTCTGTGCCCACTGCAGTAATCTCTTTTTTGTGATTTTGCCATGAGAGGTATGCTTGACGACTAGTCCCTGATCGAGCAGAAGTACCTGGGGTGACTCATGGTGAACCTCTGTCTCTTCCGCAATATGGCGGGACAACGAGCGATTTTCAATCACTTTGACGATGCGGTAATCCATAGGCTGTTTGGGATCTGATGCATGGGTGCCTACAAACGCCATAAACTCTCTGTACGCTCTCGCACTGGTCGGACAAGTTGTGCTGTGTTTCAGGATAAGGACCGGATGAGCCTGCGAGCGATGAAGTGCATCTTCCCAGTCATCCGTTTTGTGCAATTCACGGACATGTTCGCTGAGCATATGTTCCGAGTCTGACCCTGCACGTTTGCTAACCACCGAACCAATCACAATGCCAAGCGCCAAGCCAAAAGCAATCCCGAGTCCAAGCTGCTGCGTAGCCGTACCAATACTGACTCCCATAGCCATTCCTATAGCAAGCCATACGGCTTGATGATTTACTTTTTTCTTCATGCAGATCTTCCCTTCCTGAAATATGTATATCAAGGCAACCTTCCCACCCTATATTCTGATCAAATTATAGCATAGGCCTCTGTGAGCAATCGTTAATAATCTTCATCTCCGGGTACAGATTTCAGTGATTGGATTTATGCAAAATGCTCATTTGTGATACACTGGTTGTAATTTGGAAACGATGAACATGAAGAATGGATTGGAAGGGCGGAAATTCCATATGACATACGCATTTATGATTGAACCGCAGGATTTTATTGCGCTGGATAACGAAGACGAGCTGATTGAGAAATGTCAGGAGTGGGGCTTGCTTTCCGGTAAAGCAACCAAACTCAAAACGTTCTATTATAAAGGAAACGGATTAAACATGCCGTGCACTATCATTGGATATGTGGATCACATGGCAGCTGTTATTCAACTGGATAATGGGCAAAAGCATTGTATTCACCCGTCTTATCTGAAGGAAATGCAAGCTTCCAGTTACAGCGCCAGAAGCATAAGTAATGCCGGGTCAGATCGAAGCACAGAATCGACAACTTCGGATACAGTTGCACCAGTCGCTGCTGATGTTACACCAACTCCAGATACCCTGGTAAACCCGGATGAAATGCCGGTGGATCTGGATGATTCGGACGATACGGACACAGATGAATTCTCCTCTGGGCTGAAGGGTGATCCGGATGGGTTAGTAGAAGAGTATGTTGGACCTCAGTCTGGGGCAGCCAGTGAAGCCAAACCCAAAGCCAAAACAGCGAGCAAAGCTAAGAGCGTCAAGATTGATCTGCCCGAAGGCAAAGTGAAGATGAGTGCCGTTGTCAAAGAGTTTACCACCGTACCGAATCACTTCTCGGACAATGACGATGAAGTCATCATATATGAAGCAGTTACCATTACGGAGCCAGACGTCATCGATGTTGGGGAAGCCTGGTCAAGCCATAGTGCCACCGTTAAGAAACAGGAACTGGAAGTGGGAGATGTCATTACGTTTGAAGCAAAAATTATCAAGAAGAAGCTGACACGTAACCCGGTTCCCTATAAAATCAACAATCCTTCCAAGATTCAGAAGGAAGATTAATCAAGGAAGATTAATCACGATTCATTACAAAAAAGCAAAAAAAACCTCCACAACTGCTCAAAGCAGACCGCGGAGGTTTTTGCCATTTGAAGTTTATATTAGCGAAGAGTACACTCTTAAGCTTGTCCCGGCGTAGCACTGATCTGAAACTGTACGCCAAACTTATCGACAACCGAACCGTAGGCTGGACTCCAGAACGTTTCTTGTATCGGCATTTTCACTTCGCCACCATCTTGCAGTTGGTTGAAAATCGCTTTGGCTTCTTCCGCCGTATCCGTGTTCACTGTAACCGTAATATGATTACCTACAGTGTGCGGCATGCCTGGAAACGTATCAGACAACATTAATACCGAGCTGCCAATCTGCAAAGAAGCATGCATAATACGGTCTTTCGCTTCTGGCGGGATCGGGTGATTCGGGTCAGATGGACCGTCGCCAAATGTTTGTAACGCCAGCACTTCGGCTCCAAATGCCTTTTGATAAAATTCTACCGCTTCACGTCCATTACCGTCTGTTACCAGATACACATTCAAGCTGATCGACATGCGTTCTTCATCTCCTTGGGCTCATGTAATTTATACGATTCACGCCACTTGCGACATGAGTATATATGAACAGGTTGTCCTTTGACAAGCGTATATTTCTACACTCATCTCTGCGGACCTTTACACGATTAGGGTTACCAACATATTCTTAATCCATCCCTCTCTCCACTACTTCTTGCGCCTGCGTATATAGTAGAGAACCGTGATCAAGACACCCGGAACCAGTGCTGCAAAACTGGCATAGATCAGACACCATTTCAACAGGGTACATATCGGAGTGAGTTCAGCAAGCACAGGTGTACGTTCAGGATAACGATACATGATCAGGGACGCACCTATATTTTCAAGCATGTCCATAGCCCAACCTAAGACCGGAATCAGATTCACCCAACGCCAGCGACTCTTTATCGGAAGCACGCGATAGAGTATCGATAACAGAACAACCAAGAGGGACAGATAGGCCAAGGGCCATATGAGGTCAAATGTGAACCGTGCCTGAATATAGGCGCTTCGCCCTGCTTCTCCATACTGCTCAGCCATCTGATAAAGATCATCCGCCGTGTACAGAAACGATGAATCCGGGGACTGCCCACCACCTGTGGCCTCCTCCGACTTTGCCGCCTGCCAGGGCAGAATGAATGCAATAAAACAGGCAAAAACAACAACCGCAGCTACAACCCATTTCCAATTCACCCGCTGATAGAACCAACCTGACACTTTATTCAGCACATTCTGTCCCCTTTCCGATAAAAAAAAGACCACTCTCCCGAATCCTATCGGTAAAATGGTTGTGTTCAATCCTATGAAATTATCGAGCTTGAACGATGTTATCTATTTCACTTTTCAATAAGAGGTATCGGTGAACACTTCTCATGATCGGGACCTTCGTTAGTTTGTTCTTGTCCACGTACAGTTTCATCTGGTCTTTGGTCAAACCAAGCAAACTTCCAGCTTCCGATACCGTCAACACTACCTCTGGGTTCGTAGCATTAAACGTCCTCTTTACTTTCTGATTCCAGTCCTCGAATACCTGCATAGATCAGTGACATCTCCTATCCATAGCCAGTTATTATCAGGCTGAATATATCCAGTATACCACACTTGTGCTGCTCGTAACTTAATCCTTGCGCAGAACCATATTCTGATAGGCATATTCCCTGCTTGACCCTGACGTTAACTCGAGGGTTTATACTGGCTTCAGGAGGGGATTAGCATGAGTATGTCACCTGAACATGTAACCAAGAAACGACGCAGCAGTGGAATAGCCATTATTGGAATGAGTTGGTTAACGATGACATTGGGTTTGTTTTTTGCTACACTCGCAGGGGAGCTTGTCGGCACTATTGGTGCTGCTGATTGGATGGTTCATCTCACCCAAGCTGTTGTCATTATTAGTATCGTCTTACCCGCACTGTTCATCATTCGAAGACACTTCCATATGAAGTCCATTCTTCTTCCTCTGACAGGAAAAAGCATAGTTCACTTGCTCTCTGGCGCATTATTTGCCACTTCTCTGGCCTTCATCGGGTTGGCGATAGCCAGTATGAACAACTGGATTACGATTACGGAGTGGCACTTCTCAGCTGAGTTCTTGCTTGCTGTCGTACTTAATAGTTGTATTGCTTTCTTGTATGAGGCTTTGCCAGAGGAACTATCCATGCGAGGCATGGTCTATGATGGATTACGCTTCAGACTGCGACTTCCTGTGTTTTTCGCTTATGTAACTCAAATCATACTCTTTCTGCTGGTTCCGATGAGTGTCAGCCTATTGCAAGAGCTCGTCGGTATGGATGCCGGAAGCCGGATAACCTTGGATTATATGATCTTGCTCTTGACCTATGGTATTACGTTACAGCTTCTGCGCAGTTTGACCGGATCTTTATGGGCCTCCATCGGATTTCATGTCGCTTACCTGGAAGTAGCCAGATTCGTTGTTATGCCAGGTGATAGACCCGCATTGTTAAACTATACCGCGCAAGATAACGGGTTGGCCGAAATATTTATTTTGTATATGATGATAATCTTCGTCGGTGGGATCATTCTGGCGGTGCTCAATGCATGGCGCTGGTGGAGAATACAGAAATCATGAGGGAGGGATCTGCCTGTTGTATACCGTTGGACAACTATCCAAACATACCGGAGTGTCCATCCGAACACTGCATTATTATGAGAAGCTGGGTTTACTGCGACCGGCCCGTAATGAGAACAATCAGTATCGCTTATATGGTGAAAAGGATATTTTACGGCTTCAGCAGATTACCATTCTGAAGAAAATGCATTTTAAATTGAATGAGATTGGAGAATTCCTCGATCAGGATGCTGCTCGCTCTGAACCAGAGAGTACCCTTACTTTATGGAATAATACGTTGGAACAACAATTGGCCGTCGTTAAGGAACAGCAGGAGAGATTAAGCAAGGTCGAGCATCTTCTTTTTTCAACCCTATATGCCATCAGAGCATCCGGTACAATCAGTCTGGATGAAATGTTGGGTTTCATCCGTGAACTGGATCAGCCTCCGGGCAAGTTCCGTCAAGATGTTTTTACACATGAAGAAATGGAATCGTTACCTCTGAATAATCAGAACAATTCAATATCCCTGGAATGGGCCGATATTCTTAAAGAAATTCATACATGCAAGATGGAACCTCCGGATTCCGAAGCCTCACGGTTACTGGCCATCCGAATCTCTGATTATGCTGAAAGGGCTTTTCAAGGGAATGCAGAATTGGCAGAAAAATATTGGGATTATATCGCCCCAGAGGATGATCAGTCAGCTCGTGTATATGGTATGACAACGGAAACCATGCGTTACATCGAAATGATCCTGGATCGATGGGCAGTCCAGAATCCTGATGATCAACAATAAGGGCCACTTCGAAAAGTGGCCCTTGATCCATTCCTTCTTTATGCTTCGTTACGCCTCTTCCCAGAAGCGACGCAGGTTGTCCATGGCGATTTTGGATGCGGACTTACATTCCTCCATGCCTTCGAACTCCACCGTAATGTGACCATCATAACCGAAGTCTTTGATCAGCTTTACAATTTTACGAATTGGAATGTCACCTTGTCCAACGATGGCCCCACGCAGGAAGTTGCCGTAGGCTGTGGTGAACCATTCACCCTCACCCGGATGCTCATCATAAGGACGGAAGTAGAAATCTTTGAAGTGGACCAGAGAAGCGTACGGCAGATTTTTCATGACACCGATAATCGGATTCTCATCCACGCACATGAAGTTGCCAATATCGAGTGTTGTTTTGAAGTTCGGACGATCTACAGCATGCAGAACACGCTGCACCCGATCACTCGCCTGTACACTGAAGCCGTGATTTTCAATGGTAGTGGTGATACCAAACTGCGCAGCATAATCCGCAATAATCTGGCTTCCCCGCACCATCAGCGGCAGATGTTCCTCGAACCAGGCAATGGTCATCTTCTCTTTCGGCAGGGTAAACGCCGTGACGTCATGACGCATATGTTTTACACCCATCCGGTGAACGACATCCACATGTCTTTTGACCCGAGCCATCTCTTCTGCAAACGCCTCTTCCGTCTCCTGCACGAAATTCGCTGGCATCGAGTAGTTGGACAGTTCAATACCCGCAGACGCTGCCCGTTCCCGAATCGCATCCGCTAGATCGTGATTATCCTCCACGGTATAACCGTAAGGAACCATCTCCATATGCTCGCCGCCGTTCGCCGCAATCCAGTCGATCACATCCAGCACCGTCATCTCACCCGAATTCAAATCGTTCAACAAACTATACGTGCTCAGGCCCACTTTCATCTGCTCAGCTCCCTATCGATATTGTTGGATAAATTGAACCGCCTTGCGAATGTCCTGCTCCGGCTGATGACCAACCTCACGTTCAATCGTCAGATAACCGGTGTATCCAATCTCCTGAAGCGCTGCAAAGTATCCGTCAAAATCAACGCCACCCTCGCCCAGAGGCACCTCACGGAAGAATGTTCCGGAAGAGACCATCTCGGCAATTTTATCGTGATCCATAGGGGCATAACCGACCGCTCCGTATACGTCTCGTGGGTCAACTTCCTTCAGCCGCACACCATCCTTCACATGGGTATGTACGATGTAATCCTTGAGCAGATGAACGCCCCGCGCCGGATCATCTCCGGTCACCATCACCATATTCGCCGGATCAAAATTCACCGATACTCCGTTGGTCGACAGCGTATCCAGGAATCCTTTTAAGTCAGCAGCCGTTTCCGGTCCTGTCTCAATGGCAAAGTACGCACCAACACTCTTGGCGTATTGGCCCAGTTCCTCACAAGCAGCATGCAGCGTAGCATAAACTTCCGATGAAGGGTCATGTGGAACAATGCCGATATGTGTTGTGACGATGTTGGTGCCCAGATCCAAAGCGAGATCCACGATCCGCTTCGACTTCTCCACTTTCCAAGGATTATCTTCCTTGACCTGAAACCCATGTCCTCCCAGATCACCGACCAATGCTGAAATGTCGAGACCCAGAGAATCGATATAACTCTTTAACTCTTTGCGAGCCGCAGGCGACAAATTTTCGGGGTCCATCTCTCCCTTGACGGCATAGATCTGCACACCTTCTGCACCTACGTCTTTGGCTTTGTTCAACCCTTCCCGTACACCTACGCCAAAGCTATCCACGATGACACCAATCTTATTCGTTAATTTCATGTCATACCTCCCGTGATTGAATGATTAACTCTACATTCTCATGTAAATGTAAGGTTCGACTCATTACTGATATCAACAAGTTTCACCGACTTGATCTCATACGGTTTAAAGGTCAGTTCGAATGTGCCGTTCGGACAAGCCAACGGATGGATCTCATCCTCCAGCAGATTAATGATGGACGCTTTGATTTCCTTTTCAGCCCACTGAACCTGCACCGTTTCCCGACCTCCTGATGATTCGTAGAAACGCAGCACCGTTCCCGAGCCGTCTTCCGCAGCCTTAATTGCATCCAGAATGACATGCTCACTGTGGAACTGAACCCAAGCGTGTTCAGCTGGCAAGTGACCCGAAGACGGATTCGCTGTCACAACCTCCACCGGATGATTCAGCTCCATCGCCCGGCGAACGACGGCAGCTTGTCGCCAATCTCCCTGGTGGGGCAGGATCGAATACGTGAATTCATGATCGCCTTGATCGGCATATTCATCCGGCCATTTCGGGGCACGAAGCAGGGACAGGCGGATCATCCGATCCTTGATGTCATACCCGTACTTGCAATCATTCAGCAAACTCACACCACTGTTGCTCTCCGAGATATCCGCCCAGCGATGCCCGCAGACCTCGAACTGCGCCTGCTCCCAGCTGGTGTTGTTATGAGTTGGACGCTCCAGCGCTCCAAACGGGATTTCATAGGCTGCTTTGGCTGCCACCAGATCCACCGGAAATGCCACCTTGAGCAGCTTATGGCTCTCATTCCAGTTCACTTTTGTATGGAAATCAACACGCCGCTGGTAACGATGCAAAATGATATCCTGACTGATCTCCGATTGATTCAGCTTCCAGACAAAACGCAGTACATCTCGCGTAGCCCCGTGCTGTACAACCTCTCTGGAGATCAACTGCACTTCACCTGCGCGCTGGGATTCAAACCGTGGATCGATATCCCATGCATCCCAGTACGTCGGTTTGTCATGGAAAAACTGCCACTCATTCGCCCGATCACCGGGCTTCAGCCAGTCGCGTCCTACCGTTTTGTCATACCATCGGGTAATCTCTCCCAAGTCATTGAACTCAAGCGTGTAAAATTCCGTTTCCCACGTGGAAGGGAAAAGTTCTTCTTCCCTTAATGGAAGGATAACATCCGGTGCCTCTCGTAGCCATATCGTTGTATACCCAAAAGCAGGAATCGACGGAACATGCACGAGCAGTGTATACTTGTCTTCCTTTTGTTCGAGATCACAGGCCAGACGGTTACCTTCACGATCGAATGCTGCCATCCTGGCGAGGTGAGCATCCCCTGTAATGGTGATATTTTCTCCACGTTCCCAGCCGAGGCTGTTGAATATAATGTAGGGCAGACCATCCACTTCATCTGTTGCAATGTTCTCCGCAAGGGTATCCAGCGTTTCCCGCAGTGCGGATGTACCTAATGCAAATACCTTTGTGTACTCCTCAGTGGACGTTACGTAAACTTCTGGAATCGACGTTCCCGGAATAATGTCATGGAATTGGTTGAGCATAATCAACTTCCAGCCTTCATCCAGATCATTCTTCTTTTGTACGGCGTAAGCCCCGGCAAATTGCCCCCAGATCTCCGCTTCCCGGTACAATACCTCTGCTTTTCGGTTACTACGTTTGTTCCTTGCATGGGTCGTATAGGTTCCGCGATGCAGTTCCAGGTACAAGTCCCCGTGCCATTTTGGCAACGTCGGGTTGTTTAACGATATATCTTCAAAAAAAGCCCCTGCTGTGCTGAATTTGCTGATTGGCTGTCCAACCATCAAATGGGATCGCTCCGCAAACTCCACCATCTCATTCGTCACGCCGCCACCACCATCGCCATGTCCGTAAAGCAACATTTGCTCAGGGTGTACATCCTTTTGTTTAAATGATTGCCAATGTTCATCCACATCTTTGGGACGCGTATGTTCATTCACCCCATGATTCAGATATGCCAGCACGGAAGTGCCATCTATGCCTACCCAGTCGAAGAGGTCATACGGAAACGCATTGGTATCATTCCAATTCAGCTTGGTGGTCATAAAATAAGGAATATTGGCGAGCTTCAGCATCTGCGGCAAGGAAGCACAGTAACCAAAGGTATCTGGCAGCCACTCAATGTTGGAGCGTTTGCCAAACTCCGCCTGGTAGAAGTTCTGCCCATACAGAATTTGCCGAACCAATGACTCACCACTCGGAATATTCAGATCCGGCTCCACCCACATGCCTCCAACCAACTCCCAGCGGCCTTCGGCAATACGGGCTTTAACTCGCTCGTACAACTCCGGGTAATGATCCTTCACGAAGGCATACAACTGCGGCTGGCTCTGGGAATACACAAAATCCGGGTACGTGTCCATCAAGGTACACATGGTCGAAAACGTGCGACTGGACTTGCGAACCGTCTCACGTACAGGCCACAGCCAGGCAATATCAATGTGGGATTGTCCAACCAGATGCATGAAGCCACTTCGATATTCCTCCGGGTCTTCCTGCTGTACCGACTGTGCTAACCCATATTCGAAGTTCTGTATCCAGGCTGCATCACTCCAGCGTTCCGGGTCATTGTACATGTCATCCATCACCTGATGAATGGCCTGAACAAGTGCCATCCGCTTGGGCTCCTTCTCGTTATATGCCCGGAGCGACTCGGCGAGTACCGTAACGCTGTACATCAGGCTCTGCAGTGGCTGATTAATATGAACCAATGCTGCCCGAATGCCCTGAATAGGCGGCTGAATAACAGCTTGTCGGTTGAGTGGATCATGCGGCTCTGGAATCGGATCATAGAGTTCAATCTCCAACTGCGGTGTATTGCCAACACGACTCCTCGGAAGGGGTACGAACCAGTGATTCCGATCCAGTCCATGATAAGGCATGCCATTCACCTTCAACAGCCCTTCTCCTCCGGCATCGAAGATCAGACCAATAGCCTGATCTTGCCATTCCGCCGGAATCTCCACACGTTTGCGCAGAAAATACGTCGTTCCGTGTACGCTGTTCAGCGGATTCAAGTTTTGCATGGCCTTGTTTGCCTGCTCATCTTTATTTTCATGTGCCTGCTCGTACTCGTATTCCCCTGGCCGAATGTATCTGGCCCTCTGCATCTCCCACACTGGAAGCTCGATCGTATCCAGCCATTGCCGCTGTTTCAGATCTTCGATGAATCGCTGAATTCGAATCATACCTCCACCCCCACCTTCTGGATCTGCAGACTGCAAGCGGTCCAATCTGTGGAATTACGGCCAACCATGAGCCTGAATTCACCCGGTTCTACGACAGACTGGAGACGGGAGTCGATCAGTGCGAGATGTTCTTTTTGCACAGGGAACGTAACGGTATGAGTCTGTCCTGGCTCCAGATGGATTTTACGAAAACCCTTAAGTGACATTTCAGCCCGGGTGACCGAAGCCGACATATCCGTGATGTACAACTGTACAACCTCGCTTCCCGATACCGCTCCGGTATTGGTGACTTCAACCATCACCTGCGCTTCATCTTCTGGCCCAATTACGTCTGGTATTACTCTTACATTCTCGTATTTGAATTCGGTGTAGCTCAGTCCATATCCAAACGGATACTGCGGCGCCAGATCCATCTCCAGATACCGCTTGCCACGAGTGCGTTTGGCATGATAATAGACCGGAAGTTGTCCAACATGCTTGGGAATGGAAACCGTAAGGCGACCCGATGGATTCACATCGCCAAACAAAATATCTGCAATCGCGTTACCGCCTTCCTGCCCGGGGTACCACGCTTCCACAATCGCATGGACATGCTCATCAATCCAAGGTTCAGCAATGGGGCGGCCGTTAATATACACGACGATAACGGGTTTCCCCAACTTATGTACCTCCTGTACCATCTCCAATTGAACACCCATGAGATTCAGGGAAGCCCGGTCAATGCCCTCACCACACTCCATGTCGTTCCATGGATCATCGGTCACCACTGAAGCACCTGTCCGCAAATCGATCGTACCTTCACCAAAATCGCGGGCGCTGGAACCACCCATCACCATCACGATGACATCCGCCTGTTCTGCACAGGCGAGCGCTTGTGCAAAGCCCTCTCTGGAATCGCCTTTAATCCGGCAGCCAGGTGCGTACAGCACCTGGCCCGAATCCGCGCCAAGCTTGCGCGTAATACCATCCAGTACGGTGACAATCTGTTCTCTCGGCTGTGGCGAGGTATAGTCCCCAAGCTGGTTATAGATATGGTTCGCGTTCGGACCAATAACAGCTAGCTTCGTACCTGTTTTGGCAAGCGGAAGGGTATCCCCCTCATTTTTCAGTAAAACAATCCCCTCTTGTGCAACTTCCCTCGCCAGCTGATTGTGGTCTTCACATCCGATAACCCGCTCTGCAAACTCTGGATCAACGAAAGGTTGTTCAAATAACCCAAGTCTGAATTTCATCTCCAGCACCCGCCACACAGCCAAGTCCAGATCCTTCTCTTCGATCAGTCCCTGCTCCAACGCCTGAGCGAGATGTTTGCGATACATGTACCCGGACATCTCCATGTCTACCCCTGCCTGAAGGGACTGTGCTACAGCCTGCTCCCCGTTCTCAGCGGTGTTATGTCCATGGACCAGCATCTGAATGGCACCAAAATCAGTAATCACAAACCCATCAAAACCCCACTGCTCACGCAGAAGGTTATTCAGCAGATACGTACTGGATGTGCAAGGTACGCCATCAATCTCGTTATAGGCGGTCATCACGGAGCAAGCCCCGGCTTCCACTGCTTTTTTGAACGGCAACAGATCTATTTCATGTAATTCACGTAATCCCATATGCACAGGTGCTGCATTACGCCCACCCTCCGAGCTGCCATAAGCCGCAAAATGCTTGAGTGTCGCGACAATCGTCTGGTTGGAATCGAGGCGATCACCCTGTAGTCCCTTCATCGCTTCTACTGCAAATTCACCGATTAGGTATGGATCTTCGGCAAAACATTCCTCCGTCCGTCCCCATCTCGGGTCACGTACGACATCAAGCACCGGGGAATACGTTGCCGCTCCCCCCTGGCTCCGGGTCTCCACAGCTATGGCTTCACACATCTTGCGGTATAACTCCATATTCCATGTGCTGCCCACCATTAACGGTACCGGAAAAACTGTTGCCCCGATCGCCATATGCCCGTGGGAACATTCTTCTCCGAACAAAATGGGAATGCCCAGCCGGGAATGCTCCATGGCATACTGCTGAATGACATTCGTGGCAACGGCTCCCTGCCGTGGAGTAAGCCCCGTTTCAAGTGTCACTTCCGTCCATGGATCGGCCCGAAGCACACCATACAGAGAACCAACACCGCCCTGTTCCATGTCCGCTTTGAACTCTTCCGTCACCTGTACTGTACCATCAGCTGCTTTATCATACGTCTTCCATCCCATCGGCTGAATGAGTTGTCCAATCTTCTCTTCCGTTGTCATCCGTCCGATCAGATCCTGAACCCGCTCCTGAATGGGAAGCGAAGCATCTTTATAGTCCATATGCACATTCTCCTTATGCGTTCGGAATTAGTTAGGCGGGTGCACTTACATCACATGGCTTTGCGGTAGTCACTTGGTGCCACACCCACCACGTTCTTGAAAGCCCGGTTGAAGGAATTATAGTTTGTGTATCCCACTTCCTCACTGATCTCCTGAATAGCCTTATCGGTCTCCTGCATGAGCAGCTTGGCTTTTTCGATACGATGACTAATGAGCAGATCCACAAACTTCTCCCCAATCTCATCCTTGAAAAGCTTGCTCAGATACTTCGGATTAATATCGAATAGATCACTAAGGTAGTTCAGTGACAGATCAGGATTGTTGTAATGCTCTTCGATGTATTTGCGAATCTCCAGAATATGTGATCTGTGTTTTCGGGAACAATGCAGCGTCTGCATCTGCAGCGCCAGTTCCCTGAACCCTTCCCAACACAGCTTACGCAGATCGTCTAACGTCTCCCAGCCTTCAAGCCTTGGGAGAAGTGGGGTGAATATAGCAGCCCATGACTCCTGATACTCCCGTGGAAGTTCGGCGAATTCCCGATTGTAATGTTGAAATAACAGTTGGATCGTATTCATAATCTCCTGCCGGGATAGAACGGACTCACTGATTTGTTCAAAGAGTCTTTCAAAATGCTTTTCCCAGACATCGTCCGATAAACGCATCGCCTGTACCAACAGTGAGATGGTTTTCAGGAACTCATACACATCATTGGTCGAATTCGGCACATCGCTACACGGAATGATACGATTTATCCCCAGTACAGCCTTGTACTCCAGCGCGTGCACGGCTTCTTTCAATGAAGCTCTCAGCCCCCGAATATCGACAGCAACCCGACCAACACCAATGGTCACGGTGAAGTTCAGATACTGATCGATTCTGTCCAGATAACCAGCAAGCAATCGATGTTCTGTCTCCTCAGCTTGTTCCATTTCCGGAATCCAGAGGATGGCGTACAGACGCTGATCGGAGATCCATTCAGCCCATACTTCCGTCCCTTCATGGCGTGCACTCTCTTGCAGAATACTGGATAACACAAATTTCAGGAGGGATTGGTCCTGATGATGATACTCCGTCACAAATGTATCATACCGATCCATTTCAATTACCATGACGGCCCAACGATGCTCCAGCTCAGGCAGTTTGAACTTCTTCATCTCCGCTGTCAGCTCCGTGCTCGTAAAGTCTCGTGTGCCCTCCAGCAACTCCTGAAAAAACATTTTTTTCTGCAAAATCAGATTCTCTTCATGCTCCTCCTGATATTGTCTCGTCTGATCAATCATGCGTTCCAGTGTTGTATGGATGAATCGGAACTCATTCTCCTTGCCATAGTTCAGTCCAGATTGTTTCTGTGAAGAGACGGTCTGAATTAACGTGACAATCTGCTGAATCGGCTTGTAATTTCTACGGGTCACATAGATCACCCACACCACACCGATCAACACAACCACTATCGCAAAGGCAAACCAGATATTATAAAATTGCAGAGTCCACTTGACGATTTTTCCATTGTTGAGACCTGTCTGCACCTTCCAACCACTATAACTCGACGTAAATTCGGAGAAGACTTCTCCCGACGTGGTTTTAGTAGAAGCTGCGACCCCTCCTGGCATGCTGCTATCCCACAGATTGCCGCCCGAACGGTTGAAGATGTTCACAAACGTAAATTCCGGATCATACATCTGCATAATGGATTTTCTCAGGGTACTCAGGTCCACATTTGTCACCACAAGTCCTTTGCCGTTTCCTACACTTCGCACAATCGTAATCACCTGCTCCGTCGCTTGTGAAGGAAAAGCCTTGAACGCTCGTGCTCCTGCCCACTTCTGTTCATCCCTTGACCGGCTATCTGCAATAAAGTCTGCATCCGGGAACTCTTCAATCGGAACAGCCTTCCCGTTACTGAAGACCGTGCCATCCCCGTATCGAACGAGATAAATCGAATCAATCAGCGGATACTCTATTTTCAATTCATCAACCACCTGGACCGCCTGAATGCCGGCATACACATCTTCGCTGCCAGATACCGAGAAATAATTCTTCAAGTTAGGGTTGGTCAAAATCTCACGCAGTACCTTGAAATCAATGGAACGCAAGGAGTTGTCCAGATATTGCGTTACCTGTGATGCTAGGAATTCATTGGCCTTGAGTGCTTCCCTACGGTTCTGTTCATTGAATACCTGGAAGAAAATAAAAAATAGAATGGTCGTCACAATAAAGAAAACAGGCAGATACGATAACAGCAAACGCCTAAACCAATTGTTGTTCATCTCCGAGATCCCCCCACCGTTACTGTTCATGCTGAATGACGACAAACACCTGTGCTGATCGCTAATTTCCCATAAATATTCAGTACATTATATCGGATGACGTGGGGTTGTCATAGGAGAAGACCGTCCCGGTCACGGGTGACAGACGGGACAGCCTCTATATTGAATCCTTCTATTATTGATTTTTCTCAATGGCACGCTGGTAGATCTCAAGGTAATTACTCAGTCCGAGACCATCAAAGCCTTTGACATACGAATCCCATTCCTTATCAATGCTCTTGCTGCCAATAATGAACTGTGCCATATTCGTCTGCACATAATCCTTAATGGCTGTAGTCAGTTGTGCTGCTGATTCGGTATCCTCTGGACGAATAAATACGTTCGCAGGGTATACTTCTTTGGGTGCATAAGGTTCATACACATTGGTAGCTTGAGCCAGACGTGTACCATAACCCTCTGCCTCTAAAGGGTTCTGTCCTTCGGCAAACAGATTACGGAACGTGTTGGACAAGTCATGGGCTCCGATCTGTGACCAACTCTCGTTCACAACAACGTTTGGATCACGCTCAGGCAGGTTGTAGTAGCTGTATTTGGCCGGCTCGCCATTGATGTTTTTCTCATCGGCATCTGCCTTCTTCCAGCCCTTGCCTTCGGTTGGGCCATACTCCGCGTACAGCGCACCTTCCTCACTGAACATGTAGTCTACAATTTTGATGGCGGCAATTTGTTGTGCTTCTGTCGCTTTGTTGGTGATGGCAAACTCAAACTCACCTACGCTCTGTGTAGCGCCTGTCGTATGCACTCCATCTGGTCCTTTCAATGGAGGAACGATCTCCCAGTGTTGGTGACGGGTGATGTCTTTGTCATAAGTATTCACGAGATAACTGACCAGCGCTGTTGTAATGGAGCCGACCACTTCGTCGCCTTCCTTGTTCCCCAGCTGTCCTATCGCCTGATCGTTCTGTGTAAAGGAAGCCGGGTCAATCAGGCCATCTGCATAGAGCTTGTTCATGTACTCCAGCCCTTTCTTCCAGCCTTCCTGATTGGCGGCAAAACTCACCTTGCCATCGTTCACGATCAGGTATTTGTCGTTATCATTGTATATAAAACTATTCATCAGGTAGGCATCAATGTTGCCATTCCATACATACTTGTTCGGTGCGCCTGTAAGTGGAATCTCGTCCGCTTTCCCGTTACCGTTTGGATCTTGTGTCTTAAACGCCTTCAGAACGGTATACAGTTCATCAGTTGTGGTTGGCATTTTCAGGCCCAAATTATCAAGCCACTCCGTGTTGATCCAGTATTTCTGTGCATACGTACAGTGGTAACATTCATTGAAGATAGGCAGCGCATAAATGTTGCCGTCCGGTGCCGTGATGGCTTCTTTGAAGTAAGGTTTCTCTTCCATAATCTTGGTCAGATTCGGACCATACTTCTGAATTAGATCTTGTAGCGGAAGGAACACGCCCTGTTTTCCATAGGTTTGAAGGTCTGAGGTGGTGAACTTGCCGTGAAGAAATACTTCCGGATAATCACCACTAGCCAGCAGCAATTGTCTGCGATCCTGCAAAGCGTCTGTTGGGGCCAGATCCCATTTTAGGGTAACGTCGAACTTGTCTTCGATAAATTGGGTGAATTCATTCTCTTCCATGGACGCTTTGCCTTGCGGAGCAAAGAGGGTCATGGTTACAGGACCACCGCTCTCCCCGCTACCGTCGCTACTTCCACCCGATTCCTCGGATGAACTGCATGCGGACAACAAAGCCATCGAAGCAAAGACCAGAAACAACATCGAAATCCAAGATTTTCTCAATCTGACTCCTCCTTTTTGTTCATAACGGCAAATTATTGACTTGTACTGCACGTGTATAAAATCGCTCCCGGAAGCCGGCGTGTTCCTTCCACCTCCTTTCAAAAGGCAACCGGGCTTAACTCACTAGGATTAACCTTTGAGGGAACCAACCATGACCCCTTTCACAAAATGCTTCTGTACAAATGGATACATGATCAGAATTGGAATGCTCGCGACAACAATCAGTGCATATTTCAACACCTGCTCGAACCCTTGGTCCCGCATCTGTTGGCTGGTATTGGCAAGCATCGCCGGATCAGCCGCGTTCAGGATAAGCAGATTGCGAAGCACGTATTGCAAAGGGAACAACTTCTCGGAACGCAGGTAGATCAGTGCATCAAAGTACGCATTCCAGTGACCTACGGCATACATCAGTGTCATGACCGCTAGAATAGGCTTCGATAAGGGAAGAACCACGCTGATCAGATACCGAATATCCCGGCAACCGTCCATTTCCGCGGCCTCGCCAAGCTCTTCCGGGATGGAAGATTGGAAGAAAGTCCTTGCCACGATGACTTGGAACACCGCGAGCGCCCCGGGCAGCCACATCGCCCAGCGTGTATCGAGCAGGTGCAAGTCCTTCATCAAGAGGTAGGTGGGAATCAGACCACCATCAAAAAACATCGTAATCATCATGAAAATAATGATGGCCCCTCGTCCATAGAACGATTTGCGTGACAAAGGATATGCCAGCATGACGGTCAGCACTACGTTAATGAACGTACCCACCACGGTGTAAATGATCGTGTTATAGAAACCGAGCATAAGCTGTTGGCTTTTGAAAATGGAGATGTACGCCTTGATGTTAAAGTCTACCGGGAACAGCCACACCTGACCGGATGTCACGGCTCGTGAAGAGCTAAACGAAGAACTGATGATATACAAAAGCGGGTAAAACACCGTTAGCAGTATGGCGAACAGAAAGATGTAGTTGAATGTCATGAAAATGCGGTCACCGAGCGGGTCCTTGATCCGGTTACGATTAATCAGGTTGAACATGGATAAGCTCCTCCTTTACCACAAGCTGTTCTGGGAAACTTTGCGCGATATGCCGTTGACGATAACCAGCAGGATCAGGTTGATAATGGAGTTGAAGAACCCTACTGCCGAGGAGAAACTGAAATTCGCTCCGATCAGACCCACCTTGTACACATACGTGGAGATGACCTCCGAAGCGCTTGTGTTGAGCGGATTCTGCATCAGGTATATTTTCTCAAAGCCCACGCCCATAATGCTGCCCAGACTCAGAATCAGCATGATAACGGTGACTGGAACGAGCGATGGGAGGTCGATGTGCCATATTTTACGAAGCCTTGATGCGCCGTCCATCTTTGCTGCTTCATAGAGAGATGGATCAACACCAGCAAGGGCGGCAATGTATATGATTGATGAATATCCCATGCCCTGCCATACTCCGGACCAGACATAGATCGATTTGAAGTATTCCGGGATGCCCATGAAGTTGGTCATCGGGAAGCCGAGCAGTGTGAACAGCTTGTCTACTACGCCCACATGCGGGGAGAGCATTAGAATGATAATGGATACCATAACAACCGTGGAGATAAAATGCGGAGCGTAGGTGACCATCTGCACGGTCTTCTTGAAGTAACCCGTTCGAATCTCATTCAGCGCCAGCGCCAGCAAGATGGGAATAGGGAAACCGGCGATTAAGGAATAAAAGCTGATACCTATCGTGTTTTTGATTAAAAGCCAGAAGTTTGGAGATTGGAAGAAGGCCTCAAAGTGTTTGAATCCGACCCACGGGCTTCCCCAGATTCCTTTGACTACACTGAAGTCCTTGAAGGCGATCTGGACACCCACCATAGGGATGTACTTGAAGATCAACAGATACAACACCGGGGGCAACACGAGCAGGTAGAGCTCCCAGTGTTTCTTGAGGCTTTTGATGAATGGATGCTGCCGCTTGGGCTCCACATGTTTCCTCTGTTGGAGTTCCATCTTGGCGGGTATGCTTTCCGTAGCTCGACTCATATGCGTCACTCCTTCTACACCTCAAGTGTAATAATACATTACATTTACATCCCTTAAACATCCTTTTTTCTGTTCTTAGTTCCTTGTTCAACATAGATGATGTAAACATTCATATCAGGTAGCGCTTTCTTGATTTGATAGTACATCGCCCGATAAACTTTTATCAATTTGCAATTTTCTCCGACTTCTCTTTATTCCACAAACCCTTGTGTGACAAGCGATTGCGAGCCGTTTCTATTGGGAATTGTGTCCCTTATGTATGAATATAAAAATCCCGGAGGTGGTTATATCTCCCCCGGAATTGACATGGCGTTCTATGCGCTTGTGACTAGCCTGAACGTATGTGTGATGGGTGTACCACTGGTTGCAGCGGATTGGGACAGTTCCACGAGAAGTCCGTCTTCCGTCTGCCGATACGAAAGTACGTCATCGCTACCGACAAGTTCGATCCGCTCTACCTTTTCCAGATAAGGAATGACCAACTGTGGTTGTACGGTCTCATTCTCGTTTCGGTATATACGGAAGGCATATACGGTGTTGATCTCTTCTTTCTGTGTGAAAGCCCAATCTTTCGTAAAATATGGCCCGCAGATCCGGGTTCCATAGACGCCTTCTCCATGAGTACCCAACCATTCACCGAGGCCCTTGATGCCTCGAATTGCCCCTTTTGGCAGACGCCCATCGGGTTGTGGTCCTACATTCAGCGCCAGGTTACCACCTTTGGATACAACTTCGAGTAGAATATGTGCCAGCTGTCTTCCCGTTTTATACTGATCATCGAATCCGAAGGCAAAGGAGTTCCCCACGGTAATACAGCTCTCCCATGGAATGTTCATCGGATGTTCCGGTATGGTCTGCTCGGGGGTAACGATATTCTCATACGGCCCACCCACGGTGCGATCTGCAGACAGAAGCCAAGGTTGTGTGGTCTGACGCGCCCGTTCCACGACTTCTCCCAGCCTGATATCCTGACCATGACGACCTTCGCGCACCCATCCAGCATCCAGCCACAGACATTCGATTCGCCCGTAATTCGTCAGCAGCTCCATGATCTGCTCATGTGTGAACTCCACGAATTTCTCCCACAGCCACGGATACTTATGGGGATCATACGACGGGCCGCGCCACATATGACGTCCACGCTCCATGCCCGGTGCCCAGTAATAAGGGGTATGCCAGTCCGCTTTGGAGAAGTACGCTGAGATACCCAGTCCTTTGGCCCGAAAAGCGTCAAACAGCGCTCGACAGATGTCCGCATACTTATGGGTATGAAAAGGCGTGTCCTTGCCCGTAATCCGGTAATCCGTCGTCTTGGTATCCCACATGCAGAAACCGTCATGGTGCTTGGTGGTGAACAGGAAGTATTTAAACCCGCTATCTGCCGCCATCTGTGCCCATTCCTCGGGCTGGAAACGAATCGGATTGAAAGTTTTGTTCAGATCGAAATATTCCCGCTTGAAGTCTTCCATGTCATCCGTCCAGTCGATGTCATCGCGCGACCAATCGCCATCCTCGTCGCTCAGCGCCCAAGACTCTACGAGACCAAGCTGGGAATACGGCCCCCAGTGCATCATCAACCCCAGCTTCTGATCCTTGAACCACTCCAGCCGCTCATTCAGCAGCGGATCTTCCGGTTTGATCCATTCATCCTCTTTGCTAAAATTGTGCACGCCGGCTTCCACGATCTGTTCTTCCTGCTCCAGTACGGTTTCTTTGGTTTCGCTCATCCTGTTTCATCTCCTTAGGATTTCATTGTCAAACGCTGAACACATAGGTTTACACTCGGCCACTGCGCGGTCAGAATAATCTTCCGATCGCTGTTACCCCCAGATTTTATGATTATTTCCCTGGAGGGAAAATCCGGGGATAAAGGCGAGCGCTTCGCTTCTTCAGATTTCTTCTGCCCTCTCCGTTATCGTGTAAACGTTTAATTCAACTAAGAAGGACATCTAAATCCTGTCATTTTTAGTGTGGTAGGATCTTCCGAAACTTTTAGCTATGCTGCTTCGGATTGGTTCTGTACCTTCCGTTTTGGCGTAAACGGTTCGTGTAACTATTCGGGGACGTAGTCAATATCTCCGTATTGCAATGCTCCTTTTACAGCATGATTTCGCGGCCTTGGCGTGCTGATTCGTAGATGGCGCAGAGCATCTTCATTACCTCGACGCCGTCTTCGACTGGGCTAAGTGTTTCTTTGCGTCCCTGCGTGCTGTCGATAAAATGGTTAATTTCATTGCGGAATGATCCCATAAAGTCGAAAGATTTGAAATCTACCTGCGGCGTCATGTTCAAAATAGTATTGAATTTCTCACCGATGATCGAAATCTCCGGCTCCAACTCGGCACCGCCTTTGTCGCCATATAGTTTGACCGAGGTCTCATCCGCTTTGGCATGAAGTGTAAAGCTGACATCCACGAGCAGGCTAGCGCCGTTCTCAAAACGAATCAGGGCATTCGCCATGTCTTCAACAGTGTTCTGATTTGCATCATAGTCCGCTGCTTTGTAGAACGACAGATTGTTAATGTTCGAGCGGTTCCCCAACCGGTTAGAGACGTTAGCGGAGACGGACTTTACCTTCGGTCTGCCCATCAGATACCAGCAGATATCGATCACATGCACCCCGATATCGATCAGCGGGCCGCCGCCGGAGCGGTTGATATCCGAGAACCAGCCACCCGGATTGCCCAGACGACGCAGACTGGAGGCTTTGGCATAATAGATCTCGCCCAGTTCACCCTCGTCGATAAACTTCTTCAGAATCTGTGCATTGTCGCTATAGCGGCGAACAAAACCGACCTGCAGCAGCTTTCCGCTGCGATGAACGGCCTTCTCTACTTCGAGCGCATCCTCCACCGTTTGGCAGAGTGGTTTCTCACATAATACGTTTTTGCCCGCGTCGAGAGCAGCAATGCTAATCTCGGCATGCGAGTCGTTCCATGTGCAGATGCTGACGGAATGAATCTCAGGCAGGGCGAGCAATTTCTTGTAATCGGTAAACACGTGAGGGGCATTATATTGCTTCGCCACTTCTGCGGCACGTTCTGCATTCAGGTCACAGATAGCGTATATTTCAACGTCCGGGTTACTGGCATAGGCTTGCAAATGGCAATCGGATATGGATCCGGCACCGATAACGGCGACTTTCAATTTGGACATAGTGCTGATTCCTCCATCGTTTTCATATGAATTGACTCAGGAAATTATAATATTCGGCTTACCGTAACGACGGTGAATGCTTGGACTTTCGGCCGCTGTTGTCTGCAAATTTTTTTTATTGACCGCTCTAGCGGTTGAAATCCGCAGACAAAGGCGGTCACTAACGCTCCTACAGTTCCAAGCTTCCCCTCTGTTACTCACGCCTTCTTTAGAATTTGATTCAATTTTATTCATTTAAAACAACTACTCAGCCCTATGCCTCTTCCCATAGGCGGCGGACGTTATCCATGGCAATGCGTGAGGCCGTTTTGCAATCTTCCATGCCTTCAAATTCTACCGAGATATATCCGTCATACCCGGATTGTTTCAACACACGGAATACCTCAGGCATGTCGATATCGCCATGGCCCACAATGGCGCCGCGCAGGTAATTGCCATGCGAGGTTTGGAACCAGCCTTCACCCGGATTCCGGTAGGAAGGTCTCCAGTAGAAGTCTTTGGCGTGCACGATCGACGCATACGGAATGTTATTTTTTACGGCACTCACCGGATCTTCATCCACACAGAGGAAATTGCCAACATCCAGTGTGGTCTTGAAGTTACTTCGCGCCGTCTCGTGTAACAAACGCTGAATGCGCTCACTCGACTGCACATAGTACCCATGGTTCTCCACGCTTGTTGTGATTCCAAAATCCGCTGCATAATCGGCTATCCGCTGACAAGCCTTCACCAGTACCGGCAGGTCGATCTCGAACTGGGCTACGGTTCCTTCTGTTGCAGGGCGGAAAGCCACGTCATGACGCATTAGCTTCACACCGAGCGCTGCTGCCACATCCACATGTCGCATCACATTTTGGATCTCTTGCTCCAACGCTTCAGCGTCCTCCTGCACAGCAAAGTTAGCGCCGATGGCATAATTCGAAATGTCGATCCCGACCTCTTTTGCCACAGCTTTAATCTCATCAATTAATTCCGGATTATCGATCAGACTGAATCCCATCGGGACAATCTCCACATGTTCACCACCCTGATCGGCGATCCAACGAATGGCATCCGGTACGGTCAATTCTTTGCGATCCAATGCTTGTTGCAGACTGTAGGTGCTGAGTCCAACTTTCATTCTTCATCATCCTCTCATGTAGTCGATGTCCTTACCCAACGTATACCTTTTTCCGGCGGACACGACAATTCTCAATAATCGTTTGGCTCACCTATTTTCCTTTTCTAGCCCAAATCCGGTGTATCCACAAACGTTACGGCCAGATCAGCCGTCTGATGAAGCTCGAATACCATGATTTCATTCTCACCTTCGTGAAGGAGCGGAGCAGGTACATACAACGTTTTTTGCGGTCCTTTATTCCAGTAGCGTCCCAGATTGAATCCGTTTACAAATACAACCCCCTTGGTCCAGCTATCCAGACGCAGAAAAGTATCTCTTACATCCTTGATATGAAAATTCCCCCTATAAAAAGCAGGCCCCTGTGCTTCATTAATTGTTTCGTTAATTGCTTCGCTAATCACATCGCTGAATTTTAAATCCGACAGATCGGTTAATGGCAGACAATGAATCGTCCAATCATATAAAAATTGAAAGCCATGTCGCACACCCTCGGTGATTCCCTTCGGATCTCTCAGGTACGGGCCATAGTTGATTCGCCCCATATTTTCAACAAGGATCAATAGATCTGCGCCCTCTGGCGGCACTTCAAAGGAAATCGATAATTCCGTATTTCCCCGTTCGAACACACCTTGAAATTGCCCATCAACAAACACAAGCGCACGGTCACGCACCTCCTGGACCACCAGTTCCTGTCGCTCCCTTGGGCCGGATATCCGGGTTTGATAACAAATAAATCCATAATCCTGACCCAGCTTCTCCATCGGTTCTGGATTCGTGCGTTGCACCGGGACTGATATCTGGTCCATCTGCGCCAGTAATGATGCCTGCTGAGTCATCCCCACTCGCCCATAGGCGATGGTTCCCTTCGGTTCTGGCAGCACAAGCTCACCCAGATCCTCATTGCTATACCGAGCAATTAGATCACGCACCGCATGGAATTTCGCTGTCGGCTCCCCGGATTCACTGAGTAGTGAATCGTAGTCGTAACTTGTAATCGTTGGTTCGTATTGGTCCTTCTGCTGACAGTTCGCCCCGTTGTAAAATCCGAAGTTCGTTCCACCCTGGAACATATAAAAGTTAACCGAAGCTCCTGCTCGAAGCATCTCCTCAAACACACCAGCCACATCTGCGGCTTCTCGGGTATGATGCGACTCACCCCAGTGATCGAACCAGCCGTTCCAATACTCCATGCACATTAAAGGTTCGTCCGCCTGATATTCACGCAGCTTGGCGAACGCTCCCTCCGTACCTGATCCAAAATTGACTGTAGCCAGATGCCCCGGGACTGATCCCGCTTGCAGCATGTGGTCTGTCGGTCCGTCCGAGGTAAATAACAACACATCCATACCGCGCTCCACCATGCCATCACGTAAATATCGCAGGTAACTCGCATCATTCCCGAAGCTGCCGTACTCATTTTCAATCTGCATCGCGATGATCGGCCCGCCATTAGTGCTAAGAAGGGGTTTTAATTTGGGCAAAAGCACATCATAATAACGATCCACATTCGCCAGAAATTTGGCATCATTACACCGCAGACGAATTTCATCATCGGCAAGCAGCCAGGCAGGTAATCCGCCAAACTCCCACTCGGCACATATATAGGGACTTGGGCGAACAATCACATGCAGACCCACATCTCCCGCAGTGCGAATAAATCGTTCCAGATCAGCCATGCCTTCAAAACAATACTGCCCCTGCTGTGGCTCATGAACATTCCATGGCACATACGTTTCCACTGTATTGAAACCGCAGACTTTCAGCTTGAGTAACCGATCCTCCCAATAGTCGAGGACCACTCTGAAATAATGGATGGCACCCGACAAAATCCGAATGGGCTCGCCATCATACATAAATTGTGAACCTTTATACGTCAGCACCGCCATTTTACAACCCTCCCCGCTCGCTCAGATATATGCCTAACCCGGACAACGTAGGGTACCATCTGGATTCATGAATGCAAAATCGCATCTTTCTCGATGTGACCTGTGGGAAACAACATATTCGCTTATACCCCACCACCGTCCCCTTGTAGAACTCTTCCCAACCACCATCTGCCCTCAGTGACTCCAGTGTAAAACGCTCAATCCGTTGGCCTGTCTGGATATATTCCATCAGCACCACCCGGTCAAATGATCTTTCTTCCTGCAAATCCAGCTCGATCCAGGCCTGTTCCGTTCCTTCGTGAGGACACCAATACGTATCCCGTCGTTCCGTCAGCACTTCCGATACGGCATGTTGTTCATCCATCGTCTCCGATGCTTTTACCAGCGCCTGCAAGGCGAAATTTTCCTGAAAAATGGTGCGCAGCGAATCTCCCAATTCCTGTAGTCGCTCGACATCCGTTTCGTGAATGAGACCACGCGTATCCGGTGGCAGATTGAGTAAAAAGGTAGCGTTGCCCCCCACTGTGCCGTAATAGACGGTGAGCAATTCTTCCAATGTTTTGACCTGATCATCTTCACTGGCATGATAGAACCATCCTGGGCGAATCGAGGTATTCACCTCGGCAGGGTACCAGATCAGTGGCTCACTTTGGAAACGAATAACCTCTCGGCTTCCCAAATCACTGTCCTGCGTATTGATCCTTGTGGCAAACTCACCATCATCCACCTGTTGTGATTGCTCCTGAATCTTCTCATTATCCTGCATATGCGCTGGCACAACGCTCCATTCCGATTCCCGTGTATGCCCCGCCTCATTGCCGCACCAGCGAACATCCGGGCCACATACTGAGATGACAGCCTCAGGCTGAAGTTCACGAATAAGCGCATAATAGGCGTCCCAGTCATAGACCTGCCTTTTGCCATTCGGACCCTCCCCACATGCACCATCAAACCATACACAGAAGATGTCGCCATAATTCGTAAGCAGCTCGCGTAACTGTTGGAGAAAAAACTCGTTATACCTCTCGGAATCTCCATAAGTGGCTTCATGACGATCCCAAGGAGACAGGTACACGCCAAACTTCAATCCGCCCTCACGGCAGGCATCGGAAACTTCCCGAACCAAATCCCCCGTACCGTTCCTCCATGGACTAGCCGCGACCGTATGCGCTGTAAACTGACTCGGCCACAAACAAAACCCATCATGATGCTTACACGTCAAAATTAGCCCCTTCATCCCCGCAGCCTTGCACGCCTGCACCCATTGCGTTGCGCTCAGTTCAGAAGGATTGAAAATCGACGGGTCTTCCTCCCCAGTGCCCCATTCCTGATCCGTAAATGTATTTACCGTAAAATGAATAAACGCGTAGAACTCCATCTCCTGCCATCTCAGCTGGCGTTCGGATGGGCTGACCTGTGCTGCGGACTTAATCCATTCGGCTGGTTGCAGTTCATAATTCATGGCGTATCACTCCTTTTATTTAGCGCATCCCTATATCATTGGACCACCCTTGCTCGTACCGCCACTCAGTGCACTACTGTCCATGAACGGCTGTGATGCAAGCAATAACTTCTGCTTGGCTTCTGCAACCAAATGTGGATCAATGGGATAATTAAAGCTGCCTTTGTACCTCACGCCTGATCCCATATGGATTTCCGTGATACCCGTCTGACTCACTAGCTTTTGAATCCGCTCTATGGTGACCCCCGACCCTGCCATGACAGCGATGTTCAAGGTTTGCCCCAATTGCTGGAGTTGTTTCAGTTCTAGCATCGCTTCAGGCGCTGTCCGTTTTCCTCCCGATGTAAGCACACGCTCCACATTGCCCAATGTGTTAATGGTCTTGAGCGCCTCAGTCAGGCTTGTGCTCACATCAATTGCACGATGAAACGTAACGCCCAAACCCTGAGTTTCGGCCATACATAATTGCAAAGATATGAGGTCGACTTCACCAGCTCCTGTAAGAGCGCCGATCACGATGCCAGCGGCTCCAAGTTCCCTCGCCACGCGTACATCCCTGGTCATGGCGTGGATGTCATCTGCGCTATAGCGGAACGAGCGGCTATGCGGACGGATCATGACATACACTGGGATGGAGACTTGAGACAGTACTTGCTTCATGACACCATAACTGGGGGTAAGCCCTCCTTCGGACATCGCAGACACCAGCTCAATCCGATCAGCCCCTCCCTCCTCAGCTGCCTTGGCATCTTCCACATTCACAGCAATGACTTCCAATACAGGCTGTCTTTCCATAATGTAGCTCCCTTCACTTCATCGTTGAATATTACAGCGTATTAAGGTGATCATCAGCAGGACATTATGTCGTAAGTAGATACTTCCGAGATTGCAATCCCGTATTCTCACCCAACCCTCGCAACGTTAACCAGTATTGATAGACATCACTCGAACTGCACACAGCCTGCTTCATGACATAAGGACCGACTGAACGCATCATCAGCGCTCCTGCGGTCCTTCTTCATCATTAGGGCGACGGTCAGCTTCCCGGAACGCAATCCGAATAGGCTGACCTTCCTGAACGATATATGATTTGTCGGCAATGATCTTCATGATTGGATTCTCCTTTGGGGACCGGAATGGGCTAGCAAATAGAGAGCGCAACGGATTTCATCACTTTATCTAATGAATTTTGTTATTTTTGTTATTTATAGTGTTATTATTTATTAGCAATAGTCTAAAACGTTAGGATCAGAACGTCAATACAAAAAAAAGACACCCGGAGGGTGTCTTCGTGTTTTGGATAACCTCCTGGTTATCCGAGCTTTTTCTATTTTCTACGCCGAGCCTTCGTCATTCGATTAAACATGATCAGTGCAGCAATAATCATGGCTATCATGGCAATATTACTCGCCACTTCTTGTGATAATCCGAAAAGAACTCCCAGGTTAGTCACCAGGCCTCTCACAATCAGAGCAACCACAACCAGCAGGATTGGACTCAAAAAATTATAATTTCTCATTCCTCGCAACACCCCTGACCCCATTGTTCAGAACTACGAATCTCATAACACTATCATAACAGTAGCTATTCTGTGTTACAACAAAGGACACCCGAGTACAGTGTCCTTTGTCATATGCCAACGTATTCTATTTTGAATGACAGAACAACCTTTCGATCGCTCTTGTCACCTGATATTTCCGATTATCTTCTACACCTGCTTGAATTCGATCCAGTCAATCTGGAGCCCTGGTTTCGTGAAGTCCAGTTTCAATTCATACAGTCCTGCTTCAAGATCTACTTTGACAAGTTTCTGTCTGATCCATTTGCCTTCCGTACCATTCGTTTGAATGGTGGTTACCAACTGGTCATTCAGGAGCAGGTTACATGCACTTTGAGCGAGTTCCGGCTCAGGGGACATGATCTGTACGATAATCCGGTAATGGCCGGCCTCGTCCACTTTCATGTAGACCGGTTCAGCTACCGCAGGTTTCACCTGTGCGTTCTCAACCAGATCCTGAGCTTGTGCAGCAGATAGGGAGGCATTCGCTTGGAATGAAGCGACGTTCTCCACGATCTCGTGTTTTCTGCCGGACACCGGTGCATTCATGATGAACTTGCAGATGTTAATCGCGGAACGTTGCAGTTCTCCGCGCGTAAGTGTTCCATTTTCCAAAGATTCAATCGTGTTATCGTCCCAGCCATTAATCTCTGCGCCGTAGTTCGGTACAACCATGTAGAGATCATTCTGCGCACGAATCATCCAGTTGGTGTATTTGCGATCAGCCTCTCCACCCTCGGTCACATCATTCATAATCGCCCACCAGTCGGTCATTACGATACCCTCAAAATTCCATTCTCCGCGCAAAATCGTGGTGTTCAAGTCGTAATTGGATGCCGCCCAGTGCCCGTTAACCGGGTTGTAGGAAGTCATGATGGAGTTCGCTCCGCCTTCTTTTACAGCGATTTCGAACCCTTTCAGGTAAATTTCACGCAGTGCACGTTCGGAGACAACAGCATCTACTTTACTGCGGTGTTTCTCCTGATTGTTGCAGGCAAAGTGTTTCAGTGTGGCATTGGAACCACCCTTCATGATACCTTTCGTACATGCTGCGGCAAATACACCCGAGATCAGTGGATCTTCAGAGAAGTACTCAAAGTTCCGGCCATTGAGCGGGCTCCGGCGGATATTGAGTCCAGGTCCGAGTAGGGTATCTACCTGATTTCTCAGCAATTCCTGTCCTTCCATCACATACAACTCTTCAACAAGATCCTTGTTCCATGTCGCCGCAAGCAACGTACCGATGGATACCTGTGTTGCCTTCTCTCCACTATCCATACGAATACCAGACGGGCCATCTGCCGTACATGCTACCGGAATACCGTAGTTAAACAAGCTGTCGCTGACACCACCAAATGCAGATGCCGTCCCCGAAGTAACGAGCGGACTGCTCATGCCTTCACCACGGACAATCGCCGCCAGATCCTGATCACTCAGTTGAGCGATGAAGGTTTCAAGACTCACTTTGCCAGCCTTAACGTCACTCAGCTTGTGGCCCTGGTTACCCGTCTGCTCCAGCGTTTGCGGGAGATTCTGCTCAATCCGGTTCGCCATGGATATCTTACGTTTCGGTACTTCTGCATAAGTCAGTTCATAAGATCCATCTTCCTTGCGCGCACCTGGTTTCATCCGTGTAAAATCTTCAGTTGGGGCCATCGCTTCTTGCAGTTGCTCCACCAATTGAAGGGATTCGATCACATAGCCATCCTGCCCATCAATGCTGATATGCTGCACTTGTTTCACACTGGTTCCTACATGCAGTCGGTATGTGCCTTCTTCCAATACGTACGCGGAAGCATGACCTGTAACGCCTGCATCATCGTAAGATGCCATGGCATGGATCGGGAAGCTGATCGTCAGAAGTTCTGACTCGCCCGGCTGCAACAATCCTGTTTTTCCAAAAGCCACCAAAGCCTTCACCGGTTGTCCCAGTTTGCCTTGTGGTGCCTCATAATAAACTTGCACAACCTCTTTGCCCGCATATGTTGTACCTGAGTTGGTCAAATTGACACGAACTTCAATGTAGGTTTCGCCGTCTTTGGACACGGATTTTGCTTCTTCGTGCTGGGCCAAAAACGTCGTATAAGACAGGCCGTAACCGAATTCAAACTGAACGCGCTCAGGTCGAAACGTTTCGAAATAACGATAACCTACATAGATATCTTCCTGATACAGGTTCTTGAACTCATTGCCGTAGTTGCTGGTCGAAGGGTAATCCTCGATGGAATATGCAATCGTATCTGTCAGTTTACCGCTTGGTGTAACGTCCCCCGCCAGCACATCGGCAATCGCATTACCACCCTCCATACCGCCATGCCAGGAGTATATTACGCCTTGGATCGGATGTAGATACGTTTCGTTTAACCAGCTCATGTCGATGATATTTGAGACATTCAACACAACGATTGTGTGTTCAAACTGCGAAGTAACTTGCTTCAGCATCGCTTTCTCATCTTCTGTCAGTTGGTAACTTCCTGGCGCATCCACATTATCCTGGTCTTCTCCTGCTGTACGTCCAATCACGATAATGGCTTTGCTGGATTTGCTTCTAGCCTGTGCAACCAGTTCATCCGTCAAAGGCATTTCTTTCTGATTCCATGGCTCAGCCGCCCATACTTTTCCGCCATCATCAAATGGATTTTCCTCAATCCACTTCTCATAGACAGCTGCCAGCTCTTCATTGACCGTTATATTCTTTTTGCTGCGCAGACCATCCAATAGATTCGTTGTGTAGGCCACATGAACACTACCGCCTGAACCTGTGCCGCTGCGATAATAATTGACTTGAATTCGTCCAAAAACTGAAACGTTTTCGTTTTCACGAAGTGGAAGCACTTGGCCTTCATTTCTGAGTAAAACAGCTCCTTCAGCGGCAACCGTACGACTAAACTCTGCAAACCCTTCCAATGGAACTCCGATTTGATGTGTGCTCAATGATTTCCCTCCTGATTGTCATCCCCATATCTGCGAATCGCTATATATAAAATGAACTAACAAAACGTGCGCTCATTTTATAAAAAGATATTCTATGATCTGGTAGATTCACTTGTACATAGTCTCATATTAACAGATTCTATCGAAGAAATTAAATTAGATTTGTGCTTTATTTATATTATTAAAAAATGTCCAGGATTAGCGGCATAATAAAAAGCCACGGACGCCTGTTGTCCGTGACTTTTCTTGATTTTATAGTACTTATATCAAGTTGTAAGTTTCGCATACACCAGGAAGAATAACATCTCTTCGCCCATGATGACATAACCCGGAACCCGATAGATCAGATCAACAAGGACAAATGCCACCAGCAACCCTACCATCACTGCCAGATGACGTGGCCGGAGTCGTAGATGTGCGTGTCTGTAACGGTGGAACACAAGTGAGGTCGACAAGAAATATAGCAGCGTTGATCCAAACACAAACCCTAGCATGAACACATAGTTTAACTGATTCTGATATAACAGCTGAATTGAAGCAGCGATCATGCTCATGGAGATGTAGATGAACAGATGGCCGTATATGATCGCTTGCCCGGCAGTCTGAATCTCTTTGCTGACCTTTTTCTCCACGTTGTCGAAGTACTGCCACCACATCGCAATGACAAAGATGGACGTAAAGGCGGCAAACAGGATGGATTTCATATCCCAATGATCGGCTTGCAGCACAGCGATAATGCTTACCACCGATTCACCAAGCAGGATAAGTGTAAAGAGTGCGAAACGTTCCAACAAGTGATGGGTCTGAACGGGCACTTTCACCAAGTTTTTACGTCCAATCAACGGAAGTACAATATCCACGGCAATCCCCACATACAAAATCAAGTAGCGTAACCAGGAATCGAAGAACAATGAACCTGATGAGATCAAGATCCCAATGAGGAAACAGATACCCAAGTAACGAGCGGCTTGCTGTTGATGCTCGCTTTTCGACTTGTGAACCGTCAGATACTGAATCGCCGTAAATGCCCGTGAACCGATATATCCAACGAAGAAGGACAGGTAGTATTGGTCAAAATGAGTAGAGAGGCTCGCCGTCATGACCATAACCGACAGAAGCTGAAGGATGAGGAATATTCGATGGATCAGGATGTCTTGACCATAGCGGTTAATAAACAAGGTCTGACCGACCCATGCCCACCAAACAGGGATAAAAATAAGCACAAACTTCATTAAATATTCAAACGTAATTACTCCATGTTCGGCATGCAACAAGACATGACCCGCTTTGGCGACCGCTGCTACAAAGAGCAGATCGTAAAACAGCTCCAGCCAGGTAACCTTTTTCTCCATCATCCTTCGTTGCTCCTTTGGTTTTTCTCATAATACAACGCCTGTTGCTAACTCAGTTACCTTCCCGCTGACCTGGTGACGCGCCCAGAGGAAAAACTCTGAGCGCCATCTACCTTACTTCATTGTACTGTAGCAGGAACGAGTGTTCTTACCTCGATCGGTTGCAGATTGTCCTCAATTTGAGGGCGGTATTTCTCGAACCACTCAGGCAACATCAATTTTTGTCCAAGCGAATCAGCAGGTTCATCTTTGGCAAAACCCGGAGGATCTGTAGCAATTTCAAACAGAATGCCGCCAGCTTCTCTGAAGTAGATTGCGTTAAAGTACTGACGATCCCGCACTGGAGTCGGTTGGTACCCGTAATCACGTACAGCTTCGCTCCACTGTGCATGCTCCTCATCGTCTTTGGCGCGCCATGCAATATGGTGCACGGTTCCTGCTCCACTCATACCCAGAGCCATACGGGTCACTGGAACATCTACGACATTACCGATATCCCCACTGGACCGGAAACGAGCATACTCTTCATTTTCACTCACTCTGACAAATCCCATGATTTTCTCAAGAGCATCCATCGTTCTTTGCGGGTTAACACTGAACAGGACAGCACCACCGAAGCCTTTGATTGCTTTATCTGTTGGAATGCCTTCGTGCGCCCAAGTGCTGGTTGCTCCCTCTTCCCGTTCAACAAGCTCAAGCCGCAGGCCTTCGCCATCTTCGAATTGAAGCAGGTCTTCATTGAAGCGACTTGTTTTGGTTACCTCAATGTTATACTGTTCCAGCCGATTCTGCCAGAAGCCGATCGACCCAGGAGGAATGACATAGGATGTGATGCCGACCTGACCTCCGCCAATTTTGCCCCGTGGTGATCCAGCCGATGGGAAGAAGGTAATGATGGTACCTGGGCTTCCGTGTTCATCGCCAAAATACAGATGATATACATCAGGTGCATCGAAGTTGATTGTTTTTTTCACGAGACGAAGTCCCAGAACTCCGGCATAAAAATCAACGTTGGCCTGTGGATCTCCTGCGAATGCTGTAATATGGTGAATACCTGCTGTTTGAATAGTCATGATTAATTCCTCCTTGGTTTGGTAAGCATGTTTTGAATTGAGTAGGTGTTAAAGATAGTTGAGTTAGTTAAATGAGTCAGTTAATTGATTTATAGTAAGTTTGTATTATCTTTAAATTAAGATATATGATCTAGCGAATTATATTCTAGTTTTTATTTTGATTGGCCTGTTTTTGTTTCAATTTATCAGGAGTCACGTCATCGCCGTTTGGATCATAGATGGTTGCATTCAGCAGAATGTCGTTGACCGAACCGCGAAAAGTTTGCAGATATTCCTGGCGAAGACGAACCTGTTCCTCTTTCTCCATCTCCGTCAATCCGCCCTCTTTGGCTTTTCTTGAAAGTTCATTTATTCTGGTCAATGTTGGGATCATCATCTTGATCTCTCCTCGTGTAATGGATTAAAGATATTTTGTTCTGGTTGCTATTTATATTTAAATTAAATATCTTAAGTTAAAGATAAATGATTTGTGATCGGTTGTCAACACTTTTATACAAACTAAAATAATTGAATCCGTTCCTCTGCTCTACGCCATTTTGCTTTAACTATGAATCCAAACAAAAAAGGGCTAGCTCCGCAGTAATTCACTTACTACAACCTAGCCCTACATGTATTGATTTAATTAGCCCAGCTTTTGACCACAATTCGGACAGAAGTTGGCTCCTTCATTTTTGGCTCCACAGTTCGGGCAGAAGTTTGGTTTCTTGTTGCCTTCTGTAGATGAAGAGTTCCCTGAATCACCATTGCTATTTCCCGCTGGCTTCTGATCAGCATTCTGATTCGAAGACGAATTGGCATTGTTGTTCTGATTCTGGCCTTGGTTCTGGTTCATGTTCTTCATCATTTCATTGGCCATGTTCATGCCCATCATCATACCCGCCATATCGGAAGCTGCACCGCCGCCTTGTACTTTACCGGATGAGATGCCGTCTGTCATGCTGACCTGCTGATACTTTTGCAGATTACCAATCATCTCATGCGAAGCGGTCTTTGTAATCATATCCTGAATCTCTTTTGGATAATTGAAGCTCATCACCTGGAAACCGGTAATTCCAATTCCGATGTCCATCATCTGCATATCCAGATCTTCCTGAATCCCTTTGGCAATATCCGATGCATTGGCCTGCAGGTTGAACATATCCTTCCCTTCACGGCTAATCCACTTCATTAGAAGCTGATCCAGCACAGAAGTGATTCGGATTTTGACATCCTCCACCAGATAACTTTGTTTGATGCCTGCAATCTTATCAATCAAGGTCACGTAGTCACTTACTTTAAAATTAAATGTACCGTTGGCCCGAATCGGCATCCCGCCCGGGAGCTGTGGTGTTGGAATCAACACCGGACTTTGCGTGCCCCAGCGCACGGTGAACTCTTTTGTATTTACAAACAAGACTTCGACCCGCATGCCGCTGTTGAATCCGAATTTGAATCCTTTTAATGTAGAAAGAAACGGAATGATCTCGGAATCGATATTAAATGATCCTTCGTCCTCGAAAATGCCTTCCACTTTACCGTTATTCAGGAAAATAGCGTCCTGACCCGAACGGATGATCAATTTACTCCCCTTCTTGATCTCCCGGTTACTCCACTTCCAAAATATCATGTCATCTCTGAACTCTTCCCATTCCACCACATTCGAAAATTGATTTCTGAAAAATCCCATACTAATTCCCATCCCTTCTATTAGTAAGCATTGTGTGCCATCATGCCTGCGTTAAGTTATTGCGAGTGTCCGTGATGCTAGAACGATCGGCTGCTACCACTATGGGAATGGCCACCTCGGGTGGTTCCTCCACCGCCGCCTCCGCCACCATTGTTATTGTTCTTCTCAATCTTGCGTTTGGTGACCGTTGTACGAATGTACCGATCCTGACGATCAATTACACTAGAATTACTGGAATCCTCATACGTTGCACGATTGACAGTAACTCGCCCGCCAGAACGATGGGTCATGATACCAACTACAATTCCTCCGATTGCCACGGATACAGCAAGTTGAAACCACGTATTGAAGAGGATATTATCCGGGTTTACCCCGGGTTTAAGATCCATATATTCGTAGGAGAGCTCCAAATATTTTTCAAAAGCCAATCTATAATTTCCATCCGATACATCTGGGGCAATTTTGGCCGTAATTTTATCAGCTCTGCCATTATCGATGTACTCTTCCCCTTTGTAAAAACTAGCCAGATACATCTTCCGATTGTACATGTCTATTGTAAGAATAACTGCGTTGCCATGCGTTTTATCGTAACCAAATCCCTGATCGTCATAAAAGTCTTCGGTAAGCAGTATTTCACTTTTTTGCTCCTCGTTATTGGAGGTATAGATAACAAAGTCTGTCTGCCGTTCCGCGCCATACTGATTCGCAAGTAGATTCAATTCACTTTTCTCCTGCTCACTCAGCAGGTTGGCCTCATCGTAGATGAGATTTTTGCTCTCCGCTGCGGATGCCGATGACATGGGAATCAACGGAGCGACAAGGGTTATCATAAGTAAAATGAGCGCAGCCATCACGGCCAGAGGGGTTCTTTTTCTCATAAGAATCCACCTCCCATCATCCAGGAAACCAGCTTCAGTGACAACAACGAGACCGCAGAGACTCCTGCGAACCATCCTGCCACTTTGGCTTTGCTGATCGGTGGTTTGCCGACCACTTTACCTGTCTGACCATTCATGGCAAAGGTATACTGTGCCCGATTGTAGTCATAGTTGACCATCCACACCGGGAGCAGCACATAGTCTGCATTTTTGAGCGTGGTATCAATCTGTTTGTCCGTGTAGCTCACACTGCTATAACCAGATACGGTTGAAGCAATATAAGAATCAATGTAAGATCTCGTTTTATCCTTGGCTCTTGGAAAAAGTTCCTCGTCTGTATAACTGTATTTTTCCGCAATGTACCCTGCCAGATACGGGGTCTTGAACAATTTCAACTGATTATATGGAAAAGGCTCGAGCTTATCCATCAGTTCATCCTTCATTTTCTCCGATGCATCGATGGGCAGGTTCACGTAATTCAGCCGAATTCGGCGGTATATATCGAAATGCTGTGTTTCGGTGTAATGGTAGTCGCCCTGGGTGTAGGATCTGACCTTGGTGCCACGACCATGCACTTCGATTTTGTTATGTAACTCATACAACCAGAACGGCACGTACATGCCGGTAATGCTTTGAATCCGATCAGCGGACATGAAGCCACTTGGCGTTAAGAGGCCATTTTTGCACCACTTTTTGAAAGCCTGCTTGGCTTGATCCTTGTTGATCGAAAAGGGAATGACCATCGCGGGGGCCAGATTGCCCGTCAGCCGATCACTGAGTACAACCGCTGCACCGCAGAAACTGCATGTCGTCGCACTAGTCTCCGGCTCCGTCACGATGTCAGCTCCACAGCTGTTACAGTGGTATTCCTTGACCTCATTTTCGGTGAATACTTGTCTCTTCAAGGGATCGGGGATCTGCTCTATGTTGTCTTGACGGCCGCAGCTTGGACAGGATAATGCACCTGACACACTGTCAAAGATCATGCCACTGCCGCAGTTTGGACATTTATATTCAATAACCGGCATCTGCTCACCTCAATGTTAACGAAATAGTGTAACGTATTATTTATTCTTCAGCTTCTCCTGAATCGCTGCGAGTTCTTCCTCTGCACTTGGCGACGCATTCTCATTATTACCCGCATCTGCGTTCATGTCCCTCTCCAACTGGGCAATTAATTCGTCCAAATCATCTTCCTGTGTCCCAGCACGAAGTTCTGCCAAAGCCTCTGCTTCGTTCAGCGCCTGATTCGCCTTGTCTTCCATGGCCTTCAATGCAGGATCAGCTCTGCCCGCAGATGCATTCCGTTCATTAGCCTGTTGCTGTGCCTTTGCATCTGCCATGCGACCTTTCAGTTCTGCATGCCGCGCCTCCAATTGCCCCAGATCTGCAACCAATTTATCGTTCATATGCTTCATCATCTTGGCTTTGGCAGAAGCACGTTCATAGGCGGCTTGTAATTCGTTCAATTTGTCAGCCAACTTCACTTTCTTCTCCAGAAAACCACGCGCCTTGTCTTCGTCTCCCGACTCCGCCGATTTTTCCGCATACCGCTGTAACTTCTTGACCTCGGCGTTACACTCATCCAATACTCGCTTCGCCCGGCTCTCATCAGACAGCACCGCTGCCGTTTCAGCCTTCACCTGACCCAGATCACTGCTCAGGCTGCGCATATATTCATTCACACTCTTCTCCGGGTCTTCCGCCCGCGACAACACGTGGTTCACATTCGCCTTCATCACGTCTCTAAACCTCGATAAGATTCCCATTACTTGTTCCTCCTCCGAAAAGTTCATATGTATACTATAATACATGAATACGCCCACATACGTTTCACATTTCACGAGGGCAACTGGAGTTACTACGATTCAAAGTCGTACTATAACAACGCAATATAAGAAAAGACGAGCACTTATAGTGTCGCCTTATGATCCATAATTATCAGTATCAATCTTACTCAATCACAGTTCGTTAATGAATTGCATACTTTCATCTGCGATTGGATCTGGATCGGTATTATGGGTTTTAATCCTTTTCTCGCACTCTACAAATCCCTACCTAATCTATGGCTCAACCGGAAGGCTCTCCACCGCTGTGAAAAACACATCCAATAGTTCAACGTTGTACGTAATGCGGACGTATTCTGAGACTAGAGCCACATCCTCTTCCCTCTGATACTCCAGACATGGACGGCCCTCACTCCAGAGCACCCTGCACGGGAACTTCCCGACAACATCCTTAATGATGTGATCCGGCTCAGCTACTTTATGAATGTCTCCCATATGAAATCTCCTCGCTTCTCCACACTTATCATGTGAATTATCTATTAATTTTGAAATAGATAACAATTCGATTCAGTGTACTTCATCACATTCCACTCGGAGAGTTATCGCGGCATATCACACAGGCATTTTACAGATGTGACAGTGTTGGTTCCCCCATAGGTGCCATTCCTTCGCAAGTTGGCTATAATAAGGGGATCAAAGTTTTCTATAAAGGCAGGAAAAATATGCGTACACGAGTTCACTTTATTGCTCCCTACGAATCGATGATTCCTATTATACAAGAGTGCATTCCTCGCTTTCCCCAGTTAACCATTCAGACGGACGTGGGCGACTTGGCGAACGGTGTGGAATTAGCAACCCAAGCTGAGAAAAACGGTGCAGAGATTATCATCAGCCGCGGCGGAACCGCCCAATTGATTAAAAAAGCAGTGACCATTCCCGTCATTGATGTGCAGTTATCGGGCTATGATATGATTCGTTCACTTACCCTGGCAAGCCAGTTTAACGGCCAGACAGCCATTGTTGGCTTCTCCAACATCACCTCTGGTGCACAATCGATTATTGATCTGATGGATCTGCCCCTCAAGGTCTATACCATACATAGCTCGGAAGATGTGGCACGATTGCTCCTGGAGTTGAAAGCATCCGGGTACCGACAGATTGTCGGAGATGTGATCACCGTCAACACCGCGAAGACCTATGGTCTGGAGGGATTGTTAATCCAATCGGGCCAGGAATCCATCCTTAGAGCGATGGAGGATGCACAGCTGGTCTACCGTTATTTGAGCAAAAATCATGCGATATCGATCATCCTGAATGACCTGGTTACACGGGAACATCCCAATTTACTTATTTTAAATGAACGGAATGAAGTTGTATTCGAGAATCTGACCGATTTTGAGAAAAATCCGCTGACCGATAATCACATATATCTGACCAACACCAGTCTGGAATTCCATCAATCCCAGATCCAAAATGTGTTCATGGTGGACGATTACCAGCTCACGGTTAACGCCTATGAAACAACTCTGAACAACAAGAGCTACAAGGTATATATGCTGGAAAAAGGACAACCCTATGCCTTTGCACAATTCGGCATAACAACGTTCACGGACGCATCGATGGAGCCTATCGTTGCCGAATCCCCTGCTATGCAGGCGGTATTACAGAACATTCGGGCACTCTACGAGAATCATGAACCGATCTATTTGCAGGGTGAAGCGGATTCCGGTAAATCTTTTCTGGTCAAACATATTCATCAGATGTACTCCGGTGGCGGACTGTTATTACAGATGGATCTCACGCAAGTTCCGCCCGGTCATTTGCACAAGATACCACTCGCCAAGGTTAGAAATGTAGAGATTAACCACATGGAAACACGTATGGAAGATCCGGAGTTGCTCGCCTTTATCCAGAGTTGCCTTCAAAACCAGATAGGGGTGTTTATACTCGGGGAACAGATATTAAACCCGCAGTGGTCACTTGATCTTGAGCTCAATACAATCATGATGCCAAATCTTGCGGATAGACCAGAGGATCTGGCCCCACTGATGCAGCACTTCCTTACAGATTACTACCAGAAATACGGAACTACTGCGGTGAGGATAAAAGAAGATGCACTCCAGCTGATCCGGGATCAGATCACGAATATGAACGTCAACCAGTTGAAACACCTGATCAAGCAGGCTGCACTCAATGAACAGGATTATGTAATTACCACGGCTACCTTGTCCCGCTTGCTGGATCAGCAACCTTCTTCAAGCCCAATGAAGTTGAACGGTACGCTGAAGGAGATTGAGAAAGAAGTTATTCAGTTCGTGCTTCAGGAGGAAAATAACAATCAATCGAAGGCAGCAGAGCGTCTGGGGATTAACCGGGCCACATTATGGCGTAAACTTAAAGATTAAATTTAAGTTTGCGTCTTTTTTATCGCTTCTATGTGTTGCATTTTTAAACACTTACCCTAGTATTTAAAATTTACAATAATTTATTGTTGCTATATTAAACGATATGGGATAATATAATCCCTGCAAGCGCTTCATAAAAACGATTACTTCATAAGGAGCTACTACTATGAACATTAAAGCAACTTTAGATCGCATCCCTGGCGGTATGATGGTCGTTCCCCTGTTACTTGGTGCAACCATCAATACATTCTTCCCGAATGCCCTGCGCATCGGTGGATTCACGGAAGCTCTCTTCGTTAACAGTTCCAGTACGTTGATCGCGCTGTTCCTGTTGATTGCGGGTACACAGATTACGTTCAAAACAGCGGGCTCATCCGTCGGCAAGGGCGTTACTTTGCTGGTCGTCAAGTGGGCGATCGGTGCAGCACTCGGTCTCGTTGCCATTCTATTTGCTGACTCAAGTGGATTATTCCTGGGTCTTGCCCCACTGGCCATTATTGCAGCAATGACCAACTCGAACGGTGGTTTGTACATTGCACTCGCTGGTCAATACGGCAAAGAAGATGACAAAGCAGCCTATCCGTTCCTCGCACTCAGCGATGGTCCATTCCTAACCATGGTAGCGCTCTCCATCTTCGGTGCGATGGGTTTTGCCAACGGCATGTTCTCTCCTATGGCATTCGTTGCTGTATTGCTTCCGCTCATCGTTGGTGTCATTATTGGTAATCTGGACCGCAATCTTGCGGAGTGGCTGCACAAAGGCAGCGACAAACTTGTTCCGTTCTTCGCCTTCTCACTGGGTATGGGAATCAACTTCTCGTCGATCATCCAAGGTGGACTTGGTGGAATCATGCTTGGCGTTCTGACCGTTCTTCTCACAGGTGGAATTGGATTTCTATTGTTCAAAGCTATTGGCTGGAATCCCATCGTTGGTGCTTCCGAAGGTTCAACAGCTGGGAATGCCGTAGGTACACCTGCTGCCATCGTGGCTGCTAATGCTTCATTTGGCCCAATTGCCGAGATTGCTACAGTGCAAATTGCGGCGAGCGTTGTAACAACAGCCATCCTGTTGCCAATCTTCATCGGGTTCCTCTCCAAACGACTGGAGAAATCAGGTGGAGTCGAGAAATACAATCAACGACCAACCACATAAATGAGTATCACCTGATTTAATGTGCTTAATCTGTGCTTAATGGATGATCTGAACGGACTTTTTATTAAATTGTGCTTACAAGGAGGGATGACTGCATGAAATTAGCCATTATTGCAGATGATTTGACCGGTGCCAATGACAGCGGGGTGCAGCTTGCCCGTCATGGCTTGAAGACCAGTGTTCTTTTTAATATGGATGAAGGCCCTCTTACACGTTACGATGCCGTCGTCTTTGATACAGATAGTCGTTCCATATCCTCGCAGGAAGCGTATGACCGTGTATATCAGGCTGCTGAATTGTTGACGAACAACGGATTTGAGACGATTTTCAAAAAAATGGACTCCACCATGCGCGGTAATATCGGCATCGAGATTGATGCTGTATATGATGTCGTAAAGCCGGACTTTATGATGATTGCCCCGGGTTATCCAAAAAATAACCGGACGATATTGGAAGGAATTCATTACCTGAACGGCGTTCCGCTGGCAGATACTGAAATTGCCCATGATCCGAAGACACCTGTAACAATTTCCTACCTTCCGGACTTGTTGAAACAACAGACCAAGTACGAAGTTGGCGAGATCACCGTCGCCGATCTGGAAGCCGGGCAGAATCATATTCGCACCAAGCTAGAGCAGTTGAAAACAAATAATATCCCGTATGTAATGGTGGACTCCACCGAAGAAAGACATCTGGAACTGATTCTGCAGATGACTCGCGAGTTGGAGTATACCTTTACTTGGGCAGGTTCGGCGGGCATTGCCAATTACCTCCCCGCACATTACGAGTTGGAATCCAGAGCTGCGTCACTTGATATCCCGGAGAATTCCGGTCCAATCCTAACGGTGGTTGGCAGCGTGAACAAAAACTCCCGCGAGCAGCTGCATCGATTGATGCGCAACTCCCGCGTGGCGTCAGTCTCCTTCCATTCCTTCAAAGCGGTATCCGCAACCGCAGACCGCGCGGAAGAGATGGAACGTGTCTATAACGAGGTCCGAGACAAAGCGCTGGAAGGACAAGATGTTGTCCTCTACTCCACCGCTGAACAAGTGGATATCGAACTGGCACGGGCAACGGGCGAAGTTCGTGGTCTCAATCACACGGAAGTCAGCAACGAGATTGTACTTGGGATGGGTGAGATCTGTGCCAGACTGCTGGAAGAGGGACTGTTCAAAGGGGTATCCATGACTGGCGGCGATACGGCAAAACAAATCTGCCTGAAATGGAATATTAGCGGCTTCGAGCTGCTGGATGAGCTTGAAATCGGCGTGCCGATCTCCAAGTTTATAGGGATTGATGATCTGCATGTGATTACCAAAGCAGGCGGATTCGGTAAACCGGATGTCTTTATCCATGCGATTCAAAAATTAAAAGGGGGTATTCTCGTATGAAACCTACAATTGGAATTACGATGGGCGACGCAGCAGGTATTGGACCGGAGATTATTATGAAAGCACTGGGTCATCAAGAGATGTACGATCAGTGCAATCCACTCGTTATCGGTGATGCGAAGATTCTGAAGCGTGTGTTGCCAGTCATCGGCTCAAGTCTGAACGTTAATGCGATTGAGGAGCCTTCCGAGGCCAAGTATGAATTCGGTACTGTGGATGTGATTGATCTGAACCTCGTTCCTGCGGATCTGGAATATGGTAAAGTATCTGCCGTGGCTGGGGATGCCGCATTCCAGTTTCTCGCCAAAGCCATTGATCTTGCTAAAAAACAGCAGATTCACTCCATCTGCACCGCGCCTTTGAACAAAGAAGCTCTGCATCAGGGCGGGCACCTGTATCCGGGGCACACCGAGATTCTGGCTGACCTGACGGATACGCAGGACTTCTCGATGATGCTGACCACGCCAAATCTGCGCGTTATTCACCTGACAACACACATGGGTCTGATCGATGCCATTGCGAGTATTAACCCGGAAAGAACCTACACCGTCGTGAAGCTTGCTCATGATACGTTGAAAAAAGCAGGCTTTGAGAATCCGCGTGTTGCCGTATGCGGAATCAACCCTCATGCCGGAGAGAACGGCTTGTTCGGTAACGGTGAAGAAGAAGAGAAACTGCAGCCCGGCATTGAGCGTGCGCAGCAGGAAGGCATTAACGTCGTTGGTCCACTGCCGGCGGACACACTCTTCTTCCGCGCTGGTCGCGGTGACTTCGATATCGTTGTAGCCTGCTACCACGACCAAGGCCATGCGCCGATCAAGGTAATGGGCATCGAGGAAGGCGTGAACATCACCGTTGGCCTGAAAGGTGGCATCATCCGTACATCCGTTGACCACGGTACGGCATTTGATATCGCCGGCAAAAATATCGCCGATGATAAAAGCATGCTGGCTGCCATCCGCTCTGCTATTGAGCTGGCACCAAAGGATCAATTTTAAGAGTAGCTTTATATAGAAGGAGAAGGCAAACCCTCTGTAACTTAGAGGGTTTGTCTTCTTTGTATATGGTCCCCAAGTTTATAATTAAGCGAAAAGTGATTGGCTTGAGCAACCCGATTACAATATGACCTTCCCAATCGCTGGTATACCGGATTTTTCAATTGGATTAACACCCATTATTAAGACAGCTGGTCTGTTTTGTAGGATGCCTATCAAACATATGCTAAACTGGTCATAGTAAACTAAAGAAGCGCAGTACTTCTTCATTAACAACACTCATCGATCGCCTGAAATTTACACATAGATTTTAAACGATAAAAAGGAAGAGATTTTATGGGAAGAAAACAATCTTTTACTGAGACAGAGCTACTGGACACAACAAAAAAATTAATACTTGAGCATGGCTACGACGGTTTTCATCTCAAGCTACTCTCACAGCATCTGTCTGGAGCCCGGAGCACGATATATCAATATTACGCTAATAAAGAAGAGATTGTTGCTGCTTGTATGAAGCGCTCCATATCAACCGTATTAGAGAATTCATTAGCCATTGATGAGACAGATCCAATGGATGCTCTCGAACAATTGCTCCTCATTTACGCAGAAGAATCTACGCTCCATCAACTTTTGGGAGATGCCAGTAAAATTAATACGACTAATTCTTCCGCAGCAGCGAGAGATATTGAATTTATTGAGAAAGCACATATGACTCTTAAAATTCAATTATCACGCTTGTTTGAACGCGCTCAGCAGGATCAAGCCCTGCGACAAGATATTCCTCTACCTGTACTTATTGGTGTTTTCTTCAACTTAATTAATACGCCTAATATGCTAAATATCCCTACGCCTGATTGGGGAAAGCTGCTCTTCCAAATGTGGATCGGAGGAGCCAAGAGCTAACTTTATTCTTGGATTAAATTTGACACATGTGTCATTTATATCGTTTAATTATACAAACCACGTTGCCACACCTCTAATTTGACACATGTGTCAATAAAAACGAAAGAAGGAGTTGAACAGATCATGTTTTTAGCTATGAAGGAATTAATGCATAGTAAAATAAAATTCCTAATGATTATTATTATTTTCGTACTAATGGCTTGGTTAGTCTTTATTTTATCCGGTCTGGGGAATGGATTATCTACGCTAGCTGCCTCAACATTCAAGACCATGAAGGCTGATTATGTCATCTTTGAAGAAGGGTCACAGTCTTCAATGAGCAAGTCGCTGCTGTCAGATCAATTGGTTGCTGAGGCAGAAAAGCTGCCAAATGTGGATGCTGCTGCACCCATGGGAAGTACGATGGCAACGGCACTGAAAGAGAATAACACCAAGAATGAAGATAAGGTAGATATAGCGATTATAGGAATTGACCCAGGAAGCTTTTTGGAACCAGCTATTGTAGAAGGTGAAAGCCTGTCTTCCGAGAACCCTACGGGTGTCGTGGTGAATTCAACCATGAAAGATGAGGGCTATCAAATTGGGGACACGTTTCAACTGGATGGAACGACTGAATCATTGACAATTATCGGATATGTGGAGAATCAGACCTATAACCACGTCGCATCCGTATTTACTCCAATGGATGAATGGCGGAAGATTACCTTCGCGGCTCCAGGTTCGGATAAAGGAGTTACAGGACCCGTGAATGCGATCATGTTACAAGGCAAGGATATCGAGCCAAATGTAATTAATAACATGCTATCAGGTACGGATACGGTTACCCGAGCGGCAGCCGTTCAAGGTATGCCAGGGTACAAAGAAGAGAACGGTACAATACTAATGATGCTTGCATTTTTGCTTGCGATCTCCGCATTTGTGCTTGGGGTATTCTTTTATGTCATCACGATGCAAAAGACCAATCAGTTCGGCATTATGAAAGCGATCGGTGCCAGTAACCGATTCTTGGGGAAAACCATTATCTCGCAAGTGTTTGTACTTTCACTGACTAGCATTGTTATTGGAATCTTGCTGACCTATGGGACAGCAGCGATCATGCCAAAAGGTATGCCATTCAAGCTGGAAACCAGTCTTGTTGTCACGTATTCTGTTATCCTGCTCATTATCGCTATGTTAAGTTCGATGGTTTCTGTTCGTAAAATTACAAAGATTGATCCGCTCAAGGCGCTCGGGAGGGTTGAATAATGGTTAAGGGATTGCACATGAATGAAGTCACCATGTATTATGCCGAAGGAAACAATCAAATCACTGCACTCGATCATGTATCCATATCAGTAGAGCCGGGAGAATTTGTTGCTGTGGTTGGACCTTCCGGTTCTGGTAAAAGTACGTTCTTATCTATTGCTGGAGCCATGCTTAAAGCCTCTGAAGGAGAGGTTCAACTAAATGGGAATAACATCTCTGCACTTACTGAGAAAGAACTGTCTAATATTAGGTTACAAGAAATTGGGTTTATTATGCAATCTTCGAATTTGGTTCCCTATTTAAATGTTCTTGATCAATTGCTCGTGGTAAAAAGAATGTCTGGCAAGGTTGGAAGGCAGGATAAGGAATTTGCCTCTAAGCTGTTAGAGGAACTGGGTCTGGGTTTGAAGTTGAACAGTTTCCCAGAAGAGCTATCAGGTGGTGAGAAGCAACGGACAGCAATAGCTCGTGCTTTAATGAATAATCCCAACATCATTTTGGCGGATGAACCGACAGCAAGTTTAGATACCAAACGAGCACATGAAGTGGTCAGTCTAATTGCACACGAGGTGAAATCACGCCAAAAAGCAGCCATTATGGTTACCCATGATGAGCGCATGCTTGAATATTGCGATAAAGTATATCGGATGAGTAATGGAGGATTATCCCTGGCAGAATCATGAATATATGGACCAAACAATATACCATTTCTCTTCTCTATTCTTTCTTTTATAAAAAGCTTCTATTCAGAAAAGAGTAACATGTTAAGTAGATTTTAGGTCTGTCCATCACTTTCCTCGTCCCTCTCACTCTAGGCTCCCAAGTGGTTCGGGTCTCTCACCCACAAGCATAACTTCACGCTCTCTCTGCGAATGTCTGCTTCGGCGATATGCACTTGGTGACATTCCGTTCTGTTTGTTGAAGATGCGATTGAACTGGGAAAAGCTTGTGAACCCACACTGTGCAGCAATATCTGTGATTTTCTCACTCGAATTCAGCAGCAATTGCTGGGCATTCCGAATACGGGTCATCTGCACATACTCCGTGAAGGTGAAGCCGGTAACCTTATTGAATTGGCGAGACAAGTGATGGGCACTTACATAAAAACGCCTGGATACCTCGTCCAAAGATAAATCCTGTTGATAATGGCTGTGAATATAAGAGGCAATGGCATACATGCGCCTGGACATCGTTGATCCAGTCTCTTCACGCACATACCCGTTCTCTGGTGAGTAACGATGAAGAGCACAGAGAAACTCCACGAACTTGCTATGAATCATAACCGATTGAAGGACAGAAGGCTGCTGCGATATAGCAAAAATATCATTGATCGGCGCGAGGACTTCCTTGCGTCTTTCTTCTGTAAATCGGAATATCGGGACCGGTTTATTAAAAATCGAAAACAGCTCTGTGTAACCGCTCTCAAGACCAGGTGTATTACGTGGCATGGCAAAGGTGATCATCAATCGTTTCGGCGGAGCACCCTTCGGATATTGCGTTTTATGCAGCAATGAAGGCCGCAACAGAACGATATCCAGAGGCTGGATCTCATATAAACTGCCTTCAATGATGTGCGCAGCCGTGCGATCGAGAAGGATACAGATTTCATAGAAATCATGGAAATGCTGAAATTCCATATTCAGTTCATGGGAGCGCTCGTCATAATCCAGATGATAAAAAAGTGAATCTCCAGGCTGGTTCACATGGATCGCATATCCTTGCTCGTATGCCAAAACCGATGGTGTCATGGACATGCCCCCTATCCTGATTCTAATGATTTTATTTTAGCATGAAATGCAATAAAAAGACGTTATTTTCAGCATACAATACATAGTTTCGCCCATTTCTCTTTTGTTATGATAGAGTTGATATGTTAGCGCTTGCAGTATTATCACTCCAACAACGACTACAGCCTGTACTTACTACAAACCAAGGTGGGAAACCAACATGAAAATGAATTCCTTGTATACTCGAATCCATACCATTGTGAAACACTTGGAACGTGCACGACTAACCTCAAAGACATATATCCCTGAGCTTTATCATAAAGAAAGTGGTTACCACTCCTGGGAACTGGTGCATGAGGACCCTTCCTCCTGGAACGTATTCCGTAAGGGTGATGGCTGGGGTGGCAAAGATGTACACAGCTGCTTTAAAACCCGCATTCGAATCCCGGATCAAATGGAAGGAAAAAAGGTCGTGTGTGCCATCGTCACCGGTGCTGACGACATCTGGAATTATGACAATCCGCAATTCTTAGCATTCCTCAATGGGGAATTGATCTGCGGTCTGGATGTTAACCATACGGAGATTGACTTGACTTCATCCGCGGTGAAGGGCGAAGAGTTTGAGTTGGCATTATATGCGTATTGCAGTACGTCTGCCGCGGATGTTTTTCTAAATGTATATATCGCCGAGCATCATCAGCAAGTCTCCGATTTGTATTATGATCTCAAGGCTGCGCTGGATGCTGCGGATCTGCTGCGTGAGGATGATCTGGAGCGGCTGAAGTTGGTCGAACATCTGAATAAAGCCGTGAATCTGCTGGATTTGCGCCAGGAAAACAGCTCAGAATTCCATGCGTCGGTACTGGAAGCCCGCCTATATCTGCAAGATCATGTCTATGGTGATATCCGCCCTGCCGGTGATCACATCCCTACCGTGCACTGTATCGGACACACGCATATCGATGTGGCATGGCTGTGGACGTTGGATCAGACTCGCGAGAAGGTCATTCGCAGCTTCGCGAGTGTATTGTATCTAATGGACAAGTTTCCAGAATACACGTTCATGTCTTCTCAGCCCCAGCTGTATGCATACCTGAAAGCAGACTACCCGTCCCTATATGAAAAAATCAAAGAAAAGGTGGCCGAAGGCCGCTGGGAAGCGGAAGGTTCAATGTGGCTGGAAGCCGATTGTAACCTGATCTCGGGTGAATCCATGATCCGTCAGATTATATATGGGAAACGTTTCTTCAAGGAAGAGTTCGGTGTGGAGAACCGTGTGCTCTGGTTGCCGGATGTATTTGGTTATAGTGCAGCGATGCCGCAGATTATGCGCAAGAGCGGCATTGATTATTTTATGACAACCAAAATTGCCTGGAATGATACAAACCAGATTCCAAACGACACGATGTACTGGCGAGGAATCGACGGATCAGAAGTCCTGACCCATTTCATCACAGCAACAGACTATGACAAACATCCTGATTTCAGGCAGCGCCGCTTCGAAACGACCTATAATGGACGATTTAATGCTTCGCAAGTGAAAGGCACGTGGCAGCGATACCAGAACAAAAACATCAATGCAGATGTCCTGCAATGTTTCGGATTTGGAGATGGCGGCGGTGGACCAACTGAAGAGATGCTGGAGCATGGCAGACGGCTTGATGTTGGATTGCCGGGTGTACCCGCGGTGAAACGTACTTTTGTACGCGAGTTTTTTGAGAAGCTGGAGCAAAATCTGGCTGATGTTCCTTCTGTTCCCCGCTGGTCGGGTGAACTGTATCTGGAGTATCACCGGGGTACCTACACGTCCATGGCGCGCAACAAACGGTACAACCGTCATAGCGAATTTGCACTGGCCGATGCCGAGCTGTATGCCATGATTCATCGTCAGGCGAATGTACAGGCGGCCTATCCAACCGATGCGCTGGAGCAGGCATGGAAGCTGACGATGCTGAACCAGTTCCATGATATTCTCCCGGGCAGCTCCATTGAGCAGGTATATGTGGATTCCAAAGAGCAATATGAAGAAGTACTGCGTGTCACAGATGAGCTAAAAGACAGTGCACTTAACGGCATCACAAGCCGAATTACATCTGATGGGGAAGCCATTGCGGTATTTAACACGACCGGATTTGTACGGACGGATGTGGTTGAGCTGCCTGCTTTTGCGAGAAAGGTAACCGTCTACGATGGAGATCACCCTGTACCAAGCCAGCGGACTCCCGAGGGAGGCCTCGTGTTCCTTGCAGAGAACGTGCCTGCATCCGGGTATAAATCTTTCCGAATCACACCAGATCTAACAGACGAGCTTGTCGCGGGAGTTTCGGTTGCACAGTGGGAAGCAGATCGGCGCCACATCCATACACCTTGGTACGATATTCACCTGAATGAAAGTGCCGAATTCACATCCGTATGGGACAAGCTGGAGGGCCGTGAGCTGCTTCAGTCTGGCAAGCGTGGTAACGTGCTGCAAGTGTTCGAGGATCGACCTGCGGAATACGAGGCATGGAACATTGACGATTATTATGAACAGCATATGTGGGAGATTAACGACCTGCAGTCGCTGGAGTGGGTTGAAAGCGGGCCGGTACGTTCCGTGCTTCAAGTGAAGCGACAGTTCCTAGATTCGGTCATTGAGCAAACAATCATCTTCTACGCGCATACACGCCGGATTGATTTCCGTACGTTTGTGAATTGGAAGCAGGAGCATTTGCTGCTGAAAGCCGCCTTCCCGCTCGATATCTGGAGTGAGAAGGCAGTCTACGAAATCCAGTACGGCAACGTTGAGCGTGCTACCCACCGTAATACGAGCTGGGATCAAGCCCGGTTTGAAGTATGCGGGCAGAAGTGGGCCGATCTGGCGGAGAACGGGTACGGTGCTGCTCTGCTGAACGACTGCAAATATGGATATGACATTCATAACTCGGTGATGCGACTGTCGCTGATCAAGAGCGCAACGTACCCGAATGAAAATGCCGACAAAGAGCAGCACGTATTCACCTACGCGCTCTATCCGCATCAGGGCGACTTCCGTGAGGGACGTGTCATCCAAGCCGCTTATGATCTCAACCGTCCGCTGGTTGCCCGTGAAGTAAGTCCGCAAACCGGTACCTTGCCGGGAACATGGTCACTTGCATCGGTCGATCAGGATAATGTCGTGCTGGAGGTTATCAAAAAAGCCGAGAACAACGATGATATGATCATCCGTCTCTATGAAGCACACGGCCGTCGCAGCCGTGCTTCCCTGCAATTGCCTGAAGGAGCAGGTGCTACGGCGTACGCTTGTGATTTGCTCGAGAACAACGAAGTAGAATGCGCCGTGGAAAATGGTCGAATTACTTTTGATATCAAACCGTATGAGATTCTAACTTTCCGGATTTCGAAAGCGTAGCGGGCACATTTCACAAGTAAATATGTTGCCGTAACCGTTCATATTATGAGTGCTTCTTGTCATTACTGACAATGGCACTCTTTTTCTTTTTTACCATGTCCTCTATTCCTCTGCACACCAAAACACCCCCGGAATATCATCGATAGAGCCTGCAGGCTTTACCATGTTTATTCACAGGGGTTTTTGATATCTTTAAAATTCTTCGTACTCGCTTGGGTCCTGATCCCACAACCGTCCATCCGGACGATTAAATGCAGAGATGAGCTGCATCTCTTCTGTGCTCAACTCAAAATCGAATATATCGATATTTTCCTGCTGATGCTGCAAGGAGCCGGCTTTCGGAATTGGAATGGAACCCAGCTGAACATGCCAGCGCAGAATGATCTGGGTTGGCGTTTTGCCATGCGTTTCCGCGATCCGAAGAATATTCTCATCCTTCAGAATATCCTGTACGGCATCATTGCCACGTCCAATCGGACTCCAGGATTCGTTCACGATGCCATGCTTCGTATCCTGTTCCCGCTGATCGGCTTGGTCGAAGAATGGATGCAGCTCAATCTGATTCAGACTCGGCGCTATCCCCGTTTCCTTAATCAGCCGTTCATTGTGTTCAGGCAGGAAGTTGCTAACTCCAATGGATCGGATATATCCACGTTTTTTGGCTTCGATCAGCGCTTGCCATGCCTCGACATACATGTCCTTCTTCGGATTGGGCCAGTGAATCAGATACAGGTCGTAATAATCCAGATCCGCTCTGTACAGGGATTCCTGGATCGCCACAAGTGCTTTATCATGAGCGTGATAACGCCCCGGCAACTTCGAGGAAATGAGTAGATCTTCTCTGACGATGGAGCTTTGTTTGATTGCTCTGCCCACCGTTGCCTCATTCTCATAGTTATACGCCGTATCAATTAATCGATAACCCGCATCCATTGCGGACGCGATTGATTTAACACCTTCTTCACCTTTTAAACTATAGGTACCAAATCCAATTGCAGGTACTTTCAAGCCATCGTTCAATGTGTATTCAGGGATTGTATGATTCATGTGGGAACTCTCCTTTGTGAAAGGTATACGAACATTATGGTAAAAATAATGCCCCTCTCCGTTTATCTACCCCTCCATACGCGCTTGAATCAATTGGAAGTTAACACTCCGTTTTAGTCGGGTGACGGCTTTCTCGTCTTGCTCTCAGGAAAGGCAGTCTCCTTTTCATTCAAACGAAGAGATGGGCGTGGCCGATAACGGTTGATTGCCTATAAAGTTCTTAATGGCCATAGCAGCCTGCTTATACCCGCCAGCATCGCGTAACGTTTTCCCAATAACCCCTGCCTGTTCCCTGTAGGAGGCATTGCCGAGCACTTCTAATACTGCGTTTCTAAGCACATCGGGTGTAAGGTTATTTTTGTCCACGATGACACCTGCTCCCAACTCCTCTACCCGACCTGCTACACGCGGCTGATCCGATGTTAACGGGAGCATGATTAATGGTACATTGTAATACAAAGCTTCGCTGGTACTGTTCATGCCTGCATGTGTCAGAAAAGCATCTACACACTGCAACACTTCCAGTTGAGGGACATAGGGTCTTATGATGAAATTGTCAGGAATGAGATCAGCAATAGGCTCTATATCGGTATCCTTCCCAGAAGATAATATAAACTGCACAGGCAAATTACGAAAGGCCGTAAAGCAAAGCTTATAAAAATCGAGATCTTTATTTAAAATGGTTCCCATCGAAATATAAACGACCTGCTTATAAAGAGCATGCAGAGATTCATTTGCAAAAGCTGGCGCATCCTTACGAGGAATAATGGACGGGCCAGTGAACACAAAGCTGTCGTCCAGCTTGTCCCCCATGGGTTGAAAATAACGACTTGTATACACAATCTTCAGTTGTCCTGAATGCCCTGAAAGTTCCGCCAGGGAAGGTACAGCCACATCGAACTGGGAAGCTATTTGCTGGGACATTTCCACGATGCTGTTATATAACTCCTTGACCTCCTCCGTATCATCTTTCAGTTGATTGTCTGATCCAAGAGGCTCCACAAAAACAAAGGTGCTGGTTGAGCATACCGTTGGTATACCTAGCTTCTCACCTAGAATTTGTCCTCCCCAGCCTATGATGGAGTCAAAAATGATATAATCGTAGGTTTCATGTTCGATCAGATTCAGAACATCTGGTATAAAGCGTTGAATCACTTTATTCAATATCATATATAAAAATTGGTAAGGATGCTTGAGTTCAAATGGCTTCATACCAGGGTTGTTGAGCAGGGTTGCCTCGTTGAAGGAGTAGGCCTTAAATTGTGCGCCTAACGCTTCAATCTTCGTCCGGTATTTTTCGGTACAACAGTAGACCACTTCATCACCGTTCTCTACCAGTTCCTTGATTAATCCAAGCGACGGATTGATATGGCCTTCTGCAGGGATCATCACAACTAATACACGTGCCACGGCACTCACCTCCATTAAATTTTCCAATGAACTCAAGTGGGGGATATGGTAACCCATTCTTCCAGACCATTGGCTTGAATAAATAAAACTCTACTACCTCATTGAGGCGGTAGAGTTCCTATTCATGAGACGGAAGCATTAAAGTCTATGATACCTAACGTTGTTTTACTCTCACGAGCTGGTCACGGCACCCAGACATCCCTTTTATAAAAGGTTACGCTGTAAGCATCGGTATCGCTGTATCGTCCATCTTTGCTTACCACTTTAAAATATACATTATTGTAGTCGACAAGAACGGTATCCGCTCCTGACGTATTCGTAGAAGAAGCAACCAAATTTCCAGCACTGTCATAGGCGTACAAATCGTAATCATAGCCGGAAGGAGAACCAAGCACGTCTGATTTGCCATGCCCTCTGAATGTAAAGTAGTCTACATCTGTCGGGGAAGATAGATAAGACCAAGCACTTCCACCCCAGTATGCCGGACCGTAGGGAGTGGCCACCGTTTGCGTTGGGATTTTATACGCGCTGCTCAAAGTGTCATTCGACTCGTAATTATCCGCCAAGGCCGTACCCACAATCGATCCTGATAAAAGCGTCATCATAATAACAGAATACAATGTTTTCTTCATTTCATTCTCCCTCCATTTCTTTTGAAAAGTTAGCACGCCAAAGAGACTCCATGCTTTTCCCTAGTTCATAGACACACCTGATCAGAAAAAGCTCCAAATCACCCCTTTCAAAATATGGAATTAATTATAATATAATGAAAAATATATGTATTGTCCACTTATATTTACAGTATCTCTGTTTTTCTAACTGCATTTGAACACGATTCCAGAACTGTGACGTGTTCTCACCCATGGCCGAATTGGAGGTGCATCCAAACGTAAAAAAGACCACCAATATGGTGGCCGTCACATCTATTTTGATAAATCTTCTTAATACTCTCGCGCATATTGCTTATCCTCTTTCAGCTGCACAATGTCATGTCCGGTTGGATTCTGGAAGGCCCGTAGTCCAAATGTTGACGCCACCGCGAAGATATGGTCAAAGATATCCGCCTGAACGTTCTCATATACACCCCAGTTGATATCATTGCTGAATGCATAGATTTCCAGAGGCAGCCCGCGATCTTCCGGTGCTAATTGTCGCACAATCATCGTCATATCTTTATTGATTTTTGGATGATTCCTCAAATATTGATGGATATATTCCCGGAATACACCGACGTTTGTCAGTTGTCTGCCATTCACGTTGCTTTCGGTATTCACCTGGTGCTCCATGTTGTAAGCCTGAATTTCTTTCAATTTCGCCGTGACATAATCAGTCAGGTAGTGGATTTTCTCAAATTCAGCCACCATCTCTTCCGTACAAAAACGGATACTGCTGATATCAATATAGATACTCCGCTTAATCCTTCTGCCACCGGACACCTGCATCCCTCTCCAGTTACGGAACGAATCCGAAATGAGGGCGTAGCTTGGAATCATCGTAATCGTTTTATCAAAATTCATAACCTTTACCGTATTCAAAGTAATGTCGATGACGTCACCGTCCGCATTATACTTTGGCATCTCGATCCAGTCACCAACACGCACCATATCGTTCGACGATAGCTGTACACCAGCCACGAGGCCCAAGATCGAGTCTTTGAATACCAGCATTAATACTGCCGATAACGCCCCCAGTCCACTGAGGATAATGAGCGGGTTCTGTCCGATCAGGCTGGAGATGACGATAATGCCCCCGATAATGAACAGGACAATCTTGGCTACCTGAATGTAACTCTTGATTGGGCGAATCTTCGACACCTCATAGGTACGATAGATATCATCGAACACATTCAGCAGAGCATTCAGAACCGTAATCATGATGACAATCATGTAGGTCATTGCTGATTTTTCAATTATGGCCTGATAGGGCGAGAAAATATAAGCAGAATAATAGATTATAATGGCTGGTACAAGATGCGACAGTTTCTGAAATAAATTTTTTTGAACCACAATATGGCCCCACTTGAAACGGTTGTTACTTACGATACGATGAACCGTCTTCAGTACCACTCGCTTAGCAATCACATTTGCCAATATCGAGATCACTGCTATAAAAATAATCATAATGATGTTTGAAAGATAACCAATGGAGGGTCCACTCATGCCGAGTTCTTCTAGTTGATTTCTGATAAAGTCCATTGTTTCCTCCTGACATAATCTAGTTTAGCCTATTATTATAAAGTAGTTTGAGAGGGCAAGCAAAGTTTGATCTCCCGCTCCGTTCTTCCTATGCATTATATATATTAAAAAAGGACCCTGTCATTCAAAGAATGATGGGCCCACTTGATTATGTCGTCTTTGCATCATGCTCACTAGAAATGTCTAACAGCTCACTCACCGTCACCATACGGTACCCTTCCGTGGCCAGTTCCTCCACCAGCACACGAACCGCCTCCACCGTCTGGGAACGATCCCCGTACCCGTCATGGAATATAAGCACGCTGCCAGGTTTCACCGCAGACCGGGTGTGCTCCAGAATGTGCTCAACACCGGGATTGTCCCAATCCCTGGCATCACCGTTCACCGCACCAATCGTGCGATATCCACGCTCCGCCGCCAGAGACAATATATCATCGTTTACGCCAAAATACGGCGGGCGGAAGCTGCGGGCAGGTTGCCCCGTAACTTTTTGAACAAGATTTTCTGCGCGTTGCAGCTCCTCACCGGCTTCCTCCAGCGTCAACTTGGTCAGATCCGGATGCGTGTACGTATGGTTGGCGATCTCATGCCCTTCACGGTGCACCTCCGCCGCAATCTCCGGGTGGTTCTCCATCTCTTGGCCAATCATGAAAAACGTCGCCTGCCCACCGGCACGCCGGAATATCTCAAGCACTTGAGGTGTATACACCGGGTGTGGCCCATCATCAAACGTGAACGCCACAACCTTCTCCCGAACTGACTCCTGCTCTACCATCGCGATATTGACCATAAATAATGACCCCTCTCTGCAACTGCCTGCTACATACTCCCTTATTATTCCATGACCACAGGCTCCGGTCTAGTCTAGAGATCACACCTTGCGAAATCCTGAATCAAGCCGATATCCACCAGAAAGAGAGTACAGCGAGCAAGCATCGATCCTTCTACTGCCATGCTCTCCAGTCCAGCCTCCAGCTAACCTTTGATCGCACCTGCAATCATACTCTTCTGCACCTGTTTGTTCAGCAGCAAATAGATGACCACCGTTGGCACCGTCGTAATCATCAGTCCCGCACCAATGATACCCCATTGCGTAATGTACGTTCCCACCATCGACATCATACCCACCGTCAACGTCTGGTAAGCCGTGTTATTGATAAACGTGACCGCAAACATCAGCTCATTCCAGCAGGACAGAAATGTGAAGATGGCTACCGTTGATATAGCCGGGGTTACCAGAGGCAGAATAATAGAGAAAAACGTCCGGTATATGCCGCAGCCGTCAATAACCGCCGACTCCTCCATCTCTCTTGGGATACCTTTGAAAAAACTGCCCAGAATGAATACAGCCATCGGAATGCCAAATGCCACATAGGGAATGATCAGAGACCAGTAGCTGTTGAGCAGGCTCAGATTCTTCAAAATAATAAACAATGGCAGCAGTGCCGCATGAATCGGCACCATCATGCCCAGCAAAATGATCGTCATCGTCAACCCGCTGAGCTTCCAGTTCATTCTCGTGATTGCGTATCCCGTCATGGAGGACAGGATCAGTACCAAGACAATGGAGGCCGCAGTAACCAGCACACTATTCATAAAATAGGTCAGCACATGGCCGTCGGACATTGCTTTGGTGTAGTTGCTCCACAGAAACGCTTTGGGCAACCCGGCCACATCACCGCTAAAGATCTCACTGTTATCCTTCAGGGAAAACAGCGCCAGCCAGATGAGCGGGTAGATCTGCACAATCGCAACGAGGATCAGAAACGCTTGCAGGAACACTTTCCCGATCGGTCCGGAGATGGACCTCCGCTTGGGATTTTTTTGCAACATGACTTCTACGGTACTCATGCCTTTTGCCTCCCTCTACTCCGTTTTGAACAATGAATTAATGAGGATCGTACACACCAGACACTCCACAATGATAAAGACCGAGATCGCACTGCCATATCCGTACCGGAACGTATCAAAAATGGTAGCGTACATCAGCGTGCTCGGCACTTCAGTGGTGTAGAACGGCCCGCCTCCAGTCAGCACATAGATCAGGTCAAACACCTTGAATGCGCCGATGACCGAAAAAACAAGGCTTACCTTCAGAATGGGTTTCATCAGCGGGATCATAATGGACCACGCCGTGCGAATACGGGAAGCACCATCCATTCGAGCAGCTTCGAGCACATCCTGAGACACGGACTTCGCTCCTGCATACATCAGCAGCATGTGATACCCTACGTACTGCCACAAGGTCGGAATAAACGATGCCGCCAGCGCGGTGTCCTTCTGCCCCAGCCAGTCCTGTGCCAGGCTGGATAAGCCGATACTTTGCAGCAGCACATTCAGCAGGCCGTAATCGGCATTGTAGATTTTTGACCACAACTGGGCAATAACCACCGTTGAGATCAACACCGGGATAAAATACACGGTCCGGTAGAAACCTTCCCCCTTGACATTGGACGCCAGAATTAGTGCGAGCACCAGCGAGATCGGCAGTTGAATGAACACCGAAGCACCCGCGAATAACAGGGAGTTCTTGATCGAATTCAGCACACGGGTATCCTTAAACATCTCTACATAGTTGTCCAGACCAATAAATGTACCCCTGCCTACGCCGTTCCAGTCCAGCAGACTGTAATAACTGGAGACAAAGATTGGAATGAGCACAATGCCACAGAACAGAATCAGGGTGGGCAGTACAAAGACAGCTATCGTGCCTTTATTGGAAAATACAGAGTTCATTGTTGTTCTCCTCTCAAAGGCGTGACCGGATATTCCGGACCACGCCTTGTTTGGGTTCATCTTCATTGTTAACAGGCTTCAGCTTGGCAAGCTCACGAGCGTACACATGTAAGGATTACGGTTGCGCACATATTAACCTGCGCGACCTACAGGCTCAGCTCTGTTGGTTTGAGCTGTGCCATCTGTTTGCAGAACTCCTCCGGTGTTACATCGCCGGCAAGCAGCTGGGCAATCAGGTTTTTGTGCGCTTCGGCAGACTCCGCTGGCAGAATGTTATCCCACCACGCAATGAATGAGGTCGCCGTTTTCATAATATCTGCCGCAGACAGATCAAGGGAGGACAGGCTGGACGTGTCGAGTGCATCTGTTTTCCAGCTTGGCAGACCCGCTCCAGCCAGGAAACCTTGTGTACCAAGTTGCTCGCTCAAATACATGAGGAATTCCACGGCTTCCTTCGAATGTTTGGTATTCTGGTTGATGTAGAAACCATCGACGGCTCCGCCGAAGATTTCGGTACTTGTGCCTTTGCCATCTTCAAATACCGGGAATGGAATCACTTTCACTTTGCCTTTGACTGCGGAGGACGGGTCCTCAATTCCTGCATTTACCCAGTTGGCCTGGAACATCATTGCCCCGTTGCCTGCATTAAATGCCCCAAGCATCTCGTCATAGCTCATGCTGAACATACTGCTGTTGAACGCCCCTGCTTGCGCAAGCTGCTGCATTTTGGTCGCGGCGGCTACAAAGTCGGGCGAATCCCATTTCGACGGATCTTTAAAGGCTTCCATCACCGCAGCATTGCCTGCCTGACGCATCGCAATAACGTCGTACCAGTACATGCCCGGCCAGCGGTCCTTTTCCCCAATCACAGCCGGGGTGATCCCCGCCGCTTTCAGCTTGGAGACTGCATCCAGCAGTTCGTTATAGGTGGTCGGAATCTTGGCACCCGCCTGCTCGAACAGTTCCGTATTCACGTAAAGGTTGGCGATATGTGTGTACACGGGCAATGTGTAGATTTTGCCGTCCATATTGATCGCCTCAGCCATACCCGGACCCATTCGTTCTTTGATATCGTCCGTCAGGTAACTTGAGATTTCCAGTACATTGCCGGATTTAATATATGGCTGCATAAAGCTGCCACCACCCATGCCGTAGAACAGGTCTGGCGCTTCACCAGCTGCAATCGATGTTTTGACTTTGGTTTTGTACTGTTCTCCTGTCGTGCCCGTACGTTCAACCTGGATGTCCGGATGCTCGCTGTTCCATTTCTCAACAATCTCGGGCAGCAGTTTGGCCGAAGGATCGGTATTGCCGACCGATTGATCCCATAGCGTCAGCTTAATCTTGCCATCGCTCTCCCCCTGTGTACCACCGGACGAACCGGATGAACATGCCGCCAGACTGCTTACAATTCCCAGAGTCAGAATTAGACTTGCTGATTTTTTTAATAGCGCTTTCATCTCTATGGACCTCCCTATGTGTTTTAGTTGGTTCTAGCCCATATTTTAGGCGAACCGTGCGTTGTTCTCCATTTAGAAAACAGGCATCGATTTGTAATATTCGAGCATATGTGAAATCGGAAGTGAGGGTGCGCTCACACCTTCTCTACACTCCCGGGTTTACATCTCGTTTTTCAGGTTTTTACATTCCGATATTCGTTCATGGACCGACCGATATGTTTTTTAAACAAGACGCTGAAATAATGTGGGTCCGGGATGCCTACCTGTTGCCCGATCTCATACCCCTTTAAATCGGTCTGCTTCAGCAACGTTTCGGCCTTTCTCATACGAAGCTGCGTCATATATTCCACAAACGTCTGCCCGGTCTCTTTTTTCATCAGCCGCCCCAGATGGCCCGAACTTACGTAAAAAGCAGCCGCGGTGCTGGAAAGCCCCACTTCCGCATTGCCCATGTTCTCTTCAAGATAAGCCATCACCCGGTCGATCAGATTGCCTTCTTTGGCCTGTCGCTTAGCTTGTATGGCATCCGATACCGTGCGGACATGCTGCTCCAGCATGCTTTTTAGTTCAGGCAGATGACCTGCTGTAAAAATGGCCGCAACGGCCTCTTTGTTCAATGCGTGTTCTCCCTCAAGTTGCTGCTCTATGGCAGCACGCTGGCACTCCGTAACCACATCCATGGCAGCCATCCGAAACTGTGAAACGTCCGAGAACGGCACAGACAGCATACGCTCCAGCAACAATACGGCTTCTTCCCCCGCACCAACACTGACGTAAAATTGCAGTTGTTGGAGCAGCTGAGCATCCGAGTGGTACCGCCTTTTTCCGCCTTCGATGACCAGATCCTCGAAGCAAATAACCTGATTTTTCCCCACAAACGCCTGATAATCGAGTGCACGACAAGCTTCCCGGTATCCCACACAGGCCCTTCCCCATCCTGATTGCCATTGCCCAATCCCTACGGTCACATCAACTTCACACCCTTCGAGCTTAAGTGTATGTTGAAGTTCTTCCTGAAGCTGCTGTACCTGAACGGCAAATTCCGTATCCGCACCAAGCGAGAGTACAACTATCCGGTTATGTGGGTCCATGACGATAATGGTTTGCGAATCCTGCGGATAAAATGCCTGCACCTGCTTCATGCCTACCATTCGCAGCAGAATATGTATTTCCTCGGCAGTATGTGGATGACCTTCTGTCTGATGCTGGCTTAATTGGGACTGACCGTGTTGTTGTTGAGGCCCTCGTTGTGCTTGGTGTGTTTGGTGATATGATTCGGACAGATGTGGATATACCTCTGGTGCAGCTATCTTAGCTTGCGGTACAGCAACCTCCACCTCCATTACTGCGATGCGTGATCCTGGTTCACCAGACGAGATAGGAATACCGAAGAAACGCGCCTTCTCTTGTAGTTCATCCTCAGGTATCACGTTACTTAACCATTGATTTACAAACCTCTCCCTGAGATAAGGCAAGCTCTGCTTCATCTCCTCCCGCAGCTTCATCAGCTCGTACTCACGCCCCATCTCCTGCTCGATTGCCACTCGTAGCTTCGTCGTAACCTGTAATAATTCAGAAGCACGGATGGGTTTCAAAATAAAATCGGATATGCCCAGCTTCACACTCTGACGAGCATATTCAAATTCATCATGTCCCGTCACTACCACGATTTTTATGTTTGGGTAACGCTCCATGAGGATGCCGCTCAGTTCAATGCCGTCCATCTTGGGCATGTATATGTCCGTGAACACAATGTCTGGACGCAACAGCTCAACCTGATTCAAAGCCTCTTCAGCATCGGAGGCCTCACCAATGATGCTCATGCCTTGCTGCTCCCAATCGATACGCATGCGCAGCAGATTTCGGATGAGGTACTCATCATCCACAATCAATACCTTTAATGGTTCCACAGTGAATTCCATGATTCATCGGCTCCCTTCGGGATCGTTATGATAATGGTGGTTCCTTTTCCAACCTCGCTCTGCAGCTTAAGTCCATCTTCTCTGTCATAAAAAATCCGAAGCCGCTCCATCGTCCCCCATAAGCCAAAGCTTGGATTGTATTTAGCGTTATAGGTAGGATTAGAAGTATCAGAAGAGTTAGAAGAGTTAGATGGGTTAGATGGGTTAGATGGGTTAGATGGGTTAGATGGGTTAGATGGGTTAGATGGGTTAGATGGGTTAGATGGGTTAGATGGGTTAGATGGGTTAGATGGGTTAGATGGGTTAGATGAGTTCGAGCGATTAGACCTGTTCATTTCTGTGCGTTGAACCTGTTGTACTTCTTCCTCGGACATGCCGACTCCGTCGTCAGTGATCGTTAGAAGTACTCCCTCTTTGGATCGACGAGCTTGAATACGTATCGTGCCTGGGCTGCCTTTGGGACGAATACCATGATAAAGAGAATTTTCCACCAGCGGCTGGAGTACAAGCTTGGGAATCATCACTCGTTCACAGTCTGAATCGATATCGTACTGCACCTCAAATACACCGGGATATCGCACCTGCTGGATCGTCAGATAATTGCGTACAATCTCAACCTCCTCGTGCAGCGTAATCAGTTCGCGCCCTTTGCTGACACTCAGCCGATAGTAACTTCCAAGCGCTTCTAACAGCTCACATACCTTATCGTTCATGCCGGACATCGCCAGGGAGGTAATGGAATCAAGTGTGTTATATAGAAAATGCGGCTTGATCTGCGCCTGAAGTGTATTCAGTTCTGCTCGGCGGATCGTCTGCTGCTCCTGAATGATGCGTTTCAGCATCTGCTCAATCTGCTCAATCATCTGGTTGTATCCTCCATATAGCTGTGCGAACTCGTAACTGTTCAGCTCAACCGTCACTTTGCGGAAGTTGCCACTTGGCGCTTTTTGCATGGAACGAAGCAGCTTATGAATCGGCTTAATGACGCTGCGCGAGATGATGAATGAACTGACGAAAAAGACCGTTCCGTTCACTGCCAGTAGAATCAACGCAAGCAGCACCATGGATTTATTACGGGTATCCGTATCCCGGTATGGGCTCATGCTGATGAATTTCCACTGATCATCACCAGCCGAACGATAGGTCACAGCATATTCCTGACCACCCGATTGCAAGGTGATGAAGCCGGAAGATTGCTCTTGAAATGTTTGTTTTAACTTGGCCTGATTGGCCTCTAATATCTCGTGCATCCCTTCCTGTCCAGAAGCGGCAGACATGGATGAGTCGGATACAGTAGGCACGGCCTTCTTTCCATCGGTTACGTTCGTTGCGATCACCCGCTGATGCTCATCCAGGATGGCCACCTGAAATGAATCCGGTGCAGACAGGTTGGCATAGGCTTGAGCAATGGATTTTCCCTTGATGTTCATGACCAGAAATCCAAGTGGAGACGTATCATCCAAATCTCGAATGAGGCGAATAAACGAGACCACCTCTTGCCGATCATTCTCCCCCGTTGCCGAGACTCCGCTGTCGTTGTTGCCACCATTCAGCCTGAGCAGATATCTTCCGTTATGTTTCAGTGCCTGTTCGTACCAAGGCGCTTCCTTCACATTCGCTTCCATAAACGTGGGCCATTCCTGTGTACCAACCGAGAATCGGTGCCCCGAATTATCGTAAATATATACTGAATCGATAATTGGAACCGCTTGCATAAGATTAGTCAAATACGCGCTGACCTTGGACTGTGTTTGTAAATTGGAGTACACATTGCCCTGCCGCAGCAGGTTCTGCAAGTTGGGATCGGAGAAAATCATTTTCGAATAATTGTTCACGTTCTCAATCATCAGATTAACGTTGGTCTCAATAGATGTAATTGTCTGCAATGATGCTTCATTGATCTTTCGCTGCGTATCATTTTCCGAGATACGACTCAGTACCAACGCACTGAACGCCACCGTTAGCAGAATAATGATAAAGTAGGCAAATGGGATTTTAAAAGCGAGTGTCTTGGGCTTGCGTTGAATATACTCTTTGAAACGGGGAGTCCAATTCTTCTTCATTGCACTGGTGTTTGCTTTTGTATTTGCGTTTACTTCTGCATCGGTCTCAACATCTGATTGAGCTGTTGCTTTCACTTCTATTTTTCATCTCCTTCTGTTGTTGCTCCTGCATCTGTTGTTGTATCTTTTGCTCTGTGTTTCACTGTGACCCTCCCTTGGTTCCGATGTGTGATGGGTTTATCCGATGTGATCGGATGACCTATTGTGATATCCACCACTCTCTCGGATTTTATACAATTGTATATTATAGAACTGTGCATGGAGGAGGCTCAACTCTTTTTATCGCATACGGATGGCTTGACTGAGTGAAGTAGAATGAGGCTTTGGAAAGACGATTGCTGTGAACGCTGTGGGTGAGGCCCCGTAATTGGAGCCGCAAGGAGTACTGCCTTATAAAATGTTGGAGGTACAGATAATAAGTTGTGGTTTGTGCCAGATGGAGAGTGATGTGGGAGAGGCGGAGGATCTGAATACACAAAAGACGATGATAAACGTCTACCTTGATATGGCATACTTTTGAGCAAGATTACGATATCTACGGGCATCATTCTTACTACTGGCAGTGTGTTGATCGAGTGGATAAGGTTGGGAAGTCCAATTATCGTTTTCTCATATGATGAATTTAAGTGGGGCAAATGTTGGGGGCAAACTGCCCTCGGGCAGGACAAGTACAGAGTTCGTTATGATATGAATCAGCGAATCGTGATCAAAGCGAGAATACGGTAACGCCTTTTTTGGAGGCATACTTCAGCGTGTAGCTTCCTTCTGTGCCATATGGCATTGTAGCGATTTGGATGCGGGTGTAATCCAACCGACTCTCTCTCAGCACTTTTTTAACTAGCGCTATGCTCCGATCCTCGTCCGTGACCACACAGAAAATGTTCATTACATATTCCTTCGGATCAGCCACACGGCTGCCCAGGTCACATCCATCCACCTCTCCCAACTCCGCCTGGGTCAGAACGGTTTCCAGATATTCCATCACCTTTTCCTTCAACCAATGATCTCGTTTGCTACCCTGCGCGCTCTTCAGCGGATATTGCACCACAAGCCAGTATTTTTCACTCATTTAGGCTTCACCAACCAATCTTTATAGAATAGGCATTACGTTATGTGTGAGCACTTGAACGATAAGAATGCATGTGTCAGCCTTTATTTCTCCAGTTCCAAATGGGTTAGATAATTGACCTTACTGCTTTTTGGAATTGTACTGCCCTTCCATTTGCAGGATGAGGAACATGGTGATGTTTAATGAAATGGGAGCTTAACGTGTCTGCTGACTTCCTGCCAATAGCCACGATCTGAGCATCAGGATTCAGTTGCATAAGCTGTCTGGCAAACGGCAAACCATCCTCCAACTCTGCCAAAGTCGGCGTTCGATTCGTCATCCTGTTTTCAGAAGATTGATAAGGATGAAAGGGATAGATGTTCCAAAATATAAAGTCCGTTGGTTTCCACCTTGAACTGGATAACACTTCGCCCCATATGATGGATGCTGTCGGTTCTGCGAATCCATACAGTGCCTGACTCCGGTTAGGTTTGGCGATATTGGGCAGGCTAGTTCGGACACCCGGCTCACCTGCAAAAATCATCTGGTGATTCACCAGCGAGTGATTCCCGGTAACCATTCGCTCGGACGTCAAGGGTACGCCGGAGAACCTCGCCCCTTGATATCCCACAGCTTCAGCAATAAAAATGTACCGAGCCTTGGACATTCGTGGCCCCAAATACCTGACCAAATGTTCAGAACGAATCTTCACCGCTTCGGGGCCGATATCATAGCCTTTCACATAATCTTTCCAAGGATTAATCACATTTACTGGCGAGACGTATGCTTGTACCCCTGCAACAAACTCGCGGATCTGTTGCTGCGTTTCGCTCATGCTTTTTTGCCTCCTTTGGGAGATTACAGAGTATATCGGGCTTACATCAGCTTATTTTACAAATATTATAGCATAAACAGAAAAACCACCAACCAGACCGCTGGTTGATGGCTTTTGACTCTAATGGAGGCGAGGGGAGTCGAACCCCTGTCTGAAGATAACGGCACATAAACTTCTACGGGTGTAGTCACAGTTTTGATGTCACCCGAGTATCAGTAACCCACAAGAACAAGATTAGACCATGCAGGTATGGATTCAGCGCAGTAGATCAAATCACCCTGTATGATTTCAGCAACAATTAAAGGCTCGTATGTATTATCAATGAGGATAACCCGATCTGCGATGGCTAGAGCCGGTTTAAGGTTCTTCAATGACTCACCATATCGATAACGAATGTCTTCTTCTGCAATCCAATGTCCACCTTGTTCAACACGAGAGGCTACACGATCTATATGCATTTGAACATCCTCAAGACCGATATAGTATACGACAATTTCGTATCTATTTTGTTTTGCTATTTCCATATGTTTTAAAACAAATGATCCGGACAATGTCGTTTCAATAGCGAAGTTCATACCACTTTTAATGAGAGATCGGATTTTTTTCACAGCTTCCCTGCCAGCAGACAGGTCAGCACTGCGCGGATTCTCTGGCTTCAACTCTCTTGCAATTTGATCCGGATCAACCAGTTCACCAAGCCACTCTCTCATTTGCATACTGAGTGTACTTTTCCCTGCTCCATTGGTTCCAGCAAACACAGTCATAACTGGTCTGATTTCACTCATGATACTCAAACTCCTGGCGTTTCCCAGTAGCATCAAATATAATTTCAAATTTATTTCCTTCAGCATCCTCACGAACGCGTTTGTTGTTCTTTATATAATAAATAGAGGCACCTGATTCTTTAGCTTGTTTCCGTGCATGTTGAATTGCCTTTTTCAAAATTTCTTGGAGCTGTTCTCGATTTTCAAACATCTTGAGTCCCCCAATCTAAATTTCTGTTTATTATATCATAAACTAAAAAACCACCAACCAGAACACTGGTTGATGGCTTTTGACTCTAATGGAGGCGAGGGGAGTCGAACCCCTGTCCGAAGATAACGGCACATAAGCTTCTACGGGTGTAGTCACAGTTTTGATGTCACCCGAGTATCGCCCCGTAACCGGCTATACGTTGGGTCAGCCTGATTGTCTTCTTCAGCACACCCCAGGCGGAGATGTGACAGCGTATCCCACTACTTGTTAGCCCCTATCCCTGTCACATGGGCGATGCAGGGTAGAAGCACGCACACAGTTTCTTAGGCTGCGAAAGCGTAGTTTGTTTGTTGTTTGCCGTTTAATAGGCTTTAGCGTTGATAAAGCGGACGCGTCCCCACTACCCGCTACCCATGCTCGAACTATCCCCGTCGAATCCATAAACGCCCCCTCAATGAAGAAGGGCTCCAGGATTAATCCGTGAATACGGAGCAAAGGTGCTGCACATCTTTTTTCCTCCAAGGTAAAAAGATGCTTCTTTCAAACTCGGCATTCCTGTCTGCTACATGAGTAATCATAACATAGAGCAGCAAGCCGATATAGTACAGATTGTTGGAAAACGTTCCAACAGGCTGAGCACAGATACAAAGTTATCCAATATAACAGGCTCAATCGTCTACATATTATACCGCGTCACCAATCGGAAGTAAAGTTTACCATTTACCCAGATCGGATCACGAACAACGGCACCTAAGTATCTTACCCACGATTCAGTCAACTTACGCAACAGCTGATAATTTAGATTCATCACCGCACTAAGCTCCATGCTCCTAGCAGTTTTCTTAGTCACACATCAATAAAAATCAGCCCACTGCACACTTCAGCTATTCACATCACATCCCCTTTCTACTAATAATAAAAAAGCCTCAATTTTGCCCATTGCAGGGCAAACCTTGGGACTCCTTAACTCATACATCAATCTTCCTAGCTCCATCACAAAAACTAACTTATACACCTAAAGTAAGGCTTTTCACGCACATCGTTCCACTTAACGTGCAACCTTCTGCTTCTCGCGCAGTACCCGTTGGATATCACGTTGAGCATCGCGCTTCGCGGCAGTTTCACGTTTGTCGTATTGCTTCTTACCTTTACCCAGTCCGAGCAAGAGCTTTGCGTAACCATTGCGGATATAGATTTTCAGCGGCACAATGCTGTACCCATCCTGTTTCGACAGCCCGAGCAGCTTGTGAATCTGCACTTTATGCATCAACAACTTGCGTGTACGTGTCGGATCGAGTGGATTATTTCGGTTCCCTTGTTCAAAAGGACTAATATGCATATTGTGAATATGAATCTCACCGTTTCGAATCGTGGCAAATGCGTCACCAATATTCGCACGGCCGTTACGAAGAGATTTGATCTCCGTTCCGGTAAGCACCATGCCCGCTTCATACGTATCTTCAATGAAGTAGTCATGGGAAGCCTTTTTATTCTGTGCAAGCACTTTACTCTGTCCATCATTCTTGCCCATGTCCTCACTCCTTCTCCGTAAAATAAGCCGGTACCATGCTCTATAGCAACGCACCCAATGTTGCACCAAGGTACCACGTGCCAGACCTTAATTGTAGCAAGTACGGCTGTTAAAATCAAGAAAGAGGCGACCTCTGCCGCCCCTCCTCATTACACCACTTTCAGACTGTGCGAAACAACACACCGGCTGAAGTGACTATTTTCTCCAACGCTTAACCTGGAGGAACGAATTGTAATCCATTTCTCCAAGTTACGTTAGCTTTATTTTTTCTTTTTCCGTACAAAAGCTGCCGTACCGTTACCAGCTGCACCTTTGCTCTTCTTCCGCTTGCGTCGTGGTGCTCCACCTTCCTGAGCGCCACCAGGAGTTGCATTCTCTCCAATAAATACGCCGCTCGGCGAAGTGTTTTTGCGTCCACTTCCGCCTTTGCCACCTTTACCGCCGCCCTTGCCGGACTTAAAGCTTCCTTCACCGCGACCGCTGCCGCTGTTCAGGCCACTTCCTTGTCCACCGGTTGAACTACTATCCGATCCACCCGATGTAGAGCTATATCCGCCTTTACCTGAGCCAAAACCAAAGCTCAACGCGCCTTTGCCCCGGCCAGTTGATCCACCAGCATCACCCGCACGACGCTCACCTTTAGGTTTGCCGCCTTTGCCTGCGTAGCCACCGGATGAGCCTGCGCCCGCACCTGCACTCGCTGCTCCACCGCGACCGCCACGTCCACCTTTGCTGCTCTCTTCCGTTGATCTGGCACCACGGTTGGCTCCAGCAGCAGATGAGCCTCCTTTGCCGTCACGTGAACCGCTGAAACCACCCGGTCCACCCTTGGCACCGCCGCGTCCGCCGCCGCTACTAGGACGTCCACCTTTACCGCCACGTCCGCCACCGAAGCCGCCAAGACGTTCACCGCGAGGTTTCATATCCACCATTTCAAAATCAATCGTATACTCTTCCATGCTTACACGTGCCACACGAATCTTCACTTCATCACCGATGCGGAAGACTTTCGAGGTACGTTCACCAATCAGAGCCATATGCTGATCGTCAAAATGGTAATAATCGTCCGTGAGCGCACTCAAGCGAATCAGACCTTCAACCGTGTTCTCCAGTTCAATGAACATACCAAAGCTGGTCACACTGCTGATCATACCTTCGAACTCTTCGCCTACTTTGTCGAGCATGTACTCGGCTTTTTTCATTTTCTCCGTATCCCGCTCAGCTTCTACCGCCACACGTTCACGTTCCGAAGACTGTTGCGCAATATCGGACATACGTGCTGCCAAATATTCCTGACGATTCTCCGGCAAAGCACCATTATTTTCAATGACTTCGCGAATCACCCGGTGAATGACGAGGTCGGGATATCGACGAATTGGAGACGTAAAGTGACTATAGAATTCTGCCGCGAGGCCAAAGTGACCTGACATTTCAGAATCATACTTCGCCTGTTTCATCGAACGGAGCATCATTGTACTAATCACGGTTTGTTCTTTCGTTTCTTTGATATCCTCAAGCAACGATTGAAGCGCCCGTGGATGAATCGCATTGCCACGTCCTTTGACCTGGTGTCCAAAATTCGCCGCAAAGGCGAGGAAATTTTGCAGTTTCTCCTGATCCGGGTCTTCGTGTACACGATAAATGAACGGAACCTTCAACCAGTGGAAATGCTCTGCCACTGTTTCGTTCGCTGCCAACATGAATTCCTCAATGATTTGCTCTGCAATCGAACGCTCCCGTTTTACGATATCTACCGGTTTGCACTCTGCGTCCACAATGATTTTCGATTCTTCAAAATCAAAGTCAACCGCACCACGGCGCATACGCATCGCACGCAACTTCAAAGCAATCTCTTTCATCAGATGGAAATCATCTACCAGATCCTTATAACGCTCGAGCAATTCCGGCTCTTCACCTTCAAGGATTTTACGGACATTGGAATACGTCATCCGCTCTTTGGTTTTGATTACACTTGTGAAAATGTCATGTTTCACAACCTTCATCTGGTCGTTAAACTCCATTTCACATGACAGTGTCAGGCGGTCTACCTGCGGGTTCAAACTACAGATCCCGTTGGACAAACGCTGTGGTAACATCGGAATAACCCGATCCACCAGATACACACTGCATCCACGGTTGTAAGCTTCCTGATCAAGCTTGGAATTCTCCTGCACATAATAGCCAACGTCAGCAATATGAACACCCAGACGATAGTTACCGTTAGGCAGCTTCTCTACGTTAACAGCATCATCCAGATCCTTGGCATCTTCGCCATCAATCGTGACAATGTTAAGTCCGCGCAGATCACGGCGACCCTGTTGTACGATCTCTTCATCCGTGATGGAGTCTGGTGCTTTCTCCGCTTCTTCTACCACTTCATCGGGGAAGGCTTCAGGCAACTGATGCTTGCGAATGACGGACAAAATATCAATACCCGGCTCATCCTTATGACCGAGAATCTCGATCACTTCACCCTCGGCCGCCGCACGACCCTCCGGATAGCTGACGATCTTTGCTACGACCTTCTGTCCATCAACCGCCCCAGCAAAGTTGGTACGCGGGATGAAAATATCGCGATTAATCCGTTTGTCATCCGGAATGACAAATCCGTACACTTCATGGCTTTGGAACACACCAACGACTTGTGTTACAGCACGAGTAACAATGCGAACGATCTCACCCTCCAGGCGACCGCCAGAAGGTCCTTGAGACGTGACTTTAACCAGTACCGTGTCACCATTCATCGCACTTTTCATATCATTGGCATGAATGTACACATCCGGGTGCTCCCGATCCTCGGGGATAAGGAAAGCAAAGCCTTTGGCGTGAGCCTGTAAACGTCCGCGTACCAAATCCATGCGCTCTGGCATGCCATAGCGATTGTTACGGGTCAGCAAAACTTTACCGGATTCCTCCAGCGTATTAAGCATAATCAAAAAGGCTTTGAAATCAGCTGCATCTTCAATAGCGAAGTGCTGTTCCAACTCCTGATAAGTCATGGGTTTATAAGCGGTTTCCCGCATGAAGTCGAGCAATTGTTGTTCTGTTATCATTAATATATTCACCTCGGGAAACATAAAAGTGTAAGCAATCTCATCTCTTTATGTATCGGAATTATTACCATTTTCATGCAATGCAATATCACTGTTGTAAAGAGCGTAGTAGTGCAACCATACTATCTCATACCCTAGTATACACGAATTCAATCCGGCCCATCCGTACCTCGCAAAAAAACCACAGTTTGCCAAGCGCTCCACTAAAATCGCGCTTTCACGTATCTCTACAGACATTTTATGCGATACACGTGCTGTGCGCATCTGGAAAAGGACGACATGCGAAAATTTTCTGTACACATGACATTCATTATAGGGAGTGAGTTCGCGTAACGAATAAGCGAGGGACATACCATACATGATAGGGGTGTATTGCATATTAAGGAAGGAAAACCGAAACAGAAGTGAGAAGAAGACCGAAAATCATGGAGTCTATAGATTAGATTGTTGGAAAAGTTTGGACGCGTAGGAATTTATTAAAAAACCCCCGTTTCTTCACGAAACGAAGGTTCCTCAATTAAGCCATTAGCTTAAGCTATTCATTGAACAGCAGTTCCGAATCTTACTTGGAAACCACCGTAACAATAATAGACAAAATCATAAATCCTGCACCCAGTACCACCGTTGCACGTTGCAGGAAGAGATCCAATCCGCGCGCTTTCGTTTTACCGAAAAGATGTTCCGCACCACCGGAGATGGCACCCGCCAAACCAGCGCTTTTCCCGTGCTGCAGCAATACTACAGTGATTAGACCGATCGAGAAAACAACGAGCAGCAATTTCAAAGCAATATCCATTCTTTCCACCTCCTACCCATGTGGGCATAACATCTCACCATAAAAACAGTTACTTTAATTGTAACATAGCTATGGTTGTACTACAAGTAGTACAGTTTATACAATGCCCTAAATTTCACCATCTGCGTGATCCTTACGTTATATCATTACTCCGTCTTAATAAAAAAGACAAGCCGGTTACCCGGCTTGCCCGTAAAAGCTGTAGATCCAGCTTATTTTTTAAGGTTGTAGAATCCTTTAAGACCATTGTATTGAGCCAGTTCACCCAGTTGATCCTCAATGCGGAGCAATTGGTTGTACTTCGCAATACGGTCTGTACGGGAAGGAGCACCCGTTTTGATTTGACCAGCGTTAGTTGCAACAGCGATATCAGCGATTGTGCTGTCTTCGGACTCACCGGAACGGTGGGAGATTACAGCTGTGTATCCTGCGCGTTTAGCCATTTCGATTGCATCAAATGTTTCAGTCAATGTACCGATTTGGTTAACTTTGATCAGGATGGAGTTACCGATACCTTCGTCGATACCTCTGCCCAGACGCTCAGTGTTTGTTACGAACAGGTCATCACCAACGAGTTGTACTTTGTCGCCCAATTTCTCAGTGAGCAATTTCCAACCATCCCAGTCATCTTCAGACATACCGTCTTCGATTGTGATGATTGGGTATTTCTCAACCCATGAAGCCAGAAGGTCAACATACTCAGCGGAAGTGTAAGATTTACCTTCACCAGCAAGTGTGTACTTACCATCTTTGTAGAACTCAGTGGAAGCAACGTCCATACCCAGGAATACGTCAACGCCTGGTTTGTAACCAGCCTTTTCAATTGCTTCGATGATTGTAGTGATTGCTTCTTCGTTTGAACCAAGGTTCGGTGCGAAACCACCTTCGTCACCTACAGCTGTGTTCAAGCCTTTGGAGCTCAATACGGATTTCAGGTTGTGGAAGATCTCTGCACCTACGCGAAGAGCTTCTTTGAAGCTTGGTGCTCCAACTGGAAGAACCATGAACTCTTGAACGTCGATGTTGTTGTCAGCATGCTCACCACCGTTGATGATGTTCATCATTGGAACTGGCAATGCTTTAGCGTTGAATCCGCCCAGGTATACGTACAATGGCAGGTCCAGAGCGTCAGCAGCTGCGCGAGCTACTGCCATGGATACAGCCAGGATTGCGTTAGCACCCAGTTTACCTTTGTTTGGCGTACCATCCAAAGTGATCATCAATTTGTCGATACCCAGTTGATCCAATGCATCCATACCGATAACTTCTGGAGCGATTGTTTCGTTTACGTTTTTAACAGCTTGCAGAACACCTTTACCGAGGTAACGGGATTTGTCGCCATCGCGAAGCTCAACGGCTTCATGGGCACCAGTGGATGCACCAGATGGAACGATTGCGCGTCCGATTGCGCCGGACTCCAGGTATACTTCAACTTCTACTGTAGGGTTACCGCGGGAGTCGAGGACTTCGCGAGCGTACACGTCAGAAATAATAGTCATTTGTGATAATCTCCTTTATAGTTGGGATTTAATTTTTTGGACCAACTTGTGTTTGCCCTTTTTCACTACGTCAGCAGAATCGTCTTCTGATCGCTGTTATCCCCTGATTTCTTTGAACTTATTTTCATAAGTTGAAATCATGTGATAAAGGCGAACGCGTTGCTTCTTCAGACTATTTCTGCTGCCTTCGTTCAATGTGCAAACGCCAAACCGCCCAATTATATATCTTGTTTCGTAACTTATTTACGGGTAGCGATGACGGATGTACCTGTCATCTCAGCCGGTTTAGGCAATTGCATCAGGTCAAGGATCGTTGGCGCGATATCAGCCAGGATTCCGCCTTCACGCAGGGTTACATTGGCATCCGTAACGATGAATGGAACTGGGTTCGTTGTATGAGCTGTGAACGGACGTCCTTTCTCATCGAAGACCATATCCGCGTTACCATGATCCGCCGTGATCAGTACAACGCCACCTTTGGCAAGTACTGCATCCACAACACGGCCCATACACTCATCTGTTACTTCAACCGCTTTGATGGTAGGCTCCAGCATGCCGGAGTGTCCAACCATGTCAGGGTTAGCAAAGTTCAGAATGATGGCGTCATGTTTGTCTGCTTCGATCTCACGAACACATGCGTCAGCCACTTCATACGCGCTCATCTCTGGTTGCAGATCATACGTTGCAACTTTTGGTGAGTTGATCAGTACGCGAGTTTCGCCCGGAAGCTCCACATCACGACCGCCGCTGAAGAAGAAGGTAACGTGCGGGTATTTCTCAGTTTCTGCAATACGCAGTTGTTTTTTATTATTCTGTACCAGAACTTCACCCAGGGTGTTGTCGAGGTTCTTCGGCGAATAAGCCACATAACCTTCAACCGTCTCGCTGAACAAAGTCAAGCATACAAAGTGCAAGCCCACAGGGAACTTCGGACCACGATCGAAACCGCGGAAATCCTGGTTGGTGAATACTTGCGACAACTGGATCGCACGGTCAGGACGGAAGTTGAGGAAGATAACGGAATCGCCGCTCTCTACCAAACCTACCGGCTCACCATCCGCTTTGACGATAACCGTTGGTTCAACGAATTCATCAAATACGGACTTCTCATACGATTCTTCAACCGCTTTGAGTGGGTCAGTGTATTTTGGTCCATCTCCATAAACGATGGCGCGGTATGATTTCTCAACCCGTTCCCAACGTTTGTCACGGTCCATCGCGTAATAGCGACCTTGAACCGTTGCGATTTTACCTACTCCGACTTCTTCAATCTTAGCGATCAGCTTCTGCATGAAGTCTTTACCACTGTCTGGCATAACATCACGGCCATCCATGAAGGCATGAATATATACATCGTTCATTTCTTCTTTTTTGGCCAGATCCAGCATAGCAAACAGGTGGTCGATGTGACTATGTACGCCGCCATCGGACAACAAACCGTAGAGATGAAGCTTTTTACCGCTTTGTTTCGCTTCGCGAACAGCTTTGACAAGTGTTTCATTGTCGTAGAACTCGCCGTCACGAATGGATTTGGAGATACGGGTCAAATCCTGGTATACGATCCGGCCGGCACCAATGTTCAGGTGACCTACCTCGGAATTTCCCATTTGCCCTTCTGGCAAACCTACAGCTTCACCGCAAGCAGTGAGCGTTGTATGTGGGAATTGGCTCATGAAACGGTCATAGTTCGGTTTCTTGGCTTGCGCTACCGCATTGCCTTCCACCGTATTACGCAGACCAAAGCCATCCATGATGATCAGTGCTACAGGTTTTGGAGCTGTCATCTTACTTCGCCCCCTCAACAAGCGCGATGAACGAAGCCGGCTGCAAGCTGGCACCGCCAACAAGTGCGCCGTCGATGTCGCTTTGTCCGAGGTATTCTGTTACGTTCTCTGGTTTAACACTGCCGCCGTATTGAATACGAACTGCATTCGCAACCGTCTCGTTGTACAGATCCTTCACCAGCGTACGAATGTAAGCAATAACTTCATTCGCATCTTGGGAAGTGGAGGATTTGCCTGTACCAATCGCCCAGATTGGCTCATAAGCGATAACAACTTGTGCCGCTTGCTCTGCAGACAGACCTGCAAAAGCAGCTACTGTTTGCACTTTGCATACGTCTTTTGTTTGGTTCGCTTCACGCTCTTCAAGCGTCTCACCAAGGCAGAAGATTGGAGTCAATCCGTGACGGAATGCTGCATGCAACTTTTTATTAACAGTCTCATCGGTTTCCGCAAAATATTGACGGCGCTCCGAGTGACCAATAATGACATAATCCACACCCAGGTCTTTCAGCATCACGCCGCTGATTTCACCTGTGAATGCACCGTTATCTTCAAAGTGAAGATTTTGTGCACCAATTTTGATGTTTGTACCTTTAACCGCTTCTACCAGGGATGGCAGATTTGTAAACGGTGCGCAGATTACAGTTTCTACGCCTTCAACTTCCGCTTTTCCTTTAACTTCCTGAATGAAGTCATTGGACTCGGAAACCGTTTTGAACATTTTCCAGTTACCTGCGATAATCGGTGTTCTCATGGGTTTCAACTCCTTCATGCTATAGACTACTAAAACTTACTTGTCGTTCAATGCCACTACGCCTGGAAGTACTTTACCTTCCATGAACTCGAGCGATGCACCGCCACCTGTAGAGATGTGGTTCATCTTGTCAGCCAATTTGAACTTCTCAGCTGCTGCTGCGGAGTCACCGCCACCAATTACAGTGTAAGCTTCTGTCTCAGCGCAAGCTTCCGCTACTGCACGAGTACCGTGGGAGAATGGCTCGATTTCAAATACGCCCATTGGTCCGTTCCACACAACCAATTTGGAGTTTTTGATTACATCAGCATAGATCTCGCGTGTTTTAGGACCGATGTCGATACCTTCCCAATCTGCTGGGATACCATCGATGTCAACGATTTGTGTGTTTGCTTTTGCACTGAAATCGTCAGACACTACGATATCTACCGGCAGGTAGAAGTTTTTGCCCAATTTTTTCGCTTTTTCGATAAAACCGAGAGCAACATCAAGTTTGGAATCATCCAGCAAGGATTGTCCAATTTCATGTCCTTGTGCTTTGAAGAACGTGTAAGTCAGACCGCCACCGATGATTACGTTGTCTGCAATGTTCAGCAGGTTGTCGATTACATCGATTTTGTCCTTAACTTTGGATCCACCAATGATAGCTGTGAAAGGACGCTCAGGGTTGGAGATTGCTTTACCCAACACTTCAAGTTCTTTCTCCATCAACAAACCGGACACTGCTGGAAGCAAGTGAGCGATTCCTTCAGTCGAAGCGTGTGCTCTGTGAGCCGCGCCAAACGCATCATTAACGAAAACGTCAGCCAGTTCAGCAAATTGTTTTGCCAGTTCCGGATCGTTTTTCTCTTCGCCTGCGTGGAAACGAACGTTTTCAAGCAACAATACGTCGCCGTTGTTCAGTTCAGCGATTTGAGCTTTAACAGCGTCACCAACAGAACCGTCAGCTTTAACAACTGTTTTACCAAGCAATTCAGACAAACGCTCAGCTGCTGGAGTCAAACGCAAAGATTCAACCACTTCGCCGTTAGGACGACCCATGTGGCTTGCCAAAATGACTTTAGCGCCTTTTTCAATCAAGAAGTTGATTGTAGGAAGCGTTGCACGAATACGTTTGTCATCTGTAATTTTACCATCTTCGAGCGGCACATTGAAATCTACACGGACAAAAGCCCGTTTTCCTGTCAATTCGATATCGCGTACACTTTTTTTGTTCATCTGTATTTCCTCCGCACCCATGTATTTGGTGGACCAATCAAGAGCTAAAATCCCTCGTCAATCCTGGTGTTTTTGAGAAATTTGCAAAATGTAGATATATAAAGAGCGGAAACAATATAGCATCTGTTTCCGCTCTATGTTATTGCAGATATTACTTAATCATTTTTGCAAAGTGCTCCAAAGTGCGAACCAATTGTGCAGTGTAGGACATTTCATTGTCATACCAAGCTACAGTTTTAACCAATTGTTGGTCGCCAACAGTCAGAACTTTAGTTTGAGTTGCATCAAACAGGGAACCGAAAGTGATTCCTTGGATATCGGAAGATACGATTTCGTCTTCTGTGTATCCGAAAGTTTCTGGATCGGAAGCTTCTTGCATAGCTGCGTTAACTTCTTCAGCAGTTACTTTTTTGTTCAGAACAGTTACGAGCTCAGTCAGGGAACCAGTAGCTACTGGTACACGTTGAGCTGCACCATCAAGGATGCCTTGCAGTTCTGGGATTACCAGACCGATTGCTTTAGCAGCACCAGTTGTGTTAGGGATGATGTTTTCAGCTGCTGCGCGAGCACGACGGAAGTCACCTTTAGGGTGTGGAGCATCCAACGTGTTTTGGTCGCCAGTGTAAGCGTGAATTGTAGTCATCAAACCTTGAACGATTCCGAATTTGTCTTGCAATGTTTTTGCCATAGGTGCCAGGCAGTTTGTTGTGCAAGATGCGCCGGAGATTACAGTTTCAGTACCGTCGAGGATTTCATGGTTTACGTTGTAAACGATGGTTTTCATGTCGCCAGTAGCTGGTGCGGAGATAACAACTTTCTTAGCTCCACCTTTCAAGTGTTTCTCAGCTGCTTCTTTAGTTGTGAAGAAACCAGTACATTCCAGAACGATATCTACGCCCAGGTCGCCCCAAGGAAGTTCTTCCGGGTTACGGTTAGCCAATACTTTAACTTCTTTGCCGTTCACTTTGAAGAAGCCATCGTGTACTTCAACATCGCCATCGAAGCGACCTTGAGTTGTATCATATTTGAGCAAATGAGCGAGCATTTTAGCGTCAGTCAAGTCGTTGATTGCTACTACCTCGATGCCTGCTACATTTTGAATACGGCGGAATGCCAAGCGTCCAATACGTCCAAAACCGTTAATACCTACTTTAATCATGAGTAAGTTCCTCCCAAGTTTTGATTAATTTTTTTTATGAAACTTATATATTCAAGACAGACGGTGAAGTCCGTCAAGACAACAATAATTGTAATGCAAAGCAAACACTTATTCCATTTCAGCAACGATGACTTTGGCAGCAGCCTCATCAATAATCAGAATATCTTCCTGACCAAATCGTAACACGGAATGTATAGCAGCAGCTTTGCTTTTGCCACCTGCAATTCCAATCACAACATCGGTTCGTTCAATATCCTGAAGTCGCATACCCAGTGTAAGCATGGTATGTACCACCTTACCCTGATCATTAAAGTAATAACCGAAAGATTCAGATACGGCTCCTTGCTCCTGAAGTTCATCTATAATCTCCGTCGCAAGTTTACGTCTTGTCGCCATCTCTACGGCATCACCAATTCCATGAATAACAATCCGCGATTTCCGAATCAGCTGCAGAATCTCCTGAACACTGGGGTCCTGGATTAATGATTCATAGGCATGATCACTAAGCAAATCCGGTACATGCAGGAGTTTGTATTGCGCTCCTACCCGTTTTGCCATTGTGGATGCGATCGTATTTGCCTGAATTTCAAGGCTTTCTCCAAGTCCACCGCGTGCCGGTACGAACCAAACACCTTTGAGCGATGTTGGCGGAGTCAGTTGCTCTGCGACTTCGGCCGTTGTTGATCCGCCAGTAACGGCGACAACGTCGTTGTCACTCATGATATTGCCGAGAGCCTTCGCTCCGGCTCTGCCCAGTTCCCTTTTGGCAAATGGAGAAACGTCCGAATCACCAGGAACCACAACTACCTTTTGCAGACCGTAGGCTTGCTTGATGCGCTCTTCCAGCTCAGATAATCCGAACAACTCTTTGGCTACGGGCTCTAACTGCTGCAGCAAATCATACCCTGCCTCGCTGATCTTCATTCCTGCACTGTCAATTTCAATAAGTCCCTGAGCCTTTAACAGATCGGTCTCAGCCCTCAGAACCCGCTCGGTCATCTGCATGGAATTAGCTAACGTTCTCCGTCCAATCACATCCGATAACATGATCTGTTGCAGAATCGTATACCTCTTTTTCAAGATATCCATGAGATCAGGCAGAAGCTGCTTTTGTATTTCTAAAATCGTTCGCATGCTTTCCACTCCCGCAAGTTCTCGTTCTAAGCTCTCTTTTGTGGCCCTAAAACGTCCCGGGTTAACTTTTTAAGTCCCACGTCTATTCTACCTAAAACTGACGTGACATGCAAGTGTTTCAACGTGTTATTTCGACACGCATTCAGCGTTTGTACGCGCCTATTTTCACAATCTTAGACTTCCATGATCTAGGACTAGCTCACGCATACCATATATAGAAGAAACAAATGAATCCAGTCTACATATCGCTCAGAATCACATTTCATACGGCATGTCCAAAACCTCTAATAGCATTTACTTAAATGCACTCTTTATCCACTCTTCTTCATCATGATCATTTTTAGGTTAATCCAAACCAATACCACAACGAACTGCTTGCAATTAAATATTTCATGAGCTATAATCATTATTGCTGTCACATAATGTGCGCCCGTGGTCCAATGGATATGACGTAGGCCTCCGAAGCCTGAGATCCAAGTTCGATTCTTGGCGGGCGCGCCATTTTTATTTAACAGCTCATAACCCATTTAACCAATGAAACCGGAAAGGTTTCTTTTTTTTGCAAGTTAGTTTGACTTTCTTTGACTTTTTGTTTGGAATTGTTTATTATGTGGGTAATACGGTAACAGTTTAAGTATAAACACCAATAACATTTACATTCCAAGGAGGTTTTTCACGTGAGTTTTATTCCAATGGTCGTTGAACAGAGCAACCGGGGTGAGCGCGCCTACGACATCTACTCCAGATTGCTGAAGGATCGTATTATTTTCCTTGGTAGCGATGTTAATGACGTAGTGGCTAATGCCATTATGGCACAGATGTTGTTCCTGGCTGCGGAAGATCCGGAGAAAGACATTCACTTATACATCAACAGCCCAGGCGGATCGATTACAGCCGGTATGGCGATTTACGATACAATGCAATTCATCAAACCGGATGTATCTACCATCTGTGTAGGTATGGCGGCTTCCATGGGTGCATTCTTGTTGAATGCCGGTGCAAAAGGTAAACGTTTTGCATTACCAAACAGTGAGATTATGATTCACCAACCACTTGGTGGTGCACAAGGTCAGGCTTCTGACATCGAAATTCGTGCTCGCCGCATCCTGAAAATGCGTGATACCTTGAACCGCATCATCTCTGAGCGTTCAGGTCAACCGCTGGAGCGGATTGAGAAAGATACAGATCGTGACTACTTCATGAGTGCTGCTGAAGCCGCCGATTACGGTATCATTGATAAAGTTATCGAAAACGTAGGATCACAAGGCATCTAAGTGTGACGTAGACCACGGTCTATGCGTTAACATAATCAACACCTAACGTAATCAGCAACATATAATTGTGTTGTCTATACGAGAAGAAGCCCTCATCATGATCATGATGAGGGCTTCTTTTTTTCATTTTATAAGGAATAAGGAAGATAACTTAAGAGTGCATAATAATGATTTCTTTATTTGGTTTTAGATACATTACTGAAAGGTTCTGTGCCTTTAGGGAGAAGCTCTTTGTACGTAAATGGCATTTCAGGAAATCCCTCTGCGTATGCCGTATATTCATACAACTGGAAGAACACAACTACACCCGTTGGTGTCACATAGAAATCTTGATCTTTATTTAACCCTTTATACCCATCGAGGTATCCACCGCGGGCTTTCAGTTGTTCACCCACTTTTTTACTCAACGTCTCGCGCATGGTTTTATTATTTTGCAGCACATCATCTAACGTAAGCTCCTTACCTGTGTCCAGTGCAAAGGTGTGGCCCGTACGGTATGTCATACCATGGGCGCCAGCATAATCTTCGTATCGTTGTGTAATGAGCCCCAGCACACCTTTTTCGTTGTACGTCACTACATAGGAGCTCTCAAATGCATATGGACGGTTGGCTGTTGCACCGCCGAATTCAGATGTCTGTTTCTTGAAGTCAGCTACATAAGCATCCACTTCATCTTTCAGCACTTTGTTAATCGCCGCTTCAGCTTCTTTGCTGGCAAGTCCACTCACCTGCGGATATTGAACATCTACTTCGGCATTTTTCACAGTGACATTAACTGTTGCCGCTTTAATTTTTACGTTATTTTGTTTCACCTTGCTGAGTGTCAACGTTTTGGTTTTGCCATCCCAGTTCCCCTGTACACCCAGATAATCTCTCATTGCTGAGAATGGAATATACAATCTGCCGTTGATCAGCTTTGCGTCCACTTGAGGATAATAGTTGTTAATTCGAACACTCGGTTCGCCATCCGATAGGCTGATCGTCATCGTGTTATTGGCTGCTGTCAAAGCGTACTCTTTGGTTTTGGCATCATATTTCAGCGTTCCACCTGCCACATCTTTAACTGCCGTAAGAGATACCCAAGTTGAGCCACCTTGAAGAAGTCCTTTTTGAGTCAGTGTTTTCCCACCCGATTTCAGAGTTACCTCAGCTGGGGTTGTCACTTTAGAGGATACCGATGCTGCCTGAACCGAGCTGTCCTGCCACACCGAACCGCTACCTACAATAATTCCTGCCGCAAGCAATGCACTTGTCCATTTTTTCCATGATGTCATATATAAAACTCCTCTCTGAATTCACAATTAGGGATCATTGCGTATGTACTCATGACCTGATCGCATATCTCATACGCTCACCTCTCTATTATAATTAACCCGATTTCGGAAAGGTTTACAGCTCGAGTTACAATGTTGATGAATATCAGGCGGAAAATATATGGGGATATGACCTTTTTGTCACGAACAACTATACAAAAAAGATACCAATATACAGCATTTCATGTTGCTTCAAAAAGGTACCCTCCTATCTAACTTCATCAAAGTTTGCCTTTCCAACAAAAAAAGACTCTGTCCACAGGACAAAGTCTTTGTCATTATTTCGTTGTACCCTTCAAATGACACTTGAAAAGGTTACTTGAGCTTACAATCCTAGTTGCCTCTTGTTTATTTCATTTCATACGTGATATTCAGGATTGTGCTTACTTTAACCTGGCCTGTTTCAATCTCAGTGCCACCTGCTGTATCTTGTGCTTTGGACATTAATGCCTCACTTGCATAGAACACAGGCACATTGGCATCACCTTGGCTTACGGAAAGAACAGCACCCAGTTGACGTTTAACTGCTTTTGCAATGGCGCCAGCTTTCACATCTGCATTGGCAACAGCCTTCTCAATCACTTGGGACTCATAACTTTCCGGGTTTTCTACAGTAAAGCGCACATTTTCAATATTGTTGGCACCCGCACCCGAAGCAGCATCGAGCAACTCGCCGATCTTGTCCATCTCACGATATGTGACAGTCAGCGTATGATGCGCTGTATATCCTTTAATTTGTTGTCCGTCTTTTTCGCTATACGTATAGTTGGGTTGTACAGAGAACTGACTCGTTTGAATGTCGTCTGCACTGATCTTCCACGTATTCTTCAGCAAGTTGGATACCTTTTGAACTTTGGCAGCATTCGCTTTTTGAGCAGATGCAGCTGTCTCTGCAGTACTGTTCACACCAATGGACAGATACGCGATATCAGGCTTCACTTGAATCTCACCTTTCCCCACAACATTAATCACATTCTGTTGTACTCCCTGAACCTCTGCAGCGTAAGCATAGTTACCTGGTGCAACCCATGCCGTTCCTCCAACAAGCAACGTACTTGCCACCAGCACCGCACCAAACGGTTTCATCCATTGTTTACCCATCACGATAGCCTCCTTATGTGTTAACATCTCAAACTTTAAACGATTTGATACCTTAACAGACGGGACATATTCCATAATGTTGCACTTGACGATAGCATAAACGTGAAAAACGCAAAAAAGCCCCTTTCGGGACTTCTTCATTGGATTGATCATATCTTATTGGTTTTCGAGCTCTTCCTTGCTTACCAGACTAACTAAAGCGTTTACAGCCTGTTCGGCATCCGCGCCTTCTGCACTAATCTGGATTTCCGTACCTGTGCTAATTGCAAGGCTCATGATCCCCATGATACTTTTTGCATTAACTTTTTTGTCGTCCTTCTCGACGAACACTTCAGACGAGTACTTATTCGCTTCTTGAACGAACAGTGCCGCAGGTCTGGCATGGAGACCCGTTTTCAAACGGACAACTACCGGGTGCTTTGTCATGGAAACTTACCCCCTATTATGAAATCTGGACATTAAATACACAATTATATTTAAACAACATTATACCATTAACCCGTGCAGGACACTAGAAGAAAAAACTCAGGGTGCTTTGACGGACATTATCTTGCCCTATTTCATCTTTTGCACAGCGCATCCAATGTCCTAAGTAAGTCCCCTAGATCCTTAACGGTTGACTTTCCCGACCTTTCTGTTCAGCAGAAACAGCCGACCTTGTTACTTTACCCTACTCCGTCTTAACCATAACGTTCTGTGCGCACTTTCTCAGCCAGCTCATCAATTTTACGAAGCCGATGGTTCACTCCTGACTTGCTAACTGTACCTTTAAGGAGTTCGCCCACTTCCTTCAAATTGATATCTGGATGAGCCAGTCGTACCTCCGCCACTTCACGAAGCTTCTCAGGCAATGACTCCAGACCAACTTCCTTTTGTAACAACCGGATATTATCGATTTGTCTTACTGCCGCTCCAATGGTTTTATTCAGGTTGGCGGTCTCACAATTGACAATCCGGTTAACGGAGTTACGCATGTCTCGCATAATTCGTACATCTTCAAACTTGAACAAGGCCTGATGAGCACCAATGATGCTGAGCAGCTCAATGATTTTCTCGCCTTCCTTAATGTATAGGATGAATCCTTTTTTTCGTTCTATACACCGGGCATTCAGATGAAATTCATTGGCCAGGTCAACGAGTGCCTGACAGTGCTCTTCATACATGGACGCAATCTCCAGATGGTACGAGGAGCCTTCCGGATTATTAACCGATCCACCGGCCAAAAATGCACCGCGAAGATAGGCCCGTTTACAACAGTTCTGCTGAAACAACTCCGTATTAATTCCTGGCGTAAACAGAAAACCTTCCGATACAATATGAAGACTGTTGAGAATCTCCTGTACCATGGTTGGAATACGAACAATATATACATTGTTCTTTTTCAGCCGCATTTTTTTGCGGACCAGTAATTCCGTATGCACTTGAAAATGCTTTTTAAGCAGAGAGTATGCCCGTCTTGCAATGGCGGCATTCTCCGTCGAAATATCCAAGATCACTTTTTTATTCGATAACTGCACTGCACCAAGCATACGGATGAGGGCTGAAAGTTCCGCCTTTTCGCAGCACGGTTCGCTCTCGATCATGGTTAACTCTTTTTTGGTCTGTGCTGCAAACGACATGGGACTTCACCTCTTCCGTAACATCCAATTTTGTACCAGTTGGTAGATGTGATGACTTAACTTGTCGGCATCATGACGCAGATAGGTTTTGAACAGAACAAGAGTATCTGCAACCACCTGATAGCCGGCACTTTCGAGTACATTCATATCCAGTACAACCGGTTTTGCTCCTTTTTCCGCATACTTATTCTGTACTTGCAGCGGAATATCACCATTATTTACGATAACATAGTCGAAGAGCTGATGACCTATATGCTCGTGTACCGCCTTAAGGTGGTCACTTACCGTATAGTTATCAGTTTCTCCCGGCTGTGTCATAACATTACAGATAAACATCTTCACCGCATCAGCCTCTACCACAGCCTCAGCCAGCTTAGGTACGAGCAGATTGGGAAGGATGCTTGTATAGAGGCTGCCTGGCCCGATCAGAATAGCGTCAGCTTGACGAATGGCCTCTACTGCCTCTGGCAACGGCTCCACGTGATCCGGTTCAAGGAAAACACGTTTGATGCGTCCACCCGCCTCAGGGATTTTGGACTCACCTGTAATAATTGTCCCATCTTCCATCTCCGCATGCAACACAACGGCCTGGCCTGCAGCTGGCAATACCTCACCTCGAACGGCAAACACGCGGCTAAGCTCCCGCACTGCGGTCACAAAGTCGCCCGAAATATCCGTCATTGCAGCCAAAATCAAATTTCCCAAGCTGTGGCCTGCAAGCCCCGCGCCTGTATTGAAACGGTACTTCAACATATCTGAAAGCAATGGTTCTACATCAGCCAGTGCCGTAAGCACGTTGCGAATGTCGCCCGGAGGCGGCATCTGTAGCTCATTGCGCAGGATGCCTGAACTTCCACCGTCATCTGCAACTGTGACGATGGCCGTGATATCCAGCGGCTTTTCTTTCAAACCGCGCAACATCACGGATAATCCGGTTCCGCCGCCCATTACAACGATTCTCGGACGTTCTCTTCGTGGTCCGGCCTCTTTCATCCCTTCACCCTCTTCAATGACGGTCCCGGTCAGCGTCGCGATGGCTCACGGTAACAGCTTCTGTCTCGCTGCTTCCCAACATCTTGCCCAAATATTCCGATATTGCTACCGAACGATGCTTGCCTCCGGTACAGCCGATTCCAATAATAACCTGGCTTTTGCCTTCCTTCCGGTATTGCGGAATCAGGAAATGCAGCATATCCAGCAGCTTGGTCAGAAACGCCTGTGTCTCTGGCCACTTCATAACATATTCGTACACATCACTATTCTGTCCCGTATTCGGTCGCAAATGATCAATATAATGCGGATTCGGTAAAAAACGTACATCAAACACCAGATCAGCATCAATCGGAATGCCATATTTGAATCCAAACGACGTAATATTCACCGACAGCATTTGGCTTTCCAGATGAGAAAAGCGGGATATGATGCGTTCTTTCAGTTGAGCAGGTTTCATTGTGCTTGTATTCAGTACCTGAGTCGCAGAGTTTTTGAGTTCCTCCAACATCTTGCGTTCCAGTCGGATGCCGTCCAGCGGCATGCCCTCAGGAGCCAGTGGATGTCTGCGCCTGCTTTCTTTGTAACGCTGAACAAGTACAGAATCTGTAGCATCCAGGAATAAAATTTCGCAATGAATGGTAAAATGATCTTTAATATAGTTCAAAGACTCGGACAGAGCCGTAAAGAATTCACGCCCGCGCAGATCGATAACCAATGCAACCTTACCAATCTTGCCGTTTGACTGTTCAATTAGTTCCGCAAATTTCGGAATCAATACCGGCGGCAGATTATCCACACAGAAGAAACCCAGATCCTCCAGGCTTTGTACTGCAATGGTTTTACCTGCTCCGGACATGCCCGTAATGATAATGAGCGTGGCGCCTGTGCCTGGTGAGCCTTCACCTTCAAGCATAAATGTCCCCTCCTTATCATATTGCTGTCTTCATATATTGTTACGAGGTCACTAGGAACGCAAGAGAAGACCTGCTGCACCTACAATACCTGCATTATTACCAAGTGTAGCTTCCAGAATCTGAACCCCTTCTTGGAGTGGTTCCGGTGTCAACTTAGCAAATACGGTACGGATTTCATCGAACAAGAAATTACCTGCTTTGGATACGCCACCACCAATGATGAACATCTCCGGGTTAATGACAGCCGCTACAGTAGCCATGGACTTGCCCAGGTAGAAGGCCGCACGATTCACAATGCGCTGTGCCACTTCATCGCCTGCCTTGGCAGCATCAAATACTTCTTTGGCTGCAATCTTGTCGACGAGAGCCAGTGACGTATGATCACCACGTTCTACTGCATCCTTTGCCATACGGATAATACCCGTTGCAGACGATACGGTTTCTACACATCCCATTTTACCACAACCGCACTTGATGGCCTCCAGATCAGGTACAACACTGATATGACCCAGTTCTCCCGCCATACCCGAGAAACCCTGATAAATGTTGCCATTCAAGATCAAGCCTCCGCCAACACCCGTACCGAGTGTATAACATACGCAGTTGTCTACGCCTTTGCCAGCACCTGCCCATACTTCACCCAGTGCAGCCACGTTTGCATCGTTATCTATTTTGATTGGCTTGCCCAGACGTTCTTCCAGAATCGAACGAATGGCCACATTCCGAAATCCGATGTTAGGGGCATGAACGATAATTCCCTCGCGTACATTCGTGAAACCGGCCACTCCAGCACCTACACCCTCAAGCTGTTCCCAGCTGTACGGTGATTCGGCTACGATATGTCGGACATACTTCTCGATGTTGGCGATGACCGTGTCTACGCCCTTATCCACTTCAGTCGGTCCTTCATACGTATGCATTAGCTGACCTTGTTCATCGCATATACCGACCTTGATTGCTGTTCCGCCGAGATCGACCCCAACGTAGATTTTCTCAGACATGCTGCAAGCCACCTTTATCTATCTAAAATAGTTTAAGTCCTACGTACCAACTATAATTGAAGGATACGCCTGGGTCAAGACGATAAGAGCTTGTATACATCATGCTTCACCAGGGTTGTGAACCACATCACATAGCATTTTTGAATACGTATACATCCTCATTACCTTCATTTATAAACGCACACTTTATTCCTTCCTCCATAACAGAGGAAGCCTCAACTCATGATATTGCATCTTCACTCGTTCCATTCATAAAAGATCAACATCGTCCCCTCATAGTGGTGACTCGTCTTATGCACCCGCCACCTGTCATTCTCATGCAGAAAGTTATCTAATGACGGTATTGCCAACAAAAAAGTGCCTTCTACATATAGAAGGCACCCTTACTTTTATGAAAATTCTGAAGTTGTAGAATTGGGGTTAAACTCAGTTGATTTTTCTGCGTTATAACTTCGTTTCCACACGTACCGGCTCTTCTGTCTTCTCCATCTTGTTCACATCCAGAATATCGAGCAGGAAGACAAAGATCGGAATACCAATGATCAGTCCCCAGATCCCCAGGAAGTGTTGCGACAGAATTAGTACGATAAAGGTGTAGAACATTGGCAATTTGGTCTTGTGTGCCATCAGTTTTGGATTCAGGAAGTACGTCTCCAAAGCATGAATAACAATAATCATGATAATTACAATAATGCTTAATTTCAGTCCACCCATCTGATACCCGATCAGACAGAGCGGTACAAGTGAGATGATAACTCCCGCAACGGGAACCAGACTGAGCATGAACACCAGAATAGTCAGAGCGAACAGATACGGGAAGCCCAGAATCCATAAGCCAAGTATCGTCAGCACCGTATTAAACACCGCAATAAGAAGCTGTGCCTCAATGACTTTACCAAAAGAAGACACGAATTTGTCTCCCAGATAAGCCACTTCATTGTAGAACCATCCAATTTTACTTGTTTTGAACTTGGACGTGAACTTGGATATCTCCTGCTTCTGTAACAAGAAGAACAGACTTAGAATGATGACAAGCAGAATAAACTCCAGCCATTTGCTCAAAGCGAAAATATATTTCAATGCATCATTGGTGTAATTTTTAATATCGAAGGATTGAAGATAACCCGCAATTTTGGATGCAAAATTATCACCGTCTGCACTATCCAGAAATTTCATAATCTCGTTGGTCAACTGAACGACCTGATCCACGATCCGTGGTGAATATCTGGATATGCCAAGCACAATGACTGCGATCACAATCATATAGAGCAGGATGACCACAACTTTATAATTGATCGGAAACAATCGATTCAGACCACCTGTAATGAAATGCTGTAACCTGTTCATGACATATGTCACCAGGAACAACAGCAGAATCATGTGCAGCATACTCCCCATACTGAACAAAATTAAACAGAACAAGAGCAAGATCAAAAACCGTCTCACTGTCGCATTCTGTAACCAATCTTTTATCATTTCCCCCAAAATCTTCACCTCACAGCTAATATGCCCTATATGTATACGAACTCATGCCCACTGTAGTTTCAAAAAAAGAGAAGCCCTCCGGCTTCTCTCATTCATGAGACTTCCCGTTGTCTCTTATTCCTAACATATGCCTAACCTCAAGCATGTAATGCTTATTTATCCAACGTTTCGCTCCAATCATGAACAATGCTTCCTTCAAGGAACTTCTCACAATCCATCGCGGCCATACATCCTGATCCTGCAGCTGTAATAGCTTGACGATACTTCGTATCTTGAACATCACCACAGGCGAATACACCCGGAATATTGGTCTCCGTTGTTCCCGGTTTAACGACAACATAGCCATGTTCGTCCAGTGTGATCGCATTCCCAAGGAATCCTGTATTCGGTGTGTGACCAATGGCAACGAATACGCCATCTGCTTCGAGCAACTCTTCCTGCCCCGTCTCGTTGTTGCGCACCTTCAGTCCTTTGACACCCAAAGCTTCTGGTACGACCTCGAGTGGAGTACGGTTCAGCGCCCACTTCACCTTTTCATTGCTGCGAGCCCGATCCTGCATAATCTTGGATGCACGCAATTCATCCCGGCGGTGAACCAATGTCACGTCTGTTGCAAAACGAGTCAGGAAACTCGCCTCCTCCATCGCGGAGTCTCCGCCGCCCACGACCACGATTTTTTTGCCTCGGAAGAAGAAGCCGTCACATGTCGCGCATGTACTTACACCACGTCCCACATTTTCCTGCTCACCCGGAATACCGAGATAACGAGCGGAAGCACCTGTGGAGATAATGATCGATTCAGCTTCCAGTTCACCAATTCCTCCAACTTTTACCTTGAAGGGTGGTTTGCTGAAATCAACCTCTTCTACCCAACCGTTTTTGAATTCTGCTCCAAAACGTTCAGCTTGCTTACGCATGTTGTCCATCAGTTCCGGACCCATGATACCTTGCGGGAAACCGGGGAAATTCTCAACTTCCGTTGTCGTCGTCAATTGACCACCCGGCTGAAGACCTTCGATAACCAGTGGTTTCAGATTAGCACGAGCCAGATATATCGCTGCTGTCAGACCCGCAGGTCCCGTTCCGATCACAATCGTTCTGTATTTAGACATATAGATACAGCCTCCTTAATTAAGGTGAGAATGTGTTGTACTAGCGATGAACTTGCCAAGATGATATCCTACAGGCGTTTACGAGGCCCATTCGTTAAGTTTACCCGTTTTCCCGGTTGTTGTATCCTTCACCTGATGATGTCTTTCTGAAAACGAGTTAAAGCGAACTTTTTCTATACAAGTGGTGGCTTGCTGTTACAAACCGAATGAATCTGTTTAGCATACTTGCTAACCGTTGATGCCGATATCCCATACCGCTCAGCAATGCTTTGATAGGTAACGGGCCGTCTGTGATTCTTCGCTGCCAAATATTCCAGTCCTGCAGCCCAACCCTCAATCTGCTTCGTACCTGGAACCTCCGGATGTACCCGGGATACATAATCCGTCCAGAGCCGTTCCATCTCTTGCTGCAACTCAGCCTTGGCTTCAGACATCTGTAACGCACGTTCAACAACAGCCTGCCAATGGGAGGTTGATCCATTGTCCGATTGCTCTGAAGTGGATTGAACCTTCCCAATAGACTTCAAGGCTACAGGAGAAAAGGGACGAACCACCTGAGAATTCCGATCCTCTTGTTCAGCCGATTTCAATCCGTTCAGTACAGCTTGTGCTGCCTCAAGCAGATCCTGTTCTTCTCCTGGCTCTTCAATAAAGGATTGCAGAGCCTGTTGCACCTCATAGTCACCGATCATCCCAAGCGCATGAATTACCTGTAGCTTGGTTGCCCGATCACCATGACGCAATGCCCAGAAGAAAGATGAGCGAATCAGTGGATCATTTTTCATTTCTTCAGGTATGCCACTACCATAGTTCTCCCACTGTCTGAACTGCTCATCAAATGGCAGATGATAGTGATAACTCAGCTTCTCTGGCTCTTGCTCGCCTTGTCTTACAGCCTCAAGACCTGACAGATAATACCGGGATACTTCGGAACCCGGATCAAGCTTGGACACATGATGCCATAAACGCTCAGCAGCATCGTACCGTTCTGTATTATAAGCCGCCACGGCTGCATAGTGAGCAAGTGCCGGATCAGCAGCTGTCTCTTCGTCCTTGAGCAAACGCCGGAAGTGAACATAAGCCGTATCGTGTTGGCCCAGAATTCCCATTGTTGTCGCCAGTTTGTAGACTTGTTCGTGCTGGAATGGCACGATGACCCGCAATTTTTTGATCAGAAGCAGCACTTGATCAGCCCGGTTCTCATTTTGATGGAAAATGGCCAGATTACAGAGTGCATGCAGATTACCTGGTTCCTGTTCAAGCACTTCGGCAATGGTCTCTTTTGCTTTGGGAAACAGACCCATATAATAGTAGGCGAGTGCCAGATTGTTACGGGCAGCCAAGTAATCAGGATAATCAGAAGACATGCCTTCAAGCAATTCAGCAGCCTGTGCAAATTTTCCTTCTTCCAGCAGTTCCCGTGCCTGATCGTGCTCCACTACACCTTTGCGTGATTTGATTCGATTCAGTTTGGTCGGACGATCCAGCTCATAGTACAGAAGCTCCATCATCTCTTCGGCTTCCGTCATGAACTGGCCTTGGGTGTCCTCCTCCAGATAGGTAACAAGTGCTTGCTCGGCTTCCTCAAACCGATCCATATTTGCATAATTGTTCGCCATATAAAAATAGCATTCCGTCATTGACGGATCTACCACTTCCAGCACGTTAGCCAGAATGGCATTGGAGGCTTCGTAATCCCCCTTCTCCGATAATATACCCGCCATATTGCAATGATTTACCGGATTTTCCGGTTCGTATTCAACAGCTTTGCGAAAATATTTTAATGCCTTGTCGACATGATTTCGGTCCAGCGAGCGGACAGCTCTTTCAAAGAAGAAAGAAGCATCCAAGTGAATCGGTATAATATTGGCAAGGTGTCCCTCAGCCCGCACTAGCTTGCCCTTCATCTTCCAAGGCACCTCCTCTTTGCATTTCATTCATACTCTTCAGTATACCACATCTTAAGGCCCACTTCTCAATATGTAGTTTCATGTCGTTTATGAAAAAAATGCAAATAAAGACGACATTCCATCATACACGGATGAAATGCCATCTTTATTTTTTGTAAACAGATAATACTCAGGTAACTACATCAATTGAAACTGCATTAGATCAACTAAAACGATAGACTTTGTTAACATCCGAAGAATAGAGTCTCAATCGCTTTAATTTTTCAACGCCATCGAAGGTGAAAGTGAAATATGAAGGGTCTTATAAAAAGGCGTCATGAAATTGACCAGCACAACCTTACACTTGTCCGGCAGTTTTGCCTCACGTACCGTTGCCGCCAGATGACCCAGTTCGCCCCCGGTGATCTCCAGCCAGTCTTCTCCGCAGGTATAGCGTAATGTACCGCCTTTCCACAAATAATGACCCTCACTCGTTTCAATCGAGTCTTCACAGATCAGCTCACCTTCGCTTCCGAATACAAAGGATAACTGCATCATGATGTCCGCCGGTTCCTGTCCAGATAGATGCATGCTCCATCCGTTTTCCGTTGGCAGTAATTCTGCTCCTACACGGAAGGTCTGCTCATGAGTAAGCTGACGACTCTGATGAGGTAACAAGTACCATGGACTGATGGCTGATGCAGCCGATTCTGGCAGCAGGTTTGCAGGGATTGGGCCGTAGTAACCTTTTTTCTGCTCACCAGTTAGTCGATACCCTTCGGACAACCTCGTCATTTGCTGCATAGGTACATACCCTGGATTAAAGTAAGAAGCCAGTTGCACAGCCAGCAGGCGCACCTTGCCATGACGAAGTGCGAAGAAAGAAGGAACTTCTGTCATCACAGTCACACTAGTAGCGCCATCCCGAATTCGAGCTACCGGAGCACCAAAATCCGTATGCATCCGACTGTGAGAGATACGTCCGTGATGTCCTACCAAATCCATCTGCTCCAGATATTCTCCCCGGAGAAAATGTTCATTCAGCATGACCTCATACTGTTCAGGTAATGCATCAGGTGCCTCAATTGTCTGCTGAAGCTCAGGCTCAAGCATCAACCGAATGAGCGTATTCACTGAGCAAACTCCCGGATCTGTTAATGTATCTCCCGCCCAGGCTGCCATGCCAGCAAAGAGTGGATCACCGTCCAACCGCGCCAGAATGGCATACGGCAGATAGTAAGGTGACAGATCATGAACACTGCCCAGATCCTGTCGACCTGAATAGTCCGTAACAATCTCACCTGTAGGATGCACAAGGTACACCATCATGCGAAGATTGAGCCTCACCGGTTCAAGCAGTTCAGGACGATTGAGCAGACGCGCTGCATGAATTAACATGATGTCGCTAACAGCGCTGTATATCCCATTGCTCCGCTCCGTCCACTCTCCATCGGGTGTAATATCCATGCCTTCATCCATCCACTGCTCTGCGCGCTGCACAGCTTCCTCCAGATCAAATAGTTCATGCAGGAAACCAAGCGCCGCGCATAGCACCCAGCGATGATTTGGCGTATGACAGCCTCCCGTTAGCATGGTTGGGATTGTCCGTTCCAGAAACAGCCTCATATTGTCCAATACAGGTTGCAGCGGCTCCCATTCCTGTTGCAGAAGAAGCTGATACAACTGCGAATACCCTACAACGACAAATGCAGTATCCGGAGGGGAATGGTAATTGGTCCAGCCAGGTGATATTGAGCCGTCTTCATGCTGGAAGCGAAGTACATATTCCGTAGCTAACAGCAGTCGATTTAACAATGCCTCATCCCGGTAATAGACGGAGTCCGGATTGGAGATCGCAGCTCCCCAGTAACACATATCCGTGGGCGTTCCTGTCGTATGGTTGACCCAGGCAACACCTGTGAAGGGATCAATTGTCCCTCCATAGTAACGGCTTTCCGGATCAAGCATTTGCCGGGTTATGCCTCTTTCTACCGCTCTGTCATTACTGTCCACCAGTTGTTTGTACATGTGCAGTCCCTCCATACCAATGCATTCTCCCGATGTGCAAAGTATGTTGCTTCAGCTCTTCGATTCAGACCGGGAGCTGCTTCCCATACCGCCCGTAACGTGAGTTCATTTTTTCTCGTCTGTATTTATCATATTTTTACAAAAGTCGCTAGAATTCCGTCCTTGTTTCACCAAACTTCATGTGATTTTCATCACCGAGAAAACCGCCGTTCAACACACGTTTTTTAACACGCAGAATGTTCCTAACTTCAAGGCTCCTGTTCTGCTACTCTGCCAATCCAAGCTTCTTCATAAGCAAGTCATGACTCTCGTGGATCTCTTCTGGCTTACAGGCAGACTTTAACTCGTATACCTTCACCTGTGCCCGGCGAATCATAGGCAGATAGGCATCATAGAAATTCATGTCTTTACTGTGTACATAAGGGCACCAGTGGTCAGAGAGACCCAGTGTCTCATGAATATGAACACCAACGATATCATCCATCAGGCCCTGCATTTCCCCTACACTGTCATAGAGGCCCAGTCGATCCATCATGATGGCATGACCGGTATCGTACCAGATACCAACTGGAGCCCCTTTAAGGGCCGTGATGATGGTCTTCGCTTCGTCCAGGGTAGGAATCTGTTGTGGTCTGGATCTTGTCTCGATTCCGAAACGAACATCCAGACCTTTGGCTGCAGCTCGATTACAGACCTCATCCAGGCTAACAATAATCTTTTGTACATAACCGGAGCTGAGTGCCTCCCGCCGTTCCATCAGTTCTGCCCATTTGCTTTGATACTTCGGGGAATCCGGCCCTTCCTCGTGATAGAGCTTTCCAAGATCTTTGCTGATATCCTCAGGAAAAGGTACTTCCCCAGGGTGTACGACTACAGCTTTAGCACCATAACGATGGGCACATTCTGCCGACTCAACAAGTAACTCTATTGCGCGCTGACGTTTAACCTCATCCTTGAATCCAAGCAGGACTGAATCCGTACCATAATCGGGATCAGGGTCATGTGGAAACGTATTATGGACACTGGAGATACCGATGTCTCCGCGTTCAATCATGGGCTCAATCGTCGTGAGCATTTCCTTCGTTACGTTATAGTTGAGTTCGACCTGGCGAAAGCCAAGTTCGGCAATCTCCCGAATCATGGCTTCCCCGACATCATGTTTTCGGATATTCCAGCATGTGGAGAACGAATATATACCCTTATCTATGTGCTGCATCTGTTTTCCTTCTCCTTCCCTCTGGCGAAATGGCTATAACTCTTGCACCAGCCTTAACTCAACCTTTTACCGCGCCAAGCATCGCACCACTGACAAAATACTTTTGCAGCCACGGATAGACGAGCAGAATCGGTACAGTTGCGAATACCACTGTTGCTGCCTTGAGACTTTCCGGAGTCAGTGGTGTGCGGTTAGCACCTTCCATTAATGTAAGCTCACTCACCATATTGTTTTGAACCATTTGGAAGAGCTTCAGTTGTAGTGGATACAACTTGGGATCATTAATATACAAAAGTGAATCTTGGAATCCATTCCAGCGACCAACCGCATAGAATAGCGCTAATGTGGCAAGTACAGGCATGGATAATGGCAGTATGATTTTGAATAGCGTGTGTACATGCGAGCTGCCGTCAATTTCTGCTGATTCTTCCAGACTTTCAGGTATGCCTCTGAAAAATGAGATCAGGATAATGAGGTTAAATGGACTAACCAGTCCCGGCAAGATCAGTGCCCAGACTGAATTAAGCATGTTTAGATCACGAATGAGCAAATACTCGGGGATCATCCCGCCGCTGAAAAACATCGTAATGATGATGACATACATAAAGAGCTTGCGCCCTTTTAATTTTTTCTTGGTTAGCGGGTATGCAGCAGCAAGTGTGAATAACATACACAACACTGTAGTTGCCACTGTCAACACAGACGTAAAGCCCAATGAGTAGAGCATAGATTGATCAGAGAATACTTGAATATACGCATCCCAGTTAAATTCTTTAGGAAAAATGGTCACTTCTCCCGAAGTAATAGCCCGGTTAGAACTTAGAGATATCGCAATGGTGTGCAAAAATGGAGCCAGACAGAATATAACAAACAAACTGATAAAGGAGATATTAACGATATCAAAAATCCGATTTGAGGTGCGTTCACTCATATGCGCACAGCTCCTTTACTGATGGTCTATACATACAAGCCGATTGGCGTATCTTTCATGCTTTGATAACTTATAAAATGCCTTCGCCGGTTGCCTTTTTTGAAATATAGTTAGAGCCAAGTACAAAGATTAGCCCTACAACAGCCTGGAATAGTCCTACGACAGTTGCAAGCGTGTATTGTCCTGATTCAAGGCCGACCCTGTATACAAAGGTACTAAGTACATCTGAATATTCACGTACCGCTGTGTTACCGATAATATAAGGTCGATCAAAGCCAATGCTGACCATATGTCCGAGATTAAGAATGAGCAAGGTCACGATGGTTGGTTTGATACTTGGCAGCGTTATGTGCCAGATTCTCTTCAGCCGCGATGCTCCATCGATCTCAGCTGCTTCAAACAATTCCTTGTTGACGCCGGTTAATGCGGCCAGATATAGAATGGTTCCCCACCCTGCACTTTGCCAGACACCTGTGAATAGGTACGTCACAAGCCATGGATTTTTCTCTGTCAAAAATGGTATCGAATTAAAGCCCATACTCTCCAGTACACCGTTAACCATACCGGATTGATTACCGAACAATTGGTATACAATTCCCCCGATGATAACCCAGGAGATAAAGTGAGGAATGTACAGAATCGTTTGCGATATTTTTTTGAACCATTTGAATCGAACTTCATAGAGCATGATGGCCAATAAAATTGGAGCAGGGAACGAAACAAGCAGGTCGAGGAAATTTAGCATGAAGGTGTTTCGCAATGTGGTGTAGAAGTCCCTCATTCCAAATACTTCACGGAAAGCATCGAAACCGATCCACTCACTCCCGTTGATGCCCTGAAACAAGTTGAAATCCTTAAAAGCGATCTGAACCCCGTACATTGGGCCGTAACGAAAGATCAAGAAGTAGATCAGAGGCAGTGAGATGAGCGCATATAATTGCCAATACCTTTTCAAGTATGTGATGGTCAAGTCGGTTTCCTCCTATCAACAGAGAAACGGCTGTGCCGCCATACTGGCGGCACACGTTCCTTCCAAAGTTATGCGGTAAATTACATATTGATTTAGTAATCACAAGATGAATCTGTTTAACGCTTACTGAAGTGCTGCTTCAAGTTCTTTCTTCAGTTCTGTTCCACCGAGTGACATGAAATCATTCATTTCTTTTTCATATACAGCTTCGAAGTCTGCCGGTTTAGCCATCGCAGTTTTCACAATAAGCACTTTCAACTTATCATTTAGCGCTGTACCATATTTAGATTCTGATTCAATTGGTTTGCTGAAGATAACCGGGCCAATCGTATCCGTATTAGCGATATCAATGGACTGTCTCATCAGCTCTTGGTTACGTTCTGGGAAGCCTGCAATCCATGCGGCTTCATTGGCTGCCTGATCTCCAACAACTTTACCGTTGGCAATAATGGCCATGTCACCACCGTTGTAGATACGATCTTTGACATCCTGTGGTGCATCATCTTTAACAACTGGAACACCATCAACCATATCGTAATTTTCACCTTCGACACCAGTGTTCATCTCCAGCAAGTTCGTTCCAGAAGCCATCCAGTCTAGGTATTTCACTGCTTCAACCGAACGTTTACTGCTTTTCGGAATCATGATGTACATACCATTGCTGCCATAACGTGATTTGATGTGTTTGTTGTCCACATTCGAATTGGTGTAAGCGTCAACTGCTACAACTTTGCTATCCGGTACATTCTTTTGCAAATTATCAAGCATACCATCTGCATACAGAATCTGACCTACGTCCTCAGACATGTAGCCAATATTACCGTTCTGGAAGTCTTTGACCAATTGCGTTTTTTCTTCATCCAGACTGAAGTCTTTGCTGATCAGACCTTCATTGTAAAGTTTGTTAAGGAACTGCATCGCATCTTTGAAGCCATCATGCAATGGTAGTTCGTAACGCTGACTGTACGTAAGCCCATCTTGTACGGGTTTGATAAAGGAGTAAATCAATGTTTCGTACTGCGCTGGGGCAAGTGCCATACCCATTGGGATGTTTTTGCTGCCCAGATTGCCCGGATCTTTCTCTTTGAATGCTTTCAGCGTTTCGTACAGCTCATCCGTTGTCGTTGGAGCCTTCATGCCGACTTTGTCTAGCCAATCCTGACGAATATAAGAATTGTAGCGGGAAGTAATGGCACGTTTACCCGGAATAGCGAATTGCTGACCTTCAAGCTGACCGAATCTCAACAGGTCTTCGCCGAGATATTCTTTTAAGTTAGGTGCATGTTCATTAAGCAATTCACCTACTTCAGTTAGACCACCTTGCTGAGCATAACGGTAGAACACACTGGAGTCGTATACAAACACTATATCTGGAACGTCGCTTGGGCTGGCCATTAACACGTTGAGCTTGGTTGTTTCTTCTGAACGTTGAACAGGTACGAATTGCACATCAATGTTATTCGGATCGCCGAATTTCTCTTGAACAAATTTAGTTAAATAGTTGTTCGTGATCGTATGTGGAGAAGGACTGTTACCACGATCGAAAACCTCCACTTTCAAAGTAACACGCTCACCATTAGTTGTTGCCCCGCCTTCTGCTGATTCTTTTTCTGATGCAGACGAGCACCCTGCAAGTAAGGACACTCCCATTACCATCGTAAGTGCCAGACCCATCCATTTCTTCTTACTCCCCTTGGTTGCTTTTCCAATCATTTTGTCATCCCCTTTTACTTTGCGTGAATGTTAAGGCTTGCTCCGAGTATTCCACATCTTTCCGAACTCTAGCAATAAACCAATTTCGGAAGCGCTTACAAACGGAATTTAGTTTATGCATTAAGCCCATTTTCTCAGACTGATTATTTTCCCGAAGCTGTGCCGCTCTAGGCTGTAATTGCTCTCAACGCCTCACGACCTGGAAATGCCTGTCCCAAGTCGGATAAACCATTTTCACACACTGCCTATATTCGTAAACGGGAAAAAAACAGGAATATTAGCTTGCTATCCTGCGAAAACAGTTGCATCCGATCTCGGGCAGCAGAGAACTGTTCAACGAAAACAGGGCGAACCTCTGCAAACCTCTCTCCTAAGTGGAAAGTGACTGCATGAAATTCACCCTGTGTTATCCTGATGTACAATTCTCAGAATATGTTCACTTTTGCGTTACTCTTCGGGTTCTCGATGTTCACGTTTCAAACGACGATAATCTCCTGGTGTAATACCCGTTACCCGCTTAAATACACGTCCCAACGTAATTCCATTTGCATACCCAACCTTCAGGGCAATATCCTGCAAAGAGTAATCGGTATTGAGCAGAAGCTGCTCCGTCTCCTTCATGCGCAGCTCTGTAACAAAATCAACAAACTTCATGTTGAATTCTGTCTTGAACAAATAACTCGCATGTTTGCCCGTAATCTGGAATCGATCGCTCAGATGTTTCAATGAAAGATCAGGATTTGCAAACTGTTCTTCGATATAATTTTTCATTTCATTAACCATGGCTTTGTAACTCTTGGTTTCCGTTACCGCTACATACGTTCTGAACAAGTCCGTCAGACCATCAAACAAAAGACTTTTCACATCGGTAAGCGTCACTGCCTCTTCCACAGCACTCAACCATCTGTTGATGTTTTCTTCGGACAGCTCTTCCTGGAGTCCTTCCGACATCATGGCCACTTCTCGGCTAAGCATCTGTAACATGGCCTGAATCAGAGAACGAATCTCATCATCCGGCAGTTTGTTCTGTTCAAATGCCGTAAAGATCTCCTCCAACTGTTCCCGCCACTGTCCACTCGACATCCGGAATCGCTTAACAAAGTCCGCAATCATCTGCAGATAGGTATAGGTATCCAGCAAAGGATGCTGTGTTTCACCGCAGTCGGCTTGGCCGACATCTCCATTCATCAACAGTTTACGCTGCATTACCGCTTCTGCAGCTGCATAGGAATCTCGTATTGTACCGATTCCCTGAGCGATAGGTCCAATGCCAAAGCTTAAGGAAATGCGTAGATTTTGTTCTACCCAAGATTTGCATTCCTCAGCTACAACAAGAATCTGCCCAGACATATCCATGTTGTTATCATTCTGTTCTTTGAACACAAAAAGGATTGCAATTCGATCTACACTAATCCATTCCGTCCAGCATTGGACTCCCGTATTACGTGACAGCTCTTGCAAAACGTTCATCAAGGCAAACTTCAGCGTATTTTGTTCGCCTCTCGTGTATCTCTCCTGAAATCCCTTCTCATAACGGTTAATCTCTCCAACAACAACGACAAAACGCGACGAGTCACGCACTTCATTCAGTGGTGAGAGCTCTTTTAATTGCTCTGCTGCATTTTCCATGTGTTCACCATGCAACAGGGCATTGAACAACTTGCTGCGCTGCATGAGTACATTTTCCCTGCTTTTTTTGTCATAATCCATCATATGATTAATCAGATTCTCAAGCACACCGTCAATCATCTTCATCTCATCCGTGCGAGCACCTGAGTGTTCAAACGCCCGAATCTGATGAGACTCAATACGGTTCATGATGATCTGAATGGGTTTATAGTTACGGCGAGTAATGTACACGATATATACAATTGCACAGATAACAGTCACAATAGCAATGATTACCCATACATAAGATATAACAGATACCCAGCCAAATAAGTTGCCGGCCTTAATTCCACTGGATATTGTCCAGCCCAGTCTTTCTAGCGATAGCCTATTCAGTTCCTGACCGTCTATCGAGCCCTCTTGGTCCGAGTGTGCATTATACACAACCTTACCGTCCCGATCCGTAATCGTCAGGAATGAGAGCTGACCATTAACCATACTATCTACACTCTGTTCAATGCTGCTCATCTTGATATTAATGACCAATGTGCCCTGCGAGCCAAAAGGCAAAGGCATGTCCTTGTTCACGGTTAATACGCGAATAGGAGTACGTTGGACAGAATCCGCATCAAATTCCCGAACCGGCTGCCAGCCCGAACCTATAGACCCGTTAACCATTTGATCAATCCATGCGTTATCCGAGTAACTTTCTGCTTCTTTGGAACCACTTACAGTCAGAACATGTTCATTTCGCTTGTCATATAGATAGATGGACTGAATCCATGAGGACGAATTGGATAGCTCACGTAAATTCTGCGCAATTGCATACACCGTGTCCGAGCTAGTTAGGTTTGTGTTATTAAAATAGAGTTTGTATGCCTGCTGACTCTGTACCGTCTCCAGAATGGATAGTTCAATATCCCTGATTGTGCGATCCACTGTGTCGATCATATAACTGGAGGAGATCCGGTCTGCTTTTTTTGTTTCTTCTTTAGAGATGTCATTGATGAATACAAACGCGATGAAAATGAGTATGGTCACCGTAAGAAAAAAAATTGGGAAATACGAAAACAATAACCGGTAGTACCAATTACGAGACAATAGACCCCACTCCTCACTCCACGATGCCAATGTTCTCAGCCGTGGTTCTACTGTTCAGCATCCATCTCGCCTTAGAGGCTGAATACTATATGATAACGCTATCATAACTGATTTTATGTTATTATAGCACAAGCCTCTGAGCAGCAAAGCAAGAATTGTATTCAAAGAGCCAAAACAAAAAAAACCGTGCTGAGCAGACAACAACTCAGACACGGGACAGTTCATCTGGCAGCACACCGTTATATCCTCGATGCTCTAAATGCCAGAATCTTTAAACAATGTGGCCATAGAGCCACCATCCACAATAATGCGTACGGCGCGGGCCAGCATTGGTGCAACAGGTAACACTTTGAAGCATTCGGGGTGGTCATCTGGCAGTGCGATCGAGTCCGTAACGACCACCTCTTCAATTGACGGGTGATTCAATTTACTCACTGCCCCATCGGAGAACAATCCGTGTGTTGCACATACATATACATTTTTGGAGCCACGTTCCTTCAACCCTTCCACAACATTCAGAATGGTTGTTCCGGTGTCGATCAGATCCTCAATAATAATAGGTGTCCGCCCTTCTACATCACCAATGACATGGGTAATCACCGATTCATTATGGCTTGGACGTTTCTTGATCATAATGGCAAATGGAGAATCCAGACGGTTCGCCAGCTTCTCTGCCATCGATGCTCGTCCCGCATCAGGGGAGACTACAACAGGGTTCTCAATTCCTTTGCTTAACAAATAATCACTAATTAGATCCAGTGATGTCATATGGTCAACCGGAATGTTGAAGAATCCCTGAATGGCCGCTGCGTGCAAATCGATTGTTACTACTCGATTGGCGCCAGCTGTCGTTAATACATCTGCTACCATCTTGGCCGAGATTGGTTCCCGTGGAGCGGATTTACGCTCTTGACGAGCATAACCATAATAAGGAACAATGATGTTCACAGTGCGTGCGGAAGCCCTCTTTGCGGCATCAATCATCACAAGCAACTCGACAAACAGCTCATTGATCGGATGAGACAACGACTGTACCAGAAACACATCACAATTACGGATCGTTTCTTCATAATGAACGTATATTTCTCCGCTCTTGAACCTGGACAGCTTGATCTTGCCCAGTTGTACACCCAGCTTGTCACATACCTGTTCTGCCAGCTTAGGGTTCGATGAACCGGAAAAAATACGTAACGAATGCTGCATAATGCCCTCCCGAGGGTTGAAATCCCTATATAATCCCTTATCTAAAAGCGATTGTTCAAAAAGACCGGATTTCAGTACCGAGAAGATGGGATAAAGCTAGAAATGGAGTAGCGGAGCGTAGGCAAAACTACGTGAGCAACGGACATTTCGGCTGAATTCCAGCTTCGATGCTGAAGATGCCATTAGGCATCCTTCGTAATCAAAGGCGGACTTTTTGAACTACCTCTAAAAGGTTATTTCCTACCCTCATTATACTCTAATGGCTTATACATTTAAAGGAATGAACGAGCGATGACGGCCTTCGAAAACAGCGACTTCCGTACAGCCCAACTCATGTAAAAGTGCTTCAGCTTCAGGCAAATAATCGCCCAGCTTCATTGGGTCATGTGCATCAGAGCCCATGGTTAATGGAATACCCAAGCGAATGGCTTCCGTCAGCATTCTGCGACTAGGGAACATCTCGGCACAAGGCTTCGATAACCCGGAGGCATTCAGCTCCATGGCGCAGCCACTTTTGGCAATAGCCTGCAGCGCTGCGTTCTCCAGTGAGATACGTTCTTCTGTCTGCTCTGTTGAAGGAACAAAACCAAACCGTTTAATGACATCCGTATGACCCATAATATCGTACATGCCCGTGGCGGCTGCTTTGCTTACGGCATCGTAGTACTGACGATATACCTCAAGGATGTCTTTGCCCTCCCAGTGATGGGTCTGGCGGAAATCCGTAATGTCCCATTCCCCGAGGAAATGAACAGAGCCAATCACATAATCCCATGGATAACGCTCAATGATTGCACGGATCTCTGTTTCCCAGCCTTCAATATAGTCACCTTCCAGACCAACACGTACGTCAATCTGCCCGCGGTAACGTTCTTTCAGGGAGAAACACTCCTCCACGTAACGCGGCAGTTCATCCATAGGCATCGCCATTTCCGGATAATATTGAGCCGGATCGACATGCAACAATGGCATGTGATCGGACAATCCAATCTGGGAGAGTCCGATCTCCACACCACGCTGCACGTACTCTTCCAGTTTGCCAACGGCATGTCCACACCGCTCATGGTGTGTATGATAGTCTATACGCACGAAACTCGCCTCCTAATCGCGGCGAGGCCGTTCATGACGGCGGCTCAGCTCTGACATAATGTCGTCCAGCGGCAGCTTGCGCTCTTGTAACAGGACGAGCAGGTGATACATCAGGTCACTGACTTCCAGACGAAGCTCGTCATTATCTTTATTTTTGGCGGCGATGATTGTCTCGGACGCTTCTTCACCGATTTTTTTCAGTATTTTGTCTACACCTTTATCAAAGAGATACGTTGTATATGCACCCTCAGGACGCTCACGTTCACGCTCTGCAATAACGGATTCCAGTTCAGCCAATACCTCAAAGCGACTTTCGGAACCGGAACTTGCAGAAGCAGATGCCGCACCCGCTTCATCCGAAGCCTTGTCTGCCGATTTCTCTGGCAAACCAATGATTTCATTATGGAAACAAGTTACCGCCCCTGTATGGCAAGCCGGACCGTTCGGTTTCACCTCAACCAACAAGGTATCACCGTCACAATCATATTTTAGGGAAGTAATCGTCTGCACGTTGCCAGATGTTGCCCCTTTATGCCACAACTCCTGACGCGAGCGTGACCAGAACCACGTCTCACCGGATTCTAGCGACAACTTCAGAGATTCGCGATTCATATAAGCCATCATTAAGACTTCCCGAGTATCCATATCCTGCACAATGGCAGGAACCAATCCGTCACTCCAACGAATGTGTTCCACAACCTGCTCCAAGGATAGCTGTTCCTTGATTTCATCGCTCACTTTAGTCACGGATCTCCACCCCTTGTTCTCTCAAATGTTGTTTTAACGCCGGTACGGCGATTTCTTTGTAATGGAAAATCGTTGCGGCCAGCCCTGCGTCCGCTTTGCCTGTGGTAAATACATCATAGAAATGAGATTCCTTGCCCGCACCGCCCGATGCGATGACTGGAATACGCACAGATTCGGATACCGCTGCCGTCAGCTTCAGATCAAAGCCGTCTTTTGTTCCGTCCGCGTCCATACTGGTGAGAAGAATCTCCCCCGCGCCCAAGCTCTCAGCCTTTTTAACCCATTCCAGTGCCTTGATCCCGGAGGGTTTCCGTCCACCATGGGTATAGACTTCCCACTCGCCCCAAGCTTCGTTATACTTGGCATCGATCGCTACCACGATACACTGCGAGCCAAAGCGACGTGCACCATCGGCAATCAACTGCGGATTAAGTACCGCGGCTGTATTCACTGCAATTTTATCCGCTCCCGCACGGAGAATCCGCTTCATGTCCTCTACCTTGGAGATGCCACCGCCTACTGTAAAGGGAATTGCAATCTCGCCCGCTGTCTGCCGCACGACTTCTTCCATCGTTTCGCGGCCTTCCACTGAAGCGGAGATATCGAGAAACACCAATTCATCCGCGCCCTCGCGGTCATATAGTGCCGCCAGCTCTACCGGATCACCCGCATCGCGGAGATTAACGAAGTTGACGCCTTTGACGACCCGTCCGTCCTTCACGTCCAGACAGGGGATGATTCTTTTTGCCAGCATGTTACCTCTTCCTCTCTATCCGAATATCTCTTACTTATTTACCGCACGTACTGCTTCAGACAGATCGATGCTTCCCGTATACAGTGCTTTACCCACGATTGCTCCACCAACACCATCATCCGCGTGGCGACTCAGACGAAGCAGATCATCCATTACACTCACACCGCCGGAAGCAATAACCGTCCGTCCGCTTGTCTTGGCTAGAGATACAATCGCTTCCACATTAGGACCCTGCATCATGCCATCACGGGAAATATCCGTAAAGATAAACGTTTCTGCCCCATATGCCGCCAATTCCTTCGCGAGTACCTCTGCTTGTACTTCCGATGTTTCAAGCCATCCGCGGGTTGCCACGTAACCATTACGAGCGTCGATGCCAATTGCCACTTTGTCACCGTAACGTCCCAGTACTTCCTCTGTAAATGCACGATCCTCAATCGCTGCTGTTCCAATGATCAGCCGGCTAACACCCAGACCCAGCAAACGTTCTACATCAGCTACCGTACGAAGTCCGCCGCCCACCTGAACAGGTACGTTCACAGCCGAGGCAATCCGCCCGATCAGCTCATCGTTAACAGGGCGCCCTGCTTTCGCACCATCCAGATCCACCAGATGAACGTATGTACCGCCTTGCTTCTCCCAGGATAGAGCCACTTGAACCGGGTCATCGTTATACACGGTCTCCTGATTATAATCTCCCTGCACCAGTCTTACACATTTGCCGTCCCGGATATCAATCGCCGGATATAGGATAAAAGATGACATACAAGGCCTCCTGAATATGAATTAGATTTGTACGCTTTCTATAGTTAAGAAGAGATGATATTTTACCTTTGTACAGGTGATCCTGTCAGAGCCAAAAAGTTGCCGAGCAGCTTCATACCAAGCTCTCCACTTTTCTCCGGGTGGAATTGCATGCCAAAGTTGGATCCTCTGCCTACAATGGCTGTCACCGGATGTCCGTAATCCGTTACTGCCAGCAGATCGTCCCTGTTTTCAGTAAGCGCATGATAGGAATGGACAAAATAGACGTGACCTGCCTCAAGCCCTGTAAATAGCGGATTTTCCGCGTGCAGGAATTCCAAACGGTTCCATCCCATATGAGGAACCTTCAGCTCTCCTGGTGCGAATCGCACCACTTTACCTGGCAAAATATCCAGTCCTTCATGCTCGCCATGCTCTTCACTTGAGCTGAACAACAATTGCATGCCCAGACAGATACCGAGCAGTGGCTTGGACCCGGCAGCGGCTTCCTTCACCACCGTATCCAGTCCACTCTCCCGCAGATGAACCATCGCATCACCAAAAGCACCTACGCCTGGCAGAATGACACCATCTGCGCCAAGAATCTCTTCCCGGTCACCCGTGACCAGCGCTTCGTAGCCAAGACGTTCGACCGCTTTGCCGACGCTGTGCAGGTTACCCATACCGTAATCGACAATTGCAATCGCCATCGTCTACAGCACTCCCTTCGTGGAAGGCACACCTGTTACACGTGGATCAATCATCGTTGCTTCATCCAGTGCACGTCCCAATGCTTTAAAGATCGCTTCAATCATGTGGTGGGTGTTCTGACCATAGTGCACAATGACATGTAACGTAATCCGAGCTTCCAGCGCCAATTTCCACAGGAATTCATGTACCAGTTCCGTGGAGAAACTGCCTACCTGTTGGGAAGGGTATTCTGCACGGTATTCAAAGTGAGGCCGGTTGCTCACATCAATAATGACCTGAGCGAGTGCCTCGTCCATCGGCACAAAAACACTGGCGTAACGCTTGATGCCGCGTTTGTCACCCAACGCTTCTCGCAACGTCTGTCCCAGACAGATCCCGATGTCTTCAACCGTGTGATGATCGTCGATATCAATATCTCCACGGGCCTGCACGTTCAGGTCGAATTGCCCGTGCTTTGTGAACAGATCCAGCATATGGTTCAGGAAAGGTACATCCGTTTCAATCGTGGATTGTCCTGTTCCATCTACATTAAAGGCCAATTGAATATTGGTCTCATTTGTTTTGCGGTCAACCTCTGCTTGGCGCACTGCACCTTTGGTTTCAAGTTCCACACCATTATTTTGCTTATCCATTGTCCGATTCCGCCTTTCCTTCCTGTTCTAACCGTACAGCAATTGCACGGGCATGCCCTTCAAGACCCTCATGGCGGGCCAACTCTATAATAGCCGCTCCGTTCTTCAGCAGCGCTTCTTTACTATAATAAATCAGACTCGATTTCTTGATAAAATCATCCACGTCCACTGGCGAACTGAATCGCGCAGTGCCATTGGTCGGTATAATGTGATTGGGTCCTGCAAAATAATCCCCTACCGGCTCCGAGCTGTACGGGCCGAGGAAGATCGCACCGGCATTTTCGATCCGGCCAGCGTAAGCCATCGGCTCCTGCACCATGATCTCCAGATGCTCCGGTGCAAGCCGGTTCACCACGTCGATTCCCTCATCGATGGAATCAACCACAATAATAGCGCCATACTGCTCCACGGATGCAGCAGCGATATCCCGCCGCGGAAGCACTTCAAGCTGCCGCTGCACTTCGCCCTGCACGGCTTCCGCCAGCGTGGCCGAATTCGTGACGAGAATGGCCGATGCCATCTCGTCATGTTCCGCCTGCGACAACAGGTCGGCGGCGACATACACCGGATTCGCCGTATCATCGGCGAGCACCACAATCTCACTCGGCCCGGCGATACTGTCGATATCGACCGCACCGTACACCTCGCGCTTCGCGAGCGCCACGTAAATATTGCCCGGTCCACAGATCTTGTCGACCGGTGCAATACTCTCCGTGCCGTAAGCCAGGGCGGCGATAGCTTGAGCGCCGCCAACCCGGTACATCTCGCTCACGCCTGCTTCCGCAGCAGCAACGAGGATGTACGGGTTAATACCTTCGCCACCGTTCGTAGACGGCGGCGTCACAAGAACGATCTCCGGCACGCCTGCCACCTGTGCCGGAATCACATTCATCAGCACAGACGATGGATACGCTGCTTTGCCGCCAGGTACATAGACGCCGACCCGCTTCAGCGGTCGGATGACCTGGCCCAGCAGGCTGCCGTCCGGCTGCCAATCCATCCACGAGTTGCGTTTCTGTTTCTCGTGAAACGCACGAATGTTGGCGGCGGCTTGCCGAATCGCCGTCACAAAGGATGGCTCCACGGCTGCATAAGCCGCCTGCAGCTCTTCCTGCGGCACGCGCAAATCCGCGGCCGTCAGCTTTGTGCGGTCCAGCTGCTCTGTGTAACGCAGCAGGGCCGCATCACCCTCACGGCGAATGTCGCTGACAATGCGCCGTACCGTCTCATTTTGCTCCGGCGTGCCATACTCCACTTCCCGCTTCAGATCAAACTCCCGTGCAGGTACAATTTTCATACGTACAACCTCCTCATCCTCTGTAATACCTGCCTTCTTGTGGCCGATTTGCTTCTTTATTTTGTCTCTTACTCTTAATTTTGCTTCTGCTTCTGCTTTGTATGTTTCTCATCTATGTTTCCAACGCAGTACTTCATCCCCGAAAGCTTCCCGCAGAAATCTCATTCGATGCCGGAATGACCTGTTGAAGTGCATCACACAAAGCCTGGATTCGTGCATTTTTCATCCGATAACTTACCCGATTGGCGATAAGACGGCTAGTGATGTCCAGAATGCCTGTCATCTCCACCAGTCCGTTCTCGCGCAGCGTCTGACCTGTCTCCACCAGATCGACGATCCGGTCTGCCAGACCAATCAAAGGCGCCAGCTCAATGGAACCATTCAGCTTGATCACCTCGACCTGCTGTCCCTGCTCCCGGAAATACTGTGAAGCAATCCTTGGATACTTCGTTGCAACACGTTGCTGGATGCCTGGCTTCCAGTCTGGAAGTCCGATCACAGACATACGGCACTGAGCGATTCCCAGATTCAACAGTTCGTACACATCCCGATCTTCCTCCAGCAGCACGTCTTTACCAACAATTCCGATATCGGCAACACCGTACTCCACATATGTTGGAACATCTACTGGCTTAGCCATAATGAATTCCATTCCCGCTTCCGGTACTTCGATGACCAATCTGCGTGTATCGTCTACGTCTTCTGGAATATCCAGCCCCGCTTCACGAAACAATTTGGAGGCTTTTTTATAGATCCGGCCCTTCGGCATGGCCACCTTCAGAATATCCGACATCTCAGCGTCCTCCTTCTTCAGATCCGTAAGTAATAACCTGCTCAGCCTCAGCGGTTCTTGCTTCAACCGATACGGCACTTGCCCCAGCCCCGTCTTCAGGAAGAAGGAGTGTCACTACATTTTGTCCCATACTGCGTAATCTTGCCGCTTCTGTTAGTGCCTCAGCCCGACGTTTCGGGGTATATTGGATAAGTACCGGTTTTTTCTCTTCAATCGTAATGCCATGAACACCATCAATAATCCGGTTTGTTTTCAGTGCAAATCCTGTAGCTGGCAATGAACGACCAAACTGTTGTAACAGATTATCATACCGTCCACCGCTACATACCGGAGATCCCAGTTCGGCTGCATACCCTTCAAATGTCATGCCCGTATAATAGGAGAAATCACCGATCATCGTCAGATCAATCAGCACATGATCGGATACACCGTACGCTTCCAATACTTCGAATACGGCACACAGATGTGCAATTGACTGTGCTGCTTCAGCACTTGAACTTAGCTCTACCGCATGTGTGCATACTTCCTTGCCACCACGCAGACGAAGGATCGCTTCGAGCTGTTCTTTCAGCTTAGGCTCCAGATTCAATGCTTCAATGGACTGGCGGTAGCCGACATAATCGCGTCCGAGCAGACCTTCCTTCAATTGCTCCTGCTCAGCGGTCTGACCTGGAATCACTTCCTCCAGTAATCCGTTCAGGAATCCCATATGGCCCATCGCTATTTTAAAAGAAGACACACCCGCTGCCTGCAAAGAGGCAATTGCTAACGCAACAACTTCTGCATCCGCCTCAGGTGAGTCGTCTCCAACCAGCTCCACGCCCGTCTGGAAAAATTCAGCCTCACGCCCAGCTTCCTCTTCAATAGAACGGAATACATTCGCATGATAGGATAAACGCAGCGGCAACTGCTCATCTTTGAGCATGGATGAAACGACGCGTGCAATCGGAGCCGTTAGATCCGATCTGAGCACCAGCGTGGTTCCCCGGCTGTTTAGCAATTTAAACAATTTTCGATCTGATGTAGAGCTTGCCACACCTACCGTGTCGTAATATTCAATCGTTGGTGTGATGATCTGACGGTAACCCCAGCGTTCCATACATTCCAGTACATTGCGTTCAATCGTCCGCAGCTTGGATACTACATGTGGTGTATAGTCGCGGAATCCGGTCGGTTTTTCAAAACCTTTTGGTTTGGACATTGGTAATATTCACCCCGAGTCAGTAGTTTAAGAGTAGTGCTCGTTCTATTTCAACAGGATTTATGTAGTGTAAATCCCCATTCTATCTTGTAATCCTGAATCACCGTATTGTTGCAAAAACCTTCAACTATTGGTTTAGTTCAACCTTTATCACGTTAAATTCCCTCGAAATACTTTCACATGGTAAAGTGCTAACAAACTAAAGGATATGGGATATGATAACATGAAATCCGCACTACCGTCAACAATACCAAAGCTTGATTGCCCATGGAACGACATATCGTTTTATATACACACCGTTACGCCTATCAATCGGTATTTATATACGAAAAAAGCTGCCATAAGCAGCTTTTTACTTCAACCCATCTTCATTCCTTACTTACTTTATTGGCTCATTACTTTATTGACTCAATGCACACTACCCTGAGAAGAATCATCCGTGTTAAAGACCGTTTCTTCCGTAGAAGCTGCCGCACGGGATAAATCACGAAGTGGATTACCTCCAACAAAAGCTCCTGGTGCAACATCCTTATGTACGACTGCTCCAGCAGCCACAACGGCTCCATCTCCTATGGTTACCCCGGGAAGAATCGTTGTGTTAGCACCAATCAGTACATTTTCGCCGATATTCACCTCACCGAGCCTGTACTCCTTAATGAGATACTCATGAGCGAGAATCGTTGTGTTGTAACCGATGACCGAGTTTTCGCCGACCGTTATTTTCTCCGGAAAAAACACATCGACCATCACCATCAGGCCAAAGGCCGTGTGTTTTCCCACCTTCATACCGAGCATTCGGCGGTAAATCCAGTTCTTCACCGATAGGATCGGACAATAGCGTGACAACTGGATCCAGATAAAATTACGAACGCCCTTCCACGGACTCACTGTCTTGTAGATATGCCAAAGTGCATTCTGGTCCTCTACCGGATAGCGGGTTACTTTTCTCATGAACGTCCCGTTTCAATACGGATGAGTTTCAACAAATCTCTCATGTCGTGCAACATATGATCGGGTCCATATCCGTTCAGGATTGTTTCCCCTTTAAGGGACCATGCAACCCCCGCCGAAAGAGCGCCCGCATTTTGTGCCGATTGGATATCCACTGGACTGTCACCTACCATCAGCGTTTTAGCAGGATCTGCACCCAGTTCCGTCATCGCTTTCAGTACAGGTTCAGCGTGCGGCTTTGGATTCGTTACATCGGTCACTGTTACAATTGTCTTCATATATTTCAGTAGATCAAAACGTTCTAGCACCTTTAATGTGGATGGGCGAATTTTGGTTGTGACCACACCCATCACAATGCCGGCCTGATGCAGCGCCTCTACTACCTCAATAACATGTGGAAAAGGTCTAACCATCGCTTCATGATGGATATCATTATAAGCACGGTAACCTTTCACGTACTCGGAGACTTCCTCCTGGCCAGAGAAAGTGCGCATTTGCTGCTCCAGTGTGCCACCCATATGTGGAATGATCTGTTCCCGTGTCCATGGAGCTGAATGCTCCCATCCCCCCATGACATGCTGGAATGAGCTGATAATCAACTCATTGGTATCAATAATCGTTCCGTCCAGATCAAACAATACCGTGTCAATCATGTTGCATTACTCCTTTTTATCATCAACTTGCTTGGATTCATCTTTGGCTGGAGGTGTTATCTTGTTCTCTTTGCCAGCAACTGTTCCCGTATGCTCCATATCATCTGAGGTAACTTTGGACGATACAATCGGATCACTATAACGAACATCTGCTTTACCTGTCACTCTTCTCACCACAATGAATACAACAGCAACAATAATGATGCCAATCGCGAGCAGTTGCGAGATTCTTACGTTACCGTAAGCAGGATCAAGATATCCTTGTTCAAAGCCCATTGCAGTCATTGGAGACCACAGCCCGTTCACTAATGAAGCAACCCACTGCGGAGCCTGAAAGCCCAAACTGTCTGTACGTAAAGCTTCAATGAAGAAGCGACCGATAGAGTACCAGATGAAATAAGACATGAACAGTTCACCTGAACGCAGAAACTTCTGACGACGCAGAACCAGCAGCAAGACCAGACCAACGAGACTCCACATCGATTCATACAAAAATGCAGGATGGTGGAATACGCCTTCTACGTTCATTTGATTCACAATAAAGTCCGGCAGATGAAGCTTGTCTCTTAAAAATGATTCTTCTACAGGACCGCCGTAGGCTTCCTGATTCACAAAGTTCCCCCAACGCCCGATCAACTGTCCAACGAGCAGTCCAGGCGCACAGATATCGGCCATACGCCAGAAGTTATATCCTTTACGACGGAAGAAAATAACTGCACAGATAATAGCACCAATAAGTGCACCATAGATGGCAATACCGCCATTCCATATTTTAAAGACATCCCAGAAATTATCCCTATAATCTTCCCATTTAAATGCGACATAGTAGATGCGGGCACCAATGATGGCAGAAGGCACACCCAGCAGGACCATGTCCATGAACACTTCCTGTGGAATATTGTATCGTTTGCCCTCCCGGATCACGAGCAGGAGTCCTATAAGTGCCGCGGCACCAAGAATAAGCCCGTACCAGTGAACCTTTAACGCTCCAATAGAGAACGCAATCGGGTTCAACAGTAATAATGTATCCATTCATTCACACTCCTATTTATTCAATCAATCGCACGCATGACGAATGGTTGGCATGCCCTGCGCCTTAAGAGAAGCAGTACATGTCAACCATTTATCTTCATTTCCTTGTATAAAATATTTCTTAATCCATGTCTTCCATATCTTCCGAGATGGTTGCTGTCAGCTTGTTTGTAAACTGCAGTGCAGCATTAAGACCCATCTGTTTCAGGCGATAGTTCATACCTGCCACTTCAATAATAACTGCCAAGTTCCGTCCCGGACGAACAGGAATCGTAACGAGAGGTACATCCGTATCAATGATACGTGTAGTTTCTTCATCCAGACCCAGACGATCATATTGTTTATCCTGCTGCCATGCTTCCAGACGTACAACCAAGGTAATCCGTTTGTTATTCCGAACCGCACCAGCCCCGAACAATGTCATGACGTTGATAATACCGACACCTCGAATTTCGAGTAAGTGGCGGATCAATTCTGGTGCAGTACCGTGCAGCTGAAAATCTGACGTTTGGCGGATCTCTACCGCATCATCGGCAATCAATCGGTGTCCACGTTTCACCAGTTCAAGTGCTGTTTCACTCTTACCAATACCGCTACTACCTGTAATCAGCATACCTACACCATAGACATCACAAAGTACACCATGGATGGTTGCTGTTGGCGCCAGTTTCTTCTCTAGGAAACCGGTAATCCGGCTGGATAGAATCGTTGTTGCCATATTGCTGCGAAGTACAGCCAGATTCTGTTCTTCACTGATATCAATCAGCTCTTGCGGAACTTCCAACCCACGCGTGACAACGATACAAGGCGTCTCTTCCGTACAAAGACGTTGCATACGATCGCGCCGCTCTTGCTCAGGTAACATTGCAAAGAAAGCTAACTCCGTTCTTCCAAGCAGCTGTACCCGTTCTTGTGGATGATATTCAAAATAACCGGCCATTTCCAGACCAGGACGGTTCAGGTCATCTACCGTAATGACTCTTTTCAATCCGTGAGATCCAGAAACAACCTCCAACTGAAATTGCTGCACGAGTTCAGATACTTTCACTTTTTTCGCCATTTGTCTCTTCCTTTCAGCATTAGCTGTCCCTCTATGTACATCAGATCGTGTATCAGTTATTTCCATTATTAGCGCATTCACAACATGGGGTACAGACGCATACCCTTCCAACAGTCGATTCTCTCAAATATATGAAGACAGACCTTCAAATAATCTTAAATGAATTCCGGGATGAATGCAATCGCAGTCTCCGACGACCATTAGTAAGAAAAGTCTTCTGATCGAAGCACCTTCTAGGATACTACATTCGCAGTTTAGCGGCCGTTTTTCTTGCGGTTATTAATCCTTCAACTCCGCCGAAACTTTTAATTCCAATAATCTTAAAAAAAGCCCCTTCCAGCAATAACGGAAGGGGCTCTCATTACAATGTATAATTGCAATAACTGTCAGGTTCCATCGTCACCGAGGAATCCCAGTATTATTTGTCTTGAAGAAGTACGTTCACTTCAGTCTCTTTGTCAAAGATATGAACTTTGTTCATGTCGATGGCCATTTTAACTGTGGAACCATCACGAGTGTTAGAACGTCCGTCTACACGTGCGATTGTTGTATCATTACCAACACCGCTCAAGTAGAGGAGCATTTCGTGACCCAGGTTCTCTGTAACATCTACGTGTGTAGAGAATACGGAGTTCGGGGATGCTTCCAGGAATACTGGCTCTTCGTGAATGTCTTCTGGACGAACACCCAGAATCACTTCTTTGCCAATGTATCCTCTAGATTTCAACACTTGTGCTTTACCTTGCGGGATTTCAACATCCACACCAGGAGCTATGAAATGCATGCTAGTACCTTGCTCAGCGAGTTTACCCGAAATAAAGTTCATTGTCGGGGAACCGATGAAACCAGCTACGAACAGGTTAGCCGGCAGGTTATACAACTCTTCCGGAGAAGCTGCTTGTTGGATGATACCATCCTTCATAACAACGATCCGATCACCCATCGTCATAGCTTCGATCTGGTCATGCGTTACGTAGATAACAGTTGTTTCCAAACGTTTCGCAAGTTTAGTGATCTCTGCACGCATTTGACCACGCAGTTTGGCATCCAAGTTGGAGAGAGGCTCATCCATCAAGAACACTTGTGGATCACGGACAATCGCACGTCCCAAAGCGACACGTTGACGTTGACCACCGGACAATGCCTTAGGTTTACGCTCAAGCAAATGCTCGATATCCAGGATTTTAGCTGCTTCACGTACACGTTTGTCGATCTCATCTTTTTTAACCTTACGCAATTTCAAACCAAACGCCATGTTTTGATATACGCTCATATGCGGATACAAGGCATAGGATTGGAATACCATCGCGATATCGCGGTCTTTAGGTGCAACATCATTAACGACACGGTCACCGATATAGAGTTTACCTTCAGAAATTTCTTCAAGGCCTGCGATCATACGAAGTGTTGTTGACTTACCACAACCGGACGGACCTACCAGTACCAGAAATTCTTTATCTTTAATGTCCAGGTTAATGTCAACTACAGTTGCTTTATCAGAACCCGGGTATTTTTTGAAAATATGCTCTAAACGTACTCCAGCCATGATTGTTGCCTCCTCAGAGATCATTTTGTAATCGAATACAATTTGTATTTTTATAATACCCTATACACATGAGGTTTGACTATTCGCAAACTGCACAAAAATATCAATGCTTTTTCGTCACTTTGTACATTAGTAGTAAAAACTGCACTAGAACAGCACTTTCGAAGTGCCTCACATCATAGCCAATCTCCTGTTTGATCTTATCCAGACGGTATACCAACGTATTACGATGAATGAAAAGTCGTTTTGCGGTCTCGCTGACATTACAGTCCAGACTAAAAAAAGTCTCCAGCGTAGCAAGTGTCTCACTGTCATTGAAGATTAACGTGTCTTTGCCTGTTTCCTGTATAAAACGTGTACGCTGCTCATCTGGAATGCTCGCAACCAACCGCTCCAGGTGAAGATCCCATGGGAGATGGATATGCTGCGTAACATGGAATGCTCTCCCCAAGTGAACACTTTCTTTAAGAAGAGTTGTGACCGATACAAGTTGTTGCGCAGGAATGCATGGCAGAGATGCAGACAGATGGAACACCCCAGCCCACTCACTGGCAACCAATTCATGCAACCCCAGACAAAAAGCGTTCAGTGAATCCTTTTTGGCCTCCGTTGTATCTTCCTCGGCTTCTTCTGTAACAATTTCTTTATCACCCATGAAAATCCACTCTTGCTCCCCCAAAGGAATCAAGACAATCTCTTCACCAAAGTAACTCTCAAGCAACTTGTTGAGCTCCTTGGATCGTAAACGATGTGCATCCGGTGTATCCCCTTGCAGCAAGAACAGAATCTTCTCCGTATTCAACTCTGCTGCCACTACAAAGCGATCAGGGACCGCTTCAGATTTCTGCTTGGTTGGTTCTTCGATCTGCTCTTTAAGCCAGAGACCCAATTCAGTCAAATACTGCTCCCTATCATTCTCATATATAACAGGTTGTACCTCATCGGGTAGAGCCGTGTTAGTACGGATTACAAGCTCGATCAATTGTCGTGTTTCCAAGGTAATAGATCTTGCAGCGCATCCCCAACACACAACGTTCTCTTCTTTCTCATTCATCCGAACCTTAAAAAATATACGCTTTCCCGTATTTAAACTGATCACATCGGATGAAATTGGAGATGCAGATTGATCAGATAACTCCTGACGCTCACCTTCATCACCAAAGGTCTCTAAATTTTCATGATTACCAACTAGATTGGCAACAGATTGCATCCATTCTTCTATTGTAATTTCATATTCGTCCAAATTTGTGCCTATAATGACTTCAATTTGCTGTTTTAGATCAGGTATGAGCTTCATATAATGAACGTCACCACTCTGCATGTTTTCTATTAGTTTATCATATCTTGCCGAGTATTAATAAAAATCCATATTGAGTTAAAATCACATAACAAAAAAGAGCGACTAATCAAATTAATGATTAATCACTCTTTTTTTAAAGATGAGTCATGAAGGGCTCGAACCTTCGACACCCTGATTAAAAGTCAGGTGCTCTACCAACTGAGCTAATGACTCATAAAACTGGTGGAGGATGATGGATTCGAACCACCGAACCCGTACGGGAGCAGATTTACAGTCTGATGCGTTTGGCCACTTCGCTAATCCTCCAGGGATTAAAGGTGGCTCGGGACGGAATCGAACCGCCGACACGAGGATTTTCAGTCCTCTGCTCTACCGACTGAGCTACCGAGCCATATTTAATTTTTAGGATTAATGGCGGAACCGACGGGATTCGAACCCGCGATCTCCTGCGTGACAGGCAGGCATGTTAGGCCAACTACACCACGGTTCCAGGCATTAATGGTGCCGGCGAGAGGACTTGAACCCCCAACCTACTGATTACAAGTCAGTTGCTCTACCAGTTGAGCTACACCGGCGTATATGGTGGAGGCTGAGGGGATCGAACCCCCGACCCTCTGCTTGTAAGGCAGATGCTCTCCCAGCTGAGCTAAGCCTCCTGGGTAATATGGTAGCGGCGGAGGGGATCGAACCCCCGACCTTACGGGTATGAACCGTACGCTCTAGCCAGCTGAGCTACACCGCCATATTAATTGTGTCTTGATTGCTTGTCCACCTTTAGGTAAAGATGGCGGAGAGAGAGGGATTCGAACCCTCGCACCGCTTACGCAGTCTAACCCCTTAGCAGAGGGTCCCCTTATAGCCACTTGGGTATCTCTCCGAATAACAATCATCAACATCATTCAAGGATTGCTCCCTGAAAACTAGATTCGAAACGAAACATGCGAATTACAACTTGCTATTGGATAAGCCCTCGACCGATTAGTACTGGTCAGCTCCATGCATTGCTGCACTTCCACCCCCAGCCTATCTACCTCGTCGTCTTCAAGGGGTCTTACATACTGGGAAATCTCATCTTGAGGGGGGCTTCACGCTTAGATGCTTTCAGCGTTTATCCCGTCCGTACATAGCTACCCAGCGGTGCTCCTGGCGGAACAACTGGTACACCAGCGGTACGTCCATCCCGGTCCTCTCGTACTAAGGACAGCTCCTCTCAAATTTCCTACGCCCACGACAGATAGGGACCGAACTGTCTCACGACGTTCTGAACCCAGCTCGCGTACCGCTTTAATGGGCGAACAGCCCAACCCTTGGGACCTACTTCAGCCCCAGGATGCGATGAGCCGACATCGAGGTGCCAAACCTCCCCGTCGATGTGGACTCTTGGGGGAGATAAGCCTGTTATCCCCAGGGTAGCTTTTATCCGTTGAGCGATGGCCCTTCCATGCGGTACCACCGGATCACTAAGCCCGACTTTCGTCCCTGCTCGACTTGTAGGTCTCGCAGTCAAGCTCCCTTATGCCTTTGCACTCTTCGAATGATTTCCAACCATTCTGAGGGAACCTTTGGGCGCCTCCGTTACTCTTTAGGAGGCGACCGCCCCAGTCAAACTGCCCACCTGACACTGTCCCCGCACCGGATTACGGTACCAGGTTAGAACCTAGATACGATCAGGGTGGTATCCCAACGTTGCCTCCATGCAAGCTGGCGCTCACACTTCAAAGGCTCCCACCTATCCTGTACAGATCGTACCCAAATTCAATATCAAGCTGCAGTAAAGCTCCATGGGGTCTTTCCGTCTTGTCGCGGGTAACCTGCATCTTCACAGGTATTAAAATTTCACCGGATCTCTCGTTGAGACAGCGCCCAAGTCGTTACGCCATTCGTGCGGGTCAGAATTTACCTGACAAGGAATTTCGCTACCTTAGGACCGTTATAGTTACGGCCGCCGTTTACTGGGGCTTCGGTTCACAGCTTCGGGATTACTCCCTAACCACTCCCCTTAACCTTCCAGCACCGGGCAGGCGTCAGCCCGTATACTTCGCCTTACGGCTTCGCACAGACCTGTGTTTTTGCTAAACAGTCGCTTGGGCCTTTTCACTGCGGCCCCCTCGTGCTATTCACACTACCGGGGCACCCCTTCTCCCGAAGTTACGGGGTCATTTTGCCGAGTTCCTTAACGAGAGTTCTTCCGCGCGCCTTAGAATACTCTTCTCGCCTACCTGTGTCGGTTTGCGGTACGGGCACCATCACCTGGCTAGAGGCTTTTCTTGGCAGTGTGAGATCATGACCTTCGCTACTATAATTTTCGCTCCCCATCACAGCTCAGCCTTACAATGTGCGGATTTGCCTACACATCAGCCTCACTGCTTAGACGGACATCCATCAGTCCGCGTCACTACCCTACTGCGTCCCCCCATTGCTCATAACGGCTTACGGTGGTACAGGAATTTCGACCTGTTGTCCTTCGACTACGCCTTTCGGCCTCGCCTTAGGTCCCGACTTACCCTGAGCGGACGAGCCTTCCTCAGGAACCCTTAGGCTTTCGGCGGATCAGATTCTCACTGATCTTTTCGTTACTCATACCGGCATTCTCACTTGTATAATGTCCAGCGCTCCTTACGGTACACCTTCAACCCTTATACAACGCTCCCCTACCCCTGATGCAAAGCATCAAGCCATAGCTTCGGTGGTGTGTTTAGCCCCGTTACATTTTCGGCGCAGAGTCACTCGACCAGTGAGCTATTACGCACTCTTTCAATGATGGCTGCTTCTAAGCCAACATCCTGGTTGTCTGTGCAACTCCACATCCTTTCCCACTTAACACACACTTGGGGACCTTAGCTGATGGTCTGGGCTGTTTCCCTTTTGACAATGGATCTTAGCACTCACTGTCTGACTCCCGGAAGTAAGTCTATGGCATTCGGAGTTTGACTGAGCTTGGTAACCCTTGCGGGCCCCGCACCCAATCAGTGCTCTACCTCCACGACTCTGTTTTCCGAGGCTAGCCCTAAAGCTATTTCGGGGAGAACCAGCTATCTCCGAGTTCGATTGGAATTTCTCCGCTACCCCCACCTCATCCCCGCATTTTTCAACATGCGTGGGTTCGGGCCTCCAGTGCGTGTTACCGCACCTTCACCCTGGACAGGGGTAGATCACCCGGTTTCGGGTCTACGTCCACGTACTAAGTCGCCCTATTCAGACTCGCTTTCGCTGCGGCTCCGGCTCTTCACCTTAACCTTGCACGGGAACGTAACTCGCCGGTTCATTCTACAAAAGGCACGCCATCACCCCTAAAACGGGCTCTGACTTTTTGTAAGCACACGGTTTCAGGTTCTATTTCACTCCCCTTCCGGGGTGCTTTTCACCTTTCCCTCACGGTACTGCTTCACTATCGGTCGCTAGGAAGTATTTAGCCTTGGCAGATGGTCCTGCCGGATTCATACGGGGTTTCACGTGCCCCGCACTACTCGGGATCCGTCTCGGAGGGAACAGACTTTCAACTACAGGGCTTTTACCTTCTTTGGCGGGCCTTTCCAGACCTCTTCGCTTAACCGGTTCCTTTGTAACTCCATGTGAGACGTCCCACAACCCCAAAGAGCAAGCTCTCTGGTTTGGGCTTCTCCGCGTTCGCTCGCCGCTACTGACGGAATCACTATTGTTTTCTCTTCCTCAGGGTACTTAGATGTTTCAGTTCCCCTGGTATGCCTCTACACAACCTATGTATTCAGTTGTGAGTAACTGGAAATTACCCCAGCTGGGTTTCCCCATTCGGACACCCCCGGATCAAAGCTTGCTTACAGCTCCCCGAGGCAGTTTCGTTGTTCGCCACGTCCTTCATCGGCTCCTAGCGCCTAGGCATCCTCCGTGTGCTCTTAGTAGCTTAACCATTTTGTTCCGGTTTCGGCCGCTCGCTTCCCTTGTTTTGCTTGCGCAAAGCCAAAAGTCGCTCTCACCCGATACCATCACAAAAGCAATTTAACTACCTTTATACACTTGACTTGTTTGCACAAGTTCAGCTTAAAGGAATGTTCTAATTCGCGTTTGTTTCGTTTCGATATCTAGTTTTCAAAGAACAAACTTGTAAAACATTTTTGGTGGAGCCAAGCGGGATCGAACCGCTGACCTCCTGCTTGCAAGGCAGGCGCTCTCCCAGCTGAGCTATGGCCCCATATAAAGTTTAAAGGTATAGATGGTGGGCCCTGGTGGACTCGAACCACCGGCCTCACCCTTATCAGAGGTGCGCTCTAACCAACTGAGCTAAGGGCCCACATTACATATACTATTTGAACCCAAAATGGGTTACGCTTGGCGGCGTTCTACTCTCCCAGGACCCTGCGGTCCAAGTACCATTGACGCTGAAGGGCTTAACGGTCGTGTTCGGGATGGGAACGTGTGGAACCCCTTCGCTATCGCCACCAAACGTTTGAGAGTTTGAACTCTCAAAACTGAGCAACGAGTGAGTTGCTTTGCTCTTCATTTCATCCACACCGAAGTGATAGACCAAAATGAATCGCTGTTGTAGGTTCTAAGAACCTACTTATTTGAATGTTTCCACTCGGGAAACGATTCTCCATAGAAAGGAGGTGATCCAGCCGCACCTTCCGATACGGCTACCTTGTTACGACTTCACCCCAATCATCTATCCCACCTTCGGCGGCTGGCTCCTTGCGGTTACCCCACCGACTTCGGGTGTTATAAACTCTCGTGGTGTGACGGGCGGTGTGTACAAGACCCGGGAACGTATTCACCGCGGCATGCTGATCCGCGATTACTAGCAATTCCGACTTCATGCAGGCGAGTTGCAGCCTGCAATCCGAACTGAGACCGGCTTTGTTGGGATTGGCTCCATCTCGCGATTTCGCAGCCCGTTGTACCGGCCATTGTAGTACGTGTGTAGCCCAGGTCATAAGGGGCATGATGATTTGACGTCATCCCCACCTTCCTCCGGTTTGTCACCGGCAGTCTATCTAGAGTGCCCACCCGAAGTGCTGGCAACTAAATATAAGGGTTGCGCTCGTTGCGGGACTTAACCCAACATCTCACGACACGAGCTGACGACAACCATGCACCACCTGTCTCCTCTGTCCCGAAGGAAAGATACATCTCTGTACCGATCAGAGGGATGTCAAGACCTGGTAAGGTTCTTCGCGTTGCTTCGAATTAAACCACATACTCCACTGCTTGTGCGGGTCCCCGTCAATTCCTTTGAGTTTCAGTCTTGCGACCGTACTCCCCAGGCGGAGTGCTTAATGTGTTAACTTCGGCACCAAGGGTATCGAAACCCCTAACACCTAGCACTCATCGTTTACGGCGTGGACTACCAGGGTATCTAATCCTGTTTGCTCCCCACGCTTTCGCGCCTCAGCGTCAGTTACAGCCCAGAGAGTCGCCTTCGCCACTGGTGTTCCTCCACATATCTACGCATTTCACCGCTACACGTGGAATTCCACTCTCCTCTTCTGCACTCAAGTCACCCAGTTTCCAGTGCGATCCGGGGTTGAGCCCCGGGATTAAACACCAGACTTAAATGACCGCCTGCGCGCGCTTTACGCCCAATAATTCCGGACAACGCTTGCCCCCTACGTATTACCGCGGCTGCTGGCACGTAGTTAGCCGGGGCTTTCTTCTCAGGTACCGTCACCTTGAGAGCAGTTACTCTCCCAAGCGTTCTTCCCTGGCAACAGAGCTTTACGATCCGAAAACCTTCATCACTCACGCGGCATTGCTCCGTCAGGCTTTCGCCCATTGCGGAAGATTCCCTACTGCTGCCTCCCGTAGGAGTCTGGGCCGTGTCTCAGTCCCAGTGTGGCCGATCACCCTCTCAGGTCGGCTACGCATCGTCGCCTTGGTGAGCCGTTACCCCACCAACTAGCTAATGCGCCGCAGGCCCATCCCCAAGTGACAGATTGCTCCGTCTTTCCAGTTTCCTTCAGGCGAAGAAAACAATTATTCGGTATTAGCTACCGTTTCCGGTAGTTGTCCCAAACTTGAGGGCAGGTTGCCTACGTGTTACTCACCCGTCCGCCGCTAAGTATCAAGGAAGCAAGCTTCCTATCAACTCCGCTCGACTTGCATGTATTAGGCATGCCGCCAGCGTTCGTCCTGAGCCAGGATCAAACTCTCCAATAAAGTATTGAAAAGAGCGATAAGCTCATTTTGAATCTGACGAGATTAAAAATCTCATTTGTGCTCCAGTCGATTCAAGCCAAGGCTTGTCTCCAACTTTTGCGTTCATTCTGCAAGCAAAATGTTTACTCACTCGTTGTTCAGTTTTCAAAGATCAAACTCGTTTTTTCGTCACCATTTTCTCTCAGCGGCGACTTTTATAATATATCATACTTCGTTTGTTTTGGTCAAGTGTTTTTTTGAAATTCTTTTTCGAAGTTCGTAATGAACTCCTTCATTTCATCTAAAGCATCTAACCAAGCAAGCAAAGCAACGAGATATAATGTACCATATAAATATCCTGCGAGTCAACTATCCGAACAAAGAAATTTTTAACCCTAATAATAGCCCCACACCTGGCAATCCCAAAACAGTTACAGTCCCTATCGTTGCAGGGTTCAGCGGGATGTAGGTTCCTGTAATCCAGCCAGAATAATTCACGATATATATCCCTACTGCAGCCAACACCAGATGAATTCCAAATGACGTGAAAAACGATAACCCTATCCGCTTTCTGAATAAAATAACGATAAGCCCCAGTAATGATATAACCAATACACTTCCCAGTATGATACTCTTCATATGTTACACCTCCATGTTTAATGTAAACGCGTCTACATACTAATCCCCCGTTGTGATGTAACATCATCATTAGCTCTGGCTCGCTTTGCTCTTCTCAAGTGGATCTGGTACTTCCGCTCAGCTGCCTCCAATACATAAATGGCATAATCAATCTCATCCTGCCCCTGCGCATCTTCAAACTGTCTCATAGCCCGTTCCCATTCCTGCTTAGCCATCTGAATATCTGCATAGATCTGATCCGCCTCAAGTTCCTTCAACATTCTGTTGTGTTTCTCTACCGAGTTCCGTGTATTTCGCCACAAAAACATAAACTCTCCCCCTCCTGATCAGCACAGCATATTCTCATACTTATCAGGGAAAGGACAAACTTAGAACTCGGACATTCATTTTCTTCATAAAAAAAAGAGAGCCCTAAGGCTCTCTTTGCACATCGAAACTTATTTAGCATCCGAAGTTACCAAGGAAGTCCGCTGCGTAAATTGAACACACTAACGCATCTCCCTGCGCCCTTCCAACGCTTTGGAAAGGGTCACTTCATCCGCATACTCAAGATCGCCACCTACAGGCAATCCATGCGCAATCCGGGTCACACTGATCTCAAATGGACGCACCAAGCGGGAGATATACATCGCTGTAGCCTCCCCCTCAATATTGGGGTTTGTCGCCAATATGATCTCTTTTATACGTTCATCACTTAATCGAACCAAGAGTTCCTTCAAACGAATATCGTCTGGGCCAATTCCCTCCATAGGTGAAATCGCGCCCTGTAACACATGATAGTACCCATCGAATTCCTTGGTGCGCTCCATGGCCACCAGATCTTTCGAATCCTGAACTACACAGATTACAGATACATCCCTGGACTTATCCTGACAGATGCGACATGGGTCCGTATCAGTGATATTACAACATACAGAACAGTAATGAAGATTACGTTTCACACTTACGAGCGCTTTGGCAAAATCGATAACGTCATCTTCCTTCATGTTAAGCACATGAAAAGCTAAACGCGCTGCTGTCTTGGGACCCACACCCGGCAACCGGGTGAAGGCATCAATCAGCTTGGCTATTGGTTCGGGATAATACAATCGATTGTGTCTCCTTTGACAGGATCAATTTTTAATTAAAATAATCCCGGAATATTCATGCCGCCTGTGAACTTGCCCATATCCTTGTTGGCAATCTCATCGGCTTTGGCCATTGCATCATTAACAGCTGTCATAACGAGATCCTGCAACATTTCAACATCTTCCGGATCTACCGCTTCAGGTTTGATCGTGATAGCAAGCAATTTCTTGTGTCCGTTAACTTCAGCCGTCACTACACCGCCACCAGAAGTACCTTGGACTGTTTTGTCCGCCAGTTCCTCTTGTGCTTTCAGCATTTGCTCCTGCATTTTCTTCACTTGTTTCATCATTTGGTTCATGTTGTTCATAATTGTTCATCTCCTTTGTTATGGTTATCGCGCTATGCGCATTATTCTTTGATCACTACAAGGTCCTCACCAAAGAGCTGGATGGCTTCATCAATCCAAGGCTGTTTGTTGCCTGAACCGCCGTCTTCATGCTCAGGTTCAAGCTTAAAGTCCTCCTTTGGCGCTTCAGAAGCTCCCTCCATTGCTCCGGTCCAATCTTTGAGCATCATCGTCACCAATCGTGCAGGACGCCCAAGCTGTTCCGACAACACCCGCTCAATGACTTCACGGTTAGCCTGCTTCTCCGTTGTTTCACGGTGAATGTTGTTTTTAAAAGCAACCAACACATTATCTTCAAGCAATGATACCGGCTCACCATCCACAAACCAGGCGTGAACGGTAACCCTCTCTTCCTTCACTCGTTGCAGGATCTGACTCCATTTTTTGCTGATCTCCGCGAACTCAGGGGCTCCCTTGCGCACAACATACTGATCCAACTGTGCAGGAAGCTTCGCGGGCGAGTTGCCTCTCGATACAGGGGCCCTTGTTGCCGGACGAGATGGAGCACTCGATGCACCTTCTCCACCAGACAAACCACTTTTCAGTGCACGATCCAACTTCTTCTCCAACTCAGCAAGCTGCTGCTTCAAGCGGTTGATCTCTCCTCCATCGGCAGGTGCTGCATGAGCTGAAGCTCCCACCTGAATAGAAGCCTCACCTTGAGCTGGAATACTACACAGTTTAAGCAATGCAACTTCAAATAATGTCTGTGGTTGTACTGCATATTTCATTTCACTCTGGTACCGATTAAGGGTGTCAATCATGTGGAACAGTTGTTCCCTGGTGAATGACTCCGCCATATCACGGAAAGATTCCGGATTAAGTACCCGGTCCGTCAGTTTATCTGCATCAGGTACCATCTTAATCATAAGCAAATCACGGAAATAATACAGCAAATTCTCCATACACTTGTCTGCACTCTTTCCTTCATGCATGAAACCTTCAATCATCTGCAAAATATGACCAACATCACCCTTGAGCAGCGAAGCAGCCAGTTTGGCAAATTGCTCTGAAGCAATCCCACCCGTCATGTCCATGACCTGCTGGTACGTTACCCGTCCATCCGTAAATGAAGAGATCTGATCCAGTACACTAAGTGCATCCCTCATTCCACCGTCCGATAAACGGGCAATGTATTGGAGCGCATCCTGGTCAGCTTCCATGCCTTCCTGTTCACAGATCAGTGTAAGTCTTGCTGTCTGCTCTTCCAGGGATACCCGGCGAAAATCAAATCGCTGACAGCGCGATATAATGGTAGCCGGAAGGCGGTGCGGTTCCGTTGTTGCCAAAATAAACATCACATGTGGTGGCGGCTCTTCCAATGTTTTGAGCAAAGCATTGAATGCCTCCGTTGTCAGCATGTGCACTTCATCAATAATATAGACTTTCTGCCGGACCTCGGTTGGCGCATATTTAACCTTTTCCCGAAGATCACGGATTTCTTCAACGCCCCGATTGGATGCAGCATCAATCTCCTGCACATCCATCACAGCGCCAGTCGTAATTCTGCGGCAAGCTTCACACTCGTTACAAGGTTCAGGCGCAGGCCCACGTTCGCAGTTCACAGCTTTGGCCAAAATCTTGGCGGCACTTGTCTTTCCCGTTCCTCTGGGCCCGCTAAATAAGTAGGCATGGGAAGTCCGCTGTTCACGAATCGCGTTCTGCAAGGTCTGAATAATATGCTGTTGCCCCACCATATCTTGAAACGACTGGGGACGCCAAGCCCGGTATAACGCGATATGCTCCATGATGCGTTACCTTCCTTCCACTTCGCATTCGAGTCCTTTGTCGTTCCCCTATTATACTATATTCTAGGGTGAATCCAAACTTTATCTGACTCATTCATGCGGTTTATTAAGACATATCAAAAAGACCTCTGCATACATACTACTGCAAAGGTCTCTACATTTAAAAGGTAAGCCGTGCACCTGCTATCGATATTTGCGATCCAAGTGGCACCCCTGAACAATAGCTCGGGCTAGGCAACCCTCCGGCACAAGAGTGATCTCACTTATGGCTGCTTCCTTCCGGACCTGACCAGGTTCATGAGTACTCATTGCGGAGGACCCAACCGTCAACACCACGTTTAGGGACCAAACCTCACATCGGCAAAACCTCTAGCAGGAATTCAACCTCGCTATAGCGGATTGCGAGTTACAGGGCACCGCTACCTCCCCATCTAGCACGGTAAGAAATAGTATAACGTAAGGTTATCCAAATTGCAACCAGAGGAACTCGTAAGCAAACATGCTTACCTATAAAATATATAAAAACCCCTGCCAGATCAGCAGGGGTGTGTTGGATGCAATTAGCAGACAACTCCAAGAATTGTCCAATTAGATTCCGTATTTCTTCTTGAAACGATCAACACGGCCGCCAGCATCGATAAACTTCTGTTTACCTGTGAAGAACGGGTGGCACGCGGAGCAAATCTCTACACGAAGTCCGTCTTTAACCGAACCTGTCTCAAAAGTATTCCCGCAAGCGCAAGATACTTGACCAATCGTGTAATTAGGATGAATTGCTTCTTTCATTACCTTTCACCTCTTTCCGCCCTGAGCCTCAAGCGGACCCAGAGTAAATGGCACAACTCTGAGATTATAACACGGCCTTGTGCCTGTTGCAATCCATTATTGTTATGAGGTAATCAACCGTTTTGGACGTGCCATTCCAGCGGGTGGAACATGGGTATACGATCCGATCACAACATCAGGCAGCTCGTCTTCAAAAATCTCAATCATCTGCTTCATGCCCAAGATATCACCTTGAGCAGGAGGAATTAATTCCAGATAGCTCTCTGGATCAATATTGAGATTACGCATCTGAATCAAGCGTAGATCGGTTCTTCTCGCAAACTCAATCATCGCCTCAATCTCTTCTTCACGATCTGTTACGCCCGGGAAGATCAGATAGTTAATGGACGTGTATACACCCTGCTGCGCTGCGTACTTCATCGACTTCTCAACGTTGGCTAAGGTATAACCACGCGGTTTATAGTAGGCGTTATAATGGTCATCCAGTGCACTAATTGTACTTACGCGCATCAGATCCAATCCAGCATCTACAATACCTCTAATGTGATCATTCAGACCAGCATTGGTATTAATGTTGATATATCCCATGTCCGTTACGGAACGCACTTCGCGAATTGCTTCAATAATCAGCTTGGCCTGCGTGGAAGGCTCCCCTTCACAACCTTGTCCAAAACTAATGATAGACTCCGGCGTCTTCAGGTGTTCCAGCATAACCTCCACAATCTCATCCACACGTGGTCGGAAGTTCATACGTGTCTGCGGAGAAACAAATCCGCTATCATCCGGTTGCTCGGAGATACACCCGAAACAGCCCGCATTGCATGAATAGGATACCGGCACTCCACCTTCCCAACGATTCAGGAACGTGTTTGATGAAGTTAGGCATTCATATCCAAGCGCACAGTTGGATAGATGGGTATAAAGACGGTTCTCAGGATATTGCTCCGTCAACCGTTTAACTCCGGAACGCACATCGTCACGATCACAGTTCAGAGGATTCCATTGGTCAGGACTATCCGACTTCGCAGCCGTGACATAGAAACCGCCATCCTTCCAAACCACTGCGGAATAACCGAATAACGGCAATTTATACTCTTTATCCGTCTTCACATAACCAGGGAGACACAAACGAGTGAATCCCTGTGGAAGCAACGCACCTACAGCCTGTGTGTCCGTTGGCATTGGTAGCATCTCACCGGTATCCGGGTCCATACCAATGGGCCGGGTGCTCGGGAGTCCAACCAACGTTGCACCCTCTGGCAAAGGGATGAGTTCGTCTTCCATAATCTCAACGATCATATCTCCACTGCGGGCAAGCCCGTACAGGGAAGGATGATCAAATACATTACCTTTTTCATCTGCGTATACTAAATACATGATGTTCTCCTCACATCTAATGGGTTAAACCTAACGACGAGTGTATTGTAACATTCACAGCAATGCTGCAAAAAGAAAGTGATTAGTCAAACGGCAATTACGTCGATGTACCTGACGTAGCTGTCTGTCTAGGTGAACGACGGGTTGTTGTTGTCCCGGAATTGCTTGTTGGACTATTACCAGCTGAATCAAATGCCGCCAAAAACTCTGCATTTGTCTTGCTGTTACGAAGTTTTTTCAGGAATCCTTCAACAAAGTCATGGGAATCATTCATGTTTTTACGAATCGCCCAGATTGTATCCAACTCTTCCTTGCTAAGCAACACTTCTTCACGACGTGTACCCGAACGACGAATGTCGATTGCCGGGAATATGCGGCGCTCTGCCAGACGACGGTCTAGATGAAGCTCCATATTACCTGTACCCTTAAATTCTTCATAGATGACGTCATCCATACGTGATCCAGTATCAATTAATGCCGTTGCCAAGATGGTCAAGCTTCCGCCTTCTTCCACATTCCGGGCAGAACCGAAGAAACGTTTCGGACGATGGAATGCAGCTGGGTCAATACCACCACTAAGCGTACGACCGGATGGTGGAATAACCAGGTTATATGCACGGGCAAGACGTGTAATGCTATCCAGCAGGATAACGACATCCTTTTTGGCCTCAACCAAACGAAGCGCACGTTCAAGCACCAATTCCGCCACCTTAATATGATTCTCAGGCAGTTCATCAAATGTTGAAGCCACAACTTCCCCTTTTACCGAACGCGACATATCCGTTACTTCCTCTGGACGTTCGTCAATCAACAGGACAAACAGTTCAATTTCAGGATTGTTAGTTGAGATGCTGTTGGCAATTTCTTTGAGGAGAAGCGTTTTACCCGCTTTGGGAGGTGCTACGATCAATCCGCGCTGTCCCAATCCTACCGGGGCGAGCACATCCATAATGCGTGTGGACAAATGGTTGGGGGATGTTTCGAGAACCAGTTTTTTCTGCGGATACAGTGGGGTTAGTGCCGGGAAGTGAAGTCGCTCTGCAGCCGCCGATGGATTCTCACCATTTACAGCGTTGACTTGCAACAAACCGAAGTATCTCTCATTTTCCTTAGGCGTTCTACACTTACCTGATACGAGGTCACCTGTTCTGAGGTCAAACTTGCGAATCTGAGAAGCTGAGATGTAGATGTCTTCCGTACTTGGCAAGTAGTTGATAGGTCTTAAGAATCCGTAACCTTCAGGTAAAATCTCGAGTACGCCTTGCATGAACATCAGGCCACTCTGTTCAGCTTGTGCACGTAGTATAGCAAAGATTAATTCTTTCTTTTTTAACGTACCATAGTAAGGTATCTGATATTTTTTGGCCAGTTTGTAGAGGTCCGTTAGTTTCATTTCTTCCAAATCGGAAATTTGTAGATCCATATAATAACCACCTATTCAATTAATAAGTCCGTGTGAAATGGATAGTTTCGCTAGATGTTCCGGCTATAGAGCGCAGCGTCTGCCACAATCTCTTCTGTCCATTGTACGGAATGTAACCGTTATAATGCAAATACTTGTCTTTGAGTGTAAGTTTCCGGGTGGGCTGGCCAACATTCGGCAAGATCCGCTATTGAGTGAACGATGCATTGAGGCGATCAATCCGGATAGACCGGCTGTGGAGCGCAGTTCAAACAAAACCGGGGGTTGGGGATGAGAAATGATGTTCTTACAGCCATATGAAGTTTAATTCAAAAAAAGACCCTCCGGTAAAGGAAACAGAAACATTTCGTCTTATGCCGGAGAGACTGAGAACTCTATTAAAACAGGTTTACCCAATCAACAAAAAGATATGCAGTTCAGTTAAAAAAACATGTGTAGGACCGAACTATGCATAACGCTTCCTATTAATCAGTTTCCCGCCATACATCTGCACCGAGCAGGCGCAGATTAGTCACCAGATGATCATAACCGCGGTCGATATATTCGACCCCCGTTACTTCAGTCACACCTTCACTGACAGTGAGACCTGCAATTACCAGCGCTGCCCCAGCGCGAAGATCGGATGCTTTTACTTTGGCTGCGTTTAATGCACTGCCTTCAATAATCGCTGACCGTCCTTCTACTCGAATCTTTGCACCCATCCGCACTAACTCAGGCACATGCTTGAACCGATTACTGTATACAAAGTCGCTCAGGACGCTCACACCGGTTGCCTGTGTCAAAACACTGGTCATGGGTGACTGTAGATCCGTTGGAAAACCAGGATATACAAGTGCCTTCACGTCAACGTGGTTATAGCTTGGTTTACCAATGACACGTATACTTTCATCCAATTCCTCAATACCAACACCCATTTCCAGCAGCTTTGCCGTTAAAGCTTCCAGATGTTTGGGAATCACATTGTCAATCAGAACATCTCCGCGCGTCGCCGCTGCAGCGATCATATACGTACCTGCTTGGATACGGTCCGGAATGATGGAATGACGGCAGCCTTTAAGCTCCGAGACCCCTTCAATACGGATCGTTTCGGTACCTGCACCCTTGATGCTGGCACCCATGGAATTCAGAAGTGTTGCTACATCTATAATCTCAGGCTCTTTAGCCGCGTTTTCGATAATTGTAGAGCCTTTGGCACGAGTAGCCGCCAGCATGATATTAATGGTTGCGCCGACACTGCTTACATCAAGATAGATTTTTGCTCCGCGCAGCTCTTTGGCATGCAAATGAATGGAGCCATGTTCGTTTGTTACTGTTGCGCCAAGCGCTTCAAAACCTTTGATATGTTGATCAATTGGCCGAGGCTCAAAATTACAGCCCCCTGGTAAACCTATGGTCGCTTCTTTGAAACGCCCTAGCAATGCACCCATCATATAATACGAAGCGCGAAGCTTCTTCACGGGACCATTCGGCATAGGAATGGATTTGATGTCAGAAGGGTCAATCTTCATCTGACTGCCTTCCCAAGTCACACGTGCTCCGAGTTCCTCCAAAATTTCTGCATAAACCGCCACGTCACTCAAAAGCGGCAGGTTGTCCAACACGACTTCTGACTCGGCAAGCAATGCTGCAGGAATAAGCGCAATGGCGCTGTTCTTGGCGCCGCTTATAGTTACAGTTCCCTGTAACGGACGTCCGCCACTAATCATCAATTTTTCCATAAAGCTTAATGTCCCCCTACGTGTTTTGCAGCCGATGAACGGCAATACGTGCTGTTGGCTTCCGATGTAGAAATAAGGTGTGAAAATGGAAAGACACCGGCTAGGCGGTGTTTTTCCATTTCACAGTATGGAACTGGTAAAGATAAATTACGCTTTGTTGTTAGAACCAAACTCGCGGATTTTACCTTTAACGGTTTCTTTGATTGCTTCACGGCCTGGTACGATGAATGTACGTGGATCGTAAGCATCTGGTTTAGCAGCAAGCACTTCACGAACCACTCTTGCAAAAGCAATTTGGTTCTCTGTGTTTACGTTGATTTTGGATGTACCCAGGGAAATGGCTTTGTCGATGTCGTGTTTAGGAATACCTGTACCACCGTGCAATACGAGTGGAACTTGTACCGCGTCACGAACTTCTTCCATTTCTTTGAAGCCCAGGTTAGGCTCGCCATGGTAAGGACCGTGTACGGAACCAAGAGCTGGTGCCAATGTATCAATACCTGTTTCTTTAACGATACGGATACACTCGTTCAGGTCAGCATACATAATGCCGCCGATAACGTCGTCTTCTTGTCCGCCTACAGTACCTACTTCAGCTTCTACAGAAACGCCTTTAGCGTGTGCATATTCAACAACTTTTTTAGTCATTTCGATGTTCTCATCGATAGAGTGGTGGGAACCGTCGATCATAACGGATGTGAATCCAGCATCGATCGCTTCTTTACACTTGTCGAAGCTTGAACCGTGGTCCAGGTGAATTGCAACTGGAACGGTGATTTTCATGTCGTGAATGAGTCCTTCTACCATTTTAACTACAGTGTAGAAGCCACCAATGTGACGTGCTGCGCCTTCGGATACACCCAAGATTACTGGGGATTTCTCTTCTTCAGCAGCACCAAGAATCGCTTGAGTCCACTCAAGGTTATTGATGTTGTATTGACCAACTGCATATTTTCCTTCAAGTGCTTTGTTCAACATGTCTGTCATAGATACTAATGGCATGGTTTCAATCCTCCTAGGGGTTTGGGTTGTGTCTATGGTTTTTAGCCGAAATCACATACGGGCTTATTATACCACATCCCATGTCAAATACTAAACAAGCATTTGCAAAAATGCTGTGCTTTGCAGCACAGTTTTCATAGACACCGCTTTATAACTTCCACATTTCCAATATTCCCCGGATGTAGGAGTGAAATACCCAATTCTCCCACCAAGCACCTTCTATGTTCTCCACACGCAAAAAAATCCTGTATCAACAGGATTCAGCTGCATTTATTGGCAGTACCATTGCGAAGTTGCATATTCACAGCCACTCGCATCTCATCGATATCAAACGGTTTCGTAAAGTGCATGAGCGCTCCGAGATCTGTTGCTTCCTTAATCATGTCCAGTTCACCATAAGCGGTCATCATGATCACCTTGATACCCGGATCAATCTCTTTAATATGCTTCAGGATTTCAAGACCGTCCATCCCAGGAATCTTCATATCGAGCAATACCAAGTCAGGCTTGTCATTATTCACAATCTCCAGAGCAACCTTGCCGTTGGGTGCTTGAAACGTATTATACCCCTCACTGCTGAACACTTCCATTAACAGGATTCGAATACCATTCTGGTCATCAACAATCAAAACTTTTTTATCTTCCACTCTGTAACCTCCTAGAATTAGGAAAGCATGCACATCATCGAATCTGGATAACTATCCCATAGTCGTCATGATAAGTATTCTACCTCTTCCATTAAAATCCTGCTACCTTCACAAAATGACAAAAAGCATTTCCACCTGCTCTTTATACAAAAAAAAGGGATGTTCCGGCAGCCGCTATGGTTGCCAGGAACATCCCCAATAATCTATTACATTAACACTAAAAACATGTATTACTTCTGCGCATTCTCCAGAGAAGCTTTTACAAACTCACGGAACAATGGTTGCGGACGGTTTGGACGGGAAGTGAATTCCGGATGGAATTGTACCGCCAGGAACCATGGGTGTCCTGGAAGTTCAACGATCTCAACCAGACGTCCATCCGGAGATGTACCCGAGATAACCAGTCCTGCTTTTTCGATCGTTTCACGGTATTCATTGTTGAACTCATACCGGTGACGGTGTCTCTCATATACCAGTTCGTCATCATAACAAGCCATCGCCAAAGAACCTTCTTGAAGCTTACAAGGATACAGACCCAGACGCATCGTTCCACCCAGATTCTCGATATCTTTTTGCTCAGGCAACAGATCGATCACCGGGAATTCCGTGGCCGGATTAATCTCGGAACTGTTCGCGCCATTCAAACCAACGATGGAACGTGCATATTCAATAACGGAAACCTGCATACCCAGGCAAATACCGAAGAACGGGATTTGTTTCTCACGAGCATAACGGATTGCCGATACTTTACCTTCAATACCACGATCTCCGAATCCGCCAGGAACAAGGATACCGCCAATACCATGCAACAGGTCGCCTACATTCTCATCCGTAATATCTTCAGAAGGAACCCAGCGGATTTTCACATCGGCATTGGATGCAAATCCTGCATGAGACAACGACTCAACAACACTCAGGTATGCATCATGAAGCGCTACATATTTACCAACAATAGCGATCTCAACTGTATGCTCCAACTTGTTGATCCGGTCAACCAGTCCTTCCCACTCGCTCATATCCGGTGCAGGAGTAGTCAGTTTCAGGTGATTTACCACGATCTCATCCAAACCTTCTTCACGCAGGTTCAGAGGTACTTGATACAACGTGTCTGCATCACGACATTCAACCACGGCATTCTCATCAATGTCGCAGAAGAGAGCGATCTTGGCTTTCATGTCTTTAGACAATTCATACTCTGTACGGCATACAATCACATTTGGTTGAATACCGATGCTTCGTAATTCCTTAACACTATGTTGCGTTGGTTTTGTTTTCACTTCACCAGCTGCTTTGATATAAGGAATAAGTGTTACGTGGATATACATCACATTGTCGCGACCTACATCACTTTTGATCTGACGGATAGCTTCCAGGAAAGGCAAACTCTCAATGTCGCCCACTGTTCCGCCAATTTCCGTAATAACCACATCCGAACCCGCTTCACGCCCAGCGCGGAATACCCGCTCTTTGATCTCGTTCGTAATGTGTGGGATAACTTGTACCGTTCCGCCCAGATATTCCCCGCGCCGCTCTTTGCTGATGACGGAAGAGTATACTTTACCAGTCGTGACGTTGCTGTTTTTGGAGAGATTGATATCAATAAAACGTTCATAGTGGCCAAGGTCCAGATCCGTTTCCGCGCCATCATCCGTTACAAAAACCTCGCCATGCTGATAAGGACTCATTGTCCCTGGGTCGATGTTAATATATGGATCAAATTTCTGGATCGTTACCTTAAGCCCTCTGTTTTTCAGCAATCTGCCCAGAGAAGCAGCCGTAATCCCTTTGCCCAGGGAGGACACAACTCCGCCCGTCACGAAAATATACTTTGTCACTGTTATTACCCTCCTAATATAAGTACAGAAATTCAGGCGATATATGGTGTTATCGTAACCTGTTTCCCAGGTAATCATCGTTAAAAAGAGCAATGGCAGAAATTCCCTGCATCTGCGAACTGCTCTTTCTGCGAAGACGGTTTAAATAAACATTGTTTTACAGCAAAAAATGGTGCAAACATTCCGGTAGCCTTCATTCCATTTCGTGTTTTTGATATACAAAAACGGGCCACGAAATGTTGGCCGGGAGCATGTGGAATTGAAAACATTTTGCAAAATTATGCCTCTAAAAATACAAAAAAAAGTACTCCCGCAGGACGGGGCACCTTCTATAAAAAACATAAATATATTGTCGCTCATTCATAAGCCCATGCAATAGTTTACCCGTTACCCCGTCTGCTGTCAAGGCTGACTATTCCGGGGAAACGGGTAAATTATAGACGTCAAAAATGACTACCGATTATCAGAATCGTCGTCAAATTCATCCTCGTTTTCGGACTCTTCTTCGTCTTCTTCGAGGTCTTCATCTTCCAGATCATCATCTTCAACCAGCACTTCTTCTTCGCTGTCTTCTTCGTCAAAGATGTCATCTTCGTCTTCATCTTCTTCGTCTTCTTCTTCTTCTTCTTTATCCGTGCTGTCGAAGTCTTCATCACTGTTATAGCTGTCTTCTTCACCGAAGTCTTCATCTTCCAGATCATCGTCTTCATCGTTGATGATACGCGGACGCTTCGCACCCGTCATGGAATCTTCTGTTCCAGCTACCGGATACCAGCGCTTCAAGCCCCACAGACTTGTACCGACGCAAGCAAAACGGCCATCGATATTAATCTCGGTATATAGCTGGGCGATAAACTCGTTGATTTCTTCATCAGTCATTCCGCGCTGCTTCGCTACCTCATTCATCAAGTCACGATAGTAATACGGCGTATTAGCCGCTTTCAGCACCATAAAGGCAAGGTCCACCAAAGGGATCTCTTTTACCTTTTCTTTATCAATTTTCAAATTGAGCGAGGTACTCACTGCAGACACTTCCTCTCACACAAAATTCACTTTTTAACCCCTACGAACTGGACTGTTACGTATAACATATCCATTAACAAACCTAAGTAAAACCTATTTAGCGTTAAAAAGCAAGTTTTTATGTACGGATGTGACGCAAATGCGGAGAGCAGCAACAATATGTCCATATATTAAACGTGAAGTGGCATCGATCCCACAGAAATATCCTCTATTGCCAAAGAGACAACTCCATCATAAAAAAGACGGAGTCCCCTCCGCCTTCTGACTGTATACCCTTGGAGGATTACTCCTCACCAGGTTCCCCGCAAGAGCCCTCTAGCTCTCCATCCATCATATGTCTCTGCGCCCGTTTTGACACGAAGAGAATGTGTTTTTGTAAAAAAAGGGCAAGTTCCCCATGCGGCGGGATGAGCGCATTCATAGAATACCTCAGCATGTTCATCCCGAAGGGGGCTGCCCATTATGGACTATACTGGTTTATTGCATCAATTGATTGACGGAATGCGACGCCCTGAACCAGAACAAGGAGGGCGATATTTGATCCGATTTGCCAAACCGCAGCAGTACGAGGCCTGTCTCGTAGAATTGTCCCGAATGCGGAATGAATTCACCGATCTTGGGGTTGTCCGTTCCTCGCGACTGGCTCGTTCCATTATCGCTCCAGTCCAACGCCCGGAGGACCTATACCGCTATGGGGATGAGATTACAATTGAAGCAGACGTACCCATCTCCCTCCATGCTACCGCACTCCACAGCAAACCAAGCAATGCCCAGGGCATACCCTGGGGAGTGAAGCAGATTCGGGCGCCCAAAGTATGGTCTGTTTCTACCGGACACCGGATTAAAATCGGTGTGATTGATACAGGTGCTGATTATCACCATCCTGATCTTCGTTATTCCCTGGCACGCGGAATCAATCTGTTAAACCGCAGCCTGCTTCCTCATGATGATAACGGACACGGTACCCACATTGCAGGGACTATCGCTGCTGCCAACAGTACCGCAGGCATGATTGGTGTAGCGCCACGCTCCCTGATCTATCCAGTAAAAGCATTTGACCACAACGGATCGGCTTATGTATCCGATATTGTACTTGGCATCGACTGGTGTGTGCGCAACAAGGTCGATATCATCAATATGAGCTTTGGCATGAAAACACGCAGCAAGGCGCTTCTTGACGTTGTCAATCGTGCGTACCATGCTGGAATCGTTATTGTTGCTTCGTCAGGAAATGACGGCAAACGCCGCAGTATTGATTACCCTGCACGGTATCCCCAGACCATATCTGTTGGGGCAACTGACAAAAACAGACGTATTGCATCCTTCAGCAATCGTGGCGCATATGTGGATGTCTATGCACCCGGTGATAAAATTGTCTCCTCCTGGGTACAAGGCAAACATCACGAGATGAGCGGCACATCCATGGCGACGTCCCATGTGAGTGGCGCTATCGCCTTGCTGCTCTCCAAACATCCGGGGTTATCCCCTAGTGAAATCAAGACACTCGTCAAACGTGCTACGATCCCGCTGCGCGCCCGCAAGACCACCACCGCAAAAAGCAAGGTGCGCGGTGGTGAGATTGATGCCCTGAAGCTAATGCAAGAGGGCGGTGAGTGAGCCAGCTCTGTCAGCCGTCAGCAGAACTTGATTGAGGCTCGTGGCGAAACGCAGTAGCCCGGCCCAGGCAGTACGCACGAGGGAGTATTACGTAGCGGCTGAGACCCTAGATTACGCCTGCTATGATGTCAGGGCAGGCTAGTGTGCCTTGGATGGGTCAGGCATTCCGTTTTCTTCAACTCAGGGTACACAACAAAAAAAGTCTCCATGTACCACGTTGAAGGCACTCAACGTGGACATGGAGACTTTTTGCCTTAGGCAGAGCGGGATAGGCCGCGAGCCTGGAATTTACATTTTGTCAGGAGCGGTCACGCCTACCAGACGAAGCGCTGTTGCGATAACGGTACGTACAGCACCGATCAGTGCCAGACGTGCTTGAGTTTGCTGCGCATCTTCCGTAATGACACGTTCTGCACGGTAGTAGCTGTGGAACAGGGATGCCAGCTCGTATACATAACGGATGATACGATGAGGCGCATATCCTGTTGCTGCTGCCGAGATTTCCTCAGGCAGCTCTCCCATTTTGCGGAGAAGGTCATACTCGTGCTCTGTTGTCAGCTTGGACAGGTCAATCTGTGCCAGTGGCAACAGCTCAATACCCTGTTCTTCAGCCTGACGATATACGCTGCATACACGGGCATGCGCATATTGTACGTAGAATACCGGATTCTCATTGGATGTCGAAATCGCAAGGTCCATGTCAAAGTCCAGATGGGAGTCCATACTGCGCATTGTGAAGAAGTAACGGATGGCATCAATGCCGACTTCATCCATCAGATCTTCCATCGTTACAGCTTTACCTGTCCGTTTGGACATCTTCACTTTTTCACCGTTCTGGAACAAGCTCACCATCTGTGCAATCAAGACCACCAGTTTCTCAGGGTCATTGCCCAGTGCTTGCATCGCGGCTTTCATCCGTGGAATATATCCATGGTGATCGGCACCCCAGATGTTAATCATCGTGTCGTATCCACGAGCATATTTGTCGCGGTGATAAGCAATATCTGGTGTCAGATAAGTATACGTGCCATCGTTCTTGATCAATACACGTTCTTTGTCGTCACCGTACTGCATCGTTTTCAACCAAGTTGCTCCATCTTGCTCATAGATCTCATTGCGGTCACGCAATTCATCAAGTACTCGCAGCACTTCTCCGTTGTCATACAGGGAAGTTTCGCTGAACCAGATGTCAAAGTTAACACGGAAGCGATTCAAGTCACGTTTGATCTTGTCCAGTTCCTTCTCCAGGCCAAAGTCACGGAAATAAGCCGCACGGTCACCCGGATGCATGGACAGCAATTCGTCACCCTTTTCAGCAACAAGTTGCTTGGCGAATCCTTTGATATCTTCACCGTGATAACCGTCTTCAGGCATCTCAGCATCCTGACCCAGCTCTTGCAGATAACGAGCTTCAATGGAACGAGCCAGATTAAACACCTGATTACCTGCATCATTAATGTAGTATTCACGGGTTACATCATATCCTGCGTAGTCAAGGATGTTACATAGTGCATCACCTACAGCTGCTCCACGGGCATGGCCCAGATGCAAACTGCCTGTCGGATTGGCACTGACAAACTCCATCTCGACTTTGCGTCCTTCTCCGATGTTAATTCTTCCGTAGTCTTCACCCTGCTCCTGCACAAGCGCAAGTACTGGGTAAAGGTAACTCTTGTCCAATTTGAAGTTGATGAATCCTGGACCAGCAATCTCAGCCTTCTCGATTCCGGCTTCTGCCAGATTCAGATTGGCAATGATCTCTTCAGCAATCTGACGCGGATTGCGCTTGGCAATCTTGGTCAGCTGCATGGCAGCATTGGTTGCCAAGTCCCCATGTGTTTTCTCGCGCGGCACTTCCAATGTGATGGCTGGCAATTCCTCCTGCGTAACAATTCCGGCCGTCACAATGGCGTTGCCGATGGCCGTGCTTACCCGTTCGTTAATCGTATCTAGTGGATTACGTGTCATGAAATTGGTTCCTCCTGTATATGCAAACTAATCGCGAAATGTCCGGATTCTTCATCAAAGCGGTAAAAGTCGTAGCTCCACGCTGCGCGTGCGCTCAATCCCTGAATGGAAAGTTCCAGCTTCTGTGTATGCGTGGACAGGGCAAACGACATGTATGGTGATCGGTAGAAACCAGGAAGCTTCCGATTCAACTCAAAAGTCTGCTCCGATTCCACCTCACCGTGACGTATAATCTTGATGGATTGTCCGCCCAACTTCAATGTTGTACGGGTTGTACCTCCCTCAGGTCCAACCTGCGGTTCTTCATAACGAACATAAAGAACGGACCCTTTTAACACAGCTTCACCCTGCATTTCCTGCAGCACATCTTCACCTTCATAACGGCTGTGCAGCCGGATGTGTACCGGTCGCATGTTCGACATGAATGTTAACCTCCATTATATTCGAGGCGACGCAAAATCAGGCACGGCTGGTGAGAACAGCCCTTCCCGTATTGTTGTGTCGCTATACGCGCTCATATTCCCGGATAGCTCGCTATCCTACACTCTACTGTATAACTATATCCAGTTCCCTCGCTCAATTCAAATCCAAATTCAGAGTTTTTTCCTCATCAAGCCAAAAAAGAAGAGCCGCACCTGTAAAGTGCAACTCCCTTTTGCTTCATTATAATAAGATTCGTTCATCCGATCAGGCCCATTGCGATTCATAAGGAAAAGGACATGTTGACTCACTCAGCTTCGCTCGTACCTGTACGAGACAACCACAATGCCGACAAGTTGTGCCATATTGCAATCCCGGACAAGCAGAGCAGATGGAGAGCCGACGTTCATATTCCTCATCCTGTACCGTCGGACGCGAACGCGAGGCAATCTCCACAAGTCTGGCCATTTTGGCATCGCTAATCTTCACATCGTACTGATCATTACAGCCCTTGCAAGGTTCCTGCCTTTTCATCATTAACCCTCGACAGCGATGACCCCAACCGATGCTGGTGGAAGGACAAAACGCAAGGTGTTATTCTCCAGTGTGAGTCCTTCCCACGCCACAGGCTGAACTCGGTTCGGCTGTTCAAAGGTATTGAATGCACCAAAATCAGTATGGTGCAGAATCTGCCCGGTTACTTTAGCGGCTTGAGCTGCGTCCAGCTGGCATACAACTTCCAACTCATCCGTGTGGCTAAGATTACAAGCCGTCACGTGAATGACCCCATCCTTGTTGCGGGAGGCTGACAAGCTGAGCTGAGGAATGGTTTCTTCTCCGAAGGTATACCCAGGGCTTTCATAATTCAAATCCAGTCGCTGCGCATCCATATGAACCTGATACATATCAAATACATGATACGTAGGGGTCAGGAGCATTTTGTCCCCTTCCGTGAGCACAAGCGATTGAAGCACATTGACGATCTGCGCAAGATTTGCCATGTGTACCCGTTTATTATGTTGGTTGAAAATATTCAGATTAACACCTGCAAGCACAGCGTCCCGCATCGTGTTCTGTTGATATAGGAATCCTGGATTGGTTCCCGGCTCAACGTTATACCACGTACCCCATTCATCCACAATAATGCCGACTCTGCCCTCTGGATCATATTTGTCCATAATCTCGGAGTGCTTCACCAGTAATTCATCCATATGGAGCGTTTTTTTCAAGGTGGTAAACCATTCAGCTTCACCAAATCCTGTAGCTGCGCCTTTATCATTCCACTCTCCTGTAGGGATAGTGTAATAATGAAGACTGATTCCATCCATAAAGCGAGCAGCCTCCCGCATCAGGACTTCCATCCATTCATAGTTACCTTCGTTCGGTCCGCAAGCGATTTTATAAATCTCGTTTCCGGAATAGTTACGTACATATGTAGCATACCGGCGATATTCATCCGCATAATATTCAGGGCGCATATTGCCGCCGCATCCCCAGTTCTCATTTCCCACGCCAAAATACTTCATTTTCCACGGTTCTTCCCTACCATTACTCTTACGCCAGTTCGCCATCGGGGATTCGCCGTCAAATGTGATGTACTCCACCCATTCCTGCATCTCCTGCACTGTACCGCTACCCAGATTGCCACTAATATATGGCTCCGTGCCGAGCAACTCACATAATCTCAAGAATTCATGTGTACCAAAGTGATTGTTCTCTTCCACACCGCCCCAGTGTGTATTGATCATACGAGCACGCTCACTCTTCGGACCTACACCATCTTTCCAGTGATATTCATCGGCAAAACAACCGCCTGGCCAGCGAAGTACTGGAATATTAAGCTTCTGCAAGGCCGTTAATACATCATTTCGAATCCCATCCGTATTCGGAATAGGTGAATCTTCTCCTACCCACAGCCCCTCATAAATACAACGTCCCAAGTGTTCGGAAAAGTGACCATATATATTGCGATTTATTAATCCTTTATCAGAATCCGCCTTTAAAATAACATCAACCATGATTTCAACCTCCATATAATGTATTGTTATCGCTTACAATAACTCGTTTTAGAGTAGGTTTCAACCGTTTTTATTTCTACACAAACAAGCCTCTTCCTGTGTAATTGATTAGGAAGAGGCTTGTTTGTTATAGAAATTCATACAGAGACTTACCAAATTGATTTTTATACATTTCTAATTTGGATTTGCCCGTTTATTATTTCAGAATAAGAGACTACTTAATCCTGCTCTGAAGGCAACAACATTTTTTGTGTCCACGTCGTTCCACCATCTGTAGTCTGATAGATCACAGGAGAGTTATCACTTGTGACTACGAGCCAACCCGTCTTGGCCGATGGGAACGAGATACGGGAACTGTATCCCGGATCTTTCAGGTCAATATTTTTCCACGTGGAACCTGTATCATAAGAACGTCCAATACCCACTTTGCCAGCTGCGGGTGAACCTGCAGACAGATACGCCGTCTGATTACCAATCAACGCCATGTTGCCGGGATGACCACCCGGGTTGGCTGGTCCGTTTCCTTTGCCCGTACTGTTTGTACCCGGTGCAGGACCTCCCCCTGCTGTGGATTGTGCAAATACTTGGGTCCAGTTCTTGCCTTGATTACCGCTCGCATAGAGGGAGTACGATTGTTGGGACATGCCTGCATCACCATACAAAAGGGCCCATACTTGCTGGCCATGTGCATACAGATCCCCTCCGCTCCATGTGTCTGAGACAACTCGAAGAGAGGTTGTCCAGTTCTTGCCGCCATCACTCGTTTGCTTCAGATGATATCCCGATCCAGGTACAACCACGACGGCATACCCTTGTTTCTCTGTTGCAAAGGCAGCTGCACGCGTGTTGGCAGGTGTATTCATTTTACTCCAGGTTACCCCGCCATCCTTCGTCTGATATGCACCATTATAGGTGTAACCATAACCTACATCTTTATTGCGAAAATCAATTCGCTTGAATTGAATGCCCGGCGTATCGAGCCGCGTCCAGTGCGATCCCCCATCATGGGTACGGATCAGATAGGTTGCAGGTGAATCCTTCACTCGCGCCAGCGCATATCCGTTCACATTATTCGGAAAATCAAGCTGAGTGAATTGCCACTGCCCGGTATATATGGACTGCCACGTACATCCTGCATTCGAAGTACCGATCAGGAAGCCTTCACCCCCAGCTCGTCCAGTCGTATCATTAAGAAAATCAATGTCAGTAAATTGCAGGTGTTGCTCTTCCACACCGCTACCCTTTTTTAATGTAGCAGATAGTCCATGATCTCCCTTTCCACATGCCTGTGAGGATGCAGCGTTAGCACCTGATAGCGTATGTACCGGACCCATCCCCCAAGCCAGCGTTAACGATAATGCGAGTGCACCAATCCGTTTCCATGTCATTGTACTCTTGGTTGTCATCGTAACACCTCCTTCTATGGTTTTACCCAAATTTGATGGTTCTAACGTAACAATCTGATTAACCCCGATGACAATTTCGCAAGAAAAAAACCACCTTTACCCATGATTGGATCATGTAGGCAAGGGTGGTTGATTACTAAACGTTGTGTACTCTAAGTTAAATGGGAAATGTCCTGATACCAAGGATAACAAAACTGATACTTAAGAAAAGGCATAAATATTAAGATGGAGTCATGCCAAGGCAGGAAACCTGCATATGCGAGCTATACTAACACAAGCAAAAAATGGTAGAGACAAGGGAACATACGTGCTATAATTAATGTTATGGACTTTTGAATATCGGTGGATGTTTTCCAGACCACGGCGCAGCTTCCCGAAAGGGGGTGACGTCGTTGGTCAAACTTGTGGCGTTGCTTGATGTAATCCGATGGATTGCTGCGATCCTCAGTATTGTACTGAGTGGGCGAAAGCTTTACCGTTGGTTGCGCAAAAAGTTTCGTAGCAAGCGAAAACCCACCTCATAAGGTCGGAAGCCTGACGGTGGGTTTTGCTTGAATAGCATTATTTAGTTCATGCGCGCCGTGGCAATCCACAGCCTTTCGGGTCCTAAGAGTCTTTACCGTTGGCAGCGGTAAAGGCTCTTTTTAGTATATGACCGAACCCGATCACCATATACTTCACGAATGTAATATATCAATTAATATACTACTGAATACTTATGTAGTCAGTATAGCACAGCTCTGTACAAAAGTTAACAATACAAAACGCCCTCCCCTGCGCAAAGTTGAACCCGCGCAGACAGAGAGCGTTATACTTATCGATTATTCTGTGATTATTTCACGAATCCAAGCAGCATTTCACGGATCAGCTTTGCAGCTACAATCTGTGTCTGTTGTGTTGGATCATAGATTGGTGCAACTTCAACCAAGTCACAACCAACGACATTCACATCAGATCCTGCGATCATATGAACGGCTTCCAGCAGTTCCTTGGACGTAATGCCGCCCGCTTCTGCCGTACCTGTTCCTGGTGCTGCTGACGGATCAAGCACATCGATGTCGATAGTTACGTATACCGGACGATTACCCATCTTCGGAAGAGCTTCCTTCATCGGAGCTGCCACTTCAAATGGATAGAAGTTGATGTTCTCGCGACCATACTGGAACTCCTCACGGGAACCGGAACGGATACCGAACTGATAGATGTTTTTGCCCCCCATCAACTCAGCCGCTTTACGCACTGGTGTGGAGTGGGACAATGGCTCGCCTTCATAGTTTTCACGAAGGTCAGCGTGAGCATCAATATGAATCAGGATAAGATCCGGGTATTTCTTGTACATCTGTTGGATGACTGGCCAAGTTACCAGATGCTCGCCACCGAGTCCCACTGGGAATTTGTCGTCAGCGAGCAGACTGCCGATGTATTCATGAATTACCTCAAGGCTGCGTCCCGCGTTACCGAAAGGCAAGAGCAGGTCTCCAGCGTCAAAGTATGTCATGTCTACAATGCTTTTGTCGAGATATGGGCTGTACTCTTCAAGTCCAACCGATGCCTGACGGATATGAGATGGGCCGAAGCGGGAACCCGGACGGAAGCTGACGGTGTAATCCATTGGCATACCATAGATAACCGCTTTGGAGTTCTCATAATCCTCAGAGCTGCAAATAAATACGTTTCCTGAATAAGCTTGATCCAGTTTCATTAATGATTTCCCCCTTTTATTTCGTTAAATCTTCCACGAATTTAGGAAGTACAAATGCTGCTTTGTGCAGACGCGGAGAGTAATACTTGGTATCCATCTCCGGGATTTGTGTCTCATCCACTTCGAGCGGGTCATGTTTCTTGCTACCCATGGTGAATGTCCACAAACCACTTGGATAGGTTGGAATATTACAGCCGTACACATGTACGATCGGGAAGATTTCTTTGACGTCTTTGTTCACCTTCTGGATCAGATCGGCCTTGAACCAAGGGTTGTCCGTTTGGGCAACGAAGATTCCGTCTTCTTTCAATGCTTCGTAGATGCCTTGATAGAACCCACGCTCAAACAATGGCGCAGCCGGGCCTACAGGCTCCGTCGAGTCTACGATGATCACGTCGTATTCATTTTTATGTTCAATAATATGCATGTAGCCGTCGTTTACGAGCACTTCAACATTAGGCTCGTCCAACTTACCGGCGATTTCAGGCAAATATTTTTTGGAGTATTCAATAACTTTACCGTCGATTTCGACGAGAACTGCTTTTTCTACAGCAGCATGTTTAATGACTTCACGAATGACTCCGCCATCGCCGCCACCGACAACCAGAACTTTTTTCGGATTCGGGTGAGTGTTCAGCGCAGGGTGTGCCGCCATTTCGTGATATACGAATTCGTCTTTTACAGTCGTCATCACCATGCCATCAAGGAGCAACATGTTACCGAATTCTTCGGTCTCTACCATGGCCAAATCTTGGAAATCCGTTTTCTCTGTAACATAGGTCTGCTTAATCTTCGCGGTGATCCCGAATACCGGGGTCTGTTTCTCCGTAAACCACAATTCCATAATCTCTACCTTCTTTCCGTAAAGTTAATGATCAGCCATACCCGATCAAGCGCTGTGCACTATAATCGGTTCGCCCAAGCACGTCCAGCGTTCGGCGCCATATCGCGTTATCATTGCTGGCCTGCGGGAAAGGTCCGCGGTTCACTTCATTATATAGATTAAATTGACCAGAGCGTGCAGAGCGTCTGACTAATCAATGAATCAATGACCATTCGTCTGTTCGTCCTTACGCGCTTTAGTATCTTGTGCCGAATCTTACCTTTTCATTACCCTTTTGCATTATACGCGATTGACGTTTATACTGCAAAACGGTTTTTAAGGCGAAAATGCTACATTTTGTTTGCTTATGCACCCGATTGAATATCCCTGCCAATCAAGTCCCATACTGGAAGAAAAGAGAGGAGCCCGTTCCATGACCAAGCCAAATCAAAAGACCCGCAAACGCGGGTTCCCTGTACGAAAATTCATTAAAAACCTGTCTCTGCTCGCCGTGCTCGCTATACTTGCTACCGCTGCAGGATTAGTCTATCTATACGCAACCAGCCTGCCCCTCGCAGACTCTGACCGGAATTCCAGATTACTGGACAGTCAAGGTGAAGTCATCGCTACCTTCTCCGCAGGTGGCAAAGACTCTGTACCCGTTCAACTGGAGGATATAGCTCCAGATCTGGTCAATGCCACTCTGGCTGTAGAGGACCGCAAATTCTATAATCACTACGGGTTCGACGTCCAAGGGATGGGACGGGCTGTGCTCGTTAACCTCGAACATATGCAGATGTCGCAGGGTGCGAGTACATTGACTCAACAGCTGGCGCGTAACCTGTATCTGTCTCATGAGAAAACATGGACTCGCAAAGCCAAGGAAGCCATGTACACGGCGCAATTGGAGATGAAATACAGCAAGGATGAAATTTTGCAGATGTATTTGAACGAAATCTATTATGGGCATGGTGCGTACGGAATCGAAGCAGCTTCACGAATGTATTTTGGCAAATCAGCCAAACAGCTGGATCTCGCAGAGAGCGCCATGCTGGCAGGAATCCCGAAAGGACCTACCTACTATTCACCCTATAACCATATGAAGAATGCCAAAGACCGGCAGAAGATTGTGCTGAATGCCATGGCGGATATCGGCAAGATCACCCAGGCTGAAGCCGATAAGGCCTATGAGAAAATGCTTTCGTTCAAACCGGAAAGTGAGCGTAAAACGGTGGAAAGTGCCCCGTATTTCCGTGACTATATCCGGAGTCTGGCCATCAAAGAGCTGGGAATCAGTGAAGCGATGCTGGATCATGGGGGATTAAATATCTACACCACCCTGGATCTGCGTGTACAAAAAGCAGCTGAAGACGCCATAGCGAAGGGTATGGATGCCAAAAGCGAGCTGGAGACGGCTCTCGTGTCCATCGACCCTCGTACAGGCTACATCAAAGCCATGGTAGGCGGCAAGAATTACCGCACCAATCAGATTAACCATGTACTGGCGACCACACGCCAGCCAGGTTCGGCGTTTAAACCCATTATGTATCTGGCAGCCCTGGAATCCAAGCAGCTCACCAGCGCATCCATATTTAACAGTGAACCTACCCTTTTTCACTATGACAATGACCGCAAAACCTATAAACCCGGCAACTTTGGAGACAAGTATCTGGGTGAGATTGATCTAAGACAAGCGATCGCCGCTTCAGATAATATCTATGCGGTGAACACCATTATGCAGATCGGTCCTGAACAGGTTGTGAGTATGGCGAAAAACCTTGGCATTACAAGCAACCTGAGCGCCGTACCTTCTCTTGCACTGGGAACGTCACCTGTCAGTCCGCTGGAGATGGCGTCAGCCTTTTCCGTCATTGCTGCTGGTGGACAACGGACGCCACCTGTCGCCATTCTGCAAGTAACAGATGCCGCAGGACGTGTACTCTATGAATCGCCTCAAACCAAGGCTGAGACCGTCGTGGAACCTGCAGCAGCTTATGTCCTGACTCGTTTAATGGAAAGTGTCTTCGAAAATGGAGGAACGGGTAACCGGGTGTCTAAGGCGATCAAACGTCCGGTTGCCGGAAAGACGGGAACGACCAATACGGATGCCTGGCTGGTTGGGTTCACACCCGAGCTCTCCACCGCTGTATGGGTAGGGTACGACCAAGGCAAAGCCATCTCGACTTCGGATGGTCGCCGGGCGGCGCCGATCTTTGCCCAATTCACAGAGCAGGCTCTTGCGAGCGTACCACCCAAAATTTTCACCGTACCTGATCATGTCGTAAGTGTCTATATTGATCCGGAATCCGGCAAGCTGGCAGGCAACGGTTGTGAAGAGAAACGATTGGAAGTTTTTATTGATGGCACTGAACCGACAGAGGTATGTCATGGTACGGCGGATGATTCGGATTCTGGAGAAGATGAGAAGACCCGTCAGGTACAGAATCAACAAGGCATACAGGAAGAGAAACATTCCTGGTGGGGAGATTTCAAACGTTGGTGGGTAGAATGACGCAAATACGCGATGACTTAGTTACGTCACCTTTGACCTCTGATTATATTGATCATTTGGAAATTCACTTCGGATGAAAACTCATAATTATTCGGATCGATGAATACTGTTAATGAACAAGCAAAAAGGCCCCAACCGAATTTTCCGGTTAAAGGGCCTTTTGCTTTTTTTCTTTTATACTGTGTTGAATGATCTAACTTAGGCAAGTGCTTCCTTCAATACGTCCGGAGAAGCATTCCACCAGTCTTCGTTGTGTGAGATCAACAGTGTCTTAAGTGCAGCTCGAGCTTCAGGTCCAAGCTCATCCAGCATGAAGCGACGCTTCAAGGCATAATCCATGCGATTCACATGTTCCGCCAACAGTTTCCATCCGCGTCTTGCTTCCGTATCAATCCACATCTCACATGCCGTTGCTCCACCATACAGTTGGCCTTCCTCCGTGCGATCGACAGCTACCCACACCAGCCATACCTGGCGTCCGTTGGGCACATCCTCACGATTGGTAGAGAACTTGATATTGCGTTCCACTTTGCTCTTCGCATGCATCGCACCAATATCGATTTTGGCTTCGCCATTATCAATAATGACCGGGGAAAGGTTATTCAGTTCAATGGAACCTGCACCGAAGCCTTTATGCTTGCTTTTTGCACTAACGATATTCAAGGCAATCTGTTTTTTGCCGTTTTGCTCGTTTTGGTCCATGTTTATAGCCTCCAAGGGTTGATACAAATATTTTAACTAATAATTGCCCCATTGCAAACATATACATGCTGTAGATGCTTGTCAACGGGAGGTATTTAACGATGATTCCACGACGCGCCAAGAGCTGGCTCACTGCATCCCTGGCCCTGTGTGTACTTGCCGGAGGGATATGGATCACTCTGGGTTATAATCGCTCAACTCATTCCGAATTGCCAGTACTCGCCCCCGAATCGGGCAAGCCCAAGGCAATAGCTCCAATTCCAGCACCTCCAGAGAGTGTACAGACCCCTACAGCCGAAGTGTACAGCAACCGTGTTGTGGAATACCACATGGATGTGAAGCTGGTCGAAGGAAACGTATTGGAAGGGACTCAGACGATCACCTGGACTCATCCAGGCAAAAAAACCGTCAACGAGCTTTACTTTCATATGTATCCCAACGCCTTCTCTTCTGCTGACACCACCTTTATGAAGGAATCCGGCGGAAAGCTTCGGGGTGATGTCATGCCTACCAATGGTTACGGCTCCATGAACATTACCGAAATGAAAACGGAGGACGGGCTCTCTCTCCTGCACCGGATGCAGTATGTGCAACCAGATGACGGAAATATCAAGGACACCACCCTCATTAAAGTACGCCTGCCCAAACCCGTCAAAGGCGGGGAAAGTATCACACTCCACACCCGATTTGAAGTGAATCTGCCAAAGATTTTTGCCCGGATGGGAACTGCTGATCATTTTGTCATGGCAGGTCAATGGTTTCCCAAATTAAGTGCCTATGAACCTGTAGGCAGGCGTGGACGAACAACAGAAGGCTGGAATCTGCACCAATACCATGGCAATTCAGAGTTTTACGCCGACTTCGGTATATATAGTGTGCGTATTCGGGTGCCTGAAACATACAAAGTGGCTGCTACCGGATTTCCGACGCAGCAAGCCGTGGTGAAGAACGGAGAAAAAGTCTATCAATTCTACGCCGATGATGTGCATGACTTCGCATGGGCAGCCTCACCCGATTTTGTGTACGCAGAGGAGCCATTCTCCGCACCCAATGTGCCTGGTGTACGAATCAAGTTATATCTGGACCCAGCTCATCAGGATCTGAAAGAACGTTATTTCCATGCTGCGAAGGCCGCTCTAGCCAATTATAGCAAATGGTTTGGCCCGTATCCTTACGCTACCTTATCCATCGTAGTTCCACCCAAAGCGGGGAACGGTGCTGGAGGTATGGAATACCCTACGCTAGTTACGGCCTTTGGAGCCGATGACACTACGCCAGGTTATGACCTGGAACGTACCGTAATCCACGAGATCGGACACCAGTACTTCTACGGCATGGTTGCCAGCAACGAATTCGAGGAGGCCTGGCTGGATGAGGGATTCACCTCTTATGCAGAAGACAAACTGATGGAGCAGGAATACGGATTGATTCCGAATCTGCCGGTACAATCGGGACTGATTACGTCTCCTTCATCCTTAACACAAGAATCTTGGAAGTTCGATTCACAGAATGAGTACGCCGCCAATGTCTATACACGTGGCAAGCTTGTATTGCTTGGTATCGAACATCAAGTCGGTGCCAAAAAGATGGAACGCATTCTCTCTACCTATGTGAAGAAATACCGCTTCAAACATCCCACTTCGGCTGATTTCCAGAACGTTGTGGAACAAGTGACCCGCACTTCCTGGTCTGATTATTTTGATCAATACGTCTATGGTAACGGGATGGCTGACTTTGCTGTAGAGAAGATTCGTGTTACGCCCGTACAGAAAGACGGTCAAACATTGTACGAGTCATCCGTGACGATCGCAAAAAAGGGCAGTGATTACAGCGCCGTTCCTGTTCGCATTGCTTTTGAAGACGGGCATATCCTCACCAAGCAATGGAATGGACAAGAAGATCGCATCACGTATAAATTAACTCACACATCCCCCGTATCCTGGGCCATGACCGATCCCCTGTACTCGATCGTGCTGGAGAACCGCCATATGAACAATTTCCTGAAATCCGGACTGGATGAGCAGGCAAAGTCCCGCTGGAGCATGAGTGTAACCAAACTAATAGAAGCCATATTCGGAGGTCTGTCATGGTGAGGTGGAAACGGTGAAAGCGAAAATACGTGAAGGCTGGTTTCTCGTCCGTCAGCATATGTTCATTGCCGCACTCTTATTTCTCTATCAACTCATTTGGGGATATTTCTTCTATCGAATGGTACAGTCGGCGGTCATCCCACTACTCCTTCGCTATCCAGATGCTGATGCCGGTGAGCTGAGTACACTTTTGTTCAAAATGGAAAGTCAACTTAACCTGTCTACCCATCCGGAGGTTCATCGTTATCTATGGATTCTAGGGGGCATGCTGCTAGTTCGCATGTTGATCAGCCCCCTCATTCAGGCAGGACTGCTCTACTCACTTCAGCACTTTAATTCTACAGAAGAGCGCATCCCCTTTGTCCGCGGAATCAAAAATCTGTGGAAACCGATGCTGCTTCTCCACACTATACGTACATTATTGATACTTCTGCCCGCCTACTGGCTCATACCGAAGCTCTACTCCATTCTCATGGACGGATTTCATTCCCTTCAATTACTGTTGCCTGGTATACCTTATGTTGCTGCCTGGATTGTATATGGTTGGATCATCCACCATGCCATACTCTACATGCAGTTCGGTGTGTCGGCACCAGAAGGAGAAGGCGGGGCTCACGGTACCCTCAAAGCACTCTGGATTGCAATGCGTCATCTCATCGCTGTAATCGGCATTGCACTCCTGCTGGGCGGAGTACACCTGCTCGTCTTTGGGGCCTTCACTTCAGCCTCATGGTTATTAACGGGACTTACCGGACTTATACTACAACAGACGTATCCACTTGCCAGATGTCTATTGAGTCTGTGGAAAATATGCAGCCATTTTCGATTATGGCAGTCCAAAATATCCAAAGGTGAGAGCAGATAGTTTAAAAATTGTTACCATCACATGTTAAACTCATGGCCTAAAATGCACTTATAAATAGGCAAACCTCAACCTTTCCCCGTCAAAGGTCGAGGTTTTTTTTGCTAAATTTGTTGCTAAACGTTGCCAAAGCCGTACTCCTCTGTTACAATAATCGCAGTGAGTTTTTAGTAACAACTTTGTAATCTTTACATTCATATTTGTAACTACTTAAAATTAAATCGTCATTTCTTGATTTCGCAGGTGCATAACTAGCATAGCCAAATTCCTGGCACCTGGGAAGCGGGGGAACCAGTTATGGGTGAATTGATCTTGCTACAGAGGGGTCATAGGGGACCTTCAACCGAATCCTTAAGCTAACCTCGCAGGCGTTGGAAGGGGAATATCTCTTGTTCAAGAAGAAATTAACCGCAGCTGTACTTAGCATCACATTCGCATTATCACTTGGTGCAGGTAGCGCATTCGCAGATTCAAAGATGGACACAGTAATTGATTCAGCAATGGGAACTACATACAAAAGTGGGGGAACAACGCTTAACGGCTTTGACTGCTCCGGATTTACACGGTATGTATTCGACAAGTTGGGTATTGATTTGGCACGCCAATCCAGTTCCCAATTCGACATGGGCGATTCCGTATCCCGCATGGAAATGAGAGCTGGGGACCTGGTGTTCTTTAATACAACAGGTAAAGGCGTATCTCATGTAGGAATCTTTGTAGGGGATGGAAAGTTTGCACACTCCTCTTCTTCCAAAGGCGTTACGATCAGTGCATTGAGTGAAAACTATTGGGCCAATCGTTATGTTGGCGCGAAACGGATTATGAGCACGGACGCATATGAATCACTGGCCCTTGACTAGGGACAAGCTGAGCAACATGATGCTGTAACCATTAACCATACTGGAACGAAGCAAGAAGCATAACAGAACCGCCCGGTACATTCTCCGCAGGAATGTATCCGGCGGTTTTTTTGTGCTTCAATCCTTATTCATGTTGCAAGTTATACTCGGGGCATATCCTGCGACATCAACAGGTTCATTTTGCGTTCGTTCGTCCGTGCCCTTATGATGTTTTTACCCATCCCGTTATAATATAAACGAAATTACCGGAACTTTTGTTTCATTTTTTTCTAGGGAAGGAAGACTTGCTAAATGAACATCACTTTTGTAGAGTGGACAAAGAGTTCTGTTTCAAGGAAAGGAGCATGCAGGTGTATGAAGGAAACCCCTGTGACGTTTCACGTTGTACCCATGCGAGAAGAACATGCGGAGCTTATCTGCAGTTGGCAGTATGATCCGCCTTACAATATCTACAGCTGGCTCCCCTGGGAGCAGATGAAAGCTCTGGAAGTCGAATTCGGAGATGCACAGCTGCGGCAGGAGCAATATGCAATCGTCCTGGATCAGAACGATCGTATATTCGGGTTCGCTCAATACTTCCCACTTCAAGGGGTAACCCGGATTGGCCTTGGCATGCATCCAGAGCTGTGTGGTCAGGGTCAAGGGACAGCTTTTGTCACTGCCATTGTACAGGAAGCCATTCGCCGAAATCCCACGAATGAGATTGATCTGGAAGTACTCACTTGGAATGCTCGTGCCATTCAAGTCTATCTGAAGAGTGGATTTGTCACCCAGGATACATACGAACGACAGACCCCAAGCGGCTTGAAGCCCTTTCACTGTATGGTTTATGAAGGGCCTCGCGGTTAGAATCCATTGCAAAACAACCAAATTTGCCCCTTGTTATGTGATTAGTTCAAAAAATTCCCACAAAATGCTATGATGTCAGTACAGGTTCCGTTATAATGATATGGATAGTTTCAGGTTAGATGATCTTTCATTCTGGAGGGGACATAAGGGATGCACAAATGGATCATGAGCGGAGTATTTTTTGCAGCATGCGCTTTAGCTATTGTTTTAATGTTTACGCTTCCAGGGAAAGAAGAAGTGGCTGAAGAAGCCAAACCAACCATGCCGGAAGTAACATTGGATGCCGGACAGGCTGAGGCACTGGTCAAAGCCAATTGTATCTCCTGTCACGGGGATCAGCTTCAAGGTGGCGTAGGACCTGCTCTGGCAAACATCGGCAGTCAGGATGATCTGGAGAAGATCTATTCTACGATTGTCAAAGGTAAAGGTGGTATGCCTTCCTTCAAGGGCAAACTGCAGGATGAAGAGATTGCAAATATCGCCATGTGGCTGTCAGAGAAGAAATAATCTCTGCACGAACTACATAATGAAGAGGCCCTTAATCCCCTTTTGGGAGAATAAGAGCCTCTTTGTTATACCAATTATTAGGCATCTGCCGCGTGCTCAGCCAGAAAGGCCTCAACTTCACTTGCGGACGGCATCCCGGACTGGGCGCCGAGCTTCGTCACGGATAACGCGGCCGCACCCATGGCGAAGCCTACGGCCGCGTCCAAAGTCTCACCGCGCGCGAGGGCTACCGCCAGCGCGCCGTTGAAGCAATCGCCCGCGCCGGTCGTATCGACGGCGCTTACGGCGTAGCCGGGCGCACGGCACGCGCCGGCACGCCCTGCTTGTACGCGGCCACCAGGCGCCGCCGCGTATACAGCCCCCTCGGGGCCGAGCGTCGTGACGACAGCGGCCCCGAGGGATGCGGCGAGCTCTGCGACTGCCGCATCCAGGTCTTCCGGCCGGAGATGATCCCGGCCGGTAAGCACGGCAAGCTCACTGCGGTTCGGCGTGACAACGTCGACGCACCGCAGGAGCTCCTGGGGCAGACCCGGCACCGCGGGAGCCGGGTTGAGCACCACCAGTGCGCTGCCTTCAGCCGCCAGTTGGGCGGCGCGGGTAACCGCTGGCAGCGGGATCTCCAGCTGTAGCAGCACCGCTGCGGCTGCAGTCAGGCTTTTTACCGTATCCGCCTCTTCCAGCATCTCAGGCACCACTTGCCCATTCGCACCAGGAATAACAATAATCCGGTTGTCTCCCCTAGAGAGCCAAATGGACGCCGTCCCTGTAACCGTGTCTTCCAATACGCGAACCTGCGAGGCATCTGCACCACTTTCCGTCAGACTGTGCAGCAGACGTTCGCCAAAACCGTCCGATCCCACCGCACCAATCATCGTAGTCTGTCCACCCAGACGCGCAGCAGCAACAGCCTGGTTGGCCCCTTTGCCACCAGCGAGATAATGCAGTTCCTCACCGCTCACCGTCTCTCCCTCTTCCGGAATCATGTCTGTCTTCACCACGAGATCCATATTGAGACTGCCTACGACAGCAATGAGAGGTTGTTTCTGATTATAGTCTGACATGTATGGTTCACTCACTTCTGGCCGCGCGATAATAACTGACCTCGTTATTCCGACCTCATTTTGTCATAAGCTTCGTTATATTGTCCTGCTTCCTTGATATCTACAGATGTGATACCACCCGCATCCCATGACGTCAGACGCAGCGTAACCGTTGTATAGTCAATCGTAATAAAAGGATGATGATTGAATGCTTCCGAGATCGCAGCGACCTCATCCACAAATGCAATCCCTTTCATGTAGTTGGAGAACACGAATTTACGTACAATCCACCGTCCCTCTTCCAGTTCCCAGCCTTCCAGCCTCCCTAGATGAGCTTCGACTTCCTCTTGCGAAAAAACCATGCGTTATCTTCCTCCCCATAGGATGGTACATTACAGACGTATCTCCGTATAACCACCGACACCTTCGGTGCGATCAACAGCAACCTCAAAGGCCAGGCTCACCGCCATGCGGTTGGCCCATTTCACGACTAACATCTTACCACGGACAAGCTTCAAAATCCAATCACCTACATGGCATAGAACCAATAACCATAAGGCTTTGAGGAAAACTCCAGTTCCATTTATACCCCTGAAAATGCATATAAACATACTAAATTAAAGGTACAAACGTCAACTCTTCTTCCCCGATCAAAATATGAATGCGGTGCTGCTCCTTATCATGGATGACCACGCCACTTCCAACCGGAATAACAGACTCCTCGCCCAGCGCATAGAACAAATCCTCCGCCAATGCCTCATCCACTTCAAGTTGGTCAGTTGCAGCCAGTCTCTCCCACTCTTCCGAGTCCATTTCAAAGAAAACATACCGATCCGGTATGCGCCCGATTGCCGTTGTCAGATCTGTCAAAATTCCTTCATAATCCCGTCCATGCTTTACGCCCATTGGCTTTTCACTCCTATTCGGCCCCTAAGGAGCGGATTTGATCTTATTATACCTGAAAATAGCCCTTAAAAAAAAAGGCCTTCTGGTCGATAAATACATATATGACCGTTTTAACTGTTTTAGCAACCGTAAGGAATGCCTAACATTGAACGGATTGCGGCCAAAAATTCGTCCGGAAGCCCGAACACGGCCGCTTGAAAGGATTCAATTTTATCTCATGGATGAGGTGTATGATGAACATTTCAACGATTATTGGACTAATTTTGGGGCTGGTCTCCCTTGTATTTGGTATGTTCTTGAAGGGTGCGCCCTTAATCAACCTGGTTAACAATCCCGCAGCCTACATTATTATCTTTGTTGGTACGGCAGGAACCATCTTTATCGCATTTCCGATGTCTGAAGTTAAAAAAATCCCTAAGCTTTTCGGGATTGTTTTCAAAAATCAAGTACTTATTGATCGCGTATCCCTGATCGGCACATTTATGGATTGGGCTTCCACTACCCGTCGTGAAGGTTTGCTTGCACTGGAATCAAAAGTAGAAGAGATTGACGATCAGTTCCTTCGTGGCGGTATGCGTATGATTATAGACGGCAACGATCAGGAATTTGTAAGTGATGTACTCATGGAAGATATTCATGCTACAGAGGAGCGCCACCGTGGCAGTGCCTTGATCTTCGCTCAGGCGGGGATGTACGCACCAACGCTCGGGGTTCTCGGGGCCGTTGTAGGTCTCATCGCAGCACTTGCCGATCTCAGTGACATGGAGAAACTCTCCCATGCGATTGCGGCAGCATTTATCGCAACACTCCTTGGTATATTTAGTGGTTACGTGTTATGGCACCCGATGTCTAACAAGCTGAAACGGATGTCCAAGCAAGAAATGGAGATCAAGCTGATGATGGTTGAAGGACTGTTATCCATACAATCCGGTGTCTCCACCATCGCCATCAACCAAAAGTTATCCGTATTCCTGACACCTTCCGAACGTAAACAACTGGAAGAGAAGGAGGGATCATCAGGTGAAAAAGGCTAAGAAGCACGAACCACATGAAGAGCATATAGACGAGAGCTGGTTGCTTCCCTATTCCGACTTAATGACCTTGTTGCTCGCTCTGTTTATTGTATTGTTCGGCATGAGTTCAATCGATGCAGCTAAGTTTGAGCAGATGGCTTCCGCACTAAACAGTGCATTAAATGGAGGTTCCGGAATTCTGGACCATTCGTCCATGAATCCGGATACGCCAGGTGCTGATTTGGGTAAGAACAAACAGGAACCTACAGAAATCACCAAGAAAACACCAGCTCAGATTACAGATGCACAGATGGCTAAGAAAGAACAAGAAGACCTGGAGAAACTCAAAGAGCGACTCGACAAATATATCTCGAAGAACGGGCTCTCGGACCAGCTGAACACCAAGCTGAATCAGTCTGAATTGAAGATCACCATCAGTGATAACGCCCTGTTCTCCTCAGGCCGAGCAGATGTGAAGCCTGAATCACGATCCCTGGCCAAAGCAATCTCAAGCATGCTGCAGGAGTTCCCTGAATATGAAGTGGTTGTATCCGGTCATACCGATAATATTCCCATTTCGAACAACCAATATAAGGATAACTGGGATCTAAGCGCAGATCGTGCGCTCAACTTCCTGAAAATCCTGTTGCTGAACACGCAATTGGACCCTTCCAAATTCACACCAAGTGGTTATGGAGAGTATCACCCGATTGCCAGCAATGACACCAATACCGGACGGGCACAGAATCGCCGTGTAGAGGTATCTATCATTCGGAAGTATCAAAGTAACAATACAAATGTAAAAGCCGTTGGCGAAGGAAACTAGCGGCCTGCAGCGATTCATTAACCAAAGACCGTTCTCCAGGTACAAGGAGAACGGCCTTTTTGGTTTATATAATGCTTATGCTTTGGTTTATCTCTACATTTTTTCACACTATTTGCAAGATTCACCTGTCGTCATTGACCCTATACCAAAAAGCCCTGCGCTCCTTTTCGGAAAGCAGGGCTTCAATCAGTATTTAGTCAAAGTCGAATCAACTATTCCAGTGAATAGTCCAACAGACCGCCCAGCTCCGCTTTTTCAGCAGCGGTAAGCTCTCTCCATGAACCTGTCGCCATTTCTCCAAGATGAATGTTCATGATCCGAACACGCTTCAACTTACGAACCTCGTAGCCAAAGGCACTACACATCCGCCGAATCTGACGGTTCTTTCCTTCAGTCAGGATGATACGGAATACTCGATCCGTCATCCGGGTCACTGTACAAGGCAGGGTCATTTCACCCAGGATCTTCACCCCAGTGCTCATACCTCTAAGGAAACTCGGGGTTACAGATCGATCAACAGTAACGATATACTCTTTCTCATGGCGTCCTTCTGATCTAAGAATCCGGTTAACGATATCACCATCATTGGTCATCAGGATCAAACCTTCTGAGTCCTTATCCAGGCGCCCAATTGGAAAGATACGTTCATCGTGTCCGACAAAATCAACGATATTGCCCTGAATATGCTGCTCGGTTGTGCTTGTGATCCCGATCGGTTTATTCAGCGCGATATATACGTGTTTTCTCTTTTCCTTGATTGGCTTGCCGTTGATTCGTACATCGTCGCCTTCTTCTGCCTGACTGCCCAGTTCAGCCTTAACTCCATTAATGGTTACCTGACCACTATCCACCAACTTATCTGCTTCGCGCCGGGAGCAGTAACCTGTTTCACTAATAAATTTATTAATACGCAAAAGGTAATCTCACCTCATCTATTTCTCTTCATCTGTAAATGGTTCATCCGTTATCTGATCTACCTCAATAACTTCCGGTTGTTGCTCGGATGCAGGCAGTTCAATAATAACCGTTGTTCCCTTGTTCATGATGCTTTTAATATCCATCATGCCCTTATGTGATTGAATAATGCGCTGACTGACCATCAGGCCAAGCCCTGTCCCAGACTCTTTGTTCGTAAAGAAAGGCTCCCCAAGCTTGGGCATCATCTCTTCCGGGATACCAATGCCTTCATCCCTGATCTCAATTCTGACGCGTTTCAACTGCTCGTCATGCTTGAGCTTGATATGGATGCTTCCTCCATTTGGCATGGCCTCCATACCATTTTTCAGCAAATTGATGAATACCTGCTTCAATTGGTTCTCTTCACAGTGTACCATAGCCGAATCGGATGAGGCACGCAGTACAAATTCTACACCATGCAGATGCGCCTGACTATCCAGTAATGAGATGACATCGCCAAGAATAAAACGAATATCCCGATTCTGAAAATGAACCGCCTGCGGTTTTGCCAGAATCAGAAATTCACCAACAATAAGGTTGATTCGATCCAGCTCCGATAACATCAGATCCAGATGACGATGATTCAGCTTGTTGCTCTCTTGCTGTAACTGTAGGAATCCACGCAGCGTGGTCAGTGGATTACGAATCTCATGTGCCACACCTGCTGCAAGCTGGCCCACGGTTGTTAGCTTCTCAGAACGCCTGAGCAACTCTTCCATCCGATTACGACTTGTAATGTCCCTGGAGACGCTAATCAGCGCGGTAATCTCTCCAGCCTCGTCTCGCACCGGAGCCGTACTGACACTGACCTCTACTCGGGTCCCGTCTTTCTTCATCCAGGTGGTTTCGTTGGACGTAATGGACATCCCTTCAACGAGTTGGGCATGCTGACGTTTCATTTCTTCTTCTGCTTCTGGCGGGATGATCTTCAGATTACGACCTTCCACTTCACGACTTCGAAATCCATATAATTGTTCAAATGCCCGGTTAACCCGAAGCACCTTTCCTTCAAGATCCGTAATGTGAATGGCATCCGCTGTCTGATTGATAATGGACTCCAGATGTTCTTTCACCGCCCGATTCTCTTCATACATCTGTTTCAGACGGCTCGTATAATGGCCTAGATTACGAATCATGGCATTAATACGATTGGCCAGTTGACCAAGTTCATCCTTCCTCCGGACTTTCAGACGGAAATCAAAGTGCCCTTCCGCTACATCATTCACTTTGCCCAGTATGGATTGGATCGGACGCGTAATATACCCTGCGAGCAGATAGCTGCCAAAGATCACGATCTCCAGCAAAACCAAGGATATGGAGGCATGGCTCACCAACTGCTCAGATACCATGGAGGATATTTGCTTATAGTCCATGACAATACTGATCACATAGGAAGACTGATTGGGTGTGAATATGGGAATAAAACTCTTCAATACCTTCTGTTCGTGCGTTTCACTGACAAAAGATACATTTTGCCCTGTTCGAATGGCGCGCACCACAGCACGATGATCCTCATCCGTAGAACCATACTGGTATGTACCAAAACGAATCGGTCTGTTATTCAACTTGCTAAAGTTCGAATCTCTTCCGTCATCACCCATGTTCGGGCTGCCAAAAGTCAACGGATTGATGCCTGTAATCTCCAGAATGGAGGGATTGACCTCACGAATTTTATTTAAAATCTCATCCGAACTAGAGATTTTCACATAGTCATCAACTTCCGTATTATTATAGAAAGGATTGATTATGTAGTTTCTCTTTCCATCATGGTAGTAACCCCAGATATCAATATCCGAAGGACTGGAGGTTGAATATTCGAATCCATCTGACCAGAAATGCTCCAACTTCTGCCCTTGGGGAATCGTCACCTGTTGTTTTTCAAACAACTGCTTAAAGGCCTGATACCAATAGGTCATGGATTTGGTGGACAGCCCGATTTCTCTCGGATCCGAAGAGCGGCTAACAACGATGTCATCATCCGTCTGCTCCATTAACGATATATGTGAGACGCCGACCTTTTGGCTCAAGCGTACAAGTTCTTCATTTGTGATATTATTAATATCCGGGTCCAACTCTTCCGCTGCCATGACAGCAGCAAGCCACAGATTGTTTCCAATCTGCCGTTTTACATAATCCGAACTGTATTGATTCTGTTCGACAGAAATTGCAATCTGCTTTGCAGTGAGCACCATCTTGTTTTCACTGTCCTGCCTCAGATTCTCTTCTGTAGTATAATAACTCAGTGCGATATTCAACACTAAAATAACGAGCACTGAGCACGACATAATCATGGATAATTTCGTTTTAATAGACAAGTTTTTTTGTTCACCTCTCGGCTTGTACCCTCTGGCGATATATGGCAAAACCTATCTCCATCATAACGCTTGTATGTCTTTTTGAAAAGGATAATTGACCTGTGCCCAAAAGTTACCGAATGACTGAAAAGCTCGAAATTCGTTGTTTTTTGCATTTTCGAACTCTACAATGAAATGAATCACTATATTTATCCACATACCCACAGGCTTGTGGATAGTTTGTTTATAACTATGTGAGCAACTACACGGTTATCCACAATTCTATACACAACATGTTAACAACCCGAATACTTGTTCGCTGAATAAACGATTTTGGAAGGAGTTATATAGTAATGACTGACCATTCTCTCCAGCCCTATCTTGGGAATTTATCGGAGGAGGCTCAACATGAGCACTGGATGCGGGAGGCCATTGCCGAGGCCTACAAAGCTGAGGCTCTTGGGGAAGTGCCGATTGGAGCTGTAATCGTACAAAATAACCAAATTATCGGTCGGGGATACAATCTGCGTGAAACTACACTGGATTCCACCGCCCATGCAGAGATGGTGGCTATTCGTCAGGCCAGTGAGACCATCGGAGCTTGGCGTTTGTTGGATTGTTCTCTGTACGTCACACTGGAACCTTGTCCGATGTGTGCAGGTGCAATTGTACAATCCAGGGTCCCCCGCGTAATCTATGGAACGGCTGATCCCAAGGCAGGCTGTGCAGGTACACTGATGAACCTGCTACAGGAGCCTCGTTTTAACCATCGCACTGAGGTGATCCCGGATATCCTTCAGCCTGAATGCTCCACGATGCTAACTCAATTTTTCAGACGTCTGCGTAAAAAATAACACTAATCATTGAATATCGACATTCCAATCGGAAAGGAAGTGTGCTGTAATGGCACTAACACTCTATGATACAGCCCACGGCATAAGCCTTCGGTTGCTCACACCCCAGGATACACAGTCCTATCTGGACCTGATTCAGGTCACACGCGTCCCATACCAGGCTGTAGAACCCGTGCGAGACGATGAATTCTATACACTGGATGCTCAGACTCGGCGGATTGAGGATCGGGTCAAGGCAGCGGAAGAAGGTACAGGATATCAATTTGGAATCTATACCATTAAAGACAGTCTGCTGATTGGACAAGTAAGTATCAACAATGTCGTACTGGGCGTTGCCAATTATGCGGATATGGGTTACTTTATCCATCCAGATTATCAGGGTGGCGGACGAATGACAGCAGCGGTTAAACTGGCCGTAGCTTATGGTTTCCGTGCACTGAAGTTAAATCGGGTTCAGGCTGCGGTATTGCCCTCCAACAAAGGTTCACAGCGCGTACTGGAGAAGAACGGATTCCAGTTTGAAGGTACTGCTCGCAAATACCTCAAGATCAACGGCAAATATCAGGATCATCAGATCTACGCTGTACTTGCTGAAGACTTGGATGAACTTACAAACTAATTTTAGGAGCTCCCCGCACAACGGTCTGCATTTCCAATTCAACAATATAAAAATTTAATGTACAAAACCGCACTACTCTAGTTATGTAGAAGAGGGTGCGGTTTTATTTGTATAGATCACCAGCCACGATTCAACTTCAAAGATCAATTATTTTGCGGATATCCCCTTACGCTGTGTAGCAAAAAAAACCGCCTGTACCCAAGCGGAAGGAGATTATCCCTCACTTGAATCACAGACGGTTTGAACTCAGCGAGATTAGTATCCGTATGAAGCGTTCATCAGTTCTTCGAACTCTTGCATAGTAATTACGTCATCGCCAGTAGGGATGTTGATTTTGAATGCTGCTTTTTCGTTAATCTTGGTGTACGTATTGGAACCGGTAAATGCCAATTTCACTTCGTCTTTTGTATCTTCTGGCTTGATCAGCACATCAGCGACCATCTTTTGATATACCGGGAAGTCGTTTTTGTCCAATGCGAAATCGATGTTGAATTGGTTAATTGTCAGAACATCTTTCAATTTGTCCAAGTCTTTAGCCATTTCAGCCTGATCTGCTTCAGTGATCTTCAGATCTTCTTTAGCTTTGTCGATATCAGCCTGATCCATTTGCAGCATTTCACGATATTCCTCTTTGGACAGAATATCCAATACTTTAGGCATAGCTTTTGTTACCAGTACAGTAACTGCTTCTTTAACATTGTCATTATTCACCGAGAATTGTACAACCTGCTTCGCATCTACACCTTCAGGAAGTTGTGCATCTTTGGTGTCTAGATTTTTGAAGAATTTAGCTTGATCGTACTCGCTCAGCACTGCGTCCATGACTTCGTTGCTCAGCTTTTGCGTTTTGGCTGCGTCCATAGCATCCGGGTTCCATTCCGTACCCTCTTGCTCAGCCAGTTCTTTCAGGTCAAGTTCCAGGAATTTGCCTACAACATTCTCCGGAATCGGGAAGAACGGAATATTCGGCACTTTCACATAGAGTTTCTCTGCCGTCATCACCATTGGAATGTTAAAGGTCATACCCATATCACCTTTAAGCTCGATGCCAAGAGTCATCTCGGTCTGCATTGGCTCACTTTGGTATACACCTGTTACATTCAACTGAGCATCCTTCAGCATGCTCATAAACTGAGTCATAGTAGGATCAGTTTGTGAAGTGTCCCCAGGTTTATAGCTCAATTCATTAATTGTAAAGTTGGAACTCATTTCATACGAAGTCAATTTGGAAGCATTGGCCGCAGCCGTCTTCAATGCCTCTTTTGGTTCCTGCTTGCTGCTACATGCTGTCAATGCCATAGATACGGTCAACAGCAACGTAAGAAGAAGCGCCCCCATACGTTTAGTCATTTGTTTCTCTCCTCTCGTGATAACCCCAAAAAAAGTAATTCAATATCAATGATATACCATATCGTCAGATACCGAAACCTAATTTGGGAAAAATGTGATCTTTCCTCTTTAAAATGGCTACAAAGACCTATGTCAGCTTTGGGAATAAGCATGTCCTTGTCTTTATATATGTATGAATACGCAAAAGCCCCCTGTTAGGTAACAAGGGACTTTTGCGTGAATATGTTTCTTCTATTAACCTTGGGGATTCAAATGATCCACATGATTTTGATTTTTTACTTTTTTGGAACCGGATAATGGTTCCTGCATGGAAGAGCGTTTGGATGAATGACGATGCTGTTCGGATGCTTGCGCTTCCGGTACGGGAATTGTTTTTGGTTTGCTCATATTATTGCCCCCTCATCATTGTTAGGAATGGGATGGGTCCCTATCTTCCGTTTTGTCATGATTCAGTGCATCCTGATGACGGCGATCATTGATATCTTGCTGAATTTGCTGGGCATGATGACTGTTTACGGCAGGCTGCTCCAGATCATCGACTACATTTTGCAGGTTTTTGTCTACTCCCGCTTTGGCTTTAGTCAATTGAGTTCACTCCTTCAGATTTCAGGCTATTATCTCGTCTGGGATTGTAACGACTGGGCGCATTCATGAATGTGCCGTGTATAATCGTGAGCCAGTTCCTGAATCGGTTCTGTACGCTCATCCGTCGTTCGTCCATCCCGTTCCACATCAATCAGCTGTACGCTGACTTCACGGGAATCAACATATGCACATTTGAAATCAAAAGAGTACATCTCGTGCCCAGCTGTAGCAATGTGTATCCGAATCGCCTGCTGATCGGCTTCATCGGCCATTACCTGAGCCTGGTCTCCAACATTCAGGACTTGAGGCAAACGTTCTTGCCAAGCCCCTACAAGCTCTGTCTGATTGATGTTTAACTCGCGGTTCATCTTACCACCTCCACTCCTATAAAGTGCGGCGATGAGGATGTTTTTATACATATTAAGCTTATTCAAAATATAACGTTGTACTGTGCAACGTATACATCAGTCACCAACCTGTATACTCACTACGTTTAACAAACTCACAACGCAAAAAAGGACCCGAGCGAGATCGCTCGAGTCCTTGTTATAAGTGTAGTATGGCGGAGAGGGTGGGATTCGAACCCACGTGGAGTTGCCCCCTAACGGTTTTCAAGACCGCCCCGTTATGACCGCTTCGGTACCTCTCCAGGGAATTAACTTTTATAAACTTGCCACGAAAAGTATCATACCACATCTCGACATTATAATGCAACCTTTTTTATATTAAAAATGATGATCCTGTATCAGACAACTGCCTCCGTTATACAAAACACTCCAATCCGCCATTCAGAAATGACGGATTGAATTTGTATTCCTCTTGATGAGGGTGGTTAACTAACGCTTAAGAGCGACGTGCAATTACACTTGTGCCGCCCATATAAGGACGCAATGCTTCAGGAATAACAACCGTACCATCTTCCTGTTGATAGTTCTCCAGGATAGCAGCTACCGTCCGTCCAACGGCCAATCCTGACCCGTTCAATGTATGAACAAATTCCGGTTTGGCTTTTGGCTCTCTGCGGAAACGGATATTGGCACGACGGGCCTGGAAGTCCTCACAGTTGGAGCACGAAGAAATCTCACGATAGGTATTGCTCTCAGGCAACCATACTTCAATATCATACGTTTTAGCTGAAGTGAAGCCCATATCAGCCGTGCACAATGTCAGAACGCGATACGGCAAGCCCAACAATTGAAGCACACGCTCCGCATTTTGAGTCATTTGCTCCAGCTCTTCATACGAAGTCTCTGGAGTAGAGAGCTTGAGCAGCTCTACTTTGTTAAACTGATGCTGACGAATCAATCCACGTGTATCCCGTCCAGCGGAGCCGGCTTCAGAGCGGAAACAAGAGCTGTATGCCACAAAGTGCTTAGGCAATTGATCTACATTCAGAATCTCTTCGCGATGGTAGTTCGTTACCGGAACTTCAGCAGTAGGGATCAGATAATATTCAGTATCTTTTAACTTGAACAGATCTTCTTCAAACTTAGGCAGTTGACCTGTTCCAAACAAGCTGTCCCGATTAACGATGTATGGAGGCAGAATCTCTTCATATCCATGTTGATCACTGTGCAGATCCATCATGAAGTTAATCAATGCACGTTCCAGACGCGCACCCAGACCTTTATAAAAGGTAAAACGGGAACCTGTTACTTTGGCAGCCGCCTCAAAATCAAGAATATCGAGATCCTGCGCAATTTCCCAGTGTGCTTTCGGTGCAAAAGTAAATGACTTCGGCTCTTCCCAACGACGAATCTCAACATTGTCGTCTTCAGAAGCTCCAGTAGGTACAGTTTCGTTAGGAATGTTCGGAATCGCCATTGTGAGATCATTGATCTTCACTTCCAGTTCCCGAACTTCTTCGTCCATAGCTTTGATTCGATCAGAGACTTCGCGCATCTCCACAATCAGATCATCAGCATTCTCACGATTCTTCTTCAGTCTAGCAACTTCCGCGGAGACTGTATTCCGACGACTCTTCAGCGTTTCACTCTCTTGAAGCAATTCCCGACGCTTGGCATCCATCTCGGTAAATCCAGCGATAAGATCCAGCGATTTGCCACGTTTAGTCAATGCTTCTTCTACACGTGCATACTCATTCCGCAATATTTTCACATCAAGCACGATATACCCCTCCTAAATAACCTCACAACGTGAAGCCTTATGTTAATTCCATTCTCAAAACTTTACTGTACATACCTTACTATATACTTATCGGAACCTGTAACCCAAAAAACAACCTATATCCCCGGTGTCACCCTCCGCTGCGATTCCCGCTTTGAAGCAGATACAGGCAACATCAGGCATCCGTTCAGATGCAACTGCCATCCAGTGGCCTTACAAGGCTTCTGGGGAAGTGATCCGATGACCGGGAGATCATAGGTTGTACATCATGTATTATTTAGAGTCTACCGTATGTTTGTAGGATCTGGCCATGTCTACAAAATAAGTATGCAGACGATAGTCATCCGTCAATTCCGGATGGTAGGAGCAAGCCAGCAAATGCCCCTGACGAGCCGTAACAATCTCATCCTTGTATGTGGAGAGAACTTCGACCTGGTCTCCGACACTCTCGATCAAGGGTGCCCGTATAAATACAGCTCTTACCGTTTCCTCAATGCCTTTGACTGGCAAATCCGTCTCAAAACTTTCTCTCTGCCGTCCAAATGCATTTCGGGATACAGTCATATCCATTAGCTCCAAATGAGCTTCTTCTTGCCCAGCAATGTGTTTAGCCATAACGATCAAGCCAGCACAGGTACCAAATACCGGTTTGCCCTCAGCAGCAAACGCGCGAATGGCATCCATAAACCCATACTTGCGCATCAGTTTACCGATCGTTGTGCTTTCCCCGCCAGGAAGGATAAGACCGTCCAAGTCCTCCAATTGCTGGACCTGTTTGATAGCTATACCTTCTGCTCCAGCACGTTCAATACTTCGAATATGCTCTGTTACAGCTCCTTGAAGTGCTAAAACGCCGATCTTCATACGCTCATTCCCCTTCTTTTACCAGCCACGATCTTGCATATGGTAAACGAACATTGTACTTTTTTATTTCATCATACGTGAATTCTAACTTGATATTTTACCGGAAAAATCGTAAATATACAATCCATCCGGTCGGAAATATGGACTAAAAGAGATTTTTGATTCCGTCAAAGAGATCCACGAAGAAATCTTTCACAGCACGGAAGAACAAGCGGAACCATCCGCCTTTTTCAGCCTCTTCAGCAGTGATCAAGTTCACTGTTTTTTCCTGAGATTCAATTCCTTCTGCTTTATACGTGTACGTTACTGTACCAACCTTTGTACCTGCCTTGATTGGTGCTACCAGCTTGTCAGCCTCAGTTACGTTGGCTTTGAACGTCACATCCAGGTTCTGAGTACCTTTGGGAACAACGAAACTTACCGCATTATCTGTTACAACAGGAACCGTTGTTTCTTTCCCTTTTTTCAAAGGTACCGCTTCCCAGCCCGTCACTTTGGTCTTGCCTGCAACAGCCTGCTTCACTTCAAAGTTGTTAAATCCATAGTCCAATACCTTTTTAGTTTCTCTGAAACGTGCGGATTCCGAATCTGTGCCCATAACAACACTAATTAGACGCATACCGTTACGTTCTGCTGTACCTGTAAAGTTATTACCTGCGTTCGTGGTATGGCCTGTTTTCATTCCATCCAGACCTTCATAGGCATAGCTTTTGAAATTGGTTATATTTTTATTCGCTTCCAGCATCCAGTTGTAATTGATAATTGGGGCTTTATCATTGGGACGGAACTTGTAGGATTGAATGGTTGTAAAATCTTTGTAGTCCGGGTGATCCATAATGATGTATCGGCATAGAATTGCAGCATCCAGAGCGGACATCACTGTTTCTTTATCTTCAGCTGGGCGGAAATCAGCAGGCATATCTGCTCGATCCAGACCGGAAGAGTTGATGAAGAACGTATCCTTCATGCCCATACGCTTCGCTTCATCATTCATCATTTTCACGAAAGCTTCTTCCGAACCGGCAACATGTTCAGCCAAAGCAACCGTAGCATCATTGGCAGAGCCAACAGCCATAGCAATATAGAGATCCTTAACTGTGTGCTGGTCACCTTCCGCGAGGAAAATTCGCGACCCGATACTTTGTGCAGCATTCTTTTTGACAGTTACAATATCGTCCCAGCCGAATTTACCTTGTTTGACCTGTTCTGCGACAATGTACTCTGTCATCATCTTGGTCATACTTGCAGGTGGCATCGCTTTATCCGCATCAACATTTAGTAGAATCTGTCCCGTTGAGGCTTCCATAAGCACCGCTGATCTAACTTCAAGCCCAAGTGAGTCTACCCCAGGGACTTGCACAGCTTTCTCCGTCTTCGTTGTTGTTGCCGCAGCAGTCAGAACCTGACCGGAGTTATCGGCAGCAGCCATGACCGGCATTACTGCAGACATGCAAAGCATGTTAATTAGCATTACCGAGGCTACGCTCTTTTTGAGCATTTGGCGTTTCTTTTTATTCATGTGTTTGGCTTTCAATGATGAATACTCCCTTCGATCCAAAGCATTGTTAATTGCTTCAGTGCAGCTTATGCTGCGATATTCTTGTTCCCTAACCTGCGTGGTTGATGTATGAGATGTGTACTATATGCGCTGTATCGAACGAGCAATATTATTGCTCCTAAAGTTCGTTATCGATTGTCACTTAGTCCGCATTTTGCAAATGCTTATGTAAAAGGACGTCCGCGCTTCTGTTTAACTGGCAGCCTTTTCTGGCACTGCATTTGCTTTTCAAAACCATATTCATAGATTAACGTCAAATAGCCGCCGCAACGCCTTAATCCACCCTTGGATCGTCACCGCTTGTTCTATTCTATCACAGGGGTATCTGCAAAAAAAGACAGACCCGGTGAAAATCACCGAGCCTGTCCTGGAAATGATTAACTCTCTTCCGATTACAACGAGTAGTTAGGTGCTTCTTTGGTAATCTGTACATCATGGGGATGACTTTCGCGCAGTCCCGCACCTGTAATTCGGATAAAGCCTGTATCGTTACGAAGTTGCTCCAAGTTACTTGTACCACAGTATCCCATACCCGAACGCAGACCACCAATCAGTTGGTGGATTGTATCAGACAGTGGTCCTTTGTAAGCGACACGACCTTCGATTCCTTCCGGAACCAGTTTCTTGTCATCATCTTGGAAGTAACGGTCTTTACTACCTTGTTTCATTGCAGCCATTGAACCCATACCGCGGTATACTTTGTAGCTACGTCCTTGGAAGATTTCAGTTTCCCCCGGGCTTTCCGCTGTGCCGGCAAACAAACTTCCCAACATCACCGCGTGTGCGCCTGCAGCCAGCGCCTTCGTAATCTCACCAGAATATTTAATTCCGCCATCCGCGATAATCGGAACTCCATATTCGCGTGCCACTGTTGCACAGTCGTAGACTGCAGTTACTTGAGGTACACCAATACCAGCGATTACACGTGTTGTACATATCGAACCTGGCCCAATACCCACTTTGACTACTGAGGCCCCTGCTTCGATCAGGTCACGAGTGGCTGCGCCAGTAGCGACGTTACCTGCAACGATGGTCAGGCTAGGGAAACGTTCACGAAGCTGACGTACAGCTTCAATGATATTGATGTGGTGTCCGTGAGCCGAGTCTACCGTAATCAGATCGACACCAGCTTGTACCAAAGCATCTGCACGTTCGAATGTATCTTTGGAGATACCAATCGCTGCACCAACCAACAAACGGCCTTGAGCATCTTTGGCTGCATGAGGGAATTGAATGGCTTTTTCAATATCTTTAATGGTGATAAGACCTTTCAATGTGTTCGTCTCATCAACTAATGGAAGTTTTTCAATCTTGTGCTTCTGAAGGATACCTTCAGCTTCTTGTAATGTGGTGCCAACAGGAGCGGTGACCAGATTCTCACGAGTCATGACTTCGCTAATTTTGATGCCGTAATCATGGATAAAACGCAAATCGCGGTTGGTCAAAATACCAACCAGCTTCTGATCTCCTTCAATAATAGGTACACCGGAGATCCGATATTTCGCCATTACTGCTTCCGCATCAGATACCAGATGATCTGCTGTCAGTGAGAATGGATTCGTAATAACACCACTCTCCGAACGTTTAACACGATCTACTTCTTCTGCCTGTTGTTCAACCGACATATTTTTATGGATAATACCGATACCGCCTTCACGTGCAATGGCAATAGCCAATGTCGCTTCAGTTACCGTATCCATACCCGCACTGATCAAAGGAATATTTAGCTTTACAGTATCGCTCAAACGAATAGATACATCTACTTCTTTAGGCAGTGTCTCGGATTTCCGTGGCACTAGCAATACATCATCAAAGGTGAGGCCTTCCTTACCAAATTTATCTTCCCACACGCAAGTGTTCCTCCTTATGTTTGCTCAGCTTTACGGTCCAAAACCCGAAGATTCCAGGCTGTATTTTACGCCGAAAATACGTTTTCTGAAAAATTTATTATTGCCATCTTAGCAAAGCGATATTTAGACTGTCAAGGAAAAGTACTTGGTTATATCAGGTGTATTGCCTGATGAACACAACTGTTTTTCCAGAGCGGACAAGTCTAGTTATTACGCAAAAAAACGTCTATTCTTATCGAATAACGTTACTTTTATACATACTATTGTGCTGATAAATTACCTAATTCAATCTGTATTTTAATCCCATACTGCATAATATAACTATATAATAAAAACCACCACCGAATAACATCGGCAGTGGTTCTTTGCTTGGCGGCGTCCTACTCTCCCAGGACCCTGCGGTCCAAGTACCATCGGCGCTAGAGGGCTTAACGGTCGTGTTCGGGATGGGTACGTGTGGAACCCCTCCGCCATCGCCACCAAACGCGTAGCTTACATTTCAGAGTGTTGTTCTCTGAAAACTAGATTCGAAACGAAACATGCGAATGACAACTTGCTATTGGATAAGCCCTCGACCGATTAGTACTGGTCAGCTCCATGCATTGCTGCACTTCCACCCCCAGCCTATCTACCTCGTCGTCTTCAAGGGGTCTTACATACTGGGAAATCTCATCTTGAGGGGGGCTTCACGCTTAGATGCTTTCAGCGTTTATCCCGTCCGTACATAGCTACCCAGCGGTGCTCCTGGCGGAACAACTGGTACACCAGCGGTACGTCCATCCCGGTCCTCTCGTACTAAGGACAGCTCCTCTCAAATTTCCTACGCCCACGACAGATAGGGACCGAACTGTCTCACGACGTTCTGAACCCAGCTCGCGTACCGCTTTAATGGGCGAACAGCCCAACCCTTGGGACCTACTTCAGCCCCAGGATGCGATGAGCCGACATCGAGGTGCCAAACCTCCCCGTCGATGTGGACTCTTGGGGGAGATAAGCCTGTTATCCCCAGGGTAGCTTTTATCCGTTGAGCGATGGCCCTTCCATGCGGTACCACCGGATCACTAAGCCCGACTTTCGTCCCTGCTCGACTTGTAGGTCTCGCAGTCAAGCTCCCTTATGCCTTTGCACTCTTCGAATGATTTCCAACCATTCTGAGGGAACCTTTGGGCGCCTCCGTTACTCTTTAGGAGGCGACCGCCCCAGTCAAACTGCCCACCTGACACTGTCCCCGCACCGGATTACGGTACCAGGTTAGAACCTAGATACGATCAGGGTGGTATCCCAACGTTGCCTCCATGCAAGCTGGCGCTCACACTTCAAAGGCTCCCACCTATCCTGTACAGATCGTACCCAAATTCAATATCAAGCTGCAGTAAAGCTCCATGGGGTCTTTCCGTCTTGTCGCGGGTAACCTGCATCTTCACAGGTATTAAAATTTCACCGGATCTCTCGTTGAGACAGCGCCCAAGTCGTTACGCCATTCGTGCGGGTCAGAATTTACCTGACAAGGAATTTCGCTACCTTAGGACCGTTATAGTTACGGCCGCCGTTTACTGGGGCTTCGGTTCACAGCTTCGGGATTACTCCCTAACCACTCCCCTTAACCTTCCAGCACCGGGCAGGCGTCAGCCCGTATACTTCGCCTTACGGCTTCGCACAGACCTGTGTTTTTGCTAAACAGTCGCTTGGGCCTTTTCACTGCGGCCCCCTCGTGCTATTCACACTACCGGGGCACCCCTTCTCCCGAAGTTACGGGGTCATTTTGCCGAGTTCCTTAACGAGAGTTCTTCCGCGCGCCTTAGAATACTCTTCTCGCCTACCTGTGTCGGTTTGCGGTACGGGCACCATCACCTGGCTAGAGGCTTTTCTTGGCAGTGTGAGATCATGACCTTCGCTACTATAATTTTCGCTCCCCATCACAGCTCAGCCTTACAATGTGCGGATTTGCCTACACATCAGCCTCACTGCTTAGACGGACATCCATCAGTCCGCGTCACTACCCTACTGCGTCCCCCCATTGCTCATAACGGCTTACGGTGGTACAGGAATTTCGACCTGTTGTCCTTCGACTACGCCTTTCGGCCTCGCCTTAGGTCCCGACTTACCCTGAGCGGACGAGCCTTCCTCAGGAACCCTTAGGCTTTCGGCGGATCAGATTCTCACTGATCTTTTCGTTACTCATACCGGCATTCTCACTTGTATAATGTCCAGCGCTCCTTACGGTACACCTTCAACCCTTATACAACGCTCCCCTACCCCTGATGCAAAGCATCAAGCCATAGCTTCGGTGGTGTGTTTAGCCCCGTTACATTTTCGGCGCAGAGTCACTCGACCAGTGAGCTATTACGCACTCTTTCAATGATGGCTGCTTCTAAGCCAACATCCTGGTTGTCTGTGCAACTCCACATCCTTTCCCACTTAACACACACTTGGGGACCTTAGCTGATGGTCTGGGCTGTTTCCCTTTTGACAATGGATCTTAGCACTCACTGTCTGACTCCCGGAAGTAAGTCTATGGCATTCGGAGTTTGACTGAGCTTGGTAACCCTTGCGGGCCCCGCACCCAATCAGTGCTCTACCTCCACGACTCTGTTTTCCGAGGCTAGCCCTAAAGCTATTTCGGGGAGAACCAGCTATCTCCGAGTTCGATTGGAATTTCTCCGCTACCCCCACCTCATCCCCGCATTTTTCAACATGCGTGGGTTCGGGCCTCCAGTGCGTGTTACCGCACCTTCACCCTGGACAGGGGTAGATCACCCGGTTTCGGGTCTACGTCCACGTACTAAGTCGCCCTATTCAGACTCGCTTTCGCTGCGGCTCCGGCTCTTCACCTTAACCTTGCACGGGAACGTAACTCGCCGGTTCATTCTACAAAAGGCACGCCATCACCCCTAAAACGGGCTCTGACTTTTTGTAAGCACACGGTTTCAGGTTCTATTTCACTCCCCTTCCGGGGTGCTTTTCACCTTTCCCTCACGGTACTGCTTCACTATCGGTCGCTAGGAAGTATTTAGCCTTGGCAGATGGTCCTGCCGGATTCATACGGGGTTTCACGTGCCCCGCACTACTCGGGATCCGTCTCGGAGGGAACAGACTTTCAACTACAGGGCTTTTACCTTCTTTGGCGGGCCTTTCCAGACCTCTTCGCTTAACCGGTTCCTTTGTAACTCCATGTGAGACGTCCCACAACCCCAAAGAGCAAGCTCTTTGGTTTGGGCTTCTCCGCGTTCGCTCGCCGCTACTGACGGAATCACTATTGTTTTCTCTTCCTCAGGGTACTTAGATGTTTCAGTTCCCCTGGTATGCCTCTACATAACCTATGTATTCAGTTATGAGTAACTGGAAATTACCCCAGCTGGGTTTCCCCATTCGGACACCCCCGGATCAAAGCTTGCTTACAGCTCCCCGAGGCAGTTTCGTTGTTCGCCACGTCCTTCATCGGCTCCTAGCGCCTAGGCATCCTCCGTGTGCTCTTAGTAGCTTAACCATTTTGTTCCGGTTTCGGTCGCTCGCTTCCCTTGTTTTGCTTGCGCAAAGCCAAAAGTCGCTCTCACCCGATACCATCACAAAAGCAATTTAACTACCTTTATACACTTGACTTGTTTGCACAAGTTCAGCTAAAAAGGAATGTTCTAATTCGCGTTTGTTTCGTTTCGATATCTAGTTTTCAAAGAACAAGCTCCATGCAAAAGCAAGCTGTTTGAGAGTTTGAGCTCTCAAAACTGAGCAACGAGTGAGTGTTTTGCAGCTAAGCTGCAGTTTTGAATGTTTCCACTCGGGAAACGATTCTCCATAGAAAGGAGGTGATCCAGCCGCACCTTCCGATACGGCTACCTTGTTACGACTTCACCCCAATCATCTATCCCACCTTCGGCGGCTGGCTCCTTGCGGTTACCCCACCGACTTCGGGTGTTATAAACTCTCGTGGTGTGACGGGCGGTGTGTACAAGACCCGGGAACGTATTCACCGCGGCATGCTGATCCGCGATTACTAGCAATTCCGACTTCATGCAGGCGAGTTGCAGCCTGCAATCCGAACTGAGACCGGCTTTGTTGGGATTGGCTCCATCTCGCGATTTCGCAGCCCGTTGTACCGGCCATTGTAGTACGTGTGTAGCCCAGGTCATAAGGGGCATGATGATTTGACGTCATCCCCACCTTCCTCCGGTTTGTCACCGGCAGTCTATCTAGAGTGCCCACCCGAAGTGCTGGCAACTAAATATAAGGGTTGCGCTCGTTGCGGGACTTAACCCAACATCTCACGACACGAGCTGACGACAACCATGCACCACCTGTCTTGAATGTTCCGAAGAAAAGGTACATCTCTGCACCGGTCATTCAGATGTCAAGACCTGGTAAGGTTCTTCGCGTTGCTTCGAATTAAACCACATACTCCACTGCTTGTGCGGGTCCCCGTCAATTCCTTTGAGTTTCAGTCTTGCGACCGTACTCCCCAGGCGGAGTGCTTAATGTGTTAACTTCGGCACCAAGGGTATCGAAACCCCTAACACCTAGCACTCATCGTTTACGGCGTGGACTACCAGGGTATCTAATCCTGTTTGCTCCCCACGCTTTCGCGCCTCAGCGTCAGTTACAGCCCAGAGAGTCGCCTTCGCCACTGGTGTTCCTCCACATATCTACGCATTTCACCGCTACACGTGGAATTCCACTCTCCTCTTCTGCACTCAAGTCACCCAGTTTCCAGTGCGATCCGGGGTTGAGCCCCGGGATTAAACACCAGACTTAAATGACCGCCTGCGCGCGCTTTACGCCCAATAATTCCGGACAACGCTTGCCCCCTACGTATTACCGCGGCTGCTGGCACGTAGTTAGCCGGGGCTTTCTTCTCAGGTACCGTCACCTTGAGAGCAGTTACTCTCCCAAGCGTTCTTCCCTGGCAACAGAGCTTTACGATCCGAAAACCTTCATCACTCACGCGGCATTGCTCCGTCAGGCTTTCGCCCATTGCGGAAGATTCCCTACTGCTGCCTCCCGTAGGAGTCTGGGCCGTGTCTCAGTCCCAGTGTGGCCGATCACCCTCTCAGGTCGGCTACGCATCGTCGCCTTGGTGAGCCGTTACCCCACCAACTAGCTAATGCGCCGCAGGCCCATCCCCAAGTGACAGATTGCTCCGTCTTTCCAGTTTCCTTCAGGCGAAGAAAACAACTATTCGGTATTAGCTACCGTTTCCGGTAGTTGTCCCAAACTTGAGGGCAGGTTGCCTACGTGTTACTCACCCGTCCGCCGCTAAGTATCAAGGAAGCAAGCTTCCTATCAACTCCGCTCGACTTGCATGTATTAGGCATGCCGCCAGCGTTCGTCCTGAGCCAGGATCAAACTCTCCAATAAAGTATTGAAAAGAGCGATAAGCTCATTTTGAATCTGACGAGATTAAAAATCTCATTTGTGCTCCAGTCGATCCAAGCCAAGGCCTGTCTCAACTTTCGCGTTCATTCTGCAAGCAGAATGTTTACTCACTCGTTGTTCAGTTTTCAAAGATCAAACTTATTTTGCTACCGAGTGTTGTTCTCCTCAGCAACTTTTATATCTTATCACATCCGTACCAACTTTGCAAGCTCTTTTTTTAAGTTTCTTTCGAAGCTTATTTCATTCGCTTGCCGCACCGTGTAAACTGTGTTTTCTTGGCCAGATTTAGAATATACCATGTACAGATTTGCATTGCAAGTCTTTTTTTGAATCTATATTAACAATCGGTTCGATTTAATACGGGGCGTACATACGGGATTCTCCCAACTTAGCCAGTTCGTATGCACGCTCACCCAGCTTTTTAATGTTTAACATTTCTAGCAGGAACCTTTCTTGGCCATAAACTATAACTAAAGCTTATCAGAAAATCGATTCCGAGTATTATTCCCCACACTCTGATCAGATTATCGAAGGCAGCTGTACGTTCAGCATCTCCGATCCACCATATCATGGCGAATAGAAAAGCACTTCCTATAGCCCAAGCCAATAGATGTCTAAACCATCCACTACGCTCACGACTCGCATGTTCTCTACCATATAACTTGTTTCTGCGAGGATTCTCTCCACCCTTGAACCAATATAGGAAATATCGATCCGCCCAAGCGATCATCTGGTGACCATAAGCAATGCTTGCTCCTATATACACCGCAGCTATGCCATGAATCATACTTGCTGTAGCTCCTCGCTGTAGATCCATAACTGTAGCTACCAGCAATAACAGATCAATAACCGGCGTCGCCATTAACAAACCGATACCTAACCGCTTCATACCAAGGAGATACCTTACACTCAGACCCGTGAACACAAACACCCAAAAGGCAATCTCACAACCTATAATGAAATAACCAATCATTTCAGCCTCTCCTTTTTTTGATACAAATGTATTAAATATAATTTAGCACGTGTGTACTATAATAATCAACAGTGATATACTATGCCTATGCCTAAAATTGTTGATCACGATAAACAGCGTATGCTCGTAGCCGAGGCAGCATGGCGTATTATACGGAGAGATGGCATGGAACAAGCCTCTGTTCGGAATATCGCTGAAGAAGCTGGAGTTTCGGTCGGTTCGATGCGTCACTACTTTTCTACTCAATCGGAATTACTACTATATGCTATGAATTTGGTATCTGAACGGGTGTCTCATCGAGTCCAACAAATGTCCTTCACCGGCTCTCCCATGGACAATATGAAATGCTTATTGCTCGAGTTCTTACCAAACACGGAAGAAAAACTGGCCGAAATGGAGGTGTGGTACGCTTTTACAGCCAGATCGAAAACCGATCCTGCACTCAAGGGACTTGCTAATACCGTATATGATGAACTTAGAAAAGCTGTAGGTTCTGTTATCACCTACTTGATTAAACTCGATCTCTCCAAACCTGATCTGGACAAAGAACTGGAGATCGAGAGATTGTATGCACTGGTGGATGGCTTGGGTATCCATACCGTGCTTAGACCAGATCAGATGAATGGCAGGCTCATGGACGATGTTCTCACCTTACATCTTGCTTCCTTGTGTCGTTAAACCAAAAAAAACCGCAGCACATTCGTTGTGACTAAGGCCCGTTACGATAACAGGAGTTAGTTCTGAATGTCTGGCGGTTTTTCTTTTTATCCGATAATGATCCGGCCTTCCGGATGACGATACAGTTTCTTCTCTTTGCGCGGACGAAGGGCATACGCGATGGTTAATGGCCCAATCCGACCTACAAACATGGTAAAGGTAATAATGATTTTGCCCCAATTGGTCAACTCATCAGTCACTCCTACAGAAAGACCCACGGTACCGATTGCGGATGCAGCTTCAAACATCAGTGAAAGGAATGGCGCATCCTCTGTCGTAAGCAGAAGCATCACCACGATCATGAATATGATCAGAGAAACCATAATAATGGTCAGCGCCCTCATTAGTAGTTCTTTCGGAACACGCTGGCGGAAAAACACAATATCCTTATTTCCCCGAATCATGGCATACACTGCACCAATCATGATCAGGAATGTAGTCGTCTTGATCCCACCCCCTGTCGATCCCGGGGAAGCCCCGATAAACATCAGCAGAATGAAGAAAAATTGGGTAGCCTGCCTCATCTCCGTGATATCGATTGTACTTGTTCCCGACGAACGTGTAGAGACAGACTGGAAGAAGGACGCATAGATCTTCTCGCTCCAGGTGAGTGAAGCCAGTGTATGTCCATTGGTGAATTCGAAAACAAACAACACAATCGCTCCTATACCAATCAGTCCTCCAGATACAGACAGCACCAGTTTCGACTGAAGAGACAGACGGCGGCGTTTGCGATACTCAAATAGATCATTCAATACTACAAATCCAAGTCCACCAGAGATAACGAGCACAGAAGCAGTCACATTGAATAGCCAGTCTCCGGTGTAGTATTGGAAGCTGTTGCCGAACAGATCAAATCCGCCATTATTAAACAGGGAAACGGAATGGAATATTCCATAGTATATAGCCTGACCAAATGACATCTCCGTTGCCCAGCGCAGCGCCAGTATGACGGCAGCCACCCCTTCAATGGTAAAGGAGAAAATCAAAACTTTGCGGATAATGCGTACTATCCCTTCCATACTGTCTGCATTAATGGCTTCTTTGAGCAACAGCCTGTCCTTGAGCGAGATTCGTTTGCCCAACACTAGCGCAAAGAGAGTAGCCATAGTCATGAAGCCGAGTCCACCAAGCTGCATTAATACCATAATGACGATCTGACCAAACAAATTAAAGGTCGTCCCTACATCCACAACGACAAGTCCAGTCACACAAGCGGCAGAGGTTGATGTAAAGAGCGCATCAATAAACGCCAAATGCATACCGCTTTGGTTGGAGATTGGCAACATGAGAAGCACCGTTCCCATCGCAATGATAAGCAGAAAACCACCGACCAGAATTAACGGAGGAGATAAGAATTTGGCAAAGTGAAGCCTGAACTTCATGAAGGGCACCTCTTTTAACAAAATACGAACAGGTTAATCTAACAAATTCAAGACGCGGTGTTACCCTAATGGTGTGCTGAGAGCAAGGGCCATCTGACAAACTTTATTTTTAGCGTCTATGTAAACCTAAAGAGGAACTTGCCCCAGCATGATACTGAACGGCAGGTTCCTCTTCTATTATGAACGTATTCTACGTTCCTTATTTAATCTTGCGTACGAGGACGCATGTGTGGGAAGAGCAGTACGTCACGAATCGACGGGGAGTTAGTAAGCAGCATGATCAGACGATCAACTCCGATTCCCAATCCGCCTGTTGGTGGCATACCATATTCGAGCGCACGGATGAAGTCGTCATCCATCTCATGAGCTTCGTCGTTCCCATGTTCTTTCTCCAGCATCTGTGCTTCAAAGCGCTGACGCTGATCGATTGGATCATTCAGCTCTGTGAAGGCATTGGCATGCTCGCGTCCAACGATGAACAATTCGAAGCGATCCGTGAAGCGTGGATCTACATCATTTTTCTTCGCCAGTGGTGAGATTTCAAGAGGATGTCCCATGATGAACGTCGGTTGAATCAACGTTTCTTCTACAAACTCTTCAAAGAACGCGTTCAGGATATGACCAAATGTCATATGTTTCTCAACCGGAACCTTATGTTCCTTCGCCAAGTTATGTGCTTCCTCATCCGTCATGTGTACGGAGAAGTCTACACCCACAACTTCCTTAACTGCATCCACCATCGTAACACGGCGCCACTGCGGCGTAAGATCCACTTCATAATCTCCATACTGGATCACTTGCGTACCCAGTACTTCCTGTGCAATATGAGCAACCAAATTCTCCGTCAATTGCATAATATCCTTGTAGTCGGCATATGCCTCATACAATTCAATCATTGTGAACTCCGGATTGTGACGTGTGGACATACCTTCATTCCGATATACACGACCGATCTCATATACCTTCTCCAGTCCGCCAACAATCAGACGTTTCAGGTGAAGTTCAATTGCAATCCGCATGTACAGTTCCATATCCAGCGCGTTGTGATGTGTGATGAACGGACGTGCTGCCGCTCCTCCTGCGATGGTATGCAACGTAGGTGTTTCCACTTCCAGATATCCAAGGGAATCCAGATAACGACGCATCGATTGAATGATTTTGGAACGTGCGATAAAGGTCTGTTGTACGTCCGGGCTCATAATCAGGTCAACATAACGCTGGCGGTAACGCAGCTCTACGTCGGTGAGACCATGGAATTTATCCGGAAGCGGATAGAGCGATTTGGACAGCACTTCAAGATCTTTAACTTTGACAGAAGTTTCACCTGTTTTGGTCTTAAAGATCACACCCGTTACCCCAACGATATCGCCAAGGTCCAGCAGGCTAAATGCCGCATACTTGTCTTCAGGCACGCTATCCTGACGAACATAGATCTGGATTCTGCCGCTCAGGTCCTGAATATGTGCGAAGCTTGCTTTACCCATTCCCCGCTTCGCCATAATCCGTCCGGCAATACTGACTTCGATGTGCTTCTCTTCCAGCTCTTCCTTGGTCAGTTCTTCATACTTCTTCAGAATGGAGCCGGCTTCTTCGGTACGTACGTATTTTTGGCCAAAAGGGTCGATTCCCAATTTGCGGAGCTCGTCCAATTTGTCACGGCGAATTTGTAAAAGCTCGCTAAGTTCGGTTTCCTGATTCAAGACTTCATCCGTCATGATCTGTATTCATCTCCTTATTTACATTGCAGGCATCCCGTGAGGACACTCTTCCTCAAATGTTGAAAAAGCTTCCCAAGGGAAGCTTTTGTTTACCGTGCCCAACTGCTTCGTTACTATAGCTTTTTAATATCTACAATTTTATATTGAATTACGCCAGCAGGCACACTTACATCAACCACTGTACCATTTTTCTTGCCCAGGATCGCTTTACCAACAGGGCTTTCGTTTGAGATCTTGTTCTGAAGCGGGTTAGATTCAGCAGAACCTACAATTGTATATTCTGTGATATCACCAAATTCCAAATCTTCCACAGTAACTGTTGCACCTACACTAACGACATCGGTGTCAATCTCATCACTGTTAATAATGCGTGCGTTCCGAAGCATTTTCTCCAAAGTAATAATACGACCTTCAATGAAAGCCTGTTCGTTCTTGGCATCTTCGTATTCAGAGTTCTCACTGATATCTCCATACCCGATGGCTACCTTAATCCGTTCAGCCACTTCGCGGCGCTTCACTGATTTCAATGTTTCCAGTTCTTCTTCCAGCTTCTTAAGTCCCTCTGGTGTAAGGATAACTTCCTTGTCGCTCATCTCAACCGATTCTCCTGTCATGGGAATAATTTGGATTGTACGGCAACGGAATCAGTGCTACTTACATAGCTCCGCCCGCATACATCTTCAAAACTATATGAAGTTCTCCAGAGAAATAGAATATTCCTCCTGATGACTAGCCTTTAATTAACGCACATGGCGAATTTATACTGTGAAAGTATAGGGGAACGATCTCGAAAAGTCAATGTTACGTCCTCTATAGCTGTAAACGTTTTACAGTCTTAATTACGATGCACTTCCGGCAATTACCGGTTCTGACTCCAAATTGCCTTCGCTTTTCAGCTGACTCACAAAGTTCTCCAGAATCTGTACCATCTCATCACGCTTGGTACCTTCCATAATAACGTCCTTGATGCGAGCAGATCCTTTCAAGCCTTTCAAATACCAAGCCAAGTGTTTGCGCATCTCGCGTACAGCAACCGTCTCATTCTTCAATGCGATCAGGCGATCCATATGCAGGATGGCAACACGGATCTTCTCTTCGCCATTCGGGTCAGGAAGCAATTCACCCGTGCTTAAGTATTGAATGGTACGATACAGCATCCAGGGGTTACCCAGGGCGGCACGGCCGATCATAACTCCGTCACAACCCGTTTCATCCAGCATACGGCGTGCATCCTCTGGTGTATGGACATCACCATTGCCGATCACCGGAATAGAGACAGCCTCTTTTACATCTTTGATGTGTGACCAGTCCGCTGTGCCTGTATAGAGTTGCTCACGCGTACGTCCATGTACACTTACCGCCTGTCCACCAGCACGTTCAACCGCGAGCGCATTCTCCACCGCGAAGATATGCTCGTTATCCCAGCCGATGCGCATCTTGACCGTCACCGGCTTCTCAACTGCGTCCACGACAGCCGATACCATCTCATAGATTTTTTTTGGATCAAGCAACCAACGTGCGCCTGCATCACATTTCGTTACCTTTGGCACAGGGCATCCCATGTTAATGTCGATGATGTCTGCATTGGTTTCTTGGTCCACGATTTTGGCTGCTTCTACGAGGGAATCACGATCTCCCCCAAAAATTTGAAGGCTCAGCGGTTTCTCACGCTCATCTACAAACAACATCTCACGTGTACGCTGGTTGCCATGGACAATGGCTTTGCCACTCACCATCTCCGCGCATACGAGGCCTGTTCCGAATTCTTTTGCGATCAAACGAAAAGCCGGATTACATACGCCAGCCATCGGCGCAAGTACGACCTGGTTTTTCATTTCAATGCCACCAATGTTAAGCACGGTAGTCGTTCCACTCCTTTTTTAATTCTGTATATATCACGATATTAAGTTCGATCAGTGTCTTGGTTGTTGTAACATGAGGAACCGAAACGGTCCTAGTTGCCCCGCAACTCCTCGATACTGATTGCCAGCACACCAGCAATTCGATCGAGCTCTTGCTGTGATACCTTACGGTTTCCCCGTTCAATGGTTCCCAGAATGGCCAGCGAGATGCCGGTCTCGGCCGCAAGTTCATGTTGTGTTAAACCTTTCAGCTTCCGGAATGCCCGGATTCGATTGGCCAATTGCATGTTTTCCAAAGCTGAATTCCATCCTTTCCATCCAGTACAGACAACGATGAGTGTACAAAGGTATACAAACCTGAAATCTCGCCTTCCGGCACGATATCCGACAGTGGCACCAGTACAAAAGCGCGTTCTCCCATACGGGGATGAGGCAATTGAAGTAATTCGATATCTCGCGTCTCACCTTGCATCCAGAGCAGATCCAGATCAACGGTGCGCGGTCCCCAGCGAATATCACGAACACGTCCAAGCCGGTTCTCGATATCCAGTAATTCCGTGAGCAATTGCTCTGGTGTCAGCATCACCTGTACGGCGACTGCCATATTCAGAAACGCAGGCTGATCTACATATCCTACAGGCTCCGTCTCATATAGTGCAGAACAACGCAGAACGGATATATGAGGGTGTTCATCCAGCAAAGACAATGCTTCAAACAGCGTCTGTTCCCGGTCACCCAAATTGGCCCCTAAAGCAATATAAGCCTCTGAGAATTCAGAGGTCGAATGTGCAATCATGATCGGTTCTCACTTTCTTGTGCGGCGAAGCTCTACCGTTACGCCCTCAAAATGAATATCGAATGGCGGATGTGGCTTCGTCACCTTGACTGTCAATGCATTGATAATAGTATAAGTGTCTAGTAAAGAAGATGCAATATGTTCGCCCAAAGCTTCAATTAACTGGAATGATTTATTCTCTACAATCTGTTTTACCAGCTCATGGATCTCCGCATAATTAATCGTTTTGGTCAGATCATCGTTACGTCCAGCCTCACCCAGGTCCATATCAATCTCCAGATCAATATAATACCGCTGCCCAAGCTTCCGTTCTTCTGCAAAAACGCCATGATATCCGTAATACTCCATACGATGCAATACCATTCTATCCATACGTCCGCCTGCCCTCTATATATATTGAAATTTTAATCTATTTGAAGTCATCCCTTAGCTTCGCCTTTGAAAAACGCTTCGCTTTCACTGGACGGGTCACTCGGATCCCCCAGCATTATTTCCTCCGTAGACCCGGAGAAGCATACAACATGGCATCACACATGTCTGCCGTCCGCCGAATCGGCTTCACATCATGAACCCGAACCATCTGGCAGCCCTGGGCAATGCCAAATGCAACGGTGGCAGCCGTTCCTTCCAGCGCATCATCCGCCCCGACATTCAGGGTGTTCTGGATGAATCTTTTGCGTGAGGTGGCTAGCAGAACGGGATACCCCATTTCATTGAGCAAACCGAGCGATGACATGAGCTTCAGATTTTCTCCGAGATCCTTCACAAAACCAATGCCCGGGTCCAGGATAATTTGCTCTGCTTTCACGCCGGCTGTTAATGCAATCTGTATGCTCTCCTGCAAATCACTGACGACATCACTCAGATAATCGGTATAGTTTCGCTTCTGCCGATTATGCATCAGAATGATGGGACACCCCAGCTCTGCTGCCGTGCGGGCCATATTTGGATCTGCCTTGGCACCCCACACATCATTAATAATATGAGCACCTGCCAGAATAGCCTGACGTGCAACATCGGCTTTATACGTGTCTACCGATATCGGAATGTGTGGGGCTTGCTGATGCAATGCTTCAATAACCGGAATAATCCGGCTAAGCTCTTCATCGGCGCTCACGACATCTGAACCTGGCCGGGTAGACTCCCCGCCGATATCAATCAGGTCCGCTCCATCCTCCATCATCTGCTTGGCATGGGCAACCGCCCGCTCCACGTTGGTATAACTTCCACCATCTGAAAATGAGTCAGGCGTGACGTTAAGAATGCCCATAATCTGTGTTCTTGTACCCAGCTTTAATTCAGCTGGCCCCCATGCATATTTCCGTTCATAGATGACAGGTGTAAGTGTCATGAAGTATACCCCGCTTCCTGCCGGTACATACCCAGAAGGACTGCTGTAACCGGGCCAATATGTCCGTTGCTAATTATCGTTTCGGCTCCGTCCTGATCCCGCAGAGTTGTCACCGGAACCAGTTCAGCCACCGAGCCTGTTAGAAATATTTCATCTGCTTGCAGGAGATCCTCCCAGGCATCTAACGTTTCTATACAGGGGATTCCTTGCTGCGAGGCAATTTCCAGTACCAAAGCTCTCGTGATACCCGGCAGAATGCCGGTTGAAAGTGCTGGCGTGTAGAGCACATTTTCCCGTACCCAAAACACATTGCTGACGATCCCTTCCGCTATATGACCATCCCGGGTTAATTGTAACCCTTCCGCACCCTGCACATGCTTCCCGTACCCATTAAGCTCCCGTTTTGCCAGAATGCTGTTCATGTAATGCAGCGACTTGAACCGAACTTCCCCTTCGGGCGTGTTGCGAGGTGTAGACAACCGTTGAAGCATTTTGCCGCACTCATATAAAGAAGGAGATGGTTCAGGTAATGCTTTTGCCAGTACGATATGATTTGGCTTCGAATAATCACCAGAAGGTAGGCCTAGCGGTGCTTCACCGGCTGATACCGTATAACGTACATACGCATCCCGAAGTCCGTTCGCATCTATCAAACGTTGAATCCAATCTGTCACCTCTGCCGCGGTCGTTGTAAAAGGAATGCCCAGTTCCTTACACCCCGAGGCCATGCGCTCCAGATGCCGTTCCAAAAGATATGGGACACCTCGATACGTCCGGAACGTCTCAAACAGTCCCAGTCCGTACAAAAAGCCGTGATCCGTTACAGGAACCACGGCCGCCGCCATATTGACCAACTCTCCATTTATCGCGGCATATTGCATGTTATACCTTCACTTGTTGGGACAAAAAGTTACGAAGCATCTGATGACCATGGTCTGTAATAATGGACTCCGGGTGGAACTGAACACCTTCAATCGCATATTCTTTGTGGCGCAGACCCATAATTTCACCTTCAGCTGTCTCCGCTGTAATCTCCAGGCAGTCAGGCAAGCTGCTGCGCTCGACAATCAGGGAGTGATAACGGGTAGCTGTAAATGGGGATGGCAATCCGGCAAATACCGATGTTCCATTGTGGTGCATATCGGATGTTTTGCCGTGCATCATGCGCTCCGCACGAATGACATTGCCACCAAACGCTTGTCCAATGGACTGATGCCCCAGACAAACACCAAAGATCGGAATGCTTCCCTTGAAATGATCAATGACTGCCAAGCTAATGCCTGCTTCATTCGGTGTACACGGGCCCGGAGAGATCAGAATATGATCAGGTGCCAGTGCCTCTATGCCTGCCAGATCAATCTCATCGTTGCGGCGAACTTCCACCGTCTCACCCAGTTCACCCAGATATTGAACCAGGTTGTACGTGAAGGAATCGTAATTATCGATAACCAGTATCATATGCCTGCTCCTCCTCATCTTCCGTCAATGCAAGTGACGGTTGCTTCGTTTTATTTTAGTTTAACAGCTTCCGCCTCTTCGCTGTAATTCACAGCTCTCATCATGGCTCTTGCCTTGTTGCGGCATTCCTTGTATTCCCGATATGGATCGGAATCAATAACAATCCCTGCCCCGGCCTGTACATAACCAATACCGCCCTTAATGGCAAGTGTACGAATGACGATGTTCAATTCCATATTCCCACTGTAATCCATCCACCCGATGGAACCCGTATAAGGCCCACGCCGTACAGGCTCAAGTTCCTCGATAATCTCCATGGTGCGGACTTTCGGCGCTCCGGTAATCGTTCCACCCGGGAATGTCGCAGCGATCACATCAAATACGGATAACCCTTCTGCCAGCCTGCCTTCCACCTGGGAAACGAGATGCATGACATGGGAATACTTCTCGATGGTCATCAATTCAGGTACATGAACCGAACCATAGGCCGCAATCCGTCCGATATCATTACGTTCCAGATCAACGAGCATAATATGCTCCGCCCGTTCTTTCTCACTGCTGAGCAGTTCATCCGCCATAGCCTTATCTTCTGCTTCATCCCGGCCCCTTCTTCGGGTCCCTGCAATGGGACGTGCACTGACTTTGCCATTCTCCACTTTGACCAGAAGCTCGGGAGATCCGCTTACCAGTTGGAAGTCTGGACTACGCAGCATACCCATATACGGCGATGGATTCACAAGGCGCAGCCATTCATAAATATGCTCAGCGCTCGAATGAAGCCGCTTCTCCTGTCTCAAGGACAGATTCACCTGGAACACGTCACCCTGCCTGATATATTCCTGCACCGTGCGTACAGCCTGTTCAAAGTCCTCCTGGGGAAAGGAGGTCTCCCATCCTTTCGATTCCCTTTCCGCATCTTCAGGCTGCGGGGTACGATTGACCCGCTTGTTGCGACGTTCCATTGCCTGCTGCTGTTCCTCGGCCTGTGCAAATCCCATAATGTGAAGCCAACGTTGCTGCATCGCTGTCGCTCGTGCTTCTGCCGCTGAATATAGACTACGGATATCAGTTTCGTTCCGGTTAGGCTCTATAGCCAGATGAACCATGCAGAAAAGCGCCTGCTGCTCATGGTCATAAGCCCATATTTCTTCAAAACGCATCCACCAATAATCCGGTAGGGACGGATTATCTTCAGCCAAATCTGGGAGCTTCTCCAATGATCTTGCTACATCGTAGCTGAGATAACCTGCGTATCCACCCCCAAAGTCCGGAGCCCCATTAACCTTGGGTGCGTTATACGGGGCAGTCCATCTCTTCAATACATCAAGCGGCTTGCCGCTGTCCGTCGAGGTGGTTCCTTGCGTCACATCATGAATAACCGCTTCTTGACCTTTACCGGAAATAACGGATACGGGGTCTAACCCCAGAAATGTATATCTCCCGCCTTTGCCATTCTCCAGCACAATTGCGTATGGTGACGCCTGCTCCCAGGCTGCCTCCCACGATAACGGTAAACCGCCATGATACGGCCCCTCATCCGACTTGGTGATATAAGGCATCATGGTCCAGCCTTGTTCAGCCCACTCCATCCAGTCGGCGTATGTTGTCATCAGGTGTGTCATTGCGGTGTGCCGCCCTCCATCTGTCGCTAGTTCTATTGTCTGATAGTATACTAAAGCGTCGCGCCTTTTAAAAGCATTACGCCAAAAATCCTCCATACCCGTCATACGGGCAAGGAGGATTGGTTTTGTCATTTGTAGACTTAGCCTTCGAAGTTGTAAAGAGGTGTGCTGAGGTAACGTTCGCCGTTACTTGGCACGATTACCACAACGCGCTTGCCTTCACCCAACTGTTTCGCAACCTGAAGACCTGCACGGATCGCCGCACCGGAAGAAATACCGGACAGGATGCCCTCTTCCTTCGCTACCTGACGAGCCGTCTCGAATGCATCATCATTCTCAATGTGAATGATCTCATCATAGATTTCCTGATCCAGAATCTCAGGGATAAAGTTGGCACCAATCCCCTGGATCTTATGTGGTCCTGGTTTGCCGCCCGCCAAAATTGGCGAAGCTGCTGGCTCAACTGCAACAATTTTAATACCAGCAAAAGCTTCTTTCAACACTTCGCCTGTACCTGTAATTGTTCCACCTGTACCGATTCCCGCAACAAAAGCATCCAACGTACCGCCTACAGATTGAATTGCTTCAACAATCTCAGGGCCAGTCGTTTCACGGTGGATCTTCACGTTGGCTTTATTTTTAAATTGCTCAGCCATGAAATAGGAAGGGTTTTCTTTCAGCAGTTCTTCGGCTTTCTTAACAGCACCATTCATACCCTCGGCTCCAGGTGTAAGCACAAGCTCGGCACCATACGCACGAAGCAAGTTGCGACGCTCCAAGCTCATCGTCTCAGGCATTACAATAACGGACTTGTAGCCTTTGGCTGCAGCCACCATCGCGAGTCCAATTCCCGTGTTACCACTTGTTGCTTCGATAATGGTATCACCTGGTTTTAGCTTGCCTTCTTTTTCCGCTTCTTCCACAATGCTAATTGCGATACGATCTTTCACGCTTGAACCTGGATTCTGGTACTCCAGCTTCACGAATACTTCAGCACTGCCTTCAGGTACGATACGGTTCAGACGAACAAGCGGAGTACCTCCGATGAGTTCTGTTACGTTATTAACTACTTTAGCCATATGAATGCCCTCCTTAGTGGATGAATAAAACTTGAGTCCTGTTAACCTATACTGTGCGGCCGATAGCCTCTAGCTGTTATAGAAGAACTGCGGAAATCCTGTTGATCCTATCCCTTACTGCCAAGATTTCTAGCAGGGCGGAGGTTTCCGAAAGTTTCTTTGTTCATAAATAAATCTTTTATATCCGAGTAAACGAGTAGGTATTTATTATTTTCATCTTATCAACGTTAACCCTTATTGTCAATATGAGTACTCAAAAAAATACTCTGCCTTTGGCCCTAAGACCGCAGACAGAGTATTTTTATTAAGATGCAGCAGTACGATACAATCTTTTCCTTTGCATTCAGGAGGCAGGAATCTCGGACAGGATGACGGCTTCATACTTGTTACGCAGCATTTGCTCTACCTGCGGCAACGGATCAGCCTGACTCAGAGCCAGTTCCATTCGAATCTCCTCACGGACTTCTTCGGCCGATTGCACCTGGCGTTCTTCTTTATCATTAAGTCTGATAATAACATAGCCTTCTTCCACTCGAACCGGTCCGGCAATATCGCCTACATCCAGCCCGGCAGCAAGTTGAAGGATTTCTTCTGACTGGAATGGATCATTCCGCTCAATCCACCCCAGCCTCCCACCAGCATCACGAGAGAAGCTGTCTGTCGATTGCTTGCGAGCAGCTTCTTCAAAGTCCTCCCCCTTCTCCAACGCATCCAGTAAGGAATCGGCTTCATCTTCTTCCTTCACTACGATGATGGACAAGTCATATTTCTCGGGGGAAACGTAATCCTCACGGTGTTCAGTCCAGTAATGCTCAATATCTGCATCCTTGATCTGTATGCCGATCGTTGCGATTTTCTCAAGCAGCAGCCTGTAGCCGGCTTCCAACTCAAGTTCCTGTTTCGACAGGCCCAATTGAGACCTCATTTCGTCAAAATATGATTTCTCTGAATCATACCCATCCATCGCGGCGGCAAGTTCTCTTGCAATCTCTTGGGGAGTGACGATCAGCTTGCGTTCGATTGCTTCGGCATATACTGCTTTACGGTTTAACATCTGGAGTAATAACTCACTGCCGTAACGTCGTTTCAGCGCATCGGTCCACTCTTTGTCCGTGATAACTTCTCCGTTGATCGTCGCTACGGTGCTTCCTTCTTCCGTATTAGCATCATGGGATGCATCTGCCTCGTCTTTGCCCTGTCTGAGACCATGCATAGCCATCACACTACCCATGACCAGCATACCTAGCGTCAAGACAATTACAGCCGTCCACAACCCTTTTTCCTGTCTTGTCATTCCGCATCCCGTCCCCGCATAGATCAGTTCTTGGCTTGCTCTAGGATGGTCTCAAGTTGTTCTTTGTTAAAGTCATAGGCTTCATTACAGAATTGGCAGACCACTTCAGCCTGGCCCTCTTCTTCAATTAATTGCTCCATCTCCGTTTGGCCCAGGCTGATTAGTGTCTTCTCTACCCGCTCACGTGAACACTCACAGCTAAAATGAATATCCAATCCTTCCATCACTTGTACATCTGGCAACAATCGGCGAAGCAACTCTTCCAATTCAAGTCCCTGCTCCAGCAACGTCGTCACTGGCGGCAACGTACTAATGGCGTTTTCGATCGCCGTGATCTCTGGATCTGTCAATCCCGGCAACAGCTGCATAATGAATCCACCTGAGACAATAACGGAATTATCCGTATCAACGAGCACACCAACGCCTACAGCAGAAGGGGTTTGCTCCGATTGAGCAAAGTAGTACGTAAAGTCTTCGCCCAGTTCTCCTGAAATAATAGGCACACTGCCACGATATGGCTCTTTCAGTCCCAAATCCTTCGTTATGTTGATGAAACCTTCCGTTCCAACTGCGCCTGCAACGTCCAGTTTTCCCACACTATTGCTTGGCAAATGTACATGCGGATTAGAAACATATCCTCGTACTTCGCCTTTCGCATTGGCATCAGCTACAATCTGTCCAATGGGCCCATCACCGTTGACTTGTACCGTTAACTTCTCTTCACCTTTGAGCATTGCACCCATAATGGCTGCTGTTGTAACCGTACGCCCCATGGCAGCTGTAGCCGTGGGAAACGTATCGTGTCTTCTGCGTAGTTCCTCAACCAGTTCCGTAGTCTGGATAGCAAAGGCTCTTACCTTTCCATTCATTGCTGTACCACGAATTAACCGGTCATGCTTGTTGTTGTTTTCCAAGTCATTCAGCCTCCTTTGGCGTATCGCCATAATAGTCGTAACACAGAAAAAACGGCACAACACTTAAGCTGTAATCTCAGCCCGCTGTATGCCGTCACTATGCTCACCTTTCCCGGTTCCGCTCATATATAATACGCAGCCCTTCAAGCGTAAGCAGCGGATCAACTTCCTCTATACTACGGGTTTCTTCTGCGATAAGTGTAGCGAGACCACCTGTCGCGATAACTCGGGGCTTCGCCCCCATCTCCTCGCGAATACGTTCTACAATACCATCTACCTGCCCTGCATAGCCAAATATAATACCCGCTTGCATGGCATGAATAGTATTACGGCCAATGACCTTTTTAGGTTTCTCCAGCTCTATACGAGGCAACTTGGATGCCCGCTCATAGAGCGCTTCAGTGGCAATCTGAATGCCGGGTACAATAGCTCCCCCCAGGTAGTGACCTTTCTCGTCAATACAGTCAAAGGTCGTTGCAGTACCGAAATCGACCACGACGAGAGGACCGCCATACTTCTCAACGGCTGCCACTGCATTAACAATACGATCTGCACCCACTTCACGAGGGTTCTCGTATCGCAGATTCAAGCCAGTTTTGATACCAGGCCCAACGAGCAAGGCTTTTTTGCCTACATACTTCTCACACATCGCTTCGATTACATTCACCAGTGGCGGAACCACAGATGAGATGATGACACCTTCGATGTCACTTGCCCTGATGCCGGACATATGAAATAAATTATAAATCAATACGCCGTATTCATCCACTGTTGACTGACGTGATGTACTCAGACGAAAGTGGTGCAGCAATTCCCGGCCTTGATATACGCCGAGCACCATATTGCTGTTCCCCACGTCTACAACTAGAATCAAAGAGGTTCACCCCTCTTTCTTTTCATTTAAATCCAGACTAATATCCAGGCTCTCAAAGGAATAGGTTAACCTGCCAACCGAAATTACATCCACACCACTCTCTGCAATGCCACGAATGGTCTGAAGAGACACGTTACCGGATGCTTCAACCTTCACATGAGGAGCCTGTTCACGAATAAGTTCAACCGCTTCACGCATCCGCTCTGGATGCATGTTATCCAGCATAATGATATCTGCCCCGGCTTGCAAGGCTTCTCTCACCTGCTCCAGATTTTCAGTCTCCACTTCAATCGTCATCGTATGTGGGATAACGGTTCGCGCACGCTGTACCGCCTCGGTGATTCCGCCTGCACCCTTGATGTGGTTATCCTTAATCATAACGGCATCGTACAGTCCAAATCGATGATTCGCTCCGCCACCCACGCGCACTGCGTATTTCTCAAGTAGTCGGTGGCCCGGCGTTGTCTTACGTGTATCCACGAGCCTGGTCTCAAGACCATCCAGCACCTCCACGTAGGCACGCGTACGCGTAGCTATTCCGGACATACGTTGCAGCAAGTTAAGTGCCAGTCGTTCCCCCGTAAGCAGTGAATGTGTACTTCCCTCTACCTCGGCCAAAATCGTGCCATGTGTAACCTTGTCTCCGTCTGTTACCTTCGGTGTAAATACAAGATCAGGATCAACGACTTGAAATACAAGTTTAGCTACGGTCATGCCTGCAATAACACCATTGTCTTTGGCGTGTATAATGGCCTTGGATTGGTTGCCTGCTGGAATCGTCACACTTGTTGTAACGTCACCTGCACCAACATCTTCACGAAGCCAGTTTTTGATTGATTCGATAAGCCCTTCATTATATCCATTCAGTATCATGACATCAATTCCTCCACAATCGCTTGTTCTCGCTGCTGCAGACTATGCTTCTGCCACACGATATCATCACGTGCCGGAAAATCCTCACGATAGTGAGCCCCCCGACTCTCCTCGCGATGTAATGCACCGCTGGTAACTAACCAGGCACAGGTCAGAAGGTTGGCATACTCCAGCTCTTCCTTATGAGTGAGAGTCTGATCAAAAAATTGCAATTCCTGTTGCAGCTTGTCCATAGCCTTCTGCAAATCCTCACCATTCCGGCGCAAGCCTACCTGACGAACCATCATTTTCTGTAACCGTAAGCGTCTTTCGGATACCGGCTTTTGCTCTTCCGTGATCTTATTGATCTTGTTATTCATATCCACAGACGAAGGCGCCCCTCCTCTTGCTTGTAATAAACCAAGCGGAGGGAGAGATTGAATACGATCAACAATTCTCCGCCCAAATACAATCGCTTCTGATAAAGAATTGCTTGCCAGGCGGTTGGCTCCATGCACTCCTGTAGAAGATACCTCGCCACAAGCAAATAATCGGGAGATGCTGCTCTCTCCACTTAAATCCGTTTTCACTCCACCCATCATGTAATGGGCAGCAGGTGCAACGGGAATCCAGTCCGTTGTCATGTCTAATCCATAACGCATACAAGTCTCATATATGGTAGGGAACCGATGCTTGATCATCTCTGGCTGTTCATGTGTAATGTCCAAGTACACAAAGGTACTGTTGGTGGACTCCATTTCACTAACAATCGCTCGTGCCACGATATCGCGTGGGGCCAGTTCAAGTTGGACATGATAACGATCCATGAAGCGCTCGCCCTTCACATTGCGCAAATATGCGCCTTCGCCGCGTACGGCTTCTGACACCAGGAAACGCGGGGCCCCCGGGTAACAAAGAGAGGTAGGGTGGAATTGGATAAATTCCATGTCACGAACAATAGCCCCAGCCCGATAGGCCATGGCTACACCATCGGCAGTAGCTACATCGGGATTCGTCGTGTATCGGTATAGTTGTCCTGCCCCACCAGAGCAAAGAACAGTTGCCTGTGCCTTCACGATCACTTGTGATCCGTCATCCTTCTGAACCAGAGCGCCAATGCACTCCCCTCGATCTCGATCTGTAATCAGGTCAACAACAAAATGCTCATCCCATACTTCAATCCCGGGATGCTCATTCACTTCAACAGCAAGCGCACGTACAATCTCATATCCCGTTGCATCTCCATTGGCATGCAAAATACGGCGGTGGCTATGCGCACCTTCCTGCGTCAACGCCAACTCGCCGTTCTCCAGATCAAATAAAGTACCCAAACGAATCAGTTCCTTCACTCCGTCCGGACCCTCATTCACCAATACCTCTACCGCTTCGGAGCGGCATAAGCCCGCTCCTGCTACAAGTGTGTCCTGCAAGTGGTAAGCAGGTGAATCATCCTCAGCAATAACCGCAGCGATGCCTCCCTGCGCATATCTGGTGTTACTTTCAAGTAATGACTTCTTCGTGATCATTAATACACGTTGTTGTTCACTTGCCTTAATGGCAGTAAACAAACCAGCAATCCCAGAGCCTATAACCAGTACATCCGTCTCTACCATGGGTAGCGCAGACAGATCAAAATCAACTAAATATTGCGGTATCATGTTATTCACCTGTCTTGGAGCAAGAGTAGCGCATCCTACTTTACCAACAACATGCGCTCTAGTGATTCTCTGGCTTTGTCGGCAACGGCCGGTGGCACGTAGATTTGCGGCTTCATCGTTTCCAGGCATTTCACCAGTTTCTTCAAGTTGTTCACCTTCATGTTGGGACATACGAGGAACTTGGTAGCAAAGTGGAACTGTTTACCCGGACTATCCAGACGAAGCTGATATCCTGTACCATCTTCGGTACCTACGATAAATTCCTTCGCTGATGAATTTTTGCAATACTCCAGAATAGCTGTTGTGCTGCCTACAAAATCACCCATTTCCACAACCTCAGGGCGACACTCTGGATGGACAACAAACTCTGCATTGGGGTGCTTAGCTCTCATCTCTACCACATCTTTGACTGTAAGCATATCATGAGTGTTGCAGTAACCTTCCCAGATAATCATTTTCTTGTCTGTATGCTGCTGTACATAATGTCCAAGATTTTTATCCGGTACCCAGATAATTTCGTCGGAATCCACCGATTGAATAACCCGGACTGCGTTCGCCGATGTACAACAGATGTCAGTCTCTGCCTTGATCTCAGCAGAGGAATTGATATACGTAACCACCTTGGCATTAGGATGTTGTGCTTTTAATTTGCGTAGTCCATCCACATTCACCATATCTGCCATTGGGCAGCCCGCACGTTCGTCCGGGATAATAACTGTTTTATTTGGCGCAAGAATTTTAGCGCTTTCACCCATAAAATGAACACCACAGAAAACGATCACATCTGCATCTGTTTGGGCTGCCTTCTGGGCTAATAGAAACGAATCTCCACGGAAGTCGGCAACCTCCTGTACTTCGTCACGTTGATAATAATGGGCAAGAATAATGGCGTTACGTTCCTTCTTCAACTCCATAAGCCGCGCACGCAGCTCGCGGTTCATCTCAGCCTTGCGCTCTAAAGCCAGAGCTTCCACCTGTGATCCTCTCCTTTATCGGGACAGCGTCATGCGCTGTTTCGTGGGCTAACCTAAGTCGTTATCTTCGCTTGAGAAACGAATCACAAGCGGTTTAACAACTAATTTACACAACGTTCACGACTCTGTCAATAAATGAAAAAGACCCGGAACACCGCTGTAACCACCTGTTTGCTAACTGGTTCGCCATCTAACTCCCGTTTATCTTTATCTATCCTCTTTTAAAATAATGGATAAAAAAAGAGAGCCTCGAGGGCTCTCTTGATTTCACCTGCTATCATAGCCAGATGTATTGTGCATTAAGACGTTGGCTTCGTTCCGCCATCATCCGGGTTATTGTTATTACCCTTTTCCAGATTCGGAGCTTCGTTTGGAATATCTCCGGCTGGTGGCTCAGGCGTTTCATCTTTACCTTGAATACGAACACGCACATCACCGATGGTGTCGATGATTGGCTCTCCGCCTTCAGTTGGTGTGCCTTCACCATCATTGTCATTCTCTGCTTTTGGAGTCAAAGAACCTGTTTCGATCAATTGCTTGATCTGATCCATTTCCAAAGTCTCAACCTCAAGCAAAGTTTGAGCGATCAGGTGCATCTCTTTTGAATGTTTAACAAGCAAGTCCTTACACTTCTCATAACAGTCATTGATAAAGCGTTGCATTTCCTGATCAATCTCGTAAGCAATGGAATCCGAGTAATTCTGTTCATGACCGATATCCCGACCAAGGAATACCTGTCCTTGTGAACTTCCGAATTGCATAGGTCCCAATTTCTCACTCATACCGTATTCCATAACCATGCTGCGAACGATACCTGTCGCTTGCTGGAAGTCACTGTATGCACCAGTACCAATTTCTCCGATGAACAATTCTTCAGCTACACGACCCCCGAGAAGTCCGGTTACTTTATCCAGCAGTTCCTGCTTGGTAACCAGCATACGGTCTTCTTTTGGCAACATGATTACATATCCACCCGCACGTCCGCGCGGAATAATGGTCACTTTATGTACCATATCAGCATGTTCGAGGAAGTATCCTACAATGGTATGACCTGCTTCGTGATAAGCAACGATTCGTTTCTCGCGATCACTGATGACACGGCTTTTCTTCTCCGTACCAACGATGACACGGTCAATCGCTTCGTCAACTTCCTTCATGGAAATATCTTTACGGTTACGACGCGCTGCAAGCAATGCCGCTTCGTTCAAGAGATTCTCCAAATCCGCACCAGAGAAACCCGTTGTACGCTTCGCGATAATATCCATCTTCACATCTTTGGTCAGTGGTTTATTACGGGAATGTACTTTCAGGACAGCTTCACGACCTCTTACATCAGGGCGGTCAACCGTAATTTGACGGTCAAAACGTCCAGGACGCAGCAAGGCAGGGTCCAAAATATCTGCACGGTTTGTTGCGGCTATGATGATAATACCTTCGTTAACTCCGAATCCGTCCATCTCAACAAGCAACTGGTTGAGTGTCTGTTCACGTTCATCGTGACCACCACCGAGACCAGCACCACGCTGACGTCCTACAGCATCAATCTCATCGATAAAGATGATACATGGGGCATTTTTCTTCGCATTTTCAAACAAATCACGAACACGTGATGCACCGACACCGACAAACATTTCCACGAAGTCGGAACCTGAAATTGTGAAGAATGGTACACCCGCTTCACCGGCTACGGCACGAGCGAGCAATGTTTTACCGGTACCTGGAGGCCCTACGAGCAATACGCCCTTAGGAATCCGCGCACCTACTGCTGCGAATTTACGAGGGTCCTTGAGGAAGTCTACAACCTCAACAAGTTCCTGTTTCTCTTCGTCAGCACCCGCAACATCTTCAAATGTAACCCGCTTCTTCTCTTCGTTGTAGAGACGAGCACGGCTTTTACCAAAGTTCATTACTTTACCGCCGCCGCCTTGAGCCTGATTAAACAGGAAGAAGAACAGCAGGAACATAATGATCAAAGGAATAAAGGAAGTCAGCAACGTCAACCAGATGCTGTCACCTTTCATTGGCTCCTGATGATATTGGAAATTGTTAGTTTCACTTGCAGCTACAAGCTCACTAATTGCCTCATCCGTAGGAGGAATATACGTTGAGAAATTTTCTGATTTGGCGCCATCAGGTGCCTTCTTGTATTGACCGGTCACGAGATACGTTTGACCGTTGAATTGAACCGTCAATTCAGAGACATTGTTGGCTTTGATCGCTGCACGCAACTGATCATATCTAGGATTATCGGTGGCTTCGCCGCCATTGCTGACGAACTGGACTATCCCCACCACAACTAAAAAAAGAATCAAATAAAAACCAGAATTCCGGATGAACCGATTCATCCCCTACCTCCTCTCGAGACACTTTAATTATTTTAACATAGCCCGACATGGCTTCTCAACAGAAGCCAAGAACAGCTCAAGGCTTGGGTCGGGCAGGATATTAGCTACTATAGACTTCCGGCTTCAAAATCCCGATATAGGGCAGGTTCCGGTACTTCTCGGCAAAATCCAAACCGTAACCAACGATGAACGCGTCAGGAATGTCAAAGCCTGTGTAATGAGCTTCCAACTCAACTTTACGGCCTGAAGGCTTGTCGAACAGCGTAACCACACGCACCGACTCAGCACCGCGGTTTTCTAGCAGTTCAATCAGATAGCTGAGTGTAAGTCCGCTGTCGATAATATCTTCGACAATCAGAACTTCCCGTCCTTCAACGGATACATCCAGATCCTTAATGATTTTGACAACACCTGATGACTTGGTGGAAGCGCCGTAACTGGATACCGCCATAAAATCCATTTCAACAGGTACCGTTATGTTTTTAACCAAATCAGCCATAAATATAAACGCACCCTTGAGCACACAAATGACCAAAGGATTGCGATTTGCATATTCGGCACTTAGTGTTGCGCCTAATTCCTTGACTTTACTCTGAATTTCTTCTTCACTGATCAATACTTCCTGAATGTCGTTCTGCAACTGTGCGAACCTCCTAAGTTATACTATGAAAGCCTTACCTGAACCATAACCACTACCCCTGAATCGCTGAATCGCCTACAGTCATGTACAGGATTGCGGAAGTGCCCTCCCTGACAGGAGCCACATTGGACCGTCGAACACCCGGTAACCAGATGATCTGACCTGCTCCATCACATACCACAGGAATACGTGGACGGACAGATGGGGGGATTTTCTCATCGATGAAAATATTTTTCACCTTTTTGCTTCCGTTTAATCCCATCACTTTCATGGTATCTCCAGGTAACCGTGAACGCACAACCAGCGGCATAAGCAGTTGATCCGCATCAAACGCGGCTTGATCCGCCGATTCCGGTACATGATAGTCCTCGGGACTCACCGTCATCAACCGAATATACCGATTAATTGGGGTGAGTGAAAGCTCATAAGTTCCACTCCATTGCGCAAGACGATACTCGTAAGATTGATCCTGTACGTCCGTCCGTATGCCAAAAGAAATCAGATTATACTCCCGAGTACAGGCGAGTGTCTGTCCTATATCCAGGCTCCAGGTCGTCACATGGGTCTCCATGACCTTGTGTCGAATGGTTTCTATACGGGTAAAGTCGACAAAATCACTGTCCAAAGGCAGATAATTCAATATTAGTTTAATCAACCTTCGTTGTAAAGCGACATGTAACTTCAAGAAGGAAGGCACCTCAAAGGTTTGCCTTCCGCCGTTCACCTGCACTAGACACCTGTATGTGTCATATGCACTCTGCTCCATGAAATCGTCTTCATCACCCACAATTTCGGCAAGCCGATTCAATGACGGCGTGAGTTGTCCATTATACTGCCCCAAAAAAGGAAGCACATCCAAGCGAATGGCATTACGCCGATATTTACGCAGGGCGTTGCTCTCATCATTGAAATACATAAAACCCTGGGTATTACAAGCTTCTACAAGGTCTGTCTTGTTTATACGAAGGCATGGACGAATAAGTTCCACATTTTTTTCTCGTCTTTTAAACTTCATTCCTGAGAGTCCCGACAAGCCGGTTCCACGAAGCAAATGAAGCATGACCGTCTCCGCCTGATCATCGGCATGATGTGCCAAAGCGATGCTTGCCGCATTATATTTGGAAGCCACTTCGTGCAGAAAGGCATATCGCTTGTTGCGTGCCGCTTCCTGTGGTCCTTGACCCGTAAGCTCCATATATGAAGGTACATCGGCCTTGGTCCATTCAAATGTAATACCAAGCTGCTGTGCCAGTTCCATCATTTTCTCCGCTTCATCATCAGATTCACTCCGGAAGCCATGATGCACGTGGGCACAGATCAATTCAAGTGGCACATGCCGCTTGCTGATCTCGTGCATGATATGCAAAAAAGCTACCGAGTCCGGCCCGCCCGATACTGCGACAACAATCCGATCCCCGGGAACCCATAACTGATGCTCTTCCGCTGCATCCAGCACATTCTTCACCAGCATGTTCCAGCGTAAAGCCTCCATACCTGTTCCTCATTCCTTGCGTTATGTATATGCACTCTCACAGATCAGAAAAGTAGTGCATAGATGAGCACTCCAATAAGTAATATCACAGATACAGCGAATGCATTTTTAAGCCAGCGCGGTGTTGTACTTTTGGAACGACGGCGGAGAGGCGTGGGGCGTGCCATCATTTCCTTCCACCCTTGTGCCGCATGACCTGCATCACGAAACTGACCTCGTAATGCCTGAGTCGTCCAATTGCGAAAAGGACCCAGTCGTTCACTGCGCTCCACCAGCGCTACGAGCTGATTCACACTTCGCAGTTGCGGTAATCCCTCGGCCGCCAGTGCCTTGAGCGCGTCTGCTTCAAGTACATGAATCAATAATAATGCAAATGCAAATACATCATAGGTACCATCTGCCGTACGGCTGCCTGCATTCCAGAAGCCCCGATCATACCATTCGGTGAACTGTTTGACGCTTCGACCAATCGACGTAACTCCGCCGTAGTCGATCAATTCCACCTGCCCATAGTCGGATACCAACACATTCTGAGGTTTGAGATCACCAAACACCCATCCCGCCTGATGCAACTGTGCCAGCTTCTGCAAGAGTCTAAGTCCCACCAGAAGTGTCCAGTCTGTTCCCTGACGCCGAATGAAGTGATGAAGTGCCTCACCTCGAACGTAACGCATCACATAAAAGGGAATATCCCGGCCACGAACGGCATAGTCATCCACATCTTTAAGATAGGAAGGAATGCCGCTCTGCCGAAGGGCCTCATGATTACGCTGTAGTTGAAAGGATTTGAGTACATTAACTTCCGATTGCAGATCAACCGGATCAAATCCCATTTTTAGCGCGTAGTGTTTGCCATTTTCACCCCGTTGGACAAGAAAAACGATGCCATTAGCTCCTTTGCCCAGTAGTTTCCGAATCGTGTAACGACTGCGATTCCATTTCCCTGTAACCACTGTTCCTGGCGGGAAAGAGGCGTCAGACAACGTTGTCACCGAGCATCCCTTCTCTTTCAATGCGATAGTTCCCTTCTATTTCCTGCTGTTTCTCCAGTGTACCATAACGGTAAAAATCAATCACCTTCTGAATTGCAGGACCTGTCGGCGTTGCACCCTTCATCTGCAACCTTCCAAACAAGGACCGAACACGGCCTGGATCCGTTGTCCAGTCAATATCCATTACCGCATCTTCGCCACTGTGTCGCCCCGGAAAATGAAATACGGAAAGCTTGCTCTGACCTATACGCGCCTGCAAACTTAACATTAAATCACGAATGCCTTCTTCTACCGCAGCCAGTTTGGGCTTCATGCTGGCACTTACGTCGATTAACAATATAACCTGTAAGGCTGTAGTTTCAGCCATATCATCCATCACTTCCACGACCCGGGCGCGTTGTGAAGGCTCCAGATCCGTTACCGTTTTGGGCTCCTTCTCTCCCAAAATTTGTGTTAACTCTCTATTAACCGCCTGCTGAATAGTCTGAACCACCGTTTTCCTTGTCATCATCTGCATGGTATGGGCAAGCTGACGTGTACCTACAATTTGGCTGATTCCACCTCCGGCTCTGGCAATATCCTCAATCTCCCGACTACCCAGCTCACCAATGGTTCCATAATCAATCACGCCAACCACATTAACCGTAATCCCCTCTTCCAGCGCTTCGGCCGCTGCCAGCACCGGACTTGGTCCTACATTGGAACAACCGTCGGTGATCAATAAGATTTGCTTCATCCGATATCCCTCCGTTATTCGTTACTCTCCAACTCTATGACTAGCATTGCCAGAATGAAGAGACTTCAAACAGAAGAATATGCAATTAACTGACGGTCCGTGGACGCTCCATCCGGTTGATGCCAGGCACACGCAGTGTGGCCCATTCAGGGCGGAAATGCTCTACTTTTCCAACAACAACGGTCATATCATCCAAAATCTCATGCTGCTGATATCTTATAACACTTTCAAGCAGGCAATCGGCCAAATCTTGCGGATCCTCTGTATCAATCTCTTGAATGAGCCTTTTCATCCATAACTCTTTGTTCACCGCATACCCCGGTGCGTCATAGATGCCATCCGTCATCATAATGAGGATATCCCCCGGCTGAAGCTGTACCGTTACCAGATCCACTTCAATATCTTTAATAATACCGATTGGCAAATTGCTGGCCGAAACCTGAATAACCTCCTGTCCTCGTTTGATAAAACTTGGCGTCGATCCGATTTTCATAAACGTGGTCTCTGCCGTATATTCATCGATCAGCGCCATATCCACTGTGGCATACATCTCTTCAGGGGATCGCAGCATCAGAACGGAGTTCACGGATTTGATCGCCAGTTTCTCATCCATGCCGGACTGTAACAACTGTTCCAATATGTTCAGAGCCGCGCTGCTCTCCATGCGTGCCCGTTCCCCATTGCCCATTCCATCACTAAGCGCCACCGCGAATGTACCGTTGCCTAACTCAACCGTACTGAAGCTGTCGCCTGACATCACATCTCCCCCTTTTGCGGCGGCAGCAACACCCGTGGTTACCTCGAACGTTTTGGCTGAACCAAACGTAACGGTCGCCAATCCCTGACGAGGATCAGTCATGGTCTCATGCAAGACAGCAATATGCTCGTCCAGTACATCCGAGATCAGCGGAGCTATCATTTTACGGCACTCATCGAATCCACGTGTATATGCATGTACAATCTCAATCTCTACATTGCCCGCTTCCAGATTGATGATCTCAATGGAGTGAATGGACAAGCCCAATGACTCCAGTGCGTCCCGAATCTGCTCCTCCTGCTGAACCATCTCATCACTTTCCCGCTGAATTTCTTTGGCCAGGTCCTCCATGACCTGAGATACACCGGACAATTGCTCTGCAACCAGCTGCCGGCTATCGATAATTTGACGCTTCCATTGCATGTTATGTTGATGCAGTCCATACTGGGCACGCATGACTTCAAGGACCTCTTCCGGTTTTGCACACACCCTGTTCCAGTCCACTGGAATCTGCTTGCCTGAGATCTCCGGGTTTCCTTCAATTGTACTCATCACGTCCGTCATATATTTGTAGGTTTGAATAAACTTCGCATCCCAGCATTGTGTACGCTTGAAGCAGCTTGCACATGTGCCCTCGGCAACCGCATTCATGAAATGGTCCATTCCACCTTCTTTCTGTACCTGCTCCCCTGCACCGGACATCTGATCAAAGCTGCGTGACAATTGACGGAATACCTGCGAGAACCGGGTTACCCGTTCTGCCGTGATATCCCGTATACGTTTGGCATACTCATGCTGGGATTTCGTATGATCCTGCGTACCCGGTACATATTTGGATATCGCCGTCATCAGGCTTTTAGGTGTTAACATGAATAGTACGATAGCTGCACACGTCTCCCATAATGAGTTCATAACATCACCCGGTCCGCCCAGATATATGGATAGAATGGACGAACCCAGCAGCATGCCTAGTGCAACCGCCGCACGTTTGCCTTCTCGAAGCATACCCGCCAGCATCCCGGCAAAAGCAAGCAGGCTCATCTGATACACCGCTGACATGTCAGCCAGACTCAGAATCAAGCCGGTAATAACCCCAACTGAGGCTCCGAGGGGGGCTCCGCCCACCAGCGCAAAGATTAATATGAGATAACGGGAGAGCATATGCTCGACGGATAAGGACTGAATGGTCCACCCTACGGCTCCCGTCATAACGGAAGCGAGCAATATGATCAGGCAGAGGATCTCCTCGTTCTTTAGGCTGAACTTTTTTTTGCGGTAGGTGAAGATCGGTATGGCTTGTATAAAAACAAGGGTGAGCACGAAACTTAATATCGAATCCATCGTGAGCATCAGCATCGCGTACCAGCTGAAGGATGGTCCAATCACAACCGCGAATAATTTGACCATAAATGTAGTCGTAAACACCATCGTTGGCGCATAAGATAATTCAGCACGATCATACGATTCCAGTCCACGGAAGAGCAGATAAAAGATGGCGATCTCCGATGCAACAATGAGTGGTACCGGAAACGGTGCAAAGAGACTGCCTGCGAGAAGTGCAGCGCCTACCGGAATGATGTAATCCCTGCGCATGAAAGCAATTACAGCGAAATAAGCAATGGCAAAGGGAGATAACTCATTTAGGATCATCGCCTTTCCGAGCAGAAATCCCATGAATGTGAGCAGCAGTACCCATTTGCGGGAAGCAACCATCTGGACAGCCTTGCGGGAGCCAAGCCAATGTTTCAGACGTACCGACAGCTCCTCCCGAGCTTCCGTACCTCCTTTACCTGCTTTCATTCCCGGAAATTGAATGACATTCCACTTTTCCATCATCCTCAAGGCACCCCATTCGATTAATTTGAATTTTCGTGTTTCGTTCTCGATGGTTCTGATTATAGATAGATTAGAAGACGTAGTTTGTCAGAATAGGTGGGCAGGGTCCAAAAAGTTTACGACAAAAGAAACAAGCCTGGCGCGGTGGAGCGAAACCCCCGGCCTTATTGTGGTTTCATTCATTCTCCTACTTGATTCCGACAATCGGAATGTCTGATTTTGAACCGGCGATGGTTTGGTCTCGCCATCATTTGAGCAGGATAACTGTGGAATGCCACGGAAACCTGTCGGTAAAAAATGGTAGACGACAAATGTTCTTATGGTTCCATTTTGCCGTGCAGAAAAACTGGGGATATGGAGCTTCACCTTACAAAAAAAGCTATCCAACTCCTTATCTGTGATAGAAACGCAAAAAAACCGTTAGCCCATGGGCTAACGGTTTTACTTATATGTTTAGATCAGGTTGAGGTTGAGACAGATTACACACGCTTGGCTCCGCGGCCTCCGCGTTTGCCTTCTGTGTTCTTCTTAAGCGAAGAGATCCGCTCTTCACTATCTTTCAGGAAGCGTGACATTTTATCCTCAAATGAAGGTTTGCCTGCTGCGGGCTTGAAAGAACGGCCTCCGCGGTCACCACGGTTAAATCCACCGCCGCCACCACCACCACGACCTTGGCCACCACTTGGGCCTCCGCCGCTGAATCGTTCGCGATCTCCTCCACTGCGTTCCGGTCTAGGAGCTCTCGGGGGTCTAGATTGGGTTTGTTGCTCAACCGGTTTGTCAACAGCTTGCTTAATGGAAAGTCCGATCTTGCCATCCTTGTCAACGTTGATAACCTTCACTGTAACGAGGTCATTCAGCTTCAGGTGGTCGTTGACATCTTTGACGTAATTGTCGGCGATTTCCGAGATGTGAACGAGACCCGTGACACCTCCTGACAGATCCACAAATGCTCCAAAATGCGTGATTCCTGTCACCTTGCCCTCTAACTTGGTGCCCACTTCAATTGCCATAGAATAAAATGATCCTCCCTTAAAAATATACAACCCGATTTTTTGAATGCCAAAATCAATGCTGCGCTAATGTAATTATACCTTATGCCGTAAACCAAGGTCAACTGAACACTACCCCGTCAGAGAGCCTATTTTTTCCGGTTTAACGGCTTCAGACACACGGATAACAAACCTAGCTCGGTAATGGACCGAATTCCATCAGTTCCCTGACTCTTCAACCTGGATCGGCGTTTCCTCAGGAAGATAATATCCTTTTTTCCGTGCCAGCTGTCCTATGTATTCAGGGTCATTCAACCGGCTGACTTCGTACTTCAACTGTTCCAGCTTCTTCAACGTATCTTCCTTTGAAGCTTGCTGAGTGGCCAGATGAGAACTCTTGTCCGAAATTTGTGCAGTCTGCACAAGGAATGTATATCCTGCCCATATTACAAATACAATCATAAACGTCATCCAAAGCATGAGGCGCCTTTTTGCACCGGCAGATTTTCCTTGGTTAGTTGGAGCCTTTGATCTGCCCACAGGTGTTTTACCCATTACGGACCTCCTTAAAACCAGCGTTTCCATATCGCTGCAATTCTTGTACCCACACGGATCATGAAGCGTGGCGTTACCCAATGTTTCAGGAGCGGCCTAAACATCCAGCGGAACAACTTGCCGAAAGGTACCAAACACTGCAGCACCAGCCTGCCCAGGAATAGTAGTATCGCAATTACAAAACCGAATAATACGCGAATTAACTTATAAATTCCTTTAGCCGGCATAACGATCAGGATGTTAAGGATATGTCCACACCAATGAATCAGCGTTCTTGCGAGTTTAATTAACATTACCACAAAACGCTGGGTTGTAACACTTAAAAGCCAAAAATAGAAGCAAACCCCTATAATCAGCCCCAAAAAGACATAAAACCGCAACTGTCCGTGGTTTCCGGCGTATAGCATCCGAAAAACGAACAGCGCGGAAGCAACCCAGTACAACAGATCGAGCGTGTGAATACTCCATCTCGGAAACCGCAGCTGTCCGGACAGTACCCGGTAACTGTCGTAGGCCATTCCCATCACGACCCCCGAGGTAAGCATCCACATCAATGTGATCCATTGAGTATCCGGACTCATCGGAACATCTTGCCAAACAGGCCCTTACCATTTTTGGGCTGGGAACCGGGGTCCAGATATTGGAGCGAACTGACTGTGCCTTCAATGGATAACAAACCTTCCTCCAGGCTCAGGTTTTTGATATGTAAATTGTGCCCCCGGATGGTCAGATGCCCAAGTTCAGTCTGCAGCAAAAATTCCTCACTGTCGAAGCTCTCCACGTTGGAGACACCCGTCAGATCCAGCAGTTTCCGATTCTGCATGCTCAGATGATGCTGTTTGGCCTTACCGTGCTCAACCATGGCATGTACCCCTCCTTCTTACACCTAGCTTATGGGTGTGGAGGTTGGAATAGAACCAGCGTTGTTGAACAAATAACCCAGCATCTAGTAAAAACAAAAACGCCCTTCCCTGTTACAGGAGGACGTTTCGATTCAACTTGCATTGAATGAATATTTAATACCAGATGTACTGTTACCAGTTCATTCCGTTATCCTTGGCGATCGGCTCTTCCTTCACCAAGGTGTAGAGGCTGCTCGCCTCATCCTTCTTGGTACTCTCGGCAATTCGTTCCACCCTCACGGTGACCAGTTTCTGACCGAACTGAACCGTCAGCTCATCGCCCACTTTGACAGCGGCGCTGGGCTTTGCTTCACGTCCGTTCACCAGAACACGTCCCTGTTCAGAGACGTCCTTGGCCACAGTGCGGCGTTTGATTAGCCGGGAGACCTTCAGGAATTTATCAAGACGCATTATTTTACGGCTTCTTTAAGTTTGTTGCCTGCTTTGAATGCAGGAACAGTGGACTCAGGAATCACAATTTCATTCCCTGTTTGTGGGTTACGTCCGGTACGACCGGAACGTTTGCGGGTCTCAAAAGTGCCAAAGCCGATCAATTGTACTTTGTCTCCGCTGGCAAGTGCATCTGTAATTTCTCCCAAAAAGCCGTTTAATACGGACTCAACGTCTTTTTTAGTCAAACCACTTTTGGTTGAAATGTTGTTAATCAGATCTGTTTTGTTCATTTTTAAAAGCCTCCCAAATTGAAAAAAAAGTATCTGCGATTCCTGACAATACATTGATTGCCGCTGATTCGCGTTAGGTCACTACACATGTATTCTGGCTTGGTATCTGAAATCCTGCCTTAGTCCGCGACTTTTTTTAGCTTTTTGTCGATGGTCCGCAGGGGACAGTCTAAGACCAGTACCCGAAACCATCTGTCGCTAAACACCAACCTCAGTTTACACAGATGAACACATGTTCGTATTATCATAACACACTGCATAACATGATGGAATAAGGTTTATCGGTATTTCCCAGAAAATTGAGACCGTTATAATCCTGCCTTCTTCGCATCCTGCCAGAATTGCTCCATCTCTTCTACATTGCTATCTGCTGGTGTTCTTCCCTGTTCACGTAAACGCTCCTCGATGTACTGGAACCGCCCGACGAACTTGCGGTTGGTCGCAGCAAGTGCCTCTTCCGGGTCCGTATCGATGAATCTTGCAACGTTTGCAGCTGCAAATAATAAATCACCCAGTTCGAGCTTCCGTTCTTCTGCAGACTGGCCTTGTTGCACCGCTTCTTTCAACTCTGCCAGTTCTTCCTCGATCTTGGCAAACACACCTTCAACATCATCCCAGTCAAAGCCTACTTTGGCTGCTTTCTTCTGTAACTTGTATCCCTTCATCAATGCAGGCAGGTCACGCGGTATACCATCCAGCACGGAAACCCTCTGCTGATCCTGGCCTTTGCGCTTCTTCTCCTCTGCCTTCATCTGTTCCCAGTTCTGAAGAGCTTCATTCGCATCTTCTGCCTGATTATCACCAAAAACATGTGGATGGCGGAAGATCAGCTTATCATTCAAACCTTCGATGACATCATACACATTAAATGTGCCGACTTCTTCTTCCATCTGGGAATGCAATAAAATCTGCAGCAGCAGATCACCCAGCTCTTCTTTCATATGGTCGGGGTCATCCTCATCGATCGTCTCAATGACCTCATAGGTCTCTTCAATCAGGTTTTTGCGAATGGATTGATGTGTCTGCTCCTGATCCCATGGACAGCCACCCGGACTGCGAAGAATATTGACGATCTCATGCAAACGCGCAAAGGATCTGCGACGCAAGGCATCATCGGTGTTCTTCGGTACATAGATCAGTGACAGATTTCCATATCCTTCAATCCGGTCCAGTTCATGCAATGGGATCTTGTGAATGACCTCCTGACCCTGCACACCCAACGCGTGACCCACAAATACGGGATAATCATCCGGGTAAACCTCCATCAGGCATAACTTCACATCCGAAGCAGTGAACACATCGTAGACTTGTCCGATCAACGTATGTAGCTGTGGTTGTACCAGTTCTGTGTTCAAGCTGCTGGCATCCAGAAGTTGAAACCCTTCGATTGGATCGAATCCAAGTCGTATAAAAGCTTCATCTAGGAAGCTCTCCCCGCCCATGACACGCAATGAGATACCCATCTGCGGACAACGTTCTTTGAGCAGGCGTACACTTGCTTCTGCCACCATCGGGTGACCGGGTACGGCATACACAATCTCCGTTCCGGCCTCCCCCTTGCGAGCGGCTTCTATCAGTTGATTCGCGATCTCATCATATACTTCGGGGAAGGAGGACTTCGCCTCATAGATAGCATCAAATGATGTCATCTCCAGCCCCTCTTGTTGCAGATCATTCAATACGGGATGATCCAGGGTACGTACATACAGTGTAGCTGCATGTTTCATTTTTTTGATAATACCTACGGTCAGTTGGTCTGCATCTCCAGATCCAAGACCCACTACGGTTAAAGCTGCACTCATTACGTAAACCTCCATCCGGACTATCCTGTCCAGGCTCATAATCATCGTGTCTGAACAGGACTAATTACACGTATTATACCAGAATCATTCGATATCCTATAATTGCATATTCGCTGTGCCAGGTGTAGAAGCACCGTGAGCATGGAGCTAGCGCAGCACACGCAGTCTGCGCAGCTGCTTGGCAAGGCGAGGCCCCAACTTGGGCACAGCCGCCAGCTCCGCGGCGGTCAGTAACCCTGTCCGGGCCGCCGCCAGCAAGAACACGGCCGAGCCTGCGGCAATGCCCAGCAGGCTCACGCCCATCGCGGCCAGCCTGCGATCAGCCGCGATACCCATGCCGCCGAGTACCGCTTCGGCGGCCCAGGCCGTGCCTACCGCCGCCAGACTCATGGCGGCGATCACCAGCGCTGGCTTCGCCAGGACGGCGCCAGGGGCAGGGCGCAGGGCGACAAGTCGCGCCAGCAGCGCCACATTCAGGCCAGCCGCCAGCATGTAGGCGACTGCGCCTGCAAGAGCCGCACCGCTGATGCCCAGCGCCGGCACAAGCATGACGTTCAGCATCGCCTTGACGCCTGCGGCGGCCAGCATGCTGAACGCGGGTGCACGCACGGCGCCGAGGCCTTGCAGCAGCGCCGCTGCAATGATGCTGACGGTGCTGCCCGCAGCCGTCAGCGCCATGTACCGCAGTGCTTCGGTGCCTGCGGCATCTCCGTACAGCATGCGGTTAATCGGCTCCGCCAGCACCGCGAGACCCGCGGATGCCGCCAGGCCGATCAACCAGAACCAGCGCAGCGCGAGGCCTGCTTGCTGCCGGACGGCTTCTGGCCCGCCCTTTAATCGGGCTTCCGCCATCGCCGGAATAAACAGCACAGATAGTGACGTGGCAAGCATCGTCACCAGTTGAACCAGCGGCAATCCACGGTTGTAGATGCCGAAGGAAACCATCGACTGAAGCTCATCCAGTCCTTCTCCCCGCAGCAGCCGTGGCACGGTGAAAGTATCCACCAGATTCATCAGCGGCACAGCCAGTGAACCGAGACAGACTGGAATGGCATACATGAGCAACGTCCTGATCCATTCCCCGTTGGATCGTGACCGTTCTCCCAGAGCGGGATTAATAGTACTTACCGTTTTCTTCTGCGGCGTAACCGACCTATGCTCCTGACGTTCATGCCTATCTGATCCAACCTCTCCAACGTTGCTGCTCCATTCCGAATTCAATTGCCCTGTGACCACTTCCTTGTCTTTCCGCCGATGTCGGGCCATGTACCCTAACATGGTTAACAGACCAACCATTCCACCAGCAACAGAGCCCATCATGGCACCAGCGGCAATAGTCTCAAGCGAAGCGTCCCGTCTCATCAACCACAGAAGCAGAACAATCATGACGGTAACACGTATCGTCTGCTCCACCACTTGTGATACCGCTGTTGGCACCATCTGCTGTAATCCCTGAAAATATCCACGCAGCCCTGTCATCACCGGTACGAACAACAAGGCCCATGAAGCTGCACGAATCGATGGAACCACATGACGGTTGCCAATCATGTCAGCGATCAGCGGCGCACCTGCATACATCAAGAGCGCCATTATAATTCCAATTCCCCCGAGCAGAAGGGAAGATAATCGAATAATTCTTCTGCTCTCGTCTGGTCTTCCGAGTGCGTTCTGTTCTGCTACGAATTTGGATACGGCCAGCGGCAGTCCTGCAGCAGCAAGTGTGATAATGAGCATATATAACGGATATACCGTATTGTAGATGCCAAATACACCGTCTCCCCCCAGATTCTGCAGCGGAATCTTCTGAAAAGCACCAATAATTTTAGAGATAATGGCAGCAAACCCAAGTATAAATGCACCCTGTAGCAGCCTTGAGCCTGTAGACGGCTGTTTCATAAGTCCCTCCTGCGTAATCCTTTTAAGCATACCTTGCTATTATACCTGCCTGAAGGCACACAGACTAACCCTTCCCCATCACAATCAGCCGGATCTACTTCTTTGTACCTTTAAAATGCAAAAACTCCCGTATGCCCAAGACAGGGCACCAGGAGTTGGTCTGCGGTCTATTGTTCCATTTGCTTGCCAAGGAAACCAGCAGCCGTCTCAGACATCTTCACTTCCATTTGAGACATCTTAACTGATTCGTCCTTATTGAACAAAATAACCGTTCCGATGGGGTCACCACCTGAAATAATCGGCGCAATAACAAAAGAGGATAACGTCTCGTCATGATCTTTGCTAAGCTCATAAGAACCATTGTTTGTTTCCAAAATGGTCTTTCTGTTTTCCATACAACCTTCCAACAGTTGACCCACCTGTTTGTCCAAATATTCTTTCTTGGAGCCTCCTGCCACCGTGATAATAGTATCACGGTCCGAAATCATCGTTACATGTCCTGTACTTTCATACAGGGATTCTGCATATTCTTTGGCAAAATCACCAAGTTCACCAATTGGCGAATATTTTTTAAGGATAACTTCTCCATCACGATCCACGAAAATTTCCAGTGGATCACCTTCACGAATACGTAACGTACGGCGGATTTCTTTTGGAATGACCACACGACCAAGGTCATCTATACGGCGGACAATACCAGTAGCTTTCATTTCACATGTTGCCCCACTTTCTCGAGAAGATTTTTCAACTACTGTTCCTTAATGGGTAGAGGAAAGTCCCAGAACGTTTAGTGTGATATCTTGACCATAGTATTCATCTGTTCCCATTTCCTTATACATGCTTCGGAGAATATAGTTGTGTAACTTTCGAAGAAGGCGACCATGTACCCATACGACTTGAATATATAAAAGAAGAAGCAAGAAGGAGGTCCTAAGTCCTCCCCTTGCTTCTCTGTATGGTTGTCCATATTTGCGTCATACAAAGCATTCATTCGGGCAAATTTAACCCCTGAACGTATGCTAACACAGCAATTTTACCAGCTTACTTGCTGCTTGTACCTTCATCTGTAGTTGCATCTTTGTCTGTTCCAGTCGTACCTTGGTCAGTCTTGGTATCCGTACCTGTGGAGTCATCCGTTTTTGGTTCGGTTGTTTTCTCTCCTTCAGTTCCTGTACCCGTAGTGCCTTCAGTTGTGCCTTCAGTCTTACCTTCTTCAGCTTTTTCTGTTTTTGGCAGTTTAACTTCTTTTACGATTTTGTCCAATTCATTTTGCATGAACGTATCGATTTCGGCTGCAGCCAATTGGCTCTTCAAACTTTCTTTTTGTTCAGCCGTCAATTTGGCAAAGTCAGCTTCTGTACGAGCTTCCACTTTCATGACGTGGTAACCGTACTCTGTCTCTACTGGATCACTGATTTTGTTCAGTGGCAATGTTTTTGCAGCTTCCTTAAATGCCTCTACCCAGCTGCCTACAGGTGTATTTTCATACAGTCCACCCTTTTCAGCAGAACCTGGATCTTCGGAATATTTTTTTGCAATTTCAGCAAAATCAGCTCCGCCATCCAACTTGGTTTTTACTTCTTTTGCAATTTTAAGTGCATCTTCTTTTTTACGTTCTTTTTGCGTTTTTGGATCTGTGAAGTTAATCAGCACGTGACGAACGGAAGCCGTAGTGAACTGATCTTTGTTTTTCTCAAACTCAGCCTTGATGGCATCTTCCGTAACGCCTGTTTCTTTGTCTTTGATTACCGTCATGATGCGAGTCATATAATCTTTAATGTTCTGGTCAGTCAGGTTCTGAGCTTTCAGCATCTCAGTCCATTGATCTGCCTGAACAGAAGCTTTCATTTTATCAAATTGCTCGGTTGCTGTTTTGGTACCTGCTGTTTTGGCTTCTTCACTTGCTTTGCCACTCAGATATTCATAAGCAACTTCCTGTTTCACCAGATACTCTTTGAAATCATCCATATCCATCATTTGTGCATACTCCGGATAAAGGAATTTCATGACACGTTGCTCCATGTCGAATTCATTGGCTGTAATGGTACCACCATCATACGTAGCGACTACAGCACTTGTATCCGTCGATTCAGGTGCTTTTGCTTCTTCCTTCTTGCCACATGCAGCAAGCAGTGATAAGGATAGTACTGCGACCATGCTCACAGACAGTACTTTTCCTACTTTTTTATACTTTGGTAACATCCTTTAGTTCCCCCTTTGATTTAAAAGCAGTTTTCATGGACTCCAGAATTTTCTCTACCAGCTCCATCAGTTGCTTATCCCCAAGCCCCTTGCCTTTAGCGTGAATCAGCATATGGGGTCCTTGTTCAAATTGTACACGTCTTTCGAACTGATTTCCAATGTGCGCGATTTTCGAGAGTTCAAAGGCATGTTCACGCCCTTCATAGAACTTCACGGTAATGTCCTCACCACGTTGGGAAATCGACTCAATACCGTAGATCTTGCCGTATACTTTCATCCGTGCAACAGCCAGCAGGTTGATAACGGCCTCCGGAAGATCACCGAATCGGTCAACCAATTCGTCTTCCAACTCCATCGCATCGTCGAAGGATGCAATGACCGCCACTTTTTTGTAGATCTCAATCTTCTGAATGCTGTCGTAGATATAATCGGACGGCAAGTAGGCATCGATACTGAGATCCAGAGTTGTGTTCCACTGGTCTGAAAGTACCGGCTCTTCGCCAAGCATCGTAACTTTGCGTTTGTTGATCTCCTCTGCGAGCATCTGGGAATACAGATCAAACCCGACGGAAGCGATGAAACCATGCTGCTCCGCTCCTAGCAGATTTCCCGCACCACGAATCGACAAGTCACGCATGGCGATTTTGAATCCTGAACCCAGTTCGGTAAATTCTTTGATTGATTGCAGACGTTTCTCAGCAACTTCAGTAAGGACTTTATCCCGTTGGTACGTAAAATAGGCATACGCAATACGATTGGAACGACCCACACGTCCGCGCAGCTGATACAGCTGGGAGAGTCCCATTTTATCCGCATCATGTACGATCAGTGTATTTACGTTCGGAATATCTACCCCGGTCTCGATGATACTTGTGCTCACAAGCACGTCATATTCACCATCCAGGAAGTCGAGAATCGTTTTCTCCAGCTCTGTTTCCGACATCTGACCATGTCCCACACCAACTTTGGCCTCAGGCACAAGTTCAGAAATTTCGGCAGCCATCTCCTGGATTCCCTGAACACGGTTGTAGAGGTAATACACTTGCCCACCACGGGCAAGTTCACGCTCAATCGCTTCGCGGACAAGCGCCTGGCTGTGTTCAACCACATAGGTCTGTACCGGGAACCGATTCTCTGGCGGAGTCTCGATAACGGACAGATCACGCACACCCAGCATGGACATATGAAGCGTACGCGGAATCGGCGTTGCCGTCAGCGTCAGCACGTCCACATTGGTTTTCAGCTTCTTCAGTTTTTCCTTATGAGTTACTCCGAAGCGCTGTTCTTCATCAACAATGAGTAGTCCCAGATCCTTGAACACCAGATCCTGCGACAGCAATCGATGCGTCCCGATGACAATATCCACTGTGCCTGCCTTGATGCCTTTGGCTGTTTCATTCTGCTCTTTACGGGAGCGGAACCGGCTAAGCACATGAATGTTGAACGGATAACCGGAGAAGCGCTCACGGAATGTCTCAAAATGCTGCTGTGCCAAAATGGTTGTTGGAACAAGTACAGCCACTTGTTTACCTTCAATAGCTGCCTTAAATGCAGCTCGAATAGCGACCTCAGTTTTGCCGTAACCAACATCCCCACACAATAAACGATCCATTGGACGGTTTTGTTCCATGTCCTTCTTGATTTCTTCAATCGCACGTACCTGATCACGCGTCTCATCGTAAGGGAACATGTCCTCAAACTCCTGCTGCTCCGCGGAATCCTTGTCGAATCCAAAACCTTTGGAGGTCTGACGCTCTGCATACAGCTTAATCAGATCATCAGCAATATCCTGTACGGATGTGCGGACTTTATTTTTAACCCGTGTCCACTCATTGCCGCCCAGCTTATATATTTTCGGTTCTTTCTCTTCGGAACCAACATATTTCTGAATCAGATCGATCTGCTCAATAGGTACAGACAGTTTGTCTCCACCCGCATAGAGAATATGCATGTAGTCCTTATGAATACCGCCAACCTCGAGCGTGCCGATCCCAAGGTACTTACCAATCCCGTGGTTCTGATGAACGACATAATCGCCCACTTTTAGCTCGCTATAGGATTTGATCCGTTCAGCATTATCTACATTCCGAATCGGTTTGCGTACTTTACGCTGTTTTTGCGAGAACATCTCGCCCTCGGTCACAACAGCCAAATGAATGGACGGCATTTCAAATCCCGTTTGCAAATTACCGATCATCATCTCTGGCTCTGGAATATCATAGTCCATCAGTACCCGGCGCATCCGCTCGAGTCGCTCTTCACCGTTCGCCAGCATGAGCACTTTGACTCCGGCCTTCTGCCAACGCTCCATCTCTGCCTTAAGTACGTTCATCTGTCCATGGAAATCCTGCATGCCACGACTGATGAAGTTCAGAATGTTTTGTGGTTGAGTGTGTGGAACTTGGCGCAAAAAGATCGACATAAACAGCGTCTGGAATGGACGCTCATACAAGAGTTCATCACCTTCTGCGGATAATGGAAGATCCGGAAGTGTTTTTCCGTTTTGCATCAAATGCAGGTTCCACTCCGATTCATCACGGTCCAGTTGTTTCGATGTCTCCGATAGTCTGGCAGGCTCATCTAGTACCAGCAGGGTATCTTCCGGCATATAGTCGTAGATCGTTTTGTTCTCCGGATAGAGCGGAGAAATATATTTGTACATTTCGGAGAAATACACGTGTTCCCGCAAAAGCTCGATCTCCCGGTGAATTTCTTCACGAAGACGCAGCTTCGCCTGCCGGTCCGTCATTTTCTCCAGCTGTTGCTCCAGCAAAAGAGCAGCCGCATCGGCAGCCTTTTCCATACGTTCACGATCTGCAATTAACTCCTTGCATGGTAAAACCGTAATTTCTTCAATCCGTTCAATCGAACGTTGATCTGCTGGATCAAATGTCCGAATGGAGTCGATCTCATCATCAAATAACTCCACCCGATATGCGATCGATGAAGTAACCGGATAGAAGTCGATGATACCTCCGCGTACACTCATCTCACCACGAGATTCCACGCGTTCCACACGCTCATATCCGAGCTTTACCATCTCCAGCAGGAAGGAGTCCAGTTGAAGTGTGTTGCCTTGTTTAATCAAAATTCGAGCATTGGCCATCACTTCCGGAAGCGGAACATAACGTCTTACCCCGGAAAAAGGAATAACAACAACGCCCCTGAATCCCTGGGCGCAGCGGACCAACACATCAATGCGCTGACCCAATGTTTCCGGGCTGGAAACAGCAGCTTCAGCAGCGACAAGTTCGTTGGCAGGATAGATCAACACCTGATCAGGTGAAAGCGCTTCCTGTAAATCTTCTGCAATTTTTTGAGCTGAAAACATATTATGTGTTACTACGAGCAATGGTCGGTTCATTTCCTGATGCAGAGCAGCCAGCATAATCTGACGCGCCGAGCCGGATAGACCCGAAACCAATTGTTCCTTCATGCCGGACTTGATTCCGGCTGTAATGGACCCGAAGTCCGGATCTTTGGAAAAAGCCTGTATAAGTGCTTGTAACAAAAGGGGCACCTCTCTTATAACTTACTTGATTATCTCACGCATACGCGTAGCATCACTATTAAAATGGATACAAATTCCTTTTTGTCCTGTTTCATCATATCGGATTACTCGCAACATTGCCACATCTGTTGATGCGGCTGAGCCTGATTTCGAGATAGCTATGGCTTTCATGCCAACTGAAAAGAAGCCTCAGCAGGCTGCCAAGGCTATAAAAGGTGGAGCGTTATTACGCAACCACCCTCAACTGTCATTCGATCCTGTGCAGGCGATGTCTACTGAAGCGGACTCGCGAGCAGGCTAAGCTCCGGATTATGCTCCAGGGCTTCCTTACAGTAATCACATGTAATCCGAACGGTAATGTCACCACCGGAATTATACGCTATTATATCCCTCCGCTCGTCGGGGGTCAAGAAATGAAAGCCGAGCTCTACTTCCGTTATCTGGGCAGAATCGATTCGTCCAATAAAGGTACGGCAATGCCTACATACGTAATTCACTGACATGTTTATGCCTCCTGAACATGGTTTATACATCCAGTATGTCCAGTATGGCTGAATCGAACCCGTCTTTTATGATCATTTTACCAAGTATGTCTTACAAAATTAACCGTTAAACTTCGCCATTGTTTGTTCGAACGTATGAGTCAAGCTATGCTCCAAGGCATCACACGTTTGCTCAATGGTCTGATCCAGGGCTTCTTTTTCTTTCTTCATGAATGTTGACAGTACATAATCAACAATGGCATGTCCTGGTTCGGGCCGGGATATTCCCATGCGTACCCGGTTAAACTGCTGTGTACCGGTATGCTGAATAATGGACTTGATTCCATTATGTCCGCCTGCACTACCTTGATAACGCAATCTGACTTTGCCAATCTCTGTATCCATGTCGTCATACACAACAATCAGATCTTCAAGACTAACTTTATAAAAATCCATATAGGCTCGAACCGATTCACCAGACAAGTTCATATAGGTCATTGGTTTGATCAGTACGGTTTTCACACCGCCAATATTGCCTTCTCCAATCAGCGCCTTACATTTATTCTGTGTAATGGAGATATTATGACGATTAGCCAACCGATCCAATGCCATAAAACCGATATTATGACGAGTTTTGGCATAGTTCGAGCCTGGATTTCCAAGTCCAACAATCCACTTCATCTTGTTCCCTCCTTCGGATTAGCCTGAGGTGAGGCATAGACTTCGAATGTTATATTTCATATAATATCAAGAAAGTAAAGATCGATTTACTGTAGTGTTCACAGTTAATATTTTATCGACCCAGGAAGGTGAGCGGGTTTTGCGCGAAGACAATGGACAACTGACTCAACATAGCGATTTTATCTATCATCTCGAATATCACGTACCTGTACAGGTATACGACCGCGACACCCATATTGAGATTGGTCTAATCACACGTTTCGATAATCAATTCGTCGAAATTGCTGACACGCTTTTTCATCGGCGTCGTTTCCGATTTATCTCCCGCCCCGGGTATTAACCATATAAGATGAACGAACCATTTTACACTGGATTACTGCGCGTGCAGAAACATCTTCCGATCGCTGTTAAGTCGAAGCATATGCTTCGAAGCAGCTTTCTTTCAGAAAGCTTTTAACTTCACTTCTTCAGTTCTTTTCTGCCCTCTCCATTATTGTGTAAATTAGTAGTTCAAATTATATGGACTGACCAGCGTCTGTTTCACTTTTAATAAAACGGCACGCCGACAGGGGTTACATTTTCCATTGAACCGGAAAACGTAACCCCTCTACTACTTTATGCAGACATCCTTATTCAATTTCAAACAGCTTGCTGATTGACAATTCCTCATGAACCCGGATAATCGCTTCTCCGAGCAAAGGCGCTACAGACAACACTTTGAGTTTGCTTGTCGGATTAGCATGCGTAATTGGAATGGTATCCGTTACGATGACTTCCTTCAACGGTGCATTCTCCAAACGTTCCATCGCAGGTCCGGACAATACCGGGTGAGTACAGCACGCGTATACTTCTTTTACGCCGCCTTCCATCAGAGCATTCGCTCCCAGTACAATCGTTCCCGCCGTGTCAATAATGTCATCGATCAGGATGGCTGTTTTACCCTCGATGTTACCGATAATGTTCATCACTTCGCTCACATTTGGCTCAGGACGACGTTTATCGATAATCGCCAGGGGCGCATTCAGGAAATCAGCCAGTTTACGTGCGCGCACTACGCCACCGTGATCAGGCGACACAACAACTGGATTTTCGATCTGTTTCGACCGGAAATATTGAGCCAGAATTGGCACGCCGAGCAAATGGTCAACCGGAATGTCGAAGAATCCCTGGATCTGCATTGCATGCAAGTCCATCGCGATGACACGGGTTGCACCCGCTTTTTCAATAAGGTTGGCAACCAGTTTCGCTGTAATCGGGTCACGCGAACGTGCCTTGCGATCCTGTCTTGCATAGCCATAGTAAGGAATAACGACGTTAATCGTCTTGGCAGATGCCCGTTTGAGTGCATCAATCATAACGAGCATTTCCATCAGGTTATCATTAACCGGCAAGCAAGTGGACTGCACGATATAAACGTGACAACCCCGAACACTCTCGGAGAGTTTCACTTGAATCTCGCCATCACTAAAGCTGGTTGTGTGAGATTCACCCATAGGGATCCCGATATAATCAGCAATTTGATGGGCAAGCTTGGGGTTAGAATTGCAAGTAAATATTTTTAATTTCGAATCAAAATAAGTCATAAAATAAAAACCCTCCGTGCTGGTTCATTGGAATCAATAAGCGTCTGCGACATGTCGGCACCTCCCCGATTTTCGGGAGGCAATCTTGTTATCAAAACCCCTTATTGGGGTTTGGCATTTTGTTTCTTGGCTTTGGCACGTCCGCGAATCTTCTCCGCATAACCAGGTTTATTCTCCTGACGTGGACGAGCAATGGCCAGATCATTCTCGGGAACGGAATGGGTAACGGTGGAGCCAGCAACCACATAAGCGCCTTTTCCTACCGTAATCGGTGCAATCAGATTGACGTTGCTGCCTACAAAAGCATCATCTTCAATCGTTGTCACAGCTTTATTATAACCATCATAATTGACAGTTATTGCCCCGCATCCAACATTTACGTTTTTCCCTACTTTGGCATCTCCAATATAGCTGAGATGAGATACTTTGGAACCTTCATCAATTGTAGCATTTTTCACTTCAACAAAGTCACCAATTTTTACGTTGCGACCCAGTTTAGTCCCTGGACGCAAATTAGCAAATGGACCAACCGTTGCATCAGAACCAACCTCGGCATTGGATACTACCGAATGTTTAATCGTAACTCCGTCCTGAATAACGCTGTCTTCCACATCTGCCTGAGGACCAATATGACATGCTTCACCAATGGAAGTTGTGCCTTTGAGAATCGTCCCCGGATACAAAACTGTATCTGATCCAATCGTAACATCCGCTCCGATATATGTCGATGACGGATCAATGATCGTAACACCGTTCAACATATGACGTGCGGCAAGACGTTCACGCATGAAGGCTTCGGCTTGCGAAAGTGCGAGTCGGTCATTAACCCCGATGGATTCTGCGATGTCATCCGACATGTAAGCTTCAACTACTTCTCCATCATTGCGGAAAATGCCAACTACGTCTGTGAGATAATACTCTCCCTGAGCGTTCTGGTTCGTCACTTTCTCCAGGGCAGCGAACAATTTTGCATTATCGAAACAGTATGTGCCCGTGTTAATCTCATTCACAGCATCTTCCTGCTCCGTGCAATCCTTCTGTTCCACAATCCGTTGTACAGATCCATCTTCTCCGCGAATAACGCGGCCATAACCTTTGGGATTGTCCAACTGAGCCGTAAGAACTGTCGCTGCTGCTCCGCTACTCTCATGGAGCTTCATCAGACCTTCCAACGTCTCACTGGTTACAAGCGGTGTATCTCCACAGACCACAATTGTAGAGCCTGTTTCGCCGCCAAGCAAAGATTTAACCTGCTTCACTGCATGACCTGTACCCAGTTGTTCTGCCTGGAGTGCATACTCTGCTCTGGAACCCAAAAATGACTGCACCGCTTCGGCACCATGACCGACTACAACTACACTGCGTTCAACGCCTGCGCTGAGTGCTGCATCCAGCACATGTCCAACCATAGGTTTACCGCATACGGGATGCAGTACTTTGTACAATTTTGATTTCATTCGTTTCCCTTGCCCTGCGGCAAGAACGATTGCCATTCGTTTCAAAATTAACGACCTCCTGTTCTGAAAATCCCATTGAAATGCATTGCTGATCCATATCCAATGAGTATCGTTCAGCCGGCTTCAAGCCGGTCCTGTTCATCGCCTGCTGTCTCTGTAATCACACGTAACAACGCGGACACCAACGAATCGTGACCTATATGTATACGCCGTGTACCTGCGAGCTTAACCGAATCCCAATGATTCCTAAGATGCCGCCCTGCCACCAAGCGCACGATGCGCTTTTTGTTCTCTGCTAATAAACTCAATACTGAATATATCTTATTCCGGTCAAAAAGAAAAGAGAGCCATAAGACATGGCTCTCTTTTCCTTCGAACCCCAATAATGTTCTCAGGCACCTTCTTCAATGACTTCTTCCTCAGTTGCTGCACGATCGTATTCAGTCAAAACTGCTGCCTGAATCTTCTCACGCGTACCGGAAGAGATCGGGTGGGCGATATCACGGAACTCTCCATCAGGAGTACGCTTGCTCGGCATAGCAACAAACATTCCGTTGTTACCATCAATGACACGAATGTCATGAACGACGAATTCGTTATCGATGGTAATGGATGCGATAGCCTTCATTCTCCCCTCCGAGTTAACACGGCGGAGTCTGACATCCGTAATTTGCATGTGTGTGTTCACCACCTTTTTCCATCAGAACTTGGTGTATAATTCCACACAGCATATACGAACTCCTTCTTTTTATAACCACAAAAATTTCCTAATTTCAGGAATTTTTTTATTTAATACACAATTCGACAACGTTAGTGCCAGGTCGATGGAAAAGACCTTTTAACGACATAACATTCGTCATCTTTCTACAGGTCAAAATAGTTGCCCGGCTTGACGGAAATCTGTCTGCTCTTGGCATCAACCGCTGTCAGTTTCGCCAGAGATACGTAATCTGTTAGCAGGCGTTCTTCTGAATCTACAGAACCAGATTCAACCAGTACCCCTACCCCGGCTACCGTAGCATTAAACTCGGCCAAAAGATCGATCATTCCTTGCACCGTACCCCCAGCCTTCATGAAGTCATCCACAATAAGTACTCTGGAGTGCTCACGCATCGCCCTGCGAGACAGGGACATGGTGTGCAGACTTTTATGGGACCCCGATACATAATTGATACTTACGGCCGATCCTTCTGTAGCCTGATGGTCCCTGCGTACGAGCACAACAGGCAGGTTGAGCTGGGCTCCGGTCGCATAAGCCAGTGGAATTCCCTTGGTTTCTACCGTCATAACCACATCAATATTCATGTTGCCAAAGGCCGTTGCAAAGATCTTGCCGGCTTCATTCATCAATGCGGGCTGTCCGAGCAGATCAGACATGTACAGGTATTCTCCAGGCAAGATCCGATCAGGCTGCGCGAGCTGGGTCGAGAGTCGCTCTGCAAAAGCCAATGCCAGCTCTCGGGACACCTTCGGAATCCATCTAACTCCCCCGGCTGCTCCAGCCAGTGTATTCAGTTCTCCTGACCCACCTTCTTCGAACACTTCCTTGATAATCGCCAAATCTTCACTAATCGAAGACTTCGCGGCTCCATAGCGTTCGGCAAATGTGGTGAGCGGAATAACCGTATGCGGTCTGGACAATAAGTATTGCGTCATTTCAACCAGCCTTGCGCTTCGTTTTAACTTCTTCACAGAGATCCATCCTCACGATCACGGAAACATCTAAATCCGAATAATTATTTAAAAATATACCACCTTTATACGTGTTTGTACATTATAAAAGCGAATTTTACGTCAACATACGTACAGCGTACACTTCTTTGCAGAAGCCGCGCAGACCATTGTATATCCGGGCAACCTTGGATTCTTTCGACACCAAACCAAATACCGTTGGACCACTGCCTGACATCAGCACACCGTCTGCACCCAGACGAATCATGGCATCCTTCAGATGCTGAACTTCCGGATACAGCTTCAACGTTACATCTTCAAGCACATTGCCCATCTGGTTACATACATCCGTAAATGATTGGTCACGAATAGCCTGCTCCATTTTCTTCGCACTCGGATGCCGAACAATCTTGTCACTACGAAACCGTCCGTATACATCGGCTGTAGACACATTAATAGGAGGCTTGGCCAGAATAACCCAGCATTGCGGCGGATTAGGCATGGGCGTCAATTTCTCACCACGTCCTGTAGCGAGCGCTGTCCCTCCTGTGATACAGAATGGAACATCCGAACCAAGTTCAGCTCCAAGCTCCTGTAGTTCGTGATCCGGTATATTGAGCCGCCAGAGACGGTTCAATCCGCGCAGAGTTGCTGCTGCATCACTGCTACCGCCTGCAAGTCCAGCTGCAACTGGAATCTTTTTGTCCAGATGAATATGAACTCCCGTGCGCACGTTATAGCGTTCCTTAATAAGCCGAGCTGCCTGGAAAGCCAGATTCTTCTCGTCGAGCGGGATATACCCCGCCTGACTGGAGATGAAAATAGTATCTCGCGGCAGCTCCGACATTTCCAGCCGATCAGCCAGATCGACCATGGTCATGATCATTTCAACTTCATGGAATCCATCGCTTCTTTTATGTAAAACGTCCAGCATCAAATTAATTTTAGCAGGCGCTTTTTCGTAAATTTTCAAGGCGTTCACCCGTCCTCACCTTTTCCCTAAGACAACTTAACATATTATATCAAAATGGGGCTGTCAAGTCATTTCTATTCCGCATCTAAGGGGAAAAAGCGGGGTAGTTCCTGATGGATTTCCCCCGCTTTTCTGTCAGCTTGAACCAGATTAAGATTTGCGGGCAGCCTGCTCAGCGAGTTGAATGGCTCTTTTCACCATGTTTCCTGCATCCTTGGCTTTGATTCCACCCCAGCCTTCCTGTTGGACCGTATCGTAGAAGCCCAGGTCTTTCGCAAGTTCATTCTTCAGATCCTCTGACATGACACTTCTTCTTCTGCGACTCATGAAACCATCCTCCTCCAAAGTATCCTTCATAATGTGATGAGTTCGTTCACGTTTTGGACATCTTGCCATCAGGCCAAATTCAGTTTCCCTGCATTGCTTCAGAAACTGAATCTTTACCCTGTCCATATAGTATGCCGCGACCGTTCCTTGCTCATTCCTGAGTATGTATGGGTTACGTTAGAGGGCGAATTGATTTTAAAAAAACAAAAAAGCGACCCGCCTTGTGGGGCGAATCGCCTGTAAATCGATACTTACGTCTCCATATAGGAGCTATGCGTCTGGCTGCCCGGGTCATAAACCATGACTTCCACCGACTCCGTAAGTATATCCGCATAACTATAAGAAACTCGCTTGAAGGTTTCTTGCTCCTCATCAAGCTTAACAATAAAAACAGAAGGGTACGTTTCTTCCAATACACCCGTACGCTCAATGGTCTTACGGCGGCCACCATTAGCCCGCAACATAATTTTCTGACCAATATGTGCATCGAGATTGCGTTTGATATCCAACAGCGTGTTTTTAGCCATTGTCGACGACCACCTCTTTTCTTGTCCATTATACCGGTTTTTACAGTCATTGTCAAATCAAAACTAATTATTATATCAGCATCAAAAAGTTGTTGTCAATGAATTTTTTTGCAAACAAAAAAAGCCCCAAATTGGGACTTTAAATGGCCTACATCAGACTGCCGAGGGGTTCACTTTTAGCGTAGATAAATCATTCAGCCCAGGCAGACCTACCCGGTAACTCCCCCGTGTCTCGACACCACCCACACCCTGGCTGCCACTGATGGTATTGTGCAGAACATCACTCATGTTGACCGTATCCCGCACAGAGGTAAAGGAGGCCTTGGCAGCCACATAGACCGGATCAAGTGCATGAATGAGAATTCTGCCTGGAGAACTGGCAAAGTTCGCTCCAGCGCGCAGCAGTGCCTCAAAATGGGACTGACAGGCCCCTGCCACAATAGTCAGTGCATCCAGATGGCGTTCATATTGTCTGGCCACCTGAATGGCCGACACAAAATTTTGCGAATTCTTGTAGCTACCAAGACTATATAAGTCATAGGGCTGACGTGTCTTTAGGACCCCATCATGACCCGTAATGACTACGATATCCGGACGTACTTTGGGTAATAAACGGTATAGGGTATCTGCCATTGCCGATTCATGGACATATTGTCCCTCTGCGGGCACGCGAAGTTGCTCATAGAGATCCATACTTTTTTTCAAATAGTTCGGATCTCCATCCAGATGAAGCACCTTTCCAGGCATCTCAAAATAAGCCGGTTCCTGCTGAGCAGACCAATCCTGTACCAGACCTTCCCGATTCCGCTCAGCCTGTTCCATACGATTCTGCTGCAGACGGGACAGGGTCTGATGTGCTTTAATATGCGCCTGTCTAGTCTTGGCGCTTTGTGGTTCGTAAGGAACCTGTATCAAATCATCCACCGGGGAATCGGCAATCAGCCGGAACTCAGTCCCTTTAATGACCGCAGCATCCAACTGGAGGCCTTCCACCCGAAAAGTCACATCGCCGCCGTATGACTTCCGAACGACCAAGTCTCCGATATTCATCAACGTAATCACCTCTACCCCATCGTATGGGCAGAGACCCGGTTTGGTTCATTCAAATTTTACAGCGCTGCACGTACCCCTGCTTCCCACATTACGGTGCTGAGTGTGGCATACTCTTGCAGACTCAACGTCTCTCCACGTCGGGACGGTTGAATACCTGCCTGCTCCAGCAGAATGTCTGCCTGTTCCCGGTTCTCCTTTGTGAAGAAACGTGCCTTCAAGTTGTTTGAGATTGTTTTTCTCCGTTGGGCAAAAGAAGCCTGTACCACTTCGAAGTAGTGTGCTTCATCCGGAATCTCCACTGGTGGTTGCTCACGCACTTTCAGCTTAATGACAGCTGATTCCACATTAGGTTGCGGAATGAAGACCGTAGGCGGCACAATACACACAAGCTCCGGCATACTGTAGTACTGAACTGCGATGCTCAGACTGCCGTAGTCTTTTGATCCTGGTGCAGCAGCCATGCGTTCAGCCACTTCTTTTTGGATCATGACAACAATACTGTCTACCGGCAGCTTCTCTTCCAACAGTTTCATCATGATTGGAGTCGTTACATAATAAGGCAGGTTAGCCACGACACTGACTTTGTCCACGGATGCAAAATCCGTATTAAACAATTCAGCCAGATCAAGCTTCAACACATCCCCATGATGAACACGTACATTCGAATAAGGCTGCATCACTTCTCCCAGGATTGGGATCAAGCGCTGATCAATCTCTACGGCTGTGACAGGACCTGCTACCCGAGCCAGTCGCTCCGTAAGGGCTCCAATACCCGGCCCGATCTCTAACGCGCCCTTGGACTCGTCCAGGTCGGCTGCATTAACGATTTTGTTCAGTATATTTTGATCGATCAGAAAGTTCTGACCCAGACTTTTCTTGAATGAGAATCCGTGTCTTTGAATAATCTCTTTGGTTCGTTTGGGCGTTGCAATTTCTATCGTCTCTTCCATATCCTTCATATGCTCACATTCCTTCACGTTCAATTTGCGCTAATGCTGTAGAGAACTCTTCCCGTGTAATCTGAAATACACTGAGACGTTTGTGGAACTGCTTACCGTTACAATAACCGATGCCCAGCAGATTGCCCATCTCCATGCGACGTGCAGCAGCCTGCGGATGCACGATAAGTCCTGCCGCGATCAGGTCCTCCCAATCGATCAGGCTCGGAGCACCTTCGTATGAAGTATGTACGCGCGCCAGAGCATGACGGATCGCTTCAGGTGAGGCATTCTCCACCCCAATGTCCCCTTTACGCGTTGCATCGGCTTCCGGAATGAAGGCATGTTTGCAGCCAGGCACCTTGTTTGCAATAATTTTACGAATGCGTTCGCCAGCATGATCCGGATCTGTCAGTACAATGACTCCCCGTCTCTCCTGAGCAAGCGCAATTCGCTTCAGAATGCGTTGGTTGATTGCTGATCCACCTGTTTCTATTGTATCGGCTTCAACGGCCCGACGGATAGCTACCGTATCGTCACGGCCTTCCACCACAATGACTTCTTTTATCATGTTCCATTTCTTCCTTTCTAACGCAAAAAGAAGAGGAATATCCTCTTCTCTGCCAAACGGCGGGGGAGACTGAATTCAGACTCCTCCGCCGCATATTCCGCATGAACCATTCATGCAACTATTTTATAGCATTCCCATTTCAAAGTAAAACGATTTTAGTTCGCTTCCGGCTTCACCGGACCGATCACGTAGACCGTCTTGCCTTTCTTACGTCCAAAATTCAGGGCATGCTTCACACTGTCATAATATACATCAATTTTGTTGCCTTTAATGGCACCGCCTGTATCTTCTGCACGACGGAATCCCAGACCTTCGATATATACCCACCAGCCAATTGGAATGACTTTGGGATCAACCGCAATGGTGCGACCTTCCGTTACACGAGTACCGGAAGCTGTTTTTGTACCAATGCCAGGCTCTTCGGAAGAGTAGGCAGTCATGGATACATTTTTAAGTACTTTGGAGTATTTAAAAGAAGTCCCGGATACGGTAATCACTTTGCTGCCCGAGGCAGATGTTTTCTTCGAGTTCGTTGTTGTAGCCTTTTTGGTTGTTGAAGTTTGAGCCGATACGGTCTGAATCTCAGGTTCTTTCACGACCGGTTTTGCTTTGGTGCCGACAGCGATCACTTTATCTACACGATTATTCGCGACAGATTTGCCGACCATTTTTTTGGAGACCAATTCTCCATCCTGAAATACCTTTTCGATATGCTGTACAAGTGTGCCTTCTTTGCCGTTTACAACGACACGGTTATCCCCTTTGTACAAGCTAGGGTCAGCCGTTTTAATAACTTTGTAAGCGATCGGTTGCTCTACTTCCACTGTACGCTTTGTTACGCGCACTACACGGATCTTCATCTCCGCTTTGATCGCAGTTCCGAGCGCCGGATACACTTTATCATTACTTTCAACTTGAATACCTGATTTTTGAATTGCATCTTCTACCGATGAATCGGTTGTATACAGAGTCTTGGTGTCTCCGTCTGCCGTAATGTTAACTGGAACGGCCCGCTCAATAACGATTCGGTCTCCATCTGTAATCGCCCCATTCATGGACATGGATACCTTATCGTGAGGGCTGACTGTGATCGACTGCTCCTCCAGCATTTCCTGAAGCATTCCTGTACGAGTCTCTACCACCTGAGCTTTGCCATCAATAACCAGCGAAATTTGTTTCCCGGCCTGACCGTAAACGACTAACAAGATCATGATTGTAAGCGCAATTGAGAAAATCGCGATCAATGCCATTTGACGCATGTTCTCATGCTTCCACCGCAACGCGAAAGACTTACTGGATGATCGTGACTCATGGGTCTCTTCTGGTTGGAATGTGCCCACTTCTCCGTCCTCCTTCATAGCCTCGCCGTCTAAAGTAATGCATGATGTCTTTGACGTGACTATACCAAATTTTCTACAGAACACAGATTGGACCAACATAATCCGGTTCTGCACCATGAATCAATCTTCGCAACATGATGTCATCCTCCTGAATACCTACCGTATGATGACAATATTTCTTTTATTCAAAAACAAAAAAGCCAAAGAAAGAGTGTAAGAGGAACTCTTTCGTGGCTTCCGAATGATTTTGAATATCGGAAATTCATGCACGAGGTTGCCTCTCTTTTTCCGCTTGCGAGGTTAGCTGTCGGGTTCGGGCGAAAGAGAGCCGCCCTATCTTGGGTCACCCGCTCATGGCGGACGCCCTTGAATTCACCCCGAGACCCAAAGAAGAAATCAAATACGGCTTCGCAGTTCCCTTCGCTGCTTTTGGGTCAGCGAACGTTGCGCATCGGCCAAATACACCGATGTTTAAGCCCTATTGGTTCCCCCGCTCTCCGTTAACGGAGACTCAGCGAGACTGATTCATGAAAGTAATGTTGTTTCATCGGAAAGTGTCCCTTTGTTCATCCCCCGAACATCTGTCCAATTTTCCGCACAACAATTCACTGAAAAGATGATATCCTGTTTTGATGCATGTTGTAAAGCGTTGATCAAGTACGTTTTTCTGAATATTTGGTTAAAATATTGTAATATTCTTGATTTATTTGGATCAAAGGGCAAATTAACTCCGCTTACCTGCCTTTTTCACCTCATTTACTCGTTTTTTTAACGAATTCCAAATCGTTCCATGGCATTTTTGGTTGTTATTGCAGCAATTTCCTCCACCGAAATGCCTTTAATTTCCGCAGCTGCCTCTGCAACCAGACGTACATGCGCTGTCTCATTTCGCTTCCCACGATAAGGGTGAGGTGTCAAATATGGAGCATCTGTTTCAATGAAAAACCGGTCCATAGGAACCTTCTCCAGCACCTCTTTGGGCTGCTTTGCATTTTTGAATGTGATTGGTCCTCCGAAGGAGAGATGGAAGCCCATATCGAGACAATTTTTTGCCGTTTCCCAGCTGCCTGAGAAGGAGTGCATCACACCACCAACCTCACCAGCTTTCTCTTCACGCAAAATTCTTATAATATCCTCATGTGCATCCCGATTATGGATGACAATCGGCATCTTCACTTCACGCGCCAAAGCAATTTGTTGTCGTAATACGCGATGCTGTATTTCCTTTGGTGAAGTGTCCCAGTGATAATCCAATCCAATCTCACCAATCGCAACCACTTTTTCATGCTTGCATAAAGATGCAATCCACTCCAAATCGCCCTCCTGCATTGTGATCGCATCTACGGGATGCCACCCTACAGCTGCATATATAAAATCATATGTTTCAGCGAGTTTCATTGTGGTTGGAATCGTCTCCCGGTTAAAGCCAATGTTGATCATGCGACCAACTCCTGCATCCACAGCACGCTGAATCATGTCCTCGCGGTCCTCGTCGAATTGTGGTGCATCCAGATGTGTATGTGTGTCGAACAGCATCATGTCTGTATCTCCCTTCATGTCGAAATAACGACTATCTTCTTTTTGAAAATTCAATTTGTAAAATCCAATAATTTAATGACTCGTACATAAAACATTTTGGGTAATCTGTGTATTACATCATCACGTTTGTTTCTTCACAACTACAATATATAGAAGATATACAGATATTCTGATCTATATATTGCTGATTAGGCTCATTCTACCAACTTGCATTTACAAAATTATGTCGATCTACATATACTCCCCATTAAAGCAGATTACTGTATCATGGAAAATAGCTCTTTTGGAAAGTGTTTTGATATCAAAATTCTTCATCGGATTATACCCACACGATTACAAGAAATAGGGGCGTATATGTGACGGTAATTCGTGAATAATCGCATCCACCTTGTTTTGCGGGTAATACAAATGATGTTTCCCTCGGTGAAGCCCACTGATGGAACGGACAATGTCAGATACTTCTGACAACTCACGTAAATTGTCCTGTCGATCCAGAAGAAGAATCTGCTTATCTGTGGATTCATCCGGACGAAACACATCATACGGATTATCCGAAGGAAAATCAATTTCAAGATCATATTCGGGATCGAGGCCAGCCTGTACAAAAGCTTCCCGAATCTCTTCCATCATTGTCAAGTCGACCTGTTCAAGCTCTACATACTTATATAACTTGCGATCCATAAAACGTTCGCATAACTCACTCAGAACAGTATCGTCCTCCTTGCGCCACTGCGTAAATGCCGTCTGAATTAATGCTTCATCCAACTGCAAATATTCATCTACGGATAATTCCCCTTCAAATAGTTGAGGGAGTGGATCAATCATGAAGCGGAATTGAAAACCATGTTGTATGAGTGTTTTCGCTCGCTTGAATATTTGCCGCAATATAATTTCAGAACTACGAGTTACCGGATGGAAGTAAATCTGCCAATACATCTGATACCGAGACATTAGGTAATCCTCCACAGCATGCATGCCTGACTCCTTGACTACAATCCGCCCATGATAAGGACGCAGCATCCGAAGGATACGATCAAGGTCAATCGTGCCGTAATTTACACCTGTAAAATAGGCATCCCTGAGCAAATAATCCATTCGGTCTGCATCAAGCGGACTGGTCACCAAGTTCACAACAATCGGCTTTTCATACGTTTTTTGAATGACAGATGCTACTTTCTCAGGAAAATCAGGAGCATACCGTCTTAAGATCGCCCCTACTTCGGTATCACCTGTAATGATGCGACAAGTCCAATCTTCGTGATTCATGTCAAAAGCTTCCTCGATGGAGTGAGAGAATGGCCCATGCCCGAGATCATGAAGCAGAGCTGCACACAGAGCTACAATCTTTTCTTCCTTCGGCCAATCCGAATAATGACTTCTTTCAAATTGAGAGATGATCTTGCGTGTGATCTCATAAACACCTAGTGAATGTGAGAACCGACTATGCTCTGCTCCGTGAAAGGTAAGGTAAGAAGTACCCAGCTGACGAATCCGGCGTAAACGCTGAAATTCCGGGGTGTTAATTAACTGCCATATAACCGGATCTTGCACGTGGATATAATTATGTACCGGATCTTTGAATACTTTCTCTTCCGTTAAACGTTGTTCCATGTCGACTCACTCCTTTAATTTCTTTTATATTAACGCTTTGAGCTCTACGATTCACCTAGGATTCGACACAACATGACGAACTTTGTCGAATGAAGTAGTTTTGTCGTTTTCCAAATCGACAAAGCTGACATTGAGGTTTAAATGCGAAAAACAGCTTCCAATCCCTTACCACCCGTAACCTTGTGAAAAACAGCCTTAATTTTAAGCTAATTTTAAGGTTGACTGATTTGGGAATCGTTGGTATGATGAGTATCATAAAACATAAAATAATGTCGAATAATGACAATGATAGTTAGCTGAGAGGAGCACTGATTATAATGATGAAATCAACAGGTATTGTAAGAAAAGTGGACGAACTGGGACGGGTAGTTATTCCAATTGAATTGCGCCGTACGCTCGGTATTGGTGAAAAAGATGCTCTGGAAATCTACGTTGACGGCGAGCGCATCATGTTGAAAAAATACGAGCCTGCTTGTATCTTCTGTGGTAATGCAGAGAACGTTACTTACTTCAAAGGTAAAATTGTTTGTAACGAATGTATTTCCGAAATCCCTGCACCTGTAGCAAAATAAAAAATACAGGTATACTGGACTTATCTAAATTGTTATTTCTAACCTTTTTAATATTCCTTAATGACCTTCCCGGTGTGAACCCCACCGAGGAAGGTATTTTTTTGCCTTGTTATGGGTTCCATTATCCAAAATAATTCTGTCACACGAGAACCGGAAGAAACGATGAAATTTTTTTGAGTCACTCTGCTCTTTTTAATATTCCACTAAGGTTGGTTATAAGCTTCTTTTCAGGTTATGTTCCCCACAACAGAAGATATTTGGTTAGATTACTGCTCAATTAATGCATTATATACATCACGCTTCGTCAGACCGCGATCAGTAGCCGTTTTTTTCATTGCATCTTTGCGGTTATGTCCTTCATCCTCATAATGGCTGACATGATCCGCGAGTGACATGAGCTGCCACCATGCTTCGCGCTCAGCCTTACGCTCCTCTTCCTTAATGCCTTCTACCAGCAAACAGTACTCGCCAAGAGGCGGATGTTCTTCAAGCCAGTCTATACATTCCTTCACGGTGCCCCTTGCGAATTCCTCATGACGCTTGGTTAGTTCACGAGCCAGGACAATCGAACGATCACCCAGAATCTCTTCGAGGTGGACTAATGTTTTCCGAATACGGTGAGGCGATTCATAGAATAACAAAGTCCCGTTGGATTCGTCAAAAGCCTCCAGCACTTTTCGCATGTCCTTTTTCTCCCGCGGCAAAAAACCGCCGAATGTAAAACGCTCCGTCGGTAATCCGGACACGATCAGAGCAGACAACGCAGCGTTGGGTCCAGGGATGGGAATGACCGTTATTCCGGCCTCCAGTGCAAGCTGTACAAGGTCAGAACCAGGGTCCGAAATGGCTGGCAAACCGGCATCACTGACGAGTGCCAAATTTTTTCCTTCTATTATATAGCGTATCAGTTCAGGTCCACTCGCCCCCTTATTATGCTCATGATAACTAAACAGCATCGAAGGTGTAATTTCAAAATGCGTAAGCAGCTTTCGGGTCTGGCGTGTATCTTCTGCTGCAATGATGTCGCAACTCTGCAATGTCTTGATCGCCCGGAAGGTCATGTCCTCCAGATTACCAATGGGTGTTCCAACCAGATATAGCTTGCCTGATCCTTCAGGCTGCTCCGCATAGCTTTTTTGAATATGCAAAGTCATCTAAAGCCCTCCTTTCGTAGTACGCTCAGCATGTTGCTGACCATAGTAAATATCCATAATCTCTTCGCAGTATGTCCCCTCTTCATTGTAGACAATGAGTGGAGGAAGCATCCTAACTTCGGGTTTACCATCTTTCATTCCTTCAATTAATACCATGTTGGCTTCCAAATGAGCACGGGGATGCACCATCCGAATCCGTTTGGGTTCCAGCTTATATTCGCGCATGAGCGAGATAATCTCTGCAAGGCGTTGTGGACGATGAACCATCGATACTTTTCCGCCATTACGAACAAGTCGACTGCAAGCCTGAATTACTTCTTCCAGCGTACATCCGATCTCATGACGTGCCATGGCCTGATGTGTGTTCATTTTAAGATCACTGCCATTCAAAGGCATGTATGGAGGATTAACCGTTATTGCATCGTATACAGCATGTCCTGTTTCTTTCACCAATTCTCGCAAATCACCTTCACGAATCATAATCGACTCGTCCAGTTCATTCAATTGCACACTTCGACGCGCCATATCAGCCAAACGTGGCTGAATCTCGATCCCTTCCAGATTGGCCTGCGTACGCGTTGTAAGCAAAATGGGAACCACCCCGTTACCCGTACACAAATCAAGTACACGCCCCCGTTTAGGTACGGAAGCAAACCGGGCTAATAATACGGCATCCATCGAAAAACTAAACACTTCATCACTTTGAATGATTCTCAGATCATGAGAGAGCAGATCATCAATCCGCTCTGACTCATGTAACACAACTTCATTTGCTTTCATATGTTACGCTCATCCTCCGGTACTCTATATCTCATGTTCGTTTAGTTTAGGTTTATAACCTTGAAAAAAAACCGTAGGGGATCCCTACGGTCACTTCATTTATTCAAAAAAGACAGGCAGAACAGACAATCGCCTTCCGTCCGCAAATGTCCATAATAGACGTTGCAGATATGGAAGCCTTCGTGATACAACCGAGCCAGATTATCATACCCTTCACCCACAACATCCTCGCCTGTAGCCGGACCTGCTGGCCTTGCTACAGGAGCGAGTGCTGAGGAGATTGGCAGATCTGCCGGAGCCTCACGTTTGAGCAGTTTACGTAACTGCTCATTCTCGATGGTAAGCCGCTGATTATCCTCAAGCAGCTCCTTCACAATCATTTTTAACTCTCCTAAATCACCGTGCAACTGACCCAGTTGGGTTTCCATTTCATGAATGTGCGTAAACAGATTTTTCTTTTCCAAGTTTCCACCCCGAAGCAACCTTTATGGTTTACTTGATAACGACGTCATCCAGCGGAAGTTCTTTGACTTTACTGATGTCGAACAGTTGAACATGGACTGTGCGGCTACCGGCATTAATTCCGACAACTTTTCCTTCACCCAATGAGGTGACGACCAATTTGCCTACAGCTGGCAGTTCTTCTCTCACACTTTCATAGTTATCATGCTCAAATTTCAGACAGCACATGAGTCTTCCGCACAACCCTGAAATTTTCGTCGGATTCAGTGACAGGCTCTGATCTTTAGCCATCTTGATTGATACCGGCTCAAAGTCTCCCAGCCAGGAAGAACAACACAACACACGGCCGCAAGGTCCGATTCCGCCAAGCATCTTCGCTTCATCACGTACACCAATCTGTCTCAGCTCGATTCGTGTCCGGAATATGCTTGCCAGATCCTTGACCAGCTCCCGGAAATCAACTCTTCCTTCAGCTGTAAAATAAAATATAATTTTATTGCGATCAAACGTAAATTCCACATCGACCAGCTTCATTTTGAGGCCATGGTCTTTGATTTTATTTAAACAAGTACCGAATGCTTCTTTGGCTGCACGCTTGTTCTCATCAACCACACGAGCATCTGTCTCGCCCGCAACGCGGATGACTTTCTTCAGCGGCAACACCACATCGGACTCGCCCACTTCCTTCTTACCTACGACAACCTTACCGTACTCAACCCCCCGCGCTGTCTCCACGATAACGCAGTTTTCTTTCTCAATGGGAAGGTCCAGGGGATCGAAGTAATAAATTTTGCCCGCTTTTTTGAAACGGACACCCACTACACTGTACAAAAAATTAACCCCCTTGTAAGCCAACCCCACTTCGTCTGAAGCCCTGTCTTCTTAGGGAACCGGCCGAAGTTATAACCGTTTGCATATGATTGGAGCTAACTCTGCCCTCTCCCAGTCTTATGCCAAACCGATCAAAAATTGCTCCAGACAAAGCTGGCCATTGACGTTGAAACGCAATTTTTTTCTGCATCCTGCGGCCATATCCATATAGGAGACCCACTGCTCTGTGCTGCGGGTATGTGCCAACTGAGATAACATGTCTAACTGATCTATAAAAACGATATGTTCATGCCTATCGTACTGAACATACAGCATGTCCCTAAACCATAGATGGAACAAACTAAGCAACATGTCCAGATGTTCAGAGAGTCCGGTTTTAAAAAGCTTCTGCTGTGCAGAGATCAATGATGTGCTTCCTCTACCCAGGGACTCCTTCCCTAATTGTAACATTACGTTTCTAATTTCTGCAAACCAATTCTGCTGGAGAATTTCTCTACATGCTTCCAATCCTGACGCTAAATGGACGGCAGAGCGAGCCAGATTGGCAGGGTGCCCTTCCTCGATCAGAGATTGCAGCATATCTTCCGGATTCAGTGCACTGAACGGCACCAATTGGGAGCGTGAGCGGATCGTTGGCAACATGGCCTGTCCATTATCCGTAATCAGGATGCCGACTGCTGGTACCTGCGGTTCCTCCAGAAATTTGAGCAAACTGTTTGCTGCCTGCACCGTCATTTTCTCGGCTTGTTCTATAATATATACTTTGGGATGACCTGCCTCTGATCGGTATGAAAAGATACGCTGCAGATCCCGGATTTGATCTATTTTAATGTTGTTTCCATCTGGCGCAAGTATGGTTAGATCCGGATGGTTACCATGATCCACCTTACGACATTCAAGACACTGCCCACAAGCGTCATCTTCAAGCTCTGTACAGAATATTGCCTTGGCAAAGGTAATTGCCGTCTTCCGTTGCCCGCTACCAGCTGGACCGCTAAACAAATACGCATGGCTTATTGCATGACGTCTTAAACTGCTTTGTAACATTTGCTTGGCCGCTTGTTGACCCATAATCTGTTGAAAGGACATACTTCCTCCTCAGAAGCTTAAATTAATAAGCATCCCCCGAATTTCGCCTACTTGTTGTAATAGAGAGATTTTTCCTTCTTCTGTATCCAGCAATTCATCAGCCATGGATAACAGAGCGGAGTCAATTTCATCAATCAGCTTATACCGCTTGCCTCTGCCACGACGATCCCAACCCCTTGTCTCTTTCATGGATACACCGCGACGAACGGTCTCTTCCAGGAACCTTTTAACAAGTTGCTTATACGCCTTCAGTTCACGAATCGTCATGGAACGTGCCAAGCGATCCCCCTGAAGCTGGATTTCACTAAACCGGCGATTCAGTTCAGCTTGTGAGGCCCGTTCCCCCTGGTGATTCATCATATCAGAGAAATTTTTGGATTGAACCGGTTTGGAACCTGAATCAGTAGTACTGATCCCGCTCTGAATCGGTCTGAATCCAGGATTGATTTTCATGGATACGCCCGCTTTCTATCATAGTTAGCCAATCGCCCATCAGCACAGTGCGCGTTGCGCCTGTGCGTGAGAATGAGGCTTTTATATATGCTGATCACACTCTATATATAATGGTAGATACACATCACCATCAAGGACTTGTTCTTTGTAGTCAACCTCTTCCCGAAATGAACCATTCCTCAGTTGGGAAATGCTCATCCGGAAAGAGTATGCTGATTCTTCTCATCAAGAAAGGCGCTCCGTAAGTGGCACGCACGAACTCTGTTAACTCTTCTTGCATCCATCGTTTCCTACATGCTATCGATCATGAAGGACCCTCATGGGATCCATGCAATAGGTATAATTAGAAATGTTCGAAGCGATCTACCGGGAGAACAAATACAGTAGCTCCGCCTACTTGAACTTCAACAGGTAGCGGCAGGTAAGAGTCGGTTGTTCCACTCATCGGTGTGACCGGAGTCACGAGCTGTTCACGAACCTTACAGCTGCTGCGAATGACGTTCATTACGGATTCGACTTGACCATCATCGACACCGATCATAAACGTCGTGTTGCCTGCCTTCAAAAATCCGCCCGTACTGGCAAGCTTCGTTGCCCGAAAGTTTGCTTTGACCAATGCGCTGGATAATCGGTTGCTGTCTTTATCCTGTATAATCGCAACAATCAGTTTCATCCTGCATAACCTCCTTTAGAATAAGCACCTTTATCAAATGCCCTGTCTATATATTAGACAATTACTCGTCAAAATCCTTCAAAATCCCTGTTTCCAGCGACAAAATCATTGCTGCCAAGACATCCTCCTGCTTCATGGAAGCATCGATAACCCTGATCCGTTCCGGGAACTGCTCTTTTAATAGGAAGTAACCCTCTCGGACTTTACGGTGAAACTCCAGATTTTCCAGATCCAGACGGTTCACTTCCCGGCCATCATGAGCATCGATCCGGCCAAGCCCCACTTCAGGCTCAATGTCCAAATATAAGGTCACATCCGGCATGAGATCACCAATCGCAAAGCGATTAATGGCCCATACATTCTCTATCCCGAGTCCACGGGCGTAGCCTTGATAGACCAGACTGCTATCGACAAATCGGTCACAGATGACTGCTTTTCCAGCTCTCAGCGCAGGCTCTACTTTCTCCGCCAGATGCTGGCTGCGTGCAGCTGCATACAATAGCGCTTCGGTTCGAGCATCCATTGCCGTATGAAGAGGGTCCAGGATAATTGAACGTATTTTCTCCGCAATCTCAATTCCGCCAGGCTCTCGCGTAACTACGTAAGGTATACCCCGTTCTTCAAAATAAGAACCTATTCTACCGATCATCGTTGTTTTACCGGAACCCTCTCCCCCTTCCAGCGTAATGAATTTACCTCTGCCCTGCATATGCTTCCCTGCTTTCTATGTCGATAATTGCATCTATTGCTGCTGTAATGGAATATGCTTAGACCCTCTTGCTACAAGATATGATATCCCCCGCCCAGAGGTGTATAACTACAGCTATATCGGTACGTATTAATAACACCAGGATCATACAAGCTTGTTTCTTTCTATAATACTATAGGTCAGCAGTTACTCCAACATGAACAACAAAGTAAAGCGTTCAACCGTAGATAATCCATACCCATAATGGAAGCATAATTGATCCGGCAATGGCACTGACAATCATGGAAACTGAACTGAGGGCTACCGCATTCTCTCCATATTCAAAAGACCTTGCCATGCCGAGGGCATGAGATGCAGAACCCAATCCAATTCCATAGGCATGTTTACTGCGGACTTTGGCCCATTTCAAGAGCATCGGCCCCAATAATATCCCTGAGAATCCTGCAATCATCACAAACAGCGATGTGAATGAGGCATTCCCTCCAACCTGATTAGCGAGTTGAATAGCCACAGGAGTTGTCACTGATTTTGGCAATAAAGCGATGACCATCTCTTGAGGGTAGCCAAGCAGAATGGCGATTAAAGCACCTGTGGAGACACCTGTAATACTGCCTCCGATTGTTCCACCCACAATTGGAATGATATTTTGCTTCAGCACATTCAGATGTCTGGACAAGGGAAAAGCGAGAGATACAACTGCTGGGCCCAAGAGCTCCTGTATCCATTTGCCACCCAGCATGTATGTATCCAGCTTTATATTGGAGATCACCAAGATCAGGATCAGTATGGCAGTCGTTGTGAGTACAGGCATCAGTATCGGCCATTTTAACCTTTTATATAGAAGAGTGGCTGGAATATATACAGCGATGGTTAGCGCGATCATTCCAATTCCGAGGATGAATGCTGACAAGTAATCGCCTCCCTTTTGCCTGAATGAGACGATCTCCATGTCATGAGCCACTCACTTAATTTGGCAGATATCAGACATGTGATTAATGTGCTAACGATCAAACCCAGAACCAATAATAATGTGTTAGCTCGAAAAAAATCAAAATGATTAATAATGCCCACAGTTGGCGGGATGAACAACAATTGCAGATGAGATTGAAGCCACGTTGACCCCTCTGCTCCCCAGCTCATTTTGATCCATCCCAGTTGAATGGTGATAAACAATACCAGCATGCCCACAATACTGCCTGTTAACGGCAGATGTAATACAGCTTGAATCAAGTTTCCAATCCAATAAAAACCGTACATCAACAAAACTTGCAGGACTATTCCTGTATATTTTTTTAGCGGAATACCCAAAGTGTTCCCTTCTTTCTTATGTCTATCTCTATAAGTTGAACTAAAGCGTGTCTTCAAACTGAACGTGTCTGGAGCAAGGCACGGAGCGGGAGCGCTAACGACCCTGTGACGTCTTATTCAGCGATTTGAAGCGCCCGCAGCAATCTAAGGAATCTGAAACACGGTATATTGGAAAACCAGCCTTTACAGCGTGTTTGTTAGGTGAATTTGGTTAATAATGTGTCTCAGGTTCCTTACAAAATAAAAGGAGGACTCGAAAGCTAAATAAGACGTCCTCGCTTCCTTAGAAAATCGTCTGGACAATTCGCCAGAATCAGCAATCCTTGACTTCAAGATGTTGGACCCTGACATCCTTCAACGTATTGCATGCCTGATTTTGAAGACACACCCTAGCAACTAGATTAATGACCAAGAGACCCACACATGTGTAGGGTCCGGTATCGCTATCCGTATTGGCATATAGACTACCTATTGGTGAATGCAATTCAGTTTTTCATCTGTCCTTCAATCCTTCATGACCCTCAATGACTGTAGAGATGCATCGGATACCCCATGAAACTTTGCACCCTCATCCCGCAGGAGTTGTATACGAGCCACCATCGATGGACTAATACGCTCACCCGGATATACAAGCGGAATCCCTGGAGGGTATGGAATAACCATCTCGGCTGATCGACAACCCGCGCTTTCTTCTATCGGGACATTGATCGTATCCGTCTCCACAATCGGTTGCAGTGTAAAGGAGATTGGTTCCGAGTAGCGAGTGTTTTCTTGTAAATTGTTCCACGTGGAAATATAATGGGCCGAGTCTTTCGCAAGCTGTTGCGATGACTCTGCATTAGATTGAACCTGCTCATGCCTGTTGGCAGAGCTGATATGGTGTAAAGCCTGCAACAGGTGCTGAGCATCTTGCACCGTTGAGCCCAGGCTGAAGAGCAAGACGACATACCGTTCGTCGCTCATCTCAGGCACACAGCCGCATGCTTCCAGCTGCTGCTGTAGCCCATAACCGCTCAGCACCCCTGCGCCGTCATAGATGACGGCCTTGAATGGGTCCTGAGCGGTATACCCCGCGGCAGCTGGCATCGCCGCCGCGGTCAGGCCCTCCCGTGTCTGCTGCGCAGCGGACACGGACATGCCAGCCGGCTTCGCTGTTCCGGCTGGCGGTTCTGGCTGCAGCGGCTGTGCAGGCTGCAGCAACTGAAAGCGCGGCAGCTCCGCGAGGCCGCGCTTAAAGGCCTTCACGGCGGCGAGCCCCGCCGTGAAGGTGTTCGCGCCCTGCACGTGCAGCAGCTGGCGCGCCAGATCAAGCGAAGCCATCACTGGGTATGATGGGCTTGAGCTTTGCACCATGGCCAGGCGCTGCCTTAACAGGGACCGGTTTAACCGTGATCCCTGAATGTGCAGCATGGCACCCATGGTGAAAGCCGTCAGCATCTTATGCGTCGACTGCACGACACCGTCTGCTCCGCATGACAATGCAGAGACAGGCAGCTCCGAATGCTGCCCATAATGCGCGCCATGCGCTTCATCCACGAGCAATGGCATGCCAGCAGGGTGGCACACCTCGGCTATGGGCGTCAGATCTGCGCCCATGCCGTAGTAATTAGGCAAAGTAACTAACACGCCCTTTGCCTCAGGAAAGGACTGGACAGCAGCCTGAACCGTCTCCACCGACGGCATGACCGCAAGTCCAGACACAGGATCAACCCACGGCTCCAGAAATACAGCTCTTGCTCCCGCCAGCATTAACCCGTGAATAACGGATTTGTGCACATTCCGTTGCACCAGTACAATACTGTTTGGCTCATCACATACGGTGAGCAGTAAGGACAGATTACCTGCTGTACTGCCTCCCACAAGGAAGAAACTCTCCTCAGCACCAAAACAATCTGCCGCAAGCTCCTGTGCTTCCTGGATCACACCTTCCGGATGATGCAAATCGTCGGTGCCCGTAATCTCCGTAACATCCATCTCCATCATCTCCAGAAATGAACGATCCGGCACCAATCCTATTTCCGACAGATTCCCTTCGCCATCAAAACGTCTCTCGCTCTCCAGATCAGTCCCATGTTCATCCATCGAGCTGAATTGCTCTATCCTTCGGTTAACGTCCCCCCCTGCATCGCTCTGAATCTCTCCGTTGTGTTGATGTTCCTCATTGACGATATATTTAGAGGGAAATTGCCCTGCTTCTGCTTGGTCCAGCAAATGTCGGTAAGCTTGTCCATTCTTATGCCCAGGCACATGAAAAGAACGCTGCTTCGAATCACGATACGCAAGCAACGCTTCATATAAAGGGGCTCTACTTGATTTATTTTTATGATCCATGAAATAACCATCCTGTACATATATAATGTGCACCCTATGCGCTCCAAAATGCTTTCTAATCCAAGGGACGCCCTTCTTCCCCATCTCCACACGCTCTACTACAAATGATCTATACCATTATATCAGCATACGCCTTCCCAAGATGGCAAACAAGACACTCCTCCTCATACAAACAGAAAAAGGCCCATTGGGCCTCTATACACATCAGCATCGTTAACAATGTGATGTTTCGCTTCTACTTCTATTAGCAACATTTATTATGCGTTCTTTTGTACCCAAATCTGTTTCATCTGATGAATAAAATAATTGTACTTGGCATCCTGCGCGTCGGTATGAACCATTTCTGCTTCACAAGTGTCACATATGAATTCAGATACAATAAAAATGCCTTCTCTTTTTCTTTGCTCGCAGATAATACATGTGTGTTCGGCATGTTCTTCCATGAACCATCCCACCTTGTTTTACGTTTACTATCAGTATTGCACAGTTTCTATTATTTTAAACATTTTCATAGTGCTTTCTTTCTATAAAATATATATATTCGCCCACCCCCTCTTGGGTGTCTGTACCGAAAAATACGTTCATTCCCCCTACAAGAATATCTCCTGCTTATGTATATACAGTTATCCTATATTCCATTGCATTTACCTCAACATCACGTATCCCTTGGTCTGAATCAAACTTATATTCAATTTCCTTAAAAAAACTTGGAATCTCAGCCGATATATAATACATGATAACGATATCAAAGCCTGACAGTCCGTGTATTCGGGAGTATACTGAGATAAGTTCCGTCGAATCTCAATAACTTGTACAATTGTCATGGCGTGAGATACAAGGTTCATATATACATACATGCATGATTCATTTCCTTTTACTCGTGTAAGAAAACGAATACCCACACAAACGTGAATCCGAAGGAGGATATATAATCGTATGATCGCCGAACCGGAGAATAAAGCAACATTTTATCAATACCGGCTTCTGAAAAAAAAGGCTATCGCCCGCAGTGTCATTTACAGCTATCTGTGTCTGCCGGTCATCATGCTCTTATTCAATCTACTCGCCTTCTCCTGGACTGGCCTCTTCTTTTTTGTACTGGCAGGTCCAATCACCATCTGGATTCATTATGTCATCGCCAGAACGATATTACTGCTGGTCCGTACCTCTTACGCCAAGCGCTGGCGCTGGAATCTGCGTATGCCCTGGTTAGGTTATATCCCTGATCAGCATTTCAGCTTCCGTATGTTTGTCCGGGTACATCTTAATATGAGCTGGATTGGACTATGTATCATTACAGTATGTTTGATATGGTCCCCATTGTCCTTCACCCTCTCGCTGATCTTCTGGCATTTGTGGTTGCTGGGTCCTCGCTTGTATGTTGTAATGGTACTCTCCCGTGAGCGCAAAGATGGACTCATCAAATTGAATGAACAAGATGTCTCATACTATCTGCAATAACGCTCCCTCATTTATGCAATACTGAATGTACCTTACTTACCTGTAATACATAATCGCTGAGTCCTTCGAATAATCTGGTGCAAAATCATGATCGTGTATCGTTCAGTTGACTCAGCCTCACATGCTCAAATAAAGGTTATCCACTGTGGATAACCTTTATTTTTCGTCCCCGTCTTATCCCTTATCCACAGTATGGGTATATTAAAATGAGTTATCCCCACTCGAGGCTCCGTTCTTCTCCTCTTTTCCTCCCGCTGCTCCATATCCTCATAACCCCAGATATCTCGTAGATCTTGCACCTTTGAGCGATCTATTGCTCACTCTAAGCTCTATATGTCTTCTAGCTGCTTTCCATCAGCCGTTCATTACTTCAATACCTTTATACAACTTATCTCTCTCCCCCTCTACTTTTAACGCTCTACACTCCCCTATGCTTCAAGCACCCATACCACCTTTACGTGTACCAAAGAAACTGCTCATTCCTTCTGAACCTGTATGACCTCTGATCCACCATACGTCATAGGTTCTCCCATCATTACTAAAGCCTACTTCTCCAAATAACAAAAAGCCCCCGATCAAGTACACGGGAGCTTTACTATATTATAAGGAACATCACAACGTTAATTAATCATATACAACCTTACCCGCAACAACTCAATCGTCTTCAGCCAATGATTTAACTGTCGCTTGAGTAGCATCATTTCTAGGAACCATTAGTGTAAAGGAACCATCATGTACTGCTAAATGCACAGTATGTCCTTCCTTTGCAAATACACGCAAGGTACTGGATTCATTGGATGTACCCTTGGCTTGCCTCTCTGTCCAACCCCAGCTTTTAATCTCGTCTAGATATACCTCAGGCAAGCTAGTACTTTCACTAATACCAGACAGCGTATATCGAACATAATCCATATCCGAATTATTTTCAGACTGGTCAGATTTATTCGCTACTTTAGGTACCGGAAAACTCTTCTCGTTCACCGCACCTTCATATGAAGTCCATACAGATCCTGAAGCTTCACCGCATCCTGCCAGAACAACGGTCAAACAAAGCAACAGAAATGATTGTAGTCCAAGTCTCCGCCAACTTAACACACACACCCTCCTTTTCACAGCTGCACATTCCAGCTCTGTGGTCAGGTACTTTTAGCATATTTAACATAGTCCTATTATACTGGTTTTGCCGCTGTTATCCGTAACAAAAATGTTACCTTCCAGTATCGATCATGTCAGAGCTTCCACTTATCATATTTAATCCTTGTAAACAAATAAAAACCACCACCGAATAACATCGGCAGTGGTTCTTTGCTTGGCGGCGTCCTACTCTCCCAGGACCCTGCGGTCCAAGTACCATCGGCGCTAGAGGGCTTAACGGTCGTGTTCGGGATGGGTACGTGTGGAACCCCTCCGCCATCGCCACCAAACGCGTAGCTTACATTTCAGAGTGTTGTTCTCTGAAAACTAGATTCGAAACGAAACATGCGAATTATCACTTGCTATTGGATAAGCCCTCGACCGATTAGTACTGGTCAGCTCCATGCATTGCTGCACTTCCACCCCCAGCCTATCTACCTCGTCGTCTTCAAGGGGTCTTACATACTGGGAAATCTCATCTTGAGGGGGGCTTCACGCTTAGATGCTTTCAGCGTTTATCCCGTCCGTACATAGCTACCCAGCGGTGCTCCTGGCGGAACAACTGGTACACCAGCGGTACGTCCATCCCGGTCCTCTCGTACTAAGGACAGCTCCTCTCAAATTTCCTACGCCCACGACAGATAGGGACCGAACTGTCTCACGACGTTCTGAACCCAGCTCGCGTACCGCTTTAATGGGCGAACAGCCCAACCCTTGGGACCTACTTCAGCCCCAGGATGCGATGAGCCGACATCGAGGTGCCAAACCTCCCCGTCGATGTGGACTCTTGGGGGAGATAAGCCTGTTATCCCCAGGGTAGCTTTTATCCGTTGAGCGATGGCCCTTCCATGCGGTACCACCGGATCACTAAGCCCGACTTTCGTCCCTGCTCGACTTGTAGGTCTCGCAGTCAAGCTCCCTTATGCCTTTGCACTCTTCGAATGATTTCCAACCATTCTGAGGGAACCTTTGGGCGCCTCCGTTACTCTTTAGGAGGCGACCGCCCCAGTCAAACTGCCCACCTGACACTGTCCCCGCACCGGATTACGGTACCAGGTTAGAACCTAGATACGATCAGGGTGGTATCCCAACGTTGCCTCCATGCAAGCTGGCGCTCACACTTCAAAGGCTCCCACCTATCCTGTACAGATCGTACCCAAATTCAATATCAAGCTGCAGTAAAGCTCCATGGGGTCTTTCCGTCTTGTCGCGGGTAACCTGCATCTTCACAGGTATTAAAATTTCACCGGATCTCTCGTTGAGACAGCGCCCAAGTCGTTACGCCATTCGTGCGGGTCAGAATTTACCTGACAAGGAATTTCGCTACCTTAGGACCGTTATAGTTACGGCCGCCGTTTACTGGGGCTTCGGTTCACAGCTTCGGGATTACTCCCTAACCACTCCCCTTAACCTTCCAGCACCGGGCAGGCGTCAGCCCGTATACTTCGCCTTACGGCTTCGCACAGACCTGTGTTTTTGCTAAACAGTCGCTTGGGCCTTTTCACTGCGGCCCCCTCGTGCTATTCACACTACCGGGGCACCCCTTCTCCCGAAGTTACGGGGTCATTTTGCCGAGTTCCTTAACGAGAGTTCTTCCGCGCGCCTTAGAATACTCTTCTCGCCTACCTGTGTCGGTTTGCGGTACGGGCACCATCACCTGGCTAGAGGCTTTTCTTGGCAGTGTGAGATCATGACCTTCGCTACTACAATTTTCGCTCCCCATCACAGCTCAGCCTTACAATGTGCGGATTTGCCTACACATCAGCCTCACTGCTTAGACGGACATCCATCAGTCCGCGTCACTACCCTACTGCGTCCCCCCATTGCTCATAACGGCTTACGGTGGTACAGGAATTTCGACCTGTTGTCCTTCGACTACGCCTTTCGGCCTCGCCTTAGGTCCCGACTTACCCTGAGCGGACGAGCCTTCCTCAGGAACCCTTAGGCTTTCGGCGGATCAGATTCTCACTGATCTTTTCGTTACTCATACCGGCATTCTCACTTGTATAATGTCCAGCGCTCCTTACGGTACACCTTCAACCCTTATACAACGCTCCCCTACCCCTGATGCAAAGCATCAAGCCATAGCTTCGGTGGTGTGTTTAGCCCCGTTACATTTTCGGCGCAGAGTCACTCGACCAGTGAGCTATTACGCACTCTTTCAATGATGGCTGCTTCTAAGCCAACATCCTGGTTGTCTGTGCAACTCCACATCCTTTCCCACTTAACACACACTTGGGGACCTTAGCTGATGGTCTGGGCTGTTTCCCTTTTGACAATGGATCTTAGCACTCACTGTCTGACTCCCGGAAGTAAGTCTATGGCATTCGGAGTTTGACTGAGCTTGGTAACCCTTGCGGGCCCCGCACCCAATCAGTGCTCTACCTCCACGACTCTGTTTTCCGAGGCTAGCCCTAAAGCTATTTCGGGGAGAACCAGCTATCTCCGAGTTCGATTGGAATTTCTCCGCTACCCCCACCTCATCCCCGCATTTTTCAACATGCGTGGGTTCGGGCCTCCAGTGCGTGTTACCGCACCTTCACCCTGGACAGGGGTAGATCACCCGGTTTCGGGTCTACGTCCACGTACTAAGTCGCCCTATTCAGACTCGCTTTCGCTGCGGCTCCGGCTCTTCACCTTAACCTTGCACGGGAACGTAACTCGCCGGTTCATTCTACAAAAGGCACGCCATCACCCCTAAAACGGGCTCTGACTTTTTGTAAGCACACGGTTTCAGGTTCTATTTCACTCCCCTTCCGGGGTGCTTTTCACCTTTCCCTCACGGTACTGCTTCACTATCGGTCGCTAGGAAGTATTTAGCCTTGGCAGATGGTCCTGCCGGATTCATACGGGGTTTCACGTGCCCCGCACTACTCGGGATCCGTCTCGGAGGGAACAGACTTTCAACTACAGGGCTTTTACCTTCTTTGGCGGGCCTTTCCAGACCTCTTCGCTTAACCGGTTCCTTTGTAACTCCATGTGAGACGTCCCACAACCCCAAAGAGCAAGCTCTTTGGTTTGGGCTTCTCCGCGTTCGCTCGCCGCTACTGACGGAATCACTATTGTTTTCTCTTCCTCAGGGTACTTAGATGTTTCAGTTCCCCTGGTATGCCTCACACTAACCTATGTATTCAGTTAGGTGTAACTGGAAATTACCCCAGCTGGGTTTCCCCATTCGGACACCCCCGGATCAAAGCTTGCTTACAGCTCCCCGAGGCAGTTTCGTTGTTCGCCACGTCCTTCATCGGCTCCTAGCGCCTAGGCATCCTCCGTGTGCTCTTAGTAGCTTAACCATTTTGTTCCGGTTTTGACTGCTCGCTTCCCTTGTTTTGCTTGCGCAAAGCCAAAAGTCACTCCCATTCAATACCATCACAAAAGCAATTTAACTACCGTTTTTATTTAAACTTGTTTAACACAAGTTCAGCTAAAAAGGAATGTTCTAATTCGCGTTTGTTTCGTTTCGATATCTAGTTTTCAAAGAACAAGCTCCATGCAAAAGCAAGCTGTTTGAGAGTTTGAGCTCTCAAAACTGAGCAACGAGTGAGTGTTTTGCAGCTAAGCTGCAGTTTTGAATGTTTCCACTCGGGAAACGATTCTCCATAGAAAGGAGGTGATCCAGCCGCACCTTCCGATACGGCTACCTTGTTACGACTTCACCCCAATCATCTATCCCACCTTCGGCGGCTGGCTCCTTGCGGTTACCCCACCGACTTCGGGTGTTATAAACTCTCGTGGTGTGACGGGCGGTGTGTACAAGACCCGGGAACGTATTCACCGCGGCATGCTGATCCGCGATTACTAGCAATTCCGACTTCATGCAGGCGAGTTGCAGCCTGCAATCCGAACTGAGACCGGCTTTGTTGGGATTGGCTCCATCTCGCGATTTCGCAGCCCGTTGTACCGGCCATTGTAGTACGTGTGTAGCCCAGGTCATAAGGGGCATGATGATTTGACGTCATCCCCACCTTCCTCCGGTTTGTCACCGGCAGTCTATCTAGAGTGCCCACCCGAAGTGCTGGCAACTAAATATAAGGGTTGCGCTCGTTGCGGGACTTAACCCAACATCTCACGACACGAGCTGACGACAACCATGCACCACCTGTCTCCTCTGTCCCGAAGGAAAGATACATCTCTGCATCGATCAGAGGGATGTCAAGACCTGGTAAGGTTCTTCGCGTTGCTTCGAATTAAACCACATACTCCACTGCTTGTGCGGGTCCCCGTCAATTCCTTTGAGTTTCAGTCTTGCGACCGTACTCCCCAGGCGGAGTGCTTAATGTGTTAACTTCGGCACCAAGGGTATCGAAACCCCTAACACCTAGCACTCATCGTTTACGGCGTGGACTACCAGGGTATCTAATCCTGTTTGCTCCCCACGCTTTCGCGCCTCAGCGTCAGTTACAGCCCAGAGAGTCGCCTTCGCCACTGGTGTTCCTCCACATATCTACGCATTTCACCGCTACACGTGGAATTCCACTCTCCTCTTCTGCACTCAAGTCACCCAGTTTCCAGTGCGATCCGGGGTTGAGCCCCGGGATTAAACACCAGACTTAAATGACCGCCTGCGCGCGCTTTACGCCCAATAATTCCGGACAACGCTTGCCCCCTACGTATTACCGCGGCTGCTGGCACGTAGTTAGCCGGGGCTTTCTTCTCAGGTACCGTCACCTTGAGAGCAGTTACTCTCCCAAGCGTTCTTCCCTGGCAACAGAGCTTTACGATCCGAAAACCTTCATCACTCACGCGGCATTGCTCCGTCAGGCTTTCGCCCATTGCGGAAGATTCCCTACTGCTGCCTCCCGTAGGAGTCTGGGCCGTGTCTCAGTCCCAGTGTGGCCGATCACCCTCTCAGGTCGGCTACGCATCGTCGCCTTGGTGAGCCGTTACCCCACCAACTAGCTAATGCGCCGCAGGCCCATCCCCAAGTGACAGATTGCTCCGTCTTTCCAGTTTCCTTCAGGCGAAGAAAACAACTATTCGGTATTAGCTACCGTTTCCGGTAGTTGTCCCAAACTTGAGGGCAGGTTGCCTACGTGTTACTCACCCGTCCGCCGCTAAGTATCAAGGAAGCAAGCTTCCTATCAACTCCGCTCGACTTGCATGTATTAGGCATGCCGCCAGCGTTCGTCCTGAGCCAGGATCAAACTCTCCAATAAAGTATTGAAAAGAGCGATAAGCTCATTTTGAATCTGACGAGATTAAAAATCTCATTTGTGCTCCAGCTGATTCAAGCCAAGGCTTGTTTCAACTTTCGCGTTCATTCTGCAAGCAGAATGTTTACTCACTCGTTGTTCAGTTTTCAAAGATCAAACTTATTTTGCTACCGAGTGTTGTTCTCCTCAGTAACTTTTATATCTTATCACATCCGAACCAACTTTGCAAGCTCTTTTTTTAAGTTTCTTTCGAAGCTTATTCCATTCGCTTGCCGCACCGTGTAAACTGTGTTTTCTTGGCCGGAATTAGAATATACCATGTACAGATATGCATTGCAAGTCTTTTTTCGAGTAATTATATATATCTGTCTATAATCTTACTGGTTTTTCTACATTCCCACATTTATCTCACTTAAAAGGCCTTTCTATAAAAGAAGGGCCCTCTCATCAAGATTACTTTAATATCTATTGTTATCCGATAACCTCTTGGATGTGAAGCTGCCGTTGCTGCATCAGGTTAATGATGGTTCCCTCTACTGACACCATAGGCCTTGTAGGATGATCTCGATCAGAGAATACAATCTCACCAATCTGGTTATTGCTGAGTTTTACTCGGATGCCGTTATGGATCTGGGTCGACCGTTGAACAAATACTCTTACAATTGCAGGATCCAATTTCCCAAATGCCTCACTTTGGATCTGTTCTAGGACTAGGTAAGGTGATTGTGCCTTGCGGTAGATCTTCTCCAGTGTCATGGCGTGGAAAATATCAGCGATAGCTACAATCTTGGCATAAATGTGAATCTGCGTCCCACTAAGCTGCAACGGGTAGCCTGATCCATCCACTTTTTCATGATGCTGCAAAGCTGCAAGCCTGGCTCCCTCATTAATGGCCTTTGCCTGTTTAAGGATCTGATACCCATATTTCGTATGCTGACGAATCTCTTCCTGCTCTGCAGCCGTCAACGTGGATGGTTTATGGAGAATCTGCGGATCTACCTTGTTGTTACCAATATCATGGAACAAGCCTGCAAAGGCCACTTGCATCCAATCCTTGGAGGGGAGATCAATCCATTGTGCCAGTTGATAGGATGTGATTGCACTCAGTACGGCATGGTGATATACATAATCATGTTCTTGTATTACTCGTGGAGTGAAGGTAAGCACATTATATTGTTTGAGATGTGCAAACACAGACTCCAACTGTGTACGTAACTCATAGACCGGTAATTCGGCCGCCAGAGAGGACAGGAAAGCATTTTTCGTTAGTCCGACCATCTTCTCATACTCATCCTGCAAAGACGTTACTACAGGAGCTGTAGTGACGTTCCCTGTCTTCCCTGCCCGTTCACCATTGTTGTCATTGGCAGAACTTCCTGCTGACACAGATGCACCTTTGCTGCCTGTACTACTCGACCCCAATCTTTCTTGTTCAATATCTACCTGTTGAATCATAAAGGCTCTGAGCACTTCCATGTCCTTGGGTAAAATGACTTTTCCCTTCTGAAGCAGAACGTTGCCGCGAAGTGTTTGCACATCACTCCCAAGTTTGAGTCCTGGTTTGACCTCTGACAGGGTGATTAATCCCATGTATATTCCCCTCACTCATCGTTCTTCTATGTTAATAACAAACAAGACCATAGTCCCGGTTTTTCATGATATTTCCCATTATATTACTCAGGAATCAGGCTGTACATCCCAGATTCGGACGAATAAAAGAGGAGCTGCCTTTTTACAAACAAAAGGGCTCCCCATGGGAGCCCTTGCAATCTTCTTCCAATCTCCAAGAGATCAGTCTTTATAAAATTCTATTTTATGCTTCCGAACCGGAATCGTCGTCACCCTCAACTTCATTAACCTCAGCGTCAGAAACGGTGCCTTCTTCCAAGCTTACTACCGGAGCTTGGGACTCCTCGCCTTCCAAGCCTTCAAGCGACTCATCGTCTGGTTCCTCTTCATTTTTGTCAATTCGGCTGACTGTGGCTACTGAATCCTCGTCACGAATATGAATCAGCTTCACACCCTGCGTGTATCGTCCCATAGTGGATATGCCTTCCATGCTCATCCGGATCAACGTACCGCTGGACGTGATAATCATCAGATCCTCTTCGGTTTTAACCATTTTGAGGCTGACGACTGAGCCGTTCTTCTCTGTGACATTAATAGTCTTGATCCCTTTACCGCCACGAGTCTGCATCCGATAATCACTGACAGGTGTACGTTTACCGTAACCTTTGGCTGTAACGATCAGAACATCAAGCTCTTTATCAACTACATCCATGCCGATAACAGCATCCTGTGCATCCAATGTAATCCCCTTAACCCCGGTTGCGCTACGTCCCATGGAACGTACATTACCTTCCGAGAATCGAATAGACATTCCGTGAGCTGTACCCATGATGATCTCTTGCAATCCATCGGTCAGCTTAACATCGATCAGAACGTCATCATCACGTAAGGAAATACCGATCAAGCCGCCTTTGCGAATATTGGTGTAATCCTCAAGTGGCGTCTTCTTCACAACCCCTTGGCGGGTAGCAAAGAACAAGTATCTGTCACTTTCGAATTCCTGAACCGGAATTACGGCATTGACCGATTCGCCCTGCTCGATCTGGATCAGGTTGATAATCGGCGTTCCCCGTGCGGTACGTCCAAGCTCTGGAATCTCGTAAGCTTTGAGACGATACACTTTACCTTTGTCGGTGAAGAACATGAGGTAGTTGTGAGAGTTGGTCACAAACAGATGCTCGACAAAGTCGGTATCTTTCGTATCCATACCCACGACCCCACGTCCACCACGTTTCTGGCTGCGGTATGTGGATACCGGCAGACGTTTCACGTAGCCTGTATGAGTAATCGTAATGATAACCTCTTCACGTGGAATCAGGTCCTCATCCAGAATACTTTCTTCACCTACAGTGATCTCCGTACGACGATCATCGCTGAAGCGATCACGAATTTCTTGCAGCTCTGTACTGATAATCTCAAGTACAAGGTGCTCGTTGGCCAGAATTTCGCGATACTCTCTGATTTTGACCATCAGTTCGTTATATTCATTTTCAATACGTTCGCGTTCCAGACCTGTGAGTCGTTGCAGACGCATATCGAGAATAGCTTGAGCCTGATCATGACTGAGTGAGAACCGCTCAATCAAACCTTCTCTGGCTGCATCCGCATTACTGGATGAACGAATCAACGTAATAATCTCGTCAATATGATCCAGCGCAATACGCAAACCTTCTAGAATGTGTGCACGAGCTTCAGCCTTTTTCAGTTCAAACTGCGTACGTCTGCGAATAACCTCAATCTGATGCTGCAGATAGTGATACAACACTTCGCGCAAGTTCAGAATTTTAGGTTCTTTATTAACAATCGCAAGCATGTTAATCCCGAAAGTGGATTGCATCGATGTATGTTTGTACAGGTTGTTCAGGACAACCCCCGGATTCACGTCTCTGCGAAGCTCAATTACAACCCGCATACCATTACGGTCAGACTCATCACGAAGGTCAGTAATGCCATCAATCTTCTTATCACGTACCAACTCGGCGATTTTCTCAACGAGTCTCGCCTTGTTTACCTGATAAGGCAGCTCCGTAACGATAATTCTCGCCTTGTTGTTATTCTCTTCGATGTTGGTTTTGGCCCGCATCGTTACTGAACCACGTCCGGTCTGATACGCCTGGCGAATGCCTGAGCGGCCCAAAATGTAGCCGGACGTAGGGAAGTCTGGTCCTTGAATGTAATCCATGAGCTCCATGGATGTAATGTCCGGATTTTGAATCATGGCCTGTACACCATCAATGACCTCACCCAGATTATGAGGAGGAATATTGGTGGCCATACCTACCGCGATTCCGCCGACCCCGTTGACAAGCAAGTTAGGAAAACGAGCAGGCAGAACGATTGGCTCATGTTCTTCACCGTCATAGTTCGGCTGGAAATCAATTGTATCCTTGTTGATATCTCTGAGCATTTCCATAGCAATCTTGGACAAACGTGCTTCGGTGTAACGCATGGCTGCGGCCATATCACCATCGACTGATCCAAAGTTACCATGTCCATCTACATGCATATAACGCAGGGAGAAATCCTGTGCCATCCGTACCATCGTCTCGTAAACAGCAGAGTCACCGTGTGGGTGATACTTACCGATAACTTCGCCGACGATTCTGGCTGATTTTTTATGTGGTTTATCGGGTGTCATGCCGAGCTCTGACATCGCGTACAGAATACGCCGGTGAACCGGCTTCAATCCATCACGCACGTCAGGTAAGGCACGGCTAACGATGATGCTCATCGCATAATCCATAAACGATTCACGCATCTCGACGCCTATATCCCGATCTGTAATCTGAGAGTTCATTTCTTCCGCCATGCTGGACCTCCTTCTTGTCCTTCAACAAACGTTCCATTCCGTCATGCAAAAAAATTGATTATATGTGAAAAGCCTAACAAGGCTAAAACCGCGCAAGAACGCTACTCTTTATTATATTACTTTCACAAAAGTTACACAATTAAACGTCCGCTGGGCAATAGCCTTTCTTCCGGGAACTTCCGCGTGTCTGGGGATACGCCCTGCCTTCCTCCCCAATTGCACATACAATGCTAGAAAAACGGCATATGTACTGTGCCTACCGAGGCTAAAGCCATTCCCGTCCTACGATCAAACTGCAAATTGTGCAGCTCATCGCACAAAACGCCATATTTCTCTATTATACCACTGAAATCGTCTCTTGTCCTTTGATTTCTCCGTGTCTGTCCCTCTTTAGAACTGAACAAAACATGAAAGGACTGATGAATCTTGGGTATCCAACGCGTCTCCAGCAAATGGGCCAAAACAGCTGTGTTACAACGCAGTCGCATTGTGAATGAATATATCCCAGTGACCCTAAAATATAGCCGTCAAACTCTGGAACGAATGACTGAGTTATTTGAGTCTAACTATATCAAACCGGACCGTGGTACTTACGGTAATGGGGTCATGCGGGTGAAAACAACCCATCTATACGAACCAGTCGTTCATTCCGAGGATTCCACCACAGATGCAGAGGTTCCGGAAGAAACCAATGATCGGAGCCTGCCTGATGAACCCGAAGCAAGTGCTGTTATCTCCAGAGCTACCTATCTCATAACAACATATCATCTCCAATACGGTACAGAGGAGAGATCATTTCATTCCCTGGACGAACTCGAACGAGCACTGAATGATCGCATTCAGGAACGTGATTATATCATTCAACAGGGAATCTCGCTGATGAAGCATGGAGATTTACCTTTTGACTTGCGTGTGTTAACTCAGAAAAATCTGCAACACAACTGGGAAACAACAGGTATTCTGGGACGTGTTGCTGCCCCGGGCAAAATCATCACCAACATTCATGGTGGTGGACGATTGGCCACGTATGAAGAACTCGTACTCCCCCATCTTCACCAGGATGGCTTCAAAAAACTTCGTACTGAGCTGTACCGCTTAGGTATTCATACCGCTGTGCAGTTGCAAACATCATTTCCAAGGCTCAAAGAGATCGGTATTGATATTGCACTAGACGAAGCAGGGCGTCCCTGGATTCTTGAAGTCAACACACTGCCAGGCATTTATGCCTTTGGCTTATTACCGGACAAGGAGGCATACCGGAAGATCAAACGATATGCCATTGCGTACGGTCGTTTGCCCTCCAAAAAGGGTAAGAGCTCCCGTCCATCCCCTAAAGCACAGGCTTCGTCTGCCAAAAAACGTGTACGCAGATAACAAAGGGATACGGAAGTCTAAGTATACGACTTATCTGTTCCATACTTTCCCTAATATAAAAAAGGCGCCCTCACAGGCGCCTCTTTGAGTATGTTAAATGTCGAGGTTTTTCACGTATTTTGCATTTTCCTGGATAAAGTCACGACGCGGTTCAACGTTATCCCCCATCAGGGTGTCAAACATGGTATCAGCAAGGATGGCATCATTAATCGATACTTGCATCATGGTCCGACTCTCCGGATCCATCGTCGTTTCCCACAGTTGTCCGGCATTCATCTCGCCAAGACCTTTGTAACGCTGAACGTTGAATTTTGCATTTTCGCCGAGCGTTGCAATAATTTCATCGCGCTCTTTCTCGGAACCGGCATAACGAATCACTTTGTTACGCTCAATCTTGAACAATGGCGGTTGTGCAATATATACATAACCTGCCTCAATGATTTTGCGCATATACCGATACAGGAATGTCAGCAATAGTGTTCGGATATGAGCACCATCGACGTCGGCATCGGTCATCAAAATGATTTTGTGATAGCGGGCTTTGGCAATATCAAAGTCATCACCAATACCTGTACCCATTGCCGTAATAATTGCTCTAATCTCCGCATTACCCAAGATCCGGTCGAGACGGGCTTTTTCCACGTTCAAAATCTTACCACGCAGCGGCAAAATCGCTTGGAAATGACGATCCCGGCCTTGCTTCGCTGATCCGCCTGCAGAGTCACCTTCGACGATGTACAATTCGCTGATTGAAGCATCCTTGGATGAACAGTCTGCCAGTTTACCTGGAAGTGAGCTTACTTCGAGTGCACCTTTACGACGTGTCAGTTCACGGGCTTTACGGGCAGCTTCACGCGCACGTGCTGCTTGCAGTCCTTTTTCCAAAATGCGACGGGATACGGAAGGATTCTCTTCCAGGAACTCTTGCAGCTTCTCGGCAAACAAGGATTCGACAATCCCACGCACTTCGCTGTTGCCCAGCTTGGTCTTGGTCTGTCCTTCAAATTGCGGTTCTGGAATCTTGACCGAAATAATAGCTGTCAAGCCTTCACGCACGTCATCCCCGGAAAGGTTCCCCGTGCTGTCCTTGATTACCCCTGCCTTACGGGCATAATCATTGATAATCCGCGTAAGGGCACTCTTGAAACCTGATTCATGCGTTCCACCCTCATGGGTGTTGATATTGTTGGCGAAGGAATAGATATTCTCGGTGTAGTTGTCATTGTATTGCAGAGCAACTTCCACCTGGATGTTATCTCTGGAACCTTCAACGTAAATTGGATTCTCATGCAGTACTTCACGCTTCTGGTTGAGGAAGGAGACGTATTCGATAATGCCGCCTTCGTACAGGAATGAGTTGGTTGCACCTGTACGCTCATCCGTCAGTGTAAGACCAATACCTTTGTTCAGGAACGCCAGCTCACGAATACGGGCCAGCAAGATGTCATATTCATAAACTCTTGTTTCCGTGAAAATTTCAGGGTCCGGATGGAATCTAACCGTTGTTCCTGTTTCATCGGTTGTACCGATCACTTTCAGGTCGTACTGTGGAGCTCCACGGCGATATTCCTGTTGATAGATATGTCCCTCACGTTTAACCGTTACAACCACTTTTTCAGAGAGTGCATTCACAACGGACACACCAACACCATGCAAACCACCAGATACTTTATATCCGCCGCCGCCAAATTTTCCCCCTGCATGGAGGACAGTCATAACTACCTCAAGTGCAGGACGTTTCATTTTGGTATGTTCGCCGACAGGAATACCCCGTCCGTTATCGACGACAGTTACGCTATTGTCTTCATGGATACTGACCTCAATATGGTCGCAGTAACCTGCAAGCGCTTCGTCAATACTGTTGTCCACTACTTCCCAGACCAGATGATGCAGGCCCTTGGAACTGGTGGAACCGATATACATGCCCGGACGCTTCCGTACGGCTTCCAATCCTTCAAGGACCTGAATTTCATTCGCATCATATGACGGTTGATTCATAGACATGCCTTTCACCTACTTCTATAGATTCAATATCGTAAATATGCGTTAACTAATAATGTTTGCTGAAATAGGCAACGTCCTTCATTTCAGCCAGCTATCCAAATTTAAAGACAAGCAGCAAAAGAGATATCTTTTATGCCATACAATGCTAGAGATCCGGAAAAATGTGAGCCCGCTTCTTCAGCGTGGCTGAGGAAATAGGCGAGTAGTACACAATGTTTTTGGTCACCACAATGGACTTGGCTTCCTCTTCGCCGATGTGTTCCACTGTTTTTTCCTGCTCGGCATGCGTGACATACTGCTTGGAGATCTTTGAGGATTTTTCAATCGATATATCAAAAATAGCGACCAATTCGGAAGAACGGATGATCTTCTCACCGCCCAGATGAATGTACATAAGCCCTCACTCCTTAGCGTTCAACCTGTCCGGCATGAACGTGATAAATACTGGCATCTTTGAGCTTGTCAACGTTCAGGCTCTCGATCCCCGTAGCCGTAATAAAGGTTTGCACCTTGCTCTGGAACGTTTCGATCAGCTGCGTCTGGCGAAAAGGGTCCAGCTCGGACAGAACATCATCCAGCAACAGAACTGGATATTCTCCGATTTCTTCATGAATCAGTTCAATTTCCGCAAGTTTAAGGGACAACGCCGTTGTGCGCTGCTGCCCCTGCGAGCCATATGTTTGTACTTCCCGATCGTTAATGAAAAAGGACAGGTCATCCCGATGCGGCCCACTAAGGGTTGTGCCTCGGCGAATCTCCTGCTCTTTCATTTGTGATAATTTTATCATAAATTGGTCCATTAAGACAGCTTCATCTTCCTCAGCGGCTTCGCTGAAGGAAGGAAGGTAGGCCAGCCGCAAGACTTCTCCGCCTCCGGTGATCCCCTGATGAATCGTTTCTGCCCACTTTTGCAGTTTCTTTATGAATTGTTTCCTTTTTTTGACGATTTTAACACCGTGCTCCACCAACTGCTCGTTCCACACCTCAAGCATGGTCTGGGCTGATGCCCCTTTTCCCCATAACTGCTTAAGCAAATTATTTCGTTGTACGAGCACTTTTTGATATTGCTGCAGGTGATACAGGTAGCCTGGTGCAACCTGTCCGATCTCCATGTCAAGAAACCGGCGGCGGACCCCCGGTGTGCCTTTTACAATCTCCAGATCCTCCGGTGCAAACATCACAACATTTAGCGCTCCGACAAAATCACTTAACTTGCGCTGCTCCAAGCCGTTAATCTTTGCTTTTTTGCCTTGTTGCGACAAAGATAGTTCAAGCTTGACCGATCCGTACTTTTTGTCGACCTCTGCTGCAAGTCTGGCACGTTCCTCACCGAAACGAATCAGTTCCTTGTCACGGGATGTACGGTGGCTTTTGGTGAGTGCGAGTACAAAAATCGCCTCTGCAAGATTGGTCTTGCCTTGGGCATTTTGCCCGATCAACAAGTTTACGGGACCAAAAGAATCCAGTCTCAGATGTTCATAATTGCGGAAATTCTGCAGATCAATGCTGTTCACAAACACGCGGTAACCTCCCTTTTATCCCGTCCGTCAGGAGGCAGCAGGATCGAACTGGTCTTCTTATTCTGCAGCAACTTCGAATGTGCCTTCTCCGTCCACTTCAACGATATCCCCAGGGTATAACTTCCGTCCCCGACGTTCCTCAGGCTCTTTATTCACACGTACAAGTCCTTCTTGAAGCAGAGCTTTGGCCATACCTCCAGTTGGGATGCAATCAGCCAGTTTCAAAAATTGATCAAGCTTAATATATTCCGTACGAATCGTAACTTGGTTCACTGTGATCTTCCTTTCGTTAGTTGGTCGTCCGATATGGCAATATCACGTAAAGGCTGTGACTGTCATCCAGCGGTTTCAAGATAATTGGACTCATGACTCCTGTAAAAGCGATCATCAGCTGCTCACTTTCAACAACTTTCAGCACATCCAGCATGTATTTGGAGTTGAACGAGATTTTTAACGGATCTCCTGTAAACTCGGCAGGTTCGATTTCTTCTCTTACTTTACCTAGCTCGGAAGAGCTTGAAGAAATTTCAACGGATCCCGAATCCATCGTCTGCATACGCACGATGTTTGTTTTCTCTTCACGCGACAGCAAATAAGCCCGGTCAATGGATTCACTTAATTTTTTTGTATCTAAAACAAGTTCTGTTTTGTATGACGTTGGAATAATTCTAGAAGTATCCGGATATGTTCCGTCCAAAATACGGGAGTAGAACAATACACGGTCGATTTTGAACAGGACCTGGTTATCTGCAACAACGATATCCACAAGGGTATTTTGATCCGGAACAATTTTGCTGAGCTCGTTCAGCGTTTTACCGGAAATGACCACGTTGTTGAAGCGGATACCTTCTGCATTATCCAGCATTGCTGATCGAGTAGCAAGACGGTGACGGTCTGTTGCCACAAATTTCAATTCGTTGTCACCCAAACTCCAGAGTACACCTGTCAGGATTGGAGTAGTCTCATGTGTGGAAATGGAGAAGACCGTTTGTTTGATCATATTTTTCAACAAATCTCCTGGAATGGAGACCGTTTGGTTTTCTTCGATGCTTGGCAATACCGGGAATTCTTCCGGATCAAGACCTACCAGTTGAATCTCGGTAGCACCTGCGGAGATAAAGGTGTTGAAGTTCTCTTTGACTTCCATGTGTACTTCCTGTGATGGCAGCTTCTTGATGATCTCCACGAAAAACTTGGCTGGCAAAACTACACTGCCGGGTTGATCTACCTGAACTACGCTTTTATCCCCATCTTCAAGCGGGATGAAGGATTGAATGGATATATCGGTGTCACTTGCTGTCAACGTTACACCTTGATGATTCACGTCGAATTTGATACCGCTCAGAATCGGAATCGTTGTACGGCTTGAGATCGCTTTGGATACTTGCTGTATGGAATCGTTTAAGTAGTTTTTCATTATGCTGATTTTCATGGTTTCACTCCTAGCTGATTTTTTGGGTGTTGGGGTGTTTAAAGGTGTTTTTCAAAGGCCGAAGGCTAAGCTTCGAAATGGCTATTTTGGAGATGATATCTTTAAGATCTTTTTAGTAATAATAGTAATAGGGGCACTGAATATGTGGATAAGTGGGTATAAACCCGTACACCCAAGCCTATCCACATGTGTATACGTTGTGCATAGGCTTGGGACTTGTTCAGGTTGGATTCTTAATTTTTTCGGTTAAGTTGTTGATAACTTTATAGAGATCCTGATCGTTTTTAATCGCTTGGGAGATCTTTTCGTGAGCATGTATGACAGTGGTGTGATCTCGTCCTCCGAATGCTTCCCCAATTTTGGGCAGAGAAAAGTCTGTCAGTTCACGAGAGAGATACATGGCAATCTGTCTTGGAAAAGCAACTGCCTTGGTCCGTTTCCGTGCTTTGAAATCTTCAAGCTTAAGGCTATAATACTCGCCGACCTTTTGTTGGATGTCATGAATAGTGATCATTTTGGGACGACTGGACGGAATAATATCCTTCAGTGCTTCAGCTGCCAGATGAGTGGTTACATCTTGATTAGTCAGTGAAGAATAAGCAACGACCCGAATCAGGGCGCCTTCCAGTTCACGGATGTTGGTGTCAATCTGGTTGGCAATGTACATCATCGCTTCATTCGGAATATCCAAGTTTTCCGCACGTGCCTTTTTACGCAAAATTGCAATCCTCGTCTCCAAATCTGGAGGCTGGATATCCGTAATTAACCCCCATTCAAAGCGAGAACGAAGACGTTCTTCCAGTGTCGGAATTTCCTTCGGTGGTCTGTCGCTGGAGATGATAATCTGCTTCCGTTCCTCATGCAGCGCATTAAACGTATGGAAAAATTCCTCTTGTGTTGATTCTTTTCCCGCCAAGAACTGAATATCATCAATGAGCAAAATGTCGACGCTCCGGTATTTGTTACGGAAGCTCTCCCCGCGGTTGTCACGGATCGAGTTAATGAATTCGTTCGTGAATTTCTCAGACGACAAATAAACGACTTTGCTGCCCGGATCATGCTCCAGAACATAATGTCCGATCGCATGCATCAAGTGAGTTTTACCGAGACCTACCCCTCCATACAGAAAGAGAGGGTTGTAAGCTTTGGCGGGCGCTTCAGCGACCGCCAGCGATGCGGCATGGGCAAAACGGTTGCCCGGCCCGATGACAAATGTATCGAACGTATATTTCGGATTCAGCATGCTGAGTACCGCTTCTTCCTGTACAACTGTAGGCGTTGGTGCTGGCAGTTGCGGATCCGGTTCAACAGGCTTGTTCTCTTCGATGACAAATTTCACATCGACTTGCTTGCCAAGCAGCTCGTATACCGTCGAGCCAACCAATTTGGTGTAACGGCTCTCCAGCCATTCGACGGCAAACGTGGTTGGTGCGGAAATGACGATTGAACGGTCATTCAGCTTGGTGGCTTTGGTTGCTTTGAACCAGGTGTCAAAGCTGGGTTTGCTGAGTTTGTTTTGTATGATTGATAAAATTTGCTGCCATAAATCAGAAGTATGGCTGTCCAC